>NZ_QJRJ01000082.1 GCF_003254625.1 Flavobacterium ginsenosidimutans
GCTTTAGCTGATGCAGCTACAGGCTGTGAAAGTTCAGTGAGATTGGCTGTAACGATCAGCGTAACTGATCCAGGAACGCCTACGACTACAGACACAACACAGGATTTCTGTCTGGTAAACGCACCGACATTTGCGAGCATTCAGACAAACGAAACAAATGTAGTATGGTATAATGCTTCAACTGGCGGAACAGCAATTCCAGCAGCGACAGCTTTAACAAGCGGCACCTATTATGCAGCTTTAGCTGATGCAGCTACAGGCTGTGAAAGCGCAGTAAGATTGGCTGTAGTAATTACAGTTACAGATCTTGCAACACCAACTACTACAGATACAACACAGGATTTCTGTCTGGTAAATGCACCGACATTTGCAAGCATTCAGACAAATGAAGCAAATGTAGTGTGGTATAGCGCTTCAACAGGCGGAACAGCAATTCCAGCGGCAACAGCATTAACAAGTGGAACTTATTATGCAGTATTAGCTGATGCAGCTACAGGCTGTGAAAGTTCAATTAGATTGGCAGTAACAATCAGTGTGACTGATCCAGCTACACCAACAACTAATGATGCAACACAAACTTTCTGTTCAGGAACAAATCCAACAGTTGCTAATATTCAAGTAAATGAAAGCAATGTAGTTTGGTACACAGCGCAAACAGGCGGAACAGCTTTAGCTTCTACAACTGCTTTGACAACTGGAACAACTTATTTTGGAGCTATAAAAGATCCAGCAACAGGATGCGAAAGCAGTACAAGATTACAAGTAGCGGTTACAGTTGGAAATACAATAAATCCAACTACTAACAATGCCTCTCAAAGTTTCTGTTCAACAAGTGCACCAACACTTGCAAGTATTCAGGTGAATGAAAGCAATGTAACATGGTTTGCATCTGCTACAGGCGGAACAGCAATTCCATCTGGAACACCATTAACTTCTGGAATTTATTTCGGAAACATTGTTGATGCTGCTACTGGATGTGAAAGTTCAACTCGATTACAAGTTACTGTTACAGTAGTTGATCCAAGTGCGACACCAACTACTAACGATACAACTCAAGACTTCTGTACATTAAATTCACCAACAGTTGCCGACATTCAAGTAAATGAAGCAAATGTTGTGTGGTATAGTACAGCTACAGGAGGAACGGCGCTTCCTGCAACAACAGCTCTTGCAACAGGAGTATATTATGGAGCAGTTTCTAGCGCAGTTGGTTGCGAAAATCCAGCTAGATTGGCAGTAACGGTAAGTGTTAATTCACCAGGTGTAATTACAACGCCAAGAACAAATCAGACATTCTGTTTATCAGCTTTACCAACTTTAGCTAATATTTTAGTAAACGAAGCAAATGTAGTTTTCTATACTAGTGCTACAGGAGGAACACCATTAGCTGCAAATACTCCACTTACTGCAACAACTTATTATGCAGCTGCTTTGAGTAATACAACAAATGGTTGTAATAACGGACCAAGATTAGGAATTACAATTGCATTTGAAGATGATGCAGCAGTTCAGCTTACAACCACAGATGATACTCCATGTGTCTTCAAAGGAGTAACCTATTCAATTGCAAACGGAAAATCTGATTATGTATGGACAATTACTGGAGGAACAATCGTTTCTGGAGGTACATCAAATGATGGTTCTGTAACAGTTTCTTGGTCAGACATTGGTCCTGGAACAGTAACAGTTGCTTATACTAACAATTGTAACGAAAGAACAGTTAAAACTTTAAATGTTACTATAGCAAGTTGTTCAGATATAACAATTACTAATACTGTTGATAATCCAACGCCTAATTTTGGTGACCAAGTAACATTTACAGTAACAGTAAACAATGTGGGCGAGGGTGATTTCATAAATACGATTGTTAGTGATTTGCTTCCTAGTGGTTTACAATTAGTAAGTTCATCTGCATCGACAGGAACATTCGATCCAGCAACTCAGATTTGGACAATACCAGCACTAAACGCAGGGCAAAGTGTAACATTGACAATTGTTGCAGAAGTATTGCCAAGCGGTAATTACACAAGTGTTGCAACGGTTGAAATCTCAACACCGTTAGATGTTGATGCTTCAAATAACTCAGCTTCGGTTACAATAGAACCAATTTGTTTGACTGTTTACAATGAGTTTACACCAAATAATGATGGTAAAAATGATTTGTTCAGAATTGACTGTATCGAATCTTATCCAAACAACGAGTTGAAAGTATTTAACAGATATGGAGCGTTAGTGTATAGTAAAGCACATTATGAAAATGATTGGAACGGAACAGCAAATGTTTCCGGAGTTGTTAATAGAGGAGATATGTTGCCAACAGGTACTTATTTTTATGTGATAACCATTGGAGATGGAACGGTTAAAAAAGGCTGGTTGTCTATTATGAGATAATCCACTTCTATTAATCATCTAATTAATTAAACTAAATAAGTATCGTTATGAAACTATATATAAAATCATTAGAAACGTATTTCATTTTAATATGTTCTTTTATCACGGTTTGCGCCACAGCGCAGCAAGATCCCGAATATACACAGTATATGTATAATACTATGGCGGTAAATCCAGCTTATGCTGGATCTACCGGAACCATAGAAGCAGCACTTTTATATCGTTCTCAATGGGTCGGAATTTCCGGAGCACCAGAAACACAGTCCTTTTCAATTCATTCTCCTTTACGAAATGAAAAATTAGGTCTAGGTTTAAGTATTGTAAATGATAAAATTGGCCCTTCTAATGAACTATATCTTGATGGAAATTTCTCTTATTCAATACCTCTTGGGTATGAAAAAAGACTTGCTTTTGGTTTGAAAGCAGGTACGAGAATGTTAAACGTCGATTGGTCTAAAGGAAGATATTACGATGATGACGATGTTTTGTTAAATCAGAACATCAACAATCAGATGAAACTAGCAGTTGGAGCAGGGGTTTATTATTATACCAATAAATGGTATTTAGGATTCTCAATTCCAAGTTTTATTCAGAATGATTACTATGACGATGTTAGAGAATCTGTAGATTATGATCGTCTGCACTACTATTTAATGGGAGGTTATGTTTTTGATTTAAATCCAAATTTGAAATTTAAACCTGCATTTTTAGTAAAAGCGGTAAGCGGAGCACCACTTACAGCAGACGTGTCAGCAAATTTCATGATTCAGGAAAAGTTTGTCATAGGAGGAGCGTATCGAACAGATGATTCTGTGAGTATACTAGCAGGTTTTCAAATATCACCAAGTTTTTATCTTGGATATGCCTTTGATTACACTGTAAGCCAATTGAACAAATACAACGATGGTTCACACGAAATCATCTTGCGTTATCAATTTGTGAAAAACCAAAGCAAAATTAAATCTCCTCGATTCTTCTAAAAATAAAACTTATGAGAAAACTATATATCCTATGTTTAATTTTGAGCGTTACGTTTAGTTTCGCTCAAAAAACCAATTTGAAGAAAGCTGATGCTTTGTTTAAAAACTATTCTTATTTGGATGCTTCTAAAGCTTATGAAGAATGTTTGCAAAACATAAAAAATCCATCGGCACAGACTTTGAAAAACGCTGCAGATTCATACTATTTTATTTCTGATTCTAGAAATGCGCTTAAATGGTATAGAAAATTGTATGAAGTTCAAGGAAACAATCTTACTGATATTTACTATCTGCGTTACATTCAATCTATGAAAGCAGTTATGGATTATGATGAAGCAGATAAAATCACGAAGGAATATCTAGATAAAAAAGGAGATAAAGTAGAAGCTAATCGTTATGTTGCCCAAAAGAAATATATGGATAGCGTAGCAAAAGCAAAACCTCTTTATACCATTAAAAATTTAGATATCAATACTAGTAAATCAGATTTTGGAGCTACGTTTTTTAATGATAACATAGTGTTTACTTCGGCTCGTGATACAACCAAGTTCAGTGAGAAATTATATACTTGGAATAATCAGCCTTTTCTAAATCTTTATTTTGCAGAAAGAAATCCAGCAGATGGAAGTTTATTCAACGAAACTGTATTTCTTCCAAATGTAATGACCAAATATCATGAAGCAACTGCAAGTTTTGATAGCCAAGGAAAAACGATTTATTATTCAACCAATATTGTAAAGAAAAACAAATTGGTTATTGATGACGCAAAAGTCAATAATTTTCAAATAATTAAAGGGTCAATCGTCAATAATAAGTTAGAGAATCCGCAGAAAGTATTTTTTGACAGCGATGATTATTCTGTAGGACATCCAGCATTAAGTGAAGATGGACAATGGCTTTTCTTTGCTTCAGATATGCCAGGCGGATATGGCGAAACAGATTTGTATGTCGTAAAAATTGCTGCTGATGGTACGATGAGTTCACCTCAAAATTTAGGACCAAGTATTAATACTATTGGTAATGAAGTGTTTCCATTTTATCAAAACGGAGTTTTATACTTTTCATCTGATGGACATTATGGCTGGGGAGATTTAGATGTTTACGAAAGTAAATTTTTAGCAGACGGAAGTTTTACTACACCAAAAAATCTTGGCGCGCCAATCAACAGTAACAAAGATGATTTTTCTTTTATAATTGATAAAACTGATTCTTACGGTTATTTTTCATCAAATAGAGCGGAAGGAAAAGGAGATGACGACATTTACTCTTTTGAAAAAGGAAAACCAGTTTGCAATCAAAGTATTTCAGGAATAGCTGTAGATCGTAAAACTAAAGCACCATTATCTGATGTTACGATAATGGCTTACAACTCTTTTAGTGAAGTCTTGGGCGAAACCAAAACCAATTTTGATGGGAAATATGCTATTGAAGTTCCTTGCAACAAAATCGTTAAAATGATTGCTGCAAAACCAAATTATAGCAGTGATGATAAAACGGTAGAAACAACGAAGGAAAATGGTGGCGAAATCACAAATGTAAACTTCGAATTAAGCAATTACGATGACTTAGTTGTAAAGAAGCAAGGTGTTGAAAAAGTTGACGTAAATCCAATTTATTTCGATTATGACAAATACGACATTACACCAAAAGCTGTAGAAGAGTTGACAAAAGTTGTGTTCATTATGCAGAAATTTCCAAACATCAGAATCAAGATTGAATCTCACACTGATTCACGCGGAAAAGATGCTTATAACTTAAAACTTTCAGACAATAGAGCAAAATCAACAAGAGATTATATCCTTTCGCAAGGCATAGAAGCTTCTCGAATTGAAAGCGCAATTGGCTACGGTGAAACGCGACTAATTAACAAATGTAAAAATGGTGTAAAATGCACCGAAGAAGAGCATTTATTAAATAGACGTTCAGACTTTATCATTATTCAAAAATAGTTCTATATTTGTACTGTAAAATGTTGATTATCAGTGAGAAATATAAAACGTCAAAACCATTTGGAAGTTGGTTTTTTTAATTCTTTTTTAAGAATAATGGACAAGGAGAAAATCAGACTGCATGAACTTGCAGTCTGATTTTTGATTTTTTAAAACTTTCATTTTTTATGCATTTGAACAAAAATAAATTCTAATTTTGATAATAAGTTATTTATTACCATAATCTACAATATTTTAAAATTATCTATGAGCATTCAAGAGACCATTCAAACACTACGAAATGAACTTAATCAACACAATTACAACTATTATGTGTTAGACAATGCTACGATTTCAGATTATGATTTTGATATTAAGCTCAAAGAACTTCAAGATTTAGAAAATAAACATCCAGAATTTTTTGATGAAAACTCGCCAACACAAAGAGTGGGAGGAACTGTTACCAAAAATTTCAAAACTATAGCGCACCAATATAGAATGTATTCTTTGGATAATTCTTATTCTAAAGAAGATCTTTTAGACTGGGAAAATCGTATTCAGAGAGTTTTAGGAAATGTTGATTTGCAATATACCTGCGAATTAAAATACGATGGAGCTTCAATCAGCATTACTTACGAAAACGGAAAATTAGTTCAGGCATTAACGCGTGGAGACGGTTTTCAAGGTGATGAGGTAACAAACAATATTAAAACAATAAAATCAATTCCTTTACACTTAAAAGGGAATTATCCGGATAAATTTGATATTCGAGGTGAAATTATTCTGCCATTTGCTGGTTTTGAAAAAATGAACCAGGAATTAATTGAAATTGGAGAAACGCCATATTCAAACCCAAGAAATACGGCTTCGGGAAGTTTAAAATTACAAGATAGTGCTGAGGTTGCAAAACGTCCATTAGAATGTCTTTTGTATTTTGTTACAGGAAATAATCTGCCGTTTGCTTCTCAATATGAAGGTTTAGAATCGGCTAGAAGCTGGGGATTCAAAGTGCCAAAAGAAGCAAAACTGGTGAACAGCATGAACGAAGTTTTCGATTTTATTGATTATTGGGATGTTCACCGCCATAATTTACCTTACGAAACAGATGGAGTTGTAGTAAAAGTTAACAGCATTCAGCATCAAGAAGAATTAGGCTATACTGCAAAATCTCCTCGCTGGGCAATTGCTTACAAATTCAAGTCAGAACAGGTTTCTACCAAATTAAAATCAATTTCTTATCAAGTTGGACGAACTGGTGCAATTACGCCAGTTGCTAATTTAGAGCCTGTACAGCTTGCGGGAACTATTGTTAAAAGAGCTTCTCTTCACAATGCAGATCAAATTGAAAAATTAGATATTAGAATAAACGATACTGTTTTTGTTGAAAAAGGAGGAGAAATTATCCCAAAAATTATTGCAGTAGATTTAGAGAAGCGTCCTGAGAATTCAGAAAAAACAAATTACATCACACATTGTCCTGAATGTGAAACAGAATTGGTTAGAAACGAAGGAGAAGCCAATCATTATTGTCCAAATTTCTACGGATGTCCTCCACAAATTATAGGAAGAATTCAGCACTACATTTCAAGAAAAGCAATGGATATTGAAGGACTTGGAGGCGAAACAGTGGCGCTGCTTTTCAAGAATGATTTAGTGCATAATTATGCCGATTTGTATGAATTGAAAGTCGAAGACATTCTGCATTTGGAAAGGATGGCACAAAAATCGGCAGAAAACTTGGTAAACGGAGTTCAGAAATCAAAAGAAATTCCTTTTGAAAGTGTTTTGTTTGCGCTTGGAATCCGTTTTGTGGGAGAAACTGTAGCAAAAAAACTAGCAAAACATTATAAAAATATTGATGCTTTAAGTAAGGCCTCATTAATGGATTTGGTTTTGGTTGATGAAATTGGAGAAAGAATTGCAAAAAGTGTAATTGAATTTTTCGAAAACGAAGAAAACCAAAAAATTATCGAACGCTTAAAAAGTTACGGAATACAATTTGAAATTGAAGAAAGGATTAACCCAAATGCTACAGAAAAATTTGTTGGTAAAACATTTGTAGTTTCTGGAGTATTCAGTCAATTTTCAAGAGACGAATTGAAGAAAACCATTGAAGACAATGGAGGAAAAGTAGGAAGCTCAATTTCTGCAAAAACAGATTTTGTTGTTGCAGGAGATAATATGGGGCCAGCAAAATTAGAAAAAGCAACTAAATTAAATATCCCAATATTGTCAGAAGACGATTTTATAAACAAATTGAATGAAACCGAATAAACCATCATTAATTTTGTTTTTTATGGCACTGTTGTGTACAATCATTTTTGATTGGACAGAGCAGGATTTTTTTGGGACTTACGCCAAAGCAATTGTTCTTCCTGCTATTTTTATTTATTATTTAATTAGCAGTGAGTTTAGGATCAGAAAAACAGAAGGATTGATTTTCTTTTTTTGTTTCGTTGGACAAGTTTACGATCTGATGGATATTGAAAGTTCTGAAATTGGAGGGGTAATCAGTTTTTTAATTGTTTACCTTTTAATTGTATCCATATTTATTAGGGAACACGAAAGAATAAAACTAACCAAACGTGATATTCTTCCTATTTCGATTGTGGTCGTTTTTATTGTTTATCTCCTAATTTCTGTTTTAAGTTTACAGCTCGACAACATGAAAAAATTCAATATGATTTACACCGTTTACGGAATCGTTTTGAGTGTATTAAGCTATTTCTGTTTTGTAAGTTACATCACAAAAGGAACACATATTGCTTTACTGATGTCGTTAATGGCAATAAGCTATATCTTTTCAGATATCTTTTATATTTTTAATGAGTATTTCTCGTATTCAGTCGTTTTAGTCTTAATACGAGATATAACTCAAATTCTAGCTTATTTCTTTATGGTAGAATACTTTTTAGAAAAAGCTAGAATTCAAAAACCTATACAACAATAGTTGCACTTTGATTAGTATGCGGTTTGTCTTTGTCTAAATAGAAATCAATTCGGCCTAAATTAATTCCGTAACATCCAACTTGATTTACCAGCACATCTTTACCAGCTTTATTTTTTACAATTGTCGGTTTGTCTAAGAAAGTATGAGTATGCCCGCCAATAATTAAGTCAATATCTTGAGTTTGTTCAGCAAATGTCAAATCGCTAATTTTAGTTGGATCGTCTTTATATTTGTAACCTAAATGCGAAAGGCAAATTACCAAATCACATTTTTGTTCTTGTTTTAAAAGTTTTGTCATATCCTGAGCAACTTCAACAGGATTGTTGTAAACTGTTTCTAGATATAATTTTTTATCTACTAAACCTTGAAGTTCAATTCCAACACCAAAAACACCAACTTTAATTCCGTTTTTATTGAAGATTTTGTACGGTTTCACATGACCGTCCATAACCGTGTTTTTAAAATCATAATTAGAATTGATAAAGTCGAAAGTTGCGTGAGGAAGTTGCGCGTATAATCCGTCAAGACCATTATCAAAATCATGATTACCAATTGTTGAAGCATCATACTTCATCATGCTCATCAATTTGAATTCTAATTCTCCACCATAATAATTAAAGTATGGCGTTCCCTGAAAAATATCTCCAGCATCCAATAAAAGTACATTCGGGTTTTCTTTACGAATCGTTTCAATCAATGCAGCACGACGAGACACACCACCTTTGTTAGGATTACGCGGATCATCAGCAGGAAAAGGATCAATGTGACTGTGCACATCATTAGTATGTAAAACTGTTAAATGCTTAATATCGTTAGTTTCAAAACTGCTCAAAGACAATCCTAAACTTAATAGGGCAGTACTTGCTGCTGTTTTTTCGATAAACTCTCTTCTTTTCATTTTATATTTTTTTGCAGAAATGCTTGTGTTTTTCTTTAATTTTTATTCTTCGGTAATTCTGATATCTTTTGGAGCCAGAACAGTATCTACTTCTTTAAAATAATCAATCAGCACATTTCTAAGCTTATAATTTAAGTCAAATGTTTGAACACCTTTTGCAAAGAAAGTCATGCTGTCGCCACCATTTGCTAAATAATCATTTGTGGCAACATAATAAATCTTATTCAGATCAAGTGGTTTTCCTTGAATCATAATATTTTTAGCAGTATTCTCTTTCGTGATCGTAAACGTCATTCCAGACAAAGGCTGTGGTTTCTTCTCCTTTATAATATAAGCGGCAATATCTTGAATTTGCTCTCCCTTTAAGCCAATCACAACAAGATTATTCTCGAAAGGCATAATTTCAAAAGCTGTTCTTGTTGTAACATTTCCCTTAGGAAGAATGGCACGAATACCGCCATGATTTAAAAGGCATAAATCGATGCTTTTATTTTCACGGGTTTTAAAAACAACATTGCCTCTCTGTAAACAAACATCAGCCAGTAAGCTTCCAATACTTGTTTGCCATTTTCCAGTGCTTTTGTCAAGTGTTTCAGGGCAATAAGCCAAAACATTATCTAAATCTTGATTAATATGATCGCGATAAGGTTTAATGAAGTTTTCGATTTCAGGAGTTTCAGCAGTCTTTTCAGTAACAGGAATCTGCTTTCCTTCGATCTTAGTTAAATTGTAGTTTTTCGGACTACAGGAAAATATAAAAAAAAGTGTTAAGAATATAACAAAAAGTTTTAAAAATCCGTTATACTTTTTTAGTTTTACCATTTTAAATGCAACTTAAATAATTAATTTTGTAATCTAGTAAAAGTACTATGTTTTTAAATTATACAAAGGAATTTTTTGTAAAAAAATCATTAAATATTAATTTAAATAAAGAAAAAAGCGAAGTATTTACTAAAAACATTCAATCTATTGGTTTATTGATAGATGAAAGCAATTTCGAACATTCAGATGAATTGATAAAAGAGCTAACGCTTCACGGAATTGCTTTAGAAAACGTAAAAGTTCTTGCATACAGAGAAAAATTCAAAGAAAAAGAGACCTATTCTCGACCAACTTTTGGTAAAAACCATGTCAATTGGAGGGGGAAAATTACGGAAGATTTTTTGAATGAATTTATGAATTCAGAGTTTGATCTTTTGTTGAGTTATTATGATGTGGAAAACATTATTTTGAAACTCATAACAAGCGAATCGAAAGCTAAATTTAAAGTCGGATTTTCTGCAGCAGATCAAAGTTTAAACCGTTGGATGATTAATACAGAATTAGGAAATTATAAACTGTTCGTTTCAGAATTGTTTAGGTATTTAAAAAATATAAAATAAATTATAATTAAAATATGCAATCATTAATAGGAACTGGTGTTGCGCTTGTAACGCCATTTAAAAAAGATTTTTCAGTTGACATTGAAGCTTTACAACGAATTGTAAACTTTTCTATAGATGGTGGAGTAGAGTATCTTGTTGTGATGGGAACAACTGCAGAAAATGCAACCCTTACAGCGGAAGAGAAAGAATTGGTTATAAAGACTGTAATCGATGTGAATAAAGGAAGATTGCCTCTAGTTTTAGGAGTTGGAGGAAATAATACTATGCAGATTGTTGAAGAATTAAAAACACGAGATTTTTCTGCTTTTGAAGCGATATTATCTGTTTCACCATATTATAATAAACCTACTCAAGAAGGAATTTATCAGCATTTTAAAGCAATTGCTGAAGCTTCTCCAGTTCCAGTAATCTTATATAATGTTCCAGGAAGAACTGCAAGTAATATGTTGCCTGCAACAGTTGTTCGTTTGGCTAATGATTTTAAAAATGTAGTTGCAATAAAAGAAGCTGCAGGAGATATGGCTCAAGCAATGCAGATTATTAAAAATGCTCCAAAAGATTTCTTAGTGATTTCTGGAGATGATATGCTTGCGCTACCAATCGTTTTAGCGGGTGGAGCAGGAGTTATTTCTGTGATTGGTCAAGGTTTTCCTAAAGAATTTTCAGAAATGATTCGTTTAGGATTGAATAAAAAAGCTGCAGATGCATTCAAAACGCATTACTTTTTGTCTGATAGTATTGATATGATTTTTGAACAGGGAAATCCAGCAGGAATCAAACAAATCTTCCAAGCCTTAGGAATTGCTGATAATACAGTTCGTCTTCCATTGGTTTCAGTAGATGATTCTCTTGCCACAAGACTGAATGAGTTTGTAAAAAACAGCATTAAATAATTGTTAAAGTATTAGTATTTTAAGATACTAAAAAATTATTTTGCAGTCGCTAAATTAATAACTAAATTTGCCACCGAAACTTCGGTGTGATTTTGTTTTGGCATAATTGTCCTAAGAAATCATAATAACAGTAAGAAAATGAAAAAAATAGTATCGCTATTAATTGTTGTTGCCCTTTTTTGTTCTTGTAGTGAGTATCAAAAAGCTTTGAAAAATGAAGATGTTGCAGCAAAATTTGACATGGCAACAAAAATGTATGATGCTGGTAAATATTCAAAGGCAATTCGCCTTTTTGAACAGCTGGCCAGTTCTTACCGAGGAAAACCTCAGGCGGAAAAGCTATTTTACATGTTTTCACAATCGTATTATAAAACAAAACAATATTATTTAGCTGGATATCAGTTTGAAGCATTTGTTTCAGGTTATCCACGAAGTGAAAAAGTACAGGAAGCTGCGTTTTTAGGCGCATATAGCTATTCAAAATTGGCTCCAGTTTATAGTTTAGATCAGACAGATACTGTAAAAGCATTAGAGAAATTACAAGCTTTTATTGATAATTACCCAAATTCAGAATATGTTGCGCAGGCAAACGAAACGGTACAGAAACTAAATGGAAAACTGGAGAAAAAAGCATACGAAAATGCTAAAGGTTATAATACAATTTCAGATTATAAATCAGCATTAGTAGCTTTTGATAATTTTATTGCTGATTTCCCTGGAACACCTTTTAAAGAAGATGCATTGTTTTATAAATATGATTCTGCATACCAATTAGCAATAAACAGTATTCCTCAAAAAATGGAAGAACGTTTACATGTAGCGCAGGCTGCTTATGCTAATTTGATGAAGTTTAAAAGCGATACAAAATACAAAAAACAGGCAGACGAAATGAATGCCAGAGTTGAAACAGATTTACAAAAATTTACTAAATAAAATAAAGTCATGGATTTAAAAAAGACGAATGCTCCTGTAAACACAATAACTTACAATAAAACAGTTATTGAAGAGCCAACAGGAAATGTGTATGAGGCAATTACCATTATGGCTAAAAGAGCAAATCAAATTAATTCAGAGATTAAAAAAGAATTGACTGAAAAATTAGAAGAGTTTGCAACTTATAATGATAGTCTAGAAGAAGTTTTTGAAAATAAAGAACAAATTGAAGTTTCTAAATTTTACGAAAAATTACCAAAACCACACGCTTTAGCTGTTCAAGAATGGTTAGACGGTAAAACTTACCACAGAAGTTCAAATAAATAATAGTACAATGTCAGTTTTAAACGGGAAAAAGATTTTACTGGGTGTTTCCGGTGGAATTGCAGCGTATAAAACAGCCACTTTAGTACGACTTTTTATAAAAGCAGGTGCACATGTCCAAGTGATCATGACACCTGCTTCTAAGGATTTTGTAACCCCACTTACATTATCTACTTTATCAAAAAATCCAGTACATTCAAGTTTCTTTAATCAGGATGATGAAGATGAAGTTTGGAACAACCATGTTGAATTAGGTCTTTGGGCCGATTTAATGCTGGTTGCGCCTGCTACTGCAAATACATTATCTAAAATGGCTACAGGAAACTGTGACAATCTTTTAATTGCTGCCTATTTATCGGCAAAATGTCCAGTTTATTTTGCGCCTGCAATGGATTTGGATATGTACAAACATCCCTCAACTTTATCGAGCTTTGCTGCATTAAAACAGTACGGAAATGTTATGATTCCTGCTGAAAGTGGAGAATTGGCAAGTGGTTTGTCTGGTGAAGGACGAATGGCTGAACCTGAAAATATTATCGCCTTTTTAGAGGCTGATTTAGAAAGTAAATTGCCTTTAAAAGGAAAAAAAATACTGATTACTGCAGGTCCAACATACGAAGCAATAGATCCTGTACGTTTTATTGGAAATCATTCTTCAGGAAAAATGGGATTTGATATTGCCAATGAAGCGGCAAGTTTAGGTGCAGAAGTATTTTTAATTGCTGGCCCTACACATTATAAGGCTAAAAGCAGTTTGATAAAAGTCGTTGATGTGGTTTCTGCTCAAGAAATGTATGATGCTTGTCATCTATATTTTAATGAAGTTGATGTTACGATTGCGGCTGCGGCTGTTGCAGATTATAGACCAAAATTTGTTGCAGATCAAAAGATTAAGAAAAACACAGAGGAATTTTCGATTGAACTTGAAAAGACAAAAGATATTTTATCTTCTTTAGGGGCGATCAAAAAGAATCAGTTTTTGATTGGGTTTGCATTAGAAACTGAAAATGAAATTGAAAATGCTAAGTTGAAAATTCAGAAAAAAAACTTAGATTTGATTGTTTTAAATTCCTTACAAGATAAAGGTGCCGGTTTTAAAAAAGAAACCAATAAAGTAACGTTTATTGACAAAAATTTTGAAATTGAACCAATGGAATTAAAATCAAAAGAATCTGTTGCGGCTGATATTTTGAATAAAGTTATTCTGCATTTTTCAAAATCATAAATTTAAAATACACGCCGAAAGCATAATTTGGAAACAACTTATGTTTGTAAAATTAAATATATAGACGATTATGAATAAAATAGTTACACTATTAGTATTTTTAAGCTTTGGTTTTGTACAGGCTCAACAGCTAAACTGTACAGTAACTATTAATACAGAACGTCTAACAAATCCAAACAATCAGGTTTTTAAGACGCTTCAGACTTCTTTGTCTGAATTTGTAAATAAAACAGATTGGACTGGAGCAACTCTTAAACAGAATGAAAGAATTAACTGTTCGATGTATATTACTTTGTCATCAAACAGTTCAGATCAATTTACAGGAACAATTCAAGTTCAATCTTCAAGATTGATCTTTAATTCTACTTATTCTTCTCCAGTTTTAAATTACAACGATAAAGATTTCAATTTTAGATATACTGAGTACGAACCACTCTTGTTTAATCCAACTACTTATGAGTCAAATTTGGTTTCTGTTGTATCTTATTATTGCTATTTAATTTTAGGAATGGATGCTGATACTTTCCAGATGGGAGCAGGAAATCAGTATCTTCAAACAGCGCAAAATATTGCCAATGTAGCACAACAAGGCGGATTTAAAGGCTGGAGTCAGGCAGACGGAATTCAGAATCGTTATTACCTAATTAACGATATGATTGCGCCAACGTACAGTGACTTACGTCAGGTAATGTTTGCTTATCATAATGGTTTAGACGGAATGACTGTTGATTTAAAAGCTTCTAAAGAAAAAATAAAATCTTCATTAATGCTTATTGGTAAATTGAATTCGGTTAAGCCAAATGCTTTTATAACCCGTGTTTTCTTTGATGCAAAATCAGATGAAATTGTTTCTATTTTTTCTGGCGGGCCAAGTATTACAATTACCGATTTAACAGATGTTTTAAATAAAGTGTCTCCGTTAAATTCTACCAAATGGTCACAGATTAAATATTAAAATCTGTTTTCAAATTTATAATCTTCCTTAACCTTTATTTTTATAAAATTGCCCTATGATTACTTCACTGTCAATTAAAAATTATGCTCTTATTGAAAAGCTAGCTATAGATTTTTCTAAAGGTTTTTCTATAATTACAGGTGAGACAGGAGCAGGGAAATCTATTATTTTGGGAGCTATCGGTCTTGTTTTAGGAAAGAGAGCTGATCTTACTTCTTTAAAAAATAAAGAAGAAAAATGTGTCATTGAAGCACAATTTGAAATCGGAAAATATAATTTAAAAGAGTTTTTTGAAGCTAATGATTTAGATTATGAAGATGAAACAATCATTAGAAGAGAAATTCTGCCTTCAGGTAAATCCCGCGCTTTTATAAATGACAGTCCTGTAAACCTTCAGGAATTGCAAGATTTGAGTCTGTATTTAATTGATATTCATTCGCAGCAGCAAACTCAGGAATTATCAGAAGAAAATGTTCAGTTTAAAATTATTGATGCGATTGCAAATAATGTAGAAATAATCGCTGAATATCAAAAACTGCTTAAATCTTATAAATCAGATAAATCGAAATTGAACGCTTTGCTTAAAAAACAAAGCGATGCTGGAAAAGAGCAAGAATACCATACATTTTTATTGAATGAATTGGTTGCGGCTCAATTGAAATCTGGTGAGCAAGAAGAATTAGAAGCTGACTACGAAAAGCTAAATAACGTTGAGATAATTAAAGAATCTCTAGATAGATCTTTAGCAATTGCAAATGAAGAGCAGTTTGGTGTTTTTCATAATTTAAATGAAATTAAAAATGCATTGCAAAAAATAGCTCCTTTTTCTGTAGAATATCAGAATTTGTTTGAAAGAATAACAAGTTTAACTATTGAATTTGATGATGTTTCTAAGGAATTAGTAAACTGTTCAGAAAAATTATTGAATGATCCAGTACAATTGGAGTTGGTAAGTCAAAAATTACAATTGATTTATAATTTGCAGAAAAAACATCAGGCAAATTCTGTAGATGATTTGCTTCAAATTCAGTCTGATTTAGGAAATTCTTTATTGGAGCTGGATAATATGGACGAAGAAATAGCTTCTTTATCTAAAATTATCGAAGAAAAAGCTTCTGAACTAGATGATTATGCATCTAAAATACATTCAAATAGAGTAAATGCAATTCCGAAATTATCAGAACAGTTAATTTCAATTTTAGAAACATTAGGAATGCCGAATGCTCGTTTTAATATGGAGCTCCTTCCTTCAGAAGCTTATTTCCAAAATGGAAAAGATGAATTGCAATTCTTATTTTCTGCCAATAAAGGAACCGATTTCGGTTTATTGAAAAAAGTAGCCTCTGGCGGAGAAATGTCTCGTATTATGTTGGCTGTCAAAGCAATTTTGGCTAAATATTCCAAATTGCCAACATTGATTTTTGACGAAATTGATACTGGAGTTTCTGGAGAAATTGCAATCAGAATGGGTGAGATTATGAAAGAAATGAGCTCAACAATGCAGATATTTGCTATCACACATTTACCGCAGATTGCAGCAAAAGGAGATTCTCACTTCAAAGTTTCTAAATCTACTATTGGAGACGATACGCAGTCAGAGCTGAAACTTTTATCACAAGAAGATCGAATTATCGAAATTGCTCAAATGTTATCTGGAGCAAATATTTCAGATTCGGCATTAAATCACGCAAAACAATTATTGAATTAAAATACCACAATGGAAAGTCTAAGTTTTTACGAAAATCAGTTTATAAAAGCAGATTCGTTAATTTCTGAGGGAAACTCAGCAGATGCCAAAGAATTGCTAGAAGAAATACTATCTCAGTATCCTGATTTTGGAAAAGCACACAATCATTTAGGATGGATTTATTACAATAAGCTAAGCGATTTCGAAAAAGGAATTTACCACTATAAATTGGCCATGAAATTTGATCCTAAATATCCTGCGCCATATTTAAATTATACTTATTTGCTAATTGATATTGGAAGATATGAAGAAGCAAAAAAGCATATTGATTTTACTAAAGCAAATTTAGAAAACGCTGATAACTCTTCTTATAACAGTGAATTAGGTAGAATGGCGGAATATGAAAACCAATATACCGACGCTTACAACTTTTATAAAGAAGCGAAGAAAAATGCATTAAACCCAAATTTTATTGACAATATGAGCGCTAATATGAAAAGGGTTAAGGATAAAATGTCTATTTTTGAAAAATTAAAACTGAAATTGAAATAATACAAAAAAAATAATTGCAAGATGATTATAGAACCTAGAATGAGAGGATTTATTTGTTTGACTGCCCACCCAACGGGAGCTGAGCAAAATGTAAAAAATCAAATCGAATACGTAAAATCTAAAGGAGAAATCGCTGGTGCTAAAAAAGTTTTAGTTATTGGTGCTTCTACAGGTTTCGGATTGGCTTCAAGAATTACTAGTGCTTTTGGTTCTGGTGCATCAACAATTGGAGTGTTTTTTGAAAAACCACCAGTTGAAGGAAAAACAGCTTCTCCAGGATGGTATAATTCTGCAGCATTCGAAAAAGAAGCTAATAAAGCAGGTTTATATGCAAAAAGTATTAACGGGGATGCTTTCTCAAACGAAATTAAAAGAGAAACGCTAGATTTAATCAAAGCTGATTTAGGACAAGTTGATCTTGTTATTTATAGTTTAGCTTCACCAGTACGTACAAATCCAAATACAGGTGTTACGCACCGTTCAGTTTTAAAACCTATCGGACAAACATTTACAAATAAAACTGTTGATTTCCATACAGGAAAAGTTTCAGATGTTTCTATCGCTCCTGCAAACGAGGAAGATATTGAAAATACTGTAGCAGTTATGGGAGGTGAAGACTGGGCAATGTGGATTGATGCTTTGAAAGCTGAAAATTTATTGGCTGAAGGAGCTGTAACAGTTGCTTATTCTTATATTGGACCATCATTAACTGAAGCAGTTTACAGAAAAGGAACAATCGGTCGTGCAAAAGATCACTTAGAAGCTACTGCATTTACTATCGAAGATTCTTTAAAATCTATTGGAGGAAAAGCTTATGTTTCTGTAAATAAAGCTTTAGTTACTCAAGCAAGTTCTGCAATTCCAGTAATTCCATTATATATTTCTCTTTTATATAAAATCATGAAAGAAGAAGGAATTCACGAAGGTTGTATTGAGCAAATTCAGCGTTTATTCCAAGACAGATTATACAATGGTTCTGAAGTTCCTGTTGATGAAAAGGGAAGAATCAGAATTGATGACTGGGAAATGCGTGAGGACGTTCAGGAAAAAGTGGCTAAATTATGGTTAGAAGCAACTACAGAAACATTGCCAGAAATTGGTGATTTAGCTGGTTATAGAAGTGATTTCTTAAATCTATTCGGATTTGAAGTGCCTGGTGTTGATTATAATGCAGACACAAACGAAGTTGTTGAGATTGAAAGTATCAAATAACAATATTTTACTAAGTAAAACGAAAAACCATCAGCCAAAAGTTGATGGTTTTTTTGTTAATATACCATATCTTTGTTAAAATTTTACAACATTAAAAATATACCCTTTAATAACGCGCATTCTGCTATGATTTTTTCTTTAATTATACCCGTGTATAATCGTCCGGATGAAGTTGATGAGCTTTTAGAAAGTCTCTCAAAATCTGATTATAATGAAGCTTTTGAAATTGTTCTTGTCGAAGATGGATCTTCAATTCCATGTCGAGATGTGGTGATGAATTATCAAGGAAAATTAAATATATCATATTATTTTAAAGAAAATTCAGGACCGGGAGATTCCAGAAATTTTGGGATGGAGAGAGCAAGAGGCGATTATTTTATCATTTTTGATTCAGATTGTATTATTCCGTCGCAATATTTGACAGAAGTTCGAAATGAATTAGACAGCAATTATGTAGATTGTTTTGGAGGTCCAGATAAAGCTCTAGATAGCTTTTCTGATATTCAGAAAGCCATCAATTTTGCTATGACTTCCTTTTTGACAACTGGTGGAATTAGAGGTGGTTCTGAGAAGATAAACAAATTTCAGCCGCGTAGTTTCAATATGGGAATTTCTAAAAAAGCTTTTGAAGCATCAAAAGGTTTCGGAAACATTCATCCAGGAGAAGATCCTGATTTATCGATTCGTTTATGGAATTTAGGTTTTGAAACAAGACTGTTTAAAGAAGCTTATGTGTACCACAAAAGAAGAATTGATTGGGAAAAATTTTCTATTCAGGTTAATAAATTTGGAATTGCTAGACCAATTTTAAATAGCTGGTATCCAGAACATAATAAACTAACTTTTTTCTTTCCTACCTTGTTTATTCTAGGATTATTATTAGCTTTTTTATTGTTAATTTTCAATATTGATATTTTATTACAATTATATTTCGTATATTTCGTTATAATTTTTCTTACAGCTAGTATTCAAAATAAAAGTATTAAGATTGGATATCTATCTGTAATTGCAGTGTGGAAACAATTTTTTGGTTATGGAACAGGATTTCTTAAATCATATATTAAAGTGATTTTGTTAAAGAAAAAACCACAAGAAGCTTTTCCGCGTATGTTTTTTAAATTATAAGAATGACAAAAGTTATTGGTCTTACAGGAGGAATTGGCAGTGGTAAAACAACTATTGCAAACTATTTTGAAGAAATGGGCGTTCCTGTTTATATCGCTGATGATGGTGCCAAAAGAGTAATGCAATCAAAAAATATTCTAGCAGAAGTGAAATCTGTTTTTGGCGGCAGTATTTTTGATGGAGAAGTTTTAGATAGAGCAAAATTAGCTCAGATCGTTTTTAATGATAAAGAACAATTAGCAAAATTAAATGCAATTGTGCATCCAGCTGTAAAAAGTGATTTTGAGTCTTGGATGAAAAAGCATGAAAATCATGATTATGTTATGTACGAAGCAGCCATTTTATTTGAAAGCGGACGTTATAAAGATTGTGATGTAATTATAACCGTTACAGCTCCAGAAGAAGTAAGGATAGAACGTGTTATAAAGAGAGATAAAACTACTAGGGAACAAGTTTTAAGCAGAATGAAAATGCAGTGGAATGACGAAAAACGAATTTCTGAGAGCAATTTCGTGATTAATAACAATAATCTTAAAAAAGCTAAAGAAGAAGTTGTTAAAATTCTTAAAATTTTAAATATAAAACAAAAACAGTCTTAAATGTTAATATTTGGTTAATGTATTATTTAGTATATTGTTAAAATATTAATTTTGTTTCGATGAATAAATTATTTTTTAGAATACTTGTTTTACTGATGAGTCTGTCCTTGATAGGGATAATTCTAGTGCAAGTGTTTTGGTTCAATTCTTCGTTCAAAAATAATGAAGAGCAATTTAAATACCACGTTACTCAAGTAATTGGAAATGTTGCAGACAAACTGGAACAACAAGAAGAGTACAGTTTCTACGACAAATACAACCGTATAAAAGACAGTACGGGGAAAATTCCAAAAAAAGAAGATTTACTGGAAGTACTTTATGTGCAAAGAAACCCAAAAACAAATAAAACAATTGTCTATTCGAGTACTTTAACATCGGAAGATTATGATATTAATGGATCGGTTTTTGATAAAAAATTCAGTAGTGAGCGTTTTAAAAATTTTAGTTCAAGAAGAGTAACTGAAGTTTATAACAACAACAACGGTATTGATAATAATAATTTAGGGCAAAGTATTATTCCGGATATTAGAACAGAAAAATCTGGAAGTTTAGATATTTTAAATAAAGTTCAACAGCAAATTCAATATAAAGACATTGCCGCTTTAACTCCAATCGAAGGGAGGATTACAAAAGACAAGCTTTATAAATTATTGAAGAAAGAACTTGAAGAATATGAGGTTAAAACGAAGTTCGAATTCGGGATATATAGTAGTGGAATTCCAACAAAGATTAAATCTGATGGATTTCATTCTTTAGATAAAGAGGCAACTTATAGTATTCCTATTTATACGGATAATGAAGGAAATAGTAGGTATGAATTATCGGTTACTTTCCCGCATAAAAAGAAATTTTTATTATCTGAATTGTTAAGTATAACTATTTTATCGATAGTTTTTACATTAATTATAATAGTTGCATACACAAGTGCGTTAAATCAATTATTGCGTCAAAAACATATTTCTGAAATCAAAACCGATTTTATTAATAATATGACGCATGAGTTTAAAACTCCAATTGCAACCATAAATTTAGCATTAGATGCTATCAGAAGTCCAAAAGTTATTGAAGATAAAGAAAAGGTTTATCGTTATCTTCAAATGATTAGGGATGAGAATAAAAGAATGCACGCTCAGGTTGAAAATGTACTGCGTATTTCTAAACTAGAAAAGAGAGAGTTGGATATTACAAAAGAACCAACTGTGGTTACAGATGTAATTGACGATGCGATAGAACACGTAAACTTAATTCTAGAAGACAGAAAAGGTACTGTAGTAAAGCATTATAATGCAGCAAGAACAACCTGTTTAATAAATGAAGTTCACTTTACAAATGTGTTGGTTAATATTTTGGAAAATGCCATTAAATATTCACCTGATGAACCAGAAATCGAAATCTTTACTGAGAACATTAAAGATATGATTTTGATAAAAGTGAGAGATCATGGATTAGGAATGAGTAAGATAGCTCAAAAACGAGTATTTGAGAAGTTTTACAGAGAACATACTGGAGATCTTCATAATGTGAAAGGACATGGGTTAGGACTTGCTTACGTAAAGAGAATAGTAGAGGATCACAATGGTCAAGTATATGTAGAAAGCGAAAAAGGAAAGGGTAGCACCTTTATAATAAAAATACCATTAATAAATTAAAATATGGAAAATACTAACAAAAGAATACTTTTAGTAGAAGATGACCTAAATTTTGGGGCGGTTCTTAAAGATTATCTAATGTTAAATGACTTTGAAGTTACTTTAGCTAAAAACGGTATGGAAGGTTTCGAAAAATTCAAGAAAGATGTATATGATTTATGTATTCTTGATGTCATGATGCCTTATAAAGATGGTTATACTTTAGCCAAAGAAATTAGAGAAAAGAACAGTGAAGTGCCAATTATCTTTTTAACAGCAAAATCTATGAAAGAAGATGTGTTAAAAGGTTACAAAGCTGGTGCTGATGACTATTTAAATAAACCTTTTGATTCAGAAGTTCTTTTAATGAAAATTAAAGCAATCATTCAAAGAAAATCTGCTGATACAAAAGCTGAACAAGTGCAGTTTGAATTTAATATTGGTAAATTCCATTTAAATTCAAAACTTAGATTCTTGACTTACCAAGATGAAGAGCCAATCAAATTATCTCCAAAAGAAAATGAATTGCTTAAAATGTTGATTCTTCACGAAAATGATTTAATGCCGAGAGAATTAGCTTTAACTAAAATCTGGAGAGACGACAACTACTTTACTTCAAGAAGTATGGATGTTTACATCGCGAAATTGAGAAAATATCTAAAAGCAGATGAAGATGTTGAAATCTTAAACATTCACGGAGAAGGATTCAGATTAGTTGTAAAAAGCAAAGTTACTGAATAACAAATTCACTATAAATAGTATAAGCCCTGAGAAATCAGGGCTTTTTTTGTGTTTAGGAATGAAATTTAGCATCCAATGTCACCAATTGCCATTAGTTTATAGATAATGTAAATCGTAGAGATGCACTGTATTGCGTCTACACAAAGTGAATCATCATCTTTATCGAATTACGATTGTGTAACTTCCTTCGTCGAATTGACAGACAAAGCTAAAAATAATTAGAATTTGGATTTTTTTATTGAATATTTTAAGTTGAATTTATTGTGTTTATAATTTTGATTTTCAAATAGATAATGTGTGTTTTTAAAGTGAATAAAATGTGTGATTTATTTTTGACACGAATTTTCTTTAAAATAAATTTGGAAAATCAAAAAACAATTCTGAATATTTGCAAACGAAAAAAATAATAACCCTTTAAAACGAAGAAATAGTGTTTGTACTTACATCGACATCTCAGAGCTTTACACCAAATGGTTTTGGTGAAGTGATTCTTCGTGGCTTATTTCAATCTTAGAAATACATTTTTAGATATATAAAAAAGCCCGAAGACTATAAGTTTCGGGCTTTTTTTATTCTAGACACTTCAAAATTTTCCCGAAAATCGATTTTTAGAATTTATCCTTGAGGATAAAAGGTTAAGCCTTTTTGGCTGTTAATTTAATGCACGATAATTTTTTTATGGAAAATTATACGGTAGATGAGTATGCTTTATGTACTCGTTTTAAAAGTAAAAGAAGAAAGAAAAGATTAGTAAAAGAAGATTTTGAAAGACAATTAATCCAACTGGACAATCTTGAAAAAAAACTTTGGAAACAGCGTAATAACTTGCCTTGGATCCTGCTTGATGAGCCTTATCAAAAAGGATGGCAACGTCATTTTAAATTAAGAGATGATGTTGTAAGATCAAGTGAAGCAGAATTTTACAAAACTCTGTTGGAAAAGATAAATACTTGGCAATTTTCTTCGGATAAAACCTTTAAAAAAAGGAAAAGTAAAAAGAGAAAAAATGCTTCTTCTGTGCAAATTCAAAAGCTAAAAGAATTTACTGAAAGTGAATGGAACAGCCCGAAATTGGAATTGTCAGAAAGAGAAAAAGTACATTTTAGCAAGCAAGAACGTTGGAGTAAAGTTTTTGAGAGATATAGAATTCATTATGTGTTTAACGAGCCTTGGCGCTATGTACTTCAGGTAAAACCTTACATGATTACGCACAAAAGAATGTTGGATTCTGATTTAGAAAGTGAAATTCAGCTTATTTTAAATTATACTTCAAATTATAATCTTAGAGGAAAAATAAACAGATTAGTAAAGGGGCTGTCTTATAATTGGGGGTATTTTCAAAGTGAAAACCCAAGAGAGATAAGTCCAATAAAAAATAAAAGTCTACACCTATTGTATCAGCAATATGTAGATGAAATGATATAAAATCATGGGAAATAAATTATCTGGAAAAGACCTGATTAAATTAGGTTTTCCAAAGAACAATTCAATAAATATAGCTTTAGGGCAAATAAACAGATATAGAAAAAGAGAAAAAAAGGAATCTATTCTAACAGAAGCAAAAGACGTATTGTTAAATCCTGAAAAATATGAAGGAAACGGAACGTGGGGAAAAGTTGCTGAAGGTTTAATCAAGCCTGTTCAAGTAAGAATGCATCAGTTAAAAACAACGAGAGCACCTTTTTCGATTTTTGGCGAAAACGAAATTGATCAGCAAGCTAAATTTCAATTGTATGATTCATTGAAACTGCCAATTTCGGTTGCTGGAGCTTTAATGCCAGATGCGCATTCGGGTTACGGATTACCAATTGGGGGAGTGTTGGCGACTGATAATGCGGTTATTCCGTACGGTGTTGGAGTTGATATCGGATGCAGAATGAGTCTTTCGATTTTTGATTTGCCAGCTTCTCATTTCAAAGGAAGAGAACATCAATTAGAAGCAATTTTAAGAGATAATACCAAGTTCGGAATGAATGAAGTGCAATCTTCAAGAGTCGATCATGAAGTTTTTCATAAGAGCGAATTTCAAGATATTCCGTTGTTAAAAAATCTTTTGCCAAAAGCTTACAAACAATTGGGAAGCTCAGGTGGAGGAAACCATTTCGTAGAGTTCGGAATTGCAAAAATTGATAATCCGGAGAATGAATGGAAATTGGAAAAAGGAGAATATTTTGCTGTTTTATCCCACAGTGGTTCTCGCGGATTGGGGGCTAATATTGCAAAACATTACACGTATTTAGCGACTAAGCAATGTCCGTTGCCGAAAAATGTGCAGCATTTAGCTTGGCTGGATTTGAATACACATGACGGTCAGGAATATTGGCTGGCTATGAATTTAGCTGGAGAGTATGCAAAAGCTTGTCACGATGATATTCATAGAAGAATTGCCAAAGCGATCGGGAAAAGAGTAGTGGTAACTATAGAAAATCACCACAATTTTGCTTGGAAAGAAATGGTAAACGGTCAGGAATGTATTGTGCATAGAAAAGGAGCGACACCTGCAGGTGAAGGTCAGTTGGGAATTATTCCTGGTTCGATGACAGCACCAGGTTTTATTGTGAAAGGAAAAGGAAATCTGGAGAGTTTGAACTCAGCTTCGCATGGCGCTGGACGTTTGTTTTCTAGGGCTAAATGTAAAAGCAGTTTTACGCAAAGTCAGATTAATAAAGAATTGAAGAAACACGATGTGACTTTGATTGGCGGTAATATTGACGAAGCTCCAATGGCATACAAAGACATTACAAAAGTGATGGCAAACCAAACAGATTTAGTTGAAGTTTTAGGAACATTTACGCCTAAAATTGTTAGAATGGATCGCTAAAAATTAAAAAATTATGGAAAGATTTCAAGACGAAAATAAATGGCTGGGAAGCTTTTATAATGAGATTTTGGTTAAGTGTCCAAAATGCGAATCGAAAGCAGCTGTCAAAGAAGAATTAAAGGAAAAATGTGAATGTGGAAAATGCCACAGCATGGTTTTTGAATGCAAAAAATGCTTTTATAAAATAAAAGAAGCTGTGTATCAATACATCGCTTTTGGCAAAGAATATTGTAATAATTGCTACGAAAAATTTGAATATCATTCACAACCATTAAAAGAGAAACCTTTAACGTACAAAACGAAATGTCCTCATTGCAATTTTCAAGAGGAATGGAAAACGAAAACATATAGAGTTAGAGAAGAATCAAAACTCGACAATGGTTTAGTGAGAGAAATGTGGTATGATTTACCGCTTTGGTTTCAAAAAGAATTTGATGGGAAAATCTTTTGGGCGTATAACCTTGATCATATTGATTATTTGGAAAAATATATTGGTGCTGATTTAAGAGAACGCAATTCAAAAGCAAATTACACATCAAGTTTGGTGGCTCGTTTACCGCAATTTGTAAAAGCAGCAAAAAATAGAGAAAAGCTGCTCAAAATTTTAAAGAAATGGAAAGAATAATTCAGATAACAGCGGGTCGCGGACCTGCAGAATGCACTTGGGTGGTTGCCCAAGTGCTTAAAAAAGTTTTGGAAGAAGCACAAGAACAGCAATTGGAAACGGTTTTACTGCAAAGAGAAGCTGGAATTGAAAATGGAACTGTAGAAACTGCTTCGATCGCTATAAGAGGAAAAAATGCAGATCAGTTTGTGAATTCTTGGATAGGAACAGTTCAATGGATTGGTCATAGTCAGTTTAGGAAAATGCACAAGCGCAAAAACTGGTTTATTGGAATTTTTGAAATCGAACAACAGAAAAATAACTTGTTTTCTGAAAACGATATTCAATATCAGGCAATGCGAAGCTCGGGAGCAGGAGGACAGCATGTAAATAAAGTAAGTTCTGCGATTCGGGCAACTCATATTCCGACAGGAATTGCAGTAGTTTCAATGGACAGCCGTTCACAGCATCAAAACAAAAAACTGGCAACAGAAAGATTAATTAAAAAACTAGAAGACGAGAAATTACTTCAGCTTAAAAATCATGTGGGAAAACAATGGGAAAATCAGCTTAATATACAGCGAGGAAATCCTGTGAGAGTTTTTACTGGAAGTGATTTTAAAAAGAATAAAGTGGAGAAAAGTTACAAAGGAACTCGTCAAAAATTGAAGAACGATTTGCGGAATGAGCATAATTAAAAGTTGGTCGCAATAAACGATGATGATATGCGAATTATATGTGACCAAAAAAAACAATAAATATCGACACATAAAATGAAAACAATTGATAAATACCTTTTTCAAGCATTGGATAATTACCCTTATTCACTTGAAGAAACTATAGAATCTTTGGATTATGCTTTTTCTTATGATAATAAAAATACAATGGTTTTGTGTTTATACGGAAGAATTCAGGCAGAGCAATTAATGAATTATGAAGAAGCGAAATCTTATTTTCAGGAAGCTTTAGCGATTAATATTCATGCTCTTGAAGTTTATCCGTATTATTTGCAGACTTTAATTGTGAATGAAGATTTCGAAGAAGCTCAAAAATTGATTGACTTTGCTTTGACTATTAAAGGAATAAATAAATCAATGATTTTTGTAAAGAAAGCTGTTTTGTTAGAAGTGCAGCATAAATTTAAAGAAGCTTTGAAAGAAATTAAGCAAGCAAAATTATATTCTATTCAGCATGATTATGATTCTGGAATTAGTGAAGTAGAAAAGCGAATTAAAGATAAAGTAGATTTGTTGGAAAAGAAGAAACCTAAAGAAAAAAAGAAAAGTGCTAAAAAGAAAGCGAAATGATTTTGATTAACGAAAAACGATGCAACTTCGCATCGTTTTTTGTTTATTTTGATTGGGTGTACGCAAAGTTTGTCATTTCGACGAAGGAGAAATCTCCACGAGTAGCTCCGCAATGAGAGTCCAATCTTTATGGAGTCACTTGCGAAGATTTCTCCTTCGTCGAAATGACAAGACTGTGGGGATATTGTTAGATTAAAGAAATTTTATTTCCAGTGTAATTCTAATGCAAAACAATTTTTATCACCTTTTGTAATGCTGAATGTTGTTGCTGAATGATCTTCATTTTCATTTTCGTGGATTACAACCTGATCGTTTAGAGAAAGTTCTTTTAGGAAATTCATTTCGAAGCTTTTAACTTCTTGTTTTAGAATTCTTTTGGCATCGACATGATCTAAACACCATTCCAGATATTTTACATTATTCGCATGATTTACAATATCTAAATCAGATAAATAAACCGTTTTTTCAAAAACTGATTCTTTATCAGGATTAATGTTAATTCTAGAAAAACCTTCAACAGTTGCTCTGTTATCTGGGTAAAGTTCGAAATGTTCATAAGGCAAAGCTAAAGCTTCTGGACGTCGTGCTTTGGTATTAAAAACAGCCCAATAAGTTTCACTACCAACAATCTTTTTTCCGTTTACATACATTTCAAGCGCACGAACCGAACGTGAATTTTCAAGACTATTAATCCAAGTTTTTACCGTTACAACATCCTGCCATTTTGGTAAAGCAGTTATTTCTACACGCATTCTGCTTAAAACCCAAGCCTGATCAAATTCCTGCATGTCTGTAAAGCTGATTCCGCCAACTTCTGAATGCGCAGCAGCGGTAAGCTGTAAAAGATTGCATAAATCGGTGTATTTTAAGTAGCCGTTTGGCGTACATTGTGTAAAATTAATTTCCCAGTCTTTACTCAAAACTGATGTGAAATTTGGTGATATAGGCATTGCTAATTTTAGATTTTAGATTGATGATTTTAGATTTTCTTCGATGCAATGAATAATCTCATTTCTGTCGGTCGAATAATCAAACCATTTGGTGTTTTCATTTCGTTTGAACCACGTTAACTGTCTTTTAGAAAATCGGCGTGTGTTCTTTTTTATTTCTTCAATTGCGAATGGCAAAGTGAATTCTCCGTCAAAATAACTAAATAATTCTCTATAACCGACCGTTTGTAAAGCATTTAACTCTTTGTTGGGATAAAGTGATTTGGCTTCTTCCAGTAATCCCATATTGATCATGATATCGACGCGTTGGTTGATTCTGCTATAAATAATTTCTCTGTCGGCGTCTAAGCCAATTAAAATAGGAGTGAAGTTTCTGTTGTTTTTCTTCAAATTTAGAAATGAAGAATATGGTTTTTGTGATCCTATGCAAACTTCTACAAAACGCATCATTCGTTGAGGGTTTTGTAATGTCTGCGGATTTTCTATTGTTATTTTTTGATAATAATCTGGATCTAAATTTTGTAATTGCTCTTGAAGATATTCGATTCCAAGTTTTTCGTAATTTGAATTTACTTCAGATCGAACTTCTGGATTTATTTCTGGAAATTCATCAAAGCCTTTTAAAATAGCGTCAACATATAAACCAGAACCACCAATTAAAATTGCAAAATCATCATTTTGATATAATTCTTCGAGTTTTGAAAGTGCTTCTTTTTCGTAATCGCCAACGGTATAATTTTCAAAAATGGATTTGTTTTGAATAAAATGATGTTTCGCTGCGTTTAATTCTTCCTGACTTGGAACGGCGGTTCCAATAGTCATTTCTTTAAAAAACTGACGGCTGTCGCAAGAAATAATTTCGCATTTAAAATGTTGTGCCAAAGCAATGCTTAAGGCGGTTTTACCGATAGCTGTTGGTCCGACAATGGTGATTAGGTACTTCATATTTTTTAGCCCAGATGGAAATGGAAACCCCGGACTTATATTTGTTTGTTTTTTTGGAATAAAAGAGCGACCAGCGGAAGCTCCTTTTATGACTTTAAAAAAACAACAAAGATAAGGAGGAGTTGCAATGTACAGCTGGATTAGCTTCTTATTTTAATTATTTGGCAATTCTGTTCCGCATTGATAACAATATTTTGCGTTATCAAAATGGACTTGAGACTGGCATTTTCTGCATGTTTTTTTACTGTTTACAGCATTGTTTTTTAGACTGCTTTTTGCAAATTCGGCTGTAACAATTCCTGTTGGAACAGCAATTATTCCGTAACCTAAAATCATTACAAATGCTGCAATAAATTGTCCTAAAGGAGTTTGCGGAGAAATGTCGCCATAACCAACTGTTGTCAAAGTAACAATTGTCCAATAAATTCCCATTGGAATACTTGTAAATCCTGATTCTTTTCCTTCAACCAAATACATTATCGAGCCTATAATTATGGTGCTGATTAAAACGAAGTAAATAAAAACTAGAATTTTTTCTTTACTTGCGTCAATGGCTTCTTTTAACTGTAAGGATTGATGATTGATTTGCGGAATATGTAAAATTTTGAACAATCGAAGAAAACGCAATGCTCTTACGATTGATAAAATACTGGCACCAGGAAAAAAAATCGATAAATACATTGGTAATACGGCTAATAAATCGATGATTCCGTAGAAGCTGAATATGTATTTTATTGGTTTTTGAATGGAGATAATTCTCAGAATATATTCAATGGTGAAAAATATCGTAATTATCCATTCGCAAATCAGTAATTGGTCGTGATATTTAGAACTGATTCCTTGAACAGTATCGAGCATTATTAACAGAACACTCAGCAAAATCAAGCCCAAAAGAATTAAATCGAACATTCGTCCTAAGATGGTGTCAGTGCCATAAAGGATGATTTTGATTTTTTCTCTGAAGTGCTCGTATTTTGATTTTTTGTTTTTCATATCTAATAAGATGATGAAAGATTATATTTTAAAAATTAAGAATCTTTAATGACTTGCTTTTGCGGATGTAGCTTTGAATAATGTTCTTTACATCTCTGTTGTGCTGCATTGGGATCAGAATGTTTTTGAGTATATCAATATTTGTGATTTGATAATTTAAATCGTAATAAGCATAACCTTTGTAAGTTCCGTTTTCGATTAAAATCGCACTTCTTTCATTTATATTTCGGCCTCTGTCGATTAAGATCATGCTTTTATTTTCGAAACTGTTTTCTGAGATAAACTGCTGTACTCTTAAATTGTAAACTTCTGATGTAACTTCGCCAATACAAGCGCCGTCGCATTCTTTGATTTTATATTGAAAGCACTCTTTTTTGGTTTGATATAAACCGGTTAATTTTTGGCACAAATGATACTTTGTTGTAAATCTAAAAAGTGCATTTTTGCCTTCCTGTAAAGAAGCAAAAGATGTAATTTCTTTTTTACGTCCGTCTGCTTTTTCAAGTTTTAAATTGATATATCCGTTTGTATCTTTTTCAGCATATAATGCGAAAGGAAAAACGGTTTTCTTTTGCGAACGATTATATCTAGGACGATTGATTTTTACCTCTTGACTTTCTTTTAAAAGCGCAATTAGTTCGCTTCCAGTTTCATCGTATGTTATGGTGAAAACTTCAGCCTGAATTCTTTTGCTTTTGGTTGTAATTCCAGTAAAATGCTGATTGACTCTTTTTTTGATATTTTGGCTTTTGCCAATATAAATCAAAGTTCCACCTTCATTGTAAATATAATAAACGCCAGTTTTGGTTGGCATTTGGCTTAAAATGTCCAAGAATTTTGGAGAAATTCCTTTTTCGACTTCGAGTTTTATAAAATCTTTTACGATCGTTTTCTCTGTGTCTTTCTCCAAAAGCATTTTAAACAGCTTTGTCGTTGCCATAGCGTCTCCGCTCGCACGATGTCTGTCTGCCATTGGAATTCCGAGTGCACGAACTAGTTTTCCTAAACTGTATGAAGGTTGTTCTGGAATTAATTTTTTTGCTAATTCTACAGTACAAAGTGTTTTAGCTTCGAAATCGTAGCCTAAACGGCGAAATTCTGTTCTAAGGATTCTGTAATCAAAAGAAGCATTATGGGCCACAATTACGCAGTCTGAAGTAATTTCTATAATGCGTTTGGCGATTTCGTAAAACTTTGGAGCAGAACGCAACATTGCATTATTTATTCCAGTCAGTTTTACTACAAAGGGCTGAATCGGAATTTCAGGATTAACAAGGCTGATGAATTGATCAACTACTTCATGCCCATCAAATTTGTAGATAGCAATTTCGGTAATTCCCTCTTCATTAAATTGTCCCCCAGTGGTTTCTATGTCTAGTATTGCGTACAAATTCAGTATTCAGTCTCAGTTTTTAGTAATCAGTTAAAATCTATGGTAATTATCTTCCGCCAAAAATGCTGCTTCCAATTCTAACCATTGTGCTTCCGCATTCTATGGCCAATTGATAATCACCAGACATTCCCATTGAAATTGTTTTTAAATCAACAATTTGCAGTTTTTGGATAGAATCAAAAATAGATTTTAAATGTGTGAATTCTTTCTTTATTTGGTTTTGGTCTTCGGTAAAAGTAGCCATTCCCATCAAACCTAAGATACGAATATTTTTCAATTCTGCGAACTCTGTAGAAGTTAAAAGTTCGTTTAGTTCATTTTCGTCCAAACCAAATTTAGATTCTTCTTCTGCAATGTATATTTGAAGAAGACAATCTATAATTCTATTGTTTTTTAAAGCCTGTTTATTTATTTCTTGTAATAATTTCAAACTGTCAACACCATGAATCAAAGTGACATACGGTGCCATAAATTTGACTTTATTCGACTGAACATGACCAATCATATGCCATTGAATATCTTTTGGCATTTCTTCCCATTTTTCAGTCATTTCCTGAATTTTGTTTTCTCCAAAAATGCGCTGACCTGCTTCGTAAACCTGCATCAAGTCTGAAACAGGTTTTGTTTTTGAAACAGCAACAAGGGTTACGTGTTCAGGTAAACTTGCTTTGATTGTATTTAAGTTTGATGCTATTGACATTTTTCTATTTTTTCTTGGATTCTCATTATATCTAACTTTTCGTCAATTATAATTTTTTCTCCCTTGTATGTTTTAAAATCATTAAATATTTTGAGAATTTGTTCATCTGAAAACGTTTGAAATGAATTTATAGTGTAGCTATTTTTTCCGTTTTTTAATTTTAAATAAAAGGTAGTACTACACAAACCTCCCCGAGTAGACTTGCATTTTGCTTCAATTTTTGTTTCTTTTAAGGAAATTGACTTTTCCCATTTTGCATTGAAATCTTCACCTTCTAATATTATCTTGTTTTCATCAATTGTAACTAAATTGATAATACTTTTGAATGAATTTATAGCTAATGTAATGCATAATATTAAAAGAGCTAATTCAAGAAAATATGCGTAATATTTTAGATTTTTGTCTTCAAAAAATCGAGAAATTACGAATGAATAAATTATAAATATAAATAAGTAAGCAAAAGGTCTTTCACTAAAAATTCGAGCTTTTAAATTTTTATGTTCTCCCTCAAATGTAATCATATCTTAGACGAAAAGTATTCTTATTTTAGGAAATGGAAATACTAAATAAACTGCTTCGAGATTTTCTCTGCTTTTTTGCTTTCGCTGTAATCGTAAAAACCTTCACCAGATTTAACTCCAAGTTTTCCAGCTCTAACCATATTTACTAAAAGTGGGCAAGGAGCATATTTTGGATTTTTAAATCCGTCGTACATTACATTTAAGATTGCTAGACAAACATCAAGGCCAATAAAATCAGCTAATTGAAGAGGTCCCATTGGGTGTCCCATTCCTAATTTCATTACGGTGTCAATTTCGTAAACTCCAGCAACTTTGTTGTATAACGTTTCGATTGCTTCGTTTAGCATTGGCATTAAAATTCTGTTTGCTACGAAACCAGGATAATCATTTACTTCAACAGGAACTTTACCTAATTTTTCAGATAAAGTCATGATGATTTTAGTTACTTCATCGCTTGTATTGTATCCGCGAATGATTTCGACCAATTTCATAATCGGCACCGGATTCATAAAGTGCATTCCGATAACGCGTTCTGGATGTGCTACAACAGCTCCAATTTGTGTAATTGAAATTGAAGAAGTATTGGTTGCTAAAATGGTATTATGTGAGCAATATTCGTTTAATTGTTTGAAGATATTTAGTTTTAATTCAACATTTTCAGTTGCAGCTTCAACTACTAAATCTACGCCAACAACTCCGTCTTTTAAGTCTGTATACGTGATAATATTCGTGATTGTTTTAGCAACATCTTCCTGAGTAATTGTTCCTTTAGACAACATACGATCTAAGTTTGCCGCAATAGTTGCCATTCCTTTATCTAATGATTTTTCAGAAACATCGATTAATTTTACAGTAAATCCGCTTTGCGCAAAAGTATGTGCAATTCCGTTCCCCATTGTTCCTGCTCCAATTACAGCTATTGTTTTCATATTACTTTTAGTATATTATATTTTACAATTTAGCCACGAATTCACAATTTTATCGCGAATTTCGTGGCTAATTTTATTTTTAAAATTCTTTAAATTATTTATCGAAACAATCAATAATTTGATAAGCCACACGCAAAGCATCTGTAGCTTGCTCAAGTGTTACAACTGGCGTAGTATCTGTATTAATTGCATTTGCAAAAGATTCTAGTTCGTCCAAAATAGCATTGTTTTGCTCAACATCTGGATTAGTGAAATAGATTTGTTTTTTTACACCTTCAGCATTTTGAAGAATCATATCAAAATCTCCAGGAACTTCTGGCGCATCTTTCATACGGACCACTTCACATTTCTTTTCTAAAAAGTCAACAGAAATGTAAGCATCTTTTTGAAAGAAACGTGATTTACGCATATTTTTCAACGAAATTCTGCTTGCCGTTAAATTGGCAACACAGCCATTTTCGAATTCGATTCTAGCGTTGGCAATATCTGGAGTATCACTAATTACAGATACACCACTAGCGTGAATATCTTTTACTTTTGAGTTAACGACACTTAAAATAGCATCAATATCATGAATCATTAAATCTAAAACCACAGGAACATCTGTACCACGCGGGTTAAATTCGGCTAAACGATGTGTTTCTATAAACATCGGGTTTTCGATCATGTTTTTTGTAGCAATAAAAGCGGGATTAAAGCGCTCTACGTGACCAACTTGTCCTTTTACATTGTATTCTTTTGCTAAAGCAATAATTTCTTCAGCTTCTTCTACAGTATTGGCAATTGGTTTTTCGATAAAGATATGTTTTCCAGATTTGATCGCAACCTTTGCACATTTGTAGTGTGAAAGTGTTGGAGTTACAATATCAATCACGTCGACAGCGTGAATAAGTTTTGCAATTGTGCTGAAGTTTTTATAGCCAAACTCTTTTGAGATTCTTTCGGCATTTTCTTGATTTTCGTCGTAAAATCCAACTAATTCGTATTTGTCAGATTGTTGTAATAAGCGTAAATGTATTTTACCAAGATGACCAGCACCTAAAACTCCTACTTTTAACATGAGAATGTATTTTAAACAAAAATATAATTTATTTGTTGAACGTGAAAATGTATGCAGTAAAGATTTAGCGAGATCTCAATTTAAAGTCAATATTTTGAGTTTTAATTTAGATTTGCTAAAGAAAAAAAAGTATTAATATCTATTAAAATAATAGTATATCAACATGATGCAGAAGCTGATTCCTAAAACTAATAAATAGCGTTTTTCAATATTTGCATCTGCTTTTTTGTTTACAACATAAGTATCTGAGTAATCATCATGTAGGTTTTTGCCCATTAGAAAAGAAAAACTTTCGAAAGGAATAAATCGACATAGTGTCCTTTTTAAAATCATTGAAAAATCTGGCTGATTTCCATTTTCATCTGTAATATAACATCCTGTTAAAAATTTTGCAGGCGTTGATTTAAACAGAGATTCATAAAATAGGTAATATATAAATTTGATTATGTATATATAAAATAAAATAGAAAACTCTGTTCCAAAAGCGGTATATAATTTTTCATAAAAGGCTGTTAGAATAGTACTTCTTTCTGAGAACTCAAAAAAGCCGTAAGCAATGCTAAGTATTAATATTGTATCAATAATTAAATTTAGGAAGCGTTTAGATTTTGACGAATTTTCTAAAGTAATATCATCTGCAATTTCGGTGGTGCTAATGTCTCCAACGGCTTCATTTAAAGGTTTTATGATAATATAATAAGATATGAAAAGTATTATAACGTTAATTACTACACTGACTATTTTATAAAGTAAATATGGAGATGTTTTATTAGCATCTACAAAAACAAAATACGATAAACCTATAAGTCCACTAATGATTGCTATGCTATAATTAAAACTCAATAATCTTGTTTCTTTATATTTTGAAACATAATAAATTATGGAACCTGAAAGGAAAGTGAGATAAAAAAATAAATTTAAAAGCGAGAAAATCATTCCTCTAGATGAATTATTGCTAAAGCGTTCTGTTTCCAAATAAGTATTGAGTCCGGAAAAATAATGAGGTTTTAAACTTAAAATAATTCCGGTAAATTCATTAAGGTATTCGATCTTAAAAAACACAAGAAAAAAAGTGGATAAAATTCCAATTAGGGAGAAAAAGAAAGATAAAACGAGTAAAGCTTTTTTCATAAAAGATTAGATTTCATTTGGGTTAGTGCATAAATCAAAAATAGAAATTAAATCATAAAAAAGTAGTTGACTTTTGATAATTTGTTTTCTTATTTTTGCGAAAATAAAACCTACCCATTTTGAAAGATACAGCTAAACATCAAGGACTTCGTAATCAATTAGTAACGACTTTAGAGCAAAAAGGAATTACTGATAGAGCGGTTTTGGATGCGATAAAAAAAATTCCAAGACACCTTTTTTTGAATTCAAGTTTTGAAGATTTTGCCTATCAAGATAAAGCATTTCCTATTGGTGCGGGACAAACCATTTCTCAGCCTTATACAGTGGCTTTTCAGTCACAATTACTTGAAATTAAGAAAGATCACAAAGTTTTAGAAATTGGGACAGGTTCTGGTTATCAGACAGCTGTTTTATTTATGCTAGGCGCTAAAGTATTTACGGTCGAAAGACAAAGTGAATTATTTAAAACAACATCTAATTTGTTTCCAAAATTAAATATCCGTCCAAAGCACGTTTCTTTTGGAGATGGCTACAAAGGATTACCAAATTTTGCTCCGTTTGACAGTATTATAGTTACGGCGGGTGCACCATTTATTCCTCAGCCGTTAATGGCTCAATTAAAAATAGGAGGAAGACTTGTTATTCCGCTTGGAGAAGATGTTCAGATTATGACTTTATTAATCAGGAAAAATGAAACTCAATTCGAAAAACATGAATTTGGAGAATTTAGATTTGTTCCTTTATTAGAAGATAAAAATTAATGAGAAAGCCCGTTTTAAACGGGCTTTTTTATTGCGTAAGAATTGAAATGTATCTTTCTAGACTTTCTTTTTCTTTTTGAGCTATAAACAGAAAAAAATCTTCTTTGTCTTTTTTAGTTTGTGCTATTTCTAAAGCTTGATAATACTGCATTCGGTTTTCATAATCTCCTTTAATGTTGGCTATCGGATAACCTTTTTGCATTAGAATTAAATTCATTATTAATCTTGAAGTTCTGCCATTTCCATCAATAAAAGGATGAATTGTAACTAAACGTTCATGCATTTCGGCAGCAAGGATAACAGGATGCAATTTATTTTTATTGATTTCGTACCAAATAAAGTATTCCTCCATTTCTTGTGGAACCATTAAAGCTTGGGGAGGCATATGCGTACTCCCTTGTATCATGACCTGAACTTTTCTGTAACGTCCAGCATCTTCCGGAATGATTCCTCGAAGTATTAAATTATGAATAGATAAAAGATCACGTTCATTTAACGAGTTGCTTTTACTCATTAATTCTTTTATAAAACCAATAGCTTCTTGATGATTAATGGCTTCCAAATGTTCCCGCATACTTTTTCCAGAAATTGTCAAACCTTCATTGATAACCATATCCGTTTCACGAAGAGTCATTGTATTTCCTTCAATTCTATTACTTTCAAAAGTATATTCTAATTCGAGAGCTTGTTTAATTTTAAAGCTGTCAAACTGGCGAAAAGAGTCTAGTTTTTCTTTTAAAAAATCAATTTCTTTTAGGATTTTCTCTAACGAAGTAGATAGTTTAAGATTCGAAACCGTTTTGTTGTATTTGATTTCGTCTTCCGCAACTTTTAATGCTTTCAAAGCAAGATCATCATCACCAATTTCATAAAGAATCTTTTCTTTAAGCCATGCAATCATTAAAGTTTCGTAATCAATTTCTAGTAGTTGAGAAAGTTTGATTATCTGATCTTTTGTTGGTTTTCGAGTGCCAGATTCAAATTTGCTAATCAAAGCTTGATCGATACCAGCAAGCTGAGCTAACTCACGAGTTTTTAATCCTTTTTGTTCTCTAGCATTTTTTAAAAGCGATTTCATTTTATGAATAATTTAGTCTTGACAAAATTAGTCATTTTTTAAACAAAAGAAAAGCAGCATTTTAGAATACTGCTTTTTTGATATTTTAGTTTGGCGGAAGCGAACCGTCTTTTCTCATTTCTTTTACAACCGCCTGCATAATTGCATCGACAGTTTGGCCTAAATCGGTAACGTATTGAGATTCTGTTGTTCCTGTCCAGATTAATTTGTTTTGTTTTAATGAAAATACATTGGTTTCTACCATATAGGACGTAGTTTCTTGGTAATATCCCGGATCATAGAAAGCAGGAGAGTACATTCCGTACCAGTTTCCAAATCCATATCCGTACATTCCTGTATACATTCCGTCAAATCCGCCGTAGTACATTCCTGTATAGGTACCAGGTACGTAATTAACTTCTTTTTCTTTGCTGACTAAGCGCATACTAACAACGCCGTCAAAGTTCTCGTCTTGTAAAATTTTTAGTTTTTGTTCTTGTGTTAATTGTGAAGTTGCATTAAGATATTGATAAGAAGTTTTGAATACTGGATTACTCGCAGCAATTCTGTTCTCGGTAATTCTTCTCGAGGCTTCATCTTTGACTAAAGCAACAACCAAAACTTTTTTAAAATGTTCCTGAGTAATAGTAACGTCAGGATCTCTCCAGCTGTTTACAATAGAAGTATTACTGCCACAACTTGATAACGCTGCAATAGCGAAAAACAAAACGAAGTACTTTTTCATATTTTACAGTTAAATTGGTTACAAGTAAAAATAACTATAAAATATTAATAAATAGAGGTTTAGGTAAAAATTAAAAAAGCTTTTTTAATTAAAAGCTTTTTTAATACGGTCTAAATCTCGTTTAGTATCTTGTTCTTTTAGAGATTCGCGCTTATCGTAGTTTTTCTTTCCTTTACAAAGACCAATCTGTAATTTGGCTAATCCTTTCTCATTTGTAAACAATTTCAAAGGAATAATAGTCAATCCTTTAGCTTGAACACTTTTATGAAGTGTTTTTAATTCTTTCTTATTAAGAAGAAGTTTTCGTTCGCTTCTAGATTTATGATTGAACTGATTTCCAAATGAATATTCTTCAATGTAAGTGTTGATGGCAAAAAGTTCCATGCCGCTAAATTCACAAAAGCTTTCTGTGATATTCGCTTTTCCTAAACGTATAGATTTTATTTCGGTGCCTGCTAAAACAATTCCAGCAGTGTATGTATCGATTATTTCGTAATCGAATCGCGCTCTTTTGTTAAGTATATTGACTGATTTTATCATAGCTGCAAATGTAAGACAAAATTGAAAAATTTTATGATGGCTAAGATAATTAAAGTTTTTTTTTAATCTATGATTTTAATCAGTTCCAACAGAAAAGCTTACTTCTAAGTTTGTCTCATAATTTCAAAAACAAATTTAATAATGAAAAAAATTGTAACGCTAGTCGGCGTTGTAATTATGGGCTTAACCGCTAAAGCCCAGGATTCAACTCAAGGACTAAAAGGAGCTTGGTTTGTAACATCTCAATTTGGATATCAGCAGACTAAAACAGCAGACGCTAAAAACACCACTTTATCAGTATTGCCAATTGTTGGAACGTTTGTTACGCCTTCAGTTGCAGTAGGTGCAGCAGTTGGGTATATTAATATTAAAGCTGATTCTGATGCAGGAACGGCGGCTAAAACAGATTTAATTGTTGCTCAGCCTTTAGTGAGAAAATATTGGAATATTGCAAGTTCGCTTTATTTCTTTGGACAAGTAGCTGTGCCAATTATTACAGGTAAGGAGAAAGAAAGTGAATTAAAAGTAAACCAAGTTGGGGTGTCTTTATCTGGTGGATTGGACTATTTTGTAACAAAAAATTTCTCTGTAGAGTTCTCTTATGATTTGGCAAACTTTACATCAACAACTATCGATCCTAAAACTGGAGACAAAACTACAGTTACCAATTTTGGTTTAGCACACGTTGCAAATGTAGATCCGTTTTATAATACCGCTTTAGCGGGAAGTAACCCAAATTTGACTTCTCCTATTTCTATTGGATTTAAATTCGTATTCTAATTTATTCTTTGATTTGATTATCGTAAAATTCAATTTAGTAATTTTACAAAAAGAAAAGACCGTACTTTTCATAGTACGGTCTTTTTGATTATTATTTAAAAAGTATAAAATGCAAAATCAATCTAAAGATCCTCTTCACGGAATCACACTTCAAAAAATTGTCGAAATTTTAGTCGATTATTATGGCTTTGATACTTTAGGAGAATTAATTCCAGTTAAATGTTTTATTTCAAATCCGAGTGTGAAATCAAGTCTTACTTTTTTAAGAAAAACAGATTGGGCTCGTAAAAAAGTAGAAGAACTTTATATTAAAACACTTCCTAAGCTTAATTGATCTTATAATTTATAAGATATCATAACGCCTCCACGATAAGGAAGCCATTCACCACTTTTGTTCCAGTGAACTGCTTTTTCATATCTGCCTGGAGTTCCGTCATTATAATATCCGTGATAAAATCCTTGATGCCATCCGCCACCTACAAAAAAGTCAAGTAAAAATTTATCGTTTAATTTTAAGTTGTAACCAACTGTAGCTCCAATTCTGTAACCGAAACCATCTTCATAGCGGTTGCTGTCCCAATAATTCCATTTTTGTAATTCGTACTTATCTGCACCTACATGTGCTCCAGCATAAAAACCATTATATTTTTCTTTAAAATGGTAACGAACTTCTGGAGTTACAGTAACAAATTTCATAGGACTATGACCATTGAAAGATTCCCAGAAAGAAGCCATCACATCGGCGCTAAAGGTAGTTTTTTCTCCAATGCTTGTTTCAATTCCGATATTTGGAACTAAAAATAAGGCTGTAGCACCATTAAATTTTACAAAAGTCTGACTTTGTAATTGTAGACAGAATAAAAGAACAATTAAGGCGGGTATTTTTTTCATAAAAATGTTTTGGATTCAAAACAGCTTTTTAGCTGATTTTGAGCGCAAATATAACGTATAATGCTTTATATCTATTGCCTGTAAGATTATTTAACAGGAATAAAATCTTACTTTTCTAATAATGAATAAATTACCTTGTCAAGAAATTTTCCTTCCCAAAATTCTGCTTCTCTTAAATGAGCTTCTTTTACAAATCCGCATTTTTGTAATACTTTTTCTGAGGCATAATTTTCTGGATCAATTACAGCCTCAATCGAATGCAATTTTAGATCTCCAAAGCCATATTTGATAAGTTCCTTTACAGCTTCTGGAATAATTCCTTTTCCATGAAAATCAGGAGAAAGCATATAGCCTATTTCAGCACGATAATTTTCAGGTTGCATTCTATAAAAACCCATAATTCCTAGTAATTTGGGATTGCCTTTAAGTCTAACTCCCCAATTTATACCAGTATTGTTTTCAATTTTTTCATTAATCATATTAATATGTTCCAAAGCATCTTCGTAATTTTTTACTAAAGGCCTCGGAATATATTTCATCGTTTCAGGATTAGAACGAAGTTCAAAAACTTCATTTACATCTTTTTCTGAAATTCTGTCTAAAATTAAGCGTTCTGTTTCTATTATCGGAAACGGAGAAAAATTGAAATCCAACATTATGTCTTAAATTTATAATATAGTAATACTAAATTTTGCTTGAAAGTCTTTATTTTCTTCTAAAGTTAAAATCCCTTCTTTTTCATATAAATCACCTGAATTTTCATCAGTATCGGAATAACCTAGCCAAGGCTCTATACAGACAAACGGTGCGTTTTCTTTTGTCCAGATTCCTAAACTTGGAAAATCTTTATAATCAACTTTTACATAAGGTTTTAAATCTTTAAGAATTGTCAAAGATTTTGATTCTAAAGCTTTAAAAATCAAAGCATCATTTTTAAATAACTCATAATTTAAAGGAACTAAATTATCTTTTGTCTCTAAGATTTTAGTCTTAGACGAAATCAAATCATTTTCAAGAAGATAATACTTTAAATTTTCTTCTTTTTCGAATTTAAAAGCATAATCTTCAAAATTACCTGGAACTGCAATTGCCGGATGTGCACCAATTGAAAAAGGCATTTTCTCTTTTCCTTTATTAATCACTTTATATTCTAAGTCTAATGAACTTTCATTTAGAGTATAAATAAGCTGTAATTCAAATTCAAAAGGATATTTCTGCAATGTTTCTTCAGAAGATTTAAGAGAGAAAATCGCTTTGTTTTCTGTTTTTTCAATCAAATCAAATTCCATATCACGAGCAAAACCGTGACGTGGCAAATGATATTCTTTTCCATTAATTCTATAAGTATTGTTTTTCAAAGTTCCTACAATTGGAAAAAGAACAGGGGAGTGTTTGCCCCAAAAATCAGGATTTCCTTCCCAGATATATTCATTGTTTTGATTGTCTTTTATAGAAAATAATTCTGCTCCAGCATGTTTTATGGAAGCTTTTAATGTTGAATTTGAGATTGTTGTCGTCACAGTTGTAAAATGTAAAGTGGATGTCTTTTATAGAGATGTAAATATATTTTATAAAATTTAGTTTTTTAAGAAAAAGACTGAAATTATTTTATTGATAAAATTTTGCTAAAATTGAATTTATGTTTTGAAATTTCTCTGCGAATAGCTTTTTTTTTCATTAATTTGCTACATAAACAGCTAAAAAATATGAAAAAGCAATCTGCAAAAGCCTTTTTAACCGCGGCTTTATTTTTTGGGATTTCTTCTGTTTGGGCGCAGCAAACTCCGTCAGCAACAGCAACTAATCCAGTAAATAACTATAATTACCATGACGCCTTTGGTCCTCATTTTTACACAAAAAACGGAACTTCAACTCGTACTGCAAGTGGTCAGCCAGGAGTAGAATACTGGCAGAACAGAGCCGATTATCAAATTACGGCAAAATTAAATGGAACTACAAATGAAATTGTTGGTACAGACGAAATTACCTATACTAATAATAGTCCAGATAAATTATCATTCCTTTGGCTGAATTTAGACCAGAACTTATTTAAAGACGATTCTAGAGGAAATGCTCTTGTACCTTTAACAGGAAGCCGTAATGGAGCTCAAGGACAGGTTTTTGATGGCGGTAACAAAATAAAATCTGTAAAAGTAGTTTCTGGCAAAACAGAAGTTAATGCAAAATATATTGTTACAGATACTAGAATGCAGATTTTCCTTCCTCAGGAATTGGCTGCAAAAGGAGGTTCAGTAAAAGTAAAAATCGAATTCTCTTTCACTGCACCTTTTGAAGGATCTGACAGAATGGGAGTTCTGGAAACTAAAAACGGAAAAATCTTTACTATTGCACAATGGTATCCGCGTATGTGTGTGTATGATGACGTGAGAGGTTGGAATACTCCTCCTTATTTAGGTGCTTCTGAGTTTTATTTAGAATATGGAGATTTTGATGTTAAACTTACAGTGCCAGGAAATCATTATGTTGTAGCTTCTGGAGAATTATTAAACGGTCAGGAAGTATTTTCTGCTGAACAATTAAAAAGATATAAAGAAGCATCTAACAGTGATAAAACAGTTATGATTCGTACAGCTTCTGAAGTTGCAGCAACAGCAAGTGCTAATGCAGGAACTGAAAAAACATGGCATTATAAAATCAAAAATGCACGTGATTTCTCTTGGGCATCATCTTCAGCTTTCATCTTAGATGGAGCAAAAATTAATCTTCCAAGCGGTAAAAAATCTTTAGCATTATCTGCTTATCCAGTTGAAAGTGATGGTCGTGATGGTTACGGACGTTCGACAGAATATGTAAAAGCATCAATTGAGCATTATTCTAAACAATGGTTTGAATATCCTTACCCAGCAGCTACAAACGTTGCAGGAAATGAAGGAGGTATGGAATATCCAGGAATTGTTTTCTGCGGATGGGAATCTAAAGGACAAGATTTATGGGGTGTTACAGATCACGAATTTGGGCACATTTGGTTCCCAATGATTGTTGGTTCTAATGAAAGATTATTTGGATGGATGGATGAAGGTTTTAACACTTTTATCAACTCATTAAGCACAGCAGCATTCAATAATGGCGAATACAAAGAAGATCCAACAGATTTGCATCATCAAGCTGAAGCATTTACACGACCTGATTTAGAAACTATTATGAGCTCGCCTGATAATATGAAAGAAGCCAACATTGGTATGTTGTGTTATTTCAAACCAAGTGCAGGTTTAGTAATCTTAAGAGAACAGATTTTAGGGAAAGAGCGTTTTGATATTGCTTTTAGAACTTACATTGAGCGTTGGGCTTACAAACATCCACAGCCAGACGATTTCTTCAGAACTATAGAAAACGTTGCGGGAGAAGATTTAAGCTGGTTCTGGAGAAGCTGGTACGTAAACAACTGGCGTTTTGATCAAGGAATTAATTCAATTAAATATGTGAAAAATGATCCTGCAAAAGGAGTGGTAATCACAGTTGAAAATTTTGATAAAATGCCAATGCCGATTGTTTTAGATGTTAAAACAAAAAGCGGAAAAGTATCAAGAGTTAATTTACCTGTAGAAATCTGGCAAAGAAATAATTTTTGGTCTTTCAAACACAATTCTACTGAAGAAATTGAAAGTATCACTTTAGATCCAGATCATGTTTTCCCTGATAATAATGAGTCAAATAATGTTTGGACAGCGGGAAAAGGAAAGGTTGAAAAAGATCTTGTTTTAGATGCGTATTTAGGTAGTTATATTAATGCAAGATCTCCTTTAACGGTTGAATTGACAGAAAAAAATAGCACTTTAAATGCAGAACTTCCAAATTATCCAAAATTTACTTTAAGTCCTGTTGCAAACGAAAAAGATACATTCGAATCGGCTAGAGCTGGATTAAAATTTAAGTTTAACGAAGCAAAAACTGGTTTCGATATGATACTTATAGATAATGGACAAGTAATTCCGTTTACGAAAAAGTAAAATTTTAAAAACATAATATATTTAAAACCCGATAATTAGAAATAATTATCGGGTTTTGTTTTTCTGTATATTCACAAAACGTAAAAAAAATGTTAGAATTTTAATTTTTTGTTTTGTAAATAAAAAAATAATGTACTTTTGCACCGATGAATAAAATAAGTTTACATATAACTTCTTTGTCACGGACAAACTCACCGATTACTTCTCCCGAAGTACGGACACTATCTCTATAGTGTTCACTGAGTTTTATAGCCGTATATTTATTCATATCCATTTTTCATTTTGAAATCACATAATTTGTCCACTGGACAAACACATCCTAAAAGTATTTATTATTTTGTAGATTTTCTTAATCAATGTTTTGATTTTGAGAATGTTACTTCTTTTATGCTTAATTTTATTGGATTCAATTCTGGATTTCAAGCGAATCAATATGCTTTAATTTTTAACTCTAACTTCAATAATTGAAATGAAGATCTCTATTGTTGTAACTCAAGAAGAACATTTTAAGTATGCGCAGGAAATCTGCGATACCATAGAATCATCTGCCTTATTAAGAGGTACGGGGATTGCTAAAAGAACTACTGAGTACATTCAGAAAAAAATGGCAAATGGTGATGCAATGATTGCTTTGGCAGACGGAAAATTTGCAGGTTTTTGCTATATAGAAAGCTGGCAGCACGGAAAATTTGTTGCTCATTCTGGATTAATTGTACATCCAGATTATAGAAGTCATGGTTTGGCAAAAAAAATAAAATCGAAAGTTTTTGATTATTCTTTGAAGAGATTTCCAGATGCTAAAATCTTTGGTATTACAACTGGTTTGGCAGTTATGAAAATTAACTCTGAATTAGGTTATAAACCAGTTCCGTTCTCAGAATTAACAACCGATCCAAGTTTTTGGGCAGGCTGTAAAACCTGTACGAACTTCCCGATTTTACAAAGCAAAGAAAACAAAATGTGCCTTTGTACAGGAATGTTATACGATCCAAAAGAAAAACAAAAAACACCACCAAGACATCCTTTTAACGAGGCTGTTTTAAACAGACTTAAAAAAATTAAACAAGCTTTATTCTTAAATAAAATCTTGTCATTATTTGTCTAAGTCAAATTAATTAGAAAAAATCTCAAACTGCTAAATACGAAAGTATTAGCCAAAATTATAAAAAATGAAAAAAGTAGTATTAGCTTATAGCGGAGGATTAGATACCTCGTATTGTTTGAAATATTTAAAAAATGAAAAAGGATACGAAGTTCACACTGTTCTTGTTGACACAGGAGGATTTTCTGCTGAAGAATTAACAGCTATTGAAAAAAGAGCTTACGAATTAGGAAGTGCACAACACGCTAACTTAACAATTTTAGATAAATATTACGATAAAGCTATCAAATACTTGATTTTCGGAAACGTATTAAAAAATAATACTTACCCATTATCAGTAAGTGCAGAGCGTGTTTTTCAGGCAATTGAAGCTATAAAATATGCAAAAAAAGTAGGAGCAACAGCAATCGCTCACGGAAGTACTGGTGCAGGAAACGACCAAATTCGTTTCGATTTAATTTTCCAGACTATTGCTCCTGAAATCGAAATCATTACTCCAATTAGAGATTTAAAATTATCAAGACAAGAAGAAGTTGATTATTTAGCTCAAAACGGAGTTCACTATTCTTGGGAAAAAGCACAATATTCTATCAATAAAGGACTTTGGGGAACAAGTGTTGGAGGAAAAGAAACTTTAACTTCAAGTCAGCCATTGCCAAGTGAAGCTTATCCTTCACAATTGCAAAAAGAAGGTGAAGAAAAAGTAACACTTCATTTTGAGCAAGGAGAATTAGTTGGTTTAAACGGAAAAACGGATAAACCATCAAACAATATTGTAGCTCTTGAAAAACTGGCAAGTGCTTACGCAATTGGTAGAGATATTCACGTTGGAGATACTATTATTGGAATTAAGGGAAGAGTTGGTTTTGAAGCTGCTGCACCATTAATTATCATCAAAGCACACCATTTGTTAGAGAAACACACTCTTGGAAAATGGCAACAATACTGGAAAGAACAATTAGGAAACTGGTACGGAATGTTATTTCACGAAGGTCAATTCTTAGATCCAGTTATGAGAAACATTGAAACTTTCTTGCAAGACACACAAAAAACAGTAAACGGAACGGTTACAGTTTCATTAAAACCATACCATTTCTCACTTGACGGAATCGAATCTGAAAACGATTTGATGAACACAGGTTTTGGTCAATACGGAGAAATGAACAATGCTTGGACATCTGACGATGCAAAAGGATTTATTAAAATTCTTGGAAATGCACAAAACATATTCTCATCTGTAAATCAATTAGATCATGATTAATTGTGATGAATTATTCAAAAATAAAATTAATTTGAAAACAAAGGTATTTTTTTTACTTCCATTTTTCTTAATGTTTTTTGGATGTTCAAATGATAATGATGCGAAGCCAGAAAAAGAAACTTTGAAGGCAATTACTTATGAAGTTTTATTATTTGAATATACACCAGATACTGGTAACAATACATCTAGGCTACGCTATGAGATAAAGTTTACTAATCCTAATAATGTTGCTGTAAAAGGAAATTATAAGATAACATATAACGCTGATGGACTTATTTTAACTCCTATCAGAAGAGCACCTAACGACGACCCTTATGATAAAATTGGAGCAAATTCCTTTTATACCGCTAGTTATGATGTTGAAACTGCATTAAATCCAACATTAGGAACTATTAAATCAATAAAATTTTTATCCGCTGAATTCGTTCTTGCGGATTTATAAAAATCAAAGATTTTTTACAGAATCTTAAAAAAAATAAAACTATGATTAATGTCGGAATAATTGGTGGTTCAGGCTACACGGCTGGAGAACTCATCAGAATTTTAATGTATCACCCCAACGTAAACATCGATTTTGTTTACAGTACAACAAACGCTGGAAAACCGCTTTCTGTGGCGCACCACGATTTGATGGGCGATATTGAAATGAATTTCACAGCTGAAATCAATCCAAATGTGAATGTTGTTTTCTTGTGTTTAGGTCACGGAAAATCGATTTCATTTTTGAAAGAAAATCAGTTTGCAAGTCATACTAAAATCATCGATTTAGGAAATGATTTCAGATTAAATAAAGACGCTCATTTTGAAGGAAAAGATTTTATTTACGGATTGCCTGAAATCAATAAAGCCGAAATCAAAAAAGCAAATTATATCGCAAATCCAGGTTGTTTTGCAACAGCTATTCAATTGGCTTTATTGCCTTTAGCTGAACATAATTTATTGAATAATGATGTTCATATTAATGCAACAACTGGAAGTACAGGAGCAGGAGTAAGTCTTTCAGAAACTTCTCATTTCAGTTGGAGAAACAACAATATGTCGCATTATAAAGCTTTTGAACATCAACATTTAGGAGAAATCGGAGAAAGTTTAGTACAGTTACAAGACGATTTTGACAGTGAATTGCTTTTTATTCCGAATAGAGGAGATTTTCCAAGAGGAATTTTTGCCACGCTTTATACATTATGTGATGATAGTTTGGAACAATTAGTTGCGAAATACGAAGATTTCTATAAAGATGAACCTTTTGTAACCGTTACCACAACAAACATCAACATGAAGCAAGTGGTGCAAACGAATAAATGTATCATCAGTTTATTGAAAAAAGGAAACCGGGTTTTAATAACATCGATTATAGATAACTTAACCAAAGGTGCTTCAGGACAAGCGATTCAAAACATGAATTTAATGTTCGGTTTAGAAGAAACCACAGGTTTACATTTGAAACCAAGCGGATTTTAATAATAGTTTCAAGTTTAAAGTTTCATGTTGCAAGTTAACTTGAAACATGAAACCTGAAACAAAATAAACAAAAAACACATGAACTTATTCAACGTTTACCCATTATACGACATAACTCCAGTAAAAGCAGTAGATTGTACAATTATTGACGACAAAGGAGTAGAATATTTAGATTTATACAGCGGACACGGTGTGATTTCTATCGGACACACACAGCCAGATTATGTAGCAAAATTGAAGAATCAATTAGATCATTTAGGATTTTATTCGAATGCCATTCAGAATCCTTTACAGGTGGAACTGGCTCAGAAATTAGGAAAACTTTCTGGTCTTGAAGATTACGAATTGTTTTTATGCAGTTCTGGAGCTGAAGCCAATGAAAATGCTTTAAAATTAGCTTCTTTCCATAACGGAAAATCTAGAGTTGTCGCTTTTGATAATTCTTTCCATGGCAGAACTTCTGCAGCGGTTGCTGTTACTGATAATAAGAAAATTGTTGCGCCGATTAACGCACAGCAAGTTGTTACTTTTTTACCTCTAAACCAAATTGAATTGGTTGAAGCTGAATTGGCTAAAGGTGATGTTACAGCAGTAATTATTGAAGGAATTCAAGGAGTTGGAGGTTTAGATCAAGGAACAACTGAGTTTTTTCAGGCTTTAGAAAAAGCATGTAAAAAACACGATGTTGTTTTAATTTTAGATGAAGTGCAATCAGGATACGGTAGAAGCGGAAAATTCTTCGCTTTCCAGCATCACGGAATCAACGCAGATATTATCTCCGTTGCAAAAGGAATGGGGAACGGATTTCCAGTTGGAGCCATTTTAATTTCTCCAAAATTTGAAGCAAGTTTCGGATTATTAGGAACAACTTTCGGTGGAAGCCATTTATCTTGTGCAGCTGGAATTGCAGTTTTAGATGTAATCGAAAAACTAGATTTGCAAAAAAATGTAAACGAAGTTTATGAATATTTCCTAGAAAAAATCAAAGAAGTTGACGGAATCAAACAAGTAAAAGGAAAAGGCTTAATGCTTGGAGTAGAGTTTGATTTTGATGTTGCAGCTTTAAGAAAGAAATTAATCATTGAAAAACACATTTTTACAGGAAGTGCGAACAATAAAAATCTATTAAGAATTTTACCGCCATTAACAGTAAAAAAATCTGATATCGATACGTTTGTAAAAGCTTTAAAAGAAAGTTTAGAAGAATTAAAAAGCTAAAACTCACGATATCCTAACAGGTTTCCAAAACCTGTTAGGTATGTAAAAACTAAACTTGGAAATATTCAAGGAGCAAACCTAACAGGTTTTTAAAACCTGTTAGGATGAATAAAGTTTCGTAAAAAGAAACAACCAAAAAACAACCAAGCAACTAGAAATTATGAATCCATTATCAATTGAAAAACGTAATGCGGTTTTGCGGACTATGGCAAAGCTGGTCGAGCAGGAACGGAATCAGATTATCTTGACCAATCAAGAAGATCTTGCTGATTACGACGGCTCAGATTTAGCGATGGAAGAACGCTTAAAAGTAGATGATAAAAAAGTTGACGAAATGATTTTATCATTAAACCAATTAGCATCTCAAGAAGATCCAGTTGGCGTTGAGCGTTTTCATTTTACTCATGATAATGGAATAAAAGTGGTGAATAAAACCGCAGCTTTCGGAACGATTTTAATCATTTATGAATCTCGCCCAGACGTTACAATCGAAGCAGGTGGAATTGCTTTTAAATCTGGAAATAAGATTTTATTAAAAGGAGGAAAAGAGTCTTTAAAATCAAATCTGAAAATTGTAAGTCTTTGGCATAAAGCCTTAGAAGAAAACGGAGTTTCAAAAGATTGGGTGGAATATCTGAATTATAACAGAACAGAAACTCAGGCATTCTTAGAAAAGCCAACTCAAAAAGTTGATTTAATTGTTCCAAGAGGAGGAGAAAAACTAATTGAGTTTGTAAAAGCACATGCAACTTGTCCTGTTATTGTAAGCGGACGCGGGAATAATTTTGTTTACGTTCATGAAAAAGCAGATACTGATTTGGCTTTGAAAGTAATTTTAAACGCTAAAACTGCTAAAATTTCAGCTTGTAATGCTTTAGATAAAGTTTTAATAGATTCTAAACTGCCTAATTTTGAAGGTTTCACAGCAATGCTGATTGAGGCTTTAATAGAAGCAAAAGTGGAAGTTATTGTAGATAAATCATTAGAGAATTTCGAAAATACGAAAACACTTCAAAACGAAGATATTTGGTACGAAGAGTTTTTAGATTATAAAATTGTAATTGGAACCATCGATTCTCAGGATCATGCAATCGATATGATTAATAAATACTGTGGAGGACATTCTGCAGCAATTATTACAAGAGACGACGAAACGGCACAACAATTTATGGAAGCAATAGATGCTGCAGCAGTATACCAAAATGCCTCAACCCGTTTTACAGACGGCGGACAATTTGGACTTGGTGGCGAATTAGCAATAAGTACTGATAAACTGCATCAAAGAGGACCAATTGGTTTACAGCATTTAGTAACCAATAAATGGTACGTTTACGGAGAAGGACAAATACGATAATTGTAGATTTTAGAGTTCAGATTTTAGATTGATGATTAACGATTTTTAATTTCAGATTTATTGGAATTTGGTCCCGAGGCTTCGGGATAAAAATTGGAATTTAACTATAGATAAAGCTTTGCGAACTTAGCGTTTGTAAACACAAAGAATGCAAAAAACCTTGCGCCCTTTGCGTTAAAATAACTTAGTGCTTTAGCGCCTTCGTGGCAAAAACAAAAAACATGGCAAAAAAACGGATTTTATTAAAAATAGGAAGTAATACTTTAACTAAGGAAACCAATCATATTTCGCGGGGAAAGATTGAAGACCTCGGAATACAGATTGCAGCTTTAAACGACGAGTATGAATTTATCATAGTGAGTTCGGGAGCAATTGCGGCGGCAAAGCAGTTTGTAAAGCTTGACAATCAAGATAAAGATGTTTTTGTAAAACAAGCTTTAGCTTCCATAGGACAGCCTCATTTAATGCGGATTTACAATGAAAATTTCAAAGATCTAGGATTAAATACCTCGCAGTGTTTACTTTCTTATTCTGATTTCGAAAAAGAACAGACCAAAAAGAATATTGTAAATACGATTAATGTATTGGTTAAAAACAATTACATTCCGATTATCAATGAAAATGATACCGTTGCCACAGATGAGATTCGGTTTGGGGATAATGACAAATTAGCAGCTTTAACAGCTGTTCTTTTAAATGTTGATATTCTGATAATTGCCACTAATACAAATGGAATTTATACGAAAGATTCTATTCACGATGAAAATCCAGAAACAATCAAATTGGTAAATGATTTGAAGTCGTTAGAAAAGGAAATCGGAGAATCGAAATCATCACACGGAACAGGAGGAATGCAGTCCAAAATAGAAGCGGCTGCAATTTCAAAAGCAGCGAATATCGAAACCTGGATTGTCAATGGGTTAAATGATAATTTTATTTTAAAGGCATTAAAAGACGAAATTCCGTTTACTAAAATAATCTAATGAATTAATTAGAAAATTAGTTAATTAGATAAAGCACAATTATCCAATTTTCTAATTATTACATTATCTAAATTAAAAAAACAAATGAACTATATCTCAATAAAAGACATCAACTCATTAGCAAAATGGGTAAAACAAGCGATAAAAATCAAAAAGAATCCGCTTAAAAATCAAAGTTTAGGAAAGAATAAAACTCTTGGAATGTTATTCTTCAATCCGAGTTTAAGAACACGTTTGAGTACTCAAAAAGCGGCAATGAACTTAGGAATGAACGTTATGGTAATGAATTTTACCAACGAAGGCTGGACATTAGAATTCGAAGACGGAGCCGTTATGAATTCTGGCGCTTCAGAACATATCAAAGAAGCAGCAGAAGTGGTTTCTCAATATTGTGATATTATCGCAATTCGTGCTTTTGCAGGTTTAGTTGACAAAGAAAAAGATTATCAGGAAACTGTAATTTCAGGATTTTTGAAATATGCTACAGTGCCAATTGTAAATATGGAAAGTGCTGTTCGTCACCCGTTACAATCTTTGGCAGATGCGATTACAATGGAAGAATTCAAAACAAAACACAAACCAAAAGTAGTACTTTCTTGGGCACCGCATCCAAAAGCTTTGCCTCAGGCAGTTGCGAATTCATTTGTAGAAATGATGCAAATGCAAAAAGATATGGATTTTGTAATCACGCACCCAGAAGGTTACGAATTAAGTCCAGAAATCACAAAAGACTGTACAATCGAATACGATCAAAACAAAGCTTTCGAAAATGCTGATTTCGTTTACGTAAAAAACTGGAGTAATTTCAACGATTACGGAAAAGTAACCAACAGCGATCCAAATTGGACAGTAACGGCTGAAAAAATGGCTTTAACCAACAACGGAAAATTCATGCACTGTCTTCCGGTTCGTCGTAACGTAATTGTAAGCGACGAAGTTTTAGACGGAGAAAATTCAATCGTAATTGAACAGGCAAATAACAGAACGTATTCAGCACAATTAGTTTTACAGAAGATTTTGAAGAAATTGTAATTTTTTTAGAGTTGCTAAGATTCTAAGCTACTAAGATGCTAAGAAACTTTGCGCACAAAAAAACTTAGTATCTTAGAATCTCAGAACCTTAGAATCTTATGAATAAAGTTACCGTAATCAAAATAGGTGGAAACATCATTGATAATCCAGCAGAGTTAGAACAATTTTTAATTGATTTTTCTAAAATTGAAGGCTATAAAGTTTTAGTTCACGGCGGTGGAAAATCGGCTACGAAAATGGCGCAAAGTATTGGATTAGTTCCGCAAATGATTGAGGGACGCCGAATTACAGATGCTCCAATGCTTGATGTTGTGGTAATGATTTACGCCGGACAAATCAACAAACATATTGTAGCGCAATTACAAGCCAAAGACAATAATGCGATTGGTTTTTCGGGTGCTGACGGAAATTTAATTCAATCAACAAAAAGAAATCATCCAACAATCGATTACGGATTTGTAGGCGATGTAAAACAAGTCAACACCAAATTACTGGCAACTTTATTAGAAGCTGGCGTTGTTCCTGTTTTCTGTGCCATCACACACGATAAAAACGGACAATTATTAAACACAAATGCAGATACCATTGCAAGCGAATTATCAATTGCATTATCTGAAGTTTTTGATGTTACGCTGACTTACTGTTTTGAAAAACAAGGCGTTTTAATGGATTCAGAAGATGATTCCTCTGTAATAACAGAAATCAACGAAGCATTATATAATAAACTAAAAGAAGAAAAAGTAATCCATTCTGGTATGATTCCAAAATTGGATAACTGCTTCAATAGTTTATCAAGAGGCGTGCAGAAAATCAAAATTGGGCATCACAAAATGCTTCAAAATTCAGATGTTCCGCATACAACGATTACATTATAAAAGATGTTGCCACGAATTGACTCTAATTTTTTCTGTTTGAAGAGAAAATAATTTTAGACGTACATGAAAAAGTTTATTTTGATTTTAATTCTGTGACAAAAAAATAATTTGTGAAAATTCATGCATTTAGTGGCAAAAAAACGGAGCTGGGCAGTGCTTTTAGAATTTAATTTTAGAAATTTGCGCCAATCAAAAATGTCACAGATTTAAATTAAAAAACTTTGTGACTTCGCGCCTTTGTGGCAAAGAAACCAAACTTATGAAAAGTATAGATACGCTTACCCAAGAAGCAATTAGTTTATTAAAAAGCCTAATCGAAACCCCTTCATTTTCCAGTGAAGAAGACCAGACGGCACTTTTAATAGAAAATTGGTTCAATCAGAATGAAATTCCTTTCAAAAGAGAAAACAACAATGTGTGGGCTTTCAACAAATATTTCGACGAAAACAAACCAACACTTTTACTTAACTCACATCACGATACGGTACGTCCCAATCAGGCATATACAAACGATCCGTTTAAGGCAATAGAAAAAGACGGAAAATTATTTGGTTTAGGAAGTAATGATGCAGGAGGATGTCTGGTTTCATTATTAGCAACTTTTGTTCATTTCTACGAAAACCAAAACCTATCACATAATATTGTAATTGTGGCTTCCGCTGAAGAAGAAAGCAGTGGGAAAAATGGTTTAAATAGTGTTTTAAAAAGTTTACCAGAATTAGATTGCGCTATTGTTGGAGAACCAACTTTAATGCAATTAGCAGTTGCGGAAAAAGGTTTATTAGTTTTAGACGTAAAAGTAAAAGGAACCGCAAGCCACGCCGCGCATCAAAACGACGATAATGCTTTATACAAATCAATTCCAGTGATGGAATGGTTTAAAAACTATAAATTCGATAAAATCTCAGACGTTTTAGGGCCAGTAAAAATGACCGTAACGCAGATTAATGCAGGAAAACAGCATAATGTTGTGCCTTCAGAATGTGATTTGGTTGTAGATATTCGTGTAACAGACCGTTATACAAACGCAGAAATCTTAGAAGTTGTGAAAGCAAATGTAAATGCCGAAGTAACGCCAAGATCTATGCATTTAAATGCATCTTCAATTCCAGTTGGGCATGGTTTGGTTCAAGCAGGAATTGCTTTAGGAAGAACAACTTATGGTTCGCCAACACTTTCAGATCAATCGGTTTTAAGCTGTCAGTCTTTAAAATTAGGGCCAGGAGAAACGTTGCGTTCGCATTCAGCAGACGAATTTATTTTTGTAAATGAAATTGAAGAAGGAGTCGACTTGTATATCAAAATACTAACCGATTTCTTTAAATTATAAGAAAAAGAAAAACCGCCACGAATTCACGAATTAATTTTTTACTATCTAAACGAGATATTAATGCGAATTAATTCGAAAGAATTAATCGTAAAGATTTGAAAAAAATAATTCGTGAATTCGTGGCGAAAAAAAACATAACCTATGAAACTTTGGGAAAAAGGAATACCAACAGATAAACAAATCGAGCAATTCACCGTTGGAAACGATCGTGAACTGGATTTGGTTTTAGCAAAATACGATGCTTTAGGTTCAATCGCACATGCGAAAATGTTGGGTCAGATTGGTTTGTTAACTGAAGTAGAAACAACTTCTTTAGTTGATGCATTAAATGAAATCATCGCTGATATTGTAGTTGGAAATTTCGAAATCGAAGACAGTTTCGAAGACGTACATTCTAAAATCGAATATCTTCTAACCGTAAAACTAGGCGATGCAGGAAAGAAAATACACACCGCGCGTTCTCGTAATGATCAGGTTTTGGTAGACGTTCATTTGTATTTAAAAGACGAATTAAAAGCTATAAAAGAACAGGTAAAAACCTTGTTTGATTTGCTGATGGAATCGGCAGAAAAACATCAAAATGTATTATTGCCAGGTTATACGCATTTACAAATCGCCATGCCATCATCATTCGGAATGTGGTTTTCTGCTTATGCCGAAAGTTTGATTGATGATATTACAATGTTGAACGCCGCTTCTAAAATTGTAGATCAGAATCCGTTAGGTTCAGCTGCAGGTTACGGAAGTTCGTTTCCAATCAATAGAACTTTTACAACAAAAGAATTAGGTTTCGAAACTTTAAAATTTAATGCCGTTGCTGCGCAAATGAGCCGTGGAAAAGCTGAAAAAACAGTTGCTTTTGCGATGACAAGCGTTGCAGGAACATTATCAAAATTTGCTATGGACGTTTGTTTGTACATGAGCCAAAATTTCGATTTTATCGGGTTGCCAGCGCATCTTACAACGGGTTCGAGCATTATGCCTCATAAAAAGAATCCGGATGTTTTTGAATTAATTAGAGGAAAATGCAATAAGATTCAGGCGCTTCCATACGAAATCACTTTAATTACCAATAATCTTCCAAGCGGATATCACAGAGATTTACAACTTTTAAAAGAAGGTTTGTTTCCAGCAATCCAAACTTTAAAATCTTGTTTGGATATTGCTATATTTTCAATTAAAGATATTACGGTTAAAGATCATATTTTAGAAGATAAAAAATACGATTATTTATTTACGGTTGATACTTTAAATGAAATGGTTGTAGCAGGAATGCCATTTAGAGATGCTTATAAAGCTGTTGCCGAACAATTAGAAGCGGGAACGTACAAATCTCCAAAAGAGACGAAACACACGCACGAAGGCAGTATTAATAATTTATGTCTTGATGCGATTAAAGATAAAATGAAAGTAGCTTTTTAATATCTTGTTAGATGTGAAAAGTAAGCAGTAAAAAGTAAAAAAGGTCATTGAAACAAATCAATGACCTTTTTTTATGGAGTAATTTTTAGTTTTTTACCAGTTTAAAAGTTTTGCTTCGGTTTTCGATTTGAACTTTGCAGATGTAAATCCCTTTAGAAAGATTCCCAACATTTAGTTCAAGTCTTTCATCTGGAGAAATATTTTTTGACTGAGAATATACTTTTGATCCATTTGATGCAAATAAATTAATTTCAGCTAAACCATTATCAGAACTTGAAAAATCAATATTTAAAAGACGATTGATAACTGAAGGATAATATTTCAAATCCAAGTTATTGACATTATCGTTTAATCCTAAATTGTTACAGCTTGTAGACATAGCGCCTTGTTCGTTAACTTGTAGCGTTGCTCCAGCTCCGCAAGTCGCGTTCGAAATATATTCTGCAACATTTGAAGTTGATAAAACAGTGTAATTATAAGAAGGCTTTGTTACAGTAGTTCCTGAATTTGCAGGTGCATTTAGACAATTGTTAAAACTAATTCCAATTGTACCGCCGTCAGTGCTTACATAACTTTTAAAAGCAGTTCCAATTTTAGCAAAATCAGTTCCTTCAACATAACAAGTTGTATTGTTGCTTCCGCCTCCTAAACCAATGGCTAATGAGCTCGAAACAGAAGTGTTGTAATAGCAGTTTAAAATATGTAGTTCCGCATTTCTAGCTCTTGGCATTCTCTCTCTACAGCCTTCAGCCCAATAACAATTTTTAAAAGTAATGCTATAATGTCCGTCTGAAGGAGCATCTGTTTTAGAAGAGCCTACCAAGTCAGAAAAACGGTGATCATCAGTTCCGCCAGAACCTCCAGCTTTTGGAGCTTTCAAATAAATAAATTTGCACCAAGAAACAGTTACGTTATCAGCAGTACCTTTATTATCGAAGTTCCCATCCATTCCGTCTTGAAATTCGCAATGATCAACCCAAAGATTAGTAGCTTCTGAAGTCAGATTATCACGTCCGTCAACATCGTACGCGCCAGGTCCTTCAAAAATTAAATTTCTAATAATGATATTGTTAGATCCTGGTTTTAAACTTAAAATTCCTGAACCTGTGGCGGTTTGATCCAAATTGACTAAACGAGCGCCTGGAAGACCAATTATGGTTTTGTCATTTACTTGAAGACTTGTATAGGTGCAATTGATGGTTCCTGAAACTAAAATAACTTGTGGAGTAGTTAATTTTAATTTAGCTGTTAAATCGGTTAAAGTAGACACTGTTACAGGAGTAGCACTTCCGCCTCCAGTTGCAGAAGCTCCAAATCCTTCTGGAGCACTCATATAATAGTTTTGAGCAAACAGAAAGGAGCAAGGCAGAAGCAATGCCAATAAAATAAGTTTTGTTTTCATTTTAAGCGTGGTTTTTTTGTGGTTTTATGTTTGATGTAATCGATTGCACAAATTTAAAAGAATAAAAATAATTTTGAATTAAATTGTCAAATATTTTATGTTTTAAGATTTTGATTACAAGAGTAATAATACTTTGTGCTTCCAGATAATAAAAGGTTTTTTGAACCTAAAGAAGAAAATTCATGCTAATTATATATATTTGATACATCAGTTTAAATTGTACGATGGAAAAATTTAAAGAAAAGTCAACTCTTGATCTTTTTGAGAAAGGATTAATTACAGAAAATCAGTTTGAAGAAATTAAAGCTTACCGAAATTTAGGTATGTTTTCGTTAAACGCAGAATTAAAGCTTTTTCTGTATTTATCAGTACTGCTATTTACTTCAGGAATAGGAATTTTGATTTATGAAAACATTGATTCAATAGGTCATATTGCGATTCTTGCGATACTTTTAATTGTTATTTTGGTTTGCTTTTTCTACTGTTTCAAACATTCTAAAGGATTTCAAAAAGAAGAAACCACTTTTGAGCATCCTGTTTTAGAATATCTTGTTTTAGCGGGTAACATATTGACTTGTATTTTTATTGGATATCTTCAATTTCAATATAAACCTTTTGGAGAACATTACGGATTGGCAACTTTAGTCCCAACAATAGTGAGTTTCTTCTGTGCTTATTATTTTGATAACAGGAGTGTCTTGACAATCGCGATTACAGGTTTGGCAGCTTATGTTGGTCTTTCAGTAACACCACAGGATTTGCTAAGTAATAATGATTTTTATGCCAGTCAAAATTTGAGTTATTCAGCAGTAATGCTTGGTGTGTTACTGATTTTGTGGACAATTTACAGCCGTCGAATTTCTCTTAAAACACACTTTGGTTTGGTTTTTCTAACTTTTGCTTTGCATATTATCAGTATTGCTTCAATTGCTAACTTAACGAATTTTGATACAATTACATGGTTAATATTTGCGCTTGTTTTAGCTGGTTCGACTTATTATTTTTATAAAGAGAGTTATGATTATAAAGCAATGTCTTTGTATGTATTTATGATTGTTTATGCCTATATCGGCGGAAACATATTTTTGTTTAGAATTTTTGAAGATGTTGACTTTTCTGGTATTTGGGAATTGTTTGTTTTCTTACTTCCAGCTTATTTTGTTGGTTCAATTGTAATATTTATTAAGCTAATTAAAAACTTCCATAAAGAAATAACAGAATGATAGTATACGATAAACAAGTATTGCAAAATGAAGCTTTAGTAGATGAAGCAGATGCTTTATTCAAAGGAGGTTTTATTAGTAAAGACCAAAAGAAGTTTATAGAAAAAGAATTGCCAGTTTTAAAGAGTCAAAATAATATTTTAGTTAGAATTGGTTTTTTTTTATTGGGAAGCATGCTGTATGGTTCTATTTGTGGAATGGTTTCTTTGTTTGGCATAAATTCTGAGCATATTTATTTCCAAATTTGTTTTTACATTTTTGCGACTATTGGTTTTGGAGGATCTGAATTATTGGGAAGACAGCATTTTCATTCACATGGTTTAGATGATGCGTTTATGTTAGGAACAATTTTAAATGTTGGCTGTGCTTTGGGAATTACAACAGATGGTTACGAAATAATCGTTGCACTTTTTGTTTCAATTGCCGCGTTGTATATGTTTTTAAGGTATTTGCATGTACTTTCAATGTTGGTGTTTTGTTTGGCTGTAACTGCTTTTTTGTTTTTCGGAATGTTTGAGTTTGGAGATATTGGAAAAGCTATTTTACCATTTACAGCAATGATTTTTGCAGGAGCTTTTTATTTCTTAACTAAAAAACTAATTAATGATTTAAAGGAAAGTTATTATTACAACGGACTTTTATTAGCAAATAGCTTTTGTTTGGTTTTGTTTTATCTTTCTTGTAATTACTTAGTTGTAAGAGAGCTTTCTGCAGAGCTTTTAGGTGTCGAAGTTAAGCCTGGAACAGATATTCCGTTTGCTTTTTTCTTCTACGCATTTACTTTCATTGTTCCGATAGTTTATTTAGTACAGGCATTAAAAAGAAAAGATCGAATAATGCTCTGGATGAGCTTTTTAGCTATTGCATTTTCAATTTATACCATTCGATTTTATCACTCTCTTTTGCCAATTGAAGTGGCACTAACTCTGGGCGGAGTAGTTTTATTCGCAATAGCTTATTTTTCAATTAAAAAATTAAAAGAAAAAGAAAGCGGATTAACGTTCAAGCCAGATAGAATCAATCATTCAGATTCTCTTTTAAATGCAGAAGCTTTAGTAGTAGCTTCAACTTTCGGAATGAAGCCAGAAGTAAAAACAGTTTCTCCTATGGAATTTGGAGATGGAGGTTTCAGCGGAGGCGGAGCGGGAGGAAGCTTTTAAGTTAATTGTGAGTTATGAATTATGAATTATGAATTATGAATTATGAATTATGAATTATGAATTATGAATTTTGTAATTAATCACTCAGCTTAGACTATAGAGAAATATAAAAATAAGAAATCCTGAAATTGTCAAATGCAATTTCAGGATTTTTCTTTCTTTACTTTAACTCTAATTTGAATTCAATTTGAACGCTCAACTCATAATTCATAATTCATAATTCAAAACTTAGATCTTGCTTTTCAATGCTTCAGCGTCAATATCGCTGTGAGAAACATTGTAAATTGCTTTTCCGTTTTTAATTAAAATCAATTGAGGAGATTCGTGATAAACGCCAAATCGGCTTGCAATTTCGTTTGAAATATCTCTATTGGCAATCAAATCTAAAAAGTACGGATCAACTGTCTCTTCAAGATCAAATTCTCTTTCAAATTGTTTTAAAGCCATTCGGCTGATACTGCATCTTGTACTATGTTTAAAAATGACAACTGGTTTTTCGTTAGAAATGGCTTCGATTTCCATTAATTGAAGCATATCTGTTAATTCTGTCCAGTTTACTTTACTTTTTGAAGCTTCTGAGTTCTCTGAACTTCCGAAGATTGAATTAAAAAAACTCATATTTGGCTTGTTTTATGACTTTTTGACGCGTTAAAATCGGTAAAATATGATTTTTAACGTCATTTTGTCTGTTTTTTTACTGTGGAATATAATTTGTCTATTGGATTACAAAGTTAAATTATTTTGAGTTAATAACATACCTCAATAAATCGTAACTTTAATCTTATAAATTTCAAACATTTAAAATCAATCAAATCGTAAAAATATGAATATAAATAAGTTTACTATTAAATCGCAGGAAGCCATTCAGTTGTCTCAGCAATTAGCGCAACGAAATGGCCAACAGCAAATTGAAAATGAACACATTTTCAAAGCTATTTTTGAAGTTGATGAAAACGTGGCGCCATTTATTTTGAAAAAACTAAATGTAAATGTGCCGTTGTTTTTACAAATTTTAGACAGTACAATTCAGAGTTTTCCAAAAGTTTCTGGAGGCGAAATTATGCTTTCAAGAGATGCTAATAAGGCTTTGAATGAAGCTGAAATCATTGCACAAAAAATGAACGACGAATACGTTTCGATCGAGCATTTAATTTTAGCCATTTTTGACTCTAAAAGTAGAGTTTCTCAGATTTTAAAAGATCAAGGAGTTACTGGTAAAGGTCTGAAAGCGGCGATTGAAGAATTACGTAAAGGCGAAAGAGTAACTTCTGCTTCAGCTGAAGAAACCTATAATTCGTTAAATAAATATGCTAAAAACTTAAACGAATTAGCCCGTACAGGAAAGCTGGATCCAGTAATAGGACGTGACGAAGAAATTCGCCGCGTATTGCAGATTCTGACTCGTAGAACTAAAAACAACCCAATGCTTATTGGAGAACCTGGAGTTGGTAAAACGGCTATTGCAGAAGGTCTAGCGCATAGAATTGTGGATGGTGATGTTCCAGAAAACTTAAAAGAAAAGATCGTTTTCTCATTAGATATGGGGGCTTTGATCGCTGGGGCGAAATATAAAGGAGAATTCGAAGAACGTTTAAAATCGGTGGTAAAAGAAGTTACAGCCGCAGAAGGTGATATCGTTTTATTTATTGATGAGATTCATACACTTGTAGGCGCGGGTGGAGGCGAAGGCGCAATGGACGCGGCGAACATATTGAAACCAGCTTTGGCTCGTGGAGAATTGAGAGCAATTGGAGCAACGACTTTAGATGAATATCAAAAATATTTTGAGAAAGATAAAGCGCTTGAAAGACGTTTCCAAAAGGTATTAATTGATGAACCAGATACTGAAAGTGCGGTTTCAATTCTTCGTGGAATCAAAGAAAAATATGAAACGCATCATAAAGTTCAAATTAAAGATGAAGCAATTATTGCAGCAGTTGAACTTTCGCAAAGATATATTACGAATCGTTTTTTACCAGATAAAGCGATCGATTTAATGGACGAGGCAGCTTCTAAACTGCGTATGGAAATCAATTCAAAACCTGAAGAATTAGACGTTTTGGATCGTAAAATCATGCAATTAGAGATTGAGATTGAAGCCATTAAACGTGAAAAAGAAGAAAGCAAACTGAAGATTTTAGGTATGGAATTAGCCAACCTGAAAGAAGAACGCAACGAAATCTATGCAAAATGGAAACAAGAAAAAGATATCGTTGACGGAATTCAGGCTGTAAAACACGAAATCGAAGACTTTAAATATGAAGCAGAGCGTGCAGAACGTGAAGGTGATTACGGAAAAGTAGCTGAAATTCGTTACGGAAAAATTAAAGAAGCTCAGGAACGCCAAGAAACATTGCAAAAACAACTGCAAGAATTCCAATCTGGAAATTCTTTAATTAAAGAAGAAGTTACCAGAGAAGATATTGCAGAGGTTGTAGCAAAATGGACTGGAATTCCAGTTACAAAAATGCTTCAAACAGAAAGAGAAAAACTATTGCATTTGGAAGACGAATTGCACAAACGTGTAGTAGGTCAGGAAGAAGCGATAGAAGCGGTGAGTGATGCAGTTCGTAGAAGCCGTGCTGGTTTACAGGATATGAAGAAACCTGTTGGAACATTCTTATTCTTAGGAACAACCGGAGTGGGTAAAACCGAATTAGCAAAAGCTTTAGCAGAATATCTTTTTGATGACGAAAATGCGATGACGCGTATTGATATGAGTGAGTATCAAGAACGTCACAGTGTGAGCCGTTTAGTTGGTGCGCCTCCAGGATATGTAGGTTATGATGAAGGTGGACAATTGACAGAAGCGGTTCGTAGAAAACCCTATTCTGTAATTTTGTTAGACGAGATCGAAAAAGCCCATCCAGATACTTTCAATATTTTATTGCAAGTTTTAGATGAAGGTCGATTGACAGATAACAAAGGACGTTTGGCCGATTTTAAAAACACAATTATCATCATGACTTCTAATATGGGAAGCCAGATTATTCAGGAAAAATTCGAAAATCTAAAAGGCGGAGTAGAAGCAGCAACAGAAGCTGCTAAAAACGAAGTTTTAGGATTATTGAAACAAACTGTGCGTCCAGAGTTTATTAACCGTATAGACGAAATTGTAATGTTTACGCCTCTTACAGTAGATAATATTTCAAGAATTGTAAGCTTACAATTGAAAGGGGTTACAAAAATGCTGGCTCAGCAGGGCATTACAATGGATGCAACTCCAGAAGCTATCGCTTACTTGTCAGACAAAGGATATGATCCGCAATTTGGAGCGAGACCTGTTAAACGTGTAGTGCAAAGAGAAGTTTTAAATCAATTGTCAAAAGAGATTTTGGCAGGAAATATAACAACAGACAGCATTATTTTATTAGATGCTTTCGATGGCAAATTGGTTTTTAGAAACCAGACAGCTAACTAATTTTTTTTCATTTTTGTTACTCTTAAAAAGCATCAGTTTTACTGATGCTTTTTTTTTGCCCTTAATTCTGAAACTTTTTACGCAATTCTTATAACAGTTCATTTTTGAAAAATGTTCAAATTTAAATGATATAAAATCAGCAAATTATTAATTTAAAAACAGAAGATTATGAACAATTTATTTAGAGGATTATTAGCAGGATACGGCGCTAAAAAACTAGGCGGAGGGTGCTTTGGAACTATTATAGTTTTTATTATTCTGTGGGTCTTATTAGGGCAATGTAACTAAAACCGCAATACAGAAAATTAGGAATAAAAAATACAAATTTAGATGTAATATTATTGGGCAGATTAAGCCAAAATGTCTAGATTCGCATCACTAAAAATAAATTAAAAAATGGGTTCAGGTTTTTTCGCACTATTAGATGATATCGCAGCAATTATGGATGACGTTGCAGTAATGAGCAAAGTTGCAGCAAAAAAAACAGCCGGAATTCTTGGTGATGATTTAGCAGTAAATGCCGAAAAAGCTTCTGGATTTGCTTCATCAAGAGAACTTCCTGTTTTGTGGGCAATTAGTAAAGGTTCGTTATTAAACAAAATCATCATTCTTCCAATTGCATTTTTATTAAGCGCATTTTTTCCAATTGCTATTATAGTAATTTTAGTATTGGGAGGATTATTTTTAGCTTATGAAGGAGCTGAGAAAATCTACGAATTTATAGTTCCTCACGCACACGAAGAATCGGAAGGAATAACTGATGAAGTACTTACGGAAGAAGAAATTTTAGTAATTGAAAAAGACAAAGTTAAATCGGCAATTGTAACCGATTTTATTCTTTCAGTCGAAATTGTGATTATCGCTTTAGGAACGGTGATCGGAAAACCATTATTATCACAAATCATTACTGTTTCTATTATTGCAATTATTGCTACGGTTGGAGTTTACGGAATCGTAGCGCTTATTGTTCGTATGGATGAAGTTGGTTTCAAAATGATTCAGCATAGTAAAAAAGAAAAAAGTCTTTTAAAAAGTGTTGGGAATATATTAGTTCAAGCGCTTCCAAAAGTAATTAAAGCATTAACCGTAATTGGAACAATTGCTTTGATTTTAGTGGCTGGAGGATTATTTGTCCATAATATTGAATTCTTTCACCATTTGTTGCCAAACTTTCCTTCAATCATAAAAGAGTTCGCAATCGGGCTGATAATTGGCTTTATTATTTTAGGAATTGTAAATCTTTTCAAAAAAATATTCCAAAAGAAAGCAGCATAATTTAGCTGTAAGCATATATTTAAAAGAAACACCAGTCGAAAGATTGGTGTTTTTTTTGGTGTAGAAATAAAACATTTTCAGCTCAAATTCTATCGGTACCAAGCGAGATTTTTTGCTTTTTTATAAGAAAATGAGACAAATTCATTAATTTTTTTTGATGAATAAGTTTTTGATTTACAAATGATTAATCGTTTTCTGAAAAAAAATAACATTTCATCAAAGCAACCTTTTTAATTATGCCACATCTTCATAGTAATTAACAATTAATTATTATTTTATATGAAAAGTTTTAGATTAAAATCTGTTTTAGTAGTATTATTTTTATCAATTGCATTTGTTTCATGCAGTAACGATGATGATAACGATAAAACACCAGTTCCAACTACAAAGGCTGCTTTAGTAACAGAAATCAAAGGACCAGCAACTGGAAAAGTAAATGACGAATTAAGTTATGAAGTAACTTATGTAGTAGATAATTCTTGCGCAGAATTCGATAAAATCTCTGAAGTTACAATCGGATCAGTAAAAGGATTACAAGTAATTGCTAAATACCCAGCAGCAGTTTGTACACAACAAGTTCCAGAACCAAAGAAAACAGTTTACAAAATTAAACCAACTGCAAAAGGAACTGTAGAGATCAAATTCAAAAAATCAGAAACTGAATTCCTTACTCAAAAAGTTGTGATTGAATAACAACTAGTTTAGTTGATATTTTTTTAGGTTGAAAGCCATTTTACAGAAGTTTATTTTTAAGCTGATGTAAGATGGTTTTTTGATTTTTGATAAAATGTAAGAATTATCAATTCGTAAATAGAGAGGTAATTTAATTGATTTGAAAGAGATATGATTTTTTTTTTCTTACATTTGTATCATAATTCAGAAACAATTATGGAAAAAACAATAATCATAAAGCCAAATGCTAAGACAGTTTCTGTTCTTAAAAAAATGGTCGATTTAAAAGAAGAACATCGAAAAGAAGTTATAGCAAGATTAAAGAAAAAATAGTATTTCTTTATGTATCAATATATTTTAGAAGAGGGTTTGTACCCTCTTTTTTATTTTAAAACCAAGCATGGGTTAGAATATTTTGTTAGTTTTCAGAAAATGGATTTTGATAATATTTTTTTTCAAAAATTACATTCAGTTGATTTTTATGAAGCTAATAATCAAAAGTTCTTTAATGATCCTTTAATAGAAATTACAATTACTAACATTATAAATGACTATTTTAAAAGCAATCCAGAGATAATGTTAAATTATGTTTGTGATAGCGTCGATTTTAAACAAGATTTTAGACAAAAATTATTTGATAAATGGTACAGAAATACTCAAAATAATGAATTTTCTAAAATCAATTTTCAATACCAGCTTGATCAGGAAAATGTGGTTTATCATTTGAGTTTTATTTTTAAAACAGAATTTTATAATATTCAAGAGCTTATTGAAAAAGTTAATTTGCAATTAGAAGAATTTAGTAGTTTTAAGTAAACTTTTTTGGTTGCAAGATGAAATTCATCACTTTGCCATTCCTCTAAAATTTACTATTTTTGCACTCTAAATTTTATGTCATGCCGAAAAGAAAATATAAAATATCGGTTATTCAGTTAAATCTGAATGATGTTGCCGAAAATAATCTTAAGAAATGTATCAGCTGGGTAAGAGATGCTGCAAGCCAAGGAGCAGAGGTAATCTTACTTCCTGAATTATATAGCAGTCATTATTTCTGCCAAAGCGAAGATGTAGAAAATTTTGCATTAGCAGAACCACTTTACAGCACTTCTTTTATTGCATTCAGCGAATTGGCTAAAGAATTAGGAGTAGTTATTATTGTTCCTTTCTTCGAAAAAAGAATGGCTGGAATTTATCATAACAGTGCTTACATCATTGATACAGATGGAACAGAAGCTGGTTTGTATCGTAAAATGCATATTCCAGACGACCCTCATTTCTATGAAAAATTCTATTTCACGCCAGGTGATTTAGGTTTCCAAGCTATCGAAACTAAAAAAGGAACTGTTGGAACTTTGATCTGCTGGGATCAATGGTACCCAGAAGCGGCTCGTATTACAGCCCTTAAAGGTGCTGAGGTTTTATTTTATCCAACAGCTATTGGATGGCATCCTAAAGAAAAAGAACAATATGGAGAAAATCAGTATGGTGCTTGGATGAACGTAATGAAAGGCCACGCAGTTGCTAATGGTGTTTTCGTTGCGGCGGCAAATAGAATTGGTTTAGAAAAATATATCGAAGGAACAGAAGGAATTCAATTCTGGGGAGCTTCTTTCATCGCTGGACCACAGGGAGAAATTTTAGCTCAAGCGTCTCACGATAAAGAAGAGATCTTAATTGCTGAAGTTGATTTAGATTTACAAGAAAATGTTCGTCAAAACTGGCCATTCTTCAGAGATAGAAGAATTGATGCTTTTGGAGATATTGTAAAAAGAGCAATCGATAAATAATTAGATTTATCTCAAATATAAAAAAAGGACAAAATGTATATTTTGTCCTTTTTTTGTAAGCTTCGGAGAAGCGAAATATTTATAGCAAAGAATAAATGTTTTACAAGATAAAGCTCCAGCGGAGCGACATATTTTTTTCACAATCTATATATGTCGCTCCGCTGGAGCTTTTCATTTGTCTTATCGAAGTACTATAAATATTTAGCTTCTCCGAAGCTTTAAATAAGGATTCAAAATCTAGTTTTTTTTAACTCTATTTTTATAACAAAAAGGAGCTATTCATTTGAATAGCTCCTTTTCTTGTTTTTAGCTTTATATGTATTACTTCACTTGGAAAGTAACTCTTCTCACGATTTGACGTGCCTCTTTAGAATTTTTGTTAACAGAAGTATCTTCTCCGTTAGCAATTACATTCAATCTTGATGCATCAATTCCTGCATTTATAGCTACTTTTTTCACAGCTTCAGCTCTTTTTCTAGACAATTCTGTGTTGTAGTTAGTGTTTCCAATTTCGTCAGCATATCCAATAATATCAGCTGATTTTCCTGGATTGTTTTTCAAGTATTTCACTAAGAAATCTACGCCAGATAAAGAAGCGTTTGTTGGTTTAGACGAATTGAAATCGAAATAAACATTTACATAACCTCCATTGATTAATTCTTCAACAGTATTGTTTGTAGCAGTTCCAGCGCCTTTCTTTTCGTAAGTTTTGTCTAAATAGCTTTCTAACTCATCAGGCACACCATTTTGATTGTTGTCAATAGATTGCCCTTTTGTGTTAACAGCAACTCCAGCGATACTATTTGGTTCTAAATCATATAAATCGGCAACTCCATCTTTGTCTGTGTCCAAAAGACCAGTTTCGATCAAGTCAACTCTTTTTTCCAATTCACCAATTCTATCTTCTTCACCAACCCAGTCAGCGTGTCTTTCGTTTTTACCTAAGTAAAAAGTTAAACCAACAGAAGCGTTTAATAGAATTCCATCAAAAGAATCTGTAGTTGTGTTGCCCATTCCATCAAAGTTCCAGTTTTGTCTTCCGTTAATAATTCCCGTAAGATCTCCAGTCAATGCAACTCTATTGCTCAATTTGATTTGACCTGTCAAACCAGCGATTCCGTGAGCCATGTAATCTTGCCCTCCAAAACCAGTTTCAGTACTAATTTGCGAAACTCCAAAACCTCCGTGAGCTAAAAGTCCAATTGTATTTGTCCAAGTTTCGAAATTTAAAGCACGTCCTACGTTGACAACCCCTTGCAAACTTGCTCTAACATATCGACTTTCAAAATCTGGTGTGTCTTTTTTCTCTTTAAATTGGTCGTAACCAACATCTAATTTTACACCAAACTTTGGATTAAACATATATCTTACACCTAAATCTCCGTGAAAAAAGTTTAAAGATTCTGTTGTATAACCTGGAGTCATTGCTCTGGTAGGTTTATTAACTCCGCCATTAAGTTCTAATGACCATTTGTTGTATTCTTGATCTACAATAGGTTTTGTAGAAGTGGTAGCCATATTTTGTGCGCCTGCGGCGAATGATAGTAATAATAGAGAGGCTGATACTAATTTCTTTTTCATGATATCAAAAATTAAATTGTTTTTATTATTAAACTCATGAACAAAATTAGAGGTCGAATTTTAGAATGTGTTGTATATACACTTACATAATTTCCATATTTTGGCTTTTAATTATGTAAATCCGTTAAAATTAGCCTAATAGAAAGCATAAAAAAAAGGACAAAATTCACATTTTGTCCTTTTCTATCCTGAAAATATATTTATTATTTCAAATCTGGCTGATAAATTTTAACAGATCCATCTCCTTCGCTGCTTACTACTAATAAGCTTCTTTTAGTAGGACTTTTTGAAGCTGGAATAAACAAAATTCCTTCTGGAGCGTCGCCAGTTTTTACTGTTTGTAAATATTGTGGCGAAGTTGGGTTTGTAGCATCATAAACCATAAATGCATCAGATCTTTCTAAACCAACGAATAAAATGTTTTGATCTCCCATTTTAGCAGCTACTACAGCTTCTGGCTCAGAACCTTTATCATCACTTCTTTTATCGTCGTAAGTTCCTAATTCGTTAGTTTTTTTGTCAACATCATTTTTACTGTCAAAAACTATTTTTCCAGTATTTCCGTTCCAGATTGAAAAAGATCTTCCTCCAAAACTTACCATTTGGTCTAAATCTCCGTCACCGTCAGTATCTCCCATGTCAGTAATAAGATTAAGTCTTCCTAAGTTTGTTTCTAATTTTAAAGTTGTTGCATCAGGAAAAGCAGTTGCGTCCAATGTCATGTCTTTCATACGCTTAACATCAGAATAAGCATCATATTCTCTAGCATCTCCTTCATTTGCAGTAACAAAATAAGGAGTATTATTTACTGTAAAATGACTAATTGCATCTGGCATATAAAGTCCTTTTACTTTCCAAGGATTAAAAGCTACTTTATCGTCTTTATCGTCTTTATCACTCACATCAATTGCATTTTCTGCAGTATTGTAGTCTTTTAAACCTAAAGGATAAATTGCAGTGATTGTTTTAGAAGTTAAATCAACTTTTGCCACCCCGTTATTTTCTTGTAAAGTTACCCAAGCCGTTTTTGAATCATCAGAAATAGTAATGTATTCTGGTTCAATATCCTGAGCAAAGCTATCAGCAAATTTAGAAATTCTGAATCCGTCTTTTGCCAATGTTGTAGCTTGACTACTGAAAGAACTGAAATCTAAAGTAGTAACCGAGTAAGTGCTAGTTTCAATAATAGAAACCGTTCCGTTTGGATCTTGTGAATAATCTGTATTTGGTTCTCCTTCGTTAGCAGTCATAATGAATTTTCCGTCAGGAGAAAAAGTAATCATATCTGGTAATGCACCAACCGTAACTTGTTTGATTAAACTATAATCTGAAGTATTGAAAACAACTACTTTTCCGTTTCCTTGTTTGTTTGCGGTAGATTCTAAAGCAACAGCTAATTTTCCGTCAAATACAGAAACACTGTTTGCAGCACCTTCGTAAGTTGCTAAATCAATTTTTCCAATTTTAGTTGGTTTTGTCGGGTCAGTAATATCAATAACATCAATTTGATTAACTCCGCTGTTATTTACTGTAAAAAGTCTTTTTGTTTTTTCGCAATAAGCAGAAATTTCAGCTGCAGCTTCTCCGCCAATCGTAATAGAACCAATTTCTTTAAAAGTTGCTGGGTTCTCGTTTACAACAACTTCAGGTTCGTTGTTTGAGTTTTCGTCATTATTACAGCTCGCCATAATAAAAAGCGCTGCAAATAAAGAGATAGATAAATTTTTCATGTGTTAGTTTTTAGTTTTTGCAAAAGTAATTCTGAGCTTTCTGTTGAATATTAAGTAGGTATTATTTAATCTTTAACTTAATTTTTGCAGGATATTTATTGTGAAAATATAGATGAATTTCAATCAAATGTTTTATAATCCTAACGAATGCTTATCTTTGCACTTTCTAAATTAGAACCTCTTTATGTCAACAAATAATAGAAGATTTCCAGCAGAATGGGAAAAACAGCAAGGAATTGTATTGTGTTTTCCGCATAACGGTAACGATTGGCCTGGAAAATATGAGGCCGTTCAATGGGCTTTTGTAGAATTTATTAAAAAAGTAGCCACTTTTGAAACTGTTTTTTTGGTTGTAGCCGATGAAAAACTAAAAGAGAAAGTTGCCGATATGCTTGAAAGAGCTCGTGTAAACCTTGAAAATATTTCCTATATTATTCATAAAACCAACAGAAGCTGGATGCGTGATTCAGGACCTATTATTGTAAAAAATGGTTCGAAAAGAGAAGCGTTGAATTTTAATTTCAACGGCTGGGCAAAATATAAAAACTATCAATTAGACAAATTCGTTCCTGGGAAAGTAGCTGATTTTATTGATGTTCCTCTGACTCAGGTAATGTATAAAGGAAAACCAGTAATTGTTGAGGGAGGAGCGATTGACGTAAACGGAAAAGGAACTTTATTGACATCTGAAGAATGTTTAATGCATCCTACAATTCAGGTTCGTAACGCTGGTTTTACAAAAGAAGATTACGAAGCAGTTTTTAAAGAATATCTTGGAGTTACAAACGTAATTTGGTTAGGAGATGGAATAGAAGGGGACGATACTCACGGTCATATCGACGATTTGTGCCGATTTGTAAATGAAGATACTATTGTAACGATTGTTGAAACAGATAAAAATGATTCAAATTACAAGCCTTTGCAAGATAATTTGAAACGTTTGCAAAACGCAAAACTAGAAAACGGAAAATCGCCAGTTATTGTAGCATTGCCAATGCCAAAACGAGTTGATTTTGAAGATTTACGTTTACCAGCAAGTTATGCTAATTTCTTGATTTTGAATAATTGTGTTTTAGTGCCAACTTTTAATGATAGTAACGATCGCGTAGCTTTAAATATACTTTCTGAATGTTTCCCTGATCGTGAGGTAATCGGAATAAGCTGTATTGATTTCATTTGGGGATTCGGAACATTACACTGCTTAAGCCAGCAGATTCCTGCTTAAGTTTTTGCCACGAAGACACAAAGGCTCTAGTTTTTTTAGGGTTGCCTTTGTCAGGCTGAGCGAAGTCGAAGACCCACAAAGTTTTTCGTAAAAGTATTGTGTAAAGATTAATCTCGCAAAGTTTATTATAGTAATAAAAATACTATTTGTCATTTCGACGTAAGGAGAAATCTCCGCAAGCAACTCCGCAACAGTAAGCCAATCTTTGTAGAGCTACTCGTGGAGATTTCTCCTTACGTCGAAATGACAAAAATGAGAAGAAAACTTTGCTTCTTAGCGACTTTGTGAGATTCAAAACATTTAGAATAAGCCAAACTTAAAAGTGAAATGACAAAAATCATTTCTAATCTTCTTAATCTGTGGCAAAATAAAAAGCATAAAAAAACCTTGGTGACAGCCAAGGTTTTTCTATTTCTATATTTATTCAGATTCTGGATCCGTTCTTCATTGTTTAATGAAAGGAGGTAACAATTGGCTAGAAACTTCTCCAAAACCAATTCTTACTTCAGTATTTTCACAGAATCCACGAATAATAACCGTATCATTATCTTCAATAAATTTACGTTCGCTTCCATCTTTTAATGTTAACGGATTTTTTCCGCCCCAAGTTAATTCAAGCATTGAACCAAAACTATCAGGCGTTGGACCAGAAATAGTTCCAGAACCCATCATGTCACCAGAATTTACACGACATCCGTTTGAAGTATGATGAGCCAATTGCTGACACATTGACCAATATAAATATTTAAAGTTTGATTTCGAAACAACAGTTTCCTCTTGATTTTCAGGTTGTATTGAAACTTCTAAATGAATGTCAAAAGCTTTTTTTCCTTTAGTTTGTAAATAAGGAAGCGGAGACGGATCTTGTTTAGGTCCTTTAGTTCTAAAAGGCTCCAAAGCATCCATAGTCACAATCCACGGAGAAATTGAAGTTGCAAAGTTTTTAGCTAAGAATGGTCCAAGAGGCACATATTCCCATTTCTGAATATCACGCGCGCTCCAGTCATTCAATAAAACCATTCCGAAAATATAGTCTTCTGCTTCGTAAGTTGGAATATTTTCACCCATTACGTTAACATCTGTTGTAATAAAAGCAGTTTCTAATTCAAAATCTACTAAACGAGAAGCTCCGAAAACAGGCGTATCGTGTCCAGCAGGTAAAGTCTGTCCCATTGGTCTGTGAACTGGAATTCCTGAAGGCACAATTGTCGAACTTCTTCCGTGATATCCAACTGGAATATGAAGCCAGTTTGGCAATAAAGCATTTTCTGGATCACGGAACATTTTACCTACGTTTGTAGCGTGTTCTCTACTCGAATAGAAATCAGTATAATCACCAATTAAAACTGGCAATTGCATCTCTACATCTTCGATTTTAAATATAACAATATCTCGGTGTTTTGTTGAATCTCTTAATTGCGGGTTGTTCTCGTCAAAAATATCTGCGATACGATTTCGAACCAGACGCCATGTTTTTTTTCCGTCAGAAATAAAATCATTTAGCGTATCCTGCATAAACATATCATCGGTTAATTCGATTCCTTCAAAATAGTTCAATTGCTGTAAAGCCCCTAAATCTATGGCATAATCGCCAATTCGCGTTCCTACGGTAACGACATTTTCTATAGTAAGAAATACACCGAAAGGAATATTCTGGATGGGGAAGTCGCTATTTTCTGGCACTTCTAACCATGATTTTCTACTGGTATCGTTGGCAGTTATTGGCATGTTTAATGTTAATTATTTGTTGAAAAATTACTTGTCAAATATATCATAATCTAGCAGTTTGACAAACGTTTTTTTGTATTTTTGCGTGAAATTAACGAAAAACAAAAAAATGCAACGCGACGAACAAATTTTTGATCTTATCCAAGAGGAGAAAGAAAGACAAATTCACGGACTAGAGCTTATCGCTTCAGAGAATTTTGTAAGTGATGAAGTAATGGCAGCAGCAGGGTCTGTTTTAACTAATAAATATGCAGAGGGTTATCCTGGTAAAAGATACTACGGCGGTTGTGAAGTAGTTGACGTTATTGAGCAAATTGCGATTGACAGAGCTAAAGAATTATTTGGTGCTGAATATGCAAACGTACAGCCTCACTCAGGTTCTCAAGCAAATACTGCAGTTTACCATGCGTGTTTAAATCCTGGCGATACTATTTTAGGTTTCGATTTATCTCACGGAGGTCACTTAACTCACGGTTCTCCAGTAAACTTCTCAGGACGTTTATACCGTCCAGTTTTTTACGGTGTAGATGCTGAAACTGGTCGTTTAGATTATGATAAAATTCAAGAAATTGCAACTAAAGAACAGCCAAAATTAATTATCGCTGGAGCTTCGGCTTATTCTCGTGATATGGATTTTGCTCGTTTCAGACAAATTGCTGACAGCGTAGGAGCAATCTTATTTGCTGATATTTCTCACCCAGCAGGTCTAATTGCAAAAGGATTATTAAACGATCCAATTCCACATTGTCATATTGTTTCTACAACAACTCATAAAACATTAAGAGGGCCACGTGGAGGTCTTATTTTAATGGGGAAAGATTTTCCAAATCCACAAGGATTAACAACTCCTAAAGGAGAAATCAGAATGATGTCTTCATTATTGGATTTAGCGGTTTTCCCAGGAAATCAAGGTGGACCATTAATGCATATTATTGCAGCTAAAGCGGTTGCTTTTGGTGAAGCATTAAAAGATGAATTCTTTACTTATGCAATGCAATTGCAAAAAAATGCAAATGCAATGGCTGATGCTTTCGTAAAAAGAGGTTACAACATTATCTCTGGCGGAACTGACAATCACATGATGCTTATTGACTTAAGAAATAAAAATATTTCTGGTAAAGAAGCTGAAAACGCATTAGTAAAAGCTGAAATTACAGTAAACAAAAACATGGTTCCTTTTGACGATAAATCGCCATTTATCACTTCTGGAATCCGTGTTGGAACAGCTGCAATCACAACTCGTGGTTTAGTTGAAAAAGATATGGAAACTATCGTAGCTTTAATCGATAAAGTACTTACAGATCATACAAATGAAGATCTTATCGAAGAAGTTGCTGAAGAAGTAAACGAATTAATGAGCGAAAGACCGATTTTTGCGTATTAATTAGTTTAAAGTTTAAGGTTTCAAGTTTAAAGTTTTGTAATGCGTAAATAAGCGTATTATGGAACTTTAAACTTTTTTTCGTTTAGAAAAGAAACTTGAAACCTGAAACAAAATAAACCTGAAACAAATTAAAAGACATGGGCGTATTAAGATTACAATTGCCAACTGACCCAAGATGGGTAAATATTGTTGAGAAAAACATAGAAGAAATTCTAACGGATCACGCTTGGTGCGAGCAGAAAGCAGCAACAAATGCGATTACAATCATTACAAATAATTCTGAACATCAGGATTTAGTAAAAGATTTATTGGCTTTAGCCAAAGAAGAAATCGATCACTTTGAACAAGTTCACAATATCATCATCAAAAGAGGATTAAAATTAGGACGTGAACGTAAAGATGATTACGTAAACGAACTTTACCAATATATGAAAAGAAGCGGAGACGGAAGCCGTGTTTCTGGTCTTGTTGAAAGATTGTTATTTTCAGCCATGATTGAAGCTAGAAGCTGTGAACGTTTCAAAGTCCTTTCTGAAAATATTAAAGACGAAGAATTAGCTATTTTCTACAGAGAATTGATGGAAAGTGAAGCCGGACATTACACAACATTCATCACTTATGCTCGTAAATATGGAACAGGAATTGACGTAGAAAAACGCTGGAGAGAATGGTTAGAATTTGAAGAATCTATCATTACCAATTACGGAAAAGGAGAAACGATTCATGGGTAGTTTATTTTAGTGTTCAGTGTTCAGTTTTTTGAGTTTTCAGTCGCAGTCGCAGTTTTCAGTTTTTACGTTTGTCACGTTGAGCGAAGTCGAAACGCTCTCCAATTAGAAACTTTGTGAATCTTAGTGGAATTAAAAAGCGCTTTTGTAAACGCATGTTAGTAATTGTTCACAAGTTCAAGTTTTTGTTAATCTAAAATCTACAATCTAAATTCTAAAATTCCTTACATTTGAGAGTAACCAAAATCTCGAACTATGAGAATAGAAATGGACCTGAAACTAGGATTTAAAGATGTAATGTTTAGACCTAAAAGATCAACACTTAAAAGCAGATCTGAAGTTTCCCTAGAACAAAATTTCAAGTTTTTGCACAGTACTTCAAGTTGGACAGGAATTCCGATTATGGGTGCTAATATGGATACGGTTGGGACTTTTGAAATGGCTCAGGTCTTGGCAAAAGAAAAGTTGTTTACAGCGATTCATAAACATTATACTCTAGAAGAATGGAACGCATTTCTTAAGAACGTATCTCCAGATTTTTACGATTATATTGCTGTAAGTACAGGAACAGGAAAAGAAGATTTTGAGAAGATTGAAAAAATAATCACTGCAAATCCATTACTGAAATTTATCTGCATTGATGTTGCTAATGGTTATTCGGAACATTTTGTTCAGTTTTTAAAGAAAACCAGAAAACAATATCCAGACAAAATCATTATTGCTGGAAACGTCGTTACAGGCGAAATGACCGAAGAACTATTATTAGCTGGTGCTGATATCGTAAAAGTCGGAATTGGTCCTGGTTCTGTTTGTACAACTCGTGTTAAAACAGGCGTTGGTTATCCGCAATTATCTGCAATTATCGAATGTGCCGATGCCGCGCATGGATTAGGTGGACATATTATCAGCGACGGCGGTTGCACAACTCCAGGCGATGTTGCCAAAGCTTTTGGCGCCGGAGCCGATTTTGTAATGTTAGGCGGAATGCTTGCAGGACACACAGAAAGCGGTGGAGAACTAATAGAACTAAAAGGAGAAAAATTCAAACAATTTTACGGAATGAGTTCTAAAACTGCAATGGACAAACATTCTGGAGGCGTTGCAGAATACAGAGCAAGCGAAGGAAAAACAGTTCAGGTTCCGTTTAAAGGAGACGTGATTCACACTGTTTTAGATATATTAGGCGGAATTAGAAGCACTTGTACTTATGTAGGAGCTTCAAGATTAAAAGAATTGACTAAACGAACGACTTTCATCCGCGTAAGCGAACAAGAAAATCAGGTTTTTACAAAATAAATATGATTAAAATTACCGAAGCATTTGTTGAAGATATTGCTAAAATTCAAGAAATCGCACACATAACTTGGCCAATAACCTATGGTGAAATTCTAACGGCAGCGCAGTTAGATTATATGTTGGATCTCATTTATTCTGATGAAGCGCTTTCTAAACAAATTCAGAATAAAGAACAGTTGTTTTATTTGGTTTCAGATTTAGAATCTGTAATTGGTTTTATCGGAATCGAACACAATTATAAAAACGAAGCGATTACCAAAATCCATAAAATTTACCTTTTGCCAGAAACTCAGGGAAAGGGTTATGGTAAAATAGTTTTTAATTCAATTGAGGAATTGGCTTTAGAAAATAAGTCAAAGGAACTTTTATTAAACGTAAATCGCTTTAATACCGCTTTAAATTTCTACAAAAAACTTGGTTTCGAAATTAAAGAAACAGTTGATATTGAAATTGGAAATGGATATTTGATGGAAGATTATGTTATGGGGAAGAAGATATAGTTCTCTTACATTATAAAAAAAAAAGCAGGTCTTTGAAACTTGATTTTCAAAGACCTGCTTTTTTTTATAATGCAGATAATTAACGAATTAAATTATAAATAAAACTTGCTGCAAAAAGATAAATAAAGACACATAATGCATTAATACCTAAAACTTTAAGATATTTATTAGCATTAGAAGTTTCTTCTCTAAAAAAAGTATAATTAATTACTGTTGCCGCTCCACCGATTGCTCCACCAACTGCTCCACCACTAAATACGAGCCCAATTGGTAATGCACCAACGATATATTCATACCATTTTAATTTATTTGCCATTGGATATTTTTTGCCATCAATGTTTAAGGCTTGTGAAGATATATCTGGTATGTTAGCCTTTGGAAAAGCCTTAACTATTTCGTCATTAGCTCTTTTAATTAAAAATGGTTTTCCTTTTTCTTTACTTTGCTCAACAAGTACTCCATTTTGTTTTAATGTTGATTTTCCAGAAAAGATATTGTTTTCAAATTCGAAATTATTGTTTGGAAAATCAGGTAATGTAAATTTAAAATTGTTTTTCATGATTTTATTGCTTTTTTCTTTTTTAAGTTTTTAGTAATCAGTTGAATAATAATACTTAAATATTTTTGCAAAGGTATTTTGAATACCTAATTGCAAATAGCAACAAAAAGACAGAAAAATAACATAATAAGTTAAAAGTTACTTTTTAGCTCACAATCAAATCATGTTTAAATAATAACCCTTTCACTTCTTTTAAAGAAAAAATAGCTTTCTTCAATTTAGTTTTAGACGGATCAATAGTATAATTGTAGCTTGTTTTAAAATCGGCTTTATTGGCAATGGCTTTGTTGAATTCTGATCGATACAAATCGCAGTTGTCAAAAACAACGCTTGTTAAATCTGCAGCCATAAAATCTACGGCGATTAAACTGCAATTGGTAAATGGAGTTCCTTTTAATTTTAAAGTGTAAAATTTTGAAAAGTCTAGAATGCAATCGTTAAAATGAACTTCAAAAATTAGTTTGTCACACATTGCAAAATTCACTTCTTTAATTTCGCAGCGATTAAAAGTAGCGGTTCTAAATGCTACATAATTAATTTTAGCTTCAGAAAAAACACAGTCATTAAAAACGCAATCGATAAAAGTAACAGCGAGAAAAGTGCAGGCAGAAAAGTTACAATTATTAAAAACACAACATTCGAAGTCCTTAAAATTTAAGTCATCTTTGGCATAAATAATCGTATTGTATTCTTTATCAAGAAAATATTCGCTTTCCTTTTTCAACTCTTTTCTATAATTATTTTAAGGTGAAAAGGTAATAATTTACCATAAAATAATGGGAACAAATTATAAATGATTTTGATTTCATTCACATTTTTAATCCATAAAATGCTGTAGCTTTACACTTATTTTTTAAGTCAAAATTTATCAATTTTACGATATGGAATCAACAAGAAAAGAACATGATTTTCTAGGAGAATTAGAAATTCCAAACCATTTATACTACGGAATCCAGACTTTTAGAGCGGTAGAAAATTTTAATATTACAGGAATTCCGATTTCAAAAGAGCCTTTGTTTATCAAAGCGTTAGGTTATGTAAAAAAGGCTGCCGCTTTAGCCAATAAAGATTGTAATGCAATCGATCCAAAAATTGCCGAAGCGATCTGTTACGGAAGCGATCAGGTAATTGCTGGTAAATTTGATCAAGAATTTGTGAGCGATTTAATTCAAGGCGGTGCAGGAACTTCTGTAAACATGAATGCAAACGAAGTTATTGCCAATATCGGATTGGAATATTTAGGTCACAAAAAAGGCGAATACAATTTTCTTCATCCAAATAATCATGTAAACTGTTCTCAGTCTACAAATGATGCTTATCCATCAGCATTTAGAATTGCTTTGTATTTAAAAATGGAAAGCTTTATTAAAACTTTCGCTGGTTTAGAAGTTGCTTTTGCTAAAAAAGGAGAGGAGTTTAAAGAAGTTTTGAAAATGGGAAGAACGCAATTACAAGATGCTGTGCCAATGACTTTAGGACAGGAATTTAAAGCTTATGCGACGACAATTGGCGAAGATATCCAGCGTTTGAAAAATGCGCAGGAATTATTGTTGGAAATCAATATGGGCGCAACAGCCATTGGAACAAAAGTAAATGCACCTGAAGGTTATCCAGAAATTTGCGTAAAATATTTGGCAGATGAGGTTGGAATTCCGTTAACGCTTTCTCCAGATTTAATTGAAGCCACTGTAGATACAGGAGCTTATGTTCAGATTATGGGAACTTTAAAACGTTCTGCGGTTAAAATTTCTAAAATCTGCAACGATTTACGTTTATTAAGTTCTGGGCCAAGAACAGGTTTAAATGAAATCAATCTTCCTGCACGTCAGCCAGGTTCATCTATTATGCCAGGGAAAGTAAATCCGGTAATTCCAGAAGTGGTAAATCAGACTTGTTTTTATGTTATCGGTCAGGATTTAACCGTTACAATGGCGGCAGAAGCAGGACAATTACAGTTAAACGTAATGGAGCCTGTTATTGCTTTTGCTATGTTTACTTCATTAGATTATCTTTCAAATGCTATTCAGACTTTAATCGATAAATGTATTAACGGAATTACAGCAAACGTAGATCATTGCTATAATATGGTTATGAATAGCATTGGAATCGTGACACAATTGAATCCAATTATTGGTTATGAAGAAAGCGCTAGTATTGCGGGAGAGGCTTTAAAAACGGGAAAAAGCGTTCATCAAATTGCGGTTTTAGAAAGAAAATTGATCACACAGGAAAAATGGGACGAAATTTATTCTTTAGAAAACTTAATCCATCCGAAGTTTATCACTAAATAATTTTTCCATGATATAACTGAAAGCCGTCAATTTTATTTTGACGGCTTTTTTGTTAAAATAATTTTAATTTTATTTCTGTTTAGTTCGTAAGATGTTGAAAATAAGAACTATATTTACATAGGGATTGATTCTTATCTCCAAAACTAAACTTTGCAAATGGTGATTTTTTTTAAAAATAATGCCTATAAGTACAAGTCTAAAATCTTAGGATTATTACTTCTTTTTTCTTTTAATCTATTCGCTCAAGAGGAAATTAAAAACTCTGAAATTGAATCTCCAAAAATTTGTCCTCCCAAAACAGTATTTGATCTTTTTAAAAAAGAAGACGATGCTTTAGTGGTTAAACCAACAAAAAACAATTTCTTTTTATTAATTCCTGCTATTGGATCTCAGCCCGCTACAGGATTCTTTTTTGGTGCCGTTGCTCAATATACTTTTAAAGGAAAAGAAGAAAAAGATAAATATTCGATTGCCAATGTTGGGATTACCTATACGCTAAAAAATCAATGGCTGGTTAATATCAAAAACAATATTCTACTGAATAATAATAAAATCTTTTTGAGTGGCGATTATCGTTTGTATTTGTTTTCACAGCCTAATTATGGTTTAGGAACCGATATAATTCCGCCTAGACGTGACCAACCTGATAGCTTTAGTGTTGATTCTCTTGCTCAGGATATGGATTATAATTATTTGAAATTCCATCAGACAATTTCTTTTGAGGTTAAGGAGAACTATTATGTTGGAGGAGGAATTAATATTGACTGGTACTCTAGTATTCAGGATAAAGAATTGGATATCGCAAATGGAAAATATACATATCACTACAATTACAGCCAGAAATACGGGTTTGATAATTATGAATATTTCTTAAATGGAGTAAGTTTGAATCTGGTTCATGATTCGCGAGATAATCAGGTTAATGCATCAAAAGGGTGGTTTGCCAATATTAACTACAGATTTAATCCAGTTCTGTTTAATAATCAGGATTATAGTAATGTGCTCTTTGCAGAATATCGCCATTTTATACCTGTTTCTCCTAAAAATCCACGTTATGTTTTAGCGATTTGGACTTACGGACAATTTGTAACTAGAGGAAAAGTACCTTATTTAAATCTGCCTGCAATTGGCTGGGATCAGCGCAGTAGGAGTGGAGAAGGTTATACGCAGGGATTGTTTAGAGGAAACGGTTTAGTTTATTTATCTACAGAATTTCGTTTTCCTATTACCTGCAATCAATTGTTGAGCGGTACTGTCTTTACCAATTTTGTAACGGCTAGTAATTCAGATACCGATCTTAAATTATTCAAATCGATTCAGCCTTCTATTGGTGCTGGTTTAAGAATTTTAATTGACAAAGCTTCCAAAACAAATCTAATTTTAGATTATGCGTGGGGTAATAATTCTAAAGGTTTTTACCTGAATGCAGGGGAGACTTTCTAGTTTCAAAATTTGTATTAATTAAAAATAAAAAGATTAGAGTTAAAAATAATATTAAAAAGCAGGCTATTAGGTCTGCTTTTTTTATTCTTCATAATTAAATCATAATTTGTAAAAATGTACTGAATTATGTTAATTTCAATTCTTATTTTTGTTGTATATACAAACTTCTTAAGATGAAATTACTGATAGTTGAAGACGAACCAAATCTATTATCGATATTAAGAAAAGGATTTGCAGAAAATAATAATGAAGTAAGCGTTGCAATGGACGGTAAAACTGCCATGGAGATGATTCATAATTATACTTTCGATGTAGTAATTTTAGATGTAATGCTTCCTGATGTTAACGGAATCGAAATTTGCAGAAGACTTCGCGCAGCTAAAAATTTTGTGCCAATTTTGCTTTTAACGGCTTTAGGAACATCAGAAAACATTGTCACTGGACTTAATGCTGGTGCCGATGATTATTTGGTTAAGCCTTTTAAATTTGGCGAATTAGATGCCAGGGTAAATGCTTTGTACAGAAGATCGCAACAGGAAACAGAGAAAATTGACGCAATTACAATTGGTGATTTAGAAATAAACGGACGCGCAAAAACGGTTAAAAGAGAGGGAGAAAACATCATTTTAACGGCAAAAGAATTTAAACTTTTATATTATTTGGCAAAAAATACAGGCCGAATTGTTTCTCGAGATCAAATTTTAGATAATGTTTGGGATATTAATTTTGATATGAATACCAACGTTGTCGATGTATATATTACGTACTTAAGAAGAAAGATAGATAAGCCTTATTCAACCAAACTTATTCATACCATGAAAGGTTTGGGCTATGTTATTAAGCTATAAAATGGATATTAGAAAAAAAATTACTTTTAATTACGTTGCCCTTTCTACCTTTAGTACTTCTCTATTGTGTATCATCGTGTTTTTCTTATTTAGAGAAAACAATCGATATCATTTTTTAAAGCGTCTGGATGATAGAGCAAAAATTGTTTCTTCTATTCATTTTCAAAAAGATCCAGAAAAGATTAAATACTACCAAAAACTTAAAAAAAATGGTCTTGAAGAATTGATCGAAGAAGAAGAATATGTATTGAAAATCAACAGCCACAATAGTTTTGATTATAATACGAATTTAAACCTCCCGAATTCATTCTACACCAATATTTTAAGTACTGGAAAAGATTCTTACGAAAGAGATAATAAATATTATTTAGGGCAAATTTTTCAGGAAAATAGCCAAAGATATATTGTAATTGTTGGCGCGAGAGATCGCAAAGGAAAAGATACGACCGTTTATATTGTAAAAATCATGCTTTTTGGCGGAATCGGTTTTGTGATTCTGGCATTTCTATTGGGAAGATTTTTGGCAAAACGCGTTATCGATCCTGTAGCAAGAATTACAAAAGAAGTGAAGAGAATTAGCGCTTCAAATCTTCATAATCGTCTGCCTGAAGTTAAAAATTCTGATGAAATTTCAGATTTGACCAATACTTTTAATAATATGCTGGATCGTTTGGAAACTTCATTCGAGATTCAAGCAAACTTTATTAATAATGCTTCTCACGAATTAAAAACGCCAATTACAACCATTATTGCCGAAGCAGAAATCATGCTGCTTAAAGAAAGACAGCAACATGAATATGTAGAATCTCTACAGAATATTTACAGTCAGGCTTCAAGATTAGGAAATCTAACAGAAAGTTTGCTGAAATTAACTCAAACTGGTTATGACGGACAAAAACAAGTATCTGATATTGCGCGAATGGACGAATTGCTTTTGGATGTAAAATCAGATTTAGATAAAATTTATCCAGATAATCGTGTGAGCATTAAACTTAATTTTGCTCCAGAAGATTCTAATTTACTGTTGTTGCCATGTAATAAACCGCTTTTAGAATTGGCAATCAATAATATTATTACCAACGGAGTAAAGTATTCTGATAACAACGAAGTGTTTGTGAATCTTTCTGCTAATCGCGAAATGATCAAAATCTCGATTAATGATATTGGAATCGGAATTCCACCAGAAGATATTCCGCATTTGTATGAACCTTTTTTTAGAGGAAAAATTGCGGCCAAATATATTGGTTATGGTTTAGGACTTCCTTTAGCATCTAAAATCATTAGAATGCACGATGGTGAACTACAAGTGCAATCTGAGCAAAATAAAGGTACAATCGTTACCATAATCTTCAAAAAACTCAACATTAAAAAATCTAATGTTTAATTTTAGAAAATTCTAATTTTAGATTAATGTCTTTCTAAGTTGTTGATAGTTAATTTGTAAGTATAAACTAAACGATTATACTTATGAAAAACTTTCTTATACCAACGACTTTAAAAGATGATACAATTTCGGCTGTAAAATCTGCGGTGAATCAGTCAAAAAATACTGAATCAGAAATTATTTTAGTATTAGTTTCAGAAGCGCCAGATACATTTTCATCTTCTAGTTTTTTGCGTGAAATGAGATCTGGACTTACAAAAAGTCAGGAAGAAGTTCTAGAAACCTGCCGTTATATTATCGACCACACTCCAAATACGAAACTAAAAGTCCACAATCAATACGGACTTTCAGCGCCTCTTTTTAAACGTCTTATTGAGGCTTTCTCAGTAAAATTGGTCATTCTTACACATTCTTATAAACAGGAAACCAAAAGAATTCATCAATATCTGATTCAATTGGCTGGAAATCAAAAATGTCCAATTCTGCATTTAAGTACAGAAATTAATAAAGAAGTCTTTAATAAAGCACTTTATGTAGAAAATTCAAGCCGAAATATTCATGTAAAAGATGTACAAGAATTTTTGAGCGCTAATTTCTCGTTCGAAATTGTAAGCCAAACAGCTAGTTTTGAAGATAACTACGAAAATGTTGCTCCATTTTTATCAGAAGCCATTTCAAAACACAACATCGATATGTTGGTAGAAACCAGAAAAGGCGAAAAAATCAAATTTAAAAAAGCCAAAAAAGAAAATGTCAATGAAAAACTAGGACTTCCAGTTCTTTCATTGTACGAAGAGATGGTTTAAGAGTCTGAGATTCTAAGTTTCTAAGCCTCTAAGCTTTTTAATTTTAATTCTTAGCATCTTAGAAGCTTAGAATCTTAGCCTCTTAAAAAAAAAATTAATTTAAAACCGAAAATATGTTATTAAAGAAAAGAATACCAATGAAGTACGTTCTCGGGAAAATTAAAGTAGAAATCGCTCTAGTATTGGCGTATACGATACTATTTGAAATTTTTCATCATTATTTCATCAATCTTCCCGTAGATATTCCAATTGCCATTCCAACCATGATTGGAACTATTATTTCCTTATTATTAGCCTTTAAATCGAATCAGGCGTATGACAGATGGTGGGAAGCACGAATTGTTTGGGGCGCTGTTGTAAACGATTCCAGAACATTGATTCGTCAGGTTTTGACATTTTACGAAGATCCAGATTTTTCTGTCGAAGCCAGTGAGTTCAAAGAAAATTTTGCGAAAAGACAAATAGCATGGTGTTATAGCCTTGGACAGTCGCTTAGAAATAGAGATGCAATAAAACCGCTTGAAGGTTTAATGAATGAAGAAGAAATTAAATACATCAAGAACCATCAAAACGTTCCAAACGCGATTTTAATGTTGCATGCAAGAGATTTACGAAATGCAAAAAACGAAAAAAGGCTTAACGTTTATCAGCAAGTTGAAATTGATAATACATTGTCAAGATTATGTGATGAAATGGGAAAATGTGAACGTATTAAAAACACCATTTTTCCAACAACATACAGTATGTATATCAGATTGACTTTGTGTCTGTTCATTTTTGTATTGCCTTTCGGATTAACAAGTGTCTTAAGCTGGTTTGCAATTCCGCTGATTACTGCAATTGGTGCAGCTTTCTTTTTGATTGAAAGAATGGCAATTCATTTGCAAGATCCGTTTGAAAACAGACCTACAGATACACCAGTCACAACAATTGCAAATACAATTGAAAAAAATATCAAGCAAATGCTTAACGAATATCAAAGTGAATTTGATATTCTGAATGAATTTGACTTAAAAGACGAACCTAAGAAAGTCGAAAAGAACGCTTATTTTGTCTTATAACTATTTAATTTTGGTCTTCTTTTAATTGTTGGTTGGACAGTGAGTAGTTGCGCTGTCCAACTTTTTTTGTCATTGCGAGGAACGAAGCAATCACACTAACAATAATGCGCAAAGTTTGATTTAGCAAATGGGATTGCTTCGTTCCTCGCAATGACAAAAAAAAAGCGATTACAACTGTTTCGCCAATCTCCCCAATGTCTGAATAGCAGTTCTCAACTCATTAGACCAAGGCAATCCAAAACTCAATCGCATACAGTTTGAAAATTGATTTTGAAATGAGAAAATCCTCCCTGGCGCAATACTAATATTATGTTTGAGTGCTAAATGATAAAAAGCCGCTGTATCAATTTTTTTATCCAATTCTACCCAAAGGAAAAATCCACCTTGAGGCTGGCTCACTTTTGTTCCTGCAGGAAAAGATTCCAAAACGGTATTGATGTAATTAGTACAATTTCGATTCAAAATCTGACGAATTTTTCTAAGATGGTTTTCATAACGGCCATTTTTCAAGAAATCTCCAACCACTTCATGTGTAATAGTGGTATTGGAAATGGTGTGATATAATTTCGTTCTCAAAACTTCTTTCTTAAATTTTCCTGGCGAAACCCAACCTACACGATAACCAGGTGCCAAAGTTTTAGAAACAGAACTGCAGCATAAAACAATTCCGCTTTCGTCATAGGTTTTGCAATTAGTTGGTCGGCTTGTGCCAAAGTACAAATCGCCGTGAATATCGTCTTCAATTAACGGAACATTATAGAAATCCATTAATCTCACAATCTCTTTTTTATGCTCGTTCGGCAGCATACTTCCAGACGGATTACTAAAATTGCTCATCAAAACGCAAGCTTTTACCTTATTTGTAGCAAGTGTTTTTTTGACCGCTTCCAATTCAATTCCTGTTGTCATATTGGTAGGAAGTTCCATTACATACAAACCTAATGATCTGGCCAATTGCAGAATTCCAAAGTAAACCGGACTTTCCGTAATAATAGTATCTCCCGGCTTTGTCAGCGTTAACAAACAATCTGAAATTGCCGAAATACAGCCTGGAGTTGTTATAATATCATCTTCAGTAAGAGAACCGCCCCAAGTAAAAGACCAGCGTGCAATTTCTTTTCTTAAATTACTATTTCCTTCAATTTCCTCATAACTCGTTCCGCTGTTGGGTAATTGGCGCATTGCCTGAACCATTCCTTTATTGAGTTTTGCAATTGGAAGCAATTCATTGGACGGGAAACCAAGCGAAAGCATTGTAATATCTTTTTTTCGCATATCGCCATAAACCAAATCTACTAAATCCTCGCGTTCAATATTTTCTAGAGTTAAAAGCGGTTTACTTGCCGACGGTTCTGGAATAACTCGTGCAGAAATATTACTCACATAATAACCAGATTGCGGTCGCGCTTCAATTAGTGAACGGCTTTCAATTTCATAATAAGCTTTACTTACGGTGCTCATGCTGTAACCCGTTTCGGCGCAGACTTCTCTTATAGAAGGCAATTTATCGCCAACATTTAAAACGCCCGATTTAATCTGTTTCTCGATTAGGTCAGCAAATTGAAGATATAAGTAATTTGAATTTTTCATAAAAAATAAAACTGTTATGCTGCAATTTACAAAAACTGTATCTGTATTGCTGTTTTATTTTTAAGAAATTTGCCTCATCAAAAGAAAACAATTCAAAAAAGCAATTTTGTGAAAACAACAAAGTATTATATCGCGGCGATTTCAGCCTTTATTACATGGGGACTTTTCAGTTTGGTTTTAAAGCCAATTCATGAATATCCGTCATTGGATATTTTGTTTTTTCGTGTTTTCAGCTGTGGTATTTTAATGCTTTTGATTGCTTTTTTATTCAAAAGAAAACAAATAAAAGAAACCATTGAAATTTTCAAAGCTTTACCAAAATCAGAAAAAAGAAAATCAATTCTGCTGAATATTGGCGGAAGCGCATTTTTGATGGCAAATTGGTTTACTTTTATTTATGTAGTGAATCACGTTAGCGTAAAAGCAGCTTCTTTGGCATACTTGGTTTGCCCAATTTTAACGACTTTGTTGGCTTATTTTATACTGAAAGAAAAACTGCTAAAAACACAATGGCTTTCTGTCGGACTAAGTATTTCGGGCTGTATGTTGCTTTCATACAGCGATATAAAGGATATGTTTTTTAGTGTCATAATTGGTTTAACTTATGCTGCTTATTTAGTGAGTCAGCGTGCCAATAAAGGTTTTGACAAGTTTATTGTTCTGACTTTTCATATCACATTGGCTGCATTGTGTTTATTGCCATTTTATCCAAGTTATGGAGGACCAGTTCCAACGGAATTTAAATTCTATTTCTGTATTGAAACAATTGCAATCTTATTTACAATTGTACCGCTTTTCCTGAATTTGTACGCACTTTCCGGAATCAATTCTTCAACAGTTGGAATGTTATTAAACATCAATCCGATGATTGCGTTTGGGTTGGCAGCCTTTGTTTTTAAAGAAAATATTTCACCTTTACAAATAACAGCATACGGAATTATTTTTGCCGCAGTGTTAGTTTTTAATTCACATCATATTTTTGCGATGAAGCAAAAAATGACCTCAATATCCAAAGGTTCTTAATTCTTAGTTTTCATATTTTTTATTGGTTTAAAATCGAAAATTACCAGAATCTTAACAGGATGTTTAAACAGGAATGACTATTTTTCATTCCTGTTTTTTTATGCGATAATGCGAAAAAAGGATAGCCACGAATTCACGAATTTTTTGAATTTAATTTTTTTAAATAATTCGTGAATTCGTGGCTATAAAAAATCTAATACAAACCGAACCTATTGATATGAAAAATACCAAACTTCAAGCCTTTACTCCGTTATTTTATTTAGTGTGGTCAGATGATTTATTGACACAAAAAGAATTTGCTACTTTAAAAGATTTTATAAATTCCTTAAATGTTTTATCTGAAGAAGAAAAAGAGTATTTGCTTTCTAAAGTAGATATTTCAAATCCGCCTTCGCGAAATGAACTCACACAATGGAAATTGGATATTGAAAAAAGTATTCAGGATAAATCTTCGATCAAGTCGATTTTTGATATTGCAAAAGCACTTTCAGACCAAGATTTAGATTTAACGCTAATTGAACCTGATTTTAAAAAACTAGAAAATGATTTAGGAATTTTGGGAGAAGAAGCACTTCAGAACTTCAAAACCAAAGCAGGTTCTTTTACGGCAGATTCTCATACCAATGCTAGTTTTGATATTCAAAAAATTACTCAAATTTTAGATGGAAAAGAAGCAGCAATAATCAAAAGAGTAAAATCGGTGATTTCAAGACCTGAATTTGCTTATGAAACTTCTACCGATATTAACGTTTTTAGACAAACAGTTTACAAATGGTGCAAAATTCTAGCCGATGAAAACCTTGGAAGTATGGCATACCCAAAGGAATACGGAGGAGGAGGGAATGTAGAAGATTATTTTGCCATTATGGAAACGTTGAGTTATCATGATTTGAGCTTGGTAATTAAATTTGGTGTTCAGTTTGGACTTTGGGGAATGAGCGTTCAATCGTTAGGAACAGAAAAACATTATGCTAAATATTTAAAAGATATTGGTTCGCTGAAACTTCCAGGTTGTTTTGCCATGACTGAAACACATCACGGATCGAATGTAAAAGGTCTAGAAACTACAGCGACTTACAATCATAACAATCAAACTTTTACGATTCATACGCCAAATAAAAATGCTCAAAAAGAGTATATCGGAAATGCTGCTGTTCATGGACAAATGGCAACTGTTTTTGCTAAATTAATCATTGACGATCATGATTATGGCGTAAATGCTTTTGTGGTTCCGTTACGTGATCCAAATGGAAATGTGTTAAACGGAGTAACAATTGGAGATTGCGGTCATAAAATGGGATTAAACGGAGTTGATAACGGAACAATTAGTTTTGACAACGTCGTAATTCCAAAAGAAAATATGTTGGATCGTTTTGCTTCTGTAAATGATAAAGGCGAATTCGAAAGTCCGATTCCAAGTGATAACAGACGATTTTTCACCATGTTAGGCACTTTGGTTGGAGGAAGAATCGGAATTCCGCGTTCGGCTTTGGCGGCAGCAAAATCTGGATTAACAATTGCCATTCGCTACAGCGATCAAAGAAGACAATTTGGACCAGAAGGCGGATCTGAAGTTCCTATTTTAAACTATAGAATGCATCAACGCAGATTGTTACCACATTTGGCTAAAACGTATGCCGTTCATTTTGCTCTTCAATACTTAACGAGTAGATTTTTAAATAGAACCGAAACCGAAATGCAGGAAATTGAAGCTTTGGCGGCGGGAATGAAATCGTATTCAACTTGGAGCACAAGAGATATTTTGCAAGAATGCAGAGAAGCGTGCGGCGGAAAAGGTTATTTATCTGAAAACCGAATCGATGCATTGAAAAATGATACAGAAATCTATACGACTTTTGAAGGAGATAATACAGTTTTGATGCAATTAGTGGCTAAAAACCGTTTAGCAGAATTCAGAAAATCATTTGGAGAAATGGGTTCGCTGGGTATTATTAATTATGTTTATGAAAATGCCAAAACAGCGATTGCAGAAAAGAATCCAATTGCAACGAGAAGGACAGATGACGAACATTTATTAGACGGGGAATTTCATCTTCAGGCATTTGTTCACAGAGAAAAAACAATTTTGGCTTCTGCAGCGCGACGTATCAAGAAATTAATCGATGGCGGATTAGAACCTTATGATGCTTTTAATGTGGTTCAGCACCAAATGATTGATGTGGCGCAAGCGTATTTAGAAAGAATAGTTTTAGAGCAATTTCAACTTGCAATAAAAGCGGTTGAAGATGAATCATCAAAAGCAATTTTGACGAAATTGAATCAATTGTATGCACTTTCTCAAATCGAAAAAAATAAAGCTTGGTATTTAGAAGATGGTTATATGGAAGCGGTTAAAACCAAAGCAGTTCGTAAAATCGTAAATCAGCTTTGTTGGGATATTCGCCCAGATGCTGTGGCTCTTGTAAATGCTTTTGATATTCCAGAAAGCTGTTTATCTGCACCAATTGCGGCGCACATTTAGCTTTGAAAACATATTCGTAAATAAATGATTTCGAGTTTGATAAAATCAAAACGGAATCATTTTATTTATACATAAAGCTCTTTGTGATTGTATTATTTATATCAATAATAGAAGAATCATCATTTTTTTAGTACATTTTAACCATAGTTAAATAATTCGTTTTTTATATTTTCGCTTTGTTATATTTGTAATTCCTTTATATTAAATCGACTTGAAAAAATATTGCCTATTTCTGTTTCTTATCATAGTACACTTTCCAGTTTTTGCATCGGAAGGTACAGATGTTATTCTAAAAAAATTAAATGAGGCGATTAAAAATAAGCAGCATTACGTAAAGATTAAAGAAGAGCGAATTCAAAACTTCAAGAAGATAAAATCGGAGAATCTTACAAAAGAGCAGGAGTACAATTACAATAAAACCTTATATCTCGAATATCAAAAACTAAATTCAGATTCGGCTATTCAATATGTAAAAAAGAATCTCAAAATTGCCGAAGAACTTCAGAATAAAGAGCTTTTTAATTTAGCGCAATTACAATTGGTAACACTTTATTCTTCGTCAGGAAAATACCGTGAATCTGAAGCTCTTTTAAAAAGCATTGATAAAAAAAGTTTAGCCACTTCATTACTCCCAAACTATTATATTTCGTATCGTGAGTTTTTTGAACATTATGCGGCTAATAGTTATAGTCCAGAATACAGAAAACAAATTGGTAAATACCGAGATTCATTATTAAGTATTTTAAATCCGAATACGTTAGATTTTAAAATTAATAGAATTCAGCAAGATATTTTTATTGATAAGAAGTATAATGATCCCAAAAATCAATTATTAGCTTTATTAAATAAAACGAATGAAGAAAGTCCGCAATATGCGATGATTACTTATTTGCTTGGGAAAATTGCAGAAGTTACTCATGATTTAGAATCCAGAAAAAAGTATTACGCACTTTCTGCCACTTCGGATATTAAAAATGCCAATAAAGACAATGCTTCATTGCAAGAATTGGCTTTGGTTTTTTACGAAATTGGAGATGTAGATATGGCGTATAAATTGACACAATCGGCAATTGAAGATGCTTTGTATTGTAATGTTCAATTTAGAACTTTATTAATGTCAGAAGTATATTCGATCATTAATACGGTTTATCAAGAACGCGAAGCACAGCGAAAAAGCGAATTACAGATTTATTTGCTTTGTATTAGTTTGCTTTCTCTGTTTTTGCTTGTTGCAATAATATACGTTTACAAGCAAATGAAAAAAGTGTCGAGAATTCGAACAGAACTTTATGAAACCAGTCAGAAATTAGCAGAATTAAACAAAGATATTACCGAAACAAATAGTCAACTTCAGGAAAGTAATTTGCAATTGTCTGAATCTAATTTAGTTAAAGAAGAATATATTGCCCATTTCTTCAATCTTTGTTCAACTTATATCAATAAGCTGGAAAATTACCGTATTATCTTAAACAAAAAAGCTACGGCAAAGCAATTCGACGAAATTTATAAAATATTAAAGTCAACTACTTTGGTTGATAATGAGTTAGAAGAATTATACAAGAATTTCGATATTATTTTTCTGAATTTATATCCAACATTCGTTAAAGATTTTAATGCTTTATTAATTCCAGAAGAACAGATTGTTTTAAAGCAAAACGAATTGCTAAATACTGAACTTCGAATTTTCGCTTTAATCAGACTAGGAATTACTGACAGTGTTAAAATAGCAGCATTTTTACGTTATTCTTTAAGCACAATTTACAACTATCGTACAAGAGCGCGAAATAAGGCTGCAGTTTCGCGAAATGATTTCGAAGAAATGGTCATGAAAATTGGTTCAATGGCTTTGAAAGTATAAATATTTATTTTAAATCTACTACTTTTTTCAAGGTTTTAAAAGTGTTAAACAATTGTAAATCAATATTTTAATTTTTTAATTCACTACTTTTTTTGGTTTAAAAATGTAACTTGTACTATAACGTTTTAGTTTTACAATATGATAAAAAAGTGTTTTCTTAGGAAGACATTCCCACTTATAAACTAATGCTTTAATAATTACTGTTATGTTGAAAAACGTTAAAACAATTGTTGTTTTACTTTTACTAAGTTCTTTTGGGGTGAATGCCCAGAACAAAGTTCCAGTTTATCTAGACGATAAAAAACCTATTGAAGAGCGTGTAGAAGATGCGCTTAAGCGAATGACTACCGAGGAGAAAATTGCCATAATTCATGCGCAGTCTAAATTTAGTTCTCCAGGTGTAAAACGACTTGGAATTCCAGAAAACTGGATGACTGATGGACCACACGGAATTCGTACAGAGGTAAAATGGGACGAATGGGATCAAGCAGGATGGACAAATGATTCTTGTATTGCTTTCCCTGCACTTACTGCACTTTCATCAACTTGGAACAAAGAATTGGCTTCTTTATATGGTAAATCTATTGGAGAAGAAGCACGTTACCGCAACAAAAACGTATTATTAGGACCTGGTGTAAACATTTACAGAAGCCCATTAAACGGTCGTAACTTCGAATATATGGGAGAAGACCCGTTTTTAGCTGCTAAAATGGTTGTTCCTTATATTAAAGGAGTTCAGTCAAATGGAGTTGCTGCTTGCGTTAAACACTTCGCTTTAAATAATCAAGAAACAAATCGTAACTCAGTTAACGTAATCGTTGACGATCGTGCGTTATACGAAATTTATCTTCCTGCTTTTAAAGCTGCAGTTCAAGAAGGTGATGTTTGGTCGATTATGGGATCTTACAACAAATATAAAGGACAGCAATGCTGCCACAACGAATATTTATTAAACGATATTCTTCGTGGAGAATGGGGTTTCAAAGGAGTTGTAGTTTCAGATTGGGGTGGAGTTAACGACACTAAACAAGCAATCCACAATGGTTTGGATATGGAATTTGGTTCTTGGACAAATGGCCTTTCTTGGGGAACAAGTAATGCTTATGACAATTATTATTTAGCAAAACCATATTCTGAAATGATCAGAAAAGGAGAAATTGGAACAAAAGAATTAGACGAAAAAGTACGTCGTGTTCTACGTTTGTCTTTCTTGACTACAATGGATAGAAATCGTCCTTTTGGATCTTTCGGAACTGAAGAACACGCTTTAGCGGGTCGTAAAATTGCTGAAGAAGGAATTGTTTTATTGCAAAACAACAATAATATTCTTCCAATTAATCTTTCTAAAACTAAAAAGATTGCTGTAATTGGAGAAAACGCTATCAAAATGATGACAGTTGGTGGAGGAAGTTCTTCGCTTAAAGCAAGATACGAAATTACGCCACTTGAAGGTTTAAAGAAAAGAATCGGAAATCAAGCTGAAATTGTATACGCAAGAGGTTACGTAGGAGATCCTACAAGTAACTATAACGGAGTTATCGCTAAAGTAAGTTTAGAAGAAAAACGTCCTCAACCTGAACTAACTGCTGAGGCTTTAAAAGTTGCTAAAGATGCAGATATCGTTCTTTTCATTGGAGGTTTAAATAAAAGTGAAAATCAAGATGACGAAGGTCACGATCGTAAACAATTAGAATTGCCTTATGGCCAAGATAAATTAATCAGTGAATTAGCGAAAGTAAACAAAAACATTGTTTTCGTAAATATTTCTGGAAATGCTGTTGCAATGCCTTGGATTAAAGAAGTTCCAGGAGTTGTTCAAGGATGGTTTTTAGGAACTGAAGCCGGAAATGCTTTAGCTAATGTTTTAGTTGGAGATGTGAATCCTTCTGGAAAATTATCTTTCACTTTCCCAGTAAAATTGTCTGATAACGGAGCTCACGCTTTAGGTGAATTCCCAGGTGGAGATGAAGTAAAATACAACGAAGGAATTTTTGTTGGATACCGTTGGGTTGACAAAAACAAAATCAAACCATTGTTCCCTTTTGGACATGGTTTAAGCTACACGACTTTTGCTTACGGAAAAGTAACTGCTGATAAAAAACAAATTAACACTGGAGATAAAATCACATTTTCAGTTAATGTAAAAAATACAGGAAGCAGAGAAGGATCTGAAGTGGTGCAATTGTACATTACCGATGTGAAATCTTCTTTAGTTCGTCCGATCAAAGAATTAAAAGGTTTTGAGAAAGTGGCTCTGAAAGCAGGAGAAGAAAAAACAGTAACGTTTACAATTGATAAAACGGCTTTAAGTTTCTTCGACGATAAAAAACATGACTGGGTTGCTGAACCTGGTGATTTTGAAGCGATTATTGGCGCTTCATCTACAGATATAAAATCTAAAGTGAACTTCTCACTTAAATAAGTTTTTTTATTTCTAAAAATTGGTTGGTTTGTAAAGCTGCAAGTGTCAAAATTTGCAGCTTTGCTTTTGTCTTAAAAAGTTAGAGGTTAAAAGTAAAACGTTAGAAGTTTTACCTTTTGAAAAATTAAGAATCAAATAAAATGAAACGAATATTATTTTTTACAATTGGACTTGTTTTGTGCCAAAATATTTCAGCACAGACACTGAATAAAATGCAATGGTTTAATGAACCTGAAAAATGGGAAATTAAAAACAATGCTTTAATTATGAATGTAACCGCGAATAGCGATTATTGGAGAATTTCGCATTACGGATTTACGGTTGATGACGCGCCTTTTTATTATGCTAATTATGGTGGTGAATTTGAGGCAAAAGTTAAATTGACCGGAAATTACATTGCTCGTTTTGACCAAATGGGATTAATGATTCGTATTGACGAAAAAAACTATATCAAAACAGGTGTAGAGTTTGTAGATGGAAAATTCAATGTTAGTACAGTTGTCACACACGATAAAAGCGATTGGAGTGTAACGACTCTAGATAAAGTACCGCCTTTTATTTGGATTAAAGCCGTTAGAAGATTAGATGCCGTTGAGATATTCTATTCTTTTGACGACAAAAACTACATCATGACCAGAAATGCGCCTTTACAAGACAACACGCCAGTTATGGTTGGTTTAATGGCCGCTTCTCCAGACGGAAAAGGTTTTGAAGCGAAATTCGAAAACTTTTCTGTAAAACATTCACCAGATCAAAGAAGAGCAGAATGGCTTAAAAACCATCAATAATAATTGTGAATGGTTAATTGTGAATTATAAATTTTAATTCATCGCTAACCAACAATTCACAATTAACCATTCACAATTTACAATTATAATTAACCATTATTATGAATGATATAAAACCAAAAAAACATTACGAAATTCTGGACGGATTGCGTGGAGTTGCTGCCATTTTAGTGGTTGCCTTTCATATTTTTGAAGCTTTTGCTGGAGGAAATCGTTTTGTACAAATTATAAATCACGGATATCTTGCAGTAGATTTCTTTTTCCTTTTGTCTGGATTTGTTGTCGCTTACGCGTATGACGATCGCTGGGGAAAAATGGGACAATGGGAATTTTACAAACGCCGATTAATTCGTTTGCAGCCAATGGTTATTTTAGGAATGATTATTGGTGCTATATTTTACTATTTTCAAGCTTCAAATATATTGTTTCCAATGATCGGAGGAATGGAAGCTTGGAAAGTTATTTTGACGATGGTAATAGGATTTACATTATTGCCAATTCCACCTTCATTAGAAATTAGAGGTTGGGGAGAAATGCATCCTTTAAACGGTCCGGCATGGTCACTTTTTTTTGAATATATTGCAAATATCTTGTACGCCCTAATCTTTCGTAAGTTTTCGAATAAAGTGCTATCAGTTTTTGTACTGATATTTGCCGGACTGTTAATTAATTATACTGTTTTTGGTCCAAAAGGTGATGTAATCGGAGGATGGTCGCTGAATTTAGAACAAATGAATGTTGGCTTTACAAGATTATTGTATCCGTTTTTTGCTGGAGTTTTATTGTGCCGTTTAGGAAAATTAATTCATGTAAAAAATGCTTTTTGGGTTTGCAGCATTTTAATCACAATTGTTTTAGCATTGCCAAGATTTGGAGACGAAAACAGTCTTTGGATCAATGGATTATACGAATCAATCTGTATTATTTTTATTTTCCCAATTATTGTGGCAATTGGAGCGGGAGGAGAAATTAAAAATGAGTTTTCACTTAAGATTTGCAAACTTCTCGGAGATATTTCATACCCAATTTATATTACACATTATCCCTTAATTTATTGGTTTACAGCATGGGTTGTAGATAATAAAGTTTCGATGGAAAATGGCTATTTGGAAGGAATCGGCGTATTAATCGTAAGTATCATTCTAGCTTTTGTATGTTTAAAACTATACGATGAACCAGTAAGAAATTGGCTTGTAAATAAATTTCAGAGAAAAAAAGGTTCTGAGGTTCTAAGTAGCTAAGGTTCTAAGATAATAAAGATTGGTCAAAAAGGATTCTAAGATAAAACTTAGTCACTTAGGATCTTAGTTTCTTAGCGTCTTTTAAAAAATTGAATTTCTAAATTTTGTTAGTTATAGATATTCAAAAAGGGATGAAGTTTTAAACTTCATCCCTTTCTTATTTGAGTATTGTTCGATTTTCAGTAAGAAGCAACAAAAGAAAAAACTTAGCATCTTAGAATCTCAGAACCTTAGCATCTTTAAAACTTATTCTAAAACCAATTGTCCTAAAGCATCTTTACTAAAACCTTTTAACTCATCAGTTTTTCCTGCTTTGATTTTAGCAACCCAATTTGGATCTGATAAAAGAGGTCTTCCAACGGCAACCAAATCAAAATCGCCTCTGTCGAAACGTCTGTTTAATTCTTCTAAAGAAGTCGGTTGCGAACTTTCTCCTGCAAATGCACCAAAGAAATCACCAGAAAGTCCCACAGAACCTACGGTAATAGTTGGAGCTCCAGTTACTTTTTTAGCCCATCCAGCAAAATTCAAATCAGAACCTTCAAATTCTGGTTCCCAGAAACGACGTTGTGAAGCGTGAATAATATCAACACCTGCATCAACAAGTGGAGTAAGCCAAGCTTCTAATTCTTGCGGATTTTTAGCCAATTTATAGTTGTAGTCAGAAGGTTTGAATTGAGAAAAACGCATAATTACAGCAAAGTCATTTCCAACTTGCTTTCTCACTTCTTTTACTACTTCAACAGCAAAACGATTACGTTCAGGAAGTGTTTTTCCTCCGTAGATATCTTCACGTAAATTTGTTTCTGCTCTAAAGAATTGGTCAATTAAATAACCGTGTGCACCGTGAATTTCAACAGTGTCAAAACCTAATCTTTTAGCATCAGCAGCTGCTTTACCAAAAGCAAGAATAGTTTCTTCAATGTCTTTTTCAGACATGGCAACACCATTTCTAAAATCAGGACGGTTTAATCCAGACGGACCTTCAAATGGAACTGGCGGAACCCATCCAGAATGGTGGTTGTCCATAATTCCCATATGCCAGATTTGCGGTGCCATTTTTCCACCCGCAGCATGAACTTCGTCAATAACTTTTTTCCATCCATTTAAAGCTACATCGCCATAAAAGTGAGGAACATTAGCATCATTAGAAGAAGATTTTCTGTCAATAACAGTTCCTTCAGATAAAATTAATCCAACTTCGCCTTCAGCTCTTTTTTGGTAATAAGCTGCGACTTCATCAGTTGGAACTCCGTTCGGAGAAAAAGAGCGCGTCATTGGCGCCATTACGATTCGGTTTTTCAGATTTAACGACTTTAAGTTAAATTCAGAAAAGAGGTTGTTTGTACTCATAGTAATTTTACAAATTAGATTGAATTAATTTACTAAGTGCTTCAAAGGCACCTTCGTTACGTTTATAATAAGTCCATTGTCCAACACGCTTGGCTTCAATAAAACCAGCACGCTGTAAAATAGACAGGTATTCGGATACTGTGGATTGAGTCAAACCAGCTTTGGCTTGAATCTGTCCAACGCAGACACCATGCTCAAATCCGGCATGTTCAAGCTGTCCCGGAAAGTTAATTTCTGGTTCTTTTAGCCATTCCAGCATTTGTAATCTGGACTTGTTGGATAATGCTTTAAAAATTTCTATCGTTTCCATGATGCAAATATATCGACTTTTCCCGATATATGGATTTGAAGAAAAATATTTAGGATAATTTTATGATGGAGGAGAGGAAATGATGGAGAATTTGGTAAAGAAAATTTATATTTGTTGTTTAATGTTTCTTAGGAATACACAATATTTTCACTCTCATTGTATGTCATTTCGACGAAGGAGAAATCTCCGCGAGAAGCTCGACAAAGATTGGATTCTCGTTGCGGAGTTACTTGTGGAGATTTCTCCTTCGTCGAAATGACAAATGTTGAGGCAATAACATGATTAAAAAACAACCCAAATCCAAATTAAACTTAATCCATTATGAAAAAAACTTTACTTATTGCAGCATTTTTATGTTGTGTAATTACCAGTTCTAAAGCTCAAGTTGTAGGCGTAGATGTTGGAGATATTGCTCCAGAAATCGATCTGCCAGATACAAAAGGAGAAAAAGTTGCACTTTCTTCTTTAAGAGGAACTTTAGTTTTAGTTGACTTTTGGGCTTCTTGGTGCGGGCCTTGCATTAAAGAACAGCCATTATTAATAAAACTGAATAATGCTTATCCAGATAAATTATCGATTTACGGAGTTTCGATGGATACAAAAAAGCCATTATGGACGGGAGCAATCGCAAAAGCAAAATTGCCTTGGACAAATGTTAGTGATTTAAAATACTGGCAATCTCCAGTTGTAGGAGATTATATGCTACAATCTGTTCCATTAAACTTTTTGATTGATAAAAACGGAATTATTTTAGCAAAAAACATTCACGGACAGGCTTTAGAAGCTAAAATTAAAGAACTTTTAGAGGTTCAGTAAGATTTTCTTCTACCTCATTAATGACTTCAGTTTGTCCTCCTGAGCGAAGTCGAAGGATATGCGTAAAGTATTGTTGTGGAATAACAAACGTGTTCTTCGACTTCGCTCAGGAAGACATAAAATGAGTCAAATTTTACTTTCGCTAGATAGGCGTTAAAAACCAAAAAGCCCAATCGATAATATTGGGCTTTTAATTTTTAATTCTTTTCTTAAGACTCTTTAATAACTTTCTTTACACCTCCAAAACTCGTTTTCAGCATTTCTCTGATCTGAAACTGTGTTTTGTTTCCCGATGCGCTTTTCCAATCTTTGAGATCATAAATATGAATTTGATCTGCGTAAGGATTTGTTAAAAATGAAATTCGTGAAATCGCATATTTATAGTATTTCAGCTCGTGCGATACATGTCGATTTGGAACAACAATTAATATGTTTTCCCAATTCAAAAAGTCTCTCGGAACATCTTTTCTTTCTAATAATCCTAAAGATTCGAAAAAAGCCATAATCTTTTGATCATTAAGTTTATTAATCTTATGATCAAGGTTTTTAAAAGTACTTTGAAGTCTATTTTCGTTAATAATAGTACTCATCGTATAATTGCTTTTTAAGATTTGAATATAAAATTACATCAAAAGAAAATCATTTTTGAATCTGAAGCCATTAGATTCATTCTAAATTTTGAAATGCATTCTAAAGCATTGTATGAATGGATTATCACATTTTGATAAAATACTATTAATGTTTCTTTACTAAAAGCCTTATTTTTATCGCTATTTGATTTACTAACAACCAAACTCATGAAAACCACTTTTACCCAAAAATCGATTTTTTACTTTTTTCTTCTATGTTCATTCCATTTATTAGCACAAAATAAATCAGGAAGAGAACTTATTTTAATTGATAAAGATTGGCGGTTTTCATTCGGGCATTTATACGATACAAAAAAGGATTTTGGCCATGCAGAAGGTTATTTTTCCTATTTAACTAAAACCGGATTTGCTGATGGACCAGCAGCTTCAGGGTTTGACGATCGTGCTTGGAGAAAATTGGATTTGCCACACGACTGGGCAGTTGAACAGCCTTTTAGCGAAAGCGCAAGTTTCAGCCACGGATTCAAATCAGCAGGGAAAAATTTCCCAAAGAAAAGTATTGGCTGGTATAGAAAAAAGATAAATATTCCGAATGAAGATTTAGGGAAAACTATTTCTCTAAAATTTGATGGAGTTTTTAGAAACTCAAAAGTCTTTTTCAACGGATTCTATTTAGGAACCGAAGAAAGCGGTTATAATGGTTTTGAATATGATGTAACGGCTTACGTAAATTATGGAGGCGAAAATACAATAGTTGTCCGTGTTGATGCTTCGATGGAAGAAGGCTGGTTTTATGAAGGAGCAGGAATTTATAGACATGTTTATCTTCAGAAAACCAATCCGCTTCATGTGGTACAAAACGGAACTTACGTTACATCAGAAATTACAAATGATAATGCTTTAATTACTGCAGAAGTAAAATTGGAGAACAAAGGGCATTTTAAAGGAAATGTCGAAATAAACCAAACTGTTTTAGATGCTTCAGGAAAGCAAGTCGCAACAAATTCTGAAAATGTTACAGCACCAGAATTTTATAAAACAAATGCCTTTTCATCAAAATTAAGTGTCAAAAATCCGCTTTTATGGGATATTGATTCGCCTAATTTATATCAGTTAGTTACCGAAATTAAAAGCGAGGGAAAAATAATTGATCAGTATAAAACCCCATTTGGAATCAGAACCATAAAGTTTGATTCAGAAAATGGTTTTTTCCTTAACGGAAAACATGTAAAGCTAAAAGGAACAAATAATCATCAGGATCACGCAGGAATTGGAACAGCGCTTCCAGATGAAATTCAGTATTATAGAATTGCAAAACTGAAAGCAATGGGCTCAAATGCCTATCGTTGTTCACATCATCCTCCAACACCAGAATTATTGGATGCTTGCGATAAACTTGGAATGTTGGTTATTGATGAAACGCGCTTAATGGGAATCAACGATTATCATTTGAATGATTTACAACGAATGATGGAACGAGATCGCAATCATCCAAGTATTTTTTGCTGGTCGGTTGGAAATGAAGAATGGCAGATTGAAGGCGGAATTACTGGCGAAAGAATTACCAATACAATGCAGGATTTCAGCAAAAGTATCGACCCGACAAGACCTGTAACAGTAGGAATCAGTAGCGGATTTAAAAGCGGAATTTCTTCTGTTGTGGAAATTATGGGATATAATTATTTAGGAAACGGAGATATTGATGCACACAGAAATCAGTTTAAGCAACAGCCAGGAATGGGAACCGAAGAAGGTTCTACATTTGCAACCCGAGGCATCTATTTTACAGATGATGCGAAACATTACCAAAGTGCTTATGATAAAAAACCGAGACCAACTTTTTATAGTATTGAAGAAGGCTGGAAATTCTACGCCGAAAGGCCTTATTTAGCAGGAATGTTCATTTGGACGGGCTTTGATTATCGTGGAGAACCAACTCCTTATGGCTGGCCTTCTGTAACTTCTTATTTCGGAATGATGGACGTTTGCGGTTTTCCGAAAGACAATGTTTTCTATTTAAAATCTTGGTGGGGAAAAGAACCCGTTTTGCATTTACTGCCACATTGGAATTGGAGTGGAATGGAAGGCAAAGAAATTGATGTTTGGGCGTATTCAAACTGTGATGAAGTAGAACTTTTTCTCAACAAAAAAAGCCTCGGAAAAAAGAAAATGGAGCAAAACAGCCATTTAGAATGGAAAGTAAATTATACTCCAGGAACTTTGGAAGCTGTTGGATATAAAAACGGTAAAAAAGTTTTATCAGACATTCGGAAAACTACTGGAAAACCAGAAAATATTAAACTTTCTTTAGATAAAGAAAATGTATTGAAAGGAAATGTTTCTGTTGTAACGGTTGAAACTACAGATAAAAATGGCTTACACATTCCGACAGCAAATGATGAAATTATGTTTTCTATAAAAGGCGGTAAAATTTTGGGAGTAGGAAACGGTGATCCAACTTCGTTAGAAAGCGATCAGTTTATTGATGATATTGCTTTAGTTGCTATAAGTAATTTTATGGAACAAAAAGAAACAACTGCATCTCTGCCTCAGCAATTACGCAATTATTCAGAAAACGAATGGACAGAAGCTTTTAAAAATCGTGATTACAAAAAACAAGCTCCGTCATACATTTATAAAGGAGAATTTGATTTAAAGAACAACTCAACTTCAAATGTGGTAAGCTTCTTTTACAAAAAAATAGGAGTTGAAACAGTAGTTTTTGTGAACGGAAATAAAGTTGAACCAAGCAAAGAAGATTTTCAAAAATATGTTTTGAATTCGGCTATTTTAAAACAAGGAAAAAATACCATTCACATTGCAGCAACACCTTTACAAAAAATAAAAGACTGGGATGTTATGAATACAGATCCAGGAATTATTCAAGTAATAACACCAGCAGAATCTTGGAAAAGAAAGCTGTTTAATGGTTATGCTCAAATCATTATTCAGAAAGATGAAAATGCGAAGGAAGTTGTTTTATCTGCTTCAGGGAAAGGATTAAAGAATAATTTAATTGTGGTGAAGTAGTTTTTTTAACCGCAAAGAACGCGAAGAATTACGCAAGGTTCGCAAAGGAATTTTCAGTTAAATTTAGAGATTCACATTTGTCTTCTTGAGCGAAGTCGAAGGATATGCGCATTTTATATCCTATGCGGAGCTACTTGCGTGTCCTTCGACTTCGCTCAGGAGGACATAAATTGAGAAAAAACTTTGCGTCTTAGCGAATTTGCGAGCATTTCTATCTCAAAAAAAAACTTAGCGAACTTTGCGTAATTCTTCGCGCTCTTTGCGGTTAACCTCGCAAACGTGAAACCTGAAACAAAAAATTAACAAAAGAATAATGTTTGATTTTCATAACTTTGCAAAATGAATAATCAAACAGAAACACAGAATTGCGATTTCACTTCAGATTTGAAGATGAAAGGTTTTAAAGTCTATCCTATAAATGGAGATTTCAGTAAAGTTCCCGTTTATAGCCGAAGAGACTTTTATAAAATCTGTATAAACACGAGCAAAAGCATTATACAGTATGCTGACCGCGGAATAGAAACCGATGGAACGATTTTGTTTTTCGGTAATCCGATTATTCCATATTCTTGGGAAACGCTTTCTGAAGGATATGAAGGTTATGCTTGCGTTTTTACTGAAGAGTTTTTTAAAACCAAAGACAGATCAGAAACTCTTCATGAATCTCCTTTGTTTAAAATAGGGGGAACTCCAATTTTTTCTTTAACTCCTGAACAAAAGGTGTTTATTGATTCGTTATTCCAGAAAATGATTGAAGAATATGAAACCGATTATGCATTCAAAGACGATTTGATGCGTAGTTATGTCAATTTGATTATTCATGAATCGATGAAAATGCAGCCATCGGAGAATTTCTTTAAACATAAAAATGCTTCTTCAAGAATTACTTCTTTGTTTTTAGAATTATTAGAAAGACAATTTCCAATCGAGACCAAAAACCAGCCTTTAGCTTTAAAAACGCCTCAAGATTATGCGCAAAGTCTTTCTGTACACGTAAATCATTTAAACCGTTCTGTGAAAGAAGTTACAGGAAAACCAACTACGGCACATATTACAGAAAGAGTCATCAACGAAGCAAAAGCTTTATTGCAGCACACAGATTGGAGCATTTCGGATATTGGTTACTCGCTTGGATTTGAATATCCGAGTTATTTTAATAATTACTTCAAAAGACTTACAGGAACGGTTCCGAAATCGCTTCGAATGTAAATTGTTTCAAATTCTTAATTTTTTGTTTGAATATTGTTATTTCAGCATTGTAGTATTGTTCTACATTTGCCCTGAAATAAACAACGAATCTTTGTATCAGTTTTTAAACGGCTAAATAACACTTCACAAAAGCGATGTCCAGCTTTATATTTAGTTTTAAATTTTTGATAATAGAAAAATATATACATTTTTAAAACATTGCTAAAATCAAAATCTCTTTCTAGAAAGAGGTTCGATGTACTGATTATTTCACTTAAATAAGCTTATAACGACTTTTAAATTAATTATTAACCTAAAAACAACGAAATTATGTCGACACATTTCACTGCTGTAATCGAAGAAGGTAAAATCCCAAATACTTATATGACAGGCGAAGTGTCATATAAAAAGCAAACAAGCGAAATTCATCCTGAAAATACTGTTATCAAAGATATTTCTTTTGAACCCGGAGCAAGAAGTAATTGGCACAGTAATGCAAGTTTGCAACTAATCATTGTAACGGATGGAGTTGGATATTACCAAGAAAGAGGCGGACAAATTAATCTTATCGAAAAAGGGAAAGTAATTACAGTTTTACCTGGAATTGAGCATTGGTACGGAGCAACACCAACGACAAAATATTCTCATATTACCATTGTTACAGAAATAGACAAAGGTCATGGAACTTGGCTGGAAAACGTTACTGATGAAGAATATTATTCTTTTGAAAGATGCTAAGGTTCTAAGATACTAAGGTTCTGAGATTCTAAGTTTTTGCGCAGATTTTACTGATTTATAGCAGATTATATTTTTTGATTAGGTAAAAATAATCGAAATTTATATAACTATTTGTAAATCAGTATGAATCAGCTAGATTTCTATTGCAATTTCAGAACGGTTTGAAACCTGAAACTTTAAACTTGAAACAAAAAACAACAATAAATTATGGAAACAAAAAGCATTAAAGCCTTTGGTACTGAAGCTGCCGAAGCACCATTGAAGACCCTAGATATTAAAAGAAGAGCAGTACAGGCACACGATGTAGAAATCGAAATTTTGTATTGCGGAATCTGTCACTCAGATTTGCACTCAGCTAGAAATGAATGGCATGGAACAATGTATCCAATTGTTCCTGGTCACGAAATCGTGGGAAGAATTGTAAAAATTGGTGATCATGTAAAAAACTTTAAAGTTGGAGAACTAGCAGGAGTTGGTTGTATGGTCGATTCTTGCAGAGAATGTGAGCATTGCAAAAATGATTTAGAACAATACTGTGACGAAGGGAACATATTGACATTCAATTCTCCAGATAAACATTTAGGAGGACATACTTTTGGAGGATATTCTCAAAGTATTGTTGTAGATGAAAATTATGTATTACATATTTCTGATAAACTAGATCTTGCTGGAGTTGCACCATTACTTTGTGCTGGAATTACAACTTATTCACCGTTAAAACATTGGAAAGTTGGCCCTGGGCAAAAAGTAGGAATCGTAGGAATTGGCGGTTTAGGACACATGGGAATCAAATTAGCAAAAGCTATGGGAGCTCATGTGGTAGTTTTTACTACATCGGTATCTAAATTTGATGCAGCAAAAAGTCTTGGAGCTGACGAAGTAGTTTTATCTACAGATCAAGAGCAAATGGCAAAACATGCTAAAAGCTTGAACTTTATTTTAGACTGCGTTTCTGCTGAACACAATATCGATTCGTACTTAAATCTACTTAAAGTAGACGGAACTTTAACGCTTGTTGGAGCTCCAATGGAACCACTTCCCGTAACTTCTTTCAGCCTTTTATTAGGAAGAAGAAGCTTTGCAGGATCTGCAATTGGCGGAATCGCAGAAACTCAAGAAATGCTTGATTTTTGTGCAGAACACAACATTACAGCAGACATCGAATTAATTGGCGTAAACGACGTAAATAATGCTTACGAAAGATTATTAAAAGGAGATATCAAATATCGTTTTGTGATTGATATGGCTTCTTTGAAATAAGATTCTAAGGAGTTGCTAAGATTCTAAGTTTCTCTGCGAAACACTTAAAATCTTAGCAACTATTAATTAAATAAAAATTTAAGATATTCAGACGAGGGAAATCAAGAAAAAAACTTAGAATCTCAGAATCTTAGCATCTTAGAAACTTAAAAAAAATGCATACACGTAAACTAGGAAATAGCGGTTTAGAAGTCTCAGCATTGGGACTTGGCTGCATGGGAATGAGTTTTGGTTACGGGCCAGCTCATGATAAAAAAGAAATGATCAGTTTGTTGCGTTCTGCTTACGAAAAAGGAATTACTTTTTTTGATACGGCAGAATGTTACGGACCATTTTTGAATGAAGGGTTATTGGGAGAGGCATTATCGCCTTTTCGCGATAAAGTTGTAATTGCAACAAAATTTGGCTTTTTGGAAGGCGATTCTAAAAAAGGACTAGATAGCCGTCCAGAATGGATTAGAAAAAGCGTTGAAGGTTCATTAAAAAGATTAAAAACAGATATAATCGATTTGTATTATCAGCATCGCGTTGATCCAAATGTTCCTATGGAAGACGTTGCAGGAACTATAAAAGATTTAATTCAGGAAGGAAAAGTAAAACATTTTGGACTTTCAGAAGCAGGCGTAGAAAGCATTCGTCGTGCGCACGCAGTTCAGCCTGTAACGGCATTGCAAAGTGAATATTCACTTTGGTGGAGAACTCCAGAAGAAGAAATTTTTCCAGTATTAGAAGAATTAGGAATTGGTTTCGTGCCTTTTAGTCCGTTGGGAAGAGGTTTTTTAACCGCTAAAATTGATGAAAACACGCAATTTGATAGTACTGATTTTAGAAATACATTACCGCGTTTCACACCAGAAGCCAGAAAAGTAAATCAAGCTTTAGTAGATTTATTGACAAAAATCGCTTCTGAAAAAGGAGCAACAAATGCTCAAATTGCTCTCGCGTGGATTCTAGCCCAAAAACCTTGGATTGCACCAATTCCAGGAACTACAAAATTACATCGTTTAGAAGAAAACCTTGGCGCATTAGATTTAGTGCTTTCCGCTAACGATCTTTCAGAAATCAACGATGCCGCATCAAAAATAACAATAGAAGGTTCAAGATATCCTGAGCATCTGCAAAAGATAGCGGGGAAATAAGTTTCTAAGTCTCTGAGATTCTAAGTTACTAAGCAACTAAGAGAAAACTTAGAATCTTAGTAACTTAGAATCTCAGCATCTAAAAAAAACAAACCCCTCAAGCAATTCAACTCTTGAGGGGTTTTTAGCAAAGATTTGAGGTTCTTAGATGCTCCATTACTTAGAACCTTAGAATCTCAGAATCTTAGCGTCTAAAAATAAATAATAACCAATTAAATTTATTTTACTTTTTGTCTAGGTTTTGTTTCAGCAATTTAGCGTGTTCTAAATGTGCTGTTAAACCAGCAATATTATTAGATGCCCAAGTTTTTACATCCTCGTCAACGGCATCTTTTGTTGCGTCTTGAAGTTTTTTGATCGCTTTTTCGTGACCGTCAATCATCATATCGGCGAATTTTTTATCAAAATCAACACCCGATTTTTCGTTTAATTTATTGTATTCCTCTTGACCTTCTTCAGTTAGAGAAGTTGGTAGAGTAAAGTTTTTCGCTTTTGCTAAAGCACTCACTTCAGAAGCCGATTTAGTGTGCTCATCAACAAGCATTTTACCAAATTTTTTCACTTCAGCGTTTGTACTTTTTGTTTGAGCCAGTTTACCAATTTCGATTTCAGCTAAATTAATTTCGGCTTGATCTACTAAAAATTCAGAATCATCTTCTTTACTGTCAATAGAATCGAATTTTGCTTCGTTTGCATCTTCTGCAACTTCTTTTGGATCTTCTTGTTTGGTTTCGTTTTTACAAGATTGAAGAAATATAATGATAAGTCCTGCTCCTAAAATGGCTTTTCCGGCTAATAATAACTTTTTCATGATTTTAATAGTTTAAATGTTATGATGTAAAATTATAGAGAAGCTGTAAGAAAATTTTACAGGATTTTTATGGATTGTTATAGGATTAAGATGTAGTTAAATTTCTATATTAGCTCAAAATCTATTTTATGGAAAATGATTTTAATTATGGAATGAAAGTCTCTTTAAATAACGAATTAGGAGTTGTTATAAAAGATGAATTAGATAAACCTAATTTTTGTGGAGTGATTCGTTGGGATACTGCAATAGAAAATGACACTGAAGATTGGCGTGGTCAATTTGGAACATTTATTAGAATAGGAGGTAAAATTTTAGATAATAATTATTCATTTCAATTCATTAATGATGACGGATCATTTAAATGATTTATCAAAACAATTTTTAATTTAAAACTTGTAATCAGAAAGATTATTCATGAAACAAAAAATCACCTTCCTATTTCTTTTAGCCACAGCTTTTGCATCAGCCCAAATAAATTATAAAGGTTTCATTGACAAATATCCAATCGAGTTTGTAACTGACGTTTATTCTGACGGGCAAGGAACGGCAATTTATGCTTATTCTAATTATGATACTCCGATTGTTTTAAATGCAAAGCTGAAAGGAACTACTTTGGTATTCATTGAAAAAGATAAAAATGATAAAGAAACTGCCAAATTAAGTTTCGAAAATTATAACGCAGAAAGTGATCAATTAAACGGAATTTGGAAAGATTTGATTTCAGGAAAAGAACTTAAAATCAGTTTGGAGAAAGAATTTGATCTTAATAATAATGGCGAAGAATGGTCAGAAAGAGAGATTTTACAGCCAGTTTCTTTAAAAGACAAGTATTTTAAATTGATTGTTTCGAAAGAAAAAGGCGGTTCTTCTGGGGTTTCGGGAATAAAAATCATTGAAAAAAAGACCGATAAATTAATTCAGAAAGTCGATGTCGCATGTCAACTTTGGGGATTGTATAATGTAAATATTGGTGATTACAATTTTGATGGATTTGAAGAATTCTCCGTTTTTGAATCTAGTTATGCTGGACCAAATACTTCAAGAATATATTTTCTGTACAATCCGAAAACGGGAAAATACTTTGAAAGCAGTTTCAGCGGAACTTCTCTAGAATTTGATAGTAAAACCAAAAGAATTTACGAGCACAATCAATGCTGTGCAGGAAGAAGCATTGAAAGAGCCGAATATAAAGTAGTCAATAATAAAATGGTCTTAGTTAAAAAGACTTGTTTAGAATATGACGAAAAAACACAGGATTATAAGAAGATAAAATGTGATTAGTTAAAACTTCTTTACTTGTAAAATCCCAACTCTTTTAGAGTTGGGATTTTTTTTGCATCTAACATTTCACATTTCACAAAAAGACAAACTTACATTTCGACTTTCACAATTCCCATCCTACAAATTTGAAATTTCAAACCAAAATTCTATAACAGACTCACTTAACTTTTTGAAGAACTTTGGCTTATAGATTTTTAGAAATAATTAAAAATAAAAGTCATGCCAGATCCAAGAATTAAGAATGAAGCGCAATATGAAGCATTGGTAAAAAAAGGATACAGCAAAGAAAAATCGGCTCGTATTGCCAACACGCCAGATGCAGGAAAGAAGGGCGGAAAAGCTAAGCCTTACGATGAATGGACAAAAGAAGAACTTCTAAAACAAGCCAGTAGAGTGGGTATAAAAGGAAGATCTTATATGAATAAAAAAGCCTTAATTGATTCTTTAAGAAATAACTAAAATTTAAAACAAACTATTAATGTGATAAAAATTTAAATAACATGAATGCCGCAGCCAAAAAGGAAATCCTAATGAATCAGCTGATTAAAGCGCCACATTTAGTAATTGAAAAACTAGATTTGGAATACATCAATGATCATCAATTGACAATTATACGCTGCCGCGAAGGAGAAAATTTCGTTTATAAAAAGAACGGAAAAAATGTAAAAAGCAAACATGAAATTAAACGCATTAATAGTTTAGTACTTCCGCCAGCATGGGAAAATGTTCGAATAACAGCTATTACAAACGGACATTTACAAGCGGTTGGAACAGATGTAAAAAATAGAAAACAATACCGTTATCACCCAAAATGGAATTTGATTCGGAACCAAACCAAGTTTTATAAAATAGCAGAATTTGGTGCAAAACTCCCATCCATAAGAAAACAAGTAGATCTTGATTTGGAACAGGAAGAATGGTCTAAAGAAAAAGTAACCGCTTTAGTCATTCGATTGATGGAAGAAACGCATATCAGAATTGGAAATGAGAAGTACGCCAAAGACAACAAATCGTACGGACTTTCGACTCTTAGAAAACGTCATATTAATATCAATAGAAATTCGCTTCGATTTGAATTTATTGGTAAAAAAGGAAAACAGCATACCATTACCACCCGAAACAAACAACTAATAAAATTGGTAAGCCGCTGCGAAGAAATTCCAGGTTATGAAGTTTTTAAATATTATGATAAAAACGGCGAAAAAAAAGTTTTAGATAGTCACGCTGTAAATGAATATCTCCATAATATTTCTGGCGAATATTTCAGTGCGAAAGATTTTAGAACTTGGGCAGCTTCAATTATTTTCTTTGAAAGTTTAATGGAAATGGGAATCACTTCAGACGAAAAAGAAATCAAGCAGAATATAATTGCAGCTTTTGATTTAACAGCAGAAGCGCTCGGAAACACAAGAAAAGTCTGCAAAGACTATTACGTTCATCCGCTTTTGATTTCGACTTATGAAGATGGTTCCATTCAAAAATATTTTGATTTGGCGCAAAAAAGCCGAAGCACAAGAAAATATTTTACAAAATCAGAAATCGCATTTTCTGAGTTGATTCAGAATTATGAAATCAATTTAGATTCATCATGTTCATAAAAGAGTTAATGCATCTCTCCAAAAGCATAAAGTTTGAATACAAACAAAATCAGTATTAACTAAAAAACTATTATTATGTTACGTTGGACAGTCACTTTTATTATTCTAGCCATTGTGGCGGGAATATTTGGTTTTGGCGGAATTGCCGCTGGAGCTGCTAGTATTGCAAAAATTTTATTCTTTATATTTTTAGTTTTATTCGTTATTTCCTTAATCAGCGGAAGATCGAGAGTATAAGAATATCAGTTAAATAAACAACAAATAAAACGGCACATTCATTTGTAATGTGTCGTTTCTGGTTTTAATAATTCGAAATTGATATTTCTGTTAAGAATTATTATAGATTAAATAGTTGAATTTTAAACTCAAAAAAACCGTCTCGGTAAATAACGAGACGGTTTTTTATTTTTGAAATAAGAAATTTAGAATCGGCGAGGATCATTTTCAGGATATTCTTCATCATCGTTATCTTCTTGTACATCATCTTCGATGTAATCATTATCGTCGTCGTCAATATCTTCTTCTATGTACTCATCTTCATCGTCTTCATCGTCTTCATCATCTTCTTCATCGTCTTCATCTTCATCTTCATCTTCATCAAGATCTTCCAATACATCTTCTGTTTCATTAAAATCGTATTCCTCTTCGGTTAAATCTGAAGGATTATCAAACTCGTCGTTTTCTTCGAAATCGTCTTCCAATTCAACTTCATAAATATCATCGTTATTGTCTTCTAAATCCCTGTCCTTATGAAAATCATCATTTAAATCGTCCAAATCATCATCCGAAAAATCTTCCTGATCTGGATTAGGTCGATTGGGATTGTGGCCATTTCTGACCGTGTATCCTCGTTCAGCAATTTCACGATTATCATTGTCGGGTTTTCTAGCATCATCTTTAAGATCTTCTGCCAGATTTCTGTCATCAGAAAAGTGATTTTTAAAATCCTTATTTGTGCTGTTGTTTTTATCTATAGTATTCATGATCGCTATTTTTTATAATTATATATACAAAGCTAGCATGAAGAGATAGGAATCTATTATAGAATAACAAAGTCTAATTGTATAATTAACAGGTGTTTAGAATGGAATTTTAAGTTGGAATCATATAACCAGTCTATTTGGTGAGACTGTAATTTTACAATCATATTAATTATAAAAAATTATTACCATGAAAACTACTGATAGTAAAACTAAAACGTCTGCAAAAGAGACTATTCCAAGAGGAGTTACAAAGCCAAAATCGAACGCGGCATCAGGATTAACTGAATTATTTGAAGAAGCCTTGAAAGATATTTATTGGGCAGAAAAAGCTTTGACCAAAGCACTGCCAGTAATGGTTAAAAATGCAACTTCGGTTGAATTGAAAGACGCAATTGACAACCATTTAACAGAAACGGAACAGCAAATCACTCGTCTAGAGCAAGTTTTTAAAATTATTGGACAAAAACCAACAGCCAAAAAATGCGATGCGATGGAAGGTTTGATTGAAGAAGCGAAAGGAATGCTGGAAGAAACTGAAATAGGAGTAGTGCGAGATGCTGGAATTATTGCAGCGAGTCAGAAAATTGAGCATTATGAAATTGCTACTTACGGTACCTTAAGACAATTTGCAGAGACTCTTGGTTTGCCAGAAGCGGCCACTTTATTGGAACAAACACTTGATGAAGAAAAAGGTGCCGATAAAACACTCACTGAAGTTGCTGTTAATGCAGTTAATCTTGAAGCTGCAGAAATAGAATAAAACATTTAGAAATGTAATTAAAGTGCAGTTTTCGGACTGCACTTTTTAATTAAATAAAAATATAGTATATGCCCGAAGGTCCGTCAATAGTAATCTTAAAAGAAGAAGTACAGCAATTTGCAGGAAAGAAAGTGATTTCTGTTTCTGGAAGTGCCAATATTGATATTTCACGTCTAAAGGATAAAACCATACTTGCGTTTAAAACCTGGGGAAAACATTTTTTAATCTGTTTTGATTCTTTTACAGTAAAAATTCACTTGCTTATGTTTGGAACCTACCGAATAAATGAACGCAAGGTTTCTAAACCTCGACTAAGTTTGGTTTTTGAAAACGGCGAACTTAACTTTTATACTTGTTCAGTTAAAATTCTTGAAGGGGATATCAATTCTCATTATGATTGGAGTGTTGATGTTATGAACGAAAATTGGAATCCGAAGAAAGCACATTTAAGATTAGAAAAAATACCAGAAAAAATGATTTGTGACGTCATTTTAGATCAAGATATTTTTTCGGGAGTGGGTAATATCATTAAAAATGAAGTTTTGTATCGATGTTATGTTCATCCAGAATCGATTGTGGGAAAAATTCCGTTTCACATAACAAGTCAGTTAATAGCAGAATGTTCTATTTACAGCTTTGAGTTTTTATATTGGAAAAAGAAATTTGAATTGAAACAGCATTGGGAAGCTTATACTAAAAATGTTTGTTTGAGATGCAATCTTCCGTTTCAAAAAAAACAGACCGGAGAACGAAAACGCAGAAGTTTTTTCTGCCCGAATTGTCAACAACTATACAAATGAAAAATCAAATAATAATAGGATGTTCAAGCTTTTATAACAGTTTCTGGAAAAATATTTTTTATCCTCAAAATCTGCCTTCAAAGCAATGGTTCGAGTTTTATTGCCATCATTTTGATACTTATGAGTTCAATGGAAGTTTTTATAAATTTCCGACTGTGCGTGTTTTTCAAAACTGGTACAATAAAGCGCCTGAATCTTTTTTGTTTTCAGTCAAAGTGCCGAAAGAAATCACGCATATCAAAAAACTGAAGGATTGTGAAAGTCTATTAAATGACTTTTATGAAATTTGTAATGAAGGAATGAAAGAAAAACTTGCGGCAGTTTTATTTCAATTTCCGCCGAGTTACACTTTTAGCCAAGAAAAGTTAGAAACTATAATCAATATTCTGGATTATAATTTTAAAAATGTGATCGAATTTCGTCACGAAAGCTGGTGGAATGATGAGGTTTGGAATGTTTTTAAAGACAATAACATTACGTTTTGCAGTGTAAGTCACCCAAATCTTCCGCAAACTATTTTTAAGGATTTTCCATTGCTTTATATTCGGTTTCATGGAATTCCGAAATTATTTCATTCCAGTTATTCTACAGAAGAATTAAAACATGTAAACAACCAGATTGATTCCCAAAAAGGATTTGTATATTTCAATAATACTGCAAGCGAAGCAGGAATTCTGAATGCTTTAGAGTTAAAAAGAATGACTGTTTAATTTTTTCGTGCGTGTTTTTTAAACGCAAAGTACGCTAAGGTTTTTTATTTTGAAGCTTTAATTGAAGCCTTGAGAGAGATCGCAAAGCTTTGAGCATAATTTACTTGCTGAATATTTTTTTTTTGTAGATTTTACAGATTTAAGCAGATTTTAATCCTGCTAATCTTTTAATCTATGGCAAAAAAAATAACCACAAAGAGCAAAGTAAACGCAAAGTGTAAAAGATAATTTTCTTTGTGAACTTTGCGTTTACTTTGCGCTCTTTGCGGTTTAAAAAAAACTTTGCGGTTAAACAGAAAACTACAATTTCAAACTTCCTTCAATTCCGTCATCCATTGTTTTTCCTGTAACGAAAGCAGCCGTCATTTTTGCAATCGCGACCATTTTTCCGTTTTTGTTGTTCCAATAATAACCATCTTCCGGAATTACTTTAATCACACTCAAATTCGGATCATCGATACCACCTGGCATCCAAATTTTTACGACTGGATTCCATAATTTTTCAATTGTTTCTCGATCGTACGAAATACTCGCCGTTCCATGAAGCGTTAAAAACTTATCATGTGGTTCGGAAAAGAAAATTTCTACCATCGGATTTAAAGTAATTTCAGCATTCTGACCACTGTTTCGGTCAGATAAAAACCAAAGCTGACCTAAATCGTCAATTTTTTGAACAGACATTGGTCGTGATTGCAGTCTGTATTCGTTATATGTACAAAACATGCAAGTTTTAATATGTTCAGCTAGATCTTTTATTTTATCTACTGCAAATTCATCTGTAAGGTCTTTATGATCGCCCATAATACTATATTTTAAAGTTATATATCTAATTCAACTGTTTGACAAACAAACTAATATCGCTTGTAAAAAGCTTAAAGTAAAGTTGGCGTTTTTTGTTCTTTTTTAGATTATATAATTAAACTTAGAAATTATGAGATTTCAATTTGCTGTATTTAAGAGAAATCGATTCAATATTTATTTGTTACATAAAATTACATTATCTTTGAAATATTATAATTCTCAGCCAAAAAATACGATGACAGATTTTACTATTTTCTATACCGATGATGACGAAGATGATTTAAGTATTTTTGCTGACGCCGTAGAATCTATACCGCAGAATATCAAACTTCAGACATATTCAGGAGGTCAAAATTTCTTAAATGCGATTTCGGATCTGCCAGCAACACCTTATGTGGTTTTTTTAGATTTAAATATGCCTGGAAAAAATGGATTTGATGTTTTAGAAGAACTTCGTACTTCAGACTATAAAAAAGATATACCAGTTGTGATTTATTCTACTTCGAGCGAACCTGGTATTATTGAAAAATGCCGTAATCTTGGTGCCAATTGTTTTATTACAAAACCCGTTTTAATGAGCGATATAATAAAATCAATCGAACACGCCATTCAAATTGACTGGAATAAATTTATTCCAACGCAAGCAAATTTTGTTTTTAGATACTGATTTCAGATAAATCGGGAAAGTAAATATTAAAAACAGACCCTTTGCCTTTTTCACTTGTAACATCAATAAATCCTTTGTGGTTTTCGACGATTTTTTTCACAATCGCAAGACCAATTCCAGTTCCTCGATATTCACTTTCAGTATTTAAACGCTGAAAAACTTCGAAGATTTTTTCTTTATAAACAAGCTCAAAACCAATTCCGTTATCTGAAACTTGAAGATGATAATAGGTTTTATCTTTAAATTCGGCATTTTGAAGCGATTTTCCGTCAACTTGCGTTACAGCGATTTTTACAATTGGAGGAATTCCAGGTCGAGAAAATTTCAAAGCATTTTCGACTAAATTATGAAGCAATTGTCTGAACTGAAATTGAATAAGTATTGCTTCTCCTAAATTATCGTATTCCACAACCGCTTTTTTTTCTTCAATCCGATCTGAAAAATCACTTATAACTTCTTCAACAATTTCATCAATTTTAACTGTTGTAAAAATTCGATCTGCAGAGTTGGCACGCGAATAGGCTAATAAATCTTGTATGAGATCCTGCATTTTTTTGGCAGAAAACTCAATTCTAGTTAAATATATTTTGGCAGCAGCAGAAATGTTCTGTTCATCTAAATCGGACAATCGGCTAGCAAAGGTTTGAATTTTTCGTAAAGGTTCCTGAAGATCGTGACTTGAGATATAAGCAAACGACTGCAGTTCAATATTCATATTGACCAAATCTCTATTTTTGAGCTCAAGCTGTGTTGTCCGTTCAAAAATTTGGTCTTCGAGTTGATTAGTAAAATTCTTTTGGTCTTCAATATCTGTACTTGTACCGACCCACATTTGCACTTTTCCAAATTCGTCTAGTTGCGCAATTGCACGACTAAGCTGCCATCTGTATTCGCCATCATAGCGTTTGAATCGATGAATGAATAGGAAATCGTTACCCGTTTTTACAGCTTCCATCCAGAGTTTTAAGTTTTCTTCGCGATCATCTGGATGAACAATTTGAAGCCAGCCATTTTTTTCAATTTCTTCTGCAGATATGCCAGAATAATTGTAAACGGTTTGATTAAAATAATTTAGATTTCCCAAAGCATCACTTGTCCAAATAAGCTGAGGCATAGAGTCGGCGAGGAGTCTGAATTTTTTTTCACTCTTCATCAATACCTGCTGACTTTCTTTTTCAATTGTAAAATCCATTACAGTTCCAATCATTTTTGAAGGATTCTGATCATCATCAAAAAAGATTTTTCCGTGTACTTTAATCCATGCAATCGAATTATCTAATTTTAAAATTCGTGCTTCATATTTATAAATTCCCGTTTTTAGTGCTTTCGCGAATGCGTCTACTACAATATGTTCATCTTCTGGAAGAATACGGCTTCGAATATCCTGATGGATAATTTTTCTGTTTTTATCAAAACCGAAAATATCTAGAATAGTGTCGCTGTAGACTAATTCTTTATTTTTAAGATTTAAATCCCACATCGCAATTTCTCCAATTTCAGCAGCTAATCGAACTCTTTCTTCGGCAGTTTCGACTTTTTTTCGAGCTTTAACTTTAGAAGTTACATCAAAAACAGTACACATAATTCCAGATGCATTTCCATTTTTTTCGTAGAGTGGCGTGTACTCGAAATCAAGGTAGAATTTTTTGAGTTTTCCGTGAATGTCTACATAAGCAACTGCTTCATTCTCCCGAATTGTTTTTCCATTATTCAAAACTTCATGCAATAATCCAGGATATTTTTGATTTTCTAATTCTGGAAAAACTTCTAATAGAGGCTTACCAATACAATCTTTTTCTTTCTTTTGCCAGATATTATGCATCATCGTTAAATTTGCCATTTCGATGATGAAGTCTTTTCCTCTAAAGATCGCCATTGCAATTGGAGATTCCATTACAATATTTCTAAAGGCTTTTTCGCGCTCTGCCAACAAATGTCTAGCTTTTACTTCTTCTGTAACTTCGTACGCCACTACAATAACGCCAGTTATAACATCATTTTCTTCTTTTATAGGATAAAAAACGAGATTAAAATAGGCTAAATCTTGCTTGTTGTAGCGATTTAAAGTAACAGCAAATTCATCAGCATAATAGGAGATACCAGTTTCAAAAACATTTTTTAAAATAGGATACGCTGTTTCTCTTGTTTCGGGAACAGAGTCAAAAATAGGCTTATCTAAAATAGCATTTTCTTCTTTGTCAATGATATGGAGATAAGTTGTGTTAGCCGTTTCAACAATTAGATCGGCTCCTTTTAAAACACAAATTCCTAGTGGTAATTGTTTGATTGTGTTTCTAAAACGTTTCTCGCTTTCTTCTAATTTTTTACGAGTAATTATTTGGTCTGTAGTTTCATTGCAAACCACTAAAACACCGTTTGGTTTTCCGTTTTCATCATTTACGGGACTATAGCTAAAAGTCCAGTAAACATCTTCCATTTGTCCGTTTCTATAAATCGGCAACAGTTGATCTTCGTGCCATGTAGCTTCGCCTTTTTGAAGAACTTGATCGATTAAAGGTTTAATAAAATCCCAGATTTCAGACCAATATTCTGCACCTTTTTCTCCCAAAATCGACGGATGTTTGCCGTTATTTCCTAAACTCGGACGATAAGCATCATTATAAAAACAAATATGATCTGGTCCCCAAAATAGAAACATGGGGAATTTGGAGTTTAAAACAATTCCTAAAGTGGTACGAAGGCTTTGAGGCCAAAATTCTATAGATCCAACAGACGTTTTGCTCCAATCCTTGTCACGGGTAAGTTGCCCCATTTCTCCTCCATTTGCTAGAAAATCACGGTTTTTATTCATTAAGATTAGGTGTATTATTGTAATTATAAACAGCTAATTTCAAGCTGTTTTTTTTATGCTAAATATTGGCTTTGTTAAATTTAGTGAAAAATAAATATTCTATTGAGGCCGATTTTTGAATGAGGTAAGATTAAAATCAATTGAGTTAATTTTATCTGGTTTCAATACGGAAATTTGATAAACAGATTAAAACTGAAGCCATGAAAAGAGAAGATTCAAAACACGAAACTGACAATATAAAAAGATATCAAGAAGAAGGATATACAGTAAATTATTTATTCGAAAATGACCATTTAATAGATTCAGAAAGCAAAGTTGCCTATAAACCAGAAGATGTTTTTATTGTCGCACATCATCGATATGAAGGAATGAGCGATCCTGATGATATGTCGATTTTATATATAATTGAAACTAAAGACGGTGGAAAAGGAACCCATTTGTTAGGATATGGCCCAATGGCCGATTTGGAAGAAGCTGAATTTTTTAAAGATATTCCGAAAGCGAACTATTCTAAAAATGCTGACATAAACGAACTGACTTAAAAGAATAAAAATAGATTGGTATTTTTATTTTGCTGATGAGCAGTTGTTCCAAATTTATTTGGAGCAGCTGCTTTTTTTTTTTAACGAGATTCTAAGGGACTAAGTTTCTGAAATACTAAGGTTTTTTGCTCTTTTCGCTTAGAGTTTCAGAAACTTAGAATCTTAGTCTCTTAGCATCTCAGAACCTTAAAATAATAATTATGAAATATCTTCCAAAAATTGTATAAATAATTGAAGGTTAATATAAACGAAATTTGGATTATAGAAATGAAGTAAAAACTAAGGTTAGTTTTTGTTCGTAAATAAGAACTAACCGCTTTTATTAAAACCAAACCATAATAATGAAAAAACTTTACATAAATACTGGAGGATTTGATGCTGTTTTTAATAACCTTAAAGATAGTTTTGGTGGCGAATTATCAGTTACAGCCAAAGAATATAAATTGACAATTAAATCAAAATGGGCAAATGGAACCATTTCTGGAGTTCGTTTTGAAAAAGAAATGTCATATCTCAATTTTGATTTAATTTTTAATCAAGAAATTAGTTTAAGTATCGAATCTAATCCTTTTACGCCTGTATTTTTTGCTTATTGCGAGAAGGGAAATGTTTTGCATAGTTTTGGTGCCGATGGCGCTACTAATTGTCTTAAAAAACAACAATCAGGTATTATGAGTAATTCTTCTACTATTAATAGCGTATTGTATTTTCAAAGCCATCAGCAGATTCAATTCTCAATAATCGGAATGCCAACAACAATCGAAAATAAAGAAAATGACTTTGTTTCTCAAGTCAGAAAAATATTTACAAACAATTCTGGAAATTACATTTATATAGGCGATGAAAATGACAAAATTGGAGAGAAATTTCAGGAGCTTAAAAGAATTCCAAATCAAGGAGCAATTCGTTATATATTAATGAAAAGTATTCTTCGCGAAGTTTTAGAACTAGAGATAGCGCAGCATAGTTATAATTATTTAACTCCATTTGTTCCAATTTTGAATTTTGCAGTTAAACAATTAAGCGAAATTAAAAAGCTTTCTTATTTAAACTTGACAGCGCCTGTACAGTTTTTAAAACGAAACTTGCAACCTCGAAAATACCAATTGGAATTAAAACCTTTCAATCAAAAATTAGCTAGCTAGTAAGCATACCATATTCTTCACTTTCAAAAAAAACAGCTTTGATAGAGCTGTTTTTTTTTCGTTTATAATTTATTCCTTTTCATAAGAAAGAATAAAATAAACCATTGTAAGATTTAAAATCAGCGAAATACTGTTGGTAATTATAATTGGCAAATCATTTTTCAAAATTCCATAAACAATCCAAACTGCAATTCCGAAAGTTAGAATGCCGAACATTTTAAGGGAAATCTGCTTCACTTTTTTGGTTTTCCAAACCTTTATAATTTGCGGAATTGTAGATATTGTTATACACGCTCCCGCAAAAAGTCCGATGATGTCTATATAATTCATTTTGTTTTTTTTAAGGTACAGAGATGCAAAGGTTCTAAGGTATTTGTTGGTTTTGTTATTATGCTCATTAAGTAGATTACAAAAAAAACTTAGAACCTTAGTATCTCAGCATCTTAGAATCTTTTTTTAACCTACCAATTCCCCTCCATTTACATGAATAAACTGCCCTGTAATATAACTACTATCTTCAGAAGCTAAAAACACATAAGCTGGCGCTACTTCAGAAGGCTGTCCAGCTCTTTCCATCGGATTATCTTTTCCGAAATCAGATAAATTATCGAAACTCGCTACGATTAAAGGCGTCCAGATTGGGCCGGGCGCAACGCCATTGACACGTATTTTCTTTTTGGCCAACATACTAGAAAGCGATCTGGTAAAACTAACAATCGCACCTTTTGTACTTGCATAATCAGCTAAATGTTCGCTTCCGCGAAAAGCAGTTACTGAAGTCGTATTGATGATAACATCGCCTTCTGTTAGAAAAGCTAACGCAGCTTTCGTGATATAAAAGAAAGGATAAATATTTGTTTCAAAAGTTTTATGCAGCTGAGTATTTGTTATGTTTTCCAATTCATTTTGAGGAAAATGCACAGCAGCATTATTTACCACAATATTAATGTTTTTAAAAGTGGTATGGCATTTTTTTATGGCCGTTCGACAGAATTTCTCGTCCTTTAAATCACCACTTATGAGAAGACATTGCTGACCTTCTTTTTCAATCATTGCTTTAGTTTCTAAAGCATCTTTGTCTTCTTTTAAATAAACAATAGCAATATTTGCGCCTTCTCTGGCAAAATGCACGGCAACGCTTCGACCGATACCACTGTCACCGCCTGTGATAAAAGCTGTTTTGCCTAACAGTTTTCCGCTTCCAACATAATTTTCTCTTATAATTTCTGGTTCAGGATTCATCATGTATTCATTGCCAGGAAGATTTTGTTTTTGCTCAGGAAATGTTTGTTTCTTTTTCATGATTTTTTTCTTTTTTGAAGCATTTGTATGCTGCTTAAAATTAGCTTTTCGATCAAATTTTGCTTGTCTTAAAAGAAATTTTGTTTGCCTCAATCAAAATAAAATACTTTTTTATGTATGAAAATACATTCAATTTTTTAAAAAGGTTTAGAAAAGAAGTGATTTCTAAAAAGTTAGAAATTATACAGAAATGTAGAAGATATAACTAAAGATGGGAATTTTGTAACTATTTCCGATTTAAATAAAAAACCTGCCCGTTATTTTTTTTATACATTTGAGAATTTCCGCATCATTTTATCGAGACGCATTTTGCATTTCATTAAAAAAATAAGAAAATTTTTATATTTATTTAAATTCAAGTGTTTTGATTTACAAACGATTTAGCTTCCCGACATGGTATTAATTGTAGACGATATAAGGGCCAATATTATTGCCCTAAAGAAAACATTGGAACTACATAATATTGATGTTGATAGTGCCGAATCTGGAGAAGAAGCTCTCAAAAAAATCTTAAAAACAGATTACTGTCTGATTATTATGGACGTTCAAATGCCAGGGCTCGACGGCTTTGAAGTAGTGAAAATTCTATCAGGAAATAAACGCACTAAAGATATTCCCGTTATCTTTCTTTCTGCACTTAATACAGAGAAAAAATATATTTTTAAAGGCTACGAAACAGGTGCTGTTGAATATATTACAAAACCTGTCGATAGCGATTTGCTGATACTGAAAGTAAAAACTTTCATTAAAATCTACGAACAGCAAAATGAACTTAAAGCCATAAAAGATCTTCTTTCTAAAGAAATTAAAATTAGAAAAGAAGCGCAGGATAATCTTGAAATCAAAATCGCGGAAAGAACAAAAGAATTAGTTCACAAAAACGAAGAATTGGAACTGCGAAATCATGAATTACAGCAATTTTCATGGGTGGTTTCTCATGATTTAAATGAACCCATCAGAAAGATTCAAATTTTCATAAAAATTATAAAAGATCTTTATTTAAAAGCCGATGATAAAGCTATCGATTATGTAGATCGAACGATAAAATCGGCTGAAAGAATGCAGACTTTAATTACTGATCTTTTGGCTTATTCTAGACTTTCGGCGCAGGTTAAGCCTGAAAGAACAGACTTAAATGTTGTTTTGCAAGAGGTTTTAGGTGATTTTGATTATTTGATTGAACGAAAAAATGCCATTATTAAAACCAACGAACTTCCTACTATTGATAGTATTCCGAGTCAGATGCGTCAGGTTTTCCAAAATCTAATTGGAAATGCATTGAAATTTTCTGGACATGAAGGAAAACCAGCAATAGAAATTACTTCAGAAATCATTTTAGAAAAATCAATCGAAAGTCCAACTTCTCCAGAAGGTAATTTTTGCAGAATTATGGTAAAAGATAACGGAATTGGTTTTGACGAGATTTATCTGGATCGAATTTTTATTATCTTTCAAAGTTTAAATGACCGTCAAACCTACGAAGGAACAGGAATTGGGCTGGCAATTGCAAAAAAAATCATAGAAAAACACAACGGATTAATTACTGCTAAAAGTAAACCAGGTGAGGGTGCAAGTTTTATTATTGTGCTTCCTTTGAAATACGAATTAAAATAACTTAGAAATATATGAATGGCAATTTTAAAAGGAATTTATTAATTGGTTCGCTAGTTTCATTGTTTGTACTTACAATAAGTTCGGTTGCTTCGTTTATAAGTATCAAAAGTCTTTTAAACAGTAACTTTTGGGTAAATCACACTCAGGACGTAATCTATAACCTAAACGAAGGTTCATCGATTATTACTGAAGCCCAAACAAGCATGAGAGGATATTTGCTTACAGGAGACGAACAGTTTGTAGATCGATTTAATGATTCTGAAAACAAAGCAAATGCTTATTTTGAAAAATTGGAAGGATTAACAGCTGATAATCCTTCACAGAAAAAATTACTGGAAGAACTTGCTGACAAACGTTCTGGTTTCTTCAAATATCTAAACAATCAAATTGTAAAAAAACGCTTGAGCAAGCAAACCCTAATTTTCGATTTGAATGAGGGAAGAAATATGATGAACGAGATTCGGGCGATCATCAAAAAAGTTGAAAATACGGAGCAAAAACTTTTAGAAGAGCGCAACTCAAATTCAGAGCGTTATGGCAATTATAGTTTGGCTTTAATTGTTATTGCTTTCTTTATAGCAGCCCTTATTTCTATTGTTTTTATGATGAGAGTTCTAAAAGATTACAATGAAAGGTCTTTATTACAGAAGGAATTAGAGAAAAAAGATAAAGAAATTGCCGAAAGATTGATAGTAATTAGCGGAATTGCGACCCAAATTGCTAAAGGAAATTATGATGTTCAGATCGATGATAGAAAAGCAGATACTTTGGGAGATCTTGGAGCATCTATTCATGAAATGAAAGATTCTTTAAAAAGTTCTTTCGAATTATTATCTCAAAAAGAATGGTTGCAGTCAGGAGTTGCAACTCTAAATGATAAAATGCTGGGTGAGAAAACCATTCAGAAATTATCTAAAGATGTGATTGAATTTTTGTGCCAATACACCAACAGTAGCGCTGGAGTTTTGTATGTTTTAGATGGAGAAGAAATGACAATTTCTGGAGGTTACAGCTATATTCCAAGTAAAAATAGAGAAAGAATTAAAAAAGGGGAAGGCTTAATAGGTCAAGCAATTGTTTCGGGTAAAATGCTGGAACTGAAAACACTTTCGCCAGATGATATTCAGATCAATTATGCTTTAGGCGAAATTAAACCAACACATATTGTGGCGCTTCCGCTGATGGATTATAAAGTAGAAGGTGCGGTAGAATTAGCCAGTATTTATGGTTTCTCAATGCTTCAGTTGGAATTTTTGAACATCGTTGCTAATAATATCGGAATTGCTTTAAAAGCGACTCAAAACCGTAAAAGAGTTTTAGAATTATTGGAAGAAACAAAATCTCAGTCGGAAGAATTACAAATTCAGCATAGCGAATTAGAAGCAATAAATGCAGAATTAGAAGCACAAACCGAAAAACTCCAAGCTTCGGAAGAAGAACTTCGCGTACAGCAGGAAGAATTGGAACAAACCAATGAAGAATTATCGGAAAGAAGTGTTTTATTGGAAGAAAAAAACACAGAAATTCAGAAGAAATCGGAAGCTTTAGAGCTGAGTACTCGCTATAAATCAGAGTTTTTGGCTAATATGTCTCACGAATTAAGAACTCCGCTGAATTCCATTTTATTATTAAGCCGTTTATTGTCTGAAAACAATAATCAAACGATGAATAATGAAGAAATTGAATTTGCAAAAGTAATTCAAAGTTCTGGAAACAGTTTGTTAGGATTAATTGATGAAATCCTTGATTTATCTAAGATTGAAGCAGGAAAAATGGAGTTGGAATTCTTGGATGTTTCTACAAAAGAAATCACCGATAATATGTACAATTTATTCCATATTGTTGCGAAAGAAAAGAACATTAAATTTGAAATTATCACTAAAGAAGCACCAATCGTAATCAAAACTGATAAAATGCGTTTGGAGCAAATCTTAAAAAATCTGATTTCGAATGCCATTAAATTTACTGAAAAAGGAACGGTAAGCCTTGAAATTAAAATAAATGATGACGATGATAAAGAGATCTGTTTTATTGTAAAAGATACCGGAATTGGAATTCCTTTGGCAAAACAGCCATTAATTTTTGAAGCTTTCCAGCAAGCAGACGGTTCGACGAAACGTAAATATGGAGGAACTGGGTTAGGATTGTCGATCAGTCGTGAATTGGCAAAATTACTTAGAGGAGAAATCATTTTGCATAGTAAAGTAAATGAAGGAAGTAGTTTTACTTTATGCCTTCCAGTTCTAGGAATCGCTTTGAATAAAATTTCAGTTAATAGAATTGATGAAGAAGAAACTGTTGAAGAAGAAACAGAAAAAACAGATGCAAGACCAAGATACATCAGCGATGTTATTCCTGCAGAAATTGAAGATGATAGAGATTCAATCGTTGAAGGTGATAAAGTGATCTTGATTGTTGAAGACGATATTAGTTTTGCTAAATCATTATTGGCTTTTACGCAGAAAAAAGGATACAAAGGAATAGTTGCGGTGAGAGGAGATTATGCTTTAAATTTTGCTTTGATCTATAAACCAATCGGAATTTTATTGGATATCGAACTTCCTATTAAAAGTGGCTGGGAAGTTTTGGAGGAATTAAAAAATAATTCTCAAACCAAACATATTTCGGTTCATATCATGTCTTCGCACAAATTAAAACAAGAAAGTTTGCTGAAAGGAGCAGTAGATTTCTTAGACAAACCAGTTGCTTTCGACAAAATTCCAGAAGTTTTTACAAGAATTGAGCATATTATCAATAAAGAATCGCAAAAGGTTTTAATTATCGAAGATAACCCGAAACACGCTAAGGCGCTTGCTTATTTCTTAGAATCGTACAATATCAATTCTGAGATTAAAAGTGAGGTTTCGGCAGGTTTATCAGCTTTAGGTAAAGAAGAAGTAGACTGTGTGATTCTAGATATGGGAATTCCAGACAAACAGGCATATGAAATTCTGGACGGCGTGAAAAAAAGTCCAGGATTAGAAAATCTGCCAGTTATTGTCTTTACAGGAAAAAGTTTGTCTATAAAAGAAGAATTAAAAATTAGAAAATATGCTGATTCTATTATTGTAAAAACGGCACATTCTTACCAAAGAATGCTCGATGAGGTTTCGCTTTTCCTTCATTTAGTTGAAGAAAAGAAGAATGGAGACAATAAAAAAGAAACCCATAAGAAACTGAATTCGTTAAACAATATTTTGTTTGAGAAAAAAGTACTAATTGTAGATGATGATGTTCGTAATATTTATTCGCTTTCTAAAGCTTTAGAAGCCTTTAGAATGACTGTGATTACAGCTTTTGACGGAAAAGAAGCGATTAAGATTTTAGATGAAAATCCAGACACAGATGTTGTATTATTAGATATGATGATGCCAAATATGGATGGTTACGAAACGGCAGAAAAGATAAGAAGTAACCCTAAATTTCTTAACTTAGCTGTAATAGCTGTCACAGCAAAAGCCATGACTGGAGATCGAGAAAAATGTATTAAAGCAGGGGCTTCAGACTATATCACAAAACCTGTCGATGTTGACCAGCTGTTATCGTTACTGCGAGTTTGGCTTTATGATAAAATCTAACCTTTTAAATTGCTGTAAATGGGAAAGAAACGCGTTTTGATTGTAGATGATGATTCCAGAAATATTTTTGCTTTAGTTAATACATTAAAAGCAAAATCGTACGATTGTGTATCTTGTTTAAGTGCCGAAGAAGCCTTAGGAATATTGAAAGAAGACGCATCAATCGATGCCGTTTTAATAGATATGATGATGCCTGAAATGGATGGTTATGAGGCGATTCCGCTTATAAAAGAGATTCCGTCGCAACAATCTACTTTGGTGGTTGCTGTGACTGCGCAGGCGATGGCGGGAGATAAAGAAAAATGTTTAGAAGCTGGAGCAGATGCCTACATCTCAAAACCAGTAGATGTGGACAAATTACTTCAGATTCTGGAAGAAATTTAAATGAATTATGATTGAAGATATTGAATTAGAAACTCTTATAAATGATGTTTACGAATATTATGGTTTTGATTTTGGAAGTTATTCCAGAGCTTCACTTAAAAGACGCGTAAGCAGGGTTTTTTATTTAGATGGATTTAAGCATTTTCATGATTTTTTGTCTAAAGTCCGCACAGATCCAGAATATTGCAAGAGAATGATTGACGAAATTACAGTAAATGTAACCGAGATGTTTCGTGATCCCTCTTTTTATCTTACGCTACGAAAAGAAATCCTTCCGCTATTAGGAACAAAACCTTTTATAAGAATTTGGCACGCAGGATGTTCTACTGGAGAAGAGGTATATTCTATGGCAATTATGCTCAAAGAAGCGGGTTTGCTTCATAAATCAATATTATATGCAACTGATATAAATGCATCGGTTTTAGAAACAGCAAAAAGCGGTATTTTTCCGTTGCGAATGATAAAAGATTACGCAGATAATTATCGCGATTCGGGCGGACAGCAAGATTTTTCAGATTATTATATTGCGAATTATGGTTTTGCAAAGTTTAATGACAATCTTTCAGAGAAAATGGTTTTCTCACAGCATAATCTGGTTTCAGATACTTCTTTCAATGAGTTTGACCTGATTTTATGCCGAAACGTTTTAATTTATTTTGATAATAATTTGCAAAAAAGAGTGATTAATTTATTTGATGATAGCTTGGCTGTTCTAGGATTTTTAGCTCTCGGAACAAAAGAAACTATAAAGTATTCTATATCTCAAACCAAATACAAACAATTTGCTAAAGAGAAAATATGGAGGAAAATAAAAGAATAAAAGATTGTAAAGTAGTTATAATTGGAGGTTCTGCAGGAAGTTTGCAGGCATTATTACAGATTTTGCCATTTGTAGAAAAAACAATTTCTTTTGCTATTGTAATTGTCGTTCACAGAAAAAACACAGACGAACAAACCTTAGAAGATTTGATTGCTTTAAAAGCGAAATTAAAAGTAAAAGAAGTAGAAGATAAAGTAAAACTCGAAGCTGGATTCATTTACATTGCGCCTTCCAATTATCATTTATTGTTTGAAAAAAATGAAACTTTATCTTTAGACACCTCAGAAAAAATAAATTATAGCAGACCCAGTATTGACGTCTCATTTGAGTCTGCTGCTGAAATATATACAAATCATTTGATCGGAATTCTGCTTTCTGGTTCCAATTCGGACGGAACAGTTGGATTAAAGGCGATTCAAGCAGCTGGCGGAATAAGTGTGGTACAGAACCCGCTTTCTGCAGATATGCCCTATATGCCTAATAATGCTATTCTGCACACAACTCCTGATTTTGTTTTAAAAACAGAGGAGATTCTTGAATTTATAAAAGAAATAAATCAGGAATAAGCGGTTTGTTGATATGGAATGTCGCCCCTCTGGGGCTATTTAGATGTCGATAAATTATGCTATAAATATTTAGCTTCTCCGAAGCTTTTTGTAAAATAATTGAGAATCAGTCCCGGAGGGACGAAATATTTATAGCAAATAATTATACGCACAATCAAAAGCTCCAGCGGAGCAAAATATATTTTTTGCAAAAAAAACTATTATTTCTCATCTTCTGGAAGAACCACTTTATTCAATTCAGCTTCTTTTTCGGCTCTTTTTTGCGCTGCTTTTCCTTTACCAATAGGAATCCCCGCAGTAATGTACCAAGATCTGTTGTATTGGTTATTTGGACCATCGCCTTTCATGACAGTTACTAATCCGTAGTAATATTGAACCGTAAAATTTAAGCCATTTCCAACATTTAGATGATATCCGGCTCCAAATGCAAGTCCGGCATCAATTACGTGAATCTGATCTCGAATATTTTTTTTGTAAATAACATCATCTTTATTGATTTCGTTTTTAAACTCATCAAAAGCCTTAGCAAGAAGACCAAATTGAGGTCCTGTTTTGAGATAAATATTATTTTTGAATTGGTATTTAATCAATATAGGAACATTAAAATAACGAATTTCACGATTTACACTTCCGCCCGCAAAAGTATTATCCAAATTTTCATCGTTTAGAGAATAAACAGGAATATCCTGAGCCCCCATTGGCGATTTTACAATAACACCAGTATTGATCATCCAGGCTGGATTTTTCTTAGATCTAATGTCGAAATAAAACCCAAGATTGAATCCAGGATTTGTGGCAGAAGATCCCATATTTGAAATGGTCGAAAAATTAACACCGCCTTCTAGACCAAATTCTAAAAACTCCGAATTGAGTTTGTCTCCAAATATTAAGGAAATCAAGACTTGGGATTGTGCAGAGGTAATACAAAAGAAAGAGATAAGGATTAGAAAACCTTTTTTCATACGATTTCTAAATTAAAGTCCAAAACGGTACTGAAGACTGCCTAATACTTGTGTACGAGTGCCTAAGAAACCACATTCTGCACGAAACATTACATGTTTACTGAATTGATATTGCGACCCAATGATAAAGTTCCACATATCCTTTGGTCTTTTTTGAAGGGAATATTGAACAGATGAATCTGAGGCTGTGCTCAATGCTCCGTCCAGAGTCGCGAGGAATGTTCCTGCTCTTTCTAGTGCTCTGTCGGCAGTATTATGTTTGGCTATATTAACTGGATTTTTTTGTTCAGCAGGTGTTAAGCCATCCCACCAATTATCTACTTTTATCTGATTGTCAGATATTTTTTGAAGACCGCTGTCTACCTTAGCCTGAGCGCTGCTTAGATCAATAAAATCAGATAAAGGCAAATCTCCATTAGTATCTCCAGAAATATGAACTCTGAAACCTCCAACCCAAACCGCTATATTTGTGTCTGGTTTATTGAATTTAAATGTTTTTCCTAATCTCGGACCAAAAACATATGAAAAAGCAGGTTTATCCAGCGAACTAATATCAGTCCAAGCCATGTTCATATCCAGAGCTAGCCAGCCTCCGCCAATACCAATTGTTGGTGTCATACCAAGACCAAAAGTCGTAGCGTCAAAATTTGCTTTGGTACTAAAATTTGCAACTTCAGACCAATTGTTATCTGCGTCTGGAACCCAAATACCAGCATTAATTTTAGTTGCCGTTTTGGCTTTTCCGAAAATTCCATAAATATTTAAAAAGGGAAGCAGCCATATATCAGGTCTGATAGTGAGCGCACCAGCTTCAACTGTTGATTTGTCAAATCGTACAATTTCATCTAGGTTATATTGAGGCCCATGATTAAAACCAATATTTAAATCATTAATAACAATTTCAGATTCTTGCCAGAAATAATTAACTGAAACTCCTGCAGAATAGGGAAGTTTATATCCTTTCTGCGCTACTTTTTCTCCCCAAATAGGAAGGGCATACGGGTATTCTTCTGTTTTAAGACTGTCTTTTAACGTTTGATTTTTTTCTCCTACGATTTTATCGGTATAAACTTGACCGAAAATTTGGATGCTGAAAAATAATAAAGAGGCTGATATTAGTGTCTTACATTTCATTGATTAGAGTATTTAAAATTAATTAAACTGTGAAAAATAAATTGTACTAATTTGTGCTTAAAGAAATCTCTGTTTATTTTTTTGGCTTATAGAAAAAGTTTTTTTGGCTTAAAATTTGGGACTAAAAAATTGTTAATTATTGTTAAAGTTAACGAAATTTTCTTACCTCCGACAAAATTTTTGCAGAAAATAAAAAAAGCTATTAAAATAATTTTCAGATGATTAGTGTGTCTTTCTCTTTTATAATCAGCATTATTATGTAGTTCTGAATAATTTAAAAAAAAGTGGTATTTTTACAACTGTGAAATGGATAGCAATTATATTATCAGTTTACCTACTGGCACTTTCTAATATGCCATGTGCTGATATGGAAATAAATAGCGCTATGCATAAAACGGCACAATTTGCTTCAGAAGAAAATCATTCACATGATAAAAGCAATGATTTATGTTCTCCGTTTTGCGCCTGCAACTGCTGCGGTGCACAGGTTTTAAGCTACCATTCTACAGAAAGTTTTGAGTTTCCAAAGACTTTTACTCAAATTTCAATTTCTTTACCTAGTTATAATTCTGTTTTTATTTCCGATTTCTACGGAAGTATTTGGCAACCCCCTCAAATAGCATAATGATTATGCCCATTTCAATGTTTTGAAAATGGGCGAGAGAGCTGTGGTCTTTCCACACGTTTACAGGCAATTTAATTGTCTAATTTCTCACGTCATTATATATTCAAATGTTAGATAAAATCATTCAATTTAGTATACGAAACAAATTCGTAATACTATTATTTACCCTTGTGCTTATTGCTTGGGGAAGCTATTCGCTTAAAAATTTACCGCTCGATGCCCTGCCAGATGTAACCAATAATCAGGTTCAGATTATTACCACAGCGCCAACATTGGCAAGTCAAGAAGTCGAACAATTAATTACTTATCCATTAGAAAGAGCTGTAAAAACAGTTCCACATGTGATAGAACTTCGCAGTATTTCGCGTTTCGGATTATCGGTTGTAACCGTTGTTTTTGAAGACGACGTAGATATTTACTGGGCACGAGAACAAATATTTCAACGCTTAAAACAAGCCGAAGAAAACATTCCAGATTATGTAAATTCTCCAGAATTAGCGCCAATTTCTACAGGCTTGGGAGAAATTTACCAATATGATGTTTATGCCAAAAAAGGGTATGAAAACAAATACAGCGCAGTTGAGCTAAGAACCATTCAAGATTGGATTATTATTCCGCAATTGCAGGGAATTAAAGGTGTTGCCGAAGTTAGTTCTTGGGGCGGAAAACTAAAACAATTCGAAATTGCAGTAAACCCAAACATGCTCAATAGTTTGGGCGTTACAATTACCGAAATTTTTGATGCTTTAGAAAAAAACAATCAAAACACGGGAGGCGCTTATATTGAAAAAGATCAATACACATATTTCATCCGTGGTGTCGGAATGGCAAAAGGGATAAAAGATCTCGAAAATGTTGTTGTAAAAAACCGAAATGGTTCTCCAGTTTTGGTTCGAAATGTAGCGCAGGTTCGTGAGGGTATTGCGTTACGTTACGGAGCATCCACAAAAGACGGAAAAGGAGAAATCGTTTCAGGATTAGTTTTGATGCTAAAAGGAGAAAATTCGAGTGCAGTTGTAAATCGTGTTCACGAAAAAATGGCGCAGATTAACAAAAGTCTTCCCGAGGGAGTTGTTGCCGAAGCCTTTATTGATAGAGGAAAGCTTGTGGATAATTCCATTAAAACAGTTGCTAAGAATTTATTAGAAGGAGCTTTAATCGTGATTTTCGTCTTGATTTTGTTCTTAGGAAACCTACGTGCAGGATTAATTGTTGCTTCCGTTATTCCGTTAGCGATGTTATTCGCTGTGATTTTGATGAATGCCTTTGGCGTAAGCGGAAATTTAATGAGTCTCGGAGCCATAGATTTCGGAATTATAGTCGACGGTGCCGTGATTATTGTCGAAGCTACGATGCATCATCTCCAGAAATTCAAAAATAAAAAAGAATTAACGCAGGAAGAAATGGACGAAGAAGTCTATAATTCGGCGTCAAAAATTAGGAACAGTGCTGCTTTTGGAGAAATTATCATCTTAATCGTTTATTTGCCCATTCTGGCTTTAATTGGAACCGAAGGAAAAATGTTTAAACCGATGGCTATGACAGTTGGTTTTGCGATTATTGGAGCATTTATTCTTTCGCTTACTTATATTCCAATGATGAGTGCTTTGTTTCTTTCGAAAAAAACAGAACACAAAGAGAATTTCAGCGACCGCATGATTGCTTGGTTAGAAAACCGTTATACGCCATTATTGAAAAAAGCTTTAGAATTTAAAAAAGTAGTGCTTTCTGTTGCGGTTGGATTATTCGCTTTTGCCTTTATCGTTTTTCAAAATATGGGTGGAGAATTTATCCCGACAATCGAAGAAGGCGATTTGGCGATCAATGCTACTATTATGACAGGAAGTTCGCTTACGCAGATGGTTGAAACAGCGACTAAATACGAACAGATTCTGAAAGCCAAATTCCCCGAAATTAAGACTATCGTGACCAAAATTGGAAGCGGAGAAATTCCGACTGACCCAATGCCGATTGAAAGCGGGGATTTGATTATTGTTTTAAAAGACAAAAAAGAATGGAAAGGCAAATACCGTAATTGGGAAGAAATTGCCAATGCCATGAAAAAAGAAATGGAAATTATTCCTGGAACCAATATCGAGATTTCGCAACCCATTCAGATGCGTTTTAACGAGTTAATGACAGGAAGCCGATCTGATATTGCTATTAAAATTTTTGGTGATGATTTGGAGATTCTTGATGCTAAAGCAACAGAATTGATTTCGAAAATAAAAGGAATTGAAGGAATCGGCGATTTAAAAGCTGATAAAGTTACTGGATTGCCTCAGATTACTATCAAATACGATTACGATAAAATTGCCCTTTACGGATTGAATATTTCAGATATCAACCAAATCATCCGTTCTTCTTTTGCTGGAGAAGTTGCCGGAAAGATTTATGACGAAAGCAAAAGATTTGATGTTGTGGTGAGAATGGACGAAAACAATCGAGGCGATATTACTGATGTAAGCAATTTGTTTATTCCGCTTCCAAATGGCCAGCAAGTACCGCTTTCTCAGGTTGCTTCTGTTGAGTACGAACAAGGACCTGTGCAAGTAATCCGCGAAGACGGAAAACGAAGAATTACGGTTGGATTAAATGTCCGCGGAAGAGATATTCAAAGTGTAGTCGAAGAAATTCAGGAGAAACTGGATAAAAGCTTCAAACTTCCTGCTGGTTATTACATAACTTATGGCGGACAATTTCAAAATTTAATCGAAGCCTCACAAAGACTTTCGGTTGCTTTGCCAATTGCTTTGGGACTAATTTTAGTCTTGCTGTATTTCACTTTCAAAAGTGTCAAACAAGCGTTGCTGATTTTTAGTGCAATTCCGTTATCGGCTATCGGAGGAGTTTTTGCGCTTTCGCTGAGAGGAATGCCGTTTAGTATTTCTGCTGGAATTGGTTTTATCGCCTTATTCGGAATTGCTGTTTTAAACGGAATTGTATTGATTTCGTATTTCAATCAATTAAAATCAGAAGGTATTACAGATCCGTTTCAACGAATCCTTATCGGAACCAAAACGCGTTTGCGTCCTGTTTTAATGACTGCGGCCGTAGCTTCATTAGGATTTTTGCCAATGGCATTATCCACAAGCGGCGGGGCAGAAGTCCAAAAACCATTAGCAACCGTAGTAATCGGCGGATTAATCTCAGCTACTTTATTAACCTTAATCGTTTTACCGATTTTGTATTTATTATTGGAGTGTGGGTTTAACCGCAAAGAGCGCTAAGATTTACGCAAAGAACACAAAGAAAATTTTTAAAATGAAAAAGACACAATATACTTATAGAAAAATCTCCGCGAACTTTGCGAAAATTCCTTTGCGAACTTTGCGGTTAAGTGCGTTTCTATTTTTCACAATCTTATCGCACGCACAAACTAAAATTTCTTTAGAAAAAGCAATAGAACTGGCCAAATCAAACAACATCGATTTAAAAATTGCTGATAAAGAAATCGAACGACAAAACATTTTAAAGAAAACTGCTTTTCAGCCGGATCCATTGCAGGTGCAGTATCAGGGCGGACAGTTTAACAGCGTTGATTTTGATCATAATGTTTCGGTACAGCAGTTTTTTCCACTGGGAAATGTTACAAAAGCCAATAGACAATTACAGGAAGAACTCGCCAAACTGGCTGAAAAACGAAAAGCATTATCGTCTTATGAATTGGAAAAAGCCGTGACTTTGGCGTATTATCAATATTTGTATGGAATTTCGATTCAGAAGCTTAATTCAGAATTAAATGATATTTATACGAAGTTTCTAAAGAACGCCGAATTGCGTTTTAAAACAGGAGAAAGCGGGAATATCGAAGTAATCAGCGCCAAAGCGAAAGTAAAAGAAATTGAAACGCAGAAAGAGCAGTTAGAATACGATTTGGCAATTTATCAGAAGCAATTGCAATTTTTTATTCAGACAGATGAAAATATTGTTCCTGACCAAAATACAGCTTTGCAATACACTTTTATCGAAAATCAGCAAAACACAAAAGCCGAGACTTTGATGACCGATTTTTACCAACAGCAGATTTCCGTTTATCAAAAAGAAGCCGGAACTTTTAAAGCTTTGCGTACGCCAAAAGTTGGATTAGGATATTTTGCACAAACTATTAATACAGAATCTTTGTTTCAGGGTTTTACGGCAGGATTGCAGATTCCATTGTTTGGAGGCGTCAATACAACCAAAGTAAAAGCGGCAGAAATCAGTATTTCGCAGTCGCAATTGGCTTTAGACAAAAACAAAATGATGCTGAATCTGCAAAGGGAAGAATTGCAAAATAACTTTCAAAAACAGCAGAAAAACTTAGCGTATTTCCAAAATGAAGGATTGTTATATGCCAATCAAATTATTGAAACTGCCCAGAAAAGCTATGCAAATGGCGATATGAGTTATTGGTCTTATATCAGCTTTTTAAATCAGGCAATTGATATTAAAAAACAATTTGCTGAGGCAACGCACAGTTATAATCAAAGTGCTATCGAACTTCAATTTCCAACTATCAAAAACAATTAAAATGAAAAATATATTGAATTATTTAACCGCAAAGGTCACAAAGATTTTCTCGCAAAGTTCGCAAAGATGGGTTGCCTATAGCTTACTGCTTATTGCTTATAGCGGAATGTTAAATTCCTGCAATGAAAAGAAAGCTGAAGAACCACAGGAAGAAGAAAAATCAAGTACAGAAGTAGCTTTAACAGCTTCTCAATACAAAACAGTTGGAATTGAAACGGGATTTGTCGAAGACCGCAATCTTAATAAAGTCATCAAAGCAAATGGTTATACAACAGTTCCACCGCAAAATTCTGCTGAGGTTTCGACTTTGATTGGCGGAACGATAAAAGATATTTTTGTTTTGGAAGGAACATTCGTAAACAAAGGAAAAGTTTTGGCAACAATTCAAAATCTGGAAGTTATAGGAATGCAGGAAGATTACCAGTCGGCTGTGGCGAATGTGGAATATCTGCAATTAGAATACAATCGCCAGAAAACGTTGAGTGATGAAAATGTGAATCCGAGAAAAACTTTTCAGGAAGTAAAAGCCAAATTAGCAGCTGAAAGGGCTCGCGCACAGGCAGCAAAAAACAAATTAGATGCTTTACATGTGAATACAAAAGGAACAACATCAGTCGTGCCAATTGTTTCTCCGATAAATGGCTATGTTGGAAAAATCAATATTGCTAAAGGCGCTTTTGCGAATACAGGAGTTTCGCTTTTTGAAGTCGTTGACAATAGTCAGATGCATTTGGATTTGAATGTGTATGAAAAAGATTTAGGTTCAATTTCGGTTGGTCAGGTAATTGATTTCGTATTAACAAATCAGTCGAATAAATCGATTAAAGGAAAGATTTTCGGAATCAATAAATCTTTTTCTAACGAAAGTAAAACCGTTGCCGTCCACGCTAAAATTGATCCCGCTGATGCAAAAGGTTTGATTCCAGGAATGTATGTTTCGGCAAACATTAATATTACGAATGCTACAGTTCCAGCCTTGCCAAAAGATGCAGTGGTGAAAAATGCAGATAAATTCTATGTTTTCATTCAAGAAGAAAATCATGCTGAAGAAAAACACGAACACGCAGCAGATGAAAAAGAAGAAGCTCATGAAGAAGAAATTCATTTTAAAGCGATAGAAGTAATTCCAGGAACAACCGATTTAGGTTTTACAGAAGTTAAGTTTGTGAATGATATTCCTTCCAATGCTAAGATTGTAACGAAAGGCGCTTTTTATCTGCTTTCTGCAATGAAGGGCGGAGGAGAGCATACGCACTAGTTTTTTTTAAAGATGCTAAGTTGCTAAGATACTAAGGGACTAAGTTTTTTTGTTGGAGTAGAATTTGCTCGCAAAGTTGCAGAGCCGCAAAGTTTTTTACATGGAGAATAAACGTATTATTTGTCATTTCGACGAAGGAGAAATCTCCACAAGTAGCTCCGTTCCTAGAATTCAATCTTTGTAGAGTTTCTAGCGGAGATTTTTAAGCAGATTTAAGAGATCAATTTGAGTTGCCTCCAGCTTTAGCTGGAGGTGATTAATAAGATTGTAATGGGCTTTAGCCAAACTTACGATTTTAGGCTAAAGCCTTCAAACTAGATTCAAATAACCTCCAGCTAAAGCTGGAGGCAACTCAATTGGACTTGGCGTCTTTGCGAGATTAACTCAATCAGACTTAAAAAAAAAACTTTGTGCCTTAGTGCCTTTGTGGCAATAAACTTTACCACAAATTGCTTAAATTTAGGACATTATTTTAAACAAAAATTTCAGGCATTTAAAACACGAAACCTGAAACCTGAAACTCAAAAAATGATACATCAAGATAAAGAAGTAAAAACCGCAAAAAATAAAGTTAAACCTTCCTGCTGCTGTTCACATGACGAGCCTGTGCATTCCGAAAATAATGGGCACGATCACGAAGGTCATGATCATGAACATAGTGCAAACGGCAGTCTTTTTCAATTGTTTTTGCCATCAATTATATCCTTTGTTTTACTGCTAATCGGAATTGGTTTTGACAACTATTTTCCGCAAGAATGGTTTACAGGATATGTTAGAATCGTTTGGTATGCAATTGCCTATCTTCCAGTTGGAATTCCTGTTTTACGAGAAGCTTACGAAAGCATTGTAAAAGGAGATGTTTTCTCAGAGTTTTTCTTAATGTGTATTGCCACAATCGGCGCTTTTGCAATTGGTGAATATCCTGAGGGTGTTGCTGTAATGCTTTTTTATACCATTGGAGAAACTTTCCAAGGAATGGCAGTTAAAAGAGCAAAAACGAGCATTAAAAGTCTGCTGGATCAGCGTCCAGATGAGGTGCATGTTTTAGAAAATAATATTGCAGTAAAAGTCAAAGCCAAAGACGTTCAAATTGGAGCGATTATTCAACTAAAAGCAGGGGAAAAATTAGGCTTGGATGGCGAATTATTATCAGATTCTGCTTTCGTAAATACGGCTGCTTTGACAGGCGAAAGCAAACCAGCGACTAAAAAGAAAGGAGATACTGTTTTAGCAGGAATGATAAACGGAAACACCATTGTCGAAGTAAAAGTTACAACAGCTTATAGCGACAGTAAATTGTCTAAAATTTTAGAATTGGTGCAAAATGCTACGGCAAAAAAAGCACCTGCGGAATTGTTTATCAGAAAGTTTGCTAAAATCTATACGCCAATTGTAGTGTATTTGGCAATTGCAATTTGTTTGCTTCCAATGCTTTTTGTAGATAATTATGTTTTTACTGATTGGCTGTATCGCGCTTTAGTATTTTTGGTTATCTCTTGTCCTTGTGCATTGGTTATCAGTATTCCGTTGGGATATTTTGGTGGAATTGGCGCTGCAAGTAAAAACGGAATTCTGTTTAAAGGAAGTAATTTTCTCGACAGTATTTCAAAGATTCAAAACGTTGTGGTAGACAAAACAGGAACTATGACTGAAGGTGTTTTTAAAGTCCAGGAAGTCATTATAAAACCCGAATTTAATAAAGATGAAATCTTAAAACTGGTCAATGTTTTAGAAAATAAAAGTTCGCATCCTGTTGCAACGGCTATCCATAATCATGTTGGCCCAATTGATTCTTCGATTGAATTAAAAGATATTGAAGAAATTTCTGGACATGGATTAAAAGCAACTCACAATGGAAAAGAATTGTATGTTGGAAATTTTAAAATGTTAGACAAATATTCTATTTCGTATGATATTGATCCATCTTCAATCGTTTATACCACGATTGCAATTGCATACGAAAATAAATTTGCGGGCTATTTAACCATTGCTGATGAAATTAAGGAAGATGCGAAAGAAACCGTTTCGAAACTAAAATCTTTAGGAGTAAAACTAACAATGCTGAGCGGAGATAAATCGAATGTGGTGCAATTTGTGGCACATAAGGTCGGAATTGCAAAAGCCTTTGGTGATTTGTTGCCAGAAGATAAAGTCAATAAAGTCAACAAAATTAAAGATAAAAACGAAACTGTTGCTTTTGTGGGCGATGGAGTAAACGATGCGCCTGTAATCGCTTTAAGTACTGTTGGAATTGCAATGGGGGGTTTAGGAAGCGACGCCTCAATTGAAACTGCCGATATTGTAATTCAAGATGATAAACCAAGTAAAATCGCAATGGCAATCAATATTGGGAAACAAACTAAAAAGATTGTCTGGCAGAATATTACACTGGCTTTTGCTGTAAAAGCTTTTGTGTTAATTCTCGGCGCGGGCGGACTAGCAACAATGTGGGAAGCAGTTTTTGCAGATGTTGGAGTGGCACTTTTAGCGATTTTGAATGCCGTGAGGATTCAGAGAATGAAGTTTTAGAGTATCATAAAGAATCAACAATATCTTTCCATCTATTTTCAGAATAAAACGTTTCAAATTCTTTATTTGATAAGAGTATTTTTTTGTCTAAATCTCCTCTTAGATAATTCAAACTTAAAAAATCTAAAGAAATGCTTCTGTACTGTTCGTCATGAGTTTGATTGTAAATTTTTGCAAACAGTTCAGAAGCTTCAAAATTTTGCTCACTTGTCATTCCGCCCAAAATCATGGACGCATTATTATAATTATCATACACTTTCTGAAACTCTTTTGTCTCGTAATACTTTTTAGCTTCGTTTATTAGCTTTAATGTACTTTCAGTATCTTCTTTATCTTTTTTTGAAGCTTCTTCAGCTGTTGGAATTGTGTATTTAAAACCATAATTTAAAGCATAAATTTTTAAAGGAAGAAGTCCAAATTCATTTCTTCTTTTATCAGCTTCATTTTCTTTAATTATACCTCTAAAACTTGAAGCTTCACCATTTTGTGTCCAATTTACTTGCGTTCCGTAAACTTGCTTATAATTGAGATTGCATTGCACTCGGTCATACAAAAAAGCATAGTTTTCCATATCCAATTCTTTCGTCCCTTTTAATTTATCCATTTCATGTAAAGCTGCTTTTTGGAATAAAATATCCTGATCTGCGTGCTGTACAATTAGCCAGAAATTATGGGCACCATCTTTTCCTATTTCTGATATTTTTGGCCAACCATTGGTTTTTAGAATCTCTTTTGCTGTTGAAAGGTTTTTAAAATCTAAGTCGTTAATTTTCTGCTGTAATTCATTCAATAGAGCAGGATCTGAAGTTTGTATTTTCCAATATCTAATTTTCTGATCTGCAATTCCCATTGCATTGATTTGTTTACGCAATTCTGGAAGTTTTAATTTTTTTTCATATTCCTGCTCTTTCAATTGTGCTTTTTGTTTAATCGTTTCCCACTTATATGGATATTTAGCACGTAAAAAATCAAAATACGGATCTATGGAAAGTTGCTCTGCTTCAGTCCATCCTTTATTTAGAGCTATAGTTAGATATTTAAAAGCTTTTGCTTCATTTTGAGCTAACGAATACATTCCCCCAGCTTTATAAGCATTTAATGCATCAGGTTCTTTAAGCAAAAAAGCTTTTTCCAGTTTTAAAATAGCATTTTTATAATCTTTTTGAAGATGAAGTAAAGAAGCTTCTGCGATTAATTTTTCATATGCGAGATTGGTTTGCGCGTTAGAAACGTTAAAGCTCCAAAATAATAAGGTGAGGAAGAAGTATCTTTTCATACACTTTAAAAACTATATTATAAATATTTTTTTGCTGTGATGAAAATACAAATTATATTTTTATCTATTTGTTATAAAATAATTTATAAATGTAATTCAATTAAATTCTCATTGTTTTCTAGGGATATTTTCACTGGATTACTTTCAGAAGGAATTTGAGTTGGATACCAATTTCGATTGGGTTGCACCAGAATCAATAAACCTTCATGATCGCCAATTGCAGCAAATTTTTCAGTATTTGTATTTTGAGAAAAAAAATGAAGTCCGTGTTCTTCTATTAATTGATTTCCTAATTTTAATGGACTTTCCGTAACAATTCCGATTTCGCTTATGCTTAAAATAGAAGCAGAGTTGAATTCACCAACTTGTTCATTATTAAGATCATGTCTAGCAATGAATTCCAATAAATTTCCATTGTGATCAAAGAAATAAATAGAATGCGCATTCCAGTTTTCAAAATGAGTAACTACACTTTTATCATCCAAAACAATTAAATCAATTTTGTTTTCACACCATTGAATGGCTTCTTCAAGCTGATTTTCAGGAATATTAAAAGCAAAATGATATATGGAATTAAATTCTGGATCTTCAATAAATTTTAAAATAGAAGTTCCAGCCTGATATGTTATTGATTTTTGGTCATTTTCCAGAATAAAAAGCCCAAAAAGGTTCTGATAAAATGCTTTCGTTTTTTGAATATCGTTTGTTTTAATTTGTATCTGATCTATTCTCATGGCTGTAATTTTTTTATAAAAGAAAAAGCTTCTTTTGGGTGACAGACAAATTTAAAAAATGCCCATGATATCAGGGATGCAGCGCTATTTTATGCGTCAATGAAAGGATAATAAATAATTATTGGTTGAAGTTAAATTGCATCTTTAAATATTTTATTAAAGTTACAAAAAGACAAACTGTCATTGTAGCAAGATTATCGAAAAATTTTCATCTTGTAATCTTTCCATTTAAATAAAAACAGGTTGTATCAAATGGATAGTCCTTTTTTTGTAAGCTTCGGAGAAGCGAAATATTTATAGCAAAGGATAAATGTTTACAACATAAAGCTCCAGAGGAGCGACATATATTTAGGTTGGCATTGTTGGATTTTTTTCAAAAAAGCCTCATTGATTATCTTAAGTTGATATAATTGCAACTTATAGAGGTCTTTTAGCCTGTTTGATTAAAATATATTTGCAATTAAATTTTAATGATTTAAAAACATGCAAATTTATTTTATAAAAAGTGGCTATGGAACCTACGGAGGTACATTTAATCAGCCATTTAGGTATTTTGGAAGAATAATTTCAGATAGATTTCAAGCACAGGGAATAGAATTTCCTTTTAAAGAGATTGAGATTCAATTGGCTCGTTTTTCAAATAAACCAAAAGGTAAGGATAAGGAAATTTACAACGGTTGGTTTAATAAATTGCCAAATTATTATAGGGGTAAAAATATCGTTAGAGTCACTTTGCCTGTATTTGAAACTGAACAAAATTTAGATGATGTTTTTGAAATAATTTATCGTGGTTTTGAAATTATTTTTAGCAAAAAAAAGAAAGATGACCTTTATGACACCGAAAGGATAAAACAAATATTATCTCTTTTAGAAACAGAATTGCAAAATACTGATCTGATCAAATTAAACGAACAATACGAATCACTTTTTTATCAAGAAGCATTAACTCGAAGAATTGATGAAAGAAAAGAAAGAGAAAATAGAATTATCGAAAATAAAAAAGCTATTCGAGATCTAAGATTTTATTATCATTTTGAAGGCATAGATAAACTTTATTTTGCTCCTTACAGCTATAAATTCTGTGAAAAGATACGAGCTAAACTTCGAGAGAAAAAATTTAAGTTACCTGATTATACCCACTTATACATTGAAGTTTCTGATTCTTTCGAAAATGCCTTATACCATACTGAAAAAGAAGAAAATTGGTATATTTATGGTATTGCAGTATTAAAGGATTATGTTGGTTATGGGACAAAAAATGAAACAGAAAAGAAAAGAATCGTTTTTAATTTGATACGAGAAGGTTTGAATGACATAGCAAGAATTGATAAGCTAGATTTACAAACTTTAAATGATGTTTTAGATGAAGTTGAGAGCGATATAAAATAAAAGCCCATTTCCTAAAGAAATGGGCTTGTAAATTTGCAGATTGTGGGGCAAAAAGCAAATCATCAACTAACTTATTTTGGCATTTCAGGAATTATAATTCTTCTTGTTGGCGTACTCAAAGTTTCAATAAAAGCCAATAAATCAGCGATTTCTTCTTTTTTTAAATCCAATTTTCTAAGCATTGGATCTACTTTTGGAATCAGAGAATCTCTCGCTGTTCCCAAATATTTTTTCTGTACTGGAGACGGATTTCCTAAATTGTATAATTCTACAACATCTAATAAAGTTGGAAAATGTCCGTGATGCATCCACGGTCTAGTATTTACGACTTCGCGAAGTGTTGGCGTTCTAAATTTGCCAATGTCTTTTACATCTTTCGTAACATTATAACGTCCGAAATCTTCATTTTTTGTTCCAAATAAAGTCTGTCCGTCATTATGAAACTGATTGTCGCTGAAATAAGGCGTATTATGACAGTTGATGCATTGTGCTTTGGTTCTAAATAAATGCATTCCTTTTACTTGCTGATCGGTATAAATATCTGATTTTCCGCTTACAAACTGATCAAATTTACTTTTCGGACTATTGATCGATCTTTCGAAAGTGGCAATTGCATATTGAATTCTTTCTAAAGTCACTTTTTTATCTCCAAAAGCCTCCGTAAATAAAGAATTATAGCCTTTAATTTTAGCAATTCTATCAACTGCAATTGTCAGCTTTTCGTTCATTTCCAAAGGATCTTGAACGGGAAATTGTGCTTGATCTTCCAAGCTTTTCGCTCTTCCGTCCCAAAATAGAGATGTGGCATACGCCGAATTTAAAATCGTCATCGAATTGCGCTTTCCAGTTTGGCGATCGTGACCAAAAGAACGTGTCAAGTTATCTGTCCAGCCCAATTCTGGATTATGGCAGGAAGCGCAAGCAATTTGACCGCTTTTTGATAATCTTGGATCAAAAAACAAAATCTTTCCCAAACTTTCTTTTTCCTTAGAATATGGATTATAAGCAGGATAAGGAACAGCAGGCAAAACGCCAATATCCTTAAATTTAGATTTATCTACGATTTCATGTAATTCTGCTGCGGGCCATTTCGAAGAATCTCCGCTGGAATACAATTTTCGTAATTCTTGAATATCAATATAATCAGGATTTTCGACGCCTTTGTAAGCCGTTAAGCCAACAAGGAAAAGAATAGGGAAGATTAGTTTTTTCAATTTTGTTTTCGTTTTTTTTTGATTTGTTTTACGTTTCAAGTTTCAGGTTTCAAGTTGTTGCGAAACTTGAAACCTGAAACTTGAAACGTTTTTAGCCTCCAAAAGCTTTGTCAAAGCTTGTTCTTAAAGACTGTAAACTGCGACTGCGACTGAACACTAAATTAAAGCGTAACTTCTTTAGGACAGTCAATGCTTAATGCTGCTGGTTTTGGATACGTTTTATTGTTGTACATTCTATATTGTGTAGAAACTGTTCCTCCAAACAGTTCATCGTTAGTTAGTTTCAACTCAAAAGAAATTTCGAATAAACCTGTACTTATTTCTTTGTATGTTCCTTCTCCCGAAATCGCAATGCTGTAGCTATTTTTGTTGGATCCTGTAATGGTAATATATTGCGGAATTACCAATACATTTCCTTCTGTTTTGCTATTTCCGTCTGCTGGGAAAAATTCTAGTGCAGACGTGATATTAAATCCAGGCGAGTTTGCTGCAGTTGTACTTTCGTTAGAAAACCATCTTTTTAAATTGAATGAATTGGTTGTGTTTGTTCCAGTTGCAACATTAAATCCAATTTTGAATGCATCGTGGTAAACATCGTCATCTGGATTTGCAGTGCCTTTATCACTGTATAAAATAGCATTTTGATTATCTTTTGTTACGACAACAGGATATGTAAATGCATTGTAGGTTTGCCATGCACAAACACCGCTTTTGTCAAACCAAGTTTCGCCATAAGTTAAATAATACTGATTGCTCAAATCGTAAAAATTAGAAGCTGGATTTGCATTGATATCTCTTGTCGATTTTATTGGTTTTACAATCTGTAGAATTGTATTTCCAGTTGCAGTATAATCGCCGGCATTAATTAAAGTAAGCGAAGATTCATAATAAACATCATCATTCTGAATATCATCCAAAAGAGTTAAATGATACGTAATTGAATTTCGGTTATCTCCAAAATCATCGTGAGTCAGGGAATAACTAAATCCGTTTAAGAACTTGAATATTTGTAGATTTTCTACTTCTGAAGGGAAAAATCCGTTTGGAAAATTCACTTTGAAATCAATTGTTTCACCAGCTTCTCCTTTAACTATATATTGTGTTACAGGAAAAGTATAATTGGTTGTTATTGCTCCTAAATCAATTTTGAAAGTATCGTTTGGATATTCAGAATTTAGGCTTCCAATGTGAATTTCAGGATCAGAAACCGTTTCTAATTTTAAACTGATGCTTTGATTTTCTTTCCATCTTTTATCAAAAGAAACAAAAATAGTATCAGTCAATTTACTGCCTTGAAAAACCAATTCATTGATTGGATTTACCGTAAAACTTTCGCTATCGTCAGTTGATGAAACAGCGCTAAAATTTGCAGTAACAGCACTTTTTAACGAGCGTGTTGTTAAAGCAACTGGAACTTTCAATGTTTTTAAAGAGCTGTTTGTGTAAGTAGAAATAGGAACTAAATTTCCGTTAACCGTTGGGTATTCCAAAGGTACATTGCTGCTACTAACTTGAAAATTAAACCTTAAATAAGGATCTATTTCAGAACCTAATTTATAATCGTCTTTGGAACAAGAAGCCAAAAGCAAGGCTAGAGCTAATATGCGGAATATCTTAATAGGATTCATTTTGTTGTAAGTTTGCATTAAGATTAATATTATAAGTCGGTATTGGTAACACGTATTTTAATGATGGATATGACATAGTGCAATTGGTCGAAATACATCCGTCAATTCTTGAAACTCCTTTGTGATTACGGGCAAGATCAAAGAATAATTGTCCTTCAAAACAAAGTTCTTTTCTTCTTTCTAAAAGAATCTCTTCTTTTAAATTATCTGTTGAAGTCAGCAAAGTTGCATTGGCGCGAGCACGAATAATATTAACATCGGCCATAGCAACATCAGATTGATTGTTTTCTAAAGCAGCTTCGGCACGTATTAAATACATTTCACTTAATCTGAAAGCGACATAACCTGCATTATCTTGAAATTTTCGAGTAAAACTGTATTGAACTGGCGTTAATACTCCGTTGACTAAAGTCGAAAGATCAACATTAAGAAACAGCTGTTTTCTTAAATCATTATTTTCGTAAAGATCAATTAAATCATTAGATGCAACATAATTTGCATAACTAGTTTCGTTATATCCAAAATAAGAAGCCATTGAAGAAGAAACGTTTCCTTCGGAATCTTTAGGAATTGAAAATTCTAATAAAGCCTCAGAAATTGGCAAATCTGGTTGAGCCCATTGTGCTATTAAATCAGATGAATTTACTAATGCAACTCCTGAATTTGTAATTACATCATTTGCTATTGCATAAGCATTTGTCCAGTCTTTTTGAAAAAGATATACTCTTGCTAGTAAAGCTTTTGTGCTATTTTTTCCAAAATAAGATAACACAGAACCTTCCATTGCGGGTTGATCTGAATAACTCTCAATTGCCGTTTTTAAATCATTTATAATTAAAGAATAAGTAACAGCCAAAGTTTCTCTTTTAGGATATTTAAGTCCTGATTTTATAGATTCGGTATTATATACAACGCCTAAATGTGATGCATCTGGAGTATAACCATAATCTTGACTGTAAACCTGAGATAAAAGAAAATGAGTGTAAGCTCTAATGGTTAAAGCTTCTGCCATTATTTGTTTTTTCTCTACATCGGTTGCATCAGTTAGAGCAGGAGTGTATTCTAATATTAAATTGGCTTGATTGATAATGTCGTAACTGTCATCGTAGAAAGATTTAAAATTACTAGATTCGGCTGCATCTTCAAAAGAATATACTTCTTTAATATTGGTTGCTGCAGTAATTTGCCCTTTGCTATTTCCTGAAGAAGCTGGCGTAAACTTAATATTTCCGCCTTGTAAATCTGCATATACCGCAAAACGTTCTCCTCTCACATTAGCTTCGACTTCTTTGTAAAGACCTTTTAAAGCTATTAAAACCCCAGCTTTATCTTGAAGAAGTTCGTCTATAGAGGTTTGCGTTCCAGGTTCTTGTTCCAGAAAATCACTGCAGCCTTGCAATGAAAAAATCAGGATTACTATTGTTATATATTTTAAATAATTCATCGTTTTAAAATTTTGCATTAACACCAAGTGAAATTGTTCTTGCCTGAGGATAGGTAAAACTAAACTCACGAATTCCGTTCATTCCTTTCGGACTTTTCTCTTTGTACCAATACAGTACATTTGTTGCATCTGCAAAAACAGAAAGTGTATCCAAGAAAATATTTTTGATAGGAACATTATAGCTAAGATTGATGTTGCTTATTCTCAAATAAGTAGCATCATAAACGTATTTGCTTAAATTTGAAGTAACTGGCGATCCAGCAACTGCCGATTGAGAAACAATATCTCCAGGATTTCTCCAATGGTCATCTGCATTTACAGAAAGATTTCGGTTAGACGTATTTGAATATTTGTCGATCAGAACGTCTGAAGCAAAGAAATCACCACCTACTTGAAAATCTCCTCTAACTGATAAAACCAAATTATTATAGAAAGTAAAATTGTTGTAAAAACCTCCATATGCTTTTGCTTGTGTGTCTCCAATTGGTTCCCAGTCTGCAGCACTAAATAAAGTTCTGTAGGTAACAAGATCGTAAATCTGACCGTTTTTAGTAACCAAATCTCTTCCTGTTGCAGGATCAACTCCAACCCATTTTATTCCCCATATTGTAGTGGTGCTGTAACCGATTTTTTGAGCCAATGCAAGTTCTGCTAAAGAATAATCGCTTCCTAAACCTTTTAAATCAGTTACTTTACTGTCTACTGTAGAAATATTAAATGCCGTTGTCCATTTAAAAGCATTGCTTTTTATCCATTTAATTCTTGTAGAAAGCTCAAAACCTTTGTTGTACATACTTGCGGCGTTCAGCTGCATTGAAGAATAACCTGTTTCAGTAGGAATATCTCGTGTCGTGATTAAATCACTTTTGTTATCATAGTAATATTCTAAGCTCAATTCAACACGATCAAAAATATTGAAGTCAATTCCTGCGTTAAATTTTGTGTTTTTTTCCCAGCTTAGATCTCCGTTTGGAGCTGTTCCTGTAGTTGCGCCAGATCCTCCGTTATAATTGTTTTGAGCTATATTGTATAAGCCTTTTGATCTGTAAGAACCAATTCTAGAATTTCCTGTTGTACCATAACTTGTTTTCAGTTTTAAGAAATTGACCCAAGAATTACGATTAAAAAAGGATTCATTACTAATGATCCAGCTTGCTCCAGCGCCGCCATTATTAGCAACATCAGAATCGTCGCCAAAAACAGAACTTTGGTCACGACGGAAATTGGCCAAAAAGTAATAACGCTTTTTATAATTGTAATTTACCTGAGAAAACAATGAAACTCTTGAATTATAACTAATCTCACTTCCAATGGTCTGATTGCTATTAGTTTCGTCTGCTTCAGTTGCTGGATTGTCATCTCTTATGGCATTAGAAACAGGATTAATAACATACGGATTAACAAATCCGACACCAGATTGATAACGGAAATCCGTTTTATCTTGAGAAAGTTCGAAACCAACAACACCATCAACTGCATGATTTTCTGTAAGCTGTTTATCAAATAAAGCTTGTCCTTGCCAGTTCCATTTTTTAGCATTTCTTTCATTGATAAGTCGGCGTCCCCATCTTGGATATGTTATATTATCTAAAGTGAAAGTCCCAGCAAATTGTCCGCTTTCGTTCTGAGCTGAGAAATAGCGATCTTGGTCTTTATCCGTATAATCCATACCAAAAAGCGTAGAAAATTTGATAGCATTACTTAGTTTATAAGAAAGGCTTAAACTTCCTAAAAGGCCATAAGTCTGTGCTTCGTTTTTATTTTGCTCGATTGCGGCTAGCGGATTTCCTCGCGTCATACCGCTCACGCCAAGCGTAGAGTAAGAGCCGTCTTCGTTATAAGGAGAAAGAGTAGGCAAGTAAGCAAAAGAATAAAAGATATTTGGCGCATCTTTCTGAATAAAACTTGGATTAAGCATTAAGTTAATATCCAGTTTATTAGAACTATAGCCCAAATTAATTCCAGCATTTAATTGTTTGGTTGAATTGCCTAATTGTGGTTCATCAATTTTTAAATAACTGATATTTGTTCGATAAGTGAATTTTGTAGTAGAACCAGAAACATTAAAATTATATTTATTGTAAACTCCAGTTCTATTTAATAGTTTAAACCAGTCAGTGTTAACTCCGTTGTATTCAAGAAGCGCAGATCCTGGAGAAGTATTTTTTAAATATTCATTTCGAAGTTCAGTATATTGTTCTCCGTTCAAATATTTAATCTGATTAATAGCAGACGAAACCCCAAGCTGATTAGAGAAACCAAATTGAGTTTTTCCCTTTTTTCCTTTTTTGGTAGTAATCAAAATTACACCATTTGCTCCGTCAGCACCATAAATACCAACAGCTGCAGCGTCTTTAAGAACAGAAATCGTTTCAATATTTTCGGGCGCAATTTTCATTAACGGATTTCCGAAACTTTCTGTAAAATCGCCATTTCCACTAAAATATGAACTATCAATTCCATATTCTTCACCCATAATAACTCCGTCGATAATAATAAGAGGTTGTGTCGAAGTTCCAGTTTTTGCTCCCGTCAAAGATGGTAAAGTTCCCTGACCGCGAATATTGATTTTTACAGGACCTCCAACTCCAGAAGTATTTTCTACCATAACTCCGGCGATCTGACCTGTAATCATTTTATCAATAGATTCAGAAGCTTGTTCTACAGCAATATCTTTAGCATTTAAAGTCGAAATACTACCAACAATTTCTTCTTTTAATTTTGTAGTTCCGTAAGATGAAGTTATAATAACCGGATTTAATTCGTCTGCAGCTTCTTGAAGATAAAAAACAAAATCTTTTTTCTGATCTGCTTTTTGAGATTGTGATTCCATTCCTAAAAAGCCAGCTTCAAGCACAAGATTCGGAATATTATTTCCTTTTAACTGATAAACAAATTTTCCGTTAAAATCAGTTATAGCGCCCATTCCAGTTCCTTTTATACGAATTGTAGCTCCTGGAAGTGGCTGTTTGTCTTTTGCATTATAAACAGTTCCGCTAATAAATCTTTCCGTCTCCTGTGCAGTTCCAGTCGAAGAATCAGTAGGAGCAGAGCTTGTCAATAAAACCTGTTTTTTCTGAATGTAAAAGGATATCTTTTTGTCTTTTAATAACTGCGTTAAAGCGGTTTCTAAAGAGACATTATCTACATTTAAATCGGCTAATTGTTCGGCATCTATTTTTCTTGCGTTATAAATAATCCTAAAATCGCTTTGTTCTTCAATCGTTTTGATAATTAAGCTTATAGGTTTATTCTTAGTATGTATTGTAATCAATTTATTCTGTGAAAATCCTTTAAAACCAGATATGAGTATGGCTAAGAAAAACAGAATTTTTCTTAAAACGGGTTGTATCGTAAATGTCATGTTTGTTTATTTATCGAGGATTGGTAATGGTAATGGTTTTTTGTTTAATAGAATAATTAAAAGGCGTGTCGCGTTTTAGCAGATCTAAGATGTTTTCGACACTAGAATCGCTGATTTTAATTGTTCCTGTAAAATTCTGTTTGGCCAAATCAGAATTTTCATTGACAATTTCAACGTCATACGTACGCTGAATAATCTTAGCGATAATAGAAAATGGAGTATCTTTAAAAGCAAGTTCGCCTTTTGTCCAGGCAATATAAAAGGCAGGATCAACTTCTTTTAAGATAATTTTTTTAGAATTATTCTGCCAAGTCGCCATTTGGTTTGGCTCTAACAGAATAACATTAGATGGATTAACAGCTTCAGACATTTGAATGCTACCTTCAATTAATGTGCTATTAACAGTAGGGTTTTCAGGATAAGCGCTCACATTAAACTTAGTCCCAAGAACTTCAATATCAGTCTGATTCGCGTGTACAATAAACGGATGTGTTTTGTCTTTGGCAACTTCAAAAAATGCCTCACCAGTTAAATATACATTTCGATTTCCGTTTACACTAAATTGCTCTGGATAACGCAAAATAGTTCCCGAATTTAAACTCACAACAGTACCATCTGAAAGTCTAAGTTTGAAACGTTTTCCGTACGGAACATTAAGCGTATTATAAATAACTTCGTGATTTTGAACTTTGCCAAAGTAGATAATTTCATTCGGGAATTTTTTGGCAACCAAATCGCCTTTGTCATTTAATAATGTAGTCTGATTTTTTCCTGAAAGATATTCTAAACGGCCGTCGCCCAATTCCAGAACAATCTCTTTTGGAGTTTCAGATGTATTATTAAATAAGTAAACAGAAGTTCCTAAACCCAAAGACACTAAAAACACCGCCGCATATTGTAAATATTGTCTAACGCTGTTTTTTGGCTTCATTTGAATTACAGGTACAGTTTCAATTGATAAATCAGTAGAAAGTGTGGTTAATACCCAAATTTTCTTAGCGTTTATGAATTGTTTTTTATTTTCTTCCGATGCTTCGATCCAATCAAAAAGTGCCTGAACTTCTTGTTCTGAAGCTTCGTTAGAAAGGTATTTATTTATTATTTCCGATGTCATATCTGCGTTTTAAAACTTCTCGCTATAGTTAGTACACCTCAGAATTAAAATACCCTATCTTTTATTCTTAATTATTATAAATAAGGATAAAAATTAAGAACAAATAATCAGATAATTTCGTTTTTAAAATCTTCAAAGCCTTTGTCATATGGGCTTCAACGGCTTTTAAAGAAATTCCTAATTCTTCGGCGATTTCTGCATTTTTTTTATTCTCAAAGCGTTTTTTAATAAAAATTTCTCTGGTTTTTGGCGGCAGATCGCTGATCGATTCCTGAATAATTCGTTCTAATTCGGTTAATTCTAAAGTGTCGAACTGAATCGAGTTTAAAACTTCGATATCCAATTCTCTTTCCTTATGGTTTAAGAGGTCATTTTTGAATTTATCCTTCACTTTATTGTGTCGAATTAAATTCAAGCATTTTGATTTGGCATAAGTAAACAAGAAAGCTTGAATTCCGTTAAGAGATTCTACATTTTCTCTGTTTTGCCATAGGTGTAGTAAGGCTTCCTGAGCAAGATTTTCAGCTTCATCTTGGTCATAAATAAACTGAACGCTGAAAGATTGGATTCTTCTAAAATACTTATCATAAAAAAACTTAAAGGCAGTTTCGTCGCCATCCTTAAAAGAATGGAAAAGATCTAATTCGAAACTGGCATTATTGTTCATTTAATAAGTTTATGTTTTGGAAAAGCAATATTAAGTAAATTTTAAAAACTACTCCGTTTTGCTCAGAAAGCGGCAAATATAAAAGTTTATTTATATTAATTCTAAATAAAATAGAATTATTGAATGTTTTCAAAAAAAATTATTCAGAATAGGTTTAGAAAGATGTTCTTTTAAAGAAATTTTCAATAAAAAAACTCCCAATAATTAAATTGGGAGTTTAGATTTTAATTTAGAATTAGACACACTCTCTGAGACAATTGCCTTGCTAATTGAGGTACATCGTTGTCTAAAATCGTATACGGAATGAGTTTTCGCTTCTCAATAATTTTCTCTTTGGAGTAAATAAGATTAAAATAATCTTTTGGAGTATTGATATTTATCTCAGCTTTTGGAATTTCTTCGTAATAGAATTGCGATTCTTTTAATGAAGGGTATTTGTTTAAAAGATAATCGTTTACAGTATAAGCTTCTCCTTCTTTAGTTAAATCTTCGCGAAGAATTCCTGTTATCTTAGTTTTTTTAATATTGCGTTTTAAACTTCTATACGTTTCTCTTGTCATCGAAAAATCTGAAGATTTTGGATTTCCTTTTTTCGATAATTGTCGAATTACAGAAAGACGCACATAATCTCCATTTATTTCAGTTACTTTAAAAACGAAGTATTTTTTTTCTGTGCTCTGGCTGCCATTTACTCCTCTTTGTTTGCTAAAAATATAACTTCCAAGCTGTAGTTTGTGTTCAGGCGTTTCCATTGTTTTCTTCCAGAGATAGGGTTTATAAACCGTTTCTCTAAAGACATAAATTACCAAGACTGCTAATATGCTTATTAAAAGTAGTTTTTTCATTAATTTTAATTTGTGCAAATATTATTTTGTTGAGATTTCTTCAAAGATTTCGCCAAAAATAGTAAAATGAGAGTTTATTTTGCATTAAAGTTTGTTAAGTTTTTTTTCATGAATTTCATAAAAGAACAAAGTCCGTAAAGCCTTATGTTATTACAAAAAGACTTCACGGACTTAATATAATTTTATTACAGAACTATATAAGTATATAGTTTTAAAACTCTAAAGATTGCTGTAAAGGAGCTGAATAGTATGAAAATCAGATGAGCCATCGAAATATTTATGAAGGACTTCCTGAAAAATAGGTTCGCTGTTTTGAACACTAGCAAACAACGTCATACACGATTTTAGTTTTTCTATATCGGGACTTCCAAAAATATCGCTTACAGTTTCTTCTTTTTTTATTAATTCAGAAGTAATTTCTAAAAGATGTTTCCCTAAGATTGGATGCTCTAAAAAAGCAATTGCTTCATCGGCATTTTTGATTTCATAAAATTTAGAAGTATCACTAGAACCCATTCCTTTTATTTGAGGAAATATAAACCACATCCAAGGAGATTCTTTTTTACCATTTTTAATTTCGTCCAGAGCTGTTAAATACAATTTATTCTGAGCATCTAAAAAACGAAGCAGTTCATTGTTGTTGTAGGCCATTACTTACTGATATTTATTTGGGGTATCAGGTGATAAATCTAGTCAAAATATGTTTACTTGTATATTATGAAATCCTTTTTTTAAAGACATTTTTTAACATTATAAATGGAATAGTTTATAAAATCAATCTGCTTTAAAATTTTGACAAAAGAAAATTGTATTAACAGAAAAAATCGTATTAAGAAGTTTGTTTGTTGTTATAAAATTCACTTTTACTTAGTAATTCTGTTATGATTTTTCTATTTTTATGAACAAGCAGTTCTAAAACTGTTTTAAAAATTTAAATTAGGATTGATATTGAACGCTTTACAATATCAATATTTTTCAATCGGACAAAGCTTCGTCCACAAAAAAACAAATGCTTATGAAAATAGGATTAATCGGATTCGGAAAAACTGGAAAATCAGTAGCTTCAATACTATTAGAAAATAAAAAATTCAGCCTTGAGTGGGTTTTAAGACAAAGTAATGTTTTGGAACACAGATCAGTTCCCGAGTTTTTTGGAATCCAGTCAGATGAACCCGGCTTAATCTATTCAAGTTCTCATACTTCTGTAGAAGAATTGTTAGAAAAACATCCAGTAGATGCTATTATCGATTTTTCTTCTAGCGAAGGAATTTACACGTATGGAGAAACAGCTGCGAAATACAAAGTGAAAATCATTTCAGCAATTTCACATTACAAGGAAAAAGAACTAAAATTATTGAAGAAACTGGCAGATAAAACAACTGTTTTTTGGTCGCCAAATATTACTTTGGGAGTGAATTATTTATTGTTTGCCGCTAAATTTTTAAAGAAAATTGCACCGTGGGTTGATATTGAAGTAAATGAAGAACACTTTAAAGCAAAAGAAGGAACTTCTGGAACAGCGGTAAAAATTGCAGAAGCTCTTGATGTTGATAAAGAAAATATTAATGTAGTTAGGGCAGGAGGAATAGTTGGAAAACACGAAGTAATTTTTGGTTTTCCTTTTCAAACTGTACGTTTAATCCATGAATCGATTTCTAGGGAAGCATTTGGAAACGGAGTTATTTTTGTTGCCGAAAATTTGAAAGAGAAAGAAAAGGGGCTTTATAATTTTGAAGATATCTTGACGCCGTATTTTACGGTTTAAGTTTTTTTTGCCACAAAGACTCGAAGGCACAAAATATTTTTTAATCTCGCAAAGTCGTAGAGTCGCTAAGTTTTTTTATTGAAAAAAGGTTTCTGCCGTTTGTCTTCCTGAGCGATCCCGAAACTTCGGGAGAAAGATAAGCGTACTGTATTTGAAGTATTTTTTTAATCTCGCAGAGTCGCAGAGTCGCGAAGTCTTAAAACTTAAAAACTTAAAAAAAAGAAAAACTTTGCGACTCTGCGTCTTTGCGAGAAATTATCAACGTATCGCAAACTTTCAGATTACTTTCTAAAAGTCAATGCCTTCATATATTCTAAATTCATCTTAGCAATCGAAAGCACAGAAATTCCCTGCGGACATTCGATTTCACAAGCTCTAGTATCAGAGCAATTTCCAAAACCCTCTTCATCCATTTGTTTTACCATCGAAATCGCTCTTTTAGAAGCTTCAATTTTTCCTTGAGGAAGCAAAGCCAAATGCGTTATTTTGGCACCAACAAACAAAGCTGCGCTGGCATTTTTGCAGGAAGCAACACAAGCTCCGCATCCAATGCAGGCAGCCGCATCAAAAGCAGCTTCAGCGGTTTCGTACGAAATGGGAATGCTATTTGCTTCAGGCGCTTGACCTGTTGAAGCTCCAATAAAACCTCCTGCGGCTATTATCGAATCAAATGCTTTTCGATCAATTTTTAAATCTCTTAAAACGGGAAAAGCCTTTGCACGAAATGGTTCTATATATATGGTGTCGCCATCTTTAAAACTTCTCATATGAAGTTGACAAGTTGTAGTATTTTTTAAAGGCCCATGAGCTCGTCCGTTGATCATTACACCGCATTGACCGCAGATTCCCTCTCGACAGTCATGATCAAATTCGATAACACGTTCTCCTTTCTGAATAAGCGATTCATTCAAAAGATCCAACATTTCCAGAAACGACATATGCTCTGATACTTCATCAATTTCATAATCTGTCATTTCTCCTTTTGTAGAAGAATTAAATTGCCTCCATATTTTAAGATAAAGTTTCATGATAATTGTTAATTGTTGATGGTTAATTGTTGATTGTTGATTGTTGATTGTTAATTGTTAATTGTTGATGGTTGATGGTTGATGGTTAATGGTTAATGGTTAATGGTTGATTGTTGATTGTTGATTGTGAATGCTGATTGTGAAATATTTAATGCTAATTATTAATTATTTGCTTTACTATATTGAGTTTATGTTTAATAGTTTTACTATAAATAGTAAGTCGAAAATTAAGTTCAATTTCACTTCTTCACTCATAATTAATAATTAACAATCAACCATTAACAATTCACCATTTATTTATAGCTTCTAACAGCAAGTTCTACAGATTCAAAGGTTAAGGGTTCTTTATGTAATTCAGGTTCGTTATTTGGTCCTTTCCATTCCCAAGCTGAGACATAACAGAATTCATTGTCATTACGAACAGCTTCACCATCAGCGGTTTGATATTCTTCTCTAAAATGTGCACCGCAGGATTCTTCGCGCTGTAAGGCATCATAACACATTAATTCAGCTAATTCAATATAATCGGAAATTCTGCCCGCTTTTTCTAATTCGCTATTTAAAGTATTATCGCCGGTAATTCTGAGATCTTTTTCGAAAGAAGTTTTAAGTTCCCGAATTTCGATAATCGCTTCTTCCAGTTTTTTTCTGCTTCGCGAAAGACCACATTTTTCATAAAGAAGACGTCCGATTTTCTTATGAAAATAATCAGCTGAAAGTGTTCCGTTGGTGTGTAAAAAACGATCCAACTGCCTTCTGACGGCTTTTTCTGCTTCTTCAAATGCAGGATGTGAAATATCTGTTTTAGGTAAATTTAATTCGCCTGCCAAATAATTCGGAATAGTATAAGGCGCAATAAAATAGCCGTCAACGCAAGCCTGAAGCAACGAATTGGCTCCAAGACGGTTTGCGCCATGATCGGCAAAATTAGCTTCTCCTAAAGCAAATAAACCAGGAATTGTAGTCATAAGTTCATAATCGACCCAAAGTCCACCCATTGTAAAATGCGCTGAAGGCGAAATTAACATAGGTTCTTTATAAGCGTTTATGCCCGTAATCTTTTCATACATAGCAAAAAGATTGCTGTATTTAGCTTCGATTTTATCTTTTCCTTGGGCTTTTATGGCATCCGAGAAATCGAGATAAATAGCATTTTTCATTGGCCCAACGCCATGACCAGCATCGATTCTTTCTTTTGCAGCTCGTGATGAAATATCCCTTGGCGCGAGATTTCCAAAAGATGGATATCGGCGTTCTAAGTAATAATCGCGTTCTTCTTCAGGAATGGCATTTGCATTTCGAGCGTCTTCTGCTTTTTTAGGAACCCAGATTCGACCATCATTTCGAAGAGATTCAGACATTAAAGTCAGTTTAGATTGGTTTTCGCCATGTTGCGGAAGTGAAGTAGGGTGAAACTGAATCCAACTTACACCAGCCATAAAAGCGCCTTTTTTATGTGCGCGCCAAATTGCAGAACTGTTACAGCCCATTGCCAAAGTAGACAAATAATATACTTTTCCGTAACCGCCTGACGCTAGTACAACGGCATCAGCTGCATGACGCTCTAAAATTCCAGTTTCGAGATTTCGTGCAATTATTCCTTTGGCTTTGCCATCAATAACAACAAGTTCAAGCATTTCGTGGCGTGTGTACAAATCGACTTTTCCCAAAGCTGACTGACGTTCAAGAGCTTGATAAGCACCTAATAAAAGCTGTTGGCCAGTTTGCCCTCTAGCGTAGAAAGTTCGAGAAACTTGAACACCTCCAAAAGATCTATTATTAAGGTAACCCGCATACTCTCTAGCGAAAGGAACGCCTTGAGCAACTGCATGATCAATAAGATGAGCAGAACATTCGGCTAAACGATAAACATTGGCTTCTCGAGATCTAAAATCACCACCTTTAATGGTGTCATAAAACATTCTGAAAGTACTGTCGCCATCGTTTTTGTAGTTTTTGGCAGCATTTACTCCGCCTTGAGCGGCAACAGAATGCGCACGTCTTGGAGAATCCTGAAAGCAAAAAGATTTTATATTATAGCCTTGTTCAGCAAGAGAAGCAGCACAAGAAGCGCCCGCAAGACCGGTTCCGACTACTATAATATTTAGTTTTTTTCGGTTTGCTGGATTAACCAATTTGGCTTTAGCCTTGTAAAGACTCCATTTATCAGCAAGAGGACCTTCGGGTATTTTTGACTCCATAATTTTAGTGGTTTAAAATAAAGTGCAACAAAATTTTAAAAAGAAACTAAATTGTAAGGAAGTCCTAATTTACTATAAATTATTGATTTACAGTTTAAGAAAGTAAGTATTTTATATTGTTTTTTATGATTTGGATAGAAATGCGATTACTCATTTCGATTTCCGATAATCTCTTTTCGATGCAAAGTTCCCCAGTCTTTTAATGCCATAATCACATTTGTAAGCGATTTGCTGTGTTCCGTTCTCGAGTATTCTACAGTTGGCGGGAAAGTATCATAAACCGTTCTTATAACAAGTTTATTAATTTCCAAGTCTTTCAATTCTTTAGAAAGCATTTTATCGGTGATTCCGTTAATGTCTTTTGAAATTTCTTTAAATCGTTTTGGACGATCAGAAAGTGCAATTAAAATAGGAAGTTTCCATCTGCCGCTCAAGACTTCTAATGCATCTCTTACAGGAAGTAATGCCGCCATGCATTCTTGTGGTTTACAGTCTTTTTCTACTATTTCGCTAATGATATCTGTTGTTGTTTCCATGTTTTTTGCTTTACTATCTTCGAGGATAGCGCTATCCTCAAGGATAGTACTATAAAAGAGATAGTAAATGTAAATAAGTTTGTATTGTAAAACAAATGATATACAATTATGAGCCAAAAAATTCTACAAATACTAACAAGTACTAATGGAGAAAATTCATTTAGTAACCAATTATCTAATGCTGTTATCGAAAAGCTGAAAGCAGTAAATCCAAATAGTACAGTACAAACACTTGATCTTTCTAAAACACCTTTGCCATATTTAACAGGATCTCATATTAGTGCCGTTTATGCGCCTGCTGAAACACATTCGGAAGAACAAAAATCAGCCTTAAAATATTCAGATGATGCAATCGAAAACTTATTGGATTCTGATGTTATTGTGATTGGAGTTCCTTTATATAATTTTGGGATTCCAGCTGTTTTGAAAGGATGGATTGATCAGGTTGCTAGAGCAGGGAAGACTTTCAGTTATGCTGACGGATCGCCAAAAGGATTGGTAAATAATAAAAAAGTGTATTTATCGATAGCATCAGGAGCAATATTTTCTGAAGGTCCGTACAAAAGTTATGACTTCTCTGAATCGTATTTACGAACGGTTTTTGCCTTTTTAGGAATGACCGATGTAACAACATTTCGAGTAGAAGGAACTGCAATTCCTGATTTTGCAGAAAATGCGTTGCCAAAAGCGTTGTCTTCGGTTGAAGAATTTGCTTTTTAAGAAATAAGAAATTCTTTTTTATTGCATATAATGAAACCCGACAGATTTTTAAAACCTGTCGGGTTTGGTTTATATAAAGCTATTTCGAATATATTGCTTTACACTTCAGCAGAATGCAAATCTTATTTATAATGCAGCTGAGTATTTTTTATAAGTGAAAGAGAATATTATTTCTCGATTATCATTGTAACCCCTTGTCCGCCTGCGGCACAAATAGAAATTAATCCTTTTCCTGAGCCTTTTTCGTTCAATAATTTTGCCATTACACCAATAATTCTTCCGCCAGTTGCGGCAAATGGGTGAGCGGCTGCTAAACTGCTTCCTTTTACATTTAGCTTATTTCGGTCAATTGCTCCAAGAGGTTTTTTTAAACCAATTTCGGCACTTAGTTCAGGACTTTCCCAAATTTTCAAAGTTGCCAAAGTCTGAGCTGCAAAAGCTTCATGAATTTCATAATAATCAAAATCCTGAAGATTTAATTCGGCTTTTTCCAGCATTCTTGAAGCAGCAAATAAAGGTGCTAACAAAAGATTTTGCTGATTTTTAACGTATTCAATTGCCGCAATTTCAGCAAAAGTAATGTAAGCTAAAATTGGAAGCCCTTGTTCTTTTGCCCATTCTTCGCTAGCCAAAAGAATACAAGAAGCTCCATCTGTTAAAGGAGTCGAGTTCCCTGCAGTCAAAGTACCATTTGCTTTATCAAAAGCGGGTTTTAATTTGGCTAATTTTTCAATTGTACTGTCTCTTCTTAGGTTATTGTCTTTTTCTAATCCGTTGAAAGGCGTGATCATATCATCAAAAAAGCCTTCATCATAAGCTTTTGCCATGTTTAAATGGCTTTTCAAAGCAAATTGATCTTGCTCTTCTCTTGAGATTTTATAATATTTTGCTGTGATTTCGGTATGTCCTCCCATAGAAAGTCCCGTTTGAGATTCCTCATTTTGAGGTACTAACGGACTAAAATCTTTCGGACGAAGTTTTAGAAAAGTTTTAATTTTTCCGCCCAATGATTTTGCTTGTCTAGCTTCTAATAATATTTTTCGAAGTTTTTCGCTTACTGCAATTGGCATATCGCTGATAGAATCTACACCGCCAGCAATTCCAGAATCAATTTGTCCAAGAGCAATTTTGTTGGCAATATAAACAGCGCTTTCAATTCCTGTATCGCAAGCTTGCTGTAAGTCGCAGGCAGGAGTTGCAGGGTCGAGGCTGGTTTTCATAACACATTCACGAATCAGATTATTGTCATAAGTATGTTTGATTACTGCACCTCCGGCAACTTCACCCAATAATTTTCCTTTTAAATTGTATTTATCAATAAGACCATCAAGTGCTGCGATCATCATTTCTTTATTTCCAACATTAGAATATGCTGTGTTTGCTCTTGCAAAAGGAATTCTGTTATAACCCACAATGGCTACTTTTCTTATTGTGTTTGATTTCATAATCAGGATTTTATTTTTATTAGGTTCTTTTTGAAATTTGGAAGTATAAAGATAAAAATAGAATTCGGTTTCAGACTTAATGTAGATTAATATTTATGATGAAATAACTTAAAAATAAGACTGTAAAAACGAGTTTTTCTTTAAATTCGTCGTAAAAAGTTATATTTATTTAGAATGAGTAAAAATAATTTGGAAAAGTTAAGATTAGCATATACTTTTGTCGCTCAATTTAAAATCAAAACCAATGAAAATAATTTTTAATGTAAAAGTTTATTTTTTTGTGCTGCTTTTGGGTTCATTAAATATGATCGCGCAACAACAGCTTGGAAATATAAATGGAAAAGTTTCTTTGAGCGGAAATAACCCTGCAGAAAATATTGCTGTAGTCTTAAAAGGAACAAAATATTCAGATGTTACAAGTGTTTCAGGACATTATGAAATTAAAAATATAAAACCAGGAACTTATACAATTATCTTAAAAGGTGTAGGAATTAAGGCTGTTGAAGATCAGATTGTAATAAGCGCAAAACAAAATTTGACTAAGAATTTTACTCTTTCAGAAAGTCAGGAAGATCTTGAAGAAGTTGTCATTACAAAGAATAAATACAAGCAAGATAAGCCTTCGTTATCATTGCGTCTTCAAACACCAGTTTTAGAAATTCCTCAAAACATACAAATCGTAAGTGCTCAAACATTAAAAGATCAGCAGATTATCAGTATGAGCGATGGAGTAATTCGTAATGTGAGTGGAGCGGTTCGTTTGGAGCATTGGGGAGATTTATATACAAATATTACAATGAGAGGTTCTCAAATTCAGGCTTTTAGAAATGGATTTAACGTTGTTTCTTCTTTCTGGGGGCCTTTAACAGAAGATATGAGTTTTGTAGATCATATAGAGTTTGTAAAAGGACCAGCTGGATTTATGCTTTCAAGTGGAGACCCAAGCGGATTATATAATGTTGTGACTAAAAAGCCAACAGGAAATACAAAAGGAGAGGTTAGTGTACTTGGCGGAAGCTACGATTTTTACAGAGTAAGTGTTGACCTTGATGGAAAATTAGATAAAAAAGGAAAATTATTGTACAGATTTAACGGAGCAGCGCAGAATAAAGGTTCTCACCGTCCGTTTGAGCACAATGACCGTTATGTAATTGCTCCAGTACTTTCGTACCAAATTGACGATAAAACAAAAATTACAGCTGAATACAACTTTCAGTATGCTAATATGACGGAAGTTGGTTCTTACTACGTTTTCGGACCTGCATCTGATGGATATGCTACTTTGCCTCGTAATTTTACAATGACACAGCCAGGGCTCCCAGATACTAATATTCAGGATCACAGCGGATATCTTCAGTTTGAACATAAATTTGATGAAAACTGGAAGCTTTCTGCTCAGACATCTTATTTTAAATACATTCAACAAGGATATAGCTCTTGGCCTAGTGCAGTTGGTCCTAATACTGATGGAACTCTTGCGAAAGGAGAAATCATCAGAAATGTAGGTATTTGGGATGCAGAAAGCAATATGTACTTAGGACAAATATTTGTAAACGGAAAATTCAATACTGGAAATGTTTCTCATAAAATATTGGCTGGAGTAGATTTAGGAAGCAAAGATTATATGGCAGATTGGGGACAATCACATGATTTAGATACAGTTGATAATCCGTTTAATGTAAATAATCCAAATTATGGTACGCCATCAAATGGTTTTCCTGAATTTGATCACACAACACCGCTTTCTGTAAGAGCAAAAGCAATTGGTGGTTTAATGAGTTCAGAATATGCTGCTGGATATGTACAGGATGAAATTGGTTTCTTTGAAAATAAAGTGAGATTGACACTTGCTGGAAGATATACATGGATTAGTCAAGCAAGCTGGGGTGGAGCTCCAATTTCTGACAGCCACATTACGCCTCGTGCCGGTTTAAGTGTTTCTATTGACGAAAATACTTCTGTTTACGGATTATACGATCAGGCATTTACTCCGCAGTCGGGTGTAATTAAAAATGGAGATAAAGTAAAACCACTTACTGGAAATAATACAGAAATTGGTATTAAGAGAGACTGGTTTGATGGTTCTTGGAGCACTACTTTGTCTGCTTATAGCATTTTAAAGAAAAACGAATTAACATCAGATCCTGCAAATACTCCTGGACAGCAATTTAGTGTTGTATTAGGAGAAAAAAGAGCACAAGGTTTGGAGTTTGATTTGAGAGGAAGAATCTTTGAAGGGTTTAATCTTATTGCAAATTATGCTTTCACAGAGTCTATCGTAAACGAAGTTGATCCTGCAGTTTCTGCTGCAACTGGAATTAAAAAAGGGGATATTGTGCCAGGTTATGCTAAACATACAGCAAATGCATGGTTAAACTACACGCTTCAACATGGTACCTTAAAAGGATTTGGTGCTTCTATTGGAGGAACTTTCCTTGACGGACGTCAGACAGATACTTGGAGCGCAGGTTTAGAAAGATTACCGTCTTATTTTAAACTTGACGGAGGTTTATCTTATGAAACAGGTAAATTTAAAGTTACAGCAAACGTATTCAATATCTTAGATAAATATTTATATAGTGGGTCATTCTACAGCTACTTAAATGCTTATTACTGGCAGACAGAAGCACCTAGAAACTTTAGAGTTGGTGTTACCTACAAATTCTAAAATGGTTTGTTTTCGTTGAAAAATTACAAATCACAACAAAAAGCATCGTCTTAATTGGCGATGCTTTTTTCTTTTTAAGGTGCAGAGGCTCAGAGGTACTTAGGTTCAAAGGTTTCATGAATTGCTTCTAGTTTTAAATGGAGGTTACAAATTGTGGATTGAAAAAAGGCTTTAGCCAAACTAATGAAGTTTGGCTAAAGCCTTTTGTATTTCTTTTAAATTTTCATCCAGCTAAAGCTGGACGCTATTCAAAAATCAGGTAAAAATCCTTTTAATCTTTTATCTCGATAGTTATCAGGAGTGGCAAAAAAATTATCCTTTCTTAATCAACGGAATCAATTTTGTACCAATCAATTCTATAGCATTCATTAATTGTTTGTGAGTCAATCCAGCGTTATCCATTTGAAAAGTAAATCGGTCAACTCCTCCTAAAGCTTCGCTGTGACGAAGGATTTTCTCAGCAGCTCTTTCTGGACTACCAACAATTAAAACGCCTAAATCATCAATCAAACCATCGAATTTGCCTTTTGTTACAGGTGGCCAGCCTCTTTCGTATCCTAATTTGGTCCATAATTCGGAATAACCTGGGTAATAATCTGCAACCGCATTTTCTGTTGTTGTGCCAACATAACCAGGTGAATGCAATCCAACTTTTAGTTCTTCTGGTTTATAACCTGCTGCTTGACCTGCTTGACGATATAAATCAATTAAAGGTTTAAAACGATGCGTTTGTCCGCCAATAACAGCAACCATTAACGGAAGTCCAAGCGAACCTGCTCTTATAAAAGATTCTGGTGTTCCGCCAACTCCAAGCCAAATTGGCATTTTTTCTTGTAAAGCTCTTGGATAAACAGGCAGATTATTTATTGCAGGACGAAATTTTCCTTCCCAGCTTACAAATTCATTGTCACGAATCTGCAAAAGCAAATCCAATTTTTCGCTGAAAAGCTTATCATAATCATTAAGATTAAATCCGAAAAGGGGATAAGCTTCAATAGAAGAACCGCGACCTACGACGATTTCAGCTCTTCCTTTCGAAATCAAATCTAAAGTCGCAAAACTTTGATACACTCGAACAGGATCTGCCGCACTCAAAACCGAAACGGCACTTGCTAAACGTATATTTTTCGTTCTTGCCGCCGCCGCACTCAAAATTACAGCCGTAGCAGAATCTAAAAACTCTTTTTTGTGATGTTCTCCAATTCCGAAAACATCAAGACCAACCTGATCTGCAAATTCAATTCTTTGCAGTAATTGTTCCATTGCATCAACACTGCTCAAAGTGTTGTTATCGCCATACATTGCCGAAGCAAAACTGTCTATTCCTATTTCCATGTTTTTAAATTTCAAATTCAATAATTAAATTCCAAAATCTACAATCTTAAATCTAAAATCTACATTTTTTTTAATGTGAGAAACCGAATGAAATACTAATTATAATAATCAGAATTACAATTAAAGTAATGCCAACGTACAAGTAATCTTTCTCTAATAAAAAAGAAAACAGCGAAAGCAAAACACGTAAAACTGGCGTTAAAAACAGCAAAATAATTCCTGTAAATATTAGAGATTCTCCGTTTCCTTGAATCGCTCCATTGTAAACAGCTGCGATTACTTCAAATATATTTCGGTCGTTTTCTTTAAAAACAGAATAATCTTCAATTTGATTTCCATTATGAAGTAAATACACAATACCGCCAATAAAAGCTACTGATAACGAAATCCAAACCCCGTAGCGAAGTAAGTTTCCTATAATTGTTTGAAAATCTTTTTCTCCAAATTTTTCTTCTTGTACCATATTAGATTTTTCCATTTAGTCCGTTATAAATCATGTTGATTGCCAAAACAAAAATTAGGCAGGCAAAAAAGATTCTCAATTTCTTAGGATTTGTTCGCACTAATATTTTGGCTCCAGCCATTGCTCCAAACAAAACGCCAATTACAACTGGCATACAAATTCCAGGTTCGATATATCCTTTCTGAATGTATATAACAGAACTCGCCATTGCTGTAACTCCCATCATAAAATTACTCGTTGTTGTTGAAACTTTAAAAGGAACACGCATAATGTTATCCATTGCGATTACTTTAAAAGCACCAGAACCAATTCCGAGAAGTCCAGACATCATTCCAGCAACTCCCATCATACTGAAACCGCCAAGAACGTTTTTAGTTCCGTACTTGATGACTTCGCCGTCGTGAGAAGGATAAGTTCCGTCTAATTTTAGCTTTTTAGCCATCGGACTAGATTCTAATACAATATGTTCTTCTTTTTTTCGAAGCGAATTGATAGCAGAGAAAATCAAAGTCAAGCCGAATAAAACGGCAATAAAAGAAGTAGGAGCAACGGTTGAAAGTAATGCACCGCAAACAGCTCCGATTGTGGTAGCGATTTCGAGAAAAATTCCCATTCGCATATTGGTAATTCCTTCTTTAACATAAGCTGCGGCAGAGCCTGAAGAAGTGGCGATAACAGAAACCAAAGCGGCTCCAATTGCATAATGAATATCGACACCAAGAATAATAGTAAGAAGCGGAATAATAATGATGCCGCCTCCCAAACCTGATAATGAACCGATAAAACCTGCTAGAAAAGCACCCAGAATCATGATCAGTGTGAAGGTAAGTATTGTCATTTAAATTGTGTTTTTGTATTGGCTAATTTACGAATACAAATTTGTTCAAGGAAAAATTAGGGGCTTAATAAAACCTTAAAAATGAAAAAGCGCTACAGTTAAGAACTGTAACGCTTTTATAGTTAGTGATTTAGTTGTTTAAATTCTATTGTCTACCGCAAAAGATGTTTTGCCAATATTAGCCAACAATAAAGCGGCAGCACAGCTTGTCCAAACGGAATAATCAAGTGGCGCTTTTACGGAAACCGAAACTGACATTGCAAATGCAAAAAAGAACATTAAAAATGCAGTTCCTAAAGCGGCAATTCTGGTTTTGAAACCAAATAACAATAATAAACTCAGTAAAACTTCAAAGAAAGTGGCAATTCCGCCTAGAATTTCTGCAATATCTCTGTTTGCATAAGGATTTAGAGTTTGTGTATAAATAACGAAGTTTTCCCAATTTCCCCAAGCAACTGCGTTTGAGCCTGGCGCTCCCCAAATTCCAAATCGATCAGCAACCGCTGAAAGCATTGTGATTCCTAAAACTATTCTTAAAATTAGACCTGCTTCTAATATTGTTATGTTTTTCATTCTATAAATTAATTTTTATTTCAGTGTAATTGAACTATTTTCTTTTTGATAATTAAAGAAAAGTCAGCTGGTTATTTTGTAATAACGACAGAATGATCGTCAAATTGTTTGAAATAAGCGATAAAATGCACAAAAATGAGAATACAGGCGTTTATTTAAGTTGTATTTGAAGATGTTCCAGTTTTTTTCCAACCAGAGTTTTTTCGCCAACCACCTTAAATCCTAATTTTAAATAGAGGTTTTTTGCCAACGGATTATCTTCTTCAACCAATAACCCTAAAGTCTCGCTGTTTTCGTGAACATATTGATCAATTAAAAAACGAAGCAGTTTCGAACCAATTCCTTTTCCTTGAAATTTCGGATTCACGCCTAAAGAGTCAATATAATATTCTCCTTCACGCGTTTCAAATTCTGGATCAAATTCTGGATTATGGTGTTTTCTGACGTATTCAATTATTGGATTTCTTAATTCTTCAATGTCTCCACCTTTATATATATTGATAGCGCCAATGATTTCATTGTTTTCTTCAGCAACAAAACAATTTTGATAAGAGTATTGATTGTTTTCTCTTTCAATGAAGTATTGCAGAAAGCCTTTTGCGGAAGCGTAATCTTTTTTTGCTATAAATTTATAAATGATATCTTCCATTGCTAATAATAATATAGGAGCGATATATTTTGAGTCTGATTTTTCGGCTTTTCTGATATTCATTTTTAATGATTTTAAAGCAAATTTAAAGCTTTATTTAAACACATAGAAACATAGTTTTCATTGCGGTGAAAGGCGTTTCACTTATTGAAATACACATATTTTTAAGCGCAGAGCTTTGTCAAAGTTTAAAACTTTTACAAAGCTGATTCATCTTTGAGTATATCTATGTGTTAGAAACTAGTTTCTTTCTTTATTCTTTTTTGAAACAAAAAAATCTATGCTTCTATGTGTTTAAATAAAATCTGCTTAATATGTACCAATATACACTCAATATATACCAATTACAAGATTTCAACTCAGCTTATATTTGTACTATATTTTAATTTAAACATTAAAAAGAAATGAAAGCAATAGGATTTAAAACATCATTAGCCATAGAAAACCCAGAAAGTTTTATCGAATTTGAAGCAGTAAAACCAATTCCAGGGCCACACGATTTATTAGTTAAAATTGATGCGATTTCAGTAAATCCAGTCGATTTTAAAATTCGCCAAAATAGTGCGAAAGATACTGTTTTAGAAACACCAAAAATTATTGGTTGGGATGCTGTCGGAATCGTTCAGGCCGTTGGTCAAGATGTAACTTTGTTTGAAGTAGGAGATCCCGTTTATTATGCTGGAGATATTACCAAACAAGGAAGCAATGCTGAATATCAAATTATTGACGAAAGAATTGTTGGCAGAAAACCAAAATCATTAAGTATTGAAGAAGCTGCTGTAATTCCGTTAACAGCTTTGACAGCGTGGGAAATTTTGTTTGATAGAATAAGAATAAGTGCTGAGAAAGACAAAGGAAAATCAATTTTGATTATTGGTGGAGCAGGAGGAGTTGGTTCAATTGCGATTCAATTGGCTAAGAAAATCGCAGGTTTGACTGTTATTGCAACAGCGTCTCGTCCTGAAACAATTGATTGGTGTAAAAAACAAGGAGCTGATTTTGTAGTAGATCATAAAGATTTGGTTTCTACTGTTCGTGAAGCAGGTTTTGAGTATGTTGATTTTATTTTGGATTTCGTTGACACGAATGCTTATTGGGACACAATGGTCGAGTTGATTAAACCGCAAGGACATATTGCATCGATTACAGGAAGCAGCGATCCTGTTGCATTAACCAAATTGAAAAGCAAAAGTGTCTCTTTCTCTTGGGAATTGATGTACACGCGTTCTATGTACCAAACAGAAGACATGGTAGAACAGCACAATATTTTAAATATTGTAGCAGACTTGTTAGATGATGGTATTTTGAAAACTACTTTAAACACGACTTTAAACGGACTTACAGCTGAAAATTTGAAAAAAGCCCACGAACTTTTAGAGTCTGGAAGAACAATCGGAAAGATTGCCGTGAAGTTTTAAGAGTTAAAAATCTAGTCTGTGTTAGCTTAAAATAGTTATTTAGAATAATTTTAAATAATATAGTTTTGGAATCATAAAATTTATGTATTTTAGTCGCTTACAAGCCCAATTTGTATTTAAATTTTAACCTAAACAAAATTATTTATGATTTCAAAAAACACAGACCTTGGATTATTGCTATTGCGTATCAGTACTGGTGGATTAATGCTTTTTCACGGTGTTTCTAAACTGATTCACGGAATTTCATTTCTTGTAGAAAACATGGGTGCATTTGGATATGCGGTTTACATTGGTGAAGTTTTAGCTCCGATTGCTATTCTATTAGGATTCAGAACTAGAATCGCTGCAGTTCTTTTGGCTTTTACTTGTATAGTAGCGATTGCAACTGCTCACGCTCAAGATATTTTCTCAATCAGTGAACATGGAGGTTATGCTTTAGAATTATTAATGCTTTACCTTTTTGGTGCTGTAGCTTTGTTTTTTACAGGTGCTGGAAAATTTGCAGTTTCTAAAAACAATCAATGGGACTAATTCACAAGTCTATATAATTATAGAAAGCTCTAAATTTCGATTTAGAGCTTTTTTGTTTTTTATCCCTTTCATTTTGAATAAGATTTTATCATTTTGATAAGCTTTTATAAATTGACCAAAGCTGATTTTTTGTTATTTGATTTATAATTAGTGGTTTATGTTGTTTTGAGTTGCCGTGGCATAGCTTTTGTTTTTTCCAGTTAACGATGGAGGTTATTTTATCAACTCCATTTTCTTAACCTAAAAAACATTAAAAAGCATGAAAACAAATAGAAGTAGAAGTAAGGAAATCACAAAAATATATACTTCAAATAAATCTAGACGAAATAAAGATCGATTCGTCAACTTGATGGTGTTTACTGTAGTTCTTTTTATTACTGTTATGCTAATCGCTAAAATAGTTTAGTGCATATTATGAAAACCATTCAGTATAAAAGCGATACAGCTATTTTTTCTTCTAATGAAGAAAATATTGAACCTTATGATTTCATTATAGAAGAAGCTAAACTAGAACATATTCATTATATAAATCAGATTTGTGAAGAAACGCTATCATCGGCCAAAGCTCGCGGAACTGGTATTTCAGGTCGACCTCCCGAATTGCTTGCAAAAAAGATGATAGAAGGTGAAGCTATTATCGCTTTTACATCAAAAGGAAAATGGGCGGGTTTTGCTTTTATATCTTCATGGGAAAACGGAAAATATGTTTCTAATTCTGGATTAATTGTTGCGCCAGAGTTTAGAAATACGGGATTAGCCAAAAAAATTAAAAGAAAGATTTTTGAACTTAGCCGTCAAAAATACCCAAAAGCAATAATATTTAGCCTGACGACAGGTCTTGCCGTTATGAAAATGAATCACGAACTCGGTTTTGAACCTGTTACTTATTCTGAATTGCCAAACGATGAACTTTTTTGGGAAAACTGCAAAAGCTGTATCAATTGCCCAATTTTATTAAGCAAAGAAAGAAAAAACTGTTTGTGTACTGCAATGCTATATAACCCTGAGAAAATTAGTTAATTACTTGCATTGCCTCATTATCTAATTGACACATTGCCGAATTGTCTTATCGGATAAAAAGACATTTTCACGGACTAAACTCTGTGTTCTACCGAATACACTTGAAAACTTTAAATGGCGTAAATACTTTTGATTCAAATTAAAACCTTAAAAATCAAAATTATGTCACTATTTACGCCACTTCTTTGGATAGTATTAATTGCACCGCTTATTGTTATTGCACATTTAAAAACTGAAAAATCTAATTTGAAATATTTGGTATTTTTCATTTTATATTTTTTTGCTGATGTGTTTTTGCAGGCTTCAGGAAAACAATTAATTGATTTAGATTTAAAATTCAATTGGGCTGGAAAAATCTTGAGTTTAATTTTAGGATTGATTATCATTTTTTCAGTTTCAAAAGAAGAAAGAATTAAAATCGGATTTACTTCTGAAACCAACTCCAAAAACAATTTAAAATTCGGATTAATGGTTTTCTTCGGATTTACTTTTTTCGATATTATCTTCAAACTGATTTTATTTCCAAAAGGAGGAAATTTCGATTTAGAAACCTTTCTTTTTCAGGCTACAATGCCCGGATTAACAGAAGAAATCCTTTTTAGAGGAATCTCTTTATGGCTTTTAGAGAAAGCTTTTGCACCAACACGGAAGTATCACGGAGTAAAATTTGGCTGGGCATTTATCATTGTAACTGTTTTATTTGGAGTTTCTCATGGCGCTGTTTTAGATCAAGATTTGCATCTGAAATTTGATCTTATAACAATGGTTTATCTGACCGTAATCTCTTCATTTAGTGTAGGTATTTTGAGAAATTTTTCAGGAAATCTAATTTATTCTATTCTGGGGCATAACACGATTAATTTGATCAATGCGGTTATTAGAATTTTATAAAAAATAAACTCAATCTGCAATTGATTTTTAAACACATAGAAACGTAGATTTTTTTATTTCGAAAAAGAAAAGAGAAAGAAACTAGTTTCTCACACATAGATATAAACTTTTTCAAACGTCTCTAAACGCAAAGAAAATCTATGTTTCTATGTGTTAATATATTTCCGTATTCACTGGAAAAAAATAAATTATATTTGAAACTGCTTTACAATTCAACTACATGCCAAATACCACATCTACTTCGGGATATTTTTTAGATAAAATGACACCGCTAAATTTTGATCATTTTTTCACCACAAGAAATCGAATTTTACTGCACATTCTCATGTGGTTAAGCTTTTCTATTTTGCTGTTTTTGAGCTATGTAATTGGCTATAAATTAGTCTATTTTGATGCCGTTTTACTAACGATAAGAATGGCTTTGGTCAACATGATGGTGTTTTATATGCTATTCTATTTTTTGTTGCCAAATATATTTTCAGGAAGTAAAACTAGAATTATAATCCTGTTGTTATTGCTTTTTCCAATTTTGATTTTTGTTTGGATGGCCGCAACGTACTTTATTTCATTGATATATTACAATTTAGGTCTTGAAATTACTTTTGGAGAATTAAAAGGTGTAATTAAAATGAGTGCGCAACAGACTTTTCTAGAAGCCGTTTCTCCAAAAAGAATGCTTTCACAGACGATTATAATTATTTCACTGCTTTCTCCCTTTTGTTTTGCTAAAATCTTGGTTGAAATCGCGAAACTGTACAACAAAAAATTCCAGATTGAAAGAGAAAAAACAGCCTTAGAAATTCAGAATATTCAAATTGAAAAAGACTTTTTGAAAGCACAGCTGAATCCGCATTTTTTGTTCAATACTTTGAATAATCTATATGGTTTGACCGTTCGAAAAGACAATTTAGCTCCAGAAATAATACTGAATCTTTCAGATATTATGAGTTATACTTTGTATGAATCGAATACTGAAATTGTGCGTTTGGAGAAAGAATTGGATTTCATCCAAAATTATATCGCTTTAGAAAAAATGCGTTATGACGATGAAACGGATATTAAAGTTACTATTGAAGGACAAACCGCAGGACTTTTTCTTGCACCGCTTTTGACTTTTACTTTTATAGAAAATGCTTTTAAATACGGTTTGAAAAGCAAAAGCGCTTTTATAAAACTTGACATCAAGATCGAAAAGAATACTTTTTGGTTTAGTTTAGAAAACGATTCGGAGGAAACAATAAACGATTCTAATTTTAGCGGAATAGGAGTAGAGAACACTCGTAAACGTCTAGAATTGCTGTATCCGAATCAATATGAATTAGAAATTAAAAGACTTGAAAATTCGTTTAAAGTCGATTTAAAAATAGTTTTAAGAAAATAATGGAAAAGTTGAAATGCATAATCGTTGACGACGAACCAATTGCAAGAGATATTATCGAATCTTTTATTGCTGAAATACCGTTTTTGGAATTGCAAGCTTCATTTGGAGAAGCTTCTAAAGCGCTGTTATTTCTGCAAGAAAATGAAGCAGATATTGTTTTCAGCGACATCGAAATGCCTAAATTTAATGGTTTAGAATTAGCGCAATCGCTTACCAACGCTCCAGTTATTATTTTCATCACGGCGCATCGCAATTTTGCTTTGGAAGGATTTGATACTGGTGCCGCAGATTATCTTTTAAAACCCGTTCGTTTTGATCGTTTCCTGAAAGCCGTAAATCGAGCCAAAGAGTATCTTTCGCTAAAGAAAACAACTTCGGTTCACCAAATCAATTCGGATCGTATTTTTATAAAATCAGAAGGAAAACTGATTAAGATTCTGCTGAATGAAATTCTTTATGTCGAAGCGCAAGGCGATTATTTGAAATTTGTAATCAATGGTGGATCTTACACCACTCTAGGCACTCTAAAAGCGATGGAAGAAGTGCTGAAACTCCCCATGTTCTTTCGTGTTCAGCGTTCTTTTATTCTAAATCTGGAAGCGGTGAGAAGCTTAAACGGAAATATCGTTGAATTGATTGATGGAAAAACTATTTCTGCCGCTCTAAATAAAAAGGATGAATTGTATTCTCTTTTAGGAATTAAAAAATGAGGCAATGTGCCAATTAGATGATTAGTCAATTACTTGCATTATCTCATTATCTAATTGACACATTTTCTAATTATCTATTCGCATTGATATAATCCGTTGGTGACATATTAAAATGTTTTTGGAAATTTCGACCAAAACTCGTTTGCGATTTGTAGCCTACCATTTCTGCAATTTCGTACATTTTATAGTTTTCATTCAATAACAATTCTGCTGCTCTTTTGAGACGGACAATATTGATTAATTCGTTCGGACTCAGATTTGTAATGTCTTTGATTTTTCGGTATAAAGTCGAGCGGCTCATATTCATGATTTCGGCTAGTGATTCTACACTTAAATCCTGATCGGTGATGTTTTTAAGGATTTCGTCGTCTAGTTTTTTGAGGAATTTTTCGTCTGTTTTGTTGTGCGCAATGCTTTTAATGTGCGAAAGCGGAGAACTCGCATAATAATTCATGATCTGTCTTCGGTTTTCGATCAAATTATGGGCTTGAACTTTCAAATAATCCATCGAAAAAGGTTTTGCAACGTAAGCATCTGCACCAACTTCAAGTCCGTCGATTTGTGATTTTAATGAGTTTTTCGCCGTCAATAAAATCACAGGGATATGACTCGTTTCTAGATTTGTTTTGATCTTTTTGCACATCGTAATTCCGTCCATAATTGGCATTGTGACATCAGAAATTACGAGTTGAATGTTTTCATTATGAATGATTTTCAATGCTTCTTCACCATTTTCTGCTTTTAAAATAGCGTAAGTTCCTGCCAATTCCGTTGTAATAAAACTCAAAAGATCTTCATTGTCTTCTACAACTAAAATCTGCGCTTTTTCGTTTTTAATTTCAACTGGTTCTTTTGGCGTTTCGTTTTCTGTTTGCTCTTTTTCAGAATCAGCATAAAGCATAAATTCTTCTTCTTGATGCAATGGAACGACCAATTCGAAAATATTGTATTGAGAATCTGCAACCAATTCTAAACTTCCATTGTGCAATTGTGCCAGCGAATGTGCCAGCGAAAGTCCAATTCCTGTTCCTGAAGCCGTACTGCTGTCGTCAACTCTAAAAAATGGCTCAAAAATTTTGTCTTTTAAATGAATCGGAATCACACTTCCATCATTTTTTACGATTAAAGTCAGTTTCTTTTCATCTCTAAATAAAGAAATGGAAACTTTTTTGTTCGAATATTTAATCGCATTATTGATCAAATTGCTGAGAATTTTCTTGAAAGCTTCTTTGTCCACAAAAGCATGAATGTCTTTTTCTCCCAATTCCAAATCAAATTCAAGTTCGCGTTCTTCAATTAGCTGACTGAATCTTAAATGAAAATTTCGAACCATCGAAGAAATATTCGCTTCGACGAAAGTCAATTTCAAACCGCCAATTTCCGATTTTCTAAAATCAAGCAATTCATTTACCAATTTCAATAAACGAGAAGTGTTTTTCTTCATAATCGAAAGATGCTGCGGCACTTCTTCCGATTCGTATTTCATTCCTAAAAGCTTTTCCAATGGCCCTTTAATCAAAGTCAGAGGCGTTCTGATTTCATGGGCTACATTCGTAAAAAAGTCAATTTTTGCCTGATAGATTTCTTTTTCTTTTTCATCATTCAAATGCTTTATTTTACGGTTATTCTTAATCTGTGTAAGATTTTGAGAGTAGCGAATGATATAATAAAAACCAGCGCAGATTAATAAGAAATAAAGCAAATAAGCATAAATGCTCGCATAAAATGGCGGAAGAATTCGGATTTTAAGTTTTACTTCTTTGCTCCAAACGCCAAAACTATTCAAGGATTTTACTTTAAAAACATAATCGCCAGGAGCAAGTTCGGTAAAGAAAACTTTATTGTTTCTTCCTAAATAAACCCAATCATTATTTACATTCTCCAATTGAAACCAATATTCGGTCAATTCTGGTGCAGTGTAATTTAAAGACGCAAATTCGAGATTGAAAGACGACTGACTGTTATTTAATTCCAATTCGTCAAGAAAAGAAATAGATTGCGAAATAGGCGAGTCGGGGCTATTTACTTCTATGTCCTTATTATTAATCTGAAGATTGGTAATGTAAATAAAAGGCGTGTATTTGTTTTTGCTGAAATGCTTCGGATTAAAACTGATCATTCCGTTCAAGTTTCCAAAATACATATCGCCGTTTGCATCTTTAAAAGCCGAATTGTAATTGAACTGATCGCTCAGTAATCCGTTTGCGGTGGTAAAAATCTTGATCGTTTTATGATCTGGACCAAATTTCACCAAACCTTTAGAAGTCGTTAACCAAAGATTTTTAGAATCATCTTCTAAAATAGAATAGAAAACGTTGCTTGGCATTCCATTTTTGGTCGTGAATTTGGTAAAAGTGTGATTTGTTCTGTTTACCAGATTTAAACCATTTTCTGTTGCAATCCATAAGTTTCTCGAAGAATCTTCAAAAATGGCATTGATGGTATTATTGCTAATTCCTTTTGGATTTTTATAATCATACGTAAAAACCTCTTTTTTCTTCGTTTTTGGATTATAAAACAACAATCCGTCGCGGTAACTTCCTGCCCAGAGATTACCGTCACTGTCTTCCTTCATATTGGTATAATGATAGGTTTCTGGGAAGAATTTCAGTATTTCAAAATTATCTGCTTGTTCGTTATAACGGTAAAGCCCCGATGTAGTCACTACAATCAGGTCGTTATTCTTCATTTCATAAAAAGAAAAAATAAAGTTGCTATGTAATCCGCTTCGTCCGTCATTTGCGCTGTAATGCTTTAGAATCGCACCTGAATTTCGGTCTAAAACATCCAAACCATGCTCAAAAGTTCCAACCCAGATTTTGTCCTTTCTTGGCATTAAAGCATGAATATTATAATAAGAAACATTATAAGAAGTAAATTTTTGCGTCTTCGGATCAAAACGATTTACGCCCGCATCTTCCGTTCCAATCCATAAATCGCCGTGATCGTCTTTATGAATTTCTCTTACTGCGCTTCCGCTAATGGAGTTTTGATTGTTCTGTGGAAAATACTTTTTAAACTGTGTGTATTGTTTTTGATGGTAATTGACACCGCCAAAATACGTTCCAATCCAGATTCCGTTTTCTTTATCAATAGTAATAGAGTAGGCCGCATTGTCTGAAATCGCATACGGATCGTTGTAATTTTTTTTAAGATTTATAGCGGTTTTAGTTTTCAAATTATAAACATAAACTCCAGATTCGCTCGCAATCCAGAGTTCGTCGTTTCCTTTCTTTCTGAACTGACGCACAAAAACAGGTTCTTTAATGCCAAATTTCAGCTCGCTTGTCGTTTTGTCTTTTCTATTATATAGGAGTACGCCGTTGTCTTGTGTCCCAATTACAATATTTTCCTGATCTACGGCATAAATAACTGTAATTCTAAAATTAGCTTTATTCGCTGGCGGATTAAGCGGAATATTTTCAAAAGAAAGGTTTTCTTCAGAATAATGATAGATTTTATTTAAAGAAGAAGCCCAGATTTCGCCTTTATAATCTTTCGTAATCGAAGTCGTAATGAAATATTTGTTTGGATTGAAAGTGGTTGTTTGCTGCTTTTTTGGTGCATACTTATACAAAATGTTGCCGGAAACAAACCAAATGTTGTCTTTTTGGTCGTGATTGATGTCATTTATACGATCATTTATGGCTTCATTCAAAATGGTGAAACGATCCTGTTTTTTATCATAATGATACAAACCTTTATCAGTTCCAACCCAAATAGTGCCATTATGTTCGTGAAGTGATTGAATATAATTGCTTCCTAAACTATGAATAGGATCTCCGCTGCTTCTATAGGTTTTAAAACGATAACCATCAAAACGGTTCAATCCATCTTTGGTTCCAAACCACATAAAACCGTCATTATCTTGTATTGAGGTCAAAACGGTGTTGTTTGAAAGTCCTTCTTCAACCTGAAAATGTTTAAAATAATACTCTTGCGCATTCGAAAAATTTATCGAAAAAATGCTGAAACATAAAAAAAGAAAGAATTTACGCATAGTGCTGTTTTTTAAGCTAAAATCTAGTTTTCTGCAAATCGTCTCAATATTCTACAAAATGTTGCAGCTGAATGAAAACGGACTGTTTTTAATACAATTTGAATCATTTAAGATAGATATTGACACAAATGAAGCATTTTATTTTGAATAAAAAGTGCCTACTTTGAAAAATCAAATAAATGATATTGATAATTTTTTAAGTCTAAAAATGTGCTATCAATAAAATTAAGTTTGAAAAACTAAACCATTAATAATTTTGAAACAAAATGAACAATTTATTATTACCAGATAATATTGATTCTTTTTTTGTTCGCATCCCGGACGATTAAACAATTCAATATTTCATTAAACCAAACCACAAAAAGAAATAAAACTATCTAAAATGCAAAAATCAATGAAAACAACGTTCACTCACTTTTTAACAAAGAGATATTACCTCTTGGTTTTCTTTAGTTTATTACTGCAGTCCGCTTTTGCCCAACAGATTACTGTGACGGGAAAAGTTACAGCCGCCAATGGGGAATCGATTCCTTTTGCGAATGTTTTAATAAAAGGAACCCAAAATGGCGCCGTGACTGATTTTGACGGGAGTTATAAAATTGCTGTCGGCGGAAACCAAACATTAGTTTTTAGTTCGCAAGGCTATAAAACAACAGAAATTGCGATCAACAACCGAACTTCTATAAGTATTATTTTAGAAGAAGATGCAATGAAACTCGATGAAATAGTTGTAGTAGGTTATGGATCGCAACAGAAAAAAGATCTTACAGGAGCAGTTGCTTTAGTAAAGCCAGAAGAAATCCAGAAACGACAAATCACTACAGTTGCTGACGGATTACAAGGTTTAGTTACGGGAGTTAAAGTTCGCGGTGGCGGACGTCCGGGACAAGAAGCAAGTGTAGAAATCCGTGGATTAAAAAATCTTCAAAGTTCTAATCCATTATATGTAATTGATGGTTTAGTAACTTCTGCAAACAGAGATTTTAACCCTAATGATATTGAAAGCATTCAGGTTTTAAAAGATGCATCGGCAGCAGCAATCTATGGTTCTCGTGCTGCAAATGGTGTAATCATTATTACGACTAAAAAAGGTAAAAAAGGTCCGCTTCAGGTTGAAGTATCTGCAAAAACCAGTTTTACAACTATGCCACGTTATGATTTGATGGAGACTGATGAGTTTGCAAAATACAACAACATGGCTTATGATAATGCTGGATTGCCAAGACAGAATCTTAACATGGCTGTAAATACAGACTGGCAAGATGCAACTTTTCAAACAGGAATGATGCAAGATTATAATGCGAGTTTTTCTGGCGGAAATGAAAACTCTACATTTTTTATGTCTGGAAATTATTTTGGAAATGAAGGAACTGTCATAGGAACCGATTTTGATAGAATTTCATTCCGCGTAAATTCAAGCGGTACAAAAGGAATTTTTAGTATTGGAGAAAACTTAGCAATCAGTAATTCTAAAACAGATGAAATGTCTGGAAATCCAATTATTGATGTTTATAGAATGACACCAACAATTCCGCTTTACGATCCTACTAATTGGGGAGGATATGGCTACGGAAAACAAGGAGTTGCAGATACTTTTGGTACTAACCCTTTAGCAATTGCTGATTTTGCAAATGTTATTAATCAAAATTTTAGAATTAGAGGAAATATCTGGTCAGAGTTAAAATTTGCTCCTTGGTTGAAATACCGTTTCAATTTTGGTTATGAAACTAGTTTCGACTCTTATAAATTTTTGAGAAAAGTGGGAAGCTGGACTTTAAATCAGCCGCAAGATCCTGCTTTGACAGATCAAAATAAAGCGAGATCAGAAACAATGTTGTTCGAAAATACATTGACTTTCAAAAAAGAATTTGGCAAACATGATGTAACTGTTTTAGTAGGACAGACTTACCAAAAAGATAAATATGATATTATTTATGGTCAAAAGAGAAACCTTCCAATAAATTCAGCAACAGGGCAATATTTTGAAGTTTTAGATTTAGGAACTGATCCTGTAGTTGGAGGAAGTATATCTGAAGCAGCTTTAGCGTCATATTTAGGAAGATTAGAATACAACTATGATAATCGCTATTTATTTAATGCAGTTATCAGACGTGACGGATCATCAAGATTTAGTGATGAAAACAAATGGTCAAATTTCCCTTCTGTTTCTGCAGGATGGAGAATTAGCAACGAATCTTTCTTTAAATCAGATTTTATTAAAGATTTAAAATTAAGAGGAAGTTATGGAGAATTGGGTTCAGGAAATATTGGAAATTACGAATACAAAAGCTTCGTTAATACAAACGGATTGATTGTTTTAGGTAATGGACAAAACACATACAATTCAGCAACACAAGTTAAATTAGCAAATCCTGAACTTCGTTGGGAAAAATTGAAACAAACCAACTTGGGATTAGATCTTGGTGTTTTAAATAATGATTTACGTTTAACGGCAGATTACTTTATTGCTCGTACAGAAGACGTATTATTTGGTTTCCCAATTTTATTAACTACAGGAAACGATGGAGGAAATCCAATTTCTAATGCTGCAACGGTTGAAAACAAAGGTTTTGAATTTGAATTGGCTTACAGCAAAAAAATCAATGAATTGTCTTTCAATGCTTCTGTAAATTTCACCAAAGTTAATAACAAACTGGTTTCATTAGGTAATGGACAAAACGAAAACTACTCTGGAAATACGGTTACAAGAGCTGGTATGCCAGTAGGAATGTGGTATGTTTTGGAAACTGATGGATTGTTCCAAAATCAACAGGAAATTGACAATTATAAAAATGCTGATGGAAAAGTAATTATGCCAAATGCTGTTCCTGGTGATATTCGTTTTAAAGATAACAACGGAGACGGACAAATTACTAACGAAGATAAAGCGGTTGTGGGTAGTCCTTGGCCAGAATTTGAAATGGGATTAAATGCTGGGGCAGAATATAAAGGTTTTGATTTTTCTATGAACTGGATTGCTTCTCACGGAGCTACTGTTTATGACGGATTTAGAAGTGTTGTAGATCGTTTTGATGACAATAGTAACTATAGAAAAGGAATCCAGCCTTGGACACCTGAAAATCCAAATACTGATTTTCCTAGAATTACAAAAGGTTCAACATTAAACTCAAGAGGAGATAGCGACAGATTCTTAGAAAACGGCGATTTTATCCGTCTTAAGTACATTGGGTTTGGATATAATATCCCGCAAAGTGTTTTAGATAAATCTGGTATTACAAGAGCAAGATTAACATTATCAGCTCAAAACGTTATTACAATTACAAAATATAAAGGTTTAGATCCTGAGTTTAGTAATGGAAATATTTTTGAAAGAGGTGTTGATAACGGAGCTTTCCCAAATTTACAGACGTATTCATTTGGTGTTGAGTTTAGCTTTTAATTTTAAAAAAATAGCATAATGAAAAAAATAGCAATAATAGCCGTAGTTTCTCTAGGTCTCTTTTTTACTGCATGTGAAAAAGAACTTGATTTCGACAGCCCTAATGAAATACAAGTAAGTCAATATTGGAAAACTGAGAGCGATGCACAAGCTGGTGTTAACTCTATTTATGCCATGTTTTATAAAGATGGTTTATGGGCAAGATGGATGTATTTTCGTTTAGATTTAACTTCAGACGAAGGTTATAGCGTTAGTCCGTGGACAGAATTAGCAGACTGGACAAGATTCAATTATATCAATTACAATTTCTGGGAAGGAAACGCTGTAACTTGGAGAGATACCTACAAAGCGGTTTTTAGATGTAATCAGGTTTTAGCAAATGTTCCAAATATTACGTTTCAAAATGAAGACGATAAAAAGAAAATTTTAGCGCAAGCTAAATTCTTTAGAGCATTACACTATTACTATGCAGCAATTCTTTGGGAAGATATTCCATTGGTTTTAGAGCCATCGTTGCCATCAGACTTGCCACAGCAAAGAAAACTAGCCGAAGTGTGGACTCAAATCGAAAAAGATTTGAATGAAGCTTATGAAGATTTACCAAATGATTGGGCAGATGATCAAACAGGTAGACCTGATAAAGGTGCTGTAAAAGCTTTTCTAGCAAAAGTATATATGCAGCAGCACAAATGGACTGAAGCAAAAGGCGCTTTAGAGTATTTAATTTCTGGTGCAGGTGCTAAATATAGTTTAGTGTCAAATTACCGAGACAACTTTACGGATGTAAATGAAAATAACAGCGAATCTGTTTTTGAAATCCAATTTGGAGATCAGAGAAAAGGAGGAACAGGAGAAGATCAAAATGCTGCTGTTTCTAGCAATCGCAGTCAATTTTTTGCTCCAAGAGGAATTGGATGGTCAGATGGTCAGGCTCGTATTTGGTTGGTAGATGCTTTTAAGCAAGAAAACACCAAAGACGGAAAACTGGACGAAAGATTAAGATGGACTTTATATTATCCTCAATTATTAGCAGATTTTGGAGATAAAACATACGGAAAAGACTGGGAATGGAATAATAACGAAGCTTGGTTCAGAAAAGGAAGCCGTGATTACTACAGAAATAATGAAGATTATTACAGCCAAGTAAACTACAGATTGGTTCGTTATGCTGATGTTTTATTGCGTTATGCAGAAGTTTTAAACGAATTAGGAAGTACTGCTGAAGCATATCAATATGTTGATTTAGTAAGAGCTCGTGCAAACATGAATACGTTGGCAACAGCGCATCCAGAAATTGGGAACGATCATGATAAATTCTTAGAGCGTCTAAAAATGGAAAGGGTTTTAGAATTGGCTGGCGAGAGTGTTCGTTGGGAAGATTTAAAACGTTGGGGAGATTTAGATACTCAGGCTTCTGTTGATAAGATTGCGGTTCGTGATCCTGATTTCAAAAACTTTACAGTTGGAAAAAATCACAGATTGCCAATTCCACAATCAGATGTAGATAATAATCCAAATCTGGAGCAAAACTCTGGATATTAAATTACGGATTGGATGGAAACAAAGATAATTTCATTCAACAAGTAAAATCTAATTTGATCTGCTAAAATCTTTTAAAATCTGCGTGAAATACTTTTTTGCATCCATTTTTCACGCAGATTTATACAGATTAAAGCAGATTTAGAGAGATTTAAATTAAGCCTGAAGAATAGAAAAAATCACTCAATGAATTAAAACTGAATTTTTTGAGGGAATCAGAAATACAAAATCTGATTCCCTTATCATAAAGAACTATTGTTCAAAATAAATAACATTTAGAATGAAGAAAGTAAAATTGTGTCTGACATTTATGTTAGCAGGACTAGTATTGCTTAGCTGCAACAACAAAAAAAGTAATCCTGAAGAAAAGAAAAGCGAAACCACTTCAGTAGAAAAAAGAGAAATCTGGACAAAAGATCAGGCCAATAAATGGTACGCAGCGCAACCTTGGTTGGTTGGAGCAAATTATTCTCCTAGCACAGCTATAAATCAGTTAGAGATGTGGCAGGAAGATACTTTTGATCCAAAAAGAATTGATCAAGAATTGGGTTGGGCAGAAGGTCTTGGAATGAATGTAATGCGCGTGTATTTGCACGATTTATTACATCAGCAAGATGCCGAAGGTCTTTACAAAAGAATGGACACTTTTTTAGGAATTGCAGATAAACACCACATCAAAATTCTTTTTGTTTTGTTTGATTCTTGCTGGGATCCGTTTCCTGCTTTAGGAAAACAACGCGCGCCAAAACCGCATACGCATAATTCTGGTTGGGTTCAGGCTCCAGGGCAAAAAGCATTACAGGATAAAACACAATATCCTCGTTTAGAGAAATACGTAAAAGAAACGGTAGGAAAATTCAAAGATGACAATCGTATTTTGGGTTGGGATCTTTGGAACGAACCAGATAATATGACTGGACCGTCTTATGAAAAAGTAGAAATTAAAAACAAAGCCGATTTAATTCTGCCTCTTTTAAAAGACATTTTTGTTTGGGCGAGATCAAGCAATCCATCTCAGCCATTAACTTCAGGAGTTTGGGTTGGAGATTGGAGCGACGAAGCTAAAATGAAACCAATGCACAAAATGCAAATCGAGCAGTCTGATATTGTTTCTTTCCATAATTACAACACGCCTCAGGATTTCGAAAAAGTAATCAAAGAATTGCAACGTTACGGAAAACCATTATTGTGTACAGAATATATGGCAAGACCAAATGGAAGCACTTTCGAAGGATTCTTGCCAATTGCGAGAAAATACAATGTTGGTATGATCAACTGGGGATTTGTTGACGGAAAAACACAAACGAAATACGCTTGGGACAGTTGGACAAAAACATACACAGCAGAACCAAAAGTCTGGTTTCACGAAGTATTGCATACAGACGGAACTCCATACATAAAAGCAGAAACTGATTTGATTAAGAAACTGACATCTGAGGCGAATAAGAAAAATTAGACAATGTGTCAATTTGATGATTAGATAATTGTTTTTGCTACAGATTGTACAGATTTTTAAAACACATAGAAACATAGTTTTGCTTTGTCTAAAAAAGGCGTTTCACTTATTTCAATGCACATAGCTATGTGTGAAAGCTAGCTTTTTCTCTAATCTTAACAAAGAGTAATTAAAAATCTATGTTTCTATGTGTTTAATTTTCAATAACAGATTTAATCATTTTAATCTGTGAAATCTGTGGCAAAAAATAGAATTAGTGAAAATTAGTGGAATTCGTGGCAAAAAAAATAAAACCTAATGACAATGAAAATACACAAAATAAAACAGCTCCTTTTGTCGATGGTAATTATTGTCGGCTTTTCAGCGAAAGCGCAACAGCCAGATCCGCCTGGACAAGTGAAGGGAAATGAAAAACCGAAAAACGAAGCCTATCTTTTTGCGCACATGACGCATAACGATTACGGCAGATTATATTATTCTGTTAGTTTGGATGGACTTCATTGGGAAAACCTGAATAACGGAAAACGCGTTTTTGAAGATTACAAAGGTCATCCAGATATCTGCAAAGGACCGGACGGAAAATATTATATCGCTGGAAATACTGGAGATGATGCGAAAAGTATCAATATTTGGGTTTCAGATGATTTAATTACTTGGAAAAAACATTCCGATTATACACCAGATTTAAAAAGCACACCAGATTATTCAAACGCTTTACAGCGAATTGGTGCGCCAAAATTATATTACGATGCACCTTCTGAAAAGTTCATCATGACGTGGCATACGCCGCATTTGGAAGGAACAAAGGAAGATGGCGAACGTTATTGGGCAAGTCAGCGTACTTTGTATGTTTTGTCTAAAGATCTAAAAACTTTCGAAGGAACGCCAAAACGCTTATTCGATTGGGATATGGGAACAATTGATGTTTTTATTCGTAAAGTTGGCGATTCCTACTACGCCGTGATTAAAGATGAAACGTATCCAACTTTGTATTGGACAACCGGAAAAACCATCCGAATTGCCAAATCAAAATCCCTTTTAGGACCTTATTCTTTGCCTCAGCAATCTATCAGTCCAAACTTCAGGGAAGCGCCAATGTTAATTCCTTCTCCAGATGACAAAATATGGTACATGTATTACGAACAATATCCAGGAGTTTCGTACGGATTATCAATAGCAGATAACCTAAACGGACCTTGGTTTCAAGCCTCAGGCTACACTTTTTTCTCAGATTGGGACAAATACAGTCTCCCAGAAAAAGTGCGCCACGGCTGTATGATTACAATCTCTAAAAAAGAATACGACAGTTTAGTGAAGAAATTCGGAAAGAAGAATTAAGATGGAAGTTTTAAGTATTAAGAGCAAGTGAGGAGTGCTTAGGAAAAAATCTTAATACTTAATACAAAAATCTTAATGCTACTAAAAACTTGGTTAGTTAAGTTAGTTTAGTTCAGTAATTATCGGGCTTATGTGGAGATGAGCCCGGTAATTCATTTTGATTTAGAAAAAACATCACGGCATTCATTCAACAATTAATGCCTAATAAATATAAAGCATGAAGAGAAAAAGTATCCTTTTTTTAGCCTTGTTTTCGGTCTTTGCAGCAAATGCACAATGGAAACCTCAAGGAGATAAAATTAAAACAAAATGGGCAGAGCAAGTCGATCCAAAGAAACCATTGCCTGAATATCCGCGTCCGATTATGGAGCGTGGCCAATGGAAAAATTTAAACGGCTTGTGGAATTACAGCATTCAAGAATTCGGAAAAGCAGCGCCTTCAAAATACGACGGACAAATTCTGGTTCCGTTTGCGGCAGAATCTAGTTTGTCTGGCGTAATGAAAGAAGTTGGTTCTAAAAATGAACTTTGGTACGAAACTAATTTTTCAATTGAATCTGGCTGGAATGGCAAAAACATTCTGTTGCATTTTGGTGCTGTCGATTGGAAAACTGAAGTTTTTATCAACGACATAAAAGTGGGTTCTCATACTGGCGGATATACGCCGTTTTCATTTGACATTACGCCATTCATCCAAAAAGGTAAAAATCAAAAATTGGTTGTAAAAGTTTGGGATCCTTCAAATGACGGGCCGCAGCCAAGAGGAAAACAAGTTAAAAACCCTGAAGGAATTTGGTACACTCCCGTTACAGGAATCTGGCAAACCGTTTGGATTGAACCTGTAAATGCTAAAAATATTACAGAATTAAAAACAACGCCAAATATTGATCAAAATACCATCAGTATTAAAGCTGAGGTAAATGGAGCAGAAAAAGGCGATTTAGTAGAAATTTCAGTTTTAGACAATGGAAAAGAAATTGCCAATCAAAAGTCGGTTGTGGGCGAAAGCAATGATATTGTTTTGAATAATCTGAAATTATGGTCACCAGAAAGTCCATTTTTGTATCAGACAAAAATTCGCTTAATCAGCAAAAATAAAGTCGTTGATGAGGTGAAAAGTTATTTTGCTATGCGTAAAATCTCGTCTAAAAGAGATGAAAACGGTATTATGAGAATGCAATTGAATAACAAAGATTATTTCCAATTCGGACCTTTAGATCAAGGCTGGTGGCCAGACGGACTGTATACGGCGCCAACTGATGAAGCTTTGAAATATGATATCATTAAAACGAAAGAATTAGGTTTCAACATGATTCGTAAACATGTAAAAGTTGAACCAGAGCGCTGGTATACGCATTGCGACCAAATGGGAATTTTGGTTTGGCAAGATATGCCAAGTGGAGACGATCAGCCGATTTGGCAAAATAGAAAATACTTTGAAGGAACAGAATTACAACGTTCTGCAAAATCAGAAGAAATCTACAGAAAAGAATGGAAAGAAATTATGGATCATTTGTATTCTTATCCAAGTATTGTCGTTTGGGTTCCGTTTAATGAAGCTTGGGGACAATTTAAAACCGTTGAAATTACAGAATGGACGAAAAACTACGATTCGAGCCGTTTAACGAACTCTGCAAGTGGAGGAAATCACTTTCAAACGGGAGATATTTTAGATCTGCATAATTATCCTGGTCCAGAAATGTATCTTTATGACGCAAGACGAGTTACGGTTTTAGGAGAATATGGTGGAATAGGACTTCCGCTTGAAGGACATTTGTGGAGAGCAAATGACAACTGGGGTTACATTAAATTTAAAAATGCAAGTGAAGTTACCGCCGAATACATAAAGTACGCTGAAATGCTTCGAAAATACGTTAAAACGGGATTCTCTGCAGCAGTCTACACTCAAACAACAGATGTTGAAGGTGAAGTAAACGGTTTTATGACTTACGACAGGAAAGTGGATAAAATGGATTTTAAAGCTGTCAACAAGATAAACACGGAGGTTATTAATGCTTTGAATGTTAAATAATTTTTAAACACATAGGCGTTTGGTTTGTCATCTCGACGAAGGAGAGATCACACAAGAAACTCCGCACAGTATGTCACCAATTTTTATCGAATCCCTAGTGTGATTCCTCGTTCCTCGGAATGACAAAAAGATGCCGAACAGCTTTGTGTTCTTCGTCTTCTTCTAAAGTGACAAAGCTAAGAAAAAACCTTTGTGAACTTTGCGAAAAACCTTTGCGCCTTTGCGTTAAAAAACTCTAAGAGCCTAAAATCAATAAAAAATGAAAAAATATCTAATCCTTTTTCTGTTCACAACAATAAGTTTTGCACAACAGAAAACATTCACAAATCCAATCCTGCCATCGGGAGCAGATCCTTATAGCACGTATTACAAAGGCTATTATTACTACACGAACACACTTGGAAACAAATTGGTTTTGTGGAAAACAAAAGATCTTTCGGATATCAAAAATGCAAAAAGCAAAGTCATTTGGATGCCACCAAAAGGAACTGATTACTCAGCTGAAATCTGGGCGCCAGAGTTTCATATCATCAATGGGAAATGGTATTGCTATTTCGCGGCTGATAATGGAGATAACAACAATCACAGAATGTATGTTTTAGAAAATAAATCATCAGATCCGTTTAAAGGGAATTTTGAGTTTAAAGGCAAAATCGCTGCAAAAACCGATAAATGGGCAATTGATGGAAATGTTTTCGAATATAAAAAGCAATTGTACATGATTTGGGCAGGCTGGGCAGGCGACAAAAACGGTCAGCAGAATATTTACATAGCTAAAATGAAAAATCCACTAGAAATTGACGGCGATCGTGTTATGATTTCTGCGCCAACAAATGATTGGGAAACGCACGGTGCGTTACACGACGATGTAAATCCGCCGCAAGTTAATGTGAATGAAGGGCCGCAATTTTTGGAAAGAAATGGCAAAATCTTCATTGTTTTTTCTGCCAGTGGCTGTTGGACAGATTTCTATGCTTTAGGATTATTGAAATTCAAAGGCGGAGATAATTTGTTAGATGCTTCGGCTTGGGAGAAAGCTCCAGAACCAATTTTCAAGCAATCAGAGAAAGATAAAGTTTACGCTCCAGGGCATAATTCGTTTTTTAAATCACCTGACGGAAAAGAAGATTGGATTCTATATCATGCCAATTCAAATCCGGGTGAGGGCTGTGGGAATAAAAGATCTCCAAGAATGCAGAAAATTAATTGGGATGCAAACGGATTTCCAGTTTTGGGCGAGCCTGTGAGTGAAGGAACGCTATTAGCTATTCCATCAAAATAATTAGAAAAGATTTTAAACCAGAGAATGAGATTGCTTCGTTCCTCGTAATGACATAAAAATGAAAAACATTCAAATAGCTGCAGTTTTGTTGCTTGCGTTTTTTCAATTCAATTGTAGAAACAGCAAAAAAGACGATTCGGCTTTAAAAGAAAATACCGAAATCAAATTAGATTCCGTAAAAACGGTTTTAGAAACTAAAAACTTCGACACGATAATCGATGGCAAAAAAGTCAGTTTGTATTGGATCGAAAACAAAGGTATAAAAGCTGCTTTTACCAATTATGGCGGGCGATTAGTAGGTTTGTGGATTGCAGATAAAAACGGAAAACAAACCGATGTTGTAGTTGGAATGAACAGCGTAAAAGGTTTTAAAAACTCGACTGAACCTTATTTTGGGGCTACGATTGGAAGAGTTGGCAACAGAGTTGCATTAGGCAAGTTTACGCTTGAAGGCAAGCAATATCAGATTCCGTTAAATAATGGAAAAAATGCTTTACACGGTGGTGTAAAGGGCTTTCAAGATGTAGTTTGGAATGCGGAAAAAACAGATGAAAAGACTTTGGTTTTTACTTATGTTTCTCCAGATGGCGAACAAGGTTTTCCAGGAAATCTGAATGTAAAAGTAACTTATACGCTTACAGATGATAATTCAGTGAAAATGGAATATGAAGCGACAACGGATAAAACGACAATTGTAAATCTAACCAATCATGCTTTTTTCAATTTAAATGGAGAGGGAAGCGGAACGATTTTAAATCATGAATTACAGATTTACGGAGATAAATTTACACCTGTTGATGAAGGTTTAATTCCGAGTGGCGAATTAAAATCAGTAAAAAATACACCATTTGATTTTACTTCTAAACATACTATTGGCGAAAGAATCGAAACTAAAGACGAACAGCTGAAATTTGGAAAAGGTTATGACCACAATTATGTGCTGAATACAGACAAAAAAGATGGTTTTGTTCAAGCCGCAACGATTAAAGGCGATGTTTCAGGTATTACTTTAGATATTTATACAAAAGAACCTGGACTACAGTTTTATAGCGGAAACTTTATGCAAAGTAAAAATACCTTTAAATCAGGTGCTAAAGATGATTTTAGAACTGCTTTTGCTTTAGAAACACAGCACTTTCCAGATGCTCCGAATCAGCCAAAGTTTGCTCCGATTACTTTAAAAGCAGGAGAGAAGTATCATACAGTTTCTTTGTATAAATTTTCGATCACAAAATAATGTTTTTCGCAATTATTTCCACGATTTCGATACCCTAAAAATCGAATTAAAAATACAGTTTTAAAAACAAAAAAGTAATCAAGATTTTGTTGTGATTTATTTAAAAAATGGCGCAATTTCTACTATAGGTTTTTTCTATACTAAGTATTTAACTATTTGATTTTTAGATTTAAAATTATATTTAACTAAATAAAAAGTTTAATAATGAATGTTAAGAGATATTTTAGTCTGCTGAGTTTGTTTTGTGTCTTTATTTGTTGTTCTCAAGAGAAAGAAACGGCTAAAAAAACGGCTTCAAAAGACAAATCAATCTTGCTGGCAGATCCGACCATTTTTTACGAAAATGGAGTTTATTATTTGTACGGAACAACAACTGGAGATTTTCCTAACGGAGAAGGTTTTCAAGTGTACACTTCTTCAGATTTAAAAAAATGGAATGGTCCATCTGGCGCACAAAATGGTTTGGCTTTAAAAAAAGGTGATGCTTTTGGAACGAAAGGTTTTTGGGCTCCTCAGATTTTTAAATTCAATGGAAAATATCAAATTATTTACACAGCCGATGAGAATATCGCTATCGCAAGTAGTGATAGTCCGATTGGGCCATTTAAAAGCGATTCTAAGGCTCCAATGTTTAATTTGGGCAAACAGATCGATCCGTTTGTTTTTGTTGATGAGGATGGTAAAAAATACCTTTATCACGTGCGTTTGACTAACGGGAACAGAATTTTTGTTGCAGAATTAAAAGAAGACCTGTCGGGAATTAAAGAAGAAACGCTGAAAGAATGCATTTCTGGGGTTCTTCCTTGGGAAAATACACAAAATGTATCTTGGCCAGTCACAGAAGGTCCAACGGTCTTAAAACACAACGGTTTGTATTATATGATTTATTCTGCAAATGATTTTAGAAATCCTGATTATGCTGTAGGGTATGCAACAGCAAAAAGTCCGTATGGACCTTGGAAAAAAGCTGCGGAAAGTCCAATAATAAGCCGTAAAGACGTTGGAATAAATGGAGTTGGCCATGGAGATGTTTTTTATGATAAAGACGGAAAAATGAAATATGTTCTGCATACGCATTTAAGCAATAGCGGGGTTTCGCCAAGAAAGGCAGGAATTATCGATATTGATTTTGAAGGAAATAAAATCAAAGCAAATGCTAAAAGTTTTGTCTTATTGCAAGAGTAAAACGATTGATTTTAGAGTTGATAACGGGAAAAGAGATGCTTTGGCATCTCTTTTTTGTTTAAGAAATATAGCGATAAAATAAGTATTTAACAGAGATATAATTTAAAACGTTGGTTATTTCATACCAGATTCGTACATTGGTAAAAATTACACAAACATGACTAAAAAAATAGAAGATTTAATTCCGCATCGTGCACCGTTTCTTTTTGTCGATGAAATTATTTCTTATACTACAGAAACAATCATTGGTTTAAAGACATTTACAGATAAAGATGCTTGGCTCCAGGGTAGTTTTCCAGATTTTAATTTTGTTCCAGGAACTATTTTAATCGAAGCAATGGCGCAATGTGGAGGCGCAGGAATAAAGCTTTTAGGAATCGCAGACGGCGTTTTTGGGTTAGTAAGTATGGATAATGTTGAGTTTTTTGCTGGTGTTGAGTTTAATAAACTGGTTAAATTTGTAGTGAAAAACATTCGCACAAGTGAAAAAATCATTAAACAATATGGAGAAGCTTTTGATGAAGATAAATTGATTATGAAAGGTGAATGGATGTGTGTGAAGCTTCAGTAAAAGAATAAAAGCTAGAATTTGTATAGAAAATAAAAGCGTCCTAGAATAGTCTAGGACGCTTTTTACATTTTGGTAATGATGAATTCGCTTCGTCGATTGATTTGATGCTGAGCTTCTGTACACGGAACTCCGTTGGAGCAATTGTTGATTAACTGAGTTTCTCCGTAGCCTATAGCGCTTTCTATTCTTTCGGGGGCAACTCCTTGAGAAATGAGATAATCTCTTGTGGCTTTTGCTCTTCGATCTGAGAGCTCAAGATTGTATTGATCATCGGCACGAGAATCGGTATGCGATTCAATTTTTATTACTACTGAGTTATACTGATGCATTAAGAGAACCATTTTATTTAATTCTATTGCAGCATCATAGCGAATTTCTGATTTGTCTAAATCAAAGAAAATGATTCCGATTTTTATTTTTAAAACGCCATTTTCGCGAACAATTAAAGCTGGATCTAAACCTACTGGAACTTCTGTTTTTCCAGAACTATTTGCTGTAACGATCGCTTTATTATTGGTGTTATAATTGTCTTTTGTGACCTCAATAGTATACGAAGTGTTGCAATTTATATTGTTATTAAAGTCGTATTTTCCGTCAAGCTGAGAAACGGTTTCAGCCACTTTTATTCCGTTTGTATTTTTAAGCGTAACCATCGCGCCGCCGATTCTGTTGTTTGAAATGGCATCAAAAATATATCCGCTTATAGCTTGATTGCATGATCTTTCAAAAGAGTAAATATCATCATCTCCTTTTCCTGTTTTTCTGTTAGAACAGACAAAACCTTTGTTGGTTGCTTCGTTAACGATATAGCCAAAATCGTCTCGATTACTGTTTAATGGCGCACCAAGATTGGCTGGTGTATCAAAAACACCGTCGTTTATTCTGCTTTCGAATACGTCTAAACCTCCTAAACCTAAGAAGCCATCAGAAGAAAAATAAAGTGCCTGATCGGTGATGTAAGGAAACATTTCGCGTCCTGTTGTATTTATTTTTTCGCCTAAATTTTTGGGTTCAGAAAATTTATTATTGCCTAAAATATCAACGACAAAAATATCTGTAGAACCAATTGTTCCCGGCATATCTGAAACGAAATACAGCTTTTTCCCGTCTTTGCTTACGGAAGGATGTCCGACTGAATAATTGTCGCTGTTAAAAGGCAACTCTTTAATATCGGTCCATTGTGTAGTTCCGTTTTGGTTTTCTACAGCTGTTGCGGAGTAAATTTTTAAATTATTAATGCCTTTGCTGTCACGTTTTAGTTTTCCGTTATAGTTATTTCGGGTAAAGTAAATGGTTTTTTCATCTGGAGAAAAAGCAATACAGGCTTCATGATATTTGGTTGTGATGTCTTTTCCGAATCGTTCTTTGAAAGTAACATTAGATTGTGTTTCATTTATTTTTCCTAGCTGCATATTAAGATACGGTTGATCGTTCCATCCGTATTTGTCTGTTTTCCAATACGAAGAATCGACAGTTGTTGAATAAACTAAATCGCCTTTGTAATACATTGGTCCGAAGTCTGAATAAGCGGAATTAATGTCTAAATTCTCCAGTATAAAAGACGGTTTTATATTTTCAATATCCTCTAGTGTGACATTTTTAAGAGAAAAGTTGTTAGCTCTGGCATCGGTTGATTTTTGTTTTTCGGCGAAATTTTTCATCCATTTTTTTGCCAGATCATAATTCTGAATTCCTTGCAGCGACTGTGCATAACGGAATAGATATTCGGCCGAAACTTCATTAGGATAATCAGCAATCAGTTTTCCGTACCATTTTGATGCGCTTGACATTCTGGTATTGAAATAATAAGCATCTCCAAGCCGCTGAAGCGTTTCTTTAGAAGCATCACCGTTATTTATTGAAAGTTCATACGATTTTGCGGCTTCCACATAATACATCTTATCAAAAAGAGCATCGGCAGTTTTGTTTTTGGTTTGCGAATAAATCAGCTGTATAACCAATAATGCGAGTATAGTAATTGTTCTTTTCATAGACTATCCGTATTAAAAGAATCTTGGTGATTTTAGTCCTTTTTTGCGTGAAACCAGTTCAAAGCGAAGCATAATTTCGTGCGTACCGCTGTTATAATTCTGCAAAGCGGTTGTAGTATAATCGTAGGCGTAACCTGCCATAATCATTGGTGTGATCTGGATTCCGACTAGACCGCTTACAGAATCTGATGTACGATAAGAAACACCAAGTGTTAGAGCATTATTAAACATAAAATTGGCTGATATATCTGCAATTAAAGGTGCTCCAGCCACATATTTGACCAAAACAGCTGGTTTGAATTTGGTATGAGCAGAAAGGTCAAAAACAATACCTCCAATCAGATACAGGTGAATTCTCTGATTAACTAAATCTTCGCTGATATCGTCATAAGTATAACGTTCTCTGGTCATAAAATTCGGAATTGAAATTCCAACATAATCTCTTTCTCCATGCCAATACAATCCAGCTCCAACAACGGGCAGGAATTTATTGGTAATGTTTTCACGAAATTGTACATCTGGATCTTTGTAGCTTCCTTTAGACCAATCGATATTAATTACGCGTCCACCACCTTTTATTCCAAAAGAGAGTTTATGTGATTCGCCAGATTTAATGGTATAAGAGAAATTGGCATCCAAATACTGCTCGTCTGTTGGTCCGATTTCTTCATTTACGACTGAAATTCCGAGACCTACATTTTTTGCGACAGGTGTATCCAGAGAAAAACTTTGAGTATTTGGAGCACCTTCAAGACCAACCCATTGTGTTCGATAAATTCCTGTTATAGCTAAATGTCCCAGAGAACCGGCATAAGCCGAGTTTACAGTGAGTGTATTGTACATATATTGCGTGTATTGTGGGTCTTGCTGTGCAAAGGCTCCATATGCCGAGAATAGAGTTATTATCGCGAAAACCTTTTTTATATTTTTAATCATAGCCAATTTTATTTTGGTTAATCCTATTCTTAAATTGCCTTTTCTAAATGGTCTTATTTGAGGTAAACCCATCCAGAGGTTTTTTTAGATCCGTCTCCTAAATCCAAAATATAGAAATAGGTACCTTCAGGAAGCGTTTTGGCAGAGCCTTCTTCTTTTCCGTCCCAAGTGTTTTTATAGCCTTTTTGGTAGTAAACCAAATTCCCCCAGCGGTTAAAAATCTCTAGCTGATTATCTGGATATCTTTCAATACAATCGATATAAAAGAAATCGTTTTGGCCATCATCATTTGGTGAAAACTCATTATAGATTTTCAGACAGTTTGGCGAAACAGTAGCGCTATCCTGGTTGTTTGCTGAATTGGTATCTATCTGATCCAGTTTAATCAAATGAGCATTGTTTAAATAGTCATTAAAATCGATAACCTTAACAGTGAGTGTTAATGTTTGTAATGCTCCAGTGCTAATTGAAGGGATGCTCCAAATACCTGTTTTTGGATCATAGGTTCCTGAACTTGCCGTTGAATTTATTAAGGAATATCCTTTAGGCAATGCATCTTGAACTTCCACATTTGTTGCGGTTAAATTGCCTAAGTTTTCAGCCGTGATAGTAAAGGTTACCTGAGTATTCATAGGAACATCTGTTTTATCGACTTCTTTGTTGATTGCAATGTCGGTAGAAGGGACGTTAATGGATTCAGAACCTTCATCGTCTTCGCTTTGATCTCCGTTATCGTTATTTGGAGTACTGTCAGGATCAAATTGATCGCTGGCTGTAACTTGTGCTATATTCACATAATCAGAAATTTCTAAGCCTAACGGATTAGCAATTGTAGCCTGATAAGTCAAAGTAATTCCTCCAACAGGAACGGTTAGATTCACCCATTTTATGATATCCTTGCTGAATATACCTCCATTATTGATATTCGAAATATTTTTGAATCCAAGCGGTATTAAGTCTTCAACAGCAACTCCGGTTGCAATACTCGGACCTTCATTATTAAGCTGGATAGTGAATGTTACAACTTCGTCTACATTTGCATTTTTGTTGCTGGCTGTTTTTTCTAGACTTAAATCGGCAACGGCAACTTTGATTTGTAAACTGTCATAATCGTCTTCTGTTGTGACCCCATTATTTGGTGTTGAATCAGGATCAGGAAGATTACTGGCAATAACCTCGGTTGTATTTGTGTATTCGCCTGCTACACCCGATGGTTTATTCACTGTTGTATAAATATCCAATGACTGATCGGTTCCGGTTGGAATATTTCCGACATTCCAAATACCCGTAACATAGTTGTATAAACCGCTTGTAGGACTACTTGTTTGATAGGTAAATCCAGAAGGCAGTAAATCTTTGACTCTTACACCAGATGCATCTGCAGGTCCATCGTTGGTAACGGTCACAGTGAAAATAACCGTTGAACCTACTTCGTGGAATGCATCTTGATTAAGAGCTGTTTTTTTTATGGACAAATCTGCCATTACAATTACTGGCGTAACAGAAATACTATCGTAATCATCCTCAGTCGTAACGCCATTGCCAGGCGTACTGTCCGGATCATGCTGATCTGCGGTCATAATTTCGGCTGTATTTAAGTATTCATCAGGAGTGCCAGTTGGACTTTTTACAAAAACATTTAAAATCAAAGTATGGCTATTTCCAGGTAGTATAATTCCAGGAGACCATTCACCAGTTGTAGGATTATAAGCTCCCGAAGTCGAATTATAGAAAATATAATCGTATCCAGAAGGTAATACATCTTTTATGGTAACGCCTGTAGCATTGCTTGGGCCCGAATTGGTTACTGTAATCGAGAATGAAATCTGCGATCCTACTGGAGGGGTAAGTATGTTATTGATTACTTTTTTCTCAATAGAAAGATCGGCTACAGCAGGAACTGGGGTTAATAATACAGAGTTGATGTCGTCTTCTGTAGTAACTCCATTATTTGGAGTTGAATCTGGATCCAGTTCATTTGAAGCGTAAACTTCGGCAATGTTTTGGTAAACGCCTGTAGTATTTACTCTAGCTCCAATTAATAAAGTTTCTGAAGCTCCGTTTGAGATGTTTCCAATTTCCCAAATTCCAGTTGTATTATAATATTGACCAGCTGTCGAACTGTACACTACATATTCGTAACCGCTTGGCAGCATATCTTTTACCTGAACACCAGTTGCAGTTTGTGGCCCGCTGTTTTTTACCGTTATTTCAAAAGTAACAGTTGCACCAAATATCGGACTTAGATTACCGCCAATTATAGATTTTGTAAGTGATAAATCGGCCATTGGAACTACAGGAACAGTTACTATTTCAGCATAATCATCTTCTGCCGTGATTCCGTTATTCGGAGTCGAATCTGGGTCAGGAAGACTGCTGGCAGTAACTTCTGTTGTATTTAAATAATTACCCGTTGCATTTACAATAGCTGTTAATTGCAATGTTTGTGCATCTCCTCTTGGTAAAGAACCAATAATCCATTTTCCGTTTGTGCTAGTATATGTTCCTTTTGTTGCCGTAAAATTGCTGAAAGTATAACCAGAAGGCAATAAATCGGTTACTTCGACACCTGTAGCGTCCTGCGGTCCTTGATTGGTTATGACTATTTCAAAAGTTACTGGAGTTCCAATTAATGGCGTAGCATTGTTAACGGTTTTAGTTAAAGATAAATCTGCTGCTTGTCCTAAAGGAGAAGTAGTTGCTGTTCCATAATCATTTTCAGTTGGAACGCTGTTGCCAGGAGTAGAATTAGGATCAGACAGGTCACTTGCGGTTACTTCTGCAATGTTCACATAATTTCCTGTCGGATTTACAACAGCGGTTATACGTAATACTTGCGAATCTCCGCTTAAAAATGAACCGATTGTCCATTTTCCAGTTGCAGGATTATAAGTTCCTTTTGTAGCGTTATAATTGGCAAAAGTATAACCAGAGGGCAATAAATCGGTAACTTCAACACCGGTCGTATTCTGAGGGCCATTATTGGTTGCAATTATTTCAAAAATAACAGATGATCCTACCAATGGAACAGTATTGTTAACGGTTTTAGTTAAAGATAAATCTGCTGATTGTGCATTTGGAGTTGTTGTAGCGGTTGCATAATCATCTTCTGTAGTAACTCCGTTATTTGGAGTTGAGTCAGGGTCATCAACGTCTGCGGCAGTTATTTCTGCAATGTTGGTGTAATTTCCAGTTGCATTTACGGTTGCTGTAATCTGTAAAGTTTCAGATTTTCCATTTATCATATTACCAATATTCCATAAACCTGTTGCTGGTGTATAGGTTCCCGTAGAAATAGTATATCCAGTAAGCGTATATCCGGAAGGAAGCAAATCTGTAACTTGAACTCCTTCATTAGCATCTTTTCCGCTATTGGTAATGATAACTTCAAAAGTAATTTGAGAACCTACTAATGGCGTTGAGTTATTTACAGTTTTAGTCAATGATAAGTCAGAAACTGGTGGAGGTGGTGGCGTGTCTGCTCTTACTCCTACGAGAGCAAATGCATAATCATCCTCCAATATTGCTCCATTATTTGGAGTGGAATCGGGATCAGGAAGATCTGCCGCGGTTATTTCTGCTCTATTAACAAAATTTCCAATCGCACTTGCCATTGCTGCAATTTGCAATGTTTCGGATTGATTTTTTGGTAAGTTTCCAATATTCCATATACCTGTTGCAGGATCATAAGTTCCTCTTGAAACGGTATATCTGGTAAACGTAAATGCTGCAGGCAGTAAATCAGTTACCCGAACACTTGTATTATCCTGTGGACCAATATTGGTAACAATTATTTCAAATGTAATTTCTGTATCAACAATTGGAGATGAATCACTAACAGTTTTGGTTAAAGACAAATCAGAAGAAAGAGCTGTTGGTGTAGTTGTTACTGTTGCATAATCATCTTCTGTTGTCACTCCGTTATTTGGAGTAGAATCAGGATCAGGCTGATTGCTTGCTGTGATTTCGGCAGTATTGGTATAATTTCCTGTAGCATTCACTACCGCTGTTATTTGTAGCGTATGAGTAGCGCTAATTCCTATATTTCCAACTGTCCATACACCTGTTGTTGCATCATAACTTCCAGCTGTTGCACTATATGACGCATAAGTATATCCAGAAGGTAGTAAATCGGTAACGACAACACCATCGGCGGCTTGTGGTCCAGCATTGTTTATCTGAAGATTGAAAGTTACTTGAGAACCTACAAGAGGAGTTGTGCTATTGACTGTTTTATTCAATGATAAATCGGCTGATATTGGAATCGGAACCGTTATTACCTCTGTATAATCATCTTCTGTCGTAATGCCATTATTTGGTGTAGAATCAGGATCAGGCTGGCTGCTTGCTGTGATTTCTGCACTGTTAGTATAATTTCCTGTGGCATTCACTGTGGCAGTTATTTGTAAAGTATACGAATCTGAAATTGGCATGTTTCCAACTGTCCAAACTCCTGTTACAGGATTATAACTTCCTGTTGTGGCACTATACGATACGTAGGTATATCCAGAAGGCAGTAAATCTGTCACAGCAACAGAATTTGCTTCCTGTGGTCCAGAATTGGTTATCTGAATACTGAAGGTTACTTGCGAACCAACAAGCGGTGTAGCGTTACTTACGGTTTTAGTTAATGACAAATCTGCTGATGTCGGAACAGGAACCGTAGTTGCTTCTGCATAATCATCTTCTGTTGTAATTCCGTTATTTGGAGTAGAATCAGGATCAGCAAGATTTGCTGCTGTTACTTCGGCAGTATTAGTGTAATTGCCAGTTGAATTTACCCTTGCTACAAGTTGAAGCGTTTCTGCATCACCAGCAACCAAATTACCTACTGTCCATATTCCTGTGGTAGTGTCATAAGTTCCGGTAGAAACTGTAAATCCAGTAAAAGTATATCCAGACGGAAGTACATCTGTTACTTGTACACCAAAATTGTCTTGAGGGCCGTTATTGGTTACAACCACTTCAAAGGTAACTAGTGAACCTACAAGTGGTGTCGTATTATTAACAGTTTTAACCAAAGATAAATCTGAAGACTGCTGAATAGGAGTAGTCGTTGCCGTTCCATAATCGTCTTCTGTTGGTATTCCGTTATTTGGTGTTGAATCTGTATCAGGAGTATCACTATTTGTAACCTCTGCAATATTCGTATAATCTCCCGTTGGGTTGACTATTGCATTTATCTGTAATGTTTCAGACTCACTGCTTTCCAATATATCTAGCGTCCATAAACCAGTTGCACTGTCATAAGTTCCACTTGTTGCATTAAAAGTAGCGAAAGTATATCCAGAAGGTAGTAAATCGGTTACCTGAACTTGAGCAGCATCTTGTGGGCCGCTGTTTGTAGTAATAATAGTGAATGTTACGATAGAGCCTACCAAAGGAGTAGCGTTACTTACCGTTTTTGTTAATGATAAATCTGCTGATGGAGGTATAGGAGTTATCACAGCATTATCTTCATCATCTTCGCTTTGATCCCCATCATCATTGTTAGGCGCACTGTCAGGATCCGGCAGACTGCTCGCGATAACTTCTGTAATATTTAGATAATCTCCTGTTGGAAGAACTTTCGCATCTATAATAAGAGATTCTGAAGCTCCTGCATTAATAGTAGCTACATTCCAAATTCCTGTAGTATAATCATAGAGTCCGTCGCTAATACTATAATTTACAAATTCATAACCACTAGGAAGAAGATCCCTTACTAAAACGCCATCAGCATCATTTGGTCCTTTGTTTGTAATAATAAGCTGAAAAGAAACTTGGCTTCCTATTACAGGGCTTGTGTTTCCGCCAACTACTTCTTTGGTCAATTCAAGATCTGCTGTTGGGGCTATAAATGTAAAAGGAGCATTGGCTTCATCATCTTCACTTTGGTCTCCATCATCATTATTAGGAGTTGAATCAGGATCAGGAAGATCACTGGCCGTTACCTCGGCAATGTTCAGGTATGGACCGGATGAATTTACAGTTGCTCTAAAGGTTAAATCTAAGGAAGCGCCAGTTTGGAGAGTTAAATTCTGCCATGTAAGATTCCCATTTGCAATATTATAAAATCCATTATTTGAAACCGAACCCGGAATTATTGTAAAACCTTCAGGAATAACATCTTTTACAGCAACTCCTGTAGCATTTCCAGGGCCATTATTAATAAGATGAAGGGTAAATGAAACTTGATCTCCTGCGGCGGCAGAAGTTGGAGAAACTGTTTTAGTCAGTTCTAAATCGGCTTGTTTTAAATTAACCGTAGCACTGCTCATATCGTCTTCTGGCAAGCCATTTCCAGGTGTGCTGTCAGGATCAAATTGTTTGGCTGTTTGTATTTCGGCTACATTTACATAATTTGTTGCTGAGGCTACATTTACTTTTGCCGTTATTTGAAGAGTTATTGCATTTCCATTATTTAGATTTCCAACATTCCATATTCCTGTAGTTCTGTTGTATTTTCCTCCACCGTTATCACTTACATAAGTATAACCGGATGGTAATTGATCTGAAACTGTAATTCCAGTTGCGTTATTGGGGCCGCTATTGCTTATAGAAATAGTAAAAATAACATTGTCATTTATGCTTACAGTGGCAGGCGAAACAGATTTATTGAGTGATAAATCGGCAACATCAAGAACTATTGAAGCGCTGCTTTGATCATCTTCGGCAGGGTTTTTATTGTCTGGCGTACTGTCTGGATCGAATTGATCTGAACGGATTACCTCTGCTGTATTTACATAAGAAGGTGTTGACAGGATAGTAGCTTTAAACTGTAGCGGTATAATAGTGCCACTCGAAATTGTTAAACCGCTCCAAGTAATTGTATTGTCACCAACATTGTATACTCCCGATGAAGTTACAGATCCTGGAACAATAGCAAAACCAAGCGGAATATAATCGCGTATGGCAACATTGGTAGCAGTAGCAGATCCGCCTTGAGCGTTATTGTTAAAAACATTTATATTGAAAGTAACTACATCACCAACACTTCCTGTTGTGGGAGTAACAGTTTTAGTCAATTCTAAATCAGCAATAGCAAGTATTGTAAGCGTCATGGTGTCTGATGAAGCGGCACAATTTCCATTGGTCACATTCCATTGGAGTGTATAGACGCCTGGAACAGTTCCAGTAACAGCCGTTGTTGGACTAGAAGCATCTGTAAAACCGATTGTACTTGGACCAGAAATTTGCGTCCAGCTTCCAGTACCAATTGTTGGAACAACTGCATTCATATTGATAGCAGAAAATTGAGGCACAATTTGATTTGGTCCTGCATCGGCAGTTGAAGGATTCGCATATATAGTTACAACAACTGTATCTTCAGAAATACAACTAGTTGAAGCAGCAGTAGTAACAGTCCATTTAAATTCGTAAACACCGGGTATCAATCCAAATATTAAAGAATTTTCATTGTTTAATGATGCAATATTGGCAGTATTTGGACCAGAAACCTGTGTCCATGTTCCTACGCCCGATGTTACTGTTACAGCATTCATTGTAGCGCTTGTTAAATTACAGAGTTCTTGATCTGGCCCTGCATCAGCAATAGATGGAGGTACATCATTAAAGGTTATGGAAACTTGATCTGAAGTAGGTGCACATGATGAGGGACTGGTAAATGAACCATTAGTAACAGTCCATGTTAAGACGTAAGTGCCTAAAACATTAATATTTGATAAAGTAGTTACTGGACTATTTGGATTGTCAATTACAGCATTTCCTCCAGGAGGTTGCGAAAAAAATGTCCATGTTCCTATTCCAACAGCGGGAGGAACAGCAGCAGTTTTGTAAGTCGTTTGACAGGCAACAGTATCATCAGGTCCTGCGTTGGCAGGGCTTGGGGGAGCATTCATTTCTATTCTAACAATATCAGAAAGAGTTCGGCAATTATTGCTTTGAAATACCCATTCAAGGATATAAAGCCCAGGAACGGTTAAATTTGAAACAGTCGTCAGTGGTGCAGTAGGAGTGTCAATAACTGCCACACTTCCTGATGGCTGATAAACAAACCTCCATTCGAATACAGTAACATCTGGGGGCGGAACATTTCCACTCATTGTGGCAACACCTGCAACATCATTAATACATAAAGTTTGATCTGGCCCAGCATTTGGATCAATACTCGCGCCATTAAAAATTGTAACATTTACAGAATCTGAGGTTCCAACACAGATATCACCGTTAGGAAATGTATTTGTGCTTGTGGTATATGTAAAAACATAATCGTTTCCAGGAACTACAGTTGCATTAGCAATATAACTGTTCGTTGGTGACTGGATAATTACAACATCAGCTATATTTCCAGTTGTACTGGTCAGCGTCCATGTTCCTGTTGAGTTTTCATTGGCTATAAGCTGCACACTGGTAACATCGCAATGTGTTTGATCTGGGCCAGCATTTGCTGCAGGATCGACTACAACTACCATATCGTCAAAACTGCCTGTGCATAAAAAGATACTTTTTGCAGTTATTGTCCATCTAAAAGTGTAAGTTCCAGCAACAAGTCCAGTAATTACTGTGTTTGGATTAGAAGGATCAACTATTAATGGCTGATTAGGAGCGCCAGTAAGAACAGACCATTGTCCTAATTCGAAAAAGCTGTCATAAGTGCTTCCGGCCATTGTTACACTGCTATTGTTGCAGATATTTTGATCTGGTCCAGCAGCTGCAGCATGAGGCGGAATCCCGATGGTAAGGTTGATATCATCAAATGCCTGCCCACAGATATCAGCATCAACTGTCCATCTAAAAATGTAGTAACCGCTATACGTAAATGTAAAAACCGCATTTGGATCATGAATATCGCTTATAGTATAATTTCCAACACCCGAAATTCTAGTCCATGTTCCAATTGATCCTCCGCTTTGTGTTGCTGCCATTGTTATAGTATTGCCACAAATTTGCTGATCTGGGCCTGCGTCAGCGGCTGGCGGAGTCTCTGCAACCGTAATTGATACACTGCTTTGGCTAGGAAAACATACTCTCAATCTTGGAGAAATAGACCATGTAAAAACATAAGTTCCGTTTCCTGGAACGGTAACCATTGTATTTGGATCAGTATCATCCGCAAAAACGACTCCAGTTGAAGGCGTTACAGTCCAAATGCCAATTTCGCCAATCGCAGGAGTATTTCCGCTAAGGTTAAAAGTTGTTGTACCCGAGGTATAACAGGCGTTTGGTCCTGCATTTGATGAGGTGGGTGCGATACTGTTATTCGTATTAATAACTACATTATCAGAGATAGATGCACCACAGGAAGGGCCTGGATGCGAATAGGAAACTGTCCATTGCAATTCATAGGATGAATTTGGTGTCAAAAAACCACTTGCAATGGCGTTGGGATTGTTTGCATCAGAAAAAGTGATAGTATCAGGACCCGAAACTTGACTCCAAGTTCCCATTTCGCCAGCTTCGGGAGGCGCGGCACTAAGAGGTACTTGCGAACTTGCACAAACCACCTGATCTATTCCAGCATCTACATTGTCTATTGTTGTGTCTGAAACATAAACGGTAACTGTTGCTACTGAAAATCCGCACGTGGCGCCACCGCCTTTTGTAATATACTGAAAAACATAAGTACCCGAAATAAGATTACTTACAGGTGTGTCAATTGCAAAATTGTCGGCAATTGTTGCAGTGTTTGGACCGCTGAGCTGACTCCAAAAATGCATTCCGTCATCTGTACTTACACCAGAGAGAACTGTAGTTGTGTCACCACAGGGCAAACTCACATCGGTTCCAGCATTAGATGGAGTAGGATCGCCAGAAACCAAAACGTTTAAGGTGTCAAAACCATAATCACATTCTACAGTTAAAGCTCCCGTTTGTTTTCGGATAAATTCTACTGTATAATCTCCTGGCGCAGTAAGAGTTAAAGTAAGCGAATTTCCAACATCTTGTAAAGCAGTAGGAAAAGGAGCCAAAGGAGAGAGGGCAGGGCCACTCAAAATTCGGTATTGATTGGAACCTGTTCCTGTTACAGCCAGCGGAATTGTAAATACAGTTGCATTACAGCTTCCAACAATATCATTTCCATTATTTGCGACAATTGTTCTGGTAGGGCCATTGTATTGTACGATGTAATCTTTGGTAAAAATACATCCCGTGTTGTTATTTGTTAGAGTATATCGAAATCTATAAGGAGCACCTGCAGAGGAGATATTCGTAACCAAAGTTGTTGGATTTGTTGGTGAAACAATTACGGCACCAGCACCTCCAGAGACTTGCGACCAAGCTACGGTTTCACCAGCGTATAAAGGAGTTTGCGCAACAAGAGTAACCTGATTTATAGTGTTGTCACAAAAAAATATATTTTCGTCTCCACCTGGCAGTTGCGTTACATCCTGAGTTGCGGGTGGCACCGTGATTACAACGGTATCATTTCCTGAGGCACAAGGCCCAGCAACGGTCCATCTAAAAGTATAAGTTCCTTCAACCAGATTTGAAATACCAGTTCCATTAGAATTCGGATTGCTAATAGTTGGAGTATTTGGTCCGCTGACAAATGACCATTGACCATTTTGTCCGTTAAGTCCGCAACCACCATAAGTACCATTTAAGTTAGTTGACTGTGTAGTAGTGTAACAATTGCTTAAAGTTTGATCTGGACCTGCAGAAATAGGTTTTACGCCTCCATAATTAGTAACTGTTATTTGAGAAGTAGTTCTACATCTTTGTCCAGGAGCATATTCTGGTCCTTCGATAACCCACTGAAGTGTTGTAACACCACAGCTTGTTTCAGGCAAACTGATTGTTGAGGTGGCTAAATTTGGAAAATTAATTACAACTCCTGCATTATTGGCTCCTACGATTTCCCAATATCCTGCTTCTCCTGTGTTTTGCGGAGTATTTGCAATAATTGCCAACGTACCGTTATTATTAGGACAGCTCGCAATATTTGCACCAGCATTTGCTTTTGTTATTGGTTTAACATTAATCACTTTGTCTTGATAAGACAATATCCCGTCACTACAGGTTGCACTATATCTAAAAACATAAGTATTGCCTCCAGTATAGCCTGAAACTGTTGTACTTGAGCTATTTGGCGAATTGATCGTTACTGCAGGACCCGAGATTTGTGTCCATTTGACTGTGCCAATAATTGGAGTTGGAGTATTTCCAGTCAAAACCAATGCATCGGTTTCACAAATAGTAACATTCAGTACTCCGGCATTTACAGTGCAATTTTGTGAATTTACCTTAATAGTAGCACATACTAATAGAATAAAAACTAGTAAAAGTTTTTTAGAATAATTAGTAAAAATGGAGGGAACGTAAAATTGTGCCATAAGCAATCAAAGTATTTAAAGGCAGATACAGAGAAGTCAGGCCCACCTTAAATTAATAAATTGTGTTGAGCATTAATTTGTAATTAGGTCGTGAAGTGTGTGTTTTTGGGAATAATCAAATTTAGCAAAAGATCACCTTGAGATATTTTTTTGTATGTTCCATATTATAAAATGAAACAAGAAAACCTGTATTGCAACAATTGAAAAGTAGTATTATTTATACGAAAAAACTTCAAGTCGTAATAAGTTGAAGTTTAATTATATGTTTTTTCTTAATTAAAAAGCTTCGCCGATTCTAAAGTAAATTCCCCAGTCTCCTTTACCAACGGCACCGTCTATGCCTACATTAAATTTTGATTTTTTGAAAGGATTGTATCGATAGCCAACTCCACCGCCAGGATATAATTTCCAATCAAAGCTTGGAGTATCAGAACCATAAATAGTGGCAATACCAAAAAAGCCAACTAATCCCATTTTCTTAGCAAAGTTATAACGATATTCTCCCTGAATATCCATTAATCCTGAACCGCGATATTTCCCTTCGGAATAACCTCGAATATCAGTTCCTCCAATTGTACTCTGCTGTTCAAATGCTACATTTCCTAAACCAAACTTGCTGTAAAAACGAACGGCAATAACATCTTTTCCTTCTCGATAGGGAAAGTATTTATTGGCTTGAAAAGATATTCGATTCGATGCTAATTCATTATCTAAAAACTTTGGATAAGTCGACCAATCCATTCTGATTTTATAACCTTTGGTCGGATAATAGACAGCATCTCTAGTATCATATAATAAGTTTACAACCAAAGCATTGCTATGTGAAACCGATTTAGGAGAAATATCATCTTCATAAACTGTATTGTAATGTGCATACGTATAAGAAAGTCCGCCGTAGAACTTTCCAATAATTTTATGCTGACCGCCAACACTTAAAACAGTTGTTTTAGTTCCATAATCATAAAAATCTGGCTGATCAATATCATCCACATAAAATTGTGAATTCTGATTTCCAGTAAAAAAGAAAAGTTTTAATCGCCATTTGTCTTCATTCAAATACCATTTATTAAAAAGCGCTATAAAATAGGATTTATTGGTAGTGTAAATTGCCGACATTCCTGATAAAGATTTTGGCGAAATAGTATCAGCTTGATTGACTTTGTACATCGTCATCGGAATTACTCCAAACATAAAGTCTAAATTTCGATTGTAACTTAGATAAGGCATTACTCTCAATTCGATTTTCTTTTCTTTTTTCGAAATAGAATCAGTAGTTTTTTGTCCAAAAGAAGAATAGATAAAACCTGCAAAAAAGAATAGGAGTAAAAAATGCCTCATAGTATAAATTTATTTTAATGAAACTTATATGGGAATGTAGATACTTAAGAAATGCTTTTTGGGTATTTGTAAATTTAAATAAAAAATATAACTAATTGAAATTAAAATGATTAATATGATTTTGTTTTGCTGAATATCGAAAGAAGATTTTCTAAAGCATCTTTTGAATGCAATTGTTCTCCATTTCTTAAAGTATCTTTTGTCGCTTCAGCAGCTCGTTCCAGCATTCGTTTTTCAAAATAAGAAATAGCAGTTTTCAAATCTGAAAAATGATTATTGGTTAAACATTCTGAAAGTTCAAGAGCGTCTAGCATAGCAAGATTAGCACCTTTTCCAGCAAACGGAGGCATTCTATGCGCTGCATCTCCAATTAGACTTAGATTTTCCTGAGTTTTCCAAGATTGATCTAAAGGGAAATAATACTGCGGACGCGGAATAAAATACAATTCATTGCTCAGAAAAAGTTCGTGCCATTCAGAACTCCAATCTTGATAAACTTCTTTAAACCATTCAAAAATTTTCTGATTGTCTTTAAAATCCAAATCGCTTTCTACAAGCCAATTTTCGGGTATTTTAGTACTAAGCAAAAACATCAGCGAACCGTCTCTTTTTGTACCGTACATAATGTTTTGTCCATTTCCTAAAGCAAGAACTTTTCCGCCTTTCGAAAACTCAAAAAGATTGGGAGCATTTTCTTTTGCGTTATAAATCGTTCCTTCAATCATAGTAATTCCAGAATAAATGGGTTTCTCTGTACTTAAATAAGAACGGACTTTCGAATTGGCACCGTCAGCAGCAATTACCAAATCAGCATAAATAGTTTTTCTGTTTTTAAAATACAAACGCCAGCCTTGATTTTCTTTTTCCATCGAAAGAAACTGACTGTTCCAAACAACAGTTTCAGGCAAAAGCGATTCTAATAAAATAGCTCGAAGCTCCGAACGATCTATTTCTGGTCGAGGTTTTGAAATGTTCTCTAGAGAATTTGTATGGTTATTCGAAATTTCTTCAAAAGCAGTTTTCTGAATGTTATGTTCATCAAATTTCAATTCAAAATTTTGATTGACAATTCGAGCTTTACTCGCAGTTGGCCGAATATTTTCATAAAACTCAGTCAATAAATTTGCTTGTTTCATGGCTTTTAAACCAGAATCTTCATGTAAATCTAAAGGAGAACCTTGAACGCGGACTTCTGAATTTAAATCTCTTTCATAAACTTTTACATTTACATTTTGAAGTTGCAAAAGGCGCGCTAAGATTAAACCGCCCATTCCGCCGCCAATAATGGCAACTTGTTTATTTTGTAGTAACATAGTTTTGTGTTTAAAATCTATGTTGCAAAATTATTTAGAGGAAAGAGCAGATAATAGTATAAATCGGTTGTTTTTGTTTTGAAATAGTTCTTTTGGAAGTGAACCCGAAATTTTCTTGATCTCTTTAATGAAATGTGTTTGATCTGAAAAATTCTCTTCAGGAAAAAGTTTTCCTTTTGCAATATGTTCCAACGAAGCTCGAAAACGAAGAATTGAACAATATGCTTTCAGCGAAAGGCCAAAATACTGATTAAAATAGCGATTTATTTGACGGCTACTCCAATGAGATTGTTCGGATAATTCTTTGACTGACATTGCGCCGTTGCTTTCATAGATGAGTTTAAAGAGTTTTTGTTTTCGCACATCGATTTCCTTTATTAGTAAAGAATCAATTTTTGCCGAAGCTTTTTTACAGAACAATTCAAAATTTTTTAAATCATTTTCGTTGAAATCCCAAAAGTTGCTTTCGAGTATTTTTCCTGAATTTATAAGGTCTGCAATACTTTCGTTAAAAACATATTCAGCGGCAGGAAGTTTAAAGCTGATTACAAAGGTTAGACTATTGGCTGGAATTTTACCTTTTTCATATTGCTGAGTTCCTAAACCTAAAAGTCTAATTTGAAAAGAATTTTCTGTTGTTTTTATTAATGATAAGTCAATTCGTCCATCGGGAAGTCCAATTGTTTCTAGCGTTTGGTCCGATTTATTCTCCATGCACCAAAAACTATCCACAAAATCCGATAGGTTTTTGCTGGGTTTTATTGATTTGTATTCTAAATCGTTGTACATCGATCAAATTTTTAAGCGAAATTATGCAAATTACAATTCACTTCTATAAAATCAAATCATGCTTAGAACGCTTATATTAAGGTTTCTAATTCGCTAAAAACCGTCATGAAAAACTTAACATTGGGTAAGTTGTTGGTTTTAAATGGTTTGTAGTGAGTTTTTTTAGCTATGAAAAACTTAACATTGGCGAATACCTTTTTCAATCTATCTTTGTTTATTATTTTTTGATGTTAATTTAATGATTTAATAACATTGAAAATTAGTTTAAACCAAAATAAATTTAATCAATTTCTTAAAATTAACAGAATAATGGCAAAAGAAGTGCTTACTAATGAAATCGATCAGGAAGTAGAAGTTGCTCCAGTTATCTCAAGTGATGAAAACGAGCAGAAAGATGCTCCGACTTCAGAAACAGAATCGGTAAACGAAACTACAGAAGTAAAACCAAAACCTAAAAGAGCTCCAAAAAAAGCAACAGAAAAAGAAGTTGCCATTGCAGAGGAGATTACAGAAGAACCAAAGCAAGAAGGAGTTACATCTGAAGTTGAAGAAGAAACATCAGAAGAAAACGAAAACGAATCGAAATCTAAAAAGAATAAAAAGATGAAAGAAAAAGAGAAAAAAGAGAAAAAGAAAAAAGAGAAAAAGAAAAAAGTAGCTAAGAAAAAAGAAAAAGCGAAAGACAAAAAGAAGGAAAAAGCTAAAAAAGCAAAACTAAAAGCTCAAGCGAAAAAGAAAGCAAAAGCAAAAAAAGCAAAGGATAAAGCTAAAGCGAAAAAAATCGCAAAAAATAAAGCAAAAAGATCTAAAGCAAAGAAAAATAAGAAAAAATAGTTTTTAATTGTTAATGGTTAATGGTGAATTGTGAATTTTTCCAAAGCAGTCATAACAATAGAATAAAAAAGCCACAGATTATAGATTAGTATTGATTTCTAAAATCATTTTACTCTATAATCTGTGGCTTTTTTATTCGTATAGACTTTTCAATCTCAACCATCAACAATTAACCATCAACAATTAACCATCAACAATTAACCATTAACCATTAACCATTAACCATTAACCATTAACAATCAACCATTAACAATCAACCATTCTCATCTTTTGTTTTCTTTTGTTTTCTTTTGCAAAGCAAGTTTATCAATCTTCTGAAGAAATTCAGGATCAAATTCAGAATAAGCCCTTAATCGGTATTTTTCATCTCTAATTTTCATGACCAAGCGTATTTTTTGAACCATTAACCAAATTGGTTCGTAACGTTTATGACCTAAAAGATATTGAATTTTAAGAATTGATATTTTTCGATGAGAAAGCGTCATTAATTCGATGCAAATCATCCAATATCTAACGGGAAGATTAGAATTCTCCATCACGGTTCCAGATCGAAGACTGATTCGGTTGCCACATTTTCGACATTGAAATTTAAAATCATTCTGTCGGAAAGAGTGTGCATTATGCCCACATTTCCTGCATAAAAGACCATTTTCTAAGCGCTTGTTTTTTAGTTCTTCAATACAAGTTGCTTCGTCAGGATATTTTTCAAAATAGGCACGTAATTCCATTTATATAATTCCTCATTTACTTTTCGAAATATAGAATAATTTATAGAAATGAAAAGAAATTTGTATAAAAAAACTGTTTTTTAATATTATGGACTATAAAAGCATAAACAATGCTTTTGACAAATAGAAAAGATAGAGGATTTTTCTACCCGTTTTTCAAGTTTGAAGCCTTGAACTATGGGCTAAATAGGATGGTTTGTGTAATAATATATGTCGCTCCGCTGGAGCTTTTTTTTAAAGATTGTCGATTTTTTTTTCTATAAATATTTCGTCCCTCTGGGACTTTTCTAATGACTTTAAATAGTTCCTCTGGGAATTTTTTAATAATTTTAAATAGCTCCAGAGGAGCTCAATATTTATAGAAAAAACAATACCGATAGTAAAAAGCTCCAGCGGAGCGACATATTTAATTTGAACGCAAAGAAATTTTTTTACGTGTTTACTAAAATTAGATCTTGAGTTTTGTTTCCGACTAAAAAAATAAAAAGGAATACTCTTAGCAGAATATTCCTTTTTATAAGGGGCAAAATTGAGTTATAATTTAGCTACGATTTCTTTTTTGTATTTATTTAAGATAGATTTTGTCATACCTAAATTAGCTTTTGTAGAATCTACAGCTAGGTAAATAAAGTAATCTTGATTGTCAGAAACGTCGATAATGTGAATTTGAGAACTTAGCGTAATCATAATATTATCAATAACCTGACCATGTAAATTTAAAGCTTTAATAGCGTTCATTTTTGCTTTAACTACTTCAAGGTTGTAAGCAGATGCCAATTCTGGATCAAAATCTGCAACAGCAGAGTGTGAATAGTATGACATACCGCTTGCGATTTCAGCTACAGAAACTGCAATGAAACCTGGGACGTTCTTTTTTAGGTCTTCCCCAAATTGCGTTAAAAAATCAGACATAATGTTAGAATTTTAATTTGTTGTAATAAGAATGAATTGTTTTGGATGAAGCAAAATTAGCTATACGATATTATTTATTTATCCGCTTTGAATACCTTTTTTTGTATAAACATTAAAAATAACATTCTTTTAAGCAAATTGTGTTTTCTTCTGTTTTACATTACAATTGATTTTGTTTTGAAAATGAAATATTTAAACTGAAAATGCTTCTAAAAAAGCCAGCGAGGCTTTTCCAGAAGCATTCTTTATTTAAGCAAAAAATAATTTTTTACTTGATTTCTGTTATAAATTCGTCTTGTGGAGTTCTCACTTTTTTCAAATTTACCAACCAGTCGTTTGCATCATCTCTATATCCTATAGGTAAAACCAAAACGCTTTTTAGTCCAAGTTCGCTTAAACCTAAAAGTTTGTCAACTTCAGCAGGAATAAAACCTTCCATTGGAGTTGCATCTACTTGCTGTTCAGCAGCAGCAGCGATTGCTACGCCAAAAGAAATGTAAGCTTGTTTTGCAGCGTGGTTAGCGTGCCATTCTTGTCCAAGAGGCTCATACATTCCCCAAAGTCTTTGTTTGTACTCATCCATTGCATTAGCAGGAATTCCTCTTTCAGCAATTGTTCTGTCAAAAACAGCAGAAATTTTTTCTAAACTATAACCATCCCAAGCAGCCCAAACCAAAACGTGAGAAGCATCTGTAACTTGACTTTGATCAAAACTTACAGTTCTAATTTTGTCTTTTAATTCTTTGTTTGTAATAACAAAAATCTTGTAAGGCTGTAATCCAGAAGAAGATGGAGCAAGTTTTGCAGCTTCAAGAATATAATCTACTTTTTCTTGCGGAACAGCTTGTCCGTTCATTTTTTTTGTAGCGTAACGCCACTTTAGTGCATCTATTAAGGCCATTTTTCTTTAGTAATTAAAAATTGTATTCAAATGTAAACACTTTAAGTGTATTTTTGTCATCCGATTACCAAAAGTAACTGTAACATCGAGGTAACATACAATAGAACATGCTGAAAGAACTAAAACACGATCCTAAAAAATGCACACAACATATTATGGCAGTGCATGACGCAATGTATATTTTAAACGGAAGATGGAAAATCTCTATTATTGCATCACTTTGCTTTAATACTTTAAGATTTACCGATTTATTGCGCGAAGTCGAAGGAATTTCAGGAAAAATGTTAAGCAGAGAATTAAAAAATCTCGAAGAAAATCAATTAGTTACTAGAACTGTTTTGAATACACAGCCCATAACTGTAGAATATCAGCTTACAGAATACGGACATACATTAAAAGAAGTAATCGATTCTTTAGCAAAATGGGGTCATAATCACAGAAAAAAGATCACAGGGAAAGAGTAAATCAGCTTTTGAGTTCTGAAATTCTCTGAAAAAATCCCTGAGAAGCTAGTTTTTGTTCTGTTTCTTCAATAGCTTTCAAAAGATTGTTTTGATTGTCAGTGATTTCGTTTAAAGCATTTTTCATAATGGTCCAAACGGGCTGCATTTTTACAACAAGATCTTTTCCTTTTGCTGTAAGAACAATCAATCTTTTGCGTTCGTCCAATTTATCTTTTTTAGAACTGATGATTTTCTGCTTTTCCAATTCCTTCAATAAACTTATAGTAGAAGGGTGGCTATAGCCAATTTCGGCAGCAATTTCAACAACACTCAGCATTTCTTTGATGTGCAAAGTGTAAATTACAGGAAACCATTTTGGTTCAAAATCAATATCGAAAGACTTATAAATTAAAGCCCCGTCTTTGCGAAGTTGTTCGCTCAGACGTTGCAATCGAGTAGATATGGCCAAAATACCAATTTCATCAATGATATTCATTTCTATTGATTTAGATTTAAATGACAAAAAACATTATCAGGTTTCATTAACGGAAAATCAGTTGGAAGTGCTTCTTTTGGGATTGTTACAAAATTATTTTTTTCATAAAAACGTAAAGCAGCTTGCAAGAGCGTAACCGTTCCTAAATATAAGTCTTTAATTCCGTTTTCTTTGCTGTATGCAATTAACTGTTCTAATAATTGTTGGGCAATTTGAAATTCTTTTCCTCTGTATTCCTTCTTAACGAACATTTTTCTGATCGCTCCAGCTTCAGCATTAAATTTAACCAAAGCGATTGTTCCAACTAATTTCTCGTCTATAAAAGCGCCAAGAAATATTCCGCCTGGGTTATAGTAAAAGTTTTCAATGTCCAGTAAATCTGGCTGATCTTCTAAAGTAACAGGAACATTAAATTCTTTTTGCTGAATGTTTAAAATCAAATCAACGATTTCATTTTCGTACTTATTTTGTATTGGTTGAATGCGCATTTGTCTTGTAAATTAAATATATGTACAAAACTACGTAGTTAGCTACATATATGCAACAAAAAAACTGCTGAAGTCAGCAGTTTTAAGTGTTTTTTATGATTTCAAACGATTTCTTTTTATAAGATTTTATTCTTTAACTAATACAATAACGGCTTTATAACCTGTGCCAACATTCCATTCGCTTGACGAAATAACTTGACCTTTATCGTCATAAACTTTAAATTCGGCTGTGTTTGGAGAAGCAAAACCTTCGTTAAGTGCTTCAATATCAATTTTATTGATTCCTTTAACCAAGTCGATTTTTACGCTTTTAAATTCGCCATTTAAGAAAACTTCAGGTTCAATTACTTTATCGTTCAAATATACTTTTACTTTATCGCCGTCTACAAAAGCTGCATCACGGTACATAATTGTAGAAGTAGCTGAAGTGGTATTGATATTTCCTAAAAATTGATTTCTTCTATAAAAAATCCCTTCAACATTTGCGTCTTGTTTGTAAACGTTTCTGTCTTTAAATAGTTCGTCTGGATTAACCTGTAATGGCGCAGGTTTTTCTACAGGCGACGGCGGATTTTCTTTTGGAGCAACTTCTTTGGGCGGAATAACTTCTTTTACGGCAGGATCTTTTGCCGGAATCGTCTTGAATTTATTATTGAGTTCTTGGGCAAAGCTGTGCAGAGAAAAAGAAGCAAAGGCAATTATTAAAAATATTCTTTTCATGTTTTTATAAATATTAATCTTGTGTGGTATTATTTTGAAAAGATTAGATGCATCATAATCTTTTATATATAAACATTTTATGAAACCAATTATTGTCTTGTTATAATTATTTGTAGAAAAATTAACTTCTTAATAAACGGAAGAACTACATCTTTTCGCTAACTTGAAGTCCCTAAAATGAAGACTTTTTAAAGAAATTTCATTGAATATTTAAAAGACAGAAATCATGGAATGGAAAAATGTTTTAACCGACTTATTCAAAATTGATTACCCCATCATACAAGCGCCAATGCTTGCGTTACAACCCCAGAAATGACGGCATCGGCAAGCAATGCAGGAGTTTTAGGATCGCTCGCATTAGGAGATCTTCCTGCTGAAAAATGTATCGAATTGATAAGAGCAACAAGAAAATTAACTGATAAACCTTTTGCAGTAAATATTTTTGTGCATAAAATAGATCCCATTACGCCAAAATTGGAATCTGAATATTTAAAAACAAGGAAACATCTTCAAAAGTTGGCAGAAAAATCAGGAATTGATGTAGATTTTCCGAATATAAATGAAATTAAACTTACTGATTATCACGATCAAATTGAGGCAATTCAGCTGGAAAATTGCAATATTGTAAGTTTTACTTTTGGAAATTTAGATGCAGAAAGCATTGCCGCTTTAAAGGAAAATAAAGTGCTTTTAATTGGAACATGCACTTCTGTTCATGAAGCTATTGTTTTGGAGCAAAGTGGTATTGATATTATTTGCGTACAAGGAATTGAAGCGGGAGGACATCGCGGAAGTTTTCTAGAAGAAACAATTCCGCAAATTGGTGGATTGTCGTTGCTTTCGCAAGTAACAGAACATGTAAACGTACCAATTATTTATGCTGGTGGAATTTATAATGCTAAGACTTTATTGGCGTCCAAAACTTTAGGAGCAGACGGTTTTCAGATTGGAAGTTTGTTTTTGGGTTCTGTTGAAAGTGCTTTACATGATTTTGAAAAGCACCGACTTAGAAATTTAAAAGAAAATGAAATTGTTTTAACTAAAAGTTATTCAGGAAGATACGCTCGCGGAATTAGAAATGCTTTTATAGAAGAAATTGAAAATTCTGAATTTATTCTTCCGTATCCGTATCAAAATAAACTAACTGCAGAGTTGAGAAAAACAGCTAAACTGGAGAAAAACACTGATTTTGTAAGCATTTGGGCAGGGCAATCTATAAATAGTTACAGTGATGTTTCGACCGAAATTATTATTAGAAATCTGATAGAAGAAATAGAAAAATTTGTATAAAAAACTAAAAAGGAATATTTAAGTTTTTAATTATAAAATACTGTTTGTTAATATGTTATATTTGTTTTTCAATTAAAAATTATCGGCTATGATTAAATTTAGTTTTACCTTTTTTTTCTTAGCATTTGGTCTTTTTGCGCAAGAAAATAAAATTGATCCCGAAATTAGAAAACAAATTGAAGCGCATAATACTGCTTTTGAAACCGCTTTTACTAAAGGAAATCAAAGTGCATTAATAAAAGCATATACAGATCAATCTGTTTTTATGCCCGAACACAGCAGGCAAAGAACGGGTAAAAAGTCAATTTCTGCGTTCTACGAACAATGGCTTTCTCAGGCGAAAATTACTTCATACCAAAGAGCAATTTTGGAACTACAGGATTTTGGAAATTATGTTCTTGAAATTGGAAATTTTACTGAAAATCTGATCTTAAAAGGACAAGATCCTTATTCTTATTCTGGAAAATATGCTGTTTTATGGCAGAAAAAGAAACAGCTTCTCACTATTGTTGCAGAAATCTGGGGTTCGGCGAGTTATTTTGATGATAAAAATATTCCTCAAATAGACGATTCGGATGTTTCTCAAACTCAAGAATATATTTCGTCAGATAAGTTGACTTTAGAAGTTAAAGAAAGAAATAATACCATTAAAAGATTGGTTCAGAATAGGCAAGGAGCGGAACATGCCAAAATGTTTATGCCCGACGCGATGTATTTAACGTATTATACGCCAATTCTTTCTGGCGAAAAAGACATTACAGCTTATTTTACAGAACATGAAAAGCCTGGAACATTGAAAATTGAGCAAATCTCAATCAAGACTTCTGGAATTATAAATGCAGGAAAAGCAATTGTAGAATTTGGTTTTTACAATGTGGATTGGCGCGACGGCGATAGTAATGGAAATGTAAAAGGAAAAAGTATAAATATTTGGAAAAGAGACAGTAAGGGGAAATTAATGCTTTTTCGTCAAATGGTAAATCATGATTAAAATAGAATAAAACATTATATTTACTTTCTAAACCCTTTATTTATGAAAGCATTGGTAATTGGAGCGACAGGTGCAACAGGAAAAGAACTTGTTAATTTGCTTTTGGAAAGTAATGATTATGAATCGGTTTCAATTTTTGTGAGACGTGCTACAGGAAAATCACATTCAAAATTGAGAGAACATATTGTTGATTTTTCAAATGTAAATTCTTTTCAGGGTTTAATTACTGGAGATGTTCTGTTTTCATGTCTTGGAACAACTTTAAAAGTTGCAGGTTCAAAAGAAAAGCAATGGAAAATTGATTTTGACATTCCAGCCGAATTTGCTTCTGCTGCAAAGCAAAATAATGTTAATTCCTTGGTTTTGGTTTCTTCTTATGGAGCTTCTTCAAAAAGCAGTGTATTTTACTCGATGATGAAAGGAAAACTGGAAGAATATATAGATGAACTTCATTTTTCTCAGTATCTTATTTTTAGACCAGGACCGCTGATTCGTGAAAATTCAGATCGTTTGGGAGAAAAGATTTCGATAAATATTATTAAAGTATTCAATGCAATTGGACTTTTTAAGAATTTAAAACCAATTACAACGGCATTCTTAGCTACTAAATTATTAAAAGCACCGAAAGAATTTTCTACAGGAAAATTTACTTTGGAGCTTGGTAATATTTTGAAAATTTAAATTTTATTCCTTTCGATTAATATATTATTGATCTCATCTTTTTTATGTGAATAATATTTTTTTTGTGGATGAAAAGAAACCTCTTTTAAAGTAGGACACTCTAACAATGGTGATAAATCTCCAGTTTCACAATTCCAAAAATTAATATTTTCTAACGCATTCATATTTCGAACAAAATCTAAAGAATCTAAATCAGAGATTAATGTTTTTTTTATGCTTTGATTATTATTCAAGAAGGAATAATCAATTAATTTCTTACTTCCTTCAATGTCTAATCTTTCTAATTTTTTTAATTGTGCTAGATTATTGGCATTATATAGATTAGAATTTCTCATTAGCCAAATCCATTTTAAATTTGCTAATTCTTCAATGCCATCAAGTGAAATTAAATTTTTAGAGTTATCTAATCTTAAAAAAGTTAATTCTTTTAATTTAGATAACTCACAACAATTTTCTTTAGAATATCTTGAAAAATAAAGCTCTTTTAAATTTATTAGAGAGCTTAAGTTTTGATAGCTTTCATTATTAAGATATAATTTTTCTAATTGAGTTAATTCTTTAAAATCAATATTTATTGGTAATGCGATTGTAAAATCTATTAGTTCTTGCAGAGAATATATGGCTTCAATATTCTTAACGCTTTGAAGTTTAAAAGAATCATCAATTATTAGTTTTTTTATAAATTTTTTATCTTTTAAAGGCAATAGGTCTAAATGGCATTTAAAATCACAATCATCTGCAAAAGCTTTAATACGAATTGAATCAAAAGATTTTTTCTGCGCTTTTAATATTCCTTCTTCCAAAAATCTTGGATCTATTTCGTACATATTTATACTGCTATTATAAGTATATTTTTTCATAGCTCTCCGTGTTAAATAAATGTTTTTTCTTACAAATTTAAATATTTTTCACACAGTAAATATTATTTAAATCAAAAAAGCGCCTTCTTATTGAAAGAGGCGCTTTTTCTTTGTAAATCCAAAACAAATTCTATTTTTTATCTTCAGAGATAATTAATGTTGACGGAATATTAGTTAACCACGGGCTCTTGGTTTCTACTAAATGTTTCCATCCGTCAATTGAGATGAGCATAAGATCTTGCTGATTTAAATAATCTTTCTCGATTGAATGCTCTTTTCTTAGCGAAAGCTGACTTGAAGCAGCTTGTTCCATTAATCTAATTTTTTCTTTTGTGTCTAAATCTGACATGATTTTTCCTTCTACATCCAAAATTTCAATTCTGGCATCAGTATTCTGAATAAATTTTTGAACATAATTTTGTATCAAATCCCAATCTTTGGCATTGAATAGCGGAATAAAAATATGTGCGATTTCAGTTAAATCTTTATCAATTAAAATTCCGACTGGAATATGAGATTTAGCAATAATCTGCCTCGTTCCGTCATCAAAAGGAGCTGATTCTAAGATGTTTTCTTTTCCAGTAACGGTGTTTAATATTTTCTCAGGATTAATCATTCGGGTTGTAAAGCCAAGGACTCTTCCTAACAAACTTCCTTCATAAATAGATTGTCCAATTCCAACTAATAGTAAATCGTGTTTGCTTTTGTTGGCAACATTTACAATTTCGTTATCAATATCAGAAGACGCTTTAAACATCGTTGTGATATTTCTGTTAAGCGTTACAGATTCTTCAACAACACCTTTAAATTTTTCTGTTTCGTAAACTTCTGTATTGTAATGGTGCAATTCTTCAGTTGGTAGAAAATGCATTGCTGTAATTTCAGAACTTTCAGCTCTTTTATTCGTTAATCCATCAGCTACTTTAAGCAAAGCTCTTCCAGATTCTGGTCTGTCAAAAGATAATAAAATGCGGTATTTATTTTTCAGACTGACATCTTCTTCAGTTTCTGTTTTACTCGATTTGAAAATCCAATTAATAAAATCTAAAGTTGGACCTGTCATAAATGTAGTGGCAAGCGCCATAATTACGAACATAGAGAACAACTCTGGACTTAAAACTCCAAGATCGTAACCAATATTTAAAGCAACCAATTCGGTTAAACCTCTTGTATTCATTAATGCTCCGATCGACAAACTGTCTTTCCAGTTCTGGCCTACGAATTTTGCTGCAAGCGCACTGCTGACAAACTTACCTATAACTGCTACTGAGAAGATTAATCCAGCGATTTTCCATAAATAAGGTTCATTCAATAAACCAATTTGTGTTCTTAATCCAGTAAATACGAAGAATAATGGCAATAAAAGTACAAGTGCAACATCTTCGACTTTTTCGATAAAAAGATTTCTAAATCTAATGTTTTCAGGCATAATTGCACCAGCAATAAAAGCTCCAAATAAAGCGTGGATTCCGATAACTTCTGTCAAATAAGATGAAACTACAAGAGTTAAAAAGAATATTGCAACAATTGGTTTGCTTAATTTGTCGCTTGTAGCATATAAATCTCCGATTCTTTTAAGGAACGGACGAACTACTCTGATCATTAAAAAGACGTAACCTAAAGCTAAAAGAACCGTGTACAAAGCGCTTCCAAAAGAACCTGCTTTTACAATCGCAATTACAACTGCTAGAATACACCAAGCCGTGATGTCATCGGCTGCGGCACAAGTAATTACGATTGTTCCTAATTTAGTTTTATGAATGCCGCGTTCCTGCACAATTCTGGCAAGTACCGGAAATGCTGTGATGCTCATCGCAATTCCGGCAAACAAACCAAAAGATGTAAATTGTACATCTGCAGGGGCAAACTCGTCATATATAAAGTACGCCAATCCCATTCCTAAAACAAACGGAATGATGATACTTGCGTGGCTAATAACTACAGCATCGTGGGCTTTGTTTCTTAGAATTTTCATGTCGATTTCCATTCCCACGATATACATGAAAAGAATCAAACCAATCTGGCTTAAGAATTGAAGATTTCCAAGTGATTCAGCTGGGAATAATGCTGCTGAAAATTCGGGGAAATACATTCCAATTAATGAAGGTCCCATTACAATCCCGGCGATCATTTCTCCAATTACAGCGGGTTGTTTTATTTTGATGCAAATCCATCCAAAAATACGGGCAACAAAAATGATTGTAACGATCTGCGCCAATAATAGGGCTAACGGATGATGCAAGTTTTTAATAAGAGAATCAAGAAATTCGCCCCATTGACTTTTATCTGAAGTAGGGATTTTAAGATTTCGGCCTGTTTCCAGTTTTACACCTAATAGAATAATCCAATACATCAGAAGAGAGAAGCCTCCAATAATTCCAACGTAAAAAATACTGTTTCTTAAATTTTTCATTTACTTTAAATTTTACTCATTCAAGCGCATTATTTCTTAAAAAAAGAAAGGAAAATGGCTTTTTGAAGAGATTAGTTTATAAAATCTGAGCAATTTTATGACAAAATTGGCGTTCATGAAATAGGTGACATTCAATTTTGTAATGACCTAGAAAAAATTTGTAATGAAATAAAAAAAGGAGGATTTGACGGATAAAATTTGACGTATATCTAACAGCTTTTTTTAAGAAAGTCAAGTTAATGCAAGGGTTTTTAGATTAAATTCCCTTATCTTTATGCACTTTACCACTATAATAAAATGAATAAAGATTACCCCATTCCAGATAACGAACTACAACGTTTAGCTGCTTTAAAACGTTACAATATACTCGACACACTTCCAGATGATGCTTTTGACGATGCGACAAGGCTTGTTTCTTATATCTGCGGTGTGCCAATTGCTCATATTTCTTTTATTGATGAAAACAGACAATGGTTTAAATCTGAGATTGGAGTAGGAGTGTCCGAAGTTCCTCGAGAAATTTCTTTTTGCAATTACACTATTTTAGATACAAAAATTGTAGAAATCAATGATACGCATGTAAATGATACATTCAAAGATGATCCAAATGTTACAGGCGGATTTAATGTTAGATTTTACGCCGGCATTCCGCTAACAACTCCAGACGGTTATAATATTGGAACTTTGTGCGCGGTTGATCATGTTGTAAAAGAACTGAATGACAATCAGCGAAATGCGCTCTCAATTGTTGCCAAGCACGTTATGGCGCAGTTAGAATTAGGAACCAAGAATATCCAATTACAGCATCAGAGAAAAATTGCTGAACGTGCTGTATTGGCAAGAGATACTTTTTTGGCCAATATGAGCCATGAAATTAGAACTCCTTTAAACTCAATTATTGGTTTTACTGATCTTCTTGCGCAAACTGAATTGAATGATGTTCAGCGTGATTATATTGAAAGTGTTCAAATTGCTGGAGAAAATTTATTGCTAATTGTCAATGACGTACTGGATATTTCTAAAATTGAATCTGGAAATTTAGTAATCGAATCTGAACCGTTCAATTTAAAGAAGACACTGAAACATGTCTATAATTTATTGAAGGTAAAAGTGCAGAAAGATGTCGAATTTAATCTTTTTCTTGATGCAGAAATGCCCGATATGGTGATTGGCGATCAAGGAAGACTTAATCAGATATTGGTGAATCTTATAGGAAACTCACTTAAATTTACCAATGAAGGCGAAGTGACAGTTTCTGTAAAAAAGATTGATGAAACAGAGGATGATTATTTGCTTAAATTTTCTGTGAAAGATACTGGAATTGGAATTCCTAAAGATAAGCTTAAAACTATTTTTGAACGATTTACGCAAGGTGAAGAAAGTACAACTAGAACTTATGGCGGTACTGGACTCGGACTTAATATTGTAAAACAATTAGTTGAGCTGCAAAAAGGGGAAGTAGATGTAAAAAGTACACCAAACCGTGGTTCAGAATTTTGGGTTCAATTGACTTATAAAAAAGTAGATGTTGTTGAAATAAAAGAAAAATCTGTTTCTAAAAATAATCTAGGAAATCTTAAAATTCTTCTTTGCGAAGACAATGTTTTAAACCAAAAGCTCGCAAAAAGCGTAATTAATAATTTTGGATTTGATTTGGATATTGCACAAAACGGCGAAGAAGGTATCGAACTTCTTTCTCAAAACAAATATGATTTGGTATTAATGGATTTGCAAATGCCTGTTAAAGACGGATACCAAACGACAGAATACATTCGTAAAGAAATGAATTCTACTATTCCAATTATTGCCATGACTGCGCATTCTTTAGTAGGAGAACAAGAAAAATGTTATAAAGTAGGAATGAATGCTTATGTGCCAAAACCGTTTAAACAGCCTGTTCTTTTAAAAGCAATAAAAACAGTAATGAATCAGGACAGTGAAGCGAATCATAGAAGAATTGTAGATATGACTTTCCTAGACGAAATGTCTTGTGGCGATACTGAATTTAAAAAAGAGATGATAAATCTTTTTGTAGAAAAAATTCCGAGTCAGGCCAAGGAGATGGAAGAATCGTTTCATAATACAGATCATGATAGCGTAAAGAAATTGGCGCATAATATGAAGTCAAGCATGGATATTTTTATGCTGCAGGATTTGAGTAATTGCCTTTCGATTATTGAAGAAGAAGCCACAACTGGCGAATTTACAGCTGAAACTTTGGATAAAGTAAATATTTTTAGCTGTGGAATTGATGAAGTTATAAAAATTTTAAAAGAGCTATGAAATAAGGGAAATATGCAATAGCTTTACAATATTGATGTTATAAAATAAAGGTGTCCCCAAGATAAAAATTAAAAAAATGAGAATTATTTTAGCCGAAGATAATGATATCCTACGCAAATCATTATCTTTTTTCTTAGAGTCTAAAGGATTTAGTGTTGACCAATTTTCTGATGGTAAAGAAGCACTTGAAGCAATCCAAAAAGAAAATTATGATTTAGTATTGACAGACATTAACATGCCTGGCGTAAGCGGTATGGAGATTACGCAATATATTAGACAAAGCCTCAAATCAGATGTTCCTGTAATTATATTGACTTCTTCGGGTGTCGAACAAACAGAATTGGATTCTTTTGATATTGGCGCTAATGAATTTATTGCCAAGCCAGTCAGTCCGGCTGTGCTTTTAGTGAGAATCAATAAATTACTAAACATACGTGCCTAATGAAATTTGTATATTATTCTATCTGCCTTTTGTTTATTTCTTCCATTGCAATTGGACAAGAAATAAATGTCGATGAGACATTAGCGAATGTGAAACGTGAAGTTGAAAAACAAAACTACGACAAAGCATTAACGCTTATGGATCCGTTACGCACCAAATTTCCAAACGACGAAGACATACAAACCTATACAGGACGAATTTACAGCTGGAAAAAAGACTACAAAACAGCTATAAAGGTCTTGTCTCCATTGGCAGACAGAAATAATCCAAATCCAGAAGCTTTACAAGCACTTATAAACGTTTACTTTTGGACAGAAGATTATGAAAAATGTATTTCGTATTGCGATAAATATTTAGCTATTGATCCAAAATCAGTAGATGTATTAAAAACCAAAGCAACTTGTCTGGAGAAATTAAACCGAGATGAGGAAGCATTAGATTTAATACAGAAATCAGCTTATATTGATAATAGTACTCAGGCTTTCAGAGGAATCAGAACGCTTATTGGGCGAAAAGCAAAAAATGCAGTTTCAGCTTCTTATTTAAATGTCTCTACTTCAGAGCCAGGACAGTCTCCATTTCATTATGGATATGTGGAATACTCGCATAAATTCAGTAAATCAGCTATTGTTGGAAGAGCGAACATTGGAAACATCAGCGGTGATACACAAATGTTATTTGAAACCGATTTTTACCAAACTTTTTCAAACAAAAGTTATTTGTATGCAAATGCTGGAGTTTCAACTGGCGAGACTATATTTCCAGTAGCTAAAGGAGGTTTAGAATATTATTTTGCCCCGCAAAAAAAGTTTGATTTTTCGCTTGGAGCAAGATTTATGCATTTTGATTCAGACGATATTACCTTGCTTACAGGGCAAGTAGTGTATAATGCAGGAATTTACAGTTTTGGTTACCGACCTTATTATGATATTTCTAACGAATTATTTTCTCATGTTTTAAGTGTTCAGCGCGTAAACGAAGAAAAAGAGCGTATCATAAGATTGGAATTGCAATATGGAAACGTTCCGTATTTGTATCTCTACAACAGTTTTACACAGCCATTAAAGGCATATCGTGCAGGAATTCAATACCAGCATCGTTTTGGCGATTCGTTTTTTGTGCGTCCAATTTTCCTTTATGAGCGTGAAGAATACATACCTGGAGAATATAGAAATAGGTTCAATGTTCAGTTAATCGTAACAAAACGCTTTTAATATGACAGAAATCTGGGAACTATATAAAGCCGGTCAGTGGGAAGTGCCTTTCCTTACTTTTTCGATCTATCTGTTTGTATTAGGTTCGTTCATTATGTATCTTGTTATTGTGGCTAGCCGAAGCAATAAAATTAAAAAAGAAAGACTTAGAAACGAATACAGTAGCTTAATTGAAAAAATAATGGCATCTGTTATTTTTGAAGATGTATCATTTTCAACAATAAAAGAAGATAAAAATTTTTTAGTGCTTTTTGACACTTCTTTTTTTAGAGAAGTTTTGACAGAATCTCTTATCAATCTTCATAAAAATTATGAAGGGATTTATGCCAAGAAACTGGAGCAATTTTATAAAGATTCTGGATTAATAAAAGATTCATACAGAAGGCTGAAAAGTCTAAAATGGGAAGTAAAATGCAGAGCAATTACAGAATTGGCAGAATTTAATATAAATGAAGCATTTGATTTGATTATTGCCTTCTCTAAAGCTAGAAATAAAACACTGAAAATTACTGCGATAAATGCTTGTATTAAACTTGGAGGTACGCAAAGTATAGCCTATTTAGTAGAACATTCAGACCCGATAGACGATTGGATGCAGTTGAATATTATTAATGCTTTTAAGAAACACGAAGTTGGTGATACAGAAGGAATTGAGTTTTTGTTAGAATCACAAAACACAACTGTCGTTACGCTTGGTCTGAAACTTATAAAAGAACTTAAGCTGACGCAGAAAGTTCCGCATGTGGCGCAATTGGCGGCCCAAGCTTCAAATACAGTTATAAAATACGAAGCGCAAAGCATTTTGCAGGCATTAACCGTTTAATTTTATAAGAAAATGACTTTTTTTAATACTGAAATAGAATGGTTTTTGGATATTTATATACTCCTGATTCTTGGTTACGCCATATTAATTATGTCTTCTTATTTGATGCTGGCTTATATTTCGACAAAAGAGCTTAGAAGGTATCTTAAAAGAAACAGTTTTGTTGATTACGAAGTGTTGCTTACCAGCGAATTTGCTCCTAAACTTTCGCTGATTGCACCTGCCTATAATGAAGGAATGACTATTGAAGAAAATGTAAAATCGCTTCTTTCGTTAAACTACAATAATTATCAAGTTATTGTGGTAAATGACGGAAGTAAAGATAATTCAATGGAAATCCTGACCAAAACTTACGATTTGGTTTTGACAGAATTGGATTTTCATCCAAAAATTGAAACTAAAAAAATAAAAGGAATTTACACTTCAAGAAATGCAGCTTTCAAAAAACTAATTGTGGTTGACAAAGAAAATGGAGGTAAAGCTGATGCTTTGAATGTTGGATTAAACATTGCGCAAAACCCGTATGTGGTTTGTATTGATGTGGATTGTATTTTAGATAAAGATTCGCTTTTAAAACTAGCAAAACCATTTTTGGAATCTCACGGAAAGCGAATTATTGCAACAGGAGGTGTGGTGAGAATTGCCAATCAATGTGTGATTAAAAACGGCCGTTTGGTTGAAGTGAATATTCCAGATGTGATGTTGTCTCGAATTCAGGTTTTAGAATATCTGAGAGCATTTCTTTTAGGAAGAATGGCTTGGGGAAAACTAGACGGATTATTGCTAATTAGTGGCGCTTTTGGTGCATTTGATAAAGAAATTGCCATACTTTCTGGAGGATACAGTACTAAAACGGTCGGAGAAGACATGGAGTTAATCGTGAGAATGCGCCGTTATATGCTTGAAAATAAACTGCCTTATTCAGTAAGTTATATTCCAGATCCGCTTTGCTGGACCGAAGCTCCAGAAGATTTCAAAATATTTAAAAAACAGCGCAGCCGATGGATGAGAGGAACAATTGAAACTTTAAGTTTTCATAAAGTAATGTTCTTAAATCCGAGATATAAATTATTAGGATTACTGAGTGTGCCATATTGGACATTGTTTGAATTCTTAGCTCCAGCGATAGAATTCATTGGACTTGTTATAACAGCTGTATTTATAATTTTTGGATTGCTGAACTGGCACTTTTTCTTCTTGCTATTGCTTTTTGTGTATTCTTTTGCCGTTTTATTTTCGGTCATTGCTTTGTACAGCGAAGAAAAAACATACCATAAATATCCCAAACAGGCCGATTTTTTCAAATTGTTAATGGCAGCGTTTATTGAGCCTTTCTATTTTCATCCGCTTACGGTTTATGCCGCTTTAGTTGGGTATAAAGAAAAAGTTATGGGAACCAAAGGCTGGGGCGAAATGACAAGAAAAGGATTTACTAAAAAATAGAGAAGAGATCTGATTTTATTATAAAGCCAATTCCTGTTCCGACTAACAAACCTCTGGAAAAATCAGAAATTTTAAAAAAATTCGGAAGAATAACAGATGCTGCGATAATGAAAATTCCAATCGAGAGTAAAAATAACGTTTTTTTATTGGTTATCTTTTCCATTTTGTAACAGTTTTAGGTTGATAGTTTTGAGTATACTTTTATTAAAGATATTAAAATAAAATAAAAAAAGCTAAATCAATTTTTGATTTAGCTTTTTTTTGTAAGTGTTTGAAAAAGTATGTTTTAATCTAGATCTGTTTTTAGAACAGCGCCCGTACTTGCATTTGTAACCAACGCTCTATATTGAGAAAGCCATCTTGAATTTAAAGGTTTTTTTAAAGGTTTGAAAGCGGCTTTTCTTGCCGCAATTTCTTCATCACTCAAATTAACTGATAAAATATATTGATCAACATCAATGTGAATTTCGTCGCCATCTTTAACCAAACCAATCATTCCGCCTTCAGCAGCTTCGGGAGAAACGTGACCAATTGAAGCGCCTCTAGTTGCACCGCTGAATCTTCCGTCGGTAATTAAAGCTACAGAACTTCCAAGTCCCATTCCCATAATTAAACTGGTTGGAGAAAGCATTTCTTGCATTCCAGGCCCGCCTTTTGGTCCTTCGTAACGAATAACTACGACATTTCCAGCTTTTACTTTTCCCATCATAATTCCCGCAATTGCTTCGGCTTGGCCATCAAAACAAACTGCGCTACCCGTAAATACACGATCTCCAGTTAAACCAGCTGTTTTAATTACAGCGCCTTGTTCTGCAAGATTTCCGTATAAAATAGCCAATCCGCCAACTTTACTATACGGATTATCAATGGTATGAATAATTGTTGTGTCTTTAATTTCAGCATTGGCGATTTTCTCCAATAAAGTTTCACCGCTAATGGTAAGATTATCAATTAAAACCCCAGAACCTCTTTTGTTTATTTCTTTCATAACCGCATTTACGCCGCCAGCTCTGTTAATGTCTTCCATGTGAACGGTACTCAAACTCGGCGAAATCTTAGCAATATGCGCAACATTTCCAGAAATGGTATTAATATCCTGAAGTTTAAAATCGACATTAGCTTCATTTGCGATTGCGAGCATATGAAGAACAGTATTGGTACTTCCGCCCATTGCCATATCTACAGCAAAAGCATTACGAACAGCATTTTCATTCAAAATATTTTTCAATTTGAATTTCTCAATAGCTTGCTGATCTTTCGCAATATCACAAATTCGTCTCGCAGCTTCACGATACAACTGTTCGCGTTCAGGAGTTTGCGCTAGAATTGTTCCGTTTCCAGAAAGAGCAATTCCCATCGCTTCCATTAAAGTATTCATAGAATTAGCCGTAAACATTCCAGAACAGCTTCCACCGCTTGGACAGGCGTTACACTCGATATCATATAATTCTTCGTCGGTTATTTTTCCAGCTTCGTGTTTTCCAACTGCTTCAAATGCAGAAGCTAAGTCAATTGCAGTTCCGTTTTTGGTGTAACCTTTAGACATTGGTCCACCGCTTACAAAAATGGTTGGAACATCCACTCTCAAAGCTCCCATAATCATTCCTGGAACAATTTTGTCACAGTTTGGAATTGCAATCATGGCGTCCAATTTATGAGCATTCATGACACTTTCTATGGAGTTTGCGATAATTTCACGGCTTGGAAGCGAATATAACATTCCGTCATGTCCCATTGCTATTCCATCATCGATTCCGATTGTATTGAATTCAAACGGAACACAGCCATTAGCACGAATTTCTTCTTTGATAATTTCAGAAACTTTATTTAAGAAAAAGTGTCCCGGAATAATTTCAATAAATGAATTCGCAACTCCAATAAATGGTTTTCCGAAATCTTCGTTTTTTAAGCCCGTAGCTCGCAATAAGGATCTGTGAGGAGTTCGCTGAACACCTTTTTTTACTTCATCACTTCTCATGATAGAAAATGTTTTTTAATGTTGTTTTTTTGTTTTTTGACAGAAAGTTAGATCTGTGATTTTATTCTGCTTAATGTTTCTGGCGAAATATTAAGGTATGATGCAAGATTGGCATTGGACAATCTCTGAATAAGTTCTGGGTTGTTTTTAAGAAGATTGCGATATCTTTCTGCAGCATTTTGGGTCAATAAACTGCTGAGTTTTGAGGTAATGACAGTTAAACCATATTCGAGAATGTAGATATACATTTTATCCCATTGCGGAATTGTGTTGCGAAGACGAAAAAAATCTTCGTAAGAAATTGCAAAAAGATCTGAGTTTTCTACGGCTTCGATATATTCCGAGCTTGGTTCTCTAGAAATAAAACTAACGATTGAAGTTAAAAATGTGCCTTCAAAAGCCATAAAACGAGTGGTAATATTGTGATCTTCGGTACTGTAATACAAGCGCAGACAGCCTTTTTTTATAAAATAGATTTTATCAGCCACCGTTCCGCTTTGCAGCAATTGCTCATTTTTCTTTACTTGTATTAATTTAAAGCAAGAGAGAATGGTGTTAAGTTCATCATTTTCCAGTTGTAATCTGCTCTCAATTAAAGCCTCAAGTTCACTCATCATTTCTCAAAAATTAATCATTATCAAAAGTAAAGTTAATCGAGGAAAAAAACATTGACGAATGTCAAAATCGGTTTAAGAATGAATATAAATAACTTTACGCCTTAGCGACTCTGCGAGATTCTATTTTAAGTATTTTTTCCATACTTTGAAAAATTGCTCGCAAAGACGCTTAGACGCAAAGTTTTTTTTAAGTTTTAATCTGCTCAAATCTGCAGAATCTGCGTGAAATAAAAAAACTCAAACTAATTACTCGTATTTTAAATATTTTAAAACATCAACTTTTGTTGCCTGATACGCTTTTGCTAAAACTATGCATAGCGTTAGAAACAATAAAAACAGAAATGAAAACAGAAAAGGCAGTATCGGAATTTCGATTCTAAAGGCAAAATTATTGAGCCATTTCTGCAATAAAACATAGGCAGGAAATACGGAAATAAGAAAACCTATTGCACAATAAACGACATATTGTTTAGAAAGTTCTTTCAATAAAATATTGGTTTCTGCGCCCAAAGTTTTTCGAATCGCAATTTCTTTCATTCTTCTTTGAATGGAATAAGATGCCAAAGCAAACAAACCAAACAGAGCGATAAGAATTACTACAATGTTTAGTAGCGAAAACAAGTTGTTTTGTTTTACATACGATTCATAAGTTCTGGCGTATTGTTTATCGACAAAATCATAATGAAAAGGATTTTCGGAATCAACTTTTGCTTTCCAAAAGGTTTCTATGCCAGCAATTGTGCTTTGTATGTTTTCAGGCTTTAGTTTTATGTAAATAACATTCATATCGCCAGCCATATCCAAAGATTTTATATGATAGAAAGTCATTGGCACAATGCTGGATTCTGGACTTAGTAAATTAAAATCTTTTACGACCCCAATAATTTTCATGGGCTGATTTCCAATTCTAATTTCGCGGTTAATCGGATTTTTAATATTCATCAGTTTTAATGCTGTTTCATTTATTAAAACAGAATTTACAGTATCCGAAGCTAGTTTTGTATCAAAGTCGCGTCCTTGCTCAATTTTAATGTTCATGAGATCCAGCATTCCATAATCTACTCCAATTGCTTTTTGTTTAAAGAGTTCATCTTTGTACCAGATTGGCCACAAAGAATCGTCATTTCCGTCAAAGGCAATCAATCCTGTCGAAACTTTAGAAATCCCGTTTAGCTTTGATAATTCTTTCTTTATCGTATTATATCGATCATAGATTTTCTGAGTGCTTTGTTCTCCTTCATAATAAGAAGATGGAAAATTTAACGAAACGGCAATTACCTGATCTCCTTTAAAACCTAAATCTTTATTGCTTAAATATTTTATTTGTTCATAAACGATATTGGAACCAATGATAAAAAACGCAGCAATCGAAAACTGAAAAATTAGCATTCCGTTACGCAGCCAAATGCCATTTTTGCTTCTTTCAAAATTACCTTTTAATACTTTTACAGTTTCAAAATTAGAAACATAAAGTGCAGGAAATAAGCCCGCTGCCAAAATTGTGACAATAAAAATAAGAATAAGCTGCAAGTAGAATTCTGCATTTGCTATTGTTAGATTTTTGCCAAGAAAATTGTTGTAATAAGGAAGCGTTAATTCTACAATTACCAAGGCTAATAAAATTGAAAAACAAGTAATTAAAGCCGTTTCAAAAATAAACTGCATCACAATTTTGCTTTTTGAGGCTCCAAGAATTTTTCGTATTCCGACTTCTTTGGCTCGCTTAATGGCGTTTGCTGTTGCCATATTGATATAATTGACAATAGATAAAATGAGGATTAAAATAGACAATCCTGTCATTATTAATAAAAACTGATAGTTGCCTCTTCCTTCTGGGTAACCGTTTAAAATAGAATGCAGTCTGGATTTTGAAAGCGGTTCCATAAAGATTTTAAAATGGCCAATCTTTTTTTCCATTTCGGCAGGAGACATTCCGGCTTCTTTGGAACTTTTTATAATGATTTCGTCATAATATACTTTTTCGAGCATTCTCTTGGTAGCATCAATTTTAGAAGGATCTTTTACTTTTAAAAGTATCTTTAAAACAAATAAACCTTGGTTTTTGCTCAAATCGACTAAATCTTTCATCTTGTTAACGATAACGGTCGGAGCGATAGAAGAATTTCCTGGAATGCTGTAAACCGCTTGAACGGTGAAGGTTTGAGACAGAAAATTTATCTGTTTTCCAATGGGATTTTCTGAGCCAAATACTCTTTTTGCAATATCTTGTGAAATTGCTGCACCCGAACCATCTTTTAGAGCCGAAAAGCTATTGCCTTGAATTATTTTAAACGGAAAAAGAGAAAAGAAGCCATTTTCGACATTGATAATTTTATCTGTAAATTCTTTTTTCCCTTTATAGATTATTTTGTCTTTCTGATACCAATCGTCTGCATAAACGATAGTTTCGACATTAGAATCATTTTCTAAATAGGCTTTTAATCGAACCGAGTTTTCGGCAACAGCCGGCATATCGCCCAGTTGAACCAAAACTTGATAGACATTATCTTTTTCGGGATTCCAGGCATTGTAACTATGTTCGTCGTTCCAATACAAAAGCGCGAAAATTAGACCCGAAATTCCAATTGATAATCCGAGAATATTGAGAGCAGTAAAAAGTTTACTGTTCTTTATTTGATATATAAATATATTGATCCAGTTTCTTAGCATCTTATTCGTATTTTAAATAGCGTAAAACATCCACTTTTGTTGCTTGATAGGCTTTTGCGAGAACAATCGTCAAGGTTAAGAATAATAACGATATAAAGGCTAGGACAAAGGGTAGTAGGGGAATATCAATTCGGAAAGCGAAGTTTTCGAGCCATTTTCCCAATAAGAAATAGGCAGGAGCAATTCCGATCAGAAAACCAATTATACAGAAAACTATATATTGTTTGGATAATTCTTTTAATAATACATCAGTATCTGCACCAAGAGTTTTTCTAATTGCAATTTCGCGAAGTCTTCTTTCCATCGAAAAAGAGGCTAAAGAAAACAATCCAAATACAGCAATTAGGATTACAATTATATTCAGTAAAGCAAATAAATCTCTCTGATTTTCATATCTTTTGTACGTTTTTGCATAGTTTTTGTCAACAAAATTATATTCAAACGGATATTCTGAATCTACTTTTTGCACCCAGAATTTATTAATTGCTGCAATAGTTTCCTGCATATCATCAGGCGAAATTTTGATAAAGATATGGCGGATATCATCTTTAACTCCGTTGATTTTTGTAACGTAAAAAAACATCATTGGAGAAATTTGGCTTTCCATTCCAAAGTAATTAAAATCGTTTACAATCCCAACCACTTTTACCTTTTGATCTCTCCATGAAAGTGTTTTATTCAAAACATCTTTTTCCGGAATTAATTTCGCAGCATTTTCATTCAACAAAACAGATGAAATAGTATCAGAAGAGAATCTGGTGTCTAATTTTCTTCCTTTTAAAAGTTTGACATCTAGTATGTCGAGCATTTCAAAATCCATTCCCATTTCTTGTATCATGAAAGGAGTATTGTCTTTGTAACTCGCCGTTGACCAAGAGTTTTCTAAAGATCCCATTGAAAATAATGCAGTAGAAACTGCTTCAACACCTTTTATTTTGCTTGCTTCCTGCTTAATTAATTTATAACGCTCATACTGACTTTTATCTGTTTTAGGTTTAAAAGCAATGTCTAAAACCTGAGCCCCTTTAAAACCTAAATCTTTCTCAGCCATAAAGTTGACTTGTTTATACACAATAAAAGATCCGATTATAAAAAATGCTGCAACAGCAAATTGTAAAACCAGCATTCCGTTTCTAAGCCAGATTCCTCTTTTACTTCTAGAAAAATTACCCTTTAAAACTTTTAGAGCTTCAAAATTAGAAACATAGACAGCAGGTAAAACTCCAGAAAAAATAATAACCAATAAAGTGATTAAAATAAGCTGTATATAGAATTGAGAACCAATTAAAACCAAATCTTTATCAAGAAATGAATTGTAAACAGGCAGTGAAATTTCAACAATCACCAAAGCCAATAAAACAGAGAAAATGGTGGTTATGGCAGTTTCAAAAATGAATTGGGCAACAATTTGTCCTTTTGTAGCGCCGGTAATTTTTCTAACACCAATTTCTTTTGCTCTTTTAATAGCGTTTGCAGTTGCCAGATTAACGTAATTTACAATAGAAAGTAATAGAATTAAAATTGATAATCCCATTAAAACTAAAATGTATTGCAGCTTTCCGCCTTCTTCTGGAAAAGGAAAATTTCCTTTATACAATCGCGCTTCGGGCAACGGTAATAAACTTGATTTTACGGGATCGCCATATTTTTTTACAAACTCAGCAACGGTCAAACCTTCTTGTTTTGCATACACTTTTGTGCAATTATCAAAGAAAATCTGATCGAGTGTTTTTACAACTCTCGGAACTGCTTTTGGTTTTTTAATTTTAAGAATAAGCCCATAATGATAAGTCCATTGATCTTTTGTTCTTTTTAAATCATCTTCAATTATAGTGGTAACGGCTTCAGGCATTACTGAAGATTTCTGTGATAGTTTATAGACGCCTCTCACGGTAAAAATCTGTCCTTCGTATTTTACCAGTTTTTCTAACGGATTTTCGTTCCCGAACAAACGTTCTGCCGTTTCCTCAGATAAAGCAATGCTGTTTCTGTCTTGAAGTGCTGTTTTTGCATTTCCATAAACAAACGGAAAAGGAAAAAAAGAGAAAAAATTACTTTGAGCAGTAAATATTTTGTTGATCATTTCTTTTTTACCATTGTACGAAATAATATCTCTTGCATAATCAGCATAGAAATAGCAATAACTTTCTAAATCTGAAGAAACAGACTTTAGCATAGGCCCATTTGTAGCAGGGTTTGACGTCCAGATGTTATTATTGCCAATATTATTTAAAACAGAATATATTTTGCCTTTTTCAGGATTCCATTGATCATATGAATGTTCATCATTCCAAAAAAGAATGGCAAAGATTAAAGTTGCTATTCCTATGGATAATCCTAAAATATTCAGAATCGAAAACAGTTTGTTGCTTTTGATGTGGTATATAAATATGTTGATATAATTTTTCAGCATGTTACTCGTATTTTAAGTATTTTAAAACATCTACTTTTGTAGCTTGATATGTTCTAGACAGCACTACAATTAAGGTTAAGGATAATAATGCTAAGAATCCAAATAAAAATGGATAAGCAGAAATTTCAATTCTAAAGACAAAATCTTCAAGCCATTTATTTAGTAAATAATATGCTGGAAATAGGGCAATTAGAAATCCAACAAAACAAAAGATAATATATTGTTTAGAAAGCTCTTTTAGCAAAACATTGGTTTCAGCGCCCAGCGTTTTTCGAATAGCAATCTCTTTCATTCTGCTTTGAACAGAATAAGAAGCTAAAGCAAAAAGTCCAAACAGAGCAATGAGAATAACAACGAAATTTAAGAGTGAAAAAAGATTGCTTTGATTGATGTATTCTTGATAATTTCTCGCATAAGCCTTATCCACAAAATCGTAATGAAAAGGAGAATCTACATCTACATTTTTCTTCCAAAACGTTTCAAGATCAGCAATCGTATTGGTGATCTCATTTTGATTCACTTTCACAAATAAATGATTTACGTTAAGATTCGTCCAGTCTATTGTTTTGAGATGAAAAAAGACCATTGGAGGAATTTCGGCTTTTGGTCCCCAAAGATTAAAATCTTTTACAACTCCAATTATTTTAAGTTTCTGATCATTCAAGGTTACAACTTTCCCAACCGGATTTTTTTCGTTCATTAATTGTAAAGCCTTTTCATTAATTAGTATAGCATCAATACTATCTGATGCAATTGAAGAGTCTAAATAGCGCCCTTGACTAAGTTTAATTTTCATCATTTCAAGCATGCCGTAATCAACACCTATATTTTGTGCCAAAATGGTTTTGTCATTATAATTAAAAGTTGATGAAAGACTATTTCCTGAGGCAAAAGAGATAACGCCAGTACTGACTTGTGAAACGCCTTTAATTTTGGAAATTTCCTGTTTAATAGTCTCGTATCTTGCAAACAATTTTTCATCGACTTTGGGGTCATTGAGATCAAAAAAGGGTTTTTCATATTTGATTTCTAAAACCTGATTTCCTTTAAAACCTAAATCTCGCTTGTTTAAAAAATTGACTTGCAGGTACACAATATATGATCCAATCATGAAAAAAGAAGCAATTGCGAATTGTAGAATCAGTATTCCATTGCGAAGCCAGACACCACTTTTACTTCTGCTGAAATTTCCTTTCAATACTTTTAGGCTTTCAAAATTTGAAATATAAATAGCGGGAAATATTCCAGCCGCAATTATAGTTATAATAAAAATGACGATAAGTTCAAATGAAAACTGAAATCCAGAAATTGATAAATTTTTGTTTAAGAAGTTATTATAAAAAGGCAAGGACAGTTCGACAATAACGAGAGATAATAGAATAGAAAAAGTAGTAATAATAAAAGTTTCAAAAATAAACTGTAATACAATATTACCTTTAGATGCGCCAAGAACTTTTCTAATACCAACTTCTTTTGCTCTTTTTATGGCATTTGCAGTTGCAAAATTGATGTAATTGAACAATGACAAAATCAAAATTAAGAATGATAAAGCCATCATAATCAGCAAGAATTGAAAATTACCCTGACCTTCTGCATAACCATCAATTTGAGAGTGCAATCTTGCATCTTTTAAAGATTCTAAAGAAACTTTTACTTCAAATTCACTATTTTTTTTAGACCATTCAGCAATTGAAATGCCTTCATCTTTTGCCCATTTTAATGAACGATTTTTGTAAAATAGATTGTTCATTTTAGCAATCACTTTGTCTTTGTCGGCAGGATTTTTTAATTTTAAGAGCAATCCCATATCAAAACTCCCCCAGTTGTCCTTGTTTTCCCGCATTCTTTCTGCTGTAAAATTGGTAATTGCATCTGGCTCCAAAGAAGATTTTCCAGGAATGGTATAAACTCCCGTTACAACAAGTTTTTTATCATAATAGTTTACAGTTTTGCCAAGTACATTAACACTTCCAAATAGATTTAGAGCTGTTTTCTTAGAAATTGCTAAACAATTTTCGTCTTTTAAAGCCGTTTTACTATTTCCCATTATAAAAGCAAAAGGAAACATCTCAAAGAAAGTTTTTTGGGCATTAATAGTATTAAAAACTCCTTTTTTGTTATGGTATTGAATTGTTTTTTCGGCATACCAAGTGTCTAAGTAGCAATAACTTTCAATTTCCTTAAAGTCGTTTTTAAAATAACTTTCGAAGGTTAGAACATTAGTTCCCCACGTATTGGTTGGACTAACTTTACTAATGGATTGAAAAACCACTTCTTTATTAGGATTCCAGTCGTTATAGCTTTGTTCTTCATTCCAATACAAAATCGAAAAAATCAAACCCGCAATTCCAATACTCAGATCAAGAATGTTCAGAGCCGTAAAAAGCTTGTTATGCTTTAAATGATAAATAAATGTATTGATCCAATTTTGAAGCATAAACTAGTTGTTAGCAGTTACTAAAACATCTACATTTCTATGATTTACTTTTTCCGAAAGGATTACGCCATCTTTCATTAAAATAGTTCTCTGCGAAAAAGATGCATCATAATCGGAGTGTGTCACCATTAGAATTGTCGATCCGCTGGCATGGAGATCGGTTAGTAATTCCATTACTTCATTTCCGTTTTTACTGTCTAAGTTTCCAGTTGGCTCATCGGCCAAAATAATTTTCGGATTATTGATTAAAGCTCTTGCAACGGCTACACGCTGCTGTTGCCCGCCAGAAAGCTGCTGCGGAAAGTGTTTCAAACGATGCGAGATTCCTAATATTTTTGCTATTTCATTTACTCGAGATTTTCTTTCCGAAGAAGGAACATTGGCATAAATTAAAGGCAATTCTATATTATCAAAAACAGATAATTCATCAATTAAATTGAAGTTCTGGAAAATGAATCCGATGTTTTCTTTTCTTGCTTGCGACTTTTGTTTTTCCTTCAAACCCACCATTTCCTGACCAAGAAGCTTATAACTTCCGTCTGAAGCACTGTCTAAAAGTCCGATGATGTTTAATAAAGTTGATTTTCCGCTTCCTGATGGTCCCATAATCGAAATAAAATCGCCTTGATTGATCGTTAACGAAATTTCGCTTAATGCTTTGGTTTCTAATTCCTCAGTTCTAAATACTTTTGAAAGTTTTGTAATGTTAATCATAATTGACTGTTTTGGATTTTGATTGATTTTCTTTTAAAATTTTATGCCTTCAGAAATGATAGAAACAAGTCTGAAAAATAAGATAATTTATTTTCAAATTATCACTATTTATTTGTTATTTGTACTCCTGAAAGGCGTTAATAATTAATGATTTACAAGTTCTAATGTGATTTTCATGCCAAGAAATTAAACCTTGTAACTACTTTATTTTTAATGTTTTATTTTTTGATAAAAAACCAAACTGTCCATTAGTGGACACCTTTCGTCCAAAACTGAACAACAATGAAAAAGACCAACGCATCTATTTTAATCATCGACGATCAAGAAGACATCCTTTTTGCATCAAAAGTTTATCTGAAAAAGTATTTCGAGAACATTTTTACACTCAATAATCCGAAAAATATTGTCGAATTGTTGTCGAAAAATGCTATTGATGTCGTTTTATTAGATATGAATTATAGATTAGGTTTTGAAGATGGAAGGGAAGGTTTGTATTTGCTAAAAGAAATAAAAACGCTTTCGCCAAAAACGGTTGTGATTTTAATGACCGCTTTTGGAAAAGTAGAAACTGCCGTTGAAGGCTTAAAATCGGGCGCTTTTGATTATATTCTAAAACCTTGGGAAAATAAAAAGCTTTTAGAATCGGTAAAACAAGCTGTAGATAAAGCCCGAAAAGAACAGAAGAAAAACAAAGACGTTGAGATAAAACAGGATTTTTTTGTTGGCAGTTCTGAAATTATAAAAAAGGCTTATTCTCTAGCAGATAAAGTCGCAAAAACCGATGCGAATGTTCTGATTCTAGGCGAAAACGGAACTGGAAAGTTTGTTCTGGCACATCATATTCATACACAATCTGAAAGAAAAAATCAGCCGTTTATTGCGGTTGACTTAGGTTCTTTAAATTCGAATATTTTTGAAAGCGAATTGTTCGGCTATGCCAAAGGTGCTTTTACCGATGCTAAAACGGACACAGCAGGGCGTTTTGAAATGGCGCAAAACGGAACCATTTTTTTGGATGAAATAGGAAATGTACCGCTTCATTTACAATCTAAATTGCTTCAAGTGATTCAGACGAAAACCGTAACAAGATTGGGCGAAACCAAAGCAAGACCTTTAAATGTTCGAATTATCACAGCAACAAATTTGAACTTAAAACTAGAAGTTACCGACAAAAACTTCCGAGAAGACTTGTATTATCGCATAAATACGATGGAAATTGTTTTGCCTCCGCTAAGAGAACGTCACGAAGATAAGATTCCGCTAGCCGAATATCTTTTGGATAAAATGATTGAAAAATATAACCGAGACGAAATCACTTTTGATAAAAAAGTCTTAGAACAGATTGAAAAACATGCTTGGAATGGAAACATTCGCGAAATGGAAAATAAGATTGAACGTGCTGTTATTCTTTGCGAGAATAATACCATCACGGTTTCTGATCTGGACTTAGAAACGATAACGCCTTACGAGGAAAATTCAGATGATATTCAGCTTTCTTCGGTTGAAAAAGCTACAGTTGAAAAAGCACTTCTTAAAAACAACAATAATATCAGTAAAACTGCCGAAGAACTGGGTTTGTCAAGAGGCGCGCTGTACCGACGTTTGGAGAAATTTAATATCAATATCGACTAATTATGCTAAGGACTTTACAAACTTACAAACTCCTTTTTCTGCGATTAATTTTTATCGTGATCGGAATCGAATTGTCGCTGTATTTCTTTAGAATTGGTTTACTTTTTACAGGAATTTTTGGCCTTTGCATGGTTTTTCTGCTGGGTAGAGAAATGTATTTTTATGTTAGAAATATGGTCTTGATTTATAATAAAACCATTTCTTCGATATTGCAGGACGATTTTAGTTCCGATTTTTCTAAACATAAATTCAATAGTACTTATAATGAGCTTTTTACTTTGTATGAAACCTTAAAAAGTAAGCAAAATGAGCAAGTTACGAGAGATATTATTTACCGTTCGATTTTAAACAATATAGAATCGGGTGTTATTATTTTGCAGAGGCAAGAAAGCGATTGGAGTATTTTTTTGATGAACGATTATTTTTCGAGCCATTTTAATGTTCCGAAAGTTTCAAAATGGAAATATCTTAAAAATCAGCTGCCATCTTTGTGTGAAATTATCGAAGAAGATGATTTTCATGAAATAAAAACTTCAATTGAGCTTAGCATAAACGAACAAAGCAAACAGACGTTTGTTTTGCAGGCTTCACGAACCGAAATTTTTGGGCAGGATTATTTTATTGTTCTGTTGGATTCGATTCAAAATGTGGTTGAGAAAAAAGAAAAAGATGCATGGATTAATTTGATGAAAGTGATATCGCATGAATTATTAAACTCGATAACGCCAATTCGCTCAATCTGCCAGAATTTGGAGGATTTAGTAGAACAAGATTCGCTTTCGACAGAAGATTTAGAAGACATAAAAAACAGCGTGCAGACGATGCTGAGACGAAGCGATCATTTGCAGAAATTTGTTGAAGGGTATCGAAAACTGGCAATGCTTCCTTCACCCAAAAAAGAAAAAGCAGCATTGCAGCAACTCGTTGAAAACTGTATTCAAGTTATGAATCCGTTGTTTAGGAAAAGTAATATTGAAGTCAAAAATGCCGTTATCCAAAACTATCTAATCGATGTCGATTCGCAGCAGTTAGAACAGGTATTGATTAATTTATTGACAAATTCGATTAATGCTTTAGAAAATAGCAATACGAAGCAAATTTCGATTACGGCGGAAGCCAAAAACAATCGCATTTTTATAAAAGTTTCAGACCCAGGAAAAGGAATCGAAAAAGAAATTGAAGACAAAATATTTCTGCCGTTTTTCACCACCCGAACCGAAGGCGCAGGAATTGGTTTGACTTTATCTAAAAATATTATTGAAGCACATGGCGGTTATATTTCGCATAAAAGCGAAAATGGCAAAACAATTTTTGAGATTAGCTTGATTGAAGATTGATAGATATACTCTAAAGTTAGTTTGCGCATTTTTGTCATTTCGACGAAGGAGAAATCTCCACAAGTAACTCCGTACCGAAATTCCAATCTTTGTCGAGCTTTTAACGGAGATTCCTCGTTCCTCGGAATGACAAACAATGACGAAACTTTGACAAAGTTTATGCTGATCTACTTAAAAAACAGTTTAGATTTTTTCACGCAGATTCAGCAGATTTTTACAGATTTAAAAAGATTTATTAAAATAAAAATCTGCGTTGATCTGCTTAAATCTTTTTAAATCTGCGTGAAATATTTTAAAAGATTAATTTCGTCTAATCAACACCTTTAATCTTTCACTTTTAAAATTGACTTCAGAAATAATGGTCGCAGAAAAAATCAAAGTACCGCCTAAAAGTAAACGCCATGATAGATTTTCTCCTAAAATAAAAAACGCACCAATTGCCCCGAAAACAGGTTCAAACAAATAAATAACCGCTACGCGTTCTGCTGATAAATAACGTTGAGAAATGTTTGAAACCGTATACATAAAAGCGGTAGAAAACAAAGCACAATAAATTACGCCCATCCAGAACGTATTGTTTTGTGGAAGCCATTCTGATGAACCGTCTGTTAACGCTATTAAAAAAGTAAAAAGCGCACAAAATGCAAACATTGGCACAATAGAATACAAGAGGTTTTTGGTGGCAGAATGTTTTTCAACAGCAATTAAATAAACCGCAAAGGCAAAGGCTCCAGCAATTGTAAATAAATCTCCAAAGTTTATGGTAAACTTATCCTGAATGGCAATAATAAATAACCCAGTTAAAGCCGTCAAAGCAGCAATCCAGATTTTTAGTGAAGCGTTGGTTTTATAAATTGCTAGTTTTAATAACGGAATAATAATTACGGTTAATCCTGCAATAAAAGAGCATTGAGAAGCATCTGTATATTTAAGTCCGACAGTTTGCAACTGAATGCCTAAAAACATTGGAACAGCTAAAATAAAACCTGTTTTAATAGCTTCTCGATTGATGTCTTTAACATATTTCCAAAAAATAATACTCAATACCACAACAGCCAACAGGAAACGATAAAATAAAAATACGTTTAGCGAATAGTGGCCAATTGCCATTTTGGTAACGGAGTAAGAAACTCCCCAAAAGGCAGTGCCAAGAATTAATAAAAACAATAAAAGCTGTCTTCTTTCCATTTTGAAATCGTATTTTAAATCAAGATTTTTTTCATCATTAAATCTGTTTGTTCGTCATCGCCTAATCTAAAAATGTGTGTATCAAATTGCACAAAACCGTTTTTAGTATAGAAACTTACGGCTCTGAAATTCTTTTCCCAAACGCCCAGCCACATGTAAGTCGCTTTTATTTCTTCGGCAATTTCTTCTGCTTTAGCATATAATGCCTGTGCGACTTTTTTGCCATGAAATTCCTTTGCTACATAAATACGTTCTATTTCTAAGGCGTTTAGATCTTCTTTTTCGGTTTGGGCATTGGCTGTATTCAATTTTAAGTAACCGACTATTTTTTCATCTAAAACAGCTAAATAGAAATAAGATGAAGGGTTGCTCAATTCAGCAGTTAATTTTGCTGTAGCGAAACTTTCACCCAGATATTTTTTCATGTTTTCTTCGCTGTTTACATCGGCGAAGGTTTCAGAAAAGGTTTGTCTGCCAACTGCTTGAAGCTTTAAAATGTCATCAGTTGTGGCTTTGGTTATTTTTAGCGTATTCATTTTTATTTCTTTAATGCGTTAAAAGCTGTTTTTTGTTTTTAATAAATGCGTAAATTGCATCAATGGACTTACAGCAAATTAAATATTTTTTGGCTTTGGCTCGCGAACTTCATTTCTGGAATACTGCCGGAAAAATGAATATTACACAATCAGCACTTAGCCGCCAGATTCAGTCTCTGGAGAATCAGCTTGGTGTGCAGCTGTTTGAGCGTAACAAACGTAATGTCAAACTTACTGCCGCTGGCCAGTTCTTAAAAGAAAAATGGGAGGTCGAATTGAGTAAACTGGAATTTATTCATCAATCTGCCCGCCAGATTCAGTTAGGGGAGAGCGGTACGATTACCATTTCTCATCCCGATTCTATTTCGGCTTCTCTTATGCCCGAAATTTTGTCGCGTATTTCAGAAGCTTTTCCAAAACTAAAAATCAAACTGGTTCAGGTTCTTTATGAGAATCAGCAGGATTTTCTGCGAAATTATAAAATTGATCTGGCGATTACCAGAGATATTAATAATGCAAAAGATATTCAATCTCAAAAAATCTATACCGATCACTTAGCAGTTGTTGTTCCAGAAGATCATCCATATCAAACGCCTGAGGATTTTACTAAAGAAACTCTTGCGTCTCAAAAGTTTATTTTGCCAACCAACGACGAAGGAAGCAGTTACAGTGACCTTATTCAGAGATTATTCAATTCTTTGGATAACGCGCCAGAAGCTTATCTTCAGTCTGAATTTGGTTCTTCTATAATTGCTTTGGTTCGAAAAGGACTCGGAATCGCGATTTTACCCGATTCGTATGTCTTTCATGAAATTCCAGGAATCCGATTTATCAAATTACCGTTAGAAACCGATTTATATGTCAATTGGAGAACTGAAGATCATAATCCTGTGCTTTCCAATGTTTTAAAATTGATTATTCCGTAAACCTTTAAGCTCTTAGCATTCCGATATGCGGAATTCCGTCTTCATCATACACTTCACCTTGTTCTACAAATCCCAAAGATTGATAAAACTTGGATAAATGGTATTGCGCACTGATTTTAATTGGACCTTTTCCAAACTTTTCTTCACAGCCCGCAATCGAAGCTTCCATTAGTTTTACTCCTAAACCTAATCCGCGATGCGATCTTGCAATGACAACTCTTCCGATCGAAACTTCATCATACGATACTCCTTTTGGAAGTAAGCGCGTAACACCTGCCAATTCGTTATCGACATAATACAATAAATGAAAACCTTTCTGGTCTTTATTATCCAAATCGAGATAAGGGCAGTTTTGTTCGACTACAAAAACATCGCTTCTTAACCGAAGCATATCATACAATTCATGATTGGTTAATTCGTCAAAAGATTTAATGGAATGGCTGAATGTCATTTTTTATTTTAAGCTTTAATTTTTGACAAAGATAAAAGCCTGAGTAATGATATAAAATGCTATTTTTTTATCATGTGATGCTGGAAATGCATTAATTCTTTTAAATTCCAAGTTTTAAATTGCTTCGCCTGTTCGCTATCGCTCGGGTCCAAAATTCCAAGATGAAAACTTTGTCAAAGTTTTAAACTTTGACAAAGTTCAGGCAACAGTTTGTCATTCCGAGGAACGAGGAATCACACTCGAGATTCGACAAAGATAGTAGACATTCTGTGCGGAGTTTCTAGTGTGATTCCTCGTTCCTCGGAATGACAAGATTGGAGAATTCCTATGTGTTTAAAACAAAAAAACTTTGTCAAAGTCTCAAACTTTGACAAAGTTGTATCTAATTCGTGTAATATATTTTTAGTGAGAAACCGCCTTTAAACCAACAATAGAACCAACCAATGTTGCCAAGAAAAACAATCTCCAGAATGCTGCCGGTTCTTTAAAAATAAAAATACCAACCAGAACCGTTCCCACGGCACCAATTCCTGTCCAGACAGCATAAGCAGTTCCTAGTGGAAGCGTTTCGGTAGCTTTCATTAATAAAACCATACTAATTGTTAAAGATATAAAGAAGCCAATATACCAATAGTACATTTCGGTTCCAGTAGTTGCTTTTGCTTTTCCAAGACATGACGCGAAGGCTACTTCAAATAGACCCGCGATGATTAAAATAATCCAGTTCATATAGTTAAAATTTTGTGATGCAAAGTTCTTTTATCGAAATCAGAAAAAAATTAACAAATGATAAAAAATGAAGTTATTTTAATCTGTTCTGCTCAAGAATTAAAATCTAATTTGATCTGCTAAAATCTTTTATAATCTGCGTGAAATACTTTTGCATATGATTTTTTCACGCAGATTTACACAGATTAAAGCAGATTTGTCCAGATTTAAATGAAGAGTTTAAAAAAAAATCTCCTAAAAGGTTATTTTAATTCTGCACGTATTCTGCTTAAACTGACTTGTGTAATTCCTAAATAAGAAGCAATATGTCCTAGTTGAACTCTTTGAAGGAGTTCAGGATGATCTTTCATTAATTCCAAATAGCGTTCAGAAGCATTTTTGAATTGTTTAGAAATCAAACGTTCTTCGGTTTTTATCAATTCTTTTTCGGCAAATTTTCGTCCCCAATTGGCTATGTGAACATCTTCATTAAAGAGTTTTCTTAGGTTTTCTGTTTTAAGTTCGTACAATTCGCAGTCTTCCAAAAGTTCAATGGTTTCATAACCCGGCTGATCTTCAACATAACTTTTCATTGAAATGATGGTTTCGCCTTCTTTTCCAAACCAAAAAGTAACTTCGTTATCTCTTTCTACATAAGCTCGCACCAATCCTTTTTTTATAAAATAAATATTTGGTTCTACTTTATTAGCTTTTAGCAAAATGTGCCCTTTAGAAGATGCTATTTCTGTAACATTGTTTTGCAGAGCAAGTTTAGACTGCTCGGGAAGTTGGTGTATGTGATCGAGAATTTTAGAAATATCCATCAACGGAATTTTAGTATTTTAGAATAAAGGTAAAAAGTAAAACGGCAAAATAAGTTACTTTAATAAAAAAATCCCATTTCAAAAGAAATGGGATATAAAACAACCTCTGCGATGAGCTATTATAAACAGAAGCCATTTTTGACCAACATATAAACTAATTTATTCCTCCGCCTAAAGCCTTATAAAGCAATACTTGTGAGTTTGCATTTCGAAGTTGGATATCGACAAAATCCAATTCTGCCTGCAATTTGTTTTTTTGTGCATTGATGATTTCCAGATAATTAGCATAACCGCTCAAATACAAATCGTTGGAGACATTTACGGCAATTTCGAGATGATCAATTTCGTTTAATTTATATTTTAAAACATCTTCATAAGCTTGATTTCTATGCAATAGAGCACTTAACTCGTTGAAAGCTGTTGTAACCGTATTTTGATATTGCAGAAATGAAATTTCCTGTCTTCTGTTGGAAACATAAAACTCTTGTTTGATCTGTCCTTTGTTGAAAACGGGAGCTGTCAGTCCGCCCAATATCTGCCAAGCGAAAGAACCTGCATCAAAGAAAGTATTGAACGAAAACGAATTGAATCCTGCATATCCGCCCAAATTTACAGTTGGGAAAAAAGCGGCACGAGCCGATTTGGCATCTGCATTACTGGCTAATAATTCGAAGTAAGCTTCTGATACATCGGGTCTTTTGTGAATGATAGAATCCACGCTGATTTTTTGGTTTAAAACCTCCAAATGTCCAGATAAGAAATCGCTGCTTCTGTCAATTTTTCCGCCATATTCGCCTAAAAGCGTTAATAGCGCTTTTTCGGTCTGATCAATGCTTAATTTTAATTCTGATGCTTCGGCGTGAATGTTATTGTTTTGTGCATTAAACTGCTGTACGGCCAATTCTGTAGCTTTTCCAACCGATCTTTGTGCCGAAACAATATCAAGCGCTTTTTCCTGCGTTTTCAAGTTATTATCGTAAATCGCGGCTTGTTTGTCTAAAGCGATCAGTTTGAAATACAAGTCGGCAACATCTCCTAAAAGACGCGTTTGCAGCAAACGCATTCCTTGCTGAGAAGCAAAAAATCGTTGTTGAGCTGCTTTTTTTCGATTGCTTAATTTTCCCCAGATATCAGCTTCCCAAGAAACTTTGGCTCCCAAAAATAGGTTAGGAGTAACATCTTCGTTGATTCTTTGTTTGTCGCTAATATTTTGAGAAAAATTGGTATCAAAGTTACCAACTCCATCCATTGTATATTTTCCGTAATGTGTTCCAGAAGCATCGGCCACAAGATCTAAAGAGGGAAGAAGTGCTAGTTTTGCCACTTTTAAATGCGAATTGGCAATCAGGATTCTTTCCTGCATGATTAAATAGTCAGGATTCTTGGCAATGGCTTTCTTTAATAAAGCTTCTAATTTTGGGTCTTTAAAAAAGGTTTCTGTTTTTAATGGAATAAAAGGCTCGCTTGATGCTTCTTTTCTTTGTGCATCAAAATTTTCTGGAAGCTTTGCTGCGTCTAGTTTGTTACTGACTTTTGGTGCCGAACAAGCCGTTAAAAGTAAAACTCCAGTTATTACAACGGCGCTTTTGGTTGTCCTTATCACATCAGTATTTTTATATTGATTTAATATCTCTTTCATTATTTAATTTTATTTGTTCTATCTGCCAAGCATTTTTTAATCGTATTCATTAGCTTAGATTAATCTGCGTGAAAAAATCTATGCGTAAAAAAATATTTCACGCAGATTTTAAAAAGATTGTTGCAGATCAAAATAGATTTATTTAATCTATTTTGATCAACGAATTAATTGTTTGACTTGCTTATTCGTTTTTCCAATTTTGCAAACAGTATGTAAAGTCCAGGAATAATTAAAAGACCAAACACAGTTCCAATTAACATTCCGCCCGCAGCGGCCGTACCAATCGAACGGTTACCAATTGCACCCGCTCCAGAAGCGATACACAACGGAATCAATCCTGAAATAAAAGCAAAAGAGGTCATCAAAATTGGTCTGAAACGAAGTCTTGCTCCTTCAATTGCTGCTTCGACAATATCACGTCCGAGTTTGTTTTGCGCCATCGCAAACTCTACAATCAGAATGGCGTTCTTGGCGAGTAGACCAATCAGCATGACGAGTGCTACTTGAGCATAAATATTATTGTCCAATCCCACCATTACAAGCGCGATGTAAGAACCGAAAACTCCCACAGGCAAACTCAATAATACAGGGAACGGAAGCAATAAACTTTCGTATTGTGCCGCAAGCAATAAGTATACAAATAGTATACAAAGCGCAAAAATATAGATTGTCTGGTTTCCTGATAAAATCTCTTCACGCGTCATACCAGACCATTCTAGTTCGAAACGGCTTGGCAATTTTTCTGCAGCAATTTTTTCAACAGCAGCAATGGCATCTCCAGAGCTGTAACCTTCAGCAGGTTCACCGTTAATCATAGCCGACATATACATATTGTAACGAGTTAAAACCTCTGGACCGTAAACTCGTTCTAATTTGATGAAAGTAGAAAATGGAACCATTTCGCCAGCTTCATTCTTCAGATACATATCCAAAATACTTTCTGGATTTTGACGGAATTGCGGACTTGCCTGTACCATTACTTTATACATTTGAGAAAAACGGATAAAGTTGGTTGCATAAAATGAACCTAACATAGTTTGTAAAGTCGACATGGCATTGTCTACCGAAATTCCTTTTTTGGCCGCCAAATCATAATCAATATGAATTAAATACTGCGGGAAAGTGGCATCAAAACTCGAAAATGAGTTCTGGATTTCTGGCGAAGCATTTAGTTCTTTGATGAATTCTTTGGTTACTTTATCGGTATTGGTGATACTTCCTCCAGATTTATCCAGCAAACGAAGCTCAAAACCACTCGTGTTACCAAAACCAGGAACGGTTGGCGGTGCAAAAATCTCGATTTGTGCATCGGTAATGTTTTTGGTTTTTTCTGTAAGTTCTGCCATGAATTCTGTTACCGAAATATCACGTTCGCTCCAGTCTTTTAAGTTGATCATTCCCATTCCGTATGAAGCTCCAGCGATTTCGGTTACAATACTGTATCCCGCAAGAGTAGTTACGTTGTCGACACCTTTAATTCCTTGGGCAATTTTAGTTACTTCATCCAAAGCTTTTTCAGTACGTTCTACGGTTGCTCCTTGTGGTGTTGTAACACTTACGTAAACCATTCCCTGATCTTCAGTTGGAATAAATCCTGACGCTAAAAACTTCGTTGTTCCCCATGTTAATATGCAGAACAATACTAATAACCCAATAGTTACAGTGCTGCGATCAGCAAATTTTACTAATACTTTGATGTATTTTGAAGTAATATTATCAAACCAATGGTTGAATCTGTGGAAGAAACGATTTAAAAGCGATTTTTTCTCTTTATTTGGATCGTGCGCTTTTAACATAATTGCACAAAGGGCAGGAGTAAGGGTTAGGGCATTAATACCCGAAATCACAATACTAATGGCCATTGTCAATGAGAACTGCCTATAGAAAACCCCAACAGGACCGCTCAAGAAAGCAACGGGAATAAATACCGCGGCCATTACAATCGTAATTGCAATAACGGCACCTGTAATTTCTTTCATCGCGCTAATGGTTGCTTCCATTGGCGACATATGTTCTTCGGAGATTTTTACGTGAACGGCTTCGACGACGACAATCGCATTATCGACTACAATTCCGATCGAAAGCACTAAAGCGAAAAGCGTTAATAAGTTGATCGAGAAGCCCATCATAGACATAAAAGTAAACGAACCAATAAGTGCCACAGGAACTGCTAATACAGGAATCAAAGTCGATCTCCAATCCTGAAGGAAAAGGAAAACGACAAATGCCACCAAAATAAAAGCTTCAACCAAAGTTCTTAATACTTCATGAATCGAAGCGTCAAGGAAACGAGATACGTCATAGGCAATATTGAATTCCATTCCAGGAGGGAAAGACGACACTTTCAATTCTGCCATTTTTTCTTTTACGCTCGCAATAACTTCAGAAGCATTTGAACCTGGACGCTGTTTTAGCATGATTGATGCCGAAGGTTTTCCGTCGGTTTTAGAAACCATTCCGTAACTCATCGCACCAAATTCGATTTTCGAAATGTCTTTTAATCTTAAGATAGTTCCGTCTGAATTGGCCCTTAGCGGAATTTCTTCATATTGTTTTGGCTCGAAGAATTTTCCACCATACTTAATTACATATTGTAATTGATTGTTCATTTGTCCTGAACCTTCACCGACTTTACCCGGTGCAGCAGAAATGTTTTGTTTTTGAAGTGAATTAATAACTTCATTTGCCGAAATATTATACGAAAGCATCTTTTCTGGATCTAACCAAACACGCATCGAATATTCTTTCTGACCCATGATTTCGGCACGTCCGACACCATCAATACGTTTTAATTCCTGAAGAATATTAATATCGGTAAAGTTGAAGATAAACTGCTCGTCCTGAGTTTTATCGGTACTTGTAATGTTCAAGTACATCAGCATACTGTTTACCTCTTTTTCGGTTGTAACCCCAGCACGAATTACCTCTTCTGGAAGTTCATCTAGAATCGTGGTAACCCTATTTTGAACGTTTACGGCAGCTAGATCGGGATCGGTTCCTACTTCAAAGAAAACTTGGATTAAAGTCAAACCATCGTTGGAAGTTACGGTCGACATATACGTCATTCCAGGCACACCATTGATGGCTCTTTCTAACGGAAGAGCGACGGCATTGGCCGAAACCTCTGCGTTTGCTCCTGTATATTTTGCTGTAACGGTTACAGACGGTGGTACAATATCTGGGAATTGGGTAATAGGAAGCTGAAACAATGCCAGCAATCCCAGAAGGACTATCATAACCGAGATGATTAATGACAATATTTTCCTCCTGATAAATAACTCTATCATTTTAAATGTTTTAGATAAATAATTAAATAACTGTTTTACAGGTTGATAATCTACATTTGTTTCATGTTGATTTTATCGCCGTCTCTCAATGATTGCGTACCTTCTTGCACAATTAGGTCGTCGCTTTTTAGACCTTCGTTCAAGATATAAACATCATCTAGAGTGGTTTCGATTGTAACATTCGTCATTTTAACTACACCATCTTTGTTCACGCGGAAAACGTATTGTTTGTCCTGAATAGAAAAAACAGCTTTCTGCGGAATTAAAATTGCATTGGTTTTTGGCTCTGAAATAATCAGTTTTCCAGAAGTTCCGTGTTTGATAAATCCTTGCGGATTGTGAAATTTTGCTTTGTATTGAATAGAACCAGTCTGTCTGTCGATTTCTCCGTCGGCAGTTCTTAATTCTCCTTTTTGATCGTAAACCTGTCCGTTTGGCAAAACCAATTTAATATCGCCCTGCGTGTTTAAAGTTTTGTCTTCCATCATTTGGAAATAGGTATTCTCAGGAATTGAGAAATAGGCGTAAACATCATCCAATTGAGAAACAGTAGTCAATAATGAACCGTTTTCTACTAAACTTCCTTCTTTAAACGGAATACGATCAACTGTTCCGTCAAATGGCGCACGGATTGTGGTAAAACTAATCTGCTGATTGATTGCTTTTCTTTCTGCAGCAGCGTGAGCCAATTTCGCGGAAGCGGCTTCATATTTTGCTTTAGATAATTCTAATTCTTTGTCTGCAATTACTTTTTTATTGAAAAGGGTTTGAGCCTGTTCCAATTCTACAGTTGCAATTCTTAAATCGGCTTTAGCACTTTTATAAACGGCTTCGGCTTTTAGAAGCTGAATCTGAAGTTCAACATCGCTTATTTTAAAAAGAATTTGCCCTTTTTTTACTTTTTGCCCTTCGCTAACGTACACTTTTTCTAATAAACCAGGAATACGAACGTGGATTTCTACATTGTTTTTTGCATGTACATCGGCAACAAATTTGCTCGAAACTATGGTGTCTTTTAGGGAAACTTTATAAACAGGAAATGTTTTAATGTTTTTAGAATCTTTCTTTGATTTATCTCCGCACGAGACTAAAACGAATAAAGCCAAGGTGCATAAAAGGAATGGATTTTTATAAATGCTCATCATTAGGTTTAAATTTTTGAATAAATAGATACTCTCCCTTGCTATTTGGATGCAGGGAGGATGAATTTGGATTTTAAAAATGAAAATACTTTAGGATGCTTTTCTTTTTAGAAAAGTTCCATTTTAGAAATGTTTTTATAGCAATAGCAGCTCAATTACATATGTAAATGAGGTATTGTTCCAGAATACTAGAATATAAAAACGACGAAATTTTGCTGCCTAGAAAAGTTGGTATAAGTGAAGATGAGGATGTCTTTCAATGTGGTATATTGAAGCTATACCATATATTAAACTCTTTTTATAAAGCTTGAAGTTAAATAAATTACTGAGATACGGAGCTTTGATCGTACTTTGTTCTAAAGTAGTCGCTCTGCATTTCATTTTCTTTTTGAGCTTATAATGAACTTCTAGATTTTTAGAAGAAGAAAAATCACTAGAGAAAATCTGCGTGTCATCTGCCGCAACGCTATCTAAGGTAATACAGCTGCTGATGTTATAAATCGGCTGATACGTCTCGGTGCCTCTAAAAAAAGAGAGCAACGAAAGTAAAACGATATATATGAACTTTACAGGTTTCATTTACAGCAATCAGGAGTTGTTTTTGTTTCTTAAAAGAAGGCGTATACTTGCTTAAAGTGCGCCAAATATAGCAATTTGAAAAGTAAGGTTTCTTAAAATTTTTCTAAAAACCGTGAGATTTAAAAATTTGATAATATTTGAAGTTCGTTTTTAAGGTTTTGATTTTTTACTGCGTTCCTTATTAATAAGTTAGTATCGATTGGATTTTGAGAATTTAGAAAAAGAGTAAACTTCTTTATCTTTGCGTTATAAGAATATAAGGAGACAAACATTGTTTCCTATAATAAAAAGAATACCACGTGAATTACTTAAAGCTTTTTGGAACAAAATTAATGCTAATTATAACTGTAATTAGTTATGGACAAAATCTAGAAAAATCAATAAAAGAAAACATCGGAAAAAGGATAGATACTTTGATCCAATTCAAAACCGATTCTCCTTATAATTATATGCCTGTAACGATATTTTCAGGTAAAGAAAAAGGCCCTGTTTTTACCATCATTGCAGGAATACACGGTTTTGAATATCCGCCAATTGTGGCAGTTCAGGAATTAATCAAAGAAATTGATCCGAAAAAGTTGAAAGGGACTTTGATTGTTGTTCCAATTGCCAATGTTGGTTCATTTTACAAGAGAACACCATTTGTAAATCCGTTCGATAATAAAAATTTAAATAATGCCTTTCCAGGTTCAGAAACGGGAACGATTACAGAACAGATTGCCAATTATATAACAAAGCAGATTATTCCAAATTCAGATGTTTTTCTGGATATTCACGCGGGAGATGCTAATGAAGATTTACTGCCTTTTGTTTGTTATTACAATAATATATTAGAGGAAAAGAAAACCCTATTAAGCAGTAAGCTTTCGGAGATTTCAGGAATTAATCATATTGTTTCTTATCCGTACACGATTACTAAAACTGAACCGGCAAAATATGCTTTTAAACAGGCTTCTCAAGACGGAAAAACGGCTTTGAGTATCGAAGCAGGGAAATTAGGAAATGTTCAGACAGAATCGGTTGCTTTGATAAAAAAGGCCGTTTACAATATGCTTCATTACATGAATATGTATACCGTTGGAACTTCTCCAATTAAAAATCCTTCGGCGGTTTATTTGAACAATCAGGAATATGTAAAAGCAGAATTTAGCGGAATTTTCCATAGCACTTTAAAAAGTGGCGATTACATTAAAAAAGGAGATAAAATTGGATCTGTTTCTGATGAATTTGGAAAAGTTCTAATTGAAATTAAATCTCCAGCAACGGGGCTTATTTTATATAAAATTGGAACTCCTCCAGTGAATAAAGGGGAAACTGTTTTTTGTATTGGGTATTAAAAATCACTCCAAATTTCATCACAAAAACAGATAGAAATTATAATTTAATATTCCGTAGGAATATTTCGTTGGTAAAATTAATTCTGCCGACTAGACATTCCTACGGAATGAGTTCTTTAAAATGCATAAAATTAAAAAAGGTTTATACTTTTAAAATAGAAAGTATAAACCTTTTTTAATTTTATATAAGTTCGAATTAATTCGTTCCCGCAGCAGCTTTATCCACCAAAAACAATAACTCACCAGAAACTGGTTTAATCAATTGCATTGGATAAAGAGTCGGATTGTATTCTCCACTTGTAACTTCTTTTAAAGCGTGTGTTTTCTTTTCTCCAAAAGCCACAACTACAATTTTTTCTGCTTTATTGATTATTGGAGCCGTAAGCGTGATGCGATACATTTTTTGCGGAGCTAAATAATAAGCGTCAACCCATTTGGTTTGCTCTTCTAAAACTGCTTCACCTGGGAAAAGAGAAGCGGTGTGTCCGTCATCGCCCATTCCTAAAAGAATCAGGTCAAATTTTCCTTCTTCGCCTAAAACTGTTCTTACAGACTGCTCATAAAAAGCCGCATATTCTTCAGGAGTTACGCCATCTTTATACATTTCAAAAATGTTTTCTTGCGGAATAGGAACGTGGCTCAATAAAGTTGAATAAGACATTTTAGCATTACTCAAATCATCGTTTAATGGAACCCATCTTTCATCTCCCCAAAAAATATAAACTTTACTCCAGTCTATTTTGTTTTTGTAAGCATCAGAAGCTAATAATCTGTAAATTCCTGCTGGAGAAGAACCTCCAGTAAGTACGGCAGTAAATTTGCCATTTGCAGCAATTGCTTTCTGAGCCGATTCTACGAATAAATCTGCAGCAACTGTATTGATTTCTTCTGTGTTATTGTAAATCTGTATCATTTAAAACTTCTTCTTCTTTTTTTGTTTGTGTATTCGGAATCCATTTGTGGCCTTGTCGTGCTAACAATTCATCAGCTTCTTCAGGTCCCCAGCTTCCAGCTTTGTAATTTGGGAAATTCTTTGGAGGCGTTGTTTTCCAAACTTGCTGAATCGTTTCAATTGCATCCCAAGCTTCTTCCACCTGATCCCAACGCATAAATAGGGTAGGATCTCCCAATAATGCATCTGCAATTAAGGTTTCATAAGCTTCTGGCGACATTGTTGAACAAGCAAAATAATCAAAAACCATTTCCGCAGGTCTCAAAGACATTGATAAGCCTGGTTTTTTGGTCATAAATTGCAGTTTAATGTCCATTGAAGGCTGAATATTGATAATCAATCTGTTTGGTGTCATTCCTTCTTTTCCATAAGAAAACGAAGAATGCGGAACTGGTTTGAACTGAATAATGATCGAAGATTGTTTTTCTTCCATTCTTTTTCCTGAACGCAAGTAGAACGGAATTCCCTGCCATCTCCAGTTGTCCAAATAGATTTTCATTGCCACGTAAGTTTCTGTATTAGAATCTGGTGCAATGCCTTTATCTTGACGGTAACCCGAAACTGGAACTCCTTTTATTTCACCAGCATCATATTGACCTCTTACGATATAATGATCAACTTCTTCTGGTTTAATACGACGGATAGATTTTAAAACATCTGCTTTTCTATTACGAATGTCATCAGCATTTAAAGAAGCAGGCGCTTCCATTGCCGTCATGCACAAAATCTGAAACAAGTGGTTCTGAATCATGTCTTTCAATGCGCCAACACCCTCGTAGAACCCGCCTCGTTCCTCAACGCCAACTTCTTCTGCAACGGTAATTTGTACGAAATCAATAAAATTACGGCTCCATAATGGCTCAAACATTGAATTTCCGAAACGGAAAGCCAAAATATTCTGAACGGTTTCTTTTCCTAAATAATGATCTATTCTGTAAATCTGCTCTTCTTTGAAAGTCTGCGAAAGCATTTCATTCAACTCGATTGCAGAAGCTTTATCATAACCAAAAGGTTTTTCGATAATAATACGATCTTGTTTCGGATTTGCAGCAAGTCCAATTTTCTTGATATTGTTAGAAATCGTTGAAATGAAAGAAGGCGTAATTGAAAGATAGAAAAGACGATTAGCGCGTTCGCCAAATGTCAGATCAAAATTGTTGATTTTTTCATTTAATCCAATATACGATTCTTCTTTATCGATATCAAGACTGTGGTAAGTGATGTGCGAAAGAAATTTTTCTGTTTCTGGATCATCAATTCCTTTTTTTCTTGAGAATAAATTTAGATTTTCTGCTACATAAGCGCGAAAATCTTCATTGGTTTTTTCAGCTCTTCCAAGAGCAATAATCTGAAACTTTTCAGACATACGTCCGTCAAGGTACAGATTTTGAAAAGCGGGGAAGAGCTTTCTCTTTGCTAGATCTCCAGTTCCTCCAAAAATAACAATGATTGTTGGATTCTTTAGTTTATTTTTAGTCATTGTGTGTAGTTGTGTTGCTTTAATTGTTTATTCAGCCCATTGTGTATGGAAAACGCCTTCTTTATCGATACGCTCGTAAGTATGCGCTCCAAAATAATCACGCTGTGCCTGAATTAAATTAGTTGGAAGATTAGCAGATCTATAAGCATCAAAATAAGACAATGAGTTCATTAATCCTGAAACAGGCAATCCTTTTTGAACCGCAAACTGAATCACAGCTCTCATTCCTGATTGGTTTTCTACTAATTTTGAAGCAATTCCGCCATCTAAAAGTAAGTTTGGCAAATCTGATTTTGCAACATATGCTTTTCTGAAATCTTCTAAAATTGTAGCACGAATGATACATCCGCCACGCCAGATTTTAGCAACTGTTTCTAGATTTAATCCGTAGTTGTATTCTTTAGAAGCCGTGTGAAGCTGTGCTAAACCTTGAGCGTAAGTCACCACGATAGAAAAATACAAAGCCGATTTTAAAGCTGCAATTGCTTCGCTTTGAGAAACATTTGTTTTATCGGCGTTCCAAACTAATTTTTTAGCCGCTTCAATTCTTTCTGGTTTTGTTTTAGACATATCGCGCATGTTAACCGCTGCATCGATTGTTGGAACTGGAACTTGTAAATCCATTGCGTTTTGCGAAGTCCATTTTCCTGTACCTTTAGATCTTGCCCAATCTGAGATTTTGTTGATTAATTGCGTTCCGTCTTCATCTTTTTGTTTTAAGATGTTTCCAGTAATTTCAATCAAATACGATCTTAAATCATCAGTCTGATTCCATTCAGCAAAAGTTTTCTGAATCGTTTCATCATCCAAGTTATAACCTCTTTTCATTAAGTCATAAATCTCAGAAATCAACTGCATGATTCCGTATTCAATTCCGTTGTGAACCATTTTTACATAGTTTCCAGCAGAACCGTTTCCTAAATATTCTACACAAGGTTCGCCATCTACTTTAGCAGCAATCGCTTCAAAAATAGGACGTAATCTTTCGTATGCTTTTTGATCTCCACCAGGCATCATAGCAGGACCGAAACGAGCGCCTTTTTCACCGCCCGAAATTCCCATTCCGAAGAAGTGGATTCCTTTTTCAGATAATTCAATAAATCTTCTGTCCGTATCTGTAAAATAAGTGTTTCCACCGTCGATGATGATATCTCCTTTATCTAAGTGAGGAAGTAAACTAGCAATAGCGCTGTCAACTGGTTTTCCCGCAGGAACCAATAACATAATCGCTCTTGGCTGTTGAATAAGTTCTACAAAATGTTTTACATCTGTAGTAGCTTCGATTGTATGATCAGAATCAGCTTCTTGTTGAAGAGAATTGACTTTTTCGGTGTCTAAGTCTAAACCTGCAGCCGCGAAGTTGTGGCTAGCGATATTTAAAAGTAGGTTACGGCCCATTACACCAAGTCCTACAATTCCAAAATCAAATTTGTTCATAGTTTTCAATTAACTAAATTATTAGAAAGCTGTTTTTTGCAGAAAAACGAACGAAAAAGCACAGTAATGTTTTTTCGTTCAATGTTTTGCAGAAAAACAATGGTTATTTTAATTTTTACATTTCAAAATGCAGAGCGCTAAGTTAGGCAAAAATGCTGAAAAAGTATGCGAGAAATTATTGTCTTTAAGGCTTTATTGTGATACTTTTTATGTGTAAAAATTACGCTTATTATATCTGTTTATCAACTATATCGTTGTAATACTGGCAATGCCAATTAAGAGTTTCTAATGATTTCCTTTCGATGCGATTTTCCCCATTTAATCATTTCTTCGATTACAGGAGCAAATGATTTGCAATAAGGCGTCGATTCGTATTTGACCTGAATTTCGGCATCACGGTCTTCGGTTCTTTTGATCAGCATATTGATCTCCATTTCTTTGAGTTCTCTAGAAAGCATACGTGTTGTAATTCCTGGAATACTGCGTTCAATTTCCCTAAAACGATGATTTCCGTTGCAGATCGAATTGATGATCGGCAAACGCCATTTACCGCCCAAAACATGTAAAGTATCTTGAAGCGCCTGTACTTCTTCTTTCTGATTTCTTTCCATAACAAAACAGCATTAGCTTAGAAAATTAATTGGTTACAAAGTTATACCAAAAATCTAAAATAATGAAAAAAAAACAGTTTAAGATTAAACGAAATTTAAGCTTCAATAATGCTTAAAATAGTTTTCGGAATTTCAGCGAAAGCTTCAAAAGAATACGGTTTAATTAAGTAGGCTTTTACGCCCATATCATCGCATTTTTCTTTGTAAGAAGGATTAATGCTTGTTGAATAAACAAAACACGGAATATTTTTTAATTCATCATTGCTAAGGATTTCTTGCAAAGCTTCAATACCGTCAATAATAGGCATATTGATATCGGTAAGAATAACGTCGGGATTTTCGTTCTGATCGCTTTTTAGATAATTGAGCAGTTCCTCGCCATTGGCAACAAGACTGACTTTGCTAAAATTTGGATTATTGTTAAAAGTCTCTGTAATAACATCTGCATCATCCATGTCATCTTCAGCAATTACGATATGTAAATTATATTTTTCCGGCATTTTATAAGATTGGGAAGTAAAGGTTAAATATTGTTCCTTTGTTCAATATGCTTTCAACGGTAATATTTCCAGAATGGTTTTCCATTATCTTTTTACAGATTGCGAGGCCAATACCGTTTCCTGAGTATTCATTTCTGGCATGCAGGCGCTGAAAAATGACAAATATTTTAAGCAAATGGCTTTCTTCCATTCCAATACCGTTGTCTTTTATCTGAACCTTTACAAATTTAGCATTTTGATTTGGTATTTCAGTATCTAAATTTTCTTCCTGCGAAATTTCTATTACAGGAGCGATATCTGTTTTACTATATTTAATGGCGTTTGAAATAAGATTAGAGAAAAGCTGTCTCATTTGCACTCGAGAAGCTTTAATAATAGGAAGTTTTCCTATTTTTATAATGGCTTTTTTATCAGAAATTATAATTTCAAAATCCTCAATAACTTCCGAAATTATGGTTCTTAAATCTATTTCTGTTCGTTCTTCCTGCGCGGTATGCGAAGAATATTGCACTAAATCATCTACAAGCGAATTTAATCTTAAAGCCGATAATTTCATGACATTTACAGCTTTTGTATCGGCGTCTTTAAAGTAACTTCCGTCAATTCTGCTGGTATTCATGACAATTTTCCGCAACGGTTCTTTTAAATCGTGTGATATTACATGAATAAATTCTTCTAGATTACGATTGATTTTATTCAGTTCGTTTATTTTTTCTTCTAATTCTTTCTGATGGCGAATTAAAGCTTCTTCATGCTTTTTCTTTTCGGTCAAATCGGTAATTACAATTCCAATGGCTTCTACAGCGGGTTCCAGATCGGTTAAAGCGATATAAGCTGGAAAAGTCTTTTCATTCTCCGATTTTAGAATTATTTCATGTTTAGTAATTCCATATCTCAGTGCTTCTATAAGAGAAATAAACTGCGTTTGGTTTGTAAAATATTCATAAATGTACGTTCCCGTTATTTTTTCTGATGGAAGACCGACTAATTTTGAAAATTGCTCATTGCAGTAGAGTATCAATCCATTTCTTGAAATACTCAGCGCGCCCTGACCGAATTTCTCTATAAGAAGACGATAGGTGTAATCGGCAGTTTCTAGAGAATAAAGTTCTGGAACTCCATTACTGCTTACTACAAGCGCATCTACATCTCCTTGTTTTATAGCATTAATAATACTATTTGATTCATAAAGCTCTTCCTTCAGTGATTCAATTTCTGCTAATAAATCGGCTATATTTTTTTTATCTTCCTTCAAACTATTCGCTTATATTAAGTATGTATAATACTTTTTCTTTATCTGATAAATCTCCTAAAATGATTCTTTTAGGTTCTGGCTGTGTTTTGATCAAGGTAGGAATTGCTACAATTTGATGAATCACAGCCTGTTCTTTATCACGGCTGATATCAACAATTTCTAATTCATAATTGTTGGTGAGATAGGTGTCGCAGATTTTGCGTATATTTTCGATTGCATGTCCTGATTTAACAGACATACCTGAAACAAAAAGTGTAAACTTATGTTTGGTTGTACTAGTGCCATCAGATGAATCTTCCATGATTAAGAGTTTATAGGTTTGATATTAAGTCCTACAAGCACTCTTTCTTCATTAGAAAGGTCACCTATAATTTTACGAATTGGCTCTGGAAATTTACGCACCAGAGTAGGTACGGCCAAAATCTGATCGCCTTCTGCCAATTGCGGATTCTTCAGCAAATCGATAATCTCGATGCTGTATTTTCCTTTTAAATGTTCCTCGGCATACTTCTTTATGTTTTCCAGCGCCTTGATCGATTTTGGCGTTTGCCCTGCTATATAAAGCAATAATTGCCATTCGGCTACTTCTTTTTTCATTTGATTTATTTTTTCTTAGAAGACAGTTTTTCCTGCAATTCTTCTGTTGCTTTAAGAATGCTTAGTTCTTCTTCAGCCGATTCAAATTCTGTTCTCAATGCTTCAATATTAGCTTCAAGTACTTTGCGTTTACGCGCAATTTCTCTGTCTTTTCGGCTAATTTCGTTTTGAAGCTTAATATCCGACATGGTTTTTTTGAATTGATAAGATTGTCTTGCCGCTCCCGTCAAAATTCCCTGCGGACCTAACTCGACATCTAGTAATTCAATTCCTTTACTTGTAATTACAAATTCTCTAACTTGGTTAGAATGTCCCATTCCGCGGGCTTTGATGATAAAAATACCGCGGTTTCTTTCGCCAACACCTTCCATATCGCGGACTGTAATCCAGGTATCCACCAATGACGAAACCGATTCTTCTGCCAGATCAGGTCTAAAAGTGTCGTTTTGTTTGTTTAATGACGTGAACATGGCGGTAATATTATTCGCTTTCAGCATATCAATCAATCGAACGAGCATGGAACGCACTTCGTGTTCGCTTCCTACCGAAATAAGATTACTGATCGGGTCAATAATAATTGTAGTCGGCTCAAACTCTTTGATTAGTTTTCTAAGCGTAAGCAAATGCAGTTCTAGACCATTTAATGACGGACGTGAAGAATGTATTTGCAAAATGCCTTTTTTGATGTGTTTTTCCAGATCTACTCCAATTGATTTCATGTTGCGAACCAATTGATGCGGTGATTCCTCAAAGGCGAAGTAAATCGTTTTTTCGTTCTTTTCGCATTGTTCATTAGCAAAATAACAGGCAACTGTCGTTTTAGCTGTTCCCGCAGTTCCCGAAACCAAAATATTGCTTCCTCTGTAGAAACCGCCACCATGAAACATTTCATTTAATCCAGGAACACCTGTAGAAATAATATCTGAGGAAACTTCGTTATCCAATTTTAGAGAAGTGATTGGAAGAACCGAAATTCCTTCTTCATCAATTAAAAACGGATATTCATTTGTTCCATGTGTTGAACCTCTGTATTTTACAATTCGAAGCCTTCTAGTCGAAACCTGTTCAATTACACGATGATCAAGAACAATTACGCAGTCTGAAACGTATTCTTCCAGACCTTGACGGGTTAGAGTCGCTTCACCGCGCTCTCCAGTGATGATTGCTGTTACGCCTTTTGTTTTTAACCAATGAAACAACCTTCGTAATTCAGCTCGTAAAATGGCTTGATTGTCCAGACCAGCAAACAGCGATTCGATGGTGTCCAATACAACACGAGTGGCTTTTATAGAATCGATAGCGTGTCCTAAACGAATAAATAAGCCGTCAAGATCGTATTCGCCTGCTTCCTCAATTTCTGATCTTTCAACGCGAACATGATCTACAACAAGCTTTTTATCTTTTTTAAGCTGTTCAAGGTCAAAGCCTAATGATTTAACATTTAGAGTCAAGTCGTCTGAAGGTTCTTCAAAAGACATGAAAACTCCTGGTTCGTTATGCTCTGTAATTCCTTTTATAAGGAACTGCATAGACAATAAAGTCTTACCGCATCCCGCACCACCGCAGATTAAAGTTGGTCGTCCTTGCGGAAATCCTCCTTCTGTAATCTCATCTAATCCATCGACTCCAGTAGGAGTTTTTGGAAATATAAAACTATGTGATTTTGTTTTTTCTTGCACGATAATAAATTTCTGTATTACTCAAATATACCTTTTTTTACAGAATTTTCAATGAATTCTTGTTAAGATTTAACAGGCGTTTAATGAAGTTTTAAAAAAAAATTAAGAGAATTGATTTAAAAATATAAATAAATCGAAGAATTTTAACCAAAAAAGTAAAGAATGTAGATTCAATATTTAACATGAAAATTAGATTTTTCACTTAAACTTATTTTCATTACTATTTTAATGTTAAAATGTACTTCTGGTATACTCGGTGATACTGGTTACAAAGTTATACCATTTTGAATTTACCTTTGTCTCATTAATTTAAAACACATATAAAATGGACAATTTAAAAAATAAAGTGGCAGTGATAACAGGCGGAAACAGCGGAATAGGTTACGCAACAGCCAAACAATTAAAAGAGCAAGGCGCAAACGTAATTATTACAGGAAGAAGAAAAGAAGCCATAGAAAAAGCAGCTTTAGAACTTGGTGTTAACGCCATCACAGCAGACCAATCGAATATTTTGGATATCGAAAAACTGGCAGCTCAAGTAAAAGCTGATTTTGGTTCGGTTGATATTTTGTTTATCAATGCAGGAATCGCGGGTTTAGGAATGATCGAACAAACCACAGAAGAATTGTACGACAATATTATGAATGTGAATCTAAAAGGTGCTTTTTTTACTTTAAGCAAATTTATCCCGAACTTGAAAGATGGCGCTTCAGTGGTATTTCTTTCTTCGAATACTGCGAGTATGCCGGGTCCGGGATCTTCGGTTTATTCGGCGAGTAAAACCGCTTTGAATTCATTTATGAGATCGGCGGCTTTAGAATTAGCGCCAAGAAAGATTCGTGTCAATTCGGTTAGCCCAGGACCAACTCAAACCGAAGTCATGAACAAAGTTGGCCTAGACGAAACCACCGTAAAAGGCATTATGGATGTCGTAGTAGAAAAGGTCCCGCTAAAACAAATGGGAAAGGCAGAAGATGTGGCTAAAATGGTTTCGCATTTGAGTAGTGATGCTGCGGTGTTTATGACTGGAGCGGATGTTATTATGGATGGAGGGATGAGTTTGGGGTGAATTTTTTAATGTAAGACAAGAGCTTGATAGAGTGTAATTCATATCAAGCTCTTTTTATTTTAATTATGTTATTTAAAACAACTCATTAAAAAGAAAATAGAAAGATGTTTTCAGAATTTTCCAATTGCATTTTTTCTAGAAATAATTCATTATTGGCTTATTATGCTATTTTAATGTCCTATTGAGGAGGTTTTTAATTTTTTGCAGGATTATGTTCGTTGATTGTTTTGTAGGATTTTTTAATCAGGTAAAACAAGCTAACCTAAAACCATTACCTGTAGAGAATGAAAAATAAAATCAAAAGATACATTGCGTTAGTTCTATTTATTACTACAAATTTTTATAGTAATGCACAACTTTATCCTGTTCAATTAACAGCAGTATTCAAAAGTCCATATAGCGTTAAAATCTCAGATTATGCTGGCAGTATGGATACTAAAATGCAGCTGCTGATTAATCCAACCGACATTTCGATCAACAACCGACAGGTTCGTTTGAAACTTTACATACAAGGTAATGGACTTAATATACAAACCAGCGATTATGTACAGGGACAGAAACCGATTTTTATAAACGGCGGAGAACTTCTAACTCTCACCAATACCGATATTTCTGCCTTATTCAGATTAGAAAACCTGCAGGGAATTAACCCTTCACAATATGCAAATGGACTGCCAGAAGGAATGTATAATTTTTGTTTTGAAATGTATGATTACATTACCAATCAAAGAATATCCCAGAAGAGCTGTGCCAGTCTGTATTTAATTTTAAACGATCCTCCACTTTTAAATACACCGCAGAAAAACGAACAGATAGCAGAAAGCGATTTTCCAAATATTATGTTTACCTGGACACCGCGCCAGATAAACGCAACAAATGTTTCCTATAAATTTGAATTAAAACAGCTTTTAGATCCAACACTCGATCCACAGTTTGCGTTTCAAATGTCACCTGTTTTATACGAAGAAACACTTTTTGGAACAGCGCTGCTTTATAATTTAAGCATGCCAGTCCTAACGCCTGGAATGCGCTATGCCTGGCGCGTTCGTGCAGTATCAACAACTGGACTTTCAGAAAATGCAATTTTTAAAAATGACGGCTATAGCGAAATCTATTGGTTTAAATATACCCAAAAGTGTAATGCGCCAACTTTTGCTCTATCAGAAATTGTTAGTTCCAGCACCGTAAAAATAACATGGCAGGGAACTCCAGACCATACCAAATATCAGGTTCAGTACAGAAAAAAAGCCATTGCGGAAACCAACAAAAGAGGAAAAACAACTGAAAAAACTTTTGAATGGTTTTCTTCTTACAGCCTTAACAATCAGGTTTTATTGACCAATATGGAGCCAGAAACAGAATATGAGTTTAGAGTAGGTTCCAGCTGTACGACAGAAGCAGATGGAATTCAGAGTTTTACCTACTCGAATACCAACACGTTTGTAATACCTAAAAAAGAAAATGCAATTGCAAGCTATAATTGCGGAATAAAACCCAATCTGAGCATAACCAATAAAACCCCACTCAATAACCTAATACAAAGCGAAACCTTTACAGCAGGCGATTTTCCGGTTACTGTTTTGGAATTAGGAAAAGAGCATAGTCCTTATACAGGAAAAGGATACATTATTGTGCCATATCTGGCAGACACTAAAATAGCTGTTGAGTTTAAAGACATTGTAATTAATACAGACTATCAGCTAATAAGCGGTGTTGTAGAAACAAGTTATAGATCAGATTGGGATAATGTTGCTGATGCAAAAGAATTAGCAGCTGATTTCAAAGGGTTGTTAAATCAGATTACTGGACTGCTAGATAAAGCGAATGAATTAGAAAATCAAAAAATTTCGGGAGCAGTTGAAGAAGAAAAATACAATAAAGACTGGAAAGAAATCTATGAAAATTTAGAAAAAGCAAATGAACAGTATAAAGCCATAGTCGAATCTTATAACGTTTCAGATGAACTTAAGAAAAAATTAGCAGATTTAAACCCTGTTTTTGTCGAACTGGCTTCTAATAATTATACCACAGCAGGCGATCAAACCAAAGAAAACCTAACAAAAATAAATGAAAAGTACAATGAACTAGATAAACTGCTCAGCGACGAATGCAATGATGCTTTAAAAAATATAGTCGCCTTTTTAGCCACTGAAAAAGTGAATTATTTAAAGCTGGCAGCAAGCGAAGTTTCAAAAAATACCGGAAAAGATAAAACATACGCGCTTTCAATTTATGATGAAGGAAATGGAGCTTTAAAAATAACACATTATAAAGGCTGGAGTATTAGCAATCCTGTACAGAATTTATTTTTGATTGAAACTAAAGACCCAGAATTAAATAAACAGAAAATTACAAAGTTTTGGCTAAGTTATGCTCCAAACAATGTAGATGGAAATGCTGCGGGAATTGATGTGGTTATATACTTTAAAGACCCTGTACCAGATCAGGCGGAAAAATACTGCAAGCAAAACGCAAGTATTGCAAAAGGTATTTCTACGCAAGCCCAATTTGCAGACGCAATGGAGCAAATGGTATTTTACGGAGCATTAGGACTAGGATCGGTTGAAGCTCTAGGAAGCATAAAAGCAACAGAATGCATTTCAGGATTTACGCTTGATGTTGGTTTTCAAATGGGAATTAATGCTATTGTAAAAAGATTCCTGAATGAAAATTTCACTGCAAAACAGCTAATGAAAGAGGTTTCTATACCTAGTGCCGTGACAAGCTGTGCAACTGCTGCTTTAGTAAATAAATGTGGAACTGCCTGTGCTGGCGCAAGTGGTTTTGCGGTAGGCTTTAGCGATGATGTTTTAAAGCAGATGAAAAGCGGAAAAAGCTTGTCAGATGTAGATGTAAGCCAAAGCACCTTAAACGGAATAAAGCAGGGAATTTTAAATATTGTAGTTCAAAAAGTAGTTACTTTTGGTATAAGTAAGTTTTCTGCGTGGCGAGGAAAATATACGGCAAAACAGGTTGAAGATGCTTTAGAGGATTTGCAGGCTCATCCTGAGAAGTATGATATTGATAATACTGCAGTTCCTATCAAATTAAGTAAGTATGGTCAAAAGCTTTCCGATATTGGGGAAATATTAGAAAATGGACTTGTAAAAGGGAAATATTCACAAAGAGTGTTTGATCCTAATAATGCAGGTGGAATTATTTTAAAATTAGATTGGAAAAATGTACAAATCAGTGAAGAAGGGATAACTATTGTTAGGAAGCATATATCAAGATTAGAACATGATGGATGGAATGATGGTATGTTACAAAGGCTCGATAATATAATAAAAGGAAATTTTAAAGCTACTGAATTTGATTTGAGATATTACACTCATGAAATACAAGAATTTAAAAGATATAAAGAATTGGGCTTCGAAAACACACATTATTCAAAAATTCCAGATTATGTATGGGATAATGCACATGCGGCTACTTTAGAAGATTTTCAATTGTATGAGATTATGGATTATAATGGAAAATTAATACGATCACTTTATCACCCAAATATTCAAAAATGAAAGTAGAAATAGATGTAGTTTGTTTAAGTATTTTAAAAATACTAAATGAAAACCAAGAAGGATTGGGAATCTCAGTGTTGGATAGAAAGCTCTATGATGAACTTGGGTATAGTTTTGGAATTTCATTAAATTTTAGAATTGGAGATAAGCTTCAAGAGTTAAAGCAATTGGAAATGATTTCTAAGACTTCTCCATACGAGATTACAATAATAGGAAAAAAGTATTTAGAAAAGATAAAATAAACATCCTTAAAATATTTTATATGTTTGGTTTGAAATAGAAGTATTCCAAATGCGGACCAAGTATTGAAGAATTATTAAAAGAATATGATTAACAAAGTAGATAGAATAGTTTTATTGATAATAAAAAATGTTGATGAAGGTGAAGGAGCTTCTTTGAAAATGATAAATTCATCTCTAAATATAATTGCGCGAGATAAGAATTATGAAATTCTGTTCGATAACGAATTTGATTTAAAGTCAAAAATCAATGAGTTTATTAAACTAAAATATATAATTATTAATATAAGGAACAATTATGAACTAACTGAATTAGGTAAAAAGCAATTAAAATTAAGTATAGATTAGAGATGTGTTTTTTGTATAAGTAAATTTTTCCTATTGCGAGGAGGGAGGAAAATATACTGCAAAACAGGTTGAGGATGCTTTAGAAGATTTACAGGCTCATCCTGAGAAGTATGGGGTTGAAGGGAATGTGATCGCAAATACGTTAAAAAAAGTTGCTTTAGGTAGCGAAGATTTAAGTCAATTTGCAGTGCAATTTAGAAAAACATTAAGTGAGCCAAACCATAGAGGGAATGTTGCTGTATTTGAATATTTAGATACAAATGGTGTTTTAATAAAAAAAGCTTTTACTACTGAAATAGGAATAGGAACTCATGCTGAACAGATTGCTAAAAATTGGTTTGAGAAAAATGGTATTTCTAATAATAGTGTGAAAAGAATTTATAGTGAACTGGAACCATGTTCGCTTGAGACATCAAACTGTAAAATAATGTTAGAGAAGAATTTCTTTTCTGCGCAAAAATCATTTTCATATGATTATCCAGGGAACAGCACTGCTCCAGCAGAAATTATTGCGAAAAGAAGAGAATCATTAAATCAGAGATTTGAAGCTCTTATAAATTTACTTAAATAATTTACTTATGAATGAGTTTAATGTTGAAACGCATAAAATAAAACTAACTGGAAAAATAAAAAATCAGTTAGATAAAAGTTTAATTTATATTATTGAAAATATTGGATTGCCAAAAAAAATAGTTTATTCTAAAATTAATTTTATAGATCCAATTATTGAAGAATCAATTTTTTGTTTTGGTGAGGCTACTCATCTATCAGATATGAAATTTGGGATTGAACTAAGGACTAATAGAATAATTACATACGGGGGATATAGAGAAAATAGCTTTTATTCTATTATTAATTCAAATTTAGACAAGTTATTATTATGTTCTTTTATTTATGATTTTGTTATTCGTCGTTTAATATTATCGGAATCATTTGGAGCATATTATGAAAATTGTAACTACGAAAAATATGCTAGTTTATTGAAGGAAATGATATTTGATATAGATAAAGAAGCTGCTGAAAAAGGAGCTTGGGCAAGCTTGATAAACGAAATGAGTATAGGGGCAATATAATAAAAGTAAAACCCGATTGCGCGGATTTGCAATCCGTGCCCGTAAAGATTGGTTTGTTCCCTTTGTTAATCTTAAAAGCACATTAAGTAGTATAACTTTTGTTTCAATGATTTGTTTCGTAGTTCACTGTTGCAGGCACGGATTGCAAATCAGCGCTATAGGGTAAGATTAGTGAAATAGTTTTATCTTCTCCTTTTGTAAAAGAAATTAAATAATTATGGAAAGATTTGATTTATGTATTTTAAAACAGAATGTACTAGTTTATGAAGAAGGAACCTATGCTTTCATTCTTGATATGGACGAGGGAGATGATTATCATTTGGAATTATGGAATTTTGAGAAATTAGATGGGGCGGATATTAATTATTTAAATAAGGTATATCTTCGCCTCGCAACTAAAGAAGAAATTGAGGAATATCAAATTAAATTTAAAGAATATTGTAATCGTAGCTAAGGTTATAGTTAAAAAAGAAAGCAATTATTAGTCTTCTACTGAATGTTTTGTTAATGTAGTAAATTTTTGGCTTGAGATAAAAAAAGCTCACCAGAGGGGAATTAATTCTTTCAACCCCATTTGCTGGATTTGCTAAATAGAAATATTATGAAATTATATGATTTGTGTATTGTTGTAGAACACTTAAAGAAGGAATGGAATGGGCAGTTTGCTATTATTATCGAAGATTTTTATCCGGATTATTTTCTAGTTGAGTTATGGACATTTGAGGAGAATAACGAAGTTGAAATGACTTCTCTCTTAACTAATAATTTACGATTAGCTACAAAAGAAGAAATGGAAGAGTATCAAATTAAATTTAAAGAATATTGTCGCAATAAAGGTTATAGTTAAATAAAAAGTAAATATATAAAGGCATTTTAATCTATGTTACTTTTGTTTTAATGATTTGTTTTATGTCTTGCTATTGTGGACACGGATTTCAAATCCGCACTATCGGGTTGATTTTAAAAGAATTAAAATTCAGAAACTTTAAATTCTACTGAAAAAACATTTAATTTATTTGAATAAGTATGGATGAAAGAAATAAATGGTTAAACGCAGTTGAAAAATTTAGAATTGATATCAATACTAGTATAAAATGCCCACATTGGGATAAAGGATATTTAATAACTAAAGATGTCGCTTTTGATGATAATGAAATAGATAAGGGAGGAGAAAGATTTATCGAATGTCCAGCATGTGGTAAATTTGAGGTTGTCTTATATAGGATCCATCCAGAAAACTGGTATTCAAAAAATAATGCAAATGACTTAAGTTAAATATTTAATCCATGTATTCTTTCTGTAACAAACCCTCAATCTTCTTTCAAAGACCAAGGGTTTTAATTTTTTCAAAAAGAATAAACCTTACTCCAAATCCAGATAAGGATCTAAAATTTCGGCTAGTTCATTGAGCCAATAGAAGCTATCTCCAAGTTTGGCAGCATTCAACTGAATGTTTTCTTGATCGTTTAGAACGCCCAAAGCGAGGGTTAGATTTACCTGTCTTATGGCTCTTGCCATATCGAGTGGGTCAATTCTGTTGTTGAAGAAATTCATTAGACCGATTTCGGCTTCTTTTGAAAGGGTTTTGGTACTCATAACTCTGTAATTTAGGAAATATAAAACCCATGTAGCTAAGGTGTCCTACGCTTACAGAAGCGTTACGGTTGTTTCCAATGCCGCCACCATACCACATGGGCAAGAAGTTTTTTAAGTATCATAATTCTGTAATTTAGGAAGCGCAAATATATTAAAAAAGAAGTTGGTTTAATAGTATAAAAAGTAGTATAATTCTTAAATTTTATTTATATGTAACAAACACAAAGTTTTCTTAAAAAACTAAAAATAAAAAAGAGCAACTCAGTACCTTAGCATCTCTGTATCTTAGAAACTAGAAGACATGACCATTCAGCAGTTAAAATATATAGTCGCTTTAGACGAAGAACGGCATTTTGCAAGAGCTGCCGAAGTTTGTATGGTAACGCAGCCCGGACTTACCATTCAGTTAAAAAATCTAGAAGAAGAAATCGGAATTAAGATTTTTGATCGAAATAAAGTGCCGTTGACACCAACTGTTTTAGGAATTGAAATTATTAATAAAGCCAAAAAGATACTTCGTGAAGTAGATGAAATTCGTGATTTTGTGATCAATGAAAAAAATCTGCTGGAAGGAGAGCTGAAACTTGGCATTATTTCCACTTTATCGCCTTATCTGATTCCGCTGTTTATTCAGGCAATGAAAGAAGTGGCGCCAAAAGTACATTTTATTATCAAAGAAGGTTATACGGGACATTTAATGCGCGATTTAGAAACAGGTGTAATAGACGTTGCGATTATGGCTACGCCAACGGGAAACCCGAATTTAATAGAACATGTTGTTTTTAAAGAACCATTTGTTGCCTATTTAAATCAGACGCATCCGATGGCGAATGATGAATTTTACGAAATGCAGCCCGGCGACAAAACCGAATTGTTATTATTGCATCACGAATATTGCTACAACGCACAATTATTAGACATCTGCGGACTAAAAACATCAGATAAAATAAAGGAACAATTTACGTACGATATTAATTCGATAGAAACCTTAAAAAATCTAGTTCGAGCCCATTTAGGATTTGCGATTATTCCTAAACTTTCCACTTTAAACGAATCGGGCGGACTTTTTAAACCTTTCAAAGAACCTGTTCCCGTAAGAGAAATAAGTCTAGTAGTTTCTGATTCTTTCTCTAAGAAATTATTACTGGAGAAAATGAATGAAGCAATCTGGAACTGCCTTCCCGAATCGCTTAAAAAAGATTTCAATTATAAAAAAATCCGCTGGAACGATTCGCCTTATTTTGTTAAAGCAATAAGTAAGTTGACTTAAATTACAAAATAAAAATTCCAAATTCCAATTACTGTGTAGCTTGGAATTTGGAATTTAGTTATGTTTTTGTCATTTCGACGAAGGAGAAATCACACGCGGGTTTGCGCAATGTTTGTCGCCAATCTTTGTAGAATTTCTAGTGTGATTTGCTTCGCCTGTTCGCTATCGCTCGGGTCTCGTTCCTCGAAATGACAAGCTTATGTATGAATTTATAATTAACCATTCACAATTATTTAGATGCTTCAATAATCACATTTGCCACTTTCTGTGGTTGAGAAATAAATACGACGTGGCTACCTTTAATTTCAGTGATTTTGGTGTTAGAACGTTTGTACATTGCGTACTGAATACTCGGAACAATACTTTTATCTTCAGTTGCTACGATTCCGTAAGAAGGTTTAGTTCTCCAAGCGGCTTTAGTTATCGGTGTTAAAAAACCTTGCGCATGAAAAGCACCTTGCGAAGCATACATAAAATCGGCTTGTTCTTTGCTCAAATCTCCTGCAAAACCAGCGTGAAATTTAGCTTTGTCATAATACGCAATTCCTTTTTCATCTGGAGGCAATACACCATTTTCAGGAGCTGGAGGAGCAGTTTGCAACCATTGAACAGAATTTTCGCCATTATCAGGCTGTAAAGCCGCTACATAAACCAAAGCCGCTACTTTAGGGTGATTTCCAGCTTCTGTAATTACTGTTCCTCCCCAAGAATGTCCAACCAAAATAGTTGGTCCGTCTTGTTTGTCTAAAGCTAAATTTGTGGCTTGAACATCATCTTCCAAAGAACTCAACGGATTCTGAACGATGGTTACATTATAGCCTTTTTTAGTCAAAACTTTGTATAAACCTTGCCATCCAGAGCCATCAGCAAATGCACCGTGAACTAATACGACATTTTTAATTTTAGGATTAGTTTGTGCGTTTACGTTTGTGAATGCTAAACTAAAAATAAGGACTGCGAATGCTAAAAAGCTTTTAAATATTGTTTTCATTTTATTTAGATTTTAAATTTGAATAGAAATTTCAATTTTAAAAATTCCAAATTCCAATTTTCCATTCAGACTTGGAATTTGGGATTTTTGTATTGGGATTTATTTAAAGTAAAGTGATTGATAAAGTAATCTCAGTATTCAGCAATTTAGAAATTGGACAAATTTCTTTTGCTTTTTGAGCGGTTTGCTGAAACTCTTCTGCAGAAATTCCAGGTACTTTTCCAGTCAATTCTAATTGAATTAAAGTAATAGTTCCGTCTTCAAAAGTTACTTTCGCTGTTGTATCTAAATCTTCTGGAACGAAACCAGCTTCAGATAATAAAAAGCTTAACTGCATAGTAAAACATCCAGAATGTGCCGCTGCGATTAATTCTTCAGGATTGGTTCCAACACCTTGCTCAAAACGAGTTTTGAATGATAATTGCGCATTATCTAAAGTTGTGCTTTGTGTACTAATGGTTCCTTTTCCTTCCATTCCTGTACCTTTCCAGTTTGCGTTTGCTCTTCTTGTAAATTTCATGATTTCTATTTTTTAAAGTTATTTTTTAAGATGTTCAAATCATTTCTTTGATTTTGATGAAGCAAAGGTATAGGGAAGGTGTTTATTAATCAAATTAATAATTTTTTATAGTTATAAAAATAATTTATAATAATTGATTAGATGGAGGTTAGAACACAAAAGACTTTAAATAATAATTTTTCGAAAACGGTCTTTTGAAAATGAGTGCCCTAGCCCTGATAGTAGCGGCATCCTTTTTCTTGCTTCTTTAGCAAGGAAAAGATATAGCGGATAGCAGGAAACAGCTTCTAATTAATATCAATGCTTCATTTTAGCTCAATTTATTGGTACAGATTAAACTCTTGATTCGAGAAAATAAGGATTATTTAAGCATTTATTTGGTTTCAAATTATAATGTGAAACAAAGTAAGCGGCTGATTTGTAGTTTTATTTATGCGGTGAATTTAATTTTATAGGAATCAATTTTATAAGACGATCGAGAAAATAAGTTTTCAATGAATAATCTAACTTTTAAATTTATGAGAAATGCTTTTCTAATATTTGGAGTTTGTTTGAGCGCAATTTTGTTCTCCTGCAAAAAAGATAAGGATAAAGAGCAAGTAAGTACAGAAGCGGAAAAGCCTGATACTGCCGACTCTACATTAATTGCAGATCGTGGTTGGCCTCGTGAAGCGGAGAATAATGGGACTAAACTGGTTTATTATCAGCCTCAGGTAGACGACTGGAAAGATTTTAAAGAACTTACGGCCCGAGTGGCTTTTTCGCTGACTCCAAAAGACGGAAAACAGGTTTTGGGTGTGGCCTCTTTGAAAGCGGAAACATTGGTAGACAAAGACAACCGAAGCGCTTTTATTAAAAAACTTCAGGTAACCGATATCCGGTTTCCAGCTCTGGACGAAAAGAAAGTTCCTGAAATGGAAAAGCTGTTTAAAGAAACGCTACCTCAGAGCGGAGATCCTATTTCGGTAGATCGTATTTTGGCAGATTTAAGTCATACCAAAAGTCCGCCAAAGGGAATTGCGGCTAAAAACGATCCTCCAGCCATTTTTTACAGTACGAATCCGTCGATTTTGCTTATTGTGCAAGGCGAACCGGTTTTGGTGCCTGTAGAAAAATCGGATATTCAATATGTGGTAAATACCAATTGGGATTTGTTTTTTGATAAAACCACAAAAGATTATTATCTATTGGTAGAGAATATCTGGCTGACTTCGAAAAATGTCGCGGGCAAATGGACAAAAACAACCCAATTGCCTGCGGGTTTGAGCAATCTGCCTTCGGGACAGAATTTTGATGATGTTAAGAAAATGATTCCGCCGCCTTCTTCTGGAGCACCTCCTGAAGTTTTCTACAGTAATAAACCTGCAGAATTGATTGCGATAAACGGAAGTCCGAAATTCGTTAAAATTCCAGGAACTAAATTGTTATACATTGACAATACCGAGAATGATGTTTTTGCCGATGAAAACAAGGGTCAGTATTATGTATTATTGTCTGGAAGATGGTTTAAGTCTAAAGAACTAACTGGACCGTGGAGTTATGCCAGTAATAGTCTTCCAGCTGATTTTGCTAAGATTCCGAAAGATTCTCCGCGTGCCAATGTATTGTCATCTGTGCCTGGAACGCAGGAAGCGAATGATGCCGTAATGTTATCGCAAGTTCCGACAACGGCTATTTTAAAGAAATCGGATGCTGAGGCAAAAGTAAAAGTATCGTATGATGGCGGAACACCTCAGTTTAAACCAATTGATGGAACTAAAATGCAATATGCAAGCAACACGCAAGAGAAGATTATAAAAGTGGGCGATTTGTACTATTTGTGTTTTCAGGCAGTTTGGTTTATGTCGACAAGTCCGAACGGACCTTGGAAAACATGCGATTCTGTGCCGAAAGAAATTTATACGATTCCGCCAAGTTCGCCAGTTTACAATGTTACGTATGTCACGCAAACTACAACTGATACAACGGTTGAAAGTAGTTCTACTGCGGGTTATTTGGGTGCTTTTATTATTGGTGCAACATTTGGGGCTATTTTGACGTATGGCACAGGATGGTATTATCCTCCTTATGTATATTACGGTGGACTGTATCCAATCTATCGTCCGTGGCCTTATGCGTATGGAGGAGGAGCGGTTTACAATCCGTGGACTGGTGGTTATGCAGCTGGAAGACGCGTTTACGGACCTTATGGCGCAGCTGGAACTTCGGCTTGGTATAATCCTGCAACGGGAAGATACGGGCGTTCTGCAAGTGTACAAGGATGGTATGGCGGGCGCACTGCTGCAAGTACTTATAATCCGTGGACGGGAAATTATGCGAGAACGAATCAAGGACATAATGCGTATGCGCAATGGGGACATTCGGCTGCAACAAATGGAAATCAGTGGGCGCAGACGGGACATATCACTACACGACGAGGGACGGCAATTGGTTATGAAACTTCGGGAGGAAATAAAGGTGTCATTACGCACAGAAGAGGCGGAGGAACTACAATTCATACCAATAATAATCTCTATGCTGGTCACGACGGACATGTTTATAAAAGAGATGCTAACGGAAATTGGAGCCATTATAATAATGGAAACGGTGGCTGGACGCAAGCAGGAACTTTGGGTTCGTCTAAAAAAGCGGGTGAAGGCATTCAGAATAGGGCTAACCAAGGACTAGGAGCCAATGGAGCGGGAGAAAGGATTCAGCGTGACAGACCTAATGAAGGACTTGGTGCAAATGGTGCAGGCGAAAGAGTTCAGCGTGATAATTTGCCAAAAGCTAATCAGAACCTAGGAGGCGAAACTCGAATGGGAGATGGAATTCAGCGAGATAATTTTCCTAAAGCAAACCAAACGCTCGGACAGCCTAATAAACCGCTTGGAGAAGCTGGACGTTCAGATATAACAAACGATCTTGATCGCTCGGCTATTTCAAGAGATCGTGGTGAAATGCAAACACGTAATTTCCAAAATATCCAAAGAAGCGGAGGCGGATTTAATGGAGGCGGCCTCGGCGGCGGCGGTTTCAGAGGCGGAGGAGGCTTTAGAGGAAGAAGATAAAAAGTAAAGGTTAATTTTAATTCAAAGAAATCAGGATGGTGGTAAAATACTAATCCTGATTTTTTTTGTGCTCGTTTTTTTGCCACAAAGGCGCTAGGGCGCTAAGTTTTCTTTTAAAGTTTTGCGAATTCTTATTTTAATCGAAAAGGTTTATTTCACGCAGATTTTAAATAATTTAAGCAGATAAAGGCAAATTATTTTCTAAAATCTGCTGGATCTGCGTGAAACAAAAATCCTTTTAATCCTTTTAATCTGTAGCAAAAAATAAAGGCAAAACTTTGCTCCCGAAGCCTCGGGATCGCGACTTTGCGAGATTAAAAACTTAGCTCCCGATAGCTATCGGGATTGCGTAAATCCTTGCGTCTTTTGCGGTTAAACCTCAAACATTTTACCTCTCACATATCACAACTCACGCGCTGTCCATTTCACCCTGAAGTTTGTCCATTCCACCTATTTTCTGATTTCGTATGAAGGGTTATCGAAATACTTTTGACGAAGAAATTAACGAAAAACAAATAATTTAAATCAGAAGTTATGGAAACGAAAAAACAAAAAACATGGGTTATCATCGCAATTATTGTTTTAGGAATTATTGCCTTTTTAGTTCCAAATCAGATTGCGGCGCAGGGAGTAAAACGCATCGATTTACAAAAACATGATCTAAGTACTCCAGGAAAAGAAATGGTTCAGGCACGAATCGATTTTGACGGACATTCTGCTTTTGGGAAACATTCTCATCCAGGTGAAGAAGTGATTTATGTGGTTGAAGGTTCACTAGAATATCAGATCGAAGATGAAAAGCCTGTAACACTAAAAGCAGGAGAAGTACTTTTTATTCCAGCTGGCGTAGTGCATTCGGCTAAAAATAATACAAATGCGAAAGCATCAGAACTGGCGACTTATATTGTGGAAAAAGGAAAACCGATACTTGTAATGAAAAAATAGTTTCAAGTTTAAGGTTCTTGCCGCGAAGGCTCAAAGACGCAAAGATTTTTTTTACCACAAAGTCTACAAAGATTTTTATTATAAATACCTTAATAATAATTATTCTTTTAAAAAAAACTTAGTGCCTTCGTGTCTTTGTGGCAAAATCTCTCCCTGTCCACTTCAACCGTAACCTTGTCTACTTCACCTTTTTTTGCCTTTTAAAACAAACAACGTCAAGATACCTTTGACAAAGAAATTAACTGATAATCAACTAATCGAAAAAATAAAAATTATGAAAACACTATCAAATATTCTAATCGCTATTCTTTTTATGAATGCAACTTTCACTCAAGCACAAACTTCAAAACAAAAAGAAATTGAAGTAAGCAGTTCACTTGGAACTTTAAAACAAATCAATGCCGGATTATTAAACGTAGGTTATACTGAAGCAGGTCCGTCAAACGGAACTCCAGTAATATTACTTCACGGTTGGCCATACGATATTCACAGTTATAACGAAGTCGTTCCGATTTTGGTAGCAAAAGGATATCACGTTTTCACACCGTATTTACGCGGATTCGGAACAACGACTTTCCTTTCGAAAGACACTTTCAGAAACGGTCAGCAGGCAGCTTTAGCAAGTGATATTATCGCTTTTATGGATGCGCTAAAAATAGATAAAGCTGTAATTGGCGGTTTCGATTGGGGCGCTAGAACAGCAGTTGTAGTATCAGCACTTTGGCCAGAACGTGTAAAAGGTTTGGTTTCAGTAAGTGGTTACTTGGTGGTGAACTTAGAAGCAAACTTAAAACCGCTTCCTCCAACTGCCGAATTAGGATGGTGGTACCAATATTATTTCGCAACCGAAAGAGGAAAACAAGGTTATACTCAAAACACTTACGATTTCAATAAATTGATCTGGAAAATCGCTTCTCCGTTATGGAACTTCGACAAAGCAACTTACGATCAAACAGCTCAATCTTTTGATAATCCAGATCATGTAGCGATTGTGATTCACAATTACAGATGGAGACAATCTCTGGAAGCAGGTGAAGCTAAATACGATTCTTTAGAGAAACGTTTGGCGACAAAACCAGAAATTAAAGTTCCAACCATTACAATAGGAAGTGATTTTGACGGCGCTTTTGCGGATGGAAAAGTCTACGCAAACAAATTCACAGGAAAATACGAACACCGAATTTTAAAAGGAATCGGACATAACGTTCCGCAAGAAGATCCAAAAGCTTTTGCACAAGCGATAATTGACGTATCTAAATAATGGTGAATCATTCTTTTACTTTTTACATTTCGCAAAAAAACAAAAAACATTTCACTTTTTACAAATAACATTTTACACAAAAAATCATGGAAATAAAAGTTTTATACACAGGAAAAACACACACAACAGGCGGTAGAGAAGGAGCTTCTCAAAGTTCAGATGAACAATTGAATATCAAATTAAGTGCACCGGGATCTTCGCGTCCGGGAACAAATCCAGAGCAGTTATTTGCTGCGGGATGGTCGGCTTGTTTTATTGGAGCTTTAGGAATTGCGGCTTCTAAACTTGGAGTTAGACTTCCAACCGAAACCGCTGTAGACGCCGAAGTAGATTTATGCGTAACAGAAGGAGAATATTCTCTTCAGGCAAGATTAAATATCAGCCTTCCAGGAATTGACACTTCAACAGCAGAAGCTTTGGCCGCGCAAGCACATCAGACTTGTCCGTATTCTAAAGCGACAAGAGGGAATATAAACGTTGAGATTAATATTCTTTAATAGTTTTAAGTTATGAATTATGAGTTATAAGTTGATGCGATAACTCAGTTCTCAACAAACCTGACAGGATTTTAAAACCTGTCAGGTTTAATAAATTTAATTATGAAAAAGATAAAAATTTTAAGTGGATTTATAATGTTGTTTCTTTTAATTGGAAACAGCGTTTTCAGTCAGAATTCAGATAAAAAAGGTTTTGCACTTTTAGAATTGTATACTTCAGAAGGCTGTTCGAGCTGCCCGCCTGCTGATGAATTGCTTGGGAAAATTCAGAATGAATACCGTGATAAAAACGTTTATGTATTGGCTTATCACGTAGATTATTGGGACAAACAGGGTTGGAAAGATATTTTCAGTAATGCTGATTTTACAAAAAGACAATACGACTACGCTCAATTTATGGGAAAAGAACCCATTTACACACCTCAAGTAATTATTAACGGAAAAACTGATTATATCGGTTCTCAAGAAACGAGTCTTCGAAACGGAATTAAATCGGCAATTTCAAAGCCAGTTTCGGCGAGTTTAAGTTTAGAGGCAAGTCAAAATGCTAATTCGCTTTCTGTAAATTATAATGTTGAAGGCACTTCAAAAAATAGCCGTTTATTGCTTGCAGTTGTTCAGAAAGAAGCTAAGAGCAACGTAAAAAGAGGCGAGAATGCCCACAGGGTTTTATCGCATTATCAGATCGTTCGTAATCTGCAATCTGTAGATTTAAATAAAAACAAAAAAGGAACAGCGACAATTCATCTTCCTAAAAATTATAATGCACAAGATTTCGAAATTATTGGGTTTATTCAGGATATGAATTCAGGTGCTATTTTGGGAGTTAAGAAGGCTTAGTTTTTTATTTCACGCAGATTTAAAGTGATTTTAGCAGATAATTTCAGTTTGTTTTTAATCTCGCAAAGTCACAGAGACGCAAAGTTTTTTATTCTCATTTTTTGTCATTTCGAGGAACGAGAAATCTCACTAGAAATTCCGCACAGATTTTCGCCAATCTTTGTCGAATCTTGAGTGAGATTTGCTTCGCCTGTTCGCTATCGCTCGAGTCTCGTTCCTCGAAATGACAAAACGTGTAAGGAAACCGTAATAAAAAAAATCTGTATAGATCTGCTAAAATCACTTTAAATCTGCGTGAAATCTTTTTCAAATAAACCTATCTTTGAATTATCAGGATAACAAACCAATTACAATATGGAAAAAACAAAACGTTTTCAGGTTTCGCTCAAAGTCATTTGGGGGAGTTCAGTTGCATTGGCAGTTATGGCTTCGATTCCTAAATTATTTGATGCCGATTCTACACCTGGAGATCTTATTATAAATTCTTCGATTACACTCCTGTTTTCTCTTTTTATATGGTATTACAACATTTATAGTTTACCAAAATTTTCTGCTAATCATGCCAATAAAAGTCTTTTTAACTGGAAACTTTTACTCAGTGTTATTTTAGGGATTGTTTTAATGGTGATTTTGGTAATTGCGCATCAGGAACTGTTTCAGGTTTCAAAAATGGATGCTCCAATCATGTTTGAGCTTCGCGGAGTTTTAATCAACTTGATTGTGTATATGTTTCTGCATCTTCTTTTTCAAAACTATCAGACACAGCAAATGGGAGTAGAATTGGAACGCACAAAAGCAGTAAATCTAGGCGCTCAATACGAATTATTGAAACAGCAGGTAAATCCGCATTTTTTGTTTAATAGTTTGAATACGCTAAAATCGATGGTCGATATCCAAGATCCGCAGAGTTCGGATTTCATCTTGAAATTATCCGATTTTTATCGATTTACACTAGAAAGCCGAAAAATGGATTTGATTCCGCTGAGCGAAGAGCTTCAGATTTTAGATTCGTACGTGTATCTGCTGAAAGCGCGTTTTGAAGACGGATTTGTTTTAGAAAATGAAATTGATCCAAAGCAGTACGATTCGGCGATTCCACCTTTTACTTTGCAATTATTAATCGAAAATTGCATCAAACACAATGTCGTTTCTTTAGATAAACCTCTCAAAATAAAGCTTTATACAGAAAATGAGTTTTTGGTAGTTGAAAATAAAATTCAGCTTAAAAGAGGCGCCGTGTCTACTGGTGTTGGTTTAGATAATATCAACCAGCGCTTTATGCACCTGATTCATAAAGAAATTGAAATTGATAAAGACGACACTACCTTTAAAGTTAAAATACCCCTAAATTATGACTATCATAATAATTGAAGATGAAGTAAAAACAGCCAAGGCACTTGGCCAATTAATTCTGAGCATCAGACCCGATTTTCAGATTTTGTCTTATATACAAAGCATTGACGGCGCAGTAGATTATCTTTTGGAAAATGATCAACCAGATCTTATTTTTATGGATATTCAACTGGCAGACGGTCAGTGTTTTGAGATTTTTAAAAATGTCGAAGTTTTGTCGCCTGTAATTTTCTGTACTGCTTTTGATGATTATGCAATCGAAGCTTTCAAATCAAACGGAATTGATTATGTTCTAAAACCTTTTTCAAGAGAAAGCATTTCGCAAGCTTTAAAGAAAGCGGGAGAATTGAAAAACTTCTTTCAGAGAAATAAAAAAGTAATGCCTGATTTCGATTATTTGTTGACCAGAAATGGCGAAAATAAAGGAAAAAGCAGTTTTTTAGTTTTCAAAAACAATAAATATCAGACAGTTTTAACCGAGAATATTGCTTTTTTCTTCATCAAAAACGAAACGCCAACAATTATGACTTTAGACAAAAACGAATACCCGTTAACGCAGTCTTTAGATGAAATTCATAAGCTTTTATCACCAATTCAGTTCTTTAGAATCAATAGACAATATTTGGTTAATTTTTCGGCCATTCGCGAAGCAGAACATTATTTTTCGCGTAAAATAATCGTGAAATTAAGTGTTCCAACAGAAGAAAAAATATTAGTGGGAAAAGAAAAAGCCACCGCATTTTTGAGCTGGTTAGAAAACCGATAAAACCAATTAATTTATCGTTTTTTAGATAAACTAATTGGCTTGATTTTATAATCCTGGAAACATAAAACAGCTTATAAAAAACAAAGCTGAAAGTATAAAACAGAGAATTAGAATAATCTTTTTCATTGGAAATAATTAAATTAAAAATTAGTAAGAGGTAGACTATTACAAAAGATAGCATCTTTCTGTAAGCTTCGGAGAAGCGAAATGTTTATAGACAAAAGTATACGGTTACAATATAAAGCTCCAGAGGAGTGACATATTTTTTAAACTATAATATATGTCGCTCCGCTGGAGCTTTTTTCGTGTGTCTAATTGAAATTCTATAAATATTTTACCCCGCTGGGGTTTCTATTTATAAAATGTTTTTAATATTCAGTCAAACACAAAAGAACTTTCCTTTTGAGAAAGCCTCTTGTTTTTACTATCTCTATTAAAAGTTTTCGATAGACGCACTATAAGTAGCCGTATATAATTTTCTGTACATTGCATAAGTTACGCTTACCATTACAAAGGCAATAATAGCATCAGTTGCTGCGCCAAAACCTAAAACAGCTATTTTTGAAAAGAAGGCGAAAATGATATCGAAAAAGACTCCTGCGAAAACCCATTCTTTCAATCGTAATAATTTGTTTGGAATTAAAAGTGTAATGACTCCAGCCACTTTAAAAACGCCAAGGATATAAATAAAATGCGCTGGATAACCTAATTGTTGTGTAATTCCCCAAACCAATGGATTGTTTGTTAATTCGAAGAAACCGCTTGCGCCAAACCATAAAGAAGTTAATACTGCGCCTGTCCAATAGATAATTTTTGTTGTTTTTGAGTTCATGATTTTGATATTTAAAGTTATTTAACGGTACAAATGTGCGTTGAAAGCCTTAAAAATGAAATCGGAATTATGTTGAAACGGACAAACTTTAGGGTGAAATGGACAGGGAGTGACTTGGTGTTTTTTACCGCAAAGTGCGCTAAGGTTTTTTCTCTAGATTGCGTTTTAAGTTCGCAAAGTTGTGCAAATATTGTGGTTTTTAATCTCGCAAAGTCGCAGAGTTGCGGAGTTTTATTTCACGCAGATTTGAAATGATTAAAGCAGATCTGTGCAGATTTTTTAAAAATAAAAATTAAATCTGCAAAATCTGCGTGAAACAAAATCCTTTTAATCCTAATAATCAATGGCTTTAAAAATAAAATCCTTTGCGACTTTGCGAGATTATAAAAGACAACGCTTTGCGAACTTAAAAACACAATCTAAAGCAAAAAAAACTTAGCGAACTTTGCGTTAAAAAACTACACCGACATTTCAGCAATTAAATACTGCATCAATTCGCTTGCTTTATGGTATTTTAAATTGCTTGTATTTTGCCCTGACCAAAAACTAATCATGTCGGTTCTTCCTTGGGCGAGTGCGGCTACTTTTAAAGGTGCGATTAATTTGGTTTGAAGAGGAAAAGGAAGTACTTCAGTTTCAAAAGGAATAGCATCGGAGATTTTATTGCTAATCATTCGGCCCATTCTTCCTGTAAGCGATTTTGAAACCGTAGTTGGAATATTCGGATTAGTAAAAAGCATTTCTTTATGAACAGGCGTCGCACCCGATTCATCTGTGACCATAAAAGCAGTTCCTAATTGTACAGCATCGGCACCTAAAGCCATTGCGGCTTTTATTCCTTTTGCATCTATGATTCCGCCTGCGGCAATGATTGGTGTTTTAGTTTTTGCTTTTAATTGCTGTACAAGACTGAATAATCCTGTAAAAGAATCTTGTGCCGGTTTTAAGAAAGAAGGTCTGTGTCCGCCTGCTTCAAATCCTGCAGCGATAATTGCATCTACTTCTGCATCTTCTAGAGCAAGCGCTTCTTCTAAAGTCGTTGCCGCGCCAATGGTTTTTATGCCTAGTTTTTGGCTTTCTTTCAGTATTTCTTTTGACGGAATTCCAAAAATAAAGCTAAAAACAGGGGGTTTCAGTTCGAATACAACTTCTACTTGTTTTTCAAATTTAGAAGGAATATCAGAAGATAAATCAGGAAGCGGAATCCCTAATTCATCAAAATACGGTTTAAAATTCTGTTTTATCTTTTCCAGTTTTTCTGGAGGGTAATTTAGAAGTTCTTTGTCAACATCATTAACCCACAAATTGATATTGTAAGGTTTAGAAGTAACAAGCTTGATTTCTTTTCCAACTTCATGTATTTCTTCTGGTGTAAGTGTATAGGCGCCATAACTGCCTAATCCGCCAGCATTGCTTACAGAAGCCAATAGAGCGGTAGTTGAAAAAACACCGCCCATCGGACCTTGTAAAATTGGATACTCAATACCTAGTAATTGTGTTATTTTGGTTGAATTCCACATTGAATTTTAATTTACTTTAGTTGCTAATTTGTTACTGATAACCCATTTGCCATCAACAACGATAAGGCTTAAAAGGTCATAATAATTATACTCGAATATCGGAACTTGAACTTTCGCGACAGCGGTATTATTGATGATTTCTAAAGATAGAATTTTCATTTTGAATTCTTCTCCCAATTCCTGTGGACTTTTACGGTTTTTTACTCCTTCTAGATATTGATTTACGGTTTTAAAATGAGTTTCCCCATTAATATCAAAACCAACAATTGCCTCTTGATGAAAAACACTTCGCAATAAAGGAACATCGCCTGTATAAATTCCGTTAAAATAATTCATAAGCACAGCTGTAATTAGAGCTGCATTTGTGCCAAAATTTTCCATGATTTTAATTTTTGAAGTTATCAGATGCTGTGTCCAGCAACGTGACCGCCATCTAAATTAATGATTTCGCCAGTTACAAAATTGCTTTCGGCTAAATAAAGAGCCAATTGCGCCACATCATGGGTTTCTCCAATGCGTTTCAATAAATGTAATCCAGCCAAACTATCAGCATTGTCTACGCCAGTTTTAGCTTGAAGCGGACTTCTAATAATCCCTGGAGCAATCGCATTTACTCTAATATTGTTTTTTCCGAATTCTGCAGCAAGTTGTCTTGTAAAGGCATGAACGCCGCCTTTGCTAGAAATAGGCGCAGTTGCAGGAAATCCATCGATGGCATGATCTACCAAAACGGTTCCGATATTAATAATTGATCCTTCACCTTGTTGCAGCATTTGTTTTACGGCCGCTTGGCTTGTAAAATAAGTTCCTTTTAAATTAATGTTTAAAAAACGATCTAAGTCTTGTTCTTCAACATCTAAGAAAGATTGTGGCTGAAATATCCCTGCATTGTTTACCAATACATCAACACTTCCGAAACGTTCTAAAGCAGTTTCAACTAATTCTTTTCCGGTTGCAATACGGCTTACATCACCTTGTACCATTGCCAGCTGATTCGCATGTCCTAATTCTTTAAAAGTAGTTTTAAGATTCTGCAAATTGGCAGAATTGATCACTACATTGTAGCCTTTTTCTAAAAATAATTGAGCTATTGATTTACCGATACCTGTTGAGGCACCGGTTACTATAATTGTTTTCATTTTTTCCTGATTTTAAGTGATTATTTCTTTTGAGCCGTAATGCCTCTTTCGCGCAAGACAGAAACCTGTTCGCCTGCAAATCCCCAATCGTCTAATTCTATTTCTTGAATCACGATGTGTGTAAGGCTCGGATCTTTGTCCAAAACATCTGTTATTAATTGGGTAATGCCAGAAATGAGCTGCTGTTTTTGTTCTCTTGTAACACCTTCACGAGTTACTTCAATTTTTACATATGGCATGATTTCTAAGTATTAAGCAAGTTTTGCTGTTAGATTAACATCCAATTCAAATTCGTTGTAAATCAAAGTATCTCCAAGATTGGTGAAGAAATTTCCAGAACGGAATTTCATATCATATTTGGTACGGTCAATGATGATTTTACCAGAAGCTTTCAAATCGTTTTCATTTTTTTTCACTTCCAAATTGAAACCAATTGGATGTGTAATGGCTTTAATAGTAAGATTGCCTTCGATAAAATAAGCTGAAGAAGATTGTTTAGAAACAGCCGTAATGTCTAAAGATGCAGTTTTGAATTTGTCTGTAGAAAAGAAATCGTCAGAAGCCAAATGTCCTGCAAACTGCTGATTTGTTGCAGAGTCGGTAACATCAAGAATTAAGATAGAAGTAGTGTCTATAACGACATTTCCGCCAGTAAGTTCATCATTAGAAAAAGTAAAATTACCATTCTCGATATTAATTGTTCCATTGTGTTGTCCAGTAACTTTTTTTCCTATCCAGTTTACTTGACTTTCAGTATTCGAAATTTTAAAATTTTTAGTTTCCATTATTCTGTATTTTAAATTGTTATTAATTTATAGTACAAAGTAATGGCGGTATTCCAAATAGATTACGTGATGTAGATCACATTCGTCAATGTGGTTTAGAAGCGTTGTACAATCGGCTTAAAGTTTCTCTGGATACACCAAGATAAGCGGCAATTAAATGTTTAGGTACGGTGTTGTATAAGGCAGGATAGAGCGAAAGCAATTCTTCGTATCTCGTTTTGGTGTCATTATTCATAAAAGAAAGCAATCTTTTCTGAGAAGCCACGTAACCGCGATTGGTTCTCCATCTAAAAAAATGTTCTATTTCATGTATTTCGCTACAGATTTTCTCTCGATCCTGATTTGAAAGAGAAAGAATTTCAACATCCGACACACAATCTACATTAATAGTAGCTTTAGTTTTGTTGTAAAGCGCCGCATAATCAGAAGCCCACCAAGTTGGCATAGCAAACTGTAGGATGTACATTTTTACGTCATCATTGACATAAAAGGACTTTAAACAACCTGAAATTACAAAATACTCTTTGTCAACGTCCTGACTTTCACTAATAATAGTTTGCCCTTTCTTAAAAGTTTCTGTTTTAAAATGCGAAAAGAAATAATCAAACTGTTCGTCTGTTAAGGTGACAATTTTAGAAACATGGTCTTTTAATAAAGATTTGGCATCCATCGCTGAAGTTTTAATAAAAGTAAAAGTAATAAATATTAAAACGGTCAGAGCTTATTATTTTTTATCGTTTTTAAAGTAAGAAACAAAAAAGGAAAGTCTGTTTTTTCAGGAATGAAATTTTACGGTTGAGCTTCAAAAAATGATAGTTGGGTTACTAAATTTCATGCAGAAGTAAATAATTAGGCAATTTTACTAGAAAATATCACGCCTAATTTTATTTTATGATTTCACCTCTTACTATAATCGCCGCTACTAATTTTTCTACGATTGCCAATAATGCTGTTACTTATGCAGCTGGACTTGCAAAAGCAACTGGCGCAAAGCTTGTTTTATTTAATTCATTTTCTCTGAGTGTTCACAGCGCCAATTCGCATATAACGGCCGATGCGATGCAGAAGCAAATTGATAGAGCAATTTCAAGATTAGAAAATCTGGCTAAAGAAACAGCCGATGTGTTTAAAATTGAAGTTGATTCAATTTGTACTTATTCCTTTTTAGAAGACGAACTTCCACGAATAATTGAGCAGACTAATGCAGATGCTGTTGTTATGGGAATGGCAGAACGTTCTTTTGAACAAGAATTACTTGGAAATTCAACTACAACAGCGATCAAGAATCTTCATATTCCAGTTTTAGCAGTTCCTGAAAATGCACGTTTTCAAAGTATAAAAAAAGTGCTTTATGCTTGTGACAGTTTAAGTTTTTCGGCTATTAAAAAGTTCAGCTGGATTAAAAGTACTTTAGGAGATTTTGGTGCAGAAATCGAATTTTTTAGCGTAGATGAAAAGTTGGATGATTTGAAAGAAGAACAACACAGAATTTTGATGAATTCGAATATCGAAAAAGAATTTGAAGACGTAAAATATTTATATAAAACCGTAAGATCAAACGCTGTAATCAACGAAATTAGAAAAGAAATTAAAAATTATGAGGCCGATTTGTTGATTATGGTGCCTCAAAAATACGGTTTTTGGGATTCTTTGGTTCACAGAAGCAAAACTAGAATTTTGGCAGCGGGGCTTGATATCCCATTATTGTCGTTTCCAAATTATTAAAGATTAATTTGATTTAAAAATAATGATATAAAAATTAAGAGGTTTTTTTGAAGAAATTTTATCAAAATAAATTTTAACAGATTTTTTTTGATTTTAGGGATTTTATAATTTTTAGCGCTTGTTGCCGAATTTCAAAATTATATTTTAACATTTCAGGCAGTTTTGTTAATTATTCTTAATTACCTGCTTGTTTCAGATATTTTTAAATTAATTTTGTAGCACTCTAAAAACTTAATGCAGATAGGTTTTTTATCAGTTTGGCAATAGCTAAAATTGGAAATGATCTACAAACTGAAACAGCATTGTATGATTTTAAAAATAAGATAAATTAAAGATTTTATACCAAGCACTACCGAGAGAATACTTGGTGTAGATTTTTAATTTATTTTAATTGGATTTTGTAGAATGTTTTTAGTTTGTTCGGTTTTTTTAAAACACTAATTTCTCAAAACAGCTGTAGTCAACAGATTTAATCGGCTTTTAAGGATGCTGTTTGGCTTCCTGTGTCAGTTCTAAATGAGCTGAAAAGAAGAGAAAAAGTAGTAAGCATTGGGTTCTAAGAGTACAAAGCTTAAAACAAAAACAAAAACAATGGGCGCAGTAATTACAGCAATAGGTGGTTTCGTACCATCATCAATCCTTACCAATAAAAAGATTTCAGAAACAGTTGATACATCGGAGGAATGGATCATCAAAAGAACTGGAATTAGAGAACGTAGAATCGCAGATGACGATACGGCAACATCTGATCTTGCTGCAGCAGCGATTGAAAATCTTATCGAAAATTATAATGTAGATCGTAGTGAAATTGAAGCTTTGCTTGTAGCAACAGCAACTCCAGATCACATTTTAGCTCCAACAGCAAGTATCGTTTGCGATAAAAGCGGACTTACAAATGCTTTTGGAATTGATATGAATGCAGCTTGCAGCGGATTTTTGTATGCGCTGGAAATGGGTGCAAACATGATCGAAAGTGGACGCTACAAGAAATTAATCATCGTTGGAGCAGATAAAATGAGCTCGATCGTAGATTATGAAGATCGTAATACTTGTATTCTTTTTGGAGATGGAGCAGGAGCGGTTTTGTTAGAAAAAACAGAATCTGATGCAGGTTTAATGAAAACGATTCTTAAAACAGACGGAAGCGGTGTTTCTTCTTTGGCTGTACCGGCTGGAGGTTCTAGAAATCCAACTTCAATGCAAAGTCTTTTACACAGAACACATTATTTAAAACAAGACGGAGCTTTTGTATTTAAAAGAGCCGTTGCTGCAATGAGCCAGGTTTCGCAAGATGCTTTGGCAAAAAATGAATTAGAAGCAGACCAAATTGACTGGGTGGTTCCACACCAAGCTAATTTGAGAATTATTACTGCTGTAGGCGAAAGCTTAGGAATTGATTTTGAAAAAGTAAAAGTTAATATCGATCGTTACGGGAATACAACTTCTGCAACAGTTCCATTATGTTTATGGGATTTTGCGGCTGATTTTAAAGAAGGTCAAAATGTATTGATTACTACTTTTGGAGCAGGATTTTCTTGGGGTGCAACGTGCTTAAAATGGGGCGTAATGCGCGAGAAGAAAACCTTTCGATCGGTAAAAGCAGATAATGTAGAAGAGAATATTTTAGTGGAACACTAAAATATCGATTTTAATAGTTAAGGGAATAAATGAAGGGAAAGAATAAGAATAAAAAATCGGGCAAGAATTTTTTCTATAAATACTACAGGGTTATAGTAATTCCAGCCGTTTTTCTGGTTTATCTTTCATCTTATTATTTTCTGAATCCGTATAGAAATTTTGAAGAAGAAGGTTTGCTCGATTTAGATCAAACCTTCGATATCTTCATTATTTTATTGTATTGCGCCATACTTACAGAACTGACCTTGTTTGTTGGTCGAAAATTAAATAATTATATTCGCTGGGAACAAAATCCAGCTTTTCGGGCAATCGCACAATTTATTTGTCTTATTGCTGGAAACATTCTTCTTAATTATTTTTTCTCTTGTCTTTGGGATTATTTATATCCATGTACCGCTTTACAAGAAAATGACTTAGTTACCATTTGGCAGTCAAAAATTATGGCAGCCATTATTTCGCTGTTCATAAGTGCCATTCATACTGGAATATTTTTGCTGAACAGATGGCGTTTAAATGCAATCGAAACGGCTGAATTAAAAGTTAAAGCTTCAGAACTTCAGGAAGCAGTTACACGTTCAAAATTAGAATCTTTAAAAATGCAATTAGATCCGCATTTTGTGTTCAATAATTTCAGCACTTTGACCGAATTGATTTATGAAGATCAGAAAGAAGCGGCTTCGTTTTTAGAAAATATAACGAGAGTATATCGTTACATGATTTCAAATTCAAATAAAGATACCATTACGGTAAAAGAGGAAATCGAATTCCTGAATGCCTATTTTTATTTACTAAAGAAAAGACTCGGAGACAAAATTGATTTGAATATTGAAGTTGATGCTGCTTCGTTTGCACTTCATTTACCACCATTAACCTTGCAGTTATTGGTAGAAAATGCTGTAAAACACAACATGGCAACTTTGGCTAATCCGCTTACTATTACTGTTTTTTCTGATTCTGGCGATATTATTGTTCGAAATAACTTGCAGAGAACTGCGGGGAAAAGTTTGGCTTCAACAGGAATTGGAAATAAAAACATTGAATTCCGCTATAAAATTTTATCTCAGAGAATGCCAACTTTCAGTGAATCAAACGGCTATTATGAAGTACGTCTGCCATTAATTTAAGAGTTATGAAAATTTTAATTGTAGAAGATGAAAGCATCAACGCCAGCCGATTGAAAAGATTGCTGGAAGAACTAGAACCCAACTGTGAAATTTTAGGCATTATTGACACTGTTGTGGATACAGTTGCATGGCTGAAATCGAATCCAACTCCCGATTTAATTACAATGGACATTCGTTTAGCAGACGGATTGAGTTTTGCTATTTTTGATGAAATCAACATCACTTGTCCTGTAATTTTTACCACAGCTTATGATGAATATGCGATTCGTGCCTTTAAAGTGAACAGCATCGATTATTTGATGAAACCTATCGAAAAAAACGAATTGGAGTTTGCTTTAACCAAATTCAACTCTTTAAATAAAAATGAAACTAGCGTTACCAATATTGCTGGAATTCTAAAAGAACTGATTGAAAAACCTGTGTTTAGAATGCGCTTTTTAGTAACCTATCGCGACGGTTATAAAAGTATAGATGTTTCCGATATCGACTTTATATATTCAGAATTCAAAACCAGTAATTTGTTTCTTAAATCTGGTGTAATGGTCTCTATTCCACATACTATGGAAGAACTGGAGCAGGAATTAGATCCGAATATCTTTTTTCGTGCTAATCGCCAGTTTTTCATTCGTGCAGAAAGCATCAAAGCTATTGCGAATTACTTCAACGCAAAACTTAAAATCCAATTAAAACTTGATCCTGAACGAGAGGTGATAATTAGTCGTGAAAAAACGCCTTTCTTTAAACAGTGGATGGATAGATAAGAAAGTTGCTAAGGCTCTAAGATTTTTTGTTTTGCCACAAAGGCGCTAGGGCGCGAAGTTTTTTTAATTAAAGTTTTATCGCAACGTTTATAACATATCCTTTTTTAATTCCTTTATTCTTTTAAAAACTTAGCGTCTTAGCGTCTTCGTGGCAAAAAATCATAGCAAAAAAACTTAGCGACTCCACGTCTTTACGAGATTCCTTTTCAGTATTTTAATCTTTATCTAAAATCCTTTTAAATATTAACTGAAAACTAACGCCATTTTCATTTTCAATAAATAAATCTCCCTCAAGAGTATTGCTTAAACCGTTGATAAGCGTCATTCCGAATGAATCACTATTTTGCAGTTCTGTGATATCCAATATGCCAATTCCGTTATCAGAAATAAGAAGCTTATAGCAGTTTTCTGAAATCTCAGACAGTGATAGATTAATAATGCAGTTTGCGTTATCCTTAAAAGCGTATTTTATTGAATTGGTAATGACTTCGTTGATAATTAATCCTAATGCAATTGCTTGCGAAATATCTAATTCGATCGGATCAATTTTTACTTCAAAATGAATGTATTCTGCATTGAAAGACTCTTTTAGATATTCGACCAATTCGTTGCAATATTCAGGCATATCAATCATAGAAACATTGTCTTCACGATACAATCTTTGATGGATTAGTGACATCGCATAAATTCTGTTTTGACTGTTTTTTATTGTAGAAATTGCCAAATCATCTTTTAAATAAGAAGACTGAGAGTTCAGCAGACTAATTACAGTTTGAAGATTGTTTTTTACACGATGATGAATTTCTTTCAAAAGCCATTCTTTTTCTTCAAGCAAACGTTCTAATTTTACATTTTTGAGCTTGATTTCTTTTTCTTTTAATTCTAGTCGGCTAGTATTGCGCTGTTTAATTTTTGCCCTGTTGTATAATAAAATAATGATTATCAGCAATAAAAATAAACTGCTGGTAGAAATTGTGTTTAGAAGTCTGGACGAATGCAGTTCGTTTTTTTGAAGTTTGGTCTGCTGTTTTAAAGATTTTATATTTAATTCTTTGGCATTAGTCTCAAATTTGAATTTTAAATTTTCATAATCCCGATTCTTACTAATGTTGTTCATCGAATCCTGAATTCGGTTATAGCTTTTCATGTGTTCGATCGCAGAAAGATAATTTCCTTTAAGGGAATCAATTTTATATAGGGTAAGTTCTAAAACATGACGGCTAAAACCTTCTGTGTTATGAGGGATAGCAAGAATACGATTGGTAATTTCTTCTGCTTTTTGAGGTTTGTTAATTTTGATATAAAACAGCGCCATAATTGAAGAACAAGTCGCGACATCTTTGAGTGTTTCTGCTGAATTTAATTTTTTAGCATAAAAATCAACTTTTTCATAACAGGCCTCAGCTTCTTTTAGCCTTCCTAATTGGTCATAACAGCAAGCCTTAAGCTGATTTAGGATCATATTATCCAAATCGTTTTTTGGCGGATATTTTTTGGAAGTATTTTCTAGATATTGTAAAGCTTCGGTATATTTAGAAGCATCCATTAGCGATCGTAAAGCTCCAAAAAAGCTTTTATACCAAGTTCCCGCATTAAGTTCCCTTTGATTATACTCAATTCCTTTCTGGTAAAATTTAATAGCATCGTCATAATAGCCTGTGTTGTTATAAACATTACCTAAGCGTATATAAAAGCTATCTGCAAAAGCATAATCTTTTGTTCTTTCCATTGAGCTAACACTTTCCAAGGCATAATAAAGTGCATCTTTATAATTGTTATGGAATAATTCGATATATGAAATGGCCGTTTCAGTATACTGCGTATATAGAAAACCTATTTTTTTCTGAAGACTAAGACTTGTCAGAAGTTCTTCTTTAGCCAATTTCATGTCGCCTGTCCAAAAATGCACAGGAATTATTTTCATATAGGTTTCAATTTCCTTTTCCTTGTTGCCTGTTTTTTTATAAATAGCCAAAGCTTCGGATAGAATAACCGCTTTTTCCTTATTACTATTTGGCATAAAAGTGCCTCTGTTATCAATGGCTTCGGCTAGTAATTTATCGTTTTTTGTTTTTCTCGCCGCATTGACTAATTGCGAAAAAATAGTACTGCTCAATTGCTGTTTGCCTGCTTGATAATAATATTTTGCTAGAAGAGATTTAGATTGAAATAACCATTTTTGAATTTGGGATTTTTCTGCCAGTTTTTGAGCTTTATTAATATACAAAAGCGCATTTTCCAGATCATTTTTTTTTGCACCAGCTTTAAAAAGATAAAAACTCCCAATTTGCAATGACAGTTTAATTTGATCGATTGTATTTAGTCTTGGCAATAACAATTCTGCTCCGCGAGCATAATTATTGGTAATTAAATTATTTCCCGGAAAGTTTGATCCGTCGTTAAAACCTTCATCGTTGGCAAGTGTGTAAGGTAACTTGTGAGCTTTGCAAGCTAAAATCATCGCGCTGTCAATATCTATAGAACCTTGATTAACATTGCGAAGATAAATAGCCACATTATGCAGCATCAATCTATCTTTCTGAAGCTTAAGTTTATTGGTTTCATTTTGGCTAAAAGTGGTTGTGGTAAAGAAAATTAGTAAAAGTAAGAAAATTACTTTTTTCATGTTTAGGAATGTTTGGAGGAGTAAAACTAAGGGATTTAAAAGTGTTTAGAAAACATTTTTAAAGATAATTTATTGCTCCCAAAAAGAATTATCTGATGAAACGATTATAAAAAAAGCTGTCTAAATTCTAGACAGCTTTTTCAAAACTATATTTCGGTCTTGTTAACGTCTCACCAAATTTTAAATGATTTCCTTTTTTAGAAAAATCTGTTTTTCAGGAAGATTTTCTGTTGCGTTTTCTTCAAAATCAAAAAATGAATAATTCATAGAAAGTAAAGTCTCTTTCAAAATAGCATCAGATTCAAAGAGTTTTACCCAAACCAAATCGTGTTTTCTTTGTTTGGCAATTACTTCCGTACGATTAAAAAGTACTTGAATTTCTTCAGTATTAAAATAAACGATGTGGTTAATGCAAATTGGTTTTGAAGCTTCAATCTTTTCATTAAAAATTCGAGAAGAATTTAATTGGAGAAAAGAAGATGGAATTTCATTTTCATGAACCATTAAAACTTCAATATTAAAATCATTTTGCACTTTAAAAAGTTCTGAAATAGAAAGTGTTTCAGAAACATATTTTTCTCCAATTGCTTCGGATGAAAATAAATTGGAATAGAATTTTTTCGCCTGATTTTCCATCCAAGTTGCGGTATCCATTATAATGACGACAAATTGTGCTGCTTTTGACATGTTTTTAGATTTGAATTATCAAAAGCAAAACTCTATTTATTTGTTTAAAGAATAAAGGGACAGAAGTCTGAAATGTTGGTCAGAAAGGCGGTTTTATTTATGGATGATTTCTAAAATCTAACGGAGAAAATCCAGTGTAGTTTTTAAAGAATTTTCCAAAAACAGATTGGTTCGAAAAGTGTAAAGTATCGCTAATCTGACTAATAGTTAAAGATTTATTTTGAAGTAAAACTTTGGCTTCCAAAATTACCATTTCATCAATCCATTCGCGGGTTGTTTTGCCGCTGTTGTTTTTTATTACTTCCGAAAGATATTTTCTGGTAACATTCAAATTATCTGCATAATAAGATGGCGAGCGATGTTTTATAAAATCTTTTACCAAAAGTTCTTTAAATTTTTCAAACAAAGGATTTTGAATTTCTTTATTCGGAAGATTTTGTTTGATTGAATCCAATTCGAATATCAAAATGTACAAATAACTTCTCAGAATGGAAGCTTGATGAAAATGATCTGCACTTAACGTTTCCTGAATTAAAGAAAAAAGCTGTTCAAATTTTGGCTTTGTATTTTTCTCTAAAGAAAATACATGTAAATCACTGTTTTCGAAAAAATCATATTGCGAAAGAAAGAAGATATTGGCTTGATTTTCCAGAAAAAAATCAGGTTTGAAAAAGATAATATCCATTAAAATCTCTTCACTGTTTTTCGTAAAACTTCTAATTACATTTGGACCAAGCGCTAGAATTGCAGGTGCTTCAATAACAATTTTATCCAGTCGCGTCTGCATTACAATGCTTCCCTTTTTGAGAAATTCTATCGCATAACTTTCAGCACGATACGGAATATCAATATACGGATGATCCTCAATCTGGACATAGAAATAATCTTTTTGGTCGTTTATATTGGTAAACAGACTTTTATGATGTTCGAGTGAGTAAGTGCTGATTTTGCTCATTTCTGAGAAACTTTAGGAGATTTAGTTTATCCAAATATAAGGAAAGACTAAACATTATTAATTAAGCTTTAAAAATATAGACTTTTAAAGCTTAATTAAAATTTTAAAACTCACGAATTGACGTTTTATCTTCAAGAGTCATTTTTGCAATTTCATCTTTTCTTTTAAAAGTTACGCCATTGTGTTTTTTCATATAATTGATTAATTCTGAAACAGTTTTAACCATTTGCGGAGTTCCCCCAATTCTGTCATGAAAGCTAATAGACATTTGTCGGCGTTTAAATTCGCTTTCCGCATAAAGCTGGTCAAATTCGGCTTTTACTTGATTGAAGAATTGGTCAGATGAAAAGTTTTTTCCTTCAATTAAAACAATATCATTACATCGAATGGTGTATGGAACAACCACAAAATCCTTTTTATTCGCTTGAATTATAAAAGGTTCATCTCGGCTTAAATCATCTATATGATAGATAAAACCTAGTTCTTGCAGAATTTTGATTGTGTTTTCACCACGTCTGAGCCAATTAGCGTTATATCCAACAGCGGTAAAACCAGTTACATTTTTTATGGCATCAACGCCGTCTTTTATAAACTTTTTTTCTTCGTCGTAAGACATCGCATATTCTGAACTCCAGTTCATGCCATGCGCAGCAGCTTCATGTCCGCGCTGTACAATTTCTTTAGCAAGCGCAGGATTTTTTAAAACTGCAGAACCAACCATGTGCGAAGTAACTTTTATTCCATGTTTGTCCCAATTGTCCAGCATTCTCGGAATTCCCTCTTTATAACCATATTGATACCAAGTTTCAGCAGGGAAATCACGATAACCTTTCTGCATGTTTTGAGGAAATGGACTTTCTGCATTTTCAGGCTGTCCGCCAGCTTCAAATTGCATAGAAACCGAAACCACCAATCTTGATCCGTCTAACCATTTATTTTGTGTCTCAGCATCCATTTTTTCTTGTTTTATAGAGTTTGAAAATGTATCAACAGGATTTGTAATTACTGCAGCGCCTGTTAAACCCGCCATTTTTATAAAATTTCTTCTTGTTGTCATTTTTTGATATTTAGAAATTATCATTTTCTTTAGCTGTAAGTTTTTTACACATAGAAACATAGTTATGCTTTTTCGAAAAAGGCGTTTCACTTAGTTTCTAACACATAGCTATGTGTTAGAAACTAGTTTCTTTCAATATTCTTTACTAAAATGCAAAAGTCTATGTTTCTATGTGTTAAGAAATCCGCCAATAAAACAACTTAAAATTTAAGCTGCATCGTAACGCCTGTAAAAAACATATTTTTTCCAGTTCCAGCAGCTTTTAAAAAATCCCCAGCTTTAAACCAAGTTGCCTCAACACGGAAATATAAATATTGATTAGGAGTGTATATAATTTCACTTTCTAACTGCTTTCCAATTTCTTTAGCATCGGTTGCATTTCCTGGATAAATCATAATCGTATTCGGACCATAAATTCCGTCTTCGCTGCTATATCTCCAAAACATATCATAATCAATAACCCAATCGATATTTTTTGCCAATTCTAAGCTTAAAGATGGATGAAAATCAACAAGATTTGATGGGCCAATAACAGAAGCCAGTCCAAAGTAAGCGCCTCTTGGAAACAACGGATTAAAAGTATTTAAGGCATTATCACCATTGGTTTTATCTCCGCTGATTAACTCCACTTTAAATCCAAATTCAGGTTTTAAAACAACTGATGTAAATTGATATCCAGTATTCAAAGAAACCGTCCAAGCTTTTATGTCTTTAGAATCAATATCTCCAAACTGATAAACAGCTTCGGCATCGTAGCGCCATTCGTCATATTTTCCCCAAATGCGTGTTCCAACAGAATGACGTAATTCTTTTCCGCTAGCATCATCAAAATTGGCATTTGCTCTTTCATAACCTAAATAATAAAGATCAATATTCTTGATTGCCGGAATTTTATTGAGTACAAAATAACTTCCCCAGAATTGTCTTTTTTTATTCGAATAATCATCAAAAATGCCATCTTGAGCCACTACATAATGGCTGTAGAATAAATCAGAACGAAAATTATGGTAACCAAAAATTGCTTTTGCTGCGTCAAATGACTGGCGATTATTTGGTCCGTCCCGAACGGCAACCAAACGCTGTGATCCATAACTTAATTCCTGCCTTCCAGCTCGAAAAATCAACTGTTTATTTTTTTCTGAAATCACATTAATATCAACAAATCCCTGATGTACTTCAAGCGGATTGCTATCAACTGGACTCGGATCGATTCTTCCATTTGCATTACTGCTTTGAAGCTGAATAAAAGCTCGGAAATATTTACTCGAATGAAAATCGGCGTGAAGCAAAAATCGGTTTAAAATGTAGCCATCAGGATCTTGAGGATCATCTCCCCATTTTTCATTTTTGGCATAGAAATATTGATACCTGACTTCTCCTCCAAAACTCAGATAAGTTTCCCCCGAAGAGGAGAGAGGCAGATATTTCATGGTTTTGTACCAGTTTTTTTTAACGGTATCTTTTTGTAAAACCTCATAATTTTCGTCAAATCGCAACGGTTTAAAATCTGGATAAGACTGTGAATGAAGTTGTATACAAATAAGAAATAATAGAATGATTTTTTTCATGGCTTATTTGCCTAAACTGTTTTTCTTAATATCGTTATAAGCGTTTGGAATATTGAAATTGTAATGCAGCCAGTTAAAAAGTACATATCCCTTATCAAATTCCTTCATCGTTACAGATGCTTTTACCTGTTCTAAAGTTTCGCCTTTTTTCACCGCATCTTCAACATTCTTCTTCAAAGCATTTACATAATCAATAGTGTATTTGATTCCATTTTTATTGGTAATTCGGCCGTGACCAGGAACAACAACATCATTATCTCCAATCATGTCATAGATTTTTTGAAGATTGCGAACAGGCTCCAGAAAATAACCATCAAATAACCAAGGAATCGTCGGACTTTCAGCAATAAACGGATTTCCTGCCCACAAAACATTTTTGTCCGAATCTTTCAAAAAAACAAACAAATCGGCTGGAGATTGAGCTGTTCCGACATTAATGATTTCTACAATTTTATTTCCTCCCAAATCCAATTTTATGCTTTGATTTACTGCAATTGTAAGATCTGCGGGACGATATACACTTTGTTCGATCCCGCGATCTTTTCCAAAAAGCATGATCATAAAACTTTTGATTCCTTCGTAATTCTTAGAAAGGTTTTCTTTGCAAAATTCATTTTGTATCAAAATAGTTTCCTTAGGAAGCAAATAATTCCCAAAACAATGATCGCCGTGATCACTTGTGTTTACGGCATAAATAATTGGTTTTGGCGTAACAGAACGAATCAATTTATATAATTGATCGTATAATCTTTTGCTCAACATGGTTTCGATTAATAAAACGCCTTTTTCGCCCACAATAAATCCCGCAGAAGTGGCTTGCGGAATCCCTTTTGTAGTTTCTGTTTCTGTTGTTGATGGCGAAACGGCATAAACATTATCCGAGATTTTATGCAATTGCAATGTCACTTTATTCGCATCCCAAATTGGAACTTCGGGTGGCAATGGAAATTGTGCATACGTATTTTGCGCCGAAAAAAATGCGACCACAAAAAGTACTGTAATCAATATAGATTTATAATTTTTCATTTTTGAATATTTTTGTCAATGTTTAATTTTTATTAGAAGCCAAAACATTTGGCATTTTTGGATTCATGGTTCCTGCTCTCCGCTATATCTTTGCTTTTTTAAAGAAAAAAAGCAAAGGATGCCGCTTCGATCAGGGCTAAAGGGAGAGAAATCGCTTTTTTGGAATCATCTCATAAAATAAAATCCTTTTTAAATCTGCTCAAATCTGCATTATCTGCGTGAAATTCTCATTTCGTTACGTTTTTATTTTTGGTAACCTCCAAAATATTTCACAGGCGACCAATCTGGAATTACTGCAGGAATTTCAGGATTCAACGCTTTATATTCCGCGGAAGCGTAAACAATTTTACCATTTACAATCGTCAAAACCGATTCTATTTTTCGAACATCATCCGTTTTGGCAGTAAAATAATCATCTGATAAAATCGCCATATCGGCATACATTCCTTTAATAAGTTTTCCTTTGTCTTTTTCTTCGCCAGAAAACCAAGCGCTTCCAGAAGTGTACAATTGCAAAGCGATGAATTTATCCAAGACCTGATCTTTAGGCCAGAACTGCATTCCTCCAATTGTTTTTCCTGTCAAAAGCCAATGCAATGACATCCAAGGATTGTATGTTGAAATTCTTGTTGCATCTGTTCCCATTCCAACAGGAATACCCAATTCAAGCATTTTTTTAATTGGAGGCAGTTGTGTTTTTGGAGCGCCATACAATTTGTTATACAATTCGCCTTGATAATACATTCTAAATTGCACCGCGATACCACCGCCTAATTTTTTAACACGGTCTAATTCAGAAGGCGTAATAGTTTCAGCATGATCAAAAAACCAACGCAAGCCGTTAAAGGGAATTTCTTTGTTTACTTTTTCGAAAACATTCAGCATTCTGTCAATAGATTCGCCATAAGTGGCATGAAGTCTAAAAGGCCATCTGTTTTTTGCCAAAAGCCTTATAATTGGCTCTAGGTCAGTTTCCATTTCGTCAGATAAAACAATTCTTGGTTCTAAGAAATTCTCAAAATCAGCAGCCGAAGCCACAATATTTTCTCCAGCGCCTTCTTCAACATAACCATTTGCCACAATCAAATTATCATTTTTATTGATTTGCGTTTCTGCAACCCATTTTTCATAATCTTGCAATTCTTTGCCTTTTTGCTGTGCAAACAAATAATAAGAAATGCGAAGACTCAACTTGTTTTGTTTGGCTAAATCCAAAGAAGTGACATAATCAGCAGGAAAGTTTTGACTTCCTCCAGCAGCGTCAATTACACTTGTTAATCCAAAACGATTCAATTCATGATTAAACTGAATGGAACTATTAATTCGTTCTTCAGGATTTAATTTTGTAGTCAATCCCATCGTAATGTAAATCGCTTTTGGAGTTTCTTTAGCATACATTAAACCAGTTAAATTTCCGTTAGCGTCTTGTTCCAAAAGGCTTCCTTCGTATTTAGTGTTTTTGTTATAACCCAAAACTTCAATTCCTTTTTTGTTTAGAAAAGCCTTTCCATACAAATAAGTGATAAATACAGGTTTATCAGGAACGGCAGCATTGATTTCTTCAATTGTGGGCTGTCTTTTTTCTTCAAATTGAAATTCGTTCCAGCCACCAATAACTTTAATCCAAACGCCGTCTGGAGTTCTTGCAGCTTGTTCTTTCAGCATTTCCATAGCGCGTTTTAAGGTTTTTACACCGTCCCAACGCAATTCTGAATTATAATTCAAACCTTCACGAATGACGTGCATGTGGCTGTCATTCAGTCCAGGAATTACCGTTTTTCCTTTGGCATCAATTAATTTTGTTGTTGAAGATTTATAAGAAGAAAGAATGTTTTTCTCAGTTCCTACGTCTAAAATGATTCCGTCTTTCATTGCAATTGCTTGAACAAATTCGTTTTGTTTCTGCATCGTTGCAATTTTTCCGTTGTAAATAATTAGATCAGCTTTTTGCTGGGCTTGAGTTAACAAGCCCGCAGAAAGCAATAGAATTAATAATAATTTTTTCATGATTTTTGTTATTTAATTCGTTCGGGGTAATTATTTTCAACACATAGAGACATAGTTTTTGAAAGTTAAAAAAGACGTTTCACTTGTTTAAAATAAACATAGTTGGCTATGTGTTAGAAACTAGTTTCTTTTTAAGAACTTTTTTATAAATAAAAGCTATGTTTCTATGTGTTGAATAAAAAGCATGAATTACACCCAAAGGGCTATTTATTTAGCCAAAAAGAAGGCTAGTAAATCTTTTTGTACTTGCGCTGTGTTTTCTTGCACTAACCAATGTCCTGAACCAGCAATTTTAGATTCGGTAACATTTTCAGCAACTAATTTTGAGTGATCTTTAAGGAAAGCTGCTGCGAAATATTCTCCGCCCATAGCTAATAATGGCATTTTTAGTTTTTTCTTCATGAAAATAACATTGTCTTTTCCGTCTTGATCAAATGCTCCAAACCATTTAAAAGCAGCAGTTGTACCACCTTCAACAGCATAAGCTCTAATAAATTCAGCTGATTCTTCTGGCGTAAATGGATCTTTTACGTGTCCAACAACTGGCCAAAAATTAGTTAAGAATTCTTTTTCTTTTCCTTTTACAATATCTCCAGAAGCTGGCCATCCGAAGAAACCAAACCACCAAGCAGATGCTTTTACATTTGACCAAACTGGCTCAACTCCAGGTAAGAGTGCGTCCATCAAAGCTATTTTGGTTACATTATCACCATATTGAGCAGCATAAGCATAAGCTACCATAAGTCCGATGTCGTGTCCAGCCAAATTGATTTTTTTATACCCAAGCTGATTCACTAATTCATGAATGTCAGACGCCATCGTTTTTTTGTCGTAACCGCTTTCTGGTTTGTCTGATTCTCCCACACCTCTTAAATCTGGTGCGATTACAGTAAAATGTTTAGAAAGTTCTGGTAAAAGTCGGTTCCACATGTACCAGTTTTGCCCAAAACCGTGAACTAAAACTAACGGATCTCCTTGTCCGCCAATAACGTAGTGAATTTTGATTCCGTTTACAGTTGCTATTGCATGTTTGAAATTTGCAGGTGGATTTGCTGGAGCAACTTCAGCTGTTTCTGTTGCAGCAGGTTTTGTCTCTGTAACAGGCGTTTCTTCAGCTTTTTTATTGCAAGAGATTAAAGTCAATATTAAAATAATGGCAGTGAGAAACTGCACAGCTTTTGTTTTAAAATTGAAAAAAGTAGTGTTTAATAAATTTGTTTTCATGATTAAAAAATTTTAGAAGTGGTTATTAAATAATGGGTTATTATGAATTTTGCTGAGGCAGTTTTGCAATCCATTCGTGTATGTAAACTGCAATTTCCTGCCATCCAGGCTGATTTAATACAAAGTGATTTCGATTTGGGAAAACCTTAAAATCGGTGATAGAATCTTTGTCTGAGTATTTTTTGTAATTCGAAAAATTCAATGATTCGGGAATGGTATGATCGATTGATCCTGCAATTAGCAAAAGCGGTTTATGTGGTGCTTTAAAATCTACTTTTGCAACAGAAGTTATCGTATCGCGAACAATTAATTTAGATTCAGGAATTGCCGATTCGCAATAAGCTTTGTCTTGCCATTCTTCGGGCATTCCATTTGTGAAAGCGTATTGCCATTGCGGAAAACTCATTAAGAAAGTTTTCTTTGTAGAAGTGAAAAAGCCAAGAGGTCCCCAACCTGCTTTTAAGAAAGAAAATTTAAACGTCATTATTCCTTGAGGAGGAACAGAATGTATTGCAATTGCAGCTGTTGCCAGATTGCGCTGCAGTAATATTTGTGCTATAAGTCCGCCAATAGAGTGCCCAACGAGAATAGGTTTTTGAGGCAGATTTTTAGCAATATTTTCAAAATATTCGATTAATTGAGATAATCGTAAACTAGCAATCTGCGGATCTGGATGACGATCGCGTAAAACAGCAGCAGGAGCATCTTTGTAAGGCCATGCCGGAGCGAGGGTTTTAAATCCTTTGCTCTCAAAAAATAGTTTCCATTCGTCCCAACATTTATTACTGACAAAAGCGCCAGTAATAAATAGAATAGTAGTAGGGTTTTCGGTTAGCATAATACACGTTTTAATGTTATGCCAAACTATAACCTAAAACCGATCCTATTTTTTAATTCATTGATTATTAGTTAATTAAATGTTTTTAAGAAATCGTGCCAAACTATATTTCGTTAAAAAACGAAAAAGAGTCAACTTAATATCGTCGGAGTTTATTTTAGATTTTAGATTTTAGATTGCAGATTTTAGATTTTAGATTTTTCTCGTAGTTACCCAATCTAAATCAGCAATCTAAAATCTGCAATCTACAATCTAAAATTATCAAAAGTGATTTCTCTTTATGCCTAATTTTTGCATTCGCGAAGCTAAAGTAGTAGGAGGCAAGCCAAGTATTTCTGATGCTCCGCCGGTGCCTCTGATTCTTCCGTTGCATTTTTCCAAAACATTAATAATATGCTCTCTTTCGTTTTCCTGAATGGTTTTAAAATACCACTCATTGGACGTATTGTTTATTTTAATTTCATCCAAAGATGGAAGCGGAATATGTTCTATAGTATCTGTTTTAGCCAAAAGAATGCTTCTTTCGATAAGATTTTCGAGTTCACGTATGTTTCCTGGCCATTGATATGCTAAAAGACTTTTTAAAGCCGTTTCGGATATTTCAGTTACATTTTTTCCAATTTTGGCACTATAAATAGCAATAAAATGTCGGGCAAGAAGTCCAATATCTTCTTTACGTTCCCGTAACGGCGGAAGTTGAATTGGAAATACATTTAAACGATAATATAAATCAAGTCTGAAACGGCCATCTGCGACTTCTTTTTCTAGATTGCAATTAGTCGCAGCAATTATTCTGACATTAACTTTAACAGAATTACTTCCGCCCACGCGTTCAATTTCTTTTTCTTGAATTGCACGTAGCAATTTCGCCTGCATTTCCAGAGGCATATCACCAATTTCATCTAAAAATAGCGTTCCATTATGGGCTTGTTCAAATTTACCGATTCGTTTTTCTGTTGCGCCAGTAAAAGAACCTTTTTCATGTCCAAATAATTCAGATTCTATTAAACTTGGCGGTAAAGCAGAGCAATTTATTTTTACAAACGGACCATTTTTTCTGCCCGATAATTGCCGAATACTATTTGCAATGCTTTCTTTTCCAGTTCCGCTTTCGCCTGTAATTAAAACAGTTGTGTCTGCTGGAGCAACTTGTATGATATGATCGAACAATTTTAGTAATATTGGACTTTTCCCAACAATGGTTTCAAATCCTGATACTTTTGCATTCTTTCCTGTTTTCTGATTTACAGAAGAACTTTTTTGATCTAATTTTTTATCTGCAAGAATTAAATTTTCGATAGCAAAAATTAAAGGTTCCTGAAGTCTCTCACAAAGCGTAAGATGATTTTTATTGTAATTCGTAGCTTGTCGGCTGAAAAAAGATAAATAGAGACCGCCATTTTCATGAAGTGATAAAGGAACAGGAAGCATCAGATTTGACTTCATGTTCATCGAGTTGGCAATCATTTTTTTTATTGGCGTTTTATCGCAAATTTTCACAAAATCCTGATCGTTATAGAATGTTGCGTCCGTTTCAACTTTGCTTTTATTTCGCAAATCATTGATTTCAGATTCTTTTAAAGCCGTAATATTCTGCAATTCCTCGATTCCTATTTTTTGATATTCGTGCAAACCTGTTCTTGAGTATCCCAGAACACGATTAGATAATTTACTATCGATATAAAAAATAGCCATTACAAGATCAAAAGAAATGAGAGATTGTAAGGAAGTAATAATGTTCAAAACACGATCGTCCCAAGTACCACTTTTTTTGACAATTGTTTTGAGTTGTTTTTGAAACAAAAGTTCTTTTCTGATCGAAGATTCAATTCCGTGTTGCTGATGGTATTCAGCGATTTCAATTGTAACCAATAAATCTTTTTCACGAAAAGGTTTAACCAAAAATCCATACGGATGTGTCAATTTTGCTTTATTGAGCACTTCTTCGTTAGAATTTGCAGAAAGATAAATAAACGGAATATTATTTTCTTTGAGTATTTCGGCAAGGTCAATACCAGTTTCTTTTCCCGAAAGGAAAATATCTAAAAGAACCAATTCGGGCCTTTCTTGAACAATGTAATATTTAGCGTCAGAAACTGATCGTGCCATTCCAATAATAGAATGACCTGCTTTTTTTAGCATTAATCGCAAATGATTTGCTTCTACAAACTGATCTTCAACAATAAGAATCTTTAGTGGTTTTGCCATTTTATAGAATTAAATTAATCAAGATTACTTTCGTTAATAGTAAATTCCAAAGTTATTTTGGTGCCTTTTGTATTCGTTATTAAAAACTTTCCTTCGATATCTGCAGCTAAGCCGTGCATTAATTTTATACCTAAAGAAGGATTGTTATAAGGATCAAAATCGGGTGGAAGCCCGATGCCATTATCATGAATGATTAGGATATAGTTGTTATTTTCATCTTTTTTAAGTGCGATATTAATGATGCCATTTTGATGATTTGGAAAAGCATATTTTATTGCATTCGTAACGGCTTCGTTAAAAATGAGCCCAATTGGAATAGAATGAGATAACGGGAGATTAAAGCTGTCTATGTCCAGTATAAATCGGATATTGTTCTGTATTTCGAAAGAATCTTTTAAATATTCAGTCAGTTCAAAAATGTATGAAGGCATATCAATTATCGATAAATTTTCAGATTGATATAGTTTTTGATGAATTAAAGTCATTGCCTGAATTCTATTCTGACTATTATTAATGGCCTGAATGGCTTCTTCATTCTTTAAATATTCAGCTTGGCTCGCTAGTAAACCAACAACCATGTGCAGATTATTTTTTACTCTATGGTGAATTTCTCGCAACAGCCATTCTTTTTCGGTTACTAGATTTTGTAGCGTGTTATTTTTTTTATTGATTTCATTTTGTTGTGTTTCAAGTACTTTATTTGTTTTCTTTTTAAACATAAAACTTTTGTAAAGCAATCCAAGAATAATAAGCAATAGTATGACAAAAATGACCATCGAATTGCGTAAGAATATCTCATTTTTAAGTTTAACCTGCTGCAGAAGCGTCTTATTTCTAAGGCGAATCATATCCTTGTTTCTTCTTTCAGTCTCGTAAATGATATTCAATCTGGCTGATAAATGATAGGTATCTTCCTGTCTCATATTTGCAGCTTTATAAAAAAATGCAGCTTTTTTTAGAAAATATAAAGAGCTTTCAAAATCAGAACATGAAAAATATAATTCACTAATTTCTCTGTAACAGTCACCAATTCTTGCATTGTTTTTTGACTTTTGGAATAAGGCTTTAGCTTTGAAAATTGGATATAATATTTCTTTCATTGGGGCTCTGGTACGCATTTTTGCTGACCAAACCATTACCCAAGACTCTGCTAAATCATCTACTTCACTTGTTTTGGATAAAAAATCTATTGCTTTTTTAGCACAAACTTCTATCATCGTATTATCGTTTCGCAACTGATAGAGCATTGAAAGCTGGAGAAGACATCTACCCGCATAAACTTTAGAATGAAGAGATTTGCTGAGAGAAAGGGCTTCTTCGGCATATATAAAAGCCATTTCTAACGCTTTTGGACTATTAAATGATTCTTGATACCAATCGCTTAATTTCAATAAAATTTTGATTTTATCGATATTTTCAGGCAAACCATCTAATAGCTTTTCGGCTTTTATTACCAGTTTTTCAGTATAAATAGCCTCTCTGTAAATATCATTTTCAGGATTAGGCAGTTTTTTTTCTGCATTTTCTATTTGATTTTTGCTTTTAAAAGGAGCCAATGCATGTATATCTCCGATTGTAAATAATACAAGGAGAAAAATCGAAATTTTAACTTGGTTAGAGAACATCTTTAGTACAATTAAACTGGCAATACGAAGGTATTGATAATTATGCCTCTAAGTTCAAAATATAACGAAATTGATTGCCAACGATATTTCGTTGCTTTTGCCTTAAACCAGCTCTTCTTCTTTATTGTTTTGAAGATAAGTGATAAAACTTAAAGGCGAAACTCCCGTTACTTTTTTGAAAGTAATTGTAAATCGGCTGTGCGATGCAAAGCCAGCTTGATCTGCTAGATAACTGATTTTGTATTTTAAATAAGAAGGATCATTTTTTAAACGATCGACAATATAGTTTATTCGCAATTCATTGATGTATCCAGCAAAATCTTTGGATTTGTGTTTGTTGATTACATAAGATAAATAGCGATGATTTACATTTAATTCTGCCGCAACCGAATTGATAGACAATGTTTTATTGAGAAATAAATTTGACTTTTCAAACTCTTTAATGCTTTCTAAGATACTATTTTCAGTAGCCTCAGACATATATTCTTTTGATGTGTCTTTTTTATATTCTATTTGAACTTCAGAACTTTCAATTGGTTTATTGTTATTGATAAAAGCCCTAATTTTTTTATAGTCTTGTTTTCTTTTAAAAATATAAAGGGCAATTGTAATTAGAACAGCAAAAATGCAGATGCCAATAATAATCAGTTTGTTTTTTTTGTATTGCGATTGGCTTTGTAAATGACTTTGCTGAAGTGATTTTATCAGTTCATCTGCAATGACTTTTTTGTTTGCGTTTTCTGCTTGGCTTAATTTTAGATTCTTTTCATTGTAAACAATGTATTTTTTGCTGTCCGTTTTCTTGTAAAATTCCATCAAAGAGTTGTAAACCTCTTGTTTTAGTGCCGAATAATCTGATTTATCGGCAATTTCTTCTGCTTTTCCATAATTTGATAAAGCTTTTTTATAGTCTTTTTTAGAAGTATACACATCTCCTAAACCGTTATAAATAAAACCTCTCAGCGGACTATCATAAGACAAGGATTCTTTGAGTTCTTTTTCAGCTTTTTCATAATGAAATAAAGCAGAATCTGTTTTGTTCATCTCCAAATAATTTTGGGCAATAAGCTCATCATTAATCGCAATTTGATAATTTTTATCGCTTGTTTTAGCCGCTTTTTCAAACAGCTGAATTCCTTTTTCAAGATGTAAAATTGCTTTTGCATAATTAGAATCATGCAATTCATAACAAGCCAATTCTTGGGATAAATTTCCTTGAAAGCGATACATTTCGCCTTTATCTTTGATTTTTTTACTAACGTTAACCGCCTTATTAAGATATATTTTCCCTAAGTTATAGATTTCATTTTCGCGATAAACCGAAGCAAGAAAACCATAAATTTTGGCCTGCGCGGCATAATTTTTATCTACTGTAGCTAAACTATCAGCTTGTTTTAAAGTTGCGATTGCTTCATTATGAACTCCGTATTGATATAAAATATGCGCTCTTAGCATACGCGTATTTATTCGTTCCAAATTATTCTTCGCAATAGTATAAAGATAATCGGTATTTTTTAAAGCTTTTTTAGGATTTGAACTGAGCAAAACCTGATAAGTTTCAGCATAAATAGCATCAAAAGTTTTTTGAGAATAGCTCAAATGTGAAGAAAGGAAAAATATATAAAGTAGCAGAGTAGTTTTAAAATGCATATAATATTGGTTATAAATTAAATCGATCTGTACTATTTATAATTTAACCGATTATGATTTGTTTTTTAGAAGAGGGTAATGTAGTTAATATTTTTCAAAATGTGGTTTATGTTACGCTTTCTTAACAACATTAAATTTATATGTGCAATAACGTTCATTAATTGTGTAAAAACACACTTCTCAAAGGTAAAATGATATTTGGTTGACTTTAATTAAAAAATTTATTGATCATAATGTTTTGTTTGTAATTTGTTGATCAATAATTGTTTATGTTTTTTGCTTTATTGTAAATGTTTTATCTATTGCGTAATTGGTAAAGAAACAGGCCATTTTTACCTCTTTCAAATGACTAGTTTCGCGCTCGAATTTTTAGCAAAGAAAAGTTTAATTTTTGTTTTTAGGACTATTTTTTGTTGGACTGCTGGTTTCACCAAGAAGTTGTAAAGTTTATCCATTAATACATTTTATGCGATTATCAATCGGGCAATAAGCATACTCCAGAGGGGTCCGGAGTATATTTGATTTATGGTATAGATAAAATGGATTGAACTGAGCAACTGAAACCAGTAGTTTTCAATAAAAACAACTTATGTAATTGTAATGCGTATGAAAAGAAAATATACTAAATCAGCATTGTTGCTTATTGAAATACAAAATGATTACTTCTACAAAGGCAAAATGGAGTTTGAAGAAAGTTATGAAGTTGCTTCGATTGCAAAACGTACTTTGGATGCTTTTAGAAAGAAAAGAAAAATAGTTGTTCATATTCAGCATATCTCGATAAACAAAAACGCTTCTCATTTTATTGCCGGTACAAAAGGAGCTGAAATATACGATGAAGTTGCACCAATTGAAGGAGAAATGATAATCACAAAAAATAATCCTAATAGCTTTATTGAAACAGGTTTGCTAGAATACTTAAAAAGCAATCAAATTGAGAATCTTACTATTGTTGGAATGATGAATGATATGTCTAATGATCCAACCGTTAGAACTGCAAAAGACTTAGGTTTTAACGTGGATTTGATAGAAAATAATAAACTTAATAAAAAAGAAAAAACGCCTCAAAAATGTTTTTAAGGCGTTTTTCAAATATAAAATTAAACTTCTAAATTAATTAATTTTAACCAAATGAGCTTCGATAGCTGCTCTTTGTGGTTCGTATTGTGCAGGAAGTTTTAAGTTTTGACCTAATTCTTCTAAGCTTTCGTCTACTGTAAATCCAGGATTGTCAGTAGCGATTTCGAACAAAACTCCACCTGGTTCTCTGAAATAAAGAGAATGGAAATATTGTCTGTCAATTTGTGGCGTAATCTGCAAACCGTATTCTTCGATTTTTTCTCTGAATTTCATTAAAATTTCATCGTTTTGCACACGGAAAGCAACGTGGTGTACAGTTCCGTTGGCATTTAAACCGCGTTTTTCTTCTGGCAATTCTACCAAGTCAACAATAGCAGCATTTTCAACGGCATCAGTTGCATAACGGTAACGGTTTACATCTTGATCAATCAATTTGTAACCAAATATTTCAGTTAAAACGGCAGCAGTTGCTTTAATGCTATTTAAAGTCAAAGTAATGTTATGAAAACCTTTTGTAGCTACGTCAGCTTTTACTTCGTCAGTTTCCCAAGCTTTTCTGTTATCGTCTGTTTTTGATTCGATTAACTCTAATTTCAATCCGTCTGGATCTAAGAAAGTCAAATATTTTTCACCAAACTTTTCAGCTGGTTTATTATAAATCACATTGTATTGATCAAAACGTTTTTGCCAGAAATCAAGACTTCCTTTTGGAACAGAATAACCAATTTCAGTTGCCATTCCAGAACCTTTTCTTCCTTGCTGAATTCCTTCTCCCCAAGGGAAAAAAGTCAAAATAGTTCCAGCGCTTCCTACTTCGTCACCAAAGTAAAAGTGATATGTTCCTGGATCGTCAAAATTCACTGTTTTTTTGATGAATCTTAATCCTAAAACTTTTGAATAAAAGTCAAAATTGCGTTTAGCGTCACCTGCGATTGCAGTAATATGGTGTAAGCCTAAAATTTTATTTTCCATGGTATTTGAATATTAAATTGTTGTTTGATTTTCTTTTACAAATTTACGTCTGTTATGGCTGCGCATCGATTAACCTAGATTAAGAAATAAAAAGCCATAGTTTTTTCGAACTTTCTTCTTATAACCAAATAACATTCCGATTATTACAAGGTGTTGAAATACAGGCTTTTTTACAGAATTCCAGTTTTTGTGTTATACGATATATCGTAATTTTATGAAGTAAAAAAGGCATATTTAGAAAATCCATAGTTATTTAATAAAGGCTATTTATTAAATTTACCTTTTAACCGCCAAGAAATACCACATGGAAAAGCCTACAGAGAAAACTGCAATCCTGATAAACCGACTGCAGGAAAGAGAAAAAGAACAAATGCTGATTTTATCTATTTGTAATTCGCTTTCTTGGGCTTTAAATAAAGAAGAATTTAATGATGTTGTAAACGGTATATTAAAAGAAAACTTTCAGTTTGATGATTTCATTTTGGCTTCTTCCAATGAAAATGAAACAGAGTATGAACTTTTCTATTCCTTTTCGAATAAAAATCAAGAAGTTAAAAGCTATCTTTTAAATGATGACTTTTTTGACCGTTGCACAGATTCTGCCGATACTGTTATTTTTGACTTAGAATCAGATCAAAAAAATCCAGATTACATTCAAAACAATTATAAAAAAGGTTTCAAAAACGGAATAGGGATTTGTCTTCCGTACAGTAAAGGAAAACGAAATGTGCTTTTTCTTTTCTTTAAAAATGCTAAAACTTTTAGCAGAGAATCAAATCGTATTTTGCGCGGAATTGCCATGCAGCTTTCTATTACGATTAGAAATATCAGTTTGACAGAACAATTTGAAAATAATCTTGTAGAACTAGAAATTTTGAAAAGAAATGTTTCTGAAAAAAGAGATATTATTTCTGAAAAAAATGAAGGTTTTCATGGAATCATTGGAAAAAGTGATAAGATGAAAGAAGTTTACGAATTGATTTCGCAAGTTGCGGCTTCTAATACGACTGTTTTAATTTTTGGTGAAACTGGAACAGGAAAAGAACTTGTGGCAAGTGCTATTCATGATTTATCGTCAGTTTCAAACAACAAAATAGTTAAGGTAAATTGTGCTTCGATTCCTGAAAATTTGATTGAAAGCGAATTATTCGGACATGAAAAAGGCGCTTTTACAGGCGCTACAGAACAAAGAATTGGGAAATTCGAACAAGCAGAAAACAGCACGATTTTTTTGGATGAAATAGGAGAGTTGCCTTTAGAATTACAGGGAAAGCTGCTTCGTGTTTTACAAGAAAAAGAAATAGAACGAGTTGGCGGAAATAAAAGCATAAAAGTAAATGCTAGAGTTATTGCAGCAACCAATAAATCACTTGAAAAAGAAGTTTATGGCGAGCGCTTTAGAAGTGATTTATATTTTAGATTGAATGTTTATCCTATCAAGCTTCCTGCTTTACGCGATCGTAAGGAAGATATTCCTATTTTAGGACATTTTTTCTTAGAAAAGCATGCCGCAAAAATGGGCAGAAACGTAAAACGTTTTTCTAAAAAAGTGCTCAATAGCATGATGGCTAATGCATGGCCAGGAAATGTACGCGAACTAGAAAATATGGTAGAAAGGAGCATTTTGTTTGCCAAAGATGAAAAGATCAAAGAAATGATTTTTCCCGAAATTGCAATTGCTAGTTCAAATGCTTTAGTAAATGAATTTTATACTAAAACGCTTCAAGAAGTAGAGAAGGAGCATATTCTAAAAGTCATAAAAAAATGCAACGGACGAATTTCGGGTCCGCAGGGCGCGGCGGTTTTACTAGGTTTGCCGTCTACAACATTGAGTTCTAGAATGAAGAAGCTAGGCATTAAAAAAGAACATTTTTTAGATTGATTTATTCTTCAATCATATTTATTTTTCCAGAAGAAACAGCCCAATAAATCAATAAAAGCATACTGATTGCCAATGCTGCGGCTGGATATTGAAATGAAATTCCGAAAGCGATTAAATACGTTGGAAATCCGTATAAATAATTGTTTCTGATTTTTTTAATGGCCAAATCAGTAATTCCAGGACGTAAAAGCTTTTTATTGTTACTCGCAATAAACCACAGCAAATTGTATGAAATGTTGATTAATACAAATATTCCAGTATAAATCGCCACAGCGATATTTGATGCTTCTCCTTCAAAAAAACGAGCTAGTAAAGCGGTTGGATAAGAAACCGCTGTTACTAAAAAAAGAATCAATCCGTTTGAAAACATGATTGCCGTATTTCGGCTGTAAATCTGTTTAAAAATCTTGTGATGATTGACCCACATGATAAAAATGCTGAAAAAAGAAAGCGTAAATGCAAGATATGCAGTCCATTCGTTTTTTAGATAAGACAATAATTCTGCACCATTTTTTACAACAGTAACATCTGGCGCATGAAGATCTAAAACCAAAAGCGTAATCGCGATGGCAAATACGGCATCACTAAAGCCCTCTATTCTTACGGTTTCTTTTTCCATCTACTAATTTTATTTGAGTAACATAATTATTTTAACCGCAAAGTTCGCAAGGATTTACGCAAGGTTCGCAAAGAAAGCTTTAGGAAAAGCTTTCTTTGCGAACTTTGTCTTTTCCTTTTAAAAAACGAATAAAAAAAACTTTGCGAACTTTGCGTTAAAATTTTTACTGATTTAGAAGACTATGTTTCTATGTGTTTAGATTAATTTTATAAATATTGATTTTCGAAGTTTTGGTTCAATATTTTTTGTTTTATGCCCTTTTCCGGTCGTGTCTTCAACCAATAGAATCGAGCCCGTATTAAATATTCTTTTTTCTCCCAATGAAGTTTCGATTTCTACGCCACCTTCCAGTAAAACAATATATTGACGGTCTGGTGCATTATGAAAATCGTAATCATAAGAAAGACTGACTTCTCTAAAAACGATAGATTTGACAGGTTCATCATCAGATAAAAATCCGATATCGCCATTGTTTTTCAACGGAACTTCAAAATCTTCAAAATGACTTTCTCCGTTGGCATCGCTGTAAACTCGCGTTATCGTGATCATTATTTTTTGTTGAAAATCAATGCGTTTGCACAATTTATTTCGTCCTGACTGATGGTGTGTCCCATGTTAGGATAGATTTTTTTAGTAACATCTGCGCCCATTTTAAGCATAAGTGCTTCAGTATCATTTACTCTTTCCACAGGAACGTGAAAATCAGGATCGCTTGTTCCGATAAAAACTGGCGTATTTTCAAAGTTTCCTGAATAATGATTTTCATAAACCTGATCGCCAATTAATCCGCCTGTAAAAGCTACGACACCACCATATTTTGCTGCATTTCTTGTTGTAAATTCCAAAGCAAGACAAGCTCCTTGAGAAAAACCTAAGAAATAAATATTCTCTTTTTCGATTCCATTTTGCTGAATCGCCACAACAACCTGATGAATCGCTTCTAATGATTTTGAAAACGATGGTTCGTTTTGATCAAGAGGAGCTAAAAACGAATAAGGATACCAAGTTCTGTTTTCTGCTTCAGGCGCAATTAATGCAAAATCCTGAACATTAAGATGTCTCGCAATCGAAAGAATATCGTGAGCTCCAGCGCCACGGCCGTGAATTAGGATTAAAGCTTTTTTAGCTTCGTTTAAAGGAATGCCGTCAGTTAATATATTTGTGTTCATAATAGATTTTTTTGAATATTGTATAAAGTTTTTTCACGCAGATTTAAGCAGATTTTTAATCTTTTAATCTGTGGCAATAATTTTATTTATTTGAAAACTTGAAACTACTTTTTCCAAATATCTTCATATTCATCTGGATGTCTCTTGAATTGAGCGTGTACATAAGGACAAAGCGGTAAAACTTTCATATTATTGGCGCGTACATAAGAAACCATTTCTTCTAAAAGTTTCTTTGCATAGCCTTTTCCTTCTGCTTCTGGTTCAACTCCTGTGTGGTAAACTGTCAGTAAATCGGGTTTTAAGCTTACTGTCATTTCTCCTAGTTTTTTATCATCAACATAGAGATTAAAAGCGCCGTGTTTTTTTTCGTCTAATTCTAATTTTATTGTTTCCATGTTTATTTTTTTATGTCTTGGTTTAGAACCACAAAGTTCGTTAAACTAGCAGTTAAGTCTGCTTAATGTAGATTAATTATATCCTTGTTTTATACCTAATTTTTTCATTTTTGAATACAAAGTCTGCGGTTGCATTTTCAATAATTCTGCCGCGCCACCTGGACCAGAAACTTTTCCGTCACAAAGTTGTAATGCATTCATAATGTGATCTTTTTCCATTTCTTCCATCGATTTTATTTTTCCTGTATTGATCTCTAAAGGATCTGAAATAGTATTGGATGGAAGATCAAATTTTTCAATTTCAGTTGTTTTGGCAAGCAACACATTTCGTTCTATTAAATGTTCTAATTCTCGAATATTTCCCGGCCAATCGTAATTTTTTAATTGTTCTAAAGCAGTTTGACTAATGCTTGCAATGTTTCTTTTGGAACTTGTAGCGTACTTTTTCAAGAAATGATATGCCAATGCTTCGATATCTTCTTTGCGTTCTTTTAAAGTTGGTAGTTGGATCGGAAATACATTCAAACGATAGTACAAATCCAATCTGAAACGGCCTTCTGCAACTTCTTTTTCTAAAGATCTGTTGGTTGCCGCTACAATACGAACATTGATTTTTATAGTTTTATTGCTACCCAGTCTTTGTATTTCTTTTTCCTGTAAAACGCGAAGCAATTTCACCTGAGAATCAAGCGGTAATTCTCCAATTTCATCTAAGAAAATAGTACCATTATTGGCTTGTTCAAATTTTCCAATTCGTAAAGCATTTGCTCCTGTAAAAGCGCCTTTTTCATGACCAAATAGTTCACTTTCAATTAAAGATTGGGGTAAAGCTGCACAATTCACAATCACAATCGGATTTGATTTGTTTGAAGAAAGAGCGTGTATAGAATGCGCGACTCTTTCTTTTCCTGTACCGCTTTCGCCCAAAATTAAAACAGAAGTTTCGGCTGGAGCTACGATTTTTATTTTTTCAATAACTTCTTGTAAAAGTGGACTTTGACCAACGATTTCTTCAATTTCTGGAGTTTCGGCTTGAATAGGATTCTCTACTAAAGTTCCTTTTTCCTGATCGTAACGATATCTCGCAATATCCAGCATCACGATTAAATCTTTTTCACGAAAAGGTTTTACCATAAATCCATAAGGATGTGTTGCTTTTACGGCTTCAAGCGTACTTTGATTGGTATTTGCAGAAATGTAAAGAAAAGGCAGATTCATTTCGCGCAGTTCCCAAGCCAGATCAATTCCAGTTAGAGTGCCTTTTAACATGATGTCAAGCAAAATCCAATCGGGACTTTTATCGTCGATTAATTTTCGGGCTTGAACCACAGAAGAAGCAATGCCAACAACTTGGTAACCTGCTTTTTGTAGCATGATTTTTAAATCATTTGCTACTATAAATTCATCTTCAACAATTAGAATTTTCTCCTTCATTTATGCTGTTTATATCATTTAAGAATTTTCGGCAGTAACTTCAAATTCTGTATTTCTTGTGAATGTAATAGTGATTTTTAATCCGTTATCATTTTTCATTTCGAAAACTCCGTCAATCTGATCGCTTAATCCTATCATTAAATTCATACCAAGCGAATCTCTTTCTGTTTCTTCAAAATCTTCTGGAAGTCCAACTCCGTTATCTGCAATTTGCAGTTTATAATTATTTTCTCCAGTATTTTTAAGAACGATTCGTACTTCTCCTTTTCTGTCTTCAGGGAAAGCATATTTTATGGCATTATTGATGGCTTCATTTATAATTAATCCCATCGGAACAGCTTGAGCAACATCAAGATACGTTTTTTCTACTTCTAAAACAAAATGGATGTTTTTATCTGTATCAAAACATTCTTTCATATAATTGATCAATTCATGAATATACCACGACATGTCGATATTTGCCAGATTATCAGATTGATACAATTTTTGATGAATCAGCGACATGGCATGCATTCTGTGTTGGCTGTTTTGTATCGCTATCAGCGCATCTTCATTATCCAAATATGCCGATTGTGTATTTAATAAACTAATGACAATCTGAAGATTGTTTTTCACTCGATGGTGAATTTCTTTCAGCAACCATTCTTTTTCAATCAGCATTTTTTTGTTCAGTTCATTTTGTTCATTAATCTGCTGACGCTGAATTTCTAATTCTTCGTTTTTTTTCTTTTTTAATCTAAAACTGTTGTATAAAACCAACAAGAAAAGAATCAGAACTAGAACACTTCCAATAAAAACATATTTTACAACCGTATCTTTTTGAATTTGAATTTGCTGTACTTTAGCTTGTTGTGTCAGTAATTCAATATTTCGGTCTTTTTTCTCCGTTTCAAATTCAACTTGAAGACTATTGATTTGTTTACTTTTTTCTCCTTTGTAAATAGAATCCAAAAGGTTTTTGTAGAGTTGATAGTGTTTTATAGCATCCAGATATTTTCCTCTTGATGAATCTGCTTTAAACCAGATTAGATAACTGTCAGACAGCATTATACCATTGTTTGAAGCTGTCGCTAAAGATTCTAATCGGTTAAGCACTTGGTATAAATCAGTATAGTTTTTTAACTGATAATGGTAACGGGCAAAAATTCTCAGAATCTGCATTCTGTTTTCGGCTTTTTTTTCAGCATTTTTACCATAATAAGCTACCAATTTATTATAGTATACCGTGGCTTTTTCATTATCTTTTAGAACTCTGTATACACCAAGTAAAATGTAATTTTCTTTTATTTGTCTTTCTGTACTAGAAGAGGGAAAGTTAACCTGCATTTCTTTTACAAGTTTGAGAGCCTCTTTTCCTTTATTGCTTAAAATAAGTACAGAGCAAAGATTTTCACCAATTGTTCTGACATATTCTGTATCCTTATATTTTTTTGCTATTTCCAATCCCTTATAAAAATATTCCTGTGAATTATTTTTTTGCTGAAGATTGAGATATGCCATTCCCACATGATTGTAAATAGCGCTTAACTGTAATGAACTATCACGTACCTTCAGGGCTATTTTTTCTGCTAAAAGGGCATATTTTAGAGATTCTACAAAATTTCCTGTTTGAGTATAGCCTTCAGAAAGTAGATTATAGACACCTTGTAAATGAGTAAATTTTATAGATTGATACAAAAGAAGCGATTCTTTTAAAAGCGCTAGACCTTTTTCCTCATTTCCATTCATTAGGTTTAATTCACCGGTTTCTTTTAAAACACTTGCCTGCTTAGCTTTTGCGCCTAATTTTATAAAAAGCGGAATAGCCATTTCTTTGTATTTAATTCTCTCATCTAGAGATTCTCCATACATAGAAAGTTCTAAGTAAGCGTCTGCCTGCAGTTCAGTTAAATTGTTTTTTTTAGAATAAACGAGAGCTTCATTTGCCTTTTTTAAAGCATTTTCGCTATCGCCTTTTTCTCTATAAATCTGAGCTCCCAGAAGAATAGATTTTCCTTTTCCAAGTTTGTATCTTAAACGATCACTCAGCAATCTTGCTTGCGTATTGATGAGATCTGCATTGTCTAAATCTGATTTTTCTTCGCCAATTTTAGTGAGATAATAATTGCTTAAAGCCAAAAGTAATTCTACTTTTTGCGGATTACTTTCAGCTTTGGCAATTTTATTTTTTAGAACATTAGGATCTTCTTTGGATTGCGCGTTAATGCTAATATTTACAAGTAAAAATAAAATTACTGTAAGTAAGGCGTGTACGTGGTTTTTGACAGAAATAATAGGGCTGAAATTCATTTTTTAAAGATACTATATTATCAGAAATCTGCAATCCAAAAGACCTTGTTTGTCTAGCTTTCTCGATGGTATAAATAACAAATTATCATAGAAGCTCCTGGAAGAATTAATGTTCCTAATCCGAAAAACTTTCCTGCTACAGCCCCTAAGAAACAGCCCGCCAGAAATCCGATTATGGTAACTAATTGTTTCTTAAAACTTAATACTACATCTACATCTTTCAATCCGTTTTTTAATAAGTTTCCTAAGTCAAGAGAAGCTTGAGTTACATTTCCAGTCATCATCGTAGTTGGCCCGTGTGTTTCTTTGGCGTAAAGCTTTCCAAAAGCATTTTGAAGTCCCATTGCAAATACGGTTGTCATAGCTATAGCATACATTGTCCATTCTTCAAAATTTTGTAAATAGCCAAAAACGTAAGAAGCAATTCCGCTTAAAACTAATATTATGCCTTCCCAAAATAGAATTGTATAACGATTAGTGCTTTTTAAAGCAATTCTTCCGCCTGTAATTACTGCAATAATAAAAACAGGAAAGGTTAGAAGTTTAACCCAAGCGTGTATGTCTGAGCCTTTTATGATTTGATAAGCAAAGACAATAAAGTTTCCCGTAACGTGTGCCGAGAAAATCGAATCGGCAGCGACAAAAGTTACGGTATCGCAATACCCTGCAATCATGGTTAGAAGCAGGGTTACGTACCAAATATTTTTTTGTTGTATTTCCATAATTTTTAGTTCAAATGTGCACGAAGCATCCAAGCCATTTTTTCGTGATTTTCTACAAGTCCAGTAATAAAATCGCTTGTTCCAGCATCTTGCAATTCGTTAGCAATACTATTTATGTTTTCGCGTAAGTAAATGATAATACTCTCATGGTCTAGAAGCAATTCTTTGATAAAACCATTGCTATCGTTTTTCTCTTTTAATTCTTCTGTTAAATGTGTCAATGCTAAAAAGTCTTTTAACGTTGCAGGTGTATAATGACCTAAAGATCTGATTCTTTCCGCAACAGTATCTACGATCTCGTCAATGGCATCATATTGCTGTTCGAAGAAAAGATGTTTGTTGTAAAAATCTGGACCTTCAACGTTCCAGTGTGCTCTTTTTGTTTTGGTATAAAGTACAAATTCGTCAGCTAGAATTTTGGTTAATACTTCTACAACTGCTGAGATGCTTTCTTGTTTAATTCCGATGTTTGCTTTCATTTTAAATTGGGTTTAATGAGTAATATGTTTAGAAATTAAACACATAGAAACATAGATTTTCTTTCATTTGAAAAAGAAAAAAGAAAGAAACTAGTTTCTCACACATAGTTATTTGCGAAAACTTTGACAAAGCTATGTGCATTTATGCAAGTGAAAACGCCTCACTATACGTCTACAAAAGCTATGTTTCTATGTGTTTAAATTAATTGTTTAAGAGTGCTAATAAATAATAATCAAGTGAATAAGTTCCTGCGCCTAAGGCAAGAAGTAATAATAGAGATAAAGTGTACATATAAGGAACGTCGCGCACTTCGAGTGAATCATTTTTATGAACCACAAAGTATCCAATTGCTGTTACGCCAATTGTTGGAAGAACAGCAAGACGTGTTCCGAGTCCGAAAATGATGAAAAACGGAATTATCGTATCCGAAAAAGTTGCCATCAATCCGTTCAATTTTTCAGGCAAATGCAACGGATTCGGAACGTGTTCTTTCTGTCCGTTTTCAACTCTGAATTTTTTCATTCCGTGTACTCTGAAAAGTTCAACTGCAAGCAGAATTCTAAATACTAAAAGTGCTGCATTGTTGAATGCTGTTCCTAAATCGGAATACAGGATTTGTTTTATAATTTCAATCATTTCTTTAGAATTTAAAAAGCAAAACAAGAGCAACCCAAAGCGCCCCAGAATGCATTATAATTGTTAACAGGAACATTGCTCATTCGGGCAACATCGTGATTATGTGCGTGAACATCGCAACTTCCGCCACAGCTATGAATTTGTGCTGTTAGTTTTGGTTTTGCATCTGCTTTTGCATTTTTTTCAATCGCACTTTGCAAACCGCTTCTCACTGGATAACCGTTGTAAATATTCGTTGGCGACCAATCTGGCAAAATCGGAATATGTGGCGGTGAAAATGAAGAAAAATCTCCATTAGCATACACAATTTTTCCGTCTACAATGGTTAAATCAGCTTCAATTTTTTTGATGTCTTCATCGTCAATTGTAAAATAATCGCGATCTAAAACCACTAAATCGGCAAACATTCCAACTTTAATATCTCCTTTTTTAGTTTGTTCTTGCGAAAACCAAGCGCTTCCTCTAGTGTACAATTCTAAAGCAGTTTGTCTGTTCAATCTTGTTTCTGTGTACAATTGCAAACCTCCAACGGTTTTCCCAACTGTCATCCAATACATAGAAACCCACGGATTGTAACTGCTCACACGTGTAGCGTCTGAACCTGCGCCAACAGGAACTTCCATTTCAATCATTTTTTTGATTGGTGGCGTGTTTTCAGCAGCTTTTGCTCCGTAACGATCTGTAAAATATTCCCCTTGATACGCCATTCTGCTTTGAACTGCAATACCACCTCCCAAAGCTTTTACACGTTCAATGTTTCTTTCGTCAATAGTTTCAGCGTGATCAAAAATCCACGGAAGCCCGTTGAAAGGAACATCTTGATTTATCTTTTCGAAAACATTCAAAAATCTTGTAATGCTTTCGTTATAAGTGGCATGAAGTCTGAATGGCCAACGATTTTCGACCAAAAGACGAACTACTTTTTCTAGTTCCGCTTCCATGTTTTCAGGAAGATCTGGTCGTGGCTGAAGGAAATCTTCAAAATCGGCAGCAGAAAAAACTAGCATTTCACCAGCTCCGTTGTGGCGGTACATATCGTTTCCTTGATATAATTTTACATTATCAATCCAATCTGAGAAATCTTCAAATTCGTGTTTTGGTTTTTGAGTAAAAAGATTGTAAGCGATCCTTACGGTCAATTGTTTCTTTTCATTCAATTCGTTAACGACTTTATAATCATCTGGAAAGTTCTGAAAACCGCCGCCAGCATCAATAACACTCGTAATTCCGAAACGGTTCAATTCTTTCATAAAATGGCGAGTTGAATTGATTTGATGTTCGTAAGAAAGTGTCGGACCTTTAGCCAAAGTCGAATACAAAATCATCGCATTTGGAGTTGCAATAATAAGTCCTGTTGGTTCTCCGTTTGAATCACGTTCAATATGTCCTCCAGGAGGCGCAGGCGTATTTTTGTTATAACCAACTGCTCTCAGCGCCGCTCTGTTCATAATGGCTCTGTCGTACAAATGCAAAATAAAAACAGGAGTATCTGGTGCAATCGCGTTGATTTCCTCTAAAGTCGGCATTCTGCGTTCAGCAAATTGAAATTCTGACCAGCCGCCAACTACACGAACCCATTGCGGATTTGGCGTACGATCTACTTGTTCTTTCAACATTCGAAGCGCATCTGCCAAAGAAGGAACGCCATCCCATCTTAATTCTAAGTTGTAATTTAAACCGCCACGAATAAGATGAATATGCGAATCGTTAATTCCTGGGACAACTCTTTTATTTTGAAGATCAATTATTTTGGTTTCTTCAGAAGCAAAAGTCATGATGTCGCTGTCATTTCCAACGGCAATAAATTTTCCGTCTTTAATAGCAACTGCGGTAACGTTTGGTGTTTCAGCATTGAAGCTATGAATTTTCCCGTTGAATAAAATTAAATCTGCTTTCATGATTTGATTATTTAGAGTTCAACTTTGTAATTGCATCTTTAATTCCTTCACCAGCAACATTATAAAATGCAGGTCCAGCAAGCAGAATAACTTTCGTTAAAGGTTTATATTCAGCTAATTTTTTTTCTTTTAAATAAGATTGCGTTCTATAAGCTTCAAACGAACCTAAAACTACATTTGTAGCAACCAAAGCCGTTGGAGAATCGATTCCTGCATCTTTAATATCACTTGCAAAAGAGTAGTTAGAAACGCCTAAACGTAAAGCCTCGCGCATGGCAGTGCTTCCAACGCTGATCATTAAATCGGGAGTAAATTTGTTGCGGTCACCCAATCCGATTAATAATAATTGTTTGGATGCTAAAGTACCTTTTGGAGGTGTAATCAATAAAGTTTCAAGAGCATGACCTGTAAATTTTCCGCTTTTGCGTAACTCTGTAATAATGCCTTTTAAAGCATTATCTAAATGTACCATTCCGTTTAGATTTGCTGGAAGGGCAGGAGGGTTAAAAATATCACCTTCTGTATATTCAAATACACATGCAACTTGTAAATCAGCTTCTGCTGCAGATGGCCCTTGAACCAATCCGTTTATCGCAACTCCATCCACTTTTCCCCATGTTGTAGTAGAACCGATTGAAGCTGTTTGTGCAAAACCATTAAAGGAAAATGTTAGAATTAAAAGAATCAGATGTGAATATCTAAATCTGTATTTTGAAGTGTTTGTTTTCATTGTTTATATAGTTTAGGTTTATAGTTTTTAAACACATAGAAACATAGATTTTCTTTACTTTAAAAAAGGAGAAAGAAAAGAAGTTAGTTTCTAACACATAGTCCTTTGTATAGTTCTTTGCGAGAACTTTGTCAAAGTTTTAAACTTTGAAAAAGTTGACACAGTTATGTGCATTTATATAAGTGAAAAGCCTTTTATACGTTCCAAAAAGCTATGTTTCTATGTGTTAAAAATTAATTTATATGTTTAATTAAAATTTGAATCCAAGTCGGGCGTTAAAGAAAACCCCGTCTTTTGAATTCGGAATAATGTCATTGATAAAAGCACCCGTTTTAAAGTATTGAATACCGCTGACTACCGAAATATATTTGTTTACGTTGTATGTGAAATTGGCCAAATAAGCAGTTCCAATATATCTTTCGTCAGAATCGCTTCCGCGAAGGTTAAGCATTCCGCTTGGTCTGTAAACTCCGTCTTGAGTTGAATATCTCCAGTTTAAAACCACATCGACCTGCATCTTTAAATTCGAAAGTAAATCCATCGTTGCATAAGGATGAATATCGATAAGGTTTACTGGTCCAACTTGCGGACTGAAACCAAAATAACCTCCTTTTGGATAAAGCGGATTAAACGTTTGAAGGTTTCCATTTCCTTGATTTTTATCTCCTGATATATAATCATTTCGAAGATTTATCGTGGGTTTGAATTTTGTGTTTTCAAACATATATCCAATATCAATAGATCCTGTCCAAGCATTTATATCTCCAGATCCAAAAGTTCCAAATTGATAAGCTGCTTCTAAATTGTAAATAAATCCGCCGCCGTATTTCCATAATCTTGTTCCAACAGTATGTCTTCTTTCTGGAGCAATTCCTTCTTCAAAAAGCGATAAATCTCTTCTTATTCCGAGATAATAAACATCGAGATTTCCTGCTTTTGGAAAAATTATTTTAGAATAAGCTCCCCAGAGATTCAATTGCTTAGACATTTTATTATCGAAAACTCCTGTGTAAATGGTATCTGCCATCATTGCAAAGGCGTCAACCGATACTCTTGAAGACGTGTACATTACTTTTCCTCCTGTAAAATAAAGTCTCGCATTTGGACCTTCTCTAACAGAAATCAATCTTCCAGAACCATAATCTAATTCTTGTCTTCCGGCGCGAACGGTTATTTTTTTGTCTTTTTGCTGCCAGACATTTACATCCAAAAATAAATTCTGAACATTTAACTGATCTTCGTCAATGCCTCGTGCTCCATTTACACGGCCGTCTTCCAAGGCACTTCTTAATTGAGCAAATATTCTAAAGCTTTTTCCTAAATGAATATCGGCATGAAGATCGTATCGCTGCAGCAAAAAATTATTGTGGCCAATATTTAATCTTCCCCAATCTTCATTGTTGAAATCAACATATTCATATCTTGCTTCGCCTCCAAGTGACATATAAATATCTTTCTGCTGATTTAACGGAATGAATTTTAATCTTTCATAAAAGTTTCTGCTCGAATCTTTTAAGAATTCATAATTTTCATCGTAACGCAAAAGCTTAAAACTTTGAGCAGAAGCGGTTTTTCCCATTAAAAGAAAAGATAAAATAATGATCCAGAGGAATTTATTTGGCGATATGGATTTTGATGATTCCAACATAATGAAGCGTAAGAGATTTATAATAAATTTGAATTAGTCGAATTAGTGTTTCAACATATTATGTGCGTAGTGAATTCCAATTCCATAAGAACCGCCATATTTTTTCATTAATGTTGTTACTGGACCATAAGTTTCTTCACGAGCCCAGTCTCTTTGAAGTTCTAATAAATATTGGATAGAAGTTACAGGAATTACTCCAGCTTGTACCATTCTCTGTACTGCACGTTCGTGAGCTTCGTTGCTTACATCGCCACAAGCATCTGTAATAACATAAACTTCGTAACCTTCTTCGATCGCAGATAATGCAGGACCTACAATGCAAACGCCTGTCCATAGTCCAGCAAGTACAATTTTCTTTTTGTTTTTTGCTACGATAGCTTTATAAGCGTTTTCGTCTTCCCAAGTGTTCATTGTAGTTCTGTCAATATATCCAGAAGTTGCAATTGGGTAAAATTCTTCAAGTTCTGGAAAAACTGGCCCAGAAAAACTTTCTTCTGCAACTGTTGTTACAACTGTTGCTACATTAAAAATTTTAGATGCTCCAGCAACGATTGCTACATTGGTGCGTAATTCGCTTACTGGAATATTACTTGTAGCGAAAGCCATTTGACCTTCAAAATCGATTAATACTAAAGCGTGATTGTCTGGTGATAATAAGTTAACTGATGGTTTCATGATATTTATTTGTTTAGATTTATAATTAGTTAAGCCAATGAGGTGCCAAACTCTTAATTTGTTGTTGAATAAGGTATTGTATTTTTAATAGGGAAAAATATTTTACGATATATCGTAATTTTGTTAAACCGATATGCCTTTTTATGTTAATGCGTTGAGAGCTTTTTAATCATTTCTGCAGAAACAGAGTCGGCATAAATTCCAAAGGCGCTGGTTAAAACACCTTTTAAATTGTAGATTTCAGATTTAATTCCATACACAATATCTTCGTCTCCAGGATCGGTATCGCCTTCAAATCGGAATAAATATTCAATCTTGAATTCTTCTGGCGACATACTTTGTGTGTTATTATTATAGCGAATGCAATTGGTATCCAGATTAAAGTTTTCTGTATAACCTTGTGTGCTTAGCCATTGCAAAGCTTCTGTAACAGTATCAAAAGAGGGTTGTTGAAAAAAACTCATAATTTGAGAAGATTAAACTGCCTGTAAAATGAACCTTTACAGGCAGTGATTATTGATTTATTTGATGAAATCTAAAATATCGTTGTTGATAGTTTCTGCTTCTGTAGTAGGCATTCCGTGAGGAAAACCAGGATAAGAAATTAATTTCCCGTTTTTCAACAATTTTGCAGCTCTAGGCGCTTGTGCATAAGGAACGATTTGGTCATCTTCTCCGTGTAAAACCAAAACCGGAATATCTAAACTTTTCAAATCTTCTGTAAAATCTGATTCAGAGAAAGCTTTAATTCCTTCGTAATGAGATAAAACAGAACCCATCATTCCTTGACGCCACCAGTTTTGTTTGATGCCTTCTTGAACAGTTTGTCCTTCGCGGTTCCATCCGTAGAATGGAATAGGGAAGTCGTAAAAGTATTGCGCTCTGTTGAATCCAGTTCCTTTTCTGATTTCGTCAAAAACAGACAATGGAACACCTTCTGGATTAGATTCGTTTTGAATCATAATAGGCGTTACAGCGCTAATGATTACTGCTTTTGCAACACGTCCTTTTCCGTATTTAGCTGTGTAGCGAATTACTTCACCACCTCCAGTTGAGTGACCAACGTGGATTGCATCTTTTAAGTCTAAAGCTTCTGTCAATTCAGCAATATCAGATGCGTAAGTTTCCATATTGTTTCCTTCAGAAGCTTGTCCAGAACGACCATGTCCGCGGCGATCGTGTGCAATTACTCTGTATCCTTTTTGAAGAAAAAACATCATTTGTGCATCCCAATCATCGCTTGATAAAGGCCATCCGTGGTGGAAAACGATTGGTTGTCCTGTTCCCCAGTCTTTGTAATAAATCTGTGTTCCGTCTTTTACTGTAAATGTGCTCATGGTTTTTGATTTTTAATATTAATTTGTTTTATATTTTTAATTTAAATTGGCTTTTAAGTTTAAAATTTAAACTTATAACTTGTTTTGTGTTTTATTTTGTTTGATTATGGTGCAAATATATTACGGAATGAAATCTGCATCGATTAATCTAGATTAAGAAGTGATTTTTTTATGGATTTTGATTACTGGTGCACGTGCAAGTTGAAATATTTGGAATGTTTTCATGTTTCGCATTTTAAATTAATATGTGATGCCAAACATTAGCCAATTAACGTGCCTTTATCTTTAAGGCCTTTGTTTTAAAGGGATTGCTAATTTTTGAGGTTTTTTAAATCTACGATATATCGTTATTTTATGATCGATTCGTTTTTTATAAATAAGATATTTTTATCTTTTATTAAATAAAAAATTCTGTTTCGTTAAAATAAATACAAAATTGTATGTACTTTTGTGGACGAATATTTAAACAAACACTTGAAAAGGTTAATCATAATAGCGCTTTCTATTTTAATTCTGTCACCTTCTTTTGGCAGTCTGTTTGTTTATGCTTCATTCAAAATCAACCAGAAAGAAATTGCTAAAACTATTTGCGTTCAGCGTAAACAAGCTTTTAACAGTTGTAATGGTCGATGCGAACTTCAAAAAAGCATCAAAAAATATTCTGATAACGAACGAAAAATGCAAGACAGCTTAAAAGATAAATTAGAGCTTGTTTATGTTCAAAATGCTACTGAAATTAATTTTAGTGTAATTCCTGTTATCGAATCAAAAGATAATTCTTCTATTTTATTTGAAAAGAAACCAATCGGGGCTTCTAATCTTACTTTTCATCCTCCTCTCTACGCAGTTTAGAGGTTAAATTCTATTTCTTTATAAAATTCAATTTTTTGAAATTCAAAATTCCAAGTTTGAAATTTCAAATTCCAAACGATTTTGTTTGATGTCTTAGCTTGGATTTAAATTCCAAGTTTGAAAAAGAATTGCGTAATTTTTTCTGAAACTGATTTTAATCATCTTTTGTAATTGAAGAGCAAATTAAATTGCACCTTTATTTACGTTGCCATTTTCTTGGCTATTTCACAGTACTTTAGCTTTTTTTGTTATTCAAAAAATTATAACTGAGTGCTAAATTTTAAATTTTTCTTATAACATTCATCAAAATGAAATCTCTTATTTATGGGATAATCGCATTGTTTGTGGTTACTTCCTGCACAATTGATAAAACAGATTACAACGCTGAAATTGGTTCTGAAGTTCCTGATAATTATGAATTTAAAGAAGCAGTTTCGTTTACTAGCGGTAATTATAAAATAAGTATAGATGCCTTAAACGGAACATTTTATAAAGGATATAATGAGCTTCATCTAAAAATTGTAAATACACAAAACAATCAGGAAATAAGTACTTCTGCCGTAACTTTTTTACCTATAATGAGTAATGCTGACGGAAGTAAAAGTTCATGTCCGCATGAGTATAATGTTGCGTATGATTCAGCCAATAAATATTATAGCGGATATTCGGTTTTTACTGGCGAAAGCACTACTACTGTGAGCTGGAAGTTGTATATCAGTTTTACAGTTGATAATCAGGCATACGAAATAAATAAAGATATTTCTGTTGAAAAACAAAGCAATAAAAATCTGAATATGACTGCTTTTACAGGAAAAGATGATGAACAGTATATTATTGCCTTGATTTCACCTCAAAAGCCAACGGTTTCTGAAAATCCATTAGTTGCGGGAGTTTATAAATACAATAAACCAACAACTCCTGCCGGCACTTTTCCAGATCCAACTCAATTTTCTTATTCAGAAGTTACTGGATATACTTTAAAGTTAGATCCGAGAATGCCAGAAGCATCAATGGGAAATCATTCTTCGCCAAATAATAAAGATTTAACGCAGCAAGATGATGGTTTGTATCATGGAGTTGTCAATTATACAATGACAGGAAACTGGACATTGAATTTAATTATGATGAATCAAAATGGGTTAATCTTAAAAGGAACAGTTGTTCCAACGGATTTTACGCCTGGAGTTGAAGGCGTGAAAAGTGAACTTTATATTGATACTTTATTCTAATAGCATGAAATATATTATAATGCTGCTTTTTTTGGGAATGTCTGTAATGGCTCAAAATCCGCATGCACATCACGACAGCATCAAAAACTTAGAAGAAGTTACAGTAAAAAACGCAACCAAAAAGAAAATTGAAACAGAAATGAAAATGGCTGTTTCTGTTGATGAATTTTTATCATCTTCTGAAAATATCAGTTTTATAAAACGCGGCGCTTATGCTTGGGAACCTTTATTAAACAATATGAGTACAGAACGTTCGACGGTTACAATTGACGGAATGCACGTTTTTGGCGCTTGTACAGATAAAATGGACCCAATTACGTCTTATGTTGAAAGCAATAATCTTGCAGCAATTGATATTAAATCGGGGCAAGAAGGAAGTCTTCATGGCGCGACCGTAGCGGGAAGTATTGATTTGAGAAGAAAAAGCACGCCGTTTGGTCTTCAGAAAAAATGGAATGGTGCATATCAAACAGGTTTCGAATTCAATAATAAACAATTTTTCAACTTAGGAAATATTTCTTATTCGGGGACTAAATTTGTTGCAGACGGAAGTATTTCGTATCGAACAGCAGATAATTATCATGACGGAAATAATGATGAAGTAAAGCATTCTCAATACAATAAATTCAATACTTCGCTTGGTTTAGCTTATAAAACCAGTGATTTATCTTCAGTTAGATTAGATGCTATTTTTGATATGGCAAAAGATGTTGGGTTCCCTGCATTACCAATGGATTTGTGGCTTTCGAGAGCGCTAATTACTTCGGCTTCATACAAACAATTGTTTGAAGAAGGCTTGGTTCGAGTTGTCGATACTAAAATTTACTTCAATGCAATTGAACATTATATGGACGATACGACTCGTCCAGAAAATTTGGTTCACATGGATATGCCGGGCTGGAGTACAACTTACGGATTGGTTTCGAAAGCGAATTTGAAAAGAAATAATTATTCGTCTGAAATTCAATTAAATGCTTACGATAATTTGTCTATCGCAGAAATGCGTATGTATCCGCAAGATCGTAGCGAAAGAACCATGTTTGCTTATAGCTGGCCTTGGGTTACGACTCGTTTTGCTGGACTTTCTATGAATAACTCTTGGGATCTTTCAGATAAAAGTCAGTTGAATTTGGGTGGTTCTTTGGGAGTAAATTACAATTATTCTAAATATGTAGAATTCAACTGGATTTTTCATCCTGGCGCGCCTCAGGAAAAAACGAGATTTTTACCAAGTATTAATGCTGGCTATAACTTAAATATTGATCATTTTAATTTTTCTGTTGGAACTGGTTATGGTCATAGAGCGCCTTCTGTCTCTGAAGGTTACGGTTATTACATTTATAATAGTTTTGATCGTTACGATTACATTGGAGATCCGAATCTTAAAAATGAAATTTCGTATGAAGGAAATGCAAGTGCAGGTTTTAAAAACGAAAAATTTAGTATTCAAGGAAAAATAAACTATTTCTACATTCAGAATTATATTATTGGTAGAATCTTAAGCATGGGAAGTCCGATGAATTATCAATCGGTTGGTGTAAAAGGTTATACTTCATTAGATTATGCTACGCTTTTAAATATGTCGGCGAATGTGAGTTACGATATTTTAGAACATTTGCATTGGAAAGGAACGCTAACTTATGCACGTGGAATGGATGATAAAGGAGGAAACCTGCCTTTTATTCGTCCGTTGAGTTATTTGACTTCACTTCATTATATGTATAAGAATTTTGGAATCCAGACTTCTGTAAATGGTGATTTTGAACAGATTAATTATAGTCCAGAATATGGTGAAGATCTAACAGGAGCTTATACCATTTGGAATATTTCTGCTGATTATTCTTTTAAAATAAATAAAGTAAGAAGTACAATTCAAGTTGGAGCAGAGAATTTATTAAATGAATATTACAGCACTTATGCAGACTGGGGAAATATTCCAAGAATGGGACGTAATATTTTCATGTCTTTAAAATTGAATTTCTAAGAAAAATGAGAAAAGTTTTTAGTATCGCGATGACTATTTTGTTCTTGCTGGTTTCTTTCCAGCAGGCGCTTATCGTTGTGCACTTTAAGCTGAATCAGAATGCCATAGAAAAAGAATTTTGTGAAAATAAAGCCAAGCCAGAACTGCAATGCCATGGTAAATGTCATTTAAAGAAAGAACTGCAGGAGAATGAAAAAAACTCTGATTTGGAATTAAGAAGTATCGGTAAAAAGATTGATATTGCCTTGATTTCAAACATCGAATTTGCTGTTTTTATTTCGAAAGAGATTAACTCTAATAGAGCCTCAATTTATAAAGAATCAGGTTTATTAGAACCATGTCTTGAAATTTTTGTACCGCCGCCTATTTTATAATTATTCCTTGTCAATAAATTAAAATAGAATACAATACAAAAATTAAAATCATATAATGGAAACTATAAAAAAATACCTTTTATTATCAGCAGTTGCTTTGGCATTTGTATCATGTTCAGACAGTGATGATAATCCAGCAGCAAACAATGTAACGTTAGAATTCAATAATACATTTAAGAACACTACAATTGTTTTAGGAGATGCAGCTTCAGCTTCGGCTACTACAAATACTTCAGTAGCTGGACAAGTTCATCATTTTTCTGAAGTAAAATATGTAATCAGCAATATCCGTCTTATTAAAGATGATGGAACTGAAGTGCCTTACAATGTAAATGACTTAGATAAAGGCGCGACTGTAATTGATCAGGCAAAAGCAGAATCTTTAAGTTATGTTTTGAGCAATGTGCCATCTGCGACTTACAAGCAGATTAAATTTGGTTTAGGTATCAAAACAGAACAAAACACTTTAGATCAGGTAAGATTTCCTAAGTTTTATGCAGCAGCAGGCGCTAATGATACGGCTATGATGTGGGAATGGGGAACAGGATACCGTTTTACAAAAGTAGAAGGTTTCTATGATACTGATAATAAAGCAATGTCTATTCATACAGGAAGCACTGTTGAAGGAACTGAAGGCGCTTATACTCAAGGTGTAAATGCTTATAGAGATATCACTTTAAATCTTACTACAAATGCAGTTGTTGGAAGTAAAGCTCCAAAAATCAAAATTAAAGCAGATTTTGATAAGCTTTTGAGCGGAGCTACCAATACAATTACGCTATCAACTGGAACTGGAATGAGCGATAATGCTACTCCAAATGTTCATACTGCGGCGCAAATGGTAAAATTTGTTGATAATCTAGGCGGAAACGGATCTAGCGATATTACAGGAATGTTTTCTGTGACGAGTGTAGAAAACTAAAAATATATTTAAGAGCCGTCTGAATTTAAAAAGACGGCTCTATTTTAAAATTCATTTAGAATGAAAAAAATAGCTGGTTTCATATTCATTGCATTGTTATTCATTTCATGTAATAACGATTCTGAAATGATTTCTTACGATAATCCTGAACTTTCTTTAAATATTCCTGCCGATTTTCCGGAACTGAATACGTATGTGAGTTTAAATAAACCTACTAAATATGGTGTTGAGCTGGGTGAAAAGCTTTTTACTGAAAAAAGATTTAGTGCAGACAATACTATTTCTTGTTCAAGCTGTCATATTCAGGCGAATGCATTCGCAGATCATAACCCGCAAGCTATTGGAATTGAAGGAAGAGTTGGTCTTAGAAATGCGCCATCACTTCAAAATTTAATGTTTTTAAAGTTTTTTAATTGGGATGGAAGCAAACTGCAGTTAGAAACGCAACCTTTAGTTCCTATTATTACGCATGAAGAAATGGATTCTTCAATTTTGGAAGTTATTGAAAAAATCAAAGATGATGCGTCTTATAAAGATTTGTTTAAAAAGACATTTGGAGATGAGGAAATTACGCCAGACAGAATTTATAAAAGTATTGCACAATTTGAATACACCTTAATTTCGGCCAATAGCAAATATGATAAAGTAAAACGTAAAGAAGGACCATCTTTTACAGAAAGTGAAGCGGCCGGTTATGCAACGTTTCAGCAAAAATGCGCAAGTTGTCATGGCACAGAATTGTTTACGGATCAAAGTTTTAGAAATATCGGTTTTCCTTTAAATACAAATACCAATGAAGCGGGTAGAGGAAGAGTTACTGGAATTGCTGCTGATTTTATGAGTTTCCGAGTTCCGACTTTAAGAAATATTGAATATACAGCTCCGTATGGAAGTTTTGGTCAGTTTGCGACGCTAAAATCTGTTTTGGATTATTTTGATAGTGGCGTCCTGAAAGCAGAGAATTTGGATCCTATTTTTAAGAATAATGGTAACAGAATTCCGCTTACAGAGCAGGAAAAAGAGAACTTGATTGCATTTATGAAAACCTTAAGCGATCAGCAATTTATAGGCAATTAATTTGGAAAGGCTTGATTTTTCTAGCTTTTCCATTTCTTTTTGTAAAGACAAAAATGTTTATAAAGTGTTGATAAATAATGCGTTGTGAGTAGTGTTAAAATCTGATTTCGATAGATTAAATGTTTTAAATTTATAATTATATGATAGTTAACTATTTAAAAATATTTGAATATGGAAAGAGCTATAAAACTACAGGTTCGCAAAGAACTAGACGGGAAGCAACAAGTAAATATTATTAAACTGAAAGGCAGTTTAATAACAAAAGGTTATACAGAAATTATCCATATTAGCGACAAGGATGATGAATTTTACATCAACTCGTTTGCAACTAGAAATGAAGCACGTAATGAAGTAAAAGAATTTATTCTGGATTTTATAAACAAAGAAAATTTAAGCAATACAATTAGCGTTCTAGCATAATAGAATTGTAATGCTTAAAATTGCAGTGAAGCTTAAACTGCAGTTGTAAAACTTATATTTTGATCCAGAAAAAGATGCTGATCTTTTGCAATATCCTCTGGTTTTTCGTCCCAATCTCCCCAATCTCCGACATAAGTTTTACGAAAAATTAATTCATCATTATCTTCGTTACAAGCCATAGTTCGGTTTGTAAAAGTTTCATGGAATTCGCTGAAATTTATATCTATATTTTTCATGGCGTGATCATTTTAATGATTTGAGGCTACAAATCTAAAAAAAGAGCAGCTTTACTTTGTTATATTTTAAGATCCAAATGTTATTTAATTCACACGTATGTTATTGAAATTGAGTTTTATAAAAAAAATGCTAAACAAAAATAGGTTTAGCATTTTACTTCTGATTGGTCTGTTTTTCTCTTCAAACATCTTCCTCGAGGTTCATCACCTTCTTGAAGTATGATTTCGGAATGCAGAAATTGAACAGCATCTGCAGAGCCTTTTACTTTTACTGCACTGCGTTCTATCATTTCTTCTTCAAATTCATTTAAAACACTTTCTCGCAATCCAATTTGTCTCCATTTTGATCGAGTATTACAGCCTTTAGAAATTTTTCTAGCTAATTTTAAAGCATCAAGTAAAGCTTGATTGGCACCTTGACCTTTAAAAGGACTCATTGGGTGTGCCGCATCTCCAATTAAAGTAATGTTTTTATTTTTTGCCAGTAAGTTCAAACTTAATAATTCACGGTCGTAAACTGGATATCCAGAAATTAAGTTTTCGTCTGTAGCACTTAAAATCTGTGGAATTGGATTGTGCCATTGTGTTCTTCGGCAAGCTTCTTCTTTTAGTGCTTTTGGTCCTTTGGAACTTAATTCTTTAGCTTCTTCTTCAGACATTGGAAAACTCAACTGCCACATTACAGAATCTGCAGTATAAGGCATTATGTAAATTCGTTCGTTTCCATTAGCAGTTTGAAAAACTGTTGCAGAATCTAAAAGCGAACTATCATGACCTTCTAAAGCACTTAAGGGACAAATTCCTAATATGACAATACAGTCTAAATAACGTAAAGGCGTTTGGTTTTCGCCAATTATTAGCTTTCGAACAGCACTTCGAATGCCATCAGCACCTACAACAAGATCGGCTTTTGAAGTTTTTGTTTCTCCATTTACCTGAAAAGTTAATTCCGCACCTTCTTCAGTTTCTTCAAGATTTATAAGCTGATGTCCCCATTGTATTGTATTATTTCCGCCAAGTTGTTCAAGAAGAGCTAAGCGAAGAGATTGCCGCGCAATATGTATGTTGGTACGTTTTGCTAGTGTTTTATTTTCAGAATCCAACCATTTTCTAGTTCCCCATTCACCCAATATTTTTCCTTCTGTGTTATGAACTATATGTTTTGTCGAAATTACGCCGTCTAAAGATGTAATTCCTAAACCTTTCATTGCTTTGCTTGCTTGCTGTAAAGTAAGTCCGTAGCCTTGTGATCTAGCTTCGAAGTGGTTATCGCGTTCATAAATCGTGAATGGAATTCCGCGGTGTAAACAAGCAACAGCTAAAGCGACACCACCAATACCGGCACCAATAATGGCAACATGCGGTTTAGTGAGATCGGGTTCAAGAAATTTTTCAGATTGCATTAATCCAGAGCCAGAACAATTTGTGCACAAATGCAGATGCGCCTTAGGACGTATCGGAGCAGTATTGCTCTGCTTGTTCTCATATAAAGCCAATTCCGTCTTATAGAGACGTTGCGCTTTTTTACTGAGTCCGCGATTTATTTTGCCCTGTCCCTGGCATTCATGGCATATAGTCCACATATTTTGCTGTATAACTTTCTTTATAGAATTGAGGTTGCAAAGTTACGTCAACTATAGCATTTAAACTACTGATTTTCAAAGCTAAAGCATATTTTGTGATAAAATTATAAGTTTTTGAAAGTCAATAATTTATGTTTTATTTATTTGATTTTTAATTCGATTCTATGAAATTGTCAATATAACGAGTAACCATTTCAGGATATTGATGATGCGGACCATGTCCCGTTTGAGCAATCGTGATTAGAGTTGCTGTAGGGAGTTTTTGGTTAAGTCCGAACCAGTTTTCTGGAGGAAAACAAACTTCATGATTAGCAGAAATAATTAATATTGGAATATTTATCTGCATTAATTTTTCTCTTGCATTATATGGATCATTCCAATAATCATCGTGTGATTTGCCGTAATATTCCCAAAGTTCAGGTTTTACTTTTTGGTCTTTATTTTCTCTTTTATTTATTCTCTTGTGGCTTTCTGCGGCTGCATTTCGGCTTGCTTCAGACGCAGGTTCAAAAAATAATATGGTTTCATGTTCTAGGGTATATTCAGGAATATAAGCTGTTTTAATGAAAATTTCTTCTAGAGGATGATTTACTTTTCCGGGAGGTTTGGTTCCAATTAAGATTGTATGGGTAATTCGGTTTGAGAATTCTGTTGTAGCTACTTGTGCCGCCCAGCCGCCTAATGACCATCCGCCCAATATAAATTTGTCAATTTTTAAAGCATCGGCTAGATCAATGGCATCTTTTCCAAAACCTAAAATAGTTTCATGAGGCGTTCCAGTAGAAGTAGCTAATCCTTTGTAATTAAAAATGATAACTTGGTATTTTTGTGCTAATGCATCTAAAAAAGCGGGATCCCAATCGTCTAGATTACCACGAAATCTGTTACAGAGAATAATAGGCAATCCTTTGCCAATTGATCTATAAGCTATTTTATAATCTTGAATTGAAGCAAATTTAGTTTCAGATTGATCTGCCTTGACCAAAGTATTTTCTTTTTCCATTGTACTAAAATTAAAGTTTTTATAATTGTTTCTGATTCCGTTTGCCTTAGTTCCAAATACCAGACAAAGCTTTTTTCTGAATGTTTTTGGCAAACAAAGGTGTTTCTTCTTTATTATGTGCTTCCAAATTATCTTTCATACTAATACGGATGGGCTCTAAGTCTGAAACGCCAGCTGCCGCAAGAAGTTGAGTAAAATGATCTGTAAGCGAAATCACGACATGATTGGAAAGTTCGCAAGAAGAATCGGATAGTTTCTTAACTTTCAATTCCCATTTAATTATCAAAGTGGTGTGACCAAGAGGAGATAGAGAATCAGAAATAGAATTGACAGCGCAGTGTTCTCTTTTGGAAATATCTTCTATATAATGTTGGATTAGCATATTTCCAGCAATCTGCTCCACATTTATAGACATTCTTAAACCATCTTCTGTTAATGAATTTCCAGCAGCGATATGAGAAGAAGAACATTCTTGGTATTCCTGATCTTTTAATGTAAAAAGCCATTCAGTCAAATTAATAGTTTCCAAAGGCGCATTAATTATATCTGTTGCAGTGCTTTCTGTAAAAGAATCCATAATTTAAGAATTGATATTATTTATGAATTCGTCTGTAGAAGAAAGAACATGCCCATAATTCGGAAAATTAGTTTCGACTGTAGCTTTGATTTCTTCCCAATTAAAAGCGCCTATTCCATCTTTAATTAATGTGACATGATAACCTAGTTCGACACCAAATCTTGCTGTAGAATCGATACAAGTATTGGCTCTCATACCCGCAAGAACTATTTGGTCAATATCATGCTGGCGCAAAAGAAAATCTAAATCGGTATTAGCAAATCCGCTCGCAGTCCAATGATTTTGTGCAATAAGATCGCCTTCTTGCATAATAAGATCAGGATGAAATTCTGCACCCCAAGAACCTTTTTCAAAAAGAGTAATATTTTTACTTCCTAAATGCGACGGAGCCATAAACTTCCAGTTTATATAATCTCTTATTTGTGTATGGCGATGCGGTGCATAAATAATTTGAATTTTCTTTTCTCTTGCAGCAGTTAATAGTTTTTTGATGTTAGCAACCACTTTATTTCCTTCAACTGTTTCTTTTGTTACAGGATATAATTTTCCTCCTTCAGAAAGAAAATCATTAAATGGATCAATAATGACGATTGCGGTTTTTTGAAGTTGATATAAGCTCATGATTTTAATTTTTAAGTTAAGTTGTTGTATGCTAATAATATGCCAATACGTTTTTGTACTATATTGATTGCTATCTGGCAAGTATTGAAAACCAGAAAGTTGCGATATTTAACGAATTTTCGAAATACAGTAAATTAGCGAGATAGAGAAGAGCAGTTTTATTTTATAATTTTCGAAAATGATTATGTAAGTCTGCAGAAAGGATTTGGACTAATTTTATAAAACATTTAAAAACTTAAAATTATGGAATCAAAGAATCAAACTCAGAAGAACCCTAATTCCAATCAGAATGGGGGAGATCATCGAAGCGATACCAGAAAACATCAATATAAAGATCATGACGAAGTTTTAACAAATGATGAAAACTACGATGCAGACACTAAAAAGTTCAAAGGAAAAGAACCCGATTTCGATGATCAATTAAATAATGAAGAAAAAAAATAAAACCGAAACGTCTCAAGTTAATTTTTGAGGCGTTTTTTATTTGCTTTTTCTCTTCAAAAACCACTTTTTTTATGAGATGAAAGCGAAGAAGTAAAAAATATGATTGGATTTTTATAGATTTGTAAAAATCTAATACAGTTTCTCAAATAATAATTGAGTAATAATATATAATACAAGGCATGAAATCGGTTACCTCATTTTTTTTACTTTTATTGTTTGTCTATTCCAATTCTTACTCACAGCTGAGTTCAGATAAAATATTTGAAAGTTTTAAACAAGGAGAACGCACAAACTGTTCATCAATTGCTTTCATTAAAGCTTCTTTAAATGTATACGGATTAGATAATCTTTTTGAAAGCGAGAAATTAAACAATGATTCTTATAAGATTAAGCTAAAAAATGATGCAACCTTTAATTTGGATAGCACTGAAATTGTTAAGGCCAGAAAATCAGCAGGTTTTGTTTATATTAAAGATAATTGCGACAGTGAAAGAATTAGAGATTATGCCGTGTTGACTTATGCTGTAATGGCAAAATACATGCAGATTATCGATAAGGAACCAACTTTTGAGAAAGCTTTAGAAGAATTGGAAGAAGGCACCGTATATACTCCAACAATCTATAAATACTTAGGATTCAAATTAGGCAAGCAAATTCAAAAATTAAAAAGACAATCTGGAAGTGAATATTGTGGCGTTGTAGCATGGTCAAAAGCTCATGCCGTTTTTGTTTGCGAAGATTTTATGGATTATTATGGAAACAAAAAAAGCATTTGGATCAAATATCCTGGACGTTTTAGAATAATTAAATCTTAAGGAAAGATCAAATAAAAGCTTGCAAAGCCCTGAAAACACTTATTTATTGGGCATTCGCTGTACTATTTTACTTATTCAGATTAAGAGATTATCATATTTTTAGGAAAAACAAACTATAAAAGTTGCAATTTAAGTTAATTTATATATTTTTGTTTTTATTCAAGAACCAAATCTATATAACAAATGAAGAGTAAGATTTTTTTATTAAGTGTCCTTTTCTTCTTGACGACTGCTGCTGTTTCTGCACAGGCAAAAAATGCACCAAGAAGTATTATTAGTACAACAGCGTTAATCCGTAAATACCATGATCAAAAAGAATTAAGTGGTATGCAAAAAGGAGAGCTTTTAGAATTGTACATTGAGCGTATTAAGGTTTTAGTAAAAACACTTCCTTATATTGCTTTGGTTACTAAACCTGGTGTTACAATGGCAGATTTAGGTATTCCTGATACTAGTGAAAACAAAAAGTTTTTAGATGGACAAGCAGAGGGTACAACAATTTTCTTAGATACTACAGTAGATTTCCAAAGAAAAATGATGCCTTATTCAGATAAAGGAAATCTTATCGCTGCAATTTTATTCTACGAAAACACTTTGAAATCTTTACACGAATTCAACGATTTATAAGAATCTCAAACATAAAAATTACAAACTCCAAAGTCTTAGACTTTGGAGTTTTTTTTTTGAAATAAACTTTCGAGACTATTCTCAAATCATTTCAAACAAAATTCATACACTTCTTTCCGTTGTGCATTCTTTTGTACAATTCTTTTAAAAAGGCTAAAATCGCTTCTAAACTTTACGGTTTTAGTATAATTCTTATAAAATAGTTAAAATTACTTCAAAAGCTAACTTTCTTGTTTTTAATGCTTTAAATGGATAGAATTAATTTGCTTAACATTTTTTTTGCAAAAAATTCAATTAAAATTTGGGAACTAAAATTTTTAATATACTTTTGTTCTATCAAATTAGTAGAGTTTAAAAGAATAAGTTAAAAGCCAGAGATTAAAGACCATATTCCATTTTCATTTTTGAACAAGCGAGAACCACAAAGGCAGTTTAAGTCTTACGAGTTACCACGGTTAAAATTCCTCTCTTTTTAATTCATTGTAAATTTTAATAAATACAATCCTGTATAGGGTTGAAATATTGTATAGGCCAATTTAAATAGTAGTAATCTAAAATCAGTGAAAATGAAAAAACGAATGTGTTGCAGATAAAAAAAAGAAAAACCATCTCTGCGGGAACAGAAATGGTGAAGCTTAAAGAAATTATTATCTCTAAAAGGGAAGCTAGAATGTACTAACCGGTTCTTGGCTTACCTAATTTATTAAACTAAAACAAAGTAATGAAAAAAAAATTAGAAAGATATGCTTGGCTATGTATTTTGTTGATTTCCATAGGAGTTAAATCACAAGAGACTAAGCCGTTAATCCAGTCTAAACTGGAAGGAACAGTAGTCGATGCTGTTACAAAAGAGCCTATTATTGGAGCTTCTATAAACATTAAAGGAACAACACATGGAGTTGTAACAGATACTGACGGAAATTTTTATTTCCAGACAGGCCAAAAATTCCCTTATACACTTATTGTTAGTTATTTGGGATATAAAAAAGAAGAAGTTGTAGTCAATAAAAATGCAATCGTAATCGAGCTTACTGAAGAACAGAATGCATTATCTGAAGTAGTTGTAACTGCTCTTGGAATTTCAAAAGAAAAGAAATCTTTAGGATATACGACTCAGGCAGTTAAAGGAAAAGAGTTGGCTGAAACAAAAGAAACTAACTTTTTAAACAGCCTTTCTGGTAAAGTAGCTGGTGTACGTATTACGAATTCACAAGGTGACATGGGATCGTCACGTATTATTATTCGTGGGGAAACGTCTATTGCAGGAAACAACCAGCCACTGTTCGTAGTTGATGGTGTTCCAGTGGATAATTCACAATTAAATTTTGGTGGTGCAACTCGTGATTTTAGAAACGCAATTGCCGATTTAAATCCGCAGGATATTGAAACATTAACAGTTTTAAAAGGTCCTAACGCCGCAGCTCTTTACGGATCTCGCGCTGCGCATGGTGTGGTTTTGATTACTACAAAATCAGGTAGAAATCAAAAAGGATTTGGAGTAACTTTCAATACAGGTATCACGATTTCTCAAGTAGCAACTTTACCTTCTTTTCAAAATTCATTTGGACAAGGATCAAACGGAAAATTCAGCTACGTAGATGGTAAAGGAGGCGGAGTTAATGATGGAGTTGATGAAAGCTGGGGACCTAAATTGGACGGACGTCTTATTCCTCAATTTTATTCAAATGGAGAAGCTGTTCCTTTTGTAGCTCATCCTAATAATGTAAGAGACTTTTTTAATAATGGTATTACTTACGATAATAGTATTTCTGTTGCTAAAGCTGATGAAAAATCAGATTTCCGTTTAGGAGCTAATAATCAGAAACAGCTTGGAACAGTGCCTAACAGTGAAATAAACAAAACAAACTTCTCTGTTAATGCTAATTACAAAATCTCTGAAAACGTAAAAGTAGGAGTAACAGGAAATTATATTGTTACCAATGCTCCAGCTTTACCTGGAGGACCATCAGGAGGTCGTGCTGCGGGTGTTATGTTGCAGTTTCTTTGGTTCGGACGTCAGGTAGATGTGAATCAGCTTAATAAAGATTGGAACACAAATTGGAACAACAGCTACTACAGTAATCCATACTGGAATGCATATTACAATACAACTAGTCAACAGCGTAATCGTTTTATTGGAGATGTCCATTTAGAAGCGAAGCTTGCAGACGGACTTAATTTTAGATTCCGTACAGGAGTTGATTACTATAACGACCGTAGAAAATACACCATTAAATACGGTACAAACGGAACGCCTTATGGTTCTTATGCCGAAGATGCTTACACTGTAAATGAGCAAAATACAGAAGGTATTTTCCAATATACAAAAAAGCTTAATGATGATTTTAGTTTAGATGCACTTGCCGGATTTAATATCCGTAACCATAGCGACGCAAACAATTATCAAAAAGCGCCACGTTTGGCTGTACCAGATTTATATACATTAACGAATTCGAGAGATCCTTTAACGTCTTCAAATTCATTGTCTAGATTAAGAGTTTACAGCGCTTATGCTTCGGCTCAGCTAGGGTTTAGAAACTATGCTTTCTTAAACGTTACGGCTCGTAATGACTGGTCATCAACATTACCAAGCAGTAACCGTTCTTACTTTTATCCATCGATTAATGGTAGTGTAGTTTTAACAGACGCATTAAATATTAAGAGTAGTACTTTAGATTTCTTAAAAGTTCGCGGTGGATGGTCTGAAGTAGGTAACGATGCAGATCCATATCAATTGTCTACGGTTTACAATTTCCAAACGGCATTTGACGGAAATCCAATTCAAACTTCTTCACAAAGAAAACTTAATGAAAATTTGAAACCAGAAACAACACGTTCTACTGAAGTAGGTCTTGAAGCTTCTTTCTGGAAAAACAGACTTCATTTTGATGTTGCTTATTATAACACAAATAGTTTCGATCAGATTTTGGAGATAAAAACTACAGCATCAAGCGGTTATAATTCACAGTTAATCAATGCAGGTAAAATTAATAACCAAGGTATAGAGGTTCAATTGGATGGAAATCCTATTCAAACTGAGAACTTCAAATGGAATGTGGCTTTAAATTATTCAAAAAATAAGAGTAAAGTAGAAATTTTGGATTATGCGGGAGATATTAAAAATTACACAATTGGTACTTCTGGAGGTGTAGATGTATTAGCATCTGTAGGACAAGCTTATGGAGCACTTTATGGAACTGCGTATGAGCGTGATGCAAGTGGAAATATTGTAGTGGGAGCGAATGGTCTTCCTAAAGCAGATCCAACAAAAAGAGTTTTAGGACATTATACTCCAGATTATTTGGCAGGTATTACAAATACTTTGACTTATAAAAATCTTGAATTATCATTCTTAGTTGATGCTAGTGTAGGAGGGGAACTTTTCTCAGGAACAAACAGAACAGGAAATTATACAGGGGTTTTAGCTCAAACTATGACAGGTCGTGATGCAGAACATGGAGGATTAAGCTACTATTACCCAGGAGATAATACTGCTAATCCGAAAACTTTGGTAGTAGGCGGAGCTGCTCCAAGCGGTGTAACAGTTTATGATGATGGAATGATCTTTAATGGTGTTTATGCAGATGGAACTGCTAATAATAAAGTGATTAGTGCGCAGGAATATTACAAAGCATCATACAATATTAGTGAAGCTTATATCTATAGTTCAACTTTTGTGAAAATGAGAGAGATAAAACTTAGTTACAACTTTGATAAGAAACTAGTTAAAAAACTAGGTCTTGAAGGAGCAAGTATTACTGCTGCAGGACGTAACCTATTCTTTATTTACAAAGAGGTTCCAAATGTTGACCCTGAAACCGCTTTTAATACTGGAAATGCACAAGGATTGGAAAGTTTGGCATTGCCAACAACAAGAAATTTCAGTCTTAATCTTAATGTTAAATTTTAAAAACTCGGAATCATGCTAAAAAAACTATCATATACAATACTGTTTGCATTGACACTGAGCTCTTGCAGTGACACTTTGGACGATATTAATAAAAATCCAAATGCAACTGAAACTCCATTGGCACCGTACCTATTAACAGGAACCTTAAAACAAGGTGCAGATTTGTATTGGGGAGATGTAAATAACTTTAATTCATCTTTATTGTTTGTTCAGCATTGGGCTAAAATCCAATATACAGAACCAGATCGATACGATGTTTCTAATACTTCTTTCACAACATTGTGGAATACAGGTTATGCCACTCTAATTACAGATTTGAATACGATTTTGAACTTTCCAGATGCACAGGCAAATTCAAATTATAAAGGTATCGCATTGACTTTACGCTCTTGGACATTTTTATTGTTAACCGATGCTTACGGAAGCATTCCGTACAAAGAAGCAGGTTTAAATGTAACGCCAGCATACAATACTCAAAAAGAAGTTTATACAGGATTACTTGAAGATTTGAAACAAGCTCAATCTTTGCTTAACGCAACAAACGGTTCTGTAACTGGAGATTTGGTTTATAAAGGAGATATATCGAAATGGAAAAAATTTGTGAATTCGCTTCGTCTGAGAATCGCATTGAGAATTTCTGATAAAGAACCTACATTAGCAAAACAAGCAGCAATTGACGCAACAAGCGATGCTGCTGGAGTAATTAGCAGCGAAAGCGAAACATTTAAGTTTACTTATACTAGTTCGCCTCAGCAAAACCCAGCTTCGGCATGGTTTGAAACTCGTGATGATTTCCGTATTTCAAAAACTATGGTTGATAAATTATATGAATTGTCAGATCCGCGTTTGCCAGTTTTTGCACAATTGCCATCAGATGCAAGTGTAGGTAAATATGTTGGAGGTGCTAACGGATTATCAAATAGTGATGCTAACAGCCAAGGTTTTGCTAAAACATCAAAACCTGGAACTTATTTCTTGACTTCGGCATCACCAGCTGTAATTGCTTCTTATTCAGAAACATTATTTAATCTTGCTGAAGCTGCAGCGCGCGGATATATTTCTGGAGATGCAGAACAGTATTATAAAAATGCAATTACGGCATCGTTCAATCAATTTGGAATTACCAATGCAACTGCTATTTCAGATTATCTGAATCAGACAAGCGTGAAATATGATTCATCAAATTACGCTAAATCGATTGGTACACAAAAATGGATTGCGTTCTTCGGACAAGGTTTAGATGCTTTTACAGAATGGAGAAGACTTGATTATCCAGTATTGACAGCAGGTCCTGCGACAGTTTTGGACGGACAGATTCCTTCACGTTTCTTCTATCCAGGTACAGAACAATCGTTGAATGGAGTAAGCTACCAAGCTGCAGTTGCAGATCAAGGAAAAGATTTATTGACAACAAAACTTTGGTTTGATGTGAAATAAGAAAAATTCTTAACAATCATTAAATTTTAATAGAAGCCGTACCAACTTGGTACGGCTTTTTTTATTAAGAGAACATTATAATTTAATTTTAGAATGTATTGCAAATTTTCTATAATTTAGACAGAATGTCAAATAAAATAAAAATAAGATGCAGACGATATTAGGGGCTAATGGACAGATAGGAGAAGAATTGGCAAGAGAACTGAAAAGAAATTATACTTCAGATATAAGAATTGTAAGCCGTAAAGCGCAAAAAATAAACGATACAGATACTGTTTTTTCTGCAGATTTGACCAATAAAGAAAAAGCAATAGAAGCGGTGAAAGGAAGTGAAATTGCCTATTTTACTTTAGGACTTCCTATGGACTCTGATTTATGGGAAAAACAATTTCTGCTAATAACAAGAAATGTTATTGAAGCCTGTAAAATCAACAAAACCAAACTTGTATTTTTTGATAATACGTATATGTATCCACAAGACAGCAGAGTTCTTACAGAGGAAACCGCTTTTGAACCCGTGGGAAGAAAGGGAAAAATCAGGAAAGAAATGGCTGAAATGGTTTTAAATGAAATAAAATCAGGACAATTGGAAGCTGTAATATGTCGCGCACCAGAATTTTATGGTCCCGCTAAAACACAGAGTATTACCAATACTTTAATTTTTAATGCAATAAAAGGAAATAAAAAATTAAAAGTGCCTTTGAGCGATGCTAAAAAGCGAAGCCTGATCTGGACACCAGATGCAAGTCGTGCCACAGCATTAATAGGGAATACTCCAGATGCTTTTGGACAAACGTGGCATTTGCCTGTCGATGAAAGCCATCTTAATTATAAAGAATTCATAATGTTGGCTTCTGAAATATATGGCAGAGATTTAAAATATAAGGTTATGCCAAAGTTTGTATTTACAATAGGAGCACTTTTCAATAAACAAGCAAAAGAACTGCAAGAGCTTCTTCCAAGATATGAGCACGCCAACGTTTTTGATGATTCAAAATTTAGAAAGCATTTTCCAGATTTTGTTGTTACAAGCTATAGAAATGGAATTGAAGAAATAAAAAGAGAACAATATTCTTCATGAAACGATTATTTTGAAAGAAAAATAAAAAATGCTAAATCTTTTAGGTTTAGCATTTTTATATATTCTTTAAGTTCTAAAATATACAATTTCTATAGTGCTTCATACCAATTTATAATATAATCGGCGACACTTTCCCAGCCAGGTTCTCCACAGATAAAATGGCTTTTTCCATCAAATATTTTGAGATCTACACGACCAGCATTTTCTTTATATCTGCTTGCAATTGTTTGTGTTAAACTAGGCGGAAAGATATGATCACTTCCGCCGCCAATAAAGAGAATAGGTTCATGTGGTTTTTTGAAATTAATATTTGAATACGAATTTAAAACCAATTCGCGACTCACTTTATAACTTTCAGGCACTGCGAATTTCTCAAATGCTTTCTTTTTTTCATTTTCCGTTATAGTATTAAAAAAAGCATAATCGTACCATTCTCGGCTTCCCATAAAATATTTTTTAGAAGAAAAGAAACCAAAAGCAGGTATTACTGTTTTTAAAGTTTGAAATGGCGGAAAAACATTCTTTGGTGGTGCTCCATCAATATTGGCACCAGCCACTGCTTTTCCTAGTTCTATTAGTTTCAATACTGCCATACCAGCCATTGAATGTCCTATTATTAAAGGCTTTTCAGGCAAAGTATCTATCAATTTACTAATATTAGTAACAACATCTATAAATCCAGTTTTAGTGAGATCTGGATGAACTTTTGCTCTTAATTCAGTAGGATTTCCTTCATGCCCTGGATTTGCTGGTGCGTAAACTGTATATCCTTTTTGTTCATAGTACTGTTTCCATTCCGTCCAAGTTTTGTCGTTAACAAAATTTCCATGAATAAGTACAATAGTTTTTGATTTTGACATGATTTTTTTATTTGATTAATGTTAGAATTTCTTTGAAGAATTCTCTTCGAGAGTCTTTAACAAGCTCATAAAGACACATTTCAATATTGGTTAATGATGCTCCTTTACTTTCCAGTTTTTTCAAAGCCATTTCAATACTTTCTTGAGATCTAGAAGAAACACAATCTGCTACAATTTCTACTTCAAAATTGTTTGATAATAATCCCATCGCCGTTTGATAAACGCAAATATGAGCTTCTATACCGCAAACCAACCATTGTTTTCTTCCAGAATCGATAATTGCCTGTTTGAAAACGTCATTATCAAAAGCATTAAAAGTATATTTTTCAATTGGTTTTTGATGATGCAATAATTTTTCCAATTCAGGTATCGTAGAACCAAGTCCTTTTGGGTTTTGTTCTGCCCAAATTATCGGAATAGAAAGTATTTGACAGCCTCGAATAAGTTTTTCTAGGTTTGATGTAAGCTTTTCATTGTTGTGCACAATTCTAGCCAGTTTTCCTTGAACATCAATTAACAGCAATCCAGTGTTTTCTTTCACAAGCATAACTCTTTGATTATTTAAGAAATTAAATTTACAAATTTTATGTATGTAAAATATTTAAATACAGATTGTTATGTGTTTTTTTTATCTAAAAAACTCTTATTTCAGATATTTTTTAAGCTCTGTGGCAGCCTGAAGAAATAAAGCTTTAGTTTGCGGAATCTCAGCAAGACCATTTAATAAGCCAAAATCATGGATTACGTCGTTGTAACGAACTGTTGTAACTACAACTCCAGCATCACTTAATTTACGTCCGTAAGCCTCGCCCTCGTCTCTTAAAATGTCATTTTCAGCTACTTGAATTAAAGTTGGAGGCAGACCTTTCAACTGATCAAGACTCGCTTGCAATGGCGATGCATAAATTTCTTTTCTCTTAGAAGGATCAACATACTGATCCCACATCCATTGCATTAGAGAAGAAGTTAAAAAACGCTGTTTTCCATAAAGTTTATAAGATTCTGTTTCAAAATTGGCATCTGCAACTGGCCAGAAAAGAATTTGTACTTTATACAGCGGAGTTCCTTTTTCTTTTGCCATTAACGCGCTCGCTGTAGCAAGATTTCCGCCAGCGCTATTGCCAACAATTCCTAATTTGCTTCCGTCAACATTGATGTCATTTCCATGCGCTGCAATCCATTTTGCGACGGCATAAACCTCATTTACAGGTTGCGGATATTTATGTTCTGGAGAAAGCGAATAATTGACAAAAACACCAGCATAACCTGTTAGAACACTCAAATCTCTAACCATTCTTTTGTGAGTTGGATAGTCGCCCAAAACCCAGCCGCCGCCGTGAATGAACATAAAAACAGGCAATTTTCCTTTTGCCCCAGCAGGACGAACAATATTTAATTTGATTTTGTAACCGTCTGCAGTGATTTCTTTTTCAGATTCTTCGATTCCAGATAAATCAACTTTGAAAGCATTTTGAGCGCCAACCAATACATTTCGTGCATCGGCAACAGGAAGTGATTCTAAAGGTGCTCCTCCAGAATTTAAAGGTTTTAAAAATGCTTTAACTGCAGGAGTTAAATGCGGATCTGACGCATAATCTACTTGGGCATTGCTTTTTGTTGTCATAGTTGTTAGAATTATATAAGGAATAAATATCATTTTTAAGATGCTTGATTTTTTCATAATGTTTAAACTTTAGATTTACTTTTTATTTTACAGAATAAGGTAATGAAAGGTTTCCGCTGGCAACAGTGTAGACTTTGTATACTCCAAGCATTGGTTTTGAACCTTCGGAATCATGAGAACCGCCAGCGCCTGTGCTGACTTCCATATAACAGCTGACCGCATCAAATTTGAAATTGGTTTTGTTGTTGATTCTAAAATTGGGAACAATTACTTTTATGGAATTTCCTTTTGCTACAATATTAAAGCCTGGACTATCCATATACATTGCCATTCCAGGGTTTGTTGGAGGCAGCACCACATTTGGATCTCCTTTTGTAAATTCTTTAACCGAAAGTCCTCCAGCAATGCGTTTGTCTTCAACTAATAAAACCCAGTGTGCGTGCCAGACTAATCCATCATTTAGATAATTTCCGTCCAGATTTTCATCCCAAAGCGGAGTGTCTTCAAAATCAGGATGGGAGGTAAGAGCAAGTGCTACAATTCCTTCGGCTTGACCGAAACCAATATCTGAAGATTTTAATGTAGTCGGGAAAACATAAGCTAAAACTGGAGCGCCATTTAGCTGGCCAACTGGTTTAGGCATTGTTTTTCCTGCAGTTCCTTCTACTTTAATATCCCAAACAGTAAGACCTAAATCTGCTTTATGGGTAATTGTAGCCGATTTTATTTTAAAATCACTGTTATTGTAAGTACTGCATTTATCGCAGGCTTTTGCACTGCTAAAATTTAGAAATAGAATGATTATTAGCAATATTAATCTTTTCATAATAAATGGTTTTAAGGGTTAATTTTCCCAGAAAAACCAATTTACATGCCATGCCAATAAAACACCCGTAAATAGGAGGTTTTAGTACTTTTTATAAGATTAAAAAATGCTATATTTCGTTAAACAAATTTAGATTAGTGAGATTTCGCTATAAGAGAAATTAAAGTTTAATTGGTCAAATTATCTTCTTTTTTCATTAATTGGGAATTCTTTTAAAAACTCAATTTTAAGAATCGTTCCGTTATTATTTTCCATAGAAAAAACTGCATCCAAATCGTCGCTTAGGCCTTTTATCAAACTCAAACCAAAAGAATTGATTTTTGTAAAGCTCATATTCGCATCAAAACCAACTCCATTATCTGCAATTGTAAGCAGATATTTCTCTTCGGAAGTAGCTTCGAGCGTGACATAAATCATTCCGGTTTGACTATCTGGAAAAGCGTATTTAATTGAGTTTGTAATGGATTCATTTAAAATAAGTCCCAACGGAACTGCCTGCGCAACATCTAATTCCAGCGGATCAATTTTTAGTTCAAAACGAACGCGCTGTCCTAGCGAAAAAGATTCTCTAAGATATTCGACCAATTCTCTGATATAATTGGGCATATTTATCGTCGAAATATTCTCTGAATTATACAATTTCTGGTGAATCAAAGACATGGAATGAATACGATGCTGGCTGTTTTTAATTGCTGACAATGCCATATCATTTTCCAAATAGGCCGATTGCGAATTAAGCAGACTAATTACAGTTTGAAGATTGTTTTTTACACGATGATGAATTTCTTTTAAAAGCCATTCTTTTTCATCCAACAAATGTCTAAGATTAATGTTTTTTAGATTGATTTCTTTTTCTTTAAGCGCTAATTCGGCGTTGCTTTTTTGCTTCAGACGATATCGGTTGTACAGCAAAACGACAGTAAGAAGCAATAAAACCAAACTCCAAATAGAAAGCGTATTTAATAATTTGGATTTTTTTAATGCCGCTTCCTGCAGATTCGTTTCTTTATCTAATTGCTTGATTTTTTGTTCTTTATTTTCCGTTTCATACTGAATTTTAAGTTCTTCAATTTGTTTGTTTTTCGAATAATCTAAAAGAGAATCACTCATTTTTTTATACAATTTATGATGCACTAAAGCCGCTTTAAAATCACCATTTAGCGAATCTATTTTGTATAAAGACATTTGTAATGCTTCTGAATTGTAGTTCTTGCTGTACTTCTTTGAAATAGCTTCAATTTTATCAACATATAATTTTGTTTTCTGAAGATTGTTTCGATTTCCATAAAACAAAGCAATAGACGCATAAGTATTGCAAACATCTCTATAAGTTTGTGGTGAATTTAAACGATCTGCTGCTTCTCCAGACTTTATAAAATACTTTTCGGCAGTGCCATAATTTTTAATTCGCCAATAGCAATTTGCGTAGGCAAAATTCATCAGCATATTGTCAATGTCATTTGGAGGCGGATAATTGTTCGTAATAGAATTCATGTATTCAATCGCCTCTTTGTTTTTTCCTTTCATAGAGAGTGATGCAGTGGCTGTGATGAAGCTTTTATACCAGCTACCACTGCTATAAACATTTTGTCCGTACTTAATACTTTTCTCAGACATTTTTATGGCTTCATCGTTATGTCCCATCTGCAAATACACTAACCCGAGACGCATATAAAAAATGTCTGCAAAAGTGTAATCTTTTGTAGATTCCATTGTTTCTACGCTTTTTTGAGCATAATATAAAGCGGCTTTCATGTTATATTGAACACTTTCTATATAGGCAATTGTCGTTTCTCCGTATTGCTGTTGCTTAAAGCCAATTTTTCGCATTGCAGCAATATTTTGATACAGGATTTTCTTAGCATCATTAATTTTTCCGTGCCAGAAATAAATCGTACAGAGTTTTATTTTTGTTTCAATTACTTTTTCTTCAAAACCTAAAGATTTATACAAAGTTTCGGCTTCTTTTAAGATTTTCTCTTTTTCAGGATCTAAATCGTATTGATAGGTTGCCTGATTAAACAATGCATCTGCCAGAACGGCTTTATCATTTTGCTTTTGGCATTCGTCTACGACTTGCAAAAAGCATTTTTTGCTTTCAGTATAATTATTAACTTGAAAATAGAACTTTCCTTGCAGCATTAAACTCTGATGCTGCCATTTTTGGATTTTTAACTGATTACTGATTTTTAATGCTTCAGTTATATAAAAATTAGCATTTTTTAAATCATCTGGTTTTGTAAAAGGCAGGAACAAATAATAATTCCCCAATTGTAAAGCCAGTTTTATTTTGTCTACGTTTTTTGATTTAAAAAAAAGTTTTTTGGCAGCGTCAATATTTCCTTTTCCAATTAAATCATTTCCAATTAAATAAGAACCGTCATTAAAACCTTCGTCATAAGCTAAAGAAACAGGGAGTTTGTAGGCTTTGCACGTTAAAACTACAGAACTGTCAGCATCGATTGATCCTTGATTGGAATTGTATAAATAAATAGAACAAGTCTGTATTAATAAACGCTTCTTTTTTAAGTCATAATTTGCTGTTGCAGGATGGTTTTGCGCGTCAGAATTAATTGCAATAAAAAACAGCAGACAAAACGAGTAAAGTAGCTTCATGATTTATTAAAATTAAATTTTAGTAAGTTTTTGATTAACAAATATAAACAGAAACAATTTCTGATTTTTTAAAAAATAATATGAAAATTACGGTTAATTGTGATTTTTATTTATCTAAATTTGGAAACGACTAATTTTAATTAGTATAATTAACTATTTTTGTATCAATTAATTAAGTGCAATATAAGACAAAATTTACTCACTTATGAAAAAGTCTCCCGATAACGGATATGAAGCTGTTTCTTCAGGTTTGAAAAAACGAATTTTAATTGTAGAAGATCAATTTATTGAAGCGCACGATTTGCAATTAATTCTCGAAAAAGCAAATTACGAAGTAACAGGAATTGCACGATCGGTTGAACAGGCTTTGGATCAGATTCAGATCGAAAAACCAGATTTAGTTATTCTGGATATCATGTTAAAAGGGAGTAGAAACGGAATAGAACTGGCTCATTATCTTAAAGAAAAATACATAGGATTTATATTTATTTCGGCGAATTCGAGTAAAGGCATTTTAGATCAGGCAAAAACTACTCATCCTTACGGATTTATTGTAAAACCTTTTCGAGATCAGGATGTTTTGACAACTTTAGAAATTGCATTTTTTCGTCAGCAATATAGTTTAGAATCGCAGTTAATGCAGCAGTTTCAGCTTCAAAAAGAAATTACTGAAATTATAAATTCAAATGTAAAGAAAGACGACGCGCTTCTGGCTTTCGCTAAAATTATCCAGACTTTTATTCCGTTTGATTATTTAGAAACAGGATTTGTCACAACAACACATTACGATAATCTAGGAATCATTCGCAAAAATATTGATCTCTATCAAATTGTCGATTCTAAAAAGCTTTCGCAAATAACAGATTTATCTCTGAAAGAAATTGATGAGACTTACAAAAAGTCAAAAATTGATAAAGAAGCCATTATTTATAGTGAAGAATCATTAATTAATAATTTGCAGGAAGCGCCAATAAAAGCTCTTATAACTCATAATTTTAGAATAAAATCGTATTTGATTTTTCCTATCTCAATTGCCGCGATCCAGAGCTATCATTTCACTTTTTACAGCAGAAACTTAAATGTTTATTCTCAGGAAAGTTTAAAGCTTTTAAAAGCACTCGAGCATACTTTTTCTCAGTTTATTGCTAAAATTTATTCGACGCAAGAAACGAGTTTACCACTTCAAAAAAAGGAAATAAAAAAAGAAAAACCAGAGACAACGGCTGTCGGTTTTGAAGGAATTATTGGTAATAGTTCGCAAATGATTTCCGTTTTTAATTATATCCGAAAAGTGGCTCCTTCAGACACTTCCGTTTTAGTTTTAGGCGAAAGCGGTACTGGAAAAGAGAAAATTGCACAAAGTATTCATGCTTTATCTGATAGAAAAGAGAAGCCGCTAGTTATAATCAATTGTGGAGCGATTCCTGAAAACCTTGCAGAATCTTTGCTTTTTGGACACGAAAAAGGTGCTTTTACGGGAGCTGTAGATCGAAGAATTGGAAAATTTGAACTGGCAGATGGTGGAACAGTTTTTCTTGATGAAATAGGAGAGATGTCGCTGGAACTTCAGGTGAAATTATTGCGTGTTTTGCAAGAAAGAGAAATTGAACGCGTTGGCGGAACGTCATCTTTAAAAATTGATGTTAGAATTATTGCAGCCACAAATAAAAATCTTGAAGAAGAAGTTGCAGCAGGAAGATTTAGAATGGACCTGTATTATCGTCTGCACGTTTTCCCGATTATTGTTCCTTCTTTAAAAAAGCGAAAAGAAGATATTCCAGATCTTGCCAATCATTTTATAAAAGTCTACAGTGAAAAAATGGGTAGAAAAGCTCCAAATCTTTCCGATTTTGCTTTGCAGCAAATTATGAATTACAATTGGCCAGGAAATATCAGAGAGCTTGAACACGTAATGCAACGCGCCATTTTATTGACAGAAGGAAATACGATAAAAGAAATTGAGCTTTCAATGTCTTCTAAAATGCATCCAGAACAGGTTTCTGAGCCATTTTCGATAAAGACTATTTTAGAAAACGAAAGAGATTATATTTTATATATTCTGAAAAAATGCAATGGAAAAATTTCCGGAGCTGGCGGTGCAGCAGAAATTCTAGATATTCATCCTTCAACTTTAAATTCTAAAATAAAGAAACTGGAAATTAAAAAAGAAATTAGCTAAGCAATTTTTTCTAGCCAATTTGCGATAAATTCAGCAACAGTTTCCCAATTTTGATTGACTAAAACTAGATGATCGGTATCTCGAAATTCTTTGTAACAGGTTATAGAATGTATGTTTTTGTATTTTTTGAAATTGGAATAAATAATGGAAGGCGGAATAAAATGGTCTTCAGAACTTGCCAAAAATAAAATAGGATTGTGTCTGTTTTTGAAATTTATATTTGCCGATTTAGAAAATATATCGCCCAAAACTAATTTGGATTCTGGAATTGCTAATTTTTCATAACTGTCTTTTTGTTCTTCAATAGACATTTGATTGCTGAAAAAATGCTTCCAATTTTTTAAAGACAATAAATAGGTTTTTTGTTTCGAAATAAAACAATCTGAAAAACGCGGAATGATTTTATAAAAGGAAAAATTGAAATATAGCATTTTGCCAGGAGGAAAAGGATGTATGCAAATTCCGGCATATCCTAAATCTTTCTGAATTAATAATTGTGTCAAAAGACCTCCATAAGAATGCCCAATTAGAATTGGTTTTTCAGGCAATTTTTCAATGATTTCGGTGTAATAATCCAATAAATTGTTGAGACAAATTGTGGCAATTTTTGAATGCGGATGTATTTGTCTTAAAACACCTGAAGATTCATTTTTGTGTGGCCAAGGCGGCGCTACGGTTTTATAACCTTTACTTTCAAAAAAAATAATCCATTCTTTCCAGCAGGAATGATTTACAAATGCTCCTGTAATAAACATAATCGTTTTTTTATTAGATAAATACATATCAGCTTAATTAGATTATTTTTTTGAATGCAGAACAATTTGATTTACAGGAACAAAAGCAATGCCTTTTTTAGTAAAGTGTTGATTATAAGAGTATTCTTAACTGAAGACAATTTTAGAATTATTATATATCGTTAAAAAGAAGTTTTAAGTATTGAAATATCATGATTTCTAATACAGTATAAAAACATAAAACCTTTGTATTCAATAGGTTTTGTGTTTTGGTTTAATCTTTGACTATCGCAAATGCAAAAGAATTATTTTGAAACCAATCTTTAAATTATAATTATGAAAAAAATTTATGATGCAGAGACACGTTATGCCGATGCTGGCGATCGTAAAATTGCCTATCGCTCTTATGGTAAAGGGAAAGCGATATTTTTTGTGAACCGTTTTAGGGGAATTCTCGATACTTGGGATCCGCTATTTATTGCATTGTTGGCTAAAAAATTTAATGTTATTGTATTTGATTATACAGGAATTGGCTCTTCTACAGGTACTTTGACACCAGATATAACTGTTGTTGCAAAGGACATTAAAGATCTTGCTGATATTTTGAAATTAGATTCTATCGCAGTTTTAGGCTGGTCTTATGGCGGATTAGTGGCGCAGGCTGCTACTTTGCTATATCCTAATCTTGTAACGCATGCAATATTGGTTGGAACAAATCCGCCAGGAAAAAATGAGGTTCCGATTGAGCAAGCTTTTTATGATGCAGCTTTGAAACCATTAAATGATTTTGAAGACGAGATAGTTTTGTTTTTCGAACCAAAATCAGAATCTAGCAAATTGGCTGCAAAAGCTTCACACGACAGAATCCATAAAAAAATTGAAGTGGAAAAAATTCCTTCTACAATGGATGTTTTTCAATTATATTTTGGAGGAGGAGATGGTTTTAGAGAAGATGATTTAAATTTTAGAGAGCAGATTAAAAAAACAAAAACACCAATTTTGATTATTTCAGGAGATCATGATATAAGTTTTGCTGTCGAAAATTGGTACACTATTTTTAATCAGATGACAAATGCGCAGATGGTTGTTTATGCCGCAACTGGACACGCGCCTCAACATCAATTTCCAGAATTGACTTCAAAACATATTATTAATTTTGTGAAATACTCATAATAGATTTGAGAAATTCAATACAGAAATAAAATGAAAACCCGTTTGAATTGTCAAGCGGGTTTGTTGTTTTTTAAATGTCCTATAAAAAAAGCCCATTTACAAAGAAATGAGCTTTTAGGTTTTTATGATTTTTATACTTTTTATACTTTAAGGAGTAATATTATAGATCATTTTTCTGTTGTTATTGTAAGTCGAACTGCCTGGATTAAAATTATCGAATGCGTACCATCCGTTATTAGATCCTCCCCAGCCCCAGTTCATTCTAAGCATCAGTCTTCCAACTCCTGTACAATCATCAAAGTAAAAATTAGATGCCAGATAACCATCACAAACCCACATATGGCCACTTGCACCGCTTCCGCTTAATATTACTGGTCTTCCATAATTAAGATTGTTTTTAACTGTTTCTTGATCATAATTTGCCCAGTCTGCACGAGTATAACCAAAGTAATTTTTTAATACAAAACCCATATTGTAATCAGAACTAACACCAGTTCCATCACAATTATAAGTTATACCTCTTCCAGGAGGAAATGCCGAATTTATAGAATTATGAATGTCTAAAATAAAATTTGCTGTCGTAGTAGTTGCATAATTTGTTGGCATTGCTGACCAATTATATCTAGTAGGGTAGCTGTAGTATTTCATTACTTGTGCCATAGCGATAGGAACACATCCTGCATAAACCTGAAAATTGCTTCCGCTACAGTTTATATATCCTAGTGCAGAGTTGAAACCGCCAGTCTGATACCATGTTGTATTTAATAAAGGGCCAACGGTAGTAGTTTCTGTATGTTCATAGCATTCTTCAATTGGGACGCTTGCGGGTTTATTTTGATTTGTTGCATTTTGATCTGTTGCTCTAGATGTCAGCTTTATTTTTTTCCACATTTGTTTAGTTAATGCGGTTTGTTTAGAATTTGAATGCTGAATATCGTTGATTTGCTTTTTAGCATCGGTCATCCAATATTTAAGGCCTAACGGATAAGCAGCTTCATCAACGGTAAATTGATCTTCTTCAGAAAATGCTAAGATAGGTTCTGTTCTATTATCTGCAGAAAGGATGATAAATCCACCTTCATTGTAGTTTATTACGTAAAATGAGGTGTTACCACTTTCGTTTTTTACTTCATTGATGGTCTTGATAGTTTTTTTTATTTGTTCAACAAAACCAGTGCTTTTTGAGGCAGCACCATTGTTTTTATCGAAAGAAACTGATCCCGCAATTTCTTTGGCCATTGCCAACTGAATAAAATTTTCATTTTTACTATTGATGCTCGTGACATCCGATTCGCTGTCCTTTGAACAGGAAATAATAAAGAATAGTACAAAAAGGCATATGCCTTTTAAGAAATAGTTTTTTTTCATAGTTATAAGATTTTTGCTACTAATATAATAATAAAATTAACTTTTGAAAGAAAAAACTCAATATGTTAATGTTATTTGTTCCATAATTCTGAAAAAGAGATTGGAGGAACATAAAGAAAATAAGACTTTATTTTATGGATTTAGGCAATTGGAGCTTATCATAGAAGAAGTTAAAATGAAAAATATATAATCAGATATAAATTACAGTTAATTTACTTAGAAAGTAATAGCCTACTCACTTTTGATGCGTATATTTGAAATACTAAAAAAAGGAGTCATTTATGAAGAAAATAGGATTTTTATCTTTTGGACATTGGTCTAATAATCCGGCATATAAGACTCGTAATGCAGCAGATACTCTGCTTCAATCTATTGATTTAGCGGTAGCTTCAGAAGAAATTGGTTTAGATGGAGCTTATTTTCGTGTACATCATTTTGCACAGCAATTAGCATCTCCTTTTCCTTTGCTTTCGGCAATTGGTGCTAAGACAAGCAAAATTGAGATTGGAACTGGAGTAATCGATATGCGATACGAAAATCCGCTATATATGCTGGAAGATGCTGGATCAGCTGACCTAATATCTGGAGGAAGATTGCAATTAGGAATAAGCAGAGGATCACCAGAACAAGTTATTGATGGCTGGAGTTACTTTGGTTACGAACCTGAAAATGGTGAAACAGATGCTGATATGGGCCGCAAAAAAGCATTGGATTTTTTGGAAGGATTAAAAGGCGAAGGATTTGCAGAACCAAATCCGTATCCAATGTTTCCAAATCCGCCAGGCTTATTGCGTGTTGAGCCACATTCAGAAGGATTGAGAGAACGTATCTGGTGGGGAGCTGCATCTAATGCTACTGCTATTTGGGCAGCAGAAAATGGAATGCACCTGCAAAGTTCGACTCTTAAATATGACGAAAATGGCAAACCTTTCCATGTTCAGCAGGCAGAACAAATAAGATTGTACAAAGAAGCTTGGAAAAAAGCTGGACATCAGCGTGAAGCAAGAGTTTCTGTAAGCCGTTCGATTTTTGCAATTGTCAACGATCAAGACAGATATTATTTTGGCGGACAAGCTAAAGCCAATGATAGTTTTGGTTATATCGAACAAGATAAAAGAGCCATCTTTGGAAAAAGTTATGCAGCCGAACCTGATAAATTAATTGAAGAATTGGCTCAGGATGAAGCTCTTCAGGAAGCAGATACGATATTACTCACTATCCCAAATACTTTGGGCGTTGACTATAACGTACATGTATTATCAGCTATTCTGGAACATGTTGCTCCTGCATTAGGCTGGAAATAAGCAATAAATAAAAGCCCTCTGATTTGAAAATGAGGGCTTTTTTATGTTTTTTAGATAACAGAACAACTGCTTTTATTTTCTTTCTTTAAAGGTTTAAGTCCGAGATTTTGAAACATCTGCATATCTTCAGATACTCCTGGATTTGGCGTTACTAATAAAGTTTCGCGTTCGCCAGTAAAAATAGAATTGGCTCCAGCCATAAAGCACCACGCTTGTTCTTCTTCGGTCATTTCAATACGCCCTGCGCTTAAGCGGACAATAGAAGCTGGCATAATAATACGCGCTGTAGCAATCATTCGAACCATATCCCAAATAGGTACTTTTGGATTGTTTTCTAAAGGTGTTCCTTTTACTCGAGCCAATGCATTTACTGGAACAGATTCAGGATGAATAGGCATAGTCGCTAAAGTTAACAGCATAGAAACACGATCCGCATTGCTTTCTCCCAAACCTATGATACCGCCAGAGCATACCGTGATTCCGGCTTTTCTAACGTTATTAATCGTGTCTAAACGCTGATCAAATTTACGCGTACTGATTATCTCATCGTAATAGCTCTCAGAAGTATCTAAATTATGATTATAAGCATACAAACCTGCTTCTTGAAGACGCAGCGCCTGTTCTTCGGTTAGCATTCCTAGCGTGCAGCAAACTTCCAATCCGAGATCGTTAACACCTTTTACCATTTCGATAACACGATCAAAATCTTTGTTATTTCGGACTTCTCGCCAAGCAGCAGCCATACAGAAACGAGAAGAACCATTTTCTTTTGCTTTTTGGGCATGTTCAATTACTGTTTCAGTTGGTAAGAGAGCCTGAACTTTAATATTGGTATGATAACGTGCCGCTTGCCCGCAATAAGAACAGTCTTCGGGACAACCGCCTGTTTTTACAGAAAGTAACGTGCAGACCTGTATTTCTGATGCTTTATGCCATTCACGGTGTACAGTCGCAGCCTGATAAACCAATTCTAATAAAGGCTGATCATAAATAGCCTGAATTTCTTCTTTGCTCCAATCGTGTCGTATTTGTTTGTTCATTTTTAATCTTGTAAAATCGTTGATATACATTAGCTATAGCCAAATGTACTATCTTGCGGTATATTCAAAATAAACCACTTTTTATATTATGGGTGGTCCGGATGAATTTACATATAGAGTTTTTACAGAAAAAAATATCCGAGTGAGTTAATAAAAACGAATAAAAAAAAACTCTAAATCATTGATTTAGAGTTTTGAAATTATAAATTCTTATTGCTTAAAAGTTTACCAAAAAATTACTTTGTTATAATTTCTTTTATAAGTTTAGTCAGCTCAGCCGATTTTGATATAAACGGACTATGCCCAGAATTTATCGTATAAGTATTTGTAATTCCTGCTTCTTTTGCCATTTTTTGCTGAAAATTGTAAGTAATAGTATTATCAGCTGTTGTGAAGATGTAATATTTTTTCCCTCCCAAATTATAATCTTCTGTTTTATAAGTTAAAGGTGTTCCAAGCGGAATTGTCGGCTCTGCTTTGTACTTAGAAACAAGAAATTGTTTTTGGGCATCTGTTGCATCTTGAGCAAATATTTTAGTAAGATTAACTTCTGGATTAACGATTCCGGCCAAAGTTTGATCATCAGACAATTTTAATGATGGAGGTAAAAGTGAAGCCGTATCCATTTGAGAATAATCTAAAACACTTTTTCCGCTTTGTGGAATAAAACCCGCAACATAAATCAGTTTTTTGATTTTTTGAGGAACTTCTGCAGCAGTTTGAGTAATTACAGCTCCTCCTAAACTATGACCAATTAAAATTACAGGCTCGTTATAAGCATTAACCGCTTTCTTCACTTTATCAACATAAGCCTGAAACGAAACTTGATAGGCAGGAGTTGTATCGTCTCCGTGTCCAGGTAATTTTACCACAGTAACATTATAACCAGCAGCTTTTAAGTCTTTCTCGGTTTGATCCCATACGTATGATGCCTGCCACGCGCCGTGTACCAATACAACTGGAGATTTTTTAATATTTGCATTATCATCATTTGTACATGATGCACTTGAAATTGTAGTAAACAACAGCAGAAAAAGTTTTGATATTGTTTTTAAGGGTTGCGAATTCATTTTCGATTTTTTCATTGTTTTTAAGATTTTCATTGTATTTTTTTTATTAAAATTGGATGTCTTTTTTAGTTAGGAAAGAACATCAAAACCATTTAAAATTGTTGCTAGTAGGGTGTAAGCGCCAATTAAAAAGATAAGTTCGGCAACTCCATTTTGTCCTAAGATTTCTTTGGCAAGATTATAAGATGAGTCAGGAACAATTCTTCCTTTGGCTAAAACAGAAGCAATTTCATACGCCATAGCTTCTTCTTGATTTAATTCATTTGGACGAATTCCCGATGCCAACGATGCAACTGCTTCGGCTGAAAAGCCAAAATGTTTAGCCATAATTTCGTGGGCATAAAGTTCGAAACGCGAACCAAATGCTGCACCAACAGTGAGAATAGCCACTTCTCGTACTTTTTTAGGAAGTGTCGCATGATTGTCTAATGAACGGACAAAACTCAAAGCAGGAATTCCAAACTGAGGAAATCCAAGCATTGGCGGAAACGGGCCTGTTAAAGCACCTTGGTTATTCAGCATTGAAACTGGCCCTTGGCTTGTTGTAATGAGTTTTACAACTTCGTCGTGTACATAGCGAACTTCTGCGTTCATTGTTTCTGGATGTATAGGATTTACTCGCATGTTAGTAGTTATTTAGATTTAGCGAAGATTTTCTTCAAATTGTCCATCGATTAAAATGAAAACAACACGACAGATTTTTCCAGATCGATTGCTCCAAGCATGATTAGTGCCTCGTTGTACAATAATATCTCCTGCTTTTGCCGTTGTTTCGCCTTCGTCAACAATCAAGGTCAATTCGCCAGTCAGAACAATTCCGTAATCAATAGTTTCGGTTTTATGCATTAAAGGATGAGGCGCATTTCCACCAGCTTTTGAAGCATGTTCTCCGCTCATCGTTTTAAAATGTTCAAAAGCTTGTTCTTGAGTAAGATTGCGTATTTCATCACCTTCTGGCGGAAAATCGATCACTCGTATTCTTGTTCCTTGTTTTGGAGGACCAAGAATAAGTCCGTTTTCTTCAGGATCTTTAGAAATGCTGTCGATTAGCGCAGGAGTTTGTTTCGTATTCCAAACCTCATGAAATTTGGCTCCATTTGGTCCGCCAATCATAAAAGTTCTCGTTGGAACTTCGTCAGAAACTATAATTGCTTTTCCTTCTGCATTATGTCCTGTTACGATACGTCTGAATGTTGTGTTGTTTGTTTCCATGATTATTGAGATTAGATTTTATTTTTTCTGAACACAAATACACCCAAATAATGAAAAAGAACTCCAACTGCCCATGCAGAAGTAGACCAAAGTGGCCAAGGATAAGTAGTATCTGTTAAATACCAAATAAGGAAGATTATTGGAGTTGCCAATAGGAAAACAAGAAAGTGAATTTTGAATCCTAATTTTGGATTGTGTGCTTTAGCGTCGATGTTAAATTTAGTTTTCATGATTAAGTTTTTTTAATGATTAGTAATAGATTATTTTAAATGAAATGTTTTTTAATTATTTGATTTTCAATTTATTTACATGACAAAGGTAGAGCGGGTACTTGAGGAACATCGTTGACTTTGGTTAAGAACTAATCATTTAGATTTTAAAAAGAAAGCATTTTGTATTTAGCAGAATAAAATCTAATTTTAGAGAAGTTATTTCTCTTAACTTAATGCTATGGATGCACTTAAAACTGTTATAACATCATTTGTTCCGATGTCTGATGAAGAGTATAATTTGATGCTTCCGATTATCGAAAGGAGGGAAGTGGCAAAAGATACCGACCTTTTACAGCAGGGAGAAATCTGCCGTCATATATACTTTATAGAAAGTGGTTTTTTTAGAATGTTTTATGTAGATTATAAAGGAAACGAAATCAATTGCCGATTTGCAAAACCAGATGATTTTCTGGTAGATTTCGCTAGTTTCATTACGCAAAGAACAGCTCAATACTATTGCAGAGCGATGGAAGATTCGAAAGTAATTGCTTTAGAATATGAACAGGTAGAAAACTTATATCATAGTTCTCCTAACTGGTCAAAATTTGGAAGGCTAATAGCCGAATATGCTTATTTAATCATTATAGAAAGAGAGGAAATGCTTCATTTTCAAACTCCCGAAGAACGATATAAAACCATTTTAAAAAAAGAACCTTATCTTTTTCAGATGGTTTCGCAGAATCAGCTTTCATCTTACATTGGCATAAAACCAGAATCTCTAAGCAGACTTCGTAAACGAATGATTGGCAAGTGATTCGTTAAAATAAATGATAACGGAAGACAAAATTTTATCTCCCGTTATATTTAATTCAGCAGTAATGTATCGAATTACTTTTTCTTAACTAACCAGCTTTCAACTGCTTTCGAAAAATCAGCTACATCAATCGGATGTCTGCTTGTTATAATGTTGGCATCAACTACCACGGGCTGATCAGAAACAATTCCGCCTGCATTTTTAAGATCGATTTGAATGTTCCAATATCCCGTCAATTTTCTTCCTTTTAAAATATCAGCCGAAGCCAATACAACCGGTGCGTGACAAATGGCAGCAATCAATTTCCCCGATTTATTAAAATCCTGAATGAATTTTATAACGTCTTTGTCGTAACGAAGATTATCAGGATTCCACGCGCCTCCCGGAATAAATACAGCATCGTAATCGCTTACTTTAATCTGATCTGCTGTTCGGTCAAATTTTATCCATCCAACAGGCTGTAAATATTGAATGGCCATAACGTGCGTTTTTGCCATTTCTGGACTGCTTAATCCGTATCTTGCTGGAGCAGGATTGTATTTTGGCGACACAATATCAACTTGTGCGCCCAATTCTCTAAAATACCACACAGGGCCTGTCAATTCTATTTCTTCAAAACCGTCTGCAGCAAGTACTGCGATTTTTTTTCCTTTTAAAACTGTTTTGTCTTTTACAGGATTAAAAAAGAAAGCTCTTAAAGCTTCGTTTCCAGGCGCATTTAACAGCGAAGAAACAGGCATTACAGAAACATGAGACGGTGTTGTCAATTGGTTGATCACATCTAATTTATGATCGATATCTTGTGCTTGTGCATCTGATAATGCAACGGCGCTTAATAAACTTGCTGTCATAATTTGTCTTAATTTTTTCATGATTTTTTATTTTAACTATTACTACTGATTTTCTTAAGTTGTTAATGAAATTTTACCAACACATAGAAACATAGATTCTATGTCTAATAAAGGCGGCAAAGAGAAAAATATTTCTTCCACATAGTTTACTATGTGCATTTAAACAAGTGAAACGCCTTTTTTGCGTCTGCAAAAACTATGTTTCTATGTGTTTAAAAATAATTTTACTCAAAGTATTTTATTCTCTTGTCAGCGGAGCAAATTCTATTAGATTGTGCAGTCCGTTTTGAAAAGGAGGTTTTTTAATGCTGGTTTCCAAATATTCGATTACGGGTTTAATTGGAGGGAAGTTTAGGTGATACTGAAAAGCATCGTTGCTTCTAAATTTCTCGTAGGTTACAAACTGTGTTTCATCTCCTTCAATTTCAGAAAGCTGATACGTTACGACTCCAGGCTCACTGCGAAATTGTGGCATCGCGATATGATAAGTATCTTTAAACTGCTGTTCTGTTCCTTTTTTTCCGTCAACAAACAGCATAATCACAAGCTGATTGTCTTCTTTTTTGGAAGTTTTTCGCCACTGTTCTTTGGTTAAAGGTTCCAGATCTTTTACGTAATAGATTTTGGGCGAAGTTTTTAAGGATTTTTCAGTTAAAGATTGTAAGGCTTTTGCCTGTGTTTTTTTACTGAAATCATCTAATTGTTTTTTTCCGTTCCATCTTTCAATCAGCCATAAAATATTGGTTTTGTCTTGTTCGTAAAAAGCTTCAGCCATAATATTTTCTTTGGATGAAAGAGAAGCGGTTACATAATCTTTTAATGCTTTTCTAAATGATTCTGAAACATTCTCTGGAACTTCATACATCGTTAATTTCGCAATGGTTTCAGAAGCCGTTAACTGTTGCAAAAGTGCTTCGCCAACTGCCTTTGCCGATTGTGGATTCTGTCCCGTAACCAATCGCTGGTCAACCGTAACATGTATCTGCCATAAACCTGATTTTTCAAAAATGGCTCCTCTTTCTATTAGTTTAGATTCTAATAAAAAAGGCGCGGCTTTATCCAGTTTTACAGCAGTTTCTTCTTCATTTGTAAAGGCATTAATTTTTTTGCCATCTACAAGATATTTATCATCAAGCTTAATATTTAAAAGTCCAGCAGAACCATGTGATACCGCACTGATGATTCCGTTATTTTCATATATTTTAGACGCTATTGCAATCAGCTGTTTATTATTTGGCAAATCCCACATCGCGCCGTGACCGCCAGCAAAATGTATAGCAGCATATTCTTCAGGATTAATGCTTTCGGGGTTCAGCGTGTTTTCTATTTTTTGTCTGTATTTTGTATCTAGCCAAAATTTCTTGTTTGTCGAATCACTTAAATTGAATCCTTCCACGGGTGCTTTGCCTCCTTTTGGACTGACAAAATCAACTTCGTATCCGGCACTTGTTAGTACATCCCAAGGATGTGTTACTTCAGAAAGATAAAATCCTGTTTTCTCTCCCGTATTTCCCTTTTTTTCATGATTGGTGACCACGAACAAAATTTTCTTTTTCATGTTTTCAGAATTTTTAGCTTTAACACTGGCTATAACAGTCATAGACATACAGAATGCGACTATTAAGACTTTTTGGGTAATTGAATTATATGGTATTGTTTTCATATTTTTTCATTTTAAATTTTCAGTTATCTCTTAGACAAATTTCCATTTTGAATATTCGTTAGAAGTTGATTTAAATCACTTTAAAAGAGTGATTATGATCACATTGTATTTAAAAACAGGACAAAAGTATATCGGTCATTCTTTCCAAATCATTGACTTTGGTTAAGAATGGATTTTTTTAATTATGAATTATGAATTATGAATTGTGAATTGTGAATTGTGAATTGTGAATTGTGAATTGTGAAATTGATTAACTTCTTAATATTGTTACGAAGTCCCAGCGGGACGAAATATTTATAGAAATAATCCGTGATTTGGAGAAGAGCTCCAGCGGAGCGAAATATGTCGCTCCGCTGGAGCTTTTTAGTCTACGTGATTTATTTGTGTCTATAAATATGTCGCTTCTCCGAAGCTTTTAATTTCGAGGATTAATTTGTATCTATAAATCTTACGCTCTTCCAGAGCTAGTTATTGAGATAAAGTCTGCTAAGCGTTTCTCGACAGACTCCGAGATATTCTGCGATGTATTTTTTGGGTATTTTCTGCAAGATGCTTGGGTAATAACTTGCAAATTTTTCATAACGCTCTTTTGGATTGTCTGATAGTAAAGAAATAATTCTTTTTTGTTGGGAAGAATAGAGCAGGGTTAATTTCATTCTAAAAAAATGCTCCATTTTATGAAGTTCAGAAGCTAGTTTTTCTCTTGCGTAAAGTGTCAGACATAATATTTCGGCATCTTCCATGCAGACAATATTTATAGTAGATTCTGTTTGATTGAAATAGGCGTTATAATCTGAAATCCACCAATTTTTTATGGCAAACTGAAGAATATGTTCTTTGCCGTCTTTATTAATGTAAAACGCTCTGAGAGTACCTTTTAAAATCCAATATTCGCATTGAACTTTGTCTCCGCTTTGAATTAAATACTGATGCTTTTTTATTTTCTTTTTGGTAAAGAAAGTTTTGATATAAGCAAATTCTTCATCGCTTACAGGAGTGATTTCTTCAATATGATTTCGCAGCTGATCCATAGATAATACATCATTTTTGTGAATAAGTATTTAGATATCAATATGCTGTGAAAAAAGACTAAGAACATGCCAATAATTTTATGAAACAGAAAAATGTGCAGAAATAGAATCTTAACTACTGTTATTACTGTTGTTTTTAGTTTTAGTTTTTTAAATATCAGAAAATCAAAACTTTATATTTCTACTAAAATTTCGGAGAAAAGAAAAATAGTTACGAAAAAAATGGAGTAATCTAAAATAGATTACGACTTTGCGTAATCGTCTTTTTTAATGGCAAGTTTGTTCATTTTAGATTCTAATGTTGTAGGCTTGATATTTAATATAGAAGCGGCACCAGCTGTTCCGCGTATTCTGCCATTTGCTTTTTTTAAAATTGAAATGATGTAATCGCGTTCAATTTGCTGCTGCGCATTTTTTACATCTTCTAAAGTCTGAACATTTTCTGTACTAAATGATTCCGAATGAGAAGAACTCAGCTTAAAATCTAATTCAGATTTTCCGTTATTTAATATAACCGACCTTTCGATAAAATTTTCTAATTCACGAATATTTCCCGGCCAGTAGTATTCATTCATTTGTTGCAACATTTTTGGATTTATGCCATTAAAATTTTTGTTGACTTCCTTACAGAATTTTTCTGCGAAATAATTGGCTAATTCTGGAATATCGGATTTGCGTTCTCGCAAGGTAGGCATAGTTATAGGAAACACATTTAGACGGTAGTAAAGATCCATTCTGAAATTCCCTAGAGCAACTTCTTTTTCGAGATTTCGGTTTGTTGCCGCTACAATTCGTATATCAACTTTTCGTGCTGTATTTCCGCCGACGGAATCAATTTCTTTTTCTTGTAAAACGCGTAGTAATCGAATCTGCATTTCATTCGATAATTCGCCAATTTCATCCAGAAAAATAGTTCCTCCATCGGCCAGTTCAAATTTTCCTTTTCTACTTTCTATAGCGCCCGTAAATGCGCCTTTTTCATAACCAAATAATTCAGATTCTATTAAAGTTGGCGATATGGCAGCGCAGTTCACTTTTACAAAAGGACCATTTTTTCGCATGGATAAATTATGAATAGACTGAGCTGCTTTTTCTTTTCCAGTTCCACTTTCTCCAAGTATAAGAACCGATGTATTGTAAGGCGCAACTTGTACAATAAGATCAAGAGTATTTAATAAAAGAGGATGTTTTCCAATAATATCAATAAATTGAGGAGAAATAGTTTCTTTAAAGTTTTCATTCTTTTTTGAGTCAACCAACTTTTGCTGATTTGTAACTCCATTCATAAGATTTGTAAAATCCTTTTTTGCACTCGTCAATAAATCAATGTGATGTTGCGAATAATTGTTTTTCTTTTGACTGCAGAATATATATTGAATGGTTAATTCATTATCTAATGAAAAAGGAAATACAAGAAAAGATTCTGCTCTAAAATGATCTTTTATAAATGATAAATTTGGATTAAAATGTTCAGTGTTATTTTCATAAATAACAGTTTCATTTTCTAAATAATTGATTTCAGTAAAAGAAGAATTACTTTTTGAATTGATAATGTTTCTCAATTCTTTTTCACCAATGTATTGATACTCGTCAAAACCTATACGCATATAAGCAGCGCTTTTGCGTTTGTTTAGATCTGTTTTTTTTATTTCGAATACAATCAAATCGTATGGAATAAATGCTTGTAAAATACGAGCAGTTTCTTGAAGATACTCTTCAAATTGAAGCGTTTGAAGACTTATCGAATTTAACTTCTTTTGCAAAAGCTCTTCTTGTCTCAAACGAGATTCTATACTGTTTTTATGTCTGTAAGAAGCAATTTCTAAAGTAATAAGTAAATCTTTTTCTCTGAATGGTTTTACAAGAAAACCATAAGGATCTGTTCGTTTTGCTTCTTCAAGTATGGTTTGATTGGAGTTGGCAGAAAGATAAACAAAAGCAATGTTTTCGGCTTTTAATTTTTTTGCTAGATCAATTCCTGATTGTTTTCCTTCCAAATAAATATCTAATAACACAAGATCAGGTTTGTTTTTTGCAATATGTTCATTAGCTTCCTCAGCCGAAACAGCAATTCCAGTCACAATATAACCCGCTTGTTTTAATATAAGCTGCAAGTCATTTGCGACTATAAATTCATCTTCTACAATTAAAACTTTGCTGCCCATTGTAAATCAAGTATTTAGATATATAAATTTAATTATTATATGTACGCCGTTATTATTTTCGATGCTAAAACTGCCTTTTAATTGTTTGGTAAGACCTTTTATAAGGTTAATTCCCAGAGAATTAGTGTCATTTTTATTCGTAAAAGCAGGCAGACCTATTCCGTTGTCTGATATTTTAAGGACAATAGAATCATTATCTTCTTGAAACAAACTGATTTCTATAATTCCATTTTGCTTTTCTAAAAAGGCATATTTTATAGCATTTACGACACTTTCGGTAATGATCAATCCCAGTGGAATCGCTTGTGAAACGTGAAGATTGATTGCTTGGATGTTCTTTTTAAAAGTGATCTGATTTTCATTGTCAAAACTTTCATGTAAATAATGAACGAGTTCGTCAATGTACTGAGGCATGGCAATAGTCGAAATATTATCGTCATGATACAATTTCTGATGAATCATGGACACGGCTTGCATTCTTCGAAGACTATCTTTAACGGCCATTTTAGCATCGCTGTCTTTCAGATAAGCAGATTGTGAATTCAGCAGACTTGTAACCATTTGCAGGTTATTTTTAACTCGATGATGCACTTCTTTAATAAGCCATTCTTTTTCTTTTAATAACTTTTGCTGTTCATCATTTAGGTTTTCTAAAAAGCTATTTTTTTGATCTAATTCAAGTTGATTAGCTTTGAGCTTGCGATTGTTTTTTTGTTTGATGATATAGCTGTAAAGGAGAAGACAGACAATCACAATTAATAATAAGGCGCCAACTAAAAGAATGTTCTTTTCTCTTTCAGTTTCCCGAGATTGAACAAGCTGCAACTGATTTTGGGTATTTAATAATTTAATGTTTTTGTCTTTCTTATCAGTTTCATATTTAATTAATAATTCGGCAAACTTTTTTTTCTGTTCTTCATTAAAAGAGGAGTCTTTATATTTCTGGCTTAAAAGCAGATTTTTAATGGCATCATTGTATTTTTTTTCAACAGAATCAATTTTAAAAAGGTTGTAGTAATACTCGCTTTTTTCTGCAACACCTATTTCAAAAGTATGCGAAATTCCATTTTTTAAAAGTTGTCTGGCTTTATAGGTTTTTCCTATATTTTGGTAAAAAGAAGCGATTTGAAAAAAGGCGGCAGGAAATTCATCATGAACATATTGAAGTGGATAATTCTTGGCTATATTTTGAAAGATAGAATAGTTTTTTTCTGCTAAGTCCATCTTTTTTAAACTTGCATAGGTTTCTCCTAATATGAAGGCAAAGTGCATTTTCTCAAAATCAGTAACAGGAGGGAATTCGCTTTCTGTTTTTTTAAGTAGAGTCAAGGCCTCATTACTTCGATGCAGTTTATTGAAGACCCAAGCTTTAGAAAGAAATGCTTTGTACCAATAAAGTTTGGTTTCTCGGGTTTTATTTTCCGAAGCTTTAGTGTACCAAAAGAGCGCTTCCTGGCTCTTTCCGTTGTGCTGATATAGTTGTCCTCTTCTCAAGAAAAACAGACCTTTGAAAATAGAATCTTCTTTGGAATGCATGCTTTCAATGCTTTTGTTGGAATAATACAAGGCCTTAACCAAATCTCCTTTTCGATAAGATAAATAGGAGAGTACATCAAAAGCATATTGATTGTGATAGTATTTTATTTCTTTTTGAAGTTGTAATATTTTATAAATCAGTTTCTGCGAGTCATCATAACGTCTGGCAATAAAATATTCGATGTTTATTTGAGACAAGGTTTCGATTTCCTTTTCTTTTTCCTTCAGATTCTGAAATATAGAAAGTGCTTTTTGAAAATAAACCAGTCTCTTTGGATTGCCATATTGTAAAGTTTTTCCAGCTTCTAAAAGTGCTCTGGCTAGATCCAGATTATTTTCAGATTGTTTGCAGTGTTTTTCAATTTCTGCATATAATTTTTGACTTGCATCTGTATTTCCTCTTTGATTAAGCAAATTGGCTTTTAACATCAAGGCTCCAATTTTCCATTTATCCCATTTTTTCTGCTGTAAAATTTCTTCTAGATATTTTTCGGCTTTGTCAAGATCTGTTTTTTGCGCACCAGATTTAAAAATGAAATAATTGCTCAGTTCAAGAAGCATTAAAAAACGGTTTTCTCCTTTTAGTTTTGGAAGTAAATTTTTGGCTTGATTTACTTTATCTTCTTCAAGAAGTTTAATTGCAGGAATACTTGTGCCATTGCTATAACTTTCATTATTGGGAATTAAAATACTCAAATTATAAAGTCGGCATGAAGCTCTAACAGCGCTGTCTTTGTCAATTTGTCCTTGGCTAATTGTATGGAGATAATCTGAAGTAATATGAACTAATAGCCTTTGTTTTGCAATATCAGTGTAACCACTTTTATTATACTGTGCGTAGAAGTTTAAGCTACAAAATAGTAAGAGGAAAAGTAATTTTCGGCCTATTGTAAATGGTTGAAAAAGCGTATAATTCATAATATGATACTTTGTTGATTAATTATGGAATTTTACTTTTTAAATCTGCAATAGATTGATAAGTAGCTTATTGTCAAAAATACAATAAAGTATTTAACTGCAAAAACCAAAAAAGGAAATCAATAAAATGTATTAATGCAATGCTTTTTCATAATAAGAGAATTAACATCTCAATTTCTATTAGCATCATTTGCCTGTCTAATTACTTTTGGGTCGGTTAAATTAAAACGATAGACAAAACTCAAGCGATATCTTGCGGCATTTGGAATACTATTTTCTTTAACAATATAATCAGTTCCAGTTGTGACGCTTTTGTTCTGGCGAAGATTAAAAGCATTTGTTACATCAAAAACAATAGTAGCTTTATCTTTCAGCAGTAATTTACTTAATCCGAAATCAATGGATTGTAATGCTTCGTTTGTAGTTTGTGCATTGCGCTTTTCGCTACGAAAATTATAACGTCCTTGAAAACTAAATTTAGATGGAAGTTTGATTTGTGTACTTAAACGTGCAGTAAAGTTATCACTGTCGTAATCAAGATTCTCCTGCATATAATTTCCTTTTTGCTTGAAGTGATAGTAATTCATTTCAGCATTAATCTGAAGCCATTTTAAAGGATTATATAATATCGATAATTCAATTCCGCTCCTTATTTCGTAATCAATATTTATGGGCGTTGTTATAAAAATATCATCTTGGCGATAAGTAAAATCCTGAATATAACCTTTTTCATATTGATAATAAATTGAAGGATTTAAAGTGAATGTTTTCCATGTTTTAAGAAACGCCATTTCAAATGCATCTGTATAAGAAGGGTTTAAGTCAGGATTTCCAATATATTGTGCATTTAAATCTGTGACTTCATTGAATGGATATAAAGCATATAAAGACGGACGTCTAATGCGTTTGCTGTAGTTTAATTGTAAAGTCGAAGCATCAAACTTATAATTTAGATTGACAGTCGGAAAGAGTTTATTATAGTTTTTTTTATCGTTATAAGTGTTTTCGAAATCTTTAATCGAAATAGCTGTAAACTCTGTTCTCAGTCCAAGCATATAGCTAAATTTCTTGATTTTGCTGCTAAATTGCGTGTAAGCGCCTGTTATGGTTTCATCATAATTTAAGTCATTATCAATATTCTGATAAATGACCCAATTATTGTCCTTTTGTTCTTCTGCAAGATAATCACTAGAAACAGTCCGAATTTCAGTTTTTATTCCGAATTCTAAAACCGAAATACTGTCAATAGGCTGTATAAAATCAGTTTTAGCAAGGAAATCTTTGCTGTTTCCTACTGAGCTTGTTCTAATGCCAGGAAGAGCCATTGCTTCAGGAAGCAGCTTTTGTGTCGAAAGATCCCATTTTTTATCACTGTTCCACCAATCGTATTGTATATCAATCGTCCATTTTTTTGCTTTCTGTTTGAATGTCCGAGTATAATTAAATTCAAACTGACTATAATCACGTTTTTCCAATGATTTTCCATGTCTTGTCAAAAGGCTGTCAGGCGTTGTATTTCCTAAATCGTTATCATAATTGTATTGCAAATTGGTTTTATCATTATCATGTGTTGCATTCTTTAAAAAAGCAGTTGTTATAGTCTGATGTTCATTAATAAAATAATCAGCGCCTATATAAAGCAATTTTCCATCGTCGTGACGGTCTTCATTTTGTACACGATTCATGTAATTTGGAGAAGTTGTACTATTAGTTAACTGATTTGTAGTGTATAAACCTTCATAATCGCTAGAACGTATGCTAAAATTGGAAAAAACATTGATTTTATTTGATTTATAATTAATGCTCGGATTAAGACGACTATCATTTGGCGAACCACCTACCAATCGGACTTGACCGCTAAAACCGCTTTTTTTATTCTTTTTTAATATGATATTAATAATTCCCGCAGAACCCGCAGCATCATATCTTGACGAAGGATTGGTAATAACTTCTATTCTTTCAATTTGATCGGCTGCAATTTGGTCAAGTGCATTACTTTGGGTAAGACCAGATTGTCTCCCATTAATTAGTATCAAAACATTGCTATTTCCTCTAAGGCTTATTGTTCCAGATGGATCGACAGCGACTGATGGAACGCCATTAAGTACATCATGAGCAGAGCCATTTTGCGACAAGACATCTTTCCCAACTTCAAAAACCTTTTTATCGAGCTTTAAACTAATATTGGATTTTTGCCCATTTATTTCAACCGATTTTAATTGAACAGCATCGGCATTTAAACCAATTGTTCCTAATTCAATTCTAGGTTTTCCAGATATAATTTCTAATGCATGTGTATAATTTTGATAGCCAATATAACTAAATGAAATATTCAGTTTCCCTGTTAAAACGCCTTCCAAAGTAAAAACACCATGCTCATTGGTCACACCTGTCATTACTATTTTTGAGGTACTATCTTGTATTGCGACGGTTACATATTGCAATGCTTCTTTTGTTATATTATCCTGAACCTTGCCTGAAATTATGGTTTGCTGAGCAATTCCTAGAAAAGGAATAAATAAAAGTAAAAAACTGATTATTAAGCGTTTCATGTTGATTGATTTTGTAGTACAAGATTAACAGATAAAACAAAATGCCATTCTTGAAAACATTCAAACGGCTCTATAAGCTTCTCAAATGCATTTTTCGATTAGATATTTATTTTATCTTTATCTCATGTATAAATCCTACTTTTTTGCAGTTTTGTTTCTTCTAATGTTTACCTCGTGTAAGTATTACAAAGAATACGTTACAACTGATGTGACCTACGATGTTGACTATGATCATGAACTGAATGATTGGCATATGCCCGATAGTTCCAGTTTTAAATTTCAAACAGAAGTTGTGATACAGAAACGTAAAAATCATTCTGAATCTTTAGGGCTTCAGATTAATGCTTTTGGTGCTTTTGATGTGTATTGGGACGGAGTTTTAGTTGGAAAGAATGGTCAAATGGCAAAATCGGGTCAGTCTGAAATACCTGGAACAGAAACATCATACTACCAAATACCAAAGAAATTATCTAATCTCGGAAAACATAATGTTACTTTAATTGGTACACAGACTTACAACAAAGAAGCAAAACGCGGTATTGATGTAAAACTTAAAAGTTATCTTCAGCTTCATCGTTCGCCACTTATCGTAGTATCTTTTATGAATCTTATGGCTGGCGCTTTCTTGATCGCAGCTATTTATTATTTCTTTTTGTATATAAATAGTGCTCGAAAAGAACTAGCAGTTTTCCTTTTCGGAATCATTTGTCTTCTTTTCTTCTTTCTGCTAATTATCGAATATGTCAAGTATTATTTAGATATTCCTTATAATCAGTTTTATACCCGTTTAAAGATTATTGGCTGGCTCACTTTTGCTATTTCAATGCTTGTGCCGTGGTATTTTATGCTGCAGTTTGAATTTAAAAGAAAGAAACTGTTTCTAGCTCTTTTGTTTATTGTTCTTTTAGCAGTTTATATTGGGTATTATGGGCATTTTGATATTTCTGCAGCTTATTTCACTATTACAGCCCGTTTTTTTTCTATCGTAATTGCTATTGATGCCGCAATCAGGAAAACAAAAGGCGGACTTATTGTCGCAGCGGGTTTGCTGGCAGGCGTGGTTGTTAATTATTTTATGTTTTATGATTTCGGATTGTTTATTGCTTTTACCATTTTAGTGCTTTGTATGCTTTATCTTCATACCATTCGAGCAAAAGCAATGGAAGAAGCTCATAATGCATCATTGCTGCTTTCTTCAAGGTTGCAATTGGAATTAATCAAAAAAAATATTCAACCGCATTTTCTTCGAAATACTTTAACTTCATTAATAGATTGGATTGAAGAATCCCCAAAAGAAGGCGTTGTTTTTATTCGGGCTCTTGCCGAAGAATTTGATATAATGAATGATATTGCAGAAGATACGCTTATCCCAATCAGACAAGAAATTGATTTATGCCGAAGACATTTGGAAGTGATGTCTTTTCGTAAAGAGATTTGTTATGAATGGCAAGAAGAAGGGATTGATGAAAATGAAACAATTCCGCCAGCAATTTTTCATACAATTATAGAAAATGGAATTACGCACAGTTTTCCTCCAAATGAGGGTTGTATTATTTTCTATTTAAAATTTACCAAAGAAAAACAGTTTAAGGAATATACCTTACTGACTTTTGCCAAAAACAGACAAGCCAAAAAAGAAAAGCGAATAGGAACAGGTTTTAAATATATTGAAGCCAGATTAACCGAAAGTTATGGAACAAATTGGTCTTTCGATTCTCATTCTGTAGAAAAAGGGTGGGAGACAACCATTAAAATTTTTGATTGATGAAGATACTAATAATTGAAGACGAAGCGCGTATTGCCAAAAGAATTGAAAGAATGACTCGTGATTTCTTTGATAAAGAGGTTCAGATTCTGCTTTGTGATTCACTTGAAAATGGACTTTTGGCTATCGAACAGAATTCAATTGATCTCCTGCTCTTAGATCTAAATCTAAACGGAGAAGATGGTTTTGAGATTCTGCAAACTTTTGTAGCTGGCCCATTCCAGACCATTATTATTTCTGCTTATACAGATAAAGCTATTACAGCGTTTAATTATGGCGTTCTGGATTTTGTGCCAAAGCCTTTCGATCAAAACAGATTGGCGCAGGCTTTTACACGTTATGCCACATCTGGAAAACAATCTGGAAATAATTTACGGTTTTTAGCAGTAAGGAAAGCAAAGACTTTCAGACTCGTGCCAATTAATGAAATTATATATATAAAAGGAGCAGGAATTTATACAGAATTGCATTTGTCAAATGGTAAAATAGAATTGCATGATAAATCACTTGAAGCATTAGAAAAACTGCTTCCAGAAACATTTGAAAGAATACATAAATCATATATTCTTTGTTGGGATCGCGCAGATAAAATTGTTGTGGAAGCAGGAGGAAAATATAGCATACAACTAAAAAGCGGAGAGTTACTACCAATTGGCCGAAGTAAATACAAGGAAATAAAAGACAAACTCTTATAATATTCTTTAACGAACGACTGCTTAATATTTATTTGTCGATCAAATACCTTTTATATAATTTTACATTCTATGTATGAAATATTCCAAAAGTATCTAGAAGAAAAAACGGAACTGACCCAAGCAGAATCAGAACGTATACAATCATTTGCTATTATTAAAAAGCTTCGTAAAAGACAATATCTTCTTCAAGAAGGAGATGTTTGGAAATACGATGCTTTTATCACACAAGGCTGTGTTCGCACCTATACTGTCGATGAAAAGGGAAGTGAGCATGTAAACAGTTTCAGTATTGAAAATTGGTGGACGGGAGATCGCGAAAGCTTGATGATGCAACAGCCGTCGCGTTTTAATATCGATGCTATTGAAGATACAGAGCTTGTACTTTTTACCCATGAAAATTTTGAATTGCTTTGCAAAGAAATTCCAGCTTTCAATAATATGGTTAATACTATTTTGCAAAGAAGCTTTATAGCTGCGCAAAATAGAATTCAAGCTTCATTAACTTTAACCGCAGAAGAAAAGTATTTGAACTTTGTAAATAAATATCCAGGATTTGCTTCTCGAATTCCTCAGGCTATGATTGCCTCATATTTAGGCATGACACCAGAAACACTAAGCCGTATTCGAAAACAAACGGCAAAGAAATAAATATACTAGGAGCTTTTAAAGCTCCTTTTTTTATGCCTTCTTCAAACTCTTGATCTATATCAAGTTTTTACTTATTTCTAATCAATGTACAGGTTTTGCATTCGTCGCAACTTTGTAATGTTCAAAAGAAACAAACATTATAAACATTTAAAATTTAGAAATCATGTCAAAAACAATTTTTATTACAGGAACAAGTACAGGCTTTGGAAAACTAACAGCTGTAACATTAGCTAACGCAGGTCATTCAGTAATCGCAGGAATGCGCAACACAAATGATAAAAATGCCGCAGCAGCGAAAGAACTAGAAGCAATAGAAAACATTGAAGTAGTAGATATCGATGTTACAGATGATGCATCAGTTAATAAAGCAATCGAAAAAGTAATCACTAAATACGGAAAAATTGATGTATTGATTAACAATGCAGCTGTAAGCGGTTTTGGTCTTCTTGAAGGTTATTCTATCGATCAGGTTCGCAAAATGTTCGATGTAAACGTATACAGTGTATTACGTATGTATCAGGCAGTACTTCCTTCTATGAGAAAAGAAAGAAACGGACTTGTTATTAACATTACAACAGGAGCAAGCGGACATACACTTCCTTTTATGGTTCCATATATAGCATCAAAATTAGTAGTTGAAAGTTTTACAGAAGGATTGCAAGATGAACTTGCAGATTACGGAATTGAAAACGTAAGTATTCAGCCGGGAGTTTATCCAACAGAAATGAACAACGGATCTAAAGCTGGTATTCATGCTGATAAAACAGAAATTATAGAGGAATATGGAGAATCAGCAACAGAAAAATTCAATGCATTAGGAACAGCATTATTCGGGAAAATGGCTCAGTTTGATATGAATCCGCAAACTATTGCTGATGGTATTTTGGAATTGGTAAGTATGAAGAAAGGGGAGAGACCGCTTCGTTTTCCGCTTGACGCCATTGCTCAAGGAACTGATAAGGAATTTATAGAAGCGCGTGCTAATATTAAAGCAAAATGGGTAGCTGCTTACACAAATTAATTTTCTTTTTTAAACACATTCGTAATTGAACAAAATTTAAGTTTTAATACATAGAAACATAGGTACTTTATCTAAAAAAAGAAGGCAAAGAGAAAAATTTTTCTCCCACATAGTGTGCTATGTGCATTTAAACTAGTAAAACGCCTTTTTTAAGTTTACAAAATCTATGTTTCTATGTGTTAAAGAATCTATTAAACATTTATATAATCATGAAAACAACTCATAAAAAATCAAACAAAAAATTACAGACTTCAGCAGCAGCAATGCTTAACGTATTAATACTTTTTTCTGCTTCAGAAAAAACAGTCGCACAAACTAGTGCGGGAATTGTTGGAATCGATCATGTTGGAATTAATGTTCCAGATCTAAAAAAAGCAGTTACATTTTTTAATGATGTACTCGGTTTTACGCCAGTAACACAATTAGGGCCAATTCCGCTTGACGTCGAATGGAAAAAATTGAATCATATTAATCCTGAAACAGGAGCCGTTACTATCAAAATGATAAACGCAGGAAACGGAGCAAGTATAGAAGTATTTGAATATGCAGACAATAAAGGAAGTAAAACACATCCAAATACCGATGATATTGGAGCATCACATATTGCTTTTTATGTGAATGATATTCATGCAGCGGTAAAATATTTAAAAAGTAAAGATGTCAAAATAATAGGAGAACCTTTTACAATGCCTTCTGGAGATACAGCGGGTGAATCATGGGTTTATTTTGAAACACCTTGGGGTTCTAAAATGGAATTGGTTTCTTATCCAAACGGGAAAGGATATGAAAAATCACATCCCAAAACAATATTATGGTCTCCAAAAAATACAGAAGTGAAAAAAGTTTCTGCTGATGATTTCGATGCTAAAAAGAATACTTTAATAGTTGAAAATCATCTTAAAATTTGGAATGAAAAAGACGAAACAAAACGTAAAGTTTTATTAAATCAAGTTTATGCGTCTAATGTTGAAATGGTCGATCGTCATTTTATTGCTGAAGGAATTGAAGATATTAGTAAGTTTATTGTAGAATTACAGACTAAAAACCCTGATTTTAAGTTTACTCCAAAATCAGTTGAAACCAATCATAATATAGTTCGATTGTACTGGCAGTTTGGTTCAAAAGAAAAACCTTCTGTAGTAAGCGGAATGGATTTGTTTGTAATTGAAAATGGAAAAGTACAGAAACTATATGTTTTTGTGGATCAAAAAGAATAAGTTTTGAGCGACTTCAAAAGTTTTAAAAAGCCAGAAATAATTTCTGGCTTTTTAAATTGTATTAAATAGTTTTTAAAACACCTCCGTCTGCTCTTAGTGAAGCTCCATTTGTAGCTATAGAAAGAGGGCTTGAAAGATAAGTTGCCAATGAAGCAATCTCAGATGGTTCGATAAAGCGCTGCAGCAAAGAATGCGGATTTGTTTGTTGTACAATTATGCTTTTCATTTGTTCAACTTCTAAATTTTGCATTGTAGCAATCTGTTCGATTGCAGATGCGACACCATCAGAATACGTTGGCCCGCCTAAGATTGTATTTACCGTAACTTCAGTTCCAATTGTTAGTTTAGATAAACCATTGCTTACAGCTGTCATCGCAGCTTTAGTCATTCCGTAATGAATCATATTTCCTGGAATGTTTACTCCTGATTCACTGCTTATAAAAATGATTCGCCCTGTTTTTTTCTCTAGCATTTGTGGCAAAAGTTTCTTCGAAAGTCGGATCGCACTCATGACATTGATTTCAAAAATTTTGTACCAATCTTCATCAGCCAGATCTTCAAAGTTTTTCAAATCAAAAACGCCAACATTATTGATCAAAATATCAATGTTAGTTAATTTATTTAGGAACGCATCTATTTCATCTTTCTTTCCAAAATCAGCATTAATTCCGGAAACTTTGGCGTTAGGAAATTCAGCTTGTAATTTTTGAACTGCTGTTTTTGTTTTTTCTTCATTTCTTCCATTAATAACAACTTCTGCTTTTTCAGCCAATAATTGTTGTGCAATTGCAAAACCAATTCCCTGTGTTGAACCGCTTATAAAAGCTTTTTTTCCTTCTAATTTTAAATCCATTTTTTATTATATTTATTTTTGTAATGATCGATACATAAATAATCAAAAAAATTAGCTGATAACAGCTAATTGCATTTCAATTTGATCTTTTAAGACATTTTTATCAGGATACATTCTTCGTAATGTATTGAGTCCGCACCAAAATGTGATGAGGTATTTACCTAAAATTTCGGGAGAAGTCTGTGTTTTTATATTTCCTTTTTGCTGTTCCTTTTTTATAACTTCTGTGAACATTTGCTCCACTTCCTTCAAAATTTGGACAGCACTATTTTCAAGATCTTCATCAATAAAAGTCATTTCAACGACAGTATTGGCAATGATGCAACCTTTTAAATGCTCGTTTGAATTTGCTTCTGCAATACTTCTAAAAAAATCTTTGATTAATTCTAAAGGTGAATTACTTTTATTAAGTTCATTTTTAAATTCATCAAATGCCAGTCTGCGTTCTTGAACCGCTTTCTGGAAAACTTCTTTTTTACCACCTTTAAAAGTGTTGTAAAAACTTCCAGCGCCTGCGCCAGTTGCTTTTTGTAAATCGCTTAATGAGGTTGCGCTGTAACCTTTCTGCCAAAAAACTTCCTGAGCTTTTTTTATAATATTAGAATCTTCGTAGATGGTTGGTCTTCCTCGCATTTTTAATTTTGTAATGATTGGTACAAAAATAAACAAAAAATAAGTTTTAGACCAAATTTTAACTGAAATTTATAAAAGGAAGTATTAAGCTGTTGATTTAAAGAATGATATATTTAGCAGTTAAATCTCAATTATTTCTGATTTTTTCACGAAATTCTAAAGGAGCCATTTGGGTTCTTTTTTTAAACAATGTACTAAATGATTGAGGATGTTCAAAACCAAGATCATAAGCAATTTCGCTTACAGAAAGTTCAGTTGCTGATAGTTTTTCTTTGGCTTTATTGATTAGTTTTTCATAGATATGCTGTTTGGTGTTTCTACCCGTATGTATTTTCAGAAAATCACTGAGGTAATTTGGTGAAAGATTCATAGCTTCGGCAATTAGGCCAACAGTTAAAAGACCTTTTTCTGCAGCACTATCAGCATAATAATCATTGATAAACTTTTCGAATTTTGCAAGTAGTGTATGGCTATTGTTTTTACGTGTTATAAACTGTCTTTCATAGAAACGGCTTGAATAGTTTAATAACAAATCAATCTGTGATAATATGATTTCCTGCGTATGTCTATCGATATGCTGGCATTCTTTGTCAATTCGCTCCATTATCTCAATTAGATATTTTTCTTCCTGTGATGATAAATGGAGTGCTTCATTTGCAGCGTACGAGAAAAAACCAAAATCAAATATTCTTTGCGCTAGAGGATGTTTTAAGATAAAATCTTCGTGAAATATTAGCAAATAACCTGCTCCGCATTCCATTTGATGAAAATCCAAATACTGCACCTGATTAGGTGCAGTAAAACTTAAAACGCCTTTGTCATAATCATAATGGCCTTGACCGTATCTAATTTTTCCTTTAACATCTCTTTTTAAAGCAACGCAGTAAAATTTATTAACGAATCCTTTCCAGATTTCATCTTCCAAAAAAATACTTTCAGATAGATTTATAACGCTTACCATTGGATGTTTAGGTTCTGGTAGAGAAAGTAAACGATGAAAAGCTGATACAGATGCTATAGTGTTCATAACAGTGTTTTTTAAAGTTTAGTCCAGAAGTCCCATGCTAAATTCATCATACGGAGCGCCAGTATCTGTTCCCAAAGGTACAATACTTTCTAGTTTTAGAATATCATTCGAACTCAATTCGATATTCGCAGAAGCTATATTTTGTTCAAGATATTTTCTGCGTTTAGTTCCTGGAATAGGAATAATTCCTTTACTCATAATCCACGCGAGAGCCAGCTGAGATGAGGTTGCGTTTTTCTCTTCAGCCATTTTTTCAACCGCTTTTACAAGCTCAATATTTTTATGGAAATAATTTTCTTGAAAGCGTGGAATACCTCTGCGGAAATCATTTTCGGGAAGATCATCAATTGAACGGATTTGACCTGATAAAAAACCGCGACCTAAAGGAGAATAAGCAACAAAACCGATTTCAAGTTCTTTCAGCGTTTTTAATATGCCTCTTTCTTCCACACTTCTTTCAAACAAAGAATACTCACTTTGAATAGCCGTTATAGGATGAATATTGTGGGCTTTTTTTATAGTTTCAGAAGATACTTCAGATAATCCAATATATTTCACTTTTCCTTCCTTAACAAGATCGCTCATAGCATCAACTGTTTCTTCTATCGGAGTATTTTTATCCAGACGATGCATATAATAAAGATCAATATAATCCGTATTCAAATTTTTAAGAGAACGTTCAACTGCTTTTTTGATATACTTTTTGCTTCCATTGATAGCCCAAGTTACTTTTCCGCTGTCGTCGATTTCCCAGCCAAATTTTGTAGCTAAAATATATTTGTCGCGTTCATTTCCAATAGCTTTAGCTATTAGCTGTTCGTTTTTTAAAGGACCATATAAATCTGCTGTGTCCAGAAAATTGCCTCCCATTTCAAGCGAGCGATGAATTGTATAGATTGCTTCCTTTTCATCTGCTTCTCCATACATATTTGCTTCTTCAAAACCTGTCATTCCCATACATCCCAAGCCAATTGGAGGAATGATTAACCCTTGATTTCCTAATTTAATTTGTTTCATTTTTAATAGTTTTATTTGAAATACAAATTTCGAAAGAAAGGGGATGGTTGTAAGTTTGCAGATTACGGAAGGTTGTATTTAAATTACAGAAGTTTAAACGTTATAGTTTTTTATCTTCTTAAATCTGAAATTTGGAAATAAAAAAAGGAAACAGTTGATATCTGTTTCCTTTTTTCATTGTCTTTTATAAAAAGACTTTTATCTATTTACCGCTAGAAGCAGTGATTTTTCCTAATTGAAGTCTGAAGTCAGGTCTTCTTTGATTGTAAACGTCAACAAAAGTTTCTTTGTTATCAGTATTTGAATAAACGTTGAAGAAAACGCTGTTTCCATACCAGTTTTCTAAATCTGAATTGTCGGTTATATTTTCTGTAAAAATGTTACCGCTGCATTGGTTGAAAAACATTTCTTCAAATTTAATTTTCTTTAAATTTTCTGAATTGATTTCAGTTTGACTGTCTATTAATACAGCAGGATTAAAACCTGAAACTACACTTCTTTTTAATTCTAAAGAAGCACTTTCTGCAACATAGATAGCTTCTTTTACTAAACCAGCTTGCATGTCAGCTTTAATATTTTCACTATCATTTAGCATAGTAATATTTGTAGCTGCAACTAAAGTAGATTTTTTAGTAAAGTCAGTATCACTTTTCTTTTCGAATGATTTAACCTCTAAACATCTAGAACCATCTTTATTACTTGATAAGTAAGAAGATCTAACAGCTAAAGAGTTATATAAACGACATTGTACGCCTTGAGTGAATTTAAAGTCATCGTTAATTGATTTGTATGAAACCAATTGAGAAGCATTCACGTCTCCACCGTAGAAAGCAAATGAATCACCTCCAGAGTAGCTTACCATTACATTCTCTAAAATTGTTTTGTTTCCAACTCCTGCAATAGTTAATCCATTAAAAGTATCTGCACCTTTTACTTTTTTACCAGCAAATTCAATTCTAACGAACTTTAAAATTCCTGAATTTCCTGCCGCATTGTTTCCTCCGTATACAGTAAGAGCAGGATCAAGATCCATGTTGTAAGAACCAACGCTTCCAAATTTATTGATAGGAGCATCTCCAAGAACTACTACACCTCCCCAGTCACCAGCTTTTTTCATGCTGCGATTTGAAGTAAATACAATAGGATCAGTTTCTAGACCTTGTGCTATAATCTGAGCTCCTTTTGTAATAACTAGTGTTCCTTTTGATTCAGCATCTCCAATAATTACTGTACCAGGTTCAATAGTTAGAACAGCATTATTAGTTACATATACATTTCCTTGAAGAACGTATACATTTCTTTTCAAAAGTTTAGTATTTTCTTTGATGTTTCCAGCTAAAATTTGATTCGGTTCTTTCGAATCAGCTTTTTGAGGTTTGAATTCTGTCCAGTTGTCTAACCAGTTAGTGTATCCAATAATTCCTTTTTCTTGTTGCGCGTTTACGCCGGCAGCTGTCAGCAGTAAACAAATTAGTAGAGTAATTTTTTTCATAGTCTTGGGGGCTATTAAATTATTATACATTTTTTGACACCTTTGGAACGAAGAATTATTCAAAACAGCTGATTTTGATCTTCGAGAATCGACTTGGATAATTTTAACAATTAAAAATATTCAGAAGTCTATTTCCTGTAGTGTCTTAACAAATTTAACAAAATTAATTCAAGTAAACACTGAATTTCCTGATATTTAACATTTGTTGAGGAATATTTAATGTTGCATATTTTGATTAAAATATGTAAAGGCTTGTTTATTAGTAGTTATAACTGTTTTTTAGGATTATTATTTTTATGAAAAAAAAATAGTTTTCTTAACACACAGTTCAATGATTATGGGAGATTTGGCTTTGTTTTCTAAATGATAGATATAAAAAAAAGCCCATTTCTTCGAAAATGAGCTTTATATGGCGAGACGCTTTTACAAAATATTGTTTGTAATTAATGTAAGTATTTAAGTCCAACAAAATTTAAAAAATTGTTTATCAGTTGTTTTGTCACTAAAAATAAGATAGCAATAACAACAACTCGAATAATTAATTTATACTTTTTTATATCAAAAACTGAAAAGTATTGATAATTGAAAATTATTAAATAGAAAAAAGTCAATACACTTAGAAAAACGTTTACAGCAAGAAGAAACTCTTTGTTTTCAGTAAAAAGCATGAATATTGGAAAAATAAGACTTATTGTTAAGACTCCGCATTGCAAATACAAATTTAGAACTAGATTCTCTGTATAATTTTGTTTGCTTTTTCTAAAGAATAAATAACTAGCAAAAGCGATAATGGGAATGTGTAAGAAGACCGTAAATTTTGAGTAGTTCTTTAATATTTTAAAAAGGCCAGAAGATGCTGTCTGATTAAACAAAGATGCTACTTCAATTTTTCCCCATTTCTGTAGAAAATAACTTATTGTAAGTAAAAGAATTATGGTTGCAAAATAATTGAAATGTTTTGTTCTTTTGCCTTGAACATATTCTCTAATACTGTGTCCAGGCCTTGAAAATAGTTCTTTTATAGTATAGAAAAAGCCTTTGTCAAAGTGAAATATTCCATGAATAAAATCGTGTTTTATTACGTGAGATAAAGAGAATCTATGTGTTGATGCTGCTTGGCTACAATTGCTGCAAAATTTCCCTGCTATTTCTTCATTACAATTTAAACAGTTACTGGTCATTGGTTGATTTTAATATTTTGTCAATTTATGTTAATTCTTTTGTTTTATCTCGTGAATATGGTTGTTTAGTGGCATTTCGTAAAACAGATTCGCGAATGTAGTTAATTTTTTGTATTTATTTTTCAATAAATTTAAGCAGATAACCCAAAAAGAATCATAATGCAAAAAACGCATTAACTAATAAAAAAATAGCATTTTTACGCATAAGTTTTTTATATAGTTTTATCTCTTGAAAAACACAACTACAAACTACTGCAAAATGATAACGACCAAGAACCTTGTAATAAGACCTTATAAACTCGAAGACTCAGAATGCTTTTCTAAGGGTATAACTGACAATCGTGAATATTTGTATGATTACTTTGCTAACATGATAAAAATCAATGATAGCGTGGAGTCAACAAAAAAATATCTGGAGCAGAAAGATCTAGAATGGCAGGAAAATAAAAGCTATGCTTGCGGTATATTTTCAAAAGAAAATAATGAGTTTATTGGGCATATATCTGTTAGAGAAATTGATTGGAGAATTCCTAAAGGCGAACTTGCCTATTTTATTTTCAAGAAACATAACGGTAATAATTACGCCTCTGAAGCATTATCTGCATTCAAAAATTGGTGTTTTGCAAATAAGAAGTTTAATAGACTTTTTATGAAAATCGCTGAAGAAAACACCGCCAGTATTAAAGTCGCCGAACGTTCTGGATTTGTATATGAAGGACTTTTGAAGAAAGATTATAGAAAGAGAGAACAAGACTTAATTGATATGAAAATATACGGATATACCGAAAATCTTGAACTCGTAAGAACAACTTCTCAAAATGCAGATTTTTCAAATTTAATTGTAAAACTAGACGAGAACTTAGCAAGCCGAAATGGTGACATGCAAGAATACTTCAATCAATTTAATAAGGTCGATGCGATTAAGCATGTTGTTATTGCTTATATTAATGGTACAGCAGTGGGTTGTGGTGCGATAAAACAATTTGATAGCGAATCTGCAGAAGTAAAACGCATGTTTGTATTGGAAGAGTATAGGGGAAGAGGAATCGCACATAAAATTTTGAAGGAGCTTGAAAAGTGGGCTTCGGAATTAGATTATGTATCGACTGTTTTAGAAACCAGTAATGTGCAGGTAGAAGCAGTAGCATTGTATGCTAAAAGTGATTACATCATTATTGAAAACTATGGACAATATGCAGGAATAGAAAGTAGCATTTGTTTTAAAAAGGAATTGGAAAACCATAAAAATTAATATCCGCGAAACTTTAATTCACTATTAACTTCAATGCTGTTTTTTTAATAAACAGCATCGAAGTTTTGGTTTTTATTTTTTTGATCAATTTTATTTAAAGTTTATAAATTATAAAGCATCCCAAGATGCACTTGGATAATAAATAGAACTTGTTACTGGAGCTGTCCAATAATCTTGGCTGCCACCGCGGAAAGTGTGAAGACTTACTGCATTTACATTTCGCTTAGAATCGTTTGTTACCCAACGTATTTTTTGATTCAATATCTCTGTGCCATTTACATAATATTTTACATATCCGTCGGTATTTGATCCGGTATTAAGCTTAACAGATATTTGACAGTTGTATGTTACTCCCTCTTGGATATAATATTTTTTTCCAAAGTCATTACCATATTGTCCAGGCTGATCTTTATAATAAACATAAGGCTGAAGATAAGCTCCGCTTCCTTTGGCAGTATTTGACCCATTTGGGCAATACCACATAAATCTGGCACTACCGCCATTTCCGTCCCAACCTGGATCGCCACCCGTATTCTGGTCGCCAATTAGGATACCATATCCGCATTTGCCACCTCGGCTCCAATAAAACCCTGAATTAAATTTCATTGTAAACCAAACAGTGTAAAGTCCAGTTGACCAAACACCATACGATGTACAAAGACCTCCAGGACACGATAATGTATTGGTTTGTAATGTGATAGTTCTTGCGCCAGCACTACCAGCAGCTAATGCGGCAATTCCTTCTGTAGCCAAGGTTTTAGCCGAGATGTCGTTATCAACGATTTTCAACTCATCTTTTGTTGTAGATTCCTGCTGCGTATTTAAGTCTTGCTCTTTTTCACAGGAATTAAATACTAATACTGTAACAAACAGTAAACTAGTTAATTTTAAGATTTTCTTCATTTTTTAAAGTGTTAAGGTTAGTGAATAAATAGTTAGTAAATAATTGATAGTGGTTATATCATTTGATATTGAAACTGAGAATTTTTCTCTCAATCAAAAATCAATTGATCAGAAAATAAAAACAATGTAAAATTGATTAATATTAAACTGTACGAGGGGTAATAAAGTGCGTTTTTACGTACACAAAAATCCAGCTTACGTTAAATTGTCTGTTTTTAGCTGAAAATTTTAGCAAAACGTAAAAGGAGTATGAAGAATAAATTATAAGTAGTTGATTTATAGTTTTAAAGAAAGCTAAAACTAGAAGGTAAATCAATTAGATAAAAACTTTTCAAAAGAAAAAAACATATATTTATTTAAAAATATTCAGATCTTCATTATAGATCGGACTTTCAATATTTAAAAATTTTAAAACACTATGAAATACATAATTCTGAGATACTATGTTATTTGGTTTAATTTGTTTTTTTGGGTCAGATACCCAGACAATAAAAGGAATTTCATACTGCTCTTTGGGAGCAATACTTAATGGTAAACCATGCATATAGAGGTTTTTCTCACCCAAGGATTCTCCGTGATCTGAGACAAATATCATTGCACTGTTGTAGTTTTTTAATTGCTTTAAGTCTTCAATAATATTGTGTAAAATGTAATCTGTATATACGATTGTATTGTCGTAGGCATTTATTAATTCAGTTTGAGAACAATTTCCTAATTCAACACTATTGCAAACCGGTTTGAACACTTCAAATTTTGGAGGATATTTTTTGCTATATGTCGGTCCGTGACTGGTGCTCGTGTGCAAGATTATCAATATTTTATTTTTCTTGCTAGACAATATCTGTTCTTTTAATCTGGTCAAAAGAATTTCGTCATAATTGCATTGTTCACCTTTGCAATATGGCAGCAAAGCATCTTTTTTTTGATAATTTTTGATATGAACAGGAGGCTCTCCCCAGTTGGACGTTCTCCAGATAACTTCTACATGATTTCGATACAAATAATTGGGCAGAATTTCATACAAAGCATCTGTTTTTTTATAATCTAAAATCGATTTTACTCCTCCTGTAGTATAAGTTGCGGAGGCTATAGCGTTGAAATGGTAAAGGTTGTCTGTTTTTGAAAGATAGGGATTTGTATTTTTTTTGTAGCCATACAAAGAGAAATTTTGGCTTCTTGCTGATTCGCCAATTACCAAAACAACAACAGACTTTTTGTTGTCTTTAATGACAGCTTTGGGAAGCAGAATTTCTTTCTCGTTTTTTTTGTATTTGTGAATATAAAAAAGCGAAGTATTTACGGAATAGGACCAAGGCATTGCAAGTCCTCCTAAAGTTTTTGAATTTTTATCAATCCACAGCCAGTTTCCAGCATTTACAAATATTAAAACAATAAGAAACAAAAGCGTAAGCGAAAAAGTCGTTAAAAACTTCTTTAGCGATACACTTATAATTTTAGTTTTGATAATATAAATACTAGGCAAAATGCCTAGAAAAATGATATAAACGATTAATCTAAAAGAGAAAAAACTGCTGGACTCACCATAATTAGTATTGAGAATATTACCCACCATACTTTCGTCAATTATAATGCTGTACGTATTAATAAAGTAAATAGCCAATGCATTAATATTGAAAAAGAGTACTAGCAGAAATTTTCCAAAATAGCGTGATAAAAACAAGATCAAGTAAAAAGCAAAAAAGTTTGCTACAAGCATAGCAATAACTAAACTGATGATAATGATTATTCCGTTAAAGCTACTATAATCAAGGTTATTAACTACAAATTTGAAGAAAGGATAATGAAAGAATACAAAATTGATAAAACTCATTAAAAGTGCAAAATGAGTTATTTTTAAACTACTTTTTAAAATACACTGTATTAATTTCATGTACCGAAATAATTAAAGTGATTAAATATAACAATTTATTGTTAGACTTTTGCCAATGATTTTGCGCTCTATTGAAACTTGATTTGTTCGAATGCTATTGATAGGATTGTTTAATGCAATAGGACCTAAAAAGGAAAACCTTTTTCGCCTGATTAAAGAATGAAAAAAAACTCTAAATCAATGATTTAGAGTTTTTAATTTTATGATTCAACGAAATGTATAATTTATTTTTCATTAAGCAATTGTGCAAGTTTTTGTTTTCCTTGCTCATTGTCTGGATTCATAATAATCGATTTTGAGTACATCATGACAGCTTCTTCATTTTTACCTGACTCCATAAGCAATTGTGCATAACTGTCGTACGTATTAAAACTGTCTTGAAATAATAAAGTTGCAAGCTTAAAAGTTTCAAGTGCTAGTTCTTCATGACCTTTAAATTTTGACATATAATAAAGGTTATATCCCAATTCATTCATTTCCCATTCACTTAAATAGTATGTTTCTTTGCTATTATTTGAATTTAAAACTGAAGCAGCATAATCGATTCCCCTATTAACTAAAGCAGTTCCATATAATGTGACAAGTGATTTTGAGGTGCGTATGGCTAATGGTGATTTATCGTTTAGAATTGCTATAGAAGATGTTAGAAACCGACCAAATTCACTGCTAGCAGTATTATCAAAACCAATGAGAACCTGATCTTTAGCAATATTGTGCCAATAAAATGTAGCGAGACCAATTTTATAGCCTCCATGTCCTACTGATTTTCCATAATCGGGTTGTTCAAAAATTTCCCAACCCAATCCGTATGTCATTTTTCCTTCACCGTCAAGAGTGTCCATTCTATCTTGATAATAAGTGCTTCCGTTGTTGAGTGTTAACGGCGTCAATGCTTCTTGTAAAGAGGTCATTTTTAATAATTTGCCATTAAAAAATGCACGATCGAATAGTAAAAGATCTGTAGTTGTTGACATTACACCGCCTTGTCCAACAGTACCTTTGTTATTGTAATTTAGATATTTATATCTTGGTATAGAATCTGCTGCAGTATAAGTGCTATCATAACCTGGATGCTCCTTGCCATGCGGTATTACTGCTAGTTTGTCTTTTGAATCAAAATCAGGATAAATACTTAAATAAGTATGATGCATTCCAGCTTTACGGAATATATTTTTCTCTAGATAAGTATTGAATTTGAGACCACTAGTTTTTTCAATAAGAAGCGCCAATAAGTTGTATTCTGTATTACAATACCTGAATTCATCACCAGGCTTGAAGTATAGTCCATGTTTCCATTTTTGAAGTTCAGGGATTATATTCCGATTAGTTATAATTGTGTCTGGAAAATGTTTAACCAATTCTTCAAACAACTCTAAGTCAGGTAAACCAGATGTATGGGTTAAGAGATGTCTGATTGTAACATCTTTAAAAGGAAATTCTTTAAGATAGTTCGTTAAAGGATCATCGAGCTTGAATTTTCCTTTGTCTCTAAGTTGTAAAACTGCGGTTGATGTAATTACTTTTGAAATTGATGCTAAATTAAAACTAGAATTTATATTGCAGGTTTGCTTTTTGGGAATATTGGAATATCCAGAAGAAAGTTGCGCAATAGTTTTTCCGTTTTGCGAAACAAGAATGTTTCCGTTGTGCTGACTTGATATTAAATCAAAATAGTTTTTGAAATTATCAGTTTTACTTTGCCCATAACAATTCATAATAAGAGAAGCTAAGGCAACCATGAAATAAATAATAATAGTTTTCATATTTTTGTTTAATTGATTAAGTATCAAAGAAACATTTTAAAGCAGCATTGTTTTTTATTTTTCGTTGAACACGGAAAAAACATCGATAGACAGGTTTATAAAATCAAAAAATGGAGCTCATAATAGTATAAATTTGTGTTATGAAAATAAGATTTTTTTTATTTATCCTTGCATTTTTTGCTTTTTATATGCTGTCGTTTGGAATGCGTCAGTTACCAGATCTTGTTCATGGTCATTTTAGCTTTCCAGTTGGAAGCCAATCTTTAAAAACCTGGATTCGTTTTTTGGTTGATATGCTGCTGTATTATGCTTTATCGTATGGTTCATACTTAATTTTGTACCAATTCTATCCTCTAAAGAAAATATGGGCTATTTTTTTCTTCTTACTATTACTTTCTGTTTCTTTTTTTTTCCTTAGCTTCTTTTGGACATCGTTTGCAGAAAATTCAGTTTTAAGAATTCGCAACCATTTTCACCTTATTTCGTTTACTGCAGTTATTAATATTGCATTCGGGGCCGTATTTTATTTCATACAATATTCACAGTTTCGCGATATACAGAACATGAGATTACAGTTACAGAGCAGACAAACGGAATTATCATTCTTACGTTCGCAGATCAATCCTCATTTTTTGTTTAATAACCTGAACAATATCTATTCACTTGTTCATGAAAACAATAGCCATGCGCTTCCTGCAATTGCAAATCTTGCAGACTTGTTGCGATATATGTTGTATAGTGCAGAAGAAGAAATTGCATTGGAGAAAGAAGTTGAATATTTAAACAAGTTTATTTACTTACAGCAGCTGCGATTTGAAGACCCTTTTGCTGTTGATTTTAAAATAGACATGAAGAATGAACAATTTTTACTGCCTCCTTTAATATTGGTCCCTTTTATTGAAAATGCATTTAAACATGGAATGGTGAAATCAACAGAGGTATGGTTAAAAATAATGTTGCAAAGCGATAGTAAACAATTGTCTTTTGAATGTTCAAACCTGATAGCAATAAAAAATAAAGATGAAACAGGAGGAATTGGAATAGAAAATGTAAAAAAAAGGCTTGATTTGATTTATCCAAATAAGCATACATTAATAACTGAAAGAAAAGATGAATGGTTTGTTGTAAAAATGATGATTAAAAATGATAAATAGTAGACTTATAAAATGCATTGTTCTTGATGATGAACACCCTGCAATACGTTTGCTAGCATCTTATATAGCTGGTAATTCAAATCTTATACTTGTTTTAAAGACCACAACACCAGCTGAAGTAATAAAAATTATTTCGGATGGAAATGCTTATCTTCTTTTTCTTGATATTCAAATGCCGGAAATTAAAGGAATAGAAATAATGGAATTCATAAAAGAAAAGCAGTTGCCAACAAAGATAATTATAACTTCTGCTTATTCAGAGTATGCTTTAGACGGTTTTAATCATGATGTAATTGATTATTTGCTTAAACCAATTACTTTTGACCGTTTTCTTATAGCGGTAGACAAGGCTAAAGAAAGAATTCGTACTGATTCAAATATTTGTTCAGGTCATCTAATGTTAAAAACAGAACACAGACTTCATAAAATGGATCTTTCTTCTATACTGTATATTGAAGCTTTAGGTGATTATTTAATCTTTTTTTCTACATCTGGAAAAGTTATAACGCTTGAGAGAATGAAAAATATGGAAATATTATTACCTGAAGAGCATTTTTTACGTATTCATAGGTCGTTTATTGTAAACTTTAATTGTATTGATTATCTTGAAAAAGGTAAAATTGTTATTGGCAAGCAAAGACTGCCAATTGGTGAAACTTACAAGAAAAAAGTAAAAGACTTATTAGGAATTATATAAAAATTTTTACTTAGTTAATTATTTTTTTAATAAGATAGAAGTAGATATTTGTAATTATTTACAGTTGGTAGCTCCAAAAGTTTATAGTAATAAATTTATTCCAACTGGCTACTATTATATAATTTTGTAAAGCAAGAAGTAACTAGCTTCTAAAATATTATATGAATAATACATTTTCTGCCAACAACCAAATTGGTGTAGTATCTACTTTCTTCGAGCTTGTTAATACCAATTTCCAAGGAGAAACAAATGCGCTATGCTGGCACAGAAGTTTGGATGGAGATTTTAAGGAAATCGTAGAAAAGCTATCTCTAAAAGAAAATATAACAGAAGTCTCTTCTAAAGATTTAATCGCACTCCAACTCTCAGAAAAAGGAAATATAGCAAGAGAAATAATCTTAAATGATTTACAATTATTAACCGATTTTGGAGCTTCGCCATCTCTAAATTTATTGAAGTGTTACGAACGTGATGACGAATTTGATTTCATATCGACTGATGTGTATTCGTTTCATGTTGATCGTTCGCCCATTGCAACCGATACATTTTTATGTACCTATCACGGAGCGGCAAGTGATATTGTTTCTAATTCGCAAGCAGAGCAAAAAATTCTAATTCCAGAAATCCGAGCAAAACTAAACGAGCTTCACGATGGAGCAGAAGAGGAGTTTGAAAACTTTTTAAAGGAAAATTATTTTGATTTGCACTATCAGCTACATGCAGATGCAGAACCTGTTAATTTAGGTTTAGGACATCTTTGGCGATTGGCTGTAGATCATCCAAAACAAGAAGTATTGCCTTGTATTCATAGAGCACCTGTAGAAAATGAAGGAGAATATCGGTTATTGCTAATTTGTTAGGGTAATGAAGTAGATATTCTAAAAAACGAGAAGAAAATATTTCACGTGAATTTATATTGACGATTTTTCAATTAAACAGTTATAGATTTTACTAAAAGTTTGTTGCAAATTATAATCTGCAACATCATTAAAAGATTTTGTAAAACCCATGTTTGTAAATTTATTACAAATAACAAAATCTCGTAATATGAAACCGTTTATTAGCCCAAAACTGCTCTTATTTTTAGCTGTATTTCTATTTAGCTGCAATCAATCTCAGAAAACTAATACTGTAACCGAAAAAACAGATTCTGGAGAACTAGACCGAACCACACTTCCAATTCCAGAACCTCCATTTGGCGGAAAAATTGGAAAAACATACAAAGATTCAAAAGAAGAATGGCCCAAACTGGTTACGCCTCCACAAGGAGCGCCAAACGTAATTATTATTCTTTTAGATGATGTTGGTTTTGGGCAGGTTAGCACTTTCGGAGGACCTGTACCTACACCAGAGTTAGATAAACTTGCTGCAAACGGCTTAAAATATAACCGATTTCATACGACGGCAATCTGCGGGCCTTCGCGTGCTGCTTTGTTAACAGGAAGAAATCATCACAATGCAGGTTCTGGCTTTTTGGCCGAATGGGCAACAGGATATCCGAGTTACAACTGTATGATTCCAAAAACTACCGCAACATCAGGTAGGATTTTAAAAGGAAACGGATACAGTACAAGTTGGTTTGGAAAAATCATAATACGCCAGACTGGGAAACGTCTGTTACTGGTCCTTTTGATCGCTGGCCTACGGGTTTAGGGTTTGATTACTTTTATGGATTTAATGCTGGAGAAACTCATCAATATTATCCAGTTCTTTTTGAAAATACAAAAGCCGTAGAGCCAGACAAATCTCCAGAACAAGGCTACCATTTTATGACTGATATGACTGATAGAGCAATCAATTGGTTGGAATATAGTAAATCGGTAGCGCCTCAAAAACCAGTAATGATGTATTTTGCTCCTGGAGCAGCGCACGCACCCCATCATGCACCAAAAGAATGGCGTGATAAATTTAAAGGACAGTTTGATAAAGGCTGGGATGTAGTAAGACAAGAAACCTACGAGCGTCAGCTGAAAATGGGAATTATTCCAAAAGGAACAAAACTAACTCCACGACCTGATTGGGTTACACCTTGGGATAAGCTTTCAGCAGATCAGAAAAAGCTTTTTGCTCGTTTGATGGAAAACTATGCTGGATATCTTTCGTTTGCCGATCATGAAACAGGACGACTTTTAGAAGCCATCAGTAAATTGCCAGATGCAGATAATACTTTGATATTTTATATTGTTGGAGATAATGGAGCAAGTTCTGAAGGAGGAATGGAAGGAACAGTAAATGAAATAAAAGCATTAAGCGGAATTTCGACTCCCTTGGCTGATAATTTAAAACATCTTGATGAAATTGGAGGTCCTAATACAGAACCGCATTATCCTGTTGGTTGGGCTTGGGCTGGAAATGCTCCTTTCCAATGGGTGAAACAAGTCGCTTCTCACTTTGGCGGAAGCCGAAATCCTATGGTGGTTAGCTGGCCAAAAGTAATAAAAGATAAAGGCGGTATGCGCAGCCAATTTGTGCATTTGATCGATGTGCTTCCAACAGTTTTAGATGCATCTCATTTGCCAGCGCCAAAAACGGTTGATGGTGTTGAACAGAAACCTATGGATGGAGTTTCATTCTTGTCCACTTTTACAGATAAAAATGCAAAACCTGTAAGAACAAGACAATATTTTGAAATTTTTAGTAATCGTGCAATTTATGATAATGGCTGGGTTGCCGCGACACAGCATACTTTCCCGTGGAGACAGGATTTTGCACCAGGAAACTGGGATAAAGACAAATGGGAGCTTTATAATATTGATGAAGATTATAGCGAATCGGTTGATTTGGCTAAAAAATATCCTGAAAAGCTTAAGGAACTGCAAGCGATTTTTGATGAAGAAGCGAAAAAGTATAATGTTTATCCATTAGATGACAGAGGTACAGGTCGTTTAATTTCGCCAAAACCAACTCCATCAGATCCTAAACGCAAACACTTTACTTTTTATGCAGGAGCAACAAGACTGGCAGAAACAGCTTCCCCAAATACTAAAAATAAATCACACAGTATTACAGCCGAAATTGAGCTGAAATCAAAATCAGACAGCGGTATTATTGTAGCTTCTGGAGGAAGTTCGGCTGGATTTGCACTGTATGTACAGAATGGAAAACCGGTTTATCATTATAATTATTTTGATGATGCTCGTTACGTCATTACTTCAAAAGAATCACTTCCGATTGGAAAAAGTACCGTACGATTTGATTTTGCTTATGATGGAGGAGGAACTGGAAAAGGCGGAACAGGAAAACTTTATATCAATGATAAATTAGTTGGCGAAGGACGAATTGATAAAACCGTCGCTGCTCGTTTCGGAATCGATACTTTCGGAATTGGTGAAGATTCAGGATCTCCTGTTGCAAAATCCTATAAAGCTCCATTTAAGTTTACTGGAATTATTGATAAGGTCGAGATTGACTTAAAATAATTATTAATTGTAAATGGTGAATTGTGAATTAAAAATATGATTCTTAAAACCTTTCATGAAAAACAAAAACTCCTAAGCAGAAGGAGTTTTTGTTTTTGATAACTGATTTAAATTCTCCCGTTTCTTTAGACTATTTTGATCAAGCTCCATTTTCATTTAATGGAAAAATAGGAAAAACCAAAATTGTTTATTTAAAGAAAAGTTGATGAAACCTGATTTTTTTATACAGCAAGTGTGTGAAGAAACTAAATGCGTATATTTGATGTATGAATAAACAAACTCCATTTTCGGTATGCGGAGAATCATTATCGGCTCCAATGCACATTTGCGGTTTTTTCGATTCGAGAGAACAGCAATATGAGGTAATTATTCCCTATATTTTAGAGGGTTTGGAAGCCAATGATAAAGTAATCAACATTCTTGAAGGAAGTCGTCATGGTGAACATTGTCGCTGTCTGGCTGATAATGGAATCTCTATTACCGAAAAACTTTCGAGTGGTCAATTGGAAGTGCTAGCTTCTGAAAACACTTATATCAAGGATGGCGAGTTTGCTGCCGAAAAAATGTACAAAATGCTCGAACAGACTTTATTATCGGCTTCAAGAGCTGGTTATGAAAGTGTCAGAGCTTGCGGAGATATGGTTTGGGCTCTTAAGAACCTGCCAGGAACTGATGAACTTTTAGAGTATGAAGCTAGACTGAATCTTCTTACTCCACAACATTCCGTTTCACTAATTTGTATGTATGATATTAGCAGTTTCAGCCAAAATACACTTACAGATATATTGCTTACACATCCTTATGTGATCAAGGATGGAAAGATCAGCAAAAATCCACATTATGTAGAACCTTTAGAATTGATTTCAAGTCTTTCGCATTCTCGATCTAGCACGCTTAAGGCCTAATTTTTTAAAGAAAATAAATGCAGACGATAAAGCAGAGAAGATTATTTACAAAAAGAGAATATAATATTCTTGATAATAAAGTGAATTATAAAACATCTTATGTAGGAGGTGAAAGTGAAGGAATGATTGCCTTTGAAAATTTGTCAAAAGAGAAAACGACGTATAAAACTTCTAATAATATTATATTACTACTTTCACTTTTTATTTTTGGAATAACAGGAATTTCTTTTTATTTCCGTAATGATAAAGATTCTGATCCCGATGCCTGGATTGCTTTTGCATTTATAGCTATTGTTTTATTTACTATTTATTTTTTTATGAATGAAAATTCATGGAAAATTAGAACTTATAATAACGGACAGCTTCTTTTATTTAAAAAGCACCCTAATAAAAATTTAGTAGACGAATTCATAACAACTTTGTTTTTAGAGAGAGATAATTATTTGCGTGAACGATATTTAAGTTTAGATCCAAATTTAGATTATGCAACTCAGGTAAATGATTTGAGATGGTTGCTAAATGTGGAAGTAATTTCAAAAGATGAATTTGATCAATATTATTCAGATTTAAAATTGTTATATGTCCCAAAAAGGGGAACAATTGGTTTTGATAGATAAATGAAAAATCTTATTTCGATATTTATTATTCTACTTTTAACGAATTGTAGAAATGCAACAGATAATGTTTCTGTAAAAAAAGACCTTAAAGATAGGGTTTCTGGAAAAGAAGTTTCTCAAACTAAGATAATTATCCCTGTAAAAATAAGTCAGCCTTTTCTTCTCAATGATATAAAATGTATCTGGAAACAAATTGATTCTATTTCGGGTGCAACAACATTAGAATTAAGAGATTATAAAACACAGCGAATTTTATTAACGCATTCAGATTATTTTAAATCTGAAAATGATTTTAATGAACAAGATTATTTTAATGAACATTTTCAGGACTTAAATTTTGATGGTTTTAAAGATTTTCTGATCACAAGCAGCGGAAGTTCTGCAATGACTGATATGATAAATATATTCGTGTTTAATAAAAAGACAAAATCATTTGAATTTTCAGAAGAGCTGTCAGACAATGCGATAGAAGAAAAGGATAGCATTAATAGAATACTCTCTACAAGTTCATTTACTATTGATAATGAGATTAGAAAAAAGCATTATTTTAATAAAAACGGCACCTTAAAATACTCTGAAATCATAACCAGAATCGACCTTAGCGAAGACGATTCGACTTCACATTATAAGAATAATTATGAAAAAGTAGTCAATGGCAAAGTAGTTATGGCTAAAGAGTACACTACTATGGAATGACAACTACATCATTTTTCCTTCTTTTGCATATTCTTTTTTAATTCCCTGAAGCAAATGATTTAGGTTGATGCTTTTATTTTGATCTTCTAAGGTTCTCAAGCAAGCATATTGAATGATATTGACAATATTAGCGCCCGTAATGTCGTATTTTTTTGAAAGTTCTTGAAGGTTTACGTCTTCAGCAATTTTGATTCCTTTTGGCAGATTATTTTGCCACAATCTTAAACGTTCACCATAAGAAGGTACTTCAAACTCAATTATAGATTGAAATCTGCGGGTAAAAGCAGCATCAATATTGGTTTTAAAATTGGAGGCCAGAATCACTAATCCAGTATGATTTTCTATGCGCTGCAGCAAATACGAAACTTCCTGATTGGCATATTTATCGTGTGCATCTCTAACATTGGTTCTTTTTCCGAAAACAGCATCAGCTTCATCAAAAAATAGAATCCAGTCTTTGTCTGTTGCTTTGTCAAAAAGAGAAGAAAGGTTTTTTTCGGTTTCGCCAATGTATTTCGAAATCACCATAGATAAGTCAATTCTATAAACATCTCTTTGAGTATATTTTCCTAAAAGTGAAGCCGTAAGCGTTTTTCCTGTTCCTGGCGCGCCGTAAAACATAACTCTAAAACCGGGTTTTATTTTGGCTTTCATATTCCATTCATGAAGTAAAATATCGTTGAATTTAAGCCAAGTTTCTATTTCTTTTATCTGATTTAAAGTATTGGAATTCAATACCAAATCGTCCCAATCTAATTCCGTTTCTATTAATTGCGCAGGGAAAATACTGCTCAGCTGTGGTTTTAGAATTTTTCCAGTTATAAATTTTTCGATGTATTCATCTTCTAAAATTAATAAACCACTCAATTTAGGTTCGCCATTTGGAACAGATTCTACTTTGACAATTCCCTTTTTATATAAAAAAGATTGATTGTGCAGATAATTATAGAATGAAATTCGGTTTTCGAGATCATTTCCCGCAATTAAAAACTGAGCTGTTTCGCCCGTTGGTAGAATTCCGCGATGATTTTTTGTTTTCATTCCGCCAAATTCTGGCAGTTCACCGCCATTGGGTAAATATTCCGCAATAATCGAACTCAAAAAATCTGGTTTCACATGAGGGACAAGAGCGAGTACCAAAATAAGAATATCAATTTCTGAGAGATTATTTTCGATAATAAATTCATCAATAAAACCATTCGCATCAAGCTGATTCAAGACAGGTTTTTCCGTTGGATTTTCGACCTGAAAAAGAGTATCAAGCTGAAATGCGAATTGGTTTTTGAGATATGTAAATACATTTTCCATTTTCTATACTAAAGATTCGATTGAGAAAAAATCAAGTTTAGACTGTTTATAATTTCTGATTTTGTCCATCACAGCGTTTCCGTTATTAGAACCGCCAGAATTAGTGTTGCCTTCAATCGTTTCTATGGTATCGGCATGAACAGCAGTTACAATTCCAGTATGAATCCAGTCGTTTGGTGTTTTTTGAAGAAGAAATATATCGCCTGGTTTTATCAAATCTGAATTAGTTCTGGCTTTTTGATAACGTGTCAATATATTTTTCTGAAGACCAGTTGTACCCACAGTATCACAGCTGTAAGTAAGTGGCATTAGGGTTTTAAAGTTTTTTCCCTGAATAGAAGCCGCCTGATCAATAATAGCCTGAACAAACCCCATACACCAAAACCATTCGGTTCCTTCGTGTGCATCCATATAGCTTCGAACCCACGGACCAGTATTGCTTTGGTTATTTATGACAAGCTCCAGAGGTTGATTTTTAAGATGATTTTTGGCTGCATTCAGAATTAATTCTCTCAGATTACTTCCCGATATTGGACTTTCAAAAGCTTTTTTGAGCGGCGATACAAGTTTATCAAACAAGCTTTGATCTACATTTCCGTTTTGAGGCAAACCATTGAATTTTTGATAATTCAAAACAGCCTTTTCAGTTGCAGGACCAAAATCTCCATCAATACCTGTTGCCGTTCCCGAACCAGGATTCTGCATAGCAAATAAATTAAGCCAAGATTGAATTTTTTCGACGTCTTTCTTGTTGTTATTTGCTCCATTTCTTTGTTGTGTTGCTTTAATAAGCAGCTCTTTTTGGTAGAATGTTTTTTGCATGACTTTAGTGTTTTAGATGTTTTTTGAGTTATAAATTAGCATTAGTGAAAAGAAAAAAATGATACTCTCTTTAATATAATTTAGATAGTTTTATAAAATGTATTAGACTTTCCTTATCAATACTGCCATAATCATATTGGTCTTTTTTAATTATTTCTTTTATTACTTCATACTCAATGGGATCAAGTTTAAATAACTCATTTAAAAGTCTTGAAATAAAAATGGGTTCCTTGTGATATTTAATAAATAATTCGTTAAAAATGATTACAACGTAATCTCTATATTTCGAACTCTGTAAAGCAAATTGAACCAATACCTTAAATATAATAACTTTGAAATCCCAATCAATTTTTGGGTTTTTAATAAATTTTTCTAAATCTGGAATTATTTCGAATCCCATCAGTACAAGAACTTTTGGCAATTCAGAATGAAATTCAAAAGCCTCTTCATTTTTTTCGTCAAGTAATGCATCCAATAAAACAGGGACTGATTCTGTAATTTTTAATTGACCTAAAGCTCTCCATGCATGCCTCGGAGCAAAATCTTCTATTTTAAATCCTGAAACTGCATGACTTAAATTATGAGTTTTTACAATGTCGATTAGCTCGTCTGCATTTTTTTTTCCAATGTTCAATACTTGAGCATAATCTGGCCAATCCTTAGACAAATTAGTTTTTCCAAATTTGAATAATTTTTCTACTTCTTCTGAATATTTCTTTTTCATCTTACATAATAGTTATTATCTGGTTTAATAATTACATCATCTGTTAAATTATTGATTGCATCTCTTATTACTCTATCTGTTCTGGAAAGCTCTCTAGCTATTTCTCTATATCCTGTAAAGCGTGTTTTTTTATAAACTTTTCCATTTTCTCTAAACTGTCCTGAAACTTTATTACTTTTTAATAAATCTGTTATTAATTGCTCTGGTGGAGTAGCCGCTGTTCCTACAATATTTGGAAAATTACCTGTTAAAATTTGCGAATAGACTGATTTAGTTTTAGTTCCGTCTATCTCATCAATTTTGGCAGTTATAGATTGCGCTATATAAAAACCAAGTGCTAAAGTTAACTGTGCATTACTAGGGGATGGTAACGCAAAAGTTGAATCATTTTTAGAACTTTGATAATAATTAACAGTCATAGAATATTTTAAAGTTTTTGATTTATTATTCTTTGCAAATTGCTCTGGGCCATTAGCCATTTTTGTGTTTAAAGATTGTGTACCAAAAGCTAAATTTTCGTTAGTTGCTTTTCCAAACAAAGCAGCAGATAAAATATGAACGCCTTTTGTTTCAGATTGATTACCTGAATTTTTATCTACAAAGGCATCTATAAAGTTATTTCCTGTCATAACAGTTCTATCTACTCTACTTTCTCCAGCTCCACCATCAGGTTGTTTTTTTGTTAATGGATTTGCAACAACTTTTTTTGGTCTTCCTTGATCCATAACGGTAGGCTTAATCTCCGTTTTTGGAGCAGGTTTCTTTGGTTCACTTTTTTTATTCATTTGAATATAGTTGAAATCCCAATTTTCTCCTCCATCGGTAACGGAGGAAATATTAATTACAGAAGAATGATCTGTATTAACTTTATTTTTAATTCCTTCTGCTTCTTCTAGGGTTATTTCTCCTTCGTCGATTTCTTTTTCACTTTCAGTATCAATTTCTGCTAATGCTCCTGCCACAGCTCCAGAAGGTGTTGCTGCTTCTGGTTGACTTCTTCCCATAAGTCTGTCCAGCATATTCATTCCCGTGTCAACAGCTTTATTCACTAACCAAGTCAGCGCCTCATCAACCATTTGTTGTACGGAAATAATCATTTCGCCAATTCTTGCGCCAATACCAGTTAAACCAACTTGATTTGCTAAGAAACCAATCACGACAGGCATTGCTTGTCCCATAGTTCTTTCTAGATAATTGGCTGCTGTGGCGACATTGCCTCGAGCAAGATCTGCTACACCATTGACAAATGAATTGACAACTTCGAGCATTTCTCGCAAGTATTTGATAAAACTTTGTATCGCATTAAAAAATGCCATAGCACCGTTTATTACTGCCATGATTCCAGTCGGGTCTAACATACTTAGAAGTTTGGCTGTAATTCTATTGACAATACGTTCCATGACAAAGTTTTTCACGGCATCGAGAACGGTATTCCATAAATTGCTAAGCTGTTCTTGTATTTTGTCCCAAATAGCAGCCATACCACGTTCTTGAACGTCTTTAATAAATGTCCAGATCCCTTCAAGCGTATTTATCACACTACGGATTCTGGCAACTCTTGCAGGTCCAATTCTAGGATGTGCGGCAAGTTTTTCCCAGATTTTTTCCATCGAGATATTCAGCACTTGTAATACCCAAGTAATAACTCCGCGTAAAGAGAAATCAGTAAGTACCGGAATATTGGCATCTTTGAGCTCGCTCATCAGCCAGCCGGTTACACCGTTTATTAAATGGGTTACAATATTGTCAAAAAACTGTATGAATCCTTGTTTAAGCGCTTTTAGTATATTTTTTAAGAAGCCAATTGGATCTTTCTTGATGTCTTCAATCGCTTCTAATGCTCTTGTAATAATATTTCCGATGAGATCGAATGGGAAATTCATGATTTCGAGAATGGCAATAATTACAATTCTGACAATTTCTGCCACAAAAGCGATTAGTCGGCCAATAGGTTCTCCAAACTTAGCAATGATTCTCGTGAAAGCATCTAAAGGATGAATAAGATCATTGATCGTCATAGAATCCCAAATATCAGTAAAGAGCTGAATTATAGACTGTGGCGTCATGTTGAGCGCTGTTACTGCAGCTTCAACTTCGCCTGCGATTCTGGCTATTGCACCAGATTCAACCATTTGTTTATATTGTTCTTCTCCGCCATCCATGAGGCTCATAAAACCTCGTATTAGATTTGGAATTGTGCGAGGTACAACTTCTTTTGTAAAAGGATCTTTTCCGATAATTACTTTCACAAGCGAATAACCTCTTACCGTAGCGGCCTGAGAAGATAGCCATCCTAAAAGTGAATCTTTAACAAGTTCTAATACTTTTCTTGCTACTCCTGAGGCAAAATCCCAAACCTTTTGCAGGAATGTTCCCGCCTGAGAGGCAAGTGCAGAGAGATTATCAGCAATGTTTGCCAGATTTGCAGGTTGAATAGCATTCCAGGCTGCAGTTATAAGTCCGCGAAGTAGGCCCAACAACGAATTGAAAGTTCCAACCTGAGTATCAAGCCAGTCGGCAGTTTTTTTGAGCGTGCCTTTTTCACGCATTTGTTCAAGCTCTGTCTGCTTGTCTATCAGTATTAAGAAATCTTCTAATATTTCGACCGTTGTTGAATTCACAGCTACATTGCGTAACGGATCGAATTTGATTATTTTTTTGATTAATGACCATGCTTTGTTTTCTGCCAATAGAGGTTCAGCAACACCAATCAAGGCTTCTTTTATCCAGGTAATAACCTGATCGACAAGAGAAGTGGCAAACGTACGGACATTAGCAACAACTGTATTAAATTTGGAAGTAACTACATCGATAAAAGTGGTAAGTGAGGATTCATCCCAGGCATCTTTTACTAATTTAAGCAATGAATCCAACGTTAAGCCCAATTCGCTCAATCGTCCTTTGACCCAATTAAATACACGGTCTATGATGCCATATTCTTGTAATTTATCGAATATTGCGGTCCCAAAAGGAACTAGTCCCATAAATCCTTCTATAAGATTGATAGCATTTCTCTCAACATTTACATCATTTAGAGGGTCGTAACCTGCTACGACCGTAAGCAGTGTATAACCGGGAATATGTCTGACATTATTTTTGATATAACCAGGAATCAGGCTGGATAGTAATGAACCCTGAATCATTTCGGGAGCAGGGGAGATTGGTTCTGGTTTTTTTCTAATCGCCGCTCCTTGTTGTACAGTATGTGTTAATTCGTGGGCGAGTAAATGTTTGCCATCTTTGGAATTCGGATTGTATTTTCCTTCGTTAAAATAAATATTGTTTCCAGTAGCAAAAGCCTGCGCGCCCAATTGCTTATTCATTTGAACAGCATTAGAGTCATTATGTATGCGCACATTACTGAAATCGGCTCCAATACCAGATTCCATTTCGGTTTTTACTTTTCCAGATAGAGGAGAACCACCGCCTTTACTGCTGTTTAACTTGGACTCGATATTAGAGTTATCGCTAGGATTGGCATCGCTAGCAGCACTTTTTTGCAGTGCTTTTTCTTCGTCTGAGTTTTGTTTCTCTTCCTCTTTTTTCTGCTGTACGTTTTCTTCTTCTCCTTTATTTTGAATTAAAGGTTTGATTGATAGGGTACTTTTTGAAACAGTTTCAGGTTTTTTGATTTCTTTTTTATTCGGAACTGTCTCTTCTTTTTTCTGAGTTTTCTCTTCCAGCTTATGCTGAATTAAGGTTTTTGAAGAAAAAGCTGGATTGATTTCTCGTTTTTCTGGTATTCTAGAATCGAGTTTGTTTTGGATTAATTCTTCTTTAAGCTGTACAACAGGTGTTATGGTTTGGGCAGCAGTTTTTCGCTGTACTTCTTTATTTTTCTCTTCTTGTTTTTGAACATCGCGAGCCAGTTTCTTTTGCATTACTGGCGATGGCGAAAAGAAAGAGTCTGTTTTTGCCGTTTGTTTATTCGCTACTACTTGGTCTGCGACTCTATCGGCTTCTACTTCAAATTTATCGTTAGATTTTCCTATATTCAATTTTGCCTGAACACCAAAAAAAGATTCCTTCCCCTTGTCATGATGTGACGCGGAGTGCGGAGAATTTGATTTTGATATTTGCTTTAATGCCGGCATCTCTCTCTAATAAGTTACGCTAAAACTTCCTTTCAAATTTGGGCTATTCTTAGGATTAATTACTTCGACCACTACTTTAAAGTAGATACAGTCTTTGGTTGTTACTTCAAATGATTGTGTTTCTGTTTCGCCAACATTATATCTTCTTGTAGTTTTTTTTATTTCTCCGAACTGTATAGCTGTTAATCGTATATGGTAATGTTTTTCAGTATGCTTTTTAGCCCATTTTGCAGTTGAGGATATTTTAAAATTGCCCTTTGCACAAAAAGTTGCCCCAGTCATAACAGAATCATCTATGTTAAAAGGGAAATTCTCTTTAGGTAATCCATATTCACCTGAACAACAATCGCGACCGCCTTTTCCTTTTTCTTTTTCTTTTTGCTTTTGTTTTTGTAACTTGTTGTTCAGAGCTGCCGTAGTTTCTGGTCTGACTTTACTATCAGTTTTATTCAAATTGTTTCCAGCTTGTAAATCTTCAGAATGGTTTTCTACAGATGATTTTTGTATTGTTCCTGACTTTTGTTTGGCTCCAGTCTGCTGAATCGTATGCGTGAGCTCATGTGCCAGCAAATGTTTGCCTTCTTTGGAGTCTGGATTGTATTTTCCTTTATTAAAATAGACATCATTGCCATGCGTAAAAGCTTGTGCGCCTAGCTCTTCGCTCATTTTAACAGCTTTACTGTCTGTATGGATGTTTACACTGCTAAAATCGGCTCCAAAACCTGATTCCATTTCACGCTTTGTGTTTTTATCCATGGCATTGCCACCGCCTTTAGAGCTGTTGAGATTACTTTCGACGTTTTCATCTACCGAGTTCGATTCCTTTAGTTTTGCTTGAACTGATTTTTCTTCTTTTTTCTGAGTCTTTTTGTCTTCGTTCTCGCAATTGGCACATTTTTTCTGTACTTTTTTGTCTTCTTCCTTATCTGATTTCTTTTGTACCTTTTTGTCTTCTTCTTTTTCTCCCTTTTTCTGTACTTTTTTATCTTCTTCCTTATCCGATTTCTTTTGCACTTTCTTGTCTTCTTCTTTTTCTCCTTTTTTCTGTACTTTTTTGTCCTCTTCCTTATCCGATTTCTTTTGAACTTTTTTGTCTTCTTCTTTTTCTCCCTTTTTTTGCAGAGGCTGTTCTTGTGCCAAGTCTTGTTTTTGAACTGTTGAAACGGTTTCTGCAATAGGTTTTTGCTGTACAGCTTCTTCGCTTCTGGATTGCAGTAAACCTCCAGTTTTACGTTTGTTTACTACTTTATCAGCAACATTATCGGCTTCTACTTCATATTTATCTCCTACAGCGCCCGTAGTTAGTTTCTTTTGGACTTTTGGTCCAAAAAAAGTAGAAGGGGAGTGATTAGCTATTTTCTTTTGTTCAAATTCTCTCATGATCTATGTATTTTACCATTTTGAAATACTAATTTGTTTCACTAAACAAACTGCAGATTATTTGCGATAACACCTTCTTTCTCTAATGCATTTTTTATTTGCTTGTACCAATACGGAAATATTTTAGAGAGCCGAAGTTCAATTTCATCAACAACATATTTGTCATATTTTTTCATTCCAAAAAAATGAGAATACCCAATCGCATCGGCATATTTTCCATGCTCTGTAATGTTGTCTCCTTTCAAAAGCACTGTCGGATTATTGTTTTTATAATTCAACAGCGATGCAAGAGTATATTGTTCGATTAAAATGCAGGTTTCATAACCTTCTTGTTTTAATTCAGTAAAGTTTTCTTGGTTTTCGATATATATATTCTCCAAGTCATAATAGCTTTTTATGAATTCATCGCGGAGCTTGAGATCGTTAAAACCAAATATGCCACAGTTATAAGAATAGCCCAAATTGGTATGCCAGTAAGGCAGATTCTTGGTGTATTTATTAAAAAACTCTACTTGTTTTTTATAATGGATTTCATAAGTATCTTCTTTGCGTTCTACTATAACATCATCAAAAAGAAAATCTATTTTTTTCTTAATGAATATGTCGGTATCTATGTGAACAAAAGGTTCTGTTTGAAGTTCCATAGCATTAATTTTCGATTTCATCCAAAGGTCAATTCTATTGTCATTTTGCACTTTGGTAACGGCACAAGGAAGCATATTCAGGAATTTAAAGCCTATTTCGTCTACATAAAGCTCAATGTCATTATACCACATATGACTATATAATACACTTAGAGCGGTCATGTAGATCGTTTCCTTTAGTTTGTCTCCCATATTCCATCTGTTATGTATTATGGGAAGCACATCAAGGCTGTAAATCATCTTGTGTTGTTGTTTCATATCGTTTTGTTTTAAGCGATGCCTTCTTTATCTAAGGCATTCTTTACTTCTTTGTACCAATACGGAAAGAGTTTAGAAAGCCTGTTTTCTATTTCTTCAACTATGTCAATTCTGTATTTTTTTTGACCTACAATGTGTGAATAACCAATTCTATCTGCTAGTTGGAAATTTTCGAATAAGTTTTTTTTCCACAGTAATAATGTTGGTTTAATATTATGATGATGCAATAATGCCGCAAGATTATATTGTTCTAAAACAATGCAAGGTTCTACTTTTGCTATTTTGGGATTATGATTTTTTATAAAGATTTCTTCTAAATCATAAAAAGCTTTTAAAAACTGATTTCGAAGTTGAAAGTCTCTAAAACCTAATACTCCACAATTATATGCATATCCCAAATCTGGTTTCCAATAGTCTAAATTTTGAGTGTATTGATTAAAAAAATCTAAACGATATTGGTACATACCGTACAATTCGTAATCATTTTGCTCAACAATTACCTTCTCAAAATCAAAAAATATTTTTTTCTTTATAAAGACATCATTGTCAAGATGCACAAAAGGTTTAGTTTGTTTTTCGATAACATCAATTTTCGATTTCATCCAAATAACTGTGTCTTTATTGCTGCTAATTTCAGTAACTCTGATAGGAAGCATATAAAGAAACTTATAGGCAGTGTCATCAGCATAAAGCTCGATATCCTGATACCATAAATGGCTGTATAGTATGCTTAATGCAGTCGAATAAATTGTTTCTTTAAATTTATTACCTTGATTCCACCGATTATTACTAACAGGAAATGCATCTAAACTGTAAATTATTCTAGGCTCTTCCCTCATAAAATGTTCTTTTTAATGGTATGAATTAAGTTTTTCTCTTCTAAGAAAGTCACATTGTTGTACAAAGAAGCTTTTCGGCTGTGCTTGTATAATCGTTTCCATTCGTAATTTACTCCTGCTATTTCTGAGGTTTTTAGATGTATCTCACTGTTGTGATATTTTTTCATTTCATTAAATGAGGAATGCCATACCATTTTACCTAAAAGAGGTGATTGGGTAAGAGTTAGTCTCGAAAAATCATTTGGAAAATTATCTACATTTATTTCCTTGCCATTAATTTTGAATTTATAAACCAATGTTTCTCCGTTTCTGGTTTTGTAAAATTTAGAGGTATATCTCTTTATGTCAACTTTATTCTTAATTGGATTTAAATCTTCTTCGTTTTCATACAATATATCCAAATCATTTACCCGCATTTGATAGTATTGACGAAGGTTCAAATAATCTGCGACTCCTCCGCAAAAGGCGATTTTCGACAAATCAAGATTATCGAATACAAATCCAAGTGCTTTTTGCTGTTCTATAAGAATATTTTTTTTATCGTATTCTAAAAAAGAAGTGTTATCAGCATTCATACTTTTAATTTTACCAGTTAACATATATGATTCGTTTTTTCCACGCCAATTTTACGATGCTCAAATTCCAGCTTAGTTTATCTAATAAAACATCTTGTGTTTTTCGCTCCATTGTAATTACAGGACTTTCGTCTCCATTAATGTTCAGTTTTCCAGGCCGCTGCAAGAATTCATTTTGAAGCAATTCTGTCGATGATGTTTTCATTATATCCCAATTGCTCAATACTGCCTGCAACATTGCGGACGCTTCTTTTTTCATTTCTTCAGAAAGTGTAATGTTTCTTTCAATGGGTTCTGCTATCGGAATATTGCACAAAAATTTTTCTAAGAGCATAGCGTTTTCATAATCCTGTTCTTTTCCTGTGGCTATATAATGCAAGAGGTGCGCAGCAACTTCAGGGTTATGTATAGTATTGTCTTTATTGAGCAGTTTGCAATTCTCAAAAAGAGATTTCAAAAAGGGATGAATCAATACTAAACCCGCATTGTCAACATAAGATTCGCTAATAACTGTACCTAATATCTCTTTTTCTTTTATTTTAAAAGAAGGCTCTTTTTTATCGATTACTTCTTCGTTATTATTTGGAGTTTCTTCTTTTGAGTGGTTTGATAGGGTTTCGGTATTTTTATCATCGTTGCTAATAGTCGCATTTTTGTTTTTAAACAAAATTAAATTCGAGTCGGGCAATGGATTTTCATTGTTTTCTTGAATTCTTTCTGTTTCTATTTTCGCTTCGTTTTTTGCTTCTGTCAGATTTTCTAATTCTTTTGCATTTTCTATCCCTGTTTCATTTTCTACTTTCGCCGCATTTTCTACTTCTGGTGTATTTTTTGTCTCTGTTTCAGTTTTTATCGTCACCTGATTGTTTGGAACAGTTTTTATTTCTTTTTCTTTTGAAATAACATAATTTATTTTTTTTTCGATAATTGAAATAATTGCATTAAGATTAGCTAGTAATTCCAGTTGATTTTGGCTTTCTATCTGATTTTCAATTTCCTTTAGAAAAAGTTCTTTGTGTTCTAAAAAGACGTTCTTTTTACGAAATTCAAATACATTGCAAATCAATCTGAAAAGCTTTTGTTTCAAAATTGAATCGCTTGTCTCCAAAAGATTTAAAATGACTATTTCCCACATTAAAAATCTTTGATTCGGAATCAATTGATTTTTGGCAATACTAGCTTTAATGTGTTTTTTTATGGCTTCGATACCTATTATTTTAGCACTGCTGTCGGTACTATTTTTTTTAAGCAATATTCCTTTTTTGATAATGGTTACAATTTGGCTGTCACTAAATTGTTTGATAAATCGTGTTCTTACAATTGGTTTTTGGACAGCATTGATCCATTTAAGAGAAAAAGTTTTATCATTTATTATTTTTATAAATATTTTATTATCAATTATTTTAAAGTCATTATCTAAAGTTGTCCACCAAGTATTTGTACCTGTTTCCAGAAAATGAAAAAAACGTTCTATTTCCTTTTCTTGCGGTTTGACAAGTTTGTAACCTTCGACATTTGCATCTTCCATTTCAAAAACTTCTTCAACTTGTTTAGTGATTTTTTTTAGGATCTGCTCTTTGAAATTTTCGAAATCTAAATTTTGATTTATAGAAATGTCAAGGTTGAGTTTGTCCAGTTGTATGCTGTGTAAAGGATTTTTTGAATCTACTTCATTAAAATAATTTTCTAAAATTGCGAATACTTCCTTTTGCAAAAACGCATCAATATTGTCCTTGAGATAATATCCTTTTTCTTTAGAATTGGTATTTATCTCAAGGAAAACTTTATTGACAATATGTCTATTTAAGTTTTGCACTGGCTGTAAGGGCTTCTATTTGTGTGTTTAAATTGGACAGTATAAAATCGATTTTTTGAAATATTTTTAGCATGCTGGATAAGAATTTTTTCAAGGATCCGTCAGTATCTGTGTTGAATTTTATTTCAACAAAACTTTTAAATAAATTAGTGAAAAGTAATTCTATTGGGATAATTTGTTTTTCTGATGCTTTAAGTATTTCTGTATCCTGACATCTTAAAATGGTATAAAACAATGTGGTATTTAGCGATATAAGTGTTTGTACTGCAGCAATCAGATCTGGATTTTCCAGTTTGATGGCGGCGGCAACAACTTCAGATATTAAATTGAAATTTTCCTGTGTGAATAATTCAGATAATTTAGCATTTGACTTACCATTGATGTAACTCTCAATGTCTTTTTGAACTTCGACCAATCTGTTTTCTGTTTCAGAAATTAAGCGATTAGTTTCTCTATTGAATTTATTAGAAATCGAAATTTCTTTTAATTTGGAAATCGTTTCAAGTGAGTTTTTTACAAATAAATCAGCATTGTCAAGACATGTATTGACTTCAACGGGTTTTCTAATCTCAATAAATCTTGGACCATCGTTTACTGAACCGCAGTTTCCTTCAGCAGTTAATAAAACAGAAATAGAAGATTCATTATACATCGAAGTTTGTCTTGTTATTGGATCTTTTTTATCTGTTACTATTATTTCCTTATCAATTTTCCAAGTATATGTTTTGGCATTTAAAGAATCGTTGGTTAAGGTCAGAATTCCCGCTCCATCTATATTAAAGCTAAAACTAGCAGTAGGAAGCTCTAAAAGTGTAATGGTAAGATTGGATGGTTTGTCGTCTATAAAAATGGTTACGTTTTTGACATCTTTAGATACCTCGCCTGGAGCAAACATATATTTTTCTCCGAATGTTACTTGAACTCCTTCTCCGGAAATTTCGGCCCCTTTTACATCGGGTTGCAGAGTAAGTGACACAGGTTTATCGTTTCGGCAAAAGGATATTTCGTTTACTAATTTGCCATCTACCAGTACTTTTGGATCTTCAATTTCAAAACTAACAGGATGAGTGACTTTAAAGTCGCAATTGCCATTGTCTGCATAAAGTATAACTTCAAACGTGAATTTCTTTTGCGATTCACTATTATACTTGTAGATATGTTTTATTTCAGTTTTATCATCTGTAACCAAATCGGTTTTGTCTCCAAAGTCCCAAGTATATTTATTGCCTTCGATATTTTCTCCAGTTATGGTAAAAGTAACTTCAGTTTCGTCAACTCCAGAAGGTTTTGAAGGAACTGCAACAAAATCAAATTTTGGTTTTTCAAAAATGGTTATCTTACAATCAGTATCAAAATTATTGACTGTAAAGGTTATAGGCTGACCAATCAGCTCTTTACTGACTGCGTTTGGATCAAAAACAAGAGCGCCAAATTCATTTACTTTTATTCCTCCGTTTTGATCAGATCTAACATTGGCTTTTACAAATCCTCCCGCAGGAGAGACTTTAAACGGTAGAGGAGGTGTTTTGCTGTCAAAACAAATTTTATCTACAGGTAAACTAAGCCCTATATTGTTTTCGTCACAACATAAATATGGTATCGAAAAATCAGCAACAATTGGGTTTAAAATGGGTATGCCTTCAGTAAATTTTTCAAAGTCACCGGTTAAAGATAATCTGCGGTTTTTATAATAAGGCACCTTTTCTTCCAGATAGATCATTATAAAAGTTCCTCCGGGAATTACACCTGCTTTATGCTCGTAGCCATGATTTTTGTTAAGGTAATATTTGGTGAAATACTGGATGGTTTTATCCAGTTCATTAGCGTTTACAGCTAGAATCATTATATTGAATCCTAAGCCATTTTCTAACCTAATTTGCTGTATAGCTTTAAGTGCTTCTTTGTAATTGCGTCCCTGATGTCCTTCAATTCTATAAAAATCACTATCCAGATGTATTTCGAGCGGATTTTTAGTATTTAATAAGTCATCATGGTAACTCACATTGTTTTTTTCTAACCCTAAAATGGTTTTATCAAAATCCCAAGACTTAATAAGCGAATCGTTTATGTTGTTGTAAAAAGGAATGGCTTTTTTGCCTAATTTGCCCATTTGTAAAGAGGGTGTGATTTTTATAACATCATATAATGCATTGTAATTTTCTAATAATTCTGCACTTCTCAGAATAAGACTGTAGATTCTTTGTTTGGCTCTGTCTTCGCCATAGCATATTTTTAGTTCATTTGATGTTAAGTCTTTTTCTTCAGAATCTGTATCATCTACAAGGCAATCATTACAAGTGTTAAGACTTTCTCCCGTAAGTAAAGGCGATTTGTAAAAGGCATGACGAAATTCAAAACAAGGTTCTGTTTTTATTAATTCGCCCAGCATTAAATGTTTGGGAAATGCATTAATATCAGGATAACAATAACTATCCTCTATATCGAGTAAAAGCGCTCTGATTTCGTTGTAAGTATCCACAAGATCGTTAAGCAGATCATATCGATATTGAAAATCTGACGGAAGTACAGGATCTCCTTCAAAATTAAATAGTTCGGTTATCTTTTTTTGAATAGCATCTAAAACAATTGGCATATTTAAGCCTGTTAGAAGCTGGCTGTAGCCTTCCTGCAAATTTTTAACAGCATTGTTTTTGAAAATTCCTTTCGTGAAAGTTTGTTTTATTGCCTCAAGATGAGCGAAATCTTCTTTTTTTAGTACAATTCTGTTTGATTTTAGATCTGGTAATGTATGGTATAAATTGACAAAATTGATTTTACCAATCATGCTGTCATAATTCATTATTTGTATGGCAACGGCTTTGCTGACAATTAAAACTTTATAATTGCCGACAATTTCTAATCCCTGATTGTCACACGAAAGGCTTACGCAAAGGTCAGATTCTTTTTCATAAGACTCCAGATACAAAAGAATTACAGCATCTTTGAAATCAAATTCTGTATTTGCTGTAAATTGAGTTAAAGGAAAATTAAGATCTTTTTCTTTTTTTTGCTGTTCTTCTGTCAAGAGTTCAAAAAGTGGTAATTGCTTATTTGATCCATCATAGAAAAAAGGTTTATAAGCCGCTTTTGTATTATCATAAACTTTGCAGTGCGTATAGGTTTTGGAATCAAAATCGATTTTTTTGTTTCCCAATACATCTGCCTGATATAACTTAAAAAGATCACCATCTGTAGTTACACCAGTTCCCTGAGTTATTGAAATGGTTTTTTGAGACTCATCATAACTTGGATAAAGTCCACAAACTATACCAACGCCACTCAGGTAAATGCGCGATAGGCGATCCTGGTCGTCAAAAAAATCTACAACCTCATTAAGGTTTCCTTCTGTAAGTACCTGATTCTTTGTAAATCGTCGGTATTGTGTTGTTATTGTTGAAAGTTTTGCTGACATGGCAATAGTTTTTATAGTGATCCTAAATTCGTTTTTCCTAGTATAATTTTATCTGACAATCGCTCGTTTTCATCACTGCAGTCAAATAGTCGTCCTGTTGGGTAAACATTGTCTAGAGTGGTTAAAGCCTTAATAAAGCTGATTAATTGTGGTTCTAGCTGTTCTTGATTTAAATCGGTTTTGGCGATTAAGTATTCTTTGTATGTTTTTTCAAATTGAACAAGCTGGTTTTCTGCGGGGTCTTTTACATCTTTTTCTCGATATCCAATCCAACATACTTTTGCTAGAACGTGAGCAGGCAATTCTTCTTTGATTATTTTTTCTATATAATTTCTAAAATCGGTATTGGCAAATCGCAATGTATATCCTGGCAACACTACGCTCACGCGATAGGAGTAAGGATCTATTGGTTCGCAATCACCGCACTCTTCGGCGCAGATTGGCATGAAAGTATCTGGATTTACTGTTGTCTGGTTTACATCTGGGCGCAACATCATGTGTTCTACCAAAAACATTCCTTCTTCGGTAAAATCTTCTTTCATGAATTGAATTAAATCCAGAATCGATTTTTCTAAATCTTGCAGATTAGTATAATATTCAAATCTTCGGGCAATAATGCGGTCTGAATTTTTCTTGTCTGGGATGGCTGGATTGATAATATCATAAGAATATTTTCCAGCATCTGACTGCTGAATCAGAATATTGTCTATAATAGCTAAGTCTTTTACTGTGCCGTTTTTAAAAGCCTCTTTTATTTTATATTCTCGAGTCTGAATAATCTGTAATACAGCAAAATAAAGCTCTTTATTTGCAGCAGAAGTGTCAAAGTATTCTGCTGTTGAAGAAAGCACAATCTCATTATTCGTGTCGACAATGCGCCATCTATACACCGATTGATTGTCTGTGTCAATAAAATTGTACATCTGGACAAACGAATTAGAAAGGTTTCTACGGCTATAATCTTTAATACCAATAAGTCTGGAAATTCTCTTTTCGGCTCCCGAAACATTATTCGTATTCCATAAATTGGCAATAGGCTGTTTGTAGTAATCAAAAGCATTGCCACGTTCTTTACTTACGACTTTATAATCTTTCAGAAAGTTTTCTTTATCGCGCAATACGACTTGGTCAGTTGTATTGCCGTAAATGGTTTTATTGACAAAAACATATTCAGAGAAATTCTCGGCAAAACGAGACAATAGGTGGTCTAAAATTTTATTTCTGCGTTCAATATTATTGTCCTGCTGGTCAAAAAGAAGTTCTGTAATACTATCATCAGTGTAATTTTCATATCCATCTACAATGTCATTAGCGCCATCAATATCTTTAACGACTTGAGTAAAAAGGGTTCTGGTTAAATTACCGCTTACTGAAAGTAATTCGCTCACCTGACCTAATTGTTTAAAATAACTTCCTAATATCTGATCAAAAAACAAAAGATATCCTTTTAATTGTTTTGCTTTAGATTTACGTTCAACAGACGCTAGGGTAGGAAGACCAACTTCACCAATACCATAGGTTTCAGGAAAATCATTTTGTATGGTGGTATAAAAATCAGTGTTAAGATATTCGCCATTTGGTATTTCTAATTCCTTATCCTGACTGGCGTTGGTTGTAGCTTTATCTTTTTCAAGTTTTATAGCATCTGAATATTTTTTTACCAGGGCTTGATTGATATTCAGAGGCAGTAATCCTTTGTTGTAATTGAAAACACTTTTGGCACAAATAACTGGTTTTTGGTAAGGTTTAAGGCAGATAAGCCATTTGTTTTCCAAGTCGTCACCACCGCAATTCCCTAAAGAAATATCTTTAATTAGCACAACATCTGGCACCGACATTATTATTCTCATGATGTCTGAAAGACGCACTTCATTTCTCAAATCGGCTTTAAGTAATTCTTTTGTGTCAATAAAACCGTTCTTTAAAGAAGGGCCATCAAAAATTTCAAGAGTTGAATATCCTTTGCCAATCATTTGTTTTAGCGAATAAAAATTGACTGTTGTAGATAAGTAACTTTCTAGAGCATCCATGACATTGGCATGAACCAGTTCTTCATCGGCTTCCGTATTTACTTCAATATCTGCGCATATTTTGATAGGATAGTCTACCACTTTTTTGATATCGACAAGATCTTCGCAAAGATTTCTGTTTGCATGATACTGCTTTCTTATCTTTTCTTTAACCATCTCTATATCTGAAGGTTTTGAGCTATCAAAATCTACATAAAGATCATATAAACCGTTGAGATCAAACGATTTTCTTAAGTTTTCTGGTAGATCTTTATAATCCTTAAAATCATAAGAAAGCTGATTTTTCTTGCAGTCCACATACGCTTTTTTCTCGTGTTTGGCGAGCCAGCAGTTTCGAACTCCTTCTATGTCTATAAAAAGTTTTCGGTAATCATTTTGTGTGACAGGACTAGAAGACAATACTTCTGAAGCTTTAAAAAACTGTTTTGGAATGTCTTTGTTAATGTCATTAGACGCTAATATATTTTCTATTGGAAGATTGAGTCTCATACCAAGATCTGAAATGGCATAGGAAATCATTTCTAGCATGGTTATACCTGGATCATGCTCGTTAAAATCTGTCCAAAATTTACTGCCAAAAGACTCGATATACTCGATTCCTTTTTTTCTTAAATAAAAGAAATCCAAATCGTCTTCTGATGCTGATTTTTTAGGAATGGTGATATGTGGGTTTAGTAGCGACATTTTTCAGGTTCTTGTGGGGTTATTTCTTTGCAAGTGTCTATTTTGGTACTGATAATATGGTTTTTAACAGAGACTAAAATGTTTTTTGGACTTGATGGTGACAACGTGGTTTGAAAATCTAAAAGAGGTATATTGGCATCATTCTTTTCTGTATCTTTTAATGTTTCAGGATGTTCTTTATCTGTTTTTTTATTGATATAGATTGCCATTTCTAGCGTAGATAGAAAATCTACGTAATATAAATTTTCGATATATTCGATAACAATACTGCGTTGTAATTCCACTCCGAATATGATTTGCTTTGAGGTGTCAAATGCCCAAGGAGATAAAAATTTTATAAGATCTTCGTTGAGCTGTTTTTTATAAAAATTCTCATCATATTCTGCATAAAACTTTACATTCAGTTTTATTATAACTTTTTCATAATCAGGATTGATCACTTTTGCAGACACTAGCATGGAGTTTTTAGAATTAATAAAACTCTCAATGCTATTTAATGTAGCTGTGCTCACTCTTGGCTCATAAATATCAAATACATTTTTGTCTACGATATCTGGAATTACGACCAGCGTTACTTTTCCCGGAGCTAAAAACGAGGTGTTTGTACCCGATATAAAAGTATGGTTAAGGCATTTTACTCTAAAAACAGATGGAAATTCCTGTAAAATAAGATGCTCATAATCCCAAAGCGTTATAGCTCTGTTTTTGTGGCGCAAGCGTTCGCTTACACGCAGATAATAGGAGGGGTCAGATTCTAATGGTTTTCCATCAAACGAATTAAATGGCTGTTCAATGCTTTTAATCTGCGGAACTCTGGTAATTAATTTAGATATTGTTTTCGCAGGTAATGTGCTGTCTAAATGCGCTAAATTATTGTTGTTATCAAAAAATTGGGCTGTAACAACCTGAGTTTTCACATCGATCACTTTGCAAACGGCATCGTATTTTTTGTGCATTTTTGCTTTTATCCAAATGGTATTGGCTGGAAACAGCGTATTGTCATTAGTTGCCTGCTTTGGAATGCTAAATTTTACAATGCCCGATTTTAAAAAGTTATCGATGCCATTTGCCAAAATATCCTTATCAAGATTTTTCCAGTAATTATCGCATAGTATATACCATTCTACTTTTTGCTTTGCTGTAAAAGTGGGAACGTTAATATTTTCGCTCCCTTCCAATATTTGAAATAATAATGAAATTTGCTGAGATATTTCGGCATTTTGAAGGCCTACATAAAATTCGCCTCCATTGCAATAATCTGGAACCAAACAATTAGTAATTGGAGTAGAAGGATCCAAAATTTCTTTATCAATAGCTTGCTGTTTCAAATAAGAATGCTCTTCCTGCTGACCAAAAGGAGCTTCATGAAACAATTTTATTCGGTTAGATTCGTAGGTTGAAGCATCAAATTCAGTAGTTTCTTCAGCAGAATAATTCAGACTTATACTTTCTACAATTGGAGTGTAAGGCTCATTTGGAATGGGTGTTAATACATCTTTCGCCACATTCATTATAGCCAAAGTATATATTTTTGGAAATAACGAATGCAAAAAGGATTGATTTAAAGTCAATCGAATTGGGCCGCTTTTGCCAAGCTCATAAGTGCCTTTTACATTGACATTAGTTTCAAATACTTTATCATTATCCGGATCATCAAATAAATTGACAGCGTTATTTTGTTCATCCCAAACTTCTTTGTTTAAAACAGATAATGTTGCTTTAAAATAGTCCTTTGTAACAATGGCATTTTTTTTATTTAAAACTCTTAAATTTTTAGTTTCTGAAACAGCCTTTATTTCTGGAACGACTTTTTCATCTTCAGGCTGATTGGCCTTCATTTTGGCTTCACGACTAATATCGTGGAATATTGCGCTGTCAAAAATATTTTGACTTATGGTCTCAAGAAAACTTTTTTTATAAGCGGCATAATGAGTTACAAATGATGAGGGAGTATTTTTCCATTTTATGTTAATAGCTGCATCTGTCCAATTTTTAGAAAAAATTTCAGGATAATTTATGATAAATGCGCTGTTTTTTTCAGGTTGAGTTGTAAAAGGATAAAAGGGTTTCGTAGCATTGAGCAAGCCAGTGTCACTTTCTAATATTAAAGATTTTACGTCCTTAACCTCAACTTTTGCTTTAATGTTTTTTATTGGTTTTGTAACTAGACTTCTAAAAAGAGTATGTCCTTTTTTATCTTGCGTATTAATTAAGAATCGAATTACAGGAAGTTCTGTTGAGAAAAATTCGCCTAAAACTTTCTGATCGTAGTTAACAATTGCCGGATTATCTTTTGGTATCTGAAAAACCAATCTTAATTGATTGCTGTCAATGCTTGAAGATTGATTTACATTTTTAAAAGCAATCGCTGTGTCCAGTTTAAAATTTCCAATCCATCCTTTTTTTCCACTATAAAGGATGCTGATATTTTCCAAAAGATCATCTGTATTGATTAGATGAAGAAAAGCTAAAGGCTCATTAAAAGTTATTGTGATGTCAATACTTCTGTCACCTTCTTTAAGATTAAATAATTCAGATGCTATGGCAAAACCTAATTTTGCATCGCTTAATTTTGGGTACTTTTTTTCATCTGAATTATATCCAAAAGGAAACCAATAGGGAGCGTCTTCTTTTAGCGGTTCGCCTTTTCCATCTAGAGAATTGGCGATTTCGCTGCATTTAATTTCACCCAAATCAACGTCATTATACACACTTTTTAGGTACGCTATATTGGCTTTATTGGCAATAAATTCTTCTGTAGTTTTGTAAATTAACTTTTTGCCATCGGGATCTTTTCCTGCGTCAAGTTCTGTATTGGCATCGATTTTTTCTTCGGCTATTTTTTTTGCCAATTCAAAAATGATATTGACTTTATCTGCTTTTGCAGGCAGTTTTTCGATTTGAAGTATGTCTTTATAGAAAAAATCTAAATGCTTTTTGGTAATGAGATTCAGTTTGTTTTGAGATAATTCCAATAATTTCAAGAAACAAACAAACAAAGTTAGGTGAGGAGTAAGGTCTTGATTGATATTGGCGGCCAATAATGTTCTGGCGATGTCTTCTTTTGAAGTGGCATATTCTTGCTCTGTTCTTTTTGGAATACTATCTTTTGTAAAGCCAAAATAGTTGAAAAATTCCTGCCAGTTACCTTCTGGTTTTTTATCATTATTCGTGTCGAAAAAGTTGACTTCTTTGGCAAAATTATAAGCAAATAACAGCCAGTCTTCAATAGTAAAATCATGAAGTTTCAGGTTGCTAGGCTCTAATGCGTCACTAAAGCGTTCTTCCTGATTAACTCCATTTCTTTTAAAAATAACATTGTCTATTTGGCTGCCGTTGGTGCTCATAGCTTATAAACTTTTAAACATTAGTGCCTTCTTCTTTGTAAAAAGGATAAACAAGATTGCTTCTTGAGTTTGTACTTCTTATTCTGTAATCGATTATGACCAATAATTCCCCTTCTAAATCATCGCCTTGTGTTATGTCAATTTTTTCAACATCAATTCGGGGTTCGTAATATAAAATCGCTGTTTTTATGAGTTCAGTAACATACGTTTTTAGTGTTCTGTCTAATGATTCAAAAAGCAATTCGTCCATATTACAACCATATTTCGGCAGCATAATGCGTTCGCCGATTTTGGTAGAAAGCAATATCTCCAGACTGCTTTTAATATCTGCCTCATCAGACGTCATTACGACTGCTTTACTGTTCTTTTTGAACTCGGGCGGAAAACTCCATCCAGTACCTAAAAAAGCTTCTTTATTTTCCATAATTAACCTATTAAAACCGTTGGGCATCCTAATATTATGGTGCCGCCATGCGCAGTTGAATCTCCCATTCTTGCGGCTGGTTTTCCTCCAATCAGCACAGTAGCTGATCCCGCAATAATGCTATCCGGTGGACCTGTACAAACAATCATGTCTCCTAAACAGGCAGCAGGCTGGCCGCCTATTAATACTGTAGGCGAACCTGGCGGTAATATTGGTCCGCCAACATGAGGGACAGTTCCTGTTACCATTGGGCAAACATGCATATCGTTAATTCTTGCGGCTGGTGCTCCCATAATTACTTATTTTTATAGTTAACTTTTTTATTTAAGTGTTGAAGGATAGAAATCAGAGGATGAGTTAGTTTATCTGTACTATGCTACCTTTTACAATCGCCACCGCTGCCGATGACATTTCTGCGCCAGCACTTCCTTCGGCTTTAAATTGAGCAGTTGCTTTTAGATTTACATTTGTACCTTCAATTTTTACATCGCCTGTTGCTTTTATTGAAATATCGCCTGCACTTTCCATTTTTATTCCTGCGCTGTCAATCGTAATCACATTCGAATTTTCATCTTCAACAACGATAGATCCTTTGTCTTCGTCGAGTGTTATTTTTTTTCCTGCTGGAGTTTCGATGGCTATTGATTTTTTATCATCATCAAAGAGCACTTTCATTTCGCTTCTTGTAAAAATTCCTTTTTGATGATTATCGTCCGATGCTTTTAGAGGAGCGGGTTTTGCGCTGCTGTGGAGCATTCCTAAAACAATGGCATCATTAGGATCTTCGTTGATAAAGCCGATAATTACTTCGTCTTCAATTTCGGGCATAAAAAAAGTACCTCTGTTGTCACCCGCATCTAATGCTGCTACTCTGCACCAAATACCTTGTTCTTCATTATTGATGATTGGGATTTTTACCAAAATTCTGTCTTCACCGTCGGGATCGTCTTGAAGCTGGGTTACAATACCAATATGCAATCCTTTTATGGATGGAATTATTCCTGAAGCTGATGGCGTATTGACATCATACGTTTCAGAAAACCATTCAGGATTTAATCCAAACTGCACGTTTACAGTCCAGTTACCATTTGCAATTTCATGGAAAACTCCCGTAATGTATGCTTTGCCGTTAAAACGATCTCCAACACCTTCAAGTGTAATAATGGTATTGGGTTTTACGGCAGGAATACCTTGAAATTTTACTCTTCCGCGGACTTTTGACAGCTGTTGAAATAATAATTTTGCATCGGCCCAATCTTGCAATTCGGTATCGGTTACATTACCGCCGTGACGCAATTCTAGATTTTCCAGTTTTACAATATCAGATAAATCAGAAGCGGATAAATTTCCGTTTAAGCTTACGCTGGGATCTTTGGCTTCAATTTCTAATAATTCCTGATTCGATGCATTCCAGCTGTAGGATGAAACTTTGGCAAACTGATTTCGAGCATCAATTTCGGCATCAAAATCTAGCATAGTCGCACCAAAAGCAACCGTTTCAACTGATTCAGAAGCTAAGTCTGGTTTTTTTATCGAGATTTTGCCATTTTCAACAAAACATAATTTTCCGTTGGCTTGTGCACGAGAGACAATAAAATCCCAATCGGAAGTATTGTATTGTACTAACTCTTTGTGGCTATAATTAGTGCTTTCTACATCTTTCTGTAATCCGTAAGTGCCAATAATGTCTTCAAAAGCATTACTATCTTTTACGTCATAAAAATATTTGCTTTTTCTGCCAATAGTCAGTTTTACAGCTTCGTCTTTGCATTCTACAATCAGCAGGGACGATTTGTCTTTTATTTTTATGGAATGTTTTACCACTATTCCTTTGTAAATAGTTTCTTCGTCACTGTGATAACCAGCTTTAATTTCTATCTTTTTGCCCGGAACAAGCAAATCTTCGTTACTTAATTTAAAATCTCGTGCTGCAGCATCTCCATCGGTCAAAATAATCTGTGCCATAGGTATTCTGTTCACCTCGTTATGAACTACAATGCTCATTACTTGGTAAACACCAGAAAGCTCAGTTCCCTCAATAAGCAATTTGTGCGTTACTAAATCGGCACTTTTACTGGTTTGTATGACATCGCTATTGTTCATCTATTGTTGTTTTTGTAGAGGAGGGAAGAATATTTTTTGACCAATTTTTAATTTTCTGAAATTGATAAGCTTGTTAGCTTTTGCCACTTCGAGATAATATTTTGAATCGCCATAGATTCTAAAAGACATTAAAGGAAGCGTATCGCCAGCTTTTACAATTCTGGTATGCGTTAAATCTGGAGATTGATTGTTTTGCTGTTTTGCTCTCAATTCATCTTCAACAACTCCCTTGAATTTTCCTTTTGCAATGGCTCTAATGGGCGTTCCATCTGGCCTGAAAAGTTTATACTCAATGGTCATTTCGGTGAGAGATCCTTTAAATAAAAGACTTCCCCAAGCAATTTTTAAATAGTTTGGTTTATGCTGTGTACCGTTATATTCTAAAATTACTTTTCTAAAATGTTCAATGTCGTCAATAACACCATTTTCGGTACTTTCTTTGCCCGCAATAACCCCAGTTCGGTCAAAAACAAAATCCAGTTCTAATTCTTCTGGAGCAATTGCTGAAAATCTCGGCGCAGGACTGCTTGTTCCAGCGGCATGGGTTGTATCTTGCTCTATTTTGTAATGAAAAGTATATTTTTCAGGATTCATCAAAATAATAAACTTTTCAATACCCGAAATGGGATTGTTGAATTGAGGATCGCTATAGGCAATGATCTTCAGTTTTTTTAATTCACCTTTAATTGCTGCCATATTAACGTTCTTTTTTTCGTTCAATAATCTTCATTACTTGCTCGACACATTCAGCCACAGTATCTTTTTCAGTAGCAGATGATGAAGAAGCTGGTTTCTCACCCGAATTTGAGCTTTCGTTCACGTTTATTTTAATGTGAAGCTCTTTGATTTCAATTGGCATGATAAAATTATTTTTTATGAAGCGTGAAATAATTATAAGCGAGCTCAAAGCTTTCAACAACAATTTTGCTTTCTAAAGCACTAAAATCTTCCACTGCCCATTTTACGGGATAGGCATGTATAACTTTCCAGTGCATTAAGGGTTGGCGATCTTGATTCAAGAGTTTTACAGTTAAATCAACGGGCTTAAATTCGAAATTTTCTAATGCTTTTCGGCACCATTCAATTACATCAGAATCAATCAATATCCCTCTTTTTAAAACCAAATTTGGATACTTGGTTTTTACAGGAAGTTTGTGTTTGAATCTGTTTTCTCCACCCTCAACAATTTCTTCCGTTTCAAGATCTACTGAAAGTCCTGATACGGATTGAAATTGATGGTCTTTTTCTTTTGTGCCCAGTTTATTAAATTCAACCAGAAAATGAAAGCCTACGGGTGGATAATAGTTAGACATGACTAATCATTTTGAATAGATAAACCTTCATGAACCAATTCTATTGACTCGATAGCTACTTCGTTTCCATCGGCTTTTAAATCAGTTGATTGCACTTTTGTCGGCCATGCATTTTTTACTTTCCAGGTAATCACGGGTTCGTGTTCCTCGTTAAGCAATTTGATGGTAATATCCCTTCTTTCGATGGTGTTTAGTTTTACTGTATTCCACCATGCATAATATTCATTATCGCTTTTAAAAGTGCCTCTTTTCATGGTAATGTTAGAGAACTTCTGCATACCGGGCATCTTGATTTTGCTGTATTCCGGACTTGCACCCTGACGGTACTCAATAACTTCGGTTTCTACATCTAATCCGGAAACTTCTGTAAAACCTATTTTTGTTCCTCCCCAGTCAACTGAGAAATGAAACTTTGGTAACGGATAACTCATGATCTATATTTTTTAATGATGATTTAATTAAGATTCCTGCATTTTGTGAGAGAAACGTAGGATGATAAACTCAGCTGGACGAACTACTGCCATACCGATTTCGATTATCATTTTACCGTCTAAAATATCCATAGCAGACATGGTTTGTCCCAATCCAATTCTTACGTAGAATGCTTGTTCTGGTTTGGCTCCTGCCAAAGCTCCAGCTCTCCATTGAAGAATTAAGAAATTCTCAATCATAGCTCTTACTCTTATCCAAGTATTGGCATCGTTAGGTTCAAAAACAAACTGCTCGGTTGCTTTTTTGATAGATTCTTCGGCCATGTTAAAGAAGCGGCGAACCGGCACATAACGCCATTCGCTATCATTACCGGCTAAGGTTCTTGATCCCCAAACCAAAGTACCTTTGCCGGTAAATGTTCTGATAGCGTTGATAGATTTACCTGCAACTGTATCAATATTCAATCCGTCTTGTATATTATTAGTGATTTTTACCGTAGGAGCAATAACATAGTTTAAACTAACATTTGCTGGTGCTTTCCATACACCGCGATCACTATCAACTCTTGCATAAATTCCTGCTATGGCAGAACTTGGTGGCAGCGTTATGGATAGATTAGAGATTTCGGAAAGTATTTTATTGTAAGTAACATTATCAAGCTCTGTAATATCTGCTAAAAAGCGACCATTCATGGCACCGTTATTTGTATCATTTGGTTTTGCGGTTGTTACAGCAGCAGTAATTGTATCAATATTAGCTACAATAGATGCAAAAAGATCAACATCAAAAGTGATAGCTGCCGGCAAATCAAGAATAGAAGCTGGCGATGTGAAATTCAAAATTTTTGAAATTTCAGATAGTACCGTCGGAACACCTGGCGCTCCTTTAATATTTGCGGTTATTTTTACTTTGTTATTTGCTGTTTTTGCTTTCGCTAATAAATCAGCCAAATTGGTTTTGACGCTTTCAATTTTATCGTCCAATTCAAAAGGATCAGTGAGAGTTTTTAAAGCTGCCGTAATAGCGTCTCTGGTTGGTTGGTCTTCTTCATCAGAAGCTATTGCGGCTAATGCTGCTTTTTTAATTTTTTCTTTTTCTCCTATAAGATTGGCGAGATCTTTATTCAAAGTTTCGAATAAGAGTATAAACTCATTGTTTTTTGCCACCGTAAAAGTTCCTGCAGCTGCAGCTGCGGCATCTGCATCTGCTTGTGTTCCTCCTCCAGTAATGACTGCTTCTGCTGCGGCAGTTGCTGCGGCATTATTAAAGCCGGCTGCTGATTCAATAAATTTCAAAACTTCAGCTATACTTCCTGTTAGATTATCATTTGTTCCCGGAACTGTTTTTAATTTGTTGATTAATGGCACAATTGCATTTTTTGAACCTGCTAAATCGCTCAATACAGTTGACATTGCATTAGGCGTAGGTGAGGTAAAATGCTTAATCATGATTTCACTTGCATTGTATCTGTAATCTAGAATAGTCTCTAAATGTGGATAATAAGCAGCTCCATACTTTAAAGTATCTTTCTCTGAACTAATAACTCCTCTCAAATCATCAATGTTTGTATCTGTTGGGCTAGAAGCATCGTAGCTAAGTGTGTCAATGAGTGTAAATCGATCTTGCAGTTTTCTACATTGGTTCAAGGCATCATTATACAAACCATAAAAATCAGTTGCATTAATGCCAGTTACTTGAGTAGCATCTGGAAAAAGAATAAGTGTAGGTTCATCTACTTTCTCTAATTCTAGCAAACCTTTTTTTAATTCGCCACTATCATTTATAGAGGTTACTTTTGTATCAGCATCATCTAAATCATCGCCATAACGGCCTACGGATATAATGTAACAGGGTCCGCCACCATTTGCAAAGAACAATTGCATTGAATAATACATCAAGAAAGGCTGTCTGCTAGACGGTTGGTTTACAATAAGAGATCTTGTTGTCGTACCATTATCAACTACATCATTAATGGTAACACTAATTGTTGTTTCTGGTTTTGCAAAGCCAAAAAAACGCTCATATTCCAAAAGAGATGTTATTCTTGTCGGTTTCAATTTCAAATCACCATTAATCTTATTCGTGGCTTTTTCAGTATAGCCAATAAAAGCTGGAATCGCTGTTTCTACCTGGGCAACAGAAGGAGGGAACTTTACGATTTCCTCAACATATACTCCAGGCGTTTTGTAAGTTGTTGCCATAATTGATTTGTTTTTTAATTATTAAATAAATATTTCTGAATAGTAATCACTATTGATTTTTGTTATTGATTTTACAGATGGATTTGGATATTGACTTTCTGCAGGTTGAGAAGGGTCCAAATCGTTAACAGGGTCAATCTCTATAAAACCAGATCGGGTTAATGGTTTTGCGGTTTTGGTTTTAATTTCGGTTCCTGCTTTACGGTTGATGTATTTCCAAAGTGTTTTTCGATTATCAAAATGAATTTTAAAATTTGGACTTAACATTTTATCCGAATCGTCTATAATATTTTCTGAGCTGTTGTCACCTTTAACGGTAAGCGAAATAACTCCAAAAACATTTTGCTGTTCCGACGGCTGCAGCGTTGAAATTAAATCGGCAGTAGTTTTTTCAGATACTAAATAAGCGTTTGAAATAAGTTTGTTGTCGTTTATTTTTGGAAGATATTTGAATGAAACGGGTTCAGTTAATGGTTTTACATTACTGAAAAGATATACTCGAGTAAGAGCAAAATCAAGATTAGTATAATTTTCAAATTGATAATCATTAATTTTAATTAAAAACGTTAGGTTTAAATCGGCAGGGACTTTTATAAAAGGATCTGATTCATCTTTTAATTTAATATATACGCCGAAACCTGTTTTGGTCTTTTTGAATACCATTTTGTAGTTTTTAAGTACAGTGTTGGTTTCTAAAGTTGGTGTTACGGCTATAAATGCATCTGTACTGAATTGTTGCAGCATTTTTTCTTTTTTATCATCTGGCATACTTGCAAAAGTTTCTTCTCCGTTATTCAAAAAATAATTATGAAGAAGCGTTACTTGAAACAACAATCCGTATGTAGAAGAATAACTCATGACTGTTCTTTTCGTTTAGTTACTCCTGTAAATTCGCCAATAAGCTGTCCTTCTGCCTGTGTAATATTGCGTTCAATTTGGATCATGCTTAATTTGTATAAAGCCGATGGAAGCTGTTTTCCGCCGAGTGTTCCCCAGATATAATTTAATTCTTCAAAAGTGGGCGTGTAGAGTTCAACTGTAAATCTAAAGTTGTCTACATTGCTCATAGCACTGCTGTTTCGGTTATAAATAGTATTAGCTTGGGTAAAAAGTTTTTTTCCCTGAAAAAATTCAATAATTTTTGAAATGTCCATAAGGGAGTTTACGTATATATCTCTATTGGCACTAAAAAGGATATACAGATTTAAATTGATAATGCCGTTTTTATAAATTGTTTTTGCATTATCAATAGTATGGTTTGGGAAGTTTTTTAAAGTAGCTTCTTCGGCTAAATTGATTAGTGTAAGTACAACAGAATCTTTTATAGAGGTTGAATCTGAATCTTCATTGCGAGACTCTAGAAAAGCGATATTTTCTGGTACAACAGATTTTTCTAACCCAACTTCCTCGAGATAGTTATTTACTTGTTCTGAAATTATTTGTATTACTTCAAAAATCATCTTTTGACAAAATTTATTATAAATACTAAATGAAATTTTATGGAAAGGAATAAGGTGTAGGGCGAAGATTGTAATTTGAAATAGGGCTTCTGACTGTGCTTTAAACTGATGCTTAAAACAAGGCTTTAAGATTTGACTAAATTAGATAAATGTAAGGGTACCAGAAAAGGGTGATTTTCCCCTTTTTTATCTAGTTAAAATACTGGTTTTTAAATAGTTGTTGTTTGTTTTTAGTCTTTTAAAACCAAGAAAATTATAAAAGAAAAAAGCTCTAGATTTCTCTAAAGCCTTTATTTAGTGACGTGTCTTGCTGTTTTTTAAAAAGAATATAAAGCTAAAGTCGACATAGTTGCTAAATCTGTCTAGAGAATACTTCCATTGATATATTTTATTTCGCCCTATTTCCAATTTAATCTAATTTAGATTTTTGTTACTGATAACTAAATAAGCATATTAGACTTTATTATTGTTGTCGATTCTTAAACTGCATTGGAAATTTTTACCATAATTCTTGTTTAGATTTTCATTTCACAATTATTAATTTTATAAATACCCAATAACATGAAAGCCAAAACCTATTTCTATTTCTGTCTATTTTTAGGAGTTTTTACTATATCCTGTTCAAAAGATAACGATTCAGATGATGATACTGTTGCAACAGATGATCCAATTACAATAAGTGCAACTGCTGCAAAGGGAACTGCCGAAGGCTCGTCAGAAACTGGAGCAAACGAGGACGATATACTTGCTAATTCTACGTTTTCATCTACAGTAAAAATAATATTTAATGGTACAAGTGCAACGGCAGAAAATGAAGTTGCTGGAGTTACAATTGCCATTTCTGGTGCAGATGTTACCGTTACTTCTACAGTTGCTGAAGTAGCTTATGAAGTAATTGGAAGCACTACAGATGGAATGCTTAAAATCTACAGCGATAAAAAATATAAGCTTACGCTAAGTGACGTTTCTATCAAGAATAATGACGGACCAGCAATAAATATTCAGTCTGGTAAACGCGCTTTTATTGTTGTTAGCGGAACAAATACATTAGAAGATGGAACAACTTATGCTACCTCTACAGAAGACCAAAAGGGAACTTTTTTTAGCGAAGGCCAGCTTATTTTTTCAGGAAGCGGAACTCTGAATATTGCAGGGAACAATAAACACGCTATTGCATCAGATGACTACATACGTGTGCAAAGCGGTACGATTAATATAACAAAAACTTCTTCAGATGGTATTCATGCAAACGATGCGGTTTATATTGACGGAGGTACTTTGAATATTAATGCGTCTAGCGATGGTATCGAAGCAGAAGAAGGACATATTATCATCAATGCTGGAACAATCACTGCTACTGTTGCTGATGACGGAATAGTTGCTTCATACGATACCGATGATACAATTGATCCTTATGTTGTAATTAATGGAGGTACTATTAATGTTACCACAACAGGTGAAGGAGGAGAAGGAATAGAAAGTAAAAGTACCTTGACAATCAATGACGGAGAAATCTATATCAAAGCGGTTGATGACGCAATCAATGCTGGAGATGCAATTTACATTAATGGAGGAACTATTGTTGCATACAGTACAACAAATGACGGAATTGATTCTAATGGTACACTTACTGTAACGGGCGGAAAAATCTTTGCAATAGGAGCTAAAAGCCCTGAAGAAGGTTTTGATTGCGATAGTAATACATTTAAAATTACAGGCGGATTGCTAATTGGTGCCGGAGGAGCAACCAGCTCGCCAACGGCAAGCGTATCTACACAGGCTTCTGCTATACTAGACGGTGGAAATTCTGGTACTATATATAGCGTACTCAATAGTGATAATGCAGAGGTAATGACATTTAAATCACCTGCTAGTTTTACGACTTTACTATTGTCTGGCAGCGCATTCAGTTCGGGCAAAACTTATAAATTGGTAACGGTTTCTAGCGTTAGTAATGCAACGGAGTTTAATGGATTATATTTAGGAGGAACTTTTAGCAATCCTACATTATCCTCAAGTTTTACCTTGACTTCTATGGTAACAAAAATAGGAGGCAGTACAGGCCCAGGGAGATAATAAATAGATTATTGTTTTAATAAATTATTGGAAAGTTCATTCGCATGCGGATGGACTTTTCTGTTTTAAAATTGTGCTGCAAATGGGCAAAACTTAACTATTTATAGCTAATTCTGAAAGATGCTACAGAAAGAAGCTTTGTACGATTCCTTTTTTAACTTATCTTCGCTTTTTATACATTTCTGAATACATTTAAATACCTTAAAACATAATCTGTGAAAAATAATCATGATGCTGTAGAAGAGAATCAGCTTAAACGTGGACTAACTAACCGACACATTCAGTTAATTGCCTTAGGCGGATCTATAGGAACAGGTCTTTTCCTTGGCATTGGTCCAGCGGCCGTATTAGCAGGGCCATCTGTTATTTTAGGATATGCTATTGCCGGAATTATCGCTTTTTTTATTATGAGGCAACTTGGCGAAATGGTTGTTGAAGAACCTGTTTCAGGAAGCTTCAGCTATTTTGCTTATAAATATTGCGGTTCATTTGCAGGTTTTGCATCAGGCTGGAATTATTGGATTTTGTATATTCTCGTTAGTATGGCCGAACTTACAGCCATTGGGGTTTATGTGCAGTTTTGGTGGCCCGAAATTCCGCTTTGGGCATCCAGTTTATTTTTCTTTCTGGTTATTAATGCCTTGAATTTTGCCTCTGTAAAAGTGTACGGAGAAACCGAATTTTGGTTTTCAATTATAAAAGTTGTGGCTATTATTGCCATGATTCTTTTTGGTGCTTATTTGCTAATAAGCGGAACAGGAGGAGAGCACGCTACAATTCATAATTTGTATAACGATGGAGGTTTCTTTCCAAAAGGTTTCTTCGAAAAAACGGCAACTGGAGATTTTCAAGGTTTATTATCTGCAATGGCTTTGATTATGTTCTCTTTTGGCGGTTTGGAACTAATTGGAATTACCGCTGCTGAAGCAGAAAATCCAGAAAAAAACATTCCAAAAGCAACCAATCAGGTTATTTATAGAATCCTTATATTTTATGTTGGCGCATTGGTCATTTTATTTGCTTTGTCGCCTTGGAGACAAATTACGACAGACAGCAGTCCGTTTGTGATGGTTTTTCAGAACTTGAACGGAATGGAATTTGAGCTTTTTGGACGCAAAATATTTTTTACAAGCCTTATCGCTAATGTACTTAATTTAATTGTATTAACTGCCGCTTTATCAGTATACAACAGTAGTGTTTACAGCAACTCGCGAATGTTATTTGGTTTAGCAGATCAAGGAAGTGCTCCTCAATTTTTAAAGAAGCTAAACAAACAATCAGTGCCAGTTAATGCCATTTTAATTTCTTCCTGTTTTGCTGCGATCTGTATTTTAATCAATAAAGTAATTCCAGAAGAAGCTTTTAGTATTTTAATGTCTTTAGTAGTGTCTTGCTTAGTGATTAACTGGGTTATGATTTCGTACACGCATCTACAATTTAGACTTGCCAAAGACAGAGAAAACACAAAAACGAAGTTTGCTTCTATATTTTATCCCGTAAGCAATTACATTTGTTTCATATTTTTATTGGGTATTTTATCCATCATGTGGATGACGAATATGAAAATATCTGTAGAATTAATTCCGATTTGGTTGGGGATTCTTTTTGTGTTTTATAAGGTTTTTAAAAAGAAAGAATAGATAACTTTTTATATTATTATTTAGGCATTGATTGTCAACTTGTAGTTGATTTTCAATGCCTTTATTATATGATACTATTTATTTTTAAACTACGCAGAATCACTGCGTACTACTTAAATAGTTTTGGGGTATTAATAAGCATAATTGATTTTATAAATTTTAAAAACATAATATTATGGGAAGAGCTATTAATTACATGGAAAAACTAACTACTGGATATTCATTTGCTGACCTTGGATATCGAGATTATATTGCAGCGCGATTTTTACTGAATAACCATTTCATAGTGCAAGGGATAACTCTTGCAAGTACAGCTGTAGAGAAATATTTGAAAGCTGTAATTGTTTTTAATCTTCAGGAAAAAGAATGGTATAATTATCATTTTGACAAATTCGAGAAGCTTAAAAATTTGCTGGAGAAACTTAATAGTGATGTAACTAAAGATTTTGATCCTGTTTTTTTAGACATATTAGAAAAGGCATTTAAAATCAGATATTACGATAAAATTGAAAAACCGATTTTTATGGGCTTTTACATTAATCAATTTATAGGCGAACTAGACTATACAATCAATTATTTGGAAAATTTCATTTTCAATACCCAAAGCCAAGGTCAGTCTATAACTGTGTATAGTAAAGCTGTTATTAACAAAGATCCAGGTCTTTTTTATAATAATTATATACTTAATCAAGAGAATAAAAAAGATTACATGGAAATGCCTGATATAGGATTTTCAATTTATATTAGCGTTGGATCTGTAGTTCATACAGAAGAAATAGTAAAAGGAGGAAGTACACAAAATAAATATGATGGTCAAATAGCAGAATTCACCGATTTTGGAAGAGAGTTTATATTGTGATAATATTTTCTTTTATGTGATAGCTTTGATATGCTTGTTGATAGCGTGGAAATTCTTTCTGTGTGCCCAGCTCTCAAAAATGTTAAACTGAAAAGCAGCGCAAATGTCTCTGACTTTTCTCCATCTAATTACAAAGAAAATGATAGACTTTGACTTTTACAATGATTTAAAAAACGAAATTTTCAAGATATTGAATGATTCTGGATTAAAGATTTCTTTAGATCAGAATATTAATAAAATATTAATTGATTTTTTTAATTTAAGTTCAAAGATTTTAGAACCAAAAAAGAGAAATGTTTTTATAGTTCCTGACTTTGAAAAGCAAATTAGTTTACACCACAAGAAATTAGAAATCCAAACAATTATTCAATTGGCTCAAGATGGAGGAAATCTAAATTGTTTCCAAACAAATAGGATTATTCAATCTAAGCAAATTGATCATTTAAGTAATGAGTGGAATATTTTTCATTTTCATCTATCATTGGAGCCTGACAAGAAGACTAAATTTGTAAAAAGAGGTAATCTTTTATTATTTGCTTATGTTGATGAAAATGATATTGTATTTCTTGGACTTGATAAACATAAAGATTCATTCAGCGATATAAAGTGGCTTGAAATTTTAGAGAAAAATTATTCTCACATAATGAAAAAATTTTTAGCACCAGACTTGCCACCAGTGGAAGAAAATTTCTCGACTTCGGATAGAGAGAAAATGTGGGAAAGTGGTCTATCATCTGGTTTTATGAATATTAATGGGAAAACATATTTATGTCCAGGATTTGGGAAAGTCACAAGTGGTTATAATATTATGGTTGTTAAACAAAGTATTGATATTCTGAATTGGATTACTAGTATACAAGATACCATAAAAAAAGAAAATGTTTTTTTTGATAATAAATTAGCTAATTTAAAATTAAGGATTGGTGAAATGACAATCGAAATATATGAAAAGGAAAAAGGAAATGTATTTTTTGAATTTCCAAGCTTAGAGATTAAAAAATAACTTACTATAAAACCTATTACAATGAATTAGGGCAATCGGAATAATGAAAAGATGTTTTTTGTCAAATCAGAAAATAATTCTAATTTAGTTGCAAACCCATAGTAAACCAAAGTATTATTTACTATTTCAGAAAACATAACATTAGAAGAACATATGTCAAAAAAATTAAGATATCTGGATCCAATTAAAATTGCACCAGACATTGTGGGATGGTTAGATGAAAAATACAATCCTATTGTTAAAGATGAAAGATTAAATAATGATTTAGACGCAAATGATGTATTTGATAAAATATTAATCTATGAACGTCAAGTAAAAGATTGGTTCTTAAATCGTGCTGAAAATTTAATATCTCAGGAAAACAATGGATTTATAGTTCTTATGATTTGTATGTCTTACTTAGAAGGTGTTGAGCAGTACAGAAGAGGTGAAAGTAGTAATCATCAAAGCAGAGTTTTTTTTATATCAGCACTTAACAGAATTTATCCTAATCAATTTTCAGATATTAATTTAGGAAGTTTATACTCGGAAGCTAGATGTGGGTTATTTCATAATGGAATGGTTCAAGGAAAAATTATTATAAATTATACTTATCCAGAAAGCATAAACTTTGAAGGTACAATGGATATTAAAATTAATCCAAAAAAAATGCTAGAAGATATTATAGTAGATTTTGATAATTTCCTAGTAGAACTTAAAGAAAATTATGAAAGTAGAGATAGATTTAATAGAATGTACTCTAACGTTTAGAAACAATTCTCAACAGTCATTTTAATATATTGTATTGTGATTTACAAAGATTTTTTTGGTAAGCAATATAAATATCTCTAGACTTCGTACTCATAATATTTTACAAAAAAAGAGACTTTAAAGTCTCTTTTTTTGTAAAATATATTTAAATGATTTACTTATTAATCAACTTCTCCAACCTCACCATCATTTCATCTTTCTCCTTCAGCATCCTTTCATACAAAGCAATTTTTTCTTCATGAAGTTGAATCAATTTATCAATAGGATTATTATTGAAAGTTGGGCTATAATTTATTAAGCCTTGAGTATCATGAAAAGTATTAGAAATAATATTTATCGCTTGCTCTTCATCAAAATTCTGAAAAGCTTCAACAGGAATTTTCAATACAGCTGAGATTTGTTTTAGCAAACTGTCTTCAATTACATCTTTCTGCTCCAGCATAGAAATTTTCTTTTGGTTCCAGTCTTCTCCCAGATCATAAGCTAAAGCTTCCTGCTTTATGTTAAGCATTTCTCTAAAACGTTTTACGTTTCTTCCCTGATGTATTTTCTTTTCCATAATGAATATTGGTTTTCTAAAAGATCAAAGATAAAGCCATTTGGCTAAAAATCATGAGTTTCAAAGATAAAAAAACATTGCAAAAAAGAGTCTTTTTTGTCAGAATATTATATCTGTATTTGGAATAGTTTATTCTTTTTAAATGGAAGAATTTCGCTACATGAATTAAATCTACTGGACTATGAAAAAGAATAAAATGTCCTTCGAAACCAGCTTTTGGGCAGGAAATATTGAAGGAAATCCATTTAAGGTAATTAATGCCTTTTTTGCCTATGCACATCTCGATTATTACAAACAAATTTTAAGCGAAGCCGTAATTTACTGCTATAAAACAAAAGTCTACAAACAGGAGAATCCTTCAGATGTTTTTATTTTGTATTCGGTTCTCAAATCATTCCTTAGAGTTTGTTACTGTTTAAAAGAGAAAAGTAAAAAATGGAAAGTAAAAGAATCTTTGCCACAAGAAAAGGCTTTTCAACTTTCTTCTCTAACTAAAGAAGAATACGATAATCCTTGTATAGTATTTCAAAACGCATTTAATGAAAAAACGCTCCAAGAATTTGAATTATTTCTATATCAAGTTCTAGAGTTTTCATTGTCGCCTCATGCCGCAGATCCAGATCCTGACTTGATGACGCCTTATATTCATTTAACCAAAATGCTCGATGCAGTAGAATTAATAAGAGAAAGGGGAGTGGAGAAAATCAAGAAAAAGATTCTGGTTGATTCTTTAACCGAATAAAGTGAAAGCAATTTGATATTGATAATTTAGTATATTTAACAGCCAAAATTATTCTTGGATTTTTAGAATGTTAACATTAAAATTTGATAATGAAGCATTTGTAAAATTAGAATAATCAAAAAACAATATACTATTACTAATTAATTTGACCAAAAAGCATGAATTCTCAAAACCAGAAAAATGAAATAAACCGACGCAGATTTTTGCAAAGTAGCGTAAAACTTGCCGCAGCAGGAATTTATCTTGGTATGTTTGGCATGCCTGATCTATTTGGAAATGTCTTGACAGATAAAGTTGCTAAAGGCATTCCAGATGTTAAGCTGAATAACGGTTTAAAAATGCCCATACTCGGATTTGGAACCTACGGACTCAGCGGTGATGTATGCCAGAAATCTGTAGTTGAGGCAATAGCTGCAGGTTACCGCCTTATTGACACCGCAAAAGTATACGGAAATGAAGTAGAAGTAGGGAAAGCAATAAAACAAAGCGGAATTGATAGAAAGCAGCTTTTTGTTACTTCAAAACTTTGGGTTGATGATGCTGGTTATGAAAATGCTAAAAAAGGATTTGAAGAAACGCTAACAAAACTAGGGCTTGAATATCTTGATCTTTACTTAATACACCGTCCAAGAGGTGATGTAAAAGGATCGTGGAAAGCAATGGAAGAGCTTTACAAAGCTGGAAAAATCAAAGCTATTGGCATAAGTAACTTTAGCCCAGAGCAACTGAAAGATCTTTTATCTTATGCTGAGGTAAAACCTGCAGTGAATCAGATTGAAACTCATGCCTATTTTCAACAGTCCAATGATTATAATGTGTTAAAACAGCATAATATCCAGATGGAGGCGTGGGCGCCTTTTGCGGAAGGCCGTAATGGTCTTTTTACAAATGAAGTATTAACCCAGATTGCCAAGAAGCACGGCAAGACTACAGCACAAGTAAGTTTGAGATGGCATTATCAGCGCGGTATTGTTAGTATTCCGAGATCTTCGCAAAAAGCACATATTGTAGAAAACCTTAATATATTTGATTTCAAGCTTGATGATGCCGACATGAAAGCGATTGAAAAATTGGATTTAAATAAAACCCAGTTCCCAGAATGGAGTTAAATAAGAATGGTGTAAAACGGATTACAGGCTATGCCGTAATCCGTTTCTAAATAAAAATGTCTTGATTTAAGAATTACCATACAGGTTTGATTCCCCTCCATCAATAGCAATGGTCTGTCCATTTACATATTGGCATTCATCGCTAAGGAGAAATGCAACAAGGTTACCTACATCTTCAGGTTTGCCCAACCTCCTTGTAGGGTTTCTTTGTGCGTATGTTGTTTCAGCAGCTTTAGGGTCGGATGGGTTTACCTGTTTGAAAGCTTCTGCCACCATTGGGGTAAGGATAGCGCCAGGCGCGATTGCATTGGTGTAAATTCCATCTTTACCATATTCTATTGCTGCATTTTTGGTCATACCTGAAACGGCATGTTTACTTGCTACATAAGGCATCTGATTAATAACCCCTCTGATTCCTCCTACAGAAGCTACGTTTACAATTTTTCCTCCGCCGTGTTTCTGCATTACCGGGATCACGTATTTTAGTCCGTAATAGACCCCCATAAGATTGATGTCAATTACTTTTTTAAATATATTGATGTCATAATCCACTATTGATGCCTGTTTTCCTTCGATACCGGCATTATTGTAGAATCCATCGATACGGCCAAACTCTTCAACTGTTTTGTCTACATAATTTTTGACAGCCTGTTCGTCTGAAACGTCAGCGACTATAGTTATAATTTTTGCAGTTGGAGCAACAGAATGGATTTCTGCTTTTGCTTTTTCTAGTGCTTCGGCATTGTAATCTACAATTGATAGATTGGCTCCTTTTAATGCTACTGCTTTACTTGCTGCTAGTCCGAGCCCCATAGCTGCTCCAGTAATGATAATCGTTTTGTCTTTAAAAATGCTCATGATATATATTATTAAAATAGGTTAATTGAAAAATTATTCATTTAAAATTATTAGCTTATGCCTCTCCATACCAAATCAAAGCAGTCATCGATAAGCTGCTGGCTTAATGGAAATAACTTTTGTATGATGCCTGTAGAGCAGGAGCGTACCGCGCCATCAAAAAAGCTGATAAGTATAATTGCATCTAGTGCTTTTATAATTCCTTCCCGCTGTCCTTTTTCTAAAAGATCATAAAGAGGTTTGTTCTGTTTTTCATACTCGGCCAGTTGTTTGGAGAAATTGAGCTGTATGTAGCCAGACTGTTGATACTGGTCGATAAATACGGTTTCATCATAATGGTTTAGCCTGTAGTTAAGCATATTAATGTAAATCTGCTTAAGTGATTGCCTTACAGGTAAATTAATGTCAAAGTCACGATACATGGCCTGTGTCATTTTATCCTCTACAGCGGCATAGGCCAATTGTACCACCTCTTCTTTGTTTTTAAAGTAGATATATAGGGTTCCTGCAGCAACTCCGGCCGTTTTGCTTATGCCAGAGATAGTCACGCTTGCTAATCCCTGTCTGCCTGTAAGCACATATGCAGAATTCAAAATTTTCTCTCTTTTATCTGGGTCTAAAGGTCTCATATAGTAAAGTTAAATGAAAAAACATTCATTTAAATGCAGTTGTTTGAATTATAACTTTTCTTTAACTCATTTTCGGTAGTTTTTTCAATTGCTATTATTTTCTCATAATTCATAGCCAATCTCCCAGATATGTCCAAATGGATCTTTTAGCTTTCCAATTCTCCAGTCTTCTTCGGTTACCATGGGGCAAATCTGGATTGCACCAAATTTAAGTGCATTTTCAAATATTTTGTCTGCATTTTTAGTTTCCAAAATTATTCTGATTAGGTTGCTAAAAGCTCGATTTTCACTGCCATCACAAGGTGTTTCGTCACTAAGATAAAATTCAGCGCCTTCAATTTGCAATACAGAAGATATTTTGTTATTATCAACTTCAAATCTTTTAGATTCAACAGCACCAAAAGCGTCAGTGTAAAATTTAACCGCTTTTAATCCGTTATTCACTGTGAGAAAAGGCTTTATTTGAGCTTTCTGGAGTGTATTTTTTTCTTGATTTTTTTCTTCTTCCAATTTCATAAACTTCAATTATATGTTACTATAAAAATAGTATATTTTTTAACTATAATGTTTTCAATGATTTAAGTACGATTGATTTTTTGAATTTATTCGAAATCGGTTTGTATATCTTGTTGGCATACTTGGTGCAATAAGTCCGAGCGGATAGGGTTAGGGGTAGCCATTATGTACATTGTCTATCCAACAGTTTACAATTAATTTTTATATTTGGGTAATTTAAATGGATAAAATGAGCGAAAAAACGAAACCGTATGCGTTAATAACTGGCGCTAGCAAAGGCATTGGAAAATCTATTACTTATGAATTGGCTAAACAAGGCTATTCATTATTGCTTGTTGCAAGAAGTGAGGAGGAATTAAAAGCATTATCTAATGATCTTCAAGATAAATACGGCATCAATGCTTTTATTTTATCGATTGATCTTTCGACAAATGGCGCATCGCAAAAAGTAACCGATTGGGTAAAAATCAATAACTATCCAGTTGGAATTCTAGTTAATAATGCGGGTTATGGTATATGGGGCGATTTTAGTAAGTCTGCTCTAAACGATCAGCTTGGCATGATGCAGCTTAACATGAATGTAGTGGTAGAACTTTCCCATTTATTGGCGCCTATACTTTCACAAGAAAAACAAGCTTACATTTTAAATATATCGAGTACTGCTGCTTACCAAGCTGTACCTACGCTAGCTGTTTATTCGGCTACAAAGGCTTTTGTTTTATCGTTTACCCGTGCGTTGCGTTTCGAACTTGCCCAAACTTCTATTTCAGTAACTTGTTTTAGTCCAGGTCCAGTTGATACTGGTTTTGCTGCAAGAGCTGGTTTAAGTGCTTTAAACAAAATGGCTGAAAAGTTTAATATGCAGCCAGATGAAGTGGCAAAAATGGCAGTAAAAGCCATGTTCAGCAAAAAATCGGAAGTTATTCCGGGTTTTACAAATATCATTTCGGTGTACGCCAATCGTATACTACCAAAGGCTTTTATCGAAAAAACCGCAGCTGGGATTTACAAAATTTAATTTTTTTTCGAAAAAAATAAAAAATATTTTTTGCAAAAGAGAAAATATATATTATGTTTGTATTAAATTCTACTAATTCTATAGAGTATGTCAGATAAAAGAAAAAATATGTTTAATTTTCCTAAAGGTCGAATGCACAAAAACATGCTAATGTATTGTTGTTGCTGTTGTTGCAGTCTTTTAGATAAAATTACGAACACTATTATTTCATTTATTAAATCTATATTATCATGGGATCTTCTTATAAAACCTTTACCCTTACTGAGCAATTAACTAATGAGCAAATTGCATTTTTTAACGAACATGGCTTCATTCATTTCAAAAAATTTATAAATCCAGAAACAGTTTCATCCATCATTGATGCCTCGAAACAAGTGGAGCAAAATTGGATTGAAAACAATCTTCAAAAAGTAAATGGTGTTCCTATTAAATTCGGAAAAGATTTAGATGGTTCTCCTATTGTACAGCGTTTTGCTTTTATCAATCAGCATCATCAAGCCTTAAGCGGACTTTTACTTGATCCAAGATTTAATGGTTTATTGCCATTGGCAGGCGATGGCGCAAGATTAGGAACTGAAGAAAAAGACGGAATGGTTTTCAATCATTATATCAATGGACCAGAAAGTAAGTTTACTAAAATGGGCTGGCATACAGATGGTTTGAGAGATATTTTTTATGGTGGAAAATTAAACCCAATGTTAAATGTTGGTATTCACTTAAGTACTTTAAAACCAGAAAACGGAGGTCTTAAAATTATTCCAGGTACTCACAAGCAAAGTATTTATCAAATGCTTTTCCGTAAAAAATACTTTTTAGATCATCAAGCTGATCCAGAGGAAGTTTCTATCATTCCAGAAGCTGGAGATTTAACCATTCACGATGGACGTTTGTGGCACAGAGTTGCACAATCATCTGTTCGTGGCGAAGAAAGCAGAAGAAGGGTTATTTATATTCCAATCATAGCAGGAAAATATGCACCTAAAAATGAAAACAGTCCAACGGTTTTCTATCAACGTTTTGCGGGTATTGTTAAATAATTATGCTAATTGTTATTGCATTTAGTTATCTGGTTAGATCAGGTAAGCTAAAAAGTACCACAGATTTTTTTAAAAATAAGCAAAGAAAAATCAAACTAAAAATCGCAAAACTAGAATTGGCTATACTATCAGGCTTACAAATATTGGACTAATGGGAAAAGAATCACAGGTCGAAGATTATAGTGCAATTGCGCAAAGAACATTTTCTGACCGTAAGCGAACTAATATTTTAAAAAGAGCAGAACAGTTAACGATTGTATTTTTGCTTCCAAAAGTGCCTAAATTCATTTCACCAAACTTACTGACTTTAATTGGCACGCTTGGTTCGGGATTCGTTTTTTTAGCTTTTGTTTTAGGAACTTATGTAGAAACTTGGTATTTACTTTTGGGTATTATCGGGTTAGGTATAAATTGGTTAGGTGATTCTTTAGACGGAAGATTGGCTTATTATAGAAATATTCCGCGCCGCTGGTATGGTTTTGCACTCGATATTATTGCCGATTGGATCGGTATTGTATTTATAGGCTTTGGCTACTACATTTATGCTAAAAATGGCACACAAATAGTAGCCTTTGCTTTTGTCGCATTGTATGGCTGGTCTATTATTATCAGTCAGTTGCGCTACAAAATCACTAATGAATACAGTATAGATTCTGGCTTTGTTGGTCCAACAGAGCTTCGATTTATTATTGCTTTAATTTTAATTCTAGAAGTTTTATTTCACGGATCAATTGCCTATTTGACTGGCTTAATCACGATTGTGTTACTTATAATCAATACCATAGACAGCTTGAAACTTTTAAAGCTGGGCGATCTAAAAGATAAAAACCAAGGCTGAAATGTTCAAGAAAAAAGCTATTTTTACTTTTCTAAGAGCACAAGTTGCGGCATTTGTAGGAGGCTTAACCGATTATGGTTTAATGATTTTATTCACAGAAATATTTAAACTGCATTTTAGTTTCTCTATTCTCATCTCAGGAACCATTGGCGCCATTATCAATTTTAGCATCAATAGATTTTGGGTATTTAAAAATCAATCGGGATATAGCAGCCGCATCAATAGTCAGCTTTTTAAATTTGCGTTGGTCGTGTTGGGAAGCATTTCCTTAAAATCATTTGGTACACTTATTTTGCAAAAGGTATTTCAAATCGATTACAGAATCGGAAGATTAATCACGGATAGTTTTGTTTCTTATGGATTTAATTACCCATTGATAAAATATTGGGTTTTTAAAATAAAGAAAGAACAGAAAGCAATCGAATCAAATTAGAATATAAATAAACTTGTTGATATAATTTTTTTACCACATAGTCCCGAAGCCTCGGGATAGTTTTTAGTTGCGTAAAAAGAATATAAAAAAGAAACTAGTTTCCTTAACACATAGCTATGTTTATTTAAACAAGTGAAACGCCTTTTTTAAGCATTCTAAATCTATGTTTCTAGCCTGCACTGAGCGGAGTCGAAGTGTGTTAAAATAATTGTACCCAACGGGTGCATAAATATTTCGTCATGAATAACTTATCATTTAAACATTTTACAAAATCACTAATCGTTATAACGATCTTAGTAAATATAGTTTCTGAAAATCTATCGGCACAATCCAAAAATCCATCGCCATTAAATTTTCCAACACCTAAAAACATAGATAATATGCTGTTTTACATTCAGCGAGACCCAAATACAAACTGCTATTTATGCCATAAACTACCAGGAAAATGGAAGGATAGACAAAAGCAATCCTATAAAAGCATATTGGATTCGATATGCTGAGAAAGGAGAGAAGAAAGATTTTAATTATATACAACGCAAATTTGCATACGGAATAGAAAGTAAAACCCTGAATAATGAGGAGTTTGAACTTCAATTTGTATCGTATAAAAAATTGCCCTTAATCTTGAAAAAGATAGATTCAGATCAAAAATATCATGTTTTTGTAAATGTAAATCAGAAAAAAATACAGGTAGAAAAAATATTTGTGCGCATTGAAGGAGGTTCATTTTGGTTGCCAAATGTAAAGTATGCCGAAGTTACCGGAATTGATGCTTCATCAAATAAAGCTATTACTGAAAGAATATTGTTGAAATAAGCTTTTTTGGCGTAGAGACCTAGTAGTGGTTTTCTTTATTTAAGAATTATCATTCGCTTAACATTTTACAATTGAGCCAGTAAGAAATCATTAAATATCTTCTAAAAATCGGATAGTTTAATTTTTGATATTTGGAAGATATTTAATTATAAATTATATGAAATGAAAAATTAAATTATGGGCAGCAAACTAAATAATATTAATAGACTTTCGTTATCATTTCATCTATAGGCAAACGAACTTTTTTCGTAGCTACCATATAGTCTTTTTCCGAATCACGGTATCCTAAAGCAAGGATAACTGCGGAATGTAGCCCTTTCTCTTTCAAACCCAAAACCTCATCGATAATAGAAGCATTAAATCCTTCGATAGGAGTGGCATCCACTTTCAATTCTGCCGCGGCAATAAGTGCTGTTCCTAGTGCAATATAAGCCTGTTTGGCCGCCCAAAGTGCTTTTTGCTCTGCGTTAATAGAGCTAAAATAGGAATGTAATCCATTTCTAAATCCTGATAAGGCACCAGCATCAAGACCTCTTTGCTTTTCTGTCATTTCCATGTAATTGTCAATGTAAGTCGGAGTCATGTCATTGAATGCAGCAAAAACCAACAAATGAGAGCAAGAGCTAATCTGTTTATTATACGAATCAGCACCTAATTTTTTTTGGATTTCTGGGTTGCTTACAACAAAAACACGGTAAGATTGCAGACCACAAGAAGATGCTGAAAGATTTATAGCCTCTAAGATCTGATCGATCTTCTCTTCTGTTACTTTAATGTTATTGTAAGCTTTTGTGGCGTAGCGCCATTTTAAATTTTCTATCAAATTCATTGCTATGTCTATCTTAATTTTTGGCAAATATAAATTTATTTGTTTTGTTTTTCGAGGCTTGAATTGCTATGGGAAACTTCAAATCAGTCATATCCTAGTTCTCTAAAGAATAATTATCTGTTTTCTTTCAATATTTTATTTATAAAAAGATTAATAATCTTTAAAAATGTATCAAAAAAGAATAATTAACTGTATTTTTTTGTTTAATAGGATATTAAATCTTTTGTTTTAAAATTTGCAGGGTAAAAAAACTAAACCTTGTCATCAGATGAAAGCGAACATAAAAGAAGATTTAAGAATAAGCGAAAAGCAGGATATTGAAAATAACGAGAATACAATCCAAAATGATTTTGTGTTCACGCTAAAAAGCACGTGTTTAGATGAAAATTATCACCCCTCAAGTAAAACGCGTTTGACAACCAATTTTGCCAACTTGGCCAGAGGAGCTAATCGCCAGCAAAACTTACGCAATGCCTTAAATATGATTAACAATCGATTCAATGCATTGGCTCATTTGGATAATCCAAAAGCGGATCGTTACCATGTGGAACTTGAAATCCTTACAGTAACAATGAATATTGATGATAAGAATGGTAGTAACGATCTACCGATGATTGAAGTTTTAAAAACAAATATTATTGACCGTAAGACTGGCCAGCAAATCGAAGGAGTTGCCGGAAATAATTATTCCTCGTATGTTCGTGATTATGATTTCAGTATTTTATTGATCGAGCACAATAAAAATAAATCTAATTTTTGTATTCCTGAAAATTTTGGTGATTTGCACGGAAAACTTTATAAATGCTTTGTCAATTCAGCCACTTATAAAGAGCACTTTAAGATGTCACCGATCATTTGCCTGAGTGTATCGAGCAACAAAACTTATACTCGCACTGAGTATCAGCATCCGGTTCTGGGTTTTGAGTATCTGCAGGATCAGTATTCTATCACTGATGAATATTTCTCTAAAATGGGCTTAAAAGTTCGTTTTTTCATGCCTGCAAATAGTGTGGCACCGATGGCTTTTTATCATTCCGGAGATCTACTTGCTGATTATACTGATCTTGGATTAATCAGCTCAATCAGCACGATGGAGACTTTTCAGAAGATTTATCGCCCTGAAATTTACAATGCAAATTCAGTGGCTGGGAAAATCTATCAACCTAGTCTTAAACACGAAGATTATTCACTTACCCGCGTGGATTATGACCGCGAAGAGCGCAGCCGTTTGGCTGTTGAACAGGGTAAATATGCAGAAGAGCATTTCATTAAGCCTTACAAAAGTCTCTTGGAACAATGGTCTGCTAATTTTACCCTTTAATTGATTACAACGCCTTAAAATTATACTATTATGAAGAAATTATTATTACCTACCTCTATTGTTGGAAGTTTACCCAAACCTGCCTGGCTTGCACCACCCGAAAAACTTTGGTCACCATGGAAATTAGAAGGAGATCAGTTAATTGAAGGGAAACAGGATGCTTTGCGTATTTCGCTACAGGAACAGCAATTGGCAGATCTCGATATCATTTGTGATGGCGAGCAGACACGCCAGCATTTTGTAACGACTTTTATCGAGCATTTAAGCGGTGTAGATTTTGAAAATCGTAAAACAGTAAAAATCCGTAACCGTTATGACGCGAGTGTTCCAGTGGTTGTAGGAGAGGTTGCACGTCAAAAAGCAGTTTTTGTTGAAGATGCTAAATTTTTACGTAAACAGACTAATAAGCCTATAAAATGGGCATTGCCAGGCCCGCTGACAATGGTAGATACCTTGTACGACGACCATTATAAAAGCCGGGAAAAATTGGCGTGGGAATTTGCGATAGCACTCAATGAAGAAGCAAGAGAACTTCAAGAAGCAGGGGTAGATATTATCCAGTTTGATGAACCTGCATTTAATGTGTTCTTTGATGAAGTAAACGATTGGGGAATGGCAGCATTAGAAAGAGCCATTGAAGGTTTACACTGTCAAACTGCGGTTCATATTTGCTATGGTTATGGAATACAGGCCAATACTGATTGGAAAAAGACATTAGGTTCTGAGTGGCGACAATACGAAGAAATTTTTCCGAAAATTCAAAAATCTAAAATTGATGTGGTGTCTTTAGAATGTCACAACTCCAATGTGCCTTTAAATTTAATGGAACTTGTTCGCGGTAAAAAAGTAATGGTTGGTGCTATTGATGTTGCAAAAAACACTATCGAAACACCAGAAGAAGTCGCTGATACCCTGCGTAAAGCTCTTGAGTTTGTAGATGCTGAAAATCTTTACCCTTCTACAAACTGCGGTATGGCCCCGCTATCTCGAAACGTAGCCAGAGGTAAGTTAAGTGCCTTAAGCGCAGGAGCAGAAATTATACGTAAAGAACTTGGGATTTAGTCTCAATATATTAATAATGGAGTCCGTGCCTCTACGGAGAAATAATATTTAAAACACATTGAAGAAATTATTAGAAGTATTAAAAAAAGCAGGTTTCGACGGTTTCCTGTTAATGATAGCCGCCATGATTCTGATGGCTTATTTTTTGCCAAAGCCAGGAATGGTCAAAGAACCTGTTTCGCTTGAGGAGATTGCCAATGCAGGGGTTTCCTTGATTTTTTTGTTTTATGGCTTACGGCTAAGTGTTGAGAAACTAAAAGCCGGACTTTCCAACTGGAAAATGCACATTGTCGTTCAGTTGACCACCTTTTTATTTTTTCCGCTCATTGTTTTGGCATTTCGTCCGTTGTTTGTCAATAACGGCTACGAATTGCTTTGGCTGGGTGTATTTTTTCTGGCAGCATTGCCGTCCACAGTTTCCTCTTCGGTGGTCATGGTTTCCATCGCTAAGGGAAACATTCCCGCAGCCATTTTCAATGCGAGTATTTCCAGTTTGATCGGAGTAGTGGTTACGCCGCTCTGGGTTGGGCTGTTTATAGCTTCTGCAACAGGCGATTTTGATGTTACTCAAATCGTCATAAAGTTGATTCTTCAAGTCTTGCTGCCTGTCATCATTGGTATAAGCCTCAATTCCCGTTTAGGAGCCATTGCCGAAAAATACAAAAAGCAGCTCAAATATTTCGATCAGGCAGTTATTCTAACGATTATTTACACGTCGTTTTGTAAGTCATTTTCCGAACATCTTTTTGAAGGCTTCACCGCCCTTGAACTTGCTGGACTCGCTGCAGGGATGATGGCGTTGTTTTTTGCGGTATTCTTTTGTGTCGGACTACTCAGCCGTCTGCTTGGCTTTTCAGATGAAGACCGTATTACTGTCTTGTTCTGCGGGTCTAAAAAGTCATTGGTACACGGCACCGTAATGTCAAAAGTACTTTTTCAGCACAGTACCATCACTGGCATCGTATTGCTGCCGCTCATGCTTTACCATGCCTTGCAATTAATTGCCGCTAGTATCATCGCTCAGGGTATGGCTCGACGAAAAGAAGTGTAATTTTTTTATGACTTTGCCCTTTATTTATTTTGATAAAGGGCAATAAAATAAAGCCCCTGCTATAAAATAATTTTTTTAGATTTTTATAACTGTGAAGATAAACGTTGCAGTATGTAATGTTTTTAACTTGTGTAAAATAAGATTTTTGTATTGTTTTTGGTTATATTTGAAGAATTTTATTCTGTATTAGAAATAAATTAAACCAAAATATTCTATGGAACAAATAGACGATATTGATCTTCAGTTACTAAATATACTTCACGATAATTCTAAATATACTGTGAAAGAACTGGCAAAGATGGTAAATCTTTCGGCATCACCTGTTTTTGAGCGTATTAAAAGATTAGAAAACAGCGGTTATATTAAGAAATATATAGCACTGTTGGATGCAGAAAAACTAAACAGAGGTTTTATCGTTTTCTGTAATATCAAACTAAAACAGCACGATCGTAATATTGGGAATCAGTTTGTAAGTGATATTATGAAAATAGAAGAAGTTGTGGAATGCTATAATATCTCTGGAGATTATGATTTTTTAATGAAAGTTTCCGCCAAAGACATGAAGCATTATCAAGATTTTGTGTTTAATAAATTGGGATCAGTTGAAAGCATAGGGAGTACCCAAAGTACCTTTGTTATGTCGGAGATAAAAAATCTTTACGGATAGGCTATATGTTAAAGAAAAGCTTATTGATCTAATGTATGATATTCGCGTGTAATATGATCTTAAAAATGAATTACTTTTTCTTCTTCAAGATCTAAATAATACATTTGTTTTCTAATGATAGATTCATCTATACTTTGATCTTCTTTGTTTTTATCAATAAGCCATTGTCTCTGCAGATTTATTAAATCAAGATAAATGCTTTTGAGTTCATTTCCAATCGATTCATCATCAATTCCTTTGCTGTGGTGTTCCCATTTTTGAATGAGCTGCTGCAATGAAATATTACTTTCTAGCTGATCCTGATAAGTGGTTCTTAAATAATTCAAGGCATATTCAGAAAGGTCTTTTCGCAAAATAATGCTAGCTTCTTCACGAGAAAGAGGATCGTAGATTGCAGGCAGATTTATTTTTTTTATAAAATATGGAAGAGTTAACCCTTGAATCAGTAAAGTCAAAAGGATCACTATAAAAGTGATAAACAAGATGAGATTTCGCTGCGGAAAACCATTCCCATTGTCTAAATATACTGGAATAGACAAAGCTGCGGCCAGAGAAACAACACCTCTCATGCCAGTCCATCCAAGGATAAAAGGAGTTTTATATCCGGGATTTCTTGTATCAGCAACCGTGATAAAATTACGGGCAATTAATGTGACGACGACAGCGCCGTAGGCAGATAATAACCTGCTTATTATTAAAACAAAAGTAATTAAAACGCCATATCCAACTGCTGCTGTGATACTGATACCTTCTAGTCCTGAAGTAATTTGAGGTAAATCTAATCCAATGAGCATAAAGACCAATCCGTTTAAAATAAAGCAAAGACTTTCCCATACATTTACTCCTTGAATTCGGGATCTGCTGCTCAAAAATCGATGTCTGTTATTGGATAAAAGCAAACCACCGCTTTACCACCGCTAAAACACCAGAACTATGTACTTCTTCAGCTGCAATGTATATGATGTAAGGCGTAAGAAGCGATAAGACAATATCAACATTGGCATTTGTGGGTAAATATTTATGTGCCTTCATAAAAAGCCATCCTATTAAAAGACCAATTGCAACGCCTCCAGTAATCGCATCACAATCTGGGCATCGTCTTCCGTCTTTAACGCCCGAGCAAGATAAAGCATTGGCAATTACGCCTACAGAGGAATTATTAGCTCTTCCTTTTTTACAGTCCGATGCTGTAGATGGTTCGTTGTATGCTTATCAATTATCAAAAAGAGGAAATTCACTGCGAGTAAAAGCGGAGGCAGTACGCTGGGGGAAAAGAGGAGCTAGAATAAATACTATAAGTCCGGGTATTATTATGACGCCTCTTGCTAATGATGAATTAAATGGGCCAAGAGGTGAAAGCTATCGCAAAATGCTGGAGATTTCACCTGTCGGAAGAGCAGGAACACCAGACGAAGTTGGAGTTTTAGGAGCTTTACGTACGTTAATAGTATAAAAAAAGACATAAAAAAATCCCATTTCGATAGATATGGGATTTTAAATTTTGTGACGTCTACGTTACAAAAGCCAAATCATTTTATGCAAAATTTAAAGAAATTGGCTTGTTTTTAAGTGAATTTATAAGATAATTATTCTTAGTTGTTGTAGGCTGTTTTTTAACTTTTCCTTAAAATTTTGTATTTTGGTTTTTCGTAATCAGTTATGTCCAAAATAATATCATAAACGCCTGTTAAAATTTCCATACTATCTCCTTTTGGCATTATTCCGTCGCTCATATCTTTTCCAAAATTTAAAGTCCAATCGTCATTAAAACGAAATTTAAGCTCTCCTGTTTTTAAAGTCACATTTTTAATTGTCCAAATTCCTTTTGTTTCAGTTTCAAAAAGTTTTGTATCAGGACCATCCCAGCCTTTTTCTGTGGCAGTTCCTACAATTCCCCAAGAAGGAAATATTTTTGTTGCTTTTTTTAGTTGATTTCCTGCATGAAAACTTAATGACTCTATTTGTGAAGCCTCGTTTCTTTCAAAAATTACATCGCCCATTAATTCTTCAGCAAAAAATAAATTTTCTTTTACAGGATATAGAATAGTTGTGGGCCCGTTTCCACTTTGCAATTTTAATTTATTGTTTTCAACTGTAAGGTAAACTACAAAATTGTCTTCTACTTGATAAGCTCCCACATATTGCTTTAAAGTTTCTGAGCTTACGTTGGCTACAACTGGAATTTTGTAATCTTTATCATATAAATTATACAAAGTTTTCATAATAGCATAAGTGGCAGTGTTTAAACCTCTTTCTGTATTTGTAAGCAGTATAATGCAGATATCATCTTCGGGAATTTGAACAAAATTGCTACAAAAACCGGCTCCATAACCACTATGACCAACTGTCATTTTTTTAAACATTGGCATTGTAATCCAACCATAACCATAATTTTTTTTGAAAGGTGTGTATGCTTTTTCTAAACTTTGTTTGGAGATAATTTTGTAATTTTTTAGTCCATTATAATATTTGTTTAAATCTTCAACAGTTGAGTATATTCCACCAGCTGCAAAAGGCATAGGTGGATCATAAACAATCGATGGTTTTTGTTCTTTTTCAGAAAAAATCTCATAGCCAATGGTTTTATTTTCACTTTTTAGATTTTTAAAAGCAAAACCACTTTGCTTCATTTTCAATGGTTTAAATATGTATTTTTCAACTGCTTTTTCGTAACTTATTCCAGTAACTTTTTGAATTACATAGCCTAGAAAATAATATCCCGAGTTAGAATAACTCCAATCAGTTCCAGCTGGAAAATCCAAAGGTTTTGTTTTTTGAAATTCAATAAATGATTTTTCCGTTTGGTCTTTCATGTCATTTCCTCTGGTATAGTCATAAACTCCAGAGGTATGGGTTAATAAACTTTCAATTGAAATAGTACTTGCATCGGGATAATCTGGATAGAACTTTGAAAGTTTATCCTGTAATGAAAGTTTGTTTTCTTCTACTAATTTTAAAATTACCGTTGCTGTAAAAGTTTTTGTAATGGAATATATTTGAAAAATGCTGTTAGCGTTATTTTCCTTTTTTAAATCTACATTTGATAATCCATAACCTTTACTTAATAAAGTTTCTCCTTTTTCAGAAATAAAAACAGAACCGTTAAATAGATTCTGTTGATTGTAAAATTCAAAAAGTTGTTCTAATTTTTCTTTCTTACTTTGTGCAAAGCCTAATTGTGTTATAAATAATAAAATAAAAGTGATTGATTGAATGGATTTCATATTTTTTTGATTTTTTATTGGATTCTAACTAACGGTTTGCACTTTGTGACAGTTGCGTAAATGTATAATAAAAGATTACAAATAAAAATTCCTAACAAACTTCAGTTTTAGCGTTTTTTAGTAGTGACAAGGACAGAACAAATTACAACATCTTTTTTGGATGATTTGAAGAAATTGGCGTACTATATGTAATGTCTGTCTTCCATTGGCTTTGTAAATTTGGTTTAGATGTTCCGTCGGGATTCATGGGAAAATCTATTTGATTTCTAAATTGATTAAATGAATATTAGTATTTTTATTATTTCGCATCAGATATATTGTTTGCTCATTTGTGTACGTGAAATAAAAGTTTAATTTTACTTTTTAAACTATACACCTTTTCCTGTTTGTCATTTAAAAAATAATCCTTCCTAATTATTTAGACAAACGCGATTAAAGAATGCATTTTAAATGCTTATTTTTTATTTACATAACTCAAAATTTCATGTATCAATTTGTAAAATATATTTTGATGCTCATTTTGGCATCTTTAAGTTTAATATCCTGTAAACAAAAACAGGGAGACAAAATTAGAGTTGGTTTCTCACAGGCGATGACGACCGACGATTGGCGCAAGCAAATGAACAGTTCAATAAAAATTGAAGCTTCTTTGCGACCTGAAGTCGATTTGACAATCAAAGACGCCAATAATAATGTCGATAAACAAATCGAAGATATCGAGCGTTTTATTTCTAATAGAGTAGATGTTATTATTGTATCGCCAATTCAATCAAAACCTTTAACGGCAGTTGTCGAAAAATCCATTAAAGCTGGAATTCCCGTTCTTGTTGTTGATCGAAAAATTGAAGGAGAAAGCTACACAGCTTATCTCGGAGCTGATAATATTGAAATTGGACGAATCGCCGGCCGTTACATTATCTCGCACAGTAAAGGTTCTGGTAATGTTATAGAAATTACAGGTGCCAGCGGATCATCTCCGGCTTACGAAAGAACACTTGGTTTCAATCAGATTATCAACGAGAATAAGCGTTTTAAGATTGTCAACACCATTCAGGGTGACTGGGAAAAAGAATCCGTTAAAGCGCCTTTGAAAGCAATTCTTCTGCAAAATCCGAATGTTGAATATATTTTCGCTCATAACGACAGAATGGCTTTAAGTGCTTGGGAAACTGCTAAAACCCTGGGGCTTGAAAAGAAAATAAAGTTTATTGGTGTTGATGCTTTAAACTCAGTAAATGGGGGAATTGAGCTGGTAAAAAGTGGTGTGCTTGATGGAACAATTTTATATCCAACCGGAGGAAACGAAGCTTTAAAACTGGCATTAAAAATGTACAACAAAGAATCGATTTCCAGAAACAACATCCTAAATACGATTGTTATTGATAAAAACAATGCTGAAATTATCGAAAACCAAATGGATAAAGTCGATCAGCAGCAGTTGGTAATCGAGTCGCAGCAAGGGGCTATTAAAGTTCAGGAAAGAGAATATGCTTCGCAGAATAATTTGGTAAGATTGCTTAGTTTTTTTCTTGTAATTATTTTGAGCTTAACGATTTACAGTATTTATTCGACTATTTCTATTTCAAGAAAGAAAAAACAACTGGAAAGAATCAATCAAACGGTAATTGACCAGAATAATGAAATTCAGGAAATGGCTCAGATTGCAGCTAAAAGCAATGAAGCAAAACTGAATTTCTTCACCGGACTTTCGCACGAGTTTAAAACGCCTATTACTCTAATAATGAGTTACGTGGAGTCTTTAATCGAAAATGATAAAATTAAAGGAACTGCATTAATAGATGAAGTAAAATTGATTCATAAAAACTCAAACAGATTACTTCGTTTGATCAATCAATTATTGGATTTCAGGAAAATTGAAGAGCAAAAATTTACGCTGAGAACTTCGAATACAAAAATTTACGATTTCACAAATGAAGTCATGGCAAACTTTAAAGGTGAAGCCGCTCGAAGAAATATTGATTTTCAGTTAAGCTGTAAAAACAAAAATCTGGAATTGTTTATTGACCGCGGATTAATGGACAAAGTGTATTTCAATCTATTATCAAATGCTTTTAAATTTACGCCGGATAATGGTAAAATTAGTATTTCAATTGTCGAAAATCAGGACAATACGGTAAAGATTCATTTTAAAGATTCCGGAATAGGAATTCCTGACGATGAGCTTTCAAATGTTTTTGATCCATTTTTCAGGGCTTCAAATAATAATAAAAACAGCTCCGGAATTGGTTTGCATTTATCCAAAGAGTTTGTGCTTTTGCATCAGGGAACTATCGAGTTAAAATCTAAACAAGGCAGCGAATTTGTGATTACTTTATTAAAAGGAAATAGTCATTTGCAGCCTGGTGAAATTATTCAGAAAGTAGAAAGCCTAACCAGTATTCCGAATTTAATTACAGATAATTTAAACATAGAACCCGATTTAAAAGAATCCAATACGATTTCAGATGCTGAAAAACATTCGTTGCTAATTATAGAAGACAATGTAGATTTAGTTAATTTTCTAAAAGCAAAACTTTCTAATGAATATGTAGTTTATAATTCTGACGGAAGCGATGCTATTGAAAAAGCGTTGGAAATTATTCCGGATGTTATTATCTGCGATATTAATTTGGTAGACAAAGATGGTTACGAAATCAGCAAAGAACTAAAGAAAGACCTTCGTTCTTCACACATTCCAATTATAATTCTAACGGCGCAAAGTAATAAAGAATCTGTTTTAAAAGGGCTTCAGAGTGGAGTAGACCAGTATTTGACAAAACCTTTTAGCCTTTCAATTCTAAAACAATCTTTATCGAGTTTGCTTTTCAACAGAGAAAAACTACGCTATTATTACACCAACAATATTTACAGAGTTGAACCTGAATCTAAATTTGGAAATCAGGAACAGAGTTTTATTACTAAAATGAATGATATTATTAAAAAGAATGTCGAGAATCCAAAGTTTTCAGTTGAAGATTTGGCGGATAAATTGGGCGTTTCGAGAGTTCAGCTGTATAGAAAAGTGAAAGCAATTATCGGAATTAATATTAGCGATCATATTAATAATGTCAAATTAGAGAAAGCAGCAGAGCTTTTGAAGTCAAATGAAATGAATATTTCTGAAATTGCCTACTCGTTAGGTTTCTCTTCTCCAAACTATTTTTCTACAGCTTTTAAGAATAAATTTGGAATTTCTCCTAAAGAATATAAAACGTCCAGCTAATTTGTCTTTAAAATTGTTTCTTTTAAAGTATCAATTTTGAAGGTTATGTAACAAAATCGAAACTACAAGGTTTTCGTAAAAGTTTTTTAATTTGCGTAAAACCTTGTAAATAAAGGTTTTGAGTTTAAAATGCTAAACTGTCAATATTTATAGAAATAAATTGTAACATCATTAAAAATAAGTTGTTTTTTTTGCAGATATCTTAGCAACAAGTTTTTAATACATGTACAATGAATAAGATATTGATTTGGTCTGTTACTGCTGCACTGGCAGGTTTTCTTTTCGGTTTTGATACCGTAGTTATTTCTGGAGCTGATAAACAATTACAGCTTCTGTGGCACTCGTCAGATGCCTTTCATGGTTCAGTTGTTATGGCAATGGCATTATGGGGAACTGTAGTTGGTGCAATCTTTGGAGGAATTCCAACTAATAAAATAGGACGTAAAAAAACGTTGTTCTGGATTGGTATTTTATACTTTGTTTCGGCAATTGGTGCCGCTTTTGCAAATGATCCGTTTGTTTTTGCTGCCTTCAGATTTGTTGGTGGTTTAGGGGTTGGCGCTTCTACTATTGCTGCTCCGGCCTATGTATCAGAAATTGCTCCGGCAGACAAAAGAGGAAGATTGGTAGCTTTGTATCAGTTCAATATTGTATTAGGAATTTTAATTGCTTTTATCTCTAATTACTTTTTAAAAGACATTGGCGAAAATGCCTGGAGATGGATGATTGGTGTTCAGGCAATTCCTTCTCTGATTTACATTCTTTTTATTTTGACAATTCCTGAAAGTCCAAGATGGCTTTTGTCTAAAAATCGTGACGAAGAAGCCCGTAAAGTTTTGTATACAATTGATCCGTCTGCAAATATTTCTGATTTATTCGACGATTCGCGTGAAAACGGTGTTACTAAACACGAGAATATTTTCATGAAGAAATATCGTTTCCCATTGATTTTGGCTTTTTTAATTGCCTTTTTTAATCAGTTTTCGGGAATCAATGCATTTCTTTATTATGCGCCAAGAATTTTTGAAGAAGCTGGCTTAGGACAAAATACAGCATTGTTAAGCAGTATCGGAATTGGAGTTACAAATCTTATTTTCACCTTAATTGGTGTGGCATTAATTGACAAATTAGGAAGAAAGTTGTTAATGTACATTGGTTCTGTTGGATATATTATTTCACTCGGACTAGTATCGGCTTCTTTTTATTACAATTGGGGAGGTTTGTCGGTTCCTATTTTCCTTTTCCTTTTTATTGCTTCTCATGCAATTGGTCAGGGCGCGGTCATTTGGGTTTTTATTTCAGAAATATTCCCAAATCATATTCGAGCATCCGGACAGGCATTTGGAAGTTCAGTACATTGGGTTCTAGCGGCAATTATTCCGTCTTTAATTCCAATGTTATTTTCAGAAATCGGACCCGAAGTTGTATTCCTTATTTTTACATTGATGATGGTGTTGCAACTGTTGTTTGTGATTTTTCTGATGCCGGAAACAAAAGGAATCTCTTTAGAAGCTTTAAGCGAAACACTAACTAAAAAAAATAACCACAAAAATGAAATCAAAGAAACATCTGCCGTTAGCTCTTTATAGTGCTGCCTTACTGTCGATAGTAGGATTAAAACCGTCTTCTGCAACTGCACAAACTGCTGCCGTAACTGTATCGAACACAGTGGAAGAACAAATGTATCGCCCACATTTTCATTTTACGCCAAAAAAAGGCTGGATGAACGATCCTAACGGAATGTTCTTCGCCAATGGCTATTATCATTTGTTTTATCAGCATTATCCTGATGGAAATACATGGGGACCAATGCATTGGGGACATGCCATCTCTAAAGATTTAATTAAATGGGAAGAACTGCCTATTGCGCTTTACCCAGATAAAGACAAATATATTTTTTCAGGAAGTGCTGTTGTCGACACACACAATACATCTGGTTTAGGAACTGGAAAAACCGCACCAATTGTTGCAATTTACACGTTGCATGATATGACAAAGGAAAAAGCAGGCAAAATTGATGTGGAACAGCAGGATATTGCTTTTTCTAATGATAACGGTTTTACATGGCAGAAATTTGAGGAAGGAAATCCTGTCGTGAAAAACCCTGGAATTAGAGATTTTAGAGATCCAAAAGTATCTTGGGATGAAACTCATAAGCAATGGATTATGGCTTTGGCAGCACAGGATCGAATTCATTTTTACAAATCATCGAATCTGAAAGACTGGGAATTTGCATCTGAATTTGGAAAAAATATTGGTGCTCATGGTGGTGTTTGGGAATGTCCTGATTTCTTCGAAATAAAAGTAGAAGGAACAAAAGAAACAAAATGGGTTTTAATTGTAAACCTTAATCCAGGTGGGCCAAACGGAGGTTCCGGAGTTCAATATTTTGTTGGAGATTTTGACGGAAAAACATTTACAATGGACACTACTTTTGCTGAAAGAGTAAATAATGAAAAAGCAGTCTGGGCAGATTATGGAAAAGATAATTATGCCGGAGTGACGTGGAATAATGTTCCAACTTCAGACGGAAGAAGATTGTTCATCGGATGGATGTCAAACTGGGAATATGCACAACAGGTTCCGACAACGACATGGAGAAGCAGTACGACGATTCCGCGTGAGTTGAAGCTGGTTAAAAAAGGAAACCATTATAATTTGGTTAGCACACCCGTAAATGAAATCAATAATTATGTTTCTAAAACAATTAAAACAAAAAGTGCAAACGGTAAGGGAACTTTAAGTTTAATAGAAAATGGTAAAATTGACCTTACTCAGGCAATTGTTAGTTTAGACTTAAAAAACTTAAAGCAGGAAGATTACACTTTTACACTTTCTAATGCAAATGGAGAATCTTTAAGTTTTGGTTTAAACAATAAAGAAAATTACTTATTTATTGATCGTTCTAAAGCTGGTATAACTGATTTCTCAGATAAGTTTGCTTTACCAGTAAGCAAAGCATTTTTGGAAGGAAGCCAAAAAAGTGCCGCTTTTAAAATTATTCTGGATAAAACGTCAATCGAAATATTCTACAATAATGGCGAAAAAGTAATGACGGAAATCTTTTTCCTAAACAAACCATTTTCAGCCCTTACTATTTCTTCAAAGCAGAAAATAGAAATAAAAAATGGGATTATTCAAGTATTGGACATCAATAAAAAGCAATAAGAAAATCGAATAGAATTTTTCTAATTCAATCCAAAAACATATCGTACAACCGTAAGAAGGATAATCTCTTTCAGTCTAGTTGCATCTATTTGCAAAATAAAAAACTGCTAGGGAATGGCAGTAAAAGATAACTAACTATTAAAATAACCTTAATCAAACCAAAATTTATGAGAAATAAGATTTTTTATTTTCTATTTTTCTTTTTTCCAATGCTGATGATGACGGCGCAGGAAAACGGAATTAAAGGAACGGTAATTTCGTCTGATGACGGAATGCCGCTTCCTGGAGCGACAGTAATTATTTCAGGAACAAATACCAGTTCGGTAACCGATTTTGACGGGAATTTTTCCTTTCCAAATGTCGCTTCAGATGCTGTAATTGTAGTTTCTTTTATAGGATATGCCCCGCAATCGATTTCTGTTAAAGGGCAAAAAACAATCAATATAACGCTAAAAGTCGACAACAATCAATTGAATGAAGTTGTTGTAACAGGATATTCAAAACAAAAGAAAACGGATATTACGGGAGCGGTTGCCGTTGTAAACATGAAGGAAGTCATGAAACAGCCAGAGCCAAACCCGATCAAAGCTTTACAAGGAAGAATTGCAGGAGTAAAAGTATCGTCGGATGGTTCGCCAAGTGGAGGAAATACAAAAGTGGTGATTCGTGGCGTGGGGACGCTGAACAATACAGATCCGCTTTATGTAATTGACGGAATGCCGACAAAATCCGGAATGCATGAATTAAACCCTAATGATATTGAAACCATTCAGGTTTTGAAAGATGCTTCTTCGGCAAGTATTTACGGTTCCCGAGCTTCAAACGGTGTCATTATCATTACAACCAAAAAAGGAAAAGAAGGTAAAATGAGAATCAATTTCAGTACCTATGCTTCCTTTTCTGATTATTCAAGAAAGTTAGATGTGTTAAATGCAAACCAGTTTGGGCAGGCACTTTGGCAGGCAAATATTAACGACGGTTTAAATCCGAATAATAACAATTTGCGTTATCAATTTGACTGGTCGGTTAATAACAACAAACCGCAATTGAACAAAGTTTTGGTTCCGGAATATCTTGATGCGCAACAAACCATTAAAGCTTCAAATACAGATTGGTATGATGCAATTTCTCAAACTGGAGTTGCCAATTCTTATGATTTGTCTGTATCGAATGCTTCTGATAAAGGAAATTATGTTTTCTCGTTAGGTTATTATGGAAATGAAGGTGTTGTAAAAACAACAGATTTCGAAAGAATTTCTGCGAGAATGAACAGTTCTTATAAATATTTTGATGGCAAATTAGTTATCGGAGAAAACTTCAGTTTAAACCGTACGAACGAAGTAACAGATCCGGGCGTGTTAGATCCTGCTCTTAGAGCTTTACCAATTATTCCGGTTCATACTGTTGACGGAATTGGTTGGGGAGGACCGGTTGGAGGAATGAACGACAGACAAAATCCAGTTCGTCTCTTAGAATATAATAAAGACAACAAATACGATTATTTGCGCCTTTTTGGTAACGCTTACGCGGATTTGGAAATCATTAAAAATCTGCATATCAAAACCAGTTTCGGAATGGATTATGGTTTTTACAAAAAACGCACGTTACAAAGAAGCTATAAATCAGGTTATCTGCAAAATGATCAAACGTCTGTTACAATCGACCAATCGATCAGCGATAAATGGACTTGGACGAATACAGCAATTTACAGCTTAAACTTTGGAAAAAGCAATCTGAATTTAATGGCGGGAACGGAGATGTATAAAGATACTTACGATACAAATACATTACGTAAAAATGACTTTTTGATCGAAACGCCAGATTATATGTATCCGGATGCAGGAACGGGAGAATCTTTTACAAGCGGAACTTCGACCGTATATTCTTTGCTTTCTTATTTTGGAAAAGCAGATTACGAGTTTGATAATCGCTATTTGGTTTCGGCTACAATTCGTCGTGATGGTTCTTCTCGTTTTGGAAAAAACAATCAATTCGGAACATTCCCGGCAGTTTCAGCGGGATGGAGAATCAGCAACGAAAATTTCATTAAAAATAATGCTCCTGTTTTTTCAGACTTGAAATTAAGGGCAGGATGGGGACAAACCGGAAATCAGGAAATCAGTAATACGGCTGTTTATTCGCTTTATCTGGCAAGTTATGCAGGCGGAAGTCCAACTTGGGCAACGTCTTTTGGAACAGCTTACGATATTGCAGGAAACGGGAACGGATTGCTTCCTTCTGGTTTTATTGCAACGCAATCCGGAAATGATGATTTGAAATGGGAAACTACGACGCAGACCAACATTGGTTTGGACTTTGGTTTATTCAAACAAAAATTAAGCGGCTCTATAGATTATTATATCAAGAAAACAGATGATATTTTGGTATTACCACCTTATTTAGGAGTTATTGGCGAAGGAGGAAACCGTTGGGTAAACGGTGCTTCTATGGAAAACAAAGGTTGGGAGTTTTCTTTAGGCTATCATGATGAAACTTCATTTGGATTGAAATATGATATTTCCGGAAACATTTCGGCAAACAAAAATAAGATTACACAATTACCGGATGAAGTAAAAAACAACTACGGAGGCGACGGATTGGATGATAATATTTTAGGACGTCCAATTAATTCGATGTACGGTTATGTTACTGACGGATTGTTTACAAGTCAGGATCAGGTAGACAACTCTGCAATTCAGGAAGGAAAAGGCCTTGGAAGAATTCGTTACAAAGACTTAAATGGCGACGGAACAATTACAGATAAAGACCGCACGTGGATCGGAAATCCAAATCCGGGATTGTTGTACGGAATCAATTTAAACTTGTCTTATAAAAACTTTGATTTTACTACTTTTTGGGAAGGTGCAACTGACGTTGATGTGATTAACAACACAAAATATCAGACTGATTTTTGGAGTGTTGATGACGTAGGATCAAATAAAGGAACTCGTTTACTGAATGCCTGGTCTTTGGATAATCCAAATTCAACTATTCCGGCACTGACAACAGTTGACAGAAATGCGGAATCTAGATTTTCAATATATTATGTAGAAAACGGAAGTTATCTTAAACTTAGAGTTTTACAGTTTGGCTACAGTCTGCCAAAAGATTTATTGAAAAAACTAAGCATGGAAAGTTTCAGGTTTTATATCAGCGGTCAAAATTTATTGATTTTTGATGCGAAAAGCTTCACAGGAGTTGATCCTGAAAATGCAGGTTTTGGATATCCACAGCCAACAACTTTTACGGCAGGTCTTAATTTTACTTTATAATAAAAGATTTAAAAATGAAAAAAATATTATATATAGCAGGATTTGCAGTGATGGGTTTATTCGCTTCCTGTTCCGATTTTTTAGAAAATGATCCGCGTGGTGTGTTGTCTGAAGAAGATATTGTAACACCGCAGTCGGTTGAAGGATTTATGAATGCGGCTTATGCACAGTTAGGCAATGATCATTACGATTCTCCTTACAGTTTATGGCCGTTTGGTAATGTTCGTTCAGATGATGCTTATAAAGGCGGAAGCGGTACAAATGATATCCAAGATTTTCATTTTTTTGAAGTTTCAAATAATATCCGTCCAGATTTTGGAGAGTTGGACAGTTTCTGGTACATCAGTTATGTGGGTGTTTCAAGAGCCAATAAAGCGTTGAAAGCTTTGGAACAAATCTCAGAAGCCGATTATCCATTGAAGAAAACAAGAATGGCAGAAATGCATTTTTTAAGAGGACATTTCTATTTTATGCTGAAAATCATGTTCAGAAATGTGCCTTATATTACCGAAGATGTTCCGGTTGAAGATTATAAAACGATTTCAAACAAAGCACTTTCAAACGAAGAACTTTGGAATAAAATTGCTGAAGATTTTCAGGCTGCAGCCGATAATTTGCCAGATACACAGCCACAAGTGGGGCGTGCAACTAAAAAAGCAGCTTATGCTTATTTGGCAAAAACAAGATTGTACCAAGCGTACACACAGGATGAAACATTCAAAGTTACAGGAATAAACCAGCAGCATCTGCAGGAAGTAATCGTGGCAACAGATAACGTAATTGGAAAAGCAAGTTTGGAGCCTGATTTTGCAAACAACTTCCTGCCGGGAACTTACGAAAACGGAGCAGAATCTATTTTCTCAATTCAGTTTTCTGATAATGACGGAACTTTATACGGAAGATTAAATTTTTCAGATGTTCTTTCTACGCCACAAGGTTTAGGTTGTTGCGATTTTCATAAACCAAGTCAAAACTTGGTGAATGCTTTTAAAACAGGAGCAAATGGTTTGCCTGAGTTTGACACGTACAACAACGAAGATTTTGATTATAAAAATATAGATGCAAATACAGTTGATCCTAGATTGTATCATACCGTTGCAATGCCAGGTCTGCCTTACAAATATGATCCAGAATTTCTATATGTTGAAGCTTGGGTAAGATCTCCGGGAACGTATGGTTATTTTGCTTCATTAAAAGAAAACGTTGCTCCAAATTGCAGCTGTGTTGTAAATATTGATCCGTTTTACGGAAATTCTAAAAATAGAATTCAGATTCGTTATGCTGATGTGATTTTGATGCGTGCCGAAGCTTTGATTGAATTAGGAAGACAATCTGAAGCTTTGCCGTTGATCAATGAAATCAGAGAAAGAGCCGCACAAAGTACAGGACGACTGCCTTATGTGAGTAATTTCAAAATCAATACTTATGTGGACGGAAGCAATTGCAACTGGACGCAGGATTTTGCCCGTAAAGCGTTGCGTTGGGAACGTCGTTTAGAATTGGCAATGGAAGGAAGCCGATTCTTTGACCTTGTCCGTTGGGGAATTACAGATCAGGTGATGAATGATTTTTATGCTAAAGAAAAAACAAAACGTACTTATTATCAGGATGCTTTTTTTGATGCGCATAAAGAAGAATATTGCCCAATTCCGTTGAAGCAAATTAATTTCAGTCAGGGATTGTACAAACAAAATCCAGGTTATTAATCTTTAAAGAATCAGCAATATGAAAAAAGCTTTAAATAAATATTGGACCAAAGTGTCTATAGTATTGGCAATGATTTTTATGATTACTGCCTGCGAAAATAGTTTTGAAACTGGCGGATTTGATGTGAGTTCGCCTTCAAATGTACTGTCATTCAAATTAAATGGAGTTTCAGGAAGCATTGATCAGACAACAGGAAAAATTACTGTGGTAATGCCTTACGGATCTGACATAACAGCTATAAAACCGGAAGTTGTTTTTGTCGATGGCGCAACATCAAATCCGGAATTAAATTCGACGATGAATTTTACAAATCCAGTAAAATTCAGAGTGGTTAATGGCAATTTATATAAAGATTATACGGTAACCACAACCGTTTTGAGTCCAATTAAGAGTTTTACAATTAATGGCGTTGCAGCGACTGTAAACGACATTAGCAAAACCATTAATATGACTCTTCCTGAAAATACAGATTTGACAGCGCTAAAACCAGTAATTGAAACAACTACTGGTGTTACGATTTCACCTGCTTCAGGAGCAACAGTTGATTTTACAAATGCATTTACTTTTGTAATAACATCAAACGGAAAAAGCGTTAATTATACAGCAAATGTTGGAGTTCCGGTAACAGGATTAACTGTGGCGTTTTTAGGAACTGCCGCTACAAGATCAGGAATTACAAATATGGATGAAGTTACAGCTTCAAACTGGCTGTTTGATAATTTCCCAGGTGCTAAATACATTTCCTTCGAAAGTATACAAAATGGTGCCGATTTAAGTGATATCGACGTCATTTGGTGGCATTTTGATTCGGCTGCAAATTTACCTTCTGTGGCTTATAATCCTACGGTTACCAATGCTTTGAAAAATTTCAGAACAAATGGCGGAAACTTGCTTTTGACTTCTTTTGCTTCGCAATATGTCGATGCTTTAGGAATTGTTCCGTCAGGAAAAGGACCAAATAATGTTTTTGGTGATTTCCCTCCAAATGGATTTGTAGACGGAAATTCATGGGGAATGTCATTTGTTGGTCATGAAGGTCATCCAATATTCCAGGGCTTAACCACTTTTGAAGCAGGAAAAGCCAATTTACTGCAAAGTGGAACTTTCAGATTAAACCATACAGCGTGGTGGTTTTTACCGGAATGGGGAGGCTACAATAATGGAGAAGGTTGGAGAAACCAAACAGGAGGAACCAATCTGGCAAGTGAAGCCTGGGATAATGAACTGAACGGAAGAGTAACAATTGCAGAATTCCCGAACACGAGTACAAATAAAAATGTAATTGTTATTTCTATGGGAGCTTATGATTGGTACAATGAAACCAATAGCAGCGGTATGCCAAGTCAGGCAAACGAGTTTATTACAAACATTAAACTGCTGACACAAAACAGTATCAATTATCTAGCGGCAAAATAATCCACCTTGAATTTAACTAAAATGAAATATAGAAATATAATAACAATCGCCTTCGTTTTCTTTTCACTGGCTTCATGCAGTCAGGATGAAACGTATATTGGAGGTTCGATTTCAGGAGGAAATTCTGAAATAACTAGTGTTTTTCCTGTTCCGCCCGCGCAATGGATGGGCGCAAACGACCCATATTACAGTGCGGGTTATACCGGAGATATTATACCTTTTTTCGATAACGGAAAATTCCATATTTACTTTCTACATGATGCACAAAATAAACCTGCCGGAAAAGGGTTTCATGATATTCATGAATATCAAAGTACAGATTTGGCGCATTTTACTTATGAAGGTCAAACCATTCCATATGGTACAATGCTTGAACCTGATTTTGCTATTGGCACAGGATCAGTTGTCAAAGTGGGCAATCTTTATTATTTCTATTATACAGGGCACAATGAAAATCCCGCTTTTGTTCAGTCCAATGCCAGAGAAAGTGTGTTGTGCGCAACAAGCAGTGATTTAAAAAACTGGACAAAAGTTCCATCTTTTAAAATTACAGCTCCGGCGGGCTACTACAATTATGATTTCAGAGACCCGCATGTGTTTTATAATGATGAATTGAAAAAATATTCCATGTTAGTAAGTACACAGACAGAACCTGGAAGAAAAGCCGTTTTGCTGCATTTTACAAGCGCAGATCCTGCATCAGGAAAATGGAATGTAGAAGCTCCGATTTATACGACAACTCCTGAGGATAACTATCTGATGATGGAATGTGCGGATATTTTCAAAATGGGAAGCAATTGGTATTTAATTTTTTCTGAGAATTGGAGCGGAAACAAAGGAACGCATTATAGAATTTCATCATCAATAAATGGACCGTGGGTAAAACCCGAAAATGACCGAATTGATGGAGAATATTTTTATGCAGGAAAAACAGCTTCTGACGGAAATAAAAGATATGTTTTTGGATGGAATGCCAGAAAAACGCCTGAAAATGATTTAGGAAATAAAGATTGGGCGGGGAATATGGTCATTCATGAATTAACTCAGAATTCAGATGGAACTTTAGGAACTCAATCGCCGAAGTCGGTTAAGGATTTATTTTTGAAAAAGAATCCTACTGCAGAAGTAGATGCAATTACTTCTAATGCAACAGCTAGCAATGGAACTTATTCTTTGTCCGGAGAAACAGAAAAAGCAATGGTTACTTTTAAAAGTTTTGGAAAAAAAGTCAAAATAAAAGCAGAAATTACTTTAGCGAAAGCTTCAGGAACAACAGGATTTGTTTTTCATACCAATGATACAGGAAGTTACTATAAAGTGGTTTTGGATATTGCTAATAGTAAAATAAGCGGTTATAATTCGGCTTTACAGGAAGTAACGCGTTTGCCATTTGCATTTCAGACGAATGTAAAATATGATGTTGAAATAATTGCTGAAGAAAGTGTTGTCGTAGTTTACATAAACGGAAAAGCAGCGCTCACAAATCGCATTTACGGAAGAGACAAAAACAAATGGGGTTTAATTGCTGAAGGACAAACGAGCACAATCTCAAATCTTCAGATAACCCAGCCTGAATAAGAACAATAATAAAATATTTTAGAATGAATAACGGAAAAAACCTTAAGGCGGTGGCATACGGAGAGGTACTTTGGGATGTTTTTGCCAATGAAAAAAAGATTGGCGGAGCACCATTGAATGTAGCCTTGCGAATGAAAACGCTGGGTTGCGAAGTAGCTATGATAAGCTGTGTGGGCAATGACGAAGACGGGAAAGCAATAAAAGAGCAAGTGAAACAACTGGGACTTGAAACGGATACAATTGTAGTTTCTGAAGATTTCCCAACTGGTTTGGTCAATGTGACCTTAAATGAGCGGGGATCTGCAAGTTATGAAATCAGTTATCCGTCTGCATGGGATAAAATTGAATTGAATGATTTGGCGAGGAATTCAGTTGCTAATGCCGATGTTTTAATTTATGGCAGTTTAGTTTGCCGAGATAACGTTTCAAGACTGGCACTTGAAGAAATGCTTCAAAAAAAAGTCTATAAGGTTTTTGACGTGAATTTAAGAAAACCACATTATTCATATGAAATGCTCGAAAGACTAATGCAGTCAGCGGATTTTATAAAGTTTAATGATGAGGAATTATTAGAAATTACTACAGCTATGGCTTCGCCATTTACAAGTCTGGAGGACAATATGAATTTTATAGCTGAACGAAGTAAAGTAACGGGAATGTGTGTAACGAGAGGCAAACACGGAGCCTTGCTAATGTGGGAAGGCCGACTTTATGAAAATGAGGGATATCCTGTTGAAGTTGCTGACACCGTAGGTGCTGGAGATTCATTTCTGGCGGCTTTGATAGCTTCATTGTTAAGTGGAAAAGAACCTCAGTATTCAATAGATTTTGCCTGTGCAGTAGGTGCATTAGTAGCTGAATCTCCTGGAGCGAATCCCGAAATTTCACTTTCCAGAATTGAAAAAATGATGTTAAAAATGAAAATTTAACTTTTATGAAATTTAAATGAAATATGAGTTAGTTAAAACAAAATTTTTGCAATTGGCCTTGTTAACAGCAATTTAAATATTCGTTTTTTGAAGTAAAGCCTGATATCTTTTAGATATTAGGCTTTTATCGTAATATTATAAAACTTGGAAGCAAATACATGTAGGAGATGTGTTGGATTTTATATTTTCGGATAAAAATGTCTAAGAATTTGTTTAGGTGTTTTAACAACTTCTTTACTGATTGGGTCAAACCATTTTACTTCTTTTATTACTTCTGCACAACACTCGTTTTTCGAGTTAAAAAAACAGCTTTTAATATTGATTTTATCCGCTAAGTAACAATGCTTCATTTCAACTAAAAAATGTTCTGTAAACATTAGGTTTTTATAGATGATTAATTCATGATTTCCTTCCTGTAAACCTAAATGCATGTAATTAAGCTTTTCTTTGGAAAAACCATTGCAAAACAAAAATTGGTATAACAATCTGACAGTATATGAGATATATGCGGTATCTTCCATAACCATATAATCATTTACATCTTCTCCGGTAACAACATAATTTTTACAGATCATTTTAATATAATTTAAGGTTTAAAAAAGAGACCGGCGTAATCATTTACCGGCCTCTAGAACATTAGTCATGTTTAAAACTCTTTTGAATCTGAATGAATCAGATACTTAAATAGGATTATTTAGCTAATAAAAAATTGTAATTAATCTTTATTTTGTCAGCAATTTTCTTTCTCACAAGACTTGGTATTTCAATATCAAAATCTTCTGGTTTTGCTTCAAACGTGCCAATAGCATTGACACCGTTTGGAGCTTTTGAAATTTTTACAATCACTGAGACTGCTTTTGTTTTTCCATGAATAGTAAGATCTCCTTTTAGTGTAAAATTTTTAGGAGAATTTGTAATTTTAGAACTATCAAAATCTTCTATTTTACCTTTGAAAGTTGCTTTGGGAAACTTTTCAGATTCCATATAATTTTCATTAAAGTGCTCCTCCATTAATGCTACTTTAAATCGAAAACCTTTTATAAGAACTAAACTCGCAAAATCTCCCGTTGTCTGATCCAGAACTGCTGATACTGATTTGCTTTCTGCAGCGACTTCTTCGTAAGAAGGCATTGATGCTTGAAATTTTATATTCCCTGATTTTGTAATTAGTTTTTGTGCAAATCCACTAGTGTTTGCAACTATAACGAGCAATAATGCAAAGAAATTTATGAATGATTTTTTCATAATAATTAATTTTCTTTTAGACCATCGGTGTTCCATTTCACAATTAGATCAATATTAGCCTGAGCCATTCTTCCGCCTTGAGGCATAAGTCCTTGCTGGCCACTTTGAAGCTGGATTCTCCCTAATAAACCAGCACTTTCTACGGCAGCTTTTACCTGAGCAAAAGTAGTCAGCGGTCTAAAAGCTGCAGACCTTCCGCTTGAGTGGCAGCTTACACAGTTGGCGTCAATAATAGATTTTACATCTTTATTGTAGGTAACCCCAGTTGTTGGATTTGTTGGATTTGTTGGTGTAGTAGGTGGTGTTTCGATATCCTCATAGGTGTCAGAATCACTACAGCTTGCAAATACAGCCAATAAAATTGTAAGTAAGATTGTTTTTTTCATGATTTATTGTTTTTAATTGTTAGAATACTCTGTAAAGGTTAAAGCCAAAGAAGAAATCTCCTTTGCCCCAGTCTCCAGAGGCATTAGTAAGGTATCCGCTCTCACTCATAGATTGTGAATTGGTAAAAATTAATTGAAATACGTGTCCGCCAGTTTCTACATCAAGACCTACAGACAATGGATTTTTATAAAAGTCAGGTTTGTCAAAATTGTGCATGTATTCTAAATTGACAGATAATCTTTTTGTGATTTTATAGCGCCCGCCACCGCCAAAAGAAAACTGATTATCTCTTTCGATATCAGGATTGTAAAGGTTTTTGTGTAAAAAAGACGGTACTAATTCAATAGAGAATTTTTCACTTACTTTTCTAGATATTAAAAGTTGCTGCACATACGTCATGCGATGCTTAAATTCTAAACCAGGATATTGGTCTTTTTCTAAAAAAGTATTGATATCCGCAACGCTATAGCCAACAATATCCAGCGGAAAATTATCGTTTTGTCTTGCTAATCTGTACTTTAATCCAGTTTCATACATTTTATTTAAAGTATGTCTCGAAAGGCTGACAGCTAACCAATCTGTAACACCATAAATTCCCCCAAGTTTTGTGGTTGCATTGTCAAGTCCAAAAAAACTGTCAAAACCATCTTTTACAGTGCCAAAACGATGCGAAACCACAAAATAAAACTCTTTTTTAGCAGGCATTTTTGTGGTCTGTAAGGTTACCAGCTGTAAAGCTTTAAAAGTAGCTGTAGAATAGCTTTCTTCTGTTTGTGTAGAATCAAGACTCTTCAATAAATCATCCTGTGAGTAAGCCAGCGTAACTAAAAACAGGCAGAACGGAACTAGAATTTTCTTCATAAATTAATTATTATTTGTTTGGTTTATTTGACAGTGCATTGGTCTATTTTGACTTCCATAAATAGTTCGTCATAACCAATGCATTTGCCTTTAATCGTCATTTTATTGTTGATCATTTTATTTTTTAATTTTTCTTTAAACAGACAGAAAACAGTATTTTCAAGTATAATTGTAGAGTTGGTTTCTTTGGTTACTTTACCCGTTATTTCAATAGTTTTATTGAGGTATACTGAATCTGCTTTTTTAGGATCAGCGTTATAATCTTCAAGCAGTTTTTTTGCCGTTATGCTAAAATCTGGCGCTTCAGATGCTATATTTCGGGCTTCTTTAAATATTATTCCATAATAAAAGTAGATTCCGGCAGAAACCATTAACAGTAATACCGCAGTTACAATTGTTATTTTTTTTCTTTTCATAATTTTGTTTTTAGTTTTTTTTGATGTGATAATCATTCAGCGCTTTTTTTAAAATAGCTTTTCCATAAACGTCAGGATTATTGGAATTCTCCATTTTCCGTTTATAATGTAAAGAGCATCCATAATGGGCACTATTTCAGATTTGTATTTTGACGCAAACCTGATCTGACGTTTTTTAGATGTTGCATTTTCTTGTGTATTCATACTTAAAACTGTCTCAAATCAAATGATGATTCTATAGTGAAACAGCCTTAGCGTAGATTACCCTACCAAAGAATTGTAATTTTTTGAAAAAAAAGTAAAAAGGAAGAATGAGAGCTTTAAAACTCTTGTAGAATGGATATTAAAATGAAACTCTAAAACTCAGATTTGGAGTTCTTTGCAATGAAAAAGTATCGACTTCTTCTATAGAATTGGTTAAAGAATTAATTCTATAATATTCGCTGATTTCATTTCTTCTGTCAAGAATATTTAGGATTGAGATTCCTATTTTGTATTGAATTCCGTCTGCGGTTTCCCACTTATAAGTTGACGAAAGATTAACCTGAGAAAACATATTCAGATTACTGTCGTTTGGTTTGTTGTAAACCAGTACAGGATCAAAAAGATCAATTTGAGATAAATTTGGAGATGTTTTTGGTCTTCCAGAAGTCCATTTTGTTCCTAAGGCAATCTTGAAATTGTTTTTCTCATAAATTGCCGCCCACGACAAAGTGTGTGTCAGCTCAAAGTTGTTTGGAAAACGAGAGTATTCATAATTCGGAAAATTATAATTGTTTTCATTGTAAGTATAACTCAACCACGTAAGAAAGTGATTTATTTTTTTCTGAACCAACATTTCTATTCCCCAGATTTCATAACCACCTGTAGTTCTAACAAATTCCAGCTGATTCTGAAAACCTTGACTAGAAGTAGTTATTCCCGTTACTTTTTTATAAAAGTTTTCAATATCCAAAAGCCAGTCGTTTTTTTTATAAAACAAGTTTAAGGATAACTGTCTGCTCTTTTGAATAGGAATTGTGCCATTATTGGAGATAATCCAGCGTCTTTTTTCAATACCAAAATAATCTTTCTGCAAATCAATAATTTGCTGAGAGTTTTGACTTTTGAGTTCGCCAAGCAATTCTAAATTAAGGCTTTTGCTTATTCCGTAACCCAATTGAAGTCTTGGTTCCGCAATATATTTTTTAAATTTTTCAATATAATTAAGTCGCATTCCACCCTTAAAATATACTCGAGAAATGGTATCATTATATTTTCCTTCTACAATTAAAGCGTGAGTTCGTAATACGTCTTTTACTTTACGATAAAAATCAGGATTAGTTACCTGCTCTAAATTAGTAATACCAATTTCATTAAATTGATAGCCGTCGCTGAAACTAAATTTAGAGTTTAAAATATGATTGTTTTCTAGATTCACGCCATTGTTGTTTACGGTATTTTCCTGAATAACGGTCTGGTTTTCGTAAATTGACTTCTGATCGGCTAGAAGTTCATAGGAAGAATTGTAAACATTAATTTTTGTGGTGTTGAAGCTATTCCAGTTTCTTTTCCAAGACAAATTTCCGCCATAATTCTGCTGGCGTAAAATATTGTTTTGTGCTTTATTTATATTGTATGAAACAGCACTTTTAGTAACTTCCAAGTTATCTTTTATGGTTATTAAATCCAGTACTATTTGATCTTTAATTCCTATTTTTTGAGCATATTTTATGGTAGCATCATAAAAACCAAATTTTTTATCGCTTTTATAATTAAGATTTTGGTTCTGCGAAAAATCTGTTATGGTAGTGTTTTGAAATACTTTATTGAAATATTCTTTATAAGTAGGAGTTTCTACAAAATCAGTAATCGATTTGCGCGCCGAAATTTCGATATAACTTTTTTTAGAAAGATTATACTTTCCATAAACATCAGCATTAATCATGTTGATTCCCGCACTAAATGAATTTTTTTCGGCTTTTTCTGGAGTAGAAGAAATGGCGACTACACTTGAAACACTTTCTCCATAAAAGGCAGAACTTCCGTTTTTATATATAGAAATCGTATGCCCAAGATTTGGATTAAAAACAGATATTAAACCAAAAAAATGTCCCGTTTGAAACATTCGTATTCCATTCCACAAAAATAAATTCTGATCGTGCGTGCCACCGCGAACATTAATACTTGAGACACTTTCATCGAGACTGTTTACGCCCGGAATCTGCTGCATAGTCTGCAAAGCGTCAGGTTCAATAAGGCCTGGAAGAATACCAAATTTTTTAGGTTTAATTTCAAGAGATCCATCGGTGTTTTTAGAAATACCCGAAGCTAAAATCGCATTGGTTTTAATTTCGTGCAATTCTGTAATTTCAGGTTCTAATACAATTTGAAGACAATTTTTAGCGTCTGGATTTCCTGCCGTAATTCTCTTTGAGGCAAAACCAACATGACTAATTATAAAAGTGTTTTTATCTTCTTTGTTAAACTCAAAATACCCTTGAGAATCAGTTGTAATGTGAGTTTTATTATTTAAACTAACATTCGCATTCTCAATAGGTTTTTTATCGATGTTTGAAAAAACATAGCCGCAAATTATTGGAGCTTCATTGTTCTTTTTGTAGATATTGATGAACTTGTTTCCTATATTTTCAAAAGATAAATGAGTTCTTTTTCTTAAATATTCTAGTTTTTGTTCTAATGAAAGTGATTTTTTTGGAGGATTTAATTGGAGACCTTCAATATTATCTTCTGTGTAATTAAAACTTACACCATGCTGTTCTTCAATATCAATTATTATTTTTTTAATGGGCATCACTTTTCCTTTGTCCTGAGCAAAAAGATTCAGGGCAAGAAAAAAGAGAAAAAACAAAAAATGAAATTGTTTGGGGCGGAACATTTATTTTTCGTCAAAAATTATTTTGTTGTCAGATACTTTTTTAGCCTCCAAATGATACGTTGTACTAATAATCTGCAAAGCTGTATTTAGATTTTTTGCTGGTAATTTACCTGTAAACAAGGAGATAGTATCTTTTGTATTTAGTTCAATCTTAATATTATATTGTCTTTCTACTTCATCAAGAAGGCTTCTGATATTTTCTTTATAAAAACAAATCTGATCGTTCATCCATTCTGGTTGTAATGCATTTACAGTTCTTTGAATCTGTTTTCCATTTTCAAAACGAACGCTCTGACCGTGAGTTAATAAAACTTGAATGTTGTTATAATTTACTTTGACACGACCTTCATAACACACAACGTCGAACCTGTTTTTTCTGGCTTTAACGTTAAATTGCGTTCCTAAAACGGTTACTTTTCCAAGATTCGTTTGGACTTCAAATTTTCTGCCTTTTGCGACTTTAAAATAAGCTTCTCCTTTTAGTTCAAGATGTCTGTTTTTATCCCAATTCCACTTTTTATAGTGTATTTCAGAACCTGAATTTAAAATCACTTCAGAATTATCGGGTAATGAAAAAGCAGTCTTTTTTCCAAAATCGGCAGTTTCGGTTTGAGGGACAAAAACTTTTATCGCAAAACTAATTCCGAGAGCCAGCACAAATATGGCGGCAGCTTTAAATGCCCATTTTTTGTAAAGCGGAACTACTTTTGGTGCTGTTTTTTTCTGACTTAAAATAGCAGACAGCATAGCATTTTCATCCAAATCACCTGTTTCAAGATGAGCGGTATAATTTTTTATCTTTTGGTATTTTTCAAAATCGGGGCTTGCCTCAAATTCAGCCAATTCATCCGGAGACAAATCGTCGTTGAGCCATTTTGCTAATAAGCGATTTTTTTTCATTTTATCGTATTATTTAATTAAAACAATTAGAACTAAATTTACCCTACTTTTTATAAATCAATTTCTTTACGTAAGCTTAACAACGCCAAATGAATGCGTTTTTCCACAGCCTTTACACTAATGTTGAGCTCTATGGCGATTTCGCTGTATTTTTTTCCGTCAATTCTGTGCATCAAAAAGGCAGTGCGCTGTTTTTCGTTTAAGTTTTCGATTGCTTTTAAAAGTTTGGCTTGAAATTGTTTTTCCTCCAAGAGATATTCTGGATTTTCGTTTGTTTTGTCTAAACCGCTGAAGTTTTTTTCATATTTCAAAACTACTTTTTGGTGTGCAATTTGATTAAGACTGCTGTTGTTTGCAATCGTATAAAGGTATGATTTTGCTTTTTCTAAAGGTACAGAAGCACAATTCTGCCAAAGCTTTACAAATGCTTCCTGAGTTACATCTTCTGCTTGTTCTGCGTTTCCAAATTTGTAAAAAAGAAAATTCCGAAGTGCTTTTACATGACTTTTGAAGAAAGACGAAAAAATGATTTCATCGCAGGTATTAGATTGGTTTTTATCTGGCATTTAGAGTTTCAGTTTGTAAAGCGCAAAAGTATTTGTTTTTAATTTAAGTAGGGTAAAAGTAAAGATGATTGTTTTATTGAGTAATAAAATGCTATTGGTTTTTGATAATTTAGTATAGATGAAAATTATGAACCTTTTGATGTTGGTTCATTAAAAAATAGTTTCTTTTAAAATTTATTTACCTTTGTAAAAACATAAATATGTTCCTTTTGAAAAAATATTTATCAATTGCAGTTTTCCTGTTGTTATTGTTTTCTTGTCAAAGTGAAATAGACGAACAAAACAATAATTCGCAGGGGACAATTACTACTGTTTCTCCGCTCACTACTTATCTGCAAAGAGTTGCTATGGTTAGAACTGTACAAGATAATATGATCGACGGATCCAGCTACTGCACCATAAAACTCCCATATACTGTTACAGTAAATAATGAACAGATTGCAGTAAATACCACAGCCGATTATCAGAAAGTTTTGGATAATATCAACGCAAGCAATTATGATGATGATATTGTAAAAATAGATTTTCCTGTAACGATGGTATACTACAATTACATCGAAAAACTTATTCCAAATCAGGCAGATTTTGATGCATTAATAGATTATTGGAATCTTTACCCAGATCTTTTATCCAAAATCAACGGATTGAATATCAATTATCCTATCACTATCAATATCTACAACAGCGCGAATCAAGCAGGCAGTTCTCAATCGATAGTAAGTGACCAGGCCTTTTTTAATTTCATTAAAAATTTAAATGAAAGCCAGTACATATCTTTAAAATATCCTATCACAATTGCTGATTACAATAATCAGATAAAAACGATTTCAAATAATCAGGATTTCGAAAACGCTATTAAATATGCCATAGATTATTGCCCAGAAAATAACCTTGTGACACTAGATTTTTCTACAACCATCACAAAAGATTCTTGGGAAATTCCCTATTTTTATGATGGTACTGTTAAGACTTCAAATTACAGTGATTATACATTTGTATTTAAAACCGATCAATCTGTAGTTGCCACCAAAAATGGAGTTTCGGAAACGGGACAGTGGGAAAGTTCAGTCCAAAGCGGAGTTACAGAAGTAAAGATAAGTTTTAGTACAGGAGTGCTTTCTAAATTAAATTTTGACTGGAAGCTTTTTGAATTTAATAATTCTCAGATAAGATTGCGAGATGAAGGTACAACGACAAATTATCTTTACTTTCAGAAAAAATACTAACGGCTTTTTTCTTTCTTCACAAACAAATAAGAAGTCCTGTAATGGGTAATGTTGCCGCAAATAAGCAAACTAAAAAGGCTAAAATTTTTGTTGGATAACCATAGATACTTCCTGTGTGAATTGGGTAAATTAAGCGTCATATTTTATCGCCATTGCTAAAGGATTCATAACGTCTTATTTTCAAAAGTTTACCCGTGTATTTGTCAAAATAAGCCATACTTGAAATATTTGGAATAGATTTTTCAAGATTCAATTTAATAGCCATAATGCTGTTTATGGTATCAGAAGGGATTCTGATCTGTGTATCTCCCTTATCGTGTGATATTTCCATTCAAATCAATTTCGATACCTTTCGATTCCTCCTCACCAAATAAAAAATGGCGCCAATTGAATTCAATTGGCGCCATTTGGCTTTGTGACCTCGACTGGAAATAAACCTTATGCGTAAATAGTTGTAAATCAATATGTGTTATCATGTGTTGGGAAGTTTGTGGGAAGTATTATTTAATATTCTTCTTTTTAATATAATTTCTTAAATCGTTTTCCATTTCAGGAGTAGTATATTTCACATTATCTTTTTTTGCTTTTGGTTCTAGTGTATAGAATTTATCAATTGTAATTTTTGTTTTATCATGTTTAAAATAAAAACCTCTTAATCTGAAAGCATAAAAGATAAAAGATGAATCCTTTTCAACTATCATGTTTTGATAAAAAGAAATTTCCTTTGGAAGTGTAGTTTTTGATAAAATTCTTACATTGCCCATATAATCAATTTTTCTATCACTAAAAATTCCAAAACTTTCTATTATTAAATCTGTGTTATAACTTACTGAATTAAGAGATTTAAGAGTGAATCTTATAGTATAGTTATTTCTAAAGTATGAACTATCAATAATCTGAATATTTACAAATTCTATCAATGGAGGTTCTCCATTGATAATTGTTGTTTTAACAGAGTCTTTAATCTTCGTTACTGTATTTTTTATTGAATCGTATTGTAAACCTTGTTTTTTAAAAGCAATTGTTAGATTTTCAAAAAGTTTGTCTGTTTCTGTTTTAACACCTTTTTTTACGCCTTGGGTTATCATAGTAGCACTTGAGTCCTGTGCATTTTTTAAATCAATATTATTGTTATATGAAATTCTTTGGTTATTGAATTCCTGAAGTGCTAAAATAAGAGCTAATAATAATCCTATATAACAAGCTATCCTTCCTCTTTCCGTTAATCGCTTCCACCATTTTCTTCTATTATTTGTTAAGCTTCCTTTTGCAGTAACCATTGTTAACCAAAATGTAATGATTGCAATAAGTATAATAAAATAGATATTCTCAATTGTAAATATTTTTTCTTTCATTTCATAAGATTTAAAGATTTAAACTTCCCCAATAAATTATTGGGAAGTTTATGGGAAGTGAATTAGTTCATGAGGGTATCATAATTTTTTAATTAAAATATACTTAATTGATTATTAGTGATTTGTAAATTGAGTAGAAAGAATGTTTGAATCCTAGTACAAACAAATAAATCCCTATGTATCAAATACATAGGGATTGTTCAATTTTTTAAGTGACGTTTAGTTCACAATTTATAAATCATTTTATGAATGATTTAAAGAAATTGACTTATTTTCAAGTTGATTTGTAAGATAATTATTTTGTATTTTGACTCAGGAGCGGTTTGTAACTATCGTTAGCGTTAAATGTTAAAAAACGTTAAAAAATTATTATTAATATTTTAAGGAAGAGCTAGCTTCTGATTTTCATCTATTTAGTTATCAGATAAAATTAATAAAATATTTTTGGAAAATTCACATCATAATCTATCTAAGAAAAAAACATAATTTTGCAATTATTTGTTTAAGCTTATTGCATTGAAACAAATGATACTTATCAATTTTAATGCAATAATTTGAACTAACTTATTCAAAACTGTTGTATTGTTCGTCAGTAACAGGCTCAAGCCAGTCTACTATACCTTTTTCAGTATTAATACCTATGGCGTAATGAGCAAACCTACCGTTTGGTGTTGCACCGTGCCAGTGTTTAATTCCTGGAAGAACATTGACAATATCACCAACTTTTATCTGGCGAATAGGAGAGCCTTCTTCCTGATAATAACCTGTACCTTCTGTAACAATAAGCATTTGATTGCTTGGATGTGTGTGCCAGTTGTTTCTGCAGTTTGGTTCAAAAATTACTTCGCCAATACTGCAGTTTGTAACTTCATCTGGTATAACTCTCATTTTTAGCCAGCCAGTGCCAGTAAAGTAATCTGTTGCGACAGGACCAAACCCTTCTGGTGCTGTTTTCTTTTGTTCTTTATCACTCATAATAATTTCTTTTAAAGGGTTGCTATATCAATTACATAACGATATCGGGCTTCTTTGTTTACCACTTTATTCCATGCTTCGTTAATTTCTGATGCTTTAATTATTTCAATCTGCGGATATATCTTATTTTGCGCGCAATGATTCATCACTTCCTGCGTTTCGGGAATACCTCCAATTAGTGAGGCATTAAAATTGACACGGCTAAAAAAGAACTTAGCATTATCTATTTTAAATTCCCCATTAATAGGCTGGCCAACTTGCGTAAAACTGCCATAAGGCTTTACGCATTCTGCATAGTCAGAAAGCTCGTAAGCATACGGAATAGTTGATATCATATAATCGAGTTTTCCTTTATATGGCTTTAGTTTATCAATAGAATCTACTACGATCACTTCTTTAGCTCCAAAATCTAAAATATCCTGACGTTTACTTTCGCTTGTTGTAAAAGCATAAACTTCAGCACCTTTTGCCACAGCAAGTTTTATTGCAAGATGTCCTAAACCGCCAATTCCTGCTACACCAATTTTATCTCCTTTCAGGAAATTAGCTTTCATTAAAGGCGAATAAGTGGTAATGCCTGCACAAAGCAAAGGCGCCGCATTTTGAAGACTAATATTCTCCGGTATTTTAATAGCAAAATGCTCTCTTACAACAATATTATTGGCATAACCGCCTTGGGTAATTCCTGATGGAGAGGTCTTGTCTGATGCTCCGTATGTTCCTACCATTCCTGTGGTTTCGCAATGATGCTCTTCGCCATTTTTACAGCTAATGCATTCCATGCAGCTGTCAACCATACAGCCTACGCCAGCTTTGTCTCCCACTTTAAATTTAGTGACATTTTTACCAATAGCAGTTACAATTCCGGCAATCTCATGTCCGGGAACCTGCGGATAAACCTGTTTGCCCCAATGGCCTTTTATAGTATGAATATCTGAATGGCAGATTCCTGAAAATTTTATATCAATAAGCATATCATTATCTCCAACTGCACGGCGTTCAAAATTCCATACTGCTAAGTTACTATTTGTATCACGACCTGCATATCCTTTTGTTTTTATATTTGGGCTCATAAATTCTGTTTTATCTGGTTGTGCGAAAAGCTGTAATGGTCCTGCAAACAATAGTCCAGAACCAGCAATAGCAGTCTGTTTAATAAATATTCTTCTAGATGGATTATTTTTCTTTTCCTCCATACGATTTATTTTCAATTAATTCAGGTTTAATCTCAAGGGCAATAGGAGAGACCTCTATAAGTTCTAAAGATTTAACCATTTTTAATGTTCCGCTTTTGTACTTAAGAAAATGCGGTGTTTTTAAATGTATCTGATACGCTTCTTCACTGGCATATACCTCAAAAACGGTAACCAATTCCGGCTGTTTTTTATCATAGACGGCCTCAAGTGCGAGTACTCCGGATTCGACCTTAACGGCAGTTTCTGCATGCTCAGCAAGTGCTGTTATATATTCATTTAGAAAAGAAGGATAAACTTCTATTTTGGCAATCCGTATTTTTCTTTTATCCTGTTGCGCAAAAATTTTTGTATTGCCAATGGTAAATATCATGATGCTGAAAATTAGTATTTTGATTAATAAAAGTTTAGTTTTCATAGAATAGAATTTACTGTTGGTTAATCTTTATTGTTTTCGATTTTTGTTTATTGCTTTTTTGCAGCTAACACCTTTTCTAATGCCTGACGCGCTAACTCTCCTTGCATTTTATTGATTTTTTCATCAATTACCGAAAAAGTTTCTATTAATTGATTTTCAGTAATACCTGTATTTAAGCCTATGCCAATATGTGCCTGCAATTGTGGCTCTACACCAGTCATGGCAGCCAATGCAGCAATAGTAATAAGTTCGCGCTGCTGGTAGTTAAGAACGTCACGGCTAAAAATATCTGCAAACAGATGCTCCTTTAAAAAAACATCAATAGCAGGTGCAAAAGCATTTGCGCCGCTAAGCGTTTTTTCTTCTCTGTGCGTTAGTTTTTGTAAAGTATTTTTTCCTGTCTGATACTTTTGGTTATCATTTATCGGGGATGCGTCATTGCCTACAATATCTTTTTTGCCGTTAGCTGTTCGTTCATCGACAACAGCCATAAAGGTATTAATAGCGTTAAGGCTTCTAGGGAAACCACAATAAGCATAAAGCTGTACCAATTCTTCTTTAATCTCATTAATGGTTAGTCCGTTATCGAGACCTGTATTTAACTCCATTTTTAATTGATCGAGGCTGCCCGTCGCAGTCAATGCTGATATACTAACAATACTCTTTTGTTTAGAGTCTAAATTTTGATTGTCCATCTTGTTTTGTGCTTTAATGTTTGTTATAAGAATAAAAACGGCTAAAGAGAATAGAGTTTTCATAGAAATAAGTTTAGTTATTACTTCTGAGACCGTTGTATTCCTGATCTGTTACTGGTCTCAGCCAAGTTACCACGCCTTTATCTGCATTCGGATTTATAGAAATATGTGTCATCGAACTTCCGGGCGAAGCACCATGCCAATGCTCTACATTTGGCGGACAGATAATTACTTCGCCCTTATGAAAAACCCGAATCAGTTTTCCTTTTTCCTGGGTGTAGCCGATGCCGTCGGTAACTAAAAGGATTTGACCTGCATTATGTGTATGCCAATAGCTGCGGGCACCAGCTTCGAAAGTTACATTTCCGGCAACAAGATTAAAAATACTATCTTTGGCCACAAGCTGCTGTACCCAAACTACTCCCGTAAAGTTAGCTGTTATTTGCTTGCCTTTAGTAAAGATTGTAGTTGAATGATTTTGCTGTGACCAGCTATTCAGTTGAAAAAATAGAACTACTATAAATGATAAAAGTATTTTTCTCATCGGAATTTGTTTAAAATATTATACAGTTAAACCTCCATCTACTACCAAATTGTGTCCTACAACCATTCTGGCATCATCACTGCAAAGAAAAATTACAGTACTTGCAATTTCTTCAGGAAGTCCTAATCTGCCGATAGGCACCATTTCCAGCATACCATCTAATGCTTCTTTTTGTCCGGCCGCGATCATTTGATCAGACATTGAGGTTTGAAAAAGACCTGGACTTACACTATTGATTCGAATTCCTCGACTGGCATATTCTACAGCAGCACTTTTGGTTAAACCTATAACGCCATGTTTTGCACCATGATATACACCACGCTGAGCACCCGCACGAATCCCACCGATAGAAGAACAGTTTACAATTGCACCACTTCCTTGTTTGCGCATATATTGAAGTTCATATTTCATACAACTCCATACCCCCTGATAGTTGATACTAGTTACACGATTAAAATCTTCCAAGGTCTGGTCTGCAGCTTCTGCCAATTCATTTTGAACTCCTGCATTGTTATACGCGTAGTCTAAACCTCCGAATGTGGCGATAGTTTTAATTACCATTGATTCTACTTCTTTATCGTTAGACACATCGCATTGTATAGCAACTGTGTTGTATCCTTCCGCTGCAAGTTTTTCAGCAGCTTCTTTAACATGTTTTTCATTCCAGTCTACAAGAGCAACAGAAGCTCCTTGTTGTGCAAATGCTCTTGCAGTTGCAAATCCTAATCCTGATGCAGCACCGGTCACTAATGCCACTTTTCCATTCATTTTATTCATGATTTCTTTCTTAAATTATTTACAATGCAAAGTTCAGGCTGTTACGGTTGTGAAAACTTATACAAAATACAGATTCACATACCATTTTTACAGGTTTGGCCTTGGGATTTAAAATAGGTTGATTAATTGCTCTAAATTTGTTTAGATTTTAAAAGAAAAGTTATGGAAAAGATACAAAGAATTGATACTGTGAGTGAACATGATACTTTTTATCATAAAGAAAATCTGCATCCACTTGTTAGTGTCATTGATTTTAGTGAAACATTCCCCGAGGTTTATGCATCACGTATGAGTTTTGGTTTTTATGCAGTTTATTTAAAAGATGTTCAGTGTGGTGACCTTAAATACGGACGCAGTACCTATGATTATCAGGACAAAACATTAGTGTTTGTAGCACCCGGACAAATTATTAATGTAAATATTGATGAAAATTACAAACCTCAGGGCTTTGCTTTATTATTTCATCCTGACCTAATACACGGAACAGCACTTGGCAGGCATATTGATGATTATTCGTTTTTTTCGTATGAATCCAGAGAAGCTTTACATTTATCTGAAAAAGAAAGAAAGATTGTACTTGATTGTTTTGATAAAATTAAATATGAATTGGAGCAGGGAACAGATAAGCACAGTAAAAAACTAATTGCGGCAAACATTGAATTGTTCCTTGATTATTGCGTTCGTTTTTATGATAGACAGTTTATAACACGTAATGATGCAAACCGTACTAACATTGAAAAATTTGATAACCTGTTAAAAGATTATTTCAATTCAGACAAGCCGCAGACTATCGGATTGCCCAGTGTTGCTTATTGTGCAGAACAATTGTTTCTTTCGCCTAACTATTTTGGAGATATGGTTAAAAAAGAAACCGGTAAAACGGCAATGGAATATATTCATTTGAAAATCGTGGACCTTGCAAAAGAAAGAATTATGGATGCAAGCAAGTCTGTAAGTGAAATTGCTTATGAATTAGGTTTTAAGTATCCACAGCATTTTACGCGATCATTTAAAAAGATTACGGGATATTCACCGTTGGAGTACAGATCGCTAAATTAATTAAATTTAAAATTTAAGACTTTTATTGGATGAATTTTTGTTAAGTTAAAGATAGTTGGTGTTTGTATAATGCTGTATTAGAGTGTTTAAGTTTGGTTTGAATCCAGTCAAGTCAACCTTACTGGATTAACAAATCTCTTATTTTTGTAAGTTAAAGCGGGTTAAATTATATGAAAAAAGCATAAAAAAAACGCTAAAACTGATGTTTTAACGTTTTTTTAAGAGTGACCTCAACGGGACAAATTACAACATCATTTTTGGATGATTTGAAGAAATTGGCTTACTACATGTAATGTTTGTCTTTCATTGGCTTTAGAGTTTTGGTTTAGATGTACTGTTGGGGATTGAAGCAAAAATATATTTAGTTTTATGTATTATTTTACCAAAAATAAAAAGAGACAGCCTTAATCTTTTGCAAAAAAAAGATATCAATTCCTTATATTTAAAGTTTTGAGCTGGCAATAAAATGGTAATCAAAATCTCTAATACAATTGACTATTACTATTTTGTCGCATAGTAATTATATAAAAAGCCCTGAAATTTCAGGGCTTAATTGTAATTTATTTTCAGCAAACTACATTTTTGGAAGCAGTACTGCGTCCACTACATGTATGACACCATTAGATTGATTTACATCTGAAATTGTAACTTTAGCTTTATTGCCACTTTCGTCACTAATGTACAAATCTTTTCCATCCATCCAGGCAGTTAGAGTTCCGCCGCTAACTGTTTTTAAAGAAGCTTTTCCTTTACCAGCTTTTATTGCTTTTGCAATATCAGAACTATTCATTTTACCGGCCACTACATGATATGTCAATATAGTTTGTAATGATTTAATATTCTCAGGTTTCAATAATGTTTCAACAGTTCCAGCCGGCAATTTACTAAATGCTTCATTTGTTGGTGCAAAAACAGTAAATGGGCCTTTACCTTGTAAAGTTTCAACTAATCCTGCTGCTTTTACTGCTGCTACCAAGGTGGTATGATCCTTTGAGTTTACCGCATTTTCTATAATATTTTTATTAGGATACATAGCTGCTCCACCAACCATTACTGTTTTTTGTGCAAATGATGTCAATCCAAATCCTAATGCCAGGATTGCTGCTGCTAAAAATTTTCTAGTTTTCATAATTACTTTTTTTAAGTTATAAAGTCATTTACGCTTTAATATTCTTTTTGGTTTTAAAAGAGGTAAAAAAATAAATTAAAATGAATACAAGAGGCGAATTGATATATTAATAATGAAAGCTCCAATATTCCCTATTGTTATTTTAGCATTATTCAGCCCACTCATTAATCCAGTTGCTAACAGTCTGGCACCACTTCTGGTCGTCATTCAAACAGGGAATAGCCAGGAAATTTTCCCCTCCATTTTTCTCAAAATCTTCTTTGGCGCGCATGGCGATTTCTTCGAGCGTTTCTAAACAATCCGAAACGAAAGCAGGTGTTACAACAGCCAGATTTTTAATTCCTTTTGCCGGCATTTTGTCAATTTCAATATCAGTATAAGGCTCTAACCATTTATCTCCCGCCAAACGCGATTGAAATGTCAGACTGTATTTATCTTCGGGAAGCCCTAATAATTTTACAACTTGCCTTGTTGTTTCGTAACATTGGTGACGATAACAGAAATCGTGTGCCGGAGATGGCGCACTGCAACAAGAACCGTCAATTTTACAATGTGATTTTGTAACGTCGGTTTTGCGAATGTGACGCTCTGGAATTCCGTGATAAGAAAACAACAAATGATCATATTCAAAACCAACTAAATGTTTTTGAATTGAATCTGCCAAATTCTTGATGTAATCCGGTTTGTTATAAAATGCCGGAACATCAGTAAATGTAATGTGTGGAAACTTCTTCTTGCGGATTTCTTCGGCCTTTACCAAAATAGTCAAAGTCGAAGCCATTGCATATTGCGGATACAGCGGAAAAAGCAGTACTTCAGTAACGCCTTTATCATGCAATTGCTGGAGTCCTTTCTCGATTGTCATGCTTCCGTAACGCATTGCAAGTTCAACCGGTACATTTACTAAAGTCTGTACTTTTTTCTGCATTCTTTCTGAAAGAACAACTAATGGAGAACCTTCTTCCCACCAGATTTTCGCATAAGCGTGCGCAGATTCTTCTGGCCTTTTTCTTAAAATAATGCCGCGAACCAATAAAACTCTCAATAAATACGGAACATCGATCACGTATTTATCCATTAAAAATTCATCTAAATACGGTTTAACATCTTTTGGTGCGGGACTTTCGGGAGATCCCAAATTTACTAATAATACGCCTTTCATTATCGTTTTTGTTTTAATTTTCCTCAAACTCATTACTTGTTGCTTCTTAAAATTAATCAAATATATTTTTATTTATGCCTTAATCTATAAAAGCGAAACTGTTTTTATGATTGGTATTAATGGACATTATATATCTTTTTGGGGTTGTGGAAAATTTTTTCTTGAATCCCGCAATAAAGTGGCTTCCGGTGCTGTATCCTATTTTCAGCCCGACTTCATTTACATTGTAAGAACCGCTGTCCAATAGTTTTAAGGCGAAATCCATTTTGTAGTCAAACAGAAAACCGTATACCGTATCACCATAAATTTGTTTGAAGCCTGTTTTTAATTTTTTCATATTCAGCCCAATTTCATCTGCCAGCTGCTGCAGTCCTGGCGGTTCGGCCATATTGGCGATAAGTATTTCTCTGGCTTTTTTGATTTTCAGCACGTTATCTTCATCAGTCAAAAATGGACATTGCACTGCGTTTGGATCTTCCATTTTATTGAAATACAGACTCAATAATTCATATGCTTTTCCTTTATAATAAAGGTTCTTTAGGGAAGGATGAAGGCTGTAATGAAACAGCTGGCTCAAAACAACAGCCATAGCAGGACTGATGTACCCTTCGGTATAATACTTTTTTTTCTTCTTATCGGGGCTTAAAATAGAAATATAATCTGCTTGAACGGAAAATAACGAGTGAAATTTATTAATCGAAACAATAACAGAAATCATCCATGAATTTGGAGAAAGTTCTAACTTAAGCAATGACTGATGCTGCAGATTGCACAAAATCAGTGATTTTTCCTCTTTCAATTCTAATGTGCAATGATCCTGACTGGACAAAAAAAATGCATTGCCTTTTAGTGCGAAATGAAACTGTATCAGGCCGGCACCTATTTCGTGCTGTGCAGAAAAAGATTCTGAGCTGTCGTTCTGGAAACGGATAAGGGTAAGGCCGTCCTCAATTTGTATTTCTTCCTCCATTTTTTTGATATAAAAAATTATTGACTTTTCGAGATAGTTTCCAGCTGGTTATTGTTTATTGGCTTCTAAAACTGCGGCAAACTGGATATTTATTTTATTGGAAAGCTTGCTTTTAACCAAATTTGGGATTTCGATATTAAAATCACTGGCATTTACGCTGAAATTACATGAAATGCTGACCCCTGATGGTGATCTGCTTATCTTTGCATCAGTATTTATATCCCTGGATTTACCGTGGAGTTGTAATTTGCCTTTAATGATAAAATCCTTAGCATCTGCGCTTAGGCTTTGAAGATCAAATCCTTCTATCTTTCCTTTAAATATGGCTTTTGGATATTGGTCACTTTCGATGTAATTTTCATTGAAGTGTTCTTCCATTAAGGCAACCTTAAACTGGAAACCTTTCATCAGGGCTAAACTTGCAATCTCTCCTGTTGCTGGATTCAAAACAAAAGTAACATTCCGATTCACTGCTTTAACTTCTTCAAAAGAAGGAACGGAAGCTTCAAAAATGACTTTTGCCGATTTACTGACCATTTTTTCTTGTGATACGCCAATGGCGCAAAGACACAGCATTGCAATAAGTATTGTTTTTTTCATTATTTCGCCTTTATTTTTTTATAAAATCATCCTGTTTTGCGCAGTCTTATTTTAAAACTGCAATAATTTGAATTTTGACTTTATTATCCAGTTTATATTTAATAAGCGCTGGAATCGGAATGTTAAAATCACTTGCATTTATTTCAAAATCAGATATAAGGGTGACTCTGGAACCCGATCTTGTAATTTTTGCATCGGCACTTATATCCTTGGATTTTCCATGCACTTCTAATTTTCCTTTTATGGTGTAATCTTTATAATCTTCAGTTAGATTTTTAATGTCGAATCCTTCTATTTGCCCTCTAAAAATAGCTTTTGGATACTTATCGGTTTCCATGTAATTTTCATTAAAATGTTCTTCCATCAATGCCATTTCAAATTCAAATCCTTTCATTAAAGCCAGACTTGCCACTTCTCCAGTTGCGGGATTCAAAACAAAAGTTACATTGCTGTTAGTTCCTGCAACCGGCTGAAAAGAAGGTACTGAAGCTTCCAGAGTTATTGTTGCAGATTTAGTTACTATTTTTTCCTGTGAAAAAACAATAAAAGAAGCCAATAGCATTGGCATTATTATGATTTTCTTCATGTTGCTGTTATAGATTATTTTTCTAATAATCCATCCTGATTCCATTTTTTTATAATGTCGATAGTAGCTTGAGGCAATCTTGGTCCACCTTGCGGCATTAAGGAACTATCTCCATTTTCTAAAGAAATTCGTGTCAGCAGTCCTCTATTTAAAACTGCATTTTTCACCTGTTCATAAGTAACTAAAGACATTGGCGCGCCATTTTTAGGAACTGCCGCATGGCATACAACACAGTTATTATCAATAATAGATTTTACATTTTGGTTGTATGTTGCCAAACCATTAATTGGTGTAGAGTCAATTAAAGTACTTGGATCATCGTTGGCACAACTTACAAAGATTGAAGCTAATGATGAGATGGCCAGAAGGGTTTTTAAATTCATAAGATTGGTTTTTAGTTATAAATAAATGCATGATTTTTTTAAGGATCATCAGGCATTTCAAAATCATATACGTTGAAAAGAATAATACAGATTTGGCAAGAGGCATATTTAATGTTTTAAATCCAATAGGTATTTTTTAACGTAGATAATTTGAAATACTAAAAACCAGTTATGAGAAAAAAAATACTAATTACAATTTTCCTTTTTATAATAATCGGAATTTCAACGTACCTCTACCTCTACAAAGGACATAGGGATATAGAATCGGAAACTGCCGATTATGCTGTAACGGTCAGCGGACTGGAGAGAGAGTTTACCTCAAACGACTCTCTGGCTTACATCAAATATCAGGACAAAACAATTGAACTATCTGCACGGGTAACCAGTATCGATAAAGCCGGCAATGGTATTGTTATGGGCGAAAAAGTATTTGTGACATTCAAAGACCGTTTGCCGCAAAATATTATATCCGGGAAAAACCTAAAAATTAAAGGGCGTTTTTTAGGATATGACGAACTGCTTCAGGAATTTAAAATAGACCAATCTTCAGTTGTACACTAATACAAATAACAATTTAAAACTAACCACATGAAAAACTTTATTCTATTATTTTTTTTATTTCCGCTTTTAACCTTTTCCCAAACCGATTTATTGTCTGGAGTAGAAACTCCTTCTGTAAAAGAAAAAGTGACCTCTGCATTCAAAGCCTTAAAAATTGTTAATCTCGAGTCTACAAAATTGGCCGCAAAAGGCGATTTGTATTTTGTTGTTGCACACCGATTCGGCTCTATTAAAGATGGTTTTGAAGGGTTTTATGGACTCGATAATGCCAATACACAAATTAAATTTATTTACGGTGTAACAAATGGACTTAATGTAAGTGCGGCCAGAAGTGAATTTGCATATGACTTTGCAATAAAGTATATGCTATTTCCTCAAATAAAAGATGGTTTTCCCGTCACTATCGCCGGGTTCAATAGTTTGTCTATTAATAACACGTTAAAAGAAAGCTTGTACCCTAAACTTGAATTTAAAGACAGGCTTACTTATGTTGCGCAGCTGCTGATTTCCAGAAAATTTTCTGAAAAACTTTCTTTAGAAATTGTGCCGTCATTCTTTCATCAAAATTTTGTTGAAGACGTAGACCAAAGCAATTCCCAATATGCGATAGGATTTGGAGGGAGGTATAAATTCGCTAAGCGCTGGTCTTTAAATATGGATTATGCGGCGCATTTAAACAGGGCGTCAAATTCTCTTTATAAAAATCCGCTGTCTATTGGTTTTGATCTGGAAACCGGCGGTCATGTTTTCCAGATGCATTTTACCAGTTCACAGGCAATTGATGAGGCTGGGTATCTGGGAAGAACCACTGGCGACTGGACAAAAGGAGATATATTTTTTGGATTTAATCTTGCCAGGGTTTTCTAGTATCTGCTTTATAATTAAATTATTAGGTAATTTCTGTATTTAAAATGATTCTAAATTGATCGATTTATTGCTATTTCTAAAACCGCATTGATCAAGTACACGTAGATAATTTTAAAACCATAAAAATTATGAAAACTAATAAAATAATCAAAAAAGGACTTTTAATTCTGAGCGGCATATTTGTACTGTTTGCCGCGATTTTGCTTTTTCACATTATAACGGCCAAACCGCCCGTTTATGACACCCCGAATCTTCAGGTAAGCAGAATCGATTTTAAATCAGACATCGATTCTCTGCAGGCCAGAAAAATCTGTGCCGACCTGAGAAGCATAAAAGGCCTGACATCAGACTCTATCATCGTTAAAAGAAATGTTGTGGTGTACTTCCACAATAATAAAATTACAAACTCTGAGAAAGTTTTCAACGAGCTGATGGCTAAAGGACGTTACGATGCGCAGCGTTATATACTGCCGGCAAATTTAGCAGACAAAGAAGTATGCCCAATGAATCAAAATAGTTTGAGCTATAGACTGTCTCAAAAGATAAATCGTTTTTTTAATTAACCCTTTAATACTTTAAATTTATGAAAGTTTATTCAAAACTTACACTTAGTGTACTAATTGCTGCATCGGCAGCTATGATTTCCTGCAGCAGTAATGACGACGAAACCCCAGCACCGGTTAAGGCTTCTATCTACGAGCGTTTAGGCGGAACTAAAATGGTTTCTGATCCTGATAATTCCGGACAGATGATTGAACAGGGTCGTTTGAGTTTCCGCAAAGTGGTAAATTCAACTATCGGATTGATTGTTGCTGATATCCAATCGAACGCGTCGGGTAATCTGCAGGCACATTTTGCCCCTTTATTAGCAGAAACTGGAACTACCCAGTCTACCAATATTGCTAAATTATCAGATAACCTTACTGATTTCTTTTCGTTTAATACCGGAGGTACCAATGCTGTAAATACATATTCTGGTTTGAGTATGTCGGCTGCGCATGATCCTGCAAAAAATCCTCGTATGGGAACAAAATCAAGCAGTGCAGATTATACAAAATTTGAAGGATATGTTGGAGCTGCGGCCAATGCGAATGGCGTTGCTTCAAATACAGAACTTTATACTGATATTGTTGCTGTTTTGGAATCATTGAGAACTCCTATAGTTCAAAAATAAATTTCTTCTCAAAACGCTGCCTGAAAAAGGCAGCGTTTTATATTTCAATACTATTTGAAGTGCGGGACTCTTAACAATATTTTAGAATCAGTATATAAATATTTTGAAAGTCTAATATCATGTATAATGGCAGGAAATTATATAAAATCGCCAATTTGAATCGATGTATTGTAAAGCGATATAGTAAGTTCTTATAGCCTTGTTATATAAATTACTTAGTAATAATTTTTTGAACTTTTTAAGGAAAGCATAAATATGGAAAATTTTAATATGTCCAGATCTACCACTTTTTACGCATTAGGGTTAAGCTATAAGAAAGCAGATGCAGTTATAAGAGGAAAATTTAGTTTAGATGCTAAAGCACAATCTGATTTATTGATGCAAGCCAAAGCAGAAGGTATAGAATCATTGATTGTTACTTCTACTTGTAACAGAACTGAAATTTATGGATTTGCCCATCATCCTTATGAACTCATCAAATTGCTTTGCGAAAACAGCAATGGTTCTGTAGAAGAATTTCAGCAGGCTGCGTATATTTATAAAAATGAAGAAGCTGTTAACCATATGTTTCGTGTAGGAACAGGTTTAGACAGTCAGATTCTGGGTGATTTTGAAATCATCAGCCAGATTAAAACCGCCTTTAACAATAGTAAACGGGAAGGTTTGGTAAATACTTTTCTGGACCGGTTGGTAAATACAGTTATTCAGGCGAGCAAAAAAGTTAAAACGGAGACGAAAATTTCTTCCGGCGCAACATCGGTTTCTTTTGCATCAGTGCAGTATATTATCCAAAATGTGGCGGATATTGGGAATAAAAATATTTTGTTATTCGGAACGGGGAAAATAGGAAGAAATACGTGCGAAAACTTAGTAAAACATACTAAAAACAGCCATATTGCCCTTATAAACAGAACAAAAAACAAAGCCGAATTACTGGCTGGCAAGCTGAATGTTATTGTAAAAGATTATGCTGATTTAAAACAGGAACTGCAGCAGGCCGATGTGCTGGTTGTAGCTACAGGAGCACAAAATCCGACTATTGACAAAACATCGCTTGCTTTACAGAAACCCTTATTGATTCTGGATTTATCCATCCCTAGCAATGTAGATGCCAATGTAGAAGAAATCCCCGGTGTAACTTTAATACATCTGGATGATCTGTCTCAAATTACGGATGACACGCTGGAAAAAAGAAAACAGCATATTCCTGCTGCGGAAGCCATTATTGATGATCTGAAATTAGAACTGAATACCTGGGTGAACGGCCGAAAATGTGCTCCGACTATTCATGCCTTAAAATCCAAGCTAAATGATATTGTATCAGCAGAATTTGCTTTTCAAAAAAGGAAAACAACCCATTTTGATGATGCACAGATGGATTTAATCAGTTCAAGAATTATTCAAAAATTAACAAACCATTTTGCCAGCCATTTAAAAAATGAAAACACTTCAGTGGATCAAAGCATTGAATTCATTGAAAAAGTATTTCAGATAGGACAGCTTGCACCGGATAAGGCTTCTTCACCAATAGAAGAAAAATACAAAATCAATCTGTCATAAATGCTTAATCAGTTTCAGTTTCAAAGCTTACCAGAGTACTGAAACAAGCCATGCAAAAATAGAACCCGTCAGCTGCGGTGCACGCTGCGACGGGCTTGTCCATAAACATAATCTTCCAAAAAATGTTTACTTAATTCTGCATGGGAGTAATCAATTCCTCATTTGGTAAAGTTAGACTAATTAATTTGGTGATAATTACATGATTATTAATTAATTTTATAATCAGTTTTTTTACTATAAATTGCCTCACGTCATTGATCCATGTTATAAAAAAGGCGGGCCGGCGTACCAAACGCTTGAGGAGTAAACTAATTTTCTGCCTCAGCTGAGCAATAATTGATAATCAGAGAGTGAGAGTGGAAAATTCAATAAATGATAAATAGTTAACGATTTAATGGGTTTTCATTATTTCAATTACTAGAAATTTTAAAAAAAGAAGTATGGGGTCTATTCCATTTTTGGCGTTCGAATCCTGTTAACTTTTAACTTACGCTAAGTTTCAATTTATCTTATTTTTCAAGTGAATTTGGAAGATTACTATTTGAAATTGTTGGTCAAAAACAGTTTATAAACATCCTCGAGGGTTAAACGCTAAAAAACGTTAAGCTTAAACTTTTTAATTAAATAAAGTATAAGTCGAAAGTATCTAATTATTGAAAGGATGCTTTAAAATTCTACTTTGGCTGCACAAATTTAAACTATTAACAGAGAAACTATTCAAGTCAAAATTTGACGATGATTTTAGATTTTTTTACTATGGCTAAGGGGTTTGGTTAAAGTTCCGCCAGAGTGCAGATCGAATCCCAAAAAGCGCATATTGATTAGTATCAATATGCGCTTTTTAGTTAGGACTTTTTATGGAATTAGACTTTTCCTAAAGTATAAAGCTGCTCCATTGTAGGTGTACGGCTTCCCCCTGCAGGTTCCAGCGTGATCCCAAAAGCTTCAGCTGAATCGGTTTGGCTTACAGCGAAGATTTTTTGAGAGTTTTCTTCAAAATTATCCAGCAGACCAATACTTGTCGGTGTAATCACCGGACTTAGTTTTAAAGACCAAACCTGGTAAACCATTCCTTTTGGAGGGTTTGGCAGACCTGCCGCGTCGATATAAGTCGTTTTTGTTTCTTTGTTCCAGTACACTTTTGCAAATGATGCCGGAGATACTGATTGTCCGCCCAGAGTAACGCTTGTATTTTTAATGTCTCTCACAATGCTCAGATTTTTCTCAGTCTGTTTATTCTGCTGGTCTAAAATAGCATATTCTCTTTCAATTTTATTTTTTTTGCCTCCAGCCTCAGAGACTGCCTGTTTGGATTTTGCCAGTTCTAAAGTCTGATATCCAAAACCTAGCAATAATAATACTGCAGCCGCCCAGCCGAAGTATTGCGGCAGGTTTGATGCTGGTTTTATATCGACAACTTTAGTATGTTTAAGCTCTAAACGCGCTTTTATTTTCTCGAAATTGGCAGCCGAGTGGAAAGGTGAGAAGCTAGATGATAAGGCCGAAACAGCTTTTTCTATAGAAATGATTTCACTTTCAATCTCAGGGTTTTCTCTGGCCAGTTCGGCAATTTCCAGATTCTCTTTTTCTGTCAGCAGGCCGTAAACGTACATTTCTAAAATGCCTGACTCAATATATTGATTCGCTTCCATTATATCTTTAAATAATTCCTTAAGTCATTGATACAGTTCCTGTTTTGTGTCTTTACAGTTCCCAAAGGTATAGCTAATTCTTCTGAAGCTTCCTGCTGGGTATATCCTTTAAAGAATAGCAGATCAATAATCTCGATGCATTTTGGTTTCAGTTTTTTAACGAACTCCTGAATGCCAATTGCATCTAGTTTATTAGCTAATTTATTACTGTCATCTAACAGATTTACGAAATTATCCGAAGAAAGGTTTTTTTGGCTGTTATTAAAATTTTTGGATCGCAGCTTGTCAATCGATGTGTTCCTTGCAATATTAAGGATCCAGGTGTAGAATCGCCCCTTGCTTTCGTTATAAGAATCGATATTTTTCCAGATTTTTACAAAGACTTCCTGCAGGACATCTTCGGCTTCTTCCCGGTTTTTTACCAGAACATTTATGACCGAAAATAAGCTTTTTGAGTACATATCGTAGAGATGGGTGAAAGCCCTTTCATCTTTTTTGCGGATTAATACCAATAATTCTTCTTGGCTCATAGGATTGGATTTAAAGCTTAAATAAATTTTGATTTCTTAGAAAGTGGTAATGCCGGATAAAGGTAATTTATTTTTTACGTAACTGGCCCAAAAGCAGAAATAAAGGATATCACTTTCAAAATGCCAATTTTCGTGGGGTTATACTGAAGAATTTTTAGGAGCTCTTCCCGCTATACGTTCCAATCTTTTGCGCCGAACCCCGCCGCAAAAGGATTTCCACTGCTATCGGGGCTAAAAAGTTAAAAAGACAATTCGGAAACAAACCATTTTTTTGCTTTAGTGAAGCAACAGTTATATTTGAAAAAATGAGAGCGGGAAATTCAGTGGCTTTACAAATTTGGTTTAGTTATCCTGTTCAGGATTGATGTAAAATGAAAAAACAACCTATTTATTGAGTAAGATTGTCGTGACATTGCCACGACAATTGATCTTCAATTATGTCTTGACGGTCGCATTATTATGGTTATGCAATTGTTCTTTATTAGATTAACTTTTTAATGTTAACACCTTGAATTATGTTAAAAAAAACAGGTATGAGAGAACCGTTTTAATCCCAAGTATTATAAATAGACAAAGTGGTGTTTTTTGGTAAAGAAAACAAGAACTTTATTTAAGATAAAAACAAAAAAGAGTACTTTTGCGCTCCATAAACAAAACAATAACTTTGAAAAAGTATCTAATCGTATTGCTTGGCTGCATTATTTTAGTGCCATCATTTGGCAGTGTTTTTGTTTATGTATCTTTTAAACTAGAGCAGCAAGAAATTGTAAAAACAATCTGCGTACAGCGAAAAATGGTTTTTAATACCTGTAACGGACGCTGTGAACTTCAAAAAAGTCTAAAGAAATACGACGACAACGAAAAGAAAATGCAGAACAACCTTAAAGAAAAAACAGAGTTGGTTTACATTTTAAACACTTCAAATAAGACTTTCAAATTATTAGAACCTATTGAAATCAAAGCTGGCTTTTCGGCTAGATTCGACAATAAGCCTGTTTCTGTTTTAACAGAGACTTTCCGTCCCCCTTCTCTTTTTATATAAATTATAATTTCCATTGCAATTCCTATTGGAATAATTTTTCATTGTTGTATAACAATGAAAGATTGCTTGCACTTTAATAAAATTACAATTATATAAAAATTACAAAATGAAAAAAGTACTATTTTTTGTGGCAGCTTTGACGGCTTCACTACAAATCTATGCGCAAAAAAAAGACAGCATATCGGGCAAATATACCTTAATGGACGAGGTGATTATTGAAGGAGTCAGAAAGTCCAAAGATGTTTCCAGTGAACTGGCTTCTAAATTGCCACTCAAGAACCTGGAAAATCCTCAGGTGACCGCTTCGGTCTCACCGCAGCTTATTAAAAACAGAAATTTTTTCACTCAAGGCGAAATGCTCAAAAATGCCACAGGTGTTGCGCCCAGCTGGGCAGGAATTTCACCTTATTATTCCATCCGGGGATTTCGTACCCGATCGAGCTTCAGAAATGGCGTAAACGGTTATGTGGCCTCTGATATGGATCCGGCAAACATCGCCCAGTTAGAAGTAATTAAAGGACCAAGCGCTGTAATTTTTGGCGGAGGCGGCGCAACTATGATTACTTTTGGAGGACTAATTAATCGGGTTACCCTAAAACCACAACAGACCACTTTTGCTGACATTACTGTAATGGGCGGATCTTACAATCTGCAACGTGCAACTCTTGATATCAATACACCTCTTGACAAAGATGGAAAGGTTCTTGCCCGTTTAACCGGCGCTTATAACTACAATGATACTTTTCAGGACCAGGGTTTTTCAAAAACATTTTTTTTAGCTCCAAGTATTTCTTATAAAATCAGCGATGATTTAAATATTCAGCTTGATGCCGAAATTTTAAACAAAACCGCTACCAACAATCCGCTTTACCAGGTGGCTTTGGGGACTGCTAAATCAGCAGATGAACTCCATTTGGATTATTACCGTTCTTTCAATGACAACTCACTTACACTCAATAATAAGGCAGTAAATATTTACGGAAAAGTCATTTACAGGCTTTCAGAGAATTGGAAATCGGAAACCAATTTAATTTCAGTCAATAATAAAACTCCGGGCGATTACATCCGATTAAGATTAGATGATAACAGCCAGAATGTGACGCGAAGAGTGTACAGAATGTATCCGGAAAACATTACCAGCCAGCAGATCCAGCAGGATTTTGTGGGGAATTTCAAAATTGGCAGTGTGAAAAACCGGCTGATTGCGGGGGTTGAATACTATCATTATCTCTATGGGATTGCCAGTAAATCTATGAATTTTACTAAAGTTTCAGCTGCTGGGACAGATCCTGAGAATGCTAATTTTAATAATGAATACATTTCCGGTCAATTGGCCTTAAAACCCTATGGAGAGAATTATAAGGCAATTCAGGATCATTATTCCCTATATATTTCAGACGTTATCAACCCTTTGGAGAATTTAAGTGTAATGCTTAGTGCCCGAATCAATTACATCAATAACAAAGGGACTGAGGATTTATTAACAGCGACAACTACCGGGGATTACACACAAACGGCTGTTTCTCCGAAATTGGGAATCAATTACCAGATTATCCCTGAAAGAATAGCATTATTTGCTAATTATATGAATGGTTTTCAGCCGCAGGCACCGCAGTCGGTAAACGGGCAGATGACCAATTTCCAGCCCGTTTATGGAAACCAGTGGGAATCGGGAGTTAAAGTTTCCCTGAAAAAGAACCTGTTGGATGCCGTTTTGAGCTATTATAATATTGATCTAACCAATGCGGTAAGACAAAATCCAAATGATACGGCTTCCTATCTGCAGGATGGCGAGCAGCGCAGTAAAGGTTTTGAAGCAGATTTAGAATCAAATCCGATGAAAGGACTGTTTTTGCATGCTGGTTTTGCTTATAATGACAGTAAACTTATTGTTTCCGATGCACTTACTCAAGGGCTAAGGCCTGTAGATGCCGGTCCCAAACTTTCCGGAACCTGGTACGTGAATTACGCTCCGCAGTCAAAAGCTTTAAATGGCTTTTCATTAGGTATAGGCGGCAGTCATTATGGTAAAGATCTGATGATCAATAATATCAATGGCTCTTTTTATACGAATCCTTATACGGTAATCAACTCGGTGCTGAGTTTTGAGAAAACCCGTTATGTATTTTCACTTTCTGCCAATAACCTGCTCAACGAACATTATTGGTATGGCGGCCGTGGTATGGTTACTCCGGGAACCCTTCGCCAGGTGATTTTATCTTTGAAATTAAAATTGTAATGCTGTAATTCAGAACTTCCATTGAAAAAAATTACAAAGACCTCATTTAAACTGCACAGCTGCCTCGGATTGTTTTTCGGGGTACTGTATCTGTTTTTTGGAATTTCGGGCGCTTTATTGGTTTTTAAAAAAGAGATTGAGTATTTCAATAATCCGCCAATGCATTGCTGTGTAAAGGGCAGTAAAACCATTTCATTAAACCAGATGTATCATAAAGTCTCTGAGAGGTATCCCCAGGCGCGGCAGATCATGCTGCAGACTTTTCCCAGAAATAGCTGCGACACCTATGAATTTATGATTTTTAATTATCAGGATAATGTCAGCGATAATTATCTCTATTGCTGTATGGTAGACCCTTATTCTGGAAAAATTGTAGCAGAAGGCAGTTTTAGCTCTTTACAATCGCCTTTTTTCCGCTGGCTGTATGCTGCGCATTATTCCCTTTTAATTGATAAACCAGGCAGGCTTATAACGGCCATTGCGGCCATTGCATTAATTTTAAACTTAATTACAGGTGTGATCATTTATCGCAAAAAGATATTTGCTGTACTTGTTTTTAAAGAGAAGTTAAATCGTAAATCTTCCAGAACCCTTTATTCTTCGCTGCACAGGATTATTGGTGTCTGGACCCTGTTGCTTAATTTTATTCTTTTTTTTACAGGTTTCTGGATGAATAAAAGTCTTTTTTTACCTTCTGAATGGGAATTAATTTCTAAGAAAGAACAGAATTATCGGACAAGGGCAAATATTGACCAGGTGATAAAACATGCCCGGGAAATTCCAAATTTCAATCCAATTGCCGTAAAAATAGCTGCTGATAAAAAAACGGATATTATAGTAAGCGGTGAGTTTTCTGATACCCAAAACCCGCTGTATTTTGGTAAAGGCAGCGACGTTTATTATGACAGTGATAACGGAACTTGGATCAAAACCATACGCATTGAAGAAAAATCATTTTCCGACCGGTTTTATTGGATCATGAAACAGCTTCACAGGGGGGATTATGACAGTTTTTGGATAAAAATTTTGTATGTAATTGCCGGATTCAGTCCTGCAATACTTTCTATTACGGGATTTATTCTTTGGAAAAGAAAAGGCAGAAAAGAAATATCTAAAAAACACAAATAATAAAATGCCTGTTTTGTGATTTTAAAACTCGTTTAAATGGGGCTCCTGCTATGAGTTTAAAAATGTTTTTAATGCTCTTACATGCACTAATACGATAATTGAACAAATAGCGTGCAATGCCATTTTCCTTATTATCTAATAGATTTCTAAGGCTAAAATTAAATATAAATTTAAAATTTTTGTTTAATTACTGGGATATAAATGTTGAATAAAACGCCCTTGTTTAAATTACCATCAGCGGTTATAATTCCATTATGATTTTCTACAATTTTCTTTACAATAGCCAGACCAATTCCCGTTCCGGGATATTCCTCAATGTGATGGAGTCTTTGAAATATGATAAAGACAGTCTCGTTGTATTGAGCTTCAAAGCCAATTCCATTATCTTTAAAAGTAAGATTCCAATAGTCACAAACCTGCGTACTACCTGGCAGATTAAGCAGCTTGAATTCACTGTACTTAATTATAGTAGATTGTATGGTAATATGAAGTTCAATATCAGGTATAGAGAACTTTAAGGAGTTTGATATCAGGTTATAGATAAGCTGGCGAAATTGGAATGGCCTTATATAGGCAGGCACTAATCCGTTTATTTTAAAAACAGCTTTTTTTTGATCAATTGCATCTGAAAATTCTGATTTAATATCTTCGATTACAGCACTCAAATCACTCACTTCATAGGGATGTTCCAGTACACTCACTTTTGAAAATTCCAGTAAATCTTCAATAAGCTGTCTCATTCTTGTTGCCGAGACATGTATGCGTTTCAAATTGTTTTTTCCCGCCTCAGTCATCGTGTTGATCTCTTTTTCCATTATAATGGAAATGAAAGTCTGAATTTTTCGCAGCGGTTCCTGCAGGTCATGGCTTGAGATAAAATTAAAAGCAAGCAGTTCTTTATTTGCATTCAATAGCTCAATTGCTCTTTTTTCCTTCTCCGCATTTTGGAGTTCGAGTTCCTGATTTGCCTTAAGCAGTGCTGCAGTCTGTATTTTTAGTTTTTCAATAAGCTCTTCTTTCTGAACTAATTCTTCTGCTTCTTTCAGGGCACGATTTATTTTTTGGATAAGGGATGAGAAATTATTTTTGGAAACATAATCCGTAACACCTTCTTTTATAAGCATGACAGCATTTTCTTCCCCAATAGTACCTGAAATTATGACAAAGGGTATATTAAGGCTCCTGTCTTTTACTATTTTAAACGCAGAAACAGCATCAAATGAAGGCAGCGTATAATCTGATAGGATAATATCGGGCAAAAATGTATCAAGAGATTCTTCAAAAACATTTCTTGAATCGACTATTTTTGTTACAAACGACACCCCTGATTTTCTCAAGTGACGGATTAATAAATCTGCATCAGAAGTATTGTCTTCTAATATCAATGCTCTAATATCTTTTTTCATTTACTATAGAATCATAGTTTTAGGAATATAAGTTAAATCCTTAATTAGCAGGCTGGCTCAGGATCATCCAATACATCCCAAGTTCTTTTATTGCATTAAAAAAGTTGTTGCTGTCTACAGGTTTTACAATGTAACTGTTAGCACCAAGACTATAACATTCTGCAATGTCCGGATCTTCCTGGGAAGAGGTAAGAATGACTATTGGAATAGATTTAAGCGCATCATCGCTTTTGACTTTTTCCAATACCTGCATTCCTGACATCTTGGGCATTTTTAAATCCAAGAGAAGAAGTTTGGGATGTAATTTTGGATTTCTCTTTGAATAGATTCCCCTGCAGTACAGAAAATCAAGCGCTTCGGCGCCATCCTTGACATGCAGGAGTTTGTTTGTAAAGCCGCTTTTATTAAGAGCGCGCACGGTCAGCATAGCATCTTCCATGCTGTCTTCGGCAAATAAAATTTCAATATCTTCGTAATCCATTTTTTTTGTTTTTTTAATGTTTAATATTCGGCAGGCTGAAGTAAAATTCAGCACCTTCATCTAGTTTTGATTCTGCCCAAACTGCTCCCGAATGCCGGCTGACAATTTTTTGCACAATCGCCAGTCCAATGCCTGTTCCTGTAAATTCTTCCTGCGAGTGCAGACGCTGGAAAACGCCAAACAATTTATCATAATAAGCCATATCGAATCCTGCACCCCAATCTTTTATACTGTAGATGATTTTGTGGTCTTGCAACGTTGATGCTATTTTGATTTTTATCTCTGGCTTGTATTTTGAATATTTTATAGCATTAGAGATTAGATTGATCCAAACCTGTTTGATCAGTGAGGAATCTCCATTTGCTGGGGCAAGTTCTTCAATTTCAAAAATGGGTGTATTTTCACCTTTTTCAAATGTTATATCATTTATGACTCCATTTACTAGTGAGGTCATATTTATATTGCTAGATGAGACCTCTTTGCGTCCTAATTTGCTGAAAGCAAGCAGGTCATCGATCAATATTCCCATTTTATTGGAGTTGTTGACTATGGCTTGGATGATTTTTTTTCCATCATCATCTATTGAATCTGCATGGTCCTCTATCAGTATTTGTGTATAACCGTTAATCGCCCGAATAGGTGCACGCAGATCATGTGAAACTGAGTAGGAAAATGATCCCAGTTCTTCCTGCGCTTTTTTTAGTTCATCATTAGCCAGGGTCAGTTCACTGCTTCGCTTTTCCTGATAGGCAAGTTCTCTGTTTTTAACTATTAATTCTGCAGCCCTTTTTAGCTTTTCCACTTTTCTTTTCTCTTTCAAAATCTTTTCTGAAGCAAGTTTTTTGTTGGCTATTATAAGTTCAGCAGCACGTTTTTCTTTTTCAATACTCTGAATAGCCAGTTCTTTATTGGCGTTAATTAATTCTTCTGCTCGTTTTTCTTTTTGTTCATTCTGAAATTTTAATTCTTTATTTGCAATGATTAATTCTGCAGCACGGTCTTCCTTTTCCTTATTTTGAAAAGCAAGTTCTTTATTTGCAATAACTAACTCAGATGATCTTTTTTCCTTTTCCTGAGCTTGGACAGCCAGCTGTAAAAATTGTGTTTTGGAAAGTGTTATGTCTGTTGCTATTTTTAAGACCTTATAAGGTTTCCCTTGAGTATTGAAAATAGGATTATAACTGCCCGAAAACCATATTAATTTGCCGTTTTTCGCCGTCAGGATAAATTCGTCCCTTTGATGAATACCTTTTTTCAGGCTGTTCCAAAAAAACTGATACGCATTTGATTTTGAATAGGAGGGATCAACTAAAAGACTATGATGCTTTCCCAGCAAATCTTTTGCAGTGTAGCCCATAATTTTGAGGAAATTTTTATTGGCATTTAAAATATTGCCATCCATATCGAACTCAACAGATGCGTTTGTGGTGTTTATAGCATTTGTTAGATTTAACAAATACTGTTCATTTGCATCAAGTTGTTCTTTAAGTGCTAAAATTTCAGGTTCTATTTGCTTATTGTGAAATTCGGCTTTAATGCTGTTGCTAAAAGGCTGAACTGCTTTTTTTGATATTTTGATTTTCTGAAGTGGTAACTTTTCTCCTGTGGGATGTACCTTATTCTCTGAATTATTTTCATCAGAAAGCACTACTTCCTTAATACCATTTTTTTCTTTAATGCTCATAGTAAGCGATGTTTTATTTGAAAAATAACGGCAGTAATTTGCTGGAAAAGCACCTATATTTTAATAATTATTTAGAACGTATACCTTGATGGTAAATGAGGTAATTTTTATACTAAGCGAATATAGGTAAATAAAATGGTTATACAAGTTAATATCTTAGGCAGCGGCTATAATGCATATAATTTAGATATTTATTATAATTAGATTAATGGTAATTACAGCTATAAATCTGAACTGGAATTAATGTCAAAAAATTACCATAAATCAAGAGAGAAAAATACCTATAAACTTAGAGTGACTTCGAATCATAGATCAGCTTAGATTAAATCTTTAATAAAGCTACATTAAGACTATTGGGGATTGATGTAAAATGCTTTCTAAACATTGATGAACATATAATAGTAATGTGCAAAGTCATTTGATTTGGATTTTTCTTTTCGAAAAGTATGGAAGCTGAACTCTTGCTGTTCTCACCGATCCTGATGATTAAAAATATGGTGAATGGCAAAACTGGCATAGTGCCTTTAACTTCAGGGATGGATGATGAAATGAGGGAAATTTCTAAAGATCCAGATGTGCAACAGAAACTTAAATTTTCATTTGTTGGCCCTAAGAATACTGTAAAAAAAAATGACTTTTATCTTTCCTTAAGCACAATAAAATCAATGAAAGCATAAGTGTTTCAACTATTTTTAATTTTAAAGACAGAATTAAGTTCACCCAGCTTTCACTGAAGTAATGAAAGAAATCAATGGTACTTTTGCAAGTTTAGATCTAACAAATTAAATTCGAGCTGTCCATAAAAATTGTATAAAATACGTGTAAATTTAAGTTAGTTACAAAGGACCTTAATTCTATTGTAATAGTGCTTATTATTTTTGAATAAAAGTCAGTTATAAATATCAATTCCTTTCTGATTTATTTGTAAATTAACATCTGTTTCATGGAAAGGGTTCATTGTACTTAAATTAAGTCATGAACCCTTTTTTTATGAATCTAAATCATTGCAGCCGTTTTAAAACCGATCTGTAAAATAGACTGATTGAATAGCTTTTATGGATTATATTTTAAAATATGAGGTATTGGCTGCTCTTTGAAGATAAAAAAACAGGCTCCCCAAAGCCTCTTTTAAATTAATGTTTACCATTTCCTTTTCCCTTGCCATTTCCATTATGGTTTCCATTATCATGGTGGCTTTTATCTTTATTGTTTCCTTTTCCTGGCTTTTGTCCTATTGTTTTTTGAGGTTTTCCTTTATAGCCCTTTGCATATTTTACTTTATGGGATTTAAAGCTGTCGTAAGGCCTGTCTCCTCTGTAATCAGTCAGTACTACTTTATATTCATTATAAAGATCATAGTTTCGATAGGCAGAGGGAAGTGATCTGGTTCGCACCCATTTTCCGTTATTGAGATAAACATAATTGGACGTGCTTACATCGTAATAGGTTTCAAGATCCGGCAGATAATAATAACGGGCATCCGCATAACCGGCAGGTCCCCAGGCAGGAGGTGTTCCTATGTTTACATTTACTGATACCTGAGCCTGAGCGTAACCAAATGAAAGGAATAATACCCCGATCAAAAAATATTTTAAAGTTTTCATGATTTTACTTTTAAATTCATTATTATATTTGGATAAAAACAATAAACATGCCGTAAATTCATATCCATTACACTTGTTTGATTATGTGTTATTTATATTTTATGTTGATGCTGATAATATCAGAAGTCATATTGGTAGTTCTGGTATAATGCCCATAACGAATCTCCAGCGTATTCCAATGCTTGAGCCCAAAAATTCCATTAAGAGGTGTGAATTTCATTCCCATCCCAAAGAAACTGCTGTCAAACTTAGACAAATCATAGTTGCTGGTATAATATTCATCAGAAGCGGTGTGTTCGCCGTACGGTTTAAAATATTTCGTTCCTGTCTGTGTATAATACCTGTAGAACGGACTCACAGAAAACGCCTGTGTTAATTTTACAGGAATTTCAAGGTCAGCCGTATGTGCTTTGAGGCTCCAGTCATCGGTATAATATCTGTAATAAGCGCGAATAATTACGTTATCTCCCAAGAAATAACTGGCCCTTATTCCCAATGGGATTTTAAGTCTTGTATCGGGCATTTTTTCCTGATGGACAGAGCCGTCAGCAAAATAAACCCTGTGAAAAGGAAGACTTAAATAGCCATTCTGGCTGATGACGTCCCCTACAAGCATTAGCTGCAGGTTTTTGTTTACAACCTGGGAGTAGCTCAAAGTCCCTGCAAAAGTATTTCTGTTAGCACTTTCATAACCTTCACTTCCCGGAGCACGAAGTTCAACGGGCTCAATTAATTTGAGCTGATCTATAAAGGTCTGGAATTTGGCCGTGAATTCCCCGTTTCTGTCTTTTGTTTTCTGCGAGAAGGCAATATTTCCTCCAAAAGACTGGTAATCAAATTCCGTTGATGATGAAACGGCGATTCCAAGCGTTCTTCCTTTTTCTTCATTTTCCCTAAGGTAGGTCAAAGAAGGGTAGAAGCGGTTGTCTGAAGACGATGCAGATGAATTAGCGCTCAGGTCAATCATATCTGATGAAGCAGAGGTATAATGGTCAATACCGGCTTCAATATCAAAGGTATGCTTGATTCCGGTCTGGCCGTATTTTACCAGCTTAACATCAATGGTATTGGCAATATCAGTTAGATGCTCAGAACCGATTCCACCCGTAACGGCTGAATTGTTTCCGTCTTGTTTATAATAGCTCGAAACCAGATTAACTTCTTCCAATTTTAATTTATTGCTTTTATAACTGGTAGAATCGGCCGGGACATTCTGCGCCCTTGCCTGAAATAATGCCAATAATGCAAATCCTGTAATGAATATTCTTTTCATTTTTTGATCGTATGAAAATTAGTTACAGCCACAGCCGCCGCCGCTTTTTCCTGAATTGGCCCCGGAAGCTCCCTCACGGTAGGATTGAAAACTAAGTTCTGTCTTTTCTATTTTCCTGTTGGAAAGTACCATTTCAGAATCGTTGATTTTTCCTTTCTGGTATTCCTTTACAGAGGTGCAGGATGTGAGAAGAATGCCTGTTAAAGCAATACTGCATAAAAGCACGAGATTTTTTTGCCTTGGCTTTTTCATTTCAGGTTGATGTTTTTAGAAGTGTAAATTTTGTTGTTGTCGTCAATTATAATACAAAATAGATCCGGTATCTGATCTATTAAAAACAAGCCTGCTTTAATCCCCATTACCGCTATAGGAGTTGCCATAGCATCTGCAAATTCTGCATTTGAGGCGATAATGGTCACGCTTTTTATTCCCGATATCGGAAGTCCTGTTTTTGGGTCAATGGTATGCGAATATTTTTTTCCGTTAATGGTCACGAATTTTTCATAATTGCCCGAGGTTGCCACCGCCTTATTTGAGATTTCCATATAGGAGAATGCCGCATTTGGCGAGTCAGGATCAGCCACACCGATGGTCCATTTTTTGCCGTTGGGCTGCAGTCCCCATGCCGAAAGATCTCCGCTGGCATTAATTATGCCGCTCTGTACATTATGTTTTATAAGAATTTGTTTTGCCATCTCGGCAGCATATCCTTTTCCGATACCTCCAAAACCAATCCGCATTCCTTTTTCTTTTAGAAATACTGTTGTATTTTCCCTGTCAAGTATAATATTTCGGTAATCAATAAGGTGTACCATTTTGAGAGCGGTCTGGGCATCAGGAAGACTGGTCATGGATTTGTCAAAATTCCACAGACTTTTGTCGATACTTCCATAAGAAATATCAAATGCACCTTGTGTGATTCTCGAAATTCCGATAGATCTTTCAATAAGATTAAAAACCTCCAAATCTACTTTAACGGGTGCTATTCCTGCGTTATCATTGATCAGATTGGTCTGGCTGTCCTGTTTATAGGTAGTCAAAAGTTTTTCAATCCGTTTGATTTCCTGGGTGGCAAGTGCAATATTCTCATTTCCTGTTTTTTCATTTTCAGCAACAACTGTTATGGTAAAGCTGTTCCCCATGAGTTTTAGGGACTCGGAATATTTTTGGTTTTTAAGCATGTTATTTTCGGCTCTCACAGATCGCTTTTATTTCGGCAGTCCACTGTTCAGGAGTAGATTCGGGTTTTCCATGCCAGGTTTTAAGCACTTTTCCATCGGCATCCAAAAGAAGCGTCAGGGGAAAATTTCCTTCCTTGTTGTATATTTCGGCTAAATCTTCATTTCGTTTAACCTGCTGCGGTGTTCCGATATTTTTCTTTTTCCTTGGAAAATCAGCATTAACAAGTACCAGATTTTCATTTGCCATCTCTGAGAATACCTGGCTTTCAAGATAATCTCTGCGCGTCACAATGCAGGGTCCGCACCAGTCTGAACCCGAGAAGTTGAGCAGTATTAATTCATGTTTTTCTTTTGCTGTTTTTTTTGCATTATTAAAATCAGGTTCCCAGTTAATGGGAAGCACGGTCATTAAAAGCAATAATGTAATTAGTTTCATTTTGCAGTCTGTTTTTAGGTATATACGAAATAACGCATTGCTGCGATTCTTATTTTTTTTAATTGCTTAAGATTCAATTAATTTTTACTCCGGCTTCAGGACTGTTTTTCTTAAGCCGTATGAACCCCGAAAATATAACCGACCAAGGCTGAGGCTGCCATTGCAAAAGTTCCCCAGATGCAGATACGCATTACAGCTTTCAGCGTATGGGATCCCCCGGCCTTAGCGGCCAGCATTCCCGATAATGCCAAAAAGAGTATTGAAAAACCATACTGGTACAATACCATTTCTTTTATGGGAGCGAAAATAGCCACCAGCAGCGGCAGCAAGCCCCCTATGACAAAAGATACAGCTGATGCGAAAGCGGCCATTAAGGGATTAGCCTGGGTAATTTCATTGATTCCGAGCTCATCTCTCGCATGTGTTTGAAGTGCATTATGGGCTGTCAATTCGACTGCAACCTGTTTTGCCAGTTCACTGTTCAGCCCGCGCTTCATATAAATATGGGTCAGTTCCTCAAGCTCTGATTCAGGCATATTTTTAAGTTCCTCTTTCTCGCGGGTAAGATCAGCAGTTTCAACATCAGCCTGAGAGCTTACCGATACGTATTCGCCTGCGGCCATGGACAATGCACCTGCCACTAAACCGGCTGTTGCCGCCAGCAGAATAGGTTCTCTGCTCACGCTTGCAGCTGCCACGCCAATAGCCAGGCTGGTGGTGGATAAAATTCCGTCATTGGCGCCCAGAACTGCTGCCCTCAGCCACCCGCTTCTGGTGATGTAATGATTTTCAGCTTCCATGATTTTTTTGCATTAATTTAACCCAGTCCCGATTTTCAGATATTTTTGGACTGCCTCCAAAATTGGTTTTCAGCAGTTCCCTGATCTGAAATTGTGTCTTGTTCCGGGTTCTGTTTTTCCATTCATTAAAATCGTAAATATGAATCTGCTCTGCATTAGGATTTGCAATAAAAGAGATTCGGGATATGGAATACTTATATTTCTTCAGTTCATTTAAAGTACTGCGGCTGGGAACCACAATAAGTATGTTTTCCCAGTTCAGATAATCTTTAGCAATGTCATCTCTTTGCTCCAGTCCCAGAGACTCAAAGAAGGCTTTAATTTTTTGATTATTTAACCCTTCAATTTTTTTATCTATGTTTTTAAGAGTGTCCGAGAGAATCTCTCTATCCATAACATCCATTTTCATAGGTCTATAATTTCCAAATAAAATTACTTCAAAATACCTTTGGTTATCAGGCTGCTGCCGTTAGAATGATTCTAAATTTTATTCAGGCTTTTATTGCAGGATTAAATTGCAGTAAGTTAGCAGTACAATAACAGTATCGGCTTTTTAAAATGATGCGGCTCCTGGTCATGGCATCAGTAATGAAACATAATGAAATCAGGGTAACTTTTTAAAATTGAATAGGAGAATTAAATTTAACAAAGGAAAGTCTTCATGTATACCATAAATACACAGCTGGCATATTTTAACTGCAGTTTTAATTCTAAAAGGTTAATTCTAAATCTCAAATGGTTCAGACTTGACAAGGCCGATAGTTCCAGTTTAAACGCACTGTGCTTTAATAGTACTGAGCTTGAGCAGTTTCAGGCTTTTATAGGGCAAAATCCACTTAACTTTCCAGGTCAGTCTTTTGTGGAGCCCACTAAAATAGAAGAATTTGTTTTTTTTATAAACGGTAATGTTCCGCAGGGAATATTGTCATTTTACCCTGTTCTTTCAAAAAATGTAGATACAGACACTCATCCTTCAATTCATCAGGTCATGAAAATTGTCCTCACCGATGAAAATTATCAGCCTGCTGCCCATTACACATTGGATTTTGATGTGATTGGCAAGATTGAAATTTACAGGAATGCAAAATAAAAAAAATATGTGTTTATGAAGCTGTCTAATATTATTTTATCAGACAGATTGCTGTTATTTGTAAAATTGCTCTAACGGCGGGAAGTTGTAAATTTGAATTGCTACAGCGTATGGGCTTTTTGTTTTAAAGGAAGGGTCACTGTAAATTCGGCGCCATTGTCCTTTTCCCCGGCGGCTGTTATTTTGCCATTATGCCTTTCGGCAATCTTTCTGCACAGGGCAAGCCCAAGCCCGTTGCCTTCATACTCATCTTTGGAGTGCAGTCTTTCAAATGCCGTGAAAATCTTTTCTGCAAATTCAGCCTCAATACCAATACCATTATCCTTTATTTTGATCTGTACAAAATCCTGGCCGTCACTATTGATAATGCTGCTTGTTATGATAACCCTTGGAGGCTGGTCCGCTTTGGAAAATTTCAGGGCATTTTGGATCAGGTTATAGAATAGCTGGTTAATTAAAATCGGTGCTCCCTGAATCTGTGGAAGATCAGAAGTAATTAAAATAGCACCTTTTTCCTTTATGATCAGTTCCAGATCTATTTTGATGTCTTCAATAACCTCATTGAGATTGATTGTTTCTATGACCTGCAGTGTTTTATCCAATGTGGAATAAGTCAGAATTCCCTCGATGATATTTTCCATTCTCTGGGCGGACTGGCTTACTTTATGAAGGTATTTTTTGGATTTTTCATTAACATTGCCTTCTATGTCATTTCGTAAAAGGGTATTGAAAATTTTAATTTTTCGCAGTGGTTCGCGAAGATCGTGGCTCACTACGCTGGCAAAATGCATCAGATCACGATTGGAACGCGTGAGTTCATTTGTGCGGGCAGCCACCTGTTTTTTTAATTCCTCCTGAAATTCTTTATGCTCGTGTATATCCTGAACAATACCAATGATGGTCTTTGCAGACCCGTCCTTGTCCTTGATAATCTTTCCATTGATTTTAGCCCAGCGGTAGGCGCCGTCATCATTTAAAATCCGCGCTTCATAGCATATTTTTCCCGTTTCCTCGGACTGCTGGTGCGCTTTTTCGCGTGCCGGAAGGTCCTCTGGGTGCAGTTTGGCAATTAAATCGTCATTTGTTGTTTCGCTTCCAATCGAGCAGATCGTATTGAAATTTGCTGAAGTCTTGATTTTTTTGGTCTCAAGGTCTATTTCGTAGCTTCCTATCCCGGAACTTTCTATGGCTATGGTTAATTTTTCATTTGCTTTCAGGGTTTCTTCTTTTGCTTTGTGCAGATCTGTGATATCAGCGCCGGTATTAAGCACGCCATAGACTTTTCCATGCTCGTCAAATAGCGGAATAAAACTATAATTAAAGTAATGTTCGGTCATAATCCCATGCATGACCAAATCTACTTTTTTTCCTACAGCATGAAAGGCAGTTCCGGTTTTAAGAACGCCAAGGGCCTCATCGAGAATCTGCTGGTTTTCAATTTCAGGAACAACACTCAGATAGGTTTTTCCAAGTACATCATTTCCTTTGCCCCATGTTTTGATCATGGCATCATTGGCCAGTGCAATTTCTAAATTATCTCCCACATATACCCCGACGGGAAGAGGGATAGCATCAATTATATTTTGTAGAAGCCCTGGATTTCGGTACATAGCGTTAGGTTTGATTGGTGTTTTGGTCTTTAATGGCGAATATACTGGTTTTTAAAAAGTTTCCTGTTACAGGGATTCCATATTTTTTATCATAATTCCAATAATTGGCAGGTAATCATTTTTATTATTTCTTCTTTGCTATTTTGTTATTGGAAATGCCCCGCTGCTCTCTGCACTTAAAGCGGCTGATCTGCTCACAGCGTTTCTGCAGATGCTTTGTTTTACAATTTTCTACCCTTTTACGCCAAAGTATATAACTGCCGGTTTTGAGTTCCTTCTTCATTAAAGTTTTTACATCAGCTTCCTTAAGAGCAAACTGGTGTTCAATAGCCTCAAAAGGGGTTCTGTCTTCCCATGCCATTTCAATAATGCGGTCCAGGTCACGATCAGCAAACTGCTGTTTTAATTTTTTCATGATTGTATTTTTTGAGGGATTCTCCTTGAAGAATTGAGAAGAGCATAGCTAATTTAGATAAAATAATTTTTATTTTGTTTAATATTTATTTAAAATTGTCAAACAATTGTTATCTTTAAGATACTAAGATAACTTTATGCTAAAACACAGTTTAGCTTTTTTGATAATTAATAAAGAATATCTTATTTTATTGAAAATCATAGCACAAACAGTCCTCCCAGCTCTTAAATTTAATCTTAAAAAAATGAAAACTATTGTAATTGTTGGCGGCAGTAAAGGAATAGGGAATGCTGTTGTAATGCAGAATCTGGAAAACTGCCGGATTATCAATATCAGCAGGACAGCTCCTGATATTACCCATCCGAATTTAATTCATTTTGCAATCGATGTGCTCGGGGATCCTTTGCCTGAATTTGAAAGTATGGATGCCCTGGTTTATTGTCCGGGATCTATAAACCTGAAACCCATTCTGGGCTTAAGCCTGGATGATTTCAGAAATGATTTTGAAATTAATGTGGTGGGAGCAGTCAAAGTGATTCAGCATTATCTGCCTGCGTTAAAGAAAGGGGAAAAACCTTCTATTGTTTTATTCAGCAGTGTTGCGGCAAAACTCGGAATGCCTTTTCATGCCAGTATTGCGGCCTCGAAAGCAGCAGTAGAGGGTCTGGTTAAATCGCTCGGCGCCGAGCTTGCCCCGTTAATCCGTATCAATGCTATTGCCCCGACTATTACAGAGACTTCTTTATCAGCATCTATTTTAAGAAACGACAGGATGAAGGAAAATATGAAGGAACGACACCCCTTGAAAAATTATCTAAAACCCGAGGAGGTTGGACGTATGGCTGGCTATCTTATCTCTGAAGATGCAGCATCAATTTCAGGCCAGGTTTTCGCGATGGATTATGGTTTGGTAAGCTTTAAATTGTAAAACAGCTCAGAGATGAAAATTCTTTTAACAGGCGCTACAGGTTATATCGGCAAGAGGCTGCTGCCCTTGCTGCTGGATCACGGAAATGAAGTAATCTGCTGCGTTCGGGATAAAAACAGGTTTTACTTTCCTGAACAATTTGAAAATAAAATACAGGTCATTGAAGCTGATTTTCTGGATCCGGAAAGCCTGAAGAGTATTCCCGATGATATAGACGCGGCCTATTACCTGATCCATTCCATGTCCGGCGCTTCCAATTATGATCAGCTGGAAAGCATTTCGGCACATTATTTTATAGAAAAAATAAACCAGACAAATGCAAAACAGATTATTTACCTCAGCGGAATTGTAAATGATAAGTCATTATCCAAACATTTGTCATCAAGGAAGGCGGTGGAAGATATTTTAAAGACTGCAGCATTGCCCTTAACGGTGCTTCGGGCCGGAATAATAGTAGGATCGGGAAGCGCCTCTTTTGAAATAATACGTGATCTGGTGGATAAACTGCCCCTTATGATTACCCCAAAATGGCTCAATACCAAATGCCAGCCGATTGCCATCAGCGATGTTTTGGAGTTTTTAATCCGCTCGCTGTTAAATCCGGCAGTTTATGGTGAAAGTTTTGATATCGGGGGACCTGATATTTTGACCTACAAGGAAATGCTGCTGGAGTTTGCCAGAGCAAAAAAACTACGGAGATACATTTACACCGTACCGGTGATGACCCCGAAATTATCGTCCTACTGGCTGTATTTTGTGACTTCAACTTCCTTTAAGCTGGCCTCGGCGCTGGTCAGCAGCATGAAAGTGGAAGTCATCTGCCGAGATAACAGGATTAACAGCCTGCTGGGCGTTACACCTATTACTTACCGGCAGGCATTAGAGAGGGCTTTGAAAAAAATCAGTGATGATGATATCATCTCGAGCTGGAAAGACTCCCGTGTCAGCGGACAGTTCAAAGGAAATGTTTCCCAATACCTGAAGGTCCCAAAAAAGGGCTGTTACATTGACAGAAGAAAAAGAGCAGTCATAAACAGGGAATATACAATTGCTCGGATCTGGTCCATAGGAGGAGAGACCGGGTGGTATTACGCCGACTGGCTCTGGGAGCTGCGCGGATTCATCGATAAGGTTTTTGGCGGTGTGGGCACCAGAAGGGGAAGGACGCATAAAACGCAGATACATGCAGGGGATGCACTGGATTTCTGGAGGGTTGTATATGCCGATAAGAAGAAGGGCAAACTGGTTTTGTATGCCGAGATGAAACTTCCGGGCGAAGCCTGGCTGGAATTTAAAATAATCAACAATACCTTATATCAGGCGGCCACTTTTAAACCCCACGGTCTTATTGGAAGACTATACTGGTATGCCGTGCTGCCGTTTCATGGTTTTATATTTGACGGCATGCTTAAAAAACTCATTTAAGGGTTTGTGGATAATGTGAGCTTGGCCTGCGGACTATTTTACAGCTGGGGGTATTGTACTGATATAATGCTGTTTTCAATATCTTGCAGTTTAAAAAGGTTTGTAAAATGAGATCCTGTGAGCATTAATTTTGTACGCCATAATTTCATTGGTTCTGTCGCATCTGGGAATAACTTTTATCTTTAGAATTTTAAACCGATCAAAAGATGAATACTAAAGGTCATTGTTATCCAAAATACATAATTCTTTAGGCATTATATTTCAAGCTAAGATTTACACTTAGTTACCGTGATGTTGAAGAACTAATGAAGATTAGAGGAGTCATTGTGGATCATGCGACGATTCAGCGTTGGGTTTACAAGTTTGCACCTTTGCTTGAGGCAGAAATGAAGAAGAGAAAAGGCAGAGTGGGGGAGAGTTGGAGATTGGATGAGACCTACATCAAAGTAAAAGGTATTTGGTGTTATTTATATAGGGCAGTAGATAAATTAGGCAATACGGTTGATTTTCTTTTGACCAGAAAAAGACAAAGAATGAGTGCGCAGTCATTTCTAATTAAAGCAATTAGTAATAACTACAGACCAAGAGTAGTAAACATTGATAAAAGCGGTTCTAATACTGCCGCTATCAAAGTCTATAACAAACGTTCATTCACAAAGATTAAAATCCGGCAGTGTAAATATCTCAACAATATTGTCGAACAGGACCATCGATTTATAAAATGGAGGATACAAAATGGGTTAGGCTTTAAAAGTTTTGAATCGGCAAGACGAACATTGAGCGGAATTGAAGTTGTGCATATGCTGAGAAAGAATCAAATGGTTAGACCAGGGATAACTATGTTTAAATCATTCTGTAAATTGGCGGGCTAACTTTTAAATTACTTCAATTTTTATATTTGATTCTGACAGATGCGACAGAACCGGGTTTAATGTTAAAAAACGTTAAAAGATGTGATTTCATTAATTCAATAAATGGAGCTATTAATATACTTGTAAAATGAAACTACATAACTTAGCATTTAAATGGATAACTTAAATAAGTTTTTAGCAAAATTAAATAATAGTTTTGAGATTATTTAGGTCAAAATTTGATGATTATTTCTGCCGATTTTGATGAAAATAATAAATATTTTTCCACTTATTTATTGTTCTTCCACAGAAGCTAAAAATTGATTTATTTCCCTTGGCGGCGACCAGAATCTTAAAGCCTAAAGCAAAGGTTCTTCTCGTATTTGTCATGCCGTGAAAATTAGCACTCATAAAGTTAGCTTTCAATAAGAAATTCTAAGTGCTATATGGTTCTTTTTTACTCCTTCAGATAAACACTCACCAATCTTTTAGTTGCGAAAAAAGTAGCAACTCCAAAATAGGAACATGACATAATATGGGCTGATTTAATAAATCGCATAAATGGCTAATCTCTCATAGTCTGTAAGTTCAAATCCGATTTTGAGGAAATAAGTTCGTTGCACTTTCTATTTTTTTGTTGCAAATTATAAAATGAAACCTTTTTACCGTTATTCTGTGTGGGTTCTTTCTTTAAATTTATAATTCCTTGCAAATGGGCGGACGCTTAAGCACAAAAAAAATCTTTAATCATTTTTTAATCAGTTCTTCCATGACATAACAAATTAATCTCTAGTATAATTATAAATCTCTTATTATGAAAAAAAGAAGACATCTATTATCAATATTGGCGCTCTCGTTATTTACGTGCGCTGTTATTGATGCCCAGACGAAAAAAAGCCCGAACATTATTATTCTGCTGTCAGATGATACTGGATGGGGTGATTTAGGCCCTTATGGTGGAGGGGAAGCCAGAGGCGCAGCCACTCCTAATATCGACCGCATGGCAAACGAAGGAATGCAGTTCTGGTCTTTTTACGGCCAGCCAAGCTGCACACCGGGGAGAGCTGCCCTGATAACCGGAAGAATTCCCAACCGCAGCGGTATGACAACAGTTGCTTTTCCAGGAGATGGAGGGGGGCTTCCAAAAGCTGAATGGACTTTGGCGTCTTTATTGAAACGCAAAAATTACAATACTTTTTTCGCTGGGAAATGGCATCTTGGCGAGGAAGACTATTCTATGCCCATTGCGCAGGGTTTTGATGTAATGAAAAATGTAACATTATATCACTTGAATGCCTACACCTATACGGATCCAGATTGGAATGCGGACATGCCGGATGATATCAGAGCAATGTGGGTTAAAGGGACTAAAGGCGCACTCGAAGGAGAGGCAGGCAAACCTTATAGAGAAGTAAGAAAAATCGATGGAAAAGTGATTCCGTTTTTAGATCAGTATACTGAAGAGGAATCCATTAAATGGCTGAAAGAGAATGCTAAAAAGGACAAGCCTTTTTTTATGGAAATTTCTTTTGCCAAAAACCACCAGCCTAACCTGCCTCATCCAGATTATGTGGGGAAATCTGCCGGAAAAAATAAATATGCCGACTGTATTGTCGAACTGGATTCAAGAATAGGCCGCATCATGGACGAGGTGCGCAATCTTGGAATTGCTGAAAACACTTTGGTTATCTACACAGTGGATAACGGCACTTGGCAGGATGTATACCCTGATTGTGGCTATACGCCTTTCAGAGGAACTAAAGGGACAGACCGTGAAGGGGGAAGCCGTATTCCGACCTTGGCTTGGTGGCCAGGGAAAATCAAGGCAAACAGTAAGAACAGTGACATTTTAGGAACACTTGATTTTATGGCAACATTTGCCGCTTTATCAGGACAGGAGCTGCCAACTGTAGACAGGGAAGGAAAACCGACTATTTTTGACAGCTATGATATGTCGCCGGTTTTATTTGGCACAGGCAAATCAAAAAGAAATATGTGGCTTTATTTTACGGAAGACGAATTGGCTCCGGGAGCAATCCGAATTGGTAAATTCAAGGCGGTATTTAATCTGCGAGGCGATGATGGCGCCCGTACAGGAGGTCTGGCAGTAGATGCCAATTTAGGGTGGAAAGGGCCAGCAAGTTATGTGGCTACCGTACCGCAGATATTTGATTTATGGGCAGATCCTCAAGAACGCTATGATTTGTTTATGAATAACTTTACCGAGAAGACATGGTTTTTGCCAACTGTTCAAAACATTCTTGCGGATTTTGTCAAAACGTATGAAAAATATCCGCCAAGTCCATTGCAGAGCCAAATGTATCCTGGACCAATAACAATCAATGATTATATAATGATGAAAAATGTTCAGGAAAAACTTAAAGCCACAACTACTGCAAAAAGAAGCGGAGGCGGGTGATAAAATATCGGCTGAAGATTGAAAAATTATTATTTGGCTGCCATGAAATATGTGATTTGTTTTAAGAAAGGGCTGGCTATGCTTGCATATAAGCAGCTGGCTCTTTTTATAATGCCGTCCCTCAAAGGTTTCTTAGCATGCAGAAGCATATGAAGCAAGCGAGAATGTTTGAGGTTTGGAAATGGCAGGGAAGAGCAAAAAAAGCCTCTCAAATCGTTATGTAGTGCCTTAACTTTAGCTTTAATAAAGAAGGGAATGAAAGATTTCAAATTTTTATTAAGGTCATATTTTGACCACCAGCAAAATTAAATCAGATAAGATGAAAAAAGTAAATAATACAGCAGGCCTTAAATTATTCCTTTCCGTTGTTTTGCTGATCGCTGCAGCAGGATGCAAAAAAGAAGGGATTAAAGAAGACAGTACCGCCAAGGAAAAAGCTCCGACAGCCGTCTCAAGCGGTGATCATCTGCCATCATGGAACGATACAAAAGTAAAACAGGACATCATTGCCTATGTAAAAGATGTAACCAATACAGAAAGCCCTAATTTTATACCTGTAAAGGACCGCATCGCAACTTTTGACAATGACGGTACTTTATGGGCTGAACAGCCTTTTTATTTCCAGCTTTTCTTCGCCTTGGATCAGGTCAAAGCCTTAGCTCCCAAACATCCGGAATGGAAGAGCAAGCAGCCTTTTAAAGCAGTGCTGGAAAATAATATGGGGGAACTGATGAAGCAGGGCAAAGCAGGATTGATGCAGATAGTGGCCGTCAGCCATGCGGGAATGTCTACCGATGAATTCGAGGCTAGCGTAGGCAAATGGATCAGCACGGCGAAGCATCCGACAAAGAAAAAACTTTACAGAGAACTCATTTACCAGCCTATGCTTGAATTGGTCAAATATCTGCAGGATAACCAGTTCAAAGTATTTATTGTTTCAGGAGGCGGTATTGATTTCATGCGCGCATGGGCTGAGGACGTCTACGGAATCCCAAAAGACCAGATTGTGGGCAGCACACTCCAGGCAAAATATGACTACAACAATGGCAAACCGGTGATAACAAAACTGCCTGCCCTAGATTTTAATGATGACAAAGAGGGAAAACCAGTTGCAATAGAAAAGTATATTGGGAAAAAACCGGTTTTCTCGGCAGGAAATTCAGACGGCGACCTTCAGATGCTGCAGTGGGCGGCTTCCAATAAATACAAGAATTTTGAATTGTATGTCCACCACACAGATTCTATCCGCGAATGGGCATATGACAGAAAATCTCCAGTGGGGACACTCGATAAAGGGCTTGATGAGGGAAAGGCTAAAAATTGGGCTTTTGCGGACATGAAAAAGGATTGGAAAGTGATTTTTCCTGGCAATTAACTAATTAAAATGCGAGCTATGAAATTAAAAATATTTAACCGGGAAGCAGAAGGCGCCAGAGACTATGCTGCGTGATTAGTGATGCTCTTCGCGGGGTGCATTGCTGGGGCTGCGCAGGAAACTGAAGAAAACAAGGAACCGCAGAGCGGTGCCAATTCGGTAAAACTATCGCAGGAAGTGATGAATCCCACCACTTTAGCCTGGCAGCTGCAATTGGAAGAATATGCAATTTTTAAGACTGAGGGACAGGATGGATTCGCACAAAATTTTCGCTTTAGAGGGATAATTCCTTTGAAAGAAGGATTTTTAATAAAAGTGCCGCAGCTGATAAGGGTTATTACTTTTTTAAATACGGCGCCAGACGGCAAAACTGGATTGGGAGATCTGACTTTGAATAGGTTTTTTCTCCTCACCAAGAAAGGCTGGGGGGAGTTTGGTGCGGGATGGAATATTCAGATCCCTACAAGAACCGACGACCAGTTGGGTTCTCCCCAGTGGAGTATCGGTCCGGCTTTCACAGTAATTTTCACGGATCTTGGAAAATGGCAGATGTACTGGATATGGAAAATTTTTTCTCCATATCTGGAAATGACACGTATGGTTCTTCCACTTATGCCGGCTTGCAGCCAAATGTCTTCTATAGATGGGCAAATGGGGTTTATGCTGGGATTGAATCCGAATGGCAGATCGACTATAAGACTGGAAAAGCTATACCGATGGATTTCAGGGTTGGATATATATGGTCGGGCAAATTAAAGTATAATGCTTATATCGAACCTGAGGTTATGGCTTATAGATCCGACGGCTATCCGAGAAATTCTTCAAATTTTGGAGTTAGATTAGGATTTAGATGGTATCTGCCAATGTAGGATCTGTCTAACTGGCAGTATTAGATTGAAATAATTTCTAAAAATAAGCATATGGGGAATATGTTTTGCAAACTAAAGAAGGAAGAAAAAGAAGAATGCTTGGTAAGAATAGAATTTTTCATGAATTCCAAAAAGCTTTTTTTAAATAAAGATTTGTGTCTGGCCCAGCTATCGGAAGAAACAGGAATTACCGGGCATAAAATTTCTTATCTGATTAATGCTGAGCTTAGGTTAAATTTTAATGATTATGTAAATTTAAAAAGAATTCAATACTTGCTGGAAAATATAAATGCCCCTATATTAAAGAATCTATCTATTGAAAAAATGTCGCTTATTTGTGGATTTGGCTCCCGGGCAAGCTGTTTTAGGGCATTGCGCAAACATAAGGGCAAATCTTTAAAACATTTTATAATAGGCTCGCACCTCTCATAATATTTCTTTTATTAAGTTGGATCAGAGATAAATCAATTTTAAAGGCTCGGTAGAACAGTAATAAAACTGGCTACAACTACCTTAATTTGCAACTGTTTCATAGAAAGGGTTCTTTGTACGTAATACTAAGACACGAACTCTTTTATTTATATTATTGTACGGCGCTAAAGAAGTTTAGTAATGTTTCTAAATTGAGGTTTCAAATTTTTTTAATGTAGGAGTATAAGTTCTTGTTAAATCTGAACGCATCGATTGTGCACACAGTTTAATGCTAGCATCATAAAAAAAGCTATTAATTAGTTGGCAGCTGATTCTGAAACTCTTCAATCGTTAAATTTCCGAGTGCGGAATGTCTTCTGCAGGTATTGTAAAAGTTCTCTATATAATCAGCTATGGATTTTTCTGCCTTCTCTTTGGTCTTGTATTTATTCTGGTACACAAGTTCTATCTTTAAGGTCTTGAAGAAGCTTTCCGCTACTGCATTATCGTAGCAGTTCCCTTTGCGGCTCATGCTTTGAGCTATTTTATTTGCCTCTAATAGGTTAATAAACTCACGGCAGGTGTATTGTATTCCCCGGTCTGAGTGAAATAGCAGTTACTGACCGATCTGCAGGGGACGATCTAAAAGAGCTTTTGTCAAGGACGCAATGCTGGTCTCTTTTGCTTTCATTGTTTCGCTGATGAACCAGCCGATCACTTTGCGGTCAAAAAGATCTAGCACCACAGTGAGATACAGCCAGCCTTCTTCTGTTTCTAAGTAGGTCATATCAGAAACCCAGACTTCATTTTTTCTGCCTGCTTTAAAAATCTGTTCCAATCTGTTTTCGACGACCTTGCTATTGAGGGATGAGTTAGTAGTCCTTTTGTATTTCGATTTTGCAATGCTGCTCAGATGGTTTTCCTTCATGATCTGACTGACAAATTTCCTGGAGACTTTTATCCCGATAGTATCCAATTCTTTAGCAATTCTCGGACTTCCGTATCGGCACTGGCTCCATTGGTAGATTCTAATAATTTCGTTTATGACGAAAGTTTTTCGCTGGGCCCTTGTGGTGGGTGTTCTTTTGCGCCATCGGAAAAAACTGCTTTTGTGGATCTGAAAAATCCGGCACATCTTCTCAACGGGAAATATTTTCGAGTTTTCTCTGATGAATTCATATTTCACCCGCCGCTCTTGGAGAAGATATTTTGAGCCTTTTCTAGGATGTCCCTTTCAATTTCCAGCTCTTTGATCCGTTTTCGCAGTTTCACTAATTCATTTTTAAGGGATATTTCAGCTGAGGTTTTCTTTATGTTATATCTACCTTCCTTATAACACTTCTTCCAGTGCTGCAGGGTGCTTGTGCTGATGTCGAGTTCTCTTGCCACCTCAAAGACCCTTCCGCAGTGGCTGCTCATGGTGGCGGCCAGAATCTTGAAGCCTAAAGTAAAGGTTCTCCTTGTCGTTTTCATGCCTGTAAAAATCAGAATTCATAAAGTTAGCTTTCAATAAGAAATTCTAAGTACTGCATCCTACTTTTTTACACTTTCTGATCGATACTGTCTAAGCTTTTAGTCGCGAAAAAGGTAGCACCTCCAATCTTAATTTTTAGTCACAAAAAGGCATCAACTCCAAATTTTTGATTGTAAAAAAGTATATTAAAAGTAAATTATTATTCTAAAAATGTTCGCATCACAATATTGTAATTGTGTCTTCTATAAATTTGATTTTCCACCTTGTCTTAGTTCAAGGTTTTATAAATCCCAATAAAGCTTCTATTAATCTATTAAGAATATTTATTTTCTCTAAATTTGCATAAATTTCCAAGAATTTTCGAACATAATGATACGAGTACTGCCTATATTCTTACTTTTTACTTCTTTTTTTCTTCATTCTCAATCTTCAACAAAAGAATTGATTGACAGCTTAAATGCTATTGATGATCATGAAAAAAAGGTCAATTTATGTCGAATAATAGCAACTCAATTGCAGTCTACTGACTGGAATAGAGCGATAAAATATATTGAGTTAGCAGAAAGTGAAGCCAAGAAAACAGCAAAGCCAGCAGAAACTTTAGCTGGAATATATACAACTGCCGGAGACCTGTACTATTCAAAAGATGTTTTAGATGTTGCTCTTCAATACTACTTAAAATCATACGATATCTATAAAGAGAAAAACAATGTTCAGGAAATTGCAAATACAGAAAACAATCTTGCCATTGTATATGCTAAAAGTAATAATCAAGAAAAAGCTTTGAAGTTTTTTTCTCATGTTTACAAATATCAAAAAGCGAAGAAGGATTCTGCAAAGCTCGTTAAAATCCTAAATAATATTGGAACAATTTATCTTGATAAAAATGCCGATTCATCATTGCATTATTATCAGAAAGCCCATTTGATTACTACTAAATTAAAGGATAATACTTTGACCGTATATATTTATACCAATTTAGCAAGGACTTATACTTTAAAAAAGGATCAGAAAAACACAAAATTCTATTTTGAAAAAGCTTTTTCTCTTTTAGATTCCATTACTGACAATTCTTTAAAGTCATTTGTTTACGAATCTTTTTCTGAATATAATTTAAAAGACCGGAGGTTTGAAAATTCTATTGAAAACGCCAAAAAAGCTTTAGGATACAATAAAGAAAAAGCATTTGGTTTTTCAAGCATGCGTTTAAATAAAATACTCTATGAAGCTTATCTAGGTAAAGAAGATTATAAAAATGCAGTACATTATTTTCAGAAGTACAACCAGATAAGCGACAGTATCGACATAGAGCAGAAAGCCGTAAATCTTGAACGAATAAGGCTCGAGCAGGATTATAAAGTACGAAGCCAAATTAGATCCTTAGTAGAAGAAAAAACAAGATTTAAATATTATGTTGTTGGATTAATTCTAGTTGTCGGGATTTTGACTTTGATTCTTTTATTAATTCGCTATCGTAACAGAAATATTAAGAATCAATTAGAAAAAGAGAAGCTAAAAGCCAAACAGCAGGAACTAAAACAAAGTCTGGAAGCAAAAAACATGGTTTTGATCGGAAAAGCAATGTCGGAAATACATCGTACAGACAATATCAATGAAATCCTGACAGATCTGAAGAAGATCAAGCTCCAAACGGCCAGTAAAGAAATGCAGAATGCGATCGACATAGTTTTAAAACGTCTGGAAAAAGACTTAAATACAGATATCTGGAAGGAATTTGAAATGAGTTTTGAGCAGGTTCATAAATCTTTCTTCGATAAGCTTGCAGTTGACTATCCTTCACTAACTCCAAAAGACCGAAGATTATGTGCACTGCTGTATCTTGATTTAACTACAAAAGAAATTTGCCAAATAACGGGACAATCGTACAAATCTATCGAAAGCGCCAGAGCAAGACTTCGCAAAAAGTTTGATATAACCAACGAGAAAGTAAATCTATCTACTTATCTAACTACGCTAAAACACAACGAATCATAAAAATAATTTAAAAATTAAGTGTTTGGTTTATTGTGTGTTATGTAAAAAAGAATGTTTTTGAAGGGTACTTTTTTTGCCCGCGAATGTTTTTACATAACTCCTTTTTTTTAGCATTTCTGAGTCTCACTTTATATTCGCCGAATCTATTATAAAAAAGGATTGGATGAATACTAAGAAAAAAAAGGAACAGACGAAAAGTCTGGATGAGCTGCTGGAAGAAACAAAAACAAAGAAGAGTGCACTCTTAAAAATTCTACAAAAAATTACAAAAGCAAATTCTAATGATCAGCCTCCAGGATGATTCTTAGCATTTGCTTTTGTTGCTTGTTATCAACCCTAAAAAAACGTGAGTTTTCATTTAATCAAACAACCTTAATATTAACTTTTAAATTAAAAAAATGAACCAAACCTACTCTAAGCCCAGGTATTTGTTTGTTTTGTTGAGTTTCTTTGTCTTTTCCTTTGGAATGGCTCAGTCGCCTTTGCAAAAAAACAAATCGGCTAATGTGCAAATGGCGATTCAAACGCCAGGAAAAACCACAACAAAGGATCAAGTTTCTAAGAAAACAAGCGATTCAAATGCTTTTCAGGAAGCTGACGCCAATGATCCTCTTCTTCCAAAACAAGAAGATATTAATGGTAAGAAACTTTCACAAAAAGAAAGTGAAGCCGTTAATCAGCAATTTAAGGCAAGCCAAAAGCTTTTTAAACCAAATGCAAGTTCGGCTAAAAGTAAAGCAGCTGCTCAGGATAGTATTTCGAAGCTCAAGTCTTTTGCAAAATCTGCAAATTTAACTTCCAGAAATGTTTTTGAAGTCAAAAAAGCCGCTTTTGGGTTAAGCAGTTCAGATAAAATGCAATTGAAATCTGTTTCAGACAAAAATGGCAGAAGTCTGGCTACCTATCAGCAATTGCATAATTCTATTCCTGTAGAAGGAGCTATTTATAAAGTCAGAGAGAACAAAACCAAAATTGATGCTTTTGGGCAAATTACCAGCAAACTTCCTGCTAACAGTTCTTATAAAGTAAATGCTTCTCAAGGCTTAGAATATGCCTTGAAAGATGTAAACGCCAAAGAATATGTTTGGCAAAGCAAAAAATTAAGCTCTTTGGTGAATAAAAAAATAAGCCAAAAACCGCAAGGTGAACTGGTTTACGTAGGGCCAAGTTTTTCTTCTGAATTGAAAGAATATCATTTGGCTTGGAAGTACGATGTTTTTGCAACTAATCCGCAATCGAGCCAAACTATTTACGTTGACGCAAATTCTGGGAAAACAATTTTAAAGATTGATTTAAACAGAGATGTTCGTTCAGCTTCTTCTGCTCCTGTTGATGGCCGAGCAGCTATTGGTAATGGAAAAGCAAGATTTACAGGAAACGTTACTTTTGGAACGACTCAATATGCAGAAGGTTATAAATTGGAAACTTTAGAGGGTAAATTCAAAGTGCCGATTTACACTTTAAATATGAATCATGCCGAGCATGCATCTGATGAAGTGCTTACAGAATATATTGATGAGGATAACAACTGGAATGATTTATACAACAAAGACCACGATGAAGCGGCGATTGATATTCATTGGGGATTGCAAACAACATTAAACTATTACGAAGAAAAATTTAACCGTAATAGTGTTGATGATAAAGGAATGACCATTTTTGGACTTGCGCATTTAGGAACTCATGTTCAAAATGCATCGTGGACTGGCGGATGGGCACAGTTTGGCGATGGAGATACGCAGCCTTTTGTGAGTTTAGGAATTACGGGTCACGAGATGACACACGCGGTAACGCAATTTTCAGCCGGTTTGATTTATCTTGGAGAATCTGGAGCTATGAATGAATCATTCAGTGATATTTTTGGTATTTCGATTGAGCTGTACGCTGGAAAAGATTCTAAGAATGACATTTGGATGCTGGGTGATGAATTGTACAAACACGGAAGTTTGAGAAGCATGGCAGACCCAAAAGCGGCTGGCCAGCCTGATACTTACGGAGGCGAATTTTGGGCAGATCCTGCAAATACAAGTTATGATAATGGCGGTGTTCACCAAAACAGCGGAATTACCAACTATTGGTATTATCTTTTGGTCGAAGGTGGACAAGGAGTTAATGATCTTGACAATAGCTATACTATTAAAGGCCTTGGTTTGGCTAAAGCAGAGAAAATTGCATATCTAACGCTTACAGAATATTTGTCGCCTTCTTCAAATTTTAGCGACATGCGTCAGGCTTCTTTATTGGTTGCAGAAGATTTGTACGGACTAGGTTCTGAAGAATACAAACAAGTTACCAATGCATGGTATGCAATTGGTGTTGGCGCCGCTTATTCAGATAAACAGCTTTCACTTGTTTCTGTTCAAGATCCTTCTTTGCCATGTGGGCAATTAAAAGGTGATGAACCTTTTTATGTGACTCTTAAAAATACCGGATCTACTCTAATTAAAGCAAACGAAGTTCTAAATTACAAATTGCGAGCAATGGCAGGTGCTTTAGGCAGACTTATTGAGTTTTATTCTAATGATGGTACAGTTACTTTTGATAAGGATCTAGGTGTTGGAGAAGAAATTACTATCGAAATTAAAGATAATATTCCATATCAGGTGGGAGGTGCCACAAATTATATAGAAGTGAAAATGGATCTTAACCCAATTACTGAATTTGGTACTAAAGATGGCTATTCGTTTACTTCACAAATCATTGTTCCAATAGCTCAAAAAGATTTTGATATTAAAGTGACAAATCTTGAGATTCCGGATTATACAGGAGATGTTCTTACTGCAAATAATACTTTAGCAATTACGCTTTATAATTTAGGCTGTCAGGATATTCCGGCTGGAACACAGTTAAAAATCGGATATGCAGACACGGCACCAGGAAGTGCTGCCGTTTGGAAGGATATTACTTTAGAAACTGCCTTTAAAGGGAAATCAGAAATCAAAATTCCTTTTGACGGAACGGTAGATTTATCAGCAGTTGGCTTGCATACATACGAAGCCTATGTAACTTATGATAAAGATCCCGTTACAGCAAATAACAGTATTTTGAATGCTGCTTACAGTGGTACTGTTACCCAATTCCCATATGTTCAAGGCTTTGAAAGAACTCCTGGAGGATGGAATTCAAAGGCTTTAAGTGAAAACCAGAAATTCATATTTCAGAATTATCCGGCATCATTTAGATCTGTTAAATCGCAATATATGTGGGGAATGGTAGATTTTAAAACAAATGAGAGAATGGGACTTAATTCTGATTTCGTCTTAGAATCGCCAATCTTTGATTTTACAAATGTGGTTTCTCCATATGTTGAGTTCGATTTATATTATCTATTGCATAGAACATATGACGGTTTAATTGTTGAATATTCTGAAGATAAAGGCAAAAGCTGGAAAAAAGTAACTACGGTTAACTATCCGGAAATAGAACATAACAATGATCTATTTGATGGGGGCTGGTTTACAGGAGTAAATAATAGTCTGAGAAAAGACCCTTATCAAATACGCTTAAATGAACTTGCAGGAAAAAAAGCAGCAATTCGTTTTCGTGTAAAATCTGATGATTATTATGATGGGTTCTTAGGAGGATTTATAGATAATATTTTAGTGAAAGATGCACCTTATGATTTAGAAGTTGTATCTGCGAAATTAGACGCTGGTAAATGCGACATCAACAATAATACTACTACCGTAAATACTTATGTCACTAACAATTTTGCTACAAGTAGTCAGGTTGTGAATGTGACTACTAAAATTCTGGACGCGGCACAAAATGAAGTTTTTTCATTAACAGAAAAAAGAACTTTAGCCTTTACAAAATTTAAAGACACACTTACAATCAGTGTTCCAAATATCAATTTGAAAACTGTAGGCGAGCATACGGTATCAGTTTCTGTTTTTCCGGAAGATATGCTGCAAGATGTAAAGCAAGCTAATAATTCTTATGTATTTACATATGACAATTGGAACAATGAAGATATGAAAGTATCTGTGCTTCCATACAAAATGGATTTTGAAGATGCTTCCAAATACAAAGGCTGGAGAACTTCTGAAAATAAGGGAGCTGCCGGCTGGAAATACGGAGAGCGCGCTGATTTAGGTTCGCCGGCGTGGTTTCTTGAAGACCATACCCATTTTATGGCTAGTAATGATGACAAATGCAATTGCGATTCATCAAACGATATGCTGGTTTCGCCTGTATTTGATTTGACAAATTACAAGGAAGCGCATTTATCATTTGACGGTTTTGGAGATCCTCAACAATGGTCAGATGGGTATGTAAAAGTAAGTACAGACGGAGGTCAGACCTGGAAAGAAGTATTTCACATGCCATATTATGGCGCTTGGTGGGAATATGGTGTTGATTTAACAGAATATGCTGGAAAATCTTGCGTAATGATAGCGTTCCAACACAATGATAATGGATTTTTTGCGAACGGCTTTGCAGTAGATAATATCCAAATCAAAGAAGCTAAATCGAATTTAAGGCCTTCTAATTTAGTCGTTGCAGAAACGGTTTACGAAGATGCGCCTTCACATGAATTCAATATAAACCTTAGAAATTCGGCTTACAAAACATTAGATAAATTTACAATTGAATATCAGATTTCTCAAAACGGAACTGCTGTTGGAAAACCTGTTTCTATTGAAAAAAGCGAGGAAATACTAGTTGGACAAACTATCACATACAAAATAGATGGTTTGCCAAAACTGGCTCCGGGCAAATATGATATTGCTGTAAAAGCATTCACAGACAATGAGCCTAAAGATCAGGCTCAGGTTTTAAAAGGATCTTTTGAAGTTATTGAAAAAGCACGGGAATTTACTGTTGAAACTTTCTCAACTGTACCAAGCGGTTCATTATTTGGGCAAAAAGGTTTTGTTTCGAGTTTAAGTGATGATAATTATCCATGGAGAGTTGTGGTTAATCCGGACAATGAATATTTGACCGTACCTCAAAAAGACCATACAGGAGATACAGCGGCAAACATGCTTTATAGCCAGCTGGAAGGTTTGTCTTATTACAGCGAGTTGGTTTCCCCAATGTATAAATTAGATGAGAATGCAAGCGCTTTTGAGTTTTATTATGCAATGCAAAGTAATGCTAATGACATTTTCCTTGTCGATATTAAAACGGTAGGAGGTACCTGGACGGAATTATGGAGAACAAACAAAGAAGGTTCTTTTGTTGACACCGAATGGAAGAAAGTCGATTTGAATATTACTAAATATAAAGGAAAATCAGTAATGTTCCGTTTCAGACACGCTAAGTCAGATGGCTATTCATACATGGTTTTAGATGATTTAAAAGTCTTTAACGAGGCTGTTACAGATGTTTCTATGCAGATTTTATCGCCAAAGGATGTTTGCGGAAACGAAGAATATAAAGTTAAATTGACAAATGAAGGTCAGATTGCGATTAAAGAGAATTCTATTCAGGTAAATTTAGAATATAAAAATACTTCGGAGAAAATCTCAGAAGCTGTTGCGGCAGGAATTCCAGTGGGAGGAAGTATTGAATATACTTTTAAAACAAAACCAAAATTAATTCAGAATGGTGATTCCCAAGTTTTCAATTTTACAGCAAAATTAGAAAATGACATCATTGCCCAGAATAATACAATTGAGGATTATACCTATCAGGGAGTGGCAGGAGATTTTAAATTATTTGACAATCCATCAGTCCACGGGTACGCAGGAAAAAGCGTTTATCTTAATGCCGAATCTAATTTGTTAATCAGAGAACTTGATGCAACTTCATATAAATGGAGTACGGGAGAAAATACTTCTGCTATCGAGGTAACAAAAGCCGGAGATTATATTGTAACTGCTGTTTTGAAAAACGGATGTTCAATTACAGAAAAAGTAAATGTAACATTTGACACTTTTGAATCTGGATTAGCAAGCGGGGATGTTTGTGGGCCAATAGTGGTTTTAAATCCAGGAAAATACAAAGCCTACGAATGGTTCGACGGTTCAACCGATCCAACTTACAGCACAACAGAAAGCGGTGATTATTATGTAACGGTTTACAATGAAAATGGATTAGGTAAAACTTTCAGTACAAGTATTACAGTTCTTGAAAACATCGCGCCAGAAATAGAGGTTGTAGGCGAAAAGAAAATTAGTGCAACTGCTGATGCTCCTGCTTACCAATGGTATTTAAATGGCAGAATCATTCCAAACGCAACTCAAAAAACAATTGTGGCAATTTGGGAAGGGACTTACAGTCTTCAGACAACAAATAGTAATGGCTGCAGCAGCATGTCAGAACCAATCGATTCTAAAGGCATGATCATCGGAAAATTGACAAATCCGTTCAGAGTTTTCCCGAATCCGGTTGTTGACACGGCAAATATCTTCCTTGCAGAAAATATTGAAGGACAGACACAAATAAAATTGTACGGTATGAATGGTAATGTATTATGGAATAAAAACTATTCTAGCATGCCGTCGACAATAAATATTAGTGAATTGCCTGCGGGAGTGTATGTTTTAGATTGTACAGTACAAGGTAAAAAGTACACAGCTAAAATTATCAAGAAGTAACAAAAATTACAGATAGAAACGGTAACTCTATAAAAATAGAGTTACCATTCTTAAAACCAATTAAATTTTATGAAAAAATCCATGCTAATTATATGCACACTTATGTTGTGTGCAACTGTTACGGCTCAAACCAAAAAGGTAAGACTGGGCGTGAAGGCAGGTTTAAATATTTCCAGTCTTAGTTTTGACGAGAGTGAAATAAACTCTTCAAATAAAAGCGGATTTGCTGCTGGTTTAATGGCTGAGATTCCTGTTGCGGAAAAATTTTCCATCCAGCCCGAATTAGTATACAGCCAACAAGGAATGAAGTTTTCTTATGCTGATGCAGAGGTCGAAAATTCGCATTACAAAAGTACCATAAGTTTAAACTACATCAATATTCCGGTGATGTTAAAATATTATGTTGTAAAAGGATTTAGCATTCAGGCAGGACCGCAAATAGGAATACTTTTGAAAGCTAAAAACGAATATCAAGACAATTTTTTAGGATATGAAAATCGTGAAAATCTTAATTTGAAAGACTATACAAATGGAATAGATACTTCTGTAAATTTTGGCTTAGGCTATCAATTTAAAGATAAGTTCTACGCCGATGCAAGATATAATATCTCGTATTCAGATATATTCAAAGAAGCAAATCCGACAGGAAATTACATCATCAACAGCGATATGAAGAATAGAGTTTTTCAGATAACCATTGGTTATTTTTTTAATTAGAGTTAGTACCCTTCATATTTATAGAATCCGCTCATAGAGCGGATTTTTTTATTTGATAGTTTGAAAAATTCAGCACGTGCAAAGAGATTTGTCCATCTGGTTCGAGCTGCCGGGACTATCTTTTTTTCTGATTCAGGGTGCATCTGGTTTATTTTCGAATGTCTTTAAGGTTTATGAATTTGCCTAAGAATTGTCCTGAAAAAAAAAATGTCCTTACTTAATTTTTTTTGAATAGAGAGACATCTTTAACCTTCAGCCGTTCATTGAGCCATTCAGCTAATCGGGCATTCTCTGTCTTGCTCAGCTCCGTGCTGCTTCCGTATATCACAGCTGTTAAAGTAATGATGCTGTCCCTTTGATTGATCATTGTACTTTTGGCAATAGAGATTGAGCTGACAGATGGAAATAATGCAGATGTTTCTTTTAATATTTGGCGATTATCAATTTTATTACTTTCGATTTCTTTCTCAAGCTGCATTATTTTGACATCTTTTAGGTTCATCTCATTTTCACTGCCTTTAATCTGATTTAAAATATCTCCTTTTAATGTATTGAAGCGGTCGGTAGTGTCCTGTCGGATTTCTAATTGTGTGTCCGAAAGGTATTCATTGCTCTGCAGCTTGGTTTTAAGGTTTTCTATTTCTGAGGGGGAAAAACGTTTAGAAAGAAAAGCCAGCTCAAGATTTTTGGCATTGGCAGTATAGTCTGTTTTTTTATAGACGATCGTATATCCCTTGTCAGTAAATTCATTTTCAATAAATATGTTTATATTTTTTTTAAACTGCTGTTCCTGATAAAGCGAATAGGCAAGGTAGCTGCTTGGCAGGAGCATAATTATTATTAGAAAAACGATAATGTATTTTACGCGTTTCTGACTCTTTTCGTCAACTTGTTTGACAGCTCTATAATTAAGATATTTAATAATTAAAAATGTAGCAATTCCAATAAAGACGCAATTGATGCAATAAAGATAAAATGCCCCTAAAAAAAATGACCATTGCGCTGTTGCAAGACCGTAGCCGGCCGTACAAAGCGGAGGCATTAGGGCAGTTGCAATGGCAACACCGGGGATAGGGTTTCCTTTCTCTGATCTTGTTACGGCAATCACTCCGACAACTCCTCCAAAAAATGCAATAAGGATATCATAAATATTTGGAGAGGTTCGGGCCAGTAATTCCGACTGCACGTCTTTGAAGGGACTGAGATAAAAATAAAGCGTGGAAACTGCAAGGCTTACTGCCGTAGCATTCAGCAGATTTTTAAGTGATTTTTTAAGCAATACAAAATCATAAATACCCAGTGCAAATCCTGCTCCTACAATGGGTCCCATAAGAGGAGATATCAGCATTGCTCCAATTATGACAGCTGTTGAATTAACATTCAGTCCTACTGAGGCTATAATAATGGCACAGGCTAGAATCCAAAGATTGGCACCTTCAAAGGTTATATTCCTTCTTACGGTTTCCAATGTTTTTGCCCTGTCATCTTCTCCTTCCCTTAAATTGAATAAGTCTGTGATTTTTTTCATAATTTTTCTATTGACATTTAAAATATCGATAATGCTTTTTTATAGGTTTTTAAATATTTAAAATGAATCAGCATAAATTTTTAAAAACCAGAAAGATATGCTCTGTTTTGAGCGCTTAAATCAAATTTACGCTTTTAGCGGCAAAAAACTATCAAATCTATTTTGAGAGATGTTCAAAAATTGTTTTAGTTAAGCCAAATATATGGTGAGCGTCCCTTTGATTTTGTTTCATATCCTACAACTTTGTTTCATTTTGCAATTTGAAACAACAAACTGGCCCTGATATTCTTGAGTTGGATAAAATTTTTATTTTAGCTATCGTAGGAATTTTAGCTAGCTATTCGGCATTCTTATGTTAATGCTTAAGTTAATTTCTTATAGTTCTTGCCAAACATGGGACGCAAACATTTTTGATATTCAACTTAAGCCAAATAAAAGCCAAATTTGCTATTGTCAGAAATCAGATTTGGAAATTTTCATGATTTAAGAAACGTTTTAAATTTTTGCGGAATGTCTCCATGAGGAACCTCATCTTACTAATACCACAAACTTTCAAAGCAAAAATGAGAGAACGAGTTTTTTTTGAAGTGTATAGAAAACTGCAAAGATAATTGCTGAAAAAAGAGAATAAAATTTCGAAATAGTGCTGCGTTTTTTACTATTAGGACTCAAAAAAAAGTAAGCAATTAAATTTTTTTCTTGTTGTGAGAGAGTTATAGAATATTAAAAAAAATGAATATTAACCATCTAATGATAATCATATATGAAAAAGCTAATTTTAATGGCAGCAGCAAGTTTTTCAATAACAGCTATTTGTCAAAATCAAAAAAAAGGAAGTGAAAAGTATTTAACAGATGCCAGTCAAAAAGAGGCCTCCAAATTTACGAAAGAACTTAATGAGGCTGTATATAAGCAGTTAGCGTTTGATGATAAAACTGCTTTTAAGGATGTTGATAGGGGATTTATTGCCCCTTTAATTAACAATGGGGATATTAAAGACGTAATCAGCGCAACCAAGATGAACTTTATGCAAAATAAGGAAGCGCCTGCTACGGTCAATCCTAGCTTATGGCGCCATGCCCAATTGGTAAACCGAGGTGGTTTGTACAAGGTAATTGATAATATTTATCAAGTGAGGGGGCAGGACTTGGTTAACCTTTCAATAATTGAGACTAACAATGGAATTATCCTATTTGATATTGAGTATTCCCCGGAGACTTTGGCAAAGTCAATCGAACTTTATGAAAAAAATCGTGGGAAACGACCGCTAAAAGCTGTATCATTTCTCACAGCCATGCAGACCATTTTGGAGGAATTGACGGTATATTTAAAGCAGGACTTGCCACTCCTGAAGACTTTTCCAGTGGCCGCATTCCATTGATAGCACCTGAACATTTTGTAGAGGAAGCTGTAAGCGAAAACGTAATGGCTGGTAATGTGATGGCTCGCAGAGCAGGTTATCAATATGGCAATATCCTTGAATCTGGGCCAAAAGGCAAGGTTACCGCTGCTCTTGGAGTAGTTTTGGCAGATGGAGCTTCTGGGCTTCCGATTCCTAATAAGCTGATTAAAAAGAATTGGGAAACTGTCGATATTGATGGGGTGAATTTTGAATTCTTCTTAACTCCCCATGCGGAGGCTCCAGCTGAAATGGTGTTTTTTATCAGAAAATGGAAAGCGCTGTCTATGGCCGAGGACCTGAACCATCTGCAGCACAACATCTACACCTTGCGTGGCGCAAAATCGAGAGATGCAAACTTGTGGGCACATTACTTAGGCGAGGTTATTGCCCGATGGGGAGATGAGGTGGAGGTAAACTTTGGACCACACACCTGGCCAGTTTGGGATAATAAAAATGTGATAGAATATATGAAAACTCAAAGAGATTTGTATCAATCTATTTATAATACAGTATTGCGCTACGCCAATTATGGTTATGGTCCAGATGAAATTGCTGAAGAAGCAAAGTTACCCGATCCGGTATCAAATAGCTGGTATAATCGCCCATACTATGGTCATCTCAAAAATAACCTAAAGGCAACATATATTCTTAATCTCGGGTGGTTTGACGGAAATGCAGCCAAGCTTGCTACCTACCCTGATGATGCAAGAGGGAAGCGTTATGTAGAAGTAATGGGGGGAGAGAGAAAAGTGGTGGATGCTGCGTTTAAATCATTTAACCTAGGCGACTATCGCTTTACTGTTGATTTGCTAAATAATATTGTCGCATACAATGGCGGCAATACAGAAGCAAATTATTTGATGGCTGATGCTTTGGAACAGCTTGGTTATCAGGAAGAAAATGCGCTTTATCGAAACCTTTACCTTTCTTGTGCCTATGAACTAAGGATTGGCGGGAATGTGCCGAATGATCTTAGCACAATTTCGCCAGAGGTTGTCGGGGCATTACCGCCAGAACTGCTTATCTCGTATTTGAGCATGGCAGTTGATCCAAAAAAGGCTTTAGCGCTAGGCAATCTAAACATTAACCTTGTAATAAAAGGAGAAGCCAAATTCGGTTTGGAATTGCATAATGGCGTGCTGAATAGTGTATCGGATTACCAAAGTAAAAATCCGATGGCGACACTTGAAATTTCCAAGAGCGATTTGCTTTCTCTTATGACTGGAAAAGTGGAGTTGGACAAGTTAGTATCCGGCGGCAAAGCCAAGATCGGTGGGGATGGAGAAGTACTAAAGAAACTGCGCACTATTTTTGACCTTAACATAAAAAACAATATGAATTTAGTGCTGCCATTGCAGGCGGAGAACAGAATTAAATAATTGTTGTGAAATTTGCTGCTGAGATAAGATCAAGATCGCTGCTTCCAAATTTATCTTTTAGTCCGTTGATATTTGATGCTGGAAATATAATTTCGGCAGATTATTGTAAAATAAGTCTTAATTTGAGGTTTTCCGTTAAATTAAGACCTGCCATAATACAATAAAAATAGGTAGCTGTACTTTGTGAAAGCATGTGTTTTTTTAAAGATTTCCCTAAAAGAAAAAGCCTTTAAACAATGATGTTTAAAGGCTTTTGGCTTTTAAGTTTTTTTTGGAACGCCTACTGGCCGAGTTTGCTTTTCATTTTTTTATATATGGATTATAAGCTAGTAATGATTCGAACTTAAGGCTTCAAGCGATTGTTAGACGGTGTTTTCGGTTTTATTTTGAAATAGGTGCGCCGATTCTGCACCTGGAGAAAGGAGCGGTAATTTAGTTGGAGCCTCTTCAGCAGTAGAAGAGAGCAGTCTGGATATGGACATGCTGGATAAAAAGGGCCATGCCGATATCAAATGCAGACGTGCAAATGAAGAAACGGGCAAAGAAGCCGATTTTGCCAAATTTGCAGCGCTTTTTTTTAAAAATTAGCCGTATATTTGCTTTTCACCATACATCAAGACATAATTCTATCGTTTGCCTATTTGCAGAGCCTTATTGATTTTTTAACCATAACTCCTGCAGATTGCCAAGGCCCCCTTGCCTTGGACTGCCCTAAATGTGAAAGCGATGGCACATCAGAATACCCCTAAAATTATTTATCACGCAGATGACGATGAAGACGACAGGCTGCTGTTTTTGGATGCCCTGGAGGATTTAAGCCTTCCTGCTGTGGTCCAGGGCGCCCGCGACGGGCAGGAACTGCTCCATACCCTTGACAAGAACAAAGGCCGCCTGCCTGATATGATTTTTCTGGACATCAATATGCCGATCAAGAACGGATTTGACTGCCTTGCGGAAATCCGAAGAAGGGAGGATGCCCTGAAAGAAGTGAGGATCATTATGCTCTCCACAAGCAAAAGCCCCGATAATATAGAGCTCTGCCATAAGCTCGGCGCTGATTTCTATGCCGTCAAGCCAAGCAGCTTTCAGGGGCTCAAGGACCTTTTGCAGAAAGTATTTGAGATGGACTGGGGAAGCGTGCAGAAAAGCGGCAGCAGATTTCTGCTTGTCTGATATATCAGATAAGGTGCTGTCTGCAGCAAATCATAAATCAATCCATTTTTCGGCAGGTCTTCTACTAGCCGGCTAATGACCTGTTTCTTGAATGCTATTTTCTTCTGCTGGCATAGCTTGTTCTGCTGAAGGATTCTCCTGGGATGCTGCAGAATTCAGTTGCGGCGTTTTTTTCATGAGAAGATAAAAATCCCTCAGATGCCACCACGCGGGGCATCTCTCCACAGGTCCGCTGAAGTTTCTGATGGTCAAATAGCAGCTCCTTAGGAATACCTGGGTATCGGTGATATTGGCCCACTCGGTAAGTCTTACTTCTTTCGGAGGCGGATTATGCTCAAAATATCTTTTTATCTCTTCAGGGTTCATAGGGCAAAATTAGGCAAAAAGTGATGTCCTGTCAAGGGATGCGGGGGAGGCGGCGCGGGATTTTTTTTGGTGTTTCTGCGTTTTTTTCAAGGGGCCTGGCAGTCACCGGACTGGCTCTGTTTATTTATTTATTTATTTATTTATTTATTTATTGAAGGGTTTGTATGATGTTATTTTTTAGGGCTGGTTTTTAGGTTTAGTTTTTAGAGTTGGTTTTTTTTTGGAGCTTTTTCCCGCTATTCGCTGCAATCTTCTGCGCCGAACACCGGCGCAGAAGGATTTCCGCTGCTATCGGGGCTAGGGCCAGCTGTATGGTGAGTTTTGTTTTTGGAGAGTTAAATATTGACATCTCTTTGCTTAATTAAAAATTACGAGTTGTCACTTAAAAAAAGAAATGGCACCAATTCTCTTCAATTGGCGCCATTTGGCTTTGTGACCTCGACTGGATTCAAACCAGTAACCTTCTGAGCCGTAATCAGATGCGCTATTCAGTTGCGCCACGAGGCCTTTTTGTTATCAATTAGCTATTTTTTTGTAGCTTTGTTGATTGCTTATTGCGGGTGCAAAGATAGACATAAATGTGAGATAAACAAGGAAAAAACAACAGAAAATTAAAAAAAAATGAAGATTGAAAATTATATACGTGATATTCAAGGATTTCCAAAAGAAGGAATTTTGTTTAAAGATATAACTCCACTACTAATTGACCCCGAAGCGAGAGCAAATTGCTTAAAAATTCTGGTTGAGTCTTTAAATAATCAAAAAATAGATAAAGTTGTTGGTGCAGAATCACGTGGTTTTTTCTTCGGAATGTTATTGGCGCAGGAATTAAATGCAGGATTTGTTCCTGTTAGAAAACCTAAAAAACTTCCTTTTGATACTATTTCAGCTTCTTACGAACTTGAATATGGTTCTGATAGTCTTGAAATGCACACAGATGCCATCAAAAAAGGAGATCGTGTTTTAATTCACGACGATGTTTTGGCTACTGGCGGAACTGCAAAAGCAGTTTGCGAATTGGTGGAGAAACTTGGAGGCGAAATTGTTCAATGTAATTTCTTAATGGAACTGACTTTTTTGAACGGAAGAGAAAAAATCAAAGAATATCCAGTATTTGCTGCATTGACTTATTAGTCAAACGAATACAATTTTATGCTTAATAGCATAAAGTACAAGTCCGATTCGGGTTTTTATTTCAAGTTTATCAAAAAGAGATTCTCTGTAACCATCAATGGTTTTAGGGCTTAAACACATTTCTGATGCAATTTCCTTATAGGTCATTTCTGTACAGGCGTGTTTGATAAAAACAATTTCTTTTTCCTTTAGACTAATTTTTCTGTTGTCGCTGTTGACTTTATTGATCAGCATTCCAGAAACTAATTCAGTAAAATAAAAACCCTTTTCGATGACGCAGTGAATAGCTTCTCTAAAAATTTCAGGAGAAGTATCTTTCAGCAAATAACCTTTTGCGCCATTGGTAATCATCTTAATGATAATCTCGTCGTCGTCATTAACAGATAAAGCAATTACTTTAAGATCCGGTCTATTTTCCTTGAGCCATTTCATAGTGCTTAATCCGTCTAGAACAGGCATATTAACATCAAGTAAAATAAGATCGATTTCTGATAAAGGATTTTCTTCCAGGTAATCAATAAATACCTTTCCGTTTTCAAAACGTTCTATAACTTCATAATCGCCAAAACTCTTAATTAGCAGTTCCAACGACTGTGAAAAAAGTAAATGGTCATCAACAATTATTATTTTGCTTTTTGAGTTAGTTTTCATAGCCTTGAGTTAAAGGATATTCAATAGTTACACTTGCTCCCGTTTCATCAGAATTTAGGATCAATTTGGCGCCAATAAGTTTGGCTCTCAGTTTCATATTATTCAGCCCTATTCCCGAGCCCGATTTTGTAAGATCATATCCAATTCCGAAATCTTTCAATTTCAATCTGAAAACAGAATCGGTGGTTTCAATATTAACATCAAATAAATCGCTTCTGGAGTGTTTTAAGCTGTTATGAAGCGCTTCTTGAAAGATTCTGTAAATAATTAATTCGTGTTCTTCATTGATTGTCGGAATTGTTCCTGTTTGATTAAAATTGTATTTTATCTTTTTAAGTTTTTTAATTCTTTCCAAATCCTGCTGAATCGCTTCTAGAAAATTATCTTGGAGCAAATTATCTTTGTTGATGATTCGCGAAAGAATTCTTAATTCATCCAAAGACTTTGCTAAAACAGCTTTCAGGTCTTTAAGTTCTTCAATTTGAATATTTTTAGTGCTTATTGAAATATTAAGCTGCATAATTGCTACCGAGATAATTTGTCCGATGTTATCGTGTAATTCTTTACTAATTTCAGATAAAGTCTGATCTTTTATTTCAATTCTGGTTTTGACCAATTCAGATTGGAAATACAAATCGGATTCCATTTTTTCAACAACAAATTTGTTTTTCTTCTTTAAAAAATAAAAGAATATGACCACCAAAGTAACAAGTAAGGTGAAGAAAACAATGCCTAAGGAAATAACTAATAATTGTATTTCTTTTCGCTCCATATAAATCCTATTATAAAGCAGCTATGTGCCAGAAAATTTAAAATAAATAAAACCAAACTAAAAATAGATTCGTCTTGTTTAATTAAGAACCAATTGATTGCCAGCATAAAAGGCGTAAAAGGAACATGGAAAACAAGAATTCCTAAAATGTACCAGAAAAACACTGACTTTTTAAAATTTAATATTTTTTCAGAATTAAAAATCTCAACCAGATAGAGACAAGATAGTATTAAAACTAATAATACGCCTATCGCAAAACTGTATGTAAATGAGCGGTTCATATCTTCTTTGAAATATAGAATGTTCAAGAAGAAAGAAATGATAAATAAAATCAAAAAAAGAACAGCCGAAATTCGGTGGTCTTTTTGGGTTAGCAAGGCTCTTAAAAGTAAAATATAGGCAGAGAAACTGGCAAACATATAGAAATTGTAAACATAAAAATTCAATAAACCCGTCCATTGGGTAAAATAATAGCCTACAATTTCGGTTATGATCGAAAACCAGATTAAAATTACTAAAAATTTAGCTTTATTATCAGGAAGTTTTGGTAGCGAAAATAAACCAACAATTCCAGATAATAAAGCCAGATAAACTATATAAGATCTTAAAAATTCAAACATAAGGTTTTTAGTATATTAAGCTAGGCGGTCTTCCGATGTTTCCGTAATTCATTGGTTCCAAGCTTTGAATGTCTGATGAAGAAGCTTCTTGAACCAAAGCAAAACTTTGAATTTTTTCAGTATTGCTTTCTACTTTTTTGCCCGTTGGAACTAAAAATAGAGTAGTCAATCCAGCTTTTTCTCCATGTTTTTCATCATCCGGATAAACTCCAAAATAAAAACGAATTCCATCTACATTATAACCGTCATTAGCTCCGTTAGTTTTAATATAATGAATATAATTTTCTAATTCTTCCAAAGAATACCAAATAGCATTAGCATCTTCTTTTTGAGCTTTTTTTGCTGTAAGTGAAGCTCTTTTATTGTTGTAATTCACATTTAATTGTTTAGCAAATTCTTTAGTGATTAATTGACTCGGTTTTGCGGGAGGATTTTTCATGATTTAATTATTATTTATTGGTTAAGGATTTAGTTAAGAGTTTTTTGAGTTGTTGGAGACAAAATTATTTGAAACAGAAAATTCGGACAAGGGGAAATACCCCCTTTTTTGTTTAGGTAAATTTATTTAAAATTTCGGGTTAAAGTGCTGTTATATAATATTTTATAATATTATAATTTTATGTTGTCAGTTTTAGGGCAAAAACAGACATTCCAAAATGTAATCGAAATCTATAACCACTAAAACAAGAAATAATGAAAACCATAAAAGCAGGTGCAAAATCTCCAGAAGTTTATTATTTAAACGAGCTTTTGACCAAATTAAACTATAAAGTAATTGTTTCCGATTATTTCGGAACTGAGACGGATAAATCAATTCGAGATTTTCAATTGAAGAACAATCTGGTTGTTGATGGAGTAGTGGGACTTAAAACGTGGTCAACTCTTTTAGAAAAAAGCAAAAATGGTTTTTCTTCCAATAATAAATTATTGTCGGAACAAGATTTAATCAACTTTTCGAAACAGTTTAATTTGGAATTGGCAGTTGTAAAAGCAGTAAACGAAGTGGAAAGCAACGGAAAAGGCTTTTTAATAGATGGTCGCCCGAAGATTTTGTTTGAAGGACATGCTTTTTGGGATGAATTAGAGAAGAGAAAAATAAATCCCAGGTCATATAAGAACTCAAACACGCAGGATATTTTGTTTGAAAACTATACTAAAAAGTATTATGTTGGCGGAGCAGGAGAATATACACGTCTCGAAAAGGCTAGAAATCTGGCTCAGGATAAAAGATTTATTGATGCAGCGAATAGTTCGGCTTCTTGGGGACTTTTTCAAATTATGGGCTTTAATGCAACTTCTATTGGCTATAAAAGTATTGATGAATTTGTAGAAAAAATGAATCAGAGCGAAGGTGAACATCTAAAAGCTTTTGGATTGTTTCTAGAAAAGAATAATTTGATTGGACTGCTACGAAACAAAAACTGGGCTTCATTTGCTTTAAAATATAACGGACCAGCTTACAAAACCAATAAATACGATGAAAAGTTGATGAGAGCGTATCAGAAATATTCTAGATAATTATGAATTGTTAATTGTTAATTGTTAATGGTTGATAGTTGATGGTTGATAGTTGATGGTTGATTGTTAATGGTTAATGGTTAATTGTTGATGGTTTTGGTTGTTTGTAGTTTTATTTTTCAAGGTTCTAATCTTAAAGAAAAAACAAAGGTTTATGCAAAGCGTGATTTTCTTTGCGGTAAAATTATACTCAAAGTTTATCAACTTGAAACTTGAAGCTTGAAACAAAAAAAAGAATAAAAAAACAAAACCCGACAAGAGCTTTTATGTCTGTCGGGTTTTTTATTTTAAACTAAGGAATAAACTATCTCAAAGTTGCTCCAAGTTCAGTTTCGAAAGTCTGTTGTAATTTAGACATGATTTTATCGATCTGAGTATCGGTTAGTGTTTTAGTATTGTCTTGAATAGTAAAACTCAATGCGTATGATTTTTTCCCTTCTGGTAATTTGTCACCTTGGTAAACATCAAATAAATTGACATCTTTTAAAAGCGCTTTCTCTGTTTGCTTCGCTAAATTGAAAATGCTTTCGTAAGTTGTTTTTTCGTCGATTAATAAAGCTAAATCTCTACGAACTTCAGGATATTTAGGGATTTCAGTATATTTAATTTTTCCTGTAATGATTTTTAAAACCAAATCCCAATTAAAATCTGCATAATAAACGTCTTGTTTAATACCGAAATGCTTCAAAATAGGCTTTTTAACAACACCCATTTCAACTAAAATATCATTATTGTAAGTAATCGCAGTTCCTTCAGAATAAATATCTGATTGAACTGGAGCGTTACCAATTTTTTCAATTCCTAAACGAGATAAAATCGCTTTTACATATCCTTTCAACAAGAAGAAATCTGTTGTTTTTTGAGGATTTGTCCAGCTTTCTTTGTTTCTGTTTCCAGAAATCAATAAAGAAAGATGTTTGTGTTCTTCGTATCCGTTTAGATATTTATGATATGTTTTTCCGAATTCAAATAATTTTAAATCAGAATTTTTTCTATTAATGTTATAAGAAACAGCTTCTAAACCAGAAAACAATAAAGACTGACGTAGCGTTGCTAAATCACTGCTCAACGGATTCAACATCGAAACATTATGTTCTTCTTTTAATGAAGCAGATAATTTTGCGTATGCTGCAGTTGTCAGCGAGTTTGCCATCATTTCATGGAAACCTTGAGAATTTAGCTGAGAAGCAATTACATTTTGTACTTTATAATCTTCTGTTCTTGGCGAATTTGCTACAGTAGCATTAAATTTCTTAGAGAAATTAATGTTGTTATAACCGTAAACTCTCAAGATTTCTTCGATTACGTCAATTTCACGTTGAACGTCAACGCGATATGCAGGAATAGTTAAGCCTAAACCAGTATCAGAAACGCTATTTACTTTAATATCTAAAGAAACCAAGATTTTTTTAATTGTATCTTTTGAAATTTCCTGTCCAATAATTTTAGAAACATGGCTAAAATTCAACAAAACAGAGAAATCTTCAACTTTTTTAGGATAAACTTCTACAACATCAGAAGTGATTTTTCCGCCTGCAACTTCTTGAATTAAAAGCGCTGCACGTTTCAAAGCATATTCTGTAATAGTTGGGTCAATTCCTCTTTCAAATCTAAAAGAAGCATCTGTGCTTAACTGATGTCTTTTAGCAGTTTTACGAATGCTAACTGGATCAAAATAAGCACTTTCTAAGAAAATAGAAGTTGTTCCATCTGTAACTCCAGATTTTTTTCCTCCAAAAACTCCAGCAATACAAAGTGGACCTTTTTCATCACAAATCATTAAATCTTCTTTGTGAAGCGTTCTTTCCACGTCGTCAAGAGTCACAAACTTAGTTCCTTCTGCAACTGTTTTTACAATCACTTTTCCGTTTATTTTTGCAGCATCAAAAGCGTGTAAAGGCTGTCCTAATTCATGTAAAACATAATTTGTAACGTCAACAATATTATTTTTTGGAGTTAAGCCAATAGCTTTCAAGCGGTCTTGTAGCCAGCTTGGAGATTCATGAACAGAAATTCCAGAAATGGTTACACCGCAATATCTTGGTGCTAAATGAGAATCTTCAACATTTACGTCAATTTTAAGCGTACGCATGTCTACTCTAAAATTGCTTACAGAAGGCGTGATCAATTCTACGTTTACACCGCGTTGTAACATTCCTGCTCTTAAATCACGAGCAGTACCATAATGGCTCATTGCATCGGCACGGTTTGGTGTCAATCCGATTTCGAAAACTTCATCATTGGCAATTTGGAAAACTTCAGAAGCTGGAGTTCCAGGAACTAAATCCTCGGCCAAAACCATAATTCCGTCGTGGCTCGTTCCTAAACCTAGTTCATCTTCAGCACAGATCATTCCATGACTTTCTTGTCCACGGATTTTTCCTTTTTTAATGGTAAACTCAGCACCATCTTTATCGTATAAAATAGTTCCGATTGTTGCAACTGGTACTTTTTGTCCCGCAGCAACATTAGCAGCACCGCATACAATTTGTACAGGAGCTTCTGAGCCAATATCAACTGTAGTAACTTTCAATCTATCAGCATCAGGATGTTTTTCGCAAGTCAAGACGTGTCCAACAACAACGCCTACTAAACCTCCTTTAATTGATTCGTATTTTTCGACAACTTCTACTTCTAAACCTAAATCTGTTAGCAATTCAGAAGTCTGCTCAGATGTCCAATCTGTTTTAATAAATTGTTTTAACCAGTTGTAAGATATTTTCATTGTAGTTATTTAATTCTTTGAATAAGGTTACAAATATAAGGATTGCGGTTTGGAGTAAGAAAAAATTACGTGGTTTTTTCTTGCTGATTTTTCTTGACGGTAAAATACTGTGTGCTAAGATTTTGATAATTTATCTATTAAAATTTTATTAAATAAATATTATAAAAGGCTAAAAAAATTGAATGTGTAATTTTTGTGCTACAAGATGAATGAAAAGTGCTACTCTCTTTCTTTTTATGAACCTAAATTTGGGTAAATCAAAAAAAGAATATTATGAGTACCACAGCAAAAAGACCTGAATTTAAGGCAAAATATGATAATTATATTGGCGGAAAATTTACCGCACCAATTACAGGAGAATACTTTGATGTTGTTTCTCCAATTGATGGTAAAGTATTTACAAAAGCCGCACATTCTGGAAAAGCAGATTTAGAATTGGCGGTAGATACAGCTTATGAAGCTTTTAAAACGTGGGGAAAAACTTCTGTAACCGAAAGAAGTATTTTATTAAATAAGATTGCACAAAAAATTGAAGACAATTTAGAATATATTGCAACGGTTGAAACGATTGATAACGGAAAACCAATTCGTGAAACTCTTGCCGCTGATATTCCATTAGCAATTGACCATTTTAGATATTTTGCAGGTGTAATTCGAGCCGAAGAAAGTTCGATTGCGGAATTGGATTCTCAAACGGTTTCTATCGCTTTAAGCGAACCTCTTGGCGTTGTTGCACAGATTATTCCTTGGAATTTCCCGATTTTAATGGCGGTATGGAAAATTGCTCCAGCGCTTGCAGCAGGAAATACAATCGTTTTAAAACCAGCAGAAAGCACACCAATTTCTATTATGGTTTTAATGGAATTAATTGGAGATATTCTTCCTCCAGGAGTTCTGAATATTGTAAACGGTTTTGGTGCAGAATTGGGAAGACCTTTAGTAACTAATAAAAAAGTATCAAAAGCAGCATTTACAGGTTCTACCACTACAGGACGTTTGGTAATGCAATACGCAACAGAAAATATTATTCCAGTTACTTTGGAATTAGGAGGTAAATCGCCAAATATTTTCTTCCCGTCTGTAGCTGATCATGACGATGATTTCTTCGATAAAGCAGTTGAAGGTGCAGTTTTATTCGCTTTAAATCAAGGTGAAATTTGTACTTGTCCTTCCAGATTATTAATTCACGAAGATATTTATGACAAGTTTATCAAAAAAGTAATTGAAAGAACTGAAGCAATTATAGCAGGAAATCCGTTGGATAAATCGACTATGATTGGTGCGCAGACTTCGATTGTTCAGAAAGAGAAAATCATGTCTTATATCAAATTAGGAAAAGAAGAAGGAGCAGAATTATTGACGGGAGGTGATGAAAATAAACTTGGAGGAGATTTAGAAGGCGGTTATTACATTAAACCGACTTTATTTAAAGGTCACAACAAAATGAGGATTTTCCAAGAAGAGATTTTCGGACCTGTTTTAGCGGTGACTACTTTTAAAACTACTGAAGAAGCTATCGAAATCGCAAACGATACCATGTACGGTTTAGGTGCTGGTGTTTGGACAAGAGATGCACATGAAATTTATCAAGTTCCTAGAGCAATTCAATCTGGTCGTGTTTGGATTAACCAATACCATTCTTATCCTGCTGGCGCTCCGTTTGGAGGCTACAAACAATCTGGAATTGGACGTGAAAATCACAAAATGATGTTGAGCCAATACCGTCAGACAAAAAATATGCTGATTTCTTATGACAAAAAGAAATTGGGATTCTTCTAAAAAATAACTATCAAAATCCTGGAGTATTGTTTGGTGATATGTATGGGGCATTAAATGAAAGTTTAATGGCATTAAGCAAACTCCCTCCAGGCAATTTTGATTTGTAAATATCCAATACAATCGAATTACTGTTTGATTGAAAGTAAAGTATAATTAGTTGGTTAAGTCAAGGCAGTAAATTTCGTAATAGAGTTTACTGCTTTTCAAGTTTTAATTTTTAAGTTATGATTAAACGAATTGATGCCACAGAAAAAGCAGTTGAACTGATTAAAGTTCTAAAAGAAAAACACGGTGATTTGATGTTTTATCAAGCAGGAGGATGCTGTGAAGGCACACAGCCACAATGTTTTGAAAAAGGAGGCTATTATCAGCGAACTGGAGATGTTTGTATTGGTAGCGTTGAAGATGTTGAGTTTTGGGTAGACAAAGATTTATTTGAATACTGGAAACATGCGCATTTTACTTTGACCGTAATTGATGCATTTGGAGTAGGAGGTTTTTCGTTAGAAACTCCTTTAAAGAAAACATTTCAAATCGAATATCGAATTTTTACTCCCGAAGAAGAGCAGAATTTGGAGCCGGTGACTAGGATTGAGTAATTTTTTTAGTCTCAGTCGCAGTCTCAGTCGCAGTTTTCAGTTTATTTGCAGTTTTTAAAAACTTAGAATCTTAGCGTCTCAGTCCCGAAGCTTCGGGATAGCAACTTTAAGATACATACAATAACTGGTATTGTTTCGGTGTAATTCCTTCGTGTTTTTTAAATAATCTGATGAAATAATTTGCATCTTCAAAACCAGATAAATAACAAACTTCGTTGATTTGAAGTGTTGGATTTCTCAATAAATTTTTAGCACATTTTATTTTTTCATTCAAAATATATTCGATTGGACTCATTCCGAGTTCGCGCTTAAAGAAGCGGTAGAAAGATGTTGTACTCATACACGCTTTTTCGCTAAGCGATTTTAAGCTCATATTTTCCTTTAAATTTTGTTTGATGTATTCTGTAACTTCTTTTATTGGATTATTGGCGTCTAGAAATTTCCCTTCGTCAATCGATTTTACTGTTTGCGTCTGAATAATTCTTATCAGTAATTCTTTTAAAGTTAAATCGGCAAAAATATCTTTGGCAACTGAAGTGCTCATGCATTCTTTAATGAGTTTATTAATCGTTGCGGCCATTTCGACATTATTGTAAAAGAAATAATTCTGATAGTTTAACTGCCAGTACATATTATGTCCTTCTTTCGGATATTGTTCGTTTAAGAAATTTAAAATCTCAGCGATTTTAGCCTGATCTATTGCTAGAGCTAAACATTGTGTCGGATTATTTTTGGAAGCTTCAGGAAAATCAATTTTCATTTCAACATTCGAAGGGACAATTACCGTTTCACCTGGAAGATAAACGAATTCTGGGTCATCAAAAAGATGCATGATTTTTTTGCCACGAAGCATACTGGTCACCACCAAATCATTAAATTTTAACGGAACTTTTTGCGTTGATTCGTAAGTTTCAAAGAGATTTAATTCACAATGACTAAGATTGTAAATAGTTCTATTTTCAACAAGCGTCTTTAATGATTTTTCTTGTGATAATTGAAGTGGATTGACTAAAAATCGTTGGCTATTCATTAAATCTAAATTTTTGGTGAAGACTTTAAATTTAAGGAAAATAAGAATATAAACCGCAGATTTAACGTTTAATTATATCAATTCTTCAACGTGTTTTTTGATGTTTTCTGAGATTTTTTTGGTCGGAAGATCATTTTCGTCATTTCCAAACGGATCTTCAATTTCTTCCGCGATAAGCTCTAAACTTGCCAATACATAAAATATAAAAACAACAACTGGAGCAACCAAATACCCTAAACTTACAGAGTATCCAAAAGGAAGTGTCATAGTGTAAAAGAAAATGAATTTCTTGATAAAAGCGCTATAAGAGTAGGGAATAGGCGTGTTTTTGATACGTTCGCAAGCACCACAGATATCTGTAAAAGCAACTAATTCGTCATTTAAAGTAATTAACTGCTCTCCGGATATTTTTCCAGCATCATATAAATCATTGATTTTATGATACATAATTTTTTTTAACTGATTAGGTTTATGCTTATGGTGATCAATTTCTAAATCTACATCTTCAAAAAGCTGTTTGCTCGTGTCTTCATCTTTAAGATGCTGATGAAGTATATCTGCATACATTGGAATATATTTTCTAAAAAACTTTCTGTCGTTTTCATCTTTTAAAATTGCCGAAAGTTTTATCGCTAAATTACGGCTGTTATTTACAAGTCCGCCCCAAAGTTTACGGCCTTCCCACCATCTGTCATAAGCTGTATTTGTTCTAAAAACAAGTAAAAGAGAGATCACAAAACCAAGCATTCCGTGCATAATTGGAATGTTATGGATATAATCGTTTTTTGTAACTTTAAAATAATGAAGTTCAAAATAACATACAATTGCAGAATAGATTCCAATAGCAATCATAATTGTGATCAGTTTTCGAACTGTATCAGATTTATGAAAATGAAAAATAAAAGTAAACCAATCTTTGGTGTTATATGAAATCATTTATGTTTGTTTTGAGACAAAATTAAATTAAAAAAATAATCTGTTGGAAGTAAATTATAAAAATATTTTAAATACATAGAATCATAATTCTGTTAACGTTTAAAGGCGTTTCACTTACATAAATACATATAGCTATGTTTTTTAAAGTAAGTGAAACGCCTTTTTTTTAAAGCTCGAAGACTATGTCTCTATGTGTTGAAATTATTTACTGGCGAGTAAATTAAAAATTGATATTTCCAGCTAATTCTTTTAAGGCGATTTCAGATAATTTTGCTTCATATTGTGCATTGCTGTAACGCACTTTTGCATTCACATAATTAAGCTGAGCAGTTCTAAAATCTAGCGTTGTGATGGTTCCAATTTTAAATTTATCTAATGTGATTTCTAAGTTCTGTCTCGCAATAGCCTCATTATCTTCTTCTAAATCAATTAATTCAAGATTAGTTAAATACGTTTGAAAAGCGGTGCTTAACTGTGTATTTAAAATCGTGCTTTGCTGTTCTATTGCAATCTGCGAATTTTCAATCTGTAATTTGGCTACTTTTTCATTGCGATGCTGATTAAAGCCATCAAATATGTTCATAGAAGCATTAAAACCATAATTCAAACCTCTTGAAGAAGTTTCACTGGTAAAACCTAAACTAGACTGGCTTTCAGAAAAATTATATCCTGAAGTTAATCTTAAAGTAGGATATCGATCTGCTTTTACCTGTTTAAGCTGTAATTCGGCTATACGTTTATTGATGATTTGCGTTTCTAAACCTGGATTTTGTTTTTGCGCTAAATCCATCAAATCTGCCAAAACCAGTTTATTGTCTACTTTTACTTCGTCTGTAACCTTGAAATCAATTTTTGGGTCACGAGCTAAGTATTGGTTCAATAAAATTTTGCCATTAGCATAAGATTCTTTTTGTCGCAACAAAGCAACTTGATCTGAATTTAAATCAACCTGTGCGTTTAAAACCTCTAATTTTGAAGCCTTTCCGATACTGAATCGATTTTTAGCTAAAGTTAAACGCTGGTTAGAAATTACGATTGTAGTGTCCAAAGCTGCAAGTTGTTGCTGCTGTAAAACTAAATCATAATAAGCAGAATTTACCTGAGCTATTTTAAGCAAAATAGTTCTTTTAAGTTCTGCATCGCCTAGTTTTTGAAGCTCTTTTAACTGATCAAGTTTAGCAAACATTTTCATGCCGTCAAATACTGTCCATCCTAAGCTAACACCATAGTTTAAACTGTTGTTTTTTGCGTTATCCAACGAAGTCGATGTTCCATCTTGTCTAACTTGTGTAGAGTTTGTAATGCTGTTGCTGTCGGTAATATTTGCCGTTGCTGTCGGCAGCATTCCTGCATTTCCAATTGTAACGTTTGTTTCGTTTATTTTGGAGTTATTTTTTGCAATTTTAATTTCAAAATTATTCTCCAAAGCTATCGTCATAGCTTGCTCAATAGTAAGAACTTCCTGTGCCTTGGTCTGAAAAATGCAGCAAAGCAGAATTAGTACTGTACAATATATTTTTTTGATATTCATATCTTTTTTCTTTAACCAAAAAACATCATTTTTTGATTTCTATTTAATGCTTTCTTTTTCGTATTCGTCAATGTGGTCAAATTCTGGATAATGTTTTCTAGCTCGAGACCACATTAAATAAATTGCAGGAATAACAAAAAGTGTCAAAGCCAATGAAAAAATAGTTCCTCCCACAATTACAACTCCCATACCAATTCTACTAGTTGATGCAGCTCCAAGTGACATTGCAATTGGAAGCGCTCCTAATGCAATAGCTAAACTCGTCATTAAAATTGGACGTAAACGTGCTTCTGAAGCTTCTAAAATAGCTTCTAATTTAGGTTTTCCTTGTTCGCGCAATTGATTGGCAAATTCGACAATCAAAATACCATTTTTGGTAACCAGACCAATCAGCATTACAGTACCAATTTGGCTAAAGATATTCCAAGTTTGATTGAATAGCCATAGCGAGAATAAAGCTCCCGCAACCGCCATTGGAACTGTTAAGATGATAATAAACGGGTCGATAAAACTTTCAAATTGAGCTGCAAGAATTAAGAAAATTAACAATAAAGCTAATCCAAAAGCGAAAGAAGTATTAGAGCTACTTTCTACGAAATCTCGAGACTCACCAGCTAAATCAGTAGTAAAACTTTCGTCTAAGACTTTTGCTTTAATTCTGTCCATTTCCTGAATACCGTCGCCCATACTTTTTCCGGGAGCTAAACCAGCAGCAACTGTAGCAGACATATATCTATTATTGTGATACAACTGCGGTGGGTTACTTTGTTCGTATACATTAACCACGTTATCCATTTGAATCAGTTCGCCATTTTTGTTTTTTACAAACATTGAAGTCAAATCCAAAGGTTTAGATCTGTCTTTTTGGTCAAATTGCCCAATTACTTGATATTGTTTTCCGTTTTTAATAAAATATCCAAAACGCTGACCACTTAAAGAAAGTTGTAAAGTTTGTGCGATATCCAAAATAGAAATTCCTAAACTTTCTGCTTTTGCACGATCAATAGTTACGTTAATTTCAGGCTTGTTAAATTTTAAATTTACATCTGTTGTAGAAAACACATCGCTTTTTCCAACTTCAGCCATAAACAACGGAATCTTTTCTCTTAATTTATCAAAATTTGGAGCTTGAATAATGTATTGAATTGGCAAACCTCCACGTCTGTTTACAGCAATTGTTGGCTGTTGCGTAACTGAGGTTTTTGCATTTGGATATTGTTTAGTCCATTTCGTTAATTTGTCGGCAATGTCTTTTTGAGATTTCTCTCTTTCGTCGACATCTTTTAAAGTCAAACGAACCAATCCACTGTTTACTGAATTTGAGCTAAATCCTGGAGATGTAATCACTAAAGCTACTTTTTTCTCTGGAATAGAGTCATCAATCAGTTTAGAAATTTCTTGCATAAAACGATCTGTGTATTCATACGAAGAACCCTCAGGAGTTGTCATACGCATGGTTACAGAACTTCTATCGTCATAAGGAGCTGTTTCTTTTGGAAGAATTGTAAAAAACAGATAAATCAATCCGAAACAAACAATCAAAATTGGAAAACTAATCCATTTTCTGCCCATAAATTTTGTTAATGCTTCGGCATAACTGCTATTCATTTTCTCGAAAAATGGTTCTGTTTTAATATAGAATTTAGATTTTTTCTGTTCTCCACCTTTCATCAAATAAGCATTCAACATTGGAGTTAAAGTCAGAGACACAAAAGCAGAAATTAATACAGCGGAACCAATTACGACACCAAATTCCCTAAATAATCTTCCAACGAATCCTTCTAAGAAAATTACAGGCAAAAATACCGCTGCCAAAGTAACTGAAATTGAAATTACAGCGTAGAAAATCTCATTTGAACCTTTAATTGCAGCCTCAATTGGCGACATTCCTTCTTCAACTTTTTTGAATATATTTTCGGTAACTACAATTCCGTCGTCTACAACCAAACCTGTTGCCAACACAATTGCAAGTAGGGTTAACACGTTAATTGAAAATCCAAACATCCACATAATAAAGAATGTAGCAATCAAAGAAACCGGAATATCGATTAAAGGTCTAAATGCAATTGCCCAGTCTCTAAAGAATAAATAAATAATAATGATTACCAATATGATCGAAATTCCTAAAGTCTCAGCAACCTCAAGTACTGATTTCTTTACGAAAATGGTATTGTCAAGCGCGATATTCAGTTTAATATCTTTCGGAAGATCTTTCTTTAAAGCTTCGTATTTTTTATAAAATTCTTTTGAAATATCTAAATAATTCGCTCCAGGCATTGGTACAATCGCCAAACCAATTAAAGGAAGTTCAGATTGGCTTAATTTAGTTTCTAAATTTTCTGGACCTAATTCTGCACCTCCAATATCACTTAAACGAATAATTTTATCACCATCTGTACGAATGATAATATTGTTGAATTCTTCTGGTTTAGAAAGGTTTCCAACTGTTTTTACTGTTAATTCAGTGCTGTTTCCAGTTAGTTTTCCTGACGGCAATTCAACGTTTTGTGCATTTAATGCCGTACGAACTTCTGCAACGGTACAGCCGTAAGCAGCTAATTTTACAGGATCAATCCATAAACGCATTGCGTAACGTTTTTGTCCCCAAATTTGAACGGCACTAACTCCTGGAATTGTTTCCAATCTTTGCGAAATAACGTTTTCAGCATAATCACTTAATTCTAAGGAACTTCTGGTGTCACTTTGAACCGTCATCGAAATAATAGCTTCGCTATCGGCATCTGCTTTTGATACAACTGGCGGAGCATCAATATCTTGTGGTAAACTTCTAATCGCTTGTGAAACTTTGTCACGAACATCATTAGCGGCTTCTTCTAAATCTTTATCAAGATTAAACTCGATGGTGATATTACTGCTTCCTTGGTTACTTGAAGAAGTAATATTTCGAATTCCATCGATCGCGTTTACTGCTTTTTCAAGAGGTTCTGTAATTTGTGACTCAATAATATCAGAATTGGCACCTGTATAATTGGTACGAATGGAAACCTGCGCAGGGTCAATCGAAGGAAACTCTCGAACACCCAAAAAAGTATAACCAATAAAACCGAAAAGTATAATTAACAAATTCAGTACGATGGTTAAAACAGGCCTTTTTATACTTGTAGTTGATAAACTCATGTGAGATTTTAGATTTTAGAATTCGGATTTTAGATTTAGCGAGATTTAGCTTTTAACTCATAACCCAAAACTCATAACTCTTAATTATTTTACTTTTACTTTAATTGGCGATTCATTCTTTAATGACATAACACCACTTGTAATCAAAGTGTCTCCCGCTTTTAATCCTGATAAAATCAAAATTGAAGAATCAGTTCTTGTTGTAGCATCGACCATTACTTCTTTTGCTTTTCCGTGATCGGCAACAAATACTTTTTTACCGTCTTGCACAGGAACAATAGCTTGAGAAGGCACAACGATAGCATCTTTAATAATATTTAAAGGCAATTTGATGTCGGCAAAAGTTCCAGGGAAAAGCTTACCGTCTGTGTTATCAGCAATCGCACGAATTTGAAGCGTACGAGTCGCAACAGCAACTTCTGGCTCTATTGCATAAATCTTAGCATTATAAGTTTTGTCTGAACCAGAAACAGTAAAATCTATAGTAGATCCATTTTTTACTTGAGAAGCGTATTTTTCTGGAATCGAGAATGTAATTTTTAATTTACCTGTATTAACCAATTTTGCTACTAAAACTGTTGGTGTAATATAAGTTCCAGGAGAAATAGAACGTAATCCGATTTTTCCTGAAAAAGGAGCACGTACAGATGTTTTAGAAATTTGTGCTCTAATTAATTGGCTCTGCGCTTGAGCCGAAGCATGATCTGCTCTTGCAACATCAGCTTCTTCTTGGCTAATAGCTTCTTTTTGAAGTAATAGTTTTGCTCTTCTTTCGTTTTCTGCTGCCAAACCTTCTTTAGTTACAGCTTGTCTTAATTGAGCTCTTAATTCAATATCGTTAACTTTAAAAAGCACTTGCCCTTTTGTAACATAACTTCCTTCATTAAAAAATATTCCCTCTACAATTCCAGAAACCTCACTATGTATTTCTACTTGTTCATTTGCTTCAATAGAACCAGTAAGAGACAAATTATTGTCAAAAGTGGCTGTCTTTATTACAGTTCCATTAACAGTTGTTGGAGAATCTTTGTCATTAAATTTTTTAGAGTCTTCGTTTTTACCTTTATTAGATATTATTCTGTAGGTGATAAAACCTCCAATTGTTATAATTAAAAGAGTGTAAATGAGGTGTTTTACTTTCATAAAAATGAGGTGAATATAGATTTTAGTTTTGTGTTTTTAGTAACCTTACAAATTTAACTTTTTGTTGTGAAATCGGAAGCTGTTAGCTTTTATTTAACATTTGTATGTACAAAGGTTTGCAGTTAGACTAAAAAGAGATCAAAAGGTTTAATAAAAGATTAAATTTTTTTAATGAGGAATAAAAACTTAAACCTAATAAACAAAAAGGCTAGAAGATATTTTACAATTATCTGAAGTTAGACCAGTTCTTAATTTGAATATTTTTAATGCATTTTGTCTGATTTTTTTTGCAGTTTATCGATTTTATTTGTAACATTGATACGTTAAACAAAATGATTGATTTATGCGATAATACAATCTTTATTCGAAAGTATTATTGTTAAAATATGCGAATAGGAGTAGTTTTTTAGTTTTTTAAAGAATATAAGGAAATAATTATATTAACAAGTGTTTATTTTTTGTTGTTTAAAACTATTAAAAAAATGATCTATGAAGAAAAAATTACTTCTAAGCTTATGGTTTACATTTTTACTTCTTGCAATTGGTTATTTATTTTGGCAGAACGAGTTTAAATACAGTCTTCCAACACCAATTCCAAAAAATTATCATGCCATTGCAATGGGCTCCAAAGTCGAATTAGGACCATGCTGTGCATTTGATAATAAACCAGTTTTTATACATTTTTTTAATCCAGATTGTCCCTGTTCACGATTCAATGTTCCGCATGTAAGTGGATTGATAAAAAAATATGGTGACAGAGTCAATTTTAAAATTGTGGTTTTAAACAAACAAAAGAATTTTACTATTGAAGAAATTCAACAAAAGTTCGATGCCAAAATCCCTGTATATTTTGATGAATCTATAGCTAAGAAATGTGGTGTTTTCTCTACGCCTCAAGCAGTTTTGCTAGATCCATTGCATAATTTGTATTATCGAGGCAATTACAATAAAACGAGATATTGCACCGATGAAAAAAGTAATTATGCTCAAATGGCTATCGATTCTTTACTCAGCAGAAAAAACAATCCTTCTTTTACTGCTTTAGCCCTCAAGGCATACGGATGTTCATTACCAAAATGTACTAAATAACTATTTCCAAAAACCTAAATCTTAACAAACCATGAAAACAAAAGCTAGTTTAAACGAGCAAGATTATTTGCACAGTTTTATGTCTACAATGACACAAAAATCGGATACGATTATTAATTATGTTCTTGCAGTTTATTTCCTTCTCGGGATTGGATTGTCCTTTAAGTATGACACTTTCGAAATTGGCGTAGGTGTTGGGACATTGAATCTTTTAGCTTATTATTCGGCTAAATTTTTCATGAAAAACTCTAAATTTTACCAATACGTTTTGTCGGTTGTTTTAGCCATTTTTATGGCGCAGTATATTTATCAAATGCATGGAATGTTCGAAATGCATTTTACAGTATTCATTGCAAGTACAATCTTGATTATTTATCAAAATTGGAGGCTTCAAATTCCGCTGACTTTATTGGTAGTTCTTCATCATGCAGGGTTAGCATATCTTCAAAACTACATCTACAATGATGCAACTGGACTTCAGGTTTATTTTTCTCAAGTAAATTTTGATCTTGAAACTTTAATAATTCATACAGTTTTGGCTGCCGTAGTATTCCTTATGAATGGTTATTGGGCTTATTATTTTAAAGAGCATAGCGAAAACCATATCTCTAAAATTTCTGATGAATATGAATTAGAAAACATGAAATTAGCTTCTGCAAAATATAGCTCGATGTCTGCTACAAAAGACTATAATGACTTTATTCATAGAACAACTTTAGACTTAAAACTTCCTGTAAATTCAGTTTTAAAACTTATTGATGTTTCAAAAGGGCACACCGATAATGATAAATTGCTTACTTATCTGGAAATGATGAGGGAAAGTGCCAAGAAAATCGACGATTTAGTTAATGATATTCATGTTAAATCAACAAACAATAGAAACTAACAACGAAATCCCGGTGAAAATCGGGATTAGTTTTCAAAAAAAGAGATAAATTTTAGACCTGTTTTATTTTTTCATAATTGAACTGTAGTTTAATTTAAATGTAAAATTTATGGATGCCAAACTAAACCGCCCAACACCTTCTGATAGAGAAGTAGATTGGAATAAAAATAAAGTACTGCTTAGTAAAACTGATAAAAAAGGAACCATTTTATATGCCAATGAAGATTTTATAGATGTTTCTGGTTATGACGAATTTGAACTTGTTGGACAGCCTCATAACATTGTGAGACATCCAGATATGCCAAAAGTTATTTTTAAATTTTTATGGGACAGCATTAAGTCAAGTGAAAATATTCACGTGATTATAAAAAACATGGCTAAAACTGGCCGTTATTACTGGGTTGTAACCGATTTTAAAATTGTAGCAGATACAGATGGCGAAATCGTGGGCTTTTTTGGAACGCGAAAATCTGTTCCAAATGATATTATTGTCAAATTTATTGAGCCTCTGTATAAGAAACTTTTACAAATAGAGGAAACCAGCGGAATGCATGCTTCTGAAGAATATTTAGTTGGTTTTCTTGAAGAGAGAAAGAAAACATACATGGAATACATCGATCATCTGATTGCTACAGGAAAGGATGATAAAAATAAGGTAAGCAAAGGCTTATTTAACGGACTTTTTGAAAAGAAAAAAGACCTGAAAAAATAATTTCCATATACTTCATTGTGTCTATAAAATTATTCAAACTTTAAATTTGGCCCCCAACAAATCTAAATCACCAGAATCTATTAGAATGCAATGAAGTATATGTTTTTTTTTGAAGTTTGAAGCCTTAGCATCTTTAACTAATATAATTCCAAATGTTTTTCTTTTTGGTCAATTCGATGAAAATCGCCCTTAATATAGCATGTTCAGGCTTTTGAAGTGCAGAATCTTCTTTTAAAATTTTCATAGCGTAATTTCTAGCCAAAGAAAGAATTTCCCTGTCTTTTACAATATCTGCAATTTGAAGATTTAGAACACCACTTTGCTGTGTTCCCATTAAATCACCTGGACCGCGAAGCTTAAGGTCAACTTCAGCAATTTCAAAACCATCATTGGTTTGAACCATGGTTTCCATTCTAGTTTTACTGTCAGAACTCAATTTATGTCCTGTCATTAGGATACAATAGCTTTGTTCAGCGCCACGCCCCACACGCCCGCGCAGCTGATGCAATTGCGAAAGCCCAAATCGTTCCGCACTTTCGATGATCATTACACTGGCGTTTGGTACGTTTACACCAACTTCAATTACTGTTGTAGCCACCATTATATTGGTTTTTCCTTCAGAGAAACGCTTCATTTCAGCATCTTTATCAGCTGGTTTCATTTTTCCGTGAAGAATCGAAATAGAATATTGAGGAAGAGGGAAATCACGAGAAATACTTTCATAACCATCCATTAAATCCTTATAATCCATTTTTTCCGATTCCTGAATTAGCGGATAAACAATATAAATCTGTCTTCCTTTTGCAATTTCATCACGAAGAAACTTCCAGACTTTCAAACGATTAGTGTCATATCGATGTACAGTTTGAATTGGTTTTCTTCCTGGAGGTAATTCGTCAATAACAGAAATATCTAGATCACCGTACAAACTCATTGCCAACGTTCTCGGAATAGGAGTGGCGGTCATTACTAAAACGTGTGGCGGAATATCATTTTTCTTCCACAATTTAGATCTTTGCTCCACGCCAAAACGATGCTGTTCATCAATTACAGAAAGTCCTAAATTCTGGAATTTTACTTTATCTTCTAATAACGCATGAGTTCCAATTAAAATTTTAAGCTCTCCGTTTTCTAATTCTTCATGAATAATCTTTCTTTCAGAAGTTTTAGTAGAACCCGTTAATATTCGTATATTGATATTTAAGGTTTTAGCAAATTCAGACAAACCAAGAAAATGCTGATTTGCCAAAATTTCTGTTGGCGCCATCAAACAAGCCTGAAAACCATTGTCTATCGCCAAAAGCATACTCATAAAAGCAACAATCGTTTTTCCAGAACCCACATCACCTTGAAGCAAGCGATTCATTTGGGCATTACTTCCCATATCAGTTCTGATTTCTTTGATCACTCTTTTTTGAGCATTCGTTAAATCAAAAGGAAGATGATTTTTATAAAATTCATTAAAAAGTTCGCCCACTTTGTCAAATGGATGTCCTTTTATTTTGTGTTTTCGAATGAGATTTTTTGTAATTAATTGCAACTGAATAAAGAACAATTCTTCAAATTTCAGTCGGAATTGCGCTTTCGCTAAAATTTCAGCACTTTTCGGAAAATGGATATTGAATAATGCGGCACGTTTTGGAATCAGCTTTAATTCTTCAATTAAAAAAGGAGGAAAAGTTTCTGTAAACAATGCCTGTGTTTCCAGAAAAAGCTGTTCCATTAATTTATTTATCGTTCGATTCGAAATTCCTTTATTAGCCAAAGCTTCTGTCGAAGGATAAACGGGTTGCATAGCCGAACGTAAGCTTCTTTCATGTTCGCTTAACAACTCAATTTCGGGATGCGCCATACTAAATTGGCTTCCGTAAAGAGAACATTTTCCAAAAATTACTAAAGGCTCATTTAGTTTTAAACTTTCACGAATCCATTTATGTCCTTGAAACCAGTTTAAATCAATTTGCCCTGTTTCATCAACAAAACTAGCTACAAGACGCTTTTTGTTTTTAGCAAATTCAACTGTTTTAATATTGATAATTTTACCAATAATCTGAACTTCAGAACCTGTATTCTGCAATTCGTTAATCTTATAATAACGCGTTCTGTCAATATATCGATTCGGAAAAAGATTAACTAAATCTCCATATTTATGAATACCCAATTCCTTACGAAGAAGCTGGCCGCGACTCGGACCAACACCTTTTAAGTATTCAATTGGAGTTTCTAGAAGATTATTAGACATTTAAATTATTGTAGATTTCTGATTTTAGATTTTAGATTTGAAAAATTGGAATTTGAAATTTAAAATTTTGGAATTTTATCAAAAAGCGAAGATAGATTTTAATTAGGAAATTTGAAAATGAATTATAGTTTTCAAGTCTTTGAATATTAATTTATCGTTAAATTGAAATTGCAGACGCAACTATTTTAAGAAAGGAAAGTCTTATAAATAGATAACCTTCTTAAACTTAAAAAATGAAAAAAATTGGACTTTTAATTGTGTTGTTTATTTCTCTTGTTTCTTGTTCTGATAACGACGACAAACCATCTGCAAGTTACATTGGACAATGGACGTTAACAAGAATGGGTAGCGGCAATCCCGCAGCAAATTCGATTGATGTTTTATTATGGGAGGAATCGTATACTTTTAATTCCAATAATACATTCTCTAAAACAAGAAAGAAAGACGGAAAAACTACAACTATTTCAGGGACTTATTCTGTAGTAAAAACGACAGATCAAACACAGTTTGAATTAAATTATAGTGCAGAGAGTGATATAATTGCATCTTGCACTTCAAATATAAAAGAAAATTTATACATCATTAATAGTATTGGAAGTTTGTACGGAACTTGGAGTATATGCGACGGCCCAATGCTAGTGTATGAGAAAAAGGAATAATTTTTTGAATGCTTACTAATTCAATTTTTTTTAAAGCTCCGTTTTTTGACGGAGTTTTTTATTTTTATCGTCAGTATAATTTTAATAAAAAAAGATAATTGCTAGATTTGTTTTAGCATTTAAATTATAAGCCTCAAATTATGATTAAAGAAGAAAAAGTTCCTTTTGAAACAATCGTGTTCTCAGGTATTACATTTAAAGTAATCAACCGACACGAAGCTCACAATATTATTGGAGATCTTACCGATTTCAATAATCAGAAAATCTACAATGTTTTTGAAAATACTTGGCGTTTTCCTGATTACGAGGAAAATCCCATATTTTTATTAGCAGAAGAAGATGTAGAAATGGATTTGTTTGAGATGGATTTCAGTACAGAAGAACATCCTAATATTTTCATTTTAGGATTTATTTTTAAAGGAAATCTAACGGTTGCAAAACTTATCAGTTCTTACGATACGGATAATTCTCCTGCCTTAATTGTTTTAGGAAAAACAACAACAGTCAATATTAATTTGTTCGGAAGTGTTCATTATTTAGGTGGAGGATTGCAATGCGATACACTTGCTGGAGAATACAATCATGGCGAACTTTTTGTAAAAGGAGACCTTACAGCTTGGCTGATTTATACTGATGATATGCTATTTCATTTTGAGCGTTTCACAGATGTTCAGGCAATTATAAGCGCTAGCAGACCTGATGTTTTAATTTGTAGTAATGTTCAAGATACCGACGGATCTGTTATAACTGTAGAAAATTATTTGCCTTCGACTCATAAATTGTCTGATATTGTAGATGATGCTTTTTTAGAACTTTCAAGTTACGGCAATGAAATCTTAGGTAATAATTATTTAGATATTTTTAAAGAAGGACTTTCAATTTTAGATTACGATAAAAAAGAGAAATATTCGTATGCAGATTTCCGTAATCAGTTTATTAATATGGTTGAAGTTTTGTCTGAGAATGAGGAATTGAAAGAAAATGGAAAAATCGTTAGACATATTTCTGGAACGACTTATTTGTTTATTCCTTTTGATTATGAAGGAAAGAAATACAGCCAGATTTCTGAAGAAATTTCGAATGGTTTTAGTATCAGAATGCGTGCTTTATGGTGTCATGAAGATGAAGAAATTATGCTTATTTTGGAATATCTTGATGAAGAAGGAAATCCAAAATACCAATGGATAAATGATGAAAATGCTCCAGGAATTGAGCTTTTCTGCGTAAAAAATGCTGCAATAGCAACTTTTGAAATGTTGACAGCCGGAGTTGTTGAAGAAGAGGAAGAAGATGCAGAAACAGAATATTCAGATTATGATAGCAGTTTTTCTTTAGAAGAATTTGCTATTCAATTTGGCAATTATAAACTACCAGAAGATTTAGTGAAATTATACGAATTTGAGCAGGAATATGGTGTTGAAACCTATTCAGAATGTTTTGGACTTACGATTAACGACGATAAAACCGGAATAAAAACTTGGTCTGAAGAAGAAGAATTTTACAATAGTTTTATCGAATTTGCAGGCGCAAATGGTTCTGGAAGTTCGTATGCATATTGGCTTATTGATAAAGATTTGAATAATTGCCCGATTGTTGTTTTTGGTGACGAAGGAGGAGTTCATGTTGTGGCAGAAAACACTCGTAAACTGATTCAGCTCCTGACTTTAGACACTGAAATTTCTGTTGACTTTGATTATGCTTATTTTTATAAAGATGAAGAATATTACGAAGAAAGCGAAAACAAAGAAGAATTTCAGGAATGGGCTAAAGAACAGTTTGGTTTTAATGCAATAGAATCTAATGAAGAAGCAGATGAAATTGTAGAACAAGCAAAAAGAAAGTACAAGCAAAAGTTCAATGATTTTTTAGTGAAATTTGATATTGAAATCAGTGAGGAAGATGATGATGAATAGTTTTTTATCTTTGAATTTAAATTAGAAAAAATGAAAACACATTTAGCGCTTTTACGCGGAATCAACGTTTCTGGGCATAATTTAATGAAAATGGAAGCTTTGAAAGCAATGCTGGAGAATCTTGGTTTTCAAAATGTTCGAACGTATTTGCAATCTGGAAATGTCTTTGTAGATAGTGAAGAAGAAGCTTCAAAAATTGGTTTTATCATGAAACAGGAAATTTTTAAAGTTTTTGGACACGAAGTTCCTATTGTTATGATTACCAAAGAGAACTTGGAATCTTGTTTTGCCAATAATTCGTTTTTAAAAGAAAAAGATATTGATACGAAAAGACTATATGTTGCATTCGTTTCAATGGCTTTAAAAAAGGAAAACATAAACGATTTGAAGATCAGTCAGTTTAAACCAGATGAAGCGAGTATTGATGAAAATAGAATTTTTATAAAATATGCCGTTGGCGCTGGAAAAACCCGTTTTGATCAAAAATATATTGAGAAAAAATTAAATGTAACAGCAACGATTCGCAACTGGAACACCGTTACTAATTTGCTTAAAATGTATTCTGAATAATGAAAAAATACTTTTTTATAGTTTTTGTAATGAGCTTAAATGCTATTATTTACGCTCAAAATACAAAATCAGCTTCTGAAGATTTTAATGCTTTTTTTAAGAAGTTTAATGCTGACCAGAAATTTCAAACTAGCAGAGTAGTTTTTCCATTAAAATATAAAATGAACAATGACGATTTTGAATTAACGGATTATACCATGACAAAAGAAAAGTATAAAGCCCTTAATTTGAATAATAAAGCAGATGAAAAATATTTAAAAAGAACAATTTCTGTAAAGAAAAACAAAGCCATTCTCCAACAGCGCGGACTTGATAATGGAATTTATGTCGATTATATTTTCGAACTAAAAGAGAATAAATGGTTTCTAAAAACTTGGGTTGACGAATCTACTTAAGATTAATCGCGAAGCCATTTTTGCATAGCTGGAAAAGGAGATTTATTTTCTTTTTCGGCTTTTTCATTTCCAAGGCACAATCCCATCCATTCCAGAAGAGGCAATCCCATATAATTTTCGGATTCGAAATTTGAAATAAACCACTCAGAACTATCTCTGTATCCATTTGGATGAAAAACAAACTCAGCAGGAAATTCTAAATGATGCAATGCAGCGTATGACCATAAAATTGCGGCAATTTCGTCACCTTGAGTTGGCCAATCTTTAGAAATTTCTGCCGTACCAACTAATTTTCTTTCTGCAGGAACTGTTACAGCAAGATGCCCTGCTTCATGTAAAATATCGCCAGGATATAATAATTTATTATAATCGATATAAATGCAATCAGGCCCTAATTCTAAACCAGGTAAAAAGGTTTCTCCAAGCTCTTTTTCAATAACTTCAATACCAATTTCTTTCAAAAATAAAACTACTTTTTTTACTTCATCTTTTTCTTTTAAAGCCATATTAGTTAGTTTTTAAAATATTTTTTTTGATGTAAATAGTGTCTGCATTATGTATAGCCCCTTTCTTCAATCCACCTCCAAAAGGTTGTATATATTGTATATTCTGAGATTCATAGCCTTCTTTTTTAACAGTCTCATTTACTGCTAAAGTTGGCGCTTCAAAACCAAAAAATGTAAATTGCCTATACCGTTTTTCATCTAAAGAAAAATAACCATTAGATTGACTTAAAGTTTCACCAACTTTACAGTTTTCAATTGGCTTTTTCGTTTCGGCATCATAAATATAACCGGTAATTTGAGGCCTTTTACATCTATTAACCAAACAACTCTGCAAAGAGAAGCAAACAAGAATTAGAAATATAAATTTATAAAAAAACTTCATTTATTTTTTAATTAAATCACAATACCAAAATCCAAAATCAAAAGCAGTTTCATCATTTGTATCGCAAGCTGTGTTTGACGAATCTTTCTTTTCTGGTTTTTCATATTTTCGATAGACAATTTCGCCAATTTCAAAATCAATTGGTTTTGAGAATATTGGGCCGTCGAAAGTAAAGGTATGAAATTCACCATTTTCACCGCAAACATCCACGTTTTCAGGTAAATCATTTATAAAATCCTGATCGATAATTCTGCCAACAAAACTTTTGTCTAAATATTTTTCATTTACACAAACCACAATTGTTTTGAATCCCAATGAAATAATCTCCTGAATTAAATCTTGAGTTGGGATTTTCCAAATCGGAAAAACGCCTTTTAAGCCAATTTTTGCTAGTTGATTTTCACGATATTGGCGCAAATCTTCAAGAAAAATATCTCCAAAAATAGAATGCGTTATTCCATTTCCCTTTAATTCCGTTAAAACTTCCGTCATCACTTTTTCATAAACGTCCATAGTTGGCATTTCAGGAACTTCTAGAATCTTTAAAGGAATTCCGATGCTTTGCGCTTGCTCACGTAATAATTCAACACGAATTCCGTGCATCGAAATGCGCTGATATTGCTGATTTACGCTTGTCAGTAGACATTCTATTTGAAAATCATTATTTTGAAGTGTTTTGTATAAGGCAAGTGCAGAATCTTTTCCGCTGCTCCAGTTAAATAAGGCTTTTTGAGGTGTAGACACGATTTGGCGGTTTTATATTGTAAACTTACAAATTTCATTCTATTTGTAAAGGAAACCTTTGTAACTTTGGATTTTTACATGCCAAATGACATTATTATTTAAAGATAGATTCAAAATAAATTCTCACCGACTGCAAAACTGGGATTATTCTAGTGAAGCAGTTTATTTTATTACTATAGTTACAAAAGATAGAAAATGTATTTTTGGTGCTATCGAAGAAGAAAAAATGATTTTAAATGAAAATGGAAGGATTATTGAAAAAGAACTTTTAAAATCAATAAAAATTCGTAAAAATTGGTTTTTTCATAATTGGGTTATTATGCCAAATCATATTCATTTATTAATCGAAATTCAAAATCCAGATGCTGTTGTTGACGTAGAAACCACCACGCATATTGTAGAGACGCACTGCAGTGCGTCTACGTCCAGTATATCCACAACAGAAAACAATATTTCGAACATATCTTTGTTGACATACGGGCGTGAGACGCACTGCAGTGCGCCTCTACAAAACCAATCGGATTCAAAAAATGGCTTCGATGAAAATCTAATTCAAAATCAATTATCATCTAAACTTTCTCGCAAATCAAATTCGATTTCATCATTTGTGGCCATTTTTAAATCAATAACTACTAAACAAATAAACGGTTCAGAATCAATTTGGCAGGCTAATTACCATGATCATATTGTTAGAAATTATAAAAGGTTTGAAAAGATTTACGATTACATTAAAAACAATCCAAGATCTTGGGAAACAGATTCTTTAAAATAAAATTTTCAATGAAATACATTTTTCTATTATTCACCAGTTTTCTTTTTGCGCAGCAAAATCAATATGTCGATTTTAAATCTGTTTCAGGACAATTGTCTTTAAATTCAAAAGAAAAAACAGTTTCAGGTGCTGTCGATTTTCAATTTGAGGTTTTAAAGGATTGTGATACTATTTCGCTTGACGCTAAAAATATGGAATTCTCGAACGTGAAAATCAACGAGAAAGAAATCATTTTCATTAATACAACCAAACAGTTAAAATTGGTTTTTCCATTTAAAAAAGGAGAAAATCATCTAACTTTTAATTATTCAACAAAACCAAAACAAGCGCTGTATTTTGTTGAAATGGAAAATGAAGAAGTACAGATTTGGACACAAGGGCAGGGAAGATACACGAGCAATTGGTTTCCAAGTTTTGACGATGTGAATGAAAAATTGATTTTTAATTTAGAGATTTCTTATGATAAAGATTATCAGGTAGTTTCAAATGGAGTTTTAAAAGAAAAAACAACAAACGGAAATCTAAATCATTGGCAATATCAAATGGAAAAACCAATGAGTTCGTATTTATTAATGCTGGCAATTGGAAAATTTGATAAAAAAGAATTTAAATCCAAAAGCAAAATTCCATTAGAATATTATTATATACCCAAAGATGCAGATCGTTTTGAACCAACTTACCGTTATTCGAAACGCATTTTTGATTTCCTTGAAAAAGAAATTGGCGTAAAATATCCTTGGAAAATTAACAGACAGATTCCAGTAAGAGATTTTTTGTATGCTGGAATGGAAAATACAACTTCAACTCTTTTTGCCACACGATACGTAGTAGATTCAACAGGTTTTTGCGATCGAAATTATACTAATGTAGATGCTCATGAATTGGCGCATCATTGGTTTGGAGATTTGATCACAGCTGAAAGCAGCACACATCACTGGCTTCAAGAAGGATTTGCGACATACTTTGCCTTGCTTGCAGAAAAAGATATTTATGGCGAAGATTATTTCTATTCTAAGTTATACGATACGGCACAGCAGATAAAATTTGCTTCCCGCACAGATACTATTCCAGTTTTGAATGGAAAAGCAAGTTCTCTAACTTTTTATGAAAAAGGTGCGTGGACATTGTTTGTTTTACATGAATCAATTGGAGATAAAGCTTTTAAAAAAGCGATTAAAAGTTATCTGAATAAGTATGCTTATCAAACGGTAAACACCAAGAATTTCTTCAACGAAATTAAAAAAGTATCCGATTTTGATTTGGATAAATTCCAAAAAACTTGGCTAGAATCGACTGCTTTTGATACGCCGACTGCAAATGCTTTATTGAGCAAAAACAAAGCAATCCAAAAACGATTGGAAATCGATAAATTGAAAAAAACGCCTTTAGCTGAAAAAGCAGATGTTTTAAAAAGTACTTTAGAGTCAGATGTTTACCAATCTGTAAAAGAAGCTGTTGTTGATCAGTTGGAAAATGAAAAATACGAAGACAAAAAAGCGCTTTTGCTTTTAGCATTGCAAACTAATAATATAAATGTTCGTCAAAATTTAGCTGGATCGTTAACCAAAATTCCGGAAGATTTTAGAGCAAATTACGAAACACTTTTAGATGACAAATCATATCAGACACAAGAAATTGCACTTTATTGGTTATGGAGAAATTTTCCGAATCAGAGAACTATTTATTTGGATAAATCTAAAAACTGGATTGGTTTTAACGATTATAATCTAAGAACGCTATGGCTTTCTTTGGCTTTATCTACACCAAACTACAGCAATGACCAAGATTCTTTGGTTAATGAATTAATTGCATTTTCATCAACAAAATATAAAGCCACAACAAGACAAAATGCATTAGAAAAACTAATTGCTTTTAAAATTATTAACGATCAGGTTTTGAGTAATTTAGTTGGCGCTACAACGCATCATATGTGGCAATTTTCAAAGTTCGGACGAGATACTATTCGGCTTCTGTTAAAAAATCCCGAAATGCGTGCTTCATTTAATAGAATTTTACCTAATTTGACACCCGATGAGCAATTCCAATTGAATCGCTTGTTGAAAGAGTGATCGATCAAGAAATAAAGAAGTTAGGGAAAAGATTTCAAAAGTTTATGAAGTTTTTATTTTGCTTTTTATCTCTAAAATTTCCCTCTTAAAATCCAAAAACAAAACCTACATTACAATTTATGAGAGCATTGGTTATTTCAGGAGGTGGTAGTAAAGGCGCTTTTGCCGGCGGTGTTGCCCAGTATTTAATAGAAGAAAAAAAACATGAATACGATTTGTTTATAGGAACTTCTACCGGAAGTTTATTGATTCCGCATTTAGCTCTCGGTCATATTAAAAAAATCCATTCAGTTTATACCAATGTTACCATGTCGAGTATTTTTAATATTTGTCCGTTTGTGGTGAAAAATAAGGATGGCGTTGATATTGTGACAATTAATCACTTTAATGTACTGCGCCAGTTTTTTAAAGGGAAACGTACTTTTGGAGAAAGCAAAGGTCTGAAAAAGTATATTCAGAATAATTTTTCTCTTTCAGATTTCAATAAACTCAAAAAACTAAAAACAGATGTTATTGTTACGGTAACCAATTTTACTAAAAATGAATCTGAATATAAGTCAGTTAAGGATTGTAGTTATGAAGAGTTTTGTGAATGGTCTTGGATATCTAGTAACTATGTTCCTTTTATGAGTTTGGTCGAAAAAAACAATTGTGAATATGGTGATGGCGGATTTTCAAGTTTAGTTCCAATACGTGAGGCAATCAATCGCGGTGCTACAGAAATTGATGTTATTATTTTAGAAACAGAGGTTAATACTTCTAAAATGGTTATTGGTAAAAATCCTTTTTCGTTAATGATCGATTTGTTCCGAATCGCTTTAGACCAAGTAGAAAAACATGATATTGCTATAGGAAAACTTATGGCAAACAATAAGAATGTAAAATTAAATTTATATTACACACCAATAAAATTAACAGATAATGCCTTGATTTTTAATAAAGAAGTTATGAAAGAATGGTGGGAGCAAGGATATGAATATGCTCAGAATAAGTCTGAAGTTATGAGCGATAATAAGATATTGATTTGAGATTTTTAAAGTTTAGTTTTTATGATAATCTCTTTTGATCTTGACGACACTTTGATATTAAACAATAAATTTGATTTGGATAAAAGAAACTTGTTTCACAAGATTTTTAGAATTGAGAGACTAAGAAAAGGAACAGTAGTTTTATTCAAAGAATTAAAAAAGAGAAAACACAAAATTTATATTTATACTACTTCTCACAGAAGCATTTCAAAAATAAAATGGATGTTTTATTCATATGGTATTTCTGTGGATTATATTATAAACCAGCAGAAACACCAAAGAAGTTTATTAAATAAAAATATTTATTGCTCAAAATTTCCACCTTCATTTAATATAGATCTTCATGTTGATGATTCAAAAGGAGTTCAAATGGAAGGTGATAAATATGGTTTTAAGGTTATTGTAATTTCTGAAACAGATAAAGATTGGACACAAAAAGTTCTAAAATCAATCTAAAATCTATAAGACTATTTAATACCAAAGTTCTGCAACTTCAGATTTTATAAATCCTAATGCGGCATTACTTGGAGATTGTTTTTCTAATAAATCATTCAAGATAACTTCACGAAGTTTATCTGCATTTTCAACTTTATCGCTCATTGCAGCTTTACGAATCATTTGAATTGTTGCATTTTTTGCAGTTGTAATGATAGTCCAGCATTCTTCAGACATGTAAATTTGCTGTGTTAAGTTGTGCTCAAATTCCTGTTCGATTTGATCAATTACATAGTTTTCGTAATCGTGTTTATTTTGAGAAATTGGAGTAATTCTAATTAACAGTTTTGTCAAATTAATACGCTCCAAAAACAAAGTCATACGCTCGTAAGCTTGTAAACGTATAGGAAGAGATTCTTTATGTGCTTGTTTGTTTAACAAAAACGCACGCTTTTTATCGTTGTTTTTAATGTGCAGTTCAAAAAAACTGTAAGCTACAAATCCAGTAACAATTGCAGGTAAAGTGTAACTGGCTAATTCTATAATTCTTGTAAAATCCATTGGGTTAATTTTTTAGCAAAAATATACTTTTTGATGAGAAATCCACTTTAAATTTATGGTAATAAACAAAAAGGAAGATGTACTTTTGCAACTTGTTTTTTACTTTGATTGAAATATAGTTGCAATGGACACATACATAATATTTTTTCTTTGTTTAGCGGCTTTTGCTGCTGGTTTTATTGATGCAATTGTAGGCGGTGGCGGATTAATTCAAACACCAATGGGACTGATTTTATTGCCAAATCTTCCTGTTTCGACAGTTGTTGGAACTTTGAAAATTCCAGCTTTTAGCGGAACCGCTTTTGCTGCTTTTCAATATCTAAAGAAAGTTATTATTCAATGGAAACTGCTTATTATAATGATGTGTCTAGCAGTTCCTTCTGCTTTTCTGGGTTCAACTATTTTGACAATGGTCAGCAATGATTTTATGAAACCGCTTTTATTGGTGGTTTTGTCTTTATTGTTTGTTTATACTTATGCCAAGAAAAATTTCGGACAGCATGTTGCTAAAGATCATTCGGCTGTAACTCAAATTATCTATGCAGTTGTGATTAGTGTAATAGTTGGGTTTTATGATGGTTTTATTGGTCCAGGAACTGGAAGTTTCTTTGTAGTGGCTTTTATTGCACTTCTAGGTTTTGATTTTCTTCACGCTTCCGCGAATGCTAAAATGGTAAATCTTGCCACAAATTTTGGTTCGATTTGCCTGTTTATGATCAAAGGAAAAATCATTTGGGCAATTGCAGTTCCGATGGCAATAAGCAATGGTCTTGGAGGTTGGCTTGGTGCAAAATTGGCAATTAATAAAGGAAATGGATTTATTAGAATTTTCTTTTTGATTGTAGTTGTCGGCACTTTGATCCGATTTGCTTACGATGTGTTTTTTAAATAAGATTCTAAGTTGCTAAGGTTCTAAGATTCTGAGTTTCTCTCTTTTGTCTAAAGAAAAAGCTTAGAATCTTAGTAGCTTAGCATCTCAAAAAAAATGTTTGAATCTAGCCCCGATTGAGGCGATATCCTCGTAGCGGAGCGGAGAGATAAAGCCGAAAGCGGGAACCCATGTCTGAAAAAATGCCTATTCTTTGGCTTCAAAAAAAACTTAGTATCTCAGAACCTTAGTATCTCAGAACCTTTGAGTAGCATCTTAGGAACTTTCTTTTTTAATTCTTATTTTTGCATAAAAGGAGAAAATTACATGCAGAAATATATTGACCAGCTCAACGAAGCACAGAGGGCACCTGTTTTAAAGAAAGACGGGCCGATGATTATTATTGCTGGTGCAGGTTCGGGAAAAACCCGTGTTTTAACAATTAGAATTGCGTATTTGATGGCTCAAGGTGTTGATGCTTTCAATATTTTGTCGCTGACTTTTACCAATAAAGCAGCCCGCGAGATGAAACACAGGATTTCGGATATTGTGGGGGCGAGTGAAGCAAAAAATCTTTGGATGGGAACTTTCCACTCGATTTTTGCACGTATACTTCGTGCAGAATCAGATCATTTAGGTTATCCTTCTAATTTTACTATTTATGATTCTCAGGATTCGGCTAGATTAATTTCTTCTATTATTAAAGAAATGCAGCTGGATCGCGATATTTACAAACCCAAGCAAATTTTGGGACGTATATCTAGTTATAAAAACAGCTTGATTACGGTTAAAGCGTATTTTAATAATCCAGAATTGGTAGAAGCCGATGCAATGGCAAAAAGACCAAGATTGGGAGAAATTTATCAGCAGTATGTTGATCGCTGTTTTAAGGCTGGCGCAATGGATTTTGATGATTTATTGCTTAAAACCAATGAATTACTGACACGTTTTCCAGAAGTTTTGGCTAAATATCAAGATCGTTTTCGTTATATTTTGGTTGATGAGTACCAAGATACAAATCACTCTCAGTATTTGATTGTTAGGGCCTTATCAGATAGATTTCAGAATATTTGTGTTGTTGGAGATGATGCACAGAGTATTTATGCGTTCCGTGGTGCGAACATTAATAATATTTTGAATTTCCAGAAGGATTATGAAGGAGTTGTAATGTTTCGTTTAGAGCAGAATTACCGCTCGACACGAAATATTGTTGAAGCGGCAAATACCGTTATGGAGCATAACAAAACGAAACTGGATAAAGTAGTTTGGACGGCGAATGAATTTGGCCCAAAAATTAAAGTCCACAGAAGTTTGACTGATGCTGAAGAAGGTCGTTTTGTAGCGAGTACGATTTTTGAGCAGAAAATGCAGAATCAGTTGCATAATGGAGCTTTTGCTATTTTGTATCGTACCAATGCGCAGTCGCGTGCGGTGGAGGATGCACTGAGAAAACGTGATATTCCGTATAGAATTTATGGAGGTTTATCTTTCTACCAACGTAAGGAGATTAAAGACGTTTTATGCTATTTGCGTTTGGTTCTGAATCCGAAAGATGAAGAGGCTTTGATTCGTGTTATCAATTATCCTGCACGTGGAATTGGAGATACAACTGTAGAAAAATTGACTATTGCTGCAAACCATTACAAACGCTCGATTTGGGAAGTAATGGTGAATATTGATAAAATCGACTTGAAACTGAATGCTGGTACAAAAAACAAATTGAAAGATTTTGTAACGATGATTCAGAGTTTTCAGGTTATTGATCAAAATCAAGACGCGTTTTATATAACAGATCACGTTGCGAAAAAAACTGGTTTGGTTCAGGAATTAAAGAAAGATGCGACTCCAGAAGGAATGGCTAAAATTCAGAATATCGAAGAACTTTTAAACGGTATTAAAGATTTTACCGAAGGACAAAGAGAAATTGACGGAGCAAGAGGTGCACTTTCTGAATTTATGGAAGATGTGGCTTTGGCAACTGATTTAGATAAAGATACTAATGACGAAGATCGTGTGGCGCTAATGACGATTCACTTAGCAAAAGGATTGGAGTTTCCACACGTTTTTGTGGTAGGAATGGAAGAAGATTTGTTTCCGAGTGCTATGAGTATGAGTACTAGAAGCGAATTGGAAGAAGAACGTCGTTTGTTTTATGTAGCTTTGACACGTGCAGAACATCAGGCGTATTTGACTTATGCTCAGTCTCGTTACCGTTGGGGAAAACTAACAGACAGTGAACCATCTCGTTTTATTGAAGAAATTGACGGGCAGTTTCTAGAATATTTAACCCCTTCTGAAACAAGTTATCGTTATAAATCACCAATTGATGGCGATATTTTTGGAGATGTAGATAAATCGAAATTGAGATTAGCAAAACCTGTAGGAGGAACTCCGCCAAAACATATTACAGATAATAGTCCGAAACCAGATTTGAATATTAGAAAATTAAAACCTGTTTCTGGAAATGCTCCAAGCACTGGAAATTCGAATTTATTTGACAGCAAATTGACGGTAGGAAATGTTGTCATGCACGAACGTTTTGGAAAAGGAGAAGTGATTAATCTTGAAGGAGTCGGAGCAGATAGAAAAGCAGAAATTAAATTTGAAGTGGGAGGAATTAAGAAATTGTTGTTAAGATTTGCTAAATTAGATGTCGTAGGATAAAAAATATTGTTTCAAACCTATAAATTATTGTCACTCTGAGCGAAGTCGAAGAGCTTTTTAACAAATGAGGGCTTCGAGTTCGTTCAGCCTGACAAACTTGAAACAAACAAAAAAATGAAACAAAATGGCTGAATTTATAAAAATATATCCCGATAAACCTAGTGAAGCTGCAATTGCAAAAGTGGTAAAAGTGCTTCAGAATGGTGGATTGGTAATTTATCCAACAGATACTGTTTATGGTTTAGGTTGTGATATTACCAATTCTAGAGCTTTAGAAAAAATTGCTAAAATTAAAGGAGTGAAACTAGAGAAAGCTAATTTTTCTTTCATATGCCACGATTTGAGTAATTTATCAGACTACGTTCGTCAAATTGATACGTCGACTTTTAAAATTTTGAAGAGAGCTTTACCTGGTCCGTATACTTTTATTTTACCAGGAAATAACAATCTGCCGAAAGAATTTAAGAAGAAAACAACTGTAGGTATTCGTGTTCCCGATAATAATATAATTTTAGAAATTGTTCGTCAGTTAGGAAATCCAGTGGTTTCTACTTCTATTCGTGACGAAGATGATGTAATTGAGTATACGACAGATCCAGAATTAATTTTCGAGAAATGGCAGAATCTCGTTGATATGGTAATCGATGGTGGCTACGGAGATAATGTTGGATCAACAATTATAGATCTTTCTGAACATGAACCTGTTATTGTAAGAGAAGGAAAAGGTGATATTGATATTTTGTAAAAAAAGACATCGATTTTACTGTAAATTAAATAATATATTGTTAATTAGTATTAAATATTAACAGTATAATTATGAAAAATTTATTCTTCTTTCTTGTTTTACTTTTTTCTATATCTTGTTTCAGCCAAAGGATTGCAGGTAAAGTATTTAGTAATGATAAAGTACCGTTGTCCGGGGCAAATATTTTTTTAGATGGAACAACAATTTCTACTAGTACCGATAAAAATGGAAATTTTGTTATAGAATACGACCCTGATGCAAAGAATACCTTAGTGTTTAGTTATATGGGATTTGAGAATCAATATATTACAGATCTTGATCTAAAAAAAGATATTGTTGTATATATGGAAATTGCCAAAAATACACTTAAAGAAATAGTTGTAGGAAATAAAAAAGATATATTTACTAGGGAGCAAAGACTAAAAATATTTAGGGAGTATTTTATTGGAGAAACCAGAAATAGTGCTAAAATTACTATTGAAAATGAAGATGATATTCACTTTAAATATGATAGACTCAACCATGTTTTACAAGCTTATTCGGATAAACCGTTAGTGATTATTAATTCTTACTTAGGTTATAAAATAAGCTATGACTTGCAAAAATTTGAAGTTACATTCGGTAGTTTAAGCATATACTCCAGAGATGTAATTAAAAGTTATTATGCAGGTTTCAGTCATTTTGAAGAAATCAATAATTCAGATTTAATTTTAAAACGAAGAGAAGAAGCGTATAAAGGTTCACAAATTAATTTTTTTAGAAATTTAGCCAATGGTACTTGGGGGCAAGATCAGTTTTTTATATCTAAAAATAACAGCGACGTTATTCCTGAGAATTGTTTTAAAGTTTCTAAACAAGATAATTTTACAAAAGTTGAAGTGATAAGTCAAAGAAAAGAAAACGGCGACAAAAAATTTGTTGCCTCATATGATCTTGTATTTGGTAATCGAGAAGAATCAAGGGTTATTTTTGATGTGAAAACTTTCTACATATATAAGTATGGAAACAATTCTAATATTGAAGATATTATTTTTACAGGAAAAATTGCAGAAGAAAAAATAGGAGAAATGGTACCTTTAAATTATGGTATAAATTGAAAAAGTATTTATAAATCGACAGACAGATTTGATTTCAAAATACTAGTATGTCTCGTCAGAAGATAGTGTAATGTTGATTTTGTAAATAAATACTTTAATTGTGTAAACTTATAAAAATAATGCCTAACTTTATTATAGTTAAATTTAGTTAGTTAATAAAGATAATGTTATTCTTGATTTCTCCTTTAATTACTTATTAAATAGTAAATTAAGAATACATAAAAGCAGGTCGATTGACCTGCTTTTTCTGTTTTTATAGTATGTCAAACAAGATTATTTAGCTTGTTTTTTCATTTCTTTTTCAATCATATCATAGAATTGATCGATTTTTGGCATAACTACGATACGAGTTCTTCTGTTACGAGCTTTGTTCTCAGCAGAATCGTTTGCAACTAACGGTACGTAAGAACTTCTACCTGCAGCAATTAATTTAGCTGGGTTAACACCAAGATCGTTTGTTAATACACGAACAATTGAAGTAGAACGTTTAACACTTAAATCCCAGTTGTCTAAGATAATTCCGTTGCTTTTGTAAGGAACGTCATCTGTGTGTCCTTCAACCATACATTCGAAATCTGGTTTGTCATTTACAACTTTAGCAACTTTAGCCAAAACAGATTTAGCTTTGTCACTTACGTCATAACTTCCGCTTTTAAATAATAATTTATCAGCGATTGAGATAAATACAACTCCTTTTTCAACATTAACTTCGATATCTGGATCGTTAATTCCAACTGCACCTTTCAAGCTTGTAACTAATGCTAAAGTAACACTGTCTTTTTTAGTTAAAGCGTCTTGAAGTCTAGAGATTTTCAAATCTTTTTCTTTTAAACTTTCAAGAGATTTTTCAAGGTTTTCAGCACCTTTAGTAGTTAAGATAGTTAAATCTTTAGAACTGTTTATTAAATCTTGATTATGTTGTTTGTAACTTTCAGCTGTTGCTGCTAATCCAGCTTTCTCTTCTAAGCACGTATTTAATTTTACAGTACATGAGTTTAACAAATCTTGAGTCTCTTTGTTTTTAGCTTCTAACTCAGCATATTTCTTTTTAGAAACACATGAAGTCAGGGCCATTAATACTGATAGTGCGATAACTATTTTTCTCATAAATTTAATTTTAATTAGACTTGATTACAAATTTAGTTTTTAATATTTTGAATACTGTTAAAGATTTCTTTAAATAAGGTCAATTTCCTTATATAATAAAGGAAAACGATGCTTTTTACCGTATAGTATTGCTGTATTTGAAAATCTTTACGTTTTTTTAGATATTTTAAAGATAAGCAATAAAATGAAAAATGTGCATTTAGAATGGCGAAAGTATGCCCGAATTTGCCCTGTGTAAGAAAACGAATACCAGCAATTCCGTCTAAAACCATACGGAAGAAAATCACAAAAAACAATCCACTTTTTGGCAGATTTTTGACCATCATTAATAATGAATTTCTAAAATTCAAATAGGTCTTCTTAGGATTTCCTTGTTGTAATGTTGCACCTCCAACGTGGTACACGACAGATTGAGAATTGTACTTTATTATATGTCCTTCATTGGCAGCACGCCAACATAGATCTATTTCTTCTTGATGCGCAAAGAAGCTTTCGTCAAAACCTTTTAATTCATCAAAAACTTTCTTTCTGATAAAAAAGCAAGCGCCTGAAGCCCAGAACAATTCTATGTTGTCATTGTACTGTCCGTTGTCTTTTTCGACTGTTTCGAATATTCTTCCTCTACAGAAAGGAAATCCGTATTTATCAATAAAACCACCTGCGGCACCAGCATATTCAAAGTATTCTTTATTCTTAAAATCAAGAATCTTAGGCTGGATAATTGCAGTTTGTTTTTCTTTATCAAAAGTATCAAGAATTGGTTTTAGCCAATTTTCAGTTACTTCAATATCTGAATTGACTAAAGCATAGATCTCTGCATCAATATGCTGTAAAGCATCATTATAGCCTTTTGCAAAACCATGATTACCTGAGTTCTTTACAATCTTTATGTTTGGGAAATTTTTTGTAACGAATTCAACAGAATTATCTGTAGAATCATTGTCAGCAACATAAATCGTTGCGCCTTCGGAAAACTGAATGACAGATGGTAAAAACTGCTCAAGCAATTTTACTCCGTTCCAATTTAAAATGACAACAGCTATTTTATCCAAAAGTACTGAATTATTTATTTGTTAATGGTTTTCTTTATAATCAGGCAGGTTTCTTAAAAACTCATATTTTTCGTTTTCAAAATCCATTTGACAATAAAAATGGTTTAGTCCGTTTGTGACATTCAAAAACCGTGCCTTCATTGTCATATTATAACGAGCAATTTGGTCAAAAGTTGCCTGAGAAATTTTTACTTCGGGTGCTTTACACTCTACTAATATAAGTATAGAACCGTCAGGATTGAATACAACAACATCGTATCGTTTTCTTAATCCATTGACAGTTAAAACTTTCTCTACGTTAATGAGTGATTTGGGGTATTTTTTTTCGTGCATTAAAAAATGAACAACGTGCTGACGAACCCATTCTTCTGGCGTAAGAATTATAAATTTTTTCCTGATTTCATCAAAAATAGACACTTTATTTTCGCTATTTTTGAATCGGAAAGTGTAAGCTGGGAAATTAAGTTTAAGCATAAAGCAAATATAATTTGAAAATTAGTCAATTTGAAAATTTGCTAATTATTTATTTTGAATTAAACTGAAAACTGACACTGAATACTGAAAACTTAATTTAATGGACGAAGTAATAAAAATTGTTAACGATATTAAAGCCGGAGATATTAAACCGATTTATTTTCTAATGGGGGAAGAACCTTATTATATAGATAAATTATCAGAATATATTGAGCAGAATGTTTTAGCTGAAGAAGAAAAAGGTTTTAATCAGACAGTTTTGTATGGAAGAGATGTTTCTGTTGATGATATTATTTCAACGGCCAAGCGCTATCCTATGATGGCTGAACGTCAGGTAGTTATTGTAAAAGAAGCTCAAGATTTATCTCGAACAATTGACAAGATTGAATCTTATGTTGATAATCCAATGCAAACTACAGTTTTAGTTTTTTGCTATAAATATAAAACACTCGATAAGCGTAAAAAAGTCACCAAATTACTAGGTCAGAAAGGTGTTGTTTTCGAAAGTAAAAAATTATACGAAAATCAAGTAGGAGACTGGATTAAACGAGTTTTAGCTGGTAAAAAATATACTATTGATCCAAAAGCAAATGCTATGCTGGTGGAATTTTTAGGTACAGATTTAAGTAAGATCAATAATGAGCTAGAAAAATTACAGATTATATTGCCTCAAGGAACTATGATCACGCCACAGCATATTGAAGAAAATATTGGTTTTAGTAAAGATTATAATGTATTTGAGCTTCGAAAAGCAATTGGTGAACGTAATCAGTTGAAAGCTTATAAGATAGCAGATAATTTTGCTCATAATCCGAAGGAATATCCTTTGGTTATGACAACAGGTTTAGTTTTTGGATTTTTTGTTCAGCTTTTAAAATACCACGGATTAAAAGATAAAAGCGCTAAAAACGTAGCGTCAGCACTTGGTGTGAATCCGTTTTTCTTGAAGGAATATGATTTGGCTGTAAAAAATTACCCAATGCGAAAAGTAAGTCAGATTGTTGGGGCTTTACGTGATATTGATGTTAAAAGTAAAGGTGTGGGAGCCAATGCTTTACCTCAATCAGATTTGCTGAAAGAAATGCTGTATAAAATATTTAATTAAGCCATTAAAATTCACGATATTTGCCTTTCTGAAAATTTTTCTACTTAAAATAATTGCACAATTATGGGAATGAATAAAAATACCATTTTAGGATGGGCAACTTTAATAATGGTACTTATGGGATTGTTGCTTATAGGTCTTGGAATCTTTAGATATAGCGATGTTTCAGGATGGGGATTTGGAGCTGTAGGAGTTGGTTTTTTAGCTAATGCTTGGGTTTTCAATGCTTTAAAAGGTAGAGTTTAGAAAGTTTTAATCTCAAAATTCATTAAAAAAATAAATAATTATAATAAAAATAAAAAATGTCAGACGATAAGAAAGTAATTTTCTCAATGCAGAAATTGAGTAAAACCTATCAGGGAGCAGACAAACCTGTACTTAAAAATATTTACTTAAGTTTCTTTTATGGAGCTAAGATTGGTATTTTAGGTTTAAATGGTTCTGGAAAATCTTCTCTTCTAAAAATTATTGCTGGAGTTGACAAAAACTACCAAGGTGATGTAGTTTTTCAGCCTGGATATACAGTAGGATATTTAGAGCAAGAGCCAATTCTTGATGATTCTAAGACAGTTATCGAGATTGTTCGTGAAGGAGCTGCTGAAACTATGGCAGTTTTAGAAGAATACAATCAAATTAATGATTTATTTGGCCTTGAAGAAAACTACTCGGATCCAGATAAAATGGATAAATTAATGGATCGTCAGGCGGCATTACAAGACAAAATTGATGCTCTTGGCGCTTGGGAAATCGATACAAAATTAGAAATCGCAATGGATGCATTGCGTACTCCAGAAGGAGATACACCAATCAAAAACCTTTCAGGAGGTGAGCGTCGTCGTGTTGCTTTATGTCGTTTGTTATTGCAACAACCTGATGTATTATTACTGGATGAGCCAACCAACCACCTTGATGCTGAGTCAGTTCTATGGTTAGAGCAGCATTTAGCGCAATATTCAGGAACTGTTATTGCTGTAACGCACGACCGTTATTTCTTAGATAATGTTGCTGGATGGATTCTTGAGTTGGATAGAGGAGAAGGTATTCCTTGGAAAGGGAATTATTCTTCTTGGTTAGATCAAAAATCAAACCGTATGGCTCAGGAAGAAAAAGTAGCTTCTAAACGTAGAAAAACTTTGGAGCGTGAGTTGGAGTGGGTTCGTCAAGGAGCAAAAGGTCGTCAGACGAAACAAAAAGCGCGTTTGCAGAACTACGACAAATTATTAAATGAAGACCAAAAACAACTAGATGAAAATCTGGAAATCTATATTCCGAACGGTCCACGTTTAGGAACAAATGTTATTGAAGCTAAAAATGTTGCAAAAGCTTTTGGTGAAAAATTATTATATGATAATTTAAATTTTACCTTGCCACAAGCAGGGATAGTTGGAATTATTGGACCAAACGGTGCTGGTAAATCTACTATTTTTAAAATGATTATGGGCGAACAAGCTACAGACAGTGGAGAATTTTCAGTTGGAGAAACTGTAAAAATTGCTTATGTAGATCAGTCTCACTCTAATATTGATCCGAATAAATCTATTTGGGAAAACTTTGCAGATGGTCAGGAATTGATTATGATGGGAGGAAAGCAAGTTAACTCGAGAGCTTACTTATCACGTTTCAACTTTGGTGGTGGAGAGCAAAACAAAAAAGTTTCAATGCTTTCAGGTGGAGAACGTAACCGTTTACACTTGGCAATGACTTTAAAAGAAGAAGGAAATGTACTTTTACTGGATGAGCCTACGAATGACTTAGATGTAAATACACTTCGTGCACTTGAAGAAGGTTTAGAGAATTTTGCAGGTTGTGCTGTAATTATTTCTCACGACAGATGGTTCTTAGATAGAATTTGTACTCACATTTTAGCTTTCGAAGGAGATTCTGAAGTTTATTTCTTTGAAGGAAGTTTCTCTGATTATGAAGAAAACAAAAAGAAACGCCTTGGTGGTGATTTAACTCCGAAACGTTTGAAATACAGAAAATTGATTAGATAATAAGATCTGAAAATTTCAATAAAAAAATCCCAAATTCCAATTGATGTGAATTTGGGATTTTTTATTTTATCGTCTAGTTTTGTCATTTCGAGGAACGAGAAATCTTCACAAGAAGCTCCTTGAAGTATATAAAATTGGAATTTGGAATTTCAAAAACTGGAATTTCTCTTAAAGAAACTTCGCTTTCAATTCTGGAGTTGGAATCATGCAGCTTTCTTTTTTGCCGTACCAATTGTATCTATTTTTAGCAACATAATTGTAAATTCGGTCACTTATAAAAATTGGTATAACTCTAAAAATAGGAGTTAATTTCCAAAAACCTCCAAAATTTTTAGCTATTTCGATAACTGCTGAAGATTTATAAAAATAAGCTGTTCCTGGATCATACAAAATAATGCTATCCATCTTAGAAAAGCTGATTCCTAAATGTTTGCAAATTGAAATTCCTAAATCAGATTGCAATGCAACAAATCTGAAAATGTCTTTTCTGTCGTGTTTGATAATGTATTGAACCGCAGAACTGCAGAGATTACAAACTCCGTCAAAAAGAACTATTTTTTTATTTTTAGGAAGATTTTCCATTAAAAGTTAATTTCGAGTTTCTTATTTTACATTTTATAATACTTTAAACTACTAAAATGCTTTCTTTATTATGTATTTGTTTTATTTATTGTTTTTTATTTTTTGATAAAATTTATTAATTAAAAACGGCTTTCATAAATTGTTTTAAATGAGTTTTTAAAAAATAGCGACCTTCTTTTATGTAAAATCAAAAAAAAATCCTTAAATCGATTTATTTTAATTTTGGTCTTTTTAAATCAATTTCAAGGCTATAAAATTGCGACTGTGAGTGAAAATTTTATTTTTTTACCGCTTCAACCAATTCCAATTCATCCAAACTTACTTTCGAAGTAAAAATTCCGTAATTAACCGTCGCTTTATTTTTTTCGATTAAATCAATGCTTCCAACAGATCTTCCATCGAGCATTCTTACTCTGTCACCAACTTTTAAAATTGGTTTTGGTTTTTCTACAACAGGTTTAAGTTTCTTTTCTTTTTTCTCTTTTCGAATTTCCTCAACTTTTACTTGTACTTCAGCAATAATTTCTTTTTGTTTTTCAACTTTTGCTTTTACTTCTTTCGGAGTTGCTTTTTTACGTTTAGAATTTTCGATCTCAACAATTTTCAAAAATTCACCAATAAGTTCTTTTTTGTTTTTGTTGTTGAAATATTTTTCAGCGATATCGTCAATTTTTTGTCCTATATATATAATCTTCTGATTACTATCATACAATTCTTGATAGCTTTCTAGTTTTTGCTGGATTTTAGTATTGATGTTTTCCATCTTTTTACTTTCTTCACGCGCTCTGGTTTCTTCCTCTTTTAAATTCAAAGAAGTTTTTTCCAGTTTTGATCTTTCTTTTTGAAGCGTTGCGATGGTTTTATCAAAACGAACTTTCCCAACTTCGATTTTCTTTTTCGCTCGATTAATTAATCCAAACGGAATTCCATTTTTTTGAGCAACTTCAAAAGTAAACGAACTTCCTGCCTGACCCAAAGCCAATTTGTACATTGGTTCAAGAGATTTTTCATCAAACATCATATTCGCATTCGTTGCGTATGGCAATTCGTTTGCAAGAATTTTTAAATTTGAATAATGCGTAGTAATAATTCCGAAAGCTTCACGATGGTAGAATTCTTCTAAGAAAATTTCAGCCAAAGCTCCACCAAGTTCAGGATCAGAACCTGTACCAAATTCGTCAATTAAAAACATGGTTTTCTTATTACATTTCTTTAAAAAGTAATTCATGTTTTTTAATCTGTAGCTATATGTACTTAAATGATTTTCAATGGATTGGTTATCTCCGATATCAGTTAAGATTCTATCAAATAAGAAAGTTTCACTTCTTTCGTGAACCGGAATCAAAATTCCAGATTGTAGCATTAATTGCAATAATCCAACTGTTTTTAAGGAAATAGTTTTTCCTCCCGCATTTGGTCCAGAAATTACAATAATTCTGTTTTCTTGTTGTAGCTCAATAGTTTGCGGATATGTAACTTCTTGCTTTTGTTTATTATTTAAATACAAAATCGGATGATAGGCTTCTCTAAAGAACAATCTTCTTTCTTCTGTAATTGTTGGTAAAATTCCATTAATACGATTTGCATATTTTGCCTTTCCAGCAACTACATCAATATCACTTAAAAAGTCTTGATATTCAATTAATAAAGGAAGATAAGGACGAATTACATTGGATAAATTCTTTAAAATTCTCGTGATTTCTTCTTTCTCTTCGTATTCTAAATTGGCTAATTCTCTAGAATATTTTAAAGTAGCTTCAGGCTCGATATAAGCGATACTTCCAGTTTTTGAACTTCCTAAAATTGAGCCTTTAACCTTGCGGCGATACATGGCTAAAACCGCTAAAACTCTACGATTTTGCACAAAACTTTCTTTAATATCGTCCAGATAACCTAAACCGTTATATTGAGTTAAAGCCACACCAAAACTTTGATTCACTTTTCCGCGAACCAAATTCATATTTTGCCGAATTCCAGCCAAAGCAGGAGAAGCGTTGTCCTTTATTTCTCCATATTTATCTACGATTGCGTCAATTGCAGTTATGATATCTTTTGTCAATTCTACTCTTGAAGCTCTTGCATTTAGATTTGGATAATAATCGTCGAATTTTTTTAAGAAATTCAATAAGACATTTGTGGTTGCCGAAAGATTAGCAATTTTTCTAAAACTTCCTACTTCAAGAAAACTATCTTCAATTGCTAAGAATTTAATTTCGTGCGTGATAGCGTCAAATCCGTGATTCGGAATTGCGTTATTATTTTGAAAAGAAGATACATACTCTGATGTTTGCATCAAAGATTGCATTAATTCTTCTTTGTCTCTAATTGGTTTTATTTGTAAAGCCTTTTCTTTTCCAATATCAGTGTTGCATCCATCTGAAATGGTTTCTAGAACGGTTGGAAATTGTAAGTCTTGTAACGTTTTTTCTGTAATACTGATCATTTAATTTCTTTATGAAAGTAAAGGCAAAAGTACGAAAACATTCATCAATTGTGAATTATGAATTATGAATTATAAATTTTTTTCTTTGCTATCGTTTTAATTTTTGACTTTTAACTTTTAACATTTTTCTTTTAATAAATATGATTCTAAGCAATAATTTCTGAAATTCGCATAAAAAAAATTATGGACGTAAAAATGCATTCTTCTTGGAAACCAGTTTTAAATGAAGAATTCGAAAAACCATATTTCAACGATTTAATTGAATTTGTAAAATCAGAATACGCAACAAAAGTTTGTTACCCAAAAGGGAGTCAAATTTTTTCAGCTTTTGATCATTGTCATTTTGATGAAGTAAAAGTGGTTATAATTGGACAAGACCCTTATCATGGTCCAAATCAGGCAAATGGTTTGTGTTTTTCAGTGAATGATGGAATTCCGTTTCCGCCATCACTTCAAAATATATTTAAAGAAATTCAAGATGATTTCAATATACCAATGCCTAATACGGGTAATTTAGAACGTTGGGCAGATCAAGGTGTTTTTCTTTTAAATGCTACTTTAACCGTTAGACAATCTGAAGCAGGAAGCCACCAAGGAAAAGGCTGGGAAAAATTCACTGATGCCGTTATCAAACAGATTTCTGCTGAAAAAGAAAATGTTGTTTTCTTGCTTTGGGGAGGTTTCGCTCAAAAGAAAGCTGCTTTAATTGATGCTTCAAAACATCATATTTTGAAATCTGGACATCCTTCGCCATTAAGCGCGAATAGGGGATTTTGGTTTGGAAACAAACATTTTAGCCAAACAAATGATTTCTTAAAATCTAAAGGATTAAAAGAAATTGAATGGTGATTTTTTTTAGTTGCAAAGTTTCAAAGTGACAAAGGGAAAAACTTTGTGTTTTTGTGATTAAAAAAACAAATATATTTTGCAAAAGAAAACCCAATAACGTGATTTAATGTTATTGGGTTTCTTTTTATTTTTTTACAATTTCTTCTAAAACAGCTTTGTTTTCGTAATTGACTACTTTTAGAATTATCTCTTGATTTTTTACTGTTTTTCCTTCAATGATATAAAGTTTTCCTTTCTTGAACGAAACATTGCTTTGATCAAAATCAACATCTCCATAAGTTAATGTATTTTTGACGTCTGCAGTGTCAACCCATTTTTCATTTAAAGTCTGAATGGCTTTTGGTGAATATTGAAATGGTTTTGTTCTAAGATTATTTAAAACTCTTGCATTTGGGAAATAGTTACAGCGAGTGTCTTTTCCAATAAAAAATCCTGATACAATAAAACATCCCATTACGAGACCAATCAGATAATATGCAAAACGGTGTACGAACTTCATGAAATAAAATTTTTGCAAAGGTACATTAAAGTTCCCTTAAAATACAAGTAAATTAATATCGTTGTCTGGTAAATCGAACCAATCGCCAATCGCTTTATTTGTTAGAATTCCGTGATAAAGATAAATTCCGTTTTTAAGACCTTTGTTGCATCGAATTGCACTTTCAATACCACCATCTTCGGCTATCTGATGAAGATATGGAGTTAAGATGTTACTAATTGATAATGAAGCAGTTTTGGAATAACGTGAAGGGATGTTTGGTACACAATAGTGTAAAACATTACTTTTTATGAATGTTGGTTTTTCGTGAGTAGTAACTTCCGAAGTTTCAAAGCAACCTCCAGTATCGATGCTGACATCAACTATTACTGCACCTTTTTTCATGTGCTCCACCATTGTTTCATTAACAACAATCGGACAGCGTTCTTTTCCGCGCATCGCACCAATTGCTACATCACAGCGCCTTAAGGCTTTTAATAAACCTTTTTGTTGTATCGTTGAAGTAAAAATTCTTTGATTTAAATTGTTTTGCAAACGACGTAGTTTAGTAATAGAATTATCAAAAACTTTTACGTTTGCACCGAGTCCAATGGCAGTTTTTGCAGCAAATTCACCAACTGTTCCTGCTCCTAAAATTACAACTTCAGTAGGAGGAACGCCTGTAATGTTTCCAAACAAAAGTCCTTTTCCAAATTCGTCAGTAATCATTAATTCTGCTGCAATAAGGATTGAAGCAGTTCCTGCAATTTCACTTAGAGATTTTACCGCAGGATAAGATCCGTCTTCATCTTTAATATATTCAAAAGCTAATGCTGTGATTTTTTTCTGAGCCAAAGCTTCGAAGTATTCCTTCTTTTTAGTTTTAAGCTGAATAGCAGAAATAATAACCGTTTCCGGGTTTATCATTTGTATTTCGGACAAAGTCGGCGGTTCTACCTTTAATAGAAACGGACAGCCAAAAACTCTTTTTGTGTCTTTTGTGATTTCTGCACCAGCATCTGCATATTCTTTATCAGTATAACTCGAACTTTCTCCCGCCCCAGATTCGATCATAACGCGGTGGCCTTCATATGTTAAGGAATTGACAGCGTCAGGCGTAAGACAGATACGACGTTCCTGATAACTAGTTTCCTTAGGAATTCCTATAAAAAGTTCTCTTTTAAAACGACCAACCTCAAGTTTTTCTTCCTGTGGTATTAATTGTTGTTTTGTAAATGGAGTTAATGTGATTGACATGGATAGTGCAAAAAATTAAGAGTACAAATTACGTAAAAAGTTTTAAAATTAATGCAAAAATTCTGCTAATACTGCAAGCTGAATGTTAAGATATTTTTACTGTAAATAAAGGTTTTATTTGATTTACTTTAAAATCTTAAAGTTTCTATATTAATTTCAATTGTCTTTTTCCGTCTGAAAGCAGTTCAATATTAATTGTAGAATGTTCTTCTGGAATTAAACTTGCAATTTTTTCAGACCATTCAATAAAACACCAATTTCCAGAATATAAATAATCATCAACTCCCATATCAAGAGCTTCAGTTTCTTTATTTAATCGATAAAAATCAAAATGATAAACGGTTTGATTATTAGAAGTTTGATATTCATTTACTAAAGAGAAAGTTGGACTGCTTGTTGCGTCTTCAACTCCTAGGGTTTTGCATAATTGCTTAATTAAAGTTGTTTTTCCAACTCCCATTTCTCCATTAAAAAGAATGATTTTTTTAGGATTTGAAGCAATAACCTGCTCTGCAACTTCTTGAATTTGATCTAATGAAAAAACGATGTTCATTTGTTGTTTATTTATTTTAGTCTCAGTCGCAGTTTTCAGTCTCAGTAAGAAGCCGTAAACTGCGATTGAAATTAAAAACTTTTAATTTAATTTAATTGTTTTTCGCGAAAGCAAAATTTATTTTTTTTGCCACAGATTAAAGGATTTTAAAAGATTTTTTTACCCTTGCTAATTCTTTAATCTGTGGTAGAATATTTCCAAATTGGTCTCAAGTCCTCTCTGAAAACTGAGACTGCGACTGAAAACTCTTTTATTTAGGATTAAAAACCAAGAACGGAATAATCATTTCTTCTAATGAAATCCCTCCGTGCTGGTATGTGTTTTTGTAATAGCTCACATAATGATTGTAGTTGTTTACATAAGCCAAGAAAAAATCATTTTTGGCAAAAATAAACGAACTGCTCATATTTATCGCAGGCAAACCAATTGTTTTAGGATCTTTTACTACATAAACATCTTTTTGTTCGTATGTTAAGCTACGTCCAGTTTTATAACGCAAATTTAGACTTGTATTTTTATCTCCCACAACTTTCGACGGATTTTTTACATTAATTGTTCCGTGGTCTGTGGTTAAAATCAATTTGAAACCTAAAAGCTGGGCTTGTTGAATGATCTCTAATAAAGGAGAATTTTTAAACCAGCTTAATGTTAGAGAACGATACGCTTTATCGTCTGACGCTAATTCTTTTACAACTTCCATTTCAGTTTTAGCATGCGAAAGCATATCTACGAAATTGTAAACTACAGTTACTAAATCATTTCCTTTTAAAGCTTTAAAGTTTTCTGCTAGCTTTTTACCTCCAGAATAGTTTGTGATTTTGAAATAATCTTCCTTAATATTTAGACCCAAACGCTTTAATTGAGCCGACAGAAATTCTGCTTCGTAAAGGTTTTTTCCTCCGTCTTCAACATCATTTTTCCAATATTCAGGAAATTGTTTTTCCATTTCTACAGGCATCAAACCTGAAAAAATAGAGTTTCTGGCATATTGTGTAGCGGTTGGAAGAATAGAGTAGTACGGAACTTCTTTTTCTAACTTATAATAATTTGAAATTACACTTTCAAAAGATTTCCATTGATCGTAACGTAGATTGTCAATTACGACAAAAAGAATTGGTTTGTCTTTCTTTTTAATTTCTGGAACAACTAATTCTTTGAATAATGTATTAGATTGAATCGGTTTATCCGCTTTTGGTGCAAACCAATCTTCATAGTTTCTTTCAATGAATTTTCCGAATTGTGAGTTCGCTTCAACTTTCTGAGATTCTAAGATTTCGATCATCGCTGTATCGTTGATATCTTCTAGTTTTAATTCCCAGAAAATCAACTTTTTGTACAATTCAACCCAATCTTCGTAAGAATTAACCATTGCTAATTCCATCGAAATCTTTCTGAATTCTTTCTGATAGTCTAAAGTTGTTTTTTCGGTAATTAACCTCGAATCATCCAGATTTTTCTTCAAACTCAATAAAATCTGATTAGGATTTACCGGTTTTATAAGGTAATCAGCGATTTTAGAACCAATGGCTTCTTCCATAATATATTCTTCCTCGCTTTTGGTAATCATAATCATCGGAATAGCTGATTTTTTCTCTTTCATTTCAGAAAGTGTCTCTAATCCGCTCATTCCAGGCATGTTTTCATCCAAAAAAACAATATCAAAGTTATCTTCTTCAAATAATGCAATTGCATCAAGGCCATTATTGCAAGTTGTAACTTCGTAATTCTTTTTTTCTAGAAATAATATATGGGGCTTTAAAAGATCGATTTCATCATCGACCCAAAGTATTTTTATCTTATCCATAAAACAATTTAATTTTTACTGCAATTTAGAGTTATAGAACTTAAAAAGTATTAAAAATAGTATAAATTTACCAAAGTTACTTCAAGATTTTGTTTTGAATTTTAACATTTTTTAATGTATTTTATTGATTATCATGTTGATTTCAACTGTGATTTTTAAATAAAAAACACCAGACTCTTTATACTTATTTACTTATATTTGTTGACCAAAAAAATAACTCAGTAGTGACTCAGATCAACAAATTAAAAATATTCAACGATCCTATCTATGGTTTCATTACGATTCCAAATGAACTGGTTTACGACTTAATTCAGCACCCATATTTTCAGCGTCTGCGTCGTATATCACAAATGGGATTGTCCTATTTGGTGTATCCAGGAGCTAACCATACTCGTTTTCATCACGCTTTAGGGTGTATGCATTTAATGAAGAAAGCAATTGATACGCTACGTTTTAAAGATGTTGTCATTTCTGAAGAAGAAGAAAATGCGTTATTAATAGCGATTTTACTTCATGATATTGGACATGGGCCATTTTCTCATGCAATGGAAAGAAGTATTGTTGAAGATGTGCATCATGAAGCTATTTCATTATTATTTATGAATCAGCTGAATGAAGAATTTGGTGGAAGACTAAGTTTAGCAATTCAGGTCTTTAAAGGAGAATATCATAGAAAATTCATGTTGCAATTGATTTCAAGTCAATTAGATATGGACAGAATGGATTATTTGAAACGAGATAGTTTTTACACTGGTGTTGCAGAAGGAAATGTGAATTCTGAACGATTGATTCAGATGATGAATGTGGAAGATGATGTTTTGGTAATTGAAGAAAAAGGAATTTATTCTGTTGAAAAATTCCTACTTTCGCGAAGATTAATGTATTGGCAGGCTTATCTTCACAAAACGAGTTTAGTAGCTGAATTAATTTTGATGAAAGTTCTAAAACGAGCAAAAGAATTAGTGTTGAAAGGCGTTGATCTTCCTTGTAGTGAGCCACTTTCGTATTTTATGCATAATAAAATTACACTTGAAGATTTTGATGCTGAAAAATTGGATTTGTTTTCGCAATTAGACGATTTTGATATTATAAGTGCTTTGAAAGCTTGGCAAAGACAAGATGATTTTGTTTTAAGCACTTTGAGTAAAATGATTATCAATAGAGATTTGCTTAAAATAAAAATGAGCGCAGAGAAGGTTTCAATGGAAGAATCTCAATCTTTAAAAGAGCAATTTGCTAACAAACATCATATTAGTCAATTAGAGGCTGGATATTTTATTTTTAGAGGAAAAATCAAAAATCAAGCTTATAGCAAAGAAGCAGAACCTATCAGAATTTTGAAAAAAGATAGAACAATTGAAGATGTTGTTGAAGCTTCTGATCAGCTGAATTTGAAATCGTTATCTAAATTGGTTACAAAATATTATATCTGTTTTCCAAAACAACTTATCTAAAATTAACATTTAAAACCTATTTTTTATATTTTTGTCGCGATGAAATTTACAGCAGAACAAATAGCAGGAATTTTAGAAGGAGAAGTTGTTGGAAATCCCAATGCAGAAGTTTCTAAACTTTCAAAAATCGAAGAAGGAGACGAAGGATCGCTTACTTTTTTGGCTAACCCAAAGTATATTAACTTTATATATACGACTAAAGCGACAGTAACAATTGTTAATGATAGCTTTATTCCTGAACAGGATATTACTACTACACTAATTAAAGTGGAAGATGCTTACGCAGCATTTTCTAAACTTTTACATTTTTATAATCAAGTAAAATTAAACAAAACAGGTATCGAACCTCAGTCTTTTATGTCTGAAGGGACTAAATATGGAGAAAATTTATATTTAGGAAGCTTTAGTTATATCGGGCAAAATGTAGTTTTAGGTAATAATGTAAAAATATACCCAAATAGTTTTATTGGAGATAATGTTGTGATCGGTGATAATGTTTTTATTTTCGCGGGAGCAAAAATTTACTCAGAAACTGTAATTGGAAATAATTGTACGATTCATTCAGGTGTAATTATAGGAGCTGATGGTTTTGGTTTTGCACCTAATGAAGATGGAGAATATAGTAAAGTGCCACAAATTGGTAATGTTATTATCGAAGACAATGTTGATGTTGGCGCTAATACTACAATAGATAGAGCAACTTTAGGTTCTACTATAATAAGAAGAGGAGTTAAGCTAGACAATCAGATTCAGATTGCGCACAATGTTGAAATTGGTAAAAACACTGTAATTGCTGCTCAAAGCGGTGTTGCTGGTTCTACCAAAATTGGCGAAAATTGTATGATTGGAGGACAGGTTGGAATTGCTGGCCACTTAATTATAGGGAATAATGTTAGACTTCAGGCACAGTCAGGAGTTGCAAGAAACATTAAAGATGATGAAGTATTACAAGGCTCTCCAGCGCTTGCATACAGCGATTACAATAAATCATACGTACACTTCAAAAATCTGCCTAAGATTGTTGCAGAAGTTGATGAATTAAAGAAACACAAATAATAAACCCAAAAAATGGAAATAATGGTTAAACAGAAGACCATCAAGAATGAAATTTCACTAACAGGAGTTGGATTACATACTGGAAAAGAAGTTACAATGACTTTTAAACCTGCTCCCGTTAATAATGGTTTCACTTTTGTAAGAGTAGATTTGCAAGGCCAACCAGTCATTGAGGCTGATGCTAATTATGTTGTTAATACTCAAAGAGGAACAAATCTTGAGAAACTAGGTGTAAAAATTCAAACACCAGAGCACGTTTTAGCTGCAGTAGTTGGTTGCGATTTGGATAATATTATTATTGAATTGAATGCCTCTGAACTTCCAATTATGGATGGTTCATCAAAATATTTTGTTGAAGCTATTGAGAAAGCAGGTATTGAAGAGCAAGATGCTAGCCGAAATGTTTATGTAGTAAAAGAAGTTATTTCGTTTACTGATGAAGCAACAGGAAGCGAAATTCTTGTTATGCCAAGCGATGAATATCAAGTAACAACTATGGTAGATTTTGGTACAAAAGTATTAGGTACTCAAAATGCTACGCTTAAAAGCTTATCTGATTTTAAACAGGAAATTGCAAGTTCTAGAACTTTTAGTTTCTTACATGAATTAGAATCATTGTTAGAGCACGGTCTTATTAAAGGTGGTGATTTAAACAACGCAATCGTATATGTAGATAAAGAAATCTCTGAATCTACAATGGCTAATTTAAAGAAAGCATTTGGTAAAGATGAAATTTCTGTTAAACCAAATGGAGTTTTAGATAACTTAACTTTACACTATCCAAACGAAGCTGCAAGACACAAATTGCTTGATGTTATTGGAGATTTATCTCTTATTGGAGTTCGTATTCAAGGAAAAATTATTGCTAATAAACCAGGGCACTTTGTAAATACTCAATTTGCTAAAAAACTGGCTAAAATTATCAAAATAGAGCAGAGAAATCATGTTCCAACTTATGATTTGCATCAAGAGCCATTGATGGATATTCATAAAATCATGTCAATGCTTCCTCACAGACCTCCATTCTTGTTGATCGACCGAATTATCGAAATGTCTGATCGTCACGTAGTAGGATTGAAAAATGTTACTATGAATGAGAATTTCTTTGTAGGTCACTTTCCAGAAGCTCCAGTTATGCCAGGTGTATTAATTGTAGAAGCAATGGCACAAACAGGAGGTATTTTAGTTTTAAGTACCGTTCCGGATCCTGAGAATTATTTAACTTACTTTATGAAAATTGACAATGTTAAATTTAAACATAAAGTATTGCCAGGAGACACTTTAATCTTTAAATGTGAGTTAATTTCTCCTATCAGAAGAGGAATTTGCCATATGCAAGCAAACGCTTATGCAAATGGTAAATTAGTTACTGAAGCAGAATTAATGGCACAAATAGCAAGAAAACAATAATAAATTCTCAAATTTATTGTTTAGGTTTGTTGCTTCAAACTTAGAATATTTTAATTAAAAATATAAAACATACAGATGAATCAACCATTAGCATATGTTCATCCAGGCGCAAAAATCGCTAAAAACGTTGTAATAGAGCCATTTACAACAATTCACAATAATGTTGTTATTGGTGATGGTACTTGGATTGGTTCAAACGTGACCATTATGGAAGGCGCTCGAATTGGTAAAAATTGCAACATTTTTCCAGGAGCCGTAATTTCTGCTGTGCCACAAGATTTAAAATTCGGAGGTGAAGATTCTCTTGCTATTATCGGTGATAATTGTACAATTAGAGAATGTGTAACTATAAATAGAGGAACAATTGCTTCTGGTCAGACTGTAATTGGTAACAATTGCTTAGTAATGGCTTATGCTCACATTGCACACGACTGTGAAATTGGAAATAATGCAATTATTGTAAACGGTGTTGCTTTGGCAGGTCACGTAGTTGTTGGAAATCATGCAGTTATTGGAGGTTTGGCGGCAATTCACCAATTTATTCATATTGGAGATCACGCTATGATTTCTGGAGGATCTTTGGTTAGAAAAGACGTTCCTCCATTTACAAAAGCAGCAAAAGAGCCATTGTCTTACGTTGGAATTAACTCGGTTGGTTTAAGAAGAAGAGGATTTACTACTGAAAAAATTAGAGAAATTCAGGAAATATACCGAATTTTATATCAAAAGAATTACAATACAACTCAAGCCTTAAGTATTATTGAGGCCGAAATGGAAGCTACTCCTGAAAGAGATGAAATTCTAGATTTTATTAGAAATTCTTCTCGAGGAATTATGAAAGGTTACTCAGGAAACTATTAATTTTAGAGTTTAGATTTCTGATTTTAGATTTCTAAGCTGTAAATTGAAAAATATAAAATTAAAAATGAAGATTGATTCTTTGTCTAGGAATCTAAAATCTATCCCGAAGCTTCGGGGCTAAAATCTAAAATAAAAAAACAAATGGCATCTACATCAGATATTAGAAACGGATTGTGTATTAAATTTAATCACGACATCTATAAAATTATTGAATTTCTTCACGTAAAACCTGGAAAAGGTCCAGCTTTCGTAAGAACAAAACTAAAAAGTTTAACTTCAGGTAAAGTATTAGATAATACTTTTTCAGCAGGTCATAAAATTGATGTTATTAGAGTTGAAACGCACACATTTCAATATTTATATCCAGAAGGTGATGAGTTTCACTTCATGAACGCTGAAACTTTCGAGCAGATTTCATTGAACAAAAACATCTTAGATGCTCCAGATTTGTTAAAAGAAGGAACAAACGTAATGGTTCAAATCAATACAGAAACAGATTTGCCGTTATCTGTAGATATGCCAGCATCTGTAATTCTTGAAGTTACTTACGCTGAGCCAGGAGTTAAAGGAAACACAGCTACAAACGCAACAAAAAATGCTACAGTAGAAACAGGTGCTAACATTAACGTTCCGTTGTTCATCAACGAAGGTGATAAAATTAAAATCGATACAGCTTCAGGTTCTTACATGGAGCGTGTAAAAGAGTAGTTTTTTAATTAAGATAAATTTGACAATGAGTCAATTAGATAATTTGTGAATCGACATAATTTTGTATATTCACATTCTAATTGACTCATTTTCTAATTGACAAATTTTCTAATTATAATATATGAAATTTCCAAAGAGTCATTCTTTACAAGAAATTGCAAATTTGCTTAACTGCAAATTTATTGGAGACAAAAACTTTCAAGTTTTAGGTATTAACGAAATACATGTCGTTGAACCTGGTGATATTGTTTTTGTTGACCACCCAAAATACTACGACAAAGCTTTGCAATCGGCAGCTACGATAGTTTTGATAAACAAAGAAGTAGAATGTCCAGAAGGAAAAGCCCTTTTAATCTCTGATGATCCATTTAGAGATTTTAATATTCTTACCAAACATTTTAAACCTTTTCAATTTGCTAATGTTGCCATTGCGCCTTCTGCAGAGATAGGGGAAGGGACAGTAATTCAGCCAAATAGTTTTGTTGGTAACAATGTTAAAATTGGCAAAAACTGTTTAATCCATTCTAATGTTTCAATTTACGATCATACTGTAATTGGGGACAATGTAATTATCCATGCAGGAACCATTTTAGGAGCAGATGCTTTTTATTATAAAAAACGTCCTGAAGGTTTTGATCAGTTGATTTCCGGCGGAAGAGTTGTTATTGAAGATAATGTTGGTATTGGTGCGCTTTGTACAATTGACAAAGGGGTTACGGGAGATACAACTATTGGTGCAGGTACAAAATTAGATAACCAAGTACATGTTGGACACGACACTGTTATTGGGAAAAAATGCTTAATTGCTTCTCAAACTGGTATTGCAGGCTGTGTGATTATTGAAGATGAAGTAACGTTGTGGGGGCAAGTTGGTACAACTAGTGGTATAACGATTGGAGCAAAAGCGGTTGTGATGGGACAGACGGGTGTAACCAAGTCAGTTGAAGGAGGAAAATCTTATTTTGGTACTCCAATCGAAGAGTCAAGAGAAAAATTAAAGCAATTAGCTAATATCAAGAAGATTCCTGAAATATTAAGTAAATTGAAGTAATATGTCTATTAAAGAATTTGTTCAGAAATTTTACAAGTCAGATGCCTTAATTGATAGCGAAATTTTAAAAACATATCTGCATCCTGATGTTACGCTTGAATGGAACAGCAGTAAAGGTTTTATTCAGATGGATTATGATTCTATTGTTGAAATGGCTAATGAACTTAGTCGGGCTTACGTTCGTTCTAAGGTGAGAATTAGTCATATTCTTGCGGAAGATGATTTAGTATCAGTACGTTACTCTCATTTCGTAAAAACAATAGAGAATCCGAGGGAAGAGATGTTATTGGCGCATTTTGCAACAATTTGGCAGATCAAAGACGATAAACTTTACAGAGGTTATCAAATGAGTCAATTTTCTTAATATTTTTTTGACAATAAAAGAGGCAAAATACATTACAAAACCTTATTTTTGCAACACAAATTTAAAAACTACATAAAATATATATCATGAGTGTTTTAGTTAATAAAGATTCCAAAATAATTGTTCAGGGATTTACAGGAAGCGAAGGTACTTTCCACGCTTCTCAAATGATTGAGTACGGTACTAATGTTGTTGGGGGTGTTACTCCAGGAAAAGGTGGTACTAGCCATTTAGATCGTCCAGTTTTTAATACAGTAAAAGATGCTGTAGATCAAGCTGGTGCTGATACTTCTATCATTTTTGTTCCGCCAGCTTTTGCTGCTGATGCAATTATGGAAGCTGCTGATGCTGGAATTAAAGTAATTATTGCTATTACAGAAGGAATTCCTGTAGCAGATATGATTAAAGCAAATAATTATGTTAAAGAAAGAAATTCAAGATTAATCGGTCCAAACTGTCCAGGTGTAATCACTCCAGGTGAAGCTAAAGTTGGTATTATGCCAGGTTTCGTTTTCAAAAAAGGAACTGTTGGTATCGTTTCTAAATCAGGAACTTTAACTTATGAAGCTGCTGACCAAGTTGTAAAACAAGGTTTAGGTATCACTACAGCAATTGGTATTGGTGGAGATCCAATCATTGGAACTACAACTAAAGAAGCTGTTGAATTATTAATGAACGATCCAGAAACTGAAGTTATCATCATGATTGGTGAAATTGGTGGTCAATTAGAAGCTGATGCTGCAAGATGGGTAAAAGCTGATGGTAACCGTAAACCAGTTATTGGATTTATCGCTGGAGAAACTGCTCCTGCTGGTAGAACAATGGGTCACGCAGGTGCTATCGTTGGAGGTTCTGATGATACTGCTGCTGCTAAAAAACAAATCATGAGAGACAACGGAATTCACGTTGTTGATTCACCAGCTGAAATTGGTAAAAAAGTAAAAGAAGTACTTGGATAATCTTCAAGTTTCGAAATAATAAATTTCAAAAAAGTCTCAACTTATAATTGAGACTTTTTTACATTTTAAAGGCTGAGGCATAAATGAAAAAAACTTAGCATCTCAGAACCTCAGTATCTTAGAAGCTAAAAATAGAAAGATGAGTAAAGATTTAGAAAAATTTAAAGTAAGCAATAGTTTTACTTTTAAAGTTGAAGATAGTTTAGAACAGGTTTGCAATGCTCCAGAAGGAAGTGCAGGTATTTTTGTTGTATATGCTGTTGAAGGTGACGCAAAAGAATTGATCATGGTAGGTTCTACAGGAACTGTTCAGAATGATGGAACGCTAAAAAGTAAAAATGGCGGACTTTACGATAAAATCGTAAACGGGCATCAGTTTGCAAAAACAGGTAGAAAATATTCTTGGCCAGCACAAATGAAATTAGAAAATATTTCTGAGCTTGAAGTTGTTTGGTATGAAACTTTTACAGCAGATGTAAAAGCAATACCAACTGCTGTTGAAGGACAAGTTTTGCAAAATTTCTTAGATGAAAATGCAAAATTACCTAGATGGAATGTAGCATTCTAAAATTAGAATAGTCAATAAAAGAGAGCCTTGCTAGAGATAGTAAGGCTTTTTTTTATTGGATTTTCTTCATGAGAATTTTATATTATCTAGTCTTATAAAATTCTAGGTCATTACATAAGTAAAATAAACAATTTTCTGAGGTATTTTTTGTATTACAAATTTTATTAAACGCCCAAATACTCTATATTTGTAACTCAAAAAATAAAACGAATACCTTAATATGAAATTACTAGAAGGAAAAGTTGCAATTATTACTGGTGCAAGCCGTGGAATTGGAAAAGGAATTGCTGAAGTTTTTGCTAAACATGGAGCAAACATTGCTTTTACATACAGTTCATCTGCAGCTTCTGCAGAAGCTTTAGAAGCAGAATTGAATAGTTTAGGAGTAAAAGCTAAAGGATACCAATCTAACGCAGCAGATTTTAAAGAAGCTCAAACTTTTGTTGATGCTGTTTTAGCTGATTTTGGAACTGTTGATATTTTGATCAACAACGCTGGAATTACAAAAGACAATTTGTTAATGCGTATGTCTGAGGCAGATTTCGACCAAGTAATTGATGTGAATTTGAAATCAGTTTTTAATATGACTAAAGCGATTCAGAAAACTTTCTTGAAACAAAGAGCAGGATCTATCATTAATATTAGTTCTGTTGTTGGAGTTTCTGGAAACGCGGGTCAAACAAATTATGCTGCATCTAAAGCTGGTGCAATTGGATTTACTAAATCTGTAGCACTTGAGTTAGGTTCTCGTAACATTCGTTGCAATGCGATCGCTCCAGGTTTTATTGAAACTGAAATGACTGCAAAATTAAGCGAAGACGTAGTAAAAGGATGGAGAGAAGGTATTCCGTTGAAACGCGGAGGAACTACAGAAGATGTAGCAAATGCTTGTTTATTCTTAGCTTCAGACATGAGTGCATACATTACAGGACAAGTTCTTAATGTTTGTGGAGGAATGCTAACCTAAGGTACTGAGGTACTAAGTTGCAAAGGTTCAAAGGTTTTGAAATCTTTGAATTATTAATATCTTCCAATTACGAAATAAATTATGACGACAAACACGATTCTTTTATTATTGCTTTCTTTAGTAATTGCTGGTGGGTTGTCGTATTTTCAATATTTTTTTAAAGCCAAAAGTAAATCCAATGTGATTATACTTTTGGCTTTTTTACGTTTTTTGGCCATTTTTGGATTATTGGTTTTATTGATCAATCCTATAATTTCTAAAAATTCTTTGGAAATTACCAAAACGCCTTTGGCAATTGTTGTCGATAATTCAAGTTCAATAACGGCTTTAAAATCAGATCAAAAAGCGGTTGAATTATATCAGAAACTGGTTTCGAACCCTGCTTTAAAAGAAAAATTCGATATACAATCGTATCAATTTGACAATGATTTTAAAACTTCAGATAAATTTGATTTTAAAGGGAATCAGACCAATTTAGATGAAGTTGCTAAAAATCTAAAAAGCATCAATAAAAACCTGATTTTCCCGACGGTTATAATTACCGACGGAAATCAAACTACAGGAAACGACTATGTATATCGTTTTGATCCTGTCAATAAAGTTTATCCTTTGGTTGTGGGAGATACAACTACTTTTTTTGATTTAAAAATCAATCAGTTAAATGTAAATAAATACGCTTTTCACAAAAATAAATTTCCTGTTGAAGTTTTTCTGCAATATGCCGGTGACAAAACTGCCAATGCAGAATTTACCATTTCTCAAGGAAATACCGTTGTAGCGAGAGAAAAACTTTCATTTTCGCCATCTAAAAAAACATCTTCTATAAATCTGCTTCTTCCAGCAGATAAAGTAGGATTGCAGATTTACAAAGCTAGTATTCAATCTTCAGTAAAAGAAAAGAATAACTACAATAATATTAAAAATTTTGCAGTAGAAATTATCGATCAAAAGTCTACAATTGCTATTGTTTCGGCTATAAATCATCCAGATATTGCAGCTTTAAAACGTTCAATTGAAGTTAATGCACAACGTAAAGTGATATTGGTTAAGCCAAACCAAATTAATGATTTACAAGATATTTCTGTTTTAGTTTTATATCAGCCAACAACAGCTTTCAAAGCAATATTTGACAACAATAAATTAAAAGGAACAAATACCTTTATTATAACAGGAAACAACACCGATTTCAATTTTTTAAATCAGCAGCAAAATAATCTGATTTTTAAAATGAGCAATCAGCGAGAAGATTTTCTTAGCGAATTCCATTCCGATTTTAATCTATTTGCAATTGATGATATTGGTTTTGAAAATTTCCCGCCTTTACAAAATCCATTTGGAAATATAAGTACAAACGGAAATGTCTCTGTTTTGCTTTCGTCAAAAATTAGAAACGTTTCTACGAATGCGCCTTTATTGGCTTTCGCCGAAAATCAAGGAAAAAGAACGGCTTTTCTTTTAGGAGAAAATAGTTGGAAATGGCGTTTGCAAAGCCATGTTGACAATCAGTCATTTGAAAAATATGATGTTTTTATTGATAAAATCGTTCAATATTTAGCATCATCGGCTTCAAAAAAATCTTTAGTGGTAACACACGAAAGCTTTTACAATTCTGGAGAAGAAATTATCATCAATGCACAGTATTTCAATAAAAATTATGAGTTTGATGAAAAAGCTAGACTTACAATCAGTGTTGTAAATGCAGAGACAAAACAAACTAAAAATTACGATTTACTAAAAGGAAGTAATTCTTTTTCAGCTAATTTAGAAGGACTTCCTGCTGGAAAATATAACTTTACAGTAAAGGAATTAAATTCAAATACCTCATACGCAAGCCATTTTGAAATTTTAGATTTTGATATCGAAAAGCAATTTGTAAATCCAGATGTTACTAAATTACAGCAATTAGCACAACAAACTAGTGGAAAAGCTTTTTTTGAAAATCAAGCTGATAACTTGATTAGCACTCTTTTAGAAAACAAAGAATACAAATCGATCGAGAAAAGTATTTCTAGTAAAACTCCAATTATTGACTGGGTTTGGCTTTTAATTCTAATTGCAATCTTATTGACGACAGAATGGTTTGTTAGAAAATATAATGGATTACTGTAGTTAAGGTACAAAGGTTCAAAGGTTTTCCAAACTTGAAACTTTAAACCTGAAACAAAAAAATAACGACAATAAAAATGGACTTCAGGCTAAAAGTTTTCTACACGGTTGCGCTCCGCCTTAATTTTACTAAAGCGGCAACGGAATTGTATATTACTCAGCCGGCGGTTTCTAAACACATTCAAGAGTTAGAAGAAACTTATAAGACCAAACTTTTTGAACGAAACGGTTCTAAAATCGCTTTAACTCCAGCTGGAAAAATCCTTCTAAAATATACTAAAAGTATTTTTGATATCTACCGTGAAATAGATTTTGAAATGAGTTCGTTCAATGCAGAACGTCAAGGTTTGTTGCGATTAGGAGCAAGTACAACCATTTCTCAATATGTTATTTCACCAGTTTTGGCGCGTTTTCATCAGAAGCAAAAAGATATAAAAGTCAATTTGTTGAATGGAAATACAGAACAAATCGAAAATGCCTTAATCAATAAAGAAATCGAAATCGGAATTGTAGAAGGGCAGTCTAAAAATCAATCTATAAAATACATTCCATTTTTAAAAGACGAATTGGTTTTGGTTTGCAACAGTAAAAATCCTTTCGTAAAACAAAATGAAATTTCATTAAATGATTTAAAATCAATGAAATTCATTACGCGTGAACGTGGATCTGGAACACTTGAAGTTATAGAATTTGCTTTGAAAAAAGCGGGTTTAAAATTTAACGATTTGCAAATAGAAATGCAATTAGGAAGTACTGAAAGCATAAAATCATATTTATTGAACTCAGATTGCTTTGCTTTTATGTCTATTCATGCAGTAAATAAAGAATTGAAAAACAATGAATTGATTGTTCTAGATGTGGAGAAGTTATCTATAGAAAGATATTTTTACATTATAACCTTACAAGGAAAATCAGACTCTTTATCCGAGTTATTCATTCAAAATCTAGGTAATCATTATAATTTGAAGTTATAGTCGATTGCAATTTACGATTGGCGATTTAGATAGAAACAATAGAACTTTGCAAAGTAAATATCAATTGCCATAATTTTGAAAACAAAACAAGAAACAACAGCACAATTATTTGAAATCAATCAATCATTACAGCAAGTACTTTTTCTTGCCGTAATTCTTTTGTGCTTATTTTCGATTATTTCTCCGCCAATTGCACTTTTATTGGGAGTTTTAATTGTGAACCTTTTCGGGAATCCATTTGTGGAATTCAATCATAAAGCCATTACATTTTTATTGCAGTTTTCAGTTGTTGGTTTGGGATTCGGAATGAACGCTACAAGCGCAGTTTCAGCTGGAAAAGAAGGTTTTTTGCTAACTGTTTTTTCAATCTTCACGACTTTAATTTTCGGATTTTTGTTGGGGAAATGGCTTAAAACAGAGAAAAAAACGTCTCATTTAATTTCTTGTGGAACAGCTATTTGTGGAGGAAGTGCGATTGCAGCTATTTCGCCTGTTATCAAATCAAACGAAAATCAGACTTCAATTGCTTTAGGGGTTATTTTTATACTAAATTCAATTGCCTTGTTTGTTTTTCCGTTTATCGGACATCAATTAGATTTGTCTCAAAAAGATTTTGGTCTTTGGTGTGCCATTGCAATTCACGATACAAGTTCAGTTGTTGGGGCTGCAAATAAATATGGTGCAGAAGCGCTACAAGTTGCTACAACGGTAAAATTAGCAAGGGCTTTATGGATTATTCCTATTTCGATCTTGACTGCTTTTTTCTTTAAAAGACAATCCCGAAGCGTCGGGACAAAGATTAAAATTCCTTATTTTATTGGCTTGTTTATTCTGGCAATGTTAGTAAATACTTATTTTTCATCAACAGCAATTTTTACAGCACACATTGTTGGAATTGCAAAAATTGGTTTAACTATCACTTTGTTTTTAATTGGAGCTACTTTAAATTTTGCGACTTTAAAAACAGTAGGAGTAAAGCCTTTGCTTCAAGGAATTTTTCTTTGGATTTTTATTGCAGTTTTAGCTTTAGTGTCAATACTTTATTTAAGTTAAATCTATTTTACGTTTGAAAATTTCACAATTGGTTTATCAATCATTTTGTAAAATTTTCCTTTGAATGAATAGCGTCTTTCAATCTCAAAATCAAATGCTTTTTTGGTTTTGGTCATTGTTGCAATTTCTTCAGGAAATTCAACGTCAAATTCATCTTCACCTCTTGCTTTTATATTATAAGTTCCTTTTGTAGTAATAATAATATCTCTGAAATGTTTCTTAGAATTGTCATTGACTACTTTGTAAGATCCGCTCCAAGCAATAAAAGAAGAGTTAGTTAACTGATAATTATTGACTTCCAGAATGGGCTGATATTTTCCGCCAAAACCAGCAATGAGGTAAAGATAGCCTTCGTAAGCGCCGCCAGCACCACCATTTGCATGAATCAAAGTAAAAGCATATTGATCTTCTCCAATTTCAACCAATTTAGGAGTCGGACATTGAGCAAAAGCCCCAAATGCAGCAACTGCAGGTTGAAAAGATCGCATTTCCCAAGAATTGCCATTTTTTGTAAATTTTGCCAAGCCAAGTAAGCCTCCAGAAAAACGTCCTGTTTGGAGTCCGTCTTCGTCATGAACAGAATGATTAAAGGCTAAAATTTTAAACTGATTCCCTTTTGAATCACTATAATCGATATTAGCTATAAGTCTTGTGGCAACGCCTTCTGTATAAGGAAACATTTGATCGCCTTCTACGCCATTTACATCAAGAAAAGGAGAAGGTTGGCATGATTTGCATTTCCAGCTTATAAAAGTGTTTTTGTCAGAAAGATGATATAAATTGCCAGGAAACAGTTTTTGCATTGTTTTCTCACCGTTTAGCGGATCGGAAACTTTAAGGATTCTTTTTGGGTTTAATATGGTATCGCTAACATTTTTTAGCTGTAAATCAGTTTCTTGTGCAAAGCAAAAAGTAGAAATTAATAGAAATAAATTTAAGGTAATCTGGCGCATAAAATTGAATTTTGTTAGTAAAGCAAATGTATAAAGAAAATTAGTGTTAATATACGCTTGTACTGTTTTTACAGCTTAAAATCTCAAAAAATTAAAATTGTAGAATCTTGTTGATAGTATTTTTTGCGTATTCTTTAATTAAAGCTAAATTTGCTCCCTCTAATAAAAAAACAAATGAAAAAAATCCAAATGAGACCAAAATTAATCGCTTTCGGTGTTTTAATTATTGGCTTTATTACTCTATCATGGGGAAATGTTGGCCATGAACGTATTAACAAAGCAGCTGTAATGGCTTTACCAAAACAATTGCAGATATTTTTTTACAATCACATTGATTTTATTACTCAAGAAGCTTCGGTTCCAGATATCCGTAAGTATGCTTTAAATTATAAAGAAGAAGGTCCAAGACATTATTTTGATATGGAAAACTTTGGATCTGCTGACAGTTATCCAAAGACATTAGAAGAAGCAAAACAAAAGTACGATGCTAAATTTTTGAGCGATAATGGAATTTTGCCTTGGTATCTTGAAGAAATGATGGCAAAGTTGACTAAAGCTTTTAAAGAAAAAAATAGATCTGAAATCTTATTTCTTTCTGCAGATTTAGGTCATTATGTTGGTGATGCACACATGCCATTGCATACTTCTGCAAATCACGATGGGCAATTGACTGATCAAAAAGGAATTCATTCACTTTGGGAAAGTAGATTACCAGAGTTATTTGTTAAAAATTACAAATTAAACGTTCCTGAGGCACAGTATTATGCAGATGTTCATAAAGCAATTTGGGACTTGATTAATGATACTCACAGTTTAGCGCAACCTTTATTAGATATTGATAAAAAACTAAGAACTGCAACTCCAGAAAACAAAGTTTTTGAAATGGATGCAGAAGGTAAAATCGCAAAAACGAAATACAATACCTCTAAATTTACTGATGAATATGCTGCAAAATTGCATGCAGAATTGAACGGTATGGTTGAAAATCAAATGAAAAAAGCAATTGCTGCAACAGCAAGTTTTTGGTATACTGCTTGGGTAAACGCAGGAAAGCCAGATTTAAGTGATTTAGATTCGCCAGCTGTTACTCAAAGAAACTATCAATTCTTGCAAGAAGATTTAAAATTATATCAGAAAGGGAATTTATTCGGAATGAAGAATCAAAACGACTAAATTTTCGTTTCAAGTTAGTTTTTGAAACCTAAAAAAAGGCCTCAAATCGTAAAGATTTGAGGCCTTTTTCAATAAATTGTAATCAATTAATTATGAACATTGGCATATAGTTTCTTATTCTTATTTGCTAAATCTTTAAACTGATATTCCTTTTCTTTCAATACATAAGAAGCTGACTGATAGTATGAAATGGTTTCGTCAGCTAAATTTTTATTTTCAGCTTTCAGTGGAATTTCATCATAATGAATTTGATATTCGGGAGAAATTCCAGATTTTTCATTAAGTTTTAACTGAAACTGTTTTATCTGCTGTTTTGGAGAAAGAATCGTTAAAACGTTGTCTTTTATTAAACCTAAATCCTGATAAGTTGCTATAAAAGCTCTAGGTTGATAATCTGATTTAAAGACATCACAACCAAAGAATTTACTTTCGTAATCAAAATTAAGCAATCCAAATAATGTTGGCATTACGTCAATTTGAGACATCAATTTATTAAATTTTTCAGGCTTCGCATTTGGAATATAAATTAAAGCCGGAATTCTATATTTGTCTACAGGAAGCTCCGTTTTTCCTGCGCTCGAAGCACAATGATCTGCAATAATTACAAAAACGGTATTCTTGAACCAAGGCTGTTTTTCAGCTTGTTTAAAGAATTGGCTTAAAGCGTAATCGGTATATTTTACACCTCCGTCACGAGATTTGATGTTTCCAGGAATATCAATTTTATTATTAGGATATGTAAAAGGTCTGTGATTACTAACTGTCATTATATGGTTGAAGAAAGGCTTGTTTTGCTTTGCTTCAACATTCATGATTTTGATCGCTTTATTGTACATATCTTCGTCACAAACTCCCCAGACATTAGAAAAAGTCACTTCGTTTTCAGTAAAATTCGATTTGTCAATAATTTGATATCCATTTCCAGAATAAAAATCTTGCATATTATCAAAAAAAGCATCGCCGCCGTACATGAATTTTACATTGTAACCTTTTTGAAGAAAAACAGATCCAGTCGAAAATTTATTTTTGTTATCCTCTCTTTTCACAACACTTTCACCAGCAGTAGGCGGAAGGCATAAAGTAACCGCTTCTAGACCGCGTACAGTTCTGTTTCCAGCGGCATATACATTTGTAAACAGTAAGCTTTTTTGAGCAAGGCTATCTAAGAAAGGAGTAATATTTTGTTTGTTTCCGTACATTTTCATGAAATCAGCACTTAAACTTTCAATCGTAATTAAAACCACATTTTTGCGTTGTTCGAGCGAATCTTCTTTTATTTCGCGCAAAGTGTTTTTTCCTGAAATAGTTGGAATTTCTTGTTTTAATATCGCAAAGGCTTTTTCGTTTGGAATCGTTTTGTAGAATTTAAAATAATCCAATTTGTTGTTCTGAAAAGCCAAATAGAACTTGTAAATTCCATTCGATTGTAATTCATTCACAAATACGTTTTTAGAGTTTTCCGTTTTAGCTAAACTCGGAACAGCCAATAAAGAAAAAACAAATAAAACGGCGTAAACGGCTGTAATTTTTAATTTTTCATTGAAACTAGGAATTTCGTCAATATAGTTTCTTGATTTTTTTATAATGAAAAACGTAATAATTCCAGTGATAATAAACAAGGCAGAGAAAATTGGAACTACAGGATAAGATTGCATGATGTTTCCAATTACTTCGTTAGTATAAATCAGATAGTTTACAGCAATGAAATTGTATTTTACACCAAATTCATTCCAAAAGAAAAATTCGCTTATTCCATTTTGAAGAATTAATAAAACGTATAAAAAGATCACAAATGCAAAAAGCCAAAATCTAATTTTATCTCTTTGTTTTGGCAAGAAAAGAAAAAGTGAAAATAAAAGTGTTTTTATAGAAACAAAAATCAAAATGATTCTTGGTAAAGCGCCACCGTATTCATCAAAAATGCTTTTTCCAGAAGCCGTATAAATTAAAAGCGCTACAAAACCTCCAAGAATAATGTATCCGTAAGGTTTGTTGTATTTAGAATTTGAAATAAAAATAAGATAAAGCCACAGGAAGCCCGAAGCTAAAATAAAAACAAAAAAGTCTGAAACTAAACCTAATGAAAAGATTTTCAGGCTTTCAGTAAATGTAAACGAACTTTGTGTAATTGGATGAAATAGTAAAACTATTCTAAGTATGAAACTCACAATAAAATAGAATACTGTAAGATTGTAAAAAGGTGAAAGTTTTTTATAAAAATCCATATGTTTTATTTTTTTACAAAATTACTTTCGAATGATTAACGCTAGATTAAGTTCAACTTTTACCTTACTTAACATTAACTTAATGTTTGCTTAAGATGCTGATTATCTTTATTTCTTGATATTTAGGTCTATTTCTGAGAGTGAAATTCTCTATCTTTGAATTGTAAAATGGAATGCGAATCTTAATTAAATACGATAAATGCATATTTTAATAGTAGAAGACGAATTAGGAATTGTCCAGTTTCTAAAACAAGGTTTACAAGAAGAAGGCTATCAAATAACTACTGCGAGTGACGGTTCTAAAGGTTTTGAACTGGTTCAAGAACAAAAGTTTGACCTGATTCTTTTAGATTGGATGCTGCCAAAAATCAACGGACTTGATCTGTGTAAAGCCATTAGAGTTAAAGACCAAACTACGCCAATTATTTTTTTAACAGCAAAAGATACCGTGCAGGAAACAATTGAAGGATTGAAAGCGGGCGCAAACGATTATATTAAAAAGCCTTTCAGTTTTGAGGAATTGGTTGAGCGTGTTAAGGTGCATTTTAGGAATAAAAATCAAACTGAGAGCTTGACGCTTGGAAACATTACAATGGATTTGTCTAAGCACATTGTTTTAAAAGGTGAGGAGGAAATTTCGTTAACGCAGCGAGAGTTTGAGTTATTAGCGTATTTGATTCAGAATAAAGGAAAAGTTTGTACTAGAAATCAGATTTTGAGAGATGTCTGGGAAATCAATTTTGAATATGATACAGGTGTTATAGATGTTTTTATGAATGCAATTCGTAAAAAGCTAAACCTGAAAATTGAAGAAGATTACATAAAAACCATCCGCGGCATAGGTTATATTGCCAATGATTAACACATGACATCATTATCCTTTAGAAATAGAATTGCATTAAATTATATTGTAGGAACTGGACTATTGGTTTTAGCAGTCTTTTCGGCTATTTATTTTATTGTAAAACTGACGGTTTACAATCATATCGATGAAAATCTAAACATAGAAGTTCAGGATCATTTAAAAGAACTAAAAATTGAAAATGGTGTTGTGATTTTTATGGATGCTGAAGAATGGGAGGAAAGAGAACACAATTCTGTTGACGTAAATCCAGTTTTTGTTCAGTTTTTAGATTTGAACAAGAAAATCATTGAAAAGTCTCCTAATTTAAAGAATGAAAAGCTCGTTTTTCATGACAATAAAGATCATTTTGAGCTTTATGATACCAAATTATTGGACAATAAAATTCGTCAAATTCAAGTTCCGCTACATATAAAATCAAGAAAAATAGGGTATTTAATTATTGCCATGTCATTGTCTGATTCTTCAAAGGTTTTGGATAATCTGATGGATACTTTGCTGATTACTTTTCCAATCATTCTGTTGATTTTGTTTTTTCTTGCGAGATTTTATGCTGGGCGAAGTATTAAACCGATAAATAACATTATTCAAACCTCTAAGATTATTACAAAAGACAATCTTAAAGCGCGAATTCCGTTGCCAAAAACAAGGGATGAATTGTTTACACTTTCCAAAACAATCAACAATTTATTGAATCGAATTGAAGATGCAATTGAGCGTGAAAAACAGTTCACTTCTGATGCTTCGCATGAGTTAAGGACGCCACTTACTGTTATTAAAGGAACACTTGAAGTGCTTATCCGTAAACCTAGGGATAGCAAGGAATACGAAGAAAAAATCAATTATTGCATTAATGAGGTTGACCACTTAAATTCTCTCGTAGATCAGTTGCTTATGATGGCTAGATTTGAGAATCAAAAACAGAATATTCTTAAAGAAAATGTTTATCTAAATGCAGTAATTTTAGATGTCCTCAAATTAAATATAGAGAAAATTAAATCAGAAAGAATTAATGTGATTTTGGATGCTTCAGAGGAGTTTTATATTTATTCAGATAATTATTTGGCGGTAACGATTCTTCGAAATATAATTTCAAATGCTATAAAATACTCAAAACCTGACAGTGAGGTTAAAATTTCATTATCGAGAGAAAATCATAAAATAAACTGTATTATTTCAGATCAAGGAATCGGAATTGCGAAGAAAGATTTAGAGTCTATTTTGAATCCGTTTTTTAGATCAGATTCGTTAAATCATTCTGAAATTAAAGGAACTGGACTTGGTTTATTTATTGTAAAAAGAATGACAGATTTGCTTCAGATTAAATTTAAAATTGAAAGCGAAATCGGAAAAGGAACTAGAGTATTGCTAGTTTTTGAAGAATATAATAATTCGTTAAAGTAATTCTAAAATCATTAAGCAAAATGCTGTTGAAAGCGTTTTTTAACAATAAACTACCGTTAAGTTAAAATAAAAATTGCTTTTTAATTATTTTATCTAGTATATTTGCAACCGAATCAAAGAAGTAAACAACAAAACAAATCATGATTTCAATTCAATTACATCATCATCATTTACATTATTGCTCTCAAGCGATGTGTTAATGGTATGCATGTAAATCATCATATTTTAAAACCCGTTTGAGTACATCAAACGGGTTTTTTAATTCTAACTCTCTTTGTACTCAAACTATTAATCCAAACAAACAACTAAAAAATGAGTACTTTAAAAATTGCAATTCAAAAATCTGGTCGTTTAAACGAAGACAGTATCCAAATTCTAAAAGACTGCGGTATTTCAATCAACAACGGAATCGATCAATTAAAAGCAGAAGCTTCAAATTTTCCTCTTGAAGTTTTATATCTGAGAAATTCTGATATTCCGCAATATTTAATTGATGGAGTTGTAGATTTAGCAATCGTTGGTGACAATCTTTTGGTAGAAAAAGGAAAAGGAATTGAAGTAGTTCAGAAATTGGGATTCTCAAAATGCAAAGTTTCTGTAGCTGTTCCAAAAACTTTTGAATACAATTCAGTTCAAGATTTAGCCAATCTTCGTGTTGCGACTTCATATCCAAACACTGTTAACGAATATTTCAGTAAATTTGGTCTAACTGTCGACATTCACCAAATTTCTGGTTCTGTTGAAATTGCCCCAAATATTGGTCTTGCAGATGCAATTGTAGATATTGTTTCAAGTGGAAGCACTTTATTCAAAAACAACTTAAAAGAGGTTGAAGTTATTTTGAAAAGTGAAGCAGTTTTAGCAGTTTCTCCAAAAGTTTCTCCAGAAATCCAAAAACACATTGATACGTTAAAATTCAGAATTCAAGCGGTTTTAAGAGCTAGAAATTCAAAATATATCCTAATGAACGTTCCAAACGATAAAATCGATGCTGTTGGAAAAATTCTTCCAGTTTTGAGAAGTTTAACGGTTCTTCCGTTAGCGCAAGAAGGTTGGAGCAGTGTTCACTCTGTAATCGATAAAGATACTTTTTGGGACGTAATCGACCAGTTAAAAGAAGTAGGAGCGGAGGGAATTCTGGTTTGCCCAATTGAGAAAATGGTTCTGTAGGGCTTCGCCCGCTTTAGGCAGTAGGCTTTAAGCTTTAGGCTTTAGAAAAGTTTGCTCCCTAAGAAAAAAAATAAACACAACGTTAATAAAGCCTAAAGCCTACAGCTTAAAGCTTAAAGCTTAAGAAAATGAATAAAATAGACAATCCAAAACCAGAGATCTGGTCAGAAATACTAAAAAGACCAACTCAAACTGTTGACGATATCGAAGTTACGGTAAAAGAAATCTTCAAGGAAGTTCAAAGAAAAGGAGATGAAGCTGTAGCTAAATATACTTCGATTTTTGACGGAATTTCTTTAGATAATTATGAAGTTTCTCAAGAAGAAATTAATGAAGCGATTAGCTTGATTCCTAATGAATTAAAAGAAGCTATTGAATTAGCAAAAAACAATATTTATAAATTCCACAACGCTCAAAAAACTGATAGAGTGGAAGTTGAAACAATTGAAGGAGTAAATTGCTGGCAGGAAAAAAGACCAATTCAGAAAATTGGATTATACATTCCAGGAGGAACAGCTCCCTTATTTTCTACTGTTTTAATGTTGGCAGTTCCAGCTGAAATTGCAGGCAGTAAAGAAGTCGTATTGTGTTCTCCGCCAGATAAAAAAGGAAAAATTAATCCAGCAATTTTATATGCGGCAAATTTATGCGGTGTAACTAAAATTTTAAAAGTTGGCGGAATTCAGGCGATTGCCGGAATGACTTTCGGAACGCAATCCATTCCTAAAGTGTATAAAATTTTCGGACCTGGAAATCAGTTTGTAACAGTAGCAAAACAATTGGCAACGCAATTTGGAGTTGCAATCGATATGCCTGCAGGACCTTCAGAATTATTAATTGTGGCTGATGACACAGCGGTTCCTGCTTTTGTTGCTTCAGATTTATTATCTCAGGCAGAACATGGAACAGATAGTCAGGTGATTTTAGTTTCGACTTCAAGAAAACTAATTGATGAAGTTGAAAAAGAAGTTCAATCACAACTAGAAGTGCTACCAAGAAAAGCAATCGCAGAGAAAGCAATCGAAAACTCAAAATTGATTTATGTAGAAAACGATCAAATTGCTTTAGATTTAATCAATGAATATGGGCCAGAACACTTTATAATCTGTTCAGAATATGATGATTTCTACTGTAACGGAATTGTAAATGCTGGTTCTGTTTTCATCGGAAATTATACGCCAGAAAGTGCTGGAGATTACGCTTCAGGAACAAATCATACATTGCCAACAAATGGTTATGCTAAAAATTATAGTGGTGTAAATCTGGATAGTTTTATGAAATCGATGACATTTCAAAAAATTACCAAAACTGGAATTTTGAATATAGGAAGCGCTATTGAAAAAATGGCTGAAGCTGAAGGTTTACAAGCTCACAAAAATGCTGTAACACTTCGATTAAAAGACTTAGAATAAATAAATAAAACAATGAGTACCTTCGATATAAATACTATAACACGTGTAAACGTGAAATCTTTAAAACCGTATTCTTCTGCAAGAGATGAGTTTGAAGATTTCGATACAGCCGATATGATTTTTCTGGATGCCAATGAAAATCCGTTTCAAAATGGAGTAAATCGTTATCCTGATCCGCAACAGAATTCGGTTAAAGCTATTTTGGCTAAGAATAATTTAGTAAAACAAAATCAGATTTTGCTAGGAAACGGAAGTGATGAAGTTTTAGATTTACTTTTCAGAGCTTTCTGCGAACCTAATAAAGACAATATTATTTCGTTGTCACCAACATACGGAATGTATGGCGTTTTAGCGAATATTAATGCTGTTGAAAACAGAGAAATTCTCCTATCGACAGATTTTCAGCCACAAGTTGAAAAGATTCTAGAAGCGGTTGACGAGAATACAAAAATCATCTTTTTATGTTCACCAAATAATCCGACAGGAAATTCCTTTTCAGACGAAAGTGTGGTGAAACTGCTTCAAAATTTCAATGGCTTAGTGGTAATTGATGAAGCTTATATTGACTTTTCAGATAAAGAAAGCTGGCTGACAGAAATTGATGAATATCCAAATTTAGTCATTACACAAACACTTTCTAAAGCTTATGGTTTGGCTGGAATTCGTTTAGGAATTTGTTATGGTTCTGAAGCTGTAATTTCGATTTTAAATAAAATCAAACCGCCTTATAACGTAAACGAATTGACTCAACAACGAGCTATAGAACGTTTGAAAGATTCTGATAAAATAAAACAAGAAATAGCTTCTATTATTGAGCAGAGAGAAGAGTTGCTTAAAGTTTTACTTGAAGTAAGTTTTGTGGAAAAAGTATATCCAACAGAAGCTAATTTTATTTTGGCAAAAGTAGATGATGCTAACAAAAGATACGATCAGTTAATTGAAAAAGGAATCGTTATCAGAAACAGAACAACACAGCCTTTATGCGAAAATTGTCTTCGTTTTACAATTGGAACAAAAGAAGAAAATGCAGTTGTAATTAGAGAATTGAAACGATTAAGTTAGGAATTTATTTAACCGCAAAGTTCGCAAAGAATTACGCAAAGAACACAAAGTCATTTTGCCATCGAGATTTAATATAATTCGTGAATTCGTGGCGGAAAAAAAATAAAATATGAAAAAAGTACTTTTTATCGATCGCGATGGAACGATCGTTTTAGAACCTGAAAATTTACAATTAGACAGCTTAGATAAACTGGAATTTTATCCAAAAGCGTTTCAGTATCTGGCTAAAATTGCTAGTGAATTAGATTACGAACTAGCAATGGTAACCAATCAAGACGGCTTAGGAACAGATAGTTTTCCAGAAGATACGTTTTGGCCAACGCAGAATTTTATTCTAAAAGCATTTGAAAATGAAGGAGTTGTTTTTGATGAAATTTTTGTAGATAGATCTTTTCCAGAAGAAAATGCACCAACACGCAAACCAAGAACTGGAATGCTGACTAAATATTTAAATAATCCAGAATATGATTTGACTAATTCTTTTGTTTTGGGTGATCGTTTAACAGATGTTGAATTGGCTAAAAACCTTGGTGCAAAAGCCATTTTCATGAATGATACTGACGGAGCAGGAAGCAACGAAATTTCATCTAAACGTGAGGAATTAAACGAAACAATCGTTTTACAAACAATGGATTGGAAGAAAATCTATGAGTTTTTAAAGTTAGAGGCACGTTCAGCATCGATTACAAGAAAAACGAACGAAACAGATATTTATATCAACTTAAACCTTGACGGAACAGGAAAAAGCAAAATCGACACTGGAATTGCGTTTTTTGATCACATGCTAGATCAAATCTCACGTCACGGTCAAATGGATTTGGAAATCACTGTAAAAGGTGATTTAGAAGTAGATGAGCACCATACAATCGAAGATACAGCAATTGCTCTTGGAGAAGTTTTCGCGAAAGCACTGGGAAATAAATTAGGAATTGAGCGTTACGGATTCTGCCTTCCAATGGACGATTGTTTAGCGCAAGCAGCAATTGACTTCGGAGGAAGAAACTGGCTGATTTGGGAAACGGAATTTAAACGTGAAATGGTGGGAAAAATGCCAACTGAAATGTTCTATCATTTCTTCAAATCATTTACAGACGGCGCAAAAGCCAACTTAAATATCAAAGCCGAAGGAATCAACGAACATCATAAAATTGAAGCCATTTTCAAAGCTTTCGCGAAAGCAATAAAAGTAGCCGTAAAAAGAGACACCGAAAAAATGATTTTGCCTTCGACAAAGGGAATGCTTTAAAATTTGTTTCAAGTTTCAGGTTTAAAGTTTCAAGTTGCTCAACAGAACGTGAAACCTGAAACTTTAAACTTGAAACAAAACAAACAAAAAACAAAATGAAAATAGTAATTATAAATTACGGAGCAGGAAATATTCAGAGCATTATGTTTGCTATTGAACGATTGGGTTTTAAGGCTGTTTTGAGTAATAATACAGACGAAATTAAATCGGCTGATAAAGTGATTTTTCCTGGCGTGGGCGAGGCGAGTTCAGCGATGACAAAACTTCGTGAAAGCGGTTTAGAAAGTTTGATTCCGCAATTAAAACAGCCTGTTTTAGGAATTTGTCTTGGAATGCAATTGATGTGCAACAAAACAGAAGAAGGAAATACAGAAGGATTAGGGATTTTTGATGTTGATGTTTTGAAATTTTCAAACAACGTAAAAGTGCCACAAATGGGATGGAATCAGATTTATGATTTAAAAACCGATTTGTTCAAAGGCATTTCTGAGAATGAATTCATGTATTTGGTTCATAGTTTTTATGCGCCAAATTGCGATGAAGCTATTGCTACAACGAATTACGACGTTGAATATGCATCGGCATTACAAAAAGATAATTTTTACGGAACTCAATTTCACCCAGAAAAAAGCGGAGATGTTGGAGAAAAGATTCTAAGCAATTTTTTAAAAATGTAAATTCCAATTTGAAATATCAAAATTCAAAAACCAATCAAAATATCAATTTCAGTTTTAGTATCTAAATCTAAAATCTGAACTCTAAAATTAGAAAAATGCGAATAATACCAGCCATAGATATCATTGAAGGAAAATGCGTTCGTTTGTCCAAAGGTGATTATGATACCAAAATAATTTACAATGAAAATCCGCTTGAAGTGGCGAAATCATTTGAAGCCCACGGAATCGAATATTTGCATTTAGTAGATCTTGACGGTGCAAAATCAAGCAAAATTGTCAATTATAAAATATTAGAACAAATCGCCACTCAAACAAGCTTAAAAATTGATTTTGGCGGCGGTTTAAAATCAGACGATGATTTGAGAATTGCTTTTGAAAGCGGTGCAAATCAGATTACAGGCGGAAGTATTGCGGTAAAAAACAGAGCAATTTTCGAAAAATGGATTTCAGAATACGGTTCTGATAAAATTATTTTAGGCGCTGATGCTAAAGATGAAAAAATTGCGGTTTCTGGTTGGTTAGAGGATTCTGATGAAGATTTGGTTCCGTTTATTCAAGATTATCAAACCAAAGGAATTCAGTACGTTATTTGTACAGATATTGCCAAAGACGGAATGCTTCAAGGTCCAAGTTTTGATTTGTATGGTAAAATTTTAGCGGAAGCAAAAAGTATAAAATTAATCGCTTCTGGCGGAATTTCAACTTTCGACGAATTGCCAAAATTAGCTGAATTAGGCTGTGAAGGAACCATAATTGGAAAAGCGATTTACGAAGGAAGAATTACATTGAAACAGTTAGAGAATTATATAATTGGTTTATAGTTGTTAGTTGTCGGTTGATAGTTTATAGTATTAACCAACAACAATCAACCAATAACCAACAACCAAATTAAAAATGTTAGCAAAAAGAATTATACCTTGCTTAGATATAAAAAACGGAAGAACTGTAAAAGGTGTTAATTTCGTTGATTTGCGAGATGCTGGAGATCCTGTAGAATTGGCTGAAATTTATTCGGCTGAAGGTGCAGATGAATTGGTTTTTCTGGATATTTCAGCAACCGAAGAAAGACGTAAAACACTAGTAAATATGGTACGAAGCGTGGCAGAAAAAATCAATATTCCGTTTACTGTTGGCGGCGGAATTTCATCTGTAGAAGATGTTGATATTCTGCTTAATAATGGAGCTGATAAAGTTTCGATTAATTCATCGGCAGTAAAAAATCCGCAATTGATTAATGATTTGGCTCAGAAATTTGGAAGCCAATGTGTTGTGGTTGCAATCGATGCGAAACAAATCGACGGACAATGGATTGTACATTTGGTTGGCGGAAAAGTTCCAACTGAATTAAATTTATTCGATTGGGCTGTGGAAGTTGCAGAACGTGGTGCAGGAGAAATTCTATTTACTTCGATGGACAACGACGGAACTAAAAATGGTTTTGCAAATGAAGCTTTGGCGAAACTTTCAGAACTAGTAAATATTCCGATTATAGCTTCGGGAGGCGCTGGAAACATTCAGCATTTTGTAGATTCGTTTAAAGAAGGAAAAGCAGACGCCGCTTTAGCAGCAAGCGTTTTTCACTTTAAAGAAATAGAAATCAAAACCTTGAAACAAGAATTAAAAAACAATAATATAGAAGTTAGAATTTGAGAGGAAATTCCAAATTTTTAAATTCCAAATTCCAACCAATAAATAAAAAAATCAATTTCAGCTTTGAGAATCTAAAATCTGAAATCAAAAATCTAAAATAATTATGGACATCGATATCAAAAGCGCACACGGATTAATTCCGGCTATAATCCAAGATTCAGAAACAAAAAATGTTTTGATGCTGGGTTATATGAACGAAGAATCGCTTCAAAAAACAATAGAAACCCAAAAAGTAACTTTTTTCAGCCGTTCTAAGCAAAGACTTTGGACAAAAGGTGAGGAGAGTGGTAACTTTTTGAACTTAGTAAGTATCAAAAACGACTGCGACGGAGATACGCTTTTAATTCAGGCGAAACCTGTTGGGCCAACTTGTCACACAGGTGCTAATACTTGTTGGCAAGAGCCAAATGATGCGAATTACGGTTTTATTTCTCAGTTAGAAAATACAATTAAAACTCGTAGAGAAAATGCTGATTCTGAGAAAAGTTATGTAGCTTATTTGTTCGAAAAAGGCATCAATAAAATAGCTCAAAAAGTAGGTGAAGAAGCTGTAGAAGTTGTTATTGAAGCAAAAGATAGTAATGATGATTTGTTCCTTAGCGAAAGCGCGGATTTATTGTTTCATTATTTAATTCTGCTTCAAGCAAAAGGTTTTCAGCTGAATGATGTTATTGAAGTTTTGAAAAAGCGTCAGAAATAGGTTTTAAATAATAGAAATTGTCAATTAATATAGCCTGCGGTTTCAACCGCGGGAAACGTATTGTTATATTACATGCACTCCTGCGGTTGAAACCGCGGGCTATGTTTAATACTATTCGGTAAACTTAAAAACCGCAAATTGTGCTGATTGATGAAAACCAAACTTTGAAGTCGAAATGACAAACTATACGATTAAACAATTAACCAAATAAACGGTTAAACAAATTATTCGATAAACTCAAAAACAGCAAATTCTTCAGGCTGATGAAATCCAAATTTTGAACTCTTATAAGGGTGTAAAGCAAGATATTCAGTTGTGTTACCGTAATCAATTCTAAAAGCATTTCCTTTCCATTTCGTTCCGATTTTTGGTTTTATAAAGCCTCCATTTTCAATTTTTTCAAGACTAGAAAAGGGAATTTTTATTTCTGCTGTATATCCATCAGAATTTATATTGCTTACAGTTTCTATTCCTTTAATATCAAAATTTAGTTCAGTATTCCATCCTCCGCATTCTGGCGAAATACATTTTAAAAGCAAATCATAATTTGTAGAAAATGCATTTACTCCAACTTCAATATAATTGTGGCTGTCTCCATCTGGATCCAGAAAAATTTCAACCAAATCATCGGTGTAAAAAATTTGAGAATCTTTGTCTTGTGTTTTTCCAATAATATTAGAATCTGTGCATTTATAAGCTAAATAGAGATTTTTTTTATCCCACGAAAGTGAAACAAATGTATTCTGTACTGCTTTTTTTTCTGAATCATGAATTGCAAAAGGCCCTAAAAATGGAGTTTTCCAATCAGATAAATCGCCATCAATGCTTATTTTGCTTTTTGTTTTTGGAATTGGAATATTTTGCGAATTAACAGCTGCTGTTATTATTACGGCCAAAGACGAAAGTATGGTGTCAAATCTCATATTTAAATTCTAATATTTTGAAACCACTAAAATAGAGAAGATTAATTAAAATTGGAGGTATTTTTTTATCATCAAAATCATAAATTTTTAAATTACTTGATCTGAATGTTTACATTTGTTAAAAATAAACTGATTTAATTCCTTTATTTCATACAAATTTTTAAATAATGAAAAAATACTTTAGTGGCGTTTTTATCGCCTTTTTGGTTGGTTTCACTGCAAATGCACAAGGACTTTTAAACAAGTCAGAAACTGTTTTTACGCATCAGGATACATTGCGAGGCAGTATTACAAAAGAAAGAGCTTGGTGGGATTTAAAATACTATCATTTGGATGTGAAAGTAAAGCCATCTGATAAATTTATTTCGGGTACTAACACCGTTCGTTATGCTGTTTTAACAGAAAACAACAGAATGCAGATTGATTTGCAGCAGCCGATGAACATCACTAAAGTAACTCAAAACGGAAAAGAGTTAAAGTTTGAAAGAGATGGAAATGCTTTTTTTATCACTTTAAGCGAAAAACAAAAAGTTGGAGATACTAAAGAGATTGTAATTTCTTATGAAGGGAAACCGAAAGAAGCAGTTAGAGCTCCTTGGGACGGCGGATTTTCTTGGAAAAAGGATAAAAATGGAAAAGATTTTATTGCTACATCTTGTCAAGGTTTAGGCGCGAGCGTTTGGTGGCCATGCAAAGATCATATGTATGATGAAGTTGAAAACATGTTAATCAGCGTGAATGTTCCTGGCGATTTGACAGAAGTTTCTAACGGAAGATTGAAGAGTGTTAAAAAAGAAAAAGACGGCACAAAAACCTTCAATTGGTATGTTTCTAATCCAATCAATAATTATGGTGTAAATATTAATATTGGTGATTATGCAAACTTTACTGAAGTTTTCAAAGGAGAAAAAGGAAACTTAGATTGCAGTTATTATGTTTTAAAGGATAATCTGGCTTTGGCAAAAGAACATTTTAAAGATGCTCCAAAAATGTTGAAAGCTTTTGAAAATTGGTTTGGACCTTATCCTTTTTACGAAGACAGCTATAAATTAGTTGAAGTGCCTTATTTAGGAATGGAACACCAAAGTTCTGTTACTTATGGGAATCAGTATAAACAAGGTTATTTAGGAAAAGATCTTAGTGGAACTGGATGGGGATTAAAATTTGATTTTATCATTATTCATGAATCAGGGCACGAATGGTTTGCTAATAATATTACATACAAAGACATAGCTGATATGTGGATTCATGAGAGTTTCACTAATTATTCTGAAAGCCTTTTTATTGAGTATTATTATGGTAAAGAAGCAGCAGCTGAATATGTGATTGGATGCAGAAATGGTATTGAAAATGATAAACCAATTATTGGTCATTACGATGTAAACAATGAAGGATCTGGCGATATGTACCCAAAAGGAGCGAATATGCTTCATACAATTCGTCAGGTTATTAATGACGATGCTAAATGGAAATCTATTTTAAGAGGTTTAAATAAAACTTTTTATCATCAAACCGTGACTTCAAAACAAATTGAGGATTATATTAACGAGCAATCGGGAATTAATTTCAATAGAGTTTATGCGCAATATTTGACTACAACTAAAATTCCTGTTTTTGAATATATGTTTAAAAACGGAACTTTAGGATACCATTGGACAAATTGTGTTTCGAAATTTGATATGCCGGTAAAAGTTACATTAAACGGAGTTGAAACTTGGCTGAAACCAACAACAGAATGGCAATCAATAAAAACAACAAGTGAGGATAGAAAGCTGGAAGTTGATAAAAACTTCTATGTTACGACTTCTAATATTGTGGAATAAAGTTTAAGAAATTCCAATATAAAAATTCTAAATTCCAAAATTGGAATTTTATTAATACTAAACCCGACAGGTTTTAAAAATCTGTCGGGTTTGTTTTTTGCGTAAAGTTGTCATCCTGAGGAACGAAGGATCACACTAGAAACTATCGAATAGTAATTTTCCAATCTTTGTTGATTTACGAGTGTGATCCTTCGTTCCTCAGGATGACAACAAAAGCGCTAAAAAAGTAAGTTTTTTTAGCGCTTTTGTTATTGGAATTTGGAATTTAGAGAATTGGAGTTTAAAAAACTTATCGATTATTCAATTTCGCTTTTTCTCTAATAATATCCGCAATTTTTCTGTTTTCTATTTTGCTTTCAAGCCATGAAATGATATCTAAGTATAAAAAAGCTCTTTTTTCGTAGGTATTCTTTTCAAGTTCTACAAAACGAGTATGCATTTTTTTAAATTCCTTTTTAATATCAGCAGGGTAGAAGTTGTTTAAGTTTCTAAGGAATTTTATGATCTCTTTTTGAACCTCGTGTAAGTCATTCATTTTCAATAAAAACTTATACGTGCTCTTCAAATGATTTTCTAAATAATAATCTTTTCCAAGCTCATAATGCGCAATCAGCGATAACAATCTCGCGAAACACATTAAATCCTCACGCATTGTCAAGTTTTTATTGTTGATGATTTTATCTAAGTAATTAATGCATTCATTGTATTTTTCGCTACCAAAATAAATAGAAGCAATTTTATAGAAAAACAGCATTTCGTGATGCTCATCCAGATGTTCGCTGTGTAATTTCAGTTTATTTAAAATCTCAGGAATTAAATATTCGCTTTCCGCGAAAGTACCTTCCAAGATATGTAGATTTAACTTGTTATTGTAAACATATAGAAATGATAGTGACGCAATGTTGTCATTTACAGGGAATTTTGGATCAGCAATAGTCTCTTCTAGAAGATTCAGGTATCTTTTGAAATTCGATGTATATTTTAACATATAAAGCGATTCTAAGAAATAATGATTTCCTTTTAAGAAAAATACAGGATTCAGATAGATCATATTTGGATTATCATAAAATAATGTAACCCATTTATAGGCATATTTATAACTTGCTAAAAAGTCCTGAACCAAGAAGCTTCGCCATAAATTGGCATTGTAAAACCAGTATTTTTCTCGGAAACCAAATTTGCTTTCGTCTAACTTTGAAATATGTCTGTTGAAATAATCATCAATATACTTGTATTCGGCATCGCTTTTTACATATCCTGTTTTCAGCATGATTCCATACAACTGAAGTGATAAGTTTGATAATTTACTTGAAATTGTATTTCTGTAGTTTAATTCTTTTGCCTGAATAACCAGTTCGTCTGCGCGGCCTTGGATACTTCGGGTAATATATTGCGATTCGATTAATTTTTCGAATTCTACAATCTCATACGCCATATATTTTTCATCATTTTCAAGGGCTTGCTGTTTTGTTTTGTCTAATATTTTTAAACTCTGCTTATATAATCCTTTATTATAAAGAATAACAGCAAAATCCATTTGCTCTCGAAGCTGATAACGAATGTTTTGGCTAGGAATATTTAACCTTATACTAACCAAGATTTGTTTGTATAAGTATGATTTTAAGTTAGATAGCTGTACTTTTTGAATGACGCCACTTTTTAAAATGAGTTTTTCATCATAAACTTCAGATTTATCGAGAATATTGAATAATTCGATAAATTTTGTGTTTGAACTCGTCTCTAATCGGCTTGCAAAAATTTTAAACTGTCTTTTTTCTGATTTCGAAAGTGATTTGATTAAAACAAATAAGAAATCTTTTTGATGGTTAGCCATTGTAAAAAATAATAATGTAACTTATTGATAATAAATTAGTTAATAAGATATAAAACGTTTTATGAGCAGTATAATTTCATGAAAACGAATTTCGTACTGCGATAGTACAATATATATTTGTTATCAAGATGTGAAATTACATTAAATTAATGAATATGAATAGAGAGAAAGTTCAAATTTTTGACACCACTTTGCGAGATGGTGAACAAGTCCCAGGATGTAAGTTAGATACTAAACAAAAATTAGTTATCGCAGAACGACTTGACAAAATGGGGGTTGACATTATCGAAGCAGGGTTTCCTGTGTCAAGTCCGGGCGATTTTTTATCGGTCTCTGAGATTTGTAAAATTGTAGAAAATGCAACCGTCTGCGGACTAACAAGAGCCGTAAAAAATGACATTGATGTTGCGGCAGCTGCCTTAAAGCACGCTAAGAAACCTAGAATCCATACTGGAATCGGAACCTCAGAATCTCACATACTCCACAAATTACAAACTACGCCTGAAGATATTATTGCAAGAGCGAAATTCGCTGTAGCACATGCAAAATCGTATGTAGAAGATGTTGAATTCTATGCAGAGGATGCAGGAAGAACTGATAATGCATTCTTAGCAAAAGTTTGCGAAGAAGTTATCAAATCTGGAGCAACTGTATTGAATATTCCTGATACTACTGGATATTGTCTTCCAGAAGAATACGGAGCAAAAATTAAATACTTGAAAGAAAACGTAAAAGGAATCGAAAACGTAATCCTTTCATGTCACTGTCATAATGATTTAGGAATGGCAACTGCAAACTCAATCGCAGGTGCTATCAATGGAGCAAGACAAATTGAATGTACAATTAATGGTATTGGTGAAAGAGCTGGAAATACTGCACTTGAAGAAGTAGTAATGATTTTCAAACAACACCCTTACTTAAATTTAGATACAAACATCAATACAAGAGAATTAAACGAAATGAGTCGTTTAGTTTCTGAAAGTATGGGAATGATTGTTCAGCCAAATAAGGCAATCGTAGGAGCAAATGCTTTTGCACACAGTTCTGGAATTCACCAAGATGGTGTAATTAAAAACAGAGCAACTTACGAGATTATGGATCCGCTAGATGTGGGTGTAAATGAATCTTCAATCATTTTAACAGCAAGAAGCGGAAGAGCTGCTTTGGCTTACCGTGCTAAAAAAGTAGGTTACGAATTGACAAAAACACAATTAGATATCGTTTATATCGAATTCTTGAAATTCGCTGACATTAAAAAAGAAGTTGTAGACGCAGATATTCATCAGATTATTGAAGCTTCTAAAATAGAAGGCGAATTAATCAGAAGTTAATATTTCAAAAATAAATTTGGAACAATAAGGATTTAAAGACATAAAGAGCGAGAGATTATGAATTTAAAAATTGCAGTTTTACCAGGAGATGGAATTGGGCCTGAGGTAATTTTACAAGCCAAGAAAGCTTTGTACGCCATTGGCGAAGTGTATAATCATGAATTTGTTTTTGAAGAAGCGCTGATGGGAGCGGTTGCTATCGATAAAACGGGAAATCCTTTACCGGAGCAAACTCTGAATCTTTGTCTTAACACAGATGCAGTTTTGCTTGGTGCGATTGGAGATCCTAAATACGATAACAATCCAAATGCCAAAGTTCGTCCAGAACAAGGATTATTAAAACTGCGAAAAGAATTAGGATTGTTTGCTAATATTCGTCCTATAAAACCTTATAAAGCCTTAATTGAAGCTTCTCCTTTAAAGAGAGAAATTATTGAAGGAGCTGATTTTACCATTTTTAGAGAATTAACAGGTGGTGCTTATTTTGGAGCTAAAACACTAAATGAAGAAGGAACACATGCTTCTGATTTATGTGAATATTCAGAAGAAGAAATCACTAGAATAGCACATTTAGCTTTTAAATCGGCACAAAAAAGACGCAAAAAGCTAACATTGGTTGATAAAGCAAATGTTTTGGAAACTTCTAGATTGTGGAGAAAAGTAGTTCAGAAAGTGAGCGAAGAGTATTCAGATGTAGCTTTAGATTTCTTATTTGTGGATAATGCAGCAATGCAGTTAATCTTAAATCCAAAACAGTTTGATGTGATTTTGACTGAGAACTTATTTGGAGATATTTTATCTGATGAAGCTAGTGTAATTACAGGATCTATTGGTTTATTGCCATCAGTATCTTTAGGAGAGAAAAATGCTTTGTTTGAGCCAATTCACGGATCATATCCACAGGCAAAAGGAAAAAACATTGCTAATCCGATTGCTTCGATTTTAGCGGCTGCGCTTTTGCTGGAGCATTTTGGATTGACTAAAGAAGCTCATGTAGTTTATAAAGCGGTAGAAAAAGCAATTGAATACAAAGTAGTTACAGTTGATTTGAAACCAGATTCAAAATTTGGAACAAACGAAGTAGGAGAGTTCGTTTCTAATTTTATTTTCAGTAAAGATGATTTGCTGTATTTTAATAATGACAATGTAAGTATTGGGCAATCGACAATTGTTTAATCTTTTTTGTTAAAATGTGAAGATAATAACAAGAAGTCTTTGAAATGTTGAGATTTTGTTTTTTTAGTTGCTTAAGTTTATTTACTTTTGTAACACTAAAAAACAAAGGATGCAAATCTCAATTATTATTACTTCTGTCGTTGTTGTCAATGTGATTCACACATCTGCATCGGGAATGTTATAAATATAATTGAAAGACTATATTACAAACCTTCCAAATACTTGGAAGGTTTTTTTTTGAACAAAAAATTAAAAAATAAATAAGCAATAATGGAATTAAATAAGTACAGCAAGACCATCACACAAGATCAAACACAGCCTGCGGCGCAAGCGATGTTGTACGGAATTGGTTTAACTGAGGAAGATTTAAAAAAAGCACAAGTTGGTATTGTGAGCATGGGTTACGATGGTAACACTTGCAACATGCACCTGAATGATTTAGCACAAGATGTTAAAAAAGGTGTCTGGAATGCGGATCTTGTCGGACTTATTTTTAATACCATTGGTGTCAGTGACGGTATTTCTAACGGAACTGAAGGTATGCGTTACTCACTGGTTTCTAGAGACGTAATTGCAGATTCTATCGAAACTGTTGCGGGAGCGCAATGGTATGATAGTATTATTGCAATTCCTGGTTGCGATAAAAATATGCCAGGAGCATTAATCGCAATGGGAAGATTGAACCGTCCGTCAATGATGATTTACGGTGGTTCTATTCACTCTGGAAAATGGAAAGGTGAATCTTTAAACATCGTTTCTGCTTTTGAAGCTTTAGGAAAAAAAGTAAAAGGCGAAATTACTCCAGAAGATTTTAAAGGAGTTATTCAAAATGCTTGTCCGGGAGCTGGTGCTTGCGGTGGTATGTACACTGCAAATACTATGTCTTCTGCTATTGAAGCATTAGGAATGAGCTTGCCTTATAGTTCTTCTAATCCTGCTTTAAGCCAAGAAAAAAGAGACGAATGTCTTGAAGCTGGAAAAGCAATCAAAATATTATTAGAAAAAGATATTAAGCCAAGAGACATTATGACTCGTAAGGCTTTTGAAAACGCTATTACAATCGTAGCGGTTTTAGGTGGTTCTACAAATGCGGTTATGCACTTAATTGCAATGGCGCATTCAGTTGGAATTACAATCACTTTAGATGATTTCCAGGCGATTAACGATAGAACACCAGTATTGGCAGATATGAAACCAAGTGGTAAGTATATGATGGAAGACATTCACGAAGTTGGAGGTATTCCAGCAGTTATGAAATACTTACTGAAAGTAGGACTTATTCACGGAGATTGTTTGACTGTAACAGGAAAAACAGTTGCTGAAAATTTAGCTTCAACTCCAGATTTACAAGACGGACAAGAAGTAATTCATGAAATTCAAAAAGCATTAAAACCAACAGGAAATATTCAGGTATTATACGGAAATCTTGCTTCTGAAGGTGCTGTGGCAAAAATCAGCGGAAAAGAAGGAGAATATTTCGAAGGACCAGCTGTTGTATTTGAAGGTGAATTTGAAGTAATTCCAGGTCTTCAAGCCGGAAAGATTAAACCAGGTAATGTAGTCGTCATCAGGGGTTGTGGGCCAAAAGGTGGTCCGGGAATGCCTGAAATGCTGAAGCCTACATCTGCTATTATTGGCGCTGGATTAGGAAGCAGTTGTGCACTAATCACAGACGGTAGATTCTCGGGCGGTTCGCACGGTTTCGTGGTAGGTCACGTTACACCAGAAGCATATGATGGTGGTGGTATTGCGCTAGTAAAAGATGGGGATTTAATCGCTATTGACGCTGTGAAAAATACAATCGACCTGAAGATATCTGACGAAGAATTTGCAGCTAGAAAAGCGGCTTGGGTTCAGCCGAAATTAAAAGTTGACAGAGGGGTTTTACTTAAATACGCTAGATCGGTTTCTAGTGCATCAACAGGATGTGTAACCGATAATTAATTAAAAAAAATAACAAAATCAAAAAGCAAACTTCAACATCAATAAAAATTTAAAATTGAAGTTTGACTTTTGAAAAACAATATACTATGAAAATATCAGGGGCAGAAGCCGTTATAAGATGTTTATTAGCAGAAGGAGTAGATTTAATTTATGGTTACCCAGGTGGAGCTATAATGCCAGTTTACGACGAATTATATAAATTTCAAGATCAGTTACACCACGTTTTAGTACGTCACGAACAAGGTGCAACGCATGCAGCTCAAGGTTATGCAAGAGCTACAGGAAAAGTAGGGGTAGCAATTGCTACTTCTGGACCAGGAGCTACAAATTTAGTAACTGGTATTGCAGATGCTCAAATCGACTCAACTCCATTAGTATGTATTACTGGGCAAGTTGGAAGACATTTATTAGGATCTGATGCATTTCAGGAAACAGATATTATCGGAATTTCAACTCCGGTTACAAAATGGAATTTTCAGGTAACTGAAGCTTCTCAAATTCCTGAAATTATTGCAAAAGCATTTTATATTGCTCGTTCTGGACGTCCAGGGCCTGTATTGGTTGATATTACTAAAAACGCTCAGTTTGATGAGTTCGAATTTAGCTATGAAAAATGCACAGGAATAAGAAGTTATGTTCCAGTTCCAAAATTAAATTTAGATAAAGTTGCTGAAGCTGCAGCTTTAATCAATAGTGCCAAAAAACCTTTTATTGTTTTTGGACAAGGAGTTATTCTTGGTCAGGCAGAAGCTGAGTTTAAAGCAGTGGTTGAAAAAGCTGGAATTCCAGCAGCTTGGACAATTTTAGGATTATCAGCTTTACCAACAGATCATCCTTTAAATGTTGGTATGTTAGGAATGCACGGAAACTATGCGCCAAATTTACTAACAAACGAATGCGATGTTTTAATTGCTTTCGGAATGCGTTTTGACGATCGTGTTACAGGTAAATTAAGCACTTATGCAAAACAGGCAAAAGTAGTTCACTTCGAAATTGATCCTGCAGAGGTTGATAAAAACGTTAAAACAGAAATTGCTGTTTTAGGAGATGTGAAAGAATCTTTAGCTGCTTTATTACCATTATTAGATGCAAAATCTCATGATGCTTGGCATAATGAATTTAAAGAGTTAAGTAAAATTGAATACGATTCAGTAATAAAAGAAGAATTAAATCCAACAAACGGTAAAGGAATTTCGATGGGAGAAACTATCGAAATGATCAACAAACATTCAAAAGGAGATGCAATCATTGTTTCAGATGTGGGTCAGCACCAAATGTTTGCTTGCCGTTATGCTAAATTCAATTCGACTAAAAGTAACATTACTTCAGGAGGTTTAGGTACTATGGGATTCGCATTGCCTGCTGCAATTGGAGCAAAAATGGGAAAACCAGAGCGTGAAGTAGTAGCGATTATTGGTGATGGAGGCTTCCAAATGACAATTCAGGAACTTGGAACTATTTTCCAAACTCAGGTTCCAGTGAAGATTGTCATTTTAAACAACGAATTCTTAGGAATGGTTCGCCAATGGCAAGAATTATTCTTTGATAACAGATATGCTTCAACAAAAATGATTAATCCAAATTTCATTGCAATTGCTGAAGGATATTATATCAAATCTAAAAAAGTTACACAACGTGAAGATTTAGATGCAGCGGTCGCTGAGATGCTAGCATCAAAAGATTCATACTTCTTAGAAGTTGTAGTCGAAAAAGAAAACAACGTTTTCCCAATGATTCCAACAGGAGCTTGTGTATCAGAAATTAGATTAAGTTAAGAAAAAAGTTTCATGTTTCAAGTTTCATGTTCCAAGTTAAGCAAGACTTGAAACCTGAAACTTGAAACAAATAAAACTAAAAAACAACATGGAAGATAAAACATTTACCATATCGGTATACTCAGAAAATAACGTGGGTTTATTAAATAGAATATCAGGGATATTCTTAAAGCGTCACATTAATATATTAAGTCTAAATGTTTCAGAATCAGAAATAGAGAATGTTTCAAGATTTATCATCGTAGTAAATACGACAGAAAAATGGGTTCAGAATATTGTAGGCCAGATTGAAAAACAAATTGAAGTAATAAAAGCATTTTATCATACAGATGAAGAAACGATTTTCTTAGAAAATGCTTTATTCAAAATCGCTTCAAGTTTGTTGTTTGATGAGAAACAGATTCAGAATATTATCAAAGAAAGCCAGTCTACGATTGTAACGGTTTCTCGTGATTTCTTCGTGATTTCAAAATCAGGAAGACGTTCTGAAATTGAAGAATTGTACCAAAAGTTCAAACCATACGGAATTATGCAGTTTGTACGTTCTGGAAGAATATCAGTTTCTAAACAAAAAATGGAGATTTCTGCATTATTAGAAACCTTTAAATAATAAATCTTAGTTATATAAAATCAATATTAAAATTTCATTTCATTAAATATTAAAACAAAAATGGCAAATTATTTCAATACATTACCACTTAGATTACAATTAGAACAATTAGGAGTTTGCGAATTTATGGAGCAATCAGAATTTGCAGACGGAATTGCAGCATTAGCTGGAAAAAAAGTTGTAATTGTTGGTTGTGGAGCACAAGGTTTGAATCAAGGTTTAAACATGAGAGATTCTGGTTTAGACATTTCTTATGCATTGCGTGCAGATGCAATTGCAGAAAAAAGAGCTTCTTATAAAAACGCAACTGAAAATGGTTTCAAAGTAGGAACTTACGAAGAATTGATTCCAACTGCAGATTTAGTTTGTAACCTTACACCAGACAAACAACATACAGCTGTGGTAACTGCTATTATGCCATTAATGAAACAAGGTTCTACTTTGTCTTATTCTCACGGATTCAACATCGTAGAAGAAGGAATGCAGATTCGTAAAGACATCACTGTTATTATGTGTGCTCCTAAATGTCCAGGTTCTGAGGTACGTGAAGAGTACAAAAGAGGATTTGGAGTTCCAACTCTTATCGCTGTTCACCCAGAAAACGATCCAAACGGATTTGGTTTAGATCAGGCAAAAGCATACGCTGTAGCAACTGGAGGACACAGAGCAGGAGTTTTAAGATCATCTTTCGTAGCTGAAGTAAAATCAGATTTAATGGGTGAGCAAACTATTCTTTGTGGTTTACTTCAAACAGGATCTATTTTATGTTTTGATAAAATGGTTGAAAAAGGAATCGATGCTGCTTACGCTTCTAAATTAATCCAATACGGATGGGAAACTATCACTGAGGCTTTAAAACACGGTGGTATTACAAATATGATGGATCGTTTAAACAATCCTTCAAAAATTGAAGCTTACGAATTAGCTGAAGAATTAAAAGATATCATGCGTCCATTATTCCAAAAACACCAAGACGATATCATTTCTGGAGAATTCTCTAGAACTATGATGATCGACTGGGCTAATGACGATGTTAACTTATTGAAATGGAGAGCTGCAACAGGAGAAACTAACTTCGAAAAAACAGCTCCGCAAGAAGCTCCAATCTCTGAGCAAGAATATTTTGATAATGGAGTGTTAATGATTGCAATGGTAAAAGCTGGTGTTGAATTAGCTTTCGAAACAATGACTGAAGCTGGAATCATTGAAGAATCAGCTTACTATGAGTCATTACACGAATTACCATTAATTGCAAACACAATTGCAAGAAAGAAATTGTTCGAAATGAACCGTGTAATTTCTGATACTGCTGAGTACGGATGTTACTTATTTGACCATGCTTGCAAGCCATTATTGACTGAGTTCATGAAAAAAGTTGAAACTAATATTATTGGTAAACCATTTTCAACTTCAAACGGAGTAGATAATGCGGTACTAATTGCTGTAAACAAAGAAATTCGTCAACATCCTATTGAAGAAGTAGGAGCTTGGTTGAGAGAGTCTATGACAGCAATGAAAAAAATTGGATAATTAAAAAATTGGGAATTCCCGCAGAATTCGATTTTGCGGGATTTGCACTGTATCAATGATTTGTAATATTTTGAATTAGTAAGCACTTATTAAGATAATAGATATAGATGCATATTGCATTCACTTAACTTCCAGTGAGAGTAAGTTAAGTGAGGCTAATCCCTAAAATTGGGGTATATTTTTACTTAAAAAAATATACTTGTTGAAATTTCTATGTTAATTAATAATGATGCTGCTATTTTCAAAATAGAGGAAAACTCGCAGTGCAGTTGACAAAATTAATTGTTATTGAAATTTGTTAAATTAAAAAAGGCATAATATCTATTTATTATGCCTTTTTTGCCCTTTCTAAATTGCTTTAAAATTTAAATTTTTAAAACAAACACAAATAATTATCATATTTTATTAAATAAATGTTTTTATTTGGTAAAATTTATGAATTAAATTATTTCACGAATACGTTCAGATTTAATACATTTATAAAAAAATTCAACAAACGATGAGCTATTACAAAATTGAAAATTTAGAACAATATTTTAAACATTATAATAAGTCAATAAGAGAGCCAAGAAAATTTTGGGGAAAAATAGCTGAAGAAAATTTTACATGGTACCAACAATGGGAAAAAGTAGTTGATTTTAATATGGCTGAAGCTGAAGTAAAATGGTTTACAGACGCTAAAGTTAACATTACCAAAAATTGTATTGATAGACATTTAAGCAAAAGAGGAGATAAAACGGCAATTATTTTTGAACCGAATGATCCTTCTGAAGAAGCTTTACATATTTCGTATAATGAATTGTACGAGAGAGTTTCAAAAATGGCAAACGTTCTTCGCGAGCAAGGTGTTCGTAAAGGAGATAGAGTTTGTATTTACTTACCAATGATTCCAGAATTAGCAGTTTCTGTTTTAGCTTGTGCTAGAATTGGAGCGATTCACTCTGTTGTTTTTGCTGGATTTTCTGCTTCTGCAGTTTCTGCGAGAATCAACGATTGCGAATGTAAAATGGTAATTACATCTGATGGAGGTTATAGAGGAAATAAAACTATTGATTTAAAAGGAATTGTAGATGAAGCTCTAGATACTTGCCCTTCTGTAACAAAAGTTTTAGTTGCAAAAAGAACTAATACAGATGTTAAAATGAAAGAAGGCCGTGATATTTGGTTACAGCCATTATTAGATGCAGCTTTAGATAATAGCGTTGCTGAAATTATGGATGCCGAAGATCCTTTATTTATTTTATATACTTCAGGATCAACAGGAAAACCAAAAGGAATGGTTCACACTACGGCAGGTTACATGGTTTATACTGCTTATACTTTTAAAAATGTTTTCAATTATGAAGACAATGATATTTTTTGGTGTACGGCAGATATCGGTTGGATCACAGGTCACTCTTATATTTTATACGGACCATTATTGAATGGAGCTACAACTGTAATTTTTGAAGGAGTTCCTTCTTATCCAGATTTTAGCCGTTTTTGGGATATTATCGAAAAGCATAAAATTACACAATTCTATACTGCGCCAACTGCAATCCGTTCGTTAGCAAAAGAAAGTTTAGATTATATTCAAAAATATCCTCTTAAATCACTTAAAGTTATTGGATCTGTTGGAGAACCAATTAACGAAGAAGCTTGGCACTGGTTCAATGACCACGTGGGCGATAAGAGATGTCCGGTTGTAGATACTTGGTGGCAAACTGAAACTGGTGGAATCATGATTTCTCCAATTGCTTTTGTTACGCCAACAAAACCAACTTATGCAACATTGCCTTTACCGGGAATTCAGCCAGTTTTAATGGATGAAAAACGTAATGAAATTGAAGGTAATCAAGTAGTTGGAAGTTTATGTATTAAATTCCCATGGCCTGGAATTGCTAGAACAATCTGGGGTAATCACGATCGTTACAAAGAAACTTATTTCTCTGCTTTCCCTGGAAAATATTTTACAGGTGACGGAGCTTTAAGAGACGAAGTTGGATACTACAGAATTACAGGTAGAGTTGATGATGTTGTAATTGTTTCTGGACATAATTTAGGAACAGCACCAATTGAAGACGCTATCAACGAGCACCCAGCTGTAGCAGAATCTGCAATTGTTGGATTCCCACATGATATTAAAGGAAATGCATTATATGGTTTTGTTATTCTGAAAGAAACTGGTGAAGTTAGAAATAAAGAGAACTTAACTAAAGAGATCAATCAATATATTGCAGATCACATTGGACCAATCGCTAAATTAGATAAAATTCAATTCGTTTCTGGTTTGCCAAAAACTCGTTCAGGAAAAATTATGCGTAGAATTTTACGTAAAATTGCAGAAGGAGATTTCTCTAATTTTGGAGATACGTCAACTTTATTAAATCCAGAAGTTGTAGAGCAAATTATGAAAGATAGAATTGCTTAATTTAAAACATAAATAGAAAATGCCTCTTAATAAAAGAGGCATTTTTTTTATATAATACTGATTGGAATTATTGCACAATTTTTGATTTTTCATCGTTCACAAAAACAAGAGGCTGCATATTGCTTAAATTAATAAGCGACAGAATTCCATTTTTGTTTTCATTAATTCCATTTATCTTAAAGCAAAACTCATTACCGTCCTTGTCACGTAGAGTTACAAATTCAGCAGTATCATCTGAGTAATTTTGACAGCTGTGTGAGACCGTATATTTATACATTACTTTCATTTGGTTATTGTTGTAATTGTAAACTTTCCCGTCTTGGGTAAAAACCCATTTTGTACTTCGGTTTGTATTAGAATACCAGTTTCCTAGAATACGCTTAGACGAAGGATCTTGATTTTGTGCAAAAATTGCTGAAACAAAAAATAGCAATGACAGAACAAATAATAGCTTTTTCATAGAATTCAAGTTTTAGAAAGGATTTATTTTTATTTTAAAGATATAATTTATTGTAAAATTATGAGCAAATCTATTCACTCAAAAAAGATAATAATAGCCTCTAAAAGACAAAATAATAATAGAATAGGACAGACCATTCTAAAAAAATCAAATTTGTAAATATTTTTGTTTTTTTAAGAATAGAAAAGCCTCTTAAAAATTTAAGAGGCTTTTCTATATACGGGATTGGAATTTAAAAACTTTGAAATTTTAAAAATTTACTTGATTCCCAATCTAGATTTTAATTTTAAAAATAAAAGTCCGATTTTGTATGCATCTTCAGAAGAAGAGTTTCGATCACTTTTCGGAATTTTATAAATTTCGCACAAATCATCTAGAGAAAACTGCTTGTCATTTATATCTGTAAGTTTTCTATACATTACATCAACATCTAAAGCTTCATTTTTTAATCGGCCACAATCTAAGCGCTCCAAAGCTGCATTTAGCATTTCAATATCAAAATTGATGTGATGCCCAACTAAAATTGAGTTTCCAATAAAATTAACAAAAGCCTCAAGTGCATCAGGTTCAGGCATTTTCATCATTTTACTTTCAATGATAAATTCATTTGAAAGTCCGTTGTCTTGAAGGTATTTATATTGTAGCAAAACGGTTTCAAAATTTTCCTTTATTACAATACTGTCATCAATTACAGAAAATGCACCCAAAGACAATATAACATCCTTATCTGGATTAAGCCCAGAAGTTTCTGCTGATAAAACAACAAACTTATTAGGTTTAGTTTCGAATTTAGTTAAATAGTCTTTCCAGAAATCTGGATAGTCTTTATTGATATTTTTTAGCCAGTCTAGCATATTTTATGAGAATTGTGTCAATTGAAATTTACTCTTAATCAGTTCCTCCAGATCTTTCATTGGGGTTAAAGCATTTTTTAATTTCTCTTTGTCAGATTTTGACATTTCTCTTAAATTAATATATTGGCCAGAGTCGTCATTTTTTAATCCTTCGACAGTTCTAAATTTTGAAAGCGTTAAAAAAGCTTCTGCGCAGCTTAAATAAATTTCCGCATTTTTAGAATCTGTTATAGCTAATTGTTTGAATCTTAGGTATGTATTTTGAATTCCTTTAATATTTGCATTTAATATCAATAAACGAGCGCCGTCAATCAGCGGCATTAATGCACGAGTTTTAATATCAAATTTCTCTTTGTGCGGACCATCTTCTTCGGTTATAAATTTCTTGAAGAAACTTAAAGGAGAATTTTTCTTTAAAGCATCATTTCCTAAAAAGTCGAAGAATAAAGTATTGTTGACAGCATTCTTGAAAATTACATTTTCTATAGCTTCTTCAATTTTTGGTTCGCCAAATACAATTTCATAATCAAAGAAGATACTGCTCAAATCATTACTATTTTCACCTGGAGTATTCATCCAGCTATTATATTGTTTTGTCCAGTCACTCAATGATTTACACCAAAGCATATTGCTTCCCATATGTCCGTTTGGACAATAGTCATAACCAACTTTTTCTAAAATAGAAGTTGTTCTTTTTGCCAATCTTAAGAAATAATCTTTTACTTCTCTGTATTTTTCAGGAGTAACATCTTCAAAAATCAAAATGCTGTCTTGATCAGTAAGTAAGAGCTGCTCCTTACGCCCTTGACTTCCAATGCTTAACCAAGCAAAACGTGCAGGAGGGGAGCCTAAATCTAAAATTGATAATTCAACTGCCCTTTTGATAATTGCCAAGTTAATTTCACTCGCAATATTACTAACGTGAGAAATTGGAATATTTTTTTGAATCGAATTCTGAATCAAATCAGATAAACGATCACGAATTTGTTTTAAGTCTTTAGGCAACTGCGAACGCTTAATCTCTTTAATTAAAACGCCAGGGTTACTAGCTTGAGCAACAATAAGATCGTGTTCAGAAATAATTCCTTTTACAACAGATTTGCTTGTTCCATCTTTTGTAACACATAAGTGTGTCACATTGTGTTTTAGCATTAACAATTGTGCTTCTGCTAAAGAAACATTTTCAAGAACAGTAACAACTGGAGACGACATGATTTTGTCAATTGTTTCTGTAATAGGATAGCGGCCAGTGGCAATTTTAGACGATAAATCTGCATTGGTAACAATACCAATTGGATGATTTTTTTCGCAGATTATAATATTGTCAAGCATAGAATCTGTCATCAAAATTGCAACATCTTTTATGATAGAACCAGCTTGAGTTGTTAATGGCGAATTATTATAGTTAAGTGACTGAATGTATTGCATTTCTGTCTGCTGATCAAGGTAATCGGCATCAGAAATCAATTTCCCATTAGAATTCATACTGTCTTTTGTATGGCGCGAATTCACTGCAAAACTTTCCAATAAAAAGTTTAAAACATCTGAATTATTGGCAACAAAAGGTCTAAAAACAGCGATTGGAATAGCATAAATAATACTTTCTTCACGTGCTTTAGCAGTCATCATGTAGTTATTCTTAGCAAAAAACGGACGCAAGCCAAAAATATCACCTTCATGACATTTATTTATAATGGTTTCTTCAGCGTCTGCAATGGTTGTAAGATTGATAACACCAGAAGCTACAACATAAAAGCTTTCGTGAAGCGGATCGTTATTTTGAAATAATACCGCATGTTTTTCTAAATTGATTACACGAATATTCGTGGCAATATCTGATAATTCCTGGAAAGTTAAATTATCAAATGGTTTGTATTCTTTTAAAAAATCTGCAATATGCTCAGCGACTGTATTCATATATGTGATAATTTATTTTTAAAGTATCGAATGTAAAAATAGTAAAATAAAGTCTTACAATGAAAGTATCTTTAGCAGAAACTAATTATTTTAAAGAAATGTTAAAAGATAATGGTAATAAGACTTCAAAAAGTTTTAATCTTTTCAAAATGATTGGCAAACTAGATCGATAATACTGCGATATTTGAAAATATTTTAATTCAAAAATCATATAGCGCATTTATGAATATTTGAATTTAAGAAAAATGTTTTAATTATAAAATAAACTGTATAGAAATCCAGCAAGCTGAATTTTGAATATTTGGGATTTTTTAAAAATAAAAATCATACAGCGCATTTATAAGCGATTTGAATTTGAGGAAAATAATTTGATTCAAAAATAAACTGCATAATCCAGCGAGCTAAATTTTGAATATTCAGGAATTTTTAAAAATAAAAATTATACAGCGTATTTATGAAGGATTTCAGTTTTAAGAAAAAAAATATTCTAACAGAAAATTGATCTTTAGAGGCAGAAGGTAAATTTGCCATAAATTAAAATTTCCCAAACAAAAATCCGTACAGCACATTTATAGGACAGTTTTTAAAATATTCTATTTTACATAATATAAATTATAGGTCAAAATGGAATAACTCTGAGAAGAGAGTTATTCGTATAATTTTTTCAAAATCATCTCTTTTGGCACAACATCGCCTCCGCCATTTTTTGTAAACTGGATTACAGCATCGTTTACAAATAAAACTGCGCTCGATTTTGTTCCGTCTTTATCTTTCAATTTAATTTGAGCTTTATCGCCAAGTGGATAAACATCTCCGGTAACTTCTAAAATTCCAGAATTTAGTTCTTTATGGTCGCTTGTAACTTCTGCAGTTCCAAAAATCTTAGAATTTGACTGCGCTATTGTTATGGTGAAAATAAATTCTTTTTTACAGTCTTTGCATTTTTCATTTCCCCAAGTTCCAGAAAATCTATTTTGCTGTGAATATGATTTTAAAGCAATCAAAAATGCTATAAAAAGAAATTTTTTCATTATGAATCGTTTTATTAAAAATTTGAACCAAATATAAATTAAAAAAGCATCATAAATCTATGATGCTTTCTTAATCTGAAAAAAATTATAGCTTTTTCAAATAAACTGATTTTCCATTTAGTGACACATCAATTTGATTTGTTTTTTCATTAAAAGTTGTTCGCAGAGCATTTCCGTTAAAAATTGTAACGTCGCCATATACGTGGCCAGCTTCACTAGAAGTATAATCAAATTTTACTTTTTTGTTTCCTGGTTCAATTCCTAATTTGTAGCTTGAAAATTTTGTTCCTCTTAAATCAAAATCTTGTTGCGAATCGATAATTTTTCCGTCAGCGTAAAAATTTGTAACCGATTTGCTTAATGAAATGTCTGGATAATATTGATTTACTTTCTTTAGAAGCTCATATTGCTCAACACTAGCTTCTTCTTGTTTTGATGTAATAGTTTGAGCAAATGAAATTGATGTGCATAAAACTGCTAATAACAAAATGTACTTTTTCATACTTCTTAATTTAAAGATTAATAGATTAGTTTCGATAAATAATTTTAGCGATTACTTTAATTTATTGTTATAAACTTCTTCAAGTTCTATAACAAGGTATGAAATCTTTACCTTTGCAAAAAATTATAAGCCCTTTTTTAATATAATGACAACAAAAAAATATATTCAGCTGATTCTGATTCTAGGTTCTTTAACCGCTCTCGGTCCTTTTTCAATCGATATGTATCTGCCTGGTTTCTCTGGAATTGCAAAAGATTTAAATACTACTGTTGCTAAAGTTTCTATGAGTTTATCCAGTTATTTCATCGGAATTTCTGCTGGACAATTGCTTTATGGACCTTTATTAGACCGTTTCGGGCGTAAAAAACCTTTGTTTATTGGACTTCTCGTTTATATTCTAGCTTCTTTAGGATGTGTTTATGTGACTGATATTGATGATTTTATACTACTACGTTTTATTCAGGCAATCGGAAGCTGTGCTGCTACAGTTGCTTCTGTAGCAATGGTTCGTGATTTATTTCCTGTAAAAGATATTCCAAAAGTATTTTCTCTTTTAATGCTTGTACTTGGACTTTCGCCAATGTTAGCACCTACAATTGGCGGTTATGTTACAGAAGATTATGGTTGGCACACGGTATTTTTTATTTTAATGTGTATGGGAATTGCTGTTTTATTAGCTTCTCAAATTGGTTTGCCAAATAGTTATAAACCTGATACTTCTATTTCTTTAAAACCAAAACCAATTATTTCTAACTTTTTAAAAGTTCTTAAAGAACCGCAATTTTATACTTATGCTTTCACAGGAGCAATTGCATTTTCGGGATTGTTTACTTATGTAGCGGCCTCACCTATAATTTTTATGGATATTTACCATGTTGATGCTAAAACGTATGGTTGGATTTTCGCTTTTATGTCTGTTAGTTTTATTGGCTCGAGTCAGTTAAATTCGGTTTTATTAAAGAGATTTTCGAGTGAACAGATGATTTTTGCAGCATTAATTTTGCAATCTATTGTTAGCATTGTCTTTCTTGTACTTTCTTTAAACAACCTTTTAGGATTGTATGAAACTATAGCAATTCTTTTTGTGTTTTTAGGCTGTTTAGGAATTTCAAACCCAAATACAGCTGGACTTACAATGGCTCCATTTGCAAAAAATGCAGGCAGCGCTTCGGCTTTAATGGGTGCTATTCAACTAGGTTTAGGATCTTTGGCTTCTTTTGCTGTTGGAATTTTTGTAAAAGATTCTGTTGCTCCAATGGTTTTCATTATGACGGTTACTACTATTATTGCCTTTATTGTTTTAAATATTGGGAAACGTTTTATTACACAAAAAGTAGAATTGTCTGCAGAAGATAATTTTACATCTGGTCATTGATTTTTTGTAAGTATTTAAAATTCAGGTCTTACAGATTGATTTTGCAATTTTATTTCGTTAATTTTATATGGTATAAAATGGAATGGAATCCAGATACCATTTTAAAAACGGGGCGAAACCGAAAAGCCACATGAGTAGGAATAAATTTCGAAGTATTATGCCGAAATATGTTATTGAAAGAGAAATCCCAAATGCTGGTAAACTTACACATGATCAATTAAAAAGTATTTCACAGGCTTCCTGTGGCGTACTCAGTCAACTTGGAACACAAATTCAGTGGGTAAATAGCTATATTACAAATGATAAACTTTATTGCATTTATATAGCGCCAAATGAGCAAATGGTTTATGAACACGCTAAATTAGGAGGTTTTCCAGCTAATTCAGTAAATCAAGTCACAGGAATAATTGACCCAACTACTGCTGAATAAATAGCTAAATTTCAATTGATTAAAATTCCAATTTGTTGAAGAATAAAAAAGCCAAAAACAATTTGTTTTTGGCTTTTTAAATATTTTATGTTTTCCGGTTTTGGAATTTGGAATTTCAAAAAATTGGAATTTTAATTTTTTAATTCTGAGTTTTCTTATCTGGTCTAATAATCATTCTAAGTGATTGATCTTTTGCGAAATAAGCTACCATCCAGTTCCAAAATGTATTTAATCTGTTTCTATACGTAATCAAAGAAATCAAGTGGATGAACAACCAGATTATCCATGCAAAGAAACCTTTAAAATGCCATTTAGGACTTGGTAAATCTACAACAGCTTTTGCTTTTCCGATAATTGCCATAGAACCTTTGTCATTGTAAGCGAAAGGTTTAAGCGGTTTATTTGCTATCATTGCTTTAAAGTTCTTAGCCAAGTTTAATCCTTGCTGAATAGCAACTTGAGCAACCTGTGGATGCCCGTCAGGGAAATTTTTATCTCCAGCTGTAATCGCAGTATCACCAATTGCATAAATATGATCTACACCGTTTACTTTATTGAATTCGTCTGTTGCCATACGTCTTCCACGGCCGTAACTTTCTTTTGGAATTCCTTCAAAAATTTTAGCTGAAACTCCCGCGGCCCAGATTAAGTTTTTGGTTTTAATGGTTTCTCCGTTTTCAAATACCACAGTATCATCAACATAATCAACAACTTTGGTGTTTAATTTTACTACAACACCTAGTTTTGTCAATGCCTCCAAAGTATCTTTTTGAGATTCTTTGCTCATTGGTGCTAATAAAGCGTCACCACCATCAACCAAATAAACGTTGCTTGCTGATGTATCTAATTCTGGATATTCTTTTAGAAGTATATTTTTACGCATTTCGGCAAACATACCAGAAACCTCTACTCCTGTTGGCCCCCCTCCTGCTACAACAATTGTAAGCAATTTACGTCTTTTACGCATATCCTTACAGATGGCAGCTTTTTCAAGGTTTTTAAGTAACGTATTACGCATTACGATGGCATCATTTAAGGTTTTCATCGGAATGGCGTTTTTCATTACGTTCTCCATACCAAAGTAACTTGTTTCGGCTCCAGTCGCAAAAACTAAGTAATCGTACTCTAATTCTCCGTTGCTTAAAGTGATTTTCTTTTCTGCAGGAGAAACAGATAATAATTCGCCTAAACGAAAACTAAGATTCTTTTTGCCTGCGAAAAATTTTCTAAAAGGATAACTAATGCTCGAAGGTTCTAAAAATGCCGTAGCAACTTGATATATAAGTGGTGGGAAAAAGTTATAATTATTTTTGTCTACAAGAGTTACTTGTATTTGAGGTTGATTTACGAGCTCTTTTGCTAGATTGATTCCCGCAAATCCACCTCCAATAATGACTATTTTCATATATGTTGTAATTAATAGGATTATAGAATATTTCCTTATAAAAGTACAACTTTAATATACAATGACAAAAGTCATATTATTTACTTTTTGAATTTTTTAACTGTTTTATCAACTATATCGATTTTGTTCTGTAGGACATAACTTGCCATTAATTTCTCGATTAATTCTTCTTTAGTTAAATGATGAAAAACTGTTTTTACTCTCGTTTTTAAATCACCAGAAAGTTCATGATTAGGTTTTGTTTTAAAGATTTGTTTTGCCCATAAAAGCATATTATTTTCTTCAAGACTTGCAGCTGATGGTTTTTTGAATTCAGAAAATTTAATTCCTAATTCTCTTTCGAAATCAGCAATTTCAAAAACTTCTTCCTGCTGTAAAACAGTTAAAGAAAGTCCTTTTGCCCCTGCCCTTGCGGTTCTTCCGCTTCTATGAACATAGTTTTCGTAAGTGTCAGGCAAGTGATAATTAATCACATACGAGATTTCTTTCACATCGATTCCTCTCGCTGCAAGATCGGTTGCAACCAAAATATTAATATGCCCTTCACGAAATTGTTCCATAATTCGATCACGAATTCCTTGAGTCAAACTTCCATGAAGCGCTCCCGATGAAAATTTATTGATAGCCAGATTTTTAGCTAATTTGTTAACTGCCGCTTTTGTTTTACAGAAAATAATACCTCTTTCTCCGTCTCTTGAATTCAAGAAATGCATTAAAACTTCAAGCTTTTCAATTGGATCTACCACAATATATTCGTGATCAATTCCTTCGTTTCCAACAATTTCCATGCTGGCACTTATTTGAACTACATTTTTATTCAAATAATTCTGAATCAATTGTTTAATTGTTCCAGGAAGTGTAGCCGAGAATAATAAAGTACGGTGTTTTTTAGGTAATTCAGCAATAATTTCGTCCAAGCTTTCTTTAAGAATCGCCACCATTTCGTCAGCTTCGTCTAAAACTAAATATTCAGCTTTTTTGATGTCGATTGCTTTTCGCTGAATCAAATCAATTAAACGTCCTGGAGTAGCTACAACAATTTGAGCGCCTTCTTTTAATCGCTCGATTTGTGGTTTTATTGGAGTTCCTCCGCAAACTGACGCAATTGAAATATTCGGAATATGTTTTGAAAAACTTTCTAAGTTTCTAAAAATTTGCTGTCCTAACTCTCTTGTCGGAACTAAAATTACAGCTTGAACTGTTGTGGATTCTGAATTTACCAATTGCAATAATGGCAATCCAAATGCTGCAGTTTTTCCTGTTCCAGTTTTGGCTAAACCAACAATATCGTGAGTTTCGCTCAAAAATAAGGGAATTGCTTTTTGCTGAATTTCTGTTGGTTCAACAATGTTTAATTCGCTTAAAGCTTTTAAAATTGGAGCCGAAATTCCTAATGTTGAGAATGGTTTAGACATGTTCTTTAATTTTGTTTCAAGTTTTCAGGTTTCAAGTTACACCAAAAACTTAATAAGTTGAAAGGAGAAATCACATTTACTTTGAAATGCTATTTCTCCTTTTATAAATTATGATAATATTTTAGATTCCAATAACTTGAAACATGAAACCTGAAACTTTAAACTTTTTCAACTCAAAAATCAATCTGGTTCGTTCATGATTTTCTCACGATACTTTTTACCGATTAATAAAGTTAATCTTTGTTTGTAATCGTCAACCAGCCATTCACGGTAGTTTTTACTGCATTGGCTCAAACATTTAGAATAACGTTTAATACGATCTTCGATATCATCTTCTAATTCTTTAGCCAGCATTTTTGCTTCCTGAAGCGTTTCTGTATTATCTACACACATTCCAGCATGCTGATCTAGAGATTTGTCTAAAACGACTTTAGAACGAAGATTTTGTTTAATGATTAATTTATGTTCTTCATCAACGTCAAAACTAACATCAGCTGTTTTGCTAAATTTCGCACGTAATTCCGGCGGCATGCTGTATTTAAAGAACATCTCAATTTCGTGATCATCACGTAAGTTTTCTAAATAAAACTCCGGTGATTTAAAAATGTGCTGCCAGTTTACAGGATCGCTCCATAAACCAAAACGAGCGGCATTGTTTCCTAAATCGATAACTGTAAATTCATCTTTTCCAGGTAATTTACGAGAACCACGACCAATCATTTGGAAATATAAAGTCAACGATTTTGTTGCTCTGTTCAAAATAATCGTTTCTACAGTTGGTTCGTCAAAACCAGTTGTCAAGATCCCAACAGAAGTCAAAATCGCGTCTGGAGTCTTTTTAAACCACTGTAAAATGTCTTTACGCTCTTCAGAACTACTTGTGTTGTCTAAGTGTCTGATATCGTAACCTGCTTCTCTAAACGTTTCATATACATATAAAGAAGTATGGATACCGTTATTGAAAATAAGCGTTTTCTTTCCTAAAGAACGTTCTGTATACGCATGAAGCAATTTTTCCTGCATCAAAGTATTGGTATACAAATCATCTGATGATTTTACTGTATAATCACCATTGATACCAACTTTTAACGAAGTCAAACCAACATCGTAGCTATAAGTTGTTGCTTTAGCCAAAAATCCTTTATCGATTAATGAACCAATAGTATCTCCCACAATAAGTTCGTGGTAGCTTTGGTGCATTGGTAATTTTATATTTGAACTCAAAGGCGTTGCCGTTACTCCAAGAATAAAAGCATTTTTGAATGAGTTTAATAGTTTTCTAAATGAGTTGTAATGTGCCTCGTCAATAATAACCAAACCGATATTATCTAAATGAAGTTTTTCATCATTAATACGGTTTTTTAAAGTTTCAACCATTGCCACGAAACATGAAAAATCATTTTGATCTGGCAATTCTTTAACTTTACTATTGATTATTTTGTTTGTAACGCCAAAACCAGTTAACATTTTTGAAGTTTGCTTACAAAGTTCGATACGGTGCGTTAAAACAACCACTTTTTTATCATTATGAGATAAATAGCGGCGAACGATTTCAGAAAATATTACTGTTTTTCCTCCTCCAGTTGGAAGCTGATACAATAAGTGGTGTTTAGGAGGAGCGTTGTCTAAACGGTCAAAAATAGCGTCAATATCGCCTTTTTGATATGCATAAAGTTCTTTCTTCTCTTCTCTTTGTATTTCTAAAGTGTTTTGAGACATTGTTTATTTTTGGATTTTTGCAAAAATACACCGAAAAAACAGTTATTCATCTTTTTTTAACCTAAAATAAATGTTTTTTTAAAAGAAAGATTTTTTATGAGAGAGTCATTTAGCAGTCTTTTTTCTTCAAAAATGATTAAATATGTATAAAATATTTAATTTTGAGATTTAAACTTTTTAAATAAAAGAGAGAATTTACTTTCTTTTTCGTTTTCGTCATCTACTAGATCTTTTATTAAATTAAAATATTTAGGTTTTTCATATTTAAAAATATCTTTTCCTTCCAACATATAGGCTTTCAATAAACATTCTCTAGCCTTATCAGTAATTTTAGTTTCTAAAAAGCTTTGCCCCATTCTTAAAAGTATAAAAGGATTAGCATATCCTCCTGGACAATTGAAAGCATTGTGTAAATTTTCTAGTGCCTGTGAATAATTTTTATTTAAAAAATAAACATCCCCCAATGCTGTATAAATCCAAGTAGCTGCTTCCCAATCTGATTTTGGACTAGGTACTAAATCTAATGCTTTATTAAAACAATCAATTGCATCGCTTAATTTATTCTTCTCAATAAATTTATTACCCTTATCGGTTAAATTTGTTATTTCTGTGTAGATTTCATCAGATAATTCCGTAATCTTCTCATTTAAAAAATCTTTATAAATTGCATTTTCACCTGAAAATAGTCTTCCTTTTGATTTTTTATTAGCAATTTTAAAATATTCTAATGCTTTTTCTTTTTGATTAGATTCAAATGCTACTTTGCCAGCCCACATTTCACGCTGACCATAATCGCCTCTTTCTGGATCAGCATAAAAAATTTTATCAACCCATTCATTCATGGTTTGAATATCTTTAATAAATAGGGCTGTATCTAGAATATATGAAACAATATAAAAACTTTCATCATATTGATTTTTGTCTTCAGGAAGTTTGTCCCAAGCTTTAATTAAAACATCGATTGACTTTTTATAATCTTTTTTATCAAATAAATGATGACTTTCTTGTATTAAGTCTTCGATTTCTTTTCCTAATATTCCTTTTAGAGATGCCATAATATTTGTTATTTTTAACATTAAAGTCTTATGGTAAGATTTAAGCTACAAATATATAATATTAAAGTTTAAAATTATTTTAAAAATTGATTTTATCTAAAATAGCCTCAAAATCGTACTTATTTTTCCATTTTTGCTGAGAAGTTTCTTCAAAAATGCCATTAATTCTTAATTTAAAATCATTAAAAATTCCATTTGAGATGATAAAATTAACAGCTTGTTCGAAAGAATTATAGATGCTTTTGTAAAACAATTCTTGCTTGATGAAATTTTGAGAAGAAAACGTTTGCGCAATTTCGATATTATAAAGCATAATATCTGCCACGACATAAGAATCTACACCAAGCGTCATAAAATGTTTGATTAATTTCTGAGCAACCGATCTTCGCATTTTGGCTTTAGGACGCCATTTTGCTCCCGGTTTTTTTATCGGAAAATATTCGTGAGAAATTTTGACTTTAGCTTCTTGCAATAATTTATCTTCTTTCGGATTAAAAACAAAGTCGTAATAGGTTTTTACTGGAGCAAATTTCTCGTACAATTCAATCAATTGTTCCTCTAATTGTTCCTTTGTTAATTCGCCTAAATATTTTTTTAAATCTCTTTTACTCATTATCAAAACTTAAGATTACAAAAGTAAATTACTTTCCTGATAAATATCCGAAAAACCAACGATAATCCTTAATTTTGCCTCTATAAAACTTAAAAAATATATACATGCTCAAGATTTTCAAAGTTACTGCCATTTTAGAAGGAATCTCTTATTTAGTATTATTTGCTAATATGTTGATTATCAAAAACAACAATCCTGAACTTTACCATACTTTATTACGTCCCCTTGGAATGACACACGGTGTGTTGTTTATCGGATATATTATTTTAGCTTTTTTATTGAAAAAATCAATGAATTGGGATTTAAAAACTTTTGCTATTATTCTAGTAGCTTCTCTTATTCCGTTTGGAACTTTTTATATCGAGAAAAAATATTTAGAAACTAAAGCAAATGCTTAAGCTTTTGGAGAAAATATTTAACTTTTTATATCCCACTTTTAGAGATTGGGGAATGAGTCGCAACGTGGCGTCTTATACCAGTTTAATCTTTAATATCGCTATTTTAATAGCATTAGCTTATATTATTTATTATGTTGCCAAATTTATTTTGGTGACTTTGACTGCTGTTTTTGCACAGCGCACCAAAACAAAATTTGACGATTATTTAATTCAAAACAAAACAACTAGATATACAGCGTACTTAATTCCGTTTTTCTTTATTTATAAAGCAGTTCCAGTAATCTTAGATAAATACGAATATTGGGAATCAATTTTCGGAAAAATTGTAGGTATCTATATCGTATTGCTTGGATTATGGATCGTTAGAACGGTTTTTAATTCATTACGCGATTATTTAAAACAAAAACCAGAATACAGCGACAAGCCAATTGATAGCTTTGTTCAGGTTATTATGATTGTCCTTTGGATTTTCGGAGTTGCTATGATTATTTCGACTTTATTCGGAATTAAAAAAGGCGAATTATTAACCATTTTAGGAACACTTTCAGCGATTATTATCTTGATTTTCAGAGATACAATTCTTGGATTTGTTTCGAGTGTTCAGGTTGCTATAAACGACATGGTTCGCATTGGCGACTGGATTACAATGGATAAATTTGGTGCTGATGGAGATGTAATCGAAATTAATTTGACAACCGTAAAAGTTCGAAATTTCGACAATACGATAACCACAATTCCAACTTATGCTTTAAGTTCAGATTCTTTTCAGAACTGGCGCGGTATGCAAAAATCTGAAGGGCGACGCATTAAAAGACACATTTTAATAAAAAGCAGTACAATTCGTTTTTTGAATGATGAAGATTTACATCAACTAAAAAAAGTACAACTGATAACATCTTATATTGATAGCCGTCAAGCGGAAATTGATAAATACAACGATCTTAGAGGAATCGATAAAACGCTTTCGCTAAATGGCCGAAACATGACCAATTTAGGTTTATTTCGAAAATACATTATTCAATATTTAACCGATCATCCTGGATTGAACAAAAATATGCATATCATTTGCAGACAATTACAATCTACAGCACATGGAGTTCCGTTGGAAATTTATGTTTTTTCGAGTGATAAACGTTGGGCAAATTACGAATATATCATGGCCGATATTTTCGATCATGTGATGGCATCAGTAAGATATTTTGATCTTGAAATTTTTGAATTGCCTTCTCAGATTGGCAAATTAGAATAGAGTTTTTTTAACCGCAAAGAACGCTATCCCGATAGCTATCGGGAACGTAAAGTTCGCAAAGTTTTTACACAAAGCTTTGCGAACTTTGCGTTTATACTAAATACAGCTTATAAAAAAACTTGCGTGCTTTGCGTTTAAAATATACACAAACCACTTCAACTTGAAACTTGAAACTTGAAACAAAACTACTCCTTCTCTATTCTTTCAAAAAGAAACTCTGGATTTTTATAGTCAATTGGAACTTCGGGAACATAACATGGAAGATTAAAATAAGTTCCAATTACTCCTTTTCCCAAATAAAGTTTATTGTCTTTCTTTAAAAGTGCTAAAGGGACTCTTTTCCATGCTCCGCCAAAAGAAATATAGTGATAATCTCCGCGAAGCGTATCGCCTCTTAAATCTCCTCTTACATCCCCAGAATCTTTTCCAGTTCCATAATGCGAAATTTCATAGCGTCCGTAAAAGCGTTTGTTATTTATATGAATATCTAAAACAGCTGTATCTTTATTATTTACAGCACGATATAAAGCACGGTTATATTTTTCTTTGTCTTCTTTAGAATTACAAGAAGCGAATAATAAACAGAGAAACAGAAATAATCGCATAATTTATTTTTTATAAAAACAAAAATAGGTTTTTACTGTTGGAATATTTAGTTAACTTTAAAGAAAACTAAAAACAAAACCCCATGGAAGATAGAGACACTTTTTTAAAAGAATTCAGAGGCGAAACTTTAGGAACTGTAAGTGCTCAATCTTCACCAGATGAGTTATTTCAAAACCAAACAATCAGGCCGATTTTTAAACTCCAAAACGATTTGTTTGTTGCAGTTTTTATTAATTACATCAATAAGAACAAGCGTGATTTTTATTCTTATTCGGTTGAGAAGAAACTACAAACTATTGAAAATTCAATTCAGAAAGATATTAAGTTCCGAAATTCTCTAAAAGGAATCGTAATGGGACTTTTTACGCTTGACGAATATGATACTTATATTCAAAATTCATCTAATTTAAATAAACGAATGATGAATTTATTAATTGAAAGATTGAAAAGTCAAGTGCAACTTTTTGAAGTGGAATCTGATTCTAAATAACAATAATGACTAAAGCATACCATTATCTGTACTTTCGTACTTATGAAATTATTTCGAAAACAAATAAGACTTCGGCAGAATCTTCAACCGCTAGATTTTTATCTATTCTTTTTTTAATAAATATATTGACTTTATATTCTTTATTTTTTAAGTCATTTAATGATATTGCTTTTTACAGTTTTAGCGCTCTTGGTATGATTGTATCAATTCTAAATCTAAGATATTTTGACAATGCTAAGAATAAATTTATCCTATATGAATTTAAAGATTTAAAAATAAATAGGATATATAAAACACTTGTTGATAGCTATCCTTATCTATCTTTTATATTTTTATTTAGCTCACTTGATGTTGGATTTTATGCGATTTACTATTTTATTGGAATAGTAATTTTGATAAAAGCTGTAACCTATTTTTGGAACTTATAATTTGAAAACATGTTTGAGCAATTCCGAAACAAATTTCCTTTATCAGAAGAAAAATGGAACGAATATGTCGGTCATTTTAATCGAATTGAAGTTCCTGCTAAAACAACGCTTTTAGAAGAAGGTGAAATTTCAAAAAAGCTTTTTATAATTGAAAAAGGCTGTATAAGAGTTTGGTTTAATAATAACGGAAAAGATCTGACTTCACAGTTCTTTTTTGAAAATCAAAGCGTGGCTTCGATCGAAAGTTTTATGAAGAAATTTCCAAGTCCAGCTGTAGTTGAAACAATTGAACCTTCTGTTTTATGGTGGATTCACAAAGAAAATCTTGATATTATAATTGAAGAAATCAAAGAAATTCCGGAGTTGAGAGATCGTTTGATTGATATGCTTTTTCAAAGAACTTTTGATTATATGAAACACTTTTTTTCTTTCATAAAAGATTCTCCTGCTCAGCGTTATCTTAGTTTAATTCAAGAAAAACCTCAAATTGTTCAAAGAGTTCCACAGCATTATATTGCGTCTTATTTAGGTATTAGTACGGTGCATTTAAGTCGAATTAAAAGTAAATTGCTTCAGAATAAATAGCCTTTTTCATTTGATAACAAATGTTATCGTTTGTCCATAAACGGCTTTCTAATTTTGCTTCATAAAATTTAATAATTATGAAAGCAGCAGTAGTTTGCAAAAAAGGCGAATCGCCAAAATATACAGAATTTCCAGAACCAATTGTATCCAATGAAAACGGAGTTTTAGTTTCGGTAAAAGCCGTAGCTATTACAAATTTGGATAAAGGAATTGCAAGTGGAAAACATTATTCTTCAGAAAAAGAAAATCAAAACGGTTTTGTAGTAGGAAGCGACGGAATTGGCGTTTTAGAAAACGGAACAAGAGTTTACGCCCGCGGAATCTCAGGAACAATCGCTGATAAAGCTTTAGTAGAGAAAAGCCGAATGGTAGTTTTGCCTGACGGAATTGATGATGCAACAGCCGCAGCGATGCCAAATGCAATTGCAGGCTCTGTAATGGCACTTCGTTTTAGAGCTGACATAAAACCAGGCGAAACGGTTTTGATAAACGGAGCAACTGGTTTTACAGGCCAATTAGCAGTTCAAATCGCTAAGTATTATGGAGCTAAGAAAATAATCGTTACAGGAAGAAATGAAAAAACTCTTGAAAGCCTTCTAGAATTAGGTGCTGACGAAATTATTTCTCTAAAGCAAAGTGATGAATTAATTTTTTCTCAATTAAAAGAAAGTCATCAAAATACTCCAATTGATATTGTAATTGATTATTTATGGGGTTCTTCTGCAGAACTTATTCTTTCGGTTTTAAAAGGAAATGGAAATTTTACTCCTAAAACACGTTTTGTAAATATTGGTTCAATGTCTGGAGATACTATTCAGTTATCTGCACAGATTTTACGAAGCGTTGATCTTCAGTTGTCTGGTTCAGGATTAGGAAGCTGGACAAAAGATGAAGTCAAATTATTATTTTCTGAAATACTTCCTGAAATGTTTCTTTTGGCTTCTAAAAATATATTAAAAGTAAATATTGAAACAGTGAAAATTTCAGATATTGAAAAAATGTGGAACGCAGAAGTTCCAGATGGCAAAAGGCTTGTAGTTCTTATTTAAAGCTTCTAAGTTGCTAAGTCTCTAAGTTTTTTGCTTAGAATCTTAGCAACTCAGTATCTAAGAAGCTTAATATTTTAGCAACTCTAATAAGGTTTCCTCAAATCGATCTCTAGGTAAAAACTGATCTTCAAGTGCTTTTGTGAAAGAAATAGGAGAATCTAGACTTGCTACACGTTTTACTGGAGCATCAAGATATTCAAAACAATTTTCCATAATTAAAGCCGAAATATCACTTGCAATTCCACCAAACATTGTGTCTTCCTGATAGATTATTGCTTTTCCTGTTTTCTTAACCGAAGCGAAGATTGTTTCAGTATCTAAAGGTTGCAACGATCTTAAATCAATTAAATCAGCATCGATTTCTGGGTGTTTTGCCAAAGTATCTAAAGCCCAATGAACTGGTGCACCAAAAGCAATAATTGTAACTTTAGAACCTTCTTTTAGCAAAGCAGCTTTTCCAAACGGAATGGTATAGTAATCTGTTGGAACATCTTGATAAATGCTTCTGTATAATAATTTATGCTCGAAAAATAAAACCGGATTTGGATCATTTACAGCAGTATTCAATAATCCTTTTGCATCATAAGGAAATGCTGGATAAACTACTTTTAAACCAGGTGTTTTAGTAAACCAAGCTTCATTTGTCTGAGAATGAAATGGACCAGCTTGAGTTCCTCCACCACAAGGCATACGAACAACAACATTGGCATTTTCGCCCCAGCGGTAATGAGATTTAGCCAATAAATTTACAATTGGGTTAAAACCTGTTGAAACGAAATCAGCAAATTGCATTTCTACAATTGCTTTATAGCCATTGATTGATAATCCCATTCCTGTCGAAATAACGGCACTTTCACAAATTGGCGTATTTCGTATTCTGTCTTTTCCAAAAGCATCAACAAAACCATCAGTAATTTTAAAGGCTCCGCCATATTCAGCGATATCTTGCCCCATAATTACTAAATTTCTATGACGCCACATAGATTGCTCTAAACCATTGCGGATAGCATCTATAAATCGAATATTTTTTGTATCAGAATTATGTGTATATTCTTCATATTGAAATGGTTTGTAAACATCATCTAATTCTCCACTGTAAGTTGGCTCGATTTCAGGTTCAGCATTTGCCATCGCCCAATTTTCATCAATTTCTTGTTTTATTTCAGCGTGAAATTGCTCGTCTTGTTCCGTAGTTAGAATTCCGTTTTCAACCAAATATTTTCTATAATTTGTAACAGGATCTCTTAGTTCCCATTGATCCATTAAATCCTGGGGAACATATTTTGTGCCACTTGCCTCTTCATGCCCGCGCATTCTAAAAGTCTTAAATTCTAACAAAATTGGACGCGGATTCTCTTGCATTTCTTTCTTTAACTGAGATAATTTGTTGTAAACTTCAACAATATTATTTCCGTCAATAATCCAGCTTTCAATTCCATAACCAATTCCTTTGTCAGCAAGGTTTTCGCAAGCATATTGCTCGTTTGTTGGCGTTGAAAGTCCGTAGCCATTATTTTCAATCACGAACATTACAGGCAGTTTCCAAACCGCTGCAATATTCAAAGCTTCGTGAAAATCTCCTTCACTTGTTGCGCCTTCTCCTGTAAAAACAGCTGTAATTTTTTTATTGTCTTGAAGTTTATTCGCAAGAGCAATTCCGTCAGCAATTCCTAATTGCGGACCCAAATGCGAAATCATTCCTATAATATTGTATTCTTGTGTTCCAAAGTGAAAACTTCTGTCACGACCTTTTGTAAAACCGTTTGCTTTTCCTTGCCATTGTGAGAACAAACGATGAAGCGGAATTTCTCTTGTCGTAAAAACACCAAGATTTCGATGCATTGGAAGAATGTATTCTGATTGATCTAAAACAGCTGTAACTCCAACAGCGATTGCCTCTTGGCCAATTCCAGAAAACCATTTAGAAACTTTTCCTTGTCGAATCAAGATTAACATCTTTTCTTCGATCAATCTAGGTTTTAATATTTTTTTATATAAATCTAATAATTCAGTATTGGTAAGGTTTTGTCGGTAAAAAATCATGTATTTTTTTCTTTTTTTGGTGTTTCAAATATAACAATTTACAGCAATTTTATTGGATTCTGAATTAAAATTTTAATCAGAAATCTGCTTTTAAGGGTTGCGCTTAAGATTATTTTCTAAAATATTATCTACCTTTGTTAGCGAAAAGGTGCTTATGACACCTTTCTTCTTTAAATAAAAAATGTAAAGTATGCAAAACATTCCTAGTGTAGACTTACGTGATTTCCTTTCGGACGACCCGAAACGTAAACAAAAATTTGTAAATGAAATCGGCAGTGCATTTGAAAACATTGGCTTCGTAGCCTTAAAAGGTCATTTTCTTGATGATCAATTGGTTGACGAACTTTATGGAGAAATTAGAAAATTCTTCTCTTTGCCAATAGAAACTAAGCATAAATATGAAATTCCTGGAATTGGCGGACAAAGAGGTTATGTTTCTTTTGGAAAAGAACATGCTAAAGGGCGCAAAGAAGGAGATTTAAAAGAATTTTGGCATTTTGGTCAATACGTTGACGCAGATTCAAGATGGGCTTCAGAATACCCAGACAATGTTGAAGTTACCGAATTACCACGTTTTAATGCTGTTGGTAAAGATGCGTATCAAAAACTAGAAAAAACTGGAGTTTATGTTTTAAGAGCTTTAGCTTTACATTTAGGTTTAGATGAGTTTTATTTTGACAATTATGCAAAAGAAGGAAACTCAATTTTAAGACCAATCCACTACCCTCCAATTACTTCTGAGCCAGAAAACGCAATTCGTGCAGCAGCTCACGGTGATATCAATTTAATCACTTTATTAATGGGAGCTCAAGGTAAAGGATTACAAGTTCAGAATCATAATGGCGAATGGATTGATGCGATTGCTGAAGATGATGAATTAGTAATTAATGTTGGTGATATGTTGTCTAGACACACTAACAATAAATTAAAATCGACAATTCACCAAGTGGTAAATCCGCCAAGAGAATTATGGGGAACTTCTCGTTATTCAATTCCTTTTTTCATGCATCCAGTAAGCGATATGCGTTTGGATTGTTTAGAAAATTGTATTGACGAAGAAAATCCGAAAAAATACGAAGATATTTCTGCTGGCGAGTTTTTATATGAGCGTTTGGTAGAATTAGGTTTAATCAAAAAATAACCTTTTCAATCTTCAATAATTTAAAATTCCAAATTCCAAAACTATTTTTTTGGGATTTGGAATTTAATTTTTAAAAACTCACTATATTTAGAATTTAAAATAGTTTTATGGACTTAAAAGATCAATTAAAGAATTTATTTCCGGAGCATGTTGAATCAAATGAGCCAGAACAAGTTGAAGAACAAGAACATGTCCTTTACGTTCAGAAAGAGCCAATGATTTGTAAATTTGAAAAACGAAAAGGAAAACCAACCACAATTATTGAAGGTTATGAAGGTTCTGACGAAGATTTTAAAATCTTAGCCAAAGAAATCAAAACCAAATTAAGTGTTGGAGGAACTTTTAAAGATGATTCAATTATAATTCAAGGCGATTATCGAGATAAAATTATGGCAATCTTAAAAGAAAAAGGATTTAAAACCAAACGTGTAGGAGGATAAAAATTCCAAAAAATAAATTCCAAATTCCAAATTTTCTAGATTTAAAAATGGAACTCAAAATTAGGTTTTGGAATTTGGAATTTAGAAAATTGAAATTTTAAAAACAGAACCTTAGCAACTTAAAAAGAAATGATTCAATCATCAGAATTAATACTTAACCCAGACGGCAGTGTTTATCACTTAAACCTTCGTCCTGAACATATAGCACACGACATTATTTTTGTTGGTGACCAAAACAGAGTAGAAAAAATCACTCAATTTTTCGATTCTATCGAATATTCTACTCAAAAAAGAGAATTTAAAACCCAAACAGGTATTTATAAAGGCAAAAGGATTTCTGTTGTTTCTACAGGAATTGGGCCGGATAATATTGATATTGTTCTTAATGAATTGGACGCTTTAGTAAATATCGATTTAAAAACGCGTCAGCCAAAAGAAGAATTAACTTCTTTGAATATTATCAGAATTGGAACTTCGGGTTCTTTACAAGAAGATATTCCAGTTGATAGCTTCGTGATGTCAAAATTTGGTTTAGGATTAGATAATATGCTTCGCTCCTATTTAATTGATGATGTTTCGATCACAGAAATTGAAGATGCGTTTGTAAAACATACCAATTGGGATCCAAAAAAAGGGAAGCCTTATGTAACGCAATGTTCTGAGAAATTAGAAAAATTAATTGAATCAGACCGAATTTTCAAAGGAATCACTGCAACTGCTGGCGGATTCTATGGCCCACAAGGAAGAGTTTTACGTTTGAATATTCAAGATGAAGAATTGAATAATAAAATGGATAATTTTAGCTTTAATGAAACTAAAATTACTAATTTAGAAATGGAAACAGCAGCGATTTACGGACTATCGGCTCTTTTGGGTCATAATGCTTTATCATTAAATGCTATTATTGCCAATCGTGCAAGCGGGACTTTTAGTGAAGATCCATATAAAGCTGTAGATGAATTAATTGCTTATACATTAAATAAATTGGCTTTTAGCAAATAGTTTTAAAACAAAAAGATATGTTTTTACGAGTTGCACGACATACTAACGACTTAGAAAGGATCGAAAATTTTTATGTAGATGTGCTCGGTTTTGAACGATTAGGCGGATTCGAACATCATAATAATTACGATGGAGTTTTTATTGGAAAACCAGGTTTAGACTGGCATTTTGAATTTACTCAATCTCAAGTTTCGGCAAAACATACTTTTGATGAAGACGACGTTATGGTCTTATATCCTAAAACTATTGCAGATTACGATAAATTAGTAAACAAATTGAAACAGCAGAATATTGCAATTATACCGTCTTTGAATCCTTTTTGGAATGAAAACGGAAAAATGATTCAGGATCCTGATGGTTATAGAATTGTTATATCGCCATTAAAAGCTGTTATAAGTGAAATTGAATAATGGAACAAGAAACACATAAAAAAATATTATTTAAATACTATAGTGATTATCTAGACGAAGTAGTATCTGAAACTATGTGGGCAGAAATTATTGATCTAGAAAAAGGTCTTTTTAAATTGGATAATATTCCATTTTTTGGCCCTTTAATTGCAACAGATGACATTTTTTACGCAGAATATGACGAAACAGAAGAACGTTTCATGCATAGAAAAACGATTCAGAATTCTGGAAATTCGATTGTTCAAATTGCTATTCTAGAAAAAGGTTTTGATAAAGAAATTATCCGAGAAAAATTAAAGGCAATAAATTGTTTGTCGGAGGGTTTAAACGAAACTTTTTTTGCTGCAGAAATAGCAAAAGATGTAGATTATTCTTTAGTAAGAAGTCTTCTAAACGAATATGAAAGTCAAGATATCATTGAATTTGCAGAACCTTGTCTTTCAGAAAAACACAGAACAGATTTATTAAAAAACTAACCAAGCTTAACAATTAGATTACGCATACGCATACCAAGCAAGCAACTTAACTTAAACTTAAAATAAATGAAAACTGTCAAAATTGCGGGTGTTCCGGAACACTTCAATTTGCCATGGCATCTCTGTATTGAGAACGGTGAATTTGAAGAAGAGAACATCGACTTACAATGGACTAATGTTCCAGAAGGAACAGGGAAAATGTGTCAAATGCTTCGCGACGGAGAAACAGATTTAGCTGTTATTTTGACCGAAGGAATTCTTAAGGATATTTCAGCTGGAAATCCGAGCAAAATTGTTCAGATTTACGTGCAATCTCCTTTAATTTGGGGAATTCATGTCGATGCAAAATCTGATTTTCAAACTTTGAAAGATCTAAAAAATAAAAAAGCAGCTATTTCAAGACTTGGCTCTGGATCGCAATTAATGGCTTATGTGAATGCAAATGAACAAGGCTGGGAAATGGACGATCTTCAGTTTGAGATAGTAAATACAATTGACGGCGCTGTCGATGCTTTAACAAACAAAAAAGCCGATTACTTTATGTGGGAACGTTTTATGACGAAACCTCTTGTAGATAAAGGTATTTTTAGACGTATCGACGACTGCCCTACTCCTTGGCCTTCATTTATTATTGTAGGACGCGACGAGTTCTTAAAAAAGAATGCCAAAGTGGTAGAAACCATTCTTAAGATCATCAACAAAACAACTGTTGATTTTAAAGAAATTCCAGAGATTGACAAGAAATTGTCTAAACTGTTCAATCAGAAAGCTGAGGATATTAAAGAATGGCTTAAATTGACACAATGGTCACAGAAAAACCTAACCGAAAAGTCTTTTAATAAAATTCAAAATCAATTATTTGATCTGGGAATTATTGATAAAAAAAGTATTTTTGTAGAAACCGTAAAAGCACTGTAATACTGCTTTTTTGATTCGTATGATGAAATTCCCTAAAATTGACTTTCCGCAGTTAAAATCTAAACTACAGGTGAAATCACCGTGGGATAGGATTATTATCTCGCTGTTGAGTCTTTTGATTACTATTCCGATTTTCATCATACTGCATCAAAATTTGATCGATTTAGAATGGGCTTTCAATCTAGATCGTGTATTCATCTTTATATTTGTTTTCGCAGCAATATTTTTTCTTCTGATGTATCTCAGAACAATTATTATTTTGTGTGTTGCAGTTTATTTGTTAATCCTGTTTTACGGATCTATAATTGGAAATTATGGCTTTAGTGAAATCTCAGAAGATTATAATTCGATGATTTACACCATGTCTGACAATCCATATCCGCAAGATATAATTGTAGCAAAACTGCTTCCGTTTCCTAATAAAACAAAGATTATCAATGCTATAGAATATCAAAATCCTAAAGTGCGAAATTTTGCTATTATGGCAACAACGAAACATTTTAAAGGAATTAGAGGATATTCAGATTATCGCACTATAATTCAGTGTTTTGCTGTTTTTAAAGAAATCAACAGCAGATGGAATTATGTAAACGATCCAAAAGAAGGTGATTACATCGCAACTGCCAGTGAATCTTTAGATTATTTCTCAGGCGATTGCGATGATCACTCTATTTTGATGGCGGCTGCTGTTCGTTCTATTGGCGGAACTCCGCGTCTTATTCATACTAAAGGGCATATTTATCCTGAAATTTTAATTGGTTCTATGATTGATCTTGAAAAAGTCAATTATTTGATTAAAAATGTGTTATTCGTAAAAGAGAGTTATGGTAAAAAACTTCATTATCATATAGACGAACGCGGACAAGTTTGGATGAATCTGGACTACACAGCAACTTACCCCGGAGGACCGTTTATGTATGAGGAAATTTTAGGGGCTTTAACCCTTAATTAAGATACCTCTAAAAGCTCAAAAATCTCATTCAGTTAACTTTTTGGGTATAATTGTAATCTATTGAATATCAGTTTAACTCCCGAAAACATAGGCTTTTTTGATTAAAGGCAGTTTGAAATTAGAAGTAAAAAAAATCTTCATAAATATTTGATTACGAATATTTTAATGTCATTTTTTTTTGTAACTTTTTCCTGTTTAACTTTTAATCACAAAATCATGAAAAACTTTAAATTATTTACCCTCGTAATTGCAATTGCTGTCGTAATAGTTTCATGCCATCTTAAAAGAGACAAGCTTGTGAATTCATGGAAAGTTACTGCAGTAGAACCCAAAGAAACTGTTTCTGATTCTACAAAAAACGCGATTTTAGCCAACGGTACGCTTACTTTTACAGAAGATGGGCACGTTACCGGATACTTGCTTCGTGAAATCACGGACGGAACTTACGCGTTAACACAAAAAGGTAAAAAACTCGTTATAAAAGATGAAGTTGGTACACCTTATGTTTGTGAAAGTACTATCACAGACGATCAATTAATTCTAGATACCAAAGAAGCCAAACTGACATTTAGTAAAATTTAAATATTAGGATTACAACGTAATTCAATGCTAAAAAACCATTCTTCTCCATTGTTAAGAATGGTTTTTTGATTTTTAGAACTAAAATAAATATCTTTGCTCCTCTTAAAATAAGTATTACGGTATGTGAAAAATAATTTCTTTCAGAAAATTTAGCAAGTAACCACAATTTTGTGGCTGCTTAATTATTTATCTATAAAAGAAAGGAATTATGCTTATTCTTCAAAATATCTCATATCAGCATGAGAATAAAGACATGCTGTTTCAAAACATTAGTTTTGGCTTAAATAATCACGATAAAACTGCACTAATTGGAAATAATGGTGTTGGAAAATCTACATTATTAAAAATCATTTCTGGCAAATTACAACCATTTTCAGGACAAATAAATCAAAGTTCAAAACCTTATTTTGTGCCTCAATTATTCGGTCAATTTAATGATTTGACAATTGCCGAGGCTTTAAAAATAAAGGAAAAATTAACTTCATTTAAAGAAATACTTGAAGGCACTGTAACCGAAGAAAATTTGCAATTATTAAATGACGATTGGACAATAGAAGATCGTTGCAATGAAGCTTTGTCATATTGGCAGCTTAACGACTTAGATCTGAATCAGAAAATGGAAACTTTAAGCGGTGGACAGAAAACAAAAGTCTTTTTGGCTGGAATTATGATTCACGAACCAGATGTAGTTTTACTGGACGAACCAAGTAATCATTTGGATTTTGCAGGAAGAACGTTGCTTTATGATTTTATTAAATCGACTTCTAGTTCTTTGCTTATTGTTAGTCACGACAGAACACTTCTGAATATTTTAGAAAAGACTTTTGAAATGTCCAGAAACGGAATTTCGGTCTACGGCGGAAATTATGATTTTTATTGCGAACAGAAAAAAATCGAAAATAATGCTTTAGAACAAGATGTTCAGAGTAAAGAAAAGGCATTAAAAAAAGCCAAAGAAAAAGAAAGGGAAACTATTGAACGCCAAAACAAATTAGATTCGAGAGGTAAAAAGAAGCAGAAGAAATCCGGTGTTGCCAGAATTATGATGAATACGCTTCGAAATAAAGCCGAAAACAGCAGTTCAAAACTAAAAGATGTTCATGCGGAAAAAATCAGCGGTATTTCTGAAGATTTGCGCCAATTACGTTCTTCACTTCCTGCAATAGATCAGATGAAATTCGGGTTTAATAATGCTTCTTTTCATAAAGGAAAAATCATTTTTAAAGCTTTAGAAATGAATTATAAATACAATGACCATTTCCTTTGGAAAGAAAATCTAAGTTTTGAAATTCTTTCGGGAGATCGCATAGCTATAAAAGGACAAAACGGATCAGGAAAAACGACTTTAATTAAAATTATACTTGGCAAATTAGCTGTAGAGCTAGGAAATGTTACTTCGTTAGCAAAAAAAACAATTTATATAGATCAGGATTATTCGTTGCTAAATCAAGACCTTAAGATTTATGAACAAGCCCAGGTTTTTAATGATTGCGGTTTGGAAGAACATGAAATCAAAATGAGATTGAATCGTTTTTTATTTTCTAGAAATGATTGGGACAAGCCTTGCAATTCCTTAAGTGGAGGCGAAAGAATGCGTTTAATGCTCTGTTGCCTAACAATTAGCAATGAATTTCCTGAGGTCATAATTTTAGACGAACCTACTAATAATTTAGATATTCAGAATATTGAAATCTTGACTGCGGCTATTAATGAATATCAAGGAACTTTGCTTGTAATTTCGCACGATCAATTGTTTTTAGAACAAATTAATATCGAAAAAAGTATTTTGCTGTAAAATAAAAACTGTTAGCGCTGAGAATTATCTTGGCGCTTTTCTTTTAGTATTAATTTGATATTCAATAAATTAAAATTCTGTAAATTGCAGTAAAAACTGATAAAATTCAATCTGTTATAAAAATAAAGCTTTTTATAAATTCAAATTGCACGTTTAATTAAAATCTAAAATTTTATGAAACCAAAAAACAGAATTTTTTCCGCCCTGCTTGCTTTTACTTTATTAATAACTGAAACTGTTTTGCCTTGCACGAGAGTTGTTTACGAAGGTTTAAACGGAACAATCATTACGGCACGTTCAATGGACTGGCGCGGAGAAATTCCTGCTAATTTGTGGATTTTTCCTCGTGGCATAGAACGATCTGGTGAAGTTGGAACTAGTTCTATCAAATGGAAATCGAAATACGGCAGTGTAATTACAAGTTCTTGGGATATAGCTTCTTCTGACGGCATGAATGAAAAAGGACTTGTTGGTAATCTTTTATGGCTTGTAGAATCGCAATATCCGGCATTTGAAAAAAACGGAAAAGTAAAAGGTTTGGCGGTTTCTTTGTGGCTTCAATATGTTTTAGATAATTTTTCTTCGGTTGCTGAGACCGTTTCTGCTTTAGAAAAGAATGATTTTGTTATTGCTTCATCTCATATTCCTGGAACGAATATTTTTGCAACGGTACATTTATCTGTTTCTGATTCTAGCGGAGATAATGCTATTTTTGAATATATAAATGGCAAACTCGTAATTCATCACGATCGAAAATATGTTACAATGACGAATTCTCCAATTTTTGAAGAACAGCTGGCTATAAATACCTATTGGAAAAGTATTCCCGGAACGATTATGCTTCCTGGAACCAATAGAGCCGCAGATCGCTTTGTGCGAGCTTCTTATTATATAGATGCAATTCCGAAAACGGATGATACAAGACGTGCTCTGGCAAGTGTCTTTGGCGTTATTCGAAATTGCTCTGTTCCGCTGGGAATTGCTTCAGAAACAGAACCAAACATCTCCTCTACTCGTTGGCGAACAGTTGCAGATCAAAAAAATCTGGTTTATTATTTTGATAATGTTTTAAATCCGAATGTGATTTGGGTGGAATTCAATAAAATTGACTTTAGCGAAAAAGCAAAAGTCAAAAAATTGAGTTTGGCTAATAACGAAAATTATTCTGGAAATTCATTGAGTTATTTTAAGGAAACTAAGCCATTTCAATTCGCTGGATTAGATTAAAAGGAAATAAAACGAATTATAAAACCTTCAAATAGAAATGTTTGAAGGTTTTATTTTAAAAATAAATTCAAAAATTCATTGCGCAGTCAAATGACTTCATTATATTTGCAGTCAAATAACTGCATAATGGAAATTAGAAGAGATGTTTTTCAAGCAATAGCCGATCCTACCCGAAGAGCTATTTTAAGTTTAGTTGCCATTCAGGCTATGACTCCTGGGGCAATTGCCGAGAATTTCAATTCGTCAAGACAGACGATTTCAAAGCATATTCAGATTTTGAACGAATGTGAACTATTACATCAGACACAAAACGGAAGAGAAATTTATTATCATTTAAATCCAGAAAAAATGAAAGAAATTGACAAATTCATCGAGCCTTTTAGAAAAATGTGGGACGATCGTTTTAATAAATTAGAATCAATTATGAAAAACTATAAAAAATAAACCATGGAAAAGAAAACAAAAATTCATGCGGAAGATGACAGGCTAGATCTTGTGATTACGAGAGAATTTGATTTGCCTGTAGAATTATTATTTAAGGCTCATACTGAATCTGAAATTGTAGCACAATGGATGGGTACAAAAGTCATAAAACTTGAAAGCAAAAAATATGGCGGATGGGAGTTTGAAACAAGCGATCCTAATGGAAATGTAGTTTTTAAAGCAAATGGGGTTTTTCATGATTTTGTTCCAAACCAAAAAATAGTACGAACTTTTGAAATGGATAACGTCAATTTTGCGCCTCAGCTAGAATTCTTAGAGTTCGAAAAATTAACAGATCATACTAGTAAATTAACTATGCAAATTATTTACAAATCAATTGAGCATAGAACAACACAATTAAAACTGCCGTTTGCCCAAGGCTTAAATATGGCACATAATAGATTGGAAGAAATCGTAATTAAACTAAAATAACGTATTATGAGTAAAAGAAATAAAATTATCTATTGGATTGCTACGCTTTGGCTGGCTTTAGGAATGACTTCTACAGGAATTGTACAGCTTATACCATTAAAAGAAGAAGCTGAAATGATAAAACATTTAGGCTATCCGCTTTACTTTTTGACTCTTTTAGGAGTTTGGAAGCTTCTAGGAGTAATTGCAATTTTGATTCCGAAGTTTGGTTTATTGAAAGAATGGGCTTATGCCGGTTTTTTCTTTGCAATGTCTGGCGCTGTAGTTTCTCATTTAGCTGTAGAAGATGAAGCTTCGGCGCTTTTTGGACCAATTTTATTAATTGTTTTAACTGTAATTTCTTGGTATTTCAGACCTGAAAATAGAAAGTGCAGTTCTAATTAAAAACACAAAATCATGAAAAAACAACTGACAGCAAACGAGCAAGAGGAACTTTTAAGTATTCTTGAAAAGCGTTTTGAGAAAAATAAAAATCGTCATGAGAATCTGGATTGGTCAAAAGTTGAATCAAAACTAAAAGCAAATCCAGCCAAATTATGGTCTCTTGACGAAATGGAAAGAACTGAAGGCGAACCAGATGTTATTGGTCATGACAAACAAACAGATGAATATCTTTTTGTAGATTGTTCTGCTGAAAGTCCGAAAGGGCGCAGAAGCATTTGTTACGATCATGAAGCGCTTGAAAAAAGAAAAGAGCACAAACCTGCTGACAGCGCTATAAATATGGCTCAAGAAATGGGAATTGAAATTTTGAATGAAGAGCAATACAAAGAGCTTCAAAAGCTAGGGAAATTTGATGCAAAAACTTCTAGTTGGATTTTAACTCCGCCAGAAATTAGAAAACTTGGAGGAGCAATATTCTCAGATTTTAGATATAATACCGTTTTTGTATATCATAACGGTGCTGATTCTTATTACGCTGCGAGAGGTTTTCGCGGTTTGTTAAGAGTTTAAAAATTAAAGGCCTTCAAATATTTTTGAAGGTCTTTTTTATTCTCTTAAAATCTTTTCCATTTTTTTGCCTTTGGCGATTTCATCAATTAATTTGTCTAGATATCGCATTTTTTGAATTAATGGATCTTCAATCTCTTCTACACGATAACCACAAATTACTCCTGTAATTTTAGAAGCATTCGGATTGAGTTCTGGAGCTTCGGCAAAGAACGTTTGGAAATCTACTTTTTTTTCAATTTGTTCTTTAAGTTGCTTATCAGTATATCCTGTTAACCATTTAATTACGATATCTAATTCTTCTTTCGTGCGGCCTTTTTTTTCTACTTTTTGAATGTATAAAGGATATACGCTAGAAAACAGTAATTTATAAATTCTTTCAGTTTTCATAATGCTATGTTTTAGGATAAAAGCTTTCATGTAAAGATAAATCAAAAGAAGAAAAAAGGAAAATACAATGAATATTTTAATACCTTAGATTTAGAAATGATATTCTTTAAACAATCTTAAATAACTAATTATATGGAAAATAATTCAAATGAAATTACGCCAAAAGTCACAGGAATTGGCGGAATTTTCTTTTTTCTTGACAATCCGAAAGAAACTAAAGATTGGTATGCCAAAAATTTAGGATTAGAAATAAACGATTGGGGTTCTGCAAGTTTTGAATCTCGAAATCTTGAAAATCCAGAGCAAATCGAATCAACGCAATGGTGTCCTTTTAAGAAAGGTGATGAATATTTTTCTCCGTCTAAAAAAGATTTTATGGTCAATTATCGTGTTCAAAATATTGAAGGACTTGTAGCGCAATTAAAAGCAAATGGTGTTACAGTTTTAGACGATATCGAAACGTATGATTATGGTAAATTTGTTCACATAATGGATACAGAAGGCAATAAAATTGAACTTTGGGAGCCGGCTTAATTGTTAATGGTTGATAGTTAATGGTTGATAGTTTATGGTTGATAGTTAATGGTTAATGGTTAATGGTTGATGGTTGATGGTTAATGGTTAATGGTTGATGGTTGATGGTTGATGGTTGATGGTTAATTGTTGATGGTTAATTGTTGATTGAAGAATAAAAAACGCTATATGTTTAATAAACTGGTTGAAATAAACTGCCATTCAAGGAATAAATTTTTACAGAAAATTGCTGGCAATTTATTAGAAAAATTATATTGTTGCGAAATCAATTGTGCTGAAATGGACAAAAGTGTTTTGTTTGCGCATCATGGACGTGGGTGTACAATTGTAGCTTCTAAAATCTGCGAAAATGTAGTAATTTTTCAAAACGTCTCAATTGGAGCTAATTTGAAGTATAATAAAATTAGTAATGAATGGGAAAATGTTGGAAATCCTATTATTGCTAAAAATGTTATAATTGCCGATGGAGCCAAGATTTTAGGGCCAATAGTAATTGGAGAAAATTCTGTTATTGGTGCTGGTTCTATTATTACGAAAGACATTCCGCCAAATAGTGTAGCTTTTGGAGTAAATAAATTCAAACCAAAAGACATGAATTACGATTTTATATTCAACTCAAATATGATACATCCAAGTAAGATAATTGAAGCGAATAAAAATTTAGTTAATGAATTTAATAACCAAAATAAATCGGTTTAAAAATACAAAAGCTCCAATATTTCTAATGGAGCTTTTATTTTATATGTTTTTTTAATTCCAAATTTCATTCATTTCGGTCAGAATAATTGGTTTTCCTTCAGTTACAACAATTGTATGTTCGTGTTGCGCCATAAATCCGCCTTTATTTCCAACCATTGTCCAGCCGTCTTGTAACGTTTCTGCATAAGTTGAAGTTGTAGAAATAAAAGTTTCAATTGCAACGACAGAATTTTTCTTAAATCTTGTCTGATTAAAACGATCTCTATAATTTGCTATTTCGTGTGGCGCTTCGTGAAGGCTTCTCCCTACTCCATGTCCAGTTAAATTCTTTATGACTTTATAGCCACGTTTTTTAGCTTCAGTTTCAATTAAAAATCCGATATCTGAAATGCGAACACCGCCTTTAATGTTATAAATAGCTTTGTGTAAAATATCTTTTGAAGCTTCAACCAATTTTTGATGCTCGTTTACATCAGATCCAATGACAAAAGAACCTCCGTTATCTGACCAAAAACCGCCTAATTCTGCAGAAACATCAATGTTGATCAAATCTCCTTCTTGTAAAATTCTTTTATCAGACGGAATTCCGTGACAAAATTCATTATCCACACTAATACAAGTCCAACCCGGAAAACCATAAGTCAAATATGGTGCAGATTTAGCTCCTAAATCGTTGAGAATTTGTCCGCCATAATCGTCTAATTCTTTTGTAGACATTCCGGGCTTGGCAAATTTTCTCATTTCTTTTAAAGTGAAAGCAACAGCTTCACTCGCTTTTTTCATTCCGATTAATTCTGCTTCTGTTGTTATTGACATGCTATTTTCTTTAATAATTTCTATTCAAACGAATTGCGGACTAAATTACCTCTTTTCTTTAAAACAAAGCGTTATTTAAATGCTAAAACCCTCATAAATTAAGAAAGTCATGAGGGTTTTAAGTTCTGCAAATTTAATTTTTACCACGGACTTTCTTCGCTTTCGTCTTCAATATCATTACTGAAGAACTTTCCAGTTGGTCCATTTTCGTCTAATAAAGTATGTTTTATAATAAAACTTGCTGCGCTTTCAACACTTCCTGGGCCACTGTGATGATTAAAATCGGTTGCGGTATAACCTGGATCGATTGAATTTACTTTAAACAGTAAATCTTTTAATTCGTGAGCCAAAGTAACCGTAAAAGCATTTAAAGCTGTTTTTGAAGAAACATAAGAAATCGCTTTTATAGCATAATATTTCCATGTGGGATCACTATGAAGAGTCAGCGAACCGAGACCAGATGTAATATTGCTAATTCTTGGACTATCTGATTTTTTCAATAAATCAAGAAAAGTCTGTGTTACGGTAATCACTCCGAAGAAATTCGTATCAAAAACTTTTTGAATATTTTCTATAGAAGTTGTAGAAGGATCTTGCGGAACATCTCCTAAAATCCCTGCATTATTGATTAAAATGTCCAATTTGCCTTGCTCCTTCTCTATTATTTCTTTCGCACCCAAAACACTTTCTGCATTTGTAACATCAATTTGAATGGCTTGAATGTTTTGAAATCCTTTTTTGCTTAATTCTTTTACCGCTTCTTCGCCTTTTGCAAGATCGCGAGTTCCTAAATAAACAAATAATCCTTTTTCTGAAAGCTGTTTAGCTGTTTCTAAACCAATGCTTCTATTTGCGCCTGTAATTAATACTGTTTTCATTTTTATCTTTTTAAATTATCTGAAGCAAAGTTCCGCCGATAAAAAACAAAAACATTTGCCATATGACAAAAAGCGATTTAGCGGATGTTTTTTCTAATTCTACTCAAAGAAGATTGTGTAATTCCGAGATAAGAAGCTAAATAAGAAAGCGGAATACGATTGATTACTTTTGGAAACATTTCCATAAAGGATAAATAGCGAGTTGTTGCGTCTTCTGAAACCAACGGACTTCTTCTGGCTACTTTTTGAATCAATGCTTTAGAAATTATTTTATGCACAATCGTATCCCAGCCTACAATTGTATCCAATAATTCCTGCCAATCGGCTTTAGAAAACACAATAACTTTGCAATCTGTCACAGCTTGAACATAAGCCGATGAACAAATATTATTGTCAAAACTTTCTAAATCTACAACCAGATTATTTTCGTCAATAAAATATTTTGTGATTTCTTCGCCTTTGTTATTGTAGTAACAAACACGCATTATTCCGTCAACGATAAATCCAACTTCGGCTGCGATTTTTCCAGCTTCAGAAAAATATTCTTCTTTTTTGATATCTTTTTCTTTGGCTTTCGTCAAAATTAAATCAATCTGCTGCTGATTTAAATTACCAAACTGTAATATGTAATTTACTAATTCTTTCATGCACGAAAGTTAATCATAAGTTTTTATTGAGAATTTGCCATATGGCAAAAAAATACTGTAGATATATTTATATTAGCAGACAGAAAAAGAAAAAAAATGAAATTAATTCTACAGCTTCTATTTGTACTTTTTATTAATCTAGGATTTAGTCAGGATTATAGAGAAGCATCGATAATTTTTAATGACAGCAGTTCCATTCAAGGCTTTGCCGAAATTAAAGATAATGCCATTTATTTTAAAGTCAAACAAGAAGATAAAGCTGATAAATGGAGTTATGATTTTGTAAAAGGTCTAGTTTTTTCTGGTTATGGATATTCTGAAAAATATGAATATGTTGAATTTGAGCATTCAAAACCAAAATTACTTCAGGTTGTTGAAGAGGGAAATGTAAATCTTTATAGATACGCAAAAGCACACTACAGAGGTAGAAATACAAATTTACCAATTGGAAAATTACCTTCTGATGAAGATATAGTTTGGACAATGTCTGAAGCTTTTTATGTAAAACGTAAAAGTGAACTTTACGCGATAGATATTGAATTTAGCTTTAATTTAAGAGCAAAAAAATACTTTGGAGATTGTAAAAAAGTGGTAGAAAGAATCAATAACAAGAAATTCACCAAAGAGAATATCAAAGATATGGTCTTCTTCTATAATGAATATTGTGCGTCTGACGACGAATAATGGATTTAAATTACATTCCTGGCCAATACAAAAAATTAAATTTATGTCCGTCAGGATCTGAGAAACCAAAAGTGTAGCCAACTTCAAAATTCTCAGGTTCTGAGAAAATAGTTCCTCCAATTTCTTTTATTTTTTTGTACCAAAGATCCACTTCTTCTACACTGCTTGCTGACAAAGAAAATATAATCTCATTTTCGTTATTGGCATTTACGAGTTTTCCTTTGATAGCATTTTCCAATCTTTTTGGAGCAAAAAAGTTAATTACAAAATCATTTTCTCCAAAAACAAAACTTACCAATTCTTTTGTTTCTTGTCCGTTTTGTTTGAAACCCAGATCTGTATAAAATTGAATCGTTCTTTGTAAATCGTGAGAAACCAAATTGCCCCATATCATTTTAGTTTTCATAAACTTTAGCTTTAATTGATTTTTATCTAAGTTAATCAATTAATCTGTAAATGATTGTTTTTGAAGTCCTAAAAAGCAATTCCAAACTGAAAACCAACTGTAAAACTAGCAGGATGATCATTACCAAAGCGAACCGGTAAAGGCACAGCAACATAATAACTGCAGCTGTTGTTTTTAATTATGGTTTTATTGAAAACTGGCGTAAAACCGTATCGGCCGTTACTTTCAAAAGCGGCTCTTCCTGCAAAAGTGTACCCCTTTCCTAAAGCGACTAAAACTCCAGGATGGAACAATAAGCCTGTTACTTTGCTCGTTCCTTGATCGTCTTTTATATTTGGAACCATTTCGAAAGAAAATCCAATTTTTTCATTTTTCCAGATATTGATTCCGGTAGGAAATCCAACGGCGTAATAATCTCTAAAATTCACTGTTGTCTCATCTTTATTGACCGTAACAATTGGATGCATTATACCAAAATATCCCGTTATTTTAGGATATGCTGATTGAGCGAAAGCTGATAAACTCGAAAATAATATTGCAATAAAGAAAGCGTGCTTAAGAAACATTGTTTTTATAGTTTTGGTTATAAAAACAAAATTAGAAGCTTCTAAAACCAAAAAATAGTATCTGGTTTACCTTTTGTATCTCGTTTACTTTTTTACCTTTTTTCTATAAGAAGATGGATTTTTTCCTGTATGGAGTTTAAAAATTCGAGTGAAATGACTTTGGTCTGAAAACCCCGTCATATAAGCTATTTCGGTTAAAGTATGAGACGAATTTTCAATAAGATTGATTGCTTTCTCGATGCGAAGTTTTCTAACATATTCACCAAAATTTAAATCTTCAAAATGTTTTGAAAATTCTCGAGATAAATAAGACGGATTCAAATCAAGTTCGTTTGAAATTTTCTTCAAATCAAAAGTAAATTGTGCGTCTATTTGATCTTGAATGATATTCTTTAAATCTTTAACCCAAGAAGGCGTTTTTCCAGAAGTTTTTTTGTCTTTCAGAAACTTGTTATAAACCTCATGCAATAATTTCTCAAAAGGACTATTCTGTAAGTGATTCTGTTTATATAAATGCGTAGCCCAGCTATATAAAGCATCATAAAGAATCATGCCTTTTTCTAAAAGTTCATAATCGTCTTTATTGTTATAAGCTAACCCAGCAGAAATTGCCCAAAGTCCAGCCGATTCTTTCGCAATTTCATGTCGGTCAGTATCTGCGCCACGGACAATTCCAGCAATAATTAAAACAGCAGGATCATTAATTTCATATTTTTTTACAATATAATCAAAAGTGCATTCTTCATTGTAATGTGTAAACTCTACATTTGGTATATCAAATGGAATTGCGTCTAATTCTTTTGCTTTAGAAATTACATCATCAAAAGGAACATAAATGAATTTAGCTTCGTGGTCAACAAATTTTCTAATTAGCCAAGGACAAGCGATTCGGTCAATTTTTGGTCTTTCTCTGGTAATCCATTTCATTTTGAGGTAGTTTTGGATTTGTTTAAAAATATTAGCTAAGCTACATTTATTTCAGAAGCTTTCAAAAACTGAATTTTTAAAAATCTTTTAATCTGATTTAGAAGTACCTAAAAACTATTTCCTAAAGTTTTTAATTAATTACTAAAGATCAGACGATTTCCTTGTAAGGTTTTTCTATATTAGCTGAAATTAAAATATTTTATACCAAATGATCTTAGCTTTTGATACTTATTACTTTGATGATAAAGCAAAAACAATCTGTCTTGAATTTGCCGAATGGAACGAAGACAAAAACTTCAAGATTCATTCTGAAATAATTGGCAATGTAGAAGAATATATTCCTGGTGAGTTTTATAAAAGAGAATTACCTTGCATTTTAAGTTTATTAAAACAAATTGACCTATCGACAATTGAGGCTATTGTAGTTGATGGATTTGTTTATTTAAATGATGAACAAAAATATGGTTTAGGCGGTTACTTATACGAAAAACTGAATAAAGAAATTCCAATTATTGGCGTTGCCAAAACAAATTTTGCTTCTATAGAAAAGAATAAAAAAGCTTTATTTAGAGGCGATAGCAAGAAACCTTTATACATTACTTCTATCGGAATTGATTTGGATGAAGCTTTTAAAAAAGTGGAAAGTATGGCCGGAGAATTTAGAATTCCGACTTTGCTGAAAGAATTGGATAGATTGACTAAAGAAAGCTGATTTATAAAAAAATTAGAGGATATAAAATTTTAAAAACAAACCACAAACGGCTGCGATTAGAATAATATAAGGCTCTTGAAGTTTCTTTATATAAATCAAGGTTAAAACCGTAATTACAGCAATAATTGATGTAGGAATATCTACAATACTTCTTTTTGCAATAACAAAAACAGAACCGACTAAAGCGCCTACAACCGCCGCAGTAATTCCTTCTACAAAAGCTATAACAGGTTTATTATTGGCAATCTTTTTAAAATAGGGTGCCATTGCTATAGTAAAAAAATAACAAGGTAAAAATGTTGCCAATGCAGCGACTAAAGCGCCTAAAAATCCGTTCACTAAATATCCTATGAATCCAACAGTTATCACAACTGGTCCTGGCGTAATCATGGCTACAGCAACCGAATCTAGAAATTGCTGTTCTGTTAACCATTGATTCTCTACAACAACACCAGAATGTAAAAAAGGAACAATTGCTAATCCGCTTCCAAAAACAAAAGCACCAGCTTTAGCAAAGAAGATAGCGATTTTCATTAAGGTTGTGCTTTCATAATCCCAAAAAGATATTTGAAAAAGAATTATAGAGCTTGCTACTTTTGAATTCCACCAACGTGGAGGCGCTTTTGCAATCATATACAAAATCCCAGCGCCAATAAATAATAATATTTGTTCTTGTTCGGTAATATAGGTTATTGCAATGGCTAAAATAAAATAAAGCCATAAGAGCCAATTTGATTTAAAAGAAGCAATGTTGAACTTACCAATTGATTTTACTGTAAGCTTATAAGAACTCATCGCTATAATTCCAACAACAGCTGCGCCTACACCATAAAAGACGGCTTGTATCCAAGATAAACTACCATATAATCGGTATATAATTGCGAGTAAAACTACCATTATAAAAGAAGGAAGTATAAATGCAAATCCTATCAAGGTAGCGCCTATTATGCCGTAATGTACATATCCTAAATAAATTCCTAACTGTGCCGCCAAAGGGCCTGGAGCTAATTGAGCTAATGCTAAACCTTGTTTATATTCCTCTTCGGTTATCCAATTTCGATTTTCTACCAAATCTTTATGCATATAACCAACTAATGCCACTGGGCCTCCAAAACCAATAGAGCCAAGTTTTAAAAAGTACAAGGTTAATTCTCTTAAGCTATATTTTGCATTTGCACTCATAATTTAAAAACGTATTTCAAATTGAAAAATCAAAACTAGATTAATAGTATAATTTAAAATAGCATCTTATTTACCTTTTGTATCTAGATTACTTTTTTCCTAATTATTAATTTAACGAAAAGCCATGAAATTACAGTAAGGATAAAATCTTTTTTTAGGATTAATAATAAAGAAATTATTGAAAAACTTAATTCAAATAAAAAGCTCCTTAAGAAATTAAGGAGCTTTTTATATTAAAACCTTGTCTTGTCCTGAAATAGCGATACACAAAAAGTATCATTATGGAAAAAGATCAAGAATTGCGCTATGT
>NZ_QJRJ01000044.1 GCF_003254625.1 Flavobacterium ginsenosidimutans
AAAGTTCATTGACATATTGAGATAAGAAAATAATAAGAAAGTAGAAAGCGTTTTTTATTGAGCATCAGTGCAAAATATAAAAAACAAACAAAAACGGTCTTGTCTTAAATGGCAAGATTGGTGCAATAAGCAAAATAAGGGCGCATGGGGGATGCCTAGGCTCTCAGAGGCGATGAAGGACGTGATAAGCTGCGAAAAGCTGCGGGGACGGGCACACACCGATCGATCCGCAGGTATCCGAATGGGGCAACCCGCTATATTGAAGATATAGCACACCGATAGGTGGGCAAACCCGCTGAACTGAAACATCTAAGTAGGCGGAGGAGAAGAAAACAAAAGTGATTCCGTAAGTAGTGGCGAGCGAACGCGGATTAGCCCAAACCAGTATTGTTACGGCATTGCTGGGGTTGTAGGACCGCGATATTTCATGCACAAGGAACCGGAAGCTTCTGGAAAGGAGCGCCACAGAGGGTGACAGCCCCGTATGGGCAACAAGTGTAATGGATAGCGGTATCCTGAGTAGGGCGGGGCACGTGAAACCCTGTCTGAATTTGGCGGGACCATCCGCTAAGGCTAAATACTCCTGAGAGACCGATAGTGAACCAGTACCGTGAGGGAAAGGTGAAAAGAACCGTGAATAACGGAGTGAAATAGATCCTGAAACCATGCGCCTACAAGCGGTCGGAGCCCTTTCGTGGGGTGACGGCGTGCCTTTTGCATAATGAGCCTACGAGTTAACGCTGCTGGCAAGGATAAGTGGTTAAGCCATGGATCCGCAGCGAAAGCGAGTCTGAATAGGGCGCTTTAGTCAGTAGTGTTAGACGCGAAACCGTGTGATCTACCCATGGGCAGGTTGAAGCTGTGGTAACACACAGTGGAGGACCGAACCGGTTGACGTTGAAAAGTCTTCGGATGACCTGTGGGTAGGGGTGAAAGGCCAATCAAACTCGGAAATAGCTCGTACTCCCCGAAATGCATTTAGGTGCAGCGTTATTTTAGTTATATAGAGGTAGAGCTACTGATTGGATGCGGGGGCTTCACCGCCTACCAATTCCTGACAAACTCCGAATGCTATATAATGATTGATAACAGTGAGGGCTTGGGTGCTAAGGTCCAAGTCCGAGAGGGAAAGAACCCAGACCATCAGCTAAGGTCCCCAAATATATGCTAAGTTGAAAGAACGAGGTTTGTCTGCCCAGACAGCTAGGATGTTGGCTTGGAAGCAGCCATTCATTTAAAGAGTGCGTAACAGCTCACTAGTCGAGCGGACGAGCATGGATAATAATCGGGCATAAGCATATTACCGAAGCTATGGATTT
>NZ_QJRJ01000001.1 GCF_003254625.1 Flavobacterium ginsenosidimutans
TCAGTAACTGTTACCGTATATGTTCCCGCTTGAAGACCGCTGGCAGTTGCTGCGTTTCCTCCGGTAGGGGACCAGGAATAGGTATATGCTCCAGTTCCTCCGGAAACAGCTGCAGTTGCCGTACCATTGGTTCCTCCATTGCAGGAAACATTGGTCTGGCTTGGCGCTATTGTAAGGGCTGATGGTTCAGATATGGTAAA
>NZ_QJRJ01000063.1 GCF_003254625.1 Flavobacterium ginsenosidimutans
GCAGGCAGGTTTGAAACTGAAGCTGTTGTTCCCACTTCTGCGTTAGCGCTGTTTTTCCAAGAATAGGCCACGGTTCCAACAGAGTTTGCTACAGTTCCCGCAGTCACAGTTCCGGTGCTAGCTCCGTAGCATGAAGCGTCTGTTTTAGAGGAAGCACCCAAAGCCAAAGCCGCAGAAGGCTGTGTAATAGTGATTGTCAATTTTCCTTGGCATCCATTTGTATCAGTTGCAGTAACCTCATAACTTCCAAATCCTAAATTGCTTAAAGTTTGAGAAGTGCCAGCATAAGCAGATCCATTTTTTTTCCATGAATAGCTATAAGGGGCAACACCGCCAGAAGCATTGTTTACAGTAATAGACCCTGTAGATTGATTAAAACAAGTTACATCTACATGAGAAGCTATTACTTCAGTTACAGTTACAGTACTTTTTGTAACAACAACTGGTTTTATATCGTAACAATTAGAAGCGTTTGTTCCTTTAATGTAATATGTGCCAGGAATCGCGGTTGCATAATTTGCATACGGAATTGTCGCTGCCGAATCTGTCCAATAGGTGTAAGTTAATCCTGATGAACTTCCAGCAGTAATGCTTGTAGCAGTCAAATCTAACGAAGTGGCTGGCGCACAAATAGGAAGCGGATTAGTTATTGTTACTGTAGGTTTCGCATTTACATTAACTACAATAGCTTTTTTAGGACCAATACAAGCGTTTGTTTTTCCTTCGGCTACATAATAAGTAAATTGCCCTGCAGTATCAGTAGAAGGAGTTAACGTTTGCTGTCCTGTTGAATTCGCATTTAGATAATAGTATAATATATATTCCGGTTTACTTGGTACAGCAGTTAATGGAACTGCAGTATCACCAACACAATAATTTAATGGAGTAGTAACTGTCGGCATTGTTGTAATGCTTTCGATAGTTATAGTAAATTGGAAATAACATCCACCAGTAGCTCCAGGAGGAATTGCATAATATGTTGATGTACCAACTGTAGCAGGGAACGGATTGTTAATTGTATATTGCGTTGTTGTTCCAGCAACTACTGGATATGCATTGTAAAATGTAGATCCAGGAGGAAACGAACCTGTTACATCTGTAATTGGTATTGAAGACGCACCATTACAAAAAGTAAAAGCAATAGTAGGCGAAGTTGCCTGACAATTTGCATTAGTATAATTCGTAGAATTTATTGTGGTCTGAAGCGGAGCAGAAATCGCAGTTCCTGTACAGCTTCCAGATGATGTATAACCTAAGATTAAAGCTTTATCAGTTACGGTTACGCCAGAATTAACACCTTTTCCACTCAATGAACCGTTTACTTGAATTACATTGCTGCAATTTGAATTTTTAAGTAAAGCGCAGTTTTCTGTAGATTTTAATTTGAATGTTAATTCTGCTAAAACAGTATTTGGATCAGAAGGAAGTGGTAATGTTCCTATATCCCAAACAATTGACCCATTTGCACCAATTGTAGGTTCATACGTCAAAGCATTTGGTGTAGGAGCAGGAGTGAAATTTACTGTTTTTGCTAAACTTCCGCTTACAAACGTAGCGTTGTACGGGATCGGAATAACAATTTTACTATTTTGTATTGCTTCAGATCCTCTGTTTTTTATTTGAATTTTATAACCAAGTTCTTGACCAGGTAAAACGGTGTATGGACCAGCACCAGCAGCACTTCCATTAATTGTTGTTGCAGTAAGAACACCTTCTATTTCTGGCACATAAGCATCGACTGCCATGACAATAGAGAAGATGGTGTAGGTGTCAATCGTTGATCCGTACTTAAAAGTGGTCGAAGTTTGATTGTTTCCAATAATATCTTTAGCACTGTTTGGAAGATCAAACATACTGATGTCAACTCCTGAATTATTAACCAAATTAGGGTTTCGGGAATTTCCTCCAGTACTGATCGATGAATTAAAGAAATTATTTGCCGTATTTCCTGTTCGGCTTAAACTAAGATAATTGTTGGTATTTAATTTTTGAATTTGAAAATAATCTCCGTCATAATTCACATCACCTTCACCAGCCATAACCCCAAGTTTAATTCCAACAGGGCCTGAGGCTACAGAGTTAAATCCAGAAACTGGAATGCTGTAATTTGCAGTTACTGAATTTTGTACAAAAGCATGACCATCAAAAACAGTTATATCTCTGTTTTTCATATTAGAGTTTTCATAGACTACTACCAAACCCCATCCAGCATATTTTCCAATTGAACCTCCATCAGATCCTTCAGTCGCTGCAATATTAGCTGCGAAGTATTCACCAACTCCATTTGTTCTTACATAGTCTGTAACTTCTGCATAAGCAGTAAACATATTGTTATCGGCATTTGTTGGAAAATAAATATCGGTAGCTGTAAATTCATCATAACTGCTATCAAGCGGACCTTTAAATAAAATTTTTCTTTTATCTAAAGTTTTGGTCACCCCATTTTTAGTAACAGAAAAAGAGTTAGGGCTATTATTTGCATCAGAAACCCTTCCTGTCCAGTACAATCCAGCATAAACGATATTGTAGCAGTTTGTCAATTTTGTTCCGCTATCGTTTAGCAAATCTAAAGTCGCAGAAGAAGAGTTATGCGTTTGATTATCACTATCCTTATCGACATAAACCATTGCATTTGTTCCATTGGTTCTGTCAACAGCATAATTCTGTAAAGTCAAGTTAGTATTCCCCATCATCGTAAAATTCCCTTTAATTTTATAGATAGTTTTTGTAGGAGAATACGAAGAAGTTCTTTCTTTAAACGGTTTTATAACTTGCGCTTTTCCTTCAGTAATGCCAATAACAAGCATCAAAAAGAAATAAAAAACCGCAAAATGTTGAGAGTAGAATTTTTTCATAGTAATGGGTTTTAAATTATCCGCCTATAGAGATTTTATAAATAAGAATATATTTTGAAGAGTCATTTTTAATCAGATTATTAATGACAGAAGGGCTGGTTTCAATTTCTGAAATGATGAAAATGTATTGCAACTTTTCAAAGCCAGAGAAAGAATTTAGATCGATAGATTTATTTAAATCTGATGACTTCTCAATTTTAATCGTGGCAATTTCAATATTGTTTTTTAAAGACACAGAAGTATTTAGACTATTGATTGAGTTCATATCTGTAAATAAGACAGTAGGCTGATCGCCATAAACGTTTATTTCCCCCGACGAAGAATAAACCGCCGACTGTAAATCATACAGAAGATGCTTGACGTGGCTAAGCTTAGAATTCTGACCAGAGTTTTCTAAGTTTGTTAAGTACGAATCCACATTCTCACTTTGAGCAAATGAAAAAGTTGTTATCAAAAAAAACAGCAGGAAAAAAATGCTCTTTTTGAAGATATTTCTTTTCGAGAAAAAAATATACTTACAATTGTTTACAAATTTTACTGCTTTTTCAAGAGTAGATTTAGTTTTCATAACTTAAGATTTTGTTTTAAAGTATTTATGAAATTTTAACAGAATCAAAGTTATATTAGAGTTTTTCTAATTATATTTTTTTATCTGTAACTAACCTAAAAACTCGTTAAAGTGTTCGTTTTTTATTAAAATTTCCGTCGAAAACGATTTTTTTTAACTTTAAAAAGCAAAAAATATCGTCTTAAAATTTTGACTTTTTGTCTAAAATGGAAACTTTTTAAACTGGCTAAATAATTAATAATCAAGTATTTGGTTAAAATTTTACGAAATTGCAAAATATCGATCAAATACTTATTTTATAGATGAAGTACATAAAACACAAATTTTGAAGATTATTTTTTTTTTAACTTTTTGTGTTTTGCGAATAATTCATTCTTGTTAAAATTTAGATATAATGTTAACAGAAATAAAAAATAGAAAAGGTTTAAAATAACTTTTGTAAATTAGAACTTATTTAAAAAAAGAACCTCCAAATCAGGGTTTTAAAAAATTGATGCTTATGAAAAATCTCATTTTAATACGTCATGCCAAATCAAGTTGGGAAGCACCATTAAAAGATTTCGATCGTCCTTTAATGAAGAGAGGAATTTTAGATGCGCATGATGTTTCATTAAATATTTCTAAATATCTTCCAAAGACTTATATTATCTGGAGTAGTACTGCAGCGAGAGCTTCAGAAACGGCTTTGATTTTTGCTCAAAACATTTCTTACCCCATAGAAAGTATCGTTTACAGAGACGATCTTTACACTTTTGACGAAAAACAATTAGAAAAAGTTATCAAATCGTGTGATAATAGTTTTGAAAGCGTTATTCTTTTTGGACATAACGAGGCTATTACAAATTTTGTTAATAAATTTGGGGATGTTTTTATAGAAAATGTTCCAACTTCGGGATTTGTGTCATTGCGATTTGACTCTGACAGCTGGGATGCAATCAATAAAGGCAAAACACATAAAACTATTTTCCCCAAAGATTTAAAATAATAACAGTGTACGAACAGAAATATATCGATAGAGAAAAAAGCTGGTTAGCGTTTAATGCAAGAGTTCTTCAGGAAGCTGGAGATAATACGGTTCCTCTTTTAGACAGACTCCGTTTTGTTGGAATTTTTTCAAACAATTTAGATGAATTTTTTAGAGTTCGGTACGCAGCCATTCGACGATTAAGTCTCTCTGGTATTTCTGGCGAAAAATATTTAGGTGGTATTTCTGCTCATCAATTAATTAAGGATATTACCGAAATCGTAATTCAGCAGCAATCTGAAAGTTTACGTATTTTAGGAAATATCGAAACAGAGCTTGAAGCTGAAAACATCTTTATTATAAACGAAACTCAAATTACCCCAAAACAAGAATGTTTTTTGAAGGACTTTTATAATCAAAAATTAAGTCCAGAATTGGTAACCATTATTTTGAATGATTTAGCTGTTTTTCCAATTCTAAAAGATACATTAGGTTATTTGGCAGTTCGTTTAGAATTGGCTAATGAAGAAGTTCGTTATGCTTTAATCGAAATTCCGAAAACTATAAATCGTTTTGTAGTTCTTCCTTCTGAAGACGAAAAACAATATGTAATCTTAATTGATGATGTTATCCGTTTCAAACTGAAAAACATCTTTAATATATTTGATTATAAGAGTGTTTCGGCACACATGATCAAAATTACTCGTGACGCCCAATTAGACATCGATAGCGATTTGAGTAAAAGTATGCTCGAAAAAATTGCTTCATCGGTAAAAGACCGTAGAATTGGAGAGCCAGTTCGTTTTATTTATGATAGTTTAATTGAAGATGACACGCTTCATTTCTTCTTAGATAAAATGAAAATTGTAGAAACAGATAGTATAATTCCGGGTGGAAGATACCACAATCGTCGTGATTATATGAGTTTTCCAAATTTAGGACGTTACGATTTATTATATAAACCAAACGAACCAATGCCGGTTCCAGGGTTGAGTTTGGAAGGAAGTATTTTAGAAAAAATCTCTAAAAAAGATTATTTAGTTCACGCCCCATACCAATCATTTTCATATTTGACAAAATTTTTGCGTGAAGCAGCTTTAGATCCAAAAGTAACAAGTATTAAAATTACTTTATATCGTTTGGCAAAGAATTCGCAAATTATCAGTTCGCTAATTAATGCTGCCAAAAACGGAAAAAGAGTAGTGGTTCAGATCGAACTTCAAGCGCGTTTTGATGAGGCTTCGAATATTTCGTACGCAGAACAAATGCAGACAGAAGGAATTGAACTTATTTTTGGAATTAAAGGCCTTAAAGTACACAGTAAAATTTGTGTTATAGAAAGATTGGAAGAAGGTAAAAACCGTCGTTACGGATTTATTTCTACCGGAAACTTCAACGAATCAACAGCTAAAATTTATACCGATGTAACACTTTTAACTTGCCATCAAGGTATTTTAAAAGATACATCAAAAATATTTGAGTTTTTTGATATCAATTATAGAGTTCACAGATACAAACATTTAATCGTATCGCCACATTATACAAGAAGCAAATTTATAAAGCTGATTGACCGCGAAATTCTTCATGCTTTGGCTGGCAGAAAAACGCACATAAAATTAAAAATGAATAGTTTGTCTGATTTTAAAATGATCGATAAATTATATGAAGCAAGTAACGCAGGAGTAAAAATCCAACTTCAAGTAAGAGGAATTTGCTCTCTAATTCCAGGAATTCCGGGAATGAGCGAAAACATCGAAGCGATAAGTATCGTTGATAATTATTTAGAACATTCAAGAGTTTATATTTTTGGAAATGCAGGGTTAACCGAAGTTTATATTTCTTCTGCCGATTTCATGACAAGAAATTTAGATGGAAGAGTTGAGGTAACTTGTCCAATTTATGACCTTGAAATTAAAAAAGAATTAATTGATAATTTCAACATTGCTTGGAAAGGAAATGTAAAAGTGAGATATCATTCGTATAAATTAGATAATAAATATAAGCCAAAGAACAATCATGCCCCTTTTAGAGCACAATTTGAGACCTATAAATATTATCAGAATAAAGTAGCAGCGCTAGAAGAGGTTCCTCAAAAAGTAAATTAATAATTAAAACCAATTTCAAATCATAAAGTGAGCATGATTAATATTAGGAAGTTTGCAGCAATAGATATCGGTTCGAATGCCATGAGGCTTTTGATAGCTAACGTTGTAGAACAAGAAGGAAAAGAACCACAGTTTAATAAAAGTTCCCTCGTTCGTGTACCAATTCGTTTAGGACAAGATGCCTTTACGGTTGGAGAAATTTCACCAGAAAATATCGATCGAATGGTTGATGCAATGAAAGCATTCAATCTTTTGATGAAAGTACATAAAGTAGAGCGTTATATGGCATTTGCAACTTCTGCAATGCGCGAAGCATATAATGCTAAAGAAGTTGTGGCTTTAATTAAGAAAAAAGCCGACATAAAAATCGAGATTATTGATGGTAAAAAAGAAGCTGCAATTATCGCTTCAACAGATTTGCATCATTTAATTAAATCTGACGAAACCTATCTTTTTGTCGATGTTGGTGGTGGAAGTACCGAGTTTACATTATTTTCAGATGGAAAAATGATTACTTCACGATCTTTCAAAGCGGGTACAGTTCGTTTATTGAACAACATGGTTCATGATGTAGTTTGGGATGAAATCGAAAAATGGATTAAAACCAACACAGCTGATTATGATGAGGTAACGCTTATAGGTTCTGGAGGAAACATTAACAAATTGTTTAAAATGTCTGGAAAACAGCAGGAAAAACCGCTTTCGTATATTTATGTTAACTCGCAGTACGCATTTTTAAACTCTTTGACTTATGAGCAGAGAATTGCCGAATTAGGTTTAAACTCTGACCGTGCCGACGTAATTATCCACGCAACTCGTATCTATTTGAATGCGATGAAATGGAGTGGAGCACGCCAGATTTATGTTCCAAAAATTGGACTTTCTGATGGTATTGTAAAAGCGATGTATTACGGTAAAATTTAATTTTCTTATTTTTTTATAAATGAATAAAGGTAGGCTTGAAGCTTTTAGTGATGGTGTTTTAGCAATCATTATCACGATTATGATTTTAGAAATTAAAGTCCCTCACGGAAACGAATTCGCTGATTTGAAGCCTTTAATTCCTAAATTTCTAAGCTATGTTTTGAGTTTTATTTATGTTGGAATTTATTGGAACAACCATCACTATTTACTTCATGGTTTATCTAAAGTAAACGGAAAAATACTTTGGAGCAATTTGCATTTGTTGTTCTGGTTATCCCTAATTCCAGTTTCTACAGGTTGGGTTGGAGAACATAATTTTGAAAAAGCGCCTTTAGCATTGTATGGAATTATTTTGCTGGGATGTGCAGTAGCTTATATTATTCTGCAGAAAATGGTTTTAGATGTAGAAGGTATAAATTCGCCTTTACGAAAAGCTATTGGTAAAGATGTAAAAGGTAAAGTTTCTGCAGTTCTGAATGTTATTGGAATTGTTTCCTCATTTTACAATCAATGGATTTCTGGTGCTTGTTATGTTATCGTGGCTTTAATTTGGCTTGTTCCTGATAAAAGAATCGAAAGAGTTTTTTCTTAAATATTGATTTATAATAGTAAAAATGAAAACCGTTTTTCAGTCTGTTCAAGATTTTTCTGAGGAAGAATTAAATCTTTTAGATGATTTAATTACGTTTCGTACGTTGAAAAAAGGAGAACTTCTATTAACTGAAAACCAGATTTGTAATGAAATAGTATTTATAAAAAAAGGAATTCTTCGTTCTTTTTTTATGAATCATAAAGGTGATGAAATCACCAATTGTTTTGCTTTTGAAAATGAATTTATGGCATCTTTTGCCAGTTTTATAACCGAAGAAAAAGCAGAAGAAAATATTCAGGCTCTAACCGAAACAGAATTGCAGATTCTGGATCGGAAAGCTTTGGAAAAGCTTTATAAATCAGGATTCAATTGGCAGGAAACGGGTCGAAAATTGACCGAATTAGAATTTGTAAATCTGCACAAAAGAATGGTTTCTTTTCAGAAATTATCTGGAGCAGAACGTTACGAAGAATTATATCAGAATCATCAAAAATACATACAGTTAATTCCGATGCAATATTTAGCTTCTTATTTAGGAATTACCCCAAGACATTTAAGCCGAATTCGTAAAGCTGTTTTATAAACTTTGAATTTTTGTTTCACGCAGATTTAAAATGATTTAAGTAGATTTTTTTTAATTCTATTTATTCTGATATTAAAATCTGCGCAAATCTTGACAGTCTTCAAAATCTGCTTTATCGGCAAAATCTGCTTGAAAAAAAAGAATAGGACATTTGTCCTATAAAAGAAAATGTACTAATAGTATTTTTGGAAAAACATTGATATGAAAAAAATACTGATTGTAAACGGACATCCAAATGCAGAAAGCTTCAATTTTGGAATTGCAGAATCTTATAAAAATGGAGCCATTGCTTCAGGCGCAAAAGTAGAAACCATTACAATTGCCGATTTAAAATTCAATCCAAATCTTCAATTTGGATATCAAAAACGTACAGATTTAGAACCAGATCTTCTAGAGGCTTGGCAAAAAATACAAAATGCAGAACATCTAGTTTGGATTCATCCCGTTTGGTGGGGCGGACTTCCTGCAATTACAAAAGGTTTTATCGATCGTTTATTTCTTCCTGGAATGGCATTTCAGTATCGCGAAAATTCAGTTTGGTGGGATAAATTACTAAAAGGTAAAACAGCACATATTATTACAACTTTAGATCAGCCAAGCTGGTATTATCGTTTGTTTTTTGGAAGACCTAGCGTGAATCAATTAAAGAAATCTACTTTAGAATTTTGCGGTGTAAAACCGGTTAAAGTAAGTTATATTGGAATTGTAAAAGGTTCTAATGAAGAACAACGAAAAAAATGGCTAGATAAAGTCTATAATTTCGGGTTCAAAAATAAATAATTGGAGTAATTATTTAGTAACACGAAACAGAAAAAAATAGCATAAAAAAGAAAAATTCGTGAATTTGTGGCTATTAAAAAAAAATTAATCCTTCAAATCCAATCCAAATGTAGAACGCAAAAGCTCGATGTTTGGATTGATTTCCAAGAAACGATTGTATCGATCTTGGTTGTTGTAAGTTCTTTTCGTTTCAGCCTGTTCATTTACAATTACTTCAATTGTAATATCGTGATTATGTAAATGGCCTTTTAAATGCCCTAACAAACCATTCATCTGACTTTCAAATTCTAGTTTCGATCCTTCATTTGGCAATTCATAAGAAATTGTTGTTCCGTTCAGAACAGGATCACTAATCAATAGAATCGATTCCATGATCTTGAGACCTTTTTGACCTAAACGTTCGGCATATTTGTTCCAATGAAGACGCATATCGGTTTCGTTAAACTCTTCGGTCGGTAAAACAGAAGATGGCTTAACATACGATTTACTGCTTGCTTCTAATTCTTTTTTCTTACGGATACTGGCAAGAGAAAAAGCTGAAACTTTTGGAGAACCACTTGTATCTATTTTAGGAGTCTCCTGAGCCTGAACTATTGGAGTTTCAGCTGGAGTTTGAACTGTGTTTGGAGTATTTACAACAGCAGTATTAGTAGCATTGCTATTTGCATTTTCTTCCGAACTTGTTTGTGCTTTTGTATTTTGATTTTCTTTGCTTGGACTTACAACTTCAACAATAGAAAAGCTTCCATTTTTATAATAAGTTGGCGGAATTATGAATTGCTCAGCTTTTTTTTTTCTCCATCAAAGTTGATAGAGGCTAATTGCATCAAACATAATTCAACTAAAAGTCGTTGATTCTGACTTAATTTGTATTTTAAATCGCAGTCATTTGCAAGGTCAATTCCTTTCAATAAAAATTCCTGAGAACATTTTTGAGATTGAACCGCATACATTTGCTGAGCTTGTTCTCCAACTTCTAATAAAGCAATAGTCGAAGGAGTTTTACTCACTAATAAATCTCTAAAATGCGATGCTAGACCAGCAATAAAATGATGTCCGTCAAAACCTTTAGCAAGAATATCATTGTATGCTACTAAAAGATCTGGAATTTTATTTTCTAGAATTAAATCGGTAACAGTAATATAAGTTTCGTAATCTAAAACGTTTAGGTTTTCGGTTACGGCTTGACGAGTTAAGTTTGTTCCGCAGTAAGAAACTACACGGTCAAAAATTGACAAAGCATCACGCATTGCACCATCTGCTTTTTGAGCAATAATGTGCAGTGCATCATCTTCAAAAACGATTCCTTGACTTTCAGCAACATCAGCTAAATGTTCTTTAGCATCTTTTACCGTAATTCTTTTGAAATCAAAAATCTGACAGCGAGATAAAATCGTAGGAAGGATTTTGTGTTTTTCTGTTGTTGCTAAAATGAAAATAGCATGTTTTGGCGGTTCTTCTAACGTTTTAAGAAAAGCATTAAAAGCTGCCGAAGACAACATATGGACCTCGTCAATGATATATACTTTGTATTGTCCAGTTTGTGGCGGGATTCGAACCTGATCGATAAGGTTACGAATATCATCAACCGAGTTGTTTGAAGCAGCATCTAGCTCAAAAACGTTAAATGCAAAATCTTCTGTAGGGTCGTCATATCCAGGCTGATTTATTTTTCTAGCCAAGATACGCGCACAAGTAGTTTTACCAACTCCACGCGGTCCTGTAAATAAAAGAGCAGAAGCTAAGTGATTGGTTTCAATAGCATTCAACAAAGTGTTTGTAATGGCTTTTTGTCCCACAACATCCTTAAAGGTCTGCGGGCGATATTTACGTGCCGATACTACAAATTGTTCCATATTCTTTTTTATTCGATAGCAAATATAGTCTGAAAATTACCAAATCACAAATCTGAAAATCATAAAACTTTTAGAAGCTTTTTGAGTAGATTGAGTTTGAGTTCCTAACGTTATATTTTATATAAAAAGACGTTTTTATTTATTCTTTTACTGGAAAACTTATAAAATCCGTAACAATATCATATAATCTTTTGATAGTTAATCTATTTAATTTTAAAAAAGTAATTATTAAAAGAGATTATCATGAAAATCAGATCAATTTTATTAGGAACGGGACTTGCGATTTCTTTAATAGCTTGTGCTCCAAAAGATGCAGAAATTGAAAAAGCAATCAGTGAAAAATTAAACGATACTCCAGAAATTCAAGTTACAGTTCATGAAGGTGTTGCCACTATTACAGGAACTTGTGATGATGAAAATTTCAAAAAAAATATCGAAAAAAGTGTACGAGCAACCAAAGGCGTAAAATCTGTTGTGAACACCTGCGAAATTAAAAGAGCAAATCAAGAGCCAGCCGCAGCTACTGTTGTAATTAATTCAGATACCGATTTGGATAAAGCTGTCAGTAAAGTAGTTGATGCTTATGATGGTGTTAGCGCAACTGTTGTTGGAGGTGTTGTTACACTTTCGGGAGAAATTGCAAAAGATAGATTGCAGCCTTTAATACAAAGTATTCAAGAATTGCATCCCAAGAAAGTAGACAATAAATTAACTATTAAATAGGGCGGTTATGAGTTTGCAAGATAAATACAGAGAGGTAGTAAATTTAGCATCCGAAATTGGAATTGCTAATTTGCAGGTGAGAGAACATGATAATGTGCTCTATATTGATGGTACAGCTAAATCGGCTTCTGATAAGGAAAAACTTTGGAATGCGTACGAAAAAATTGATCCTGAATACAGATCGGCAGATGTTGTAATGAATATTGCAGTTACAGAAGGTGCAACAAAAGAATATATTGTGAAAGGAGGGGATTCGCTATCTAAAATTGCTGCGGCTTACGGTATTTCTTGGAAAGATATTTTTGAAGCGAATAAAGACATTATCTCAAATCCAGACTTGATTAAACCCGGCTGGAAGTTAAAAATACCAACAGCATAATTTTACATATGTTGTGTTATAAAAGTCTGTCTTAATGATGGACTTTTTTGTTGTGATTTTATGTCATTGCAAGGAACAAATTAATTAAGTTAATTATGAATAATTACCAATTTTTGGTAACTTTACATTGTTAAAAGAAAAAGTTATGGGAAGAAATACTTCAATATCGCTTGGAAATCATTTTGAAAACTTCATAGAAAACAGTCTTTCAGACGGAAGATATAAGAATGCTAGTGAAGTTGTTAGGGCAGGATTAAGACTTTTGGAAGAAGAAGAAAGTAAATTGATTGTTTTAAAAAAAGCAATTCAGGATGGAGTTAATAGTGGACGTGCCGAAAATTTTGATCCGAAAGAACAGCTTAAAAGTTTAAGAGCAAAGAGAAAAAATGGCTAAATATTATTTGACAAATAAAGCTGTTGAAGATTTAGCTGATATTTGGAATTATACTTTTGATGAATGGTCAGAAAAACAAGCCGATAAGTATTATTTGTTACTTTTAGATTCTTGTCAGGAAGTTGCTGAAAATCCTAATCTTGGAAAGAAATACGATAATGTTACAGAAAAATTATTGGGTTATAAATCTAATGAACACATTTTATTTTATCAGGTTATTTCAAAAGGAGAAATTGAAATTATAAGAATTCTTCATGGAAGAATGGATTTGAAAAGTAAATTTTGATAATGTTTTATGTCATTCCTAGAAAGGTTTGAATTCCGTTTCCAGGAATGGCATAGATTATTGAATAATTTTTTTGTTCTCATTTTTTTACTTGATTTTCTAACGTCCTCTAATACTTAAATCAAATAAAAATTTTGCTGTCTCCTGATCTGAATCGGCTGAAAAGCCAGCAACATAAACTCCTTTTTTACCAGAAGTCGATTTAATTCCGTATACAACTGCCTCATCTGCCGGGTCCGAATTCCCCTCGTATCGATACACATGTACAATTTCAAATTTTTCAGGATTCTTTTTAATCGCATCAGCATTTCGATTAAAATCGCACGTAAATCCTTTTTCATTCAATTGATCTAAAGCTTTTGAAACAGTTGCGTAATGATACATTCTTTTCATGATAAACTGAATTTATTAATAATAGATTTCTAAAGATAACTATTTTAAAATTAAAAAGTTAGAGTAAAAGTCATAAAATCTGAAATTTAAAATCATTATTGTTAGTTCATAAATCGCTACTTTTGCAGCGCAGACCGCCTTATCGTCGTCCCGATTCATCGGGAGGGAGGAAAGTCCGGACACCATAGAGAAGCATAGCGGGTAACGCCCGTCGGTTCCGAAAGGGATTAGGACAAGTGCAGCAGAAAGTATGTACAGGTAATGCTGTAGTGAAACCAGGTAAACTCTATGCGGTGAAATACCAAGTATATCGGCATTTAAGGGCTTCTCGTTCGTTGCCGAAGGGTAGGTAGATTGAGTCCATCAGTAATGGTGGATCTAGATAAATGATAAGGTATTGTCTTGTTGCAAAACCAGACAAGAACAGAATCCGGCTTACAGGTCTGCATTTTTTATATATTTGTGAAACTATCTAATCATTTTTTCATGAATATAACCACTCCAAATCCTTCTCCTAAAACCAAGAAAAGTCTTTCCCATTCAGTATTGACGAATCTCACTTTTTGGGTTTTAATTGCCATTATTGCTGGCATTTTACTTGGACATTTTTCGCCAGAAAATGGCGTAAAAATGGAATTTCTAGGGAAGAAGTTCATTCAGCTAATTTCCCTTTTTATTGGCCCAATTATTTTCTTGACTATTGTTTTAGGAATTTCAGGAATGGGAAATCTAAAGAAAGTGGGAAGAATTGGCGTTAAAGCTTTGGCTTATTTTGAAGTAGTTTCGACTGTTGCACTGGCAATTGGCGTTGCAGTTGCCTATATTTTTAAACCAGGAAAAATTGATAAATCAGGTTTAACTTTTGGCGATGCTAGTCAATATACAAAAGGTGCTTCTGAACATTTTTCGTGGTTGCAGTTTTTCTTGTCTAATTTTACGTTACAAGTTTTGCTCGCTGCAATTGTCTGCGGAATCGCCTTGAATTTCTATCAAAAAAGAGAACAGACCATTTTGGTTTTAGAGCGATTTTCGAAAGTCGTTTTTACGGCTTTAAAATATGTAATGTATCTGGCGCCAATTGGAGCTTTTGGCGGAATGGCCTATACAATTGGTAAATTTGGTTTAGCAACTTTAATTCCGTTAGGAAAATTGATGCTTTGCGTTTATTTGACGATGGCACTTTTTGTGTTTCTTGTTTTAGGAAGTATTTTGAGATATTATAAAATCAGTATTTTTTCGATTTTAAAATATATAAAAGAAGAACTTTTATTGGTTTTAGGAACTTCATCTTCTGAAGCGGCTTTACCAAGTATTATGGTCAAACTGGAAAGAATGGGTTGCAGTAAATCGGTTGTAGGATTGGTGATTCCAACAGGTTATTCTTTTAACCTCGATGGAACTTCGATTTATCTTTCGATGTCGGTACTTTTCATCGCGCAATTGTATGATGTGCATTTAAGTTTTTTTGAAATTCTAACTGTAATCGGAATTTTGATGATTACTTCGAAAGGTGCGGCAGGAGTTACAGGAAGCGGATTTATTGTTTTAGCTTCGACTTTAACAGCGTTACATAAAATACCAGTTGAAGGTTTGGCGTTCTTATTGGGAGTTGATAAATTTATGAGCGAAGCCAGAGCGATTACCAATTTGATTGGAAATACTGTGGCGACAATCATCATTTCGAAAACAGAAAGAGATTTTACAGAATTAAACTTGAATCCAGTTTTGGAGGAATAGTTTTTTAGCCACGAAGACACAAAGACACTAAGTTTTTGTTTTTCCTTTGGGCTTAAAATTACTTTACTAGATCCAAAAAAACTTTACGACTTAGCGCCTTCGTGGCATTAATTAAATTATCATGAAAACAAGAATAGGAATTTTAGGGCTTGGTGGTGTAGGAGGTTACTTCGGTGGACTTTTAGCGAAAGCATATAAAAACATTGATAATGTAGAGATTATTTTTATTGCACGTGGCGAAACACAAAAAGCCATTACAGAAAGCGGATTGAAAATTGTTACGGACGAAACCGAAACAGTTGTTTTTCCAGATTTGGTTTCTAATAATCCAGAAGAAATTGGAATTTTAGATTATTTGATTTGCGCTACCAAAACATACGATATTGAAGAAAGTTTGACTTCTTTAAAAGATTGTGTAAAAGCGGAAACAGTATTTCTGCCATTATATAATGGTGTCGATGCACAAGAAAGAATTAAAAAAATATTTCCTAAAAATGAAGTGCTTCAGGGCTGTGTTTATATCGTTTCGATGATTTTTTCACCAGGAACAATACGTAAGATTGGTTTTTACGAAAAAGTATTTTTTGGATCAAAAACGACTCCTTTTGCCGTTTTAGAAGAATTGCATATTATTTTTGAAAAAGCAAAAATAGAAAGCTACTTGGTTGAAAATATTGAAGAAACCGTTTGGGAAAAGTTCATTTTTATTTCTGCATTAGCTTCTGCCACTTCTTACTTGAATCAGAATATTGGACAGATTTTAAGTAATTCTGAATCTAAAGTAACGTATATAGAATTGCTTCACGAAATTGAAGATGTAGCGAGAGCGAAAGGCTTAAAACTGCCACATGATATTGTTGCTCAATCTGTTGTAAAATTGGAAAAATCGCCAAAAGAAGCAACATCATCTATGCACAGGGATTTACTTGCAGGAAAGAATACAGAAGTAATTTCGCTTACACAATTTGTAGTAAACGAAGGAAAAAAGTATGGATTAAAAACACCGCTTTACGAAAAAATTGCTGCAATTTTAATGAAGTAATACAAATGCAAAACACATAGAAACATAAAACTAAATTATTTGAAAAGCTTGCTTTCAGACTTGGTAATTTGATTGCCAATTTAAGTGAAACGACTTTTCAATTATAAGTTTATATCTCTATGTGTTTCTAAAATGTTTAGGTCTAAGATTCGTCTTTTGTTGTACGTACCAAACTAATTCCAGAAGTAAAAAATACGATTCCTAATATTCCGTAAATAATTAATGATTTTATATCTCTGGTTTCGCCCGATGTATCAGCAAAAATCACGGCCGTATAAATAAGTCCTACAATTCCGAGAATCGTTAATAATCCTCCGAAAAATCTTTTTAGGTTCATGATTGTTAGATTTAAAAGTTTATAACAAAGTTATACTCTAGAACCTTACATGTTGTTATACAATTGTTTATGAAAATTATATGATTTCAAGGATAGAATTGTAAGAAAATAAAACTGAGTTTGAGAATTTCGCATGGTTTAATTGTTATTTTTGCCTCAACTAACCAATTGATATAATGACAAAAAACTACTTTTTATTACTCTTATTTATTATTCCATTTAGCGCAGTTCAAGCGCAAGAAGAAGCTCCAGTTTCCGTTGCTAAAAATCAATTTAAAATCAATTTGCTATTTCCTGGTTTCGTTTATGAACACGGATTTTCAGAAAAAAACACACTTTATTCTGAGGTTGCTTTGGGTATAGGCTATAGTTACAATGACTATTATGGAGAATCAAATACTTATATTGCTCCATTAATTACAGAACAATTTCGCCATTATTATAATTTACAAAAAAGAGCAAATAAAGGTAAAAGAACAGAGCGCAATTCTGGAAATTATTTAGCATTAAATGCTACTTACTATTTCAAACCTCTTACAGGGAATTCAGAGCATTTTAATTATGTCCCCTCAACTGCAGTTGCGGTGCTTTGGGGATTGCAACGTACTTATAAAGGAAGATTTAATTTAGAATTTAGTGTTGGTCCCGGAGTTCAATTTGACAAATACGAAACTCAATTTATTCCTGCCGGAAACTTTACTTTAGGTTGGGTAATTGGAAAATAATTCTCCTATTAAAATAGAAAAACCTTGACGAATCAAGGTTTTTCTATTTTAAATTCTAAGCCAATATTGCGAACACTTTCGATCTTAATTTTTGGATCAGAATTGAAATATTTTCTAAGCCTGCTGATAAAAACATCCATACTTCGACCTGAGAAATAATCGTCTTTTTTCCATACCGACATTAAAATTTGATCTCTTTTTAATAACTGATTGTGATTTAGATATAAATACTCAATAAGAGAAGCTTCCATTTCTGTAAGTTGCTGAACGTGATTTTTATTATTAAGCGTTAATCGTTCATTATCAAAAATATACGAACCAATTTCAATTATATTATTTCCTTCTAAACTTCTTTTTTGATCAATTCTTTTTAAAATATTCTGTAAACGAAGAACCAATTCATCAACTTCAAAAGGTTTCGCAATATAATCGTCTGCGCCAAGTTTCAAGCCAATGATTTTGTCTTCTTTTAACTTTCTTGCAGTTAGAAAAATAAAGGGAATTTCGGGATTGATGGTAATTATTTTTTCGGCCAATGAAAACCCATCCATTTTGGGCATCATTACATCAAAAATACAAATATCAAAAGTCTGGTTTTTAAAATAGTCTAAAGCTATTTCGCCATTTTCTGCCCAGATTACTTCAAATTGATGCAGTTCTAAATATTGTTTTAAAATCGCGGCAAAATCAAAATCGTCTTCGGCTAAAAGTAATCTTTTCAAAATAAGGGAATTAAACTTTTAATAAAATAGTAAACTGAGTTCCTTTTCCTAAATCGCTAATAACGCTAATAGAACCTTGGTGCGCTTTTACGATTTGGTTAACATAATACAAACCTAATCCTAAGCCTTTTGTATTGTGAAGATTTCCTTGTTCTACACGATAAAATTTCTCAAAAAGAAGCGATTGTTTGTTTTTAGCAATACCAATTCCATCATCTTCAATGCTAATAGAAAATTGGTTTTCTACGATTTTAGTTTTTACTGTAATCGTGTTCGAACCATATTTTACAGCATTTTCTAAGACATTTAAGAAAGCCGTTGTCAAATGAAATTTGTCTAAAACCAAAATAGTTTTCTCCGTTTGAAAATCGGTTTTTAGGTTGATTTTAGGAAAAGTAATTTTAAAATCATTTATAATAGAAAGCATAAAATTTTCTATTTCGATTTTTTCTTTTTGCAATTCAATTTCATTTTCAGCCAAAGAATTTGCCATAACTTGATCAATCAAATTCTGAAGACGATTGTTCTGACGTGAAATGGTATTGACAATCGCATTGAAATTTTCGTCATTATCACGAATGTTTTTTTGCTCTAAAATCTTTGTTGAGATTCCTAAAGTTGCCAAAGGCGTTTTAAGTTCGTGTGTTATATTATTGATAAAATCGGTTTTAACATCGCTCACTTTTTTTTGTTTAATTAATCCTTTTATCGCAATTATAAAAAGACTAATCAAGGTTGTAATAGAGATAAGGGATAAAATCAAAATAATTGTCATTCGTCTTAAAATGATTATTTCCCAATCGATAACCGAAACATACATCGAATCTTCAGTCAATAATTGATATTCTTGATTTTCAAAAGTTCCGTTTGTCGTTCCAACATAATTTCGAACCAAAAAAGCTTGATTTAAAGAAGCTAAATTTCCATAAAGCTTGTTTTTTATAAATGGCTTTTCAGAGAAAATAGTGTCTACTTTTTGAGTGCTTTTATAAAGAATAAATTTGTTGAGTACAATTGCAAAATCAATTTTGAAATTTGGCAAATCCCTTTCAAATCTCCGCTGAATTTCCTTCGTTAAAGCCCTTTGAAAATCATTTTTTAAAACACCATTTTTTACGTTCAATTTGGTGTTTTTACCTTTCATATAATTTTCAGAAAGGCTTTTGTATAACGCTTCTTTTTTAGAAACTAAAACAGAATCGATATCACTGTAATCATTGGTAATCTGCGCAATTTCATTTTTGATTTGTGTATGAAACTGTGCCACTTTGTAGTCATAAGTGGTTTTTACCAAATAGCATTGCACAGCCGTCAGTACAATTAATGCGACAATAGAAAATGCGATTAGTAAATTGATTTTTTGTTTCATATTCATCTGAAAATCTGTTTCAAAAATACAGCTTTTAGGCAACAAATAGCAGATTAACCTTGCATTAACCTACGATTAACTTTCAGAAGCAGGTTTTCAAAGCATTTTTGCAGCAATGCTAACCATTATCAATTTTAAAATGAATATTTATCTGCCATTAAAACTGCTTGTTGCAATTTTACTTTTTTTCCTTTCATTTATAGCAAATGCTCAAAATGAAACTCCCAAAGATTCGATTTCGAATCAATTAAATGAAGTTGTAATCAGTCAGGAGAAAAAAACATTTACAAACTCACACGGAAATATAAAAGTTGATGTTGCCAATTCGGTTTACAGTACAATTCCAAATCCTATTGATTTGCTTTCAAAACTTCCATCGGTTCAAGTAAGTACAGATCGTGAAAGTATTTCGATTGTTGGAAAAGGAAATCCGCTGATTTATATTGACGGGCAAAAAGCAACTATAAACGATTTGAATGCTTTGACAGTCGCCGATATTAAAACAGTTGAAATTATTAAAAATCCGTCTTCAAAATATGAAGCCGAAGGCCGCGCAGTGATTTTAGTCACAAGAAAATTAAGTAAAAAAGACAGCTTTAAAACTGAAATTTCTGAGGTGGCATCTTTTAAAAGAAATTACAATAATTATTTAGGTTTTAATTCCAGTTTTAAAAAAGGCAAATTAGAATGGAAAGCCAATTTCAATTATAATAAATTGAATCCTTGGGAAAATCATACTTTAGAATATGAGATTCCAAAAGCTTCGATTGTTTCTAATTATGATGTAATGGCAAATACAAAACGCAATCAATATGTTTTTGGAGGTGGCGTGTTTTACAAAATTAAAGAGGAAGATTATTTCTCAATTAATGTAAATGGAAAACTCCAAAATGATACTTTCGACATCAATACTTTTACGTACAATAAAAATCAAAATGAGGAAAACAATGTTTTTACTCTAAGTGATAATGCAAGTAAAAAGGATTTTGTAAATGCTTTTATGAATTATTCTAAAAAGATTAAATCGATTGATACACAGTTTTTTGCTGGTTTTCAATATTCAAAGTTTAATCAGCATTTAGAAAGTTTAGTGGCCAATAATTATAATGAAACCAATTTTGAATTGTCGCAAAACCGTGATCAGAAATTTAATGTTGATGTTTTTTCGGGAAGAATTGATTTGGAGAAAAAGTTTAAAAATGAAATGAATCTGGAATACGGCGGATTATATTTGAAAGCGAAATCAAAGTCTGATGCGACGATTTTTGATTTTGAAAAAGATGAAATTACAGTTTCAAATTATGATTTTAAAGAAGAAAATTTGGCGGCATATATTCAGTTTTCGGGAAAACTAAAAAAGATCGATTTTTCATTTGGATTAAGAACTGAAAATACGAATGTGTATTCAAAGTTTAGAACAGAAGTTTCTCCTTCAATTGATAAAAATTACACTAATTTATTTCCTAAAGCCGATTTTACATTTTCTATAGACAGTACAAAAAGCATCAATGTAAATTATGCGAAAAGCATTGAGAGGCCAAAATATTCTTCGTTAAGCCAAATAGCAACTTACATCAATCCGTATTTTTTGTATGGAAGCAGTATAAATTTAGGTCCGGCATTTGTGGATGAAGTTTCGAGTTCATTTCAATACCACGACAAAACTTTAAAATTGAGTTATTTTCAAACCAAAAACGTGACCAATCCGAGTTTTATCTTTAATGAAGAAACAAATGTGCTGATGATTACTGATATTAATTTTAAGAGAGAAACTGGTTTTACAATAGATTTATCACTTCCATTTACCTATAAATTCTGGACGACAACGAATAATTTGGTTTTTGTAAAAAGTAAGGTTGAAGATGATACAGCGGTTTTACATCCTTCAAAACCATATTTATATTATTACTCCAATAATACATTTAAATTACCTAAAGATTTTACTTTCGTTTTATCTTTTTGGGGAATGACAAAACAAAACGATGGAATTTTTGAACGAAAAGCCAATTTTATAGTCGATTTGTCGCTGGCAAAAGCATTTGGCAAAAACTGGAATTGTACTTTAAATTACAATGATGTTTTTAAAACCACGAGTTATACCGATAGTTTTACGGTAAACAATATAAATTCGAAGTTTAAATATTTGGTCGATGCAAATGAGATTTCGATTGCAATTCGTTATTCTTTTGGGAAAGTAAAAGATTCCGAGTTTAAAGAAAAAAGCGTTAATGATAGTGAAAATAGGATTAGATAAAAAGTAAGTTAATTCCTTCTTTTTTTGGAATGATTTTTGAATATTTGATTTTTTAAAATCAAATATTTGAGTAATGAAGTTTTGTAATCTAAAAAAAGGAGTTTTATTTATTTTATTAGTGTTGTCGTTTTCAGCCGGAAAAGCCCAAGCTATTAGAGGTTTCGGAAATGTTACAGCTTATAGTGTTAGCAATGATTTTAAAAAAGGTGCAATTGTCGATATTGGTGGGGGAGCAGAATTTGAGTTCCATCCTTTATTTAAACCAGAAGTAAGCCTTAGTTATTCTCTTATGGGACTCAACGATCAAGAGTTTTATGATTTTTACACTAATACTTTAGAAAAACTATCTGGAGATGTTTATATGCTAAACTTTAATGTAGGACCTAAAATATACTTTTGGTATAGCGGAGAAACTTTTGATACCGCTGCCTGCTCATATTACATAATCCCAAAATTAAACATGTCAAGAATTGTTGCTAATGGGAATTATCAATTTATAGATTATGACGATCCACAGAATAATTTAATTCAAAAAGGACACAGAGCAGATTGGCAGCATTCTTTTGGTTTAACTTTTGGAATGGAATTTCCAATATTTAATTCAGATGCTATAGCTCTAAGTGTTACAGTAAATAAAATTAATATGGGAAAAACTTTAAATAGACTTCCTTACAACATTACAGATTATGGCACTTTATTAGCTGGAGCAGGAGTTAGTTATTATTTTGGAATAAAAAAGTAAGTTAATTCTTTCTTTTTTGGAATGATTTTTGAATATTTAATTTAAAATTAAATATTTGAATGATGAAATTTTATAATCTAAGAAATGCTGTTTTATGCCTACTATTTTTATTGTGTTTTTTTAATGTTAAAGCTCAAGAAATGAGGGCTTTTGGTAATTATTCTATGTATTTTGGGAATAAAAATACTGGAACAATAAGAAGTGTAGAGGCAGGAATAGATCACGGAGATTTTCCATCATTAGCTTTTCAGCTTTCAGCAAGTTATTTAAACTCTGATAATAAAGACAAAGAACATTATGATTATGATAATTATGTTTTAGAAAAACTGTCTACAAAAGGTTCTGCTATAAATACTAGTTTAGGTTTAAAAGTTTATAATGTTTTTTTAAATCAGTATGAAGAAAAGACGTTTACTTATTATATAATGCCAAAATTGAATCTAGCGCGGATACGAGCAACAGAAAATTTCAGTAGCACTGATTATTTTTATCCTTCCCATTCTTTTGATGAAGAGCGAAGTATTTCAAGCTGGCAAGTTTATTTTGGAATAGAAATTGGCTATGAAATTTTTCTTTCTGAGAATAATTCAAATTCGATTGCAATTTGTGCTTCTTATAATCGAATAAATCTAACGAAAGGCTTAAGCAAGATTACTCATGAAAATTTTCAATATGAAAGACATGATAGTTTTGGAGTGGGACTTTCTTTTTATCTAGGAGTAAAAAAGCCATCAAAGAAATAAAAAGAAGAGAAAACTCTTAATTTTAAGAGTTTTCTCTTCTTTTTAAGTTATTGTTTTATATATATTCCAGGCATTAAACCTGTAGATTCAATTTCAGATTCTGATATTCGTATAAAACTAAATTTTTTGCTTGGTGCATCATTTAGGCAATTATACTTTATGCTATAATAATCTATTAATTCAACTTCCTGAACATTTGGATTTTGATAATTACCATACTCTTTTAAGTAATATCTTTCATAATCAAATATTTCAGTAGTAGCAGAAGTATATTTTTGCATAGGATATTTGTATAACAAATTGTCTTCAGTAAATTGAATCATTCTGTCTTTGTTGTCTTTCCAAGTTCCCTGAATCCAAACTGGCGGATCCATATATCGTGGTCCGTTGTATTTTTTTTCTTTATAATCATCATCTTTCGAACAAGAGATTAAGGAAATGAAAGCAAGTGATAAAAGGAATTTTTTCATGATTTGAATTTTATACAAAAAAATGTAGAAAATCTATACAGAAATAACCGTTTAGGACTTTTTTATAATATATTAAGACATTTTTGATTTTAAAAATTAGTCAAAAGAAACCCCCTTGTAAAATTCATTACAAGAGGGCAATATATTAAAAAATGAAAAAAACTATCCTTCGTCTTCTTCAGATTCTTTTATTGAAAGGTCGTGAGGTAATTCTTCGTCATCATCGGTTGAATTTAGTTCAAAAAAACTGAAGAAAGAACCGCCGTAACTTTTCTGAAACGAGAAATTACTCATATGTTCAAGTTTTGTATATTTTGAATGCTCAATAATCATCATTCCGTCATCTTCAAGCAAACCTCTTTCAAAAACTGTCAAAACAATCTTTTCAAAAGTCGCCTGATCTAATCCGTAAGGCGGATCTGCGAAGATAATATCGTAAGTTGTTTTAGAATTTTCTAAGAATTTAAAAACATCGCTTTTAGTTGCAGCAATATCAAAATCGTATTCTGACGAAACTTGTTTAATAAATTTAACGCAACCAAAATCACCATCAACAGAGGTGATAGGAGCGCTTCCGCGTGAAGCGAATTCGTAACTAATGTTTCCCGTTCCCGAAAAAAGATCTAAAACCTTTAAGCTGTCAAAACTAAAATGGTTATTCAAAACATTAAACAATGCTTCTTTACTCATATCAGTGGTTGGTCTCACAGGTAGATTTTTTGGCGGAAAAATTCTGCGTCCTTTGTATTTTCCTGAAATGATTCTCATGATTGAAATAAGATATAATGTTTTTGATTTTGAGCAGTTGTAAAATTGTTCTTTTCCTTAAGTTTAGTAACGTCTAGAAAAGAAATATGGCGAACATATTTGTAAGCAATTTCAAAATAAGGGTCATTTTCTGTAATTGTTCCCAGTAATTCTAATTTAAAACTTTCTGGGTTCAAACTCAATTGTTCAGCTGTAAATAGAACATAATAAATGAAATCTTCTGGTGTATGATATTCAAAAGAATTGAATAACAGAAGCTTTTGATTTTGAACCACAATAATTTCGAAATTCTCAGGATTAAAATTCACGATCATTTTCTTATCGTCATTATTGCGCGAATTGTCCAGAATTTTTTCGACCAAAATTGTATTAGCATGTTTGTAATCAAAAGATCCTACGTTGTCAATCAAGAAATTATTGATGTTTATGTATGGAATATAAACAGAATTCATTTGATAGTTTGGAATTTGATCGAAAGTGAAAAAATCCGTTTCAAATACTTTTTTTGTGTATTGAAGATAACTTCCTAAATAGTTTTCATCAAACAAAGCAGTTGGCACAAAAGTCGAAAGATTATTATTATGAATAACCATTACTTCATCGTAAGTCTCTTTTAATTCAGGATTATTCTTGAATGCCTCGCTAAATAAATCTTCAATTTTTGCTGTTTTAGTCGACGTGTCGAACTTTATTTCTTTAAAAGAAGTAATAATATTATTTAAAGTATCAAAACAGCAATATGAAAATCCAGTCAGTGAAACCTGAATAGAAAGTTTTCTGTAATTTTTTGAAGTAATGTTAGTATTTTGTAATGACATAGTTGATTTACAATTCGTTACCTGTTTTAAATCAAGAAAGAATTTAAGCGACCACAAACTTACAAATTAAAAAGGAACAATTATAATTGCAATTTCAAAAAACAATTTCAATCTAAGTTTAAAAGAAGGTTAAGAAAAAGTATATTTATTTGAAAATTAATAAGTTGTGTTTTTTATGAATATAATTTGCTTGTTTTTTTGAATATTGAGCATAATTGCAGGTAAATTTTAAAGTTTGGAATTTGGAATTTGATTCTTGGAATTTAAAATTAAAAAAGTCGACCTTTGTCTCTCAATATTACTTTATGAATTCTGCACAGTTTTACGGTATTTTACAAAAACGATTTCCTTTTGCTCCAACTTACAAACAGGATATTTTTTTTCAGAAAATTGCGATTTTTCTAACCGAACCTCAAAATGATACAATTTTCGTTTTGAAAGGATATGCTGGAACAGGTAAAACGACCGTTATTTCGACTATTGTCAATAATTTAGGCGACATCAACAAAAAATACGTTTTGCTTGCACCAACGGGACGCGCTGCAAAAGTAATTGCCAATTATTCAAATAACCCAGCATTTACAATTCATAAAAAGATCTATTTTCCTAAGAAATCTTCTGGCGGAGGAGTCGCTTTTACCAAACAAGTCAACAAACATAAAAACACCATTTTTATCGTTGATGAGGCTTCGATGATTTCAGACAGTACTTTAGACAGCGGTTCGCTTCTGGACGACTTGATTAATTATGTATATTCTGGAAACAATTGCAAAATGATTCTTTTGGGAGACACTGCACAGTTGCCTCCTGTGAATTTAGATATTAGTCCAGCGCTTGATATTCAGACCTTGGGTATTCATTACGATAAAGAAATCGAACATATCGAATTGGACGAAGTGATGCGTCAGGAAGAAAGTTCAGGGATTTTATACAACGCAACAGAATTACGTGAGTTATTGAAAGAAAGTTTTATAACCGAATTTAAATTCAATGTAAAGAAGTTTAAAGATATCGTTCGACTAACAGACGGTTACGATATTCAGGACGCGATTAATACCGCTTATAGCAACTATAGCATTGAAGATACTGCTTTTATTGTTCGTTCAAATAAAAGAGCGAATCAATACAATGAGCAAATCAGAAGCCGAATTTTATTTAAGGAAAGCGAACTTTCGGTTGGAGATTTTTTAATGGTTGTAAAAAACAATTATTTCTGGCTAAAAGAGACCGACGAAGCTGGATTTATTGCCAACGGTGATATTATCGAAGTTTTAGAACTTTTCGGAATCAGAGAATTGTACGGATTTAAGTTTGCGAAAGTAAAAATAAGAATGGTCGATTATCCACAGCAAAAACCTTTTGAGACGGTTTTAATTTTAGATACTTTGACAAGTGAATCGCCTTCTTTAACTTACGAAGAATCGAATCGTTTGTATGAAGAAGTGATGAAAGATTATGAAGATGAGCCAACCAAATACAAGAGATTTCAAAAGGTAAAAGAAAACGAATATTTCAATGGTTTACAGGTGAAATTCTCTTACGCGATAACATGTCATAAATCGCAAGGGGGGCAGTGGAATACGGTTTTTATCGAACAGCCATTTCTTCCAAATGGCATTGACACTGATTATATTAGATGGCTTTATACTGCTATGACACGTGCTAAAAATAAGCTATATTTGATAGGATTTAAAGACGAGAGTTTTGAAGAATAGTTTTTTAGCCACGAATTCACGAATTATTTAAACAAAAATCCGTGAATTCGTGGCTAACAATAAATGCTTTTGCAATGACAACACTAAACGACTTACATTCGATTTCATCTACGTTTTCGAATACCGATAAAATGCCAGTTCTGTTTTTAGGACATGGTAGTCCAATGAATGCCATTGAAGAAAATCAGTTTGTCACTGGATTTCGAGATTTGGCAAAAACACTTCCGCAGCCAAATGCTATTTTATGCGTTTCTGCGCATTGGTTTACCAAAGGAACAAAAGTGACCTCGATGGAAATGCCAAGAACGATTCATGATTTTGGTGGTTTTCCGCAAGCGCTTTTTGATGTGCAATATCCCGCACAAGGAAGCCCAGAATTAGCAGTTGAAACAAAGAAGATTTTAGATCCAGTTATGGTCGAATTAGACGAACATTGGGGATTAGATCATGGCGCTTGGAGCGTAATTAAACATTTATATCCAAACGCAGATGTTCCTGTAATTCAGTTGAGTATCGATTACACTAAATCGGGACAATATCATTTTGAATTGGCTCAGAAACTGCAAGCGCTTCGTTATAAAGGTGTTTTAATTATCGGAAGCGGCAACATTGTCCACAACCTAAGAATGGTTGATTTTAGAAATTTTGATAAAGACAATTACGGTTACGATTGGGCAATTGAAGCAAGAGAAACCGTAAATAATTATTTGTTAGACGGAAATTTTCAGCCGTTAATTGATTTCGAAAAATTAAATAAAGCCGTTCAATTAGCTGTTCCAACACCAGAACATTATCTTCCGTTATTATATACTTTAGGTTTAAAAGATAAAAACGATGAATTGGAATTGTTTAATGATAAACTTTTGGCAGGTTCGTTGAGTATGACTTCAGTAAAAATATTGTAATAATATTTTTTTTAAATTGTTTTCCAATCTTTTTCCATTTATGTGATAATGGTCTAAAAGTTATAATCTACACAATTTGTTTAAAAAATAAATTGGTGAGATAGTAAAATGTTTCATGCAAATTTGTTTATTTTTACATAAGTAATTGTTTGTCAGTTGATTATTTGGTTTGTATCTTCTTTTTTAATTAGTTTTTTAAATGCCTTTTGTGATTAACTGGTGATAATTTAAAAAATGATAGAAGATGATTACAAATTATGTAAAAGTGCGGCATCAGCACTATAATCACTGATAAAAGTAAGATGAATCCAAACAAAGCATTATGGGAAAAAGGCGATTTTACGCGCGTTGCAGAATCTATGAGAGAAAGTGGTGCGGAATTGGTTGCCAAAATTGGAATTAAAGAGAATAGTAACGTTTTAGATCTCGGCTGTGGCGATGGTACTACTGCAATACCTTCGGCAAAATTAGGAGCCAATGTTTTAGGTGTTGATATAGCAAGAAATTTAGTTGAAGCTGGCAATCTTCGAGCAAAAAAGGAAGGATTGGTTAATATTGTATTTAAAGAAGGTGATGCAACCGATTTGAATGAATTGAAAAATCAATCTTACGATGTTACGATGAGCATTTTTGGAGCAATGTTTGCTCCAAAACCTTTTGATGTTGCTAAAGAAATGGTTCGTGTCACACGACCTGGAGGTAAAATTATTATGGGTAATTGGATACCGGGAGATCCAACGTTGATTGCACAAATCTTGAAGATTAGTTCTGAATTTACACCACCGCCTCCTGAGGGTTTTGTAAGCCCAATGCTTTGGGGTATTGAGGATAACGTAATCGAAAGATTTACAAATGCGGGTGTTCCTAAAGAAAATATTTCTTTTGAGAGAGATACCTTTACATTTAAAGCAGCATTCCCACCTTCGGAGTGGCTAAATCGATTAAAAAATTACTATGGCCCAACTATGAATGCTTTTGAAGCTGCTGAACAAAATGGGAAAACTTCAGATTTGTATGCTAAACTTGAAGGATTAGTTAATAGCCAAAACAAAAGTAATGACACAAATTCTACATTAATTCCCGCAACTTATCTTCGTGTTACAGTTTTGGCTTAATTTTTTGTCTTAATAAATAAGACAAGAAAGTCGTTAAGAATAATCAATGTATTGTTTGCTAGTAGACAGAAAATTATTGAACATGATTTTCATCCTTTACAGAAATAGAAAACAGAAAATTTAAAAGTAATTTTTGCATATTTGCAAACACTTAAAACGGGTGAAAATTAAATTACTAAATTTTGAGTTTTTTAAACTCAGCAAAATATAAGAATGAAAATAATAGCGGTAATTCCAGCCAGATATGCTTCAACACGTTTTCCTGCAAAACTAATGCAGGATTTGGGAGGCAAAACAGTAATTCTAAGAACCTACGAAGCTTCAGTAGCAACAAATCTATTCGATGATGTTTTTGTTGTAACTGATTCTGATCTAATTTTTGATGAAATTGTTTCTAATGGTGGAAAAGCGATTATGAGCATCAAAGAACACGAATCAGGAAGCGACCGAATTGCTGAAGCTATTGCAAATCTTGATGTCGATATTGTAGTAAACGTACAAGGCGATGAGCCTTTTACAGAAGCAGAACCTTTAGCGCAAGTTTTATCGGTTTTTAAAAATGATCCAGATAAAAAGGTTGATTTGGCTTCGTTAATGCGTGAAATTACAAATGAAGAGGAAATCAATAACCCAAATAATGTGAAAGTGGTTGTAGATCAATCACAGTTTGCATTGTATTTTTCTCGTTCTGTAATTCCGTATCCAAGAGAGAAAAACGTTGGCGTAAGATATTTTCAGCACATCGGAATTTACGCTTTTAGAAAACAAGCTTTATTAGACTTTTACAGCCTTCCAATGAAATCTTTAGAAGCTTCTGAGAAGTTAGAGCAATTACGTTATTTAGAGTTCGGAAAACGTATTAAAATGGTCGAAACTACTCATGTGGGTATTGGGATTGATACGGCTGAAGATCTGGAAAGAGCGAGAGCAATGCTACGAGATATTTAATTAATTGATTTTTAATCATTATACACAATTTTGTCATCCTGAGGAACGAAGGATCACACTAGAAACTACGCATAGAATGTCGCCAATCTTTGTCGATTTACGAGTGTGATCCTTCGTTCCTCAGAAACAAAAAAAGCTCCAAAATATTGGAGCTTTTTTAATATCTAAAACATTCTAAATTACTGGTATAAAGCAGGGAATTTAGAAGGATTAACTTCATGCATCATATCGTAAATTTTCTCGTAAATATCTTCTGCAGAAGGTTTAGAGAAATAGTCACCGTCAGTTCCGTATGCAGGTCTGTGTGCTTTTGCTGCTAAAGTCTGTGGTTTGCTGTCTAAATATTTGTAAGCGTCTTGCTCTTCTAAAATCTGCTGTAAAATGTATGCTGAAGCTCCACCAGGAACATCTTCATCAATTACTAAAAGGCGATTTGTTTTTGCAACACTTTTTACAATGTCTTTGCTAATATCAAACGGAAGTAAAGATTGAACGTCAATAACTTCGCAGTTAATTCCTTTTTCTGCTAATTCATTAGCTGCTTGCATAACCAATCTTAAAGTTGATCCGTAAGAAACTAAAGTAATATCCGAGCCTTCTCTTAAAGTTTCTACAACTCCAATTGGTGTTTTAAATTCACCAAAATTTAAAGGTGTTTTTTCTTTTAAGCGGTATCCATTTAAACATTCAATTACCAAAGCAGGTTCGTCACATTCTAACAAAGTGTTATAAAAACCAGCGGCTTGTGTCATGTCTCTTGGAACCAAAACGTGAATTCCACGAATAGCATTGATAATCATTCCCATTGGAGAACCAGAATGCCAGATTCCTTCCAAACGGTGTCCGCGAGTTCTAATGATTAACGGCGCTTTTTGTTTTCCAACCGTTCTATATTGTAAAGTAGCTAAATCGTCACTCATGATCTGAATAGCGTACAATAAATAATCTAAATATTGAATTTCAGCAATCGGGCGTAAACCTCTTAAAGCCATTCCAATTCCTTGACCAATAATAGTCGCTTCGCGAATTCCAACATCAGCAACACGAAGTTCTCCGTATTTTTCCTGCATGCCTTCTAAACCTTGATTTACGTCTCCAATGTTTCCAACATCTTCACCGAAAATTAAAGTCTCAGGGTATTTTGCAAATAAGGCATCAAAATTATCACGCAAAATCATTCTTCCGTCCAAATCTGGTTTTGCATTTTCTGCATATTTTGGAAGAACTTTTTGTACTGAAAATACATTTTGAGCAGATTCTGAATGCTGATTGCTGCTGAATTTTTCTTGGGTTTCATTCAAGAAGTTTGTAATCCAGTTTGATAAAATAACTTTGCTGTTTGGAACTTCAATAAAACGAAGAATCTTTCTAGCATAAACCAATAATTCCTTTTTTAAAGGCGCTTTAATTGCAGCCAATTCAGAAATTAATTTTTTGATTCTATCTTTATGATCAATGCTTGCTTCAGCAATTTGTTCTAATAAATTAAGAAGATTTTTTTGTTCTTCTATAATTGGATTAATAAAAGCATCCCAAGCATATTTTTTAGCTTCAAGAACTTCTTTCTTTAATTGGAAATCAAGTTCTGCTAATTCTTCTGGAGAAGCAATATTAATGGCAATCATCCAAAGACGCATTTGGCGAATACAGTCAAAATCTTTTTCCCAAGCCAGTCTTTCTGCACTTTTGTAACGTTCGTGAGAACCAGAAGTAGAGTGACCTTGAGGTTGAGTTAATTCGTTAACGTGAATTAAAACAGGAATATGTTCTTCGCGTGCAATTGCTCCGGCTCTTTCATAAGTCGAAACCAATTCGGCATAATCCCAGCCTTTAACTCTAAAGATTTCATAACCTTTAGAATCTTCATCGCGTTGATATCCTTTTAAAATTTCAGAGATATTTTCTTTGGTAGTTTGATGTTTAGCATGAACAGAAATTCCGTATTCATCATCCCAAACACTCATAACCATTGGAACTTGCAGAACTCCAGCTGCATTTATGGTTTCAAAAAATAAACCTTCAGAAGTACTTGCGTTACCTATAGTTCCCCAAGCGACTTCATTTCCGTTAACAGAAAACTTATCTTTAATTGTGATTCCGTCAACTTCTCTATATATTTTTGATGCTTGTGCTAAACCTAATAATCTAGGCATTTGCCCAGCAGTTGGAGATATATCTGAACTTGAATTTTTTTGTTTTGTCAAGTCTTTCCAAGAACCGTCTTCGTTTAAACTGTGCGTTACAAAGTGTCCGCCCATTTGTCTTCCTGCAGACATCGGATCGAAAGCTAAATCAGTATGACCGTATAAACCAGCAAAAAATTGTTTTGCATTTAATTCGCCAATAGCCATCATAAAAGTTTGATCGCGATAGTATCCAGAACGGAAGTCTCCATTCTTAAAAGCTTTTGCCATTGCTAGCTGTGGAACTTCTTTTCCGTCGCCAAAAATTCCAAATTTAGCTTTTCCTGTTAATACTTCTTTTCGACCTAAAAGACTACATTCACGGCTTGTTACAGCGATTCTGTAGTCATTCAATACCTCAGTTTTGAAATCTTCAAATGTCAGTGTAGTATTGCTTTTTTCTTTTATCATCATTTTGAGAGGTCATTGTTTATGTCGCGAAATTACTTAAAAACAATCAATAATCATAATTCTTTAAACTAAATATAATTTAATTATTTGTATTCAAATTCAAAAAACTACGTATTTTTTTTAAGTGATTTTTATGTAAAAATTAATTTTGTTGATAATTTCGCAAGTTTTTGTTTAAAATTTATTTGATTAAAACCATTTTCGGGTAAAAAGTGTGACTAAAGTTTTTGGCGAAAAAGTGATTATAAATCGTATTTTTTCATTGTATTTAGGTTGTGATATTTCCCATCCGTTATTAGAATATACCGGAAAATAGAGTTCAAAGTAATCTGGAACCAAGTTTAAACGCACGCCACTATCGTACGCAAAAAACTCGCTTTGGTGTTTATTCTTTAAAAAACCAACATCTCCGTAAAGTTCCACCCAGTTCCAAACAGCATAACTAACATTTAAAGTTGTCATCCATTGGTTAGCATAAGATGGTTCTAATTGTGATTTAAAACCTCCCTCAGCAATTACATATTGTTGGCTAAAAAAACCAGTTGTTTCAGATCTTCCAAATAAGTTATAATCAAATAAGTAATCGGTTGGGCGATCCAAACCAAAGCTGAAATAATCTGAATTTGTCTTATTATATAGGAAAGCGCCAGCATATAATCGTAAATTTAGCTTTCGATTGTTTTGAAATAATCTTCTGTATTCGACTTCACCTGAAATTTTTCCGAATCCGCTTGAAAATTGTAAATCATTCATATAGCTAAAATGATCAATCAATTCTGTTTTGCTATTAACATATCGAGCATTAAAAACAGAATAATTTGGTTCAGAATTATCAGTAATATAGGCACTAGCCTCACGGTTTACTATTACTTGGCGAAATAGAAAAGTTTGTTTTCTATTGTCTCTAAAATCTTTTTCGCGAATGCGAAACACTACCATCGGATTCAATCTTAAATAAGTTGCATCGGGAGCGTAGTGAAAGTAATTTTGGCTAATAGAATAACGTACATTAAATAAAGTGCTATTTCTATAATACTGATTCCACGAAAAGGCTGAAGAGCCAGAAAATGTTCCAGCATTTATAGAGTAAGCAGGATTTATATCAAAATTAAAAGGCTTGTCTAAAATAGTTTTGTTCTGAAAACGAATTCCAGGCGTGAAACCATCATATAAATTATAATTCAGTGTTGGGATATATAAAATCTGATTGTAGTTTGGATCTTCTAAATCTTTAGCAAAATTAAATTTTATAGGGCGATTTAACGAAACATGTTTTAATGATTTCCAGTTGTTTCTCTGATTGTATTCTGGAACTTCATTGTCATAGTTAATTACAATTTTGTCTGCATTTTTTCTTTCAAATTCGTAAACAGAATCTTTGGTTTTAGGCTCAATCCATTCTTTAAAAACAACTTCATTTTTCTTAGTTCCGTAAACTGGAATAGGAGCGTAGATGCCTGTTTTACTTTTGACAGAAAACTTAACGCTATCTGCTGTTCTCGAAACATTAGTGAATTTATAATCTATAATATCGCGAGAATCAATAATTGTATTGAAAAACCAATTTATATCTTTCGGACTTTTTTGGGTTAAGATTTTTTCAAAATCATAGCGATTTGACTGTCCAAATTTGTTAAGATTATAAAACTCTTTTACACTTTCAGGAACAATATTATGATTTAAATAATCGTCTAAATAACTCAAACTTAAACCTGCGCGATATTTACTAGCAATTTGTTCGTTAAATTTTATTAGCGTGTTTTTAGGATCTCCCAGCGGCTGATCTAGATTTTTACGAGCCATCAGCATATAATAATAACTGTATTGCTCATTAAAAGTGATGTTTGTAATGTTATAACTTTTAAACAGTTTCATGTCTGAAAGTTTACCTAACATTTTCTGGTCTTTATGATTTTCTTCCATGTATTTCATCATGGTATAAATCTGGATTCCATCATAAACCCAATTGTCTTTTCTAGGATCTAAAGTCAGACTATTTTTGAGATAATTATTCAAAAATGTTTTTAAAAACTGAATTTCAAAGATAAAATCATCTGAAAACGGACTAATAAATGAAGGAAGCTGATTGAGTCCGTAAAATGGATTTCGATCATAATCAGCTTGAGAAACTGTTATTTTTTGATGTGGATATTTTCCAATAAAATTATTAGCAAAAGAAACTACTCGATCTATAATTATGGCTTTCTGGATTTCGTCAATTTTTTTGTTTTTCAAATTGGTTGAAACTTCTAATAATCCATTATCATAGGTTCTAAAAGTATTTTGTTTTTCGATGTAAAGGCTAAAATCAGTTCTATTTTTTCCTTCGAAAGAATAAATGCTGTAATCTTGGTTTGTGATATCTTTTGTAACTGGATTTAAATCGGTTACAATTGAGTATTGATTTGGAATTTTAATTTCAACTTCATAGTCAGTTACAGCATTAGCAATATCGTCTAAATTGAAATTGTTGTACTTTATGAAACGATGATTTTCAAATCTAGCTGGAGTTAAAAACCAATTTTTTAAAGCCATACCGCCATTTTGATCAAAACCAAAACGAGTGAATTTATCATTCGGAATTTTTACAATATAATTGAGATGTAAATCGATTTTTTCACCTGGAGGAAGTTTGCGATTTAATCTCACGATAATATAATCTGGATTTTCGGCACTTCTTTCCCATTCAAGAGCCATAAAATTGGAATCCATTAGATTTATTATGGTAGTTTTTCCTCTATCTGCAGCTTTTGCTAAATGAAAACCTCTGTAGAATTCGTCAGAAAAGCGTTTGGCCAGTGGTGTGTTTTTATCAGCAAATGCGTTGTTCCAATCGTTTAAAGTAATCGAAATTAAGGAATCGTTAGAAGTGTTATGATATGCAATGTCCTGTTTTACATTCAGTGTTTTAAGCTCAAGATTTACCGCCACTTCCATCTTAGAAAGATGTTGTGCAGAAAGTTTCATCGAACAGAATAAAACTAAAATGAGGCAAATAATTTTATAAAGTGCTTTCAAATAATGGCTTAAAAAATTAGCAGATATACTTAATTTACGGACATATTGTGACTTTGGTTTTCTGTAAAAATAGCATAAAAAAAGCTGTTTTAAAAAACAGCTTTCAATTTTTACGATACTTTACGTAATTTAACGATAAATGGTATTATGTTCGTAGCGAAATACGATCTCGCCTGAGATAATTAAATTTAGAAATTCGGACTTAAATCGTATTTTTTATAGAATTTATCTAATACATCTACAACTTCATCTTCAGTGTCAACGATTTTAAATAAATTCAAATCTTCTGGACTTACTGTGTGCATTTTTTCAACCAAAACGGTTTTAACCCAGTCAATCAATCCAGACCAGAATTCAACTCCTACCAAAATAATTGGGAATTTTCCAATTTTCTTAGTCTGAATCAAAGTAATCGCTTCAAACATTTCATCTAAAGTTCCAAAACCACCCGGCATCACTACAAAACCTTGCGAATATTTCACGAACATTACTTTTCTAACAAAGAAATAATCGAAATTCAAGTTTTTATCGTGATCAATATACGGGTTAAAATGCTGCTCAAACGGAAGTTCGATATTCAAACCAACAGAAGTTCCACCACCCAAATGTGCACCTTTATTTCCAGCTTCCATAATTCCGGGACCACCCCCTGTAATCACACCGTAACCTGCTTTACTGATTTTGTAAGCGATTTTTTCAGCTAATTTATAATACTTATCATCTGGTTTTGTTCTTGCAGATCCAAAAATAGAAACGCAAGGACCAATACGTCCCATTGCTTCATAACCATTTACAAACTCAGACATAATTTTAAAAATTGCCCAGCTGTCATTGGTTCTAATTTCATTCCACGTTTTTTGTTTCAAACGGTCCTGAATTACTTTATCTTCATCATTATCAAAATCTTCTAATCTCATTTTAGGTATTTTAATTTATTATTATGTTTTATGTAATCGGAAGAAGGAGCTAGTTCCTGCTGTCCGCTATATTCCCGATAAACAAAAACTACAGCTAAAGAGCCTTGTTTTTCTAAATCGGGAGATGCCGCTCCCATCAGGGCTAGGGCACTTGGCTTCAAATAAACAATTGGTTTAATTGAAAGATCTTTCTTTAAAAACTTTGAATTTTTCAGAAAAAGCGGACACTAAATTAACGCTTTTTTCTAGAAATCTGTTATTATTAGATTGTAAAAGTAAAGGAATTAGACTTTTTTGTATATGTGTGTTGAATACCAGTTGCTTGTGAAGTAAGAAAAATATTTTTTTTAATAATAATTTATCTTTCGAGTTCTTTTAGAATGCGTAGATCCATTTCTAATGATTGTAATTGTAATCCAATTATCATTCATGTCGTATTCATAATCGTATTCTAAAACATCAGAATCTTTATCGTTGTTACTGTCAGATTTTATTATTTCAGAAATGACATTATTATTCTCATCGTATTTATAATTAAGAATTACTCCTTCTTTAGATAATTCAACAATGTTATTTTTTACATCGAATTCAAAGGCATAAGTATCCGTGACTTTATATTGAGCAGAATTAACCGATTTCATTCTGTTAAAGTCGTCATATTTTATAGTGATTGAATTTTCTATTTTATTTGAAAAAGAAATATCAATTTTTGAAATTTCTCCTTTCTCATTTAGATGGTAAACTTTTTTCTGATGATTGGAATTGAATATTGTTGAATCTTTTTTTAATTCTTGAATGGTATGATTCTTGACTCCAAGATTATATATTTTTTCAGTAATCTCATTATCACTATATTCATAAAGAGATAAAGACCCAGAAATGAATGTTGCATTTTCTCTGATGTCATATTGATATTTTTTTACTAATTTATTCTTGTCTATGTATTGATAATCTTCAATATGTCTTTCGATAATATTTTGTTTTTGATCATAATTGGTAAGTGATTTTTTTATGATATTATTGTTGTAATCGTAGAAAATACTATCTGTAGAAGATAATTTATCCGCAATATTGGTTCCAATAGCGTACGCTTGTCTTGTAATAATTTTGTTGGAGTAATTGAAAGTTATTTTTTTATGGTCATAAAAATTCTCAATCTTTTGTATTTTACCATCAACTGTAAACTCTACGAAATACATTTTGGCTTTATCATTATTGTAATAATAACTAACATCTTTAATAGGTTTGTTTTTGTTGAAAAAAAAGTCTTCTAAATTAATTTCAAAGTAATATTCATTATAAACCTGATAATTTGGTGTTGGATTAATGCTAAATCTATTTTTTACGCTTCGATAAGTATCTTTAGGAAAGTTAAAAGTTTCTATTTGTTGACTAAATATAGCATGATTTACCAATAACAAAAGGAAAATGATTTTCTTCATATATTTAAAATATTACTCTAACTCTTTTTTCAAAAACTTAGCTGTATAACTCTTTTTATTCTGAGCTACTTCTTCTGGTGTTCCTTTAGCAACCAATTGTCCGCCACCTTTTCCACCTTCAGGACCAATATCAATAATATAATCGGCAAGTTTTATAACATCCATATTGTGCTCGATAACGAGAATTGTATTTCCTTTGTCAACCAATTTATTGATTACTTCCATTAAAACACGAATGTCCTCAAAGTGCAAACCAGTAGTCGGTTCGTCGAGAATATAAAATGTATTTCCAGTATCTTTTTTAGATAATTCTCCAGCCAGTTTAATACGTTGCGCTTCACCACCTGAAAGGGTTGTACTTTGTTGTCCAAGCGTAATATAACCTAAACCAACATCTTGAATCGTTTTGATTTTTCTGTAAATCTTCGGAATATTTTCAAAAAATGGAACTGCTTCATCAACCGTCATATCCAAAACATCAGAAATTGATTTTCCTTTGTATCTAATTTCTAAAGTTTCTCTATTGAAACGTTTTCCTTGACAAGTTTCGCATTCTACATAAACGTCTGGTAAAAAGTTCATTTCGATTGTTCTTACACCAGAACCTTCGCAAGTTTCGCAACGTCCGCCTTTTACGTTAAAACTGAAACGACCCGCTTTATAACCACGAATCATACTTTCAGAAGTCATAGTAAATAGATTTCTAATTTCGGTGAAAACCTCTGTATATGTCGCTGGATTTGAACGTGGTGTTCTACCAATCGGACTTTGGTCAATATCAATTACCTTGTCAATATGTTCTAAACCTTCAATCTTTTTATAAGGCTGTGGTTTTTTTACGCCATTAAAATAATACGCATTTAAAATTGGATAAAGCGTTTCATTAATCAAAGTCGATTTACCGCTTCCTGAAACTCCTGTAACACAGGTTAATTGCCCTAATGGAACTTCAATCGAAACATTTTTAAGATTATTTCCTGTTGCTCCTGTCAGTTTCAAGAATTTACCATTTCCTTTTCTTCTTTTCTTCGGAATATCAAATTTCATTTTACCATTCAAATATTGAGCGGTAATGGTATTTGAAGCCAATGTTTCTTTTGGAGTTCCAATACTAATGATTTCTCCTCCGTATTTTCCAGCTTTTGGTCCAATATCAATTACATAATCTGCAGTTTCGATCATGTCTTTATCGTGTTCAACTACAATTACAGAGTTTCCAATATCGCGTAATTGTTCCAGAGACTGAATCAATTTTTCATTATCTCTTTGGTGCAAACCAATACTTGGTTCGTCCAAAATATATAAAACACCAACCAATTGCGAACCAATTTGAGTTGCCAGACGAATTCGCTGTGCTTCACCACCAGAAAGTGATTTTGAACTTCGGCTTAAAGCCAAATAATTCAAACCAACATTCATCAAAAAGTTCAATCGGTCTTTAATTTCTTTTACAACTTCAGAAGCAATTAAAAGCTGTTTATCTGTTAAATGGCTATTTAAATCATGAAACCACGCTGTTAAATCAGAAATATCCATATCACACAATTCGGTGATATTTTTTTCATTTACTCTAAAAAATAAAGCTTCTTTTTTAAGACGAGAACCATCGCAAACAGGACAGTTAATTTCGTCCATAAAATCTTTTGCCCAACGTTTTATGCTAGTTGTAGCGCTTTCGTCATATTGATTTTTGATGAAATTAGAAATTCCTTCAAAATCGATTTTATATTCTCTTGTAACGCCAAGGTCTTTAGAATTAATCGAAAATTTATCTTTTCCGCCATACAAAATCATTTGCATCGCTTCTTCAGGAATTTTCTCAATTGGATCTGTAATTTTAAATCCGAATTTTTCTCCTATGGTTTCCAATTGTTTGAAAATCCATGAAGATTTGTATTCGCCAAGCGGAGCAAAACCACCAGCTTTTATAGATAATTTCGGATTTGGAATAATCTTCTTAACATTGATTTCGTGTACCGTTCCCAATCCGTTGCAATGTGGACAAGCTCCTTTTGGAGAGTTGAACGAAAATAAATTTGGTTCTGGATTCTGATATGATATTCCTGTTGAAGGACACATTAAATTTCTACTGAAATAACGCACTTCATTAGAATCTTGATCTAAAATCATTAAGACATCTTCACCGTGATGCATCGCGGTATTGATGCTTTCAGATAATCTTTTTTGTGTATCTGGATTATCTTCAATTACCATTCTATCTACAACAATTTCAATATCGTGGGTTTTATAACGATCTAATTTCATTCCAGAAACCAAATCCTGAACTTCTCCGTTTACACGAACTTTCAAAAATCCTTGTTTGGTAATTTGTTGGAAAAGTTCGGCATAATGACCTTTTCTGGCTTTAATAACTGGAGCAAGAATATTGATTCGTTTTCCATTGTAATCCTGAATAATCAAATCTTTAATCTGTTCATCAGAATAAGAAACCATTTTTTCTCCAGTGTTATAACTGTATGCATCAGCGCCACGCGCGTATAAAAGTCTTAGGAAATCGTAAATTTCTGTAATAGTTCCAACCGTCGAACGAGGACTTTTGCTGGTCGTTTTTTGTTCAATTGCAATAACTGGAGAAAGTCCGTCGATTTTATCAACATCCGGACGTTCTAATCCGCCAAGGAATTGTCTGGCATAAGCCGAAAAAGTTTCTACATAACGACGCTGTCCTTCAGCATAAATCGTATCAAATGCCAAAGATGATTTTCCCGAACCTGATAAACCAGTAATTACAACTAGTTTTTCACGCGGAATAGAGATATCGATATTTTTTAGATTATGAACTCTTGCACCAAGAACTTCAATAGTATTGTCTTTATCTAACATAATTTTGAGCAAAACGCAAAGTTACCACTTTGATTTGTTCTTTTAGTGCTCGATAGCAAAAGTTTATGTTATAAATAGTAACAATAAACGCTAGTTTAAACTAGCGCTTTCTTTTTCGGGTTGCCATATAGTTTTCAATAGCTTCTCTTGTAGTGTACCAATTTCGGCCTTCTTTGTAAGCGTCAATTTTTCCTGTTCTAGCCAGTAAACTGACATATTCTTGACCATAAGGTGTATCAGGTTCACTAACAATATTTTGTATAGATTGATAATCATAAGTGCTTCCAGGCATTGCTCCTAGATAAATATTGAGTGTTCTTTCGAGCGCCTGGCACATTAAAAGTGTTAGTTTCTGGTAATTACCGTTATTCGCCTGATTGAGTGCTTCGTAATATTTTTTTCTGTCATTTTTAAGAATAATGGCTGGCGGAAAACCACATCGCATCAATAATAAATTCATGCTTAAACGAACCGTGCGCCCATTTCCATCAAAAAAAGGATGAATCCAGACCAGTTTATGATGATAGATTGTTGCTAGTTCAATATCGTTTAAACCTAACGGATTTGTATTGATAAACTCTATTAATTCGTCTAAATAATCAGAGACTTTATTGGCATTTGGAGGCATAAAATTTGCTCCTGAAATTCGAACTCCTCCATTACGAATTCTGCCTGCAAAATCTTCTTCTATAGAACGCATTACCAAACCATGAATAGATAAAATATCTATACTTCTTAGCTTATAATTTTCATCTACAATAGAGTAGAGGTAGTCAATAGCTTTATCATGATTATGGGTTTCAAAATGTTCACGAAGCGATTTGCCTTTAATGGTAATTCCTTCTTGAATAACCATTTGAGTTTCTCTTAGGCTTAGCGTATTTCCTTCAATACTATTGGAATTATAAGTCCATTCTAAGGAAAGACTTTCTCGGATTTTGTTCAAGGCGATATTGGGCAATGGTCTGCTGTCTTGCAGTTCTTGCCTTTTTTGATACAATCGATCAAAGGTTGATTGAAATTCTTCTCGGTATGTTAGGTCAATATTAAACATAATCCTACAAAGATACTTCTTAATATCGGATAAATAAAATTTTTAACGTATCCGATATTAAAGTTATTCAATAGTCATAGAACGCAGTTTTGTTCTATAAGCTTCTAGCGCTATTGATTTGGAAATAAAGCCATGATATTTTCCATCTCTTAAAACAGGAAGAAAAGCAGATTTCGAGTTTTCAAATTTCTTCATCACAATTTCCATGCTGTCAAGAGAAGAAATTGTTGCTGTTGGCGCTTTCATTACATCTTTTATCTGTGTGTATTTTACGCGGTAAGCATTGAAAATAATTTCTCTAATATCATTAAAATGTACAACCCCGACTAAATCTTTATCGTTATTTACAACAGCAAAAACAACTTGATTGGAATGCGAAATAAGATCAACCAGTTTGCTTAAATTTTCTTCAGGATGAACAGTTAAATAATCGCATTGAATAATGCTGTCAATATCTAAAGTTGATAAAATATTAGAATCTTTATTGCTAGTAAATGCATGTCCTTTTTTGGCTAATCCTTTTACGTCCAGCGAATATTTTTCATAGCGTTTAGAAATCGCAAAACTGATTGAAGAAACAATCATAAGCGGAATCATTAATCCGTAACCTCCAGTAATTTCAGCAATTAAGAATATAGCTGTCAATGGAGCATGAAATAAACCGCTCAAAATTCCAGCCATTCCAACCATCGTAAAATTGGTAATTGGAAGCTTTGATAAACCGATTAAAGTAATAAATTTAGAAAAGAAATAGCCTAAATACGATCCTAAGAATAGAGAAGGAGCAAAGTTTCCTCCGTTACCACCACTTCCGATAGTCAATCCCGAAGCAAAAACTTTCATCATCATTGTTGCACCAACAAAAAGCAGTAAAACCCATTGGCTGTTTCTAAAATCAGCAAACAAAGTATTGTCTAGCAATTTTCCAGGATCTGTTTCTGCAAGTGTTCTAATGCTTTCGTAACCTTCACCAAACAATGTTGGGAAAATAAATATTAATAATGCTAAAAGTGACGAACCTATTAAAGCTTTTCTGTATGGATTAATTTGCTGTTTCGCAAAATAATGTTCAACTCTCTGAAAATTTCTCGAATAATAAATCGCAACCAAGCCAGTAAGAACTCCTAAAATTACATAGAAAGGAATATTATGAAAATTAAAAGTTTCTTGCTGTTTAAAACTCAAAAGAATGCTTTCATCTAAAACAATAGCAGAAACCAAAGCACCTGTTGCAGCAGAAATCATAATAGGAGTAAAGGCAGAAATACTGACATCTACCAATAAAACTTCAATTGCAAAAAGAACTCCTGCAATGGGAGCGTTAAACGCAGCCGCAATTCCCGCAGCAACACCGCAGCCAATTAATAAAGTTCTGTCTTTATATTGCAGTTTGTAATTTTGAGCAAAATTAGAACCAAATGCAGCTCCAGTTATCACGATCGGACTCTCTAAACCGGCAGATCCTCCTAAACCAACGGTTAACGAACTTGTAATAATCTGCGCATACATTTGCTTTTTCGGAATAATACTTGCTTTTTTTGCAACGGCATAAAGTATTTGTGAAGTTCCTTTTTGAATGGTTCCGTTGAGTACTTTTTTTACAACAAATACCGTTAATAAGATACCAATAATTGGAAGAATACTATTAATGAAACTCAACTTTAGAATTCCGTTGATGTATGTCGCAAAGGAGAAAACGCTGTGCGCGAATGTTTTAAGGATAATTACTGCCAGCGAGCAAGATATTCCAATTAAAACGCTTGATAAAAAAAGAAACTGCTTTGGAGTCATTAATGATTGAGCCAAGGCAATTATGCTTTCTAGTCTTCTGAAATATTTTTTTAGCATTCCGTTTTAAAATTATCTGACTTACAAAATTAGGTTATAATCTTAGATAAAAAAAATAAAAACCGAAAACGATTAGAACCCAACAGCGGTATCATCTCCTCGAAAATCGGCACCTCCTTCTAATTTTTTATCTGGTAAAACCAAAATGGCATCTACTTTTCCAATAATTGGAGTTGGTTTTTCATTAATTAAATAGCTTTTCGCTTTTAGCTGATCAATTGTTTTGGTTTCGAAAGTGTTTGGTTCAAATGTAATTAAATCGGGTAGCCATTGATGATGAAAACGAGGTGCATTTACAGCTTCCTGCATACTTAAATTGTATTCGTAAACATTTAAGATCGTCTGTAAAACCGAAGTTATAATCGTTGATCCGCCTGGAGTTCCAACAACCATAAATAATTTGCCATCTTTCTCCACAATAGTTGGTGTCATCGAACTCAGCATTCGTTTTTGTGGAGCAATGCTGTTGGCTTCATTTCCAACCAAACCAAACATATTTGGAGAACCTGGTTTAGCGCTGAAATCGTCCATTTCGTTATTCAAAAAGAAACCTAATTCGTCGCAATAATATTTAGAACCATAACCATCATTTAAAGTTGTAGTTGCCGCAATTGCATTTCCGAATTGATCTACAATAGAATAATGAGTCGTTTCAGTGCTTTCTGCATAATTTACTTTTCCTTCTTTTATTTCTGAAGAAAGAGTTGCTTTTTCAGGATTAAAACTTGCCATTCGGTTTCGTAAATAATCTTCTGTTAATAATTCTTTTATCGGAATTTTGACAAAATCTGGATCACCCAAAAAGAAACTTCTGTCTGCGTAAGCTCTTCTTTCAGCCTCAACAATAACTTGAATTGCTTCGGGTGAATTATGTCCCATTTTTGCTAAATCGTATGGGTCAAGCATTTTTAAAATCTGCGCTAAACAAATTCCGCCACTGCTTGGAGGAGACATCGAAGTAATTTTTAAACCTTTATATGTAAATTGAAGCGGTTTTCTCCATTTTGCTTCATATTTAGCTAAATCTTGCATAGTGATAATACCACCTTTTTTCTGAAGATAATCAACTAAGATTTTTGCAGTTTCACCTTTGTAAAATTCGTTTCTTCCTTTTTTCTGAATTCTTCTTAAAGTTTTGGCAAGAGCAGGATATTTGATCGTATCATTTTCTTTAAAATTTCCAGATAAAAGCGAATTTTCACCGTTTATTTTTACAATGCTTTCATGGTAATCTTTTAAACTTTTTTCTTGTTTTTTTGTTACAACAACACCTCTTTCAGCTAAAGCGATAACGGGTTCCAAAATTTTAGAAATAGGCATAGTTCCGTATTTTTTATGTACAGCAAAAACGCCCGCAATAGTTCCAGGAACACCAATAGCGAGAGCAGTTTCAGTGCTTTTTCCTTTTATAACATTTCCATTGCTGTCCAAAAACATATCTTTTGTAGCAGCTAATGGCGCTTTTTCGCGATAATCCAAAGAACCAACTTCGCCATTTGCTTTTCTATAAACCATAAATCCGCCACCGCCAATATTTCCCGCAAAAGGAAAAGCAACTGCAAGAGCTAATTCGGTTCCAACCATTGCATCAAAAGCATTTCCGCCTTTTTTCATAATGTCAGATCCAATTTTTGAAGCTTCTTCTCGGGCAGAAACTACCATTGCTTTTGTAACAACTAAACCAGTCGGATTGGTTTGCTGCGCTTGAGAGATATTTATATAGAGAAGTGCTATTAAAAGCGTAATTTTTTTCATAAGCAAATAGATTTAATTGAAAACAAAACAGTTAAAGAGAAAGTAATTTTTCTTTGGCGTGTATTTTTATGTCTTCAAAGAATGAAGTAAATTCTTCTTCAAATTCGTCGTAAAATTCATTCAACTCTTCAATTGCGAATTGCATTTGAGAAATATTTTTAGACCTTCGATCCATTTGAGTCAGAATTTGATGAATTCCTTCTTTTGTACGATAACTCAAAAGCCAGTTTCTTTCGATCATATAAGGCATTAAACCTTGAGTTTTTTCAGTTAGAATATCGTAATTATCATGAAGCGAATTGTAAAATCGGCTTATAAAACTTTCTAATTTTTCATCTGAATAATTGGTCCAGTTTTTTGCCAAAAAATGATCATACACAATGTCTACAATAACTCCGGCGTAATGATGGTATCTTTCGTGTAAACGTTTTGTACTGGTTCTAAAAATATCGTGAGAATCGGTATAAGTGTCAATAAATCGATGCAGCAAAATTCCTTTTTGTACATCTTTAGGAAAATGTTCAAATTGTTTTCCGCGAATTCCATCTGCCATAAAATTCCCGATTTTTATTAAATCATTTTCTCCAGAAAGGTATATATGGGCTAAGAAATTCATTTTTTTTACTATTTCTAAGATACTTAACAGATAAGTTTCTAAGTTATTTTAGTAAATGTATAAAAACTTTTTTAAATCATTTTGTTATAAAAATAGCGAGTTGCAAGTAGTTTCTTATAGGTTAAAATTAAAATCTTGGAAACATAGCACCTTAGGAACTCAGTAACTTTTTTATATTTGTAAAAAAATAACCCTAACTCACAAAAATGACTCTAATAAAATCTATTTCTGGAATCCGCGGAACGATCGGAGGAAAAGTAGGAGATAATCTAACTCCTGTTGATGCAGTAAAGTTTGCATCGGCTTATGGAACTTTCTTAAAAAATAATATTGCTAAAGATAAATTGACTGTTGTAATTGGCCGTGATGCAAGAATTTCAGGACCAATGATTCATAATTTAGTTGTGAATACTTTAATTGGTTTAGGAATCGATGTTATTGATCTTGGACTTTCTACAACGCCAACTGTAGAAGTGGCAGTTCCTTTGGAAAAAGCTGATGGAGGAATTATCTTAACGGCATCTCACAATCCAAAACAATGGAACGCTTTAAAATTATTAAATGCAAAAGGCGAATTTTTAAGCGGTGCAGACGGAGCTAAAATTCTTGAAATTGCTGAGGCTGAAGCTTTCGATTTTTCTGATGTTGATAGTTTAGGCGAAATTATTTCGAATGATGCTTACATGGATATTCATATCGACGAAGTTTTAAACTTACCTTTAGTGGATATCGAAGCGGTTAAAGAAGCTAAATTTAAAGTGGTTGTTGACGGTGTAAATTCATCAGGAGGAATTATTATTCCTAAACTTCTAAAATTAATGGGAGTTGAAGTGGTAGAATTGTACTGTGAACCAAACGGACATTTTCCTCATAACCCAGAACCTTTAAAAGAACATTTAACTGATATTTCTGAGCTTGTTGTAAAGGAAAAAGCTGATTTTGGTATTGTTGTAGATCCAGATGTGGATCGTTTGGCTTTTATTAGCGAAGACGGAGAAATGTTTGGTGAAGAATATACTTTGGTTGCTTGCGCAGATTATGTTTTGAGCAAAACTCCAGGAAATACAGTTTCTAATATGTCATCTTCTCGTGCTTTAAGAGATGTGACTAAAGCGCACGGCGGAAGCTACGAAGCAAGTGCTGTAGGAGAGGTGAATGTGGTAGAATTAATGAAGAAAAATAATGCCATTATTGGTGGTGAAGGAAATGGTGGAATTATCTATCCTGAATTGCACTACGGGAGAGACAGTTTGGTAGGAGTTGCTTTGTTTTTAACGCATTTAGCGAATAAAAAAATGCCAGTTTCTGCTTTGAGAGCTTCTTACCCAGAATATTATATGAGTAAAAATAAAATTGAATTAACACCTCAAATTGATGTTGATGCGATTTTGGCTCAAATGACCGAGAAATATAAAAACGAAGATATTTCAACAATTGACGGTGTAAAAATTGATTTTGCTACAGAATGGGTTCATTTAAGAAAATCAAACACAGAACCAATTATTCGTATTTATACTGAAGCACCTTCTCAAGATGCGGCTGATAAATTAGCTCTTCGAATTATTGATGAAATTAAAGTGATTGCTGGAATTTAAGATTTCTGTTTTGAAAATAAAAAAGCCTCTTTTGAAATTTTCGAAAGAGGCTTTTTCTGTAAAAAAATCATTCCATAGGAATGTCTCATCGGTAGAAAAAAAAATGATGTTGTTTGCATTTGTGTCCCGTAGGGACACCTGATTTTGCGAAAGGAATTCATCTGAGATTAATCAGACGTTCCTACGGAATGAATTAGTTTTTAATGATTTTAATCGATTTTTTAATATTTCCGTATGACGCATTTACAATATAAACTCCTTTTGCCAATTTTTCTCCAATCTTAATATCTTCATTTGTTGAATAATCTGAAGAAGAAAAACAAACATCGCCTTTCATGTCAATTATTTTGATAGTTAAAGGTTCTGTTGTGCTTGATTTAATATGTAAAGTTGATTGTGTTTTTACAGGATTTGGATAAATCGTAAAACTCTCTTTTTCTAAATCATTATCTTTAACGCCTAGATTAGCAACAGCTATATCGATAAAATTAAAATTGAAATCATTTGATTTGAATTTGATTTTCAGATAAACTTCTCCTTTTGGCAATGCAACTCCATTTACTACTTTATCAGCAAAAGTTTGCCAGTCTCCAGTTGGCGGAAAAGTTTCGTCTGCTTTTACCACAACATCGTTTACTAGAATATCAAACTTTCCATCAAGAACAGGAGAAGCGACTCTAAAAGTTAGATTGTAAGTTCCTGCATCGGCAACATTCAGCATAAATTCGTTCCAATCTCCTTCATTAATGTAACAAACATTTTGCCCAGTGTTTGAGTCTGTTGTTGCTTGCAAACCAGTTCCTCTTCTTCTGTAATGTTTGTTTGCTGTAACACGACCCGGAACATTCATTTTTTTCGTGGTATAAGGAACATTAATATATTCTGTACCAATTGGCCTTAAAACACCGCTTGTAGGACTTAGTAATTGTCCTTCTAACATATCTGTCCAAGTTGGATTTACTCTGCCAGAAAACCAAGAATAACGAAAGATATCAGGATCGTTTTCATAATTGGTTACAATGTCTTTCATAAAAGCAGTTTTGTCCGCAGCACTTTGAATAACTCTATTTGCAAATTCAGTGATCCAAAGTGGTCTATTGAATTTTTTCAGAAGACTGGTGACACCAATCACAGAACCTGCAGTAGCATCATAAGTATGAAAAGCAATATAATCTACTTTACAAGTTGGACACAATTGAAAAAACTGGTTGTGCCAAACCACAGGATCTGAAATTCCGCCATAATTACTTGGCCCATTATATGCTGGTGAAGCACTTATGATTTCAAGATTTTTAGCAGCAGCAATTTTCTCAATATTTACCCAAGCATTTACAGCTTCCTGAGGTGTTAATCTTGCGCCGTCGTTAAAATTTGGTTCGTTAAATGCGAGAAGATATTTTGCTCCAGGTTTTATTTTATTGATAAAAGCTTGAACATCGACATCATTGACTTTTCCCCAAGCCATTGGGACAAATTCGACTCCTAATGATTCGTAATCAGCATTTACAGCCGCTTCAGGTTCTGGCGACCAATTGTACCACCAAGTAAGTCCAGGTTTTAATGCCAGAAGATCTGCTTTAGAATGACCTCCGTAAGCAATTCCTCGTTTTGGACTTTGAGCAGAAACAGTAAAAAACAGAAACAATAATGGAATTGTTAATAGTGAGTTTTTGATCATGGTTTATGATTTTTTGTTTTTTTTAGATAATTAGAGAACTTCAAATTTAAATTGTTTCCTTTTTTTATCCATTCAAAAAAATCTTTACAAAAACACATCAAATCTGCTATCGAAGGCTTGGAAATGCTTTTTTTGATCATTTTAAAGCAAAAAGTCCGAAAAACAGAAGTTGCTTTTCGGACTTTTTGTTGTATTATTTTAAAATTATTGAATACGATGTTTCCATCTTTTGTGTGTCCATAAATAAAATTCTGGAGCTTCAAGAATCTGTTTTTCTAATTCTTTAAGATACATTTCTGTAATTTCAAAATCTTCATAATCTTTTGGATTATCAGCAAGCGAAAGAAAAGTTGCTTCGTAATATCCTCTTTTTACTTTTTTAACTTTTACCATTATTACAGCTAAATCATATTTTTTAGACAGCATTTCGGCTCCAGTATGTACGGGAACTTCAATTCCCAGAAATTTCATTGAGTGAAAAATTCGATCTAATTTTGGAGATTGATCACTTGCTAAACCATAGAGACTTAAAACCCCATTACGTTGGTTTTGTGCCATTGTTGGAATTGCTTTTCTGGTTTCGATCATTTCTGTATTGTATTTAGAACGGATTTTTCGAACCAATTTATCAAAATAAGGATTCGCTAATTTTTTATAAACGGCAACACCCTGAAATCCAAGTTTAGGATTGATAGTTAAAAGCCATTCATAACTTGCATAATGCGAAGCCACAAGTATTACACTTTTGCCTTTTCTAGCATAGTCAAGCACAAGATCGATGTTGGTTACCTGGAATCTTCTTTCCATTTCTTCAGGAGACATACTCATTGTCTTGATCATTTCTAAAAACATATCGCACATATGTTTATAGAATTTCTTTTCGATATCTTTTCTTTCAGAATCACTTAAATGGGGTAATGTAAGTGCAAGATTTTCACGAACCACTTTTTTACGATATCCTATTACTCTGTAAACCAAGAGATATACAAAATCTGAGAATAAGTAAAATAAACGAAAAGGTAATATAGAGATAAGCCAAAGTATTGGATAGGCTAAAATATAAACAATAAATTGCATGTAATTTTTTTTACAAATATAAATGAAAAATGATTAAAGAGTGATATTTTGCTTTCTTGCTAACTTATCTTTAAGAATGATTATATTTACAATTCACAATAATTATTATTTATGAATATCATTTTAGCAGGTATTATCGTTGCAAACGCTGTTATTAGTTACAAAGGATTTAATGATCTTTCTTTTTTTAGAAAATATGAATTTCATGTAGGAAGTATTCGTTCTGGCGAGCAATTGCGAATGTTGTCTTCAGGATTTTTGCATGTAGACATGATGCATTTAATATTCAATATGCTGACACTCTACTTTTTTGCGCCAGTTGTTTTAGATTGGCTTGGAACGTTTTCTTTTGTTTTGGTTTATTTTGGAAGCTTGATTTTTGGAAGTCTTCTTACGATGTTATTTCATAAAAACGATTACAGTTATCGTGCAGTTGGCGCTTCTGGTGCTGTAACTGGAGTTTTGTATTCGGCGATTTTACTTGAACCGAATATGATGCTCGGAATATTTTTTGTAATTCCGATACCGGCTTATCTTTTTGGAATTTTGTATTTATTATATTCAATTTACGGAATGAAAGCTAAAAATGATAATATTGGACACACGGCGCACTTTGGAGGTGCTATAGGCGGTTATTTAATTACTTTAATAAAAATGCCTTCATTATTTGCAGACCATACAATGATGGTAATTCTGCTTGCAATCCCGATTGTTATACTTTTTGTAATGGCAAAATTGGGGAAATTGTAATGCTGGCATAACTTTTGAAAAGCTTTTATTAAATATTAAAATTTAACAAAAATGAAAAAACTAGTATTATTTTTAACAATCATGTTTATGACTATGTCTTACGGCCAAGAAATCAAACAAGTACCTCTAATTAATGTTAATGGAGAAGGAAAAGTAAAAGTAGCCCCTGATCAGGTTTGTATTTCAGCTTCTGTTGAAACAAAAGGGAATAATGCTAAAGACGTTAAAAAACAAAACGACGAAAAGATGGATGCTGTTTTGAAATTCATTAAAAAAATGAATATTCCAACAGCAGATTTTAAAACAAAACAAGTTGCTTTAAATCCGCAGTACGATTATGAGAAAAAGAAAACTTCTTATAACGCTACACAAACGGTAGAAATTGTAGTAAAAGATTTAGCTAAGTACGACGAGTTGATGGAAGGTCTTGTTCAGCAAGGAATTAACCGAATTGACAGAGTTTCTTTTGAATCATCTAAAATGGCTCAATACGAATCTGAAGCTAGAAAATTAGCTATGAAAGATGCTAAAACTAAAGCTGAAGAGTATGTGTCTGTATTAGGACAAAAAGTAGGTAAAGCTTTTACAATTTCTGATAATTCGCAAGTTTATCACCCTCAGCCAATGTACGCTGCGATGAGAATGAAAGAAGCAGATTCAATGGGAGCTTCAAACGAAACTCTTGCTATTGGTGAAATCGAAATTACAGCAAATGTTAGTGTAAGTTTTGTATTAGACTAGACGTTTATAAAATTCCAATACTAAAAATCCAAATTCCAAATTAACTGGGGTTTGGATTTTTTTATGTTGGATTTTTTATAATTTAAACAACTTTTATTGGCAACGTAAATTTAAAAACACTTCCTTTTCCTATTTCGCTTTCTACCCAAATTTCGCCTTCATGAATATTTACAAATTCTTTGCAAAGTAATAATCCGAGTCCGCTTCCGAGTTCGTTTTCTGTTCCTTTTTGAAGAACTTTTCCGTTGATTTTGAATAATTTTTCTTTTATATTTTCAGGAACTCCAATTCCGTTATCTGTAATGGAAATTTCTACTTCATGATTTATTTTTTGAAGCTTAATTTTAATTTCACCATTCTTGTCAGTAAATTTAATTGCATTACTTAGTAAATTACGTAAAATGGTGCTAATCATGTTTTGGTCTACTTCGGCTTCAATCAGATCAACAGATTCAAATCGTATTGTTATATTTTTATGTAAAGCGACATTTTTACTTAATTCAATATTTTCTTGTATCAAGGCATTTAGCAATAGTTTTTTAGGATTGAAAGCAATCATTCCCGTTTGAACTCGTGACCAATCCAACAGATTCTCCAATAATTTGTAGATGTTTTTATTTGAATCATGAAGCATTTCAGATATTTCCTTAATTTCTTCACGGCTGTATTGTTCTATATTTTCCAATAGAATTTCAGAAAGCGAAACAGATGATCCTAATGGTCCTCTTAAATCATGAGAAATAATTGAAAAGAACTGATTTTTATCGTTTAAAAGCTTTTTAATTTTATGATCCTGCTTTTCTTTTACTAAAAGCAAAAATCCTACGATTCCAATAAGAGTTAGAAGAAACAAACAAATGCTATACAAACTATCAAAAAGATCATTAGAAATAATAAGATTTTGCGGATACAGATATCTGTAGATTGTTCGTATGACGATTAAAATTTCAAATCCGATGTAACAGAGTACATAAAAGGTTTTAAAAAAGCTTTTTTCTTTCTCTGTAAAATAAGTAATTGTTGGGAGTAAATAAATAGCAAAAATTCCGATGCCGCCAATTATAACTCGAGTATTCATTGTGGCTTCAAAAAGAGTTCCAATATTAAAAATCAAGATGAAAACTGCGGTAATTGCAATTTGCAGCTGATAATGTTTTTTTGCATGTGCTTTAATAAGCGATAACATTGCTATCGTTTCAAAACAGCAGGCACAAAAAATTAAGGAATTGGAAATATTAATTGAAACAAAATCACTGATGATATTTCGAAAAAGAGCAAGCACCCAAGCAACCGTAAGAATCAATTTGCCTAAGCCAAACCATTTTAATGTTTTTCTATTATCGCTCGTCGCATAAGAAAAAGAAAAACTGAAAATAAGAATGCAGGTAAAAAAATTCCCCCACAAATAAAGCAGAAAAATAGTTTTTGGATCTACAGGTAGAAGTTCAAACATTTAGTGGCTTAAGCTTGATTAAAATTCGGATACACAAATATACAAATTAACGAAATAATCTGCGAAGTATTGTATTTAAAGGACTTGAGCAAGAAGATGGTTCTGTGGGGCTTGTATTAAAGGAAATGCTTTTTTTACATTTAAAGTCGGATTTTAGTCCAATGAATTTTCAGATAAATAATTCATGAATTGTGCTTTATATTGATCTGAAACTGTAATTCTTTGTTTGTTGATTACAATCTGGCTTCTTTCAATTACTTCAACATTTTTTAGTGCCACAATAAAAGAGCGGTGAACACGCATAAATTTATCTGCAGGTAATTCTTCTTCCATTGTTTTCAAACTCATTAAAGTGAGAATAGGATGCGGTTCATTTTTAACCCAAATTTTGATGTAATCTTTCAAACCTTCAATATATAAAATCGAATCCAGATTTATTTTCAGCTGTTTGTATTCTGATTTTACAAAGATGAATTCCATCTGATCGGTTTTTTCTTTTTTGGCATTTTTCACCATCGAAAACCATTCTCTCGCTTTATTGACAGCAGTAAAGAATTCTGTATAATCAAAAGGTTTTAATAAATAATCAATTGCTTCAGCTTTAAGGCCTTCTAAGGCATATTGATCAAAAGCCGTTGTAAAAATAATTCGTGTAGATTTCGGAATCAGTTTGGCAAGTTCTAAACCTGTTAAATCAGGCATTTGAATATCTAAAAAAATTAAATCAACACGTTCTTCATTTAGAAACTCCAAAGCTTCGATGGCGCTGTTGCACTTTTTTTGTAATTGCAAAAAAGGAGTCTTTGCCACATAACTTTCAACTAAATTCAAAGCCATTGGTTCATCATCAACAATCAGACAAGTTATTTTATCAGACATAGATTCGTTTATTAATTACAAAAATTAAGTTTCTAAAGTAAGGTTTACTATAAAAAAGCCATCTACAACAGCTGCATTAAATTCATGTTTATCAGGATACAATAATTTCAGCCTTTTTTTCATGTTTTGCAAGCCAATTCCCGAACCGCTTTTATCACTTTCGGTTTTAGGAAAATTATGATTTTTGATACTGAAATCAATTCGGTTTTCATCAATCGTCATCTTAAAGATAATTTCTGATTGCTGACTTGCCGATACGCCGTGTTTAAAAGCATTTTCGATTAAAGAAATAAATAAAAGCGGTACAACTTGCAGATCTGTTTTTAGAACAGGAAAGTCATATTCAATTTTGGTGTTTTCTGTAAATCGCAGTTTCATCAATTCAATATAATTTACGATAAACTGGATTTCACTTTTTAGGCTAACTTTTTCATCATTAGTCTGATACAATAAATATCGCATCAATTTGCTCAAACTATGAATGGTCTGTTTGGCTTGTTCGGGAGAAGTGTCTACCAAAGAATAAATGTTGTTTAAAGAATTAAAAAAGAAATGCGGCTGTAATTGATATTTTAAATGCTGCAGTTCTGATTCTAATTTGATAGTGACAGCTTCTTTGCGTTCGACTTCGGTTTTTATCCAGCGTTCTGTTGTTTTTACTGCAATAGAAAAAACGACAGGAACGCTAAATAATATAAAATCACTATAGATAAAAAGACTTCTTGAAGGTCTAAAGTCATCATTTTTATCATTATGCGGTACGTGAAAATCGAAGAAAATCTCTTTGATCGATTGGTTTGCCCAAATAAATAAAGTAATCAGTATTAGGTTTGCAATAACGAACCAAATTATTTTTTTTGAAAACAGAAAACGTTCAATAAGAACAAAATAGTTGCAATAAAATATGATAGAATACAAGAATAACGGAATCCAAGAAAAGAAAAGTACCGCTTTTATTGCTTGATTTTGACCTGATGATAACAAATAGGGCAGCATAAATAATACAAACCATATCATGATATGCAGAAACCCTATTATTAATTTATTCTGTTTAAAATTCATTAGTTTATCGTTTTATTCATAACGCAATGCGGTAATCGGATCTAAAGAAGCCGCTTTTTTAGCAGGATACCATCCAAAAAATATTCCTGTAATGGCACAAACTAAAAACGAAATTACAATAGAATAACTTGTTACAGCTGTTGGCCAATGGAGTACTTTTTCGATGAAAAGAGTTGTCCCTAATCCCAAAGATACACCAATTATTCCTCCAGTGACACTAATCATAATGGCTTCTATTAAAAATTGCATCAAGATATCGGTATCTTTTCCGCCAACAGCAAGACGCAATCCTATTTCTCTTGTTCTTTCTTTTACCGAAACATACATAATATTCATAATTCCAATTCCGCCCACTAATAATGAAATGCTGGCAATTGCAACTAATAAAATAGTAAGCATTTCGCTCGTTGAACTAAAAGTAGAAATCATTTCTTCCATGGAGAAAACATTAAAATCATCTTCTTTGTCTCCTGTAATTTTATGTCTTTCTCTTAAAATCTGCGAAACTTCGTCAACAGCTTGCTGTGATTTTTCTTCGCTTAAAGAAGAAGCCACAATAGATTCTAAATAATCTTGAGCTAGAATACGTTTTTGGACTGTAGTATAAGGAGATAAAATAACATCATCTTGATCTTGTCCAAAAGTACTTTCTCCCTTTTTCTCCAACACTCCAATTACTTTAAACGGAATACTATTGAAACGAATCATTTTACCAATTGGATTTTCATTCTGAAATAAATTTGTAGCTACAGTTTGTCCAATCACAGCTACTTTTGCAGCCGATTTTACTTCTTGATCTGTAAAAATACTTCCTGTTTTTACTTCCCAAACTTTGATTTTTAAGTATTCTTCAGTGATTCCGTAAATAGAAGTTGGCCAGTTGCGTGAGCCATAAATAGATTGTCCGCTTCCGTTTACCAACGGAGAAACTGCTGAAAGCATTTTGGTTTGTGTTTTCAGTGCTTCATAATCGCCTAAAGTTAAGGTTTGCATTGCGCTCGGATCTAAACGAACACCGCCACGCATATCGGCGCCAGGACGAACCGTAATCATATTAGAACCCATACTCGAAATTTTGGTTTTGATGCTTTCTTTAGAACCTTCACCAATAGCGAGCATTGCAATAACCGAAGCTACTCCAATAATGATTCCGAGCATTGTAAGCAGAGTTCGAACCTTGTTTAGAATAATGGCTCTCCATGCGATCTTAAATAAATTTAGAATTCTCATAATTATTCATCTTCTTTTCCCAGTGCAGCAAGTGCTTCTGCTGCAGAGTGAATATTAGTATTGGGACTATCTTTTATAATATGTCCGTCTTTTAGCACTATGGTGCGACTGCTGAATGTGGCAATATCCGGTTCGTGAGTTACAAAAACGATTGTTTTTCCTTGTTTGTTTAACTCCTGAAATAATGCCATAATTTCATAAGAAGTTCTGGTGTCAAGATTTCCCGTGGCTTCGTCGGCTAAAATCACAACAGGATTATTGACCAAAGAACGCGCAATTGCAACACGCTGCTGCTGACCACCCGAAAGCTGTGCTGGAGTATGATGCAGTCTATTGCTTAGATTTACCTTTTCGAGAGAGGCTAATGCTAATACATCCATTTCCTCTGAATCGTATTTTGTATTGTACATCAAAGGCAATTTTACATTCTCGATCGCTGTAGTTTTGGGCAGTAAATTGTAAGATTGAAAAATAAAGCCTATTTTCTCATTTCGAATTTTGGCCAATTCCTTTTTAGTCTGCTGTTTTACAGCCACATTATCAATATCATAAATTCCCGAAGTTGGCTGGTCCAAACAGCCTAAAATATTTAAAAGACTACTTTTTCCCGATCCGCTGGAACCCATGATAGTTACAAATTCACCTTCTTCTATAGTAAAAGAAACTCCTTTTAAAGCGTGAATGGTTTCTTCGCCCATTACAAACGAACGCTTTAGATCTTCTATTTTTATAATTGTTTTAGCCATTGTTATTTCTTTTTTCCTGGAGGTTTAGGCATAAAAGGACTGTCATTGTCTCCAGACGTTTCTGGCGCATCTTGTTTTGTAATTTCTCTTAAGCCGTAAACCAATTGATCATCTTGTTTTAATCCGCTTAAAACTTCTACATTAATACCGTCACTTGTTCCTAATTTAACTATTGTAGGTACTATATTTTTACCGTCTAAAATCCAAACCTGAGCCGTTTTTTTATCCTCATTTTTAGGAGATGCTAATGGACTAACAGAAATATTATTTTGTTTTTGATAATTGGCTAAAATTTTAGCATCTGGTTCAAAATTGGCCGCTTTGGCTTCTATTGTTAAAACATCTTTTAATTCTAATGTGTAAATAGAAATTGTAGCCGTAAGCCCTGGTTTTAATTTTAAATTTGAATTATCCGCTTTAATTACCACAGTATAAGTCACAACATTTGAAGTTGTCGTTGCATTAAGTCTTACTTGTGTAATGACACCGTTAAACTCTTCGCCCTGATAAGCATCAACTGTAAAAGTTACGCGCTGTCCTTGTTTTACCTGACCAATATCAGCTTCGTCAACATTTGCTTCAACCTGCATTTCAGTTAAATCTTTAGCAATTGTAAATAGAGTAGGCGTACTGTAACTTGCCGCTACTGTTTGCCCTTCGTCAACTGCTTTAGATAAAATTACGCCATCAATAGGAGAGTAAATAGTTGCATAACTTAAATTAGTCTCTGCTTTCTGCAAATCTGATAAACGCTGAACTACAGTGCTTTTTGCGTTGTTTAAATTGTATAAAGCTTCATCATAATCAGATCTGCTGATTACATTGCTATCATACAAAGTTTTTTGTCTGGCAAAAATGCCTTGTAAATATCTCTGTTCGTTCAAAGCACTGTTATATAAAGCTTTTGCTTGAACTAAAGCCGCTTGTAGATTAGTTTTATCTAATTCTGCCAAAAGCTGTCCTTTTTTAACCACGCTGTTGTAATCAACATATATTTTTTCTACAACACCAGAAACTTGAGTTCCTACTTCAACTTCATTAATTGGCTGAACTGTTCCTGTAGCCGTTACTGTTGTTTTAATATCTGCTATTTTCGCTTTAAGAGATTCTACTTTTATAGGAGTTTCTTTAGATCCTGGAATAAAGGAAAAACAAATTGCTACAATTAAGAGACCTATCGCAGATAATACAAAAATTTTGTTCTTTTTAGTTTTCATTGTTTTAGATTTTAATTTCGTTTCCTTGATAAAAGGATAATAATTGTGTGTATAAAATGTTTAAGTATTTTGCCTGAATGTAATTCTGAGCAGCGTTTGTATAAGTATTTTGGCTGATAACCAAATCTGTTGTACTCAAAGCACCTAATTCATATTTTTTTTGTGACAAAACATACGACTCTTCTGCAGCTTCTTTAGCTGATTGGGCAGAGGTCATTTGTTCGCTCGAAGCAGTTGCATTTTCCCAAGCGGTTTGAATTTTCTTATACAAATCTTTTTGTGCAGTTTGCAAAGCGATTTCGGCTTTATCAATACTTATTTTTGCATTTTGAACTTGCGCTTTAGTTTGATTTCTGTTGAAAATTGGCACTGTCAACGACAAACCTACACGCTGATTGAAATTCAGGTTTAATTGATCTGAGAAATTTAATTCTTGAGTATTTGTGTAACCAGAACCCAAACTTCCTGATAGTGATAAGGTTGGAAGATAAGAACCTTTTGCTATATCAAGTTCTTTCTCAGAAACCGCCACATTAATTTGCGATGCTTTTATTTCAGGCATTAGAGCGATAGCTTTATTGTAGACCTCAATTTTGCTCGGAATTACATCAGGTGTTTTGCTTTCGAGAGGAAATGCAATTTCAAAATCTTCTTCAGGACCTAATTCTAGTAATTGTTTTAAAACCAGAATTTGTTTCGAAAGATCATTTTGAGCAGCAATAAGATTGTATTTATTAGTTGCTGCTTGCGAAAGCGCATCTGTATAATCTTTTCTCGCAATACTTCCTGCGTCCAATCTTAGTTTGGCTCTTTGAACCTCTTTTTCACTTGCTTTTAAATTATTTTCAGCAATTCGAATTCCTTCATTATTGTATAAAATTTGCAGATAAGCTTCTGTAATACTTAATATTACATTGTTTTGCGCTTCTTCAACAAATGAGGAATTTTGGTCAACCAATAATTTATTTTGCTTGATTTGATTCGAAATCTGATTTCCCTGATATAAAGTGACAGATGAATTGATTCCAACACTTGTCGAATTAACTTTCTGACTTACATAATCACTTGTTATGGGATCAATAGAGTTACCGAATGATAAATTTTGTGATGCAGAACCCGTTAAATTGGGTAATCTTGAAGATTTCGATTGATCATAATTTACTTCAGCAGCGTTTTTACTCAATACCGTTGTTTTGATGCTGATGTTTTTTTCTTTAGCGTAAGCAAAACAATCTTCGAGCGTCCATTGCTTTTTAGTATTTGATGTTCCCTGTCCGTAACCGAAAAAGGAACATAGTATAAAACTTATTATTACAGCGACTTTCATTTGATACTTTTTTAATTTGAATCAAAATTCTGAAGTATCTGTAAACTATTGTAATGCAATAGACTGGCGGATGGCTGATATAGATAGAAAGTCTATTTGTATAGATGAAAAATTCTGGAAAAACATAAAAAAACTTCGTTTATAGAATAATTTTAAAAAGAGAAATAGACCTACATATTGATTGATTTCTTAGATTTGTAGTAAGCACCATAAAAAAAATGTCATGCCACTAATTGAACAATCAGAATATAATTTTCCTTCTATTATTCATCGCAACAGACATGTTTCTACTATTTATGCGGCTTTGTTTAAAAAATTTGAAGCCCCAGGTTATACAAGAGAAAAAATGGAGTTGAACGATGGAGATTTTATCAATATCGATTTTATTATAAACGACTCCAAGAAAGCGGTTATTTTATGTCACGGTTTAGAAGGAGATTCCCGCCGAACCTATAATAATAGCTGTGCGGTATATTTTCAGGAAAAAGGATTTTCAGTTTTTGCTTGGAACAATCGCACTTGTGGAGGAGAAATGAATCGTTTGCCAAGACTTTATCATCACGGAGCGGTTGATGATCTTGATGAGGTGGTTCAGTTTGTTTTACAAAAAGGATTCGAAGAGGTTTATATGATTGGATATTCGATGGGTGGTGTTCAGCTTTTAAATTATTTAGGATGGACAAAAGTTGATGAACGTATAAAAGCAGCAGTTTCAATTTCGGTTCCAACTCATATTGCAACAAGTGCAGAAGTTCTTAAACAAGGTTTTAACCGAGTTTATTTAAAAAATTTCACAATTGATATTAAGCGAAAGCTGAAATACAAAGCAGCTCAATTTCCTGATTTTATAAATAGTGATCAGATTGATAAAATTTCAACATTTGATGAGGTTGACCAATATTTTACAGCGCCGCTTCATGGATTTGCAAGTCGAGACGATTATTATGAGCGTGTTTCTCCCGAATTTTCGCTTCAAAATATTACTACTCCTGTTTTAATTATTAATTCGCTCGATGATCCTTTTTTGGGCGAAAGATGTTATCCAAGAGCTATAGCGCAAGATAGTGCGTATGTTTATCTGGAAACTCCAAAATATGGCGGACATTGTGCTTTTCCGCTCCGTAATTCAATGTATTCTTATGCAGAAAAAAGAGCCTATGATTTTTTTAAATCACAGTTGGTTTAGTGAATATTAAAGAAAAGAATCATTCATCACCAGAATTTTCAATTGCTGAAGGAGTTTTTTTTCTGATACTGGTATTCAGATAAAAAAACAATCTAATTGTATGATTCATGTCATATTGATAGCCTGAATATTTCTGTTGATAAACATTCATATAACCAAAATCATAACTCCATTTTGGGTTAATAGTTTTTTTTATTCCAATAAAAAAGCGGTTTTGATCAAATGTATTATAAACAACTTCTTCTCCAAAATGCAAAAGAATTTCATCTGAAAGAACCATTTTCGGCCACGATTTATTATTGAAAACGCTGAAAGTAAAACTCATTAAATAACGAATTCTATTGGTAAAACGCCAATCTCCGCTTGGTTTGTCATCAACAATTTTTTCCTGCCAGCGCTGTTCGTTTCTAAGGCGCTGAAGAATGCTTACGTTTCCCACTTTAGTATTTAACTGCGCTTGCTGGTAAATCCTATTTTCACCTGCAAAAGTACTCCAATCAGGATTTGAAGGTGCAAGCCACATATGAGCATATCCAGCTGTCAACGAAATAGTTGAATTTGGGATATAACTGAATCCGCCTCTTATAAAATAGAAACTGGGATCAGCCACAAAATCATTTCGTCTGATGTGAAAATCGCCAATTACAGCCCAATGATCTGTAAATTTAGTTACACTATTTATAGAAACCCAGGTTTGAAGCTGCTGGTTAATTTCTTTTTCCTGAGTACTTTGTGCTAATAGTCTTAATGGAAGAAAGAAAATAAGAATCCAGATAAGATTGTTCTTCATATTAAATTACAATAGAAATTATTAATTAGAGAATAAATTTCTTGTGAATGGGCAGAAACAATAAAAGGAAGCAATAAGACAGTAAAGGTATTCTTTTTTAGTTTTATCTACCTAAAACATTGTAAATAATGTAATTACATTTAAATAAAAAAAGCTCATTACAATTTCGGGCTTTTTAAATTTTATTTTTTTCTTGCAGTAAATCAAAAATTTAAATGAGAATTAAAAAGTCGTAATCTATTATTTTAAAAATTTATAAGGGCAATGGCGTTGTTTTATTAATAAGAAATTTGCAACTGTTAACACTAAATTTAGCAGTTAATGTTTTTGGTTTTAATATTTAAAAAAAAGGTGAGAACGATATGTTTCTAACCTTTTTTGTTTTAATAGGTTAAGAATATTATTTTTTGAATATATTTTTAAAAATACCCTATAATGTAATTTAAAAAACTTTTACTGGCAATTTCAGTTTCAATTTCGAAGGAACTTTGTACCCTCAAATCAAGCATAAATTATTTTGTATTTTATTGATAGCTAATCATTTAGTTTTTATCTCTTCATACAAAAGGAAATGAGTGCTCTTTTTTGAAACAAAGAAAAAATCGAATTGATAATTTAAATGCTATGAAAAATAAATTACTTCCTTTATTATTTGTGTTAGGTGGTTATTCTGCCTATTCGCAAGTTGTGATAGGAAAACAGCAAACAATCCCTTCTGCACAGTTAGAAGTTTATGCAAAAGACAAAGGTCTTTTGATTCCGCAGATTCCGTTGAAAAGCAGTACAGATCGTACTACTATTAAAAACGGAAATGTAAACAGTCTGCTTGTTTTTAATACATCTACAATTGCAGACATTAAGCCTGGGTACTATTACTGGTATATCGATAAATGGTGCAGACTTGCTATTTCTGATGAAATTGGTACAGGAAACAACGGAAAAAATATTTCGAATACAGTAATTAATCCTGCTGGTAACCTTATTATTACCTTTTCTGACGGAACAACTATTGACGCCGGAAAAGTAAAAGGCGATAAAGGAGACAGAGGTAACGATGGAATAGGAATTACTGGAACCGCAGTTGATGGTTCAGGAAATCTTATTATTACGTATACTGACGGTTCTACAAAAGACGCTGGAAAAATAAAAGGTGCTGATGGAAAGAATGGATTAGACGGGAAAAGCATCACAAATACAATAGTTGATTCTTTAGGTAATCTTATTATTACGTATTCTGACGGATCTACAAAAGATGCAGGAAAAGTAAAAGGAGCTGATGGAAAAAATGGACTAGACGGAAAAAGTATCACAAATACAATAGTTGATTCTTTAGGAAATCTTATTATCACCTATTCTGACGGTTCTACAAAAGACGCTGGAAAAGTAAAAGGCGCTGATGGAAAGAATGGATTAGATGGGAAAGGTATAGCTGGAACTGTTATTGATGGTTCAGGAAATCTTATTATCACGTATTCTGATGGTTCGACTAAAGATTTAGGAAAAGTTAAAGGAATTGACGGAACAAATGGAACTAACGGAATCGACGGACGTGATTTCAAATATGATGATTTTACTCAAGACCAGTTATTGGCTTTAAAAGGAGATCCGGGTACTAACGGTACAAATGGAATTGATGGAACCAATGGAACCAATGGAACAAATGGAGTTGATGGACGTGATTTTAAATACGAAGATTTTACCGATGCGCAGTTAGAAAACTTACGTGGTCCTCAAGGAAAACAAGGCGAAAAAGGAAATGATGGAAAAGGAGTTTTTACATCAGTTTCAGACAGCGAAGGGAATCTTACCATTACCTACACAGACGGGACGACATCGGTTATCCCGAGCGTGAAGGGAGATCCTGGAAAAGATTTCAAATATTCGGATTTCACAGATGACCAGCTTGCGGCATTGAAAGGAGAGCCTGGAAATGATGG
>NZ_QJRJ01000026.1 GCF_003254625.1 Flavobacterium ginsenosidimutans
ACACGCATTACATTGGTGAAGTTCAGAGTCGCAGTGGTCGGCTTGCAGATGAATCCCTGTCCCGCCGCTATGTATCCCTGGAACTGCTGCCCGTCAAGCTCTGCGCCTCCAGCACCCCCCAAAAGGTTGAAGACTGCAAAATCTGCACTGGCATAAGTGTATACATTGCTTCCGGCCTGTTTTGTAGGAGTCGAGTTATGCGTCCATAAATACAGCGCGCCTAAATCGGTATTGGCGTTTATTAAAGCCACTGCATCCACAGCAGAAGGATATGGATTGCCCACAAGGTTCCATTTTCCCTGAGAAACCGGCGCAGGTATGTCTCCGTTGTTTGGAATACCTGTAAACTCTCCTGTGAAAACTGAAGGACTGTTGATGTCAAAAGTCTGAGGGGCTCTTATGCTGAATCCTCTTCCTAT
>NZ_QJRJ01000011.1 GCF_003254625.1 Flavobacterium ginsenosidimutans
TGCAAAACTAAAAATTCTTTTTGTCTCCTGCAAGAAAAACCTAAAAAAAATTGAAACTTTTTTTTCGTCCCATTTTTTCGTTTTTTTCTCCCAGTCTGTCAATGAACTTTCCCCGTTTTGCGGGGTGCAAATGTAAAAGCTTTTTTCAAATTCCGCAAGCTTTTCCGAATCTTTTTTCAGAAAATTTCTTTCCCTCCGATTCTTCTTTCCTGCCAGTATTTCGATGAGCGCCTTTCGCTGTTGCGGGTGCAAAAGTAGAA
>NZ_QJRJ01000055.1 GCF_003254625.1 Flavobacterium ginsenosidimutans
GTACCATCTGAATAAGTTAAATCCCAAGGGCCAGTTCCTGTCAATGCTACCGAAACTGTTGCACTAGAACCACTGCATATAGTAGTAGATCCACTTACAATTGCTGTTGGTCTAGAGTTTATTGTTATCGCAGCACTTCCAGTCATATCAGCAGCTATTGCTGTACAGCTTGCATTTTTTAAAGCTGTAACTGTATACGTTTTATTACTTGTTGGACTTACATTGAAAGTATATGGACTTGATGTAATTCCTGTAATATTTGTTGAAGTAGTACCATCTGAATAAGTTAAATCCCAAGGGCCAGTCCCTGTCAATGCTACCGAAACTGTTGCACTAGAACCACTGCATATAGTAGTAGATCCACTTGCAATTGCTGTTGGTCTAGCGTTTACTGTTATTACAGCACTTCCTGTCATATCAGCAGCTATCGCTGTACAGCTTGCATTTTTTAAAGCTGTAACTGTATACGTTTTATTACTTGTCGGACTTACGTTGAAAGTATATGGACTTGATGAAATTCCTGTAATATTTGTAGAAGTAGTACCATCTGAATAAGTTAGATCCCAAGGGCCAGTTCCTGTTAATGCAACCGAAACAGTTCTAGATGATCCATTACAAACAGAACCTGTTCCACTTATAACTGATGTTGGTCTAGCGTTTACTGTTATCACAGCACTTCCTGTCATATCTCCAGCAACTGCTGTACATTTTGCATCGCTTAAAGCAGTAATTGTATAAGTTGTATTACTTGTTGGATTAACATTAAATGTATACGGATTTACAGTAATGTTATTAATATTTGTTGAAGCTGTACCATCAAAACGCGTTAAGTTCCATGGGCCAGTTCCTGTTAATGCAACTGAAACTGTGGCACTAGAACCGTTACATATTGTTGTCGAACCGCTAACCACTGATGTTGGTCGAGGATTAACAACTACAGTTATGGTAGTACCAAAACTGGTACAACTTGAACTACTAACACTAAATGAAGCCGTATATGTTCCTGCAGCAACATTCGCAGGTACATTAATAGCATTTGAAATTGTACCAGCTCCGCCTGCAGCAGTAAAGCCTGGACTAGGCACAACATTCGTTTTATTTAAAAATCCAGCAGAAATCGCTGCAGCATCCCAAGCTATACTATAATTTACAGGACTTCCAGTAGTTGCTGAATAACTAATTGGCAAATTAGCTATTGCAGAAGGCTGGCATGTAGTAGAGCTAAGTGTAGCTGGTGTAACTGTAACAGAAGTTGTATTATTTATTACGACTGGAGTTCCGCAAGCAGTTTCTCCACATGCATTTTTATATTTAACATAATAAGTAGTATTTGCTGTTGGAGTTACTGTAAATGAACCATTAGCCAATGTTGATCTTCCTACCAATGTACCGTTACAACTTCCTGAAGTCCATTCTGCATATCCTCCTGTATTTGTTCCCATATTACCTCCATTCACAGTTAATGTAATTGGTGTACCCGCACAAATAGTACTAGCAGTTGTTGATGCCGAAGTTGGAGCTGATATTTCTGCTAAAGTATTGGTAACTACAATAACAATAGTCTCATCCGAATAAATTCCAGATGTAACAGTTCTTCTATAAAAAGTTTTTTGATTAACTACTCCTGTAATGGTATAATCCTTTCCATTATTTACACCAGGAGCGGCAGTATATCCAGTAAGTGCACTAGTCGTACTTACTTCCCATAAATAGCTATAAGACCCATTACCTCCTGTTGGTGTAGATCCTGTAATAGTCCCAGGATTTGTTCCTGCACAAATAGGAGTAGAATAAGTTGCAACAACATAATATTTCTTTTCAATTCCATAACAAGGATCTCCAAATGTTGCATTATAAGAACCTGATGAAGGAATTGTTGCAGATGTATTACCCAATAAATCAGTAGTTACAGAACGGCTATTATATGCGTGACATGAACCAATAGTAAAATTTGGTGCTGTTCCATTTGGAAGACCATAACTTGCAAATTTCACATTGATAAAAATACTTCCAATAGGAGCACTTAAAGTTAATAATCCCTCATACTCACCTTTTACACCCGTTACTTGTCCAGTAGTACCATAAGATGCATAATTATTATCAATTGCTGGATATGGTGGTGTACCTGAAACTGTTATTCTACCTGTATTTCCTGTAGAGAAAAAAGTATCATTTGTATTTACAGCAGTTGGGTTTGAAGAAGTACTTCCCCATGTAGAAGTTAAAGGTCCAACACCAGCTAACGTCAATACTCCTGCAGTATGTGAATAAGATCCCAAAGCTGCTTTTGCACCTTTAGAAACAGACCAAAGTCCTGCCACATTCGTTGCCGCAGTAAAAGTTAATGTTCCTGAACCAGAGATTGCTAAATTATAAAAGCTAGTAACATTTGTTGATTGGTTTGTTCCGTTGAAAGTTACTGTTCCTGCTGTTCCAGGAGTAAATGTTCCGTTATTTGTAAAATTCCCGCTTACATTTAATAAAGCACTTGTACTATTAGCCATCGTTAGTGTTGCACCACTATTGATCGTTAAATTTCTAGTCAAAGCTGTTGTTGATGCAGCAATTGTAGGTTGATATGTTGTTCCTGATGGAATAACTACATCTGTTGTTGCCGTTGGTATTGTATTTCCACACCAGTTTGACGCTGTATTCCAATCTGTACTGGTAGCACCAGTCCAATAACCAGCTGTACAACTCGCTGTATTTACATTTAATATCCCAGTTGCACTCGTACCAAAGTAGGTACTATTTTTAAAAGTTGCTGCACTAACTGTACTTCCGTATGAGCCATTATTTTGCCCTGTTCCATTAAGTGTTAACGTTCCTGCAGTATGTCCTGTATTTGTATTTAAGTTGGCCAAAGTTCCAGAAGCAATTGAAAGATTGCCTGAAATTGTAACCGCCGAAGTTGGGAAAGTTTTTGTTCCTCCTCCTGAGAATACAAGATTATAAAAGTTAGTAACATTGAACGATTGACCCGCTCCATTTAATGTTACGGTTCCTGCTCTTTGCATGAATGTTCCGCTATTAGTGAAATCACCCCCTACATTAAGCGCATAGTTACTTGTTGTAACATCTAATGTGCTTCCTGATTGTATGCTTAAATTATTGCTTACTATTGTAGCTACAGCTAAAGATTTTGTATTGGTACCAGATATTGTAAGATTATAATATGAAGTTGCTTTAATAGTCTGATTAGCAGAGCCATTATAATTCACAGTGTTCCCTGAAGCGGTTGCCGTAAGAGTCGGAGCTATCGCTGAAGTCCCTCCATAATTTAGCGTCGCGTTGGTCGAATTTATAAAAGTTCCTCCACCAGCTAATGAAGCCGAAACCGTAAGAGTGCCTAAATTAGTTAAATTTTGGCTTGTTGAAAGATTTGGAATGACCAATATTCCTGTTAGTGATTGAGCATTGTTTGTAAAAGTATGAGAACCTGTACCTGCATTAAATGTTCCATTATTTGTAATTCCTCCTCTAAAATTTATTGCGGAATTACCAGTATTATTCCATACTCCTCCCGAGTTAATAGTCACTAAATCATAATAATTTTTTGTACCAGTAGCACTATTATGTATCAATGTTCCAGAAATAGTTGTTGTACCGTCAACTCTAAAATCATATGCACCAACAATTAATGTTCCTCCTGCTTCAATTATTATATTATTAAGCCTTTCATTCGCTCCAACCGTAATGGTATGTCCGCTTTGAATTATAAAATCATCACCACTAGCAATATTAGCTGTGTTAGTCGGATTTCCATTTCGATTAATCGACCAAGTTCCATTAGTTGCAAATAAACCAGTCGTCACTCTAGAATAATACGTTGTCGCATTAGCAAAAGAAAACACAAAAAACATCATCAGGCAAAATAGCCCTAAACTTGGCGTATATGATCTTTGGGGAAAAGATCTTGAAAAATGGGACAATAAAAACGAGTAAAGTAATTTTCTCATCATATGAAGTAGGTATTTGTATTAAATTTGTTTTTGGGTTGCTTAAAAAGCAGAAAATGGCATTTCTTCATCTCAAAAGAGAAGTACAACTTCTAATTTTAAACCTGAATCAGAATGTTAAAATGTTGACTTTTAGGCCAATCTGAAACTGTTAAAATCACATACAAAAATATTTAAATTAGCCTAACACGCAAGGTTATAATTTATTTCTTTTGTTTATTTCTTAACAAATTTTAGAATTATTTTACAACTAATTGACAATTACTACAATTAAACGTTAAAACGCATGAAAAAACCGACGAATAACACTTTTACTTCCAAAGAAGCGCTACAAAAACTTGAACATTTTTGTGCCTACCAAGAACGATGTCATGAAGAGGTTGTCGCAAAATTATACAGCTTAAAAATGACGCCGGATGAGATTGAAAGTATTGTCGTACAACTGATAGAGGGAAATTTTCTAAATGAAACTCGTTTTGCGTGCAGCTTCGCAAGAGGCAAACACAGAATCAAAAATTGGGGAAAAATTAGAATTACAAACGAACTTAAGGCAAGGAACATTTCCTCGACGAACATCACTTTGGCTTTAAAGGAAATTACGTCAGAAGAGTATTTTGAAACCTTTGAAAACCTTGCTGAAAGATGCTGGAATAATTTATCAGAAAGTGATACTCTAAAAAAGCGTAAAAAGTTCTGTGACTACATGCTACGTAGGGGTTTTGAAAGCAATTTGGTTTATGAAAAAGTGAAAGAATTGGAAGAAAATTAGCTTTCATTCTTATTTTTAAAAAGCTTCTCTACTAACTCTTTTAAAATCAAATATATCGATCTTGAAAATTATAATAAAATCTACTATTTCCTAAAACAACTTTTGGTTATAAATTATTCCCATTTTGCAGAATTTATAGCAAATCTGACGTTTTTTAGTCTAAAATCTCAAAAAACAGTCTAAAAAAACATCTTTTCTTGCGATTATTCTTATAATATTTTTTAACATTTTATAAGAAATATTGACTAATATTAAATTTTTCAATGTAGTTCATCGAGTTTTTTAACAATTCATCGATTATATATAGGTTATCAAAACCCTAACTATTCCCTGCTCGTAGATGTATCTATCTTTGCGACGGCTAAAAAATCTTATGCCAGCATAACAAACTGATAGAAAACATTTAACATGAAGAGAACTCTACTTTTATTTTTTTTATTGCCTTTTTTCGCGTTAGCTCAAAATGTTGATTTAGTAAAGTGGGATCAACCTAGTGGCTTTGCTCCAAACGTCTTAGTTTCGAACATTACTTCAGCTAATATGTCTGGAACCCATTTGACTACGCTTAACTATGCTGGTTTTACTGGAACAAACTGGCCTGTTGGAAATTTTATTAGTTCATCCGAATACATTCAAATTTCTGTTACAGCAAATGCTGGTTACAAAATAGATTTAGCCACTTTAAAATATGCATATAACACTTATGACGGAAGTAGCGGGCCAAGAAAATATCAAGTAAGATATTCTAAAGACAGCTCATTTCCTTCAAACGGAACATTATTGCTAGACGATCAAAGTCCAGTGCTTTCATCAAAAACCAACGTAACATTGTCATTCCCAACAGGAGTTGTTGTTCTACCTGGTGAAACAATGTACATTCGTTTTTATGGGTACGACCGAGGAAATACAGGGTGGAGTGATGCTAGATGGGCATTAATGAGTTCACATACAGACATTAATTCTGGAGGTACATATACAGTGCCAACAATAAATGGGAAAGTAAGCGCCTACGTTCCTACGTTGCAAGCTTATAACGATACTGCTACAACTATTCAAAACAATTTTACTTTTATTAATGTTTTGGCTAATGACATTCAGGCTAACAGCCCGATATCATCAGTAGCAATTGCAACTCAGTCAGCAAACGGAACTGCTGTTGTAAATTCAGATAATACAATAAAGTTTACACCAGCAACTGGTTTTACTGGATCAACTTCTTTTACTTACACGATTGGCGACGGAACAAACACTTCTACAGCCACAGTAAATGTAACGGTTACAGCGCCTGTAATATCTGATTTGGTTAAATGGGAAGGCACGACAACAACTACACCAACCATTTATGCATCTACAGATGCAGTGAGCGCAGAAAATTTAACGGGTGGCTCAGGTATAACTTTACAAGCTTTAAATGATGAAGGGTTTAAGGGAACTTCATGGCCAACTCAATTTAGCATTGACGAAAGCAAATATTTCCAATTAACAGCATCTGCTAAAACAGGCTATAAAGTTAAGCTAGCAAAATTTAATTTTACGTATAATGGCGACAGCAATCTTTACGTTCAGAGATATCAAGTGCGTTATTCTAAAGACAATTTTGCTACAAGTAATTTACTTATTGACGAAGCAACTAGCAGTGGTAAAGTGACTAAATCTTTAGATTTATCTAATATCACATTGTACGCTGGCGAAAAATTGACATTGCGTGTTTATGGCTATAAATTGAAATCTAATACAGATAATGGTTCTCCAATATTTTTAGCAAATACAAATACAAAAAGCACTGGTACTGTTCCTACAATTACGGGAACTGTTTTAAAATATGACACAACTGATTTAAATGCAAATGACGATATTGTTACTACACAAGAAAAAAGAGCTATTTCATTTAATCCATTAACGAATGACACGAATACAGCTGGCGCAACTATAACTTTCACACAGCCTTCGACGGCTGCTGGAACTGTTACTAGAAATAATAACATTTTCACTTTTACACCTGCAACAGCTTTCACAGGAACTACTTCATTTACGTACACTTTAACAAACGGAACTAAAACTGCCACTGCAACTGTTGTAGTATATGTTACTGAACTTAGTCCAAAATTAATTATTTGGAATGGTGCGTTGCAACAGCCTAAAGCTGTAGTTACAGATTCTAATATAATTGGAAATGATCTTACCATAACTGGCACAAACTGGAGTATGGGTATTTATAGCAATTACTTTAATTTAAGTGGATTGCAAAATAATGGCTCAACAGCAATTGATTACAACAGATATGTCCAGATGAGTGTTACGCCTAAAGCGAATTACAAACTGACACTTACACAATTCAAATTCATCTATTTCTCTCCTGCAGGAAACGGGAATGGGAATGGAAACGGGAACGGAAATGGCGCGAACAATGAAGGAGCATCTATGATCCAAGTGCGTTATTCTACAGACCCAACTTTCGCTGACAATGGTACAGTTTTATTAGGCGCAACAGCAACGGTAAAAGGAACCGATACAACAGTAACTCTAAACTTCCCTACTGGAACAACTGTTTCAAGTAGCACTAATCAAACATTTTACATCAGAATCTATCCATATGCAGTATCAAATCTTTATAATGGATATTTCAATATAAAAAATGATTATGGCGGAGAAGTTGGACCAACTCTTAGCGGTGTTGTAGAACCTTCGAACTTAATAACTGCTAATCCAGATACGGCATCTACAAATTCGAACACAGCTATTAATATTCCGATTTTATCAAATGACGAAAATTACACTCCGTTAGCATCAATTACAGCAACACAGCCAACAACTGGAGGAACTGTACAAGTTAATGGAACAACTAATATTACATTTACGCCAACACCTGGTTTTACAGGAACTGCTACATTTGAATATACAATTTCAAATGGTACAAATTACTCAACTACAACTGTAACGGTTAATGTGACTACTCCGCCATGTGCGCCGACTGGAGATCAAGTTGCTTTTGGAGCAAATCTTTGGAATGGATATGTTTATAAAATAGTAGATAATGCCGCTTTACCGCCAAGTATTACTTTCCCTGATTTACCAAGCAGCAGTATTGCCACTTATATTGGAACTGTAACTGAAAGTAAAAACTTTGATAGAAATAATGGAAGTGGCGCTATTTCGGGTGTAACTACAAATTTTGCCTGCGATACTGCTCCTTCAGATAGATTTTTTGTGCGATACAAAATGACTGCAACAATAACCGAAGCAGGTTTATATGGTTTTAACTTAGGAAGTGATGATGGTATTAGACTGTATATCGATGGTGTGCAAGTTTTTGCAAGATGGAATGGACACGGTTATGTAAATGACTATTTCACATCAAATTTAAGTGTTGGTGATCATCAATTTGTGCTTGAATACTATGAAGACGGAGGCGATTCAAGAACTACTTTTTACTTTGGTTTACCAAAAGGTGACCCAACTCAATACGGGGATAAAGTTTGGAATGTATATGGCTATGTTGGTAATGATTTAACTTTGACAAATGTTAGATATGCTGGAAATTATGTTGATCCGCATTTAAACATTTACTCAACTGCTTATTGGACAAGAGATAAATCTCCTTCATCTGCAACAATTTGGGAAGGAGCTCAAGTACCAAATGACAACTTTACAACGGTTTACAAACGTAAAGGTTTTGTTTGCGGACAATATCAAATAGAACATAGCAATCATGATGATGCTGTTGAAATTTATATCGATGATGTTTTGATATTTTCTCAAGACGGATGGAATAACGCTTCATTCTTAGTAAATTCTGGACAGCTTTATGCTTTAAACAGTAATTCAAGAGTAGAAATTCGTTTGAGAGAAGATGGTGGTGATGCTAATCTTGGATTTAACTTTATAAAAACTGATGCTGTTTATAACGGAACAGGAACTATTCCAAGCGGAAGTACTCTGGTAATTAACGGAAATACCACACTAAGTTCAGACATTTCAGTTTGTTCTTGTACTGTTAATGCAGGATATACGCTAACAGTTCCAACTGATGTAACATTGACTGTTGATGAGGATATCATTGTTGGAACAGGCGCAAAACTACTTATACAGAGTGGCGGAGCACTTCTTCAGACTTCTACAAGTAAAACTATGTTTAGTGGAGAAGCAACTGCTTTTGAATATCAAAGAACTATAAATGTAACTCGTTATGATTTGACTTATTGGTCATCACCAGTAGACAATCCAAGTTTTACATTGCATGATTTCTCACCAAACACCCTGTATGACAAATATTACTATTGGGATTCTAAATGGATTACCAATTACAACGGAACCATGGTTATGGGTGTTGGAGAAGGTTATAGTGTAAGAGCACCACAGACTTTTGATATCAATACACCAGCTGATTTTACAGGACAATTCTATGGAACCCCTAATAATGGAGATATTTCTGTTAATCTAGCAGCTGGAAAATCGAGCTTTATTGGAAATCCATACCCATCTGCAATAAATGCTTACGATTTAATTTCGAATAATGATGGTCTAGGAGCATTATACTTCTGGACACACAATACACCACCATCAAAAGCAGAAGGAAGTAATGTGTATACTTACGATAGTGCCGATTTCGCAACCTATAGCAAAATGGGTGGAGTTCAAGCAAATTCGGGAGGTGCTACACCAACAGGATATATTGCAGCTGGCCAAGGATTCTTTGTAAAACCAACGATAAGTTCTGTGTTATTTACAAACGACTTACGTCTTAAAGCAAATAATAAAACATTCTTTAAAACTACTGAAAGCTCTGAAAGAAATCGTTTATGGCTAAATTTAAAAAATAGCGAAAGTGCTTTTAAACAAACTTTAATAGGATATGCAGAAGGCGCAACAAACGGATGGGATATTGATTATGATGCAGCGACTTTAAACAGTAATACTTACGTTGATTTTTATAGTATTAATGAATCTAAAAAATTGACAATTCAAGGACGCGCGCTTCCATTTGACAATACAGAAGTAATTCCGTTAGGATATAAAACAACTATTGCTGGCGAATTTACAATTGCTATTGATCACGCTGATGGATTTTTTGACACACAAGCTGTTTATTTGGAAGACAAAACAACTGGAATCATAACTGATTTGCGTAGTTCAAATTATACTTTCACTACGGCTACAGGAACTTTTACAGATCGTTTTACTCTTAAATACACGAATAAAACTTTAGGCACTGATGATTTTGAAAATCTTGAAAACAGTGTTTTAGTCTCTGTAAAATCAAAAGTTGTAAAAGTAACCTCTTCTGAAAATATAGAAGAAGTACAGATTTATAACATTGGAGGTCAGTTGTTATACAACAAAAGTAAAATCGATTCAAACGAATTGCAGATAAGCAATTTACAATCGAGCAATCAAGTTTTATTAGTAAAAGTTATTTTAGAAAATGGCCATACTGTCACGAAAAAAGTAATTTTCAACTAATGAGATTATAATCATAATCAAAAATCCGACAATTAATCACTGTCGGATTTTTACATATCAAAACAATAATAATTAAAAAAAAGCTTACCAAAAAGAGACCCTTTATCAACTAATCTTAACCAACTTCATGAGCACAAAAAAGCCATCGAATTCTCGTTCTTTATTATTAAAAAAAATTAGTATTCTCGTTTTTCTGATATCTTTAAAAGTAACTAGTCAAAGTAACACGATCACCAGAATTCATACTGACTGGAATAAAAGTGGAACCAATTACTGGACTTCCAATGCAGCAACAGGAGTAGGAAACCGTCCTGATAATGTTAATAATTTACTAGCGTTTGAGTGGAGAGGAAAAACCTTTTCAACTGGTGTAGATGATAGCAAATTAACTGCTAACGCTGTTACTTTTGAAGCACAAAATTTTAGAGCCTTAAAAATTCAAACTTTAGGAGCAACTACAAATACATATTTTCTCCAAGGTTCAATGATAGATGGATCGGCAACTGCAACTGTGCTGACTCCTCCACTAGCAGGAACTGTACCTACTGGAAGCGAAAGAGCGTCAAGACTTACAGATGGCAATAATGGATTAAGCCTTGGAACAGGAATCGCAAATATTCCAAGTGGTTCTTCCGAATTTAAAATTGGAACAAACAATTTAAATTTAGTTGGAATAAATGATAATATTCCAGATATAATTGTTACTCAGGTTGCAGACACGGGAGGATCAGCAGACATTTTTAAATTTGTTGATGCTTCTGGCAATACTGTTGGTAATCAAATATCTGTTAATTTTAGTTCTGTTTCGGTTATTGGAACTTACAGTTTAGATTTATTTAGAGCAACTGATGGTGCAGTGTCTTTTACACCTGCAGCAACAAGAGATATTAGAATGCTGGGAATCGAAACGAGTGCGTTTGGTATTACTTCAGCAAATGCAGCACAAGTTGATCGTTTTGTAGTTGTCTTTTCAGGAAGTTCTGATTGCGCTTTTATTGCTTTCAATACAAGTTCACTTAAAATTGCTGATTTAAGTATGGTAAAAAAAGCTACATTATCATCATGCGGTAAAGCTGGCGATCAAATAACTTACAGTTTCGATATAAAAAATACTGGACAAGTTCCAATTACTAATATCAGTGTTTCAGATCCACTGCCCGGAATTGTATTTTCGAGTAATTTAATTTCTTCTCTAGCAGTTGGTCAAACAGCAACAATAACTGCAACTTACACCATTACTGCAGCAGATGTTGCAGCAGGAAGAATTATTAATTCGGCAACAGTTACTGGAACTGATCCCTCTTTAAATACCGTTACAGATATTTCGGGAGATGATTACAACAATAATAATGCGACTATAACTATTTTACTTGCACCTCCTACTGTAAGTGCTACTCATAATGTAACCTGTCCTAGTGCAGGAAGCGTTGATTTAACTAATCTTCCGGCTTTAGGAACTTGGCAGATAACACAAACTGGAACTGCTTCTGCAACTTATAATGGTAGCGGAACCACGTTTACAGTTCCAAATTTAGCTGTTGGATCTTATGCGTTTAGAGTGAGTGTTGGCGGTTGTAATTCTCCAACTACATCTAGCGTAACAATAAGCAATGAATCTACAACTACTTGGAACGGATCAGCATGGTCAAGTGGTGCTCCAGATTTAACCAAAAGAGCTATTATTGCATCAACAACACCAAATCAACCTTTTACAGCAAGCACTTCTATGTGTGCCTTAACTGTTAATTCTGGTGCTATTGTTACAATTCATACAGGCGTAACTTTAAGAATTACAAATGCTGTAACAACAAACGGACAGCTGATATTTGAAAACAACTCAAGTCTGATCCAGACTACCAATGCAGTCAATACTGGAGAGATTATCTACAAAAGAGAAACATCAGTTCGCCGATATGATCTTACATACTGGTCAACCCCAGTTACGAAATCAAACTTCACCCTGCACGATTTTTCGCCAAACACCCTTTATGACAAATACTACTATTATGATTCTGATCTAAAATGGGTGATCGATTACAACGGGAAAATGGATATGGCAATAGGAAGAGGATTCAGCATAAGAGCCCCTCAGACTTTTGACATCAACAGTCC
>NZ_QJRJ01000054.1 GCF_003254625.1 Flavobacterium ginsenosidimutans
AGATTAGCGGCAGAAGCAAAAGCTAAGGCAGATGCACAAGCATTACAAGCTAAACAAGCTGCTGAAGAAAAAGCAAGATTAGATGAAGAAGCTCGTCAGGCGAAACTTGCAGCTGATGCAAAAGCGAAAGCCGACGCTGAAGCAGAAAAAGCAAGATTAGCAGCTGAAGCAAAAACGAAAGCCGATGCAGAAGCACTTCAAGCAAAATTAGCTGCGGATGCAAAAGCAAAAGCGGATATGGAAGCACTTCAAGCTAAACTTTTAGCAGATGCAAAAGCAAAAGCTGATGCTGAAGCTACTGAGAGATTAAAAGCAGAAGAAGAGACTAGACGATTGAAAGAAGAAGAAGATCGTCAAGCAAAATTAGCAGCAGAAAAAGCTAAGGCAGATGCGGAAGCAGCAGCTGCAGCAAAAGCGAAAGATGATACTGGAAAGTCTATTGAAAATTTAACTAAATCGGTTGAAGGTACAAGTCAAATACAGAACGATTTATTAGATCAGTTTAAAGGAACTGTTGCGAATAAGCAAAAAGACTTGAATGATTTAAAAGAGGAGAATGATTTAAGTGAAAAAGGAATTTATAAAGAGCCAAAACCATTCAAGAGTGTGGCGGCAGAGAATAGTCAAATTGAGTCATTAAAAGTTCAGATTGCAGATGCTAATAATAGCATGAAAAATGAAATTGCGAAGTTGACTAATCTTTATAATGAAAGACTTAAAAAGTTCCCTAAAGATGATCCTTTGAATAAAGCTTATCTTGAAAAGATAAACGAATTGAAAGCGGCTCAATTGAAAATGGAAAGAGAAGGAGCTGCTTTAATTGCCGATTTAGAGCGTATTAAAACAGAAACAGAAATTGAGCGTAAACGTAGAATTAAACGTGCGGCTTATGAGAATGATGAGGGAAGATATAGTCAAGATTTAGCAGCTTTAAAACGTATAAAGGAGACAACGAAATTAAGCAGTACGCCATTGACAGCAAATGATTTTGATTTTGGAGAAGAGCAGTCAAATATGCAGATTATTAAGAATATTAAAAATTCTGATAGCGGTTACTATTTAATTCTTGCAGTTCATAACAGTGTAGAAAAACGTGATGAATTCTTAACAAAAGCTGTCGCTTCAGGACGTTCAGATATTAATTTCTTCTACAATGTAGCAACAAGTAAATATTATATCTATTATGAAAAGTTTGATGGTTTACAAGAGGCAACCAAGGCACTAGAGGCCAAAGGAAATAAACCATACAATGGCAAAATGGCTATAGTAAAAGTTGAAAATTAGAAGAATAATTAATTGAGATATAAATGCTCTTCTTTAAAAAGAGAAGAGCAGGATAAAAATAAAATTTAAACAAAGAGCACAAGCTGTTTTTTAAATGCCCCTTTAAAAAACAGCAGTTAAATTGAAACCATAGAAACATGAAGAAACCTACTACTTTAAAATTAGTTTTAGCTGTATTACTTTGTATTCAAAGTTTTGTTATTTACGCTCAAAAGGATTTCACCCCTCGTTTTGATACGAGTTTAAAAGGAGATATGCTTTTGATTGGTAACAACATTTTGAATAGAAATAATAATAAGGATGGTGAGAGGCCAAATGATGCTTTTAATGCTACAAACCAAAACAACAATGACCTTACAATGGGATATATTGACGTCGATAATGACGCCAGTACTTTCAGTTCAAGTTCGGCTACATTGGCAGTTCCTAGTTCAAGCAGGGAGTGTTATAAAGTTGTTTATGCTGGGCTTTATTGGGCAGGTATTTACAGTAAAGGATCTGTTGATGATAAAACGGTTACTAGAAGTAATCTAGGATCGATTAAAGTTAAATTGCCTAATCAGACTGCTTATACTGATATTACAGGTCAGCTGATTTATGATTATTATCCTTCTACTTCAAACGGTGATCAAATGCCTTATGCATACTATTATGATTTGACATCATTAGTGCAAGGCTTAGCAAATCCAGAAGGTGAATATACTGTTGCGAATATTATTTCGGCTAGAGGTAAAATTAATGGAGGTTTTTCTGCAGGTTGGAATTTGTTTGTTGTTTATGAAGATCCAAAATCTTCTGCAAAATATATTACAACATTCGATGGTTTCAGATGGATACAGGCAAATAGTGGTGCTGTAACATATCCTATCTCAGGTTTTAAAACGATTCCTACAGGTACTGTAAAAGCAAAATTAGCTTTTGCGGCATTAGAGGGTGACGTTAACTTAACGGGTGATAAGTATTCTATTAATAATACAGATATTTCTACTACAGAGCGTTTAGTAAATAACTTCTTCAATAGTACAATCAATGATACTAATGGACCTTTTACAAATAGAAATCCTGCGAGTGGAAATACGTTAGGTTTTGAGGCAGGTATTTTAAATGTACCCAACCCGGCAACGACTGCAAATCCAGGAGGTAGTGTCATTAAAAATAATGATACTTCGGCTACGTTAAAACTTACCACAAGTGGTGATGGTTACGGATTGTTTTTTAATGCTTTTAACGTTGAGATTATTGAACCAAAAATTGTCTTAACCAAAATTGTAAAAGATGCGTTAGGAAATAATATTGGTGGACAAAATGTAACATTGGGCCAACAATTAAATTATGAAATTGGTTTTAAAAATACAGGTAATGATAACGCTACTTCATTTACCATTAGAGACGAACTGCCTATAAACATTATTTTCAATTATCCTGCAGATATTGTTTCTCTGCCAACCGGAGTAACTGTTCAAAGTTATAATGCGGCTACAAGAAATATTGTTTTTAAGGTAGATAATAGTGTAGTTAAAGTTGGTGATCCTGAAAAAGTAATTAGTTTCAAAGTTCAGGTTGTTCCAGATTGTAAAAGTTTGAGCGAGGCTTGTTCTAATAGTATTGACAACTCTGCGTATGCAACTTACAAAGGAACACAGAATACAGCTTTCACAATTTCTGATGACCCGAGTGTTAACACAAATACAGGATGTATCTTAGTTCCAAAAGCAACTAACTTTTTAGTTGGAGTTGACGGATGTAAGTATACAGACAATGTTACGCTTTGTGGTGATAGTATTAATTTGACTGCTGCAAGTGGTTATTCTGATTATACTTGGTTTAGTGATGAAGCACAAACACAACAAATAGGAAAAGGACAAACATTAAATGTAAAAAATCCTGGTACTTATTATGTGTACAATTTGGCAGCTGCTCCATGTAGATCAATTTATCAGTCATTTGTTGTAACGCGTTTTGGTACTACGGTAGAAAATCCTATAATACCTTTTGCTGATCAGGTTGTAACTTGTTCTAATGATGGAAAAAAATTACCTAACATTTTCTTATGTGGTGGTAATGCATCTAAACAAATTACATTAAGTATCTCGGATGCCACTAGTATCGTTTGGGAGAAATTAACTGAAGGAGGAGCTTGTCTTCCAGTTACAAACCAAAATTGTGCTAATGAAAGTGATGCTTGTAAAAATAATTGGTCAAGCGTAGGAAGTGGACCTAATTATTCAGCAAATCAAGCAGGACAATTTCGAGTAACATTAAATTATGCAGGAGGATGTTTCACTCGTTTCTACTTTAATGTATATACTAACTCTTTAACACCAACAGAAACTCATAAAGATATTATCTGTGGTGCACCAGGAAGTATTACTATTGGAGGAGTTCCTGCTGGATACGAATATGCAATAAGTACAGATCCTAATGGAACACTTAGTGCTTATCAAACTAGCAATGTATTTCCTATTACTTCTCCTAACTCATACACGGTTCATATTAGACAAGTTGGTGTAACAACTAATCCTTGTATTTTTACTGTTCCAAGTATTTTAATTAGAACGAGAGAATTAAACATTAGTACTTCGGTAACTCAACCAACATGTAGTACTGATAAAGGAAGTATAAAAGTTGGAGCTGAAAATATTGAGCCTCAGTATTACTATTATATTTATAATAGTGGAGGAACTTTAGTAAACAGTTTTGGCCCATCACAAAATTCAGATTATACTTTTGCAAATTTATCTTCAGGCGTTTACAGCGTAAGAGTAACGAATGGTGCTGTAGGATCTACTCCTGCACCGGCTTGTGATAAAACTGTACAAGTAACAGTAAATCCAGTTCCAGCTGGCTTGAATGTAACGGCAGCTTTAACTGTTCCGTTGACAGCTTGTTCTAACGGAAAAATTGTTGTAACAGCAACTGGAGGAACTGCTCCTTATTATTATTTTATAAACGGATCTACATCATTCCAAACAACAAATGATATTGATGTAGCAGCGGCTGGTAAATATGATATTAGAGTTGTTGACGCTAACAACTGTAGCGGTACAACATCTATCACAGTTACTGCAAATCCAAAACCAACTTATACTGTTACGGCTTCAGAAATTTATTGTAGTGGAGGCACTTCTCAAATTACTGTAAATGTAACCAATGCTAATGGCTATACTTTAGAATATAGTAAAGACAATGGCGCAACATTTAGCAGTAATCCAGTATTCTCTAACGTAGCAGCAGGTACTTATAATGTTGTAGTGAGATATACTATGGCAGGTACAACATGTACAGATCCAGCTACTTCAATAACAATTACAGCTCCAGCAAATTCTCTATCAGCATCAGCAGGTGTTGCTGAATTAGCAGGTTGTGATCCTTCTGGTAACGGATATGGTAAAGTACGTATTACTAATCCTCAAGGAGGAACTGCACCTTATACTTATAGCTTCGATGGAGGTAATACTTACATTACTTCAAATGAGGCATATGTTGCACCTGGAACATATACTCTTTATATCAAAGATGCTAAAGGCTGTATCTACAGCATGCCAGGTGTTATTTTAGATCCAAGACCAGCAGATCCAACAATAGCTGTTGGCGCTCCAGTTTATAATTGTAACGGTACAGCTACAAGTACAGTAACAGTTACAAGTGGTGGAGGTACAAATTATTCTTATGAATATTATTTAGATAATGTATTAAATACAAATACACCATCTAATGTTTTTGTGAATGTTCCTTCAGGGTCTCATACTATTTCAGTAAAATATAATTTAGTTTCTGTTCCAACTTATAGTAATTTATTACTTGAAGATTTTGGTTCAGGTGGAACTACAACTACTCCTGGTATTGCAGCAGCATATTGCTTCAATGACCAAAGAGTGAACCCTCCTTATACTTGTTCTTTAAATGGAACTCCAACACGTTCTGTAGAGGATAACCAATATTCTGTTACAAGTTTCTTCTGGAGAAATGACACTGCATGGTACCACTTTACAGACCATACTACAAATGGAGCCGATGCAAACGGAAGATATTTATTAGTAAATATTGGAGCAGCAGCTGGAAATTACGGAGTTTTATATAGTAAACCAATTGTTGATGTTATACCAAATCAGCCGGTAATGGTTGATTTATATGTTGCCAATTTATTAAATGCCGGTGTTACTGGTGCAGCTCCTATAGTTCGATTTGAATTAGTGAATTCTGCTGGACAGGTTGTAGCTACTCAAGATACAGGAAAAATTGCTGAAGCGGCAAATGATCCAAACAGAACTAAATGGGTTCCAATTAACATTTCGTTAAATCCAGGAAATAATACTAATCTAACATTTAGAATTCGTTCTGGAAGTATAGAATATGGCGGAAATGATATCGTTATTGATGATATCTGGGTTCGTCAAATTCCTAAATCATGTATTAGCCAAAAAGATTTCCCAATCGTAATTGATAGCAATAAAGCTTTCAGCGCGTCAATCACAGGATTTAAAAACCTTACTTGTGCTGGATCTAATAATGGAGAAATCACAATAGCGGCTCAGAATTTTAATCTTCCTTACGGTTTCGATTATTCATTAGATAATGGAGCTACATGGGTAAATTCTAAAGTTTCTCCAGTTACTGCTACTGGATTAACTAACAAAACATATGCTATCAAAGTTCGTTTTGATGCATCATCTTCAACTTGTACTTTCCCATTCTCTCAAGTAATTACTGCTCCTGCAGCATTGGCTGTTACAGCTCGTGTTACAGCTCAGCCTACTTGTTCGAATGGTGCTTCTATTACAGCTACTGTAACAGGAGGAACACCTAGTTACCAATACGAATTAAGAGGATCAAACGGAACTACAGTTGTAGTTCCATTCCAGACATCAAATGTCTTTACAAATGTTGCAACGGGAACGTATACAGTTGTAGTAAAAGATACAAATGCTTGTACTTCTCCAGCTTCAGCAACTGTTAACATTTCGTCTCCAACTGTACCAACAGCTACATTGGCGGCAAGTTCTGATTTATGTTACGATTCAACTAATCAGTCAACTCTTGTTGTTACTGCTACAGGTACTGGAACATTAACTTATAGTTTAGATGGTGGTGCGGCGCAAACTTCTAATAGATTTACAAATGTTGGTCCTGGTACACACAATGTTGTAGTAACTGACAGCAATAATTGTACTGCTACGATAAGCAATATTGTAATTGCGCCAGAATTGCAAGCTACTGCAGCGGTTACTAAAGTAATAGATTGTACAAGTTCTCCAAATGCTCAAATTACGGTTACAATTACAGGAGGAACAAGTGCTTTCACATATAAAGTGAAGAGAAATGGGAATTATGGTTCTCCAAATAATGTAACAGGTAATTCATTTGTTTATACAGCAACAAATACAGGTACATATACTTTTGAAATTACAGATTCTAAAGGATGTGTTACAACTACAAGTGCTACAATTAGCGCTCGTTCAAACCCTACTGTAACAGCAACTAAAGTTGATGCTACATGTAATGGTGCTTCAACAGGTTCTGTAGAATTAACTGCTGCTGGTGGATCAGGGACTTATACATATTTGTTCTACAATAGTACAACTATACCAGTTCCAACTACATATACTACTCAAACAAGTTACACAGGTTTAGCTGCTGGAACTTACAATTATAGAGTTATGGATAGTGGTACATGTACTTCTGCAGTTGGAAGTATTACTATTAGCCAACCTACAACATTAACAGCTACTGCATCTGCGACGGCATTTTCTTGTAATTCATCAAATGTTAAGCAATCTGCAACTGTTACTATTGCAGTTCCTACAACAGGAACATCTCCTTATCAATATAGTTTTGACGGTGGAACAACTTTTACAAGTACACGTACATTAACGGTTACTGATAATGGAACAAATCAGACGATTTCTTACGTAGTTAGTGATGCTCAGGGTTGTAAAACTCCTGTTCAAACTATTACAATAAATAGATTAAATCCTCCTACTGATATTACATTTAGCGCAAATGCAGTAACATGTACAGCTACAACAACGACTGTTACAGCAACTGCTACAAATGGAGTAGGAACATTAACATACGCAATTACATCACCAACTGCTTCTGTAGCTACTAATACTACTGGAGTGTTTTCAGGATTAGCAGCTGGAACTTATAATTTCAGAGTTACAGATGCAAATGGATGTTATTTCGAAAAACCATATACAATTAATGCAGTAACTCCTATTGCAGTAGTTGGAAATAAAACAAGCGACGCTCTTTGTAAAGGAGGAGCAACTGGATCTGGTACTTATACAGTATCTGGAAATGCGACAGCAGGTGCTTACACATTTACATTAACTGCAGGAACATTAGGATCAGGTACGCTTACTAAATCAGGAAACACATTAACATTATCTAATGTTGTTGCTGGAACATATACTGTTAGAATAACAGATTCTGCAACAGGTTGTACTGCTACAGCAAGTATTGTTATTGGAGAGCCTGCAAATGCTGTAACATTTACAGCTGTTGCAAGCAATGTTAATTGTAACAATGATAATTCACAAATTACTGTTACTGCAACTGGTGGTACACCAAATTACACATACGCAGCGGTAAAATCTGGAGCAACAGCTCCAACAGTTTACGATGCAAGTAATGTAGTTACTGTAGATACTAATTCTGGTGCAGATTTAGTTTGGGATGTTTATGTAAAAGACACTAACGGATGTATTGCTAAAAATGCCGTTACTGTTGCTAAAGATAATCTTCCAACGGTTACAGCTACAAACGGAAATCAATGTTCGGCTTCTGGAAATTCATTTACTATTACAGCAACAGGAACAGGTTTAGCTCCTTTAATGTATAGTATTGATGGAACTTCTTTCCAGACTTCAAATGTATTTAATGTTCCAGCTGGAACTTACACTGTAACAGTAAGAGACAAAAATAACTGTACAGCTACTACAGCTACAGCACTTACTATTTACCCACAGTTGACTACTGTAGGTGGTGTTACAAAAGAATTAGATTGTACTTCTACTCCAAATGCAACTATTACAGTTACAATTACAGGAGGTAGAGCACCATATACTTATACAACGAAAAAAGGATCTGGTACTGCAAGCGCTCCAAGTGCTTCAATTGCTGGTCCAACATTTACTTATTCAGTTACTCCTGCAAATGCAGATACTTATACTTTCGTAGTGACAGATGCTAACGGATGTCAAAGTACAGCAGTAACAAAAGTAGATCCTATTACAAATCCAACTGTTACAGCGGTTCAAACAAATGCTAGCTGTAATGGAGCTTCAGACGGATCTGTTACTTTAACAGGTGCAGGTGGATCTGGAGGATTTACTTATAGCAACAATGCTACAACAGGTTTCACAGCTGATCCAACATTTGCAGGATTAGCAGCTGGTTCTTATACCTTCTATGTTAAAGATAGCAAAGGATGTACAGGTTCAGTGGCTGTGACTATTACTCAGCCAGCTACTTT
>NZ_QJRJ01000071.1 GCF_003254625.1 Flavobacterium ginsenosidimutans
CGGCTACAATTGCTACAGTGCCATTCTCTTGTAACACTTCAAACGGAAAAGTGGCAGGAACAGTTACAATTAATGTTACTGCAGGAACAGGTACTGCACCATATGAATACAGTTTCAATGGAAGCGGTTATAGTTCAAATAATGTATTAACATTAAATGACAACGGAGCTGATCAAGCATTTACATACGCAGTTAGAGATGCAAAAGGATGTCCTGTAACAGGTTCTGGAACTTTATTAAAATTAAATCCTCCAACAGATTTAACTTTTGCTTCTCCAGCAGTAACATGTACTGCAACTACAACAACTGTTACTTTAACAGCTGTAAACGGAGTTGGTACATTACAATATGAAACAATTGCTCCGTCTACTGCAATTATTGTAAAACAATCATCAAATGCTTTCGCAAATCTTGCTCCTGGATCTTACACTTTCAGAGTAACAGATGCAAACGGATGTTATTATACAGAGCCTTATGTTGTAAGTCCAGTAACACCTATTACAGTTGTTGGAAATAAAACAAGCGACGCTCTTTGTAAAGGAGGCGCTACAGGATCTGGTACTTATACAGTATCTGGAAATGCTACAGTGGGTGCTTATACATTCACTTTAACAGCAGGAACATTAGGATCAGGTACGCTTACAAAATCAGGAAACACACTGACATTATCTAATGTTGCTACAGGAACATATACAGTTCAAGTAACAGATACTGCAACAGGTTGTACAAACACAGCAAGCATCACTATTGATGAGCCAGCTGTAGCTTTATCTGCAACAGCAGTTTCTACAAATGTAAATTGTAATAATGATAATGCGCAAATCACGGTTACTGCCGCAGGTGGTACACCAAATTATACTTACGCTTACGCGCAAAGCCCATCAACTGTTCCAACATCTGCATATGTAAATAGTAATGTATTGACAGTTGATACAAATTCTGGAGCTAATTTAGGTTGGGATGTTTATGTAAAAGATGCAAATGGTTGTACAACTAAAACTTCTGTTACAGTAGTTGTAGATGCATTGCCAGCAATTACTAACGTAACAGTAAACAACCAATGTGCAGGTTCAGGAAGTACATTTACTATTACAGCAACAGCGACTGGTCTTGCTCCATTATCTTATGGAATTAACGGCCCAACTGGTGCTTTCCAAGCAAGTAATACATTTACAGTTGCTGCAGGAACTTACACAGTTTATGTGAAAGATAAAAACAACTGTATCGTAGCTGCTACAACAGCAACAACAGTTTATCCTCAATTAACAGCAGCTGGTACAGTTAGTAAAGAATTAGATTGTACTTCTACTCCAAATGCAACTATTACAGTTACAATTACAGGAGGTAGAGCACCATATACTTATACAACGAAAAAAGGATCTGGTACTCCAAGTGCAGCAAGCGCTCCAATTTCAGGCCCTACATTTACTTATTCAGTTACTCCTGCTAATGCAGATACTTATACATTTGTAATTACAGATGCTAACGGATGTCAAAAAACAGCTGTAGTTACAGTTGATCCAATTACAAATCCAACTGTTACAGCGGTTCAAACAAACGCTAGCTGTAATGGAGCTTCAGATGGATCAGTTACTTTAACAGGTGCTGGCGGATCTGGCGGATTTACTTATAGCAACAATGCTACAACAGGTTTCACAGCTAGTCCAACATTTGCAGGATTAGCAGCTGGTTCTTATACATTCTATGTTAAAGATAGCAAAGGATGTACAGGTTCAGTGGCTGTGACTATTACTCAGCCAGCTACTTTAGTAGCTACAATTGCTACAGTGCCATTCTCTTGTAACACTTCAAACGGAAAAGTGGCAGGAACAGTTACGATCAATGTAACTGCAGGAACTGGTACTGCACCATATCAATACAGCTTCAACGGAAGTGGTTATAGCTCAAATAATGTATTAACATTAAATGACAACGGAACGGATCAAGCATTTACATACGCAGTTAGAGATGCAAAAGGATGTCCTGTAACAGGTTCTGGAACTTTATTAAAATTAAATCCTCCAACAGATTTAACTTTTGCTTCTCCAGCAGTAACATGTACTGCAACTACAACAACTGTTACTTTAACAGCTGTAAACGGAGTAGGTGGATTAGAATATGAAACAATTGCTCCGTCTCCAGTAATTATTGCAAAACAAACATCAAATGCTTTCGCAAATCTTGCTCCTGGAACTTACATGTTTAAAGTTACAGACGCAAACGGATGTTATTATACAGAATCATATACTGTTAAGCCAGTAACACCAATTACTCTTACAGCTAATAAATTAAGCGATGTATTATGTAATGGTGGTAACACAGGATCTATCAGATTAAATGTTGCTGGTTTTGGTTCTACTTATTCTTATACAGTTAATGGTGGAACACCTGTAACAGCTGTTAATACTGCTACAGTTACATTATCAAACTTAACTGCTGGTACTTATGCAATCGTAGTAACTGATGAAGTTACAGGTTGTACAGCTCCGGCTTCAATTACAATCAACGAGCCAGCAGCGGCTTTAGCAGCAACATACGCTACTGTAAATGCTAACTGTTTTGTTGGTACTTCTGAAGTTACAGTTACTGCAACTGGAGGAACACCAGTTTACAGATATTCATTTGTACAAGACGGTGCTGCAGTTGGAACATATTCAAATAATAATAAAGCAAACTTAGATCCAGCGGTTAACTTAAACTGGGATGTTTATATTATTGATGCAAATAATTGTACATTCAAATTAGATGTTACAATTGCAAGAGATGCTGTTCCTACAGTTACAGCTTCTGCTACAGGTCAGTGTTTTGGTGTAGGTAGCTACACTATTACTGCTACACCAGGAGCAGGTCTTGTTGCGCCTTTATCTTATAGCATAAATAACGGTGCATCTTATCAGGCAGGTAATACTTTTGTAATTACTACACCTGGAAATTACACAGTAAGAATTAAAGATGGTAACGGATGTACTGCAAATAGTAATGTCGTTATCGTTGATACTAAATTGACACTTTCAGCAGTGTTGAATAAAGATATAACTTGTAGCGCACCAACTGCAGCTCAAGTTACTCTAACTGCTGGTGGAGGAAATGGAACATATACTTACACTAGTTCTCCAAATACAGGAACTTTCGCAGGAAATGTATTTACAACAAATACAGCAGGAACTTACACATTTACTGTTACTGATGGAAATGGTTGTCCAGCAACTGCTACCGTTGTTATAACAGCTCCAGTATTTCCAGATATTACTGGTGTAACACAAACTCAGGTTATTAGCTGTAATGGAGATAATTCGGGAGCAATTTCTATTGCTATTGACAATTCAAAAGGACAAGCTCCATTTGTATATACTGTTTTAAATACAACTACAGGCGTTGATTACGGACAACAAACTTCTGGATTAGCAGCTGGTGATTATGTAATTACAATTACTGATGCAAAAGGATGTACTGATACATTCCCAATAACAATCACCCAACCTGATCCTATTGTAATTGATTACGCAACAACACCTTTAAGATGTAATGGTTCTGGAATTACTCAAGGAACAATTACTATTAATTCAGTAGTGGGAGGAACACCTCTTTATGATTATTATGTAACAGGAATCAACAATTATAATAAATCAATTACAGGACAATCAGGAGGAAGTGCTGTTTTTGAAGTAGTTGATTTTGGATTATACCAAATTAGAGTTGTAGATCAAAATGGATGTACAGCACAAATTTCAAATGTATTGATTGCTGCTCCAGTTAATGAACTTGATATTCAAGTTGATGTAACTGCAAATTGTGCGGGTGGTCAAGCAACAGTTCGTATTTTATCTGCTTTCGCAGGAAATGGTCCATTCCATTTTAACATCTATAATGGTCCTGGTCAAGTTTGGACTGCTGATGGTGTTGGTGGATGGCAGGGAGAAATTCCAGCGAACAGTAAAACAACTACTTTTACAGGACTTACTCCTGGAAAAACATATTCATTCATTGTTTATGATGAAGATACTCGTTGTTATTATTTCCAATCATCTAACGGACCAATTCCAACTAGTTCAACTTTAGTACTTGATACTTTTGTTCCTAGAAACATTACGTGTACAGGTGCAAATGATGGGAACGTAAGTTTTACAGTTAGAAACACTTATGCAACATCAGTAGATATTTCTTATGATATTATTAATGCATTTACAAATGTTTCAACTGGAAATACAGGTACAAGAACAATAGCAGCTGGAGGATCTGCAGTTATTAATTTAGCTGCTGCTACACCACTACCTGTTGGAAGTTACTATGTATTGGTAAGTGAAACTTCTGGAAGTAATGTAGGATGTGGAATTTCTTCTGCAAACTTTAACATTGAAGAGTCTCCAGTTGAATTGTCAGTTACAGCTTCAGTTTCTAAAAAGGCAAACTGTAATGCGAATTCAGGAATTATTACAGCTGTAGCTAAAGACGGTACAGGCCCATACACTTATTTATTATTATTAGATACAGATCCTGCACCTACAGCATTAACTGCTGGATGGGCTTCTGCTAATACATTTAACAGAAATGCTGGAAACTATGTTGCCTATGCAAAAGATGCTTATGGTTGTATTAAGTCTGCTGCAGTTACATTGGATAAATATACAGACCCAACGATTACTGCTCCAGCAGAAATTTGTTACGATGGTAATCCATTTATAATAACTGTTGGTGGAAATGTAGATCTTACTATTGGTGGAGCTGCTACTTACAGTGTAAATGGAAGCACTTTCCAAACAAGCCCTGACTTTACGTATAATGCTCCAGGTACTTATACTTTAGTTATTAAAGATGGTAATGGCTGTACTGCAACCACTACTTACGAAGTTAAACCACAGTTACAGTTAAGTGTGGAATTAACAAAAGAATTGGATTGTACAGCGAGTCCAGCTGCACAAATTACTTTAACTGCTACAGGAGGCTACAATACAAATTATACTTATGAGTATTCTACAAATGGTGGAGGAAGTTATATTACTATGACATCAAATGTGCTTACAACAAGTGTATTAGGAAATTATATTTTCAGAGTAAGCGATGATAAATTGCCAACAGCTTGTCAAGCTACTGCAACATTTACATTAGACCCTCTTCCAAATACTGTGTTTACAACTGCTCAGACACATGTAAGCTGTAATTTAGGTACAGACGGAACAATTACTGTAAATGTAACTTCAGGAGTTGGTCCTTACCAATACCAATTAAATGGAGGAACATTCCAAACATCAAATGTATTTACTGGATTATCTGCGGGTACTTCATACATTATTACTGTTAGAGATGCTAAATCTTGTATTTTCCCAAGTGCAGCAATTACAATAACTCAACCAACAGCTTTATCTGCTAGTTCTACGATTACAACAGCATTAGTTTGTAATACAGGAAATGTGCCAAGTAAAGCGGTTGTAACTGTTACAGGTGTGGACGGAACTTCTCCATACTTATACAGTTTTGATAATGGAACGACTTATACAAGTTCAAATACATTTGAAACTTACGTAGGTACAACATTTGATGTTTTAGTAAAAGATGCTAAAGGATGTATCTATACTTTAGTAGACGGAGTTGATGTTCCGGCATTAAATCCACCTACAATAACAACTATCACAGGTACGCCAGTTTATTGTGCACCTGCTGCTAATACAACAAGTACAGTTACTGTTACCGCTACAAATGGAGTTGGTTCATTAACGTACACGATCTTATCTCCTGCAAGTGCAACTTCAAATGTTTCTGGTGCAGCTTCAGGTATATTCACGATGTTAGCTCCTGCTACTTATTTATTTGAAGTAACAGACGCAAACGGATGTAAAGATCAAAAATCATATACTGTTGATCCAGTAACAAACATTACAATTGCTGGACAATTAGTAAGCAATGTGGTTTGTAACGGAGAATCAAACGGTGCTGTGAAATTCACAGTTGCTAATTACGGAACAAGCTATACAGCTGCCTTAACAGCAGGTACAGGTACACTTGTTCAGACAGGAAATACTGTTGATGTTACAGGTCTTGTTCCTGGAACTTATACAGTAACAGTTACAGATAATACTACAGGATGTACGGCATTTGCTTCTGTAACAGTTGCTCAACCAACAGCGTTAGTTCTTAATCCAGTAACTAACATAAATGCAAACTGTAATTTTGGTGCAAAAGTTTCAGTTGCTGCTGCAGGCGGAACTCCAAATTACAAATACCAATTTGTTGAGGATGGAGTTACACCAGATCCAGCAGATTACGGTACTGCTTCAAATGCAGTATTAGATCCAACAGTAAATACTCAGTGGGATGCTTATGTAATTGATGCTAACGGATGTGAAACTAAATTGGATATCACAATTGATACTGATCCACTTCCAGCTATTGATTTGACAGCATCAGTTTATTGCTACTCAGGCGGGCCAGTTCCAATCACTATTTCAGGATCGGGTGTTGCACCTCTAATGTATAGTATTGGTAACGGATACCAGTCTAGCCCTAACTTTGTATTGAATGCGCCAGGCAACTATAAATTCTATGTTAAAGACGCAAACGGATGTATCGTTGAAGCTCCGTATACATTAAACCAAGAGTTGTTATTACAAGCTACTTTAACACAAGATTTAACTTGTGCAGGATCAGCTACGATTACATTCTTAGCAACTCAAGGAACAAATTCTTACACAGGAGGATATGAAGTTGACTATAACGGTGGAGGATATAATCCTGTAACGTCACCTTACACTGCAATTGCAGCTGGAACTTACACTTTCAGAGTAACAGACAGTCAAGGATGTCAGGCAGTATCTATTCCAGTAGTAGTTACACCAACAACAACTCCAACGGCAACATTCACACAAACAAATGTGAGCTGTATTGGAGGAAATGATGGAAGCATTATCGTTACTGCTGCAGATGGTATTTTACCATACCAATACAGAATTAACGGAGGTACTTACCAAAGCTCAAACATATTTACAGGCTTAATAGCTGGAACTTATAATATTGAGATTCGTGACGCTAAACAATGTACGTCAGTAATTGTAACAGCTACGATTACTCAACCAACAGCTCTTGCAGCTACAGGTGTATTGACACAAAGCTTAACATGCGGAACAGGAAATGCTACTCAACCAGCAATTGTTACAGTAAATGTGACTGCAGGAACAGGAACATCTCCTTACCAATATAGCTTCAATGGAGGAACAAACTACAGTGGAACAAATACATTCACTACTTACAACTCAGGAACAGTTACAGCATACGTAAAAGATGCTAACAACTGTATCATTGCGGTGCCAGTTGATGTAATTGTACCTGCATTGAACCCTCCAACAGATATGGACATTACTGGTACACCAGTTTATTGTTCACCTATTGCTAGAACAACAAGTACTGTGACTATTAATAGTGTAACAAATGGAATTGGAGGACTTCAATATGAGATTCTTTCTCCAGTTGCTGTGGCTAAACAAAATTCTAATGTGTTTGCAGGTTTAGCGCCAGATACTTACTTGTTCCAAGTAACAGATGCAAACGGTTGTACTTATAAAGAATCATATACAGTACTTCCAGTGACAAACATTACAATTGCAGGACAATTAGTAAGCAATGTTGTTTGTAACGGAGAATCAAACGGTGCTGTGAAATTCACAGTTGCTAATTATGGAACAAGCTACACAGCTGCATTAACAGCAGGTACAGGTACACTTGTTCAAACAGGAAATACTGTTGATGTTACAGGTCTTGTTCCTGGAACTTATACAGTAAGAGTAGTAGACAATACAACGGGATGTATAGCAACTGCTTCTATAACAGTTACGCAACCAACAGCATTAGTTCTTAATCCAGTAACAAACGTAAATGCAAACTGTAATTTTGGAGCGAAAGTTTCAGTTGCTGCTGCAGGCGGAACTCCAAATTACAAATACCAATTTGTTGAGGATGGAGTTACACCAAATCCATTAGATTACGATACTGCTTCAAATGCAGTACTAGATCCAAATACAAATACTCAGTGGGATGCTTATGTAATTGATGCTAACGGATGTGTTGCTAAATTGGATATCACAATTGATACTGATCCGCGTCCAACAATCAATTCATCAGCTGGATTGTATTGCTACGCAGGAGCTCCAGTTCCAATTACTATTACAGGAACAGGTGTTACGCCTTTTACTTATAGTATTGGTAACGGATACCAATCTAGTCCTAACTTTGTATTGAATGCGCCAGGTAACTATAAATTCTATATTAAAGACGCAAACGGATGTATTGTTGAGTCTCCTTACACTTTACGTCAAGAATTGTTATTACAAGCTATTTTAACACAAGATTTAACTTGTGCAGGATCAGCTACGATTACATTATTGGCAACTCAAGGAACTTTAACTTACGCTGGTTTCGAGGTTGATTATAACGGAGGAGGATATTTCCCTGCAACATCACCTTACACTGCAACTGCAGCTGGAACTTACACTTTCAGAGTAACAGACAGTCAAGGATGTCAGGCAGTATCTATTCCAGTAATAGTTACACCAACAACAACTCCATCAGCAACATTCACACAAACAAATGTGAGCTGTATTGGAGGAAACAATGGAAGCATTATCGTTACAGCTGCTAATGGTATTTTACCATACCAATACAGAATTAACGGAGGTACTTACCAAAGTTCAAATATCTTTACAGGCTTAACAGCAGGAACTTATAACATTGAGGTTCGCGATGCGAAACAATGTACGTCAGTAATTGTAACAGCTACGATTACTCAGCCATTGGCTCTTGCAGCGACAGCGGTATTGACACAAAGCTTAACATGTGGAACAGGAAATGCTACTCAACCAGCAGTTGTTACAGTAAATGTAACTACAGGAACAGGAACAGCTCCTTACCAATATAGCTTCAACGGAGGAGCAAATTACAGTGCAACAAATACGTTCACTACTTATAACTCAGGAACAGTTACAGCTTACGTAAAAGATGCTAACAACTGTATCATTGCAGTACCAGTTAGTGTAACTATCCCTGCATTGAATCCTCCAACAATTAGTACAATTAACGGAACCGATATTTATTGTGCTCCGACAGCTAATACAACTAGTACAGTAACTGTAAATGTTACAAACGGAGTTGGTCCATTGCATTTCGAGATTCTTTCTCCAGCAAGTGCAATAACAAATACTTCGGGAGCTGCTAGTGGTGTGTTTACATTACTTGATGCAGGTACATACTTATTCCAAGTAACAGATGCTAACGGATGTAAAGACCAAGAATATTACACTGTTAAACCATTAGTTAACATTACAATTGCTGGTCAATTAGTTAATGATGTTAGCTGTAATGGCGGTGCAAATGGTTCTGTGAAATTTGACGTGAATAATTTTGGTACAACATATACTGCTGCATTAATCGGTGGTCCAACTACTGGAACTATTACACAAGTAGGAAAAGTTGTAACTTTAACTAATTTACCAATCGGTAATTATACAATTGAAGTTACAGATCAAGTAACAAACTGTAAAGCTAGTGCTTCAGTAACTGTTGGTCAACCATCAGTATTAGCATTAACTGAAACAGTAAATGTTCATGCAAATTGTAATTCAGGTGCAAAAGTAAGCGTAACTGCTGCAGGTGGAACTCCAAATTACAGATATGCATTTATCGCAGGAACTGGAACTCCAACAGCTGCTGATTATTCTAATAACAATAATGTGATATTAGATCCAGCAGTAAATACAGCTTGGAGAGCTTATGTTATCGATTCTAATAATTGTGAAACATTTATTCCAATTACAATTGTGATGGATCCATTGCCAAGTGCAATTACTGCTAACGTGACAAGCCAATGTCCAACAGCAGCAGGTGAATATACATTTACTGTTAGCGTTGGTTCAGGTGTTGCACCTTATGAGTATAGCATCGGAAGCGGATTCCAATCTAGCCCAACATTTACAGTAAATAAAGCAGGAACTTACGATATTACTGTAAGAGATGCGAATGCGTGTACAGCAACTGCGACAGCAGCTGTGACTATTTCACCAGCATTACAACTTAATACTGTTGTAAATGCGCTTCCAAGCTGTACATTAAATAATGGTAGGATTACAGCAACTGCTTCAGGTGGTTCTGCAACAGCAAATTATAGATATACTTTAGATGGTGGTGTTTCTGTAAATACTACACCAGCAGTATTCAATAATGTTGCTCCAGGTACACACATTGTAAGAGTAAGAGACGTTGTTACAGGATGTGCATTCCAAGTAACAGTTGAAATTGCTCCAGCAACAGTGATAACAGGACTTGCATTACAAGGAACTAATGTTTCTTGTAAAGGTGGATCAGATGCGTCAATCACTGCTACTTTAGATCCAAGCAGTGCAGGTGTAAATGATAATCCAGTTTACACTTATACATTAACAGGTACGACTGCTTTAGGTGTTGCGGTAAACAGACCAGCTCAAACACTTAATGTATTCGAAAACCTTCAAGCGGGAGATTATACAGTGACTGTAACATCTGGAAGAGGTTGTGAAGATTCTGAAGATATCAGAATTATCGAAAACCCAGTAATTACAGTAGCAGCTCCAATTATTGCACAATACGGTTGCGCAACTGGAACAAATACATCAGCTTATGCTACGATTACTGTAGCTACAGTAACAGGTGGTTCAGGAAACTTTGTAATCTACGAGTTCTTGAAAAACGGTGTAGTAGTTCAAAAAGGTGCTGAAAACGTATATACTGAAGCTGATTTCTTAGGAGGAAGCTATACTGTAAACGTTTACGATGACAATGGATGTATGGGAACTACTGCTGCAACATCAGTTATTACTCCATTTATTAGTTTAGACGCTGTAAATGTAAATGTAGATACAGCTGTAACTTGTACTTCTAACGAAGATATCACAGTTACTGTTACATCAACAGGTGGTACTCCAGTACTTCTTAACTATACAGTTACAGGTACAAATGGAAATACATTCACTCAAACAAATACAAGTGGTGTATTCACAGGATTAACAATAGGAGAGTATCTAATTACAGTTAATAACCCAGCGACAGGTTGTTCAATTCAATCAGTACATTATGTTAATAATCCTAATACTTTCGATATTAAAGCAGTAACAGTAAACGGACAAATTTGTTACGGTGCTGCTAACGGAAGCGTTGATTTAACTTTTGTTGATAATCAATTGAACCCAACAAATGATGCAGGTGCATTCAACTATGTAATTACTGGTCCAGTTCCAAGTAATGGAACAACAACAAATGCAGGTCCACTTAGAATTTCTAATTTAACTGCAGGTCAGTACACAGTTACTGCAACATTGGTTAACAATCCATTCTGTACTGTAACTACTCTGTTTACAATAGAGCAGCCAGCAGTAGAGTTAGAATTGACAACTACTAAATCAGATATTACTTGTGCTGCAGGTAATAGTGACGGTGAAATCTCAGCATCTGCTGCAGGTGGTTGGGATAATAAATACGAATATCAATTGGTATTGAACGGAACAATCTTAGTAGATTACTCTCAACAATCTGTATTCCCTGGATTATCTGCAGGAACTTATACAATCAATGTTAGAGATAATGTAGGATGTATTGATACAGCAACAGAAGTATTAGTTGTTCCTGCTCCAATTGTGATTAATGCAACAGCAAGTGCAACAATGTTAACTTGTTACGGAGATAAATCTGCTGTAATTACTGTAGATCCTCCAACAGGCGGACAAGGAAGTAACTACATGTATACTTTAAATATTGAATCAGCTAATCCAGTAATTTCTTCTGGACCACAAACTAGTCCAATTTTCACAGGATTAGGAGCTGGAACATATAGTATAACAGTTACAGACGGATTCAGTTGTTCAGCAACATCAACAAATATTGTAATCAGTGAACCAACAGAGGTAGTTCCAAGTTTAGTTGAAGCAACTTCACAAACTTGTTTAACTCAAGCAACATTAACATTAAGCGCAGTAGGTGGAACAGCTCCATATACTTATAGTACAGATGCTAATTTTGCAACAACAATAGGTTCATTCGCTTCATCAGTTACTTTCCCAGTTGCTGTTGGTAAATACAGCTACTATGTGAAAGATGCTGCTGGATGTGTTGGAATTGTTTCAAATGAAATCGCGATCGACGCATTAGAGCCACTTGATATTGATGTGGATGTTACAAATGCAGTTGTAAAATGTACAGGAGAAGCAACAGGAGTTATTGTAGCTGAAGCTAAAGGTGGATTAGGAAACTATGTTTACACTTTAGAAAATACAGCAGGTGTTATCGTTCAAGGTCCACAAGCAAGCGGTACATTCGATAACTTAGTAATTGGAGATTACGTTGTAAAAGTAGTAAGTGGAGATTGTAACGATGCGTCAGCAACAATTACAATCAATGAACCGCCAGTTGCTTTACAAGCTAGTTTCGATGCAACGAATGTTTCATGTTTCGGTGAAAACAATGGTAAAATTGTTATTACAGCAACAGGAGGAACAGGAGTTATCAAGTATGCGATTTCACCAGACTTAAATCAGTTTGATTCTAAATCAACATACGATAGACTTGCTCCAGGAACTTATATCGTAATTGCTCAAGATGAAAATGGATGTTATGTAAGAGCAGATATTGAAATTACACAGCCTAATCCAGTTATTATAACTGAAGTTCCAAACTCTATGATTCCTGAAGTTTGTGACGGAGACAAAGACGGTGCATTCAGTATTGAAGTTAAAGGTGGTACATTACCATACAGCGTAAGTTTAGATAATGAAAATGGACCATTTACAGTAGGTGGAGCAACTCAGACAATATTTGATTTCACAAATCTTGCTGGTGGAACACATACAGTTTATGTGAAAGATGCAGAAGGATGTACAGTTCAGTTTGTAGAAAACATGCCAAGTGCAGTAATTCTAAACCCAACGGCTGAAGTAACTTATGACTGTGTGAACAATGCTCAAGCTAATATGGTAGTAGTAACAATTGATGCTTCAATTACAAATCCAGCTGATGTTGATTACTCACTTGACAATAATGGAACATTCCAACCAAGTAATGTCTTTACAAATGTTGCTCCAGGAAGCCACTTCATTGTAGCAAGACATACTAACGGATGTGAAGTGCCAACTGCAATTTTTGATGTGAACGCAGTTGACCCAGTAAGTTTAATTGATGTAACTAATCAAAGTAAAGACATCAACATGATCGTAGTGAAAGCTTCTGGTGGTGTTGCTCCTTACGAGTATAGTTTCAATGGTGAATCATTCTCTTCATCTAACACTTATAGAATCTACAAAACAGGTATTTATAAAGTGATCGTGAGAGACAAAAATGGTTGTGAGGCAACAATCGATGTTAATGGAATATTCTATGACTTCTGCTTGCCAAACTTCTTTACACCAAATGGTGACGGACAAAATGATACAATTGGTCCAGATTGTGGTGCATTAGCATACAAAGAACTAACGTTCGATATTTATGACAGATATGGTAGAGTAGTAGCGAAATACCATGTAGGTGAAAAATGGGACGGTAGATACCATGGAGACGAATTGCCAACAGGTGATTACTGGTACGTTCTTAAACTAAATGATCCGAAAGATCCTAGAGAGTTTGTTGGACATTTCACATTATACAGATAACAAAATTATAGCCCCAATGATGTTATCTAAAAAATTTAATACAATGAAAAAGTTTATTTTATCCTTAGTACTCATGGCTGTAACAACAAGTTACAGCCAAGAGTTAAACCTACCAGTGTTTACCCAGTATTTAGCTGATAACCCTTTCATTATTTCCCCTGCGTATGCCGGTATTGGAGACAACCTCCGTATTAGAGCCAACGGTTTAACACAGTGGGTCGGAATTAAAGATGCACCAGATAACCAATCAGTGTATGCAGATTTTCGAGTTTTAGATCGTTCGGGAGTAGGTATTTCATTGTATAATGATAGTAACGGTAATACAAAACAGACGGGAGCTAAGGTATCGTTTGCACATCACCTTATCTTAGATTATTATTCACAACAGTATCTTTCATTTGGTATTTCGTACAACATAAATACTTTCCGTTTAGAAACTGGTAATTTTACTGGTACAGATGGAGGGGTAACAGATGATCGTCGTACATCAAACAACAACTTTGACCTTAGTGCTTTATATCGTAATAAAGGCTTCTACGTGAGTTTTAATGCGAATAACGTTTTAAAGAAAAATTTGACTTCAGAAAGAACAAACGAACCAGATTTACTTTCTAACTTTCAGTTATATACTGGATTCACTTTTAAAGATGGAGAAAATAGACGTATAGAATACGAACCATCGGTTTTCCTTCAATATTTTGCGAGTGACCAACGTTCTACTACCGATTTCAACTTCAAGTACAGACGTTACAATCGTTACGAAGACTATTATTGGATTGGAGTTTCTTACCGTTTCTTAAATGACCAATTCCCGAAGCCTTTGGCGATGGGACCAATGGCTGGTTTTATGAAATCAAAATTCTATTTTGCATATTCATACCAGTTGATGTTTAACGGTCTTAGCGGCTATAACTCAGGAACGCATTCAATCACAATCGGATTCGATTTCTTACAATCTATCAGTAACTGTCCTTGTACACAAGGTCCTGTTCACGATTAAACAAGTAATTTTATCATTTTTAAGAATTAATTTGTTTATTTTCATAATTTACAACGTTTTCGTTTTTATTAATGGATTATTTTTGCTTTTTTGAAATTTAGAGTACGGTAAAAGTCCTATATTTGTTATTCTTTCAAAAAATTAAAAAAATTAGCAGATGAAAACTTTAAATGATTTCGATTTTAAAAATAAAAAAGCAATTATCCGTGTTGACTTCAACGTGCCATTGGATGAGAATTTTAATGTAACTGATACTACACGTATTGAAGCAGCAAAGCCAACAATTGATACTATTTTAGCACAAGGCGGAAGTGTGATTTTAATGTCACATCTTGGAAGACCAAAAGGAGCAGAAGAGAAATACTCTCTAAAACATATCTTAAAAACAGCTTCTGAAATTTTAGGAGTTAAAGTAAAATTTGCTGAAAACTGTGTTGGAGAACCAGCTCAAACTGCAGCAAAAGATTTAAAACCAGGCGAAGTTCTTTTATTAGAAAATTTACGTTTTCATTCTGAAGAAGAAGCTGGAGATGTAGCTTTCGCTAAAGAATTAGCTTCTCTTGGAGATATTTATGTAAATGATGCATTTGGTACAGCTCACAGAGCACACGCATCGACTACTATTATTGCACAATTTTTTCCAAACGATAAAACTTTTGGAACATTATTGGCAAAAGAAATTGACAGTTTAAATAAAGTTCTTAAAAACAGTGAAAAACCTGTAACTGCTGTTCTTGGAGGTTCTAAAGTTTCTTCTAAAATTACGGTTATCGAAAATATCTTAGATAAAGTAGATCACATGATTATTGGTGGAGGAATGACATTTACTTTCATTAAAGCTCAAGGCGGAAAAATTGGTGAGTCTATCTGCGAAGATGACAAATTAGATTTAGCTCTTGAAATCTTAAGATTAGCAAAAGAAAAAGGAGTTCAGGTTCATATTCCTGTTGATGTTATTGCTGCAGACGATTTCTCAAACAGTGCAAATACTAAGGTTGTAGACGTAACTGAAATTCCTGACGGATGGCAAGGTTTAGATGCAGGTCCAAAATCTTTAGAGAACTTCAAAAAAGTAATTTTAGGTTCTAAAACGATTCTTTGGAATGGTCCATTAGGAGTTTTCGAAATGGAAACTTTCTCTAAAGGAACAATTGCATTAGGAGATTATATCGCAGAAGCTACAGAAAACGGAGCATTTTCATTAGTTGGAGGTGGAGATTCTGTTGCAGCAGTAAAACAGTTCGGATTTGAAGATAAAATGAGTTACGTTTCTACAGGAGGCGGGGCTATGCTTGAAATGTTAGAAGGAAGAATTTTGCCTGGAATCGCTGCGATTTTAGACTAAAATATCACAATTAACATTTTTTTAAACAGTTTTCTTCAATAAAGGGCTTAGATTTGCAAAAATACAACTCTTGTAATTGTTTGAATTACAGAATTTTAAAATAATGTTATATGATTGTAAAGAAATTATCACTTGTGGTTTCGGCTTTCTTTTCGTTAGCTGTCTGTGCACAGGAAACGGCGAAGACAGATCTAGAGATTAAGCCTGAGGTTAAACTATCATATTTAGATTCTATTAAAAGTACATTCAAAAGAGACCATTTAGCTTCAAAAGTTGATAGTCTTTGGATGAACGAATTAGTAAGTCTAGATATTTATGATGATTTGACTAAAGACATACAAACCATCAACAAAGATGTTACTGTAGATGAAGAACTTCCAACCGAATTGCTGAAACGGCGTTTAGTTGCGATGAATCAGAAATCACCTTTTGAAATCGAATACAATCAAGGTTTAGAAAATATAATAAAGTCATTTCTTAAGAACCGTAAAAAATCGTTTTCTCGATTAATGGCTTTATCAGAATATTATTTCCCAATCTTTGAGGATGCTTTTGCAAAACAAAACGTTCCTTTGGAAATAAAATATTTAGCCGTTGTAGAATCTGCTTTAAATCCTAAAGCAGTTTCTAAAATGGGCGCAACGGGACTTTGGCAGTTTATGTACGGAACCGGAAAACAATACGCTTTAAAAATTGATTCTTATATTGATGAAAGAAGCGACCCTCTTAAAGCTACTGCCGCATGTTCAGAATACATGACCAAAATGTACAATATTTTTGGTGACTGGGAACTGGTTTTAGCTTCTTACAATTCAGGTCCAGGAAATGTTACCAAAGCAATTCGTCGCTCTGGCGGAAAAACAAAATACTGGGACATTCGCAATTACCTTCCAAAAGAAACACAAGGTTACGTTCCAGCTTTCTTAGCAACAATGTATCTTTTTGAATATCATAAAGAACATGGAATTAACCCTGAAAGAGCAGTGGTTAAAAACTTTGAAACTGATACAGTAGCGGTCAAAAATCAAATGTCTTTCAAACAGATTGCCGATTTATTAGATATGCCACAATCTCAGATTCAGCTTTTAAATCCGTCTTATAAAATGGGAGTTGTTCCTTTTTATCAAGGAGAACAGCACTTCATTCGTCTTCCAAAAGATAAAGTAGCAACATTCGTTTCAAACGAAGATCAGATTTATGCTTACGTCAAGTATGATTCTGAAATGAAATCAACAAATTCTAGATTGGCGGTAAAATATGCTCCAAAAGCTAGACCAGCGGCAGCAAAACCAGCTGTGATTGAAAATGGAGATTTCGAATTCTATAAAGTTAGAAAAGGAGATAATTTAGGAGCAATTGCATCTAAATACAATGTTAGCATCAGTGAACTAAAAAAATGGAATAACTTAAAATCGAATTCAGTTGCCATTGGTAGAAATATTAAGATAAAATCTGAAGAAGAAGCGCCTGTTAAAAGTGCTCCAATTGTAGATAAGAAAGAAGAAGCTATTGCTTCTGCTGATGAAAAAGAGAAATCAGCTGTAGATATGGATTATGTTGTAGTAGCTGGAGACAATTTAGGTAGCATTGCAAAAAAATTCGGTACGACTATTGCGGAGTTAAAAGAACTTAACAATTTAACTTCAAATAACATTGGTTTAGGAAAAACGCTTATTATTTCTAAAGCAGCGATAGTTATAGAAGAGCCAGTTTCAACAGCAATTGCATCAAACTCGGTTGATACATTCAAGAAAAAAGCACCTTCTAAAAACGTTAGTGAAGATTATTACGTTAAAAAAGGAGATTCTTTATACAGCATTTCTAAAAAATATCCTGGAGTAACAATTTCAGATATTAAAAAATGGAATGGTATTAAAGATGAAGATATTAAACCGGGAATGAAACTTAAAATAAACGGATAATAGAAAAATCTTATTAAATTTGGGTTTTATTTCATAAATTAAAAAAATGAATAAAACCCATTTTTTATTGCTATTACTTCCGTTTTTACTGACTTCATGTTTCAAGAGTGAAAAGCAAAATGAAACAGTTTCAGGAAAAACCAATACTATTTCGGTCATTATTGACGATCAATTATGGTATGGAGAAGTAGGAGACAGCATCAGAAATAAATTTGCTTCGCCGGTTCTTGGACTTACTCAAGAAGAACCTCTTTTTACCATAAATCAATATCCTGCAAGATTATTGGAAGGCTTTGTTACAGATAGCCGAAGCATTATTGTGGTTAAAAAAACAGCCGCAGAAAAATTCGAAATCATTCGAAGTAAAACTTTACCACACAACACTTTTCGAATTTACGGAAAATCTGTCGATGATATTATTTGTAGTCTTGAATTGAATTCGCCTCAAATAATAAAGATTATTCACGATGCCGAAATTCAAAAAATTCAGGAAGATAACAGCGCTTCTTTGCTGAATAAAGCCATCATAAAAAATAAATTTCATATCAATATTCAAATTCCAACGGGATATGAATACATGCTACACAAAAAGAAGTTTATTTGGTTAAAAAAAGAAATCATAAGTGGGAATACAAGCTTATTGATTTATCAGATTCCATTGAACAATTTCAAAAAGAAAAAAGACGTCGTAAATGCTATAGTAAAAATGCGAGACTCTATTGGGAAATATATACAAGGACGTGAACCCAATACGCAAATGATTACCAGCGAAGCCTATGCGCCCTATTTTTCAAAAATTACTTTAGACAGCAGAGATGCTTTTGAAACAAAAGGAACATGGGAATTAAAGAACGATTTTATGAGTGGTCCTTTTATCAATTATGCAATTTTAGATAAAACTTTTAATAGAGTTTTAGTGATCGAAGGATTCTGTTATTCGCCATCACATCAAGAACGTGATTTAATGCTAGACTTAGAAGCAATCATAAAAACAGTTAGAGTTGATAAAAGATAGTTTTTTTGTTTAAAGTTTCATGTTTCAATCTCTGAGAACGTTACTTCCTTAAAAATTTACTTAGTGGTGTTTGCGTAAAACCTTTGTGAACTTTGCAGTTAAAAAGATAAAGCATATCCAACGTGAAACCTGAAGCAAAAAATTTCGTAATTTTATTCATAACAAACATAAAAACAAATAGTTATGAAAAAATTAACCACAACATTCGCAATTATAGCCCTGTGTTTTATTTCGTGTAAAAAAGAAGTAAAAACAGAGGAGCCAACCCCAAAAGCTGTAGACGGTGTTAAAACGGAAGAACCAGTTGTTGAAGAACCGCTTGATTCTGCAGCGCAAATGAAAGCTTGGGTAGCTTATGCAACTCCAAGTGCAGCACACAAATTAATGGCAGACGAAGTTGGAACTTGGAATTGCGATATGACTTTTTGGTCAGAACCAAATGGAAAAGCTGAAAAAGCAACTTCTACGGCAAACATCAAAATGGTTTTAGGCGGACGTTACCAAGAAGCAAGTTATCAAGGTACCATGATGGGACAACCTTTTGAAGGCAAAAGCACTTTGGCCTACAACAATGCCAGCGAAGAATACACCACAACCTTTATTGACAATATGGGAACCGGAATGATGGTTGCAATGGGAAAATACGATGAAAAAACAAAAAGTATGGAACTAAAAGGCGAAATGGTGAATCCTGTTAATGGTGAAAAAACACCTTATCGCGAAGTGTATACTATTGTAGATCCAAAGACTCGTAAAATGGAAATGTACGATGTAAAAAATGGTTCTGAATTTAAAAGCATGGAAATTATAATGACGAAAAAATAATTTTCTATTTAGGTAAAAGAATCAAAGGCACAAAGTTTTATTCTAAGAGATATAACTTTGTGTCTTTGCAATTTCTATGAGAAACTTTAGCACAGCTAAAAAAATAATATAACTTAGCGTCTTTGTGCCTTCGCGGCAAAACATAAAAATAAGAATGGAACTAAAATGGAAAATAAAGCCTTTTGAGGCATTAACTGTAGACGAGTTATATGATTTGCTCAGATTGCGAAGTGAAATCTTTGTAGTCGAACAAAATTGCGTTTATTTGGATCTTGATAGCAAAGACAAGAAAGCATTGCATTTAATTGGAGAGTTTGAAGGCAAAATTGTTGCGTATTCGCGATTATTTGATGCTGGAATAAGCTTTGATAATGCTTCGATTGGAAGAGTAGTTGTTGACCAAAACTATCGCGATAGAAAATGGGGACACGAATTAATGAAAGAAGCAATTGCTGGAATTAAATCCAATTTTGGAAAAGATCAAATCACTATTGGTGCACAATTGTACTTAAAGAAATTTTACGAAAGCCATGGTTTTGTCCAAACTAGCGAAATGTATTTGGAAGATGATATTCCGCATATTGAAATGGTTCGGGATTAGCTAGTTTTTTTTAATCGACTTAACTCATTTTTTAATATTTTATTTTCCTTTTTTAATAATTCAATATGTTCTATAACGAAAGAAGGGATACTAAATGATTGTGATAATGCATAATTTTTGTTTTCTTCAAATTCACAAATTTCTTCTATTTTAACATCTAATTCTTTAGCAATTCTCTTCCACTCGTTGACAGTTATTTTTATACTTCCATTTTCACGTCTACTGTAAGCAGATTGACTCATCCCAATTGAATCAGCCAATTTTTCTTGAGAATAACCTTTTTCAAGTCTCGCTAAGATTAATTTTCTTCTCATTACTGTATTTTTTTTCTTACAATTATATCATTTTTTTTAAACTTTTAAAAATTTAATCTTTCATTTTGATTTTTTTAATTAATCAATTCGCATAAAAACTGCATAGTTTTGAATAATGTTTTTGAAGAAGAGCCTATAAATTTGAATTAGTTATTAATTATGATTTTAAAAAATTAAATTTTTTATTATGAAGAAAGAAAAAGTAAAGTTTTTTTTTAGACAAGACTAGTAATGTTGAAAAAAAGGATGATTCATTAAGACCTTTATTAAGAACGGAAATGCAAAAGATATTTGGAGGTGTTATGGAGGATCGTGATCCGCCAGCAGGCAGAACATATACTGAAAGTACTTATGTAAGACGTTAAAAAAAATGTATTAATTATTGGGCGAGTGATCGCCCATTTTAATTGAATAATTTTATGGTAACTAACAATCTTGTAGTTAAAGTTGCAAGTAGATGTAATTTGAATTGTAGTTATTGTTACGTATATAATATGGGTGATACAAGTTATAAATTGCAGCCTAAATTTATGACTCAGAATGTTATCGAATCATTACTATTGCGAATAAAAGATAATTGTATTGAAAATAATCTTAGCGAATTTTTGGTAGTTTTTCATGGAGGTGAACCTCTATTGGCAGGCATTGGATTTTATGAGAACTTTATTAAAACTCAAAAAAGAATAATACCAAAAGAAATTCGTATTGAATATGGTATGAATCTAACGGTACATTATTAAACGAAGAAATAGCATTGCATCTTAAAGAGTTAAATATTCAAGTCGGAATTAGCATTGATGGAACGCCAAAATCTAATAGTATTAATAGAGTAGGCCATAAAGGAGAGAATATGTATCTTCAAATTGTAAATGGATTTAACTCGATTAAAAATGTATTTGGAGATGATTTTGCTAATTGTTTATGCGTAATTGATGTAAGTGATGATCCAAAAGAAGTTTATCTGCATTTTAAAAAATTGGAAGTAAATAATGTTCATTTTTTATTTCAAGATTATAATTATATAAATTCTGATAGTAATAAAGTGCCTAAAATTGGCAATTGGCTTGTAGAAATGTTTGATTTATGGATAAATGATAACGAATCAAAAAAACCAAATGTCAGACCATTTTCTGATCTTATTAATCTGATTCTTGGATTTGGTGGTGAATCAGAAATTTTTGGTTGTGGAATAAATAAAACTTTAGTTATAGAAACTGATGGAAGTATTGAAACAGTTGATACATTGAAAACTTGTGGAGATGGTTTTACTAAAACAAGTTTTAATGTACTCAACCATGACTTGAATATAATTTACAAGCACTCCGAATTAGCAAGATTATATTATTATAGTCATGATAAATTGTGTGAAACTTGTGAGAGTTGTTTGTTCAAGCCAATATGCGGAGGAGGATTTATAGGACACAGATATTCGTTGGAAAAAAAATTTAACAATCCTTCTATCTATTGCAAAGAAATCATTCAGATTATATGTCATATCCAGAATGAACTATTGCAGCGGTTATCACAAGAAGTTTTGCAAAAGATAAAATTACAAAAGTTAAATTATGACGAAATTATTAAAGATAAATTCTCAAGTGAATAAAGGGATACAAATAGTAATATTGTGTTTTTTCGTTTTTATAGATCATATTTATTCTCAAAACGATGAAAAATTTTATTTAGAACAGGCTGGTTTTTATAAAACCATCTTGAGAACAAAAAATGACACGATTATTTATCTTACTACAAAACAAAAAACATCCGTTCCTAAACCAACATTAGTTTTTGTACAGGGATCATTACCCTTGCCAATTCTTTTTTATGATGACATTAGTACAGGCTCAATAATTCCTTTTAAAATTGATGATTATCGATCAAAGTTTAATTTTGTTATTATAGGGAGAAAAGGGATTCCTTTAATAGGAAGTTATGATAGAGATTCCCGCGGATATGTAAATGAAAAAGGAGAAGTTCCTAAAAATTTTATAGAGAATGATAATTTAGAATATCGTGTAAAACAAGTTGTTTCAGTTGTTAATGATCTTAGTAAGAATAAACATTTTAAAAATGAACCATTATTTGTAATTGGACATTCTGAGGGATATCGTGTAGTTGCTAAAGCGGCAGAAAATAATAAAAAAATTGCAAAGATGGTTTGCTTGTCAGCTAATCCATTTAACAGGATTGCTGAAAGTATTTTAAAAGAAAGATTTTATAGTATTGATAGAGATACTGATGACCAATCTCAAAAGAATGTAGAAGAAGATTTGAAAGATTATCTAACTATTAAATATGATAAAAATAATTATAGCAATAACATCAAGTATAAGAATTGGTTAAGTTATAATCAAAACTTGAGTTTTGAAAGCTTTAAACATTATAAAAATCCACTTTTAATTGTTTACGGTACTAAAGACATTGGTTCTTTGCAAAATGATTTGTTGCCATTTTTATTAAATAAGAAAAATTTAAAACTCAAAAGTTATCCAAATTATGGGCATAATTTTGAATTTAGAAAGATTAATGCTAATGGTGAGGAATTAGAAACTACTTATCATTGGGATGATGTCTTTAAAGATATTGTTGAATGGCTTTTGCTTAAAGAAGTTTAAATTTACCTAATTTATGTTATCAAAAATTAAGGTCTAGAATAATATTTATTACATTTTCTGTAATGGAAATTAATGAATCATTTTTATGATTTGTGTTTGTTTGTTTGTTTGTTTTCTATGCTTGGAGAGCTCTGTGGACTTTTTCTTTTTCCTAAATTTAGAAATAAATCAAATTTGCGTAATCAAAAACTCAACTCGTCGATCGTATCTATCGCCCTTTCCTAACGGGTATTGATTGCCGCATCCGACATAGGTCATGCGGCTTTTTGATATTTTTTTGGAAATTAAATAATGAAAAACAGTTTTGGCGCGATTCCAGGAAAGTCTTCTTTCTTTGGTGTCTCTGTCAATTCCGTCACTATAGATTTCGGGTGTACAGCAAACATGTCCACGTATTTCAAATTTTAAGTTTCTGTGTTTTTGAAGCGTTACGGCAACTTTGTCTAATTCTTTTTTCGCAATTGGAGTTAATTTCGCACTTCCAATTTCAAATAAAATGGATTCCAGATAAACCTTATCGCCAACTTTTAATTTGTCTTTGAAGGAATTGTGAATGCCTTTTCCAAAGCTATTTTTTTTAATGACAATTAAATCAACCCGCCGATTTCGAAGACGGGTTTCGTATAAATTTTCAACTGTATCTGCTTTTACAACAATTCGGCCTTTTCCTTCCAGGATAACAATTTTACTTTGATTGAATCCTTTGCTTATTAGTAAGGTTTGAATTGTATTGGCACGATTGATAGATAATCTGTAATTATATTGATCGGTACCTCTATCATCACAATAGCCATAAATCTGTATCGACTCCACTTTTGATGTGTCAATGTTTTTTATAAAATCAGAAACAACATTGATTTGTTTGCTTGTTAAATCATATCTGTCAAATTCAAAATAAATCGTTTCAACAGGTTTTTGCTGCGCCGTGACTGTATAAAAAAAGAACAGAAATAAGGCCAGAGTCAGCTTCATTTATTACATTTTTAAAATCGTTTTATATTCTGTTTGATTATTTAATACACTAACTGCTCTTTTAATTTCCGAATTGTTTTTAAGGTAATACTGGTACAAACCTTCTTGATATTGGTATCTCTTAATCAGCTCTTCCAAAATCATGTTTTTAATTTCTTTTTGGTTTTTATCCAATAACGTGCTTTCGCTTTTCTCTAAAGCGGCTAATAACTGCTGATATTCAGGAGCAATTGTTTCGTCTATTTTTTCATTTTTAGCTGCAGCTAAAGTATTTTTCAAAGCAATTTCGGTTTCTGTATCGAAAGTGATTTTATTGGTTTTCAAAAACTGTTTGAAAGCTATATAATCGGCATCGGTTAAAGTTGGAATTTTATCTCCCAAATTCGGATTTTTATAATAATAGCTTGTAGCATAATCAAAAACACCATCGTTTTTAATTAAGGCAGTTGCAATTGGACTTATTTTTGCTTCTTCCAATTCGATATCTGGCAAAACTCCTCCGCCGTCATAAACCGTTCTTCCTTTTCTGGTTTTGAAAGCATTGAAATTTTTAGCATCTGTTTTTTGTGCAACACCATTTTTGTCCTTATGTGCATAATCCAAAGCTTGAATACATCTTCCAGAAGGCGTGTAATATCTAGAAATAGTTACTTTCAATTGAGTTCCATAAGTAAGATCAACAGAACGTTGTACCAAACCTTTTCCGAAACTTCTGCTTCCTAAAACCACTGCGCGATCCAAATCTTGTAAAGCACCCGAAACAATTTCAGAAGCTGAAGCACTTCTTCCGTTTACTAAAATCGCCAATGGAATTTCAGTGTCAACTGGTTCTTTTTGAGTTTTATAAGTGTTATTGTGTTTTTCAATTCGAGATTTAGTAGTTACAATCACTTCATTCTTTGGAACAAACAAATTACAGATATCAATAGCTTCATTCAATAAACCTCCAGGATTTCCTCTTAAATCCAAAACGATTTGTTTAGCACCGTCAGCTTTTAGTTTTTCAAGAGCTTCTTTTACTTCATTTGAAGCTTTTCTGCTAAAATGAGATAAAACAATATATCCTGTTTTGTCGTCAATTTTTCCATAAAAAGGAACTGATCTAATATCCACTTCATCTAAAACCAAAACTGTAGAACTCGGTTTTCCTTGACGAAGATATTTTATGTTGATTTTGGTGTTTTTTGTTCCTTTCAATAATTGCGAAGCATCGTCTTTAAAATCTGCAATTAAAATATCACCGATTTGGATAATTTCGTCACCCGCTTTAAGTCCTGCTTTGTCAGCTGGATAATTTTTATAAGGTTCACGCACAATCAGACGATCTTTTTTTCTAGAAATCAAAGCGCCGATTCCTGTATATTCTCCAGTGTTATTGATTTTGAAGTTTACAACATCTTGTTCATTGAAATAAACCGTGTACGGATCTAAACTTGCCAACATGCTTTTGATGGCTTTATCCATCAAATCGCCAGGATTTGTTTCGTCAACATAATTGGTATTTACGGCTTTAAACAAAGTTGTAAAAATTTCGATCTGTTTGGCAATCTCAAAAAAGTCCTCTTTAAAACTGGTTCCAACAAACAACATTCCCGCCGCAGCGACTGGTATAATAAATTTCTTTTTGAAATACGGATACATGATTATTCTTTTTTTCTTCTTTTTAATCTTTTTCTAATAAAATAGGCAAATACAACAAATAAAAATACAAACGGCCAAGCGCTTAACAATGAAATCAACAAATCGGATAAAGTATAGAATCCAGATTTAATGGCGTTCCAAAGCTTGGAACCGTATGATATTTTAACGCCTTCCTTTTCGGCAATTGTTTTGTAAAATTCTATTGTAATTGTGCTTTCAGAAACACGGCTTTCTAAATATTTTAACTGACCTTCTTTAGATTCGATTTCTTCTCGAATGGTCGAGATTTGTTCTTCAATTTCTAAAATCTCACTTACTTTGTTCGCTTTCTTTAAAATTTCAAGATAACGTTCTTCCAGTTTTTTCTTGGTTTTTAATCTTGAAGTCAGATCAATATATTGTTCTGTTACATCTTGAGCAGAAATATTTTTAACTTCAAAATAAGAAACACCTTTAGAAACATCATTTATAAAACGGTCAAAATTCTGGCTTGGTACTTTTACGATTAGATTTCTAAAAACAGTGCCATAATCTTTTCCTTCAGAATCGTTTATAATTCTCGCTTTACTACTTGCAACCGCTTTTTGAATTTGGCCGAAAGTATTTTCTAAATTATCAGTTTCAAATCGTAAAGTTGCTTCCTTTATAATCTTCTGTTCAATTTCTTGTTTGACTTTTGGGGCAGGTGCAGCTACTGGATCAAAATTTTTATCAGCAGAGCTAGCTTCTGCTTTTGCAGGCATTTGTACAGTTTGAATCGCATAAGCTTCTTCATTTAAAGCTTCAGATTTTTTACATCCGGAAAGAATTAAAAACAAAAAAGATAAAAAGAAAATATGTCGCATAGAATTTCAATTTAGAGCTAAAACTACGATTTTTTTGTCTAAGTTGATTAATAATCTTACGTTTTGAGATTTACGATTCTGTTTTGTTTTCAGAATCTTCAGATTTGTTGATTTGTGCTGAAAATTTCTCAAACAATTGAATCATTTTGGTGTTGATTTCTTCGTAAGACAAACGGTCTTTCGTCTGATAAAAAAACATTATCGAGTAAGGCCGATCTAGATTATTCAAAAGTAAATGTTTGTTCAAACGATAGGTTTCTCTCAAAACTCTTTTGAAGTAATTTCGGTCAACGGCTTTCTTAAAATATTTCTTTGAAACTGATACGCCAATTTTTGTTTCTTCTTCTGAATTTGCTTCCGCTTGACGGTAAACCAAACGAAGCGGATATTTAGACACTGATTTTCCTTCAGAAAATAATAATCCAATGGTCGTTTTGCTCTTTAAACGCTCGTTTTTAGGGTAAGTGAAGTTCATTTTATATGAAATGATTTAATACAAATTCTTTAAACCAGTTTGGGAAATCTTCTTCATTAATATGAAGTTTTAAAGTTTTTGCATCATATATTTCTGCAATTAGCGTTAACTTTTCTCCAGAATTGTCAAATAAATACGCTTTGTTTGAAATTTCTATAGCAGGAAATAGATTGTTCAAAGTTCTTGTATATCTGTCTTTTATAATTTGACTATCAACGGCATGTCCGCCTTTCTGAACTCTATTTTCTACTCGAGAAATATTAACTTCGGGATCATCAATACAGACAAAGTATAAGTATGTTGTATAACCAAGGGAATTTGCATCTTTAATATCATCCAATTTTGAAACGTGACTCATAACGGTTTCAAAACAAAAACTTTTGTTTTCATTTAGAAGTTTTTCCCTCAAAAATGAAGAAATAAGAGAGCCTTCATAACTATTAGGGTTTTTTGAAAGAGAAATGATAAAGTTCTCTTTTATATCTAGAGAAATTTCAAATCCCTTTGCTTTAGCAGTATCTATAAGGGTTTTAGTGTTTTCTTTTTTTAAGAAATTCGTTAAATCTTCCGACTTGGCTTTAATGTTGTATGAATCTAAATCTATCAAACCTTTGATCTGGAGAATCTTTTCAATATAATCCGCATTGATAAAATATCCAGTATTGTAATGTTTTGAAAATTCTTCGAAAAGAGTGCTTTTACCAGAGCCATTTGGTCCAGCAAATACTCTCAGTCTTTTTTTTATTTCCTGCATAATACCATTCCCTTTTTCAAACCATTATCTGAAATGGATTTATCTTGAAGATTTCGAATTACTCTGATTTCTCCGTTTGGCAGTTTTTCAATTATTTTTTTTCCTGAAATTGATTTTATAGTTAATCCTAAAGCTTTAGATTCCCTAATAGCATAACTTGAACTTTGTGAAGCAGATTTAATTAAAATGTCTGTTTCATTAAGATTTAGTTTTTCCCTGTGTTGTTTTATTACAAAACGTGCGATCTTGCTTTTCATGACTTTATAAAAGAAGTTTACTGTCAAATTTACAAATTTTATCTGATATAAATCCGTCATTTTATTGGAGCTTCAGCTCATTTAATTCAGAAAAAATTTGCAAATTCTGGTACAAAGGTACAATTAAACCATAAAAACAGTTATTGTTTTCAATTTTAATAAGTCTAAAAATATATTTACTACTTTTGCGCATTAATTTTTGAAGCATGGAAAAAATTATATCTTATCCAATATCGGTAATTTACTATTTATTATTTGGTTTATGTTTGGCTGTTTTTCATCCAATTCAGTGGATTTGTTTAAATGTATTTGGCTACCAGGCTCACAAAAAAAGTGTTGATTATTTAAATTTCTGCCTTTTAAAATGTACTAATCTTGTGGGAACAAGATATACAATTGAAGGAGTGGACACGGTTCCTAAAGGTGTGCCAATTATTTTTGTGGCAAATCACCAAAGTATGTACGATATCGTGGCAATGATTTGGTACTTTAGACGTTTTCATTGTAAATTTGTAAGTAAGAAGGAGTTAGGCAGTGGAATTCCAAGTGTTTCTTTTAATTTGAAATACGGAGGATCTGTCCTAATTGACCGTAAAGACCCTAAACAAGCGATACCCGTTATTAAAAGCTTGTCTGAATATATCGAAAAAAACACAAGATCTGCCGTTATTTTTCCAGAAGGAACAAGAAGTAAAACGGGAGTACCAAAAGAATTTGCGCAAAGCGGTTTAAAAATTTTATGCAAATATGCACCATCTGCATACGTTGTACCCGTAAGTATCAATAATTCTTGGAAAATGGTAAAGTTTGGTTTTTTTCCTGTTGGTTTAGGAAATCACCTCAAATTTACAGCTCACAAAGCTTTGGCTGTTAAAGATTACAAGTTCGATGAGCTGATGGAGATTACTGAAAAAGCAGTTAAAGAAGGAATAAATGAATATAAACAGGTTTAAGTTTTAGTCCGAGCTAAAATGTACAACCCAAATCTATAATAAGTAATGTCTATAAAAAACATTAGATTAGAAGTAATGCAGTTTTTGGAAAAAAACGTGGATAGCTTCGTTGAACAGTATTTAATTCCAGTGGAAAAAATTTGGCAGCCGTCGGATTTCTTACCAGATTCTCAAGGAGAAAACTTCTTTGAAGAGGTAAAAGAATTACGTGAGATTGCTAAAGAACTTCCTTACGATTTCTGGGTTACGCTTGTTGGTGATACCATCACAGAAGAAGCTTTGCCTACATATGAGTCATGGTTAATGGATGTAGAAGGAATAGATCAGCAAGAAGGAAATCAAGGAAACGGTTGGGCTAAGTGGGTAAAACAATGGACTGGAGAAGAAAACCGTCATGGAGATCTTTTAAATAAATACTTGTATTTGTCTGGTCGTGTAAACATGCGTGAAATCGAAATGACAACACAGCATTTGATCAACGACGGTTTTGATATTGGAACTGGAACTGACCCATACAAAAACTTTGTATACACTAGTTTTCAGGAATTAGCAACTTATGTTTCGCACAATAGAGTAGCTCAGATAGCTAAGAAATTTGGCGATAACAAGTTGTCTAAAATGTGTAAAATGATTGCAGGAGACGAAATGCGTCACCACCATGCCTATAGCGAGTTTGTTACTAGGATTTTTCAAGTTGATCCAAGCGAAATGATGTTGGCGTTTCAATACATGATGAAGCAGAAAATCGTTATGCCGGCTCACTTCTTGAGAGAATCTGGTCAAAAAATAAGCACAGCTTTTGAACAATTTTCAGATTCAGCACAACGCATTGGAGTTTATACTGCAAACGATTATGTTGACATCATGCAAAAGCTAATCAACAAATGGGAGATTGATAAAATTTCTAATTTGACAGATGAAGCAGAAAAAGCTCGTGATTACTTAATGAAATTACCTGCTCGTATGGCAAAAATCTCTGAAAGAATTGTTATTCCACAAGAATCACATATTTTCAAATGGGTTGAACCAGCGAGACTTTAAAAATTTAGATTTTAGATTTCAGAATTTTAATTTTTTGGTATGATGATTTTTATAAAGCTTGTCCTCCTGAGCGAAGTCGAAGGATCTCATGCTAAATCCATACGGGATGTCCTTCGACTTCGCTCAGGAAGACATAAAATGAGAATCTGAAAGTTGAAATTCTTTAAAGCAACTTTGTTGCTTTAATTCGATTAAAATATATTTGTTGATTGTTGAAGATTCAAAAATCTTTAGCAATCAACATTTTTTATAAACTGTAAAAACCTCTATATGAGCGATTCACAACTGATTATTAAAACCATTGCTTTTGTTAAAGAAAAACTAAATGATGCCGAAGGCGGACATGATTGGTTTCATATTGAGCGAGTTTATAAGAATGCAATTTTAATTTCGAAAGAAACAGAATGTGATCTTACAGTGGTACAATTAGGTGCTTTATTGCATGATATTGCGGATAGTAAATTTCATAATGGAGATGAAACTATTGGGCCAAAAACAGCAAGAGCGTTTTTAGAAGCCGAAAATGTTTCTGAGGACATCATTGCTCATGTTGTCAATATCATTGAAAATATCTCTTATAAAGGCGGAAATTTCGAAAGAAAGTTCTCATCGGTCGAATTGGATGTTGTGCAAGACGCCGATCGTTTAGATGCAATTGGTGCCATTGGTGTTGCAAGAGCTTTTAATTACGGCGGATTTAAGAACCGAGCTTTATATAATCCAGAAATTGCTCCTGTAACCAATATGACAAAAGAGGAATACAAAAAGAACAATGCTCCAACTATTAATCATTTCTACGAAAAGCTTTTACTGCTAAAAGATAAAATGAATACCAAAAAAGGAAAAGAAATCGCTGCAGAAAGACACCGCTTCATGGAATCTTTCCTCGCTCAGTTTTATGCAGAGTGGGAAGGGTTGAAATAGTATCGTCGCATTCTTTTATCCTATAAAATCAAGTTTTCAGAACAAAAAATAAAAATGGCTCTAATCTAGAGCCATTTTATTTTCAAATTTGATCTTAAATTATTAAAGCTTTGCAGATTTATAATCAGGATTTTAAAAGACTCATTATTCCAAAAGCGAATAAAAATCCAAAAGAAAACCATAATAATTTTGTAACCCTTCTATTTCTTGTGTTTTCCCTTTTTTCAAACCTTGTCATTTCAAATGTATTTTTAAAAATTCAAAAATAATTTTAATTAAGGTGTGATGGTGCCTTGAAAAGCTTTTAAACCATTATAATAAGACATTTTTTAATCACAGTTTTAAAGTTACAGTCTATATTCCTTATTCTATATTCTTAATTAGATAAAACCGAGAAAAAACTAATGATACTCTTTCATGTCAAATAAGTAATAATGGTTGCGCAGAAAAAACCTATTGCAAACCACAGTAATCGAGCAACTCTATTGTCTCGTATTACTTCCATTCTATCTTCTGGTCTCATTTTTTAATAAATTTAGAAGACAAAAATAGTTTTAGAAAATATACTAATAAGCTATTTTAGGTTTTTAAAATAACAGAATAAGACATTTTTATTCATAAAAAAAGCCATTCAAAATGAACAGCTTTTTTTACTTTGTACCTGTGAACCTTTGTCCCTTTTTAAGAACATCCACAATCAGTTCCATTGCCGCAGTCTTTTTTCTTTTTCGATTTAAAAAAAAACTTTTTAATCAAAAAAGCGACGGCTAATCCTAATATGGCAAAGGCTATAATTTCTTGAAACATAACTTTTTATTTTAAAAGTTGATACGCAATTAATGCGGTAAAATAAGCGAGACCGCTCATGAAAACCAACTGCATTGCTGGCCATTTCCATGAATTGGTTTCTTTTTTAGTAATGGCCAATGTACTGGCGCACTGCATAGCAAAAGCATAAAATAACAGTAGCGAAATTCCAGTCGCAAAATCAAATACTTTTTTCCCTGTATCTGGACGAATTTCTGCCTGCATTTTGCTTTTTATAGTCGATTCGTTATCAGTATCTCCAACACTGTAAATAGTTGCAAGAGTTCCTACGAAAACTTCACGCGCTGCAAATGAACTTATTAATGCAATTCCGATTTTCCAATCGTAACCTAAAGGCTGAATTGCTGGCTCAATCGCTCTTCCCATTAATCCGATATAAGAATTCTCTAGTTTTTGAGAATTAACTTCATTTTCAAATTGGGTTTCATCCAAAGTTGTATTCGCAAATCTTTCTTTTACAATAGTTTCTGCTTCGTTGAATTCTTTACCAGGTCCGTAAGAAGCTAAAAACCATAAAATAACAGATATTGCTAAGATGATTTTACCCGCGCCCACAATAAATGCTTTGGTTTTTTCTACAACATTGATTCCAACATTTTTGAAAAGGGGCATTTTATAGCTTGGCATTTCAACTACGAAATACGTTTTAGAATCTAATTTTAAAACTTTATTCAAGATATAAGCCGATAAAATGGCTGTAAAAAATCCTAGAACATAAAGAGCCATAAGTGTTAATCCTTGAAGATTTAAAACTCCAAAAACTCTTTTACTCGGAATAACTAGAGAAATAATAATAGCATAAACAGGTAATCTTGCTGAACAAGTTGTGAATGGCGTTACCAAAATAGTAATCAAACGTTCTTTCCAGTTTTCAATATTTCTTGTTGCCATAATCGCAGGAATTGCACAAGCTGTTCCTGAAATTAAAGGCACAACGCTTTTTCCTGAAAGGCCAAACTTACGCATGATTTTATCCATTAAAAAAACCACACGGCTCATATAACCGCTTTCTTCTAAGATCGAAATAAATAAAAACAAGAAAGCAATTTGCGGAATGAAAATAATAACTCCACCAATACCCGGAATAATTCCCTGCGAAAGTAAATCTGTCAAAATACCGCTTGGAAGTTCTTCGGCAACCCAACTGCTTAATGAAGCAAAAGTGCTGTCAATGAAATCCATAGGAATAGTTGACCAGCTGAAAATCGATTGGAAAATCAAAAATAAAATGGCAAAGAAAATGAAGTAACCCCAAACTTTGTGCGTTAAAACACGATCCAATTTTGCTCGAATATCTTTTGCCATCGAAGCATCAATCTTTAAACCTTCTTTTAAAACATCATTGATAAACTGATATCTTTTGATGGTTTCTTTTTGCTGTAAACGCTTTAATTCGGAATGCGATTTGGTAAAAGTGCTTCTGATTTCATTACGGTCTAAATTTGAAAAATTGACATCTTGCGTAATTACCAGCCACAATTTATACATCAATTGATTTGGAAATGCTTTTTGTAATTTTTCGAAATAGTCAGGATCAATTACTGAAGCATTCAAACAAGGTTCGTGCGGAATGGTTTTATAAGAAACAATTAATTCTTTTAATTCTTCAATTCCTAGACCTTTACGAGAACTTACTAAAGCAATTTTAGTTTTAAGTTTTTCTTCTAAATATGGAATATCCAAAGAAATTCCTTTGCGTTCCATACGATCTGACATATTGATCACCAAAATCGTCGGAATTTCAAGGTCTTTGATTTGAGTGTAAATCAGTAAGTTTCTTTTTAGATTTTCGACATCTGTTACAACTACTGCAACGTCTGGATATAATTTGTCGTTTTTATTTAATAGAAGTTCAATAACCACACTTTCGTCCATCGAACTCGCGTTCAAACTGTATGTTCCTGGCAAATCCAGAATGTTGGCTTTTATATTGTGGGTTAATTTGCAGAAACCCATTTTCTTTTCAACCGTTATTCCAGGGTAATTTCCAACTTGCTGGTTAAGACCCGTTAATTGATTAAAAACAGAGGTTTTTCCGGTATTTGGATTTCCGATAAGAGCAACATTGATATTCTGGACACTCATTACAAATTGGTTTTGATAAGTTCAACTTCAATTTCACGAGCTGTTTCAATACGGATTGCAACATGAGAACCATTAATATCTAAATATAAAGGATCGCCAAAAGGAGCAACCTGAAGCAATTCAACTAAACTGCCAGGAAGACAACCCATTTCTAATAATTTAAGTGGAATAAGATCGATATCAAAATCTTTGATAATGGCTTTTTCGCCTTTTTTCAGAGTGTGTATTGTATTTTGCAAGCTTATTTAGATTGAATTTAGATTGCAAAAGTAGGCAATTATTCTTTATTTCAAGGCATTTAACACTTCTACAAATGCTAAATGTTTCTAAAAATAAGGGATTTTACTCTTGAGAAAGGAATTCGATGTCTTCTAAAAGACGTTTTATGTCTTCTTTGTTTGTTCCGTCATAAAAACCTCTAACGCGACGTTTTTGATCGACCAAAACAAAATTCTCTGTATGTACCATATCATAAAGCTGATCTGGTCTTCCTAATTTAACAGCCAAATACGATTTTCTGGCCATAGTGTAGATTTCTTTTTTATCGCCAGTAACTAAATTCCATTTGCTGTCGACAACTCCATATTTAATGGCGTATGCTTTCAAAACAGAAACACTGTCAACTTCTGGAAAAACGGTATGAGAAAGCAACATTACTTTTGGATTATTTAAAACTGCTTTTTGAACATCAACCAAATTTGTTGACATTTTTGGACAGATCGATCCGCAAGTTGTAAAGAAGAAATCAGCAACATAGATTTTTCCTTCGTAATTTTTTTGGGTAATAGTATCACCGTTTTGATTGATGAAAGAAAAATCGGCAATGGTGTGGTATTTGCTTTTATATTGAATTGTACTGTCAACCAATTCAGGATTTACATCAGACGGATTGTAAATTGGAAGTGTCTTTTTTGGTTTTAAAGCCGAGTAAAACAAAGATATCGTAACAACCGAAAACACTATTAAAACAATAAAGAATTTGCGGTATTTATATAAAAGCGATTTCATAAAAATAATTTGGCGCAAAAATACAAAAAGCAGATTCTAAAAACTTTACTGAATTATTTTTTTAACAGCCTTTTGTAACTTTTACGAGTATCTGTATACATATAGCTCAGTGTTCAGGTTCTATTTGTGAAATTTATCTGTCTTTTTGGTTTTACAGTTAGAATTTTAACACAATTTTTGAAATAATAACAATATGTTTGTATTTTCCCTTAAACTATAATTTTTTATGAAAAAACAATTTGCTAAACCTGTGTTTGGTGTGATATCTGCAATGTTTGCAATAACTGCAGCTCAAGCTCAAACAGCGCCAAAAGAGCCAGGTATTAATGTATCTTACATGGATACGAAAATAAGCCCAAGTCAGGATTTTTTCAAATATGTAAACGGAACTTGGTTAGAAAAAACAGAAATCCCAAGTGATCGTACGACATGGGGAAGTTTTAACGAGCTGATTAAAAAAACTGACAAAGATGTAATGGCAGTTTTACAAGAAGCTTCAAAAAATCCAAAGTATAAATCAAATACAGATCAAGGAAAAGCAGTTAACCTGTTTAATACTTATCTAGATTCTATCGGAAGAAATAAAAGAGGAATCGAACCATTAAAACCATATCTGAAAAAAATCGACGCAATTAAAAATATTGCTGATGTTCAGAAATATTTGGTTGAAATGGAACAAGAAGGAAACGCTGGTTTTTTCGGAATTTACATTGGAGCTGATGATAAAGACAGTTCTAAAAACTCTGTAAATTTAGGGCCAAGCCAATTAGGACTTTCTGATAAAGATTACTACACTTCTGATGATAAAGATTCTAAAGAAAAACGTGCGAAATATGAATTGCATGTTGCAAGAATGCTTCAGTTTATTGGAGAATCTCCAGAAAAAGCGAAACAAAGCGCTGCTGAAATTTTAGCTTTAGAAACAGAATTGTCACAACCAAGATTAAACAGAGTTGAAAGAAGAGACAGCCGTTTGCAATACAACCCAATGACAATTGCTGAACTTCAAAAATTAACTCCAGCTATCAAATGGAACGAATATTTTGCCGGTTTAGGAATTACTAAATTAGAAACTGTAATTGTTTCTGAGCCTAAATATATGACGGCTTTAGAAACTGTTTTCAAAGCAAACAAAGTTGCACAATGGAAAGAATACCTAAAATGGGATCTATTAAACAATGCTGCAAGTAAATTGACAACAGCAATTGATCAAGCTAATTTTGATTTTTACAGCAAAACATTAAGAGGTGCAATTAAACAGCTTCCTGCTGAAGAAAGAGCGCTAAATGTAGTGAACGGAACAGTTGGTGAGGCTCTAGGAAAATTGTATGTTGAGAAAGTTTTTCCTGCTGAAGCTAAAACAAAAGCTGTTGACATGATTCATAATGTAATTACAGCTTACCAAAATCGTATTAACAATTTAAGCTGGATGTCTAAAGATACAAAGGCAAAAGCAATTGAAAAATTGAATAAAATTACGATTAAAGTTGGATATCCTGATAAATGGAAAGATTATTCAGCGCTTGAGATTAAAAGTGTTGCAGAAGGAGGAAGCTACTATGAAAACACTAAAAACGTATCAAGATGGAATTTTAAGAAAAGCATCGATAAATTGTCTAAACCTGTTGATAAAACAGAATGGCATATGTCTCCTCAAACGGTAAATGCTTATTACAATCCATCTTATAATGAAATTGTATTCCCAGCAGCAATTTTACAGCCGCCTTTCTACAATTACCAAGCTGACGAAGCGGTTAATTATGGTGGAATTGGAGCAGTAATTGGTCACGAGATTTCTCACGGATTTGATGATTCTGGTGCGCGTTACAATGCAGAAGGAAATTTAGTTGACTGGTGGACAGAAGATGATTTGAAACAATTTACTGCTCTTGGAACAGATTTAGCAAATCAATACAGTGCTCTTGAGCCTTTGCCAGGAATTCACGTTGATGGTAATTTTACTTTAGGTGAAAACATCGGAGATTTAGGCGGAATCAATGCTGCTTTTGACGGATTGCAATTGTATTTGAAAGCTCATGGAAATCCAGGTTTAATCGACGGATTTACACCAGAACAACGTTTCTTTATTTCTTGGGCTACGGTTTGGAGAACAAAAACTAGAGACGAAGCGATCAAAAATCAAGTGAAAACAGATCCGCACTCTCCAGGAATGTATAGAGCTTACGTTCCAATTCAGAATGTTGATGCTTTCTACAAAGCGTTCGATATTAAGAAAGGTGATAAAATGTATGTTGAACCAGAAAAACGAGTTAAAATCTGGTAATCAATTTTTATAATAAAAAAAAGGGCGGTCTCGATTTTCGAGACCGCCCTTTTTTATTTTGAGATAATCAAACAATGTTCCGTAGGAACATATCATCGGTAGCAAAAAAAATATTGACGATCCCATTATATTTGCGTTCCGTAGGAACGTTTGATTTTGATATAAATTTCTACAGCAAAATACCCCAGCGGGGTAAAATATTTATAGAATTTCAATAAGACAAATGAAAAAAGCTCCAGCGGAACGACATGTTTTTTATAATCTACTACATGTCGCTCCGCTGGAGCTTTATATTGTAAATATTTATTTTTTGGTATAAATATTTCGCTTCTCCGAAGCTTGCAATAAAAGAGCTTTTAAAAGAGAGTTCCTTTTGTTTTATTTTAAAGCGATATAGATGTCAACTTCTCCATTTTGTAAATTTGCCGACCTTTGATCGTAAACTTCAAAATCGGATGTAAAAGATCGGTTTAAATCAGAATTCCAAATTTTAAGCCATTCATTATAGACAGCACCTTCAGTTAAATTTCCCTTAGCAGTAAACTTTTCGTAAGTACTATTTTCAATTGTTTTTCCAATCATATCATTTGGAATTTCATCCAAACCACTTACTTTACATCCAATAATTGTCGTATAAGGTTTTGTATGATCTTTTTCGTAATCTGTATAAACGCAATAAATAGCGTTGTCTAGCTTGTTCGGAATTCTATCTCCAATATTTTCCGAGATAAATTTGTTCCAAAGCTGAGGTATATCTTTTCCAGATTTGCCACCTTCATTTGTTGTTCTAATAGCTATACCAATAATGCTAAATCTTTTAATGCTCATTATTTAATTTTTTAAATTATTGAGCAAATTTAAAAGTGTTTAATGACAACAGTATGTCAGCAGTAGTTAAAAATTACAAAAAATTCTTACTTTAAATAACTATAAATATAAGCTTCAATTGCTTTTAATTCTTCATCAGACATTGATTGAGTAATAGCAAAATTGGTTTTCATAATCTCAAACTGACTCGGATCTACAATTGGTTCTGCATTTCCCTTTAAGAAAGTAACGATATTGCCATTTTTGTCTTTGTAGATTTTGGCAATTTCTTTAATGCTTGGGCCAATTACTTTTTGATCCGGCTGATGGCATGCAAAACAATTTCCATTGCTTTCAAATATTTGTTTTCCTAATTCCTCTGGAGTTTTGGCTTTCGCCGATTCGCCTTCAGAAACCGATTCAGTTGTTGTATTTGTAGATTCAGAACCTTCTTTTTTACAAGAAGCAAAAGCTAAAACAGCAGATAAAAATAAAACCTTTTTCATCTTATTTCTTTAAAAGTATTGCTGCTTCTTTAGCAAAATATGTTGAAATAAGATTAGCACCTGCACGTTTGATGCACATTAATTGTTCCATCATAATCTTGTCGTGATCTAACCAGCCTCTTTCAGATGCCGCTTTAACCATTGCGTATTCTCCAGAAACCTGATAAACGGTTACAGGAACATGCACTGTATTTTTAATTTCGCGAACAATATCCAAATAAGCAATTCCTGGTTTTACCATAACCATATCTGCACCTTCTTCAACGTCAGATAAAGCTTCTTTGATCGCTTCGATTCGGTTTGCATAATCCATTTGGTATGTTTTTTTATCTTTTGGAACCACAACATCAGCTTCTCTTGGAGCAGAATCTAAAGCATCTCTAAACGGACCATAAAAAGCAGAAGCATATTTAGCAGAATAGCTCATAATTCCAACATTCTGAAATCCAGCAGCATCTAAACCTTCGCGAAGGCGTAAAACACGTCCGTCCATCATATCGCTTGGCGCTACAAAATCGGCACCAGCTTCTGCGTGAGAAATAGCCATTTTTACTAAAGCATCAACTGTGCTGTCGTTTTCTACATCACCATTTTTTATGATTCCGTCATGACCATAAATAGAATATGGGTCTAAAGCCACATCTGGCATAACGATCATTTCTGGACAAGCTGCTTTTATAGCACGAATAGCTTGCTGCATTAATCCGTTAGCATTCCAAGCTTCTTTTCCAGTATTGTCTTTTAGGTTTTCGCTAACTTTTACATAAATATTTACGGCGCGAATTCCTAAATCAAAAAGTTCTTTTACTTCTTCAACTGTTAAATCTATTGATCTTCTGAAAATTCCCGGCATTGACGGAATTTCGACTTTTACATTTTCGCCTTCAGCAATAAACATTGGAAACATAAAATCCGATGGACTTAAACTGGTTTCACGAACTAAAGAACGAATGGATTCATTTACTCTTAATCTTCTGCCTCTTTGTAATGGGAACATATAATTTTAGATTTTAGATTTTAGATTTTAGACTTTTAGTTGATTTCTTTGAAACTCAGACTGAAAATCTATTTCTAAAACTGCAGTTGTTTTTATTTTTTTTTGAAGTTTATCTCACTTTTTAATGAGTGGCGCAAAGTTAAAGAAAAAAGGAACAAAATAAGGCGTTTGGCTTGCTGTAGAATGAGTTAATATTATCTAAAAATTTGGTTTGATGTTTTTATTTGAAGTAGATTTGCAAAATTAGGAAAAATCTTATTTTTTAATATAAAGCAAATGAACTCAGAGTCAGAGGAATGTTTTCGTTCCAAAATAGAAAAATATTATAGTCTTGAACAAAGTTTTGTTCCAAAATGGTATTGTTATCGTGTAGTTACTCCAATATATGTATTTACTCATTTCATAAATTTTTCAAGTATTAAAGGAAAATTATTGCTATTAATTGTACGAGGGGAATTATCGGAAAAAAAGATATGCGAATTTTTAAAGATTGTAGATGAAAATAACAAAAACATACAGTTTGATAAGTTTGTAAAACTTAACAACATTTTTTACAATGAAATGGAAATGAATGGAATAGCGTTTTTACCTTATAAATACCATTCAATTTTTGAAACACAAGATAAAGATCTTTATTTAAACACAATTGTAACATTCCCTATTTACAATTGCGAATTTAATGGAAATGAAAGTTCAGAGGAAGTAAAATTATTGAGAAGAGATATAGTTTCCACAATTGATTGGGATCGAGAAGTTTCGCCTATAATTAAAATTCGATATAATAATCTAAAAACTGGAAGTAGAACCCGAGGAAATAAATTTTATTTTGTTTCATTAAATGTTGTTTTAAATGAACTTGACAATTTGCAGAATGATGATTTTCCTGATTCATTTGTTGAATTAGAAAATTATAAAGATGAATATATTCACGTCTCTGCACTTAATTCAAGTGTTTTTCTAATCGTAAACAAAAACAGAACGATTGTGCTTCAGGATAAAATTCAAAAAATAAAGGATTTTACAATTGATTTTTTAACTCGATAGCGCGGATTTAGCCGATAGCGCGGATTTGCAACCCGATAGCGCGGATTTGCAATCCGTGCCCACAAAGATTGATTTTTGTTTTGAGGCATTAGGTTGAATCTCACTGTTGCGGGCTATCGAAAATAAAAATAATATGGAAATATTTTTAAATGGAAGAATTGGTGGAATTCCACATGTAAATTTTGAAAATGTACACGGTATAGTGATTAATTTTAGAAAAAGAATAAAACAAAATTTCCTTCCTGTTAATTTGGGAAAAGATGTTGAAATCATAACAATCTTTCTTTGTTTAAATGGAGACATTACAAAATTTTATGAGTCAACGGGTGTGTATAATATTAAATATTTAAAAAAGAATAAAAAGATTTTAATCGATTTATGTATTGATGAATCAGTCTGGATTGGGAATGAATCGGAAAATGAAATTATTTTTTTAAATAATTTGAAGAAATTATTGCTAGAAAGCGCTGATAAAATTGCTATGAAATTTCAAAAAAATAAATTAGATTTTGATAAAAAGATATTTCAAAATGTAATTGAGAATAATTTTAAACTTGGAGAATAAGCTGATAGCGCGGATTTGCAATCCGTGCCCGCAAATATTGATTTTTTTGTTTTGAGAATTAATTTATAATTGAAATATATATGAATAATCCATTTTTTGAAAAAATAAATAATATTGAATGGTTTTCTAATTGTGGAAAAGAGTTCTCTATTGCAGATTTTCCAATTAAAATTAAGTTTATGAAGTCTTTTGATGAAATGCAAAAGAATATAATTTCTCAGAATTGGGAAGATTTGACAATGGAAGCAAGAAACAGATTAACGGTTTTTCTACATAAAAATAATCGTAATGATTATCAGGATTGGAATAGAATTACAGAAATCAACAAAAGTAATTTGAAACAAATAGAGACTACAGCAAAATTTTTTGTAGAAAAAAATAATCTTGATAAAAGTATTATTGATGATGTCTTGTGGAATGTTCTAGGAGCAGCAATGGAAGATCACTATATTTTGATAAATAAAAGAATCCCTATATTTTTCAATTATCTTTTAGAAATCTATTCTCAAGGAAATATTCCATGCGGTCTAATAGGCGAGGTAAAAGAAGATTTTGATGGAAACTCAATCGATTTTTCTGATTTTACAATATTAGTATATTAAAAATAAATCCACGCTATCGAACTAAGAATTTAGACATATCATGGTTTTTCAGAATATTCCATCTAAATTTGTCTAATGAAGAAAATTCTCGCTTTATTTTGCTGTCTGTTTTTAACGAGTTGTTTTGAGATTACAGAAAGAATCAAACATCACGACGATCAAAGTGGTGAATATACTCTAATTGTAGATTTTTCCAAATCTTGGTTTAAAACCAAATCGGCTATTTGGCTCGAAGAAGTCGATGGCGTAAAAATTCCAAACGAACAGGAAATTACCGCTAAACTCAGTGACTTTAAAGAAAAAGCTTTAAAGATAAACGGAATTTCCAACGTAAGCACCAAAACAGATTTTGACAATTATGTCTTTATCATCAAACTGAACTACGCCAATCTGAAAGCACTGAATGCCGTTGTAAATACAATCAACAATCAGCGCGATCAGATTCACTTTAGCGGAAGTGGCAAAACTTTCGAAAGAATTGCATCTTATCCCGTTCCTGAAAAAGTATTAAACGACCCAAAGAAAAAGAAAGATCTAGAAGAAGCGAGTATTATTTCTATTTATACTTTCGATAAAGATATTGTAGCTGTTGACAATGCAAACAGCAAAATTTCCAAAAACAAAAAGACGGTTTTTTTAAAACAAAGTATGTACAGCGTATTTAAGAAATCGACTTTAATGAATAATACCATCCAATTAACGCCTTGATTTTATGAAGCATTTTTACACTCTAATTTTTCTATTTGCCACGTATTTTACTTTTGGACAAACGAGTCCAGACAAATACGATTATTTTGTTCAGTTTAACGGAAATCAGCTTTCTAAAAAAGTCAGCATTGACGAAGTTTTGAATCATCCGATTATCACAAAATACATCAGCAAAAAACCTGATTTTGATCTTCGAAAATATGCGTCAATCATCAAATTAGATGAAAAAATTACGATTCATGGCAATTTCTTAGACAGCGTTCCATTTTACCAAGTTACTATTCCTGTAAAAAGTAAAGAAGCCGTTAAGCAATATCTGGTTGAAAAATTAGGAGCTGGTGAAAAAAGTGATTCGTTAGGAAAAGGAGGAATTCAAGATTTCGGCAAATATGCTGTTTTTACGCCAAGCGGAGTAAAAAGATCTTTTGTGTGGAATGACAATTATTTGGTTGTATTTGAATTGACAAAAAGACTTCCTTCTAAATTTTATGATGTAGCTGAAACTACCGTTTCGAGTGATTCTATTGAAGTATCAGATGCTTATTCAGAAACGGTTATAGAAGTTCCTGTTCCAATGGTTGTCGATACACCAAAAATTGCGGAACCATCTGTAATGCATGATGAACCAATAATTGAAGAAACCACAGTAGCGGAGACCGAAAAAGATTATTTGTATGATGGAAATTCATACGAAGAATACACTGTTGAACAAGCAGAATTTGATAGAAAATTGGCCGAGAAGCAAAGTCAGATTATTAAAGCGCTTTTCGAAAATGGTTTTATAGCACCAAGTTCTCCAAAAATAAATGCTGCAGCCGATATTTCGTCTTGGGTAAATTATGGCGGCGTAATGTCGAGTTTTTATTCGCTGTATAATTATCCGCTGGGATTATTTGGCGGTTATGATAAATATCTGCCAATGCAGAAGAATTTCGGGAATTTTATAAAAGGAATAAATGTCGATTTTTATTTTGATAATGACAATGCCCGAATCGAGGAGGTTGTAGAATATTCAACTGAAATTGCTGAAGTTGTAAGCAAAATTAGCAATCGAAAAATCAATAAAAATATCTTCAATTATTTTCCTGCCGAAAAGCCTTTAGGATATGTTTCGTATCATTTCAATACAAAAGCAGCACTTGAAAATTTTCCATCGTTAACGACAGAATTATTTCAAAATCCGAAATTCGGAAAAGAAGATATCAGCATTATCACAGATTTGATTTCTACCATTGTTGATGAAGAAGCCACAGCGAAACTTTTTGACGGCGATTTAAGCGCTTTTTTATATGATGTGAAAGATGTTGAGGTTTTGACCAAAAAATACGATTATGACGAGAATTTTGAAGAAAAGATAACCGAAGAGAAAGTTAAAAAATCTATTCCGTTGTTTTCTGTGATTTTTACATCTACGCATCCAACATTTGGAGACAAATTGCTGCAACTTGGAGTTCGTAAAAAAATACTAGTTCAAAACGGAAATGCGTACACTATTGTTGGAACAAAAGATTACGGTGATATTTTTATTCTGAAAGACAAAGATGTTGTGATTGTTGCCAATACAAAAGATTATTTTGGAACAGGAAAAGGATCTTTTGCTAAAGACACCAAGAAAGATTTGAGCAAAAATTACATTTCAGGAAAGATGAATATTGCGCAAACAATCAAAACATTTGGGAAAAACGCTAAAGATTCAGAATTGGATCGAATGACAAAAATTTCTTCTCAGTTTTCAGATGTTTCGATTGAATCGCCTAAAAAGCTAGTTGATAATAAATTGAAATTTATTTTTAAACTAAACTCTTTTAAGTCTGATAAAAACATCATTTTGCAGACATTAGATTTAGCCGACGAAATGACTTTGAAATAATTAAAACAAAAATCCCTGAAACAACTTCAGGGATTTTTTTTATGTTTTTATTGAATAGAAGCTTCGTAAATTTCTTTAATCGAATTGCCTAATTGCGAATTAAATTCAGCGTCAGATTGTCCAGCGCTAAGGCCTTCTGATAATGCTCTTGAAAAACTTGCAATCAATCCGTGATTTTCAGCTAGTTTCTGATTGGCTTCTTCTCTGGAATATCCGCCTGAAAGTGCCACAACTCGAACCACATGCGGATCGGACATTAAATCGCTGTAGAAGTTCTTTACCGTTGGAATGGAAAGTTTCAGCATTACTTTTACATCTTTATCCAGTAAATCCAGCTGTTTCTTGATTTCGTCTTTTAAAATCTGTTCTGATTTTTCTTTATCCGAAATATAAATATCAACTTCAGGTTCGATTATCGGCACAAGACCTTTCTTAAATATCTGCAGACCAACTTCAAATTGCTGTTTTACCACTTTTTGAATTCCAGTCGGATTTGCTTCTTTAATAACAGAACGCATCTTGGTTCCAAAAATCTTTCGATCTACAGCGCGATCAAGCAATTCGTCTAAATTAGAAATCGGTTTCATTAACTGAACGCCATTGGCAAGATCAGCAAGACCTTTATCTACTTTCAAAAACGGAATGATTTGTTTTTTCTCCCATAAATATTCAGCGGTCCATTGTCCGTCAATTTTACGGTCCATTGTGTTTTCAAACAAAATAGCACCAAGAATGTATTGGCTGTCAAAAGCGGGACTTTTAATAATTCTGGTTCTCATTTCATGTACAAGAGTGTACATTTCTTCGTCATTTGAATATTGATTTTCTTCAACGCCATATTGCGATAATGCTTTTGGTGTGCTACCGCCGCTTTGATCTAGTGCCGCGATAAATCCTTTTCCGGAATGCATGAGATTTAATTGTTCTTTGTTCCTATTTTCCATAATAATGAATTTTAGTTTACATAAATCACTGTAATTTAAGCATTTTTATCGTGTTTGCTATTTATTTCAGATTAAGATTTCTTAAAGGCCAATCTTTTCATTGACTTTATCGTAAACTTCTTTTACCTTTTTTGGAGGATCAAATCGGTAACCAACAGAAAGTTTTACAGTCGCAATATTATCATTCAATCTTGGATCTACTTTTTCATCTTGCGCAAAACTTACGGTGTTAAGACTTGCAAATCCAAAAAAGCGATCTTTATTATAAGCCAGTTTTAAATTGAAATCGGCCTGATATAAAGCTGAGGTATCGCCGTCAATATCATTGATTCCAGCTCCCAAAGCGAGTCCAGCTCCAATTAAAACCCGATTACTAATTACGAAATTGTAAAAATAGGCGGGAGCCAAAGTAAAAACATAAATATCACCAGGCGAAGAATCGGAAGTATTTAAATCCAGATTGGTATAATAAAAAGAAAATGACGGAATGAAACTTCCAGAGCTTTTAGTCTGCCATTCGTTTTGACTTACCAATGTTTTGAAAGAGAATTTATCGTTAAAAACATAAGAAGTCGATCCGCCAATTTTGGTAGTGCGCATATGAGGCAATTCTGCAGTTATGTTGTCATCACTGATGTAAAATCCTTTTTGGTTGATGAAAGTAAAAGACTGCATCCATTTTTTGTAATAAAAACGGGTGTTGAAATTAAAATGTTTAGAATTAGAATCGCCTTTATTTCCGCCAAGGAATTTAGGGGCAAAACCAATTGTAACGTCAATGATTTTATAGTTTAAATTGAAACCAATCTGCTCTCGTCGATTGGGAATTAGACTTACATATATTTTCGGATCCTGATTATCTGAAGCAATTTCGAAACTGTTAGAAGTGTCTAAATAATAAACGCTGGCGGTAATTTTATCACTATAAGATTTAAAATACGGATTCTGTAATGTGTCGTTTTGGGCAAAACATCCAAAAATACTGGTGAAGAACAATATCCTAATTAACTTTAAATTCATCAATAATAAGTATTTAATTTTCCAACATGCTCCAGCGGAGCAAAATATTTATAGCTAATAAATTGACAACCAAAATTGAAGCTCCAGCGGAGCGAAACAATATTAAACTTCATCAAAAACATATTCATTTTTAAAATCAATATTGAATAGTTTTAAAAATGCAATGTATTCTTCTTTGAATGTTTTTGTTTTATGATGTTCTTCTTGATTTTCAATATATTTTATCACATTAGTCAACTGCGAATGGCTATATGAAAATGCACCAAAACCAGTTTGCCATTCAAATTTGCCATTTATCCATTTTTGTTCATTTATGAATTTTGATGAATTGGTTTTAATGTCTTGTACTAAATCTGATATTGAAATGTCTGGTTTTATTCCAACTAAGATATGAATATGATCTGGCATTCCATTAATTACAATCAGTTTTTGTTTTTGATTAGTGATAATTCCTGTAATGTATTTGTAGATTTCATCTTTCCATTTTGTCGAAATTAAGTTTTGTCTTCCCTTAACAGCAAAAACAATTTGAACGTACAATTGAGAATAGGTGTTTGCCATTTTAATTAAAATTATTAAACAGTAAAGCTAATTAATAAATTTAATTTGTAAGATAAGTATTGGTTTTTTGTGTTGAATAAATATGCCGCCCCGCTGGGGCTTTTGACTGGGGAAGATGTTAATTTCTATAAATATGTCGCCCCTATGGGGCTTTGTGTGTGGCGAATTATTCTAAAAATATTTCGCTACGCTGGAGCTTTTTTAGATAAGTGTTAAGTCCCAGAGGAACGAAATATTTATAGAGTCGAAAAGGTCAGATCAGACCAAGAGCTCCAGCGGAGCGAAATATATTTGGTTATAATTATATACAACCCTCTTTAATAAGCATAAAAAAATGCTCCAGCGGAGCAAAATATTTATAGAAATTGAATCGACAACAAAAAAAGAAGCCCCAGAGGGGCGACATATAATTTATCAAATTAAATAAAATTTTAGATTACGAAATCCACTCGCGCGGACTTGCCAAAACGTTGATCAATTTTTCTTCTTCGCTTCCTACTTCTGGATGATGATCGTAAACCCATTGCACATGCGGAGGCAAACTCATCAAAATACTTTCAATTCTTCCGTTTGTTTTTAACCCGAACAATGTGCCTTTGTCGTGAACCAAATTAAATTCAACATAACGCCCACGACGGATTTCCTGCCAAGTTCTTTGTTCGGGAGTATAAGAAAGGTTTTTTCTTTTTTCTACAATTGGCACATAAGCTTCAAGGAAACTATTTCCAACTTCGGTTACGAAATCGTACCAATTTTCCATTGACATTGATTCATTTGCTTTGCAATAATCAAAGAATAAACCGCCTAAACCACGAGCTTCATTTCTATGCGCATTCCAAAAATAAGAATCGCATTGTTTTTTATATTTTGGATAAAACTCTGGATTGTGTTTGTCGCAAGCTGTTTTACAAGTCTGATGAAAGTGAATTGCATCTTCTTCAAACAAATAATATGGAGTTAAATCTTGTCCGCCTCCAAACCATTGTTCGATCACATTTCCTTTTTCATCGTACATTTCGAAATATCGCCAATTGGCGTGCACAGTAGGAACCATCGGGCTTTTCGGGTGAATAACCAAACTTAATCCGCAGGCAAAGAAATCGGCTTCGCCAACGCCAAACATTTTTTGCATCGTTTCTGGAAGTTTTCCGTGAACTGCAGAAATGTTTACACCACCTTTTTCGAAAACCGCACCGTTTTCAATAACGCGTGTTCTTCCGCCGCCGCCTTCCGGACGTTTCCAAAGATCTTCACGGAATTTTGTAGTTCCGTCAACAGCTTCTAATCCTGCACAGATCTGGTCTTGTAAATTTTGTATGTATGCGTAAAATTTGTCTTTCATGATTTTATGTATTCTGATTTAAGAAGTCCGAAGTAAACAGAGTTTTGCAAAGTGCCGTCTCCATTTCTAAATTCGTCTCTTAAAATTCCTTCTTGTTTAAAATTATGTTTTAATGCAATTCGCTGACTTGCGACATTAATTTCAGATGTGCAGATAAAAACCTTGTTCAGCATTAATTCGTTGAAACAAAATTCAAGTGCATCTGAAACCATTTTAGACGTAATTCCTTTTCCTTGATAATCTTCGTCTACAAAATATCCAAATTCACATTTTGAGATGCGGTAATCAATTGTTTTCACACATAAATAACCAATTAATTCATTGGTTTTAACATCTCGGGCATAAAAATGGAAACCTTCTTTGTTTTTCTCTTTATCTAAACTTAGCGATATGAAATTTTGAGCTTTTTCAAGAGAATCTGAATTGGCAAGTGTTACTGGAAATGTTTTGCCAATATGAGTTTTATTTTTATCAATCAGTTTGTAGAACTCTTCGGGAAGAATATTTTGAATTCGGTCTGTTTTCCAATCTGTAAAACTCATTTTATTTGTTTTTTAAAGAGGAGATTTTAGTATTAATTCCAAAAGAAAAAACTTTGCTTTCGGCTTGAACATATTGGTAAATAGCCAAAGCCTTATTTTCAAAATTATAATTTTCAGCTTTAGAAAATTCTATTAAAATATCGGCAAATTGTTCTAATTGTTCCCAATCAAAATGTAGACGCATTAATAATGTGATTAAATCTTCGTTCGAATAATCGATCAAAGTTTCAATGTTTAATGCAAATTCTTTCAGCTGATTTTCAATATCAGTTTTTTGTAAAACAGTCAAAGGATAAGGTACAAAAACAAAAGTTCGTAACGTTTTGAGAACATTATCAATTCTTATTTTTTCTTCGTCTCGTAAACCTTTGTTGAGCATGTTTTTTAGTTTTCAGTCGCAGTTTTCAGTCGCAGTGAAATCTGAAAACTGCGACTGAAAACTGAACACTAATTAATTCCCGTATTCCTTAACCGCGTCAATAAACGCTTTTGCGTGATCTACAGGGATATTTGGTAAAATTCCGTGACCTAAATTTACAATATATTTGTCTTTTCCGAATTCATCAATCATCTCATGAACCATTTTCTTGATAGTTGGAATTGGAGAAAGTAACCTTGACGGATCGAAATTTCCTTGTAAAGTAATGTTTCCACCAGACAAATAACGAGCATTTCTAGCCGAACAAGTCCAGTCAACTCCAAGAGCTGAAGCTTTACTTTTACCCATTTCGCCAAGAGCAAACCAGCATCCTTTCCCAAAAACAATAACAGGTGTGATATCAGCTAAAGCGTCAACAATCTGGTTGATGTATTTCCATGAAAATTCTTGATAATCAACTGGAGAAAGCATTCCTCCCCAAGAATCAAAAATCTGAACGGCATTTACTCCCGATTTTACTTTTTCTTTTAAATATAAAATAGTCGTATCGGTGATTTTTTGCAATAAAGTATGTGCTGCAACCGGGTTTGAAAAACAGAATCCTTTTGCTGTGTCAAAACTTTTAGAACCTTTTCCTTCAACAGCATAGCAGAAAATTGTCCAAGGTGAACCTGCGAAACCAATTAACGGAACTTCATCATTCAACATTTCCTTAGTTAATTTCACCGCGTCGAAAACGTAACCTAATGTTTCATTTACATCTGGAACAAAAACTTGGTTTACTTGTTCCATCTTGCGAATTGGATCTGGAATTATCGGACCCAAATTGTCTTTTAATTCTACATGAATTCCCATTGCGCGTGGCACTACTAAAATGTCTGAGAATAAAATAGCCGCATCTGGAGCAATTCTGCGAATTGGCTGAACCGTAATTTCAGCAGCTAATTCTGGGGTTTCGCAACGAGTAAAAAAATCATATTTATCACGAAGTTCTCTAAATTCTGGCAAATATCTTCCCGCTTGACGCATCATCCATACTGGCGGACGCTGTACTGTTTCTCCTTTTAATGCTTTTAAAAATAGGTCGTTTTTTAACATGTTTTTTTATTTAGTTGCAAAGTCACAAAGGGACAAAGTTGCAAAGGTTTTTATTTATATTCGTGAATTACATCTTCGATCACGTCTTCAATTGTTGGCTGATCAGCGATGATAATATTTTTTGTTACTTTCAATAAAGCTTCTGCTGTTGTATCGCCAATACAGAAACAGATTTGTTTATTTATAGTATTGTCTTTCAGATAACTTTTAACTCCAGACGGACTAAAAAACAAAATCGCTTCTGGATTTGCTTTTATTTTCTGAGGTTGCAGTGTAGTTTCGTAAACCTGAATTTCATTGAATTTAATTCCGTTTTCTTTCAAAGCATCTGGTAAAGTATCTCTTCTTAAGTTTCCACTGAAAAAAGTATAGCTTTCATTTCTATAAATCAAAGTGATAATTTCAGCCAAATCAGAAGCATAACCGGTGTAAGCCACAACATTAAAGCCATTATCGCTTAAAAGCGTTTTGGTCTTAAGCCCAACGCAATACACGTTTTTCTTTTTTAATTCTTCAGATTTTGGATCGGATAAAACGCTGTGAACGGCATTTTGACTGGTAAAAATCAAACTTTCGTTGAGGTCTTTTAATTCGAAAGATTTGTTTTTGGTTTTAATGAAATCGGCTTCGATTAATTCAATGCCATATTTCATCAGCTCTTGTTTATGAAGAGGAGATAATATTTTGGTAGATAGTATTTGAACTGGTTTCGCCATTATTTTTTCAGGGATTCTTTAATTTTCTGCATTAATTCCGTTCCGCCATTATTCAAAATCTCCTGAGCCGAGTTGAAACCTAATTTCTTCCATTCTGAAATATCGACCGTTTTGTTGATTTCCAATTTTTGTTTTCCGTCAATTGAAAGTAAAACTCCTTGAAAATGCAGCGTGTCTTCGTCTTCGTTATAAGTAACCAAAGCTCCAATTGGGGCAGTACATCCGCCTTCTAAAGTTCTCAAAAACTGACGTTCGATATACGTACAGATTTCAGTTTCAATATCATTTAACTGAGAAAGTGCATCCAAAGTATAATTGTCATTCTCCATTGCCACAACTAGCATAGCTCCTTGTGCCGGCGCAGGAATCATCCAATCTAAGTTGATGAAATTTTCAGGTTTCAGATTAATTCTTTCCAAACCAGCAGCAGCAAAAACAGCGCCGTCCCATTCGTTATCTTGTAATTTCTGCATACGCGTATTTACGTTTCCGCGTAAATCAACTACAGTATGATTTGGATATTTATTGAACCATTGTGCCTGGCGACGCAGACTTCCAGTTGCGATGGTGCTTGGATTTGTAAAATCAGGATTTCCTTTATGAACTAAAATATCCAAAACATTGGCTCTTGGCAAAACTGCACCTTGAACGATACCTTTTGGTAAAGCCGTTGGAACATCTTTCATAGAATGCACCGCAATATCAATATCGCCATTGATCATAGCAATGTCAAGCGTTTTGGTAAAAATTCCAGTAATCCCCAATTCGTAAAGAGGTTTATCCAGAATAATATCACCTTGAGATTTAACCGCCACAATTGAGGTTTTATAACCTAAGTCGTTTAGTTTTTTCTCGACAGTATGTGCTTGCCAAAGTGCTAATTCGCTATCGCGCGTTCCTATTCTGATTGTTTTTTCAGCCATGTTTTTTTATTAAAAATTACCATTAAGACATGAAGTGAATTAAGCATAAAACTTAATTTTCTTAATGTCTTAATGGTAAAATAACTAAGATGCTTTTATTTTGAAGACTTTTTCGATCCATTCGATGCTTTCATCAACCATGGTATCGTCGTCTTTTAAATGATTTGCGAAATGAGTAGTGATTTTCTGAATGATTCGGTTACTGATGATTTCAGCTTGCTCTTCGTTAAAATCGGCAATTTTTTTACTTTGAAAATCTAATTCAGAAGCTTTAATAGCGTTTAATTTTTCTTTTAAAGCATTGATTGTCGGAGCAAATTTTCGGCCTTTCATCCAAGTAACAAATTCTTCTTTGATTTCTTCGATGATTGCTTCAGCAGCCGGAATGTGTAATTTTCTGTTTTCCAAAGTTTCATCTGTCAATTGAGACAAATAATCCATGTGAATTAAAGTTACGCCTTCTAATTCCTCAACATTTTCATTTACGTTTTTCGGAATCGACAAATCTAGAATCAACAAAGGTTTTTTAAGATTTAAAATTGCTTTGTCAACCGTTGGGTTTTGTGCGCCTGTTGCTACAACTACAACATCGGCTTTTTGAAGTTCTAAATGTAATTCAGAGTAATCTTTAACTATCAAATTTAATTTTCCTGCTAATTTCTCTGCTTTATCTTTAGTTCTATTGATTAAAGTAATATGCTCGTTTTTAGTGTGTTTTACTAAATTCTCACAAGTATTTCTTCCGATTTTTCCAGTTCCGAAAAGGAGAATGTTTTTGTTGCTGATATCTTCAACATTTTTCAAAATATATTGTACAGATGCAAAAGAAACTGAAGTTGCTCCAGAACTAATTTCTGTTTCAGTCTTAATTCTTTTGCTTGCCTGAATTACTGCATTTACCAATCTTTCCATAAAAGCATTGGCTAATCCCATTGATTTTGAATGAATGAAACTGGTTTTAATTTGAGATATAATTTCGAAATCGCCTAAGATCTGACTGTCTAATCCAGTTCCTACGCGAAATAAGTGATTGATTGCTTCTTGATTTTTATAAACGAAACCAACTTTTTGAAAAGCATCTACAGATCCGTTACTATTATCGCAGATAAGTTTTATTAATTGAAATGGGTGTTCAGCAAAACCGTAGATTTCGGTTCTGTTGCAAGTTGAAGTAACTATTAGACTTTCTATTCCCTCGTTTTTAGCTTGTTCCAGTAGGCGAGTTTTCGCAACGGCATCCAAACTAAATTGACCTCTGACCTCAGCATCAGCTTTTTTATAACTCAGACCAACTGAGTAAAAATAAAGGTGTTTCGGTACGTTATTGTTTTCCATAAATTCACTTTCATAAAAGTGCAACAAAATTATTACTATACCATCGATAAAAATAACGCTAAAAGTACTTTTTATGTCGCTGTATGTTTTTTTGAACCTAAATAGGTGTTTTTGAGTAAAAAGGACTACTTTTGTAGCAAAATCAGCTCCTTTGAAGCGATTAGTTTAGAGTCGTTCTAAATAACATTTGAAGTTTGTTTTGATTTTTGTTTCAAAAAAATATCGCTATGGGTTCTCAAGAAATTATAAAAATTGAAGACGACTTTACGATGATCCGTTTTCAAAATGACAGTTTGGAGCCATTTTATGCGCAGCATGAAATAGGTACTGGCCTGATACAGTTTCACTTCGGGATAAAAGGGAATGCAAAATTCTTATTCAATCAAGGCAATTATGCTTTGGATTTGAAGGAAGAAAAATCACTGCTTTTGTACAATCCGCAGAAAGAATTACCGCTTAATTTAGAACTTGCGCCTAACTCTTGGGTGATTTCTGTAATTGTTTCCATCAAGAAATTTCACGCGTTATTTTCTGCCGAAGCCGATTATATTACTTTTTTAAGTGCTGATAATAAGGACAAGAAGTATTATAATGAAGGAAATATCAGTCCGTCAATGGCAATTGTGTTGAGTCAGCTGTTTCATTACAATCTTCATCCTTCGATAAAAAATCTTTATTATAAAGGAAAAGGATACGAATTACTGAGTTTATATTTCAATAGAACTGAAGACCCAAATGCAGAACAATGTCCGTTTTTGATTGACGAAGACAATGTTTTAAAAATTAGGAAAGCCAAAGAAATTGTAATTGCAAATATGGCCGAACCGCCAGGACTGCAAGAATTGGCAGATGAAATTGGTTTGAACGTGAAGAAACTCAAAATGGGTTTCAAACAAATTTATGGTGATACAGTTTACGGTTTCTTGTTCGATTACAAAATGGATTTCGCCCGAAAACTTTTAGATAGCGGTTCTTATAATGTAAACGAAGTTGGACTTAAAATTGGCTACAGCACTGGAAGTCACTTTATAGCGGCATTTAAGAAAAAGTTTGCCACAACTCCAAAGAAGTATTTGATGTCGATTAATGCGAATGTTTAATAAATGAAGAAAGTTATTTTCCCAATTTTAATTGTCTTTTTGAGTTGTAAATCTCAAGAAAGTCCGCTTGTTGCTGAATATAGAAATATGGCATTTCATGATATTGAAGCCGATAGCGTAAAGACATTTGGTTTTGGTTTGCCGCTTCCGCCAAAAGATTCATTAGAATTATCGAGGAATAATAGAAAAACGGCTATTTATCATAAATACGGATTATACATTAAGAATCTCGGATGCATTGTTGGTGATAAAGAATTAGATGCTGCGGCAAATGAATATCGAAAAATAACCGATGTTTATCTTGAGAAGCGAAATGGAAAAGGCTGGGAAGAAAAACTGCATATAGAAGTTAATAATATAAAGTGAGTTCTTAAATAGGAATCAATTTTATAAATAAGAACATAATTAAAAAGTAATAATTATCATATTTCGAAAAAGTTGCAAGTTCTACTTTTGACGAAATTTTTAAAAACAAATAAAAGCTTAAAGCCTAATGCTTAAAGCCTAATGCAAAAAAACAATAATGAAAGGCGTATTATTAGTAAATCTTGGATCTCCAGAAAGTCCAACTCCAAAAGATGTTAAACCTTATTTAGATGAATTTTTAATGGATAAATACGTGATCGATGTTCCGTATTTATTAAGAGCGTTATTAGTTCGCGGTATTATTTTAAGAAAAAGACCAGAAGAATCTGCACACGCTTACGCGAAAATTTGGTGGGATGAAGGCTCTCCATTAGTTGTGCTTTCAGAAAGAATGCAGAAAAAAGTGCAGCCTCTTGTTAACGTTCCAGTTTCTTTGGCAATGCGTTACGGAACGATGACAATCGAAAAAGGACTTCAGGAATTACACGATAAAGGAGTTACAGATGTGATGCTTTTTCCTTTATATCCGCAATATGCAATGGCTTCGACTTTGACTATTTTAGTAAAAGCAGAAGAAATTCGTAAGAAGAAATTTCCTCACATGAAGTTTACAGATGTTCCGGCATTTTATAATAAACCGGATTACATTAAAAATTTGGCCGATTCTATTCAAAAACATTTGGTTGGGTTTGATTACGATCATTTGTTGTTTTCGTATCACGGAATTCCAGAACGTCATATTCGTAAAACCGATGTAACTAAATCACATTGTAAAATTGATGGTTCTTGTTGTAATACGCCATCTCCGGCGCATGAATTCTGCTATCGTCACCAATGTTATGAAACAACAAGACAAGTCGTTAAATTATTAGGACTTCCTGAAGATAAATATAGTTTGACATTTCAATCTCGTTTGGCTGGAGATAAATGGTTAGAACCTTATACCGATGTTGAAATTGATAACATGCCGTCAAAAGGAATCAAAAAATTAGCAGTTGTAACACCAGCTTTCGTTTCAGATTGTTTAGAAACTTTGGAAGAAATCGCTATGCGTGCTAAAGAAGATTTTGAAGCAAATGGAGGAGAAGAATTCTTGGCAATTCCTTGTTTAAATGATGAAGACGAATGGTGTCAAACTGTTTCTAACTGGATTAACGATTGGGCTAAATAAATATTAGATGAATAAATTAAAAAGTATTTCCGTTTTATTTCTTGTTTTGGTAACTCTTTCAGGTTGCAAAAAAAACAATTCTCTTGCAGATAATAATTTTTATGATAAAACATTCGATTGGCAGATTTCTGTTCCAGATGATTATGAGAAAGTAGATTTAAAGGAAAAAGTCGATATTAAAGGAGATACGGCTTTAGCTAAAAAGAAACATTCGATTGTTGTTTTTAAGAAAGATGAAGCCAATTATTTTTCAGTGAATTACGAAGATTTTTTTGGAAATGATGTTCGAGCGCTTGATCTAAATATGAGATTAAAAGATTTTCTTCTTTTAAAGGATGTTGGCAAAATTTATCCAAAAGGTAAAATGGGAGATTATTCAGTAAGTACTGAAAATATTTCGGGTTTGCCATTTAGAAGAGCTCAAATAGAAATAACTGAGGATGGAAAAAAAGTGGTAACGCTAGTGATTTTTTCTCGAGGTTTTAATGATAAGATCTTTGTCAATTCGATAGTTTATGAAGATGAAGATGATGGTAAAGAAATGATTGATCTTTTTAAAAAATCTACATTTAAGAAGTAATGGAATATTATAATTATCTAAAATCGCTGCATCTTATTTTTGTAATAACTTGGTTTGCGGGTTTGTTTTATATTGTGCGTTTGTTTGTTTACCAAATTGAAGCCAATGAAAAACCTTCGCCAGAAAAGGAAATCCTCCAAGCGCAATACAAAATTATGGCCTACCGTTTGTGGTACATTATTACATGGCCGTCAGCGGTTTTGGCGAGTATTTTTGCTTTTTGGATGCTGTTTTTTACAGATGCAGGTCACGTTTGGATAACAATGCCTTGGATGCACGTAAAATTATGTTTCGTTTTCCTTTTGTATTTATACCACGGAAAATGCCATCAGATATTTAAGCAATTGCAAAATGATGAAGTAAAATATTCCAATAATTTTATGCGTTTATGGAACGAAGGCGCAACGATTATTTTGTTTGCCGTTGTTTTTTTAGTAGTTTTAAAAAGCGCTATCAACTGGATCTACGGCGTAATCGGAATTATTTTATTCTCGGTTTTAATTATGCTGGGATTCAGGTTTTATAAGAGAATAAGAGAAAGAAAATAGTTTTCAGTCTCAGTCTCAGTTTTCAGTTTTTCTGGGACTGTGACTGAGACTGAGACTGAATACTAAAACCATGCTAGATTTCAAAATGACAATGCTTTCGCTTCGTACCAGGATTTTCCTGTCGATGATTGTATTGATTGTTGTGGCATCTTTTTTATTGGCTTCGATTTCGATTATTCAGTTTAAAACCGAGGCCAAAGAATATCATCAAGAACGTTTAGAACGAAAAGAAAATGCAGTAAAAGAACACATCAATTATGTTCTGGCTACAACTACTTATCCGTTAAAGACCCAAAATCTGGATTTAATTTTTAAAGATAAAATCCACGAGTTAGCACAGATTCACAAAATCGAAATCAATATTTATGGTCTTGACGGGAAACTGCTAAAATCTTCAAAAGAGTCTTTTGCCGTTGATAAAATCGCACCGCCAATTCCAGAATACATTTTAAAATTGGTTCGTTCTTCTATCGAAAAGCGATTTGTAGATATTAAAACGATCGACGGAGTCAAAAACCGATCTTCATACAGTTTAATTAAAGACGAAAAATTCAAACCGCTCGGAATCCTAAATCTGCCCTATTTGGAAGACGATGGTTATTATGATAATGAATTGAATACTTTCCTGATTCGTTTAAGTCAGGTTTATTCTTTTATGTTAATTGTTGCTTTCGGATTGGCATATTTTCTATCGACTTATATTACAAAATCGTTGAAAACCATTTCTGAACGTTTGGAAGAAACCAATCTGGATCAGAAAAATGAGAAAATTGTTTTAGAAGCAAATAGCAAAGAAGTTAATTTCTTGATTAGAGCTTACAACGGAATGGTGGACAAATTGGAAACGAGTGCAATTAAATTAGCGCAAAGCGAACGTGAAGAAGCTTGGCGCGAAATGGCAAAACAAGTGGCGCACGAAATTAAAAATCCGCTTACGCCAATGCGTTTGACGGTTCAGAGTTTTCAGCGAAAATTTGATCCTTCTGCTCCAGATGTAAAACAAAAGATGAACGATTACTCCGAGACTTTAATTCAGCAGATTGATACAATGACAGCTGTTGCTTCTGCATTTTCGAACTTTGCTTCGATGCCAGCACAGCAAAACGAAACGCTGAATGTAGTTGAGGTTGTCGAACTGGCTTTGGATATTTTCAACGAAGATTATATCTCTTTTGAAAAAGAAGAAGAAGAAATCATTTCCAAAATGGATCGTACGCAATTAATCCGTGTGATTACCAATTTGGTTAAAAATGCAATTCAGGCCATTCCAGAAAGTCAGTTTCAAAAATCTATTGAAGTTTCAGTAAAAAGACGAAACAACAATGTTGAAATTGCCGTAAAAGACAACGGAATTGGGATTCAGAAACAAGATATTGGCAGAATTTTTGAACCAAAGTTCACTACCAAAACTAGCGGTATGGGACTTGGTTTAGGAATTATCAAAAACATTATCGAAAATTACAAAGGAACAATTACCTTTGAGTCAACTTACGGAAAAGGAACTACGTTTAGAGTTTCTCTTCCTATCACAAACTCATAAAAAAAGCGTCATGAACTACGAAAATCTTTTAATTTCTATTGAAGAAAATATCGCGACAATTACTATAAACAGACCGACAAAATTGAATGCTTTGAACAAAGCAACAATTAGCGATTTGAGTAAAGCGATTAAATTATTGGGTAAAAATGATGATATCCGCGTTATTATTTTGACTGGAAGCGGTGAAAAAGCATTTGTTGCCGGAGCTGATATTTCTGAATTTGCTAATTATACGATTGTTGAAGGCGCGCAATTGGCTGCTGAAGGACAAGAATCACTTTTCGATTTAATCGAAGGTCTTAAAAAACCAGTTATTGCAGCAATCAACGGATTTGCATTAGGAGGCGGACTAGAATTGGCAATGGCTTGTCATTTTAGAATTGCTTCTGATAATGCAAAAATGGGACTTCCAGAAGTTACTTTAGGATTAATTCCAGGTTATGGTGGAACACAGCGTTTGCCGCAATTAGTTGGAAAAGGCCGTGCAATGGAAATGATCATGACCGCTGCAATGATTACTGCCGAACAAGCAAAAGATTACGGTTTAGTAAACCATGTTATACCTCAGGAAGAATTACTGTCGTTTACAAACGTCATCGCACAAAAAATCATCAAAAATGCTCCTTTTGCAATAGGAAAAGCGATAAAAGCAATCAATGCTAATTTTGCTGATGGTAAAAATGGTTTTGATGTCGAAATAAAATCATTCGGAAAATGCTTCGGAACGCAAGACTTTAAAGAAGGAACCACAGCATTTTTAGAAAAACGTAAAGCCGAATTTACAGGAAAATAGTTTTTTCTTAACCGCAAAGGTCGCTAAGATTTACGCAAGGTTCGCAAAGTTTTTAATTTTCATTGTGCCCTTTGCGAAAAAACTTTGCGACCTTTGCGGTTAAAATAATAGACAAAGATTGTAAAACCTTAGTCCTGACGCTTCGGGATAGCATCTCAGAACCTTAGCACCTTTAAAAAAAAATGTACGAACCAATATTTGCCCTTTTTTGTGAACGAGTTAAAGAAAGCATCCGAAGCGGAACTTTCGCAAAACTCACTTTGGCCAAAACTATGGGCGATACCGAACTTAAAAATGTTTATTTCCGATTGGTTTTGAATGAAGATAATACATTTTCAATTTCTCTGACTTTTAGATATAAAACAGAAGAAATTGAAAGCATTCATACTTTAGACGAAGCTTTATTGATATTAGGTACTCATATAAAAAATCCTTTTTTAACCGCACTTTTATTTACAACTGCTGAAGATGTAACTTTCAAAGTAAATAAAAAGAACGCAGGAAGTATTATCGAGCAAGCACCAACTTTTAAAAATGCTTCTCCAGTTATGCTGGAAATGATTGAGAAAGGAATCGTGTAAATAATTTTTTTGTCAGGCTGAGCGAAGTCGAAGCCTCGTTCGCTGAATCACTTTGCGGGGCTTCGACTTCGCTCAGCCTGACAAAAAAATAAAATTATGTATCTCTGCGGAACTCTACGGAATAACTATCTAAACCAGTTTCACAAACAAATTAGAAGCAATTTTATTCGAAATCGATAATTCTCTATCATTAACTTTAATTCGAACAGATAAATCGAAAGATTCTTTAGACAGAAATTCAATTTTAGAGCCCAAAGCAATTCCTTGTTTGTCCAGATATTTCAAAAACTCCGAAGAAGTATCTTTTACACCAACGCAAACTCCTGTTTGATTTTCTGACAACTCAGAAAGCAAATGTTTTTCAATTTTGATAATTCTTCCATTTGCATCTGGAATTGGATCGCCGTGTGGATCTTCAGTTGGATTTCCAAGAAAATCATCCAAACGATTAATCAATTGTTCCGATTTTATATGTTCTAATTGTTCAGCGATATCATGAACCTCATCCCAGCTGAAGTTTAGTTTTTCAACCAAAAAAACTTCCCACAAACGGTGTTTTCTAACAATCATTTTGGCTGCCAGTTTTCCATTTTCAGTCAAAGAAACACCTTGGTACTTTTTATAATTAACCAAATCTTTCTCTGCTAGCTTTTTAAGCATATCAGTAACAGAGGAAGCTTTCGTTTCCATGATTTCGGCAATAGCATTCGTACTGACTTCAGTTTCCAAAGCTGCCGTCAGGTGATATATCGATTTTAAGTAGTTTTCTTCTGAAAAAGTCATTTCTTTTCTTTTTGAGGCTCAAAGGAACAAAGGGACAAAGGCTCAAAGTGAAAAACCTTTGTGCCTTTGTAACTCTGAACCTTTGCACCTAATTCATTTAACAATCAGCAAAGGTATCGAAATTTTATGTCTCAATTTGTCTACGGTTGTGCCAAAGAGAATATCTTTCAAACCAGTGTGGCCGTGGGTTCCCATTACTAGAATATCGAAGAAACCACTGTTTATGATTTCTGGGATTGTTTTGAATGGTTTTCCAAAACCAAGTTCTATTTCGATATTGAATCCTTTTTCTGAGAGCATTTCTTTGTACTGCAATAGTAATTTTTCATCGATAGTAGTTTCGTGGTCGTGAATGTGAATTCCGTACATTAAAGCCCCAACAGTTTCAACGATATGGATAAGCGTATATTTGGCATCCATTCCGCCTAATTCGAAGGCGTGATTAAGCGCGGCTTCATCAGCTTTAGAAAAATCTACAGATATGGCAATATTTTTCACTTCTTGTGATTTCTTTTGAGCAAAGTGAAGTTTTAAATTATGTGGTGAATGATTTACGGTTTTTGATTTCGCTTTAGCAATAAAAGGTTTAAAAATGATATAAAGCAATAAAGCCGAGAATCCCAAAGCTAATGGAATAACTGTCAGCCAAAGAATAATTGGATTATCTGAGTTTTCTAGCCAAGAAGTGATTTCGTCGTAAACTAATTTTGCATTCAGAGAAACAATGATGGAAGCAATAATCCAAGAAACAACTTGTGTGGTTCTGGAAATATGAAACCCGTTCATTTTTGATTTATCACTCACAAAATGGATCAACGGAATAATCGCAAAACCAAGCTGTAAACTCAAAATAACCTGACTCAGAATTAAGAGTTTCCCTGTCACACTTTCGCCATAAATCAATATTACAATTACGGCAGGAATAATTGCTATTAAGCGAGTTATAATTCTACGAACCCAAGGCTGAATTCTGAAATGAAGATAACCTTCCATTACAATTTGTCCCGCAAGTGTTCCTGTAACGGTTGAACTTTGTCCTGCGGCAATTAAAGCAACGGCAAATAATATTGGTGCCCATTTAGTTCCTAAAAGAGGTTCAAGAAATTGATGTGCATCTTGAATTTCGGCAACTTCAAACATTCCATTTTTATGGAAAGTCGCTGCTGCGAGAATTAAAATGGCCGCATTTACAAAGAAAGCAAGATTCAAAGCAATCGTAGAATCGATCAAATTGTACTTTAAAGCTTGTTTGATTCCCGCTGGAGTTCTATCGAATTTTCTCGTTTGCACTAAAGAAGAATGCAAGTACAAGTTGTGCGGCATTACGGTTGCTCCAATAATTCCGATGGCGATATACAAAGCCGCTGAGTTTGGAATCGAAGGAATAAGTCCCGCTAAAACCTTATGAACTTCTGGTTCTGCAAAAATCATTTCAAAAATGAAAGAAAAGCCAATAATCGCTACTAAAGCAATAATGAAGGCTTCCATCTTACGAATTCCTTTATTGATCAAGAAAAGCAATAAAAAAGTGTCTAAAACGGTTATTAAAACAGCTTCGAGTAACGGAATTCCGAAAAGAAGGTTAATTCCGATTGCCATTCCGAGAACTTCGGCAAGATCGCACGCCGCGATTGCAACTTCGGCAAGAAAATATAAAATGTAGTTGATGTATTTGGAATAGGTTTCTCTCGAAGCCTGCGCAAGGTCACGCTGTGTTACAATTCCGAGGCGAGCACTCAAACTCTGCAAAAGCAAAGCCATTAAATTACTCATCAATAAAACCCAAACTAAAGTGTAACCAAATTGGCTTCCGCCGGCAATATCTGTTGCCCAGTTTCCTGGATCCATGTAGCCAACACTTACTAAATATGCAGGGCCTAAGAAGGCTAAAATTTTTCTAAAACCTTTTTTTTTGTTTTCGGTCGAAACCGATTCGTGGACTTCTTCTAAAGATTTAGTCATTGTAAAAGTATTGTTTTCACAAATATATAGAAAAATCACATTCGCGAAACAATATTTTTAGACAAGTCTAAAAGTTAAATGTTAGAATTTAAACAATTCGGACACAATCCTGATAAGGTAAAATTGATCTCATTAACTTTATAATTATGTGGCATGATGTAACTCGGTTTTACAGTTTCAAGACAAGTAATTTCATGACAATTCTCACAGCTAAAATGAGCGTGGTTATGAATGTGTACGCGCTGATGCGAATGATTGCATTTGGCATACTTTACCGTTCCATCCAAATTCGAAATTTTATGAATAACATCTTCATTAATTAATCGATCTAGAATTCTGTAAATGGTAACACGATCGCACAAATCATTTAATTGTTTGTGAATTTCGGTGTGCGAAAGAGCGGTTTTAGATTTCTCAAACACCTCTAAAACAGCTGTCTTTGCTGCGGTATTACGTGTGGTTTTCATTTTTTATGAAATTAAAAATTAAACGCAACAATGTTGCAATTGATAAAATTGTATATATTTGCAACAAAATTGCATTAAGCAAAAGTACACATAATGAAGAAAATAAGCACAACTTTTTATGATATTTTAGGAATTTCAAGCGCGACCATTTGTCTGGTTCATTGTTTGATTTTTCCTCTTTTAACGATCCTTCCTTTGGGGTTGAGTCACAATCCAATTATAGATTTACTATTTGCTTCGATAGGTCTATTTGCAATTCTCAAAATTATAAAAAAATCAGCTCTCTTGGTCTCGTCAATTTTGGTTGTTTCAATGGCGCTTATTTGGATTAGTATTTTGACAGAACTCTTTTTCGAAATTCATCTTGATCTGATTTATTTTGGAGGAATTGGAATGATCATCGGGCATTTAATCAATTACAAATTACACAGAAAACAAAATCATTAAAAATAGAAATATGGAACAGAAGCATTTTGAAGTGATTATCGTTGGCGGAAGCTACAGCGGATTATCTGCCGCAATGAGTTTAGGACGTTCTTTGCGTCAGGTTTTGGTTATTGACAGCGGTTTGCCTTGCAATAGACAAACTCCACATTCTCATAATTTTATTACGCAAGATGGTGAAAAGCCAGCAGTTATTTCGACGAAAGCCAAACTTCAAGTGGACATTTACAAAACCGTTCAATTCTATAATGGACTTGCTGTAAAAGCACTTAAAATGGAAAATGGTTTTGAAATTGAAACTGAATCAGGAATTATTTTTACTTCTAAAAAAGTTTTGTTTGCAACTGGAGTTAGAGATTTGCTTCCAGAGATTGGAGGTTTTGCGAATTGTTGGGGAATTTCGGTTTTGCATTGTCCATATTGTCATGGTTATGAAGTCAAAAATGAAAAAACAGCAATTATTGCCAATGGAGAAATGGGCTTTGAATATGCCAAACTAATTTCCAATTGGACAAAAGACTTGAGATTGTGTACCAACGGAAAATCGGAGTTAAGTCTAGAGCAAACTCAAATTCTTAAAAATCATGGTGTTCAGATTTTCGAAGAAGAAATAGATTCTTTTGGGCATAATGAAGGCTATATTCAAAAAATCATTTTTAAGAACGGAGAAAGAATTGAGGTTAAAGCGATTTATACAAGACCGCCTTTTGAACAGCATTGTCCAATTCCTGAGACTTTAGGTTGTGAGATCAATGAACAAGGTTTATTAAAAGTTGATGCCATGCAAAAGACAAATATCCCAGGTCTTTTTGCAAGTGGAGATTGCACAACTCCAATGCGATCTGTAGCAATTGCGGTTTCTACGGGTTCTTTCGCGGGAGCGGTAATTAACAAAGAACTTATTGATGAAGATTTTTAATGCATGCGCAAAATTCTCTCGCAAGTCGCAGAGTCGCCAAGTTTTATGAAAAAGCTTTGCGACTTAGCATCTTTGCGAGATTAAACAAAAACACTTACGATTCTTAAAAATGGAAATGTAACATATTGAATTCAATCAGTTTGAAAATTTTGTTTTAAGAATAAGTATTTGTCAAATTTAATTTTTAGTTTTGTCTAAATTTAATTTTATAATAATGAAATATTTATTTTTGGCAATATTAATACTTTCAACTAAAAACTTTTATTCTCAAAATATCTCAGGAAAAGTAGAAGCATCAATTCCTGCTGTTCAAGAAATTAAGGTACGTTTATTAAATACAAACTTTAAAACTCAAACGGATTCTTTGGGTTTTTATATACTCAAAAATATTCCAAAAGGAAGTTATAAAATACAAGTGACTTCGACTGGATTCAAATCTGTAACCCAAAGAATTTCAGTTTTAGAAAATGAAAATCTGAACTTGGATTTTGAATTAGAAGAAGATCAAAATGAATTGAACGAAGTGGTAGTTTCGGGAACTTTAAAACCTGTAAAACGATTAGAAAGCGCTGTTCCAGTTGAGGTTTATTCGCCAGTTTTCTTCAAGAAAAATCCAACGCCAAGTATTTACGACGCACTTCAAAACATAAACGGTGTTCGTCCGCAACTGAATTGTGGTGTTTGCAACACTGGCGATATTCATATAAACGGATTAGAAGGTCCGTACACTTTAGTAATGATTGACGGAATGCCAATTGTGAGCAGTCTTTCTACAGTTTATGGCTTGTCTGGAATTCCGAATTCTTTGGTGGAACGAATCGAGATTGTAAAAGGTCCTGCGTCGTCTCTTTATGGAAGTGAAGCCGTTGGCGGTTTGATTAACATTATCACTAAAAATCCAACTAATGCGCCAACTTTTTCTGCTGATTATTTTACAACTTCTTATTTTGAAAGCAATCTCGATTTAGGAACGAAATTTAATGTTGGAAAAAAAGCGACTTCATTGATCGGAATTAATTACTTCAACTACGATCAGGTTATTGATAAAGACAAAGACAATTTTACCGATGTAACGCTTTCTGAACGAATTTCTGTTTTTAATAAATGGAGTTTTAAGCGAAATTATAATCGTCTTTTTACCATTGCAGCGCGCGGAATGTACGAAGATCGCTGGGGCGGAGATATTCGTTGGGAGAAAAAATACCGTGGCGGAGATGAAATTTATGGAGAAAGTATTTATACCAAAAGAGCCGAATTAATTGGAAGTTACCAATTGCCTTTTGAAGAAAAATTGATGCTTTCGTTCTCTGGAAATGTTCATTATCAAGATAGCCGTTATGGAACAACATCGTATATCGCGAATCAGAAAATTGGATTTTTACAGCTGACTTGGGATAAAAAGATTGGACGAAACGATTTGTTGGCAGGAATTGCAAGTCGATATACCTACTATGACGATAATACAACCGCAACTAAAGAGGCCGAAAATACTTGGTTACCAGGAATTTTTATTCAGGACGAAATTACCTTTTCTCCAAAAAGTCAGGTTTTGCTAGGAATGCGTTACGATTACAATTCCATTCATGGCTCTATTTTTACACCGCGATTTGCTTACAGATTTAAGGCCAATGAAAACACAATTTTTAGATTAAATGCTGGAACTGGATTCAGAGTCGTGAATTTGTTTACCGAAGATCACGCGGCGTTAACGGGGTCAAGAGATGTTATTATCAAAAATGATTTGAAACCAGAACAATCTGTAAACGTGAATTTGAATTATATCCAGAAAATCAATTTTGGAAACGGAACCTTTATGGGAATTGAAACGACTGCTTTCTATACGAGATTCAGCAATAAGATTATTTCAGATTATGAAACCAATCCAAACGAAATTATCTACGACAATATTGATGGTTACGCTTTAAGTCAAGGAATTAGCACAAATATTGATCTTAATTTTCCATCTGGATTAAAATTTATTGTTGGAGCAACGGTTTTGGATAACAAAAATGTGGAGAACGGAATTTCTGAAAGACCATTTCTAACAGAGAATTTCACTGGAACTTGGAGTGTTTCATACAAAATTCAACCTTGGAATTTATCTATGGATTATACGGGAAATGTTTACAGTCCGATGAAATTGCCTTTGCTGAGCGAGACAGATCCGAGAAGTCCGAAATCGCCTTGGTATAGTATTCAGAATATTCAGTTTACTTATTCAGGATGGAAAGATTTTGAAGTTTATGGAGGAATTAAAAACCTGCTGAACTTTACACCAATGCAAAATAATCCGTTTTTGATTTCAAGAACGAATGATCCATTTGATAAAAATGTACAATATGATTCAGCTGGAAAAGTATTGGTAACGCCAGACAATCCATACGGATTAACATTTGATACGACTTATGTTTATGGTCAAAACCAAACAATTCGCGGGTTTTTGGGATTGCGATATACTTTTAGGTGATTTTTTTAAACACATAGAAACATAGTTTAACTTTGTGTAAAAAGGCGTTTCACTTGCGTCAATTCACATAGTTATGTGTGGAAGCTAGCTTCTTTTGTAATCTTTAAAAGCAAAAAAAATCTATGTTTCTATGTGTTTAAAATTTTTTCAGAAAGATTATTTCTCTGTCAGGCTGAGCGAAGTCGAAGCCCCGTTCCAATTGGAGTACCCTTCTCCCGAAGCCTCGGGATCGCTCAGGGTGACAAACGAAGTGAAAAAAATCCTTTCTAATTCTTTTAATCAATGGCTAAAAAAACAAATAATAATGAAAAATCTATTTCTATTTATTCTCTTCTTCGGAATAACTTCAATAGGATTTTGCCAATTGAAAAGCAGAACTTTTGAAGAAATAGACAGCTTACAGCAAATTCAAAAACGAAAAATCATTGTTTTCATCCATACCGATTGGTGTCAGTTTTGCCAAAGAATGAAAGCGACAACTTTTAAAAATCAGGAAATAACAGAGAAATTAAACTCAGATTTCTATTTCATTGATTTCAATGCGGAAGAAAAACGAGATATTAATTTTGCAAATCATACTTTCAAATACCAGCCTTCGGGAAATAATATTGGTGTTCATGAATTGGCTTTGGAGCTTGGAAAGATAAACAACCAAATTGCTTATCCCATTTTATGTGTTTTGAATGATAAGAATGAAATTATCTTTCAATACAACAATTATTTGGCGCTCAAAGATTTTAAAGTCCTTTTGGAAAATCTGGAAAAGTAAATTTTCTTATTTTTGAGAATGAATTCTTCGCAAATCCCACATTTCGACTACATTTTTACAGGAACTGGACTAGCATCTTTGATGACGGTTTATAAAATGATTTTGTCTGAGAAATTCTCTGATAAATCTATTTTGCTTCTAGATCAGGATTCGAAGAAAATCAATGACAGAACTTGGTGTTTTTGGGAAAAAGAAGAAAGTGTTTGGAATTCGGTTATCTCAAAAAAATGGGATTTGGCTTTGTTTGCCAATGAAAATTTCAAACGTGATTTAGACTTAAAACCTTATTCATACAATAAAATCAAGGGTTTAGATTTTTATGATTTCGTTTTTGAGGCTATTTTGAAACAACCGAATATTACTTTTTTAAACGAAAAAGTAACCGATATCAACGAATTGGAAACTCACGTTTTTGTTGGAACAGAAGAAAATCGATTTACTTGCAACTATCTTTTCAATAGTATTTATACTAAGGCTTTAGCCGAAAGGCAAAACAAATATCCCGTTTTGCAGCAGCATTTTGTGGGCTGGTTTGTAAAAACCGAAAAAGGAGTTTTCAATTCAGAAGAAGTCACTTTCATGGATTTTTCTGTTGAACAAAAAGGAAATACAAGATTTATGTATGTTTTGCCAACTTCAAAAACAGAAGCTTTGGTTGAATATACTTTGTTTTCGGAAAAACTTCTTCCAAAAGAAGAATATGAAAACGAGATTAAAATTTATCTGAAAAACCTCGGAATCGAACAATATGAAATTCTGGAAAAGGAGCAGGGAAGTATCCCGATGACGTGTTATCCTTTCTGGGGAAAAAATACCAAACGAGTGTTGAATATTGGTACGGCTGGCGGCTGGACAAAAGCGAGTACAGGTTATACATTTAAAAACTCAGACAAAAAATCGTCGGAATTGGTGAGGTTTATTCAGAATGATACTTCTCCCGAAGGATCGGGATCGCTCAGTATGAAATTGTTTCATAAAAAATCCAAATTTTGGTTTTACGATTTATTGCTTTTGGATATTCTCTATCGTCATAACGAATTGGGAAGTTCTATTTTTTCTTCTTTGTTTAAAAAAGGAAATCCGAAATTGATTTTCAAGTTTTTAGATGAAGAAACGAGTTTTTTTGAAGATGTTAAAGTTATTTTAAAGTGTCCAAAAATTCCGTTTATTAAAGCGTTATTTAGAGTGATTTTTCTTTCAAATAAGTTTAACTCAAAAACATAACCATTGAAAAACATTATTTTAGGATTTAGTTTATTTTTTACTCTTTTATCTTTCGGTCAAGTTTCGACAAACAAGGCACATGATGCTATTGTGGAAGAATTTTTAAGCAATTGCGCTGAAAAACACAATTATATTTTTGAAATGACTGAATGGCAAGATTGTCTTGATCAAGGTTTGAAAAAAGACAGTACTGTTGCCTATTTATGGCAGCAGAAAGCCATGCCTTATTTTAAATGTAAAAAGTACGAAGTTGGTATGCCTTTTCTAGATAAAGCTGTTTTCTATAATAAAGAACGATGGCTTTCTTATCGCGCTTTTATAAAATGCATTTTTTCTCATGAGTATAAAGATGCTATCGTAGATTTTGATGAAGCCATAAAACTGTATGGAAATAGCTATGTTATGGATCATTCTTTTAGCTTTTATAAAGGAATCTGTTATCTTCAGTTAAACGAATATGAAAAAGCAGAAAAGCTTTTGGATGATTATGTGAACGATATTTACAAAAACAGGCAGCAATTAGAACATCCGACAGCTTATTTCTATCAGGGAATTGCAAAATATGAACTCAAAAAATGGGATGAGGCGATTGCTATTTTTGATAAAGCTTTAAAAATCTATCCTGAATTCTCTGATGTTAAATATTATAAAGCGATTTGTTGGCTCAAGCAAGGAAAACCTAAGGATGATGTTATAGCTCTAGTTGGCTTGGCAAGAGAAGATGCCGCAAAAGGATTTTCGATTAATGAAGACAATACGGTCTATGAAACTTATCCTTATCAGAAGAAATTCAGTAAATAAAATTGATTTGACTTCCAATTGACAAGTATGTTTCGTTTTCTAAAATGCAGTATTTAATCAAGTAGTCCTTCTGATTTCGAAAAGAAGTTTCGATTAAGATAGATCTTAAATGTTTTATCGCAAAAAATAGTTGATACCAAGTAAATTCTGGTTTCTTAAAAAAAGTTGAGACTATAAAAATGTCTTATTTTCCCATTCCAAAAACTTTTAGAGGCTGTTGGAAAGTTCAATTACATTTAGATTTGCTAATCTATAGAGAAACGAACTAAAAGATATTGTTTATCAATTATGATCGATTGTTTACGATAATAAACCAATTGGCGATTTAATGGGAATTACAAAACATTTAAAATTTGATAAAGAAACAGAGGAGATAGGTAAAATTTGTAAAGCTCTTGGTCATGCAACTCGAATTCAGATTATGACTCTTTTATGGAAAAGAAATAATAGAACTTGTGGTGAAATAGTTGAATTAATTCCGTTGGCGCAATCCACGATATCTAAGCATTTGCTGGAGTTAAAAAAAGCAAATCTGGTTACTGTACAGTATGATGGCAAAAAGACCATTTATTCTGTTGGGGTAGATAATATTAATGCTTTAAAAAAATATTTCAGCAGTTATCTTTCGACAATTGAAATTTCTGAAGAAAATAAAGAAACAGTTTTAACTACTAAGCATAAAGTACAAAGTAGGAATAGTCATTTGAAAAAATATAATTATCAGTTTTCGCATAAAAAATCAAAAGAGAAAACCGAAGGGATTGCTGAAAAATTGACGTAAAAAGAGAGAACACGTACTATATAAAATTTAATATTAAACTATAACAAAACTTTATACTTCAAATTAACTAGTTGCGAGTAAACTTTGTAACTTTGCAGTTCAAAAGTAAAATTTTAAAAGACAAAAATATGTATCCACTAGACATGGTAAAACCAATGGAAGCTGAATTAACAGCTGCAGGTTTTCAAGATTTACATAGTGCTGAGGCTGTTGAGAATGCTATCAAAGCTGAAGGTACCACTTTAGTTGTTGTAAACTCTGTTTGTGGTTGTGCTGCAAGAAACGCACGTCCAGGAGCAAAAATGAGTTTGGATAATGCTAAAAAACCAGATCATTTAATTACTGTTTTTGCAGGTGTTGACAAAGAAGCTGTTGATGCTGCAAGACAACATATGTTCCCTTTTCCTCCATCTTCGCCATCTATGGCTTTGTTTAAAAACGGAGAATTGGTTCACATGTTAGAGCGTCACCACATCGAAGGACGTCCAGCTGAATTAATCGCTGAGAATTTACAGGATGCGTTTAACGAGTTCTGCTAATTTTTAAGATACTAAGTTGCTAAGATTCTGAGATACTAAGTTTAGGATTGAAGTGACAAAGATTTAAAAAACAAAAAGCACTATGAAAATAGTGCTTTTTGTTTTTTATGCGTTTCGGTTCAAAAAACTTAGAACCTTAGCAGCTTAGAATCTCAGAACCTTAGAGATTCCATCCCCCGCCAAGTGCTTTGTACAATTCGATCATTGAACTTAATTGTCTTTCGGATAATTGCGAAAGACTTAATTGAGCATTAAAAAGGTTAGTTTCTACATCCAAAACTTCTAGGTATGAAACGTAACCGCTGTCATATCTTTCATAAGATAGTTTGTAATTGATTAAAGCAGCTTGAACTTGTCTGTTACGTGCTTTCCATTCTTCTTGATAAGTTCTAACGTTTTGTATGGATTGTTCTACTTCAGAAACGGCACCAATATATGTTTTTTGATAAAGAAATTTGAACTGTTCTGCCTGTTGTCTGTTTATTTCAACTCTTCTTTTATTTTTTCCGAATGCAAAAATAGGACCTGCAATTCCGCCGGAAGCATTTTGCATATAAGAACTTCCTAAGAATAGATTGCTTAAATCGGCACTCGCAAATCCGGCAATGGCCGCTAGATTAATAGAAGGAAAACGCATGGCTTGAGCAACACCAATTCTTTCATTTGCCGCTGCGTATCTTAATTCCGCAGCTTTTACATCTGGTCTGTTTTCTAATAAAGCAGATGGAATCGATAATGGAATTTTACTGAGGATCTGCAATTCAGTATTACTTTTTCCTCTAGGAATTTCAGTAGGAAGTTGACCAGTAAGCAACGCAATTGTATTTTCGTAATAAGTTATTTGTCTTTGAATGTTAGGAATTGCGGCCTCGGCAATAGCAACCTGCTGTTCGATTTGTACTTTATCAACTTCAGAAATGTACCCTTTTGTAAATCTCTCGTTTATAATTGCATAGTACTTCTCTCTCGTTTCAAGGGTTTGCTTGGTGATTTCTAGCTGATCATCAAAATTTCTCATTTGGAAATATGCTATAGCAATGTTCGCAACAATTTCTGATAACACTACTTTTCGAGCTTCTTCAGTCGCTAGAAGTTCATTTTTTACAGCATTGTTTTCATGACGAAATTTTCCCCAGAAATCAAGTTCCCAAGACATACTAGCTCCTGCAGTCGATGGAGTAATGTATTTTTCATTACTGTTTATCGTAGCTCCATATTGAAAAGCGGGAAGTAAATCTGCTTTGGCATATCCCAATTCTGCACGAAGCTGTTCTATTCTTGAAACAGCAATTTTTAGATCATAATTATTCTGAAGGCCTTTTGTTATCAGATCCTTTAAAACATCATCATTAAACAGATCAAACCATTTCAAATTGGTTACCGAAGCGACGCTGTCTAAATTTCTCTCGTTTTTATAAGACTCTGATTTTAATTGTTCAGGCTTTTTATATTTTGGTCCAACCATACATCCCACAGGAAATAAGGATAAGACTAAAATAATGACGATTATTTTGTACTTCTTACTCATGATCTGTAGTATTTGATTCTACATTATTTTCTGTCGCTACGATTGTTTCATCTTTCTTTTTCCCGATTCTTTCAATCATTACAAATAGACCGGGTACAATTAATACTCCTAAAATGGTGGCGATTAACATACCGCTAAATACCGCCATTCCCATTACGATACGAGCTTGCGAACCTGCACCTGTAGCGGTTAGTAACGGAACTACCCCGAGAATGAAAGCAAAAGCAGTCATTAAGATCGGTCGGAAACGAAGTCGGGCTGCATACATTGCCGATTCATACAGAGGTTTTCCTTTTTCATATTCTTCTTTGGCAAACTCAACTATAAGAATGGCATTTTTAGCCACCAATCCAATGAGGAGAACGAGTCCGATTTGTGCAAAAACGTTATTCACATATGCATCGCTTCCAAATCTTGCTAAAAGAAGCCCTAAAAATGCTCCAAATACAGCAAAAGGCGCTCCAAGTAATACGCTAAAAGGTAACTTCCAGCTTTCGTATTGCGCGGCAAGAATTAAGAATACAAAGACCAATGCCATAATAAATACCGATGATCCTCCAGGTGAATGCTTTTCCTGATAAGATAAGTTGATGTAATCGTAACTCATATCTGCGGGTAAAGTCTGTTTGGCTACTTCTTCCAAAGCAGTTAAGGCTTGAGCACTACTATAGCCATCATTTGGACTACCTCCAATTTCTGCCGATCGGAATAAATTCAGACGATTCGTAAAGTCGGGACCAGTAACTTTTGTTGCGGTGACTAATGTTGATACTGGAAGCATATCGCCTTTGTTGTTTTTGACGTAAATCAGGTTTAAGTCTTCTGGTCTCACACGATTAATGGCTTCACCTTGTACATAAACTTTATATTGACGTCCGAAACGGTTAAAATCATTTACATAACTTCCTCCTAAAAATGCCCCGAGTGCTTCGGTGACTTTAGAAACGGGTATTCCTAATTTCATTGCTTTATCATTGTCGATATCCAATTTAATTTGGGGCGTACCAGCATTAAAAGTTGTGTAAATTCGTTTTATTTCAGGACGCTGCTGTGCGGCAGCTATAAAGTTTTGCGTTTGTTCGGCCAAATATTGAGGCGGATTCCCTCCTCGGTCTTGGAGCATTAAACTAAATCCAGCCGAAGCTCCCAAACCTTGAATCGCTGGCGGACCAAATGAGAAACAGGTCGCAGTAGTAATTTGAGTCGCTAGTTTTTTATTGAATCTATCTACAAACTGTTTAGCGGTTTCTGCTCGATCTTCCCAAGGTTTAAGTGAGATGAAAATAAAAGCATTATTTGGCTGATAGGAGTTTGTAAGCATACTAAATCCATTTATTGTGGTGTATGATAAAATAGATTCTTCTTCTTTTAAGAAACTGTCCACCTTTTTAGAAATTTCATCTGTACGCTGTAATGATGAAGCAGGCGGCAAGGCAATATTCACTAAAACATATCCTTGATCTTCTTCAGGAATGAATCCAAGCGGAATCTTTTTTCCTAAGAAAACAATCGAAACAAGTATAACAGCCAATAAAATAACAATACGAATGGCTTTTTTGGCAAAAAATGTGGCTCCACCAATATATTTTCCAGTTACATTTTCGAAAACTCTGTTGAACCAAGAGAAGAATTTAGCAAGCCATCCTTTTTGCTGGTCAATTGGTTTGGTCGGTTTTAATAACATAGCACAGAGCGCGGGACTTAGAGATAGCGCACTAAATGCCGAAAAGGCGACCGAGACAGCAATCGTTATGGCAAACTGCTGGTAGAAACGTCCTGTAATACCAGGTGTCATCGCCACTGGAATGAAAACCGCACATAGAATTAATGCAATCGCAATTACAGGTCCAGAAACTTCTTTCATAGCCTGAATTGTTGCTTCTCGTGGATTTTTCCCATGTTCAATATGATGAATTACGGCTTCTACAACCACAATGGCATCATCGACCACAATTCCAATTGCTAATACTAATCCTAAAAGGGAAAGTGTATTAATAGAAAATCCTAACATTGGGAAAACCGCAATGGTACCAATCAGCGAAACTGGAACTGTAATTAACGGAATTAAAGTAGCGCGCCAGTTTTGAAGGAAAATAAACACTACAAGAATAACTAATATAATGGCTTCAAAAAGGGTATGAACAATATCATCAACCCCAGCAGTAATGGCAAGTGTTGTATCTAAAGATTCTTGATATACGATATCTTGCGGAAATTTTTCGGCTAATTGCTTCATAGTGCTTTTCGCATTTTCGGCTACTTCAAGCGCATTACTTCCGGGCATTTGGTATATCGCCACAACAGCACTTGGAGAACTATTTCGTCTTGCACTTGAGCTATAGTTTTCTGTTCCTAATTCGATTCGGGAAATATCAGCCAATAGAACTTGTGCTCCATCTTCTTTACTTCGTACGACAATATTCCCGAATTCTTTTTCAGTAACTAATCGGTCTTGAAGAGTTACTCCATAAGTAAATTCAGTATTTGGAGGTGCAGGTTCTGCTCCGAATTTTCCTCCCGGGCTAATCATGTTTTGCGCATTTAGAGCACTTTTGACATCATCGACAGTTACGCCAAGTTTGCTCATCATATCTGCTTTTAACCAAATACGCATGGAGTAATCGCTACCTCCAAAAAGAGTTACTTCTCCAACTCCTTTTATACGAGCCAATTGATCTACGATATTAATACTCGCATAGTTATTTAAAAACTTAGCATCGTATTTCGGATTGGTAGACGTAACAGTGAACAACATCATCGGAAATGACAAAGATTTTTTTACTACAACCCCTTGTTGTTTTACACTCGAAGGCATAAAAGGAGCTGATTGATTTTGTCTGTTTTGGGTAAGCATGTTGGCATTATCCAGATTTGTTCCTACGTCAAAAGTAACTTCAATGGTACAAGCACCATCAGAGGTATTGATAGATTTCATGTATAACATGTTTTCAACACCATTCACTTTTTGCTCAATAGGAGTAGCAACGGCTTGCTCAACATTCAACGCATTTGCTCCAGTAAAAGATGTAGTGATTTTTACAACAGGCGGATTTATATCCGGATATTGCGAAATAGGTGTTTTTTGCAATGCCAGTAATCCAAGTATCACAATTATAATACTGATTACGATCGCAACGATTGGTCTTCGTACGAAAAATTCTCCCATAATAGTATGTGATTTAGATTACTTTGCAGTTACAGTTTCAGGATCGCCCAATTTCCATTGAATGTTTTTGGGAGTAATAACACTTCCGTTTTTCAATAAAGAAGTACCTCCCATGGCTATCTTGTCGCCAGGTTTTAATCCTTCTTCAATAATATATCCGTTTTTAATTGCTGGGCCAGGTTTTACGATTTGCATTTGTACTTTATTATCATTGCCTACTACGTAAACTTGATAAATACCTTGCACTTCTATAACGGCGCGCTGCGGAATTACGATTGCTTCTTTGCGAATGTCTGTTAACAGCGCAACTTTTACATATTGACCTGGACGAAGTAATTTATCTGGGTTTGGAAAAGCCGCTTCAAATGTAATCGCACCAGTTGATGGATCAATTTGTCTGTCGGCAAAACTTACTTTTCCTGTTTGAGGATATACTGAACCGTCTGATAATTTTATGGAAACAGTTGCTCCAGACCCTTTTAAATCTGAATTGGGTTTGTTGAACTCTCTGTAAAGACGAAGAAATTCCTGTTCGCTTATAGTAAAACGAACTCTGACATCTCCAAGATCAGAAATTGTATTTAAAACGGATGCTGGTCCAGGTCTTACATAATCGCCAACCCGCACTTTGGACAAACCAATTAGTCCTGAGATTGGTGCAGTAATTTGGCAATAGCCCAATTCTATTCTTGCATTTTGCACTGAACCAGAAGAAGCTTTTATCTGCGCTAGCGAAGCACTGTAAGCTGATTTTGCAGATACTAATTCTCTTTGGCTAACCGCATTCGACTTTGCTAATGGCGTTATCATATCCAAATCTGATTTTGTTTTGGACAAACGTGCTTGCGATTCTGCTGCAACTCCTTCGGCTTCACTAAGTTTGGCTTTATACGGTAAAGGATCAATAGTGTAAAGCAATTGTCCTTTTTTAACAAAACTTCCTTCTTTGAAGTTCATACTTTCGATAATACCATCAACTCTGGGATTGATTTGTATATCAGATTGACCAAAAGTCTGCCCCGTATACTCAGATTCTAATTTTACATCTTGCTGTAAAACAGTCGTAACTGAAATTTCTAGTGGTTTGGGGCTTGACGGTGTTTCTTTTTTGCAAGAAAACATCAAAAGACTTAGTAAGATTGCTGAGGAGTAGATTTTGTTCATTGTAAAATTTTTGATTAAAATTTATTATACACAACTAACTAAAAACCAATAAAGTGCAAGAGCTAAGTTAGCGATTTTTTGGTTAGCTGATTAAATATTGTGCGAATTTTGCTAATTTTAGTTAAAATATTATTTATCTGGTTTTCAGTAAGTAGTGAGAATATAGATAAAAAGACACCTTATATCGATGAACTGCATTTTGTAAGAATGATTTATTCAAAAAAGGCAGGAATATTAATTCATAACTTTTCTACTATGTCAAAGAATAACAAGAAAAAAAACAAAGATTTAGAGTCGGATTCTAGTGATTTAAAAAAAATAACTAAAAAAGAACTGCTACATCGAGCAAAAAAATTCTCAGAGCAATATTGTATAGGCGACGATAAAGATTTTACTCTAAAAGGTAAACCTACTTCTTACGATAGTGCCGAAAATAAATCGGCAGTAAAAGAAACATTAAAAATGGGAGTTAAAGCGCTGGCTGCTATGCAGGATACTTTATATGCACAGGATAAATGGTCGGTACTTCTTATTTTTCAAGCAATGGATGCTGCCGGAAAAGACGGCGCGATTAAGCATGTCATGTCGGGTATCAATCCGCAGGGTTGTCAAGTTTCTTCTTTTAAAGGACCAAGTTCTGAAGAATTAGACCATGATTATTTGTGGCGTTGCCAGAAACATCTTCCAGAGAGAGGCCGCATTGGTATCTTTAATCGTTCTTATTATGAAGAAGTTTTAGTAGTTCGAGTTCATGAACAAATATTAAAAGGACAAAAGATCCCTGAAAAATTAATAACTAAAGATATTTGGGACAATCGTTTTGAGGATATTCGAAACTTTGAAAAGTATCTCAATAGAAACGGAACGATTGTGATCAAATTCTTTTTGAATATTTCGAAAGAAGAACAAAAGAAAAGATTTATTGAAAGAGTTGATAATCCTGATAAAAACTGGAAATTTAGTGCAGCCGATGCTAAAGAACGTGGTTTTTGGGATGATTATATGCATGCTTATGAGGAATTGATTAGAAATACATCTACCAAAAAATCTCCTTGGTATGTTATTCCTGCCGACAATAAATATTATGCCCGAATTATAATTGCTTCTGCAATAATTCATGCTTTAGATGAAATGGATTTAGAGTATCCTAAAGTTAGCCCCGAAAAAATTGCCGAACTAAATGAAGTAAAAAAAGCATTGCTCAACGAGAAAGATTAACTTTTTACAGCTATGTCTAGCCATTTTAATTATGACTTCTAAATTTTTGCCTGCTGGAGACTGGATTAAAGAGTACAAAAAGAAGGACCTAAAAAAGGATTTTGTTGCAGGAATAACTCTTGCGGCTTACGGAATTCCTGTGTCTTTGGCTTATGCAACTTTAGCTGGATTACCTCCGCAATACGGAATTTACGGTTATCTTCTTGGCGGAATATTTTATGCTTTTTTTGGAACAAGTAGACAACTTGCAATTGGTCCGACATCTGCGATTTCATTATTAATTGGAACGACTATAGCGAGTATGGCAAATGGAGATGTTCAGCGATGGTCGGAAATTGCTTCTCTTACAGCATTGGTCTTTGCCGGAATGGCTATAATAGCTTACTTTTTGAGATTGAGTGGCATTATTAATTTTATTAGCGAAACAGTTCTAGTCGGATTCAAAGCGGGAGCGGCGATAACAATTGGTTTAACGCAATTGCCCAAGTTATTTGGTGTACAGGGCGGTGGAGATAATTTCGTACAACGAATTATAATTCTTTTTCAGCAGATTCCAGATATGAATATGAGCGTTTTTCTTTTTGGAACAATTGCAATTTTAGTATTAATTGCTGGTGAAAAAATCGCTCCTCAATTGCCTGTTGCTATTCTAATTGTGATTTTGTCGATTATTCTCATTTCTTCAACATCATTAAAAGACGCAGGATTTAAAACAGTTGGAGTCATCCCAACAGGACTTCCAGAGTTTCATCTTCCCGCCCTTCGAATTCGAGATGTTGAAGGAGTTTTGCCACTTGCAATGGCTTGTTTTTTATTATCATATATCGAAAGTGTTTCTGCTGGTCGAACATTGGCACAAAAAAATGGATATGTCATAAATCCGCGTCAAGAGCTTTTGGCACTTGGAGTTGCCAATGCCGCTGTAGCACTTGGACAAGGCTATCCTGTCGCGGGAGGCTTGTCGCAATCTGCAGTAAATAATTCCGCAGGTGCAAAAACACCGTTATCACTTTTGTTTGCTTCGGCGACAATTGCCTGCTGTCTTTTGTTTTTAACAGGATATCTTCAAAATTTGCCAACGGTAATTCTGGCATCGATTGTTCTTGTGGCTATAAGAGGTCTTTTTGATTTCAAAGAAATGCAACATCTTTATAAAATAAACAAACAAGAATTTGCCGTTGTTATGATTGCGCTTGCGGGCGTACTTATTTGGGGAATTCTTGCTGGAGTATTGCTTGCTACTTTAGTAACTTTATTATTGTTGTTAAAAGCTGCATCAAAACCAAATGTTGCATTTTTGGGCAGAGTTCCTGGAACGAAACAGTATACAGATCTGAAAAGACATCCCGATAATGAAAAGATTGAAAACGTCTTGATTGTTAGAGTAGAATCTTCAATATTTTATTTTAATGTCGAGTACATCAAAGAACAAATTTGGGGAAAAATCTATAGTGAATTGATTCCTTTAAAAACGGTAATATTAGATCTAAATTCTTCTCCTAGAATTGATATTGCTGGAGTTCGTTTTTTAAAAAATTTGTTTCTTGATTTACGTGAAAAGAATATTGACCTAAAAATTACCGAAGCCCGTTCGGATGTTCGTGATAGTCTTCGCAAAGAAGATATTGAATCACTTGTCGGACATATAAGTCGTTCGGTATCTGTAGATGATGTAGTTATGCATGTTACACAAAACAAGTAATCGCTTAATTACAAGTAACGAAAGTTAAGGTGTTTTGATAGTTGGATTTCTTTAATTGAAAGTTAAAAGGAGCATTTAATATCTGATAGATGTTAAAAAAATCAGATAATTGAGGAAATAGAATTTTTAATCTCAAAATAAACCCTAAATTTGCCGCAGATTTTAAAGAAAATCTAAAAAATCATATATTCTTAACTTAAAACTGTTTATAGCATGCAACTGTATAACACTTTGAGCGCAGAAGAAAGAGCCATCATGATCGATGATGCAGGTAAACAACGTCTTACGTTGTCTTTCTATGCGTATGCCAAAATTCAAGATCCACAAAAATTTCGTAATGATTTATTCGTAGCCTGGAATGCCCTTGATGCATTAGGCCGAATTTATGTTGCTAACGAAGGAATAAATGCTCAGATGAGTGTTCCTGCCGAAAATTTTGAAGCTTTTAGAGAAACGCTTGAAGCTTACGATTTCATGAAAGGTATACGATTGAATGTTGCTATAGAACAAGACGATCATTCATTTTTAAAATTGACTATCAAAGTACGCCACAAAATCGTTGCTGACGGTTTAAATGATGATACTTTTGATGTAACTAATATTGGCGTTCACCTGAAAGCCAAAGAATTCAACGAAATCCTTGATGATCCTAATACAATTGTTGTAGATTTTAGAAATCACTACGAAAGTGAAGTTGGACATTTCAAAGGTGCGATTACTCCAGATGTTGAAACTTTCAGAGAGAGTTTGCCAATTATCAACGAACAGCTTAAAGATCACAAAGACGATAAAAATCTGGTAATGTATTGTACTGGAGGAATTCGTTGCGAAAAAGCAAGTGCTTATTTTAAACACCAAGGTTTCAAAAATGTGTATCAATTAGAAGGTGGAATCATCAACTATGCGAAACAATTGAAAGAAGAAGGTTTAGAAAGTAAGTTTATTGGTAAAAACTTCGTGTTTGATAATCGTCTAGGCGAAAGAATTACAGATGATATTATTTCGCAATGCCACCAATGCGGAAAACCTTGTGATAACCACACCAACTGTGAAAACGATGGTTGCCATTTATTATTTATTCAATGTGATGAATGTAAAGCGGCAATGGAAAACTGCTGTTCTACAGAATGTTTAGAAATCATCCGCATGCCATTGGTTGACCAAGTTCGTTTAAGAACTGGGAAACAAGTTGGAAACAAAGTATTCCGAAAAGGAAAATCTGAAAATCTAAAATTCAAACATTCAGGCGAATTGCCAGAGACTGCTTTGGCAACTGCGCAAAAACCAGCTGACATCCGTCAGAAAATAAAAGTAAAAAAAGTACTTCTTGGAAAAGCTGAACATTATTATGTAAAAGCGCAAGTTGGACAATTCACTATAGAAAATCAAGAATTAAATAGCGGTGATAAAATCCTTATTTCTGGTCCAACAACTGGAGATCAGGAATTGATTTTAGACAAAATCATTGTTAACGGAGCAGAAACTCAATCTGCTAAAGTTGGTGATAAGGTTACTTTTGAGGTTCCATTTCGTATTCGTTTGTCAGATAAATTGTATAAAATTGTAAATTAGCAAAATTTTTATGCTAATTTATTTATGTCACAATCGTTTACCAAATTATGGATTCATGTAATTTGGGCTACCAAAAACCGTAAGGATCTGATTGATTTTTCAATTGAGAAAACTCTCTATGATTACATTTGGCAAGAGTTAACAGAACTTGGTTGCCCAGTTAGAATCATTAATGGAATGCCAGATCATGTGCATGTTTTATTTTTACAAAATCCACAAAGAACGATCACAGATATTGTAAAGCAAATCAAAGGAAGTTCTTCTCATTTTATGAATAGAGGAGAATTTATCCTTGAAAAATTTGCGTGGCAAACTGGTTTTGGTGCTTTCTCTGTCAGCGAATCTCAGCTAGATGCTGTTTTCAATTACATTAAAAATCAAAAACAACATCATCTTAAGAAAAATGGACAAGATGAATTTGATGATTTTGTAAAATTGCATGGATTAGATAAATAGAATGCTTGACTAAACAATACGTTTCCCGTGGTTTCAACCGCAGGAACGCAACGGATATCCGCAGCGATTATGTTCCTGCAATTGAAATTGCAATGTCTAACGATACGTTCCCCGTGGTTGAAACCACGGGCTATATTTGACAAAACATACACAAAGAAAAATATAGCCTGCGGTTTCAACCGCAGGAACACAACGGATATCGACAACGATTATTAATACTTCTACGAATAATTTTTAAAATATAGACATGATAAAAATCATAGAAATCTAATCTATACCCACATTATTTTTGTCATTTGAATAATAAATCAAAAATGACAATTAACAATACAATTGAACTAATGGCTCCTGCGGGAGATTTTGAGTCTCTTCAGGCTGCCTTAGATAATGGCTGTGATTCTGTATATTTTGGTGTTGAACAACTCAACATGCGTGCAAGATCGACAGTGAATTTTACGATTGATGATTTAAAAGAAATTGCCAATCGCTGCGAAGCAAAAAATGTTCGAAGCTATCTGACATTAAACACAATTATTTACGATCATGATTTATCTGTCGTAAAAACATTATTGAATAAAGCCAAAGAAGCGAATATAACTGCTGTAATTGCATCCGATCAAGCGGTAATCGCAATGGCAAGATCGATTGGAATGGAAGTTCATATTTCTACCCAATTGAACGTTACCAATATTGAAACCATTAAATTCTACAGTTTATTTGCCGATACGATGGTTTTAAGCCGTGAATTGAGTTTACGTCAAGTAAAGAAAATCACGGAACAAATTGAAAAAGAACAAATCAAGGGGCCGAACGGAAATTTAGTAGAAATCGAAATTTTTGGTCACGGGGCTTTGTGTATGGCCGTTTCAGGAAAATGCTATTTAAGTCTGCATTCGCATAATTCATCTGCGAATCGTGGTGCCTGCAAACAAAACTGCCGAAAAAAGTATACTGTTATCGATCAGGAAACAGGTTTCGAAATCGAATTGGATAACGAGTATATGATGTCGCCTAAAGATTTATGTACAATCGACTTCTTAGATCAAGTAATTGATTCTGGAATTCAGGTTTTAAAAATCGAAGGGCGAGGACGTGCGCCAGAATATGTGGCAACTGTCATTAAAACGTATCGTGAAGCAATCGACGCCTATTATGATGGCACTTTCTCAAAAGAAAAAAGCGCAGTTTGGATGGAAGCTTTAAATACGGTTTACAATCGTGGATTCTGGTCAGGCTATTATTTGGGACAAGAATTAGGCGAATGGAGTGATATTCCTGGATCTGCAGCAACTCAAAAGAAAGTTTATGTTGGAAAAGGAACGCATTATTTCCCAAAAGCAGAAGTTGGACAATTCAAAATTGAAGCTTACGATATTAAAGTCGGAGATAAAATTTTGGTAACAGGTCCAAGTACAGGTGCTCAGGAAATGATTATCGACGAAATGTTTGTGAACGATCTTACGGCAGAAAAAGCAACAAAAGGAGACGATTGTACTTTCAAACTTCCGTTTAGAATCAGAATGTCGGACAAATTATATAAAATTGTTGAGTCATAATGGTTATCATTACTTTACAAAGAGACAAATGCATTGGCTGTAATTATTGCGTTGAAATGGATCCAGTTCATTTTCAAATGTCAAAAAAAGATGGTAAATCGGTATTGCTTCATTCGCAGAATGCAAAAGGCTTTTTTACTTTAAAATCACCAAATCATACAATTGTCGAAAGTTGTGAGTTGGCCGCAAAAGCTTGTCCAGTGAAGATTATTACGGTTAAGGAAACATAATAAGATTTTAGAAATAATAATAAAAAAGACTTTCTCTAAGGAAGTCTTTTTTATTGATTTTTATCTTGCGTTCAATGTTTACGCAAATTTCAAACGTCCTTACAGGACGTAATTGAATACCGTAATTTTTTTTTCTACCGATAAAACGTTCCTACGGAACGAGAAAAGAAATATAGATTTTGTTTCATAGGAACATTTGACCGATAATAGAAATAATGTTTAAAACGAAAAATGGATAAGAAATAGATTTTTTTGTTCCGTAGGAACATTTCATAGGTAGCCCAAATCGATTAAATTGTTGTTTACGTTCCGTAGGAACGTTTGATTTTCATTTATAATTTCGTCTTTTCAAATCATTCTTCTGAAAATTCGAGCTCATCAAAATCTTTAATTTCAGATAATTTTAGAAGTTTGTTTTTGTTGATTTTACTTTCGGTTTTTTCAAAAATTTCATCACCGTCGTATGTGTTTTCGTTTACGTTCTGGTTTACAATCTTTTTTCGAGTAAGGAAATTGATGCTAGTTTCTGTTAGTACAATTGGTCCGTGATTACTACTTGCATCGTAACCAATGAGTTCAAAATCCGAATTTTGATATCTGAAAGTGTAACTCCAATAACCGTATCTTCCGTGAGCATAGTTTATGTACAATTTTCCGTTTTTTATTTCAAGGTCAAGTTCTGGGGCATAATAAACACCACCTTCTTCATTTTCGGAAGAAAAACAGCTGTAATTTTTAGCAGCTAATTCATAACCACCATTTTTGTTTAATAATGCTATAATTCCCCTGCGATTTCTGTCTAATTCTCCACGATATTCATGCTGAATTATTTTACTCTTATCTGTTCCTTTAATAATTAATATGCAGTCTTCCAGTCCGTCTTTGTTAAAATCGCCTTTAATTGTATCAAAAGGAACATATCCTTTCGGAATAAAATCTTCAGGCTTTTTCTTTATTTCGATTGAAGTTGTGTCTCCCTCAAAAACTTCTGGAATAGTCGGAATTTCTGAAACCTGACCAGATTCGGTTTTTTCTTTGGTTTTGTTACAACTTGAAAATCCAATAAGGATTAAGATACTGACTGTAAAAAGTAGGTTTCTAATCATAATAGTTTTTTATATTTTATCAAAACAACCATTTTGTGTCGTTCAAAGCGTTTGATGATCTTATCTTTTGTAATTTGGTTTGCTTAGCAAAATGGGCGTCGTATTAGCAAGAACCCATTTAGTTGCGAGTTCGCATAAAAAATTAAGTTCATCGATTTCTCCATCTCCATTTTTTCGAATATCTTTTATAATTAAATCTGCTTTTGCAAGTTCATTATCAGAAAATGAATTATTTGAAGACAAATGGATAAAAAAAGCATCTAGCATTTTTTTAAAATCAATATTCCAATTTCCACCGCCATTTCTATATATTTCATCTCTTACTTTTCCCGCAATACGTACCACTTCGCCTTGTACGGTTTTTGAACTGCCACTAGATGGTATTAAGAGTTCCCATAGTTCTTCATACTGTTTTTCCCAAGTTGTTCCTGTTACAAAAATTGGCGATTCGCCATCATGCAGAATTCGTCTTTTTACAGGCGGAACATTATACATTTTATAAAGTTCGTTTAATGCATTGTCTGTCTCTTCTAAATAATCTTTATTGAAATTTTCTCGATGAAATTCAAAATCTTCTCCTTTTCGGATGACAGCATCTTTCATAGTTTGAGTTATTTCGCTGTTAGACTTTAAAAGTATTTTTGATATTTCGGCCAAATTTGGAAGGTCAATGTTGCTTGCTCTAATCAACGCTCTTTCTAAAGGAGTTTGTTTGTAGTTATTCAAAGCATTGATATCTGCTCCATATTCAATCAGTTTTTTAACGGCATCTGTATTAAAACCGCTTCCAGCAGCAAAATGTAAAGGCGTATCTCCATAATTGTCTCTTGCATGTACATTTGCACCGAGTTCTAATAAAGTTGAAACCTTGCCAGTGCGCATCATTGTGTTTTGATGTAATGCAGTACGGTTATAAGTATCAACGGCTTCTAAATCTGCGCCATTTTGCACTAGCCAATGTATAAGCTCATCAGGAATACCCCAAAAGCTTAATGCTGTTGTTTTTCCGTAGCCGCCCCTTGCATCCAATTCACAAGTTTCAAATACCGTTTTTAACGCTTCAATGTCTTTCTTTTCAATTAATTCGTTAAAATTCTTGGGAAGTGTTTTCTTTTTCTTTGCCATTATTCTTATTACTTTTTAAAATCATTCATCAAGATATTTGATTTCAAATACCTATTTTAGCATTGATATTATGTTTATCTACATATGCTTGTGCAACATTCATCAATTTGGTAAACTTTGCATCAATTTCGCTTTGTGTTGATGCGTCGAAATCGGCAATTGCTTTTTGTATTTGTTCTTGTGAAGCTTTTTCGTCTTTCAGCTTTGCAATTGGTAAATAACCTTCTTTTTGTTTGGCAATCGCATATGCGAATAAATCTTTTGAGGCCTGAAGAAGTTCTTTATTGTCATCATCTTCGGCTATATCTTTAATAGTTTGAAAACGAGTTTCTAAATTGGTAATATCATATTTAAAAGCATCGTAGTAAGAAGAAGGAACCATCTTTTTTTGGTTTTCATCATAAATCTGTGCTTCAGATTGCAGTTTTTCATTGATTTCTTTACTTCCAAAACGAGATAATAAGTTCGAATTTAAAACAGCTATTTCAAAGGTTTTTTCTGGCGAAAGATTGGTGCAAGAACTAGAAACTAAACTTCCAGCGATTAATACTAAGAATAGAATTGTGGTATTTAAGATTTTTTTCATTTTTAAATTCATTTTATTATTTATCCTTTTAAAATTTTACTTTTTTCACTTTCGAATTCTTCTGAATTCAAAATTCCAGCATCCAAAAGTTCTTTTAAGTCTAATAATGCTTTCTTTTTGGTTTCCATCGAATTTAAAGCGTCTGCTTTTGAAGTTTCAGTTTGTGTTGTTTGAATTGGGTTTACAACTGTTCCCGAAGGCGCATATTTCAGAATCAATTCTGTAATTTCATTAAAGCCTTTTACGTTTGAATAATCAATTGCTTTTTGCTCTTTCACATTTACAATAGAAGCATCGGCTTTATTATCCAATAGATATTTTACAACATCTTTCTTTCCGTTGGCTGCGCTGTAATGTAAAGGCGTATTTCCAGATTCGTCCTGAATGTTGATGTCTGCTCCAGCTTCGATAAGCAATTTTACCATACTCAGATTGCCTTTTTTGGTTGCTACATGCAGAAGACTTTCTCCGCCATAATTATAAGAACTGTTTAGTGTAAAACTAGATTCGTTAGAAATATTAGTAGCGCTGACAATCCAATCCAAATAATCATTCATAGATGAGGTATCGCCCGCAACAGGTTTACTGTAATTTACATCAACTCCATTTTCTAAAAATAAAGAGACAATCTCCTTTTGATTATTCGCGCAGGCGTACCAAATTGGAGAATATCCATTATTACTAGAAGTAAATACATCTGATCCTCTTTCAATCAATAATTTAGCTAACATTCGATTGGTTTCATAACAGGCAATTAAAAGTGCATTTTCACCAGAATGATTCGTATAGTTTATATTAGCGCCGTTGTCTAAAAGCAAAGTTACCATCGGAATCGATTTGGTATAACAAGCATAAAGTAATGGAGTATTTCCTTGTTTATCGGTTACATTAATATCGGCTTTATTGTCTAAAAGCAATTGAATGATTTCTCGATTTAGTTTTGCTGAAGCCAATAATAAAGGAGTTTCTCCATTGTTATTCAGTAAATTAACATCGACTCCACATTGAAGCAACTTTGTTGCAATTTCGATTTGAGCCGTTTGAACAACTAAATGCAGAAGACTATTTCCGTATTTATCATTTTTGGTAATGTCAGCACCATTTTCCAAAAGATACAGGGCCGTTTGTTTCTGTTTTTGAAGACAAGCAAAATACAAAGACGTTTCTCCTTGATGATCTTCGTAGTTAATATCTGCACCATCTTCGGTTAGAATTTTTACGATATCAAGATAACCTCTGTGCGCGGCGTAATGAAGAGCCGTTCTTCCTTTTTCATCTGTATATTTTACATCTACTTCTTTATTTTGAAGCAGTAATTCGGCTATTTTTCGGTTGCCGTTTTCACAGGCAATTATAAATGACATTGACATGTATGTGGTATTTTAGTAAATGATTGTTTTATTGTTTCATTAAAAGCTCAACCGTTTTAATTTTCAGGTTGTCTCCAGAGGCAAGCATCAAGGCCGTTTCGTCTTTATCGTTCGTAATCGAAATATCTGCGCCCTGATCTAGTAATAATTTCACTTTTCTATAGGTTTCTTTAGCCATTTCTGCATCGTAGTTGACATTGTAAGCGCAGACTTTATGCAAAATGGTATTTCCTTGATTGTCTTGTTCGTTCACATCTAAAGAAACATTCTCTAAAACCGATTTCAAGATATCCGATTTCTTTTCGACAATAAAATCAATTCCTGATTTGGGTTGTCCGTAATATTGCGCGCAGAAATTCACATCAGCACCATCAGATAAAAGTCTTTCTAAAAAAGTTATATCGTTTGGAGAAACAGAAACAGAACTGATGAAATTAGTAAACAAAGTTCGTCCGTCTTTATTCACGATATTAAAATCTGGCGAGGAGACAGATGCTAAAGCGTCGTACATATCATACGAAAGCTGCTCTGCAACAGCATAATAAAAAGCAGTATTGTTTTGGTTGTCGGTTTCGTTGGCATCGGCACCGTTTTCTAGTAAAAATGGAAGAAGTTCTTTTCGATTTCTTTTAACTGCGCACATTAAGGGAGTAGTTCCAACAATATTTTTCTCGTTGATGTCAACGCCATTATTGATCAAAATGGTAATATATTCTTTTACTTTTTCTGGATCAAGACCATAAGTATTCAAAATGTTATAGATAAAATTTTCTCCTGCATTGTTCTTATACTGTGTGTTAGCTCCAAAATCTTCAACTAAAACTTGAACTATTTTTGGCGAAATTCCTTTTTCAAGAAAATAACCAAGAAGAGTTTTGTCGCTGATTTCGTCGTTAAGGTTATCCATTTTCGACATCAATTCTTTGAAAAAAATGATCGATTCGTCGTCATCTTTTAAATATCGGGTTAAAGGACTAAAAATCGATTGGTCAAAACTGTCTAATTCATAAATGTCGGTTTCGATAAATCCGGCTTTAATTAGTCTTTCAATGAAATCAATTTCTTTGGCTTCAATAATTTTGGCTGATATTTGAGAAAAATTGTTTTTAAGATATTGATCGTTAAATTTTTCCCCGTTATTTAGGCATTCTCTGGCCGCGTCAAATTTTCCCTGAAAAAGGAAGTTTTCAATCTGGTTTTGTGTTTGCATTTGAAATATATTTAAAAATGATGATAAGTTTTAATTGCAATTTGGCTTGTAATTGTTGGCTTCGCAAACCATGCTGTAAGATAAAACATAAAAATGAGAAATATATTTCAGGATAAAAATTAAAAAGGGGTTTTTACAACTTATTAACAAACATAAACATCATTTGTAGGCTTTTTTGTTTTAAAGTAGGAATAAGCTTCTATTTTGTAATGAATTTGATTTATAAAACAATTCATTTTTTATTTAACAACCCTTTACAACTAATCTATAAATAGCCAAATAAAAAAAATACTATCTTTACCGATCAAACGTTTATGAACTTAAGCTGCATTCTGGCAGCACTACATATATAATTATGGCATGTACAAGTTGTTCAACCTCAGACGGTGGCGCACCAAAAGGTTGTAAAAATAATGGGACTTGCGGCACCGATAGCTGCAATAAATTGACGGTTTTTGACTGGCTTTCAAACATGAGCCCGTCTAATGGAGAGGCGATTTTTGATTGTGTTGAGGTTCGTTTTAAAAACGGACGTAAGGAATTTTTTAGAAATTCGGAGAAATTAACTTTAAGTATTGGCGATATTGTAGCAACTGTTGCTTCGCCAGGACATGATATTGGAATTGTGACTCTTACAGGAGAATTAGTTAAAATTCAAATGAAGAAAAAAGGGGTGAATTACGAAAGTAACGAAGTTCCAAAAATTTACAGAAAAGCATCTCAAAAAGATATCGATATTTGGTCTGTAGCGCGTGATCGTGAAGAGCCAATGAAGGTTCGCGCACGTGAATTGGCGATTCAGCACAAATTGGAAATGAAAATTTCGGATATCGAATTTCAAGGAGACGGATCAAAAGCGACTTTTTACTACACAGCAAACGATCGTGTTGACTTTAGAATGCTGATTAAAGATTTTGCTAAAGAATTCAGTACGAGAGTAGAAATGAAACAAGTTGGTTTCCGTCAGGAAGCGGCTCGTTTAGGTGGAGTTGGTTCTTGCGGACGTGAACTTTGCTGTTCGACTTGGTTAACCGATTTCAGAAGTGTAAATACTTCTGCAGCGCGTTATCAGCAGTTATCATTGAATCCGCAGAAATTAGCGGGACAATGTGGGAAATTAAAATGCTGTCTGAACTATGAGTTAGATACTTACATGGACGCATTAAAAGATTTCCCTGATTATGATACAAAACTGATCACTGAAAAAGGAGATGCTGTCTGCCAAAAACAAGATATTTTTAAAGGGTTAATGTGGTTTGCTTATACAAACAACTTTGCAAACTGGCATGTTTTAAAAATCGATCAGGTAAAAGAAATTATAGCTGAAAACAAGCAGAAAAATAAGGTTTCTTCTTTAGAAGATTTTGCTGTTGAGGTTACTTCAGAGCCTGAAAAAGACTTCAATAATGCAATGGGTCAAGAGAGTTTAACTCGTTTTGATCAGCCAAAAAGAAAGAAAAAACCAAATCGCAAACGTAAGCAAAATGCAGAGGCGGCTGGTGTTGCAGTTCCAGTGAAACCACAGCAAGAAAAAAATGCTAATAACGCTAAACCAGCAGGAAATAATAATCCGAACAATGGTAATGCGAACAACGGAAATGTGAACAACGGAAATGTGGCTAAACCAAACAATCCAAACAAGCCAAATCATAAGAAAAAGCATAATTCGAACAAAAACAATCCGAATAAGCAAAATTCAAATGAAAATAAACCTGCTGAACCTAGAAAACCAATAACGAATACTAAAAATGAGAATAAAAAATAGCGGAATTCTTCTTTTGGCAGCGATACTTCTTTTTTCTTGCGATAAAAAAAGAGTATTCGATGAGTACAAATCTGTTGGAAGTGCTTGGCATAAAGACAGTATTGTAACTTTTAATCTGCCGGTTTTAGATTCTACAAAAAAATACAATCTGTTTGTAAACATACGAGACAATAACAATTATCCGTTTAATAATTTGTTTTTGATTGTTTCAATGGAAATGCCAAACGGATTTACAAAAGTGGATACCTTAGAATACCAAATGGCTGAGCCAGACGGAACTTTATTAGGAAACGGATTTTCAGATATAAAAGAAAGTAAGCTTTATTACAAAGAAGATGTAAAGTTTAGAGGAAATTATAAAGTTCACATCAAACAAGCTGTAAGACAATCAGGTAAAATTCCTGGTGTTGAAGCTTTAGAAGGAATTACAGACGTTGGTTTTAGAATAGAACAAAAAGATTAGATAAATAATATGGCTGCTAAAAAAAACAATCAATCCAATACCGTTAAGGATATCAATTATTACAAAAAGAAATTTTGGCGAATTTTTGCCTACTCTTTACTTGGAGTTTTAGCTTTCTTTTTATTTGCTTCTTGGGGATTATTTGGTTCTATGCCTTCCTTTGAAGATTTAGAAAATCCAGATTCAAATCTTGCTACTGAAATTATCTCTTCTGATGGAGTCGTAATTGGTAAATATTTCAAAACGAATAGATCTCAGCTTAAATATTCAGATTTACCTAAAAATTTGGTTGAAGCGCTTGTTGCAACTGAAGACGCACGTTTCTACGAACATTCGGGAATTGATGGACGCGGAACTTTAAGAGCAGTTTTTACTTTAGGAACAAATGGTGGTGCAAGTACATTGACACAACAGCTTGCAAAACAATTGTTTCACGGTGAAGGATCTAAGTTTTTACCGTTTAGAATTGTTCAAAAAATTAAAGAATGGATTATCGCCATTCGTCTAGAAAGACAATACACGAAGAATGAAATTTTGGCGATGTACTGTAACGTTTATGATTTCGGAAATTACTCTGTTGGTGTAAGTTCTGCAGCTCAGACTTATTTTTCTAAAGAGCCGAAAGACTTGACAGTAGACGAATCTGCTATTTTGGTTGGAATGTTCAAGAATTCAGGTTTATACAATCCAGTAAGAAATCCGCAGGGAGTAAAAAACCGTCGTAATGTGGTTTTGTCTCAAATGGCAAAAGCAAAAATGATTTCAGAATCTGAAAAAGAAAGACTTCAAGCTTTACCAATTACTTTGAAATTTAAATTAGAAAGCCACCGTGAAGGTATGGCAACTTATTTTAGAGAGTATCTTCGTGATTACATGAAAAAATGGGTTACTGAAAACAAAAAACCTGACGGATCGGAATATGATATTTACAAAGACGGTCTTAAAATCTATACAACGATAGATTCTAGAATGCAGCAATATGCGGAAGAAGCTGTTGCGGCACATATGAAAAATCTGCAGGAACAATTTTTTATTGATATGAAAAACAATAAAAATGCTCCTTTCGTGAATATTACACAAGCAGAAACAGACCGAATCATGATGCAGGCAATGAAAAATTCTGTTCGTTGGGCTCAGATGAAAGATATGGATAAAAGCGAAGATGATATCATTGCTTCATTCAAAGTAAAAACAAAAATGCGTGTTTTTACATGGAAAGGGGAACGCGATACGATTATGACACCGCTTGATTCTATTCGCTATTACAAACACTTTTTGCAATCTGGTTTAATGTCAATGGAGCCTCAGACTGGAGCAATTAAAGCTTGGGTTGGAGGAATCAATTACAAATATTTCCAATACGACCACGTAGGACAAGGAGCAAGACAAGTTGGTTCGACTTTTAAGCCTTTCGTTTACGCAACAGCTATTGAACAATTAAATATGTCTCCATGTGATTCTATTTTGGATGGACCTTTCATGATTCATAAAGGACGTCACCACGTAACAGAAGACTGGGAACCAAGAAACTCAGATTACAGATACCGCGGAATGGTAACTTTAAAACAAGCTCTAGCGGCTTCTATCAATACAGTTTCAGCTAAATTAATTGATAGAACTAGTCCAGAAGCTGTTGTAGAATTGACGAAGAAATTAGGAGTAAAAACAGAAATTCCAGTTCAGCCTTCAATCGCATTGGGAGCTGTAGATATTACAGTTGAAGACATGGTTGCGGCATATAGTACATTTGCGAACCAGGGAGTTTATGTAAAACCACAGTTTTTAAGCCGAATTGAAAACAAAAGTGGAGAGGTTATTTACGAACCAATTCCAGAATCTCATGACGTTTTAAATAAAGATATTGCTTTTGCAGTAATCAAATTACTTCAAGGGGTAACAGAAAGTGGTTCTGGTGTACGTTTACGTACTCAAGGCGGCGGAAGTGGAGACAATCGTTGGACAGGTTATCCATACATGTTTACAAATCCTATTGCAGGTAAAACCGGTACAACTCAAAATCAATCTGATGGTTGGTTTATGGGAATGGTTCCAAACTTGGTAACTGGAGTTTGGGTTGGATGCGAAGACCGTTCAGCACGTTTCAAAAGTTTGACTTATGGACAAGGAGCAACTGCCGCGTTACCTGTTTGGGGGTATTACATGAAAAAATGTTATGCCGATAAAAACCTTCAGATTTCTAAAGGAGAATTTGAGCGTCCAGCAAACCTTTCAATAAAAGTAGATTGTTATGCTAGGCCAGCTGTGGTAAAAGACACTACACAAACGGAACAAAATACAGACGAATTTGAATTGTAACAATGTTGCAATAAAACGTATCTAATTATATTTCAGTCCCTTTACAACTCTTTTCAAAAGATTAGTAAAGGGATTTTTCTTTTGGTTTTATTTTTACGAAATCGTTATAATTCCATCTAAAAATCTTATTTTTATCAAAAATATTCAGCAATAAAGACAGTTTGTTATGATAACAAAAAAAGTAAATGGCGTTCAGGATGCTATTGACGGAATTAAAAGCGGTATGACCATCATGTTTGGTGGTTTTGGATTATGTGGTATTCCTGAAAATACAATAGCGGCTTTAGTAAATACTTCGATTTCAGATTTAACTTGTATTTCTAACAATGCAGGAGTCGATGATTTTGGATTGGGATTATTGTTGCAGAAAAAACAAATCAAAAAGATGATTTCGTCTTATGTGGGCGAAAATGCCGAATTCGAGCGTCAGATGCTTTCTGGAGAACTTGAAGTTGAATTAACGCCTCAAGGAACTCTAGCAGAACGCTGTCGTGCGGCTCAGGCCGGAATTCCAGCTTTCTTTACACCAGCAGGCTACGGAACTGAAGTGGCAGAAGGAAAAGAAGCAAGAGAATTCAACGGAAAAATGCATATCATGGAAGAAGCTTTCAAAGCTGACTTTGCTATTGTAAAAGCTTGGAAAGGTGATGAAGCAGGAAATCTGATTTTCAAAGGAACAGCTAGAAACTTTAATGCTTGTATGGCTGGAGCTGGAAAAATTACAATTGCGGAAGTTGAAGAACTGGTTCCCGTTGGGACTTTAGATCCAAATCAGATTCATATTCCGGGAATTATGGTGCAGCGCATTTTTCAAGGAGAAAAATTTGAGAAGCGAATTGAACAACGCACAGTAAGAACTAGAAATTAGATAATGAGAAAATGTGACAATTGGATAATTAAACACATAGCGTAAGAATTATCTAATTATCAAATTTTCTAATTGACACATTAAAGATATGGCACTTAGTAAAGAAGATATAGCAAAACGAATTGCAAAAGAGGTAAAAGATCGTTATTTCGTAAACCTTGGAATTGGGATTCCTACTTTGGTTGCGAATTACGTTCGAGAAGATATAGCAGTAGAATTTCAAAGTGAAAATGGAGTTCTTGGAATGGGACCTTTTCCTTTTGAAGGAGAAGAAGATGCAGATATTATCAATGCAGGAAAACAAACCATTACGACACTTCCTGGTGCAAGTTTCTTTGATTCGGCTTTCAGTTTCGGAATGATTCGCAGTCAGAAAGTCGATTTGACGATTCTGGGAGCAATGGAGGTTTCTGAAAACGGAGATATCGCCAATTGGAAAATTCCAGGCAAAATGGTTAAGGGAATGGGAGGCGCAATGGATTTGGTGGCTTCCGCCGAAAATATAATCGTTGCCATGATGCACGTAAACAAAGCAGGAGAGTCTAAAATCTTAAAAAGATGTACTTTACCATTAACAGGCGTAGGATGCGTTAAAAAGGTTGTAACTGAGCTTGCAGTTCTCGAAGTAACAGAAAAAGGTTTTAAGCTCTTAGAACGAGCGCCAGGTATCTCAGTCGAGCACATCATCGCATCAACAGAAGCTGATTTGATCATTGAAGGTGAAATTCCTGAAATGGTGATTTGATTTTTTTAGGTAGAAAGGTTCAGAGGGGCAAAGGTTCAAGTTGCAAAGCTGTACAGTGATTTAGATAGAGAGAACTTCATTAATGGAGTTCTCTTTTTTGTTTTCTGCTAGAGCGTATAATGGAAACGTAATCTTTTTCTTTACATTTGCTGTGATTTAAAAAAATACGCCTTTGGAAAAGTTTGAAATCGATATTAAATGGGGAAGTTATTTGTTTATAGCAAATGCAGTAGTTTCAATTGTAATATCACTTTTAATGTTGTTAGTTGACTATCAAAGTTTAAGATATTTGTCAAATATTCTTATACTAGTTTTTATCATTCAATTAATATATTTTACTATTAAAGCGATATCGGAAAACAAAAAGAATGATTTAAGTAAAGGTTATAGAAAGTTTTTTGTTTTTGTTAGGCTTTTAATGTTCTTTTATCTTCTGACGTCATTTTTGAATGGGAATGCAATTACGGAGACAGATAGTTGGTACTTGTCTTTATTTGTGCCATATAGGAAAAAAGATATTGCAGAATTATTAGTAGAAGATGATCCAAAAGAATATAACGGAATTACACTTAATGAGTTTATTGATGCGTTAAAAAGAAAGTTCAGCAGATCATAAATTCACATTAAATAAAAAACGAAAAAACCGCCCTAAAGGCGGTTTTTTCGTTTTAAAGTCTTAGAAACTTAGAATCTCAGCATCTTAGCAACTTTTAAAAACTATAAACTAAACGAAGCTCCTAAACTAAAAGCAGCTTGATTATTTAAATGATAAAAAGGATCATTGTTTGAACCATATTTTGCAATTGGAAATCCGATTTCTGTGAAAACACCAAATCCGTCAGTAAAGAAATAACGACCACCAACGTGACCTCCAAAATTATGTAAACCTAAGCTTAATCCAGGGTAAACGTCTAATTGCTCAACACCAATTACACTAGATAAGTTAGCATTCATTCTTGCTTTTGCATCAAAACGATCTGAGAAATCTGGAGACTCATCATAATAAGCAGAAGAACTTCCGTGATAAAAACCGTTGAAATTATCAACTCCTAATAAGTAATTTGCAACAAAACCAACAGAGAAATTTTCTCCTAAACCAAAATCAATAGAACCCTGAATTCCAGAACCACCATCTTGTAAATTAGCACCTACGTTTACTCTCGTGTCACCTTTTCCTGTAAAGGCGCTTTGTGCATTAATAAATCCGAATGAAACTAAAAACAAGAATGTAATAACCTTTTTCATAAAATTTTAAATATTAATATTTTGCAGGGCAAATGTAAATTTTAAATAAATTAATTCCTACCCTTTTCGTTAAAATACAGTTCGTTTAGCGGTTCGCTTTGCCAATATTCCTTGGTATCGACGTCTAAAATTGTAAGCGGACCTCTAAATGCTGCGCCCGTATCTACGTTCCAAACGCAGGCTTTGTTTATTGGAATAGTTTTTCCTATTCTTGTCACGGGCGTGTGGCCAATATAAACTTCTTTGTAAACGGTAAAACGTTTCGGATAGTGTAAATCGTCTTCTTTTAATTTTGGATCCAATGCAAGAGCTGATTCCCAAAGTGTTCTATCCCAATAAAATAGTTTTGAAAAGTATTCCCATTTCACGCCATTCAAATTGGTAAAACCGGCATGAACAAATAAACGGTTTTGATCATCAAGATAATAATCCTGAAGATTTTCTAGAAATTCGATATGAGTTCTTTTTTTCTCTTCAGAGATTTTGGCGTATCCTTCAACAGTTGCTTTTCCGCCATGTTTGTACCACATTTCTTCATCAAAATCATCATGTCTGTTTTCTAGCCAGTCTAATGCCAGCTGATCGTGATTTCCTCGTATGAAGATGCAGTTTTGTTTGCTTTTTAAATCAATCAAATAGTCGATTACTTCAACAGACTGACTCCAGCCGTCAACATAATCGCCCAAAAAAATTAGAGTATCTTCAGTAGTAACTTCGGCTCTTTGTATCACTTGTTCAAGTGCAAGTAATCCGCCATGAATGTCACCTATAACAAATGTTCGCATTATTTAATTTTTCGAGTAGAAGAACAAAAATAAAAAGAATAATTGGTTTGGGCTCATCGAATTTCTATTCTTTAAAAATTGATATGATTTATAACTATTTACAGCACTTTTTTATTGCTATCCTTTTTAAATTTGTAGCATGTCTGAAACACCAACATATCGCAAAATTATTCACATTGATATGGATGCTTTTTATGCATCGGTAGAGCAGATGGACAACCCGGAATTAAGAGGAAAACCAGTTGCTGTTGGAGGTTCAGAAAATCGAGGAGTGGTTTCGGCGGCAAGTTATGAGGCTAGAAAATTTGGTGTTCGAAGTGCCATAAGTGGAGTTTTAGCCAAGAAATATTGTCCCGACATTATCTTTGTTCGGCCGAGATTTGATCGTTACAAAGAGATTTCATCCAAAATCCATAAAATTTTTCACGATTATACTGATTTGGTTGAACCTCTTTCGCTTGACGAAGCTTATTTGGATGTTACCAAAAACAAAAAAGGAAATCCAAGCGCAAGTCTTTTGGCACAGGAAATTCGAGCAAGAATTTTTAATGAAGTAGGCTTAACCGCATCAGCAGGAATTTCGATAAATAAATTTGTGGCTAAAATCGCCAGCGACTACAACAAACCAAACGGACAGAAAACGGTAAATCCAGATGAAGTGGAAGCTTTTTTGGAAGATTTGCCAATTCGTAAATTCTATGGAGTTGGAAAAGTGACAACTGAAAAAATGTATCAACTCGGAATTTTCACAGGAACCGATTTAAAAAATAGATCTTTAGAGTTCTTAGAAAAGCACTTCGGAAAATCTGGAGCATTTTATTATCATGTTGTTCGAGGTATTCACAATAGTGAAGTAAAATCTTCCCGAATTACTAAATCTGTAGCTGCAGAACATACTTTTGATGTGAATTTGTCTTCTGAAATTTTTATGATGGAACAATTGGAACGAATTGCTGCATCTTTAGAAAAGAGGCTTCAAAGGCACAATCTTTCTGGAAAAACAATTACACTGAAAATTAAATACAGTGATTTCTCTCAACAAACAAGAAGTAAAACGCTGCCGTATTTTATTTCAGATAAAAAATTAATTATGGAAAATATAGAAGAGTTATTATATCAGGAAAAAATGAAAGATTCTGTGCGGCTTCTTGGCATTTCATTGAGTAACTTGAATAATGAAGTAAAAAAAGCAGTTGTGGTTCAATTAAAGTTTACATTTTGATAACGCTTTCGATATTAAAAATGATAGTTTTTGTGACTAATAACAAGATTTTTCCTCTATCTTTGAGTAAAAAGATTTATTGATCATTTAATGCATTTTATATGAAAAATAAAAACATTGACGATTTCTTAGAGCGAAATTCAGTTCCAATCTTAGCTTGGGATTTTCACTATGAATATGTGAATGAGCTAAAAGCGTTAAGTGCTGATCTAAAAAAAGTGAGCCAAATTTCGACTGAATTTACTTGGGATGAGAAAAAGCTCAATATTCAGGAAAGAATTAAGGATGAAGTTGTTTTAGTTACAGATTTGGATTTGAGGATCGTTTTCGCGTCAAGCGGAATAAAGAAAATGACAGGTTATAGAGAAGAGGAAATTCTGGGTAAAACTCCGAAAATGTTTCAAGGGCCTGCAACTTCCCAAAAAGACTTGAGAGAAATCAGAGATGCTGTGAAACTGAAAATCCCTTTTGAGAAAACACTCGAAAATTATAGAAAAAATGGAAATACTTATAAATGTATAATCAATGCATTTCCTGTTTTCAACCTGAAAGGAGAAGCATCACATTTTATAGCTTTTGAAAAGCAAGATTTAAGCGCTTAGGTTTTGTGATTGCCACAAAGGCACTAAGACACTAAGTTTTTTATCCAAGAAACAAAAAAAACCGCTTTTTGAGCGGTTTTTATATTTATAGAACTTAGTGTCTTAGTGCCTTTGTGGCAAAAGAAATTATAAGTTAGCAAAGAAGTCATTTCCTTTATCATCTGTAATAATGAATGCAGGGAAGTCTTTAACTGTGATTTTACGAACAGCTTCCATTCCTAATTCTTCAAAATCAACAACTTCTACTTTTAGAATGTTGTCTTGAGCCAAAATAGCAGCAGGCCCTCCGATAGAACCCAAATAGAATCCGCCGTATTTATTACAAGCGTCCGTAACCTGTTTTGTGCGGTTTCCTTTTGCCAGCATAATCATACTTCCGCCATTTTTCTGGAATTCATCTACATAAACGTCCATACGTCCAGCAGTTGTCGGTCCAAAACTTCCAGAAGCCATTCCGTCTGGAGTTTTTGCTGGACCTGCGTAATATACTGGGTGATTTTTGAAATAATCAGGCATTGGTTTTCCAGCGTCTAATAATTCTTTGATTTTTGCGTGAGCAATATCTCGGGCAACAATTACAGTTCCGTTTAGTTTTAAACGAGTCTTAACTGGATATTGAGACAATTTCGCCAAAATATCTGCCATTGGCTGATCTAAATCAATTTCTACTGGCGCTTCTAAATGCGGAGCTGTTTCTGGTAAAAATTGTTTTGGATTTACTTCTAATTGCTCAACGAAAATTCCATCTTTCGTGATTTTTCCTTTGATATTTCTATCTGCAGAACAAGAAACTCCAAGTCCAACTGGGCAAGAAGCTGCGTGACGTGGCAAACGAATTACACGAACATCATGTGTGAAATATTTTCCTCCAAATTGCGCTCCAATTGCACTTTCTTGACAGATTTTCTGAACTCTTTCTTCCCACTCAAAATCACGGAAAGCTTGACCAGCCATATTTCCTGAAGTTGGAAGATGATCATAATATCCTGCAGATGCTTTTTTAACAGCGCTTAAGTTTGCTTCCGCAGAAGTTCCGCCAATTACCAAAGCTAAATGGTACGGAGGGCAAGCAGAAGTTCCTAAATCTTTGATTTTTATGCGAATGAATTCGTCTAATGATTTTTCATTCAGCAAAGATTTTGTCTGTTGGTATAAATATGTTTTGTTTGCAGATCCTCCACCTTTTGCCATAAACAAAAAGTCGTAAGAAGTTCCTTCTTTAGCATAAATATCAATTTGCGCCGGAAGATTTGATCCTGAATTTTTTTCTTCAAACATCGAAATCGGAACAATCTGCGAATAACGTAAGTTTCTTTTTTGATAAGTATTAAAAATACCTCGGCTTAACCATTCTGCATCATCAACACCTGTAAAAATGCTTTCGCCTTTTTTAGCCATTACGATCGCAGTTCCTGTATCTTGACAACTTGGAAGTTGACCTTCGGCAGCAACAGATGCATTTTGAAGCAAATTATAAGCCACAAAACGATCATTGTCTGTTGCTTCTGGATCATCAAGAATTTTTCTAAGTTTTTGTAAATGTGTTGTTCTTAGCATAAATGAAACATCTGTCAATGCTTCTTCAGCCAATAATTCCAAACCTTTTGGGTCAACGGTTAAAACTTCGCGTTCTCCAAATTTTTCAACTTTCACAAAATCAGAAGTGATTTTGCGATACTGCGTATCATCCTTTAAGATCGGGTAAGGATCTTGGTATATAAAATCGATCATTGTTTTGTTTTTTTACAAATTTAGAAATTATTTACCTAAGAAAGAATTTGAATAAGAACTCTTAAACAGTTTTATGCATTTTATTCTGTACTGTTGAATTGATCAAAAGTCATCTTTTTTTCGAAGTAAGGCTTGTCCTTTGCAGACAACAAAATCTTTTTCCATTTACTGTCTTTTAATTCGAAAGATATTGAATCTGAATGCTGTAGGATTCCCATGTCTATATTCTCATCTTCGTCTGCAGGTGTAAATGCAACAGTTTTGCAATAAAAAGATTTTGGTTCAGATTTGGCTGTAGGATTTACAATTTCGACCCAGCTTCCCCAGCCGCTGTCAGACATTGTGCTCCATTGGTGAACCTGTTGCAATTCTTTGTTTTTTAAATAATACAAGTAATTATCATGCGTATAACCGCAAGCAGGATATCCAACTGAGATTTGTATGAAAGGAGAGTTTTTAGAAGTTTCAGATGTTAACCCGTAAGAGGCGATCCATTCAGAACCTTTTTGAAAGCCTGTAATTGCAATTCCTGAAGATGCTGTTTTGGTTTTATTCTGATAAAAATCTAATCTGTATTTTACAGTTACAATACTGTCTTTATCTGCCTGCTGATCTATTAAATTCGCAAGAATATAATCTGTTGTAGATTCTGTTCCGTCAGTGTAAATGGCTACAGTGTCAGTTTTAATGATCTTTTCATCATTTGTAACAGCTACTGTTTCTTGTGGTTCAATAATTTCTGCAATTGTTGGAGCAGCGTCTGTAGGTTTTGTTTTTTGACATCCGATCAAAAGCAATACGAAGAAGAGGGGGGCTAGTTTCATATTTGTAGTGGTTAAGATTATTTATTTTAAAGATATTACGAAAAGCTTCTTTTTTTGGTAAAGTTCAGCTAAAGAAATACTTTCTCCATTGAGATAAAAAAGCTGGTTTTCGAATTTAACTTCATTAGGATTTATTAGAAAATGATAATTATCTCGATCATTCAAAACACTTAAATTATCATAATTTAACTCTATAATTTCAATATAATTTATAATATCCAATTTATGAGCTTCTTCTAAAGTTATTGAGCTGTCTTCATATCGAAGAGAAAGTTTGTCTCCTCCGCCAGGCATTCCAAACCACGGAATAACTTTTGCAGACATCAGTGAAATATAGTCAGGAAATTTATTAAAGACAAATGGTTTCTTCTCGAAATTTTCAAAAAAATCAGGAAGAGACTTTCTTTTAAACGGTTCATTGTAATCCCAAAAATAAATACCCTGATTTTGCCAAGACGGATCTTGCAGGTTTTTTTCGGTATTGCTGTCCCAATAATGCATAAATAATTCACGAGGCAAAAAAGTCAAAATAGAATCATTTATAAGCCAATCAATTTTGTTGGATTCGAATTGCTTTTCTTCCAATTTTACTTCTTCAACGGGCTTTTCTTCTTCAACAATTGGAGTTTGTTCTAAAATTTGATCTTCTTCTTTGTTTACGACCTGTTTTTCTTTAGCAAAAATTTTCTTGAATAAATTCATATTTCGTTTTCGGGTTTAAATTAAAAAAACCAAGTCGCTACAAAAATCGCCGTAATAACACAGATCAAATCAACCAAAAGCATTGTGCCTAAAGCGTAACGTGTGTTTTTGATATTTACAGATCCAAAATAAACTGCAATTACATAAAAAGTACTTTCAGCACTGCACTGGAAAATACTGCTCAGTCTTGCTGTTAAAGAATCTGCTCCAAAGGTATTCATCGAATCAATTAAGAAACCTCTTGATCCAGCAGAACTAAACGGACGAAGCATGGCAACTGGCAACGCATTGGTAATTTCTTTGCTTACGCCTAAGTTCGAAAAGATAAATCCGATTCCGTCGCTTATAATTTCAAATAAGCCACTATTTCTAAATAGCGAAATCGCAACTAACATCCCTAAAACATAAGGAAAAATAGTAACTCCGGTTTTAACTCCGTTATTGGCTCCAACCACAAAAGTGTCAAATACTGTTGTATTGGCATCTTTGAATTTTTTCTCATGTTTGAATGAGAAGATCAAAGTGAAAACAATAATCGAAAGTAAAATTAATCCCGAAAGGTTAGAAGTAAAGTAGTTTTTTCCAATTAAATCCAAGTGATTCACATACATCAGCAAACCAACAATAGCCGCGATCAAAACCATTAAACCAATAAGAAGCGAAGCACTTTTGAAATTGATTTTTTGTTTGATTCCAACAATCAAGAAAGCCGCAATGGTTCCAATAAACGAAGTAATTATGCACGGAAGCATTACATCGGCAGGATTACTTGCATTTGCCGCAGCGCGATATCCAATAATCGAAGTTGCAATTAAAGTTAATCCAGAAGCATGAAGACACATAAACATGATTTGCGCATCACTCGCTTTATCTTTTTCGGGGTTTATTTCCTGTAAACTTTCCATTGCTTTCAATCCGAATGGTGTCGCTGCCGAATCCAATCCGAGGAAATTGGCAGCGAAGTTCAATGTCATGTAGGAAATCGAAGGGTGATTTTTAGGAATACTCGGAAATACTTTCACAAAAACCGGACTCAAAGCTTTGGCTAAGTTTCCAGAAGCTCCAGAAACGATTAAAAGTTCCATTAATCCGCAGAAAAAAGCTAAATAGGCAATAAGCGGCAAAATTAAATCAACCAAAGTGCTTTTACAAGTTGGCAATAAACCATCTGATTTTTGAAGACCGCAATAAATTTTTACCGTTTTGCTTTTAAAAACATAAGTCGTGTCGGCATTTAGCGTATCACGATTGATAATCATGGTTTGATCTGGCGCTTTTTTTATGCTGTCTTTGATAAAAGCAGGAAGTTCTTCAAGATATTTTTCAGAAACTAAAACAGGATCGTCTTTCTTTCCATTCAAAACAGAATCAATGGTATAAGTATTGGCAGTAAACAAACTGACTACAATAAAAACAATCGAAGAAATAAAAATCGTTAACCAAAATCTGCTTAATACCATAATTCTAATTTTTTGTAAATGTAATTATTTAGCAATAATAAGCATAAAGATTTTAGTAACGAAACAAGTGGAAATAGATCTTAACGGTAAAATTTTAATTAAAAATCAATCTATTCAATAATAATTTTGGTTTCCAAATACGTTTCAAAAGATTTAATCCCTTCAAACAGGATTTCTTTTTTCGAACTTTCAGTTTCTTTGAAAAATTCTGTTTCTATTTTAACATGATCTTTTTTGACGGTTCTTTTCCAGATTCCGATTACTTTTCCATTTTCTAAAATTATGGGCTTAAAAATGCCATTGTTGGTAAAAACTTTCGATTGATGTTCTGTATTGAAAGACGCTTCACGTGTTTTATACGAAATTAAAATCTCATCAAAAGCAGGAAGAAAATGTACGCTTTCGCGAAAGACATCCGCATCAAAACCATCTTTTTTAAACCAATATTCCAGATTATCAATGGTAACATGATTTAATTGCAACTCTATTGCGTTAACTGTTTTTTGACAAATTGTAGGCGGAAAACCTGACCACCACGAAAAATCGGAGACTGTTGCTGGTCCATGACTTTCAAAATAACGTTGAGCAAGTTTTGCTAACGCTTCTTCTTTGGTCAATTTAGTTTTTGGTTTAGGAACTCTTTCTTCGAGCAAAGCATAAGTGATTTGTTTGCCTTTCATTTTTCCATTACAAACCAAACCATCCAATTCGGCATTCATCATAATCGCCGCGCTCAAAAAATCGTCACTTCCAGTTTTGGTAATTCCAAGTTCCTGCATGATTTCATTTCGAGTCAAATGATTATTTCCTGTTAATAGTTTTTCAATCGAATTATTGGTTTGATTTAGCTTTTTGTCATCGTAACCAAATTTTTTCGCTGCAGAAGCTGTAAAACGTTTCACTTGAGGTGCAGAAAGATCCATCATCCAATAAATATCTTCTGCCGAAACAAAATGCCAAGTTGGTCTCAGAATATGGGTCCGAACAATTTGGCCCGAATTAATAGCTTCTTCAATTTCTTTCTCTGAAAAATCGCATCGAGAGCCAATAGCCCATTTCGCCATTGCGTAATCTTGAGCCTGCATAGCACCAAAATGTTTTACAATTTCTTGTGGCAAACAAGAACTTGTTTTATAAAGCTTTTGGGCAACCAAACGATGATGTGAAATTTCAGAATGCGTCATTTAAAAAAATTAAAGATTATGAGTTTAAACCTTTGTTCCTTTGCAACTTTGACCCTTTGTACCTCTAGTTAAACATGAATAATTTCATCTTCAATAAGCAAATCTTCTCGGCGTAAGCGCAAGAAAATTTGGGCAACAGCAATTGTATCTTTTTCGCAATAGGTAATAATTCGGTCAATATCTTTTTCGACATAATAGACATGAGCAACCTGACTTCCGTCAATATCTCCTTTTGGAGAAGGAATACCAAGAATTTTAGTCAACAATTTTAAAGAAGTAAAATGCTTATAATCGCCAAATTTCCATAATTCTAAAGTGTCGAGATGTGGAATTTCCCAAGGTTTTTTCCCGAATAAATTAAGTTTGTCTGGAATTGGCATTTGATTGATGATCATTCGCCTTGCAATAAACGGAATATCGAATTCTTTAGAATTATGTCCGCACAACAAATGCTGTGGCTGTTTGAAATGATTGTTGATCAGATTTGAAAAGTCTTTTAGGATTTTCTTTTCTTCACCAAAAAAAGAAGTCACTCTAAAATTACGAACATCGCCTTTAATCGTAAAGAAGCCAACTGAAATGCAAATAATCTTTCCAAATTCAGCCCAAATTCCGGCGCGTTCGTAAAATTCTTCTGGTGTAAAATCATCTTTACGTTGATATTGCGTTTTTAAATCCCAAAGTGACTGCATTTCCGCGTCAAGCGAATTGAAATTCTCTTCTTCAGGAACAGTTTCTATATCAAGAAAGAGAATGTTATTAAGGTTTATCTTTTCAATCATATTTTTTTAGCCACGAATTCACGAATTTATTCTAATTTTTATTTGCTATAAATGTACACAAATTTGATTTTTTATGGAGCATGAAATATATAATTGAATGAATTTTCTTATTTAAATATTGAAATGTAAAAAATAAAGAAAGTTAAAGGGAAGAAAAATAAGGGATAATTTGTGTAATTAGTAGCAAATACTAAAACAAGCTTTGCTGTGCAGATGGACTTTCGTGTTCCAAAAGCCATTTTTTACGTGATAATCCGCCGGCGTATCCAGTTAAAGATCCATTTGTGCCAATAACGCGGTGGCAAGGCACAACGATCCAAAGCGGATTTTTACCATTTGCAGAAGCTACGGCACGAATTGCTTTTACATCTCCCAATTTTTTGGTTTGATCCATATAACTTACCGTTTTCCCATATGGAATTTCTAATAATGCTTTCCAGACTTTTTGCTGAAATTCGGTTCCTTGCGGATTTAGTTTTAGATCAAAATCGGTTCTTTTGCCTTCAAAATATTCATTTAATTGTGAAACGGCGTCATGTAAAACCTTTGGAATTTTCTTAGAAACTTCATTTGTGCCAACATCAGAAACAGAAATCACGGCAATACCATTTTCATCTCCAATGATTTTGGTGATTCCTAGAGGTGAATTGATGTAGACTGTTTCCATGATTTTTGAGTTAATTACAAAGATAGGAAGGTTTCGCATTCCCGATAGTTATCGGGAGCAAAGTTTTTTTAAACCATATAAATTACATAAAGTAATTTAAGTTTATTGTTTTTGCATCACACGGTTTATACGATTGTTAGCCTGAATGAAGTCGAAGGTTTGTGAAAAATAATATATCTCTCTGACTTTTATTAAATATAGAAATATAAATAATCAATTAAAAAGTCATTAATAAACCACAGTTTGATTCTTTTGCTTCTTCGTAAATCTCAATTAATTCTTCATAAGCTTGTATAATTTCTTTATCTAAGCTCTCAGTCTCGAAGATATCTATGAAGTTTTGTTTTAAGCTTATTAGTTCTTTATGAATGCTTGAAATTTGCTGAGAGTCAATAAAACCAAGTCCCATTTTGCCTGGGTCTAGAGTAAAATTTTCAGAATCTAATGATTTGCCAAGTATATAATATTCATTATTGAACTTAAGGTCTAATTCATCAAATGACTCTAATAATAATTCCCAGCTATAGGATAACCCTAATTCTTCATCAGGATTATAATATTTTGTCATTGCAAAATCGGCTAGTTCTTGAATGTCTTCGGTTTCTAATTCTTCTATCCATTGAGCGGTAAGTTCTTCTCCTGAATAAGGTGACTTTAAATCGTTTAAATTTTGGTTTATAAAAGAAATTAGCAATTTTTCGTTGTCTGTTTCTCCAGCAGTAAGAATAATTTCTGATAATTCTTTTGTAAAGGCTGATGTATTAAACAAAAATGATTTGTGTTCCATTGACATGATTTTCGCTTTAAAATTTTTTGCAAAAATGTTTTATGGATGCGTTTTTAATAGCCTCAAAAAGATGTATTTATATCACTTTAAGTTTAAATGAGGATTTCAACTTTACCAAACCTAATATTTTAGAGTTTAATAATTATCTAAACAGAATTTATAGTTCAAATAGTTTTCTATTCTTTCACTCGAAACAACCTTTTTGATATTCGATTTTTCAAAACTGAATTTCGGTTTCTCCAAGTTCATTTCGATCGCTTTATTTGTGTAATATTCTTCTCTCGTTGGATGAAAAGGTGCAACGGCATTAAAAATTTCATTCCATTTCGATTGGATTATTATTTCCTCAATAATGCTAATGCAATCCTTTTGGTGAATTAAATTGATTGGCGCATCTGGATTTTCAAGGTTTTCTTTTCCAGCTAAAAACTTTACAGGATGACGATCTTCGCCAATTAATCCGCCGAAGCGTAGAATTGTGGTTTCGAAGTTTTGATTTTCTTTAAGAAGATTTTCTGCTAAAACCAATTGTTTACCACTCTCAGTCTCTGGATTAGGAATAGTTTCTTCGTTTATAAGGCTATTATCATCGCTATAAACAGAAGTTGAACTCACAAAAAGTACTTTTTTAATGGTTGATTTTTCTATAAAAGGAATTAAAGTTTGAATTTTTTCGACAAAAATCTTCTTTTCAGAATTTGGATCGGCAGCTCTTAATTTTGGCGGAATATCAATAATTAAAATTTCGCTTTCCGCTAAAAAAGTATTGATATTCTCAGAAACACTTTCGCTTTCAAGTCTTCCTTCGACTTCGCTCAGGAGGACAAGAAAAGGATTTATTCCTAAATTTTTTAAAATAGAAAGTTTGTTTTCGGAAGTTGTTGATCCGTTTACTGAATTTCCTTTTTCAATTAATGCTTTTGCTAAAGGAAGACCAAGCCAGCCACAGCCTAATATGCTTATTTGTTTCATTTTTTGAGATTCAAAGACGCAAAGGTAAAGAGGAGTAAAGAATTTTTGGTTACAGTTAATAAAAAAGGCAGATTTAAATCTGCCTTTGTGTTTTTTATTCTGGTTTTACAGCTGGAGCTGTTACGCTATCTTTTGCAACCGTTAAACTATCTTTGACCACAACTGGTTCTATCGGTTTTACTGGTGGTGTATATCTTTTGATTTTCTGCTGTATTAAAACTGCATCATTCAAAACAAAAGGAGTTGGCATCATCCAGTTTTCTCTTGGTTTAACATTTAATAATGGATTGCTCATTAAATCAAATGAACTTTCGATTAAATCCATATTAAAAATAGACGATTTATTGATGTAGAATTCCATTTCAAGCGGTTCATTGCCTACAACATAATAGCATAAAATTTTGCTGTCTTCTCTCTGCAGACGATTTCCTTTTTCTCCTGAAGTCGCTACGCCATTTGCTTTAAAGTTATAAAACGTCATTTTTGGATTAGCGTAAATGTCATAACGATTTACTTTTCTATTTGGAGTAATCCTGATTTTCAAATATCTATTGTTTCCAATAACGCTGTCTCTCAAAAATTGAATTGTTGGTTTTGGAACCTCCACAACTGGCGCTATAGCGCTGTAAGTAAATGTTGAATTGTATTTGCTTGAAAGAGGCAGTGTATTCAAACCAATCGCTTTCTGATTCGTTTGTCCTAAATAAGATTTAGTCCATTCGTCTAAATTAGTATCATAAGTTGTCCATACAGCAGAATTATTATCTGCATTATAAACATACAATAGACTGTTTGATTTGGCTTTACCTTGTTCGTAACCTGAATTATATCCTGCGTAGACGAAAAATGAGATCGAAGCGATAAAGAAAATTACAATCCAAGCGCCTTTTTTAGCGAATGCTCCAAAAATTGGAAGCAGCAATCCGAATAATAAAACGGTTAAAATAGCACTTCCATATAAAATTTTTAGTCCTAAACCAATTGGAAACATTACGATAAACGGAGCAATAATGGCTAAAGCTGGAATGCTGAAAATTAAATTCATTCCTAAACTGTAATGCTGTGTAAAGACAAATATTCCGAATAAAAGTATTCCGAAATAAACGGGAATGATTAAGAAGCCAGCGCCGGTTAAGCTGTTTGCTAAAAACCCGTTTATGATAATCCAAAGCAATAAAGGAGCCACAAAATGATTCATGGTAATTTTAGCTTCAGAGAAATGGTGGTAGAAAGCAAAACAAATTGCGATACTCAAAGTAACAAAAGCGCCTATGTAAGCGTGTCCGTTATAAGTAAATCCGTTTAAAAGATCAGAATATTGCGGATAAATTTCAAGCATTAACCTCCATCCTAAAAATGTCACCAATCCTGCAATTATAATTGAGCCAAGAAAAGGAACAAAACCTTTGAAAATTTCTGTAAAAGTGATGATTCTTTTTACTTTTCCAACGAAAATAAAGAAAACCAATAAGCCAAAAGCAATTAGTGTCATTGGCATTACCCAAGAAAACGGATAATTGATGAAAGAAAATGGAGCACTGAAATAAACATTATCTTGAGTAGATTCTGTTTGGTTTAAGTCAATGTTTGAGAAGTATTTTATCAAAGGCATGATATAAGTGCCTTGATGCGCAAGTGTTGTTTTGTTTAAATGCTGTACATCATCCTGCTGTGTATGATAATTGAAATGACCATCGATAAAAGCAAAATTGAAACCCTGGATATTTCCTTGTTCTCTAAAAACGGTTAGATCAGTATCATTCGGAAGCATTTTGTAAATGCTGTACATGAGAGAGTTTGAAACTGGATGAGAAGGTTTTGCTTTAGTAAATTCCTTAATCAAGGCCTCATTTCCTTTGTTGGTCTCCAGCAGCATGTAACTTGGTCCAGAAGTTCCTCTTGCTTCGAAATTTAAAACCAAACCAACGTCTTTTGCCCAAGGATGCTTATTCACAAACAATGCAGCTCCATTTAATCCTAATTCCTCAGCATCTGAGAATAATATAATAATATCGTTTTTTTGAGGATGTTTAGAATATAAAAAGGCACGTACACCTTCTAAAATTGTTGCGACACCAGAAGCGTCGTCGCTTGCACCTTTTGAGAAAGAATGTGGCGCGCTATCGTAATGAGAAAGAAGCAAAAGTGCTTTTGTATTGTCCGTTCCTTTAATTCGAGCTAAAATATTCTTTGACTTTACTAAAAGACCTTTATCATTTAGAGTAAAACCTTCCTGAATACTCGTTTCTAAGCCTATTCTGTTTAATTCGAGTTTTAGATAATTGGCAACTAATTCGTGATTTGTCGATCCGACGTAGTGCGGTTTCTGCGCAATAATCTCAACCTGATTTAAGGCTCTTTCGGTTGAGAATTCAGCTAGCGCTTCGTCATCTTTAGAGATTCCTTGCGGCATCATCGTGGCATATATAATGCCGAGTAAAGCTAAAACGCAGGCTATGGCTAGAATTGAGGTTTGGTTTTTTCTCATGGTGAATAAATACTAACTATATTTCTTTTTTAACAAGCATAAAATAATCATTGTCCAAGGAACGATAGCCTTGATCGTACAAGAAATAATATGTATTTCCTGTCTTGGTTTGTAAAATGTTTGTAAAGAACTCAAAATCAAAGCCTTTGTTCAGCATTTTGTCTCTTGAAGCTTTCGATTTTCCGTCTACATTTAACTCTGCCAAAATACGGTAATTTTTGCGTAACTTGTTGTTTATATTTCGCATGAAATTCGTACTATCTTTATTTATTTTGTTATTGTAGGCATTTCGGCAGCTATCTGAACAGAATTTCTTGTCTTCGCGACCGAAAATTTTGGCTGAGCATTCGAGGCATGTTTTCATGAATTCAATTTTTTAATTTCGTAAAGATCTGTTCTTCGGTCTTTTAATGTTTTGACGCTTCCGTGTTCGTGAAGTTCTTTCAATAAATTAAGATCAACATCTACAATTAATGTCATTTCTGTATTTGGAGTAGCTTCAGCTTTGATTCCGTTACTTGGAAAAGCAAAATCAGAAGGAGTAAATACAGATGACTGTGCATATTGAATGTCCATATTATTTACTTTCGGAAGATTTCCAACACAGCCAGCTATTGCAACGTAACATTCGTTTTCGATGGCGCGTGCTTGAGAACAATGTTTTACGCGTGTATAACCATTTTGTGTATCTGTTAAAAAAGGCACAAACAAGATATCCATTCCTTCATCTGCCAAAAGTCTAGAAAGTTCAGGGAATTCAACGTCGTAGCAAATTAGAATTCCAATTTTACCACAATCTGTATCGAAGGTTTTAAATTGCGATCCACCTTTCATACCCCAATGAACAACTTCGTTTGGCGTGATATGAATTTTGGTATACATTTCTGAAGTCCCGTCTCTTTTGCATAAGAAACCAACATTATAGAGATTTCCACCTTCTAAATAAGGCATACTTCCAGTAATAATATTGATATTGTATGAAATGGCAAATTCCTGAAACTTCTTTCTAATAGGGTCAGAGTGACGTGCTAATTCACGAATGGCTTCTGCTTCAGACAAATGATTATAATCGGCCATTAACGGCGCAATAAACAATTCTGGAAACAAAGCGAAATCAGATCCATAACCCGAAACGGCATCGATGAAAAATTCAGCTTGTTCAAAAAGTGCTTCGACATTATTCAACGGACGCATCTGCCACTGAATTAATCCTAAACGAATAATATTTTTCTTAAGATTAATCAGTTTAGGACTATCATCATAATAAATATTATTCCATTCCAGTAAAACTGCAAATTCTTTCGATTCTTCATCTCCTTCCAAATAATTTTTTATGACTCTCAAAACGTGAAAATCATTGCTTAATTGGAAAGAAAGAACGGGATCGTATAATTCTTTGGTTCGTACTTTTTCAATATACGTTTTGGGAGACATTTTTTTGGCATGTTCTCTGTAATTCGGAATCCTTCCCGCAAAAACAATCGCTTTTAAGTTTAATTGTTCGCAAAGTTCCTTTCTAGCATCGTATAATCGACGGCCAAGACGCAAGCCTCTGTAGTTTGGATGAATAAAAACATCAATTCCGTATAAAATTTCAGCATTATCATTGTGAGTAGAGAAAGTGTAGTCACCGCTAATCTGTTGATAATTGTGTCTCTTCTCTACTAATTTTTCATCGACAATAAGAGATAGGGCAGAGCCAACAACTTTTCCGTCAACCAAAATCACCAGTTGTCCTTCTGGAAAAATTGAAAGCAGTCTTTCAATATCATCAGATCCCCAATAGGAATCGGCCATTTCTGGATACGATTCGATCATTGATTTTTTTAATTGTTTATAGTCTTCAATTTCAAGATTTCGTAATTCGACTTTTTTAATTTTTGTCTGCATATCGTAAGATTTATCTCAAATATACAAAAAACAATTTCCATTTACAAACGCTTACAAATACTTACAGTCGATAGTAAATAGTTAGCAACCGACTGTCAGTACTTGGGTTTTGCATCTTTGCCGTGTTGAATTTGATGAACGATTCAATTTAATAGTAACATAAAAATAGTATACGCCATGAGTGCAATTAGAAACAAAGTACAATTAATCGGGAATGTTGGTAATGATCCAGAAATTAAAACATTAGAAAGCGGTAGAAAACTAGCACATTTGACAATCGCAACAAATGAGATTTATAGAAATGATAAAGGCGAAAAAGTAGAGCAAACCGAGTGGCATCGTATAACAGCTTGGGGGAAAACAGCTGAGATAATTGAAAAGTATGTTGTGAAAGGAAAAGAAATTGCTGTTGAAGGAAAACTGACGCACAGAAGCTATGATGACAAAAACGGAGAAAAGAGATATATAACTGAGGTTGTAATAAATGAAATTTTACTGCTGAGTAAATAACGCTTTTGCAAAATAGCTAAACCCGACAGGTTTTTGAAACTTGTCGGGTTTAGCTAATCGCTGTTTATCTCTAAAAACAATTCATTCCGTAGGAATGTTTCATCGGTAGAACTCGATTTGAATTATGGTTTTACGTTCCGTAGGAACGTTTGATTGTTAAAGCGGATGTTATTCCGCATAACAGGTGTCCCTACAGGACACGATCTAGACAAAATCATTTTTTTCTACCAACGAGATATTCCTAACGGAATAATCATACCAAACCCGACAGGTTTCAAAAACTTGTCGGGTTTATATTTTACAGAAAATTATTTTTATAAAATTGATACCCCATTAGCGTCAGTCGTCAGCACTTCGCTCATATAATCAAAAAAAGGCCTCATATTTTTAAAAGCATCAAGAGCCAGTTCTAAAAATTGCGGACTTAATACTTCGTCATCGGTAAAACGTTTTATCACCAAGAACTGTTTGAAGCGAAGTAAATCGATCGCAGGATGATCTGAATCAAAACCTTTTGGAGATGTTTTTAATTGTTCGCCTTGAAGAGTTCCAAAATTGCTTTTGAAAGATTTCGAATTCAGTATTTCTTGGAAGGTTTCTGGATCGTGAGCAAATTCGGTTCTTATTCGTTTTAAATCTGCTGTATTTGGACCCCAAAAGCCACCTGCAAAAAAGCTATTTCCTTTTTCGAGATGAAAATAATAGCCACCACGTCTCGCAGCAGTGGCACGAGTATAGCTTCCGCCCCAAAATGTTTTAAAAGGAGTTTTATCTTTGGAAAAACGAATGTCGCGATAGATTCTATAAACGCTTTTTTTGCCTGAAGTATTTTCTAAGACATCAGTTTTGGAAAGTTCTTTTAATAATGCACCAGCAAAATTCTCAATATGATTTAACTCAATTAAATATTCAGATTTGTGCTCGTCAAACCAAGGTCTGTTATTGTTTTCTTTAAGCTGGACTAAAAAATCCAAGCTCGATTTTGGGATTGTATTGGTGTTTTCCATAATGCAGTTTAAAAATCGTAAGATAATTATTTTCTAAAATTAAAAAACCCACCGAGAATTCTGGTGGGTTTTGTATATTTTGTTAAGCAGTTTTTTTGAATAAATCAAACATGGGACAACGTGAGCAGCGTTTCTTTTCACTTTTCTTATATTTCTCACAGCAAGAAGATTTACAATTTTCAATCTTCTTAATTTTATCAAGGATAACTTTATTCTTTTTGTCTTTTTTATCCTTTTTCTTGTCCTTGTCTTTTTCTTTCTTGCTCAATTTTCCTCTGTATTATAAAAACAGAGACAAATATAAACCAAAAAAGTTATTTTTAAATATTCTAAATAAACTTTAACTTTTTTATTTAGGATTGATAGCGATTGAGCTAGTAACTGTTAATTGCTGAATATCACGGTCGAACAAGTAAAGTCCACCTTTGTCATCTCCAATTAAGTTGATTTTATCTAAGATAGATTTTGCTGTAGCTTCTTCTTCAATTTGTTCAGAAACGTACCATTGCAAGAAATTGTGAGTCGCATAATCTCTTTCTTCAAAAGTAATATGCACCAATTCGTTGATAGATTTCGAAACAAAAAGTTCGTGATTGTAAAGCTCCTCAAACATTTCTTTGAAAGTAGAATATGTTGTTTTTGGCGCTTTAAGATCTGTTACCTGAGCGTGACCTCCGCGTTCGTTTACATACTTAACTAGTTTAAGCATATGTGCACGCTCTTCGTCTGACTGTGTGTACATAAATTGAGCAATTCCCTCTAATCCTTGTACTTCAGCCCAACAAGCCATAGAAAGATAAGTTTGCGAAGATTCTGCTTCTATGCGGATTTGCTTGTTTAAAGCTGATTCAATATTTTTTGATAGCATAATAGATGTCTTTTTTGTAAAATTAAGAAAAATTATTGATTACCCTTTTTAGAAACCTTGAAAACATGAGCCTTTTGGATTAACACTCAATTAATTTTTAGCAAGGGGACAATTTCTGGAATTGTTTCTTAAACAAAAAAAGTCCTTAAGAACAAATCTTAAGGACTTTTAGTCAAATCTTAAAAAGAAATTATTTTACAATAAAAGTAACTCTTCTAGCTAATCTTCTAGCTTCATCAGAATCTTTTTGGATAGATGTATCTGCACCATTTGCAACAACATTTAAACGAGAAGAAGCGATTCCTGCTTTTTCAAAAATAGTTTTTACATTAGTTGCTCTTGTACGAGATAGTTTTTCATTGTACTCCGCTTTTCCAACTTGATCAGCATAACCTACTAGGTCTAGAGATGCAGAAGGATTTTTTCTTAAGTAATTTAAAACAACATCGATCGCAGCAGTTGAATTTTCGATTGGAGTTGTTTTATTAAAGTCAAAATACACACTGTAATATTTATCGTTGATCATTCTTTTGATCAAATCATTATCAGTTAGCTGTGCATTGTTAACTTGTTTTTCAACAACAACTTCTTTTTGAACTGGTCTGTTTTTGATTTGTTCTTCAAGATCTGATACTTTATTTTCTAAAGCAGTAAGATCAGCATAATTGTTATTACCTTCAGTAACAACCCAGTCAGCATGTTTTGTGTTTTTTCCTAAATACACATTTAAACCTACAGTTCCATTAAATAAAATTCCTGAAAAACCTCTGTTGCCTGGAACATAAGCTCCGTCAAAAGTACGATCTTGAGATGCGTTTAAGATAGTTGAGAAATCTCCAGTTAAAGCAAGTCTATTTGATAATCTTATTTGACCAGTTACACCAGCAATAAAGTTACCCACTTCATCTGCTCCTTTAAAATTATCATTTCTTAATTGACCATAACCAAAACCAGCATGTCCTAATAGGCCAATAGTATTAGTCCAGGTTTCAAAATTCATGATACGGCCTAAGTTGGCAACGGCTTGTAAATCTACTCTATAGTATTTTGAATCAAAATCGATAGAGCTGCCTTTTGCAGTTAAACTATTGTACCCAAAATCTGCCTTCAAACCAAATTTGTTATTAAACATGTAGCGAACACCTAGATCTCCAGTCCATGGACTTACAGTATTAGTTGAATATCCATCGCTAAAAGGTTTTTGTGGTTTATTAAAACCAGCACCTAATTCTACAGACCACTTATTAAAACTATTATTGTTTTCTGTTTGAGCACGTACTCCTGTTAATGCAAGGGCAAGTGCAAGGGTCATTACAACTTTTTTCATTGTTATCTGAGATTTTAAATTTGGGTCAAAACAACAATAATTTGTAAGTAAATACTTCCCCTAAAAGCCAAAAAGGTATTAGAATAAGCTTACTCCTTGATTATGAAATAGTTGAAAAAAGAGGTTGTAAATGGCTATAATTCGTCTTTTTAGAGCTAAGTCACTGATAGCGAATCTGTTTTAATTAAATTCATCTGTGAACTTGCGCAAGACAAGTTGTTTGGTAACTAAGTCGTAATAACTTAAAAGAGTGTAATTACTTAATTTTAGGGTATTAGAAAGAAGAGCTTCTTTATGAGAATCTAAAAAATAATAAATCTTATCACTCGCAAATGGTTCATGCGTTTCTTGAGTCAATTCTAGTTTTTTAGTCCAAATACTTTCAATAAACACAGAATAGTTGGTTTCTAAATTATAATAACCGCGAGAAGGAAAATCTCCAAAAAAATCATCAAAATTGAAACCACTCATGGAAACTGTTTTTAAATCGCTGCCCGTTCCTCCTAAAGTTATAAAGAGATTTTTTTTGTTTTTGAATACAGAAAGGCCAGCATCAAGATTGGATAATTCTTTTAAAAACTTGGCTGTGTTTTTTAATTGTCTGGGCGCGCGATCTTCAATCTGCATTAATAATGGCGAATTACTAAAACGGATCGTATCTTTTTTTGAAACGGCAAATGTTTTTATCGATTCGCCAGTTGTGTAATCTTTGATGTCAAATAAGAGTTCATCAGCATTAACGTTGATTTGATACAGCTTGTTTTCATGATAAAAAGAATTGGAGGTTTTTGGATTTTTTTCTCCAATTGGCTTCATAAAAGTCTTTTCGGTAATCTCCAAACTATCTAAATTGATTTCAAATAGCTGTGTTTTTCTAAAACTCTGATCCAATGTTAGAATCAAACGATTAGGTAACGTGTAAATTTTAGTTTTTGAAGTAGCTTTATATAACGGATTATTTTCACCAGAATCCATTTTCTCAATGGGATTTTCATTCAAAATCTGATTGAATGTTTTTTGCTGGGTTTTACGATCTCGAAAAACAAAAGGACTAAAATCAAGAAGTCTTTCTTCTGCTATTCCATTTTTAAAAACAAACGCAGTTAAGGATTGTTTTGTTTTGCTCTGCATCAATAAATAGAAATGGTTGTCTCTCTGATATTGTGTTACAATAAATTGTTCGTCGAGAGGAACGGGAAATTTTAAAGCCCTAAATGTCTTGGTTTCCATGAAATATTTAACCAAAATGATGTTCTTTTCTTCTCCAGAAAACCAATATAAGGTCGGATTTCCATCTTCGCTAAAACTGCATCCCATTAAGGATCTGTTTTCGACATATTTTCGAGAAGTTATAAACTTATCATTTAGAAATAAAGCGCTGTTGTATTTTAATATTGAAAGACTATCTGGAGTTGCGACAAAAGCAAATACATCATGAGTTGTAGTATTTTCGGCATTTAAAACTTGAGTCTGTCCTATTTTGTTTTTTAAATCTATGGGATAAGAATGAAGTACCGTTTGACTCAACAAAACAGTACTTGAGATTAAAGACAAAAAAAGGAAGATTTGTTTCATATATTTTTACGCTCAAAAATCATTCCGCTTATTTTATTGATTCATAAGCTCTTGGAAAGTATCTATAAATTGACCAACATGTATTCCGTCCATTAAACCGTGATGTACATAAACAGCCATTGACATTGTTTTTTTGCCAGTTTCATTGACCATCATCTTCCCAAAAGAAATTTTCGGACAGCTGTCTGGGTACGTAAAACTGCGTGCATGAGTAATCGAACTAAAATTTATCCACGGAATTGCGGAGAAATGTATCAGATTATCATTGTCGAAATATCTTGTAAAAAGTCCGCTTGTATTTTGAATACGCTCAATTTCGGTTAAGGCAATTTGCTCAAATGTTTTAAAATCTGGGTGATATTCTATTAAAGAAAACCCAAAAGTGCCATCTTCACGGCCAATAGTAGCCGATGCATCTATTTGGTCGTTAATGTAAATCTGGTTTTCTGAAATGCGATATCTAAAATTTTCGATGGCATTTACCGCAGTCAAAGTTTTATGTAAATAGAAAATGAAAAAAGAAGCATTTATACTTTTTGCGGTTTGATACGCTTTGGTACAATCTATTTCTACAGTAACACCAAAAAAAGGCTCTTCCATTTGTTTAAAATGGGCAAAATGCTCTTTTCTATTCCAATTTTCTAAGTCTAAAAGTGTTTTCATTATAATAAATTCGGAACAACTTCTGCAATGGTTTCAAATGAACTAAAGTGTTCGTGTTCTATAGTATGATTAATTTTTTCGTGTTCCCAAGTAGTATGAAACGGAATATGAACGGCATAACCTCCAATTCCTAAAACTGGCAAAACATCTGATTTTAATGAATTTCCGATCATTAAAAACTCATGCGCCTGAATATCCAAACGGCCAAGTAATTTTTGATAATCAATTTCTTGTTTGTCTGACATTACTTCGATGTGGTGAAAATAATGTCCTAAACCAGAACGGTGTAATTTACTGTGCTGATCTTTTAAATCGCCTTTTGTGGCAACAACCAATTTGTATTTGCCTTTTAGAGCCTGAAGTGTTTCTTCGATTCCGTCCAATAATTCAATTGGTTTTTCGAGTAATTCTTTTCCGTATTGAATGATTTTTTCAATGACTTCAATCGGAATGGTATTATTTGAAATATTCATTGCGGCTTCAATCATTGAAAGAATGTAACCTTTGATTCCGTAACCGTACAAAGGAAGATTGGCAATTTCGATTTTAAATAATTCCTGCGAAATGCCTTGATGCGAAAGGTAATCTTCCATCAAAGCGCAAAATTTATGTTCGGTTTCCTGAAAATAAGGTTCGTTCACAAACAAAGTATCATCGGCATCAAATGCGATTACTTTTAAGTTTGGTATTTTAGTTTTATGTAACATAGAGTTTTTTGTTTCAAGTGTTTTTTTGTTTCAGGTTTTTAGCCACGACCCGAGCGATAGCGAACAGGCGAAGCAATTCACGAATTAAACTAATTTTTTAGCCACAGATTATGAGATTAAAATCTGCTCAAATCTGTTGAATCTGCGTGAAACCTTTTATCTTAATTCTTAGAAAAAAGCCTTTTCAAAGAAATCGTTTTATCGTAAAATGTAATTCGGATTCCGAAAAGTAATATAATTCCGCCGAAAACCATCTGTAAAGTTATTTGTTCTTCCAAAAACAACCAAGCTAAAATTGAGGTAATTACAGCTTGACTTAACAAACTTAGTGAAACTCTTGTTGCACGCATGTGCTGAGTGGCGTAACTAATCGAAAGCCAAGCACACAATTGGCAAATAACAGCTTGAAGCACGAGAACAAACCAGCCAGCATTTGAAAACCCAGTAAAAGGTTCGCCCAATGCATAACATAAAATTCCTAAATAGATGCTTGAAGCGAATAAACTAATCGTCATAAACGAAAGAACATCGACTTCTGAAAGTACATTTTTGCTAACCAAAAGATAAATGGAATACAGAATGCCAGATAAAACGGCAAATAGAAATGCTTTATCAAAGTTTAAATCGATAAAAAATTCAAAACCGACCAAAGTGACCATTCCGAATAAAGCGACTAATGTTCCGATCCAAAAATTTGTTGCGGGTTTTGCTTTTAGAAAAAAGAAAGAACCAACTCCAACCCAAACCGGAGATAAATTGGTCAACAAAGAAGCTTGAGTCGCGCTTGATTCCTGAATGGCGATATTCCAAACCGCAACATCAGACGAAAATAAAACACCACAAAGTATTGCCAAAAGAGCAAATTTTAGTTTTGGAAGTTTAAAATTTCCGCTTAAAATAACATAAGGCAAAAGCAAAACAACTGCAAAAAACATTCGGTAAAAAGCCGAAATTAATCCTGGTGTTAAACGTAATTTTACCAATATCGGGAAAATAGATATGCAGAGTATACCGCAGATTAAAGCTAATCTTGGTTTTGTGAGTTTCATTAGATGTATTTTATTCTTTGATATTTTTTTTCAAAGATAGCTTAGAAAGCGAGTATTTTGAAACTAAAAAGCGTGAATCGATTAAAAATAGTAAGTGATTCACGCTTTTTTGTTGTTTTAAGCAGCTAAAATTTTACTGCAGGCTTTCTGAATTTGTTTATCCGAAAACGGTTCGAGTGTTTCGGCAAGCATTTCACTGGTTTTGATGCATTCCATCATTTTTGATCTTAGCTCTTTGTCATCTCCCAATTCTGTTTCAAGAATTCGCTTGAAAATTTCAGATAGATAATTGGGCTGTTCTCTAAAATCTCCTTCAAACCAAAGGTCTGAAAGAAATTTTGCCATCGATGGTATTACATCTTGATGTGTCCGTTTTTGATTTTCTTTAGTCATTCTCTTAAAGTTTTAATTAAAAATCCTTAAGGGTATTTTTTGCGGAGCAAACTTATAAAACAAAAACCTAATAAATAAGAAAAACCTGTATTTTTTATCAAAAGAGAGAGTATTGGCTTTTTATTTTAGGATAAAAAATGCCAATAATTACAAAAGGATTATTAGATCTTCTTCTATGCCATTGCATAGTTGTTCCTAAAAAAAGATATATGTCATGTTCATTAGAAAAAGTATCAAAGTATTTATTTTTAACTTTCTCTATAGCTTCTTTTTCATTGTTATTACTCTTAGCCAAGCAATTCCAATATAATTCAAAAATTTCCCAATCTTCAATCATCAATCGGCAAGATTTGCCTTCGTCATCTTCAAATAAATAATAAAATTTATATGGTGCTTTCCTGATAATTTTTTCAGGATTACTATCAATTTCTGCAAAAAGGTTAGTTTGTTTTCTTAATTCAAGCCATTCATTTTTCCATTCTTTGGAATCATTTTCAATTTCAAAAGCAGTAATTTTTGTTGGCTTAAAAGTTGCTAAGGAAATATTTGCAGGAGCTTTAGAATCATTTATAAGTTTATCTCTATTGGTATAAATATTTTTTAGACAGAAAAGTTTCCTTTCTTCCCAAAAGTTATTTGTGTTTATAGTATTATAAATTTTTATGTCGTAGTTATTTGGAGAATAACTTTCGGGACGAAAATCGTCTGTTCTTTTTTTTAGATCTAATTCTACCCAAGTATACTTTTTAAATCCGGTTTCTTTTTTTACTTGATTAAGAAAACTTAATGGAACAGGATAAATTCTTATCCAAGTTCCATCTTCTAATAATCCAGCTGTACAAACCAATTCATCATAGCTTCTAGATGGTAATGGATAAGTAGTAACCGTTATTAGAATTTTCTTTATTGGCATAAATTATAGATGCTCTAGTTTATAGTTGAAACCTTTTAAGTTTGTTATTGCTTCTGATAAATGCTTTCGATGGCATTGACAAACATCAGCTTCGAAACAAGTTAAAGCAATTCTTTTATTAGTTTTAAGCAGATTTAGAATTTCTATTTGATTATCTAATGTTTCACCTAAATTTTGTACTCTATATTTGTCAAACAAAACATCATAATCTATTTGAGATTTGAGTTCTTGCCTTTGATCAGAATCAATACCTACTTCAGGAATATGGATGTATTCTATTCCTACACCATTACAAGCATTTTTTAATTGACTTTTACTAAAGCCATACTTCATACTTAGTGCATTTTTTCTGACATCACATAGAACCTTTATATTATTTTTTATTAGTTTGTTAAGGTAACTTTCTAAAGATATTCCTTCATAACCAATGGTAAATAAAACAACTTCCTCGTCAAAAGATCGATAATTATTTAAGTTTTCAATTTCAGATTCACTTAAATAATTTTGTGCAATTATGCTATTTATAGCGAAATAAGGATATCTTTTATATGTAAGATTAATCAAATCTTCGCTTGTTTTATTAGCATAGATTATTCTAAAATCACTAATTATCTTTTTATCTTCTTTCGTTAATTCATTCAAATAATTTACATCGTCTTCTTTTTTCCAAGATTTATCACTTTCACTTACATTTCCATATTTTTTTAATGTAAGTAGGTCTGCGTTTGCTTGAAAAGAGAAACATCCCATTCTATATGGCACGAAATCATATGTTTTCTTTTGTCTTTGTGAACGTGTATATAGAAATAAGAGTTTTTGAAGTTGAATTTTTTCTAATTCACCGTCAAAAACCTGAATCAAAGATAGTAAGATTTTTCTTCTGTAATACATGTTTGTGATATAATTTTAAAAATCTTTAGTTTACCGTAGCTCCGTTCGGTGCATCAGCATCTGGATTTACAAAAACCAGTTTTCCTTCAGCGTTTGTTGTCATTAAGATCATTCCTTGACTTTCAACACCGCGTAAAGCTCTTGGAGCAAGGTTTGCTAATACAGAAACACGTTTTCCGATAATTTCTTCTGGAGAAAAACTTTCAGCAATTCCTGAAACAATCGTACAAACATCGATTCCGGTATCAACTTTAAGAACCAGAAGTTTGTTTGCTTTTGGCATTTTTTCAGCTTCCAAAATAGTTCCGATACGAATATCCATTTTCGCAAAATCATCAAACTGAATTAAATCTTTTTGCGGTTCTGGTTGTTTGCTTTCAGCTAAATTAGCTGTTTTTGTTGCTTCCAATTTATCTATTTGTTTTTGTATTTCTTCGTCTTCAATTTTAGCGAAAAGCAATTCTGCCTCGCCAATTTTATGGCCTGCCGGAATTAAATCTGAGTTTTCAGAAATATCATTCCAACCTAAAGTTTTATCAATAAAAATGTCTTTTGCATCGCGATCTTTCTCTTTCAAGAATTTACTGAAACCTGCAAAATGTTCTTTAAGGTCAGCCAAATTCAAGATTTTAGAAAGTTTAGCAGCGGTAAAAGGTAAAAACGGTTCTGCTAAAACGCTCAATGCGGCAGCAATTTGCAACGCCACATACATTTGCGTTTTTACACGCTCTGGATTGTCTTTCATAACTTTCCAAGGCTCTTCGTCTGCTAAATATTTATTTCCTAAACGAGCCACATTCATCAATTCGCCCAAAGCTTCACGGAATCTGTAACGCTCCACCGAACTTGAAATCACAGCTGGATACGCTTTTAATTCTGCTAAAGTTTGTTCGTCAATTTCTGTAAATTCATTCGGAGTTGGAATAATTCCATCGTAGTATTTATTGGTTAAAACCACAACACGATTAATGAAGTTTCCAAAAACAGCAACCAATTCGTTGTTATTTCTAGCCTGGAAATCTTTCCAAGTAAAATCGTTATCTTTTGTTTCAGGAGCATTTGATGTTAATGCATAACGCAAAACATCTTGCTTATCTGGAAACTCTTCTAAATATTCGTGTAACCAAACCGCCCAGTTTTTAGAAGTCGAAAGTTTGTTTCCTTCCAAATTCAAGAACTCATTTGCAGGAACGTTGTCTGGTAAAATATAGCTTCCTTCAGCTTTTAGCATCGCTGGGAAAATGATACAATGGAAAACAATATTGTCTTTTCCGATAAAGTGAACCAATTTCGTTTCTTGATCTTTCCAATACGGTTCCCAATCTTTTCCTTCGCGCGCAGCCCATTCTTTCGTAGAAGAAATGTAACCAATCGGCGCGTCAAACCAAACATATAATTTTTTGCCTTCCGCACCTTCAACAGGAACATCAATTCCCCAATCTAAGTCACGTGTTACGGCGCGAGGCTCTAATCCTGCGTCGATCCAAGATTTTACTTGTCCATAAACATTGGTTTTCCAATCGTTTTTATGACCTTCTAAAATCCATTTGGTTAAGAAATCAGAATATCTATCTAAAGGTAAAAACCAGTGTTTTGTTTCTTTAAGAATTGGAGTTTCTCCCGTAATTGTCGATTTTGGATTAATTAAATCCGTAGCGTTTAAAGTAGATCCGCAATTTTCGCACTGATCTCCGTAAGCTCCATCATTACCACATTTTGGACAAGTTCCCACAACAAAACGATCTGCTAAAAACTGATTTGCTTTTGCATCGTATAATTGTTCGGTAACTTCTTCAATAAAATCGCCTTTATCATATAATGTTCTAAAGAATTCCGAAGCCGTATCATGATGAATTTTAGCCGAAGTTCTTGAATAATTGTTGAATGAAATCCCAAAATCTTCAAACGATTTACGGATAATTCCATCATATTTATCAATAACCTGCTGTGGTGTAATTCCTTCTTTTTTGGCTTTCATCGAAATTGCAACCCCGTGTTCATCGCTTCCGCAAATAAATGCTACATCTTTTCCTTGCAATCTTAAATATCTCGAATATATATCTGCAGGCACATAAACTCCCGCCAAGTGCCCAATATGAATAGGTCCGTTGGTGTAAGGCAATGCCGCCGTGATCGTATATCTCTTTGGATTCTGTGTCATTAATATGAATTTTAGAGTGCAAAAATAAGCAATAGAATTGAGATTTTAATATTGCACGGAGATTCACTGGAGTTTTTACTGAGAATTGTGATGTTTTAATCTCGCAAAGTCGCAAAGTTTTTGTTTTAAGTAAATAGGTAATCGTAAATATTTGTCATTTCGACGAAGGAGAAATCTCCGCAAGTAGCTCGACAAAGATTGGCTAAGCTTTTTATTAAGCCATAGATTAAAAGGATTAAAAAGATTTTAATTTTAGATATGAATTGCCTCCAGCTTTAGCCGGAGGTTATGTAATTTGAAGGGGTAGGGCTTTAGCCAAACACACGTATTTTTGGCTAAAGCCATTTTGTAGCATCATTATTATTACATCCAGCTAAAGCTGGACGCAATTCAAAAATCATTTTAATCCTCTTAATCTGTGGCTAAATTATATCTTATAGTCTTTTTGACTATATTTGAAAAAAATATCAAAACATGAAAAAAATATATCTAACCTTTTTAATACTGTTTTCGTATTGTGTTTATTCTCAATCACAACCAGAAAAAAGTCTAAAACAAAATCAATATTCAAACCCAATTTTTGCGGGAGATTATCCAGACCCGAGTTTGTTGCGTGACGGAAAAGATTATTATGTCGTTCATTCTTCGTTCGATTATTATCCTGGACTTTTAATCTGGCATTCGACCGATTTGATGAATTGGGAACCTGTTACAAATGCACTTCATAAATATGTTGGAGCAGTTTGGGCGCCAGATTTAATTAAGTACAACAATAAATATTACATCTATTTTCCTGCCAATAATACCAATTTTGTCGTAACTGCCGATTCTATAAATGGTCCGTGGAGCGAACCTGTAGATTTGAAAATCGGGAATATAGATCCCGGACATATTACAGACGATAAAGGAAACCGATTTTTATATTTCAGCAACGGCGGTTATGTTGCTTTATCAAAAGACGGACTTTCGGTAACAAGCGAATTAAAACACGTTTACGATGGCTGGAAAATTCCGCGCGAATGGAGCATCGAATGTTTTTGTATGGAAGGCCCAAAATTATTTAAACGAGGAGAATATTATTATTTGACCGTTGCTGAAGGTGGAACTGCAGGTCCAGCGACAAGTCATATGGTAATTTCAGCAAGATCAAAATCGCCTTTTGGACCTTGGGAAAACTCGTCTTATAATCCGATTGTGAGAACCAACAGCAGTTCTGAAACTTGGTGGTCAAAAGGACATAGTACTATTTTTGAAGATGCCAACGGAAAATGGTGGATGATTTTTCACGGTTATGAAAAAGATTATTACAACTTAGGAAGACAAACTTTACTTCAGCCAGTAGAATGGACAAAAGACGGCTGGTATAAAATTCCAGATAATATCGAGACGGATAAACCAATTGCAAAACCAGAAGGTAAAACACTTCCTGAATTTTCTTTAAGCGACAATTTTGAAGGTTCGGCTCTTAAACCGCAATGGAAATTTTATAGTGGGGTAGAAGCTTCAAGATTTAAAGTTGCGAATAACACTTTGACTATTGAAGGAAAAGGCGACGGAGTAGGAAACAGTTCGCCTCTTGTAATTGTTCCGGGCGGACATTCTTATTCTGCGGAAGTAGAAATGGAAATAGAAGGCAATGCAGTAGGCGGATTAACGCTTTTTTACGATAATAGATATTACTCTGGAATATTAGCCGATCAAAACAATATCTTGGCGAATTTGAGAGGTTGGCAGTTTCCAACGGAGAAAAATACTCATACGCGAAAAGTCTTTCTTAAACTAAAAAACATCAAGAACACAGTAGATATGTTTTACAGCATTGATGGAAAAGATTGGAAGAAAATCGAAAACTCTGTAGAAGTTTCAGGATATAATCATAATGTCTTAAGCGGGTTTTTGGGATTAAGAATTGGTCTTTGTTCGATTGGAAAGGGAAGTGTGAAGTTTAAGAATTTTGTTTATAAAACTTTAGAGTAATCGTTCCGTTTGTCATCCTGAGGAACGAAGGATCACACTAGAAATTCGACAAAGATTGGTGAATATTCTTTGCGGAGTTACGCGTGAGATCCTTCCTTCGTCAGGATGACAAGATTGGGATTAAACTTTGCGCCTTCGCGTCTTCGTGGCAAAACCCACATAAAATAGAACCAGTTTAAACTACGTTTCACGCTTATAAATGAGAATATATTTCGCAATCTTTGCAGTCGAAAAAAACAAAATTTATGAGCAAGGCTAAATTAATCATCAATAAAAATGGTTCAATAAAAATCGAAGGAGATTTCGAAATTATGGATCCAGAAGGAACACTTTATGGCTTACAAGGAAGAACTGCATTAGGTCTTTGCCGTTGTGGACATTCTGCAAACAAACCATTTTGCGATGGAGCACACCGAAACAACTTCGAACACGATTCAAAGGCATTTGATTTACCGCCAATGAAAACGAACTAAGAAGTTTTTCTAGTTTTAAATATTTTAAACCGCATCCTGCCTGATGCGGTTTTTTTATGAAGTTTTTTTTTGAAAAGTAAGTTATTACTTAGGAAAACAATATTACATTTACGGCAACATTTAATTTTCCAAAAATGAAAAAACTAATAATACCACTGCTGTTTTTATTTTTTAGTATGAGTCAGGCTCAAACTGTAAAAACAGTTTCTACAGATTGGACATCTATAAGTCAGACTATTGCTATTCAGACTTCTGTAAAGAAAAAATTTAAAGTAACTGCTTATGTTAAAGTCGAAACTACAGAACCAAAATCATGGGCGGGAGTTTGGGCTCGTGTTGATACCAAAAACGATGAAGATGGTTTTTTTGATAATATGAGCGACAGACCAGTAAAATCTAAAGAATGGAATTCATACACTGTTGAAGGAACTGTCGATAAGAATAGTAAATCATTAAGTTTTGGAGGTTTATGTCTATTTGACGGGAAGTTTTACTTTGACAAATTTGAACTTTTTATTGAAAATGATAAAGGTGTTTACGAACCTGTGACTGTTTTAAATTCAAGTTTTGAAAGTCCGATAAGTAATGGAGATGTTCCAAAATGGATTCAAGGAATAAGCAACGATGCAATTGTTAAAGTAAAAGAATATAAAATTACTTCGGACAAATCTAGTGTTGATGGAAAAAACAGTTTGCTTATAGAAGGAAAAGGAATAAAACCAAGATTAGAAGCTAAAATTGGAAATGTCGAAGGAGCATCTCCAAAAATTGCAGATATGATTTCTATGCTTGAAGATTTAAAAGCTCGTGTTGAGAGAACAGTAAAAAACATGAGCCAATATGAAATTGATTATCTTCATGATGCAGAAGCAAACCGAATTGGAGCTTTGGTAATGCATTTGGCTGCAGCCGAAAAATATTATCAGGTCTTTACTTTTGAAAATAGAGATTTTAATGAAGAAGAAAAGAAAAAGTGGGGAAATGCTTTAGATTTGGATCAAGGCGGAAGAGACGAATTTAAAGGTCATGATATTCAATATTATTTGGATATCTATAATGAAGTAAGAGCAAAAACAATTGAAGAATTAAAGAAAAGAGACGATGCTTGGTTTGCAGAAGTGCAAACAAGATACGATTGGACAAACCAATATTGCTGGTTTCATGTTATGGAACATCAATCGAGTCATTTAGGTCAGATTTTGTTTCTGAAAAAGAGAATTCCGCCAGAACAGAAAAAAACGTTACCACAGGAAATTAAAAAATAGAATAGATGAAAGCTGCATTATACAATGCAGCTTTTTACTTTAAATATAAAGCTCTCCTTTCATAGTTATAATCGAAGAACCGCCTACCAAAATATCTTCTTCGCGATTCATAACTTCGATCATTGAAGGCTGTTTTAATTTTACGCCTTGAAGAATTTTATATTCCTTTTCAGATTTAGTGAATTTCTTTTGCGTTAAAAAACCAATTAATGGTCCAGCTGCAGTTCCTGTTGCAGGGTCTTCGTTTATTCCGATTATGGGATTAAAAAATCTTGTTTCGACTATGTGATCTAGGCCTTCCTCAGCTGGGGTGAAACAATAAAACCCTTCAAAATCATATTCTTTTGAGATTTCAATTAAAAGTTGGTTGTCAGGAATAAAGCTGTTAAGTATCTGGCTGTTTTTTATAGGAACCATTGTATGAGCAACTTCTGTTTTAACAATTGTTGGCACAAAAGCATTTACATCCAAATCTTCAATCTTTAAGCCCAGAGCAACTGCAATTTTATACGTTGGAATTTCTTGTTTAATGACTGCCGATTTTTGATGCATTTGAACCATTGGCGAAAAAGTATCAGAATCAATACTTACTGTTACTGGAATTGCAGAATGTTTCATAATTACAAAAGGCTCACTTTCATTTTGTTCATCAAAAATGGGCATTCCTTTTAGGAGAGCGCCGCAGACTGCACCTAATAAATTGTGCCCCGCACCATCAATTTCGATTCCGATTGGAGTAAACGAACGGACTACAAGTGCTTTTTCTCTTGTAGAATAATAGACAAATGAGGTTTCAGAATAGCGAAATTCTCTAGAAATATCCTGATAGGTTTCTAGTTTTAGATTTCCATCTGTAAAAACCACAGAAAGCGGATTTCCTTTGTAGCTCTCGTTTGAGAATACGTCTAAAACGTAATATTCTAATACTTTTCTTTGATTCATACTTTTCTGCTAAACTGAGTTTGAATGCAATAAAATTACTGTTTATTCTTGTATTTTATTTATAGGTTTTACATTTCACGGTTATTTTAATATTACTTTTTGATTAAAAATTTGTTTTTGAAATCAATCAGTAAGATTAGGCCAGAATCTTAAAGATTTAAAAATCAGTGTAAAAACATTTAGGTTTGAATTAATTCAATTAATTTTAGTTCATTGTAAATAATCTTTATTTATGGAAGAACTTACGCATGTCAAATCGATTATCGGAATCATTTTGGGTTTAAGTTTAACGCATCTTATAAAAGGTTCCGTAATTTTTATTCAACATCCCGGGCGCAAGAAATTCTACTTTGTACATGCTTTATGGGTGTTTTACGTATTCTTGATGCTTATTCATTTTTGGTGGTGGGAGTTTAATCTAAAATTAATCCATGAGTGGTATTTTGCAGATTATTTCTTCATTATCTGTTATATCTTAATCTATTATTTGCTTTGTGCCATTCTTTATCCCGACGATTTAGTAGATTATACAGGATATGAAGATTATTTTTATTCCAGAAAAAAATGGTTTTTTTCGGTATTGGCAATAAGTTTCGGAGCCGATATAATCGATACGGCAATCAAAGGCGGAGACTATTTTTTATACAACCAAAACGAATATTTTGTTCGGGTTATAAGTCACATAATTTTATGTTTAATAGCAATAAAAATAGATAATAAAAAGTTTCATACTATTTTAGTGGCACTTTTTATTGTTTACGAACTCTCGTATATATTGCGATTATTTAATGTTGAATAGATAGTAATTAAATGGAATTTAAGATGAAAATTAAAAGTCTTTCTCTAGGATTCTTTTTTCTTTTTATAATAAATAAAGGAATAACCCAGAATAAAATAAATCTCTTTTCAGAAATCAATTATAATTCAATTCCTGCTGTTGATTTAAGCGAATATAAATCGGTTCAGGATCGTGACAGTAGGCTTCAGAATCCGAATATTGCTTTAGGAGTCGGTATTTCGGGCGGAGGGTCGCGAGCGCAGTTTTTTAGTATGGGAGTTCTTTTAGGTTTAGAAGATATTCAGGAAGACAACTCGAAACGTAATTTTCTAAATGAAGTAGATTACTTTTCTACTGTTTCGGGAGGCTGTTATTCGGCGGGATATTATTTGACGATCTTGAAAAATAAACTGCAATATGACAATTGTACCTTCAACGAATTTTATTTTTCTAAAGCCGATGCCTTTAAATCGGATGTCAGTAAATCGGCGACACTTTTTTCGCTTTTGAATAATAGCAGAAACGAAAAAGGAGAAAAAATCTCTATGGCACAACGTTTAGATTTGGAAGTTTTGCAATATGACAGCAGCAATCCAGAGAATCAGAATAAGTTTAAAACGCAAATGCTTTTGTCTGATTTCTTTATTCCAAAAGACAGTAAACAGAATCCGCAATTGCCCATTATGGTTGCCAACGGAACGGCTTATAACAACGGCGAGCGTTTTCCGTTTATGCCACATATTATTCGGGCTTTGAAAATCAATTCGTCTTTGGCTCCCAATAAAGCGTCACTTTCGCTTGACGAAAATTATATTAATAATGGTTATGATTTTCCTTTGACTTATGCTATTACTGCAAGTTCTGCTTTTCCTGGTGTTCTTCCAAAAACCAAATTCGGAATCAAAAATCAAGATAAAATTTTATGCGTGATTGATGGCGGTGCGTCTGATAATATGGGTTACGAAACCTTGATCGAACTGCTTCACAATGATTCTAAAGTCAAAGACAAAAACAAAAAAGCGCTATTTATTGATTGTTTAGGACAAGGAAAAAAGGCGCCTTTTATAAATGATGAAAAAATCAGATTGATTTCTTTATTAGAAACCGCTTCTTTATATACGGTTCAAACTCGTTACATAACTTTTGAAAAAGATGTCGAAAGTGATCTTGAGAAATATAAAATTCCAACTTCAAATTACCAGATAATTGGTTTTACAACATTGCGGGATTATCTTTTAAAGCTAAACAAAGATCAAGCTTACGAAGATTTGGTAACGCAATTAAAAAATACTGATGATGATGCGACAAGCTGGCTTAAACTTCATGATGATTTTCGAGCGCAGTTAATTGCAAAATTTGGAATAGGTAGTTTTAAAAAAGATAAATATGGCGAAGTGCAGCTTTCTACTTTAGACAAAGAAAAGTTTAAAGATTTTGGCGCAGCCGAGCTTTTGATGTTATATGAATATTCGTCTCACGTAGAAACCAAGCTAAAAATAACACCCCAAGAAAAAGAAATGCTGCTCTTGGCTGGACGTTTTGCGGCTTATTTGAAAACGAAGGAATTGAAAGATTTACTGGTGGAGAATAGAGGATAACTATTGTTCAAAAATAACCTTTTTATCTGTTTTGTCTGTTTTTACAATATCGTAAGGTCTAGATAATTTGGAAGTATTATTACCGTTTTGTAGTTTTTCGACTTTTACAATTATAGTATTTCGATTTTCGCTAATTTCAACAATATCTATAGAATGTCCACCGCTGGTTTGTGTTTTGTCTATAACAGCAATGATTTGATATTTGCTAAAATCAATAGTGTTTTCTTTAAAATATTTGGAAAGATTAGTAGAAGCATTCATTTCCTTAACTAGTTTATCCCAGTTTTTTTGGTCTTTGATAATTAAATGTCTCGGCGCAAGACTTTGATCATTTGGAAAAGAATCTCCTTTCGCAACTAACGAAAATTGCACATCAGAGTTTGGTAAATCTTCACTTTCGCAACTAGTTAATGCAAGCAGAATACTAACAATTAATATAATTTGTTTCATGGTTTTGGTTTTGGTTTTGAAACTTTAGTATAAAGCTTTATCTATAATAGATGCATTTGTCTCTAAATAGTTGCGTAAAAAAGGTGTTAGGTTTTTTAAAACTAATTTAACCATAACGGAAGTTTTGATTAAAAATTGTGTGTTAGTTAAGAAAAATTAAAAACAATTGTAATATTTTTAAATATCATCATAAACCCAATATTCCAAATTCATGTTTGACATCTTTGCGTTGACTTAATTTTGTTGGATTTATGCTCCAGTTTTCTGCAATTTGCATCAAAATTTGTTCATTTATAGAATCAATATAATCTGCATCATTTTCTGTAGAACTTTGTTGGACTATATATTTTTTCTCTATTTCAGTTGGTTCACCTTCCATAATATAGCCATTTTCATATTCGCCAGAATAAGTAAACAATCTTATTAGTTTTCCGTCAATAGCTTTCATCCAGCTATGATAATCGGAAACTCTATGTGTGGCAAAATACTGAGCTTCACCAAATTCTTTACTTAATTCTAGTAAAATTTGTTTCTCTGTATTATAAGAAAAATTATTTCCACAAACTAATGTCCATTTGCCGATTTGTGGCGTAATAAAAATTGAGTTGTTGTAGGCTTTTTGTATTCCTAGTTCCCAATTACAATTTGATACTTTTTGTAATTTTAAAATTTCTGCAATTCTTTTTTTATTATCTGTTTTTACTGCGAACCATTGCATTTTGTAACCGAAATCTATTGCATTATCAATTTCTAAATTATTGTCTGACTCATCAAACAATACTTCTTGTTTCTTTGCTAAAGTCTTTTTTAATATATTACTAACAGCTAAAACAACAATAATAATAAGAATACGAATTATGATTTTTGATTCCATTTTTGAGTTTATAAACACTGCAAAAATAGTAATTTTTTTCTTACTTTAAAGTGGGTCGTTTACCATTCAAAATTACATCACAAAAACAATTTCGTTTCTTCAAAATTTTCCACCAACTTTGCAAAATAATCCTCTAAATATATACGTAAATGGAATTCGGTAAAATCATTATTTCAGAAACGGCAGCAAAAAGTGAAAATCCACAAGATGTTGTAAATTCGAATATTTCGGTAATCAATTTAATGCGCGAAGAAAAAATAGACGACGATTTGATTCATGAAGATGCTTTAATGAGCTATTATCTGGATTTTTATGCGTCTAAATATGCCGAAGGAAATTTTTCAAAATTCGTTCATGATTCAGGATGGAATAAAGAATTGAATGAATTAATAGAAGAAGGTTTGGCTTTAATTGGTGCCGAAAAACATTTAGAATTATTTAAAGAACAATGCCGAAAGCTTCGTTTGCAAAGCAATATCAAATTAGCAAAATTTCTAAAAGAGAAATTTGATGCTCCAAACGCTTTCAAGGATTTGCTAAATAATAACGCTTATTTTGAATTGGATGAAAATCTGGCTGAATTAAATGCAACGTTTTTAAAATCGCATCCTGATACAGAAGTTCTTTCGGTTGAAGAAATGTTTAAAGCACTGGAAGAGTTTGTTGGACACGAAATTAAGAGAGATTAAAATTTCAATTTTTTGTTATGGTTTGTAAGAAAATTTTATATTTGAAGTGCCCTAAAATTTTCTAATAAACCAAAACCTATGAAAAAAACTGCCCTTTTGAACGGAATTTTGGTGCTTTTGCTTTCCTGCGGGAAAAGTGATAAGATCAAAGACGAAACACAAATTCAGAATCAAGAACTACTTTCCCAGACCGAAATTGATGCGGATTTAAATAAAAAGGAGATTAAGAAACTCATTTTTAAAAACACAGATGAAATTGAAGATTCAACAGAATTGGATCTTCCATTGCTTTCGAAAGTCGCGACAAATCTTAAAATTAAATATTCTGCCATCAAGATTAGCGAAACGAGTTCGATTAACTACGATGATAAAACCGCTTTTTTTGTTTTGACAATTGTAGAACACAATAAAAAAGCGATAAAGAATGATGAGGAAGAGTTAGGCAATTATTTTCAGCGCAAGTACTTATTTGTAAATCGGGAAAACGGAAGTGTAATTGCCGAAGAATTTGATGATAATTTAGGTTATTACGATAATGAAGCCATCCGATTTTCAAAATCTCATATTTTAAAAGACCTCGTTTTTTTAAACGGAAAAACTCCTGCAGTTGCTTTTTACACTGAAGCCAGCGCAAGCAGTAGAATTGTATTGTATTCGGAGCAAAAATTCACTTTGGTAACTTTGGCTAATAAAGAAATCAAAAAAGTATTGTACGAATATCCTATTCACTTGACGAATGGAGATTCTAACGGAAGTGGTACTTTTCAGATCGAAACTCTAGAAACCGGAATGAGTTTTTCTGACGAAAAAACCAATGGTTACTTTGATTTAATGATCACCAAAAACTTTTCTTATGAAGAATCGGTTGAAGATGATCTAGAAAATGGAGTAGAAGAAAAAAGCGATCTTAAAACTAAAAGAGAATTTGAAAAGCTCAAGTTTAACGGAAAAGAATATGCTTTCAATAGAGATGACAGACATCGTTTTCTGGAATAAATTTAGAAAAAATCAAAAAACAACAAGAGCACTTTTAAGGTGCTTTTGCTGTTTATAGGAGATTTCAGTTTTCCTGCAAAACTTTGACCTATTGTTAACAAACATTTCCTTAAATTTGCTTCCGTTATAAAAAATACAATAGTTATAAAAATCAAGCTATGTTACAAATTGCATTTATTAGAGAAAATCAAGAGAAAGTAATCAAAGCTTTAGCAAAACGAAATATCGATGCTAAAAGCGTTGTTGAAGAGGTGGTTCAATTAGACGAAAATCGTCGTGCTGCACAGGTGGAATTAGACAATACTTTATCAGAATCTAATAAATTGTCCAAAGATATTGGTGAATTGATGAAAGCTGGTGAGAAAGCTAAAGCAGCAATCTTAAAAGAAAAAACAGTTTCACTAAAAGAGAAAAGTAAAGAACTTAGCGAAAAAGCAGAAGCTTTGGCTGTTGAGTTAACCAATAAACTATACACTTTACCAAACCTTCCAGCTGATATTGTTCCTGAAGGAAAAACTCCAGATGATAATTTGAATGTTTTTCAAGAAGGAGATATTCCAGTTTTACACGAAGGCGCACAGCCACACTGGGAATTGGTAAAGAAATACGACATCATCGATTTTGAATTGGGTGTAAAAATAACTGGAGCAGGATTTCCTGTTTATAAAGGAAAAGGGGCAAAGCTTCAACGTGCTTTGATCAATTATTTCTTAGACAAGAATACAGCTGCAGGATACAACGAAGTTCAAGTTCCTCATTTGGTAAACGAAGCTTCAGGTTTTGGAACAGGACAATTGCCAGATAAAGAAGGACAAATGTATCATTCTACAATTGATGATTTATATTTGATTCCAACGGCTGAGGTTCCAGTAACGAATTTATTCCGTGATGTTATTTTAAACGAAAGTGATCTTCCTGTTTTACATACAGCGTATACGCCATGTTTCCGTCGTGAAGCAGGTTCTTACGGAGCGCACGTTCGTGGATTAAACCGTTTGCACCAATTTGATAAAGTAGAAATCGTTCGTGTGGAGCATCCAGATAATTCTTATGCAGCATTAGACGGAATGGTAGAACATGTAAAAGAGATTTTAAAAGAACTAAAATTACCATACAGAGTTTTACGTCTTTGCGGAGGCGATATGGGATTTACATCTGCTTTGACTTATGATTTTGAAGTATTTTCAACTGCTCAAGATCGTTGGTTAGAGATTAGTTCTGTTTCTAACTTCGAAACTTTCCAAGCAAACCGTTTGAAATTACGTTTTAAAGATAAAGACGGAAAAAACCAATTGGCTCACACACTTAACGGAAGTTCATTAGCGCTTCCTCGTGTTTTAGCTGGAATTATTGAAAATTACCAAACTCCAGAAGGAATCGTAATCCCAGAGGTTTTACGTCCTTACTGCGGATTTGATATTATAAACTAGTTTTTTAGTTTTCAGTCGCAGTTTTCAGTCTCAGTTTCATACTGGACTGAAAACTGCGACTGCGACTGAAAACTAAAAACTCATACCAATGAAAAACGGAATTTTAAATTGGAACGTAGATCCTGTCATTTTCTGGATCACAGATACTTTTCCGTTAAAATATTACGGAGCTCTTTTTGCCTGCGGACTTCTTCTCGGGTTTTACATCGTCAGAAACATTTATAAAAAAGAAAACCTTTCTTTAGACAATCTCGATTCTTTACTTATTTATGTCATTGTCGGAACCGTTTTAGGTGCAAGACTCGGACATTGTTTCTTTTACGAACCTGAGTATTTTTTCAAACATCCGATAGAAATTCTTTTACCAATTCAAAAAATAAAAGGAGCTTATCAATTTGTGGGTTATCAAGGTTTGGCAAGTCACGGAGGTTCGATTGGAGTTATAACGGCAATGATTTTATACTGCCGAAAATACAAAGTAAAATTCTTCGGACTTTTAGATAAAATGGCAGTTGCAGTTCCTGTAACGGGCGCTTTTATCAGACTGGGAAATTTTATGAATTCTGAAATCTATGGAAAACCAACCAACGGAAATTGGGGCGTAGTTTTTCAGAGAGACGATTTGATTCCGAGACATCCAACGCAATTATATGAAGCTTTTGCTTATTTATTGATTTTCGGAATTCTGTTTTATATGTATAAATCGGAGAAAATTAGAAATGCACAGGGATTAATCTTTGGAACTTTCTTAACTTTATTATTTACGGCTCGTTTTATAATTGAATTTTTCAAGGAAAACCAAGAAGCTTTTGAAAACAGTATGCTAATTAATATGGGACAGATTTTGAGTATTCCGTTCATTTTAATTGGCTTAGGTTTGATTTTCTGGAAAACTAAGAAAGTCTCAGTGGACAGTAACTAAAAATAGTCACAGTTTACAGTTCTAACAAGGCTGAAAACTGCGACTGAAAACTTAAAAAAAGTGCCAGTTGGCAGTGCCAATTTGCAGTTTTAACAAGACTGAAAACCGTTACTGCGACTGAAAACTAAAAAAAAGTCCCAGTTTACAGTGACAGTTTACAGTTAAACTTAGACTGAAAACCGCGACTTAGACTGAAAACTTAAAAAATATGAAAAACATATTGATTTGTATCGTTTTGTTATGTTCTGGTTTTGCGTTTGGCCAAAACGAGCAACTGGCACAATATTACTACGATAAAGGTGATTTCGAAAAAGCTAAAATCAGTTATGAAGAGCTTTTAAGAAGTGCGCCATCTAACACCCAATATTTTTTAAGAACGGTTGATTGTTATCAGCAATTGCAGCAATACGCAAATGCTGAAAAAGCGATTCAAGATCGTTTCAACCGTTACAAGCAAGGAGTTTTTTTAGTTGAATTAGGATATAATTTTCAATTGCAGAAAAATGATTCGAAAGCCAAAAATTACTACGAACAGGCAATCGAGAAAATAAAAGTAAATCCGAATGATGTTTACGGAATAGCAAGTTCATTCGAGAAAAAAGTATTGTTGGAATATGCTCTAAAATCGTATCAAACGGCTATGCAGGTTCAGCCAAATTTTAATTTCAATTTCCAAATCGGAATGTTGTACGGTCAATTAGGAAAAACCGATTTGATGATCGATTTACTATTGACAGAATCTTTTACAAATCCGCAGAACACCAATCTGATTCAGACACAATTGTCTCGATTCATGAACGGCGAAACCGATAATACGGCTTTTAAAGATGCAATGCGTAAAGCATTAATCTTAAAAACTCAGAAAGATCAAGATGTTTTCTGGAATCATTATTTGAGTTGGTTTTATGTACAGCAGAAAGAATTCGGAAAAGCGTTTATTCAAGAAAAAGCGATTTACAAACGCGAACCAGAATCGCTGTTAAGCATTGTTAATTTGAGTCAGTTTGCATTGACTGAAGACGATACTGATACAGCAGAAGAAATTTTGAATTTCATTCTTCAAAATACAAAAGATTTAGATTTATTAATTCAGTCGAATGCATATTTGATGCAGATTAAGATCGATAAAGCGCAGGAAAAAGATTATCCGGCCATCGATCAAGAATTGCAGCAATTGCTGGCAACTTACCAAATCAATCCTTTTACCTTATCTTTGCAAATCATTCAAGCCCATTTTCTGGCTTTTAATTTGAAAAAAACAGAAGAAGGAAAGGCAGTAATCAAAAAGGCTTTAGAATTGAATTTAAACGAATATCAAAAAGCCGATGCTAAAATGGAATTGGCTGATATTTTGCTTTTGGAAGAAAAGTACAATCAGGCGCTTATTTACTATTCGCAAATTCAATTGGATCTGAAGAATGATGTAATGGCACATGAAGCAAGTTTGAAAGCGGCGAAAACAAGTTATTACAAAGGTGATTTTGAGTGGGCGAATAAACAATTTAAAGAATTAAAAGCAGCAAACACGCAGTTAATCGCCAATGATGCTTTAGAATATTTTCTTTTAATTAATGATAATACCGCAGCAGATTCGACTCAAGTGGCTCTGAAGCAACTTGCAAAAGGAGATTTTTTAATTTATCAGAATAAAAAGCAAGAAGCAATAACGCAGTTTCAGAATATTCTAAAAAACTTTAAAGGTCAGGAAATTGAAGCGGTTACTTTACTTCGTTTAGGAAAAGTTTACGAAAGTCAGAAGGATTTTGCTTCAGCTTTAAGCCAATATCAGCAAATTATAGACAATCACAGCGACGGAATTTATGTTGATGAAGCACTATTTTTCTCAGCCGAAATTTACAACGACGAACTAAAAGATCCAGAAAAGGCAAAACCTTTATATGAAAAAGTAATTTTTAACCATCAAGACAGTATTTACTTTGTCGATGCCAGAAAAAAATACCGAGAATTGAGAGGAGATAAGAATTTATAGTTTGGTTTAATCGGTTAATCGATTAACCGATTAAACAAGAAAAATTAGTAATATGAGAATTGATTTTTAAGTTTCAGAAAAAAACTCAGAACCTTAGCATCTCAGAACCTTAGAAAAAATGATTATTTACAACGTTACCACAAATATACACGAAAGCGTTCATGACCAATGGTTAAAATGGATGCAGGAAAAACACATACCAGAAATTCTGGCAACTCAGAAATTTTCTTCGGCGCGAATTGTAAAAGTTCTAGTTGAAGAAGAAATGGGAGGAATTACCTATTCTGTACAATATGTAACAGACAGTAAAGAAACCCTAGAGAAGTTTTATATCGAAGACGAACCAGAATTTCACAGAGAAGCGTTAGGTTTATTTGCCGATAAAATGCTTTCTTTCAGAACAGAATTGGAAGTTATTTCGGAGCATTAATTTTTTTAGTTTTCAGTCACGGTCGCAGTTTTCAGTTTTTTAATTGAGAAGAAAGGGACTAAATATTGGCGTCTTTGAGTCTTCGTGGCAAAAAAACAAAAAATAAAGCTTTGCTTCTTAGTGCCTTTACAGTAAAAAGAATACTTTTGCAGCCTCGTGGCAAACAAGATAAATGAAATGGAAAAAGTAAAAGCCAAAAAACATTTAGGACAGCACTTTCTTAAAGATGAAAGTATCGCAAAAGCTATTGCTGATACTTTGACTTTTAAGGGATATGATGAGGTTTTAGAAATAGGACCAGGGATGGGTGTGCTTACTAAGTACTTACTTGAAAAGCCAGTTAACACACACGTTATTGAGATCGACACAGAATCTGTGGCATATTTGGATGCCAATTATCCAAAATTAAAAGATAAAATTATCTCTCAGGATTTCCTGAAGTATAATATAAATGAAGTTTACCAAAATAAACAATTTGCCATAATTGGTAACTTTCCGTACAATATTTCTTCTCAGATTGTTTTTAGGACATTAGAGCTTAGAGACCAGATTCCAGAATTTTCTGGAATGTTTCAGAAAGAAGTAGCTGAGCGTATCTGTGAAAAGAAAGGCTCAAAAACCTACGGAATACTATCAGTTTTAGCTCAGGCTTTCTATGATACCGAGTATCTGTTTACGGTTAATGAAAACGTTTTTATTCCTCCGCCCAAGGTGAAATCGGGTGTGATGAGAATGACCCGAAAGGAAGATTATAGTCTTCCTTGCAGCGAAAAGTTGTTTTTTACAGTTGTAAAAACTGCTTTTCAGCAGAGACGAAAAACATTACGTAACAGTTTGAAAACATTAAATTTATCAGACAATTTGCGAGAAGACACTATCTTTGATAAACGTCCGGAGCAACTTAGCGTTGATGAATTTATTGAACTAACTCAAAAAATAGAAACCGATGGAGTTCAAAGTTAGTAGAGAATTTATACACCAGTTAGAGGAACTTATCAATAAGAAAAACGACAACGAACTTGAAGTTTTACTTAATGATCTGCACCACGCCGATATTGCCGAAATCTTAGAAGAATTAGATTTTGATGAGGCAACTTACATCTTTAAGGTTTTAGATAGTGATAAAACTGCCGAAATTCTTCTTGAATTAGAGGAAGATCTGCGTGAAAACATCTTAAGCCGACTTTCACCAAAGGAAATCGCGGAAGAGCTTGATGAGCTTGAAACTAATGACGCTGCCGACATTATTGCCGAACTTTCGCAAGAAATAAAGGCAGAAGTAATCTCGGAATTAGTCGATGTTGAACACGCCAAAGACATTGTTGATCTTTTGCGTTACGACGAAAACACTGCTGGTGGTTTGATGGGTAAAGAGCTTGTAAAAGTGAATGAAAACTGGAACGTTTTGACCTGCGTAAAAGAAATGCGAATTCAGGCCGAGAATGTTTCTAGAGTACATTCAATTTATGTGGTTGACGATGAAAACCGTTTAAAAGGAAGATTATCACTTAAAGATTTATTGACTTCTTCTACCAAAACGCAAATTGGTGATGTTTATATCCGAAAATTAAATTTTGTAAAAGTTGATACTGAAGACGTTGAGGTTGCTCGTATCATGCAGAAGTACGACTTAGAGGCTATTCCGGTGGTTGACGAATTAGGGCGTTTGGTGGGAAGAATTACCATCGATGACATTGTAGACGTAATCAAGGAAGAAGCCGATAAAGATTACCAGTTAGCGGCGGGTATCACGCAAGACGTTGAATCGAATGACAGCGTTTACGAATTGACAAAAGCACGTTTGCCTTGGCTTTTAATTGGAATGGTGATCGAAATTGTAGCTTCTTTTGTTTTGAAAGGAAACGAAGCAACTTTTCAAAAATATTCTACTTTAATCATATTTGTGCCTTTGCTTTCTGCAACTGCAGGAAATATTGGAGTTCAGGCTTCGGCAATCGTGGTACAAGGTTTGGCAAACGGAACGCTGAAAGATTTCAGCCGTGCTTATTTTACTAAAGAAATTACCGTTTCTATGATATCGGGAAGTATTATCTCTTTGCTTTTATTAGGATACCATTCTATTATGTATCAGCAATATTTGGTAGGATTTGCGATTTCAATTTCGATGATTGTAGTAATTCTTTTTGCAGCAACTTTAGGAACTTTAGTACCGCTTTTCTTGAACAAAAATAAAATTGACCCCGCAATTGCTACTGGTCCGTTTATCACAACAACCAATGATGTATTTGGAATTATGCTCTACTTTGGTGTAGCAAACTTAATTCTTGGATTTTAGATTTTTGCCACAAATTAGCAGATTACAGTGATTTAAGATCTCTAAAATCTACGTAATTTACAGGCGGAAAAAATGCTGTTTATCAGTTACGAATAATTAAAGCCAACCAAAATGAAAGTACACATTATTGGAGGAGGAAACCTTGGGGTTTCTATTGCCTTGGGAATTGCTAAATTCTCGAAAAACAACCAAGTTACTGTCACACGAAGAAACATAGCAAGCATTCAATATTTATCTGAATATGGAATTGCTGTTTCAAACGATAATAAACACAACATCCAGGAAGCTGATGTTGTAATTTTAACTATAAAACCGTATCAGGTAGATACTGTTTTGGCTGAAATTTTGCCAGTTATTCAAAACAAAACAATTGCTTCAGCAGTAAGCGGATTGTCTTTGGATGTGCTTCAAACCAAAACAAACTACGAATATCCAGTTGTACGTATTATGCCAAATATTGCGGCGCAGTTTGGAGAATCGGCGACTTGTATTTCTTTCCCAGAAAAATATGCGGCAAATGCTTCGCCAATTGTTGATTTATTCCAAGATTTAGGAACAGCTCCAGTAATCGACGAAAAATTGATGGATGCAGCAACCGTTTTAGGCGCTTGCGGAACAGCGTATGCATTGCGTTATATTCGCGCGTCTATGCAAGCAGGAATCGAAATTGGATTTGATTCTAACACCGCTTTGGCAATTGCAGCACAAACCGTAAAAGGAGCGGCAAAAATGCTTTTAGAAGAAAGAGTGCACCCAGAACAATTAATCGACCGTGTAACAACACCTCAAGGTTGTACAATTGTAGGTTTAAATGAAATGGAACACAATGGCTTCAGTTCATCATTAATTAAAGGGATTAAGACTTCTTTGAAACAAATCAAAGGGTAGATTTTAAAGAAATTCCAATCCCGAAGCTTCGGGATAAATTCCAAATTCCAATTCTTGTTGGGGTTTGGGATTTTTTGTTTTTAAGTTTAATCAATTATTCTCGAACAATATTTGATTACGAAAGGAAGATTGTTTTCATCTAGAACGTCTTTAAACATTGTACGATGATAATCGATTCCTAAATTCTCAATTTTAGTGCTGTCGATTTTATGGTTTTTCCTTAGCATCCATTTGACAAAAACCAATGAGTCTAAATTTCTAAATGCAGGTCCTGTACTCTTGGCATCTAATTTATGACAAGCTGCACAATTGGAATTAAAAATCTCTTTTCCTTTGGAAGCATCTCCTATTAATTCAAAAGCTTGGGTTCCGCAAAACGGAACGGGCATTTGAGGATCTAAGTTTGGGCGTGAAGGATTGTATTTTATTTGATAAAAGATAATACCAGCAAGCAATATTATAAGTGATATTGATATCGTAAGTATTTGTCTGATTCTTTTCATTTATTAAACTTACTAAATTGGAATTTTATTTCAATCTGTTCAGCGTGTATTTCAAATAAACAAATCCCATAAGTCCCGCCAAAAATGATGCAATCAAAATCGCAATTTTAGAAAAAACAATAATTTCTGGATTTTTAAAAGCAAGAACTGTAATGAAGATTGACATTGTAAAACCAATTCCGCCCAGCATTCCTGCACCTAAAATATGCGCCCATTTTAAATTTTTCGGTAAAGTGCACAAGCCTGCCGTTACGCCAACAGAAGAGAAAAGCAAAATTCCAAGTGGTTTTCCAACTACTAGTCCGAGAATGATTCCGTATGTGTTGACATGATTTAAACCTTCATGCCAGTTTTCGGTAATCGTTAAAGCAGTATTGGCAATTGCGAACAAAGGCAAAATGAAAAAAGCAACGGGTTTGTGTAGAAAATGCTGCAACTTGTATGAAGACGTTTTTTCTCCGCCATCTCCAAACGGAATAACAAATGCCAAGATCACACCAGTAATTGTGGCGTGAACGCCAGAATTAAGCATAAAATACCACATTACAACTCCACCAATGAGATATGGAATTAGGTTGTGAATTTTCATTCGGTTTAAAACAAAAAGAAGACACCAAATTCCAAGTGCAATTCCGAGATTTAGAAAAGAAATTGACGTGGTGTAAAAAATCGCAATCACGATAATGGCACCCAAATCATCAATTACGGCCAAAGCAGTTAAAAACACTTTTAATGAAGCTGGAACTTTATTTCCGAGAAGTGACAAGATTCCGATTGCAAAAGCAATATCGGTCGCCATTGGAATTCCGGCTCCGTTTTGTGTGGTCGTTCCGTAATTTAAAACTAAAAATATTGCGGCAGGAACTAGCATTCCGCCAAAAGCGGCCATTATTGGCAAAGAAGCATTTTTAAAATTCGATAATTCGCCATGATATATCTCGCGTTCAAGCTCCAAACCGATTAAAAGGAAGAAGATGGTCATTAATCCGTCGTTGATCCAGTGGGTTATAGAATGTCCCACAATTTCTTTTTCCCAAAATGCCACATACGGAATTTGAACCGTTGAGTTGGCAAGAAAAAGAGATAAAAGCGTGACCAAGAGCAAGATAATTCCTCCCGATTTTTCGTTTTCAAAAAAGGCTGTAAAAGTCTTGGTTAATTTCATTGCAGAAGATTTTCTGGAGTATTGAAGTTAGAATTTGAAAATTCTTATTCTTTCAAAGTTAGAAAAAATCTAAGCAATAAAAAAGAGTTTGCCAGGAAGGCTTGGAAGCAAGAAGCTTTTATTTTTTTGTCTTCCACTATTTCTTTGCGGTTTCGCGACTTTACGAGATTAAAATCAAAATCTTAAACAATTCCCGTATTTTTGTATTTATAAAATTCTACACAAAATGAGTATAAAAATTCTTCATATCGACAGCAATAATCCGATTCTTTGGAATCAATTGGAAGAAGCTGGTTTCGAAAATCATGCTGATTTTAAATCTTCAAAAGAAGAAATCGAAACAAAAATTCAAGACTATAACGGAATCGTAATTCGCAGTCGTTTCAAGATTGACAAGACTTTTTTAGATGCTGCAACAAAGTTGCAATTTATTGCAAGAGTTGGCGCAGGTTTGGAAAGTATTGATTGTGAGTATGCTTCTTCGAAAGGAATTCATCTTATTGCAGCTCCAGAAGGAAATCGCAACGCTGTTGCAGAACATTCGCTTGGCGTAATTTTATCTTTATTCAATAACTTAAATCAAGCAGACGCAGAGGTTAAAGCAGGACAATGGAATCGCGAAAGCAATCGCGGTCATGAGCTGGATTTAAAAACAGTCGGAATTATTGGTTACGGAAATATGGGAAAAGCTTTCGCTAAAAAACTACGAGGTTTTGATACAGAAGTTTTATGCTACGATATTTTGGATAATGTTGGGGATGAAAATGCCAAACAAGTTTCATTAGAAGAATTACGTGAAAAAACAGACGTTTTAAGCCTTCATCTTCCTTGGACACCAGAAACAGATAAAATGGTCAACAGCGACTTTATAAATGCGTTTAAAAAGCCTTTTTGGATCATCAATACTTCTCGCGGTAAAAACATAGTGACAGCAGACTTGGTTGAAGCGATGAAAGAGAAAAAAATATTAGGTGCAGGTTTGGATGTTTTGGAGTATGAAAAACTTTCGTTCGAAACGCTCTTTCAAGATAAAAACACGCCAGAAGCCTTTCAATATCTTTTGGAAGCCAAAAATGTCTTACTGACGCCTCATATTGCAGGTTGGACTTTTGAAAGCCATGAACGTCTAGCTCAGGTAATTGTCGATAAAATTAAAGCAGTTTACAATAAAAAATAGCGTACAGGCTTTAGATTTTAATAACGAGGTTTTTCTTGTGAATTTTATTTAGTGAGATTAGTTTTATTTGTTAATTTTTAATAATATTGTTTCCGAATTTCAAAGAATGAGTCTAAATAACTTGTTTGGCCGAAGCTTGGAGCATACCGAAAATCCTAAAAAGAGTAGGGAAAAGCTAACGATTTTAAATATGATTGAATGGTATAAAATTGCCATGTTCCAGAACTATGCAAACTTTAGCGGAAGAGCTAGAAGAAGTGAATATTGGTATTTTCGCCTTGCGACAGGAATTCTCTTTTTTGCATTTGCTTTTTTAGCGATAATATTATCTGCAATTCTAGGCCCAATAGTAGGTCTTTCAATTGTAGGAGTTCTATTTTTTCTTTACATGCTTGCATCTATAATTCCGTCTTTGTCGGTTACAGTTAGAAGAATGCATGATTTGGGCAAAAGTGGCTGGACAATTTTAGTTGCTTTAATTCCGTTCGCTGGACCTATTTGGATGTTAGTTTTGTTGATTACAGAAGGAGAGTTTGGAGAAAACTATTACGGTCCAGACCCAAAAAGTACAACAGAAGAAATTGATGAAATTGGAATTAATAATTAACTAAATAATATAAAAAATGGAAACAACAAAACCAGAAAGCTGGAACACACCGTCGCAACCAAGACAGGAAAATAAGAAAGTATTAGCTGGACTTATGGGTATTCTTTTTGGATCTTTAGGAATTCACAAATTTGTACTTGGTTATACTCAAGAAGGAATTATACAAATCGTAATTAGTGTAGTTACTTGTGGAATTGGTAGTATAATCGGATTTATTGAAGGAATCATTTACTTGACAAAATCAGATGAAGAGTTTTACCAAACTTACCAAGTTGGTAAAAAAGGCTGGTTTTAAGAGAAAAACGCATATAATACTAGAAATCCCATTCAATCAATTTTGAATGGGATTTTTTTTATGCAATAAATTGTCTTTTTCTGTTATAATAAAAACTTTTAGAGATTATACTTTGGCTTACCACTTTATAATATTGCAGACTTTTTAAGAGCATTCTAGAAACAAAAAAGATGCTCTTTTAAGTCATAACAAATAAAAATATTATTTAGAAAATGGAAAACACAAATTCAGGAAAAGTAGAGAATAAAAAAGTTGTTGCAGGAATTTTAGGTATTGTATTAGGAGCTTTCGGTGCTCATAAATTTTATTTAGGTTACCAAAAAGAAGGGATTATTCAATTAATTGCTAGTGTGGTTACTTTTGGACTTGGTGGAATGGTTGGATTTGTTGAAGGAATCATCTACTTAACAAAATCAGATGATGAGTTTTATCAAACGTATCAAGTTGGAAAAAAACCTTGGTTCTAAGATTAGAATAAAAAATCCCTTTCAGTAACGATTGGGATTTTTTGTTTTAATGAAGTTTATGTTGTCTAATCAATAAAAGCTTTAATAATGATCGAAATATATAAAAAGGTAGTTCTGCATAATTATGCGAACTTTAATGGAAGAATACGAAGAAAAGAATACTTGGCTTTTATTTTAGTGCACATTATTCTAGTAATCATGCTGAATAAAATAGATAATGTTGCCAAATTGACTTTTGAAGAAACGAAAATAGGAGCGTTAGGATTAATATACAATCTATTTGTATTGATTCCTTTAATTGGGGCAACGGTAAGGAGAATGCATGATGTTGGCAAAAGCAGTTTGTATGCCTTAATTCCATTTTATAATGTCATATTGATATGCACAGGAGGTGGAGAAGGGACAAATAGCTATGGCGAAGATCCTATAGATGAAATGGAGTATTTAAGAGAATTGGGGAAAGATCTTAATTAGTTATAAAAAAAATGTAAATGAGGAACTTCTGCTTCAGTAGAATGTTGGTTTTTTGTTTTAAAATTACTCACTCAAATTAAAGATATATGGATTTTTCTATAGAAACAGATACTGCAGGAGCGAAAGTTTATGAATTAGCTGATGAATTGATAGATTCTTTAGAAAATAAAATAAACAAAAAGTATAAAAAAGTAAATCTTTCAATCGGAATTGGATTGCGATGTCTTCCTAAAAGTTATGAAAGAAAATCGTTTATACGATACTCAAAAAAGGAAAACTTCTTAACAATAGATATTACTGTTTCTTTAGAACAATATGAAAAAATGTATAAAGTAGAACAGCGATATCATTTAGGGAAAATTTTTCTTGAGTATTTAGATAATGCTTTAGATAAACATAAATTTGATGGTTTAGATAAAGAAGAATTTATCGATAATATTAAAAATTGGGCGAAAAAAATTCCAATTAAAATGGATAGTGGAGAAATTAAATTAAATAATTGGTTTAATGAAGAGATTGATTGGAGTGCAGATCTAGATAAGTAATTTAATAAAAAGTTATTTAAGCAAAAATCCCATTTACTAATTAAGCAAATGGGATTTTCTAATTTTATTATATATCAAAAGAGAAAACTTAATCTTCCTTCTCAGATAATTTACGTTCCAATTCAATCTGAAACTCTTCGATAACAGGTTTCATTGTGCTTTCTGGAATATCTGCAATTCTAATGTACATTAAACCATCAATTGCATTGTTGAATAATGGATCAACGTTGAAAGCTACAACTCTTGCATTTTGTTTGATGTATTTCTTAATTAAAACAGGCAAACGTAAGTTTCCTGGTTCTAATTCGTCAATGATTTTGTCAAACTTGTTCAAATCAGATTCTGCTTCGTCGAAAATGAAATCTTTATCAGCGTCTTTCAGTTTTACTTTGTACGCTTTTTTCGGGTGAATATATTGTGCAATATACGGATCATAATAGTTAGATTTCATGAACTCAATCATCAACGATTTAGAGAAATCTGAAAACTGATTACTGATACTTACACCGCCAACTAAATATTTATGTTCTGGATGGCGCAAAGTGGTATGAATAATACCTTTCCATAATAAGAACAAAGGCATTGGTTTTTGCTGATAATCTTTTACGATAAATGCACGACCCATTTCGATCGATTTATGCATCATATCGTGAAGTTCCGGCTCAAATCTGAAAAGATCAGTTAGATAGAAACCTTCAATTCCGTATTTTGGATAGATTTCAGAACCTAATCCCATACGGTATGCTCCAGCGATTTTTTTGGTTTCATCATCCCACAAAAACATATGGTGATAATATTGATCGTATTCGTCTAAGTCAATAGATTCATTAGTTCCTTCACCAACTTCACGGAAAGTGATTTCACGTAAACGACCAATTTCATGTAAAATGTTCGGAATTTCTTTTGCGCTGGCAAAGAAAACTTCATAGTTTTTACTTTGCAAAAATCTGCTGTCGCTGTTTCTTAAAGCCTGAACTTCATCAATTAATTTTGATTCGTTTGCAGGAGTAACAATTTTTTTAGGTGCTTTTGTGATTTTTAAGCTAGCTGTGTCAATCAGTTTAGTGTCTTTCTCAAACGGATTGGCAAGCATATAGGTTTTCTTTCTCAAGAATTCTGAATATTCTTCAAAAGATTCAATCTCATTTTGCTCAGATACAGAAATTGGTTTTCCGATACGAACTTTAATTACACGATCTTTCTGCGTTAGAAGTTCAGAAGGTAATTTTGCAGTACGTAAAGTATCATCAATTTTAGAAAGCCAGTAGAATAATTTACTGTTTTTGGCATGAAAGTAAATAGGAACTACAGGAACTTTTGCTTTTCTGATTAATTTCAGTGCACCTTCTTCCCAAGGTTTATCAACTACTAATTTACCATCTTTATAAGTTGAAACTTCACCAGCTGGGAAAATACCCAAAGGTTTTCCGTCGCTTAAATGACGTAAAGTTTCTTTAATACCAATTACGCTCGACTTTGCATCCTTATGATTTTCAAAAGGATTAACCGGCATAATGTATTTTTTCATCGGAACAATTCTATGTAACAAGAAATTGGCAATGATTTTAAAATTCGGCTCTCTTTCAAGCATTAATTTCAAAAGCAAAATTCCATCAATTCCTCCAAGCGGATGGTTTGAAATGGTAATATACGCACCATCTTTTGGCAGACGCTTCAAATCTTCTTCAGGGATTTCGAACTTAATTTCCATTTCGTCCAAAATTCCGTTCAAAAACGCAAGGTCTTCCAGGTGTTTATTACGGTCGTAAATTTTATTAAGGGTCGAGATCTTAAGAACCTTCATAAGAATCCAGCCAGAAAATGTACCGAAAACTCCGTACTTTTCAACATTTATTGCTTTTGCAACTTCTTTCGCGGTAACTAAACCCATGTACTACTTTTAAATTATTAGAACAGCGAACAAAGATAACAAAAAAGTCTACTTTTCATTGTTTCCAAGATAAACTTTGCACTTTTTTATTACATTTGAAATCCTTAAAAAAATCACTGATGAAAATTATTTCTTATAATGTAAACGGAATTAGAGCTGCAATAAACAAAGGTTTTATTGAGTGGCTGCAACAAGCAAATCCTGATGTTATCTGCCTTCAGGAAATAAAAGCTACACAAGATCAAATTCCAGTAGACGATCTTACAGCAGCGGGTTATCCGTTTCAATATTACTATCCAGCGACTAAAAAAGGATATAGCGGAGTTGCTATTCTTTCTAAAACAAAGCCAAATAATATAGTTTATGGAACAGGAATTCATCATATGGATTTTGAAGGCAGAAATCTTCGTGCAGATTTTGACGATGTTTCTGTTATGAGTCTTTATCTTCCATCTGGAACAAATATTGAAAGATTGGATCATAAGTTTATGTTTATGGATGATTTTCAGAATTATATAAATGAATTAAAACTTACGATTCCAAATCTGATTATATGTGGCGATTATAATATTTGTCACGAAGCAATTGATATTCACGATCCAGTTCGTAACAAAACGGTTTCTGGATTTCTTCCTGCAGAGCGCGCTTGGTTGGATGCTTTTATGAAATCTGGATTTATAGACAGTTTCCGTCATTTCAATAAAGAACCGCATCATTATTCTTGGTGGAGTTACCGTGCAGGAGCGAGAGGAAACAACAAAGGTTGGCGTATCGATTATAATTTGGTAAGCAATGCGCTAGAAAACAGATTAAAAAGAGCTGTTATACTACCAGACGCTATGCATTCAGATCATTGTCCGATTTTAGTCGAGATTGATTAATTTTTGGTATTGTTCTTGTAAAGTAAAATGCAGTTTAAATTTCAAGTATGAATTCAGATTCTTGCTTTTGGAGTTTGGAATTTAAAATTTGGAATTTGACTAAAAGTTTTGATTTGTTAAACGCCCCCATAAAAATAATTAAGTAAGATGATTAAAAAAGCCTCTATTGGATTGCTGGCAATAGCTTTATCCACAACGTCATGTGTTTCTAAGAAAATTTATAATGATTTAGAAACGAAATATTCTGATTTGAAAAAAGAGAATCGTTCTATTGCTGATGAAAATGAAAGTTTAAAGCAAGCAAAAAATCAGTTAGAACTAGATCGCGATAAACTGACTAAAGATTTGGCAAGCACAAAAGATGATTTGGCAAAACAAAAAGCTGATCTTGCTGCTGAACAAAAGAAATATAAAGTATTACAAGATTCTTATAATGCGTTAGAGAAAAACAGCAATGATGCATTGGAGAAAAACATGGCTAAAAACCGTGAATTGTTAGCGCAATTAGAAGCAAAAGGTAAAGCTCTTGCAGATGAACAAGCTCGTTTGGACAAAACAGCAGGTCGTTTGAAAGAACTTGAAGATATGATCGCAGCGAAAGAAGAAGCAATGCGAAAACTAAAAGAGACTTTATCTAAAGCCTTAACTGGTTTTGAAGGTAAAGGTTTAACAGTTGAACATAAAAACGGAAAAGTTTATGTTTCTATGGAAAACAAATTACTTTTCAATTCAGGAAGCTGGGCAGTTGGAACAGAAGGTAGAAAAGCGGTTGTAGAACTTGGAAAAGTTTTAGGTGACAATCCAGATCTTTCTGTTTTAATTGAAGGACATACAGACGATGATCCATACGCAGGTTCTGGACCAATTGCAAACAACTGGGATTTATCGACTAAAAGAGCAACAGCAATTGTTGCAATTTTGAGCGAAAACCCAAAAATCAATAAACAAAAACTAACAGCAGCGGGAAGAAGCGAATTCTCTCCTTTGGCAAGTAACACAACGCCAGAAGGAAAAGCTAAAAACCGTAGAATCGAAATTATCTTGACACCAAGATTAGATGAGATTGCGGAGATGCTTAATAGTATTAATTAAAGATTCTAAGGTTCTGAGATGCTAAGCTTCTAAGATTTTTAAAAAGGTTCAAAGTTTTATTTTGAACCTTTTTTGTTCCTGCAAGATTCCCAAAACCTTGAAAGTTTCTTATTAGATTTGAAGCTTTAGTTTTGGAATTTGGATTTTTCAAATTGGAATTTTTCTTTTATTATTTTCGTAACTTTGGATTTCAAAAATTTAGGCTATGGGGCTTCCAGAATTAAAAGAGAAAATAAAAAATCAATTAGATTTGGCTGATGAAAGAGTTCTGCGAATTGTTTCTTCCGTATTTGATAATTATTTAAATGAAGTGGTTTCGTATGATGCGAAAGGAAATCCCATGACATTAACTGATTATCATAATAAAGTAGAAGAAGGTTTAGAGGATATTAAATATAATCGAATAATTTCCAGTGAAGATTTGTCAAAAGAAATGAAAGATTGGGATAATGAATAAACCAACAGTTTTTTGGTCAGAAAATGCAAAATTGGATTTGAAGGAAATTTATTTTGAGCTTAAAAGTAAATATTCGAAAGTAACCGCATTAAAAGTTAGAGACGAATTATTTAATAGTGCGAATAATATCGTTTTTGCAGAGCAGTTTCAATTCGATGAATATAGGATAGATTGCCGTAGAATTGTGGTCAGAAATTTTAAAATTCTATATCAAATAAAAGATGATTCTGTTTTCATTGTTAGGATTTTCAATGCATTTCAAAATCCATTAAAAAGTTTAAAATAAATCTAGAAACAAAGGTTCTAAGGTACAAAGGCTCAAAGGTTTTTCTTTGAGCCTTTTTTGTTCCTACAAGGTTTGAAAAACCTTTCAGGAAGGTATCAGTAAAAAAACTTGTACTTTTTTTAACCTTTTTCAAATCCTGATTTGAAAAATCCCTTTGTACCTTTGTCCCTTTGCAACTTTGAACCTTTTAGAAAAAAAATGAAATACACTACATTACCTAACACCGATATAAAAGTTAGTAAAATATGCCTTGGAACAATGACTTTTGGGCAGCAGAATACAGAAGCAGAAGGACACGAACAAATGGATTATGCTCTTGAAAGAGGAGTTAATTTCTTTGATACTGCCGAAATGTACTCGGTTCCTGCGAGTGAAGCGACTTACGGAAGCACAGAAAAAATTATTGGAACTTGGTTTAAGAAATCAGGAAATAGAGATAAAGTTATTTTAGCGTCTAAAATTGCGGGTCCGAATCCGAATTTTGGTTATATGCGTGAGAAATTGGATTTTTCTCCAGCAAGTATTAAATATGCGGTTGAAAATAGCTTAAAAAGACTGCAAACCGATTATATCGATTTGTACCAAATGCACTGGCCAGAAAGAAAAACGAATAATTTTGGACAGCGTGCTTTTCACGGACATGATGATGTTTGGGAAGATAACTTCAGAGAAATTCTTGAAACTTTCGACGGATTAATTAAAGAAGGTAAAATCAAACATATTGGAGTTTCTAATGAAAATGCTTGGGGAATGATGCGCCTTTTGGAAGAAAGCAAATACAACAATCTTCCAAGAATCAAAACTGTTCAAAATCCGTATTCTTTATTGAACCGTTTATTTGAAGTGAATTCTGCAGAAGTTTCAAAATATGAAAATGTTGGTTTATTAGGATATTCGCCTTTAGCATTCGGAGTTTTGACTGGAAAATTCTTAACTGGAGAAAGTCACCCGAAAGCGAGAATTAATCTTTTTCCGCAATACAAACGTTACAATAGCGACCAATGTACCGAAGCGACTAAATTGTATCTGGAAATCGCTAAAAAACATGGTTTAACGTTAACGCAATTGGCAATGGGATTTGTGTTGCAACAGCCATTCTTGACAAGTTCTATTATCGGAGCGACAACTATGGAACAATTAAAAGAAAACATCGACACAATTGATGTGGTTCTTTCTAAACAAATTTTAGCAGAAATTGATGCAGTTCAGGCTATAATTCCAGATCCGGCTCCTTAAAAAATGTACACAATCAAACCTAACAGGTTTTAAAAACCTGTTAGGTTTCAGACTGACAATACAAAAATCCCGATAATCTTGATTATCGGGATTTGTTTTTTGAATTAATAATACATAACCAAAATGATTTTCTTTTTAGAATTGTCAATCAGTTTTTCGAGAACGCCGAAGAACTTTTCGTTTACCATTGGACATCCAAGACTATTGCAAATTGGATAGGGTTGTTCATCAAATGGAATTTCAGAATACTTATGAAGCACTATATTTCGATCAAAAGCATTGCTATTGGTTTTGTCTAAACCATATAATTTATAGGCTTTTCCAAACGTTCCAAAATAAGAACTACCAATAGCATATTTGCCTAACGAACTGCAATTGGAATTTTTAATATTGCTGAATTTTAACTCGCCTGGAATTCCTGTTTCCGAACCAGAACCATGTCCAACCAAACCTTTATCTAGCAATTTGCTGTGTTTCAAATCATAAATAAAAAACCTATTTCTTCCAGATTCTATCTTCATGACTAAAAATAGCGCAACATCTGAATTGTATTTTGAAGATTTCCCCAAGAAGCTTCTTATTTCAGCAATTTCACTTTTTAGTTTCTTTTCATAGGAATAAATCGGTTTTGTAGTTCTTGTATCTTTTGTTTTCTCTTTTTTATTTTCACAGCTCAAACAAATCAACGGAATCGCAGCAAAGAGCAGAAAGAAGATTTTCTTTTTCATTGGAATTCTTATTTCTCAACCGTATAGCCTTTTACTTTAGCGAAAGCTAGAATAGAAGAGTTTATCGTATTTCCAAGATCGTCTTGCGTTTTAGTTTTTTTAGCTTCAGTATCAATATATTGCTGACGCTTTTTTGCCAAGACACTAATTTCTTTCTGAATTGTTTCTCTTTCTTTTTTCTTTTCGTTTACGATTACCTGAATTTCAGCAGTAGTTTTATTTTGAAGTTCTGCCGGAAGTTCTTCTTTCTGAATTTTAGAAATAGCGCCTGCATCATCTTTTACTTTATCTACTAAATCCCAACTTTCGTTTTTATAAGCCGCTTTCGATTTGCTTACCGCGCGATCAGTATAATTGGAAGCCGAAACCATTTTAGCATTCTGATCCTGCATTACTTGGTTTCTTTTTTTATCTGCACCTTTCGCTCCGTAATTGATATAGGTTTTATTGATTTTTTCATCACATTTAGCGATTTCATCATCATATGGTGTTGCAATATATTGAACCGCTTTGTCCGAATCGATATTGAAATATTTTCCTTTTCCGCGATCTGCGCCGTCTTTCCAAAATGAATTAATGCCTTCTGTTTTGTCTCCGCAGAAAATAGTATTCACATAAATATTATTTTTCAAAGCATCGCTAATTGTTTCCTTATAACTGATTTTTCCCTGATCGAATCCTTCATTTCCTGCAATGTAAATCAGTTTCATACTATTGTTTTCTGCTGACCATTTTAATCCTTTGGTCGCATCCTGAATTACGGCGCCACAATATTCACTTCCGCCATTAGTTCTTAAAGCAAATAATTTCTCCGAAATCAAATCCAAATCTGTCGATAAAGGCGTGACTTGTCGAATGTAATTTGACTTTTCAGATAAACCGTCATTTCCATATTCATATAAAGAGATTTCGATATCTGGCGTTTTTCCTTCGTATTTTAAAGTCGTTAAAGTGTTTACAATATTCCACAATCTCGATTTCGCCTGATCGATTAATCCGTCCATACTATTAGAAGTGTCCAATAAAAGCGCGACTTGAATTTTGGTCGTTTCACCTGAATCCGGTTTTTCGATTTCAGTATTTTTTATTGGTTTTGCATTAGACGAATTACACGCAGCAAAAGAAATTGACGCCGCCAAAAGTGCTGTTATAAAAAGATTTGATTTCATAATTTTAGTTTTTAATTGGATGATTACAGATCAAACTTAGAAACTAAAAAAGCACGTTTTTGGGACAAATGGTGAAACAGTCTTTTGACTTGGTGAAATAGTTATGGGATTGACTAGATAAATTACAACGCGGATAACGAATCTGTTTTATCCGCGTCAAAATGTTGTGCTTTTAATTATGTTTTAATTGGTTGGTTTTGGAGAATTGACATTAATAGGTTTTAAATCGCCATTTGGAGTAATCAGAATAAATTCTTTATCTGTTTTGGCAACTTGTTTCTTTTCTTTTTCTCTGTTAATGAAAATCTTTACTTCATATTGTACTTGAATAACTGGTTCCAAAACCGCAGGATTAATGATGAAGTCGAATTCTTTATTGAATACAGGCTGATAATATAGCGTAGTCGATTTATTGGTCTGATTAACATCTGCAGATTTTTTTAAGTTTAAAGAAGAACTGTTGTACGCTTCATACGATTTGTACATTTCGACAGGTAAATTCACAATAAAACCATCGGTAATTCTTTTTTCAACGTTTGTGAATGTTTCTCCAAGAAGAAGTTCATAGTTCTTGATTTTTTCCTGAATCAGCAGTTTGGCTTTGTTCATCATTTCTTTTTTGATGGTTTCCAATGAGTTTGAGAAGTAATCAACTCGAACCAAATCGTATATCTCATGATTAGATAAAATCGAAATAAAATCATTCAGCTGATTTGGATCGGAGTATTTTATGTGGATGTTTTTCTTCAACTCAAATCCCACAGGAACTTCATTGTAAGTTTTACGGCTAAAAATCTTTTTCTCTACTTCATATTCATAAACCGGAACAAAAGAAATCATATCGACGAAAATCTCAACGCCTTTTTTGAGTTTGATTTCGCTTAACGAACGTTCAATTCTCTGGTCAATTAGTTCATTGACTTCTTTAGTTGTTTTACCCGTTTGAGTCGTACTGAAAATTGCTGTGTAAGAATCTGCTTTGACATTGGCAAGCCCTTTTACACTTGCTATAATTCCTTCGCTAGAAGAGAAACTAATATCAATAGCATTATTATCAGTATATTGATTCTGATAATTGACATTTCCAGAAACTTGTCCAATAATAAACTGAGAAAAAAGGATGAAAGAGGAGTAAAATAGTTTTTTCATAATGATGGTTTTTAAGATTATGAGGTAAAAGTATTGATCGAAAAAACGTATTTTTGAGAGAATGGGTCAACAGGCCGTTTGACTTGGTGAATGTGATAGGATAGGAATTTGAAATTAAGTTACTTTACACTTTCTAAATAACTTGTTTGTGAAACGTCATGTATTAATTGTTTTTAGTCTGCTTTTTTTAGCGTTTTTATTTCCTCACGAAATAATAGCGCAGTCACTTCCTGAAAAAAGTGAAAAAAAGAGTAAAGCCGTAATAAGTAAAACCGCTGAAGAATTATCTAAATCATTAGATGAAAACGATGAATCGAAAATTGCTCAAAACTATGAAAAGCTGGCTAATGATTTTTTAAGCAAAGGCGATAATGCAAAAGCAGAAGAATATTTTAAAAGAGCTTTAAACTCTTTTACCAAATTAAAACTGACCGATGATAAAACGCGCGTTACAAGAAGTTTGGCTAAAGTTCAGGAAAATCAGAAAAACTTCGATTCTGCTATAAAAAATTACGAAGCTGCAGGTTCACTAACAAAAGACGCATCTGAAGAGAAAATCAATCTTAACGATGCCAACCGACTCAAAAATCAATCTAATCCTGCAAGTCAGACAGATTATTTGAATTCTAATATTGAATTGCTAAAAAAAGAAAAAAAAACCGAAGAAGTTAGTAAAGCTTATATTCAGAAAGCAGAGAATTCTTTGCAGTTAAAGGACAAAGCAGTAGCAATTGAAAGTTATAAAAAAGCTTTAAAATATGCGAAAGACAAACCAGAAGAAGTTAAAATCAAAAATGAAATTGCAAAAGTTTACGTAGCAGACAATCAATTTGATAAAGCGCTTGCCATTAATGAAAAACTGCTTGCTGATGCCAAAACCAATAACGATTTTACTACCGAAATAAAACAGCTGCAATCGCTGGCTTCGCTTTACTTTGAAAAGAAAGAGCCAGAAAAAGCAATTTCTTCCCTAAAAGAAGCTTACGATTTATCTTTTCAGAAAGGAAATTCATCGGAAGCCAAAAAGAGTTTATCTTCATTAATCAAATATTATAAAACAAAAGGCGAGGACAAGGAAAGCATGGCTTTGTACGAACAGTTTTTTAATAATTTCGAACAATTAATCAAATCCGATACGACTTTAATTGATGCTAAAACTTTTCAGGTTACAGAAGATAAAATTCGTCAGCTTGAAAAAGAAAAGGTTTTAAAAGACGAATTGATTTCGAAGAAAAACTCCTTCAATTATTTCCTTTTAGGTTCAATTGGTTTGTTACTGCTTTTGTTTTTCTTCATTGTAAAAGCGTTTTATTCGATCAGAATCAAAAATAAGGAAATCGCTTTGCAATCATTGCGTCGCGAAATGAATCCGCATTTTATTTTTAATAGTTTGAACAGCGTAAATCAGTTTATTGCCGAAAATAAAGAATTGGAAGCCAATAAATATTTGACTTCCTATTCGAATCTGATGCGAAATATGATGGAAAATTCTAATAAAGATTTTATTTCATTGGATAAAGAAGTGGAACAATTAAAGAAATATCTGGATTTAGAACATTTGCGTTTTCAGGATAAATTCGATTTTGAAATTGTGGTTGACGAGTCTCTCGATACCGAAAGAGTTTTTGTTCCAAATATGATTATGCAGCCACATTTAGAAAATGCCATTTGGCACGGATTACGTTATTTGGATAAAAAAGGCTTTTTGTCACTTCGATTTGAGTTTAAAAACGGAAAAATCAATGTGATAATTGAAGACAACGGAATTGGTTTAACCAAAAGCCGAGAACTCAAAACGACTAATCAGAAAATCTATGAATCGCGCGGTTTGAACAATACCAAAGAAAGAATTGACCTTTTGAAAGAATTGTACAAAAAGGATATTTCATTTACTGTTTCGGAAAAAGAAGTACCAGAATCAGGCACGATTGTTCAAATTGTTTTTCCATTAATTGACAAAATATGATGACTTTACAGAAAATAAAAAGTGTAATTGTCGAAGACGAATTGGCAGCGCGTGAAGTGCTTAAAAATTATTTGAGCAAATATTGTCCGCAAGTTGAGGTTGTAGGTGAAGCGCAGAATATAAAAGAAGCCGTTCCGTTGTTGCATGAAATTAAACCGCAGTTGGTTTTTCTAGATGTAGAAATGCCTTTCGGAAATGCTTTTGATGTTTTGGAAGCTTGTAAAGATCTTCAATTTGAGACTATTTTTGTAACTGCTTTTTCTGAATATTCGCTTCGTGCTTTAAATCAAAGTGCAGCTTATTATCTTTTAAAGCCAATCAGCATTGAAGAATTGATTATTGCGGTAAACAAAGTGCATCATCAGATTTTAAATCATGAAATATTCAATCGAAATAAAATTATTGTAGAGAATTTCCACGAACAAAAACCAGAAAAACAACAAGTCATTCTTCCAACGCTTGAGGGTTTTGAAGTCGTAAAAATGGAAGATATCGTGCGTCTTCGAGGAAACGGAAATTTTACCGATTTGTATTTAAATACTGGAGCCAAGAAAATGGTCTGCCGATTTCTGAAGCATTTTTCGGAGATTTTGCCTTTGCCTTTTATTCGTGTTCATAAATCGCATATCATCAATCTCAATTGCGTGAAATCGTATAATAAAGGCGGAATCGTAACATTAAACGATGAAACTGAAATTGAAGTTTCGCCAACTTATAAAGAAGAGTTTTTAAAGAACTTTAAATAGTTTTTTTGCTAATGCCACAAAGGCACTAAGGCACAAAGTTTTTTAATCTCGCAAAGACGCAAAGTCTTTTGAATAGTCCCTAGCTTTAGCTAGGGGAATAAGATCGAAATAGAAAAGGGCTTTAGCCAAACTTATAAAGTTTGGCTAAAGCCCTTAGATTTGCATTTATATTTCCATCCAGCTAAAGCTGGACGCAATTGAGTTTAAAAAATTAATTTTGCTCCCGAAGCCTCGGGACTGCGTCTTTGCGAGATTAAAAACAAAAAAACTTTGTGTCTTAGTGCCTTCGTGGCAAAAAATTACAAATCAAATTCATCATCAACAGATAAAGAATCTGTTTTGATTGCTGTAGAATCTGGAACTTTAATTTTGATTAAAGAACGTGCATTTCCTGAAATGTAAACAGGCAATAAACCAATTGTGTCTTCAGGAACTAAAAGTCCTCTTCTGAACATTAAATTTTTTAGGAATTTTTGGTTTTTAATAGCGTAATCTTTCAAGTTACCTTCATCATTAAACTGATACATGAATTTTCTTGGTTTCGGAATAATCGTTGCCAAGTATAAACATTCGTCAACATTTAAAGCCGAAGGGCTTTTTTGGAAATAGAAATGACTCGCTTCGCCAATTCCGTATACATTTGGACCCCATTCAATAATATTGAAATACACTTCCAGCATTCTTTCCTTGCTTACAATTCGGTTGTTTTCTAAAATGTAAACTAGAAGGATTTCTTCAAGCTTTCGCGAAAGCGTCTTTTCACGAGTTAAAAAGACATTCTTAATTAACTGCATGCTGATTGTGCTGGCACCGCGAGAGAATTTCTTAGTTCGAATGTTCTTAAGAATTGATTGTTTGAACGCTTCGTTTATGAATCCGCGATGTGAGAAGAAAGACGGATCTTCGGTCGTTAAAACGCATTTTCTCAAATATGGAGAAATTTGGTCCAAAGGAGTATAATTAGGATTTGCATTTCCAACCAAAACAGGTCTTTGTAATACGTTTTGAATAATCGCTCGATATACAAATTCGCCATTTAATTTATTTAAATCTGCTTCGCCATATTTGGTGATTTTTAAATCTTCTTTATTTAATTTACTATCAAAAATAAGAGTGTTTGGTTTGTTTTTGTTGAATTTGAAATCTAGCTTATAATCAAAATTTCCAGTTGCCTGCATTCCTTGAAAATGTGTAAATAATCCGTCAGGAAGCGAAACAATAAAATCCTGCGCTTTCATTTTCGGAATATCGACTTTCAAAGTATAAACCGTGTCTTTTTCAGTGTCGTAAGAAATATAAGGGCGAACTTTAATCTTGTTCAATTGCATGGTCGAAGAACTGTCGATAGAAATAAAACTATCGCCCAATAAAAAACGGTAATCAAAACGGGCATTTTTTATCACCACATCTTTGCTCGCGATTTTTGGGTGATTGATTTTAAGATTTGCGATAGAAGTGTAACCGTCGATATGAAGTTCGCTGCCACTTTTGTCAATGTTTTGAACATTCAGACGAATAGAATCAAAACTTGCTTTTAAGTTATAACGCTGATCTAAATATGGAACGCGAATAGCGCCAGTATCTAAATTGAAAAACCGAATATCTGCTTTTTTATTTCTCGGATCAGCAAATCCTTTAATGTTCCAGCGCTGATCAAAATCTTTTGCTTGGACATGAAGATTGGTCTCGAGCTGTTTGTTGTTTAAAACGAGTTTATCTACGCCTATAGAAGTTTGTTTTCCGTTATCGTCGATTTTGAATTGAAAGTTTTTCAAATCCATGTCGGTTGGAACCAAATTCAGCACTTTTGAAATAATTCTGTATGCAAAAGCAGCATATTTGCGTTTTTCGTTCGATTCTGTTTCCTCTTTGTCTCTTTTTAAAAAGGCATCAAAATTTCGTTTTTTGCCTTTTTTGACTAATTGAATATAACCGTTATCAACTTTTAAAGTTCCAAGCTGAACATCGCCAATTAATAAATTACTTAAACTGATGCTAGTTTCTACATTTTTAATTTTGCAAAGCGTGTCAGCATTTATTGGTGCCAAAACCACATCTGTCAATTTTATGGTTGATAAACCATCAAATGAAGCCGACTCTACAGAAAAGTTACTGTTGTATTGCACGGCCATTTTATGAGTGACTTTTGCGATAGCCTGTTTTAAAAGCGAATCACGAAAATAGTAAAGTCCGATGCAAAGCACTACGATTACTATTCCCAGTATTTTTAGCGCTTTGTATATTTTTTGTTTTGGAAAATTCATAAAATTAATTTGCTTCGAAATTATTCAGTTTTCAAATCTAGGATAAATTTAAATTTAAAATTATCAGCTTGTAGAGTTTTTCTTTTAATTTTTAAACAATATGTCTAAAATGCTGATATAATAATGTTTGTGTTTACTTGTCGATATTATTTTAAAAGGTTACGACCTTCTTGATTCTATTTTCTTTTGATATTTGTGGAAAACCATAACTTTATGTAGTAAATATCTTATATATTTGTCTCGTTAAACAATAAAAAAACCAGTCAAATGAAAATTTTAAAAAAAATTATGTTTTTGTCTTTTGCAATTGGTGCATTAGTCTTGTCTTCATGCAGTAGTGATAATTCGTCTGATGATACAGATGTTCCAGGCAGCCAAGAAGGATTTATGAAATTTAAGTATAATGAAAAAGTATATACTTTTTCAGAACCTGCTTTAATTACTTCGGGAAGTGTAAATATAATGGGAAGTTCAGGAATTGATGACACATATAAAAAAATCTCTTTATGGGCTCCTTTAAACATTACAACGGGAAGCCATCCAATAGTGTATGATTTGTCAAATCTTACAACTACTTATCAGGCAACTTTTAGTTTTATTCCAGAAATAAACAATTCTAATGCTACATCTGGAACTATAAATATAACCGCTAATGATGATAAAAAAATTGAAGGAACTTTTAGTTTTTCAGGTACTTCAAAAGGAGAAACATTTACAGTTACTGAAGGAAGCTTTAGAATTATAAAATGGTAAGAATTTAAGAAGGTTATAAAAAATCCTGCTAGCATGTATAATAATACACTTTAGCAGGATTTTTTTATAATATATTATTCTAAAAATTATCCAAAAAGGATACTTGCAACATCTTCAATTTTTGCTACAAGCTCAATCTTAATTCCAGTATTTTTTAAAGCAATTTTGTTGTATTTAGAAACAAAAATTGTATCGAAACCTAATTTTTCAGCTTCCTGAATGCGTTGGTCAACACGATTTACAGGACGAATTTCGCCAGAAAGCCCAACTTCGCCAGCAAAACAGAAACCTTTTCCAACTGGAATATCTTCGTTTGAAGATAAAATCGCAGCCACAACCGCCAAGTCAATTGCAGGATCATCAACAGAAATTCCGCCAGTTACATTTAAGAAAACGTCTTTTGCGCCTAAACGGAATCCAGCTCTTTTTTCTAAAACAGCCAAAATCATGTTTAGTCTTTTGGCGTTGTAACCTGTTGTGCTTCGTTGAGGTGTTCCATAAACAGCTGTACTCACTAAAGATTGTATTTCGATCATCAACGGACGCATACCTTCTAAAGTTGTTGCAATTGCAGTTCCTGATAATTCTTCGTCTTTATGAGAAATCAGGATTTCAGAAGGATTGCTAACTTCTCGCAATCCGCTGCCTAACATTTCGTAAATTCCAAGTTCTGATGTTGAACCAAATCGGTTTTTTAGCGAACGTAAAATTCGGTAAATATGATTTCTGTCGCCTTCAAACTGTAGAACGGTATCGACCATATGTTCCAAAATTTTTGGACCCGCGATATTTCCATCTTTTGTAATATGCCCAATCAAGATTACGGGAATATTACTTTCTTTAGCAAATTTGATGAGTTCTGCAGTGGTTTCACGAATTTGAGAAATACTTCCCGCAGTCGATTCGATATAATCGGTATGTAAAGTCTGAATCGAGTCGATTATGACTACTTCAGGCTGAATGGTTTCAATTTGTTTGAAAATATTCTGCGTTTTTGTTTCAGTAAGAATATAGCAGTTATCACTGTTTGGCGTAATTCTTTCTGCGCGCATTTTTATTTGTTTTTGGCTTTCTTCACCAGAAACGTATAAAGTTTTATAAGGTAATTTTAAAGAAACTTGAAGTAAAAGTGTACTTTTTCCAATGCCGGGTTCACCGCCCAAAAGCGTTAAAGATCCAGGAACAAGTCCGCCTCCTAAAACACGATTCAATTCACTGTCAGTAGTGTCCATTCGAACTTCCTGTGCAGAATCAATTTCGGTTATTTTTAAAGGTCTTGGCGCTTTGCTAACTGGAGCAGATTCACTTTTCCAGGCAACTTTGTCTTGTTTTTGAATGATTTCTTCGGCAATCGTATTCCATTCTTTGCAGGCGTTGCATTGCCCTTGCCATTTGGCATATTGGGTTCCGCAGTTTTGGCAAAAAAAGGAAGTTTTAACTTTTGACATTATTTGGTTTTTTTAGCAAGCGTATTCATTTCGTCAATTTTCTCATACATCATGTCTTTGTTTAAATCACCAATTGGCTCCATTTGAGAAGCATTTTGATATTTTTTCGAAGCATGTTTAGGATCACCCATTTTTTCGTACATCAAGCCTAATTCATATTCTCCTAACATGGCTTTTGGATAATTTACATTTCCAATTTCAGCCATTTTACTTAATTCATCGTAGGCGTTTCTTTTTAAAATAAGATTTTCTACTACTTTAAAATCACTATATCTAACAGGAATCTGAACTCCTAAAACCTCAGACATCGCTGTATATTTTTTTTCTAAATATTCTGCGTAACCTGTTTGAAGAACCGCAATTTTGTCGTTGTATTCGGCAGAATTTATTGGTCTGTATATTTCAAAAATCTGGTACAGTGCACTTGGTATAGAGTGTAATACTTCTGTATAATGCGTAGCACCTTTGAATACATCATATTTATAATTCACTAACGGATTATTGGCAATTTTAATATTTCCGTTTAATTTATCTATAGGTTCTTTTATTTTCTTAATATCGCCTTCTCCAGCAGAAAGATAATAAAACACTGGTTTTTTTATTTTAGCAAACTTTTCGGCAACACGCACTTCCATTTTTGGTGCAAGTTCTGGACTTAAACAGATGTAGGCATCGAAAAGCGGAATTTCTTTATACAAATAAAAATTAGCAAAACTTGCCGTTAAATCGTGACCTGCAATAAGTCTGAAAGGCGATGTACGGTATTTTTTTTCTATATATGGAATTAATTCAGCTCCGATAAACTCGAAAAATTTTGCTCCTTTTTCAAAAGGAAGCCCTTCATTTTGATCGATTGTTGTGTCATCAAAACGTTCTCCGTCTTTATTTTGATGAATTCCAATGATAATCATTTCGGGAATGTCATCCCAATAAGTGCCATAACTTATAGCTCCAGAAAACGGGTCAAATAAATAATCGCCATCCAATAAATAAAGAACTGGATATTTTTTGTCTTTGTTTGCTTCGTAAGAAGCAGGAAGTCCGATTGTGATTCTTCGTTCTTCTCCTAGTTTTTCTGATTTAATGTTGTCGAACGTTTTTTGTGCGAACGACGAAATTGAAATTAATAAAATTAGCAGGTAAACTTTTTTCATGATTTGTGGCATTTCAGTGAATTAAAAAGTATTGAAAATAGTGTGGCAATATACTATTTTATTTGCTTCTTTGTTAAGTAGATTAAAAATTGAAGCACAGTGTTTTATCGTCTTAATCATTTTGGATTGAGACAAAAGAAGAGTGTTTTTGTGCAAAATTAGCTTTTGACAAAGTAGGGTAATTCGGTAAGAAAAAGAAAATCTTAGGTTAAAGAATTGTCATTTTCGTTAGGGAAAATAATCCAAGGTTTGAAGGTTTTAGCTTCTTCAAAATCTAGGGTTGCATAAGAAATGATAATGATGATATCATCTTTTTGTACTTTTCTTGCTGCAGGACCATTCAAAGTGATTTCGCCTGAATTTTTTTCACCTTTAATAGCGTAAGTTTCAAAACGCTCGCCATTATTAATGTTAACAATAGATACCTTTTCGCCTTCAATGATGTTTGAAGCTTCTAGTAGAGTTTCATCAATAGTAATGCTGCCAATATAATTTAAATCGGCTCCCGTTACTTTAACACGATGAATTTTTGATTTTATAACTTGAATTTGCATGCTGCAAAGTTAGATTAATTTAATGAAATGGTGTCAATCAGTCTTATAGAATTAACAAATACCGCTATAAATGCTCGGTAATTTTTGTCATTCTCTTTCTGATCGATAGATAAAAGTGTGGATTCGTCAGCAATAACAAAATATTCAAGTTCAAATTCCTTGTTGTCTTTGAAAGAATTTTCTACGAATTCGACAGTTTCTTGCGGACTATGATTTTGAAAAAAGTCTTTTGCTTCGGTCAAAATTTTATAAATAATTGCAGCTTCTTTACGTTCATCTGCAGTAAGACGTTCATTGCGTGAACTCATCGCAAGCTGATTTTCTTCTCTAAAAATAGGGCAGCCCACAATGTTTACTGGTAAATGTGTTTTTTCGACCAGTTTTTTAACAATTTGAAGCTGTTGGAAATCTTTTTCTCCAAAATAAGCATTAGTTGGAGTTACGATTTCGAATAGACGTTTCACGATTGTTCCGACTCCATTAAAATGTCCAGGTCTGAATTTTCCTTCCATCTGATTTTCCAATCCGTCAAAATCAAAAGTTTGAGAAACGGTATTTCCCTCATAAATATCATCGACAGAAGGAGCGTATAAAATAATTTTATCACTTAATGTACGCATTTTCTTAACATCTTCTTCTAGTGTCCTAGGATATTTTGCTAAATCTTCGGGATTATTAAATTGCGTTGGATTGACAAAAATACTAACTACTGTGTCGTTGTTTTCTTTTAGCGAACGTTGCATTAAAGCCAAATGTCCTTGGTGTAAAGCGCCCATTGTTGGTACAAATCCGATAGTTGAATTTGCGGTTTTGATAGTTTTAAGATAGGCTATCAAAGCTGCTTTACTGTAGAAAATATGCATTGAGGTATTATTAAAATTTATGCAAACATAATATATTAGTTATAAACTGCATAAATTTTTGTAATTTTGCGACGTTTTTATTACCAAAATTAAGTAAAATACTATTATGAAAGATAAGAGGATATTATATGTATCATCTGAAGTCGTGCCTTATTTGGCTGAAAATGAGGTTTCTTTAATGTCTTATGACGTTCCGAAAATGATTAATGATCAAGGCGGTCAGATAAGAATTTTCATGCCAAGATATGGAAATATCAACGAGAGAAGACACCAGTTACACGAAGTGATCAGACTTTCAGGGATGAATTTGGTAGTGAATGATTTAGATATGCCGTTGATTATTAAAGTAGCTTCAATTCCGAAAGAAAGAATTCAGGTTTACTTTATTGATAATGATGAATACTTTAAACGTAAAGCAACCTTCGCGGATGAAGAGGGTGTTTTATATCCTGATAATGACGAAAGAGCAATTTTCTTTGCAAAAGGTGTTGTTGAAACTGTAAAAAAGTTAAACTGGGTTCCGGACATTATACATGTTCACGGATGGCTGGCGGCAATGCTACCAATTTACATGAAACATTATTACAAACATGAAGCATTGTTTTCTGAAACTAAAATTATTACTTCTGTTTATGGACAGTCGTTTGATGAAAATTTAGATTTGGAAATGATTAATAAAGTTAAATTTGATGGTGTTCCTCATGACGCTGTATCAGATTTAGAAGTTCCAAATTACGAGAATGTGTTAAAAGCTAGTATTTTACATTCGGACGGTGTTATCATTGCGTCAGAAAATGTTTCGCCAAGTTTAACAAAATTTATAGAATCTTCAGGAAAACCTTTTTTACCTTTCGCCACGAAAGATGCATTTGCTGACGCTTATACAGATTTCTATAGAACTTTTGGACTTTAAATTTTTAACTTTATTATAAAACATGTATAATACTTCTTTTGTTAAAAAAATCTTTTTAGCTGTAATTGCTGTTTTTTTATATTCTTGCGATAAAGATTTTAATGCGCTTGGTGATGGTTTAGTAGGTGATGATCATTTTGGACTTGAACCTGAAAAATATGATGTTGTGGCTTTTAACCAAGAAGTAACTCCTATCCAGTCAAATAATTTGGGTACAAATGCGTTAGGTATTTATGATGACCCGGTTTTTGGAACTACAACTGCAAGCTTTGTAACTCAAATAGGACTTGAAACTTATGCACCAACGATTGGAGAATCTCCAGTAATTGAAAGTGTTACTCTTAGTATTCCTTATTTTAATACGTTAAAAACGACTAATGATGACGGAAGCCATACTTACGAATTAGATTCTATTTATGGAGATAAAAACGGAAAATTAAAATTAAGTATTTATGAGTCTGGTATGCAGATGAGAAACAGTTATTTTAATAATGGTTCTCAATTGCCACAGTATTATTATACAGATCAAGACGCTGATTTTTCTGGAAAAAAATCAGGTGATAGACTAAATGATAGCACTAATAAGCTAGAAAATGATGAATTCTTCTTTAGTTCACAGGAAATTTCAGTAACAACAATTGATCCTGATACTAAGAAAGAAACGGTTGATAGAAGTGTTCCAGCAATGAATTTAACCCTTAATAAGAAATTCTTTGAGGATAAAATATTAAAAGCAGCCGCTTCAAAACTTTCTACAGAAGATATTTTTCAGGAATATTTTAGAGGGTTGTATTTTAATGTTGAAAGATCTGGAAGCAGTCCTGCTAATATGGCATTAATTGATTTTTCTGGAGGTAAAATTATTATCAAATATAAAGCTAAAACAGCTATTACGACAGATGCTGATAGCACTACTGAGGATAAAACAATTACTTTGTTGCTAAAGAGCGGTTATAGTACGGGTGTAGCAAGTACAGCAAGTTTTCTTCAAACGGTTCGAAAACCTGATTACGAAAGTGCTATAACAACAAATGTAAATAAAACAGAAGGAGACGAAAGACTTTACTTAAAAGGAGGTCAGGGATCTTTGTCTGTTATTCGTCTTACAGATTTTGCTTCTCAATTGGAAACAATTAGAGCTAGCAATTGGAAAGTAAATGAAGCTAATTTAGTTTTTACTATTGATGCTGATAAAATGACTGGATTAGTAGAGCCTAATAGGGTTTATCTTTATGATTTGACAAATAATACTCCTTTAATAGATTATTATTCTGATGGAACGTCTAATACTGTTCAGCCAGGACTTTCGAAATATGTTTTCGGGGGTATAATTAATCTGGATTCTAATAAACGAGGAACAACGTATAAAATTAGAATAACAGATCATGTTCGTAATCTTATTAAAGATGCGACAGCAAAAAATGTTGATTTAGGATTAGTTGTTTCTCAAAGCATTAACGTAAGTGCTTCAAATGTATTGAAACTTAAAAACGAAACTATTTCACAAGCACCGAAAGCATCGGTGATGAGTCCTCTAGGCACAATCTTATATGGTTCAAAAGCATCTGTTGCAGAAGATAAAAGAGTGCGACTTGAGGTTTACTACACGAAACCAAATTAATAAATATATATGTGTGGAATTGTTGGATATATCGGTCATAGAGAGGCCTATCCCATTGTTATTAAGGGATTAAAGCGACTCGAGTACAGAGGATATGATAGTGCCGGCGTTATGTTATATGACGAAGAGGCGGGTATCAAACTTTGTAAAACAAAAGGCAAAGTTTCTGATCTAGAAGCTAAAGCGAGTGAAGGTTTTACAACAAATGGAAGTATCGGAATTGGGCACACGCGTTGGGCAACACACGGAGTTCCAAATGATGTTAATTCACATCCTCATCTTTCAAATTCAGGAGATTTAGTAATCATCCATAACGGAATTATTGAAAATTATGCACCTCTAAAAGAGGAGTTGATTAAAAGAGGTTACTCTTTTAAATCGGATACTGATACTGAGGTTTTAGTTAATTTAATAGAAGAAGTTCAGAAGAAAGAAAATATTAAATTAGGAAAAGCGGTTCAGATTGCATTAAACCAAGTAGTTGGAGCTTATGCTATTGCTGTTTTTGATAAAAAAAATCCAAACGAACTTGTTGCGGCTAGATTAGGAAGTCCGTTGGCAATTGGAGTTGGAGAAGGCGAGTATTTTGTGGCATCTGATGCATCACCATTTATTGAATATACTTCTAATGCAGTTTATTTAGAAGATGGTGAAATGGCAAATATCAGATTACATAAACCGATTAAAATTAGAAAAATCCACGATGATTCTTTAGTTGATCCTTACATTCAAGAACTTCAAATGAATTTGGAGCAGATTGAAAAAGGTGGTTATGATCACTTTATGCTTAAAGAAATTTACGAGCAGCCAAGTGTAATTAAAGATACATACAGAGGAAGACTTCATGCTAATGAAGGAATTGTTCAGATGGCTGGTGTCGAAGACAATCTAGAGAAATTCTTAAATGCAAAACGTATTCTAATTGTGGCTTGCGGAACTTCTTGGCACGCGGGTCTTGTGGCAGAATATATTTTTGAAGAGTTTACGCGTATTCCTGTTGAAGTAGAATATGCTTCTGAATTTAGATACAGAAACCCAATTATCAATAAAGATGACGTAGTAATCGCGATTTCACAATCTGGTGAAACAGCAGATACTATGGCTGCAATTAAATTGGCTAAAGAAAACGGAGCGTTTGTATTTGGAGTTTGTAACGTAGTTGGATCTTCTATTTCTAGAGAAAGCCATGCAGGTGCTTATACGCACGCAGGACCAGAAATAGGGGTAGCTTCTACAAAAGCTTTTACTACTCAAATCACTGTTTTAACCATGATTGCTTTAAGATTAGGAAAAGCTAAAGGAACTTTATCAAATACAGATTTCCATACTTACCTTCAAGAATTAGAAATTATTCCTGAGAAAGTATCTGAGGCATTAGAAACGAATGATAAAGCAAAAGAAATTGCTGCTGCTTTTAAAGACTCTCCAAACTGTCTTTATTTAGGTAGAGGATATAATTTTCCAGTTGCTTTAGAAGGAGCTTTAAAATTAAAAGAGATCTCTTATATACACGCAGAAGGATATCCAGCTGCTGAAATGAAACACGGCCCAATTGCTTTAATTGACGAATTTATGCCAGTTATTGTTATTGCTCCTAAACAAGGGCACTATGACAAGATTGTAAGTAACATTCAAGAAATTAAATCAAGAAGCGGTAAAATCATTGCAGTTGTTACAAAAGGAGATACTCAAGTACGCGAATTGGCAGATTATGTAATTGAAATTCCAGAAACTTCAGATGCATTATCGCCATTGGTTACTACTATTCCGTTGCAATTACTTTCTTATTACATTGCTGTAATGAGAGGTTGTAATGTTGACCAGCCTCGTAACTTAGCGAAGTCGGTTACGGTAGAATAAATTTATTTATCCAAATATAATAGTTTTAAAAAGCGAGATTTAGGTCTCGCTTTTTTTTGTGTCTTATGATTTATGTTAATTATGAAATTTATAAAAACGACCAAATAAAGTTAAACTAAACTCCAAGTAAGTTTAAAAGGTTAAAAATGTTAAAAAAGCGAGATTTAGGTCTCGCTTTTTTTTATTATCAGAAATTTTTTTCTGGATATGTATTTTTATGAAATTTTCAAAAATTTGATAAAAAATTATATGTATGCATAGTATATTGATTTTTCTTTTGTATTTCTTTGTTTTTATTCTAATAAATTCAATTAGCAAATAGTTAAAATATTGTACAAATTGATGAAAAATATCAATTTTATTTAACAGTTTTTTATGCATATTAAAATATTTGTGTATTTTGGCTACATATACTAACGAAAAAACTACCCAAATGAGAGTCTACTTGCTAATTATGTTGTTATTCAGCGGAATATCTTTTGCGCAGAATACAATTACAGGTTCGGTTACAGATGGTACCAAACAATCTATTCCAGGAGCTAATGTTGTCGTTGTTGGAGAAAATAGTGGTACTTCCACTGATTTTGATGGTTCATTTAAATTGACGACCAATTCTAAACTGCCTTTTTCAATAAAAGTTTCGGCGGTAGGATTTGTGTCTAAAACAATTAGTGTGACATCAACAAATCAGAAGTTAAGTGTTATTTTAACAGATGAAGAAAACAAATTAGATGAAATTGTAGTTTCTGCATCTAGAACACCAGAGAGAGTTCTGGAATCTCCAGTAACAATTGAAAGAATGGGGGTTCAGGAAATCAAAAAAACAGCTTCACCTTCTTTTTATGATGGTTTAGAAAATATGAAAGAGGTGCAGATGAACACTAGTAGTATGTCATTCAAGTCAATCAACACTAGAGGATTTGCAACTGTTGCGAATACTCGTTTCATGCAGTTGGTAGACGGAATGGATAACTCGTCTCCTTTATTGAACTTTGTTTTAGGAAATATGATTGGGGTTTCGGAAGTTGATGTTCAAAGTGTGGAATTACTTCCAGGAGCATCATCTGCTTTGTATGGAGCAAATGCTTTCAATGGAATTTTATTCATGACAAGTAAAAGTCCGTTTACAAATCCAGGTATTTCAACTTATTTTAAATATGGAGCAACTTCGCAAGAGGCGGCAGGCACAAATGGATATTATGATTTTGGTATACGATTGGCTCATGCTTTCAATAAATACTTTGCTGCAAAAGCCAACTTTACCTATATGCAGGCTACAGATTGGTACGCAACAAATTATAACGATAAAACAAGAGGCGGTCTCGATAGAACAGATCCTAGTTATGATGGTATAAACGTATATGGTGATGAGGCTTCTACAAACATTAAAGGTGTTGGTTTAAAGCTAGAGGCAATGGGGTTGATTCCAGCTGGTGCATCTAATCTTTTGCCAAATTCAACTGTTAGTAGAACGGGGTATAATGAGATTGATTTAACAGATAATAAAGCTGCGAATAAGAAGGTAGATTTCTCTTTGCATGGAAGGCCTTTTGGAGATGAAAGATTGGAAATTATCTGGCAAAGTAAATTTGGTACAGGTAATGCCGTTTATCAAGGTGCAAACAGGTATTATTTAAATGACTTTTTTATGCAGCAACATAAATTAGAATTTAAAGGAAAAAACTTTTTCTTAAGAGGGTATATGACTGCAGAAGATGGAGGCCATTCTTACGATATGGTTTTTACAGGTATTAACGTAAACAGAAAATGGAAAGACGATAATACTTGGTTTGGTCAATATGCTGGAGCTTATATTCAAGGAACTTTAGCAGGTATGACACCGCAACAGGCTCATGCAACTGCTAGAGCTACAGCAGATACTGGTCGTTTCTTGCCAGGAACACCTGAATTTAAAAATGCGTTTAATCAAGTTATAAGTGATCCAGATGTTCTTAGCGGATCAAGATTGGTTGATAATTCTAAAATGTATCATTCTGATGCAAATTATAATTTTAGAGATATTATAAAATTTGCTGAAATTCAAGTTGGAGGTTCTTTCAGAGCATACGAACTTAACTCACACGGAAGAATTTATACAGATGCAAATAGCCCAATTAATTATAATGAGTATGGAGCGTATGCGCAATTGATGAAAAAATTTATGGACGACAGATTGAAGTTTACAGGATCTCTTCGTTATGATAAATCTAAAAACTTTGATGGTAATTATTCTCCACGTTTGTCTCTTGTATATTCTGCTGGAGAAAAAAGAAATCACAATTTCAGGGGGTCTTTCCAAACAGGTTTTAGAAATCCAACAACTCAAGATCAGTATATAGGTTTTAATATCGGAAATGCAGTATTGCTTGGTTCTGCTCCAGATAACTTGGTTAGATTCAATGAAACTTTTACTCTTAGCGCAGAAGGACAGGCATATGCAGGAAGTCCAACAAAAGTTATGAATGGTAATGATGCTTATGGAAATTCTTATATAGCAAGTTCGGTAACTGCATTTTCTGCAATGGCGGGAAGTGATCCTGTAGCGGCAGCGGCTTTGTTAAAGAAATCAAGAGCAAATTATGTGAAACCAGAAGAAGTAAAAGCTTTTGAATTAGGTTACCGTTCTATTTTTGAAGGTACATCAATAGATCTTAATGGATACTATAATATTTACAACGACTTTATTGGTAATTTAAATGTAGTTTCTCCTTTCTATGGAACTGCTCAGGATAATCCGAATATTGCGGCAGGTGTTTCTGATCCAGGTGTTCAGTCAATTAGAGCGCTTCAAAACGGAGAATATAGAGCGTATCAATTGTATACAAATTCAGATGTAGAAATACATTCGTTAGGATTTGGGGTTGGGCTTTCTAGAAAAATAATTGCCGACTTCGAATTAGGAGTGAATTACAACTATGCTCAATTTGATTTTGATCAAGCAAAAGATCCAAGTTTTGAGCCTGGATTTAATACGCCAAAACATAGAATTAAAATGTCGGTTGGAAATGATAAGCTGTTTAAAAATTTCGGATTTAATGTTAGCGGAAGATGGAACAGTGAATATTTATGGCAGGCTGGTTTTGCTGATGGTATAATTAAATCTGCTACGGTAATTGATGCTCAGATAAACTATGGAATTCCAAAGTTAAAATCTGTTGTGAAATTAGGAGCAGCTAATATTGGTGGAAAAGAATATTACCAAGTTATTGGAGCTGGATTAATCGGACAGCAATATTTTGCTTCTTGGACTATTAACCCATAATTATTAATTCTAAGTCAAATTCATTATTGATGTTTCTTAATGTAAAATTTGGAAACAGGTAATTATAAAAATATTAAGTTATGATAAAAAATTTCAAGTGGCTTTTATTGGTTTCGTTAACCTTTATGGCTTGTAATAGTGATGACGATGTAGCTCCTGTTGTAGAGTCGTCTGATGGTAAACCTTTGACTGCGGGTAGTGCTGATTTTTCAAAGTATGTTGCTTTAGGTGATTCTTTTGCTGCAGGTTTTAGTGATAATGCTCTGTTTATAAAAGGACAAGAGGGAGCGTATCCAAATATTTTAGCGCAGCAGTTTGCTTTAGTAGGTGGAGGCGAATTTAAAATGCCTTTTGCAAATGATAATATTGGAGGATTATTGTTGGGCGGAAATGTAGTTGCTGGCCCACGTTTGTATTTTAATACCAAAATAACGCCAGAACATCCTGCTTCAACTGTTGATCCTGTAAGTGGCGTGCCAACAACTGAAGTTACAGCACATTTATCGGGAACATTTAATAACTTAGGAGTTCCTGGAGCTAAAAGTTTTCATTTGCTAGCTCCTGGTTATGGCGATGTTGCTGGAGTTGCTTTAGGAAAGGCAAATCCATATTTTGCTCGTTTTGCATCGAGTGCAACAACAACTGTTTTGGCAGATGCTTTAATTCAAAATCCTACTTTTTTCTCGCTTTGGATTGGAGGGAACGATGAATTGGGTTATGCAACTGCTGGTGGAGATCCTGCTGTGAATCCTTTAACGCCTCCTGCAACTTTTGAAGCGGCATATAAAGGCTTGGTTGCTCAGCTTGTGGCTGGCGGAAGAAAAGGAGTTATTGCTAATCTTCCTAATATAACAACTCTTCCCCATTTTCATGTAATTGCTTACAATCAGCTTACTCAAGCAAATTTAACGGTTGAAGGAGTTAATATGGTTGCGGCTTTAAATGTTCAATTATATGGTCCTTTGCATAATGCGTTAGCCTATTTAGGGCAAGGAGATAGAATTAAGCTTTTGTCTACAACAGAAAATAATCCGTTATTAATTGTTGATGAAAACTTGCCAGATCTTTCTGCAAATCTAAAAGCGGTATTAATGGGCGGTGGATTAGATGCTACAACTGCTACAGTAATGGGACAGATTTTTGGAAAAGCAAGACAAGCGGTATCTACAGATTTAATTTGTTTAGGTGCTTCTTCTAGAATAGGTAAAGCTCCGAGCGTGCCAGCAGACGGAATTGCTTCTCCTTCTCCTTCTTTGTCACAATTAGGAATTACTTTCCCTTTGCCAGACAGATATGTTTTATTGCCTTCTGAAGTAGATGAGATAGAAGCGGCTACAATAGCTTACAATTTGGTAATTGAGGCAGCGGCAGAAGCAAATGGTTTGGCTTTTGTTGATGCTAAAACACTTATGGATCAATTAAATTCGTCAAACGGAATTACGGCAAACAATTTTACATTAAAATCAACATTTGTTACTGGAGGTATGTTTTCTTTAGATGGAGTTCATCCTTCTCCAAGGGGGTATGCTTTTATTGCTAATAAATTTATAGAAGCAATTAATGCGAAATATGGTTCGAACTTAAAAGGAGTTAATATTGGTAATTATCCGGTTTTATTTCCTGCTACATTATAATTAAAGCTATTTTTTTAACTTTAAAAACCGCTCATTTTTAAGATGCAGCGGTTTTTTCTTTTAGTAAAAAAAATGCTGTTTTTGTTATTTTTTAGGCAAGTTTTATGAATCAAACAAAATCATGGTATTTTTTATGAAAAAAAAATTGATTTTATATTTTAAAAAATTATCTTTGCGCTCTGAAAAAAGAGGTATTTTCGATAAACCTAAATAGCTATTTAATAAATACATAAGTAATGTCAAAAGTAATAGGAAAAGTTGCTCAAATCATTGGACCAGTAGTAGACGTAGTTTTCAACGGTAAAGATGTTGAACTTCCAAAAATTTATGATTCACTAGAAATCACTAAAAAAGACGGAACTATTTTAGTTCTAGAAGTACAATCTCATATTGGTGAAAACACTGTTCGTACCATTTCTATGGATTCAACAGACGGTTTAAGTAGAGGATATGAAGTAGTTGGAACTGGAAATCCAATCCAAATGCCAATCGGTCCAGATGTATATGGAAGATTATTTAATGTTGTTGGAGATGCCATTGACGGTTTAGGCGAATTGCCAAAAACTGGAGAGAACGGTCTGCCAATTCACAGACCAGCACCAAAATTTGAAGAATTATCAACTTCATCTGAAGTTTTATTTACAGGTATCAAAGTAATCGATTTGATCGAGCCTTATGCAAAAGGAGGAAAAATTGGATTGTTTGGTGGTGCAGGTGTTGGTAAAACAGTATTGATTCAGGAGTTGATCAACAATATCGCAAAAGGTCACGGTGGACTTTCAGTATTCGCAGGAGTAGGTGAAAGAACACGTGAAGGAAATGACTTGCTTCGTGAGATGTTAGAGTCAGGAATTATTAAATACGGTGATGATTTCATGCACTCTATGGAAAATGGAGGATGGGATTTATCTAAAGTAGATATGCCAGGAATGAGAGAGTCTAAAGCTACTTTCGTTTTCGGACAAATGAATGAGCCACCTGGAGCTCGTGCACGTGTGGCACTTTCAGGATTATCTATCGCTGAGTACTTCCGTGATGGAGCTGGATCAGACCAAGGAAAAGACGTATTATTCTTCGTTGATAACATCTTCCGTTTTACACAAGCAGGTTCAGAGGTGTCAGCACTTTTAGGACGTATGCCATCTGCGGTAGGTTACCAACCAACATTGGCAACTGAGATGGGTGCTATGCAAGAGCGTATTACATCTACAAACAAAGGATCTATTACATCTGTACAAGCGGTTTACGTTCCTGCGGATGACTTAACTGACCCGGCGCCAGCTACAACTTTCGCGCACTTAGATGCAACAACTGTATTGTCTCGTAAAATTGCTGAGTTAGGTATTTATCCTGCGGTTGACCCATTAGATTCAACTTCAAGAATTTTAACTCCTCAAATTTTAGGAAACGAGCACTACGATTGTGCACAAAGAGTAAAAGAAATTCTTCAAAAATACAAACAATTACAAGATATCATCGCGATCTTAGGTATGGAGGAGTTATCTGAAGAAGATAAACTTGCAGTATCTAGAGCACGTCGTGTACAACGTTTCTTGTCTCAGCCATTCCACGTAGCAGAGCAATTTACAGGTATCCCAGGTGTATTAGTTGATATTAAAGATACTATCAAAGGATTCAACATGATTATCGATGGTGAGTTAGATCACCTTCCAGAAGCTGCTTTCAACTTGAAAGGTTCTATTCAAGATGCAATCGAAGCTGGAGAGAAAATGTTAGCTGAAGCTTAATATAAATTATGAATTATGAGTTATAAATTATGAGTTTCTACTCACTTATAACTCATAACTTATAACTCATAACTCAAAAAAAATGATTTTAGAAATAGTATCACCAGAAGCGAAATTATTTTCAGGAGAGGTAACTTCGGTTAGCTTGCCAGGAGTTAATGGAAGCTTTCAGATTTTAAATCATCACGCGCCAATTGTTTCTATCTTAGAAGAAGGAACTATTAAAATTGCAGCTCCAAGCTTCAATTTTTCTAAAGAGGCTGCTGATAAATTCACGAGAGTTAATGACCAAACTTATACTTTAGAGATTAAGTCAGGAACAATCGAGATGAAAAACAATAAGATAATTGTATTAGTTGACTAAAACAATTTCAAAATAAGCTAAAAAGCCAGACAGTATTGTCTGGCTTTTTTTATTTTTGGCAAATGCAAGAATTAGAATTTGATCAATTGATTTATAAGTCAAAAAGGCCTTTTTGGCATTTTCTGATTGCATTGCCATTATATTATTTTTCAATTTCAATGATTTTTAAAACCTTGGATCTTTTTTCTTCAGGAAAAATAATTGAAGTACTGAAATTTGTTTTGGCAACATTTTTTATGTTAATCTGTGCGGCAGGACTGACTTTTACAAAAAGAGTTTATACAAGTTCCAAACTGAAAACAGTTAGATTTAATTTTACTCTGTTTAAGATTCCATTATGTAAAGATTCTGTTTTTAAAAATGTACAATATATATCGGTATATAAAAATCATTCAGATCGCGACTTTGAAATATATATATGGTTATCTGAAACAAAGAAAAAGTCGATCTCTGTTCATTTAGATTTGAAATCTGCATTTAGTTATGCATTAAAAATAGCAGATGGTTTGCAGGTTAATTTACTAGATGCTACTGAGAAAGGAAACTTTAAATGGGTAGAAAAAGAAAAAATACAATAAATTGAAAGTCAGACGTTTTGTCTGGTTTTTTTATTTTATTACTTTTGAAGTATTAAAATCTCTTTATAAAATATTTGGTCAATAGTAAGAGCTCAGTAAGCTTTTACAGTTTTGCTTCATGATTAGAAAATGAAGCATAATTTTTTATGTCAAATTTTATAAAGAATATATATGAAAAATATATCAAAAGTTGCTGTTCTTGGCGGCGGCGGAAGAACTGGAAAATATCTTGTAAACCAGTTATTAGAAAAAGGATTTAGTGTAAAACTACTATTAAGAAATCCAGACGACTTTACTATTCAAAATTCAAAAATAGAAATTATCAAAGGTGATGCTATTGATGAAGAATCTATAAATGTATTGCTTAAGGATTGTCAGGCCGTATTGAGTACGATTGGACAAAGGCCTGGAGAGCCAATGGTGGCAAGCCAGGCGACGAAAAATATTCTGAAAGCGATGGACAAATATGATATTCAAAGGTATGTTTTGCTGGCAGGACTGAATATTGATACGCCATTTGATAAAAAAAGTCCGAAAACAATTATGGCGACTGATTGGATGAAAACGAATTTTCCTGAAATCCAAAAAGACCGACAATTAACTTATGATCTTTTGGCTCAAAGTAAAATAGATTGGACGCAAGTTCGAGTTCCGTTAATCATTTTTTCTGATGAAACTGCTCAAATCTCTGTAAACTTGGAAGATTGTTTGGGAGAAAAAATTTCGGCTTTTGATATTTCGAAGTTTATAGTGAAAGAGATGGTCGAATCACATTATATCAGACAATCGCCTTTTATTAGTGCAATTTAAATCTTAAATTTATACAGCGGATCTTAATAGTATCCGCTGTTTTATTTTGTTGTAATTTCAATTGCATAACTTTGTTTTATGAAAATACCTGAAAATCTTAACCAGAAAATCGAAAATAGAAAGGGGAATAATCTTTTTAGGAAACTGCCTGTTTTTACTAATCTGGTAGATTTTTCTTCAAATGATTACATCGGATTTTCTAAATCAGAAATTATTTTCAAGCACACTCATGCCAATTTACTAGAAAATGAAATGCTGCAAAATGGAGCGACTGGTTCAAGATTGATTACTGGAAACCATTCTCTTTATCAAATTGCAGAAAATTATATAGCGCAATTTCATGATGCAGAAGCTGCGTTAATTTTTAATTCGGGGTACAATGCCAATTTAGGTTTTTTTAGTGCTGTACCGCAAGAAAATGATGTTGTTTTGTATGATGAATTATGTCATGCTTCAATAAAAGATGGAATTGCAATGTCGAGCGCTCAATCACACCATTTTATCCATAATGATATTGAAGATTTGGAACGTCTTATTCTTAAATTCCCAAATACGAATATCTATATTGTAACAGAAACTGTTTTTTCAATGGACGGCGATAGTCCGAATCTAGAAGAACTGATTCAACTTTCAGAAAAGTACCATTGTTATTTGGTCGTAGATGAAGCTCATGCTTTGGGTGTTTTTGGAGAAAAAGGAGAAGGCATGACGCAGTATTTACAATTGCATGATCGTTTTTTTGCTCGTATAGTGACTTTTGGTAAAGGTTTAGGATGTCAAGGTGCGGCTGTTTTAGGATCTGTAGAACTAAAAGAATATCTTGTGAATTTTGCAAGAAGCTTTATTTTCAGTACAGGTTTATCTCCACATTCTGTTGCAACAATTTTTACAGCTTATCAGCAATTAGAAATTGAAAAAGAAACAAGAGAAAAGCTTCGTCAGAATATTGTGTTTTTTAATCAGCAGAAAAATTTGCTGGGTTTAAAACCAATGTTCGTTCATAGTAAATCTCCAATACATTCTGCTATAGTTCCAGGAAATGAAAACGTAAAAAAGTTAGCGCAGGAACTTCAAGATAAAGGATTCGATGTGCAGGCGATTCTTTCGCCAATTGTTCCAGAGGGCCAGGAGCGTCTTCGTTTTTGTATCCACAGTTATAATTCGCAGGAAGAAATTAATCAGGTTTTAGAATTAGTTAGAGACTTTGTTTTTTAAATTCTGATTTTCCAAAACTTAAATTTGAAAAAAGAGTAAAGTTTTTTGTAACGTTTCGTTTATTCGATTACTTACAAGCTGTAATCAAATAAACCACATTAAATCATGAAAACCAGATTTCAATTTATAGTTACAGCACTTGCATTCTTCTTTGTTTGTATTATTTCAGCCCAAACAAAAACTCCAAAACTTGAAAATTCTCTTCTTTGGGAGGTTTCAGGGAAAGGACTTCAAAAATCTTCTTATTTGTACGGAACGATTCATATGATCTGTTCAAAAGATTATTTTTTATCAGAAAAAGCCAAAAACGCTTTTGAAAAATCGGATAAATTGTTTTTAGAAATCAACTTTACAGACCCGAATGAAATGAGCCAAATGCAGCAATTGGCAATGGGAAAAGAGCCGTTGAGCAAAAAGCTAACTCCAGAACAGCTGGCTAAACTAGATTTAATTTTAAAAAAGAGTACAGGAATGTCAGTTCAGCAAGTAGATAGTTTTAGTCTTTTGACTGTTTTGAGTTTGATTTCTATGAAAAGTTTTGGCTGTACAGATTTAAAGTTTTATGAAATGGAATTCTCGGATGCGGCCAAAAAAAGAAATGTTTCTATTGCGGGATTAGAATCTGTTAAATCTCAATTTGAAATTTTTGAAAATGCTTATTCTAATGATGAAATGCTGGCGCTTTTAGAAGAATCAACTCCTGATGAAACAGTTGAATTGGTTGATGCTTATAAAAATGAAAATATCGAAGCCATGTATGCAGTTAGTACAGATAAACGATTTACAAGTGAAAAAACTAAAAAGCAGATTCTTGATAACAGAAATCTAAACTGGGTAAAACAAATACCGGAGTTAACAAAGCAAAATAGTATTTTTATCGCTATTGGAGCGGCGCATTTAGGAGGTGAGTATGGAGTTATTAATTTATTGAGAAAAGAAGGATATACTGTAAAACCTGTGATGAATTAAATCTGTTTTGAGAGAGAAAGAACAAGAGTTTTTAAATCGGATAGAAAGCCATAAAGGAATTTTATATAAAGTTTCTAAGATGTATATGGATAATTCTGATGATCAGCAGGATTTGTTTCAGGAGATTGTATGCCAACTCTGGAAATCCTATGAGTCTTTTCGAAATGAAAGCCAGTTTTCGACATGGATGTATAGAGTTGCGGTAAATACGGCAATTGTCTTTCTGAAAAAAGAAAAACGGAAAGTAGATAAATATGAAATTCCTTCGGAGAATGTTAAAGATGATGAAAGTGATTCTCATATAAAAGAAAGTCAGTTGGATCATTTTTACAAAGCGGTACAGAAACTCGAAAAAATAGATAAGGCCATAATTTTTTATCAGTTAGAAGGTTTCTCTCATAAAGAAATAGGAGAGAACTTAGGTATTTCTGAAGGAAATGCGAGAGTAAAACTGAATAGGGCTAAGGAAAAATTAAAAGAAATTATAAAAAATCAGGGATATGGATTTTAACGAAATACAAAATGCATGGAATAACGATAAGCCAGAAAATGTTATTTTGCCAAAAAACTTAGAGAAGATTCAATCGGCTAATATGCCATTGGATAAAATCAGAAGAAATCTTAAAAATGAATTTGTTTATCAAATAATATCTATGTTTTTTTTGGGGACTATTCCGCTGATTTGCCATTTTAATGCACAAATGTTTTTTTTGTATTATTTGATTTATAGTTTGTTTTTGGCGGTTTGCGTTTATTATTTAGTAAAATTATATTTCTTTTTTAAACGGTTAAATGCAACAACTTTGAAAACAAAAGACAGTTTGTATGAGACCTATTTTGATATTAGATTAAATATGGAATTGTATAAAACATTTGGGTTTTCGCTGACTCCCTTTTTGGTTATTTATTTATTAGGATTTTATTTTTACGGTCTTTCTAAGACTTCTGGTTTATCAAATTTTGAATTTTCTAATGGACAATTAATAGGTTTCTTTGCGATTGTTGTTTTTACAGTGCTATCTATGGGAATTTCTTTAGAATGGTGGGTTCAAAAGTTTTATGGAAAATATGCCAAAGAGATAAAAAAAGTAATTGACGAATTGAAAGAAGAATAAAAAAGAAAACCCATCTTAACGATGGGTTTTTTTATAGCTAAAATATTAATGAAGTATAATTTTCTTTTTAGAAATGTAACCATTTTGGAGATTGGCTTTTACAAATAAAACCTGGTTTCCTGTTTGTAAATTAGAAATCTGTAATTCGGTACTGTTGATCTTCTTTTTGCTAAAGATTTCTTGACCAAGAACATTGTAAATCGCCACATCATTAATCGATTCTTTTGATGAAGAAACTTTGATTACTTTGTTTTTTACAGAAACTGTTATTCCATCTGAAAGATTCTCAAACTCTTCATTCCCTAAAGTTTTATTCGTGTACTTAAGGGTAAATCGATCTGTGAAAGTTCCAATAGCTGTATTGAAAGTATAATTTCCGGCGCGAAGATCGGTTACCGTTCCCGCTGTCTTATCTTCCAGATAAACTTCCTGAGTGTCAAAGAATCCGTCCGCCTGGTCAATTGCAATTGTCATATCGCCGGCAATGGCTGATTTGTATCCCAGCGGAATCACTTCCGTATTGTCAAATGGAAGCGCGCGTCCCTGGATAGTCAGTTTCTTTGTCCCGTTGATGGTGTAGAAGTCAACATAAGAATTTGATCCCATCGTTGCCGCATCGTAGTTTACGTCGATATCGTTTGTCGCTCCCTGCGCATAGCCAAGCAGAACCTGTTTGTAGGCACCTTCGGTATTGCTCAGAGTCATCCACAGGCGGTTCTTCTCCACACTCTCTGTTTTTGCAGTTTTGTAGAATTGCGTGTTATTGCCGTCCACACGCATTACATTGGTGAAGTTCAGAGTCGCAGTGGTCGGCTTGCAGAT
>NZ_QJRJ01000002.1 GCF_003254625.1 Flavobacterium ginsenosidimutans
TCAGTAACTGTTACCGTATATGTTCCCGCTTGAAGACCGCTGGCAGTTGCTGCGTTTCCTCCGGTAGGTGACCAGGAATAGGTATATGCTCCGGTTCCTCCGGAAACAGCTGCCGTAGCCGTGCCATTGGTGCCTCCATTGCAGGAAACATTGGTCTGGCTTGGCGCTATTGTAAGGGCTGATGGTTCAGATATGGTAAA
>NZ_QJRJ01000065.1 GCF_003254625.1 Flavobacterium ginsenosidimutans
AATCTAAAATCTAAAATCTAAAATCTAAAATCTAAAATCTAAAATCTAAAATCTAAAATCTAAAATCTTACTCCTGTCCCCAAGTTGAAGGGCTTTCGCTCCATTCCAACAAAGTCGATTGCTGATCTTCTGTGATATATTGTTTTTGAACTGCTAAACTAAGAAGGTTTTCGTAGTTGCTTAAGGTAAATAAATCAACATTAGCTTCTTTAAAATTTTCTTCGGCAACACCAAAACCGTATGTGAAGATAGCTGCCATACCTTTTATATTAGCACCTTCACTTCTTAAAGCTTCAACAGCCATTAAACTGCTTTTTCCAGTACTAATTAAGTCTTCGACAACCACAACATTTTGTCCTTTTTGTAAAAAACCTTCAACTTGATTTTGTCTACCGTGTTTTTTAGGCTCTGGACGTACGTATACGAACGGAAGACCTAAACTTTCAGCAACCAAAATTCCAACTCCAATGGCTCCAGTAGCAACACCAGCAATCACATCAGGTTTTCCAAATTGTTTTTCGATGTTCTTAGCAAACTCATCACGAACATAGTTTCTGATGCTCGGAAATGAAAGAATTAACCTATTATCGCAATAAATAGGAGATTTCCAACCAGAAGCCCATGTAAAAGGATTTTCGGGATTCAATTTAATTGCATTTATTTGCAAAAGCAATTCGGCTGTTTTTTCGGCAGTATCTTTATTAAAAATCATAGTACAAATGTATAAAGTTTTTGTAAACGACAAACCACTTTTTTTGACAAATGAAATCTCGCGTGAAACAGATTTCCAATTGTTCTTGTTGGAGAGTATTGATATCGAACAGCTTATTATAAAAATTTTTCAAAATAAAATTCAAAAAGCTATTCTATATCATCCCGACGAAAGTGAAATAATGAAAACCCTTAAAGCCAAAATTCCGGTTAATAAAGCGGGCGGAGGCTTTGTCTACAATAAGAAAGGCGAAGTCTTGTTTATCTTTAGAAACGGAAAATGGGATTTGCCAAAAGGCGGAATCGAGAAAGGGGAAGACATTGAAGCGACGGCTATGCGTGAAGTAGAGGAGGAGACAGGGGTAAACCAGCTTCGTATTACGAATAAACTTCAAAAAACCTATCACATCTTTAAACGCAACGGAAAATACAAACTCAAAATCACGCATTGGTTCGAAATGTTTTCCGATTTTGAAGGAACACCACACGGGCAAATCGAAGAAGGAATCGAAAAAGTTGCCTGGTTAAACCCAGAACAAATCAAAGAAGCACTTAAAAATTCTTACGAAAATATTAAATTATTGTTTGAAGAAGACAAAAAAGTTTCAGCAGATTTAAAGACAAAGAAAGAAAACTTAGAATCTTAAAAACTTAGAACCTCAGCATCTCAGAATCTTAGCATCTCAGATTAGGACGTGCCACCAATAAAAGAAAAGACCCAATCAACTTTGCGTTCATTGGGTCTTTTTTTTATTGCTGTCGGGCTATCCGCGCTACTTTGGTAGCTTGCTTCTATCCCTCACGCGGGCACTCGGTTTCAGAAGAATTTTTAGATTATTTAGTATTCTAAGTTTAAGAATTACCATTTAAGCTTGTCAAAAGATTATTGCCATTAAAAACAGCATTAATAACATTTCCATTCTTTTCCGCTTTAATTTCATTTCCGTTTGGACTCAATTCAAAACCTTTTTGAGAAAGATAATTCGTAAAAGCATTTTTATGATTTTGAATTTCAAAAGTCGAAATCAATTCTGGAAAAACGGTCAAAATTCTTGAGAATTCCTCACTTTCAGTATTGTCAATCGAATCATCTTTAAGGGTAACAACCATTGTTCCCTGGCCGTAATTTCCAAGATAATAACCGCTCAAATTAAACATTGTAGTAGCAATCATTCCAATAAGATGTAAATCATTTGGAACAGCGTCAAATTTTCCAACGCTTAATAAATCAATATTATTTTCTTCTCCGTATTTCTTTAATGAAAGCGCTTGTTGCATAACAGATTCTGCGTAACCGCCCGCTTTATTGTCCCAAAGCCAAAGCCAAGTTTCTGACGAATGCGAAAATGAACCCAAAACCTGCATTGGAAAAGTAAGATCATCACCAAAAGTAATTTCTTCTGCGTCCATATTGACATTCCAAGAAAGTCCGCCTGTTACATTGTATAGATTTCTTTGTTTTTCTAAGGCAAGAGCTCCAAATTTCTCTAAAAAATCATTTTCAGAAGTAAAACTGATAGTCTGACTGTTTTGAGTATTTGCTGAAGCTGTTTTTTCTTCTTTCTTTTTGAAGAGATTATCGAATATTCCCATTTCTTGAGGCTTTTAGTGATGTAAAAATTATTGATTTCAAATATATAATTTTAAAAATAAGTAGGAAAATGATTAATTAGAATAATTCATCAATATTTATTGTATTTTTGTTCGAGACGCAATAGCAAAATACATTGCTTGTTATTACCCTAATATTATTTTGAATTATGAGCACACTATCAAAACCAAGCCATATAGGAAGAAAAATAAGCCGAATTCGCGAACTTCGTGACATGAAGCAAGAAGCTTTGGCTCAGGCTTTAGGAACAAACCAACAAGCGATTTCTGCTTTAGAAAACAGCGAAACGATTGATGAAGAAAAGCTGAAAGCTATTGCAAAAGCTTTGGGAGTAAGTGTTGAAGCTCTTAAAAATTTTTCAGAAGAAGCTGCTATTAATTATTTCAATACTTTTAATGACACAAATAATACAGGTGCGTTTAATTTTGGAACAAATAATTGCACTTTTAATCCTTTAGATAAATTGATTGAAGCTTACGAAGAGAATAAAAAACTTTACGAACGTTTGGTTCAAGCTGAAAAAGATAAAGTGGAGTTTTTAGAAAAAATATTGAAGGATAAATAGTTATTCTTTTCACAATATAAAAAGCCTAATAAATTTATGTTTATTAGGCTTTTTTGTTGTTTTTATGTTTATCTTTTTTCTAACGCGAGTGTCTTGCTCGTGCCATTTTTTGAATTTTCTCAGTTTTGTTATCTATCACTTATCGGAACATCAATCCTATCTCGTGCAACGCAATAGCCATCTTTAATTATATAGCATTCAGCATAATGTGCTCCTTCAAAATCCGAGCTTTCTTTTCTTTGATTTTTGCCAAAATTACCATTTATAATTTGCCCTCGTAGACAATTTTTTCTATAGGCAATTTCTCCCTCATTTTTTATTTTCCACAAGACATCGTAAGGTTCAGGCACATCTGTAGTATCAATGAAGAAAAGTAACTTTTTATTTCTAGATAAATACCTCATCATTCTTAATAAGCCTGTTCTGTGACCATTTTGAGTTACTTCACAGTCAATTTTTAATTTATACTTTATGTTGATAGGAAACTTGTCTTCAATATATTCTTCTTGGGGATTATAATTGTAGCTTGATTCCTTAATAGTTTTCGGATATGGGAATGATTTTCCAAAAACCTTTCGCCAAATTTCATAAACGGTATTGTTTTCTCTTTTTTCTATAGCTTCTTCAATAATTGAAAACGCTTTTTTAGCTTTAGATTTAAAATTTGATTTTTTCTTGTATACATGTTGATTGCTTCCTGGTGAATACCAGTAAACTCTATCATCATTTAATTCTTTTAAATACTCAAAAAAATCTCTTACTAATAGATCATAACTTTCATACGTATAATTTTGATAATCGGGATTTTCTTTAAAAAAATTATAGACAAAAGTATCAATTAATAATCCTCCAATTTTTACACCGCTTTTGTTTTTCCATGCTCTTATTATTTTGCATAAAATTATTAAGTTTCCATTGCAGTCAATATCAAAATTTTGCATTTCATCAGATTCTGGAATAGGATTTGTTTTTTTCCAACTTCCTCCATTGTTTGAGTCGGGATAGGTAAAACTTCCATCTTTTTCTTTAAAAGCAGGACAAACTTCAATAAAATCATTTCCAAATTCAATAACAACAACTTGACCATCGCCTCTAACTTCTGATTGTGAATAAGTTTTTAAGATTGAATTTTTCACATCTTGTAATAATTGGCTTTGTTTATTACCTTCTCTATTATTATATTTTGTGTAGGCAGAATCAGGAAGCGTAAATAACAAATCTAGATCACTAACCCCATTTATTGCGGTTCCTCTACCGTAACTACCAACATATGTACCGTTCTCTGAATTTGAATCTATATTATGAAAGTCTAAATTTAATCTTTTTGTAATGGTTGAAAATCTACTTTCAATATTTTCTTCATTAGAAACTGTTAAATTATTTACAAAATCTTGAAACACTTGGGATACATTCATAAAATAAACATGATAAAATTAAAATTAAAGCAACAAGCAGTATAATTTTTAATGAATTAGGTATTTTGTCCTTAAAAAAAGTTAGTTTTAATTCGTTTACAATCCAATCTGTTTGCATTTCATAAAAGAACTTAAAGTGTGCATACCAACTAGACATAAAAACTTGTTTACTAACATTATTACTGTAAAAATCATTTAGAATATTATTGTAAAGAGTTTCATAATTCGAGTACAAAAAATTTGTGTCTGATTTTGCACAGTAATATAAATCTCTTATTGAATTAAATAATTGTGTGAGTCTAATTCCTTCATTTTCAAATTCGCTTGTCTTACTTTTGAATACTTCTAAATACATTATAGCAATACCCACAAAAATTAGTAAGATTGAAAGCTCTTTATTCAAAGGAATATTTTCATATGCAATTTGGATTATACCAACTGCTAATGATATAAATCCTACCCAGCTAGGAAGTTTATTAATTATATCATAAGATGAAAAGTTTTTTTTAGCACCAAATCCTATATCGTAACCTTTTTGAGCTAATGTGTTTAAAAATTCTTCTTGTCTCATTAAATTAAAATGTTAATTTTTGTTGATGGATGATTTTCAAATTTATAAGATTATTAGTGCGCTTTTTTACGGAAAACCGTAAAACTTCAAAATGTTTACAAAACTCGATAAACAGGATACTGCATATTTGCCTTTTCATAATAAACGGAATGCTTATAAATCCAATCCAATTGCGCCTCAGGATTTTTAGCGAAAGCAGTGTCAGATTGTTTTTTAGTTTCTAATTCTGCTTTTAGAGCAGGGTTTTCTTTTAAAAGTTGTGCTGCAGTATCTTCAAAAATATATTCTGAGTAATGTTCTTTTTGCTGTAAAATTGGGTCTAAGAAATTCCAATTAAAGAACGAATCAACGCCTTCTGGTTCAAAAGCTTCTAGAAGATATTTTACACCTTTTTGGTTTGTTGGAACTAGGTAATCTCCTTTGGCGAAAGCCATTTTAATGATTTTAGAAGTTACCGTTGTATTTCGGTGTAAATAATGCCCTTCGTAAGCAGACGGAACGGTTTTAAAGTCGGCAATTCTGTAGCTTTCGACTTCTATAATTGTGTCGTTTTTAATTTGTTTAAACGAAATGTTATTGTTTTTCAAAAGGTCAATAATATTCCAATAACCACGCGGAATGATATAAGCAGACGGAATAACAACTTCTTTTTGCGATTTGAATTCTTTTATATACGGAACATCTTTTTTATACGGTTTGCTTCGGTCGTAATACAAACGATTTCCAGTTGTAGCCTCACTTTTTTTGTAACCTGCTTCATAACCTAAAAACGAAAAAGTTGTCGCTTTTGTGCTGTCCAATTCCCATTTTAAAGTGTATGATTTCTTTGGCAGATATTGTTCTAAATTTTTTACTCGTAAATCTTTTATTTTTTGATAATTCGCATCGGTAAAATCCATAGTCGATTTCATGTATTCGTACGTCATTTTTACGCGTTCTGCATATTTTTTCAGCATGTGCGTTTCCACCACAAAACCAATCGTATTAAATAGGGAAGTATAACCCGTTGTATATCGCGGACTATCAACAAATTGTCCAAAACCTTTGTCTGGCGTATCTTTAAATGAATCGACATAAGGCGTAGTTTCGATTTTCTTTTTCTGAAGATCTCTTACCAAAGCCGGCATCATTTCGTCATTCATAAAATCGCCCAAAACTGTTCCCAATTTGTTGTGCTGCGTCATGATGTACGTCAGTTTATATTGATAATCAGAACCATTACTTACGTGATTGTCGATAAAAACATCGGCATTTATTTTTTGGAAAATCTCCACAAAACTCTTCGTATTTCGAGTATCCGATTTCATTAAATCACGATTCAAATCATAATTTCTGGCATTTCCTCTAAAACCATAAATCTCAGGCCCATCTTGATTCGCACGAGTTGTCGAATTTCTATTTAAAGCACCTCCAATATTATAAACAGGAATGGTAACCAAAACGGTGTTTTTTGGCGCTTTCATTTTTCCTGTTGCCAAATCTCTGTAGAATTGCATTGTGGCATCGATTCCGTCTGGTTCTCCAGCATGGATTCCGTTATTGACAAACAAAACGGCTTTAGTTTTCTGGATTTTGTCAAAATCAAATTCCTTGTCAGGATTAAAAGTTATCATGTGCAAAGGTTCGCCAGAATCGGTCAGTCCCATTTCTTTCATTTGAATCGTTGGGAAATCAGCGGCAAGCATTTTAAAATAAGCAATAGTTTCCTGATAAGAAGCCGATTGATTTCCGTTTCCTTTCTCAAAAAACGTATCGTATTTTTTGTTGTTTTGAGCAGTAATGGTTATAGTGAGAAGTGAAAAGAGAAATGTAAAAAGTTTCATGGTTTTGGTTTTTTGATGATCAAATATAATAGTTTTATTTGTTTCAAGTTTCAGGTTTCAGGTTGATATGCTTGTGGTTAATGGTTTCACGCTGATTTTACAGATTTAAGCTGATTTTATTTTTAATTAAAAAATCTTTTTTGATCTGCCCGAATCTGCAAAATCTGCGTGAAACAGAATCTTTACACACTTTGCAGCTAAATAAACTTGAAACATGAAACAAGAAAAACTTGAAACAACTTTTTTACCTACTTTTGCAAAATGAATAAAAAACACCATTCCAACGATATACTTTCGAATTTAGGGATTCAAAGTCTGAACGAAATGCAAGAAATGGCACACGATGCTATTTTAAACGAAAACAATACTTTATTACTTTCTCCAACAGGATCTGGAAAAACATTGGCTTTCCTGCTTCCTATTTTAGAATTGTTACAGCCAGAAGTATTGTCTGTTCAGTGTTTGATTTTGGTTCCGTCACGCGAACTTGGGCTTCAAATCGAACAGGTTTGGAAAAAAATGGGAACGCAATACAAAGTCAATATTTGTTATGGCGGACATTCAATAGAAACTGAAATTAAAAACTTAAGCAATCCGCCGGCGGTTTTAATAGGAACGCCTGGAAGAATTGCTGATCATATAGAAAGAGAAACTTTTAGAACAGATAAAATTCAGACTTTAATTTTAGACGAGTTTGATAAATCGCTGCAATTAGGTTTTCACGAACAAATGTCGTTTATAATTGGAAGATTATCTAGAGTAAACAAACGCGTTTTGGTTTCGGCAACTTCAGATATCGAAATTCCGAAATACACACGAGTTGTCAATCCGGTTGTTTTGGATTTTATTCCAGAGGAAGAAGAAAAAGCAAATCTTTCGATGAAAATGGTGATTTCGCCAGCAAAAGATAAATTGCAAAGCTTATTCAATTTGATTTGTTCTTTAAAGTCTGAATCGGCAATTATTTTCTGTAATCATCGTGATGCTGCAGAACGTATTAGCGATACTTTAAACGAAAAAGGAATTTATTCGGTGTATTATCATGGCGGAATGGATCAGGAAGAGCGTGAGCGTGCTTTAATTCAGTTTAGAAATGGAAGTGTAACTTATCTTGTAACAACAGATTTGGCTGCAAGAGGTTTGGATATTCCAGAAATGAAACACGTTATTCATTATCATCTCCCATTAAAAGAAGACGAATTTACGCATAGAAATGGACGTACAGCACGTATGCAAGCAACGGGAACGGCGTATGTTATTATTCACGAAAGTGAAAAACAATTAGACTACATTAATTATGAAATGAAGGTTTTGGATGTTGAAGGAAAAGTTTCGCTTCCAAATACGCCTCAATTTCAAACTATTTATATTAGTGGCGGAAAGAAGACTAAACTGAACAAATTTGACATTGTTGGGTTCTTTTCTCAAAAAGGAAAATTAGAGAAAGAAGATTTAGGATTAATTGAAGTTAAAGATTTTGTTTCGTTTGCAGCAGTAAAGTACAATAAAGTAAAAGATCTGCTAAAAAACATTAAAGATGAAAAAATGAAAGGGAAGAAGTTTAAAATCGAAGTTGCCCGTAATGTGATCAAGAAAGTAGAAGAGGAGAAAAGAGGAAAATATTAGTTCAAATTAAATGATTTTTAGTACAAAAATGGATTTTGTATCATGAAATTTTAGTTTTTATCTTATTGTTTTTCAGTGTTTTATTTTTGTGTAACTAACTTTTACAATTTTATGTTAAAAAAATAATGAATTGATAGGGGTTTTTTCAATATTTCTATGTTTTTTTGTGTTCGTAAAATTGTAAACCCCAAATACTATATGAAAAAGATTATTACTCTTGCCGCATTGTTTTTTAGTTTTGTTTCGTTTGCACAGGTTAAGGTTCTAGAAACAGTTCCTGTAGAAAAATTAGGAAAAGTAAACAACAACTACATTCAGAAAATTGGTGACGAATACACTGTGTATTACACTATCGTTCAAAGTGATGATGATTCGACTTTGAGAAAATTTTCATTCAAGAACATAGATAATGCTTATAACTCTTTATACAACATTATCATGGGCGGATTTACAGCTTCTCCGTTGTATGATATCAAATTAGAGTTACCTAACAACTACATTTGGTTACATTACACAGGTAATGTGGTTCCAGACAAAGCTACAGTTCAGTTTATGGTTTCTGGTAAAGAAAGAGACGCAGCAACAAACAACGTTTCTGAGCCATTCGTAAAAGATCAAATCAGTAAATTATTTCAAAAATAATTTTCGATATATGTATAAAAAGCCGTTCTATTTGAACGGCTTTTTTTTAGTTTCAAGTTTCAGTTTGATAAACTTTGTCTTTAATTTTAACGCAAAGCACGCTAAGTTTTTTTACTTAAAGGCTTTTAAAAGCGCAAAGTTCGCAAAGCTTTGTGAATAAAACTTTGCGTAAATGTTTCAAGTTTCAAGTTGATAAGCTTTGCCTTTAATTTTAACGCAAAGCACGCTAAGTTTCTTTACTTAAAGGCTTTTAAAAGCGCAAAGTTCGCAAAGCTTTGAGAATAAAACTTTGCGAACTTTGCGTATACTTTGTGTGCTTTGCGGTTAAATTATGCAGTATTCTAAAACTTAGAATCTTAGAATCTCAGAACCTTAGCAACTTTTTTAAATCTTTTTAACGTACTGCGTAATAATCACAATCTGCTGGCCATCGACTTTTCCTTCAATGTATTCAGCGTTTTCGTGGTCTAAACGGATGTTTCTAACAGCAGTTCCTTGTTTAGCAACCATGCTAGAACCTTTTACTTTAAGATCTTTGATTAAAACTACAGAATCTCCGTGTTGTAGCACTACGCCGTTACTATCGCGGTGAACTAATTTATTTTCGTCATCTTCACCTTCTCCTGTTGCTTTTGCCCATTCTAGCGTATCTTCATCAAGATACATCATATCTAGTAATTCTTGTGGCCATCCTGCAGCGCGCAAACGGCTTAACATTCTCCAAGCAACAACTTGTACTGGAATATTTTCGTTCCACATACTGTCGTTCAGGCATCTCCAGTGATTTAAATCTACGTTGTCTGGATTTTCAATTTGGTCAATACAAGTGTTACAGGCTAATATAGCTTCGTCAATTCCGCCTTTTTTAGTTGGCAGGACTTGATAAACTTTTAAATTTTCTTCGGCGCCACAAAGTTCACATTTAGATCCGCTTCGTTTGCTTAATTCTCTTTCGATGCTCATTATTTATTGTTTGTTTTAAAAATGCGAAATTACTTATAATTTGTTTCGCTGGCAAATATTATTACTTGATGTTGACGGATTAAAATCCGTTTTTGAAATCTGTTTCAAGTCTATGGCTTTTAAGGAGTTTTTATTTTGTAACCCTAACAGCTTCTGGAACCAACATTTCATATTCGCCGCCATGACGCAATACATCACGTACAATGCTCGAACTGATGAATGAAGTACTTGCAGCTGTCAGCAAGAAAACGGTTTCTATTTTTGATAATTTTCTATTGGTATGCGCAATAGCTTTTTCAAATTCGAAGTCGGCTGGGTTACGCAAACCTCTTAGAATGAAATTGGCTTTTAGTTTTTTTGCCAGATCGATTGTTAGACCTTCATAGGTAATAACAGAAATTTTTGGCTCGTCTTTGAAGGTTTCTTCAATAAAGCGTTTTCTTTCTTCTAATGAAAACATGTACTTTTTTTCGGCATTAACCCCAATTGCAATTACAATTTCATCAAATAAAGGAAGTCCTCTTTTGATAATATCTTCATGTCCGAGTGTAATAGGGTCAAACGATCCTGGGAATATGGCTTTTCGCATTTCTTTAAGTTTCTAAGGTTCTGAGATGCTAAGATTCTAAGTTTTATTTGGATGGTGCTGAATCTTAGTTTTTCTTTGTTTTGGAATTTGGAATTTTTTTTTTTTGGAATTTATTTTAAGTTATTCTAAGAGTTTTTATCGCTTCGACCCATTCTTCTCTTTTGCAGATATCACATTTTGCAGTTCCTTTTTTAACTTCTTGTGTGTGTCCGCAGAACGAACAAGCATAGATTCCGTCGGTTGGAATGAATTTGCTCTTAGCATTAAACAAAGAAGGCAAAATAGGCAATCCGTATTTTACTTTTTCATCTGGATAAAAGAACACACTTATTTCGCCACTTGGTTCTATAAAAGCATGTTTTACCTGTCCTAAATGTTCTATTGATTTTACACGAAGTTCTGAGAAAAATTCGTCTTGTGCCAAAGTTTCTTTTTTAAAACTCGATACAGAAAATTTCCCATCATTGATTAAACACTCGGTTTTCCCTTCTATAAATTCTTCGAATTTTTTGCTTTTTCCAGTAAGCCATGTCACAGAACGATACAAAACAATAATTACCAAAAATACAATTGCCGCAGGAACGATGCCAACATCTTCATAAAACATTGGGTCGCCAGCAGCAGAGCCTAATGCAATAATAATTACGGTTTCGAAAATTGATAATTGTTTTACACCTCGTTTACCAGCCAATTTTAACGTTAGCAGCAAAATAGTAAACATTACTGTCGAACGAAATATTACTTCCAAAAGAAAGACTTCTGGCAATTCATTAAAAAATAGTCTATTCCATTCGAAGATTTCTTTCATTTTTTTAAGGTGCTAAAGTTCTGAGATTCTAAGGGACTAATTTTCTTAGGTTTAAAGGTACAAAGTGACAAAGGTTTAAAGTTAAATGGCTTCGACTTCGCTCAGCTTGACAATCGAAAAATTAAGGCACTAAAATCTTAGAATCTTAGCGCCTTAGTATCTTAGCATCTATTTTAAAGCTAACTCAATTGCATTTGTAAACAGATCTTCTAGAGAAATTCCTGCTGCTTTTGCTTGTTGCGGAATCAAGCTTTCTGTTGTTAAACCTGGAATTGTGTTCATTTCCAGCATATGTGGCTCGTCGTTTACGATGATGAATTCGCTTCTTGAGAAACCTTTCATTTTTAAAACTTCGTAAGCACGTTTTGCTGTTTCTCCAACTTTTCTAGTCATTTCGTCAGAGATTCTCGCTGGTGTTATTTCTTGTGATTTTCCTTCGTATTTTGCTTCATAATCGAAGAAATCATTTTCTGATACGATTTCTGTGATTGGAAGAACTTTAATTTCGCCTTTGTAATTGATTACTCCAACCGAAACTTCTGTTCCGTCAAGGAAACTTTCAATAATTATTTCGTTGTCTTCTTTATATGCTACTTCAATTGCGATTGGAAGTTCAGCTTCAGTTTTTACTTTTGAGATTCCGAAACTTGAACCTGCTTTGTTTGGTTTTACGAAACATGGCAAGCCTACTTTTTTAACGATTTCTGCTGTATTAATTTCGTCTCCTTTGTTCAAGTAATAAGAAACCGCTGTTTTGATTCCGTATGGTTTTAAAACAGATAATAAATCTCTTTTGTTGAATGTTAATGCCGATTGGTAATAATCGCAAGAAGATTGTGGCAGACCAATTAATTCGAAATAAGCTTGCATTAATCCGTCCTCGCCTGGAGTTCCGTGAATGGCGTTGAAAACACAGTCAAATGTGATTTTCTCACCTTTTACTGTAACTGAAAAATCATTTCTATCAATTGGAAATTCGGCATCGTTTTGGTCAACGTACACCCATTTTTCTTTGAAAATGTGAATACGGAATCCGTTGTATTTTGTTTTGTCAAGATATTGATACACGACATTCCCGCTGATTAAAGATATTTTGTATTCGCTGGAATAGCCGCCCATGATGATGGCAATGTTTTTCATGTTTTTGTTTCAGGTTTTAATTTGTTTCAAGTTTCAGGTTTTGCCGTAAATCGTTTAAATCTGTTTTGAAACTTTAATTTGATATATGATTTTTTAATAAATAACGTTCTTATGTAACCAAGTGCCCTAGCCCTGATAGAAGCGGCATCTCCCGATTTAGAAAAACAAGGCTTTTTAGCCGTAGTTTTTGTTTATCGGGAATACAGCGGATAGCAGGAAACAGCTCCTGAAAATTATCCTTCGACTTTGCTCAGGATGACAATCATGGCACTTTCTTGTTTTAAACAAAATTATCATTTTTTTTGAAACGAAATACTTTATCTTTGTCGCTATTAAAAATAAATTTATGAGTTTACGTCAGTATTTAACAAGCCGAGTTTTTTTCTTGCAATTGCTTGCTTCGGCAGCAATTATTGCGCTTATTGGTTATTTATTTATGCATTGGTTGACTTTTACAACTGATCACGGACACGAAATTGCTGTTCCGAATTTGTCTAAATTGACTGAAGAACAAGTTGAAGAAAAATTGGATGAACTAGATTTAGATTATGTTCTATTGGATAGTGTTGATTACAGAAGTGAATTCCCAAAATATAGTGTTGTTGAACAAGATCCATTGCCTGGAACAAAGGTAAAAGTGGGTAGAAAAATTTATATTAAGATTAATGCTTCTGGTTTTTCTTCTGTGAAAATTCCAGATTTGATCGAAAAAACATATCGTGAAGCTGTACCAACGTTAAAAGCGTTAGGTTTGGAGCCAGGAACGATTACGTATATTCCGAATCTTGGAAAAGATATGGTTTTGGAAATGCGTTTGAAAGGAAGAAACTTAAAAGTAGGAGATCGCGTGCTTAAAGCTTCTAAAATTGATTTGGTTTTAGGAGACGGAAAAGCAAGTTATGTAGATGATAGTCAGGCAGACAGTACTGCGGTGCCTGTAGAAACCCCAGCTGATGAACAATAATATTGAAGAAAATTTAGATCTAGAAGACGAATTATTCGAACATTATAGATTTGAAGTCCCAAAAGGTCAAGCGTTTTTGCGTATTGACAAATATTTAATGTATTTGATTCCGAATGCCACGCGAAATAAAATTCAGAATGCGGCAACTAATGGAAACATTTTTGTGAATGAAATTCCAGTAAAATCAAATTACAAAGTAAAACCTTTTGATGTGATAACGGTAATGTTGTCGCATCCTCCGTTTGAAAATCATATTCTTCCTGAAGATATTCCGTTGAATATTGTTTATGAAGACGATGCTCTTTTATTGATTAATAAAGAGCCTGGAATGGTTGTGCATCCTGGTCACGGAAATTATACTGGAACTTTGGTAAATGCTTTGGCGCATCATTTTGATAATTTGCCAATGAATAGCAGCGAACGCCCAGGTTTGGTTCATAGAATTGATAAAGATACTTCTGGTCTTTTGGTTGTGGCTAAAACAGAAGCTGCAATGACGCATTTAGCAAAGCAATTTGAAGCTAAAACTACCGAGCGCGAGTATATTGCTCTGGTTTGGGGAAATGTTGTGGCAGATAGCGGTACAATTGAAGGAAACTTAGCGAGACATTTGAAAGATCGTATGCAAATGGCAGTTTTTGATGATCCAGAAATTGGTAAACCTGCTATTACGCATTATAAAGTTTTGGAGCGTTTTGGTTATGTAACTTTGATTTCTTGTAAATTAGAAACGGGTAGAACGCACCAGATTCGTGCGCACATGAAACATATCGGTCATCCGTTATTTAATGATGAGCGTTACGGAGGGCATTTGATTTTGAAAGGAACTACTTTTACAAAATATAAGCAATTTATAGAGAACTGTTTTAAAGCTTTGCCACGTCAAGCGCTGCACGCTAAGACGCTTGGATTTGTTCATCCGAATACGGGAGAATTAATGCGTTTTGATACAGAACTGCCTCAAGATTTTAAGGATTGTATCGAGAAATGGCAAAATTATGTGAAGTCGCATAATGTTGAGGATGAATCGTAATTAGAGAATTAGAGAATTTGTCAATTAGATAATTTCTTTCATTACTTGAATAAAATTGAAAAAGCTCCATTTTTGGAGCTTTTTTTTTATGATTCTATTTTGACATTTCGATCAAGAAATATTGAGATTTTTTCGGCTATTTCATGCGCATCTTTTTCTTTTAATTGTTTTTTTATAATGTAGTCATTAGAAGAAATGGGAAAGACATCCAAATATACCATCCAACCTAAGCTATATTTCCCATTTAGATAAATAACATTTACAGATTGTAATTTAAATAATTTGCAATGAAATTTATTATTAATGTACAAATCTTCATTTCTAATACTAAGCACATGAAATTTGTTTCTGTACCATTCAAAGTAATCATTAAATAGTACATATGCGAGTGCTGACATTGCAATAATTATTGAGATAAATGTTTCAGCTAATAGTTCAGGCTTTAACTTGCAGATGATTAATAGTAATATTGAAAAGAAAATTATCCAAGGAATAATTAATGATTTTTTATTGAAATAAAATGAAATAGTCATTTCGTTATCACCATTTTGCATTATCTCGTATTTTTCCATTCGCAGCGAATCTTTTAGAAAGTTTTAATTGTTAAACCAGTTATTTTGACTTCTCCGTTGGTTATGAAACCAAGTTTTCCTTTTTGGTTTAGATTGCTTTTTTCTAGAGAACATTCTAAAGAAGTTTTGTTGTCTACAGAAAAGAATAGTTGGTTATTTAAAACTTTAATATTTACAGTATACCATTTATTGTTTTCTAATTCCATTGGTTTTCTAAACAATGTTTTTCCGCCTCTTTTTCCATACGAATCGTCTTTTTTATTATACATTCCGTCGCCAATTACAATGTTTTGATCAATTTGATACAAGTAGGTTCGAATGTATTTTCCTTTGTCTAAATTGAGCATAATTTCGAATAAAGATGCATTTGTCATGTTGACTTTAAAATCAATTTCATAATTTTTTGGAAGCTCTTTTTTTGAAACCAAAACTCCCCAAGGTGAAAGGGAACCGTTTCCTGTGAGGGTATCATTTTTTAAAACCCATTCTTTAGAATTGATTGTCCAATCTGATTTTAGTTCTTTTGAATGCTGTAAAATGTATTCTTTTTTAGAAGTCGATATCGTGCTTGAACACGAACTTAAAATCAGTAAAAAAATAAATGTAATGCTTATTGGCTTTATCATAATTTGGTGTCGTTCCGGTATTGCGTAGGGGTGCATTGCTGTACGTCTAACGTATTGTGGATATTCGTTGCGGAGACGCACTGCAGTGCGTCTCTACAGATATGCTTTGCGTTTTGTCGATAAATTATCTAATTGACCTATTATCTAATTAACTCATTTTAATTCAATTCTGAGTGATATTTTATTTTTCCGATTGATCCCGTTTCTGAAGGCAAAAGTTCGAAAACAGAAGTAGGAGCAAGGCCTTGTTCAATTCGATGCGAAACATAAATAATACTCACATTTGTTTCTTGTTTGATAGTGTTAATTAATTGAATAACTAAATCTACATTTTCGTCGTCTAAACCTTCAACTGGTTCGTCTAAAATTAATAATGGCGGATGTTTTAAAACGGCACGAACAATTAATGCAACACGTTGCTGTCCGATAGAAAGATCTATAAAGCGCTTTTTTCTTAAATGCGTCATTTCGATCACTTCAAGCCATTGATTTACAATTTGTTTTTGATGTGTTGTCGGTTCTGTATAAAGTCCGATAGAATCAAAGAAACCTGATAGAATCATTTGTTCCAACGTATGGCCCTTTTGGAATAAATCGGTCATAGAAGTTGTGAAGATTCCAATTTGTTTCTTGATTTCCCAAACACTTTCTCCAGTTCCTTTTTTTCTTCCAAACAAAAATAAATTCTGTCCAAAACCTTTCGGATTATCTCCTGTAATTAAGGATAAAATAGTACTTTTTCCAGAACCATTCGGGCCAATTAATTGCCAGAATTCGCCTTGTTTTACTGTCCAAGAAATATTGTTTATGATTTTTCTTTCTTCGTAGCTTACCGAAACATCTTCCAGTTTTATTAATACATTATCTTGAAAAGAATGTGTTTCTGTCGCTTTCGGAATTGAAGCTGTATTTAGCGTTTTAAAATGATTTTCGTTTTTTACAAAAGGATGTAATTCGAATGAATTGTCTTTAATTAAAGCTTTATTCGGAACAAAATCTAATACATCGACATTACGGTTCAATAATTGAATAATCGCGATAGAATCGGTTAATTTTTCAAGAGAGTTGGCCAAAACAACTCTAGAAGCCTGATCTAAATGATCAAACGGATTGTCGAAAATGATAAAATCTGGTTTTTGGTCAATGCAATAACGTAAAAATTCTTTTTTGCGTTCTCCAGAAGAAAAAGTTCGCAATTGTCTATTTGAAGTTGTTGAAGCTTCAACGCTGTCGTATTGAAACTCTTTTTCAATAAATTTTTCAATTGAAATATCAGAGAAAAGAATTCCTTTTTGATTATTAAAAACGGCTAATTCTCCTTTGGCTTCTCCGTTTAATATATTGTCTATAAAAGCTTTTTTATTTACCTGATTCGATAAAAGTATATCCCAATGTTGCATTGTAATTTTTTAATATTATTTATTCTCTTTTAACGCCATTTCGCGATCGTTTCTTGACCATTCGCTCCACGAACCCACATATAATTTAGGAATTGGAAGTCCGGCGTAATCCATCGCCAATAAGGTGTGACAAGCTGTAACGCCAGAACCGCAATGAACAATTGTATTTTCTGTTTTTTTATTTTCAAGAATTGCTTTGTATTTTTCGGCCAATTCATCGGTAGATTTAAACAATCCGTTTTCGTCTAAATTTTCAGTTAATGGAACGTTGATAGCTCCAGGAATATGTCCTGCAACTAAATCCAAAGGTTCTGTTAAGCCATTATAGCGGTTTTCATCACGAACATCGATTACGATATTTTGATCGTTTTTACGAGCTTTTTCGACTTCTTCTATATCTGCTAAAGCTAATTTCCATTCTTGCGAAGGATATAATGTTTTTTCAAAAGTCTCATTTTTAGAATTTGTCTGAAAACCAGCTTGAATCGCAGTTTGATAACCACCATTTAAAACCTGAATTTTTTCATGTCCAATTGCACGCATCATCCACCAGAATCGTGCGGCAAAATTAGAACCGTTTTTATCATCGTAAACCACAACATGATCTGAAGGCGAAATTCCTAATGAAGAAAGTGTTTCTGAAAATTCTTCATGAGAAGGCAAAGGATGTCTTCCTCCATTTGCTGGATTTTCTGGAATATTGGCCAAATCACGATTTAAATCGACAAAACGTGCGCCATTTAAATGTTCGTTTTGATAAGATTCAAAAGTATTTGCACCAGCTCGAGCATCAATTAAAATGATTTTTGAAGTGGCATTTAATTCGATTAATTCTTGAGCCGTAATTAATGGAGAAATAGTAGACATTTTTTATTTTTTCTTCGAATTTCCAAGCCAAAGCAAGGCATTCAAAATTAACTGACTTTGTGTTTTATTTTCAAAAGTGTACGATAAAGTTTTGTTTGTTCCGCCTTCATAATCAATATCATTGTGTCCCATATTTACGTACAGCATTTTATATTTTTTGTTTGTCCAAACAACTGGATAATAACCGCTATGCCAGATTTCATGGGCTTTTGGACCAGTTCCTAATGGAAAACTAGATTCATCAATAGCCAATAAAATTTCAATGTCTGGATTTTTGGTTAAATCATTCGACCATCTGTACCATTCATTTGGAGCAGAAGTAAATTTTGCAGGCAGATTTTTGGTTACAGAATGCTGATTTTCTACTCTCAAAACTGCCGAAGTTGGTTTCCAAGTATTACTTCCATATTCGCCAGAACCCAAGAAAGTGTTATGATACCAATTCCAATCTTGCGGATAACTCGAATCATTTAAAGCAAATGCCGAAAAATGAAATCCAATGAAACCGCCACCGTTTTCCATATATTTTTGAAAAGCTTCTCGCTGTTCTTTTTTCTCAGGTCTTGTGTCTAAAAACAAAACAACTTGATATTTCGCCAAAAACTTTGCATTTAAATTATCCCAATTGCTGGTCGAATCGTACTGAAAATGATTTTCTGCCGCTAATTTCGGGAAGTATTTATTGGCTTCATGCACAAAACTAATATGCGCCTGATCGTTTTTTGCGGTATAAAAAGCAATGACTTTAAATTTTGAATGTTCTTTTTTGTTTTGGGAAAAGCCAAAGAAAGAAACAATTAAAGCTAAAAGTAAAATGCTTTTCTTGAAGATGGTTTGGTGGTTTTGGTTGAAAATAGTCATGAATAGTGAAGTAATTAAACAGGAATTTTTTCGATTAAAATTTCATGTTCCGATTTGTCAAAATAAGTACAAGTCATTTCAACAATATCAACGCGCCATTTTGCAATTCCAGCTTGCGCACAATGATTGCAAAAAGTCATATAATCGGTTTCTCCGTGCTGATGTTTTACCAAATTTTCGATAAAAAGTTCTTTGTTGGCAAAATCAGCTACTTTAATTTCTGGATATTTTTCTTCAGCGGCAGCGGTATAATTGTTTAATCCGAAGTAAACAGTGCTTCCGTCGTGCACATAAGTATCATATCCTTTTACACCTAAAATGATTAAATCCTGAATGTAATTTGGAAAATCTGCACCTGATTTTACTTTCGAATGCGCTTCTTTTATCTGTTCTATTGTAAACATATTTTTAATTTTAGATTGTTGATTTTAGATTTTAGATTTTGCCATGAATTAGTATAATTCGTGGCAAACAAAAAAAGTTTTTATTTCAAAAATACAATTAATGATTTTATAAACGCATCAAAAGATTCAATATGTGGCAAATGTCCTGTGTTTGGAATTTCTGCCAATTTTGAGTTCGGAATTGCCTTTTGTGTCTTTTTGCCCAATTCAGCATAATTACCCATTGTTTTTTGAATTTCAGCTGAAACTAAAGGTTTTCCTAAAGCCGTTTTATCTCTCGTTCCGATAATTAATAGTGTCGGACTTTTGATATTTTTGAATTCATACAAAACAGGTTGCGTAAAAATCATATCGTACAAAAGAGCAGAGTTCCAAGCTACACGATTGTAATCTGGTGCAGTTGTCCATCCAGCGCCAAGTTCAGCCCATTTTTGATAATCGGAATTCCATTTTCCGTCATAATAATTCGCCATTTGGTATTTTTTGATGCCTTCGTAATTCTGTTTCAATTCCGATTCGTACCACCAATCAACAGGTTTGTAAGGAACAATCAATTTCCAGTCTTCTAAGCCAATTGGGTTTTCTAAAACTAATTTTTCTGTAGTTTCAGAATACATCAAAGCAAAACGTGTCGCCAGCATTCCGCCCATAGAATGACCTAAAATTGTTGTTTTTTGAATTCCTAAATGATCTAAAAGCTTTTTGGTATTTTCTGCTAATTGCTGAAAAGTATATTGGAAATTGTCAGGTTTTGTAGATTTTCCAAAACCAATTTGATCTGGAACAATGACACGAAAACCTTCTTTCGTTAAGGCTTTAATAGTGGTTTCCCAATAAGCGCCATTGAAATTTTTTCCGTGAAGCAAAACAACATTTTTATTGTTGTAATTATCGGGTTTAATATCCATGTAAGCCATTTTTAGCGCTTGACGCTGATTGCTTAACTCTAAAAAGTGTACAGGAAATGGATATTCATAATTCGTTAAATTGATATCTAAAGACTTAATTTTTCCTTCTTGAGATAAAGCGAAAAAAGGAACGAAAAGCAGTAAAAATTTCAGGATTTTCATTTGATGGACTTTTGTTTTTTTATGATTTATAAAGTTAAACCTATCCATTTTCAAAACAAAACCTAAAATCTTAAAGTTATCCAAAAAAAAGCATTCAAAATGGTTTCATTGTTTTTGATGTCAATAATCGATGATTTATTGAGTTTTTATCGATTAAATGATATTGATTATGAAAATAATGCATTTTGACGAGTAATGTGGCACTTAAGGGAAATTCTTTCATTAACAGCGAAATAGTGCGTAATTTTAATATAAGAATGTTGTAAGCCTTAAAAATAGTATTATGAAAAAAACGATACTTTTACTCCTGCTCACAGTCCCCACATTTGCCCAAGAACTCAATACTTTTGATTTCGCCGTTATAAACTCAACCTTAATTTCACCCAATATCGATCTAGATAAAGGCCGAAGCGTTGTCGCGGCAAATGAAGATCAATATTCGGCTTATTTTCAATATGCTTTTAATATGTGTGACGATGATATTATTGTAGGTGCTGGAATTGACAAGTCGGAAATTGATCGAACTTATGTTGGTTATATCGGAAAAATTTGCGAAAAATTCAGAGCCACAATTGGTATTGGTTATCTCGAATCGAGGAGTGGTTACGACGGAACTTTTACGGGTTTTAGTATTTCGTGGCATTTTTCTGAGAACACTTATATTGGTGGAAATCTCGAAAATCTGCATTCGACAAGTATTGATTATGAAACTGATGAAAGTTTCAATTATTATCAGAAGCTGGTTCCAAAAGTCTTTGGAAGCTATGAAATTATTCCGCATGTAATTGCTTTTGGACAGCTGAGTTCAAGAGTAAATGACATTGCTTTAAAATATCAGATTAACCGATTTTCGGCTGGAGGATTTTATTCTGGACATTCAGTAGGAGGGATCTTTGGCACTCTGAATATTGGGCGATTTGCAATTTCCTGCAGTACAACTTTCGAAAAAGTAAATTTTGGATTAAAGTTTGAATAATATGCCTAGATAATTTTTGATTTGAAAGAAGAAATCCCAAAAACAATATTTAAAATTGCTTTTGGGATTTTCTGATTTAAGATCGTTATTCGTTTTTACAAACCAACAAAATCATCGCTTTTTGGGAAAATACTCAAGGCTTGAATCGCAATTTCTGGCGTTGGCGAAGCTAATTTTCGCAACTTTGTATCCATCCATGCGCCGTCAACAGTAATTGTCGCACAAAGCGTGTCGTCTTCTCTCCTAAATTCATGAATGATTGACCAGCGAGAAGCATCGGCTTTCATTTTTGAAGTTTTAGTGTGAATGAATATTTTGTCTGAAAGTTTTAATTCTTTTCTAAAAACGCATTCTTCTCTGAACAAAACAGGACCAAAACCTTGCGTTTGCATTACTTTTAATGTTAAACCCAATTCTTCTAAAATTTCGATACGATGCTGTGCACCAAAATCATAATAAGCGCTGTGACGAACGTGAAAATTTGGATCAAGATCTGACCAGCGAAAAGATATTTCTTTTGTAAATGAAGCCATTTTTAATATTGTATTTTATTGAAAAACCGAAATTACGAATAAAAAATAAACGAATAGCATAAAATTGCTATGCATGCATATATTTTTTTTATCAGATTGTAAATGGGTTATCGTATAATCTATTTTGAAAGCAGTTTTTTGATTTCGCTTGCGATGTTATCTAAGTTTCCTTCAGCATTTCCAACTGCTACATATTGTATAATTCCGTTTTGATCAATTACAAAGTTTTTAGGAATTGAATTCGTTGCATATTGATTCCATATTATTTCCTTTGGATCAATACCGAAATTAAAATCTAGACCATCTTTTTTTAATTTCACTACTTTTTTAGCCACTGCAGTTTCAGTTTCCCCGCTTGAAATGGCTAAAAAGACAAAATTATCATTTTTGAAAGGTTCTAGAATTTTTGACGGAATATCGTAAAACTCTTGTAAGCAAGGTGCGCACCAGGTTGCCCAAAAATTAACCAATACCACTTTTCCTTTTAAATCAGAAAGTTTTACATCTTTTCCGTCTACAAGCTTTAAAGTGAAGTCTTTGGCTTTATCGTTTATATTTAAGAGAAATTCCTCTTGTTTTGCTGGAGTTTGTTGTTCTGCGACATCGGTTTTAAGCTTTTTATCGTTTTCGATTTTTTCTTGCTCAGTAAAAACCTCTACGACCACTATAAACTCTCTATCGCCAATTTTATCGCCAAATTTTTTTGCTAGTTCATTTCGCTTTTCTTCACTAACGCCTTTATTCATTGATTTGACATAACCCTCATTGCCATATTTCATAACTTGATCCATTGTGGCAATTTCGTTGTTAATAATAATAACGGTTTCAGGTTTTTTTGCGACTTGGTTTTGCGCATAAAATGATTGAGCAATTAGAAAAATTGCTAGTAAAATGATTTTTTTCATGTGATTGATTTTTGATTGTTTAATGATTGATGATTATTTGTAAAAATATGTAATTAAGTTTTCATGATTTCATTTTAGAAAGTTCAACTTCCAGTTTATCAAAGTTCTCCTCATTTTTATCGATAACATAAGGCTTTAATTTCTGGCATTCTTCTTCAGTTTCAAAAAGCATTTTAAAAACTACTTTCGTTTGATTTTCGGCAACAGTTTCAAATGTTGTCAAGATTTGAAAAAGCGGTTTAGAATGGCGTTTCCATGCAATAAGATTAGGTTTGTCAATTTTGATGAATTCACATTCGTTTGCATAATTTCCCACTTCTGGACCATGCATTATAAAACTCCATTTACCGCCTTCGCAAAAATTAAACTCATGAAAAGTATTTGTAAAACCTTTTGGTCCCCACCAATTTTTCAAATGTTCAGGCGTGCTCCATGCTTTGAAAACAAGTTCTTGCGGGAAATTCAAAATTCGCGTGGTCACGATTTCTGAATCTGGTGTTGTGGAAAGAATCTCTGAAGTCATTTCTGAAAAGTTTTAAATTAAACGAAAACGCGGTATGATAAAGTTACGTTTATTTTTGTAAATCAATTATTCAGCTGTTTTTTCAAAATTATCGTAGTAAGTAAAATCTTGAGTGATTTTTCCATTTTCGATAGTGAAAATTGTACAGATTTGTAAAGTGAATTTTGATTTGTCAATTCCAGTTCCAGTTGAAATAAATTCGACAATAACGTTCTTTTCGCCTGAAGGATAAATTTGCAATATTTTATCTTCAATATTAGGGAAATAAGCTCCAAGTCCAGCGTATTTTTCTATAATTTCCTGCTTAGATTGTCTTCTAACGCCAATTCCAAAAGTAGGATCTTTAAATTCAGCATTTTCAATATACATATCGGACATTTCCTTCCATTGATGTTTGTTGAAAAGATCAAAATACTGTCTTACAAGTTTTTCATTTTCTGATGCTGCATTTGCTGTTTTATTGCAGGAAATCAAGATAATTGAGAGCGCGAGAATTATTAAAATGTTTTTCATGTGTTTTGGGGTTAAATAGTTTCAAGATTATCCCATTCGTATTCTATTTTATTTACTTTCATGTAATATGGAATTAGAAGTAAAATTTCTAAACGCAAAGAAAAATGTCCATTAGCGGTACTGAAAGGAAGTATAAATAAGGAAGCGATACATATTGCAATACCGACGACAGCATCTATTTTAGCAATCATAATTGCATTTGGTTTCTCGAACCAAAGTGAAAATGCAGCAAAAGCTTTTAGAAGCATGACAGCGATAATAAAAAGTCCTGTTCCTGAATAAGCGGTATCGCTAGAGAAACCGTAAAGAGATAAGTTTACATTTGGAACAAAAAGATTTGTAATTAGCGAACCAATGGCACCTATGCCCATTAGCATAAAAATCCAGCAGAAAACTTTTATCCACCACGGAAGTAATTTGCGTCTTATTACGTCTGGTTTTTCAAATTCATCAAATTGGCCTTTTAATTCTTGTTCCATGTTTTTTTTGGTTTTAATTAGTTATTATGTGTTTTGGGAATTTGTTGGTTTAGCTGTTTTTTTTCTTCTATTTCTTTTATTTTTTTGACAATCCACGGCAGTGTTAGCCCTTGTCCAATTAAAGTCAATAATACAACTGCGACCGAAATAAAAATAATAGCATTTCGATGAGGAAAAGGAGTTCCGTCTTCTAGGAATTTAGGAAGTCCGATTGCGATTGCCAGTGATACAATGCCACGCATACCAGACCAGCTTATAATTAAGCTATTGCCAAAATCGAGTAGCGCATGCTCACTGACTTTTCGTTTTCCTTTTTTATTTTTTAAAAAGGCCTTTTGCAGGTTTTTCTTTTGAAAAAACACTCTTGTCATTCTAGTTAATAATGCAACAATTGTAATGATTACGGCATAACCAATATAGGGTAAAATCATACCATCGTCGATGTCTTTTAAAATATATCGAAAATTGAGTCCGATTAAAATGAAAATCAATCCGTTGAGTAAAAAAATAATAACATCCCAAAGACTTTTCGAATTGTTTTTTAAATTTTCGGGAAAGATTTTATTGCTTAAACGCGCCATTGCTAAACCTAGAATAACAACTGCAATTACTCCAGAAACATGTAAGTGCTCTGCAACTAAATAGGTTACAAATGGCATTAAAAGCATAAAGCTAACCGTTACATTTATGTTTTTGCGAACTTTTCCAAGAATAAAAGCAAGGATTTTACTCATTACAAAACCAACCAAAAAACCTCCTCCAAGCAATAAAGCAAAGTTTAGGGCTGCTTTCCAAATAATAAAGGCAGAACCCATTGCGGTCGCAACGGCAAAGCGATAAGCAACAAGAGCAGAAGCATCATTTATAAGACTTTCGCCTTCTAATATTGTAAGTGTTTTTTCGGGTAAACCAAGACCTTTTGTAATGTTTACTGCTGCAACAGCGTCTGTAGCTGAGAGAATAGCGCCTAGAACAAAAGCCAAAGGCCATGTCATGCCTGGAATCATGTAGTGAGAAACAACTGCAATCCAAAATGTAGTAAGAAATACAAGCGGAATTGCCAATGTACTAATAGTGCTAAGATTCGTTTTAAAATGTTTGGGTGAAATATTGAAAGAAGCATCATATAACAATGGCGGAAGAAATATCAAGAAAATAATTTCCGGATTGATTTCGATTTCCTGCATTGTTGGAACAAAACCAATCAGGATTCCCACAATAACTAAAAGAATAGGATAAGGTAGTTTTGACTTTTCTGCAAATGCTGATAAACCAATAACGATGGCTAATATGAAAATGATGATGGTGTAATTCTCCATTCGGGCATTAATTATTACTTAATTGTTTTTCTAAATTTTCAATTTCAGAAGGTCCGCTAACATTTTTCTTTACAATATTTCCGTTTTCATCAGTCAAAAAATGCCACGGAATTCCCATAGACTGATTGCCGTATAAGCTTCTTAAATTGGCATCTAATTTTTCGTTTACCCTGATATGATATCCTTCTAAATTATAAAAATGAATCATTTCTTTCCATTGCTTTTCTCTGCTTTCTTTGTCAATAGAAATATAAACCATTGTAATGTTTTTTGATTTTAATAATTCATAAAGTTTAGCATTGTCTTTAAATTCAGCTTTACACGGACTGCACCATGTTGCCCAAATGTCAACATAATATTGTTTTCCATTCAAACTTTTTAAAACATCATTTACAGAATTAAGACTGGAAGAATTAGCTATAAAATTAATTTTTTCATTTAATGGCTCTGCTTGTTTTTTATGAAAGGCAATAATTGGCATAATTACAGGCTCCAAAAAGTGTGTATATGGACTTGAAGGATATTCTTTTTTAAATTGCTCAAAAAGCGTAATCAGTTCTTTTTCGTAATTATTATTTATCGCTTCATAATAAACATAAGCAGCAAAATAATATTCTAGCTGAAGTCCAGATAGATGTTTTTTTGCATTGTTTATGTTATGAGTATGAATCTGACCTTTTTTCTGAAATTCAGCTATTATTTTGGTGTCTACTTTTTCAAGAATTAATTCGTTGTAACGCAGATAATTTTCGATATAAAAATAAAACCACGGCGAACTTAAAAGCTTTGGATTTGTAACAGGATTTGATTGAAAAATCTCTTTCCACATTTCACTAAATTGTTCCTTGGAAAGTTTATTTTTATTTTGTGCCACAAGCAAATAATTTATAAAAGCGAGACCTCCTTGTATTCCTTTATGAAAATAATCTCGGTCTGTTTCTACGAGATTGTAAAAATCTTTTGAGATTACTTTTTCTTTAAGAAGCTTTTTAAATTCTGCCATTTCAACTTCTTTACTTTGTTCTATTTTTTGTTTTATTTCTGAAGGAACACTGTCTTGCGTATATTTTTTTGTTTCCAATTCAAAATGACCACCTACAATCATGCTTCGATTTGGAATCTGGTTGTAAAGTATTTGGCCTTTTTGGTTCGGAGATTCCACTACAAATTTGTTTTCAGAAGCTTCGGTGTTGATGCTGACTTTATAAGTCATTCCAGGCTCTACAATTAAAGTTCCGTAAGATTTGTAACTGTTCGATAAATCAATAAAAGAAGTTTTTTCTAAAGAAATAGTGATTTGAAAATTTCCAGACGAATCGATTTGAGCAGAATCTGTAAATCCAAAATAATCGATTCCGTGAATTGGTAAAGTATATTCAATGATATCCGGAATTTTTCCTGTGATTTTTCCTGTGATTTTTATTTCGTTCTTTTTTCCCTGACCAATAGCGAAGGAGGAGAACAGTAGTATTAAAATAAACTGAGTTAACTTCATTTTTTTACGTTTTAATCAGGTTTTGCTTATTTCAAATATAAATTATTTATATGATAAAAGAACGTTTTTGAAATATTGTGTTTTTTTGATTTATATAAAATTTTGTTTTTGAAGAGTCATTATTGAAAAAATATTATGAGACACTTTCTCTAATAATGACATGAAAAATAGTGGTTTGCCACATCTGTCAGTCTTGAAAAATGTCATGTTGTCAGATGATTTTTCCTCTGCCAATATGAAAACTGACAATTTTATTTGGTTTTTTATATTGGCACAAAGATTGACTTATGCCACCTGAGTTAATAAAATTAAATCAAAAATTAAATATATAAAAAATGGGTAAAATAATCGGAATTGACTTAGGTACGACGAACTCTTGTGTTTCTGTAATGGAAGGTAACGAAGCAGTTGTTATCCCTAACGCAGAAGGAAAAAGAACTACACCATCTATCATCGCTTTTGTTGAAGGTGGAGAAATTAAAGTAGGTGATCCTGCAAAAAGACAAGCAGTAACGAATCCTACAAAAACGATTGCTTCTATTAAACGTTTTATGGGACACACTTTTGCTGAAACTCAAGAAGAGGCAAAAAGAGTTCCTTACAGTGTTGTAAAAGGTGATAACAATACTCCACGTGTGGATATTGACGGTCGTTTATACACTGCTCAAGAATTGTCTGCTATGACACTTCAAAAAATGAAAAAAACTGCTGAAGACTATTTAGGTCAAACAGTAACTGAGGCAGTTATTACAGTTCCTGCTTACTTTAACGATGCGCAACGTCAAGCTACTAAAGAAGCTGGTGAAATCGCTGGTCTTAAAGTTATGCGTATCATCAACGAGCCAACTGCTGCTGCACTTGCTTACGGATTAGATAAAAAAGGAAATGATCAAAAAATCGCTGTTTACGATTTAGGTGGAGGTACTTTTGATATCTCTGTTCTTGAATTAGGAGACGGTGTATTTGAAGTATTATCTACAAATGGTGATACTCACTTAGGTGGTGATGATTTTGACCAAGTTATTATTGACTGGTTAGCTGACGAATTCAAATCTGAAGAAGGTATTGATTTACGTTTAGATCCAATGTCATTACAGCGTTTGAAAGAAGCTGCTGAGAAAGCTAAGATTGAATTATCATCTTCTGCTGAAACAGAAATCAACTTACCATACGTAACTGCTACTGCTTCTGGACCAAAACACTTAGTGAAAAAATTATCTAGAGCTAAATTTGAGCAATTATCTGATTCTTTAGTAAAACGTTCTATGGAGCCAGTTGCTAAAGCATTAAAAGATGCAGGTTTATCTACATCTGATATCGACGAAGTTATCCTTGTAGGAGGTTCTACTCGTATGCCAAGAATCGCTGACGAAGTTGAAAAATTCTTCGGTAAAAAAGCATCTAAAGGTGTTAACCCTGATGAGGTTGTTGCTATTGGAGCTGCTATTCAAGGTGGAGTTTTATCTGGAGATGTAAAAGATGTATTGTTACTTGACGTAACTCCTCTTTCTTTAGGTATCGAAACTATGGGTGGTGTATTGACTAAATTAATCGAGTCTAACACAACTATCCCAACTAAAAAATCTCAAGTATTCTCTACTGCTGCTGATTCTCAACCATCTGTTGAAATCCACGTATTACAAGGAGAAAGAGCTATGGCTGCTGATAACAAAACTATCGGTCGTTTCCACTTAGATGGTATTCCACCAGCACCAAGAGGAGTTCCTCAAATCGAAGTAACTTTCGATATCGATGCTAATGGTATCATCAAAGTTTCTGCAACTGATAAAGGAACAGGAAAATCTCATGATATCCGTATCGAAGCTTCTTCTGGTTTAACAGCTGAAGAAATCGAAAAAATGAAAAAAGATGCTGAAGCTAACGCTGATGCTGACAGAATTGCAAAAGAAAGAGCTGAGAAATTGAACGAAGCTGACAGTACTATCTTCCAAACTGAATCTCAATTGAAAGAATTAGGAGATAAATTGACAGACGATCAAAAAACAGCTATCGAATTTGCTTTAACTGAATTAAGATTCGCTCACCAATCTCAAGATCTTGAGGCAATCCAAAAAGGATTAGACAATGTAAATGCAGCATGGAAAACAGCTACAGAAGCAATGTACGCTCAAGGTGGTGAAGGACAGCAAGCTGCTCCACAACAAGAGCAATCTGGAGACAATGTTGAAGACGTTGAATTCGAAGAGGTAAAATAATTCTTTTGTATTAAGTAATTAGTACAAAGTATTAAGATAGAAAACCGAGTCAGAAATGACTCGGTTTTTTTATGGGTATGAATTACTGTAGAGACGCACTGCAGTGCGTCTAAGTCTAGGTTTTGCACAAACTGATAATTGTCATTTCCTGTTCGAATTCTTTTTCGTAATATTACTATTGTAAAATTTCATGGATGAGAAAGATCAAATACAAGAAAGGACGTAAGCTGCAACACATTACTTTAGAGTATACTGGGACGCATAAAGAGCACGAAACAGAAATGCAGCTTTTTGTATATAATGACCAAGATGTTGTAGAATACGATAAGTTTACAGTTTTAGCTTTAAATTCTTGTTTTGATTACACCAAAAACAATTGGCTCAATATTCACGGTTTAAATGATATCAATCTTATAAAAACAATTGGTACGCATTTCAAAATTGATGATTTCCTACTTGCCGATATTTTAAATACTACTAAGAGAACAAAGCTAGAAGAGCAGCAAGATATTTTGTTCTTTAATATAAAATCGCTTCTTCCTTCTGAATATTCAGATAATATTAGTGTAGAACAGTTAAGTTTTATATTAAAAGACGGAATCTTAATTTCTTTTCAAGAAAAGCGAAGCGATTTCTTTACACACATTCGCGAGCGTTTGCGTACGCATGCAGGAATAGTTAGAACTAAAAAGGTAGATTACCTCTTGTATTTACTTTTAGACGCTGTAATGGAGAATTTCTACATCACATTGGAAGACGAAGAAGATAAGATTGAAGAATTAATCAATTTGACAAAAAAAGAAGCGAAACCTGTTATTTTAGAAAAAATTGAAAATCACAGAGATAACTTGAATTTTCTAAAGCGTTCTATAGTACCGCTTCGAGATTCGCTTTATTATTTGAAAACGAAAAAAGACGACGATGAAGATAATGGGTTAATTCAGAAAGACACTTTCAATTTCTTTATTAGACTGCATCAAAAAAGTTTGGAGCTTTTGGATCAAATAGAATCAGATATGAGTTCTTTAGAAAGTGCCTCGAACTTTTATTTTTCGGAACAAAGCCGAAAAATGAACGAAATCATGAAAACGCTGACCATCATTTCAGCTATATTTATTCCGCTTACTTTTATTGTAGGAGTGTACGGAATGAACTTTGAAAATATGCCAGAACTCAAAATGCAAAATGGCTATTTTGTAGTAATGGGCGTAATGTTTTTGCTGGTAATAGCCCTAATCATTTATTTTAAGAAACGACGCTGGTTTTAACGTTTGTTTTGTTTTAGAAGAATGTGATTTTATATAAATTTGTTATTTAGAATAAATATAAATAATTATGAGTAAAGCAATATATATAGCCACTAGCGATCATAATAGTGGTAAATCAATTATCACGCTCGGTTTGATGAGTATCTTAATTGGTAAAACAGCCAAAGTAGGGTATTTTAGACCTATAATCGAAGATTTTGTTGATGGTGAGGTAGATAATCATATCGAAACCGTTTTATCGTATTTTAATCTTGATATTGCGTTTGAAGATGCGTACGCTATTACTAAAAGCAGATTAATTAAGAAAAAGAATAAAGGTAAAATAGGAGAGGTTCTTGATTTAATTATTGAAAAGTATAAAAAACTAGAAGAACGTTTCGATTTTGTTTTGGTTGAAGGAACAAGCTTTACCGGAGAAGGAACTTCTATCGAATTAGATTTGAACGTTTTAATCGCTAAAAACCTTGGAATTCCAACCATAATTGTCGGTTCAGGAGTTGGTAAAACTTTAGAAGAACTTTTAGATAGCTTGTATTTAGTTTACGATTCTTTTAAAGTAAAAGAGGTTGAGGTTTTATCTGTTTTTGCTAATAAAGTCCAGCCAGAAAATATCGAATTGGTTACGAATAGCTTGCAAAAAAGTTTGCCATCAAACGTATTAATCAATACAATTCCGCTTGTCTCTAGTTTGAATAATCCAACTATGCAGGAAATTGTAAACGAATTGAATGCTAAGGTATTATTTGGAGAAAACTATTTAAACAACGAAATTGGTCATTATAGTGTTGGAGCGATGCAATTGCATAATTATTTAGTGCATTTGCATAACAACGCCTTAGTAATTACTCCTGGAGATCGTTCGGATATTATTTTAGGGGCTTTGCAAGCAAATGAATCGGCTAATTACCCAACTATTTCAGGAATTATCCTGACTGGAAATATTGTTCCAGAAGAGAGTATTTTAAAACTTATTGAAGGACTTTCTGCTATTGTCCCGATTATCGCTGTGGATGGCGGAACTTATCATATTACCAATAAAATAGGTTCTATAAAATCAGAGATTTACGCTAATAATACACACAAAATTGAAACATCAATTAACACTTTTGAAAAATACGTCGAAATTGAAGCTTTATCACAAAGAGTAATTACTTTCCAACCTGAAGGCATGACGCCAAAAATGTTTCAATACAATATGGTTAAAAGAGCTAAACAGCACAGAAAACATATTGTTTTGCCAGAAGGAAATGATGACCGAATTATTGCTGCAGCTTCAAGATTATTAGATATGGATGTGGTAGATATTTCTATTATTGGAGACAAAAAGCAAATTGAAAGCAAAGTTGCAGAACTTGGACTTACATTTGATTTTTCTAAAGTAAACATAATCAATCCAATCGAATCTGAAATGTATGAGGATTATGCTAATACGTACTATGAGCTAAGAAAGGCGAAAAACGTAAGCATTACAATGGCAAGAGATTTAATGGAAGATGTTTCGTATTTTGGAACTATGATGGTGTACAAAGGCCACGCAGACGGAATGGTTTCTGGTGCGGCACACACAACACAGCATACCATTTTGCCAGCACTGCAATTCATTAAAACAAAACCTAATTCATCTGTAGTTTCTTCTGTATTTTTCATGTGTTTAGAAGACCGAGTTTCAGTTTTTGGAGATTGTGCTATCAATCCAAACCCAACTGCTGAGCAATTGGCAGAAATTGCAATTTCTTCTGCAGAATCTAGTTTAGCATTCGGAATTGAACCAAAAATAGCTATGCTTTCTTATTCTTCTGGATCATCAGGAAAAGGAGACGAAGTTGATAAAGTAAGAGCAGCTACGGCAATTGTAAAAGAAAAAAGACCTGATTTAAAAATTGAAGGACCAATTCAGTATGATGCAGCGGTTGATTTGAGTGTTGGAAAAAGCAAAATGCCAGATTCAGAAGTGGCAGGACAGGCAAGTGTGCTTATTTTCCCTGATTTAAATACCGGAAATAATACTTATAAAGCTGTTCAAAGAGAGACTGGAGCTTTGGCAATTGGGCCAATGTTACAAGGTTTAAACAAGCCAGTAAACGATTTGAGCCGTGGTTGTACTGTAGACGATATTATTAATACAGTTGTGATTACAGCGATTCAAGCGCAGGGAATGTAAATAATTGTGAATTGTTAATGGTAAATTATGAATTATGAATTATGAATTATACTTACCTTAAAAATCACCTTTATTTTAATGTGAATTCGTGATATTAAAAATATAAAATAAAAAGTTTTGAGTCTTTAAAAAAACTCAGCACCTTAGAAACTTAGCATCTTAGAATCTTTAAAAAAATGAAAATACTTATAATAAACTCAGGAAGTTCTTCAATTAAATACCAATTAATGGTAATGCCAGAAAATGAAGTAATTTGTTCTGGAATGATTGATAGAATTGGCTTAGAAACTTCAAATGTTACTTTTAAAACTGCGACAGCTTCACGTGAAGAAACGCTACCAATCCCGAACCACAAAGTAGGTTTACAAAAAGTAGCTAATATGCTTTTAGATCCTGAAAAAGGCGTTATTAAATCAACTTCAGAGATTGCTGCTGTTGGACATCGCGTTGTGCATGGCGGAAGCGATTTTAGTGCTACAGTAAAAATTGATGAAAAAGTAAAAGCAAAAATTAAACAGCTTTTTGAATTGGCTCCATTACACAATCCTGCTAATTTAGAAGGAATTAATGTGGCAGAAGAAATTTTTAGTTCGGCTGAGCAAATTGCGGTTTTTGATACGGCTTTTCATCAAACAATGCCAGAAGTAGCTTATAAATATGCTATTCCGAATTATTTGTTAACGGAAAACAAAGTGCGAGTTTACGGTTTTCATGGAACAAGTCATAAATATGTTTCTGAAAAAGCGATTAATTATTTACAGAACAATTCGAAAATAATTACAATTCATTTAGGAAACGGCTGTAGTATGGCAGCTATTAAAAACGGAAAATGTATTGACACTTCAATGGGATTTTCTCCTTCAAATGGTTTAATAATGGGAACGCGTGCGGGAGATATTGACCAGTCGGTTGTATTTTATATGATTAAAAATTTAGGATACACTCCAGACGAAGTGAATGCAGTTTTATTGAAGCAAAGTGGTATGCTTGGGCTTACAGGTTACAGTGATTTGCGTGATATTGAAGCAGAAGCAGAGAAAGGAAATAAAGATTGTCAGTTAGCGTTACAAATGAATGCGTACAGAATTAGAAAAACAATCGGAGCTTACACTGCGGCCTTAAACGGACTAGATGCAATTGTTTTTACGGCTGGAATTGGCGAGAATTCTTCATTTATGCGTAATTTAATTTGTACTGATATGGATTATTTTGGAATTGAAATTGAGAAAGAAAAGAATCAAATTCGTTCTAAAGAATTACGTGAAATAAATTCTGAAAAATCTATTGTAAAGGTTTTAGTTGTTCCAACAGATGAAGAATATGAAATTGCAAATCAGGTTTTTAACTTACTAGAGAATTAGATTTGAAAGAATATTAGAAAGAACTCCTCAATTCGAGGAGTTTTTTTTAGCTCTAAAAATTAAATATTTGTGAGTATCTTTGAATTTAAAAACGAATATCTTGAAATCGATACTTTTTAAATCAGTTTTCTTCTTTTTCATCGCTTTACAACTTCAAGCACAAGAATTACTTCCATTTGTCGAAAATTACAGTAAATCAGATTATCAGGGTGATAATCAAATCTGGAATGTAGCACAAGGAAATGATGATGCCATGTATTTTGCCAATAATCATTACTTATTGCGTTACGATGGCGTAAAATGGGAAAAATATACACTTCCAAATAAAACTATTATCCGATCAATTTTGATTGAAGGCGATAAAATTTATTCTGGCTCTTATAAAGAATTTGGTTATTGGTATAGAAAAGATGGAACAATGCATTATGTTTCAATTACCAAAAATCTTAGATTATTTGACGAAAGAGATAACGAAGAAATCTGGAAGATTTTTAGATTCAATGGATCACTTTATTTTCAATCCTTCAACGATGTTTTCATTTACAACGGAAAAACAATTAAGAAAATTAAGTTTCCGTTTCTGATTTCGTATTGTTTTGGTGTAGATCAAAATTTATACGTAGCTTCTGTACAGGACGGGATTTTTAAAATGAATGGTAACCATATTGCCAACCCTAAAGGATGGAATGTTTTAAAAAACACTGTTGTCCATGCCATAGAAAAATATCAAAACAAGACTTACATATTTACACAGAAAAAAGGAGTTTTTATTGTAGAGAAAAATGGTTTAAAAAGTTGGGATAATCCGATAAATGAAACTTTAAAATCGGCTACAATAAATGTGGCAAAATTTATCAAAGACGAAAAGCTAATTATTGGGACTGGAAACAGGGGGATTTACCTATTGGATTTAAAGAACAATTCCTATAAAAATATTGAACGTGACAATGTTTTGATGAATAATTCGGTTTTAAGTTTAGGATTTGACAAAGAAAACGACTTATGGGTAGGTTTGGATAATGGTATTGCGCATGTTGAGGTTAATTCGCCTATTTCTTTCTTTTATGATAATTCTGGTCTTTTAGGGTCGGTTTATGCTGTGGCTGCAATTAATAAAGGATATTTGATTGCTTCAAATCATGGAATTTTTGAGTATAGTTCAGGGAAATTCAACATGATGCCAAATACACAAGGGCAGGGTTGGAATATTTCTTTTATAGACGGAAAATATATTATAGGACATAATGACGGAACTTTTTCATATGAAAATAATGCTTTGACAAAAATAAACGGGATAAGCGGTGGTTGGAATATGTCTAAAAGCAGTATCAATAATACTTATTTCCAATCGACATATAGTGGTATTCTGGTTTATGATGATCCTACTAATTTATCTCATTATAAAATCATAAAAGATCTTGCTAAACCAATAAAATATGTTGCTCAAAATAAGAAAAACGAAATTTGGGCTGCTGATAATTATCGAGGTTTATATCGTGTTTTGTTAGATGATAATTACAATACTTTAAAAGTAGAAAATGTCACTCAGCAAAGTAAAATAAAGAATGATTTCGGAATTAAGATTTTTGAGTTTAGAAAAGAAATACTTTTCCTTATTAATAATTCTTGGTATACCTATAATTCAATTGCTAATAAACTGGAGCAAAATGACTTGTTTAATGCAAGTTTCAAGAATGTAACAGATGTTGTGTCTATTGATGAAGACCATTTTATGGTTTTGCAAAACGGAATCTTATATCACATTTATGCTCAAGGAAATAAATTTATCTGGAATATAATTCAGGAGAAATATTATAAAGGAAAGCTGATAAACGAAAATTTAAGAATCTTCAAAAAAGACAATTATTATTTGTTTAATCTGGATGACGGATTTATTTCGCTTAAGCTTGAATATGAAAACAAACAAAATTCAAAAGTTGAAATCGAAGCGTTTAGTAATGATGTTTTAATTCCAAACGATGAGAAAATAAAGTTCAATACAGAATTAAAGATAAATGTCATTTCTGGAATTTACGGAGCAAGTAAACCAAATCTATTTTATAAACTAGACAAGGAAAAAGATTTTGTCCCAATTTCTGACGGATTAATTGTTTTGAATAATTTAATAAGCGGTTATCATTCTGTTGAAATATTTAAACACGATGGTGCAACTTATGACAAAGTTTCTTCCTATAAATTTAAAGTAGCAGAACCTTGGTATTTTTCTTTCTGGATGATTCTGCTTTATTTACTTGTTGTTGGTGTAGTTCTATTTTTCTATTATAAATGGAATAAACTTCGCTATATGCAAAAATTAAAATTGCAGGCTGAAGAATTAAAACATCAGAGAGAAATTCTTGAGATGGAGTTGAAGAAAGAAAACGAACTTAATATTCAAGAATACGAAAAACATATCTTGGAATTAGAATTGCAGGCAAAATCTTCAGAAGTAGCGGGTAAATCTTTATCAATTGCCAAACAAACAGAAATGATTGACAAAATTCAAGGTATTTTGGAAACCGAAAAAGATTTTGGCAAACTTAAAAATGAAATTAGAAAAGCAATTAAGATCAATGAAGTGAATAAGCACGAATGGGAAACTTTTGAAACCAATCTGAATCAAATTCACAATGAGTTTATTATTAACCTTTCTAAAAAATATCCACAACTAACTCCAAAGGATATAAAACTGTGTGTTTATCTAAAAATGAACCTTTCTTCTAAAGAAATTGCTCCTATGATGAATATCTCTTTTAGAGGTGTAGAATTGCATAGATATCGTCTTAGAAAGAAGCTAAACCTTACTCAGGACGAAAACCTGTCAAAGTTTTTATTAACTCTGTAAGATTTGGTTTTGTTTTTTACAGAATTTATATTTTTCCATATCATTTTTTATATAATTGTGATACATCATTACTACATCATAATGTTATGTTAAACGAATTTCTTTAACATTTATAGTGTTGATAATCATTGTTGTAAGGTAAAATTTTAACATAATGATGTAGCTATGTTGTAGTGGTGTTTGATGTACTACAACGTTGTAATTGCTTAATTTGGCTCTACTAACTTAAACGATTACGTACTGTATGAAAAATTTTATTTTTAGCTTTTTAGCTCTCTTGTTGCTGCCTACATATATGATGGGGCAAGCACAAGCAATTAAAGGAAAAGTAGTAGACAGTAGCGGAATGGGAGTTCCAGGAGCAATTATTAGTGCTTCAGAATCCAGAACTTCTGCTGATGCTGACTTCGATGGTAATTTCACCATTAATGCAAAACCAGGAGAAATTTTAAAAGTTTCTATGCTTGGTTTCGATGCAGTTTCTGTTCCGGCAGCTGCAGGTATGTCAATCACTTTAAAAGAAGCTGGTGATACAGCCTTAAAAGAGGTGGTTGTAATTGGTTACGGTACCAGAAAGAAAATTGATAATACTACTGCCGTGGCTTCATTAAAAGCAGAAGATGTTACTAAAACAAAAGTTTTAAATGCATCACAAGCTATTCAAGGTAAAGCTGCGGGTGTTCAAGTAACTTCTTCAGACGTTCCTGGAAGCACACCTTCTGTAGTTATTAGAGGTTTAGGTACAGCATTAGGAGGTAGAAGTCCTTTATATATTGTTGATGGTATGCCAACGGAAAATATCAATAACATTAATACAAACGATATTACTTCTTATGAAATCTTAAAAGATGCTTCTGCGTTAGCTATTTATGGAACAAGAGCTGCAAACGGGGTTATCATTATTACAACTAAAAAAGGTAAAGGTGATAAAGTATCTGTAGAGATTGAAAGTTTTGGTGGTGTTAGATCTCCATTGAAAAAAGTGAAAATGGCAAACGGAAACCAATATGCAGCTTACTCAAACGCGGCATTAGGAACAAACACATTTGCTGCTAATCAGCCAGTTAATACAGATTGGTTAGATGAAATTACAAGAACAGGATCTTATACCCAAAATAACGTTTCGGTTTCTGGAGCTTCTGAAAATATTAAATATTTCTTTAGTTTAGGAAACTATGAAGAGAAAGGTATTTTAAATGGTCTTGATTACGGGCGTACTACATTCAGAAACAACAATGAATTTAAACTGTCTAAGAAAGTAACGTTAAATCAAAATTTCAGTTTTACATCAGCTAAATCTTCACCAAAACCATTAGGAGCTTTTACAAATGCTTATAAACAATCTCCTATAGTACCAGTACGTTTTGCTGACGGTCAATATGGTGTTTCTCGTGTAGATGCTAATGGTGTAGCTGCTCCAATTGGTTCATCATTTAATAATGTTGGAAATCCAGTTGCTCAGTTAGATTTCTATAATGAACAACAAAAAAGCATTACGCTTCAAGGAGGTTTAAAATTAGATTGGGAAATTTTAAAAGAATTAAAATTTACTTCTCAGTTTAATGGTGAGTACTATAATTGGAACCAATACAATTTTGAAGATAAGCAAGGTATCTGGATGGCTGCAAACCCTAACACAACAGAAGCAGACTACGTAGCTACTCACGCATCAGATCCAGTAAATTTATTGACAAGAGGTAGAGAAGAATACTTTAACTGGAATTTATCTAACTACTTAACTTACAACAAAGTTTTTGCAAATATTCACGACGTTGAACTTACTGCAGGTATCGAGGCTTCTGTAAAAGGGCCAAGAGAAACTTTGACTATTGCAAGAAAAAATGTAAGTGAAAATTCAGACTATTGGTCTTTGTATAATGCAAAAGACGCAACAGGTGTTCAATATGTTGGTGATGTTACTAGTTTATATGATATTAAATATAATGAAAGCAGATTAGCTTCATACTTTGGAAGATTCCAATATAAATTAATGGACAGATATTTATTTACTGGAACTATTAGACGTGATGGATCTTCAAACTTTGGTAAAGATTACCGTTGGGGAACTTTCCCATCTTTCGGTCTTGGTTGGGTTATGACAAAAGAAAGTTTCTTAGCTGGTGTTAAAGGTGTTGATTTAATTAAATTAAGAGGAGGTTGGGGTAAATTAGGAAATCAAAATGTTCCTTTAAATACTCAAGCATATGCTTCTGGACTTAATGCTTATTTAGGAGGTTCACTTTTATATCAAGGAACAACAATTAACTCTCAAATTGATCCGAGTTTATCTTGGGAGGTTACAGAGGAAACTTCTGTGGGTGTTGATTTTGAATTCTTAGACAGCAGATTAAAAGGATCTTTTGATTGGTATGATAAAAATACAAACAATGTTATTTTAAATACAATTCCATACATGCCATCAGGTTTGACAATCGCAACTCCTGCACACGTTGGTGAGATTTCTAACAAAGGTTATGAGGTTTCTTTACGTTGGGATGATAAGATTAACGATAACTTAAGCTATTGGGTTGGAGGAAACTTCTCTCACAATCAAAACGAACTTGCTTCTATAAAAGATTTTGATATTTCGCCAGTAATTGGAGGTAATTTAGGTAATGGTCAAAATACTAAAATGTTGAACAAAACTTCAATTGGCCAACCATTGGGAAGCTTCTACTTATATGAGTATGCAGGTATTGACCCAGCTAATGGTAAAATGTTATACTATAATGCAGCTGGTGATAAAGTAACTCAAAACTTACTTGACGCTACAAAAGACAAAAAATATGTTGGTTCTATTTTACCTAAAAACAACTACGGTGTTACTTTAGGATTAAACTACAAAAACATTGATTTCTCTGTTGACGGTTATGGTACTGGTGGTGCTAAAGTTTACAATGGTAAAAAAGCACAACGTTTTACAGGTGAAAATGTTGAAGCTTCTTTAACAAGCGATTTCTGGACAGCATCAAATACAACAGCATCAAATCCTGCACCGTTTAATGAAGTGCCAGTTGCTTCAACATACTATATGGAATCAGGAGATTTCTTTAGAATTAACAACATCACTTTAGGATACAAACTTCCTTTAAATGAGACAAGTTTTATCAACTATTGCAGACTTTATGTAAATGCTATTAACCCATTTATTACTCAAAAATTCTCAGGTTTTTCTCCTGAATTAAATGGAGACGGTAATCCTTACGGAACTCAAGGGATTGAGCTAGATGCTTATCCAACATTAAGATCTTTCGTTATAGGTGCTAATTTAAAATTTTAATATTATGAAAAAGATATATATATCAATGTTAGCTCTATCAGCATTATTCTTTACAGGGTGTGCAGATGACTTTTTAGATGTTGATTCAACACAAGCTGTACCAACGACAGATGTTGATCAATACAATAGCGATAGTGGTGCAAAAACATTTGTAACTTCAATTTACAGTAAATTCCTTGATTGGGATATGAGTTCATTTGGATGGATTGGTTTAGCAAGTATCACTTCTGATGATGCTGATAAAGGATCTTCTCCTGGTGATACAGGAACAGATAAAGACGTTTTGGATGCCTTAACATATAATGCTTCAAACCCATCTGCAGAAAGTACTTTTATTGCTCAATACGATGGAATTAACAGATGTAACCAAGCTTTAGATATGATCCCAAAATTGGATAAAGCTGATGCTACATTAAGACAAAGATTAATGGGTGAAGCAAAATTTTTAAGAGCTTTCATGTATTTTACATTAGTAAAATGCTACGGAGGTGTTCCAATTGTTGATCGTTTACAAAGCCCAACTTCTGAGGAAGATAAAAAAATGTTGCTGACTCGTAAATCTGTAGAAGAAGTATATGCTTTTATTGAAAAAGATCTAGCAGAAGCAATTGCAGTTTTACCAAACAGAAGTGCTTATGCTGCAGATGAAAAAGCGAGAGCTTCAAAAGGAGCAGCTTATGCTTTATTAGCAAAAGTAAGTTTGTATCAAAAGAAATGGCAGCAAGTTGTAGATAACTGTGACCTAATTACAGGTTACAGTCTTAATCCAAGCTATGCTAAAATGTTTAGATTAGAAGGTGAAAATGATGTTGAATCAATTTTCGAAATAAACGGAAACGGTGCAGTACCAACTAAAGGTATCTCAGGTTACTCAAACACACAAGGTGCTCGTGGTGCCGGTGGATGGGGATGGGGATTCAATGTTCCATCACAAAGTTTGTTAAATGCATACGAGGCAGGAGACGTTAGAAAAGATGCTACAATTATCTTTAGAAACTCTACATTATATGATGGAAGAGTTGTGCCAGAAACGGTAGAAAATCCAATGTATAATTTTAAAGCATATTCTTCTTCATATACTGATGCATGGGAAACGGATGCAAATATTAAATATTTAAGATATGGTGAAGTGCTTTTAATGAAAGCTGAAGCATTAAACGAATTAGGTCAAACTTCTGAAGCTATTGGGTTATTGAACCAAATTAGACACAGAGCTCAACTAGGAGATACTCCAGCAACTACTCAAGCAGCAGTTAGAACTGCAATCTGGAAAGAAAGAAGAGTTGAGTTAGCTTTTGAGTTTGATAGATTCTTTGATTTAGTTAGAACTGGTCAAGCTGAAAGTGCTTTTGCTGCAGACGGAAAAGTATTTACTGTAGGTAAAAATGAATTATTCCCAATTCCTGCTAACTTCATTTTGCAGGCAGACGGAATGTCTCAACAAAATCCAGGTTACAATTAATACCACTATATATCACTTCCTTCACTTTGCTGAAGGAAGTGATTATTTTATTAAAATCTTAAATTTTTATAATGATTAGAATTTCAGTTTTATTTTTAGCTTTTACTTTTTTTAGCTGTGGATCAAATGCCGATAAGTCGAAAGAAAATGCGGAAGAAAATACTTCTGGCGTTGCTGCATTAACAGACGAGCAGCTTTTAGATACTGTTCAAAAACAAACTTTTAAATATTTCTGGGATTACGCAGAACCAAATTCTGGGTTGGCTAGAGAACGTTATCATCCTGACGGAGTTTATCCTGAAAATGATTCGAATATCGTTACAACAGGTGGTTCAGGTTTTGGATTAATGGCGATTGTTTCAGGAATGTCTCAAGGTTATATTACTAAAGAGCAAGGTGTAGAGAGACTTAACAAAATTGCAGATTTTTTAGGCAAAGCAGATCGTTTTCATGGAGCATGGTCTCATTGGATTGACGGAAATACAGGAAAAGTAAAACCTTTTGGAACCAAGGATAATGGTGGTGATTTAGTCGAAACTTCATTTTTGGTTGCAGGAATGATTACAGTTCGTGAATATCTTAAAGATGGTTCTGAAAAAGAAAAAGCAGTTGCTCAAAAATACGATGCACTTTGGAAAGGTGTTGACTGGCAATGGTATACAAACAATAAAAATGTTCTGTACTGGCACTGGTCTCCTTCTTATGCGTGGGAAATGAATTTTCCATTACAAGGCTATAACGAATGTTTGATTACTTACGTAATGGCAGCGTCTTCGCCAACACATACAATCGATGCAAAAGCATATCACGAAGGTTGGGCGAGAAGCGGTGGCATAGTTTCTTCAAAAACAAAATATAATATCCCACTTATTTTAAAGCACAATGGTGCAGAAGAATTTGGCGGTCCATTATTCTGGGCTCATTATTCTTATGTAGGTTTAGATCCAAATCAATTAAGCGATAAATACGCTAATTATTGGGATTTAAATGTAAATCAGACCAAAATCAATTATCAATACTGTGTAGAAAATCCAAAGAAAATTGCTGGATATGGTCCAGAATATTGGGGATTAACAGCATCATATTCAAGAAATCCTGACGGTTCTATTGGATATAATGCACACATGCCAAGTAATGACCAAGGTGTGATTTCGCCTACTGCAGCAATCAGTTCAATTGTTTATACACCAAAGGAATCAATGACATTTATTCGCAATTTGTATGAAAACCATAAAGACGAAACTTGGGGAGATGCAGGTTTTTATGATGCCCTTAGCCTAGGTAATAAATGGGTTGCAAAACGTTATTTAGCAATTGATCAAGGTCCTGAAGTAGTAATGATAGAAAATTACCGTACAGGTTTATTGTGGAAACTATTTATGAACGCACCAGAAGTAAAACAAGGTTTAACAAAACTTGGATTTAAATCTGGGAAATACGGAATTTAAAATTCTATGAAGAATACATTAGCATTTATATCACTGTTATTTTCTATAGTTGTTTTTGGGCAGAGTGAAACAACAGGAAAAATTAATACAGTTATAATGTCTAAATATGAGCTGGGATATGTTTTGCATCGTCCGGCAAATGTTAAGGAGAAAAAGCCATTAATTGTTTTTATTTCAGGAGATGGAGAAAAAGGAACTGATCTAGAAAAAGTAAAAATTAATGGTCCTTTAAAATATTTAAAAACTCACCAATTAGACGCTTATATATTGGCTCCACAATGTAAAGAAGATGAAAATTGGGATATAGAATCAATTTATCAGCTGATCTTAAAAATCCAGAAAGAGAATAAAATCGATTCAGAAAGAATATATGTTACTGGTTTGAGCTCAGGAGGCTGGGCTTCATGGAATTTGGCTTTTGCACATCCAGATCTATTTGCCGCAAATGTACCTGTCGCTGGTTTTGTAGATTTAATTCAGTTAGAACATGCTTGTGAAATAGCCAATATTCCAACCAGAATTTTTCACGGATTACAGGATAATGTGGTAAATGTGAATTATGCAATTACAATTTATAATGAATTGAAAAAATGCAACGCAAAAGATGTTAAGCTGACCATTTTTGATGATGCAAATCATGACAGCTGGACAAGAGTTTATGATAACAAAGATATCTACGACTGGATGTTTCAGCAAAGAAAAACGAATACAAACAAATAAATAGAATAGAATGAAAAACAAATTAGTCTTACTTTTTTTAGGATGCGCTGTTTTGGGTTATGCTCAAAAAAAGCCAGCTAAAAATACAGTGAAAATTAAACCAAAGTCTGAATTTGTGGCGGAATTAATGTCAAAAATGACTTTAGACGAGAAATTGGGTCAGTTAAACTTGCCAACATCTGGTGATATTACCACAGGGCAGGCAAACAGCTCAAATGTGGCAAAAAATATTGCTGAAGGCAAAGTAGGAGGTTTGTTCAACATTAAATCAGTACAAAAAATTAAAGAAGTACAGAAAATTGCTGTTGAGAAAAGCCGTTTAAAAATTCCATTGCTTTTTGGTATGGACGTTATTCACGGTTACGAAACAACATTCCCAATTCCGTTAGGATTGTCTTGTACTTGGGATATGAATCTTATCGAAAGAAGTGCGCAAATTGCTGCTAAAGAAGCAAGTGCAGATGGAATTAACTGGACGTTTTCTCCAATGGTTGATATTTCTCGTGATCCAAGATGGGGTAGAGTTTCTGAAGGTTCAGGAGAAGATCCATACTTGGGTGGCCAAATTGCAAAAGCGATGGTAAACGGTTACCAACAACATGATCTTTCTAAGAATAACTCAATTTTAGCTTGCGTTAAACACTTCGCATTATATGGAGCTCCAGAAGCTGGTCGTGATTATAACACGGTAGATATGAGCCATATCAGAATGTTTAACGATTATTTCCCTCCTTACAAAGCAGCAGTTGATGCAGGTGTAGGTTCTGTAATGGCTTCTTTCAACGAAGTTGACGGAATTCCAGCAACTGGAAACAAATGGTTAATGACAGATGTTTTGAGAAAACAATGGGGTTTCAAAGGATTTGTAGTAACAGATTTTACAGGAATTCCTGAAATGATCGAACACGGAATGGGAAATCTTCAAGATGTGTCTGCATTAGCTATGAATGCTGGTGTTGAAATGGATATGGTTGGAGAAGGTTTCTTAGGAACTTTGAAAAAATCTTTAGACGAAGGAAAAGTAAAAATCGAAACTATCGATAATGCTGTAAAACTTATTTTAGAGGCAAAATATGATTTAGGTTTATTCCAAGATCCATACAAATACTGTGATGAAAAAAGAGCTAAAACTGAAATCTTTACAACAGATAGCAGAAAAGAAGCACGAGATATTGCAGCTCAATCTTTAGTATTATTAAAAAACCAAAACCAGCTTTTACCACTTAAAAAATCAGGTACAATTGGTTTAATCGGACCATTAGCTGACGCTAAAGAAAATATGCCAGGAACTTGGAGTGTGGCTACAAAAATGGAAAATGCTGTTTCATTATTGAGAGGTATTCAAGAAGTTGCTGGAGCTGGAACTAAAGTTTTATATGCAAAAGGAAGCAATTTAGATTACGATGAAACTTTTGAAACTAATGCAACAATGTTTGGAAAAACATTACACCGTGATTCACGTTCAAAAGAAGATTTATTAGCTGAAGCTTTAAAAGTTGCTGAACAATCTGATGTTATCGTTGCTGCTTTGGGAGAGTCTGCTGAAATGAGCGGTGAATCTAGCAGCCGTACGAATTTAGAAATTCCACAAGCGCAAAAAGATTTATTAAACGCTTTATTGAAAACAGGAAAGCCAGTTGTTTTAGTTTTATTTGATGGACGTCCGTTAGTAATTACTGACGAAGAAAAAACAGTTCCTGCTATCTTAAACGTTTGGTTTGCTGGTACAGAAGCTGGTTATGCTATTGCTGATGTGTTATTTGGAGATGTAAATCCTTCAGGAAAATTAACTTCAACTTTCCCAAGAAGCGTTGGACAATTGCCAATTTACTACGCACACAAAAATACAGGAAGACCACTTTCTAACACAGAAGGCAAATTCGAGAAATTCAGATCAAATTATATTGACGAAAGAAACGAGCCTTTATTCCCATTCGGATTTGGTTTAAGCTACACCACTTTTGATTATTCAAACTTGAAAATTTCTTCTGATAAAATGAACGCAACTGGAAAATTGAAAGTAACTGTTGATGTAACAAATACTGGAAATTTTGACGGAAAAGAAACAGTTCAATTATACATTAGAGATTTAGTTGGTTCAGTAACAAGACCAGTTAGAGAGCTAAAAGGTTTCCAAAAAATAGCACTTAAAAAAGGTGAAAAACAAACAGTAAGTTTTGATATCACTGCAGAAGATTTAAAATTCTATAACTCTGATTTACAATTTGTAGCAGAGCCTGGTCAGTTTGATATTTTCGTTGGAGGAAATTCAAACGCCGATAAGAAAGTTAGTTTTGAGTTAACTAAATAGTTGGTTTATTTGATTAGTGAAAAGCCCTTCGTTTGGAGGGCTTTTTTTCTAAGCTGAAGAACCTTTTTTGTAATTTTTTAACTACGTAATTATGAATACTTTTAAAATATTTAGTGCAGTATGTCTAATTGCTTTTTCATATTGTAATGCACAAAAGAATGCAATTGTAGCGCACCGTGGTGCATGGAAAAAGAATAATCTGCCTGAAAATTCTATTGCATCATTAAGACATGCAATAGATTTAAAATTGCCAGGATCAGAGTTTGATGTTTGGAGAACAGCAGATGATTCACTTGTAATCAATCATGATGCCCATTACAACAAACTGCTTATTGAAGAAACGAATTATGCAGATTTGATAAAGTTTAAACTTTCTAACGGAGAAAAGCTTCCAACCTTATATGAATACATTTCAGAAGGAATGCGGAATAATAAACATACACTTTTGGTTTGCGAAATCAAACCTTCAGAAATCAGTAAAGAAAGAGGACAAAAAACGGGTGTAGCAGCAATCGAAACCATTAAAAAATTAAAAGCCAATAAAAACACCTGCTACATCAGTTTTGATTATGATATTCTAAAAAAAATCAGAGCAATAGATTCTAAAACTTCTTTGCAATATTTAGAAGGGAATAAATCTCCAAAAGAAGTAAAAGCTGATAAAATTAACGGTGTTGATTATCATTATTCTGTTTTTCAAAAACATCCTGAATGGATTCAAGAGGCAAAAGACAATAAAATTCTTCTGAATGCTTGGACTGTAAATGACGCAAAAGATATGGATTGGATTATCGATCATAAATTCAATTACATTACGACAAACGAACCCGAACTTCTAACTGAAAGATTACAGGCAAAAAAATAATCTTTTAGGCTTATAAACTTAAAATCTAACCATGAAAAAAATATATAAACAACTTACGATGCCAATTCTATTGTTTGCGATGCTTTTCGTAAATAATCTTTCGGCACAAAAATTAGGTAAAACAGAATGGTTTGACCCTAATAAACCAGCGACCACTTATTGTAATCCGATTAATATTGGCTACAATTATACAACTCACAATCATAACGGAATTCCAGAATCTCGCCGCTCAAGTGCTGATCCAGTAATTATTACTTATAAAGGCGAATATTATTTGTTTGCAACGAATCAGGCAGGTTTCTTTTGGAGTAAAGATATGTCAGATTGGAATTTTGTTTATGGAAGTTTCCAAAGACAACCGGGCGATGATGATCAATGTGCTCCTGCGGCTTGGGTTGTCAATGATACATTGTTTTACGTTGGTTCAACTTGGAAAAGAGATCATCCAATCTGGAAAACAGCAGATCCAAAATCTGGAAGATGGACACGTCACGTAGACAAAGCTATGTTGCCAACTTGGGATCCAGCTATTTTTCAAGATGACGATAAAAAAGTATATATGTACTACGGTTCAAGTGGAAAATTACCGCTTGTAGGCGTTGAGGTTGATTATAAAACTTGGCTTCCAAAAGGAAATCAAGCAGATTACGCAACATTATACAAAGCTACTGAAGTTGAAGATATTCAAAAGCCTTACGGACAAATAAAAGAAGTTGCAATTCTTGATCCTTCAGCTCACGGATGGGAACGTTTTGGACCAAACAATGATATGGAGCCTGCACCTTGGGGAAATTTTATTGAAGGAGCTTGGATGACGAAACACAACGGAAAATATTATATGCAATACGGAGCGCCAGCAACTGAATTTAAAGGTTATGCAAATGGTGTTCACGTTGGAGATAATCCGTTAGGGCCTTTTACGTATCAAAAACACAATCCGATGTCTTATAAGCCGGGCGGATTTGTAATTGGTGCTGGACACGGAAATACTTTCGCAGATAATTATGGAAATTACTGGAATACAGGAACGTGTAAAATTTCTATAAAAGACCGTTTCGAGCGTCGTATCGATATGTTTCCTGCCGGATTTGATAAAGATGATGTAATGTATTCTATTACAGCTTATGGAGATTTCCCGATTGTGTTGCCAACGAGCGAGCGCGATCAGACAAAAGGAACTTCTTCTGGCTGGATGTTGCTTTCATATAAAAAGCCAGTTATCGTTTCTTCTTCTGAAGAATGTATGGAAGTTGAGACGCACAGAATGGATAATGGCGGAAAAAAAGTGTATGAAAAATTCTGTTACGGACCAGAAAATCTTACGGATGAAAACATTCAAACGTATTGGTCTGCAAAAACTAGCAATCCAGGAGAATGGCTTCAAATGGATTTAGGAAGACCAATGGAAATTAATGCTCTTCAAATCAACTATGCAGATCATAAAGCAACGCAGTTTAATAAAGCAATGGATATCTATTATCAGTACAAAATCTATATGTCTGATGATGCTCAAAACTGGACTTTAGTTGTAGATAAATCTAAAAACGATAAAGATGCGCCTCATGATTATGTAGAACTTACAAAATCAATTAAAGCGCGTTACATCAAAATGGAAAACATTCATAATGCATCTGGTTTATTTGCAGTTTCAGATTTCAGAGTTTTTGGAAATGGATTGGCAGCAAAACCAAAAGCTGTCGCTTCTTTCAAAGTAGATAGAAACAAAACAGATTCTAGAAATGCTATGATTTCTTGGAAAAAACAAGAGGATGCTGTTGGATATAACATTTATTACGGAATTACTCCAGATAAGCTATATAACAGCATTATGGTTTATGGCGAGAATACGTATGATTTTAGAGGTTTGGATAAAGGAACAAAATATTATTTCACTATTGAACCTTTTAATGAAAACGGAATTGGAACAAAAAATAAGATTATTGAAGTAAAATAATTTTTATTTATTGAATCTGTAAAAGCTCCGATTGCAAATTGAAGAATTTGTAATTGGAGTTTTTTTTTGAGAAAAGGTTGAAGAAAAAGCATTCTAACTGTCAGGAATTTTGTTCCTTTGTGAACGTGTCAAAAGCACTATAAACTCCAAATTACTATAAAAACTATGAAAAAAACGATTCTTTTAACTGCTTTAGTTTTAAACGGATTGCTATCATTTGGTCAGTCAAATGACGAAAAAAACATCAAATTATTTTATAAAAAAGCCTTGACAGAAGCAAAATGCTACACTTGGCTAGAATATTTGTCTAACGATATCGGAGCTCGTTTATCTGGTTCTAAAGGAGCAGAACAAGCTGTTGATTATACAAAAAGACAATTAGAAGCTTTAGGTCTTGATAAAGTTTATTTGCAGGAAGTTATGGTTCCGCATTGGGTTAGAGGAGAAAAGGAAACTGCTTATATCTTAGACGGAAAAGTAAAAACGGTTGTGCCAATTTGTGCTTTAGGAGGCTCTGTTGCGACTCCAAAAACTGGAATTACAGCAGAAATTATTGAAGTGCAAGGAATTAAAGAATTAGCTGAATTAGGAGCTGATAAAGTAAAAGGAAAAATTGTATTTTATAATAGACCAATGAATCCTGAAAACATTGAAACTTTTACTTCTTACGGAGCTTGTGTTGACCAAAGATATGCAGGAGCAAAAGAAGCAGCAAAATTAGGGGCAGTTGGAACAATTGTTCGTTCTATGAATTTACGTTTAGACGATTTTCCTCATACAGGAGCTCAAAGTTATGGTGATTTGCCAAAAGAACAATACATTCCAACAGCTGCAATCAGTACAAATGGAGCAGAATTGTTGAGTAAATCTTTAAAAGTAAATCCAGCTTTGAAGTTTTATTTTAAACAATCTTGCGAAACTTTACCAGACGTATTGTCTTATAATGTAATTGGAGAATTGACAGGAACTGTTAGTCCAGAAAATATTATGGTAGTTGGAGGACACTTAGATTCTTGGGATTTAGCAGATGGTTCTCATGATGATGGAGCAGGAGTAGTACAAAGTATGGAAGTTATTCGTATTTTGAAAAATCTAAACTACAAACCTAAAAATACTATTCGTGTAGTATTGTTTATGAATGAAGAGAATGGCGGAAAAGGCGGTGCTAAATATGAAGAAGTTTCAAAAGAAAAGAAAGAAAACCATATTTTTGCTTTAGAAAGTGATTCAGGCGGATTCTCGCCAAGAGGTTTCTCAATCGAAGCTGACGATGCTAATTTGAAAAAAATTCAAGGATACAAAGATCTTTTTGAACCTTATTTAGTACATAGTTTTACAATTGGACACGCAGGTTCAGATATTAGCCATTTAACTTCTCAAGCGATTGTGAAAGCAGGATTGAAACCAGATTCACAACGTTATTTCGATTACCACCACGCAGCAAACGATACTTTTGATGCAATCAATAAAAGGGAATTAGAGCTTGGTGCAGCAACAATGACTACATTAATGTATTTATTAGATCAAAACGGAATCGAAACGAAAAAAGCAAATTAAGATTCAATAATAAAAAATGAAAAGCCATAAGTTTTACTTGTGGCTTTTTTTGTTTGAATTCCGTAAAAATTTTTGAAATCAAGATTTCATCACAATCAAATAATAAAAAAAGATAATAGGAATGTTAGAAAGCAAGATTAAAATCTTCATACCAATATCTTTTCGCTGTTGCGGTAAATGAATAAACTTTTCCATTAAATGGAAAAACATGATGGTATTGACAATAATGCCAGCCAAAGCAAAAGGCCACGCAATAACCAAAATAATTGCATTTCCATTTGAAAGAATGTAAGGTATAAATAAAAGCGTACTGATTATAAATGTGCCAATCGCTAATTCTATAGATTGTTTTTCCTCAAAAGGTTTATGAATTGTTTTCATGATTTTTTAAATTTTAAATGATTGCTGAATAGTTTGAACAGGCATAAAAAGCATTTTTGAAAAATCGAGATAATAAAATGCATGTGCTTTTTTTCCTCTTTGGTATTGTTGAATAAAATATTTGATTCTCTTTGGATAAAAAATAGTTCCACTTAAAATAACCATATACAGATACAAGCTTTTCTTTCCATTTCCAAGCAAATAATACTGCATTCCGATTTCTTCGTAAACTGAAACCCCAGTATTTGTCAAAACATGAATAACGTCATGATCCTCTAGTTTTTCCTGAATATCAAAATGATTTTGATACAGAAAACTTCCTAAACCAAATCCAAGACTTTCCTCAGGATAATCCATTAATTTAGTTTTATCAATATTCCAAGGCTCATTCTTTTTGAAATATTTTTGATACGGTTTTTTAGAACATTCATACAGTTTTTCAATCCAATAATCTCTCATAAAAGCGGTTTTTAAAAAGTTCTTTGAAATTCAAAGTAAATAGCTAAATAAAAAAGCTAGAAATAATAAGTCAGCTAGCTTTTTAGAATAATATTAATAAGTGTCTATAACAGTTTTCAATAAATTAGAATCAGAAAGGTCAGAAGGAGCAACCACTTTTTCTTCTAATGGAATATCATTTCCGTAGCGTTCTTTCAAAATTGTCTGAACTCTTGGATCAGATAAATTAAAATCTTTCAATTCTCGAAGTTTCGACAATTCAATTCCTGCAGCATTTTTATAAATTTTCCAAATCAACTCAGAACAATAAATTCTGTTGTCAGTCCATTCAAAATAAGCATCATATTCTTTTCCATCAAACTGCTGACTGTAATCTTTCATTTTTTGAAGAACTTCGGGTTTTAAAACGCTGTCATTTTTCAATCGTTTAACCACATATTTACTGCCTTTTCCATGTTTTATCCAATCTTCGAGCGGCGTAAGTTTTACAGGCTGTACAGCTTCAAAAACAAACCAATTTCCGTTAATATCGTAAATAATGCCACAATGTGAGAATTTAGAATTGGTTGCAATTCTAACGGCCTCGCATTGCTTAGATTCTGAAGTTTGGAAAATAAGATCGCCATCTTTGAATTTGCTCACAATGGCTTTTTCTGCCTTAGGTCCAGTAAAAGGATTATTAGGAAAAACTTTTATGGCAACAAATAAAGCGCATCCAAAACTAAGGATGAAAGTGATTATCGGAAACAGATATTTTTTGATTTTCATAAAGTATAATTTAAAGTACTTTGAGTTACAAAGTAAATAATAAAAAAAATAGCTGCCAAATAAAATGACAGCTATTTTTCTAAATATATTTTATAAAAGATTAGATTCTAAAAATACCTCCTACAGCAATAATACGCTGGAAGAAGAAGAAATCTTGAGAAGCTTTATCTTCGTTGCTAACAGTAGTTCTAATATCCTGCATATTGATGTAACCACCTTTTAATTCTCCCTGAACATAGAAATGTTTGAAAAAAGTAACGTTGATACCTGCTTTTGCAGAAACACCATAACCAGAAACGTGAAAATCATCATGACGTTCTTTACCTAAAACTGTTGCATTTGTTTTTGGATACAAAAGACCAGCTCCTAATCCTTCAGTTAAGTTAATCTGAACTTTATCAATGTTTGGAAGTCTGAACAATTTCGAAATATCATCAAATCTAGAAACCTCAGTATTAATGTAGTTTAAACCATCTGTATGTTCGTACATTAAAAAAGCAGGACCGCCTACCTGAGTTTCACCTTTATCAAAACCACCTTCTTGAGCACCACCTTGAGACATATCTACTGGTCTGTTATTGTACTCACCATTGTAAATTGAACCTGGATCATTTTCAGGTAAATTGATGTATCCGTTTACGTTTGCAATTTGATTTTGTGTCATTACATATTTCATGTGGTCAACACCAAGTGTAACGCTATAATGGTCACTAAAAAAATAACCTAATCTCAAATTGGTTTGCGGAATAGTCATATTCACTGGATTAACGTAGTCTACATGCCATCCTTTTGGTTTGTCATGAGCCGCCATATTCTCAACAGTAAAGTTGTAATCCTTACCTCTAAAGTTTACATCAGATTTTGAGTAACTTTCTCTGTTACCACCCCACATAACAAAGAATTTTCCTTTGTTGTGAGCGGCATATTTTTGTACAGGTATTTCTTCCTGAGCAAATGTGTTTAATGAAACACAAGCCAGTAAGAAAAATAAAATTTTTGTTTTCAAAGAACTTAAGTGTTATAAATTATTAAAAGGCATTTACAGTTTTTCTAATAGCTACCAACTTGTTCATTAAACCTTCAAAATAGTCTAAATGAAGCATATTAGCACCATCACTTTTTGCATTTGCAGGGTCAAAATGGGTTTCGATAAAAATACCGTCAACACCAACAGCGATACCCGCTTTTGCTACTGTTTCAATCATGTCAGGTCTTCCGCCAGTAACACCAGCAGTTTGATTTGGCTGTTGTAAAGAGTGAGTAACGTCTAGAACCGTAGAAGCATATTGCTGCATAGTAGGAATTCCTCTAAAATCAACAATCATGTCTTGATAACCAAACATAGTACCACGATCTGTAACCATAACATTTTCATTATTACAGTCTAATACTTTTTGAACAGCATGTTTCATGCTTTCTGGACTCATAAATTGTCCTTTTTTCAAGTTTACTGTTTTTCCTGTATTAGCCGCAGCTACAACAAGATCAGTCTGACGAACTAAGAAAGCTGGAATCTGCAATACATCAACGTATTGAGCAGCCATATCTGCATCTTCGTTAGTATGGATATCAGTTACAGTTGGAACATGAAAAGTTTCCGAAACTTTTCTTAAGATTTTTAATGCTTTTTCGTCACCAATTCCAGAAAAACTGTCAATTCTAGAACGGTTTGCTTTTTTGAAAGATCCTTTAAATACGTAAGGAATCTGAAGTTTGTCGGTAATGCCAACTAATTTTTCAGCAATTCTCAACGCCATTTCTTCTCCTTCGATAGCGCAAGGCCCAGATAATAAAAAGAAATTCCCGCTGTCAGTATGCTTAATTTGTGGAATATGTTGTATGTTCATAAAATTATTTTTTTGCACTGCAAAGGTAGTCATGATTTATGAATAGCAGATGAAGATTTAAGATTATTTTAAGAAGTCGAATAATTGACTAGGAGCTTAGTAGAATTAACGAATTTCTAAAATTTCTCTAGAATGATTAAATCCTTTTTCCGAGGCAATATTAAAGCATGAAAAGAAACTAATGCATGATATTTATCATGTTCTAAAGTTTGGCAATCATAAAAGATAAAACTAGTTCAAGATACCAAACTAAATTTAACTGAAGCAGGCTTATAGATTGTTTTAGTGCCTATCATTAATTGAAACAAGATAGGAAGAAAGAATAATATTAAAGGAAGCAATTCAAGCATATCTCAAGAATTGATTATGTTTATTTCAACCTCAATCCCACAGGAACCATTAAAATTCCTTTTTCATAAATATTCAAATACAGTTTAACTGGTTTCTTTTGGCCTTCCCATTTTAGTTCATAAACATTCAGGAATCCAGCTCCCATATTGCTTCTTTTAGTTGGAAACGGGCAGCAGGTTTCTAATCTTGTGTAAGTAATGACTTCACCATTTGGTCCAGCCAAAGCATTTAAAAAACGAGATTCGTTTAAAGTTTCGTTATTGGTATTTTGAAAAAAGATATTAACTGGATAATCTGGATCGTAACCGTATTTTTTGTCTTTTGCAAACTGTGTAATGGAAAAAGTATTGTCTTTCTTTAAAATCAAATCTGGTGCATTATTGTCGACATTTTTCAAAGTTGACTTTGTACTTATGCACGAAGAAGCAGTGATTAATAAGACAATAAAAAGAGCTATTTTTTTCATGAGTTGAGGTTGTTGCGAAAGTTAAACTGGTTGCTGTATTTTTTTTGGATTTAATTTTAGAATACCAACTACAATCAGATATTGTGCCAGAAGATAAGTCAGCATGATAAAAAATGAGCTTTTCGGAATTGGAGCATAAAATTTGTTTACAGCCAAAATACTATCGGAAATAACAAATAAAAGAGCGCCTAAAAAAACAAGCGCATTACCTGGTTTTTCCCATACTAAAAATCCGTTAAAAGCAAAAAGAAGCATTATCGAAATAACAGATGCATAAACCGAAACAGGAATTTGCAGTTCTCCTAAATATGGCATTAAAAAAGAAACCATCCCGATTAAATAAATGGCGATTAAAACACTTCCAAATATGAAAAACGGTTTATTCTGTTTTTTTCTAATTCTGTTTTGTTTGTTAAAGAGAACGCAATAAAGAATATGTGCTGTTAAGAAACTGACAAGTCCTAAGATAAAGTAAATTTCGCCAAGCTCAGTAAAAAGCAGAATAACATCTCCGATCCAAGAAAATACTAAAGCGATCAATAAAGTATTCTGAGTTGGAAATTTTCTGTAGAAATAAGCTCCGAACCCAATAATTGGAATTAAAATGGGTTTGAGAAAAAGATCAAAACGCTCGTAGCCCGAGACCAGAATAGCCAAATAGACTATGCTGAACGCAACGTAAAGTTTAAAAAAAGAAGAATTTCTCATAATAGGGGGGTATGAATTTATATATTGGTTTTGGTTGGTTTTAAATTCAAAATTAACAAAATAAAGTGTTGTTAAAAAGGATAAGATCAGGTACGTAAAAATAATATAATTACTAATTGGAATAACACGATTTAAGCCAAACCAATCGCCGTAATAAGCTATAATACAAATTACAAGTCCCAATCTAAGACCTTCCCATAAAAGAGCAAATCGATTTTTGTCCATTAACTCCGTATAACTATAGATGGTAACAAAAATAAAAAATCCATAGATAAAGATATTTGGAAGACCGATTTTAGCAATATTATCAAATAAATAACTCACAAACAATAACGTAATTAGCATTTGTGAGACAGACCAGTATATTAGATTTTGAGAATTTTGTGTGCCGTATTTTTCAAAATCAAAAACATTTTCAATTTTGTTTACAGGATATTTCTCTTCAAAGTTTTCTGGACGCCAGCCTGTTGGTTTGAACCAAATGGTCAATTTGTCTTTCCATTTAGGAGCGCGCCAGGCATCTTTAATCAATAAACTCAAATGCTGAAAATTTATTTTAACTGGATTCCAAGTATTTGCAGGTCTAGTGATTCCGAAAACAGGAGGTACATCGTCTAATTCCTCTTGAAAAGTTCCAAAAAGCTTATCCCAAAAAATAAAAATCTGCGAATGGTTTTTGTCTAAATATTCTGGATTAATGGCATGGTGCACTCGATGATGTGAAGGAGTTACTAAAATATGCTCCAAAAAGCCCATTTTTTTAATGTGTTTGGTATGATACCAAAATTGCAAAAACAAATGTATTGGAAGGGTTATCGCAATTACAGAAGCAGGAACGCCCAGTAATGCAGCAGGAATCAATAAAAAGGTAAATAAATTAACCAAACTAGCAATGGGCTGACGAAGTGCACAGGCAAGATTAAATTCTTCGCTACTATGATGAATAGCATGTTTGTTCCAAAGAAAATTAATTTGATGCGCTAGCCGATGACTCCAATATCCGTAGAAATCAATAACAAAAAAGGCGATGAAGTAGGATAGAACGTTGGCTTCTAAATGCTGAAATGCGATCTTAGAAACAAGCCATTCGTAGGAAAGAAAAGTGATACTGAGTCCTAAAACATCTTTTACAGAATTGGTTATTCCAGAACTAATACTCGATACGCTGTCTATTAGTGGCGCTGTATCGTTTTTCACATAAATGCCGTATATTTTTTCAATGATAATTAAAGTCAAAAAAATGGGCATTGCAATAATCAATATCTTTCCATATTCCTCCATAAAAAAAGCATTCTATTTCAGTCAAATATATAATAAAATAGAATGCATTTTATATTATCGTTAAATTAAACGATTTTTAATGTGATATTTTGAATTAAAATAAATAAAACAGGAAAGGTTCTTTAATGTTTTAACTAACTTTTTGATGCGAGAAATAAAGGAAGTAATTTCAAAAAAAATGCATTCTATTCAATTCTAGTATAGAATAAAATAGAATGCATTTTTAAATTATTTTCAACTAAACAATTTCGGCGCTTAGTCCAGCTTCCAAAAGTTGTGTGCATTGAGGTTTAAGCTTTTCAATCGGACCTGTTTTTACAGTGCATTTTCCATTGTAATGAACAATCAAAGAGCATTGTTCAGCTTGTTCAGCTGTGTGGTCACAAACACGCATAAGAGTATCGATTACGTGATCAAAAGTGTTTACATCATCATTATACACAATGATCTCGTTATTAAAAGCAATAGCTTCTTTTTCGCGAACTCTTTCTCTTACTTTTTCTTTAGTACTCATGTCTTATAGGTTTTGTACTGAATTGAATATCAGTAACTAATTTACATATTTTAAAGATACCCAGTTGTTTCTCTGAAGCTTTTTAACATAAATTAAACCCTTTTCAACGCAAGAAGCATCAATAAATGGAATATCTTCTTCATAAAAACCGCTAAAAAGAATAATTCCTTTTGGGTTTAAAGCATCAACATAAGACTGCATATCGTTCAACAAAATATTTCTGTTGATATTGGCAATGATTAAATCGTATTTTTTACCTGCTAATAAAGCAGCATCGCCCTCATAAACGCTGATATGTTTACAATTATTGCGTTCGGCATTTTCGATAGAATTTAAATAACACCAATTATCAATATCAATGGCATCAATAGGTTCTGCACCTTTCATTTCAGCTAAAATGGCCAAAATGGCAGTTCCGCACCCCATATCAAGCGTTTTTAAACCTTTTACATCCATTTCCAATAAATGCTGAATCATCATGTGAGTGGTCTCATGATGTCCTGTTCCAAAACTCATTTTTGGTTCAATTACAATATCAAATTCAGCATCTGTTTTTTCATGAAAAGGAGCACGAACATGGCATTTTCCGTCAACATCAATTGGCTCGAAGTTTTTTTCCCATTCTTCGTTCCAGTTTACCTGATCGATTTCTTCAATCGTATATTCAATTTTAAACTCTTCAGATTGTAAAATATAAATATCATCTAGGATATTTTCGTCCCATAAATCTTTCTTCACAAAAGCCGAAATACCGTTCTCAGTTTCTGTAAAACTTTCAAACGCTTTTTCGCCCAATTCAGCCACTAAAATTTCAGAACCCAATTCTTTCGGCTCAATCGTAAAATGATATCCTAAATAGATGTTTGACATAAATAAAAATTTTTGCAAAGGTAAGAATACAAAGTAGAAGTTGTCTAAAAATGTAAAAGAACATTTTTAATTTAAGAATAATTTAAAAACAAAAAGTGTTTGCATCAGCAAACACTTTTTTATAATGTGAGATTTCAAAATCTAAAATCTAAAATCTAAAATCTAAAATCTAAAATCTAAAATCTAAAATCTAAAATTAGATAGCAGTAACAATAGCTAAGAAATCGTCAGCTTTTAAAGCTGCACCTCCAATTAAACCACCATCTACGTCTGGTTTAGAGAAGATTTCTTTAGCGTTTTCTGGTTTTACAGAACCACCGTATAAAATAGAAACTTCATCAGCGATTTCAGCTCCAAAAGCCTTACGGATAGTTTCTCTGATGAATTCGTGCATTTCTTGTGCTTGTTCTGGCGAAGCAGTTTCTCCAGTTCCAATAGCCCAAACTGGCTCGTAAGCTAAAACAATTTTAGACCAAGATTCTTTAGCAATATGGAAAACACCATCACGTAATTGATTTTCAACAATATTAAAGTGATTTCCAGATTGACGATCTTTTAATTCTTCACCAAAACAGAAAATAACTGTCATGCCGTGTTTTAAAGCTGTGTCAACTTTGTTAGCAATTAAAGCATCAGTTTCGTGGAAAATAGCTCTGCGCTCAGAGTGACCTAAGATTACAGTATTAACTCCAATGCTTGTTAACATATCTGCAGAAATTTCTCCTGTAAAAGCACCGCCTTCAGCTTGGTGAACATTTTGAGCAGAAACTCCAATAGTTGTGTTTTTTAATTTTGCAGCCGCTGCTTGTAAGTTTACAAAAGTTGGCGCTACAATTACTTGTGCATTTGTTTTTGCTGGAATTTTAGCAATTAACTCGTTTAATAATTCTTCAGTTTGTGCAGCATTTTTATGCATTTTCCAGTTTCCTGCAACAATCGATTTTCTCATTTTGGTAGTTTTATATTATTTTTTTGTTTTTTGTTTGAATTTTGTCTTGAAAAATTATTTCAATGATTGTAAAGTAGAATTGATTTTTTCGAAATCAGTTTCAATAGCGCGGTATAAAGCGATTTTCCCAGTTTTATCCACGATAATGTAACGCGGAATCCAATCTAAATCGATAGCTTTTCCAAAAAGACCTTTCATTCCGTCATTCATCATGTAATGATCTCCTTTATTTAATTCGTGTTTTTCAATTCCTGCTTTCCATTTTTCAGCAGTTTTATCAGCCGAAATGAATAAGTAAGAAACCTCAGGATTATTAGCTTGTAATTCTTTTAATTTTGGCATTGCTTTTACGCAGTCACCACACCAAGAAGCCCAAACTTCGATTACCAAAGTTTTTCCTTTGTATTTTTTTAAGATGTTTTTGAAAGTAACTTGACTTCCGTCAGTGGCTAGTAATTTCTCAGATAAAGCTTCTTTAGAAAAAGCTGTTTTCTGAGCTTGTGTGCAAGAAAAAGAAATAAATGCAATTACGGCTAGGACTAATTGTTTCATATTTTACTAAAATTATTTTTTATTAGGGGTACTGAATTCACAAAGTTAAACAAACAAATGGAATGCCAATTGTACATTAACAAAATTTGAAGAGTCGTTTATTCTGTAACAAAACTGCGGTTTTGGGTTAGAAAAAGTGGAATGAAATCGTAATAGTAGAGGTCAAAAATCAGATATTTTTTACGCTGAGGTTTTTTAGAATTAAAAATGAGATTGAAATTTTATTTTTTGAAGAAGATTTTAATCCAAAAAAACGTCAGATTTCAATAAAAAAGCCTTCAATAATTTTAATTTTATTGAAGGCTTTTTATATTTTTTTGAATCTTAATTCAGTTCATAATTTCCATTTGCCCATTTTTTGCTTGGAGCAATCCATTCATCTAATGCTTTATATAAAAAGCCGTGTTTCAAATTTGTATTTAATTCAATTTCTTTAAAATGCTCTATTTTGCATTTAGAAGTTTCTTTTCGCTTTATCGCAGAAACTCCATAAATATCTGATTTTTCATAAATGGTTAAAATATTACCGCAGAAATTAATATCTGGAATTTCCTGAATATCAACATCTCTAAAACACCCAATGAAAACAAAATTCACATCTGGATTGGAGAGATAAGTTGAAACAAATTGGGCAATGTAACCGCCTTTTGAAGTTCCAATTACCGTAATATGATTTGGCGGAACACCTTTTTTAATTAATGCTTTTACCTGTTTAGTAATCTTTTGGGCATAATCAGCGGCGTTTGTGTTTTTCTTTCTTTTTTCACTAAAAACAATAAAGTTGTCTTTTCTAAAAGATTTTAAAATTTCGTTGTATTCTGCTTTTCCATATTCGGGATGAGGTACATTTAACGGACTGTCTTCAACAAATTTATTATGAAAAAAGAAAATGTAACGTTGATTTTCATTTTTTGTCTGGCTAAAACTTACAATGCTAAATAAGATGGAGAATGAGTAAATAAGGGTTTTAAAGATTTTTTTCATGGATTAATTGATAGAAAAAGGATGAAATTAATTTAGTTTTTTGTGTCAAGTAAAATTTTACTTATCCCAGTTGTGTTATCTTGTTCTAAAACTGCATTTTTAACTTCAACAGATTTTATTACTATCGAGGTGCATTCACTTTTTCGCTTTTGCGTTACAACATATATTTCGCAAACATTTTTTCCTTCAATATTGATTGCGTACTTAAGTGAATTAGATTCCCAACCAAAGCTTAAAGACAAACGGTTTAAGCTATCCACAAAATCAGATTGAATTGTTTTGTTTTGATTTAAATCGATTATAGTTACTTCTTTTTTTGGATCAAAAGTGCCATTTTCGAATAAGTTTTCTCTCGAATCTTTATCAATTAATTCAAAAGTAAGAACTGCTGGTCCTGTAGAACAAAGTTGATCAGATCCACATCCTGCTGTAAAAATTAAAACAAGAAGAAGTGAAATTATTGGTAGTTTTTTCATTGATTACTATAAGTTTTTGGTTTAACCAAATGTAGGATTTTTATATGTAATCTAAACGTTAACTTTAATAGAAAATAATATTTTAAATGCAATATTATATTTAAAATCATTAGTATCATTGTAATGAACTTTCTGGAGAATAGTTCCATTTTGCAAAATCACAATGCTTGGATCTGCTTTTTCAACTGTTTTTAAAGCTGTCGCAAAAACAAGAAATGAGTTTATTTTTTCTTATTTAGAAAATGATTATACGTCATTAAAAGGAATGGGAATGTTACAAAAGTTAGCCAGATTATAAATTGTCTGGAAACGATGTCAAAACAATAATTTAAAAAGAAAATAGTACTAACAAAAAGAATACAGAACTTAGAGTCTGATTTGCTTACCTGTGTATCTGAATATCTATCGATGTGTTGATTTTTGAGTTCGCTTATGGTGTCAGAATACTCTATAAAGAAGAATATTTTCCAACTAGGCAGAAAACCAATAAGCATCATAAAATTCTGAATCATGTAAATACTTGAAATACCTAAAAGAAAATATTGAATTGCAATATAAGTTCCTTGTATTAATTCATTAGTGCTTACAATGTTTCCACTATGAAAAAAACCAGATAAATTATCGATAGCAAAAAACATCATAATTATCGAACTCCAGATGCTTAGGATTAGTTTTTTAGTATCAGATAAATAAACTTTACTAAAAGCATTATAAAAAGAAAATAAGGAAAGAGAAATTACAATAATAATAAATGTTCGTAAGATGATATTATCAAATCTTACCAAACCAGTATCTACAACCCAATAAATCATGGATATCGAAAGCATTAAGGTTATACCTTCTGTCAATTGAGGAGCAATTCTTCTCCGATTAAATATTAGTGAAAAAGTAACATATAAAATAAAGAAAACAATAGGCCAAGCTAAAATACTTAGATTTAAAATTTGGGTCAAATCAAATTTTGTATTAGGCGAGATGTGATATAAATAAAGGCCTAAAGAAAAAGTAGCAATAAAAGAAATAATTGATATTAAAACAGCTGTTTTCCAGGTTTTTGTAATTCTTTTGCTTTCAAAAATAATACCTGCTATTAATGCTAGAATATGAAGAGGAAGCAAATGTATACCATCAGTTTCGTAAAAATTAAAATCACAGATGGCATAAAGAATTAAAAAGAATAGAAATGAAAAAAGGTAAAGATATTTAGAAAACGTGCTAGTTAATTCATTTTTTAGTTTTGAACTCATATTTCTTACTGGTAAATTGTTTATTCAAAAAAACGCCAATAAATCTAAAAAAGAAATATTGGCGTCTTTAAAATTTATATTTTTTTGAAATATTATAATTTCAAATCATCAGTATCATTGTAGTGTACTTTTTGAGCGATAGTTCCGTCATGTACAACCACAATACTTGGATTTGCTCTTTCAACTGTTTTTAAAGCAGTTCCATCGCAAAAATAGAAATCAATATCTAAAGCGTAGTTTTTCTTCGCTTTAGCAATTTCGTCAGCTCCAGAAGCAGTCATTCCAATTACTTTGTAACCTTTTGCTTTTGCATCAGCAGTAACTTTTGCTAATTTTTTCATTCCTTCAGGATTTGATAAATTCAAATCGTAAGTTACGAAGATTAGTAATTTTGGCTCTTTTAATAATTCTTCTTTATAGTCAGAATCATCTTTTGTCATAGAAAAATCGTGAATAGGAGGAATGTAGCCTTCAGTAATTACTTTGTCTTTACGATCCACAAAAACAGCACCTTCTGGAATATTCATTAAATCTTTCTCTGTAAATTCTTTTTCAACGCCATTTACTTTGTAGATAAAAATCATTTCTACAACAGATTTTGGAGCGCCTTCTGGAATTTCCATTCCTTTTTCGATGTTTGTTCCTACTTTATACGGACGGAAATCTTTAATTGGATTATGATTGATAACCCAAACCGCCATAAAAACGCATAAAACAATGCTGATTAAAGTGATAATGTTAGTTACCAATTTAGAAAATAAAGGTTTTACTAATTTTTTGTTGATAAATAAAATCAGGATAAAGAATAGTAAAACAACATCTTTTGTGAATGATTGCCAAGGCGTTAAGTGTAAAGCGTCTCCGAAACATCCGCAATCTTTTACTACATCAAAATATGCTGAATAGAAAGTAAGGAATGTAAAGAAAACAATCAATAAGAGTAAAGCCCAAATCGTTAGTTTTGATTTATAGCCAACCAACAGCATTACACCTAAAACTACTTCTAAAATCACTAAAAAGATCGCTAATCCTAAAGCTAATGGCTCTAAAAATGGCATATTGAAAACAGGTTCACTGAAATATTCAGCCAGTTTATAAGAGAATCCAACAGGATCGTTTAGTTTGATTAATCCGGAAATAATAAATAGGACACCGACAAATAATCGGGAGAATTGGGTAATGATGTTTTTCATAATGAATATTTAAAAATTCAAATTCCAAGTTTAGCATTGGAATTTGGGATTTAAAATTTGAAATTTTATTTAGTAATAGGATTTAGGATTAAAGCAAAAACAGAATAATTAATCATATCCTGATAATTAGCATCGATTCCTTCAGACACTATTGTTTTTCCTTTATTATCTTCAATTTGCTTAACGCGAAGGAGTTTCTGCAAAATCAAATCGGTTAATGAACTTACACGCATATCGCGCCAAGCTTCGCCGTAATCGTGATTTTTGGCTTCCATTAAATCTTTGGTTAATTTTACTTTAGCATCGTATAATTCAGTTGCTTTTTCTACGTCAAGATCTGGCTGATCTACAACGCCCAATTCTAACTGAATCAAAGCCATGATAGAATAATTGATGATTCCGATAAATTCTCCTTTTTCGTCTTCATCTACTTTACGAACCTCGTTTTCCTGTAAACTTCTAATTCGTTGCGCTTTTATAAAAATTTGATCTGTCAGCGATGGCAGTCTTAAAATTCTCCACGCACTGCCGTAATCTTTCATTTTATTGATAAACAATGTTCGGCAAACCGCGATAACATTATCAAACTCTTGGGAAGTATTCTTCATTTATATGCTGTATATTTGCTAAAATTTCTTCAAAAATAAGGATAATTTTTTAAGAGTTTCAAGTTTAAGGTTCGCTTTGTTTCAAGTTTTTTCTAAACAAAGTGTTAATGGCGATAACTTGAAACTAAAATATGTTTCAAGTTTAAAGTTCTCGAACTTACGCAATCTGTATCAACTTGAAACGTTAAACAAATAAAAACGTGAAACAAAATGTTTATTAACTGCAAAGGAGAACTTATCGATTTGTCAATTCCGAGAGTAATGGGAATTCTTAATGTTACTCCAAATTCTTTCTTTGACGGAGGAAAATATAAAAACGAAGACGAAATTATTTCGCAAGTAGATAAAATGCTTTCTGAAGGCGCAACATTCATCGATATTGGAGCGTATTCTAGTAAACCAAGCGCTGAATTTGTAACAGAACAAGAAGAAATCGACAGAATTGTTCCAGCAATCGAATTGATTTTAAAACACTTTCCAAAGACTTTATTATCTATTGATACTTTTAGAGCCGAAGTTGCAAAAGCAAGTATAGAAAGTGGCGCGGCAATTATAAACGATATTGCTGCTGGCGAATTAGACGATAAAATGTTTGATGTAATTGCGCATTATAACGTTCCGTATATCATGATGCACATGCGAGGCAATCCGCAGACTATGCAGAGTTTGACGCAATACGATGATATTATAAAAGAAATGCTTTTCTATTTTTCAGAAAAAGTAAAAAAAGCACGTAGTCTAGGAATCAACGATTTGATTTTAGATCCTGGTTTCGGTTTTGCTAAAACAACCGATCAGAATTATGAAGTAATGCAGAAAATGGAACTTTTTAATATTTTAGAATTACCAGTTTTAGCAGGAATTTCTAGAAAATCGATGATTTATAAAACACTTGATATCACTCCACAAGAAGCCTTAAACGGAACTACTTTCTTGAATACAATAGCTTTGACAAAAGGCGCTAAAATTCTTCGTGTTCATGATGTGAAAGAAGCGGTGGAATGTGTTACTTTGTTTGGTAAAATGAGTTTGAATACTATTTAAACGATAGATTTGTCATTCCGAGGAACGAGGAATCACACTAGTATTTCCTCAAAGTATGTCGCCAATCTTTGTTGAGTTTCGAGTGTGATTCCTCGTTCCTCGGAATGACAAAACGTTGTATTAATTCTTTGTGTAAAAAATAAATAAAATGAAATACTTTACCCTAATTATAGCTTTCCTACTTTTCTCCTGCGGAAAAAAAGAAGACGTTTTATTACCAAAATCAAATGTTTCAATTGTAAAAGACGTACAAGATCATTCGCCGATTTACATCTTTTTCAAAGTTGATGGAAAAGATACAATTGCCGATTTGAATAGAAAAAGTGCCATTATATCAACCAATTGGATTTTTAATATAGACAAACGCTTGCCTTTAAAATCGGTTATGCCGCAGGTAATAAAAATGCAAGAAAAAAAGCGTAACGAGAAAATGCATCAGAATGAAGAATCTGAAAACTATTATTCTTATGCAGATTCTATTGGAAAGAATTTAGCTTTTATTCCTTTTACGAAAGTGTTTTATAAAATGGAAAAACCTACCGCAGGAAGTTTTGTTGTTTATTTTAAAAAAGGAAAAAAACAGGTTTTCATGGGAAATAAGGAAATAAAAATTTCCGAAATATTAAAGTATTTTTATAGCATAAAGTTTGATAGAGTCCCAGATTTGGTGTTTTTATTCGATAAGGATATGAGTTACGGAGAGTATATTCAATATAAAATTTTACTGCAAAAAGATGTGACTTACAATCTTGATAAACTCCCAGTAGAATTTATTTTCTAAAGGAATTAAGAGCAAGAAAAACAAGAATTAAAAAGCCTTTCTAGAATCAGAAAGGCTTTTTTTAATTGTAAGGTTAATAACCGCCACCACCTCCGCCACCTCCGGAAGTGCCAGTTTTCATTAAAGTACCACTAATTTCGCCATTAGGATATGCTGTGGTATGTAAATTTACATAATAATGATTGGCCATAAGTTCTGTAATTTGTGCATCTGTCACGCTGCCAGACACAGTAAATGGAGAAGTTGCTACACTTTCATCAGAAAACGGGATAACTATTGCACCATCTGCGGCATGTATATGACCGTGTGTTGGTGTTAACCCCGAATAAGTAACTTTGATTTCGAATGTTTTTGCCGTTTTATTTAATGTGAGCGCAGCAGTGCCAGAAGCTGTAGAAGTAACACCAGTTGGAGGAGTTAAGGCAGCTGAGAAAGTTACCATAACAGGTGAATTGTTGTCATCACTATTAGAACATGAAGTTCCAATAAAGAGCAGAAATAAAAATGCTGAAAATTTAATTAGAGCTTTCATAATTATGTTTTTTTTAAATTAGAAAAAAGGTTAAAAAACTATAATTATTAAATCTTTTAAGAGATAATAAAGCACTGTAAATTTACGATTTTAATTTTGTTTTATGGTTTAAAATATTGATTATTAAATTTTTATGGTTTTTGGAGGCAATAAATTTTTAAATTAAAAATTTGAAATCTAAAACTTAAAATAAACTTATTGATGATGATAAGGTTCATTTCGTAAAATGGTAAATCCGCGGTACAGTTGTTCGATAAAAAATAAACGAACCATTTGATGTGAAAATGTCATTAGCGAAAGCGAAACTTTTCCCTGCGCTTTTTTATAAACGGTTTCAGAAAATCCGTAAGGTCCACCAATAACAAAAACCAGTGTTTTTACACCAGAATTCATTTTCTTTTGCAATTCTTCAGAAAAACCAACGCTTGAGAAAGTTTTTCCGTTTTCGTCCAATAAAATTAATTGATCGGTGGCAGAAAGTTTTGAAAGAATCAATTCGCCTTCTTTTTCTTTTTGCTGGCTTTCAGATAAGTTTTTTACGTTTTTGATGTCTGGAATAATCTCCAATTCAAATTTGATATAAAAAGACAAACGTTTGGTGTAATCGTCAATCAACGTTTGAAGCGATTTGTTATCTGTTTTACCTATTGCGATAAGTTTGATGTTCATTTGCTAAGTTTTTGCCACGAATTGCGGTAATTTAAACACATAGAGACATAGTTTTTCTTTGTCTGTAAAAGGCGTTTCACTAACCGCAATACACATAGCTATGTGTTAAAGCTTGCTTTTTCTGTAATCTTAAACGGAAACAATTATGCCTATGTTTCTATGTGTTTAATTGTTTACGCAAAGCAATTTATTGTTTTTTATTCTCAAAAACCGTTTCAAAATGTTCTACAATCGGAAATGGTTCGTAATAGTGATGCAAGATCTTTTTCCATTCTAAATACGCTTCAGAAGTTCTAAAACCTACTGTATGATCTTCAAGCGTATTCCAATCGACCAGTAAAAGGTATTTGTTTTCTACTTCTAGACATTTTTCCAAACGATGTCCTAAATAACCATCTATTGATGAAATATATTGACTTGCTTTCGAAAAATCAGCTTCAAATTGATTGGCTAATTCTAGTTTTACATAAAGAAATGCTGCTTCTAGGATCATAATTTTATTTTTTTGCACGCAGATTTTACAGATTTGAGCAGATTTAATTTTTTAGATAAAAATCTGGACAAATCAGCTTAAATCTGTAAAATCTGCGTGAAATTAAATATTAGTTTTTAGAAAATTTCGATTCAAAAGTTTTAAAACGATTATCTAAATCCTTAATCAATTGTTTTTTTACCGATGTATCTTGAATAAAACTGTAATTGATGCTGTTGTAAACGTATTTTTTGATCGTTTCATAATTTACATCAGGATATCTTTTCGCTAATAAAACATATTGTTCTGTCATATTGCTTCTTAAAATTCCTGCGTCATCAGTACTAATTACAATTGGCACATTAAATTCTTTGTAAAGCGTAAACGGATGTCTGTTTTCTTTTACTTTCAAAATGAATTCGTTACTCACTAAATTAATCTCGATTGGAATATTTTTTTGAGCCATATATTTCAATAAATCATACGAATTTGCTTCGTAAGCAATATCTACTCCGTGACCAATTCTGTTTGCTCCTGCAACGTAAATTGCATCATTAATATGCCAAGTCAATTCTTCTGGCTGAACCAAACCTAAAGCCAATTCGCCCGCATGAAGCGTATATTTTACATCTGGAAATTTCGAATGGCAATATTTAAACATTACCATGTGTAGCCAGTAATCTTTCATCGAAGTTTTTCCGTGTTCTGGAGAAACTATATTTACACCCGCAGTCAGTTTACTTTCGCTTGACGAAATAAAAGCAATAATCAGATTTTTAAACAAATCTACAGGTTCCATAAAACGAAGCACAAAGTTCTGATAACGCATAGTGAATTTTTCGTCATCTATTTTTAAATCTTTATGCAGTTTTGCTATGAAATTATTGTTGAAATCCTCAGCATATTTTTTAGCTTCTTTTTTCTGAAGTGATTTGTATAATTCGTCCAAAAGTTTCAGAACTGCTTTTTCGTCTTTTTGATCTGCGGCCTGACGTAATTTTGTATTAAAATCAGCTAAATCAGAAACATTCATATCACACGGAATTGTTGATAATTGAGTTTCGATATAAGAAACATTTTCGGCAATGGCGCGCTTTTTTAATTCAAGTATTCCTTCTGCAAAATGACCTTGAATAGTAGGTTCAAATTTCATGAAAGAATCAAAAAACTGATCATCAGAAGGCACAGAACCATTATAATCTTTTACAGACCAAGTCTGCATGATTTGCTGTTCGTAATAATCTAATTTTCCTTTATTTGCAAGAGATGAAAAGTTTTCCCAGTTTCCGTTTGAAGGTTTTGTTTTTGAAACCGCCATAGTTTCTAGATTCAGATAAAAATCTTCGGCAATAGCTCTTTCTAAAAGCGGTTCTGCATAAACTGATCCTGAAAAATGGTGGTGTAAATCGCCTCCTTTAGGCATTTGTTGAAAAAAAGCTGTTAAGAGAGCTTCGTTATTTCTGATTTTTTCTAAATAACTCTCAGCTGATTGAGAAAAGCCGATTTGTGTTATAAAAATACAGAAAAGCGTAATTATCCTTGTCATACTCTAAGTTTAAATTACATGCAAATATACGAGTTTCCAAGGAGATTTGAAAATTTTGTTTTTGGAGGGACGAAGGAGCAGAGGTTCAAAGGGGCAAAGTTTTTTTTAAGTAGATTGTGGTCTTTCGCAATTTTTGTCATTTCGACGAAGGAGAAATTTTGGCAAGAAGCTCGATAAAGATTGGATTTTCGTTGCGGAGTTACTCGTGGAGATTTCTCCTTCGTCGAAATGACAAACAGGACGTTTATAAAATGCGAAAGACGCACAACAGTGCGTCTCTACAATAAAACTTTAGACAAAGATAGAAAACCTCTGTGCCTTTATCCCTTTGCAACTTTGAACCTCAAGAAAAAAGTACATCACGAATTTCTTCAACCTTATCAAAAACGCTTTTCGCGAAAGGACAAAGCGGAATAATTTTTAAGTTGTTTGCTCTTGCATAATCTACCGCAGCCATAACTAGTTTTTTGCCGACACCTTTTCCGTTAAAATCGGGGCTTACTTCAGTGTGATCAATGATGAATTTAGAATCTCCTGCCCAAGTATAAGTCATTTTTCCAGCTTCTTTTCCGTCTTCAATTGCTTCAAAATAGCCTTTTCTTGTATCGTTTATTTGTTGAATTTCCATTGTAATTATATTAATGTCGTTTTAATTTCGATTGAATGTGTCAGTGTTTTATGAATTGGACAGCTGTTTGCAATCGTTTCTAATCTTTGTCTTTGCTCTTCGTTAACTTCACCGATTACTTCGATTCTTCGGGTGAATGAGGTACAATTTCTCTCTGAATCTCTTTCAAAATCAATTTTGATATTGATTTCTTCGACGTTCCATTGTTTACGATTAATGTACATTCGTAATGTAATTAATGTGCAAGAAGCCAATGATGACGCCAAAAGCTCGGTCGGATTTAAACCTAAATTTTTTCCGCCTAATTGCTGAGGTTCGTCTGAAATTAAAACATTTCCGCTTGCAGAAGTGATTTCCGTGCGATACAAACGCGTATCTATTTTTGCTGATACTGTATCCATAATTATTTGATTCTTGGTTCAGGTAATGGCACAAATTCGGTTTCGCCTGGAACTTTTGGGAAAGTTTGGTTTGTCCAGTCAGTTTTAGCTTTTTCGATTAATTCTTTATCAGATGAAACGAAATTCCAAAAGATAAAATGTTCTTCAGGAAATGGTTGTCCGCCAAAGATATAAACCGTTGAATTTTCGGAAATTTCAAATTCACAAAGAGAAGCTTCAGTTGTAATTAAAATTTGTCTCGGATCATAAACATGTTCGCCATTTTTAATACTTCCTTCTAAAATATACAAACCGCTTTCGCCGAATAAATGCTTACCAATATTGATTTTCTTCGCTTCTTTGCTTTTTATTTCAATAAAATAAAGCGGACTATAAACAGGAACTGGCGATTTTTTGCCAAAAGCTTCACCTGCAATTAATTTATATGAAACACCGTCTTCTTCCCAAGCTGGAATATCGTCTGCTTCAACGTGCGTGAAATTTGGATCCATTTGCTCTAATTCTTTCGGAAGCGCAACCCAAATCTGTAATCCGTGAAGCATTTTATCAGAATGTCTTAAATATTCTGGAGTTCTTTCAGAATGAACTATTCCTTTTCCTGCTGTCATCCAGTTTACAGCGCCGGGTTTTATTTCTAATTCTGTTCCTAAACTGTCGCGGTGCATAATGCTTCCTTCAAACAAAAAAGTTAGCGTAGAAAGTCCGATATGCGGGTGCGGAGGAACATCCATATTTTCATGATCACTTAAATGCGCAGGTCCCATATGATCGATAAATACAAATGGTCCGACAGCTCTTTTTTCGCGGAAAGGCAATAATCTGCCAACCATAAAATTGCCAATGTTGGCAGCACGTTCTTCGATAATTAAACTGATATTTGACATGTGGTATTATTTGATTTGAAAACAAAATTACAGTTGTGATGCTAGTCTGTAACTTAATTTAGATTAAGAAAACTTGTTTTTGTTTTTTTTTGAATTATAAAAATAAGGAAAAACGTTGGTTAAGTTTTTAGTTGATGATTAAATTTAGTTTCAAAAAGTCCCAGAGGAACGAAATATTTGTAGAATAATAAGGTTGCCACAACGACTAAGCCCCAGCGGGGCGAAATAAATATGTCGCTCCGCTGGAGCTTTTTTTGTGGAATACGATAATATTAGCTATAAATATTCTGCTCCGCTGGAGCATTAAAATAGGACATTATTCAATTAGGTCGAAACTTAGGGAGTCACTCTCCGTTCCATTAATTATAATGGACAATTGATGAGTTCCCGCATGAAAAACACGTGTCGTAATCAATTTAAAAGACTGATTTCTTTCAATTTTTGTTAATTGATTCGGATGATAGATTTTTTCACTGATTTTGAAAACTTTTTTCGCCAAATGTCCTTTTGCTTTTTTATAATGAACAGCATATTCTAAACGAACTGTTTTTGGCTTTTCGTTTTTATTATTCAAGTGAAAATGAAACTGAAGATAATCTCCAATTTTCACAGTTGGCGTTTTGATTTCGAAAGACGAAAGTTCAATATCTGTACTTTCTAAACCATAATGGCTTAAAATGTCCGGATGTCCTTGTTTTAGTAAAGTTCTACATCCATGTTTAATAATTCCGTCCGTTTCTTTGCTGTGACCTTTCCATCTTGAAGCGATTTCAAGAACAATTTCAGGATTATCTTTTACAATATCATTCAAATTGTTGGCAACACTTCTGCGAACATATTCTGAAGGATCATTTTTTAGATTTTCTAAAATAGGAAGAATAGAAGAGGGATCTTTTTTCAGAAACGGAATTGCCATTGCCCAAGGCAATCTTGGCCTTGATCCTTCACTTGCCAATCTGCGAACATGATGATTTTCGTGTAAAGACCATTTGATCATTTCGTCAATCATTCTTTCTTTATATTTTAAAATGAAAGGACGAACAGCAAATTCGCAGCTTATAAATTGTGTGATCGAAACAAAGGCTTTTACAGATGTTTCAAAATCGTCTAAGCCGTAATTTTCAATATAATCGGCAAAGAAAATGAAAGCCAAATTGCCATCAGTAAAACTATTTTTCTTTAAGTTTTCGATGATTTTATCAATTAGAGAAACGGCTTCGGGAAAATTTTGAGGCATAAACTGATGTAAAACCACCGTTGTGTGCTTCATTCTTTCTTTCCATTCTTTTTGAGCAAAATCACCTTCGTAAATAGCTTCAATGAATTTCTTTTTGTTGAATGAAGGATTCACTTCGGCGACAGCCTGACCAAATTTTTCGTAAAAAGAAACCGAGTAAATATCTTTAATTAATCCCATAATTTTTGCTTGATTGAACCTCAAAGATATTTAATTGAACGCTTATTGAAAGATTAAGTTTTGTTAAGAATTGTAACTTTATTTTTCTGAGTGTCTTAATGGTTAAAAAAGAGATATTTAATGTTTTGTGTAATTTTTCATGTTGTCGGAACTTTCAAATCCATAAAATATATTCTAATTTAGCATTATTATTAAAAATAGAAAAATGATAAGCGAAGCTCAATTTCAAGCAGAATTACAACTTTTAATTACTAATGCTATTAGAGAAGATGTTGGACCAGGCGATTACAGTTCATTGGCTTGTATTCCAGATTCAGCTCACGGTCAGGCGAAATTATTGGTAAAAGATCAGGGAATAATTGCTGGTGTTGAACTTGCTAAATTGATATTTGAACACGTGGATCCAAAACTGAAAGTGAAAACTTTTATTGAAGACGGAACTCATGTAGAATATGGAGAAGTTGTTTTTGAAGTTTCAGGAAGTTCACAATCTATTTTAAAGGCCGAAAGAGTTGTTTTGAACACTATGCAGCGTATGTCTGCAATTGCAACAAAAACAAGCTTTTTAATGAAGCTTATGGAAGGAACAAATGCAAAAATTTTAGACACACGTAAAACAACGCCAAATTTTAGAGTTGCAGAAAAATGGGCTGTAAAAATTGGAGGAGGCGAGAACCATCGTTATGCTTTGTATGATATGATTATGTTAAAAGACAATCATATTGATTTTGCAGGAGGAATTACGCGCGCTATTGCAAAAACAAAAGAATATTTAATAGAAAATAATCTTGATTTGAAGATTATTGTTGAAGCTCGTAACTTAGACGAAATCAGGGAGATTTTGTTAAGCGATGGTGTTCATAGAATCTTGATAGACAATTTTAATTATGAAGACACTAAAACGGCTGTTGAATTAATTGGAACAAAATGCCAGACGGAATCTTCAGGTAATATTAGCGAAAAAACCATCCGCGAATATGCTTTATGCGGTGTAAATTATATTTCGTCAGGAGCTTTAACGCATTCGGTTCATAACATGGATTTGAGTTTGAAAGCCTTTTAAGGAAGTTATTAGTTTTGAGTTATAAGTATGAGTTTGATTTTAAAAGCTATTTGTTTTTATCTAAAAAATCATAACTCTAAAATCTAAAATCAAAAAATATGTCCCAAGAGATAGAAGCAAGGATTGAGAAAATACCTGTGGTGCGTTCTTTAGCCCGGCTTTTTAAAAGAATAAAATTGCCTTGGTTAGAGGGGTTTTCAATGTATGATTTGCTGGAAATGTACACTTTAGGAATTCTTGAAGGTGCTTTTTCATATCATGCCAGTGCGGTCTCTTTTAGCTTTTTTATGGCACTTTTTCCTTTTGCGCTATTTATCTTAAACTTAATCCCGTTTATTCCGATAGATAATTTTCAGGAAGATTTTCTGCAGTTTGTTCAGCAGAGTGTACCTCCAAATACTTTTGATGCTATTAGTAAAATTATCAGCGATATTTTAAATAATAGTCACTCTGGTTTATTATCATCAGGATTTTTGCTTTCTATTTTTTTAATGGCGAACGGAATTAATGGGATCTTGAGTGGTTTTGAATCTTCTAAACATGTTTTTGATAAACGTGGTTTTTTCAGGCAATATCTAGTTGCATTGGCAATTTCTATGGTAATGACAGTTATTCTGTTTGTGACAGTAGCGACAATTGTCGTTTTTGAGGTCTTTATTCAAAAAACAATCATTCAAGATGTGTTAAGCGATCGAATTCCATTGATCATTTTGGGTCGATATTTGTTTGTTGTTTTAATGATTTTGATAACATCTTCAATATTATTGCGTTATGGTACAAAACAGTACAATAAAGTACCTTTTATAAGTATTGGTTCTGTTTTTACAACGATCTTAATTGTTATATCTTCGTTCTTTTTTGGGATTTGGGTTATAAAATTTTCAAAATATAATGAACTTTATGGCTCAATTGGGACATTATTAATTCTAATGTTTTACATTTGGATAAACTGTATGATTCTGCTTTTAGGGTTCGAATTGAACGCTTCAATCAGAAAATTAAAACAAAAAAAAAATAAATAGTATGAAAAATTGGATGCTAACTATCGGAGTTTTTTTCTTTGCGCTGACCATGCAAAGCCAAAGTGTAATTGGAAAATGGAAAACAATTGATGATGAAACAGGAGAAGCTAAATCTATCGTAGAGATTTACGAGAAATCAGGAAAAATTTATGGTAAAGTAATAGACATTCTTCGTGATAGTCACAAAAAAGATCTTTGCGCAAAATGTGACGGAGCCGAAAAAAACAAACCAATTTTAGGAATGGTAATTATGAATGGTCTTAAAAAAGATGGTTCAGAATATAATGGAGGAACGATTTTAGATCCAGGAAGCGGTAAAAAGTATAAATGCTATATTACTTTAGAATCTGCTGATAAATTAAAACTTCGTGGATATGTGGGAGTTTCTATAATGGGAAGAACGCAATATTGGACGAGAGTAAAAAACTAATTAAAATCTAATGCGAAAATTAGCTTCGATAATTTTATTCTTAGTTATAGTTTCAAACACCTTTGGACAATCTAAGAATTCGCCATTACAAATAAGTCATCTTACGGGTGACTTTTATGTTTATAGAACTTTTAACGATTATAAAGGAGTAAAGATTTCTGCCAATGCCATGTATCTGGTTACAGATAAAGGTGTTGTTCTTTTTGATGCGCCTTGGGATAAAACACAGTTTCAACCTTTATTAGATAGCATAAAAGCGAAACATAATAAAGATGTAATAATGGTTTTTGCAACGCATTCGCATGACGATCGTGCTGGCGGATTAGGTTTTTACAGAGATAAAGGAATTAAAACGTATTCGGGTAAATTAACAGATGAAATTCTTAAAAAGAAAAACGAAAAAAGAGCCGAATTTTTAATTTCGAATGATACTGTATTTACTGTTGGAAAATATAAATTTGAAGTCTTTTATCCAGGAAAAGGGCACGCGCCAGATAATATCGTTACGTGGTTCGGAAAAGAGAAAATTCTTTACGGAGGCTGTTTTGTGAAAAGTGCCGAAGCGAATGATCTTGGTTATTTAGGAGATGCTGATGTTAGCGAATGGAAAAAATCAATTGCAAAGGTTCAATTGAAATGTAAAAATCCAAAATATATTATTCCCGGACATGACGACTGGACTAATATTGAATCTTTAAATCATACTTTAAAATTAGTCGACGAATATTTGGCTAAATCAACTGGGAAGAAGTAATTTTTCCAAATCATATAAAGGAGTTACATGTTTTTTATCGAAGTTATTTTACCACTTTCCTTAGCAAAAACTTTTACATATAGTATTTCTGAGGCCGAATATCATTTCATTAAAAAAGGAATGCGAGTGGCGGTACCTTTTGGTAAAAGTAAAATATATACGGCGCTTGTTCTAGATGTTCATGAAAACGCTCCAACATTGTATGAAGCCAAAGAAATTCATCAGATTTTAGACGAAAAACCAATTGCAACCGAAATCCAAATTAAACATTGGCTTTGGGTTGCAAATTATTATATGTGTGGTATTGGAGATGTGTATCGTGGTGCGTTTCCAAGCGGATTATTGTTAGAAAGTGAAACTATTATTTCGCATAAACCTGATATTGTAGTAAATGACAGCGAACTTTCTGATGACGAGTTTTTGATTTACGAAGCTTTGCATCATCAGAGTTCTTTAAAAGTTCAGGAAATCTCTTCTATTTTAAATCGAAAAAACATACTTCCAATTCTTCAAAAATTAATAGCAAAAGATATTATATTTTTAGATGAAGAAATAAAAGAAAGCTACAAGCCAAAACTAGTTAGATATGTAAAATTACATTCAAAGTACGAGTCTGATAATGGTTTGCAGGAATTGCTAGAAGTATTGAAAAATGCTAATAAGCAAAAAGAAATTGTCCTGACTTATTTTCAGCTTAGTGCTTCGGAGAAAAAGCCTATTACGGTAAAAAAACTTACTGAAATTTCGAATGCGGGTTCAGCAGCGGTAAAATCATTAGTGGAGAAAGAGATTTTCGAAGAATATTATTTGCAACATGATCGTATTACATTTAATGGAGAAAAATCAGAAAAAGAACTCCAATTAAGTGAAGCGCAAGAAAATGCTTTTACAGCAATTAAAGATAGTTTTTCTGAGAAAGAAGTTTGTCTGTTACATGGCGTAACTTCCAGCGGAAAAACAGAAATATACATCAAATTAATTGAAGAATATTTGCATACAGGTAGACAAGTTTTGTATTTGCTTCCTGAAATTGCGCTTACAACTCAGTTGGTAACTCGTTTGCGTCTTCATTTTGGAGATAAAGTGGCAGTTTTTCATTCAAAATACAGTAATAATGAAAGAGTTGAGGTTTGGAGACAGACGCTTGAAAATTCGCCAAAAGCACAAATTATAATAGGAGCAAGATCGGCCTTGTTTTTACCTTTTAATGATTTAGGATTATTGATTGTTGACGAAGAGCACGAACAGACTTTTAAACAGACTGATCCAGCGCCAAGATATCATGCTCGAGACGCTGCAATTGTTTTGGCTAATTTTCATAAGGCTAAAGTATTGTTAGGTTCAGCAACACCTAGTATTGAAACTTATTTTAATACGCAGAATAATAAATATGGATTGGTAACTCTTTCTGAACGTTATAAAAATGTTCGTTTGCCAGAAGTGTTTTTGGTCGATTTGAAAGACAAGCATTTCAGGAAAAGAATGACGGGGCATTTTAGCGATCTTTTAATCGAAGAAATTGCCGAAGCTTTATCTTTAGGGAAGCAAGTAATTTTGTTTCAAAATAGAAGAGGATATTCGCCTATAATAGAATGTCTGACTTGCGGACATGTTCCGCATTGCCAGCAGTGCGATGTTAGTTTGACTTTTCATAAACATAAAAATCAGCTTCGTTGTCATTATTGTGGATATTCTATAGCAAAACCTACAAATTGTCATAGTTGTTCGAGTATAGATTTAACGACAAAAGGTTTTGGAACAGAGCAAATAGAGCAGGAGTTGGCAACACTTTTTCCTAAAGCTAAAACAGCGAGAATGGATCAAGATACGACTCGCGGTAAATTTGGTTTTGAAAAGATAATCGATAGGTTTAAAAATCGTGAAATCGACATTTTGGTTGGTACGCAAATGCTTGCCAAAGGTTTGGATTTTGATAATGTTAGTTTGGTCGGAATTATGAATGCTGATAATATGCTTCATCATCCTGATTTTAGAGCTTTTGAACGTAGTTTTCAAATGATGACACAAGTTGCGGGAAGAGCGGGAAGATCAGAAAAACAAGGGAAAGTTGTTATTCAAACTTACAATCCAAACCATAATACCATTCAGCAGGTTACAGATCATAATTATATAGGTATGTATAAGGAACAACTATATGATAGACAAATCTATAGATATCCGCCTTATTTTAGAATTATAAAACTGACCTTAAAGCATAAAGATTTTGATAAATTAAAAGAAGGATCTATGTGGTTATATCAGGTTTTAAGTCAAAATCTGGGAATGCCTGTTTTGGGGCCAGAAGAACCTGCAATAAGCAGAATACGAAATGAATACATTAGAACTATTTTAATTAAGATTCCGCAAAATTTGCATTTGGGGAATACAAAAAAAACTATTCAGAAAATGCTGAATAGTTTTGAAGCTGTTGCTCAATATAGAGCTATAAAAGTTGTGATTAATGTAGATTTTTACTAGAGCTTTAAGAAGAAGTAGAAAGTGCTTTTACAAGATCTTCTTTTTTATTACGGCTCAAAGGTATTTTAGTAATTCCTATTTCAGCAAATTTGCTGTTAAAACGCTCAACTTTATCTATATTAATAATGTATGATTTGTGAACGCGAATAAATTTGTCTTTTGATAAATCATTTTCAAAAGATTTCATAGTAGAGAGAACCAGATTACTATCGTCTTCTGTAACTACTCTTACGTAATCTCCAAAAGCTTCAATCCATTTGATTTTTGAAGTGAATATTTTAAGTTTTTTAAGATTACTTTTTATGAAAATATGTTCGCCTTCTTCTTCTTTGATATCTTTTTTAAGCAGATGCATGTCAATTGCTCTTTTTACAGAGGCATTGAAACGGTCAACCGCGATTGGTTTCTGAAGGTAATCTGTTGCATCATAATCAAACGCTTTTAAAGCATATTCAGCTTTAGAAGTGATGAAAATAATTTGCGGTTTTGATTTTAATCCGTCCAGAAAGTCAAAGCCATTTATTACTGGCATTTCAATATCAAGAAAAATTAAATCGATATTATTCAAAGAGATACAGCTTTTTGCCTCAATTGCATTCGAAAAATCTCCAATTAAATGCAAGCCTGGATGGTTATTCACCAGTTTGGCAATAATTGTCCTTTGTATAGAACTATCATCTACAACAACACAGTTTAGTTTCATAACATTCAAATTTAGAATAAATTCAGGATAGCAGTAGTAAATGTATTGCTTTTTATAGAAAAAAACTAAAGTGAACGTATATTTTTTGCATTATGACGAATAAAAGGAAAAAAATGTTGGATATTTAAATTTAATGATTACTTTTGCACCCAATTTTAACAAATAAATTTTATTATTTATGAATCATTATGAAACTGTTTTCATTTTAAATCCCGTTTTATCTGAGGTTCAGGTGAAGGAAACAGTAACGAAATTTGAAGAATTTCTTACTAGTAGAGGAGCTGAAATGGTATCGAAAGAGGATTGGGGGCTTAAAAAAATGGCTTACGAAATCCAAAACAAAAAAAGTGGTTTTTATCACTTATTCGAATTCAAAGTAGCTGGAGAAGTTCTAATTGCTTTTGAAACTGAATTCAGACGTGATGAAAGAGTTATGCGTTTCTTAACTGTAAGTTTAGATAAACATGCTATTTCATGGGCAGAAAGAAGAAGAGCAAAATTAAAATCTACTAAAGCGTAATTATTATGTCTACAATTGAGCAATCTGCAAAAGGAAAAAAAGACGGAGATATCAGATATTTAACGCCTTTAAACATTGAAACTAACAAAACTAAAAAGTATTGCCGTTTCAAAAAATCAGGAATCAAATATATCGATTATAAAGATGCTGATTTCTTATTGAAATTCGTTAACGAGCAAGGAAAAATTCTTCCACGTCGTTTAACTGGAACTTCATTAAAATACCAAAGAAAAGTTTCTGTAGCTGTAAAAAGAGCTCGTCACTTAGCTTTAATGCCATACGTGGCCGATTTATTAAAATAGTATAAAAAAAATCTAGTCGCTGGTTTCTGTTGAATCAGAACCTAACTTCTAAAATATAAGGACAACAACATGGAAATTATTTTAAAACAAGACGTACAAAACCTAGGGTTTAAAGATGATGTAGTATCTGTAAAACCTGGTTACGGTCGTAACTTTTTAATTCCTCAAGGTTTTGCTACTTTAGCAACTCCTTCTGCTAAAAAAGTTTTAGCTGAAAACCTAAAACAAAGAGCACACAAAGAAGCTAAAGTTGTTGCTGATGCTAAAGCATTAGCTGAAACTTTAAAAGCTCTTGAAATTAAACTTACTGCAAAAGCTGGTGGAGAGAAACTTTTTGGTTCTATCACTAACATCGATATCGCTGAAGCTTTAGAGAAATCTGGTAATGCTATCGATAGAAAATTCATCACTAGCGGTGTTGTAAAACGTTTAGGTAAATACAATGCTACTGTTCGTTTACACAGAGATGTAATCGTTGAATTAGCTTACGAAATTGTTGCTGAAAAGTAATAGTTTTTAAATCTATACAAAAATCCCGATGTAAATCGGGATTTTTTTGTTTAAGACAAGATGAATATTAATAATTGGACTTATGGCTGGTGGCTTAGAGCTTACAGCGTAAAGCATAAAGCCTAAAAAGAAATGAAATACGCAAGATTAACAAAAGAACAGTTTGATGAACTTCATGCTGAATTTGCAAGTTTTTTGGCAACACAAGCAATCGATAGAAAAGAGTGGGAAGAACTAAAAATTAACAAACCAGAAGTTGCAGAACAGGAACTAGATGTTTTTTCAGATTTAATTTGGGAAGGTGTACTAGGAAGAGCAGAATATTTAGAACATTTTTCTAAAAATCATATTTTCTTATTTCAGTGTTTTGATACTGATATAAAATCTATTGTTTTAAAATCGCTTTCTCCAGAAACTGATTTTTTAACCAAAGAAGGACTTCAATGGTTAAGTGATAATATGTTTACGGAAAATATCGAAATGAAAGTTGGTAAAAAAGTATTTACTGATGAAAGAAATTCTTCGATTTTTGAACTGATTAAACAAGGTGCTTTTTTAAGCGATGGACAGTTATTTAGCCAAATTAATTCAATAATCGAGTCATAATTCGATTTTCATAATTTTAAAAAGGCAAACATTTAGTTTTAAATGTTTACCTTTTTTTTTGCTTTTTAACTTTTGTTTAATTTTTTTATGCTTTTAAAGCAGGTATTTCTACGTATTTATTTTTAATTCTTCAAAGTTTTACAATACGAGAGCGACTTGTGTAGTTCGTCGATCATTATGGTATTGATTACGGATAAATTTTGGTTACAAAAAGTTACATTTGTAGGTTTTTACTTTGTTTTTTGGTTTTTAACATATTTTCGTCGATTTTTTGTTTAAGAAAAGAATAACATAACAATTCTGTTAAAGTGGTTGATTTTTCTGATGTTTTTAAACAGTTAAAATTTCCTGATTTGACATTTAAGATAAAATTATAAGAAATTTATGCTTGTTTTCTGTTTTTGTTTTTTCTAATTTTAGAATACCAAAAGTTAAACAAAGTTTCTCCACGGAAACTTTTTTCAAAACATGACCAACAGAAGAAAATTAAACTCTTAAAAAAAGAGTTTTTTTAATCTTAACATTGTTAAGATTAAAATTGAAAATTATATAATAACTTAATAAGTCTGTGTATGGAGTTGACAATTACTTTCTTTATCAAGTTTACTTTAGTTGTTCATTTTATTTTAGCTTTATTTAGCCTTGTGCTAAGCTTATTTCGTTTCAACGATGAATTTAATCGTTACGAGATATCTAAATTTAGCTCTTTACCCAAAACTTTGCATTTTAATTTGCTGTCTTTCAAATTTCCCTTTCGGAGGGTTATTTATGAGAAAGCAAATTTTCCATTGATATAACAATTCAATCTTAGCTTTTTTTGACTGAGTAATTTAAAGAATGATTAATCAGCTTTCTTTAAAATATTGAATTTCATTATATAAAGAGAATCCCAATTCTACCCTCAAACTAAAATTTTCATTTATGAAAATTAGGCCTGCAACAAATCACTCCTCGAGGAAAATTGACTACAATCATTTTTCCTTACAAAAAGCGAGACATCTTTTATCTCTTCGAGATAGATTGTGTTCTCTGGTATATTTTGATATACCGAATTCAACATAATTTTTTTATAAAACATAGTTTAAAGGCTTATCGTTAAGTTTTTAAATTTTGTTTTAACTATTTGATTTTTAATTGATTGTTTAATTGCGTAGGTGCTTGCACTTACTGCGAGAGGTGTTTTATTGTCCATTTTCTAATCTTCCAAATTATGAAAAAGAATTTTACTTTTTGTAATCTCAAACTTCAAAAGAGATTATTAGGACTTTTAACTTTATTTTTTATATGCACTAATGCATTGTCCCAAACTATTTGTAGACCCGTGTCTCAAACTAACAGTCAGGGCGGATTATTGTGTGTAGGATTAAATGTTGACAGTCCTGCCAATGCTTATGACAGCGCTGGTTTAACGACTTACGCAACTTTAACGAACGCCGTTGGAGTTGGATGTTTTGTCGAAGAGACATTAACCTTAAATCAAACGGCTCGAGCCGGTGACCAAATTGCCATTTATTTTGGCACGGGTAACGGTTTGCTAGATTTAAGTTTATTATCTAATGCTTCGCTTCAAGCTAAAAACTCTGGAGCGAATGTAGGTTCTAGTGTGAGCTTAAACAGTCCGCTTTTGAATTTAAATTTGTTAAATGGTAATACTGTTGCAGTTGCAAAATTTAACGTGACAGGTGACACTAATCAAATACAAATTCAGGTAGGAGGACTTGTAAGTCTATTAGTGAGTTTAAGAATTTATGATGTTAGACTAGAATTTGCACAGCCTACAGTAGCAGGAGGTTTAACACAAACCGTTTGTGCTGGATCTCTTACGACTCTAACTGCTACACCAGCTGCAGGGACAAGTCTTGCATGGTATAGTTCAGCTTCTTCTACAACAGCTTTAGCAGTTGGTAATACTTATACTACTCCTGCTTTAACTGCAAATACAACCTATTATATAGGAATAACTAGAGTTGCAGGTTGCGAAGGAAATGTTCGCGTACCTGTTGTTTTGAATGTTTCTAATCCAGTTGCACCAGCAATTAGTAATGTAGGAACTACAGTTTGTTCGACAGGTGCAACACAACAGACAACTTTATCGGTTGTAAATGCTGTGCCAGGAACAACTTATACTTGGTATTCTGCTGGAGGTACAGTTTTGTCAACAGGAACCAGTTATTCACCAACAGTGCCTTTGGGATCTACTCAATTTTCTGTAGAAGCTTCTATTGGAAGTTGTATTAGTCCTACTCGAACACCAGTTACAGTTGTTTCTACAGCAGTTCCTGCAACACCTACAGTTTTAACCCAGAGTGTTACTATTCAGTCAGGTCAAAATGCGACTTTGACAGCAACAACTTCAGAACCTGGAGTGCAATTAAACTGGTATGAAACTGCTACAGGCGGAACAGCGGTAGCAACAAATACTTCTTCATTTACAACACCGATTTTAACAGCTACAAAAACTTATTATGTTGAAGCACAAAGTCCGAATGGAAATTGTGTGAGTGCAGCGAGAGTGCCTGTATTGGTAACAGTTCAGCCAGCTTCTTTGGTTGGGTGTTTGGAAGCAGGAAGCCAGCAGATAGTTCAAAATGGTTTATGTTTATTGTGTAGTTCCACAAATCCGAATAATTCTGTTGATGGAAATACAGCAACAGCAACAAGACTTACTGTTCCGGTTGGTTTAATAAACGGTTATATTCAACAAACCTTACAATTCAGTAATCCAGGTAAAGCTGGTGATATCGTAGATGTCGAAATGGAATTGCCTGGCGGTTTAGCTGATGTTCAATTATTAAGTGCAGTTAGTTTAGCAACTTATAATGGAGCAACTTATAATAATGATAGAATTGCAATTAATAATCCGCTTATCACTTTACAATTATTAAGCGGGAATAGATTTAGAGCAAGTGTTACAGCTGGAGCAAATTTTGATCGTGTTGAAATTCGATTAGGAGGTTTGGCAACAGTATTAACAAGTGTAGATATTTATCAAGCAACTTATAGATATAAAGTACCAGCTATTTCTGGTAATACTACAATTTGTAGCGGACAAACAACAACTCTAACAGCAGCACTTGCAGTTGGAGAAACTGTTAATTGGTATGATGCGGTTACAGGTGGAACGTTATTATCTTCTACTGCTGCATTTACAACACCTACTTTAACAGCGCCTGCCACTTATTATATTGAAGTGACTAGAAATGGTTGTGTAAATAGTGAAAGAACTCCAGTTCAGGTATTAATCACTAATCCTGTTTTGCCTACAATTAATTCATTACCAACAACAATTTGTAGCGGACAAACTGCTACTTTAACTGTTCAGGCTCCAGTTGCAGGTACAACCTACAATTGGTATGATGCTGCGACAGGAGGTAATTTAGTATTTACAGGCACTTCATTTATAACACCTGCCTTAACAGTAAATACAGATTATTTTGTAGAAGCGGCAATTGGAGATTGTACGACACCAACTCGTACTCCAGTAAATTTAATTGTTAGTCCGATACCAGCAACGCCAACTTTTGTATCATCTAATGTAATTATTCAATCTGGTCAAAGCGCTACATTGGCAGTTGCAAACCCAGTTGCAGGAGTAAGATACAATTGGTATAATGCTGCATCAGGCGGAACACTTTTAGCAACTAACGTTTCATCATATACTACTCCTGCATTATCAGCTAATCAAACTTATTATGTAGAAGCTACAAATATTGCGACTGATTGTGCTAATTCTGCTAGAGGAGCTGTTACTGTAACTGTGATTGCTGCTGCAAGTACTTGTCTACAGGCTTCAAGTCAAATAACATCTACAGATGGAGTATTATGTGCTTTATGTACTGTGACCAATCCAAATGACTCTGTTGACGGTGATATTACTACATATGGACAATTAACGGTGCCAATTGGTGTAGGAGGATATATTCAGCAGCAATTAATTTTTGCTAATCCAGGCCAAATAGGAGATGTTATCGATGTTGATTTGGAAGTTCCAGGAGGACTTTTAGACATAAGTTTATTATCTAATATTACGCTAGCAACTTATAATGGAGCAACTTATAATAATGATAGAACTGCAATCAATAATAATTTATTGACTATTCAATTATTATCTGGAAATAAATTTAAAGCTAGTATTACTGCGACTGCACCATTTGATCGTGTTGAAGTAAGATTAGGAGGAACAGCAACTTTATTAAGCAATGTGTACATCTATCAAGCAGCGTATAGATTTCCAAATGCTACAATTACGGGGGCTGCAACACCAATTTGTGCGGGACAAACAGCTTCTTTAACAGCTTCATCAACAGGAAGCGAAACTTTTACATGGTACGATTCTCCGACAGGAGGAAATATTGTAACAGTAAACCCAACAGCATCTTTAACTGCTTCAACTACTTATTATTTACAAGGAACAAGAGTTGGTTGTGAGAACAGTTTGCGTCAAGCGGTTACGGTTACAGTTTTACCAATTCCAACAGCAGCTGATATTGTAATTACAACTCCAGTTGAAGCTACTTGTGCAGGAGAGGCAGTTTTGACGCCATCTTCTCCAATAGCAGGAGTTCAATTTAAATATTATACGGATCAAGCTAAAACTACTGAAATTGTAGATGGAAGTGTAATTGGCGGAGTAACCTTTGCAAAAGATGCAGGTACAGGTGCTCTTTCATTAACAGGATTAAGTACTGCTGGAACTCCTTACAATTATTATATTTCAGCGGTTAACGGAGGTACTTGCGAAAATGTAAACGGAACATTAAAACAAGTAACAGTTAATTTCCCTTCAACAACTGTATTGACTGTAAATTCTACATTGATAGGTTGTGGAAGTGCCAATCTAAGAAATGCAATTACTAATTTTGATTCATCAGGAAGTACTACTTATACTTTTTATGATCCTTTAAATAATGTAATAACCGCTGATGCAGCTGCTAATATTACTACAGGAGGTGTTTATTCTATAGAAGCACAAAGTAATACTGCTACTTGTCCATCTGTTAGACAATCTGTAACGGTAACAATTAACGCTTTGCCAAGTTTGGTAGTAACAAATCCTCAAGAATCTGTAAATATTGGAAGCAATGTTACATTAAGTGCGGTTTCTACAGGAACAATTACATGGTTTGGACCTCAAGGAAATCCAATTGCTGGCCCTCCTTTTACAACAGGAGTATTAAATACACCGGGAGTTTACACTTATACAGCTGTTGCTAGCGATGGAACTTGTACTACTACAGCAACAAAAGTAATTAACGTTATAGATCTTAGCAATTGTCAATCATTGGCAGAAAGAGTATATGCAACAGCTCAAACTTCTGGTTCAATAATTACCGGAACTGTTTCTGATGGTGCAAATGCTGTTGATGGAAATCCACAGACGTATTCAACTATTACTACAGGTCTAGGTCTTTTAGGAGTCGGTACAACTTGGCAAGATTTAACTTGGCCAGCACCTATAGCTAAAGGAACTCCAGTAACTGTTAAATTAGGTTCTGAATATAGTTTGCTAGCTGTAGGACAAAACCTTTCAGTGATCGGAACAATTGGTGGGGTTGATATTGGATCAATGCAGTCAGTATCTGGTTCGTTACTAAACTTAATCTCAGGGGATAATACCTATGAGTTTACTTTTGTTCCTTCAGATGCATCTGGACCACAAGATTATGATGGAATTAGAATTCAGTCTGCCTCAGTTTTAAGTCTTGCTCAAAACACAAAAGTATTTGATGCACATTATAACAGACAGGTTTCTGCTGTAACATGTACTCCAGGAGATATTCAAGATATTTTTTATGGTGCAACAGATTTAGGCCTTCCAATTGGAGCTGTAACAGCAGCAGTTGGTGTAAGCGATGCTTGGAATATTGCGGATAATGATATAACTACGTTTGCAACTATGTATAGCGGAGTAGGTGCGTTAGCAGCTGCCGATCTAACAGTACAATTTAAAACTCCTTCTGTTCTTAGTGATACTTTAAGAATTGTAGTTTCTAAACCAGGAACACTTTTAAACGTTAATCTATTAACTGGATTTACTATTCAGCGTTATTTAGGAAATGTTGCTGTGGGTGCTCCAATTCAAAACACAAGTACTTTGTTAAGTATAAAATTATTGCCAGGAAATTCTTTGGCAATGGTATTGGTATCTTCCCCAACAGAAATTTATGATAGAGTAAGAATACGTTTAGGAGGTGTTGTTGGAGTATTAGATTTTTTAAGAGTTCACACAGTAGAAAGAACTGCTAATACAACCATTATTGGAGCAGATCCTCAAAATAAAATTACGGTCTGTCCAGGATCCGATATAGCACTCCAAATTCCTGAAGAAGCTTGTTCTACTTATATTTGGTATGACGCAGAAACGGGAGGGAATGTTGTTGGTAATGGACCTACTTTTACCGTACCAGCTACTCTAGCAGCGGGAATTTATAAATATTATGTTCAGCCAGTACGATATGGCTGTGAAACTTTTGCAAGAGGAGAAGTAACTGTTGAAGTAAAAGCTTCTGCTCCAGTAAATGCTTTAACAGATATTACTTTAAATGGAGGAACAGCGACTTCAGTTTGTTCAGTTTCTGGTACAGTTACTTTACAAACTAGTTTAAGTGGAACACCTGTTTTAACAAACCCAGTTTATTCTTGGTATAGTTTTAATGGAACAACTAGCCAAATAATTCCAGGAGAGACAACTGCTCAATTAGTGGTTAATAATTTGACACCTGGAACTTATACTTATTATGTTGGAGTAACTTCAGATGAATTTTGTGAAACTGCAGCTGCAGATCGAAAACAAATTACATTTACGATTTTACCTCCTTCAACTGTAAATGATATTTTAATTGATGATATAACGGTTTGCCATAGTTTACCTGCATCATTAACACCAACTGCACCAACATTAACAAGCCCTGTATTTACGTGGTATTTAGATACTGCCAAAACACAGCCAATTACAAATGGTGCAACTATAAGCGGAATAACTTATTCAATAGATGCTGCGGGTGTATTAACAGCAGTTGGGCTGACAAAAGCAGTAAGCCCGATAACTTATTATGTTGCGGTTTCAAGTACTAATACTTGCGAAAATCTTGCAGGAACCTTACAAGATGCCGTTATTATGATTAGTGATCCAAATACACCGACAACGACAGATAATACTCAAGATTTTTGTTTATCTACTGCTTCTACTGTTGCTAATATTCAAGTGAATGAAAGCAATGTTATTTGGTATGATGCGCCAACAGGAGGAAATGTAATCGCCTCAACAACGGCTTTAGTAAGCAGAATCTATTATGGAGCTGCAACAGATGCAGTTACAGGCTGTGAAAGTTCAGTGAGACTGGCAGTTACTGTGACAGTTACAGATCCTGCAACACCAACTACTACAGACACAACACAGGATTTCTGTCTGGTAAATGCACCGACATTTGCAAGCATTCAGACAAATGAAACAAATGTTGTATGGTATAACGCTTCAACAGGCGGAATAGCAATTCCAGCAGCGACGGCTTTAACGAGTGGCACTTATTATGCAGCATTAGCTGATGCGGCTACAGGCTGTGAAAGTTCAGTGAGACTTGCAGTTACCGTTACCGTTACAGATCCTGCTACACCGACTACTACAGACACGACACAGGATTTCTGTCTGGTAAATGCACCAACTTTTGCGAGCATTCAGACAAACGAAACTAATGTTGTATGGTACAGCGCTTCAACAGGCGGAACAGCGATTCCAGCAGCAACGGCCTTAACAAGCGGCACCTATTATGCAGCATTAGCTGATGCGACTACAGGCTGTGAAAGTTCAGTTAGATTGGCTGTAACGATCAGCGTAACTGACCCAGGAACGCCTACGACTACAGATGCTACACAGGATTTCTGTCTGGTAAATGCACCGACATTTGCAAGCATTCAGACAAACGAAACCAATGTGGT
>NZ_QJRJ01000060.1 GCF_003254625.1 Flavobacterium ginsenosidimutans
ATAGCGCAATTCTTGATCTTTTTCCATAATGATACTTTTTGTGTATCGCTATTTCAGGACAAGACATAGTATCAATAAAAAAAAGCCCTAGAAAAAATCCAGAGCTTTTTTAAAATATGTTTTTATAGAAAGACTATTCTTCTTTCATTGTATGATAAACGTTCATAACGTCATCATCTTCTTCGATTTTCTCGATTAATTTTTCAACGTCAGCGATTTGAGCTTCGGTTAATTCTTTTGTGATTTGCGGGATGCGCTCAAAACCAGAAGATAAAATTTCAAGACCTCTGTTTTCTAATTCTTTCTGTAAAGCACCAAAACTTCCAAAAGGAGCATAGATTAAGATTCCGTCTTCATCTTCAAAAACTTCCTCAGCACCAAAATCAATAAGTTCTAATTCTAATTCTTCAGCATCAAGACCATTATTTGCAATTCTGAAATTACAAGTGTGATCAAACATAAACTCAACAGAACCTTGAGTTCCCATTGTTCCGTTACATTTGTTAAAATAACTACGAATGTTTGCTACAGTCCTGTTATTGTTGTCAGAAGCAGTTTCGATCAAGATAGCGATTCCGTGAGGAGCATATCCTTCAAACAAAATCTCTTTATAGTTAGCAGTATCTTTATTACTAGCATTTTTAATCGCGCGCTCCACATTGTCCTTAGGCATGTTAGCAGCTTTCGCGTTTTGTATAACAGCTCTTAATCTAGAATTGGCATCTGGGTTAGGACCACCTTCTTTAACAGCCATTACGATATCTTTACCAATTCTGGTAAATGTTTTGGCCATTGCAGACCAACGTTTCATTTTTCTTCCTTTTCTAAATTCGAATGCTCTTCCCATTTCTAATTTTTAGTTTTGTGATGCAAAAATACGGTTATTCCTTATTTTTCCAAAAACAAAATTGTTCTTTTTTGTTTCAGTTTTAAGGTTTAAAGTTTCAGGTTTCAAGTTACTTGGTTTGTGTTGAATTTAACCGCAAAGTTCGCAAAGTTTTTTTATTTAAGATTACGCTTATAAACACAAAGCTCGCAAAGCTAAATGGATAAAGCTTTGCGAGCTCGTTTATTTTGTAAATTAACTTAAAAATTTCTTTGCGTAAACCTTTGCGCACTTTGCGGTAAAAAAACTTCTCATACAGTTAAACCTGAAACCTGAAACCTGAAACCTGAAACCTGAAACAAATCCCTTATTTACTCATCCCATTAAACTCGTTTATAATATTTACGGCTTCGTTCAGGTATGGATTGGTTTTGAGATTATCCATTTGATATTGGTTAATCGCTTTTTCATTTGAAGCGCCAAGTAAAAACTGATTAATACTCGAATTATAAACATCCAGTGGATTATTCTCGTCATTAAAAGTATTAATCTCTGTCCAAAGAGCATTAAGCGTTTTTTTCTGTTTGAAAACCGCATCTAATGTCATCGGAATTTCAGACTTTGGAGTATTTACAATCTGATCTATTTTAAGGTTGATCTTTTTGATATTGTTAAAAAAGTAATTATCTGCAAGTCTATCTGAACTGTTTTTGGCAATTTTATCAATCAAATTTCGCTTTACATACGTTTTATATTTTAAGAAAGGCTCTATACTATCGTTTTTAATAGCAGTCGGAAAATCACTTTCTTTCTGATAAATATCCTCATAAAATTCAGGAAGGACAACATCTGGTTTTACACCAAAATACTGATGGCTTTTTCCTGTAATTCTATAAAATTTATTAATCGTAATTTTTAAGAAATCCGTATTTTTCTCTTCGTCAAGCGGAAGAATAGTCTGCATTGTCGCTTTCCCAAGTGTATTGCTTCCTAACAATAAAGCACGATTATAATCCTGCATTATAGAAGAAAAGAATTCGCTTGCCGAAGCCGTATTGCTGTTAACCAAAACGACAATTGGACCTCTATAAATAACACCTCTAAAAGGGTCATTTATAACCGATTTCTCTTTTTTATTATCAATTACAATAGAAAGCGGACCGTAATCTACAAACATTCCGGCAAGTTTTATAGCTTCTTCCATAGAACCGCCGCCGTTGTCAATAAGATCAATTACAAGACCTTTAATATTATCTCTTTGGAGTTTTATAACTTCGCGTGCGACATCATCAGCACAGCCTTTTCTGCTGTTTCCATCTAAATCTGCATAGAAACTTGGAATTTTTATGTAGCCAATTTTATTGTCCTTGCCAATAATGAAACTGAAAACAGAATTATCTTCATCTTTCATCATTTGCTTTTCGATGTAAACATCAAAACTTTTACCCGAATTACGTTTTAAAGTAAGTGTAATATGTTTGTTGTTTTCAGATAAAATCATGGTAGAAATAGACTCTAGCGAAGCACAAGAAACTTGAAGGGTTTCTTTTTGATTTGAAATCGAAATAATCTGATCGCCTTTTTTTATTTGTCCAGTTTGATATGCAGGACCATTTGGATCTACTTCATCAATGATAATTTCGTTTTTCTCATTCAAATTAACCGTCATTCCAAGCGATAAATGTTCTTTTGATAACGAAGCCACAAAACTAGTTTTAGAATCATCACTAAAATAAGCCGTATGAGGATCAAAATAAGTACAAAAGAAATTGTATAACTTTTCTTCCTGTTTAGCATTGCTTTCTAATAAAGTCGTAAAACGGCAAATTTCATTTGAGACAATTCTATTTTTTGAAGCTTGTTCAATGGTCTTAAAATTAGCTTTTATGGAATCTAAATCTTCACTTGTTTCAGCAATATCGTCTAAAATTTGATAACGCAGTTTTTTTACCCAAACCTTTTCGATGTCTTCTTTTTTAAGATAAAAGGCAAAAGACTTTTTATAAAAACGAATCGTATCTTTTTTATTGTAATCAATAGGCAGAGTCTGAATTTTTTCTAAAACTTTTTTAGTTCGTATAAGGCCATCGACATATTTCGCTTTAATTTCACTAAGAAAACTGCAGTCATTCTTTAAAATTAAATCATCAAGATTGTAACGGTATTTTTGAGCCAATTCATCGTATTCGCTCTTAAAAAAGATATTGCGCGAAGGATCCAGATCGTTAATGAGATTGTCAAAAACGAACACAGATAAGCTGTCATCAACAGGTTTAGGTCTAAGATGCTCTTTTTGAATAAGCGCATTTATTTTGTTTAATATTTCACAAGTTTCTGCGCTGTTCTGACCAAAAAAGACAGTTGATGTCAGCAAAAAAAGGAGTAGTGAAATCTTTTTCATAAATGGAAATTCGTGGGTTCATGATTAAAGTTACACTAATTTTTTTACAAATTGTAGTATTTTTATTGAAATATCGACGACAAAAAGTTTTTAACCGTTAAACGAACAGATTAAGAAAAGAATTAACCCGATTTTTTTCATTTTGAGACAAAAAAAAATGCATTACAAACGTAATGCATTCTTCAAATTATAGGTTTAAATTATTTCTTGTAAAAAGGTAATTTTACCACTTTAGCAGGAACATCATTTTTTCTAATTCTAATAAAAATATCACTGTCAACAGCACTGTTTGCAACAGTAACATATCCTAAACCAATTCCTTTATTCATAGAAGGAGACATAGTTCCAGAAGTTACAATTCCAATTACCGTTCCAGAGCCGTCAACAATTTCATAATCGTGTCTTGGCACTGCGCGCTCTTGCATTTCAAAAGCAACTAATTTTCTTGTAACACCAGCTTCTTTTTGCTTTTTAAGTGCTTCAGAATTTGTAAAATCCTTAGTGAATTTAGTAATCCATCCTAAACCAGCTTCAAGAGGAGAAGTAGTATCATTAATATCGTTTCCGTAAAGGCAGAATCCCATTTCTAAACGTAAAGTATCGCGTGCAGCAAGACCAATCGGTTGAATTCCGAAAGCAGCTCCAGCTTCAAAAACCTTGTTCCAAATTGCTTCAGCATCAGCATTTTTGCAATAAATTTCAAAACCTCCAGAACCAGTATACCCAGTTGCAGAAATAATTACATCACTAAAACCTGCAAAATCACCCACTTCAAAATGGTAATATGTAATCGCAGACAAATCAACAGAAGTTAAAGACTGCATAGCTTCAACCGCTTTTGGACCTTGAATTGCCAATAAAGAATATTCATCAGAAAGATTCTTCATATCAACTCCCAAATCATTGTGAGAAGTAATCCAGTTCCAGTCTTTTTCAATATTAGAAGCATTTACAACTAGCAAATACTCTTCCTCTTTCATTTTATAAATAATCAAATCGTCAACAATTCCGCCTTCATTATTTGGTAGACAAGAATATTGCGCTCTTCCAATTGTCAAAGTCGATGCATCATTTGAAGTCACTTTCTGAATTAAAGCCAAAGCATTTGGACCTGTCAACAAAAATTCACCCATATGCGAAACGTCAAAAACACCCACACCATTACGAACTGTTTCATGTTCAGCATTAACTCCTTCGTATGTAATAGGCATGTTATAACCTGCAAAAGGCAGCATTTTCGCTCCCAAACCCTCATGTATGTGCGTAAGCGCAGTATTTTTCATTGTGTTGTTATATAAAATTGTTCTGCAAATCTATTCAAAAAATATCGAATTAGAATGCCTTAAATTATAAATTTCGCAATAATCAGGAGCTATTTCCTGCTATCCGCTATATTCCCGATAAACAAAAACTACGGCTAAAGAGCCTTGTTTTTCTAAATCGGGAGATGCCGCTTCTATCAGGGCTAGGGCTGACAGTTTCAAAAAGAAAAATCATCTTCTCAATTTTTTACGTAATTTTATTATATAAAAGCATTCGAATGAAATCATCGCATTTAATTACAAAAGAAGAGATTCTGAAATTATACAAACCAATAGATTCCAAAGCACACAAAGGAACACAAGGTCATGCGGTGATTATAGCCGGAAGTTATGGCAAAATAGGAGCAGCAGTTTTGGCTTCAAAATCTTGTCTCAAATCAGGCTGCGGGCTCGTAACAACTTTTATACCAAAATGCGGTTATCAAATCCTTCAAATCTCCATTCCAGAAGTAATGACTGTAACCGATGAAAACACAAATTTCATTACCAATATTCATTTGCCATTAATCCCGCAAGCAGTTGGAATTGGACCCGGAATAGGGAAGGAACTTGGAACACAAAAAGCCTTATTTGAATTTTTAAGAGTCAACAAAGCGCCTTTAGTTCTAGATGCCGATGCCTTAAACATCATTTCTGAAAATTTATCCTGGCTGGAATTAGTTCCCGAAGACACGATTCTAACACCTCATCCAAAAGAATTAGAACGCTTGATTGGAAAATGGAATTCAGAAGCCGAAAAATTTCAAAAAACAATCGCTTTTTCAGAAAAATACAAAGTTATTATTGTCATGAAAGGCGCTCCGACATTCATTATAAATAGAACTTCGGTATACGAAAATACAACAGGAAACGCAGCTTTAGCAACCGCAGGAAGCGGCGACACCTTAACCGGAATCCTCACCAGTCTTTTAGCACAAGGCTACGAACCCAAATACGCTTCAAAATTTGGCGTCTACCTCCACGGACTAACAGCCGATTTAGCCTTGCCCAAAACGGGTTATGAGTCTTTTACGGCTTCTACTATTATTAAGTATCTTGGAAAAGCTTTTTTAGAATTAGAGAATTAGAGAATGTGTCAATTAGATAATTAGTTTTACGTTTTGTCACCCTGAGGAACGAAGGGTCACACAAGAAACTCCACACAGTAACCACAAAGTAATTCGCCAATCTTTGTCGAGCTCCTAGTGTGATCCTTCGTTCCTCAGGATGACAAGTCAAATGTTTTATTCTGCAATAAAAAACTTTGTGACCTTAAAAAAAGCAAAGCAAACTCAAAAAAACTCAGCGCTCTTTGCGTAAAACCTCCGTGAACTTTGCGCTACAAAAAAACTTCTCAGTTAGAAAAAAAATCTAAAATATACTCTCTACAATCTAAAATCAAAAATCATTAAGTTTGTAATATGAAAAATTTCGACTTAAGAACAGTAAACGTCATGCGATATATAGCGCCACTGCGCGAAGGCGGTTCTTTACCCGCTTTGGCAGAAGCCGATGACGACTTTAAATACGTATTAAAATTCAGGGGAGCCGGACACGGCGTAAAAGCCCTAATCGCCGAATTAGTAGGCGGACAAATAGCAAAAGCATTAAAATTACAATTACCAGAATTAGTATTCGCGAACCTTGACGAAGCTTTCGGGAGAACCGAAGGAGACGAGGAAATTCAGGATTTATTGCAAGGAAGTCAGGGATTAAACTTGGCACTTCACTTTTTATCTGGCGCAATTACATTCGATCCTGTTGTAACAACTGTAGATGCAAAATTAGCTTCTCAAATTGTTTGGTTAGATGCATATATCACCAATGTTGACCGAACTTTCAAAAATACGAATATGCTGATTTGGCATAAAGAATTATGGCTGATCGATCACGGCGCTTGTTTGTATTTCCACCATTCTTGGAACAATTGGGAACAGCACGCTAAAAGTCCGTTTGCGTTAATAAAAGATCACGTTTTGTTACCGCAAGCTTCACTTTTAAAAGAAGTTGATGCCGAATTTAAAGCGATTTTAACGCCAGAAATTTTAGAAGAAATTGTCAATACAATTCCATTAGATTGGCTGCAATGGGAAGACGCAGACGAAACTCCAGAAGGATTGCGAAACGTTTATTTGCAGTTTTTAAAAACAAGATTAGAGAATTCAGAAATATTTGTAAATCAGGCTCAAAATGCAAGATAATCACTTATACGAATATGCTGTGATTCGTGTTGTGCCAAGGGTAGAGCGCGAAGAATTCCTGAATATCGGAATCATTTTGTTTTGCAAAAAAGCCAAATTTATAAAGGTTCTTTTTCATTTAAATAAAGAAAAAATACAAGCCCTTTCTGCCGATTTCGACATCGAGCAATTAGAATGTAATTTAACTTCATTAGAAAAAATCGCCAAAGGAGCCAAAGACGGTGGTCCAATCGCCGAATTTGAGATTCCGGAACGTTTTCGATGGTTAACAGCTATAAGAAGTTCGGCAATTCAAACCTCAAGACCGCATCCAGGTTTGTGTCAGGATTTGGAAAAAACGATTCAACGTTTGTTTGAGGAGTTAGTGCTTTAAAAAAGGTACTGAGGTTCTAAGATGTTAAGGTTCTAAGGTTTTCTGTAGAGACGGACAGTGCGTTTGACATTGCGTAAAAAAATCTCGTAAAGGCGTGAAGTCGCAAAGTAATTTAACCATGTAGGTAATATAAATTCATTTTAGGTATAGCTTAGATTATCTTATATAACTTATATGGTAAAGAGAAAAAAAACTTTGCGACTCTGCGACTTTGCGAGATTAAAAAAAACTTAGCGTCTTTGTGTCTTCGTGGCAAATAAATAAAAAACCACGAACTGCATCGCTGCAATCCGTGGTTCTAACTAAAAACTAACTTACTTTTTATACTAATTCAATTAAAAAGATCCACAAACATTTCCGCCTAAAGTAGGTCCTGCATTTGCAGAAATATCAGCTTTAACGGCAGTTTTAGCCAATTTCACGATAGAATAAGGCGGAGTAAAAGCAGTACCGCTTCCTACTTGAGTTCCTGTTACACTTGTAAAAACATTATCTGTAGCTGTAACAGCAGTATAGCCTGTCATTAAATCGATTGGATTTTTTACACCTTCAAAAACGTTGCTTTCTACGCGAATATTTGCTTCAAATCCTGCAGCAATACATTTGTTGCTTACTGTACTGTTAAAGAAACTGTTTACAATATGCACTTGTCCAAAACGAACTCTAGGCATTCTTTCTTTACAGCCTGGAGCCCACCAGCATCTTGCAAAAGTGATTCTTAATTTGCCACGGTCAGCAGTTGCACCATCGCTTGAACCAATTAAATTTGAATATCTATGATCATCTGATCCTCCAGAACCACCTGCTTTTGGAGGTTTTAAATAGTGGAATTTAGAATACGTAACCGAAATATAATCAGATTTGTTTTTGATGTCGAAATTTCCGTCCACACCATCTCTAAATTCGCAGTGATCCACCCAAACATTTGTGCATTCATCCAGAATGGCATTATCCCATCCATCAGTATCATAAGCACCAGGACCTTCAAAAATCAAGTTTCTGATGATAATGTTTTTACATCTTTTGATGTTAATAATTCCAGAAGCATCTTTTGTCTGATTTGTTGAAACCAGTTTTGCACCGCTTGCCCCGTAAATCGTTTTTCCTGTTTGATCCTGAAATGACAATCTTGTAGTAACTGTGATTGTTCCAGAGACTTTAATCACTTTTACAGAAGTGTTCTCAATAGCCGATTTTAGCTGAGCGTAAGTTGTAACAGTAGTCTCGGCAGAAGATCCACCACCAGTTGTTCCGCCGTTTTGTGAAGCCCAACCTGGAACCTCAGCGCAGTTTCCGATTTTAGCAGTCGGGTTAGTTGCAGGAGTTTCAACTGTTGTTTCGTTTGTTTGGACACCTGCTTCTGTGTTTGAAGCAATTTCTTCAGAATTACATGCTGTAAATCCGAAAAGCAATGTTGCTGCGAACATTGAAAGTTTTGATTTTAAGTTCATAATAAGTTTGGTTATTTATAAAAGTTTAACAGCGCAAAACTCAGAATTATCTGTAGGAAAAAAGTTGAACAAGTTCAAACTTTCGGAAAAAATTCTACGAAATGTCTTTTTTTAACACTTGTTAATTTACAAAAATGCACAAATAGCGTATTTTTACGTAATCGATTACATTGATTAAGCCCCTAATTAATGATGAATGGATAAACAAACTTATTCCTTAAACAAAAACCACAAGAATGTACAACCTACTAAGAAAAAACATTGAGCGAAAGATTCCGCTCACTGATGAAGAATGGGACATTATTGTCTCAAAAGCAGAACTCATTAAACTTAAAAAGAATCAATTCCTACAAATTCAAAATTCGAACAACAGTTATGAAGGGTTTATTTTAAAAGGATCGTTCAAAACCTACATTTTAAACGAAAACGGAACTGAAACTGTCATTTTCTTCTCATTCGAAAACGAATGGATGTGTGATCTGGAAAGTTTTTATCACCAAAAACCAACCACCTACAACATTAAAGCAATCGAAGACAGTGAAATAGTAGTAATAAATAAAATGCAAAAAGCGTATTTATTTGCCGTAATACCAAAACTCATTAAGTTTCATGTTCTTATGATTGAACGTGCTAATGTTGCGATTCAACAGCGACTTTTAGATGTTCTTAATAAAACTTCGAAACAGCGTTATCTGGATTTTAAAGAGCGTTATCCGCAAAAGGTAAGTTCGATAAATAATAAGAATCTTTCATCGTATTTGGGCGTTTCGCACGAGTTTCTTTCGAAGATTAAGAGAACGGTATCTTAGTTTTTAAGGATCAAAGGTGCAGAGATGCAAAGTGACAAAGGTTTTTCTGTAGAGGCGCACTGCGGTGCGTCTAGGTATTTGCCACAGATTAAAGAGATTAAAATGATTTTTGTTTCACGCAGATTTTGTAGATTAAGGCAGATTTAATTTAATAAATGATCTATTTTAAATCTGCTTAAATTTTTTTAAATCTGCGTGAAAAATCTCTGCGACTTTGCGAGATTAAAAAATCTTCGTGCCTTTGTGTCTTCGCGGCAAAACGACTTAAAACAAAGAATTAAAAATCCAATATCCCAAACAGGCATTCATTAGAAAAATGAAGCATTACATTTTCCTTTTTTGGATTTTCAATAACCAATAAATCATAAGGTTCTAAATGGTGTGCCTTTTCATTAATTGAAATAGCTGTTGCATGTAAAGAAAATAAAATTACTACGTCAGCATTACAATTCTGATTACTATTGGCTATTTCCAGTTTATGATGGGATATTTTTTCAGAAACCATCCAATTAAAATCAATGCCTTTTGTGAAAGAAGTTACATCATCATCCGAATGAAATTCCATGATTTCATATTTCTCATATACCTTTTTTTCTTTGTTTACCTCAACATCTAAGCCATTATCGAGCATAACGAGATATCGGTAATAACCTTTAAATTTGGTAAACTCTGAAGGCGTTTGCTCTATTGTAGCACTACTTATTCTAAATACAAAATCTCTATCGGCATAATTTGCGGTTTTTGGATAGATCATATATTCGTATGTCAATCCGCCACTCCAAATAGAGGGGTTAGTGTTTTTTTTAGAGAAAAGCTGTATGTTCATTTATTGAATATTTTAATGATTTATTCTCATTTTTTGTCCTCCTGAGCGATCCCGAGGCTTCGGGAGAAGGATCACAAGTAGCTCGACAAAGAAAAAAAACTTTGCGACTTTACTCCCGATAGCTATCGGGATTGCGAGATTAAAAAAACTTCGTGTCTTCGAGCCTTCGTGGCAAAAGAAAAACTTAAATACTTTTCTCTAAATATATAAATTCCAAAGGCTCTTCAGAAACTGTAACATGAATTTCACTTTCAGGGAAAGCCTCACGTTTTCCTGTATCTACATAACCATGACGTTTGTACCACGCCACAAGCTCTTCGCGAACTGAAATTACCGTCATAATAATACTCGATAAACCTAAAGATTTTGCATGATTTTCGGCTTCAGCCAAAAGTTTTTTTCCGATTCCGCTGTTTTGAAGTTCTGGAGAAACGGTTAGCATTCCTAAATACAATTGATGTCCTTTTTCAACCAATAAAACTGAACCAATTATTTTGTCATTCTCTGTAAATTTCAGAATTGTATTTTTTGGATCAAGAAAGATTTCGGTCATTTCCTGCTCGTCGGTTCTTTTTCCTTCTAGTAAATGCGCTTCAGTTGTCCAGCCTTTTTTTGAGGTTTCTCCTCTGTATGCTGAGTTAATTAAGATGGTTAATGCTGGAATGTCTTCTATTGTTGCTTTTGTAATCATATATTGTTGTAAAAGGTGAAATGTAAAATGTGAGTTGTAAAATGTGAGTTGTAAAATTACAATTTGATGTGAAATGAAAAGAAGTTTTTTGATTTATGTAAGTAAATATTTAAATAAAAATATTGAAATTTGTATAGAACACAAAATCAATAAGTATGAGCAGAATACACTTGTTTGAATTTGAAGATCAACAATGGCTTCCAGAGTTTATTAGAAATTATATGACTGATTTTTTGCAGTTTCTTTCGAATAAAACTGCCATGTACAAAGGCATTGTTCCTGTAATTGAAAAAGCTTTAAAAGAAACCCAAACCAATCAAATTATAGATTTAGCTTCGGGTGGCGGTGGTGGACTGATTTGGCTGAATAACGAATTGCGAAAAAATAATCCCGATTTAAAAATTCTATTGACCGATTATTTTCCTAATATTCCAGCATTTGAACATACACAAAAACAAGCAGATAATTTCGATTTTGTAAAAACCTCTGTTGATGCCAGAAACGTTCCTGAAAACTTAAAAGGACTTCGAACCCAATTTTTATCCTTTCATCATTTTAAACCGAAAGATGCACAGCAAATTCTGCAAAATACGATTGATAGTAATAGTTCCATCGCGATTTTTGAAGGGCAGGAGAGAAGCGTTCCAAGTATTGTAGCGATGATATTGTCGCCGATTTCTGTTTTGCTGACAACGCCTTTTATAAGACCGTTTAAAATTGGCAGAATCATTTTTACGTATTTAATTCCAATTGTGCCCATTTTGGTTTTGTGGGATGGTGTGGTTTCTTCTTTAAGAACCTATTCTGTTGAAGAAATGAACGAATTGATTTCTAAATTAGAGAACAAAGACAGTTTTAATTGGGAAGTTGGAAAAGTAAAATCTGGACCTGCAAAGATTTTGTATTTGTTGGGAACTAAAAAATGAATTGCCTACAGCTTTAGCTGTAGGAGTAAAGTATATTAGAAAAAGGCTTTAGCCTAATCTTTCGTGCATTTTTGGCTAAAGCCTTTTACTATACAAAACTAAACCTCCAGCTAAAGCTGGAGGCAATTGATTTTAATATTGTGCGCATTTGCTAGCGCGAGAGAACTAATTATTTTTCTGTGATTCAATCAAATCTAAACGATTTTTGATTCGTTCAATAATATCTAAATCATTGTCACCATGAATATCTCTGATATTATAATTCGGATTTCTTGGGTCTGTAGTTTTCTGAAATTCATTAATATTAAGATTGAACAATGCCTGTCCAAATCTCTGACTTGGATTCTTTTCCAAATAAGATTCTAGTAACTCAAGGATAAGTTTATGTTCTTGTTTCATCTGAATTATTTTCACTTAAATCTTCAAAAAATTGTATGGGATCATTTAAAAATCTTGTAGCATTTGAGGCTTTAATACTTTTGAAAATATCCTCTAAATTTGGTTTAAAAATTTCTCCCTTTAAATCAATTAAAATGAAGTGATTTTTTTTGCAAAGATTTAAAATAGATTGCAAAACGTCAGTAATATTGGAAGCTTTTCTTAAATCAATTCGAAATTGAAAACTTTCAATTTTTGATTTATCATCGCTTAAACAAATACAGGCATCATTATCTTCATCCTTATTTCCATTTCCTTTCCAGTTTAAATAAGTCTCATTTCCCCAATTAGCTTTAGGGATAATTTTGTCAAGTTCAGAGATAATTGAAGGAATATCGCCATTAAAGCTATTCCAAAAAGAATCAGTTTCTGGGAGAAATTCTGTTTTGTTATTTTTAAAAATACATTCGTAATTGCTATCAATAGAATCTTCAGGAACTACGATTAAAAGATATTGCCAAACTGCCATTTTACGATAAGATTAATAATTGATAATTACTCTCGAGGCTAATATAGAAAATATGAAAATAGTATCTTACAAAAACAGCTTTGTTTTTTACGGAAATTTATTTTCGTTTAAGAATTTTAAATATCTTTGAATTATGAGTACAGCAACAAAACCAAAACATATCGGCAGAAATATAAGCCGTATCAGAGAGCTTAAAGATATGAAACAGGAATCACTGGCACAGGCTATAGGAACAAATCAGCAGACGATTTCGGCTATTGAAAACAGCGAAACTGTAGATGAACAAAAACTAATTGAAATAGCAAAAGCTCTTGGAGTTTCTGTTGAAGCAATTAAAAACTTTTCGGAAGAAGCGGTTTTTAATATTATTGGGAATACTTTTCAAGATCACGGTGCTATTACTACAGGCAATTACGGTTGTACTTTTAATCCTTTAGATAAAGTGGTTGAACTTTACGAACGTTTGGTGCAAGCTGAAAAAGATAAAGTTGAGTATTTGGAGAAGTTATTGAATGGGAAATAATTTTTTAAAACATATATAAATGAAAAAAGAGGTCTTAATATGACCTCTTTTTTTATGTTGAATTGCTATCGCGAGCATTTCGCTCATGAACGCTCCAATTGGTTCTAAATTTCTTTGTGTTTACTAATAAGAGTCTTAAAATCGATTAATTTCTATTTTGTAATGAAACTAAATAGTTGTTCTCCTAATTCCATCATTTTAGCTCCTTTTGTTGCAATTTCTGCTGGTAGTACACTTATAGCAACCCAATCTTTTACCTCTTTTGCTTTTGTGAAAAACTTTTGTAGTTTAGAAATTGATTTTTTTTCATCTATTTCATCACTAGCTTGTTCCAAACGATATAATTCTTTTAATGCATTGCAGAAATTTTCCTGCCATTCCTTATTATCTTTTGATACATCTTCAAAATCTTCCAGAATATCTTTTAATTCTTGAATTTGAGTATTATTAGAATAATTATTTATATAGGAGTTTTGCGTGTTATTTTGTCCTCCTATTTGAGTATTCCCATTTGTTATGAAATTCCCTCTGACGTTAAAAACATGACCTTCTTTATTCATTGCATTTAATATTTTTTGTGAATCTTCAAAATTATCAATTACTTTTAATACATCTATATTACGAATTCTGTAGGTAGGATGGTAAGGTATTACACTAAGTCCATTTTTAAGGCTATCAATCATTTCATCATAAGATAAAAAGACCTCTTTTCTATTTTCTGGAGATATATAAAGAACTTCTTCTTTAAATTTTAATGAATATTTAGAGTTTATATCTTTGATATCTCTTCTTAATACTTCCCAAAGGCCTCTAATATTATCACCTTTAATCCAAAAATCAATTATTTTTGAATGAAGGTTTGTTTCTACAAGTGCAAAAGTTTTGCTATGTTGATCTTTTATTACTATACCAGATTGCCAATAACCATTTTTTACACAATTTGAAATATTACGCGCCATAAAACGATACATGATTAACATTTCAAAAGAAGATTCAAATTGAAAGCGATATCTAGTACTTTCTTTTTTGTATTTGTCAAATTCTACAGGTTTTTCACCTTCAAATGCACAAGGAACTAAATATTCATCTTTTTCAAAAGGGTTAATTACGCATAAGTCATAGTCTGTCATTAATGCTAAAATAAATTGGAAGTCTTTTTCTTTATATTTTAGTTTAATCTTTTCGTTTGCAAAGAAGGATTTTTCATCTTTAAAAATTTCTTTTAAATCATTATAGTTTAAATGCCCTTTTTTATTTCTAGTTATTTCAGATGTTATTACTGAGTATGCTCCTGTTGTAATCCAATCTGGATTTAGAACTTGCAAATCATTTAATATAGGTTTGTCAAAAAAAACAATTGAACCTATTTTGTCGAGCTGTTTGAGAAGATTTTTTTTATTTGTTTCATTAGTATATTTGTTGTTCTTACAAATTAAATCATATTCATTATATGCAATATAATTTTTACTAATGGTAACATCTTTTTCTAATTCATCTTTAATTTTAAACCAATTAAGAGGATATTGAACAAGTAAATCATTTTGACTTAAAATTGTGCTTACTAATTCTGATTTAAACTCTTCAAATCCATAATTATCTTTGCAAGACAATACAAATGGGTTTCGTAAATTAGGGTAAGTCTTTCTTAATTCAAAAAAATTTTTATTATTATGAGAATCTCGATCTTTCGAATCTTTACAATTATAAACAATTAATACTTCAGAATCTTTACCTAATTTATCAATTTGTTCCATCCAATAAAGTGCTTTTGTATCATTTCTAGGATCTAATAATAATATATAAATAACTTTTTCAGTTAGGAAAAACTGATGTAATGAATGTTGAATATGTTGCCCTCCAAAATCCCATAAATTAACTTTAATATTTTCGCCATTTTCATTAATTACTTCATTCCACGATTTTTTATTAATTCCATGAGTAGTTACTTCTTTTGAAAAAGGTAGGCCAACTATTTTTTTCATTAAACTTGTTTTACCTAAGCCACCTTCTCCAACTAAAATTAGTTTACATTCATTTAATGCTTTTAGTCCATACTTAGTAGCATCGTTAAAATATTGTAAAATAGTTTCATTACCTTGTTCTATAACTTCTACAGGCGGAATCGTAGAAATATTATGCGAAAGGTATATTCCGTCTTCCTCATTATATCCTCTGTCTGTTTCTTTTATTACATGTAATTTTCTAATTAATCCTTCAATTGGCCTGAAATCTGAAATTTGATTGTCTTCTAAAACTAAAAGATTTAATTTGCTTAAATTTTTAAGACCATTAATATTCGAGATTTTATTAATATCTAAATATAAATTTTCAATTAAAATTAGATTTTCCAATGGTGATATATCTGCAATTTGATTATTGCTAAAATCTAAATTTCTCAATTTAGTTAAATTTTTTATTGGACTGATATCCGTAATTTGATTAGCCCAAGCAATTAGGGAATTGAGTTGTTTTAAATTTTTTAAGGCAGAAATATTTAAAATTTTATTGTCACTTATCGTTAAAAATCTAAGATATATCAAATCTTTGATTGATTTAATATCTGAAATATGATTATTTCGTAAATCTAAGCTTTCTAGTTTATTTAAGTTTCCTAATACAGAAATGTCAGAGATTAAGTTTTCGCTTAAACTTAAAGTTGTAATATTTTTTAAAGCATTTAAAGGATAAATGTCGACAATATTGTTACGATCTAAATTTAAAAACTTAATGCTCATTAAGTTTTTTAAAGCTGAAATTTCATCAATAGAATTATTGTTTAAATTTAGTGAAATTATCTCAGAATTAAAGTTCTCAAAAACTGATAGCTCATAAATCATATTATTGCTCAAGTCTAAATGATTGATATTTATTAGGCTTTTTACAAAATTAATCTCTGATATATCGTTATTTGATAAATTTAACGATTTTAAATGACTTAAATCTTTTATAAAAGAAAAGTTAGAAATTTGGTTGCTACTTATGTTTAGGAAAGATAAGTTACTTAGTTTTTTTAAAAAAGAATAATCATCAATAAAATTATTGCTTACATTAAGAGAAGTTAGTGTAACTAATTCTTTTAGTATTGAAAAATCAATTACTTCATTATAACCTAAGCTTAAATCTGTAATTGCTTTTAAATATTTTAAAACAGATAAGTCAGTAATACGATTACTAGTAAGGTTTAATGATTCAATTTTTATTAAGTTTTTTAGAAATGATATATCGGTAATTACATTCGTTTCTAAATTTAGATCAGTTATATTTTTAAAATTTGTAAGCGCAGAACAATCAGAAATGTTATTGTAGCTTAAATTTAATAAAGTAATAGACGCTAAATCCTTTATGGCTGTAATGTCACTAATTTCGTTACTTTCTAATTGAAGATATTTTAGTGACTTTAAATTTTTGAGTGCTGAAAGATCAGTGATATTGTTATAGCTTAAATTTAATCCAATTACTTCATTTTTTTCATTTAGTTCAAAGCTATTACAATTTTCATAGTCAAATAGTGGGTAAGCTTTATCGTATTCTTCGAGTGATAAATCGAAATGTTTTTCCAGTATTAAGATTTCTTTGATTTTGTTCATTGCTTTTTTCTAAGTATTAAAGAATACAAATATGGTAAAGTTTATTAAAAAAACGGCTGAAATATTATTTCAGCCGTTTTTATATGTCGAGTTATAAATTTACTATCTCAAAAACGCCTTCAACTCCTCATAAGTCCCAATCTTCACACTAACTTTCTCCTCATTGATAACACTCTCAATTTGAGCAGGAATAGGAAGTGTGATTCCCAAAGCAGGTTCAACAACATCTAAAAACTTAATAGGATGCGCCGTTTCTAAGAAAATACCAATTGCGTTAGGGTGTTTTTCTAGTTCTTTTTTCAAACCTAAATAACCAACAGCGCCGTGCGGTTCTGCAATATAACCGTCTGTGTTATAAATTTTCTTTAGGGCTTCAAGCGTTTCTTCGTCAGTATAACTATAAGAAGAAAAGTCTTTTTCGAAAGCTTTTAAATCATTATTGTATAATTCCTGAATTCTAATAAAGTTACTTGGGTTTCCAACGTCCATGGCGTTAGAGATTGTCGCTTTAGAAGGTTTCGGGTCGTATTTTCCGTTTTCTAAGAATCTTGGCACGGTGTCGTTTACGTTTGTAGACGCAACGAAATGTTCAATTGGCAAACCTAATTTCTTTGCCATAATTCCAGCGCAGATATTCCCGAAGTTTCCGCTTGGGCAAGAAAAAACTAAAGGTTTGTTTTGGCTTTTCAACGCTTTGTAAGCAAAGAAGAAATAAAACATTTGCGGCAACCAACGTGCAATATTAATCGAGTTGGCAGAAGTCAGGTTTTTATGCGCCAGAGTCTCATCCAAAAATGCTTTTTTAACCATATCCTGACAATCGTCAAAAACGCCGTCAACTTCCAGTGCTTTTATGTTTTGCCCTAAAGTAGTCAATTGTTTTTCCTGAATATCGCTCACTTTTCCAGACGGATATAAAATGACAACATCAACGCCGTCAACGCCTAGAAATCCGCTCGCAACGGCTCCGCCTGTATCTCCAGAAGTGGCTACTAAAACAGTGTTTTTAGCGTCTTTTTTGTCTTTATTGAAATACCCCAAACAACGTGACATAAAACGTGCTCCAACGTCTTTAAAAGCCATTGTTGGTCCGTGAAATAATTCTAACGAATAGATTCCGTTTTCGACTTTCACCACCGGAAAATCAAAAACTAAAGTCTCTGCAATGATTTCTTTTAGTTTTTCTGCTGGGATTTCATCGCCAACGAATTGTTTAATCGCTTCAAAAGCGATTTCTTCGTGGCTTAAACTTTCGATTTTATCAAAAAAAGAAGGATCAAGCGGTGTGATGCTTTCTGGGAAATATAATCCTTTGTCAGTTGCTAATCCTTGTATAACAGCTTCTTGAAAAGAAACTTTTGGGGCATTATGGTTTAAACTGTAGTATTTCATTTTGATATTTTAGATTTTAGATTTTAGATTTTAGATTTTTTGGAGGGAAATTCCAAATTTTTAAATTCCAAATTCCAATAAATTATATTTTTAATTATAGGCTACTTTTGTCAGGCTGAGCCCTTCGTTCCTCAGGATAAACTCCGTCGAAGCCCGCGCAACGTATTGACATAAAGTAAATTCTCAAAGTTTGTCATTTCGACTGAAAGGAGAAATCTTCGCAAGTAACTCCGCAACGTTAATCCAATCTTTGTCGAGCTTCTTGTGTGATCCTTCGTTCCTCAGGATGACAAACTGTATGGTTATGACAAACTGTGCGGTTATACTTTGCGCGGGCTTCTCCCGAAGCCTCGGAACCGCTCAGCCTGACAAACTTTGTCTTAATACTTAATTCTTCGTACTTAATACTCTTCTACAAAATTCTTACTCCATCAGGATTTATCTTCGAAACATGAATCTCATACGGTAAATTCATTTTTTCGTAAACTTCGCTCATGGCTTTTGCGATTTGGTCGGCGGTTTCTTTTCCTCTGCTTAAAGCGAAAATCGACGGGCCAGAACCTGAAATTCCAGAACCTAAAGCGCCGTTTTCAAGAGCGGTTTGTTTGATTTGATCGAAACCTGGAATTAAAACACTTCTTAAAGGCTCAACGATTTCGTCATGAAGCGAACGTCCGATTAATTCGTAATCTTTAGTGTAAAGTCCTGCTACTAATCCGCCCACATTTCCCCATTGCATGATGGCGCTTTTTAAGGAAACATTTTGTTTCAAAACCGAACGTGCATCAGATGTTTTCAACTCAATTTGCGGGTGAACCACCGTTGCGTACAATTCTTCTGGACTATCGATTCTAATAATATCAAGCGGCGCATAACTTCTTACCAAAGTAAATCCGCCTAAAAGGGCAGGAGCAACGTTGTCGGCATGTGCGTTTCCGCTGGCTAATTTCTCACCCTGCATCGCAAACTGAACCAAATCTTTACGAGAATATGGTCTTCCTAATAATTCATTAATTCCGAAAACCGCTCCGGCAGAACTTGCAGCACTGCTTCCGATTCCGCTTCCAGCTTTTATGTTTTTATAAATTTCGATTTCGAATCCAAAATCCAGTTCGTCTAAAGTTTCAAGCATTGCCAAAGCCGCAACTCCGGAAACGTTTTTCTCAGTTTCCAAAGGCAAATCGGCACCGACAATTTTAGTGATTCGAACTCCTTTTTGATCGACTTTTCGAACAATCATTTCATCGCCCGCATTGTCTAAACAAAGTCCCAATACGTCAAATCCGCATGAGAGGTTGGCGATTGTAGCGGGACAGAATAATTTTATTTCCATTTTCTTTTTAAAGGTTCTGAGTTGCTAAGATGCTAAGGTTCTAAGTTTTTCTTTGCAACTGTTTATTTTTTAGTTTCTAAGGTTCTGAGATTCTAAGAGGCTAAGATTAGTTTTGAAAAAAACTCAGAACCTTAGTATCTTAGAACCTTAGCACCTCTAAATATTACCTATTCGAATAACATCTGCAAAAATTCCTGAGGCTGTTACCGCAGCTCCAGCACCGGCTCCTTTTATCAATAAAGGCTGGTCTACGTAACGATCTGTGTAGAAAAGCACGATATTATCTTTTCCCTCTAAATTGTAGAAAGGATGATCTTTCGGGATGAATTGCAGACCAACGCTTGCTTTTCCGTTTTCGAATTGCGCTACGTATTTCAATCTTGAATCTTTGGCTAAAGCTTCTTTATAAATACCTTCAAAATGAGCAGCGTGTTTGATTAACGATGCAAAGAAATCTTCGTTGTTTGTTGTTGCTAAACATTCGGCTGGTAAAAACGATTCGTTTGCAATAGCGTCAATATCCATTTCGTAACCGCTTTCGCGAATAAGAATCAGGATTTTACGAGCCACATCGATTCCGCTTAAGTCAATTTTTGGATCTGGTTCTGTGAATCCTTGAACTCCAGCTTCTTTTACTACATCGTGGAAAGAGTTGTTTTCGTCAAAATTGTTAAAAATAAAGTTCAAACTTCCAGATAAAACGGCTTGAATTTTATGCACTTTATCTCCAGATGCAATAAGATTTTTAACTGTATCGATAATTGGCAATCCCGCACCAACATTTGTTTCAAACAAGAAAGGAGCATTGTATTGACGAGATAGGTTTTTTAATTTTTTATAGTTGTCGTAAGCAGATGAACAGGCAATTTTGTTGCAAGTTACAACGGCAATACTTTCTTTTAAGAATCTTTCGTAGGCTTCAGAAACTGTTGCGTTTGCAGTAATATCTACAAAAATGCTGTTACGTAAATTCAGATCTTCTGCACGTTTTATGAATCCTTCGATACTTGCTGTTTCACCTTCTGCTAAAGCCGAATCCCAATTTTTTAATGAAATTCCATCTTCGTCAAAAATCATTTTTCTTGAGTTAGACAAAGCAATAACGCGAACGTTGATTTTTAAAACATCTTTTAAGAATTTCTTCTGATTGTGAATCTGCTCGATGAATTTTTCTCCCACATTTCCAACTCCCATTACGAATAAATTCAGCTGTTTTGTGTTTTCTTCGAAGAAGTTTTCGTGTAAAGTATTCAACGCTTTTTTAACGTCTCTTTCGTTAATTACAGTCGAAATATTTCTTTCAGAAGCACCTTGCGCAATCGCACGAATGTTTACGTTGTTTTTTCCTAAAGTAGAGAACATTCTTCCGCTCAAACCTTGGTGATTTTTCATGTTTTCACCCACCAAAGCAATAATACAAAGGTCTTTTTCTACGTAGCAAGGATCGATTTTGTTCTGCGAAATTTCGATTTCAAAAGCTCTGTTAATCGCAATTTCAGCATTTTCAGCATCAGAATTCAAAATTCCGATACAGATTGAATGCTCAGAAGAAGCTTGAGTAATAAAAATTACGTTGATTTTTTCTTGAGATAATACTTCAAACAAACGTCTAGAAGAACCCGCAACTCCAATCATTCCTGGACCTTCAAGAGTTAAAAGCGAAATATGATCGATATGGCTAATTCCTTTTACAACAGTATCTTTTGATGAAACCTGATTTGAAATTAAAGTTCCTTCAGCTTCTGGTTCAAAAGTATTTTTAATTAAAATCGGAATGTTTTTTCTTAAAACAGGCTGAATTGTTGGCGGATACAAAACTTTAGCACCAAAGTGAGACAATTCCATTGCTTCTTGATACGAGATATTAGCAATTGGCTGTGCTTGTTTTACAATTTTTGGATTTGCAGTAAACATTCCGTTTACGTCAGTCCAGATTTCCAATTGTTCCGCATCGATTGCTCCAGCGATAATTGCAGCAGTGTAATCAGATCCACCGCGTCCTAAAGTCGAAGTGATTCCGTCTAAAGTCTGCGCAATAAATCCTGGAAGAATATTTATTTTTGATTTATTCGAAGCAAAATATTCTTGAATTAATTTATTCGAAACTTCAAAGTTAACAACTGCTTTTCCGAAGTTATTATCAGTTTTAATTAATTCACGGCTGTCTTTGTAAACTGCATCTTTACTGATTTGCTGATATGCCTGAGCAATGATGAATGAAGAAAGTAATTCGCCAAAACTTAAAATAGTGTCAGCAGTTCTTGGAGATAATTCGCCAAGCAAGAAACATCCGTCTAATAAAGTTTCTAAATGGTTGATGATTCTTTTTACGTGGCTTAAAAGACTGCTTTGTTCGCTTACAGGAATCAGTTCTTTAAGTGTATCAAGATGTTTTTTCTCGATTTCGGCAACAACTTCTCTAAAGCTTTCGTCGTTTGCCGCCGCTTTTGCCGCCGCCAATTGCAGTAAATCTGTCACTTTGCTTAGCGCTGAAACTACAACAACAAGTTTGTCATTTTTAGCTTTTTGGTTAACAATTTCGAGAACGAGTTTTATATTTTGAGCATTGGCAACCGAAGTTCCGCCAAATTTTAATACTTTCATTTTATGATATTTTTTAATAAGGTGCAAAGGTTTTGAGTGACAAAGGTTCAAAGGTTATCAACTGTGAACTGAAACTGAAAACTGCGACTTTTTTTCTTTGTAAATGTTTTTTATGTATCCAATGACTCTCTTCTTTCAAGAAAAAAGTATAGATAACCTAGGATTATATGTAAAAATGTATACCCCTAAGGGGTAGTAGTTGTTGTAGTAGAAATAATGGTAGCAGCAATTGCAACTCCTGTTTGAGCTGTAATAATTGTAGATTGATATTTTATGCTGTTACTTTTCATTTTTGATTTTTCAAAAGTACAGTTTTTTAGAAGTATTAAAAACTCTAAAAGTCTTTTTGCGAATATTTTAATAATTCAAATTGGATTAATTCAATATTGAGTATTTGTTAAAATTCAATATTCTAAACTGAGGTTTTGATAGATTTTAGAATAGCATTTTTATAAATCAAACCCATACAAAGGGCTGATTTTTAATTCGAAAATTGGCTAAAAAGCATTAAAACACATGATGTTTCGCTTTTAAAAACAAATAAAGACAGAGATCAATTGAGATTGAAATTTTAATTATTGTGATAAAATGTTGCTTTTTAATGTTGATTTGTTGAATTTTGACGTCTTAAAATTGAAAAGCATCATGAGAGAGATCCATTATATAAGTACTGAAACAATAACTTTAGAAACTTTACACGAAATTTTATCCAACAATAAAATTCTTGAATTGTCTGAAGAGGCTAAAGTAAATGTTCAAAAATGCCGTGACTATTTAGATAAAAAGTTGGCAACGCATACGGCACCAATTTACGGAATCAACACAGGTTTCGGGTCTTTATATAGTGTAAAAATCTCTAACGAAAATTTATCTAAGCTTCAGGAAAACTTAGTAAAATCGCACGCTTGCGGAACAGGAGAGGAAGTTCCTGCCGAAATTGTGAAAATGATGCTTTTACTTAAAATCCAGTCTTTAAGCTATGGACATTCTGGAATTCAGTTAATCACATTGCAGCGTTTGGTTGATTTCTATAATAATGATATTCTGCCAATTATTTATACACAAGGTTCACTTGGAGCTTCAGGAGATTTAGCACCATTAGCGCATTTATCTTTGCCTTTAATTGGCGAAGGAGTTGTTCTTTTTGAAGGAAAGAAAACCGCTTCTGCTGAAGTTTTAAAACATTTTAACTGGGAACCAATCGTTTTACAGTCTAAAGAAGGTTTGGCTTTATTGAACGGAACACAGTTTATGAGTGCTTACGGAGCTCATATTTTAATTAAAGCTTATAAATATTCGTATTTAGCAGATTTAATCGGAACCATTTCTCTAGAAGGTTTTGATGGAAGAATCGAGCCATTCAACGAATTGATACATTATATACGTCCGCATAAAGGGCAGATTGTAACCGCACAAAGAATTACGGAATTCTTAGACGGAAGCGAAATTATCACTCAGGAAAAGAAACACGTTCAAGATCCATATTCTTTCCGTTGTATGCCACAAGTTCACGGAGCTTCAAAAGATGCGATTGATTATGTTAGAAAAGTATTCAAGACAGAAATCAACTCGGTTACCGATAATCCAAATATATTTATAGAAGCTGATCAGATTATTTCTGGTGGAAATTTCCACGGACAGCCTTTGGCATTAGCTCTAGACTTTATGGCGATTGCTTTGGCAGAATTAGGAAGTATTTCTGAAAGAAGAACGTATCAGTTAATTTCTGGATTGCGTAATCTTCCAGCATTTTTGGTTGATAATCCGGGATTGAATTCTGGTTTAATGATTCCGCAGTATACAGCAGCAAGTATTGCAAGTCAGAACAAACAATTGGCAACTCCAGCGAGTATAGATAGCATTGTTTCGAGCAACGGTCAGGAAGATCACGTGAGCATGGGAGCAAACGGCGCTACAAAAGCCTTACGAATTTTAGATAATTTAGAGCGCATTTTGGCGATCGAATTATTGAATGCATCTCAGGCAATTGCTTACAGAGAGCCACTAAAATCAAGCGATTTTATCGAAATGTTCTTGAGTAGCTACAGAGAAGTTGTGCCTTTGGTAAAAGAAGACAGAATCTTACATAATGACATAGAAAACACGGTGTTATTCCTTGAGAGTTTCCAAATAGAAAACGATTTGTTAACAATGGCTTAACATTGCAAAATATTATTGAAGTAATTTTGCACTATCAAAAATAAAACAATGTCAATAAACAGTATTTTCCAATTTTTAGTGCCGAAAGACAAAAAATTCTTTCCACTTTTTGAAGAGGCTTCTAGCAATTTAATTGAATTAGCTTCTAACTTACACGAAGCTGTAAATTTACCATTAAAAGAAAGAGAAATTCTTTTTCAAAAGATTGACGAATTAGAACAAAAAGGAGAAGACATCACACGTCAGACTAACCTTGAGTTAAGCAGAAACTTTATTACTCCATTTGATAGAGAAGATATTCACACGTTAATTACTTCAATTGACAACGTTGCAGATTACCTGCATGGTGCATCTAGCCGTATGAGATTGTATCAAGTTGATAAGATTACAAAATCTATCAGAAAGATGACAGAAATCAACCTTGAAGCTTGTCAAAACATTGACAGTGCAGTAAAAGAGTTGAGAAACTTACAGAATTTTAAAGTTATTAAAGATGCTTGTGCTAGAATTAACAAACTAGAGAACAAGTCTGATAACGTATATAACAAAGCAGTTTTTGAAATTTTTGAAAACGAAACAGACGCTAAAAATATCATTAAATATAAAGAAGTGTTATCTGTTTTAGAATCAGCAACAGACAAATGTAAGAGTGTTGCGAACATACTAGAATCTATTTCTGTAAAACATTCTTAATTCAATTTTTCAATCTGAAGTTATAATTTTATGACTATACTTATATTAATTATAGTGCTTGCCTTAATTTTTGATTACATCAATGGTTTTCATGATGCGGCAAATGCTATAGCGACAGTTGTTGCGACAAAGGTTTTAACGCCTTTTCAGGCGGTTCTTTGGGCAGCATTTTTCAACTTTCTAGCTTATTGGGTTTTCGGATTTGGTGTTGCAGATACTGTTGCTAAAACAGCAGATACAATGCAAATTGACCTAGTGGTAATTTTAGCAGGTGTAATTGCTGCAATATGCTGGAATTTATTGACTTGGTGGTTAGGTATTCCTTCAAGTTCTTCGCATACTCTTATCGGTGGTTTTGCTGGTGCGGCGGTAGCGCATGCTATTGCAGTTCATGGTTTTTCAGCTTATGTTGGAGCAGACGGAACAACACATCACTGGTATGATATAGTGAGTTGGTATAAGGCTGGAAAAGATGGTGGGATGCCCTCGGGAGTTCTTATTATTATTGCTTTTATTGTTCTAGCACCACTATTAGGAGCTTTAGCGTCCTATTTGATTTCGATTTGGTTATTAAATGCTTCTCGTAAAAGTATTGGTCCAAAAATATTTACAGTAGCTTTAATGATTGCAACGATTTGGTTTGTTTACGTACAAATGATTCCTTACGAGGAAATTATAAAAGATGGACATAAACCCCGTTTTGCTTCTTCTGTTTTTTGGAGCGTTGCATTTGAACCTCATAATATAAAATGGTTTTTAGTTGCGTTTATCGTATTAACAGTAAGCGGTTTTTGTTTAATTTTTAGCAGTTTAAATCTTCATCAGGCAGATGCTGCTTTAAAGAAAATGCAACTACTATCTTCTGCAGCTTTTAGTTTAGGGCACGGTGGAAATGATTCGCAAAAAGTAATGGGTATCATTGCAGCAGCAGTTGTTGTTTATATTAATACAAATCCTGGTGTTCATATGGATTCATGGTTAGATGTAGCTCTTCCTTCTGAAGATGGTGCTTTTAAAATGCCGCCTTGGATTCCGTTAGCGTGTTATTCTGCAATTGCAGCAGGAACTTTAAGCGGTGGATGGAAAATTGTGAAAACAATGGGATCTAAAATCACAAAAGTAAGTTCGTTTGAAGGTGTAGCGGCTGAAACTGCAGGAGCTTTAACACTTTACTTTACAGAACATTTAAAAATTCCAGTAAGTACAACCCACACAATTACAGGTTCTATTATTGGGGTTGGATTAACAAAACGTGTATCTGCAGTTCGTTGGGGAGTTACAGTAAGCTTAATCTGGGCTTGGATTCTAACTATTCCAATTTCAGCAATTTTAGCAGGTTTGGTTTATTTTGTGCTAAGCGTGTTTATTTAGTAAAATGATTATTGTGAAATGTGAGTTGTAAATCACATTTTGTAAACATATTTAAGCCGATTTCATATTTGAAATCGGCTTTTTTTATGGGTTAAAATGAAAAAATAAATGGCTTAAAATGATAGTTTAAAAACTTTTGAGAGCTATTCATTGAATTCTATGTAAAGACCTTTGCAAAATTATTTAATAAGGATTTTACAAATTATAATTTAAAAGCAAATGGCAATGATTTTTGAAAAACCGATAATTCATAATGGTCAAGGTGGAAATGTAGTATTAATTTACGGACAATATGTTATTGGGAATATTACAAAAGAGGATGCAGATATAAGTATTGAGAAAATTAAAAACAACTCCCTTGCTGAATCAGAATTTGACTCAATTATCTTTATAAATGATATTGTGGGATATGAATTTATTATAGGAAATGATTCTTTTTTAAAGTTTGAAATATCTAAAAATAATGACACTTCTTTCCAGAATATTAATTTTCAAAATGTAGATGTTGCGAAAGAAGCTGAATTGTCAATTGAAAAACAATTTAAACAATTGGGTTTTAAACGAGAAGAAATTCAATTAACACCATTGCAAGCTGCTGTTTCTCCAGCTATAACTACGCTTGGAGTTGCCGGAGGTGGAGCAATACTTACTTGGTTTGCCTATAATGTTGATAATTATGAGTCAACACGCAGAAGAATTAAATGGTATGTAAAATTGTTTGATGAAATATCGAGAGCTATAGGATATCTTCCTTTTTTAGTTCTTACAGCTGTTTTAACTATTTTATGTTTGTTTTGGCTAATTAAAAAAATGTTTAATCCTCCTTTTAAAATTAAGGCTACAAAATAATTTTAAAAAGCCGATTTCAAATATGAAATCGGCTTTTTTTATGTTTTAAAATGAAAAATTAAATGTCTTAAAATGATAGTTTAAAAACTTTTAAGAGCTATTAATTGAATTCTATGTAAAGACCTTTGCAAAATTATTTATTGAGGATTTTACTAATTAATTTAAAAGCGAATGGCAATGATTTTTGAAAAACCGATAATTCTTGAAGGCGAAGAAGGAAATGTAGTTCTAATTTATGGAGATCATATAATTGGAAATATTACAAAAGAAAATGCTGATTTAAGTATTGAAAGAATAGAGAAAAACGTTTTTAATTTATCTGAATTTGAATCGATAATAAATATTAATGAAATCTTTGAATATGAATTTGAACCTGAAAATGATTCACACATTATGTTTGAAGTGAGAAATGCAGATTCTGTAACTTATAAAACTATTGATTTTAAAGATTCTGAAACTACAAGAAAAGCAGAGAAATCAATTAGTGAAAAATTTAAACAATTAGGCTTTAAGCGAGAAGAAAAGCAAATATCAGCTCTTAGTGCTGCTGTTATTCCTGGATCTGTTGCGGCTTTTGTTGCCGTTATGGGAGGAATTTTCACTTGGTATGCTAAATATATGGAGACGCGTGTAATAACTCGTACAAGGATTATAAAGTGGTATGTTTATATTTTTGAAAAAGTAGCTGAAGTAATAGGCTTCTATCCGTTTTTAATTATCACGGTAGTTTTGACAGTATGTTGTTTACTATGGATGTTTAAAAGAATGGCTAATCCTCCGATTAAGATTAGTGCTGTGAAATAGTTTTACAAAGCCGATTTTACTTAAAATCGGCTTTTTGTTTTCTGTTTTATATATGTCTTTAAATGATATTTTTTAAATTTTTAGTAGCTATTCATACTATTTTTTAGATGGACATTTGCATAGTTGTTTATCAGTTTTAATAAATGACAAAGTGAGAAAAAAAGTTTAAAATGATTTTGAAAACAGCTAACCCCAAAGTAATGTACAAATTCAAAAATAAGATAATTTCACAACTGTTTTTCTCACTTATTTTTTTCTCATTGTTTTCTTGCCAAGAAGATGATGTAAGGAGGATTCGCTTAAAAGTAGATCAAAAGAAAGTAACGAGCAATCCAAACGAAGAGTCAGATGTAATTTCATGCTTTATAAAAGAATCGGTTAGTAGATCTTTAAAAGGTATTGATACAAATAAATTAAAATATTATACGGTAGAAAGAAATGATACTATTTTGGTAATCACAAAAGTTACTGATATGATAGGAATTGAAAAATCTTCAAGGAGAAAATTGTTGTTTGCAATTAACCATTGTCTTTTAACATCGGAAAGATATAATATGAAAAAGATCTATATTGATGTTGAAGGAAATTTTAGCACTCTTTTAGTAAAAACACCTTCAAAATATGATTTTGATGGGAAGTTTGCAGATGAAGATTTGCTTCTTTCATTTTATGGAAAATCAAAAGTTTCGTTTAAAAATAAGAATTAAAACTTCTGCAAATTCTTATGATTATGCTTACGTTTATAATGCGTTTGTTTTAATTTTTCTTGATCTTCAGAAATAATACTTATTGTTCCGTCGATTTCTAACATGGCCAATTTTACATTTTTGAAGAATTCAATTCCGTGTTCGCGCATTGCTTCTTTTAATTCTTCGTCGGAAATATCTAATTTGCTTAAAGCTTTAAAATCCAGTTTTCCGTCGTGAATTAATACTTCTGGTTTATCAAGTAATATATTGCCAAGAGTTTTGTATCGGCGTGTTAGTTTTTTAATTATGAAATTAATTACAAACAAAACTAAAGCTGCGACCAAACCGCCTAACAGACTAGTGTCTGGCCCAACCATTGCATTTTGAACAGAGTTGCTGATTAATAAAATCAGAATAATATCGGCTGTGTTTAATTGAGAAAGTTCTTTTTTGCCAAAGATTCTTAAAGCAATTGTCATGAAAAAATAAACGGCAACACTTCGTATGATGATATCTAAATAAGGAAAATGCATGTTTTTTATTTTAAAGTTAAATAAAAAAGCTTTGCCAAAGTTGTAAACTTTGACAAAGCTGCTAAATTATTTATACGATATTAAGTTAAAATGAACTTAACTCAATTTGAAATTCTTTTCAATAGCTTTAATCATTTCTCCAGCAACATCTTTATTTGTAGCACCTTCAATTCCTTCAAGACCTGGAGATGAATTTACTTCCAGTAATAACGGGCCTTTTGAAGAACGAATAATATCAACACCAGCTACTTTCAAATCCATTGCTTTTGCTGCTTTAATCGCGATCTTTTTCTCTTCAGGCGTTACTTTTATAACTGATGCAGTTCCGCCAAGGTGAATATTAGCTCTAAATTCTCCTGGCATAGCCTCACGCTGAATTGCTGCAACCACTTTTCCGTCAATTACAAAACAACGAATATCTTTTCCGTTAGCTTCTTTGATGAATTCTTGAACTAAGATGTTGGCATTTAAGCTTTTAAAAGCATTGATTACGCTTTCAGCTGCTTTTTTAGTTTCAGCCAAAACAACACCTTTTCCTTGCGTTCCTTCTAATAATTTCACAATTAAAGGCGAACCGCCCACCATTTTAATTAAGTTGTCTGTATCAAGCGGAGAATTGGCAAATCCTGTAGTTGGAATATCAATTCCGCTGTTCAAAAGAAGTTGTAATGAATATAATTTATCTCTAGATTGCGTAATGGCTGTTGCCGAATTTAAAACAAAAACCTTCAAAGCCTCAAACTGACGCGTTAAAGCACAACCGTAAAAAGTAATGCTTGGTCTAATTCTCGGAATAATAGCATCAAATTCGTTTAGAATTTTTCCACCTCTGTAATGAATTTCAGGTTTTTTTGCGTCCAATTTCATGTAGCATTCCTTGATGTTCAGGAAATGCATTTCGTGCCCACGCATTTCACCGGCTTCCATAATTCTTTTATTGCTATACAATTCAGGATTACTGGCTAAAAGACCAATTCGTAAGCCTGTTTTTGCTTTTTCTGAATTTTGGTATAATTCTTTTAAAGATTCGGCTGTAGGCTGTCCTAAAAGATATTTTTGTTCTGGGTCAACTAAAACTCTTCCGCTCATGGCTTCGCGTCCTAAAAGCATTCTAAATCCCATAGAATCGCGATTAGTCAAAGTCATTTCGATTGGCCATTTTGCTTCACCAATTTTTAAGCTGGTTTGAATGACATAACGGTGTTCTCTAAAACCACTTGAACTCTTTACAATTCTTTTGTCGACAAGTGGTGCTTCGCAGTGAATAACAGTTTTAATATTATTCTGAATTGGATTAATGTCGAATTTAACCCAATTAGCATCATTTTTTATAAAAGGAGCTATGTTTATAGCGTGCATTGCCGAAGTTTTAGCGCCAGAATCCACACGAGCCTTGATTGTGGGGATTCCTAGTTCTGGAAATGAGCACCATTCTTCGCTGCCTAAAATGACTTTGTTTTGAAGCATAAATTGTTTTTTTGTTATGAATTTAAATTCAAAAATAGCTATTTGCTTTTACTAAAGATAGTGATTTTTAATAAAAAAAATACCCGTTATGTTATGAAAACGTAACGGGCATATTATGTGTGTTATAATTTTTTAACTAATTTATTGATTAGTCGGCTCTTCTGCTTTATGTATTTCTACTGACAATTCTTGTGAATCGTCTTTTAGATCCATCATGATTTCATCGCCTGAATGAATTTTCGAAGTGATGATTTCTTCTGCTAATAAATCTTCAACATATTTCTGAATCGCTCTCTTAAGCGGTCTTGCTCCAAATTGCTTGTCAAAACCTTTTTCAGCGATAAATGCTTTTGCTTTATCAGTTAAGCTTAATTTGTAACCTAACTCTGCAATGCGAGAGTAAAGTTTTTTCAATTCGATTTCGATAATCAAATCGATATCAGCTTTTTCTAATGCATTAAATACAATTACATCATCAATTCTGTTTAAGAATTCAGGAGCAAAAGTTTTCTTCAAAGCGTTCTCGATAATGCTTTTTGAGTTTTCATCTGCTTGAGCTGTTCTTGCTGCAGTTCCGAATCCAACACCTTGTCCAAAATCTTTCAACTGACGAGCACCAACGTTAGATGTCATGATAATGATTGTGTTTTTAAAGTCGATTTTGCGGCCTAAACTATCAGTCAAATATCCATCATCTAAAACTTGAAGCATCATATTGAATACATCTGGATGTGCTTTTTCGATCTCATCTAAAAGAACTACACAGTATGGTTTTCTACGAACTTTTTCAGTCAATTGACCACCTTCTTCGTATCCAACGTATCCTGGAGGCGCTCCAACTAAACGAGAAATCGCAAATTTCTCCATGTATTCACTCATGTCGATACGAACTAATGCATCTTCTGAATCGAATAATTCTTTAGCTAATACTTTAGCCAATTGTGTTTTACCAACCCCAGTTTGACCTAAGAAAATGAATGAACCAATTGGTTTGTTCGGATCTTTAAGTCCAGCTCTGTTACGTTGAATAGAACGAGCGATTTTTAAAACAGCTTCATTTTGACCAATTACTTTGTTCTGAATCAATTCAGGCAATTGAGCTAGTTTGTTGCTTTCTGTTTGTGCAATTCTGTTTACAGGAATTCCAGTCATCATAGAAACAACATCAGCTACGTTATCTTCTGTAACTTCAATTCTGTTGTTTTTAGAATCTTCTTCCCATTGTTCCTGTGCTAAAGCAAGATCTTTTTCGATACGTTTTTCATCATCGCGAAGTTTGGCTGCTTCTTCATATTTTTGTTTTTTAACAACCATATTTTTCATTTCGCGAACTTCTTCTAACTGACGTTCTAGATCCAAAATTTGTTTTGGAACATCGATGTTGGTGATGTGTACACGTGAACCAGCTTCGTCCATTGCATCGATCGCTTTGTCTGGTAAGAAACGCTCAGACATATATCTGTTTGTTAGCTTAACACAAGCTTCGATAGCTTCTTGAGTATAAGTTACGTTGTGGTGATCTTCGTATTTATCTTTTACGTTGTTCAAAATCGCAATTGTTTCTTCAACAGAAGTTGGCTCCACAATTACTTTTTGAAAACGTCTTTCTAAAGCACCATCTTTTTCAATGTATTGTCTGTACTCATCAAGAGTAGTAGCGCCAATACATTGAATTTCTCCTCTAGCTAAAGCAGGTTTGAACATATTTGAAGCATCAAGAGAACCTGTTGCTCCACCAGCGCCTACAATAGTGTGGATTTCGTCAATAAAAAGAATAATATCGTCGTTTTTCTCAAGCTCGTTCATTACGGCTTTCATTCTTTCTTCAAATTGTCCTCTGTATTTTGTTCCTGCAACTAAACTTGCAAGATCAAGAGTTACAACACGTTTGTGGAAAAGAATACGCGATACTTTCTTTTGGATAATACGTAGAGCAAGTCCTTCTGCAATAGCAGATTTACCAACTCCAGGCTCTCCAATAAGAAGCGGATTGTTCTTTTTTCTACGGCTTAAAATTTGCGATACACGCTCAATTTCTTTTTCTCGTCCTACAACTGGGTCTAATTTCCCTTCTTCAGCCATTTCTGTTAAATCTCTCCCAAAATTATCTAAAACTGGGGTTTTAGATTTCTTGTTTGACTTATTGGCGGGATTATTAAAGCTGCTTTCTTTCAGACTGTCATCTTGTCCTGAATCATCATTGTATGATTCGTTTCTTGGCAAGTTTTCTAAGAATTCTTCTTCGTTTGGAGTCATATTTAAATACTGTTCTTTAGCTACGTCATAATCTATTTTTAGTTTATTCAATAGCTTGGTTGTTGGATCGTTTTCGTTTCTCAAGATACATAACAGCAGGTGAGCGGTGCTAATTGATGAACTTTGAAATACTTTTGCTTCAAGAAAAGTGGTCTTCAGGGCTCTTTCGGCCTGTCGGGTAAGATGAAGGTTTTTCTTTTCTGCATTTACTTCAACGCTCAGGTTAGCAGGGCTAAGTACTTCTACTTTTCTGCGTAAATGATCTAAATCGACAGCTAGGTTATTAAGTATATGAATAGCTTTTCCGTTACCATCTCTTAAAATACCTAGCATAAGATGCTCTGTACCAATAAAGTCGTGGCCTAATCTAAGAGCCTCTTCCTTACTGTACGTAATTACATCTTTTACTCTTGGTGAAAAATTATCATCCATAATATATAATTGGTATTGTAAATTTAGTGAATTACTGTTTTAAAAACAAAAACCGTACCTTCAAGAACTACTGTCAGCTAATAGACGAAAAAAAAGACAATAAAAGCGTTAAAAAACGCTTAATTTATTAACTAAAAACCAAAATAAAGTTGTTAATAAATCATTTAAATAAGTGTAAGGAAATAGCTGAAAAAATTTTAAAAAAACGTATCTTGGCACGCTTTGAAACTAATATAATTTTTTAATATAACAACTTATGTCTGAAGGAGAAAAGTTAATTCCTATTAACATAGAGGATGAAATGAAGTCAGCTTACATCGATTATTCGATGTCAGTAATTGTATCGAGAGCACTTCCTGATGTTAGAGATGGCTTGAAACCAGTACATCGAAGAGTTCTTTACGGAATGTATGATTTAGGTGTAACATCAAGATCTGCCCACAAAAAGTCTGCGAGAATTGTAGGGGAGGTTCTGGGTAAGTATCACCCGCATGGAGACACCTCTGTTTATGACGCAATGGTGCGTATGGCGCAGGAGTGGAGTATGCGTTATTTATTAGTTGATGGTCAAGGTAACTTTGGTTCTGTCGATGGTGACAGTCCTGCAGCAATGCGTTATACTGAGGCTAGAATGCGCAAAATTTCTGAAGAAATTATGGCGGATATTGAAAAAGAAACAGTTGATTTTCAATTGAACTTTGACGATACATTATATGAACCAAAAGTAATGCCTACAAAAGTTCCTACTTTATTAGTAAACGGAGCTACAGGTATTGCAGTTGGTATGGCAACCAATATGCCACCACACAATTTAACTGAAGTGATCAATGGTACTCTAGCGTACTTAGATAATAATGATATTGAAGTTGATGAATTAATGACGCATATTAAAGCACCAGATTTTCCAACTGGTGGTGTAATATATGGTTATGAAGGTGTTCGTGAAGCTTTTAAAACTGGTAGAGGACGTATTGTAATGCGTGCTAAAGTTGGTTTTGAAGAAGTTGACGGAAGAGAATGCATCATCGTTACTGAGATTCCATATCAAGTTAACAAAGCCGAAATGATCAAACGTACGGCTGATTTAGTTAACGAGAAAAAAATTGAAGGTATTGCCAATATCCGTGATGAGTCGGATAGAAACGGTATGCGTATCGTTTATATCTTAAAACGTGACGCTACGCCAAACGTAGTTTTAAATACCTTATATAAGTATACTTCATTACAATCTTCTTTTAGTGTAAATAATATTGCATTAGTAAAAGGTCGCCCGCAAATGTTGAATCTGAAAGATATGATTCATTACTTTATTGAGCACCGTCACGAAGTAGTAGTTAGAAGAACGCAGTTTGAATTGCGTAAAGCAGAAGAAAGAGCTCATATCTTAGAAGGATTAATCATTGCTTCTGATAATATTGATGAAGTTATTGCGTTAATTAGAGGTTCTAAAAATACAGATGAAGCTAGAGAGAAATTAATCGAGAGATTTAAATTATCTGATATTCAAGCTCGTGCTATTGTTGAGATGCGTTTACGTCAGTTAACAGGTCTGGAACAAGATAAATTGAGAGCTGAGTTTGACGAATTAATGAAGTTAATTGAGCATTTGAAAGCGTTATTGGCAGATATTAATTTAAGAACAGATTTAATTAAAGAAGAGCTGACTGAAATTCGCGATAAATATGGTGATGATCGTCGTTCTCAAATTGAATATTCTGGAGGAGATGTAAGTATCGAAGATTTAATTGCTGATGAGAATGTAGTGATTACAATTTCGCATGCAGGTTACATTAAACGTACAAACCTTACAGAATACAAAACACAAAATAGAGGTGGAGTTGGACAGAAGAGCGCTGGAACAAGAGATCAAGATTTCTTGGAACACATGTTTGTTGCAACAAATCACCAGTATATGATGTTCTTTACGCAAAAAGGAAAATGTTTCTGGATGCGCGTTTATGAAATTCCAGAAGGAAGCAAAACTGCAAAAGGTAGAGCAATTCAGAACTTGGTGAATATTGAAAGTGACGATAAAGTAAAAGCTTTCATTTGTACGCAAGATTTAAAAGATAAAGATTATATCAATACGCACAATCTTGTAATGGTGACGAAAAAAGGTCAGGTGAAGAAAACTTCTTTAGAGAAATATTCTAAACCAAGAGCAAATGGAGTTGCTGCAATTACAATTAAAGAAGGAGATGAATTAATTGGAGCTCAATTAACAAATGGAGAAAGCCAAATCATTTTAGCAGTTAAATCTGGAAAATTAGTTCGTTTTGAAGAAACTAAAACACGTCCGATGGGAAGAACAGCTTCTGGAGTTCGTGGTATTACATTAAAAGACGAAACTGATGAAGTAATCGGAATGGTTACTGTGGATAAAAATGATATTTCTACATCTCAAATTCTTGTTGTAACAGAAAATGGATACGGAAAACGTACGAAATTAGTTGACGACGACGGAGAAGATGTGTACAGAATTACAAACCGTGGAGGTAAAGGTGTTAAAACACTAAATATTACGGACAAAACAGGTAAATTGATCTCGATCAACGCTGTTACTGATGCAGACGACTTAATGATTATTAATAAATCTGGATTAACTATTAGAATGGCAATCGAAGATTTACGTGTTATGGGACGTGCCACTCAAGGTGTTAGATTGATTAATCTTAAAGGTAAAGATTCTATTGCTGCTGTTACAACTGTAATGAAAGACGATGCAGAAGAAGTAGTATTAGACGAAGACGGAAATGTAATCGAGTCTACAATCGAAAGAATTAAACCTGACCTGGAAGTTTTAGAAGATGACGGAACTGCTGAAGACGAAGATGATTCTGACGATGAAGTAGAAGATGAAGCGGAGGACGCAGAAGACGAGGAGTCTGAAGAATAATTAAAAAACAAAAAATTAAATACAAACAAATATCATTATGAAAAGTAAATATGTAATACTTGCATCAGCATTACTGATCTCTGTAGCTACGTTTGCTCAAAAAGATCAAATTAAGAATGCTGAAAAGGCATTAAAGGGTGGAGATGCACAAGGTGCTCTTGCTCAATTAAAAGATGCAGAGAACTTAATTGTAAATGCTAAAGATACTGAGCAAGCACAATTTTATTTCGTGCAAGGAAATGCTCTATTAGAGCTTGCAAATAAAAAAGTTGAAGAAAGCAAAAACTTATCTGCTGCTGCTGAGAGCTATAAAAAATTAATTGAAGTTGAAAAAACTTCAGGAAAACAAAAATATTCAACTCAAGCAGCTGCATCAATTACTAGTATTAAAGGTTTGTTGATTAACTCTGCAATTGCTGATACTCAATCAAACAAAAATGTTGAAGGAGCTAAGAAATTATATGATGCTTATGCTTTAGACAAGAAAGATACCATCAACTTGTACTATGCAGCTTCTACAGCTGTAAATGCACAAGATTTTGATCTTGCTTTACCAATGTATGAAGAGTTGAAAAAACTAAATTATTCTGGAAAAGGAACTATGTATACAGCTGTAAACAAAGCTTCTGGAAATGATGATAGTTTTGCCAATGCTAAAGAAAGAGATATGGCTGTTAAATTAGGTACTCACGAAAAACCTAAAACAGAAGCAATTCCTTCTAAAAGAGGTGAAATCTACAAAAACTTAGCATTAATCTTAGTTCAAAAAGGACGTACAGAAGATGCTAAAAAAGCAATCGCTGATGCTAGAAAAGCAAATCCAGATGATACTTCTTTAATCTTAACAGAGGCTAATCTATATTTAGAGACTAAAGACTTTGAGATGTACAAAAAATTAGTTGGTGAAGCTTTACAGAAAGATCCAAACAATGCTGATTTAGTGTTCAATTTAGGAGTAATTAGTGCTGGTGCTAAAAATAATGCTGATGCAGAAAAATATTATTTAAGAGCTATCGAAATCAATCCTAACTATACAAATGCTTACTTAAACCTTGCGGCGTTAAAGTTAGAAGCAGAGAAACCAATCATTGATGAAATGAACAAACTAGGTACTTCTGCTAAAGACATGAAACGTTATGATGTTTTAAAAGCGCAAAGAGAAAGTGTTTTCAAAGGTGTAATTCCTTACCTTAAAAAAGCAAACGAATTAGATCCTAAAAACGAAGATGTTTCTAAAACATTATTAGGAGTTTACAGTGCTCTTGAAATGACTGCAGAAGCAAAAGCTTTAAAAGCAAAAATGTAATTAGAGATTCTTATAAATAAAAAAAACCATTCACCGCTGTGAATGGTTTTTTTTATGTCTAATTTTTCTAGCTTATTAACTCAGCAGATAAAGTAATAGTTGTGTTTAATAATTTTGAAATTGGACAGATTTCTTTTGCTTTAGCTGCGGTTGAAGCAAATTCTTCTGCAGAAATTGATGGAACTTTTCCTTTTAAATCTAAATGGATTAAAGTTATTGAGCCATCTTCAAATGTTACTGTAGCTTCTGTGGTTAAATCATCTGCAGTAAAACCAGCTTCGTTCAATAAAAAACTTAATTGCATTGTAAAGCAGCCAGAATGAGCCGCAGCAACTAGTTCTTCAGGATTGGTTCCTACACCATCAGCAAATCTAGTTTTAAAAGACAGTTGAGCATTATCTAAAGTTGTACTTTGTGTACTAATAGTTCCTTTTCCTTCCATGCCAGTTCCTTTCCAGTTGGCGTGTGCTTTTCTTGTAAATTTCATATTCTTCTTATTTAAAAATTAATTAAATGTTATTTGTTTGATGTTAATGAATAGTGGTAACTCAAATATAATCAATATTTTGCAGAATAGTTTTATGAAATTTAATGAGAATGTTAAGTTTTAGATTTATCGTTTTGATTTAAACGCAAAGACACAAAGGTTTATGCAAAGTTCGCAAAGCTTTGCGTTAAAAAAATAAGCTCAAAAAAAGGTGCAATGAAACTCATTACACCTTTTTAATTTTTTATAAACTTAAGTCTATTCCTGTCCTAAGTTTCTTAATTGTTTCAATTTATCTTTCCATACATCAAGACTTTCCTTATGGATAGCAATGTTTTTGCGTACTTCAGTAACTATTGAATTCTCTTTTTTTGCATTTTTTGTATTTGTAAAGAATTGAATGTTATTTTCTAATTGGAAAATTTCATTTTGAACTTCTTCAATTTTACGCATAATAAAGATTTTTTCATTGTCTAATTTACGCGTGTCGTTGCTGTCAGATAATGAATCGATGCGGTTTGCAAAACGCATCATTTCAGATTCTTTTTTGCTAAGACTTAATTTTTCAAAAAGAGCATCTAGAATTTTATTGAACTTTCCTTCGATATGTCTTCTTGAAAAAGGAACTTTTCCAAATCCTTTCCAAGTTTCAATATGCGCTTTTATAGCATCCAAATCAGTTTTGTGGTCTCCAGTTAATTGGAAAGCTCTTAAAGTATCTAAATATGCCTTTTTATTGTCAAAAGCGGCTACTTCTTCGCTGTTTTCCTCTGATTTATGTTCTTTTAATTTATCGAAATAATGGTTGCAGGCATCCTTAAATTCTTTCCAGATTTTATCTGAATATTTTTTAGGAACGTGGCCAATTTGTTTCCATTCTTCTTGGATTTGTTTCATTACAGGCGTTGTAGCAGTAAAATCGGTGCTTTCCTGTAATTCTTTTGCTTTTGCAACAAGAGCCAGTTTTTTATTTAGATTGTCGTTTTGATCTTTTTTGATGTCTTTGTAGAAAGAGTTTTTAAAAGCATTGAAGTTTCTAACAGCAGTTTTAAATGCTGCCCATGTTTCTTCATTTACTTCAGATGGTACTTTTCCAGCTGAGAAAAATTCATTTCTTAAATCTTCTACTTTTTGAATTTGAACAAGCCATTGCGAATGAGAATTTACTTTTTCACTTCCAAGAGTCTCGATTTTAGCTATAATCTCTTTTTTAACTTCAAGATTTTTGTGCTCGTTTGCTCTTTGGTTTTCAAATAAAAGTTCTCTCTTATCGTGGATTTTTTTAGTTAATTCGCTAAATTGATTCCAGATTACGTCACGGTATTCTTTAGAAACAGGTCCAATTTCTTCTTTCCAGATTCTGTGCAAATCCTGTAATTCACGGAAAGATTTATTTACATCTGCATCGTTTACTAATTCTTCAACACGAGCGATTATTTTTTGTTTTAATTCTAGGTTGTGTTTAAAATCTAAATCTCTCGCTTCACGGTCTAAGTGAAGATAATCGTAAAAGTTTTCTACGTGAAAATGGTAATTATTCCAAACGTGATTGTATTTGTCTTTTGGAATAGCTCCAGCGTTTTTCCATCTTTCTCTTAATTCATTAAAATGTTTAAGAGTGTCTTTTATATTTTCCTGCGGATTAATAAGCTCTTTTAGTTCTTCGACAATTGCCAGACGGTTTTCTAAATTGCTTTTTAAATTAGTCTGTAAATGTTTAAAATGGACATTTCTCTTATCTCTGAAAACATTATAATATTCGTCGAATTTTGATTTTAAAGGTAAATGATATTCGAATTCTTCGTTAGGATCAGGATTAGAAGCAAGAAATTCTTCTTTTTTTTCCTCTAGGAGATGGTGATATTGTAGTAAGAAAGCCTTTTTGATTTCTTCAATATGGTCTTTTACAGACATTACTTTATCTGTATTTACCAGTTTTTTAAGTTCATCAACAAGAGCATCTAAAGAAAATGTATTGTAATCTTGCATAGGAATAGCATGACGATCTTTTAAAGTTTCGTCTTCGCTTTCAGCAGCATTTGAATTTGTAATGACATCTAATGCTTCTTGATGAGCATTTTCTTGGTTAACTAATTCATTTTCAGTTTCTGGATCTGAATTTTGAATTACAGTTTCAGAATCTGATGTTTCAATTGCATCATTTGCTACAGAATCATTTATTTCGATTCCTGATTTTCCGTCTGCTTCATGCAGGTTATCATTCTTTTCTTCTAACATCTTTAAAATGTATAAGGTTTTTATTTTAAACAATGCGAAAGATAGTAAAGGTGTTTCTAACTACAAAATAAATCGCTTGTTTATACGGTATTTTACGACGAAATTCATATTCTTTACAAGTATTTGCTATCTAGGTTGAATCTATTTTAATTGAAATACTGAAGTATATGTAAATCCGAAATCACTATTGTTTTTTATATAAATTGCTTAATAATCAAATTTATAAAGCTTCTATTGTTATTCTTCTCAATTAAAAAAGGATTAATACTCCAACTTCCATACCCCAATTGTAGGTTCTATTTGGTCCAAATCCAGCGCTGGGATGTATGTAAACTAGATTTGAAGGCGTTATTTTTCGTCCGAATTCGACAAAAGCATTATTTTGAAATCCTTCTAAAACTGCATTATAGCGAAAAGCAACATCGCCAGAAACCCAGTTTTTTCCAAAAAAATGCATTAAGAGATTTTCGAAAAGAATTATACTGATGTCATCACGATCACTTTTCCCTGCAAAACTCTGCTGATATTCCAGTGTTGTTAATGATAAAAACTTTTTTTGATTAAAATATCTTCCATAAACTGCTGCAGGCATGACAACCCATTTTCCAGTTCCAAAATTTGGATCTTCAGCGGTGTTAGAATAAATACGAGTTCTTACCGCAACTCCATTATTGTTCCTTAAGTAAGGAATAAAACTTATTCCGCCTCCAACATCACCAATAGCTGTTTTATTGGTAGAATTTGTATTAGTAGAAACCAGTGGAAGATCAAAACGTAAATTCCAGGCTTTGTTGCCAATTGGTACCAAAAAACGAACTTGGGTTGTATTAAAAGAACCTTTGTCTGTATCAAGATACTCATTATAAAACAGAATTGTTTTTAGAAAATAATGGTATCGAGGCTCAGATAGCGGACTTTGTATGGTGTCTGTATTTTGAGCCGAAAGTAGATTGTTAAATAAAAAAAATAAAATGCTAAGTAATTGTATTTTCTTCATAACCACCTGTTAATTAGTGGTTTAAAAATACGAAAAATACGTTAACATTTTATTTTTTGATACTTATTTATTTATTCCAGATTTTCCATGCTTTTTCAGCTTGAAAAATAAGCATATCGAGTCCATTTTTGGTTACGGCACCTTTTTCTTTTGCTTTTCGTAAAAAAGTAGTTTCTGCTGGATTGTAGATCAGGTCGTAAGCAATATGTTTTTCGGTAAAAAACTCATAAGGTAAATTTGGATAAGCTTCAATATTTGGGCTTGTTCCAACTGGCGTGCAATTGATTATGATTTGGAAATTATCAAAAGTAGTAGCATTGATCAAGTCATAATCGATTATGTTTTCCTTTGCTTCTCTAGAAACAAAAGTGTACGGAATGTCAAGTTCATCCAAAGCAAAAGCAACACCTTTAGAAGCTCCGCCTGTTCCTAGAATAAGAGCTTTTTTATGATGTGGCTCCAATAATGGTTTTAGAGATTTTTTAAATCCGTAATAATCGGTGTTGTAGCCTTTTAGTTTGCCGTTTTTGGTGAATTTAATAGTATTAACAGCGCCAATTAAAGAGGCTTTTTTTGATAGTTTATCCAAGAAAGGAATAACTTGTTCTTTGTACGGAATAGTAACATTTAATCCTTTTAGATCAGGATTGTTTTTAATTAATTCTGTAAAATAATTAATTTCTGAAATGTCAAAATTCTCGTAGCTGTTTCCAGCAAAAACTTCATTATTAAATTTCTCTGTAAAATAACCTTTTGAAAAAGAGTAGCTTATGTTGCGACCTAACAATCCAAAACGTCTTCTTAATAAAATATCAACCATTCTTATTTACGATGTTTCTCTATATAATTTTTTACTGTTTTTTTTGCCCAAACTACAGGAAACAAATCTTCAATTAAGATATAATTCTCAAAGTTTAGACGTAAGCCATTGCTTAAGTGGAATTTAGCTTTTGTGGTGTCTTGAATCATAAAATACAATCCAGCCAAACGATATTCAATTTCATTTTCTTCAGGAAAATATTCTGAAGCTTGCAATAAAGTCTGAATTGCTGTTTCAAATTCTCCTAAAAACTGAAGAATATCAACCCAATACAACCAAGTGTCTAATGCATAATCTCCAAATTCAACTGCTTTTCTGAAACCAAATTCGGCTTCTTCAAAGAAATTCATTTGTTTATTGATTGTGGCATATCTTTTCCAGTACAAACGATTTTGATTGTCGATTGCTAAAGCTTTATTCACAAAAAATAATGCTTTTTGATAGTTTTTCTGGCGAAGATGAAAATCTGTTATTGCAATCCAGCCTTTGTCTAAAAGCGGATCCTCGTGAACAGTTTGGTTATAGTATTGGATCGCTTTCGCTAAATTTCCAAGTTTTTCATAACATTTTCCAATTCGAAGAAGTGCATACGAGGTTGCATCGTCTAATTCGATGGTTCTGTTATAGCTTTCGATTGCTTCATTGTATTTTTTTAGACGCTCATAAGCTTTTGCTTTTTCCATAAAAGCGCCTAAAAATTCATCATCAATCAGTGTTGCGTAATCAAATGCGCGAATAGCATTTTCATACTCTTTTACGCCATAATGAAGACGTCCAAGCTGATGCCACGCAATTTCGCTGTACGGATTTCTGTTGATGTATTCGTTTAGATAGACAATAGCTTCTTGATTTTGATCTAAAAATTCAAAACAATACACTACGTTATAAAGAGCAGATTGATCCTCTAAGTCTTCTTCAAGGCATTTGATAAAACTCTCCTTTGCCATCTCAAGGTTATCCATAAAAAGATATTCCATACCAATCAAATTGTACACATCGGCATAATCATCAGTGTATTGAAGCGCGATTTTTAACAGTTCGACTGCTTTTTCGTGCTGATCTCTTTTTGAGCAGATATTGGCTTTTTGGATATAGATTTCCTCGTTGTTAGGTTCAATTGCGTATAACTCATTCAAAAGCTTTTCAGCAATGTCGAGTTTGTCATCATAAACCAACATTTCTACTTGTACTAACTTTAAGCCTGTAGATTTTGGGTGCTGGTCTAATGCAAGTTTCAAGGCTTTTTTTGCTAAATTAGCCTTGCCTATGTCTAAATAATGAAGAATGATTTCTTCGAATTCTTCAGAATCAAAAAAGAGTACTTTGTTAGTTTTTAACATTGACTCAAATTTGGATAGGGATAGGTTATAATCTTCTTCTTCGTTGCTTAATTGCATACTTCGTATATTTGAAATTAGCCTGTTATAAATTTAGGCAACCATATAATCGCTGTAAGGATAAGAAATTAATTGTTTTGAACAATTTAATTAACAATATATGGCGTTTTTTATTCTATTTTGGGAAGAAATCTCCTTTATTATTAAGGGATTAGCTTCGGTATTGTCATTTTTTTATTTGTGTTGGAAGACTTTTTTGAAATAGAAATTGAGCGTTCATTTCTGTCAGTTTTATTAAAATAGCGCTCAAATAATTTTGTATTTTAATTGTTCTTCTTCTTCATTATTTCGTCCATAACGTCTAGAATAATTGCACAGCCTTCTCTAATTTCGTCTTCAGAAATGGTCAAAGGAGGTGTAATTCTTATTGCGCATCCTTCAAATAAAAGCCAGAATAAAATAAGTCCTCTGTCTTGACAGGTTAAAATAACTTCGTTTGTAATATCTGCCGATTCTGTCATAGCGGCAAGCATTAATCCTTTTCCTCTAACTTCTGTAATCAAAGGATGTACCAAAAGCGATCTGAAGAGTTTTTCCTTCTCTAGCGTTTCTGCCATTAAATTTGTTTCAGTTAATTCTTGCAAAGTAGCTAAACAAGCTGACGCAATGACAGGGTGGCCTCCAAAAGTGGTAATATGCCCTAATTTTGGATTTTCTGTTAAAAGATCCATTTTTTCAGCAGAAGCAGTAAAGGCTCCAACCGGCATTCCGCCGCCCATTCCTTTACCCATAACCACAATATCTGGAACAACATCATAATTTTGGAAACCAAAAAGCTTTCCAGTTCTTCCGAAACCTGGTTGAATTTCATCAACAATCATTAAGGCTCCAACCTCATCACAGCGTTTGCGGACTTTTTGAAGGAAATTGTTTTCTGGCTGAATAAAACCAGCACCTCCCTGAATGGTTTCTAAAAGAATGGCTGCTGTTCTCGTAGTTATTTTTTGCAGATCTTCTTCGTTATTGAAAGTAATAAAGTCAACATCTGGAAGCAAAGGTCTAAAAGCTTGTTTTCTTTCTTCAAATCCCATAACGCTCATAGAACCCATTGTGTTTCCATGATACGCATTATGACATGAAATAAGCTGACTACGTCCTGTAACTCGTTTGGCTAATTTTAACGAGCCTTCAATCGCTTCTGTACCAGAATTGACCAAATAGGTTTTATTTAAAGATTCTGGAAGCAGAGAGGCCATTAATTTGCAATATTGAACGGCTGGACTCTGTGAGTATTCTCCGTAAACCATTACGTGCGAATATTTATCCAACTGATCTTTTATCGCCTGATTTACTCTTGGATGCTGATGTCCTAAAGTACAAGCCGAAACTCCGGCAACAAAATCTAAATATTTTTTATCGTTTGTGTCGTATATGTAAGAGCCAATGGCGTGTGAAACTTCCATTCCGAGTGGGTAAGGAGAAGTTTGCGCTTGGTATTTTATAAAATCTGGATTCATTTTTTTTAAGTTGCTAAGAGGCTAAGATTCTGAGCTTCTAAGTTTTTTATTGTAAACTGAGACTGTAAACTTTTAAAATTCAAAGTTGCAAAGGTACTAAGATTCTAAGTTTTTTTTATTTTACGCTTAGGTTAACTTTTTGAACTAATTATTCTCAAAGCACTGTAAACTGTGACTGCGACTGAAAACTTTCCAATTACGCTTAAACTTTGTGGTTTAAACAATCGCAAGGCACTGTAAACTGCGACCGCGACTAAAAACTATTTACTTTTAGGCTTTGGTTCCGTTTTAGTAGTTGGGTTTTTCTTGTCGTAATTCAAAGTCTCTTTCCTGACTTTCATTGGGACATTTTTACCTTTTTCTTCCTGTTCTTTTCCTTCTTTAATCAGCTTTTCATTCATTTCATTGTCTTCATCGGTAAAAATATCGTCTTTCGACTTTATTCTTTCATCGCCTCTCCAATTCATACCTCGCAGTTTACGGGCATTTTCAGGAAGTTCGTCTTCGGGATAAATATCTCCATCTACTTTATTGTAGAAAGTAATGGTTTCAATAGCATTATTCTCCAATATCATGTTGATTTTACTGCTGACATTTTTATTGATTCCAATCAATTCTTTGGTATCATTTCGCATGTAATAAATCACCTCGGTGTTTTTAATGACATCAACATCATGAAGTTTTCCGTCCCGAAATTTTCCAAACAGATTCAGTCCCTTGACTTGATTAAAACCGGTTCCGAGCGTGTCTTTGGATAGGACGAAAGTATTGTTTAAAACTTTTAAAGAGTCGATTTTTCTCGTTTTATTGTCACCAATTAAATGCATTATATCTCCAGTAATCTGATTGTCGCCATTCCAAAGAATCGGATTTCCAATTAGTTTTGTCAAGGCAGTTTTAGAATCAGAATGTATCGAATCGCATTTACCGCTCATATCTGTTTTATAGAAACGAACATTTTTATAAGCTCTCAAAATTCTTTCCCCTTCTTTTCCAGTCACCATTAATTTCTGTCCATGAATATAAACAGAGTCATTTTCAACTAGATTAACTGCAACAGCTCTTTTGGTTACAAACATCGAATCTTTAAGTTTGTAAAGCTCTGCGTAATGGCCTTTTACGATTCCTTTGTTTATAGAATCAGTAATTTTTACATTTCGTGTTGCTGACGCAAATTCTATATTTCGATCATAGTATAAACTATCGCCCTCTATAAGCCGATCGTCATATTTGATATACGATCTTCGCAGAAAATGAGCTAAGTTTTTCTTCGTATCATAAAAACCTTTTTCTGTATAAATGTAATTGGCTTTACTTGTAATAGTCGAAGGACCAAGAAGGTAAGTGTGCCCAGAATTACTGTAATAATCCAAATGATTTGATTTAATCACATATTTTGGATTCGTAATTGTAACTTCAGTTAAAAACTGGAATTTCTTTTCTTTAACAAAATATCTTCCAGATTTACTTACTAAAGTATTGTCTTTGTTTATGATAGTTCCTTTTGTGTTATAAAAAGCTTCCTGAATATTTCTATCAAAATTAATCGTATCGGTCTGTAAAGTAGCATCAGGAGAAGTTAAAACTGCATTTCCTGTCGCAAAAGCTTTCTTTTCATTTCCACTATATTCAGCATATTTACTATTCAAGAACAAAGTGTCTCCTTGTACTAATTGTACATTTCCAAATGCTTTTAAATAATTTTCTTTCTGAAAAAAATAGGCTTTATTGCAAGTTAATACAACACCATCATGATTTACTTTTACATTTCCGGTAAGTAAAAGTGCATCTGGTACGTTGACCTGATCAACATCAGAAAAGTCAGCATTTTCGATGACGATAGTTTTAGGAGTTTGTGCAGTTTTTTTTGCTTGCGCAGAAATAAATTGTGCACTAAGAAACAAACAACAAAATATGAAAAAGAGTGATTTATTCAACTGATTAAATTTTTGTCAAATTTATAAAAAAGGTTAGAACCTGTGGCTGATATTAGCATTAATTTATAATTCGTCATCAATACCTTAATTAAGAAGTTGAACATCATTTATTTTTTCAACAAAACAAAGAACTCTCACGTTGTAGTTGTGGTATTTTAGACTTAAAACAGAGCATTTTAAAAAGATGATGTTCTGAATTTTAAAAAATGAATTACATTTAGAGATTAGTTTTAATGCCTTTTGTGGTATTTAAATTATAAGACAAGTTAAGAATAGCCAAAAAAGATATGATAAGTAAAAAAATAATTGCAGCCGGAATTACGTTAACTGTACTATTTTCAGCCTGTAAAACAAAAGATTTAAAAATGAGTACAGCAAAAGAACAAACTGCAACAGAAAAGAAAGTTGTAGTTTATCAAGTTTTTACACGCCTTTTCGGAAATAAAAATACAACAAATAAACCTTGGGGAACTATCGAGGAAAACGGTGTTGGAAAGTTTAATGATTTTACAGATAAAGCGCTTCATGAAATAAAAGATTTAGGTGTTACTTATATTTGGTACACTGGAGTGCCTCATCATGCTTTAGTGCGCGATTATACAGCATACGGAATCTCAAATGATGATCCAGAAGTAGTAAAAGGACGCGCAGGTTCGCCTTATGCTGTGAAAGATTATTATAATGTAAATCCGGATTTGGCTGTTAATCCTGCAAAGCGTTTAGAAGAATTTGAAGCTTTAATAAAACGGACTCACAATGCGGGTTTAAAAGTAATTATTGATATTGTTCCTAATCATATTGCTCGTAAATACGAAGGAAAATCAAATCCTGCGGGCATAAATGATTTTGGTGCAGATGATGATGTAACGGTTGAATACAAACGAGATAATAATTTCTATTATATTCCAAATGAGCATTTCGAAATTCCAGATGGAGATGTTCCTTTAAATGGAGAAAAGAATCCATTGATTGATGGAAAGTTTGACGAAAATCCTGCGAAATGGACCGGAAATGGTTCAAGAAAATTCAAACCAGACCAAAATGACTGGTATGAAACGGTAAAAGTAAATTATGGAGTTCGCCCAGGCGGAACTAAAGATTTTCCTGAACTTCCTGCTGGTTTTGACCAAAAATCATATCAAGAGCATTTTGCTTTTTGGCAAGATAAAGATGTTCCAAATTCTTGGAAGAAATTTAGAGATATTGCATTGTATTGGATCGCAAAAGGAGTTGACGGATTCCGTTATGATATGGCAGAAATGGTTCCTTACGAATTTTGGAGTTATATGAACTCTTCTATAAAAATGAAAAATCCAAAAGCATTTTTATTGGCAGAAGTTTATAACCCTAATGAATACCGAAATTATATTCGTTTAGGAAAAATGGATTATTTGTATGATAAAGTAGAAACTTACGATAAGTTGAAAGATGTTATTCGTGGAAAATCTTCGCCTGACGAATTAACAAAAATCCAAAACGGAATGTCGGATATCGAACATCATATGCTTCATTTTCTAGATAATCACGATGAACAGCGTTTAGCAAGTCCAGAATTTGCAGGAACGCCAGAAAGAGGAAAACCTTTGATGGTAATTTCGGCAACGATTAGTACTTCGCCAACAATGATTTATTTCGGGCAAGAAGTAGGGGAATCAGGAAACGAAGATGCCGGTTTTGGAAAACGCTCGAGAACATCCATTTTTGATTATATCGGAGTTCCAAATCATCAGCGTTGGATGAATGATGGTAAATTTGATGGCGGACAGCTTTCTAATTCAGAAAAAGAACTTCGTGATTTTTACAAACGTTTGTTGAATTTCACAATCAAAAGCAGTGCTTTAATGGGAAGTTTTGAGGAAATTCAATCCGTAAATCGTCAAGGAAATTCAAATTATGATGCGTTATTATATAGCTATGTTCGTTGGTCAGAGAGCCAAAAATTAATTGTAATAGCTAATTTCTCATCAGAAAAAGAAAGCGAATTTGATTTGAAAATTCCTTCATCTATTATTTCAAAGTGGAAGCTGAAAGATGGTTCTTATGTGCTTGTAGATAAAATATATTCAGCAAGTAAAACTTATTTTACAGTTAAAAATGGAGAAGGTTCCGCAAGAGTTAAAATAAAGCCTTCTGAATCATTTATTTATGAAGTGAATTAATAAAAAGAAAAAAAGGTTTAAAAAAGAAACTTGTCTAGTAATTCTCTAGACAAGTTTCTTTGTTTTTAAACCTTTTTAAGTAACGAAAGGATTTCTCTAATTGAAAATTGCGCGCCACACACAAATTCATCCGAAGCGCCATAATAAACCGTTAATGTATCGCCATCAGGATCAATAATGTGGCCATTTGTGAATACGACATTTCCGAAGAAACCACTTAATTCATAACTTGTTTTAGGAAACATAATTGGAGTTTCAGTTCTTGAAATTACTTTTGAAGGATTTTCTAAATCCATTAAAAATGCGCCCAAACAATATTGATGAAATTCGTTTGCTCCGTGATAAATTTCGAGCCAGCCCAATTCGGTTTTAATTGGTGCAGCGCCAGCGCCAACTCTTTTACTGTCCCAATTGCCTTTTCTGGTTTTGATGATGCATTTATGATTTCCCCAATGAATTCCATCTGGAGAAGAAGCAATCCAAATATAATTTCCGCCAATATCCACACTACTCGGACGATGTAAAGCATAAAATAATCCGTTTATTTTTTCTTCGAAAATAGCGCAATCTTTATTGTGAGGAGGAAATATTATTCCGTGTTTTTGAAAATTCTTCCAATCCGTTGTGGTTCTTAAACCTACACCAACGCCATTTCCAGAAACTGAAGTGAAAGTGAGGTAATATTTTCCTTCAATTAAAGAAACACGGCAATCTTCAATTCCGAAAGTTTCCAAAATACCTTCACCAACCAAATAAGGGTAATCTTCTGGCTCGTAAAAATGTTTCCCATCTGTGCTGCATAATAAACGAATGTGAGATAGAGTAGTTAAATAATCAATTCCTTGATAGTTTATTACTCGTGCATCTGTTGCAATAAGTTCCGGATGATCTTTTAAAATTTCAATAATTTGAATGGCGCCAGCGTCATTAAGAACAGGAAACGAAATGATATTTTCGCTTTGTTTTGGTCTTTCTGCAACTCGCACTGCAAGCCAGATTTTATTTTGAAATTGAAACACGCCAGGATTCAGCAAACAGGTAATTTCTAATCCTTCTCTGCTTGGTGGTAAATCTGATGGTGATAATAAAGGGTTTTCTATAAAACGATTGGCAATGTCTTTCATGATCTTCGTTTAAGTACCTAAAAGGTATAAAAAAAAGCTGATACTTAATTGCATCAGCTTTTTTTCTATACTTTTTTAACCTTTTTGAGTGCTTCAACGTAATATTCGTTTACTTTTTCCCAATTAATATGTTTGAAAAAGGCATCAATATAACTCCCTTTTCGGTTTTGGTAATCTAAATAATAAGCATGTTCCCAAAGATCAATTCCCATAATTGGTGTTCCAGGAATCAAAGCATTTTTCATTAACGGATTATCTTGATTGTCAGTTGCAGTAATTTGTAATTTACCATATCGGTCTACAACCAGCCAAACCCATCCAGAACCAAACTGCTTTTCTGATTGCGCTTTAAATTGATTGGTTAGATTATTAAACGAACCAAATTCTTTATTAATTGAACCTGCAAGCGTATCTTTTGGAGTCTGCTCTTTTGGAGTCAAGGTATTAAAATAAAGCGTATGGTTGTAATATCCGCCAGCATTCTGACGAAGTTTTAAATTAGTAAGAGGCATTTTTTTTAAAATGTCTTCAATAGGCATATTTTCAAATTCAGTCGAAAGAATTTCTTTATTGAAATTATTTGTGAACGATAAATAATGCTTAGAATAATGAGTTTCTAAAGTTAAAGTTCTAATGTCTGGCGAAAGGGCATCATAATTAAATGGCAGTTTCGTCATTTCAAAAGAACCGGCATCAGCTTTAACATCATTTGGCGAACCAATAGTTATTTTTTCCTCTTTTGTTGGCAGAGGAACCTCAACAACTTCTGTCAGCTTATCTTCTTTACAAGAAAACAATAGTAAAAATGAAGCTAAAGTGCTAAAAAGAACAACGTTTTTCTTCATAATGTTATTTATTTTGATGTTAATGAATTGATGATCTCGATATAATTTTCTTTAGCTTCATCAATCGACATATGGCTAATTTGCATCCAAGCATTGGTTTTAAAAGCATCTCTTAAATCAAAATTTTCAGATTGATTGTAAACTGCTGTACCAAAAGTGGCCTGTTTGTAAAAAGCGTAAAGTCTCAACTGCACATCTTGCGGCAGTGAAGCCTGAGTCATTGTCATCGCAACTTCTACAGCTTTAGCAAAGCGAATATCTAAATCTTTATCAGCCATTTATGCCTTTGTAGCAATAATTGTTTTTCCTCCAATCGCTTTCTGATTTAACTCAACATTGATTGGTGTACCTAAAGGTAAAAATAAATCTACTCTCGATCCAAATTTAATGAAACCAGCGTCAGTTCCTTGAATCACTTGCATTCCTTCTTTAGCGTAATTTACAATTCTACGAGCCAATGCTCCAGCGATTTGTCTATATAAAATAGCGCCGAAAGTTTCATTTTCGATAACTACTGTAGTTCTTTCGTTTTCTTCACTTGCTTTTGGATGCCAAGCAACTAAGAATTTTCCAGGATGATATTTGCTAAATTTGATGATACCATCCATTGCGTAACGAGTAACGTGCACATTGATTGGCGACATAAAAATAGAAACCTGTAAACGATTATCTTTAAAATATTCTCCTTCATAAACTTCTTCAATAACCACCACTTTTCCATCTACTGGAGCAAGGATATGATCACTGTTTCTAACTGCAATTCTCTTCGGATTTCTGAAGAATTGTAAAATAATAATCAAAATTACAAGCGCTGCAAATTGAACAAGCATTCTCAGCCAAGCAATATCAATGAATTTATCAGCAAGTAAAAGTACAGCTACAGTAAATACAGTACCTAATAAAATGGACGGGCCTCCCTCTTTATGAAACATAATATAAAATTTGATAAAATAAAAATATAATTGGTGCTACAAATATAACACTATCTAATCGATCTAAAATACCTCCGTGACCAGGCATTATCGAACCGCTGTCTTTTATTCCTGCAATTCGTTTAAATTTGGATTCTATTAAATCTCCAATAGTTCCAAAAATACTTACTATTAATGCGATAACAGTCCAGATTAAAATCGATTTACTGCTAAACTCAGGTTTTGGCTGAATGTAAAGCTTAGAGATCAAAAAACCTGCAAATGCAGCAAAAACAACACCGCCAATAAAACCTTCAATTGTTTTTTTAGGCGAAACACGTTCAAATAATTTGTGTTTTCCCATTGATTTTCCAACTAAATACGCAAAAGTATCATTGGTCCAAATCAAGACAAATAAACCTAAAATAATTTTCGGATTATAATCATTTGTTCCAAAAGAGATTTTGACAATAAATACAAATGGAAGTGTAATATATCCTAGTAGATATAAATATTTTGAAGAGGTGCTTACATTTTGTACAGAATCATAAAATAAGAATATGATGCATTTAATGGAAACAACAATAGTAACTGCCAGCAAGACTAAATCGAGCTGTTTAATGTTTGTTTCTAAGCTTATATTAGAATTAAACGAATCATTTAAAAATAGGCTCGTTTCTTTATTGTAATGACTAACAAGGATAATTGCTGCATAGACTAAGATTCCGAAAAATATAGAAAACACTTTGTTCAATTTTACGATATTAGAAAATTCGTATATCGTAATAATCAAGAAAATACCAAAAAGAGTAATAAAGCTCTCTGTGGAAAACAATATCGAAGCTAATAATAAAGCGATATAAACAGCACCAGAAATGGTTCTCTTCAGTGTTTCGTTCATCTTAAAGATCTTCTAGAAGCAGTAAATATAGGTTTTTCGCAACACTTCCGTATTGTGTAAAATCTTCTTCTTTCGCTTTTTCGAAATATTTTATTGTAGTGATATTAGTAGGATAGTCTCGTTCGTATTTGCGTTTTATAGCGCTCAATCCGTCGCTTTTCATTGGAAGGATTTGGCTTGTGGTTGCAATAATAACAATATTAGCAGGTAATTCGTTTGGTTTGTTTTGTCTGATTTGTTTCGATGAAAATAAAATCGAACCTTCATCGGCTATAAGGTTTTCACAGCTTGCTAATAAGAATCTTGGTTTTGTTGGAGCAATATAAAATAATTTGTTTTCTTCCAGTAAACCAAAAAGTGCCGGTTCGTAGCATAAAACTTCATTTTCGAACCAATCATTTTCTTCTAAAATGTTTTCAAATTGTTCAGCAACTTCTAGAGTGTTTTCACAGTATAAAAATTTACCTCCATTCTTTTTGAAGTTGAAAATAAACTGTTCATCTAAAGATAAATGACTATTCTGAGCAGGTGTGCCCGCATATTCGCTTTCGTGCTCTTCATCAGAAGCGGCTTCGCTTGAGCCAAATATTTTTTTGAAAAAATTCATTTTTTTATATGAAATGCTTTACATGTTAATTGAAAACGTTCAAAGATAAAAAAATCTTAATTCAAAAGGGTATTTTGAATTAAGATTTTAAAAAATTATTGCGTATTTCGTAATTAACTTATGAAACTACTTCTTCTAAATTTTTATCAAAAGTACGTTTTCCGAAAATGTTTTCTAAGTCATCTTTGAAAATAACTTCTTTTTCGATCAGAATATCAGCAAGTTGATTTAATTTATCTTTATTTTCTTCTAATATCTGAATAGCTCTTTTGTATTGACCTTCGATTAATTCTGAAATTTCAGCATCAATGATTTTTGCAGTTTCATCAGAATATGGTTTAGAGAAATTATATTCGCTTTGTCCAGTTGAATCGTAATAAGTAACATTTCCGATTTTATCGTTTAATCCATAAATTGTTACCATTGCACGAGCCTGACGTGTTACTTTTTCTAAGTCGCTTAAAGCACCAGTAGAAATTCTGTCGAAAGTTACTTTTTCAGCAGCTCGACCTCCCATAGTAGCACACATTTCGTCTAACATTTGATCTGTTCTTACGATTTGTCTCTCTTCTGGTAAGTACCATGCAGCTCCTAAACTTTGTCCACGAGGAACAATTGTTACTTTAATAAGTGGTGCAGCGTGCTCTAACATCCAGCTTACAGTCGCGTGACCAGCTTCGTGAATTGCAATTGCTCTTTTCTCTTCTGGAGTAATGATTTTGTTTTTCTTTTCAAGACCACCAATAATTCTATCTACAGCATCAAGGAAATCTTGTCTGTCAACTGCTGCTTTGTTGTTACGTGCGGCGATAAGAGCGGCTTCGTTACAAACATTGGCAATATCAGCACCAGAGAATCCTGGAGTTTGTTTAGCTAAGAAATCTAAATCTAGACCTTCAACTTTTTTGATAGGAGCTAAGTGTACTTTGAAGATTTCAGCTCTTTCGCGAATGTCTGGTAAGTCAACAAAAATTTGTCTGTCAAAACGTCCAGCACGCATTAAAGCTTTGTCTAAAACATCAGCTCTGTTAGTTGCAGCCAAAACGATTACGTTAGAGTTTGTACCAAAACCGTCCATTTCTGTTAGTAATTGGTTTAAAGTATTTTCTCTCTCGTCGTTTCCGCCAGACATATTGCTTTTTCCTCTTGCTCTACCAACAGCATCGATCTCGTCGATGAAGATAATAGCAGGAGATTTTTCTTTTGCTTGTTTAAATAAGTCACGTACACGTGAAGCACCAACTCCTACGAACATTTCTACGAAATCAGAACCTGATAAAGAGAAGAAAGGTACTTGAGCTTCACCAGCAACAGCTTTTGCTAATAACGTTTTACCAGTTCCCGGAGGTCCTACAAGTAAAGCGCCTTTTGGAATTTTACCTCCAAGATTCGTGTATTTTTCTGGGTTTTTAAGAAATTCAACGATTTCCTGAATTTCTTCTTTTGCACCTTCTAGACCTGCAACATCTTTAAAAGTTGTTTTAATGTCTGTTTTTTCATCAAAAAGTTTAGCTTTAGATTTTCCGATATTGAAAATCTGTCCTCCTCCGCCAGCACCTCCGCCAGACATTTTACGCATAATGAAAATCCATACACCAACAATGATGATGATAGGAAGTAAGCTGATTAAAATATCGCTCCAGTTATTTTTTTGAAGGAAGTTAAAATCTTTTAATTTCCCTTCGCTAACTGCTTTTTCCAGTTTAGTCTGAAAGATTTGGTCATTACCAATTTCCAACGTATAGTGTGGACCTTTGTTTGGTTGTTTGAAAATATCTTCAGCTACTTTTTTATTTGCCGGATCTTTAAGAGCGGCAGCATTTAAATATACCTCAGCTTCTGCTTTATTGTAAACAATTACTTTTTCAATCTGTCCTTTTTCTAAAAGGGTGTTGAATTTAGAAGAAGTTAATTGAGCAGGTTCGCTTAAGCTTGATCCTCCTGTGGCAAAACTTATGAATAAAAAAACTAAAAGTATTGCGGTGTATATTAACCAAGGACTTATTTTAAATTTATTCGGATTTGGATTGTTATCTTTAGCCATTTAATGAAAGTTTCTTTAGTATTTGTTCTCGATTGAAGTTATTTTGGCATCGCCCCAAAGGCTTTCGATGTTGTAATATTCGCGAATATGCTTCTGGAAAACGTGTACTACAATGTGTACATAGTCCATAAGAACCCATTCTGCGTTATCGGTTCCTTCTACGTGCCAAGGTTTATCTTTTAAGTCTTTTGATACAGTTTTTTGAATTGAGTTTACGATGGCGTTAACTTGGGTGTTTGAGCTACCGTTGCAAATAACAAAATAGTCGCATACAGCTGTATCTATTTCTCTTAAGTCAAGAATGTCGATATCATTTCCTTTTACTTCCTCAATCCCTTTGATTATGTTCGCCAGTAGAACATCATTATTAATAGTCTTTTTCGCCATGAATTATTTTATATGAATTTGTAAAGTTACCAAATTTTGTGATTATTTTTGAACCTTAACAAAATATTAAATTAAGATATTTAAATTATTTAATGAAACTAATCAAACTCGATGCCATAGATTCGACAAATGATTTCTTAAAATCATTGTCCAGCAAAGAAGAACTGGAGAATTTTACGGTCGTAACAGCTGAAAATCAGACAAAAGGGAAAGGACAAGTTGGTGGAGTATGGAAGACTCAAGCTGGTAAGAACTTAACTATGAGCATTTTGGTAAAAGATTTTCTTTTTGATAACGAGCAAGTCTTTAATCTTAGCGTAGCTGTTTCTTTGGCTGTTGCAGAAACTTTAAAATCGATAAATATTCCTAATATATGCATAAAATGGCCAAACGACATTCTGTCATACAATAAGAAGTTAGTTGGCATATTAATCGAAAACACCTTAAAAAGCGATGGCAGAATTGTGTCAGTTGTCGGAATCGGAATTAATGTCAATCAAATCGATTTTGATGAATTGCCAAATGCTTCTTCAATAGCAGTGATTTCGGGAAAACCTTTTGATAAGCAAGAATTAGCAATTTTAATCGTTGAAAAACTAAAAGAAAAGATTCAGTTCTGGAAAACCGATTCGGAAAATTTCTGGAAGGATTATTTTAATTTCTTATTTAAGAAAGGTGTTCCAACAGCATTTAGAGACAATAACAACCAGGATTTTATGGGAATCATTCAAGGAGTTTCTCCAATTGGTAAACTACAGGTTTTATTAGAAGATGATTCTGTTGTGGAATTTGAGATTAAAGAGGTTAAGATGCTTTATTGAGAAAGTGACTAAGGTTCTGAGTTACTAAGATTCTAAGGTTTTTTCTGTAGAGACGCACTGCAGTGCGTCTAACCTAAGGTGCTAAGGTTCTGAGTTACTAAGATTCTAAGATTTTTGATAAAGAATTTTCAGTAGAGACGCACTGCAGTGCGTCTAACGCAAAGTTACCACATAGTTTATCACCTTCAAGAATGATAAATTACAAAAAATAAAAAAGTCCAATCGTTAGATTGGACTTTTCATTTATAATTCACAATTTACAATTCACCATTATAACTTGTTCATATTGTTTGCTAAAGTTTCAATAAACTTACTAATTGGACCTTTAACCATCATTGCCATCATAGCGTTGAATTCGCCTTCAAAGAACAATTGAACAGCACTTTCTGAATCAGAAACAGTGTCAATGTTTGAAGTTAGTGTAAACGGAAGTTTATCACTTGCAGCGCCCAAAACAATTTTGTTTGGCGCTACTTTATCTTTCATTTTCAATTTGATTTCAGGCATCCCTTTCAATCCAAAAATAAAAGCGTCTTCGCCAGTTACTTCAAATTTAGCGATATTGTCTGGCATTAATTTTTCGAAATTCTTTACGTCAGTCAGTTGATCGAATAAATCCTGTGCTGATTTCTGAACTGTAACTTTTGGACTTTCTAAGTTCATATAGTGTTTTTTGTTTTGTTTTTGTTTTTTTTAACGCAAAGAACGCAAGGTTTTTTTCTTTACTATGACTTTATTTAAGTTCGCAAAGCTGAAATTTTAAATAAAATCCCAATTTTTTAAATCCCAAATTCCAAAAGGAGCAAAGCGACTTTAAAATCTAAAATCTAAAATCTAAAATCTAAAATCTAAAATCTAAAATCTAAAATCTAAAATCTAAAA
>NZ_QJRJ01000034.1 GCF_003254625.1 Flavobacterium ginsenosidimutans
GCAGGCAGGTTTGAAACTGAAGCTGTTGTTCCCACTTCTGCGTTAGCGCTGTTTTTCCAAGAATAGGCAACAGTTCCAACAGAGTTTGTTACAGTTCCCGCAGTCACAGTTCCGGTGCTTGCTCCGTAGCATGAAGCATCTGTTTTAGATGAAGCTCCCAAAGCCAAAGCTGCAGAAGGCTGTCCAACAGTCACAGAATTTGTTTGGGAAGAGCATGAATCCGTCACGGTTAAAGTATAGGTTCCGGCAGGCAGATTAGAAACTGAAGCTGTTGTTCCGACTTCTGCGTTAGCGCTGTTTTTCCAAGAATAGGCTACAGTTCCAACAGAGTTTGCTACAGTTCCCGCAGTTACGGTTCCGGTGCTTGCTCCGTAGCATGAAGCATCTGTTTTAGATGAAGCTCCCAAAGCCAAAGCTGCAGAAGGCTGTCCAACAGTCACAGAATTTGTCTGTGAAGAGCATGAATCTGTCACAGTTAAAGTATATGTTCCGGCAGGCAGATTAGAAACTGAAGCTGTTGTTCCGACTTCTGCGTTAGCGCTGTTTTTCCAAGAATAGGCAACAGTTCCCACAGAGTT
>NZ_QJRJ01000079.1 GCF_003254625.1 Flavobacterium ginsenosidimutans
TGGCTTACGTAATAGGTTCCTGTTGCCAAAGCATCTGTTCCCGCAAGCGCTGTTCCGCCTGTAGAAGCTTTATACCATTTTAGGCCTGTTCCAGAAGCAGTCAGATCGCTTACCGTTTTATTTTCTGAAGAGCAGAATGCCTGTGCTGAAGCTGATGGAGCCGATGGCGTAGGATTGATTTTTACATCAACCGAAGTTCTTGCGCTTTCGCATCCCTCTGCCGAAGTCTGGCTTACGTAATAGGTTCCTGTTGCCAAAGCATCTGTTCCTGCAAGCGCTGTTCCGCCTGTGGAAGCATTGTACCATTTTATGCCTGTTCCGGTAGCAGTCAGATCGCTTACCGTTTTATTTTCTAAAGAGCAGAATGCCTGCGCCGAAGCTGATGGAGCCGATGGCGTAAGATTTATTTTCACATCAACCGAAGTCCTTGCGCTTTCGCATCCGTTTAGTGTTTCGCTAACGTAATATGTTTTTGTTGAAAGTATATCTGTCCCTGCCAAAGCGCTTCCGCCTGACGAAGCAGCATACCATTTATAGGCGCTTCCCGATGGCTGTAGATTGCCAACTGTTCTGCTGTCCGCAGAGCAGAATGACTGCGCTGCTGCTGTGGGTGCCGAAGGTGTAGCTGTTACTGTTACGGCAACCGAAGTTCTAGCGCTTTCGCATCCGTTTAATGTCTCACTAACGTAATATGTTTTTGTTGAAAGCGCATCTGTTCCTGCCAAAGCGCTTCCGCCTGACGAAGCATCATACCATTTATAGGCGCTTCCCGATGGCTGCAAATTGGCTACAGTTCTATTATCCGCAGAACAGAATGACTGTGCTGATGCTGTCGGTGCTGAAGGAGTCGCGGTTACTGTTACGGCAACCGAAGTTCTAGCGCTTTCGCATCCGTTTAGCGTTTCGCTAACATAATATGTTTTTGTTGAAAGCGCATCTGTTCCTGCCAAAGCGCTTCCGCCTGACGAAAAATCATACCATTTATAGGCGCTTCCCGATGGCTGTAGATTGCCTACGGTTCTGTTATCCGCAGAACAGAATGACTGTGCTGCTGCCGTCGGTGCTGAAGGTACTGAATTAACTGTAACTGTTGTTGCCGCTGAAATTGCACTAGGACAACCAGAAGCATTTGTTACTTTAACAGTATAATTTCCAGAAGCAGAAACAGTAATTGATTGTGTTGTTGCTCCTGTTGACCACAGATAACTACTTCCGCCTGTAGAAGTTAAGGTTACACTTCCGCCTTGACAGAATGTTGTTGCTCCATCTGCTGAAATAGTAGGCGTTGCCGGCGTAGGGTTTACTGTAACTGCTACCAAAACTCTTGCACTTTCACAACTGTTAAGTGTCTGACTTACATAATAATTCCCAGAAGATAAAGTTTCGCTTCCTAAATATTGCGTTCCTCCAGTACTTGCATTATACCATTTTAAGTTAGATCCTGTTGCAACTAAATCGCTAACTTTTTTAGCATCAGCAGTACAGAAAGTCTGAGCTGAAGCTGTAGGTGCAGTTGTATTATTTATAGTAACTGCTACTTGAGTTCTTTGACTTTCGCAACCATTTAGTGTCTGACTTACATAATAATTCCCTGTAGATAAAATTTCAGTTCCTGAATATTGTGTTCCTCCAGTAATTGCATTATACCATTTTAAATTTGATCCTGTTGCAACCAATTCGCTTACCTTTTTAGCATCTGGATAACAGAATGATTGCGCTGATGCTGTTGGTGCAGCTGTATTATTTACGGTAACTGTTACTTGAGTTCTTGAACTCTCTCCACAGCTATTACTTTGGCTTACAAAATAGTTTCCTGAAGATAACGTTTCTGTTCCTGCATATAACGTACCGCCTGTAGCTGCGTTATACCATTTATAAGCTGTTCCTGAAGGTGTTAAATCACTAACTTTTTTATTATCAATTGCACAAAATGTTTGCGCAGAAACTGTAGGTGCTGATGGTATTGTATTTATCGTAACTGTAACCTTAGTTCTATCACTTTCTCCACAGCTGTTCGCTGTCTGACTAACATAATAATCTCCATTAGTCAAAGCTTGCGATGCTGAAAGTGCTGTACCGTTTGAAGATACATTGTACCATTTTATATTAGTTCCTGTTGCTTGCAAATTATTAACTGTACTATTGTCCGCAGCACAAAATGACTGTGAAGCTGCAGCAACTGGTGCTGAAGATTTTGAATTCACAGTTACAGATACTGCAGTTCTTGAACTTTCGCAGCCATTTGCTGAAGTTTGGCTCACATAATATGTTCCAGTAGCCAATGATGCTGTTGATGCATACTGCGTTCCCCCATTATTGGCATTATACCATTTTAGACTAATTCCTGTAGCAACTAAATCACTTACTTTTTTATTTTCAGAAGAACAAAATGTTTGAGATGAAGCAGTTGGCGCTTCAGGTGAAAAAGTTACAGTTATTGAATTTGAACTGGCACTAGCACATCCTGAACTATTTATTATTTTTAATGAATAAGTTCCTTCACTCGTTATTGTAATACTTCTGGTAGTTTCACCATTAGACCATAAATAACCCGTTCCATTATACGAACTCGCATTTCCAGTAGCCCTTAGTACCGCATTACCTGAACTTGTACATGAAGCTTGTCCTGAATTCACATTAATTACAGGCGTATTAGGTAGCGGATTAATTGTTACTACAACTGATTTTACAACCGAACACCCATCAGAAGAAAGAGCTTTTATGTAATAAGTTCCTGAAGTCGTTACAGCGTTTGGCGATGATAATGCTGCTGTCGCTGCCGCATTTGTCCAATATGAAAACGTTAGATTTGAAGAACTTCCTGCTGTTACGGCAGAAGCTGTTAAATCAACTGTTGAAGGCGAGCAAACTGCTGCTGGATTGGTTACAACAAGATTTGCTGTTTTTGGATTTACAGCTGCACTCGCAGAATTGTTTGCTGTGTTTGTATCAATCGCGGTTGGCAATGATGCTGTATTAGTATAATTTCCAGACGCATTTACTGTAGCAACAATTTTTAATGTCATTGATGTTTGCGCCTCAACATCACCAATACTCCAGATACCTGTTCCTGAATCATAAGCCCCTACTGATGGTGTTGAACTAACGTAAGTATATCCCGAAGGAAGTAAATCAGTTACAGAAACTCCTGAAACATTATTACCTCCTAAATTACTTACTTTCACAGTAAACTCTACATTCGATCCTGGACAAGGCACTGCATTATCAACAGTTTTAGTAATTCCTAAATCGGTACATAATGTAACATTTACTGCTTTTGACTGGGTTTGGCTTCCACAAACTAAAGTAGAAGAAACCGAGTAAGCTCCTGTTTTTGTAGCGGTATATGTTGCAGAATTAGCTCCGCTAATAGCAGTTCCATTATAATACCATTGATATGGCGCAAAACCTGTTGGTGTTGTTAGTTCTGCTGTGTTATTAGTACAGCCTCCTCCAGAAATATAAGTAAGTCCTGGATCATCTGGCTGTGCTGCAAAATTTGAGAAAAACCCTGCCATAGAGAATCCTCCTGCCTGTTGTACAATCGAAACTGTTAATTTAGCATCACTGGCAATTGAAAGATATTCCGGACTTCCTATCTGAACACTATTAAAATTGATAATATACCAACCTGTTGTTCCTATCTGATAACGAGCCCCAACACCAGATATGTTGGCAATATTGGTACCATTTACAGTTACAATATCTGTGGCACTTCTTAAAAGAATGTATCCAAAATAATCTAATGTTCCTGAATTATAATTTCTAAATTTTGCTGTCTCTATAAAATTGGATCCCCCACATTCAGAAACTGGTGCAATAGTTGAAATATCAACCTCACAGCCTTGTGCTGTACCTGAATATACAGCCACTCTTTTATCAGCAACGATATGTGAGGCTGTAAAATTGGTGCTATTTGAACCGTTCACAAAAGTATAAAACTGACCTGCCTGCGCTAAAGTAACTGTATTTGTAGTTACCAATGCTCCAGTAGTAGAATATCCTTCAACTTTTACAACTGTATTATCTTTTGTTGCTACTACAGTAGTCTGTTCTGCTGTACTATTACCCGTTCCTCTTTCCAAAAAATATTCTGTTCCCAAAACAGCCTCAGGCGGAATCTGATTGTATGCACTATCCCCACAACCACCTGGAGTATCAATCGCAGCCGATGTGTTCATTACAATAGGATTCGAAGATTCAACCAACGTTCCTATTGCTGCTTTAAATAAATAACTCTGCCCAGCATTTAAAGTAGTGGTAACAGTATTATTAATTTTTATTGTAGTATTATTAACGGTAGCCATAATACTATAAATAGGACGCTGATCTCCGTAATTATTAAAATTTCCTAAAGACCCGTCTCTATAATATCCTACTCTAAATCTTATTCCAAGTCCTGCATCTCCAAAACTAGTTAAAGCAGCATTTCCTTTGATATCCTTATCTACATCAGTACCCGATAAAGCATCAGAAGCGACGTTTCTTAAATTAATAGACACTGGAGCACTACCTTCTACAATTAATCCTGCACCGTTTAAAACAGTATTAAAAGCATACGCCTTTGTTGTACTTGGAGTGCCAGAAAATCTGTATACAGCGGGAGTTCCTTTAATTGCTGTAAGACTAGTTACTAATGTCCCATCACTTTTTGATACAGTAATGTTTACACTAGTTGTAGAATTTGTTGCTATAACAATTTCATTAGCATTGTTAAAATACTGCCAAGGAGCTGGAGCAATATAGTGTTTCGTATAAAATTGAGCCGAAGCGCTATAAGCGGTTAGTAATAAAAAAACAAAAAGAAAAGTTAGCCTGGAAAAACAAGGCTTTCGAAAAGTAAAGTTACGCATAGACAACTTGAGTTTGTGGAACAGAAATATAAGACACTAAAAAACAGATGATTGTTTTTAGCATATTGGTGAGATACGTGAAAAAAGATAAAATGGATTTAAAAAAACTTGAAAAAGCTTTTTCAAGACAAACACATAAAAATGAAATTATGTTGACCATTGACATATAGTAAAAAAGACTTAAAAAAGTCTATTAGGTTATAAATTAGTAGATTGGAAGTGCGAAAGTATATTAGGGAATGTATTAGAACTACATTATTCCGACAAAATGCAGATAAACTCGTCGAACAACAGTTTTTAACAAATGCTGAAGCATTTTTAAGTTAAAAAATGTAGGAAATTAATAACGAATGAGTCAAAAAGTCTTAAATAATTATCAATAAAATGCATTCTTACAGAATATATTGACAAAACAGCAATAAATCGTAAGATAAAAAAATAAGATTTTACTTGAATTAATTATTTTAAAACACTGAAAAACAATAAATTAAAAAATAAAGACTAAAAACTTAACATTTCTACTCTAAAAATTTAATATTACGTTTTAAACCTTCAAATTTTGTTCTTTTGATAGGTGAATTTTTAAAAACAAGTTTAAAAGTTTCTTCAGTGATTTCCATCCAGTCTTTTTTAGTAAAAGAAAGTAAATCTGGGTTTGGATTAAATAGAGGTTCTGAATGTGGTTTAGAAAATCGATTCCATGGACAAACATCTTGGCAGGTATCACATCCAAACATCCATTCATCAAATTTTCCTTTCATTTCATTAGGAAGGTTCTCTTTTAATTCGATAGTGTAATAAGAAATACATTTACTACCGTCAACTATATAAGGGGCCACAATAGCTTGTGTAGGACAAGCATCTATGCAGGCTGTGCAAGTACCACAGTGATCTGTTACCGCATGATCATATTCTAATTCTAAATCAATAATTAACTCCGCGATGAAGTAAAAAGAACCTACTTTTTGAGTAATTAAATTGCTGTTTTTTCCAATCCAGCCAAGTCCGCTTTTGGCTGCCCAAGCTTTATCTAAAACTGGCGCTGAATCTACAAAAGCACGTCCAGAAACTTCCCCAATATTTTCTTGAATAGAATGAAGAAGCTCCTTCAATTTATCTTTAATTACAAAATGGTAATCTTGTCCGTAAGCATATTTTGAAATTTTAAAACTTTCATCATTCTGCAATGAATCGGGATAATAATTAAGCAAAAGAGATACAACACTTTTACCATCATCAACTAACAAAGTTGGATCTAAACGCTTGTCAAAATGATTTTCCATATAAGCCATTTGACCATTACGATTATTCTTCAACCAGTTTTCAAGTCGAGGCGCTTCTTGTTCCAAAAAACCTGCTTTGGATATCCCACAAGAAAGAAAACCAAGTCTTTTCGCTTCATCTTTAATAAATTTCGAATATTTCTCTTTAGAATTTATCATTACCTTTCAGAAAAAACGACTTCAAGTCCAACAGGTTTTAGGGTAATTAAGGGATTAAAATTGATCGTATTACCCATTGAAACAATTTTATATTTTTTGACAATATAAGAAATTGCCAAACACATTTCGTAAATGGCAAAACCAGCACCAATGCACATCCTTGGTCCTGCTCCAAAGGGATAAAAATATTGCATAGAATGCTTCTTTTGTTCCCCTAAAAAACGATTGGGATCAAAGTGATCTGGGTTCTTCCAGTACTTCGGATTTCGATGCAACTCATAAAAAGAAACCCCAATCAGAGTATCTTTTTTTATATTAAATGTTCCTAAAGCATCATCTTCAACATTTTGTCTATCTGTAATCCAAGCTGGCGGATATAAACGCATAGATTCATTTAAAACAGCATTTATATAGGGCATTTTCTGAAGCTGTTCCACAATATTCTCCGTTTCAGATTCAGCATTAAGAACCTCTTCAAATATACTTTGTTGTACATCAGGATGATTTCCCAATAAATACAATGTAAAAGTTAAAGCATTTGCAGTTGTTTCATGTCCAGCAATAAAAAGAATTTTTATCTCATCAATTAATTGTTCAATTGACATTCCTTCGCCAGTATCTTCGTAGCGAGTTTCCAAAAGCATATTAAGCAAATCGTTCACCTCATTTTTAGAGGAAACTCTTTCTTCAATTAGACCTCGAATAATTTTATTATTTTCTTTAGCCAACTGAAGATGCTTTTTTACTTGACCACTCACCGAAAACCACCAAGCTTTATGAGGCAGTCTGATTTCTTTAATTAAAAAATTCTGAACTGCTTCAATAATATACTTAATTCTATCTAGTTTTTCTTCGGTAATAGAAAATTGAAACAATGATTTAGCTACAACGTTAAAAGCTAATTCGCTCATAACAGGAAAAAGATCCATTTTTTCATCTTTTACAATTGTTTCTAATTCTGAAATAATCGTAAGTTTCATATTTTCGACCAGCTGATTCATCTTCTGTTTATGAAAAGCAGGCTGAATAAGTCTTCTTTGTTTTAACCAAAATTCACCGTCAACAGTTAGAAGACCTTTTCCTAAATATTTAGACAAATAAACTGACTGAAATTTTGATTTGTGATAATTCTTTTGGTTTTTCTGTAAAATGTATTGTGCTACATCATTATCTCTTGATAAAATGATGTACTTTGATTTTCCAATTCTAATAGAAAACGAATCACCAAAATTATCAAAATACTTTGTATGATACGGGATTGGATTTCTACGAATTCCTTCCGCATCAATAAAAAATCTTAAAATAGATAGTTTTGGGGGATAATTATATTTTCTTTTAACAGACATTTATATCAAAACTAAAACAATTCTCCCTGATTATTAATATTAACTTTTCCAAGATGTTTATATGCTTTGTCTGTAACTTCTCTACCACGAGGTGTTCGCATAATAAATCCTTCTTGAATTAAAAAAGGCTCATATACTTCTTCGATTGTTTCGCTACTTTCACTCACAGCAGTTGCTAAAGTTGAAAGCCCAACTGGACCGCCTTTAAATTTATTAATAATAGTTAATAATATTTTATTATCCATTTCATCTAGACCATGAGCATCTACATTTAGAGCTTTTAAAGCATATCTAGAAATTTCTAGATCAATTCTACCATTTCCTTTAATTTGGGCGAAATCACGAACCCTTCTTAGCAACGCATTTGCGATACGAGGAGTTCCACGGCTTCTTCCTGCAATTTCAATTGCCGCTTCTAGATCAATAGGCATTTTTATAATAGATGCACTTCTTTCAACAATTGTTGTCAAAAGTTCTGTAGTATAATATTGTAAACGTGAAGATATTCCGAAACGGGCGCGCATTGGAGCCGTTAATAATCCAGATCGAGTAGTTGCTCCAATTAAAGTAAAGGGATTCAAATTAATTTGCACTGTTCTTGCATTCGGACCAGATTCAATCATAATATCAATCTTAAAGTCTTCCATTGCAGAATACAAATATTCCTCAACTACTGGACTTAATCGATGAATTTCATCAATGAACAAAACATCTCTTTCATCTAAGTTTGTTAGCAATCCTGCTAAATCCCCAGGTTTATCTAATACCGGCCCTGAAGTAATCTTGATACCAACTTGTAGTTCATTAGCTAAAATGTTAGCCAAAGTAGTTTTCCCAAGACCAGGAGGACCATGAAAAAGAGCATGATCAAGTGCTTCACCACGTTGATTAGCAGCAGCAACAAAGACTTTTAAATTTTCCAAAACTTGATCTTGTCCAGCAAAATCATCAAATGACAGCGGACGCAATCTTTTTTCAAGATCTAACTCTTCTGAGTTATATCCTTTAGTAGTAGGATCTAGATTTTCATTCATCCTACAAAGATATATAAACTAATCAGTTTGTAAAACAGTTGAACTGAACGTTTAAAACTTTAACTAAACAAAAAAGACTGTCATCTCTGACAGTCTTTTTATTATTTTTTAGTGGTGTAAAACTTCTTCACCTTCTTTCATTGGTACATTTTGAGGAACAAAATCTACATCATGATTTGGGTTACTGTAGTCATACGGCCAACGATATACATGAGGAATTTCTCCTGGCCAGTTTCCGTGGATATGTTCAACTGGAGTAGTCCACTCTAAAGTTGTAGATCTCCATGGGTTCTGAACTGCTTTTTTACCGTAGAAAATACTGCTAAAGAAGTTGTATAAGAATACTAATTGGAACGCACCTCCTACAAGAGCAAATGTTGTAATTAAAACATTCACATTTTGTAAATCATCAAATAATGGGAAGTTTGTGTTAGTATAGTAACGTCTTGGTAAACCAGCTAATCCGATAAAGTGCATTGGGAAGAAAACTCCATAAGCACAAACTGCAGTTACCCAGAAGTGGATATAACCTAAGTTTTTGTTTAACATTTTTCCGTACATTTTAGGGAACCAGTGGTAAATACCAGCAAACATTCCGTAAAGTGCAGAGATACCCATTACTAAGTGAAAGTGAGCAATTACGAAGTAAGTATCGTGAACGTTAATATCTAAAGTACTATCTCCTAAAATGATCCCTGTTAAACCTCCAGTGATGAAAGTAGAAACCATTCCGATAGAGAATAACATTGCAGGGTTAAATTGTAAGTTACCTTTCCATAAAGTTGTAATCCAGTTAAATGCTTTTACAGCAGATGGAATTGCAATCAATAAAGTTGTAAAAGTAAACACAGATCCTAAGAAAGGATTCATACCTGAAATAAACATGTGGTGGCCCCAAACGATAGTTGATAAGAATGCAATTGCAAGAACTGACATAATCATCGCTCTATAACCAAAAATTGGTTTACGAGCATTTGTAGCCATAATTTCTGAAACAAGTCCCATCGCTGGTAAGATTACGATGTAAACCTCAGGGTGTCCTAAGAACCAGAATAAGTGCTCAAACAATACTGGAGAACCTCCTTGGTAGTGTAAAACCTCTCCTGCAATATAGATATCAGATAAGAAGAATGAAGTACCAAAACTTCTATCAAAAATCAATAATAAAGCTGCAGATAATAAAACTGGGAACGAAATAACACCAATAATAGCTGTTACGAAAAATGTCCAGATTGTAAGCGGAAGTCTAGTCATAGACATTCCTTTAGTTCTTAAGTTAAGTACAGTAACAATGTAATTTAAAGATCCCATCAAAGAAGATGCGATGAAAATAGCCATAGATACTAACCATAGTGTCATACCTGTTCCTGATCCTGGAATTGCTTGTGGCAATGCACTTAAAGGAGGGTAAATTGTCCATCCTGCAGATGCTGGTCCAGCTTCAACAAATAAAGAACATAACATTACAACAGCTGATAAGAAAAACAACCAGTATGAAATCATATTCATAAATCCAGATGCCATATCTCTTGCCCCAATTTGAAGCGGAATCAATAAGTTACTAAAAGTTCCACTTAAACCTGCCGTCAGTACAAAGAATACCATGATGGTACCGTGAATTGTAACTAAAGCTAGATAAATATCATTTGCCATTACACCATCAGGTGCAAATTTATCTCCTAATAAAACATTAAATATTTTGAAAGACTCTTCTGGCCACGCTAATTGCATTCTAAAAAGCAAGGACATTGCAATCCCAATTACTCCCATAACAATACCAGTAATCAAGTATTGTTTAGCAATCATTTTGTGATCAATACTAAAAATATATTTAGTAATGAACGTGTCTTTATGATGATGTTCGTGCTCGTGATCGTGTCCGTGATCGTGACCGTGCGCTTCTGCTGACATATATTTGTACTTTAAATTTTCTTAATAATATTATTTCATCGCAACTTTAGCTACAGCTGCTTTAACTGTATCAACAACAGTTTTAACAGTGTCAATTACTTTTGCAGCAGTATCTGTAGTTGGTGCAGCTCCTTCAGCTGGTTTCTCAGCAGCTTTTGCAGCTTTAATATCCTGAGCTAAAGTAGTTTTTTCACTTAACCATTTTTTGTAATCTTCTGGAGTATCAACTACTACTTTCATTTGCATGTTATAGTGTGAAGCTCCACAAATTTTGTTACATAATAATAAGTAGTCAAATGTATAAGGATCTAAAGCTGTTCCGCCTTTCGCAACTAACTCAATGCTTTTTTCAGCTCTAAGTTTGTTGATGTTTGCAACTTTTTCAACCATAAAAGGCAACTCTCTATATTCTGCAGTAGTGTAAGTTGGAACGAAAGCAAATTCAGTAACCATACCTGGAACACAGTTCATTTGAGCTCTAAAGTGTGGGAAGTAAGCTGAGTGCAATACATCCTGAGAACGCATTTTAAAGTGAACTTTTTTACCTTTAGGAATATGCAATTCTGAAACTACGATATCATCTTGAGCATTTGGATCTGACATATCAACCCCTAAAGTATTTACTCCTTCGATTAAACGAACGTTAGCTTTACCTAAAACGTTATCTTGTCCAGCGTATCTTGCAGTCCATTTAAATTGCTGAGCATATAATTCAATTTCGATTACATCTTCATCTTTATCAACGAACATAATGTTATTCCAAGCGTACAATCCGTAAAGAATTAAACAAGCTAAAACTACAGATGGAATAATACTCCAGATTGCTTCTAATTTATTACTATCAGCAAAAAATAATGCTTTTTTATCTTTATTTCCTCTATTTTTAAAAGAAAACCAGTATAGTAAACCTTGCGTAATAAATTGAACTAAAAAAATTAAAACCCAAGTAATATTCATTAAATTATCCACTAAAAGTCCATGCTCTGAAGCAGGGGTATGAAGTGCTAAACCTCCCCATTTTAGTAAACCGTAAATCGTAAATATATATATGAATGCCAAGAAGCCAAACATAACATACCCTTGAATATTATTATCATTATCTGATGCAACTTGAGAATCGTCCGAAGAAGCTCCAACCTGTGTAAGATCAAATATCTTGGTCAATTGCCATAATGCAACTGCTAATAAAACTAAAACTATAATTACCAACAAACTTGTCATCTGTTTACTTCTTTAAATATTAATAATGAAAATGTTTACTTTCTTCGATGAAAGGATTTCTTTTTGCAAGCAAAGGAGATTTAGTTAATGCAGTAAATACAACAAATATAAATAAACCTAAGAAGAAAAGAATCGATGCAATTTCAGGAACTCCAATAAACCATTTGTCTCCTACTGTACCAGGCATGATCATATTAAAGAAATCAACATAATGACCTAATAATATCACAACACCAGCCATAACAATAACCCAGTTAAGACGTTTAAAGTCAGTATTGATTAATATTAATAATGGGAAAACAAAGTTCATAACAACCGCTCCAAAGAAAGGAAGGTTATATAACTGAATTCTTGTTACAAAATAAGTTACCTCCTCTGGAATGTTAGCATACCAGATCAACATGAACTGAGAGAACCATAAATAAGTCCAGAAAACACTAATACCAAACATAAATTTAGCTAAATCGTGAATGTGGCTAGTATTTACATACTCTAAATAACCTTTAGATTTTAAATAGATAGTAACTAATGCAATAGTTGTAATACCGCTTACAAAGAAAGAAGCAAATACATACCATCCAAATAAAGTACTAAACCAATGTGGATCAAAAGACATAATCCAGTCCCAAGACATAATAGACTCAGAAACAATAAAGAATACTAAGAATCCCGCAGATGCTTTGAAATTCTTTTTGTAGTAAAGATCATCATTTGCTTCATCTTGTGCTAAACAGTTTTTTCTAGAAAAATGGCGGTAGATATTCCATCCTAATAAAAAGATAAATGCTCTTGCAATCCAGAAAGGAAAGTTTAAATATCCTGATTTTCCAGCAATTATAGCATCATAATTTGGGCTTTTAGGATCGGTTACACCTTCTCCTAACCATACGAAAATATGATTAAAATGTAATCCACATAATACTAAAAGTATAAAGAAGATTATAGAACCAGCAGGCAAATATGCTGTTATACCTTGCATAACTCTAAATAAAACTGGAGACCATCCTGCTTGAGCTACTTGTTGAATAGCATAAAAGGCTAAAACCCCCATTGAAAGCAGTAAAAAGAAAATACAAGCTACATATACAGCAGACCAAGGCTTATTTTGCAATTGGTGTAATACGTGCTCTAAATGTTTTTCGTGCTCATTTGCACCAGAAACTTCAGCATGCTCAGCTCCTTTATGAGAGTCATGTGCAACTTCAGCAGCCTCATGATGACCTGCTTCTTTGTGAGATGTCTCCGCTTTTTCTTCATGCGCCGCACCATGAGAACCATGTTCATCTGCAGCTAGTATTTTTTCAACTTCTTGAATATCTTTTGGTGCACTTAAAAAACCATACCCAATTCCTAATAGACCAACGGCCATTAAGATGATAGAAAAAGTTTTTAATTTACTTGAAAATGTATACATATCTATTACGATCAGTTTGTTCAACAATTATAATTGGCTTTTTAGTTTCAGAACATAGTCAGCAACTAACCAACGTTCGTGAGCACTTAATTGATTTGCATGTGAACCCATTGCATTTAAACCATAAGTCTCAACATGAAAGATACTTCCTTCAGTGATCTCTCTGTCTTTATAGCTAGGTACTCCAAGAAATTTCTCTCTTTCAACCAATTTACCTTTACCGTTACCAGCAGCACCATGGCAGCTAATACAGTAAATTTCAAAAAGCTCTTTACCTTTTCCAGAATTTCTTTCTTCTTCAGTCAAAGGTGATTTCAAATTAGCTTTTGCTAATTCATAACCAGCAGTTGAATTTTCATATTCATAAGGTTCAAAACCTCTATTGATAGTTCCTGCAACAGGAAGCTGTCCTTCTTTTCCTCCCTTAAATATTTTTGCTTCTGTATATGGCTCGTAAGCAACAGATTCATACATATTTGGGAAATACTGATAGTTCGGTGCCGAATTATTGTGGCAAGATGAAACTAAAATAGTTATACCAACTAAAAGTGTTATTTTATATATCCTTTTCATAGCTACAATTAATTCTTTTCAATTACTTTAACTTCAACAGCTCCCGTTCCTTCAAAGAAAGAAACCAACTCTGCTTCGTTATCATTTACAGCAACCTCCATTAAAAAGTGGTCATCAGTTGTTCTTACATCTGGGTTTTCAGCTTCTTTAAAAGGCCATAATCTACTTCTCATATAAAAAGTGATTACCATTAAATGAGCTGCAAAGAATACAGTCATCTCAAACATAATAGGCACAAAAGAAGGCATATTTTGGATAAAACTAAAACTTGGTTTACCTCCAATATCCTGTGGCCAGTCATGAATCATGATGTAACCCATCATAGTTGTTGCAACAGAAATACCAACACAACCATATAAAAAAGCACATATTGCTAATCTTGTTGGTGCTAATCCCATGGCTTTATCCAATCCGTGAACTGGGAATGGAGTAAAAACCTCTTCAATATGATGATGAGCAGCTCTAGTTTTCTTTACTGCATTCATCAAAACGTCATCGTCATTATAAATGGCGTATATAACTTTATTACTCATGATGTGAATCTTTACTGTTTGCTCTTTCTCTAATATAATTATCTCCTGTTCCTTTCAAAATTGTTTTAACCTCTGCCTGAGCAATTACAGGGAATGTTCTAGAGTATAATAAAAACAATACAAAGAAGAAACCAATTGTTCCAATGAAAATTCCAATATCAACAAATGTTGGTGAAAACATTGTCCAAGAAGATGGAAGGTAATCTCTATGTAAAGAAGTAACAATAATTACAAATCTTTCAAACCACATACCGATGTTTACAACAATCGAAATGATGAATGAGAACATGATACTAGTTCTTAATTTTTTGAACCACATGAACTGAGGAGAGAACACATTACATGTCATCATTGACCAATATGCCCACCAGTAAGGTCCAGTAGCTCTGTTCAAGAATGCATATTGTTCATATTCTACACCTGAATACCAAGCTACGAATAACTCAGTGATATAAGCTACACCAACGATAGATCCAGTAATCATAATAATGATGTTCATTAACTCGATGTGCTGTAATGTGATGTATGCTTCAAGATTAGATACTTTTCTCATAACGATCAACAATGTATTTACCATCGCGAATCCTGAGAATACCGCTCCAGCAACGAAGTATGGAGGGAAAATTGTTGTATGCCATCCTGGAATTACAGAAGTAGCAAAGTCCATAGATACAATCGTGTGTACAGAAAGTACAAGAGGAGTAGCTAAACCAGCTAATACTAAAGATACTTCTTCAAAACGTTGCCAGTCTTTAGCTCTACCGCTCCATCCAAAACTTAAGATAGAATAAACTCTCTTATTAAATGGAGTAATAGCTCTATCACGAAGCATTGCAAAGTCAGGCAACAAACCAGTCCACCAGAAAACTAATGACACTGAAAGATACGTTGAAATCGCGAATACGTCCCAAAGTAAAGGTGAGTTAAAGTTTACCCATAAAGATCCAAATTGGTTTGGAATAGGCAATACCCAGTATGCTAACCATGGACGTCCCATGTGAATGATTGGGAAAAGACCTGCTTGAACTACCGAGAAGATAGTCATTGCTTCCGCAGAACGGTTAATAGCCATTCTCCAACGTTGACGGAAAAGTAATAATACCGCAGAAATTAATGTTCCAGCGTGACCAATACCAACCCACCAAACGAAGTTAGTAATATCCCAAGCCCAGCCAACTGTTTTATTTAATCCCCATGTTCCGATACCGGTAGATACGGTGTAAATTATACAACCTAACCCCCAAAGGAAGGCTATTAATGCGATTGAAAATACAATCCACCATTGCTTGTTTGCAGGCCCCTCAACAGGTGCAGCTACATCTACAGTTACATCGTGATAAGATTTATCACCAATAACTAAAGGTTTTCTAATGGGTGCTTCGTAGTGAGACGACATAATCCTTTATATTGTTTCTTAATTAATAATTTTACTAAGTATTTCTAACTTTAACATGGTAAACCACATTAGGTTTTGTACCTACATGCTCTAATAAGTGGTATGATCTTTCGTCAGCAGCTAATTTAGCAACTTTACTTTCTTTATCATTCACATCACCAAATATCATCGCTCCTGAAGAACAAGCACTAGAACAAGCAGTTTGGAATTCACCATCTCTAACTGGACGGCCTTCGTTTTTAGCTTTTAATTTAGTTGCTTGTGTCATTTGGATACACATAGAACATTTCTCCATAACACCACGAGAACGTACGTTAACATCAGGATTAAGAACCATACGGCCTAAATCATCGTTCATATGATAATCGAACTCGCTGTTTTTGTTGTATAAGAACCAGTTAAAACGACGTACTTTATATGGACAGTTGTTTGCACAGTAACGAGTACCAACACATCTGTTGTAAGCCATATGGTTTTGACCTTCACGACCGTGAGAAGTTGCAGCAACAGGACAAACTGTTTCACAAGGTGCGTGGTTACAGTGTTGACACATTACAGGTTGGAATGCAACTTGAGGATTATCTCCTGCTTTCTCCATTTCATTAAATGTAGATAATGAACTAGATAAACCAGCAATTCCTTCTTTTCTTTCATTATCACCTTCAAAAGTACTTTCAGAAGAGTAGTATCTATCGATACGCAACCAGTGCATATCACGGCTTCTTCTTACCTCTGCTTTACCTACAACTGGAACGTTGTTTTCAGCGTGACAAGCGATAACACAAGCTCCACATCCAGTACAAGCATTTAAGTCAATTGAAAGGTTGAAGTGATGCCCTGTCGTACGATCAAATGATTCCCAAAGATCTACAGTAGTAGCCTCAACTTCTTGATGGTCTAAAGATACCATTGGTTTTTCATTCCAATGTTCAGCATCTTTAGTATTGAATATTTCTAAAGTTGTTTCTTTAATAATATCTCCTCTACCCATTAAAGTTTTCTGACCTTGAACACAAGCAAACTCATGTACTCCTCCAGCTTTAACAATAGATACAGATTGAACATTATTGAAACCTTTATATAAAGCGTAAGCATTTAAACCTACTTGCATTTCTTCTTTTAGAGCTGCTTTACGTCCATAACCAAGAGCTAGACCTAAAGTACCAACTGCTTGACCTGGCTGAACGATAACTGGAACATTTTCCAATTTAACCCCATCAACAGTGATAGTAGCATAACTACCATTTAAACCACCGTTTGCAACAATTTCATTTGTTAAACCAAGTTTTTTAGCATCAGCATTAGACACTGTAACATAGTTATCCCAAGAAACTCTTGTAATTGGATCTGGAAACTCTTGCAACCATGGGTTGTTCGCGTGCTGTCCATCTCCTAATCCTGTTTTAGTATATAATACTAATTCAAAATCACCAGCAGATTTTGATTTTGCAACAGCATTTGCAGCAGTAGCAGCATCAATAGCTCCTCCAGATAATGCCGTAGCTCCAAGAACAGCTACACCATCATGTAATACTTTATTCCAAGAAGCACCTGCAGTATAAGCTCCAGAATTTGCTTTTAAGTAGTCATAATAAGTACCAGCAGTACCATTTACTGACAATAAAACATCTTGAAATTGTTTTGTATTGAAAATAGGACGGATTGTAGGCTGAGTTAAGCTATATGTTCCGCTTGTAAGTTCAAGATCTCCCCAAGATTCTAAGTAGTGAGGAGCTGGTGCAGCAATTGAAACAATTGATGCAGTTTCGTCTTCTTTTAATGAAAAAGCAACAGACGTTTTAACTTTTTTCAATCCAGATACGAAAGAATCTGAATCAGCTAAAGTATAAACAGGATTAACTCCACTCATAATTAAAGTGTGAACACTTCCTGCATTCAAATCTTTAATTAACTGTGCAACTGCAACATTAGAACCTTTTCTAATTTGTCTAGCTCCAGCAGTACTAAAAGCTTCACTAGCCAATACTTGATTGATAGCTAAAACTAATAATTGAGCATTTTTATCTTCAATTCCAGATACTAAAACTCCTTTTGAACCAGCAGCTTTAAGCTGTTGTGCAGCTTTTACTACTTCAGCTTTAAAGTTTCCTTCTAAAGCTACAGGAACAGAAGCACCTACAACAATATTATAAATTTGAACTAAAGCTTGCTTTTGAGCAGCTACAGTCATTGGAACACGCTTATCAGCAGCAGCTCCAGATAATGTCATGTTTGATTCAAACTGAAAGTGACGAGACATTTTTCCGTTTTGAGGAATACGTCCTTGTGCATATCCAGTATCATATCCTCCACCTTGCCAATCTCCTAAGAAATCTGCTCCAACAGAAACGATTAAAGAAGCTTTTGAAAAATCATAATCAACTAAAGCTCTTTGCCCGTAAACAGATTCAAAAGCATCTAAAGCCTCAGATGATGAAACTGCATCATATACAACGTGCTTAGCGTTTGGATTTTTTGCAATAAATTCAGCAATTAATTTTTCTGTAGATGGACTTGCTAAAGTATTAGTCAACAATACTACTTGACCACCTTTAGCTTTTGCATCTGCTAAACTTGATTTGATTTTCAAATCAACAGCTGACCAAGAAGAATTTTTACCATCCACTTTTGGCTCTTTCAAACGAGTACTGTCATACAAACCTAAGATAGAGGCATGAATTCTAGCATTCGCAGAAAATTTAGCTCCTGCAATTGTATTGTTTTCAATTTTAATTGGACGACCCTCACGAGTTTTCACCAAAAGATTAGCAAAATCAAATCCATCAAAAACTGTAGTTGCATAATAATCTGCAACACCAGGAATGATTTGTTCTGGTTGTAATACATAAGGGATAGACTTGTGAACAGGACCTTCGCAAGCAGCTAATGTTACAGCCGCTGTACTAAACCCTACGTACTTTAAAAAGTCACGACGTGAAGTTCCTGATGTAGCTAAAGCATCTGCATTACCTAAAAACTCATCAGTAGGAATTTCTTCAACAAATTCGTTATTTCTAAGCGCCTCAACAATAGAGCTATTTTCTAGCTCTTCAACACTTTTCCAGTATTTTTTGTTTGATGACATTGTATATATATATTAAAATCTTAATAAATCGATTAATAGTGGCATTTACCACATTCTAAACCTCCCATTTGCGCTGCAGTTAATTTCTCTACACCGTATTTTTTAGAAAGTTCAGCATGAATTTTGTCATAGTAAGCATTACCTTCCATCTTAACATCAGTTTTTCTATGGCAATCAATACACCATCCCATTGTTAATTTAGAGTACTGCTTCATGATTTCAAATTCTTGTACTGGTCCGTGACAAGTTTGACATTCAATACCTGCAACAGAAACGTGTTGAGAGTGGTTGAAGTAAACAAAGTCAGGCAAGTTATGAATACGAACCCATTTTACAGGCTGTGTTTTTCCAGTATAAGCTTGTTTAGTCTTATCCCATCCAACAGCATCATATAATTTTTGGATTTGAGCATCGTAGAATGCTTTACTGTACTCAGGAGTAGCAGTAGTTTCAGCAACCTCTGAAATGTTTTTATGACAGTTCATACAAACATTTAAAGAAGGAATACCAGCTGTTTTACTTACACGAGCAGCAGAGTGGCAATATTTACAATTGATTTCGTTATCACCAGCGTGAATTTTGTGAGAGTAGTGAATTGGCTGAATTGGCTCATAATTTTGATCCACACCTACTTGCATTAAGTATCCATAAACAAAATAACCACTTGCCAAAAGCAAAAAGATCGAAGTTACCAAAACCAAGAATTGATTTTTAGCGAAAGCTTTCCAGATTGGAAGTCTTGCTTCTTTTGGAGCAACCTCAATACCGTTTTTATTTGCAACTTTAGTCAACACTTTGTTCACCATGAACAGCATAACAACTAAAATAGCCATAACAAGAGCAAGAGCTCCTAAAATAATGTTATTTGAAATAGCACCACCTTCTACGTTAGTCCCTGGAGGCGTAGCAGCAGTAGTTGCACCAGGAGCTGGTTCTGCTTTTTTCTCAGAAGTATAAGCAATAATATTATCGATATCGCCCTCCGATAATTGAGGAAAAGAAGTCATTACAGCTTTGTTGTTTTCTTCAAAAAGCTTAACAGCTACAGCATCTCCTGATTTAATCATATCAGAACTGTTGTGCACCCACTTGTAAATCCAAGCCATTTCATGCCTTTCAGCAACGCCTCTTAAAGCAGGACCTGTTGATTTAGCATCTAATTTGTGACATGCAGCACAATTTGCATTAAAAAGTTCTTTCCCTTTTACTGGATCACCGCCTCCTGCAGCCGGAGCAGCCGCTGCAGCTTCAGGCGCCGCCGGAGCAGCAGCTTCTTGAGCAAATGAAGTTAGGGAGAAAATTAACGTTAGCGATAAGCTAAGCAGCAATTTTCTTGAGATCGAATTATGGTTACCCACCTTTTTCATATAGTATAAATAATTGTCTACTAATTTTTGGTATGATTTTTTCTGTAATAAAACCAGTAAAATCTATACCCTCTTTTAAAACTTGCACAAAAATACGACTTATGAGCTATTCTCAAAACCTTAAAATACCCTTAAATATCAATTTATATCAATTCTAAATAATATTAAAATTTCACACTCAAACTTTAAATAGTATTTTTGCATAAAAACCATCACATTATGAGAATTTTAAGTCCTTCAAAAAACCTTTTCTTAACAATTACTACGATTGCTTTCGCGCACAATATTAACGCTCAGGACCAAAATTTAACATTGAATCAAGACCCTAAATTTGAGCAATTGCTAAATGAGAAGCGCAAAATTAACACGTCAATAAATACAAACGATACTTATAGAATTCAAATCTTTAGTGGTAAAAGCGACGAGGCTAAAAAAACACTATCGGATTTTAAAAGAGAAAATTCAGACATTGACGGAACAATTATTTTTAGCACACCAAACTATAAGGTAATCGTAGGGAATTTCAAGACAAGAATTGAAGCTGAAAGAAACTTAGCTGAGATTAAAAAAAGATACAAAACAGTCTTTTTACTCAAACCTGGGAAATAATTTATTTCAAATAAAAAAGCGAGATTTTCATCTCGCTTTTTTATTGCTTTTAACATTTAAATATTCCAATTTTTCTAAATAAAATCAGTGGTATTTTACTTAGTTTACTACTTTAATACCACTAGCCAAAAAACGTATCTCTTCTTTAGGAGCTTTAATAGCGTCTATTTCTGTTTTGCTTTTTTTAGCATCTTTCGCATAATGCTTTAGTTCGTCAACAGAAGTAACTTTTCTTTCTGCGCTTCCTTCTAAAACAACATTTTTACCTTTTAATGCAGTTGGCACAAAAAATGCATAATCTTTCATCTTAACAAAGAAAGATGCTCCATCTTCAGTTTTAACACTCACCCAGCATCCTCTTTTTGGACAAACATCAGTCACTTCACCTTTCACTGCAACTTTTTCTATTTTATTTACAGCTTTTAAATCTTTCTCTAATGCCTCAACCGAAATCGCTTTACTTACCGTGGTATTCGATACATTTTCCCCATAATAATCCCCTATCAATGCATTACCTGCCGGTGGAGCTGCTTTTTCAACTGGTTCTTGAGAAAAAGAAAAAGTAGAAAAACAGATAAATAAAATCGTGGTATAAAATCCTTTTTTCATATTTCATTATTTTTTAATTCAACGCATTAAAATTTCAACAAACTAAAGTACACATTTATTACAACTCATTACAAAACAATTCAACCCAAAAAAAATATTCATAAAAAAAGTCCCAATTTACATTGGGACTTTTAAATATAGTAATTGAATCTTATTTCAATTTCTTTTTGATTGCTACTTCATGGTAAGCTTCAATAACATCATTCATTTCGATATCATTAAATCCTTTTATCTGAATACCACAATCGTAACCTTTAGTTACTTCTTTAACATCATCTTTGAAACGTTTCAAGGCAACTAATTCACCTGTATGAACCACAACTCCATCTCTAATAACTCTGATCTTAGAAGTTCTTAAGATTTTACCATCTGTCACCATACAACCAGCAATTGAACCCACTTTAGAAATTTTGAAAATCTCACGAATTTCAGCATTACCTAAAACTTCTTCTTTCATTTCTGGAGCCAACATTCCTTCCATCGCATCTTTCAAATCATCGATAGCTGCGTAGATAATAGAGTAGTAACGGATATCAATTTCTTCTTTATCAGCAAGCTGTCTTGCATTTCCTGCTGGACGAACGTTAAATCCGATAATAATCGCATCTGATGCAGAAGCTAAGTTAACATCGGTTTCTGTAATTGCTCCAACTCCTTTATGGATAATATTAATTTGAACTTCTTCTGTAGAAAGTTTAGAGAACGAATCTGATAATGCTTCTACAGAACCATCCACGTCTCCTTTAAGGATTACGTTCAATTCTTTAAACTGACCAAGAGCGATACGACGTCCAATTTCGTCAAGCGTAATATGTCTTTGAGTACGAACAGATTGTTCACGCATTAACTGAGAACGTTTAGATGCAATTTGTTTTGCTTCTTTTTCGTCTTCAAATACATTAAACTTATCACCTGCTGTTGGAGCTCCATCTAAACCTAAAACAGATACCGGAGTCGAAGGACCAGCACTTAAAACTGTATGTCCTCTTTCATCATGCATTGCTTTAACCTTACCGTGATGTTTACCAGCAAGCATATAATCTCCAATTTTCAAAGTACCTTGTTGTACTAAAATCGTAGACACATATCCTTTCCCTTTATCTAAGAAAGCCTCAACAACAGTTCCTTGAGCTGCTTTGTTTGGATTTGCTTTTAGATCTAAAATCTCAGCTTCCAATAAAACTTTCTCTAATAACTCTTTTACACCTGTTCCAACTTTTGCAGAAATATCATGTGATTGAATTTTTCCACCCCAATCTTCAACAAGTAAATTCATACCAGCCAAACGCTCTTTAATTTTGTCAACGTTAGCATTTGGTTTATCAATTTTATTGATTGCAAATATAATTGGCACTCCCGCAGCCTGTGCGTGAGAAATAGCTTCTTTTGTTTGTGGCATGATGTCATCATCCGCCGCTACTACGATAATAGCAATATCTGTAACTTGAGCTCCACGTGCACGCATCGCGGTAAACGCCTCGTGACCCGGAGTATCTAAGAATGCAATTTTTTGTCCATTATCTAAAGTAACTCCATACGCTCCAATGTGCTGTGTAATACCTCCAGACTCACCAGCGATAACATTCTCTTTACGGATATAATCCAGTAAAGATGTTTTACCGTGGTCAACGTGACCCATTACAGTAACGATTGGCGCTCTTGTTACTAAATCTTCTTCTCTATCTTCTACAACTTCTATTGCTTCTTCAATATCTACTGTAATAAATTCAACATCATAACCAAATTCATCTGCTACAATAGTTAATGTTTCAGCATCTAGACGTTGGTTCATGGTTACCATGATACCAAGAGACATACAAGTTCCAATTACTTTAGTAATCGGCACATCCATCATGATCGCAATTTCACCTACAGTAACGAACTCTGTAACTTTAATAGTTTTACTTCCTTCGTCAAGAGCCCTTTGCTCATCATCAGATTTCTGACGGTGCGTTTCTCTTTTATCTCTTCTATATTTAGCCGCTTTAGATTTTCCTCCTTTACCTTGAAGTTTTTCAAGAGTTTCTCTAATTTGGTTTTTTACTTCTTCTTCCGTTGGCTCAACTTTAGCTACAATCGCAGGACGATTCCCTTTTACGAAACCAGGTCTTTGACTTCTGTTCGCATTGAAACCTCCGCCACTATTATTATTTTGAGCTGGTTTATTTGTATTTGGAGTTCCTGGCGCATTACCTGTAGCAGGTTTTGGCGCACCAGGTGTACCTGGTTTAGGACCAATTCTTTTACGCTTATTTTTATTTGCGTTATTATTATTACCAACTCCAGGAGCTCCAGGTTTATTCTGAGCCACTTTTGGATCTTCTTTCTTTTTCTTAGGCTTATTAAATTGAGATAAATCAATTGTTTGTCCTGTCAGAGTTGTTCCAGTAAGTTTTTGATATTGAGTAGTAATAGTTTCCTCTGAAGTTGTTGGATCAGTAGACACGATTGGCTCCTGCGCAACTTTAGAAGATTCTGCTTTAACTTCTTTTTTCTCAGTAATAATAGGTTCTTCTTTTTTTGTTTCAACAACAGGAGTTGAAACAACTGGTTCAGATTTCACCGTTTCATTTTGAACAGGTTTTTCTGGTTGCACAGGTGCAACAACAGCTTTAGGCTCTTCAACCTTCGCTGGTTCCTCAGAAGGAGTAATTGCAGGTTTTTTAGGATTCAAGTCGATTTTACCAACTTGTACAGGTCCCGAAACAACCGCTCTTGCTTTGATTATTTCTTGTTGTTTTTGACGTTCCTCTTCTTGTCTGCGTTTGTCCTCAATTTCTTTCTCACGCTCTACACGCAACGCTTCTTTTTCTTTTCTCTTTTCTTCTCCAACCTCTTTAGAAGCCTCCTTATTCCCCTTATCGCCCGCAAATTGGCTTTGAAGGATATTAAATTCACTGTCAGAAATTTTTGCATTAGGATTAGCATCAATAGCAATTCCTTTATCTTTTAGATAATCTACAGCTCTTTCTAACGAAATATTTAATTCCCTTAAAACCTTGTTTATTCTTATTACTCTCTCTTCAGACATATAACCTTTTTATTATTACCTTTTTCGTTGTGTTGTTAGAGCAGATATTCAGCTATTTCCTAGCTATCAAACTCTTCTTTTAGTATTTTCATAACGTCTAGAATAGTTTCCTCTTCTAAATCTGTTCTTCTTACTAAATCTTCTACGTCGTGTTTCAAGATACTTTTTGCAGTATCCAAACCTATTTTTGCAAATTCTTCAATTACCCACTCTTCGATTTCATCTGAGAACTCTGTCAATTCAACATCGTCTTCATCTGCAACTGTTCCAGCGACATCTCCTTCACGAATAACATCTAATTCATAACCTGTCAATTGACCTGCTAATTTAATGTTGTGACCGCCTCTACCAATTGCTTTAGAAACCTCTTCTAATTTCAAGAAAACTTCAGCTCTTTTACTTTCCTCATCAATTTTGATAGAAGAAACTTTTGCAGGGCTTAATGCTCTTGTAATAAATAATTGAATATTATTTGTATAGTTGATAACGTCAATATTTTCATTTCCAAGCTCACGAACAATTCCGTGAATACGAGAACCTTTCATTCCTACACAAGCTCCAACTGGATCAATTCTATCATCATAAGAATCAACAGCTACTTTTGCTTTTTCACCAGGAATACGCACTACATTTTTCACTGTAATTAATCCGTCAAAAACTTCTGGAATTTCTTGCTCAAATAATTTTTCTAAAAACTTTTCTGAAGTTCTAGACATAATAATTTGAGGTTTGTTTCCTTTTAATTCAACGCTTTCGATAATACCGCGAACATTATCACCTTTACGGAAGAAATCTGATGGAATTTGTTTTTCTTTTGGAAGAACAATTTCATTTCCTTCATCATCAACTAAGATAACAACTCTTGGACGTACGTGATGCACCTCTGCTGTATAAATATCACCGATAATATCTTTAAATTGTTTGTAAAGATTTGTGTTATCGTGTTCGTGAATTTTAGATATTAGATTTTGACGAAGCGCTAAGATAGCTCTTCTTCCTAAATCAATCAATTTTACTTCTTCAGAAACCTCTTCACCAATTTCAAAATCCGCTTCAATCATTCTTGCTTCCGTCAAGGTAATTTCTTCGTTTTCAAAATCCAGATCTTCATCAGCAACAATTACTCTTCTTCTCCATATTTCCATATCTCCTTTATCAGGATTTATAATAATATCGAAGTTATCATCAGATCCGTATTTTTTCTTCAATGCATTTCTAAACACATCCTCTAAAATTGCCATAAGCGTTACACGATCAATAAGTTTATTATCTTTAAACTCTGAGAATGAATCGATTAATGCTAAATTTTCCATGCGAATTCTTTAATTAAAATTAAAATGTTACTGTAACAACTGCCTCTTTAATTTCTGTATAAGGTATTTGTTGCTCTTTTTGAACTGTTTCTTTTCCTTTTCCTACTTTTTTAGGTTCCCTTGCTTTCCAAGACAAAATTATAAAAACATCGTTAGCTTCTATCAATTCTGCTTCGATTTTTTCAGTATTTGTGGTAACAATCAACGTTCTACCGATATTTTTTTTGTATTGTCTTACCATTTTCAGAGGTGTCCCTACTCCAACTGATGCTACTTCAAGCGAAAAATCCTGTTCTTCACGATCTAGATTATTCTCGATTGCACGGCTAATGTCAATACAGTCTTGCAGCGCCACTCCATTATCTCCGTCTAAACCAACACTAATTTTAAAAGAATCCGAAACAGCCAGATCAACCAAAAAGATTGATGGTTTTTCGAGAAGAGCTTCCGTAATTAATCCGTTTACTTTTTCTTTGAATGTCATAATTTTATAAAAAGAGGGGACACTTAGTCCCCTCATTATTTAGATTTTAATAAATAACAGTGCAAATATAGTGTTTTTTTTATAAATCAAATAAATTGATTGCTCTAAAAATATTTCATACCTTTATAATAGCATTAAAACATAGAATTATTCACATTATTAACCCCTCAAAAATCATGAAACGAATTTTAGTACCTACCGACTTCTCAGAACACGCCGAAGACGCTTTAAAAGTTGCCGCTCAAATAGCGAAAAAGAATAATTGCGAAATTATTCTTCTTCACATGCTCGAATTGCCGCATCAGACAAATGACGCGATAATGGGCGGAGCAAGCATCCCTGAAAGCATGCTCTTTATGAAGAAGGCAAACGAAACACTTGACGAAGTTGCTGCAAGACCTTATTTAGACGGAATTCCAGTAACTGAGGTTGTAAAAATGGACAAACCAATACATGGAATCACACAAATCAGTAAAGATTACGATGTTGATTTGATCATAATGGGATCTCATGGATCTTCTGGTGTTGAAGAATTACTAATAGGTTCTAATACCGAAAAAGTGGTTAGAAATTCAGAAATCCCAGTTTTAGTTATCAAAAAAGACATTCCTAGTTTTAGTGCCGCTAATATCGTTTTCGCATCTGATTTCTCAGAAGAAGCAAAAAAACCTTTTAAAAAACTTTTAAAATTTGTAAAACTATTTGATTCAAAACTACACCTAGTTACCATTTGCACTCCTAATAGCTTCAAACCAACTCACGTTAGCGAAGAAGTTATGAATGAGTTTATATCTGAATTCGACATTCCTAATTACACAACCCAAATTTACAACGACACCAATATCGAAAAAGGAATTATCAATTTCTCTAACAGAATAGATGCCGACATTATTGGAATGTTCACACATGGCAGAACTGGCTTCGCACACTTCTTTAACGGAAGCATCAGCGAAGGCTTAGTTAATCATGCCGTTAGACCCGTTATTACCTTGAAAATCTAACAACCAACATATCAACATTAGTAAAAGCTTCTCAATTGAGAAGCTTTTTTTTATGCAATTTAATATTTCAAACAAAATCACACTGAGCTTTTCAACAAAGCATATTTGAGCTTTTCAACAAAGCGAAACGCGTTATTAATGCAGAAATTTGTCAAATAAAAATTCATTAAAAAACTACAACATGAAAACAATAGACAAAATTTACATTAATGGAGAATTTGTAACTCCTCAAGGAACAGAATATTTTGACCTTATTAGCCCAACAACAAATGAAAAATTAGGAAAAGTTCGTTTAGGGAATACTGAAGACACTCAAAATGCAATTAGAGCTGCAAAAAATGCTTTTAAAACTTTTTCAAAAACTACAGCTTCAGAAAGAATTCAATATCTGACAAACATTAAATCTTCTGTCGAAAAAAGAAAAAATGACTTTATTAATGTAATGACAGAAGAATACGGAGGCACATTACAATTTGCAACCGTAAGCTATGATTATATGCTAAAAAGTTTCGATTCTGCAATCAACCTTCTTAATATTTATGATTTTACCAAAACCATGGGAGAATCTGAAGTCCAAATGACACCAATTGGCGTTGTCGGAATTATTATTCCGTGGAATTCCAGCAATGGTTTTATCTGCAGCAAATTATCAACTGCAATTGCCGCAGGATGCACAACTGTTATTAAACCAAGTGAAATGAGCGCACAACAAACACAATTAATCATTGAATGTCTTCATGAAGCAAATCTTCCAAAAGGAATATTCAATATCGTAAATGGATTAGGAGAAATTGTTGGAGCCGAAATAAGCAAAAACCCAGACATCGCTAAAATCTCTTTTACAGGATCAACCAACGTTGGAAAAATTATCGCAAAAGAAGCAATAAACAGCATGAAACGTGTCACTCTTGAACTTGGCGGAAAATCTCCAAATATTATTTTAGATGATGCCGATTTCTCAAAAGCCATTCCGCTTGCTATTGGCGCTGCGTTTATGAATAGCGGGCAAGCCTGTATTGCCGGTACTCGATTATTGATTCCTGAAAACAAGCTAGAAGAAATCAAACCAATCATTAAAGAGATTGTTTCAAATATAATTGTTGGTGATCCTAAAAATCCAAATACCGCGGTTGGACCAATGGTTAGCACAAAACAATATAACCGCGTTCAGGATTACATTCAGATTGGAATTAATGAAGGCGCAGAAATTCTAACTGGCGGACTAGGAAAACCTGACGGATTAGAAAATGGAAATTTTGTCAAACCAACTGTTTTCATTAATGCAAACAACCAAATGCGAATTGCCAAAGAAGAAATTTTTGGACCTGTTTTATCTATTATCACTTATAAAACAGAAGAAGAAGCAATTGAAATCGCAAACGACACCACTTACGGATTACAAGCCTATGTAAGTTCATCAGACGAAAAAAGAGCTCACAATGTCGCTTCTCAAATTAATGCTGGACGTGTTCAGATAAACGGAATTGGACACGACCCAATGGCTCCTTTTGGCGGATTCAAACAATCTGGAATAGGACGTGAATTTGGAACATTCGGATTGGAAGCTTATTTAGAACCAAGAGCTTTGATTCAGCAAAAATAATTTTACAGATCTGGAAATCTTCTTCAAAAAGATTTTCCAGATCTTTTAGTAATTTTACAATATGAGCACGAAAACAGAAAAACCAAAAATACTTTACTCTTGTTATTATTCGCGAAGCCGCGAAGGAGAACATTTTATTCCTGAACACGTTTTTAGCTATCAAATTTCTGGCGAAATGATTGCTTCTGACAACAAAAACACTTTTTATTCAAAACCAGGAGATTTTCGTTTTAGCAGAAGAAATAATTTAGCAAAATTCACCAAAATTCCACCTGAAGGAGGCGAATTCAAAACCATTTCTCTTTTTCTAGACCAAGAAATCTTGCGAGAAGTAAGCAAAGAATACAATTTAAAGTCTGACAAAAAAGTAGATTCGGACGCTATGTTTTCATTAGCTCCTAACCCACTTTACAAATCTTTTATGGAATCATTGCTTTCCTATCTTGAAGTTGAAGAAGAAAACAATGAAACTTTGTTCCATTTAAAAATCAAAGAAGCCATTCATCTTTTATTAAAAGTAAATCCTGAACTAAAAGATATTTTATTTGATTTCAACGAACCAGGCAAAATTGATTTGGAAGCATTTATGAACAAAAATTTCCATTTTAATGTTCAAATGCAACGATTCGCCTATCTTACTGGACGAAGTCTAGCAACATTTAAAAGAGATTTTCAAAAAGTTTTTCAAGAAACACCTGGAAAATGGCTGTTAAACAAAAGGCTTCAGGAAGCTTATTATTTAATAAATGAAGGAAAATCTCCATCAGAAGTTTACATTGGAGTCGGCTTTGAAGACTTATCTCATTTCTCTTTTTCATTCAAAAAGAAATTCGGAATTGTTCCTTCTTCTTTAAAACACTCATAAGTCACAACTTAAATTTATTCCATAAAAAAAGCCTCTCATTTCTGAGAGGCTTTTCTGTTGGTCTACTAGGACTCGAACCTAGAAAGACTGCACCAAAAACAGTTGTGTTACCATTACACCATAGACCAGCAGTGCTGTTAAGCGGGTGCAAAATTAGAACTTTATTTAATTTATGCAAATTTTTTACAAAACTTTTTTGCATAAAAAAAAGCCTCTCATTTCTGAGAGGCTTTTATGTTGGTCTACTAGGACTCGAACCTAGAAAGACTGCACCAAAAACAGTTGTGTTACCATTACACCATAGACCAGCAGTGCTGTTAAGCGAGTGCAAATTTAAGGCTTTATTTAGTTTACGCAAACTTTTTGGGCAAAAAAAAACACTTTTTTTCATTTTTTTACTTTTAAAATTTTCACTACAATCAAAAACACCTCATAGCCAACGCGTTACTTTTAAATGATAGTTTTGTAGAATTTTTTGTTAATGACCTTTTCTTTACATAAAAAAACATTTTCTTTGTAGGATAGAAAAACATTCAAATTTTTAACACCTAAATATGGCACAATTCAATTTCAATAAATGGAATACCGTTATTGGTTGGTTTGCATTTGCAATCGCTTTAATCACTTATACATTAACAGTTGAACCTACAATGAGCTTTTGGGATTGTGGAGAATATATCGCTACCGCAGCCAAACTTGAAGTAGGTCACCCTCCGGGAGCTCCGCTTTTCCAAATGATGGGTGCATTTTTTGCCATGTTTGCAATAGACGCACAACATGTAGCTGTAATGGTTAACATGATGTCTGTTTTCTCTAGCGCATTTACTATATTATTTCTGTTCTGGTCTTCGTCTATGATCTTAAAAAAGATTGTAGCTCGTTTTGCTGAAATCGACCAAAACAATTCAATTGTTATTCTAGGAAGCTCTTTTGTTGGGGCTTTAGCTTATACATTTTCTGATAGTTTTTGGTTTAATGCTGTTGAAGCAGAGGTTTACGCAATGGCTTCTTTATTAATTGCATTACTTTTTTGGCTTGGTTTACGCTGGGAACAAGATATGGACAAACCAAAAGGAAACAAATGGCTTTTAATCATTTCGTTGGTTGTTGGTCTTTCGTTTGGAGTCCACTTTATGGCTCTTTTAACTATTCCATCTATCGGATTTTTATACTATTTCAAACACTACGAAAAAGTTACAATCAAGAATTTCCTTATTGCTAATGTAGTTGTTATTGGAATTTTATTATTCATTTTCAAATTACTACTTCCATTAACTATGGCATTTTTCGGGAAAACCGAAATCTTCATGGTAAACAGCATGGGACTTCCTTTTAACTCAGGAACTATTTTTGTAGCATTATTATTTATTGCTTTTTTCTATTTTGGATTAAAATACACTAAACAAAAAGGATTTATATTCTACAACACTATAATATTATGTATTTTATTCATTCTGATTGGTTTCTCTACATGGTTAATGCTTCCTGTACGTGCAAATGCAAATACAGTTATTAACGAAAACAAACCTTCTGATGCTACTGAGGTTTTAGCGTATTATAATCGTGAACAATATGGGGTGAATCCTTTATTTTATGGACCTCAATACACAGAACTTTTTTCTGGCCTTGATGCTAAAACACCTTATTTGGACAAAAAACCTAACTACGAAAGAGATTATAAAACAGGTAAATATATCATTACCAACAATTATAAAAATGCAGAGCAAAATTCTGACGACAATCAAAAAGCGGTTCTGCCAAGAATGTGGAGTACAGAAACGGCTCACATTCAAAACTATATCAATTTTACAAATCCTCCGAAATTCAGAATTAACCCTAACTATGATTATGATGAAGATTTGTCAAAATATGGAATAGACGCTAGCCAATTAAGCGAAGACGAATACAACAAAGCTACAGCTCAATTGCGTAATGAAGTTGAAAAAACAGTTTCTGAATTCAGAAAAGCTTACGCACAAAAACAAATTGATAACGAAGGTTATATTAAATTCTTAAGAAGTTATGGTGACTACTTAATTATCGAAAAACCAACTACAGTAGACAATTTCAGTTTTATGTTTGAGTATCAATTTGGATACATGTACTGGAGATATTTAATGTGGAATTTTGTTGGACGCCAAAATGATGTTCAAGGTAAATACGATAATTTAGATGGAAACTGGATCAGCGGTATCAAACCTTTAGATTCAATTCATTTAGGTTCTCAAGACAATTTGCCATCAGATGTATTAAATAACAAAGGAAGAAATGTTTACTATTTCCTTCCATTTATTTTAGGTTTAATTGGTATCATGTACCATGCTAACAAAGATTTAAAGAGCTTTTATGTTCTTTTGGCTTTATTCTTATTTACAGGAATTGCATTAAAAATATACTTAAACGAAAGACCTTTTGAACCTCGTGAAAGAGATTATGCACTTGTAGGATCGTTCTATGTCTTTGCTATCTGGATCGGATTTGGTGTTTATTCCCTTTATGAAAGTTTCCAAAAATATCTAGCTCCAAAAATTGCTGGACCAGTTATCATTGCTGGAAGCTTATTAGCCGCTCCTATTTTAATGGCTTCACAAAACTGGGACGATCACGACAGATCTGGAAGATATACTGCTGTTGCAATGGCAAAAGCATATTTAAGTTCTTGTGATAAAGACGCAATTTTATTCACCATTGGAGATAACGACACCTTCCCGCTTTGGTATGCGCAAGAAATTGAACATTTTAGAACCGATGTAAAGATTGTAAACACTAGTTTATTTATGACAGATTGGTACATCGATCAAATGAAGGCTAAGTCTTATGAATCTAATCCGTTGCCTATTTCTTTTGTACATAGCCAATATGTAGGAGACAATTTAGATTATACAGCTTATATTCAAAAAATTGATACCCGTTGGAATATTAAGGATTTCATTGATTTCATCAAAAATCCTAAATCGACTGTTGGATTACAAAATGGACAAACTATTCATTTCTATCCAACTAACAAGATCAGAGTAAATGTCGATAAAGACGCCATCATTAAAAACAAAGTAGTTAATCCTAAATACAATGATTCTATTGTTCCTTACTTAGATATTGACATTAAAGGAAGCGCATTATACAAAAACCGTTTAATGATGCTTGATATCTTAGCAAATAACAATTGGAAGAGACCAATCTACTTTAGTGGTGGTGCTTTTGATGATGAAGATTATTTATGGTTAAAAGATTATCTGCAATTAGACGGAATGGTTTACAAATTAGTTCCAGTAAAAAATACTCCTTCGAAAGATGGTGGGCCATTAGATATGGGACAAATTGATGCTGATAAAATGTACGATATTGTAATGAAATGGGATTGGGGTAACAGCGAAAGCGAAAAAATCTATCATGATCCAGAAACAAGAAGAAACAGTATTACATACCGCACTAATCTTTCTAGATTAATGAACCAACTTATTGAAGAAGGTAAAATTGACAAAGCTAAAAACGTAATTAATTTGGCAATGACAAAAATGCCTTTAGACAAATTTGGATATTACTCTTTAGTTGAAGCTTTTGCTGATGGTTATTACAAAGTTGGAGAAACTGCTAAAGCACAAGATCTTCTAAACAAATTAGTTCAAAAATATAAAGAGAACTTAAACTATTACAGCACATTGACTCCATCTGACCAAACTGATTTAGCAGTAGATATTATAACAGATATTGAACGTTATAGAAGTTTATTACACGTAATGGATGCAAACAAAGACACTGCTTTTTACAATAAACACAAAACAACATTCAATACTTATGTAAATGTTTTTGAGCGTTTTGGACGTGAAAAAGAATAGATAATATACGAAAATCTTAACAATTAAAAAAATGCAGCGCTGTTTGATAAATAGCGCTGCATTTTTTAATTTTATACTATAATACAATTCCATTCAAGATGAGTTTCTATTGGGTAAAAACTAATTCATTTATTAAAAAGGTATTCTCTAAATATTGCTGGGACATTCCCAACAATGAAAAGAAAATATACTTGACTTTTGATGACGGCCCTACTCCAGAAATAACAGATTGGGTTTTATCTGAATTGAAAAAATTTGATGCAAAAGCCACTTTCTTCTGCATTGGAAAAAACATTAAAGCCAACTTGGCTCTTTTCGAAAAACTAATTACCGAAGGCCATTCAATTGGAAACCACACCATGAATCATGTCAATGGGTGGAAAAGCCACACGAATGAATATATTGAAAATGTAAAAAACTGTGCAGATATTTTAGACGAACAGGAAAAAGCTCCGCATCATTTATTATTCCGTCCTCCTTACGGAAAAATCAAAAAAGCACAATCTAAAATTCTTAGAAAATTAGGCTATAAAATTGTAATGTGGGATGTTTTAAGTGCAGATTTTGACCAAAGTATAACTCCTGAAAAATGCCTAGAAAACGTAACAAAAAATGTAAAATCAGGAAGTGTAATTGTTTTTCATGACAGCATTAAAGCTTCTCCAAATTTAAGATTTGCTTTGCCTAGAACACTGCATTTTTTAAAAGAAAACGGATATAAGTTTGACATTATTCACTAAATAACATCAATAAAAAGAGGTTATTTAGACGTTAAATTGTTCTTGAACAATTCCTATTATAGTATTCGCATCAAGCTCTCCAGATTGTCTCCAGATCATTTGTCCTTCTTTATAAATCATTAAGGTTGGTAATCCTTTTATGCGAAGTGCTTCTGCCAGTTCCTGATTTTTATCTACATCTATTTTGATTACCTTAGCTTTATCACCAAGTGCAGCAGCAACATCCTTAATAACAGGATGCATAGAAACTGAAGATTCATTCCAATCTGTGTAAAAGTCAATTAACACTGGAACTTGAGCATTTATTAATTCTCCAAATTTTGACATAAAACCAAAAATTTAAGTTTTTTAAATCTCTTAAAAGAAATAAATATTATACAAATGTAGCATTTTTAACGAATTAAGCGACATTACGGCCCTTTTTTAGTTCAATTACTGTTATTTCAGGCATAATTCCAACTCGTCCTGGATAAGCATGAAAACCAAATCCACGGTTAACATAAACGTATCTTCCGACGTTTTCGTACAGTCCAGCCCATTGTTTATAAATATATTGTGCTAAACTCCATTTGAAATATCCAGGAATTTCGATTCCGAACTGCATACCGTGCGTATGTCCTGCAAATGTCAAATGAAAATTCTTTGGATGATCTTTAATTTCTGCTTCCCAATGACTTGGATCGTGGCTCATTAAAACTTTAAAATCGTCTTTATGGACATTTTCAGAAGCTTTATTTAAATCTCCCGCTTTTTTAAAATTCACCCCCCAGTTTTCCACACCAATCAAAGCAATTTTATCATCGCCTTTTTGAATATAAGTATGTTCATTCAGCATTAATTTAAAACCAATCTGACCATACAAATTTTTAATCTCCTTAAAATTTTCGTCCTTTTCTTTTTCAGAAGGCCAAGTCACATATTCGCCATAATCGTGATTTCCTAAAACAGCAAACTTCCCATATTTATAATCTTTAATACGACTAAAAGTTTCCAGCCAAGGATGCATTTCTTTAGCGTGTGTATTGACAATATCACCTGTAAACAAAATCAAATCTGCTTCTTGGGCATTAATCAAATCAATAGCATAATTGATTTTCTCAGGATTATCAAAACTTCCGCTATGAACATCCGAAATTTGTGTGATTTTAAAACCATCAAAAGCATCTGGAAGATCTGGAAAAAAGATCGTTTGTTTGATTACTTTGAAATTATATTTTCCTTCAAAAATTCCATAAATAATAGAAAGAAACGGAATTGCTGCCAAACCTAATGCCAACTGACTTACAAACTTTCGCCTATCAGGCATCATCTCCTTTCGAGGAGTATTATAAATAAAATAATTTAAGATGCTTGCTCCTATTCTAAAAATATCTTCGCCAAACATTATTAGCGTAAGCACAATTTTAGGCACATATACCGTTAGCATCAAACCTGTGGTAAACATAAATTGCCTAGTCTGGCCAACAGATCGGTCTACTTGCGAAAAAGAATATATAATAAAGATTAAAACCAGTAAGCTTATAACTTGATAACCAATCAAAACCCAACGTGTTTTGATTAAAGTTCGAAAAGCCTGATAGGAATAGAACTCAATAAATAATAAAAGAGCACAAAGAATTATAAAACGAAAGATCATTTAATTTATAGTTTTAAACAAAGTAACAAAGAATGAGAATTCTATTTCTTTTTATTATAAAAAATTTAACTCTAAAAAATAAAAAAGCTGAAAGAATGGCTTCTTCCAGCTTTAACCTACCAACCTTTAAAACTATTTAATCTTACGATTTATAAGTGTCGCTTATATTATTTTGCTTTTTCAGCTTCTGGTTTTGCAGTTTCTGCTTTTTTCTCACCTTTAGCTTTTTTGTTTGTTTTTTTATCATATTTAGGAGCTTTCGCTTCTTTTGTTTGAGTTGTTTGCGCTGGAGTTGTTTGCGCGTTTACCATTGAGAATGTTCCTAAAACTGCTACTGCTAAAATTGCTAATTTTTTCATGACTTTTAAATTTTTATGATTGTTATTTCATTATTTATAAGTCAAAGATATAATCGTTAAATGAAGACAAAATGAAGATAAAGTCTTACAAGAAATTTTAACTTTTAATTAGCTTTTTCAAACACTAAGATAAAAGTGGTTCCTTCATTTAAAACCGATTTCACTTTTATTTGAATATGATGAAAAGATGCAATACTTTGTGCAATCGCAAGCCCTAACCCCTGCCCTTCCTGATCGGAATTGATTCTGGCAAAACGGCTGAATATTTTTTCAGTCTGCGATTCATCCATTCCTATTCCTGAATCTTTTACTGAAATGAAATAATGTTCATCAACAAAACCATCTTCTACTATAATATTTCCACCAGATTTATTGTACTTAATGGCATTTGTAGCTAAATTATATAAGAGAATATGAATTAATGTTTTATTCCCAGTAAAGACAAAGCCATTCTGCATTTTATTTTCGAAGTGAATTTCTTTGTCATCAATTCGATCCTGAAGATCTTCATACAAATCTGAAATTATTTCGCGAAGATCAATTTCTTCATTCGCTTCATATTGATTATTATCAATTCTAGAAATCAAGAGAAGATTATTGATGATTTTTTTTAGCATATCTAATGTCTTTAGCGAACCAGCAATTTTATCAACTGCATTATCGTCTAAAGATTCATTCTGCAATAAGTTTTCAAGTTTGTTTTTGAGCAGTGCAATTGGCGTAAGAAGTTCGTGTGAAACATTCGAAATAAACTGTTTCTCTTTTTTAAAAACTTCAGCAATTCGATCCATCATTTGATTCAGAACAAAATCCAATTCTCTAAAATCTCTCGAAGCTGCTTTTATCGGAGTATGATCAAATGTTTCCGGTTCGTTTACTCGCCTTATTTTGGTATCAATAATTTTGTAAAACGGCTTTAAAAGATATTCTATATAAAAAGTATCGGCCAAAAAAGTAATAAATAGAATGACCACAAAAACTATTATAATAAAGAGTTTAATTACAAAAGTCAAATCGTTAACCTCGCTCAAACTGCTTCCAATTTCAAGCTGATAGTCTTGACCTTCATACACAAAATGATGCTGCAAAATTCGATATTCGTTTTCTTCTCCTTCTATTTTTCGATACTCATTACTAAAAGTTGTTTTCTTTTGATGTAATTGCATTGGAACGCGAGAAAGCACTAAAAACTCACTGTGAAGAGTTGAAAACTCCGAAAAAGTTTCAGTTGAATCATCTGGATTTTCTATAAAATCATTTATTTCTTCCTGATTTAAGTACTCAATAAATTTCTTCTTTTTCTCTAAAAGACTATTATTGATATGATGATAGACCACATTTTCAACCAAAAGGGGAAGCATTAGCCATAAAACCAAAATGACCAACAATCTTGTCATGGCATTAAAAATGGCTAATTGATGTTTTATTTTCACAAGAATCGTTTTATTCGTTTATACGATAACCAACATTTCGAACAGTTTCAAACCAATCTATTGCTGCATGTTTATCTAATTTCTTTCTGAGATTTCGAACATGAACATCAATAAAATTAGAATCTGAATTTACCTCTAAAATATCTCCCCAAATATGTTCGGTTAACTGAAGACGAGTAATAACACGATTTTTATTTAGAACCAAATATTGAAAAATATCGAATTCTTTTTTCGTAAGACTAATTGGCTGATCATTAAAACTTACTTTATAATCCTGAAGCTGTAAAACAAAATCATGAATCGTAAGATTATTTAAAGTAAAACCGTGTATTCTTCGAATAACAGCAAATAATCTTGCGCTTAATTCTGTCAAAGCAAAAGGTTTAGTCAAATAATCGTCGGCGCCAAGATGAAGTCCGTTGATTCTATCATCCAGTTCTCCTCTAGCCGTTAAAACAATAACTGCCATTTTTGATTTTGTTTTTCTAACGGTCTGCAGCACTTCAAAACCATCGCCATCGGGAAGCCCCAAATCCAGTAGCATGGCATCATAATCATTACTATTAAACTCTTCTAAAGCATCACTGCAAGTATGCGCAATCTTGCAGATGTACCCTGCATTACACAAAAAATCATAAACTTCTACGGCAAGTTCTCGATTATCTTCTACAATCAAAACATTCATAAACAAGGTGTTTAAGCACAATTAAAATTAATCATTTAAAAAGAAGAAAAAACAGCATTGTCAAAACATTAACGAAAAAAGCTGACAAATTTCTTTATCAGCTTTTACCACCGGCATTCTTCATAATTATCCTTCCTGTTTTGTTTCCTTACAATCCTTTGAAAACAAAACAAAAACAATATTATTTTTTCACTTCTGCTTTTGGGGTTTCTGTTTTTGCAGTTTCACTTTTTGCTGATTTTGCTTTTTTCTCAGATTTGTGTTTTTTAGGATGTTTTGTTGCTTTTACTTCTTTAGCTGGAGTTTCTTTTCCTGTTTTTGCTGGAAAAGCATGAACCATTGCACTTGTTCCTAAAACTGCTACTAGTACCATTAATAAATTTCTCATGATTTCTAAGATTTAATAATTAATAACCTTTTAATTTATACCTCAAAATTATCCTGACAACATGAAGAAAAAATGAAGAAATCGTACCTAATGAATATTTTAACTAGACATTAACTATTCGGATAATTTTCGAGAAGCAAATCGTTTTTTAAAACCCAATTGTTTATTTTTACAGACTAATATTTTTTATATGTCAACTCAAAAACGCCTTTTTCTTCTAGATGCTTATGCACTAATTTTTCGTGGTTATTATGCTTTTATAAAAAACCCGAGAATCAACTCAAAAGGAATGGATACATCTGCAATTATGGGTTTTATGAACTCACTTTTGGATGTTATTAAAAGAGAAAAACCAGATCATTTAGCCGTTGCTTTCGACAAAGGCGGAAGCCATGTAAGAACCGAAATGTTCGTAGAATACAAAGCCAATCGTGATGCAACGCCAGAGGCTATTAAAATTGCCGTTCCGTATATTCAGGAATTATTGCGAGCAATGCATATTCCTATTATTGAAGTCGAGGGCTGTGAAGCCGATGATTTAATTGGAACTATTGCCAAACAAGCAGAGAAACAAAACTACAAAGTCTTCATGGTAACGCCAGATAAGGATTTTGCACAATTGGTTTCTGAAAATATATTTATGTACAAACCTGCTCGTATGGGCAACGGAATTGAAATTTGGGGAATCCCAGAAGTTTTGGCAAAATTTGAGATTGAAAGACCAGACCAAGTAATTGATTTTCTTGGAATGATGGGTGACGCCGTGGATAATATTCCAGGATTGCCTGGAGTTGGTGAAGTTACAGCCAAAAAGTTCCTGAAAGAATTTGGTACAATGGAAAACCTTTTAGAAAATACACATTTACTAAAAGGAAAAATGAAAGAAAACATCGAAGCTAATAAAGACAAAGGTATTTTGTCTAAAAAACTGGCAACAATTATTTGCGACTGCGATGTAACCTTCAACGAAGATGATTACGAACTTTCGCGTCCTGATATCGAAAAAACAGATGCTATTTTTCAAGAATTAGAATTTAGAAGAATGGCGGAACAGTTTGATAATTTATTTAAAACTGATGGCACACAAACTGCTACTCCAGCTCCTGATGCCAAATTATACAAAAAACCGCAACCTAAAAACGAAGACCAATTTGATCTTTTTGGCGGTGGCGGAACTCTTGACGATGAAAACCCTGAAAGTGCAAAAACTTCGTTTTATAATACTTTAGAAAACACAGAACATTCTTACCAAACCATTCAAGGCGATTTAGGAATTAAATTGCTTTTGCAGAATTTAGAAAAACAAACTGCGGTTTGTTTTGACACAGAAACGACTGGAATTGATGCTTTACACGCAGAATTGGTCGGAATGTCTTTCTCGTACGAAAAAGGAAAAGCATTTTATGTTCCGTTTCCGGAAAGCCGAGAAGAGGCTCAAACTTTGATTAACAAATTTGTTCCGTTTTTTGAAAATGAAAACATTGAGAAAATCGGACAGAACTTAAAGTACGATTTAAAAATCCTTTCTAATTATGGTGTAACCGTAAAAGGAAAACTTTTTGACACCATGATTGCACATTATCTGATTAATCCAGATATGCGTCATAATATGGATATTTTAGCCGAAACGTATTTGAAATATTCTCCAAAATCTATTGAAACTTTAATTGGTAAAAAAGGAAAAAATCAACTTAATATGCGCGATGTTCCTTTGGAAGATATTAAAGAATATGCTGCCGAAGATGCCGATGTTACATTACAATTAAAAGAAATCTTTACAGCTGAATTAGATAAAACAGAAACTAAAAAGTTATTTGATGAAATCGAAATTCCGTTAGTAAGCGTTTTGGCTGATATGGAAACAGAAGGTATTCGTTTAGATGTTGACTTCCTTAAAGAAATGTCTTCTGAAATGGATGTCGAAATCAAATCTTTGGAACAAAAAATTTACGAAACAGCTGGCGAAAAATTCAATTTAGCTTCTCCAAAACAATTAGGTGACATTTTATTTGATAAAATGAAGATTGGCGGAGCAAAACAAAAGAAGACTAAAACAGGTCAATATGCAACTGGGGAAGAAGTTTTGACTTATTTGGCTAATGACAACCCAATAGTAAAACAGATTCTGGATTGGCGTCAAATGGTAAAACTACAAAGCACTTATATTTTAGCTTTACCTGAACAAGTAGATAAAAAGACTTTACGCGTTCATACTGATTATATGCAAACTGTCGCTGCAACGGGACGTTTAAGTTCTAATAACCCGAACTTGCAGAACATTCCAATTCGTACCGAAAGAGGGCGTCAGATTCGTAAAGCATTTGTGGCTCGCGATGAAAACTACACTTTAATCTCTGCCGATTACTCTCAAATCGAATTGCGAATTATTGCTGCTTTAAGCGGTGAAGAAAATATGATTAAAGCTTTCCAAAATGGAGAAGACATTCACAGAGCTACTGCTGCGAAAGTTTTTGATGTGGCGCTAGAAGAAGTTTCTCGCGAACAAAGAAGCAATGCTAAAACCGTAAACTTTGGAATTATCTACGGTGTTTCTGCTTTCGGATTAAGCAATCAGACTTCGTTATCAAGAAGCGAAAGTGCCGCATTGATTGATGCTTATTATAAAACATATCCACGTCTTAAATCTTATATTTCAGAACAAGTTGAATTTGCTCGTGAAAAAGGTTATGTGCAAACTATTTTAGGGCGTCGCAGATATTTAAAAGATATTAATTCGGCAAATGCTGTTGTAAGAAGCGCTGCAGAACGAAATGCTGTAAATGCTCCAATTCAAGGAAGCGCTGCCGATGTGATTAAAATTGCAATGATCAATATTCATAAAAAACTTCGCGACGAAAACTGGAAATCAAGAATGTTGCTTCAAGTACATGATGAGCTTGTGTTCGATGTTCACAACGATGAACTCGAGAAAATTCAGCCTATGATTAAACACGAAATGGAAAACGCGTTTAAAATGTCTGTTCCTTTAGAAGTTGAACTTGGAATGGGTAAAGACTGGTTAGAAGCGCATTGATAATTTTAGATTTCAGATTGTTGATTTTAGATTTATAAACAAACTAAATTGTGGCTTTTAATGAGGAAAAGAAAAATCTTAATTAAGATATTTTTTATTTTAATGACATTAGGAATTCCCCAATTTGGTAATTCTCAAATAAATGATGAAAATATTAGATTAAAAGTTCTTCATAAAAATGTTGTGGGAAAAGAATTTGTTTTTGGAAAATGGAGTGAGAAAGGAGGAACAGAAACTTCTTTAACCTATTTAGGAATTTTAAAAACTAACAAAGGAAGAACCTACAAAATCATGAATTATATTTGGACGTGGGGCATGTCATATCGAAGCACAAGTAGAATACTGGTATTTAATGACAAAAATCAATATTTAGGAAATTATTACGCTCCAACAGAAAGTAGTTTGCCTAAGAAAATTAAAGATGGTATTTTAATCTTTGCAAATAAAGATCATAAATGCGACAAAAAGATTATTTCAAAAATTAGTTTCAAAAATGGATTGCCAAAAGAAATTTACGTTGCATGTAATAATACTTATGGATATAATCTCGTATTTGACGGAACTAACTAAAAACTTCAAATCTATTTTCATAAAAAAACCATCAGTTTCAGCTGATGGTTTTTTAGTTTTATTTTTTTCGAGTCGATTCTCTTTCTTTCAATTTTGTTTTGATGACGATTGTTTCGTATTCAGAAATTGTTCCTTCTGGCTCTTCCAATCTTTCGATTAATCTTTTTGCAGCAACTTCTCCAATTTCAACTCCATGCTGACTTACTGTAGTCAAACTTGGCGATAAACGTCTTGAAGCTAGAATTCCGTCTGCAAAACCAATGATTGAAATATCTTCTGGCACTCTAAATCCTTTTTTCAAACTTACTCTTAATGCCGCAACCGAATCATTTTCATCCAAAGCAAAAATTCCGTCAATTTTATGATCAAAAATTCCTTCGATTTTAGCCTTCATGTCTTCTTCAGAATCGGTACGAAGAATAATTTTTTCGTTAACCGGAATATTATTGTCTTTTAGAGCTTTCAAGTATCCTTCTGTTCTTAATCTTCCAACACTTATATTATCTACAGAAGAAATCAACGCAATATTTTTACATCCTAAATCAATTAAATGCTGTGTAGAGTTTAAAGCTGAATCAAAATCATCAACCACAACTTTATCACAATCTACTTCATCAGCAATACGATCGAACATTACAATTGGAGTTCCATCGTTTATAATTTCTGAAAAGTGATTGTAATCCTGAAGTTTTTGTGCCTCCTGAGAAACAGAAAGAATAAATCCATCAATTGTTCCGTTGCTCAACATTTCTAATGTATGAACTTCTTTCTCTAAAGATTCATTCGAAATACACGTAATTACATTATATCCTTTTTTATCGGCAACTTTCTCGATACCGCTAAAAACCTTAGCAAAAAAAGAGTTTAATATATTAGGTATAATTACACCTATCGTTTTTGTCTTACGATTCTTTAAATTCAGACCAATAACATTCGGCTTATAATTTTTGAGTTTTGCATACTCTTTAATCTTCACCTTCGTTTGCTCACTAATTTCCGGACTGTCGTTCAGAGCTTTAGACACTGTTGACACCGAAACTCCTAGTTCTTTCGCAATTTGTTTTAGAGTTGCTTTAGCTTTCATCTATAAAAGTTTATGTAATTAATACAAATATAGTAGAATTACCGAAAATACAATAAAAAACAACTAGCTGTCTTTCAAATTATACCATTTATTCGAAATAATATTAAAAAAGCAGATTTTTCTGAAACCGCATCTCCTAAAATTTCGTTAATAATTAAATACCAAACAACTAATGGCCAATGTTGTTAACCTATTAAAAAAACTTGATTATGAAAAACGAAGTTAAAATTCATGAAGTTGACCCTTCACTGAATAGCAGAAGGAGCTTTCTTAAGCTCAGTGGATTAACATTAGTGACCACAGGTTTGGTTCTAGCTGGCTGCAGCGACAATGATAATGATGACAATATGCCTGACACTTCTCTGCCGGGAATCAGAAATGGTGTCTTCGACTTAGGTTCTGGAGATTTTGGAGTATTAACGTATGCCTATGCTCTAGAACAATTAGAAGCCGACTTTTATACTAAAGTAGTAAATTCGAGCAGTTTCAACACAACATTCAGTAGTGTGGAACAAGAAGTTTTAACTGACTTATACCATCACGAAGTAGTTCATCGAGATTTTTTCAAAGCTGCTTTGAATGGAGCGCTTCCCGATCCAAGTTCACAATTACTTCCTACTCTAGCCTTTAATTATGGTTCTTTAAATTTCAACAGCCGCACTGAAGTTCTTGCTACTGCAAAAGCGCTAGAAGACACTGGGGTTGCTGCTTATAATGGAGCGGGAAAATTAATTAAAACAGCAGACTATTTATTATTGGCAGGAAAAATTGTTTCTGTAGAAGCAAGACATGCTGCGGCAATAAGAAGTTTGATTAATCCGAATTCTAATGATTTTGCTGGAGACGACATTGTAAATATGTCAACAGGATTAGACGACGCAAAAGATCCGTCTAAAATTCTGCCTATCGCTGCGAATTTTATTACCACACAATTTACAGCTAAATACTTACCTTAATATAAACCAGTAAAACTTAGAAATTATGAACATTTTAAAATTTATAGAATCCTTTACTGATGATAACTTAATGAAAAGTACTGGATCAAGAAGAGACAGTTTTACTCAGTTTGGGAATATCGGAAAAAATTTAGCTTTAGCATCAATTCCGTTTGGATTGTCGGCTCTTACCAATAAAGTTTTCGCACAAGATATTACAGCAACTCCCGCAACACCTATTGGTGCCTTGCAATTTGCCTTAACCTTAGAATATCTTGAAGACGAATTTTACGCAATGGCTTTAGATTCTGGAGTAATTCCAGCTTCTGAAAATGGCGGACGCGATTTAAAAGTATTTCAACAAATTGCTGCACACGAATCTGATCACGTAAAATTTTTAATTGCAGGTTTAGGAGGTTCAGCAAGTGCCAATTTTGTTCCAAAACCAACTTTTGACTTTACAGTTGGAGGCGCTTTTGATCCGTTTGGAGATTACCCAACCTTTTTAGCACTAGCGCAAGCTTTTGAAGATACGGGAGTTCGAGCTTATAAAGGACAGGCTGCTAATTTAATTACTACACCAGATTTATTAACTGCAGCCTTGCAAATTCATTCTGTTGAAGCACGCCACGCTTCAGAAGTTAGAAGATTGAGAGGTTTAAAAGGATGGATTTCCAATGCTGAAAGAGGCGTAGGTATGCCAGCAGCAACACAAGCTGTATACGATGGCGAAGGCGTAACCATGCAGGCGGGATTTAATACTGCAACTGCTTTTGGTCCTGCAGCAGGCTCAGAAGCTTATGATGAGCCACTTACAACACAACAAGTTGTTGATATTGCCAATATATTTATTGTATAATCGATTTTTCTAAATATTTAACCGTCTTTACTTTATTGTAGAGACGGTTTTTTTATTGGCTAAATAATTAAAAAACTGAAGTCCTGATTTTCAGCAGATAAAATATTCTTTCAGGTATTTGGTTTTAAAATAATTAATTGTACTTTTGCATCCCCTTTATTGGGGATGGAATGTTTAATTAAAATAATATTATGGACGCATTAAGCTACAAAACAGTTTCAGCTAGCAAAGCCACTGTAACTAAAGAGTGGATTGTTGTTGACGCTGAAGGTCATAACTTAGGACGTCTTGCTTCTAAAGTTGCAATGATCTTAAGAGGTAAGTACAAGCCAAGTTACACACCGCACGTTGACTGTGGAGATAACGTAATTGTTATCAACTCAGAGAAAATTAACCTTACAGGTACAAAATTGAATGACAAAATTTACATGCGTCATACAGGTTACCCAGGAGGACAAAGAACTTTAACTGCTAAAGTATTGCAAGCTAAAAACCCTGCATTATTAGTAGAAAAAGCTGTAAAAGGTATGTTACCTAAAAACAAATTAGGAGCTGAACTTTTTAGAAATCTAAATGTTGTTGTAGGATCTGAGCACACTCACGGAGCTCAAAAACCTAGAACTGTTAACCTAAATGATCTTAAGTAATGGGAGTTATTCACAAAATCGGTAGAAGAAAAACCGCTGTTGCACGTGTTTATGTTTCTGAAGGAACTGGAAACATCACTGTAAACAAAAAAGAATTCGCAACTTACTTTCCAACTGCAACTTTACGTTACAAAGTTTTACAACCATTATCTATGACAGAAAATGAAAACAACTTTGATGTAAAAGTAAACGTTTACGGAGGTGGTACAACTGGTCAAGCAGAAGCTGTAAGAATGGCATTAGCACGCGTAATGTGTGAAGTTAACGCTGAAAACAGAGGAATCCTTAAACCAGAAGGTTTATTAACAAGAGACCCAAGAATGGTTGAACGTAAGAAATTCGGTCAGAAGAAAGCTCGTAAGAGATTCCAATTCTCTAAACGTTAATATTACCTGTCTTGTTCAGATGGGACAAGACATTATCAATTATTTATTGAAATTAAAAAACACAGTTATTGTTGCTCTCCTACCGAGGTAGGATATAGTTTAGCATCTAAATGTATAAAGCCAGAGAAATCGCCATTTATACATTGCTAATCAACAGAACGTAAACTAGTACAAAAATGGCAAACAAAATAGAAGTAAAAGAATTACTAGAAGCAGGTGTTCACTTCGGACACATGACTAGAAAATGGGATCCAAATATGGCTCCTTACATTTATATGGAGCGTAATGGTATTCACATTATCAATCTATATAAAACTGCAGCTAAAATTGAAGAGGCTAATGAAGCTTTGAAAAAAATCGCTGCATCAGGTAGAAAAATCTTATTCGTAGCTACCAAAAAACAAGCAAAAGACATCGTTGCTGATAAAGCAAAAGCTGCAAACATGCCTTACATCACTGAAAGATGGCCAGGTGGTATGTTGACTAACTTCGTAACTATCAGAAAGGCAGTTAAAAAAATGTCTTCTATCGATAAAATGAAGAAAGATGGTACTTTCAACACTTTATCTAAAAAAGAGCGTTTACAAGTTGATCGTCTACGTGCTAAATTAGAGAAAAACTTAGGTTCAATTGCTGATATGTCTAGATTACCTGCAGCATTGTTCGTAGTAGATATCAAAGCTGAACACATCGCAATAAAAGAAGCTCAAAAATTAAACATTCCAGTTTTCGCAATGGTTGATACGAATTCTGACCCAAGAGAGGTTGATTACGTGATTCCTGCAAATGATGACGCTTCTAAATCAATTGACAAAATTTTATCTTTAGTAACTACTGCAGTAATCGAAGGTCTTTCTGACAGAGGTGCTGAAAAAGAAGTTGAAGCTGCTGAAGAAGCTCCTGCTGTTGAAGCTGAAGCTGCTCCTGCAACTGAAGAATAAATCAAACATTTAAATTCCAAATTTTAAATTCCAAAGTCCAAGCCAAATTAAAAACGTTATGTTGATAATTTATTAAAATTGGAGTTTGGGATTTAAAAGCTGGAATTTTTTACTTTTAAACACATTAAAACTTAAAATATTATGGCAACAATTACTGCTGCAGACGTAAATAAATTAAGACAATCTACAGGTGCCGGAATGATGGACTGTAAAAAAGCTTTAGTTGAAGCTGAAGGAGATTTCGACAAAGCTATACAAATCCTTAGAGAAAAAGGACAAAAAGTTGCTGCTAACCGTTCTGACCGTGAGTCTGCTGAAGGAGCTGCTGTTTCTTTTATCAATGCAGATAACACTAAAGGAGCTATCATCACTTTAAACTGTGAAACTGACTTCGTAGGTAAAAATGAAGCTTTCGTTGCTTTAGCTAAAGATTTAGTAGAAAGAGCTATCAACTTCTCTTCTAAAGAAGAATTATTAGCTTCTGATTTCAACGGAATTACAGTTGCTGAGAAATTAATCGAGCAAACTGGAGTTATTGGTGAGAAAATCGAAATCGGTGGTTTCGAAATTTTAGAAGGTGCTTACGTTGGATCTTATGTTCACGTTAATAAAATTGCTGCTTTAACTGCAATTTCTGCTCCAGTTGCTAACGCTGAAGCTTTAACAAAAGATATCTCTATGCAAGTTGCTTCTATGGGAGCTGATACATTATCTTACAAAGATTTTGATCCTGCTTTCGTTGAATCTGAACTTGCTGCTCGTATTGCTGTAATCGAAAAAGACAATGAAGAAGCAAAACGTTTAGGAAAAACTTTAAAAAATGTTCCTAAATACATCTCTTTCTCTCAATTAACTCCTGAAGTTATTAAACAAGCTGAAGAAGATGCTAAAGCTGAATTAAAAGCTGAAGGAAAACCAGAGCAAATTTGGGACAAAATTCTTCCAGGAAAAGTTCAACGTTTCATTTCTGACAACACTACTTTAGATCAAGAAAAAGCTTTACTTGATCAAAACTTCATCAAAGATGACAGTAAAAAAGTTGGTGATTACGTTAAAGGATTCAATGTTGAAATTACAGGTTTCAAAAGAGTTACTTTAGGTTAATATATTATTTTCAATATTAAAAAGCCCGAATATTTATTTATTCGGGCTTTTTTATTTTTAGCTTTCAACAGGAAAATTTCTTGCTCGCATCAATGCATCAGATTTTGGAGCGTGCCCTCTAAAATTCTCGTACATTTCTTCATTATCAATCGTATTTCCAACGCTTAAAACTGTTTTGTAAAGGCGTTCAGAAACATTCTTATCAAAAGGTCCGTTTCCTTCTAAAAAAGCTTCGTAAGCATCTGCATTGATAACATCTGCCCATAAATAACTGTAATAGCCTGCCGCATATCCGTCACTTGAAAAAATATGAGCAAATTGCGGAATTCTATGCCTCATTACAATTTCAGCAGGCATATTAATTTCACTTAAAACTTTCTCTTCAAAAAACTTCGGATCAATTGTTTCCGTTGTTAAATGTAATTTCATATCAACAAAAGAACTTGAAATCGTTTCGACAGTTGCAAAACCTTCATTAAAATTAGCTGCTTTCCCTATTCTTTCAACTAATGACTGAGATAAAGGTTCATTCGTTTTATAATGAAGCGCAAATTTATTCAGAACCTCTGGAACAGCCAGCCAATGTTCTAAAAGCTGCGAAGGAAATTCGACATAATCTCTTGCAACTGAAGTCCCTGAAAGACTTGGATATGTCACATTTGAACACAATCCATGAAGTGCATGACCAAATTCATGAAATAAAGTAGTCGCATCATCCCACGAAATTAAAACTGGTTCGTTACTATTTCCTTTAATAAAATTACAGTTGTTCGATACAATTGGAAGCACTTTTCCATTTATTTTCTGCTGGTCTCTGTGTGAATTCATCCACGCACCTGAACGTTTACCAACACGCGCATACGGATCGAAATACCACAATCCTATTGGTTCTCCAGTAATTCTGTTATTCACTTCCCAAACACGAACATCGGCATGATAAACTGGAACATCAAATAGCTGTTTAAATCCTAAATCAAACAATTCTCCAGCTGTCCAAAACATTCCTTCTCGCAAATTCTCTAACTGCAGATATTGTTTTATTTCATTTTGATCTAAATCATATTGTGCTTTTCTGACTTTTTCCGCATAAAATCGGTAATCCCAAGGCTGGATTTTAAAGTTTCCTCCTTCTCGATCAACCATTTCCTGCATTGCCGAAACATCATTCTTTACCTTTTCAACCGCAGGCTTCCAAACAGATTCCATTAACTCTAATGTTTTCTGGGGATCTTTTGCCATTTTATTTAACAAACTCCATTGTGCAAAATTATCAAAACCTAATATTTTTGCTTTTTCTGCTCTTAATTTCAGAATACGAACAAGTGTTTCATTTGTATCATTTTCATTCTTATTATCGCCTCGTTTTACGAAAATATCAAAAGCTTTTTCTCTTAAATTTCTTCTGTTTGAGAAAGTCAAAAAAGGTTCAATTGAAGATCTTGTATTTCCAATACATCCTAAAACCTTTAGATTTCTTTCTTTGGCTTCAGCAATAGCCGCATTTTTAAATTCTTCTGGAAGACCATCAAAATCAGCTTCTGTTTTTAATTCTATATATTGATCGTTTTCTTCTGCTAACAATTTTTGACTAAACGATGTAAAAAGCGTTGCCAGTTCTTGATTAATCTTTGCAACTTTATCTTTTTCCTGTTCGTTTAATTCTGCTCCTTCTCTCACAAAATCAGTATAATAAAGCCAAAGTAAACGCTGTTGTTCTTTGGTTAAATTCTTCTTTTCATCCGATTTATATAAAGCTTCAATCCTAGAAAACATCTTGTCATTTTGATACAGTTTATCATTAATCTCAGCCAATTTTGGCGACATTTCAACATCAACTACATTAAATTCAGGAGTACTGAGATTCGATCGATAAATACCATAAACAGCGTGAATTCGATCTAATTTCTCTCCAGAAAGCTCCAAAGCCTTAATTGTATTATCAAATGTTGGTGTTTCAGGATTATTTGCAATTGCATCTATTTCATCTAATTTTTCCTTAATGGCAAATTCTATTGCTGGCTTAAAATCTGAAACTTTATATGCGTTAAAATCAGGAACTCCACCATAAGCTCCTGACCAATCTTTTAACAATGGATTATCTAAATTTGATTCTGTTTTCATACTAAATACATTAATTATTTCTGTTCAATTTATTTCTAAAAAACAATGACAGAATCCCAAAATTAACCAATCAAAAGCAAACTTCAAATTCGACCGTATTATAAAAACAGATCGGCTTTAAAGATTTAAAAAGAAATAGCTTATTTTTGAAATATCAATATCCAAAATAAAAATGTTTAAGACTCGAAAAGAAATTGTTTTTGTAATTTTAGCAGGAATATTTATAACCAATGCCGTTGTTGCTGAGTTAATTGGAGGAAAGTTAATTCAAATTGGCCCCTTTGTAATGAGTATAGGAATTTTGCCTTGGCCAATTGTGTTTCTAACTACCGATTTGATTAATGATCATTTTGGTGAAAAAGGAGTAAAAAAACTTTCTTTTATAACAGCCTGTTTAATTGCATATGCCTTTTTAATTTTATTTATGGCAATGACAATTCCGGCAGCAAAAGGAATCAGTCCTGTAAATGATCAACAGTTTCAAGCAGTTTTTGGACAGAGTATGTGGATTATTTTCGGAAGTCTTATTGCTTTTATGGCTTCACAACTCATTGATGTCTGGATATTTTGGTTTTTTAAAAACAGAACAGGCGAAAAGAAAATATGGCTAAGAGCAACGGGCTCTACTGTAATTTCACAATTATTTGATTCATTTATTGTATTAGGAATCGCTTTTTGGCTTCCTGGAAAAATTGATTTTGACACTTTTATATCTTCTGGATTAATAGGATATACATTTAAACTGGCAATTGCAATCTTATTGACGCCAGCAATTTATTTAGGTCATCATTTGATTAAAAAATATCTAGACGAAGATCATTCTAAAAAAGAATAAAAATATTTTGGGTCATGAAAAAACTTAGCTTAATTATTTTAATATCAATTACCTATTTCTTTTTCAGTTGTGGCAATGACGAAAAAAAACAGCCTAAAAAAGAAATTCAGTCTGTAAATAAACTGAAACCTGCTGCTGTAAAAATAAACCCCAAAATCTCATCAAAAAATATTACTGCTCCAAAAGAAATTGAGAGCAAAAAACGGATTGATAAAAGAAAAATTTTTGCAGTTAAAAATGATATCGAAATCAAAGCTCCGATTCAAAATACTGCGCCTAAAACTGCAAATCCTTCAAACGTAAAAAAAGAAGTTAACGACAAACTAATGAGTTTTGTTAATCTTCGAAAAATATTAGATAAATGCAAAATGGGTCAGACCATGACTCAAAAACAGCTTACAGAAAACTTTGAAATTCCAGAAGAAGCCGTTAAACTAGTAAAAAGCGTAACCAAAACAGCTGAAAACGAATTGGCCGTAAAATGGCAATCAACTTGGTTTGTTGAAAAAGTATCTGACGCAGAACTTGAAGATGGCAAAATGAAAGTAATCTTTAAAGCTAACAAGATGTATACTTCTGGAAACGCGATAGGCATCAAATACAACAAAAAAATCTACAACGATTTGGTTATAATTGGTCGTTCAGCCTACATTCCGAGTGTAAAAGGATATAGTTGGCAGATTGGAAGATAATGAAAGAAAAGCTGTATCAAATTAAATTTGAAACGTCTTGCCTGAAAATCAGTAAATTATAAATTAATGTTAAAAAATTACGAAAAAACTTATTTTTACTATTAGTTTTTCTCAAAAAAGATTCTATTTTTGTTAATAACATTTAACAAATAAAATCCACCAAAAATGAAAAAACTAAGTATCCTTTTCGTGTCAGTATTGACATTAGGTTTAACAGCAGTATCTTGTAGTAGCGATGACGATAACAAGAACGCATCAATTGAAGGAAAATGGGAAGTTACTCACCAAGGAGTAATTATTAACGGTCAAGAAGTTTTACAACCTTATGATAATGAAGGAGGTTGTGAAATTCCATCAATGACTTTTACTAGCGATGCAAAATTCGTAGACGTTACATCTGAATTTTGGGATTCAGAATGCAGTACTTATACTGAAGACGGTACTTGGAAAAAAGACGGAAACACTTTAACGCTAAAATATAGTGATGAAGAGGTTAAAGTTGACATCTTAGATTTAAACGGTAGTACTTTAAAAATAAAATCTACATACACAGAAGAAGGCGTAACATTAAGTGCTGTTTCTGTATTTAAGAAAAAATAATTTACACTTTGAATTTATCCAAAAAACCTCAAGCTTACAGTTTGAGGTTTTTTTATACATTTGAAATAAAAAGATGGAACCAATAAGATGTGGCTGGTGTACTTCCAGTGATTTATACAAAAAATATCATGATGAAGAATGGGGCGTTCCTGTTTATGATGATCCTACTTTATTTGAATTTTTAATTCTAGAAACTTTTCAGGCTGGTTTAAGCTGGATTACAATTTTAAATAAAAGAGAAAACTTCAGAGCTGCTTTTGATTATTTCGATTATAAAAAAATAGCTAATTATTCTGAAGATAAAATCGAAGAATTAATGCAGAACACCGGAATTATTCGGAACAAACTAAAAATTAAGGCCGCAGTTTCTAATGCTCAGGCTTTTATGAAAGTACAGGAAGAATTTGGAACATTCTCTGATTATATTTGGAAATACACTGATGGAAAACCGATTGTAAATAATCTAAAAAATTCAAAAGATGCTCCAGCAACTACTCCTCTTTCAGATGAAATTAGTAAAGATTTAAAAAAACGCGGATTCAAATTTGTAGGTTCAACCGTTATTTATGCTCACATGCAAGCTACCGGAATGGTCAATGATCATGTGGAAGATTGCTTTACGCGAAAGGGAAAATAGTCTCAGTTTTCAGTCACAGTTTTCAGTTTTTTTGAACCTGAAACTAGAAACCTGAAACTTTTAAACAAAAATTACATATATTTGCTTCACACTTTAGGGGTGTCTACAAACTTGTAGGCTGAGATTTTACCCTCTGAACCTGATCTAGTTCATACTAGCGTAGGGAAAAGTAAGATGACTTCTGCGCGCATTTTTATGCGTTCTTGTAGCCATTCCTAAGGTGTATCTATACACTAAACTCAAAAGGAATGGAACTAAAAATCAATCAACAAACCAAATTTTTCAATGCCGAAACGCTAAGCGTTCAATCATTGCTCGATCTCGAAATTCCGCACAAACAAAACGGAATCGCCGTTGCTGTCAACAATACTGTTGTTCCAAAACTCAAATGGAACGAATTCTTCGTACAAGAAACCGACGATATTTTAATTATTTCTGCTACGCAAGGAGGTTAATAAATTCCAAAAAAGAAATTCCAAATTCCAATTTTTCAATCTTTCTGTAGACGCACTGCAGTGCCTTACTACAGTTCACAGTTCACACTTTACATCTCACATTTTACAATATATAAGCTATGACAAACGAAGAACAAATATCCAGAACCCCTTTTCCAAATTCTAAAAAAGTATATATCGACGGAGAAATCCATCCGATAAAAGTAGCCATGCGTGAAATTGCTTTGAGTGACACCAAACTTTCAAATGGTGGCATTGAGAAAAACCCGCCAGTAACGGTTTATGATACTTCGGGCGCTTACACAGATCCAAATATTGAAATTGATATTAGAAAAGGATTGCCACGCTTACGCGAAAGTTGGATTCTAAATCGAAATGATGTTGAAATTTTAGACGAAATAACCTCCGATTATGGCTTAAGCCGATTAAAAGATGAAAGTCTAAATCATCTTAGATTTGAATATTTACATCAGCCAAAACGTGCTAAGAAAGGTGCAAACGTAACACAACTGTATTACGCTAAACAAGGCATTATCACTCCAGAAATGGAATATATCGCGATTCGTGAAAACCAACGAATCGAACTTTTAAACGAACAGACTAAAGCAATGCAATGCCAACACGGAGGAAATAGCTTTGGTGCGAACACTCCAAAAAATAAAATCACTCCCGAATTTGTCCGCTCTGAAGTAGCTTGCGGAAGAGCTATTATCCCAAACAATATCAATCACCCAGAAAGCGAACCAATGATTGTTGGTCGTAATTTCTTGGTAAAAATAAATGCTAACATTGGAAACAGCGCTGTGACTTCAAGCATTGAAGAAGAAGTCGAAAAAGCCGTTTGGGCTTGCCGTTGGGGAGCTGACACGATTATGGATTTATCAACAGGAAAAAATATTCACGAAACTAGAGAATGGATTATTCGAAATTCTCCTGTTCCAATTGGGACTGTTCCAATTTATCAAGCTCTTGAAAAAGTAAAAGGAATTGCCGAAGATTTAACTTGGGAAATTTTCCGTGATACACTGATTGAACAGGCAGAACAAGGCGTTTCGTATTTTACCATTCACGCTGGGGTTTTACTTCGCTACATTCATTTAACCGCCAATCGCGTTACTGGAATTGTTTCCCGAGGTGGTTCTATCATGGCAAAATGGTGTTTATTTCATCATAAAGAAAACTTTTTATACACGCATTTTGAAGAAATCTGCGAAATCATGAAACAATACGACGTAGCTTTTTCTCTTGGCGATGGTTTGCGTCCGGGTTCGATTGCAGATGCGAATGACGCTGCACAATTTGCCGAATTAGAAACTTTAGGCGAATTGACCAAAATCGCTTGGAAACATGACGTTCAGGTTTTTATTGAAGGCCCAGGACACGTTCCAATGCATATGATTAAAGAAAATATGGATAAACAATTGGAACATTGTCATGAAGCTCCATTTTATACTTTAGGGCCTTTAACGACAGATATTGCACCAGGTTACGATCATATCACTTCGGCAATTGGTGCCGCTATGATTGGCTGGTACGGCTGCGCTATGTTATGTTATGTTACGCCAAAAGAGCACTTAGGTTTACCGAATAAAAAAGACGTTAAAGACGGCGTAATCACCTATAAGATTTCTGCTCATGCTGCCGACTTGGCAAAAGGCCACCCAGGAGCGCAATATCGCGATAACGCATTGAGTAAAGCAAGATTTGAATTCCGATGGGAAGATCAGTTTAATTTAGCTTTAGATCCAGATACAGCAAGAGAATTTCATGATGAAACACTTCCTGCTGATGGCGCGAAAGTAGCGCATTTCTGCTCAATGTGTGGACCAAAATTCTGTTCTATGAAAATATCTCAAGAAATTAGAGATGTTGCTGCAGCGGAAAAAGGAATGCAGGAGAAATCAGAGGAGTTTATTGAGCAAGGGAAAGAGATTTACATATAACGAAAGTATTAAAGTATTAAGATGGAAGAATTAAGTATTAAGATTTTAAATCGATAAACTTTCAATGCTTTCATCTTGATACTCTCGTCTTAATTCTTAATACTCAAATCTTAATACTCCAAAAAAATGATTGTGATTACAAATCCTCTTTTTGTTGAAAATGAAATAAACATTCTTCATTCTTTATTAGAGGAAGGATTGTTTTTGCTTCATATTCGGAAACCTGATTTTTCTGAATTGGAAATGGCTCAGTTTATTCATCAGATCAAATTGGAATTTCACGATAATTTGGTTTTGCATAATCATCATCATTTAGCGAAAGATTTTGGTATCAACCGATTTCATTTCTCTGAAAAGGAAAGAATCAATTATAATCAATCTTATAAAAGTTGTAAGTCAACATCAACACATTCAATTGAAGATTTTAATTCTCTTCAAAATTTTGATTATGCGTTTTTAAGTCCAGTTTTCAAAAGTATTTCTAAAGAAAATTATTATCCTGAAAAAGATCTTTTTGAAGAAATAAAATCACGAAAAAACCAACAGACCAAAATGGTTGCTTTGGGTGGAATTGATTCAGAAAACATTCAACAAGTCTTAGAAAAAGGTTTTGACGATGTCGCACTTTTAGGAACAATTTGGAAAAATGAAAATCCATTAAAACAATTTAAATTATGTCAAAAGATCGCCCTTATGCACTCACAATCGCAGGTTTAGATCCGTCTGGAGGAGCTGGAATTTTGGCTGACATCAAGACATTTGAACAGCACAAAGTGAATGGTTTTGCTATTTCGACAGCAAATACCATTCAGACTGAAAATCAGTTTTATGAAATTCAGTGGACTGATTTGAGTTTTGTAATTCGCTCGATCGAAACTCTATTTTTAAATTATAAAATCAGCGTTGTGAAAATTGGAATTGTATCTTCTTTACATGATTTAAAGCAAATTGTTTCGACCATAAAACTGCTTTCCCCTTTAACCAAAATTGTTTGGGATCCTGTTTTAAAATCGACTACAAAATTTGAATTTATGAATATTGAAGATCATTTAGATTTAAATAAAATACTGTCAAAAATCGATTTGATTACACCGAATTATTATGAAGTTGAAATTCTATTTCCTGATTTTATTTCTAATGAAAGTAGGTTTTCAACGAACATTTTATTAAAAGGTGGACATAACGAAAAGGCACTAGGAACAGATCGTCTGTTTCTAAAAGATGAAATATTAGAGTTACTTCCATCGGATAAAAACTGCTTTGAAAAACATGGCTCAGGCTGTGTGCTTTCTTCTGCAATTGCTTCGAATTTAGCTTTAAATCAGACACTAAAAGAAGCCTGTAAAAACGCTAAAATCTATATCGAAAATTACTTGAGTTCAACATCAACTTTAATTGGATATCATTATGTATAGCAAACTTCAATATATCTCGCAGGGCGAAACTATCGAAAAACAATTGTATAATATTCATCAGGCACTTGACGCTGGATGCAATTGGGTACAAATACGTTTTAAAAACCAAACACAAAAAGATGCTTTCACTTTAGCGGAAGCGGTAAAACCTTTATGCGAAAAATATACAGCCAATTTTATTGTGAACGACGATTTATATCTTACTAAAGAAATTGACGCAGACGGTATTCATTTAGGTTTAACCGATACCAAAATCGACGAGGCAAGAACATTTTTAGGACCTTCAAAAGTAATTGGAGGCACTGCAAACACTTTTGAAGACATCGAAAATCATGTTAAAAATGGCTGTGATTATATCGGTTTAGGGCCTTTTAGATTTACGAATACAAAAGAAAAACTGAGTCCGATTTTAGGATTATCGGGCTATTTTGATATTCTTCAAAAACTGAAAAAAAATAAAATCGAAATTCCTGTTTATGCTATCGGAGGCATCACATTAAGAGATGTGAATCCGTTAATGGAGACTGGAATTCATGGAATTGCCGTTTCTGGAATCATTACCGAAAGTGATGAGAAAGAAAAATTAATTCAACAACTAAACGAAAAATTATATGCAAACATCATTGTTTAATATAGGAGACAAAACCTTTAAATCCCGCTTGTTTCTTGGAACGGGAAAATTTGGTTCGAATGAAGAAATGGAGCAAGCGATTTTAGCTTCAGAAAGCGAATTGGTTACGGTTGCCTTAAAACGTATCGATCTGGAAACCGATACTGACGCAATTTTATCGCATTTAAAACATCCAAATATCAATTTATTACCGAATACATCTGGAGCAAGAAATGCCAAAGAAGCTGTTTTTGCAGCACAATTAGCTCGTGAAGCTTTAGAAACAAACTGGGTAAAACTAGAAATTCATCCCGATCCAAAATATTTAATGCCAGATCCAATTGAAACTTTAAAAGCAACTGAGGAATTAGCAAAACTTGGTTTCATCGTGCTTCCGTACATTCACGCTGATCCTGTTTTGTGCAAACATTTAGAAAGCGCAGGAACATCGGCTGTAATGCCTTTGGGTTCGCCAATTGGAAGCAATAAAGGTCTAAAAACAATCGATTTTTTAGAAATTATTATAGAACAAAGTACCGTACCAGTAATTGTCGATGCAGGAATTGGAGCGCCTTCTGATGCTGCAAAAGCAATGGAAATTGGTGCGGATGCTGTTTTGGTAAACACTGCTATTGCCGTTGCTGGAAATCCGAAATTAATGGCTGAAGCTTTTAAGGAAGCGGTAATTGCAGGAAGAAAAGCTTTTGAAGCTAAAATTGCGAACCAGCAGAATTATGCTTCGGCATCTAGTCCTTTGACTTCGTTTCTTTATGAATAAATTTAACCGCAAAGTTCGCAGAGTTTTTTCGCAAAGTTCGCAAAGCTTTGCGGACTTTTTGTCAAAGACAAGAACTCAAAGCTTAGCAATCTTTGCGTATTCTTAGCGCGCTTTGCGTTAAAAAACTTTTGCAGTAAAACTAAACTCACATGAATACTTTTAAATCTATTTTTGAGCAATATAATTGGGATGAAATCCAATCCAGAATATATAAAACCACATCAAAAGATGTCGAACGGACTTTGGCTAAAACCAAATACAATCTCGATGATTTTTTGATTCTGATCTCTCCTATTGCACAAAATTATTTAGAACCAATGGCACAAAAATGCCATGAAATCACAAAAAAGCGTTTTGGGAAAACGATCCAAATGTATGCGCCGCTTTATTTGAGCAACGAATGCCAAAACATTTGCACGTATTGCGGATTTAGTTTAGACAATAAAATCAAAAGAAAAACGCTTACTGATGCCGAAATAAAACTGGAAGTTGAAGCTCTCAAAAAAACTGGTTTTGATCATGTTTTATTGGTTACTGGCGAAGCGAATTATACCGTAAATATCAATTATTTTCTGAATGCCATTAATTTGATTAAAAACGATTTTTCGATTATTTCTGTTGAAGTTCAGCCACTTTCTACTGAAGATTACCAGCGTTTGCATGAAGCTGGCGTTTATTCGGTTTTGGTTTATCAGGAAACGTATCATCAGGAAGTTTACAAAAAGTATCATACAAAAGGGAAGAAATCAAACTTCGATTATCGATTGGAAACTCCCGACCGAATTGGAACTGCTGGAATTCATAAAATTGGTTTAGGTGTTTTATTAGGTTTGGAAGATTGGCGAACCGATAGCTTTTTCAATGCTTTACATTTAGATTATTTGCAGAAAAAATATTGGCAGACTAAATATTCGGTTTCTTTTCCACGTCTCCGCCCTGCGGAAGGCATTATCGAACCCAATTTTATTATGGACGATAAAGATTTAACGCAATTAATCTGCGCTTATCGTTTGTGGAATGAAGATTTAGAAATTTCGATTTCAACAAGAGAAAATGAAAAATTCAGAAACAATATTATTCCGATTGGTGTTACGAGTATGAGCGCAGGTTCTAAAACAAATCCAGGTGGTTATGTTGTCGATCCGCAATCTTTGGAACAATTCGAAATCAGCGATGAACGTTCTGCAGAAGAAATTTCAAAAATCATAAAAAATGCAGGTTACGAACCTGTTTGGAAAGACTGGGACAAAAGTTTTATTTCAGATTTTAGAGTTTAGATTTCAGATTTTTTGCATTTCTATTCATCAATCCAAAATTTCAAATCCCAATCTAAAATCAACAATCTAAAATCTAAAATTTAAAATTTAAAGATGAGCGTTATTCAAGAATTCCTTCGTTACAACAGACAAACTATTCTTCCTGAAATTGGCGATGAAGGTCAGGAAAAATTAAAAAAAGCTAGAGTTTTAGTAATTGGCGCAGGAGGTTTAGGCTGTCCTATTTTGCAATATATTGCGACTGCTGGAGTTGGTTTTATCGGAATTATGGATTTTGATACTATCGAAATTCATAATCTGCACAGACAGATTTTATATACTGAAAATGAAATTGGTCAGCAAAAAGCTGTTGTAGCAAAAGAGGTGATTTCTAAATTAAATCCGTTGATTGAAGCTGTTGCGATTAATGAAAAATTAACGACCGAAAATGCATCAAAAATCATTCAGCAGTATGATATTGTTGTGGATGGTTCTGATAATTTTTCTACTCGTTATTTGGTGAATGATACTTGCGTTGAGCTTAAAAAACCTTTGATTTATGGAAGTATTTTAAAGTTCGAAGGACAAATTGCGGTTTTCAATCATAACGGAAGTAAAAATCTTCGCGATTTATTTCCAGAAATGCCAGATCCAAAAGATGTTCCGAATTGTAATTTGAATGGGGTTTTAGGAACATTGCCTGGAATCATAGGAAATATGATGGCACATGAAACATTAAAATTGATTTTGGAATTACCAACTTTAAACAATGAATTGATACTTTTCAATACTTTAAACTGGAATTTCACGAAACTGAATTTCTAAAAAACAACCTCATCTCCCACACTAATAATTCCAGAATTCAAACTCACAATATTAGTCCCGAATAAAACTGAATTATTGACATTTCTGTATTTGCTCAAAGTTTTTAGAGGTTCTTTTTTTACAATTCCTTTCTGCGGATCATTATTTACCATAATACATCTTCCGCAGGGTTTAATGTTTTTAAATTGAACTTTTCCAATTGTAAAAGTCTTAAAATTATCTTCCTCGTGTGCATTTTTGGTACTTACAACAATGTTTGGGCGGAATCTTTTAATGGTGATTTTTTCTTCTAATTTTTCATTTAAAAAATCAAGACTTTCTGTTCCAATTAACAAATAAGGATAACCGTCGGCAAGGCTAACATTGAAAGTTTCTTTTAATCGTGAACTTTCATGCTTACGGTCGCCATTTTTTATAATTTTTACCAGTCTGCAATCAAAACCTAATTTATCGCTAAACCATTTTGAAGAGTTTTTATTTACTTCGAAAACTTCGCTTTTATCATCCCAAACATGAGATTCTATTGCATTTTCTAAATGTTCATTAATAGAAAATTCATGTGTTTCTCCTTCAAAAGTAATTTTAATTTTATCTCCAGAAATTTCAGGATAAAACTGACTCATGATTGGATATTCTCTTTGCGTAACATGAACATTTTCGGCATTAATCAGCATCCATCTTCGGTCATTTTCAAAACCCATTTCTTCAGCATTGGCACTTTTTAAACTAATGCCCGCTAAACTTTTTATCGGATAAATATAAATCTCTTTTACACTGTAAACTACACTCATTTTTATTTACTTTTTAAAATGGACATAAATTCTTCGCGATCAATTTCGCGACAGCCTAAACTTTCTAAATGCGGATTATAAACCTGACAATCAAGCAATTTATAATTTTCTTTCTTCAAATATAAAGCTAAAGCTATAAATGCTGTTTTTGAAGCATTTGAAACTTTAGAAAACATACTTTCTCCACAAAAAACATCACCTAAATCAATTCCGTACAAACCTCCAACCAAAACATCATCCTGCCAAACCTCAACTGATTTCGCAAACCCTTCTTCGTTTAGTTTGCAGTACGATTCAATCATTTCGTCAGAAATCCAAGTTCCGTTTTGGCCTTCACGCTTTATCTGCTGGCAATTTGAAATTACTTCTCTGAAATTCTTGTTATAAGTAACTTTAAAGATTTTCTTATTGAGAATCTTTTTCATGCTTTTGGATATCACCAATTCATCAAAAAACAAAACCATTCTCGGATCTGGCGCCCACCAAAGGATAGGCTCTCCTTCGTTAAACCAAGGAAAAATACCGCTTTTATAAGCCAGCTGTAAGCGTTCTGGACTTAAATCTCCTCCAAGTGCCAAAACTCCTTCTTCATCTGCTTCTGTAACGGGCGGAAAAAATAAATCGTTGAATAAATAATACATTTTTAAATAGTCAATTTTTTAAATTCCAAATTCCAAGATTTGGAGATCAATAAAAAAAGAATCAAAAATAAAATTCCAAATTCCAAATTCAAGAGAATGAATTGGAATTTGGAATTTAAAATTTTAGAATTTAAACCTTTTTTAGAACGGTAAATCGTCTGGTTCGTCTTCGTTTACGTTTGTTGCTGGAGCAAAAGTTTCCGCTGTTGGCATCGGTGGTGCTTGTGTAGAACCTTCTGCAGCTAATCTTTCGATTCTCCAACCTTGAATACTATTGAAATATCTAGTTTCTCCTTGCGGATTAACCCATTCTCTTCCTCTTAAATTGATAGAAACTTTTACTGCATCTCCTTGTTTATAGCTACTCAATAAATCGCATTTATCTTGTGTAAATTCGATTAAAATATGTTGTGGATACTGCTCCTCAGTAGTAACAACTAACTCTCTTTTTTTGAATGAGGCACTAACTTGCTGCTCTGGGTTAACCACTTTTACTTTTCCTGTAACTTCCATCTTCGTCTATATTAATTATTGTTTCTATTTCTTTTATTTCTTAGCTAAAAGCACTTTCCATGCCGATTCTACATCGCCATTATCCAGATATTTTTTGGCTTCTAAATGTACTTTTTTCTGATCATCTGAGCTTAAAACTCCTTTGACTGCGAAATTTTCTTTCACAAATATAGTAACTTCTTCAATTGTAGGCAAGGCTTCTACATTTCCTAATTTGCCTAAATCATTTCCGTCAAAAACATCGCTTTCTTTTACAAAATTAGGTATTGCATCTACTCCTACTCCTAGTGTTGTTAAGGGTTTTGCCACTTCAAAAAGTCCTTGATTTGATCTTGAATACCAGTTATTTCCAAGTCTTGAAACCAAATCAATTTTATGCTGATCGATCGCTCCGTTTTCATCTAAAATAGATTCGTCAATATGAATTTTCACCACTTCACACAAAATCAAATTTCCTGCTCCTCCTTCTTCTCCTAACGGAATAATCTGCGTAATCTTACATTCAAATTGAACTGGAGATTCTTTTACACGATATGGTTTTACTAAATCTGACGGAATTTGAGTTAATCCTGCTTTGATAAATTCGTTTACACCATCTCCATATTCTGTGCTTGCCAGTGAAGTCTGCTGAACTAAATCATAATTTACAACATTAATTACTACTTCTCTAGTTGCTTCAGCATTTATTAAAGTATGTTTGATTGTATTATCGCGAACACGTCTTGATGGCGAAAAAACCAAAATAGGCGGATTTGCACTAAATACATTAAAGAAACTAAACGGAGATAAATTCGGAATCCCTTTTTCGCTTATTGTGCTTGCAAATGCAATAGGTCTCGGACCAATTGAACTCTGCAAATAGCCTTGCAATTTAGCCGTCGGAATCTCTTTTGGATTAATGCTGATCATACTTTTTTATTTAAACAAAATCTCGCTTTTGCAGTTACAAAAGTATTGAAATCGTTTAATTAGAAGAAATAGTTTTGTAGATAAAACGAAAAATCTTTCCGCATTCGCAAAATATAAAATGTGTATATTTCGTTATCTTTATACCACAAAATAATTGATATGTCTTTTTCTGAAAGAACAAATACAACCCGCTGGATTATTATTTCGGTTTGCTTTATAATAATTTCGCTAATCCTTTGGAACACTTATACTTTCTTCCAAATATTTAAAAATGAGGAACGTTTAAAAATGAATCTTTTTGTAAACGCCCAAATTACACTAGTTAATGCAAACGAAAATACCGATGTAGAACTACCTCTTCAGATTTTCAGTAACAATACTTCAATTCCTGGAATTATAATGCTTTATGATAAAGTAGTGAGCGCTGTAAATGTTCCTGACGAAGTTCTTAATGACAAGAAAAAAAGAATCGATTTTTTAAACAAATTAAAAAGCGAAAACGAACCTATTACTTTTGAATATGCCCCAGGAAAATATCAAACCTTATATTATGGCAATTCAGCGTTATTAAATAAGCTCAAATATTACCCGATTGCTTTACTTCTCATTATCTTTTTATGTATTGCCTTAATTTATAACTTTTACAAAAGCACTAAAATGGCAACTCAAAATAAGCTTTGGGCAGGAATGGCAAAAGAAACAGCGCATCAAATAGGAACGCCTTTGTCTTCTTTAATTGGATGGGTTGAAATACTTAAAACAGAAAATATTGATCAATCTATTAGTACTGAAATCGAAAAAGACATAGAACGTCTGCAAACTATTACGGATCGTTTTTCTAAAATTGGTTCAATTCCTGTTTTAGAACTTCATGATATTGTTGAAGAAACAAAAGTCGCATACGAATACTTGCAATCACGATTTTCTAAACAAGTTGCTTTTTCTTTTAAAGCTCCAAACGAACCTATTTTAGGCATGATCAATCCTATTTTACATAGCTGGACTATCGAAAATTTGGTCAAAAATGCGATTGATGCCATGAAAGGAAAAGGAACTTTAGATCTTAAGATTGAACAAGATAGTCATAACGTAAAGATAAATGTGAAAGATTCAGGAACAGGAATTTCTAAAAAACAATTTAAAACTATTTTCGAACCTGGATTTACGACTAAAAAACGCGGTTGGGGACTGGGACTATCTTTAACGAAAAGAATTGTTGAAGAATACCACAATGGAAAAATTAAAGTTTTACATTCTGAAATTGGAAAAGGAACTACTTTTCAAATTTCATTAAATAAAAAAGTGCAGTAATGAATTTTACTGCACTTTAGTTATCTGTTTTGTCAGACTGAACGAAGTCGAAGTCTTTACAAATTCGATTGAATATCTTTTGCTAAAACTTCAAACTCTTCTTTTGAAAGTGAAACTTTATCGATAAAACGCATTTCGTCCATGTGGTTTAACGGAATCAAATGCACGTGTGCGTGAGGCACTTCAAGTCCAACAACTGCAATTCCGATTCTTTTGCATGGAACTGTTTTTTCTAAAGCTGCCGCTACTTTTTTAGAAAACTTCATTAAGCCTAAATACAGTTCTTCATCCATATCAAAAATCTTATCGATTTCTTGTTTCGGAATACAAAGTGTGTGTCCTTTTGCATTTGGATTTACATCTAAAAATGCCAAATAGTTTTCGTCTTCAGCAATTTTATAAGCTGGAATTTCTCCGTTTACTATTTTAGTGAATATTGTGCTCATTGTTTATTCGTTTATTTGGTTAATCGTTTAACCGATTAAACGATTAAACGGTTAAACTAAAATTTAGTCTCTTGAAATTTCAAGAATTTCGAATTTTAAAACTCCGTTTGGAACTGTAATTTCAGCTACTTCTCCAACAGATTTTCCTAGTAAACCTTTTCCAATAGGAGAAGTTACAGAGATTTTTCCTGTTTTCAAATCTGCTTCGCTTTCAGCAACAAGCGTATATTTCATCTCCATTCCGTTACTTTGGTTTTTGATTTTTACATTCGATAAAACCAAAACTTTAGAAACATCTAATTGAGATTCGTCTATTAATCTTGCATTTGCGTATACTTCTTCTAGTTTAGAAATTCTCATTTCTAATAAACCTTGTGCTTCTTTTGCCGCATCATATTCCGCATTTTCAGACAAATCACCTTTATCTCTCGCGTCTGCAATATCTTGAGATGCTTTTGGACGCATTACACTTTTAAGGTGCTCCAACTCATCTTTTAACTTTTTTAGTCCTTCTGCTGTATAATAAGATACTTTACTCATAACTTCATCGTTTATATAAATACAAAAAATCCCATCGCGACGGGATTTTCTTACCACAAATATACTATAATTTTTAATAGTACATAATTATATGTTAATCATATAGATTTCAAATCTAAATAATTATTTTTGTTTTAACTAATTCCTATTAAAATAATGAAAAAAATCTGGTTCTTTATAGCATTTACCGCTGTTTTGTTCTCTTGCAGTGAAAACAACAGAAGCAATAATAATCCTTATATTCCTAATTATCCCGTAAACGCATATCTTGATGCCAATTTGCCAACATATAACAAATTGTTGTATCCAAGTAATCCTGTTTATGTTGCCAATTATGGAGCAAAAGGAATTATAGTAATGAAAACTGGTGAAGGAACTTTTACTGCTTTTGATGCAGCTTGTCCAAATCAAGCGCTTACATCTTGTACGGCCATGACAATCGACGGAATTTACGCTGTTTGTCCTTGCGATAAAACTCAATACAATTTGTTTACAGGACTTGGAGGAAAAGAATATCCGATGAAACAATATCGAGTTGAAGCTTCTGGAACTGTGGTTCACGTTTATAATTAAATAAAAAAAACCTGAAAGAAATTTTCAGGCTTTTTTTATGAATACAACTTAATTAGAATTTCAAATTCAAACCAACTAAGAAATTTGTCCCAGCTTGCGGGTAATAGTAAGGATAAATATCCCACATATATCCATTTGAAACATATTTTTTGTCGAAGATATTATTAACCATTCCAGTTATGGTAATCGATTTAAAAATTGAATTTGGTTTTATTTCGTACGAAACATTAAAATCGTTTACAAAATAATCTGCCAATTTTGCTGACGGAAGTTCGATATTGTTCATGAATTGTTCTCCAACGTATTTTTGCAATAATGAAAGATATAATCCTTCAATTGGCTTAAATACAATAACGTTTCCGGCAATAACTTCTGGAGAATAAGCAATTTTAGTTGTTCCGTAATATTCTCCATCAACAGCTAAATCAACATTTTTGTTGCTGCTTAAAGTAAAGTTTGGTCTTAAAGTGAATTTATCTGAAAGTGCAATTGTTGCATCAACTTCTAAACCTAAACGGTAGCTTTTCTCCGTATTTGCACGAATCGGATTTCCAACATCATCCAATCTTCCAGTTAAAATCAATTGGTCTTTGTATGCCATGTAATACACATTAGAATTCAATTGAAATTTCTCAGAATTGAATCTCCATCCTAATTCAAAATCATTCAATTTTTCTGGTTTTACATTTCCTCCTTCATAATCAGTTCTGTTAGGTTCACGATTTGCTCGTGCGTAAGAAAAGTACAAAGTGCTTTTTTGATTGATTTCGTAATTCAAACCTGCTTTCGGATTAAAGAAATTGAAATTATCATCAACTAAACCAGTTTCTGCACTATTAGCTTTATATTTTACATTTCTGTATTGCAAATCACCATATAAGCTTAACTTTTCTGTTAATTGATAATTTGCTTTCGCGAAAATGTTCCCATCTGTTTTTGTAGAAAAATCATCGTAATAATGATCGCCAAGTTCAGATTGAGAAGCATATCTTGCCCAGATTACTTTTCCGAAATGATCGCCTTCATATTTATTCCAGCCTCCGCCCAAAATAACATTTAGCTTTTCTGTGACATATTTAGCAGAGAAAGTAGTTCCGTAAAAATCATTATCTAACCATTTTTGACGTACTAAATCTGTTGTTGTTACACTTCCAACTGGATCCAGATTATATTCAGCCATATCTGCATCTTCCTTGTAATTTTCATAATAACCTTTTCCTTTTGTATAATGAAGTGCAAAGTTTGTGCTCCATTTATCAGAAATAGATTCGCTCCAATGCAGTTGATAATGATCTTGCTTGTAATTATCGGTTTCATTATCATAAAAACGAACGTTTCCTGCTTCATCTGTATACATACCTGCTGAATTGAAAGTACGATTTGTGTTTAAAGTTTCACCATCAATTCCGTTCCAAGATTGATACGTTTTTTCGGTTCCGCCAAAAACTAAAGCTTTAATCAAAGTTGTTTTACCAACATAAGTTCCCTGCAAGAAATATGATTTTAAATCTGAACTTGCACGATCAATATATCCTTGTGATTTTATGGCAGATAAACGTCCCGCAATTTCGAAATGATCATTCAACAAGCCTGTGCTGAATTTTACCGTATTTTTTATAGTATTGAATGATCCCGCAGAGCTTGAAATTTCGCCAGTTGCTTTATTAGCATAACTGTCAGTTAGCATATTTAAGCTCGCGCCAAACGCACCTGCACCATTTGTAGATGTTCCAACTCCTCGTTGCAATTGAAGACTTTCTACAGAAGAAGCAAAATCGGGCATATTAACCCAAAATGTTCCCTGACTTTCTGCATCGTTATACGGAATTCCATTTATCGTTACGTTTACACGCGTAGCATCGCTTCCACGTACTCTAATTCCAGTGTAACCAACACCATTACCGGCATCTGAAGTTGTTACAACCGAAGGAAGATAGTTCATCAGAACAGGAATATCCTGGCCTAAATTTCTATACTTAATTTCTTTCTTATCCATATTACTAAAACTCACAGGAGTTTTAGAAGTAACACGAACGGCAGAAACCAAAACCTCATCTAGAGAATTTACTTTTGTAGAATCTTGCTGTTGTGCAAAAGAGAAAAGAGAAAAGAGAAAAGAAAATGTAGAAAAAACAAATTTGGTTCTGTTTGTAAAAACCTCTGAACCTTTGTACCTCTGTGCCTTAGCACCTAAAAAAAAAGTTTTCATTCGTAAAAAATTACGAATAAAAGGGGGAATTATTCTTTTGTTAAATTAATAAATGTGTTTCACGACAAAATAAAGTGTGCACGCTCGATAGTGTCGTTTTTTCCCTTAGCAACATTACTCGCTCAGGTTCTTTGGGTATGATCTCAGCTCGTTATTTAGAGCACCCCTTTGAGACAATGCAAATATAAAAAAGTATTAAGATAAATGTATTAAGATTTTTCATTTTTGGATTTCTTAATACTTAATTCTACAGTCTTAACACTAAAAATCAGGTTTTCTGCGTGATTGCTTCAAGTCCGAAATGTTCTTTTTATCTTTAATTCTTTTCTTAATTACAGATTTTGGAACTTTTGTTGCTTTTCTGACTTTCGGAACATACAATCCTTTTTTGATGATTTCTAAAAATCGTTTAGTAACAATTTCCTTGTTCTTAAGCTGGCTCCTATCTTCGTCACAGTTTAAAATTAATATATTTTCAGAAGTTAATCTTGCCGATATATTTTCTTGTAAAAGCAATTTTTCTTCATCAGATAAAGCTTGAGAAGCATTCAAATCAAAATTCAGAACTACTTTTGACGAAACTTTATTTACGTTTTGTCCTCCCGAACCACTGCTGCGGACGGCTTTAAAGTTTAATTCTGATATGATTTTTTCTGAATCCATTTTATTATTGTGGCTGATGTGCTGCTTTTAGCAAATCGTTTACTGTTTTTACAGGATTAAAAGTAATCAAAGGCACAGCAACAAAAACCGTTAACCAATTTGCCATTGAACCATTCCATAAACCTGGTAATTCATAATTTTTAACCGCTTTTCCATCAACACTTTTCTCTACAATAAAACCTGTATTTTGATCTACAAATTGAAGCAAATTAAATTTTTCGTTTTTGTAGTTTTTTATACCGCAAACCAAATCTACCGGATTAAAATGTGTTGATTCGGCTAAAATAGTCTGTTGTTTTTTATTAGTTAAATCTACTTGAGAAGTTTCAACAATTTGAAGAGAAATTACGCCTTTATCATTCATTACCCAAAACGGACCGCCGCCAGGCTCGCCTTCATTTTTCACCATTCCGCAAACACGGATTGGTCTATTTAAAATCTCTTTGATCTTATATATCTTATTTTCAAAAGTAAATTTATTGAAATCATTACTCATCTCAATGTTTAACTTTTCTTTTAAAAATAAAACAACTTCTTCTACATGCTTTTCTTGAATTTCATTCTGATCGATTGCTTTCAAATAAGAGAAAACTTTTTGCTGCATTTCTACCAAAACACCTGCCAAAGCTTTTTTATACAATGTAGTTTTCTCAATATGATTCTGAATTACATTATCAATATTTTTTATAAAAATTACATCGGCATCAAGATTATTTAAATTTTCAATTAAAGCTCCATGTCCGCCTGGTCTAAAGATTAAATTATCATTTTTATCTTTTACCAATTTGTTGTTCTCATCAATAGTAATAGAATCAGTGCTTTTACTTTGATAAGAATATCCAATATTAATTTTTACTCCAGATGGTTCTTCAATTTTTTCTATAACCTCATCAACTCCTTTATAAAATAAGTTTTGGTGAATTTCTGATACGGTAAAATGCAAATTAGAAACCTTTTCTGAAGTAGCATAATGAATACATTCATTTAAATGTTCTTCAATTGGATTGGCAATATGCGTTTTGTATTTATGAAAGGGCAAAACAGCCTTAGGCTTATTTGCCGAATTATAATAATCTGGCGACAGCAATAATTTTATAAAATAATAATTTTTATAATCTCTATCTAAAGACTCAAAATCAGGATAAATTTCTCTTAATTTTTTATCAACTGCTTCGAAAAAAGGAAACTTCTCCATACCAACGATAAAAATAGAAAGCTCTTTATCATTTTTTCTGTTGATATACGCATTTATTGTTTCTCTTTTAATATCAAAATCATTCAAAAAAGCTGTTAAGAATTTGTACATTCTTGTCGCAGCACCAGAAGCTGGAACAAACTTTTTGATCTTTAATTTTTCTTTTTGATTATCAAAAAAAGAAGCTTTTTCTAGGAAATCAGCTTCAGATAAACTTAAAATTCCATTTCCGATTGTTGCAGGGCTTACAAGATTACTCTTTGCTATTCCGTTATCAAAAATTTCAAGCTGTTTTAAAATATTTTCAAAAGGAATTCCTCTCTCATAGATTTGAATAAAATCGGAAGATGAAAAACCTTTTTCTTTCGCAATAGTCAAATTATTAACAATCGTAATTGCTTTTTCCAAACGTGTTTCCTTGTCTCCAGATAATGTTATGAAAGGCTTTTTTGTATCGATTAAAGTTTGTTTGAAAACAGAAAACACAGTTTCTCTTCCGTTTGGAGTATCGCGAATATCATCTTTCTCCCAAGGAACATCAATATCTGTTAAAAAAACCAAATCATATTCGTGATTCAATGCTGCTTCATTTAAAAGCGGGTCGCAAAAACCATAATATATTTCAGAGAATACTTTGGTTACCATTAGATTAGTATCGCAAAAGAGGTATTTTTTTGCCTTTTTTAATCTTTCATTTTCTAATGCCGTTTGACCGTAAGCAATAGGCATCATGTCATCAGCTACACAAATATGCTTATTTTCCTCCCATTTTTCTTGCAGATAATCACGCGCAAATTCAGGAACCCATTCGGTTTCATAGTAATCTGCAAGCTGTTTTGCTAAGGTCGTTTTCCCCGTACTTTCAGGTCCAAACAAAGCAATTTTTATGATGGTTGTTTTTTGCTGTCTAAGATCTTTCTCCATTCTAAATAAGCTGAAATAGCCAAAATTGTAAAAATTATATATTGAAGTGACAACATCCCTAAACCACGATAAGCGTAGAGAGGCACAACAATAATATCACCAATAATCCAAAGTGTCCAGTTTTCTATTTTTTTTCTGGCCATGTACCACATTCCTGCAAAAAATATTCCAGACGAGACCATGTCAACATAATTGTCGTGATGAATTTCGTAACCAAAATATTTATAAATGCCGAAAACTACAAAAACCGTCACAATAAACAGTAAGATTCCGATTATTTTTTCATTAAAAGTTGTACGAGTTATTGGCAGATTGTCTTCAGTCGTTCCTCCTTTTGCCCAAACATACCAACCATAAATACTCATAATTGAAAAATAGGCATTGATAATCATGTCTCCCATATAACCGGCCACATAAAGCAAATAAACCGATATTGCCGTAGCAATTAATCCTGTTGGATAAACCCAAATATTTTCTTTTTTAGCAAACCATACACTCAAAATTCCACAAACAAAAACTAAAAACTCCAAAGCAATATGCCATAATGGGGCGTTTTTATAACTTTCTAGAAAAAAATCTATCATGGAAATTGTTTTTGGTTAATGGCATTTATGATTCAAAAAAATGGCTGTTGTTTTCAAAAGCTGTTCCAATAACAACCAAATCTGCACCAGCATTATAGGCTTTTTGAATTCCCTGCAAATCTACAATTCCTCCACCAACAATAATAGGAATTTCAATATTTTGCGCAATTAACTCAATCATCTCTGTCGGAACGGGTTGTTTTGCTCCGCTTCCCGCTTCTAAATAAATCAATTGATTTCCTAACATCTCTCCTGCAAGAGCAGTTGCTAAAACCAAATCAAGATTTTCACGGCTTAATGGTTTTGTTTTGCTAACACGAGCAACAGCAGTTTCGTTACCGCTTTCTATTAAAATATATCCTGTAGAAATTACTTCAAGATTGGTTTTCTTAAGAATCGGAGCTGCTTGGACTTGATACTCGATCAAATAATCTGGATTTCTTCCTGATAATAAAGAAAGAAACAAAATACCGTCAGCTTTTGAAGAAATTTGCGAAGGATCTCCTGGAAACAAAATAACGGGCAAACTTGTTTTTTGTTTTAACTCCAATATTAATTCTTCTAAAATATTGTTTTGAACAATACTTCCTCCAACAAAAATATGAGTAGCAGGCGACTGAGTAATTTTTTCGATTAAATGACCTAAATTTTCCAATACAATTTTATCTGGATCCAAAAGTACTGCCAGTAGTTTCTGACCGTTACTTTTAGCCTCTAAAATTTGTTGTCGAATAGTGAGTATTTGTTCTTGCATCGTGGGTGTAAAAGTAAAAGTTTTTTAATGGAGAAGAACTATTTTGAATGAATTATATTTGTCTAATGTCTTTTGATAACGCAAATAATACATTATGATTACAATTGAATTACTACAGAAATACGGCGTAACCAAAAAATCTTTTGATCGAAACGATATTGTTTTTGAAGAAGGCAATCTTCCTTTAAACTATTATCAGATTATTTCTGGTGAAGTCAAAATGAGTAATTATAATGATGATGGACGCGAATTTATTCAAGGCATTTTTTATAACGGACAATCTTTTGGCGAACCTCCCCTATTTTTAAATCAAAAATATCCTGCGAATGCCATTGCTGTTGAAAATGCTGAAATCTTCATTCTTCCAAAAGAAAACTTCATGAAATTATTGGAAGAAAATCCAAAAGTGAGTATTCAAATAATCGAAAATCTAGCGCAAAGATTGTATTATAAATCAGTTATGGCTGCCGAAATTTCGACACACGAACCTGAACATCGCGTTTTAAAACTAATCGATCACGGAATTGCTTATTTTAATTTTCAAAAAGACAAAAACGGTTATCTTATTAATTTCACAAGACAACAAATTGGAGATTTGACTGGTTTACGAGTAGAAACAGTCATTAGAGCGATAAAAGCGCTGGAAAAAAAAGGTGAATTGAAGATTATTAATCGAAAAGTATACAGATAAAAAAGTTCTCGTTTTATGATTTTAATCATAAAATGCAGTTGTATTGCAGGCGTATCTTTGTCATATAAAAATCTGAATATCATGACACTATACCAAACAACATTCGACATTTTCAATAGAAATTATATGGGTTCTGCTGCAATGGCAGTAATTGGACAAAGCTGTTTAGGAGGCGCTGCGGCTATGTATGTTTTAGCTAACGGAACTTCTATTCCTCAAATGATTCAACTAGCAATTATAGTTTTGGCTTGTGTTTTCGCAAACACTTCTATATTAGCACAAATGAAACACAAAGTAGTTTTCAATCTTATTATGTTAAGCGGAACTTTAAGTTTGTTTTTTATACTTTTAAATAGTTTGATTCTATGAAAAAACAAATAGAAAATAGAACTGATGTTTCCTTTATGGTTCATCAGTTTTATGCTAAAATAAGAGCCGATCGAGAAATCGGCTTTTATTTTAATGAAATGATAACCGACTGGGATTTGCACCTCGAAAAACTAACTGATTTTTGGGAGACAAATCTATTTGGCGTTCGTAAATATAAAGGCAATCCGCATGCTGTACACAATGAAGTTGACGCACATTTTAATGAAAAAATCACCGCAAACGAATTTGGAATCTGGCTCAATCATTGGTTTCAAACTATTGATGAGCATTTTGAAGGAGAAAACGCCGAAACACTAAAAAGACGTGCTCGAAAAATGAGTACTTTTTTGTTTATGAGTATGTTTCAGCATCGCCAAAAAGAAAGTGAAGTTTAAACTGAAAGCTGTCACTGAGACTAAAAACTATTTTTCAAAAGCATAAACCAAAGTAAACCTACCCTCAAAATTATCCGATTCAATTTCCTGATAATGTACATTAAAATCCTTTATCAAATCATCAAAATGAAGACTTGCCTGCGTTTGGGTTTTATCTAAAGAAAAGTTGCTCACATTGATATGATCTTTAAAACTTATACCTTTTTCATTTCTAATTTTAAAGATTGCTTCTTTGGCTCCCCAGATAACGGTAAGTTTTTTTATATATTTTTCAGTAGCTGATGGATCTAAATAATCGCACTCATAATCTGTGAATTTATCAGCAATTCTCTGAATTTTTTCGCGTTGCAATTCCATGTCAATTCCAACTTTTTCGTGGCTTATAATTATTGCCGCAAAGTGATACGAATGCGTAATTGAAATATGATTATGGCAATCAAAATACGGTTTCCCGAATTCATCATAATGCAAATCTTTATCAGTAAAACCCATTTCCTGAATCAGCATACGAACACTCAAAAAAGCACGCTGATGCATTTGTGATTTCATTCCGTCCAATCTCTTCTGTGTTTTTTCTTTCAACACAACTTTGCTCAATAATTCTTCTAGGGATTCTGTAATTTCCCAAATTAAGATTTTAGTCGTTTCATCAAATTGTATGGTCTGAAATAGAGGCATTTCTTTTTAATTATAAATTGTAAATGATTAATTATAAAATTATTCTTTTTAATTTTTTTCAATCAAAATAAATAATTTAAGGACAAATAACTTTTGGTTAAAAAATGAGTTAAGTAAATTTAAGCAATTCCTTATAAAAGTGCATAGTTATGGAACCATTTTAAATGAACTTATATCACTTATATGGTTTAAAAACGATTTTCAAACTAACATTCTAAGGATTAAGAAATTAAAGATTTCACAAATCTTACAGAAAATAGTAAAATTCAAAAGCTATTCCTTAAATTTGCAAAAAATTTACAATTATACAAATATAATATAAATGAGTACTACAACTACGCCTTATGTGGCTTATAAAGTAAAAGACATTTCTCTAGCGGCTTGGGGAAGAAAAGAAATTGAACTAGCTGAAGCTGAAATGCCAGGTTTAATGGCACTTCGCGCTGAATACAAAGACGAACAACCATTAAAAGGTGCTCGTATCGCTGGATGTTTACACATGACGATTCAAACTGCTGTTTTGATCGAAACTTTAATTTCTCTTGGTGCAGAAGTTACTTGGTCTTCTTGTAACATTTTCTCAACTCAAGATCAGGCTGCTGCTGCTATTGCTGCTGCTGGAATTTCAGTTTACGCTTGGAAAGGTCTTGACGAAGAGTCATTTGACTGGTGTATTGAGCAAACTTTATTCTTTGGTGAAGACAGAAAACCATTGAACATGATTCTTGATGATGGTGGAGATTTAACTAACATGGTTATTGATCGTTACCCAGAATTAGTTCCTGGAATTAAAGGTCTTTCTGAAGAAACAACAACTGGTGTTCACAGACTTTACGAAAGAGTAAAAGCTGGAACTTTACCAATGCCTGCAATCAACATTAATGACTCTGTTACTAAATCTAAATTTGATAACAAATACGGATGTAAAGAATCTGCTGTAGATGCTGTACGTCGTGCAACTGACTTAATGTTAGCTGGAAAAAGAGTTATCGTTTGTGGATACGGTGACGTTGGAAAAGGAACTGCTGCTTCTTTCAGAGGTGCAGGATCTATTGTAACTGTTACTGAAATTGACCCAATTTGTGCTTTACAAGCTGCAATGGACGGTTATGAAGTTAAAAAATTAAACACTGTAATTGCTAATGCTGATATCATCATTACAACTACAGGAAACAAAGATATCGTTCTTGGAGAGCACTTCGAGCAAATGAAAGACAAAACTGTTGTTTGTAACATTGGTCACTTCGATAACGAAATTGATATGGCTTGGTTAAACAAAAACCACGGTGCTTCTAAAATCGAAATCAAACCTCAGGTTGACAAATACAACATCAACGGTAAAGATATCATCATCTTGGCTGAAGGTCGTTTAGTAAACCTTGGTTGTGCTACAGGTCACCCAAGTTTTGTAATGAGTAACTCATTTACAAACCAGACTTTAGCTCAAATCGAATTATGGAACAACAGCGCGGCTTACAAAAACGAAGTTTACATGTTACCAAAACATTTAGATGAAAAAGTTGCCGCTTTACACTTAGCTAAATTAGGTGTTGAACTTGAAGTTCTTAGAGAAGATCAAGCTGCTTACATCGGCGTTGAAGTTCAAGGTCCATTTAAACCAGAATACTACAGATACTAATTAATTTTAGATTGTAGATTTCTGTCCCGAAGCCTCGGGATTAGATTTCTTTAAAATCATATATCAAACCCGATAGGTTTTAAAAACCTGTCGGGTTTTGTTTTTAGTATTTTGTAAGAATTTTATTTATACATTTGACGTTCTTAAATTTTTATAATTATGATTTCTACAAAAAACTTTAATCTATTACCAAAAAAACAAGAATTTCAAAATCTTTGCAAAGCCATATCCGTTTTAGATGCAATTATTTGTCCAGAATGGGAATTTAGATATTATTCATACAATTCAAAATGGGGAGAAGGAGAGGAATTTTGTGAAATGAGAGATGGATCTGGTGATCTAATGAACATTCTTTTCATTGAAGACAAATGCATCATAAGTGGTTTTGCACATGAACTTCAAAACAATGAAAAAGTCAATGTAACCAAAAACGTACCTCAAATATACCATGAGTTTATATTTGGTGAGCCAGTTACATCAAATGGAACATCATTTTGTTTATGGATAAATGAAAACAATAATTGGGAAACTGGTAATGTACTTGATTATAATGATAGCTCAGGAGAGATGCTAGCAATTTTCGATGGAAATCCTCAAACATATATTGATTGGGCAAGTGAATATTTTGAAGATTCATATATGGAAACAGGCATTCCATTTGAAACTGTAAAAGAAATTTATGCTGGAAAGATTTTAACAAAAGAAATGGTGTTGTCAATTGTTGAACAAGTTGAAGACTGGCAATCGTTAGAAGATGATTTAAAAGAAATAAATTATCCCTATGATTTCAAAATTTAGTGATGGGAAATAAATTTCTACAATTATACATTCAAACCCGACAGGTTTTTAAAACCTGTCGGGTTTTCTGTTTTTATATTTCAGGTAAAACATTTCTATCAAAAAATTGTACGTTTATAAATATCTGCTTACTTTTAATAACCAGAATAAGAACCTATTTCTCAAATACTTAAATAGTACGCACTTGAAAAAAACATCTTATTTACTCGTCTTCTTTTTTTTATTGTGTCTTCCACAGCTTATCTTTTCTCAGGAAAAAAAACCTAAAGTCGTATTAGTTTTAAGCGGCGGGGGAGCAAAAGGAATTGCACACATTCCGCTTTTGCAAAAACTCGATTCTTTACACATCGTCCCCGATCTTATTGTTGGAAACAGTATGGGAAGCATCATTGGAGGTTTATATGCCATGGGCTATTCTGGAGATAGTATCGAAATAATGACCAAAAATATTAATTGGGACAAACTCCTTGGCGGAGGCCAATCGTTGCGAGCTGTAAGTGCCGAAGAAAAAAGAGAATTTCAAAGATATCTAGTCGGAATTGGTATTAAAGATGGCAAACTCAATAACATTGGCTCTCTTTTAAATGATCAAAATCTAAGAGAATACCTTTCTGAATTAACCTTTCCTGTGTATAACGTTAAAGATTTTGACAGTCTTTCGATACCTTTTAGAGCAATGGCCACTGATCTCGCTGAAGGGAAAGAAGTTATTTTAAGCAAAGGTAGTTTGGCTTATGCCATGAGAGCTAGTATGTCGTTGCCTGCCATTTTCAAACCAATGCCTTATGAAAAATCAGTATTGGTAGATGGCGGAGTATTAAATAATTTTCCTACTGATGTTGCCAAACAAATGGGCGCTGACATTATTATTGGTAGTGACGTGGGTGGCGGAATGGAGCCCGTTGATAAGCTGAATAATATTATGACCGTATTAATGCAAACCAGCATGTTTCCTAGCAACATTAAAAACCCTGCAAATCGTGATTTGTGCACCATATTAGTTGATCACCTGCCCAATCTCCGTTTCTCAACAGCTGATTTTGCCGATAGTAACGAAATCTACAAAGACGGAAAAATAGCAACAAATCAAAATCTTCCCGCTTTAATTGCGCTATCCGAAAAGCTAAAAGCATTTCCGCAGCGAACACACAAATTGCCCGATATGCCCAAAGAATTTGTTCTTGACACTATCGTTTATAAAAAAATAAGTCCCGAAAATCTTCCTTTGGTAATTGGAAGAGCAAATCTTAAAACACATGTAAAATATACCACAAAAGATTTAATTGCAGGACTTAACAGAGCTATGGGCACTAATCTTTTTGAAGAGATAACATACAGTTATTTCATAAAAGACGAAGACAAAATCGGAATTACCTTGTTTGGATTTGAACGTGCTAAAAATCAATTGAACACTTCTATTCATTATGATACTTACAGAGGTGTTGGAATCATTTTTAATTACACCGGAAGAAACGTCTTAGCAGATGCTTCCCGCCTTTTAATAACCGCTGATATTGCAGAACAGCCTAAAGCCAGAATCAATTATCAGAAAAATTTTGGAGGACACAGAGAATGGTGGTGGATGACCGAAGCCTATGCTGCTTTTCTAAGACAAGAAATCTACATCAATGGCAAAGCTTCAGATAACATACTTTATAATGCTTTTGAATTCAACAATCAAATAAACAGAAATCTAAACTCTCTGAAAAGCTATTTTGGTTTTGGCTTAAACTATCATTACACCAATTTAAAACCAAAATATGATCGAGAATACAATCCGAATTCCATTTCAATAACCGATTACAATTTTAATAACATCGAATTCAACATGCATTATTCCTATAATGATATGGATAAAGTGTATTTTGCAACAAGCGGAACAATTATAAAATCAAATCTAGCACGATCATTCCTTGCTGATGTTAACGCTTCTTTCTCCGACCCAAATTTAACAGCCATTTCTGGTTCAACAAATAATTACACTAAATTTGGCTTTACTTTTGAAAAAAGAGCACTCTTAAAAAAGAAGATTACCGGAATCTTCGGGTTTGATTCTTATTTTATTTTTCAGGATAAACTCAAAGAAAATCAAATTCCATTTTCAGAATTTGGTTATGCTTCAAAATATTTCTTAGGTGGAATAATTCCAAGCTCCGGAAGTAACCGTTTTCAGTTACCTGGCTTGCATGAAGACGAACTCAATGTTACGCAATATATGGGACTAAAACTTGGTTCTCAAATAAATCTTATTGGAAAAATTTATCTCACACCTCATTTTAATATTGCAACTGTAGGCTTTGATACTTTTAACAATTATATAGACCATGCATTCAATCCAAAAGGCAATTGGGATGACAACATTGAACCTAGCCTTGTAATATCTGGAGGTGCAGCAGTTTCTTATGAATCCATTTTAGGTCCAATTCATTTTGATACTTCATGGATAAACAACATCGACAAAGTACGATTCTTTTTTAGCGTTGGATTATCCCTTAATCCTTAAAAAAAAAGAAAGAACTTAATATTCTAGTTTCAGATTTAAAGTTTCAATTTGGCTCATAGTTTTTAAACAAACTAAAACCTGAAACTTGAAACAAAAAAAATGATCTGGGCGTGCCACCATCCCAATAAGAGGGCAAAAATACTTTCTGCTTATTCGCCCTCTTATCGGGATGCTGTCGGGCTATCCGCGCTACTTCGGTAGCCTGCTTCTATCCCTCACGCTCACGTAGATCAAGAACTATTTAAATTAACAAGACATTTACAGTTTTTTTAGTTTATAACTTTAAATTTGAACTTAAAGGTTTTTAAAATTCAAAAAATGATCGAAAAAATTTCCTGTGAGATTCACGGTTCAAAAGAAATGTCTTTTACTTGCATTCATATCGCAACTGCAATAGATTCAAAAAAACAAGTTGGATTTTTCTATTCAGAAGCCGAGGAAGATCTTCCGCAAATTGCTTGGTGCGGTTCGTGCGAGCAATATCTTTTGGATAATGGAGAAGAATGGACAGAAACTTTTCAATCTCTCGCCGATTTCAAAATGCTATGCTCCGATTGTTTTGAAGAATCAAAAAACAACGAAGCAGAAGCTCATCTTAGATAAATTCATTTCGCATGAAAAAGATTTTTGCATTTTTTTTATTCGCCCTTTTTACTTGTTCGGTATCCGCCCAAAGCAATGACATTTGGACTGCATTCTCAAATAAAGACAGCACGCTTACTGGATTTAAAGACAAAAACGGAGTAGTCAAAATAGAACCAAAATTTACTGGATTTACAATCGCACATAAATTCGAAAACATAATTGCCGTTTCTGAAGAAGAAAACGGCAATTGGAAAAGCTATTATTTAACCAAAAAAGGAAAGATTGTTGGGCGAGATAGCTTATATGTATTTGATAATGGCCCAGACTGCGAAAACGAAGGTTTTATAAGATTTACAGATCGTAAAACTGATAAAATGGGAATATTTAATGCTGAAGGAAAAATTGCAATTCCAGCAGAATACAGCGCCTTAACCAAAGTAAGAAACGGAATGATTACGGTTTTGAAAGACGCCAAAAAACAACAAGATGGAGAACACTTTTTCTGGAACGGAGGAAAAGAGTTTTTAATCGATATCGACAACAAAGTCCTGATTGAAAATTTCACCTATAATGATGATTTAAATTTTTATTCTTTAGAGAAGTCAAAAGAACCTAGCAAAGATCCAACTAGAGACAGTTTTCTTGGAGTTGATGGACAATATTATTCTTTCATAAATTTTGATAAAGAGTTTAAATATTGGCTAGAAAATACATTGCTTAAAGATTTATCTAAAGCCAATTTAGAGAAACACGCTTTCGAAAAAATTACTTATTGGAAAGAACCAGACGGCTGGATCAACGCGCCTAAAACTAAATTTATCAATCAGAATTATACTTATCTAAAGTTAAAACTTCAGGAACTCAAAAATCCAAAAACAGATTATTTTATTTCTTCTAACGGATTAAATCAATTTATTTTTGAATCGAACGAATACGACATTTATTTCAACAATTGTAATGAATCTAAAGACTGGATTTACCCAACAATGGATATTGTTATCAATCCAAAAAAACAAACCGATCGCGGACAGGATCATTTCGAGTTTCTAAGAACTGAAAACGGATATCAATTGATTAGTGTTTCTTCTAGAACAGATAATCTTAAATAATTCTTTCCGCTTTAAAGTCTAACCTTGTAAAAAAGTAAACTATGAAAAATTTTCTATTTTTATTTCTCGCTATAATATTCGAAATCATTGCAACTTCAGCATTAAAAAAGTCTGAAGAATTCACCAAATTGCTTCCAAGTATTATTACTATTATTGGCTATTGCGGTGCATTTTATTGTTTGAGTTTTGCCATTAGAACCATTCCTGTTGGTTTTGCTTATGCAATTTGGTCTGGAGTCGGCATTGTTTTAATCACCATTATTGGCGCTATTTTCTTCAAAGAAATTCCAGATTTACCAGCAATTATTGGTCTTGCGTTAATTGTAATTGGCGTAATTGTGATTAATGTTTTTTCTAAGACTGTGGCGCATTAGAATTGAAGTTTCAGGTTTCAAGTTTCAAGTTATGCTGGAACGTGAAACCTGAAACTTGAAACTAAAACAACTAAAAAGCATTTCCGCAAGTTTCGGATTTTATAACTTTAGAAACCAATCGATATTTGTATTATAAAATGGAAAGAAGATGAACACACAGGAAACCATAAATTATAATCGTATCGCTGAAGCTATAGATTATATCAAAGCTAATTTTAAAGATCAGCCCAATCTGGACGAAGTTGCAGAAAAAGTACATTTGAGTCCGTTTCACTTTCAAAGACTTTTTAGTGAATGGGCAGGAACGAGTCCGAAGAAGTTTTTACAATATACAAGTATAGAACACGCTAAAAAGCTACTTAAAGAAAATCAGGCAACAATTTCTGAAACTGCTTTTGAGACTGGACTTTCAGGAACTAGCCGACTTCATGATTTATTTGTAAATATCGAAGGAATGACACCTGCCGAATATAAAAATGGAGGAAAAAATCTTGAGATCAATTACAGTTTTGCCGAAAGTCCATTTGGGAATATTATTGTTGCGTCTACTCAAAAAGGCGTTTGTTTTATGGCTTTCGCCGAAGATGAAATCACTGGATTTATTGCGTTGAAAGATAAATTTCCGAATGCTCAATTTTCGAAAAAACTGGATTTATCCCAGCAAAATGCATTGTTTATTTTTCAAAACGATTGGAGCAAATTATCTGAAATCAAACTGCATTTAAAAGGAACCGATTTTCAATTAAAAGTTTGGGAAACTTTACTAAAAATCCCAATGGGACAGCTTTCTACTTACGGAACTATTGCGCATCAAATTCAGAATCCAAATGCATCGCGAGCGGTTGGAACAGCAATTGGAAGTAATCCTGTTGCATTTTTAATTCCGTGTCATCGCGTGATTCAATCTTCGGGAACTTTTGGTGGCTATATGTGGGGAAACACCCGAAAAACTGCCATTATCGGCTGGGAAGGCGCGCAAATAAATCCATAATCATCTTTTTCCCGCCACGAATTCACGAATTTTCTTTTTAAAATCTTTGCGATTATTTATTCGAATTAATTCGAATAATATTAGATAAAGTATTTAAAAAGAAAATTCGTGAATTCGTGGCGGAAAAAACCTCAATCTAAAACTTCTTTATGCAAAATATACAATCCAAAATTGCTTCTCAAAACTGGGAAAGCATCACTGAATCTATGCACGAAAATGGCTTTGCTATCATTCCAAATATCTTAAATAACGAACAATGCGAAGATTTAAAATTCGATTATGATAATCCGAATTTATATCGAAAAACAGTGGTTATGGAACGCTATCGATTTGGTTTAGGCGAGTACAAATATTTCAATTATCCGTTGCCTGATTTAATCCAAAATATTCGAACTTCAATTTATCCAAAACTGGCTCCGATTGCTAATTCTTGGATGAAAGCACTCAATATTAATACTGTTTTCCCAAACAAACACGAAGAATTATTGAAACAATGTCACGATAATAATCAATTGAAAGCGACGGTTTTAATTTTAAAATATGGAAAAAGCGGATTCAATACTTTACATCAGGATTTATATGGAGATGTATATTTTCCTATTCAAATTGTGCTTTTTCTAAATGAACCCGATGAAGATTTTACTGGCGGTGAATTTGTGTTGACTCAACAAACTCCAAGAGCACAATCGAAAGCTATTGTTTTGAAACCCAAAAAGGGAGATATTCTAGTTTTTACAACCAATTTTAGACCAGTAAAAGGTACAAAAGGCTATTATCGTGTGAATATGAAACATGGTGTAAGCGAAGTTCAATCTGGCGAAAGATATACGTTAGGAATTATTTTTCATGATGCCCTTTCGTGATTTTTTTTTCGCCACGAATTCACGAATTATTTTTAAAATCTATGCGAATAGAATTTGTTTAATTCGTGAATTCGTGGCGGAAAAACTGCAAACTTTAGACGCACTGCAGTGGGTCTCTACAGAATAAAATATCTATAAAAATAAATGGTAAAACATACTAAAATTTCAGACTCAGATCTTCGTATTAAAATTAAAAATGCAGAAATTTGTTTCGGTGGTAACCAGAAATTAAAAATCTACGGAACGCTCAAATGCTCTTCGGGAAAAAGAATGAAAAAAGAAAATCGGGTTTTCTTTTTATCTGAAAATGACGCCAAACAAAATGGTTTCAGACCTTGCGGACATTGTATGAAATCGGAATATCAAAAATGGAAAAATGGACTTATTTAATCCTCAAACAGACGAAACTACAAATCTGCTTCCGAAAGATGGAACGGTGAATTACTATGGAAAATGCTTCTCCAGACAAGAAGCCGATTTCTATCGCGATGTCTTATTAAATACAATTGAATGGAAAAATGACGAAGCTGTGATCTTCGGAAAATTAATTTTAACCAAACGAAAAGTTGCTTGGTACGGCGATCAAGAATTTGAATATACGTATTCGAATACGACCAAAAAAGCGCTGCCTTGGACTCCTGAACTTTTAAAATTAAAGAAAATCATTGAAGAAAAAACGGGAGAAACTTTCAATTCTTGTCTCTTGAATTTATATCATACTGGCGAAGAAGGAATGGCGTGGCATAGCGATGCTGAGAAAGATTTGAAAAAGAATGGTGCAATTGGATCGGTAAGTTTTGGCGCTGAACGTAAATTTGCTTTCAAGCATAAAGAATCTAAAGAAACCGTTTCCATGATTTTGGAACATGGAAGTTTATTGGTTATGAAAGATGAAACCCAAACGCATTGGCTACATCGATTACCTCCAACAAAAACAACTCAAAAACCTCGAGTAAATTTGACTTTTAGAACTATTGTGAGATAATAATTTTACTTCTTTTTGGCTGTGACATTTTCATACGAGCGTATTAAAGCGTCTTCAAACATTTCGGGTCTTGCTCTTGAAAGTTCAACAATTGTCCAGCCTTGTTTTCCCCATTTGTTTGGAACTTCATAGAAAATCTTTTCGCTGGAAGCACAAAAAACGGATTGGTCGATTTCGTTTAGTTTTAAAACGGCGCGATTATTTTTTTCGTCAAAAGTGGCAAAAATCTTCTTTTTGATTCGAAAGGAAGTTTTCTCAAAATGAGGTTCTTCGGTTGCATCTGGAAATGACATTGCTAATTTTCTAAATTCTTCAATTGAAACCATAATATCATTTTTAAAGATTAAATTATGTTTTTTACCAACCTTGATTCAGTCCATTTTTGAGCACCTCATCGTATTTTTCTTTATCAAAAGAATACAAATTTGGAGCTTTGTGTGCTACGTTGCTTTTCTTTTCATCAAGCTTGGTAAGAATTCCGATATTAGTGATTTTACGTAAAAAGTTTCTACGGTCTAATTTTTTGTCCAAAATCGTTTCATATAATTTCTGCAATTCCGGAATTGTAAATTTCTCTGGTAATAAATTGTAACCTATTGGCATTAAATTCAGTTCGGTTCTTAAAGTATCTAATGCTTTATCCAAAATTTCTCTGTGATCTAAAATAAGTTCTGGCACTTCTTTATGATCAATCCATTCTACTATTTCATATCTGCCTATTGGATTTGGAAGAATTTTTGAAAAATCCACCAAAGCATAATACCCAATCGTTACAAAACGGCGCATAAGCCATTTTCCTTTTGCTTCTTCAATTTTAAGGTATTCCAACGTTTTTTTATCAAAATGCTGTTTGTTACGATCTACTTTTCCAAAGGTGGCAAATTGTCTTAAAAAGACTCCATCAACGCCAGTTCTGCTATTCAATACCGTAATCGCGGCTGTATCTATATCTTGATCTACAGGAATAAATCCGCCGGGTAAGGACCATTTATTGGCACGTTCCACTTTGATCAATAAAACTTTGAGCTGATTATCATGAAAGCCAAAAATGACGCAGTCTATAGAAAGTCCAGGCTGGTAATTTTCGTTATTATCTATAATGTCTTTTAACATCGAATACGGTATAAATACTTTCTTTTAATAACTCTGCAATTTACTTCATTTTTACAAATCTGAAACATTTTTCAAAAAATAGGAATCAAATTTTCATTGAAAACAAAAGTGTGTAAATCACAATTTTAACTTAAATTTAAAGTTCAAATTTAAAAAAAATAATTACATTGCGTCATAATAACACATTAACGATTCGGATTGTTAAATTCTAATCGAAATCCAGAAAAAACATTGCTATAAATCTTGTTTTTTCTTCAAAATAAGTATTGAAAGTTAAACCTAGAAGTTATGAATGCCAATCCGTTAAAAAGTATCAACAAAAAAATTAGAACCAAAATCTGGTCTTCATTCGGGTTTGTTTCTAAAACATATCTTCTAGAAGCTTCTTTAAAATATAGCGAAGAACAAGAAAGGATTTTCAATGAAATGATTGTTGATACCGATGTAAAAAACAAAAAGGCAAAACAAGAAGCTTTTGAAAAAGCATTGTATGCTTCATACAAAGGAATTGGAGCTATGGATTTTGTAAATACTGTTTTAAAATAAATACCTTACACATTTTTAGTAATTTATAATGCCTGCCTCACTTCGGTGAGGTTTTTTTATTATAAATTTTACACTCGCATGAAAGAAAATGGTTATTTATTAGTTATTTTAGCTGTTTTGAAAGTAAGAATATACCCCTATAAAAATAATCATGGAAAATATCATTGAATCAGAAAGTTACAAAATTCAGAAACCAGAAAACTGGGCCCCTACAATTAATGATGATCAACTTATTGAATACATAAAAGAATCGGATTTTTCAAATAAACAGGTTGATGAAGGACGCGATTTTTGTTACTTTTTGGATAAAATCTATTACACAAGCGATACTGAAAACAGCGAATATGCTTGTGTTGCTTATACTCTAAACGAACCTGCAAATCTTGAAAGTGCCTCAGTAAGAGATGTTGTTGTAGAAGAAAACGAGACTTATGTTATACATAGAATCAGTGTTTTGAGAGACGGCGTTTTGATTGATAAAATTCCAGATACTAAAATAAAGGTTTTAGATAGCGAAAATCAAAGTGAAGGCGGTATTTTAAGTAGCAATAAAAAAGTAAATATCACCATTAAGGATTTACGCCTTTATGATGTTTTAATTACAGAAGATTCACGAACAAAGGTTTTTACAGATCGTGATTTTATGCGCAAAGAGTTTCTTAAGTATGTATACGTAACGCCAAGCACTTACTGGGCTTATGGAAATTACAAGTTTTCTTTTATCAACGATAGAAAAGAAGCAATTGTATACAAAAAAACATTTTTTAGAAATGAAGAAGGAAATGTTCTAGAACCAGAATTGAATTTCTTGAAAAAAGGGGAACGATTTGTAATTGAAAAAGAAAATTACATTAACTCTTTTGATATAAACAGAGAAATTGCTCCTTATATTGATTTTGCAACAGATCGCAACTGGATTGATTTATCTAATTATATTTCTCCGCTTTACGAAGAAATATACAGTAAATCTTCTTTAACCGAATTTGCTCCAAAACTTGTAGAAAAGTTGGATGCAATTGCTGATCAAGACGAAAAATTACAATTTGCAATTGATTACGTGCAGAATCATGTTTACTATATTTATAATGCTGATGAAATGAATGGCCACAAGCCACAAGAACCATCAGTAACTTATGAAAATAAACAGGGAGACTGTAAAGCAAAATCGGTTTTACTAAAAGTTGTTTTGGATTATATTAATATTGATTCTTCTGTAGTTTTGGTTAACTTCAATTCAGATCATTATATTAAATATTACCTTCCGTCGTTATTGACTTTTAATCACGTTATTGTAAAAATCAATTACAAAGATGAAACCTATTTTGTTGATGCTACTTCAAGAGATGAATTTGGGTTACTAGAAAACCGTGGTTACATTTATTTTATGCATTATCTGGAAGTAAAACCAAATCAGGAATTACAGATTAAAAAGCCTTATAAATTTCCTTACTATGGTATAAATGAAAAAGTAGATTTTAGCGCTCAAAATAATTCGGGTCAGCTAAAATTGGTTTCTACTTACAAAGGAAATCGTGCTAATTATATGCGCAAGTATTTCAAAAATACGAACAAAAGGGAAATCATTGACAGCTGGAATAATTTCTTGTTTTATACCTTAAATTATTCAAATGATAGAAACGGAACCGATATTAGAACTATTTTTAAAGATGCGTCTATTGAAATTGTAAGCGATGATAAAAAGCTGAATGAGTTTACAATTATGTACAACACTTCAATTGAAAATCCATACTTTACTGATGCTGAAAAGAACCGTTTTTTAATGTATTTTGATCGAAATGTAGTTAAAAACGCTGCACGTGACTTTATGCACACTGACCTTTCTTTCTGGCATAATTTTGATAACGAAAAATACGAAATCAACTTATCGACAGATCAAAAAATAGATACTCAAGAGAAATATACAATTCAAGAAAGTACTATTACGAATCCTTATTTTGATTTTACAAGCCGTAAAAAAGTAACCAAAAATGGAGCTTCTATATATGTAGATTATAAGCCGTTGATCAACTTAGAAATTCCAAATGAAGATTTTGAAGATTTTAGAAACGCACATCATGAAATTGCCGACAGTAATTATGGAGTAGGAATTGACATTATCGAAGAAGGTTTATTGAATATGCTGAAATACAGTTTCAAGAAACGTCTTAAATAAAATTGACATAAAAAAAGCGGGATTTAAAATCCCGCTTTTTATTTAATTCACTAATTCAAAATCAGATCTTAATTTTATATCTGCTGATGAAGTTCCGATCATTACTTCGAAATCTCCTGGCTCAGCAACCCATTCTAATTTATTATTGTAGAAAGAAAGTTTCTCTTTGTCAATTGTAAATTCTATTGTTTTAGATTCTCCTGCGTTTAATTTCACTTTTTGGAAATCTCTTAATTCTAAAACTGGTCTAACAACAGATCCAAATTTATCTTTCAAATACAACTGAACGACTTCATCTCCAGCAACTTTTCCAGTATTTTTTAATTGGAAAGAAACTTTAATGGTTTCGTTGCTTTTTATTTTTGTTGAAGATAATTTCAAACCTGAATAATCAAAAGTGGTATAACTTAATCCATATCCAAAAGGAAATTTTGGCGAGTTTTTCAAGTCGATATAAGCCGAAACATAATTTGTTGCGTTTTCATCTTTAGCCGGTCTTCCTGTGCTAAAGTGATTGTAATAAATTGGAATTTGTCCTACTTCTCTTGGGAAAGTCATTGGTAATTTTCCAGACGGATTGTAATCTCCAAATAATACATTTGCAATTGCATTTCCAGCTTCAGTTCCTAACCACCAAGTGTATAAAATTGCTGGAACATTGTCTGCTGTCCAATTGAAAACAAGGGGTCTTCCTGCATTAATTAAAACTACAACTGGTTTCCCTGTTGCTTGAATTGCTTTTACTAAGTCTTCCTGAACACCTGGCAAATGAAGATCACTGCGGCTTTTTGCTTCACCGCTCATATCGCGTCTTTCACCAATACTCAAAATAACAACGTCTGCTTGTTTTGCTGTTGCAACTGCTTCTGCAAAACCATCTTTATTTGTTCCTTCTATTTCACATCCTTTTGCATACAATAATTTAGTGTTTTTACCCACTTTATTTTGTAAACCGTCCCATTGTGAAACAATCCATTTATTGTAATCAACTTCTGGAAGTTCAACAGACCAGAATCCCATGTTTTCTTTGTATTCTTTTACCATTGGACCAATAAAAGCAATCGTTTTCACGCTTTTTGAAATCGGCAAAGTCTGGTTTTCATTCTTTAATAAAACGATACTTTTTTGTGCCACTTCAAGTGCTGCTTTTCTGTGCTCTGGATTGTTTAATGCTTTTTCAGCACGCTTTTCATCAGAATATCTGTAAGGATCATCAAATAATCCTAATTCGAATTTCTTGCGAAGAATACGTCTAACGGCGTCATCAACTAAATCTATAGAAACTCTGCCTTCTTTTACTAACTCTGCTAAATTCTTACGGTATGCATTACTTTCCATATCCATATCGCTTCCTGCAGTAATTGCTGAATATGCCGCTTCTTTAAGATCTTTAGAATAACCATGAGCCACCATTTCTCCAATTGATCCCCAGTCTGAAACTACGAAACCTTGAAAGTTCCATTTTCCTTTTAAGATATCTCTTTGTAAATGTGCATTCCCAGTTGCTGGAATTCCGTTAATATCATTGAACGAGTTCATGAATGTCGCTGCACCAGCGTCTAAAGCTGCTTTAAATGGAGGCAAATACGTTTCCAAAAGCATTCTTTCGCTCATATCTACAGAGTTATAATCTCTTCCTCCAACTCCAGCTCCGTAAGCAGCAAAGTGTTTTACGCAGGCCAAAACGGAGTTTAAATCACCCAATTTATTTCCTTGAAAACCTTTTACTCTCGCATAAGCAATTTTAGAACCTAAATAAGTATCTTCTCCTGCTCCTTCCATTACACGACCCCAACGTGGATCACGACCAATATCAACCATTGGCGCAAATGTCCAGTGAATACCGCTTGCCGAAGCTTCAGTAGCTGCAACTCTTGCTGCTAATTCTATTGCTTCTAAATCCCAGCTCGCTGCTTCTGCTAACGGTAGCGGAAAAGTCGTTTTGTAACCATGAATAACGTCCTGACCAAATAACAACGGAATTTTAAGTCTTGACTGCATCGCCAATTCTTGATACCCTCTAGTGTATTTTGTTCCAATAACATTTAGCATCGAACCAATTAAACCTGCTTTTATTTCAGCTTGTTTATTTGGGTTTATGGTAATTGGACCTGTTGCTTGATTATCGCCAGTATATTGATTTAACTGACCGATCTTTTCTTCAATTGTCATTTTTTTCAACAGATCATTGACTTTCTGATCTATTGTCTGCTGTTGCGCCGATGCAAAGAGCGAAACCAACAGTAGTGTAATTGTGGCTACTTTTTTCATAAGTTTAAATTTTTACCAAACGTAAGTTGAAACTGCACCTGCGTTTAGTGAGGTTGAAGTTTGTTTTTGGTTGTATTTAATATTAAAAGTTTCTGTCGAAGTTCCGTCATTTTCTACAATTAGAACAATTTGTCCTAACGGAGTTTTGAAAGAAACATTGTGTAAATTTCCTACTATATTACTTCCAATTCTCACTGAACCTTCTGGAACAAATTTAGAAGCGTGTCCGATAATATAATATCCTACTTCTCGTTTGATATTTTGATTTTGATCAATCATCAAAGCTCCTTTACAAGTTGAACATCCTCCTGGCGTGAAAGGTTTATAAAACTCATCATTTGCTAATCCCCAAGAAAGTGCATTTTTACTCCAGTTACGCATTGAACCAATTACTACATTTTTCACACTCCATTTTAAGTCCGTTTCAAAATTAGTTCCGGTTCCTGTATATTGTTCGGTAAAATACAAATCTTTATTCGGAAAAGCATTATGAACAGTTGTCAAAGCGCTAATATCTCCTTCATATAAGTGAAAAGCTGATCCTGTAACAAACGGATTTGCTTTCGGATCTTTTAAAATTGTCAAAGGATATTCAGGTTTGTTACAGTTGTGATCGTAAACAATAATTTTGGTTTTGATTCCTGCTTTCGCGAAAGCGGGACCTAAATGATTTCCAATAAAATCTGCTTGCTGTTCTGCCAACATTAACAAACTCGGATTGTTTCCTGGATGTAAAGGCTCGTTTTGAGGCGTAATCGCATCAATTACAATTCCGTGCGATTTCATTGCTTGAATATATTTCACAAAATATTCCGCATAAACTTGGTAATATTTTGGCTGTAAACTTCCGCCTTTTGAACTTCCGTTGTCTTTCATCCAAACTGGAGGCGACCACGGAGAACCCATTATTTTAATCTTTGGGTTTATAGCTAAAATCTCTTTTAAAACCGGAATTACATCATCTAAATCTGGACCAAGATTGAAATGTTCCAATTTTAAATCGGTTTGTCCTTCTGGCATATCATCATACGAAAAAACTTTTTCATTCAAATCAGATGCTCCAATACTTATTCTTAAATAACTTAAACCAATTGCATCATTTTTTCTAGAAAACAATTCCTGAAGTAAAGCTTCTCTTTTTGGTTTATCTAGTTTTTTAATGGCTTGAGCACTTCCTCCTGTTAATGAAAATCCGAAACCTTCAATAGTTTGGAATTTTTCTGAAGGATTTACTTCAATGGTTTGATTTGAATTTGTTTCTGAAGTAAAAACTAACTCAGGCTGTTGTTTAAGTTTGGAAGTTTCATCTGTTGTGGTAATCCAAGATGCTACTTTTCCTGTATTTTTTGAGGCATTTGTTGAAGATCCGCAGTTGAATTGCATTGCGATAAGAGGCAATAAAACTAGGATTTGAAGTTTTTTGTTGATGTTTTTCATTTTAATCTATTTCTATTAAAACAGGCAAATGATCTGATGGATATTTTAAATCCTTAGAATCACTTAACACTGCATGTTTTTGTATGTTCAGTCCACTATTTTTTGATATAAAAATGTAGTCTAATAATAATGTTACGGGTTCATTGTGTTTGAAATCGTTGAAAGTTCCTGAAGGTCCGAAAGGTTTTTCTTTTGAAACATCTTTGGTATCATCCATTACTTTTTTGATTTCACCAATTTGAGCTGTATTTGGTTCCGAGTTGAAATCACCCATTAAAAATGCTGGATAATTTTTGGTGTTTAGTGCTGCCATTTTAGAAAGAGCAAGCTGAACGCCTTTCATTCTGGCTTCTTCACCCATGTGATCCAAATGCAAGTTGAAAACCCAGAATAATTTTTTAGTTTTTAAATCTTTAAAAAGTCCGTATGTACAAACTCTGTTGCAAGCTGCATCCCAACCTCTTGAAACTACATTTGGTGTTTCTGAAAGCCAAAAAGTATTGGATTGTTCTACTTTAAAACGATCTTTTTTATAGTAAATCGTACAAGCCTCGCCGGTTCCATTTTCTTCTCTTCCAATTCCGAATCTATTATAGTTTGTTTGAGCCGCTGCAATATCTAAAACTTGATTTGGCGTTGCTTCTTGCACACCGAAAATATCTGGACTATAAAATTGTATTTGAGAATTAAAATAATCCTTTCGGTTTGGCCAAGCATTTTCTCCATCTGAAGCAACATCCAGACGAATATTGTAGGTCATGATTTTTAAATTCTGACCAAAAAATGAGTTTGAAGCCAAAAGCAGCATTACTGCTAAAACAAGTTTGTTTATCTTTTTCATGTTTAAAAATTTTAATCTGTAAAGCTAGTATTTCCGTGGCTTTACAGATTAAAAACTATTTAAAACTTATGTTAATTATACACTCTCACGTAATCTACTTCGTAAGTTGCTCTTGTAAAGTTTGGATCTACCGCTCCTCCAAAATTTCCTCCCATTGCAAAATTCAGAATAACGAAGAATTTTTCATTGAATGGAGTTGTACTAGAGTTTTTATAAGTGTAGAATAAGTTATCATCTACATAAAATTTGATGTTTTCTGCACTCCACTCGGCTGCATAAATATGAAACTCTGTCGCTGAGTTTGTAGCTACTGTTGTCTTTGTATCTGGTGTATTTCCTGAGCGTCCTGGAGAATGCAATGAAGAATGAATTACATCTGGATTGTTTCCAACTGATTCCAAAATATCTATTTCTCCACATGCTGGCCAACCTACAGTATCAATGTTATCTCCCAAAAGCCAGAAAGCAGGCCATGTTCCGCCACCAACTGGTAATTTTGCACGAACTTCTGCTCTTCCATATTTAAATGAAAATTTACCTTTTGTCAACATTCTTGTAGAAGTGTATTTACTTCCCATATAGTCTTCTTTGATTGCTGTAATTTTCAAAAGACCTCCTTCAATTTTTACATTTTCAGAACGGGTTGTATAATATTCTAATTCGTTGTTTCCCCAACCGTCGCCAGTTCCTGTATTGTAGCCCCATTTTGAAGTATCTGGCGCTCCATCAACATTAAACTCGTCTGACCAGATTAGTTTTCTTGCAACAAAAACATTTACTGAAGTCGATTTGCTTACATATTTTAATCCGTTATAAGCAGAAACAATGATAGGATATGTTGCAGTTCCAGATGCTGTAAATTCATAAGTTAAATTTCCATCTGTAAGTTCCTTGAGCTCATTATTAATCAACACTTTATATGATGTTGCGTTAGTAGCGCTAATTGTTAATTTTACTTTTCCGCTCCCGTCTCCATTTGGATTTTCTGCTGTTTTACCTACAACATCAACTTGAACAGAAAGATTTGTTGGTGCAGTAATTACTGGCGTGTCATCTCCTGAGTCGCTGTTGCTGCTGCAAGATTGAAATGCAAACAGTAAGATGAGTGTAAAAATACCCGCTCTATTTATAAGATTAATCATTTTCATCGTTATTAAAATTTAAGTGGTTTGAGTTAATAAATTGAGTATCAATATAGATATTTTTTATTTTACTTTTTGCTTTTGTTAATAACAAAGTCAAGAATCAATTGAAACTATCAAGTCGCATTAAATATCTTTTTAATATCAATTTTATGCGATTATTTCCAAGTATAAGTTCCAACTGAACCCGCTTCTAATGAAGTTGTAGCCCATTTTCCGTTAAACTTAATATTGAAAGTTTCTGTCGCAGATCCATCATTTTCGACAATCAAAACTTTAGAACCTGAAGGCGTAACAAAAGCTACGTTTTGCAAATTCCCTCCAGAATTGCTATCAATTCTCACCGAACCAGCAGGAACAAATTTTGAAGCGTGAGCAATAATATAATACGCCACATTACGCTGATAACTATCACTAGATGTTATTGTTATAGCACCTTTACACATTGTACAACCTCCATCTGTGTGAGGTCCAAAATTCGCATTGTTTGCTACATTCCACTCTAATGCATTTTTACTGTAGTTTCGCATTGATCCAATAATAACATTTCGAACATGCCATTTTAAATCGCCATCAAAACTACCTTCAGAAGAAGTCCATTGTTCTGTAAAATATACATTTTTGGCTGGATAAGAATTATATACATTCGTTAAAGCACTAATGTCTCCTGCATATAAATGAAAAGCTGATCCGTCTACAAATGGAAATGCATCTGCATCTGCCAAAATTGCTTTTGGATAATTTGGATTATCGCAATTGTGATCGTAAGCAATAATTTTTACACTTAGATTTGCCGTTTTAAATGCAGGCCCTAAACTATTTTTAATAAAACTTGCCTGATCTGCTGCAGACATGTACATACTTGGATTATTGCCATCATGCAAAGGTTCGTTTTGAGGCGTTATAGCATCAATTGTAATTCCTTCCGCTTTCATTTGCTGAATGTATTTTACAAAATATTTAGCGTAAACATCATAATATTCCGTTTTCAATTTTCCTCCTTTAAAACTAGCGACGTCTTTCATCCAAACTGGAGCTGACCAAGGAGTTGCCAAGATTAAAATCTTAGGATTAATTGCTATAATTTCTTTTAGCATAGTAATTAGATTTCTATCTTTCTCTAAACTAAATTTAGCCAGATTCAAATCGGTTTCTCCTGCTGCGAGATCATTATATGTAAAAGGTTCAGCATTTAAATCTGACGCTCCAATACTGATTCTGATGTAGCTTACTCCTATTGAATTTTCGCCCGTGCCAAATAATTCCTGTAAAAGAGCACTTCTTCTTGTCGCATTTAATTGATTCATTACTTCGACACTTCCACCTGTTAAAGTATATCCGAAACCATCAATTGTCTGATATTTTTGAGATGCATTCACTTCAATATTAGCATACGCATTTGCTGTTGTGCCAAAGCCCAATACTCCACCTTGTTTTACCAATAAAGCACTCTGATTGCCTTTTGTCAGCCAGAAATCAACATCGTTTGTAACTACCACAGGTGGATTTACAACTGGAGGATCTACTGGAGGATTTTCTACTGGATCACTTGAAGAAGAGCATTTTACTTGAGCCAGTACGGCTGCCATAAAGAAAAATGCTTTTATAGTATTTTTTAAATTAAATTTCATTTTTGTGGTTTTTAGTTAGTTGGCAATTAGTATACAATAGTCTGTATAGCGTGTGCCGGAATTGTAATAGTCGTTTTTGTCTTTTGATTTTCTAATGAATAAACAATCTCTTTTTCAGATTGATTCATTACGATAGTAATCAATTGTCCGTCAGAGTTTTTAAAAGAAGTACTTAACAATGATTTGTCACTTATGGTTTCCAGTATTCTTTTTGCATTTGGTCTAATGAATTTTGAGAAATGTCCAATATAATAATACATTGGAGTATAAATTAATTCATCTTTTGTTGTATCAGCATGGATTGGCGCAAAACAGAAATTTCCAACGTGATTTGGGCCTCCGTTTTGATCTAAAAGAATATTCCAGTCTGTCCAACCTACAGTTCCGTTATTAAAATCATGAATCATATTGGTTCCGTAACGTTCTGCATTTCCCCAGAATTGATATTTTGAAGCATTAAATCTTTCAATACATCCTTCTGTAAAAAGTAGATTTTTATTTAGAAATGCCTCATGAACTTTAGCTACAGATTCGAATTGTGGCGGACCTCCGTTCCAGGTTTCGTACCAGTGAAATCCAATTCCCCATGCGTATTTAGAAACTTCTGGATCTGAGAAAACAAGATTTGCTCTTGTAGTCAGCATATCACCACGATTATGATCCCAAATAATTACATTCTTAGATCCTAATCCTTCTTTTTCTAAAGTTGGTCCAAGATGATTTTTAAGAAAATCTCTTTCAGCCTCAGGCGTATAAATACAAGATTCCCAGCTTTGTCTTGCCATTGGCTCGTTTTGCACTGTTAATCCCCAAACAGGAATTCCTTCTTTTTCGTAGGCTTTAATGAATTTGGCGTAATACAATGCCCAAGATGGAGCAAATTCAGGCAATAAAACGCCGCCGTGCAAAATATCGTTGTTGTCTTTCATGAAAGCTGGGGGACTCCACGGACTTACAAACAACGTCAGTTTTCCGCCGGCTGTTTTAATTGCTTTTTTGATTAACGGAATTCTATATTTTCGATCGTGATCAATGTTAAAAGTCTTTAAGTCTTTGTCTCCTTCTGCAATATAAGTATAACTGTCACTGCTAAAATCACAACTGTGAATGTTAGTTCTAGCTAAAGTATAACCAATACCTTTATTTTTATCGTAATAAGCATTTAAGAATTCTTGCTGTTTTTTAGGAGATAATTTTGCAAAAACTTCGGCGCTAGCATCTGTAATTGCCCCTCCGATTCCAAGAAAGGTTTGGTCTGTTTTTTCAGTATTTACAATGATTGATACTGTTGATGTCTTTTGTTGTGTAGTGTTGTTTGAAATTAAATCATTTGATAATGACAATTTCCAATTTGTATTTTCGGCAGTAGTAAAGACCTTTATTTTATTATTTTTTTGCGAAGAGGCATTGCTTTTTTGAGCTGTTAGTTTTGAAGTAAAACAGCTTAATTGCATTAGTATAAAGGCTGATAGAAATATTTGTGTGGTGACTTTCATGTTGTTTTAAAAAATAGTTTTTAAATTAAAAAATAAGAGAAGACTAATATGGATGATTCAAATTAGTCCTCTTCTTATCTTACTACAAAATATTAATAAACAAGCGTTTGTATAGCTCGCGGCGGAATTTTCACTTCCGCTTTTTCAGCTCCAATAATCAAATTATAGGTAAGTTCATTTGCTGACTGATTCATAACAATAGTCGCCATAGTTCCATCAGCATTTAGGAAAGAAGTACTTAATAAAGCGCTTCTGCTTACCGCAGTGCTCACTCTTACTGCATTTAAATGAATAAATTTAGAAAAGTGTCCAATGTAATAATATGAAGGTGTGTAAATTAGCTCACCTGTTGTCGTATCTGCATGAATTGGTGCAAAGCAAAAATTTCCAACATGGTTTGGCCCTCCATTTTGATCCAATAAAATATTCCAATCTGTCCAAGCAACTGTTCCATTATTGAAATCATGTATCATATTGATTCCGTAACGTTCTGCATTACCCCAAAATTGATATTTTGATGCATCAAATTTTTCAATACAGCCTTCTGTAAACATCAGTTTTTTATCAGGATAAGCTTCATTAACTTTCGCTACGTTATCAAACATTGGCGCACCGCCTGACCAAGTTTCGTACCAGTGAAATCCCATTCCCCAAACATATTTTGATGCTTCTGGATCTAAGTAAATTACATTGGCACGGTAGTTCATTAAATCACGATTGTGATCCCAAACAATAATTTTTTTGTCTCCCAGTTTTTCTTTTTTCAAAGTTGGTCCAAGATAGTTTTTAATGAAATCTCTTTCGGCTTCAGCTGTATATACACAAGATTCCCAAGTTTGTATCGCCATTGGTTCATTTTGAGTTGAAGTTCCCCAAATTGGAATTCCTTCTTTTTCATAGGCTTTAATAAATTTCACATAGAAATTTGCCCAAGTCTGATAGTATTCAGGAAGTAAAGTTCCTCCTTTCAAAACATTTTTATTACTTTTCATGAAAGCATTTGGAGACCAAGGCGCTACATAAGTTGTAAGCTTTCCTCCAGCTTTCTGAATGGCTTGTTTTATTAAAGGAATACGATATTGTCTATCATGATCAATAGAAAAAGTCTTCAGATCTTTGTCGCCTTCTTCGATATAAGAATAGCTTCCACTGCTAAAATCAGAACTTTGAATTGTTGTTCTTAGCAAAGAATAGCCAATACCTTTTTGTTGATCGTAGTAAGCATTTAAAAATTCTGCTTGTTTTTCTTTTGAAAGTTTAGCAAATATTTCGGCGCTCGCATCTGTAATGGCTCCGCCAATTCCCATAAAAGTTTGAAACTTTTTTGAAGGTTCTACAAAAACAGAAGATTCTGTTTCTAATGGTTGTTTTGCCGCAGAAAAAGTCAAATTATCTGTAGTTGTTAATCTTAACTTCGTATTTTCTGCAGTAGTATAAACGGTGATTTTTTTACCGCTGGTTGTAAATTCTTTTTTTGTTTTTGGCTGTTGTGCAAAAGCTGCAGCGGAAAACAAAAGGCATAAAATTTTTAGACTATTTTTTTTCATTTGCTCCCAATTATTATCGTTTTTTTAATTGAAGTTTTGGAGAAATCTAAAACTGATTTTTCTATTATCTTTTAAAGAATTTAAAAAATAGCCCATACTCATATTGATTATGGGCTATTTACAACCAAACTTAAACTTAAACTTAACTTAACTTTTTATTTTCCTCGGAACTCAACTTTTGTAACTGTGATTCCATCTTTTGTAAAAGTGTTACCACCAGAACGGATAAGTAGATAGATTTTTCCTGTTTCTGTGAATTTAACCACATTTGAAACTGTTCCTGTTTTATCGTTTTTCACACAACCAACTACAGAAAGCATTCCTGAGAATCCTGATTTTGCACAACCGTCCCAAGTACTTAATCCCATAACTTTATTGTCTTTGTATTCAACTCCAGATTGTGGAGCAGATTTACCAGCGTAAACTTCAAACCAAGTTTCATCAGAACCGCTAGTAGAAGAAACTTTCATATCTATTGTATACTCTTTGTCTTTTACAACATCAATTGCTTGATAGATTCCTTCTTGTGCCCATCCTCCTGGAGAGTGAATAGTTGCACTGTTATTAGCAAATGACCAAAATGCCGCACCAGTAGCGCTAAGATTTAACACTGTCCATTTTGCTTGATCTTCAGCAGTTGCAAAAGAACCACCTTGCACTAAATTTCCTTTTAAAGGATCTGATGTAGCAACTACAACATCTTTTGATGCAGTAGCTGTAGCACCTCCCGTACCAATTGCTGTATGTACAATTGTGTAAGTTCCTGCATCTGGTAAAGAAATTTCTTCTTCCATTTTACCTGCATAAATACCAGCTCCTGTATCCCATAATGATTTTAAAACTCCTTTTGGCTGAGCCACCAACTTATAGGTATTTACTTTTCCTTCAACAGGTGTAATTGTAAAAGAAGCATCGACATTATCATCGGTTAATCCATTATTAGTAATGGAATCTTCAGGCTGACAGCTAGTTAAACTTAATACTGCTGCCATAAAAAACAACGCTAAAAAACCTTGTCTTTTTATTAAATTTATTTTCATATGATATTGTATTAACTAATTAGTAATTAGGGTTTTGAACTAACTGAGTATTCTCTAAGTCTTTTTGTGGAATAGGCCAAACTTCATTTTTACCAGCAACAAATCCGCTACTAGCAAGAACAGTTGCAGCTTTTCCAGTTCTAACTAAGTCGAACCAACGGTGTCCTTCACCAGCCAATTCTAATCTTCTCTCATTAGCAATTGCATCTAATGATACTGGCACAGAAGCCAATCCAACTCTAGCTCTTACTGCATCTAATAAAGCTTGTGCTCTAGCTCCAGTTCCTCCTAATGCTTCTGCTTCCATTAAGTAAGTATCTGCTAGACGAATTGCATAAGTATCTTGTTTGTAATTTAAAGCTGTTGCTCCTCCACCATCAGATGTATCTGAGTTTAAAGGCATAAATTTCTTTAAGAAATATCCTGTATCCTGATCACCAGATGCATACTTTGCTTTATTTGCTGCAACCAGAGCACGCAGATCAAAAATTGTAGATTCGAAACGCGGATCTCCTTTTAAGGCATCATATAAACTTTGAGTTACCGGATTAAAACTCCATCCTGAAATATAATCTGCTAATGTTAAATCTTTTCTTTCATATCCTCTTGGACCAACCATGATATTTACAGAGTTTCCTTCGTCGGCTCCACCGCCCCAGAATCCCCAATCTGCATTACTTTTATCTGTATGCATGATTTCGATAATAGCTTCTGAGTTAAATTTGTTACTGATTACCCATAAATCTGAGAATTTAGTCAACAATTTGTAACCATACATACTAGTTCCTCCAGGCGTACCGTTTACATCTGCAAATTCAGCAGCTGCTAATGAGTTTTTACCTTCGTACAAATAAACTTTACCTAATAGTGCCTGTACTGCTCCTTTTGAAAGACGACCACCTTCTGTTGGAACATCAACTTTACCAGGAAGCACAGCTTTTGCTTCTATTAAGTCTTTTTCTATTTGTGCATAAATTTCTTCTGGAGCAACTTGAGTAACTTTATACCCTTCCGCTGGCGAAATTGGAGTTAGAATTAATGGTAAGTTTTTAAATGTTCTTACTAATTCAAAATAGAAATATCCTCTCAAAGCTTTTGCTTCTGCTGCAAAACGTGCTTTTTTAGCATCAGGCATATCTACATCTGGTAATTTTACCAATAGAATGTTTGCTCTAGCAATTCCTTGAAAAAAATCACCCCAATAACTTCTTGGCATATTTATTTTGTCCAATTTATAGTTATCAAAAGCGTGTATACCAGCACCATCACCAGGTCCACCACCTCCAGCGTAGAAATCATCTGAACCAGCATTTAGCATAGTGATCATGTTTTCAAAACCTTTAGATTGTTTACCCATAATATCATAAACAGCAACCAGCGCAGAAAATGCTTCCGATTCATCTTTATAATAATTATCTACTAACGGAAGCCCTTTTGGCTCAACTGTTAAAAAATCTTCACCACAAGAAGAGCCTAGAAGTAACAATCCAGCGGCGATGAATGAATATCTTATATTTTTAATTTTCATGATTCTTAATTTTAAAATTGTAAATTAACCCCTACCATTATAGTTCTAGCTTGTGGATAATATCCTTTATCAATACCAAAAACTCCTCCTCCAATCTCAGGATCATATCCAGAGTATTTTGTAAATGTTAATAAATTTTCTCCAGTCAAGTAAAGTCTTGTTTTTGAAAGACCTGCTTTTGAAACAACATCACTTGGAAGGTTATAACCTATTTGAATTGTTTTGATTCTCCAGTAATCACCATCTTCTAAATAGAAATCTGATGGGTTTGAGAAGTTTTTATTGTCATCAACAGTTGATAAAATTGGGTATGAATTAGTTGATCCTTCACCTGTCCAACGACCTAAAGCAGAAGTTTGGTAGTTAGCATCTGTAATATCTAGACGACGTAATCCTTGGAAAATTTTGTTTCCAATTGCTCCTTGAGTAAAGATTAACAAATCAAAGTTTTTATAATCTAAATTAACTGTGAAACCGTAAGTGTATTTTGGAAGTGGGCTTCCGATGAAAGTTTTATCATCATCTGAAATTTTTCCATCTCCATTAAGATCTTGCCATCTGAAATCTCCAGGTCTTGCTCCTGGTTGGATTAAACCGCCTGAAGCATTTGTGTAAGCATTAATTTCTGCTTGATTTTGAAAAATTCCTTGTGTTTTATATCCGTAAAAAGAGTTGTAAGATTGTCCTACTTGAGTTCTTGTTACTGCGCCCATATTTTGGAAAGAAGCATCTCCAGAAATGAACTGGATATCTTTTCCTAAATTAGTTACTTCATTTTCTAGATAAGAAATATTTCCGCTTAAGCTTAGACCAACTTTACCAATTTTTTTACGGTAAGAAAGTTCTAGATCAACCCCTTTGTTCTGCATATCAGCAATGTTTGCAGAAGGTCTACCAGTACTACCAACGTGACCAGGTAAGTCAATATCCTGTAAAATACCTGTAGATTTTTTAATATAAAAATCTGTTGTTAATGATAAGTCATTGAAGAATGTAATATCAAAAGCAACGTTTGCTTGGCTAGTTTCTTCCCATTTCAAATCTGGATTCGCAGGTGCATTTGGACTATTACCAACCACTACTGAACCTTGATTACCAATAGTATAATTTCGTCCTGCACCGATAGTTGCTAAGTATTTGAAATCTCCAATAGCATCACTACCTGTAATTCCATATCCACCTCTAAACTTTAATTGCGTTACTACCTTATTTTCTGGCCAGAAGTTTTCTTTAGTTGGCACCCATCCTAATGAGAATGAAGGGAAAGTTCCATATTTGTAATTTTGACCAAAACGAGAAGAACCATCACGACGTACAATACCTGTAAATAAATATTTCTCTTTGTAATCATAATTCGCTCTTGCAAATAATGAAGTTACTTTATGCTCATAACCATTGTAAGCTGAAGCAGTAATATCGTCCTGTGGATGATCGTTTGGGAAAGTCGCATCATCAAAATTAGTGTACGGAATATTAAAATAAGTTACTGTAGATCCAGATGTGATATTATCTACATAAGCTCCTTGTCCTACTAAAACTGAAAAGTTATGATCGGCAATTTGCTTTGCATATGAAACAGTGTTTTCAATATTCCATCCAAAACCTTTATTAGTATTTCTACTCAAATTATTTTTTGCATTAATAGTAGAAGAGTTAAAATAATATTGTGGAGTAAAACTTTCTGAGCCCCAATATGACAATTTACCCCCTAATGTAGTTCTAAATTTTAAACCTTTAATCGCTTCTACTTCTAAGTAAGCATTACCTACAAAATTATCTGACCATCCATAATTACCTAATCTAGTTTGAATGTATGCTAAAGGGTTACTCATTTCCTGAACTACCTTTTGAGAAATTCCATAAGGATTTCCATTTGGATCTCTTAAAACATAATCCAGTGTATATGGCGATTGATTTGCAACAGCTGGATCAGTAACAATAGCCGGTGTAAGTGGATCTAAATTGATTGCTGAGCTTAAAGGCCCACCATATTCGTTGTTGGTATTTCCGATTCCAACATTTTTTTCGTGAGAATATCCTAAAGTCTGGCCAAAAGTTAAGCCTTTTACAATTTTGTGTGTTGAGTTTAAACGGATGTTTTTTCTATTGTAGTTAGAAATTGGAGTAGCTACAATACCTTCTTGATCCAATAAACCAAAAGAAACATAGAACGTAGAAACATCATTCCCTCCAGATAAACTTAACTCATGACCTGTTCTTTGGGCACTATTGTTAAAAATCTCTTTTTGCCAATCTGTTCCCGCTCCATAAGAAGAAACATTTTTGTATGGAAGATCGTAAGGTTTAGTAGTATCTGTATAACCATTTGCATATCTTTCATTCATTAAAGTTGCATACTCAGTAGCATTTAATAAATCCAGTTTTCTTGCCGCTGCTGAAAAACCTGTGTACCCATTATAGTTTACACTCATTTTTCCAGATTTACCTTTTTTAGTTGTGATAAGGATAACCCCAGCCGCCGCTCTAGCACCATAGATTGCTTGTGATGCAGCATCTTTTAAAACCTCCATAGAAGCAATATCTGACTGATTCAAATACCCAATTCCTCCTGAATCAACAATTACACCATCAACAACCCATAAAGGCTCATTGTTACCAAAAGAAGTAATCCCCCTTACTCGTATTGTAGAAGAAGATCCAGGTTGTCCTGCATTTGCTGCAATAGTAACCCCAGAAACTCTACCTTGAAGAGATTGTTCTACTCTTGTTATTGGTAAATCTTCTAAATCTGATGCTTTTACACTAGAAATTGCTCCAGTTACAACAGATTTCTTTTGAGTACCGTATCCAACAACTACAACCTCATTTAAAGATTGTGATTCTGGTTTTAATTGAATTGAGATTTTTGTTCTACCATTTACAGCTTCAGTTACTGTAGTATAACCAATGAATGTAACTGTTAATGTTCCATTTGACGGCACTTGCATTTGAAATTTTCCGTCAAAGTCTGACGCTGTCGATTTCGTAGTACCTTTTAATAAAACAGTTGCGCCTGGAACAGGCATTCCACTTTCATCATTTATTATTCCATTTACTGTGACATCCTGAGCCACAGCTATAACCGAGAATAACAGAGACGAAATACAAAAAACAAGTAATTTTGTTAATTTCATTTTTCTAAAAATTTTGGTTAATTAATTAGTAATTTGATGCAATACTAAAACTAAATTTTCATTTTTGGTAGTTATAAATCATTACAAAAACACATCAAATTAAAATTTTTGATATTATAAAAACACATCAAATTTTACATAAATAATTGATTTTAAAATAAATAAAAAAACAAATAGTAGTACTAAAGAAAAGTTAATTTTAAAAATAAACACTACATATAATAAAATAAAGTCTGTCTTGTTAAATAATATTCAAACTACAACGTGGTAGTAGCTCAAAACGCTCATAAACACTTATTTTTTAAACAATTACAAGAAATAGACTCTAAAAATTTGTAGGAACAGAAAAATAAAGAATATGATATTTTTACCTTACTTTTTTTACATTATCAATAATTTTATTAGCTAAAGAAAATACTTACTTTTTAAAAATAAATAAGTTTTAACTTATAAAAAACAAGAAAAATCAAAGAGATTGTATTGATAAAAACAGAGAAAAAGCTGAATTTTGGGCCAAAAATGCCTAGAAATTGGCAAGGAATTTAAAAATGATTTTTTCTGTCTAAAAAAAAAGTTTATTTAATCGTTATCATGCTGTTATTTTTGTTGCACTGATTAAATATATGCGTTACCAAATAATAAATCTTAGAGATGATTTGCTTGCTAGAGGTCGCAAAAAAATAGGAATAATCATTTAATCTAATTTATTATAAGAGCAAACCCTTTCTAATACTTCGATAAATAAAAATAAAATAGCTTTTTCTTGAAATATAGGCTAGAATTTAGCCTTTATAAAAGCCATAAAGCGAATAAATAAACTAAACCTACTCTTCACGCTTCAATTCATTAAATTGTCTTTAATAATTGATTCAAAAGCACCTATAAGCATTAATTACAACACTTAATTCTAATTCAATTAAAAAGAATCAAGAATTAAAATATCTTTTGAGTATAAACAATCTATTCTGAGGAAAGACCGCTGTTATAAGTAAAAAAAAATAGCCCGTAATCGAAATTACGGGCTACCCAGGCAATAAACTTAACTTAAACTAACCATAGTTTAAATCTTCTATACAATTCATTTATTAATGAGCTGTATAATGTTTGAAAATTCGAAAAAGGAATTTTTTAATCTTCCTTTTTCGAAAATAACTAACATGAAATATTATTATTCAGGTTTGAAAACAAATGTCCAACCTGTTCCATATGTTTCGCTATTACTTAAATAAAGAATCATTTTATCTTCTTCAAGACTTACGATAGTATAAACCCCATCAGCATTACCTGCAGCTGAACCTAACATTTTTGAATTCATGATAGTCAACTGTTTATTTTTGATGTCCAGTTTAAAACTTCCTTTTGTTGGTGTAGCGCTTGTTGTTTCATAATGGTTGTAATTTGCTGCTCCGTCCAGATCAAAATGCATTTTCCCAAGTGCATCACTTGGAGCACAACAATCTCCAGCATTCCACCAAGCGGTCATAGCACTTTCAGCACTTCCATTTGGAGACATAAACCACCAGAATCTTCCAGAACCTTGTGTACCATCAAAAACCCAAGTTTTACCAGCTGCCGTATTAGTTCCAACTAAATCATACCAGTCTTGATCTAAAGGAGTATCTAACTGATCAATTTGAACGTCAATCGTCTTAGTAAAAAATTCAGCGCCTAGAGTTCCAACAAAAGTAAATGTTGCTTTTCCTGGAATAGGATAAACAAACGTTACTTCATTTGTTAGTGCTTTATCTAAACCATAATCCCAATATCCAGTCACACCTGGAGTCGTCATATTAAGTGTGATCTTATTTCCTCCTGGTGTGCTTTGAGTAGATACTAATTCAACTCCAGCAACGTCAGTAGAATTCGTTAAATGCTGTTCATCTACTATTGGATCACATGCTGAAAAAGTCAACGTAAAAAGAGCCAAAAGAAGATATAATATTTTATTGATTTTCATATTTATCTATATTAATATTGTTAAATTTTACCACCCTGGATTTTGTGTATAAACTCCATTTGATAGTCTAAGTTCTGTTTCAGGCATAGAAACCAAACCTTTAGTTTCTGGTCTATATTTTACGCTGTAATTTGCTGCAGTACCTGAATTTCTAACAGGAATCATGCTATTATATGCATTGTCAACATCTCCCCAACGAATTAAATCAAACCAGTGTAATCCTTCGAAAGCAAATTCATGCAAACGCTCTGCTTTAATATTTTCAAGTGAATATCCAACTGGGTCCAGTTTTGCTCTTGCTCTAACTGCATTTAATCCTGCTGCTGTTTTAGTAATCTCAGAATGCATCAATAATACATCTGCGTAACGCATGAAAATAAAATCTTGTGCATGCATTAATTGCATATCAGTATTAGACCAGTTGTATAATTGAACAAACATTCCGACAGTAGTTCCACCTGCATTAGGATATTGTAGAGAAATATATTTTTTATTGAAATATCCTGTCTCATGGTCTCCTTTATCTTGCGCATAACCAGCTGTTCCTTGATCTGCTTTACCCACTTCAAGTATAGAACCTCTTTTTCTTGGATCACGTTCCTCCCAGTTACTGTATAAACTTGGATTTACTGTACACCAGCCCCATCCTTCTCCAAATGGCACTAATGAATTACCACGTAATGCAGAGAACAGACATAATCTATTAGTATAAATATTACCATTTGTCCAAGACCAATCTCCAAAAGAGAATCTTTGAACGAACATTGTCTCGAAATTTCCAGTTCCAAACGTTGGGCTAATACCATCTTGTCCTACCCATGATAAACCTTCAGTTGCAGCCCACGGTAAAACATTATTTCCAGAAGCTTTATTAACATAAGAGTAAGGCCAAAGGTTTCTAAAATCAGGAACAAGAGCATGACCACTATTTGTCATACAGTCAGTTAAATAACTTGCTACTTGTGTTGCATTTAAAGAACCTCCTTCTGCTAAAGGTAATTCTTCAGTAGCTTGTTTCTCCATATTTGTCATATAACCTGTGTAAAACAAAAATACACGTCCTAAATAAGCTTCTGCAACCCATTTATTAGCATGACCGTATCTAGAAGTTGGAATACTTGTAAAAGGAGTTGCTGGCATTGTCTCGATCGCCTTTTTTAAATCTGAAGCAATCTGTGCAAATGTTTCAGTGTAAGTATTTCTTGGTCCATCTTTTTTCCCATCAATAGTTATGATTAATGGAACTCCTCCAAAAAACTTAGCTAATCTGAAATAGAAAAACGCTCTCATAAAATAAGCCTCACCAATTGCTTGTTGCTTAAATTGATCTGCTTCAGCAGGAGTATTAAAATAAGTGCTAAAATCAGCAAGAGGAGTTTTCTCAATAATTGCATTTGTTCTAGCAATACCTCTATAAGATTGAACCCACATATCTAAATAGGTATCATCTACAGGATCTTCAAAATTATCAACCCATTTAGCTGTTTTATCATCAGGACCTCCTCCTCCTAACATCATATTATCCATAAGATTGGCTGCAATCTGCTCCTCACTATGCACATTAGTTGTATAAATAGCATTGTAAACTCCAGCAGTTGCTTCTTCAATATCTTGAGGTGTCTTGTAAAAATTCTCTAAACTCTTTTCTGTTAAATTATCAGTATCAAGATAATCATCACAGCTCGCTACAATAAATACAGCCGAAATCGCTACTAAATATTTTATTTTTTTCATTGTAATTGTATTTATATTAAAAATCAGCACTTAAACCAAACATCACCGTTCTAGCTTGTGGATACAAACCTAAATCAATTCCTGAAGCCCATGGAGCATTTGTATTATCTCCTGACCAACGAACTTCTGGATCCATACCATCATATTTAGTAAATGTATATAGGTTATTTACTGCAACATAAAATTTAAGATTTGAGATGAATTTGAAATCTTTAAATATTTCGTTGAAATTATAACCTAACGTTAAGTTATTTATTCTCAAATAATCTGCATTTTGCATATAAATATCTGACACGTAATTGCTGTTTCTATTTGAAGTTGCACTTAATCTAGGCATCTTAGTAGATGTACCTTCTCCATGCCAACGATCAAAAACATCAGAAGTATAATTCTGAGCAGGACTATCTGCAAAAGATCTATATGACTGCATAACCTGCATACCAAATTTACCAGCCATAGTAGTGTTCAAGTAAACATTTTTGTATTCAAAATTTAACTGAATCCCTAATTCAAAATCTGGATTTGGATTTCCTAAGTAAACTTTATCGCTTTCGTCGATAACACCGTCATTGTTTTGGTCTACAAAACGAACATCTCCAGGACGTTGATCGCTAAAATAAGGTTGTCCATTTGGACCAACATATTCATTAACTTCTTGTTGATTTTGTAAAATTCCTGCTGTTTTAAAACCGTAGAAATAACCTAATGGGAAACCTACCTGACCTCTTGAGATTTCTCCAGTTCCTTGAGATAATACGTTAGAAGGACCATGTAATATTCCGTCTGCATTTGCAATTCTAGTAACTTTATTTTTATTGAATGCACCACTTACAGTAGCTCCATATTTAAAGCCTCCAATTTTATCATTCCAATTTACAGAAAACTCGAAACCTTTATTTTCGATATCTCCACCATTAAAATAAGGAGGTGCAGCTCCATCTGTTCCTCTTCCTGCTGCTAGAACTAACCAGTCTTTAGTTGTTTTATTATACCAATCTAAAGTCACGTTTAATCTTGAATCAAATAAACTTGCATCAAGACCGAAATCTAATTGCTCTGATGTTTCCCAAGTTAAATCTGGGTTGGTAACTCTAGCTGGATAAGCTGTAGTTCCAGAAACTGGTTTTGTGTCTCCAAAAAAGTATCCAGGAAAAACATAAGAAATATTTGATGAATAATAAAAGTTAGGAATATCTTGGTTACCATTTTGTCCCCAGCTTCCTCTCAATTTTAATGAATTAAGCCATTTTGAAGAGCTATCCATAAAATCTTCTTTTGTTACGACCCAACCTGCAGAAACAGAAGGGAAATAACCCCATCTTTTTCCTTCTGCGAAGTTAGAAGAACCGTCGGCACGTATTGTAGCTGAAAGAAGGTATTTTTCTTTATAATCGTATTGTGCTCTTGCAAAATATGACATAATACCACCTCCACCTGCTGAAGTGTCCATTCCATTCGTTCCAAGATCATTAATTGTTTTTGGAGCTGTGTTGTTTAAGTATGCATATTGCGGATCTTCACCAAATGTCAAGTTGTTTCTAGAACCACTAACATTGTTGTTCACCAAATATTGAATTAACTCAGTTCCTGCAACAGCAGAAATATTATGATTCCCAAATTGTTTTTTATAAGAAACCGTATTTGTCCAAGTTGAATTAGCTCCAATATAAGAATACTGAGATGCACCATTGATATAATCTTGATAAAGTACACCCAAATTATATGTTGGGTTCATAGATCTACCATATCCAAACCAAGAATCAATACCATAAACCGTTTTAAATTTCAAATCTTTAACGGGTTCAATTTCTAAGAAAGCATTTCCTGTAATTCTATTATCTTCTGGATAATTATAATTACTTCTGTAAAACATTACCGCTAAAGGATTTGTTTGTCCTGTAGAAATACCATCTAAAGTTGGAGTAAATCCAAATTTATCGATATTTCTGTCAATAGAAGTCTGCCAATAAGCTGGCTGTAATGGATTTGCAGTTAATGCATTATGCAAATCATTTCCATAAATATTACCATTAGAAACTCCTCTATTTTGAGAATTAGTGTAAGTAACATTTTCTCCTACAGTAATGATGCTATGGCTATCATTCTTTTTCAGAACCATCTGAGTATTTAATCTTGCTGTAAGTCTTTTAAAACCAGCATCTACTAAATCTCCACCAATAATACCATCTTGCTCAAAGTAAGAAACTCCAAAAGCGTAAGTTATATCTTCGCTACCTCCAGTAATGTTAAGAGAGTGATTCATGATTGGAGCATCTTTTTTACTCATTTCATTAATCCAATTTGTCCCCGTCCATCCATTTTGTAATTTCTGCCAAATTTCATTTCCTAATTGAGTACCAGCGCCAGGAAATTGAGTGTTTAACCATGAATTATTAGTCAAAAGTTTTTGCCAATCTTGACGAGGCAATCCATCATTTACTCTTCCTTCATCAATGATATACATATACTCTTGCGCATTCAAAGGATCTAAATTTTTATAGATATTTTGAATACCAAAGTAACTGTCATAACTAATTCTTGCAGCTCTTCCTTTTTTACCTTTTACTGTTGTAACCAATACAACTCCATTAGCCGCTCTAGATCCATAGATAGCTGCAGAAGCCGCATCTTTTAATATGTCAATAGATTCAATATCTGATGGGCTCAAATAATCAATATTACCAACAGAAATACCATCAACAATGTACAACGGATTTGAGTTTCCATTCGTACCCAATCCACGAATAGTTACCTTAGTACCAGCACCAGGTGAACCATTTGTTCTTGTAATACTAATACCGGGAGCAATACCTTGAAGTGCCTCCATAGCAGATCCTGTATTTAACTCCTTAATTGTTTCTCCTTTAAGATTTGTTGAAGCACCAGTAATGAGACCTTTTTTCTGAGTACCATAACCTACTACAACAACTTCATTCAAGTTTTGTGATGTTGCAGTAAGAAGCACGTTCATCTTTGTCCTTCCATTAATAGCCTCATTTAGTGTGTTAAAACCAACGAAACTAATAACTAAAACTCCATTTGAAGGAGCACTAATCTGAAATTTCCCATCAAAGTCAGATGCAGTAGCTTTATTTGTTCCTTTTACTAAAACCGTCGCTCCTGGGACGGGTAATCCACTTTCATCATTAATGGTTCCATTTACTGTCACATCCTGAGCAAATGCGACAGCTGAAAACAGTAAAGACGAAACACAAAAAATAAGTAATTTTGTCAATTTCATTTTTCTAAAAATTTTGGTTAATTAATTAGTAATTTAATGCAATTATAATGTTAAATTTTAATAAAGTGAGATTAAAATTCCCTACAAAAACACTTCAAAGTAAAACTTAACACACTACAAAAACACAACATTTTTTTTTTAATTAATTAATTTACTGTATTTTAGCTTTGATAAAATTTTGTTATAAAAATGTTAATTAAAAAAAACGTATATTACATTAGATTAACAACAACTATTACGTTGTAAATTAAAAATAATTTAAAAAACGAGAGCTATTCTAATTGATAAATCAACAATTTAAACTCAATTTAAAGCATTTCTAATAAAAATACATTTAAAATTTTATGAAATTCATAGTTAGAACTTTTGCATTTATTTTACTATTTTTCATACAAAATGCAAGTTTTTCGCAGGTAAAAAACATTGGAATTCCAGATATTAAAAACTATAAAAGATCAGAATATAAAGGTGGAACGCAAAACTGGAGTATTGATCAAGATAAAAACGGAAATATATACTTTGCAAATAATAGTGGTTTGATCCAATTTGATGGTTCAAACTGGCATAAATACTCTTTACCGAACAAATCAGAGATTAGAAGTTTAAAAATTGATGCTTTAGGAAGGATATTTGTCGGCGGAAATAACGAATTCGGGTATTTTAAAAATGATGAAAAAGGAATATTAAAATACCATTCATTATATAACTTATTGAGTCCAATAGACAAAGAAAACATAAATCTAATCTGGCGAATCCATATTTTTAAAGGAGAAGTAATATTTCAGTCTTTTAGCAAAGTGTTTTTTCTAAAAAATGAAAAAGTCACTACACTAACAGCTCCACACAAGTTTCAATTTTCATTTTTAGTAAACAATCGCCTTTATTTCCAAGATAAAACATTAGGTGTTCTAGAATATAAAAACAGAAAACTAACCGCTATCCCAGGAACTACTGTTTTTAATGATAAAGAAATTTGGTCTCTTTTTCCCCTATCAAACAATAGAGTTTTGTATGCAACTCTGGAAAAAGGATTATTTGTCGCAGAAAATGGCATTATTAAGCCGTGGGCAACAGAAGCCAATGAATTTATCAAGAAAAACACTTCTTTAGGAGGTTCGATTATTAAAAACAAATTCATAATCCTTAATTCCGTATTAGACGGAGCTATTATCTGTGATTTAAACGGGAAAATTATTCAACATTTAAACAGACAAAAAGGTATTCAGAATAATACAATATTAGCCTCATTTGTAGACAATAAAAATAATATATGGCTAGGACTTGACAACGGAATTACTTTCATAAACGAAAATTCGCCTTTTTCTTATTTTGACTACAGCTATAATATAGGAACGGTATACGCCTCAACAACCTACAATGGAAATCTTTATGTAGCTACTAACCAAGGGTTATTTTATCACCCTTGGGGAACATCATTTAAAGACAGTCCGTTTATGAGAGTGGAAGGAACAATCTCTCAAGTTTGGAATATTCAGGTTTTAAATAATGTATTAATATGTGCCAGCAATAGTGGAGCATTAATTATCGAAAACAATAGAGTTTCCAAAATATTGGACACCAGAGGATATTTCGGATTTAAAAAAATACCTGATCATGAAAACTATATAATAGGTGAAAGTTATAATGGATTTTCGGTTTTCAAAAAATCCGCTACTGGATACGATTATATGCATCAAGTAAAAGGATTTGATGAAACCACCAATAATTTTTCTGTAGAAATAGATGAAAACTATTTATGGTTAAAGAAAAACCCGTTTTTATATCAGGTAAAACTATCTGAGGATCTACAACGCTTTGATTTTATTAAAAAGCACGTCAATATATCGGACAAATTTAAAGGTATCAACAGCTTGCAAAACATCAATGGCAAAGTGTATATTCAAGTACAAAATCACTTTTTCAGATATTCAGTTGAGCAGGAGTCTTTTTTTGAGGATAAAAAAATAACAAAACTGTTTAATGGAATTCCAACTATTAATACATTAATAGAAGATCCTGCGGGAAACTTGTGGTATGTTTTTAATGAATCTTTGGGAGTATTAGTAAAAAACAAAAACGGAAGCTATACCAAAAACCAAGCAATATTCTCGAATTTATCTGGAAATTTGGTAAACAACTATATTTCTGTAAATACAATTGATCCTCAAAACATTTTTATAGGATTAACTGATCGTTTAGCACACTACAATTCGACAATCCCAAACACTTTCATGACGAAACCAAAAGCTATTATCGAGAGCTTTTCGTATCCAGAAGACACTATTTTGACAGGCAATTTAGCTCACAAACTAGAATCTTATAGCATACCATACAAATACAATCGTGTGAAATTTACTTTCGCATCTCCAACATACGAAAATCAGGAAAACGTAATGTATTCGTACAAGCTAGAACCATTTGAAGAAAATTGGCGCGGATGGTCGTCGACAGCCATGAAAGAATACACCAACTTGAGAGAAGGAAATTATGTGATGAAGCTAAAAGTAAGAAACAGCTACGGCATAGAGTCTAATATCAGTGAAGTAGAATTTACGGTATCTCCACCGTGGTATAGACACTTTTTAGCCTATTTATTCTACCTTATACTTATTCTACTTGGTGCCTATCTAATTTCTGTTAGAGTCAAGCTTAAAATTAGAAAAAACAGATATTACGAAACCATTGAGCAAAGAAGATTGTATCTTGAAAAGGAATCAAAAATCAGACACGAACAACACGATTTAGAGAAAGAAATTGAAAAGCTAAAAAATGACAAACTTCAAATCAAAATCTTAGCAAAAGATAAAGAACTAGTAAACAATTCATTACAAGTTGTAAAAAAGAATAAAGTTTTAAATGGCATCATCCATAAACTGAAAGATATTGACACCAATATTTTAGACGAAACTACTAAATCTGAGTTTAGCAAATTGCATAAAAGCATTGTTAAGGAAGTAAATACAGACAAGAGCTGGAAGGATTTAGAGAAACACATTAAAAACGTTCATTTTGAATTCTTAAAGCGTTTAAAAGGACAATATCCAACTATTTCACCAAGAGAATTAGATTTGTCAACTTATTTATTAATGAATATGTCGACAAAAGAAATAGCCGAAATCATGAATATTTCGACCGGAGGAGTTGAATTAGCACGTTATCGACTTAGAAAAAAATTAGGGTTAAACAAAAAGGAAAACCTAATCGGATTTTTAATGAGTATTTAAAAAAAGAAAGCCATTCAGTATTTGAATGGCTTTCTTTTTATGATATATATTCTAAAGTTCGTTCTAAGGCCATGCCTCGCGAACCCTTTATCAAAATAGTGTTCGAATCGAACTTATATGTTTTCAAGAATTCTGCAAAAGCATCAAACGTCTCGAAAAACTTTATATTTTCACTTGAAACTGCGTTCGCATAAAACGATTTTCCAATTAAGTAACAAACAGATTGGTTTTGATTAACTAATGAATCAACTATTACTTTATGCTCGTATAAACTTTCATCTCCTAATTCAAACATATCGCCAAGAATCATAATTTTATTCTTCTTATCCAATTGCAAGAAATTAGTAATCGCCACAGCCATACTACTCGGATTAGCATTATAAGCATCTAAAATGATCTCATTAGAGCCTTTTTGCATCATCTGAGATCTATTGTTCGCCGGAATATAATTCTCAATAGCAGCCTTTATATCGCTTTCTTTTACCTCAAAATATTTTCCGATCGCAGTTGCCGCATTAATATTATTAGCATTATAAAGTCCAATTAAATGAGATTCAATTGCAAAATTATTGTAATCAATAGCCACAAATGGATTTGCCGTAATGTTCTGAATATTTAAGTCAGCGTTTTCTTTTTTAACACCAAAAGTGAATGCTTTAATCCCTTTTGATTTCTCAATCTGAATTGAATCTTCAAGATTTACAAAAACCGTTTTTTTATTTGCTGCAAGATATTGATACATTTCGCTTTTTCCTGCAATAACCCCTTCAACTCCTCCGAAACCTTCCAAGTGAGCCTTTCCAAAGTTGGTAATATATCCAAAATCTGGCTGCGCAATTTCACACAAAAATTCGATTTCCTTTTGATGATTTGCTCCCATTTCAACAATTCCAATTTCTGTTTCCTTGCTAAAAGAAAGCAATGTTAATGGAACGCCAATATGATTGTTTAAATTTCCAATTGTCGCTTTTGTTTTAAACTTTTTAGACAATACAACATTAATTAATTCTTTTGTTGTTGTTTTTCCATTACTTCCTGTTAATGCAACTATTGGAAGCCCTAAATAAGCTCTATGGAATTTTGCTAACTCTTGAAGTGTTTGCAAACTGTTTTCTACTAAAACAGTTCTTTCATCAATAAAATAAGATTTATTGTCTATAACAACAAATAAAGCTCCTAAATCTAAAGCTTCTTTAGCAAATGTATTGGCATCAAAATTCTCTCCTTTAATAGCAAAAAACATCGAATTCTTCTCAATTTTTCTTGTATCAATAGAAAGAGAAGTGCACTGTAAAAACAAGTTATGAATGTCTTGAATATTCATTTATAATTTTTTTAATAGGTCATAAAAGTAGAAAAAAACAATAAAAAAATTCCAAATTCCAGACTGAATATTCAGCTTTTGGAATTTGGAATTTTTGATATTAGAATTCCTAAATTTTAGTTTCTAGGAGATTTTCTCTTTTCAGATTTTGAACCTACTCTAGACATTGCACACCTGAAACCAATGTAATCAGTTGCCATATCTTGAGGGAAGTATCTTCTTTGAGCTGGGTCTAACCAGTAAGCTCTATCTCTCCAAGAACCTCCTTTGTAAACTCTTACTTTATCATCAATTAAAGTAGTACGTTTACTTGAGTTATCATATTTTCTGATCATTTTTCCTAAACTATCAGTAGTGATGTTGTGTTTAGGAGAGTTGTACATTGCCTGATCTGCTTTAGGTCCAGACTCTGAATCACCAAAATCAAAATATCTTGAAGATTGTTTATCACCATCTCTATAGTTGATGTTATCACTTGTACTGAAATTTGTTCTCAAGTATGTTTCTTGCTCGTCAACTGGAACTTGAGCAATTTCACCTGGAAGATTTCTTGCGATAACTTTACCATTACTTAAAGTGTCATACTTAATAGTAGCAGTTGTAACAATTTCGATTTTACCGTCTTTACCAATTTTGTTTTTAGCATATTGGTTTCCTCTGTAGTAGTTGAAATCATTTGCTTCGTTATCAATAATTGGTCTATAAACGTCAGCTACCCATTCTGCAACGTTTCCTGCCATATCATAAAGACCGAAATCGTTTGGAGCATAACTTTTCACTTCATTTGTAATATCAGCTCCGTCATCTGACCAACCTGCAATTCCACCGTAATCACCGTTTCCTTGTTTAAAGTTAGCTAATTGATCACCTCTGTTTTTACGTTTGTTAGAACGTGTATAATCTCCAGACCAAGGATATTTCTTTTGACCTTTGTAGATGTTATATTCTCTTTGTCCAACGTCAGCTGCTGCAGCATACTCCCATTCTGCTTCAGTAGGAAGTCTATACTCTGGTAAAATAACTCCAGAAGAACGTTGCGCATATACGTTTTTCTCTTCAGGAACTACACCGTCTTTTCCAGCTTTTGGTCGTTTTCCACCAGGATTTTTCTTTAATACGATCTCCTCACTTCCACCACGTGAAGTACTTGGAGACATTAAATATCCTTCTGTATTAAATGCATTCTCAGCATTAACGTCGTTTGTTTTAGCACCTTTTTGAAGATATCCGTTTTTCTCTAAAACAGCCTCGTTTACACGGTCTGTTCTCCATTTACTAAATTCAACTGCTTGAATCCAGTTAACACCAACTACAGGATAGTTAGCATAAGACGGATGTCTTAAATAGTTATTAGTCATCGTTTCGTTGTATCCTAGACGATTTCTCCAAACAAGAGTATCTGGCGATGCTCCTTCATAAATATTTTTGTAATTTTCTTCTGTTGGCGGGAAAACCTTTTTCAACCACTCTAGGTATTCTAAGTACATACCATTCGTAACTTCGGTTTCATCCATATAGAATGATTGAACATGCTGTTGAGTTGGTGTGTTATTCCAATCGTGCATAACATCATCCTGTACTTTACCCATAGTAAACGTACCTCCTTCAACAAAAACTAAACCAGGACCAGCCTGTTGTTTTTTACCTGCATTTCTAGCAGCAGTTCCATTCTGACTATCTACATCCCAACCAGTTGCTCGTGAAGCATGGCTCGAACTCGATTTTTTGCTACAACTAGCCGTGCTCAACATCAATACCATTGACATCATTAACTGCAAGACTACAATTTTGTTTACTTTCATACTCATTCTTAGGTGATAAATTTAGGTGCTGCAATATAATAATTAACATTTAATTAGCAACATCTGTTCTAATAATTTTATTTCACTGTTTTTTACCAGAAAATAACCTTTAGTTACGAACGCAAAAATATACTTTTTATTATTTACTGTAACATGAAATAATATATTTTTACTTAGAAAATATTTTTAAATTAAACCCCTATTTTTGAGTGATGAAACGAGTCCTATTTACATACCTTTTTTTACTCCCAATTATCTCATTCTCCCAGATAAATGGGAGCTTTACGATCAATTGGCAAGAAAAAAAAGAGATGAATTATGGCGACCAAAAATTCATCATTCCATATTTTTCTGGCAACGGTTTTCGCTTTGATGCCACGAAAAAGAGCATAAACTTGATGATAAATCTCAATCAAAACGTCTCTGGAAACTCCAATTCAGTACAAATTTCAAACGTATTGTATGAACAAATTTCATTGGCTGATCTTGGTGATTTAAGTCAAAACAACATTCCCAACAAGCCTAATGAGGATCTCAAAACAGCATCTTCAAGAGGAAATCAGCAAACTTTTTTACTACTTTCGCCTATCATAAAGGAAGGAAATAGTTTTAAAAGAATAAAATCTTTTACCTATTCATCAAATAATTCAACAGCTAAAAGCAGTAGTTCTTCTGTTTTTCAAAAAACTGCTGTTATATCAAATTCGGTTTTATCTTCTGGTGATTGGTATCGTTTTTATGTTGAAAAGTCAGGCGTTTATAAAATTTCGAAGTCATTTTTGCAAAGTCTTGGCTTTGACCCTTCTAAAGTTGATCCGCGAAGAATAAAAATATACGGAAACGGCGGAAGAATGCTTCCTTTAGCTAATAATATTTATTATCCTGAGGATTTAACAGAAAATGCAATTTTAATTTCTGGAGAAAGCGATGGCGTATTTAATAATGATGATTATATTCTTTTTTATGCCGAAGGAGTGGAGAATTGGAATAGCGAAAGCCAAACCAATATAAATCTTTACGCTACAAAGTCATATTATTATGTAACAACGACCGGAGGCGATGGAAAGCGTATTTCTAACTTAAATCAGCCAACAGGAACTACAACTTTAGAGCTCAACACGTTTGATGACTATCAATCGCATGAAACTGATCTCACAAACATTGCTCATTTAGGAAGACAATGGCTTGGAGAATCTTTTGACATTAATCAGGAGCAGGAATTTTCATTTAGCTTTCCAAACCTAGACGCTTCAGTTCCAGTTAAAATTGAAGTAAATGCCGCATCTGCAGCTTATACTCCTACCTCTTTTACTGTTTCTGCAAACGGACAAAATGTTGGCGCTATTAATTTTAATGCCTTAACAACAACTTCCGACACTAAATATTACAACGGAAAACTGCCTTCAAACACTACTTTTGCAGGAACTGACAATATCAAAATAAAACTTACCTATAATAATAATGGTGTTCCTGGCTCAAAAGGCTACTTAGATTATATTAATTTAACTGCCAAGCGAAAACTTCTAGGAACAGGAAAACAATTTGCATTTCAATATAATGATGCTGGATCTGTGGCGGGAATTGTAAATTACACCATTGGAAATGCATCTGCAATTACGCAAATTTGGGATATTACAGACCTATATAATATATATAATGTAGAAAATGCAAATCAAGCAAGTTTTAGCTTTAAAGCTACTTTAGGAGAAATCAGAAAATATATTGCAATCGATCCTTCAGATTACTACACTCCTTCGAAAGAAAGCCAGTCCAAAATTGCTAATCAGAATTTGAAAGGAACACTTTTAAAAAATAGTCAAAACAGCTTTCAGGATGTCGATTATGCGATAATAACTCCTAAATCTTTATATTCTCAGGCCGAAAAACTTGCCGCTTTTCACCGCACAAATTCTAGTTTAAACGTAAAAGTAATTACACTCGAAAATATCTACGAAGAATTTTCTTCTGGAAAACAAGATATCACCGCAATTCGAAACTGCGTTAAATACATTTACGACAATGCCTCTTCTCCCGACAAAAGAATCAAATATGTTAATTTATTCGGAGATGCTTCTTTCGATTATAAAGATCGTATTTCTAACAATACTAATATTGTTCCTGTTTATCATTCCTTAAATAGTAATACTGTTGGAGAATCTTCTTTTGCATCTGATGATTTTTTCGGTTTAATGGATTCTGATGAAGGAAATATAATTTCGTTTTTTGGAGGAATTGACATTGCTGTTGGCCGAATGTTAGTTTCAGACAATGCGCAAGCAAGCGAAATGGTAAATAAGGTTTTAGAGTATCATGATGCTAAATCGTATGGAAACTGGCGTAATAATTTTGTTTTAATAAGCGATGACGCTGATCAAGCTTCTGACGTGACCTTACAATCACGCCAAAACACCTTAGCAGATCTTATTGCTGTTGAAAAACCGTTTTTTAATATTGACAAAATATTTTTAGATGCTTATACCCAAGAAGCATCAGCGGGAGGATCTCGATATCCTAAAGCCAGAACAGATATTTTTGAAGCTTTTGAAAAAGGTGCTTTAGTTTTTAATTATTTAGGACATGGAGGTGAAGATGGTTTAGCCAGTGAAAGAATTTGGGAAAAATCAGATGGGCAAAATTTAAACAATCAATATAAATATCCTTTATTTATTACCATAACATGCGAGTTTTCAAGATTTGATGACCCAACGAGACCTACTGCTGGAGAATATACTTTTTGGAATCCGACAGGAGGTGCAATTTCAATGCTTACAACCATTCGCGCTATCGGACAATTTAATGCTGAAAATTTTAATGACAGCCTTAGCAAAAACTTATTATCCTATGGTTCGAATCAATATAATACGATTGCCGAAACACTTAGAATTTCAAAAAATGAAAACCCGAGTTCTTCAAGCAACGTAATTTTTTACATTGGAGATCCAGCTTTGATGTTAGCGATTCCAAAACCGCGAATTAATTTAACGAAAGTAAACGATATTGTGATTTCGGAAGCAATTCCTGATTTAAAATCACTTTCAAAAATTAAAATATCTGGAGAAATCACAGACGAAAACAATACTCTTTTAAGCAATTATAATGGAGAATTAGCCACTGCTATTTTCGACAAAATGATTACGTCTTCTACCTTAAACAATGACGGATATAGTCCTGCAATGCAGTTTAAAACTCTTGGAGAAACGATTTTTAGAGGAAATGCTTCAGTTACCAACGGGCAATTTGAATTTAGTTTTGTAGTTCCTAGAGACATTAGAGTCCCTGTTGACAATGGAAGAATAAGCTTTTATTCGAAAAAAAGTGATGCTTTGGAAAACCAAACAGGCTACAATAATATCATAAAAATTGGAGGAATTAATGAAAATGCACCCGAGGACAATATAAGTCCGAAAGTTAAGTTATATATGAACGACGAAACTTTTGTATCTGGAGGGATTACAAACGAATCTCCATTTCTTTTAGCCTTCTTAGAAGACGAAAATGGAATTAATACAGCAAGTGGAATCGGGCATGATATTGTAGCTATTCTAGATGGCGACGTAAGTAATCCTTATATATTGAACGATTATTATCAGACAAAATTAGATGATTACACCAATGGAAATTTACGATTCCCGTTTAGAAATTTAGCCCCGGGGCTGCATACGATAAGTTTTACCGCTTGGGATGTTTACAACAATCCGGTAACAAGCGAGATTCAATTTACTGTTGTAGGAGACGATTCATTAACATTATCACACGTTCTTAATTACCCAAATCCTTTTTCTACTTATACACAGTTTTGGTTTTCGCACAATAAGCCTTACGAACCATTAGATGTACAAGTACAAGTAATGACAATTACAGGAAAAGTGGTTTGGACAAAGAATCAGACAATTACAACAGAAGGTTTTTTATCTAGAGATATAACATGGGATGGGAAAGATGATTTTGGAGACAGAATCGGAAAAGGAGTGTATATTTACAAACTCACGGTAAAATCAAATTTAACAAATAAAAAAGCAGAAAAATACGAAAAGCTTGTCATCCTATAATATTATCTATATTTGCACCACCAAAAACATTAGTCCCATAAATGAAAAAACTATCACTTTTATTAATTTGCATTTTTAGCGTCTACAGTTCAAGGGCTCAGGAATCAAGGCCAATTGTTACTGGAGTACCTTTTTTACTAGTAGCAGCAGATGCTAGAGCAGCAGGTTTGGCAGACCAAGGAGTCGCTACTTCTGCAGACGTTTTCTCTCAACAATGGAATCCTGCAAAATATGCATTTTCTGAAGATGCACAAGGACTTTCTATTAGTTACACACCTTATTTAACAGATCTTGCCAATGACATTTCTTTAGGGCAATTGACCTATTACAACAAAATCAACGAGCGAAGTGCCTTTGCTGGTAGTTTCCGTTATTTTGGTTTTGGAGGAATCGAGTTGAGATATACTGGAGATCCAAATGAGGCAGTAAGAGAAGTAAACCCAAATGAATTTGCTTTAGACGGATCGTATTCACTTAAACTAAGTGAAGAATTTTCTATGGCAGTTGCCGCACGTTTTATTAACTCTAATTTAAAAGTCGCTTCTGAAGAAGTAGATGCAACCTCTGCACATTCTTTTGCAGTTGATGTTGCTGCTTTTTATCAATCTGAAGAAATCGCTTACCAAGATTTCAATGGTCGATGGAGAGCGGGTGTTAACTTCCAGAACATGGGGCCAAAAATTAGTTATGACAACGATGATTTAAGTTCAAATTTCCTTCCTGCCAACTTAAGATTAGGAGGAGGATTTGATTTTATATTTGATGATTATAATAAACTTACTTTAAGCGCTGAGCTTACTAAACTTTTAGTCCCTACTCCTCCAGGCGTTGGAACTCCTGTTGATGCAAATGGTGACGGAGATTATGACGATCCAGAAGACATCACTCAAACAGAAGCTACACAAGCAGGCTATAACAAGTACAATGATATTGGCTGGTTTGAAGGAATGTTTAAATCATTTGGCGATGCGCCAGGCGGATTTAAAGAAGAAATGAAAGAAGTAACCTATAGTGTTGCCGCAGAATATATGTATCAAGATGCATTTGCAATGCGTTTAGGATATTATCACGAAAGCCCAGAAAAAGGTGCTAAACAGTTTTTCTCTTTAGGAGCAGGATTTAAATACAACATCATGAAAATAGATGTTTCGTATTTATTCTCAGCATCTAAAATAAAAAACCCTTTAGAAAACACACTTCGTTTCTCTTTAACGTTTAACTTTGGAGACAAATACGAAACTTACTAAAGAGAAAAAATCAAAATAAAAACAATTCAATCCAAATTCCTGCATTCATTAGGAATTTGGATTTTTTTTCCCTTAAAAACAGATGAAAGAAATCAATATAACAACATCATTTACAATATTTGATACCATAAATGAACTTCCAAGTGAAATTCAAGACTTAATGAACCAAGCTATTGAAGTTAGAAAAAAAGCTTATGCCCCATATTCTAAGTTTAAAGTTGGAGCCGCTTTGCTTTTAGATAACGGAAAAATCGTTTTGGGCTCCAATCAAGAAAATGCCGCTTATCCATCCGGTCTTTGTGCCGAACGAACTGCAATTTTTTATGCAGGGAGTGCATATCCGGAAGCCAAAATCTTAAAAATGGCAATTACAGCAGCTTCAGACACAAATCAGACTACAGCTCCTATTCCGCCTTGCGGTTCTTGCCGACAATCAATTGCAGAATATGAAATAAAACAAGACACACCAATAGAAATCTATTTTATGGGTGAAATAGGTGAAGTTTATAAATCTTCATCATTAAAAAATTTACTCCCGTTGATGTTTGATAAAAAGTTCTTGTAAAAAAAAACCAAAAAGTATCGTTTTAATTTTAGTTCTTAAATGTAATGTCTTATTTTTGCATCCCGACCTTTCGGGCGCAAATTTGTGGGAGGAAACTATTTTGCGTTACAGGCACAATAATCGATAACACAAACAACTTTAGCAAAAGAAAGAATTCAGATGAAAGAAGTTACAAAAGAGGTATATTTAAAGTGGTATGAGGACATGCTACTTTGGAGAAAGTTTGAAGACAAACTTGCAGCATTATACATTCAACAAAAAGTTAGAGGTTTTCTACACCTATATAATGGTCAAGAAGCTGTATTAGCTGGCGCACTGCACGCTATGGATTTGACCAAAGATAAAATGATTACTGCTTACAGAAACCACGTTCAACCAATTGGTATGGGAGTTGATCCTAGAAACGTAATGGCAGAACTTTTAGGAAAAGCAACAGGAACATCTAAAGGTATGGGAGGTTCTATGCACATTTTCTCTAAAGAACACGGTTTTTACGGTGGACACGGAATCGTAGGTGCTCAAATTCCTGTGGGAGCTGGTATTGCTTTCGCAGATAAATATTTCAACACTGGCGGTGTTACTATGACTTACTTTGGTGATGGTGCTGCTAGACAAGGTTCTTTACACGAAGCTTTTAATATGGCTATGTTATGGAAACTTCCAGTTGTATTTATCGTTGAAAACAACGGGTATGCAATGGGAACTTCTGTAGAAAGAACTGCAAATCACACTGACATCTGGAAATTAGGTTTAGGTTATGAAATGCCTTGCGGACCTGTTGACGGAATGAACCCTGTAAAAGTTGCTGAAGCAATGCACGAAGCTATCGAAAGAGCACGTCGCGGAGACGGACCAACTTTCCTTGAAATGAAAACGTACCGTTACAGAGGACACTCTATGTCTGATGCACAATTATACCGTTCTAAAGAAGAGGTTGAAGAGTACAAAAAAATCGACCCAATTACGCAAGTTCTTGACGTAATCTTGGATCAAAAATATGCTACTGCTGAAGAAATTGAAGTAATCGACCAAAGAGTTAAAGACTTGGTTGAAGAGTGTGCGAAATTCGCTGAAGAATCTCCATACCCAGACTTACAACAATTATACGATGTAGTATACGCACAAGAAGACTATCCATTTACACCTCATAAATTATAATATCATGGCGATTAAAGTAACAATGCCTCGTTTGAGCGATACTATGACTGAAGGAACGGTAGCAACTTGGCTTAAAAAAGTAGGCGACAAAGTAAGCGAAGGTGATATCTTAGCTGAAATTGAAACAGACAAAGCAACAATGGAGTTCGAATCTTTTAACGAAGGAACTCTTTTACATATCGGAATTCAAGCTGGAGAAACTGCTCCTGTTGATTCATTATTAGCAATCATTGGTAAAGAAGGAGAAGATATTTCTGCTCTTTTAGCTGGTGGTGACGCTCCTGCAGCTGAGGCTTCAAAAGCGGATGCTCCTGCTGCTGAAGCAAAAACTGAAACTGCTGCTCCTGCAAAAGCTGCAGCTGAATTACCAAAAGGTGTTATAGTTGTAACTATGCCACGTTTGAGCGATACAATGACTGAAGGTACTGTAGCAACTTGGTTGAAAAAAGTTGGCGACACAGTAGCTGAAGGAGATATTTTAGCAGAAATTGAAACAGACAAAGCTACTATGGAGTTTGAGTCTTTCAATGCTGGAACATTATTATACATCGGAATTCAAGAAGGAAACACTGCACCAGTTGACAGCTTATTAGCTATCATCGGACCTGCAGGAACTGACATTTCTGGAGTTGCTGATAACTTTACTGCTGGAGGTGGTGCAACTGCAAGTGCTCCTGCTGCTGAAGAAACAAAAGCTACTCCTGCTGCTGAAAAAGCACCTGAAGCCGCTACTGAAACTTCAAACGGAGGAAGAATTTTAGCTTCACCATTAGCTAAGAAAATTGCTTCTGACAAAGGAATCCAATTATCTCAAGTTAAAGGTTCTGGAGAAAACGGACGTATCGTAAAAAGCGATATCGAGAACTTTACTCCATCTGCTCAAGCACAAACTGCTTCTGCACCTGCTGCTAAACAAGAAGCGTCTGTTCCTGCTGCACCAAAAGTATTTGTTCCTGCTGGAGAAGTTTACACAGAAGAGATCAAAAACTCTCAAATGCGTAAAATTATTGCAAAACGTCTTTCTGAATCTTTATTTACTGCTCCTCACTACAACTTAGTGATTGAAGTAAGCATGGACGAAGCAATGCAGGCAAGAGCTGCTATCAACAGCGTTCCTGATACAAAAGTATCTTTCAACGACATGGTAATTAAAGCTTGTGCTTTAGCATTGAAAAAACACCCAAAAATCAACTCTACTTGGAAAGAAGATGCTATTATCATCAACCACCACGTAAATATTGGCGTTGCTGTAGCTGTTGAAGATGGATTAGTAGTTCCTGTATTGAAATTTACAGACGCTATGAGTTTATCTCAAATTGGCGGTTCTGTAAGAGATCTTGCTGGAAGAGCTAAAAACAAAAAACTTGGACCACAAGAAATGGAAGGAAGTACTTTTACAGTATCTAACCTTGGAATGTTTGGTATCACTGAATTCAATTCAATTATCAACCAACCAAACTCTGCAATCCTTTCTGTAGGTGCAATTGTTGAGAAACCAGTAGTTAAAAATGGTCAAATCGTAGTTGGAAACACAATGATGTTATCATTAGCTTGTGACCACAGAACAATTGACGGAGCAACTGGAGCTCAGTTCTTACAAACATTAAAACAATATATCGAAAGCCCAGTTACAATGTTGGCATAATTTTAAATTGTCAGCCTGAGCATCCCGAGACTTCGGGAGAAGGTTATTCATAATAAAATCCCGTTTTGTTTATTCAAAACGGGATTTTTTGTTTAATTTTCATCCTCAAATTCAAAACCTCATAAAATGAAGAAACTAATTCTTGTCACTTTATTTCTGACAGCAATTGCCTGCCAGAAAAAAGAGCAAACAGAAAAAACAGCTGCCGTTACAGATGAACACAGTTATTCTAAACCAGAACTTGCTGTTGTAAAACATCTTGACCTTGATATTAAAGTTGATTTTGAAACGCAAACTATCTCGGGAAAGGCTTCTTGGTTAATTGACAATATCAGTAAAGGAAACGAAATCATTTTCGACGAAAACACTTTGAACATCACAAAAGTAACTTTAGGTGATGACGAAAAAGAAACCATTTTTGAACTTGGAAAAGACACTGAATTTCACGGAAAACCGCTTCATATCACAATTGAACCAAACACAACTAAAGTAAACATTTACTACAATACAACAAAAGATGCTGTTGCTTTACAATGGTTGAAACCAGAACAAACTGCAGATAAAAAGAAACCGTTTTTATTCTCTCAAGGAGAAAGTGTTTGGTCTCGCACTTGGATTCCTTGTCAAGATTCTCCTGGAATTCGTTTTACTTACAATGCAAAAGTTACTGTTCCTAAAGATTTATTGGCTGTAATGAGCGCTGTAAATCCGCAGAAGAAAAATGACACTGGAGTTTATACTTTCAAACAAGACAAAGCAATTCCATCATATTTAATGGCAATCGCCGTTGGAGATATCGAATTTCAAGCTATTGATAACAGAACCGGAGTTTACGCCGAACCATCAATGCTAAAAAAATCGGCTTGGGAATTTGCTGAACTTGGAAAAATGGTTGTTGCTGCCGAAAAATTATACGGACCATACCGTTGGGGACGTTATGATGTTTTAGTTTTACCTCCAAGTTTCCCTTATGGCGGAATGGAAAACCCGAATTTAACTTTCTTAACTCCAGGAGTAATTGCTGGAGATCGTTCGCTTACAAGCTTATTGGCACACGAGTTAGGACACAGCTGGAGCGGAAATTTAGTAACCAATGCAACTTGGGATGACATCTGGTTAAACGAAGGTTTTACAACTTACGTAGAACACCGCATTGGCGAAGCTATTTTTGGAAAGAAGGAATTTGAAATGCAAAACGTTATCACAAATAAAGAATTAGTTGATAATGTGGCAGAATATGGAAATACAAGTCCAGATACAAGATTAAAAGTTAGTCTAACAGGAAGAAATCCAGACGACGGAATCAGTATGATTCCTTATGTAAAAGGATATGCATTTTTAAGAGTTATAGAAAATGCTGTTGGACGCGAAAAATTCGATCCGTTTATCAAAAACTATTTCGATTCTCATGCTTTCAAATCGATTACAACAGAAGATTTCGTTAAATATTTAAATGAAAATTTAATTAAAGGAGACAAAACTTTAGCAGATAAAATCAAATTAGACGATTGGATTTACAAACCGGGAATTCCATCAAACATTGTCCCTGTAAGTTCTGCTGATTTTGATGCAATTGATGCGATCCAAAAAAGCTGGAGAGAAACTGGCGTTGCAGGTTTGAGCAAAAAAATCACGACTACAGCAGAAAAACAGCATTTTATAGACCATCTTCCAGCTGACATCACAGTTAAAGAAATGGAAGCTATTGACAAAGAATTCAACTTTACAAAAGGCGGAAATTTCATTATCAAACGCCAATGGTTTGTTCAAGCGTTAATTCATCAATACAAACCAGCTTATCCTGCAATTGAGCAATTCTTAATTGGAATCAGCAGAACTGGATCTGTAATGATGCTTTATAAAGAAATGGTAAAAACTCCTGAAGGAAAAGTTTGGGCAAAACAGGTTTTTGATAAAGCAAAATCTGGTTATCACGCCACAACTATTCAGGCTGTTGAAGGCGTTTTAAAATAGTATTCAGTCTCAGTCACAGTTTTCAGCGCTAAATGTGACTGAATACTGCAACTGAAAACTTAAAAATCCTCGATTACAAATTGTAATCGAGGATTTTTTATTCACACCATCTTTGTCAAAGTTTAAAACTTTGACAAAAATTCTTAATGTTGATTTTGGAGCTACTTACGGATATTCTTCCTTCGTCAGGATGACACACCAAATGGAAAGAAACTTAAAAAACGGAAAATATTCTTATGAATACGAATGCCCTAGCCCCGATAGAAGTGGAAATCCTTTTGTGCCGGGGTTCGGCACAAAAGATTGGAACGGATAGCGGGAAATAGCTCCTAAAAAAACAATCAGGGAAAATTATCCATCACATAGCGTCAATCCTCCATGTTTTAAAATCTGTAATCGTTGCAACTTTGTAATGTCAAAAGACAACAACAAATAATAACAATTAAATATCAAATAAAATGACACGATTAACAGCTTTAAACCTAGAAGAAGTAACAGGAAAAACTAAAGATTTATTCAACGCTGTACAAGCAAAATTAGGCGTTGTTCCAAACATGATGAGAACAATGGGAAATTCTCCAGCAGTTCTTGAAGGATATTTGAATTTAAGCGGCGCTTTAAGCCACGGAAAATTAAGCGCAAAAACAGGAGAATTAATTGCTTTGGCAGTTTCAGAAAGCAATTCTTGTGATTACTGTTTAGCCGCTCACACTTTCATTGGTGAGAAATTAGTTAAAGCCGATCCAGAAGTTTTAAAAGCGGCAAGATCAGGAAATTCTACTGACGCTAAAACAGAAGCTATTTTACAATTGGCTAAAACATTAATTAGCAAAAACGGTTTAGTTAATGATGAAGATGTAAACAAAGCTAAAAACGCAGGAGTTGCAGATGCTGAAATTGCAGAAACTATAGCTCACGTAGCTTTGAACGTTTTGACAAACTATTTCAACAATGTAGCAAATACTGAAATTGACTTTCCAGCGGTTTCCAACTTAGAACTACACAACTAATACAAACAAAAAACAAGCTATAGAGATAGTTGTGAATTCTTTTCATGACTATCTTTATATTTTCAAAAATGAAACCGAATATGAGCTCTCAAAATGTTTTCACTTTAATAAATCCGCAGAATGGCAATTTAGCTTTCAAAATTCTTCCTTTTGATGACAACAGCCATTTTGATCATTTACAGCGAAACAATTATTACTCGTTAATTTGGGTTACAAAAGGAAAAGGTAAAGTAAAAGCCGATTTTGCCGAACATCATTTTGAAGAAAACTCACTTCTCGCCTTTTCGCCTTATCAGCCTTTTATGCTTTGCGTAAGCGAGCCTATTGAAGGAATTGCAATTCATTTCCATTCTGATTTTTATTGTATTCACATGCATCAAAAAGAGGTTTCTTGCAACGGTGTTTTGTTCAATAATATTTATCAGCCACCTTACGTTCAGGTTACGGAACAGGCTTCGCAGACTTTTAAAATGGTGATTGACCAAATGAAAGGTGAGATCCAAAATGCTGAATTGGCTCAATACGAAATACTTATTTCCTATTTGAAGATTTTTTTAATTACAGCTTCAAGACTAAAAACAGAGCAGTTAGAAGAGATGAAATCGGTTCCAGAAACAAAAGAACCTTTCATTCTTCAAAACTTAAAAGACGCTATAGAGCTGAATTTCAAAACCAAACATTCAGCTGGAAATTATGCTGAATTATTAAATATTTCTCCAAAAGCGCTAGCTAAATTATCTAAAAATTATTTCAACAAAACATTGACTGATTTGATTTCGGAACGAATCATTATTGAAGCCAAAAGAGAATTATACATGACCAATAAAACGGTCAAAGAAATCGCTTATGAATTAGGTTATGACGACGAACATTATTTCAGTCGTTTCTTTAAAACCAATGCAGATGTTTCGCCACAAATTTATCGAGAAACGGTAGGTTTTGGAAAAATGGAAGCTTAGCTAGAGTTTTCAGTTTTCAGTCACAGTTTTCAGCAATTATAGGTCTGAAAACTGTGACTGAAAACTGCGACTAAAAGCTAATTTATTTATTTTTCGCTTCAATCCATTTAGACATATACATTGTGCTTTTATACGCGTGATGCTGCAATAAATTCCCCATAAAATTATGGAGACGATGCGTTTTTGAATCTTCTAAAAGTGAATTTACCAATGAAAGCAATTGGTCAGAATAAGCGCTTTTTTGATAACATTTATTAATGATTGCAATTCCGTTTTTCTGAGATTGTTTCCAAAGATTTTCATCCTGATAAAGTGCAATTGCTTTTTTAGCAAATTCTTCTGCATTATTTTCAACAAAACCATTCCAAGGCAAATCTTCATGCATGGCTTCAGAACCAACAGAAGTGGTTACACTTGGCGTTCCGCATTGCATGGCTTCTAAAAGTTTGCCTTTCAAACCTGCTCCAAAACGAATTGGTGCCAAAACGATTCTAGATCTTTTCACAATTTCATTGGCATCTTCTGCCCTTCCCATAATATAAAAACCATTTTTAGGCTGATGCAATTGCAATACTTTTTGCGAAGGATATGCACCATAAACTTCCAAAATAGCTTCTGGAAAATCTTTTTTTATAGAAAGCCAAATCGCTTCTTTTAGATATTGAACGGTATTCCAATTGGGCTCGTGAAGAAAATTTCCAATGAAAACAAAATGCTGCCTTTCGCCAAAAGAAGGTAGTTTTAGAAGTTCTTCTTCTTTCATTTCATCAACCAAAAATGGAAGATAAAACAGTAAATCTTCATTAACTCTAAAAACATCTTTTAAGATATTCATCTCAAAATCAGAAATAATTAGAGACAAATCACATCTTAAAATACTGGCAATTTCTCTTTTTGCAACTTCTTCAGATAATAAATCCTCTATTTCAAAAGTTCGGTTTTCTTTAAAAGCCTTTTGTCTTGCCGTTCTCAAACAATGTAAATCTTCTGTATCCAAAATTCTAATTGCATTTGGACATTTTTCAATTACACGCCATCCAAATTGCTCTTCAATCATAAAACGATCAAACAAAACAACGTCAGGATTAAATTCTGAAACAAAATCATCAAAACTAGAAGAATTAAGTTCGATGCTTTTTTTCGTTACTCCAAATTCAGACAAATCAACCATAAAATCACTGTCTTGCGCGGCACTAGCAAAAGTAATTTCGAATCCATTTGCAGCAAAAATCGAAATTAATTGCATCATTCTTCCACCAGCTGCAGAAGAATTTGGTTCTGGCCAGACAAACCCAATAATTAAAAGTTTTTTAATCTGATTCATTGTATTTTTTTTGAACATACAAAATAATGATTTTTTCCGCTTAATCCCTCGATATTTATGGATTTTTGGTCATAAAAAAACACTAATTTTGCAAAACTAAATTCTGGAAAATTATGTTGGGATTAAAATTAGCAACAGACCCTCGTTGGGTAAATATTGTTGAATCGAATATCGAAGAAATTTTAACTGATCACGCATGGTGTGAACAAAAAGCAGCTTCAAATGCTATTAGCATCGTGACGTATAATTCTGAATTAGAGGAATTAGTAACCGAAATGCTTGTAATTGCTCGAGAAGAATTAGAGCATTTGCAAATGGTTCATGATGTAATTAAAAAACGCGGACTCACTTTAGGTCGCGAAAGAAAAGATCATTACGTAAATGAACTTTTTAAATTCATGAAAAAAGACGGCAGCCGCAGAGACGCTCTTTGCGACAGATTATTGTTTTCTGCAATGATCGAAGCAAGAAGTTGCGAACGTTTTAAAGTGCTTTCAGAAAATATTAAAGACGAAGAATTAGCAAAATTCTACCGTGATTTAATGATTTCTGAAGCTGGACACTACACCACTTTTTTAGGGTTTGCCAGAAAGTACCAAGACAACATTGACATTGACAAGCGTTGGAAGGAATGGATTGATTATGAAGCTTCTATAATTACCAATTATGGTAAAAAAGAAACTGTTCACGGGTAAATTACGTTCTTTTTTTCTCTATTTTTATATCTAAATCCACCATTCACTATGCAGAAAAGTAAATCCAGATCAATCGTATTTAAAATTGCGAAGTATTTCGGAATAACTTTCGCGGTTATTATAGGGTTATTATTTTTAACACCTATCATCTTTGAAGATCAAATTAAAGAACAAATCAAGAAAACGGCCAATGAAAGATTGAGCGCAGAATTGAATTATTCTGACGTTTCGGTTTCGTTTTTTCGTCATTTCCCATCGCTTACTCTGACCTTAGACGATTTAAGTCTAAACGGCTCAGCTCCATACAAAAACGAAAAGTTTATCACTGCTAAAGAGGTTTCTTTCGGAATAAATGTCGCGAGTTTAATTTTCAGTAAATCAGTAAAAATTGATCAGATTTATTTATCAGATTCTTTTATAAATGTAAAAGTGAATCCAGAAGGAGAAGCAAATTACAACATTTACAAATCGCAAAAACAAGCGGCTAAATCAAATGACAGTTCTGATACTGCTTTAAAATTAGAGCGAATTGAGATTTTAAACAGTAAAATTATTTACGATGATAAATCAACAAAAGTTCATTTTGATGCATTCGGATTCAATTATTTAGGAAAAGGAGATTTAAATAAAGCCGTTTTTGATTTATACTCAAAAGCTAAAATCGAAAAACTAAATATTGTTTACGAAGACGAACCTTATTTGATGAATAAAAAGGTCGATGCTGATTTAATCACTAAAGTAAACATTAACTCGCTTTCGTTCTTTTTCCAGCAAAACAACCTTAAAATCAATCAGCTTTTAGTCGATTTTAAAGGAAAATTTGATATTTTAAAAGACGGTTACAACATGGATTTCGTTATTAAATCCGACAATAGCGACCTATATGATGTATTTACCGCATTTCCGCCAAAATACATTACTTGGCTTTCTCAAACTGAATTAAAAGGAAAAACCGATCTTCTTTTTACTTTGAAAGGAAAATATATTACGTCACAAAATATTGCGCCTGACTTGAATCTGGATGTAAAAATAGCTGACGGATTTGTGAATTATAACAAAAGTGCATTTCCTGTTTCTAACCTGAATTTAGATATTAAAACAACTGTTCCTTCTCTAAATCCAGATTTAGTTATTATTGATGCTAAAAATTTGTCTTTAAACATTAATCAGGATTATTTAAAATCGAAGTTTTTCGTTAAAGGAATAAATACTCCAGATATTAATGCTGATTTTAAAGCCAAAATTGATCTTGAAAAATTAACCAAAGCACTTGGGATTCCTGATATCGAATTAAAAGGAGCTTTGGCAGGAGATTTAAAAGCAAACGGAATATTTGACCAGAAAAACAAGCATTTTCCTGTTACAAACGGTACCGTTAATTTAGAAAATGGATATTTAAAAACACAATATTACCCAAATCCAATTACTAATATTACAATTAAATCGAAAATCCAAAACCAAAAAGGAACGTTCGAAGATTTAAAAGTAAGTTTAAAACCAACACAATTTACCTTTGAAGGAAAACCTGTTTTTGTACAAGCTGATTTAAGCAATTTTGACGATTTAAATTATGATGTAAAAGCAAAAGGAGAACTAGACGTTAATAAAATCTATAAAGTTTTCTCTCAAAAAGGTCTTGATTTAGATGGTTTTATAAAAGCAGATCTCTCTTTGAAAGGAAAACAAAGCGATGCTGAAAAAGGAAATTACAGCAAACTGGACAATAAGGGAACTCTTGAATTGAGAAATATCGGAATTGCTTCTGAATATCTTCCAAAGAAATTCATCATTAAAGAAGGTATTTTCAAAATCAATCAGGATAAGATGTCGTTCAATAATTTCTTGGCTGCTTACGGACAGTCTGATTTTAAAATGAATGGCTATCTGCGAAATGTCTTCAATTACGTCACAACAAATACAGGCGTTTTAAGAGGTTCTTTTAAAGTTACATCGCGATACATCAACGTTGATGAATTTATGTCAAGCGTAGATCCAAATACATCTGTAACACAAAGTTCTACTTCGAAAACAGAAGCTAAACCATCAGAAAACACACAGACAGGCGTTATTATCATTCCAAGTAATTTAGATTTACAATTATTAGCAAATGCTCAAAAAGTGAATTTTGACAAATTGAATCTGGAAAATGCAACTGGGAATTTAACTATGAAAAAAGGTAAATTAACGATGCAGAATACTGGTTTCAATTTAATTGGCTGTAATGTTTCGATGAATGCCAATTATCAAGCCGTAACGCCACAAAAAGCTAATTTTGATTACGCTATAAAAGCAACAGATTTTGACATCAAACGAGCTTATAATGAAATAGAAGTTTTCAGAAAAATGGCAAGCGCCGCAGAAAAAGCACAAGGAATTGTTTCTTTGGATTATCAATTAAAAGGTCGATTGAACGGAAACATGGAACCTGTTTACCCTTCACTTGTTGGAGGCGGAACTCTTTCTGTAAAAGATGTAAAAGTTCGTGGTTTGAAAATGTTTAATGCCGTAAGTAAACAAACTAATTCTGAAAGCATGAAAAACCCAGACGTTTCTAAAGTTGATATCAAAACTACGATTAAGAACAATATCATGACTGTAGAACGCTTTAAATTTAAGTTTGCAGGCTTTAGACCAAGAATTGAAGGAACAACAAGCTTGGACGGAAAAATGAACTTAAAAATGCGTTTAGGATTACCTCCTTTGGGTATTTTTGGAATTCCGTTAACCGTTACAGGAACTCAAGATAATCCAAAAGTAAAAGTGGGAAGAAAAACTGAAGATTTAGAAGAAACTAAGGATACTGAATAATTAAATTCCAAGTTTTAAAAAATTCAAATTCCAAACTGGATTTCAACATATCAACCTTTGTCAAAGTTTAAAACTTTGACAAAGGTTTTTTTTGCGATTTGTCATTCCAAGGAACAAAGCAATCTTCACCAGAAATTCTATAAGAAATTCGACAATACGAGTTAGACCTGACGGGTTTTAAAAACCTGTCAGGTCTACTTTACATTCTCAAACTCGACAATAAAAAACCAATCTTTGTCATTCCGAGGAACAAAGCTACCACACTAACAAAAGATCACTAATTTGATTTAACACGTGAGATTACTTCGTTCCTCGCAAAGACCAACCTTTGTAGAACTGCTTGCGAAGATTCCTCGTTCTGCAGGAAGACATAATTGCAGTTACTTTCTCAAACTAACAAAAACAAAAAACCCGATCTTTTCAGAACGGGTTTTTTATAAAAAGTAAATCTTTGATTATTATGCCTCGAATGGGATAATAGATACATAAGATTTGTTATCTCTTTTCTTTTGGAACTTAACAACTCCAGCAACTCTTGCGTGAAGAGTGTGATCTTTACTAATGTAAACGTTTTCACCTGGATTGTGTTTTGAACCTCTTTGTCTAACGATGATGTTCCCAGCAATAGCAGCTTGTCCACCATAAATCTTAACGCCTAGACGTTTTGATTCTGATTCTCTACCATTCTTCGAACTACCGACACCTTTCTTGTGAGCCATGACGTATGAGTTTAAATATTGTTATTATTCTTTAGTAGCTTCTTTTTTAGCTTTTGGAGCTGCTTTTTTAGCTTTTGGAGCTTCTACTTCTTCAGTAGCTGCTTCTTCTGCTACAACCGCTTTTTTAGCTGCTGCTTTTTTAGTTCCTCCTGCTGCAGTAATACCTTCAATTACAATTTGTGTAAGATATTGTCTGTGACCATTTCTTTTTTTGTATCCTTTTCTTCTTTTCTTTTTGAAAACGATAACTTTATCACCTTTTAAGTGTTGTAACACTTTAGCTTCTACTGAAGCACCTTCTATAGCTGGGGCGCCTAAAGTTACATTTCCATTGTCATCTAATAAAAGAACTTTGTCAAAAGAAACTTTTGAACCTTCTTCGTTAGCTAAACGGTGAACATAAACCTTTAAGTCTTTGCTTACTTTAAATTGTTGCCCTGCTATCTCTACGATTGCATACATATCAAATTGATTTATTGAATTTTAAGGTTGCAAATATACAACTAATAATTTACTATGCAACCTATGGAAGCAAAAATATTTTTACATAAAAAAACCTTGTTTTTCAAGCAGTTCCATACAAGAAACGGAATTAATTTAAAGTAAAAGATTGTTAAAATAGTAGTTATTTAAAAACAAATCTGCAATTCCTAACTAAAAAAAACTATTTTTGATGTAACTAAAATCAATTCTTGTTTACCTACTCTTGTTTGGTATATAAAATTATTAATCTTTATGAAAAAATCAATAATGATGTTAAGTGCTGCATTAATGCTCGGCGGAGTGGCTCATGCTCAAAAAGTAGCTTTTGAAGAATACAATTTAGATAATGGCCTACACGTCATTTTACACAATGATTCTTCTGCTCCAGTTGTTATCACTTCAGTAATGTATCATGTAGGATCTAAAGACGAGCGTCCTGACAGAACTGGATTTGCACACTTTTTTGAGCATTTATTATTTGAAGGAACTCAAAACATTAAACGTGGCGAATGGATGAAAATCGTTACTGCAAATGGCGGAGTTAACAACGCAAATACATCTGATGACAGAACTTATTATTATGAAGTTTTTCCTTCTAATAGTTTAGAACTTGGTTTATGGATGGAATCTGAGAGATTAATGCATCCTATCATCAATAAAATTGGAGTTGACACTCAAAATGAAGTGGTAAAAGAAGAAAAGAGAATGCGTTATGACAATCAGCCATACGGAAATATTCTTCCAGAGGTAAAAAAGAATATGTTTAAAAATCATCCTTATAGATGGACTACAATTGGCTCTATGAAAGATCTGGATGCTGCAACTCTTGAGGAATTTCAAGCTTTTAATAAAAAATTCTACACGCCAAACAATGCCGTTTTGGTTGTTGCAGGAGATTTTGATAAAGCTAAAACAAAAGAATGGATTCAGAAATATTTTGGACCAATTCCAAAAGGCGAAGAGCTTAAAAAACAAACTTATGTAGAAGATCCGATCACTCAGCCAATTAAAGCAACATACGAGGATCCGAATATTCAAATTCCTATGATTGTGGCTTCTTACAGAACGCCTTCAATGAAAACAAGAGACGCAAGAGTTTTAGATTTAATTTCTTCTTATTTAAGTGATGGAAAAAGCTCTAAACTTTATAAAAAAATAGTTGATGACAAAAAAATGGCATTGCAAATTGGCGCAGTAGGATTTAGCCAAGAAGATTACGGAATGTACATTCTGTACGGTTTGCCAATGGCTCCAAACACAACAGCTGATATCTTAAAAGAAATGGATGAAGAAATTGTAAAAATCCAAACTGATCTTATTTCTGAAAAAGATTATGAAAAATTACAAAACAAATTCGATAATAATTACGTGAATGCAAATGCAAGTGTAGAAGGAATTGCAGAAAATCTAGCTTCATATTATCTTCTTTATGGCGATGTGAATTTGATTAATACCGAAATCGACATTTACCATTCTATTACAAGAGAAGAAATTAGAGAAGTTGCCAAGAAGTATTTAAACCCAAATCAGCGTTTAATTTTAGATTATATTCCTACCGCTAAATCTCAAAACTAAGAATATCGAATCATGAAAAACATATATACTTTTTTAATCCTTATTTTCCTAACTGGAATTATGCAAGCACAAGATCGTCCACAACCCAAACCAGGAAATGCCCCAGTAGTCAACATCAAAAAACCGCAGACTTTCGTTTTATCAAACGGAATGAAGGTTTTAGTTGTTGAAAACCACAAATTGCCTAGAGTGAGTTTTACACTTACTTTAGACAATGCGCCGTTTACTGAAGGTAACAAAAAAGGTGTTGACGAGTTAACCAGCAGCTTAATTGGAAACGGAACTAAAAAAACAACTAAAGAAGCTTTTAACGAAGAAATTGATTTCTACGGAGCCAATATCAACTTTACCTCTCAAGGTGCATACGCAAGTGCTTTGACCAAATATTCTGGACGTGTTTTAGAACTTTTGGCAGAAGGTGCTTTACAGCCAAATTTCACTCAAACTGAATTTGATAAAGAAAAAGCAAAACTTTTAGAAGGCCTTAAAGCCGATGAAAAAAGCGTCCCTGCAATTTCTAACCGAGTTGTTGATGTTTTAGCTTTTGGAAAAAATCATCCTAATGGAGAATATCTTTCTGAAGAAACTGTAAAAAATGTTACACTTGCAGATGTTCAAAACAATTATAACACTTATTTCGTTCCAGAAAATGCTTATTTAGTTGTTATTGGAGATATTAAATTTAAAGAAACAAAAACTGCTGTAGAGAAATTATTTAGCGGATGGAAAAAACAAGCGGCGCCAAAAAGCAATTACCCAGATCCAGTAAATGTTTCTAATTTACAAATTGATTTTGTAGATGTTCCAAATGCAGTCCAGTCTGAAATCTCATTAGTTAATACTGTTAATTTAAGAATGAGCGACCCAGATTTCTTTCCAGCAGTTATTGCAAATCAAATTTTAGGAGGCGATTTCAACAGTTACTTGAACATGAATCTGCGTGAACAGCACGCTTGGACTTATGGTGCAAATTCAAGCATTGGAAGCGGAAAATATGTAACCAAATTTAAAGCATCTTCTGCCGTAAGAAATACCGTTACAGACAGTGCAGTGGTTCAGTTTGTAAAAGAAATTAAACGAATTCGTACAGAAAGAGTTGATCCTGAAGTTTTAAGAAATGTAAAAGCAGGATATATTGGAAGGTTTGTAATGCAGGTTGAAAAACCACAAGCTGTTGCGCGTTACGCTTTAAACATTGAAACAGAAAAACTTCCTGCTGATTTCTACGAAAAATACATTCAAACCATTAATAATGTTACAGCTGATGATATTTATCGTGTAGCTAACAAATATTTCTTATTGGACAATATGCGTATTGTAATTGTCGGAAAAGGAACTGATGTAATTTCAAGTTTAGAAAAATTACAAATCCCGATTTCATATTTTGACAAATACGGAAATCCTGTTGAAAAGCCTTCAACTAAAAAAGAAGCGCCAAAAGATATTACTGCAAAAACAGTTTTTGAAAATTACATTAAAGCAATTGGAGGAGAAAAAGCCGTTACAGCAGTAAAAACGCTTTATATGAATGGTTCTACAACTATTCCTCAAGCTCCTACTCCATTAACATTTACTTCAAAATTAGACTCAAAAGGAAAAATGATGGTTTCACTTTCTATGGGAACTATGAATTTAATGAAACAAGTGGTTAACGAAAAAGGTGCTTATGTTGAACAACAAGGACAAAGAAAAAATCTTGAAGGAGAAGATCTTGCCGAAATGAAAGCAAACGCAGCTCCTTTTGAAGAATTACAGCTTGTAAAAAGAACCGACTTAAAAGTAGAAGGAATTGAACCAATAAACGGAAATGACGCTTACGTAATTAAAGATGGTAAAACCAAATATTTCTACGACGTAAAATCAGGTTTAAAAACTGCGGAATCTAAGGTTCGCGAACAAGGCGGAAAATCAGTAGAGCAAATCACTAATTTCAATGACTATAAAGAAGTTAAAGGTGTAAAAGTACCTTTTAATTTAGTTCAAAATGTTGGTTTTGAATTGGATATTAAAATGTCTGATGTCAAGATAAATGAAGGAGTTACTGAGAAAGATTTTCTCTAAGAGATGCTAAGGTTCTGAGCTCTACTAAGCTACTAAGTTACTAAGATTCTGAGATACTAAGGTGCTAAGATTTTAAGGCTTTGTCAAAGTTTGAAACTTTGACAAAGCTTTTTTTACGCTCAGTTTTGTCAGGCTGAGCGGAGTCGAAGCCCTATTCCAATTAGCGCGCCCTTCTCCCGAAGCCTCGGGATCGCTCAGGGTGACATATCTATCAAATTACATTTTACCTTTTACAAGCAACATTTCACAATTAAAATCACTTCTTAGCCGACAAATAAACCCCAATCAAAATAATAAACGCCCCGACAGACTGAATTGGAGTCAGAAATTCGCTATCTAATAATCCCCAGAAAAAAGCAACAATCGGAATTAAATATGTTACTGATGTTGCAAATACTGGCGATGACATCTGAATCAGTTTAAAGAAAAGAATGTTTGCAATTCCAGTTCCTAAAACACCTAAAATCATTACAAAAAGTATCGAATGCTGTGTTTCTGCAAAATGTATTTTTTGACTGATATCGGTTGTGCTTAAGATAATTAACGCTGGTAAAAATAAAACCGCAAAATTCCCTGTTGTAATACTAACCGAATTCAGATCGTGCAAATATTTCTTAATCAAATTCACGTTGATTGCATAACTAAGCGTTGCAATAACTACCAATAAGACATATAGATAATTTTGAGTTCCACTTGCATCATCTCCATTTAAAACCAAAAGCAAACAGCCTACAAGCCCAACAAAAACCCCTAAAACCTGTCGTTTTTGAAACTGAATTCCAAAAGCTACAATTCCTAAAACTAAAGTATTTAAAGGCGTTAGCGAATTTAAAATCGCCACAATCGAACTATTTACCTGAGTTTCGGCAATAGCAAAAAGATACGCTGGCATAAAAGTCCCAAAAAGTGAAGTTATTGCAACATATTTCCATTGGCGTTTGGAAATTTTTTTTAAACTATTAAAACCAAAAATCAACAGAAAAAGCGCAGCAAAAATAATTCGGAATGAACCGACTTGGATAGCTGTCAAACCAATTAATCCCTTTTTTATTAAAATAAAAGAACTTCCCCAAATAAGAGAAAGAATCGCTAAGTAAATCCACTTTAACTGTTTTGTATCCATAAATTGTATTTTACTACAAATTTGTAATTATTTTACGAACTGACCTCTCTCTTTTTATTAATTTTGCACAAAAGTAATTCGCAATTTAAAATTCATATATAATGAAAATTTCAAAAATCTTAATCGCAGCGACAATCGCTGGCTTAGTATTCGTTGGCTGTAAAAAAGAAGAAGATAAAAGCCTTCAAGTTGTAAATGCAGAAAAAAGTGCTCCAAAAGAACACAAACCAATTGCTGCTGAAAATCTTCAAACAGCAAGCTTCACAATAGACGGAATGACTTGTGCTGTTGGATGCGCAAAAACAATTGAAGAAGAATTAGCTAATCTTGACGGAGTTGAAAAAGCAACTGTTGATTTTGACAAGAAAACGGCAACTGTAAGTTTTGATAAAACAATCCAAAACTCAGAATCTTTAACTAAAGTGGTTCAAGAAACTGGAGACGGAAAAACATATAAGGTTTCGAATTTTAAATCTTAAATTCTAGATTTTAAAAAAACATTCCATAGGAATGTCTGGTTGGTAGAATTAAATTTGAATTATGATTATACGTTCCTACGGAACGTTTGATAAACATATTAGATTTTTCTAAAAATCAGGTGTCCCTACAGGACACGATGCGACACAACATTATTTTTTTTCTACCGATGAGATATTCCTACGGAATATTACAAATTATTATAAATAAAGATTGATAAACCAAAAATATGAAGGCTATTAAAAACAAAAAAAGGATTCAAATTTGAATCCTTTTTTTATTTCCATTTCAACGTTTCCATCAAACGCTGCATATCGTTTTTAACATAACTCGCCGCTGGCATAATTGAGTCAAAGTTTGGTTTTGCATAAAAATACACAGAACCAATCAAAAAGTGTTTTGTACTGTCTGTAGCATAAAACTGAGAGTTTGTCGCTGCATTTCCATCAACTTGATAAAACATTCCATAAACCTTTTTCTGCGGATTTAAATACGGTTGTTCTAAAATATCATCGGCTTTAATAACGTGCTCGTAAGTCAGTTTTTGAGCGTCGCGTAATAATTTGTCAATATTACCATTTACTGGCTTATATGTCAAATAAATGGTTGCTTTCATCTTTGGATACGTGATTGCAAAACCACATTCTTTTTCTCCTTTTATAATGGCGTCTTCATTCATTTCGAAAGTGAATGGACAAGTATTTTCAAAATTCACATATTTTGCTTCTGGATAATCTAATCGCAGGAAACTCGCTGGTTTTGGCAAAACATCATTTTTACAGCTTATAACCGTTAGAGCAAGCAAAATTGCTGTTATTGAAAGTATTCTTTTAAACATTTTAATTTATTGTAACTTTTATTTGTTTTACACGTTTTTTATCAACTGTTTCGATGGTGAAAATACAGTTTTCAAAAGACACTTTCTGATCTTTTTTCGGAAAATTACCTAGAATTTCAAGAATAAATCCAGCCAAAGTTTCTGCTTCTCCTTTGTGGGCCTCAAAAACATCTTCGTCAACATCTACAATTCTGTAAAAATCCTTCAGGTTTATTTTTCCTTCAAAAAGAAAATTATTCTCATCAATTTGCGAGAAATTTAGATTTTCATCATCAAATTCATCACTAATATCTCCAACTATTTCCTCGATAACATCTTCTAGCGAAACTAATCCAGATGTTCCTCCGTATTCATCAACCACGATTGCTAGATGGCTTTTTAGACTCTGAAAATCCTTCAAAAGATTATCTAGTTTTTTATTTTCAGGAACAAAAAAAGCTTCTCTAATCAAAGAAGTCCAGTCAAATTCTTCTTTATCAATATGAGGAAGCAAATCTTTTACGAAAAGCACCCCTTCAATCTGGTCAATATTATCGCGGTAAATCGGAATTCTTGAAAAACCTGTTTCGATTATTTTAGGATAAATTTCTGCGAATGTTTCTGATATTTCCAATGCAAAAATATCAATTCTCGGACTCATAACCTGCTTCGTATCTGTATTTCCGAAAGAAACAATTCCTTCCAGAATTTTTTGTTCTTCTGTCGAAGTTCCTTCAGAATCTGTCAATTCTAAAGCCTGAGAAAGCTGATTGATTGAAAAATTGTTCTTTTGTTTTCCTAATTTATTTTGCAAATATATAGTAAAGGCGCGCATTGGCAAACTTACTGGGGAAAGCACTTTATCTAAAAACGCCAGCGGATAAGCAACTCGTTTAGCAAAGCGAACATTATTTCTACTTGCGTAGACTTTAGGAAGCACTTCGCCAAATAATAAAATTAGAAAAGTAACTAGAATTACTTCGAGAGTAAATTTAAACACGGGCGAACTTACATTGGCAAAAATATTCTGCCCCATATAAGCGAATAAAATTACTACGCCAATATTGAAAAAATTATTCGCAACCAATAAAGTTGCTAAAAGCTTTTTGGGCTTTTCTAATAAATTTGAGATGATTTTCCCTTTTGCAAGATTATCATTTAAAGTATCATCGATATCTTGCTGAGATAAAGAAAAAAGAGCAACTTCAGCACCTGAAACAATTGCCGAAAGAAATAATAAAATAAAAATTCCGACGAAACCAATAATTAAATTAGCGTCAAGATTGGTAGAAAAAAGTAAACTGGGCTCCGGGTCCAAACTGTATAAAATTAGTTAAACATCTAGAAAGGCAGATCATTAATTGGAAGCCCTTCATTAGCAGCATCAAAGTTAGTGTTTTTTGCTGACTCTGTATCCTGATTCTGTCTCGTATGTGCAGTTTCTTTTTTGGTAGTTAAAAAAGTAAATTCAGTAACCTGAATTTCGGTAGTATATTTTGTCGTTCCATCTTCCGCCTGCCACTGACGAGATTTGATTCTTCCTTCTACATAAATTTTATCTCCTTTAGAAAGATATTTTTCGCAAATTTCTGCGGCTTTATTACGCACAACCAAATTATGCCATTCTGTAGAAGTAATCTTTTCATTAGTCGTTTTGTTGATATACACTTCATTGGTTGCCAGCTGAAAACGTCCGATGCAGTTCCCTCCATCAAAATAATGCATCTTCACATCATCGCCCAAATGGCCAATAAGCATCACTTTATTTAATGTTCCGTTCATAGTTTTTGGTAGTATTTCTCCCAAAGATACATTTTTTTAGCAATTTATTTCCTGCTTTTCTATAAAATTATAAATCACAATTGGAAATGGAAAAGTTTTTAATTTTTCAGAATCTACTCCATTTTCAATTTTCTCTTTTACTTTAATTTTCCAAAATTGTATATGCAGATGCTGATGCGAAAGTTTGTGCACAACAGTCGATTCGGCACAATCTTCTATACCTATAATAGTATAGGAAGGGAAAATTTCTTCTTTTGCTTTTTTCGAAACCACATCAAAATCCACAATCGATTGAGTTTCTAAAAGCGGAAACTCATATAAATTATGCCAAATTCCCTTTTCGCTTCTTTTTTGAATCAAAGTATTCCCTTCAACATCTTCCAAAATTAGATAATTAAAATAACGATTGGTTACTTTCACTTTTTTAGATTTCACAGGAAGCTGATTTACTTTTCCTTTTTGCAATGCCAAACAACTGTCATTAAAGTCACAATTTGAACAATTCGGGCTTTTAGGAACGCATTGCAACGCACCAAATTCCATAATTGCCTGATTAAAAATTGCAGGATTGTCTTTAGGCATTAATTCTTGTGCCAATGCCGTAAACTCTTTTTTGGTCGCAGGAAGCGCAATATCCGATTCAATATCAAAATAACGCGATAACACCCGAAACACATTTCCATCTACAACAGGAACCGATTCATTATAAGAAAAGGACGCAATTGCTGCCGCTGTGTATTCACCAACACCTTTTAGTTTTAAAAGCTCTTTATAAGAATCAGGAAAAACTCCATTTAAATCGTTACTTATATATTGAGCGGTTTTATGAAGATTTCGGGCTCGTGAATAATATCCCAATCCCTGCCAAAGTTTCAAAACCTTCTCTTCAGGAGCATCTGCCAAATCTTTTACTGTAGGAAATTCTTTAGTAAACGAAAAAAAATATGGCATTCCTTGTGCAACTCGAGTCTGCTGAAGCATAATTTCTGAGAGCCAAATTTGGTACGGATTGACCGTTTTTCGCCACGGTAAATCACGCTTGTTCTGTAAATACCATTTTATCAATATGTTATGAAAATCCATTGCAAAATACTTAGATTGCAAAAGTAAATGTTTATGTAATTAAAATTTAACGAATTAGCTTGATTAATTATTTTTTTAATTCCTATATTTGCAAACTCAAAAAAATAGTACACCATTTATAAAATAAAATAGGAAAGAAAATGACGAAAGCAGATATCGTAGCGAAGATTTCAGAGAAGCTAGGTCTTGAAAAAGGAGACGTTCAAGCAACAGTAGAAACTTTTATGGAAGAAGTTAAGACTTCTTTAGAAACTGGAGACAATGTATACCTTAGAGGTTTTGGTAGTTTTATCGTTAAAACTAGAGCTGAAAAAACTGGAAGAAACATTTCTAAAAACACTACTATTAAAATTCCAGCACACAACATTCCTGCGTTTAAACCTGCAAAAGTTTTTGTAGAGGGAGTTAAAACAAACAACGAAGCAAAATAATATTAATTAACATAAATCTGACACGATATGCCAAGTGGTAAAAAAAGAAAGAGACATAAGGTAGCTACTCACAAACGTAAGAAAAGAGCGAGAGCTAACCGCCACAAAAAGAAAAAGTAGTTTTAAACTACTTTTTTCTTTTTAAACGTTCATTGAAATTGGAGTTTGACAATCTCAGTCACAGATTACAGTTTGTAGCCTAATACTGCTTACTGCCACTGAAAACTGATAACTAACTCCACCGGGTTAATACCTGTTAAAATATTGTTTAATCCATCCTTACAATTTTATTTAAGATCGTAGAATGTAGATTTCAGATTATTCTAAAATCTAAAATCTAAAATCTAAAATTGAAAAGTTCGGATAAAAATTTACAGTGTGAATAAAGAATTAATCATTAGATCTAGTTCTGAAGCAGTAGATTTTGCCTTATTAAAAGATGGAAAACTAATTGAATTACACAAAGAAGAAGAAAAAAGTAACTTTCAGGTTGGCGATATTTTTATTGCCAAAATCAGAAAACCAGTTGCAGGACTTAATGCTGCTTTTGTAAATGTAGGCTTCGAAAAAGATGCCTTTTTACATTATCACGATTTGGGTCCAAATCTAGCTTCTCAGCTGAAATTCATAAAACTTGTAAGCGCAGGTAAAATAAAAGATTTCTCCCTAAAAACCTTTCAGTTTGAAAAAGAGATTGACAAAGATGGCATCATTACTGATATTTTAAGTGCCAATCAATCTGTCTTAGTTCAAGTAGTTAAAGAACCTATATCGACCAAGGGCCCAAGAATAAGTGCTGAGCTTTCTCTTGCCGGAAGATTTATCGTTCTAGTTCCTTTTTCTGATCGTGTTTCTATTTCTCAAAAAATAGAAGACAAAAAAGAAAAGGATCGTCTAAAAAAACTTGTTCTATCGATCAAACCTAAAGGATTTGGTGTTATTGTTCGTACAGTAGCCGAAGGCAAAAACGTAGCCGAATTAGAAAAAGATTTGCAGAACCTGCTTGGCAGATGGTCTGCAATGTGTAAAAAATTACCAACTGCTCATCATCCATCAAAAGTATTAGGAGAGCTTAATAGAGCTTCTTCAATATTAAGAGATGTATTTAATGATACCTTCAGCGGTATTCAAATAGATGATGAAGAGTTGTACCACCAAACGAAGGAATATTTGCAAGAAATTGCACCTTCAAAACAATCGATTGTTAAGTTTTATCAATCAAATGACACTCCGATTTTTGAGAAATACAATATAGAGAGACAAATCAAAACTTCTTTTGGCCGAACTGTTTCCATGAGTAAAGGTGCTTATCTTATCATAGAACATACCGAAGCTCTTCACGTTATAGACGTAAACAGCGGAAACCGTTCTAATAAGGCGACCAACCAAGAAGACACAGCCATGGAAGTGAATATGATTGCTGCAGCAGAAATCGCCAGACAACTTCGTCTGCGAGATATGGGTGGAATTATCGTAGTAGATTTTATCGATATGTCTAATCCTGAAAACAGGAAAGTTTTGTTCGACTTCTTGCGAGAAGAAATGAGCGACGATAAAGCAAAGCATAAAATATTACCGCCAAGTAAATTTGGACTTGTTCAGATTACAAGACAGCGCGTAAGACCAGAAGTTAATATCAAAACCAGAGAAGAAGATCCAAATAAAGTCAATGGCGAAATTGAAGCGCCAATATTAATAATTGACAAGATCACCTCTGATTTAGAAAGACTTTTAAAAACCCACAATAAGGTTGTGCTTAATACACACCCGTTTGTGGCTGCATACCTCAGCAAAGGTTTTCCATCATTACGTTCAAAATGGTTTTTTGAACATAAGAAATGGGTGAAAATCATACCTCGTGACGCTTACACGTACTTAGAATATCATTTCTACGATAAAAAAGGAAATGTTATTTCAGAATAAAACAAAACCGCCTTTCGAAAGATTGGCGGTTTTTTTGTGCGTCATTGCGAGGAACGAAGCAATCTTTTTCGCCACGAATTCATGAATTCTTTTTTATAATGATCTGTCCCAACGGAACTTTATATCCAAAACTATATTTAAAAAAACATCTTAAGCACTAATGTCACCCTGAGCGAAGTCGAAGGCTATTGTATCTAAAAAGGGCTTCGACTTCGCTCAGCCTAACAATCGATTATTATTCTCTAACAATTTCAATTCTTCTTCTTATTTCATTTCCAGAAGCATCCACAACTGTAATATAATGCGTTCCTGTTGTTGGCGTGATTGGTAATTCATGAAATGTTTTTGTTGTGGCTTTATAAACATCATCAACATACCAAAATAATTCTTTGTCTCTTTCAGAATAGGCCACTTTCAAAATCACAGGCTGGACATTGCTGTTAAAATCCTTTGTCAAGTAAATTTTGCTGTTCGCCTTTGGATAAATGAAATCCATTGTGGTCGTTTGTGTTCCCTCGCAACCTTCTTTAAATGGAGGTAATGGCAAGTATTCGATATGTTGGCTTTTGTAATACCATGCCATAACAGGAGGCAGTACAAACCAGTTTTTAGTAACAATATTATCGATACTTTCGCAACTGCTGTTTACCTGAAATTGTTCTGCTTTATCTAAATGAATTGTTCTATGATACGGACAAACTTTAGTTGATTTACCTTTTTTAGTAACCCATTGTTTGATTTTTGGGCAGTTGTCTTTAGCCAAATAACCGCTTAAACGGCAAACCTCAACTTCTGCTAAATCATTATAGGGCGTATCAAACCATCTTTGTCTCGGCAGTAAATTAAAAACATCAAATAAAATTGGCGCGGCACTGGTTACTCCAGTTAAAGTTGGTCTTCCTTCTCCAGTTGCATTTCCAACCCAAATCCCCACTACATATCTTGAATTTGTTCCAATAGCCCACGCATCCCGATTTCCAAAACTTGTTCCGGTTTTCCACGCAATTTTTAAAGAACTGTCATAAAACTTCCAAGCTTCATCTCCTTCTGGCCTGTTAACCTCTTCCATTGCGTTGTACGTTAACCAAATTGATCCAGCGCCCAGAATATTCTTTTGATCGGTTTCGGAGCCAAAATCGGGCGTAAAATCGTTTTTGTAATTCAGCTCTGTAAATTCATTCGTTCTATATTGACTTTTATTTTTAGTGTAATAATTTAATGTTGAAGATAAGTTAGCGTATGTTCTGCATAAATCCCATAGATTACTCTCGGCACCGCCCAAAATAAGCGACAAACCATAATGATCTGGTGTTTTATTGATATTCTTTAATTTGAATTTTTGTAATTCTTCATAAAACTTGTTTACAGTAAATTCCTGAAGCATTAAAACTGCAGGAATGTTTAACGAACGTGACAATGCACGATGCGCAGGCACAGCACCGTCAAACGTCAAATTAAAATTTTGAGGAGTATATCCTGAAATCTGCGTTGGAATATCGGCTACTAAAGTATTAGGCAATAATTCGCCATCATCGAGCATTGCACCATACAAAAGTGGTTTTAAAATACTTCCAGTACTTCTAGGTGCATCAATAATATCAACATCTTTTTGATGATCTACGTCGGCAGGAGAGTTTCCAACATAACTCATTACATTTCTACTCTGAACATCAATTACCAAAATAGCCAGATTATGCACTTCATTCTGTTTATACTGATTGTAATAATATCTCGCAATTTGGTTGACACGATTTTGCAAAGCATAATCAATTGTAGTTTTTACTCTTGTTCCTTCTTCATTTTTAGCCACTCTTTGCAGTAAATGTGGTGCTATTTGAGGCAGATCATACGGTTTTTGAGGCAATGGTTCTTCTATCGAAAGTTCGTAAGTCTGTTTATCGATAATACCTTCCTGATGCAGTTTCAATAAAAGTCGGTTTCTTTTATTTAATAATTTAATTTGGTTTTTCCCCGGATAAATCAAACTTGGGGCATTTGGTAAAACAGCAAGCACAGCATTTTCTGCCCACGACAATTGATTGGATTGCACGCCAAAATAACGCCATGAAGCCATTTCTAGTCCCACAACATTTCCTCCAAATGGTGCATGCGCCGCGTACATTTCTAGAATTTCATTTTTAGAATAACCTAACTCTAATCTTGTTGCCAGAATAATTTCAATCAGTTTTTCAAAATAGGTTCTGTTTTTTCCTTTTCTGGAAAGTCTGATTACTTGTTGTGTTAAGGTACTTCCTCCTCTAACTACTTTTCCAGCTTTTCTGTTTTGTTTAAAAGCATTAATCATCGCTCCGGGATTGAAACCGGGATGTTTATAGAAGTATTCATCTTCAAAATAAACGATACACTTTTTGAATTTGTCAGGAACGCTGTCTTGCGCAGGAAAACGCCATTGTCCATCGCGGGCAATTTTGGCACCGAGTAATTCTCCTTCCTTACTTTCAATAACGGTTGAATACGGCTCTTTAAATAAAGTTCGAGGTATCGAAAAATAGTAAATCAGCAAGAGCACAAATGCAATTGCTGATTTTATTTTATTTCTTTTAATCCAGTTTATTATGCGTTGGAAAAACGCTATAAGTTTATTTTTCAAAATTAAATTGTTATTGCGTATCCTAACAGGTTTTGAAAACCTGTTAGGTATTCCTTATCCATTCCAAAAAAAGAAAAACAAAATCTCTTCTCTTATTTTAAAATACCTAACAGGTTTTGAAAACCTGTTAGGATAGTCGACTACAATTTTCTATTGGTCAATTAATTCTATATCATTGAGAACTCCTGCATAAATTAACTTTTTTTCATCATGACAAAATATAAAATTTTCTAAATCATTGAATAATTCTAGAACAAATTCTCGATCAATGCTACTTTGTTTATCTGACAAATATGAACGATAAGAAGAATGTCTATAAGACTGAAAATCTTTAGAAAATTTATGCTTGACAGGATTTAAATGAACGTATAAGATCAACTGTCTTAAATATTCTTCATTTTCAATTCTATTTCTTTGCAAATGTTCCTGAAACAAACTTCCTGTTCTATCGTAAGCTTTATTTATACTTTTAGAATAAGAATTGAATAAATTTGAAAATGGAAGATGAATTTTTTCTTTAAACTTTTCAGGTAGATTAATTTTATCTTTTATTCTTAGAACAATATGAAAATGATTTTTGAGCAAACAATAAGCATAAACATCAGCAATTGGCAAAATATATTTTTTAAGTTTTTCTAAAAAGTAATTATAGTTTCTCTCTTCAATAAAAATATTCTCAATATTGTTTCCTCGATTATAAACATGATAATATTGGCCTGCCTCAAAAACATCCTTCTCCACAATCTTATTCTTTTTATTATCCTAACAGATTTCCAAAACCTGTTAGGTATGTTTTTTTCTTCCTCTAAAAACTTAATATAATACCTAACAGGTTTTGGAAACCTGTTAGGATACGTGTATTAATAAATTTTACTTCACAACCTCAACCCAGAATCCTTTTGTTCTGGCTAAGAAAGTATTATCATACATCGCTTCGCATTGTAATCCTGGTAAATAATAATTTCCTAAATACGATGCATTTAACAGAATTCGGAAAACTTTAGTTTCTCTGGCTTTCATTCCGAAATAGAAATTAGTTCTGTCGTCACGGATATCAATATAATCGGCAATGTTGTTTACGGCGTCTCCATAATCTGTAAAACGTGTATTTACAATTTCGAATCCAGAAGGCAGAATCTGCGATAACGCTACATTTTGAACACTTTCTCCTCTTTGGTTTTTAATCGTAACCTCAGCAACAAACTCTGTTCCTTGACTGATTCTTGAAACATTGATTACACTTCCTTTTCTATTTTTGAAAACAATAGAAGCCGTAACATCACTTTGAACAGCATTTTCCTGTCCGATTGGCAGAATTCCTGTGTTTAATACACGAACATAAACCGTATTCGCTTTGTTGTTTTTCAACGTAATACTGTTTGTACCAGAAGCAACAGACAAACTACGATCTGCAACTGATTTACCTGTATTGATTGTCTCTCCTTTACCGTTTTTATTAAATTGAATATTGATTCCTTTTGGACCATTGCTCACTGCAAATTTTGACATTGCATATAAACAGTAAGCCGTTGTCTGTGTACTCATCCACTGGTTAGCGGACATTTCTTTAGCTAATTTAGAGGCTGTTACAAACGCTTTTTGTTTCTGATCTAATAAAAGCATGGTTTCAAGAGCCATTGCTCTATTTCTTTCACTTGAACCATAATAGTAATAACTATATCCGTCTGAATCACCGTCAATACTAGTTCTCAAGAACAAACTTTGCCCTGCCGATTTTTGTCCCGCTAAAACATAAGCTGCTGCCAAACGAAGCATACTTTCGTTTGAAATACCTTTTGTTTCTCGCAATCTGTTCATCGACGATAAATCAGCATTTCCTGCTAAAGCTAAAGTGTATAAACGATAGGCCTGCGCTAAGTCATTTCCGTATTTAGGTTCAAAACGCCATTGTTTCGCTTCTTTTTGCTGATAACCTAACCATTTCGATTTGAAATTAATTGGCAACACATATCCTTTTTTCTCTGCTTCAATTAAGAAATGTCCAGCGTATGAAGTTCCCCAATCGTCTGCAATTGCATTTCCTTGCCAGTAAGGCATTCCGCCATTTGATAATTGGAATTTACCCAATCTGGCAATTCCAGCCGCAATGTTTTTCTGAATCAGATCTTTTCGTTTTGCATCAATATCAGCCACATCGCCCAAATACAATTGCGGAAAAACAGATGAAGTCGTCTGTTCGACACATCCATGAGGATACTGAATCAAGAATTGTAATCTTCCATTCAAATTCATTGATGGCATAGATGAAACCTCTAATCTTGCTTTATTACTTCCAGCAATTCCAAAGGTTTTCCATGAAATTGTTTTGGTACTATTTGGCGTTAAAACAACATCGGTAAAAGTGCTCGTAACTGGATTTGGATTCGTCATATCGATTTCAACATCATAAGTTGATTTCTCGCTTCCAGATGTCGCAATTACCTGAACTTTTGCAATTCCTGTCGCAGAACCCACAACTAAATTAAAATATGCCATTTTCTCATCTGGCTGTGCGAAATTTAGTTTTTGAACCGCACTTCCCATAACTTTCAATCCGTTGCTGGTTTTAACCTGAATCGAAACATTTTTGATTTTATTTTCAGTTGCAAAAACCGTTACAGGCAATGTTACTTTTTCTGACGGCGAAATTTTTCTAGGCAGCGAAGCCAATACCATTAGCGGACTCTTAACTTGTGTTGCTTTTTCAACACTTCCGTAAGCGCTTGTATTTGCATCTCCGGCAACAACCATTGTTCGTACAGAACCAATATATTTCGGAAGTTTTAATTCATGCGATTTTGTTTCTCCTTTTCCTAATTTAAATGGTCCGTAATACAATACTACAGGTTTAAAACGGTTAGCTTTTTTAGCTTTTCCGCCTCCTAAATCCTGGTCACCACCAATACTGAAAATCTGATTTATTTTTCCGCCATAAGCACCAATTACATCATCGTAAACGTCCCATGTTTTTACTCCTAATGCTTCACGAACGTAGAAACTATCCCACGCATTTGGTGTTTTAAAACGAGTTAAATCCAAAAGACCTTCATCTACAACTGCGATTGTATATGTCATTTCTTTACCTGATTTCTCGCCTACTTTAACCGTAAACGGCTGTTCTGGCCTTAATACATCTGGCATATTAAGAGTCGGTGCCAAAATGGTGTTTTTATCTACCACTTCAATTGGTACAATTCCGTACATACGAATTGGCGAATCATTTTTAGTTGAAGCGAGTGGCTGTAATAAGGTAATATTAAAATACACGTTTGGCGCCATAGCTCCTGTAATTGGAACTTCAACTTTTGTTTCTCCGTTTTTAGTTTCTGCCCAAATAGTCTGCACGACTCTCGATCCGTTTTCGATAGAAATCAACGCACGTCCGCCTTCACTTGACGGGAAAGAAATCTGTGCTTTTTCGCCAACTGCATAATTCTTTTTATCGGTAGAAAAAACTAACATATTGGCTGTCGAAGCATCTCTGTTTCGTGTTTTTCCAGACCAGATTGGCCAGTCGATATTTACGGTTAAAGAAGATGCATGTCCGCTTTCAGCGTCTTCAACACGAATTAGATAACGTCCCCATTCTTCATCTGTGAGGGCAAATTGAAAACTTCCTTTTCCATTAGAATCGGTATTTATGAGAAAGGTTTTGTATGAAGTCGTTGCATTCGAAGAATTATAATTTGATAGATTATCGCTTGAAGAATCCCACCACCATCTCCAGTCTACTTTGTAAACTCTTACTTCAAGATTACGAACTGATTTTGGTCTTCCATTTTCGTCAACTGTGACAACCTCGAAACGATTATTTGTTCTCGTTTCAAGCATACTGTACTTGTTCAGTTCCGGCGTTTTAAGTCCAACGTAAGTTTTGTATGGAGAATAAGTTGTCGACATTACATCTGTACTAAAATCTCCTCCTTCTTCATATACTTTTGTAATGAATGAAGCACGAAGCATTCCTGGCGCCTGACCTTGTAATCTTGGCTGAATGTTTACAGATGCTTTTCCGTTTTCATTTAATTTTCCAGAGAAAACATTAATTTCTTCTGTACTGAATTGGCGTGCCAAATCATCAAAAGTATATTTTTCATAACCTTTAAAAGTCGTGCTTTGCTGAGAGAATTTAGCCTGCATTTCTACATTCAAATTCTTCGCAATTGCGCCGTGTAGCCATGTTACTTCCAGATTATCTGTATTTGGATAAGAAGCCGAAAGTGTTTTTCTGCTAAAGGTATTTTTGATTTTTAAACGATTCGGTTTGATGGTTTCAATCTTGATGCTCTTATAGAATTTCGCACCACCAACGCTTACCATTGCTTCCCAATTTCCTGTTGGCGCATCTTGATCTGTTCGAACAGCAATAGCATAATGATTCAAATCATTGGTTTTTTGAACTGTTTGATAAACTGTTTTTCCGTTCGGATCATTTAATCTGAATTTAATTGGATGTGATTTCGGAAGTTTATTCGCAGCATCGTTCAAAATAAATGATAAATACAAAATATCTCCAGGGCGCCAAACACCTCTTTCTCCATAAATAAATCCTTTCAGCCCTTTTTGCAAAGTCTCTCCGGCAACATCAAAATTACTTACCGATAACGAAAGTCCATCATCCAACTTCACGTAAGTTGATTGATCTCCTAAAGTTACAATTGCAAAATAAGCGAATTTGTCCAGCTGAAAAGATGCAATTCCTTCACTGCTTGTCGCTTCTGTTGCTATTTTTTGCTGTTGGAAATTGTATAAATCTACTCTTGCATTCGAAACCGGTTCTGTTGTAACAATATTATTTACAGCAAATAAGTACGATTTATTTTCTCCTCTTTTGGCAATAACTCCTAAATCTGAAGCTAAAATATTAGTCGCAATTCTCGCATTGTAATAGTAAGAACCTGTACACGGATCTTGGCTTTCTCTCCAATCGTAATCGTCATAATAGTAATAATCATCATAAGAGTTTCCGCTGTAGTTTACGTCATTTTCATCAACTTCTTCTTCCTCGGCTTCATCTTCACTATTATCTGATGTTTCGCATTTATAAAGCGAATATTTCTTTTTGTAAACAAATTCAACTCTGTAAATCGCTCCTGGTTCTGGTTTTATAATTTTAGATAAATCTAAAGCATACGTATTCCATTTTGCCAGATTTACGAGTGTGCTTTCTCTTAAATTCAGCGTCGTTTTAGCAATTGGCTGCGCTACTTTTTTGAGATTTTGTCCGCCGTTTAATTCATTATATTGAAGAAACTGCAGAATATTATTTTTATATATTTTATAAACCTTTACATCTACAGCGCTCAGATTTACGGCTTCGAAATTCAGTTTTAAATTATTTGAACTTGGCAGAATTGTTCCGTTTTTAATAAAACGAACGTTTGGTTTTATCTGATCAAAAGAGATTTTTTCGCTGTAATTGTTTTCTAGTTTTTTACCATACTGGCTTTCTATTCCTTGAAAAACTTCCAATAATAATTCACCAGTAACAACTTGTTCTGGTTCTTCGTCTGGAACATATTCAACAGCTTCATCTACAACTGCGGCTGCTGAATCTACTGCAACTGCGGCTGAGTCAACTACAACTGCGGCGGAATCTATAGCGACGGCAACTGGTTCTTCAGCAACTACTGTTACAGGTTCTTCTTTTTTAGGTGCATTTTGATTGGAAAAATATACTTTTAGTAAATTTCCTTGTGTAGAAAATTTCAGGTTATTGGTGTTTTGAATCGAAACCAATCCAGCAAAATCCTGACCTTTTTCTAATGGTTCAGAGAAATTAATTAAAACTTGCTGATTGTTTCCGTCTGGAACTTCAACTTTGATAACTTTAAATTCGTTGATGCTCGTAATTGGAAAATCAATTTGTCCTTTTTGGTCAATATCAAAATCATTTCCATCATAAATAATCTCTAAATTTGAAGCTTCTGACTGACGCTGAATACTATCAATTATAAAACGAAATTCTTTTGCCGGCCCGTTTGTTTTCTCAAACTTAATTTTAAGATTATTTCCATTATGTTTGGCTTCAACCAGCTTTTGAGCAGTTTCCAAATCAATATTATCTGCTGTTTTCAAAACGCAGTTTAAATATTGATATTCTTTGCTGTACGATTGAATATCGCCAGTATTTATGGTGAAATCCTGTTTAACCGTTTTAACTGTAAAATTGAATTTAGAAAGCGTTTCCTCTTTCTCTTTTGGAATGGCGGTTAGTTTATCTAAGTTTAAAGTAACTTGATATTCTGTTCCTGCTTCTAATTTTTTCTCTGGAATAAAAGCTAAAGTATTGGTCGAAAGCGCTACTACTTTTCCGTGAACATTTGGCGAAATATCAAACAAATCATCGTCTAATTCCTGATTAGGTTTCCAATCATTTTTGTCGAATGCCAAAACCACACGAATATCAGAATCCGCAGAAACGATTCCGCCAGTAAAACTGGTAATGTAATCTTTGAATAGCGAAAAATCCGAATTGAAATCTGCAGCTGATTTGCGCCCGCAGGATTGAAAAATAAAAAACACAAAAAATACGAGAACTAAACCTTTTGCTTTCACTTTTATTTAGAGTTAATGGTTAACAAGCTAGAAATTTAACACGAATTACCGTTAAAGCCATAACAGCAAATGCGATTTAAATTATGTTAAAAGTAAAATATTTTTCTATTGCTTTAAGAAGAAAATTCCCTAATAATGATTATTTAACTTTTGTTGAATCTTAGAAAGCATTGTAATGATGATTTGAAGCAAATTCCAGCTATCCGCTATATCTTTTCCCTGCTAAAGAAGCAGGAAAAAGGATGCCGCTTCTATCTGGGCTAGGGCAGTTATTTTTATAAGCCAATTTAAAGTTCATCTCCTATTTTTGACAAAACTTTATCCATTTCAAGAAAGTGTTCTTTTGTATTAGATGAATAAAAAAGTTGATTGTTGCTCATTACAATAATTACCTCATCGTCATGATTCCCATAGAAATTTATCCCATCTGCCCACTGCGTAAAAGAAACACCTTTATTTTTATAATTCTCAACAATAAAATTTAGCCCTTCATCATCAATTTCATAAAAACATTCAGCAGTATATTCTAAAGCAAAACCAGCTTGTAAAAATGCCATTGCAATAAAGAAATCAGTTAAGGTTTCTGTTTCCAGTTTCCATTCCTTTTCATCATAACTCATATAAACTGGCGGATTGGATTTTGACAAATCCTCTTTATGAATTCCCCAAACGCAAGCTTTTTGATTTTCAGAATAAAATATTAGATAATCATCATTTTTATAATATTGAAAACGCTCTGGTATAATTAATAAATCTTGTGTATGATTTAAGTTTTGGATTTTCCCTAATTCAGTATAATAATCAATGAAAACTTCTGGAAGTTCTCCAAAAATATCTTTTACAATTTTAATTTCATTTTCCGTAAAACCATTTGGTTCAGTTATACTGAAAAGTCTTTTTATTGTTGAGAAATCGGTCATAGTCATTTAATATTTTGGAACTCCTGCTTTCCACATTTCTTCAACAGTTTTTAGCGGATAATTATCTTCTCCCAACAAACGTAATTCTTTTAACGGATCAATCCATCGGTTATTTTCTATTGATAAAATCAATCTACGAACAAATTCGTAACCCGTATTATAACCTGTAATTTCATAAGAGCTTGAATTATATTCTTTTTTATCAATATTATATTCTACAATTTCATTTCCCATAATACCTTGATCTCCAATTAAGGGATCAATTCTTACCAGATTATGGATAAGTTGGTCATCTGTAAATTGTGAACTATTTCCCCATTGTCCTCTATCTTTACTAATAAATAATTCTGGGATAGAGATATCTAAATTTGACTTAAAATTTTTGATTTTACCTACGGAACATTTTTTAAAAAACTCTTTCAAAACCATACATACTCCAAAAGGTTCAAATAGACTTAAGTCAATCTGATCATTATCAAATTCAGGATCTGAGCTTTTTAAATTAAAAACCGCAATAAATGGTGCTTTTAAAACCTGAACCACTACAAAAAGATCATTCTTCAATTGTATTGAATGAATCTCATTTTCTTTCCAAGTAAATCTCTTTAGCATTTTCAATCAATTAAAAAGAAGCTAAATTACTACAAAAAAAATCAGTTCTTTCTTCTTTCCAGAAAAAATCGTTTCATCAAATCGGCAGCTTCGTTTGCCATTACGCCAGAAACAACAGTCGTTTTCGGGTGAAGTTTTGTTCCCATATTGAGAAATCCGCGTTGTTCGTCGCGTGCTCCAAAAACAATTTTAGAAATCTGACTCCAATACAACGCTCCTGCGCACATTTGGCAAGGTTCGAGAGTTACATAAAGTGTACAGTCTTTTAAATATTTTCCGCCCAGAAAATTAGCCGCCGCGGTGATTGATTGCATTTCAGCATGAGCCGTGACATCATTTAGCAATTCGGTCAAATTATGACTTCTTGCAATAACTTTATCGGCTACAACTACAACAGCTCCAACAGGAATTTCGCCTTTTAAATAGGCTTCTTCAGCTTCCTGCAAAGCTTTTTTCATAAAATATTCGTCTGTAAAAGGATTTTCCATATCTGCAAAAGTAAAACTTTACTCAATATTTTTATTACATTTAAACTTTGATATTTGAATTATGGAACCAAAATATAAAATTTCAATACCTGAACCGTGCCATGAAAACTGGGATCAAATGACTCCAAAAGACAATGGCAGATTTTGTGTGAGCTGTTCAAAAACGGTTGTTGATTTTACGTCAATGCTTCCAGAGGAAATTCAGCAGTATTTTATTTCACATAAAAATATCTGCGGAAGACTTAAAAATGAGCAGTTAAATGAAATAAATATTCAGATTCCGTCTCAAATATTACATAGCCAAATGCACTATCGAAAAATGTTTTTATTGGCACTTTTTATAGCTATGGGCACTACATTATTTAGCTGTCAGGATAAGGATGGAAATAAACAAAAAATAGATAAAGTTGAAGTTGTAGAAGATATCAAACCTGTACAACCCGCTACTACTGGAATTATCCTAATGCCCATAGATACAATAAACACCGAAAAAGATTCTCTATCTAGACCAGAGAACCTTCAATCTGGACGTTACGGAATTGTTTATAATTCAAATGATTTAGAGGTTGCGCCTGTTCCCAAAAATGGAATAAAAAAATTCTGTTCTCATTTTTCAAAAAAACTTATCACTGCAAAACAGGGAGAAATATCGGTTTTATTTGTAATTGAAGGCGACGGAAGTCTTAGTAATTTTAACATACTAAAAAACACAACTTCAGCAAGTGAAAAAGATATCGTTGGGGTTTTAGAAAAATCTCCTAATTGGATTCCAGGTAAACTAAAAAATCGAGTTGTTCGCTCCACTTACACTTTGCCAATTACATTTAAATAATGGAAATAAACCATAAAATAACTGCTCAGACAAAGCAATATAAATTGCTTTTAGCATTGTATGCAGTTATAGGAACCGCTTTTTTGTTTGGCTGTCAAAACAAAGAGGATAAAAAAGAAAAAATAGAGAATATTGAAGCTATCGCAGATACTTCGACAACAAAATCTGTTTCTTTAGATAAAACACCAACAGATACAAAAAAATCAAACCAAACAGCACCTTCATTATCTAAAGCTGAAGAAATTGAATTTAAAAAAGCAACACCAATAACGCAGGAAGAGGTCAAAGAAGATAAAACTTCAAAATCTGAAAAGACAAAAAAAGATGATGCTTCGATAGCACCAAAAGCTCCTTTAAATTCTAACGCAGAATTTCCTGGCGGAATAGAACAATTTCATAACTTTTTTATGAAAGAATACAAAAAGCCTGAAGACGTAAGTTATTGGAAACTTAATTTCACTCTTGCATTTGCAGTAGAAAAAAACGGTACAATTTCATTTCTTGAATGTTCGCCAGCAGTCGAAGAACCTCTGCAAAAAGAAATTATCAGGGTTTTAAATTTGTGTCCAAAATGGCAACCGGGCGAATCGAACGGAAAAAAAATCAGAATGCAATATTCTGTGCCTATTTTATTGAAATAAGACGAAGCAAAAAAATTAAATTTAAAACCGTAAATTTGCTTTTTACCTTACAATGAAAAGCGATTTACTTTCGAACATATACAATCCAGCCGATTTACGTCTTTTAAAAGAAGAACAGCTTACTCAGGTTGCTCAAGAATTACGTCAATTTATTATTGAGGTCGTTTCTGTAAAAGAAGGACATTTGGGCGCAAGTTTGGGCGTTGTAGAGCTTACAATTGCTTTGCATTATGTTTTTAATACGCCCGAAGATTTATTGGTTTGGGATGTTGGACATCAGGCCTACGGGCACAAAATCCTGACCGAAAGAAGAGAAAATTTTCATACCAACAGACAAATCGAAGGTATTTCTGGTTTTCCTAAAAGAAGCGAAAGCGTTTATGATACTTTTGGCGTTGGGCATTCTTCTACTTCTATTTCAGCGGCACTCGGAATGGCGATTGCTTCAAAATTAAAAGGTGATTTTAATAAAGAACATATTGCTGTTATCGGTGATGCTTCAATTGCCAGCGGAATGGCGTTTGAAGGTTTAAATCACGCTGGAGTTACTGATGCTAATATTTTGGTCATTTTGAATGATAATGCAATCGGGATTGATCCAAGTGTTGGCGCTTTAAAACAATATCTTACTTCGGTTAAAAACGGAAAAAATCCGCGACAAAATAATATCATTAAATCGTTGAATTTTGATTATTCTGGGCCAATTGATGGCCATGATCTTCCTAAATTAATCAAAGAATTAAATCGTTTAAAAAAGATTAAAGGCCCAAAATTCCTTCATATTGTAACTACAAAAGGAAAAGGCTTGCTTCAGGCCGAAGAAAATCAGGTGAAATATCATGCACCTGGAAAATTTGACGCTTCGACTGGAGAAATTCATTTAAAATCAGAAGAAAATCTTCCTCCAAAATATCAAGATGTTTTTGGTTTAACTATTCTAGATTTAGCCAAAAAGAATGAAAAAATAATTGGAATCACACCTGCAATGCCATCTGGAAGTTCATTAAAATTTATGATGGATGAATTACCCGATCGTGCCTTTGATGTTGGAATTGCCGAACAGCACGCCGTAACGCTGGCTGCAGGAATGGCAACTCAAGGAATGATTGTCTATTGCAATATTTATTCGACTTTTTTACAACGCGCGTATGACCAAGTGATTCATGACGTTGCTTTGCAAAACTTACCTGTTATTTTTTGTCTTGACAGAGCTGGTTTAGTTGGCGAAGACGGAGCAACACATCATGGCGTTTTTGATATTGCCTACCTACGTTCAATTCCGAATATGAGGATTTATGCTCCGTTAAACGAAATTGAGCTGCAAAACATTTTATATACGGTTCAATTTGGAATAAATCATCCTATTGCAATTCGATATCCAAGAGGCCGCGGAGTCCTGCCAAATTGGGAAGTAGAAAATTTCGGACATTATGAAAAAATTAATTTCGGTGAGGCAAAATGCTTGAAAGATGGTACGAAAATTGCTGTTCTGTCGGCCGGAACAATTGGAAATAATGTTATAGAAGCCTTAAAAGAATCCACAAATTCTGATGAGATTGCCCATTATAACTTTAGTTTTATTAAACCATTAGACATCAATATATTACACACTATTTTTACAACTTTCGAAAGTATTATTACCATCGAAGACGGAGTTAAAAATGGTGGTTTTGGAAGTGCAGTTTTAGAGTTTGCAGCATCAAATAATTTCAAAAATAACATTGAAATTTTGGGTGTTCCAGACGAATTTATTGAGCATGGAACAGTAAATCAACTGCAACAATTGTGTAAAATTGACGTTAAAAGTTTGATAAATCTTTTTTCTAACGGTTCAAAATAATTATTTTGCGACACCAAAAACAAATTACCTAATGAAATTATTGCGTTCTACCCTTTTGCTATTATTGCTTCTGTGTACTTCTAATAACTTTGCCCAGATCATTCAAACTACTCTAAGCCCAAATCAAGCACCTAAACCGCCTTCTAACTGGACACAAAAAAATCAGCTGGGGTTTGACATTTCCGAAATTGCATTTGTAAATTGGAGTGCCGGGGGAACAAGTTCTATTTCAGGCTTATTTAAAGGTGAATTTTCAAGAACTTATACCAAGAAAAATCATAAATGGGTAAACGAACTTATCGTAAAATATGGTTTAAATAAACAGGACGGAATCGAATTAAGAAAAACAGACGATGCTTTCCAATTTAACTCTACTTACGGTTTTAGAAAAGATTCCACTTCAAACTGGTATTACTCTTCAAAATTAAACTTCAACACACAGTTTACAGACGGTTATAATTATCCTAATAGAGATGTTGCTATTTCTAAGCCTTTTGCACCAGCATACGTCTTTCTGGGAGCTGGAGCTGAGAACTCAAACAAGGAAAAAAATAGAACGTTTTACTTCTCTCCTATTACGTTAAAAACCACTTTAGTACTTGATCAATATCTTGCAAATCAAGGTTCTTTCGGGGTTAAGAAAGCGGTTTATGAAACAGATCCGCTAGATCCAAATAACCAGATTTTAATTGAAGAAGGTCAGAAAGTAAAAGCCGAATTTGGTATTCTTTTTACTGGATATATGAGAAGCGAAATCTACAAAAACGTTTTTTACGAAAACAGGCTGAGCTTATATACCGATTATTTGAATAAATTCGGGAATGTCGATATTGATTATGACACCAAATTAGACCTTGTTGTTAACGCTTATGTAAAAGCGAATATTGGAGTTCATTTAATTTATGATGATGATATTAAAACGAAAAAAGATGTTGTAGACCCAACAACTGGAACTACAACTCAGGTTAACGACGGGCCACGAATGCAGTTAAGACAAGTTCTTGGCGTAGGTCTTGTTTACGCTTTTCAATAAACACATCAAATCAATTATAAAAAAAACAGCCCATAAATAGTTTATGGGCTGTTTTTTTTTATTTGTACCAAAATTAATTCTTTTTTCGTCCTTGAATCATCTCATATAATTCTAAAGCATTTCCGTCTGTTAAAAGCGAAACATAATGGCAGATATGCAATAAACGTTCGTATAAATTGGTTTTGTCTAAATGATGTTTTTCAGGCAGCATTTTCAAAATCAATTTATCGTAGTTTGAAGCTGTTCCTTCAAATTTATTATTGAATGCTGTAATGAATTTATCCAATAGTGTTTGAATGATCTGATACCCCACAATCTCTTTCTCAATTACTTCACGACTCTGATAGATTTTTTCAACACTAAGTTTGATAATATCATTCATTTGAGCTTTGTATTTGCTTTTATCTGTTAAAGCATAAGGGAAATTTCCAGCCAAAATTGCTTCTTCATTTTCTATAAAAACTTCTACGGCATCATTAATTAAAGAACCAATTGCAAGTGCGCGCAGATAACTAATTCTATCTTCTTTAGTTTCTAATGTTTTATATTTTGCAACACCAATATTATCTTTTACCAATTTAATTAGATATTCTAAAGCATAATCTTCAGAAACCAAACCTAAATTAATTCCATCTTCGAAGTCAATGATTGTGTAACAGATATCATCTGCTGCTTCCACTAAATACGCCAATGGATGTCTTTCAAAACCAATATCTTCACCAGATTTATTGGCAATCATTCCCATATCTTTAGCTACTTCTTCAAAGAATAATTTATCTGATTGAAAAAATCCGTATTTTTTATCGGCGATATTATTAGTGGGCTTTTTCGGAAGGCTTTCTTTAGGATATTTCATAAAAGCCCCCAAAGTTGCGTAAGAAATACGAAGCCCGCCTTCAATTCCTGGACGGCTTCCAGTCAACACTGAAAATCCGTTAGCGTTTCCTTCAAAATCAATTAAATCTTGCCATTGTTTATCAGTCAACTGATTTCTGTATTTCTGTCCGTTTCCAATAGCAAAATATTCACCAATTGCTTTTTCTCCAGAATGTCCAAATGGCGGATTTCCAATATCATGCGCCAATGAAGCTGCTGCTACAATCGCTCCAAAATCGTTCATGTGATAACCGTGAACCTCTTTCAAATAAGGATATTTCTCGATAATCTTTTTCCCAACCAAACGTCCAAGCGAACGCCCGACAACCGAAACTTCTAAACTGTGTGTTAATCGCGTATGAACGAAATCTGTTTTAGAAAGCGGAATAACTTGTGTCTTATCTTGTAGACTTCTAAAAGCGGAAGAAAATATAATTCGGTCATAATCGACCTCAAAACCTAAACGAGTATCATCTTGTTCTACACGTAATCTTTTGCTTGTATCTCCTTGACGTCTTAATGATAAAAGTTGTTCCCAGTTCATTGTTGAATTTTAGATTTCTGATTTTAGATTTTAGATTTCTCATCTAAATGTCAAAAATACGTTTTATTTTAGGATTTTCTTTTGTTTAAAATTCTAATGCCGTACTATATTTGATTTCTCCCATTACAAAAATACTGTTCGTGTTTCCAATGTTTTCAATCGTTGACAGCTTATTCATTACAAAATCCTGATAACTAGCCATATCTTGCACTAAAATCTTAAGCATAAAATCGTAATCGCCAGCAATATTATAACATTCTATAATTTCTGGAAGCGCCACAATATCCTTCACAAAATTGCTTCCAACATTTTTAGCATGTTCTTTTAAGCGGACGTTGCAAAAAACAGTCATGCCTCGGTTCATTTTCTGTTTGTCTAAAAGCGCTACATATTTTGTAATATATCCGTCTCTTTCCAGTCTTTTAATTCGTTCATAAACTGGCGTAACAGTTAGAAATAATTTACTTGCAAGGTCTTTTGTATTGATATTGCAGTCTTCTTGAAGGTATTTCAAGATCAGCAAATCGGTTTTATCTAGATTTTCCATAGTTTTTTTTACGGCTAAAAGTTCATTTTAAACGACTTCAAAGTAATTAAATCTTTAAAATTAATTTTTAAAAATACATTTTACTGAAATAACCCTCAAATATAAGTTATAAAAACTAAGAATGTAAATTTGATCAGTAAAAAATACTGAATCAAAAAATGAAAACAAACAACCTAGGTTATCCAAGAATTGGCAGCAATAGAGAGCTTAAAAAAGCATCTGAATTGTATTGGGCGGGAAAAATTTCTACAGACGAACTTATTGAAACCGGAAAAGATATTCGTCGCAGAAACTGGCATCTTCAATCGCAGGCTGGAGTCGATTTGATTCCGTCAAATGATTTTTCTTTTTATGACCAAGTTTTAGATTTAACGCTGACTTTGGGTGCAATTCCATCTCGTTATAGCGAAATTGCTAAAAACAACTCGGCTTTAGATTTATATTTTGCAATGGCAAGAGGATCTCAAAAAGAAGGTCAAGACGTTGTGGCAATGGAAATGACAAAATGGTTTGACACCAACTATCATTATATTGTTCCTGAGTTTACTAAAAATCAGAAATTTGAATTATTTTCTGAAAAAGTAATCGATGAATTTAAAGAAGCAAATGCTATCGGAATTAAAACAAAACCTGTTTTAATTGGACCAGTTTCTTATTTATTATTAGGTAAAGAAAAAGAAGAAGGTTTTAATAGAATTGATCTTATCGATGCTTTACTTCCTGTTTATTTCGAAATTTTAGAGAAATTAGAAGCAGAAAATGCCGAATATATTCAGCTTGACGAACCTTTCTTAGCTTTAAACCTAACAGATAAAGAAAGAAGTGTTTTCACGAAAGTGTACAACGAAATCAACAAAAAGTTCCCAAAACTTAAAGTTGTTTTAGCCAATTATTTTGATTGTTTTGGAGAAAATCTTGAAACTGCTTTGGCTTTGCCTGTTGATACTTTTCATTTAGATTTAGTTCGTTGTCCGCTTCAATTAAATGATATTTTAGAATCTGGAAAATTGGCTTCAAACGTAAACCTTTCTTTGGGAGTTATTGACGGAAGAAACATCTGGAAAAATGATTTCAAAAAATCTTTAGAATTAATCAAAAAAGCAACTGGCGCGTTAGGAACTGACAGAATTTTAATTGCTCCTTCTTGTTCATTAATCCACAGTCCTTGCGATTTAGATTTAGAAACAAACGATCAGACGCTAACTCCTGAAATCAAACAATGGCTGGCTTTTGCTAAACAAAAAATCAACGAAATTGTACTTTTAAAACAATTCGCTTCAAACGAAGTTGATCCAAAAGATTCTGTTGATTACGAAAGAAATGTCATTGCAAATGAAAACCGTAAAACTTCAAAATTGATTCATAATAATGAAGTTAAAACTCGTGTTGCAGGAATCACAGCTTCTGATGACCAACGAAAAAGTGCTTTTGCAACAAGAAGAAAAAGCCAGATTGAAGCTTTAAAATTGCCATTATTTCCAACCACAACAATTGGATCTTTCCCACAAACAGCCGAAGTGAGAAGCTGGAGAGCGAAATTCAAAAAAGGCGAATTAACAACCGAGGAATACAATAATTTAATCGAAAAAGAAACCGAAGCTACAATTCGTTTTCAAGAAGAAACGGGAATCGATGTTTTAGTTCATGGTGAGTTTGAGCGTAACGATATGGTGGAATATTTTGGTGAACAATTGGACGGATTTACGTTTACCAAAAATGGTTGGGTTCAAAGTTACGGAAGCCGTTGTGTGAAACCGCCAGTTATTTACGGAGACGTTTCTCGTCCAAATCCAATGACCGTAAAATGGTCGCAATATGCACAATCTTTAACCCCAAAATGGGTAAAAGGAATGCTGACAGGTCCTGTAACTATTTTGCAATGGTCATTTGTTCGTAACGATCAGCCACGTTCTGAAACTTGTACACAAATCGCTTTGGCAATTCGTGATGAAGTTGTTGATTTAGAAAAAGCAGGTATCAAAATCATTCAAATTGATGAACCAGCAATTCGTGAAGGTTTACCTTTGAGAAAAGAAGAATGGGCTAAATATCTAGATTGGGCAGTTCGTGCTTTCAGAATTTCTGCAAGTGGTGTAAACGATGACACTCAGATTCATACACATATGTGTTACAGCGAATTCAACGACATTATCCAAAATATCGCCGATATGGATGCCGATGTAATCACAATCGAATGCTCACGTTCTCAAATGGATCTTTTAGATGCTTTTGCCAACTTTAAATATCCAAACGAAATTGGTCCAGGAGTTTACGATATTCATTCTCCACGTGTTCCTTCGAGTGCAGAAATGGTTCGTTTACTAAAAAAAGCTTCAAATGTAATTCCAGTTGATCAATTGTGGGTAAATCCAGATTGCGGTTTAAAAACCCGCCATTGGGACGAAACTAAAAAAGCATTAATAGAAATGGTTGCAGCGGCTCAAGAAATGAGAGCTACGATTGAGAATCCTGTAACTTAATACCTTAAATAGTTTTTTTTATGCCAACAAATGAAGTCGAATATTAGTTATGATTCGGTTCGCTTTATTTTGTTGGCATTTTTTTTTATAAAATGAACTAAGTTTTTTTCTCATTTCACAAATAATAAAATCATAAAAATCTGTATTTTAGATACTTACAAATTAATGATTTTAATTTTATGTATTCAACAGCTCAATACACGAATTTTTTTATTAGTTATTTAGAAAACCAAATTATAGATAAAGAACCTAAAAATCTATACGATCCCATAGCATATATGATGTCATTGGGCGGAAAACGATTACGGCCAACGCTTATGCTGCTCACCACAGAAATTTTTGGAACAGACTATAAGATGGCATTACCAGCTGCTTTGGCAATTGAAGTTTTCCATAATTCTTCGTTAATCCATGATGATATTATAGATGAAGATCCTATTAGAAGAGGAAAAGCTACGGTACACAAAAAGTGGAATACTAACATTGCTATTCTTACCGGAGATGCTATGATTATTTTAACCTATCAATATCTGCTAAATTACGAACCAAATCTTGCCAAGGATTTGATCAAAGCAGTTAACAAAATGGGAATAAAAGTATGCGAAGGGCAGATTTTGGATGTTGATTTTGAAACCCGCCAAGATGTTACGGTTTCAGAATATCTGAAAATGATTAAGTACAAAACTGGTGCGCTTATAGCTGCATCGATGAAAATGGGCGCCATAATTGCCCAAACATCAGATGAAAATTGCGAGTTAATTTATGATTTTGGAATTAATATCGGATTAGCATTTCAGCTGCAAGATGATTACTTGGATCTTTTTGGTGATACTCCCACTTTTGGCAGGCGTTTAGGTGGCGATATTATTTCGAATAAAAAAACCTATTTATATTTTAAAGCTCTTGAAATTTTAACGGAAAGCGAAAAAGAACTCTTAACAAAACTGTACGCTGTTCGTCTTGAAGACAACACAGATAAAATCAAAACCATAACAACATTATTTCTGAAATCTGGAGTGCCTGAAGCAACACAGGATTCTATTAAGAAATATACATTTAAGGCTTCTAAAATTTTAGACAAAATCAATATTGAGGAAGATAAAAAAACGGTATTGCGAGATTTTGCTGAGAGTTTAATAGGAAGAAGAGTTTAATTGTTTTTGATTACAAAGAGGCATGAGAGCTAAAAAAACTAAGAACTCAAACTAATAGAAAAGCGCTCCAATTGGAGCGCTTTTCTATTTGCATAAAACTTAAAACTAGAAGTTTTTTGAAAGACCTACTGAAAACGACTGGCCGAAATTGAATTCAAATGTTTTCGTTCTATAACTGCTCCCAGTAGCATTATCAGTATCTAAAGACGTATAATTTAATCCGCCAATATTAAAATTCAAACCAAAACCTTTTGATATATCAATAAAAATTGCAGGAGTTATCCCCGCATAAAATCCGTTATTATCATTATAAGTTTGCCCCACCGCATCTGTAAACGTTTCTTTTCTGTTTTGGTAACCAATACCCAAATCTGCATATGCTGAAAAAATAGAACCTAAAGGTCTTGTATAACGTACAAATCCTCCAAAACCATAAACTTGATCCTTATATTTATTCCCTTCTAAAGAAGTTTGCTTAATATTTATAAAATTACTTTCAATACCTGCTGTCCAATTTTCGTGAAACTGATACCCGATTTTAGGCTGAATACCAAAGCCGTTTTGTTTATTTTCTAAATTAAAACCTGAATTCTTTTGAGAATAATATGAGACATTCCCCATAACTAAAACAGATCCTTTTTGAGCATTTGCATAGCTACATAAAGCTAATGCGAGAATAAGTAGCATTTTTTTCATAATTGTATATGTTTTAAATTTTGTAAGTATTTCGCAACAATAATGCCGTTGTTTTTTAATCAATTTAAACCATATTTGTAAAATACTGACTAACAATGCATTAAAAGAAAAGCCAAAATATATTTTAACATAATTCTTACAATAAACTAAAAAGCATCTGCTGTGGCAAATGCTTTCTACAATTGAATTTATAAAACTTAAGGTTAGAAGTTTTTAGAAATACCAATATTTACTGTTTTTCCGAAGTTGAAGTAAAATTGACTAGAATCAACATCGCCGCCACTAATATCATAGTTTAAGGTTTCATACCCTAATCCTCCAATACTAAAGTTTAGACCAAAGCCTTTTTTCATATTAATGAAAAGAGCTGGAGTTATTCCTGTATAAATACCTTTGCCTTCATTTGTAGAAGTAAGAGATCCACTCTCATAACTTTTAAACTTTTGGTTTTGATAACCAACACCTAAGTCTGCAAAAACGGAAAAAGTTTCACTTAACGGATATGTATAACGCACAAATCCCCCAATTTTATAATCTTTTGATTTTCCTTCACCCTCTCCAAGTGTACTTTTTGAAGATCCCAAAGCAAACTCAACTCCCGCTGTCCAATTATCATGAAATTGATAACCCACTTTCGGAGAAAAAGCAAACGCATCTGTTTTCGCTGGCGCATCTTCACGCTCAATTTTATTAGAGTTATAGCTAATGTTTCCACCAACTAAGATTGTTCCCTTTTGGGCATTCGCAAAGCCAAAAACTGACAATGCAAGAATAAGTAGCATTTTTTTCATAATGGTTTATAATTTAAAATTTGTAGGATATAACCAACAACGATGCCACCAAAAGGTCAATAATTATGGAAAGACCAAATATTTACAGTTACTTAATAGGTTCTAAACGCATTAACAACAAATAAGTGTTTTATTACAAAACCGCATTACAATAAATTTACATTGGACATAAAAAAAGCGCTCCATTTGGAGCGCTTTCTGAAATTGAATATAAAAACTTAGATTAGAAGTTTTTAGAGATTCCAATGTTAACAGTTTTTCCGAAGTTGAAGAAGAAAGAGTTAACGTCTGGTCCGTTATTGTCATAACTTAATGTTTCGTATCCTAAACCACCGATGCTGAAGTTTAATCCGAAACTGTTTTTCATGTTAATGAAAAGAGCTGGAGTAATACCAACATACATACCGTCTGCTTTATATTTTGCATAAGCATTTCCAGGACCGTAAACTTTTGTTTTTGCGTTTTGGAAACCTGCGCCCATATCAGCATAAACTGCGAAAGTTTGGCTCAATGGCACAGCGTAACGTGCAAATGCACCAAATTTGAAACCATTGTCTTTAGTTTCAACAGATCCAGTATTATCTTTAGCAGAGTTTACTGTAAATTCACCTCCAATAGTCCAGTTATCATTAAATTGGTAACCAACTTTAGGAGAGAAGCTAAATTCATTTGTTTTTACTTCTGATGAAGAGTAATCAGTAGTTTCAGAAGTGAATCCGATGTTTCCACCTACTAAGATTGTACCTTTTTGTGCGCTTGCAAAACTGCAGATAGCTAAAGCAGCTACCACTAACATTTTTTTCATTTGGGATTTATTTTTAAAATTTAAGTTTCCTTTAACAACAACAGTGCCGTGAATTAAGAACTTTATATTTTTTTTAAGAAATACTTTAGAAGGCAAAATGTAGCAATCGAGGGTATTTCTCGTTACTTTTGTAACAAATAAAAATTCTATGTCGATAGTAGTAAACAACATATCAAAAAGTTACGGAACACAAAAAGCATTAAATTCAATTTCGTTTTCAATTGAGAAAGGAGAAATTGTCGGATTTTTAGGGCCAAACGGAGCTGGAAAATCTACTTTAATGAAAATTTTGACCACATATTTATTGGCAGACGAAGGCTCAGCCCTTGTAAACAGCCACGATGTCATGACGGAGCCAAAATCTGTTCAGCGTTCGATCGGATATTTACCAGAGCATAATCCGTTGTATTTGGATTTGTATGTTCGTGAGTATTTGGCATTTAATGCCGATGTTTATAACGTGCCAAAATCAAGAATTGAAGAAGTAATTCAACTGACAGGACTGACACCAGAGAGCCATAAAAAGATCGGCCAGCTTTCTAAAGGATACCGTCAGCGTGTTGGTTTGGCAAATGCTTTACTTCACGATCCAGAAGTTTTAATTTTGGATGAGCCAACTACAGGTCTGGATCCTAATCAGTTAATGGAAATTCGTAATGTGATTAAAAATGCAGGAAAAAATAAAACTGTTTTTTTGTCCACACACATCATGCAAGAAGTTGAAGCAATTTGTGATCGTGTCATAATTATTGACAAAGGACAAATTGTTGCAGACAATAAATTAGACCATTTAGTTACGACAGATAAAGAGCAAGTCATTGAAGTTGAGTTTGATTATAAAGTAGAAGAACAGCTTTTAGCCAAACTAGAAAATATTTCTTCGTACGTAAATACTCATGACATGACATGGGAGCTCACTTTTGTGACTGACAAAGATATGCGTCCAGCTATTTTTGATTTTGCTAATGCCAATGGGTTAAAAACCCTTCAGCTGAATCAGAAAAATAAAAATCTTGAAGCTGTTTTTAGAGAAATTACGAAGTAAGTTTTCAGTCACAGTCACAGTTTCTCAGAGAAAAAGCGGTTTGTTTATAGAAAACAGGCCGCTTTTTTTTATTTTCTATTGCGTCCTTTTTCTCTCCAAATCAGTAAATTAAAGCTTTTTCTGAAAAATTAATTTCTATTTTTATTTAGACTTATTATAAATAATTATATCTTTGGCAAATCAAACTTTAAATGCCAAGGTATGTTACGTACACTCCACACTCTTAAAAAACTTATTTCAATTGTTTCAAATCAAGCATTAAATCTTCAAAAAGTATTTTCAGACAAATTAGAAAAAATTGTACTGCAATAATTTCTGATTTAAAAAACTACAAAGATTAAGTTCTAAATCTCGGTTTAGAATATGCCAAATTTAAAACAACATGAAAAATATTATAACTTCCATAATGCTTGCTTTTTCGGTATATGGATATTCTCAATCAGAAAAAGAAACCGATAGTATTGTTGAAACAACCATAACAGCTCTAGATGAAATCGTGATCTCTAAAAAGAAAGTGTTATATACTCAAAAATCTGACCGCCTTGTTTTCAATGTCGAAAATAGCATCGTCTCTGAAGGTGGTACCGCTCTTGATGTTTTATCACGCGCACCTGGCGTTGTGGTTTCGCAAGACGGCGATTTATCTATTCGCGGACAACAAGGCGTTGCTGTTATGATAAACGGAAAACTGACACAGCTTTCTCAGAAAGAATTAGCGAATTATTTAAAAGCTACTACTTCATCAAATATTAAACAAATAGAAGTTATTACAAATCCTTCATCTAAATATGACGCAGCTGGAAAAGCTGGTATTATTAATATTATTTTGAAAAAGCCAAATGCTTCTGGCTTAAAAGGAACTGCTTTTGCCAGTTATGGAAGAGGACGAAAAAACAGAACAAATTCTGGTTTCAATTTAAATTATAATAAAGATAAATGGGGCGTTTTCGGAAATTACAGTTATACTTTCCGTGGCGAAGAAGAACATAAAGAATTCAATCAAATTCAATATACCGATTTGACTCGTCAGCAAATTGCTTCGACCAATCATCAAACCTCTATTACAGATGAACCTTTAACTTCGAACAATTTCAAAATTGGAACTCAATATGAAGTTTCTCCTAAAACGAATTTAGAAATTTATGTTGATGCTAAAATCGGGCGCTATGAAAATATGGCTGATGGAACAAATACGGTTTTTAATACCTCAAACCAACCCACATTTGATGCTTTGACTTATAATGACAGCAAAGAAAAATGGAATGATTATACTTATGCATTTTCTGGTACACATAAATTTAATGAGGAAGGAAAAAATATGAATTTTGATTTTGAATACGAAACTTCAAAGTTTAGATCAAAGCAATTTCAAAGCGCAGATAATAACGCAAATTCTACGGTGGTAAATGATCGTCGTGGTTATATTCCGTCTCAGCTAAAAGTTTTTACAGGAAAAGTTGATTTTGTAAATCCGTTTAAGGAAAAACAATCTATGGAATGGGGTTTTAAAGCCAGCATCAAAAACAATGATAATCCTTCTGTTTATGAATATTATGAAAATAATGAATGGTTAATCGATTTTAATTCGACCAATCATTTTGAATATAACGAACAGATTTATGCCGCTTACGCGAATTATAAATATCAGTTAGAAAAACTGAATATTCAAGTTGGTTTAAGAAGTGAATATACGGCAATCAATATTGATCAGAAGACTTTGAATGAAGAACACAAGGACGATTATTTGAAATGGTTTCCGAGTCTTTCTTTAAAATATGAATTCACAAATAACCATTCTGCGCATGCTTCTTACAGCAAAAGAATCAATAGACCAAGTCAGTTCGATTTGAATCCGTTTCGTTTTTATGATGATTCATTCAATTATTCGCAGGGAAATCCAAATTTGATTCCAGAGATTACACACGCAATGGAAATTGGTTATGCTTGGAAAAGTAATTTTATGGCTTCTGTTTATTTTAATAGTACCAAAGATGTTTTCACGGAAGTGTACAATTATAATCCAGACACGAATACAACGGTTACAACTCAAATAAATGTTGACAAATCATATAATTATGGAATCAACATTACCAATTCATCAGAATTAAATAAATGGTGGTCTGTAAATACATTATTCAATGTTTTTGAAAATAAATTCATGGGAGATGTATTGAATAGCAATACGATTGATCCGATAATGACTTTAAATGTAAGTGTTCAAAATTCATTTACTATTACAGATACATGGAAAGCTGAAGGAAATGCACAATATCAATCAAAATCGAATCTTGGAGTTTACCAAAGAGATGGTTTCTTTGATTTCAGTATCGGAATTTCTAAACAAGTTTTAGCAAAAAAAGGAAACATCAAGTTGAATTTTACTGATGTTTTCAATACCAATAATTTCTACATTAAGTCTGTAGTTGCGCAAACGAGTATCGACAAAAGATATGATCTAGACAATCGTATTGCGACAATTGCATTTACATACCGAATTTAAATTTCGTTCTTTAAATACCTTGTTTTTGTTTTTTTTGTGTTAGTTAAGAGCCTGTTCCTTCAAACAGGCTCTTCTATATTTAGTCCATTTTAGATTGTAGATTGTAGATTTTAGATTTTAGATTGTGGATTTTAGATTTTAGATTGTGGATTTTAGATTGTGGATTTGAAATTTGTGGTGGGAGCACAAAAAAAGTCTTTCTAAAGCTTATACACTTTAAAAAGACTTTAAAAACTTAATTATTAAAACGTTTAGTTTTTCTTCGTTTTTTTCTTTCTTCCCCACCAAATATAAAATCCTGTAATTGGTAAACTAGCGCAGATTAAACTTGCTGTAAAATAGATAATTTTAGTTGTTAATCCGCCAATTGCTCCAACGTGAAGACTGTAATTAGAACGGCTCATCCAATCGTGAAATTTCTCGTCTCCTATATATTTTCTTGAATTTGGAAGCATTTCTAATGTTTTCTGATCGAAATACAAATCTCTCCAATTTCCGTTATGCATATCGGTACAAGCATAAAAATTCTCTTTTGGTTCGTCTGGAAAATGAATAATTACAGCTTCTTTATTTTCTTTTGCAATTTCCTTTCGAACTTTATCAAAAATAAAATCTGCAGAAGTTAACATATCATATTTAGATTTTGAAAGTGTATCTGGTTTAATTTCTGCAACAACTTCTTTCTTTTCCTTTTCATTGGTAAAACCTCCCGTTATCCAATACGTGCTTTCGCGTACCCAATGAAAACTCATAATTAAACCTGTCAACGCAATTAAAAACGCTAAAAGAAGCGTATAAAATCCTAAAACATTATGCACGTCATAATTTAATCTTTTGAAACGTGCATTCCATTTAATTTTAAAACTGCTGTTAATGGTAGTTTTGTTCCATTTTTTTGGAAACCAAAGAATGATTCCGCTGATTAATAGAAAAAAGAAAATCAAAGTTGCCCAAGAAGTTATAGTTGTTCCTAGTTCTTTGCCGAGCCATAAATAACGGTGACCTTCATCAATTTCATGGAAAAAATCTTCATGATCAACCATTCCGGTTATTTTTCCGTTATAAGGATTTACATAAATCAAAGAATCCGATTCGATATCGACTTTTATTGTTTTATCTAAACCATTATACCATATACCATGAATTTCTTTATTTGGCAGCGCATTTTTAACTGAGGCGTAAATTTTTGAAGGTGGTAAAACTTTGTCTTGACTTTGGGCTTCAACCTTTAACCAAGGCGAAGTCAGTTCTTTTATTTCATGTTCAAAAACTAAAATACAGCCCGTAATTCCCATTATAAAAACCACAATTCCAGACGCGAGTCCGAGCCATAAATGAAGCCAAGCATTTATTTTACTGAACCGTGATTTTTCTTTTGTTTTTGATGATTGTTTTTTGATAACATTCATTATTATTCCTAGTTTAATGACGCAATAAAACCATATAATCAGAGCTTTTACAGCAATGATTATATGGTCTTAATTATGTAAAAATTAAATTTTAACTTCTTATTGTTTCTTTGTCAATCTTGTCATTGCTGGCAAATCAACTCCACCTGTAATTAAAGCTCCTGCTGTTGCTACACCAGTTGCAATATCAATTTGGTAAACACGTCCTTCAGTATTCGTTACGAAGCTTTTGTAAATTTTACCGCTTTCAACTAAAGCACTTCCAAAACCGAAGTAGTTATCTCCAGCGTGATCAGGTAATCCTGTAACTGGCGTAATTGCTTTTGTACTAAGATCGATAATAGCAGATTTTAGGCTGAATGATTTATAGTTTAAGAATCCCCAGTTTGGTTGATCAGCATCGATATCTACAGGAATATAGTTTACTAAAACTTTTTCTCCTCCTGCTGGGTAAGCAGATAGAACTTTTCCTTTAAGAGAACTTGTTTCAATATCTAAGAAGTAGTTAGCATCAAATTCTGATTCTCCTTTTTTAATTTTAAGAATTCCTGAGTGAGAAGCAGTTGGTGTGTAACCACATAAAACTGAATTTGAAGAGAAAGTGTAAATATCTCCAGATTCTGTTTGAACCATACCTGAATTAGTATAATATTGTCCAATAGCTGTTGTACGAGAATCTTCAAGAGTTTTGATGTAAGTTAATGAAGGATATTCGTAAACTTTTACAACTGCTTTTTCTTGGTAAAGTTTCCAATCTTTGTCGCGTTCAAATGTAGATATAAAAAGTCTGTTTCCAGACACATTCACGCTAGTTGGCCATAAAAAGTGCCCATTAGAGATTACAAAATCATCATAAACACGTTTAGAAATAGTAACTGTCGCTGGATCGTAGATCAAAATTTCGTTTTGAGTAGAACTTGCATCCCAAGGAGAATTGATCATAACCAATTTATTATCATCTGTAGTACCATAAGCATAGCTATCTCCTGTAAACAAATTAGCAGTTTTTGCTAAATTACCATCAGTATTTAGGTAATATCCAACAGATCCTTCTGTGTTTCCTGTCAAAGCAAAAAATGTATTAGCTACAGGTACAAGAGCACCTGCTTGCTCAATTCCTTTTCCAACCATATTGATGGTTCCTGTCATCAATTCATCTACAGATTCGAATTGCCAAACATAAACATCCCAATCAGTTGTTTGGTATGAAAGTACATAAGTTTCATCGGCTGGATTTCTTACCTCTGAATTATCATTATCGCTGCTGCATGAAAAAAACATAGCTGATAATACTGTTAAAGCTAAAAGGCTTTTAATTCTTGTTATCATTGTATTCAATTTAAAATTATATAATTAGTTTAAAAAATATCTCAGTTTAACTATAAATGATCTTCCTGGTTTTTGTACTTTAAAATAATCGTAGACTTTAGTATCTGCAACGTTATTACACTCTAATCCAATATTATATTTCCCATTTTGAAAAGCATAAGACGCACCAATATTTTGTGTCAACTGTTCTGGAATCACATTTCTACTGCTTGGAGCTCCGTTTCTTGTTGATACTAAATAATACTCATCTACATAGTTTGTAAATAGGTTAATCATCAGATTGTCGTCGGTCGTTCTTATTTTTCTGAAATTAAAAGCAACACTTGCATTTGCATAAAAAATAGGAACATTTGCTAATTGAGAACCGTTATCGTAGTTAGGAACATTAGATCCTGGAGGATCAAATTTATTAGTGTCAATTGTTTTTTGATGTGTTGCGTTTACTTCAACTGTTAGCCAATTTTTATATCCGTAATGCAAAGAAGCGTCAAAACCTGTAACTCTTACATTGTATTCATTTTGATAAATAGCTTGAACACCGGTTGCATCAATTCTAATAAAATCTTTTGCATCTCTGTAAATGAAATTTCCTTGAACACCAAAAGAATGATTTTCGAAACCTTTTTTATAAGCAACACCAGCATTAAAGTTATCACTTGATTCAGGTTTCAAAGTTGGTGCTGGTTTTAGATTTAAACCATCACCCAACATCTCGTCTCCAGTAGGCAAACGATATGCATGTTCAAAAGAAGTTTTTAACTGTATATCACTTGTAACAAAATAAGCTAAGGCTGTTCCATAACCAATATCATCAAAAGAGCTTTTTAAGGATATATATACATTGCTACCATTAATATATTCTAAAACGTTCATTTCCGTATTCAAAAAGTATTTCTTTCCGAATGCTATAACAGATAATTTTCTGTCAAACGCTGCAAGATTATACGAGAGTCCTAAAATGTTTTTATTAATAATAGGAGAACCAGGCTTAGTAATAGTTCTAACTTCATCATCTTCTTTTCTTTTTAAAGTATTAACTGAATAATTGAAAGCAAAATATTGTCTTTCATTCAAATCGTACTTAAAATTGGTATTTGCTTGAAAAGAATTGTCATCATATACATAAATTGTTTTCTCGTCATTTAGCTCTCCTCCACTGTTACTTACCACACTTGGAGTACGGCTTCCATCCCATTGGTATCTGTAAGAAGATGTATCTACAGAACGGCTTTGAACAATATTATAAGATGCGATAAAGTTTACAGATAGATTTTTAGTGAATAAACTGTCTTTTTTAAATTTCAAAGAAGGAACAAAAGCTTTGCTATCATTAAAAGCTTCTCCAACTACTCTCTGCATTGTAGACCCAGTTTGTATCTCTTTTTTATTTGCAGAAGCCATCATACCTATTAATAAGTAATCTGCATATTTTTTCCCTTTTACACCAAACTCAGCTATAATAGCACCAGATTTGTAACCATCATGAAAATGTTTGTATTCGCGTTCAGGATTAAAAGTTCCATCTGGATTAGAGGTAGTAGCACTAACTTTATAGCTATTATCGGTATAATTACCAAAAGCATTAATATTAGACACAAAACCATTTTTACTTGTAAATCTTGTATTTACAGCAACTCTGTGTGTATTAAATGAACCAAAGCTGTAAGATGCATCAATATATCTTTTGACAGACTGATTTGTAATAATATTTACGGCTCCGCCCAAAGCATCGCTTCCTAACTCAACAGGCACAACACCTTTGTAAACTTCGATACGCTCTGCCATGTTTACAGGAATATTATTCAGTGTAAATGAAGATCCGTAGCTGTCAATTGGAATTCCGTCCATAAAGAACTTCACTTGATTTCCAGAAAATCCATTTAAAGAGAATTTAAAATCAGATCCCATTCCTCCTGTTTCTCTAACACGAACTCCTGTTGTTGTTGCTAAAACCTGATTTAAATCTGTAGATTGATTATACGTTTTCTTTAAATCAATTGCAGCAATATTAAAAGGCTGTTCACGAACGCGTTCTACTTTAGATTTTCCAACAACCTGAACTTCGTCCAAAGCTGCCATATCTTCCTCAATCGTAATACTTGGTGCTGTTTGGTTAGATTGTAAATTGATTTTTGTTTGTTTCGATTTGTAGCCTACGAAATTTACCACTAAAGTATAATTGCCGGGCTCGGCTGTAATTTCATATTCACCGTTTGCATTAGTCAATGCTGCGTAGTTTGTTCCTTTGAATGCTACAGAAACACCTTCTGTTGGCTGGCCGTTATCTGCGAAAATTACTCCGTTTAAAACTACCCTACTTTTTTGCGAAAAACCTTGAATTGAAGAAAGGAGAATCAACATCAAGATTACAATTCTTTTAATTTGCATTTTAAAAAATAAGTTTGGATTTTAATTGCCCCAAAAATAAATTCTAAAACATCTTTACGCAAGTTGTTTTTAATTATTCTAAATAAGTATTATTATTAACGATAAAAATTTGATATCTTCAAAAAAAGAAAGATTTCTTAAGATTAAATTAAGATTAGATTAAATTTTACTTAAAAATTACATTTAAAGATTCTAAATAAGGAAAAACATTTTATTAAAAAACTTACAAAAAAATCAAAAAAAAGTCCCGTTTCGGTTGAAAGCAGGACTTCGTTTATAAATATGTAAACCGCTCTATTAGAACTCTGAGACTACTTCTATCATTTCTTGGATTACAATTTTAACATCATTTTCTGTTGTTCTCCAATTCACAAAAGAAGCTCTAATTCCTTTTCTGTTTTCATAAAAAGTTGGCGTCATAAATACCTTTCCTCTATCATTAAGTTTAGTCAAAAATTGAGCAACTTTGTTTTGATTTTCATCTCCTTTTAACGTAAAACAAACATTATTTAAACGAATTGGAGCCAAAAGTTCGAAGTTTTCATCTTCAATAAGTGCATTCCCAAAATGAAGTGCCAGCGATGTACTTTTTTCAACAATGTCACAAAAACCTTCTTTACCATAAGCTGTCAGAGAAAACCAAACTGGCAAAGCTCTCAAACGACGCGAATTTTCTGGAAGCACATTTAAATAATTAAAATTCTCTAGCGGATTTCCTAAATAAGGTGCATTAGAATTCTGGAATGTTTCAATCTGAAGATTAATATGTTCTTTTTTAATTAAATAAAAAGCACTTTCATAAGGAACATTAAGCCATTTATGACAATCAATTGTGATACTGTCGGCTTCTTCCCATCCTTCTACCAAATGTTTGTATTTATCTGAAACCGCTGCAAAACCTCCAAAAGCAGCATCAATATGCCACCAGAAATTATATTTTTCTTTCAATTTTGTAATAGCTTCAAAATCATCAAAATCTGCAGTATTTACCGTTCCTGCACTCGAAATTAGAATAAATGGTTTTCCTTTTAATTTCTTAATATTTTCTTCTAAATCAGCAATATCTATAGCCTCTCGATTGCCTTCTATTGTTTTGACAGTGGTGTAATTCTGACTCCCAATTCCTAACATTGATAATGCTTTTATTGAAGAAGAATGAGGAGTTGCTGTTAATATATTAATGGTTTCTGAAATTCCGTTTTTAGCAAAATCTTTTCCAAGCTGTTTTCCAAACCATTGTCTTGCAACACCTAAACAAGTAAAATTTGACATTGTTGCGCCAGTAACAAAACCACCTAAAAAGGTATCGGGCAATCCTAACAATTGCAATAATAAATGAATGGTTTCAAATTCTATTAAAGCCGAATTTCCGCCTTGAGAAGTCGTAGCCTGTGTGTTTTGATCGTAAACAGAAGCTAGCCAATCACCCGCGATAGATGCCGGTGTCGAACCACCAGTTACAAATCCCCAATAACGCGGTCCTGGCGAAGAAACCAATAAAGGCTCTAATCTTTTTTTAAATTCTTCTAAAGCTCCTAGCGAACCTAATCCAAGTTTGTTTAATTCCTTTTTAGGATCAATGGAATAATTATTTGTAGTTGGAATATTTTCGAGATTATTTAAAAAATTAATTCCGTGTTGTTTTGTGGTATGCAGGATATTTTCAAAATCGTTTAGATCGTGCTGTAGTATCGAATTCATTTTTCTATAATTAGATAAATTTTTCATCTAAATTAAGGAATAATTGTTTTTCCATTTATCGCTAAATAAAACTTTTTAGCGTTTTAAAGTGAAGTGTCCTTTGTAAATTTTTCCGTTAGCTCTCTTTACCACAAACCAATAATCGGTTGCTGGTAATTCTCTTCCGTTCAATTTTCCGTCCCAATTGGTATAAGCGTTCAATTCCTTTATGAATTTGCCATATCTATCAAATATTTTAGTATTGATTTCAGGTTCTGTTTCTGAGAATTTTATTCCCCAAGTATCATTGTAACCGTCTTCATTTGGAGTAAAGAACTTTGGATAATTCAACAGAAAAACTTCCTGATTTACAGTTCCGCAGCCATTTTTATCTCGCACATATACAATATAATCACCAGTCGCTAATCCTGAAAAAACATTACTGTCTTGATAAGTATTTCCGTCAATCGAATATTCATAATCACCTAGACTTGCATCTGTTAATTCGACTTCAATAACATTATCCGTATCTGTCCAATCTTTCACAGCAAGGTTCTGAATAGTAGCACTATTGGAAAGTTTAACCTGAAAATCTTTTGTAGAGGAGCAAATAACATCTCCATGATTTTGTGTAACTGTAACCGAATAAGCTCCAGCTTCTGTAATTGTAATTGATTCTGTAGAAGCTCCAGTTGACCATAAATAGCTATCAAAACCAGAACCTGCATTAACCTCAACGTCTTTATTTTGGCATAACGAAACAATGTCTGAAATTGAAATCACAGGAACATTTACTAAAGTTAGATTCAATTCGGCAATTTGATAACACTTATCATTAGAATCAATTCGAACATAAATTAAAGTTGTGCCCGCTGATAAATTATAATTTGTAGCATCAGTAATTTGATTTGCTGCAATTTGATCTTCTGCTGCAGTTAATGTCGTATAATAAGTGAACGTACAAGAACTACATCCTGCAATTCGACTATTATAATTGGTGAGATCAATGATTTCTGATCCATCATTTAATTCGTCACAAACATTCGCCGAAACATTATTAAATAATAAAGAAGGGGCAACTATGGAAACCGAAACTGCCAGACGGCTTACACTTTCACAGCCATTAATAGTCTGAGAAGCATAATAAGTTGCCCCATTTATTAAACTTGTTGTAGATGATAAAATCGTTCCATTTGATGCATTATCGTACCAAACCACATTGGTTCCTGTTGCTGTCAGGTTTGCTATTGCAGGCTTTTGAGTGGTACAAAAATCTTGTTGCACATCACCTGTTGGTGCAGGAGTACTTTGAATAGTAATAACTACTGGAATTCTTTCGCTTTCGCAAACAGCAATTGTTTGTGAGGCGTAATATGTTTTACTTTCTAAAAGGGTAGAATTCGGTAACAGATTCCCATTTGCTGGAGCATCATACCATTTAATATTTTGCCCAGTCACACTCACATCATTCAATGTTGCATTTTGCTGCACACAAAAAAGCTGCGGACTTACAGCTGTAACCAGAGGTTCTTGATTAACGTACGCTTTTATTTCAACTTCATTTGGCACCAAAGAAATACAACCTAAATTGTTTTTTATAAAGACTTTATAATTTCCTGGAACCAAATTACTTTTTGAATTTGAAACTTGCCATGTTACTCCGTTATCAAAACTATAAGCTGTTGCAGCATCAGAAATTGTAATTGTTCCTGTTGCTGATATACAATCTGGCTGTACAACCGAAACTGTCGGAGTTGGCGGATAGCCCGGCGGAACTAAAATAGAAACTGAAACCGCTGTAGTTTCACAGTTAGAACTATTTCTAGTTTTGATCCAATAATCTCCAGCTTCTAATCCTGACTTTATATTACTCGTTGACCAAGTTACGCCATTATCAAAACTATATTCGTAATCACTGCTTGTTATTGTAATTGTTCCCAAAGGATTCGAACAGATAACAGGTTGAATAACCGAAAAAGTTGGAGTAGCGCTAGATGAAGCGACAGAGTTTATATGTGCAATTACAGGAGTTGAGGCACAGCCTGTATTTAATTTTGAAGTAACATTATAATCACCTCCTGCAAGTCCAGAAAATATTCCCGAAACTTGATAATTTGTTCCATCAATACTATAAGTTGTATTGGCAGTTGTGGTAATAGTAATAGTTCCAGTTGGCACATCGCATGTTGGCTGCAGTATCGTGAAAGTTGGGGCAGTAGAACTTTCATTGACTTTAAAGCTAATCATATTCGACACGACCCTACAAGTAGCCGATGAAATATTACTGCTTTGTGCTACCGCCATGCGATATAAATAAGTGCCTGCTGTAGAATTAGGTACAAAAGTATAGGTTAGCGCATTTGCACCAGAAATATCGCTCCAAGTTGTTCCATTATCACTGCTAACCTGCCACTGGTACGCAGGATTTGAATATCCTGAAGAAACCGTTCCTGTAAGTGTATAACTTTGCGTATCTCCCTGACAAATCGTTAGATTTGTATTGGTATTATTTTGTATTGCCGAAGTAACTGTTGGACCACAAGCGCGAAAAGTAATATCATCTAAAGCAATATCATTTCCAGGAGCAGCACCAGCTTTATTATTTCGCATTCTAATGACAACCGTCGAAATTCCAGTTGGAGTTGTAAAATAGAAACCATATTGTTTCCAAACTGCACTTGAATTAAGTGCAATGTCTCCTGTATTATAAGTCCCTAATATGGTTCCAGTTGTAGATTCTATTGTAAAAGTAATGTTAGGCGGACTTGTATCGTTTGATCGCAATAAGTTCATAATCCACGCTGCGAACTCGTACGTAGTATCTGGACAAAGACCTGTTACCGTATTTTTATAAAAGTAATCTGTTGTAGAAAGACTCGCATTTACAACCATCATATAACCTCCACCTGTATGATCTGTAGTAGTCCACCAAGTTCCTGGTGTGTTGGTTGTTTTTTCTATTGTATAAGAACCATCATTCGGAAAATCTGCTGTTGTCCAAGTATAACTTGTAATACCTGTTCCTAATGCCGTTCCGTGCGAAGAAGTGCCTGTTCCAAAATCAATTTTGACAACAGCATCGCCTAAACTTCCTGTGCACAACTGAGCGTGCACATGGAAGCAGACAATAAATAAAAATACAACAAAAATAGTTTTACCTTTCAAAACAAATTAATTACTCAGTAAAACTACTGTTTAATAAGCCATTACATTAATGTTTTAGACTAATCAACAGAAAATCTCGATATATATAAAATTATTATCTACCAGTCATTTTAAAGCTCTTTTTGAACGAATGTTACCATTTCGTTTTTTCAGAGAATCTAGAAACCACCATAGAAGCAATCACATCGCCATTGGCATTTAATAAAGTCGCAATCGGGTCAACTAAAGTTCCTAAAATCATGGCAACGGGTAAAGCTTGTTCCATTGGAAAACCATAAACCGTAATAGCCAAAACTTCTCCAATGTAACCACCATTCGGAATTCCGCCTTCTACTATAGAAACAATTATGGTAATTCCTAATGCTAAAAGAATAGTTGAAGGTTCTGTGAAGTCTTTTCCAAACATGGCAAACAGAAAAGTAATTTTTAGGATGGATGACATACTTGAACCGTCTTTATGCAAAGGCGCACCAAGCGGAATTACCAAATTTCGAACATGGGCTGGAATTCCCATTTTTTGTGCTGCATCCAAATTGGCTGGAATTGTTGCAATACTGCTGCAAGTTCCAACTGCGGTTAAAGAAGGCGTAATGTTATTACTCCAAAAAACTTTAAAAGCTCGTTTTCCGCCAGCAATGAAAGCATATAAACTGAAAAATGTAAAGAAATAGAAAACACAAGCTGCATAATAAACGCCCAAAGGTTTTGCGTAAACACCAAATAATTGTGGACCAAAAACACCAACTTGATATGCGAAATAAGCTCCTAAACCAATTGGTGCAAATTTCATAATGATATTCAGCAATTGCTTCATGACTTCATTTCCTGAATTTAGAAAACTTTTAAAAGCGCTTCCTTTTTCTCCAGATTGTAAAGTGGCAAAACCAATTAAAAATGAAAATATAATCAATGCCAGCATGCTTTTTCTGGATAATAATTCGAAGAAGTCATTTGTTGTAACCAATTGTGCAATCTGATCGCCGACAGATCCTGACTGAATGCTTTCAACTGGAACTTTAGAAATAATCATATCCTGATGAATCGGAAAAAGATAAACTGCAAAAATCATTACGATTGCAGAAATCAAAAGTGTTGATAGAAAAACCATCAGCATTATACCAAATAACTTGCCTAATTTTTCTGTTTGTTCCAAATTTGCAATCGAAGAACCAATTGTAAAGAAGATCAACGGGATAATTGCTGTGAAAAGTAAGTTCAAGAAAATATCTCCCAATGGCTTTATAACCTCAACTTTTTCTTTGAAAATTAAACCAAAAATACTTCCGACTATAATTCCGCCAAGAAGCAAAAGGATACTGCTATAACTTTGTAGAAAATTAATTTTTTTGATTTCCATTTATTTATAAAAAAGCATTAGAGACTTGAATTAAAATTAAATAAAAAAAGAGTATTAAAACTAATACTCTTCCTTTTATTATTTTTCCAGAACAATTGTTGTAAAAGCCCTGTCGACCAATTCTCCAGTTTTGCTTTTTACTTTTTCGGTCTGCGTTTCGTTGTAAACAATTTTAAAAGCAGTTTTCTCAATTAATTTCTGAGCTTTTTCAGTACTGTAAAGTTCAAATTCAAATGGAGTAAATGGCAATGTTTTCATGAAATCTTCTTCGGCAAATGTCAAACAGAAATTCCCATTTGGTTTTAAAACCCTATAAATTTCCAGAAGTAATTCTTCAGGTCTCTGCCAAAAATAAATCGTATTTACGGTAAATATTTTATCGAATAATCCATCTTCAAACGGAATTGTATTTCCATCATAAAGCGAAAAGAAAGCCTGTTTTTGAGAAACAAAATTTCTGTTGATCTGGCGTGCTTCCTGAAACATCAGTTCCGACATTTCCAGTCCGTAGTATTTTAGTTTTTCCGCTTGTTCAAACAAAAATTCAACATGACCAGCGTTTCCGTGGCCTAGTTCCAGAATTCTATTTTCGTTTGCTATATTTAGATTCTGAATCGAATGCTTGGTCATATTGATGTTCGTTTCGTTCATCATATTCCCCATTTCAATTCCTTTTTCTCCCGATGGATGTTTTAATTGAGAGGCTATGGCTTGTAGTTCTTCTCGTTTCATAATGGATATGTTTAAATTCCAATTAAAAAAATACCAAATTTCAAAAAGCTAGAATTTTCTTCTCATTTCTGCAAATAAAAATTTAGTTTCTCACTGATTGCTCAATTGCATTATATGGTTTGCTGCCAAGAATGGATTCTATAGAATTACTGATTTTTTCTAAGTTATTTTGTTTGTTATTAGTCATTAAAATGATTGTCGAGGAAAAATTACTGATTAATAAAGCTTGATAATTAAAGGCTGCCCCATCGTGGACGTGATTTATTACTTTATTGTTTTCAATATTTCCGCCTCCAAGACCAGTTTGGTTATCTTTAGAAAAAGGCTCAAAAAGTTCACGTGTCGATTCTGGAGTAATAATTTTAAATGTATTGATGGCTTCAGACCATTTGTAAAAATCCTGCAGGTTTAAAGCTGTCCAGCCAGAAATGTTGTATTTAAGAATATCCTCTTTACCTTTATTATTAAACGATTTTGCAAAAAGCATCTCTTTTTCATCAGGATCTACAACAGCATTTTTTATCCCGATAGGCTTTAATATTTTCTTTATTACAAATGAATTAAAATTCATATTGGTAATTTTTTCAATAATACGTCTTTGCAAAAACACGTTATTATTATTATAATCATACTTCGTCCCTGGTTCAAAATCCAAAACCAAGGTATTTTGCAGATTTAGCATATTATCTGAATCCTGATTGACTTCGCTCCATTTTATTTGAGGAAGTCCGCTTGTATATTGAAGCAGGTGGATAATTTTAATTGTATTTGCCCAAGATGGAAGCTCGGGTAGAAATTTAGAAATCGGGTCATCTAGTTTCAATTTTCCCTGCTCTTTCAGCATCATAATTCCAACAGCATTAAACTCTTTTGCGATAGAACCTATGTGAAAACGGTATTCTTTATTTAGTGGTATGGTGCTGCTCGCGTTAGCCTGTCCAAAAGCTTTTTCGTAGATTATTTTTCCATCTTTAGCAACTAAAACATTTCCATTAAAAGTTTTTGCTTTTAGCGCTTTTTGAAATAACGTATCGAGGTTTGTTTCAATATTACCACTCTGACCGTAAAAATGGCCACAGGTTATAAATGCAATTGCAAAGATTGTAATTTTAGTTTTATTAATAATCGTATTCATTTTGTGAATTTTGATAAATATAGGAAAATTACAGCTTTAACTATTCTAATATAGCAGATATGTGGATTTTTGTCATTTTGAAGGAGAAATCTTCGTAAGAAGCTCCGCAACGAGAATCAAATATTTGTCGAATTTCTAGCGAAGATTTCTCCTTGGTCGAAATGACAAACTAGAATGCAACAACTTTGTCAAAGTTTTAAACTTTGACAAAGTTCCTCGCAAAAACCTTAAAAAACCTTACTAGCAATCTGGCGAATATTCTCAGATTTACCCATTGAATAATAGTGCAAAAACGGAACTCCTGCGGCTTTTAATTCTAATGACTGCTGAATCGCCCATTCAATTCCGACTTGTTTGATATCAGCATTGTTTTTGCATTTGTCTACTGCGTCGATTAAATCTTCTGGTAAATCGATTCTGAAGATTTGTGGCAAAACTTGCAAATGTCTTTGAACGGCAATTGGTTTAATTCCAGGAATAATTGGGATTGTGATTCCCATTTCTCTTGCTTTTTCTACAAAGGCAAAATATTTTGAGTTGTCAAAAAACATTTGTGTTACCACATAATCAGCTCCCGCATCTACCTTTTCTTTTAATCTTTTCAAATCTGATTGTAAAGAAGGAGATTCTAAGTGTTTTTCTGGATAGCCTGCAACTCCAATACAGAAATCAGCTTTGTTATCAGCATCGATTACTTCGTGCAGATATTGTCCACAGTTTAAGTCTTTAATTTGACGAACCAAATCAATTGCGTAATGGTTACCGCCAGCTTTTGGCACAAAAGATTGTTCGTCTTTCATTGCATCGCCACGAAGCGCCATTACATTGTTGATTCCTAAATAATGACAATCAACCAGCATGTATTCGGTTTCTTCTTTGGTAAAACCACCGCAAAGCAAATGCGGCACCGTATCAACATTATATTTGTGTTTTATAGAAGCGCAAATTCCAAGCGTTCCTGGACGCATACGAGTCAATTTTTTATCCAAAAGTCCGTTACCGCGGTCAATGTAAATGTACTCCTCACGAGAAGTCGTCACATCAATAAACGGCGGATTAAACTCCATTAACGGATCGATATTATCGTACAACTCCTGAATACTTTTCCCCTTTTGAGGCGGAATAATTTCAAATGAGAATAATGTTTTTCCTTTGGCGTTTTCTATATGTTCTGTTACTTTCATTATTTTTTAGTTGATAGTTTTTGGTTGATGGTTGATGGCTCTTATTGAACTCAACAATTACAACTTCAACTACATTAATTTTTTATAGTAGTTAATAAAACCGTTTAATAACTTTTTACAAGTTTGAATTTGTGCCAATACAATATTAAATGTACTCTCATCAATATATTTTTGATCCAATGCTAAATAATATTGTGTTTCTAATTCATATAATGATCCTCGTGAAATATGAAGAAAGTGTATTGTGTCTTTTGATGTTTGACGCCCACAACCTTCCGCTATATTTGAAGGAATTGAGATTGCCGCTCTTCTCATCTGATTTGTCAATCCAAATAATTCTTCCTTCGGAAACAGTTTAGAAGAGTTATACAATAAATTCACCAACTTCCGCGCTTCAATCCAAACTTCCAATTTACTGTATTCCATTTTAGTTGTTCGTTAATAGTTGTTGGTTGATGGCCCTTTGAGTTCAAATCTATCAACCAAAAACCAACAACCATCAACCAAATTAATCTGCTATATTAGGGTTTAACCATTTCATGGCGTAATCTGTTGGGACATTACGTCGTTTAGCGTAATCTACAACCTGATCTTCTTTTATTTTTCCGAGTCCGAAATATCGGCTTTTTGGGTTTCCGAAATAATAACCAGAAACCGATGAAGCTGGCCACATCGCCATACTTTCTGTCAATTTCACCCCTATTTGTTTTTCAACATCTAAAAGCTTCCAGATTGTTGGTTTCTCCAAGTGATCCGGACAAGCTGGATAACCTGGAGCCGGACGAATTCCTTTATAATTTTCTTTAATCAATTCTTCGTTGGTTAAAGATTCTTCTGAATCATAACCCCAGAAATCTTTACGCACTCTCTCGTGAAGATATTCGGCGAAAGCCTCAGCAAAACGATCCGCAAGCGCTTTTACCATAATCGAATTGTAATCGTCTAGATTCTTTTCATATTCTGCAGCCCATTCATCTACACCAAACCCTGTGGTTACACAAAAAGCCCCCATATAATCTTCTATTCCGCTTTCTTTTGGCAGAATAAAATCAGCTAAAGCGATGTTTGGAGCACCTTTTGTTTTTTGTGACTGCTGACGAAGCGTTAAGAATTTCTCTAAAACTTTTCCGTTTTCATCACGTAATTCGATATCGTCATCATCAACCTGATTCGCAGGGAAAATTCCGTAAATACCTTTTGCTTTTAATTTTTTCTCTTCTAGAATAACTTTCAGCATTGCCTGAGCGTCTGCAAAAACCGAAGTTGCTTCTTTACCCACAACCTCATCCGTTAAAATTGCTGGATATTTACCGTACAATTCCCAAGTTTGAAAAAATGGCGTCCAGTCGATATACGGAACCAAAACATCCAATTCTATTTCGATGGTTTGTGCTCCAATTACTTTTGGCTTAGTTGGCGTGTATTCAGACCAAACCAATGGTAATTTATTTTTGCGTGCATCTTCAATAGTTAAGAAATTCTTATCTCTTGAACGATTTAAAAATGTTTCTCTAAAAGAATCATATTCTGCACGAATATCTGCCGCATATATTTTTCTATTATGATCTAACAGGTTTCCTGCAACAGTAACGGCTCTCGAAGCATCGTTTACGTGAATTACAGTTTCTCTGTATTGAGGCGCAATTTTCACAGCCGTATGCGCTCGCGAAGTAGTTGCCCCACCAATCATAATTGGTATTTTAATTCCTTGTTTGTCTAATTCTTTGGCCAAATACACCATTTCGTCAAGCGAAGGCGTAATCAATCCGCTTAAACCGATAATGTCTACATTATGTTCAATCGCAGCCGAAATAATTTTTTCCGGAGGCACCATAACACCAAGATCTACAATCTCGTAATTGTTACAAGCCAAAACCACCGAAACGATGTTTTTACCAATATCGTGAACGTCGCCTTTTACAGTTGCCATCAAGATTTTTCCGTTTCCTTGTTTGTCTCCCGCTTGTTTGCTCGCTTCGATAAATGGCAATAAATAAGCCACGGCTTTTTTCATTACACGAGCCGATTTTACAACCTGAGGCAAGAACATTTTTCCGCTTCCAAATAAATCTCCAACCACATTCATTCCTGTCATCAAATTGATTTCGATAACTTCGATTGGTTTTGTCGCTGCCAAACGTGCTTCTTCTACATCTTCTTCAATAAAAGCATCAATTCCTTTTACCAATGAATGCGTAATACGTTCTTGAACCGTTCCAAAACGCCATTCCTGAACTACTTTTTCATCACTCTTTGCTTCACCTTTTACATTTTCTGCAAAATCTAAAAGTCGTTCTGTCGCATCGTCGCGTCTATCTAAAATTACGTCTTCAACGTGTTCTAATAAATCTTTCGGAATATCATCATAAATCGTCAACATTTCCGGATTTACGATTCCCATCGTCATTCCGTTTTTAATCGCGTGGTATAAAAACACCGAGTGCATCGCTTCACGAACCGTATCGTTTCCTCTAAAAGAGAACGAAACATTACTCACTCCACCGCTGATATGCGCATGCGGAAGGTTTTCGCGAACCCATTTTGTTCCTCTAAAGAAGTCCAAAGCGTTCAATCTATGCTCTTCCATTCCCGTTGCAACTGGGAAAATATTCAAATCGAAAATGATATCCTGCGGAGGGAAACCAACTTTGTTCACCAATATATCATACGAACGCTGACAGATTTCAACGCGACGATCGTAATTATCAGCCTGACCTACTTCGTCAAAAGCCATGATAATTGCCGCCGCACCGTAACGTTTGATTAATCTAGCGTGATGAATAAAAGCTTCTTCTCCTTCTTTTAACGAAATCGAGTTTACAACGCTTTTTCCTTGTACTACTTTAAGACCGGCTTCGATGATTTCCCATTTCGAACTGTCGATCATAATCGGCACTCTCGAAATATCTGGTTCTGCAGCAATTAAATTCAAAAATTTAGTCATCGCAGTAACACCGTCAAGCATTCCTTCATCCATATTAATATCGATGATCTGTGCTCCGCCTTCTACTTGTTGTCTTGCAATATCAAGCGCCTCGTCATATTTCTCTTCCTTGATTAATCTTAGGAATTTTCTTGAACCTGTTACATTCGTACGCTCACCAACATTCACGAAAACACTTTCGGGCGTAATAATCAACGGTTCTAATCCTGATAATACAAGGTCTCTTCTTTTTTCTGTCATTTTCTTTAAGTTACTAAGTCCCTAAGATTCTAAGGTTCTAAGTTTTTTTATTCTATTTTCTTTCCTGCGAGGTTTTTAAAACCTTGTAGGTATATTCGTTTTCAATATTTTAATTTGGGCGTGTCCTTCGGCCGGGCTATCCGTTACAAGTCCTCGACCAATTCCGTTTCACTTCATTGGTCTGTGGGCTTTCCACTTCTATCCCTCACGCAAACTCGGTTTCACAAGACGTTTTGTGTTTCCTGTTCATTTCCATTTTGATTTTTCTAAATATTTACCCGTCACACCATTATCATATTCATAATATTTAGTTTTAGTAAAACCCGCTTTAACGAGTGATAAAGAATCAGGTTTTACTTCCTCTTCTAAGAAAATTTCATTCTCTTCAGGTTTATTCAAATCGTATTTTACTTTATAAAACTTATTTATCTCTTTATATAAATTACTATGACGTGATCTATTTCCAATTTTTCCTAAAATTTTTCGATCTGTATAAAAATAATATCTTAAAACTTTGTCTTCTCTTGAACCTTCATTTATAGTTACTAATGCAATTGTTTCACCTTTGAAAGATTTTCTATAATCATCTTGCTGAACATTCTTATATACTTCATATATTAGTAAGCCAGCTATCATAAATAAAAAAATAGTCTTCCAATTATTCATTTCGCTTTACAATTATTTTTTGCTTTCCAAGAACAAAATTTTCTTCATTTTTAAACTTCGTGAAAATTATTCAATAACAGGCGCCACTCTAGGCTTATAATCCTTCGCAACTTCAGCCATTAATCTAATATGATCTGGAGTTGTACCACAACAACCGCCAATAATATTAATCAAATTATCGTCTAAATATTCTTTAATAAAAACCTGAGTTTGTTCTGGCGTTTCATCGTATTGTCCGAAAGCATTTGGCAATCCTGCGTTTGGATGTGCTGAAACATTGAAACTTGTATTGTGTGCTAATGTTTTCAAATACGGTTTCAACAAATCGGCTCCAAGAGCGCAATTGAATCCTACACTTAATAACGGAATATGCGAAACTGAAATCAAAAATGCTTCAACTGTTTGTCCTGAAAGCGTTCTTCCTGAAGCATCTGTAATTGTTCCCGAAACCATGATTGGAATATCAAGATTGCGTTCTTCTTTTACTTCTTCGATTGCAAAAAGTGCAGCTTTTGCATTTAATGTATCAAAGATTGTTTCTACCAAAAGTAAGTCGCAACCACCATCCATTAAGGCTTCTGCTTGTTGTTTGTATGCGATTCGTAAATCGTCGAACGTTACAGCTCTGTAACCCGGATCGTTTACATCTGGTGACATACTTGCTGTACGGTTTGTCGGTCCAATTGAACCCGCTACAAAACGTGGTTTTTCTGGATTTTTAGCGGTAAACTCATCGGCTACTTGTCTTGCAATTTTTGCCGATTCGTAGTTTAACTCGTAAACCAAATCTTCCATGTGATAATCGGCCATACCGATTGTCGTTCCTGAGAAGGTATTTGTTTCTACAATGTCAGCACCAGCTTCGTAATAAGCGGCATGAACATCGCGGATCGCTTGTGGTTGTGTTAGGGATAGTAAATCGTTGTTTCCTTTTAACGGGTGCGGAAAATCTTTGAAACGCTCTCCTCTGAAATCTTCTTCTGAGAAATTATAGCGTTGCAACATTGTTCCCATTGCTCCGTCAAGGATTAGGATATTTTTTTTTATTGCTTCCTGAATTGTAATTGCCATATTTTTTTGTTTTAGCTGCTAAGACACTAAGGTTCTAAGATGCTAAGTTTTTTTTATTATGATTGTGAAGTTTAAACCTAACAGGTTTTTAAAACCTGTTAGGTTTGCTTCGGATATTTTTTTTCACATTAATTCCAAAAGTGCACTATTGCTGGCTCATTAGCCCCGATTGAGCCGGTATCCTCGCAATGAAATGGAGAGATATAGGCGAAAGCGGGAACTATTGACTGCAAAAATGCGCCAATGATTCGCTCCTTTACTTAGTTATTTCAGTAAATATTGTATGTTGTCTGGAAAAGTTTTGAGAAATACGAGTATGTATTTGTGTTATCTATCTTTAATACTGGAAAATGTCGTATAAAGTAGAATTTAGCACCTTCTTTATGATAAAGGGTTGCTAAGGTTTCATCGGGTCTATCCCTCCGCCTTTCGTGATAACTGACAATAATTTTAAGAACAGTGCAAAGGTATGAAATAGGGTTTCTATTTGCAAATGTTTTTTTAAAGATGCTAAGACTCTAAGATACTAAGGTTCTAAGTTTTAAAATTGACTTCTGTTTTTCTAATATAGCTCGTGGTTTCAACCACGGGAAACGTATTATGATAATTCGTTTTGTTTTGTTATCGTCTTACTTATCCGTTGTGTCTATGCATTGTGTTCCAGTGGTTGAAACTACTGGCTATATTTTAAATAAAATGAGATTGTTATTATTTGTTTAAAAAAAGAAAAAGCTCAAACTTTTAAAAAGTTTGAGCTTCATATATAAAATCTTAGTGTCTTAGAAACTAAGGATCTTAGCAACTTAGACGATCGCCTTCACAACTGCTTTTGGCGCTTCTTTACGAGTTCCGTCGAAACCATCTACACCAGAAACTGTTGTATATTTCAATACGTATTTTTTACCTGGATTGATGATTCCGTATGCAGCTTGGCACATTAAAGTTGCTTCGTGGAAACCACAAAGGATTAACTTTAATTTTCCTGGGTATGTATTTACGTCTCCAATAGCGAAGATTCCCGGAATATTAGTTTGGTAATCTAATGCATTGTTTACTTTGATTGCATTTTTCTCGATTTCTAATCCCCAGTCTCCAATTGGACCTAATTTTGGCGTTAATCCGAAAAGTGGAATGAAATAGTCGCATTCGATTTTACGGTGTGCTCCATTTTCTTCGATGTCTAATGACTCAACATGCTCAGCTCCATTGATTCCAATAACTTCTGCTGGTGTAATTAATTTGATTTTTCCAGCTGATTTTAATTCCTGAACTTTTTCTACAGAATCTAAAGCGCCTCTAAATTCATTTCTTCTATGAATTAAAGTTACTTCTGAAGCTACGTTTGCCAAGAAGATACTCCAGTCTAATGCTGAATCTCCTCCTCCTGCAATAACAACTCTTTTATCTCTGAATTTCTCAGGATTTTTGATAAAGTATTTTACTCCTTTATCTTCATAAAACTCGATATCTTCGATAAGTGGTTTACGAGGCTCGAAACTTCCTAATCCTCCAGCGATTGCGATAACTGGCGCGTGGAATTTAGTTCCTTTGTTTGATGTTACAATGAAAGTTCCGTCTTCTTGCTTTTCAACTGTTTCAGCACGTTCTCCTAAAGTAAATCCTGGCTCAAATTGTTTGATTTGCTCCATTAATCCGTCAACTAAATCTCCGGCTAAAACTTCTGGAAAACCTGGAATATCATAAATTGGCTTTTTTGGATATAACTCTGATAGTTGTCCCCCTGGTTGTGGAAGCGCATCTAAAATGTGGCATTTTAACTTTAGCAATCCTGCCTCGAAAACGGCAAATAAACCTGTTGGCCCTGCTCCAATTATAAGTATATCTGTTTTAATCATTATGTTGTTGTTTATAATCATTCTTAATAACGCAAAGAAACGAATAAATCCTTGTACTTTCAATGATTTTTATCATTAATTTCTTTCCGAAACTTTTTTACTCTTTATTTTTTAATGAAGAGGTAATCTCATTCATTCTTTTAACCTTTTCTTCAAAATTACCTTTTAAAGTTTTTCGGTATTCATTCAGATTCTCAACCATTTGATTGATGTCTTCTGGAATTACTTCTTCAAAAAACTCTCGAAGCCTTTTGGCTGTAGTCGGCGATTTTCCGTTGGTTGAAATGGCAATTTTTACATTTCCTTTTGTAACAATTCCGCCCAGATAATAATCACATAAATCTGGCGTATCGGCAATGTTGCAAATCAAATAACGTTTTCTCGCTAAATCGTAAACCTTTTTATTCACTTTCAAATCGTCTGTACAGGCAATTACCATGTGACGTTTTTTGAGCATTTTCTTTTTAAACTTTTTTTCCGTCAATTTAATTGAAGAATGTTTTTCTGCTAAAACCTTAATTTCTAAATGAAAATCAGGTGCAACTACCTCAACATTAGCATTCGGACTTGATTTTAGCAAGAAAGAAAGCTTTTCCAGACCTACATTTCCTCCACCTACAATCAAAACATTTAAATTGTGAAGCTTTAGAAATATTGGATATAATTCGTTTTGTTCCATTTTAATTTATTTTCATCCACTCAAAGTTAGATGATTTACCAATCAGATGTTCCTATCGGAACATTTTTATTGGAAACGCTTACCTACGAATTGTTTTCTACCAACGAATTGTTCCTGTTGGAACATGAAATTCTAACGAATTTCTTCTTTTGATAGAAATTCTTCGTAAAATCCTTTTAGTTTATTGCTTTCTCTCACAACTTCTCCAAGAACAATAATAGCTGGTGAACCTAATTCTTTTTCTTTTACAATATTTAGAATCGAATCAACTGTTCCTACTCCAACTTTTTCTTCTGCTGTTGTTCCGTTTTGGATGATTGCAACGGGTAAATTTCCTTTATCTTCTTTTTGAAACAAATCAATAATCTGAGGCAATTTGTACATTCCCATCAAAATCACAACGGTTGCAGAAGATTGTGCCGCCAAAGCTACATCTGACGATAATTTTCTATCAGAAGTTGTTCCGGTAATCGCCCAAAAGCTTTCTGAAACGCCACGCTTTGTAATCGAAATTCCCTGACTTGCAGGAACCGCAACTACTGATGAAATTCCGGGAACTACAGTAGTTTCTATTCCGAAACTTTCTGCAAAATCAATTTCTTCTCCGCCTCTTCCAAAAATAAATGGATCTCCTCCTTTTAACCGAACTACGTTTCCATAAGTCAGTGCATTATCAACAATCAATTGATTGATTTGATCCTGCGTGTAAGCATGATTTCCGATTCTTTTTCCAACAAAAATTCGGATAGCATTTTTAGGTGCGTAATCCAGAATTTCTTCGTTGGCCAAAGCGTCGTATAAAACCACATTAGCTTCAGCCAATGCCTTTACAGCTTTTAGCGTAAGTAAATCGGGATCGCCCGGACCTGCACCGACTAAAGTTATTTTTGGTTTTATATTATGCATTTGCTAATTCCTGTGCTCTGAAAGTTTCGATTTTATCAAAGAAAACTGTTGCTTGTGCAATATAATCTTTAGCGAAAGCTTCAGATGGTTCATTTTTATTGATTTGGTAAACCAAGTCTTTAAAAGTTGAGTTTAATTCGATTTTATTAGTGTCGATGAAAACAGTATCAAACAAGTCTACAATTCCTGCGTGGTGGTTTGTTTTTTGGTTTTCAGCCAATAATAATGCTTTCGCACCGTTTACAAATCCTGCATAAGCATGATAGATTGCATCTGACCATTTTTTCTCGTCGAAAGATTCCTGAGCCAAAATCAATTTCTCTTTAGCTTCAAACAATAAAGTCGCTACTAAATCGATCACAACTCCGGCACATTCTCCAACTCCAACTGCTTTTACGTAATTGTCTGCATTACCCCAATCCACAAAATCAGCTTCTGTTAAATTGGTTACATCAGCATACGGTTTTAAGATTTCGTAGAAATACTTTTCTCCTTTTGTATCATAATAATCAAGGAATTTTTGTCCGCTTCCGTTAGCATCAAAATCATTTAAGATGGTACGCAATGCATCAGGACCTCTACGGCTAGGCACTTTGATTACTTTATCGGCAAAACGTCCTGCTCCGTTTCCTAATCTTCCTCCACCCAATAAAACCTGTAAAGCCGGAGCTACTAGTTTTCCTGAGTTGATAGACATTCCTTGGAATCCAATTGCAGACATATTGTGTTGTCCGCAAGCATTCATACAACCCGAAATTTTAATTTCGATTTCGCGGTTGTTTAAATACTGAGGATATTCAGCTGTTAAAACTCTTTCTAATTCTTCTGCAATACCGGTACTACTTGCAATCCCCAAGTTGCAAGTATCAGTACCCGGACATGCCGTAATATCTCCAACTGAATTATATCCTAACTGAACAAAATCCAATTTGGCTAACTCTTGATAAAAGAAAGGCAAATTCTCTTCTTTTATGTGACGTATTACAATATTTTGACGCAATGAAAAACGTAATTCATTTGCTCCGTAATTTTTAATTAAAGCGGCTAATAATCTAGCTTTATCAGTATAAAAATCTCCTAATAAAATTTTGATTCCAATTGCATAATAACCGTCTTGTTTCTGCTTGATTACATTCGAATTTTTCCACGCTTCATAAGCTTCTGTATCTTCGATTGTAACTTGAGGAACTTCTAAAACTGGTTCTGGAATTGGTCCGTCAAAAGCAGTTGTATCAATTTCGTATGTTTCAAAAGCGATAGCTTTTTTCTCTTGTTCAACCAAATCAAGGAAAACATCTCTTCCCATTTCTTTGATTAAGAATTTCATACGTGCTTTCATTCTTTTTGCACGTTCTCCGTATCTATCGAAAATACGGATGATTCCTTCTGCTGTTGGAATAATTTCGTTTACTGGAACGAACTCCGAAAGCAATTCAGCATGTGCTGGCTGAGATCCTAAACCTCCTCCAAACATGATTTTGAAACCTTTTTGTCCGTCTTTAATTTTCGGAATAAATCCTAAATCGTGTAAATAACTCAAAGCGGTATCTTCATCTGAAGAAGAGAACGAAATTTTGAATTTACGTCCCATTTCCTGACAAATTGGGTTTCTCAACAAATATTGAAAAAGTCCGTGTGCATAAGGCGAAACATCAAATGGTTCGTTTACGTCAACTCCAGCCAATTCGCTTCCTGTAATATTTCTAACGGTGTTTCCACAAGCTTCACGAAGCGTAATATCGTCTTTAGCCAAATCTGCCCAAAGTTCTGGTGTTCTGTCTAAACTCACGTAGTGAATCTGAATATCCTGACGCGTTGTAATGTGCAAACGCCCTGTAGAATATTCATCAGAAACCTGTGTAATACGTACTAATTGCTCGCTGGTTACTTTACCATAAGGCAATTTGATACGAATCATTTGAACACCTTCTTGGCGTTGTCCGTAGATTCCACGCGCTAAACGAAGACTACGAAAACGCTCATCATCAATTTTTCCTCCACGGAATAAATGAATCTTTTTTTCTAATTCGATAATCTCTCTTTGAACTACCGGATTTTCTATTTCTGTTCTAAAACTTTCCATTTCTCTTTAGTTGTTGGTTGTCAGTTGTTGGTTGTTGGTTTGCTGGCAGATAACTATCAACCAAAAACCATCAACTATCAACTAGCGAATAAATCCTACTCCTGCTGTTGTGTTAGTTGCTGTATCAATTAAGATGAAAGCTCCGTTGGATTTGTTTTCGTTGTATGAATCAAAGTATAACGGTTTACTTAATTTGATCGTTACTTCTCCAATTTCGTTTATTGCTAATTGTGAAGCTTCTGTCGTTCCAGAGTAATCTGTAGCAATTGTATTTTTAATGCTTTCTACTTTCGCTAAAACTCTATTTGTATTGTGCTGTACCAAATATTTAGTTCCCGGAACCAGTTTTTTACTGTCCATCCAGCAAACTGTCGTTGTGATATCTTTTTCAATTCTAGGAAGCTCATCTGATTTTACAATCATATCACCCCTTGTTACATTGATATCATTTTCTAATTCGATTGTAATCGAAGAACCTGCGACAGCTTCATCAAATGTTTTATCGAAAAAATGAATTTTAGATACTTTTGATTCTGTTAAAGAAGGAAGAACCGTTACGGCATCTCCAACTTTAATTGAGTTTCCGTATAATTTTCCTGCGTAACCTCTAAAATCGTGGTATTCTTCAGTTTTTGGACGAATCACAGTCTGAACTGGGAAACGTGCTTTTCCTGCTTCAAAAACATCATGAGCATGCAATCCTTCTAAATGTTCCAATACCGTTTGTCCGTCGTACCAAGGCATATTTTCAGATTTGTCAACCACGTTTCCGCCATTGATTGCACTTAATGGAATGTAACTTACGTTTTGCTCCTTGAAAGTGCTTTTTGCATTTAATGCCTGAAAATCAGCTTTGATTTTATTGAAAACTTCTTCAGAATAATCAACTAAATCCATTTTATTAATCGCAACGATTACTTCTTTTACTCTTAATAAATTATTGATAAAAAAGTGACGGTATGTTTGCTCGATAACTCCTTTTCTGGCATCAATCAAAATGATAGAAACCTGAGAAGTAGAAGCTCCTGTAACCATGTTTCTAGTATATTCTACGTGCCCTGGAGTATCGGCGATAATGTAACTTTTCTTTGCAGTCGAAAAATAAATATGCGCAACGTCAATCGTGATTCCTTGTTCTCTTTCTGCTACTAAACCATCAGTTGCTAAAGAAAAATCAAGGTAATCGTATCCTTTTTGTTTACTGCTTTTTTCGATTGCTTCTATTTTATCAGTTGTCAATGATTTTGTATCGTACAATAATCTCCCGATCAAAGTACTTTTTCCATCATCTACACTTCCTGCTGTTGCTATTTTTAAAACGTCCATCTTATATTTTGTTTCAGGTTTAAAGTTTCAGGTTCTGTTGGAAACTTAAATCTGTATGTTTTTTGTTTTCTTGATTCTAACTTTAATTAATTCCGAATTGCATTTACAATTAACAATTCATCATTAACAATTATTAAAAGTATCCTTGTTGTTTTCTTTTTTCCATTGCAGCTTCAGAACGTTTGTCATCAATTCTGGCTCCTCTTTCTGAAATCGTTGATGATCTGATTTCGCCAACTACTTCTTCGATTGTTGCTGCGTAAGATTCAACAGCTGCTGTACAGCTCATATCTCCAACGGTTCTGAAGCGAACAATTCTTTCTTCGATTTGTTCGTCTTCTTCTTGGTACACAAAAGGAGAATGCGACCAGATTAAACCGTCTCTCAAAAAAACTTTTCTTTTATGTGAGAAATAGATTGACGGAATCTCGATTTTTTCTTTTTCGATATAACTCCAAACATCTAATTCTGTCCAGTTTGAAATTGGGAAAACACGAACGTTTTGACCATTTTCTATTTTTCCATTTAAAATATCAAACAACTCCGGTCTTTGATTTTTTTCGTCCCATTGTCCGAAATCATCACGAACTGAGAAAATACGTTCTTTAGCTCTTGCTTTTTCTTCATCACGACGTGCACCACCAATACAAGCATCAAACTTAAATTCTTCAATTGCATCCAAAAGTGTTGTAGTCTGCAAGCTGTTACGGCTTGAATATTTTCCAGTTTCTTCAACTACTTTTCCTTCATCAATAGCATCCTGAACATTACGTACGATCAACTCTAAACCTAATTCTTCTACTAATTTATCTCTGAAAGCGATTGTTTCAGGGAAATTGTGTCCCGTATCAACGTGCAATAGAGGAAACGGAATCTTAGCAGGGAAAAATGCTTTTTGCGCCAAACGCACTAATGTTATAGAATCTTTTCCTCCTGAGAAAAGTAAAACCGGTTTGTCAAACTGTGAAATTACTTCTCTGAAAATGTATATCGCTTCACTCTCTAAAGCGTTTGTTTTTAATACTGAACTCATTGTTTTTTTGTTTGATATTTTTGTTGTGAAAAATTTTGTTTCAGGTTTAAAGTTTTTCGCCTAATCTAAAATCTCCACTCTTTATTCTATAATCTATATTCTATTCTCTGCAGAAGTCTTGCCTCTTGCTTCTTTCTTCTACTTACTCTTTCTTAGCACTATGAAGCCCACACTCTTTATGGCTTGATTCCCACCACCATCTTCCGGCTCTGATATCTTCACCTGGGAAAATCGCTCTCGTACAAGGCGCACATCCAATGCTTACGAAACCTTGTTTGTGTAAAGCATTTTGAGGAACATTGTTTTCAGACAAATACGTTTCAACTTCTTCTAAAGTCCATTTTAACAACGGATTGAATTTGATGATTTCGAAGTTTCCGTCGTATTCAAACAAACTTAAATCTTGTCTGTTTTCTGATTGTTCTGCTCTTAAACCTGTAATCCAAACTGAATTTCCTGCTAAAGCTTTTCGTAACGGAACTACTTTTCGAATAAAACAGCATTCTTTTCTGTTTTCAACCGAATCGTAAAAGCTGTTTGGCCCTTTTGTTTTCAGAAGATTTTCTACAGAGGCAGCTTCTGGAAAAAAAACTTCGATTGGTCTTTTGTATTTTTTTAATGTTTTATGAAAAACATCGTAAGTTTCCTGAAATAATCTTCCTGTATCTAAAGTAAATACCGTAATATCGGTGTTACTCTTTGCAATAAAATCAGTAATTACCTGATCTTCCTGACCGAAAGATGTCGAAAAAATTACTTTTCCCGGAAATTCTTTTGCTAAAAAAACTAAGGTTTCGTCAAGCGAAAGAGCTGCAGTTTTTTCTAATAATTCTTGTACAATAATCGCACTCATAAATCTCTCCTTTCTAAAATTATCTTTTACAATAATTTAGATAATGTTTTTAAACTCAATACTATAATTAGAACTCCAACCGCAATCATCATTGGTTTTCTTTTGATTCTATTTACCAAATAAGCTGCTATTGGTGCTGAAATAACTCCTCCTAAAATCAATCCGATAATGATCTGCCAACCGTGAATTCCGCCAAAAAGCATGAAAGTAATTCCGCTTGCAAACGAAATGGCAAACTCAGCTGCATTTACTGACCCGATAGTATATTTCGGGTTTCTTCCTCTTCCTAATAATGTTGAAGTTACAATTGGCCCCCAGCCTCCTCCTCCAACAGAATCCATAAAACCTCCAAACACTGCCAAAGCTCCTAGTTTTTTAGTTTTCTTTTTTACAAGACTTTTTCTCAAAGCTTTTCTGATAATTACAACTGCCAGAATAATCATGTAAACCGCAATAAACGGCTTAATAATATCTCCGTCAATAACATCTGATAATAAATAAGCCCCTGTAATTGATCCTAAAACTCCTGGAATCAATAAATGTTTGACCAGTTTTTTATTGATGTTTCCAAAGCGGTGGTGCGAAAGCGCCGATGCTCCAGTTGTAAACATCTCTGAAACGTGAACTGCCGTACTACTCAAAACTGGCGAAACTCCATAAGCCAATAAAAATGATGTAGAAGTTGCTCCATATCCCATTCCTAAAGCGCCATCTACTAATTGTGCAAAAACACCAATTAAGAAAAACGCTAAAAGATTTTCATCAAGTCCCTGAACAAAACCATCCCACGAAAATTCAGCGTGATGATTATAAATTAATGTAACTGCCAAACCTAACAACAAAACAACAGGTATTACAACCCACAATTTTTCCTTTAATAAAGAATCAGACTTTACTATAGCGTTGTTTAACTTAAGTTCATTTTCCATATTTTAAGAATTGTTTTTACTCTTAAAAATCCATTACCCTATCGGCTTAGTAGATTACTTTGCAAAAGTACTATATATTTCGAAATATCAAAACAATATATTTACTTTTTTATATAAGCTATCATCTTCTAAACCAAGTTAAAAGAGATTTAAAAAGGAATTAGTGATTATTTTAACAAATTAAATGCTGTCTCTTATTATTTTAACAACACGCTTCAATTTTGTGATTCACAAAAATACACATTTAATCTCTACAAAATCTATAGGATAATTATAAAATTGTTATTATTTTAGCGGCAAATAATTTTTCATGGATTTTCAGATTGGTCTTGTAATAGCAGGTTTAGCAGTTGGTTTTATTGTTGGGTTAACAGGTGTTGGAGGAGGTTCTTTAATGACTCCTATTTTATTGTATTTTGGTATTCCGCCCACAAAAGCTGTTGGAACTGACTTACTTTACGCTGCATTTACCAAAGCCGGAGGAATATTTGTACACAACAAAAAAGGAAACATCAATTGGAAAATCACTGGTTGGTTAACTTTAGGAAGTGTTCCTGCCGCTTTATTGACCTTATGGATATTAAACAGCATTAAAACAGATATTGAAACCATAAATAGAGTTATTAAGTACAGTTTGGGCTGGGCTTTATTGTTTACTTCGGTAGCGATCATATTCAAAAAGAAGCTTTTAGTTTTTTCTCAAAGACATGCTGGAGATAAATTTCACAGCGAAAGTACCACTCAAAATATGCTTACGATTGCAATTGGAGTTTTATTAGGAGCAACAGTAACCTTAACTTCTATTGGTGCAGGAGCACTTGGAACCGTAACTTTATTTTTCCTTTATCCACTTTTACCAACTCCTCGTTTAGTTGGAACCGAAATTGCGCACGCTGTCCCTTTAACTTTAGTTGCTGGAATTGGCCATGCTTCTATGGGAAACTTAGATTTAGAATTACTTGCTCAGTTATTAATGGGATCGCTTCCTGGAATATATATGGGAAGTATGTTAAGCGGAAAAGTGCCAGATCAATTTCTTAGAAACGCCATAGCCGTAATGCTATTTTTAGCTGGATATAAATTGATATTTTAATCATAAAAAAAGACCATTTCAAATTTAGAAATGGTCTTTTTTTTATAAATTAATAGTATTTTCTAAAACGCAATATCTGCCAAAGAATTACTTTCTAATATTTTAAGTGTATTATCACGAACTTCAGTCATTAAACGTCTTGCTGCACAAGTTGATTCATCGTCGCAATCATCGCATCTTTCGTAAAAATTATGACTCGCACATGGCAATAATGCAATTGGACCTTCTAAAATACGATAGACTTTAGCCATACTAATATCTTTTGGATCTTTTATCAGATAATAGCCTCCGCCTTTTCCTTTTTTAGCACCAAGAAAACCTGAGTTTCTTAACAGCAGTAAAATACTTTCTAAAAATTTTATCGAAATATGTTCGCTTTTCGCAATTTCAGCTATTTGTACCGGCTCATTATTCTCACGTCTGGCTAAATAAGTTAAAGCTTTAATTCCGTATTTTGTTTTCTTTGAAAGCACTAATGTAAAATTTTAGATTGCAGAATTTAACCTCAGATCAAACCCTCACAAATTATTGAATAACAAAAGTATGCTTTTTGTTTGAACTATCACAAAAGAATAAAGTTAAATTCTACTAAATCCATCAAACTACTTCGTTTTGTCCAATTAAATCTATAGAATAGAAAATTTCCAAATCTCTTTCTAAGCCTCTTTTATCGACAACGTAGGTTCTAGAAAAAGAATCATGCCAAAACATTCCAGATTTTCCTAAAAATGAGAATACATCAAAAGGAATTAAACGGCATAAAGTTCTGATGAAAATCCTACCGAAATTTGGTTTCGTACCATTTTCTGTAACAACTATAATACCTGTAGCAAATTTACCCATTGTTGCTCCAAAAAAACACTCCAAAAACAGATAATTAAGCATTAGAAAAGTAAAAAGTGCTAAATAAGTGGAATCATTAATAAATTGACCCCAAATAGAGAATATATTCCAATTAAAAATATTTCCGATTATTACAATTATAAGACCCGAAATAAAGACCGAAACAAACACAAAGATAAAATCAACAATGCCTCCTACAAAACGTTTTCTTTCTGAAGCAAATAACTTTTTATCTAGAATGTAAATTCTATCGCTCATAAACTAATCAACATTAATATTCTCAGTCTAAAACAAAAGTATATTTTTTATAGAACAATCTTAAAAAAAGACGATTTTCAACAGTAAAACTTACTATCAAAAATCGTCTTCATTTATTAGAAATTGGAAATCTAAAATCTTAAGTCTAAAATCTAAAATTTAAGAAAGTGCTTGTTTTAAATCTGCAATTACATCTTCAACAGTTTCTAAACCAACAGAAACACGAACAAGACCTTGTGTGATTCCCACTGCTAATTGATCTTCTTCAGATAATTTGCTATGTGTTGTAGAAGCCGGATGCGTAACAATTGTTCTTGTGTCTCCAATATTTGCAGATAATGAACAAAGTTGAATTGAATTCAAGAATTTTCTTCCCGCTTCGATTCCGCCTTTAATTTCAAATGCGATGATGTTTCCACCAGCTTTCATTTGTTTTTTAGCAATTTCGTATTGTGGATGCGATTTCAAGAAAGGATATTTTACGCTGTTTACATTTGGATGGCTTTCCAAGAATTCAGCTACTTTTAAAGCATTTTCGCAGTGTCTGTCTACACGAACAGCCAAAGTTTCTAAACTCTTAGATAAAACCCAAGCATTAAATGGTGATAAAGCTGGGCCTGTGTTTCTTGAAAATAAATAAATCTGTCTGATTAAATCAGCATTTCCAACAGTAACTCCACCTAAAACACGTCCTTGTCCGTCGATTAATTTTGTTGCTGAATGGATAACCAAATGTGCTCCAAATTTAATTGGCTGCTGTAAATAAGGCGTTGCAAAACAGTTGTCAATTATTAAAATCAAGTTATGTTTTTTAGCAATATTCCCTAACAATTCTAAGTCAATTACATCAACTCCAGGGTTTGTTGGAGATTCGGCGTATAAAATTTTTGTGTTTGGTTTAATGAAACTTTCGATTGTTTCTGGCTTATTGATTTCGAAATAAGAAGTTTCGATATTCCATTTCGGAAAATAAGTCATAAACAAGGCGTGAGTCGAACCGAAAACACTGCTCGCAGAAACAATATGATCTCCAGAATTCAATAACGCTGCAAAAGTAGAATATACCGCAGCCATTCCTGTTGCAAATGCATAACCAGATTCAGCTCCTTCCATCTTGCAGATCTTATCTACAAACTCTGAAGTGTTTGGATTACTGAAACGGCTGTAAATATTTCTTTCTTTTTCTTCTGTAAAAGAAGCTCTCATATCTTCAGCATCTTCAAAAACGAAGCTTGATGAAAGGTACAAAGGCACCGAATGTTCTAAATATTGAGATCTTTCTAATTGTGTTCTGATGGCTTGTGTTTCAAAACCAAATTCTTCTGTATTCATTGTGTTGTTTTTTTGTTTTTTTGTTCAAGTTTCAGATTTCAGGTTTCAAGTTTTAAAACTGAAATCCAAACTAAAACGAGTCAATTATTTATGCTTAATCTGAGCATTTTCTAATTATCTAATTGACAAATTATCTAATTTATAAAGCTTCGTTGTTCAAGACAACTTTGTATTTAATTGTCGCTGTAGGTTCTACCGTTTTGGCAACCGAACAGTATTTCTCAAAAGAAAGTTGCGCTGCTTTTTTTGCTTTATCAGGATTGATTTCTCCTTCTAAATAGAAAACCACATCGATTTCTTTAAAAGGTTTTGCTTCTTCGATTTGAACGCGCGTTCCTTCAACCTCAGCATTAAAAGAAGTGATTTCCTGACGCTGTTTTTTTAAGATCGAAATCATATCAATAGCGCTGCATCCCGCAACTCCCATTAATACTAATTCCATTGGGCTTGCACCTAAATCGCTTCCGCCAAATTCGGCTCTGCTATCAACGTCAACTACGTGTCCGCGTTCATTTTTTACTTTAAAATGAAATGCGTCATTTACTCTGTTTAAAGTTACTTTCATTGTGTTGTTATTTTTTTTGTTTTTTTAATTCAAATCAAAAATCTACAGTCTAAAATCTACAGTCTAAAATCTACAGTCTAAAATCTGCAATCTAAAATCGTCTTATCCCTTATCAGACAATCTCAAAATATCTCCGAAAACTCCTCTTGCCGTTACCGCAGAACCTGCACCAGCTCCCTGAATAACGATTGGACGATCTCCGTAAGATTCTGTATAAATTTCGAAGAAAGAATCAGAACCTTTTAATCCGCCTAATGCAGTATCTTTTGGTACTGAAACTAATTTTACTTCTAAATTTCCTTTGTCATTCTGTAAATCTCCAGACAATTCACCAATATATCTTAAAACGTGATTTGGCTGTTGATCTGCTTTTATTTTAGCATAAATTGGGTCGAATTCTTTTAATTTCGTCAAGAAATCCGCAGCGCTTCCTTCACGTAAGTGCTCTGGAATTAAATTCTGAATTGAGATTTCTTCAAACTCATTTTGCAAATCTAATTCTCTAGCTAAAATTAATAATTTTCTACCAACATCATTACCACATAAATCTTCACGCGGATCTGGTTCTGTATATCCGTTATCAATTGCTTCTTGCAAGATTTCGCTAAAAGGCGCATCTTTTGCAGAGAAATTATTGAATAAATAACTTAACGTTCCAGAGAAAACCCCCTTAATTTTCGTAATATTTTCTCCTGAAAGGTGTAATAATTTAATGGTGTCAATTAATGGTAATCCCGCACCAACATTCGTTTCATATAAATAATTCTTTTGATTTTCTGCCAAAGCTTTTCTCAATTCCTTGTAGAAACCATAGCTTAATGTATTAGCCACTTTATTAGAAGAAATCAAATCGAAACTGCTTTCTACAAGCGGAATATAATTCTCAACAAAACTTGCACTTGCAGTATTATCAATTGCAATTAAGTTTTCTAAATGATGCTCATTCGCGTAAGCAATAATATCTTTTATGGTGTAAGCCTCGCCTTTAGTCGCAATTTCGTTTTTCCAATTGCCAGTAACACCGTATTTGTTTAAAAGCAATTTTTTGGAATTCGCTATAGCAAAAACATTAAGCTTAATGTCCTTACGTTTTTCAATTGCCGCAGCCGATTCTAAAATCTGGTTGATTAAAGTTCCACCAACTAATCCGTGACCGAAAATCGCAATGTTAATCTTTTTAGAAACTCCAAAAATCTCACCGTGAATTACGTTTAAAGCTTTATTTAATTCCTCTTTTTTAACAACCAAACTCACGTTTTTACCTGTTACAGTGTTGTTGAATAAAATCGGAACAATTTTATTTTTGATTAAAGCCGTATATGGTTTATGGAAAGTACTCAAATCCTGACCAATAATCGAAATTACCGATACATTGTCTGTAACCGTAATCTGATTTACGTCTTTAGAATAAAAGTCATTCTCAAACTCTTTTTCTAATTCAACCATTGCAAGAGTAGCTTTTTCTGTTGCTACCACAAGTCCGATTCCTCTTTCTGAAGAACCTTGAGAAATGATGCTTACACTAATATTGTGATCACCCATTACTTTAAAAATTCGGGCATCGACTCCTGCTTTTCCAAGTAATCCGCGTCCTTCAAGATTTACAAGAGAGACATTTTCTAATACAGAAAGTGTTTTAATTCCTTCTTTAGAAGAATCCGATGTAATTAAAGTTCCGCGGTTTTCGTGGTTGAAAGTATTTAAAATTCGTAACGGGATATTCTTTTCCAACAAAGGAATAATCGTCTTTGCATGAAGAATTGTAGCTCCAAAATTTGCCAGCTCATTTGCTTCATTAAACGATAAATATTCGATTTTTTTAGCATCTGCAACCAAATCTGGATTTGCCGTATAGATTCCATCTACGTGCGTGAAGTTTTGCAGTTCTTCTGCGTTTAAATAATTTGCGATTAACGAAGCGGTATAGTTACTGCCATTTCTACCTAAAGTAGTTGTGTCGTTGTTGTTATTAGATCCAATGAAACCTGTAACTATATTAACCGTTTCGCCGTTATGTTCTTTAAAATAATTGACTACGTTTTTCTTTGAAAGCTGCTCTAAAGGCTGTGCATCACCAAATTTAGAATCGGTTTTCAACAAATCTCTCGTATCTACAAAATTGGCTGGAATTCCTTTTTCCAATAAAATAGCCGTCAATAATTTAGCCGAAAGCAATTCTCCTTTTGACAAAATCTGATCTTTGATTTTTTTGCTGTAATCGCCAATTAAGCTTACACCTTCAAAAAGTTTATCTAATACATTAAATTCTTCCGATAAATCTACATTCGGATAATCTGATATTTGATATTTTTTGAAATTTTCTAATAATTCTTTATAACTGCCATTTTTAGCAGCAATGCTTAAAATAAATTCTAATTCATCAGTAGCGTTTCCACGTGCAGAAACTACAACGGCAATTTTTTCACCTTGACTTACTTTATCAGAAATGATTGAAACAACTTTATTAAGTCCTTCTCCGTTTGCTAACGATTTACCTCCAAATTTTAATACTTTCATTTTATTTCTTTATTGTTTCTGCCTTAAAAATGTCGGCAAGTAAATAATCTAATTGTTTGTACTCGATTAAAAAAGCGTCATGTCCGTGAACCGAATCAATTTCGCTATAGAAAACATTGTCTTTAAACTTCTTTAATTCCTCATAGGTTTCGACATTTTCTTTGGCCGTAAAAAATAAGTCTGAATTGATTCCTACGATATGAATTGAAGCTTTTGTTTTAGACAATAAGTTTTCAAAACTTTCACTATTTCTAGTAATATCAATTGTTTTAAGCAATTGATTCATTAATTTATAAGAAGACAATTGGAATCTTTTCTGCAATTTTTTTCCGTGATGTGCGAGCCAGCTTTCGATATTAAAAATCAAAAGATCTTGATTTACAGTTCGCTGAAATTTTTCTTTAAATGATTCTGGCGAACGGTAACACAACATGGCATGAATTCTCGCATCTTCAATTGGTCTTGAAGAATTGTTTAGAATCTGTTCTTGCAGGAAGCAATTGGCGATAAGCCAATCCGTAGATTTCCAGTCACTCGCAATCGGAATAAGATTTTCTGTAATATTTGGCGCTAAAGCTAAAATTTCCCAAGCAATTCCGCCACCAACAGAACCTCCGATAACCGCAAAAAGCTTTTCGATATTTAAAATTTTTACACCTTCAATAAAGATTCTTGCAATGTCTCTTGCTGTAAAATCAAGATAATTTTCGATTAAGAAAGAATTGCTTCCGTTTCCTGGAATATCAAAAGCCAAAATGGTATAAACATCAGTATCAATGGTTTTACCTTGACCAATTAAGTCATTCCACCAGCCATTTTCTCCAGTAACTTGCGAATTTCCAGTTAACGCATGATTAACCAAAACAATAGGCGCGCTGTGCAAAGGTTGTCCTGCCAGCGTAAAACTTAATGGTATAGAATGATAAGTTGCACCACTTTCTGTGATGAAATCTTGAATTATAATGGGATTTGGTATATTTTCCAATTTCAAATCTGTTGTATTATTGATTTGTATATGGAAATATTAGAAAGAAAAACTAGGTTTAACTAGAAAAAATCTTGTTGTTATCTTTCCACGTTTGGCGTGGTAGAATGTAGCACCTTCTTCGTTTTACCGAAGGGTTGCTAAGGCTTCATCGGGTCTAATCCCTCGTCCTTTCTTTATAACATTTCAATACGTGTTTGAACTTAACGAGTGCAAATTAACTACTAATTTCTCTAACAAACAAATTTTATCTAAAAGTGTTTGTTAAATTTCTGAGACTTACTTTAGCAAAAACTATTATACGCAAAAATTTACCGAACATAAATGCCCAGTAAAATTATGCAGGTTTTAACCTAATTTATGTCGCTTTTCTGTTTAGATGAAAAGCGTTTCATTCTCTTTTGAATACATTAAAAACAATAAAGAATTTGGTACTTTTTTTACAGTACTTTTATCTTCTTCTGTAATTCCGAATCTTGGGTGAGCCAATTCGTTTGTTGGCGGTGGCGGATTATTTTTTCTTGTCCTTCTGTTTTTCAAATTTGAAATTTTTTCTGCTAAGTAGTTCAATGTGCTCATGATATTAAGTTTTAGTTCAGTTTGCGTTTTATAATCTTTATTTCTCTTTTATTTTTGTGTTAAGCCCTTTTCGGGAATAAAAAAACCCTTTTGGATTTCTAGATACCAAAAGGGTTTAAGTTTTTAAACTCATTTATACTTTTAGTATCGACAGACCTGTACGCAAATAAGCGCGACAGCAAACATCTTGTTCATCTGTAAGGATTTATTCATCTGTGATTTATATTGTAATTTTAAATTTTGCATTTGTGTTAAATTAAAAAGCCTCCCAAATATTTTATGGGAGGCTCTTACTATATATTGTTTTCTTACAATTTATTAAGCAATAGACAACCCAGCCTCGGTAATAACCGAAATGGCGCAAAACATTTTGTTGACTTTTAAGTTCATTTGATTTCTAGTAGTTTTTGGGTATAACAAATATGCAAATATTTTTTTTATTACACAAATGAAATTCAAGAATTTAATTACAAATTTCGTTGAAAATGTGTTTTTTCACGACAAAAATCACCTTACAAATACAATTGTAAGATAAATAAGAACAAAAAATGTAGAATTAAGCATTTTTCGCTTCTAAAACTTCCTATAACAAATCAGTTTATCAAAGAACATTGGTTATATTTTTCTATTTTTTGAGAAAATTTAAGACCAAATAGCCTCTTTATTTCTAATTCTTTCTGCAATTTTTAGAATATCGGTTATAATTCCTCTCGAAATTGCTTGTTTACATGCTGGTGCACTCTGAATTACAATAGGAACATTCGCGTAAGATTTCGTGAAAATTTCAAAAATGGTATCCGAGCCTTTCAATTGACCGATTGGAGAATCTGTTGGTTCAGAAATTAATTTGACTTCGAGAGTTCCTTTTTCAACATCAAATTCGCCAACAAATCTCAAAACATGATTTTCGGCTTGTGTGATTTTAGCAATTTTAAAAGACTTATCGACTTCCTCTTTATTCAAGATGCCATTTTTCTCCAAATGCTGTTCAGTAATAAAGGGTTTGACTTTAATGTCTGAAAGCTCAAAATCTTTTCCTATTTCTCTTGCTAATATCAGAAGCTTTCTTGCGGTATCATTTCCAGATAAATCTTCTTTAAATGTCGATTTCATCAAACCTAAAAGACTTGCATCTTTTAAAACAGATGAAAACGAAACATCTTCAGATGAAAATCGGTTAAAGACATAACTTAAATTATCTGAAAAAACACCTCGGATTTTAGTGATTTTTTCTCCCGAATAATATAAATCTCTTAAAGTCTGTAAAACCGGAATTCCAGTGTCGACCGAAGTTTCGTAAAGAAATTCCTTGTCGTACTTTTTAAGATTTGCACGCAATTCTTTATACAAATCAATCGGAAGCGTGTTGGCTTTCTTATTTACCGCTACAATATTAAATCCATTTTGAATTAATGTATTGTAGTGTTTTACGAGTTCGTCGCTAGCTGTTGCATCAACCGCAATCAGATTTTCGAATTCATTTTCTTGTGCAAACTCGACAATATCTTCTACTTTAAAAGGAACCGCCAATTGTCTGAAATTGGTTTCCCAAGAATACCCAACACCTTCTTTCTCAAAAAAAGCAACTGTCGAATTGGTTATAATTGGAAAATGAAAATCAACATTTTTGCTTTCAAGAAAAAATTCCTGACTTTCAATAATCTGATTAATCAAAGTGCTTCCGATATTTCCAATTCCGAAAAGGATAATGTTTATTTTAAGCTTTGACATAATTTCTAACATTTTAGTTTTTAACCACAATTAAGACGCACTGCAGTGCGCCTCTACATGGTTTAATTTATAAAGATGTTTTTCACAAAAAATTACCTTTAGCACAATGGCTAAAGGCAATCTTTCAAACAAAAAACAAAAAAACCTAATTTTTATTGATGCTGTATTGAGAAAGTTTAACGCTCTCAAAAACAGCTTCCAGATCAGCAATTAAATCCTCAATATCTTCAATTCCCACAGACAGACGAACCAAATCTTTAGAAACTCCTGTTTCTATTTGCTCTTCATCTGTCAATTGCTGATGCGTTGTACTTGCTGGATGAATAATTAATGATTTTGTATCACCAATATTTGCCAGTAGAGAGAATAATTTAGTTTCATCTACTACTTTTTTAGCAGCATCAAAACCTCCTTTTAATCCAAAAGTGATAATTCCGCTTTGGCCTTGCGGTAAATATTCTTTAGCCAAATCGTAATATTTGCTTGATTTTAAACCTGGGTAATTTACCCAAACTACCTCATCTTGTTTTTCTAACCATTCAGCTAGAGCCAAAGCATTTTCGCTATGTTTCTTGATTCGGATTGGCAGCGTTTCTAATCCTTGAATAATCTGGAAAGCATTAAATGGGCTCAAAGCAGCACCAAAATCACGTAAACCTTCAATTCGAGCTTTTGCAATAAAAGCCGCATTTCCTAAAGCTTCGTGATATACTAATCCATGGTATCCTGCAGACGGTTCAGTAAATTCAGGGAATTTTCCGTTAGACCAGTCAAAGTTTCCAGCATCAATGATAACGCCTCCTAATGAAGTTCCGTTTCCAGCAATATATTTAGTTAAGGAGTGAATTACAATATCGGCACCATATTTAATTGGGTTTAATAAATAAGGTGTCGCAACTGTATTGTCTACTATAAATGGCACTTTGAATGCTTTGGCTTCCGCCGAAATTCCTTTTAAATCCAATATATCTAATTTTGGATTTCCAAGAGATTCAACAAAAAATGCTCTTGTATTTTCTTTTGCTGCTTTGGTAAAGTTTTCAGGTTTTGAAGGATCAACAAATGTTGTTGTAATTCCTAATCTTGGTAAAGTAACTTTTAAAAGATTATAAGTTCCTCCATATAAACTGTTTGATGCAACAATATGATCTCCCGCTTTAAGCAAAGTCAATAAAGTTGTCGAAATTGCCGATGCTCCAGAAGCCGTAACTACAGCCCCGATTCCGCCTTCGAGCGCAGCTAAACGCTGTTCCAAAACATCGTTTGTTGGGTTATTTAATCTTGTGTAAATAAATCCAGCTTCTGCAAGACCAAATAAATTGGCAGCGTGATCTGCGTTATTAAATACGTATGATGATGTCTGATAAATAGGCACGGCTCTTGTTCCTGCATTTTTAGTAACATCGTGTCCTGCATGTAGAGCGTTTGTTGCAAATTTTTGTGTACTCATGATTTCTTAGTTTTTTTAATATTGTTAATACTATTATATATTGTAATTGATTTTTGAAATTTTATAATTTGAAGTTTTAAGCCAAGAATTCTTCCGCTTCTTCTTCAAGCTCATACAACTGGAACAGCAACGATTTTTGCTTTACATTCTGTTCTTTTTCTATTCTTGTTGTTTCTCTTGTTACTTCTTCTGATGTATGATTGTTTTGTTGAGAATCGTTTCTCAATAAATATTCTAATGCAATTGAATTTAATGTTCTCATGATTTTAATTTTAAATGTGTTGAAATAAAAAAGCCCTTCCGGATGGCGACCAAAAGGGCTTATAGCTTAACTATAACAAAGATTCTACTCTTTCACTTTTGGCAACAGCAATGAGGGATGCACATTTGCATCATTTTACAACACATCATATTTCTTTTTGCTATTGTTTTCATTTTTTAAAATTATCTTGTTTTTAAACTCGACTATTTCTATAGAGTAAAAGTAGTAATATTTATTTAACCACCAAATTAAAATTGAAATTTTCTTATATTTTTTTCTAAACCTTTTATTTAGGCCATAAAAAAACCTCTGCTATTCGGCAGAGGTTCTATTTATATAGTATTTGAAAAATAACTACAATAGTGTCTCTGCGGATAATTCCGGCATCTTACAAGACATCATATTGCAAACTGTAAATTTCATTTCTTTCTTTTCTTTTAACGTGGCAAAGTTGCGAACTATTTTTTAATCAGCCAAGCAAAAACTTAAATAATTTCTATTACCCTATCAATTTAGTATGTTTGTGTTAAATTTATACGTTTAAAAATAAAAAAAGTTGAACTTTAATTTGCAAATCAAAATGGTTTCATACCTTTGCACCCGAAACAGAGGAAAAATTTGAACTGATTGCAACCTCTTCATAATGAAATGATTTCGTTATGAATACTGAAAAATTCATTTCAGTAGTAAAAAATGCTAAAGCAGAAACTCTCCTTTAGCCCTTTTAGCAATTACTTTTTCCCGCATAATTTTAATTAAAACAATTATTTTTACATTATTATGGCTTATTTATTTACGTCAGAATCTGTTAGTGAAGGGCATCCAGACAAAGTTGCAGATCAAATTTCGGATGCATTAATTGACAACTTTTTGGCATTTGATGCTGATTCTAAAGTAGCTTGCGAAACACTAGTTACAACTGGTCAAGTTATTTTAGCAGGTGAAGTAAAATCGAATACTTATCTTGATGTTCAGCAAATTGCAAGAGAAGTAATCCGTAAAATCGGATATACTAAAAGTGAGTATATGTTTGAAGCGAATTCATGTGGAATTCTTTCAGCTATTCACGAGCAATCTGCAGATATTAACCAAGGTGTTGACAGAGCTAAGCCAGAAGAGCAAGGTGCAGGTGACCAAGGAATGATGTTTGGTTATGCTACAAACGAAACTGAAAACTACATGCCTTTGGCATTAGATTTATCTCATAAATTATTACAAGAGTTAGCAATTTTAAGACGTGAAAACAAAGAAATCACGTATTTACGTCCAGATGCTAAATCTCAAGTTACATTAGAATATAGCGACGATAACAAACCTACTCGTATTGATGCAATTGTTATCTCTACTCAACACGATGATTTTGATGAAGAAGCTACAATGTTGGCTAAAATCAAAAAAGATATTGTTGAAATCTTGATTCCAAGAATTATCGCTAAAAACCCAGAGCACGCTCATTTATTTAACGATAAAATCAACTACCACATTAACCCAACAGGAAAATTCGTTATTGGAGGACCTCACGGAGATACTGGTTTAACAGGAAGAAAAATTATCGTTGATACTTACGGTGGAAAAGGTGCTCACGGTGGTGGTGCATTCTCTGGAAAAGATCCAAGTAAAGTAGATAGAAGTGCTGCTTATGCTACACGTCATATCGCTAAAAACTTAGTTGCAGCAGGTGTTGCTGACGAAATCTTAGTTCAGGTTTCTTACGCAATTGGAGTTGCTGAGCCAATGGGAATTTTCATTGAAACTTACGGAACTTCTAAAGTAAACTTAACTAACGGTGAAATCGCTAAAAAAGTAGAAGCTATCTTCGATATGCGTCCTTACTTTATTGAGCAACGTTTAAAATTAAGAAATCCAATTTACAGCGAAACTGCTGCTTACGGACACATGGGGCGTAAACCAGAAACTGTAACTAAAACTTTCTCTGCTCCTGGCGGAAACCAAAAAACAGTTACTGTTGAATTGTTTACATGGGAAAAACTTGATTTTGTTGACCAAGTAAAAGCTGCATTTGGATTGTAATTCAATCTGAATCTTAAATATTAAAAAGGCTGTCTAAAATTTTAGACAGCCTTTTTTGTTTTTGGCTAATTTATAAATTAAACCCGACAGGTTTTAAAAACTTGTCGGGTTTCGTAATTGTTTAATATGTCCCGTTTTGCATTTTAGTCAAAACTTCTTTCATTTGGTTTGCCGTTTCTCCTTCAACATAATCATTCAAATATTTTACTGCCAAAGTTTGCGTTTCAATCGCTTTTTGCTTTTGTCCGTCTTTGTAATACAACTGAGCCAAAGTATCTAAATAATAAGGATTGTTTTTGGTTACAACCAAACTATATTCGGACCATTTAATAGCATCTTTAGTAAAGTTTGAATTCTGAGAATTCTCTACCACTGTCCAAGCTGCATTATTGCAAAGGTTTGAATGATAATCTTTAAACGAATTCCATCCATCATAAGAATAACTTGAACTTGAATCTAATCCTGAAAAGATTGCATCTAATTTTTCAATTGGACTTGCTCCTGCCAAAGTCGAATCAAAATAAGAATTAAACTCTTTTAAGAAAGTTGCATTAGAACCGTCATTCTCTTGAAGTTGTGCCAAATAATAAAAATAGTTTCTATATACATCAAAATTTCCTTTTCCAGAAGCGATAATTCTTTTGTAAAGCGAATTCACTTTATCTCTATTTATTTCGCCAGAAGCTCCATCTTGAGAAAGATAAAGGTTTTGCTGTAAGGCATCTGAAACTTCAGAAATTGGATTTCCAATAGTATGAGTCTCTCCTATTTTAGTATTAAAACCAGAACGAATATTTTCAATTTCATCTGAATGTTTTAATACATAATCGATTGCTAAGAAATCTGTATCATTCAAAATTCTGTCTGCACTAAAAAGCTGTTTTGTAAATCCTTGATTCTTGATTTCTTTCAAAATCGTTTCAACCAAATACATATCTACATTTTTATCTTTCTGATGCGCCTCAATTAATTTTTTCCATGATTGAGCGACTTCTTTCTGATTTAAAGATGTTTTAGTAACTACAAACTCAGCCGAATTTGGATCGCTTACAGCAGATTCTCCTTCATAATCATAAGAAGATTCTAGTAAAGCGGCTTTATTAAAAGCAGCAATCAAATCGGTATCAGATGCTTTTTTATTCTTTAAAACATTATTTATTGAAAGGAAGGCGTTTGCCCTCTGAAGTCTTCTATAAAAATCTCCATAATAGCTAAATTGATATTGTTGCGCTGCCAAATCTGATTTTGCAATAGCAAGTTGATTGCCTTCTCCGTTTAAAATAATTATACTTGGATCGCTGGTAATTTTATTGTTTTTAAGCCATTTTTTATCATCGGCTCCAGCCAAATAATAATTATAGATATCATAAAGAGCATTATAAGAATCGTACATATTATATCCCGTTTGGGTTTCTTGCTCTTTTACAAAAGCATCAAAACCTTCTTTGGCTGTTTTATTCTTGCTGTCTACAACAACAACCAAAAACTTATTGCTAGCTGTTTTTGTAGATTCTATTGCCTTTTTTAGATTGTCTTCGACCTTTAATTTAAAATCATATTTGTTGTATGTCGATGAAGCATTTGTGGCGTCTATAGCAGCAGCCTCTACAACTGCAGCGGCGCTGTCAACTATTACTCCATAATCTTCTGTAGAAACGTCTTTTCCTGGATAAGTCCAATTGGTAATAGTTTGACTTTCAAGAGGAAGAACTTTCGGCGTTTTCTTAACTGGCTGCGGATCTTTTTCATTGACAAATACTAGTGGATTTAATCCTGATTTCTCTGATATTCTCAGCTCATTTGTATGTTTATCATAAAATCCTGCAATCTGTAAATCGCCTAAAACTGCCAATTCATAATTGATCGTTATTTCTGAAACGTCTTTTGGTAAAGCGTATTTATTTACATTGCTTTTTCCGCCATATTCTTCATATACTAAATATAAAAAGTCTGCTTTCTCAATTTCAAAATCCAAATCGACTTTACTCCATTCTGGATCAATTTTACTTTTAATGTCTGAAACTCTTTGATATTTAACTTCTTCTTTTCCTTTTTGAGTTCCAATAAAGAAAGAATAATAAGCTGGATCTTTGAATATTACTTTTATATTTTTAGCTTTTTTGTCGACTTTGAAAGAAAGGTCAAAACTGGTTTCTGCCGTTGCATTTTTAGCAAACAGCAAAGAATCTCCTTTTACCTCATAACCGCCTGAATAAAAAACCAATTCGTATTTATTATCATCTAACAAATTCAACTTGATTTTTTGACCTTTATTAGTCGATAAATAGGTTCCTTTTTCAATGTTTTTTGTTTGAGAAAAAGAAATAAAGATTCCAGAAAACAACAGTAATAAACTCCAAATAAAATTGCGCATAATTAAAATTTTGGTTGTTAATAGTAGAAGCGCAAAGATATTTGATTCTTTTGGAATAAAACATCAAAAACTTAAATCTTGTAATTAAATTACTATAAATTATATTTCATAGAAAATATGATATAACGCGGTTGAACGGTGTATTGAGAAACTCGCGTTGAGAATTGAGAAAAACTATCATCGTTTAGATAAGTCGTGTTCAATAAATTGGTTGCCGAAACTTTATATTCCCACTTGCTGTTTTTCTTTTGATAAACCAAACTCGCACTTAAGAAATCATATTCGTTGTCAACCGTTTTGTCTCCATTATAATAATGATAGAATTCGTATTCTGAAACAAAAGAGAAACTATCTAAGAAATAATAATCTAATCTTGCAAATGGCTTATCTGTATAAAAAGTTGAACCGCTGTATTTGTTAACCAAAAGATTATAACCAAATTCTATATTTGGAAGATTCTTATAATTTGTTGACGCTTTCACAGTGTAGCTTTGGCTGAAACTTTCTGTAGTAGATAATTGATTGTTTTGAATATTGTTGAATTTCGACCAATTAAAACTAACATTTGCAGAAGCTTTATAATTCTTTAAAAACGAGCGTCCGTAATTTCCCATTCCGGTAAAAGTTTCATCGGCTAGATTAGAATTATAAGGAACTGAAGATTGATTAATTCCGTCAAAATTAGCTTTTGTTTTAATCGCATCTACTTTTTTTGTATAAGTGGCATTGGCAAAAATGTTCTCAAAATTGAACATATTATATTTAAAATAACGAAGCGAATGCACTTGAGAAGTTGCATTTTCTAAGAAACGATTTCCGCGAAACAAACTGCTATAATCAGACAAAACATAACCTGCAGCCAATTGATTAATATCAGTAAAATCATTCGTTAGAGAGAAATTATACGTCAAAGTTTCCGATTTTTTGATTTGGTATAAAGCAAAGAAATCTGGCAATACTTTGGTGAAATTTTGAGAATAGTCGGATCCCAATTGTCCATTTGCCATTTGATAGGTATGCAAACTAACACCTGGCGTAAATGTAAATTTCCCCGTTAGAATTTTATAATGAAAACCTAGAAAAGCATCATTAAAACGATAATCGACATCGTTATTATTTTCAGGATCATTTAAGTCGTTTTTATCTCCATTATCTAACATTTGGAAAATGTGAGAATTGAAGTTTTGATACGAATAGGTATTTCCTAACGTAACATTAAAATTGCTTTTTGGCGTTACCATATAATAGTAATCCAATTTAGTATCCAATTTATTGGTTTTTACAAAACGATCCTGATTCAAATCGTTGCGATTTTGTTCCGTAATATATCCTGATAAATCAAAAGGTTGCGATCTTAAATTGGCATTATAAAAAGGATTTTCGTCTTGATACAAATGCTGCATTTCAAAAGCAAAAATATTTTTATCGCTTTGCGTATAATACAAACTCAAATTCTGATTGATAGAAGTTGGATCTTGTTTCTTTTCAGTTAAAATGGTTTCAACCGCCGAAACATTATCTACAACCGATTCGCGAAGTAAATCTGTATCTTCATTCTGTTTTGACAATTTAGTCAAGATATCATAATCAAACTGAAATTTATCATTTGGCTTATAAGTTGAACTCAATTTAAAAAGTCCCAAATTATTCTTTTGATGTGTCATTTCATCACGTTTCTGCTGATCTCCAGAATCTAAAATCGTGGTTTGAGATTTCGTTTCTAAATCTGTTTTCGAAGTCGAAAGAATTCCGAAACCACTAATATTCCAAGCTTTATTAATAGAATAAGCAAAGTTTGTTGCGCCAAATTTAGTTTCAATTTCTTTCGCACGATTATTTCGCAATAATGAAATCCCTAAATCATTTGAAGAAACATTAAAACTGCTTCCTCCCTTTTTCATCATATTTTTGAATCCGCCTGTGAACTTAAAGTAATCTTGAGCCGTAAGAGGCAATTCGCCAATATTATTAAAATTGGTAATTAAATTAATACTGTACTTTGGACTGTAATAGAATAATTTTGGGTTAATGATATAACGGCTGTCCAATTCTGCAACGCCAATTCCTGCGGTAACATCTCCAAACCAAAAGTTCTTTTTTCCTTCTTTTAATTTGATATTCATCGCCACATTATCCTGATCGTTTTCAAGACCTTTAAGCGCGCTTACTTCATTGTAATTTCGTAAAACCTGAACTTTATCAATTGCATCTGCTGGAATATTTTTAACGCCTAATTTGGTATCTCCGTCAAAAAAGTCTTTTCCTTCAACCATCAATTTACTGACTTTTTTTCCTTCAACTTCGATTTCACCATCGGCATTTACCTCAACCCCTGGTAATTTCTTCAGAACATCTTCAAGCTTTTTTTCTGTTCCCGATTTAAAAGAATCTGCATTGTAAACAATTGTGTCACCTTTTATAGAAACAGGCATTTCTCGAACAATTTCTACACCTTCCAATTCAATTCCAGAACCATCCAAAACAATATTGTGAGTCAAATTTTCAGACTTTGTCGATACTGCAATTTCTTTAGATTTCATTCCCAAATAACTTACTTTAATGGTATAAGCCGTATTTGGTTTTAAAGTCAGTTGAAACTTTCCTTTGTCGTTGGTAATTCCGTATGAATCCATTGCTTTTGTGCCATTATTAATAGCCATAATATTGGCCATTTCCAATGGATTTTTCTGTTCATCTTGAATGAAACCATCAAAACGAACGCTTTGCGCAAAAGAAAAAGAAGTGATCAAAAAGGCGATGAAAAAATATAATTTGTTCATTAAAAAAATGCTTAGAATAAATAATTAAGTTTAGGATTATCTTCCTGGAGGAGGTGGAGGTCCGCCCGCACGACCACGGTTCATCTCTCTAAATTCTTCCATTTTTTTAATTACTGTTTCGTCGTATTCTTTCTGAGAAATTACTTTTCCTTTTTTAGACGGTTTTATTTCCACTTTATCTTTCGCATTCAAAACAATTTTTGAACATAAGATTGTCGTCGTTCCGTCATTGATTTCTAAAATTAAACCTGGAAGTCCCCAGTAGTTCTCTGGCCCTTGATTTATAGGAATTTCAGGCGTATACCAAGCTGTTACTACAATTTCTTTTGGAATTTCGAAGTTATCAGCAAAATTCGTTTTGGTATCTCCCGAAGTCTTTTTAGTTTCATCTTTTTTAGCTTCATCCTTCTTATCATCATTATTTTTAGGTCTGAAGTTTCTAAAATCAGTTTTGCTGGCTTCTTTGACAGCTGTTGCTTTATAACAGTTGTAGCCTCCAATTTGTTTGGTTTCTTGTTCTAATTTCCAATTTAATTTTGGCAGAGAATCCACAACAAGGAATTCTTTTCCCATGAATTCTTTATCAACGGTATATGTTTTTGTTTTTACATCTTTATAAAAAGTACCTCCGCCTCCAGTAAGCGAACCAAACATCATACGAAAACCGCCTTGCTGCTGACCTGGCGCTTCTAGTTTTTCTTCTTCTTTATAAATAGATGCCGATTTATCGAAGTTTAGAATGAATGTTTTTTCGAGCATTTTTTTCATACGCTCTTCCATATTTTTCTGCATTTCTGGCGTAATATCTCTGTTTCCGCGCATTCCTTCAAACTTTGGCGCTTGAGTTTTTGACTCGTAAACAGCCATTCCTTGAAAATCTTTTTGAGCTTGAATTTGTGTTGCAACAAGCATCAAAGTCATATATAAAAATATTTTTTTCATTTTATTTTCTTTAAAGTGAGTAAATCCGATAAAACTTACATTCAAATGTATTATTTATTTTAAAATCCAAAAAACTAAATATATTAACGGTATCAAGGAATAGATAGAACCGCTTATTTTTTAGACTATTAGAATTTAAAAAGGTTTAAGAGCCTATTTTGAAATTCTAACAAGAGTTTTTTGTAATTTGGTAATCTTATAAATCAATTTCTAATGTATAAAACGGTGCAAAAAACTTTATTCTGCTTATTTCTTTTCTGCACTTTTCAGGCGCTTTCAGCTCAGGATTTGAGCATAAATCCAACTTTAATTTCGCAGTATAAAAATACTTCAGATGAGTTTTTAGGATATGATACTTTTGGATATTCCTACCAAATCACAAACAACGTTTTTAGTAAAATTAAAGGGAAAGAAATCTTCGAATATAAGAATGTCTCTTTGGGAAAAATTACAAAAGTTGATCTTCAGAATCCGTTAAAAATTGTACTATTTTATGAGGATTTCAATAGTGTTGTTTTATTGGATAACCAATTAAATAAAATGACCGAAATTAACTTTTCGCAGAATGCAACTCCAATTGTGGTAAGTGCAATCGGAATGTCGACGCAAAATCAATTATGGATTTACAATACTTTAAATCAGCAAATTAGTCTTTTTGATTATTTAAAAAATGAATACAAAACGGTTTCAATTCCGCTGACAGAAGCCATTCAATATTATCAAACTGATTTTAATACTTTTTATTGGATTGATAAGAAAAACAACTGGTACTCTTGCGATATTTTCGGAAAGATTACATCTCTGGGGAAAGTCACAGATTTTGACAAAATTGAAATAACAAATTCTAATCAATATCTTTTCAGTAAAGATAATTTGTTGTATTTTAAAGGTTTTAATAAATCAAATCCAGAAGTAATTTCTGAGATTAAAATTTCAGAAAAAACCTTTGACAATTTTTATTACAAAGACCAAATTTTATCTATTTTTACAGCTACAGATATATCAAATTATAAAATCGTAACACCGTAATGCACATAGCAATAGCAGGAAACATAGGCGCAGGAAAAACCACTCTGACCAAATTATTAGCGAAACATTTCAAATGGGAACCTCATTATGAAGATGTAGTTGATAATCCGTATTTGGATGATTTTTACCATCAGATGGAACGCTGGTCATTTAATCTTCAGATTTATTTCTTAAATAGCCGTTTTCGCCAAGTGCAGCAAATTCGCGAAAGCGGAAAAAAAATTATTCAGGACAGAACGATTTATGAAGATGCGCATATTTTCGCACCCAATTTATATGCAATGGGTTTGATGACAAGCCGTGATTTTGAAAATTACACGTCTTTGTTTGAATTAATGGAATCTTTGGTAAAAGCTCCAGATTTATTGATTTATTTAAGAAGTTCTATTCCTAATTTAGTTGGACAAATCCACAAGCGCGGACGTGAATATGAAAACTCTATTTCTATCGATTATTTAAGCCGTTTGAACGAAAGATACGAAGCTTGGATTCAGACTTACAGTAAAGGAAAACTCTTGATTATTGATGTTGATAATATTAATTTTGTTGACAATCCTGAAGATTTAGGTGATATCATTAATAGAATTGACGCTGAATTGAACGGTTTGTTTTAAACACGAATTACACAGATTTGCACGAAATAAAAAAATGCCTCTAATTTTTTAGAGGCATTTTCTTTTTTTGATTATCCTAACAGGTTTCCAAAACCTGTTAGGTATGTTTTTTATTCTAATCTTTTAAATATAAAACCTAACAGGTTTTGGAAACCTGTTAGGATAGATCGTAAATTATTTCGCAGCTTCAACTTTTGCTAAAACTTCTTCTTCAGTTCCTTCAAAAACTTCTGTAGTTGTTTTACCATTTACAGTTTTGGTAACAGTTCCAGTAGTTTTTCCGTCTATATTTTTAACCTCAACACGAACTGATTCACTTTCTGCATGAGCATATTTTCCGTTCGCATCAAAATGGGCCAGACATTTAGCTGTTTCTTCTTCAGAACAACCTTTTTCTTTACACATTTTAATACATTCTTCTTTTGTCATTCCAGACATATCACCGCATTTAGATATTCCTGCATGCATTTCTGTTTTAGCACAGCAAGATGCTTTTCCTGCGATGTCTGATGGCGCGTGGCCTTCACCCAAAATTGGCGCGATTACCAATCCAATCAAACAAGTTAATTTAATTAAGATATTCATTGAAGGTCCAGAAGTATCTTTAAACGGATCTCCAACTGTATCTCCTGTTACAGCTGCTTTATGCGCATCAGAACCTTTGTATGTCATTTCACCGTTGATCATAACTCCTGCTTCAAAAGATTTTTTCGCATTATCCCAAGCACCTCCTGCGTTATTTTGGAAAACAGCCCAAAGTACACCAGAAACCGTAACTCCAGCCATATATCCTCCTAACATTTCGGCAATTAACTGATTATTGTCTGAGTAAACTAATTTTCCTAAAAGAACAATTAAAATTGGGAAACCAATCGTTAAAATTCCTGGAAGCATCATTTCTCTTAAAGCAGCTTTTGTAGAAATCTCAACACATTTTCCGTATTCTGGCTTTCCTGTTCCTTCCATAATTCCAGGAATTTCTTTGAACTGGCGACGAACTTCGTACACCATATCCATCGCCGCTTTTCCAACAGAATTCATTGCTAAAGCAGAGAAAACTACCGGAATCATTCCACCGACAAATAACATCGCTAAAACTGGTGCTTTAAAAATATTGATTCCGTCTATTCCTGTAAAAGTTACATACGCAGCAAATAAAGCCAATGAAGTCAAAGCTGCAGAAGCAATTGCAAACCCTTTTCCTGTTGCTGCCGTTGTATTTCCAACTGAGTCTAAAATATCAGTTCTTGTACGAACTTCTTTTGGTAATTCACTCATTTCTGCAATACCTCCAGCATTATCAGAAATTGGTCCGAAAGCATCAATTGCCAATTGCATAGCAGTTGTCGCCATCATTGCCGAAGCTGCCAAAGCCACCCCATAAAATCCTGCTAAAGCGTACGAAATCCAAATTGCCACAGCAAACAATAATACAGTTGGGAAAGTCGAAATCATACCTGTTGCTAAACCTGCAATCACATTTGTTCCCGCTCCTGTAGACGATTTTTGAACGATTGCCAAAACTGGTTTTGTTCCTAATCCTGTATAATATTCTGTTACTGATGAAATAGCACCGCCCACAACTAATCCAACTAATGTCGCATAGAAAACACGCATTGATGAAATTGCCTTAGATCCTTCGCCAAAGAAACTCATCTGCATTGTTTCTGGCAGCATATATTGCACTAAGAAGAAACAAGCCACAGCAGTCAAAACAATAGAAACCCAGTTTCCTATATTTAATGCTTTCTGTACTTGGGCTTCTCTAGCATTATCGTCTGAAATTTTTACTAAAAGTGTTCCGATAATCGAAAATATAATTCCGAAACCAGCAATTGCCATTGGAAGTAAAATTGGGCCAATCCCGCCAAAAGCGTCATTGATGTTTCCTCCCATATCTTTTATCACATAATTTCCAAGAACCATTGCCGCTAAAACAGTTGCTACATAAGAACCAAATAAATCTGCTCCCATACCTGCAACGTCTCCTACGTTATCTCCTACGTTATCAGCAATTGTAGCTGGATTACGAGGATCATCTTCTGGAATTCCTGCTTCAACTTTACCAACTAAATCAGCTCCAACATCGGCTGCTTTTGTGTAGATTCCACCACCAACACGTGCAAATAAAGCGATTGATTCTGCTCCGAGTGAAAATCCTGCAAGAGTTTCTAGAACAACAGTCATAGTATCTGTATCTTTCCAAACTCCGTCAGAAAAAAGATTGAAAAAAATGATAAAAAAGGATGTTAATCCTAAAACAGCTAAACCAGCAACGCCAAGTCCCATTACGGTTCCACCGCCAAAAGAAACTTTTAAAGCTTGTGGCAAACTTGTACGTGCCGCTTGAGTAGTTCTAACGTTTGTTTTAGTTGCGATCTTCATTCCAATATTTCCAGCGTAAGCTGAAAATAAAGCACCAAAAATAAATGCAATTACGATTAATAAATGTGTTTTAACTCCTGGAATAAATGTAATTCCTGCCAAAGCTAAACTGGCAATAATTACGAAAATGGTTAGTAACTTATATTCTGCTTTTAGGAAAGCTAAGGCCCCTTCATAAATGTAATCTGAAATCTCTTTCATCTTACCATCTCCGGCATCTTGTTTTAAAACCCAACTCCTTTTTATTCCCATGAAAAGTAATCCTAAAACTGCCATTATAATTGGCAGGTAAATCATAAATGCATTCATAATATTTTAATGGTTTTGGTTAATAGTCAACAATCTAACTAAAACGAATTTAAACAAAAAAGCAATACTCCTGACGGCAGTATTGCTTTTTTTATATTAGAATGCGGTTAAAATTATTTAATGCTAAATAATCCAGCCGGTTTATTTTCAATGTCATCGAAACGCTTTGTACACTCAGCGATAATATCGTAAGCTTCTTTAACATCTCCCCATCCTTCTACATCTACTTTTTTGTTTTCAAGATCTTTGTAAACTTGGAAAAAGTGCTCGATTTCTTTTACTAAGTGTGGGTTAATATCAGAAAGATCATTTAATGAATTCCAGATTGGATCTGAAACTGGTACACAAATAATTTTCTCATCTGGTCCTTTATCATCTGCCATGTGGAATACACCAATTGGCTTAACTTCCATAACACATCCAGGAAAAGTTGGTTCGTTTACCAAAACCAATACGTCAAGAGGATCACCATCTAAAGCTAAAGTTTCTGGAATAAATCCGTAATCTGCTGGGTACATCATTGAAGAGAATAACATTCTGTCAAAACGCATTCTTTTAATTTCAAAATCGTACTCGTATTTATTTCTGCTTCCTCTTGGTATTTCGATTAATACATCGAAAGTCGTTAATTTGTCTGCGGTCATTTTCGTTTTTTATTATTTCTATAATTTCGGTTGCAAAAATAACTAAAGAATCTAGTTTTACAATAAAAAAGAAGGTTAAATTATCCGCATTAGAGTTTAAAAAACAAGCATTTAATAGCTAATTGTTCGATTTCTTTTTTTCAAGTAATAATGCCAGAGCAAATAGGTCGCATAAGAACGGTACGGACTCCATTGTTCGGCATGAATTTCCATTTCCTGTTTATCGTGAATATTGAGCAATTCTTTTATGGTATTAATTACTGCAATATCGCCAAGCGGAATCAAATCGGGCTCTTCCAGACAAAACATTAAATAAATATCAATGGTCCAATTTCCAATTCCTTTTAATTTAATTAATTCTTCACGAACTTGTTTTGCCGACTTTGAAGGCAAGCTTTCAACATCTAATTCTTTGTTTAAAATCGCTTCGGCTAAAACTTTAATGTATTTTGTTTTTTGGCGGCTTACTCCAAGATTTCGATATTCTTCGTCTGGCAAAATTGCCATTGTTTCAGGATTACAAGTAGTATAAGATTTAATTTTTAAAAATGTAGCTTTTGCCGAATCGATAGAAACTTGCTGTTCCAAAATTAATAGCACCAAAGTTTCAAAACCTTGTGGACGTTTTGGAATTGGCGGCAATCCGTATTTTTCGATTATTTCCCGAAATATCGGATTTTTATTGGTTAAGAAATCGATAGCTTCTTGCATTACTTTCGTTTTTAAATCTATTTCAAAATTAAATAAAAAAGTATTTAGTAAATGATAGTTGGTTTCACGCAGATTTTACAGATTTAAGCTGATAAACGCAGATTAAATAATTTAAAATTGTAAAAATAAATCTGCTTAAATCTGCAAAATCTGCGTGCAAAAAAATAAGCATAAAAAAAATCGCAAAGATTTTAAACCTTTGCGACTTTGTAACTTTGAATCTTTGCCTCTTTTAAAATTAGAAATAGAATCCGAAAGATCCTTTTACTGCAAATTTATGAGCATCTGGCATATCTAGATAATTTCCTCTCCAAGAAAAATCAATTCGGAAAACTTTAAATATATTTCCAATTCCTGCATGATATTCATAATACACTTTTTCTGGAGCATTATAAGGTAATCCAGAAGCATTAATAGCGCGGTTGGCATCAGAAATTGTTCCGTGAACCGCTCTTACTCCAACAAATTCTCTCCAATTCAGTTTTCTCATAAAAGGAACTCTTGCGAATAATCTTCCTCCAAAATCATGATTCCACTGCAAAGTAGTGTATTGATCCGTAACGAATTCGTAGAAATTCAAGTTACTGAATGTATTCTCGATCGTAAAATAAGTCTGGTTACCCGGAATTACACTCATCAAACCTAACGGAATTGTACCAAATGTTTTTCCTGTTTCCAGAATAATATTTGATCTTCCTAAAGGTCCAATAATAATAGGCTGTTTGTAAAAAACCTGAATTTTTTCATAAGCAAAATCGCTATCAAAAACACCTTTTAAACCATAACTAAAGTTCACAAAGAAATGACTAAAAGGACTATCAACTAAATCACGCTCAACTCCATAACCAATCGTTTTACGATTTGGCATATATTCAAACTGAATATTCGCTTCTGATTGTTTTACATCGCTTTTTACAACTCCCATAGGGTTTGATGCACTTGGCAAGGTCGTATAATAATCCAGACTAAATGTCTTTGAAGCCGATTCTAATGTTCGATACGAAAGGCCTGCTTGAACGATGAAGTTCTTTTTCGCCTCCATTTCAACAGAAATATTACTCAAATTGATATTGGTTAATTTTCCGTTACTTCCTGTTGTAAATAAGGCAGAAGATGCAAAACTTCGTCCTAAAACGTCATTCGTAGTGGTTAAACTCGCACCTATTTGCTCAATGTCACGCCTATTTCCTCCAGAAATAATAACTCGGTTTTTCTTATCAACCATCCATTTTCCTGAAACTCCGTATTTGAATTTATTATCATCAAATCCGTAAGCTGTGTAGGCTTGAATACGCCAAGGATCATTAGGTCCAAAATAGGTTCTTCCACCAACTCTCAACCTAATACCTTCGACTTCATTATATCCAAAAGTTGAGAAAATTGGTCCGTAATCAAAATTTTTAAATTCGACGTAACCGCTTCCTAAAATCGAGACGAGATTATATAATTGCTTAAATCGCTTGACTGTTTGCAGTGTATCAAGCATTTTATAAATTCCCTGTTCGTCTTTATTTAATTTCTCAAAACGATTTTCTTCCCAGAATTCGGGTGGTCGATCGTAAACAGCGTTGTCTATAAAATTGACTTCTTCTTTATAAAACTTCTCTGGTTTTTGAATATTGAATTTATGATTACGATATAAAGTTGTTCTTTTTCCATAAACTCCTTTTGATTTTTCTTTCTTGTTTAAAGCAAAATCAGACATCATGTAATCACGAGTCAAAAGGAAAACAGAATCGTTTTCAACCTCAAATTCCTGTTCGATGTAAATATCTTTTACCCAGTTAATATTGGCACTTTTCGTAACACCCATATTAATTTTCTTGATCGCAAAAGTGGTATCATTAACCCAAAAGTCTCCCTTAAAAGTTAATTCATTTTTACGTCTTGGGTAAAAAACAATATTATAACACCATTTTTTATCTACAAAAGCACTGTCTTTCAATACATAGTTATAAACATCAATCCCAGTTCGCGAAAGCGGACTAGTAAAACTTTTATCAAAAAACTTAAGGTGATTATCGTAAATATTGTAATCTGAATAAAGATCTTTTACGAAAGATAAAATCTGTTGGTTTCCATTAAAACCAGACATTTTATTTCCTGTAATATTTTCTTTTACTTTCTTTAATTTATTGTCTCCGTAAACATCATAAACCGATTCGTTGATAAAAATCGGCAGATAGGTTTTCCCCGTAACATCAGAAGTATCAACATGATTAAAGATAAATTCCATACCTTTAAAAAGTTTGTTTTTCATGAACGCACTATCAATAGTATTCATATCAAACTCTACTTTTTCGTACTTCTGCATTTGATATTGATTGAATTGGTACAATCCGTTTTTACGTTTTCTTGCCCAAATTTTTCTCAAAATATCCAACGCTGGATTGTTCTTCTTAGAAGTTTTTCCTGTGTAAATTACAACTTCGTTTAGCGCTTCGGCTTCGCCTAAAACAATTTTAAAATTATAATTTACTGCTTTTTCTAAAGGAACTTCTTTATCTGAAAATCCTGCAGAAGTAACTATTAATGCTGTATAAGTATTAGGTGATTCTAAGTAAAAACGCCCATCTTCATTAGAAACGATTCCCGTATTAGAACCTTTAAAGACAACATTTGCAAAAGGTATTGGCTGATTAGACTTGTCCAAAACAATTCCACTCACTTTCGTTTGTGCAGTAGCAATAGTCGCAAATGCGAATACAAAAAATAGGCTGAGTAAAATTATTCTTTTCATTGTCTGGGCAAAAAAAAACTTCATCAATTAACTATGAATGATGAAGTTTTGTGAGTATTTTAAATGTGTATTATTTGTATAATACTTTTTTAACTGCTTTTACTACATCACCTGCATTTGGCAACCAGTCTTTTAATAATACTGGAGAGTAAGGTGCAGGAGTATCAGCAGTTGTAATACGTTGAATTGGCGCATCAAGGAAATCGAATGCTTGTTCCTGAACGATATAAGAGATTTCAGAAGAAAGGCTGGCAACTGGCCAAGCTTCCTCAAGAATTACTAAACGATTTGTCTTTTTAACCGATTTTAAGATTGCATCTTTATCCATTGGACGAACTGTTCTTAAATCGATAATCTCACAAGAGATTCCTTCTTTAGCTAATTCATCAGCAGCGATAAAAGCTTCTTTGATGATTTTTCCGAATGAAACGATAGTTACATCTGTTCCTTCACGTTTAACATCAGCAACACCAAGTGGAATAGTATATTCTCCGTCTGGCACTTCACCTTTGTCACCGTACATTTGCTCAGACTCCATGAAAATTACTGGATCGTTATCACGAATAGCAGATTTTAAAAGTCCTTTTGCATCGTAAGGAGTTGAAGGAACAACAACTTTTAAACCTGGAGTATTAGCAAACCAGTTTTCTAAAGCTTGTGAGTGAGTAGCTCCTAATTGACCAGCAGAAGCTGTTGGTCCGCGGAAAACGATAGGCACATTAAATTGTCCTCCTGTCATTTGACGCATTTTAGCAGCATTATTTATAATTTGATCAATACCAACTAAACAGAAGTTGAATGTCATATATTCTACAATAGGACGGTTTCCGTTCATTGCAGAACCTACTGCAATTCCTGAAAAACCAAGTTCAGCAATTGGAGTATCAATTACTCTTTTTTCACCAAACTCAGCAAGCATTCCTTTAGAAGCTTTGTAAGCTCCGTTGTATTCTGCAACCTCTTCTCCCATTAAATATATGGATTCATCGCGACGCATTTCTTCGCTCATCGCTTCACAAATGGCCTCTCTAAATTGTATTGTTCTCATATTTTATATTGTATGTTGAATTTTCTGAAGAGCAAAAATAAATATTTTAAATAACTTAAAAGCAAAAATTGAATTTAAAATCGCATGAACTTCTATCTGTTCTCAGGTTTTAACTTTTTAATCTTTATTGTGATATTAACGAAATCGTTATAACACACCTTAAAACCACATTTATTTTATAAAAATATTTTTTAGACAAACTTTAATCTATTTGTTTAATTCTTATTTCTTCTAAAATCCATTCATCAGAACGTAAAAATCCAAAAATTAGTATTTATAAGACAAAAATTAGTTTATTTACAATCATACAGATATTGTAAAATTCCTAACAATCAGACAAAAGGAGTGTTTATTTGTTTTAAAATCTCAATGAAAACCATTCAAAACCAAGCAATCTGCGAAATCGTAATAGTTTTAAAAAATATTATGCATGCATAGTATAATTATTCCAAATTAAATTCTAAATTTGTAAAAGCATATTATAAATTCAAAATATATACTTATGAAAATACTAGTTTGCATCAGCCATGTGCCTGATACTACTTCAAAAATTAACTTTACCAATGGTGATTCAGAATTTGACACTAATGGCGTACAATATGTAATTAACCCTAACGACGAATTTGGACTTACACGTGCAATCTGGTTCCAAGAACAACAAGGTGCAACTGTAACTGTAGTAAATGTCGGAGGTCCTGATACTGAACCAACTTTACGTAAAGCTTTAGCAATTGGTGCTAACGAAGCAATTCGTGTAAACGCAAATCCAACTGACGGATTTTTCGTTGCAAAACAATTGGCAGAAGTAATTAAAAATGGTGGTTACGATTTAGTAATTGCTGGAAAAGAATCTTTAGATTATAATGGCGGAATGGTTCCTGGAATGATTGCTGGTATTTTAGGTTCAAACTTCTTAAATTCTTGTACAGGTTTAACTGTTGAAGGAAACAACGTAAAAGGAATTCGTGAAATCGACGGTGGAAAAGAAACTGTAAGCACCACTCTTCCATTAATCATTGGAGCACAAAAAGGTCTTGTTGAAGAAAAAGATTTACGTATCCCAAACATGAGAGGTATTATGACTGCAAGAACTAAAGCGCTTACTATTCTTGAGCCAGTTGATGCAGCTGTAAACACTAAAGCAGTGAAATTTGAAAAACCAGCTCCAAAATCGGCAGTGAAATTAGTTTCTGCAGATAATTTAGATGAGTTAATCAATTTATTACACAACGAAGCGAAGGTTATTTAAGATTGTAGAGTTTAGATTTTAGATTGCTGATTGAACACAGCTCTAACATCTTTTCCTCATTCAAATCCAAAATCATTAATCTGAAATAAGAATCATTTTTAGATTTCAATTTTCAAAAATCTGAAATCTAAAATCTAAAATCTAAAATTATTATGTCAATATTAATATATGCAGAATCTGCAGAAGGAAAATTTAAAAAAGTTGCTTTCGAATTAGCTTCTTACGCTAAAAAAGTAGCAGAATCATTAGGAACAACTGTTACAGCTTTAACTGTAAACATCAGCGATGTTAGCGAATTAGGCAAATACGGAGTTGATAAAGTTCTTAAAGTAAGCAACGATAAATTAACTGGTTTTAATGCAAAAGCTTATGCTGATGTAATTAAACAAGCAGCTGAAAAGGAAGGAACAAAATTAGTTTTGCTTTCTTCTACAACAGATAGTATTTATCTTTCTCCACTAGTTGCGGTAGCTTTAAATGCTGGTTTCGCATCAAATGTTGTTGGATTACCAGTTAGCACTTCTCCATTCCAAGTAAAAAGAAATGCTTTCTCAAATAAAGCTTTTAACATTACAGAAATCAGTACAGATGTAAAAGTTCTTGGTTTAGCTAAAAACTCTTACGGACTTTTTGAAAGCGCAGGAGCTGCTGCAGCAGAAGATTTTAATCCAACAATTGGAGACAATGATTTTGGTGTAAAAGTAGAATCTGTAGAAAAAGTATCTGGAAAAGTTTCTATCGCTGACGCGGATATCGTAGTTTCTGGCGGACGCGGATTAAAAGGTCCTGAAAACTGGGGATTAGTTGAAGATCTTGCTGCTGTTCTTGGCGCTGCAACTGCTTGTTCTAAACCAGTTTCAGATTTAGGTTGGAGACCTCACAGTGAGCACGTTGGACAAACAGGAAAACCAGTTGCAACAAACTTATATATTGCGATCGGTATTTCTGGAGCTATTCAGCATATTGCAGGTATCAACTCATCTAAAGTAAAAGTGGTAATCAATAATGATCCTGAAGCTCCTTTCTTTAAAGTGGCTGATTACGGTGTAGTTGGAGATGCTTTCGAAATTATACCACAACTAACAGAGAAATTAAAAGCTTTCAAAGCTCAGCATTCTTAATTTAAAATTCTCTCTAAAAATATAGCTGCCTAAAAACAAGATAATCGTATCTTTGTTTTAAGGCAGCTTTTTTGTTCCATATTTTTTGATTAAAATTGCACCTTTATTTTCCAATCAAAAAAAGTATTAAAATGCGGTGCTAAGTGCCCGTTTTACAAAGATATATGAGTCTAGTAAAATTATCCATAAAAGGAATTTCATACAGTCAAACTCAAAATGGCGCTTATGCCTTAATTTTGAACGAAGTTGATGGCGAAAGAAAATTACCTATTGTAATTGGTGCTTTTGAAGCGCAGTCAATCGCTATTGCCTTAGAAAAAGAAATAAAACCGCCACGTCCTTTAACTCACGATTTATTCAAAAATTTCGCCGAAAGATTTGATATCGTGGTAAAACAAGTAATTATACACAAACTTGTTGACGGTGTTTTTTACTCTAGCTTAATTTGCGAAAGAGATAAAATCGAAGAAATTATCGATGCTAGAACTTCTGATGCAATTGCACTTGCATTGAGATTCAACGCTCCAATTTTTACCTATAAAAACATTTTGGACAAGGCTGGTATTTATTTAAAATCAAATACTGCAGAAACAGATTCTGGTGCTCAAGAAATTGATGACGTTCTTTCAAATCCAGAAACTTTTGGACATGAAGAAGAAAGCAATCAATCTGGAGACGTTTATGCAAAACATTCTTTACAAGAATTAAATGAACTTTTAGATCAAGCCGTTTCTCAGGAAGATTACGAAAAAGCTGCAAAAATTAGAGACGAAATCTCTAGAAGATAAATATATGTTTAATCGTTAAACCGTTTATTCGTTGAGTCGATTAAACGATTAAAACAATTAACCGAATAAACAATCATGAAACAATACTTAGATTTAGTAAAACACGTTTTAGAAAACGGCAATCAAAAAGGAGACCGAACTGGAACAGGAACAAAAAGTGTTTTTGGTTACCAAATGCGTTTTGATTTAAGTGAAGGTTTCCCAATGGTTACGACCAAAAAATTACATTTAAAATCGATTATTTACGAATTGCTTTGGTTTTTAAAAGGCGATACGAATATAAAATACCTTCAAGAAAACGGAGTAAAAATCTGGGATGAATGGGCTGATTCTAATGGCGATTTAGGGCCAGTTTATGGACATCAATGGCGCAATTGGAACAGTGAAGAAATTGATCAGATTTCTGAATTAATTAAAGAATTAAAGACAAACCCAAATAGCAGAAGAATGCTGGTTTCAGCATGGAACCCTTCGGTTTTGCCAGATACTAAAAAGTCTTTTGAAGAAAATGTTGCTAACAACAAAGCAGCATTACCTCCATGTCATGCCTTTTTTCAATTTTATGTAGCAAGTCCAGATCTTGAAAAAGGAGAAACTAAAGGAAAATTATCTTGCCAATTGTATCAGCGAAGTGCAGATATCTTCTTAGGAGTTCCTTTTAATATTGCTTCTTATGCATTGCTAACTATGATGATTGCACAAGTATGTGATTTAGAACCTGGCGATTTTATTCACACTTTTGGTGATGCCCACATTTACAACAATCATTTTGAGCAATTAGAATTACAACTTTCTAGAGAACCAAAACCATTACCAAAAATGATTTTAAATCCAGAGATTAAAAACATTTTTGATTTTGATTATGGTGATTTCACACTTGTTGACTATGATCCGCATCCTGCTATAAAAGGAAGTGTTGCAGTATAAAAACAAAAAATCCGCTTAATATGAAGCGGATTTTTTTATACAACTAAAACACTGTTTTCACTTCCAGCAAAATCATTCCATTTATAAGAATCAGCTTCCGGGTCATTTACATAAGCCCCATCTACTAGATACTTAAATTCGTATATAGCATCTTTAACCAAGTCATAAGTAGCTTTAAAAGTGCCATTTTTCAATTTACTCAAAGCACCTTCTTCGGCATTCCAATTATTGAAATCTCCAACAACAGAAGCAGAACTTGCATCTTTGGCATCTATCGAAAACGTAACTTTACAAACTGGTTTCGTTTTCACAAATTGTTTCTTTAAAGACATAACTATTTCGTTTTTAGATTTATACACCCTAAAATTAATTAAATTCAACGAAACACTCACTACTCCTCTAGCCGATTTATCATAATAACAAAAAGAGGATATAATTTTCGTTTAATCTGCAATTTAATGCGGTTAAAATTTTGTAATTCAAATTCTTACAATTTTTTAAAGCAAATATTCCACATCCAAAATATTGACTTTCAAAAATAAATTTTAACTTTATAATCTCATTTTTATCTTATGGAAAAAGAAGTACACGAACAATACGAATACGCAAGGCGCCGATTAAGACAAAAAAAGGTTTTATATTTTCATTTTGTTCTTTTCCTTTTAGGAAGTTTATTTTTATTTATTGCCAATAAATTTTTTGGCTTTGGAGAAGGTACAACTCAAAATTGGTGCATCTGGGGTATTACAATCTGGCTTTTCCTTTTTATTCTGCATTTTATAAAAGTGTATATTACTGACCGTTTTATGAATAAAAAATGGGAAAGAGAACAAATTGATAGATTAGTAGCTTTACAGCAAAAAAGAATCAGTCAGCTTGAATCTTCTATTAATGAAGAGAATGAAAATAAAATTTAGTTTAAGCATACCATGATTATAATGATAGCGGCAGCAGCCGAAAATAATGCGCTTGGAAAAAACAATGAATTAGTATGGCATTTGCCAAATGATTTCAAAAGATTTAAATCGCTTACTACAGGTCATCATATTATTATGGGCAGAAAAACTTTCGAAAGTTTTCCGAAACCATTACCTGATCGAGTTCATATTGTAATTTCACGCCAAGAAAATTACAAACCTGAAGGATGTATTGTAGTAGATAGCATTGAAAAAGCAATTGCTATTTGCCCGGAAAATGATGACAGCTATGTTATAGGAGGCGGAGAAATCTACAATCTTGCCCTTCCATTTACTGATATTATTGAATTAACAAAAGTTCACCACACTTTTGATGCAGATGCTTTCTTTCCAAAAATTAATAAAAGTGAATGGCTGTTAGTAGAATCTGAAGAAAATTATAAAGACGAAAAACATCTTTATGATTATACGTATGAAACTTACATTAGAAAATAAATAAAAAACATCCTCTTATTAGGGAGGATGTTTTTAAAACGATTGATTTTTTTTAGACCTGACTCGCTCAAGAAAAAGTGTTTGTTTAAAAATCACAAATGTTAAGAACACTTGTAAAACTGAATAACATTTAATGTTATTTGAGACCTAAATCTCAAAAACGCCTCTAATAACAAATACCACTAAGATATTAAAGGCAGAAAATTAAAATTTCCAAAAACAAATTTAATCCTAAGAACGTACTTTGCACTTTAAAATAGTATTTCCCCCCAAGAACAATACTTTACAAAACTCTTTCATGAACAAATGAATTACCAGCGCAAAAAAAGTAATCATTTGCTTAAGTCATTGGCACTACCAATCATTAAAACTTTAATCATTTTTACTTTAGCAAAGTTGCTCATAAAAGACACGACAGACAATACCAACTTTTAGTGATTTTTACAAAATACCTAGATTTAGGGATGCTTAAAATACCCTCTTTTTTAACTTTAAAATAAATCTTTTAAAACATTTATTTTACAAATTAAAAAACTCAATTACAGTTAAACTAGATTGTTTATATTTGCCTAAATAAAAAAAATGTCTGAAAAAGTAACTCCGTATAAAGACTCTACCTTAGGTAAAAAAGAGCAAGTAACCCAAATGTTTGACACCATTTCTGGGAATTACGATAATTTGAATCGTGTAATTTCATTTGGAATTGACGTTAAATGGCGTAAAAAAGTATTGAAAATTGTATCAGACAAAAAACCAAAAGTTATTCTTGATATTGCAACAGGAACTGGAGATTTAGCAATTTTACTTTCTCAAACCAATGCTGAAAAAATTATTGGATTGGATATTTCAGCAGGAATGCTAGAAGTTGGAAAAAAGAAAGTAGAAGAAAAAAAGCTTTCAAATGTTATTGAGTTAGTTTTAGGCGATTCTGAAAATATGCCTTTCGAAGACAATTATTTTGACGCTATCACAGTTGGATTTGGTGTTAGAAATTTTGAAAATCTTGAAAAAGGTTTTGCAGAAATCTTGAGAGTTTTAAAGCCAAATGGTGTTTTTGTTATCTTAGAAACTTCTGTTCCAGATAAATTCCCTTACAAACAAGGTTATAATTTCTACAGCAAAAATATACTTCCTTTAATTGGTAAATTATTTTCTAAAGATAATGACGCGTACGGCTATTTATCTGAATCAGCGGCCGCTTTTCCTTATGGAGAGGCTCTGAACAATATTTTGAGAAAAACTGGGTTTATAGATGTTGTGGCAATGCCTCAAACTTTTGGTGTCGCAACGATTTATTCTGCATCTAAAAAATAGTATGAAAAAAGCTGTAATCTTATTTTTATTAGTCTTAGCGGCAAAAGGGCACGCACAATTTGCTAAAAATATGTTTAGTAAAGATCCTATTATTAACCTTGAAAACTGGCAAAAGCAGCGTATTTACTTTGGCTATTATCTTGGCTTTAATAGTTTTGACTTTAAATTTGATTACAAAACTCCTGTACAGCAAGATATTCAGGTAAAAAAAACTACGGGTTTTAATGTAGGTGTCGTAGCCGATTTAAGACTGCAGGAATATATTAACCTTCGTTTTGAACCAGGATTGTATTATACTAAACGTGATCTTTATTTTCCTGGCGTAGGAAGTTCAGAAACCGACTATCTAAGAGAAGTAAACAGTACTTATATCCACTTCCCTTTATTATTGAAATTTTCTGCCTTACGTACAGGAAACATCCGCCCTTACTTGGTTGGCGGTATGTCTACTACTTTGAATTTATCGAGCAATGCAAAATCTCAAGACGATAACTGGCAGCAAAAATTCAGGGTAAAACAATGGACTGCAGCTTATGAAGTAGGTTTTGGAATTGATATCTTTACTGAATATTTTATTTTTTCTCCTTCTGTTAGAGGTATGTTTGGTATTACAGATGAATTAATTCGTGATAACGTAACGCCAGAACACCCTGTTAGTCCTTATACAGACAACATTGATTCAATGAAATCAAGAGCTATTTTAATAAATTTCACTTTTCATTAAAACAAAATCTCAACTATTTCGTTTAAATTCACTAAGAATAATTGCTGTTGCGGTAGCTACATTTAAACTTTCGGTTTTTTGAAGCTCTCCAAATCTAGGAATTGTAAGACGGCTGGTTACAGTTTTTTCAATCTCTTCTGAAATACCATTGGCTTCATTACCCATAATAATGATACCATCGTTTGGTAATTTGGATTGATAAATATTTTCCCCGTCCATAAAAGTTCCAAAAACTGGCAGTTTAGTTTGAGCAAGGAAAAGTTTTAAATCAACATAACTTACATTTACTCTGGTAATTGAACCCATTGTCGCTTGTACCACTTTCGGGTTGTAAATATCTACTGTTTCTTTAGAACAGATTACCTGCTTTATACCAAACCAATCGCATAGACGTAAAATAGTCCCTAGATTTCCTGGGTCTCTAATATCGTCTAAAGCTAAAATTAAACCCGAATCGATTATTTTCTTTTCGGCTGGAATTTTAAAAACTGCCAAACAAGAATTTGGAGTCGACAAAGCACTTATTTTTTTCAGTTCTTGTTCATTAATAAGAGTTCGTTTTGAAGCGTGAACCACCTCGAAATCATTTAATGTAGTGTATAAATGTTCTAATTCAAAATTGGATTGCAGCAATTCTTGAATTACTTTTACTCCTTCAGCAAAAAATAATTGATTAGCAAAACGCTGCTTTTTTTGATGTAAACTTGAGATAAGCTTTATTTGGTTTTTACTAACCATAAAATAATGTACTTTTGAATTAAATATTAAAAAACACTTGAAAAATAATTCCACAAAAATAATAGCATTTCTTCTAATAGCAATATTAATTTGCGCTTGTAATGCCGTAAAAAGAGTTCCCGATGGAAAAAGTCTTCTTGTAAAAAATAATATTTTAGTTAACGGAAAATCAACAAATGATGAAACAGCTTCTAATCAAATGTACCAAAAACCAAATGGTAAATTATTAGGTTACAAGCTTCGTTTAAATTTATACAATTTAGCCAATTTAAATCCGGATTCTACTTATCAGGCAAAATTCAAAAATAATCCTGGAAAGTATGAACGAATGTCTAAAATATTTTCTGCAAAACAAGTAGATCGCCTTGGACAGTCTTTTTACTATAAAGGAATTCACGAATTTTTGAAAAATACTGGTGAACCGCCCGTAATTATTGACACTTCAAAAACCAGAAAATCATTGTTACGCTTAAAATACTATTATTTTAATAATGGCTATTTTAATGTTCAAACCGATTATACTATTGATACGGTTGGAAAAAAGAGAGCTGCAATTAATTATAATATCACCACAGGGCCAGCTTATAAAATAGATACTATTAGAACTAAAATAATGACTCCTGCATTAGATTCATTATATAGAACTAACAGCGAACCTTCTTTATTAAAATCTGGAAATCAATACAAAACTACTGATTTTGAAGAGGAAAAAAACCGTATTACAACTTATTTTAGAAATCACGGTGCTTATTATTTTCAGCCTACTTATGTAACTTTTGACATTGATACCATTGGCAAAAAGGCGAAAGCAGATGTTACTTTGATTATAAACAATAATACAATACAAGAAAGAGATTCTAGTCGCACAGAACCTTTTAAATTATATACGATCAGCGATGTAAATATTTACACCGATTATTCTGCAGCAAATTCTAAGAAAAAACCAACTGATAGTGTTTCGTACAACAACTTTAATTTATACAGTTACAAAACACTAAAATACAAGCCACGCGCTATAACCGATGCTATTTTTATTACTAAGGGAGGCACTTATGCCGATTTTAGAACAACTCTTTCTTCAAGATATTTAAATAATTTAAGAATCTTCAACTATCCTTCTATACAATATGAAGTAGACAAAAGAGATTCTACAGCGCAATCACTTATTGCGAATGTTTATTTAACGCCAAGAAAAAAATACAGTTTTGGAGCTACGCTTGACTTGACACATTCTAATATTCAGGATTTCGGAATTGGTGCCAGTGTTTCTGAAACCATTCGAAATGTATTTAACCGTGCTGAAACTCTCGAAATTTCAGCTCGTTTAAACGTGGGTTCTTCTAGAGATATGGCAAATCCAAATAATAATTTTTTCAATGTTTCTGAATATGGTTTAGATTTAAAACTGAATTTCCCAAGAATCTTGCTGCCTTTTGGAACAGAGAAAATTATTCCAAAAAGTATGATTCCTTATACCTCAATAACTTCAGGTTTTTCTAAACAGCGAAATATTGGTTTGGATAAAGAAAACTTTACAGGAGGTATTTCATATAACTGGACTCCAAAACGCCATAATACAGCGAAACTAGAACTATTAAATGCGCAATTTGTTCGTAACTTAAATCCAGACAATTACTTTAATGTCTATACATCTTCTTATGATGATTTAAATGGAATTGCACAAAATTACAACCAAGTACCTACGAACGTTGATGAGCATGGAAACTTAATTGTACCAACAGGAACAACAGGATTTACTAATAATGTTTTAACAGGTCAAACGGCTTTAACGCCTACTGATACACAATATCAAGAAGTTGAAAGTATTGAAGAGAGAAGGGTTCGTCTGACTGAAAATGATTTCATTTTAGCAACCAGCTATTCTTTTACCAAAACAACTAAAAAAGATTTGGCCGATAATAACTTCTACCAATTTAGAACAAAAATAGAATCGGCAGGTACATTATTATCTGTAGTTTCGGAACTCGGAAATCTTCAAAAAAATTCTAAAGGAAATTACGAAATCTTCAACCTAGAATATTCAGAATATGTTAAAACTGAATTTGATTATATCAAACACTGGGATTTTGGGAAAGAAAAAGTTTTAGCGGTTAGAAGCTTCTTTGGAATTGCAATTCCGTTTGGAAATTCAAATTATATTCCGTTTTCACGAAGTTATTATGGAGGAGGTTCCAACGATAATCGTGCTTGGCAACCTTATGCTTTAGGACCTGGAAGCACAAATGCGGTAAACGACTTTAATGAGGCCAATATGAAAATTGCTGCGAGTGCAGAATTTCGTTTCAAAGTTTTTGGAGATGTAAAAGGAGCTTTCTTTGCAGATGCCGGAAATATCTGGAATGTACTCGATAATGTCATCGATCCGAAAGCAAGATTTGACAACTTAAACGATTTAGGAGAAATTGCTTTGGGTACAGGATTTGGTTTAAGATACGATTTAAGCTTTTTTGTTGTTCGTTTAGATTTAGGCTTTAAGACCTATAATCCAGCGCATGAGAAAGGTGATCGATGGTTTAAAGAATACAATTTTGGACACTCTGTTTTAAATTTTGGTATAAATTATCCATTCTAATGCTAATTAATTCTTATTTTTGCAACCTAAAAACTAAAAACAACTATAAAAAAAATTACAATGGCACACAATATCAAACCCGGAGTAGCTACAGGAGATCAAGTTCAAGAGATTTTTAACTATGCGAAAGAAAAAGGATTTGCATTACCTGCAGTAAACGTTACAGGATCTAGCACAATCAATGGAGTTCTAGAAACTGCAGCTAAATTAAATGCACCGGTTATCATTCAATTTTCTAACGGAGGAGCACAATTCAACGCTGGAAAAGGATTATCAAATGCAGGTGAAAAAGCAGCAATCGCAGGAGGAATCGCGGGAGCAAAACACATTCATACATTAGCAGAAGCTTACGGAGCAACCGTAATTTTACATACAGACCACTGTGCAAAAAAACTTTTGCCTTGGATTGATGGTTTATTAGATGCATCTGAGAAACACTTCGCAGAAACAGGAAAACCATTATTCAGTTCTCACATGATCGATTTGTCTGAGGAGCCAATCGAAGAAAACATCGAGATCTGTAAAGAATATTTAGCTAGAATGAGCAAAATGGGTATGACATTAGAAATCGAACTTGGTATTACAGGTGGTGAAGAAGATGGTGTTGACAACTCTGATGTTGATAGCTCAAAATTATACACTCAACCAGAAGAAGTAGCTTACGCTTACGAAGAATTATCTAAAGTGAGCCCTAAATTTACAATTGCAGCTGCTTTTGGAAACGTTCACGGTGTTTACAAACCAGGAAACGTAAAATTAACTCCAAAAATCTTAAAAAATTCTCAGGATTTCGTACAAAACAAATTCAACACAGGACACAATCCAGTTGATTTCGTTTTCCACGGAGGTTCAGGTTCTACACTTGAAGAAATTAGAGAAGGAATTAGCTACGGAGTTATCAAAATGAATATCGATACAGATTTACAATTTGCATACACTGAAGGAATCCGTGATTATATGGTTAAAAACCTTGACTATTTAAAATCACAAATTGGTAATCCAGAAGGTGCTGATGCTCCAAACAAAAAATATTACGATCCAAGAAGATGGGTTCGTGAAAGCGAAGTAACATTCAATGCAAGACTTGAACAAGCTTTTGCAGATTTAAATAACGTAAACACACTTTAAATTTTAGATTTTTGAATTTAGATTTCAGATTTCTAATGAAGCCTGAAATTTAAATTTTGAATTCAGATTGAAAAATCTAAAATTTAAAATCTACATTCTAAAATTAAAAAAATGGCTTGGTTTAAAAGACAAGAAAAAGGGATTACGACCGCGACAGAAGATAAGATGGACGTTCCGAAAGGATTGTGGTACAAATCTCCTACTGGAAAAATTATTGATGCTGACGAATTAGCGAGAAATTTATTCGTAAGCCCTGAAGATGATTTTCACGTTCGAATTGGAAGCGCAACCTATTTTGAAATTTTATTCGACAACAACGAATTTGTTGAGTTAGATAAAAACATGACATCTAAAGATCCTTTGCATTTTGTGGATACAAAAAAATATGCAGAAAGATTAAAAGATGTAATGGAAAAAACTCATCTTAAAGACGCTGTACGTACGGGAGTAGGAAAATCTAAAGGAAGAGAACTTGTAATTTGCTGTATGGATTTTGCATTCATCGGTGGATCTATGGGAGCTGTAGTAGGTGAAAAAATTGCGAGAGGTATTGATCACGCTATTAAAAACAAACTTCCATTTGTAATGATTTCTAAATCTGGTGGAGCTCGTATGATGGAAGCTGCTTATTCTTTAATGCAATTAGCAAAAACTTCTGTAAAATTAGCTCAATTAGCTGAAGCTAAATTACCTTACATCTCTCTTTGTACAGATCCAACAACTGGAGGAACAACAGCATCATACGCTATGTTAGGAGACATCAACATCTCTGAGCCAGGCGCTTTGATTGGTTTTGCTGGTCCGCGTGTTGTACGTGACACTACAGGAAAAGATTTACCAGAAGGTTTCCAAACTGCTGAGTTCTTATTAGAACACGGTTTCTTAGACTTTATCACGCCTAGAAAAGAATTGAAAGATAAGATCAACTTATACATCGATTTGATTCAAAATAATGATATTAGATAGTTTTAAAACTACTTAAAATAGAAATCCCAAGAAATTGCTTCTTGGGATTTTTTATTTTAAACCATATAAGTTTTATAAGTACAATTAACAACTTGTCTGAAAAATTGTATTTTTGTTTTTGCATAAATGACAATGGCGTATCATACTAATGCAAACCTGTTTTTTACAGAAATCTATTTTTTCTAAAGTAATATAAATATCTTTGAATTATGAGCACAGCAACAAAACAAAACCATATAGGACGAAAAATCAGTCGTATTCGTGAACTTAAAGATATGAAGCAGGAAGCTCTTGCGCAGGCTTTGGGTACAAATCAACAGTCGATTTCTGCTATGGAGAACAGTGAAACCATAGACGATGCAAAACTTGCAGAAGTAGCAAAAGCGCTTGGAGTAACTGTTGAAGCAATTAAAAACTTTACCGAAGAAAATATGATAAATTATTTTAATAGTTTTTATGACAATAGTTTTGCACATGGAACAATGAGTCCATATTATTGTACATTCAACCCAATAGACAAAGTAGTAGAACTTTTAGAACGTATGCTTCAGGCAGAAAAAGAAAAAGTTGAGTATTTAGAAAAACTATTAAAAGAAAAATAATCTTTCTAAAAACATACAAATTCAATACAAAATCTCAAGAAATTGCTTCTTGAGATTTTTTTATATCTTTATTTTAAATCTTATTCTTTATGGCTAGAATTTTTGTTGGTTTTATGATTTGTTTTCTCTTTTTGAATTGTAGCAAAAAAGAAAATCAAGCAATTAAACAAAATTTTGCTTATATTATCTCCAATGAAAACAAGGAGTATTTAAAGGAATTAAAAATAAAAAAAATCCCACCTCCACCTCCAGGGTTTTATGGACATAACCAAATCTTAATAGACAAAGACAATAATTTCTATTTCTATCACATAGAAACTATAGGTTGGCGCTGCGTTCAATCGCCGTCAGATACAATTCCGGATTTCATTAATATTGAACCTAACGATATTGTTCAAATACCAAGCTACAGCTTAATTGATTTTATCAAACAAAACGTTGCTAGCAGAGATGAACGACACACAATGCTTGTATTTGCATCTCAAAACGACACAATCAAGAATAAAGATTTCAAAAAGACTTTAGATTTCTTAAACAGCCCATCGGCAAGCAAAATAAAGTATTTCACCATAAGAAGATCAACACAAGAAGAAGACACAGTTTTAAATTATAAGAAAATCAACAAGCACTATAATTCAGATTATATTAAGTGGGATAATACAAAAATTAAATTTCTAGAATTTGACATCCCTAAAAAACAATAAAAGTATATTACCCTGCTTTTTTCAAATCCTTTTTCAGTTCTTTTTCTGCAATTACAAAAGCTCGCTTTTCACGCCAAACAGCATAACGTTCTCTAAAAATCACTTTTATACCGCTGTCTACGGCTCCATGCATAAATAAACTCCAAACACTGGCAATTTTTCTAGACCACGATTTGTCCCATGCCCGAAGTGTGAGCGAAAAAGAACCATCAATGTAACGCATCCAATGCCACATTCCTGTTGGCATAAATAACGTATCTCCGTGTTCCAGAAAAACTTCATACCCTTCTACTCCTTTTAGAGCAGGGAATTTTTCAAAATCGGGATTAGCAACATCATAATCTTCTAAGGCATAAGTGGTATTAGGAATACAATAGAGTCTTTTCTTCCATTTATTATCAAACAATATGATATGTTTTCTTCCTCCAAAATGAGTGTGAAAAAGATGCGGTAAATCGATATCATAATGCAAAAAAGTAATCGCCTTAGAACCTCCAAAAAACATGGCAGGCATACTTTCTATAAAACCTCCCATTAGTTCTTTTGGAACTTTTACATCATTAATAAGTTCTGGTCTATGTTTAAAAAGATTGAAGAAAAAAATACGCAATTGCGTGGGTTCTCTTTTTATGAGATCTAAATATTCGCCAAACTTCATGCTGGCGATTGAAGCATTAATTACTTTTGAAGGATCTGCTTTAGAATTATCAACCAATTTTACCTCAATATCTCCGGCAATTTCCTTAAAATATTCTGTCGACCATTTCTCTTTTGCGGGCCAATCATTTGTGAGTCCTTTTATAATTAAGGGCTTCTTTTTGTCTAAATAATTTCTTTTGAAATCTTCTCTAGAAATAGACTCAACTGTATCGACAGATCTAAGATTAAAGCTCATTGGATTAATGGTTTAGGTTCTTGGTCTATCAAAAATATCTAATTATTTTGAGCCATCAAAATTTACAGTAAAATAACACAAAAACAATATTACATTCCTGTGCGAATTGCTTCAACCGGATCTAAATTTGCTGCCGAAACCGCTGGCAGAATTCCAGAAATCAAGCCAATAAGAGCCGCTAAACCAGTTCCTAAAAGAATATTCCCTAAACTTAAAACAAATTCAAAATCGAGGGCTTTTGTTAAGATTACAGCGATTCCCCAAACCATTAGCAGGCCAATGATTCCGCCAATAACAGAAAGAATAATAGCTTCAAACAAAAATTGGAATAAAATAAATTTATTTTTTGCTCCCAATGATTTTTGAATTCCGATAAGATTGGTTCTTTCTTTAACTGAAACAAACATAATATTCGCAATTCCGAAACCTCCAACCAGAAGAGAAAATCCGCTGATGATCCAGCCTACAACATTCATTTGACCTAGAATTCCATCAATAAAATCAGTAAATCCAGAAAGTACATTTATGAAGAAATTATCCATATCGCCTGCTTTCATTCCGCGAATTGCTCGTAGTTTTTGCGCCACTTCTGCTTTATACGCATCCATATCAACGCCTTTTTGAGGTTTTAAAACAATTACTGGCGTCATGGCGTCGCTGTCTCCGTACATTCTTCTTAAAAAGTTAGCAGGAAGATAAACTGAGGTATCATTGCTATCTCCAAAAAAACCAGCTCCTTGTTTGGCAATTACACCAATAACCGTGAATCGTTGTCCGTATAAACGAATATTTTTTCCAATAGGATCGCTTGACCCAAAAAGTCCTTCAGCGATATCGTAACCAAGCACAATAACAGCAGTTCCCGAATTAGATTCAGATTCATTGTAAAATCTTCCTTTATCAAAACTCAATCCGTCTATATCGACCATTTCGCTTGACGACGGAATAATATTTACATCACTTACAGTTTTAGAATCGTATTTTAAACTTTCTCTGTTTACAAAAAGCTGATATGCTACTTGATCAGTATTATTCATTGAGTTTTTCAGACCAACATATTCATCATATTTTACATTTGGAAACTGTTCTCTCTTCCATTGCGGAATTTCAGACGGCCCAAAGCAATATTTCATTAAATAAATCGTATTTTTATCTAAACTGCTCAAATCTTTAGAAATTTTTCTATCTAAGGAGTCAACGGCAGCCAAAACAGCAATAATTGAAAAAATACCGATTGTAACACCTAAAAGTGACAATAAAGTACGCAATTTATTATTTCGCAAAGCATTGATGGCGAAGCTTAGACTTTCTTTTAATAATCTTAGATAAACGATCATATTTTTGTATTTTTCAATAAAGTAAAATTCAATAATTTAAATTCAATAACCTAATAAAAGTTAACTTACTCATCAGTAGATTTTTTTAGCATTTTGTTACACTAATTTTTTTTAATATAATGTATAAAAAAACTACTTTTGCAGTCTCAAAATCATAACTACACAATGAGCACAACAAAAAAAATACAATCGGCATTAATTTCTGTTTTTTCTAAAGATGGATTAGAACCAATTGTTAGAAAATTACACGAACAAAATGTAACACTTTATTCAACTGGAGGAACTGAAGATTTCATCAAAAACCTTGGTATTCCAGTAGTTCCTGTTGAAGATATCACTTCTTTCCCTGAAATTCTTGGCGGAAGAGTAAAAACTTTACACCCAAAAATCTTTGGAGGTATTTTAAATCGTCAAGATAACGAAAGTGATGTTCAGCAAATGAAGGAATTTGACATTCCTCAAATTGATTTGGTAATTGTTGATTTATATCCTTTTGAAAAAACAGTTGCTTCTGGAGCAAGTGAACAAGATATTATTGAAAAAATTGACATCGGCGGTATTTCATTAATCCGTGCTGGTGCAAAAAATTTCAAAGACACTGTAATTGTTGCATCTGTAAATGAATACAGCTTGCTTTTAGATTTGATTACAGAGCAAGATGGAGCAACAACTTTGGAAAACAGAAGATTGTTTGCTACTAAAGCATTCCACGTTTCATCTCACTACGATGGAGCTATTTTTAATTATTTCAACACAGACGAGACTATTTACAAAGAAAGCATTGCAAACGGTCAAGTTTTAAGATACGGTGAAAACCCTCACCAAAAAGGATTCTTCTTTGGAGATTTTGACGCAATGTTCAATAAACTTCACGGAAAAGAATTATCATACAACAATTTACTAGATGTTGATGCTGCAGTTAATTTAATTGCTGAGTTTAAAACTGACGGACCAACATTCGCAATTTTAAAACACAACAATGCTTGCGGATTGGCTTCAAGAAAAACAATTAGTGAAGCTTATTTAGCAGCTTTAGCTTGTGATCCTACTTCTGCTTTTGGAGGAGTGTTAATTTCTAACACAAAAATTGATTTAGAAACTGCACAGGAAATCAACAAATTATTCTGCGAAGTAGTTATCGCTCCAGCTTATGATGCTGAGGCAGTTACCGTTTTACAAGAGAAGAAAAACAGAATTATATTAGTTCAAAATGAAGTTGAATTGCCATCTCGTCAAGTAAGAACTTGTCTTAATGGTTTGTTAATTCAGGACAGAAATAATATTACGGATAATAAAGAGCATTTAAAAACCGTTACAATTACAGAACCTACTGCTCAAGAGATCGAAGATTTGATCTTTGCTTCTAAAATCTGCAAGAATACAAAATCAAACACTATTGTATTTGCTAAGAACGGAACATTGATTTCATCAGGTACAGGTCAGACTTCAAGAGTTGACGCTTTAATTCAAGCTGTTGACAAAGCAAAAGCTTTTGGATTTGATTTAAATGGAGCTTCGATGGCAAGTGATGCATTTTTCCCATTTCCGGATTGTGTAGAATTAGCTAAAAAAGCAGGAATAACTGCTGTAATTCAGCCAGGAGGTTCGATTAAAGACGAATTAAGCATAAATTATTGCAATGAAAATAATCTTGCAATGGTATTTACAGGAACTCGTCATTTTAAACATTAATTTGTTTAACTTTGTTCGATAAATAATTTATAACATTTTAAACCCCAAAAAAAACTTATGGGATTTTTTGATTTCATGACCGAGGATATTGCGATAGACCTTGGAACCGCAAACACTTTAATCATTCATAATGATAAAGTTGTCATTGATAGTCCATCTATCGTTGCACGTGATAGAGTATCAGGCAAAATCATTGCTGTTGGTAAGGAAGCCAATATGATGCAAGGTAAAACACATGAAAACATCAAAACTATAAGGCCTTTGAAAGACGGTGTAATCGCTGATTTTGATGCTTCGGAAAAAATGATCAATATGTTCATTAAAAGTATTCCTGCATTGAAAAAAAGAATGTTTACTCCTGCTTTACGTATGGTTGTATGTATTCCTTCTGGTATTACTGAAGTGGAGATGAGAGCGGTGAAGGAATCTTGTGAGAGAGTAAACGGAAAAGAAGTTTATTTGATTCATGAACCAATGGCGGCGGCAATTGGTATTGGTATTGACATTATGCAACCAAAAGGAAACATGATTGTGGATATCGGAGGTGGTACAACAGAAATTGCTGTAATCGCTTTAGGCGGAATTGTATGTGACAAATCTGTAAAAATTGCAGGTGACGTTTTCACAAATGATATCGTTTATTACATGCGTACACAGCACAACTTATTTGTTGGAGAAAGTACTGCTGAAAAAATTAAAATTCAAATTGGAGCGGCGATTGAAGATTTAGATGGTCCGCCAGAAGATATGTCAGTTCAAGGTAGAGATTTACTTACTGGTAAACCAAAGCAAGTAGATGTTTCTTACCGTGAAATTGCAAAAGCTTTAGACAAATCTATTCAGCGTATTGAGGATGCAGTAATGGAAACATTATCTCAAACTCCTCCTGAGTTAGCAGCAGATATCTACAACACTGGTATCTATTTAGCTGGTGGAGGATCTATGTTGAGAGGACTTGACAAACGTATTTCTCAAAAAACAGATTTACCTGTTTACATTGCGGAAGATCCATTAAGAGCTGTTGTTCGTGGTACAGGAATGGCACTTAAAAACATTGCAAAATTTAAAAGTATCTTAATCAAATAAGATTCAAAATAACAATCAATTTACTTTTATAAGGGTCGAATTTCTAATATTTGACCCTTGTAAAAACTGAAACCTTCAAGCATATCCTGAAACAAAATAACCAGACAAGAAATGCAGCAAATATTTAATTTCATTATAAGAAACAGTAATCGATTACTGTTTTTGCTGCTTTTAGGTATTTCGTTGACGCTCACAATTCAATCGCATTCCTATCATAGAAGCAGAGTAATCAGTTCAGCTAATTTTTTAAGCGGAGGTGTTTATGAAAGAATTAATCGTGTAAACGAATATTTGAATTTAAGAGCCGAAAATGACGAACTTGTATTAGAGAATGCAAGGTTAAAAAGCCTTCTATTTAACAAAGAAGACACTACCAAAGCACCACTGCCAGATAGCATTAAAGGTGTAAAACCTGCTGATATAATTGTATCTAAAGTAATTCATAATACATACAACACACACGAAAACTATATCACTTTGAACTCTGGAAACAATGAAGGAGTAAAACAAGATATGGGAGTAATTAACAGTTTAGGAATTATCGGAGTTGTTGACAATACCTCTGCAAATTACTCAACTGTAGTTAGTATTTTGAATATGAAGTCTCGTATTAATGCCAAAATAAAGAAATCAAATCACTTTGGTTCTTTAACTTGGGATGGAAAAAGTACTGGATTTGTACAATTAGAAGACGTTCCTAGACTAGCTTCTATCAGAAAAGGAGATACTATTGTTACTGGTGGACAATCTTCTATTTTCCCTGAAGGAATAAATATCGGAACCGTTGAAAATATATACAAGAAAAACAACACCAGTTTTTATGTCATAAGAGTGAAACTATTTAATGACATGACCAATCTGGGTCACGTTTATATTATCAAAAGTAAAGACAGAGAAGAAATTATTAATCTAGAAAACCAAAGCAAGGAAAAGAATGAGTAGCGCTGTTTTAGTAAATATTTTTAGATTTATTATGCTGCTGGCAATTCAGATTGTTATTTTCAATAATATGAATTTCCTAGGATACATAAGTCCTTTTCCATATATCCTGTACATTATTTTGTATCCGGTAAATAGTAACAAAGCTGGTTTAATAATTTCAAGCTTTTTGCTTGGACTTACTATGGATATGTTTTGTAATTCGGGTGGTATACACGCAACAGCTTGTGTGATCCTAGCATATTACAGACCTTATATTTTCAAATTTTCTTTTGGACTGAGTTACGAATATCAAACGATAAAACTAAACGAGTCTTTAACTCCAGAACGATTTTCATTTATATTGGTTTCCGTTTTAATGCACCACATTGTATTGTTTGTTCTTGAAGCATTTCAATTCAAATTTGTCTGGGACATTTTACTCCGAACCTTGTTTAGTTCTATCTTTACTATAATTACCTCAATAATAATAATTTATCTTATTAAGCCCAATAAACGATGAGAAAAGTCTTGCTGCCCACTATAATTATTATTGCAGCGTCTTTGCTAGTGATCAGGATCTTTTATCTGCAGATTATCGATGATTCATTCAAATTGAAGTCAGAAAACAATGCGATTAAGAAAGTTTATGACTATCCTGAAAGAGGCTACATCTATGATCGTAACGGAAAACTTCTTGTTGCTAATCAGGCTTCTTACGATATTATGGTTATTCCTAGAGAGGTAAAAGAAGATTTAAATATTGCAGAATTCTGTACACTTCTGAACATCACACAAGAAGAATATCATAAACGTATTGAAAAAGCAAAAGTATATAGCCCAAGGCTTCCTTCTGTTTTTTTATCTCAGTTAAATAAAAATGAGTTTGCTGCCTTTCAGGAAAAAATCAGAAAATACGATGGTTTCTATTTCCAGAAAAGATCTCTGCGTGATTACGAAGTAGATTACGGTGCAAATATATTTGGTTTTATTACTCAGGTAAATGAAAAACAAATTGCGAAGAATCCATACTACAATAGTGGAGATTTAATTGGAAAACAAGGTGTTGAGCAAAGTTATGAAGAAATTTTACGCGGAATAAAAGGGGTAAAATACATTCAAAAAGACAAATATAACCGAGAAATTGGCCCTTATAAAGAAGGAAAATACGATACCATTGCTGTAGCTGGAGAAGATATTAATTTAACTATTGATGCTGAGCTTCAAAAATATGGCGAGGAATTGATGATTAATAAAAGAGGTGGTATTGTGGCAATTGAACCTAAGTCAGGTGAAATTCTTGCTTTAGTTACTGCTCCTTCTTATGATCCAGGTATTTTGGTAGGACGCCAAAGATCTAAAAATTATACACTTTTATATAACGATTCGATTTCAAAACCTTTATATGACAGAGGACTTTTGGCAGAATACCCTCCAGGTTCTCCATTCAAAATCCTAACTGGTTTAGTTGCACTCCAAGAAGGCGTAATAAATGAACAGACTACTTTTATGTGCCATCACGGATTTAGTTATGGTGGAGGCCGATTCATGAAATGTCACGGTTTTGGTCCGCATCAGTTACATAACGGAATTTATAATTCTTGCAACACTTATTTTGGACAAGCCTATATGCTTACAATCAATAAGTATAAAGACCCTGGTCAGGCTGTTGATGTTTGGAGCAGCCACGTAAAAAGTTTCGGTTTAGGACAATTTATGGGATATGATTTACCTATTGGAAAACGAGGAAATATCCCAACTTCTAAAACCTATAAAAGAATTTACCCTAACGGAGGATGGAGAAGTTCAACTATTGTATCGAATGCAATTGGACAAGGAGAGGTTTTAATGACACCTATTCAATTGGCCAATATGATGGCGACTGTTGCAAATCAAGGTTATTATTATACTCCTCATATCATTAAAAAAATTGAGGGAGAAAAAATAGACGAAAAGTTTACGACAAAACACGTAACTACAATTGATCAAAAATATTATCCGCCTGTTATAAGCGGACTCTTTGATGTATATAACAAAGGTACAGCTTACGCTCTTAGAGTAGAAGGAATTGACATTTGCGGAAAAACTGGAACAGCTGAAAACTATGCCAAAATAAACGGTAAAAGAGAAAAGCTTAAAGACCACTCTATTTTTGTGGCTTTTGCACCAAAAGACAATCCAAAAATTGCTATTGCCGTTATGATTGAAAACGGAGGTTTTGGAGCAACAGTTGCGGGACCAATTGCCAGTTTGATGATTGAAAAATATCTAAGAAAGAAGATTACAAGAACAGATCTAGAAGTGAGAGTATTAAACAAAAGCTTACTTTCGGAATATGCTAAATTAGGAGGAATAAGCGAGGCTCTTAAAATCGAATCTGTTCCAAAAGACTCTGTTTTACAAGCTAAAATTGTAAAACCAAAAGCTCCTGTTACAGCAACAACAAAAACTGAAGTTAAAAAAACAGCGGTAGACACTACTAAAGAAAATTAAGAAAGATTATTTCAAATGAAAAATCAAAGTGTAAAAAATAATATCGATTGGATAAGTGTTTTTATCTACATTTCGCTGGTAACTTTAGGTTGGCTGAATATCTATTCGTCGTCTTTATTGTCAACTGATGGCACATATCAAAAACAGTTTATTTTTATTTGCTGTACAATTCCTTTGATATTTGTTGTGCTTTTTGTTGATGGTAAATTTTACGAAAAATATGCCAGTATCATCTTTGGAGTTTCCTTATTATCTCTTGCAGGATTATTTCTATTTGGAAAAACAATTGCTGGACAACGATGCTGGTATGCGATTGGAAGTTTTACTTTACAGCCTTCTGAGTTTGCAAAAGCTGCGACCTCATTAGCTTTAGCAAAATATTTAAGTGATACGCAAATCAATCTAAAAGAAACAAATAGGCAAATTCAGGCTTTGGCCATTATGCTGTTGCCTGTAATGTTGATTTTACCACAGCCAGACCCTGGAAGTGCTTTAATTTACAGTGTTTTCATCCTTGTTTTGTATAGAGAAGGTTTGCCTTCTTGGTACGTATGGACTGCTTTTATAACCATTGCCCTTTTCGTTCTAACATTAGTTTTAGAGCCGTATGTGGTTATAGGAATATCGTTTATTGTTCTGGCAATTATATATTTTAAAGGTAGGGTTGTTGATCGAAATATTATTCAGAGCGGTATTTTATTGCTCTTAATTGCGGGATTTGTTTTTTCTGTTGATTACGTTTTTGATAACGTTTTTAAACAGCACCACAGGGACCGTTTCAACATTTTATTAGGTAAAACTGTTGATATGAAAGGTATTGGATACAATACCAACCAATCTGAAATTGCAATTGGATCTGGAGGATGGATTGGAAAAGGTTTTCTTGAAGGAACACAAACTAAAGGAGGATTCGTTCCTGAACAGCATACCGATTATATCTTTACAACTGTTGGTGAAGAATGGGGATTTGCTGGTTCTTTAGTAGTGATTTTGCTTTTTGTAAGCTTACTGCTTAGAATTATTTATTTAGCCGAAAGGCAAAAAACAAAATTCAGCCGGGTTTATGGCTATTGTGTTGCAGGAATTCTCTTTATACACTTCTTTGTAAACATTGCAATGGTAATTGGAATTTTCCCAACAATTGGAGTACCTCTTCCATTCTTTTCATACGGAGGTTCCGGACTCTGGGGATTCACTATTTTATTGTTTATTTTCCTTAAAATGGACGCGAATAAAGTGAATGAATGGTAATATTTAATTGTTAATTGTTAATTGTTATCTGAAATTTTTCTAAGATTATTTCGTCACTCTCATATTTGACAACTTACATTTTTGAGTTTAGTTAAATACTACGAAACTTATTTCTACAAATTAAATTCTACTGAATATAAAATATAAAAAAATCCGAAGTTTAGGCTTCGGATTTTTTTTATGCTTTTATTAGATTATATCTGTTCGTTTGGTCTCTTTTTCAATAGTTTTAATAAAACTGGGAATGTTGAAATAACGATGATAATTATGATAATATATTCTATGTGTTTTTTCAAATCTATTCCTTGTTTTAAGAAGACGCCATATAAATAATGTCCTGCAAAAATTAAGATAAATGACCAAAGGAAAGAACTCAAGATATTATAAAACATAAATTTCTTTTTGTCCATTGAAACGATTCCTGCAACGATTGGAGCAAATGTTCTAAAAATAGGTAGGAAACGTGCATAAATGATTGCTTTACCTCCATACTTCTCAAAGAAATCTTTTGACTGAAGAAGATATTTTTTCTTAAACCAAAATGTATCTTCTTTTTTGAATAAATAATAACCACTTTTCGCACCAAACCAGTAACCCGTCATATTTCCTAAAACTCCCATTATAGCGACTGCAGTTGCAAGCAGAAATACGTTTAAGAAATCATTTGGAATAAATAAAACATTCTCTATTAAGTCACGGCTGTAAATCCCTGCCAAAAAAAGCAAACTGTCTCCAGGTAGAAAAAAACCTGCAAAAAGTCCTGTTTCAGCAAAAACTATAAACAGCACAATAAATAACCCAATCTGAAAACCTCCGACGCTTAAAGTAATATAAAATTCAGGGTTTAGTAACTGGGTCCATTCAAAATTATTCATAAAACGAGATTGGTTATCTTTATAGTTCGTGAAAGTAACAATAATTTACCTTAACCGCAATAAAATGCAGTATTTTAAACATAAATTAACTATTAAAAAAAGCCCAAACTAGTCGTTTGGGCCTTCCTATTATTCTTCTCTCACATATTTACAACAGCTGTGAAGGTTGTCATAATCTGCTGCTGCAGCTTTAACTTCCTTAGTATCATGACCTGCCTTTGCAATTGCTTTATTCAAATCTGAAGGAGAACATTTCTCTTCATTTAAAATCACAGAAAGTTGGTGTGAGCTAACATCCCAAGTTGCTGTTTTTACTCCTGGAACACCATAAGCTGCTTTTTCAATTCGTTTCTTGCATTGTTCACAGTTCCCATTTACTTCAGTTGTATATTTTAAGTTTTTATTTTTTTTGGTTTGAGCCTGAACTGAAAAACCTAAAAATATCATTATTGCGATTAAAACTATTTTATTCATTGTATTTAATTTATTGTTATTGAAATTCTTATTTAATTTTAAATCTTAAACCTGCATAATACATTTGCCCAAAAATTGGAGCGTATGCAATTGATGCATCAAAATTAGGTCCAAAAGGATCATTTGCTCCTAAAATTGCTTTTTGCTGTTTGTAGTTTCCAATGTTTTCTCCGCCTACGTATACTTCCAAAACTGAAGAAAAAACACGAGTTACTTGTGCATTCATTACAGCATAAGCTGGTGAAAAATCAGGAAACTGATCATCTGTAGGGTTTGTAGCTGTATATGGCAATTGTTGTTTCCCTGACCAATTATAGGTAAAATCAAACTTCCATTGCTTATCATCATTCATTGTTGTCTCATACTCTAAATTTCCCAAGAAACGATGTTTTGCCTGAAGCGGACGCTGGAATGTTCCTCTTAAATAATCAGTTTGAATATCATAATATTTGTAAGCTGTTCTCAAATTTAAGTTATGAACCAATTCATAATTAAATTCAACTTGAAGGCTGTTCGCAAATGAACTTCCTTTTAAATCATAAAATAAAACCTGTTGCGGACTCTGCATCACATCTACTACTGCCTGATTTTGAAAATCGGTGCGGTATAAATCGAAACCAGCATCGCCGTTTCTGTTGAATAGACGGAATTTCTGCGAAAAACTTACACCATAATTCCAAGCAATTTCTGGGTTTAATCCGTAGACTTTTCCATTAGAATCTAAAATTGAAAACGTTCTTGAACTAGCAAAAAGCTGCTGATTCTCTGCAAAAATATTAGCAGAACGTTTTCCTCTTCCAGCAGAAAAACGAATTACCCCATTTTTCCAAGGATTATATCGCATGTGTAATCTTGGCGTAACAAAGAATCCTAATCGGTTATGATTATCTATCCTTCCTCCTAAAATTAAACTGAAATTATCTGTATTGTCATAGGTATATTCAAAGAAAGCTCCAACTGAATTATCGATTCTGCTTACATCTGTTAGATTCACAAATTCCTGATATTGATCGTGAGTAAAATTCAAACCAGTTGTAAACTTGTTCATAGTATTATTAATGATCGAATTGAAAATCAAATTAGAATAAAAACTATTCTGCTTGATATCGTATTGATTCAAACCATAATAAGAATCTTGTTTGTGGCTATTAAAAGCATTTTGAAATCCGATACTTTGATATGGCATATCCTTGAACACATATCCAATTTTTGTTGAAACATCAAAGCGTTCTGTATTGATTTCTGAACCCCAATAGTTTGTCGTACCGCGATCACGATCTTTGTCGAAATCAACTTCTCCAGTTTGTTTCTTATCATTCATATATCTGAAATTGATAAAACTAACCAAACCGCTTTCTGGATTATAATATTGGTAACGATTTAAAACATTGATTTGTTTTCCTAACGGATTATCTAAAAATCCGTCATTGTTCATGTCGTTCTTTGCTACACGCGCATTTCCGTGAACAAATAAACTTGTAGCCCATTTATCTGATAATTTTTTATTGAAATGGGTATTTAATTCAAAACGAGAATCAGTTGAACCGTAAGCATTCAGAAAGAACGGAATATCGCTTAAAGGCTTTAAAAGTTCTGTATTAATTTGGCCCGAAATACTTTCGTAACCATTTATAACACTCCCCGCTCCTTTTGTAATTTGAACACTTTCAATCCAAGTTCCAGGAGTAAATGACAATCCATAAGCTTGTGAAGCTCCTCGTACAGAAGGAATATTCTCTTCTGTAATCATTAAATACGGACTAGTCAGTCCAAGCATTTTGATCTGTTTTGTTCCTGTTAAGGCATCAGAAAAATTGACATCGATTGATGGGTTTGTTTCAAAACTTTCGGCTAAATTACAACAAGCCGCTTTAAGCAATTCTTTGCTGGTAATAACAGAAGTATTGGCCGTTAACGTATAGGATTTTTTAATTCCTTTTTGCTTTTTAGTGATTTTTACTTCCTCTAAATCTTCTTGCGAAAACATAGAAACAGAAAGCAAAAACGCAGCAAAAAGCATTATATTTTTTTGCATAAAAAATGATTTTAATGTTGAATAGAATTACATTTTTGATGTTTGTTCAAAGCGAAAACAATCAAAATGTAAATACAAAGTCTTAATCAAGACTTGCATTGCATCTTAACATTAAAATCAGGAATAGAAGATATACTGATGATATAACTTAAATAAGGGGGGCGCATTCGCATCAGCATAATACGAAAGAACTTCTTTCTTTTTAAAATTTGGAAGTTCTAAAAAGACAAGAGGTTTGTAATCCTGTATAACTGCTGGGAAAGCAAATTGGAAAAAGAAGAATTTGATCGTTGCATCGTCTGATTTCTTTTCGAAATGAACAACTTTATCTTTGCAGCAAGAGTTCTTTTTCTCTTTAGAACCACAGCATTTTTTTTCAACGACAGGTTCTGCAGTAGTTTTTAAAGAAACCGAAGCAATTTTTCCGCCACAATAATGTACGTCAAAAGCAAACCCAATATTGGAAACCAATAGTAGGAGCGCTAAAAAGAGACCTGTACACTTTTTCAAATTCATATTGCAAAGCTATTCAAAAACCAGCGATAAAAAACTAAAACAAATGTTATTTTTTAGAATTTTGAAGCTGATAGTAAAATCCTGGAATAAATAATAGCACCAAAACAGGCTGAATTATAAATCTTCTAACGTAGAAAAGAAGCCAGCTTCCGTCTGGAAAAAATTCGAGAATTATAAAAAATGCTCCCAAAAGTATTACCAGAAAAAAGATATACATAAACAAGCTGACTTTCAAAATATCTCGATCTCGAAATAATGCATAAATCAACAAAAGAGATAAAGCTGAATTTAAAAAGTAACGAGAAAATAATCCGAAGAAAAGCTTGAGATTTTCAACTGGAGGATAAGGAATAGAAAGAAAATCGGCGCTAAAATAAGTCACAAAAGGATCATAAAACAACTTCCTTTCAAACATCCTGATTACAGCAAAACATATTACAACAATTACAGCTGTAAGGATTTTAAACTTATTATGTTTTAATTTATTTAGCATATTTTGAAAATCTATTGATCCAGAAAATCCATAAAATAAAAACATATCCGTAAATAATCAATGGAAACAAAACACCGTGAAGAAACTTATTCTTTTCTGGAAAATAATACATTAGCACAATCAAAAGTGCAATTCTAATAATATTAAGAATATAAAGAGACACAAGTCCTAAAGCTATAAACAGTAAAGTCTTTTTTATATTTCCAGAAAAAGCAGCCACAAACGACACAAAGAGAATCATTACGCTAACAGCATTGCAACCTTCAGTGATTCGGGCAATATATCTGTTATTCAAAAGAATATCCAGCCACGGATTTTGAGAGCTTTTTTGAATTATTATATCATAATTAAAAAGCTCTAACAATTGTTCTGTATTTCTTCCAGCAATTACAGTTATGCCATCAAGATCTTCGGCTTGATAACTATTCAAATAAAATTTGTAAAGCAAAGTAAGGACAATATATGTCAGGAAAAAGATGCTAACAAAAATCAAAAATGGCTTAAACTGAACTAAATATTTTTTCAAGAGATTTTTTTTTCAAATTTATATATTTTTTGAGTTCAGCTTTAAATACTTTTGTATAAAATTTTATATCATGACATTTCAAGAATTACAACCAAAGATAAGTACAATTGTCGCTGACAATGAAACAAATAGAGACGAAAAATTATTAGCAATCTGCCAGCTTTTAAACAAAAATGTAGAGTATTACAATTGGGTAGGCTTTTATTTTGCCAATCATGATGCCAAAACTTTACACTTAGGACCGTATGTTGGTGCAGAAACAGATCATACTGTTATTCCGTTTGGAAAAGGTATTTGCGGTCAAGTAGCAGAAAGCAATGCAAATTTTGTTGTGCCAGACGTTAAGGCGCAAGACAATTATATTGCTTGCAGTTTGACTGTTAAATCAGAAATCGTAGTGCCTCTTTTTGTGAACGGAGTAAATATTGGCCAAATTGATATTGACAGCCACGTTATCGATCCATTTACAGAAGCAGACGAAAGATTTTTAGAATTTGTAAATCAAGAAGTTGCTAAATTATTCTAAAAACTTTATATTTAGAATAAAAAATAGAACTGAATGAAAAGAAACATCTTCATCTTTTTGCTTCTGATAATTTCAGTTAATCTGCCTGCGCAAATTAATATGGTTTCTAAAAAAATCTTTTTAGATTCTTTAAATCGTGAATGCACGCCAGACAATTATGCTTACACAAGAGTAATTACCAATTATTCTCAAAAAAGCGTACGTTATGTTGTGACGGACTTTTATAAAAATGGCAGAAAGAAAATGACCGGCTCAACTTTAGATCGTGATGTTCTAAAAAAAGACGGAGAGTTTATTTGCTACTATAAAAATGGAGGGAAAGAGTCTGTCATAAATTATTCTGAAGATCATAAAACCGGAAAAGAAATTACTTGGTATGAAAATCAGAGTAAAAAGTGTGAAAAGCAGAATGTTTGGGACCCGAAGACAAAAAAACTGCAAACTCTAATTCTTAACTGCTGGGATGAAAATAAAAGTCAAACCGTAGTTGATGGAAATGGAGATTATGAAGAATCAGATAAATTTGGAACCCAAAAAGGAACCCTTAAAGACGGTTTAAAACAAGGTGTTTGGGAAGGAAATGATATTTTGCGAAAAATTACATTTGTTGACAACTATAATAAAGGAATGCTAATTTCTGGCGTAAGCACGGATGAAAACAATGTCAAATTTTCTTATTCGTCTTTAAGTGAAAAGCAATCAGGAAAAAAAGCTCAGAAAGTAAAGTAAAGAACAACTGGAATCAGACAGAAAAAAGCTAATTTAAATTGTTAAAAATAAATTTCTTAGCCCTAATTTTTAGATTCTTTTATTTTTTTTTGATTTTTCTGATTTTTTAATCTAATTTTGCACCCGTCTTACAAAAGTTGTATTGACATACATAAAAATCATTAAAATAATATTGGAATGTATTTAAGCAAAGAAAAGAAAGAAGAGATTTTCGCACAACACGGTGGTGCAACAAACACTGGAAGCGCAGAAGGTCAAATTGCATTGTTCACTTATAGAATTTCTCACTTAACTGAACACTTGAAAAAAAATCGTCACGATTACAACACTGAGCGTTCTCTTGTCCTATTAGTAGGTAAAAGAAGAGCTTTGTTGGACTACTTGAAAAAGAAAGATATCAACAGATATCGTGAGATTATCAAAGTATTGAATATCAGAAAATAATCAATATAGAAAAGAGGTGCGAAAGTGCCTCTTTTTGTTTTTACATTATAGCTATTTATAATAAGCATATTACAAGAAAAAAAGTTTGGTTTTTCATTGGGTTTTAGATAACAACAACTACACACAACAACACTACAACACAACTAAAACCCATTGTATAATCAATAAGGAAAAAATTTATGATTCCACAATTATTTGTAGAAAAGATCGATTTAGGTGATGGCAGAAGCATCACAATCGAGACAGGACGTTTAGCTAAACAAGCTGACGGTTCTGTAGTAGTAAGAATGGGCGACACTATGATTCTTGCAACAGCAGTTTCAGCTCGCACATCAAACCCAGGCGTTGATTTTTTACCGTTAACGGTAGATTACCGCGAAAAATTCGCAGCAGCAGGTCGTTTCCCAGGAGGTTTCTTTAAGAGAGAAGCACGTCCAAGCGACAGCGAAGTATTGACAATGAGATTAGTTGACCGTGTATTGCGTCCGCTTTTCCCAGACGATTACCATGCTGAAACACAAGTTATGATTCAGTTAATGTCTCATGACGAAACTGTTATGCCAGACGCTTTAGCTGGTTTAGCTGCTTCTGCAGCATTAGCAGTTTCAGATATTCCATTTTACAACTTAATTTCTGAAGTACGTGTAGCACGTATCGACGGAAAATTAGTAATCAACCCAAACAGAGAAGAATTAGAAAAATCTGATATCGATATGATGATTGGAGCTTCTATGGATTCTGTAGCAATGGTTGAAGGTGAGATGAAAGAAATCTCAGAAGCTGAAATGATCGAAGCTATTAAGTTTGCTCACGAAGCTATCAAAGTTCAAATTCAAGCTCAATATCGTTTACAGGAAGCTTTTGGTAAAAAAGAAATCCGCACTTACGAAGGAGAGAGAGAAAACGAAGAAATTTACGCAAAAGTAAAAGCTGCAGCATATGATAAAATCTATGCTATTGCAAAAGTTGGTTCTGCAAAACACGAAAGAGGCGCTGCATTTGCTGAAGTTAAAGAAGAAGTAAAAGCTTTATTTACAGAAGAAGAATTAGCTGCTGATGGGGATTTAGTTTCTAAATATTTCTACAAAACAAACAAAGAAGCTGTTCGTAATGTAGTATTAGAATTAGGCGTTCGTTTAGATGGTAGAAAAACTACAGACATCAGACCAATCTGGTGTGAAACTGATTATTTACCAAGAGTTCACGGTTCTTCTTTATTCACACGTGGAGAAACTCAAGCTTTGGCAACTGTAACTTTAGGAACTTCTAGAGAAGCAAACCAAATCGACTCGCCTAGCGAGCAAGGTGAAGAGAAATTCTACTTACACTATAACTTCCCTCCTTTCTCAACTGGTGAAGCAAAACCATTAAGAGGAACTTCAAGAAGAGAAGTTGGTCACGGTAACTTAGCTCAAAGAGCTTTAAAAAATATGATTCCTGCAGATTGTCCTTATACAATTCGTGTTGTTTCTGAAGTATTAGAATCTAACGGTTCTTCTTCTATGGCAACAGTTTGTGCTGGAACAATGGCTTTGATGGATGCTGGAGTTCAAATGGTGAAACCAGTTTCTGGAATTGCTATGGGATTAATTACTGACGGTGAGAAATTTGCTGTATTGTCTGATATCTTAGGTGACGAAGATCACTTAGGAGATATGGACTTTAAAGTAACTGGAACTGCTGACGGTATTACAGCTTGCCAAATGGACATCAAAATTGATGGTCTACGTTATGACATTATGGAGCAAGCTTTGGCTCAGGCTCGTGATGGACGTTTACACATTTTAGGAAAGTTAACTGAAACTATCGCTGCGCCAAGAGCTGACGTAAAAGCTCACGCACCAAAAATCATTACCAGAACTATTCCTGGAAACTTTATTGGAGCATTAATTGGACCTGGTGGAAAAGTAATTCAGGAATTACAAAAAGCTACTGGAACAACTATCGTTATTAATGAAGTTGACGAACAAGGTGTTATCGAAATCTTAGGTACAGATCCTGCTGGAATTGAAGCGGTATTAGCAAAAATTGCTTCTATTACTTTCAAACCAGTATTAGGAGAAGCTTACGAAGTAAAAGTAATCAAAATGCTAGATTTTGGAGCTGTAGTAGAATATACTGCTGCACCAGGAAACGAAGTATTGCTTCACGTATCTGAACTGGCTTGGGAACGTACTGAAAACGTTGCTGATGTAGTTAAAATGGGAGATGTTTTCCAAGTGAAATACTTAGGAGTTGACCCTAAAACTAAAAAAGAAAAAGTGTCTAAAAAAGCACTTGTTCCAAGACCTCCACGTGAGGATAAAAAAGAGTAATCAGATCTTAGTTTACTAAAGGTTTATTCATAGAAAACCCCAATTCTTAATCGAATTGGGGTTTTTCAGTTTAGTTAAAAAGCTTATTTTTTTTGAATGGAATACCTTTTCGAATCAAATAGGCATGATAACAACTTGGCACATCAAATGTCCATTTGGGCAGAATTAAAATAATTAATAAAACATCAATATGCCCTATAATTCCAAAAATAACTGCCAATGAAAAAGTTATTCCTGAATACCCAAAGCCAATCATTCCGACAAATGCCAACAGTAAAGTTATACCCCAAAATTTAGAAAGAAGAGCATGCGTACAGGTTTCTTTTCCAAATTTCAGAAAACTAAAAAAATAAGTCATTGCCTCCATTATAAAAATTACAGCGATTGCAACTGCATTTTCTTTTATTATTTCAGGATTCAACAGCCAAGAACACCAAGCCACACAAAGCCAAAACACCAAATCGGTCTGACTATCCATTCGACGAAGCTTCTCAGACGAAATACTTAATCGACGTGCAACTATTCCATCAAAAATATCAGATAATAATCCAAGAAAGATTAAAACAACTAATTCTTTTCTGAGTTCACTGCCAAAATTATAAGTCAATAGTATTAAAACTGGCCCAAGCAAAAGTCTAAAGCCAATAAGTAAAATAGGTAGGTTTTTCATAATTACGTTTTTTAAATTTCACGAACAAACTTATTGCAGTTATCGCATTTAATTTTGCAGTAATCAATAAAACAAATTCATATATTTGTGATTATCGCAAATATGAAACACCAAGAATCATTTTTAAAAGCTATTCGGAATAAAATTCCACAATCAGTTTCTATAATAGAAGAAGTAGCTTCTGTTTTAGAAATTAGTTACGATGCTTCTCATCGCAGAATATCTCAAAAAAGTAAATTTTCAATAGATGAAACCGTCAGACTAGCTGATCATTTCAATATTTCTTTAGATAAATTATTTTCAAAGAAAGAAAAAGTAATTGTAGAGAAAACAATTGAAATTACAACGATGAAAGATATGTTGGAATATTTCAAATCATCGGCAGAACAAATTGAAATATTAACCAAAAATCCCAAAACAACTCTTTATTATTCTGCAAAAGACATTCCTTTATTTTATTTTATGGAAGGAACGATTCTTTCAAAATTCAAAGCTTTTGTTTGGATTAATCTTTTAAATAATAATCAAAAAAAAGTCTCATTTGAAAACTTCGTAATCGAGGAATCTTTTTCTGAATATATGCAGAAGCTAAAAAAGGTTTACGAAAAGACAATTGTCAACGAAATTTGGAATGACACAACTATAAACAGCAGTTTACAACAGATTTTATATTTCTATGAAGCTGGCCTGCTTAGTTTAAATAGTGCAAATGCATTATGCAAAGACTTAAAACGAATTGTGAATTTAATACAAGAAAAATGTAACAACTCACAAGATAACTTTTCGATTTATTACAACGAACTCATATTATTAAACAATAATATGCTTATCGTAACAGATCAAAAACTAACCATGTTTATTCCATATACATTGTTAGGGTATTTTATTACCGATAATGAAGAAAGCTGCAAAAACGTTCATCAGTTTTTTAAACAACAAATTCAAAACTCAATACCGCTTAAGAAGTCTGGCATAAAAGAGCAAAATTTATTTTTTAATCGAACGATTCGAAAAATTGAATACTACATCGAAAAAATAAACTCGCAAGTGGATTTGCATTTTTAACGTAAAATATACTTTAAGTATAATTTTCACCCAATTCAACCTAATAAAATAAAATTTTTATTACATTTTAACACTATAAAGTGATTTTTATAACATATTTTTAATACTTTTGGAACCAATCAATCCAAAAACAAAAAATCACATTTCCTTTGAAAAATCACCAAAAAAAAGCGATTTATATATCGCTATTTGCAAGCCTATTAAATATATCGTATCTGTACTCACAATCTGCTGAAAAATCTTCATTATACGATTACTTCGACCAAACAGTCGGAAAAGACAATTTAAATATTAACAACGGAATAGTTCATAGCGAACCTTTTCGCCCAATTGCTGGTAAAAGCAGGTATTATACTGAAGAGTTTAATATTGGCGACATCAGTTTTGAAGGTCAGATTTATTCTAATGTTAATCTTAAATACGACATTTTAACTGACCAAGTTGTTTACAAACAAACTGGATCTTCAGAAAACTTACCGATTAATCTAATCAGTGAAAAAGTTGATTATTTTTTCATTAAAAACAAAAAGTTTGTCAACATAAAATCTGACCTAAATAAAGTTAATGATATTGCTCCAGGTTTTTATGAAGAAAACTACGCCGGCGACAACGTCTCTCTTTATATTAAACATTATAAAGAAAAGGTAAAAGTCTTCCAGTCTGACGGTGTTTACTACAATTTCATCTATAAAATCAATTACTTCCTAAAGTACAACAACCATTTCTACAAAGTAGAATCGGAGAAAGATTTCAAGAAAATTTTCCCTGACTATAAAAAAGATATCAGCACTATTTATAATACTGATAAAAAATTAGAGCGTTCCGATAAGATGAAATTCATGGAAAATCTAACAAAACAAATCAATGGTCTTTTAAAAAAAAGTTCTAATTAAATGAAAAAAATTACTCTTATTCTATTTTTAATTGCCTTTCAACAAATAATTTATTCTCAAGTAATCAGCGACAAAATAACGGTTGAATTTAAAAATGCAAATATAAAAACTGCCATTCAAGACATCGAAAAAGTATCTTATTTCAAATTCTATTTTGATGAAAAATGGCTAGAAAACGACAGCACTTCAATATCTAAACAATATAAAGAAGTTAGAATTGGTGAAGTTTTGGAAGATGTTTTTCAGAACACAAGCTTCAACTTTTACGTTTCAGAAAACAAAGTTATAGTTACAAATAACAGTATCATCTACAGTCAATTGCCTGATGATTATTTCGGAATTCCTCTTGAAAGAGACGAAAACGGAATGATCAGCCCAATTTTCTATCAACAATATGATTCGATCAAAAAGACCAATTCAAGAAACCCAAATAAAAATATTAGGGATATTGTTTTAATTGGTAAAGAAGTAAAAAATCAGAAAAAGAAAACTTATACCTTATCTGGTATTATTAGAGGCGGAAAAAACAATGCTGGAATTGCTAATGTTTTAGTAAAAATACCAAACACAGAATATTCTGCCACAACTGATAAAAAAGGATATTATAGTCTACAAGTTCCAGGAGGCTTAAATGTTGTTGAAACGGAGACATTCTCGTATAACAAAGTGACTAAAAATATCATGGTTTATAACGATGGATCGTTGAACTTTTCGTTAACCGAAGATATAAATCAGCTTGATGAAGTTTTAATTAAAACAAACAAAAGTAAAACTGCAAAATCAGCAATTACTGGTGTAACTACGATTGATGCTGAAGGAATTAAAAATGTTCCTTTGGTGCTAGGCGAGCGTGACATTCTTAAAGTGGCTTTGACAATGCCTGGAATAAAAACTGCTGGTGAAGGTTCTGCTGGATATAATGTTCGAGGTGGTAAAGAAGATCAAAACTTATTCTTGCTTGACAATGCTACGTTGTACAATCCGTCACATTTCTTCGGCTTTTTTACAGCTTTAAACCCTTATACAACTAAAAAAGTTGACATTTATAAAGGTAGTATTCCAGCTGAATTTGGAGGAAGATTATCTTCTGTTTTTGACATTACTTCTAAAACTGGAAGTTTCGATGAGTTTCAAGGTGAAGGCGGTATTGGGCCAGTAACCAGCAATTTAATGCTTTCTACTCCTGTTGTAAAAGGAAAATCTAGTTTGGTTGTAGGAGGAAGAGCAACTTATTCTGATTGGATTTTAAAAAGCTTAGACGACGAAAACTTGAAAAACAGTCAAGCTTCTTTTTATGATTTCATTCTAAAATACAATCATAAAATAAATGCCAACAATGATATCGAATCTACGCTTTACTATAGCCATGATAAATTTAGTGTATCATCAGATTCATTGTATAAATACAGCAATAGATTAGCGACTTTAAAATGGAATCATACTTTCAACGAGAAAAACAAAGGTTCTTTGGTTATTACTAATAGCGAATACAAATTCAACATTGACTACGAATCTGAAGGGGTTAATAATTTTGATTTTGGCTATAAAATCAATGAAACTCAGGCGATGCTGAAAATGAATTATTTATATAACGAAAAGCATAAATTCAGCTATGGTCTTTCGACAAAATTATATTCTGTTGACCCAGGATATTTGAATCCTAAAAATCCTGAATCGACATTAGTTCCTGTTGATGTTGAAACAGAAAAAGGATTAGAATCTGCGGCATATATTGGCGACAATTTTAAAATAAGCGACAAATTTTTGCTTGATTTTGGTTTACGATATTCCACTTTTGCTGCTTTAGGGAAATCTACTCAAAGAATTTACGAAGACAATGTTCCTATTAGTGATGCAACTGTTATTGATACAAAAACGTATGGTAATAATGAAGTAATTAAAAGATACGGAGGTTTAGAGCCTAGAATTGCCGCTAGATATTTCCTTACAGATGATTTCTCGGTCAGAGCGAGTTATGATAAAACTTATCAATACATTCATTTATTATCAAATAATACAACGCAATCTCCAACAGACATTTGGAAACTTTCAGATTTAAATGTTAAGCCAGAAAGTGCGCAACAAGTTTCTTTAGGTTTCTACAAAAATTTAAAAGATGGCGATATTGAACTTAGCTTAGAAGGATATTATAAGAGATCTAAAAATATCTTAGACTACAAAGTTGGCGCTGAATTATTATTGAATGATAATATCGAAACGGAACTTTTACAAGGCGAAGGAAAAGCTTATGGAGTCGAAGTATTAGTAAAAAAACAAGTTGGTAAATTAAATGGATGGCTTGGATATACGTATTCAAGATCTTTAATAAAACTTGACAGTCAGTTTAACGAAGAAAAAGTAAACAACGGCAAATATTTTGCTTCTAATTTTGATAAACCACATGATTTTAGCGCTGTTTTAAACTACAAGTTTACAAAACGTTATAGTTTTTCAAGTAACTTTACTTATCAAACAGGAAGGCCTATTACCTATCCAATCGGTAAATACGATTATGGAAACGAGCAATATACGGTTTATAGTGATCGTAATAAATACAGAATTCCTGATTATTTCAGACTTGATATTGGCTTGAACATCGAAGGAAATCATAAAATCAAAAAGTTAGCGCATAGTTTTTGGAATATTTCAGTTTATAATGTTTTAGGGCGCAATAATCCTTATTCTGTGTTCTTTGTTACAAAAGAAGGACAAATTAAAGCCTATAAAACATCTATTTTCTCTATTCCAATACCAAGTATTACTTATAATTTCAAGTTTTAAAGTCATGAAAAATTTTACATATAAAATTACTCTCTTGTTAACTCTTGTATTTGCTGCAAGTAGTTGTACTGAACAGTATGTTTTTCAGAATAATGATTTTGAAAGTGCACTTGTAGTGGAAGGAACTATTACAAATGAGCTTAAAAATCAAACTATAAGACTTTCTCAGGTTTATCAACTTGAAGAAAGCGGTCCTAAACTTGAAAAAGGAGCAAATGTTTTTATCTCTGATGATCAAGGCAATGAATATCAATTTGAAGAAAAAGATACTACCTATGCATCTATAACTCCTTTTAAAGCAGAACCTGGAAGAAAATATCAATTAAAAATCAAGACTAGTGCAGGTAAAAACTATACTTCAGATGAACAAGTTTTAACTACAGAAACCAAAATTGATAATATTACAGCAACCGCAACAACCTTTAATGGACAAAGAGGCGCCCAGATTAATGTAAACAGTTTTGATCCAAGTAATACTTCTAAATATTACAGATATGAATATGTAGAAACTTATAAGATTGAAGCCCCTTTATGGAGTCCTTTTGAAACAAATGTTATCGATGTACCGGCAGTTCCAGCAAATCCAGATGAAGATTTCCCTGGTTCTCCTGCGAGGGAAGATATTATTATAAGCCTGAGAAAATATGAAACCCAGACATGCTATTCTACTAAAAAATCGAATGAAATAATTCTAAACAACACAAATAGTCTTAGCGAAGACAGAGTGAATTTCCCTGTACGTTTTATTAGCAATCAAAACTATATAATCACACACCGCTACACCATTTTTGTAAAACAATATGTTCAAAATTTAGCGGCATACACTTATTATAAAACTTTAAAAGATTTATCAAGTTCAGGAGGTGTTCTCTCTCCAAAACAACCAGGTTTTTTTTATGGAAATATAAAATCTGTTGATAATCCAGATGAAAAAGTAATTGGCTTTTTTGAAGTTTCTTCTGTCTCTTCAGAAAGGATTTTCTTTAATTACTCAGATTTATTCCCTAATGAACCATTACCTCCCTATTATGAAAGCGATTGTGATATCCGAGAATATACCGACTGCTTAGGTGATCCGCCATGTAGTGGCACACAATTACGTTCAGCAATTAGAGGTCGTGGCATAGTGTATTTATCTTCTAGCGGGCTTAAGTATTTTATGGTTAAAGCTCCGTGTGGAGATTGTACAACATTTTCATCTAATATTGTTCCTCCTTTTTGGGTAGAATAAATTCTATTAAAAACATGAAATATTATATTAAATATAAAATGATAACCATATTTTTTCTGGCACTTGTTTTAAACAGCTGTACAGAACAGTATGCTTTTAAAAATGGTGATTTTGAAAGCGCACTTGTTGTTGAGGGAACGATTACAAATGAATTTAAAAATCAAGTTATCAGGCTCTCTCAAGTGTTTCAACTCGAAGAAACAGGCCCAAAATTTGAATCAGGAGCAAACGTTTATCTTTTAGATGACCAAGGAACAGAATATCAATTTGAAGAACAAGACACTGTTTATACTTCTATAACTCCATTTAAAGCTGAGCCAGGAAAAAAATATCAATTAAAAATCACAACAAAAGAGGGTAAAAGTTATTCTTCTGACCAACAAACATTAACCACGGAAACTAAAATAGATAATGTAACCGCAACTGTAGAAACAGTTAATGGTCAAAGAGGCGTTCAAATAAATGTAAATGGTTACGATCCTACTAACACTTCTAAGTATTACAGATATGAATATACTGAGACGTATAAAATCATAGCTCCAATGTGGGATTTTAGACAAACAACAACAAACGGCACCAGTATTTTTATAAGCCCGAGAACGAAAGAAACTAAAACTTGTTATTCTACTAAAAAATCGGACGAAATTATAGTGAATAGCACAAATAGTCTCAGTGAAGATAGAGTTCATTTTCCAGTTCGCTTTATTAGTGACCAAAACTATATTATATCTCACCGATATACAATTTTCGTAAAGCAATATATCCAAAATCTGGCTGCTTATACCTTTTATAAAACATTAAGAGATTTATCCTCTTCTGGAGGTGTTCTTTCTCCAAAGCAACCAGGTTTCTTTTATGGAAATATCAAATCTGATGAAAATCCAGACGAAAAAGTTATTGGTTTTTTTGAAGTTTCGGCAGTTTCTTCTGAAAGAATTTATTTTAATTATGCTGATTTATTCCCAAATGAACCTCTACCTCCATATTATGAAAGCAATTGTGATATACAGGAATTTAAAAATTGTGATGATTCAGAGAATCCGGAATGCAAAGGAGCAATTCTGCGTTCACGAATTAACACTTACACTCTAGCTCACTATTCCGCAAATGAGGCACAAAGCCTTTACTATATGGTAAATACTCCTTGTGGAGACTGCACTACATTTTCTTCTAATATCGTTCCTTCTTTTTGGATAGATTAATATACTTTTTAAATCTCATGAAACACTTTTCAATATATAATCAGACTAATATTCTAGGCAGAATTAAACATTTGATGCTTTTGATGTTTTTATTAATTCAAAACGGATTTATCTATGCTCAGAATTCACAAAACAAAAACGATATACCAACCACTTCAACGCAAGAAACTATTTTTCTTCATTCGAACACAAGTAGCTTTTTGACTGGAGAAACAATGTATTTCAAACTATATTGTTTAAATCCTTTAAACAATAAACCCAGCCAAATAAGTAAAATTGCTTATGTTGAATTAATTGACAGTGAGAAAAAATCACTTCAAAAAAATAAAATATACCTTGATAACGGAATTGGAACTGGCGAATACTTTATTCCAACGACTTTAAAAACTGGAAATTACAAAGTCATTGCTTATACAAAATGGATGTTGAATAATCCAAATTCACAAAAGCATGAAATAGATATTTTCATTATCAATCCGTTTCAAACTCAAGAGCCAAATAATAATATCACATTTGATCTTATTAACCCGCAAAATACTGTAACGGCAATTCAAACCATAAATTCAAATACAGGAAATGACAAAAGAATTGATTTTGAATTTGACAAAGAAAGTTATTACACGAGAGAAAAAGTCAATTTAAAACTGAAGTCTTTAACTGAAACCATTGAAAAAGGAAATTATTCTGTTTCTATTAGAAAAACAGATCAAATTCCAACTTTAAAACAGCTTACGCCAGCAGAATTTGCTAAGAAATCTGCAGAAAGCTATGTTAATTTTACGGCAGGTTCGTTTACTTATATTCCAGAAGTAAGGTCTGAACTTATTACAGGCTACATTACATCAAGCAGTAATCAAAATGTTGGTGACAAATCGATTGCTTTATCATTGCCAGGAAAAGAATATGTTTTAAAAATTGTAAAGACAAATTCTCAAGGAAAATTTGCATTTTTATTAGATCAATTTCCTAATTTCTCTAATGCGATTTTACAAGTAATAGACGAGAAAAGAGGTGATTATACGGTTAATTTAGATGCTTTTCCAAAATTTGATGCGTCTTCATTACAGTTCACTTCAAAACTTAATTTATCACCAGAACTTAAAAAAGATATTGAAGAAAGATCTACGGCTAGCCAAATTCAAAACGCTTACTATCAAATTAAAAAAGATAGTTTAGTTACTGAAGCAGTTATGAATCCATTCTTCAGTACAATTGAAAAAACCTATATTTTAGACGATTACACAAGATTTCCTACTTTAAAAGAAAATATTGTAGAAGTTCTTATTGAACTGTATTACAGAAGAAATAACGGAAAATATGAACTTCACATTAGAAATGACCATAAAGACCTAGAAATGTACGGCCCGCCAATGGTGCTTGTTGACGGATTATTAATTCAAGATCCAAGTGATCTTTTTGAATACAATATGGGGAACGTAAACAAAGTCAGTTTAATTTCTGAACCTTACGTTTATGGTCCAAATCTATATGGAGGTTTGATTAGTTTTGAAACTAAAAACAATGAATTTTCAGAGAATTATGCAAAGAAATATTTGAAAACAATGGAAATTCAGCGTCCAAATCCTCAGAAAGTATACAACAATCCAGATTATGCTGCCGGAAATAAATTGCAGCGTATTCCAGATTACAGATATCAATTGTTATGGAAACCTGATGTGAAATTACAAACTAAAGAAGATCAATTATCTTTTTACACTTCAGACATTAAAGGAAATTTTGAAGTTGTTTTAGAAGGTTTTACCGAAAACGGACAGCCAATTTATGTTTCTAAAAACATTACTGTAAAATAGCAATTCTACTCTTTAAAGATCACAAAAAAGCCTTAATCAGAAATGAGAACAAGGCTTTTTTTATTTAATTTACCAGCATAAATTTACTCATTTACAAATAATTACGATTTATTTAAAAAAAAATAAATAATTATTGTAACTTTTTTGATACTCCTTACGTATAACCATTTGTACACTTTAAAAATAGGGAGACAACAACATGAGACAACTTAAAATCACCAAGCAGGTAACTAATCGTGAAACTGCATCGTTAGATAAATATCTACAAGAAATTGGAAAAGTTGACCTAATTACCGCTGATGAAGAGGTAGAATTAGCACAAAGAATAAAGGCTGGTGATCAAAGAGCTTTAGAAAAACTAACAAAAGCCAACCTACGTTTCGTAGTATCTGTGGCTAAACAATATCAAAATCAAGGATTAACTCTTCCAGATTTAATTAATGAAGGAAACTTAGGTTTAATTAAAGCGGCTCAACGTTTTGATGAAACTCGTGGTTTCAAATTCATTTCTTACGCTGTATGGTGGATTCGTCAATCGATTCTTCAAGCTTTAGCTGAACAATCTCGTATTGTACGTTTACCATTAAATAAAATTGGTTCTATCAATAAAATCAACAAAATGTATGCGTTATTAGAGCAATCTAACGAGCGTCCGCCTTCTGCTGAGGAAATTGCAAAAGAACTTGACATGACTGTAAATGACGTAAAAGAGTCTATGAAAAACTCTGGACGTCACCTATCTATGGATGCTCCTCTTGTTGAAGGAGAAGATTCTAACCTTTATGACGTATTACGTTCTGGCGAATCTCCAAATCCAGATAGAGAATTAATTCACGAATCTCTTCGTACTGAAATCGAACGTTCTTTAGAAACATTAACTCCAAGAGAGGCAGATGTTGTTCGTTTGTATTTTGGTCTTGGCGATCAGCACCCAATGACTCTTGAAGAAATTGGAGAAACTTTCGACCTTACTCGTGAGCGTGTTCGTCAGATTAAAGAAAAAGCAATCCGTAGATTGAAACACACTTCTAGAAGTAAAATCCTTAAAACTTATTTAGGATAAACAATATTTGTTTCAGGTTTAAAGTTTCAGGTTGCTTCGTGTAACTTGAAACATGAAACATGAAACCTTTGTAAAGCAAACAACAGTTTGATTGACTGTTCGTTTTTTGATTGATGATTGAAACTCCGGCTGATTACCGGAGTTTTTTATTTTTATTCTTTTTTTTAACGCAAAGTGCACAAAGGTTTTTCGCAAAGTCCACAAAGCTATTTTAACTGTTAATCCAAAAGCTTTCAAAGAACACAAAGTTTTGTGAACTTTATTTTCTTAAACAATTACAAACAAAAAACTTTGCGAACTTTGCGTAAATCTTAGCGAACTTTGCGGTTAAACTTTATCTTTGCTACAAAACAACACACAATGAAAAATACATTTATTGCTCCTTCTGTTCTTGCTGCAGATTTTGGTAATTTACAGCGTGATGTCGAAATGATCAACAACAGTCAAGCTGATTGGTTCCATATCGATATTATGGATGGAGTTTTCGTTCCGAATATTTCTTTTGGAATGCCAGTTTTAGAAGCTATTTCAAAGCATGCAAAAAAATATATCGATGTACATTTAATGATTATTGATCCAGATCGTTACATTAAGACTTTTGCCGGTTTAGGAGCAAATGGACTAACTGTACATTATGAAGCTTGCACACATTTACACAGAACACTTCAAGCAATAAAAGCAGAAGGAATGAGAGCTGGAGTAGCAATGAATCCGCATACAAATGTTGACTTACTAGAAGACGTCATAAATGATATCGACGTAGTTTGCATCATGAGTGTAAATCCTGGTTTTGGTGGACAATCATTCATTGAAAACACTTATGACAAAGTTCGAAAACTAAAAGCTTTGATCACACGCAAAAATGCTTCAACATTAATTGAAATTGACGGTGGTGTGACTAGCAAAAATGCAAAACAATTAGTAGAAGCTGGTGCAGATATTTTAGTTGCTGGAAGCTTTGTTTTTAAAGCTGAAAACCCAACAGAAACAATCGCAGATTTAAAAATCCTTACTACTTTTTAAATTCTTAAGATTTGGAAAAAAGTCAATTCCGGTCATTTTTTCTACAGTCTCAATCGGAACAACAAAATCGTAAATAGATTTATCACTTTCTTCATTTGGAACCAAAAAAGCAATTGCTTTGTGTTCTTTACCAGTTTTAGCTAAAATGATTTTATAGAAATATTTAGGAACAGCAACTTTTTCTGTTCCTATTTTTTTATCTGAATCTTTCGGAATCCCGCCAGTAACGACATAAATATCATTGTATTTTCCTGCCCAATAACGTGTCTTCTGCTCTAGTCTATTCCAAATTCCAGCATTAAATTCTTTCTTTTGTGGAGAAATATTTGAAGTATAAAAAGTATCATTATAAGCATCTTTATTAAACTCCATATCACCCGCAGGACAAAGATGTCCTTTATCATAACCTGATTTTTTATAGTTTCTCCAATCTGCAGAACCTGTCGTTACTTTTGGATCTTCTATAAAATAAGGTCTTTTATAATCGTGATTCTTTAGATATTCTTTTTTCAATTCGTAAGCAACCCATTCTGCTTGTTCAAACTTTTCACTATAAGATAAAGTATAATATTGATGTTTTACAACCTGATTTGTTGTCGAAGTAGGAAGATAAGCAATCGTATATAAAGAATCTGTGCTGTTTGATTTTCCTGCAAAGGAAACCGCTTCTGCATTACTTATATTTTCTTTGCTTTCAACATTCTCTTTTTTACAAGACAACAACGCAAAACTCATCAAAACCAGACTTAGAAAACCTTTCATAAATAATAATTTTAGCCGATAAACTTACAAAAAAACGCTCCATAAATTCAAAATTTATAGAGCGTTTTTAAACAAATTAAATTCATTTAGAACTTAAGACTTCACTAGTTTATCCTTTTTCATTTTAGGATTAACTGTACTTTTTACCACACTTTTAGTTTGTAAATCATCTAACACATTTAAAGCTTCTTCTACATAAACATCTTTAGATAATGCTTGATGCCATGCTTCTCTTTTTTCTTTTAAAGTAGCATCATTTGCCATTTCAACTTGTTCATAAGGAAGAGATTCAAAAATTAAACTGTTTTTATAATCTAAAATTGGTTTATATTTTTTTCCTTCATTTTCTACCTGCTCTTGAGTTTCTTTAAAACTCTTAATGTTTAAGCTATATGTATTCTCTTTGTTTTTAACATCGATCCATTTAGCGTTATCATCAATTAATTTAAATTGAGCATTTTGAGCAATTCTGTTTTTACTATTAATGATTGCTCTAGTAAAATTCTCATTAGAATTCCAAGTGCTGTAATCAGCTGGATCGATTTTATCCCAAGGCATTGCATTGTCAATATCTCTCTCACCCATTTTTAGGTAAGCATAACGATCTGGCATAACAACATCACTATGAACACCTTCTAATTGAGTAGAACCTCCATTGATTCTATAGAATTTTTGTCCTGTAATTTTCAATGCACCAAGATCTCCATAGTTTGCATTTCGCACAAACTGATTTAAATCTAATACATTTTGTACTGTTCCTTTACCGTAAGTTTGTTTACTTCCGATAATTACACCACGTTTGTAATCCTGAATTGCAGCTGCTAAAATCTCAGATGCAGAAGCAGAAAAACTGTTTACCATGATAACCAATGGACCATCCCATTCGATTTTCTTGTCTTTATCGTATAAAACTTCTTTCTTTTTACCAGCAGATTTTACCTGAACAATTGGACCTTGTTCGATAAATAATCCAGCAATATCAACAACTGTAGAAAGAGATCCTCCACCATCATCACGAACGTCTAAAACAATACCGTTAATGTTTTCTTGTTTCAATCTTTCTACTTCACGAGCAATATCTTTTCCTGCATCGCGTCCGTCTTTATTTTCAAAATCGATGTAAAATTTAGGAAGATAAATAACTCCATATTTTAAACCGTTTTTCTCCACAATACTAGACTTAGCATACGTTTCTTCAATTTCAACAACATCTCTAATGATTGAAATTACTTTGATAGAACCGTCAACTTTTTTAACTGTCAATTTTACTTCAGTTCCTTTGTGACCTTTAATTTTCTTCACAACATCATCCAAACGCATTCCAACAACATCAACTGGTTCCTCATTTCCTTGAGCAACTTTCAAGATTAAATCTCCTGCTTCTAATTGTTTTCCTTTCCAAGCTGGACCTCCAGAAATTAATTCATCGATTTGAGTGAAATCATTTTTCTTAGTCAAACGAGCTCCAATACCCTCCAATTTACCACTGATATTTACATCAAAACGGTCTTTTTCTTCTGGTGCAAAATAACTTGTATGCGGATCAAAACGAGCCATAATAGAATTCAAATACACTGAAAACCAGTATTCTCTATTTAAATCTTTAATTACACTAAAGTTATCATCTAAAGATTTTAAAGAGCTTTCGCGAGTTTCTTTTTCTAAAGTCTCAAAAGATTTTTCTTTGTAAGCAGGATCTTTTTTCTTCTTTTCTTCCTCGATTTTTTGTTTTGTTACCAAAGAAGAAAGAGTAGATAATTTAATTTGCTTTCTCCATCTTTCGTTGATTTCAGTTAGGTTTTTAGCATACGGAATGTGCTCATAATCTGCATTAAAAGTCTCATCAACATTATAATTAAAAGGCTGAGCTAAAATCGTTTTGTAACGTTTTTTACTTTCTTCCATACGTTTCATTAACCTTGTATAAGTAAGGTTAAAGAAAGTAATATCTTTATTCAGGAATTGATCATCAAGCATTAATTCATATTGCTTAAACTCATCAATATCAGACTGTAGAAAAAATCTTTTTGATGGATCTAACGCATCAATATAATCTTTAAAAATACCTTTCGAAAATTCATCATTTATTTCTGCTGGGCTATAATGTCCTTTATCAATAACAAATGCTAATAATTCTAAAAGTGTCTTGTCTCTATTTGGATCTGGGTCGATTGTCCTATCGGCATTCATCTTAAATGCAAACAAGGTAAGCGATAAGCACAATACGGCTATGAGTATCTTATAATTTCTTTTCATAAACTTTATAATAGCATTCATCAATTTTTTAATCTAAGTTACGTTAAAAACCATGCCACGAGAGCTAACGTCACGATAATTTTTTGTTAAAGATATAAAAATGTTTAATTCGCAAAAAAGTTCTTTACCTTAGTTGACAAATTTTACAATATTTGTGACTTATCTCGAAAAATCTGTCACTACATTTGTTTTTAAAATCTTACAATTGTTAAAATTACACATAATATTTATAAAATGAAAGCTGAGAAACCGCTAATATTGGTAACTAACGATGATGGTATTTTGGCTCCTGGAATTAGAGCTCTTATTAGTGTCATGGAAACAATCGGCGAAGTAATTGTCGTTGCTCCAGACAAACCGCAAAGCGCAATGGGACACGCTATAACAGTCAATAATACTTTATTTATTGATAAAATCTCTAAAGATAATGACACAATTGCAGAATACAGTTGCTCTGGAACTCCTGTTGATTGTGTAAAACTGGCAGTAAACGAAATACTTAAACGCAAACCAGACCTTTGTGTTTCAGGCATTAACCACGGATCAAATTCGTCGATCAATGTTATTTATTCTGGAACAATGAGCGCTGCAGTTGAAGCTGGAATAGAAGGAATTCAAGCAATTGGTTTTTCTCTTTTAGATTTTGACTGGAATGCCGATTTTGAGCCTGTAAAGTCTTTTGTCAAAAAAATCACCTTAGAAACTTTAGCCAATAAATTGCCGCCTGGAGTAGTTTTAAATGTGAACTTTCCAAAATTGAAGGAATCAGAAATTAAAGGAATTAAAGTTTGTCGTCAAGCGAAAGCATATTATGCGCAGAAATTTGACAAAAGACAAACTCCTTTCGGGAAAGATTATTACTGGCTTGCCGGAAAATTTGTAAACGAAGATAAAGGCGAAGACACTGATGAATGGGCTTTGGCAAACGGCTATATTTCAGTAGTTCCTGTTCAATTTGATTTGACTGCCCACCACTCTATTCAACAACTTAATACTTGGAAATTAAATGACTAAAGAAATACTAATCGGTTTTTTAATCGGAATTTTTACAGCGCTTTTAGGAAGTTATCTGTTTATCACTTTTTTCACAACATTCGATATTTCAGCAGGATTTCAAATGATAAGAGAACAAGGATATATGGGAAAAATAATCACTTTAGGAACACTTTTAGATCTTGCCGTATTTGCTGTTCTTTTAAAAAGAAATAAAGAATTAATGGCTCAAGGTGTAATTTTAGCGGTGATTGTACTAGCAATTTCTACATTAGTTATTTAAATCTTATCTTTGCTAAGTCACCGTTATTACGGACTTACAACTTTAGCATATTTTCAAAAAAACCAACATGAAATATTACATCATTGCAGGAGAAGCCTCTGGAGATTTACATGGTTCTAATTTAATGAAAGCTTTATACGTTGAGGATCCTCAGGCAGAAATTAGATTTTGGGGTGGAGACTTAATGCAAAAAGTAGGCGGAACTCTAGTAAAACACTACCGCGAACTGGCTTTTATGGGCTTTATTGAAGTAGTTTTTAACTTAAAGACTATTTTAAACAACATTAAAATATGCAAAAAAGACATTACAGAATTTCAACCTGATGTAATTATTTTTATTGATTATCCTGGTTTTAATATGCGAATTGCAAAGTGGGCAAAAGCATTAAACTATAAAACCCATTATTATATTTCTCCTCAAATTTGGGCTTGGAAAGAAAATAGAATTAATGCCATAAAGCAAGACGTCGATAAAATGTTTGTAATTCTGCCTTTCGAAAAAGGCTTTTACGAAGACAAACATCATTTCCCTGTAGATTTTGTGGGGCATCCGTTGATTGATGCAATCCAAAATCAGCCTGATTTTGACGAAACTTTATTTAGAAAAGAGAATCAGTTAGGAGAAAAGCCAATCATTGCCGTTCTTCCAGGAAGCCGTAAACAAGAAATTACCAAAATGTTGAGCGTAATGCTAAGTGTTGTTGATGATTTTCAGGATTACGAATTTGTTATTGCTGGCGCACCAAGTCAAGATTACGAGTTTTATCAGCAATTTATAAAAAACAAAAACATAGCATTTGTTTCGAATAAAACTTACGATTTGCTTCGTTCGTCAACAGCTGCTTTAGTGACTTCTGGAACAGCAACTCTCGAAACAGCACTCTTTAAAGTGCCTGAAGTAGTTTGTTACAAAGGAAGCGAAGTTTCATACCAAATTGCAAAACGTATCATTACTTTAAAATACATTTCTCTTGTAAATTTAATTATGGATCAAGAAGTTGTAACCGAATTGATTCAAGGAGAATGCAATAAAAAGCGAATTAAAGAGGAGCTTCAAAAGTTATTAGATCCTGAATATCGTAGTAAAGTACTTCAAAACTATGATACTTTGGAGCAAAAACTTGGAGGAGTTGGCGCAAGCAAAAACACCGCAAAACTTATTGTTACAGATTTAAAACAAAATTAATTTTGAAAAGAATAATCATTTTTCTGCTTTTGACAGTTGCTTTTACTTCATGTAAATCGACTTCTTCGGTTGCAAACAAAAGCGAATCGAAAAAGGAAAACAGATCACTGGTTAATAATCTTGTAGAAAAAGCAACTGATAATATTGGAGTTCGTTACAAAGCTGGCGGAACTACAAAAAGCGGATTTGACTGTTCTGGATTAGTTTACACTACTTTTGAAAGCGAAAACATAAAACTTCCTAGAAGTTCTTACGATCAAGCTAAAGTTGGAAAAGTGATTCCGTTAAATGATGCTAAAAAGGGCGATTTAATTTTCTTTAAAACCAATAAAAGCAGGCAAATCAATCACGTCGGATTAATTACAGAAGTTAATTCTGATGAAATAAAATTTGTTCATTCTTCTACATCCAAAGGCGTAATCATTTCATCGACAAAAGAACCATACTATAAAAATTCTTTTGAACAGGTAAATCGAGTTATTCCTTAAATTACTTTTTTATTATTTTTCTTACAAAATATTTAATACTTTTAGGCCATGAAAGTATTAGATTTTCCGTTAGTAAAAATTACAATCGCCTTTATATTGGGCGTTATCGCTTCCTATTATTTGCATTTCCCTATTTCAACGATACTTTTTTCGTTATCATTCTGCTTTATATTATTTTGCATAGCATATTTTCTCAATTTAAAGCATAATAATAAATCTATTCTTTTCGGACTTTCTGCTTATTTTTTATCCTTCTGCATTGGCGCACTAACTCTTCTGAGCCATACCGAGAATCTTCAGAAGAACCATTATTTTAATTGTAAAATTGCTTTTGAAAAACCACAAATTGTTACTTTAATTTTAAGAGAAAAATTAAAAAGCAACGATTATGCTGATCGCTATATTGGTCTAATAAAAACAATTTCTGGAAAGACTTATTCTGGAAAAATAATTGTAAACGTCCAAAAAGACAGTAGTATAAATCATTTAATCATTGGAAATACTATTAAAGTCAAAAACACTTTACAGCGAAACAAATCAAATAAAAATCCGAATCAATTTGACTACAGCAAATACTTGGCAGACAAACAGATTTATGCTCAAATCTATTGTCAAAAAAATGAAATTCTAGTAAATAAAACTATTCAAAAAGACATTTGGTATTACTGCGCCAAACTGCATTCAAGAATAATTTCAAATCTCGAAAAATCAAAATTCAGCACATCTGAAATGAATGTTGCTTTGGCTTTAATTTTAGGTCAACAACAGGAAATTTCGCAAGATATAATCCAAGATTATCAATATTCTGGAGCTACACATATCTTATCTGTTTCGGGGTTGCACGTGGGCTTTATAATGCTTTTTATCACTTTTATTCTTAAGCCAATTCCAAATACGAAGAAAGGATCTTTTTTTAAACTTGCTTCAATTCTAATATCATTAGCAGGATTTGCTATTATTTCTGGTTTATCACCTTCAGTTCTAAGATCTGTTGTTATGTTTTCTTTTGTTGCAATTGGAAATCATTTGCGCAGAAACGGCAATATCTATCACACTTTATTAGTTTCTATTTTATTGATATTACTCTTTGAACCTTATTTTTTATTTGATGTTGGTTTTCAATTGAGTTACATCGCCCTATTTTTTATTCTTTGGCTACAGCCAATTCTAAAAAACATCTACAAACCAAAAAATAAATTAACGGTTTACATTTGGGAAGCATTGACAGTTTCTTTCGCGGCGCAAATTGGCACTTTACCGTTATGTTTATATTATTTCCATCAATTTCCAGGTTTATTTTTCGTGACGAATATTATCATACTTCCTGTTCTATCGTTTATAATGATTGCTGGAATTGTGGTTATGCTTATTGCAATTTTCACCAGTCCTCCACTGTTTATAACCATGATTTTTGAGAAAAGCATTTACCTCCTAAATCTAATGATTCACGCAGTTGCTTCAATCGATTCTTTTGTAATACGAGATATCAGCTTTAATTTTTATCATTTAATAGCCATTTCATTCTTTATAATATTCTCTATTATTTGGGTTAAAAAGCCAAACTATAACAAACTAATATTTCTGTTTACTTCCATCATTACTGTTCAACTTGCTTTTATTTTAACTAAAATACAAGTCGAAAATGAAGAAGAATTGATTGTTTATAATGAGAAAAAGAACACGCTCATTTCTGAACGTATCGGGAGAAACTTGACACTTTTTACCCGAGATACTGTTATCAATAAAAAAGAAAACAATAGAAATGTGAATTCATACCTTGTAGGCAACTCAATTACTTTGGACCAAGTAAAAGGACTTAAAAATTTACTCTATTTCAAGAAATCAAGAATTTTAATCATTGACAGCACTAAAATTTATTCAAGCAAACTAAAGCCAGACATATTAATTCTTACTCAAGATCCTAAAATAAATTTGGATAGATTACTAAAAGATATACAGCCAAAAATTGTTATTGCCGATGGTTCTAATTCAAAAACAATTCAGAAAAATTGGAAAATTAGCTGTTCCAAAAAAAATATCCCTTTTCATGCAACGAATGAAAAGGGATATTATAGATTATAATTTTATTCTGGATTTAAGATCGAATTTGATTCGGAGATCCAGGCTTTGACACCTGATGACACATAAGCAATGAGTCCTAATTTATTAAAATTGGTTTTCCCTTTTCTAACTGTAACTTCGGAAAAACACACTTGCGGAATTTCTTCAATACCTAAAGCATTCTTTAACATTAAGTTTTGTTCTTTGGTTGCATCCGGAATTGAAGGATCTGATAAGTCTAGTTTTACCAAAATAACATTTTTACGAGACCACTCCTCAAAATCTTGAGTAGAAAAAATCTCATTTTGCAGTTGCGGACTAACGCCTTGACCAGTGAAAAAGATCAATAATGGCATTCTTTTTTCTGCACTTACAGCAACAGCATCATTAATATCTGTTCTCCAAGTTACAGTCTGCGCATTGATAAAAAAAGGACTTAATAATAGTAGTAGGATAAGTAGATTTTTAGGCATATAATTTTGGTTTTGGTTATGTTAATAAGGTCTAAAATAATACAAAAACAGCATCCGATGAACTTTTTAATCAATTAAAAACCAATATTTAAGCATTAAAATTAAATTGACAATAAATTGACGTTTTTTTAATAAATGTGAAATAAACACTAATAAAAATAATCAAATTTTCGATAGTGTTTAAAAAAAATCCCTTTCTATTAAAACAGAAAGGGATTAAAAAAATTAAAATAAAAGTCAAATGAAATCCTTAACTATTCTGCCGGATGCAAAATCGCGTTCGATTCTGCAATCCAAGCTTTTGCTCCGCCAGGTTTATAGGCAATTTTGCCTAAAGCACTGAACGTTGTTTTATTTTTTCTGATAGAAGCCATTGCGTAGCAAACTTCTGGAAGATCTTGAACTCCAAATGCGTTTTTCAATTTTGCATTTTGTTCGCGGTCACTATCTGAAGCATTCATGTCAGATAAATCTAATTTTACTAAGACCACGTTATCACGCGACCAAACAGCAAAATCAGGCGTTTTAAAGATTTCGTTTTGGAGATTTTCTGGTACACCTGAGGCAGTGAATAAAATCAACATTGGCTTTTTCTGTTCATTACTTATAGCAATAGCATCTGTCATGTTTGTTCTCCATGCTAGATTTTGTGCTTGCATCATAAATGAACCTAAAAAAAACAGTAGGATAAGTAATTTTTTAGTCATATAAATTTGGTTTTGGTTAGATTAGCAAGACGAAATTAACATTATATTTTAATTATCCAATTTTTATTGACACAAAAAATACATTATGTGTTTTTTTATCTATAATAAAATACAAAATACGCAAACACCCCCCACAAACCAAAGAATTTTTCTTACTAAACAACAAAAAAGCCTCTTACAATTCGTAAGAGGCTTTTCTTATTTTTATTTAAATTTTAAACTTATGATTTCTTTGGATGAACTATTCCTTCGGCAACAGTCAACCAAGCAGATGGCCCACCTGCAACATATCCTGTTTTACCAAGACCTTTAAAATTAACTCTTCCATCTTTAGTTTCTGCACTTGTGAAGAAAATAGTTGGAAATCCTTGAATTGCAAAAGCTTGCTGCAATTCGTTATTCTGACTTTTAAGTTCTGGAGTTTGAGGAACAGATCTTGGATAATCTAATTCTACTAAAACTACATTATCTGTTGCCCATTTTTTAAACTCAGCAGTTTTTAAAACTTCATTTTGCAAACGAATACACCAACCACACCAATCGCTTCCTGTAAAGAACATCAACATAGGTTTTTGTTCTTTATTACTTACAGCAATCGCTTCTCTTACATCTGTGTACCATTTTAATTCTTGCGCTTGTAGATTAGCTGCGCCAATTAAAAACAAAGCAATAAGTACTATTTTTTTCATAATGAGAAATTTTCCACAAATTTACATAAAATCAGATTGCAAAATACACTGCTATTTTACTTCTTGCATTAATTTTTTAATTACAGGCGAAAGTGCAATTAAAACAACTCCTGCAACAAGAGAATAAATAGCCAGTTGATAGTAACCTTCTGTATAAGATTGCAATTTAGACAATAAAGTATCTCCTGTATTTGATCTTGAAATTTCAGCTCCTAGTTTCCCAGCAAACAATTGTCCGAATGCTGCAGCTAAGAACCACAATCCCATCATCATTCCAAATAATCTTTTTGGAGATAATTTTGTAATAATAGACATTCCAATTGGCCCTAAACAAAGCTCACCAATTGTTGTAACTAGATAAGCAAACGTAAATACATTCAAAGAAGCAATTCCTTTGGCATTAGCAAAAAATCTAGTTAAATAGAAAATGTAAAATGAAGCTGCTAAAAACAAAAATCCAATTCCGAATTTGATCAATGTATTTGGCTCAATTTTCCTTTTCCCCATCCAAATCCACAATAAACCAATCAGCGGACTTAATACAACAACAAAGAAAGTATTAGAACTGTTGTTAATTATATTTGGATCGATTGTAAAAAACAATAATTTACTATCTAAATTATCTTTAGCAAAAAGAGATAAAGATCCTCCACTTTGTTCGTAAATCGCGTTAAATAATAAATAGAAAAAGACAAATAAGAAAGCTGCAAAAAGCTTTTTCTGAAGTTTAATGTCTCCTAATTTTATTAATTCATACGAAAAATACGTAACTGCAATTATACCAATCGTATACATGAAATAATCCGTATAGTCGGTATTTTTAACCATTATGAAGATAAACGGAATACTTAAAAGCGAAAGGACATATACAGCAATTTCACGGATTCTTCTTGTAGATGGTTTTAAATCTAATAATGGAGAATCTCCAATTGGACCTAAATATTTTTTAGTAAACAAGAATGTGATCAATCCCAATAACATTACCAAAGCTGCCGATAAAAAACACAATTGCCATGAATAATATTTTCCTAAATAAACACATAAAGCACCTCCAAAAAGACCTCCAACATTGATTCCCGCGTAAAACATTCCGTAACCCGCATCTCTTCTTCCATCATCTTCTTTGTACAACTCTCCAACCATTGATGAAACGTTTGGCTTAAAAAAACCTGTTCCAATAATAGAGAAAGCAATTCCGTAGTAAAACATTTCCTGTGGAGAAAAAGCAATCAAAAGATTTCCAAGAATCATGACGATTGCTCCGAAAAATAATGATTTTTTAAATCCTAAAACTTTATCAGCAAAAATACCTCCGACAAAAGTAAAAGCATATACAAAAGCCTGAATAGCTCCATATTGTAAATTGGCATGCTCATCTTTTAAAAAAAGCTGATCTACCATAAAAATGGTAAGAACACCACGCATTCCGTAGAAACAGAAACGTTCCCACATTTCAACAAAAAACAAGTACCACAATTGCTTTGGGTACTTGCCTTCGAAATTTTGAATTTCTTCTAGAGTAATTTTGTTTTCCATTTTATTATCTAACACCGTGCATCATTTTTTTCAGTAAAGGAGTCAAAGCAAATAATATAATTGCCGCAATACCAGTTAATCCAACAAAAACCATAAAAAATTCAAATAAATTATGGATTTCAAAACCAGCAAATTTTGGATTATGATCACTTATGTGATTATCTGCTAATATTTTTAATTGATCTGCAGTAGGAGTAACTGTTTTATCTAAAATTGGTTGCAAATCAACACCAAACTTTTTGGCTTTCACAAATTTATCACTAGTTGCAGGCAATATTGAACCTAATGTTCCAGACAAAGCGTATCCAGCTGCATTTGACAAAAAGAAAACACCAAACAATAATGATGCAAAACGTTTTGGAGATAATTTACCAACTAATGACAATCCGATAGGAGACAAACATAATTCAGCAAAAGTATTAAGCAAATACAATAAAATCAACCATTTAACACTTAACAATCCTGAAGTCCCCAAAGATTTAAATTGATATGCCAACATAAAAAAACTGATAGTAATTATAGCCAATCCAACCGCTAACTTCACTGGAGAAATTGGCTCTTTACCCTTAGCTCTTAAGTAATCCCATAATATACTAAATGGTAATGCAAAACCAAAAACAAAAATTCCATTAAAAACTTGAACCATTGACGCTGGCATCTCCCAACCAAACATAAATGTTCTGTCCGTTTGATTTGCCGCAATAAATGTCAAAGAAGAACCTGCTTGCTCAAATGTAGCCCAAAAGAAAATAATAAAAAACGACACAATATAGACCACAAGAATTCGGTCTCTTTCAATTTTTGTCAAAGATGAATCTGAAATAATTAATCCCGCTAATGTCAAACCACTAGAATAAATTACAGGAAAAATTAAAGTTTGAATAAAATTTTCTCCATGCAATAAAAATCTAAATAGAAAAAACAATGCAACAAATGCTACTACTGCAATTATCAGAGCTTTAGTAGAAAACACGGCTTTTTGTGCTTCTCCTTCTTCAAAATCCGATGCTATATTTTTAGACGGCAAACCTCCTAATGGTCTTCCATCTGGACCCACAACATATTTATCCTTTAAAAAGTAAAAAACAATAGTTCCTAAAAGCATTGCTACAGCCGCTGCTAAAAATCCCCACTTAAAAGCATGAACATTTTGAACTCCGTTAACCACTCTATCACCTAAAAATGGGCAAATTGATTGTCCAAAAAATGCTCCTAAGTTAATTCCCATGTAAAAAATAGTAAAAGCAGTATCCAATTTTGTTTTTTCCTGTTTTGGATATAAACTTCCTACCATACTGGAAATATTTGGCTTAAAAAACCCATTTCCAAAAATAATCACTCCTAAACCAGCCCACATAAATATGTTTGCCGTACCCATATCTTCACTAAAAATGCTTCCACTTGTAAACAAGCACAGCTGTCCTGCAGCCATCATTAAACCTCCTAATAGGATACAATTTCTATTTCCAAAAAAACGATCGGCAATAAAACCACCTAACATTGGTGTTAAATAACAAAGTCCAAGGAAACCTCCATAAATTAAAGAAGCCTCTTCTTCTTTCATTAATAATGAATTTACAAGAAATAAAGTCAATAAAGCCCGCATTCCATAAAAATTGAACCGCTCCCACATCTCCGTTCCAAACAATACCCAAAGCCCTTTTGGATGTGCAGTTTTTACTTGAGTTTCTCCCATATTATTCGCTTATTTAATTAAGTATAAAAGATTTAGATTATAGATTTTCTTTGATGAAATTAGTCATTTTATTATATAGCTGAACTCTAGTTTTTCCGCCATAAATACCATGATTTTTATCTGGATAAATTTGAGAATCAAATTGTTTATTTGCTTGAATTAAAGCTTCCATCATTTGCATCGAATTCTGAACGTGAACGTTGTCATCAGCAGAACCGTGAATCAATAAAAATTTACCTTTCAGTTTATCAACGTGATTGATTGGTGAGTTTTGATCGTATCCGCTAGCATTTTCTTGTGGAGTCTGCATATATCTTTCTGTGTAAACACTGTCATAAAAACGCCAGTTTGTTACTGGAGCTACAGCAATTGCCATTTTGAAAACATCATTTCCTTGGAAAATGCAATTAGAAGCCATAAAACCTCCAAAGCTCCATCCGAAAATTCCAATTCTAGCAGGATCAACATAAGCATAAGAACCAATTACTCTAGCAGCATCGATTTGATCTTCTACCTCATATTTTCCTAATTCTTTTTGAGTTACTTTTTTGAAATCTGCTCCTTTAAAACCTGTTCCTCTTCCATCAACACAAGCTACGATATAACCTTGCTGAGTAAGAGATACAAACCAATAATCATCAGAATTGTTCCAATCGTTATTTACTTGCTGAGATCCAGGACCAGAATATTGGTACATTAAAACTGGATATTTTTTTGAAGGATCAAAATCTTTTGGTTTTAAAATCCATGCATTTAATTCATTTCCTTTTGCCGTTTTTAGAACAAAAAATTCTTTTGCAGGAAGGTTATAACCTTTCAATTTATCAGCAAGAGCTTGATTGTTTTCGATAACCTGAATTTCTTTTCCTGTTTTTGACTCATTTAAAGTATAAGTCGTAGGTACTAAATTACTTGAGAAAGTTGTAATGAAATATTCGAAGTTAGGGCTGAAAGTTGCAGCGCTTGTTCCTGTTTTTTTAGATAAACGTAATTTGTTTTTTCCGTCTAATCCAATTCTGTAAAGATCTCTATTGATTGAACCATTTTCTGTAGATTGGTAGAAAATAGTTTTTGTTTTTTCGTCGAAACCGTAGTATGAAGTAACTTCCCAGTTTCCTTTTGTAATTTGATTTTTAAGCTTTCCTGTTTTGTCATATAAATAAATATGATTAAAACCATCTTTTTCGCTCGTCCAGATAAAACTGTTATCTTTTAAGAAAGTTAAATTATCTGTTACATCAACGTAAGCTTTATCTTTTTCATTTAAAACTACTTTTGCAGCGGCAGTATTTCCATCAACAAACAATAAATCTAAATTATCTTGATGGCGATTTAAAACTTGTGCAGAAAGAACATTTGCATTATTTGTCCATTGTAAACGAGCAATGTAGAAATCATTATAATTACCTAAATCAACTTTTTTTGTTGCTCCAGCAACTACATCATATATATGTAATGAAACTTCTGAGTTTTTCTCTCCTGCTTTAGGATATTTAAAAGTTTCGATTGTTGGATACAAATCTTTCTGAAATATTGACATTGAAAACTCAGGAACCTGGCTTTCGTCAAAACGAATATAAGCTACTTTTTTACTGTCTTTGCTCCAGTCAAAAGCACGAACAAAAGCAAATTCTTCTTCATAAACCCAGTCCGTAATACCATTTATAACAGCATTCTTTTTACCATCTGTTGTAATTGCCACAGCTTTTTTAGCAGCTACATCGTAGACATATAGGTTATTTTGTTTTGCGTAAGCGATTTTTGTTCCGTCAGGCGAGAAAGTTGGTTCTTGAATTTGAGAGTCAACCAATTTTGTCAATGTTTTCCCTGCGATATCATAAACGAAATAATCTGCAGTAAAAGAGTGACGGAAAATTTTGTTTGAATTACAAGCGATTAGCATCTTTTTTTCAGAAGCATCAAAAGTATAACCATCAATTCCGCCTGCAAGTGCTGCAAAGTTTTTTGTGTCAATTAAATTCGAAACTTTCTTTAAAGTTGCAAAATCATACAAATCAACCTGCATACTTCTGCTAGCCTGATCGACATTTAAAACAGTATATTGATTCGTATTTTTTAAGGATTGCATTTGGTCCATTCCTTTTGCTCGAAATGTTCCGCCGTAAATATTATCGATAGTGATTTTTTGTTGACCAAAAACGGTCGCGACTAGAAATAAAAGTATTACAGTAATTCTACTTGTACTCATTACAATTAATTTAAATATAAAAAAGAGCCCAATTTTAGTGAAAAAAATAAACATAATACACATTTTAAGTGTTAAATGTTAAAAAAAATAACGATTGCGGAGTTCTGTATTTTAAAATAGATTTTAAACAAATCTCTTAAAATGGTATATTTGCCGCAACATTATTATTTAATATACTGAGAATGAACAACGCTGTTGCCGGATTTTCTAAATTATCCAAAAAAGAAAAAATTAACTGGATTGCAAATGAATATTTTTCGAACCCTGAAGAGGCTCAAAATATTATAAGAAATTACTGGAATTCAGACGAAAAGCTTCAACAGCTTCATGACGAATTTATCGAAAACACCATTACAAACCTTTATATCCCACTTGGAGTTGCTCCTAACTTTTTAATCAACGGAAAATACAAAACCATTCCAATGGCAATTGAAGAAAGTTCTGTGGTTGCCGCAGCTTCAAAAGCAGCAAAATATTGGTCGACAAGAGGCGGTTTTAAAGCTACAATTATTAATACCGAAAAAATTGGTCAGGTTCATTTTACTTATAGCGGGGACGCAGAAAAACTAACGCAGTTTTTTGACCAAATAAAACCTAAATTCTTTTCAGAAACGCAAAGCATTACTAAAAACATGCAGCAGCGTGGCGGTGGTATTTTAGATATCAAACTGAAAGACAAGAGAAGTTTACTTGAAAATTACTATCAGCTTCATGCGACTTTTGAAACCAAAGACAGCATGGGGGCGAATTTTATAAATTCGTGTTTAGAACAATTTGCAACGACTTTAAAAGAAGAAGCTCAAAACTGTGACTTATGTGAAAATGGCGAAAAGCTAGAAGTCATTATGAGTATTTTATCTAATTATGTCCCACATTGCCTTGTTAGAGCTGAAGTTTCTTGCCCGATTGAAGAATTGGCTGAAAAACACATTACAAATCCGCAAGAATTTGCTGAACGTTTTGTTCAAGCTGTTCAAATTGCAGAAGTTGAGCCTTTTAGAGCGGTCACACATAATAAAGGAATCATGAATGGTGTAGATGCTGTAATTCTAGCAACTGGAAATGATTTCAGAGCTGTAGAAGCTGGTGTTCATGCTTATGCTGCAAAAAATGGCCAATATGCAAGTTTATCGCACGCTAAAATCGAAAATGGCATTTTTACTTTTTGGCTTGAAATTCCGCTTGCAGTGGGTACAGTTGGAGGATTAACCTCTTTACATCCGTTGGTAAAATTATGTCTAGATATTTTAGAAAAACCTTCTGCTACAGAATTAATGGAAATTGTTGCTGTCGCTGGTTTAGCACAAAACTTTGCAGCATTACGTTCGTTAACGACTACAGGAATTCAGGAAGGCCATATGAAAATGCACCTTAATAATATCATCAATCAATTTGAAGCTACTGACGAAGAACGCCATTTAATTAAAGCGCACTTCAAAAAAACAGCCGTTTCTCACAGTGCTGTAGTAGAATTTATTGAGAACTTAAGAAAATAACCGAGTTAAAAAATTCCAATCCCTAAATTTCGGGATAAATTCCAAATTCCAATGTTTGCACTTGGAATTTGAGATTTGGAATTTATATAATGAAAAAAATATGTCAACAACCTTTTATAGCAACGGGAAACTTTTTATCGCTGGTGAATATCTCGTTTTAGACGGAGCAGATGCTTTTGCGTTACCTACAAAATTTGGTCAGGATTTAGTCATTGAAGATTTAGATAACAAACAGATCGAATGGAAAAGTTATGATTACGACAAACACTTATGGTTTGAAGAAACTATCTCATTTGATGAAGTCATAAAAGGATCAGATCCAGCAATTGATACTGTAAAATCAACCTTGGTTAATATTCTACATGAAGCTTATGTTTTAAACCCAAAATTTATAGATAGTGCAAACGGATATAAAGTAAGCACTCATTTAACTTTTCCAAGAAATTGGGGTTTAGGAACTTCTTCGACGCTTATCAATAATATTGCGCAATGGGCAGGAATTAATGCTTATACTCTATTAAAGAATAGTTTTGGCGGAAGTGGTTATGATATTGCTTGTGCACAAAACAATACTCCTGTTTTGTACCGTATAAAAGATAATTTTGTTGAGCAGGTTGAATTTAACCCAGATTTTAAAGACCATATTTATTTTGTTTATCTTAATAAAAAACAAAACAGCAAATCAGCCATATATTCATACAACAATCATAAGAATAATCATTTGACTGAAAAAGTTGCTGAAAACAACAAGATTACCAATTCAATTCTTCACGCAAAAACGCTAAAAGAATTTGCTTCTGCAGTTCAGAAACATGAAATTCATTTAAGCAATATCTTAGAAATGCAGACTATCAAAGAAGCTGTTTTTCCTGATTTTAATGGTGTAATTAAAAGCCTTGGGGCTTGGGGAGGCGATTTTGTAATGGTGGTGTCCAACAATAACCCAAAAGAGTACTTTTTGAATAAAGGCTATGAAACTATCTTAACGTATGAGGAAATGATCTTGTAAAAAATACCTCAAAAAGATTTAGCAATTTACTTTTTCACCGTTTTCAAGATCTTTTGTCTCTAAACGACGAACAGATTTACTTTCTTGCTCATTTGATTCTATAAGTCTGTTATGCAAGCGTTCTGCCATTTTTTCGATGCTGTTTGTGATAGAATCATAAACAACTTCCATTCGGCGGTGTTTTTCTTCTTTTACAGCCCGCAAAACATCTTCGACGAAAACTTTATCATATTTTTCCGCTACAGAATCATGTGTATTGGTTAATCTAATAACATAATCGTTACTTAAGATTGTAACTTTAAAATGTTGCTCTTCGTTACTCAAATAATATTTTCCACCCAATTCATCAACATTGATGTCGGTGCTGCCAACTTTTAAAAGCTCTGTAATAATCCCGAAAATATGACTTTCAATTTTGGTATATACTCTCTGCTTTTTTCGAAAAAAATTAAAAGTAAAAAACATTAAATGTTTGATTATAAAATATTTGTCAATTGGGTCCTGATTCCTTTTTATTTCAATGTTTTTGGAATGCCAAAAATATGTTAAAATAAAAATTCGGACAAATTAACTGTATTAATTTCAATATCACAAATTTTTCCGACTAAATTTCGATTATTCCTATATACTATTAGAAAATTAACAAAAAAAGCTTACAAAACAGAATTCCAGTATTTTAATAAAAAAGAAACCCGAAACATCAAAGACGTTTCGGGTTTTATTAAGATGATTTACTAATTCTTAGTAGTTGAATTGTAATCTGTTATCTTCAATTTTAGCGTTGTTTTTCAATGCTGGTAATACTCTGTTTGCATCAGATGCGCTTTGAGCTTTTACTTTCTCTACATAAGCAGCATGATTAGCAATTGCAGGAGCTTTTACAGTTTTAATGTTTTTAACTACATAAACACCTGTATTTCCTTCAATTGGAGCAGAAATTTTGTTAGCAGTTAAAGCAAATGCATTTCCTACAACTTGTGGCTCTTGTCCAACTCCTCCAGGTAAAACCGGATTGTCTAAAGTTAAATCTGCAGCTTGTTGTACAGCAACTCCAGCAGCTTTAGCAATAGCTTCAAGGCTTGAACCTTTCATTTTCTCTTTTAAGATTTCAGCTTTTTTCTTGTTTTTCAAAATTGGCTCAACATAAGGTCTTGCCATTGAAACAGAAACTAAACCTGATTTATTTTCACCTTTGTATTGTGCAATAACGTGTCCGATGTTTGCAATTTCAAAACGTTTTACATCTCCAGTACTTGTTTCTTTATCGAAAGCCCATCTTACAATGTTACGTTGATTTCCTAATGGTCCAAACGCTTCATCCATAGCTTTTGCATTTACTGGCTGAGCAACTTTTAAACCTAATTCTTTTGCAGCAGCATTAAAATCTTTATCAGCAGCATCCATTTCAAATTTAGTTGCTAATGTAAATACTTTATCAGAAGTAGCTTCAGATGGCTCAATTTTTTGAGCAATTGTAGCTAAACGAATTCCGTCTTGTTTGTCTGTAATTTTGATAATGTGAAATCCGAATGGAGTTTCTACTAAACCAATTTTACCAATTCCGTTGCTGAATACAAAATCATTGAATGGTTTTACCATTTGGTTAGGACCAAAATATCCTAAATCACCACCTTGCTGTGCAGATGAATCATCAGAACTTGTAAAAGCCAACATCATAAAACTATCTGGATTAGCTTGAACTTGAGCTAAAATTTCTTCAGCTTTAGCTTTAGCTTCTTCTTTAGTTCTCTTCTCTTTTGGATTTGGAGTTTGAGATCCTTCGTAACCAATTAAGATATGACTTGCTTTTGCATTAACACCAGCTTTAAATCCTTGAGATCTAGAGATAGCATAATATCTTCCGTATACGTATGGTCCGTAAATTGCACCAGCAGGTAAGCTGAATAATTTATCAGCGTCGATTGCAGGTAATGCATTTTTAGGAACGTAAGTAGAATCGTAAGGAACATCAGAATTTGCGTTTACAAATTCAGCAATGTTTGCAGCATTTTTAAATCCAGGTAATGTATCGTTTTTACCTGTTTTTGCGTTGTAAACAACACTTCCTGACAATAATGCATTTAATTTAGATTTAATTTCAGCCTCATCTTCTTTAGAAGCTTTGTCTTCAACTAAAACATATTGAATTTCGCGAGTTGCATCCGCTTTGAATTTTTTCTCGTTTTTCTTCATGTAAGCTATAATCTCATCATCAGAGATTTTCACTTCACTATCTTTAATAGAAGAATAAGGAGCTCCTGCAAAATCAAAAGTCACTTTATTAGCTTCCATTTCGTACTTTAATTTTCCTTCACTAGCAGTTGTGTAAAGTCCTGACTTAATTAAAGTATTATAGATTTGAAATTTTGCATTCAATTCAGCATCTTTCTCTTTTTGAGCGATGTATTGTGCTGCTTCTGGGTTTGATTTAAAGTAATCTTTAAACTTAACAACATCAAAAATTCCTGCTGCATTTAAGAACATTGGGTTTTTACCAATGTTTGGATCTGATTTTAAAACCTCTAATAAGTGTTTTTCACCAACTCTCAATCCTAATTTCTCAAATTGAGATGACAATAAAGCGATTGAAACTTCTTGATCCCAAACTCTGTTTGCAGCTTCAGTGGAAGTTATTCCTTGCCCACTTTTTTCAACATTACTAACTTTAACTCTAAAGTCTTCAAATGAAATATCTTTTCCATCGATGCTTCCTACATCTTTTGAACTTTGACCAAATGTTCCTCTTGTGAATAGATCTTGTATTATAAATGCAAATAATGCAAGTGCAATAACTCCTATCAATAAAGCGGAACGCTGTCTAATTTTTGCTAAAACTGCCATTTTATTATCGTTAATTTTATATTCAGTTTGCGAAAATACAATTATCTAGTTAATAACAATACAACTAGCGTTTTATTTTACACATTTTTTTTCATTAATTTAAAAAATCAATCTTTTATTGTCAATTTGACTAGTTCTATTTTCTTATTTGACGCCTCTTTTATAAAAAAATGAAACCTATCTATTACAATTTTATCTCCTTTTTGTGGGATTTCTTTTGTATGATTAACAATAAAACCTCCTAATGTGCCATAAGAGTCTTCTTCTGGAATCATCAATTTGTAGGTTTCATTTAGATATTCAACATCTAATCGGGTTGAAAACAAATATTCGCCTTCGCCTATTTCTTCTTCAATTAGCTCTTCATCCAAATCATGTTCATCTTCAATTTCTCCAAAAAGTTCTTCTACAATATCTTCAATTGTGATAATTCCAGAAGTTCCTCCATATTCGTCCAAAACAACAGCTACATTTTTTCGCTTTTTGATTAATAAGTTCAAAACATCTTTTATCAAAATTGTTTCTGGAACAAATTCAACTGTCATTAAAACTGACTTTATTGTAGATGGCTTTTTAAATAAATCAAACGAATGCACATAACCCACAATATCATCTAATGAATTTTGGCTTATAATGATTTTCGAATAACCTGTTTCTATAAATAATTCTTTAAGATCATCTACCGTATCAAACAAATCAACATCAACGATTTCTGTTCTTGGCGTCATTATATCTCGTGCTTTTACGGCAGAAAATTCTAATGCATTTTGAAAAATTTGAATTTCAGAGTCTACTTCATCTTCTTCTTCAACAGTACTCATTTGTTCGGTAATATAATTTCCGAGTTCAATTCGGCTGAATAAATGAATCTGACTTCCCTCTGTTTTAAAGAATTTGCTGAGTATAAAATCTGCAATCCAAATAAAGAAAGTAGAAATATAGTAGAATAACCTGTAAAATAAGTAAGCGGGAAGTGCCAAAATTTTAATTAAAGAATTGGCATAAATCTGAAAAAATACTTTCGGGAAAAATTCTGAAGTCACCAAAACAATAAATGCTGCCAGAAGTGTCTGAATAAGTACATTCCACCATTCTGAGAAAACAAATCCAAAACAAACCATCCAATTTAAGATCAGATCGCCCATAAAAAAACCGTAAACCACCAAAGCGACATTGTTGCCAATAAGCATGGCTGCAATAAATTTGGACGGATTTTCGGTAAGTTTGGTCAAGATACGAGACAAAAAATCGTCTTGTTTCTTTTCTATTTCAAGATAAATTTTGTTGGAGGAAACAAAAGCGATTTCCATTCCAGAAAAAAAGGCCGCTAGTATTAAACATATTATTATAATACTAATTTCCATTTTTATTGCTTTTTATTACGATTGTCGTGCTTGTTAAGGAATCTTCTCCTAAAGAAAAACATAAAAATTGCCATTCCTGCAATCACAAAATAGAAAGGATAACTCTCGTCTCCTTCATTTAGCTTTACGATACCATCATAAGCAAAGAAAACTGCAAAAAGGATGTAAACGTATTGTGTATATTTTAAATAACCCATAATTTTATTTATTCTTCATCTGATTCAATTTCACCGCTTATTCGCTGTGAATTAATCACTTTAAAATCTTTACTAAAATCTATTCCCTGACCGTGAGAAATTCCTTTTGCATCAGTCAGCTTAAATTTCCTTTCGGTATAAAACCACTCATTCTTCTGATCGTAGTACAATTGTTCTGTTTCCAAACTTTGTCCCGCTTCAGATGTGATTTTTACTTTTCCAATCAAATCAATAATTCCCGTATTTTTATACGAAACTGCATAGTTTCCTTTTATAAAGGTACGTTTTTGTTTTTTATCGTATAAAGTAACATCTATTCCTTTAGGAAATTCTGTAAACGGAAAATCAAGATTTGAATAATCAAGCATTTTAGGGCTAATTAAAACCCCTGTAATGCGTCCAGAATCTGTATATTTAATATTAACTGTATCGGCGTCACTTGCCGGAACAAACTCTGAGAAGTTAATTTTCTGAACTTCTTTAAAATTACTTTCGCATCCAAAAAACATTGTCACAGCAAATACTGTGACAACTATTAGACTATATCTTTTTGGTAAATTCATTTGCCAAATGTAGTAAATTGTAATGAGCTTAGAAAAGATAAAATATTATGTTTATTGGAATTTACTCTTCACAAACCATTTGTCGTTGAAAGAGAAACTCAAACTAAAATTCACGTAGTTTTCTTGTACTAAATCAGAGGCAGTTGTACCACGTTTACCAAACTCAATTCCTAAATTCACATTTGAAAAAGTTCCTGGAACTGGAATTCCTGCCCCCAATGTCATTCCGACATCTTTAATTGATTCATTATTAACTATAAGACCAATTTTTTCGTATTTCAAACCTGCTCTATATGTAATTCTGCTCATATAACTTGTAAATGAAGCGTAGTTAGGAAGATAGTACCCACCAAGAGCATATTTAGAATAGCTTTCGTATCTTACATTACTCATAGTGTTATAATAGTTTGCTAGCTGACCATCTCCTTGAAAAGTCATATTTGCTCCTACAAGCCATTTTCTTGCTTCTCCTACTCCTAAACCAATGCTTAATTTGTTTGGAAGTTTCAATTTAGTTGAGCTTGAAGGATATTCATAAGGATCTGGATCTCCCTGAACAGAAATGACTCTCGTATTATCTGAATTTAAATTACTTGCAAATGAATAGCTTAAACTAGAAAATATGCTGATTTTTTTATCGATTTTTTGCTGGTACATCGTTCCAAGACTAAAAGCTACACCAGACAGTTCTGAAGAATTTACCTCTGCAGTACCATTTTGAACTCCTGTAATAGCCTCTATACTTGTTGTTGTAATTTTCCCAAAATTATATTGCGCATCAACCCCAACATTCCAGTTCTTCATAATTTTATATCCTAAACCGAAATACACTTTGTTTATACCACCTTTTCCATCAAGCTGTGTACTGGTTGCGCCTTCTGTAGCTGAATTATCCTCACGAATTTTGTATCCAACTGAACTTACTGGAATTAAACCAAATGAAGCACCAAATCTTCCCATTGGGATTCCTAATGCCAAGTAATCGAAAGTACTGCGCTGTGCTTTTTCTGATTTAGAACTTGTTTTTAAATTAGAAGTTGCAAATGTTCCTCCAACTGTAAAAGTGGTTTGCATTAAGCTGGCATAACTTGCAGGGTTATCTAAATTTAAGTGAATCGAATCTTGCTCGACTGCTACTCCAGCCATAGATCTGTTTTCAAGGGTTCCCTTGAATCTTGCATCTCCTATTCCGAAAAAAGAATAAGGCGAAGCAGTACCTTGTTGAGCAAATGAAACGAACGATATAAGCAAACAAGCGCTTAGTATTACTTTTTTAATCATTGTCGATTTTATATTGATATGTTTGGTTCAAACTCTCCAGTAGGAAATTTGAATTGGCAAATATGGTATTTTTTAATCGTTTAGCCAAAAAATCTGCATCGCCTCCCGTTAAAATTATGATAAAATTTGAAAACTCTTTGCGATATTCATCGATAAAACCGTCAATCTCATAGACGAAACCGTTCACAACGCCAGAATGTATGGCTTGTGCTGTTGAGTTTCCTATATATGTATCAGGCGTCTCTAATGTTAACAACGGCAGTCTGGCTGTAAAATTATTAAGTGATTCGTATCTCAAACGAAGGCCTGGAGAGATGGCTCCTCCTAGATAATTATCATTTTCGTCGATAAAATCGTAGGTAATGCAAGTTCCAGCATCAATAACTAAACGATTTTGTTTTGGAAATTGTAAGGTTGCTCCAGCAGACAAAATCATTCGATCGATACCTAAAGTTTTTGGTGTTGCGTATTTATTATGGAAAGGAAAAACATCTTCGTGAGAAAAAAAATGAACTTTTAACCGATTTTCGAAAGTTAAAAAAGATTGTTTTTCGATACTTCCAACCGAAGCAACAGCTAAATCGGAGCAATTTGGGTATTTTTCTAAAATATTTTCAATTTTTTTTTCGAGTTCATTTTTCTCAAAAACAAAATTTTCTAAAGAAGTATTACCCTCAAATACAGACGCTTTAATTCTGGTATTTCCAACATCGACCGTTAAAATCATATTTCTATTTTTGCTATTGCGAAGATACAAATAGATTTTTTCTAAAAAATGTTTTGCACAAACCAAAAATGATTATATATTTGCACCCGCAACAAACAAGCACGGTACCTTAGCTCAGATGGTAGAGCAATGGACTGAAAATCCATGTGTCCCTGGTTCGATCCCTGGAGGTACCACAAAACCCGAATAGTAATATTCGGGTTTTTTGTTTTTATACTTTTTTATAGATGCATTACTTATATATCCTGTATTCTAGTTCTACTCAAAAGTTCTATATCGGTGAAACAAACAACATCGATGAACGAATTTTTAAACATCAAAATCATTTTTATGCAAATTCTTTCACTAAAATTGCTTCAGACTGGGAAGTAGTCTTAACTTTTATGTGTGATAATAAAAGTGAAGCACTATATCTTGAAAAGTTTATTAAAAGAATGAAAAGCAAAGTCTTTAATGCTAAAATAATATCAGATCCATCAATCTTAAAAGATATTCTTCTTAAGAGAAAATTATAATGTGTCTCTGGTTCTCCCGAAGCCTCGGGACTGGAGGTACCACAAAACCCGAATAGTCCCGAGGCTTCGGGATTCGGGTTTTTTGTTTTTATACTTTTCTGTTTTGCCTAACCGCAAAGAGCGCAAAGAAAAAAAGCGCAAGGTTCGCAAAGTTAGTTTTAAACTTTGCGAACCTTTGCGTAAATCTTTGCGCTCTTTGCGGTTAAATCTTTTTCACTTCGAAAATCAAATGTCAACAAATAATAAGTTTTTGTTAAAAAAGTATTAAGCGAATAAACAAATATCTCTTATATTCGTAAAACTCTATTTTTAAATTTAATTTATTAACAAGATCTCAAAGCGGTTTTATGAGCAAAACTTCTACTAAGGGCATTTGGAAAGTAATTTCAGCCTCTTCTATGGGCACCATGATCGAATGGTATGATTTTTACATTTTTGGCAGTTTAGCCGTTGTTATTTCAACCAAATTTTTCCCTAGTGATAATCCAACCGCAGCATTTTTATCTACTTTAGCCACATTTGCAGCTGGATTTGTAGTTCGCCCGTTTGGAGCTTTATTCTTTGGGAGACTTGGTGATATTATTGGTCGAAAATATACTTTCATGGCTACCTTATTATTAATGGGTGGTTCTACTTTTTTAATTGGCTGTATTCCTAGTTATGAATCTATTGGTTTTCTAGCTCCTTTATTAGTTCTGGTTTTACGTTTACTGCAAGGTCTTGCTCTTGGAGGAGAATATGGCGGAGCTGCAACTTACGTAGCTGAGCACGCACCAGCTGGAGAAAAAGGATATTGGACTTCTTGGATTCAGACCACGGCTACTGTTGGCTTATTTATTTCCTTAATGGTTATTCTAGCCACTAAAAGTGTACTTTCTGCAGAGGCTTTTGATTTATGGGGATGGCGCGTTCCTTTTTGGGTTTCAATCGCTATGGTTGGAGTTTCGTATTTAATTCGAAAAAATATGGACGAATCTCCAGTTTTCGCGAAAGCCAAAAAGGAAGGAACAACAAGCACAAATCCGTTAAAGGAAAGTTTTGGAAATAGATATAATCTAAAATTTGTTCTTTTGGCTTTGTTCGGTGCGACAATGGGGCAAGGTGTTGTTTGGTATACGGGACAATTCTACGCGATGAGTTTTATGAAGACAGTAATGAATGTTGATTCTTCACAAGTAGATGAATTATTAGGAATAGCTCTTTTAATTGGCACACCATTTTTTATTGCTTTCGGATGGCTCAGTGATAAGATTGGACGCAAATACATCATGATGTTTGGAATGCTTCTGGCTATTTTATCTTATAGGCCTATTTACAAAACGATGTACAACACCACAGATATCAATCAAAAAACTGAAGTTTTAGAAAACCCAAGAGAAACCACAGAACATAAGGATGATGGAAGTTCAGTTACCATAACGCAAAAAAAATATACGGACGGTACAACTGTAATTGAGAAAAAAACGTACATGGAGAAAAAAGATGTGCAAACAAGCGTCTCAATTACAATTAATTCAAGCGACAAATGGACTTTAATTTTCTTGGTTTTTATTCAAGTGCTATTTGTAACAATGGTTTACGGTCCGATTGCTGCGTTTTTAGTCGAAATGTTTCCAACTAAAATCAGATATACTTCTATGTCTCTTCCGTATCATGTTGGAAATGGAATTTTTGGAGGTTTACTTCCTGCTATTTCTACCTATTTTGTATCACACGCCAAAACAGCAGGCAAAGCCGATTTTTATTTGGAGGGTTTATGGTATCCGATAATTATTGCTGGAATCTGCTTTGTTATTGGGATGATTTATATTGACAACAAAAACAAAATTACTCACCTTTAAAATTTACAAAAAAATGAATGCGATTAAACAAGTTTTAGGGGCGTTTTGGATTGCTTTGGCAGCGGCGGCTGCATATTTCTGTGTGTTTGAATTTGGTTTACCAAAACTACTTTCAGACCAACAAGATGATTTAGTATTTGGCGTAATAATTCTTTTTATACTAACCCCACTTATAGTTATGGGATTAGGAACATTTGGTTATTATTCTTTGATTGGAGAATATAACAACAAAAAGAAATAAATATAAAAACAAAAAAAGGCTGTCTATTTCTAGACAGCCCTTTTTTCATTACTAACCAAACCTAATTTTTAATAAACTTCGCAACGCGAGCATTATTGTTTTCGTCAAACGCTTTTACTAGATATAATCCTGAAGTTAATCCACTTACTGAAAATTGAAAATCTGCATTACCGTTTACATTATATGTTTTTACTAATTGTCCTGAAACAGAATAAACATCTACTTTTAAAGCCGCAAAATTTAAGGTAAAATAATCTGCAACTGGATTTGGATATAAACTAACCGCATTTCCTTTTTCAAAATTTTCTATTGCCAGATTTGCTTGCTTATTACCATAAATTCTATATTCTCCTGGAGCAAGACTAATTGTTGCATTTACATCTGTAACATTAATCGTGGTGTTATCCATTAAATTATACCAAGTTCCTGTGTATTGAAATGCAGGAACCATACTTTGTGTAGTTAAATCAAAATTGGCTAAAATCACAACATCTTTTAATTGAGCAGCAGTTAAATTACTATTTGTAATTTTGATATTTACAGACAAAGTTGCTGTATTAGCCATAGTTGCAGTTCCTAAAAACACAGGTTCTGATTTTTTAAGCGTAATCATCTTAGCCCAATCATTATAAATTTTATTTCGATTAGAATCGCCAAGCCAATTTTCTGTCCATTGTGGCTGTGGTTTTGTATCTAATTTACAATCGCCTGAAATTGTTGATGAATTATCATTTACAGTTCCGTCATTGCATGTATAAATTGAATCATCCCATCCTAATTCCCCAAAATGCCAAATCATTTTTGGACCAGGAATTAATAATGAAACTGCTCCAATTGCAGACATTCTTGACAAAGCTGTATTTAATGTTTTCACATTATAACTTCCGCTTGAAGCTCCGTACTGCACATTTTTATACATTAATCGTTCTTCATCATGACTTTCAGCATAACCCATTAAACGATTTGCTGTAAAACCACGACTTGAGCTATTCATTCTATAAATATTACTGCTTGATGAATATCCCATTGACAATTGATTGTATTGATCTGTCATTTTCCCCCACATCATAACTCCTTTACTTGGGGTTTCTGCCACTCTATAATTTGCCCACTGCTGTTCTTCAGCATCAGTTCCTAAGTGTTCAAAAATTGTATAATGCGTAGGGTCTAAACTCCATGAATAATCAGCATATTTTTTTAGAACATCTACTCTATCTTGCTGATAGCTATTGGTGCAACTTTCGTCTGAAGCCGTACAAGCTTGAGTGAATCCTTTCGTTAAATCCCAACGGAAACCATCAATTTTGTATTCCTCAATCCATTGTTTAATTACACGATTTACATAATATTGAGTTTTCAGTGATTGATGATTAAAATCTTCTCCTACACTGTAAGAATGTTTTGCTACTGTATTAAAATATGGATTTTCTGTTGTTGGCGATCCAAAACCGTCTCCATCAGGATCATTCATCCACATTCTTACCATTGGATTTCTTCCAAAAGCATGATTTAGCGCCACATCAAGAATTACAGCAATTCCGTTTTGATGGCATAAATCAATAAACTCTTTTAATTTATCTGAAGTCCCATAGAATTTATCTAAAGCCATGTGAAAGGAAGTATTGTAACCCCAGCTTTCATTGCCTTCAAATTCCATTACTGGCATTAATTCTATTGCATTAATTTGTAGATTTTTAAAGTAATCTATTCTATCAATTAAATTTTGATAGCTTCTACCAGCATCAAAATCACGAACCAAAACTTCATAAACAACTAATTTTTCTTTTTCAGGTTTAACAAAATTAGTCACTTGCCAATTATAAGGAGTTTGTCCTGTTTTTAAAACCGTAACCTCAAAACTTTGTCCTGAAGGATATACAGGCATATTTGGATATTTTGAAGCAGGAATTGAAGGATCATCATAAGGAGATAATACTAAAGTAGAATATGGGTCTGCTGTTTTTACCATTGATGGCGAATTAGCAAGTGGAGTTGTATCGACAACCCAATACTGATACGTATTGTTTACTCCTGATACTAAACCTGTAATTTCTAACCAAAATTTTCCTGAAGAAGGATCTTTTTTCATGGCATACGCCGATGTAGGCTGCCAGTTATTAAAACTTCCTGCAACGTAAACGAAATCTTTTAAAGGAGCATCTAATACCAAAGTGGCTTTTGTAGCATCTGAAGTATTATAATTAATTCCGTCAACCACACCTGCAGGCATCGCCTCAGAAACAGTATTCGGATTTACCACTACCGAAAATTTCTTAGAAATTGTTGTTGTTCCTTGTGTTGCAATCAATTCATAGCTTTGATTACTTGTAAGACCTGTATGCGTATAAGAATAGCTTGAAGTACTTGCGTTTGTATTGACAGTTACGCCATTTGCCTTCAAAGTATAACTTGCCACTCCATTTGTATTTGTTGCAGCTATATTAAAATTGGCTCCTGAAGAAATAATTGAAGTACTATTATCAACAGGCGAAGTTAACGAAACTTGAAAAGAACCAACTTCAACAAGAATATCTTGTGATTTTTTATCACCTGTACCGTTTTTTGTTTTAACAAGAAAACCTATTCTTCCTATTCCATTTCTATTAAAATAAACAGATGGCGTAATTGTTTTAGTGTAAGTATCTGTTCCTGCATTATAAGTAAACTTACTAGCCTCGTTCGATACTGTCCAAGATCCGTTTGAAGGGCTATCTGCCTGATTTGTGTCATTTACATCATAAGACCATGACCAAAGATACAATGCATGAGTTGTACTAATTCCCCATGAAGTTTCATCAACACTTGCCCCATTTATTGTGATCGTTATGGGTGTAGTGTCATCAAATGTTGCCGGATTTATTGAGTACGTCACTGTCTGCACTTGAGCAGAAACAGCTAACGACAACAATAAAAACGTTAATAGTAAAATTCTTTTCATAGTTATAGTGGTTAGCTAAATAGTTCGTTTGATTAAAAAAGGGCTATCTGGAGATAGCCCTTTTGTAAATTATATTAAAACTAATCTAATGTTATTTTTTTCGCAGCATTGTCAATAGTTAAAACTCTTGGTCCTGTTGGTCCAGTATATTTAAAGTTACTGTCTCCATCATTTGCATTTACTAATTCATCATCTATTTCATAACCTAAGTTTGAATAGTAAGTATAGTTATGACTTTGATCCCAGTTACCATCACTTGTAAAGTTGTTACCTAAGAATTCTCTAAAAGCTTCTCCGCTGTTAAGAACAATTGTTACTTTATAAATATTTGTTGTACCAACTACTAATGGGAATTCTGTTTCTGCATCACCAGCCCATGTCCAACCTCCTGGGGTAGCTGCACCAACTAACCAGTGAGAACTTGCTAACGGCACATGATATGGCGTAGCTGTAATAGTGTAAGAATTAGAATACTGTGGAAGTCCAGAAGCTCCAACAACAGCTTTGATACGAATATCAACTTTATTAGCTTCTTTCTCAACAAAACCACCATTAACTAATGCTGAATTTAATTCAGATACTGTTAAGGTTGCAAATTTCTCTGTTGTATTTGTTACTGTAATAGGAGTCGCAAAATTTGTTCCTTCTTTAGCTATTTCAACAGTATAGTTTACTACAGTTTGCATCCCGCTGTATGCTGCATCATCCCACACAACAGTTGTTGCTACATCATTCTCCGTTTCTTTTGAAAGTACAATTGTAAAATCAGATTTAGGATTCAATAAAACAGGAGCCGTTGACGCTTCGATTACAGGTCTGTCTTCTACATCATCAGCATTACATGAAACTGCTAAAACACCGATGAAAGCAATTAAAATTTTATGTATATTTTTCATTTTTAATATTTTTATAAGGTTAGTTAGTATCCTGGATTTTGTTTTAAAGTTGGGTTAGCTTGTATAATTCTAGAAGGAATTGGCATCAAATCTCTATAAGAATCAGTAGCAATTCCATTTATAGAACCACCTTTCCATTGCCAGATTTTAGATCCTCCTGTGAATTTACCAAAACGAATTAAATCGGTTCTTCTATGGCATTCCCAAAACAATTCTCTTCCTCTTTCATCCAAAACAAAATCAAGATTTAATTGTGATGCAGTAATAGTTGCAGCATTTGCTCTCATACGAAGCTGATTGATATATCCTACCGCAGTTCCTGTATTTGCAGATGAAGCTCCTCTTAATGCAGCCTCAGCATACATTAAATATACATCTGATAATCTGAACATTGGAAAATCTGTGTCAGGAATATCATTTCTTTGAGCTGCAGATCCATCTGATTTTTTATTAATGTATTTCGTTACAGCATAACCATCTGTAAATGTTCCAACATTCTTAATATCTTTTGATTGCCCATTTGTATAAAAAGTTCCTCTTTTATCTCCAGTAGCAGTTTCATCAGGAAATAAATTCACAAACTCTCTACGAGTTCTGATTCCCTGCCAACCACCATCCATACCTCTTGAAGCAGCATCCATACTACCTCCGATAGATGCATGAAGAATAAAACTCATTCCTCCTCCTGTAGCTCTAATAGCATTACCATCACTTATAACTGGGAAAATGAATTCTGATTGAGCCCCATTTACATCGTTATCTGCAGAGAATAAATAACTATATGGAACATTTGCAAATGTATATCCTGAATTATTAATAATATCAGCACATAATGTACCAGCATCATTAAATCTATCAGTTCCAGTATAAACTTTTGAATTTAAATAAATCTGTGCTAATAAAAATTTAGCTGCTGTTTTATCAATTCTTCCATATTCGTTTGTTCTTGAAGCCGCTAAACTATTGTCTAAATCTTTTAATTCTGCTTCAACAAAAGCAAAAACTTCAGCTCTTGTTTTTTGCACAGGGTAAAAGAATCCTACTGGATCAGCCTCAGTTGTAATTGGCACATTCCCAAATAAATCCATCAAATTAACATAAGAAAAAGCTCTTAAGAAACGAGCCTCTGCTCTGAATGTAGCAATTTCAGCTTTCAAACTAGCATCAACACCTCTTGAAGCTAATTTTTCTTCTGTCGTTTGTCTTAAAAATTCATTGGCAACACTAATTTCATAGAATGCTCTTGAATATGTTCCTGCCAAAAATTCATTTGCAGGAGACCAAGTTTGAGAATTTAAAGTTGGTAATGTTCCATCTGCCCACGCAATAATAGCCTCGTCAGTAGTGAACTCTTGCGTTACAAAAAGCAAACGCAAATAACTACTAAAATCTCCTCCAATTCCAGAGATATCTGCTTGACCATCTCCATCGTTACCTCCAACATACAAACCTGCATATAATTTCGCTAAGACTTGTTTATATGATGCTGGATCTTGAAAGAACTGCTCTGATAAAAATTCATCATCATCAGTCGGAGTAACATTCAAGTCGCTCGTACATGAAGTAAGCGTCATATTCAATCCTAAAACAAGTAGGAAAAAATAAGATATATATTTAAATGATATTTTCATTTTATGTTTTTTTAAATTTGTTTTTCAAAAATCTACTAGAAGCTTGCATTTACACCAAACAAGAAAGTTCTAGCTCTTGGATATACATTGTTATCAATTCCATTGAATCTCTCTGGATCTAAACCATTGTATTTTGTTAATACAAATACATTCTGAACTCCCGCTGTAAATCTTAAAGAAGCAGCTTTTAATAAATTTTTATCGAAAGTATAACCCAAAGTAATGTTGTCTAATTTGATAAAAGAAGCATCTTTAATGTAGTAATTAGACAAATAACGTTGTGTGCCATTATCTTCATATCTAAAACCTGTATTTAAATAATCAACACTAACATTAGATAAGTCAGTATCTCTTCTTAACGCGGCATCAGAATATCCTAAGTTTGAGCTTACGTTATCGAAAATATAATTTCCTAAACTTGCTCTCCAGTTCATTGTGAAATCAAACTTTTTATAATTCAAAGTAGAAAACAAACCAAAAGTGTAATCTGCGGCAGGTTTATGGAATCTGTAACGATCTGAAGCATCAATTTTTCCGTCACCATTTCTATCTACATAAGCACCTGCAATAGGCTTTTTATTTGCATCATATAATTGCTCATATACTAAGAATGATCTTGGAGCATAACCTACTGAGTTAACTTGTATTTGATTTCCTGAACCTCCTGCAATATTATCACCTGTTAAATAACCTTGGAAACCAGGAACTGTTACTCCTAAATCATCAATTTTTTGGTCGATATAAGTAGTATTAAAAGCAACATTCCATGTTAATTTATCATTCTTAATAACATCTGATTGAATGCTAAACTCAACTCCTTTTGTTCTTACGCTACCAATATTATATGTTCCAGAGTTTCTAATATTTGCTCCATCTGGCACCACTACATCTGCTAATAAATCACTAGATTTTTTATCAAAGTAGTTTACTGATCCTGTAATTCTATCATTTAAGAATCCGAAATCGATACCAATGTTCATCTCTGCCAATTCTTCCCACTTAATATTTTCGTTATAACCTTCAGGTCTTGCAGTAGAATAAATCTGACCTCCAAAAATATACTGAGTATTAATTGTACCTAATGTTACTCTTTTCAAGTAATCATATGCTGCAGATATATCTTGCTGACCAGTTGTTCCATAACCAAATCTTAATTTAAGACTTGATAATGTTTGGTTGTCTTTTAAAAATGCTTCTTCTGCAACATTCCATGCTAAAGCAACTCCACCAAAATCTCCCCATCTGTATTTCTCAGAAAAACGAGAACTTCCGTCTCTTCTGTAATTTATGGTTGCCAAATATCTACTGTCATATCCTAAATTAACACGACCGAAATAAGATTGTAAATTAATATCTGGACTTGTATTAACATCTTCATTAGGATTTGGCTGTCTTAACTCTCCAGATTGATATCTTTCTCTTTGAAATAATTGGTAGTTGTAACCAGCTGTAGCATCAACTTTAAATTTACCTAAATCTTTTGTATAATTAAAGTAAGCATTTAAGTTTTTGTTCTGAAGCATATCTGTGTACTTAGAATAGTTTCCATAGTTCACATAATCAGGACCATTAAATGGTTTTGGCTGATAACCTAAAATACTTTCAGTACTTACTGTAGTATTTCCGTTACTGTCAAATCTATCGATACCAGCTTCAACAACAGCTCTTAAATCTTCAAAGAAGTGAAATTTGTAATCCAATCTAACATTCCCCCATTTTCTAGTCGAAGTAGCTCTTCTGTTATCTTGATTTAATCTTGCGACAGGGTTTCTTGCTGGTAATAATGGTACATTTCCATTAGCTTCTAACCATTCAAAATATCCTCCATAACGAGATCCTTCTTCATAAACTGATTGTGTTGGATCAAATCCAATAGCACTTCCAATAACAGCATTTTCATCTTGAAATTGATTTTTTCCAAAAGCTAAGTTTCCACTAATATCAATTTTCAAATGATTATCAAACAACACAGGGTTTAACGATATCGATGTCGTAGTTCTTTCAAAAGAAGTGTTTCTTAAGATTCCAGGATTATCAACATTTCCAACAGATAAACGTACAGGTAATTTATCAAACAAAGCCCCACTAACAGAGATGTTATTATTAGTTGTTAAAGCCGTATGGAATATTTCGTCCTGCCAATTTGTATTTGCTGTTCCTAACAATGCTTTTTGAGCAGCAGAACCTTTTTCGTTAACTAACGCACGAAATTGATCTGCATTTAATACATCAACTTGATTAGCAACTGTATTAATACCAACTTGAGAGCTAAAATTAACTTTTACTCCACCTTTTGATCCTTTTTTAGTAGTAATAACAATTACACCACTTGCAGCACGAGATCCATAAATCGCTGCAGCAGAAGCATCTTTCAATACTGTAAAAGACTCAATGTCATTTGGATCAATTGTAGACAAAATACTTGTTGCTCCACTAGGAACATCATTTGTTAATGGAAGCCCATCTAATACAATTAAAGGCTCATTTGATGCACTTAATGAAGATCCTCCACGAATTCTAATATCAGCTTTAGCACCTGGAGCTCCTCCTCCTACTACATTCACACCAGCAATACGTCCGCTGATCAAAGTTTCTGGAGTTACGTTAATTCCCTTATTAAATTCTTTTGCTGAAATTTGAGAAACAGATCCTGTTGCATCTTTTTTCTTAACAGTACCATAACCAACTTGTACTACAACTTCCTTAAGTTGATTAGTATCTTCTTCTAAAGAAATGTTAAGTGTTTTTTGACCAGTGTACTCAATTGTTTCTGTTCTGTATCCAATAAAAGAAACAACGATTTTGTTACCGTTTTTAACATTTGACAGCTGGTAATTTCCATCAAATCCAGTTGATGCACCGTTTGGAGCACCTTGTACATTTACATTTACTCCTGGTATTGGTTGACCTGTTGTTTTGTCAACAACAATCCCTTTTAAAGTGTTCTGAGCCAACACACTAAAAGGCAACAATAGGAATAAAAATAACAACTTTTTGTAAATTGTTTTCATACTTTTTGTTTAAATTAGTTTTGAGTTTTTGAATGTTAGTTAAGTTTTTAATTTTACTTCGAATTTCAAAATTATGAATTTATTAACACGAACAACCTGAAGCAATTTTTATTGGTTTACGAAAACGTGGTAGTGTTGAAAACTTTCTATATTTTGTAATCTTTTAGCGTTAAAATTGTCAATTATAAAAATTTCAGATATCTTTATTATTAATTAGATTTTTTTCAATTAACCCCATGAAACGTAAAATAACCTTAAAACAGATTGCAAAGGAACTTGATGTCTCTATATCAACTGTCTCAAAATCACTGCGAAATAGTCTCGAAATTGGCGAAGAAACACGACTAAAAGTGCAGGCTTTTGCAAAGTTTTACAACTACAAACCAAACAATATTGCTCTTAGTTTAAAAAACCGAAAAACGAAGAGTATTGGAATTATTATTCCCGAAATTGTACATTACTTTTTCTCTACTGTAATCAACGGAATTGAACAGGTAGCAAACGAATATGGATATAGCGTAGTCATTTGTGTATCTGATGATTCTTTTGATAAAGAAGTCCTAAATATGGAGATGTTGGCCAACGGAAGCATTGACGGTTTTATCATGTCTCTTTCTAAAGAAACGCAGTATAAAGGCGACTTCCATCACATTACAGAAGTTATAAATCAAGGAATGCCCGTAGTCATGTTTGACCGAGTTACGAATGACATTTTATGTGATAAAGTTATTATTGATGATAAAGCTGCTGCATACGAAGCTGTTCAAAGTTTAATTGACAACGGACGTAAAAAGATCGCTTTGGTAACTACAGTAGATTATGTAAGCGTTGGAAAACTTAGAACTGATGGCTATGAGAAAGCACTTTTGGACAACGGAATTGCTTTCAGCGAAGATTTAATAATTAAAATTGAAGATGTAGATACTTGTGAAATAACTATTTCTGAGCTTCTCCATGCAAGAGCTTTTGATGCTGTTTTTGCTGTAAATGAGCTTTTTGCTGTTACAATTATCAAAACAGCAAATAAAATGGGACTAAAAGTTCCTGAAGATTTAGCCGTAATTGCATTTACTGATGGAATTATTTCCAAATATTCAACTCCAACCATTACAACAGTAAGTCAAAGTGGCGAAAAAATGGGTAGTAAAGCTGCCAAAATGCTTATTGAAAGGCTTGAAGCCGAAGAAGATGATGACGAAGAGCATACCGAAAATTACACAACAGAAGTCATAGAAACCCATTTAATAAAAAGAGAATCTACTGACTAAAAATCTTAAAATCAATACTTTCTAAAGCCATAAAAAATATTTATGGCTTTTTTATTAGCATAAATAAAAAAATAATTAATACTTTTACGCCCGTCAAGGCTTTTACTTTTACTTCGAAAAAACAGTAAGTTTTGATAAGCAAAGCGCTTATCGTATAATTAATTTTTTAATTACGATAATGGAAAAGCGTAAATTAAGTTTCTGGGAAATCTGGAATATGAGTTTCGGTTTCTTAGGAATACAAATGGGGTTTGCACTTCAGAATGCAAATGCCAGTAGAATTCTTCAAATTTTTGGTGCCGACGTACATGAACTTTCTTGGTTCTGGATTATTGCTCCTCTTATGGGATTAATAGTGCAGCCAATAATTGGTCATTACAGTGATAAAACTTGGGGAAGATTCGGCAGACGAAAACCTTTCTTTTTGGTTGGCGCTATTTTAGCTTCGGTAGGATTAATTTTAATGCCGCAGGCTAATATTTTCATTTCTATTTTGCCAGCTTTATGGGTTGGAGCTGGAATGTTAATGATCATGGATGCTTCTTTCAATATTGCCATGGAGCCGTTTCGCGCGCTTGTTGGTGATAATTTAAGAACAGATCAGCGTACTGCAGGATTCAGTATTCAAACTTCATTAATTGGTTTTGGAGCCGTAATTGGTTCAGCATTGCCATATGTTTTAACGAAGTACTTTCACATTTCAAACAGCACAGTTCCAGGAAGTGTACCTTTAAATCTGACTTTGTCATTTATAATTGGAGCCGCAGTTTTAATTGGTTCTATTTTAGTAACCTTATTCACAACCAAAGAATACTCACCAGAAGAATTGGCAAAATTTGAAGATCCGCAAAATGACGTGGTTTCTGATTCTGAGGAAAAATCAAAAATTACAGACATCTTTACCGATTTTGCAAAAATGCCAACAACAATGCGCCAGTTAAGCTGGGTGCAGTTTTTTTCTTGGTTTGGTTTATTCGGAATGTGGGTTTTTACCACTCCAGCAATTGCACATCATATTTACAAACTGCCATTAAATGACACTTCAAGCCAACAATATCAAGATGCTGGAGACTGGGTCGGAATTCTTTTTGGTGTTTATAACTTAGTTTCGGCTATTGTCGCTTTGTTTTTCTTGCCATATATCGCAAAAAAAATCGGGCGAAAAGCAACACATTCACTTTCATTGGTTATTGGAGGAATTGGTTTAATATCAATTTATTTCATGCCAAATGAAGACTGGGTTGTATTGCCAATGGTTTTAATTGGAGTTGCTTGGGCAAGTATTTTGGCAATGCCTTATGCAATCCTTGCAGGATCTATTACACCTAAAAAAATGGGTGTTTACATGGGAATTTTTAATTTCTTTGTCGTTATCCCACAAATCGTAAATGCATTAATTGGAGGTCCAATTGTAAAATATCTTTACAACGGAGATGCCATTTATGCTCTAGTCACAAGTGGAGTTAGTTTTTTAATCGCCGCTGCTTTAGTTTCTAAAGTAAAAGATGTAGACGACTTTACTCAAAAATCATAATTTAAGAATAATTTTTCCCTCACAATGAACAAAAAGGCATTTATATTCGACCTTGACGGCGTAATTGTAGACACCGCTAAATACCACTTTTTGGCCTGGCAGAAAATCGCTCAGTCATTAAATATAAATTTTACACACGAAGACAACGAACTTTTAAAAGGTGTTAGCCGAGTTCGTTCATTAGACATTATACTTGGATTAGGCAATGTCCAAGCTTCTCAAGAAGACAAAGACAAATGGCTAATTCAAAAAAATGAAGATTATTTATCTTATCTAGTTGACATGGATGAAAGTGAGATTCTTCCAGGAGTTTTAAAAGTGCTACAACTATTGAAAGATTTAAATCAAGGAATTGCATTGGGTTCTGCCAGCAAAAATGCAAGACCAATTCTAGAAAAAACTGGGATCCTATCTTACTTCGATGTTATTGTTGACGGAAACGATGTCAGCAATGCAAAACCAGATCCGGAAGTTTTCTTAAAAGCGGCTCAATTATTAAATATTGATCCAAAAAATTCAATTGTATTTGAAGATTCTGTTGCTGGAATTCAGGCAGCAAATATTGCAGAAATGGTAAGTGTTGGAATTGGTGAGGAAACAATTTTACATGAAGCTGATCATATTTTTAAAGATTTTACCCAAATCACACCAGGCTTTATTGAGAAACTAATTGGATAATTAGAAAATATGTCAATGAGAAAATTAATCTCATCGACAAATATTCTAATGCTAATTACTCAAATGAATGTAAAAAAGTTAATAAGAACCAAGGCAATTATCTAATTATCAAATTGCCATATTTTCTAATATGAAGAAAAAATGAATCAAGATTATATAAAACCAGACAATTGGTCCATTATCGAAGAAGGATTTGATGTCGAAAGAGTAAAATCGTCTGAAAGTCTTTTTAGTATCGGAAACGGTGCTATGGGACAACGTGCGAATTTTGAAGAAAGATATTCTGGCGAGACTTTTCAAGGAAGTTATATCGCAGGAATTTATTATCCAGATAAAACAAAAGTGGGCTGGTGGAAAAACGGTTATCCGAAATATTTCGCTAAAGTTTTGAATGCTCCAAACTGGATTGGAATTGATATTGAAATCAATGAAGAAAATTTTGACTTAAACAATTGTACCGAAGTTAGAAATTTCCGTAGAGAATTGAATATGAAAGAAGGATGGTACAATCGTTCTTTTGAAGCTGTTCTTCAAAACGGAACTGAAATCGCAGTAAACATTCGTCGTTTTCTTTCATTAGATTTAGACGAAGCTGGGATCATAAAATATGATATTATACCTTTAAACAAAGATGCAAAAATCGTTTACAAACCGTATATCGATGCTGGTGTAACTAATGAAGATGCAAACTGGGAAGAAAAATTCTGGGAACCGCTTGAAGTTAAAAAAGGAACAAACGAAGCTTTTGTAACTGCTCAAACTTTCAAAACGCATTTCAAGGTTACAACTTTTATGCACAATACGATTTTAGCAAACGGAGAAAATGCAAATATTTCACCTTCAACAATTGATTCAACGGTAGATAAAGTTCAGTACACTTACGGAACAATTATTGCAAAAGGACAAACCTCAACAATTCAAAAAATTGGCGGTTATACGGTTTCTTTAAACCACGAAAATACTTTGGCTGGAGCCGAAAAAGTAATAAAATCTGCTGTTGCTTTAGGATATGATACTTTGCTTCAAAATCAAATTGAGGCTTGGGCAAAAATCTGGGAAATGTCAGATATTACTATTGAAGGCGATGTAAAAGCACAACAAGGAATTCGTTTCAACATCTTCCAATTGAATCAAACCTATTCAGGAAAAGATTCTCGTTTAAACATTGGTCCAAAAGGTTTTACAGGAGAAAAATACGGCGGATCAACTTATTGGGATACTGAGGCATATTGTATTCCTTTTTATATGGCGACAAAAGATCAGCAGGTTGCAAGAAACTTGTTGACTTACCGTTACAATCAATTGGATAAAGCAATTGAAAATGCTAAAGATAATTTAGGTTTCAAAAACGGTGCAGCTTTATACCCAATGGTTACCATGAATGGTGAAGAATGCCATAACGAATGGGAAATCACACACGAAGAAATCCACCGAAATGGTGCGATTGCTTTTGCGATTTATAACTATAACCGCTACACGGGAGATTACTCTTATATTCCAGAAAAAGGATTAGAAGTTTTAATCGGAATTGCGCGTTTCTGGCACCAGAGAGCTTCTTTCTCTAAAGATAAAAATCAGTACGTAATTTTGGGAGTTACAGGACCAAACGAATACGAAAATAACATCAACAATAATTTCTACACCAATTATATTGCAAAATGGTGTATTGATTTTGCTTCAGAACAAATCGAAAAAGTAGCATCAGAATATCCTGCAGATCACAAAAGGGTTTTGGATAAAGTAAATCTTTCTGTAGAAGAAATCAAAGAATGGAAAAAAGTTGCTGACGATATGTACTTCCCTATTTCTAAAGAACTTGGGATTTATTTACAGCAAGACGGTTTCTTAGACAAAGATTTAGTTCCTGTAAAAGATTTAGATCGTTCACAGCGTCCAATTAACCAAAAATGGTCTTGGGATCGCGTTTTACGTTCGCCTTACATCAAACAAGCCGACGTTTTACAAGGTTTCTATTTCTTCGAAGATCATTTTTCGAAAGAGGAATTAAAACGCAATTTTGAATTTTATGAATCATTTACGGTTCACGAAAGTTCACTTTCTCCTTGCGTACACTCGATTCAAGCTGCTGCATTAGATAAAATGGATATGGCCTATACTTTTTATTTAAGAACTTCTCGTTTGGATTTGGATGATTATAATAAAGAAGTGGAAGAAGGTTGTCATATCACGTCAATGGCTGGAACATGGATGAGTATTGTAGAAGGTTTTGGAGGAATGCGTGTTAAAAATGACCAGCTTCATTTCTCTCCAAAAATTCCAAAAGAATGGAAAGGTTATTCTTTTAAAATTAATTTCAGAAACCAAATTCTTAAAGTAGCTGTAAATCACAATGAAACAACTTTTACTGTAGATGGCGATCAAGATTTAACAATTGTAGTTAATGGAAATCCTATAATTGCAAGTAAATTTGTACAAATAAATTAAATTACAATACACTTAAAAACTAAAAAACATGAAAAACTTATTTTTCGCAAGTTTAATTTTGTTTGCGTTTAGCACCGTTGCAAAAGCGCAGCAATTAAAATCACCCGAAGGCAAGTTCGTAATGGAATTTTCTCTTCAAAACGACGGAACTCCAACGTACAATTTAAAATACAAAAACAAAGAAGTTGTAAAAACCAGTAAACTTGGTCTTGAACTTAAAGATGATAAAAAATCTTTATTGAATGACTTTACGGTTGTTGATACTAAAACTTCCACTTTTGATGAAACTTGGAAACCAGTTTGGGGAGAAGTAGATCACATCAGAAATCATTATAATGAATTGGCTGTGACTTTAAACCAAAAAGGAACAGACAGACAAATCATTATCCGTTTTCGTTTATTCGAAGACGGACTTGGATTTAGATATGAATTCCCAGCGCAAAAGAATCTTACTTACTTTGTAATCAAAGAAGAAAGATCTCAATTTGCCATGACTGGAGATCATACTGCTTTCTGGATTCCAGGAGATTATGATACACAGGAATACGATTATACAAAATCTAAATTATCTGAAATTAGAGGTTTGTCTCAAAAAGCATATACAGCAAACGTTTCGCAAAGATCTTTTTCACCAACAGGAGTTCAGACTTCTTTGATGTTAAAAACTAACGACGGAATCTACATCAACTTACATGAAGCTGCTTTGATCAACTATTCTTGTATGCACTTGAATTTAGATGACAAAAGCTTCGTTTTCAACTCTTGGCTAACACCAGATGCAAAAGGTGACAAAGGTTATATGCAGGCGCCAAGCCACTCACCATGGAGAACGATTATGGTAAGTGATGACGCTAGAGAAATCTTAGCTTCAAAAATGACTTATAATTTAAATGATCCTTCAAAAATTGATGATACTTCTTGGATTAAACCAGTAAAATACGTTGGTGTTTGGTGGGAAATGATTACAGGAAAAAGCTCTTGGTCATACACAAACGATTTCCCTACAGTTCAATTGGGAGTTTCAGATTTTTCAAAAGCAAAACCAAACGGAACACATGGAGCAAACAATGCTAACGTAAAAAAATACATTGATTTTGCTGCTGCTAATGGTTTCGACGCTGTTTTAGTTGAAGGATGGAACGAAGGTTGGGAAGACTGGTTTGGTCACTCAAAAGATTATGTTTTTGATTTCTTAACGCCTTACCCAGATTTTGATGTAAAAGGTCTTCACGAATATGCAAAATCTAAAGGTGTAAAAATCATCATGCACCACGAAACTTCAGGTTCTGTTCGTAACTACGAGCGCCACATGGATGCAGCTTACAAATTCATGAATGATAATGGATATGATGCTGTAAAAAGCGGTTACGTAGGTGATATTTTGCCAAGAGGCGAAAATCACTACAGCCAATGGATTGTAAACCACTACCAATATGCAATCGAAAAAGCGGCAGATTACAAAATTATGGTGAACGCTCACGAAGCAGTCCGTCCAACGGGAATTGCAAGAACGTATCCTAACTTAATTGGAAACGAAGCGGCAAGAGGAACAGAGTACCAAGCTTTTGGAGGTTCTAAACCAAACCATGTAACGGTTTTACCTTTTACACGTTTAATTGGTGGTCCAATGGATTACACTCCTGGAATCTTCGAAATGGATATTAGCAAAATGAATCCTGACAACAAATCGCATGTAAACAGTACAATCTGTAACCAATTGGCATTATACGTTACAATGTACAGCCCGTTGCAAATGGCTGCTGATACCCCAGAAAACTACAACCGTTTTCCAGATGCATTCCAATTCATTAAAGATGTTGCTGTAGATTGGTCAGAAAGTAAATATATCGAAGCTGAACCTGGAGATTTTATTACAGTTGCGCGTAAAGCAAAAGGAACAAATAACTGGTTTATCGGAAACGTAAACGGAGAAACTCCACGTACTTCAAACATCGATTTCAGTTTCCTTGAAAAAGGTAAAAAATATACAGCAACCATTTATGCTGATGCAAAAGATGCGCATTACAAAACGAATCCGCAAGCTTATACAATCAAGAAAATTGCTGTAACTAATAAATCAAAATTATCTCAGTTTTCTGCTCCTGGTGGAGGTTATGCGATAAGCATTATTGAAAATAAATAATTTTTAAAGACAAGTAATTAACCCCAAGATTACTTGTCTTTTTACTATAAATTCAAATTAAGAAATTAAATTTGAGGTAACTATTTTCTTCATCTCTAGATAAATTTAATATGAGCTTCAAACTTAATTTCTTGATTTTCCTTTTTATCTTTTTTGGTTTTAATACGTATTCCCAAACCAAAACAAAAGCATCTTATGATTATCTTTTGTATTTGCCGAAAGACTATACAAAAGGAACCAAAAAATATCCACTTGTAATTTATTTACATGGTGGTTCGCAAAAAGGAAACGATCTAAATAAACTGAAAATCTACGGTCTTCCCTATTTAGTAGAAAAAGGTCAAGATTTCGATTTTATAATTGCTTCGCCTCAATGTCCAGACAATAAATACTGGTCATCTGAAAATTGGTTCGAAACATTATATGCCGATTTAGAAGCAAAATATAGAATCGATAAAAGCAGAATTTACATAACCGGAATTAGCATGGGCGGTTACGGAGCTTACATTACAGCTTTAGATTTCCCTGATAAATTCGCTGCAGTTGTTGCATTTTGTGGAGGAATTAACGACAGTGATCTAACTAGAATCTGTAATCTCAGTAAAATTCCTATTTGGGCTTTTCACGGAACTGCAGATGATAAAATTCCGATTAGTGAAACTGAAAGAATTGCAAAAGGTCTTGAATTTTGTGAAACTAAGAATAAATTCAAGTTTACTCGTTTAGAAAATGAAGGGCATGAGATTCAATATCTGTATGAGAAAAATCCAGAAATATATAAATGGATGCTTGAACAGAAGAAATCAAAATAGTATGAAACAGTCAATAATAATTTTTACAAGCTTATTACTTTTTAGTTGTAGTAAAAAAGAAAATACAATTGATTTATTAGATTATTCTTTTTCTGGAACTTTTAGTCAAGTTTATTCTTTAAAAATAAATCAAACGGATACCGTTTATATACATCAAGAATGGATGGGCTATCGTTTGAAAAATGGTATTTCTGACCCAAAAGATAAAACAAACTACTATGCAATTTTAAATAAGAAAGAAAAATTAAAACTATTTAATTATATAGAAAAAGTTAATCTATTCAAATACAAATCTGAATATTCTTTATAACATATTATTGATGGAAGCACTTATATAATTAGCATAACAAAGGATAATAAAAACAAAATGATATCTGTTTATGGTGGTGCGCCTAAAGAAATTGATTCAATTGCAATATTGGTAAATAATCTAAAGCAAAAACTTATATTAAAGGAAACCAAAAAAAATCTTCACTTTGAAAGTGAAAAGATAATTTCTTTTCTAAAGCCACCTCTGCCTCCTCCAGTAAAAAACATCAATAATTAATGTTCAAATTGAACTAAAAACAAAAACTATGAACAACCTAAAAATAAACCATCATATCTATAAATTACTTCTATTGGTTTTGTTGTTTTCCGCTTCCGCAAAAGCACAAATCCAAAAAGTAGAACCACCTTTCTGGTACGCCGGAATGAAAAATCCGGAACTGCAAATTATGTTCTACGGAAAAAACATTTCACAATACGAAGCTTCAGTTTCTAACAATGTTGCGATTAAAAATGTAGAAAAAACAGAAAATCCAAATTACCTTTTCGTAACAATCGATACGAAAGACGTAAAAGCTTCTGAATTGGTTTTTTCTTTCAAAAACAATAATAAAGTTGCTTTTAAACAAAAATATGTTCTGAAAGAAAGAAGAGCAAATTCGGCAGATAGAAAAAGTTATGATGCCTCTGATTTGATTTACCTAATCATGCCGGATCGTTTTGCTAACGGAAATCCTAAAAACGACAGTGATGCTTCTTTAACAGAGAAAGGAAATCGTCAAGATCCAAGCGGACGCCACGGCGGCGATATCGAAGGAATCATTAAAAACTTAGATTATATTTCGTCTCTTGGCGCGACAACAATTTGGAGCACACCTTTATGCGAAGACAACGACAAACAACATTCGTATCATACGTATGGACAATCGGATGTTTACAAAATCGATCCGCGTTACGGAACAAACGATGATTATGCTCGTTTGTCTACAGAAATGCATAAAAAAGACATGAAACTGGTTATGGATTATGTTACGAATCACTGGGGAATTACACACTGGATGATGAAGGATATTCCGACTAAAACTTGGTTCAATCAATTCGAAACGTTCACACAAACACATCACCGTCGTGAAGTAATTACAGATATTCATGCTTCAAAAATAGATCAGGAAGTTTGTGTAGACGGTTGGTTTGTACCTTCTATGCCCGATTTAAATTTAAGAAATCCTCTTGTTGCAAAATACTTAACTCAAAACGCTATTTGGTGGATTGAATTTGCAAATCTTGATGGATTTAGAGTTGACACTTATAATTATTCGGATAAAACAGCAATGGCAAATTGGGCAAAATCAATTACAGATGAATACCCAAATTTTAATATTGTGGGTGAAATCTGGATGCACAATCAAGCGAATTTAGCTTTTTGGCAAAAAGACAGTAAAATTGGAGCAATTGAAAACTACAATTCAAATCTTCCAACTATAATGGATTTTACGCTTCAAAGTCAGATTACTTCTGCCTTTAGCGAAGACACACCAAATTGGGACAGCGGATTGATTAAATTCTACAACAATTTTGCAATGGATTTTTTATATCCAAATACCAATAATATTTTGGTTTTTTCCGAAAATCACGATACTGATCGTATGAACGAAAAGTTCAAATATGATTTACCAAAATACAAACTGGCAATGACATTATTAGCTACCGTTCGTGGAATTCCGCAAATCTATTACGGTTCAGAAATCGGAATGGGCGGTGATAAAGGTAAAGGCGGTGATGCCGATATTCGTCAGGATTTCCCAGGCGGATGGGCTGGCGACAAAAACAATGCTTTTACGGCAGCAGGAAGAACGGCAGAGCAAGCTGCTTATTTTGATTTCTCTTCGAAATTGTTCAACTGGAGAAAAACAAACGAAGCGGTTCATTTCGGAAAAATGAAGCATTATATTCCAGAAAACAACACTTATGTATATTTCAGATATACAGATTCTAAAACGGTTATGGTTGTTTTTAATAATAATGCAAAAGAGCAAGTTGTAAAAACTAACCGTTTTAAAGAAAGCATTAAAAACTACAAATCAGGAAAAGATGTTATTTCAGGAAAAACATTCGATTTAGCTTCTGAAATTACTTTAGAACCAAAATCAGCTTTGGTTTTAGAATTGGAATAATTTTAAACACACAGCATATAACGTAGAGACGCACTGCAGTGCGTCTACGCAAAGTTTTTCCGCCACGAATTCACGAATTTTTATTCTCAAAGATTTTAAAAAATAATTCGTGAATTCGTGGCTATTTTTTTCAACACAATCCATCCTAAAATATTCTAAAATAATGAAAAAATACACTTTCCTTTTTTTATCTTTAGTATACTTAACAATGAGTTGTTCTGGCTCAAAATCAGTTACAATGAATAACGAAAACACTTCGAAAACACCTTTCGTTTGGGAAGGAGCAAATGTTTATTTTTTACTTACAGACCGTTTTTACAACGGCGACAAATCGAACGATTTAAATTTCAACCGAACTAAAACTTCTGGAAAACTACGCGGATTTGAAGGCGGAGATATTATCGGAATCACTAAAAAAATCGAATCAGGTTATTTTGAAAAATTAGGGATAAATGCTATTTGGCTTACGCCGATTGTCGAACAGATTCACGACGGAGTTGATGAAGGAACCGGATTGAGTTACGGCTTTCACGGCTACTGGGCAAAAGACTGGACAGCTCTGGATCCAAACTTTGGAACCAAAGAAGATTTAGCTAATCTGGTAAAAAAAGCACACGAAAAAGGAATCAGAATAGTTTTGGATGGCGTAATCAATCATACTGGACCAGTAACTCCAGAAGATCCCGTTTGGCCTTCTGACTGGGTAAGAACTGGCGTTGTCTGCGATTATAAATCATTCGAAAATACTACAATGTGTACTTTGGTTGAAAATCTTCCTGATGTAAAAACTGAAAGTACTCAAAACGTAGAACTGCCTCCTTTTTTAATCGAAAAATGGAAAAAAGAAGGTCGTTACGAAAAAGAAATTGCTTCATTGGATGAATTCTTCAAAAGAACAGGTTATCCAAGAAGTCCGAAATATTACATTATAAAATGGCTTACCGATTATATTGTAGAATTTGGAATTGACGGTTACCGTGCCGACACAGTAAAACACACCGAAGAAGGCGTTTGGGCCGATTTTAAAAAAGAGTGTGATTATGCATTTGAAACTTGGAAAAAACACCATCCTTTACAGGTTTTAGATCAGAATCCGTTTTATACCATTGCCGAAGTTTACGGTTATGGAATCAGCGGTGGGCAGGATTATGATTTTGGAGATCGAAAAGTCAATTATTTTCAAAATGGTTTTGACAGCATGATCAATTTTGAATTTAAATGGAATGCGGCTCAAAACGATTACGAAGGTTTATTTTCTAAATATTCGAATGCTTTAAATAATGAATTAAAAGGTTATTCGGTTTTAAACTATATGTCTTCGCACGACGATGGTCAGCCTTTTGATGCAAACCGTGTAAAAGGAATTGAAACGGGAACTAAACTTTTGCTTTCGCCAGGAATGTCGCAAGTTTATTATGGCGACGAATCAAATCGTTCCTTAGTTGTTGAAGGTACAAATGGCGATGCAACTTTACGGTCAAACATGAATTGGGACGAAATTCAGAATAATTCTGAAATACAGAAAACACTTTTACACTGGCAGAAATTAGGTCAGTTTAGACGAAATCATCCTGCTGTTGGAGCTGGTGTTCATAAATTAATTAATCCGTATCCTTATACTTTTTCCAGAACATTTACCCAAGGCTCTTTTACAGATAAAGTTGTTATGGGAGTAGATTTACCAAAAGGCAGAAAAGAACTTCCAGTTGGTGACCTCTTCCCAAACGGAACAAAACTAAAAGATGCTTATTCGAATCAAGAAGTTGAAGTCATTGATGGAAAAGTGATTATAGACAACGATTTTGATATTGTTTTATTAGAATTAATTTAACCGCAAAGTTCGCAAAGACATACGCAAGGTTCGCAAAGGTTTATAAAATCTTTGCGAACCTTTTTAATTAAATAAAAAAACTTGTGTCCTTTGCGTAAAACTTTGCGACCTTTGCGGTTAAGAAAAAAACTGTAGAATGCTAAAAATAGCTCACAGAGGCGCCAAAGCCTACGAACCTGAAAATACTTTACAAGCTTTTCAAAAAGCATTAGATCTAAATTCAGACGGAATTGAACTTGACGTTCACCTTAGCTCTGACGAACATATCATCGTAATTCATGACGAAACAATAGACAGAACCACTAACGGAAAAGGTTTAGTCAAAGATTTTACTTTAGCAGAATTAAAATCATTTTTAATTGATGAAAAATATCAAATTCCAACTTTAAATGAGGTTTTTGATTTAGTCGACAAAAAATGCCTGATTAATATCGAATTAAAAGGTTTAGGAACTCCGAATAAAGTGGTATCCCTTATAGAAAAATATATTTCAGAAAAAAACTGGAATTACAATCATTTCATCATTTCAAGTTTCGAATGGAATATGCTGGAAGAAACTTCAACTTTAAATTCAAATATCCCAATTGGTGTTTTAACAGAAGAAGATATTGACATTGCTTTGGCTTTCGCCGAAAAAATAAAAGCAAAAGCAATCCATCCAGATTTTCAGTTATTGAATGAAAAGAATGTCCTTCAAATTCAGGAAAAAGGATTTCTAGTTTTGCCTTGGACAGTAAATACTGAAAAAGACATTCAAAAAGTAAAAAGTTATAAAGTAAACGGAATTATCTCTGATAATCCAGACAAAATATAAAATCCGCTACGAGAAACTTTGACAAAGTTCATCAGGGTTCAATAAAAAATTCGTGAATTCGTGGCTAACAAAAAATATGATTAAAAATTTCGACATAATAATCGTTGGCGGAGGCGCTGCTGGTTTTTTTACTGCAATTAATATTGCCGAGAAAAATCCGAAACTCAAAATTGCCATTTTAGAAAGAGGAAAAGAAGTTCTTTCTAAAGTCCGCGTTTCCGGAGGCGGACGATGCAACGTTACACACGCCTGTTTTGAACCCAACGAATTAGTAAAATTTTATCCTCGTGGAGAAAAAGAACTTCGAGGGCCTTTCCATCAATTTTGTTCTGGCGATACAATTGAATGGTTCGAAAAACATGGTGTAGAATTAAAAATTGAAGAAGATGGAAGAATGTTTCCCGTTTCTAATTCATCACAAACCATTATCGATTGTTTTTTAAAAGCAACCGAAAAATTAGGCATAAAAGTATTGACAGGACAAAGTGTACAATCGATTTTCAAAAAAGAAAATCACTGGAAAATTGATACGCAAACTGATAATTATGCTACCGAAAAATTAGTCATGGCAACAGGAAGCAACCCTAAAATCTGGGAAATGCTTCAAGAGCACGGACACGCTATTGTGAGCCCAGTCCCTTCCCTATTTACTTTCAACATCAAAGATTCTCGAATTAAAGAATTGCCAGGGGTTGCTGCACAAGTTACGGTTAATGTAAAAGACACTAAACTAGAATCGACAGGACCTTTGTTAATCACGCATTGGGGAATGAGCGGACCAGCAATCTTGAAACTTTCGGCTTGGGGCGCACGCATTTTGCACGATAAAAATTATCAGTTTACCATTTTCGTCAATTGGTTAAATGATGTTGATTTTGAAGATGCCGAAAAAATCCTCAAAGATTTAAAACAGGAACACGCTAAAAAAGCCGTTTCTAAAAAATCTCCTTTTGATTTCCCGAATCGTTTGTGGGAAAGTCTGGTTTTGGCTTCGGGAATTGATTCTGAAACGAAATGGGCAGATTTATCTAAAAACCAATTGCTGAATTTAACTTCACAACTAACAAAAGCTGAATTTAAAGTAAACGGAAAAAGTACTTTTAAGGAAGAATTTGTAACGGCTGGCGGAATCGATTTAAAGGAAATCAACTTCAAAACCATGGAAAGCAAAATTCATGAAAACCTTTATTTTGCTGGTGAAATTGTAAATATCGACGCTATTACAGGCGGATTTAATTTTCAGAATGCCTGGACAAGCGGGTTTATTCTGGCTCAAAATATTTAATACAAAATGAAATTTAAAGGAATTATTTTTGATTTAGACGGCACATTAGTCAATTCATTAGAAGACATCTCAGATGCGATGAACAAAGTACTTACCGCTTTAAATTATCCTACACATACTTACGACACTTATCAATATTTTATTGGGAGCGGTTTACGAAATCTGGTAAGTAAAGCTTTACCTGCTACAAACAATTCTGATGATGAAATCGAAAGTTGTTTTGAATGTATGGTCGATGAATATACTAAAATCTGCACGCTGAAAACAAAACCTTATGAAGGTATTGTCGAATTGTTAGAAAACCTGACTTCACAAAATATCAAAATGGCTGTTTTTTCGAACAAAGCTGATGAATTGACGAAGAAAATAGCATCTGAAATTTTTCCAAATCATTTCGATACAGCAGTTGGTTTAAGTACAGAAGCACTTAAAAAACCAAATCCGTTTGAGGCTTTAGAAATTGGCAAGAAATGGAATTTAAAACCCGAAGAAATTCTTTTTGTTGGTGATTCTGATATTGATATGCAGACGGCTGTAAATGCCAATATGTTTCCTGTTGGCGTTACTTGGGGCTACAGAACAGAAGAAGAATTAAAAAACAGCGGTGCGAAACTGGTTGTCAATAGCGCTTCAGAGTTAATTGAGATTCTATAAAATGCATCTTTCATTACAAAAACAAATCACAGCAATTGCCTCTTTTTCTGAAAATGAAATCGAGACAATTGCTTCTTGTTTTGAATATGATAAGTTTAATGCCAAAGAATATCTTTCGTCAATGGGAAAAATCAGCAATAAGATTTTCTTTATTCTAAATGGATTGGCAAGAGTTTATTATCTCAAAGACGGAAAAGAAATCACTACCTATTTAAGTTCTGACGAAGGTTTTATTGCTTCGTATTCTAGCTTTATAAATCAATCTGTTTCTTTTGAAAATATTCAATGTATTGAAGATTGTGAAGTTCTTTCGATTACTTTCGAAAAAATGCAATTTCTATATAGCGAAATCCCAAATTGGGAGCGTGTTGGAAGAATTTTAGCAGAGCAGAATTACCTTTGTATGGCAGATCGCGTTTTAAAACTGCAAATGATTCCTGCCAAAGAAAAATACCAGACTTTTTTAACTTCGGCTCCAGCCAAAATAATTCAGCGAACACCTTTAATTTATATCGCTTCTTTTCTCGGAATTACTCCAGAATCATTGAGCAGAATTCGTCAAGATATTTCTTAACATTTATCAAGTGTATTGAAAAATTGAATTCGAATCTTTGTCAAAATAAAATTTGAAAAGATGAAGAATATAGCCAAAGACGTTTACCAAATTCCATTATTCCCGCGAAACGCTATAAATTGTTATTTGATTGAAGATGTTTTAATTGATGCAGGAATTAGAACTTCTGCCAATAAAATAATAAAAGCAATTAAAGGTAAATCCATTAGCAAGCATGCATTGACGCATGCTCACGCCGACCACCAGGGAAGTAGTAAAGTGATCTGTGAAACTTTGAACATTCCGCTTTTATGTAGTGAACCTGAAAAGGAATTCGCTGAAAACGGAAATGTTTTTACAGAATATCCAAATCCGAATCATTTTATTTCAAAATTTCAGAAGAATTTCTGGGCAGGAAAAGGACATTCGGTTTCTCAGACTTTAAAAGAAGGAGATCAAATTGGCGGATTCACTGTGATTGAAACTCCGGGACATTCTAGCGGGCATTTATCTTTTTTCAGAGAAAAAGACGGCGTTTTAATCGTTGGAGATGTAATGACCAATATGAATCTTTTAACTACAAAAATCGGTTTGAATGAACCTCCACATTTGTTTACCACTGATAAAGAAACCAATAGAAAGTCCATTCTAAAATTGGCTTCGCTAAAACCAAAAATACTTTGTTTTGGTCACGGACCTGTTTTATTTAATAATGGAGAACTGGAAAAATTTGTTCAAAATCTGAAATGATTTTATTAACACGAATTTACATGTTCTGTAAGTTTTCGTTAAGACTATTCTAATAATTTTACTCTCAACTAATCAATTCTTTATGAGAGTAAAATTACTTACCACAATTTCTATTTTCACATATCAAATCAGCGTTTCTCAAACCGAAAAAGTATTAGCTGGGAAGGTTCTTTCGCAGAATATTCCGCTTAACAAGGTGGAAGTGATTAATAAAACTGCAAAAACGAGTACGACGACAAATGAATTAGGTGAATTTTCGATTCTCGTTCGTCCAAAAGACAGTTTGCTTTTTTTCTCTAAAGATTACTTTTTTAAAAGATTAAAAGTTTCCCAAGAAAATATTGATCAAAATAATATCGTAGTTATTATGATTTTGAAACCTGAAGAATTGGATGAGGTTTTAATAACAAACATAAAATTTCCCAAAGTTGGACCGGCTGACGAAAATTCAACTATTGTACCAATGGGACCAATATCTACAGGTGTTTACAGCGGAACTATCCCAAATGGAATGGATTTAGTCGCTATTTTCAATTTGTTTAGAGGAAAAAGAAAAAAAGAGCAATTTAAGTTCAAGGAATTGGATTTCAAAAAATTAGCCGAAGCAACTGTTCCATTAGATTTCTTTACAAATGATTTGAAAATAAAGCCAGAAGAAAAAGAACTGTTTTTACAATTTTGTGATGCTGATCCGCAAGCTAAAGTTCTTGTACAGCAGAAAAATTTACTTTACACAATGGATTTTCTGCATACTAAAAACAAAGAGTTTCAAAAATTAAATTCAGGAATTAAAAACTAAAAGCCATTACATGAAGGTAAAATTACTTACTACAATTTCTTTTCTTACTTATCAGCTTAGTATTTCTCAAACCGAAAAATTACTTCATGGAAAGGTCGTTTATCAAAATTCTGTTATTAAAGACGTCGAAGTCATTAATAAAACGGCCAAGACAAGTACAAAAACCAACGATTCTGGAGAATTCTCTATTTTAGTAAAAGCGCAAGACAGTTTGCTTTTCTTTTCTAAAGATTACTATTTCACACGATTAAAATTGAAAGCCAAAGACATTGAGACTAATAACATTACAGTTAATATGGTCATTAAACCAGAAGAACTAGATGATGTTGTTATCACACAAGTGAAATTTCAAAAAGTAGAATTTGATAGAGAAGCTGTAAACAAAATTTATGTTGATAAACAATCCAGAGACTTAAGTTCTTATACAGGAGTTAATAATGGCACAATAAGAAATCCTGCACAAATATCTTTCCCCTTAGGAGGAGGAAAACCGAAGAAAAAGTATGAAATTGACGAACGTTTTAAAAAAATGGCGACTGCATATTGTCCGCCAGATTTCTTTCGCAATAATTTGAAATTAAATGAAGAGCAAAAGCAACTTTTTCTAGAATTCTGCGATGCCGATCCAAAATCTAAAACACTAATAGATCATCCGAATGTGTTGTCTATAATGGACTTTTTATTTACTAAAAATGAAGAATTTAAAAAACTGGAATAGGCAAAATTACTTATTCAGCCACCAAATACTTGCATTCAGAACAGTAGCAAATCCAACCCATGCTAAATATGGAATCAATAAATAACCTGCAGTTTTATTGATTTTGATGAATTTTAAATACGTTTCATAAATCATCAGCCATAGAAGAACAATTTCGATTAATGCTAACATTGGATTTTTTAATCCGAAGAACAAATAAGACCAAATTGAGTTTAAAATCAATTGAATGATAAAGAAAAGAAGTGCTTTTTTAACCTCTTCTGTGTTTTCTTTTATTCTGTCCCAAACTAAAGCTGCAGCAACTGCCATAAAAATGTAAAGAACTGTCCAAACTGGCATGAAAATCCAATTCGGCGGATTAAAAACTGGCTTTTCTAATGTCACGTACCAAGTCTCAATACTTGGTCTTGTAACCAAACTTGCAGAATATCCTACTGTTAAACAAACAATTAAGGCTATAGCGATTTTTACGAACTTATTCATTTTATCAAATTTTGAATTCAAAAATAGTCAAAAGAAAATTTAAACCATAAAAGTGATATAAGTTCATTCTAGCAAAGTCAATTTATATTTTCTTATATTACTTATATGGTGAAAAAACTATCTTTGCCAAAATTTTATAATTCATGTATTCAGCAGCTGATTTTATACCAAATCCATATACTTCAACAATCGAAAACGGAAACTTTGAATGGAGCGCTCCAAGCAACATTGCATTGGTAAAGTACTGGGGGAAAAAAGACAACCAGATTCCAGCAAATCCATCAGTGAGTTTTACGCTTAACAATTGTAAAACAATTACGAAATTGGCTTTTTCTAAAAAAGACGCTTCGACTCCGCTCAGCGAGACAAATGGTTTTTCTTTTGATTTACTTTTCGAAGGAAAACCAAAAGAAGATTTCAAACCAAAGATTCAGAAGTTTTTAGAAAGAGTTGAAGTTTATTTGCCATTTTTGAAAGAGTATCATTTTACAATTGATACTCAGAATACTTTTCCTCACAGTTCAGGAATTGCATCTTCGGCTTCTGGAATGGCGGCTTTGGCGATGAATTTTATGAGTTTGGAAAGAAAACTAAACCCAGAAATGACAGAGGATTATTTCTATCAAAAAGCTTCATTTTTGGCTCGTTTAGGTTCTGGAAGTGCCTGCCGAAGCGTAAAAGGAAATGTCGTTGTTTGGGGAAATCAAACGAATATTGAAGGAAGTACAGATTTGTTTGGTGTTGAATTTCCATATACGATTCACGAAAATTTCAAGAATTATCAAGACACCATTTTATTGGTTGATAAAGGCGAAAAACAGGTTTCGAGTACCGTTGGACACGATTTAATGCACAATCATCCGTACGCTGAAAGAAGATTTGCTCAGGCGCATGAAAATCTAGATAAGTTAATTGCCATTTTTGAAAATGGAAATTTAGACGAATTCATCAAAGTTGTAGAAAGTGAAGCCTTGACTTTACATGCTATGATGATGACATCAATGCCGTATTTTATTTTGATGAAACCAAATACACTGCAAATCATAAATGCAATTTGGAAATTTAGAAATGAAACTCAAATTCCGGTTTGTTTTACACTTGATGCTGGAGCAAATGTGCATGTCCTTTATCCCGAAAACGTTACCGAAAAAGTATTACAATTTATTCAAGACGAATTAGTTGTATTTTGTCAGAATAGTCAATACATTTGCGACAAAATTGGAAGTGGCGCAATTGCTTTATAATTTTGCGTATCTTTATACAATAATACATATTTTTAAGTCAGAACATGAATACTGCAACTATAAAACTTTACGATTTATTTAGAAAAGAACTTAATCTTGATGAGAGTAAGACTAAAGAATTTGTCGAAGCAATTGACAGAACTATCAGCGAAGAAATAAGACAAGATAAAAACGAGATAGCTACTAAAGATTTTGTGAAAAAAGAAATTATAGATGCTAAAAATGATATGATTAAATGGTTTGTTGGTCTATTTTTTGCATTGGCCATGATGATTATTGGATTATATATTAAAGGCTAAAAATCAACAGAAAAAATCCTGATAAAAAAAGACATAAAATAAATCATGAAAGGACCATTATTTTATTCAAAAATATTACTTTTTGGAGAGTACGGAATTATCCGCGATTCAAAAGGTCTTGCTATTCCTTATAACTTTTACAATGGCGCACTTAAAAAATCTGAAGAACCATCAGACGAAGCCATTGCCTCAAATAAAAGTTTGAGAAGTTTTGCTTCTTACCTTGAAGTTTTACATACACAGCAGCCAGATTTGGTTACTTTCGATTTAGAAAACCTTAAAAATGATGTCGAAACTGGAATGTATTTCGATTCTAGTATTCCGCAGGGATATGGTGTTGGAAGCAGCGGTGCACTTGTAGCGGCGATTTACGATAAATATGCTAAGAACAAAATTACAGTTCTAGAGAATTTGACACGTGAAAAACTTTTACAGTTAAAAAATATATTTTCTCAGATGGAGAGTTTCTTCCACGGAAAAAGCTCTGGTTTAGATCCGTTGAATAGCTATTTGAGTATTCCGATTTTAATTAATTCTAAAGATAATATTCAGACAACTGGCATTCCAACTCAAAGCTTGGACGGAAAAGGTGCTGTGTTCTTATTAGATTCTGGAATTATTGGAGAAACCGCTCCAATGATCAGCATTTTTATGGAAAGCTTAAAAGACAAAGGTTTCCGTGCAATGCTTAAAAACCAATTTGTGAAATATACAGATATCTGCATCGATAACTTCCTGCATGGCGACATGAAGTCTTTGATCGGTAATACTAAAAAACTTTCTAAAGTTGTTTTAAATAACTTCAAACCAATGATTCCAGAGCAATTTCACGGAATCTGGCAGCATGGAATTGATACAAACGATTATTACCTAAAACTTTGCGGTTCTGGCGGTGGCGGTTACATTCTAGGTTTTACCGAAGATTTAGAAAGAGCCAAAGCTTCTTTGAAAGACTATAAATTAGAAGTAGTTTATCAATTTTAAAGTTGAACCTCTTAAAATATTGTTGTGATTTACTGAATACCCTTTCCTAACATTTAATCTTAAAAAATTATTGCCTATGAAAAGTATTTTAAAAATCATTAAAGCAACTTTTTTAGGAGGAATTCTGTTTTTAGTGCCGCTGGTTGTACTATTAATTGTTTTGGAAAAAGGATATGGTATTGTACAAAAAACAACACTTCCGCTAGTAAGTAATTTACCAAAAATAAGTGTTTTAGGACTTGCTATTCAAGAACTCATCGGAATATTGATCATAATTCTAATTTGTTTTGTTGCTGGATTACTGGCAAGAACTGCAGCTGCAGAAAAATTAGTCCAAAAATTAGAAGACGGAATTTTAAGTTTTGTTCCTGGCTATTCATTTATGAAAAGCATGAATGAAAATATATTAGGTTTAGAATCTAAAGATGATTTAAAAGTAATTTTAGTTCCTACAGATGCTGGTTTACAATTTGCTTTTTTAATAGAGCAAGTTAGCGATGAAAAATTTACCGTTTTTATACCAGATGCTCCAAATCCGTGGAGCGGATCAGTGGTTTTTGTAGATAAAAAAGATATTACAGAAATCGATATTACACAAAAACAAGCTTTGGCCTGTATTAGAAAACTAGGTTATGGTTCTAAAGAATTGTTAAAAAACAAACTCTAAATTTTTGAATTAAAAAATATCTTTTAACTTCCCTCATCTAACCCAACAAACCAAACTTTATGTTAAGCAGACAACAAAAACTTTTAATAATGAAAATTGTTAGTCTGTTCTCTGTGGTTAGGGGTTATAATATTCCTATAATTGTTTTAGCTCAATATTTATCTGCGATTTTTATATTGGCGCCAGAAATTAGAGCATTGGATATTCTTCTTGATTTTTATTTGTTTCTAATTGTTTTTGCTTCGGCTATTACGATCGCTTCCGGGTACATCATCAATAATTTTTACGACAGTCAGAAAGATTTAATTAATAGACCCAACAAATCGATGCTGGATCGTTTGGTTAGTCAGAAAACAAAATTGAACGTTTATTTTAGCTTAAACTTTCTTGCTGTTTTAATGGCTTCCATTGTTTCATGGAGGGCTTTTCTGTTCTTTTCTGCTTATATTTTCCTAATTTGGTTTTATTCTCATAAAATAAAAAAGTATCCGATTATTGGGAATTTAATGTCGGCGTTGCTCGCTGTGACTCCGTTTTTTGCCATTTTACTGTATTTTTACAATAAGATTTCTTTTGAAGAAATTGAGAATCACATGAGCCATTTTATAGTCATATCGGCGCATGCTATTTTCTTATTTCTACTTTTACTAATTCGTGAAATGATTAAAGATTTAGAAAATCTAAAAGGCGATTTAATAACCCAATATCGAACAATCCCAGTTTTGTATGGCGAAAAAATCTCTAAGCAAATCATTACGGCTTTGACCCTTTTGACTATTTTACCGGTTTATGTTTTGGTTAATATTCATGATGTTGGTTACATGGACATTTACTTTTATGTCTGTTTTGGAGTTTTACTTTTTTTCTTGATTTATCTATGGAGATCAAATTCTAAAGAGCAGTTTTTAAAACTTCATAATGTTTTAAAATTCCTTATTGTTTCCGGTGTTTTTTGCATTGTATTGATTAATCCTAGTGTTTTATGGCACGGAAAGGAATTGATTTCTAATTATTAAGATTTTTATTCTGCGAAGTCAGCTTTTGTGAATGTCTGTGATATAATCAAAATCTTTAAAGAGAAGCCAATTGCTTGATTTTAGCCCCGATTACTTCACTTAATATTTATTTTCATAGGAGTTCAGTCAACTTTGTTTGCAGTGGAAATCTTTTTATTTTTTCCTTTAAAAAATAAAAAATTGAAACGAAAAGCGGGAAACCATATCTCAAAAAAATCCAATTGTACTGCTTCTGAACATCTTAAAACAAAACGCTATTAATCTAAGAACATTGAACTTAAGATTTATTAGCAGGAAAAAACTATCTTTGCACAAATTAATGATTCTATGAACAACAAGGAAGGCAACAATAAAAGAGGCGGATCGAGACCAAATAGCTCACGACCAAACTCTAACAAGCCAAAACCTCCTATGGCTAAGCGCGCGCAAGGGCCTAAAAAAGTAAAACCTGAAGTTAAAGCTGCTCAGGAAGCTGCTGCTGAAAAATTTAGAAAACAAAATCAGCCAGCAAAGAGACAAAAGGCTTCAGATGAAATTCGTCTAAACAAATACATCTCTAATTCTGGTGTTTGTTCTCGTCGTGATGCCGACATTTATATTCAGTCTGGAAACGTTAAAGTTAACGGTACTGTAGTTACTGAAATGGGTTATTTAGTAAAACTGAATGATGTTGTAAACTTTGACGGCGTTACATTAACTCCTGAAAAGAAAGAATATATTTTATTGAATAAGCCTAAAAACTTTACGACAGCTTTTGACGAAGGTCAGGAATATCGTAACGTTCTTGAACTTGTTCGTGGCGCTACAAATGCAAAAATTGCTGCTGTAGGAAGAATGGACAAGAATACAACTGGTTTATTATTGTTTACTAACGATACTGATATGATTCGTAAATTTACGTTGCCGAATCAAAAATCGCCTAAGATTTATCAAGTTTCTTTAGACAAAAACCTGAAATTTGAAGATTTAGAAAAAATCAGCAAAGGTTTAGTTCTTGACGGACACCGCGTTTTTGTTGAAGAAGTAAGCTACATTGATAATGAACCAAAAAGCGAAGTTGGTCTTAAACTGCGTACTTCTAACGTAAAAGTAGTGCGTGCTATTTTTGAGTCTTTCGAATATAATGTATTACGTATCGATCGTGTTTCGTTTGCCGGATTGACCAAAAAGAATCTCCCTCGTGGAAACTGGCGCTTTTTGACCGATCAAGAAATTATCAATTTGAAAAACATGTAATTGTTTTTCAAATTGTAAAATTATAATGAATCCTGTTTTCTTTTGAAAATGGGATTTTTTATTTTTAGAAACTAAAGAAATTATGTCCGAAAAGGGTAAATATTGATCTTCCGATAGATTGGTTTTTTTCTTCTACTGTTTCGTAATTTGAAAAACCTAGGATGATTTTGATTCCGGGAGGAATGCTGTTTAGGATATCTCTTTTTTGATCGTCTAAAAGGAGTTTTAAACTTTCTATTAATTGAAGATTGAATCTTAAGTAAGACATTACAAGTAATGCTGAAAAGTTAAGTATTTCGCGAGCTGTTTCGCTTTTTATACCTACTTCGTTTGAAACCATTTCTGAAATTCTTCCTTTTTTATTTTCGAATAATTCTTTCAGTAAAACATTTCCTTCCAAACGGTAACAGTCGTCGACTGATAAAATTCTGCCTGCATTAAAATCTACTTCCTGGTAAAAAGTAGAATCTTCTTTGATTAGTGAAACTATTTCAGAGTAAAAATCAGATTCTTCGGCTTTGTTGTAGAGTCCCATTAAAATTGTGCCAATCGAGACGTCTATTCCCTTGATTAAAAGTGCATCGTTCTCAAAATAAAACTTGTTTAACTTGGAGACAACATTAGAAGAAATAAAGCGTCTAAGTTCAATTTGTAGGTTTGGGGTCATACTCATAACTTAAAAAAATGATTATTTATACTCGTTTAAAATAATCGATAAAGTGAGGCTTTTTATCGTTTATCGTGATAAAAATATAAAATATTTTAACATTTCCAAAAATTAAGTTAAAAATTTGCCTACCTAGTAACCAGTTCTTAACAGTAAAAATGTGTTAACACCAATAAACACAACCCTTTCGTATTCAAACACAAAAGAAAAAAATATCAGAAAAACTTCACATTTATTTTTTTTAGCAACGCAAGAGAGTCAAAATTGTTATATAATTAAAAAAAAATGTTTCGATATTCCCACACAATTTTCAAGAAAATACCCAAATAAGTGATTGAAAAAAGAAAGTTTATAAAGCTCGAAGCAAGAAATCCAAGTAAAGATCCTGTAGCTGCTTTTAACGCTCGTTTATGGTTTTGAGAATCATAAATTAACTCTCCAATAAATGCTCCCACAAAAGGCCCAATTATGATTCCGAAAGGTATCGGAGCTATAATTCCAATAATCAAACCAATGTTCGTTCCCCATACTCCGTAAGAGCTTCCGCCAAATTTTTTAGTTCCTTTAGACGGAATCACGTAATCTAATATAGTAATGATGACCATTAGAACAAAAGTAATCCCTAAAACCCAATAATTATTTTCGACTGCTTTGGTAAGATATAGTAAAAGCAATCCAACCCAACAACTGGACAAACCAGGAAGAACGGGAATAAAACTTCCAAGAACACCAACAATTACGCATATAAAACCAAGAATGAGCAGTAATAAATCCATATATTCTTTATAAATTTGTTCTTACAAATTACTATATTTATTCTTTACAAATACAGCTTTTACAATGTATTCTTGCAAAGGTTAAGATTCAAAGTTAGAGAAAGATTCTCAAAAAAATAATCGTATTTTTATATCATCATTTGTTTATTCATTCAACACCAAAATCTTGAGGCAGTTTTTTCTTCTTTTTATATGCGTTACTTTTCATTCTTGTCAATATTTTGAGAAGCAGGTTCCGTCTGAAAAAGAGTTACTTCAGAAAGAATTGAAATCAATTAATTGGAAAGAAGTTGACGAATATCCATCGGTTCCAAGCTGCGAAAAAATTACTGATAAAAAATTGCGTCAGCAATGTTTTTTTGAAGTTATGTCTAGTCTTATTCAGGAAAAACTAAATATAGACAGCTTATCCATAATGTATCCGGAATTGGATACAATCGAGGTAAAAATAACTGTTTTTCCTAACTCTAAGATGAAGTTTGAGCCTCAGTTTCCTAAAGATTCTGTAGTCTATGACACCATAAAAATCGATAGCATTCTGCGTGCACGTCTGGTCGATTTCCCAAAAGTAAATCCGGCTATAAAACGTGGTATTCCAGTAAAAACGCAATTTATTTTGCCCGTTATTATAAAAGCAAAAGACGATAAATAGTTTTATGAGGAGCTCATTCCTGCTGTCCGCTATATTCCCGATAAACAAAAACTACGGCTAAAAAGCCTTGTTTTTCTAAATCGGGAGATGCCGCTCCCATCAGGGCTAGGGCACTCAATTTCAAAAGAAGCTATTTTCTAAACTGACGATCTTTCCATTCGTAAGAACCAAACAAACTATACAAAGCCACAGCCGAACTAAAAAATGGATACAGCAAACTACTCAATAAAAGGCTTTTTATTCTAGTTTTTGTCAAAAATTGATTCGTTATTGAAAGCAAAACATAATCAATTGCAAACTTAGAAAAGGCAAAAATCACAAAAATTGGATACAACCAAATTCCGAAAAGAAGTGAGAAAAATCCAATTACAAAACTCAAATTTCCAAAGAATACTATCAATCCCAGAAACTTTCCGAAAGTGCTATTATATGAACTTGTTTTCGCCGCCCAACGCACTCTTTGATAAAATAAAAATTTCCAGTTTTCGGTTGGTTTTGTTGTTACAATTGCTTCTTCTGCTTTTAAATAATGAACTTTTTCAGGAAACTTTTGAATCGCTTTTTGCAGTAAAAAAACATCATCTCCGCTGGCAATTTTATCATTCCCTTCAAAACCATTTAAACTTTCGAAGAATGCTTTTGTATAAGCAAAATTAGCTCCATTGCACATAAAACCTTTACTCAAACCAAAACTTCCAATTGTAGCGCCTTGCAGACTCGTCAAATCCAATTGCTGAAAATGGTCTAAGAATGAGTTTCCGCATTTATACGTTACAGCGCCCGCAAGCATCGAAACATTATTTGCCTGAACATAATTATCAAACGTTAAAAGCCAGTTTTCAGGAACAATACAATCTGCATCTGTTGTAATAACCCAATTGGTTTTTACGTGTTGCATTGCAGTTGTAATAGCATCTTTTTTAGGAGATTTGGAAACACGAATATTGTTTATTTGTGAAATGTGAAATGTGAAATGTGAGACTTGAAATTTTTCATCTGAAGCATCATCAACTAAAATTACATCAAATAAATCTATTGGATAATTTAGCTTTGAAAAACTTTTTAAAAGTATTGGCAAATTTTCTTTTTCATTCCGAAAAGGAACTATAATCGTAAAACTTGTTTTTGGTTCTAAATCTTGTTTTTGATATTTTTTTATTTTTAAAAAACCATAAATCAGCAACGCAATGCTAATTACATAAATTGCTAATATGGTGAATAATCCGAAAATCATTCTGGAGTTTTCGTTTTAAAATTCAGCACAAAATAGCTTCCCAAAACTACTGGAAGAACTACGTTTAAAAACCACATTAAAGTGCTTATAAATACAACAATCCATTCGTTGACACCCAAAATTCCGAAGAAATAAATCGCAACACTTCCTTTTACTGCAAAGTCTAAAAACTGAAAAGTTGGCAATGAAGAAGCTAAAAAGTAAACTGATGTTATCGCTGCCATCAAAGTTAAATAAGGCAAGTCGACATCAAAACCTAAAAACAAAAAGTAATATTGATGTGAAAAAACCAAATAACGGCAGATTCCTAAAAAAATGTTTTTCTGATGAACTGGTTTTGGAATTTCATTGATTTTATGAATCAGTTTTTCAATTGAATATCCTTTGACTTTTATCTTTTTAATTGAAAACAAAATAATTAGAATCAATACAAATCCACCAAAAAGAATCAAAACTGTTCTGGTCGTAATTACATTAAATTGCGCATTGAAATATAGTAATCCAAAAATTCCAAAAATTACCGTTAGAATCATCTGGATTCCGTTGCAGATTAAGTTCAGAAAAACAACTCTTTTGGCTTCCGATTTTGGATAATACAAAGCTTTTCCAGCGTACTCTCCTACTCCATTTGGCGTAAAAATTCCAGCAGTTAAAGCGGCTAAAACTTGTTTTGTGGCTTCATAAACGGATATTTTATGAATTACATTTGCAAGATTCTGCCATTTTAAAATCTCGAAATAACGGTTCAGCACACTCAAAAGCAAAATAAACGAAACTCCTAAAATCGATTGATTTTTTTGGAATAAAACAATGAACTTATTCCAGTCTAATTTGTCGTTGTTTGCCAGCTGATTGTAAATAAAATAAAATGCACCGCCAACAATCAAAAGTTTGGTTACAAGAACAAGGAATTGCTTAGCTTTGTGAGGAATTGAAATCATGCCGCAAAAGTAATCAATTTGAGAATGTGGCAATTTGAAAATGAGAAAATGAGTCAATTTTCTAAACTTGAAACCTTAAACCTGAAACAACAATCTCTTGACACAAGAACGCATCATATTAGGTATTGACCCCGGAACCACAATTATGGGTTTCGGATTGATTAAAGTAATCAATAAAAAAATGGAATTTTTGCAATTGAATGAATTGCAACTTTCCAAATACGACAATCATTACCAAAAATTAAGAATCATTTTTGAACGAACTATCGAACTCATCGAAACGCATTGTCCAGACGAAATTGCGATTGAAGCACCTTTCTTTGGCAAAAATGTACAATCGATGCTGAAATTAGGTCGCGCTCAAGGTGTTGCAATGGCAGCAGGACTTTCAAGAGGCATTCCTATTACTGAATACGAACCAAAAAAGATAAAAATGGCAATCACCGGAAACGGAAATGCCAGCAAAGAACAGGTTGCTAAAATGCTGCAACAGCTTTTAGGCTTAAAAGAATTACCAAAAAATCTCGATTCAACAGACGGTTTGGCGGCTGCGGTTTGTCATCACTTTAATTCAGGGAAAGTTGTCGCAGGAAAAAGTTATTCGGGTTGGGATGCTTTTGTGAAACAAAACGAGGATCGAGTTAAGAAGTAGTGGTCAGTGGTCAGATTTTTAGTGATCAGTTAATTAAAACCGTGTAAGTTTTTTTTAATAATTTTCTTACTTTATATTCGTTATGAATAAAAAACCTTAATGAAATTTCAAGATTTATTAGCTTACAAAAAATCTTTTTCTTTAGCAATGAAGATATTTGATATTACAAAACAGTTTCCAAAAGAAGAAACTTATTCATTAACAGATCAAATTAGACGTTCATCTAGAAGTGTTCCGGTTACGATTGCCGAAGCTTACAGAAAACGTATTTATCCGAAACATTTTTACAGTAAATTAACTGATTCTGATGGCGAAAACTCTGAAACACAAGTTTGGTTAGAATTTGCCCTTAATTGTAAATATATATCAAACGAATCCTATAATGAGCTTTTATCCGAAAGTATTGAAATAGGTAAATTATTAAACTATATGCTCCTATACCCAGAGAAGTTTGGAGTTAGAAAAGAGTAATCAGTGATCAGTTTTTAGTGTTCAGTAATTTAAAAAAATAATATCAGTCTGAATACTAAAAACTGAACACTAAAAACCTGAACACTGAACACTAAAAAATGAGCGGCATCTACATTCACATACCATTCTGCAAACAGGCTTGCCATTACTGCGACTTTCATTTTTCGACTTCGATGAAAAAGAAAGACGAAATGGTTTTGGCTTTAGCCAAAGAAATTGGTATGCGTAAAAATGAATTTAAAGAAGAAATTGTAGAAACAATTTACTTTGGAGGCGGAACTCCTTCTGTATTGTCAAATGATGAAATAAACTTTTTAATTTCAGAGGTTTATAAAAATTATAAAGTTGTAGAAAATCCTGAAATTACTTTGGAAGCAAATCCTGATGATTTATCTTCTGGAAGAATTCTAGAATTATCTAAAAGTCCGATAAATCGTTTAAGCATCGGAATTCAGTCTTTTTATGAAGAAGATTTGAAGATGATGAATCGCGCTCATAATTCGGCGGAAGCCAAAAAATGTTTAGAAGAAACGACAAAATATTTCGATAATATTTCATTGGATTTAATTTACGGAATTCCAGGAATGAGCGACGAAATGTGGAAACAGAATATACAAACAGCTTTGGATTTTGGAATTCCGCATATTTCAAGCTATGCTTTGACGGTTGAACCAAAAACAGCTTTAAGTAAATTAATTCAAACCGGAAAAGTGGCTGAACCACAAGATGAAGTGGCTTCAAACCATTTTATGATTTTGGTTGAAATGCTTCAGAAAAATGGTTTTATACATTACGAATTATCCAATTTTGGGAAAGAGAATTATTTCTCTAAAAACAATTCGGCATATTGGCTGGGCAAGAAATATATCGGAATCGGACCTTCGGCACATAGTTATGATGGCGAAAAAAGAGGCTGGAATATTGCCAATAATTCATTGTATTTAAAAGCAATTCAAAACGATGAACTTCCAATTGAAAGTGAAGTCCTGACTGTTTCAGATCGTTATAATGAATATATTATGACGGGATTAAGAACCATTTGGGGCGTTTCTTTAGACAGAATTGAAAAGGAATTCGGATCAGAATATTTGAATTATTTACTAGAACAATCTCAAAAGTTCTTAAATGACAATTTACTTTCAATAGAAAACAACATTCTAAAACCAACTCCAAAAGGAAAATTTTTAACGGATGGAATTGCTTCAGATTTATTTTATCTAAATTTGGATGAATAAAAATTAGCCACGAAGGCACAAAGACTCAAATTTATTAAACTTTGTGACTTAGCGTCTTTGCGGCATAAAAATCCAAATTTGTGTTAGCAAAAATCAACAACTTCGAAATCGACTTATCAAAACCCATCGATATTTCTATTCCATTAACCAATACAGACGAAAACCCAATTGCTTGGTATATCAAAAAACCAGTCATTGAACCTGTAGTTTTTGGCGACTGGATAGGAAAAGTTTCGGAAGGAAAATCATCTACGAATTTTAATAATATCTTCTTCAATCCGCATGGACATGGAACGCATACGGAATGTTTGGGACATATTACAAATGATTTTTACAGTATTAATGAATCTCTCAAACAATTCTTCTTTTTTGCTAAACTGATTACGATTGAACCTGAAAAGATTAAAGATGATTTTGTTATTACAAAAGATCAAATTGTAAACTTGCTTGCTGAAAAAACAGAAGCTTTAATCATTAGAACACTTCCAAATCAGCTAGAAAAAAAGTCTCGAAAATATTCTAATACCAATCCGCCTTATTTAGCTGAAGATGCTGCTGTTTTCATCCGCGAAAGCGAAATTCAACATTTATTGATTGATTTGCCAAGTGTAGACAAAGAACATGACGAAGGAAAATTATTGGCGCATAAAGCGTTTTGGAATGTAAAAGACACGCATAATCTGAATTCTGACGCAAGATTAAATGCTACAATCACCGAAATGATTTATGTTTCAGACGAAATTGAAGATGGAAATTACATACTAAATCTTCAAATCGCTTCGTTTGAAAATGATGCAAGCCCGAGCAAACCTTTATTATATAAAATTTTAGATTTTAGAATGTAGATTTTAGATTACTCTACTTCAAAAATCTAAAATCTACATTCTAAAATCTAAAATTAAAATGATAACCGTTTCTACAGATAAAACCAAACTCGATGTTCCGTTTATACAAAACTTCCTGAAAGACATTTATTGGGCGGCGGGTCGAACTATTGAAGAAGTCCAGCGTACGATTGATGCTTCGGTTTGTTTTGGAATTTATTTAGATGGCAAGCAAATTGGTTTTGCTCGCGTCATAACCGATTATGTAGTTTTTGCTTATTTAATGGATGTTTTTATTACAGAAGAACATCGTGGAAAAGGATATTCATCCATTTTAATTGAAACGATGATGACTGAACCCCAATTGCGAGAAGTTAAAATCTGGCGATTGGCAACAACCGACGCTCACTTTTTATACGAGAAATTCGGATTTACAAAACTAAATCATCCTGAAAAGATGATGGAAAAAATAGTCAAATGAAAACAGTCTTAAAACTTGAGGAAGTCGCTTTATTTATTCTTGGAATATTTCTTTTCAACCGTTTAAATTATGAATCGTGGTGGTTTTTGGCTTTAATTTTAATTCCCGATTTATCGATGATTGGTTATGTTTTTGGAAACAAAATTGGAGCATTTCTTTATAACGTCTTTCATCACAAAGGGATTGCGCTTTTAATTTATGCTGCTGGATTTTATTTAAATATCGAAATTGTGCAGTTAGCAGGAATTATTTTATTTTCACATTCGGCAATGGATCGCATTTTTGGTTATGGCCTTAAATATGAAAAAGGTTTTAAATACACGCATTTAGGTGAAATTGGTAAATAAAAAGTTATGAATTTAGAAACGTTTTACGAATATTGTCTTTCAAAAAAAGGTGTCAGCGAGCATTTCCCTTTTGATGAAGATACTTTGGTCTTTAAAGTAGGCGGGAAAATGTTTGCTTTGTCTTCGCTTTCTCAATGGGAAAAAAATGAGCAATCAGCAAATTTAAAATGCGATCCAGACCGCGCACAGGAACTTCGAGCAGAATATGACGAAATACAACCTGGATTTCATATGAGTAAAGTGCACTGGAATACCGTGGCTTTGAACGGAAATTTACCTGATAAATTCGTGAAGGAACTTATAGATCATTCGTACGAATTGGTTTTCAAAAGTTTGGCAAAGAAAATTCAGAATGAAATTATCGAATTAGAAAATTAGGCATTACATTTGCACGGTGAGATAAAAACTTAACAACCCCAATCAATTTGCAAATTAGCAATTAAGAAGAATCATGAAAGAACAATTTAAAAAATTTCTGAACGAAGAACAAGATCCTAAAGCGATTGAAAAAATCACTTCTAAACTTACAGATTTATTGATGAAAGGTGAGGAAGTTGGTTATATCGCAGTACAAAAAAAACCTGCAATTACTGTTTTTCCTGATAGTATTGTATTAACAAACAAACGTATCATTATCTGTAAGCCTAAAAATTTAGGTCTTTCTATGGATTTTACTGATTACACTTGGGATGATATTGCAAGTACTTTTGTAAAAGAAAACATTTTAGGTTCTGAGTTTTCATTTGGCACAAAAACAGATTTAGCTGTTTCTATTGATTATATTCCGAAAATTCAGGCTAGAAAAATTTATACTTACGCTAAAGAACAATTGGATTTATTGAAAAATCCAGTTTCCGCAGGAGCGCCAGTTCAGGAAATTGTTGAAGAAGCAGAGCCAGAATTTGAAGACGAAATCGAAGAAGTTGAAACTGAAGAAGTAACAAGCTTTGCAGAAATTTTACCTGCTGCTCCTGCTGTTACAGAAACTTATGAACCGCTTCCGTCTCAACCAGCTGGAGAACGTAAATTAAGCGATTTATCTAAAGAAGAACTTTTTGATAAATTACAGAATTATAAAAAACTTCTTGACAATGGTTTAATCATGCAGGGAGAATATGATGCTTATAAAAAAGAGATTTTAAGCTACATGTAATTTAAAAGTACAAAGTTCTGAGTACAAAGTACAAAGATTATTGACTTTGTCTAAAATAAAAAAAGCCCGAAATAGAGATTCTATTTCGGGCTTTGCATTTAAACTTTGCACTTTGTACTTATAAAGTCGCTTTTTGTTTTTCTACAAATTTATGCGATTGCAGTTCCAGTAGCTCTTTGGCATTTTTTCGTTGTAAATCGAATAAACCTTTATCTTCTGCAATATCAGCGTAGACTTTATCATGCATTTCTGCGCTTGTTTTAACCAATAAATCTCGTTGGTATTTATTTTGTGCCAAAGTTGCTTTCATTGCCGTTTCGGCTTCTTCTTGTTTGAAATCGAATTCTCCTTTTGGGGCTAATAATTTAGCTATAATTGGAGAGGTTTCAATTGCCAAAAACAACAGCATAATGAAAAACGATGGCAACCAAGGCAGTTTGTTTAACGCATTGATACGCGCCATTAATCCGTCAAAACCTTCAATGATAGGCTGTGTCTGCGAAACCTTTTTATCTAAATCGGCTTGAAGCTGTACGCCTGCTTTTTCTTTTTCGGCGATTTTAGCTTCGTTTGTTTTTTTAAGCGTTTCAAACTCTTTTAGAGCTGCATCATGCTTTTCGCGTTTTTCTTTATAAACTGGACCTTTTCCTAATTTCTTAGTTCCGGCAGTCCCTTCGGCTTCGGTAATATAAACCGAATACAAAGCGTTTACTTCTTTCTCTTTCTTTACAATATCCGCTTTAAGCGCTGCGATTTCTGCTTTATTTTTATCTAAATCCGTTTTGAAATAGGTTCCAATTTGTTTTTTATTGGCCAATTCCATTTCGTTTTTCTCTTTCAATAAAACGGTATTGATTTCCTTTTCGAAAATCTTAATTTCTAAAGGTTTAGAGATTACAATCGCAATAATAATCGCCAATATAATACGTGGAGTTGCTTGCAGGAATTCATCCATAAAACGATCCCTCTTTTTAATCGTAGAAACAATAAATCGGTCTAAATTGAAGATTAGTAAACTCCAAACAAATCCAAAAATTAAAGCGGGATAAATAGAATCGAAAACGGTAAAAAGTGCATAAGCACTGGCTAAAAAAGCCATAACTGCTGTAAAGAATACGGTGGCACCAATACCAACATATTTGGTTTGTTCGCCTTCTGAGCAGTCTTTCAAGAGATCACGGTCGGCTCCTGAACATAGGATAAAAAATTGTTTTAACATGATTGATGATTTTTGATTGTGATTGATACGGCAAATTTAACGCCAAATTTTCAAATACAACCAAAATATCATTTTTCTTTTTACTGGAAATCAATTATTTGATGCTTCTCATGTTATTTAAAGATTAATAAATCTTAACACGTTGGGATTAATCATAACACTATGTTAATTTTTTTTCAAGGGTTTAGTAATAATAGGGTTCTAGCTTCGCAACCAAAATAAAAACCAAACACACACACAATGAAAAAATTCTATTTATTAACTGCATTCTTTTTATTCGCCTTTACAGGTTTTGCTCAGAAAGCGATTATATCAGGAAAGATATTAGACGCCGATGACAAACTGCCTCTTCCTGGAGCAATGGTTCAAATTGTAGGCGAGAAAAAATACACCGTTTCAGACTACAACGGTCGTTTCGAATTATTAAACATTAATGAAGGAACGTATCAAGTTGAAGTAAAATATATTGGATTTACTTCTTTAACTCAAGAAATAAAAGTTGAGCAAGGAAAAAACAACGTAATTGATTTTTCTCTTAAAGCTTCTGAAAATGAACTGAAAGAGGTTATTGTTGGAGATATCTTAAAAGGTCAGGCAAAAGCGCTGAATCAACAGAAAAATAACAAAAACATCGGAAACGTAATTTCTTCAGATCAAATGGGACGTTTTCCTGATGCTAACGTTGGAGATGCTTTAAAACGTGTTCCAGGTATCACAATGCAGAATGACCAAGGTGAAGCTCGTAACATTATTATTAGAGGTTTAGCTCCATCTTTGAACTCTGTAACTTTAAATGGTGACCGTATTCCGTCTGCTGAAGGAGATAATAGAAACGTACAAATGGACTTAATTCCATCTGATATGATTTCTACAATCGAAGTAAACAAAACGCTTACATCAGACATGGATGCTGACGCAATTGGAGGTTCTGTAAACTTAATTACAAGAGCAACTCCAAACGGAGAAAGAATTTCTGCAACTCTTGCAGGAGGTTATTTGCCAATTCGCGATCACGCTTCTTACACAGCTGGTTTTGTTTATGGTAACCGTTTTGCAAATGATAAATTAGGAGTTGTTTTCAGCGGATCTTACAACAATGTTGATTACGGTTCTGATAACATCGAAAACGAATGGGTAAAAGATGATTTTGGAAATGAATATCTACAAGCTTCAGAAATCAGAAAATATGATGTACAACGTATCCGTCGTAGTGCGTCTGTTGCTTTAGATTATAAATTTAATGACAACAATACGATTTTTGCAAATGCAATCTACAACTGGAGAGATGATAGAGAAAACCGTTTCAGAACTACTTACGATGATATTGAGCCACTTTATAATGGTGAAGAAATTGTTGGTTTTGAAGGCCGTGTAAAACGTCAGACAAAAGGTGGTTTAGACAATAGTAGAAACAAAAACAGAAGATTAGAGGATCAAAGAGTTCAAAACTACTCTATTCGCGGAGAGCATTTAATCAATTCTACATTAGATTTAGATTGGTCTGCTAACTATGCAAAAGCTAGAGAATACCGTCCAGGTGAGCGTTATATCGAATACCGTCAAAAAGGTTTAGAAATGTTCCAAGATTTATCAGATATCAGATTTCCTTTAATGACAACTGTTGGAGAATCTGTTGATGAATTTACATTTGATTCTGTTACTGAAAATACAGATGAAACAAGCGAAAGCGAATTTGGTGCTAAAGTAAACATCCGTTTCCCTTTCTCTGTAATTGCAGGTGAAAAAGGAAGATTGAGAACAGGTCTTAGACTTCGTTTAAAAGAAAAAGAAAGAAACAATATGTTCTATTCTTATACTCCAATTAACGACGACATGGAATTATTATCGCAAGTTCCAACATCTTATTATGATGGAAACGGATTTAATCCAGGAAGCAAATATATGCCAGGAACTTTCGCTTCGGCTTCTTTCTTAGGAAGTTTAGATTTAAACAATGCTTCTCTATTTGAAAAAGAAGCAGATCCAGCAGAATATTTAGCTGTAAACTATAATGCTAAAGAAAGAATTACTGCTGCTTATGTAAGATGGGATCAAGATTTTAACGATAAACTTTCTATGGTTTTAGGTTTCCGTGTTGAAAATACTCATATTGATTATACAGGAAACCGTGTGTTAGACGAGGAAGAATTAGAAAGTAAAATCAACAATACAAACTCATACACTAATTTATTGCCAAGTATTTCATTCCAATACAACGCAACAAAAGATTTAGTTTTGAGAGCTGCTGCTACAACTGCGTTGGCTAGACCAAACTATTATGCATTGGCTCCTTATGTAAACAATATCGCTGCTGATAAAGAAATTACAGCTGGAAATCCAGATCTTAAAGCTACCTATTCATACAATTATGATTTCATGGCTGAGAACTATTTCAAATCTGTTGGTTTAATTTCTGGAGGTGTTTTCTACAAAAGATTAAATGATTTCATTTACAATTACAGCGATAATCAATATACTGATGCGAAATTTGCTGCAGATTTCCCTAATCAAGTAAACCCAATTCCAGCAGGAGAAAACTGGTCTTTCTTACAATCTAGAAATGGTGAAAATGTTGATGTTTATGGATTTGAGGTTGCATTTCAACGTCAATTAGATTTCTTACCAGGTAAATTCTTAAAAGGTTTTGCTATCTATTTGAACTATACGTACACGCAATCTAAAGCAAAAGGTATTGCTGATGAGGATGGAAACGAAAGAAATGAGATCAGTCTTCCAGGTACTACTCCGCACATGTTTAACGGATCTTTATCTTGGGAGAACAAACGTTTCTCTGCAAGAATCTCAACAAACTTTACATCTGATTATTTAGATGAATTAGGTTCTGAGTCTTACAAAGACAGCTACTATGACAAGCAGTTTTTCTTAGATGCAAATGCTTCTTATAAAATTACTCCAAAACTTCGCTTTTTTGCTGAAGCTAATAACTTAACAAACCAACCGTTACGTTACTACCAAGGAGTTGCTGCACATACAAAACAAGCTGAATATTACCAGCCACGTTACAATTTCGGATTGAAATTAGACTTGTAATCTGCACTTTTTTAAAATTCTTAAATTAGACAGAGTTTAGCGCTCTGTCTAATTGCATTAAAATATATAACATAATGAAAAATAAATCTTTAGTTGCTTTTTTACTTTTAAGCTTAGCATTTACAGCTTGCAAAAACGATAAATTAGCGCCAGTTCAGCCAAACGCAGTAAAACCTACAATTGTTACAGAAGCTTTACCTCACGATACAGATGATCCTTCAATTTGGATTAATCCAACTGATGCTTCAAAAAGTATTATTGTTGGAACAGATAAAGACACAGACGGAGGTTTGTATGCTTTTGATTTGAATGGAAAAATCCTTAAAAAATCAATTCCGCTAAAACGTCCAAACAATGTTGATATCGCTTACGGATTAATTATTGACGGAAAAAAAGTAGACGTTGCGGTTACAACTGAACGTGAAGAAAATAAAATCAGAATTTTCAGTTTACCTGATTTAGAACCAATTGATAACGGCGGAATTCCTGTTTTTGATGGAGAAGCGCAACGCGATCCAATGGGAGTTGCTTTATATACACGCCCAAGCGATGGTAAGATTTTTGCTATTGTGGGAAGAAAAACGGGCCCTTCTGGAAGTTATTTATGGCAATATGAACTTTCTGGAAACGGAAAATTTGCTGCAGCAAAAGTGGTTCGTAAATTCGGAACATACAGCGGTAAAAAAGAAATTGAAGCTATTGCTGTAGATAACGAATTAGGTTTCGTGTACTATTGTGATGAACAAGCTGGAATTAGAAAATACAAAGCAGATCCAGCTTTAAACGATAATAAAGAATTGGCTTTCTTTGGTCAGAAAGATTTCAAAGCAGATCACGAAGGAATTGCGATTTACAAAAAAACAGATTCTACAGGATATATTTTAGTATCGAATCAGCAGGCAAATTCTTTTATGGTTTATCCAAGAGAAGGCGCGAAAGGAAATCCGAACAATCATCCATTGTTAGCCGAAGTTCCAACTTCTACAATCGAATGTGACGGTGCTGATGTAACAAGCGTTAACCTTGGTGGACAATACAAAAACGGACTTTTCGTAGCAATGAGTAACGGAATGACTTTCCATTATTATGCTTGGGATTTAATCCAAAAACGCATAGACGAAGCTAAAAAATAAAGTTTCAAGGTTTTCAGTCGCGGTTCAGTGTTCAGTGTCTATTTTTTTTTACTGCGATTGGAAACCAACTAAAAAAAGCTGTTCAGAAATGAACAGCTTTTTTATTTGAATTAAATAATTCCTTTTATTCTGTAATCGGTGCGCCTGCTAAGATTTCAGCATTTGCAAACTCTTCAAATTTGGCAAAATTAGCTTTGAATTTCTGAGCTAATTCTAACGCTTTTTTATCGTATAAATCTTTGTCCTCCCAAGTATTTCTAGGATTTAAAATCTCCTCTGGAACATTCGGACAAGATTGTGGTTTTGCAAGTCCAAATACTTTGTGATCTACATACTCTACGTTGTCTAATTCTCCTTTTAAAGCAGCAGTAATCATTGCACGAGTATATTTCAATTTCATACGGCTTCCAATTCCGTAAGGTCCGCCTGTCCAACCCGTATTGATCAACCAAACTTTTACTCCTGCATCTTTCATTTTTTTGCTTAACATTTCAGCGTAACGCGTTGGATGTAAAGGCATAAATGGAGCTCCAAAACAAGCAGAGAAATTAGGCTGAGGCTCAGTTACACCAGCTTCTGTACCCGCAACTTTTGCAGTATATCCAGAAATAAAGTGGTAAGCAGCCTGACCTGGAGTTAATTTTGAGATTGGAGGCAGAATTCCGAAAGAATCAGCCGTTAAGAAAAATATATTTTTAGGATTGTGTCCAACCAAACCTGGCTGTACATTATCGATATGTGTAATTGGATAACTTACACGAGTGTTTTGAGTGATTGAAACATCATCATAATCAACTTCGTTTGTTCCTTCTTTGAAAACCACATTTTCTAAAAGCGCTCCTTTTTTGATTGCTCTAAAAATGTCTGGTTCGTTCTCTTCTGTTAAGTTGATTACTTTAGCATAACAGCCTCCCTCGAAGTTGAAAACTGTATTTTCGTTTGTCCATCCGTGTTCATCGTCTCCGATTAATTTACGCTCTGGATCTGCTGATAAAGTTGTTTTTCCTGTTCCAGATAATCCGAAGAAAATTGCTGTATCTCCGTCTTCACCAACATTAGCACTACAGTGCATTGGAAGTGTATTTTTGAAAACTGGAAGAATAAAGTTCAAAGCAGAGAAAATTCCTTTTTTCATTTCTCCTGTGTAACCAGTTCCTCCAATTAAAGCGATTTTTTTAGTAAAATCCAAAATCGCAAAATTAGACTGGCGTGTTCCATCTACAGCAGGATCTGCCATAAAACTTGGTGCACAAACAACTGTCCATTCTGGAGTAAAATTAGCTAGTTCCGACTCTTCAGGACGTAAGAACATATTATAGCAAAACAAATTAGACCAAGCCGTTTCTGTTACAACACGAACATTCAATCTATAATTTGAATCAGAACACACATAAGAATCACGAACAAAAACTTCTTTGTCTGATAAAAATGCTGTTACCTTCTTATAAAGCTTTTCAAAAGCCTCAGGTTCAAACGGAATATTTACATTTCCCCACCAAACTTGATCTTTTGTAATATCATCTTTTACGATAAAACGATCTTGTGGAGAACGACCTGTAAATTCACCAGTATTAATTGCTAACGCCCCAGTAGAATTCTCAACACCTTGCCCTGATTGCAAAGTAATTGCATGAAGCTCATCTGCAGATAGTTGATAACGAACTTTTGCATTTTCAATTCCTAATTCTTTTAACGAAATCGATTTCGAGAAAACTGTATTAGTGTCCATAAATTTTAAGTTGTGTGTGATATTTTATTAACGAAGCAAAATTACAGATTAATTTTTATTTCTTTTAAAATACTTAAATTTCACTTTGATTTATACGAAAAAAGAGAAATTTCACTTTAAAAATTACAAAAAGAAAAAAATAACTGCTTGTATTTTGTTTTATTACAACCTTATCAGCGAATTTGTTATATTATTTTTGTTTAACAATAGAAAATACAAAAAAGTCACACAAATAAAGTTATATGTTATTTATGTGACAAAATTAAAGATTAATTCTTAGACAGAATTTTTTTTTCGGGATTTTATGATTTTCTCTTCAAAATCGCAAAGAATAATAGCGCCCAGCCAATAATTAATAGAAAACCACCTATTGGAGTTGCGAATACGATAATTTTAGAATAAAACAAAGTATAGTCTTTTGTGGCTACCAAATAGATTGAACCGCTAAAAAGAACAACTCCAGCAACTATAAAACCATAGATTGTTTTTAGTGTTTTTTCTGCAAGATCTTTTTGAGTAGATAAAAAGAGAAGAAATAAGGCATGATACATTTGGTAACGAACACCAACTTCAAAAGTATTTAATTGATCAACTGAAAGATATTTTTTCAATAAATGAGCACCAAAAGCACCCAAAATAATAGCCAACATACCTATAAAAGCTCCAGTTAGAACGATTTTTCTTTTCATAATATATCTCTTTTGAAATTTGACACAAAAATACTTCAAACGAACCGAAAAACCGCTTTAGTTTTGAGATTATTTAGAACAAAATCAAATTATTTTTTATCAGGATTCAAAAAATAAATTCAATTTTATTTAATTTAGATTGTTATATTTATAACATTTAAATATATTTGTGTTAAATATTTAAAGCATGAGAAACGTTTTAATAATTGGAGCAGGTAGATCTGCATCTTCGCTTATTCGCTATTTATTATCAAAATCCGATGAGGAAAAGCTGCATTTAACCGTAGCCGATCTTTCATTGAATCTTGCGAAAGCAAAGACTCAGAATCATCCTAATGCGACTCCGCTTGCCTTGGATATTTTTAATGCCGACGAAAGAAGAAAAGCTATCGAAAATGCTTCTATAGTAATTTCGATGCTTCCAGCGCATTTGCATATCGAAATTGCAAAAGATTGTTTAGAATTTAAAAAACATCTTGTTACAGCTTCCTATATAAGTGATGCCATGCAAGCTTTAAACGAAGAAGCCATCAAGAACAATCTGATTTTCATGAACGAAATTGGTCTCGATCCTGGAATCGACCACATGAGCGCCATGAAAGTTATTGACGATATTAGATCAAAAGGCGGTAAAATGCTTTTGTTTGAATCTTTCTGTGGCGGACTTGTAGCTCCTGAATCTGACAATAATTTATGGAATTACAAATTTACTTGGGCACCAAGAAACGTTGTCTTAGCAGGACAAGGAGGTGCTGCAAAATTTATTCAGGAAGGAACTTATAAATATATTCCGTACAGTGCTTTATTTAGAAGAACTGAATTTTTGGAAGTTGAAGGTTACGGAAAATTTGAAGCTTATTCGAATCGGGATTCTCTTAAATACCGTTCGGTTTATGGTTTAGATGATGTTCTGACTTTATATAGAGGAACTATTCGAAGAGTTGGTTTTTCACGAGCTTGGAATATGTTTGTACAACTCGGAATGACTGATGATAGTTATGTTATAGAAGATTCTGAAAACATGAGTTATCGTCAATTTATCAATTCTTTTCTTCCGTATCATCCAACAGATTCTGCCGAAATTAAAACCCGATTGATCTTAAAAATCGATCAGGACGATATTATGTGGGATAAACTTTTGGAACTGGATTTATTTAACCCAAACAAAAAAGTAAATCTGCCAAATGCAACTCCTGCGCAAATTTTAGAAAAAATCTTAACCGACAGCTGGGCTTTAGAACCAGATGACAAAGATATGATCGTGATGTATCACAAATTTGGTTATGAATTGAATGGAGAAAAGAAACAAATCGATTCTAAAATGGTTTGTATTGGCGAAGACCAAACTTATACCGCAATGGCAAAAACAGTCGGGCTTCCCGTTGCAATTGCAACATTATTGATTTTAAACAGCAAAATTACAACTCCAGGCGTACAGCTTCCAATAAAAAAAGAAGTTTATGAGCCTATTTTGAAAGAGTTAGAAGAATATGGGGTTATTTTTAATGAGCAAAAAGTGCCTTATTTTGGTTATAATCCAGACTTGTTTTAATCTGGATTACATCTTTATTTTTAGAATTTTTTTTAATTAGTTTTTAATTTTATCCGCTTCTCAAAACAGAAGCGGATTTTTTTTCTTTTTAATAAGGTACAAAGTTGCAAAGGTTCAAAGGAACAGAGTTAGTTTTTTTTAATCTTAAAAACCTTTGTCCCTTTGAACCTTTGCAACTTTGAACCTAAAAAAAAAACTTATTTAGCCGCCTGAACTTTGATTGGCAGACTATACATTACACGAACTGGTTTTCCCTGATCATAAGCCGGAGTCCATTTTGGAGAAAGTTTCAAAACACGAACAGCCTCTTCTCCCGAGCCATAACCCAATTTGTCTCTTAACACTTTAATACCTGTTAAAGAACCATCTGTCTCAATCATAAATTGAACATAGACTTTTCCATTTAGTTTTTGTTTAATAACCTCTTCAGGCATTTTATAATTTTGACCTACAAATTTATAAAACTCAACTATTCCTCCAGGAAACGAAGGCTGTACGCCCACATCTGTCACGTTCTTAAAATCTTTCTCTTTAGCCACTTCTTGTGCTACAGTTTCTGTACTGAAAGCAAACAATAATACGATACAAACTGCAAAAACAGCCAAAACTTTAAATACAGATTTTATAGTAGATTCTTTTTTAGTCATCATAATTAAACGTTTTTTAGTTATTAAATAATTAATATTACTTGCCAATGCAACAGTATTTTTCTGTGAAACAAAATCCAGCAATAAATTCTGGTAATTTTTTATTTCTCCAAATTGTTTATTTACTGCTTCATCAGCCAAAAATTCATGATTGAGTTTGATTGCTTTTTCAAACAAAACAAATAAAGGATTGAACCAAAACACAATTTGCAAAACCTCAACAAAAAGAATATCCAAAGTATGTTTCTGATTTAAATGTGCTTTTTCGTGAGCAATTAATTCTGATGGGATTTTTCCGTTTTTAAAGTCTTTTTCATTAATAAAAATAGCGTTCCAAAAAGAATGCGGCAGAATTGATTCTTTCATCAAAACAACTCTTTCGCCTTTTATAAACTCAATTTTATTCTTCTTCATTTTTATATAAAAAGAAGAGACATTAATAGCAAATCGAACAAACAAAATCAAAACAATAACACCATAAACCACGCTTAATAAAAATGTTAGAATTTCACTTAAAGAGATTTCATTTAGCAATGATTTATTGGTTACAATCATAATTTCATCCAATTGAACTGCTCTAATTTTCGTTGAAAAAAGCGGTTCAATAGAAAACAATTGCAACGGAATAATCAAACTAAAAATCAAACTCGCAAGAAGATAGACACGATTAAAGCGAAACATTTTTTCGTTTTCCAACAGTAATTTATATACCGCAAAAAATACAATAAGCAGTAAACCTGATTTTAAAAGATATGTTATCATTTTTTATTTTTTTTGATATTTCAGAATCGATTATTTACGTTTTTAAGAATGTTTTATTCTCAAGGATTTTGTGGTCTTCTAAACATTGTAGTATCAAACTGAATATTTTGATAACCATAAGATTTTCTTCGTTCTTTTGCTCTTCCTTCACTTTCACTAATTATAGTACTCACCTCAGAACCAGATTCTTGTTTAGTGCTTAAAGTTTCATTCTCTTTTAGATCCTGCGTTTTTTTTGAAGCAACTGCTGGCTGAGACGAAACTTTGGTTTTCTTCTTGTCTGTTGACTTAGCAGATTTTTCCTTTACAGCCACGTCTTGTTTTTTATCTTTTGAAATAACTGTTTTCTCATCAAAAGAATTTTTACTTGTGCTGTTTTTCGCTTCTGTTTTCACTTCTTGCGCAACTGTTTTTATGCATAACAGCAACATTAAAATCGTGACTAGAGGCACTACAGCAATTTTCTTTAAAAACGCTGTATTTTTTGATGTTCTTTTTTTCATCATTGTTAATCGTTTTTTTGTTACTAAATAATTCAAATTACTGGCCAAGTAAATCGTTTGTTTCTCGCTTCCTTTTGTTAAAAGTAAATTTTGGTAAAACGGAACATTATTATAAGTTTTCACAATTTCCTGATCGGCAAGAAACTCGTGATTGAGCTGTATTGCTTTTTTATAAAACAAAAAGATAGGGTTAAACCAAAAAACAACTTTTAAAAGCTCTATAAAAAGAATATCCAAAGTATGCTTTTGATGCACATGAACCAATTCGTGCGTGTACAATTCGGCTTCAATATTTTGCTTTTTATAATCTTCTAAATTGATAAAAATGTAATGCAAAAAGGTATGTGGCAATATTTTTTCTTTTACCAAAACCAATTTTGAATTCTTAAATTCTACATTTGGAGAATTGCCAATTCTGGAAAAAATCTTCCAAATGTTTCTTCCAAATCTTATTGCCATCAACAGCGTTACGATTGCGTATAAAGTCCATAAAAGAATGGATTTATAATCTACTTTTTCTGCTGTTTGATTAATCGACGTATTTATTGTATGCTGACTAATAGCAACTTGTCTTGAAAAATCTACAGGAATTTCTTTGATAATTTCAAATGAGATAAACGGAATTGCAACGGAAATCACAATTGAAAAAAGCAAAAAGAATCTATTAAACTGATGCATTTTTTCTCGCTCTAATATCAAATGATAAAAAGCTATAAAAACACATAAAGCGACTGTTGATTTTACAATAAAAGCTATCATTTCTTCTTCTTTTGAATTTCTGAATCGATTATTTTTTTAAGATCTTCCAATTCCGAAGCCGACAAATTGGTTTCGGTAGTAAAAAACGAAGCAAATTGCGATGCCGAATTATTAAAGAAATTGCTAATTAACCCTTTAACGTGTTTCGAGAAATAATCTGTTTTTTTCACTAAAGGATAATATTCTCTAGAATTCCCAAATTCGTTATATGCCACAAATTTCTTGTCGATCATTCGTTTTAAGAGCGTTGCAACAGTAGTTGTCGCGGGTTTTGGTTCTGGATAAGCTTCGAGCAAATCCTTCATGAAAGCCTTTTCAAGTTTCCATAAATACTCCATTAACTGTTCTTCTGCGTTTGATAATTGTGTCATTGTTTTATATTTTCGAGTTTTTCCGTTTCTGGCAATTCTTTCTTATAAGCCTCCAAATCCCATTTAATATTAAGTTTAGCCGCATATTCCGCGATAGTGCCAAGTCCAACCTCTGCACGCCTTTTATCTACATTATCTGGATCTATCATTGGCGATATGTACATTTTATTAGTCTTTTTATTCTTTGCCGCCTGACTGCCATAAATTTGCTTTCTTCCTTCTCTCAAAGCTACCCTATCTTCCAAGTATGCCAAATTTCCTGGATCTGCATTGCCATTTTTAGCTGCTTCTCTCATCATAGGTAAATACTTTTGCTGGTATTCTAAATCAGCATGCTGAATAACCAAAAACAAAGTCTTATTTCCTTGACCGCCAACAACATTTTTTCCTAACCAACCTCTTTCGTCCAGTATTTTCATTACCTTAATAAGATTAATACTGTCTTTCTTTCCCATAATTTTACCAATGCTGTCCATTTTCTTCTTATCAGGATTTTGAGCCTTATAAACATTCATAAATTCGCCACGAATTTCTTGATCATCAGCATAAATCTCTGAAAGTTCTTTTTCCAGCACCTTATCGTAATTTGCTCCAATAATATCCAGTTTCTTTTGTAATTTATCAATTGTCTTTTTCCATTCTTTTTCTGAATGAAGAGATTTCAAATCACCATCTATCTGAATATGTGCAATGTTTTCATATCCTTTATCAATAGATAAATTCAACCACTTAAATGCCTTTTTCTTTTCTTTTGCCAAAGACGCAGAACAACCCGCATTGTACAAATCACCATAATCTTTCTGTTCTATTTTAAAGGCTTTTTCATAATTAGCAACAGACAACTTATAATTTTGTGCATTGTAGCAAGAATCGGCTTTTTGAACCCATTCTTTATACGATTGCGCTTGCGCGAAAATACAGTTGATTACAATAAAAAAGAAAGCAAGTAATTTTTTCATGGATTTAATAGTTAATGGTTTATTGTATTTTTTGTTCTGAGATTAATTCTCCTTTTTCATAGTTTTTGATGCTTTTTAACTTTCCGTTATCTGAATAGAATTTCCATTCTCCAAAATAAAACCAATGCGTTTCAACCGAATTCATTTCTAATTTTGTTTTCCCTTTCGATTCTAATTTTCCGTTTTCGTAATAACTTTTTACGAAACAAATTCCGTTTTTATATTTCTCCGTTTTGTAGATTTTCCCATTAATGTACGATTTCCACTTTTTTACAGGAAGATCATTTTTATAATACTCATACGATTTATAATTTGTACCATCTTGCGTATAATCATCAATCCAAACACCTTCTTTTTTCTTGTCAATTTTCTGATTAATCAATTTGCTTTTACAACTCAAAAGCATTGAACCGCAAAACAATAGTAAAATAAGGTTTTTCAAATTCATCATTGCTCTACAATTATAGATTCGTTTCTACAAATGTAGAGTTAAATTTTAAATATGCAAGAAAAAGAGGTCTTTTTTTTAGGTACAAAGGTTCAGAGAGACAAAGTGACAAAGGTTTTTCTACTCTGAACCTCAACAAAAAAAGACGAAAACAAAAAAATCCGCTCATTTCTGAACGGATTTGTATCTAAAAATAATGCTGAAAATTTAAACGCAAAGAACGCAAGGATTTTATTTAAGATCGCGTTTATAAACGCAAAGTTCGCAAAGCTATGTGATTAAGCTTTGCGAACTTCTATAAATCTTATTAAAAAAATCTTAGCGAACTTTGCGTAAACCTTTGCATTCTTTGCGGTTAAAAAAAGCTTAACCGCAAAGAACGCAAGGATTTTATTTAAGATTACGTTTATAAACGCAAAGTTCGCAAAGCTTAATCATATAGCTTTGCGAACTTTTTATAAAATCTTACTTAAAAAATCTTAGTGAACTTTGCGTAAACCTTTGCGTCCTTTGCGGTTAAAAAAGCTTAACCGCAAAGAACGCAAGATTTTTATTTAAGATTACGTTTATAAACGCAAAGTTCGCAAAGCTTAATCATATAGCTTTGCGAACTTTTATAAAATCTTACTTAAAAAATCTTAGCGAACTTTGCGTAAATCTTTGTGTTCTTTGCGTTAAAAAAACTACTTAGAAAGCTCCACAAAATACTTGTAAAACAACGGAATAGTCTCAATACCTTTCAAGTAATTAAAAATTCCGAAATGCTCATTTGGCGAGTGAATTGCATCACTATCCAAACCAAATCCCATTAAGATTGTTTTGCTTTTTAATTCTTTTTCGAATAAAGCCACAATTGGAATACTTCCTCCAGAACGAACTGGAATTGCAGGAACTCCAAACGTTTCTGTATATGCTTTGTTAGCTGCCTGATAACCGATGCTGTCAATTGGCGTTACGTAACCTTGACCACCGTGGTGAGGCGTTACTTTTACCGTAACTCCAGCTGGAGCAATACTTGTAAAATGTTTTGTAAAAAGTTCTGTAATTTCTTCCCATTCCTGATTTGGAACCAAACGCATTGAGATTTTAGCGAAAGCCTTACTCGCAATAACCGTTTTAGCACCTTCGCCAGTATAACCGCCCCAGATTCCGTTTACGTCTAAAGTCGGACGGATTGAGTTTCGTTCGTTGGTTACATACCCTTTTTCACCATAAACATCAGCAATGTTTAAAGCATTTTTATATTTTTCTAAGCTAAAAGGCGCTTTTGCCATTTCGGCTCTTTCTTCTGCAGATAATTCCTGAACTTTATCGTAGAAACCTGGAATTGTAATATGATTGTTTTCGTCGTGAAGCGAAGCAATCATTTTTGCCAAAATATTAATTGGGTTTGCCACAGCTCCACCGTATAAACCTGAATGCAAATCGCGGTTTGGACCTGTAACTTCTACTTCAACATAACTCAAACCTCTTAAACCTGTCGTGATCGATGGCTGTTGGTTTGAAATCATTCCTGTATCTGAAATCAAGATTACGTCGTTTTTCAGTTTTTCCTGATTACGCTCTACGAACCAAGCCAAACTTGCAGAACCAACTTCTTCTTCACCCTCGATCATGAATTTTACGTTACAAGGCAACGTATTGCTTTGCACCATTAACTCAAGCGCTTTTACGTGCATGTACATCTGACCTTTATCGTCACACGCTCCACGCGCGAAGATTGCTCCTTCTGGGTGAATATCTGTAGTTTTAATTACTGGTTCAAAAGGTGGTGAAGTCCATAATTCTAATGGATCTGGCGGTTGTACGTCGTAGTGGCCGTAAACTAAAACCGTTGGAAGATTTGGATCTATAATTTTCTCTCCGTAGATAATTGGGTAACCTGGAGTGTCGCAAGTTTCGACATAATCGCACCCTGCTTTTGATAAACTTTCTTTTACAGCCTCTGCTGTGTCAATAACATCTTGAGAATATGCAGTGTCGGCACTAACCGACGGAATCTTTAATAATTCGATCAATTCATTGATAAACCGATCTTTATGTTGTTGAACGTAGGACTTAATATTTTCCATTTAAATTATTTTTATAGAAACCCAAATGTACAAAAAAGAGAATTAAAAAAAATTTTCAAAAAAGTCTTTGATAATTCAAAAGTATGCCTATCTTTGCACCCACAATTACCGCGGATATGGCGAAATTGGTAGACGTGCCAGACTTAGGATCTGGTGCCGCAAGGCGTGTAGGTTCGAGTCCTATTATCCGCACAAAAAAAAGCTTCTGAATAGATTTTCAGAAGCTTTTTTGTTTTTACTGCATTCTACTTTTTGTTATTAAAGTTGTTGATAAGCAATTTACTATAATATCAATTTATTGTTTTCTATTTCTACTTTTGAAACAGATACAATAATTCATATTTAAAGAATGATAGATGATTTAAAAAAATCATTTGATCAAATAATACACGAAAGAACTACTAGTCGTTTCTATGGATCTTTTATAATTTCATGGTCTTTATGGAATTGGAAAATTATATATCTAACCTTTTTTGTTTCTCAAAATAAAATTGATACAAATAAAATCGATTATATCATCAATAATTTTTCTAACGTTGGAAACATCCTTATTTTTCCATTCCTCTCATCAATATTTATCATTACCATAGTTCCCATTTATAACAAATGGGACATATTGGCTTTCGTTAAAATTTAATAAATGGAGGGTTGACCAAAAAAACATTGTAGACGGAAAGCAATTATTGAGCATTGAACAATCAATAGAATTAAGAGAACAAATTTCTAGACAAGAAGAAAGATTTGCAAAATTAGTTGAAGATAAAAAACTAGAAATAAAACAATTAAATCTAGAATTACAAGAGTATCATAAAAGCAACCCTCTAATTTTAGAAAAAACTCTTAATGATACTGAGAATTCTACAGCAGATGAATTGTTTGTTTTTACTGATCGAATAAAAAACAACCCTAAGGAACTAAAGAATATGAAAATATCATTTCTTATATTCAAAGAGACTATTCTCCAATTGACAAAACAGATGTAACGAAAGTTTGTAACATTGCTAGAATCTTATATTATTATAGACAGGTCAACGGCACATATATAGTAACAGACACTGGAAAAGATTTTATAAGCTTATAAACAACTAAAATAAATTTAACTTAATTAAAAAAATATTTAGATTTTGCTAAATTAACACTAAAAAAATACAATAAAAATCTTAATAAAATTAACTATCTTTGTTTTATTTTTTTTAAATGGATTCATATACAATTTTTATTAAAGATATAGCAAAATCACATAATCAAACTTTACAAGTTTGCGATTTATTAGTAAAACGTTACGAAGAAAATCCTAATACTATACTAATAATTGACTTTTCAAATTGTGAATTTATTTATCCTGATTATGCCATTTTATTACTATGTACAATTAAATATATTGAACACTTAGGCTATACCGTTAGTGGAAATATAAAACTAGATTCAAATAAAAGCATAGTTACATATTTGGCAAAAATGAATTTCTTTGAAAATCTGAATGTCAAACTTCCAATTTCACTGCCAAAATTTAATCATAATAATGCTGTCCAAATACAAAAATATACTTCAGAAAATCAAATCGAAGTATTAAATAGAATCCTTAAAGTTTTAAGAGAAAAAAGCGCTATGCATGACAATGTTTACGCAAGTTTAGATTACTGCTTTAACGAAATTTTAGACAACGTATTAAATCATACAGAGGAAAAAGTAGGATGGGTAGTAGCACAATACTTTCAGAATTTAAATTCAATTAGACTAATTGTCTGCGATTTTGGATTGGGAATACATAAATCTTTAAACCAAAAACACAATTTTACAGAAGAAGAAGCTATAACTAAATGTATTGAAAGTGGAGTTACAAATGGAAAAGGTCAAGGACATGGCTTATTTGCTACCGCTTCTTTTATACGTCTTAATAAAGGATGGCTAAGTTTAATTTCTGGAAAAAAGAAACTTAATGTTAGTGAGAAAAAGACAGTTGTAAAAGATATTCCAAACTGGCAAGGTACTTGTGTTTACATTAGAATAAATACTAATGTCGAAGTTGACTATAAAGAATTTACCAGTCAATTTTATGATTATAAAAAACAAGTTTTTGAAAACTTATTTGAGAATTAATTACTTTTGCGCAAATTAATAACAAAAATTAAACGTACTTATCTATAAAAAAGATATAACTTTACATAACAAATATATTAAAATGACACACACAATCCTTTTTAAAGACATTAGCCCAAGTCTTGGGACAAGAGATTTAGGGGCAAAAATACGTCTTTCTATTATAGACAAAATAGAAACAAACGAGAAAGTATATTTGGATTTTGAAGGAGTTGACGTAGTCACTAACTCTTTTGCAAACGAATGTTTTAGTAAACTAAAAGATAATATTACCCTAGATGTTTTTAGGTCTAAAATTACTTTTTTAAATACAAATGATTTTGTACAAAGAGTGATTATTTCTGCTTTATAAAAAATCTATAAACAAAATGAAAAGCCATAATATATGGCTTTTTTTATTATAGCATATTCATTCAACATCGAAATAAGGATCGAGAACTTCTGCTAGTCTATTCATCCAATAAAAATTATCATCTATATTAGGCAATTCCGTTTCATCAGTTTTATGACTTCGCATGAAATATAAAGAAAGAAGATAATTTACCTCTCGGATTGTTTTCGCCATATCTTTTGGATCAATAATTTCATTAAAAAAAACTCTTAGCCTAGCCTCAACTTCTTCTGAAAAATGATTTGTACTCATAATTTTAGATTTAAAATATTGCAAAAATCATTCTAAATTTATTTCATTTGAACCCATATATGCGTTCAACTCTATTTTATTTTTTCGTATACCAAACGGTCGCTCTCAAAACAAAAATCTTTCTTAATTTCACGCAACCAATCTGATATTCAAACATCTAAATACAAAAAGATCGTTATGAAAAAATTGATTTGCTTTTTGATTCTTACTTTAGGAATGTTTGCTTGTTCTTCGGCTGAAGAAAAGGCTTCTAAAAACTTTGAATTTACTAAAGAATACACCACTCAAATAACCGTTGGAGGTTTTGTTGGCGTACGTGACCGAACTTTTAAGGTTGGAGAAACTTTTAAAGGAAAAAACAACGGAGAAACCATCGAAATCAGAATAGCCGAACATTCTGAATTAAATGACAAATGCCCAAACAGCTGGTGTTATCAAGAATTGTTAAGTGTTCCTAAAGAATATTTGAAGTTGAAGGAATGAAAAAAAACTTCGCGCCTCTGCTCCCGATAGCTATCGGGATTGCGAGATTAAAACCCACAACGATTGAAAGTTCAGAAATTTCTTTAATTATTTTATGTTTTAATCTCTAAATATTCTTATTTTTAAAATACCAAAAACCTAAATCTCAAAATTTCGCTTGTTTTTAAATCTCAAAAAACATTTAGAACACATGAGAAAATACAGATTATTAGTTATCCTTTTAGCAATTATTGCTATTTTTTATTTTGCGAGAACGATTCGAAGCTTTACTGTTCAGCACGAAACCAAAACTCTTAAATCGGAGCATTTTATTGTTTCCTATAACGGAATTTACAAAAGCGAGGCCGAAAAAGTCAGCAAACATCTCGAGGCAAATTATTCTAGAATAAGAGAAAATCTAAAAGATATAGAACACGACCCTATAAAGGTTTCTGTTTATGGTTCGCAATTCAAGTTTAATGAAGCCACAGGTTTAACAGAAAACACAAAAGGCACAAGTCGTGGTCCAAATGAATTCCATTTTGTGTGGACAAATTGGTTTAATTCCATCTTTCCAGACGATCCGCTCAAAACGGCTTTGCACGAGTTTACGCATTGCGTTCAGCTGAACATATTAATTTATAAAGCAAAAGACACCATCATCACCCAAGACCGACTGACTTTTGAAAGGGAATTTGATAAAAAATTCAAAGCCGAATATCCGCGCTGGCTCTGGGAATCGATTAGTATTTTTGAAGCGAAAGAAGTTAATACGTTAAGCGTGAAATATGCTAAAAGCAAAAACCTGACTTTGGAAGATTTAAATCACAGCAATCAGATTTATAATATTGGCTACACGATAATCGAATATCTCACTCAAAAATGGGGAAAAGACATTCTGCCAAAACTAATTGCGTCTTTCGGCAACATCGAAAAAACATTGAATGTATCAACCGAAGAATTTGAAAAAGGCTGGATTGCTTTTTTGGAGGAGAAGTATTGATTCGTTTTTTATTTCACGCAGATTTAAAATGATTTAAGCAGATAAACGCAGATATTATTAAAATCAGAATAAATCTGCTAAAATCTGCAGAATCTACGTGAAATAAAAATTTTTTAATCTTGGAATTTGAAAAAGGCTGGATTGCTTTTTTGGAGGAGAAGTATTGATTCGTTTTTTTATTTCACGCAGATTTAAAATGATTTAAGCAGATAAACGCAGATATTATTAAAATCAAAATAAATCTGCTAAAATCTGCAGAATCTGCGTGAAATAAAAATTCTTTAATCTTGGAATTTGGAATTTAATATTTCAATTATCTTATCCACATTCACTTCACTATAATCATTTATATAAAAATCACATGGCGGAAGTTCTTCTTTTTTATGCGTGCTCAAAACACCTACGACTTTCATTCCCGCATTTAATCCTGCAGTAATGCCCGAAAAAGAATCTTCGAAAACCACGCAATCCGAAGGAGAAACTCCAACTCTTTCTGCCGATTTTAAATATACTTCTGGATTTGGTTTATGAAATTTAACATCTTCGCTGGACATCATCGAATCCATTTTTTCGCCGAGTTTCAGAAAATTGGCAATCAAATCCAAATTCGCGCGAGGCGCCGATGTCGCAACTGCGGTTTTGAAACCACGAGATTTTAATTCGTTTAAAAAATCCATATAATGTGGAATCGTTTCGACTTTGTCTTTATAAATCTCACGGAACATTCCTTCTTTTTCGTCTTCCAGTTTGATTAATTCTTCTCCCGTAATTGGACGTTTGAAGAAATGAGTCATGATATAACTATTGTGTTTTCCGTACATATGCTCTTCAAATTCTTCCTGAGTGTACGGAATATTATATTTATCGAAAAACTTTTCAAAAGCGATTACATGATGCGGATTGGTGTGCGAAATCACGCCATCCATATCAAAAATTACACATTGCTGGCTCATATATTTGTTTTGTTGTTTTATTATCTTCAAATATACTGAATCGCTTTATCTAGCTTCACTATATAAAATTAAATTTTGATTATTTTCGAGATAATTTACGTACATTAATTCCGTTTTTTCTATTCTCGATTATAATAAGATCCCCATTTTCATCAAAAGCGATTCTTCCTATATTAGAGGTTAGTGCTTCACCAACCAAACCATCTTTATATCCGCTAGGTCTATCACCTTCTCCCAATAAATATTTCCCTTTTCCGTCAGGTGTAATCTGTAAAATATTATTATTGGCTGTCGATATGTATATAATATCATTTTTATCTATAGCCAATCCTTGTGCGTCTTCTAAACCTACATACGGCACATAGACTCCATCTTGTTTTACCGTAATTTTAATTGTAGTTACAAGTCCTTCTGGTGTTATTTTTCGAATTCCTTCAGCTCCAACATTTTCTTTCAGATATAAATTACCCTTACTATCCTTAGCAATAAACTGCGCAGAACTAAAACGCGCCTCTTCACCTTTACCATCATTATGTCCCCATGCATCTGGTTTTCCAGCTAAAATAGTTGATGTTCCTTTTGGATTAAATTTTAATATGGATGCTGCATCAGAAATATACAAATTATCCTCTTTATCAATAAGAAAGCCAAAAGCCTGGCGTCCCATTTCTGCTTCTGTCAGATAAGTAGTTACTAAGCCGTCTGGAGTAATTTTTCGCAAAGTTCTATCATGAGAACCTGAAAAGTATATATTTCCTTTAGAATCTGTATTTAAATCAACAATTGTTGTAAAAACAGCTTCTTCGCCCTGCCCATTTACATCTATCTCACTATATTCTCCAGATCCAGCAAGAACTGTGACAATACCGTTTTTATCTACTTTTCTTATTTGATCAGATTCAAAACTTGCTACATATATATTTCCATTTCCGTCTATAGTCAATGCGGTAGCATATAAATCTCTCGGCTTAAACACACCTGCCGCAACAGTGCTGACTTTATCATACTCAATAAGAGCTGAATTTTCATTGTCATTATCACTTGAACAAGAAATCATTGCGATAGTAAATAGAAAAAAGATAATTTTTTTCATAGGTTCTTAAGATTTTTGATTTGGTTTTGAATTAGTTAAAACAAAACTAATAGAATAATCTTTCAAAAAACACTATTTCCAATAAAAAAACTACAATTTTACTTTCTTACCCAATCCAAATTTTACTTTTCACTAAAGTCATAGTTTGTCTCAAATGCTGATTACAAGCAATTAGAATAATCAAAACCACTAAACCATAACCTACAATGGTATAAATTTCCATATCGGCCAATAAAGTCGATTGTTTTGTAATTGTACTGAAAACCTTTTTCATGGCTAAAACATTTGCATTATCTGCCGAATATCCTTTGGCAATAAAACTTTGAGTTGTGCTTGCAATGGTTTGCTGTGCTTCGGGATTTTCGCCTGTTACGAATTGGCTTAATTTCAAGAAGTGTTTTTTATTTAAGAAAACCATTGCATTCTGCATTACGCAGAAGCCAATTGTGCTTCCCCAAAAACGCCCTGAAACTCCAACAATTCCCGAAGAAACCGCCATATTTGCTGGAACCGATGATGTGGTAAATAAGATGAGCGGAACAAATAAAAACCCAACACCGATTCCTTGCAAAATATAGGGAATGATAATATCGCTCAATGCAATATCTGGCACAAAAAGAAACGTAAACCAGAAATGGAAAATAGCAATAAGCGTAAAACCAATCATGAAAATAATTTTTGTCGAAACAGATTTCATCAAGAAAAAAGCTGCCAGAACCAGTCCGATTACATTTCCTAATCCGTTTATATACTGAACGCCCGCCACACGCGATGGATCCCAATTCCAAATGGAAAACATCGCCGAATGACAAAGACTCAACGTTGCTCTGCTGATATAGAAAAGGAAAAACAATAAAAATCCTATTCGCAGATTGGCGTATTTTATAACTTCAAAATTAAAACTCGGTCTTTTTACCAAACGTTCTTTAAAGATGAATAATCCGCCTGTAATGAGCGAAATCATCAGTATTAAAACCATTTCTGAAGACTGTAACCAATATTTCTTTTCGGCATAAACAAAAAAGTAGGCACCGCAAAGAATCGAAATTAAAACCAAAAAATAACTCATCCAGTCGATTTGATACAACGGAATCTTCTTCGTAATTCGGTGCCCTCTGAAAGTAACTAAGATTAAAAAAACGTTTAAAACCTGCAGTCCGCCCGAAACGTACAACATGTATTTCCAGTCGTAATGATCGAGAAACCACACGGCAATATTCATAATAAAAGGCGTAGACAACAACAGCGCGCCGTAGTAAAATGAAAACCCGATAATAATGGCATTTTTAGTATTGAACTGCTCAATAAGCAATTGTCTGATCGTAATAACAGGAAGTGCCATCAATATTCCTTCGGCAAGCCTCATCAATAAAAAAACCGAAAAATTGGTAATATAGGCCGATGAAACAATCGTAATTCCGATTAAGGAATAAACTGCCATCAGGTAATTTTTTGCAGGGAAAAAACTCGAAAATCGGCTTTCTATCAAAATGGTTGCCAACAGAGTTCCATACGTAACACACATCCCAAACTGCAAATCTTCTGGCTCAATGTCCAAAAAACTCGCCGCATAGGTTACGTTTGACGTATAAACTCCCAATAAAATCATAGAATGCAACAAACAAACGAACAAAATAATAATGATCGCCCATTTTGGAACCCATGATTTAAATATACTTTTATCTTCCATTTTATTTGTGTGCAGCAACAACCGTAATGTTCATTCCTGCTCTTAAAAAATCGGTTTGTTTGTCTTGTTCTTTTAACTGAATTCTAACTGGAATTCTCTGTTCGATTTTTACGAAGTTTCCAGTCGCATTATCTGGAGGAAGCAACGAGAATCTCGCACCACTTGCAGGCGATAACGAAGCAATTGTTCCCACAAAAACTTTGTCGTTTATTGCATCAGCTTTGATTTCTACTTCTTGCCCAACAGTTAAATATTGCAGTTGAGTTTCTTTAAAATTGGCTGTAATCCATTTTTCTTTACTCACGATAGAAAGCAGCGACTGACCTTCTTTTACCATTTGTCCTGGCTGTAAAGTTCTTTTTCCAACCCAGCCGTCATAAGGCGCTGTAATTACAGTATAAGAAAGAAATAATGCCGCATTATCTGCAACAGCTTGTTTTGAAGCAATATTCGTTTGCGTTGTCGGAACATTCGCTTCGGCAACAGAAGTGCTTAAAGTTGCCGAATGAATTCTATTTCTCATTTCCTGAAAATGTGCTTGCGCCGACTCGTAATCTGCTTTAACTTTTTCTAATTGTTGAGAAGTTGCAGCTTCTTCGCTCACCAAAGCTTTGTATCTTTCGTATTCTAGTTTGGTTTTCCAAAGATTTGATTTTGCAGCTTCTAATTGCGACTCGTTAATTGCTGTTGCACTTGCTGTATTAATGGCGTTTTTTTGAGCCACAACGCTATTTTGCTGCGCATTTTGAACATCGGCAAGAGCCACATTCAATTTCGATTTATATTCTCTATTATCGATCACCACCAAAGTATCTCCTTTATGCACAAATTGGTTTTCGTCAAAACGAACTTCTTGCACATAACCTGTAATTCTAGACATAATTGGCGTAACATATTGTTCTACCTGCGCGTCATTGGTTTCTTCATGGTTTCGGTTAAACACATAAAACCAAATTCCTAAAATAACCCCGCTTATTACCAGCGCACACGCAATAATTGTTATTAGTATATGAAACGTTTTATTTCTTTTAGTTTCATTTTTTATCTTAACCATCTTTTTTATCTCTTTATCTTAGTTCTTTCTTTAAAATCTTTCCTCTAGCTTTTCAGTTTAACTTCCTGCATTAGGCATAATTCCTGCCGTGTGCATCATTTGGTAATGTTTCAAAATAGCATCCAATCGGGTAGAGATTTTGTTGTATTTTGCCTGAAGCAACGCATTATCAGCATCGACCATTTCCGTAATTAAAACCAATTGGTTTAAGTATTTCAGCTTTACTATTCGGTAATTTTCTTCAGCTAAATCCAAAGCTTTGTCAACCACGACAAATTTTTCGAGGATTTCCTGATACTGCGTATGCTCTTTATATAACTGATCTTGAATTTCTTCTTTTATAATTTCAGTCTGCATTTTCTGCACATCGATTTTAGTACTCGCTTTTGCCACTTTCGTTTTGTTTTTATACAAAGCTGAAAGATCAAAACGCGCCTCGATTCCCACCTGACCTAAAGTATACAAATACGGATTTGGCGGAAAGAATTTGTAGTTTGGATAATAAAAGCCATAATTCCCGAAGAAGTTTACGCTTGGCAGATAATTACCTTTTACCAATTGCATTTCGGTTTTACTAATGTTTAATTCCTGACTTGCAATTCGCATTTCTTCGTTCTGCATCGCTTTATTCAGATAAAAATCATACGGATCTAAACCGTTCATTTCATCCAGACTTGCAGTTGTGTCGATTGCAATTTCTTCGTTTTCAGGAATCTGAATTAAAGTTTTCAGATCGTGAAGCGCTATTTGAATGTTTTTGGAGTTTGTAAGCGCATTCAACTCACGATCTGAGAGCTGTAATTCGGCACGTATAACCTCATTTTTGGTTACCGTACCGTGTTTTTGAAGCGATTGCACTTCTTTTAATCGGCTTTTTTCTTCTTTGATGTTTTCTTCAAATATTTTTTGAAGTTCCATCATTTTATAAATCGCCAGATAGTTTGCAACAACTTCCAGTTCAATATCATTTTCTGTTTTTTCCGATTTTATTTTCGCAATTTCGTTTTCCTGATTCGCAATTTTGATTGCGTTATTAATCTTGTTTCCAACGTAAATTGGCATTTTAAAAGTTGAATTTACCTCATAGATTTCAGGAATTGCTTTCGTAACTTCTTTTCCGTTTAAGAAACCATCTCCTTTAAATTCTGTAATGTTGGTAATTCTGGAGTACATTCCGTTCAGTTGTACATCCGGTAATCTAAGTTCTTTTCTTTCTTTGATGTTTTGCTCAGCGAGCGTAATCTCCAGTTGAGATTTAAGGACTTTTTTGTTGTTTTCCTTCGCGAGTTTCATCGCTTCTTGTAAAGAAACGGTATGAACTTCCTGAGCATGTAAACTACTGAATACTAATACCATTAGTAAAATCAATAAGCTTCTGGGAAAACAATCTTCTTTAGAGTTTGTTTTTTTAAGGAACATGAATATTTGAATATTTTATGCTGCAAAGTTCCTTCATTTTTTCCTTGGCTGATGATTCTAAAAAGTCAATAACATATTCATTTCGGACAAATGTTAAAATTCCATTTTTCGAAAACGTTATATTAAAACACTGAAAAACAATTTATTACAAAATAGATTTGGATTGTGATATTTCACGCAGATTTTAATAGATTTAAACAGATATGCGCAGATTTTTATTTTTTACAATCGTAAAATCAAACAATTATCTGCAAAATCTGCTCAAATCTGCGTGAAACAAAAACTATTTACCTCGTTCTAAAATCTCTTCTCCGTTTAAGTAATCAGAAGGTCTTTGACCCAAAATCTTAAAAAAAGTATTGCTGAAAGTCGGGACACTATTGTACCCAACTTCTAGAGCTACCTCTTTCACCGAAAGTTTTCTTTCTAATAAAAGCTCGATTGCTTTAAGAATTCTTCGAATGGTATAATATTGAATAAAAGACATTTTGAGATCTTTCTGAAATAAGCGATACAAAGAACGTTCGCTAAAGCCAAATTCATGTGCCACATCGGCAAAAAGAATCGTTTCTCCTAGATTGTTTTCAATATGTCGAAGTATTTTTCCTAGTCGTTTATCTTTAGGCTGAGGAAGTTCTAAAGGCAAATTGGTATGACATATTTGCGGAAGAATCGCTTTTATGGCTTTCGCAATAACAAAACTCGGACTTCCCTTTTTCAAATCACCGTTCCACTGATTGGTAAACATCATCATTTGAAGCAGTAGATTATTCACCGGATAAATACCTTCACTTTTATAGAAATCATCCTCATTTTTTTCAACCGGAAAATACAAATTTCGCATCATCACATGTTCCGACTTTGGTTCGATACTATGTTCTACTCCCGCGGGAATCCAGATAAAATGTCTTGCAGGCAAAAAATATGATTTCGTTTCAGTTGTCACAAAAACGACGTCGCCTTCTGCGTAAAGCATTTGCGCTTTGTTATGTTTATGTGTTGGAACAAGTAATTCTCCCATTATATTATGATGGCAGTAAATGCTTTTTTTATCGGCATCTACTTTATGGAGATAATATTTGTCTACTTTGAATGTTAATTGTTCCATAATATAAAGATAGGAAAGAAATAAATTCCAAATTCCATACAATTTGTCATTCCGAGGAACGAGGAATCTCACACGAAATTCACGTACTGTTATGGAGTTCCTAGTGTGATTCCTCGTTCCTCGGAATGACAAAGCTAGACGATTTCCTTAAAAAGCCATATAAAAAAAATGCCTCTCGTAATGAGAGGCATTTTACAAACTTAGGCGGTCTGGACGGGACTCGAACCCGCGACCCCATGCGTGACAGGCATGTATTCTAACCAACTGAACTACCAAACCCTGCGTTATTGTGGGTGCAAAAATACAACAGAATTTCGTTTCTGCAAGCGTTTTTTCAAATAAAATTTGAGAAATTTTTAATTGGCTAAATTCCAATATTTTAAAAATTGGTATCGAAATCAAAAAAGAAGAAGTTTCTTTCTTTTTGACCGCAAAGCGCGCTAAGATCTACGCAAAGTCCGCAAGTTTTTCATTAACATAGCCTGTGGTTTCAACCACAGAAAACGTATTGCATACATTGTATTCTCGTGGTTGAAACCACGGGCTATATTTTAATATTATAAATAGAAAATCTTTGTAGCGTTACTTGCGGAGATTTGCTTCGCCTATTCGCTATCACTCGAGTCTCCTTCGTCGAAATGACAAACTGTTGCGTTAAAGTTGGGATTAAGCAAAAAAAATCGCAAAGCTTTCTCAATTGTAAGCTTTGCGAACTTTGCATTCTTTAGAAAATATCTTTGTGAACTTTGCGTAAATCTTAGCGCTCTTTGCGGTAAAATTTTCATCGTATTTAAGCAAAACCAAAAGTGTCTTAAATCAAAAAAGCCATCCACAAAAGTGGAAAGCTTTTCATTGGTCTAACTACTAAACCAGCTACGAGTTACAAAGTCGTAGCAAAACAACACAACTAATCTTAGATACCGTTTTTGGGCAAAAAAGCCTTTCTTTACAGAAAGGCTTTTCCCAATATTGCGGTCTGGACGGGACTCGAACCCGCGACCCCATGCGTGACAGGCATGTATTCTAACCAACTGAACTA
>NZ_QJRJ01000068.1 GCF_003254625.1 Flavobacterium ginsenosidimutans
GCCTTTCTTTTAAGAATCCTCATCATGTATTTGATGGGGATTTTTTGGTTTTAATAGTCTGCTGAAATTTGGACTATTCCAATCATACTTGAATCTCTAAAATATCATTTAAAGAATAAAATCTATACTTCTTTTCTATTCTCTATTTGTTTAGCTACTTTTTTAAAATGTTATATTAAAACTGGATTATTTTGCAGTCTTGCAAAAAATATTTTTGTAAGATTCTGACTTGTAAAATTTACATCTTATTTGTAGCTCGACGATGTCTATCATTATTGATAACCCACTTTGATTATTGTTTTTTTAGTTAACGTAAAATTTATGTTTGAATAAACTCAGGATAGTATACTTGCGTGTTAAATAACATACAATGAACAGAATATTTATAATGTTTTTACTTTTGACAGTAAATTCATTCGCGCAACAGATAAAATTTGAAAATTTTACAACGAATCAAGGATTATCTAACAATTCTGTAGTGGATATAGAAAGCGATAGAGATGGAGGCTTATGGATCGCTACTTGGGACGGTCTAAATTATTTTGATGGGTATAATTTTAAGGTTTTTAAAAACGATTTTAATAACCCAAAAACAATTTCCAGTAATTATATTACTAAACTTAAAAAAGATATATCTGGGAAAATCTGGGTCATGACAAAAGAAGGTAATGTAAACAGCTATCTTGGAAATAATGAATTTGAAGAATTTAAGTTTAAAACTACTCCAAAAAACCTTTATTTATCTCAAAAAGGAAATATTGTAATAGAAACAAATACCGCATATTACGAATACAAAAACAAATATTTTGTTGAAATAGCCCCAAATAATGTAAAGAAAACGGATATCAGTAATCTAAAAAGGATTTTACTTCAAAAGTATCCTAAACTTATTATTAATGATGTTCTAAAAGATAAATTGGGAAATATATGGTTTGCTACTCGCGAAAACGGATTGTTTATTATTACAAACGAAAATAAAATAGAACATCTTACAGCAGATTTATATGCGCCATATTCTTTTAAAAATAACGAAATAGAAACACTCCACAATGACGACTTTGGGAATATTTGGTTGGGTCAGAAAGACGGAGGTTTGAGTATGGCATTTACTGGTTCAGAGAAAATAAACTCAATTGTACCGCATCCTTTAAAACAACCGAATCTTCCAGACGAAACAATTAGGGCAATTACCAAAGATACTAAAGGAAAAATCTGGCTGGGTTATTATACACGAGGGCTTTACTGTTATAACGACAGAAATCATTTTTTTGAGAAATTTAAAATAGATAAAGCAAGTTCTAATCCAGACTGGGAACGAATTCGAAGCTTATTTACTTCGAGCGATGGAAGTATTTGGGCGGGAACTTATAAAGGAATTCTCCGTATTTCAGACAATAAAGTTATTAGCTATGAAACTTCCAATATAGAAGAAGTTTCTATCAATAGATGCTATTCTATAATTGAGGATCAAAATAAACAGCTTTGGATGGGATGCTGGGGAGGTTTGGCCAAATTTAATCTGATAACTGGAAAGTTTGAAAATTTTAAAGGACAGGAGTCATTAAGTAAGTATCATATCAGAAACGTTAAAAAAGAGAATCAAAATCTTATTATTTCTACTGAGAATAATGGTGTTATTGTGTTTAATTTATCTACTCATTCTTTAAAAAGAATTACTACAAAAGAAGGAATTTTAGGAAATAGTATTTATTCTGTTTTTGTAGACAATGAATCTGATAATTATTGGATTGCTTCTTTGGGAGGCGTGAGCATTTTTAATAAAAAAACAGGAATAGTAAAAAACATTACTGAATTAGAAGGGTTGCCAAGTCACATGGTTTATGGACTTATTGATACCGGCGATAAGGTTTGGATTAGTACAACAAAGGGAATTGCTTCTATTGATAAAAAAAAGTTTACTGTTACGGCTTATAATCCAGATCACGGATGGCAGGCAACTGAATTTTCTGAAGGAGCATATTATCAAGATTCTAAAGGAAATTTGTTTTTTGGAGGAGTAGAAGGACTTAATTATTTTAATCCAAGTACGATTCATACCAATAATTCGAAAGCAAAAATTAAATTGAAAATCGATGGCGTTGAAAATTCGATGGCTTCAATTGAAAAAAGTTTTAGTAATAATGCATTAGATATTGAAGTTATACCAATAATTTTCCCAAGAAACAGCAAATATGAGATCTATTATAAAATGGAAGGGAAAGATGAAAATTGGATTCTTTTACCTGCCAACAATAAAATAGAATATTCTAATCTTTCTTCTGGCGATTACAATTTTGTGATTAAGCAAGGACGAAAAGGAAAACCGGAACCGGTATTTTTTTCACTTCATATAGGAAAAGCATTTTACGAATCGATAATGTTTTATATGCTCTTGTCAGGGTTTATACTGCTTATGTCTATTATTGTGGTTTACGTCAAAAACAAAGCGGCTCTTGCTCAGCAAAAGTATCTCGAAGAACTTGTTGCCGCTAGAACAGCTGTGATTGAAAACCAGAAAAAAGAAATGGAGCAGGTAAATGAAGAATTGGATGAAAAAAATAGAAAGATTTTAGAACAGAAAGAAAAACTTCTTATTCTTCACAGCAATTTAAAAAAAGAAAATTTTGAAATAGAAAAGTTTAAAACTTTTATGCTGGCAGAATTCCAGGAACCAATATCAAAAATTATCAAAATATCGAGCGCATTTAAAAAAGATACAGAAACGCATCGGGATTTAATAGTACAATCGGGGAAATTGGTGAAACTAATCTCGGAATGGAATTATTTAGAACATGTAAAAGATCTTGGCCCAATAAAAAAATCGCCTGTAGGTTTGTTTCCTGTTTTTAAGAACAATGTCGAAAAATTAAAGAAAGACTTGCAGCTAAATGAAGTCAATTTTAATTGCGAAATAGATAATTCGAATTGTTTTGCTTCAGTAGATGTTTTGCGTTTAAAACTTTCTATGCAATATTTTTTTAATGATTTAAGTAAATATTCAGACAGAGACAGTACTTTAAATATTTCAATTACTCACAAAAATAATTTTGTAGAGATTAAAGCATTTTCAGATAGTGTAATTCTAAAAGAGAACTGGTATAATATTTCACATTACAGTCCATATTTTAAAGCCTTACAGGTTTTACTGCAAGATTTGGAAGGAGAATTAATTTCATCTGAAGAAGAAGATTTTGAAATCACTTTGCAAATTCCAATAGAAGTTATTGATCCGGATGTTAATTTTAAGGAAACTATTTCTTGGAAAAATTTTAATTCGACAGATCAATTTTCTGATGATAAAAAATGTCTTCTAGTTTTTGGAGATTCTTATAACAATCAAGCTGCGAGTCAGGTTTTGGAAAGTGAAAATTTCAATTTGATTTTTGAAAATTCTATTTTCAATCTGAATTCAATAATGAAACAAATTGATATTTCAGCTTTGGTTTTATATCAAACAGAATTCTCTAAAAAGCTAATTGATTTTTTAAAATTGAATAAAGAAAGTTCGAATATTAAAATTCCGATGATTTATATCTCAGAAGACATTAATTACGAACTGAACGAACAATTATTAGAAATTGGCATCGAAACCCACATTCAGCTTCCTGCCAGTGCATCATTCGTCAGAAAAAAAATTGACAGTTTGATTAATCAAAGTACAGAACCTCTTCGAGAGCATAAAATTCAGGAGAAAATTTTTGAAATTCTCACAGGAGATAACGAACACGTTACTGCCAATGACAGACTTTTAAGAAGAGCCTTAGAAATAATAAAAGGACAATTGCATAATCCGTCATTTAATGTAGAAGTGCTTGTAGAAGAATTGGGAATTTCTAGAGTAAAATGCTATCGCGTATTCAAGGAAACTTTAAATCAATCTCCTTCAGATATTTTAATGTCACTTCGATTACAAAAGGCAGAAGTTTTATTAAAAACAAAGAGATTGAACATATCTGAAATAAGTTTTGAATGCGGTTATAATGATCCAAAATACTTTGGACGTTCTTTTAAAAAGTATTTTGGGAAAACTCCTAAAGAATTTAAAGAGTTTAAAGAGTACTCGGTTTAGAATTTTTGTTAGCCCTGTATTTGCGCAAAGTTAGGTCAATGTTAATGTGCAAAATTCACCTTTTTTGCTGTTAATTCTATCCTAATTTGAATTAAAAGTCCTCTTTTGAATAACAAAAATCCTCTCTTTGGAGGTGTCGTTAAGATACTTTTGGCAAAACAAAAAAAGTATTTTAAATGAAAAAAAATTATGCATTATTACTTCTTGCCTTTGGATGTATGTCGTACTCCTATGGGCAGATAAATGTATCAGGAGTCGTGGTTTCTGATGTTGAAAAAGTGCCTGTACCAGGAGTTTCTGTTTATATTAAAGGAGAACCTAAAGGCGCAGTAACAACTGATTTTGATGGGAATTTTAAAATTAAATCTCAACAAAATGACGGTATTTTAGTTTTTTCTTATGTAGGATTTAAAACTAAAGAGGTTTCTTTCTCAGGTACTCAAAAATTAACTGTTTCTCTAGCAGAAGAAGTTAGTACTTTGAATGAAGTAGTAGTTGTTGGTTACGGTTCTCAAAAGAGATCTGATGTAACTGGAGCAATTTCTTCTGTAAAAAGTGAAAGTTTTAACAAAGGAGTAGTGGCCAATGCAGGACAATTGATTCAAGGTAAAGTTGCCGGGGTTAATGTTGTCGCTTCTAGCGGTGAGCCTGGAGCTACTCAAGATATTATTATTCGTGGAGTTGGAAGTTTACGTTCTGGAACAACACCTCTTTATGTAGTAGATGGATTTGCTTTAGATAACAGTAATACTGGTGTTGCTTCAAATCCTTTAAACTTTATCAACCCACAAGACATTGAAAGTATTGATGTACTTAAAGATGCATCTGCTTCTGCAATTTACGGTTCTAGAGCTGCAAATGGAGTTGTGGTAATTACAACTAAAAAAGGTTCAAAAGGAAGAAGTCAAATCAATCTTTCTATGTCAACTGGTTTTTCTTCATTAGCGAACAAAGTTGATGTTTTTAGTGCTGACGAATTTAGAAAAGCAGTTGCGTCGGTAAATGGAAATTTACAAGATGGAGGAGCAAATACAGATTGGCAAGATGAATTAACAAGAACTGGAGTTTCTCAAAACGTTAATTTATCGATGAGTGGAGGAACAGAAAAATCTACTTATTCTGCATCTGTTGGTATGGATGATCAAGAAGGAGTTCTAAAAAATAGTGATTTAAAGCGTTATTCTGGACGTTTGAATTTAACTCAAAAAGCATTAAATGATAAATTTAATGTGGCTTTCAATTTGACTGGAACAAAATTAGAAAACTCTAGACCAGACGCTAGAACGGTAGTTGGAAATATGCTGACAATGAACCCAACTGATGCTGTGTACGTTAATGGGCAACCAAATACCAATTTGAGCAACGATGTTTTGAATCCATTGATCAGTCAAAACATTTACTCAGATATTACGAACAACAATCGTATTTTAGCGAATATCGCACCATCTTATGAATTTATCAAAGGATTAACTTATAAGTTTAATCTTGGTGTAGATTATTCTATGTCTGAAAGAGATATTCAGGTATTACCTTATTCATCGGCAACAAATACAACTTTGGGTTCTTTGAATAATATCATTACTACAAACAACAATACTTTATACGAGAATACTTTAACGTATAATTTTAATGTAAAAGCACATAGTTTTACGGTTCTAGCTGGTCAATCTTACCAAAAAATTCAAGTAAATCAAAAAAGCTATAATTTATCTGGATTCCCTGATAATGGTGTAGAACCAAAAAATCAGATCGAAACAGCAAGTGAGCGTACAACGCAATCTTCTTCTGCAGTAGAAAATGAACTTCAGTCTTTCTTTGGAAGATTAAATTATGCTTTCGACAACAAATATTTAGTAACAGCAGCAATGCGTGCTGACGGTTCTTCTAAATTTGGTAAAAACAATAGATACGGATATTTCCCATCTGTAGCATTAGGTTGGAATATTACAAAAGAAGATTTTTTAAAGGAATCAGAAACACTTAATAATCTTAAATTAAGAGCAAGCTGGGGACAAACTGGTTCTCAAGAGATTCCTTCAAAAATTACAAAAGCAAGTTATACTGAAAGTAACACAGGAAACGATACTTACCCATTAGATCCTTCTGCTACAGATTTGAGCGGATATCCTTATGGTTCAATCTATACACGTTTGGCTAACCCAAATATTCAATGGGAAGTTTCAACACAAGCAAATATTGGATTAGATTTTAGTTTATTCAATAATAGATTATCAGGTACTGTTGATTACTTTAACAAAGTTTCAGAAAATATTTTATTAGAAGTTGCGCCTACAGATCCAATTCAGCCAACATCAAAATATTGGACAAATATTCCTAATATGCAGATCAAAAACAATGGTATTGAGGTGGCTTTAGATTACAGCAGTGATAAAAGCAAAGATTTCTCATATAACATTGGTGGAAATATTTCTTTCACAAACAATAAAGTAGAAAATTCTCCATATAAAATTTTAACTACAGGTGGTGCACAAGGAGGAGGACAATCTGGAGCTACTATCAACGGTGTACTTAACGGACAGCCTATTGGTTCTTTCTACATGCTTGATTTTATAGGAATTGGTCCTGATGGTTTAAACCAATTTGCTGATACAAATGGAGATGGACAAATTCTTGATGATGACCGTATCGTTGCAGGAAGCGCTTTACCAGATTACATCTATGCTTTCTATTTAAACTTTAAATACAAGAATTTAGATTTAGGATTTAATTTCAATGGTGCTGGTGGAAACAAAATCTACAACCACGTTGCAATGACTTCATTCAACAGAGGAAGTTTAGCAAACTCTTTTAATACTACTGATAGAGCTACTCAATATTTAAATGAATCATCGACTAACTCGAATACAGTTTCTACAAGATATTTAGAAGATGGTAGTTTCTTAAGATTAAACAATGCTACTCTAGGATATAATTTAAGCCCAAAATTAGTTGGACTTGGTGATGTGATGGATAATATTCGTCTTTCAGTTACAGGACAAAACTTATTTGTAATTACAAAATACAGCGGTTATGATCCTGAAATTAATACAGGAACATCTGTTGGTGATATTCAATCTTTCGGAATTGATTATTTCAGTTACCCAAGAAGCAGAACGATTGTATTTGGCTTAAACGTAGCATTCTAACAAAAAAAACATAACATGAAAAATAAAATAATAGTAGCAGCTCTTGCAATTGGTTTATTATTTACTTGGAGCTGTACAGATTTAGAAGAAAAAGTCCTGGACGAATCCTTGAATGGAGGAGGACAGGCAGACGCGATAAGTGGTGCAATTGCTCCAGCTTACGGTCAGTTAAAAGCAACTTGGATCCATACTAACAATTTTGGTTTACAGTTAATTGCGAGTGATGAAGGAATTTTACCTTACAGAGGAGGAACAGACTGGTACGATGGAGGTAAATATTTAGCAGTTCACGCACATACTACTACACCTACAAATGACTTGGTTACAAGTACTTGGAATGAGCTTACTAAAAATATTTCAAGAACATTATCTGCTATTGAAGTTTTAACTCCGCTTGCAGAAGATGGAAATACTGAAGCACAAGGAGCGCTTTATGAAATGAAAGCTTTAAGAGCATATTTAAATATGATGACTTTAGACAGCTGGGGACTTGTATTCAAAAAAGAATCATCGGCTGCAACTTCAGAAATCCTAAGAGGACAAGACGCTGTTACATACATTGAGAATGAATTATTGTCTGTTGCTGATGTAATTAACACAGATAAAGGACCAGGTAGAATGACTCAATCTGCTGTTTGGGGACTTCTTGCAAGATTGAATCTAAATGCTGCTGTTTACCGTGATCCTTACGGAACACCAAATTTCACATCAGCTGATATGGATAAAGTTATTAAGTACACAGATAACATTATAAACTCAGGAAAATTTACTTTATCTCCTGAATATTTTGACTTATTTGATGATGATAATAACTCTAACAAAGAGTTGATTTTTGCAATTGATCAGCGTGGAGTTTTAAAAGACGAAAACAACCGTTGGGCTTATTGGTCTATTCCAGGATCAATGTTTCCAAGACCTGAATCTATTAATGCTGACGGAACTGACGGACCAGCTATTACTTCAGATTTCTATCAAACTTGGGTTGACGCTTACGGATCTGTAGATCCTGCTGATGCTGATTCAAGATTTTATAAAAACAATGCAAAAGTGCCAGATAACTTAAAAGATCTTACTGGACTTTCTCCTTTAAATGATGAGAATCACTACTACTGTGTAAAAGCAGAAGAGTTTGAAATTGATAGAGGAATTTTGAGAGGTATTCCGTGGGCTGCTAGAAAAGATGCTAATGGAGCATTTTATAAATGTGATACTGGATACAGAATTTACCCAGTTAAACAAATTAAAGGAAACGGACCAGACAAAAATGTGGGTTATGTTAACCTTACTTTGAAAGTTGATTTTACAAACGAAGGAAGTACACACGCTTCTGGATATAGAGTTTCTAAATACCAATTTAGCCATACTTCACCTGACGGAAATTACTACAGTAGTGTAGACATGGTTTTATTGAGATATGCTGAAATTTTCATGATGCGTGCTGAAGCTAAGTTGAGAAAAGGAGATAACGCTGGTGCACTTGCTGATATGAATACAGTAAGAACTTCAAGAACGGCACGAGCTCCAATTCCTGCTGCGCTTGCATCTATCAACTTGAATATTTTATACAGAGAATATGGATTCGAATTTTACTGGGAAGGTTTAAGAAGAAACACTCAAATTCGTTTCAGTCACTTCGAAGATAAATGGACTGAAAAATCAGATACAGATGTAAACAAAAGACTGTTCCCAATTCCTCAAGTAGCAATTGATGGAGCGTCTAACACACCAGGATATTTAGTTCAAAATAAAGGATATTAAGTAGTTGTTTTGTGTTTTATAGGAAGGCTGCCTATTGCTTAAGGCAGTCTCCTTTCGCTTAGTTGTTAAAACAGGGAGATTTTAAAGCTTATAAAACCCCCTGTTTTTAATTTTTTTCTTCAAAAATCCCAAATTCGTTTATAAAAATTTTAAGTTTTAATCTGATTGCCCTTCAGGGAAACGAATTCTTTTTATAATAAATCACCTTTTTTGCCCCTCAAACCTACCGCATTTTTTTACCCAATATTCATTAATTTATTTCAAAATGAAAACATCATTTTTATTCATAAGTTTATTTCTTTCTCTTTTTGGAGCAGGAAATCGACTATATTCTCAGGAGCAAGTTAAAATACATTCGCATAATGATTATAACCAAACCGTTCCTTTTTGGAATGCTTATGCAAATGGGGCATCATCTATCGAAGCTGATATTTTTCTAAAGGACAACAATTTATATGTATCACATGATGAGAAGGGAATTACCTCTTCTAGAACTTTAGAGGATTTGTATTTAAAGCCTTTAGAATCTGCTTTAAAAATGAATTTCAAAAAAGAGAATAAATTAACTCTACTAATAGACATTAAAACAGATGCTGAACCTACTTTGAACAAATTAGTTTCTGTTTTAAGCAAATATGAATCAATTATTACTAATAAGGATATTAAAATAATTGTATCAGGAAACAGACCTGATGCAGAAACGTATGTAAAGTATCCAAATTTTATCTACTTTGATTTTCAAGAATTAGGAAAATCAATTTCAAAAGAAAACTGGTCAAAAGTTGCCATGGTTAGTGCAGATTTTAAAAAGTATTCTGTTTGGAACGGATTAGGAAGACTAACTCATGACGATTATAACCGCATAAGCTCAGTTATTGCTAAAGCTAAAGAAACGAATAAACCATTCCGTTTTTGGGGCGCACCAGATTCAAAAAGTGCATGGAAAGCATTTTTAGAATTAGGAGTAGATATCATCAACACTGATTCTCCATACAATTGTGTTCAATATATTCAAACGCTTCCTAAAAGATTGGTTACAGTAACTAATTCTTCAAAAGTTTATAAACCTACTTATAAAACAGATAAAAAAGAAGAGCCAGTTAAAAACGTAATCCTTTTAATTGGAGATGGAAATGGTTTGTCACAAATATCATCGGCTGTTTTGGCTAATAATGGAGTATTATCTGTTACACAATTGAAAAGTATTGGTTTTATAAAAACACAATCTGCAGATGATTTCACAACAGATTCAGCGGCTGCTGGAACTGCATTGGCAACAGGCCAAAAAACAAATAATAGAGCAATTGGAACAGATAGTTTAAGAAAACCAATTGCAAATATTATGGAAGTTTTGCAAAAAAGAAAATACAGTACAGGTGTTATTACAACTGATGAAATTACTGGCGCAACTCCAGCAGCTTTTTACGCACACACAGAAGAGAGATCTAATACAGAGCAAATTGCTAAAGATTTATTAAAAAGTAAATTGAACTTGTTTATTGGAGGAGGAGCTTCTACTTTTAATAATACTTCTTTGAGTTCTAAATTTAAATTATTGAATTCTGTTAAAGAATTAGAAACAGTAATAAACGATACAGTTGGTGTTTTTATTGCTAACGGAAGAGTTCCATCGGTTATGGAAGGAAGAGGAGAATTACTGGCAGATGCTACAAAATATAGCCTTGATTTTTTAAACAAAAAGAAAAAGCCTTTTTTCTTAATGATTGAAGGAGCACAGATTGATAGTTTTGGGCATGTTAATAATGCTAGCGGAATTGTATCTGAAACCATTGATTTCGATACAGCGATAACTCAAGCATTAATTTTTGCAGATAATAATAAAGGAACTTTAGTAATTATTACGGCAGATCATGAAACTTCTGGATTTGCTATTCCGCAAGGAAATGTAAAAAAACATAAAATCGAAGGAGACTTTATAACAAACGATCATACTGCAACGATGGTTCCTATCTTTTCTTATGGACCTCATTCGCAAGATTTTCAAGGAGTTTACGAAAATAATGAAGTGTTCAATAAAATACTTTCATTATTGAAATAAAATCGAATCATCTCAAATTGAATAAATAACAAAAGGCCGTCTCAACGCTTGGAGACGGTCTTTTTTGTTTAACTTTTTAGACTAATATATTGTTTTGGGACATTAAACTTAATTGTTGATCGTTTAGCGTAAGTAGTTAAACTCTAAGTTATTTCTTTTTTATACTAAATGTAGATACCCAATATTTAGTGTTGGCTTTGAGAAATAAAAATCTCAGTTAAAACCAGCGCGAAACTCCAAAGGCGAAAGATCTGTTTTAATTTTAAACAATTTACTGAAGGATTGGGGATGTTCAAATCCCATTTCATAAGCAATTTCACTTACCGATAAATTTGTTGTAGATAATTTTTCTTTAGCTACAGCTATTAGCTTGGCGTGTATATGCTGCTGCGTGTTCAGCCCTGTAAGCACTTTTAGTAGAGTGCTCAAATATTTTTTAGAAACATTTAGTTCTTCTGCTAGAAATTGGACAGAAGGTAATCCGTGTTGAGAAATTCGGTGTTCAAAATAGTCATCAAGCAAATCTTCCAGCCGTTCCAGAATTTGATGATTGGCTTTTTCCCTTGTGAGAAACTGACGGTTGTAAAATCGGTCTGAATAGCTTAGCAGGCTTTCTATCTGCGAAATGATAATCTGTTTGCTGAACCGGTCAATATTAGTATGGTATTCCTGTATAATGTTCTCAATAATACCGCTGATTGTTCTCTGTTCTTTTTCGGAAAGAAATAGCGCTTCGTTTACTGAGTAATCGAAAAAATCATATCGTTTAATAGTTTTGACAAGTGATGTATTCCACAGAAAATCGGGATGTATTAATAGCATCCAACCAGAACGTTTTTCGGCTGGGTCATGAGCTGGCTGGATTCTGAAAACCTGATTTGGTTCCATAAACGCCATAACTCCTTCGTCAAAATCAAATTCTTGCTGTCCATAATGCATTTTTCCAATCATTCCCTTTTTAAGTGAAATCATGTAGAAATCAAGAATCCAGTTTATTTCGCCAATGTCAACAGCCTGTTTAATACTGCTGTAATCCACTACGCTAATAAGCGGATGCTCGGGTTTAGGCAGACCGCGAAGCTTGTGAAATTCGCTGATTGTTTTGATTCTCTGTGTCTGCCTCTGTTCCATAAATGCAAATTTAGTGATGTTTTTACTGTTCCTGTCTCTTTAGAAATAGTTTTGTTTCATATCGTCCAGTAATCCAATATGTTCAGGTTTCCAGTTTAGAAGTTCCTGCGTTTTTAAGTTTTCTGCTGGACTGTCAAAAGAAATAAAACGGCTCATCCATTCAAAATGCGAAGCAAGATCATCGCCCGAGAGAGAAGCAGACGGCAGATTTAACTGTTCGCTGATTAAGGTTGCAATACTTTTTATTTCGATGCTGTATTCGCCCACAACATTATACAGTGCGCCTTTTATACCTTTTTCTGCTGCAAGACGGAAAGCTTTTGCCGCATCTAAACGGTGTACTGCAGTCCAGCGGTTTGAGCCATTTTCAGGATAAGCTGAAATGCCATTTTTGCGCGCCTGTGCAATAATAAACGGAACAAAGCCCTTGTCGCCTTTGTCATGAACCGAAGGTGCAAGACGGATTACAGAAGCATTAATACCTTTTTCTGCCAGTGCGAGAGCAGTAGTTTCAGAAGAACGAGGAATACCCGATGATCTGCTTTCTTCCGTAATGATTCCATTGATGAGCGGTAACCCCAAAGTGCCTGCTGTTACTACCAACGGTTTGTCTGTACCAAGTAATGCTTCACCCATTGCGTTAATAGCCTCTTTGTCCATTTCTGCGGCTTTTGCAAATTGTGTAAAATCATGAAAAAAAGCAGCATGGATGATAGCATCAGCCTGCAGAGCTCCATGTTTTAATATTTCCAAATCTTCAAGATCTCCTATTAATGCTTCTGCGCCTAAATCTCTTATGATCTGTGCAGATTTTTCTGAACGCGCCAGACCAATTACTTGATGTCCAGCACTGATTAATTCTCTTACTACCGCAGAGCCAATGAAGCCCGAAGCTCCAGTTACAAATATTTTCATTTTAATACTTTTTTTATTTAGGCAAAGATCGGCACAACATGAAGAGTAAATGTTTCCAAAAGTCAGATTCTTGTAGCCAGAATGGAAATGGTATTTTAGTAAGATGAAGTTATTAGGAATGTATTGAACGATTTAAAGTAACAGAATAAATCTACAATGCATGCTATGAAGGAATCGTATAAAACGTGCAATAGCAAAAAACTTTTAGCTTATTAGCTATTTTTAAGAAGTCTTAGTTTGGTATTCAATCAATTATTTACCATCCGCCTTTTAATCCTTCTTTTAGAGCACTGTTATATTTCTCCAAATCAAAACTATACAAATCTGGTGCTTTATGCGCGCCGCCTTTTCGTGATTCATCTAATTTCGTGAGAATATCATAGCGAAGAATTTTGCGGTAAAAATTTCCTCTATTTAATTTTTTTCCTAAAATACCTTCATATAGTTTTTGAAGTTCTGGCATTGTAAATTTCTCAGGAAGAAGATTATAGCCAATCGGATGATTGTTTAATTGTTCACGAAGTGTTAGCAAGGCTTTATCATAAATACTTCTGTGATCCATCATAAACTCGGGAAGATTTTCTATTAAATGCCATTCAACAGCACTAGAAAATTCATCAATAACCAAATTTACCTGCGAATATTCAGCCAAAGCATAATATCCAATTGAGATAAAACGCTGTTTGTACCAAATGTCATCATCATAGTCAGCAAAAGCATCTTCAGAACGATTGCGGTCTCCAAAAGTATGAAACTGATGCAGATAAATATTTTCAGTTCCAGTCCTGTCTTTTAAGATGCGAACCGCAGCTTCATCAACATTTTCAGTCTTTTTTACATATCCGCCAGGCAGTCCCCAAGATTCCATGTCTTTCATTTTTAAAAGTAAAACATGAAGAGAATTTTGATGAAAACTAAAGATCACACTATCAATAGAAAGTGTCGGAATATATTTTTTCCAAGCCTCTTTAGACTCGATTTCGAGAAACTTTTTGAAATCCATGACGGTATAATTAGCTTCAAATTTAAACTTTTTAATAGTTACAAGTCAAATTAGCGCAATTTTTTCTGACAACTTTTTAAACGTCACAAAAAGATGACAAAAGGTGATAATCTATTTTCTAATGCTCATTTTCGAATTTGATAAATCAATTATAAATCAAGTCTTTTTTTCAATAATTACAGGACTTTACGCAAACGAGATAGTAAAATTTAAGTGTGAGTTTGACAATTCAGACATATCTTCTTGTTTGTTGTTTTTATGCAATTTAAGGATAGGTTTTAATGCGATATTAAAAATTATAACATCAATTATTTGTTGATATGAAAAATAGTATTTAATATTGCTTCATTATGAAGCAATGAAAAGTTCATAATGAAAAACCTAACTTAACTACTCATGAAAAGATTAATTATTGCCACGATTTGTCTAGCATTTTATCCTGCTTCCGAAGCTTTTTCGCAAGAAGATAAAAAACAGCAAGCAACAGATTCGATTAAGAAAAACACCAAAATCGTAGAGACAGATACGAAAGAAGAAAAGAATAGAAACGTAATGCTTAATGCGGCCAACAATACGGGACCACGTGAAGTAAATATTGGTCTTCCTTCATCAGTTGGAGGAATTACGATTCAAGAAAATGATTTGCCAGTGGTTTATTATTTCTGGCCAGAACTTCCAAATCGTACTTGGAGACAAAGTACAAGCTTAGGAAGAACAGGATTATTAAAAGTTGGTGAAGCAGCGATTACTACTGGAGATCTTGGTTTTGCTGTAAACTCATACACAAAACTGGGAACAGATAAATTAGAAATAGTTGGAAATCTTTCTGGTTCAAGTTTCGGATGGATGAAAGGAGACTTAAATGTTTCAGGTCCGTTGGCAAAAGGCTGGTCTTACACAATGGGAGCTTATGCCAATTTTGATCCGAATTCTTTTGATTTGAAATTTGCTAAATATTCAGACCGAACTCAAATTTATAGAGCAGGTTTGACTAAGAAGTTCAATAACGGAAAAGGTCAGATTAGCTTTTTATATAAATATGCAAACTCAGCTTCCTTAACCAATTACGCAGTTTTTAAATATAAAGAAGGCGGAAAAGTTGAAGAATATAACGATTTTAAAATCGGACGTGATTCGTACATCGTAAATGATGGAATCATGAAATTCAAAGACATCTTGACAGGCGAAACTAAATTTGCTGATATGGGCGGAAGTGATGCTGCATCAACTTCACACACTTTTGATATCTTAGGAAATTACGATTTGGCAAATGACTGGAAATTTAATTTTTCTACGCGTTTTCGTTATGCTGAAGCTTCTCAGTTAATAGCCATTCCGCTTGGGATTTTTGAAGCAACTGCTGCAGATAATTTCACTTACAAATCGACTGGAAATGCATATGTTGGAAATGTAAACTCGATGTTGGGATTATACACTGACGGAACTCCGACAAAAACGGCTATGTCAAGATTTGAGCTTACAAAAAATATAGAAAAACACAAATGGAGATTTGGTTTAACCGAATACTACTATCAAGTTGATGACTTTACTTCAAGTAGATCTTTCTTTAATCAAACAGTTAGCGCAAATCCAGATAAATTGGTTCGTAACACGCCTGGAGGAACTTCAAATACAGACTCAGACGGATTTTACAATTACAATGTTGGAGGTGAATATCACAACGGTTTTGAAAACAAATTATCAGGTTATTTCTCAGATAACTGGACGATTTCAGATCGTTTCAGTTTAGCTTATGGTGTGAATTTGAGATACCACAAACTAAAAGGAGATTATTACCTGACGCCAAGAACTCCAGATTTGGTGTTTGATCCTAGCCAGAAAACATATTTTGATAACAACTGGTTTCATTTAGGAGGTTCTGTAAATGCTGTTTATAAAGTAACAAGAAGTGCAGGAATACTTGCGGATTTTACTTATACAGAAAAAAATGGACAGTTAGAAAGCTACTCTGGAGCTGTAGCGCCAAATAATGCCAAATCAAAAAGTCCAATGGCAGCATTTGGATTGTATTTCAATCAGAAAAATTTCAGCATTGTTTCTCAAGCGACTTATTTAACTCGAAATAATTATCTGGCGAGATTAAATTTAGTGAATCCTTCAGATGCAACGCAGTCAGAAGTAGCAACTGTTTTCTATGATATTCAAACTTTAGGATGGACAACAGATATTGTGGCTTCTCCATTCAAAGGATTTGATCTTCATTATTTAATTACGTTCCAAGATCCAGTTTATAAGAATTATGATTTTACTGCTTTTGGAAATAATTATTCATATAACGACAAAAACGTTTTGGAAATCTCTAAAGTATTGATGGAAATTGATCCAAGCTACACATACAAAGATTTCAAGGTTTGGGCAAGTTTCCGTTATTTCAGTAAGCAGTATGCTAACCAGACAAACGCTTTATATTTTGCACCAAGATGGGAAACTTTCGGAGGGGTAAATTACAAAATCAACGATCATTTTGATATTGGTTTAACTGCTGTAAACTTCTTAAACCAAACGGGAGCAAAAGGAACAATCAACGGAGCAGAATTAATTACAGATGCTTCAGCATATTACGATCAGCTTTTGGTTGGGTCTTACATTCGTCCATTTACTTTGGAAGCTTCTCTTAATTTCAGATTCTAAATTTTATTTCGATGAAAAAAATAATTATAACTGCTGGTTTCGCTTTTTTTCTGAGCGCGACAATGCAGGCACAACAAGCCAATTTTACAATTGTTAAAAATAATAAAGGTGCAGATTTGGGATATTCTCCTGAATCTGGCATCAAAATTTTGACTGTAAATGGTAAAAAGTTTAAAGATTTAAACAAAAACGGAAAGCTTGATAAATATGAAGATTGGCGACTTTCGGCAGATGAACGAGCGAAAGACTTGGCTTCAAAAATGTCTGTTGAACAAATTGCTGGTTTAATGCTTTACAGCCGTCATCAAGCTTTGCCAGCAGGAGTTTCAGGATATAATGCTGGAACTTACAACGGAAAAGTATTTCCAGAAAGTAATGCTAAAGCATATAATTTAACAGACCAGCAGAAAGCATTTTTAAAAGAAGATAATCTGCGTCATGTTTTAATTACAAGTGTTCAATCACCAGAAGTTGCCGCTTTATGGAACAATGAAATGCAAGCTTTTGTAGAAGGAATTGGATTGGGAATTCCAAGTAACACGAGTACAGATCCACGTCATACAGCAAATGTAACGTCTGAGTTTAACGCAGGAGCAGGAGGAACAATCTCGATGTGGCCTGATGGTTTAGGAATGGCCTCGACTTTTGACCCAAAAATTGTTGAGCAATTCGGGCAGATTGCCGCAAAAGAATATCGAGCGTTAGGAATTGCAACGGCTTTATCTCCGCAAATCGATTTAGGTTCTGAGCCAAGATGGTATAGAATTTCGATGACTTTTGGCGAAAGCCCAGCTTTAACCAGAGATATGGGAAGAGCTTATATTGATGGTTTTCAAACTTCATACGGAAAAGACGAAATCAAAGATGGCTGGGGTTACAAAAGTGTCAATGCAATGGTGAAACACTGGCCAAGTGGTGGTGCTGAAGAAGGCGGACGCGACGGTCACTGGGCTTACGGAAAATTTGCGGTTTACCCTGGAAATAATTTACAGCAGCACATTGATCCGTTTATTAATGGTGCTTTCAAATTAAAAGGAAAAACGAGTAAAGCTTCGGCGGTAATGCCTTATTACACGATCACTTTTGATCAAGATAAAAAATACAACGAAAATGTAGCCAACGGTTACAGCAAATATATTATTACCGATTTATTAAGAGACAAATACGGTTACGATGGAGTTGTATGTACAGATTGGCTGGTAACTGCAGAGGAAGGAAAAACACCAAATGTTTTTGCTGGAAAACCTTGGGGAGTTGAGAATCTTTCTATCGATCAAAGACATTACAAAGCAATTATTGCTGGTGTAGATCAATTTGGCGGAAATAATGACAAGAAACCAGTTTTGGCAGCTTACGAAATGGGAGTTAAAGAATTTGGAGAATCTTTTATGAGAGCCAGATTTGAAAGATCAGCAGTTCGTTTATTGAAAAACATTTTCAGAGTCGGACTTTTTGAAAATCCATATTTGAATGTGGAAGAAACGAAAGCTGTAGTTGGGAATCCAGAGTTTATGAAAGCGGGTTATGATGCACAATTGAAGTCGGTTGTGTTGTTGAAAAACAAAGCGGCAGTTCTTCCTGTAAAAGAAAAGAAAACCGTTTTTATTCCGAAGATTTATACAGCTTCAACCAAAGATTGGTGGGGCATTGCAAGTCAGCCAAAATTAGAATATCCAGTTAATTTAGAATTGGTTAAGAAATATTACAATGTTACCGAAGATCCTTCAAAAGCAGATTTTGCAATTGTTTTTGTGACAAGTCCACAAAGTTTAGAAGGCGGTTACGATTTAAAAGATCGAACAAACGGAAGCAACGGTTATGTGCCAATTTCACTTCAGTACGGAACTTACACAGCAACTGAAGCGAGAACAAAAAGTATTGCAGCAGGAGATCAGGTTATTGATCCAACAATCAAAGACAGAACATACAAAAATAAAACAGTTACCGCTGCCAATACAATGGATTTGAGAACGATTCTCGATACCAAAGATATGATGAACGGGAAACCAGTTATTGTCTCAGTTACGGCAAATAAACCAATGATTTTTAATGAGTTTGAAAAAGAAGTAGACGGAATTGTTTTGAATTTCGGAGTTTCTTCTCAAGCTGTTTTGGATATCATTTCAGGAAAAACAGAACCTTCAGGATTGCTTCCAGTGCAGATGCCTGCGAATATGGAAACGGTTGAAAAACAATTTGAAGATGTTCCGTATGATATGATTCCGCATAAAGATACAGAAGGAAATATTTATGATTTTGCTTTTGGATTGAATTGGAAAGGGGTTATTAAAGATGCCAGAACAGAAACATATAAAAAGAAGTAATTCTTTATAAGATTTTAAACCTGACAGTTTTTTAAAACCTGTTAGGTTTCGACAAAGTAAACACAATCTTGTCATCCTGAGGAACGAAGGATCACACTAGAAACTCGGTAATCTTTGTCGAATATTGGATGTGATCCTTCGTTCCTCAGGATGACAAAACAGGAAAGATTAAAAAAACAGAAAAACCATAAGTAATATGAAAATTAAATATCCAATATTATTAGTGTTTTGTTTGCTTTTAAGCATTTGTTCACAAGCACAGTCAACTGCTAAAAACTCTCTTTCGAAAGATTTGGTAAAGCCCAGAATGCGTGTTATTGTCGACAATGATTTTAGTGGAGATCCAGATGGATTATTTCAATTGGTGCATCAGATTTTATCGCCATCGGCAGAAATTAAAGGCATTATTGGATCGCATTTAAAACTGGGAGATGGTTTTGATTCTTCTTCAGAAACTGCTACAAATGCGGTTAAAAAAGTGAAAGAACTTCTGGAAGTCATGAAACTTCAAAATTCTTTTCCAGTTTATGAAGGTTCCAATTTACAGTTGAAAGATTCTAAAACGCCAAATATTTCTGAAGGAGCAAAAGCCATTGTAAAAGAAGCAATGCGTACCGATGTCAAAACTCCGCTTTATGTAGTGTGCGGTGCGGGTCTGACAGAAATTGCAAGTGCTTATTTAATGGAACCTAAAATTGCCGATCGTTTGATTTTGGTTTGGATTGGCGGTCCAGAATATACTGATTTGGCTTCTCCGCCACCAGGATATACTTCATTAGAATATAATCTTGGAATTGATATAAAAGCTGGACAAGTTGTTTTTAATGATTCAAAAATTCCAATCTGGCAAGTGCCGAGAAATGCTTACAGACAAACGCTTTTATCGTATTCTGAATTGCTTTTGAAAGTGAAATCAACTGGAATAACAGGAGAATATCTATCAGAAAAAATAGAAAGTTTAATGAAGAGAGTACAGCAATTCGATCTTCATATTGGTGAAACTTACATTATGGGAGACAGTCCGCTGGTTTTGCTGACTGCCTTACAATCTTCTTTTGAGTCAGATCCGAGTTCGAGTTTTTATGTTCTGAAACCATCGCCTTTAATTAATGCGCAAGGTCTTTACGAAACCAATCCTAACGGAAGAAATATTCGAGTTTACAATCAATTGGATACTCGATTGATGTTTGAAGACTTTTTTGCAAAGCTTCAATTATCAAAAATCTAACTTTTAAAAACTATATATTATGAAACATAAAGTTACAAAAACAGTGAGAGTAACGCTTTTAACGGCGCTTGTACTTTCGAGCTTGTCTTTTAACAAGTTACCTGATAACGAAAAAGATCCTGTAATTACGATCAACGGATTTAGTTTTGTTGATTCGAATAAAAACGGAAAATTAGATTCGTGGGAAGATACACGTCTTTCTGTAAATCAGAGAATTGATGCTATCATCAAAGAAATGACCAATGCAGAAAAAGTAGAATTGTTAATTGGAACAGGAATGCCAGGAATTGAAGTACTGACAGGTCCAGTCGGAGATTCGAAACAAGGTTTGGTACCAGGAGCAGCGGGAGGAACAGCAGCTTTTGAAAGATTCGGAATTCCTGCAACAGTTGTAGCCGATGGTCCTGCGGGATTAAGAATCGCGCCAACAAGAGAAAACGATTCTAAAACCTATTATGCAACAGCATTTCCTGTTGGAACGGCTTTGGCTTCGACTTGGAATAAAGCGCTTTTGGAAGAAGTGGGAAAAGCAATAGGAAATGAAGTTAAAGAATATGGTGTTGATGTTTTATTAGCGCCAGCATTAAACATTCAAAGAAATCCATTAAACGGAAGAAATTTCGAATATTATTCTGAAGATCCTTTAGTTTCTGGAAAAACTGCTGCAGCAATCGTAAACGGAATCCAGTCGCAAGGTGTTGGAACTTCGATCAAACACTTTGCTGTAAATAACGAAGAAACCAATCGTTTGACTGTAAATGCTCATGTTTCTGAAAGAGCAATTAGAGAATTATATTTGAAAGGTTTTGAAATTACCGTTAAAGAATCTGATCCTTGGACGATTATGTCTTCTTACAATAAATTGAACGGGATTTATACTTCAGCAAATAAAGATTTATTGACAGAAGTTTTAAGAAATGAATGGGGTTATAAAGGAATTGTAATGACAGATTGGTTTGGTGGTTTCCCAGGTTTTGAATCGATCCAAAAAGGTTCAAATTCTGATGTTGTACAACAAATGATTGCGGGAAATGATCTTTTGATGCCTGGAATTCCAGTTCAGAAAAAAGCGATGTTAGAAGCTTTAAATTCGGGAAAATTATCTCAGGAAGTTGCGAATACAAATGTGAGAAGAATTTTAGAATATATTTTCCGCACGCCGACTTTCGCAAAATACAAATATAGCGACAAACCAAACTTAGCTCAAAATGCTGCAGTAACTAGAAAAGCGGCGGCTGAAGGAATGGTTTTGCTTAAAAATGAAAAAAACGCATTGCCTTTCGCTGATAAGCAAAAAGAAGTTTCTTTATTTGGTGTGACTTCATACGCTTGGATTACAGGCGGAACAGGATCTGGAAGTGTAAATAACAAACACACAGTTTCTCTTTTAGAAGGTTTGAATGCTGCGGGGTATAAACTAGATAAAGAATTGGTTGATTTGTACACGCCTCACGCTGAGAGAGAAGTTGTTTTTGAAAAAGAAAGAAGAAAAGCAAGAGGTATTTTGGCTTTGCCAGAAAGACTTCCAGAATTAAAAATGGATGATGCATTCATTGCTAAAAAAGCAGAAAGTTCTGAAATTGCTTTTGTAACTTTAGGAAGAAATTCTGGAGAAGGCGGAGACAGAGTAGTAGACAACGATTTTAACATGGCAAATGAAGAAATCGAAATGCTGGATAAAATTTCAAAAGCTTTTCATGCAAAAGGTAAAAAAGTAGTCGTAATTTTAAATATTGGAGGTGTAATTGAAACAGCTTCTTGGAAAGATAAAGTAGATGCCATTTTATTAGCTTGGCAGCCAGGTCAGGAGGGAGGACATTCTGTTGCGGATGTAGTTTCAGGAAAAATCAATCCATCTGGAAAATTGACTATGACTTTCCCAACGAAATATGCTGATACGCCTTCAGCTAAAAACTTTCCAGGATTTCCAATTGATAATCCGACAGAAGTAACTTATGAAGAAGGAGTTTATGTTGGATACCGTTATTTCAATACTTTCAACATTAAACCATCTTACGAATTCGGTTTTGGAAGTTCTTACACCACATTTGAATATTCGGGTATAAAATTAAGCTCTCCAACTTTCAAAGATAAATTGACGGTTTTTGTAACAGTTAAAAATATAGGGAAAGTGGCTGGAAAAGAAGTAGTTCAATTATATCTTTCGGCACCTTCAAAATCAATAGATAAACCGAAAGAAGAATTAAAAGCTTTCGCTAAAACAAAAGAGTTGAAACCAGGTGAGAGCCAGACATTGACGTTGACTTTAGCTCCGAAAGATTTGGCTTCTTTCTTAGAAAATAAAAGTGCATGGGTTGCCGAAGCAGGGGATTATAAAGTACTTGTTGGGGCTTCTTCTTTAAATATTAAACAAACTGCTTCCTTTTCAGTTTCAAAGGAAATTACAGTTGAAAAAGTGAAGAAATCTTTTGAATTAGATTCAAAGTTTACTGAACTTAAACCTTAAAATTTAGTTAGTTATTCCTGAAAACCGTCTTGATTTTTTTCGAGGCGGTTTTCTCGATTTATATATTTTGTTAGTTATGAATACCAAAAACACCTCTAATCAAGCGGTTCCAAATTATACTTTACCGCTTATTACAATAACATTACTATTTTTCATGTGGGGATTTATTACCTGTATGAACGATATTTTGATTCCTTATTTAAAGAAATTATTTGATCTTACTTTTGTAGAATCAATGCTGGTTCAATTCTGTTTTTTCGGCGCTTATTTTCTGGGATCGTTGACTTATTTTATATTTTCTTACTATAAAGGTGATCCAATTAATAAAGTGGGATATAAAAAAGGAATTCTTTCTGGAATTCTTCTTTCTGCTTTAGGCTGTATTTTATTTTATCCAGCGGCTACTTTTTCGGCATATGGTTTATTTCTGGGTGCTTTATTCGTTCTCGGATTAGGATTTACTATTTTACAGATTACTGCAAATGCTTATGTTTCTTTGCTTGGATCAGAAGAAAGCGCTTCAGGACGATTAAATATGACACAGGCTTTTAATGCTTTTGGAACTACTATTGCTCCCGTACTTGGCGGTTTTCTGATATTTGGCTCAGGAAATGATCATAATATTACAGCTGAGGCGACACGTATTCCATATCTGGTTTTCGCAGGAATTTTAATTTTGGTAGCAGTTTTAATTTATAATGTTAAATTACCATCTTTTCAAACCGAAGAAACAGAACATGGAGGATTAGGAGCTTTGAAATTTCTGCATCTGAGATTAGGAATTTTAGGAATCTTCTGTTACGTTGGAGGAGAAGTTGCAGTAGGAAGTTTTATTATCAGTTTTCTAGAATTGGATAACATTGGAGGTTTAACTGAAGCTGTGAGTAAAAATTATCTTGCGATGTATTGGGGCGGCGCCATGATTGGACGTTTTTTAGGAGCTATTTCATTAAATCAGAGTATAAATGCTTCTAAAAAAGCCTTATATATGATAATTACTGCTGGATCGGTTTTCGCACTGATTTATTCTATTGTAAATCTTACTTTTGGTCAGATGAGTTTTTTTATTGTCTTTTTGGTTTTGAACTTTTTTGCTTTTATGATTGGAAAATCAGCACCAGCAAGAACGTTGGCAATATTTGCTTCTATAAATATTGTTTTGTTGCTTTTAAGCATTTTCACTTCTGGGAAGATTGCGATGTACAGTATATTAGGAATCGGTATTTTCAATTCGATTATGTTTTCTAATATCTATACTTTGAGTATTGCAGGACTGGGAAAATACACAAGTCAAGGTTCGTCTCTTTTAGTTATGGCAATTTTAGGAGGAGCTTTGATACCTTTAATTCAAGGTGTACTTGCTGATTCTGCTTTTGGAGTGCAGAAATCATTTATTGTTCCTGTATTCTGCTATTTATATATTCTTTGTTTCGGAGTGTATTGTGCAAAAAATATGAAGTTTGTTGTACATACCAAAAATGTTTCTGGGCACTAATTTTTTTGATTCTCATTCTTCAATTAAGAAATCTCAATTAGTAAACTTTTTATCTTATTTGAAAAACTTATATCCACTTTGCGCCTTGAACTTCAGGTGCAAGTGGATATACTTTTAAAAAATGGAAAGATCCTTTATTTATAAGTTTGTCAAATGCCGTTTTAAAATGATCTTCTGGAAATACATTCTTATACAATATTTACTAAGAAGCTTTTTAAAAAATTAGTTACACACTATTTCTTTTCTGAATAATACTCAATTCCTTATTAAAAGAATTTCTATATTTTTTTATATACTCTGAAGGTTTCATTCCAAACAGTTTTACGAACTGCTGACGGAAATAACGCTGATCCTCTATGCCAACCTGAGGACCAACTTGTGCAATGTTGATGTTTTCAGTAAGCATAATTACTGCAGCCCTACGGATTCTGATAGATCTAATAAATACATTTACAGTTTGTCCTGAAATTGCTTTAATCTTTTTGTAAAGGCTTGAATGGCTCATTCCCATTGCAGCAGAAAAACTCTTTAGGTTAAATTCGCTGTTTTCAAGATTGGCTTCGACAATTTCGATACACTTATCAAGAAATTCTTTGTATTCAAGAGGTACTTTATTCACATTTTCACGAAGTGTAATACTATCCAAGAAATACTTGCGCAATTGCCCTCTGTTTCTAAGAACAGAATCAACTCGCGCCAGAAGTATATCACTATCAAAAGGTTTGGTAACATAATCATCGGCGCCCTCTATAATACTTTGTAAGTGAATGTTATTACTAGTTGTAGCCGTGAGAAGTATTACCGTTATATGACTCAAATCATCATTTTGTTTGATTTTTTTGCATAAATCTAAACCATTCATGCCTTCCATAGAAATGTCACTAAGAATAACATCAGGCATATGTTTTTCTACAAGCTTTAATCCATCGAGACCATTGAAAGCGGAATAAACGATATAGTTTTTAGAAAAAAGCTGCACAAGGTAATGATTCATTTCAGGATTGTCTTCAACAATCAGCAATACTTTTTTCGAGCTAATTAGTTCTTCCTGTAGAGTTTCTGGATGTGATGGCTGGATACTTTTTTCATTTGTAGTTTGATTTGCTACAGGCATTCCTTCAAGAAGTTCACCCACAATTGGAGACATTTGCTGATGATTTTCGTTTATGCTCATTTCTGCAAAATGACTATTTCCTTTTAAAAGTGTTACAATAAACGAAGTTCCCTCTCCAACTTTACTTTTACAAATTAATTCACCATGATGTTTATTCGTAAAATATTTAGCAATATAAAGACCTATTCCAAATCCGTTACTGGTTTTAGTTTGAATTTGCTTGAATTTTTCAAAAATCGTATCAATATCATTTTCATCAATACCGCTTCCAGTATCAGATATAATTATTGAAACATCAGTAATATTCTCAATTATCTCAATAGTTATTGATCCTCCATTTGGAGTAAATTTAAAAGCATTTGAGATTAAATTGAAAAGAGTAATTTCTATTTTTTCATAATCGCCATATATTTCTGTCGGCGCTTTTTCTTCAATAAACTGATATTTCAGACTTTTAGCTACTGCCATTTGTGTAAAACTTTCGTAGATTTCTCTGCAAAGAACATTTAAATTGATCTTTGAAATTTTGAGTTCATCAAGGTCAGTTTCTGCTTTTCTAAACAATAGTAATTGATCTGTAAGACTCAATAATCGTTTAGCATTTTTGTAGGCGAGATTTAGATCAAGATCATCTTCGGAATGTTTTTTTCTTTCAATTACACTTTTTAGAGGATTTATAATTAAGGATAGCGGAGTACGCAATTCATGAGCCATATAAGTAAACATAGAAAACTGCTTCTCGGCATGTTCCTTGTCTTTTGTATGTTCCATTCGGGCAAGTTTTATTTCATAGCGGAGCCTTTCTTTGTTTTTATGATAACCTACGTATGCATAAATAGCACTAATCGCGCCCATTAAATAAAAGATATAGGCCCACCATGTTCTGTACCACGGCGGAAGAATTTTTACAGTTGCCAGCGCCACTTCATTATTCCAATTTCCGAAAATATCGGTTGTCTTAACTTTAAAAACATAAGTTCCTTCGGTCAGTCTAGAATAATTTGCTCTATTATTTTTTGAAGTATAATTCCAGTTTTTGTCCCAACCATCAAGAAAGTATGCAGTGTTGATTTTTTCAGAATTGACATAATCAAGATACACAAAATCAAAACTTAAAGCCGATTTTTCGTAAGGAAGTTCAGCACTGCTGATCATTTCTAGCTTTTTTTCTGTTATGTAAGGGCTGTCTAACTTTAAAGATTGATTGTTCACAAGCAAATCATTCAATAAAAATTTGCCTGTATTTTTTTTATCTTTAATACTGTCAGGATGAAAAACATTGAATCCGTTTATACCTCCAAAAATAAATTCTCCTGTAGACAGTTTCGTACCTGCATTCCAGCTAAACTGATTGCTTTGGACACCATCGGTGACGCCAAAATTTCTAAATCTATTATTTCTGGGACTAAATCTTGAGATTCCATGATAAGTACTCATCCATAAATTTCCTTCTTTGTCTTCTAATAAACGAAGTATTGTATTGCTAGGAAGTCCGTTTTGAGTGGTGTATTTTTTATAAGTTCCTGTTTTTCTATCAAATAAAAGAAGACCGCCTTCGACTGTACCAATCCAAAGATTCTTATTTTGATCTTCAGTGATGCATCTAACAGTATATTCAGAATGATATTTTTTTATCTTTTTTGTTTTTGGTTCTATCTCAAAAAAAGAATTGAATGTTCCTCCCCAGATTTTTCCGTCTTTGGTCTCATATAGGCAGGTAACATCTCGTAAAGTATTACTGTAGCAGGTAAATTTATTTTGTTTTCTATCAAATTGATATAGAGCGCCAGAGTTTGTTATGGCAAGCCACAGCGTATTTTTTGAATCTAAAAAAAGAAGCCATGATTCCTGTTCCGCTTTTTTAGTAAATTGATTGTAAATTGAAAAATTTTGAATTGCCTTTGATTTTGGATCGATGCGGCACACTCCGCCTTTCCACATAGCGACCCAAATGGCATTATCAGAATCTCTGACAATACTTGTAACAAAATCACTTTGAATTTTTCTGCCAGCAGCCGATGTTGTTGAGTAAACATCATAAGTGTTTTGTTTTCTATTCCAATAGCGCATTCCAGCACCATCTGTGCCTATCCAGATATTTTTCTTTTCATCTTCACAAAAAGAAAGCATAAAGTTTGCCGCAGGATCTTCGTCTTCTTTATGAGTTAGTGGGTTCTTACTTTTAAAATGATTAAAATAGAGCGGTTTTTCCCCCATCATACTTACGCCTCCACGAAGGGTTCCAAACCACATTTCTCCAGTTTTGCTTTCAAATATATCGTATAAGGATTTACTATTAAGCAATGGAAGTGGGCCACTTGCTCGATATAAAACAGGAACAATTTGATTTTTTGTTATGGTGAAAATACCAGCTCCATCAGTGGCAATCCAGAGTCTGTTTTTTTGCTGAAAGAAATCGCGCACAACTGTTTTTTCAAGAAAGTAATTTTTAGAATAAGTATTTAAACTTTCATTATATAAATAAGCACCTTCGTCAGAACCAATCCAAAGTCCTTCATTTGTAAATTTAATGCAATTTGCACCCGTAATTGTATTGTTGAGAAGCGTCAGTTTTTTTGATTTAATATCGTATCTACAAAGCCCAATATCAGTTATAAAAACATAGAAGATTTGTTTTTTCTCATTGTAAGCTATTGATCTTGCGATGTAATTTAATTTTCCTTTGAATGGTATTGCAGTTCCAATTTTTTCGCCCTCTTTATAAAGTACAATTGCTTCTTTTGTGGCAACAAGAATAATATGAAGAGAATGTACAGCAATTATTTCGTAAGCAGTAACATTTAAAGTTTTGACTTTGTTGTTGGTATCATAATATTTTAGCGGACTGAAAGAAGACCGTTCAGCATTAAAAATGACTGGTCCTGCAGTTGTTCCTATCCATAAATTATTTTCAAAATCACCTTCAATACAGCTTATAGCATTTCCTTGAATAGAATTTGGATCGGTATGGATATGGCGATAAATTTTAAAATCATTTCCATCATATCGATTAAGTCCGTCAAAAGTTCCAAACCACATATATCCGTTTTGATCCTGATATATTGATGCAACAGAATTATTAGAAAGTCCTGAAGAAATATCAAGATGCTTTATTGGGTAATTCTGCCCAAACACACTTATAGAAAGAAGACTAATAAAAAGAAAAGACTTTAGCTTATTCATTGATTTTTTTTAAAAGCTTGTTACTGTTTGGTACAAGACACCGCGATCATAAAATCGGATTTGATTTTTATATTGATATATGTTAAATCAGTATAATTTACGAAAATAATGATTTATTGTAAAGCGTGTAAAAATAACATTTGTTTTTTGGATTAATTGTTACTGTGATTTAATGTTTTTTGTTAAACATTTAGAATACTGCAATTTTTTGAAGTATATGTTTCTAAAATTTATCAGTTAAAAACTACAGTCTAGTTGATTGTTAAAAACATTGTTATAGAAGGGAAATATTTCTTTTATCGTTTTTTTTAGAGTGAAAAAATGAATAATATGTTTTTATTGGGTGTTATATGCATGCTTTTACGAAATTGTCCCCTTTTATAAATGAATTTTTCCCTGTCTTAAAAACTTCCTGTAGCCTTAATTTGCAGTATGAGTTGATAAGCTATATCGTTTGAACAAAGTTGCTTTGTTTTTTTCTTTAAAGCATATCAATGAATGTAACCTAACTAATTATCTTAACCAAAAAAAACTAACATGACCAACACTCCAATTAAAATTTACGGTAGTAAACCTTCCTTCATTCTAGAAAAATAGAATAGCTTATTTGACAAGCAGATTGTAATCTTTTAGAGATATTTCTATAAAAACATTATTTAAATGCAAATGGAGAATATTTCCTTAAAGGTTATATTTCTGCAATGATTTCGTAATCAAACAAATTAACCAAACTAACTTAAAACCAAACTAATTAAAAGTATGAAAAGAATTAAAACCAAATTTTTACTTTTATTACTCTTACTTCCTTTTTGTGTCTTTGCTCAGAGCACAATAAGTGGTATTGTCTTGGAAAAGGATTCCAAGCAGCCCATACCAGGAGTAAACATTAAAGTGGTAGGTGCAAATATTAGCGCCTCTACTGATTTTGACGGAAAATTTCAATTAACTGGAGTAAAATCAAATAGTCAAATTGCATTTTCCTATACGGGTTATACCAGCCAGACGATTCCAGTTGGCACACAAAAAAACATTACTGTATATCTTGAAGAAGATACCAACCAGCTGAAAGAAGTAGTCGTTCAAGTAGGATACGGAATCGTTAAAAAGAAAGATGCTACAGGATCTGTTACAGCACTTTCTACAAAAGACTTTAACAAAGGAAATAATGTTACGACAGAAAGTCTGTTTAACGGAAGAGTAGCTGGTTTAACAGTAAATTCAACTGGCGCTCCAGGTTCTAGTTCTCAAATTAGAATTAGAGGAGGAAGTTCGCTTTTCGCAAGTAACGACCCTCTTATTGTCATTGACGGATTACCTCTTGATAATACTACAAATACAGGATCTTCTTCTTTTTTAGCGTCGTTAAATCCTGCGACTGTTGAGTCGATAACGGTTTTAAAAGATGCTTCAGCCTCTGCGATATATGGTTCTAGAGCTTCAAATGGTGTAATTATTATAACTACTAAAAAAGGGAGTAAAACATTATCAGTAGATTATAATGTGCAATATGCCGCAGGTTCGCTGACTAAAACGGTTGATGTTTTTAGTGCAGATGAATTTAGAAGTGTTATTGCAGACAGAAGAAGCGATGATCTAAATAAACTTGGAACTGCAAATACAGACTGGCAAAAAGCAATTTACAGAAACACTGGTACGATAGATCAAAGTTTAGCTGTGAGAGGAAATCTATTCAATATTATTCCAACAAGTTTAACTCTTGGAAATACAGATCAGCAGGGATTGCGCTTGACCAATACTTTTAAAAGAAATACGGTTGGTTTAGTAATGAATCCAACGTTTCTTGACAATCATTTAAAACTTAGACTTTCTGCTAATTATACAAACGAAAAAAACAGATTTACAGATGCTGTTGAAGGAGCAGCTATAGGTTTTGATCCGACGCAACCAATAAAAGTTGAAGGTGCACCTTATGGAGGTTATTTTGAATATACTACAGGGATTGATGCCAACGGAAATTATCCGTTAGTTTCAACGGCTGCAAGAAACCCTGTTTCGCAATTAGTAAATACAAATGATAGAGGTACGAATGATCGAATTTTTGGAAATTTTGAAATAGATTATAAATTTCATTTTTTACCTGCTTTAAGAGCTGTTGTAAATGTTGGTTTTGATGAATCGGATGGAGATAGAAGAAGATTAGTTGGTGCCGATGCTGGTTCTGCGCCATCAAACAACAACATTCCGTATGGAACAGATGAATACACAGAAGCAACTAGAAAAAATAAATTATTAGATACTTATTTAGTTTATAACAAAACTTTTAATGCATTAAATTTTGAATTGACTGGTGGTTATTCGTATCAAAAATTTCAAAGTTCAAGATTTGAGACTGGTAATATTCTAAACCCAGATTTGCCATCAACATTTCCTGAAACGACTCTAGATACAGATGTTGTTTTGATAGGATTCTTTGCCAGAACAAATTTGAACTTTAGAGACAAATATTTATTAACGCTATCTTACAGAAGAGATGGTTCTTCAAGATTTGAAGAAGATAATCGTTGGGGGAATTTCCCTTCTGTAGCTTTTGGATGGAAAATCAAAGAAGATTTCTTTAAAGAAAGCACTGTCTTATCAGACTTAAAATTAAGATTAAGTTATGGAATTACAGGACAGCAGGATATTCCTGAGCCAAACGGATACTTGCAAAAATATCAAGTGGGTGGTGGAAACTCTGAGTATTATTTTGGAGATAGTCCAATTCCAGTTGCACTTCCTTCAAAAAGAACAAACGATTTGAAATGGGAAGAAACTACTTCATACAATGCAGGTCTTGATTTCGGATTTTTAGATAATCGCTTAACTGCTGGACTTGATGTTTATTATAAAGAATCTAAAGATTTGTTAGTAAATGCAGCAATATCTGATGGAAGTAATTTTTCGAACCGTGTTTATCAAAATGTGGGAAGCTTTACCACAAAAGGGATCGAGTTTACGATTAATGCGAATGCAATTAAAACAGAAAATTTTAATTGGAATATGAATTTTAATATATCCAAGTTCGAAAGAAGAATCAAAAATCTAGTTGGAGGAACTGATATCTATTTAGGAGACAATATTGCAGGAACAGGAACTCCTGGACAAATTTTTAGAGAAGGCTATACTCCTTATTCTTTCTATGTATACAAACAGTTATATAATAGTGAAGGAAAAACAATCGAAGGAGCTTTTGCAGATTTAAATGGTGATAATATTAAAAATGATTCAGATAAATACATTTATAATAATCCAGATCCAGATTTTACATTAGGGTTTGCTTCTAATATGAATTATAAAAAGTTTGACTTTTCATTTAATTTAAGAGCAAGTATTGGCAACCGAATTTTTAATGCCGTAGACGCAAGTAGAGCGCAATATGATGCTATGGAAAATGGTGGAGTTTTAAGTAATATTCCATCTCAGGTATTAGATACTAATTTCCAGACTACTTCAAATGTTGTATTATCAGATCTTTATATTGAAAATGCTTCGTTTTTAAAATTAGACAACATTACGCTAGGATATACTTTAAATAATTGGGTAAACAGTAAAGCCTCGTTAAGAGTATCAACTGGAGTTCAGAATGTTTTTGTACTTACAAAATACAGTGGTTTAGATCCTGAAATCACAAATAACGGTGTAGACAAAACGATTTATCCAAGACAGCGATCAATCTTATTTGGTCTTAATCTTAAATTTTAATAGCGAAATCATGAAAAAATATATAGTAACAGCAATAGTTGCATTGACTTTGGTTTTTCAGTCGTGTACAGATGATTTAAATGTAGTTTCGGAAGATGATGACGTTCTTTCTTCGGATGTATTATTTTCTACACCTGAAGGATACCAGAAAGCATTTGCCGGAGTGTACGGAAACTTAACTTTAACAGGAGTGCTTGGTCCAGATAATTCTTCGCTTGAAGGTGTAGATGCTGGTACAAGCCAGTTTACAAGATGTTTGTTATACATGCAGGAATTAACTACCGACGAATTGGTTTGGAGTTATGAAAATGACGCAGGGACAGCAGAATTACAGCGTAATATCTGGACTGCTGCAAATCCTATTATTTTAGGAATGTTTAGTAGAACAATGGTTTCTGTTGCTTATGCAAATGAGTTTTTGCGTCAGAGCACACCAGAAAAATTAAGTTCAAGAGGTATTACAGACGCAGCATTTTTGACAGATATCGCTCTTTACCGTCAAGAAGTTCGTGTTTTAAGAGCGTATGCTTATTATAATATGATGGATTTATTTGGAAAAGCGCCAATGTATACGGAGAACGATCCTTTAAATTTTGCGGGACCTGAGTTTAACAGAAAGCAGCTATTTGATTATGTGGAATCAGAATTAAAGGCAGTTTTACCTGATTTAAAAGCACCAAGAACAAATGAATACGGAAGAGTAGATCAATCTATGGCGCGTATGATTTTGGCTAAAATATATTTGAATGCACAAGTTTATATTCAGGAAGATCGTTTTGATGACTGTGTTGCAATGTGTAACGAAATCATTGCTGGCGGTTATACTTTGAAACCGAAATATCTTGACAATTTTAAGGCTGATAATAATACTTCTGAAGAAATCATATTTGGAATCCAATCGGATGGAGCAGTTTCTCAAAACTGGGGAGCAACAACTGTTTTAACAAACGGACAGATTGGTGCTTGGGAAAATAATGGTGCTGATTTTGGAATTGGAGGTTGGACAGGAGCACTTAGAATTAGAAAAGAATTTGTTCAAAAGTTTGATGGAACAAAATTCAGCCAAGACACTAGAAATACGATAGGCAAAGGTGTTCAGGGCGATCCGTCAAAACAAAGATCTATTGATATCGATGATATTGGTGTAAAAACACAAGGTTATATTTTATCTAAATTTTCTAATAAAACTTCAACAGGAGTTAACGGCAGCAGTTCGACTTATGCAGATACTGATTTCCCATTATTCAGATTGGCAGATGTATATTTGATGTATGCAGAAGCTACTTTAAGAGGCGGAAACGGAACAACAGCTCAAGCTTTAGATTATGTAAATGCATTAAGACAAAGAGCCAATTCTAATTCAACTGTTGGAAACATAGCTTTAAGTGAATTAACGCTTGATTTTCTTATTGATGAAAGAGCCCGCGAATTACACTGGGAAGCACACCGAAGACAAGATTTAATCCGTTTTGGTAAATATACTGGAGGATCTTATAACTGGGCATGGAAAGGAAATTCTTCAAAAGGAATTGCTATTCCTACTTACATGAGTATTTTTCCAATTCCAGAAGGATCATTGGGAGCAAATAGAAATTTAACTCAAAACACGGGTTACTAATTTTTTTAACTTAAACGATATACAAAATGAAACTTATATATAAAATATTTATAGCTGTAGTATTGCTTACAGGATTCTGGTCTTGTGAAAACGAAGAAAATTTAATGATTTTAGAACCTCAGGAAGCTGCTTTTACTCTTATAACTCCAGAGAATGGTTCTTCAGTTATTTTAAATAAAGAAATACCAAACAATACAGCTCTGACTTTAACTTGGGAAAAAGTTAGTTACGGGACTCCAACAATTGTTACCTATACAGTACAATTTGCAGCTAGCAATACTGAATTTGCTGCACCGGTAGATATTACAACTGCCACAACCACGCATGCAACTATTTCGGTAGCAGAACTTAATGCAAAAGCTTTGTCTCTTGGACTTGCGCCTGATGTTGAAGGAACAATTGATATCAGAATTAAATCGACGGTTGGAACAACGCTTTCAGAACCAAAATTATCTACGCCAATTACCATTACAGTAACTCCGTTTAGAGGTGAATTCCCTAAAGTTGATTTGTTTTTAGTAGGACCTGGTACATCTGCAGGATGGAGTGTAGATAACAACAATATGCCAATTTTTAGAGATACTAAAGAAAATGCAAAACAATATTATACAGGATATTTTAATGCAGATGGATTTAAACTAATCGAGCAAATTGGTTTTTGGGCTCCAATGTACGGAACAAATGGTGCCGCAGTACAATACAGAGCAACAGAAAGCGATTCTGATCCAGGTGTTTTCCCAACGACAGCTGCAGGTTATTATAGTTTTGAAATAAATCTTGAAGAATTAACCTATAAAATTACACCATATACAGGACCAATGACAACGTATGCTACGATTGGTTTGACTGGATCTGTATTAACAGGTGATGATACTGGTTGGAATACTGAAGTTCCTTTAGTAAAATCTGATTTTGATGGACATATCTGGAAAGTTACTCAAACTTTAAAAGCTGGAAAAATGAAATTCAAAGCAAACAATAGTTGGGATGTTAACTGGGGCGATAATGGTGGAGATATTATTGTTGAGGCTGGAAAATATGATATCTGGTTCAATGACTTAGATGGCCGTTACATGTTCATAACAGTTCCGTAATTGAATTAAAAAATAAGAAGAAGCCTCTCTAAGCTTTTTGAGGCTTCTTCTTTACATTAAAAAGAACTTACTTTTTAAATTCAAAATTTCTTAATTACAATTCATATCATGAAAAAATATATAAAAATTCTTGGGTTATTAGCTATAACTGCAATTCAGTTTTCGTGCTCAAGCAATGATTCAACAGATACAGAAACGGTTGCTCCACCAGATGCGAGTGATACTTTTATCAGAGCCTCAGATGTTTCTTTTCTTCCTCAAATGGAGTCTTTGGGAACTAAATTTTACAGCAACGGCAAAGCCGAAGGAATGCTTACAACGCTAAAAAATGCTGGCTGTAATACAGTTAGAATTCGTTTATGGAAAAATCCTGTAAATGGACGTTCTGGTTTAAGTGAAGTAAAACAGTTAGCTCAAAAAGTAAGACAAGCGGGTTTAAGAGTTTGGCTTACCGTTCATTATTCTGATGATTGGGCTGATCCAGGAATACAGACTACTCCAGAAGAATGGAAAAATTTATCTTTTTCGGAGTTAAAAAAAGCAGTTTCAGATTATACAGCAACAATAATTTCAGAAATCAATCCAGATATTATTCAAATTGGAAATGAAATCAATAGCGGATTATTGTGGCCACAAGGGCATTTAATTAATAACGAAGAACAATGTTTAGCTTTATTAAGTGCCGCAAGTGCAACAGTTCGAAGTAAAGCTCCAAATGCAAAAATAATGATTCATTATGCAGGTGTTGATGGTGGCGCGACAGATTGGTTCTTCAACAAAATGAAAAATGTTGATTACGATTATATCGGACTGTCTTATTATCCGGTTTGGCATGGTAAAGATTTAGAAGTAGTAAAAAATACTATTAATGCTTTAGGAAGTAAATTCAGTAAAAAAGTCTTGATCGCAGAAACGGCTTATCCATTTACTTTATTACATAATGACCAAACGAATAATATTGTAGGGACAAATGATCAGCTAGTGCCTGGATATCCGGCAACTCCAGCGGGACAGAGAACTTTTGTAATGGATATTAAAAATATAGTAAAAACATCAGAATTCGGACAAGGATTTGCGTATTGGGGAGGTGAATGGGTTGCTTTCAAAGGGCCACAATCAACAAGCGGTTCTACATTCGAAAATCAAGCTTTATACAGTTTTGATAACAATGCGTTATCAGTAATGCAAGCCTTCAGTAAAGACTAAAACATGAAAAAATTACTTAAAAATGTTTCCTTATTAATGCTAATTGCCATTTTTTTTGCTTCATGTAAATCTCAAATGGCAACTGAAAAATATTCATTTTCTAAAGGAGCAGATGTAGGCTGGTTACCGCAAATGGAGGCGACTGGCTATAAATTTTACGATACAGACGGTTCTGAGAAAGACTGTCTTCAATTACTAAAAGATCGTGGAATAAATACCATCAGATTACGTGTTTGGGTAAATCCAAATGATGATAAAGCCAGCGGACATTGCAGTCCCGAAGAAACTGTTGTTATGGCAGTTCGAGCACAAAAAATGGGAATGCGAATCATGATCAATTTTCATTACAGCGATTCTTGGGCAGATCCTGCAAAGCAGAATAAACCTGCAGCATGGGCAAAACACTCTTTTCCAGAATTGTTAACTGATGTTTACAACCATACTTATGATGTTCTGAAGCTGTTAAAAAAAGCAGGAGTAACTCCAGAATGGGTTCAAGTTGGAAATGAAATTCCGGGCGGAATGCTTTGGCCAGAAGGAAGCACAGACAACTTTAATCAACTGGCTCAATTGCTTAATAAAGGATATGAGGCGACAAAAGCTATAGATTCAAAAATCAAAGTTATTGTTCATTTGGATGAAGGAAATAAAAACGAAAAATTCAGATGGTTTTTTGATAAAGCAACTGAAAATAAAGTGAAGTATGATATAATTGGTCTTTCGTATTATCCTTTTTGGTTAAAAACAGATTATAAAGAAAACATTTCAGATTTAGAAAATAATCTGAAAGATATGGCTTCTCGATACAACAAAGAAGTTATGGTCGTTGAAGTTGGTGGTGATTATACGTTAGAGCAAAACACAAAAGAAATGCTTGAAGCTACTATAAAAGCAGTAAAAAGTGTGCCTAACAATAAAGGTTTGGGAGTTATTTATTGGGAACCAGAAGGCGAGAAAAGCTGGAGCGGTTATCAGTTAAATGCTTGGCTTCCTGACGGAAAACCGTCACCAGCATTAGATGCTTTCAAAAATTAAATAATCAATTAAATTCTACCATTTAAGAAATCAAGAAAGTTCAGTTTAGACACTTGATTTCTTAATGGCAAGAAAACAAAGAGTAAAATGAAACTAATTTTTAAATCGATATCATTCTTATTTCTAGTGATTTTTTCGTCTGGAAAAGTTATGTCACAATCAAAAACGGTTATTTTAAAAGATAACTGGCTCTTTTCTAAAGAAGTGAAAGGAGATGCTTTTTCAGTAGATTTTGATGCTTCAAAATGGGAAAAAGTTAGTGTTCCTCATGATTGGGCTATTTATGGACCTTTTGATAAAGAATGGGATAAACAGGTTTCCGCAATTGAACAAAACGGAGAAACAGTTCCAACTGAAAAAACAGGACGTACTGGAGCACTTCCACATATTGGCACAGGATGGTATCGAAATATATTTACAATCCCAGAGTTTAAAAAAGGGAAAAAAGCACTTCTTATTTTTGAAGGTGCAATGAGTGAACCTCAGGTTTTTTTAAATGGAAAAAAAATAGGAGAATGGGGGTATGGATACAGCTATTTTTATATTGATATTACAAATGATCTTTTGGTTGGAAAAGAAAATGTATTGGCAGTAAAATTGACCAATAAGCCATTTTCTTCAAGATGGTATCCAGGAGCAGGTCTTTATAGAAAAGTAAGCATTGTGTTGAATGAAGAAGAAAATTTTGCACAATGGGGTACTTTTATTACTACGCCTGAAATGAAAGGCAATAATGCTAATGTTGACATTAAAGCGGAGTTTAATGGAAACAACGTATCAATGGTAACTGAAATAAAGGATGCTAGTAATAATATAGTAGCGACACAAAAAAGTACAGAAGGAACACAGGGAAAATTTCATCAAATAATTGAAGTTGCTAATTCTCATTTATGGAGTCCAGAAACACCTTATCTCTATACAGCAGTAACCAAATTATATGCAGCTGATGGAACTTTAAAAGACGAACAAAATATAAAGTTTGGTATCCGATTTATTAAATACGAACCCAAAACAGGATTTAGTCTTAATGGAAAAGTAACCAAATTCAAAGGAGTTTGCCTTCATCATGATTTGGGACCACTTGGTGCGGCTGTAAATAAAGCAGCTCTTCGCAGACAGCTAACAATTTTAAAAGATTTGGGCTGTAATGCGATTAGAAGTTCTCATAATATGCCCTCTTTTGAACAGCTTGAATTGGCTGACGAAATGGGATTTATGTTTCTTGCAGAAAGTTTTGATGAATGGGCAAAGCCAAAAGTACAAAACGGTTATCATCGCTTTTTTGAAGAATATGCAGAAAAAGACATTGTGAATTTAGTAAGAGCCACACGCAATCATCCTTGTATTGTAATGTGGAGTTCCGGAAATGAAGTTCCGGATCAATGGGGAGCTGAAGGGGTAAAACGTGCCAGATGGCTGCAGGACATTTTTCACCGTGAAGATCCTACAAGACCCGTGACTGTTGGTATGGATCAGGTAAAAGCAACTATGGAATCTGGCTTTGGAGCTTTGCTCGATATTCCGGGATTAAATTATAGAGTGCATCTTTATGAAGAAGCGTATAAAACATTTCCACAAGGATTTATATTAGGTTCAGAAACAGCTTCAACAGTGAGTTCAAGAGGGATTTATAAATTTCCTGTTGTGCAGGCAAAGAATAAACAATATGATGATTTTCAGAGTTCGTCGTACGATCTTGAAGCATGCGACTGGTCCAATGTTCCTGACGAAGATTTTGTACTTCAAGACGATAAACCGTGGGTTATTGGAGAATTTGTATGGACTGGTTTTGATTATTTAGGAGAACCTACGCCTTATGATGAAAAGTGGCCATCTAGAAGTTCTTACTTTGGAATTTCAGATTTAGCAGGACTTCCTAAAGACCGATTTTATCTTTATAGAAGCAGATGGAATACTAAGGACAAAACGCTTCATATACTGCCACATTGGAATTGGAAGGGAAGAGAAGGGGAAATTACTCCTGTTTTCGTTTACACGAATTATGACAGCGCAGAGCTTTTCGTAAATGGAAAAAGTATGGGAGTTCAGAAAAAAAATAATTCAACTCCACAAAATCGCTATCGTTTAATGTGGAATGATGTAAAGTATGAGCCAGGAACTGTAAAAGTTGTTGCATTTGATTCAAATGGAAAAATAGCTGCTGAAAATGAAGTTAAAACAGCCGGAGATCCTTATAAAATTGTTCTAGAAGCAGATCGAAAAACCATTAAAGCGGATGGTGAAGATATCTCTTTTGTAACGGTTTCAGTAGTTGATAAAAATGGAATTCCGTGTCCTATGGCAGATAATGAACTTCAATTTAAAGTAACTGGAGCAGGAACTTACAGAGCAGCATGTAATGGCGATGCGACATCATTAGTAATATTTCACCAAAATAAAATGAAGCTTTTTAGTGGTAAACTTGTGGTTCTAGTTAAAGCAATTCAAACTGCAGGCGCAATTCAACTGGAAGTAACAGGTAAAGGACTTCAAAAAGGTAAAATAAATTTAAAAGCAGAACATTGATGATTAGGCAACTATAAATTTTGAGTTTTTAGAATGTTAGTAATTTCGATGTTGAGGGAGAGTTTAAATAAAAAAACTCTCCCTTACTTTTTACTCGAACCATCAAAAGAGAATACGAGATATTTATCAAATAGAGAAATTGCCTTTTTTTTGATATTAAAAAGGGAATAACTCAGATATTACTTAAACCTTATTTTGTTTTCTTTTTTTAATTATTTTTTTGCCAATAATATAAAGCCCAATGATGGCTAGAAAATGAAATAAATAGGATTTTGGTTCGCTGTTTCCAACTACAGAAAAAATACGATTCCATCTCAGTTTATTTAATCCTTTGCCATCTTTTTCCCAGCTGAACCATATAAATACTGGTTTCCCAATTACATGATCAAAAGGAACATATCCCCAAAATCTAGCATCTAATGAGTTCTGGCGATTGTCACCCATCATCCAGTAATAATCCTGTTTAAAAGTGTATGAATTGCTGATTTTGCCATTGATCATAATTTTGTCTCCATTCACGATTAAGGTATTTTTCTCATATTCTTGAATGATTCTCTTATAAAAAGGCAGTGTTTTTAAATCCAATTTTACAGTTGCACCTTTTTTCGGAATGTAAATAGGTCCAAAATTGTCAATATTCCAGCCTAAAGAAGAAACATGAGGAAAAACATCACCGTCTACTCCCTTTGGAGTTAAATATTTTGTGACGCTTTTTAACATTGGATTCTTTGCGATCAAGGCAGCTTCTTTATCAGTCAGGGTTAAAAAATATTGTCCTTTATCAGTTTGGGCAAAAAAGCCGTTGTCGTACTTCATTCCTTCTCTGGCACCGTACATATTTACAAGAGCTTCTTGACCAATTGTTTGACCTTTTGTATCAACAAAAAAGTTATACTGTGGCTTCGCGCTTTCAGGCATTACGCTTAATTTTCCATTAATATAAATATCGCCATTACGAATTTCTAAAGAATCACCAGCTATACCAACACATCTCTTTACTAAATTTGTTTTCTTATCGATAGGCTTATAATAATTTCGATCAGGATGAAAATTATCCATATCACGTAATGTATCTGCTGGCTGATTAAATACAACAATATCGTTGCGTTCTATTTTTTCTATTGCAGGAAACCTAAAGTAAGGTAGCTGAAACTTGTTTAATAATGATGTTTCTTTTTTTGTCTCATCGTCATTAAATAAATACGATTTTCTATTTAAAACAGGAATTGTGTCATGAACCATTGGCAACGCAATGGTGGTCATGGGAGTTCTTGGACCATAATTAATTTTACTTACAAATAAAAAATCTCCAATATATAAGGTCTTTTCTAATGATGAAGACGGAATAGTAAAAGGCTGAATAATATAAGTATGAACTAGAGTAGCGACAATAATAGCAAATAAAAGAGAACTTACTGTATCAGCCCCTTTTGATTTAGAATTAAGATCTCTATTTTCAATGTATACAAGATTTTCTGAGGTATAATTTAAAAAAGTGATGTAGAGTCCTAATGTCAGAACAACTAGTATAGTATCAACTATCGAGTTTTTTCCAAAACTTCTAATTGTTTCTACCCAGACCACAGGAATCATTATAAGATTAATAATAGGTAAAAACAATAGAAAACACCACCATTGTGGGCGGTTGATAATTTTCATTAAAACAATTAAATTATAAATTGGAATAAATGATTCTATAGCCTTTCTGCCAGCTTTTAAATAGAGCTTCCAAGTAGATAGTCCATGAATAATTTGCATAATTAAAATGAAAATAAGCCATTCTGATAAATTCATATTTTGCGTTTTTTGATGTTTAAATGGAATAAGGATAAAAAATAAACAGGATCTTCAATTGAAATAATTAGTTATATGTAGTCTTTTTCTAAATATGTTACAAAGTAGTTAGGGAATAAATTATTTGGTTGAGTTAAGGTTAGAGGTGTTTAGAAGAATTTTATAATCGCGGGATTTTATGGTTTCACCTCATTAATTTGATTCTAACCAAGAGGATCGCTAAATTTGGAATAAATCCGTAAGATTTATGAAAAGGAAAATTTCGTTTTATGCGCTTCATCTGTGTTTGTGTTTGGCTTTTTTATTTCTGCCTTATGCATTTACATCATCAAAAACCATTTTTACATGGCCAGATTTGTACTCAAATGTACACGACCGAATCTATTTTTTTATTTATTTCAGTTTATTGTGTTTCTTCTATTTTAACTACTATTATTTAATTCCCAAATATTATTTTAAAAACAAGCGCTTACTTTATTTTATAATGATTGCTTGTTTTCTTTTATTTTTTCTTTGGATATCAAGATTTCTAGATCATCCGGATCATAATTTTTTAGATTTTAGACCTCATCCCAAAAGTTTTTCTGGTGATCCAAAACCATTTGAAGGAATAAAACCACCGCCAGATTTTCGAGGAATGCCTCCGCATCCAATGCCTCTTGATACAATGGGCGGGCCGCCAACACAATACGGACATACAGCGCTTGTGTATTTACTTGGGGTGATTTCAAGTTTGTTATTTGCAATTTCTGGAAGGCTGCAAAATGTAGAAAAAGAAAAAATGAAATCTGAACTTGCTTTTTTGAAAGCGCAGATTAATCCGCATTTTTTGTTTAACACACTTAACAGCATTTATGCGCTGGCTTTAAAGAAAGACGATAGAACTCCAGATGCTGTTATACAGCTTTCTGAACTTATGCGCTATATAATTTCAGAAGCTAATGAGGAAGTAATCGATTTAAGCAAAGAAATCAATTATATAAACAGTTTTATCTCACTCCAAAAAACGCGCTTGGGTAATACTGTCAAGGTTGATTATCAAGTTAGCGGAAAGCCATTTGGTAAATCCATAACTCCGCTTATTTTAATTTCATTTATTGAAAATGCTTTTAAGCACGGTGTAAATCCAGATCAAACTTCTGAGATTTGTATCCATATTGATATTTTAGAAGATATGCTTATGATGGAAGTATCTAATAAAAAAACATTTTCTGTCAAATCTGAAACTGGCATTGGTCTACAAAATACAATTGAAAGACTAACGTTATTATATCCAAACAGACACCAGCTGGAAATTGAAAATAGCGCTGATAAGTATATTGTAAAATTAAGTATCAAAGTATGATAAAAGCAATTGCATTAGATGATGAACCTCTCGCATTAGAAATTCTACAGAGTCTATGCGCAGAAATTGATTATATCGATTTGCAGAAAACATTTTCAAAATCTGAAGAGGCTTTTAAATACCTTAAAAAATACCCAGTTGACCTGTTATTTTTAGATATAAATATGCCTGCCATTTCAGGATTGGATTTTTATAAAAAAATGCCACATAAAACAATGGTGATTTTTACAACGGCGTATTCACAATATGCTGTTGAGGGATTTACATTAAGTGCTACAGATTATCTTTTAAAACCGATTTCTTTTTCTCGATTTCAGCAGGCTGCCGAGAAAGCTTTGCAGCAGTGGAAATATCAGAATCAGAATTTAGAACAGCAGCATCTTTTTATTCGTGCTGATTATAGTTTGGTTAAGATTCTTTTTTCGGATATTCTATACATCGAAGGTTTAGATGATTATCTTAAAATTCATATCCAAAATCAAAAAACGGTTGTGACGCGAATGACTTTGAAAACTATACTTCAAAAATTACCAGAAACCGAATTCGTTCGTGTGCACCGTTCCTTCATTGTTCCTGTTTCTAAAATAGAGAGAATAAGGAATAAAATCATTTATATAGATCAGGCAGAAATACCAATAAGCGCTAGTTTTGAAACTGCTTTTTTTGCTTTTTTAAGCAAAAAACAATAAATTTTTATTGAGCTAATTTTACTACAAAATATTTTTTCTTCTCGGTTTACCTCATAATTATTGCTGATTACCTCAAACTTTTTTCGCGATTATAATTTCAGATAATTTTACTTAAAAAATACTGTTCATCATTTAAATGATTCTAACAAAAAAACAAGTGAATATGAAAAGAAAAGATTTTTTAAGAGGTTTAGGTTTAGTAGGAATAGGTTCATTTGCTATTCCAATCCTAAATGCATGCAGTAAAGATGATGATTCTGAAAGCACATCAACAGACACCGATACTGATAGCGGTACAGCTAATGATACAGGATCTAATTCTGGTTCTACAGACTGCTCTGTAACTTCTTCTGAAACGGCTGGTCCATTTCCGACTATTACGCCGTCTTCTTTAGTAAAATCAGATATTATCATGGACAGAACGGGAGTTGCTTTTAAGATCAATATTACAATACAGAATACAAAAGCAAGTTGTGCCGCTTTAAAAGACGCTATTGTAGACATTTGGCACTGCGATAAAGATGGTTATTATTCTGAATATGGAGGAACTTCTATGCAGTCAGTTAACTACACTTCGTCGCATTTTTTAAGAGGAAGGCAAACTACAGATGAAAACGGATTAGTGACTTTCACCTCTATATTTCCAGGCTGGTATACAGGTCGTGCAACACATATTCATGTTCATATTTATAATTCTAGCGGAACTTCATTATTAGTAACTCAAATTGCATTTCCTGAAGGTTCTGGGAGTGCAGTTGCTCTGGTAAATGCATCAACAGCAAATGGATATACAAAAGGATTATCAGGTTACACATATAATGCTTCTGATAATGTTTTTTCTGATTCGGTTGCCAATGAATTAGCTGAAGTTACAGGAAGTGTTTCAGAAGGATTTGTTTTAAAACATACGATTAAAGTTGCGGCTTAAAAACGTTTAAGTTAATTAAGATGATTAAGCAGATTCCAACACAAATATATAAGTCAGAAGCGAGAGGAGTTTTTAAAACAGAAAACCATAATTGCTTCGCCACTTTTAATTTTGCAGATTATCAGGATTTGTCCAGAAAACCATTCGGAACATTACAAATTTTGAATGAAGAAATACTTGGTCCAAATCAGCGTATTAATGTAACTGTTAAGGAGAATACAAATGTTGTTATTTTGCCATTATTTGGAGGAGTAGAATATTCAGATAATCATCTTAAATCGGAATTTTTAAGGGTAGATCAGATTAAGTTAGTGAAAGTTTCAAGTGAAATGTCTTTTGAAATATTTAACCCTTATGAAAATGAAATCGTAAGTTATCTACAGATTGATTTTCTGCAAGATTTGCAATTTTATCAAAATCACTCTGAGCTTTCTGAAATCGATTTTACTTCTAGAAATAAAATGTTGCCTTTATTCGAAATCGGAAAAAATGCTGGTTTTATAGGTGTTTATGATGGGAGAAAGCATGGTTCTTATACTTTGAGAGATACTAAAAACGGTGTTTTTGTATTTGTGATTAACGGCGCTTTCGAAGTAGAAGACAGACTTTTAGAAGCTAAAGATGGTTTAAGTCTTAAAAAAGTAAGTGCAATAGAATGGGAAGCTCTTTCTGAAAATGCTGTTTTGCTGGTTTTTGAAGTTATTTTAAAACAAATTGGAATATAACACATGGAAATATCAAAAATAAGACTTGCATATCGTGTAATTATTGATAGTTCTTCTACAATATTATGGGATAAATATGTTTTTGAAGATACTTTTAAAGAATATAAAATGCAGAGCCAGCAGTTCAATTCTTCTGAAAATCCTAAAAATACTTTCAGGGAATTATTGTCTGAGAATGAAAAAGCTTCACAACTGCATTTTCTTGTCGGAATTGCTGCCGATGGATACGTTCAACAGTTAAAAGGTAATTTTCATAGAGTTTCGGATGTGTTAGGAAATCAGTATTTTCCGTTTATTAATTATAAACTGGACATCATTAACAGTGATATTACTGATCCTTTAAAGCACAAAATAGGAATTACATTTTATTCTCCGCTATTAACTTATTTTGGAATTATTGATGGAAATTATGTAGTATCTAAAAATACGGATAATACAAACGAATATGAGGTAATTATGTTTCCAACAAGGCAAAATCTGTCCATTTGTTTTATCCAAAAAGAATAGTATTTCTTCTTTTTTTCTGGAACAATTTTAGAATAAAATATAAACAAAGAATCTGTTGCGAAGAATAAACTGCAACAGATTCTTTTGTGTTTTTTAAGAACTTTAAAAGTTAATTAAAGTTTTTTTGAAGATCAATAATTGTCTGATTAGGAACATCAAGATTTACAAAACCTCTTCTAGGTCTGTCCAGATCGAGAGTAAAGAGAATTACAAGAGATACAAGAAGACAAAATCCGGTTTCAACTAACCAATCTACTTTTCCTTTTCTAGCGCTTGAATATCCGTTATAGAAAGCGGTAATAGCAGAAAGGAAAAATAACATTATCAGAATGCTTTGCGGAACTTTTGCTTTTTCTCCAGCAAGACGTGACGATGTAACATCGATCATCGTATTCAGAGCGGGAATCATCTGTTGTGTGGCTGCCAAGTTTTTAGGATCTTTAGACAGTTCCGCAGAACGCTTCCATAATCTGGATGAAATTACTTGAGAAAGACTGTCGGCTGCAAGTATCTTTTTTATATTTGGTCCTGCAGCATAATAGTCTATTCTTGCATCTACATATTCTTTAAAATCCTTACGAAGTAAAGTCCGAACAGAATCTGGGTAAAGGTCGCAGCGAAGTAGTGCGGTACCTATGTCATTGGCTTCTTCAACTACTATTTTTCTTCTCGAATCGTATCGCTCGCTACTCATTCCAAATGTAAAGGCAAGCAGAAAGAAGAGCAGGGCAGTTAGTGCAGAAGTTTCTGAAGTTTTTTCCTCAGAAGCTTTTTCGTTGCGTTTACGGCTTCCAATTGTCTTCCCAATAAAAATAGAAAAAAGCATTACGATAAAAAGCAGAAGAGCAATGAGCCAAGCTTCAGTTTGAAGTAGCATATTAGGTTCCATTATTATACTGTTTTAGTTAAACCAATTTTTATATAAAGATGGAAAAAAAATATGTACAGTATATCAAAATTCCGTTTCAGATTATAATCTGAAACAAGCTTTAGCTATTTTACTTAAGAACGCGGCTTAGATAAATTTCTATCGTACATAACAATAGTTCCAGCCACTGCTACATTTAAACTTTTTTCTGATTTGAATTTTACTAAATGATGGCATTTTTCCATTACTTTTTTGGGCAAACCATGATCTTCTGCTCCTAATATATAGACACAGCGTCTTGGATGTTCAAAGGTTTCTAAGTCGGAAGCTTTATCAGATAATTCAACCCCAACTAATCTTGCTCCTTTTGGTAAATTTTCAAAAAAAGCTTCAAAAGTTTCGTAGTGAAAATAAGGAATTGCTTTTACTGCATCATGAGTATCACAAGCTTGTTTGGCATATCGATTACCAATAGTAAATATAAAAGTAGCGCCTAAATTTTGAGCCGATCGCCATAAAACACCTAAGTTTTCTGGCGTTTTACCGTTTTGTATTCCTATGCCGAAGTATTCATTTATAAAGTTGTCATTCATAAAAGCAAAAGTACAAACTGAATACACATAAATCAATATTTTATTGAGACGAAAAAATGATGTATTGATTAGATATTTTCTACAAAAGTTGTAGGTTAACGAATCAATTTTTAAATGTTATAAGATTATTAAAAGAAATACTGCTCGAATTTTCCTAGAAATAAGAGAAATCTTTTTATTAAATTTATATAATTAAAAATGTTTTTTTCTTTTCTAAAAGCCTTTTGTAAATACCATTTGACCTTATAAGTAAATGTAATTATGAAATAACGCGTAAATAGATTTTGTCTATTTTAGAAGTGTTATTTATGATTCGTCCTCATATCTTTCTGTTTCATTAGTTAGTAATTTAGTAAAAAATAAAAAATTTAAAACTATGGATAATCAATCGAATGACATCAGCAAATGCCCTTTTCATAATGGGAGCATGGATAAGCAAGCTGCAGCAGGAACAAAGAATCTTGACTGGTGGCCTAAACAGTTAAAGGTAAACATCCTGAGACAAAATTCATTATTGTCAAATCCGCTGGATAAGGATTTCAATTATGCAGAAGCTTTTAAAAGCTTGGATATTGAGGCTTTAAAGAAAGATCTACATGCTCTTATGACTGATTCGCAAGATTGGTGGCCTGCTGATTTTGGTCACTACGGAGGTCTTTTCATAAGAATGGCTTGGCATAGTGCTGGTACTTATAGAGTTCATGACGGACGAGGCGGTGCCGGAGCAGGACAGCAGCGATTTGCACCTCTTAACAGCTGGCCTGATAATGTGAGTCTTGATAAAGCGAGAAGGCTGCTTTGGCCAATCAAACAAAAATATGGCCAAAAGATTTCATGGGCCGATTTGTTGATCTTAACAGGAAATGTTGCTCTTGAATCAATGGGTTTCAAAACATTTGGTTTTGCAGGAGGACGTGCCGATGTATGGGAAGCCGATGAATCTGTATATTGGGGATCTGAAACCACATGGTTAGGCGGTGATGAACGTTATAAAGATGGCTCAGAAGGTGTTCCAAAAGATCATGGTGTAGTATCAGCTGATGATGATGCAGATGGTAATATCCATAGTAGAAATCTTGAAAAACCCCTTGCAGCAGTGCAAATGGGACTTATATATGTAAACCCTGAAGGTCCTGATGGAAATCCTGATCCTATCGCGGCAGCAAAAGACATAAGAGATACCTTTGGGCGTATGGCGATGGATGATGAAGAAACGGTAGCATTAATAGCGGGAGGACATACTTTTGGTAAAACGCATGGTGCTGCTTCTTCTGATAATGTGGGTAATGAACCTGAAGCAGCTGGTTTAGAATTGCAAGGACTAGGTTGGCAGAATAGTTTTGGTTCAGGTAAAGGAGGCGATGCGATAACAAGCGGACTTGAAGTTACATGGACAACAACACCAACTCAATGGAGCAATAACTTTTTCGAAAATTTATTTGGTTTTGAATGGGAGCTCTCTAAAAGCCCAGCAGGTGCGCATCAATGGGTAGCAAAAAACGCTGAAGCAATTATTCCAGATGCTTTTGATTCTAATAAAAAACACCTTCCAACAATGCTTACTACAGATTTATCTTTAAGACTGGATCCAGCTTATGAGAAAATATCACGTAGATTTTTAGAAAATCCTGATGAGTTTGCTGATGCTTTTGCTAGAGCATGGTTTAAATTAACGCATCGTGATATGGGACCAAAAGCCCTTTATCTTGGATCTGAAGTACCTTCAGAAGAATTGTTATGGCAAGATCCAATTCCAGAAGTAAATCATACATTAATAAATGATCAGGATGTAGCGCAACTGAAAGAAAAAATACTAAACGCAGGTTTAAGTACATCTCAGTTGGTTTCAACAGCATGGGCTTCGGCTTCTACTTTTAGAGGATCAGATAAGCGAGGCGGTGCAAATGGTGGTCGCATTAGACTTGCTCCTCAGAAAGATTGGGAAGTAAATAATCCAGCAGCATTAAAAGTGGTTTTGGATAAATTAGAAACTATTCAAAAAGAATTTAATGGTGCGCAAAATGATGGTAAAAAAGTTTCATTGGCTGACTTAATTGTTTTAGCTGGTTCGGCAGCTGTTGAGAAAGCGGCTAGAAACGCTGGAACATCAGTAACAGTACCTTTTTCTCCTGGGCGTATGGATGCATCTGCAGAACAGACTGATGTTGAGTCATTTGGATATCTTGAACCAAAATCGGATGGTTTTAGAAATTATAGAAAAACAAAATCAACTGTTTTAACAGAAGAACTTCTTATAGATAAAGCACATTTATTAACTCTTACAGCACCAGAATTAACAGTACTTTTAGGAGGACTTCGCGTTCTGGATATTAATGCTGACGGAAGTAAAAATGGTGTCTTTACAACTCGACCAGGTCATTTGACAAATGATTTTTTTGTAAATCTTTTGGATATGAATACACAATGGCAGTCAGTTTCTAATGATAAAGAACTTTATACAGGAAACGACCGAAGCACTGGACAGCCAAAATGGATTGGAACTCGTGCTGATCTTGTTTTTGGTTCAAATTCAGAACTAAGAGCAATAGCTGAAGTATATGCTGCTTCTGATGCACAGGAAAAATTTATAACTGATTTTGTTGCTGTATGGACTAAAGTAATGAATCTGGACAGATTTGATTTAAGATAATCTAACTGGAAACAGTAACCTTATAAAAGACGCCTTAATTGGCGTCTTTTTGTTTTATGATACTTACAGAAAGCGATCGTTTAAATATTTCCTTTTTTAACTCTTTATTAAAAATTGCTAAGCAATAAATAAATTAACTTTGATTTGTCCAATAAAAATGAATAAATGAAAGTAAAATCTATTCCTGTAAATACAATTCCTTCGGAATTTAAAGAAGGGATTATAATCGGAAAGGGAATATTTAATGGTGTACCTGATTCTAAAGAAGTAGAAAGATCCCATCGAGACGGAGGATACACCTTTATTCTACAGGAAAAAGGCACTACCAATATTGAAATTGATTTTCAAAAACAAGAGATAAAAGAATCATCAGTTATTTTTATTCATCCCGATCAAGTACATCGTCTCATTTCATTTGAAGAAGCGACAGTAACCAGCTGGATAATAACTGTCGAAAATCTCCGTCCTGAATATTTAAAACTGCTTGAAGAACTTTCTCCAGTGAATACATTATCATTAACAGAAGATGCTTTTTCTATTCTAAAAGAAAGTGCCTCATTATGTTTGAAACTTTCAGAAAGGAAACATGAAAAATTGTATGGTTCCATTTTGAAAGAAAGCGTTAATACATTAGTAGCATTAATAATTTCTCAATATGCTGTACAATCAAAATCAACCGATAACTATTCAAGATTTGAAGTTGTTGCTAAGACTTTCAAAGCGGCATTAGAATTAAATTTCGTCAAAATAAAAAGACCAGGTTCGTATGCTGATAAACTGAATATTTCTACTCCTTATCTCAATGAATGTGTGAAAACAGTAACAGGTTATCCACCTTCTTATCATATTCAGCAACGTGTTATTTTGGAAGCAAAACGCCTGCTTCATCATTCGGATAAATCCATCAAGGAAATTGCATCTGAATTAGGCTACGATGACTATTCTTATTTCGCACGTTTGTTTTCTAAAATAGCTTCCATGTCTCCAATAGCATTTCGAAACAAAAACCTCGATTAGTTCTATATCTGCTTCGTTTTGATATTGCTTATGCTTTTGAGACGCGTTTCCTTTGTACCTGAAAAGAATAAGAAGTAAAATGGAAACAATCAAAGGAATAAATCTTTTAGAAAATAAAAAAATAGCAATATTAGGTGCGGGTCCAGGCGGATTGACGCTAGCACGTTTGTTGCAGATGAAGGGTGCAGAAGTTAAAGTTTATGAACGAGACTTTAACCAAAATAGTAGAGTTCAAGGCGCAATAGTTGATCTGCATTTTGATTCGGGTTTAAAAGTGATGAAAGAAGCGGGCTTAATAGAAGCATTCAAAGCCAATTATATGAAAGGCGCTGATCGATATCGAATAGTTGATAAAGAGGCCAATCTTTTTGTCGAGGAAAATACAGGTGAAGATGATTTTGAAAATGAAAATTTTAGACCAGAAATTGACAGAGGCGCATTAAGAGATATGCTAATTGAGAATTTGCTGCCAGATACCGTTGTTTGGAACAGTCAATTTTTGAGTATGAATAAAATTGGAAGTTCATGGGAATTGAAATTTCAAAATGGAAGTACAGCTTTTGCAGATATTGTAATTGGAGCAGATGGTTATCGTTCGAAAGTTAGAAGTTATGTAACCGATATAAAAGCATTGTATTCTGGAGCATCAATTATTCAGGGAGAAATTGAAAATCCTAAAATAGATTGTCCTGATATTTATGAATTGGTCGATAATGCAAATCTTATTGCAATGGACATTGGAAAAACTATTGCTGTACAGCCAATGGGCAATGGAGGATTGACTTTTTATGCCGCTTCTTTATATCCTGAAAATTGGTTAGAATCAAACGGAATTGATTTCAATAATGCTGATGAGGTTTATAATTACTTAATAAAGTATTATGAAGACTGGAATCCTTTATTTTTCGAATTATTCAAATCATGTCGCAATTTTGTGATGCGTCAGTTAAATTATTTTCCAACTGATCAAAAATGGGAACCAAATGAAAATGTTACTCTTATTGGCGATGCGGCTCATTTAATGCCACCTTCTGGAGAAGGAGTAAATACTGCGATGCTTGATGCTTTAGATTTAAGCGAATGTCTCAGCAACGGTCAATTTAGTGATTTGAGAGCTGCAATAGGAGCTTATGAATTAAAGATGAGATCGAGAGCAGAAATTCTTGGCAAAGATGCCATTGATGGTATTCAGGATTTCGCTTCTCCGTCACAGCAATCCATTGATGAATTGGTTGAAATGTTTAAATCTAAATAAAGCACGATAAAACTAGTTTAAACGATGATGAAGGATAGTATCGATAAGTTCCACAATATTATCTATGCTATCTTCATTAGTTTCGATTGCAGAGCTGTAATTGTTGTAAGGAGCATATCTTTCCGGATTTGTAATGAACAAACCTAAAACAGGCACTTTTGTTGCACTTGCCAATTGCATAATTCCATTATCGGCACCAATAAATATAGAAGTATTGGCTATAATTGAAGCTGTTTTTCGAATGTCGCTGCTGTAAAATGATTTGGCTTTAAAGCCAATTTGAGAAACTTTTTCTGTGGGAAGAATTTCTATAAGGGTATACGAAGGAAAACTTCCTCGCACTTTTTGGTAAAATTCCTCCCACCATTCTGCAGAATGACGTTTTTCACCTTCCTCATAGGTAAAAATGCAGATTGATTTTTTTGCGGCTGGAGCTATTTTGCGAAAAATTCTATTTCCTTCAGACATCTCAGATGAATCTAGTTTCAAATCAAGATTAGGAACTTTATCATTCCATTCAAAAATGCCATCTTTCGATACCGAAAATCGGAAATCATATACAGAAGTTTTGGCCGCATGCTTGTAATCTGAAAAGATTAAAGCTGCAGATTCGCTTAAGGTATCACCGTAAAGTTTAAATCGGGCTCTTGTAAATTTGACAGCAATTCTTCCAAGCCATGATGATTTATCGGCATTAATTACCAGATCGTATTTTGTTCTTCTAAGTTTCCCCCAGCATTTTAAATATTCCAAAGGCTGTTGGAACGATTTTTCAGGAAGTTCAATTACAGTGTCAATATTGTTGTAATTTTTGAATATTTCTGCCGCCTTAGAGCCTTTCACAAATAAATCAATGTTTGCAGTAGGATAGGTGTTTGACAGTTCTTTTAAAAGCGGACTCATTAATAAAAGATCTTCAAGTTTAGAACTTGTTCGGCAGATTGCGATTTGTCCAATATTCTTAACAGGACCAATCTTTTTTAAAGAATTGGTGCAACCTGTAAATTGCGTTAAGGTATGCATTGCAAAACTACGCACGTTATTAGTTTTTATTTTAAAATCCATTTTTAAAGTATCTTTTCGAATCTGTTATATATGGCTTTCGCCGAATTCCTAATTTCGATTTAAAAGTAATTATCTATAATTGGATCAGCACATTAAATATACTGGCTAAGGAATTTCATAGACGAATAGTTTAATTTTACAGAATTTTGTTTTCGAGAAAATCTTAAAACTGAACATTTGAAATCAATTTCCAAAAGTGTATCGAATGGTAAGTCCTGAACTAATTGTAGTTAAAGGATATGTAGTTGAAATAACAGGTTTAGAAAAAGAATGGTTATAATAGAATATCATAGTCAGGTTTTTGCTTAACGAATAATCTGCAGTTGTCTTTAAAGTCCAAATATTTTGCCCTGCCACTAACTGATTGTTATCGTAATCCAGATAACGCACAATGGTCTGATTGTTTCTGAGCGTCAAATCTGCTTTTATAATGATATCGCTTTTTACTGTATTTGTGGGATTATCAGCTAATCTAGAAGTGAAAACCACATCTTTAATACGATAGCCAACTCCTACAACATATTCTATTCCGTTTACTTCGGTCAAATTATTATTGTCAAAGCTCATTGATAAAGACCTGTCTTTGTTGATTTGCGTGAGAAGTCTAAATGAATTCTTCATTTCAAAATCGACTTTTAAAAAGGGGTTAAATTGTTCTGTCAAAGTAACATTAGACATAATTGTCTGATTATAATAATTGCCATTATCATCCATTCCGTTCGGATCTTTAGCATAATTATAATTTGAATTAAAGGCATTTACAGTATAAGTTGCCTGATAACTGTGCTGGAGTGAAAATCGCTTAAATGTGTTTTTGAAAAAATTATACCTCATCAAACCATTATATTTTAATGACCAGTTTGGGATAGGGAAGTTTCTAAATATTCCCAAAGCTGCATCGTTAGGATTAGTTCCTGTATACGCAGCAAGAAAAGAAGCCAATAAAACAGATTGATTAGTGCTTCCATATCCTAAAGGGAATCCGTCAGTGCCAATATTAGTTCCGTTATTTACGTTTATTCCTCTTCTTTCAGCAAGTCGGTAGGCAATTGTTATTCGGTTTTTCCTAAAATTTTCAAATGCTTCAGAACCATTTTCGTCACTGGCAGAAAATGCTGTTTTTATCAATGCTGTAGAAATGGAGAAAGTTCCCGAAGTATAAGGAGATCTCGAATTGTATTGTCCGTTGCTTATATCATATTGTTCTGAGAAATTTTGGGAATACGATCTATTCGCTTGCAAATCAATTTTTAAATCTGGAATTAATTCGATATTGGCTGTTCCTTTAAAAATCTTGCTCTGAGAAGTAGAATACATTTGATTGAATTCTTGATAATTGGTCAGCCAGCCTTTTTTTGCCGCTTCATCGCGAATGTCATGCTGACTTCCAAAAATAAATCCTAACGTAGGTTTAGAAAATCCCATAAACCCAGAAGTCGGAAGATAGCCGGGCAAAATGGTTCCATTATTTTCGCTAAAATTTAAAGTAATGTTTTTTACACTTGTTAATACACCATAGAGACTTTTTACAAATGTGTTTTTGTTTGTATTTTCAACAGTATTTGCTTTTACAATTTTTTCTCCAGGTTTTACAGCAGTGGTTTTCTGTATATTGTTTTTATTATTTGCAGTTTTCGAAATGCCTAAATACTTGTATAAAGTTTCCATATTGAAAGTAGCATTCAAATTACTTGTATTTGCATTTTGAACAGTATTTCCTAGATTATAAGTAACGCCATCGACTTCAATTTTTGTTAGTGCTTCAGATGATCGCTGCCAATTATAATCGCCAGTATAAGTTAAATTAGCTTTTACGAAACTGAAAAGAGGAATTTTACTGATAGGAATTTCATAGTTTACAACCAGTTTTTGAACATGTTTATTTGGTTCTCCAATGTCAAAATAATGATCCGAAATTTTAAAACCATCTATAGGTTGATTGTTATTGTCCAAATAGTTTTTTACAATATTACTGGTCGAAGAGGTAAAGTTTAATTTTAAAGATTTAGTCAAATTAAAAGTAAAACCATACTGTATATTAAACTCAAAATTTCTGCTGTATGAAGGATCTAAAGCGATTCCCTCAACATCAGTCTGTCTAAATTGCTGTTGGTTAAATTGCCTTAAAATATTGGTATTGAAAGTAATATTTGAAGGCATATAATTGAAATTAAAATCGCTCAAAAGTTTCCAATAATTGCTCTTTTTCATGAATTCTGTTTTCTTGAAAGGTTCAACAGTTTTTGTTTCTGTGCTATAATCATAATTCAAAGCTGTATTGCTTCTTTGGTCAACATAGCTTTCTCTTTCGTAATCATGACTTGAAGTTTCATTAAAAGACTGCGAAAATGTGAAGTTTTCTATATCATAAATATGAGCTTTTTGCTCCGGCTTTCTTTCTTTTCTAACGCCAATAAAATTGATACTTGTGGTTTTTGTATAATCAATCGCTCTGTTTTTAATGTTTTGTCTTTCTGCTTCACTTTCTGCCGTATTCAGCATAGTTTGAAGCGTAATGTCAGGATTTTCAGGATCGTACTTTGGCGTAATTGTAGCTTCAGATACAGCATAGTTAAATGGCAGAGCAATTCCCCAGTTTTTTGGCATCAATTTTCCAAAATTAACATTCGTCAGCAAGTTATATTGCTGTACATCTTCCTGACTTCTTTCTAAAGAAGTTTGTTCCAAAGATCCAAAACCAATTGTGCTCATTTTTCCTGTTGCCGAAACAGTCGCAAAATCGGCAAGGTTAGAATCGATGTTTACAACCGCAGCCATTCCGCCAGTATTGTCCATTTCTGCCAAACGAAGTTCATTAAACCAAACTTCTCCTTTTATATCCTGATGCTGATCGTTATTTTTAATTCCGATCATTAAGGTTCGCACATAACCCAAATTTGGATTTCCTTTTACTCCCAATCGCAGCTTATTTACTTTGCTGCTTAAAGATGGATCTAGTTTCTCATTATCTTCGTCTAAATAATAAATTCCGTCAGCGGGAAGATCGGCAGTTGCTATTTTTTTGTATAGCATTTTCAGTTGAGATAATAAGGATAAAGACAAATCGATTTCATTGCTTTCTGGCCAAACTACTTCTGGACTCAAATACGAACAGCCTGATGAAAGTGTAACTTTTAATGGAATTTCAATCTGATAAAAATTCTCGGTATAATCATTTCCTAACCGAATGAAAGCACTCATCTGATTATCTGCAAGTGGCGTCTGACCAGTTAATGATTCTGCATGCAAAAACATTTTAAGTTTTTTATACTGTCTCATGTCCATGCTTATGCTTTTGTAAACCGCACGTGAATCGTTTGCTTCTAATCCTTTTCCAGAAACTTTCAGACCAAGCGACTGTTCATTTTGATAGATAACGGTATTGCCGCTGTAAGTTTGTTCTCTTTCTACGCCTGGAGGAAGTACATAGTTTACAGGACATTTTCCGTCGTTTTCTTCAATATTAACAGCTAAAACATCCAGCTCTGTATTATCATCTTCTGTATTGGTATCATTGATGTCTAAAGTTTCAGTATAGTTTCTCCAATCGCCTTTTTGAAGATCTAATGATCCAAAACGAAGCGTGACAGGCTCGCTGAAACCTGTCATAAACATACGCATAAAGCGAATTGAAGTAAAATCTGAAATACTTCCAATGGTATTTTCTGGCTGTGAAATAGGAATTTTAAACTGAATCCATCTTGCTTGTGTCGTATTTCCATTTGCCAACGTAACCTGAGTATTTCGAATATCAGTAATATAATTTTGCCCAATTTCCATATTTGGTTTTATATCAATACTATATTCATAATAAGCATTGATCGTATTCATGGTAAAATCACTGTTTATGTCTTCTACATCAGGTAAAGTTGTAGATCCTCGATTGGCATCGTCTGTACTTACAGCTGAATTTCCCTCGGTTCCGTTATACTTTTTGTATCGTTCTAAAACATCTCCTGTACTGTTAAGATAGTAAGTGTAATCGTCAGCTGCGGGATCCGATTCTGAGGCATAATTAGTATAAATCTGTGCTTCTTCACTATTTTTTAAACCATCTAAACCTATATCCTGATTGGAACGATTTGCAGTATCAGTGTCAAAAGCATAAGTCAACGATTGTGATGCTGGAACATCACCCCAAACTCCGCGAGGCGTTACCATTAATTGATCTGTTCCGAGTCCGTTCTCATATTGTTTTCTTCCATCTTTAAGAACATCTTCGGAGATTTCACCTAAGTTAAAATAGACTTTTCCTGAATTAACATCATTGGTTTTTCCGTTTCCAACATAAGGATCTAAAACCCAAAACTGAATGTATTGTACATTTCCCTGTTCGAAATTGGTCGAATTTAAAGATCGCATAATTCCTCCAAAGTTTTCTTTTGGAGAAGCAGAATAATTGAGTGCATTGTTATATGGTCCTCTTTCTGAAGGATAATAGCTTAAATCTAAAGTACTGACAACAAGAGTTTGTCCCGTTTCGGTTTCTGTGTTTGGATATAACTCTTCTTTATAAATTCTTCTGGTTGAATTGAGAGAAATATCATCATTAGAAATGCCTGAAGGTTTAGAAGTGTAAAATACCGGATCAATGCTGTACCAAGCCAATTTAGCTCTTTTATAGCCATAACTTAAATCGGTTGCACTTTCGTTAAAATTATAAAGGCTTGTAGTATTATTTGCAGGTGTAGAAGCAAGGCTCCAAGAATAAGCTGAGCTTAAATCGATAGTTGTCGCTGCAGTTTCAAAATCATCTACATAAATGGTTGATTCTCCTTCAAAATCGCTCGCTTTTGCTGTATTTGGTTTTAAAAAAGCAACTTCACCTCGAACCGAAAGATTCGACGGAACATCGGTATCAATATTAGGAAGTTTATTGACCAGTCGGGTAAAGAAAGGAACTTCACTAGAAAAATTAGTATTCAATCCGAAAATGGTATTATCGACAGATTCCTGTCCATAAACTGACTTTTGTGTATAAGGTTTCTCCGTATATTTTAAATAAGTAGCTCCAATGGTAAATTGATCTGATATTTTATGATCGATATTTAAGCCAATGAAATTTTTAGTCTGTTGTCCAAAAACCGAGTTACTTTCTAGTGTCACCGTAATACTGGCATTTGAAGCCAATAATGCAGCATCAAGAATGTGTACTTTTCCTAATTGATAATCTACGCTATAATCAATTCCTTCAGTTAAAGTTCTTCCGTCTGCTGTGACAATTACAGATCCTTTTGCAACGTTGGTTGAACCAATTGAAATTCCATCTGATCCTGAAGATTTATATTTTCCTTTTAATAAATACTTGTTTTTATCACTATCCTGAAGAGCGCCAGTTTGCGTATTGTTGTACAAACTTCTAAAAACATATTTTTTCTGATTCGCATTGTATGACGCAGTATTGTTATAATCTTCTGATGAATTTGTTGCTAGTTTTTTAAAAATCAATTCACCAAAAGGTTCTTTTGTGGTAAAAATAATTCGTCCGTTTGAAGCATCAACTGTAATGCCCGATACATAATCAAAAAAGCCATCTCCGCCATCTTGTGGATCATTGGTTGAATTTAGCCTATCCATATTAAAAACTTTCAATAAAGGCGTTTCAGCTACTTTATTTTCGTCTGTTGGATTTGGCGGAAAAGAAGTTACAGGCGTAATATAATTTAGCTGTGAAGGATTTGTATAAAGAATATTGAATTTAAAATCATCTTGCGTTATTTGGTAAGCATTTGGAATTTGATAAATGTTTTTCATCATTAAATTCCAAACAGGATTTTTTATATTGACCAAACTGCTTTTCAGCATTTTTAAAACCAAACTTTGTGTTGTAATAGTTTGAGAATCTGTTACTACTGTAGCATCGACACCATCATCAGCAAATTCTCCAACTTGATATACCTGATCACCTGAAGTATACTGATAAGCAACGGCAAGAACTTCATCATTAGACAGTTTTTGAGTTAAAGAAATATATCCTAATTGCTTGTTTAAAGTATATTCTGTTGAAGTTAATTTCCTTGCATTTTCAAGTTTCGAATAATCTTGCCCTTCTTTTACAGACACATTAAAACCAGATGCTGAAGTAGCAATTTCACGAATATTACTATTCAGCAAACCACTTCCAGATTTAATCTGAGCAGGATCATAATCATTATTTGAATTATCAGGAGGAGAATCGGCAGCGTTATTAAACATTCCCATTGAAGGACTCAGCACCACAACTTGATCATCTGAAAGGCCAGTCAATTGTGCTTCACCCAAATCCTGAACCGCAACAATATTTCTTAAATTATTGGCAGTTGTACTAACGCGGCTTTGCTTATTGGTTACCCAAACCTCAACTCTTGAAATCTGAATACGGCTATCAATTAAGGGGTAATTTTTTAGAGTAGCATCGTATTTGTTTCTAAAATACTGTGATAAGAAAAAGTGCCTGTTGCTGTCATAATCCAAGGCATACAAATTAAATTCTTGAACCGCTCCGCTGCCTTCCGCACTTACAGTTTTGGTTTCTGATTTTTGTTGGGAGAAAACGCCAGTAACCGTTGTTTTTCCAAATTGTAAAGCTGTTTTTACGCCAAATAAGTTTTGCACTCCAGTAATCAAAGTACTGTTTAAAGGCATACTAACATTTCCGACTTCAACTTTCTGTACAATATCATCCTCATCAGGAGTATACTCTAATTTGAACATATTCTGAAATGCAAATGTAGATTGAGTATCATAATTGACATTTACACTTAATCTTGTACCTACTTTACCAACTAGCCCCAGACTAATTCGCTGGTCAAAGTCAAAAGTAAGGCTTGATCTGTTTCTGGTTGAAATTGCAGGATTATCTTGTTTAGAATACAATAAACCCAAATCCATTTCTACTGATCCTGTAGGTTTTACGTCGATTGTATTGCTTCCAAAAATAGATTCAAAAAAGCTGGAATTGACATAATATCTGGGTAGCAAATCTTTTTTTGCATTTTCTGTACCCTTTTTTTTGCCATCAACCGCATCCATTTTTTTCCTGAAATAATTTCTTCTAGCTTCTTTCAGCATTAAATCTTCATACTCCGCAGGAGTTAGAAAAAGAGGATAATTTATTGAAAAATCATCAACAGAATCGGTATAAACATAAGTATTGGTAAAAGGATCGTAAGTATAAGAAGACAAGATGCTTTTAGGGTTTTCGATTTCAATTTTCCCTATATCAAATCCACTTTTTATGGTGTCTTGCGATACTTGCGCATTTGAAATAAAGGCACAGAAAAATATCAGAAAAAAGAATAATTTTTTAATCATTTACCAGATTCTGATAACCTTTTGCTTATTGTTTTAAATGAATACTAGGTTCAAAAATCCTGATGAAAGTATGTACACACATTCAGGTTTTTGAAAAAGAAATAATTAGGATGTTACCAGAAGTAGTTTTGTTTGATAGGCTTGTAGGGTTATAGGAGCTTATTGGTTTTCTCAATTCTTACTCAAAGGAATGATTTCGCTTCGGGATAAAATAATAAAGTAGAAGTATAGAGATTTTTACTATACTAAAAAGATAAATTGATCGATGAAAATTTATTGGATGTGGTGTAGATGTGGTGTTTTTTATTAATCAAGACTAATTTATCTACTCTAAGGAGAACAAACTGGCAGATATAGAATATGCTTAAAAACTGAGGAAGGAATTGATGTTGATTTAAATCTTTAATTGATTAGCATTCAATTGTATAATAAAAAAATACCGTACTTATCCTATTTTTTTACATGATTTTTATTGTTAATTTTATCTCAAAATAAACCAAAAACAAACCAATATATGAAGAAAATAATACTTGTTTTAACACTTACTCTTTTTTGTCAGTTTCTATATTCCCAAATTGGTCCTACGCTTGGGGTCGGTTTGGAAAAATTAACCATGAATAAAGGAACAATAGATGTCAAAGTATTAACCGAAATTATAATGCAAAAACAAAGCGAGCTTAAGCAAGAAGCTTTAAAGCGTTTTTTGTTTAAAATGTTTCCAGAATCAGATTATACTACAAAATTCTATGTTCAAAATTGCCTAAACATTTTTTTGAATGAAAAACAGCCTGAAGTAATTGAAAAAGAAATTTTGGAACTAACAACAAATTACGCTTTAGCACTTGGAATAACTCAAGCTTTGATAAAGTCTGAAAGTGATATTTTTCAAAAGCTTAATGATAAATATAATACCAATTTCATTGGTAAAACCAATTTTGATTTAGAATTAGAAAAGATAAACAAAAAAGAAAAACTTAGTTCTCCACGAGCAGCAAGATTAGAAAGTAAAATTGAATTGTACAGTTATTTTATAGAGTACTTAATTCATTGTGAAAATGGCGATTGCTCTCAAGAATCAACTAATATTCCTAGTAAGATAAAAGATGATTATGAAGAAAAGATAGCTGATAAAAAGACAAGTGACGAAATAACTAGTAAATTCATAAAAAGAAAAATAGAATCTTTAAACCGTAAGAAATCTCGTTTGTCTAAAATTAAAATGAAAAATAATATAAAACAAAACTTAGAAATAAATAATGATAAAGAAATAAAAAATGATCAATTAGTGAGTAATAACCAAACAGCAAATAACAATCAAATAACAAATAGTAAATCAGTAATAAAATCTAAACAGGTACAAAACAATGAGCAGGTAGTAAAAACTCAAAAAATAGAGATTAGCGTTCCTTTTGGGATTTTACTAGATGTTGTAAGTTTTACATTGTCAAATAATGAAAACGTTACTAAAAAAGGTTTCTTCAAAAATAAAATAGATTATCATAAAGATGATTATTATGTTGATGTACCATACAAAAATGAGATGGATTCTCTTCCCAAAAAGATTAAAGAAAAAATTGACCTTTACAGTGAGAATTACGATGTTATAAAGGAATTTTTATCAGTTAATTTAGGGAAGACTCCAGCTGATGTAGTAGATCAATTAACAACACAGGGCGTCAATGCTTTTAATTATGATGATAAAATATTTAAAGAAAATGATAGGTTAAGTTTAATTAAGCAAGATGTTGAAAAATTATCAAATTACATTAAAACTAGAGAAGTGGTTAGTGTGCTTGAAAATGCGGATTACACGAGTTTCAAATCAGACACAGGTACTAGTTTAAAGTCAGATTTAGATACTAACAATCTTAATACTTTAATCCTAAGATTAAATCCAACAATTAAAAATTATAATTCAAATATTAATACTTTCAAGCTTCTAGATAAAAATTTAGAAACAATAAATGAATTGGATATTAATAAGTATTATGTATTGAAAGATAATTATAAATTTAATGATTTAGATAAGATCGGTGATAATAATAAAAAAATGGTTCTAGATTTTATTAAAGATAAAAAAGTCGAGAATTATTTAAAAATAAAAACTGAATTAGAAAAAATTAGTGTAACAGATAACACCATAAAGTCTGAGATAGATTCTTTTTTGAATAATATTGTTATAACAAGAACTGACTATGATAAAGAATTTAGCAACATTAATAAAATTATTGATGATTTACAGAAACTAAAAAATTTGTCAACTCTTTTAGATTCATCGATTTTAAAGTATAAAAAAGAAATTACAAAATCGCAGGTCTTTTTTAAGGTGTATTTAGAGCAGATTTTAAAAGATATTGAAGAAGCCACTATGGTAACATCGAATCTAGATACGATTTCAAAAAATAAAATTTCAAGCTGTATCTCGGAACTTCACGCTAAAGTTTATTATTTGACTAAGAATGAAAATATAAAAATTGAAGACTTGAATTTTTTAGAAGAAATGGTTTCTAAAAAAATTATTGAAGTTGCTTATCTAGACAATCAAAATAAAGAAAGATATGTCAAAATACTAGAAAAAGTAAAATTATTAATACCTCTTTTAAAAATTCAAATTCTATCAAAAATTGATCAAAAAATTAGCTATAAGCCTGAAATGGCTTCATTATTTGAATTTATTTCAAACCTAGACAATTTAGATAAGGCACAGACATATGAGAGTATTATTAATTTGCTAAGAGAGTATAGTCATATTGTGGAAGGACAATTGCCTAATAGTAAATTCAAAGAGGGATATATTATTTTCATTAATGGAATGAAAAAATATACTTTAATTAATTCTTCGCCAGAAAACCAATATGTAGAAATTGATATTGTTTCATTTTTGAATGATTTACAGCAGTTTTACAATAGAAATAATCCATCTCGATTTTCATTGTATTTAACTTTAGGACTGAATGAAAATTTCTTCTTTAAAGATTTTACATTCCCAGATGATGGTTCCGAGGCTGAGAATCCAGACAATCCAAAGAAACCAGAAACTATAAAAACGATCGGTTTTGCATCTGAAAAAATAGGTGTTAAATATAAAATATACGATTTCAAAAAGTATAGAGGATATGAAAACGTAATTAAAGATGATGTTTATCTTAATAAAAGAGCTCCTTTTATTAATGAGTTTTATACTATTCTATACGGCTCAGGACTACTTTATACTTTAGCGAATACTTCTACAGATCAAAATTTTGATTTTCCTCATGTAGGAGCAGGAGTGGGATTACGTTTTTACAATGCTTTAGATTTTAATGTTATACTAGGATTTCCATTCGTTAAGGATAGAAATTTTGGAAAAGATGGATTTATAGGTATTGGTCTGGATATTCCTTTAGGTGAATATTTGGAAAAAGTAGGTAATAAAAACTAATAAATTATTGAGTTTATTTACTAATCATAAAATTTTACGTAATAAGTATATCTATTTGTTTTTCAAATAGATATACTTATTTTTTTGTAGTTTTGTACAAAAAATATCTTCCTCAATCTGCCAAAGTAAAAACGGTTTCTTAGTTCAACGAGCTTTTCACGGATTTTTAATAAATACAAATAATTATTGTGATGAAACATTACTATTTACTATTTGCAGTTATTTTTGTTTTTGGCTGTAAAAATAAAGACGCAGAAACAGAATCGATAAAAGTTACTTCTCCAAAAGGCTGTTATACGCCAAAGACAACAGATAAAGATTGGTATGCGCTAAATCAAAAAGCACCGAAATTTAAAGGCCTTGACGGAATTGATTTTAAAATTACAACCCATAACAAAGAAGCGCAGCAATATTTTAATCAGGGAATGATGTTGGCTTACGGTTTTAATCATGCCGAGGCGGCAAGATCTTTTTTTGAAGCTTCTCGGTTAGATCCAAAATGCGCTATGGCATATTGGGGATTTGCTTATGTTCTTGGGCCAAACTATAACGCAGGAATGGAAGAAGACAATTTCCAACGGGCTTATGATGCGGTTCAAAAAGCTAAAAGTCTTTCTGTAAATAGTTCCCCAAAAGAAAAAGCACTTATTGAAGCTTTAATCACGAGATATGCTTCGAAACCACCTGCTGATCGAAGACCTTTAGATATTGCCTATGCTACAGCTATGAAAAAGGTTTATACGCAATTTTCCTCAGATCCTGATATTGGAGCGCTTTATGCTGAATCATTAATGAATCTCCATCCTTGGGATTTGTACGATAAAAACACGGGAGCAATAAAAGAGTGGACTCCAGAAATTGTAAAGGTTTTAGAAGCATTAATGCTAAAAAATCCGAAGCATCCTGGAGCGCATCATTTTTATATTCATGCAGTAGAATCTTCAGCCACTCCAGAAAAAGCGATGAAAAGCGCCAAGTTATTAGAGAGTTTGGTTCCAGGTGCAGGACATTTGATTCATATGCCATCTCATATCTACATTAGAACGGGTGATTATCATGAGGGATCGCTTTCCAATATTAAAGCAGCAAGAATCGACAGTATTTATACTACGACTTGCCATGCACAGGGCGCTTATCCTTTGGCATATTATCCGCATAATTATCATTTTTTAACAGCAACTGCAGCTTTGGAAGGAAATTCTAAATTGGCTTGGAATACCGCAAAAGTGCTTCAAGAACATACTTCAGTCGAAATTATGCGTCAGCCTGGATGGGGAACATTACAGCATTATTATACTATTCCGTATTACATTGCAGTAAAATTTGCAATGTGGGATACTATTATTTCACTTCCTAAACCAGATAAAGATCTTATTTATCCTCAGCTTGTTTGGCATTATGCGCGTGGTATGGCTTTTCTCGGAAAAAAGAATATGACCGAAGCGCAAAATGAACTTTCTGCTCTCAATAAGCTTTCAAAAGATAGTTCTCTAAAGGATATTACGGTTTGGAATATTAATAAGATAACAGATCTTGCTGACATTGCTTCCAAAGTGCTTGCGGGAAATATTGCTTTCAAACAGAATGATCTGCCTAAATCAGTTTCTTTATTGACTGAGGCTGTAGAACTCGAAGATCGTTTGAATTATAATGAACCACCAGACTGGTTTTTTTCAATCAGACATTATCTAGGAGCAGTGTTGCTTAAAGCAGAAAAATATGCCGAAGCCGAAAAAATCTACAGAAGAGATCTACAAATCTGGCCTAAAAATGGCTGGGCGCTTATTGGGCTTTATAATTCTTTAACTCAACAGAAAAAAGGAAAAGAAGCTTTGCAGACTAAAAATGCATTTGATGAATCTTGGAAATATGCTGATTTTAAAATTGTTTCATCTTCATCTCTTAACTGATAAAGATCTAAGCATTTTAACTGATTATAGTTAATTTTAACAGTTAAAGGTGTTATTTTCAGATATTTATCATATCTTTAACGCTGTAATGTGGGAATTGTATAATGTTTCTATATAATTTTGCAACATAAAAAAATATTACACCCTAAATCATTTTATTAACTATTAACTAATTGCCTTATATGAGAGTATTTTTTCTGGCGCTGTTTTTTTCTTTATGCTCCTTTACAAACCTACATGTAATGGATGACGAAGATATATTAAGTGAAATTGAAATTGCGAGACTTGCGGAACATGTAAGTGAAATAAAAGCCTATACTGCGACAAATCATAAGTATAGCAGCAAAATTGCTTTTTTAGTAGACATGAAAATCAAATCTGGTAAAAATCGCTTTTTCGTTTATGATCTTGAACATGATCAAATATTAGATCAAGGATTAGTGGCACATGGCTCAGGATCTGAGACAGGTATAAAAGGTGATATTTTACAGTTCAGCAACAATCCAAATTCAAATTGCACTTCTCTTGGAAGATATTCTGTAGAGAAACCTTATAAAGGAGTTTTCGGAAAAGCTTTTAGACTTGCTGGTTTGGACGAAAGCAATAACAATGCTATGAAACGTGCCATTGTTTTGCATTCTTTCAGAGAAGTCCCTTACGATGAACAAGGTTACTACATTATCAATAGTCATGGCTGTCCAATGGTAAATGACTTATTTTTTAAGAGACTTGAAAAATTTATCGAAGGTTCAAATTCTAAAATTTTGTTGTCTGTTTATTACTAAATCATAAATGTATCTTTATACTGAGTAAAGACATTTTTAAATAACAAAGAAAGAGCCTTAGGGTTCTTTTTTTTATGCCAATTTTTAGAAAAACGAAAAATACTTTAAATGATATAAGATTGAAAATTATCTCTATATTTGCGCATCAAATCAAGGAAATGAAAAACTTAATTAACATCGCTTTTATTATTATCATTATTATCATTCGATAGTAGTGCAGGGATGTTATATAAATAAGTAAGATATACAATTTAGAAACCTCCTCTAATACGGGAGGTTTTTTTGTTTACATCAGTTATGAAACAAGCAATTCAAAACAATATTATTATTTCTATTATCATTATTCGTATTACATGACGAGTTAGGAATATATTGTCTATACATAAAGCCTTTCTCAGTCAAATGAGAAAGGCTTTTTTTATCCTTAAAAAAGAACATCCAATAAAAATCACAAAATGAAAAACGAATTTACACTTACTATTTATTCAGAAGATCAATTGAAATTAATCAATAAACTGGCTGCTATGTTTTTAAGAAAACAAATTAAAATTTTAAGCCTTAATATTTCTGATTGTGAAATTGATAAAATGTACAGACATACCATTGTTGTAAATGAAACGTTGCCTGATGTGATCAATTTATCGGCTCAGATAGAGAAAATAATCGAGGTTTATAAATGTTATTATCATTTGAATGAAGAAACTGTTTTTAGGCAGATGGCTTTATTTAAAATTCCAACAGAAGTTTTTATGACAGATCTAAAACTAGAAATTTTGCTTCGAGAAAATGATCTTAAAATCTCTGAAGTTCACAGAGAGTACACAATAATCCAAGCAATAGGAACAGAGGGCGAGATAGCTTTTTTGACTGAAAAAGTAAGTTCTCTTGGACTGATTGAATTTGTAAAAAGCTCTAGAATTTCGTTGATAAAATCAAATGGATGCTTTGATGCAGATAGCTTAGAAATGAAGACAAAAAACAATTCACTTGCTTTATAATTCTTTTTTCTTTCTGAAAGGTTTTGTTTCTCTGCTATATTTCTTATTTTTAATAGACTAAGTTGCTAAAATAAAGGAATATGATTTTAGATACTAAACGGTTACTGTCTTTTTTACTGTTAATGATGCTTCTGTTTGTAAAACCATTTCAAGCAGAAGCACAGCTTTTGGGTACTAAAGCCACAACAGAAGAACCTGAAAAAACACCTGATGATTCTCTTGGAAGAAGAACTCCTCAAGGTACAGTCAACGGATTTATCAAGGCAATTGGCGATCAGAATTATCTGCGTGCCAGTCAGTATTTTGTTTTAAGTAAGCGTTCTTATCGCAAAACAGCGGAAAGAATACGTATTGCGAAAACTTTTCAGCAGCTGTTAGATCAAGGCGGGAGTTTTTCGCCATCTTCTATTATTAGCAATAAAGAACTTGGACGAATAGATGATGATCTTACAACCGGTGTAGATCTTGTTGGAAGCATATCTACAAACAAGAATAATATACAGCTTTATGTAGAAAATCAATCAGATGACAGTGAGCCTGCATTATGGCTTTTTTCTTCAGAAACTATCGATGCAATCAATACTGCTGACGTTAGCGGAGAAAAGACTTTTTTAGACAGAATACTGCCAAAAGTATTAATTGAACGAAAACTGGGAAATGTGCCAATAGGACATTGGGGAGTTGTCGTAATTATGGCTGTTGTAGCTTATCTGCTTTCAAGACTGTTAATCTATATAATTATTTTTCTCATACATAAAATATGGAAACAAGCTGATTCTGAAAAAGGTGAAGCAATTATAGATGCCTTTACATTACCAATCCAGATGTATCTTACAGTGATTTTATTTGTTGTAACGACACAGCGCATGGGGATTTCGATAGTAGTGCGCCAGCGTTTCAGTATTATAATAATTACAATCGGAATTTTAGCTTTTCTGATTCTTCTCTGGAGATTAACTGACTTCGTTAGTATGTTTACCCGAAGCAGAATGAATAGACGTGGGCGTATATCTGCAGTTTCTGTAGTATTATTTTTAAGCCGTACAACAAAAGCAGCTATTGTTGTTATAGGGATTATTGTAATGCTTGGAATTATAGGTGTCGATGTGACAGCAGGACTTGCAGCACTAGGTATTGGAGGTATCGCATTGGCGCTGGGAGCACAAAAAACAATCGAAAATTTTGTGGGAAGTGTAAGTCTTATTGCAGATCAGCCGTTACGTGTTGGAGATTACTGCCGTGTTGATGATATTAAAGGAACAGTAGAATCAATCGGGATGCGTTCGACTACATTGCGTACTTCTGCGCGAACCATTGTAACAATTCCTAATGGTCAGCTATCAGCTAGTAAAATAGAGAATTATGCACATCGTGACCGTTTTATATTTAATCCAATTTTTGGTTTTAGAATGGAAACAACTCCCGATCAGATGCGTTATCTGCTTGTGGAATTAAGATCGTTATTGTATGCGCATCCAGCAGTTTTAAATTCGCCGCCGATTGTCCGTTTTACTGGTATTACGGCAGATGCTTTAAAAGTTGAAATCACTGCTTATATTGAGGCTATCAATTTTGAAACATCACAAGAAGTGCAAGAAGATCTTTTATTAAGAATGATGGATATTATTGAAAAAAGCGGAACTTCTTTAGCATATCCATCACAGACGCTTTATATGGCGACTGATATTCCTGTCTCAAATGAAAAAGCTGATGAGGTTGCCAAAACAGTTAAGAAATGGAAAAAGAATAACGAATTGCAGCTTCCTAAATTCGATCCAAAAAGAGTAGAGGAATTAAAAGGCAGCATTAAATATCCTGATGATGGAAGTTTTGAAATAAAAGAAGAAGAATAAACCAATAAACTAGGATAAACTTAACTTGTCTTAAGTGCTAATGAAGGAAATACAAATATAGAATCAAAAAATCCGTCACACTCTGACGGATTTTTTGGTTTTATTTTACAAGCTCTTATCTTTTAGAATCTGAGGATATTTAATGCTCGTATGTACAATCATTTCGCCAAATAAGGTATTTGCCCAAGCAAACCATTTTCGGGTAAACTTAGTTACATCGTCTTTATGAAAAGATTCATGCATAAATCCTGTATCTGCATTGGTTTTAATTAAAGTACTTAAGCAAGACTTAATTTCTTTTTCATCAATACTTGTAATAGCTCTTAGAACAATACTCATTGGCCAAATCGTATCTACACCTGTATGCGGTCCGCCAACACCTTCACCAGCTGTACCTTTATAGAAAAACGGATTATTATCTGATAATACTACTTTTCGGGTATTTAAGTATAAAGGATCGTCGGGAGAAATTGCGCCCAAATAAGGAAGTGAAAGAAGCGAAGGAACATTTGCATCATCCATCATATGAAAACTGCCATATCCGTTTACTTCAAAAGCTATGATTTTTCCAAATTTAGGATGATTTATAATTCCATATTCGTTTAAACCTTTCTGAACTTGCGCTTGAAGTTCTTTAGCTTCAGCTGCTAAATCATTGTCTTTTAAAGCAGAACTTGAAAACATTTCGACAAGATAACCTAGAATTTCTATTGCAAACATATTGCTTGGAATTAGATATCCAAACAAAGTAGAGTCGTCGCTTGGTCTAAAAGTTGAAACAATCAAACCACATGGTTTTACAGGATATCCGTAACCGTTTAAAGGAACTCCGTCTGTTGCCCAAGCTGTTTGTCGCATAAAACTGTATGGACCGCCTTTTCCATCCATTCTCTGCTGTTCTTTGAAAGTTTTCATAATCAGTTTCATGGCATCTTTCCATTGTTGGTCAAACATGCTGATATCGCCAGTTTCTTTCCAGTAGCCATGAGCCAATCGAACAGGATAGCATAAACTGTCAATTTCCCATTTTCTTTCATGAATTCCTGGTTTCATATCAGTGAGATCATTTTTCCATTCACTTTCTTTATTAAAATCTTTATAAAAAGCATTTGCATACGGATCAAGCAGAATACATTTTGTTTGACGGTTTATAACGCCTTTTACCAATTCGGCAAGTTTAGCATCTTCTTTTACAAAAGGAATATAAGGCCAGATTTGCGCTGTACTGTCGCGAAGCCACATTGCATCAATATCTCCAGTTATAACATAAGTATCAGGCTTGCCATCTATAATTTCAAATTCGACTGTAGTGTCTAGTGTATTTGGGAAACAGTTTTCAAAAAGCCAAGCCAATTCTGGATTTGCAATCTGTTTCTTAATTTTTACAATTGCTGCTTCAATAGCTTTACTGGTAAATTTTCTTTCTGCAAGCGGAGGTCTTTTGGTAATAAAATCTTTCAAAGGAAATTCAAAATAATTAGAATTAAATCCAAAAGCATCGGTTTGAACAGCCAATAATCCTGCTGAAAAAATTCCTGCATTTTTTATAAATTTTCTACGAGACTGCATATGTTTTTTTAGTTTTAAATAGAATGAGAATAGTTAGATCTGTATAGCATTATAAATAAACGACTTTTTTTTATTATTCTATTGAAATTTAGACCAATGACGTTTGTGATACCTTAAATAGCGGAAGAATCATTAAAAGTTAATTAATCAAATAGAAATGAAAAATATGTCTATTCTTTTGATTGATTCGTCCATCTTGAATGATAAGAATGTGAGTAATTTTATTTTCGGTTTAAAAGCTAATTGAATTTCAATAGGTTTTAATAAAATTGAAGGTGATTAATTAGTAAATATTTGTTAGTTTTTATTAGTTAGGGAGATTAATGAGAGATTTAATCTCCCTTTTTTTATTCAATTTTTAAGGAAGAGAATTTATTAAATACATGATTATATGAAAAGAGTGAATCTTAAAATTAAAAAAGCTGTACCGGTATTTGTACTGCTGTTTTTTTGTGCAGTAAATGGATATTCCAAAACTAGCGAAAAGACTAAAAGCGCCTTTGCAGTAATAGAACGATTAATTGGGAGCCGTGCCAATGAATTTGAATTGAATATTGTTGAGAATAAAAATCAAGATAAAGATTGGTTTGAAGTGGAAGCCACCAAAAATCTTGTAAAAATTAAAGCTTCAAATAATACAGCGCTTTGTTATGCCGCATATAATTTTCTGAGAGATATTGGTGCAGTTTTAATTAGTTGGGAAGGAAACAGAATCAATTTGCCTAAATCTTGGCCAACATATTCTAAAAAAGAAAATACACCATTTGAATATAGAGAATATTTAAACGCTTGTACTTTTGGCTATACCACGCCTTGGTGGGATTGGAAACGCTGGGAGCAAGAAATCGATTGGATGGCAATGCATGGCATAAATCTTCCAACTGCAATGGAAGGTCAAGAAGCGGCGTGGCAGGAATTGTGGAAAGAATATGGTTTAACAAATAGCCAATTAGAATCGCATTTTGCTGGACCAGCCTTTTTGCCATGGCAGCGAATGGGAAATATCAATAGTCTAGAAGGGCCTTTGCCACAAGAATGGTTCGTTAAAAAAGAAGAACTTCAGAAGAAAATATTGGAGCGAATGAGGGCTTTGGATATGCATCCTGTAGTTCCTGCATTTAGCGGATATGTTCCTAAGGCTTTCGCCGAAAAACATCCGGAGGCTAAAATTACAGAACTTAAATCTTGGTCTGGTGGCGGTTTTGAAAGTACTTTTCTATTAGATTCTAAAGATCCTCTGTTTAAAAAAATTGGAAAACGCTTTATTGAGATTTATACTAAAATGTACGGAAAATCGAATTTTTATTTGGCTGATTCCTTTAATGAAATTGAACCTCCAGTTTCTGAAGCCAATAAATATGAAGAACTTTCTAATTACGGAAGTGCCATTTATGAAACAATTAATGAAGCGGCTCCAGGCGCAATCTGGGTTATGCAGGGATGGCTTTTTGGTGATAATAAAGAGTTTTGGACAAAGGAAGCTACAAGTGCTTTTTTAAGTAAAGTTCCAAATGACAGATTAATGATTCAGGATTATGCGAATGATAGATATAAAGTATGGGAAAATCAAGAAGCTTTTTACGGTAAACAATGGACTTACGGTTATGTACATAATTATGGAGGATCGAATCCTGTGTATGGGGATTTGAATTTCTATAAAAATGAATTGACAAATTTGTTGAAGAATCCGCATAGAGGTAATGTTGTGGGTTATGGAGCAATGCCAGAAGGTTTAAATAATAATTCAATTGTATACGAATACATTTATGATCTTCCTTGGACTAAAGGCGAACAGCCTGTAAACGATTGGCTGACAAAATATCTGAATGCGAGATACGGACAAACAACTTCTAAACCTGTTTTTCAAGCTTGGGAATTATTATTAGAATCTGTTTATAATGTCAAGTATTGGGAAACGCGTTGGTGGAATGATAGGGCAGGAGCGTATTTACTGTTTAAAAGACCAACAGCAAGTATTACAGAATTTAAAGGAAATCCTGGAGATAAGAAGAAACTAAAAGAAGCTTTAGATATTTTAACCAATGAAGCGAAGAAATACGATAAAAAGAATTTTATCCAATACGATTTAATAGATGCTACAAGACATTATTATTCATTATTTATAGATGAAGATTTAATGGAATGTGTAAAAGCGTATCAGCAGAAAGACATTGTAAAAGGAGATGCTTTATTTAAAAAGATTGAAAAACAAGTTTTGAATATCGATACTGTAATGTCTGGACAGCCTTTGAATAGTTTAGATCAATGGGTAAAATCGGCTTCAGATTATGGAAGTTCTCCAGAGGTCTCTTCATTGTATGTAAAGAATGCTAAAACCTTGATTACGCTTTGGGGAGGAGAAGGCCATCTTAATGATTATGCTTCGAGATCATGGAAAGGAATGTATAAAGGATTTTATTGGCCAAGATGGAAAATGTTTTTAGAAGCCTTAAAAAAATCAGCAGCAAATAATACTCCTTTTGATGAAAATAAAGAAAGAGAATCAATTAAAAATTGGGAAATTAATTGGACAAAAAGCAAATAAAAAAGTACTCAATTAATAATTACTACGTATATAGATAAAATTTAACTTAATATTAAAATCATAACCTTAAAATAACTAAAAAATATGAAATAAAATTTTACGAAATCGATTAATTAATAAGTTTTTAACTATAGAAATTTAGAAAAATAATCTCGCGAAGCCTTACTATCACTGACTTTAAAGAAATTATCCATGTTTATGAATAACTTGTCCATTTGTTAACATTTCTTTAGCACTAATTTCGTCAATACTATTTAACCAATTAACCAATTTCACAATGGAAAAACTTAAACTTTTATTATTAGCCTTCTTCTTTGGCTTATCAATTAATACCTGGGCACAAAAAACAGAAGTGTCTGGTGTGGTATTAGATGAGAAAGGTATTCCTCTACCAGCTGCTAATGTGCTTGAGAAAGGTACGACTAATACTGTAACAACGGATTTTGATGGAAAATTTAAATTTTTGGCATCAAATAAATATGCAATATTAATTGTCTCTTTTATCGGATTTGAGGATCAGACTTTAAAATTAGACGGATCAAAAACTAATTACACAATTAAACTACTACCTAATACAATGAACTTAGAGCAAGTTGTGGTTGTGGGTTATGGTAAAGGATCTCGTAAAAATCTTACTACTGCTGTATCTTCTGTAAAAGCAGATGATTTAAACAATGGTGTAATTGCTGATGTTGGTCAATTATTGCAAGGTAAGGTTGCTGGTTTGAATGTTTCTTCAAGCGGAGACCCAACAAAAGCTGCATCAGTAGTTTTGCGTGGAGCTTCGACATTAAATAGTTCACAAGGTCCTTTTTATGTTGTTGATGGTATCCCAGGAGTTGATATATCTGTTATTGCTCCAGAAGACATTGTTACTATCGATGTATTGAAAGACGCTGCTGCAACAGCTATTTATGGTAACCGTGCAGCAAACGGAGTTATCATGGTTACTACAAAAAGAGGTTCAAAAGAAAAAAGCCAAATTAGTTATAGCAATTACTTTGGTTTTGAAAAAGTATCGAACCAACTTGATTTGATGAATGCAGATCAATTAAGATCATTCTTGGCAAAAAACAACATGAGTTTTGCTCCTGAAAATGACAAAGGAGCAGATACTAATTGGCAAGATGCAATTTTAAGACCAGGATATGCTAATTCACAAAGCCATAATCTTTCGATGAGCGGTGGTGGTGATCATGGGAATTATTTTGGAAGTATTAGCTACATTGATAAAGAAGGGGTATTGCAAGGGAATAACTTTTCACGTGTAATTGCGCATTTAGCTGTAGAACAACTGGCTTTTGATGATAATTTAAAAATTGGTGTGAATGTTACAAATTCAAACAGTTTATACAACAACGTGCCTCAACGTAACGTGGTGCTTCAGCAATCGATTAATCATCTTCCAGTTTCTCCAGTTACAAATCCTGATGGAAGTTATTTTGAAAATTTCAACCAAACTGGATATTTTAACCCAGTAGCGATGATCAATCATGCTGATGATGATACAAAAACAAATAATTTTGTGGGTAGTTTAACAACTGAACTAAAACTTCCTTGGGGATTTACGTATAACTTAAACTTTTCTTACCAACAGTTAAATTCATTGCATGGGGAGTATTATGATAGTTATTATCAGCAATATAACAGCGGTAACTTTTACAATAACCCAGATCCACCATTGGTAAAAACATTGATGAATTTTGGTGTAAATGGATCAGCATTAAGAAATTCTTACCAAACCACCAATACTATCGTCGAGAGCTTCTTAACTTGGGAAAAAACTTTAGGAAATCACAAAATTAAAGCTGTTGGAGGTTATTCATGGCAACAAGATGTTCTTGGTGATGGCTTTCAGGCAACAAACACAAACTTTCCTGTAGATAACATAAGTTATAACAACTTAGCTTTAGGAAATTATGGTTCAGTTTCAGGTTACAAAGTTGATTTTGGAGACAGTAGAGCATATCAGAAAAAACGTCTGATTTCTTATTTTGGACGTTTAAATTACAATTATAAAGACAAATACCTTTTACAAGGATCGATCCGTAAAGACGGAGGATCTGTATTTGGAACAAACAATCAATGGGGATATTTCCCTTCTGTAGGTGGTGCTTGGAGAATTGATAAAGAAGGTTTTATGGCTGACCAGAAAATCTTTACTGATTTAAAACTTCGTGCAAGCTGGGGTAAAACAGGAAACTCTTCTGGCTTCAATGCTTATACTGCACAATTTATTTCAGGAAGTCTTGGAACATTCTATTATAATGGACAACAAGTTGGAGCTTATGGTCCAGTTCAGGCAGCAAATCCTGATTTGAACTGGGAAGTAACGACAACTGGGAATATTGGTGTTGATTTTACAGTATTAAAAGGAATCTTATCTGGATCTGTAGATGTATATAACAAGAAAACTAGTGGAATGATCTACAGTTATTCTGTAAATCCAGTACTTGTACCAGTAGGATCAATTGTAGCTAATGGTGGTGATATGACCAACAAAGGGGTAGAGATTGCGCTTAATAGTACTCCAATTAAAACTAAAAACTTTAGCTGGAGCACAAGTTTGAATTATTCGAATAACAAAAACGAAATTACCAAACTGACAAATCCATATTTCATTGGAGGAGATTCTATCCGTAGAGTACAACCTGACGGCGGTGGACAAACTGGAAGTACCTTACAAATTTTAAAAGAAGGAAAACCATTAGGGCAATTCTTTACGCTTCAATATGCAGGTAAAAATGATCAAGGTGTTTCTCAATATGTTGCCAAAGATGGTAGCTTGACAACAAATCCACAAATTGGTGTTGATTACCATTATGCTGGTAGTGCACAACCAAAATTCTTAATGGGATGGAATAATAATTTCACGTACAAAAAATTTGATTTAAATATCTTCTTCCGCGGAGTATTTGGCAATAAAATATTTAATGCAACCCGTGCAGATTTATTCAGGCCTAGTACAGCCATGTCGAGTAATATTCTTGTAGATGCCGCAAATGAATCGCCAAATGATCTCAATGCTTACAAGTATTCAACGCGTTTTATAGAAGATGGCAGTTATATTCGATTAGACAATATGACTTTAGGATATGACTTTGGTTCGGTTGGTAAATACATTAAAAAGCTTCGTATTTACGAGACGGTAAACAATCTATTTGTTATTACTAAATATACAGGAATTGACCCTGAAGTTGAACAAGGTGGAACAGCACCTGGTGTTGATTCAAATAACTTTTATCCAAAAACTAGAACTTTCTTGTTTGGTCTGAACGTGATATTCTAAAAAATTAAATTGTAAATACTATGAAAAAAATATTCAAATATATAGGACTTCCAGTACTTGCTGCTGGGTTGTTATGGGCTTGCGATGATCTTGAGGTGCCAATTACAACACAACTTACACCAGATGTATTTCCACAGAACTCAACACAATTTATTCAAGCTTCTGGTGCAGTATATACAGCCTTCCGTGGAGATTTTGCATTTTCTTGGTGGTGGTCACAGTCACTAACTACTGATGAAGCTATTTTGCCAGCACGTGGAGGAAACTGGTTTGATAATAGAGGTTATGCTTGTCAGCATTATCATGATTGGACAGCAGACAATGGAGTTGGTCCATGGGATTGGGCAGAAAAAGTTATTGGAACCAGTAATCAGACCATCTCAATTTTAAATACAACGATGCCTGCTGGAGCAGAAAAATCAACAATGATTGCTGAATTAAAAACAATGCGTGCCATTTCATATTTTATGATGATGGATTCTTATGGAGGTGTTCCGCTTGATACGGTATATGGAGATTTCAGTTCTAAACCGAGATCAAGCCGAATAGAAGTTTTCAATTTTATAGAAAAAGAATTGAAAGCTGCACTTCCTAATTTAAATCCTGCATCTGGAATTACAACTTATGGTCGACCAAATAAACAAACGGCCAATGCTATGCTTGCCAAATTATACTTAAATGCAGAAGTTTATACAGGAACACAGCGAAACGATGATTGTATTGCGGCTTGCGATGAGGTAATTAATTCAGGTTTATATATAATTGAGCCAAGAAGCACTTACCTTCAAATGTTTTATCCAAATAATGGTCCAGCAATGAAAGAATTCATTTTTGCTGTTCCTTATGATCCTTCGGCTATAGCGGTTGGTTACAATGGACAAATGTATCATTCACGTTATGATGTACCTCGTTCTGAAAGAGCAAAGTTTGGTCTTCCTTTTACACCTAGTGCACCTAGAAGTACTTTGCCATCATTCTATGCTTATTTTAATGATGCTAATGATATTCGTAACAAACAATGGCTAACTGGATTGCAATACATGAATGATGGTGTTACTCCTGTAACGGTTACAACAACAAAAAAAGGATACGATCAATTCTATACTGGTTCAGATGGTGGTGCAACTTATACTTATCAGGTAGACTTAACACCAGATATTGTACTTCGTCAGAGTCCAGCTTTATTTGACTGCGGAAATGATGAAATTGCTTGGAATATGGGATACAGAAACATAAAATTCTATCCTGATGCAACATCAACAAGCCGTAACCAAAATAACGACGTTCCTTTTTTACGTTATTCGGATGTTCTTTTAATGAAAGCTGAAGCTATTCTACGCGGAGGAAACGCAACTTTAGGGCAAACTGCTGTTTCATTGGTTAATATGGTTCGTTCAAACCGTACAACATCTGCATCATGGACGGGAGTAACATTAGAAGAACTTTACCAAGAAAGATGTCGCGAATTTGCTTGGGAAGCATGGCACAGAAATGATATGATTCGTTTTGGTAAATATGAAGGACAATGGGGATTCAAAACAAATGCAGATACGTATCGCCGTATTTTCCCGGTTCCAACTTATGCTAGAGCGCTAAACCCTGCTTTGGATCAAAATCCTGGTTATTAGGATTAAAATTTAATTAGAACGCAAATCTTAATTTAATATTGATTTATAAAAAGGAGAGGAAGAGCAATATTTCTTCTCCTTTTTTCCTCAAAAAAACTGATTTTTTCAGTTGCTCGTGAAAATCAGTTCAGTTTTATTTTTTGTTGAATGAAGACAAAGCTTAATCGAATGCCGATTTGTAAGCCAATGAAAGATTAAGCTTTGTAACATTCATTCCAATCATTTTTTGAGAATAAACAATTCTCACAGAAACCTTTTGCCTAATATTTTCGATTTAGAAGTAAATCAATTAAAGCGCAATCCTGTATAAAACAATATTGCCCATCAATAAACAAATAAATGGAACTAAAGAAAATCTATAAAATAGGACGTATAGGAATAAGTTTAACCCTTATTTTTTTAGTGTCATGCAACGCCCAGAAAACAGTTTCATTAAAAGAGAAACAAGTTTCAGATAAGGTATATCCGTTGTTGGACACTGAAAATTCAAGATGGTTTTATTTTTCATCTGCTAGTCGTCCATTTGGCATGGTAAACTTAAATCCCGATACAGAAATTAAAGGCGATTGGGGAGGAGGCTATAAATATACTACAGATACAGTTAAAGGCTTTAGCCATGTTCACGAATGGCAAATGTCAGGAGTCTCTGTAATACCTGTAGCAGTTTCAGCTGAAAATAAATCCAATATTTTTAAAGACTTTTATTCAAAATTCAGTCATCAAAACGAAATAATTACACCAGGATATCATTCCATAAAATTAGACCGATATCAAATAAAAGCAGAATTAACCAGTACGCTAAGAGTTGGTTTTCATAAATATACCTTTCCTGCAAAGGCACAAAAAGCAGTTCTTTTTAATTTAAATACCATTTTGGGACCTTGTGAAAACACTAATGGGAAGTTAGAAAAAAACAATGATTACGAGCTTTCGGGATCTTTAGTTTTAAGCACCAATTTCAGACGTCCGAAACCATTGACTGTATTTTTTAAAGTTAAAACAAAACAACCCATTACGTCAATAGAAAGAGATGTAGAAACAGGAAATTATTTGATTAATTTTAATGAAAAAGCGACAGAAGTACTAATGAAAGTCGGAATCTCTTATACTTCAATTGAAAACGCAAATAATAATATTGAAACCGAATTGCCACATTGGGATTTTAATAAAACAGTTAAAGATTCTAGAAAAGAGTGGAGCGACTTATTAGGAAGAATAAAAGTAGAAGGAGGAACCGAAACAGATCAAAGAAGATTTTACACTGACTTATGGCATGCGCTGCAAGGAAGAAAAATGATTAGTGATGCAAATGGTTCTTATCCTGATAACACGGGAGATACATTTAGAGTAGGGCATTTGCCTCTAAATCCCGACGGAAAACCAAAATTCAATCATTATAATTCAGATGCATTTTGGGGAGCGCAATGGACAATAAACAATCTCTGGGGATTGGTTTATCCTGAAATTATGGAAGAATTTGTTTATTCTTTAATGCAGTATTATAAAGATGGAGGAATTATTCCTCGCGGACCTTCAGGAGGAAATGATACTTATGTAATGACAGGGGCTTCAGCGACGCCATTTATTGTTAGCGCTATTCAAAAAGGAATTGTAAAAGATGATTTAGAAGCTATTTATCTTGCACTCAAAAAAAATCATATGCCAGGCGGAATCATGGAAAAAGCCGGTTATGAGCATAATACAAATATTGGCGGAGGATTAAAATATTATTTAGAAAAAGGATATGTGCCTTATCCGCTTCCAGAAGGCAATTTCGGAAGTCATGAAGATGGAGCAAGCCAGACTTTAGAGTATGCCTATCAAGATTGGACTTTGGCACAATTGGCAAAAAAACTCGATCATAAAGAAGATTACGATTATTTCATCAAAAGATCAAAAAACTATAAAAACGTTTTTGATCAATCGATTGGATGGATGCGCCCAAAGAATGTACAAGGAAAATGGAAAGAAAACTATGATCCCTATCAATATGAAAATGGCTTTATAGAATCAAACGGAGCGCAATCAACATGGTTTGTTCCGCATGATATTGAAGGTTTAGCGAATTTAATGGGAGGAAAAGAAAAAGCAATAATAAAATTAAACCAACAATTTGAAACGGCTAAAAAACAAAATTATACTTCTGGTACATCGCACGATGCAGAATTGCATCCAGAATTTAGCCGAATTCCAGTTAATTTTGGAAATCAGCCTTCTATGCAAACCTCAAATATTTTTACCTTGCTAGGAAGACCAGATTTAACGCAATATTGGACAAGAAATGTAGTAAAAACCACTTTTAGCGGATTATCGCCTGCAACAGGTTATAATGGAGATGAAGACCAAGGATTAATGGGAAGTTTGAATGTTCTGCTTAAAATTGGTTTATTTCAAATGAATGGAGGAACAGATAAAGAAGCGGTTTATCAAATAGGAAGTCCAATATTTAATAAAATTTCGATTGCTCTAAATCCGAAGTATTATTCAGGTAAAACATTTGTGATTAAAGCCAATAATAATAGTTCTGAAAATGTATATATAAAAGATATCAAATTCAATCAGAAAGCGGTTCCAAATTTTAGCCTTTCACATCAGGAAATTACCAATGGAGGCGAATTGATTTTACAAATGTCAGATCAATCAAACCTAGAAAAACATTAATATAACGTTGGATTAAAACCCTATTAACGCATAAAAATATATAATTATAGTTATTTGAGAGAGATTAAAAATAATTAAATACACAAACAAAAAACAAAGAAATAACCACAATGAAAATATCATACAAGTTTATCTTTTTTTTAGGAATATCATTTCTTATTACAATTACAAGCAACGCCCAGAAAACAGTCCATCAATACGTTGATCCAATGATTGGTTCTGAAGGCGTTGGTAGAGTTTTTATTGGACCTTCCTGCCCATACGGAATGGTAAAACCAAGTCCTGATTGCACTTCGAGTCCAAATAGTGGCTGGCTTCCAATACCTAAAGAAGTAACGGGTTTCAGCCAAGTGCATGTGAGCGGAACGGGCGGAGGGCCAAAATATGGCAATATTCAGATCATGCCTTTTTCCGGAACTTTGGACAAAATGGATCAGACTTCTTTCAGAGCAGAGGAAAATGTAAAACTGGGCTATTATGAAACCATTTTCAAAGAAAATAATATTAAAACGGAAATCACTACAGGAGAAAAAGTTTCGTTTTATAGAATAACCTATCCAAAAAATGCATCGAAAGAATTAAAAATTGATCCAGGATTTTTCTTAGGAGAAGAAAAAATTCCAGATGCCAGAGAAGCACAGCAGTTTGTAGGTTCTCAAATCGAAATAGTTTCAGATACCGAAGTAAGAGGCTACAGCAGAATAAGAGGCGGCTGGAACAACGGACGTGCTTATACCGTTTATTTCTGGGCAGTTTTCGACCAGCCAATTGCAAAATTTGTAACTTTTAAAGATGGAAAGTTTTATAGTAATCAGAAAGCACAGTTCGATTCAGGAAAGAAAACAGCAGCTTTGCTTTCTTTCGGAAACGTGGGAAAAGAAGAACTGAACGTTAAAATCGGTATTTCATTTTTAAGCGAATTGAAAGCAAAAAATAATATAGAAGTCGAAATTCCGCATTGGGATTTTAATAAAGTTTTATCCACTTTAGAAAACAAATGGGAAAATTTATTAAGCCGAATTCAGTTATCTCAAGATACTTCAGAAGAGTACAGAAAAATGTTTTATACAGGTTTATATCATACTATGATTATGCCAGTTGATAGAACGGGAGAAAATCCGTTATGGACAAATGACGAACCGTATTATGATGACTTTTATACAATTTGGGATACTTTCAGAACTTCAAGTCCGTTAATCACTTTAATAGATTCTAAACGAAAAGTAGATATTATCAACGCGATGCTGAACATCTATAAACGCGAAGGCTATCTACCTGAAGGAAGAAGCGGAAACGATAATGGAAGAACCCAAGGCGGATCAAATGCTGAGGTTGTGATTGCCGATGCTTTTGTAAAAAACTTAAAAGGAATCGATTATGAGCTTGCACTTCAAGCTATGCTAAAAGATGCTACTGTGCCACCTGGAGGAAATGAGGAAAGAGAAGGAAGAGGAGGACTTTTAGATTATCTGAAACTTGGGTACGTTCCATACGGCACAGACCGTGCAGGAAACCGAACAATTGACTACTCCTACAACGATTATAATATTGCAACTGTAGCTAAAGGATTAGGTAAGATGGACCTTTATAATCAGTATATAAAACAGGCAGATAGCTGGCAGAATTTATGGCGTTCTGATTATGAAAACAATGGAGCAAAAGGATTCATTATGCCAAAAGATAAAGATGGAAACTGGCTTGATGATGTTGTTTTTGGCGAATCGAAAATCCAGAAACCAACTTTTAAATATACGCCTGTAATTATCGAGTCGCCTTGGTATGTCTGCCATTGGTGCGTGTTTTTCTATGAAGGAACTTCATGGGAATATTCATTTAGTTTGCCACACGATATTCCAGAATTAGTAAAAAAATCAGGAGGAGAAAAAGCCTTTGAAAAGCGATTAGATATTTTCTTTGATAATGATTTATTTAATGTTGCCAACGAGCCATCATTTCTTACGCCTTGTTTGTATCACTGGATTGGAAAACCTTATTTTAGCAGCGATCGAATTAGAACGATTATTAAAAAGAATTTCAACACTTCTAGAGAGGGGCTTCCAGGTAATGACGATTCTGGAGCTATGTCTTCGTGGCTTGCCTTCCACATGATGGGATTGTACCCAAATGCAGGACAACCTTATTACTTGATTAATACGCCTTTGATAAAAGAAACGGTTATGAAATTAGAAAATGGCAAGAGTTTTAAAATCTCGGCTAAAAAAATGAGTGATAAAAACAGATACATCAAAACTGCTTTGTTAAACGGAAAACCATACAATAAAGCTTGGATTACACATGATGATATTAACAATGGAGGAGAATTAGTTTTAGAAATGGATTCAAAACCTTCGGCTTGGGGAACAACAATTTTACCGCCAGCAAAATAAATAAAAAGATAAGCAAGATGAAAAATATACTTTTAATGATTATTTTCTGTACCGTTTATCAAAAAGGAACAGCACAGAATTACATTCCAACCTTAAAAAATAATACGCAGTTGCATTATGTTTGTAAACTGCACGGACAGACCAGAACTTTGCAGCTTACGACTGAAACCTCAAAAGAAGAGTTGGCTTTTAAACTGGAAACAAAAGGCGTAAAAAGTAAAATAGTAATGCTTTCTGAAGCCGTAAAAAACGGAAATGCCTTAAGTTTTAATCAAGGAGAATATGCACCAGTTTTGAACTTAAAACCGAATGAGACTTTTTTTATGATTTCGCAGTCAGCTTATCAGAATTTAGTCAAAAACAATTCTTTTGTGTATAATAACACGACTTATATTCTCGACAAAAACGAAGATAAAAACGGAGTTTTAATTGATGGAAAATCAATCGACGCATTGCATGTAAAAGCGCAGATTGACGAAACCGAAATGTGGATTGTGAAAAATCCCGAGTTTCCTTTAATCTGTAAAATAATCAAGAATCCGTTAGGAATTAATCCGACTTTGGTGAAAGTGGTAGATTAATATAATGTTTTTCACAAAGCAGACCTAACAGGTTTTTAATCCCGATGCTTCGGGACTGTTAAGTCTCTATTATAATATCAAATAATAAAATGTCATTCAAAAATATCTTTTGCTCATTGATTGTTCTAGTTCTGATTTCCTGCAAAACAGAACAGCATTCTCATGAGAAAAAGATTCAAATTGCTTTTATAGCCGATGCTCATTTACAGGATATTTTTGCAAAATTTGAAGACAATGATTATCAGGGAATAAAAAATCCAGTTACAGGCGAATATGCCAATATTCGAACAATGAATTCCCAGCTGCATTCTACTAGAATTTTCAATGAAAACTATTTCGCCTTTTTACAAGCTTTAAATGACATTGTAAAAAGAGGTATTAAAGAAGTCGTGCTTCCAGGTGATTTCAGCGATGATGGACAGCCCGTTCATGTTCGCGGATTAAGAAAAATTCTAGATGAATATTCTCAAAAATATGGTATTTCCTTTTTCATAACGACAGGAAATCATGATGTTGTAAGACCGTTTTCGCAAGATGCTGTTAAAACTGATTTTTTAGGAAAAGATGGAAAAGAACAGATTATCAGCAGTTCTACATCTAATTTCAATAAAAATAAAACAGAACTCGAACCCATTATAACAGCCGATATAAAAAATTGGGGTTATCAAGAAACCATTCAAGAAATGCGTGATTTTGGTTTTTTTCCAAAAAAGACTGATTTGTATTGGGAAACACCATTTTCTGACTACACTTATGAGCAATATAATTTCGAAAAAGCTCAAAAAGAATCTGCTTTAGAAAAAAGAACATATTTAATTAAAAACACCAATTTATTTCTTCCAGATGCAAGTTATTTGGTCGAACCAATAAAAGGCATTTGGCTTTTGGCTATTGATGCCAATGCTTATGTTCCAAACGAAAAATTATCAGGATTGCCTAATAATCCAAATGATTTTTCTGGTGCGAATACGGGATACAATAACGTTCTGATTTATAAAAGCCATTTGATCAATTGGGTGAAAAAAGTTTCCGCGGAAGCGAAACAAAAAGGAAAAATCTTGATCGCTTTTAGTCATTATCCAATGGTAGAATTTAATAATAATGCTTCGCCTGAATTGAAAGAACTTTTTGGCGCTAACAAAATGCAATTGCAAAGAGTTCCGAGCGAAGAAGTCGCTCAGCAATTTGCAGACGCTGGAATTCAGGTTCATTTTGGAGGACATATGCACATTAACGATACAGGCGTTCGAAAAACAGCAAACGGAAATACACTTTTTAATATTCAGACGCCATCTCTTGCAGCTTATATGCCCGCTTACAAAATATTGACCATTCATTCTAATTCAGAACTTGAAGTAGAAACAATTGTAGTAGGTAAAGTCGCTAATTTCAATAGTCTTTTTCCTTTTTATGAAGAAGAATATGATCACCTAAAAGAGATTAAAAGCAAAGAGATTTGGGATAAAGAAATTTTGAAAGCCAAAGATTATGCAGCATTTACCAATTGGCATTTAAAAGAGCTAGTCCGATTAAGATTTCTACCTGAAGATTTTCCAGCTGATTTTTTAAAGTCGATCGAGAAACTTTCAGGCAGAGAGTTGTTAGAAAGAAATAAAAATACGAATGAAGTTGCTAAAGATTTGAAAGAGAATTCTCTAACTCTTTCAGATTTTGAATCTTGGACAGGATTTGATATGATTTTCGATTTTTACCGCTTAAAGAACGCTGATGAATTGGCTATTCCAGAAATTGGAAATAAAAGATTAAAGCAATACGAATTGATATGCAGGCAGTTAAAAAGGTCAAATGATCCAAAACTGGTTTTATGGGCCAAAATATTTCTTAAAACCATGCATGGCGAGCCTTCTGATCATTTTAAAATTGATTTGAAAAATAACAAAATTGATAATTTATCTGTTAAATAATTTTGATATTTATTAAATCAAAAAGATTAAATTGCATATATAATTTATTTTCATGAGACAAAAAGCCTTTATATTATTCTTGTTATTTGCCGTTTTTTATCATTCTTATTCACAGAATATAAAATTCGCGCATTATAATGATAATAACGGACTGTCTCATAATTCAGTACGTCATATTGTACAGGACAAAAAGGGATTTATGTGGTTTGGAACTTTCTCTGGATTAAATCGTTTCGACGGTTATCAGTTCAAAAATTACATGAGTTCTACACTTGGGAAAAACAAATTATACAATGACGATATTACGGCTTTAGAACTTGATGAAGATTCCAATCATTTATGGATTGGTACCCGAAAAGGGCTGACTCTTTTCAAAATGGATACGCATGTTTTCACTACTTTTTTTAATAAAAAAGAGGATGCAAACAGCCTTCCAGATGATGAAGTTAGAGCTGTTTATGTAGATAAATTCAAAAGAGTTTGGGTAGGGACAAAAACAAAAGGAATGTATATGTTCTTTTTGAAAGAAAACCGATTTGAGAAAATTCCATTAAAAGGTTTTGATTATGTAAAAGAAATATTTGAAGATAAAAAAGGAAATATCTGGATTGGGAGTTACGAAAAGTCTTCGGTTGCAAAAATAACAATGGATGCAAAGGGAGCGATCGTAAAAATTAACTATTACTCGCTTTCTGTACCCTATTCAAATATCAAAAATCCATACATCAATTTTATATATGAAGATGCGAAATCGGATATTTTTATTGGAACTCGTGAAGGTTTGTATAAATTGGATAAAGCCACTAATGAGTTTGTTAATTTATATATTGACAACAAACAAGTTAGAGGCGCTTTAGGGCCCTATTTTCTTTCAGTTGCAAGAGCTCCAGACGGCAAATATTGGGTCGGGACTTTGGGAGGATTGCTAGTTTGTGATCAACTAGAAGACATTCAGAAAGGAAATTACAAATGGTATTATTCTATTCTTTCTGATGATACTTCGCTTGTCGATAATTTAATTTCGGCACTTTATTTTGATAAATCTGGTGTCTTGTGGATTGGAACTGAAGATGGTTTGGATAAATACGATCCTTATGAAAATCAGTTTACTTTAAACAAAGATATTTCGCGTTCAATTGGCAATCAGGCGCCACGAATAAGAGGTTTTGCTAAAACGTATGACGAAAAAGTAATTGTAGCGACTTATCACAGCGGACTTTTTATTTCTAACATAAAAGGCTCAACGCCTTTGCACAATGTTGGTAAAGACATTGCAAGTATATATTCTGATGATGGAAAGATTTTTTACTGTGGTCTTTGGGATGGAAACATTTTGGTTTACAATTATTTGAGCAAATCTTCTAGAGAAATACATTCGGGATTTGAGAAATCGCCTGTTTTTGCTTTTAGAAAAATTACAAACGATAAAATGATCGTTGGTTCGTTTGGAGAAGGAGCTGTAATTCTAAATACTAAAACACTACAAGTAGAAACCTCGAGTAAACTTTTACCTGATTTTCAGATAAATGCCATTGAAAGGGACGCCAAAGACAATGTGTGGTTTGCTACAGAAACAGGCGTAGTAAAATACAATATCAATTCAGGAAAAATTGAGACTTATTCGTCACTTTTTATAAAGGAAAAAGGCGTGCCTCATGATGAAAATGTGAGTGACGTTTTAGTCGATGTAAAAGGGAAAATATGGGCTTCAACCCGTTTTGGCCTGTGTTTGTACAATCCGAAAAAGAACGAATTTGAGCCTGTAAAAAATCTGAAAGAACTTTCTGGAAAATGGATCACTGATATTTTATCTGATGCTAACGGGAATTTATGGCTGAATATCAACAACAATAATATCGCTTTCGTAAAATCGAATTTAAAGGATATTAGTATTTATCACGTTAATAGTGGTAACCGATTAGACGTTTTTAGTTCAAGTGGATTCTTTTATTTTAATAATTCTAATATTTTTCTAGGTGGTAAAAACGGAATTATTTCTTTTTCTCCACCCGCAATGAAAAGAAATAATTGGTCGCCATTACCAGTGATTTCAGAGTTTAAAATTCAGAATGAAGAAGTGTTTCCTGAAATGGAAATTAATGGAGAAATTCCGCTTTCAAAAGATTTGAATTATGGAAATGAAATTGAATTAAGTTATAAAAACCGAAACTTTTCTCTTCAGTTTTCGGCTCCTTCATTCGCAAACGAAAAACTGAACAAGTTTCAATATATGCTGGAAGGTTTTGATAAGCATTGGATTACAGCCAATAGTACATCTAGAAGCGTACAATATACCAACCTTTATCCAGGAAATTATACTTTTAAAATACGGTCAAGTAATAGTGATGGATATTGGAGTAAAACGGTCTCTTATAAAATAAAAATCCTTCCTCCATTCTGGTTGACACCAACTTCGTTTTTAATGTTTTTCGCTATTCTATTTGGTGTTTTCTATTTCATCAGAAAGGAAATCAAAAACCGAATTCGTTTAAAACAAGAATTGCTTACAGAGAAAGTAAATAGAGAACACGATGTAAAATTGAATAATGAGAAATTACGCTTTTTCACTAACATTTCGCATGAATTAAGAACACCTTTAACGCTAATTTTAGGTCCGGCAAAACAATTGCTGGATGAAAACAGTAACGCAACAGATTATGAAAAAAGCCGATATAATTTAATATATCAGAATGCCAGCCGATTATTGAATTTAGTGAATCAGGTATTGGATTTTAGAAAAGCACAATCGGGCGAACTTAAGTTGAAAGTTACTCAGACGAATATTCTAGCGTACTCAAAAAATATTTTTGATTCGTTTAAGGAAATGGCTTATAACAAGAAAATTAAGCTCAATTTTATTTCTGAAGATGACGAAATAAACGGCTGGTTGGATAATGATAAGTATGATAAAATCTTGTATAATCTCTTATCGAATGCCTTGAAATTTACCAATAAAAACGGAAATGTCGATTTGTACATAAGGCTGAAAGATACGGTTGAAGATATTTTGGTTATTGAAGTAACAGATGACGGAATTGGTATTCCGCTAAAAAGTCAGGAGAAAATTTTCAAACGATTTTATCAAGCAACCAACAGTAAAGCCAATAATACGGGATCGGGAATTGGTTTATCTTTAGTAAAATCTTTAGTAGCAATTCATAAAGGAAGTATTTCTGTAGAAAGTACACAAGGAAAAGGAAGTACTTTTAGGGTGGAGATTCCAATTGATCGGGAGTCTTACGAGCATAAAGAAGTTTTTGAATATGCTCTTAAAAATGACAATCTGAGTATGCTTATTCCAGAAAAAGCAGCTAAGAAAATTATACAGAATACCGATTTAAAAGAGAAAATTTTGGTAATTGAAGATAATAGTGAACTAAGAAAATATCTGGTTGATTATTTGTCTGATTATTATAAAGTTTATGACGCAGAAAATGGAGAAGAAGGCTTGAGAATCTGCAGACAAATTAAACCAATTGTTTGTGTTACAGATGTTATGATGCCTGTTATGGACGGATTAGAATTCTGTCGAGAGCTTAAAAATGACGAATTCATCAGTCACATTCCAGTTGTAATGCTGACGGCGCTTTCTGAAAATATGGATAAGGTAAAAGGTTACGACATGGGAGCTGACGGTTATTTAGTAAAACCTTTTGAGCCATTATTGCTTAAAACGGTTATTGAAAATATGATCAAATCTAGGTTGGAACTCAAACAAAAATTCTCTGGCGAGGTAGAAAGCAAAGTAAGTATGCTGACACATTCTCCTATTGACGAAGAATTTATGGAAAAAGTCACTAGTCTTATCAATGATAATTTAAGCGAAGTAGATCTTTCGACTGATTTTCTGTGTGATAAATTAGGGGTAAGTTCTTCAAAATTATATCGAAAAATTAAAGAACTGACGGATTTGGCTCCAAATGAATTTATTAGAACCATTCGTTTGAAAAAATCGGCAGAACTATTGAAAACGAAAAAGTATAATGTTTCGGAAGTAACGAATTTGGTTGGCTTTAATGATCCGCTGTATTTCAGTAGATGTTTTAAAAAACAGTTTGGTTTTCCTCCTAGTAAAATTATTAATTAGGTTTTTTAGCCACTCCCGATAGTTATCGGGATAAAGGGGATTGTAAAGATTTTTTTTGCCACGAATTCACGAATTTTCACTTATATATAGGGGCTTTTTCTTTGCGTTAAATCGCACAAATTTTATAAATTAATAGATGAAACATAGCCTGTGGTTTCAACCACAGGAACGCAACGTTTATCTACAATGCTTGTCCATAATCTAATTTTTCTCGTAATGTCCCTGTGGTTGAAACCACAGGCTATTTTCTTAAAAACTGATTTGTAAAAATTCGTGCAACTCCCCGCAAAATTTAAAGTCTGTTATGTAAGTGAAAATTTGTGAATTCGTGGCTAACATTAATAACTACCTTATAAAGCATAAAGAAAATGACCAAACAAGAAAATCCACAAAGATTACTCAATTACTTCTCAGAAATCATAATGTTATTTTACCTTAATCAAATAGATAAAAGCCAATATAACGGCTTTTTAAATTAAATTAAATGTAAAAATCCTACAATAATCAAATTTATCCATGTTTTTGATGTATTAATCCATTTTGAACGGAATATGTAATTCTATTTTTGTCTTGTAACTTTTAACTATTTAACATTATGAAAAAGCATATAGACACAGACAATCCGTTGAAAAATTTAGATGAGTGGGAAGATGATTTGTTGATGCGATATCCTGATCCTTCTGAAGAAAATGAAAGCGCAAAAGAAAAGCAGAAAGAAGAATTCAGGAATTATGTCGATTCAGAAAGAGTAGAAACAGTTAAGGAGTTTTATAGAATAAACCACACCTATCAAACTTATGACTTTGTCTGCAGTAAGGAACAAGAATTTTTGCAGTTTAATAGAAAAGAAATGTCAATTTGGGAAGCTGTTGATTTTTTGAACACTCTTGTAGACGACAGCGACCCAGATATTGACTTAGATCAAACACAACACCTTTTACAGACTTCAGAGGCTATCCGCGCAGACGGTCATCCAGATTGGTTTGTGCTTACGGGTTTCATCCATGATTTAGGTAAAGTTTTATGCCTGTTTGGAGAACCGCAATGGGCAGTGGTCGGAGATACATTTCCTGTTGGATGTGCCTATTCAGATAAAATCGTTTATTCTGAGTTTTTTAAAGAAAATCCAGATTTTACAGACGAGAGATTCAATACCAAATTTGGGGTTTACACTGAAAACTGCGGATTAGATAATGTAAAAATGAGTTGGGGGCACGATGAATATTTATATCAAATCATGAAAGATTATCTTCCAGATCCGGCTTTATACATGATTCGTTATCATTCCTTTTATTCTCAGCATAAAGAAAATGCTTACGCACATTTGATGAATGAGAAAGACATCGAAATGTTTGACTGGGTTAGAAAATTCAATCCATATGATTTATATACAAAAGCGCCAGTTAAACCAGACGTAAAAGCATTGCTTCCTTATTACAAAGAATTAGTTGCTAAATATTTGCCAGAAAAATTGAAGTTTTAAAAAGGTTATATAAACACATAGAAACAGATTTTTTTGAGCGAAAAAAAGATTTATTAAAAAAACTAGTTTTTCACACATAGCTATGTGTTTCTGTAATAAGTAAAATGCCTTTTGATACAAAGAAAAACTATGTTTCTATGTGTTAGAAAAATAATTGCCAGCTATCTAAAACCAAAATAATGCATAAAATCAAAACCAAAATACTTTTATTCAGCCTGATTGTACTTTGTTCTACTGTTTCGGCTCAAGAAAAAGACCGTAACGATTGGGAAAACCCTGAAGTATTCCAAATTAACAGAGAACCCGCAAGAGCAGCTTTTCTTCCTTATGCAGATGAAACTTCTGCCATAATTGATAAATATGAAAACTCACCTTGGTATTTTTCTTTAAATGGAAAATGGAAATTTTCTTGGTCACCAACACCAGATGAGCGCCCGAAGGATTTTTACAAAACGGATTTCAGTACTTTACATTGGAAGGAACTTCAAGTGCCTTCGAATTGGGAGCTAAACGGATATGGTGTGCCAATCTATACCAATATTACATATCCTTTCGAAAAAAATCCACCTTTCATTAATCATTGGGATAATCCAGTTGGTTCTTATAAAAGAGATTTTGTGCTGCCAGAAAACTGGAAAAACCGACATGTTTTTCTTCATTTCGAAGCAGGAACAGCTGCTATGTATATTTGGGTAAATGGTGAAAAGGTAGGCTATACAGAAAATACCAAAAGTCCAGCAGAATTTGATATTTCTAAATATTTAAAACCTGGAAAAAATGATCTGGCAATAGAAGTTTACAGATGGAGCGATGGTTCGTATCTAGAAGATCAGGATATGTGGAGACTTTCTGGAATTGACAGAAATGTGTATTTATACAGCACAGATAATGTTCGAATTTCAGACTTTTTTGCGAAACCAGATTTAGATGCGAAGTACAAAAACGGAAGCTTAAGTGTTGATGTAAGTTTGAAAAACCTGACTTCAACTTCAGTTAACAATCAAAAGTTAGTTGCAAAATTGGTAGATGCTTCAGGGAAAAATGTATTTACTAAAGAAATCAATATCAATTTTGAAGCATCTAAAGTTCAAACTATCAATTTTGCTCAGAATGTGTCGAGCCCGAAATTATGGAGCAGTGAAACACCCAATTTGTACACCTTGCTTTTGACTTTAAAAAATGCAAAAGGAGGATTTGTAGAAACGGTTGGAACACAAATCGGATTTAGAAAAGTTGAATTAAAAGGCGGACAATTATTGGTAAACGGAGTTCGATTAATGGTTCATGGTGTAAATATTCACGAACACAATCCAGAAACGGGACACTATCAGGATGAAGCGACGATGATGAAAGACATCAAAATGATGAAACAGCTGAATATTAATTCTGTTCGCTGCAGTCATTATCCCAACAATATTTTATGGGTAAAACTATGTAACAAATACGGTTTGTTTTTGGTGGATGAAGCCAATATCGAAAGCCATGGAATGGGAGTAGAAGGACAGCCTTTAAAATGGATGAATCCAAAAACGAATCCGGGTTATCTTCCAGAATGGAGAGAAGCACATCTTGACAGAATTTATAGTCTTGTTGAAAGAGATAAAAATATGCCATCTGTGATTATTTGGTCATTAGGAAATGAAAGTGCCAATGGACCTGTTTTTCACGAAGCATACAAATGGATCAAAAAAAGAGATAATTCTCGTTTGGTTCAGTTTGAACAGGCAAAAGAAAACGAAAACACAGATATCGTTTGTCCGATGTACCCAACGATAGAATACATGAAGGAATATGCGGCGCGCAAAGAAGTGACTCGTCCATACATTATGTGTGAGTATTCACATGCAATGGGAAATAGCAGTGGTAATTTTCAGGAATACTGGGATATTATCCGCGGAAGCAAAAACATGCAGGGAGGTTTCATCTGGGATTGGGTAGATCAAGGATTTTATGGAATTGATGAAGCTGGTCGTAAATACTGGACTTACGGTGGAGATATGGGAAGTCAGAATTATTTAAATGACGAAAACTTCTGTCACAACGGTTTAGTTTATGCTGATAGAACACCGCATCCTGGAGCTTTTGAAGTAAAGAAAGTTTATCAGAATATATTATTTAAAGCAGTTGATATTAAAAATGGTTTAATCGAAATTAATAACGATTTTGGATTTACAAATTTGAATAAATACGGTTTTAGATGTGAAGTTTTAGAAAATGGAAAAGTAATTAAAGAAGGAACTTTTAATGTTGCTTTAGATCCGAAAACAAAAAAGCAGTTTAAAATTGATTTACCAAAATTACAGTCGAAAGAAGGAACAGAATATTTGTTGAATGTTTTTGCTTACACGAAAATTGGTTCAGAATTATTGCCTCAGAACTTTGAAATTGCTAAAGAACAATTTATTATCGAAGACGGGAAATATTTCGAAAAATCAGATAAAGCAAATACAGCAAAAGTTCAAGATGAAAAAGATCAGTTTGTTTTGACTTCGGATAATGTTACGGTTAAAATCAGTAAATCGTCTGGATTGATTTCATATTACAGCTTAAAAGGCGAGGAATATTTTAAACAATATCCTGAACCTAATTTCTGGAGAGCTCCAACCGATAATGATATTGGAAACAAAATGCAGATTAGAACGAATGTTTGGAGAACGGCTGGAAAAAATACTTCTGTAGAAAGCATTCAGCAGACTGAAGAAAATGGCAAGAAATACATCGTTGCAAAATTAAAATTAAACGATGTTGCTTCTGATTATACCATCAAATATGCATTAGGAAATGATGGCGCTTTAGAGATTCAAGCTTCTTATAAAAAGGGAAATAACCCACTGCCAGAGTTACCACGTTTCGGAATGATTTTCACTTTAAAAAATACATTAGAAAATCTGGATTATTATGGAAGAGGTCCTTTGGAAAACTATCCAGATAGAAAAACATCTTCATTTAAAGGAATTTATACCAGTAAAGTTGCAGATCAGTATGTGCCTTATACACGCCCACAAGAAAATGGATACAAGACAGATATACGCTGGTTTAAATTATCAAGCAATAAAGGAAATGGCTTGGAAATAAAAGGTCTGCAACCTTTAGGTATGAGTACTTTGAATAATTATCCGAGTGATTTTGACGGAGGAATTTCTAAAAAGAATATTCATTCCAGCGACATTACTCCGAGAAATGAAGTTGTTGTTTGCGTCGATTTAACCCAACGTGGATTAGGAGGTGACAACAGTTGGGGCGCACCACCACACGAACAATATACTTTAACCCAAAGCGAATACAGCTACGGATTTATCATTAAACCAATTTTTTAAAGTTTACAGTCGCAGTCGCAGTTTTCAGTCACAGGTAAGCACTGAAAACTGCGACTGAGACTGAAAACTAAAAAAAAACTATCAACCGACCACTGAATATTTTAAAAATGAGTAACTCTACAAATGGAAGATTAATTTCTTTAGATGCACTGCGCGGATTTGTGATGTTTTGGATTATGAGTGGCGAACATATTGTTCATGCTCTTGCCAAAGCGGCTCCAATTCCTATTTTTATCTGGATGTCATCACAATTGCATCATGCTGAATGGAATGGAATTACCTTCTATGATATGATTTTTCCAATATTTTTATTTGTCGCCGGCGTTTCGATGCCCTATTCTTTTGAAAAAAAAATACAGTTGGCAGGCGTAAAATCTCCTAAAGATTTACCCGCAACTGAAAAGAGAAAAATATATTTATCAATGCTTAGAAGAACCTGTATTTTATTGGTTTTAGGCTTTGTGGTAAATGGATTATTACGATTTGATGGCTTCGATCAGACACGTTTGGCAAGTGTTCTTGGAAGAATTGGACTAGCTTGGTTTTTTGCTGGAATTATTTATTTGAATTTTGATTTTAAAAAACAGCTGATTTGGTTTTTCGGTATTCTGATTGGTTATTACGCAGCAATGAAATGGATTCCGGTGCCAGATTTTGGAGCGGGAGTTTTAACCAAAGAAGGTTCATTAGAAGGTTACATTGATCGTCTTTTATTGCCAGGAAGATTGCACAGTACAGTTTACGATCCAGAAGGAATATTCTCGACACTTCCTGCTATTGGAACCGCTTTATTAGGTGTTTTTATTGGAACATTTTTAAAAGCAAAATGTGAATTTTCAATAAAGGTAAAAATGCTTTTAATGGCTTTAACGGCTGTGGTTTTGATTATTATAGGATTGATTTGGGATATTAGTTTTCCAATAAACAAACATTTATGGACGAGTTCTTTTGTCTGTTTTGTTGGCGGATTCAGTATTTTGTTTTTTGTCCTTTTTTATGTGATAATCGATTTATTTGGTTTTCAAAAATGGGCATTTCCATTAATATTAATCGGTTCCAATTCTATTTTAATTTATATCGCTGCTGAAGGTTTAGTCGATTTTAAACACACCGCAGATTATGTTTTTGGCGGACTTATAAATTTTACACCGTTTATATGGCAACCTTTTTTTGCTGCTTTATCCGTAACAGTTGTACAGCTCACTTTACTGTACTTTCTATATAAACGAAAATGGTTTCTCAAGATTTGATATCAATCAAATTTTGAAATACATCTTACTATCTAACCACACAATAACCACACAATTATGAATGTATTACAAACCGCAGATTATATTGTTTTCTTTATTTACTTTATCATAGTGACCACCTATGGAATGTATATTTACAGAAGCAAAAAAACTGCAACAACGAGTTCGAACGAATATTTTTTGGCTGAAGGATCACTTACTTGGTGGGCGATAGGAGCTTCTTTGATTGCTTCTAATATCTCAGCAGAGCACTTTATTGGAATGAGCGGTTCTGGTTTTGCTATCGGACTTGCAATTGCTTCTTACGAATGGATGTCTGCTGCCACTTTAATTATTGTAGCAATGTTTATTCTGCCAATTTATTTGAAGAATAAGATATTTACCATGCCACAGTTTTTAGCTAAAAGATATAGCGGTACAGTAAGCGCAATTATGGCAATTATCTGGCTGTTAATCTATGTATTTGTTAATCTTACTTCAATTATTTATTTAGGTGCTTTAGCCATTTCCTCTATAGCTCCTGTAAGTTTTCAGTTTTGTGTCATTGGTTTGAGTTTGTTCTCTGTGATTGTGACTTTAGGCGGAATGAAGGTAATTGGATACACCGATATGTTTCAAGTTATCGTTTTAATTTTGGGTGGATTAGTAACAACTTATTTAGCCTTGACACTACTTTCTGATCAGTTTGGTTTTGGAAAAGATATATTAAAAGGGCTTGCTATAATTGCTAAAGAAGCACCAGATCATTTACACATGATATTAGACGAATCCAATCCGCATTATAATGAATTGCCAGGAATGTCTGTGTTAGTTGGCGGAATGTTAATTAATAATTTGGCATATTGGGGATGTAATCAATATATCGTTCAAAGAGCTTTAGGAGCCGATTTGAAAACAGCGCGTAAAGGAATTTTATTTGCTGCTTTTCTAAAATTATTAGTTCCAGTTATTGCTGTTTTGCCTGGAATCGCCATGTTTGTAATGCATGAAAACGGAATGTTTCAGCAGGAAATGGTAGATGCTGCTGGAGTTTTAAAGCCAGACCACGCTTACCCAACTTTAATGAATTTACTTCCAGCAGGATTAAAAGGTGTGGCTTTAGCTGCTTTGACTGCGGCGATTGTAGCTTCATTAGCAGGAAAAGCCAACAGTATTTCGACGATTTTTTCTTTAGATATTTATAAAAAGTATTTCAATTCTCAAGCATCAGAAAAAAAACTGGTTCGTACAGGAAGATGGTGCGTGGTTGTTTGTATGATTATTGCGGCTTTTGTGGCTCCAGCATTAAAATCATTAGATCAGGCGTATCAATTTATACAAGAATACGTTGGATTCTTTTCACCGGGAGTTTTAGCAATTTTCTTGTTGGGAATGTTCTGGAAAAAAACAACTCCAACAGCTGGATTAGCTGGAGCATTGCTTACAGTGCCAATTGCAGCAGTTTTGAAATTCCTGCCAATGTGGACAGAAGGCGCTTTTCCAGATTATCCTTTCTTAGATAGAATGACTATCGTTTTCTTCATCATTGTATTTATAATGGTTGGAATTAGTATAGCAAAACCAGTTTCTGAAATAGAATCTAAAATGCATGAAATTGAAGTTGATAAATCGATGTTTAAAGTTTCATCAGAGTTTATCGTTGGTTCCTTTATTATCAGTGGAATTTTGGTTGCTCTCTATACTGTTTTCTGGTAATTTTTATTTTGCCGCGAAGACACAAAGGCTCAAAGTTTATTTAAAAAAATAAATTGAAAATCGCTCGCAATCCTGATGGCTATCGGGAGCAGAAACGAAAAGTTTTTTGCCACAGATTTTAGGATTAAAAAAGGATTTTTGTTTCACGCAGATGTGGCAGATTTAGGCAGATTTAATTAGTTTTTTTTTAATAGATATCTGCGGAATCTGCTTAAATCTTTTTTAAATCTGCGTGAAAAATATTTAGCGCCAATGTTGAGATTAAAAACTTAAATACTAACAGATGAAAAGAAATTTTATAATCGTATTGTTTGTTTTTTGTGTTTCCGTAACTATTTCGGCGCAAAAGATATTTGACGTTAAAAAATACGGTGCAGTAGCAGATGGAATAACATTAAATACAAAAGCAATCCAGAAAGCAATTGACGCAGCCAACAAAAACAAAGGAGGAAGAGTTGTTTTTTCTAAAGGAACTTTTCTTTCGGGAAGTATTGTTCTAAAAAATGGAGTGGAATTATTTTTTGAAGACGATGCCGTTTTGCTAGGAAGTACAAATCCTGATGATTATCCGAAATACGAAGGAATTAGAGCTTTGATTTTAGCTTACGAATCCAAAAATATTGCGGTAAACGGAAAAGGAATTATAAACGGGCAAGGAAGAGAATTAGCATTGGCAATTGATAGTTTGCACCATACGGGAGTACGAATTGATCCAAAATACAATTACAGAAGAATGCGTCCTGAAGATGGAAGAGGAAAATTGATTTCGTTTGTAAAATGCGATTCGATTACAATGACTCACATTACTTTGAAAAATAGTCCAGGTTGGACACAATGTTTTAGAGAATGTAAAAATATTGTAATTGATTTTATGAAAGTAGAAAGCAGAGCGTATTGGAACAATGACGGAATTGATCTTGATGGTTGCGAAAATGCCCGAATTACCAATTGTAATGTAAACGCTGCAGATGACGGAATTTGTTTAAAATCGGAAGAACCGGGATTGCAGAACAATAATATTTACATTGGAAATTGTACGATAAGATCAAGTGCAAACGCAGTGAAATTTGGTACAGGTTCTTATGGAAGCTTCAAAAATGTAACAATCGAAAACATCAAAGTTTTTGATACTTTCAGATCGGCAATTGCGATTGAATCTGTGGATGGCGCGGAAATCGAAAATATTAAAGTTTCTGATATAACTGCGATAAATACTGGAAATGCTATATTAATCCGTTTAGGTCACAGAAACGGAGATAAACCGGGTTATATCAAAAATGTATCGGTTAAAAATGTAAAAGCACAGATTCCGTTTGGCCGTCCAGACATTGATTACGATATGCGCGGACCCGAAGTTGATTATTTCCATAATCCGTTTCCCTCTTCAATTGCTGGAATTCCGGGCCATTTGATTGAAAATGTCACCTTGGAAAACATTGAAATCGTGTATCCGGGAAGGGCTTCTAAAGGAATGGCCTATCATCCACTAAGCCGATTAAAAGACGTAAATGAAAATATAAAAGGTTATCCTGAATTTACCATGTTTGGCGAATTGCCTTCTTGGGGATTTTACGTTCGTCACGTTAACGGAATAGAAATGAAGAACATAAAATTGGTTTTAGACAAAGAAGATTTCCGTCCAGCATTTGTTTTTGACGATGTAAAAAATCTGACCATGAAAGCTATTGATGTTCCTTCGGATAAGATCAATCAGATTGTCTTTAAAGATGTTTCGTCAAGTAATTTGGACAACGGAGCTGCAAAAAGAAAAATTGAACCAGAGCAAAATAAATTTGAATTGCCAGCACATTAGTAGTTGGCCACAAAGGCACAAAGACTAGAAGTTTTTTTGCCAATAATTGTAAAATTTGTTTCACGCAGATTTAAAAAGATTTAAGCAGATTCAGCAGATTTTTTAAAGAAATCAAATAAAATCTGCCCAAATCTGCAATATCTGCGTGAAAAAAAAACTTAAAGAAAAAAAACTTTGTGCCTTTGAGTCTTTGTGGCATTAAAAAAATAAAAAACATGAAAAAGAAATCTATAATCGCGATACTTATTTTCTGTATTTCCTTAACTGTTTCGGCACAGAAAATCTACGACGTTAAGAAATATGGAGCGAAAGGAGACGGAAAAACAAATGATGCAACCGCAATTCAGAAAGCAATTGATGAATGCAGCAAAACGGGAGGAAGAGTCTTAATTCCGGCGCCATTTACTTTTCTATCAGGACCAATTGATGTAAAATCAAAAGTCGATTTGCATATTGAAGCTGGAGCTAAATTATTGGCAAGTCCAGATGAAAAATTGTACACAAAAAGTGCTTTCAGAACCAATCCCGGAGAAGGAACGATCTGGATTGGAGGAGAAAATATAGAAGATTTTACCATTAGCGGAAGCGGGAAAATAGATGGGAATGGAATTTCTTTTATGGGAGAAGAACAAGACGATGCTTATGTGTTGAAACCGTTTAATGTTCTAGATCCAAGACCTCACGTTTTGACGATTATTGGCGGAAAAAATATCAGAATCAAAGATGTTCATATTGGAAATTCAGCTTATTGGACTGTGCATTTAATTGGTTGTAATGATGTTGTAATCAGCGGAATTACTTTATTGAACAGCTTAAAAGTGCGTAACAGTGACGGAATCGATTTGGATCATTCAAAAAATGTTAGAATCAGCGATTGTTACATTGAAAGTGGTGACGATTGCATTTGTTTGAAAAACAGAAGAGAATTTGAAGAATTTGGCGCTTGCGAGAATATTACGGTGACCAATTGTACCATGACAAGCAGTAGCTGTGCAATTAAAATTGGTTCAGAAAATATGGACGCGATTAGACAAGTTGTTTTTAATAATTGTATCATTAAAAACAGTAATCGTGCTTTAGGAATTCAGAACAGAGATGAAGGAACGGTAAGCGATGTTATTTTTTCTAATATCATTATAGAAAGTAAATTGAATACAGATACTTGGTGGGGAAAAGCAGAACCAATTTATGTTACAGCTTTCAGCAGAGCAAAAGGGAATCATAAAGATGCGAATTGGCGTTTTCCAAAAGGAGCAACAGAAGGAAAAGTGGGAGAAATTAGAAACATCTATTTTTCTAATATTCAATGCACAGGAGAAAACGGTGTGTTTGTAAGCGGGGAATCTAAAGATAAAATCAAGAATATTGTTTTTGATAATGTGAGTGTTTTTATTGATAAAACAACTTCTTTTCAAGGCGGATTATATGACAGACGCCCAGCAAATGTAGAAGGTTTTGTAAAAGGAAGTACATCAGGTTTTTATTTTGATAACGCTGAAAGTATTAAAGTTCAAAATTGTACTGTTCAATGGGGAAAAAACAAACCAGATTATTTTAAATATGCTGTTGAAAGTAAAAATGTTGATGTTTTAAAAGTGATTAATTTAGATGGAGAATCGGCTTTTCCTGCTAAATTAGAGGCAGTAAAAAAATAACCATCTCATACCAAAATTATGAAAAACAATATCAGAAAATTTACTATTTGCGGTCTATTAATGAGCAGTTTTTATCTAAATGCTCAAAAAGCGACTTTAGAAGTTGATGCTTCAAAAACGATTACTAAAATTCAGCCAACAATGTTCGGTTTGTTTTTTGAAGACATCAATTTTGCTGCAGATGGAGGATTATACGCTGAAATGATTAAAAACAGATCTTTTGAATTTGATAAACCTTTAATGGGTTGGGAGCAGCCTAATACCAAAAGATCTTCTATGAATAAAGAATCGGGTAGTGCCACGCCAATAAATTTATCGGCTACTAATACCAATTTCTGTCGAGTGGAGATTAACAATGACAAAGGTTATGCTTTAATAAATGAAGGATTTAGAGGAATGGGAGTGAAGAAAGATGCCAAATACAATCTTTCTTTGAAAGCGGCGAATCCTAATGGAGCAATTAAAAAAATTATTGTTCAATTAATAGATAAAGATCAAAAGGTAATTGGAGAAACGAGTATTGTTCCAAAATCAGAAAAATGGACAAATTACACAGCACAAATTATCGGTACACAAACAGAAGCAAAAGCAAAGCTAAAACTGACTTTTGAAGGAACAGGAACGATTGATTTAGATATGATTTCGTTGTTTCCTGAAGATACTTGGAAAGGGAGAAAAAACGGACTTAGAAAAGATCTTGTACAACTTTTGTATGATGTAAAACCTGGATTTTTACGTTTTCCTGGAGGCTGTATTGTTGAAGGAAGAACTTTATCTGATCGTTATCAATGGAAAAAATCGGTTGGAAATGTTGAGGAGAGAAAAACCATGATGAACCGTTGGAATGTCGAATTCAATCACAAGCAAACTCCTGATTATTTCCAAAGCTTCGGATTAGGATTTTACGAATATTTTCAGCTTTCAGAAGATATTGGAGCAGAACCTTTGCCAATTTTAAGCTGTGGAATGGCTTGTCAATACAACACAGGAGAATTAGCTCCGATGGATGAATTGGATCCATACATTCAAGATGCTTTAGATTTGATCGAATTTGCCAATGGCGCTGTTACGACAACTTGGGGAAAAATCCGTTCGGATATGGGACATCCTAAACCATTTAATTTAAAATATATTGGAGTTGGAAACGAGCAATGGGGACCAGATTATATTGATCGCTACAAAGTTTTTGAAAAAGCAATAAAAGCAAAATACCCAAATATCATCATAGTTTCTGGAAGCGGGCCTTCGCCAAAAGGAGAACATTTTGATTATGCTATGGCTGAACTTAAAAAGCTGAATGCAGAATTGGTAGACGAACATTATTATGAAAGTCCGAAATGGTTTAGAGAAAATGCCGGTCGTTACGATAATTATGATAGAAAAGGGCCAAAAATATTTGCAGGAGAATATGCGGCGCAAAGTGTTTCAGGAGCAAATCCGAATAATAGAAACAATTGGGAATGTGCATTTTCTGAGGCTGCTTTTATGACAGGATTAGAAAGAAATGCAGAAGTAGTTCAATTATCGTCTTACGCACCTTTAATGGCTCATGAAGATGCTTGGCAATGGACACCTGATATGATTTGGTTTAATAATTTAGAATCTTACGGTTCAGCGAATTATTATGTGCAGCAATTATTTTCGACCAATAAAGGAACAGATCTTTTAAATATTACAAAAGACGGAAAAGCGTTAATTGGTCAAAATGATTTGTATGCATCGGCAGTAAAAGACATACATAGCAAAGAAATTATCGTAAAACTGGTTAATACAGCAGCTTCAAGTCAAGAAGTTAGCATTGATTTAAAAGGAGCAAAATTAGGTTCTAAAGGTTCTATTATAAGATTGTCAAGCTCAAATACGCAAGACGAAAATACTTTTGCTGATCCAAAAAAAATCACTCCAAAACAAAGCGAATATAAAATCACAAAAGGAAAACAAGATTTGGATCTTCCTGCTTATTCGATAACAGTTTTAAAATTGAAAATCAATTAATTGTGAATTGTTAATTATAAATTATTAATTAAAATACCATGTTTCATCATTGTCTTAAAAAGGTTTTTGTAATTCTGTTAGTAACTGGATTTTCTGGTTATGCGCAGGATTTGAAATTGCAATACAATCAGCCAGCTGTGGAATGGACAGAAGCGTTGCCAATTGGAAATGGTACTTTGGGTGCAATGGTTTTTGGAAGAGTAGATTCTGAATTAATTCAGTTGAATGAAGCTACTTTATGGAGTGGAGGACCTGTGCAGAAAAACGTAAATCCAGATGCTTTTAAGAATCTTGCTTTAATTAGAGAAGCGCTGAGAAATGAAGATTTCGAGAAGGCATATCAGCTTACTAAAAATATGCAGGGAGCTTATAGTGAGAGTTTTATGCCTTTGGGAGATCTTATTCTGAAACAGGATTTTGGAGGGCAAAAAACGGATTCTTATAATAGAAGTCTAGATTTACAAACAGGATTAGCAACAACAGATTTCAAAGTTGGTGGTGTAAATTATAAAAGAGAAATCTTTGCTTCTGCACCTGCGCAATGCATTGTAATTAAACTTTCTGCAGATCAAGTAAAGAAACTTTCAGTTACACTTGATGCGACGAGTCTTTTGCGAAACGAAAAATCAATAAACGATAAAGCATTGGTTTTAAAAGGAAAAGCGCCTTCTCACTCAGATCCGAATTATATTGACTACAATAAAGAACCAATTGTTTATGAAGATCCATCTGGATGCAGAGGAATGCGTTTTGAACTGATTATTAAACCAGTTATAAAAGATGGAGAAATAAGTGCTGACGGAAATAAACTGGTCATAAAAAATGCTTCAGAAATTTTGCTTTTTGTTTCAGCCGCGACAAGTTTCAACGGATTTGATAAATGTCCAGACAGTCAAGGTAAAAATGAGCATCAATTGGCTGAAAATCCGATTAAGAAAGCGGTTGGCAAAAAGTATGATAATTTATTAAAAGAGCATATTACTGATTTTCAAAAACTCTTCAATAGAGTTTCATTAAAATTGAATGAAAACGAAACCAGCAAAGCCAATCTGGCTACAGACATAAGATTAGAGCATTACGCAAAAGGGGAAAATGATGCAGGATTAGAAGCTTTATTTTTTCAGTTTGGACGTTATTTATTGATTTCGTCTTCACGCACACACAATACTCCTGCAAACTTGCAAGGAATTTGGAACAATAAACTTCGTGCACCTTGGAGCAGTAATTACACTACAAACATTAATTTACAGATGAATTATTGGCCAGTAGAATCTGGAAATTTGTCTGAATTGTTTTTTCCGCTTGACGAATTCATTAAAAATGTTTCTGTGACAGGAGCGGAAACAGCAAAAAGTTATTACCATGCTAATGGTTGGGTTTTGCATCATAATTCAGATATCTGGGCGATGACCAATCCTGTTGGAGATTTTGGTAAAGGAGACCCGATGTGGGCAAACTGGTATATGGGAGCAAACTGGTTAAGCAGACATTTGTGGGAACATTATGAATATACAGGCGATACAGCATATTTAAGAAAAGTATATCCGATCATTAAAGGCGCGGCTGAGTTTAGTTTAGAATGGTTGCAAAAGGATAAAGATGGGTATTTGGTAACAATGCCTTCGACTTCGCCAGAAAACATGTTTTATTACGACGGCAAAAAGAAAGGGACTGTAACGACGGCTTCTACAATGGATATTGGAATTATTAAAGATTTGTTCGAAAATACAGTCGAGGCTTCAAAAGTTTTAAATATTGATTTAGAATTCAGAAAAAAAGTAGACAAAGCTGGAAGTGAATTACTTCCTTTTCAAATAGGCAGTAAGGGACAATTGTTAGAATGGTATAAAGATTTTGAAGAAGAAGATCCGCATCATAGGCACACTTCGCATCTTTATGCTTTGCATCCTGCTAATTTGATTTCGCCATTGAAAACGCCAGAATTGGCCGATGCAGCTAAAAAAACGCTAGAACTTCGCGGAGATGATGGAACCGGATGGAGTTTGGCTTGGAAAGTAAATATGTGGGCAAGACTTTTAGACGGAAATCATGCTTATCGATTATTCAAGAATCAGTTGAGATTAACCAAAGAAAATAATACGGAATACAGCAGGCATGGAGGATGTTACCCGAATTTGTTTGATGCACATCCACCTTTTCAGATTGATGGAAATTTTGCTGGAACAGCAGGAGTTATAGAAATGCTATTGCAAAGTCAGAACAAAGAAATTCATTTGCTTCCGGCTTTACCAGACGCTTGGGCAGATGGAGAAATCAAAGGCATTAAAGCCAAAGGCAATTTTACTGTAGATATAAAATGGAATAATGGCAAAATGAGTCAAGCTAAGGTTTTGTCTAATAATGATGGTATTTGCACAATAAGATCTGCAGAGCCTTTTATTATTGAAAAACTCAATATAAAAAGCGAGAAATCGTCTATTGGTTATACCGCGACATTTAACACTAAAAAAGGAACGAATTACAATATTCTACCTTTATAAAAGTAGCATTTATTTAAATTTTGGTTTGTTTAAGCCGCTCTCTTTTTTGAGAGTGGTTTTTTGTTTTATGAGTTTAAAGAAAAATCTCCCAGTTTCATAAAACAGAAACTGAGAGATAATCAAAAATAAAAAAAACACATCTTTTAGAACGAATATCTTAAGCCAAGTTGACCTTGGAATCTTGAAGCTAATTGATCTACAGTATAAGGTGAAGTACTTGGTTTTTGGAAAGTATAAGTAGGATCGCCTGTTGCAACTCCGCCTAAGTTTCCTGATTTGGTTAAACCAAGACTTGCTGTTGAATTATAAGTGTTTGGAACAAAATAACTTCTTCCCCAATCTTTGTTGATAAGGTTTCCGATATTTGCCATGCTGAACGAAATTTGGAAAGTTCCAACTTTAGTAACCTGAATTTCATCCATTAATTTTAAATCGGCTTGAATGTTCCAAGGAGTTGTATCTCCGTTTCTTTCTGTGAAGTTTCCTCTACGGCTTTTTAAATAATCATTTCCGTTAATGAAAGCTTCGTAATCTGCTACTTGCTGCGCTGCCGTTGCAGAAGGAACTCCTGCAGAACTCACTCCAATATATTTTGCTGCTTCTGCTGCATCTTTAAAGATGTAAGCTAAACCTGCCGCCTGTCCAGTTCCTGCAATTGTTGAGTTAACAAATCCCCAAGAAAACGGATTTCCTGATTGTGCATTGAAATATACATTTGCTGATAAAGTGTTGTTTGGAGCAACTTTTACGCCGTAACCTACATTAGAAACAATTCTGTGTTTGATATTAAAGTTAGAAGTTGCCAATTGAGGATTATTTGGAGTTAAAGATTGGTTCATCTGGAAGTTACTTTCCATAGAGTTACGAATTCCGTTTGTGATATCTCTAGAATCTCCGTAAGTATAAGCCAACATAAAATTGAAACCAAAATCGTAAGTTTTAGAAATCATTTCAGTAATACTGTAACGGTATCCTTTATTTGTGTTTGATAACAAATAAGCATTAGAAAAAGCAGAATTTATGTTTGCTGCATAAATTGGCATTTCGTGTTTAGTATCATAAGAAAAATAAGTTGGATTGTCCGTTTTATTTACTTGTTGGAATTCTAAGTCACGAATTACTTTTGTGTACATACCTTCAAGAGTAAATTTGTAACCGTCAATTATTTTGTCAAAAGCCAATGAGTTTCTTAAAACAGCTGGCATTTTAAAATTATTATCAACTAAATCGGCTTGTACTTTTGGTGTAGCATCGTGGTAACCATTAAGTCCGCCAGTTGCCAAAGGATCTCCTGCAGCTGCAACTTGAGCAGCAGTTAAATTGTTTTTGTCATAACTTCCATATCCAACACCATCATTGTAATAAGCATAACCTAACCAGGCAAACGGAATTCTTCCTGTAAATACACCAGATCCACCTCTAATAACAAACGTTTTATCTTCATCTACATTGTAAGTAAATCCAACTCTTGGCGAAACTAATGCTGAACTAAAGAAGTTGTTTTTGATTTGATTTAATGGCGTATACGTATAAGTTGTTCCGTAATTTGGATCTTCAGGAGAATTTTGTACTTGTTCGCTCAATTTAGGTTTGTTTGGTAAATCAGTATAATCTACACGAACACCTGGAACTACTTTTAATTTGTCTCCAATTCTAATTTCGTCTTGAACGTAAGCGCTATACATGTTTATTTTGAATTTAGCATACGGATTATTGAAGATTTCGTCTCTTGTTGAACCATCAAACGGATAAGTTCCACGAACACGAGTAGGCAGTTTATTGAAGAAATCATCAAGAGATTTGTATGAAACTCTTCCGTTAAGTGCATTTACAAAACCGTAATTGATGTCGTAAAATTCATTGTGAGTACCAAATAATAAAGTATGATTTCCTGTTTTATAAGTTAAGTTGTCAGTGATTTCAGCAGTGTTTTGTTTCATATTGAAAACAGTTGCTTCACGATCATTTCCTAAGAAAATTGTTCCTCCATTGTAACCAATTTCTGTTTGAGGAAACATGATATTACTAGATTTTGGATCACGATAATCTTTTATTGCTGAATAACTTGCAATAAAAGAGTTAGACCATTGGCTGTTGAAGTGCGTTTTTAATTCTAAAACCGTACTGATAGCTTGGTTTTTCTGAGTAAAATCCATACTTGCAAATCTAAAGTTTGCAGCATCACGTTCTAAGTTTGTTGCTTGAGAAATAACTGTATTGTTTCGTAATGAAAGTGAGTTTTTCTCATTGATTTTCCAGTCAATCTTATTGAAGAATTTCTGGCTCTTAGAAAAGTTATTGTATGAACCATAAGTTCCTGGATCAAATCCGTAGTTTGATTTTACGAATTGCGAAATCTGTTCTGCAGTTGCGTTATCAACTAATGAAGTTAATTTTCCGTTAGAATCTGTTGAACCAGCATTATAAAAAACAGGATCTGTTCTTTCTGCATATTCCATATTAGTAAAGAAGAACAATTTATCTTTAATAATTGGCAATCCTAATCTAAAACCTACTTGATAATCTCCAAAAGAACTTGGCATTTTTGAGCCATCTCCAGCATTGTTAGGACCAGTTATAGCTGCACTTCTTCCGTAACTGTAAATAGATCCGCTCACAGTGTTTGTTCCGCTTCTTGTCACAGCATTTACACTTCCTCCTAAAAAGTTTCCTAATTTAATATCATAAGGAGCAATATAAACCTGAATATCTTGAATCGCATCTAAACTGATAGAATTTGAACGCGTACTGCTTCCTGGCATTCCAGAAGTTCCAGATTGTCCTCCTAAAGACGGACTAAATCCAATAGCATCATTATTTATCGAACCGTCAATTGTAACGTTGTTGTATCTAAAATTGGTACCTGCAAAAGAGTTGTTAGAACTTTGAGGAACAAGTTTTGTAACATCCTGAATTCCTCTATTGATTAAAGGAAGTGCGTTTACTTGTTTTTCATTAATACTTGTACCATTGTTTTTAGAAGAAGGTTTAGAACTTGTAATTACTACTTCTTCTAATACATTATTATCTGCTTTTCCAACTACAATTGTTGGCAGATCATTTTCGCCAAGAGCTAAAAAAATCTGTGCATTTGAGTAATCTTTCGTGTCGTTACTTTTTATTTCTAATTCGTAAGGCCCACCCGCATTTAAGTTTTCGAAGCTAAACCTACCTTGTTTGTCTGTTTTTGCTCTGTAAACCGCATTTGTAGGCAAATGTGTTAGGGTAACATCTGCATCGATAACAGCACTTGTTCCATCATTGACTTTTGCAGACAAGGACGAGGTTGTAATCTGGGCAAAAATACTTCCTGCGGTAAGAAGCATCAAAGCCGAAAAAAAGAGTTTTAGTTTTGTCATGTTATTTATTAGTTTTTATCCACGACAAATAAAATCTCTTTGCTTCAATTCGATTTAAGGCTTATGTTAACGAAAAATCAAAAAACAATTCTTTGTTAATTTAAAATGATGAAGATGTTATTTAATGAAAAAATAGCTATCGCTTTATTATCAAGCAGTTTGTCTCAGATCTCATAAAATAAGGGATTAGAGATAGATTTAAACAAGATTAGAGATAGATTAGAGTATTATGTAAATGTTACGAATTGATAAAAAACAGTTTTTCTGACCAAGAAAAGACTTTGTTTTTATTAAAAAAATTAAGGAAATAGGAGAGAGAAAACAGTGCCTTTTTCAAGTTCAGAATCTACTGTTAAATCGATGTTATGGCGCTTAAGAATTTGCATTGTAATAAAAAGCCCTAATCCTTGCCCTTGAATATGTCTCGTGCGATCACTTCTAAAAAATAAATCAAAAATCAAAGCAATGTCTTTTTCATCAATACCAGAACCTTGATCTATTATTTTTAAAAGAAGCTTTTCTTCATTTTCAGAAGCAACTACATTTACTTGCGAAGGAAAAGAGAATTTAATGGCATTGTCTATAATATTATACAAAGCAATAAAAAGCATATGTCTGTTGCCATTTACAGACAATAAATCTTCATTATTGGCAATGGCATCCAAGTTAAGCGTAACTTTTACTTCAGGATATTCGATGTTTTTCTTTTCGAGTATATTCCATAAAATTTCATCAATTCTTACCATTTCCATCTGGTCAGGTTCTGAAAGTTCTAATCCAGACAGAATGAGCAATCCATCTAGAGTCGATTTCAAATGGAAAGTATCTTTTCGAAGTGATTTTAAGACTTCTTCATATTGTGCGTTGGTTCTAGGATGCTGTAACGAAACATCGATATCTCCAATAATAAAAGTAAGTGGAGTTTTTAGTTCATGTGAAGCATTTTTTAAAAAGTTTTTCTGAATCGCAACACCTTTTTCAAGTCTTTCTAAAAGATAATTAAAAGTTGTAATAAGTTCTTTTATTTCATCTTTTCCGCTAACCGTTGGCATTTCAAGTCTCGAATGAAGATTTTCTGTTGTAATGGTATTTACCTTCGAAATTACATCTGCAAAAGGTCTGAAAGTTTGTCTTGCTAAAAATCGTCCTAAAAGATAATTAAGCGCAATTCCTGCCAGATAAAAACTAAAAAATACAATGGCAAGCATTTCTAACTGCTGATTTCCAACATCATCAATTCCAGAAACAACAATAATAAAATCACCTTGATTGTCTTTGTAATATAATCCGCTAAATTGCCTCTGATCGATTGTAAAATGCAGAATTTGGTCGCGTGAAATAGCTTTTAAGTTTCGATCACTTAATACAACAGGAACATCATCGCGCAAATAGAGTTTCTTCGTTTTAGCATTATAAATTCGGATAGATTGATTGGCAATTTTATTGAATTGCGTTTCTATGTCTTTATAACTGACACTGTCCATTTTTCTAATTTCATCTTTTTCAAAATAGAAAAAAGCAGTGATTAAAGCGTTGTCTTCAAGCTTTTCATAATACAAATCTTTTCTGTGGCTTTTAAAAAGCAAAAAAGATCCAATAAGAACAAGGCCTAAGATAAAAGCAAAAAGCAGTGTAGAATTTCTGGCAAGTTTATTCTTAAGATTCATGAACCTTATTTTTAAGCATATATCCAGTACCTTTTACAGTATGAATTAGCGGAAAAGAAAAATTCTTGTCGACTTTATTTCTTAAATAATTAATATAAACATCAACCGTATTTATGCTCATGTCGAGATCCATATGCCAAACGGCTTCAGCAATAGCAATTCGGGACAAAGCGGTTTCTCTGTTTTTCATAAAAAAGATCAAAAGCTTTAATTCTCGAGAAGAAAGATTCAGTTCTTTACCGTCTCTGCTGGCACTTTGCTCTTTCATATTGATTTTGATTCCCGCATAAGACTGGAAATCTAAAACACCAGAACTAAATTCTGTACGACGAAGCTGTGCATTTATTCGCGCCAGAAGTTCTTCAAACAAAAAGGGTTTTGCCAAGTAATCGTCGGCTCCGGCTTTTAATCCTCTCACTTTTTCTTGTGGAGTGTCGAGTGCGCTTAAAATAAGAATAGGAACGATTATTTTTCGATTTCTTAAAACCTCGCAGACTTCAAAACCAGAAATATCAGAAAGCATAATATCGAGAATGATAATGTCGTAGGTATTTTCCATTACTTCATTAATGGCATCAAAACCTTTGCTGACGTTTTTTACCTGATACAATTGTTCTTCGAGTCCTCTTGTTATAAAAGAAGCAACTCTTGGATCGTCTTCGACTAATAAAACTTTATTCATTACCGATTAATATTGCTGAATAGAAAACCCATACCTGATCAATGAGTTTTAAAGTGATAAAAGTAATTAAAAGTTATTCTATTCTCTGAAAAAAAATCTTGAATTAGATTCGTTTAGTTTTTCTATAAATGTCATTCTTTTATGAGCCTTCAGTGTAAGGTTCATTCCATAATGAATTAGGTTTTAAGTAGACTTTGTTTTTCTGAAAATCTAAAATGGTATTAAATCTTTTTAAAACTTCGCTACCAAGAATATGAGTTTTAAATCGGGCAGGATTGTCTTTTGTTAGTAATTGTACAGGAACATCATTCAGACATAAATTTCCTAAATAAAGTTTTTCATTTCTTACAGTTATAACTGGAACTTCTTCTCCTTTTCCGTTCTTTAAAATTACTTTTTTGATAACAGGCAAACTTTCTTTAGGGTATTGCTGTTCCTGCATTATCTGCTGATCAAGCATTACGGTACGCTGATAGCCATTATCAAAAAGGAAACGTCCTTTATAAAACGTGTTCTTTATTTGAAGCTGTCCTTGAATGCAAAACAAAGTATGTGTAAATTCCATATCCAATTTTATGTACTCTTTGTTTCTTTTGGACAGTTTAGAATGAATTATAAAAAGCTTTTTATCATAATCGATTTCTACAATTTTGCCATCAAATAGATTCCAGCCAAAACGCCCCACAGTTCCTTGTCCAGTTAACTCTACAGGATAAATTTCCTGATCTTTCCAAATTTGATTTCCTAGTTTAAAACTATGACCTTTTAAATTACTTAATTTTAGCTGATTGAGCATATCGTTCGTTAAAAGAAAATCTGTTGTTCCTGAATCAAATTTTAAATCCAGCGTTTCTTTGTCGTCTAATTTAACCTTGAAAATGATATTGTTATATTCTGAAAGCACAAAAGGAATTGTATCGTGTATTTCTGGTTTGAGTTTTGAAAAGTTTTGTAAAGGCGGACATTCAACTCGTGTATAACAGCTGTCGGTATTATTTAAAAGGACTGCAAAATCGAACTTTTTTCCAGGTTTTAATTTTATGACGATGGAATCTTCATTGGTGTAAAAAGTTACCGTTTTCTCTTTGGGAGTTTTATTTGTTACGTATAAATCTGGTTTTGCTTTTGGATCTAAATGCCATTTTGTTTTTTCTTCATTATCTTCTTTTATATAACAGATTTTTGAAGAAGCTTTGATTACAGTTTTTTTTATTTGAGCCTGACAAACCGTTACGACAGCCAGCATAAAAATAAGATGGATCTTCATTGTTTATAATTTCTATTTTCTGGATTAAAGCTGTGGCGGAAGCAAATTATCTAAATCTGAAAGTTTATAGAATTTAAGATCATTCAGTTTCATGTATTTGCATATAAATTCTAAAGTTTCGATTTTTACCTGATAATTTTCTGTGACCTCTTTTACTGGTTTATGACCGCATAAAAGTAGAATTTTATTGTTCTTTTTGGCATAATCTAATAACTCCAATACATACGGAATGCTAAAATGAATGTGGCTGTTATCAATATCGAATGCAAATACAATTTTAGAATTATTAAAATAGCTGTCTTGCTTTTCTGGAATTTCACCTCCAAATGCTCTTCCTCTAATAATTTTAAAAAGAGGAGATAGTGCTTTGTCCAGCGAATCTGATCTTTCGCCATAAGGATAAGCAAAGGAAGTAACGTTGAAAGATTTTTTTTTCATAGAAATAATCATCGGATCGATTTCCTGTTTTAGATATTCTTTGACGCTATATTTTTGCGTGAACTTAACTGCATTGTAATGATGATAGCCATGTCCGGCAATCTCATGACCGTATTTTTGCATTTCAAGCAGTTTTTTAATTTCAGGAGCTCCAATCGAATCTATTCTGCAGACGTTAAAAGTCGCTTTCCAAGAATATTTTCGCAAAACTTGATCAGCTTCCGACCATTCGTCGACATAAGCATCATCAAAAGATAAAATTACACCCGCTTTATAGGCAGGTTTTGCGACTGGTTTTGGTTTTTTATTTTCACAAGAAAATAAGGTTAAGAAAAGTAAAAGCAATACCGTTTTTGTAAAAAGTATTTTCATAGATTTTTGCTTTCGGGTGAATACGAATTTAACATATAAATCAAATATAAAGAATATTCTGAATAGAAACTCCTGTAATAGGGTATTTGGTAATTAGATGATTAAATTAGTTTTTTATAATAATCCGCTTTTCAAATCGCCCATGATGGCTAATTGAAATATCTTGAAGCTTATTCGAAGAAATTTTCAAATACGGAATACCATTTTCGTCTTTTACGATTTCTTTGTTTTCAACTTCTATCACATTATTTATATCTTTAAAATTGGTAACAGCAACTGTATGAATGCTTTCTAATGATAAAATAGTTTTAGTGTGATAAATATTTTTATCACAAATCACTTTCCCAAATGAATTATTTATATCTAATGAATCTATAAAACAAACAAGCTTTTTGGGACTGAATTCGCGAATTTTGGTCTGACGATTATAGATTTTATACGCAGCCTCTTTCATGCTCCACAAAAGCCAAACGATGACTTCTGGTTTATCATAATTTTTTATAAGTTGTTGTTCATCAGCCGTGAAAAGCTTTTCTATAAAACCTTTCCGTTGCCAATTGCTTTCTTTACGTGACTGCGCGAGATCTATAATGTCATTGCCAATCATTTTGCTGCGAGTTTGGTTTCGATGATTTCCAAAGCAGTTTTAACATCAAGCATTCGTTCCATATCGGCATTATCAATTACGATGTCGAAATTTTCTTCAATATCAAGCACAATATCAACCAAATTAGCCGAGTTTATATTGAGATCTTTAATGAAGTCTGTTTCTTCAGTTAAATTGTCGTAAGCTTCTGTGTTGGTTGCAAAAGGCTTTATAATTACTTTTAATCTTGCGGTAAGTTCTTGTCTGTCCATTTTAATTTTCGAATTTTTTAAATATTACACACGCGTTTACATCGCCAAAACCAAAACTGGCTTTTGCAATTATTTTGGGGTTAGTTTTAATAGTTTCCAAAAGCACTTTTGAAGGATCAAGTAGTGCTGCAATTTCAGGATGAAGATCAGAGCAGTTTTTATTTCCAAATAAAAAACCTTCATAAAGTTGTAATGCTGTAGCAACACTTTCAATACTTCCAGAAGCACTTAAACAATGTCCAGTTAAGCTTTTCAGCGAATTAATAAATGGAAAATCAGAACTGCTTCGGTCTAATGCTTTTGCCCAATTTTCAATTTCCAAACTATCTTTTGTAGTAGCCGTTAAATGTCCGTTGATGGCATCAATTTCGTTTGGATGTATTCCTGCATTTTCTAGAGCACTTTTAATGCATCTTTGAACGGCTGTGCTGTTTGGAGCGGTCATACTTCCGCCATCGCGCTGTCCGCCCGAATTGACATTTCCGCCCAATATTTCGGCATAAATAGTAGCGTTGCGTTCTAAAGCGCTTTCCAAATCTTCAATTACAAAAGCTCCTGCGCCACTTCCAGGAACAAATCCTGCTGCCGAAGCACTCATTGGTCTTGAACCTTCTTCGGGGCTCTCATTAAACTTGGAAGAACAGACACGAAGCGCGTCAAATCCTCCCCAAATATACGGACCACTGTCAGAAGTGCTTCCCGCTAATATCCGTTTTGCTTGTCCAGATTGTATGCGGTCATAAGCCATTAATATGGATTCAGTTCCCGTAGTACAAGCCGATGAATTGGTTGTAACCTGATTTCCCAATCCAATTTTACCTCCAAGATAAGCGCTAATACCGCTGTTCATGGTTTGGGCCACAACGGTGCTTCCTAATCTTCGGACTTGCAATTCATCAATTTTATAAATGCTTTCGCGAAATTTATCAATTCCAGAAGTTCCAGCTCCAAAGATGGCACCGCTATCCCAATCTGGATTTTCATTTATTGGCAATCCCGCATTGTTCCAAGCTTCCATGCCTGCAATAACGCCGTATAAAATCCCTGTGCTGTTAAATCCGCGAAGTTCGAGTTCTGTAAAATACTGCGCTTTCAACTCTTCAGATATTGGCGGCTGACCTACAATCTGACAAGAAAATTGCAATTCTTCCAGCTGAGAATCATGACGAATACCCGAAATGCCATTTTGCAGCGCATGAGTAAACGCAGGAATTCCAACACCATTTGGCGCAACGACTCCAAGACCTGTTATAACAACTCGTTTTTTCATAATCTTTTTGTTATCATTCCTGCCAAAACACCTCTGCAGACTTCTTGTCCAGCTTCATTTTTCATTACCGCATTGCATTTTAATTTTCCAAAACGAAAGAACAATTTCTCCGAAGTTACGGTTACTTTTTCATTTGGATAAACGGGTTTTAAAAATTCCATATCGGCAGATGTGAAGGCAATCACGGTATTTTCTCCCAATTCATTTCCTAATAGAAATATTCCCAAGCAAACCATTCCAATCTGAGCCATTGTTTCAGTCAAAATAACGCCTGGAGTAACAGGATTGTTTTTGAAATGACCTTTATAAAAATCAAGATTTTCTTTGAAAGTATAAGTTCCAGTTACGCCATTTTCATCTGCGTGAAGTAATTCATCTACAAACAAAAATGGTTCGCTGTACGGTAGCTGTTTTATAATATCATTTAATTCCATAAGCTTTTAAATTACCATTGCAATAAAACTCTTTGTGCGGAAAATCCTGGGCCAAAACTCAGCATTAAACCTTTTTCTCCTTTTTTCGGATTTCGATTCATAATGTTTTCTAAAACATATAAAACGGTTGCACTCGACATATTGCCGTATTGTTTGAGAATTTCTTTTGTGTCATCAATATTTTTTTCCAATCCAGCAAAAAGCGATTCAACCGTTGTCACGATTTTTTTTCCACCGGGATGAAAAATCATGTGATCAATATCTTTAATTTCAAGATTATTCTGTTTTAGAAAAGGATGAATAATGTCACCAAAATGAGAAGCAATGGTATCTGGAACTTCAATATCGAGAACCATTTGCAGTCCGCCGTTGGTTAATTTAAAGCCCATCATATGTTCGGCATCATAAAAATGATACATCTGTTCATCTAGAATTTCAGGACCAGCATCTTCTTCTTTTGAAGACAATAAACAGCAAGCCGCGCCATCTCCAAAAATAGCAGCACTTACAATATTCGGCATTGAGAAATCATCGAGCTGAAAAGTGGCAGTTGGTGATTCTACTGCTATCACTGCAGCACGTTTTCCAGGATTCGATTTTAGAAAATTCTTGGCATAAATAATTCCCGAAATTCCTGCTGCACAGCCCATTTCGGTTACAGGAAGACGAACAATATCTTGTCTTAATTTCATTTTATTAATCAGATAAGCGTCAAGCGAAGGAATCATAATTCCGGTACAGCTTACCGTAATAATATAATCTAAACTCTGCGGATCCCAGCCTGTTTTTTCTAATGCTTTTTCGAGAACTTGATGTCCGAGAACAATCATTTCGCGGCTATAAATATCATTTTTTTCTTCGAATGAAGTAGCTGTAAAAACTTCCGAAGGATCCATGATGGAATAGCGCTTGTCTACAGAAGCGCCTTCAAATATCTTCTTTACTTTTTTGATAAAACGCTCTTCCTGACCTTCAAGCCATACGTCTATAAACGGAAGTATTTCTTCGGTCGTTCGAGAATATTGCGGAAGCTGTTTAACAGCCGTGATTATCTTTACACTCATATTTTAGTAATTATCCACTGGTAGCGAAAAGCCCATTTCCAGTTTATGGAATAGTTTTTTAAATTTAGTTTTTCGGAGAAATGCTCCAATTCGTTTTTTTTGAATCCCTTTAAAATAGAAATCAAACCATCGTTACGCGACATTGCATTGAGATTGAAAACAACGCTTATTAGCTCAAACAATCGATACGCAATTTTGCTTCTATGAAGATCATTTACGACAATTCCAATTGAAGCATTTTGGTTTAAAATATGGATTAGTTCTGCAATTTGATTGGTTGTAAAATGATGCAGCGTTAATGTGCACAAAACAATGTCATATTTTAACTGATTGAAATCTTCGGTAAAAATATCCATGCAACTATACTCAATATTTGGAAAATCTTTGGAAAGATTCTTCGCATAATCAATGGTAAAAGCATTGGCGTCGATTCCAATTAATTTGAATTTGAGATTTCGCTTTTTTCCATATTTGGCAAGCATTCTCAGCATGTCTCCATTTCCGCATCCAATATCGGCGATGGTAATGGTTTGAGAAGTATCCGTCTTTTTTAAAAGCTCTTTTATGCCGTGAAGCGTCAGTTTATTTCCTCCAAGCAATTGATTAATAGAAGCAATTTGATCTAACGCGCCAATAAGCTCTTCGCTTTGAAGCGAAAAGTCATCCATTATTTCAATTTCTTCTGTTCTATATTTAGTGTTTACACCCATTTATTCAATTGTTATTGGTCGGCCATGCGTTTGTTTTATAATGAACGAAAGTAAAACAGGAATGGATGCTGCAACGGTTGTCATGATATGAGTCAAATTTTTATGTGTCAGCGCTTTGGCTAAAATTCTACCAAAGAATAATCTTTTGCTAAAATGCTTTTTCCATTCTTTAATGTATTTTTTTTCGAATTCATTTCTCGATTCTATTTTTCCATAATAAAAATCAAGCACAAGCTCAGAAGCTATTTTAGCGCTATGAATTGCCATTGCCATTCCGTTGCCGCACATGGGATGAATTAATCCTGCGGTATCTCCAATCATTAAAATGTGATTTTCTACAGGTTCTTTTTTATCGAATGAAATCTGACTGATTGTTAAAGGTTTTTCGAATAGGGAAGTGCTATTTTCAAAAATAGCTTTCAGTTTTTTATTTTTATAAAGCACTGATTTTTGGTACTCTTCGATGTTTTTGTATTTTTTAAAAGTATCAAAATCGGCTAAATAGCAAATATTGATAACGTCGTTTTCAACTTTTGAAACGCCGCAATAACCGCCTTGAAAATTGTACAAAGCAACAAGACTTTCGTCAAAATTTCCTTTGTAATGTCCTTTTACGGCAAGCCAAGGTGATTTTTTAGAAATGAAATTTCTTGACAAAACCTGATCAATATTTGATCTTTTGCCGTAAGCGCCTAAGACTATTTTTGATGAAAGAATTTCTTCAGAAGTAGTGACAGTAAAAATGTCATTTTCAAAAGAAATATGAGAGACGTGATCGGTTATAATGGTACAGCCATTTTTGGTTGCTTTTTCAAACAAGAAATTATCCAATGCATAACGGCTGATTCCGAAACCGCCTAATGGAAGTTTGGTTTTTGCTGTTTTTCCGTTTTGTGCTGTAAATTCAAAATTAGAAATACTGGTTGGGTGAAGTTCCCTAACATCTAAATCCAACCAAAATAAATAAGGTAGGATTTCATTTGAGATATATTCTCCGCAGACTTTATGTTTTGGATACGTATTTTTTTCGATAAGAATTACCTTCAATCCTTTTTTGGATAAGTGTAAAGCGCTTGCCAGACCAGCAAGACCGCCTCCAATAATAAGTACATCGGGATTTGTTCTCATACAACCAATTTAATCATAAAATCTCAAATGTTCTTACTTAATTCTATAAGAAATTAACAAAATTTCAACTTTTATCTTAAAAGATTGGAATGCGTTTTTATTAGAAAAAAAATGATTTAAAAGATAATTTTTACTTTTGCTGAAAAATAGCGGTTAAATAAATGACAATACAAGATTTAGTAGGTACTTATTCCATTTCTGGAAGCAATCAGGACGAAAGTAATGAAATAACATACCAAGGTGTTTTGACGCTGACTTTAGATAAAAACAATCGCATAAAGGCAGATTGGCTTATCAATTCGCATAAACAAAAAGGAACTGGTTTCTTTAAAGATAATATTTTGGTCATTAATTTTAGTTACAAAGGCGATGACAATAAAACCTATAAAGGAGTTGCGGTTTATAGATGTATTACAAAAGATGTTTTAGACGGATTTTGGTCTGAGAAACATGGAAATCCTTTGTATTTAGGAAGTGAACATTGTTTGAGAATGGAAACTACAGAACGGTTAAATTAAGGGAGAATAATTTTTAACACGTATTAAATTGGGAGTCAACTTTGTCAAAGTGGGAGTAAAGAACTTCGAGGAAAGATAAATTATAAAGTTGGTTTTCACATTTTTGTCATTTCGACGAAGGAGAAATCTCCGCGAGAAGCTCGACAAAGATTGGATTTTCGTTGCGGAGCTACTTGTGGAGATTTCTCCTTCGTCGAAATGACAATGATTGTGGTTATTTTATTGAAGATAAAGGTTTGTTGAAGTCAAAGTTTTAAACTTTGACAAAGTTTGGGGTTTAAAGTCTATGCAGGATTTACTACAGTTTTAAATTTTCTGTTATAAAGAATAATAAAACCAACCCATATTACTAATAAAACTACGATTAAAGTAAGTTCTGTTTCATGCAAACCATTACGGAAGAAATTGTTTAGAGAATGCACTCCTGCAACTGCCAATAACGATCCTGTAGAAGTATATACTTTTCCGATTCCCCAAGTTCCAAAGAAAATGATTCCGAAGAAAATCATATTGCTTGGAGTTGTTTCGAAATTTAAATGCCATGCAAACCAAAGTATTGCAATAATCAAGATTGAAGTAAATTTAGGAAGCGATTTTAATTGTTCTTGCAAAAATCCACGCCAACCGATTTCTTCTAAAAGTCCGTAAACTAAAACAGTAAACATAAGTAAAATTGGGAATTTACCGATTGTGAAATAATAAACACCTGCAATTAAAACAGCTGGAAGAATCCAATAAACGGCAAACGGAACAATTGCATTTTTATAAATTCCTTTTAACGACATTGGATTGTTAAGAGAGAATATTTTTATTGCTGCCAAAGCACCCAAAGCTGGACCAACACCGCGAAGTAAAATTACTAAATATGGATTTTCTATTCCAGATAATAAATTAGTTTTAACGGCTGCATATCTGCAGATTACAGCAATTACATAATAAACTATAATAGCGCCAAAGTTGATTTTATTTTTCATCGTTTTAAATTTGTTTGGTTTAGTGAAGCAAACTTAGCGAGTGAAAATGAAAATAAAATTGACTTTGGGTAAGAAATCATTTTTCCATAACTCTTTTTCGAATTCGGCTTAAACTTTCTGCCGTCAATCCCAAATATGAAGCGATGATTTTAAGAGGTGTTCTTTGAAAAATTTCTGGACGTCCTTCTATAAGTTTTAAATAACGTTCTTGCGGAGAAAGCGTCAATAGATTAATTTGTTCTTGCTGTTTACGCACATAAAGTATTTCAGAAATAGCTTTTCCGATTCGTAAACCTGTTTCAGATCTTTGGTACAATTCATTTAGATCTTGAAGCGAAATGGACCAAAGCGTTAAATCTTCTAAAGCTTCTGTTTTAATAACTGATGGCTTCTGATTTAGAAAAGACATATAATCGCTAATAAAACTCTTTTCATAAAGAAGATTGATGCAAATATCTCTTTTACCATCCCAAACAAATAGTCCAGCTGATCCTTTAATTATAATATTGAGATATTTTTCGACGCTATGATAATCTTTTATGATTTCAGATTTGTCAAATTCACGAACTTTAATTTTCTCCGAAAATCCTGCCCAGATATTCATATCGGCAGTAAAATAATTTTCGAAAATTCTCTTTACATCTTCTGGAGAAGGGCTATGTGGCATTTTTTAAAATTATCAGTTTGAAACGCCAATATAAGTTTTATCTTTCAAAATAAAAACAGCTTTCTTATCCTGTTCTTTATATTTTTTGTGAAGATTGTTACGACAACTTTGTCAAAGTTTAAAACTTTGACAAAGTTCAGCACGAAAAACTATGTGAATTATTATATAAGTGAAAATGCCTTTTTTAAGTACCAGAAATTCTATGTTTCTATGTGTTTAAATTTAACTGCAATGATTGTTTAAATTAAAGAATTTGGCTGAAGTTCATTATCATATTTTTCAGGATCAGAAGCTGCATATTCGTTTTCTGGTTCTGGAATAACGTGAATTTTAGAATTGCTTATCGAAATTACAGCCGAACAGACATAAATCCCTACTTTTCCTTCATTGTATTTAAAATCCAATAAAGTTAGTTTTACAATGTCATTTATCGAAAGTTCATAATAATTTCCGTAGCGGATAATTTTGAAGGAAATCTGTTTTTCGTCACTAATTTCGAATTGATTGGTTTGGATGTTTTCAAAGATAAAATTATTCTTGACATCTTTTTCATTAAATCCCCATGCTCTAAATTGCACGAAACCATTCATAAAATCAATCGAAATATAATATCCGGTTCCTTCTTTATCACATTCAATTACAAAGCCTGTTTTTCCCATTCCTTCAACAGACAATGTTCCTTCCCAAACAAAATCGTTTGAAGGTTTTTCGAAGCCATAAATTTCATAACCGCTTCGGCATCCAAATCGCCATTTGTTTTCATTTTCCAAAACAAATTCTGCTGTCGGATTTCCTAAAATAGGTAAGGGGAGAGGCAAATCTTTTTGAAGTATGGTTTTCTGATATAGTTTTTCCCAATAATAATAGCTTTTCAAAAGAAGTCTTCCGCTTTTATCGACATCCAATTCTTTTGGTGGCGGAATCACACGATGTGTATTGACATTTCCGTCTGCAAAATAGAAATTATAAACCAAAAAGTGTTTTCCGTTTTTTACAACTCTCGCAGCATAGTTTCCTTGAGGCATTAAAACATTATTATGAAAAGCAGAATATTCTCCTCTAAATTCGCCAGAAGACCAATAACGAACTTTTATGTCTTCTCGAATTGATCCTAAGAGATAATGCGTTCCTTTAATTTCAAAAACACACGGACATTCAACATCATCATAAACATACGGAATGTGAAGCGGTTTTTGCAGTACATAACCTTCTTTTTCTCTTTTTGCTACACCAATACAGCCTCTGCGGTATGTTGGTCCAGAGGCACTTCGGGCGCAGATTAACAAATAATCTTCTCCTTTGTATTGGTATTTAAATGGATCACGAAAACTAATCCATTGTCGTGGATTGTTATTTTGACCTTCATAATGAGGAGCTTCACTTTTAAACGGAAGTCCGTATAGATTTTCTTTTTTCCAAGTAAGCAAATCGGTAGAAATTGCCCTTCCTACTTTTTGTTCGATTCCTTTATCTTGGCGTTTAAGGCCAGTATAATACATTTCATAACCTTCGCCATCCGACTTTTTGCTGATATGCATCGTCCACAACATATCATCGTCCCATTCTCCTGGATCGCCAACAAATAAAGCGTTTTTTACTCGTTTCCACGAAAGACCATCTTTTGAAACGGCATGAGCAATATAATCGTGATTGGGAATAATTAAATGAAATAAATGATGAATTCCTTTTTCATCTATAAATACATCAACATCTCCAATTTCCCAATTGCTAAATCCTGAACCTGAATACATTTTATTATTTATTTTAAACTGTTAGTATATTTTTTAATTTTTTAAACACATAGATTCATAGTTTTACTTTCAGTAAAAAAAGGCATTTTATTTAGTTAAAATGAACATAGATCTTTTAACCGTTAAACTTTGTCAAAGTTTTGAACTTTGACAAAGTTGACTTCTCGTTTACTATGTGTTAGAAACTAGTTTCTTTAATACTCTCTTTTAATTCAGAATAAAATCTATGTTTCTATGTGTTTAAATAATTCATCTTCACCGAATGAATTATTTTATGACTTTATAATGTTTTAAACCTTCCAAAATTCCCTCTGAAGCTGAATTTTTAGCAACATAAATACTTTTAGATGTTTCGTAATCGGCAAGTTCAGAACTTCGATTTCCGACAATAATTCCTTTCACTGGCCCTCTAAACATATCAACATCATTTCCAGAATCCCCCGCAGCAATTACATTTCCTAAAGGAATCGACCATTTTCGGCATAAAAACTTAATGGCATTTCCTTTAGAAGCTCTTTTCGGAATAAAATCCAAAAACTGCCCATGGCTCGGAATAATATTGACTTTGTACCAGCCTGTTCCTAAAATTTGAATTAACTCATCATGATTGTAATGTTCTTTATCATAATAATAAGAGATTTTAAAAGGATTTTGCGCTTCTTCTTCCTGGAGTTTAATCCATTTTATGCCTTTCAGTTTATTGACAATTTCTTCTCTTTTCCATCTTCCAGAGAGAAACTTGGCCCAACCTTTATCCAAAATATAATCCGTTCCGTTTGTATAATAGATTTCGGTTCCGACTGAACAAATAATAAAGTCGGGTAGAGGGAATTCTTCTTCGTCAATTACTTTTTTTACGAGTGCCAAATTGCGTCCAGAAGCCATTGCAAAAGCCATTTTTTCGGTACGATTGGTTAAATGAGCTTTTAATTCTTTCAAACCTGGATTTGCTAGTTTGGGTTCAATTAAAGTTCCGTCTATATCTGAAACCAATAAGTGATCGATTTTTCTTTTAAGTCGGCTTATATTGATATTTGGATAATGCTGTTTTTTGATTCCAGTCGAGGAAACCGATAGATTTTCATTGATTAAATCTACATAATGATTGATGTGGCTTACCCAACTGTAATGTTTCTGAATATTAATTGCGCCATTATTTGAGTAATATTTCCATTGATTTTCATCAGTTAAAATATTTCGTAGCGCTTTTTTGATCTGACTTTCTTCTTGCGGATTTACCAATTCTCCGTTCTGGCAAACCGGAATAATTTCTGAAGGTCCGCCGTTTTTTGTCACCACAACTGGAAGCCCCGAACTAGCCGATTCGATAACGGTCAAGCCGAAGTTTTCATGCAAAGCTAAATTCACAAAAACGCCTCTTTTTTCTGCAGCATAACGATAAATGATAGATACTTCATTTTCGACATCATGTTTCTTCGGAATTGCCATTTTTCCGTACAAATCGTATTTATCCATCAAAAGAAGCAAATCGGTTAAAACGTTCTTTTCTGATTCGGGCATTTTAGCAATGTCTTTTCGAATACCAGCAAAAATGACCAGATTGGCCATGCTTTGGAGTTCTTTGTCTTTTCCGTAAACTTCAATTAAGGTATTCAAATTTTTATGACGGTCAGGTCGTGAAAGTGCCAGAATAATAGGTTTGTGCGGATTGGTTAAAAATTTAGAAATGCTTTCGGCAACCCAATATTTTCGTTGCGCTTCTTCCATATGTTTATCCGAATCATTTTCTTGATAATAATATGGAACAAATTTTCTGGTGTCAATTCCTGGAGAGATGGCGTGGTATTTTCCTAGTTCGAAGTTTTTGTAGGTTTTGTAGGTTTCAATTTCCTGTTCGGTAGAAGTGACAATAAATTCTGCGAGTTCTAAGGTTCTTTCTTCGGCGGCAATTCTGGCTTTAAACTTGAATTTTTTTTCAAGATCTTCTTCCGTTTCTCCGCTTTCGATTAATTTCTTCTTTTTGTAGAATCCTAAAGAATGTCCTGTGTGGGCGAAAGGAATATTTAAAACTGCTGATAATTCGGCTGCAGCGTAACCCGCGTCAGCATAATGAGAGTGAATCCAATCTGGGAAAATGTTGTGCTGTTTAATGTGTTGCATTGCGCCGTTCACAAAAGTATCTAGACCTTCCCAAAGCTGTTCTTTTGCTCGATACTTTTTTCCCAGAAACGGAATTCGCCTTATGTCCAATTTATCATTGATAATTTCTACAGGTACAGCGTATTCTGGCGAAAGAGCGGGATCATCTATTAATCTTGTAAAAATATGAACGTGTTCTACATCTTCATGTTGCGATAAAAATTCTGCTAATTCGTATATGTATTTGGTCTGACCTCCGTTGTCAGCATCTCGACCGATTTCGAGACCAGAACCTTTCAAAAGTCCGTGTATATTGATAAGTGAAATTCGTAGTTTTTTCATCATTCTTCATTAATAATTTTGAAATCACAAGTTACTGCGCCTATATTGATTAAGAAGAAATAATTACATTTTAAATTTACATATTTCCCATGTTTAGAAGGAAAGATGTATGTTTTAACTATAAAAAGGAAATGGTTTTAAATAAAAGCAATTTTTTCAATTGCCTCCAGCTTTAGCCTAAAAGTATTATTTGGCTAAAGCCTTTTTATAGCAGAAATTTTAACCTCCAGTTAAAGCTGAAGGCAATTCATAAATATTAACTTTCTATATTTTATAACGAAACCCGACAGGTTTTTAAAACCTGTCGGGTTTGATTATCATATCTAAAGGAATATTAATTTTTATTGATCAGATTCTCAATGTCAAATATTGAAATTTCAGGATTTCCACCTGCGGATCCAGCGACCAAAGCTCCCGTTGCACATGCAAAATTTAAGGCTGCTTGCGGTTCTTTTCCATTTAAAAGAGAAGTAATCAATGCGCCTAAAAATGAATCTCCAGCACCAACCGTATCTTCAACTTTTACCGTATAACCTTCATTTTCATAAAGATGTTTATCCCATAAAAGCAAAGCACCATCTTTTCCTCTCGTAACACAAATTGCTGTGGCATTGGTTAAAGAACAGATGAAATTCATATTTTCTTCTAAAGTATTGTAAGGAGAATCTAAAGCAGCGCTGATTTCCATTAGCTCTTCATCATTAAATTTGATAAAATTAGCCGACTGCATTAAGTGCTGTAGAATTTCGTAATTATAATGTGGTTTTCGAAGATTAACATCAAAAACTTTATAAGTGTGTGTGTTGAGCAATTCGTCCAAAGCTTCTCTAGAAACGTCATCTCTGCAGACCAAACTTCCATAAATTAAAACATCTGAGTTTACGACTAATTCTCTCGCTTCTTCGTTTAGAATAATTTTATCCCAAGCTGAAGGATAAAGAATTTCATAAGTTGCAGATTTACTTTCGTCCAATGTTACGTTTACTAAACCCGTTGGGAAATCATCAGATTTTAGAATTGTTTTTGTTTCTAAGCCTAATTTATGGACTTCATTTATAATTGCTTCTCCATCTGCATCATTTCCTACACAGCTAATCATATTAGAATCAACGCCAAGGGCTTTCATACGAAGCGCTACATTTAAAGGCGCTCCGCCAATTTTTTTCACATTATCAAAAATATCCCAAAGTACTTCTCCGAAAGCTACAGCTTTTAGTTTTTTGTCGTTGCTCATTTTAAATTTCTCCTATTTTAAAATATTAAATCGGATGATTAGAGTTTCATCAGATTCCATAAAAATAAAAAACAATAACGGTTTATGCAACCCATTTTAAAAATGAAATGCATTGATTGACTTGTAAATAGCTAAAAATCAGTGATTAAAAAGCGATGAAAATTACATTTTAATTTTCTTTATAGAATTACGTTCGATCATGAGAGTTTTTTGATGAGTTGTATATTTAAACAAAAATTCAGTTAGTAAATGTGGTCTTTAATATAAAAAAGGGGGCAAAACTTTGTTTGTTTTGCCCCCTTTTTTATAATTGTAAAAAAAATAGAATTACTTAGTTATTTTATCAAACATTTTACAGTATTTTCTTGGTTTATTTCCATCAGGCAATTCGCTGAAAGCTCTATAAAAAACACCTTTTTTATTTTTATAAATGCCTGAAAATAGATTCTTTATCTCTTTTTTCATTTTATCCTTTTCTGTTTTTAGCGCTATAGTATCGTCTAAGTTAATGCTTGTAACATAGTCAATACTTGGGATGTATCCTTCTGCTGCAACTTCAGGATAAATACTGTAAACTTTAGGTTTGCTATCTACACTTTCAAGGGTTAATGGCAAAGTAAATTTAGAGTTGGCTTCCTTTAATAAATTATCATAAAAATTATTGATTTCGTTTTCATTTTGATATTTGATAATATCACTAGCAGGTCTTAAACACTGTTTTGCTAAACTAACGTAGTTTATTGCATCGATCAAGTAAGATCTGTTATAATTTTCTTGTGCTAATTTGTAGTATTCAGCAGGGCCTTTTTTTAATAAATTATATTGTCCGGCATACAAAATATTGATCTTCCATTGATTGTCGTACTTGCCATAGATTACAGTTATCAATAGCTCATTGTCATGTCCATTGGGTATTAATAATGATACATACATATCCTTGTTCATTGCTAAATAATTAATAACGAAATCACTGTCTTTAGTGCCCATTGGTATAGTATTACTGATGCCTGTTGTCGAATTTTCAACATTATATTCATCCAGAATTCTATAACTTTTGGATTGAAAAGAAGTGCTAACTTGTTTTACTAAGTTATCTATTTCATTGCCATTTTTTTTTACAAGCTCATTCGCTAGTAATGCTCTTACACCTTTATTGTCATTGCTCATTATAGCTTTGAATAATTGATCATTTAAGAGCTTGATTTCTTCTCTTTTATCGCCAGCAATATTTTCATTTTTATTAACTCCAGAGGTTCCTATATTACAGCTCTGAAATAAAAAAACAATTATAAAAAGCAATGAGATTTTACGTATCATATTTTGAAATTGGTTGGTTAGTTTATTTTTAAATGAGATGCTAATATAGTTTTATTTCAGAATTAGAAAAAAGGTATATTTATAATATTTTTTTAAGTCAATAGAGATTATTAATCAGCGCGACGCTCGCGCCAGAAGGGAGTTAACAGACAAAGAGGATTATTTTGATAAGTCTTATCTGGAATCAGTATTTTTGTTAATACTTTTACGCATTTTTATTTTTAATTTATTTTATTAAAATATTTTTTTAACTTTTTTCAATGCAGAACAATATCTCATATTTGATAGTACCCATTATTCTTATTGCGTGGGGAGTATTTTTAATGATTACAAAAAATGAAAACTATTTAGCAATGAAGAAGTATAGGTTTCTTTTCCTATTAGGTGGTATATTTTTGTTTTTAGCCAGATTATATAAGCTTTTACAATAGAAAAATAGATGATCGTCCTTCTCTCGGTAGTGCGATCATATTGCTAGTGAAATTTTGACTAGTCCTAAATAATCGATACAGATTATTAGACAAATATATTTAATTAAACACCTGTAAGAA
>NZ_QJRJ01000075.1 GCF_003254625.1 Flavobacterium ginsenosidimutans
TCTGCGTTATTGCGGTTGCAAAGATATAACAGAATTTCGTTTCTGCAAGTGTTTTTGTAAAAAAAATGAAATAAATTTTCAAATCTTTATCCAAAGTTTTGTTTTTCAACCAAATATGTAGTCAATATTTTTTCAAAATTATCGCCCACATTTACCGAAACATACTTAATTTGGTTCTTCGCACAGGTTAAAGCCAAGTTTTTAAAGTAAGCTTCTACCCTTTTTTCATATTCTTCTTTTACATTGTCAGCAAAAATCGAAACCTCTTCGCCCGATTCTAAGTCAATGAATTTTCTTGGTGCATTATCAAAATCAAATTTTAATTCAGTTTGATTATCAACCACATGGAACAAAACTACTTTATGTTTGTTGTGTTTCAAATGTTGTAATGCGTTGAATAATTTCTCGTCATCTTGCGTCTGGAACATATCTGTAAACAAAATAATCATAGAACGACGATGCATTTTCTCTGCAATTTGGTGCAGATAGGTAATCGTGTCGGTCGTTTTCTTTGCTTTTGGCTGTTCTAATAATTGTTCCAATTTATTCAAAAGCATTCTGTGATGGCGATCGCTTCCTTTTTCTGGAGCGTAATATTCGTAATGATCTGAGAAAACGCTTAAACCAACGGCATCACGCTGTTTCTTTAGAATATTCATCAAAACCGCCGAAGCCAAAACTGCAAAACCAATCTTCTTTTCATAAAAAGGCTGATTCGATTTCAGTTCAGGATAATGCATTGATGACGAATTATCGACAATCAAATGGCAACGCAAATTGGTTTCTTCCTCAAAACGTTTCGTGTACAAACGATCGGTTTTGGCAAACAATTTCCAGTCGATATGTTTGGTGCTTTCGCCTGCATTATAAACTTTATGTTCGGCAAATTCGGCCGAAAATCCATGAAACGGACTCTTGTGCATTCCAGATATAAAACCTTCCACAACCTGATTTGCCAGCATTTCCAGATGCTGAAAACTCGAGACTTTCTCTATTTCCGATTCAATTTTCATTCGGTTTCTTTTTTAATATTTTGTGCTTTATAAAGCAAATCTGTCGCCTGAAACAATTTACGCTTCAAGATCGGACTAAAATTAGGGTTTTCTTTTAAGAATCGCTGTACTTCATCAAAAGCATATTTCGACGAATATTTTCCAACGGTATTATCGAGCCAATCTTTCGGAAAGAAAATATCTCCCGTACGCTGGATTTCGTCTACCAAATCTAGTGAAAATCTAATATACTTTTGTACACTTCCTTGACGAAGCGGATGATTTATATTTGACAAAGCCACAGAAACCCAAGATTCTTTTTCGCGATTTGCATCATCTTTTAATGATTCTATAAAAGCATTTCGAACTGATTCGTCTTTAGATAAAGATGGAAGCAAAAATTCAAATCGCTTTTGTTTGTCTGGATTTGAAATTGAATTTCTAGTTGTTTCCAAAATTTCATCGGCTTTTTGATGTTTGAAAATAGCCAGATTCATTGCCATATTCGTGTAATCGTCTTCATTTAATTTCAAACCTGTAATTGAGATTTCTCTATTCCAAACCTTATACAAACTCGCTTTTCCTGACTCAGAATAAGCAACTGAAGTAAATAAGCCAAACAATGTCTTTTTGATATTAGACGATAAATTAGTCTGCAAACGCTCGTATAGAATACCTACAAGCTGTTTTTGAACTTCATTTTGCTGTTTTTCGGTGAAAAATCTCCAATAAATAGTGTTTAGATTGTTAGAAACAATTCGCAAAACCAATTCATTTTCTTCTGATTGAATTCCTTTTAAAAAGCATTCATAAGCTTGATTTGGAGAGACGTTTCCAATTAAAGTATTTTCATAAAGATTGCTGTACGCCGAAGCCCTTGCTACCTCATCTTTTAGGTCTGCAATATAATTTAAATTATTCCCGTCAAGCGGAAAAACACCATATCCAAAACCATTATAATTGTAAATGATAGCGAGCGGTTTTTCAAGTCCGATAGCCTCTTTTAGCATCAAACTTTTATCTGTGATATTTGCCGTTAGCACTTTTACATCATTGGTATAAACTAAACCTATTTGAAAAACCTGAGGCCAGATATTATCTGATTTATCTTCAGCTTGCTGTATAATTTCAAACTTCTTGATTTTATTTTGCGTGTCATATTCTATTTTATCTGAAAAAATAGCTCTTCCAGATTTGTTTACCCAGACTTCGCTCCATTTCTTCATATCCAAAGGCGTTTCTGCATCAAGAATTTCTACGAGATTATTCCAATCGGCATTGTCATTGGCATAATTCTGAATGTATTTTTGAATTCCATTCTGAAAAGCTTCTTTTCCCATTGAAGCTTCTAATTGACGCATCATAATTGGTGCTTTGTTGTAAATCATAGCGCCATATAGCGAACCAGCATCTTTCAAATTTGCCAAATGCTGTCTTATCGGATGCGTTCCCAAAGATCGATCTTCCGCGTAAGCGCTAGCATAATGTGCTGTAAAAAACTGCAGATTATGATTGACTTTCGGGAAAATCGGATTCATAATTTTATCTGCCATAAAATTGGCGAAAACCTCTTTCATCCAAACATCGTCAAACCATTTCATGGTTACCAAATCACCAAACCACATGTGTGAGGTTTCGTGTGCAATCAATTTTGCACGATTTAATTTTTCGCTATCGGTAGCACTATTATCCAAAAACAAAGTTGATTCTCTGTATTGAATTGCACCAACATGTTCCATTCCGCCATATTGAAAAACGGGAATCGAAGCGAAATCTAACTTCTGAAAAGGAAATTTATAATTGGTATATTTTTCTAAAAAATCTAAAGATTGTTGATGTAAATTGAAAATTGTATCGACACTTGCTTTTATTTTATCAGCGCCATTTTCACGATAAAGCATTGTCATTTCCAGATTTCCTGGCTTTTGCGTCACGCTGTTGAATTTTCCTGCAACGAAAGAAAATAAATACGTACTCATTTTATCAGATTCTCCAAAAGTATAAGTTGTAAAACCTCCTTTTTCTAATTTCTCTTTTACATCGGCTCCAGCCAAAACTTTCCAATCTTTTGGAACAGAAAGACTCAGTTTATAAGTTGCTTTTAAATCTGGCTGATCGAAACATGGAAATAAAGTACTCGCACGATCCGGAACTAATAACGTGTATAGAAAATCATCGTTTCTATTTAAAGATAAATTCCCTGCGATAAACGAAATCTTAATTGTATTTTTCCCTGAAATCAAATTTCCAACAGGAATTACAATATGCCCTTTTTCGTGAACAATTGCGACCGTTTTCCCGTTTGCTTCAACTGTTTTGATGTTTTGCGATTTCTCTTTAAAGTCCAAATACAAAGGCTCGCTCACATCTGACAAGATTGCCTCTAAAACCAATTTTGAAACAATATCTTCACTTTTCTGATTCGGAATTTCAAAAAACAAAGTGTATCGAAGATTTGAAATCTGTTTTTTACGAAAATGTGCCAATTGCTCTGAAACACCATTTTCTAAAACAAGATTTCCTTTTGTTTTTGATTGTGAAAATCCAATCATAATTGTCATAAAAAAAGCAAGAAGGCTGTAGAAAATTTTCATTTTTAAGGAATATAAGATTTGCTAAAATAAGCAAATGCATTGATTTTTCATAAACAATTACTGCAACAATATTGCATTTAAAAATAAGATTTCTATATTTGCAACAGTATTGCATTAATTCTGGTTTTTAAAAACCATCAGAAGCAATTTCAACGAATGAAAAAGAAAATTAAATTTATAAATCTCTTGATGCCGTTAATCGTATTGTTCGCAATACTTTTTCCTGCTGTCCACTCGTATGAGCATATTTTGGACACGCATTCGCAGAAAGAGAAAATAGAATTTTCAGTTTCAGAAAAACCACAATTTAAGGCAAAACTTCATTCGTTTCATAAATGTTCGATTTGCGATTTTAAATTTAGCGCAGTTGGCACATTTGAAGTTGCTATTTTTCAATTCTATAAAAATATTTCTGTTGTAAAACACCTTAATTTTTACAACCAACAGCATTTTACATTTTTCAAAGGGTCGCTTTTCTCACTGCGAGCCCCGCCCACTTTTACACTTTAATTTTTTGTGCACAGGTCGCATGCCAATTCGGTTATTAATTTGTTTTTAATGATTTAAATCTCAAAACTTTTTACAGCAACCTCATTCATTTACAGCAGTTAATACTTTGTATTGACATTTCATTTTTGCATTGGAATTCAAAATTTCTTTGCTAGAATATTGCTTTTTCTGCACAAAAAAGTCCCCTTTCAATTTTATCGATTACGGCATTTAAACTAAAACTTAATTCGGGTTTTTAGTTTGTGTTGTGCTGTTTTTCAATCATTCAGAAGATATTTCACCCCGCTGGGGCTCTTCTAAAATGGCAAATCGATTTCTATAAATATTTCGTCCCGCTGGGACTTAGTCAAATGGCAAATTTTCTAATTCTATTCCGTTTCTCTGGGACTTGAATATTAGAATCATTATACCTTTTTCGTAACCCAAATACCCTTTATAAAATGATTAAAATCAAATCAGAAAAAATGAAAACAACAAAACTCATTCTGGCTTCGCTTTTTGCCGCAATTGCTTTTACAAGCTGTAGCAATGACGATTCAGAACCAGCCATTCCTTCGATTGACAAAATCGAACTAGGTCTTAACAACAGCGAAACAGCAACTATTGGCCAAGATTTCCATTTTAATGCTGAAGTAACTGCCGCTGATAAAATCAAAAATGTACAAGTGAAAATTGTACAAAAAAGCACTGAAACGTATTCTAAAACTTGGTCTCACGAAATTACTTGGACTCAATATGCGGACTCAAAAAACGCTACAGTTCACAAACATTTTGACATTCCTGAAGATGCTGCAGAAGGAAAATACGACTTCATCATTATTGTAAACGATCAAAACGGAAGCAAACTTGAAGTGAAGAAAAACCTAACGATTATAAATCAAAAAATATGAAAAATTTAAAATTCCTATTAGGCATTTTTGCTCTTGCCTTTATTTCTTCCTGCTCAAGCGATAACGCAGAAATCGACACCGAATATCCTGTAATTGATATTTCAGTAACAGATGCTTTTCCTATTCAATGCAGTACAATTGAACGCGGAAAGACCTTCACTTTCAAAGCCACTTTTAATGACAATGTCGAATTGGGTTCTTATAGCTTAGATATTCACCACAATTTCGATCATCATACTCATAGCACAGAAGTAACAACTTGTGAAATGGAAGCTGTAAAAACTCCAGTAAAACCAATGCTTTTCATCAGCAATTACACTATTCCAAACGGAGTAAAAAGTTACGAAGCAACGGCGCAAATCACCATTCCTGCCGACGTTGATCCGGGAGATTACCATTTTATGATCCGCTTGACGGATAAGGAAGGCTGGCAAACGCTGAAAGGTTTAAGTATTAAAATTTTATAAGATCAAATTAATGAAGAATGCCCTATCCATTTATTGGAAATATTGTTTTTTACTCATCAGTTTATTGGTTGCGACCGAAGCTGTTTCTCAAAATAAGCCTTCAGATAAAAAACCAGAAATCAAGGAGCTTGACGAAGTTTTAATTAACGGAAATTCTGCCGAAAAACGCAAAAAAGAAGCATCGCTGAATGTTGAAACAGTCAATAGCAGTTTTATTCAGCGTAATCTTGGCGGAAGTTTGATGCAGTCTTTGCAGAAATTACCAGGTGTTAAAACTATTTCAATTGGTTCGGGAGGTTCGAAACCGCTTATTCGTGGTTTGAGTTTTAATCAGGTGATTGTGGTTGAAAATGGTTTGAAACACGAAGGCCAGCAATGGGGCGCCGATCACGGACTGGAAATCGATCAATATGCTGTAAATCGGGTAGAAATTATAAAAGGCCCTTCTTCATTTATTTACGGATCTGATGCTGTTGGTGGTGCTGTAAACATTAAACCGCTTCCTCTTCCAACTAGAAACTCTTTTGGTGGAAGCGTTGACCTTACAGGAAAAAGCAATAATGCGCAATTTGGAAGTTCTATTAATTTATTTGGAAGAAATGAAAACTGGTTTTTCGATAGTCGAGTAACCACAATGGATTATGGCGATTATCGCGTTCCAACCGATGTGGTTCATGTGTATAGTTATGCTGTTCCATTATACAAAAATCATTTGCGAAATACAGCTGGGCGCGAACTCGATTTTCATTTGAGTTCGGGTTATTCTGGTGAACATTTTAAATCGGTTTTTTATTTCAGTAATGTGCATACCAAAAGCGGATTTTTCGCGAATGCGCATGGACTCGAACCGCGAAATGTAGATCTAGAATTACACGATAAATCGAGCCGAGATATTTTGATGCCGTATCAGCAAGTCAATCATTTGAAAGTTGGCAATACGACTTCTTTTCAATTGGGAAATCATGCTTTTGAGACGCAGATTGGTTTTCAGAATAACTTTAGAAGAGAATATAGCCATTACGTCAATCACGGTTATATGCCTCCAATTTATCCTAAAGACATGTACGCTCCGCAAGATTTGGAACGCCAATACGATAAAGATGTTTGGTCATTTTCTGCTAAAGACGAATTCAGAATTCAAAACCATCAAATTACGGTTGGTTCTAATGTAGTTTTTCAGCAAAATGAAATTGGCGGATGGAGTTTTTTAATTCCGTCTTTCACACAATTTAATGCTGGATTATTTGCATACGATAAAATTGAACTGAACGAAAAATGGTTTTTAAACGGCGCTGTTCGTTACGATTACGGAAAAATTAAAATGAAGTCTTATTACGATTGGTTTCAAAGTCCCGTTTCTGAAAACAATCAAACGGAATTGGAATATTTACAGCGTTCTCAAGATTTGACAAAAACCTTTGACAGTTTCACATGGTCGATTGGTGCAAATTACAATCCTGGAAAGCTTTCATTGAAGGCCAATTTGGGCTCGAGTTTTAGAATGCCAATTGCCAAAGAACTGGCTTCAAACGGTGTAAATTATCATTATTTCAGATTCGAAAAAGGAAATCCAAATCTAGATGCAGAACGTTCCTATCAATTGGATTTGGGAATGGAATGGAATCAGCAAAACTGGTCTTTTCAGCTAACTCCATTTGTGAATTATTTTCCGAATTTCATTTATCTAAATCCGACTTCAGCTCATGATATTTATTATGGCGCAGGAAATCAGGTTTTTGAATATGAGCAAAGTAAAGTTTTCCGCTATGGCGCAGAATTACAGACAAGATATTATTTCCTGAAATCTTTAAGTGCAGAAATCGCTGCTGAATATCTTTATTCGGAACAAAAATCTGGAAGCAAAAAGGGTTATACGCTTCCATTTTCACCGCCGCCTTCGGTTTTGCTTGGATTGAATTACGAACCTCAAATCTCCTTCTTAAAAGAACCTTATTTTTCTGTTGACTATCGTTTTACAGCAGAACAAAATAATATTGTTCCGCCAGAGAAAAAAACAGCTGAAAGTCATGTTTTTAATGTGGCTTTTGGCTCAAAAGTAAAAACAGGAAAACAGGATATCAGCATCAATATTCAGATCCAAAATTTATTTAATACAAAATATTTAAATCACACCAGCTTTTATCGACTTATCGAACTTCCTGAAGCGGGAAGAAACATTATTGTTTCTATGAAAATTCCCTTTTCGGTTTCACGATAAGTCTGACCATTCAAAATCAATTATTTACAAATTTTAAATCCTTTATTACAATGAAAAACAAGTTTTACAAATTGCTATTTTTATTTGCTTTATCGCTTTTTGCGGTTTCGTGCAGTAACGACGATGACAACCACGACGATCATGATCACGACACTTCTGAAGAACATACATTTGTTCGAATTTTACTTTCTGACGAAAAAACTACAGAGTTAACGCTTTTTGATCCTCATGAAGATAAGATCAGTTCTTTTACAGCAAAATTTGCGAAATCATCTTTGTACACAACAGAATCTGGACGTTATGCAGGAATTGTTCACAGAGACAATAATTTTGTAGAAACTTTTGACAGCGGATTGGAATTACACGGCGATCATATTGATGTTGATGATGTTCCTAAATTTGGAGTTTTAGCGACAAGCGCATTAAAACCAACGCATTTTAAAAGTAAAATTGGCGAAATCCTAACTTTTAACGATGGAGACGGAACGCTTTCTGTTGGTAAAGAAGCAGATGTAAATACCGCTGGTTCAACTTTTAAAACGATAAATGCAGGTTTATTGGCGCATCACGGTGCAATGGCAACTTTTACAAACGGAACTTATGCGATTACCGTAAAAGATAATTCGGTTACAGGAACGCTTCCAGAAAAAGTAAAAATTATCGACAACACTGGAAAAACACTTTTTGATGCTAAAATTCAAACAAAAGGAATTCACGGAAATGCTTCAGACGGCGTTTATGCTGTTTTTGGTTCTGCCAGCGGAATTTTGGTTGTAGAAAGTAACGGGAACCAAAAACTAATCGATCATCCAGAAGATTTTGGAACGGCTTGGTTTGGAAGTATTTTAGAAACGGCTTCAGCTGGAAAATTCATTGGTTATAATGCTGCAAAAGGCTCTTATTTAATTGACGTTGTAGCCAATACAGTAAAACCAATTGTTCAAAACACAACAATTATGCAGTGCAAAGTAAGCTACGATCATACAAAACTAGCTGTTTTATTGCATTCTGGAGATTTTAAACTTTATGATATCAGCAGTTTACAAGTTGCAAAAGAAATTAAAGCAACAACAGAAACGGCTACAGATGCGACATTAAAACCTCAAATGGCGGTTACAGATCGTTTTGCTTATATCACTTCGCCAACAACTGGAGAATTAATACAAGTAAACCTTTCTACATTGGCAATCAAAAAGACTAAGGTTTCCAGCACACCTTATATGATTACGATTTTAGGTTATGAAAACAGTGAAACTCATAGCCACTAATTCATTATTTAAAAAAAAACGAAAAAGGTTTGACAATCGTCAAACCTTTTCCTTTACTAATTCAAAGCTATCCAAAATAAGAATTATTCAGTTTGTTGAAAATCAAAGCTTAAATCTCCTGCATTGTAATTTGCCGAAACATTTGTCGGGAAAATTTGTGCAGTTCCAGAAACCCATCTGTATTCGTTGAATGTAATGTTTCCAGCAACAATAGGATACGTTACGTTCGAATTGTCAGCTTTGTTCTTTTTATACCAATCGTTAGAATTCATGGTAATCATGTATTTTTTGTCTTTTTCTAAAGCCAATTCGCTGATTTCTTTAGAAACTTGTACGTCTGCCGTTTCAACATTTAAAGTCTCAGAACGCAAAACAGTTTTTGCTGTATAATCCCAAATCGTTACCCGCACAGACGGGTTTGTCGACGGAAGCTTGAGCGTAATCGCTTTAATTTTTCCTTTGACCGTAGGCGTAAATACCAATCCGAATTCATAATCTCCAGAATTAATGAAGTTTGATACTGTACTAAAACCTGTTGCAGTATAATAAGCGTCAAGCGGATTCTCTTTTTCAAATTTTGGTGTATTGTCATTGTCGTCGCTGCTACAAGAAATAGCCAAAGCGGCAGTTAGTAAAATGGTAAAAATGGTTTTGAAAGCTCTCATAATAATCTAGTCTTAAAAAATTGGTTAAATGGTTCTTATTTAATTCAATAACATTATTTTTGTAAAACTCAAAAGTTCGTTTTTTTCCGTTTCCGAATGATTTACAGGACAAATTTGAATCAATAAAATCATTGGAAAAACCACCAATAGACGAACAGCATTTTAAATAGACAGACAACATAAATCTAGGTTCGAATGATGAAAAAATACAGTTGTATTATTGTTGATGATGACGAAATTGATAGGTTAACTGTATTGTCATTTGCCAAAAAGTTTCCTGTTCTGGATATTTTGGGTGTTTTCGAAACTGCCGAAGAAGCGCTTTCGTTTCTAGAAAAAGAAAAAATAGAAATCTTGTTTTTAGATATTGATATGCCTGGCTTAAACGGAATTGAATTTAGAAAGCAAGCGCTCGAAGTTCCTGTCTGCGTTTTTATAACGGCACATCCTGAACATGCTGTAGAAAGTTTCCAGATCGAAACACTTGATTTTATTGTAAAACCTTTAAAACTAGATCGCTTTACTCAAACCATAAATCGTATTGAAGAATTTATGGAAATCAAACTGAAAGCTTCTCTATTTGAAGCGAGTATTGGTGGCGATACTATTTATATTAAAGAAGGACATGAACAAACCAAAGTAAAACTTCACGAAATTTTATATCTCGAAGCGCTAAAAGATTATACTTTGGTAGTTACAGACCGAAAGAGGCATTGCGTGCTTTCGAGTATCGGAAATTTACTGAAAGAAGATCATTTTCAGTCTTTTGTCCGAATACATAGAAGTTATGCCGTGCAGAAACAATATGTTCAAAAAATAAATTCGAATGAAATTGTTTTGAATAATAATGCCATTATCCCAATTGGAAGAAGTTATAAGGAAAACTTAAATCTAATGGCATGAAAAACTTAAAGTTCCTGCTTTTATTTTTTATAAGTTTTAATGCTTTTTCTCAGCGGGAACCTAATTTGGCACGTTATAAAACTATTGACGAAAAACTTAAAGTATGGCTGAAATACTCCACATCACTTTTAGATACCGAAGATTATTCGAGACTTATTCCTACCGCAGACAAAGGAATTTTGCTTTCTAAAAACAACAATGCTTATTTAAGCCGCTTTTATCTTCAAAAAGGACTTGCTTACGAATTCACTAACAATCAATATCAAAAAGCATTAATAAATTATGAACTGGCTTGGAAATATGCCCATAAAGCCAAACATCTAAAAAACGAAACGACCATTTTAATGCGTCTTAATTACGTTTATTATTCGGTTCAGGATACCGTAAAAAGCAAATCTTTGGCAAACTATATCGAACAAGTTTTAGATACTACAAAAAGCAATTATACCAAAGCTATTTTAAACGGAAGTTTAGCCGAATATTATCAGAATAATGCGCAATATGAAACCTTTATTGGTTATCAGTTAAAAGCGATTTCATACAAAAAACTGCTTAAAAAAGATAAAGTCAACGAAGAGAATATCGGAATATCTTATCTTCAAATTGGAAGTGCTTACACTAAAATGAAGCAGTATAATAAGGCGATAGAATATTTGAATGAAGCAAAGCCGTATATAAAAAATTCTCCCTACGTAAGTGCTTTTTTATGCAATTATTACTTGCAGAGTTTTGTTCCTTTAAAAAACATTGACAGTATTACAAAGTATTACAAACTCATACACATTTACCCTTCTAAAAAAGATTCTCTATTTCTTAATTTGAGTTTTGCAAACCGCAGTATGTCTGAGTATTATGCAAATGAACGCAAGCCTGACATCGCATATATTTATGCTGAAAAAGCCATTCGGTTTGGGCAAAAATCCAATGACGGAGATATGATCATGGAAGCTAATACCATAATGGGAAGAGTTTTATATGAAAAAGGAGAATACAGAAAAGCGATCGAAACACTGAAAAAAGCTTCAAAAAATGCCTTGCATTATGACAAAGAATCTTTTGTCATGATCAATAAAAAACTGTCTCAAAGTTATGCCGCGCTCGGACAATGGAAAGAAGCTTATTATTATAACGAAATCTACAGCAAAAACAATGACGAAATGATGGCACAGTCTGCTAAACAAAGCATTGCAACTGCCGAAGCGCGTTATCAGAATCAGACTAAACAGCAAAAAATCAAAAATCTTTCGACAGAAAATGACATTAAAAACATTCAAATTAAAGAAGTAAAACAACAGCGTATATTTCTAATTTCGGGAATTGCTTTGGTTTGTATAATTGGGTTATTGTTAATGAAACAAAGTCAAAATCGAAAGAAAACCAATTTGAAGCTTCAGGCTTTAAATCAGGAATTGGACGAAGCCAATAAAATTAAAACCAGATTCTTTAGTATTTTAAATCATGATTTACGAAGTCCTATTTCAAATCTGATTCATTTTTTACATCTTCAAAAAGAAAATCCTGAATTGATTGATGAAGAAACCGCATCGAGAATGCAGCATAAAATTACAACTGGAGCCGAAAATTTATTGTCATCGATGGAAGATATTCTGCTTTGGAGCAAAGGACAGATGGAAAACTTTAAACCTCAGCCTAAAAAAATTGCCGTAACTATTTTATTCGATGAAACTGAAAAACACTTTTCAAATATTGAAAACGTTGAAATCTTGTTCGAAAATCCTGAAAGCATAATTTTAGAAACAGACGAAAATTATCTAAAAACCATTATCAGGAATTTGACAGGAAACGCCATAAAAGCATTAGACAAAACTCCGAATGCAAAAATTGTATGGAAAGCTTGGCATGAAAATCAGAAAAACTATCTTTCTATTACAGATAACGGCCCAGGCGGAACGCAAGAAAAATTCAAGGCTTTATACAACGATTCAGAAGTAATTGGGATCAAATCGGGTTTAGGATTGCACTTAATTCGGGACTTGGCTGCAGCCATTAACTGCAAAATCGAAGTTTGCTCGAAGCCAAATGCAGGAGCAACTTTTACCATTATTTTTAACGCATAAAGTTATTTTTAACACATAGAAACATAGAATTTTCTTTGTGATTAAAGGCGTTTCACTTATTTAAATTCACATAGCTATGTGTAGAAACTAGTTTTTCTCTTTGATCTCCTTTACGCTAAAAACAAAATCTATGTTTCTATGTGTTAGAAAAAACTCATTTTATATCCAATAAAAAAGGTCCAACTTTCGTCGGACCTTTTTTATATTAATCGTAATCTGAGATTACAATAAAGCGTCTAAACTATCTGCGTAGGCTTGTTTCGGAGCTACTCCTACTTGTTTTCCTACTACTTCACCATTTTGAAACACCAAAACGGTTGGTATGTTACGCACACCATATTTTGCAGCGAATTCTTGGTTAGCATCTACATCTACTTTACCAACAACTACTTTACCAGCGTACTCTTCGCTTAATTGGTCAATGATTGGACCAACCATTCTACAAGGACCACACCATGCTGCCCAAAAATCTACCATTACTGGTTTATCTGATTTTAAAACTACTTCATCAAAAGTAGCATCTGTTATTGCTAATGCCATAATATATTAAGATTAAAATTATGTCTGAATATTTAACTTTCAAACTACAGTACAAATTTAAAAATTTAAAATAAATCAAACACGATTACTAAATTAGTTTTCATTATAAATGTATTGTCATTAATTATGAACTATACAAAACTAAATTTACAATTTATTTACCTGAAAATCAAACTAATAAAAAGTTAAAGTTTTTTGTAGTATCTTTAATACATTCAAAATTCGGCTACTATGAAAGAAGCTTTATCCAAAACCAAATCCTTTCTGCAATCTGATTCTTTTAAAAAGTATGCCAAACGTTTTGGATATTTTATCTTGGGCTTAATTGCAATTCTTCTGCTTGCTTGCGGAGGTTTGTCCATTTATTTCAACCGACACAAAACCGAAATTATTGCGAAAGTCAATACCAAAATCAACGAAAATATAAATGGTAAATTTCATATTACCGATTTCCATTATAAGTTTCTAACGGGTTTTCCCTACTTCACATTGGCATTAAATGATGTCGAAATAAAAGACAATAAATGGCCAACTCACAAGCATACTCTGCTTAGAGCAAAAGAAATCGAAGCACGATTAAATGTTTGGAGCTTACTACATCATGAAATCAACATTCATAAAATCTTAATCAACGACGCCGATATTTATATTTATAAAGCCGAAGATGGTTATTCTAATGCTAATATTTTTAAGCCAAAAAAGAAAAAACCTAAAACCGATAAAGAGAAACCTGAAACTACAATTGATCAAGTTAGCTTGAGTGAAGTTCACGTAATTATCAACAATCATTTAGGACATAAATTGTTTGATTTTGATGTGGCGAGTTTGGAGTCAAAAGTAAATTATGATGACGACAGCTGGCAGACTAATCTGTATTTGAAAACCAAAATTAACAGTCTAGCTTTTAATACCGTTCATGGAAGTTTTGCCAAAGAAAAAGTTCTAGAAGGCAATTTTGACATTTCGTATGCTGAAGCCAATCAAAAAATAGATATCAAAACTCAAAAACTCAAAATTGGATCTGATGCCTTTGATATTGTTGCTTTCTTTAATATCGGGAAAAGCAATTCGCTTTTCGGAATCAATATAGGAACGGATATTTTATGGCAAAATGCTTCTAATTTATTGTCTGGAAATATCAGTTCGAAGCTGAATAAATTCGATATAAAAAAACCGATTAAAGTAAACTGCGACATCAAAGGCGATTTGAATGTTGAGGGCGATCCGAAAATTGTAGTGCAAGCAGACGTGAGAGACAACGAATTGAGCATTCCGGATGGTTTGTTTACCAATTGTTCTTTCAAAGGAATTTTTACCAACACTTTTAAACCCGAAAAGGAATCCAGCGATCCGAATTCAGCTATTATTTTGACCAATTTTAAAGCTGAATACGAAAGTATTCCATTAAAAATTGCACAAGCGGTTATCAATGATTTAGAAAAACCAATTGCAACTGGAGTTGTAAATTCTGATTTTGATATTTCAAAATTGAACGGAATGATGAACGAGAAAATTATTCATTTTGAAAGCGGTCATGCCAAAGCCAATTTGAAATTTCAGTTTGACATTGTCGATTTGTACATTAATAAACCCAAATTTACAGGCGATGTAGATATTACTGATGCCACATTTGATTATCTTCCAAAAAGCATTCACGCCGAAAAAACGGCAGTGCAATTGTCGTTTACGCAAGAAGCGCTTTACATTAAAAAAATTGCCTACAAACACAAAAAGAACATTATCCGCATTGACGGAAAAATCGATAATTTCCTGAATCTCTATTACGATGCACCCGAAAAAATGGTCGTAAACTGGAATATTTACTGTCCAAATATTGACGTAAAACAGTTTTTGGGCGTTTTAAAAAATTCTCCAAAACAGAAAGTAGCAGAGAAAAAAACAGTTAAAAAGAATGTCAATTTTACAAATCAGTTAAGATCGGTAATCGAAAAATGTACGGCTGTAATTAATCTAAAAGCTGATAAAATCACGTATGGCGCGCTTACTGCAACCAATACGCAAGCAACGCTACAGATGCTCAATTCTAAAGTTCTGCTCAAAAACGGAAAACTACAAACCTCTGGCGGAAATATTAATTTTAGCGGTTCTGTTCAACCAAGCGGAAATCGTTATGTTTTTACTTCAAACGCGCAAGTAAACCGAGTAGATATTGCCAGCTTTTTAAGGTCTTTCAACAATTTTGGAATCAAATCTTTTAGTCCCAAAAACATTCGCGGCCGATTAACCAGCAATGCTAATGTTGCAGGTTTAATGAGCAGTACGGGAGATTTGATTGTGAACTCGATGAAAGGAAAACTCGATTTTAATGTCAACCAAGGCGCATTAATCAATTTTGAACCGATTATGAAAGTCGGAAAATTTGCTTTCCCGTTTCGTGATGTAGAGAATATTACTTTCAGCGATTTGTCAGGTTCGCTTAATCTTCGCGGCGAGCAAATCGATATCCATAAATTGACTATAAGTTCGAGCGTTCTCAACCTTGATGCAGAAGGCGTTTATTCTTTCGGCCGAGGCACCAATCTCGCGCTTACAGTTCCGCTAAGAAACTCCAAAAACGACGCCAAACTCGCCACCAAAGAAGAACGAAAAGCCGTTCGCGAAAAGGGTATTGTCCTGCATTTGATTGCTTATGATAATGAAGGAAAAATGAAGGTTAAGTGGGGGAAGAAGGATAAGGGGTAAGCAAATAATTACTGCTTATCAACTCCGTTTTGTGGAAAACATAATTCCTGATTTTGGATTATTATTCCTAAATTGCACCACTAATTTTAGCGCAAAATGAAGGGAGAAGAAAAGATCAACATTGACGAATTTGATGGTAAAAAATTTAAAAATCGCTTTGTAGAAGAAGACGATAATAGAAAAGCCGTTGTTACACATTATCTGCACAATTATCACAATGGCGTTAAAGATCATTTTGAAGAAGAAGCTGCTCACTACATAAAACAAATTGTTGAATATAAGAATGAAGAAGAGAAACTAAATATGGTTTCTGATTCTGCATTACAACAATTACTTTTTGAAGTGGAAGATGTTCCGTTTCCTACTCCCGAAAATTATACTTTTAAATTTATCGACCTTTTTGCAGGAATTGGTGGTTTTAGAATTGCATTGCAGAATTTAGGTGGTAAATGTGTTTATACGAGTGAATGGAATGTAGATTCGCAGAAAACATATCGTGAAAATTTTGGTCAAATTCCATTTGGAGATATAACACAAAAAAGTACAAAAAATTATATTCCAGATGATTTTCAAGTTTTATGTGCTGGATTTCCATGCCAAGCCTTTTCAATAGCTGGCTATCGAAAAGGTTTTCATGACACTAGAGGAACTTTATTTTTTGATCTAGAAAAAATTATTGAAACCAAAAGACCTAAAGTAGTTTTTCTTGAAAACGTAAAAAATCTAGTTTCTCACGATAAAGGAAACACGTTCAAAGTAATTTTAGAGATATTAGAAGAAAAACTTGGCTACAAAGCATATACTAAAATTTTAAATTCTTCTACGCACGCTAATGTTCCGCAAAATAGAGAACGTATTTTTATTGTAGCATTTGACAAAGAACAAGTTCCAAATCATGGAGATTTTAAATTTCCCGAGCCTATTCCTTTAACTAGAACAATCCATGATATTTTAGAAAAAGGAAAACAGGCAGATAATTTATATTACAAAAAAGACCACCAATACTATCCCGAATTAGAAAAAACAATAACTTCAAAAGATACAATATATCAATGGAGAAGAGTTTATGTTAGAGAAAACAAAAACCAAGTTTGCCCAACTTTAACAGCTAATATGGGGACAGGTGGGCATAATGTGCCTTTGATACTAGATGATTATGGCATTAGAAAATTAACTCCAAAAGAATGTTTTGCTTTTCAAGGATATCCAATGGATAAATATATTTTACCAAATATTGCCAATAGTAAATTATATATGCAGGCTGGAAATTCAGTTACAACACCATTAATTGAAAGAATTAGTCAAGAAATTTTAAATATTTTACGCCCATGAGTGTTTGGGATAAATTTTCCATCGAACAACAAAATGAGTACATAAAGTTTTTGCAAGTTTATGGAGCATTATCAAACCTCTTTCGCCAAAAACAAGGAGATTTAATTCCGTATCTTGATTCTAAATTTCAGGAAACTGTCTTTACAAAAATTTTTAATAGTCAAAATGTTGATATTGGAAATACTCCACACGACGTACTTTCAATATTTGATAATGAACGTATCGGAATTGGCTTAAAGACTTGGATGGGAAGTAAGCCATCTTTTCAGAAAGTTATGCAACTTAAGCGTTATCAAAATGATATTAATGAATATCGTAGCGACTTACATTCCTTAGCATATAAAATTTCTGAGATTAAAAATCAGAGAATGCAAAGTGATTACGAACGATTAGGACTATCTGAAGACAAAAATATATATCATTACATAACACGTGATCAAGGTGTTTTTACTATTAATGAATGTGCATATCCTTTAATTGATGTACATAAAATTAAAGATTTTAATGCAACATCATCCGCTTTATCTTGGTCTGATGGAAACAAAGATTATAGATATACATTTGCTGATTCTCAAATATGGCAAAAATTTGACTCTGACAAATACAATACTATCACACTCAATAAATTTGATGTGAAAATTATTGAGGATCCTTTTTCATTTTTACTGAAAGCATACTTTGACCTTGTTGAAACAACAAAAGTTGCAGAACCTGATATAATTGAAGTTTACTTACCTCTATATTCATATCAATCTAAGGAAATAGGAGAAAAATCTGGATTAAATGCCTGGAATGCTGCGCCTAAAAATAAAGGAAGCAATACTCCAAGGCCTTTAAATGAAATTTACGTCCCTATTCCAAGAGAATTTCATAAAAAGCATCCTGATTTTTTTACATCTAACATCTTTGAATTTGAAAAGATTAAAGAAGATTATAAAGGCCCTTCAGATGAAAAACCTGAAGTACGTTTTTCATTAAAGCTACCAAATGGAAAAATAATTCCTGCTTTAGTTACCCAAGACAACATGAAAGGTTTGCAATCTGGAAGCAATACTTTAAAAGATGAAAACGGAAAAAGATTTGGACAATCTGCGTTAGGTCAGTGGCTACTTATAGATGTTTTAGGGCTCAAAGAAAGAGAACCTGTAACTCGTGAATGGTTAGAAAAGAAAGGAACAGATTCCGTTCGTTTGTGGCGGAATAAAAATGATTATAGTATAATTAATATTGATTTCGCTCCTATTGGCTCTTTTGAATTGTTCATGAAAGATGAACCAGTTCCGCTGGATGAAGATAATTTCACAATTTAGAGACAAGTTTATTTAAATCTACATAATAGAACTAATTTTATCAAACGAATAATCATATTAACGATTACTTTTTATAAATTTCTAAAAAACTTTTTATGGCAGGAGAAAATTGGACAAGGGAACAAACAATTGTTGTACTAAACCTTTATTGCAAAATACCATTTAATAAAGTTAGTTCCAATCATCCAGATGTTATTAGAATTTCAAAAATCATCGGAAGAAGTCCAAATTCGGTGAAAATGAAAATTGGAAATTTTGGAAGTTTTGATTTAGAACTAAAAGCAAGAGGAATTGTCGGATTAGGAAACACGACCAAGCTTGATAAAATTGTCTGGGATGAGTTTAGCAATAATTGGGAAAATCTCGGTTACGAAAGCGAGCTACTTATTTCTAATTTTACAAATGAACCAATTGAAAAAACATCCAGAATTGATCTCGATAACTTACCTTTAGGAAAAGAGAGAGAATCAATAATTAGAGCAAGAGTTAATCAGAGTTTCTTTCGCTCTACGATTCTTTCATCATATAATTCAAAATGCTGTATTACGGGATTATCAATTCCAGATTTTCTTGTCGCCAGCCACATAATTCCTTGGTCAAAAAATGATAAAATTAGATTAAACCCTCATAATGGGCTTTGTATAAATTCAATTCATGATAAAGCTTTTGACAGAGGTTTCATAACTATTACAACTGATTATAAAATAAAGATATCACAATACTTCAATGAATATAAATTTGAAAATGCGGTAGAAGATTTCTTTTTAAAATACCACAACAAACCAATCATTTTACCAGATCGATTCCTTCCCTCCAAAGAGTATTTAGATTTTCATCAAACGACAATTTTTAAAAAATGAAATTTATAACTGAAATAATTTTTGGCAAAGAACAAATAATAAAATATCGAAACAACGAAACTTTTGACGATTTTGAAAAAGTAATTAATATAAAAAAATATATTTTCGAAACTCAATTAGAAAGAAATGCATTTTATAAAGGATTGGCAGAAGGCGTTGGTTGGTCAGAATTTGAAGTTGTAAAAGAATTTGAAGAAACTGACCATAAAGAAATAAATGAAAAGGAAGAAAATAAATTCAATTATTGGTCATTTATCGAAGAATACTATCCAAATTATTCAAGTTGTGATAATGTTTTACTAAGTGATATTTTAACTAGAAAACTTGAAGGAGAAGAAGTTTGCATTGAAGATGAAGAGTATATTAAAAATTGGGATATTAGAAAAGAATTATTCGAGGTAGACAAAAATTTGCTTTGTGATGCTTTCGAAAATTATTTTGACACTATTTATCCTCAAAATACAGATATTTAATATTCTTTTACAAGAATCAAAAAAGCCACTTTCCCAAGTGGCTTTTTCTCATTTCTTACTCAATCACCAAATAAGGATCAAGAATTTCTGCTAATTCATTTAACCAAAAGAAGCCATCTTCAATATTTACGGCTTCGGTTTTCATAAATCCATCTTCTCGTATTGCATTTAACGCAATTAGGAAATTTACTTGCCTAATCGTTTTTGCCATACTTTTAAAATCAATTGAATTGTTGAAGAATTCAGTTAATCTCAATTCGGTTTCTTTGGAAAGGGTGTTGGTACTCATAATCTTGAATTTTAGGAATAAAAAACCCATGTGGCTTAGCTGTCCTGCGCATTCAAGAACGCGCTACGGTTGTTTCCAATAACGTCAGCATACCACATGGGCAAGAATTTTTTTGTGTTCATAATCTTGAATTTTAGGAACTCCAAATATATGAAAAACAAAAATAAATTGTAGGTTTTTTCTTTATTTCAAAAATAAAATACTCTAAGTATATTTTCTCCAAATCGAAATTACAAAATTGAAAAATAAATCAATTTAAAATTTCATAATATTTCCTTAACCTACTTGTCTTTTATCTTTAAAATCGATAAGTTTGAGAATGAATCATTAAATTTTATTTGTTATGAAAGTACAAATCAACACCGACAAAAACATTGAAGGAAGTGCAAGATTAGAAAGTTATTTTTCTGGAGAAGTAGAAAAAAGCTTAGACCGTTTTCAAGATAAAATTACTCGCGTAGAAATTCATTTTGGAGATGAAAATGGAGAAAAATTCAGCTTGCATGACAAAAAATGTGTGATTGAAGTTCGTCCTGTAAAACTACAGCCAATTACGGTTACAGAACACGCCGATACTCTAGAAAAAGCCTTTAGCGGTGCATTGGCCAAAGCTAAAAAAACATTGACTTCTACTTTCGAAAAAATAAAAGCACATTAATCTGTGTTCCTTTCTATAAAAAAAAAGACGTTTCAGCTGAAACGTCTTTTTTGTTTTATATTATTATGAGAATCTTATTATTCTTTCGGTAAAGGAGCTCCAACTGCAACATCGCAACGATGCCCCGGTTTTCCGTGCGGCGGATTCATTCCTTCTGCTACTGTAGCTTCTCCACCATCTGTACTCAACAATGCTGGAACTGCATTTGGCTGAGGGCTTACAGTAAAGTTTTGTGTAACTGTTCCTGTTTGTGCTGTAGTTGACGCTGCTGTATTTTTTGCAACAGGCGAATTTAATGGTGATCCTACCGGAATATCACATCTATGCCCTGGCTGTCCATGAGGCGGATTCATTCCTTTTGCTACTTTTACTGGTGTTGTCGTAGTGGTAGTTACAACTTGAGGCTGACTTACCTGTACAGTTTGTCCTGCTTGTGCTGTAACCTGTCCTTGTTGTGGTGGTGCAGAATTTAAAGGTGCTCCAACTGCAATATCGCAGCGGTGTCCCGGTTGTCCGTGAGCAGGATTAATTCCTTTTGTATCGCTTAAAACCGTATTTGGATTTGTTGCAGGAGTTTGTGCTACTGGCGCAGCAGGTTTTGTTGTATCTTTTGCAAGTCCTAATCTTACTAATTCTGAGGTTGCTGTACTTTCTTGCGGTTCTAATTCCTTTTTGCAGGAAATAAAAAGTAAAGAAGTAACAGCTAGTGAGCCTAGAAGTATTTTTGCATTCATGACTGGGGGTATTTTTATTGAGAATCAAATATAGTGGTTTTTTGAGAGATTAAATGACATGAATAATGTTAATGATAATTAAACACAGGATTTTAAATTGTTTTGATTTTATGTCATCCTGAGGAACGAAGGATCACACACGGAGCTCTACAAAGATTGGCGAATCTCTTTACGGAGTTTCTAGTGTGATCCTTCGTTCCTCAGGATGACAAACAGTACTTTTATTATATGTGAGCAGGAGATTAAAAACTTCCACTTCCTTATATCCCTTATATGGTTCAAAAAAAATTATACCTTTAAACTCAAATACTATATCTCATGAAAAAAACACTTCTACTTCTTTTATTTGTTGCTTCTTTTGTAAATGCGCAAACAGACAAAAACAAAATCAATCAGACTTTAGATGCGTGGCATAAAGCTGCGGGCGAAGTAAAATTTGATGCTTATTTTAATACATTGGCAGACGATGCAATCTATATCGGAACTGATGCAACTGAGAATTGGACCAAAAAAGAATTTTCAGTTTGGGCAAAACCTTATTTCGATAAAGGAACGACGTGGAATTTTAAAGCATTAGAACGTCATATCTTTTTTGATAAATCAGGAAAAATTGCTTGGTTTGACGAATTACTAGATACGCAAATGAAAATCTGCCGCGGTTCTGGAGTTTTAATAAAAGTAGGGAACGAATGGAAGATTCAGCATTATGTTCTATCGATGACTGTTCCAAATGACGAAGTTGATGCTGTAACCAAAATAAAAGCGCCAATCGAAGATGCTTTGATTGCAAAACTTCAGAAAAAATAAAACATTTTACATATTTGTTATTATAAACGTAACTTTTCTAGCACTTTACAAGCGCTGTTGCTAAATTAATTTTAATAAATTCGTTAAAAACAGCGCTTTTTTGTAACTTTAGAATAAGATACTGTCAAAAAAACGACCTGTATTTTACAAAATCAATCAAAATAAAACCTATACCTCTATTTTAACAGCCTTTAAAACAAGAATCTTTATTTTTTTCTAACTTTGACCCCAAAAAAAATAGGGTTAAACAAAGTATTTTAAAAATGAAAATAGAAAAACGCTGGATTATTTCCTTTATTATGATTAGCGTCGTATGTACGATAGGTGCATTTTGGCCAACAGTTACAGAAAATAACTATGTTTTATCAGAATTTGGAACTACGGATCATATCGTTCCTGCCGATGTTGCCTGGATGCTTACTTCGAGCTGTCTGGTTTTAATCATGACGCCAGGATTGTCTTTCTTTTATGGCGGAATGGTAGGAAAGAAAAACGTTATTTCGACCATGCTTCAAAGTTTTATCTGTCTGGGTGTCGTGACGCTTTTGTGGGTTGTAGTTGCATTTAGTTTGGCTTTTGGAGAACCGGTTGGTTTTGGTTCTGGAGATCATTTTTACAGCTTTTTCGGTAATCCGACCACTTTTGCTTTTATGGATTATGTTGGAGTTTTACCTAATAAACAATTGGCAAGCACAATTCCGTTTATGCTTTTTGCTTTGTTTCAAATGAAATTTGCCATCATTTGCCCTGCGATTATTACGGGTTCATTTGCAGAACGCGTTCGTTTTATCTCTTATTTAGTTTTCATTAGTTTATTCACAATATTTATTTATGCTCCTTTATGCCATGCGGTTTGGTACCCAACGGGTGTTTTAGGAAGTTATTTTGGTGTTAAAGATTTTGCAGGAGGAACTGTGGTACACATGAGTTCTGGTTTTGCTGCTTTGGCTGGAGTAATTGTTTTAGGAAAAAGAAAAAACAGCCAGCATATTCCAACCAATATTCCATTTGTATTATTAGGAACGGGAATGCTTTGGTTTGGCTGGTTCGGATTCAACGCTGGATCTGCTCTTGCTGCCAACGGAACTGCTGCTATGGCTTTTGCAACAACGACAACTTCGTCTGCCGCAGCCATGCTAACTTGGATTTTCTTTGACAGAATGAACGGAAGAAAAGTTTCTGCTCTAGGCGCTTGTATTGGCGCTGTTGTTGGTCTTGTTGCCATTACGCCTGCTGCTGGTTTTGTTTCTGTGCCAGAAAGTATGTTCTTCGGTTTCATTACCGCTTTGGTTTCTAACACTGCTGTAAATTGTAAATACTCTAAAAAGTTTGATGATACGCTTGACGTATTTGCTTGTCACGGTGTCGGCGGAATTATGGGAATGATCTTAACTGCTATTTTCGCTCACGGCGAAGATGCAAGTTTACTACACGGCGGATGGAATGTTTTCGGACATCACATGATGGCGTTGGTTTTGGTTTCGATCTTTACTTTCTTTGGAGCTTATTTCTTATTTAAAGTAACCAATTTCATTATTCCGTTAAGAGTTTCAGAAGAGTCAGAACACATCGGATTGGATTTATCTCAGCACGATGAATCTCTTGACCCAAAAGCACAACCCATTACTGAACCACATTACGGTTAAAAAATATTTTTTTTCAGCCACGAACTACACGAATTTTCACTAATTTTTTTTCTGCATTGCAGTTAAATTGATTCGTGCAAATTCGTGTAATTCGTGGCAAAAAACAAAATATACTTCACATGAATTCGTGGCTGAAAACTTTTTAAACCTAATTACGCTATTTTCATTCGTTTATATTCCTTAATTTTGCCGAAAATTTTTGTAAAAGTGGGAAGTAAAAATAAACTAAAAAGATTCAGAGAGAACGAAACATTTCAAAACGTTTTTCAGCCAACCAGAGAAGAAGTTGTAGGCGATTTAATGCCTTTAAAAGGAAAATGGAATTCTGATTTCTTTAAAAATGATAATCCATTAGTTTTAGAGTTAGGATGCGGAAAGGGAGAATATTCTGTTGGATTAGCAGAGAAATACCCAAACAAAAATTTTATCGGAATTGATATTAAAGGTGCTCGTTTCTGGCGTGGTGCTAAAACTGCTGTTGAGGACGGACTTCATAATGTTGCTTTCGTACGTACACAAATCGAATTGATCAATCATATTTTTGCTGAAGGCGAAGTTGACGAAATCTGGATTACTTTCCCAGATCCGCAGATCAAATACAAAAGAACGAAACACAGAATGACGAATTCTGAGTTCTTGAAATTGTACAAAAAAATCCTAAAAAAAGACGGTGTTGTAAACCTTAAAACCGATAGCGAATTTATGCACGGTTATACTCTTGGATTGCTTCACGGAGAAGGACACGAAGTTTTATACGCAAATCATAACGTATACAAAAACGAAGGAAGCCCAGAAGTTGTGACTTCTATCCAGACTTTTTACGAAAAACAATATTTAGAAATTAATAAGGCAATTACGTATATTCGTTTCAAAATTAAAGACTAACTTTAATTTTGAAACCTTTATCTAACCGATTTTAATAACTAAATGACCTACCTTACTCCTTTACTTTCAGGTTTTATCGCTGCAGCCATTGGGACAATTCCGCCAGGATTGCTCAACATGACAGCGGCCAAAATAAAAATGAAAGAGGGAAAAAAGAATGCATTGTCATTTGTAATCGGCGCTGTTATCGTTATTTTCTTTCAGGCTTATGTCGCAGTATTATTTGCACGTGTTATAGACAATCGCCCAGATGTTGTAACCTTATTGCGTGAAGTTGGTTTTGTTATTTTTTCGATCTTAACTATTTACTTTTTATTTTTTGCGAAAGATCCAATAGCAAAGAAAAAAACCAAAATAAAGAAGAGCAGTAAAAAAAGTAGTTTCTTTCTCGGAATGCTGCTTTCTGGATTAAACTTCTTTCCGATTCCATATTACGTTGTTGTAAGTGTTACATTGGCTTCATATAATCTTTTTACATTTCAAAACCCAATTATACTAACATTCGTATTAGGTTCTGTTCTTGGCGCTTTTGGAATTTTATACAGTTATATCGCTTTTTTCGGAAGAATAGAAAAGAAAACCGATTATTTCATGCGTAACATGAATACCATTATCGGAACCATTACTGGATTAGTCGCTGTTGCAACACTTTTCAATATCCTAAATTACTACTTCGGATAATTTTATAGCCACAGATTTCACAGATTAAAATGATTTTTTTTTACTTTGTGGCTAAATATTTTTCACGCAGATTTTTACGATTTTTTGCAAATAATCAATTTAATCCTTTTAATCTGTGGCAAAAAAAAGACAAAACCATGGCAGAAGAGAATTTTTTTGAAAGAGTTTATGTAATCGCCAGACAAATTCCGTTTGGAAAAGTTACTTCTTATGGTGCAATTGCAAAAGCGTTAGGCACAGCACGTTCTGCAAGAATGGTGGGCTGGGCAATGAACGCTTGTCATAATATGGATGATGTTCCTGCGCACAGAGTCGTTAACCAAAAAGGGCTTTTGACAGGAAAACATCATTTTGACGGAACTAATTTAATGCAGCAGCTTTTGGAAAATGAGGGAATCAAAGTAGTTAACAATCAGATTGTAGATTTTGAGAAACATTTCTGGAAACCAGAAGTTGAAAGCTAAATATTTATTTCACGCAGATCTTTTTAGATTTAGCTGATGAGCGCAGATCTTTTTACTGATTTTTTCAAATTTAATCTGCTCAAATCTGTAAAATCTGCGTGAAAAAAACTTTGCGACTTCTCGACTTTACGAAATTAAAACCATTCTCGATATTTATTCTCTTTGCGTAGACGCACTGCAGTGCGTCTCTACGATAAAATCTTTGTGGCAAACCCACTAAATCAAGCAAATCACAAAACTCGTTTGATCTTCGTCGGTTTGATAGCTTAGATAACCTCCGTGAGCTTCAATAATATTCTTAGAAAGCGTCAAACCAATTCCCGCGCCATCCTTTCTTGTGGTGAAAAATGGCAAGAAAACTTTATCTCGAATCTCAGCATCTACTCCTTTTCCGTTGTCTGAAATCACAATGAAAAAACGATTGTTTTCTGTATAACTGGAGATTATTAATTTCTTTTCTTCTTTTTCTTTTAAAGCATGAATACTATTGGTAATCAAATTGATAATCACCTGCTCCATCTGATTTTTATCAATCATAATAGAACGGGAACTATGTATTTCATTTATCAACTCGATTTTTTCTTCCTTCAAGATCGGACTCATAATTCGAAGACAATCTTCAAACAAAGCATTGATTGGCGTCATTTGTTTATTTGGTGTTGGCAGCATTGCCAGTTTACGGTAATTCTCCACAAAAAACTGTAAATGATCACTCCTATTTATGATTGTCGAAATACTGCTTTTGATGTCTTCAAAATCATCTTCTTCCAACTCTTCCTGATCTACAATATGAAGCAGATTCTGCGAAAGCGCACGAATAGGCGTTAAAGAATTCATTAATTCATGCGAAATGATCTTCATCAAATTAATCCATGCTTCTTTTTCTTTTTTCTCAATAACACGCTGAATACTATCCAGCAAAATGATAAAATACTCTTTATTATAGGTTTGTGTCCGCGAAGTCTGGAGCATAAAAGTCTGCAAATCCTGATCTTCAATTTTGATTGAAATAGCCGTTTTAAGTTCTGCAAAACCAACTTTTTCAATCTCGCTACATAAACTCGGAAGATAGTTTTTTAGGTATTTCCAATGGTTTACTTTTGGTACTTTAAAAAGATTCGAAAAGCAGTCATTCATTATAAAAATAGACCAATCATCATCTTGTCTTTCTAAGATTAAAGCAGCAGTATCAATACTGTTCAAAATCGAACGGTAGATTAATTCTTTGGAAATCTGCTCTTGTTTCTGAACTTTTAAAGTGTCATATAAAAGATACAGGCTATTAAAATTGTCTTTTTTATGTTCTTCTGGGAAATGGGTAGAAAAGTCGTCGTGTAGAATCGAGTTTATCGTTTTGTCATAAAACAGCAATTGGTTTTTGACATAAAAATACATTTCGAAAAGAAAAATTAAAACAAAAACTCCAACTAATAAAGCATTGTATTGAAATCCTTTATATAACAATAGCGCACTGCAAAGAAAGAGTGCCATTACAAACACGACTCTCACGAACAAGGCATTATAAAACTTCCAATTCTTCATTATTTTTTTGAATTGCCTCCAGCTTTAGCTGGAGAGATATATTATTTACAGAAATAGGCTTTAGCCAAAACGCGTAAGTTTGGCTAAAGCCCCAATCTTATCTCAATATTAACATCCAGCTAAAGCTGGACGCTACTCATTTTCTTTAATTCTTCAAATCGTATTTTTCAATTCTTCTGTACAAAGCGGCACGAGACAAACCTAATTCTTCGGCAGTTTTACTGATGTTTCCGTTATGTTTAAAAAGTGCTTTTTCAATTGCGCCTTTCTCCATTTCTGATAACGGATTTTCATCATTTTCCTGAATTTCTTCGAAGTCCAAAATATCCAAATCCATTACAGAAATGGTATTATTATCTGCTAAAATCAAAGCGCGTTCGATTTTGTTTTCCATTTCGCGAACGTTTCCTTTCCACGGATATTTTTCAAGATATAGATCAACATTATCTTCAAAATGCCATCCCGAAGCTTCGGGAGCATGATTGTATTTTTCAGCAATCTTTTCTAAAATAAAGTTTGCCATCGGCACAATATCATCTTTTCTTTCGCGTAAAGACGGAAGATTTATTTCCATTGTATTAATTCGATACAGCAAATCTTCACGGAATGTTTTATTTTTTACTTCAGTTTTAATATCGCTGTTTGTTGCGGCAATAACACGAACATTCAGCGGACGCGGTTTGCTTTCGCCTAAACGCGTTACCGTTTTGGTCTGTAAAACATGCAATAATTTAGCTTGAAGATGCAGCGGAATATTTCCAATTTCATCTAAGAAAATAGTTCCGTTCGATGCATTTTCAAAACGTCCCGGAGTATCGATTTTAGCATCGGTAAAAGCACCTTTGGCGTAGCCAAAAAGTTCGCTTTCAAACAAATTATCGCTTAGTGAACCCAAATCTACATGTACAAAAGGCTGATTTTTTCTTTCTGAATGTTGGTGAATATATTCAGCAAAAACATACTTTCCTGTTCCGTTTTCACCCAAAATTAAAACGTTTGCATCTGTTCGAGCAACTTTTTCGGCGATAGAATAAGCTTGTTTGATTTTGGCCGAAGTGCCAACAAAATATTTCTTTTCGTTTTTTTCTTCCTTTTCTACAGAGGCTTTTTTACTGTTTTTTCTGCTTTCAGTAACCGCTTTATCAATGATTTCTAGCAGTTTTTCGTTATTCCAAGGTTTTAGAACATAATCAAAAGCTCCAATTTTAATTCCCTCTACAGCTGTTTCAATTTTACCAAAAGCTGTCATTAAGATAACGATTGTACTCGGAGAAAGCGTTTTGATTTCTTTCAGCCAATGAATTCCTTCTCGCCCATCTTCAAAACCAATTCGGTAATTCATGTCCAACAAAACCACATTTATGTCATTTTCGCTTAAGATCGAAATGATTTTTTTTGGACTATTAGTTGTAAAAATGGTCTCAAAATGCTTTTTAAGAATCATTTTTGCAGAAAAAAGAATTTCTTCCTGATCGTCAACAACTAATATTTGGGCTAGTTTTTTTCTCATGTGGTCTTTTTTCTGTCCGCTTTCGAACGGTCAACTGTTCATTATCGGACACTGCTTTTTTGATGTGTTTTCTAGAGCCTCTTTAAAATCAATACTTTACAAATAATAAATTTTATGGCACAGTATTTACCTATTGATTATCAGTAAAATAAATAAAAAATGGACACGATAATTCCTCGTAAAAATAAAAAATTTAGATATCTCGCAATAGCAATTGCTGTTTTTTTAGTTTTGCTAGCCATCACGATTTTTGCTTTTAATACCAAAAGGACTTTAAATGTAAAAGCAGAAGAATTGGTAGTTCAAAAAGCAGAAAAAGCTTTTTTTGAAGATTTCGTTGTTTTTCAGGCAAAAGTAGAACCTTTGAATATGATGCTGGTAAACGTTACTGAGGGCGGTTCTGTAAAAGAAATCTTTGTAGAAAATGGCGCAATGGTTACTAAAGGACAATCGCTGGCTCGTTTATACAATCCGAATACAGAATTGAATTATCTTACTCAGGAAACAGCTATTATTGAGCAAATCAACAATTTAAATACAGGGAAATTAAATATCAGAAATCAGGAATTGAACTTGACAAAAGATTTAGTTTTAATAGAACACGATTACAATGATGCTAAAAGATTGTATGAAATGAATGCTAAACTTTATGAGAAAGATGTAATTTCTAGAAATGACTGGAATACTTTTAAGGAAAGTCTTCGTTTTCAGGAAGAACGTAAAAGAACAATTCAGCAGAGCATTCAAAAAGAGAAACAAAGCAATCAGGTTCAGATTTCTCAAATAAACCGTTCGATCCAGACTATGGAAAAGAGTTTGGATATTCTTAGAAACAACAAAAAGAACTTTTTAATCACAGCGCCAGAAACAGGACGATTGACTTCTTTTGAACCTGTTTTAGGAAAAACTTTTCAGGCGGGCGCGAGCATCGGAAAAATTGATTCTAATAAAGGCTATAAACTTACAGCAGAAGTAGATGAGTTTTATCTTGAAAAACTGAGAGAAGGTTTGAAAGGACAAGTAGAGTTTAAAGGAAAAAATCTTGAAGTTGTTGTGACCAAAGTAATTCCAGAGGTTAAAGGCGGCCGATTTACAGTTGAATTAGCTTTTGTTTCAAAAGAAAATATTGTCTTGCAGGATGGACTTAGCTTTGGCGTAAAACTGATTTTGTCTGAAAAGAACAAAACTTTAGTTATTCCGAGGGGCGCTTTTAATCAGGAAGCGGCTGGAAAATGGATTTTTGTAGTAAAAGGAAACAAAGCCGAAAGGAGAAACATCAAATTAGGTCGCGAAAATCCTTCTTATTATGAAGTCTTAGAAGGTTTAAAAGAAGGCGAATCTGTAGTTACTTCTTCTTACACCGATTATAAAGATATCGAAGAGCTTTCTCTTGAATAATTAGTTTTCAGTCGCAGTCACAGTTTTCAGTTACAATTTACAATTATAAAAAAATCATCGTTTCAATCATCAATCAAAAAACGCATTTAATAACATTTCAAAACCTTAAAAATTATGATCACAATTCAGAATTTAACCAAAGTTTTTAGAACAGAAGAAATAGAAACTGCTGCTTTAAGCGGTATCAACTTAGAAATAAAAAAAGGAGATTTTTTAACTATCATGGGACCTTCTGGCTGTGGAAAATCGACTTTACTAAACATTATTGGACTTTTGGATAGTGCAAATGATGGAAGCTATAAATTATTGGATCAAGAAATGATTAGCCTAAAAGAAAAAGGAAGAGCAAAAGTTAGAAAAGAAAATATTGGTTTCATTTTCCAAAACTTCAACTTAATCGATGAGCTTTCTGTTTATGATAATATCGAATTGCCTTTGCTTTACAACAATGTAAAAGCTTCTGAAAGAAAGCAAAAAATTGAAGCTATTGCTGAGAAGTTAAATATCTCTCATCGTTTGAAACATTTTCCACAACAGCTTTCTGGAGGACAGCAGCAGAGAGTTGCCGTTGCAAGAGCTTTGGTAAACGATCCAAAGATTATTCTTGCCGATGAGCCAACAGGAAACTTAGATAGTAAAAACGGTAATGAAGTAATGGAACTTTTAACCGATTTACACGCTAAAGGCGCTACTATTTTGATGGTTACCCACTCTGATTATGACGCTTCTTTTTCGCAAAGAACCATTCACATGAAAGACGGAGTTATATTTTCTGAGAAATTAAATCAACGTAATGTTGATGTTTTTATGGACGCTAAATAATAAAGTGATGATTAAAATTATTGTTACTGCACTCGTAGTTCTGGTAGAACTGGTTTGCAAAATATTTACTATGATTTAAGACCGAAAGGTTTTCAAGAACAACCATATCAACTATAAAAATATACATCAAAATGATTTTTAACTGGTTTAAAATATTTATCTATCATTTAAGACAAAGCAAACTGTTTTCGTTTTTAAATGTTTTAGGATTAAGCATCGGAATTGCTGCGGTGATTTTTGCAATTTTATATTGGAACAATGAGCATTCTTACGATCAATGGAATCCTGAAAAAGAAAGCTCTTATTTGGTTCTTAATAAAATTGGTTCGGGAGATATTTGGGCTTCCAATTCAATTCCGTTTGGAGAAACTTGTAAAGCTAGCATTCCAGAAATTGAGAAAGTTTGCTTTATGAACAATTGGTATGACGAGGAAATTATCAAATATAAAGATCAAAAACTATTGACTAAAAACATCATGGTTTCTGATGAAAATTTCTTTGACTTTTTCCCTTTCGAAATCATCCAAGGTGCTAAACAGAATATTCTAAAAGAAAAAAACAGTGTTGCTATTTCTACAGAACAAGCTCAGTTGCTTTTTAAGAATGAAGATCCTATTGGAAAATCTATTTTATACAAAAACAACAATTATACTGTTAAGTCGGTTTATCGATTAATTAAACCTTCATCTATTGAGCCAACTTACGTTTTCAGCGGTGTAAAAAGAGAGGGAGATTTAAACAGCTGGGGGAATTTTAATTATGGCTTAATGGTCAAAATTAAAGATGGAGTAGATCCTGCTCTTGTTTTAAAGAAAATGCAGAATGTAGTTTTTGTAAACAGAACTGTTAAAGATGCCAAAGAAAGCGGACAAACTGTTGAACAGTATATTAAAGAGAATGGTGAAGTAAAAGTGATTATAGATCAGTTGAAAACCTCTCGTTTACATGGGACAAAAAGTTCTGGAGGAAGAAACTTTCCTGAGGGTTATGGTAATTTAAAATTACTTTATATCATGGTAGGTTTATCTATTTTGATTTTAGTTTTATCATTGGTAAACTATATCAATTTAGCAACTGCATCGGCAATAAAACGTGCAAAAGAAGTTGGAGTTCGTAAGATTGTAGGCGCTTCAAAAAACCAGATTATTACTCAATTTATTTTTGAAACCGCTATAATTGTAACGCTTGCCATTTTATTTGCTTTGGCAATTGTTGAACTTGCATTACCGTATTATAATAATTTCCTAAACAAAACGCTGACTATGAATGGCAGTGAATTTTACCTGCAGCTTGTTTTAATATTTGGATTAGTAATCATTTTTGCTGGTATTTTCCCTGCCATTTATATCTCAAATTTTGAAACTCTAAAAGTTTTGAAAGGGAATTTTTCTAGAAGTAAAAGCGGAATCTGGATTCGTAATTCGATGCTTATTTTTCAATTCGGAATTGCGGCATTCTTTATAATCGGCGCATTGATTGTGAATTCTCAAGTCGATTATATGATGGAGAAAGATTTAGGTTTCAGCGGAGATCAAGTAATTTCAATTCCATTTAACAGCCTTGATAGATTTAAACGAACAGACGAGTATTTAACTGCCAAACAGGAAATCAAAAAAATACCTGGAGTTTTAGATGTTTCTACTTTTGCAGGATCTTTTGGAGGAAGTACCAATTCTAGCTCTGGCTTTAAACACAATGGCATTTTTGTTCAGCCAAGAAATGTCGAAATGGATTTTGGTTTCTTGGATATGATGAAAATCAAAATCGTAAAAGGACGTGATTTATCTCCTCAATATGCTTCAGATACTATAAGCAGTATGCTTATGAATGAAACTTTGGTAAAAGCACTTAATATTAAAGATCCAATAAACACGATTATAACTTCTGGATGGGGAAATGAAAAAGGCAATTTGAAGTTTAAAATTGTAGGAGTTGTAAAAGATTTCAACATCACTGGTCTGCAGGATAAAGTTCCGCCAATGGTTTTTATAAATCTTAAAACTTTAAAATGGAATAACTTTAACAATGTCCTTGTAAAGGTTTCTCCAAACAATTTAACAGAAACATTAGAAAAATTGAAATTATATTGGGAGAAAAACGTAAATCCAGACTACCCTTTTGACTATCAATTTGTTGACAAAGGATTTGCAAAAACTTATGAAGAGCAAGTCAAACAAAAAAACCTCTTTTTCATCCTAAATTTAGTCGTAATCATAATTGCTATATTCGGATTGTTCGCTTTGGCATCATTTTCGATGGAGAGAAGATTGAAAGAAATCGCCATTAGAAAAACATTAGGAGCAGAAACAGATATTCTCCTAAAAGAATTATCGAAACAATATATTGTTTTTTGTTTAATAGGATTTGGAATTGGAATTGTTCCTGCTTATATATTATTACAGAAATGGCTTGAAGATTTCGCTTTTAGAATTGGAATATCATCCGTTCCTTTTGTAATTGCACTGATTTCTCTTTTGATTTTAACTTTAGTAATTGTTTTAACAAAAGCGTTTCAGGTAACCAAAATAGACGTTTTAAAATATCTAAAATACGAATAAGCTTGTAGACCATTTTTTTTAAAGAAGCCCGACAGATTTTTTTAAATCCGCCGGGCTTCTATTTTTTAGTCCTTCATTGTTATCGCATCATTATAAATCAGCTTGTCCAAACTTTGGTCTCGATCATATACATCTGGGAAAAAATTGACTTCTCCATTGTCTTGCACCCAACACGTAAAATAACCTATATAAACCGGAATTTTACGTTTAAGCATACAGGTTGTTTCTTTTCCGCCGTTCATAGCGCTTTCGATTTTATCGGCTGGCCAGTCTGGATCATCTTTCAAAATATGAAGCGCAAGCTCTTTGGCTTCTTTCACATTTATACAGCCGTGGCTAAAAGTACGTTTTTCAAATTCAAACAAACTCTTTGCAGGCGTATCATGCATATAAATATCATTTGGATTTGGGAACATAAATTTCACTAATCCCAGAGAATTTTTAGGCCCTGGTTTTTGTCTTACTTTCCCTCCGTTCCATTCCATATTATGTTCTTCCAAATAGTTTTTATCACTTGCAATCTGGAGTTTTAGTTCATTTTGAATAATGCTATTCGGCACATACCAATACGGACTAAAAACAATTCGATCCATATTTCCGCTAAAAATTACCGTTTCGCTAAGCCTATTACCCACAAAAATATCCGAAACTAGATCATACTTTCCATCCTTGACATAAAACAATCTAAACGAAGGAATATTAACCATAACATACTCGTCTGCTTTTGCCAATTTGGTCGGAATCCATCTGCATCTTTCCATATTTAGCATAATAGTTCTAATTCTTTTACCTATCGGCTCATTCATCTGATTGATAATATCTCTGGTTAGAGCATAATTTATCTTTAAATTATATCTTTTTTTATAATTTAAAACTCCCGCCATTAATTCTTCATCATAAATATCACTTCCTGAATCTTGTTTTAAATCTCCAACTACAAACAGACGGTTTCTAATTTGTTTGATGGCAATAGCGGTATCGTCTGGTCTTAAATCTTTAAAAGTAGAGCTGTCAATTGTAATTTTCTGCCATAGATTATCGGTTTCTATTTTACGGTATTTTTTCAGCGCATCTTTTAATCTATAATATTGGCTAAATAAAAGATTATCATCTTTATCCAATCGGTCTGAATCCACCATTAATGAATCTAGAATGTGAGAATATGAAATAGATTTTGCAGGCAGATACCATCCTATTTTTTTTAATGTTGCAGGATCAACTCCAGAATACACATTGCTCGCATAAAATACATACATGCTGGTTAGCAATAATTCGGTATCAAGTTGTGTTGGTTTGTTTGAAGAACTTTCATTAAATGCCTCATCGATTTCTTCTTTGTAAGGCATTTTTTCTTCAATTCCCTGATCTTTCAGAACATTTACTTTCTGGTATAATAATGACCCAAATTCAGAGATGCTTTTATCATCATACCAAATAGATTTATAGTCTTTGGCTTTGTAAATACCCTCAACATCTTTCTGATATTTTTTAAGTTTAGGATATTTTTTAAAAAAGGCATTAATTGAAGCAGCATCGATAGTAATAACCGAAACCGCTTTTCGATTCGTTAAATCAGCCTTGTTTTTGACATTGCTGGGCAGTGAATTAAATGAAAATGCAAAAAAACTGACTGTAACAATAATTAAAGAAAAAGTAAAATTTCGCATGTTTTTAAAGTTTTAAATTAGTAGAAACAACTTTAAAAAAATACCGAAAACCCTTTAAACAGTTCTAAAGAAATAAGTTCTCAGATACTTTTTAATAAATTGATAATCATCGGTTTGGGGTACTCAAATATAACGAAGTTTTGTGAGAAGTGGCTCTTAAAAAGCAGAAAATTTATACAAAAAGACATCTTATTTAGATTGCCAATCAATTAGTTGTGATCCAAAACAGTAATTTATTTTAAAATCTTTATTCAAAATCAAGTTCGAAAAGTAATCGAGAATAATTTTGAATAATCTCTCTATCAATAATTACAATTCAAAAAAGGCTTAATTCCGAACTTAATCTGTTATCTTTGCACCCTGAAATCAGTTTAAATAAATATAATCTTATAAGACTGCTTTCTAAGAATAAAAAATAGCCCATTTACAATGAAACTAGATAGAAAAGAAATTCTAAAAGCCTTAGAGACAATCACTATTGCTGGAGAAGGAAAAAATATGGTTGAAAGCGGCGCTGTAACCAATGTTATTACTTTTGGTGATGAAGCTGTTGTAGACTTAGTATTGCATACACCTGCTATGCATATCAAGAAAAGAGCAGAAGATGATATTAAAAAAACAATTCATGATTTAATATCGCCTGATGCTAAAGTTAAAGTAAATATTAAAGTAGAAACTCCAGAGAAACCTGAAATTAAAGGTCGTGCTATTCCTGGAATCAAAAATATTATTGCAGTTGCTTCTGGAAAAGGAGGAGTAGGAAAATCTACTGTTACTGCAAACTTAGCTGTTACTCTAGCTAAAATGGGTTTTAAAGTTGGAGTTTTGGATGCCGATATTTACGGACCATCTATGCCAATTATGTTTGATGTTGAAAACGCAAAACCAGTTTCTGTAACAGTTGACGGAAAATCAAAAATGAAACCAATTGAAAGTTATGAAATCAAAATGCTTTCAATCGGATTCTTTACTGCACCAAGTCAGGCCGTAATCTGGAGAGGACCAATGGCAGCAAAAGCATTAAACCAAATGATTTTTGACGCAGATTGGGGAGAATTAGATTTCATGCTTCTTGACTTACCTCCTGGAACTGGAGACATTCACTTATCTATTATGCAATCGCTTCCTATTACTGGAGCTGTTGTAGTAAGTACTCCACAAGCAGTAGCACTTGCAGATGCTAAAAAAGGAGTTGCAATGTTTATGCAAGATAATATCAATGTTCCTGTTTTAGGAATTATTGAAAATATGGCTTACTTTACACCAGAAGAATTGCCGGAAAACAAATATTATATCTTTGGACAAGAAGGTGCAAAAAACCTTGCTGAAGATTTAGGCGTACCATTTTTAGGTGAAGTTCCAATTGTACAATCTATTCGTGAAGCAGGAGATTATGGTCGTCCAGCGGCATTGCAGACAGCTTCTCCGATAGAAAAAGTTTTTGAAGAAATCACTAGAAATGTGGTACAAGAAACAGTAAACAGAAACGAAAGTTTACCAGCAACAGAAGCCATCAAAATTACAACAATGGCAGGTTGCTCAGCAGTTAAGAAAAACTAATTAGATAATGAGATAATTTGCCAATTAGATCATAATTGAAATTTTCTAATTGGCACCTTTTCACAATTGACACATTATATTATGACAACAGAAGAATTAACAAATAATGTTTTATTGGCCTTAGATGAGATTAGGCCTTTCCTAAAATCAGACGGAGGAGACATTTCATTAATTTCCATTGAAGATGATAAACATGTAAAAGTTCGTTTAGAAGGCGCATGTATTAGCTGCAGTGTAAATCAAATGACACTGAAAGCTGGAGTTGAAACAACAATAAAAAAATACGCCCCACAAATTGAAACAGTGGTAAATATAATGTAACAACCTCTGTATTGTTTTTTGAAAGTATTTTATTAGGCTTTAACAAGAATAATAAGCCTTATTATGATTTGTTTAAATAAATCGTAAAAACATCTTCAAAAAACGATCATTTTTGCGACATTCATAAAAAACTACTCAAAGTTTTAAGAGTTTTGGTTACATAATTATTACATTTTTAACTTAAATTTGTAAACGTAACCCTAAATCTTAAACTTATGAGAAACTTTTACGCTCTTTTTTTATTATTTTTTATAAGCGCTGTAAATGCACAACAGGGCCAAACACTTTTTGCTGACAAAGCTTGGGTAAATGAATCTGAAGAATGGTCAGATTTTCAATATTCGGGACAAATTATTTTTTCTACGAATGGGAAAACTGAAGAAGGCGCTTTAAGAATTGGCAATTATGATTTTTTATATGACCTTTGCGACGGAAAAGCAAAGTTCACTAATAAAGCAACTTATAGTTCTGCCGAATTCTCGCATCCGCGAAAAGTAAGTGCACAAACAGACAAACAAGGAATTTTAAATTCTACTTACGAAGGAACTTTAATTTTCCAGTCTGATAAAGATTATTACTCTGTTGTATCTCTTGTGACGATATTAGAAAAAGGAGGCAATATTATTGGTGTAAAAATGCGCCTTAAAGATGGTAATCCAAAAGAATATGCTTTTAGCTTAAAAGAAAAAAGTTAAAATTAATAAGAGTTTGAACACGTTTTCAAATTCTACAATAAAATTCCAATAATCAAAAATGGATGTATTAATAAAGATTAAAGATCGAGAAGGAGTTATACACGAATTACAGGCTCCAACTGATATGGCAATGAATATAATGGAGTTATGCAAAGCATACGAACTTCCTGTTGAAGGAACCTGCGGAGGAATGGCTATGTGCGCTTCTTGCCAGTGTTATGTTCTAAATGATGTTGCATTACCGGAAATGGGAGATGATGAAGAAGCCATGCTTTCGGAAGCATTTTACGTTAAATCTAATAGCCGTTTAGGTTGTCAGATCCCAATTACTGAAGATTTAGAAGGACTGGAATTAGAACTAGCTCCGGAATATTAAAAAATAGAAAAGCGAGAATTTTATTGATTCTCGCTTTTTTTGTTTTTCAATTTCCATAAGTAATAACTGCAAACCGATAAACAGAATGTTAATAAAACCGTTCCCATTATTAAAACTTCCTTTGTTTGTTCTTTATAAACAATCATATTAGTTTCATCAAAATAATTCCCCTCAGAATTAAAATTAAATGACATATATTGTATTAGATTATATCCTAAAACAATTATCAATACCAACAAAATAAGAAATACTATTTTCATCTCTTTCCTTTCAAATGTTTATAATTAAATTATTTAATATCCCTGCTTAATTCTCTCTATATGGAGCAAAAAACTTTTATATTTATTTGATTGTCAAAATCTCCAAAAAAACATAAAAAACAAAATGATGTTTTTCATTTTTTATCTTTAGGAATTATCTATATTACTCTTTATACTTAAAATTAATCACAGCATTTTTCTGTTCTGTCGATGTTATTTTAATTTCATATTTTTTATCTCCGGCTTTTATTTTCATTAATGCCGTATTTGGTGGAATATCTCCAAAATTTTCGGCGACTAAAATAACTTCATGAAAATTATTATAATCGTCCATTTCTAAATTCACAATCAGCGGTCTTTTAGTCAATTCTTCGTCCCACATAGATTTAAAACTATCATATTAAGCCATTTCTAACTCTTCCTATTTTTTACCTCATCTTAATATTCTTATGTCTTTTAGAGTGTATTGAAGAAAAGCCTTGAAATTACTTTTGTCGAATAAAATTTTAATTAAAAATGAACAAGGTAAAATCCTGCTTTAGCTTACTTCTTTTACTCGCAATATTTGCTTGCGGGAATAAAGAAAATATAGTTTCTGAAAAAGAAGCCAAACCTAAAATTGAGAAATCAATTGAATCTCAAAAACAAGTAATAGATGATGAAAGTATACCATCAGAAGATTTATGGGAAAACTGGAATCCGAAAATCGAAGCTTATTTCAGGCAAAATTTAAAAAAGAGCATGATCAAGAAAGGAATTAAAGAAGAAGATGCTTCAAAGTTTGCCGAATGTTCTATTACAAAAATGAAAGAACAAAACCTAATGCCTAAAGCGGTTCGAGATTATAAAAACTCTATGGAAATATTATCAATATCTGTTAGCTGTTCGCAAGAAATCGAGAAAAAATAGTTTTTCAAACTCTAATAAAAAGACTTATCCTATTAGTAATTTGACTTTTACAGGTTATTTAAGGAATCGCTCCTAAGTACATTTGCAAAAAATTAAATATCTGATTTAATCAGTAAAAAAAATAAACAAAATGAAAAAATTTCTAAATTACATCAGCATTGCATTAGTTACTTTAACGCTGTTTTCATGCAATAAAAACGAATGGACACCAGAAAAAGAAGCCGATTTTAAAAAGCAATTTACAGAAACTGCAAAAACTAAAGGAAACGGAATGTTCTCAGACGAACAAGCAACTTATATTGCAGACTGTGTTTTTGATAAAATTAAAGCGGATAATTTAAAACCAAACGATATTAAAAAACCTGGAGTTGTAATGTCTGTAAGACAAATGGGAGCTAAATGTTCGCAAGAAGCACTTTCCAAATTTAAATCTAATACAGCAATAAACAATAACTGGACAGCAGAAACCGAAAAAACATACAAAAGCGTTTTAAAAAGAAGCTTTATGCAAAACGGTGTAATGAGCGACAAAGCTGAATTTCTTGCCAATTGCGCATTGACAAAAATGAAAGAACAAAATATTGGTCCAGCAGATTTACAAGATCCTAAAAAAAGTAAAATAGCAAGAGAAATAGGAATTCAATGTGGTCAGGAATTAATGAAAAAGAAGTAAATTTCTAGTTCTAAAAAATCAAAAAAACCGTAATTACATTACTGCAATTACGGTTTTCTCTTTATAACAATTTTATTTAATCTCTAATTATACTAAACCAGCTTGAATTAAGTATTCAGCGATTTGGATTGTGTTTGTTGCAGCTCCTTTTCTTAAGTTATCAGCAACAATCCACATGTTTAATGTATTTGGCTGGCTTTCGTCACGACGAATTCTTCCAACAAAAACATCATTTTTACCTTCTGCGTATAAAGGCATTGGGTAAGTAAACGTATCTAAATTATCTTGTACCGTTACTCCGTCAGTATTATGAAGGATTTCACGAACTTCATTTACATCAAAATCATTTGTAAATTCAACATTTACCGCTTCACTGTGTCCGCCAACAACTGGCACACGAACTGCAGTTGCAGTAACTCTGATAGTATTATCTCCTAAGATTTTTTGAGTTTCGCGAACTAATTTCATTTCTTCTTTAGTGTATCCGTTTTCTTCAAAACTATCGCAATGTGGAATCGCATTTCTGTGAATTGGATATTTGTAAGCCATTTCACCTTGAACTCCAGCGTACTCGTTTTCTAATTGTTTTACCGCTTTTACACCCGTTCCTGTAATAGATTGGTAAGTAGAAACAATGATTCTTTTAATGTTGTATTTTTTGTGCAAAGGAGACAAAGCCAAAACCATTTGAATAGTAGAACAGTTTGGGTTTGCAATAATTTTATCTTCTTTAGTTAAAACAGAAGCATTGATTTCTGGAACTACCAATTTTTTAGTTGGATCCATTCTCCATGCAGATGAGTTGTCGATAACAGTTGTTCCGGCAGCAGCAAATTTTGGAGCCCATTCTAATGAAGTATCTCCACCAGCTGAGAAAACTGCAATATCAGCTTTCATATCAACAGCTGTTTGTAAACCTACTACTTTATATTTCGTTCCTTTATATTCGATTTCTTTTCCAACTGATCTTTCTGATGCAACAGGAATTAATTCTGTAACAGGAAAATTTCTTTCTGCTAATACTTTAAGCATTACTTCGCCTACCATTCCAGTAGCGCCTACAACTGCAATTCTCATTTTTATATTTTTAAATAATCAATTAATCTAATTTGTAACGCAAAAGTAAGTATAATAAAAGTCTCTGCAAGGTGATTCACAAAAAATAACAAATTGTTACAAAACAAACATTTTGTAACAATTATAAGCTTCATTATTTAAAACATCTAACCTAATAAAACTGTTTTAAAGCCTATATCTTTATAAATCAATTATTTTATTATAAATCCAGCTATAACATTATCTTTAAATTGTGCCCTATTTAACTTCTCATCCCAATAATAACATTCTGACATTCGATAATGGTCAAGATTTAACTTATGAAATTCATTTTTACTATTAAAAGCATCAACACCTATTTCTTTCAGCATTAAATTAATTTCTCCTTCATTAATTTTTACGGCACTTTTATAAAATTCTCCGTAAAATTCATAACTCAAATATGCAATTATATAATCTTCCAGTTCGATTTCTTTCGCAAAAAAATGAACTAATTCATCGCCGAAACGCAAATTCTCATTATCCGAAACATAATCTAAATTTAATTTTAAATACCATTGAAAAAGATGATCTTCATCTAAAAAGATAATTGCAAAATCATCTTCAAATGCAACCGCAAGTCCATAAAATTTTATTTTTTCAATATTAATTGGCATTCGTCCAATTAAAGCACTTGTATTATGTCCCATACTTTATTAATTAATTCTTGTAAAAAAACCGCCTCTTTAGAAGGCGGTTAAATTAGACTTAGTGTAGCGGTATTATATTTTTATTTATTTTTCAATAAATCTCTAATCTGTGTCAATAATTCTTCTTGAGTTGGTCCAGCTGGAGGCGGTGGCGCAACATCTTTCTTTTTAGCATGGTTCATCGCCTTAATTATCAGAAATAAAACAAAAGCCACAATTATAAAGTTAATTACTGCCGATATAAAGACTCCGTACTTTACACCTCCAAAAGCAGTTAATTGTTCAATAGTCGATAAATGCGCAGCATCTAAAGCTGGTTTCAATAATAATGGCGTAATTACATCTTCAATAAATGAGCTTACAATTTTACCAAAAGCAGCTCCAATGATCACCCCGACAGCCAGATCGACTACGTTGCCTTTCATTGCAAATTCCTTAAATTCTGAAAAAAATCCCATATTTGATCTGTTTAGTTGAATAATAAATGAATATCGAAAATACGCAATTTTATTGGAATTTCTTAAAATTATCTGAAAAATACCCTCTTTACTCTCTGCGAAATACTGGTCATTATCTCATACGGAATCGTTTTTAAAGCCTCAGCCATTTCAATAACAGTCGGGCTTTCGCCAAAAATAATTACCGAATCGCCTTCTTTGCAATCTATATCGGTTACGTTGACCATTAGCATATCCATGCAGACGCTTCCGACTATTTTGGCTTTTTGATTTTTGATGGTGACATAACCCACTTCATTTCCCCATAATCTCGCAATTCCATCAGCATAACCAATCGGAATTGTGGCAATTTTAGTTGCTGCATCGGCCATAAAACGGCGTCCGTAACCTACGCTATCACCCGTCGGAATGGTTCTAACTTGAGAAATAATCGATTTTAGAGTTCCAACGTTTTCCAGATATTTCTGCTCCGACGGATCATTTGAAACTCCATATAAACCAATTCCTAAACGCACCATATTATATTGCGCATTTGGGAAATTGCTAATTCCAGAAGTATTCAAAATATGTCGAATTGGGTTGATATTTAATTTGCTGATTAATCTTGAAGATAATTTTTCAAACAATGCAATCTGCTGATTCACAAAATCGTAATGTTTTGGATCATCGCTTGTTGCTAAATGCGAAAGAATACTTTGAACGCGAACAGTTGCATTTCCTCTTAAAGTTTCGATCAATTCTTCGAGTGTATTTTCTTCAAAACCTAGACGATGCATTCCTGTATCGATTTTGATATGAATTGGGAAATCCTTTAGATTTTTTTCGCGTGCAATTTTCAAAAAGGCATTTAATCCTTTTATGCTATAAATTTCGGGTTCCAACTGATATTGAATAATGGATGGAAAACTTGTCGATTCAGGATTTAAAACCATAATTGGAAGTTTTATTCCGCCGTTTTTCAACGCAATTCCTTCATCGGCGAAAGCCACACCCAAATAATCTACTTTATGATGTTCTAATAATTTGGCAATTTCTAAACCTCCATTTCCGTAACCAAATGCTTTTACCATTACCATCATTTTGACATTAGCCGCCAATTTGGATTTGAAATAATTAAAGTTGTGGCTAATGGCATCGAGATTAATCTCTAAAACCGTTTCGTGTGTTTTCTCTTCAAGAAGCGAAACAATTTCTTCGAACTTAAATGACCTTGCTCCTTTTATTAAAATAGTTTCATTATTGAAATTCAGATTGTCAATTTCTGCAATAAAATCAGCTGTGTTTGGAAACATTACGCTATTTGGAAATTTAGCTCCAAAAGAAGAAATCGTTGAACCAATGCCAATTATGCGGTTTATTTTATTATCTGAAATTAATTGAGCCACTTTAGAATACAATTCTTCATTGGCGAATCCGCTCTGGAAAATATCAGATAAAATAACGGTTTTTGAAGCTCCTTTTTTCTTTTGGCTTTCTAAGAAATCCAAAGCAATTTTAAGCGACTGAAAATCGGAACTATAACTATCATCAATAATACTGCAATTGTTAATTCCGTTTTTTACTTCCAAACGCATTCGAACTGGATAAAGCATCTCGATTCGATTCTGAATCGTTTCTTGATCGTAATCAAAATGCAATAAAACCAACAAACAGGAAATCGCATTTTCTACAGAAGCCGAATCATTAAACGGAATTTCTAAATTGAATTTTTCGTTTTTGTATCGATATTGGATAAAAGTATGGTCGTTTTTATGTTCTCGTTTTTCAATAAAAACATCAGCTTTTTTATCTGTAAAACTCCAAGAAAACAATTTTCTCGGATGATGCATATATTCGGCAATAAATTGAGACAAACAAGAATCTACCACTTCATTTTTTTGATAAATAATGATTGGGCAATCTTTAAATAAAATCAGTTTTTCATCAATTTTCTGCACTAAATTTAAAAAACCCTCATCGTGTGCAGAACCAATACTAGTTAAAATTCCAATATTAGGTTTGATGATTTTCTCCAGTTTCACCATTTCATTAACCGTTGAAATTCCGGCTTCGAAAATTCCTAAATTATGTTTTACATTAATTGCAATTACCGAAAGCGGCACTCCAACTTGAGAATTGTAACTTTTTGGACTTCTAATAATATTATAATCAGGACTCAATAAGAAATTAAGCCATTCTTTTACAATCGTTTTGCCGTTGCTTCCCGTTAATCCGATAACTGGAAAATGAAACAGATTTCTGTAGTAAGCCGCAAATTCCTGAAGCGCCTGACGTGTGTTTTCAACAACCAAAAAATTAGCTTTGTCTGCATAACCTTCAGGTATATGATGAACTACAAAATTATGCACGCCATTTTCGATTAAATCGGGAATAAATAAATGAGCATTGTTGTTAACGCCAGCCAGAGCAAAAAATAAAGTCTGTGATCCGTTTTGAAGAGAACGGCTATCAATTGAGATATGATCGATTAAAACATCAGCATCTGAGCCAATCCATTTGGCATTTAGAACTGAAACCAGGCTTTTTAAATTTATGCTCATTTAGAAATTTCTTTTTTTCAAAATTAAAAAAAGGTTTGCCACTAATGTCCCAAATTTTTACAAATTAATTTCACGCAGATTTAAAAAGATTTAAGCAGATGCGCGCAGATTTTTTTTTAATTAAATTGGCTTAGATCTGCCTCAATCTGCAGAATCTGCGTGAAAAATATAATCTTTTCAATCCTGAAATCTGTGGCTAAAAAAATAATTCATGTGAATTCGTGTAATTCGTGGCAGAAAACATTTATTGATTATATTTGTTTTTATACCAAAAATTTAATCATTTTGAAAAAGTTACTGCCCGTTTTCTCTTATATATTACATCCCATTTTTATATCAGTGTACGCCACTTTATTTTATCTTTTTTATAAAGAAGATGTATTTAGTGTAAATGAGAAATATTATGTTTTAATTCAAATTTTGGTAATAAATGTGATTGTTCCAGTCTTGTTTTATTTATTATTGAAATCGACTGGACATGTAAAATCGATTATGTTAAGCCAAACTACAGAACGTACAATTCCGCTAATTTTGCAGTGCTTTCTATATATTTTATTGGTCAAAAGAAGTATCGTAATTACTCGTTATCCTGAGCTTCATTTCTTTTTTCTCGGAGCATTATTTAGTTCGATTTTGGCTTTGGTATGTGTATTGTTTAAAACCAAAGCAAGCTTGCATATGGTTGCGATAAGCGGTTTCACCATTTTTGTAATTGGCTTAAATATTCATCTTCAACTGCATAATCCATATTGGCCTGCGTTACTGATTTTATTGTCAGGAATTGTAGCTTCATCTCGCTTAGAAATGAACGCTCATACTTCAAGAGAAATATTAATTGGATTGTTTGTTGGAATAATGCCGCAGCTTTTATTTTTATATCTGTGGTTATAAAATATAGAATATCAATCCCGCATTTAAGGTTTTCATATTGATTTTTTCGCCAGATAAAGTCGTCGCAGAATTAAACAACGGACTTAAACCATAATAGAGGTAAACATTCCATGTATTGTATCCCGCTGCAATATAAGGTCCGTATTGGAATTTATTGATATCTCCGTTATTTTTGATTTTATATGTTTTTTCGCCATCATCTAAAACAGATGTACTCGAAAAGATATAGCTCAATTTTACTCCGCCATAAATACGCCAGAATTTAGTACTTTCATAAGTCGAGTTACGCCATCTAAATTCTATTGGAAGATCTACGGAATATTGTCTATAACGATTAGAAACAAATTCGCTAGAATTATTCACACCATAAATAATGGCACCTGAAGCATCTTCAGAAATCGTTAAATTTTGATAGTAGTTTTGATAACTTAAGCCTAATCCTGTAGCAATAGCAATGGTTCTAGTTTTATTAACAGGCATATCGCGCAAGAAACCTCCCGAAAGTCCAAGAGAAAATTTATTCTGTTTGAAATCGATTGGAATATCAGTAAACATGTTATACGTAACCGAAAAATAAAACTGATCTTCTCGATACAAAGAATCTATTTTTATAACTGGTTTTATCTCAGGTTTAACATCTTCTTGTGCAAAAGAGTTAAAGAAAGTGAGTAAAAATAAGCAGCTAAAAATAATTCGCATATCGTAGTTTTGGTTTTAAAGAGATGATTTTAAACAAACGCTATTTTGAGCGTATTTATTTCACATACAAATATAATATAATGGTTTCTGTAGTTACGATAAGAAGTCGAAATATTCTCTTTTTGATCGCGAATAAAATTAATTGCTGCATTTTCTTTAATAAATCGATTCGAAGGCTTAAAAAATAAATGAATTTTCTTTTATCTTTTATACCTTTGCAAATCATGAAAAGAAAGCAGCTCATATTAAGTTTATCTTTTGCTGTAACAATATTGTTCTCGATATTGTTTCAGTCGATACACAGCTATGAGCATATTGTAAAACAGCTTTCAGAAAAACAATGCCATCATAATTACAATGATCCGAGTGGCGAAATAACGCATCAACATCATGATTATGACGTTTGTTTCGTTTGTCATTTTGCTTTTGAATCTTTTATTCTTCCTCAAAATTTCTCTTTTGAATTTCATTCATTTGATAGAGAAACACCTTATTTCTTCCCATTTTCAGAGAAGATTTTTTCTGTTTCAAACACTTCGTATTACTTACGAGGTCCCCCTGCTGTTATAGTTTCTTAAGTTTCGATTATTCGAAAAAACATCACATTTCTTTTAGTTTAAAATTCAAAAAAACATTGAGTTTCCTAATCCTATTTTTATCAATCAGGATCAGAATGCTTTATTGTTAGTTTTGATTTTCATTCGAAGAAAAAAATCAATTTAACTATAGCATCATTTTCAAATGAAAAAATTTATAATTGCCCTTATTTTAGGGTTTTCGGGCATGCTTTCTGCTCAAAATTCGGTTTCAGGAACCGTAACCGATAATCAGAATAATCCATTGCCAGGAGTTTCTGTTTATGCTCCAGAATTACACAAAGGAACAACAACAGATGCAAACGGAAAATACGAATTGAACAATCTTCCAAACGGAAGTCTTCGTGTTGCTTTTACATATGTTGGTTATGCAAATCAGAATAAAACGATTGCAAAATTGCTGAAGCAAAATACATTAGACATTACGCTTGAAGAATCTATTTTGGAAATGGATGAAGTTGTTGTTTCTACGCCTTTCAACAAATTGCAATCGCAAAACGTAATGAAAATCGAGCACGAAAGCATCAAAACCTTACAGCAAAAAGGAACTTCAACTTTAATTGAAGGTTTAGCGACAATTCCTGGAGTTTCTCAGATTTCTACTGGAACTTCTATCGGGAAACCTGTAATTCGTGGACTTAGCGGTAATCGTGTTTTGGTTTATTCTCAAGGTGTTCGTATCGAAAACCAACAGTTTGGAGACGAGCATGGTTTAGGTTTAAATGATGCCGGAATAGAAAGTGTTGAAGTTATTAAAGGCCCAGCTTCTTTATTATATGGTTCTGATGCTTTGGGTGGCGTTTTATATTTCAATCCTGAAAAATTTGCTGATGCAGGAACTTTCAAAGCTAATTTCAGCCAAAAATATTTTACTAATACAGAAGGAAGCAATTCTTCTATCGGATTAAAAACTTCTACTGATAATTGGAAATTCTTGGCTCGCGGAAGCTACAACACACATTCTGATTACAAAATTTCTGGCGGAGACCGAGTGACAAATTCACGTTATAACGAAACAGATTTTAAAACCGGAATTGGATACAGCAATTCAAGTTTTTCAAGTGTTTTAAGATACAACTACAACAAACTGGATATTGGAATTCCAGAAGACGGAATCGCGGAACAATCTTCTAGCAAAGACACACAATTTCCAAGACAAGGAATTTTCAATCATTTATTGAGTTTAAACAATGTTATTTTCTTCGAAAATTCAAAACTAGATGTTGATTTAGGATATATTGCCAATGACAGAAGCGAGTTTGAAGACAGTAATGAAGCTTCTCTTCACATGAAATTGAATACGTTCAATTATAATGCAAAATATCATTTTCCGAAATTCGGAAAAGTTGAAACTATTTTAGGAGTTCAAGGAATGCATCAAACCAACAAAAATTCTGGCGAAGAATATTTAATTCCAAATGCTACAACGAACGATTTTGGAGTTTTTGGAACTGCAAATTACGAATGGGATAACAGCGTTATTCAAGCTGGATTACGTTTTGACAACAGAAATATTACTTCAATTGCACACGGAACTGAAGGTGAAGAGGGATATTTTTTACCACTTGATAGATCTTTTGACAGCTTTAATGCTTCGTTAGGTTATAAAACAAAATTGGCAGAACCTTTAACGCTTCGTTTAAATGTTGCGACAGGATTTAGAGCTCCAAACTTGGCTGAATTAACTTCAAATGGCGTTCACGAAGGAACAAATCGTTACGAAATTGGAAATGCCGATTTGAAAACAGAACAAAACGTTCAGACCGATTTGAATTTAGAGTACAAAAACACGCATTTTGAATTTTTCGTAAACGGATTCTATAATCACGTAAACAATTATATCTACACTTCGCCAACTGGAGAAGTTAGAGACGATAATGATGTGTTTGCTTATGTTCAGGACAATGCACAATTGTACGGTGGGGAAGTTGGTTTGCACTTTCACCCGCATCCATTAGACTGGTTGCATTTTGAAACTAGTTTTGAAACGGTTACAGGTAAAAAAGAAAACAAAGATTACTTGCCTTTGATTCCTGCAAATAACTGGAATAATACACTTAGAACTGAATTTAATATCAAAAACTGGTTAAGCGAAGGTTTTGCTTCTTTGAATGTTTCTTCGACTTTCAACCAAGACAATGTTAGTGGTTTCGAAACGGCATCTAAAGGTTATACTTTGGTGAACTTAGGTTTTGGAGGAACAGTTAAATTAGGAAAAACGGCTTTCGATATCAACTTAAACGGAAACAATTTATTTGATAAAAAATACATTGCGCACCTTTCTAGATTGAAAACAGACGGTATTCCGAACATTGGAAGAAATATCGTTTTGGGGGTTAATTTCAACTTATAATTTTAAATTTAACCGCAAAGAACGCAAAGGAAAACGCAAAGTTCACAAAGTTTTATTTGCTTTGCGAACTTTGCGAAAAACTCCTAGCGTTCTTTGCGGTTAAACATTTATCAATTCTCACAAAAAGTGCTATTTTTGTTACAACAGATAAAACTAACTATGAAAAAAACATTTTTATTAATGGCAATTACAACCGCAGGAATTTCGTTTGGGCAAGGCAAAATACAATATCCGCAAACCAAAAAAGGAGAAACTGTCGATGTATATTTTGACACAAAAGTAAGCGATCCTTATCGTTGGCTTGAAGATGATAAATCTGCTGAAACTGGAGCTTGGGTAAAAGCTGAAAACGAAGTTACTTATGCTTATTTAGATAAAATTCCGTTTCGTGACGAACTTAAAAAACGAATGGAAACACTTTGGAACTACGAAAAAATCGGCGCTCCATCTAAAGAAGGAAAATTTTCTTATTATTCTAAAAACAACGGACTTCAGAATCAATCTGTTGTTTACAGAAAAGATCAAAACGGAAAAGAAGAGGTTTTCTTAGATCCGAATACTTTTTCTAAAGATGGAACAACTTCGCTTGGCGGTTTAGATTTTTCTAAAGACGGAAACAAAGCTGCTTACGCAATTTCTGAAGGAGGAAGCGACTGGAGAAAAGTAATTATTGTTGATGCTATTTCTAAGAAAGTTCTTGAAGATACTTTGGTTGATGTAAAATTCAGCGGTATTTCTTGGTACAAAAACGAAGGCTTCTACTACTCTAGTTATGAAAAGCCAAAAGGAAGCGAATTGTCTGCAAAAACAGATCAGCACAAATTATATTTTCACAAATTAGGAACTTCTCAAAAAGACGATAAAGTTATTTTTGGAGGAGATTTAAAAAGAAGATATGTTGGCGGTTATGTTACTGAAGACGACCATTTCTTAATAATTACAGCTGCTAATTCGACTTACGGAAATGAGCTGTATATTAAAGATTTGACTAAACCAAATAGTCCAATCGTTACAATTGTAGATAATTTTAATTCTGACAATTCAATTATTGAAAATGAAGGAACAAAATTATTCATTCATACTGATTATAATGCACCAAACGGCCGCGTTGTTGCTGTAGATGCGGCTAATCCAAAAATAGAAAATTGGAAAGATTTTATTAAAGAAACTGAAAACGTATTGAACCCTTCAACTGGCGCTGGATACTTTTTTGCTAATTATACAAAAGATGCCGTTTCGTTTGTATTACAATACGATTACAACGGAAAATTAGTTCGCGAAATCAAACTTCCTGCCGTTGGAACTGCTGGAGGATTTGCTGGAAAAAAAGACGAAAAGATTCTTTATTACAGTTTTACAAATTACACAACTCCAGGAAGCATTTATTCTTTTGAGCCAAAATCTGGAAAATCTGAAGTTTATCAAAAACCAAAAGTTGATTTCAAAAGTGAAGATTACGAGTCTAAACAAGTTTTCTATACTTCAAAAGATGGTACAAAAGTTCCGATGATTATTACTTATAAAAAAGGAACAAAATTAGACGGTAAAAACCCGACAATCCTTTACGGTTATGGCGGATTCAATGTTAGTTTAACACCAAGTTTCAGTATTGCAAATGCTGTTTGGATGGAAAACGGAGGAGTTTACGCTGTTGCTAACTTAAGAGGAGGCGGTGAATACGGAAAAAAATGGCATGATGCAGGAACTAAAATGCAGAAACAAAATGTATTTGATGATTTTATCGCTGCGGCAGAATATCTAATCGCCCAAAAATACACCTCATCTGATTATTTAGCGATTCGCGGAGGATCTAATGGAGGTTTATTGGTTGGTGCTACTATGACTCAGCGACCAGATTTAATGAAAGTGGCTTTACCAGCCGTTGGAGTTATGGATATGCTTCGTTACAATGCATTTACTGCAGGTGCAGGATGGGCTTTTGATTACGGAACTGCTCAAGATAACAAGGAAATGTTCGAATATTTAAAAGGATATTCTCCAGTTCACAACGTTAAAAAAGGAACTCATTATCCTGCAACAATGGTTACAACTGGAGATCACGATGATCGTGTGGTTCCTGCACACAGCTTTAAATTTGCTTCTGAATTACAGGAAAAACAAGCAGGAGAAAATCCAGTTTTAATTAGAATTGATGTAAAAGCAGGGCACGGAGCAGGAAAATCTGTTGCGGCGTCTATTCAAGAAAATGTAGATATTCAAGCTTTCACGCTTTACAATATGGGTTTTAAAGCTTTACCTAAAAAATAAGACTTTAAACTGATTTTTTTTAGCCACGAATTCACGAATTTATTTCTGAATCTCGTGGCTTTTTCTTTGTCTTAAATTACACAAAATTTCTTTTTCTTTTCTCTCGCAGATTTTGCAGATTGAGCAGATTAAAATAATAATCTATTTTAATCTGCATACATCTTTTCAAATCTGCGTGAAATAAATTCGTGCAATCGATACAGATTTTTTAAACATAGAGATTAAAATAAATTCGTGAATTCGTGGCTAACTTTTTTAAATAAACCATTTATGCTAAATTTGAGAAACTAAAAACTTAAACAATGGAAATTATAAAATGGGGAATTATTGGCTGCGGAAATGTAACCGAAGTTAAAAGCGGGCCAGCTTTTCAGAAAGCTCCAAATTCGGCTTTAGTAGCAGTTATGCGAAGAGACGCTGCACTTGCCGAAGATTATGCCAAACGCCACAATGTTCCGAAATGGTATTCTAATGCTGAAGATTTAATTAATGATCCAGAAGTCGATGCCGTTTATATTGCTACCCCTCCATCTTCTCATAAAGAATATACCATTTTATGTGCTAAAGCAGGAAAACCTGTTTATGTTGAAAAACCAATGGCTTTAACTTTTGAGGAATGCAACGAAATGATCAGCGCTTGCAAAGAACATAATGTTCCTTTATTCGTCGCTTATTATAGAAGAGCTTTACCTCGTTTTTTAAAAATAAAAGAAATAATCGATCAGGGAAAATTAGGGAATATCAGACACGTTAATTGTGTTTTATATCATCCTTTTGAACAGCGTTATGATGATGAAATCAATCTTCCGTGGACTGTTTTGCCACATATTTCTGGAGGCGGAATTTTTGTTGATTTAGCTTGCCATACTTTAGATTTCCTAGATTTTGTTTTAGGTCCGATAAAGTCTGTTCGCGGACATGCAACTTCTCAATTAATGGCTTATCCAGCCGAAGATGCTGTTTCAATGTCATTCTTATTTGAGAACGGAATTCACGGATCTGGTATTTGGAATTTTGCAAGTTTCGAGCGTTATGACAATACCGAAATTGTAGGTGATAAAGGAAAAATCTCTTTTTCTACTTTTGGAAATGACCCGCTGCATATTCAATATGTTAATGGAGAAAAAGAAACCATTACGATTGAAAATCCGCTTCATATTCAACAGCCTTTTATTGAAACTGTTATTGCCGATTTATTAGGAAATGAAGGTGCTTCTCCTTCTAAAGGAACTTCTGGCGCCAGAACAACTTGGGTTATTGATCAAGTTTTAAAGGAGTTTAGAAATTCGAAATTATAATTAGCAAATTACGATTTTGTCATCCTAACGAAGGAAGGATCATACTTGAAACTCCGCAATCTAAATCATCAATCGTTGTCGAGTCCCTAGAGTGATCCTTCCTTCGTCAGGATGACAACAAGACTCAAAAAAAAGAGGATATTCGAAAGAATATCCTCTTTTTATAAACTATAAACTATAAAAAAAAATGGAAAAATTATAGGCTGTATTTTACACCTAATGTTAATCCTAATCCAGAAATACCAACATAAGAACTTAACTCGTCCATTTTATCATTTGGTCTAGTTGTATCTGCCGTGTCTGATGTTGCAGTATTTGGATTGAATAAAGGATTGTTAGAATTTACATCTAATTTCTTGTGATAGTTTGTATATCTCTGTGATGTAGTTCTAGTTGCTAATGCATCTTGTCCATTTACTGTATATTCTGTAGTTTCTTTAGTCTTACCATGAACAGTAAAGTTACGGTATTCTAACTCTGCGAAAGCAGAAATGTGTTTTCCTAATTTATAAGACGTTCCTAATGCTGCCATAAATCCAATTGTTGGATTTGGTTTCACAACATCTTTAGAATAGATATCATTTTTAGCTACTTGATTAGCTCCTACATAAGTCAAAAGCTCTCTATCTGTTTTAATATCTAATGTCCCGTGAATTGGCACAATAACTCCAACTTTAGTATATGGTTCAAAACCATGAGCATCACCTAAAAACATTACAATAGAAGGCGCTAAATCAAATGCTTTGATTTGTCCTTCAGCTGTAAAGCTAATGTATGTAGCTGCTGTAGTAGCTGCATCGTATCCATAAAGTCTATCTGTTGTTTGAGCCATAGTCTTGCTATTACTGATGTAATAATTTGCAGACATCTCAACTCCTAAACGAGTAGAAAAACGGTAACCAGCAGTAATACCACTTCTGAAACCTTGTCCAAAAGAACCAGTTATACTTTCTCTTGAAACCAATTTATTGCTAGTTAAAGTACCTGAATAAATATCTCTATTAGGAGCTTGTCCTCCTACTTCAGGAAATTCTGTAGATGCTGTTTGGTTAAAATATGATCCACCCAATTTAAAATACCAGCTTTCTGGTTTTTCTGCTTTTTCTGTTTGCGCCATTGTGGCCATAGAGCAAACTAATAATCCTAATAAAAATAGGTTCTTTTTCATAATTTTGATTTATTGATTAGTACAAACTTAGGATATTTTAACATATTCTTATGGTTTGTAAAGTTAGACTTGGAACGAAAACGTTGTAATTTTGGGCAATATTACTAAAAAACTATTATGCATGCATATTTTTAACATAAAAATTTAACATGTGTTTAAATTTTAACTGTTAATTTTTTAGTTCAGTTTAAAATTAATCTGCATTTTCTCCAATTCCTGCAATAACTCAGCTGATATTTTGATCTTCAGACGACGGCTAGGCATCGTCAATTTGGTAACTACTTTTATCTCTTCGACTTCATTTACCTCTTGTATTTTTGTATCTTCAAGTGCGGCATCTTCATTTTCATTTTCACCTTCAAAAACAGCATCATCAGAATCTTCAAAATCTGTCGGCGTTTCTACCTTAACCAGTTTTTTTATTTTTTCTAATTCCATGATTTCAAAAGTCACAGAATTCTCTCCTTTATTTTCATTAAATAAATGGCTAAGCTTATGTATAAATTCAGGCTGAAGATCTTTTATATTCAATAGAACGATCAGCTTTTTAGCGAAAGCTTCTAAAATATCCTGCAATTGGCGAATCTCAACAAACTGCATTCTAGGGTCTGATTTTTTGCCCGTATCATGATTTACCCAACCGTCTTTGATCAATATTTTCAAAAAGGCAAAATTATTCTGAATTAAGAAATGGCGGAATTTCAAATATTCTTCACCAAAAATCTTAAACTCGTAACTTTCATCATAACCTTCTAAGTTAAATGCCGCCCATCCTTTTCCGTTTTTGGCAACACGATGCTGTACATTATTTATAATTCCGGCAAAATGTAAATTCTTTCCAACATATTCATTCATACTTTTCAATGCTTCCAATCGAGCATTGCAGAAGTATTTCATTTCAAATCTAAAATCATCCAGCGGATGTCCAGAAATATAGATTCCGACAACTTCCTTTTCTTTGGCTAATTTTTCCATTGTGCTCCAGTCTTCGCAAGGAGGTACAACTGGCTCAGCAATTTGCACTTCACTGGTTTCTCCAAACAAACTTACCTGAGATGAGTTTTCATTTTCCTGAAACTTCGATCCATAACGCATGGCTTTTTCGTAGAATGTAATTCCGTCACCATCGTCGTGGAAATACTGCGCTCTGGTTGTTCCCTCAAATGAATCGAAACCTCCAGCCAATGCTAAGTTTTCAATCGCTTTTTTATTTGCCGCACGCAAATCAATTCGCTTCGCCAAATCAAAAATTGATTTATATCTTCCGTCTTTTCTGTTTTCTACAATCGTTTCAACCGCTCCAGAACCTACTCCTTTAATTGCACCCATTCCGAAACGAACGGCATAATCGTCGTTTACGGTAAATTTATAGTACGATTCGTTTACATCTGGTCCAAGAACCTGCAATCCCATACGCTTACATTCTTCCATGAAGAAAGAAACTTGTTTGATATCGTTCATGTTATTCGAAAGTACCGCCGCCATATATTCAGCAGGATAATGCGCTTTTAAATAAGCCGTTTGATAAGCAATCCAAGCATAACAAGTCGAGTGCGATTTGTTGAAGGCGTAACTCGCAAATGCTTCCCAGTCTTTCCAGATTTTTTCTAGAACTTTTGCGTCGTGACCTTTTGCAGCCGCTTGCTCCACGAACTTTGGCTTCATTTTATCCAGTACGTCTTTTTGCTTCTTACCCATCGCTTTACGTAAAACGTCGGCCTCACCCTTTGTAAATCCTGCCAAAGACTGAGACAAAAGCATTACCTGCTCTTGGTAAACGGTAATTCCGTAAGTTTCAGATAAATATTCGGCACAAGCATCTAAATCGTATTTGATTTCTTCGTCACCATTTTTTCTTCGAACGAAAGATGGAATATACTCCAAAGGTCCCGGACGATAAAGTGCATTCATGGCAATTAAATCTCCAAAAACCGTTGGCTTCAGATCTTTCATGTATTTCTGCATCCCGGGCGACTCGTATTGGAAGATTCCAACGGTTTCACCTCTTTGGAAAAGTGCATACGTTTCTTCATCATCGATTGGAAATGTATCTGGATCCAGATCTTTTCCTGTTCTGTATTTTACCAGTTTTACGGTATCTTTTATCAGCGTAAGGGTCTTCAGACCCAAGAAGTCCATTTTCAGCAATCCGGCACTTTCTGCAACCGAGTTATCAAACTGTGTTACATATAAATCAGAATCTTTTGCTGTCGTTACAGGAACATAGTTCGTAATATCCGACGGCGTAATGATTACCCCGCAGGCATGAATTCCTGTGTTACGCATCGATCCTTCCAGAATTTTTGCCTGCTGAATAGTTTCTCCTGCCAAATCATCTTCATTGGCAATCGCAATTAATTCTTTTACATTATCAAATTCGTCTGAACGAAGGGCTTTTTTAACTTCCTCTTCACTCTCTGAAATAAAACGCGCCAAATTCCATTTGGACGGCATCATTCCCGGAATCAGTTTCGCAATTCTATCGGCTTCGAACAACGGTAAATCCAATACACGCGCCGTATCACGAATCGCCGATTTGGTTGCCATTTTACCATAAGTGATAATCTGTGCTACCTGTTTTTGACCGTATTTGTTGATTACATAATCCATTACACGTCCACGACCCTCATCATCAAAATCGATATCAATATCGGGCATGGATACACGGTCAGGATTTAGGAAACGCTCAAAAAGTAAGTCGTATTTAATGGGGTCAATATTGGTAATTCCGAGACAATAAGCAACGGCCGAACCCGCTGCAGATCCACGCCCAGGACCTACGGATACATCCATTTTTCTAGCCTCGGCAATGAAATCCTGTACAATCAAAAAGTAACCTGGATATCCAGAATTTGAAATTGTCAGCAATTCGAAATCTAGACGTTCTTGAATTGATTCGGTAATTACGCCATATCTTCTTTCTGCTCCTCTCATTGTAAGATCTCGCAAATAAGCATTTTCACCACGAACACCATTATCTTTTTCATCTTCAGGATCAACAAATTCTTCTGGAATATCAAACTTCGGAAGCAATACATCACGGTAAAGTGAATATCCTTCAACCTTATCAATAATTTCCTGAATATTGATAATCGCTTCTGGCAAATCAGCAAAAAGCTTTTTCATCTCGTCTTGCGACTTGAAGTAGTATTCCTGATTTGGAAGTCCGTAGCGGTAACCACGTCCACGTCCAATAGGTGTTGCTTGTTTTTCACCGTCCTTTACACACAATAAAATGTCGTGCGCATTGGCATCTTCTTTATTTAAATAATACGTATTGTTAGTCGCAATTAATTTGACATTATGCTTTTGCGAAAATTCAATCAGGGTTTTGTTGACGCGATTTTCGTCTTCCTGATTGTGGCGCATCACTTCTAGATAGAAATCTTCGCCAAATTGTTCTTTCCACCAAATTAAAGCTTCTTCGGCTTGGTTTTCACCTATGTTCAAGATTTTACTCGGAATCTCTCCGTATAAATTCCCAGACAAAACCATGATATCTCCTTTATATTGCTCGACAATTTTGCGGTCAATTCTCGGAACATAATAAAATCCATCTGTATAGGCGATCGAAGCCATTTTAGCCAAGTTATGATAACCTGCTTTATTTTTAGCTAACAAAACAACCTGATAACCGTTGTCTTTTTTGCTTTTGTCTAAGTGATTTTCGCAGATATTAAATTCACAACCCACAATTGGCTTTACCTCAGTTTCTGTTGGTTCTTCACCAGCTTCAACCAAAGCTTTATTTTTTCCAGAAGCAGCTTTGTTGTGGTTCATAACAGCGCTCACAAAATGGAAAGCTCCCATCATGTTTCCAGTATCCGTCATTGCAACGGCCGGCATTCCGTTTTTGGCTGCAGCTGCGACAATATTTCCAATTCCGATAGTCGATTGAAGAACCGAAAACTGCGTGTGATTGTGCAAATGCGCAAATTTCGCTACTTTGAAATCAGCTTTATCTTCTTCTGAAACAACGGTCTGCTGACCTTCTCCTGCTAAAGCTTTAAGCTGTTCTCTGATTTTATCAGAAGCTGCTTTTAAATTAATATGTTTTAAGCCAATTAGTTTAAAAGGCTCAGCATTTCTTTCCTGAAAATCTTTAAAATATTCCTTCGGAACGTCTAATTCTTCTTTGGTGAAAACCTCTCTTCTAACCAATTCCAAGAAACAACGCGTAGTTGCCTCAACGTCGGCAGTTGCGTTGTGCGCTTCCGCGAAAGGCTGATCGAAAAGATAGCTGTGTAATTCGGTCAAAGTTGGAAGTTTGAATTTTCCTCCACGACCTCCGGGAAGCTGTAATAAAGAAGCGGTAACTTCGGTACAAGTATCCAGAACAGGCATTGAACTCATTTGAGAATCTACACCCATTCTATGGAATTCGGCTCCCATAATATTAACGTCGAAACCTAAATTCTGTCCAACGATAAATTTAGTTTTGCTTAAAGCAATATTGAATTTCTCTAAAACTTCGGCCAAAGTGATTCCATCGGCTTCAGCCAATTCAGTAGAGATTCCGTGAATACGCTCGGCGTCATACGGAATATTAAATCCTTCTGGTTTTACCAAATAATCCTGATGTTCTATAAGCTGTCCCATTTCGTCGTGAAGCTGCCACGCAATTTGTATACAGCGAGGCCAGTTGTCAGAATCGGTTATTGGGGCATCCCAGCGTTTTGGTAATCCGGTTGTTTCGGTATCGAATATTAAATACATAGAGTTGTAAAAGTCAAATTTTAAAGCTCCAAATTCCAAATCCTACACATTGCAAAACATTGACAACATGAAACATAACAAAATGCGAAATGAAAAATCGGAGGAATTCAAATTTACGCTTTTTTTACAGAAATAACGAAACTAAAGTTGTTAACAAAAGCATCCAATAAAACTGTCAAATGCAATTCTTAAAATTTTAAACACATAGAAACATAGATCTCAATTTTATAAAAAGAAGCCTAAAAAAAATCTAGATTTTTAACACATAGTCCCGAAGCCTCGGGATGTTTTTAAAATAAGTGAAACGCCTTTGCAGACAAAGAAAAACTATGTCTCTATGTGTTTAAAACAAATTACACTCAAAGTTTTTAATCCAAAAAACTTCGATTATTCATTTTGGATACTCATTGCACCAAAATGAACACTTTTAAGCTGTAGTGTATCCTGAACTTTGCTTCATCAAATTATAACAATTAAAAAAACAATAATCATGAAAACAATTTTTATCACAGGCGCATCATCAGGTTTAGGAAAAGCAACAGCAAAATTATTCCACGAAAAAGGATGGAATGTAATTGCTACGATGAGAACTCCAGAAAAAGAAACTGAACTTTCTCAATTAAAAAACGTAACGCTTTTACCTTTGGACGTTACCAATTACGATCAGATACAAACTACAGTAAAAAAAGCATTGGAACTAAGCGACATTGATATCGTTTTTAATAATGCAGGTTATGGGTTAATTGGCCCTTTAGAAAGTCTTTCTGACGATCAAATCATCAAACAATTAAACACTAACTTATTAGGAGTTATTCGTGTTACCAATGCTTTTATTCCGTATTTCAGAGAAAGAAAAAGCGGTTTATTTATCTCAACAACTTCTATTGGCGGATTAATCGCTTTCCCTTTAGGATCTGTTTACCACGCTACAAAATGGGGATTGGAAGGCTGGAGCGAAAGTATGGCTTACGAATTAAATCCGTTTGGTGTACATATTAAAACGGTTTCTCCGGGCGGTATTAAAACTGAATTTTTACACGGTTCTCTTGACACAGGAGCAAAACTTGAATATGAGGCTATGACCAACAGCATGTTTGCAAGTGTTGACACGATGTTTGAAATGGCATCAACTCCAGAGCAAATTGCTGATGTGGTTTATGAAGCTGCAACCGATGGAAAAAATCAGCTAAGATATGTTGCCGGAGAAGATGCAAAAGCACTTTACAAACAACGATTAGAATTAGGCGCTGAAACTTTCCGCACTGAATTTGGAAAACAGTTTTTAGGTTCATAATAATTCCTGATGAGGCAATCCAAGAAGCTTGAACGTTATTTTATTAAGCTCCAGCGGAGCTAAATATTTATAGAACTTCAAGCATACAGATGAAAAAGAGCTCCAGCGGAGCGAAATACAGTATTAAAATATTTCGCTCCGCTGGAGCTTTGCGATCAATATTAAATATGATTTCTATAGATATTTCGCTTCTCCGAAGCTAAAGAGATTGTTCAATACTTTTCATAATACCTCATTAGTCTTTTAATTTTCTTATTTTTATATCATGGAAAAGAAAAACAATAATCCGGAAAAAATCTCTTCTATATCGCAGTTTCATGACTTGCTTCGATTGCCAAAACCGCTTCATCCGATGGTGAGTTTGGTAGACAATACACAATTGGTCATAAATGAAGATTTGGCCAATCATGCTTTTTTACTTGATTTTTATAAGGTATCTTATAAGTTTTCGACCAACGGAAAAATGGGCTACGGTCAAGGCTATTATGATTTCAACGAAGGCGGACTTATGTTTGCTTCCCCAACTCAGTTAATTTTTACTGAAAATGAGGAAGGCGCTGAATATGGTGGTTATACACTTTTATTTCATCCTGATTTTATTCGAAATTATCCTTTGGGAAAAAGCATCAAAAAATATGGCTTCTTTTCTTATGATACCAATGAAGCGCTGCATCTTTCTGATAGTGAAAAAACAATTATTATTGGATTATTGCAGAGTATCGAAAACGAACTCAATACCGCAATAGACGAAATGAGCCAAGATGTGATTGTCTCTTATATTGATGTTCTGCTGAATTACAGCAATCGTTTCTACAAACGCCAGTTCATAACCAGAAAAACCATCAGTCACGATTTATTATTAAAAGTCGAAGAAACTCTGGATAACTACTTTAGCAATGCAGAAACCTTGAAAAAAGGATTGCCAACGGTAGAATTTCTTGCTTCACAGATTAACGTTTCAAGTCATTATCTTAGTGATATGCTTCGTAATTTAACTGGATTAAATGCGCAACAGCATATTCATTCGAAATTAATAGAAAAATCAAAAGATTTTCTGATTACGACTAATCTTTCGGTAGCAGAAATTGCTTATCAATTAGGTTTTGAGTATCCGCAATCTTTCAGTAAATTATTCAAAAAGAAAACGAGTCTTACTCCATTAGAATTTAAAAACTCCCTGAATTAATTTTTAAAAGTACTACTCTCAAAAAATCAATTTCAGCCTTAAAAAATCATAAAATTTCATAAAAATATACCTCTTGGATGTCGTAGTATTTTGGTGTTTTATTCAATCTAAATAACGCCCAAAAAACTCTCTTAAAGGCTTCAAAAAACCTTAAAAGCAACCTTTTCACAAAGAAATCAAAACTAACAATTATTACTATTTTTATTCATTTTGTTAGATTTTTTCAATCAAATCCTTATATTTTATATTGATTTTGAGATAAATTTGCAAACTATTAAAACAAAAATCAAACAAGAAAAATTAAAGCCGAAAAAGAAAAGCTAAATCAGTTTCTTAATCATTTTTCTTTCAAATTTTAGTCTGCAAAAGCCATTTGGCAATTTGTAAATTAGTTTGGGTATCGTATATAATGAAATATTGAAATTGACGCTTTTTTATCTTTTTTTACTTTTGTTTTGCTATTATAATGAACAGGAAATTGCTGTGGTTATAGAAATTACAATTAAAAAAAATAAAAAATGAGTAAGACATTATTTGACAAAGTATGGGATTCACATGTAGTGCGTAAAATTGAAGATGGACCAGATGTGTTTTTTATTGACCGCCATTTCATTCATGAAGTTACGAGTCCTGTTGCTTTTTTAGGATTAAAGTCAAGAGGCGTTAACGTTTTATACCCACAACGTACTTTTGCAACTGCCGACCACAATACACCAACCATAAACCAACATTTACCAGTTCAGGATCCGCTTTCTGCTAATCAGCTTCAGGCTCTTGAAGACAATGCAAACGAATACGGAATTTCGCACTGGGGATTAGGTCACCAAAAAAATGGAATTGTACACGTAGTTGGTCCTGAAAACGGAATTACTTTGCCAGGTGCTACTATTGTATGTGGGGATTCTCATACTTCTACTCACGGTGCTTTTGGAGCTATCGCTTTTGGTATCGGAACTTCTGAGGTTGAAATGGTGCTTTCTACTCAATGTATTATGCAGCCTAAACCAAAGAAGATGCGTATCAACGTAAACGGACAATTAAGTAAAGGGGTTGGCCCAAAAGACGTTGCACTTTATATTATTGCTCAGTTAACTACTTCTGGAGGTACAGGATATTTTGTTGAATATGCTGGTGATGTTTTCGAAAACATGACTATGGAAGGTCGTATGACAGTTTGTAACCTAAGTATCGAAATGGGTGCTCGTGGAGGAATGATTGCACCTGACCAAACTACTTTCGATTTCTTAGAAGGAAGACTTTATGCTCCAAAAGGAGAAGCTTGGACAAAAGCTGTTGAATATTGGAAAACTCTTAAAACAGATACTGATGCTGTGTTTGATGCCGAATTAAACATCAAAGCTGAAGATATCGAACCAATGATTACTTATGGTACAAACCCAGGAATGGGAATTGGTATCACAAAACATATCCCAAGTGCAAACCAAGTTGAAGGTGGTGAGGAGACTTACAAAAAATCTTTAGCTTACATGGGCTTCCACGAAGATGACGTAATGATTGGAAAACAAATCGATTATGTTTTCTTGGGAAGTTGTACAAATGGACGTATTGAAGATTTTAGAGCTTTCGCTGAAATTGTAAAAGGAAGAAAAAAAGCAGATAATGTTACGGCTTGGTTGGTTCCAGGTTCTCACGTTGTTGAAGCTCAGATTAAAGAAGAAGGTATTTTAGATATTTTGACTGAAGCTGGTTTCGTATTACGTCAGCCGGGTTGTTCAGCTTGTTTAGCAATGAACGACGATAAAGTTCCTGCTGGAAAATACGCTGTAAGTACTTCAAACAGAAACTTTGAAGGTCGTCAAGGTCCTGGTTCAAGAACTTTATTAGCAAGTCCAATTATGGCTGCTGCAGCTGCTGTTACAGGAAAACTAACTGACCCGAGAGAATTATTTTAGATTGGAGATTTTAGATTTTAGATTTCTCACTTTGTGTAATCTTCATCTAAATTTCTTCAAAATAAAATTAACTAACATTATTAAAACAAAACATTTTAGATTCTGTGTTTTAAGTTTTCAAAAGAAAATCTAAAATCTAAAATCTAAAATCTAAAATTCCAAAAAATGGCATACGATAAATTTAATATACTTACCAGCAGTGCAGTGCCACTGCCAATTGAGAACGTTGATACAGATCAAATCATTCCAGCTCGTTTCTTAAAAGCTACAAAACGTGAAGGTTTTGGAGACAACCTTTTTAGAGACTGGAGATACAACGGAGACGACACTCCAAAAGCAGATTTCGTTTTAAATGATTCTACTTATTCTGGAAAAATTTTAGTTGGAGGAAAAAACTTCGGTTCTGGATCTTCTAGAGAACACGCTGCATGGGCAGTTTACGATTACGGTTTTAGAGCTGTAGTTTCTAGTTTCTTTGCAGATATTTTTAAAGGAAACTGTTTGAATATTGGTGTTTTGCCAGTACAAATTAGCCCGGAATTTGCTGAAACTATTTTCAAAGCGATTGAAGCTGATCCTAAAACAGAATTAGAAATCAATCTTCCAAACCAAACAATTACTTTATTGTCGACTGGTCAGCAAGAATCTTTTGCTATCAACGGTTACAAAAAGAACAATATGATTAATGGTTTTGACGACATTGATTACTTACAAGATATGAAGGAAGATATTAAAGCTTTTGCTGATAAACTTCCTTACTAAATAGAAATCTCATTCAGGATATTAGACCCGACAGGTTTCAAAAACCAGTCGGGTCTTTCTAGAATAATAGGACGCGGATGAAACTGATTTATTTTCGCAAAAGCGCGGATTGACACGGATTTTATTCTATTCAATATAAAAAAATCCGTTTTATCAGCGTCTTCGCAAAACGAATACGTAAAATCAGCGTCAAAATTAAATAGGATGTTAATAATATCCGACCCGTTAGAAACATCAATATGGAAAAAAGAAAAATTGAAATAATGGATACGACACTTCGTGATGGTGAACAAACCTCAGGAGTATCTTTTTCTGCTGCGGAAAAACTAACCATTGCGCAATTGTTGTTGGAGGAATTAAATATTGATAGAATCGAAATTGCTTCGGCGCGAGTGAGCGAAGGAGAATTTCAAGCCGTAAAAGGCATTACTTCATGGGCTGAAGAAAGAGGCTATATTGACCGAATTGAAGTGCTAACGTTTGTTGACGGAGGCGTTTCAATCGACTGGATGAAAAAGGCCGGTGCCAAAGTGCAAAATTTATTGACCAAAGGTTCAATGAATCACTTAACGCATCAGTTAAAAAAAACACCCGAACAGCATTTTTCTGAAATCGCTCAAATCATTGCTTTAGCAAAAGAAAACAATATCGAAACCAATGTTTATTTGGAAGACTGGAGCAACGGAATGAGAAATTCTCCTGAATATGTTTTTCAATTTCTAGAGTTTTTATCCACTCAGCCAATCAAAAGAATTTTACTTCCAGACACTTTAGGAGTTTTAATTCCTTCTTTGGCTTTTGAATTTATTTCAAACATAAAAGCAAAATATCCAAACATTCACTTTGATTTCCACGCTCATAACGACTACGATTTAAGCGTTGCCAATGTTATGGAAGCGATAAAAGCTGGAATCAACGGGCTTCATGTAACCGTAAACGGAATGGGAGAACGCGCTGGAAATGCGCCTCTTGAAAGTACTGTTGCTGTTATCAACGATTATTTACCACAAGTAAAAATCAATGTGAAAGAAACCTCATTGTATTCTGTAAGCAAACTGGTTGAGACTTTTACTGGATATAGAATTCCTGCCAACAAACCAATTGTCGGCGATAATGTTTTTACGCAGACAGCTGGAATTCATGCCGATGGAGACAACAAAAACAATTTATATTTTAATGATCTTCTTCCAGAACGTTTTGGAAGAAAAAGAAAATACGCTCTTGGAAAGACTTCTGGAAAAGCCAATATCGAAAAGAATCTTCAGGAATTAGGATTAAAACTAAACAACGAAGATTTGAAATTGGTTACCCAAAGAATTATCGAATTGGGTGACAAAAAAGAAACCGTAACTAAGGAAGATCTTCCATACATTATTTCGGATGTTTTGGACAGTCATACTTATGAAGAAAAAATAACTATAAATTCTTATATGCTGGTTCATTCTAAAGGAATGCGCCCATCTACGACTTTATCTTTAAATTTAAACGGAGAAATAATCGAAGAAAATGCACAGGGAGACGGTCAGTTTGATGCTTTTATGAATGCTTTATCGAAGATTTACAAAAGCAAAAAATTAACGCTTCCAAAATTGATCGATTATGCAGTAAGAATCCCTCCAGGAAGTAGTTCTGATGCATTGTGTGAAACCATTATTACATGGGTAAACAACGGAAAAGAATTCAAAACCCGCGGACTAGATTCAGATCAAACTGTTGCAGCGATTATTGCAACGCAGAAAATGTTGAATATAGTTACTTAATATAGGAACAAAGGTTCAGAGGAACAAAGGGACAAAGGCTAAAAATAGAGTTTTCATCCCAAAACCTCTGAACCTTTGTACCTCTGAACCTTAAAAAATAAATATAGAATGAAATTAAACATTGCCCTTTTAGCCGGAGACGGAATCGGACCAGAAGTAATTGAGCAAGCAGTAAAAGTATCAGATGCTATTGCACAAAAATATGGACATGAAATTACTTGGAAACCAGCTTTAACTGGAGCAGCTGCAATTGATGCAGTAGGAGAACCTTATCCAGATTCAACGCACGAAGTTTGTAAAAATGCTGATGCTGTTCTTTTTGGAGCAATCGGTCACCCTAAATACGATAACGATCCTTCTGCGCCAGTTCGCCCAGAACAAGGTTTGCTAAAAATGCGTAAAGCATTAGGCTTGTTTGCAAACGTAAGACCAACTTTCACATTCCCTTCTTTATTAGATAAATCTCCTTTAAAAAGAGAAAGAATTGAAGGAACTGACTTAGTTTTCTTAAGAGAATTAACTGGTGGAATTTACTTTGGAGAAAAAGGAAGAAAAGATAACGGAGATACAGCTTTTGACAACTGTGTTTACACAAGAACAGAAGTGCAGCGTTTAGCTAAAAAAGGTTTCGAATTAGCTATGACTCGTTCTAAAAAATTATGTTGCGTTGATAAAGCAAACGTTTTGGAAACTTCACGTTTGTGGAGAGAAACGGTTCAAGCAATGGAAAAAGACTATCCAGAAGTTGAAGTTAGCTACGAATTTGTTGATGCTGTAGCAATGCGTTTGGTTCAATGGCCAAACTCTTATGATGTATTAATTACTGAAAACTTATTCGGAGATATCTTAACGGATGAAGCTTCTGTAATTTCAGGCTCAATGGGATTAATGCCTTCTGCTTCTATGGGAGCTGAAGTATCTTTATTCGAACCTATTCACGGTTCATACCCGCAAGCTACAGGATTAAACATTGCAAACCCAATGGCTACTGTTTTATCTGCTGCTATGATGTTCGAAAACTTCGGATTAATGGAAGAAGGAAAAGCAATGAGAGATGCTGTAAATAAAGCTTTAGAAGCTGGAGTAGTTACTGAAGATTTAGCAGATGGAGGCAAAGCATACGGCACTAAAGAAGTTGGTGACTGGTTAGCTGCGAATGTATAAGAAATCGTAGAGGCGCACTGCAGTGCGTCTTCTCGTTATATTAGACGCACTGCGGTGCGTCTCTACAAAAAACAAAAAAAAGGGATCAACTTTCGTTGATCCCTTTTATATTTTAGAAAAAAAATATTAATATTCTCTTCTGTTTCCGCGATCTCCTCCGCCACGGTTGTTTCCAAAACCTCCACGATTGTTTCCTCCGCGGTTGTTGCTATTAAAGCTTCTTCTTTCGCCTTCTGGTTTTGGCTCAGATTTATTTACAACAATTGTACGTCCCGAAACAACAGCTCCGTTTAATTCGTCAATTGCTTTTTGGCCCTCTGCATCATTTGGCATTTCAACAAAACCAAATCCTTTACTTCTTCCTGTAAATTTATCAGTAATAATCTTAACAGAGTCAACTGTTCCATAAGCCTCAAAAGACTCTCTTAAATCTGCTTCCTCAATACTGAATGGAAGGCTTCCCACGAAAATATTCATAAATTATTTTTTATAATAGGAACAAATGTAACCTTATTTATCTCTAAACTACTATAATATTAATTTATTTAAGTTTTTATTTGGATTTGACAAAGAAATATTTAAACCAAAAACCTAATTAATAGTGAAGTTACTTCCCGGTGTTACTGGTATTTTATAGAAAACACCTTCTGTAAAATGCAATGTTTGCTTTTCGGCATCGGCATCAGCATTAATAGCTGTAAATTTAAACGTTCCTGAAATAGTATTATCAGTTGTATTATATTCTGTAACAACAATTTCCCCGTTTCCTTTATCTGTTCCTGTACTAAATTCTTCTTCTTGTCCTTTGTAAGTATTTTTATAAGTGGCTTTTGTAACATCATTATCACCTAAGATATAGGTCTTTACAGCTGGCTCAGGAAGCTGTAAACTTATTTGTTCGTAGCCTAAAGAACCTTCAACAACAAAAACCCCATTCGTCTGTATTCCAGAATTATAAGCCCGAGCCCTCCAAAAAGTATTATCTTTTAAGGTTTGAAAAGCTGGATTGTTAAATCTTATATCCTCTGTACAAGATGCAACTAAAAGTAAAAGTGATAAAAAGTAAAAGTATTTTTTCATATTTAAAATGAATGTTGGTGCAAAAGTATCGCATTAAGAGCTAAATACTTAAATTAAAAAGTCAAAAAAATGCTAAAAAAACAATCCAAATATATTTAATCTTTTTTAAAACGTGTTTTTCATAAAAAAATTATATCTTTGCGCCCTTAATTAACAGAGGTCGAGTACCTCAAAATTTAATCAGTAAGATTATGTCAGTAAAAATTAGATTACAAAGACACGGTAAAAAAGGAAAACCTTTTTACTGGGTAGTAGCTGCAGATGCACGCTCAAAAAGAGATGGTAAATACTTAGAAAAAATCGGTACTTACAATCCAAACACTAACCCAGCAACTGTTGAGTTAAACCTTGACAGCGCAGTTAAATGGTTACACAATGGTGCACAACCAACTGATACTGCAAGAGCTATCCTTTCTTACAAAGGTGCTTTATTGAAACACCACCTTGATGGAGGAGTTCGTAAAGGTGCTTTAACACAAGAGCAAGCAGATGCTAAATTAACTGCGTGGTTAGAATCAAAAGCTGGAAAAGTTGATGCTAAAAAAGAAGGTTTATCTAAAGCAAAAGCTGATGTGAAAGCAAAAGCTTTAAAAGCTGAGCAAGAAGTTAACGCTAAACGTGTTGCTGATGCTGCTGCTGCACAAGCTGAAGCTGCTGCCGCTGCTACAGAAGAGGCTGCTGAAGAAGTTGCTGAAGCTACAGAAGAAGCTCCTGCTGCTGAAGAGAATAACGAAACAACTGAAGCATAATTTTACTTAGCGATAATGCGTAAAGAAGATTGTTTTTATTTAGGTAAAATCGCTAAAAAATTTAGTTTCAAGGGTGAAGTCTTGGTCTATTTAGACACAGATGAACCTGAGTTATACGAAAATCTGGAATCAGTGTTTGTTGAAAGCAACAAACACTTGGTTCCTTTTTTTATTGAAACAAGTTCATTACACAAAAACGACTTTTTAAGAGTTCGTTTTGAAGATGTAAATACCGAAGAAGATGCAGATGCTCTTCTTGGCAGTCCTATTTATCTTCCTTTAACTATGTTACCAAAACTTACTGGTAACAAATTCTACTTCCATGAAGTTATTGGTTTCGAAATTGAAGACAAACGTTTAGGCATTTTTGGAAAAATAACTTCTATTAATGATTCAACTGCACAGCCTCTTTTTGAAGTTTTAAATGGCGAAGTTGAAATCTTAGTTCCGATGATTGATCAGTTTCTTGTAAAAATCGATCGCGAGAACAAAAAAGTAATCATGGATCTTCCTGAAGGTCTTATTGAGATGTATCTATAATCTAGTAATCAGTCTCAGTCACAGTTTTCAGTCATTACTTTTCGTAAATTTTTATTTTTTAATTTTTAGAAATGTCAACATTTAGTTTCAAACAATTTTCTATAAAACAAGATAAAACAGCTATGAAAGTTGGCACAGATGGTGTTTTACTTGGTGCTTGGTCACCTATTTATCATAATCCGTTTAGTGTTTTAGATGTTGGCGCTGGAACTGGAATTATTGCTTTAATGCTCGCTCAACGAACTCATGCAGAACAAATTGATGCGCTTGAAATTGATGAAGACGCTTACGAGCAAGCCGTAGAAAATTTTGAAAGTTCTCCTTGGGGCGATCGACTATTTTGTTTTCATGCTGGTTTAGATGAATTTATTGATGAACCAGAAGACGAATACGATTTAATCGTTTCGAATCCGCCTTTTTATGCTGAAGATTATAAAACAGAAAGCGAACAACGTGATTTAGCTCGTTTTCAAGATGCAATGCCTTTTGAAGAATTAGTCGAAGCTGCCGATTTATTACTTTCAGAAAATGGAATATTTGCTTTAATTATTCCTTTTAAAGAAGAAGAAAAATTCATTGCTCTTGCAAAAGAAGCAGAATTGTTTCCATTAAAGATTACTCGCGTAAAAGGAACTCCAAAATCAGAAATCAAACGCAGTTTATTGGCTTTTAGCCGAAATGAAGTTTCTGGAATTGAAATTGATGAATTGACAATCGAAATTGACAGACACGTTTATACTCCAGAATATATTGAGCTTACTAAAGATTTTTATTTAAAGATGTAAAAACATCTTTGTCAAAGTTTAAAGCTTTGACAAAGATTCTTATTTAGATTTTCTATTTCCCTTTTTTAGCAAAAAGAATTGCTCTTTCCAAAACCTCATCTTTTCCTTGCTGAATTCCTAAAATCGTTGGTTTCACCTCTATATCTGGAACAATTCCGATACGTTGTACTTCTTTTTTGTTTGGATAAAAAACTCCGTAACAAGTAAACGACGAAGAAAATCCTTTAATGATCAAAAATCTTGTATTTGCACCATCTGCGCCTCCTGTTTGAGAACCAATAATAGTCGATTTAGGGACGGTCTGTAGTGCCATTGCTGCATGTTCAGCATGACTAACTGCATTTTCATCAACTAAAACAATTACTTTTCCTTTATAATTATCTGGATTAACCTTTCCAATTTTTTCTTCCTCTTTTCTCCAAATATAACGACCTGGATAATTAACGTCTGGATCTACATACTTCACATATTCTACAGGTTCAGGATTAAGCCAATCTGCAAGCGGATATATTACATCATGAGGTCTTTTCCTATCATCAAAAATTATAGCAACTGTATTTTTAAGTGCTGCTATCAAATTTGGAAGATCTTCTTCTTTAACTTCTCCAAAATTTACATATCCAATATTTCCTTCCAGAATTTTCCATTTTTCCTGATCAGGAAATTGAATTTTTAAATCTTGATATTTGTATCGATTTATTGTTTTTACCGCTGTTTTTCCATCTCGGATGAATTCAATCTCGAAAGTTGGTGTTTTTCCATTAAAGATTGCCCAATAGGCATTTTTTAAAACCGAAGGTTCATTTGACCCTTCAACATATTTCGAATTTTCTTTTAAAAGCTGGGCAATCGTTTTTCCTTCTACTTTTGTAATTACATCTCCAATTCTAAGATCGCTGACTTTTGCCAAAGAGTCATTTTTCAAACCTATAACAACGACTTTTTGATCAATAATTGTAACATCAACAGGGATAAATTTATCTCCAAAATAGTCCGACAATTGAGCCATACTAGTCGCGGCGTGAGTATCATTTAGCTTTACAGAGATCTCGCGCATTGCCAAAGTAAAATCCTTTTCAGATTCTGGCTTATAATATCTTGGCAGCATTTCATTTAATACTTTATCCCAATTTTCATCCATTTGATATTTATATGGAAAGAAATATTCGATGTAATTCCAATATCTAAAAAGGGCTAAAAGACGTAAGTTTTTATCAGTCCATTTAAAATCAGCATATTTTACTTCATTTTTAAATTGTAATGGAGGGCCATTACTGCCAAATTCATAAGCAACATAATACTGTTTTTCCTGAATTCTATTTTCTTCAATAAATTTCAATTTTTTCGAAAGTGATTTTGAGAACAATTCTTTATTATTGACCCACGACAAATCGAAGTTTTTATCAAAATATTCTTTTTTTACAACAGGTTTTAAAGATTCCTGTTTTTTAATTTCCCCCAAAGAATCAATCCAATTTTCTATAACAAGAGAAAAAGCTTCAGAAGTCTGAGCCTCTTCTACTTTTGGCAGAATTTGAAATAATTGTTCATCCCAGTTTTTACTTCCATCAGCAACATTTGGATGATAGTATTTTAAAAAGCCCCAAACTTTGCAAGTTGCTGCCAACTTTTGAGTTTCGGTAATTGGTTTTGAAAAAGAAAATTGAAATAATAATACAAAAGCAACAAGTAGTGTTTTTTTCATTGATTTAGTTTTGGGGTTTAGGTTAATTAGAATTAGTATTAAACTTGTTCAAAAATGTTCTTAAACTGATACAGGATTCGTTCAATTAAACGCAGATCTTCGGTTACAATTTCTGCGCTTCCTTTCATTTCCTGCTGAAAGTTAATTTGTTTGTTATAAGAGGTTTTTAATCCGTTTGGAAGCGCAACGTCAAGAAGCAAGTTTCCATCTTTATCTGGCACTAATGAAATATTTTTGATTTCGCCTTTTAAAACACCAAATTCCCTGTCAGGATAATTTGCTAAACGAATATTGACTCTTTGTCCTACTTTTATTTTTCCTGAATTTAAAGCTGGAGCTTTTACTTTTCCAATAAAAGTATTTTTAGCATCTGGAATTATAGAGAAAACATTATCGCCGACATTGATAGTCTGGTTTTCATTCCAAACCTGCAGAAAAGTAACCACGCCGCTTACCGAAGTTTTAAGTGTATAAGCCAATTCCCAGTCTTTTATGACTTTTTTCAGCTGATAAAAGGATTGTGCTACATTACGCCCTAAGTTAACTTCTTCTTTTGTGCTATTTATCTGCGAATTCTGGCTCGATTTTGTATTGTCAATCAAAGAGGACCTTAATTGGGAAATCGACGAAAGAAGGCTTCTATAACTCTTTTGTGCCTGAAGATAGCCAAGCTTTTTAGCTTCCATTTCCTGCGCAGAAATAATTCCTTTGTTAAATAGCACTTCAAAACGGGCAATTTCGTTTTTCTGAAGTTCCAATTCGCTTTCGTTCAAGAGCTTTTGCTGCTGTAAAATATCCAGCCTTTCCTTAATTTGAATTTTCTCCGAACTCTGCGCCCTGCTTTCGATTTCAAAAGGATGCAGACTTTCATTCAATTGCTGCGCCTGATAATCTTTCTGAAAAACCGCAAAAGCACTTTCAATTTCACCCAATTGCGTATTTTTTAATGATGCAAAAGGAAAAGCTTTTTCAGGATTATTAATATCATAAGCATCCACAATCTTTTTCAGCAGAAAAACATCTTTGTAATTCGCCGTATTTTCAATAATTGCCAGCGTGCTGTTTTTAGCAATCTGTGTTTTATCTTTTACTAAAATCGCTTCGATACGTCCCGAAGATTTCGATACTATTTTCTCTGGCGGAATATTAGTGGTAATAACAATTTCAGTACTTACAACGTCGGGATATTTGACAAACCAGGACACAAAAAACAGCATTATGATAATAGCAAATATCAAAACGGTTCCCCATCGTATCATCCAATGCGGCACTTTGGTCAGGATATCCTGAACCTCTTCGCTTCTTAATTCAAATGAGTCTTCTGTCATAATTAATTCCCTAATTGCAGCTGGTTTCTAACCAGTTCAAAATAATTACCCTTCTGTTCCACTAATGCCGAATGGCTTCCGATTTCGATAATTTTCCCCTTATCTAAAACCACAATCTGGTCGGCGTTCATTACAGTGCTCAATCGGTGTGCAATAACCACAACCGTTTTATCTTTAAAAAAGATATCCAGCTTCTTCATAATCTCCTTTTCATTATTGGCATCTAAAGCCGAAGTGGCTTCATCAAAAAATAAAATCTCAGGGTTTTTATAAACTGCTCTTGCAATCAGCAGACGCTGTTTCTGTCCAGTGCTCATTCCTATTCCCTCTGCTCCAATTTTGGTATTAAAACTCAAAGGAAGTCCGCTGATGTATTCTTTAATATTGCCAACATCTGCAGCATACATTAATCTCTCTTTATCAATATGATCCACTCCAAAAGCAATATTATTGGCAATTGTATCGCTGAAAATAAAACCTTCCTGCATTACAGCCCCAATATTAGATCTCCATGCTTTCTGAGATATATTTTTAAGCTGCGCGTTTCCTATTAAAACTTCTCCTTTTTCGGGTTCATAAAATTTCAGAAGCAGTTTCATTAAAGTTGTTTTTCCGCTTCCGCTAACGCCAACTATTGCGGTTACTTTATTGGCTGGAATTATCAGACTTAAATCATCTAAAACTGGAACATCTGAACCCAAGTATCTAAAAGAAAGATTTTTAATTTCAATATCGACATTTTGAGGCACTTCATTCGTCTGATGAACTTCCTGCTGTACTTCATCATCTTTCTGATGAATTTCAGACAGTCTGGCAAGAGATATTTTAGCATCCTGCAGTTCTCTCACAAATTCTATTAATTGCGTAACAGGGCCGTTTAAACTTCCTACAATGGCACTTATTGCCAGCATCATCCCTAGTGTAATAGAACCATCTATAACTAGTTTTGCCGAAAGCAGAATGATGAAAATATTTTTGAGCTCGTTGATTACCGAAGAGCCTATTGTCTGTGTCTGTTCTAAAACCAAGCCTTTTATTGAAACCCTGAAAAGTCTTGCCTGAACATATTCCCAGCCCCAACGTTTTTGCTTTTCGGCATTATGGAGTTTTATTTCCTGCATTCCGTTTATCAGCTCCATCACTTTGCTCTGTTCGTTGGACACTTCTGCAAAACGTTTATAATCTAAAGCTTCTCTTCTTTTCAGAAACAAAACTATCCAAACAAAATAAAGTACGCTTCCTGCAAAAAAGACCAAAAATATCTGCAGATTGAAATAGGCTAAAACTGCACCCATTACAAACATATTAATCACAGAGAAAAGCACATTTAAAGAAGATGTGGTCAGTATTTTTTCGATTCGGCGGTGGTCGTTAATTCGCTGCATGATATCTCCTGTCATCCTCACATCAAAAAAGGAAATTGGCAGATTCATTAATTTGATAAAGAAATCCGATATGAGCGAAATATTGATTCTAGTGGATAAATGAAGTAGAATCCAGCTCCTGATTAGTTCCAATCCAGTTCTTCCTGCAAAGATGAAAAGCATAGCAAAGAGAATCAGATAAATAAAATGGATATTCTGGTTCTGAATCCCCACATCGACTATGCTCTGCGTTAAAAACGGAAAGATTAAATTGAGTAAACTGCTTGCCAGAAGTCCGATAGCTAACTGGATCAGGAATGATTTGTATTGGAATAAATATTTAGAAAGAAAACCAAGTCCTAAACCAGAGTTTTCTTCCTTCTCGAAATCAGATTCAAAGAATTTTGGCGTAGCTTCAATTAAAAGTGCAATTCCTTCTTTTGTCTGGTCATCGGCATTATTCCCGATCCAAAATTTCACAAACTCTTCTTTATTGTATTCTAAAAGTCCAAAAGCAGGATCTGAAATATAATATTTGCCTTTTTTTATTTTATAAAGTACAACGTAATGGTCTTTATTCCAATGAAGAATACATGGCAAAGGAGCTTCTTCAATTCTTGTTACAGACAATTTTACCCCTAAAGTTCGAAATCCGATTTTTTCGGCGGCATCACTCAGAAAAAGCAAATTACTTCCTTCACGAGTTGTTTCGCTAAAATCTCTCAACTCCTGAATATTGATTGTCTTGCCGTAATATTTAGCAATAATTTTTAAACATGTTGGCCCGCAATCTTTATTATCTGCTTGTCTATAATGAGTGAATTTTTTCAATTTTAAATTAATTAAATCAAAAGCAATTTAACAATAAATTTCCTGACTTAAAGAAAAAGAAATAAAAAGTAAATTTAAATTAAAACAAAACACCAATCAAGACTATAAGTCACTGATTTAATGCGCTTTTATAGTCTTTTTTAGTTTATTGAAGTGATAAATAATTATTATTAATTTTAGTTTTGACTCAAAGCTCATCTTCTATAATTTCATTGATGTAAAATTTTAAGTCTTCCCTATAATGAGTTTTTGGGTAAATATATCCGTTTATAAATATTGCTGGTGTAAAAGTAAATCTATTTTGTTCACACCAAATATTAGATACTCTGTATAAATAATCTATTTGTTCCTGATTGTATTTCATCTTATATTTTTCCAACCATAACTCTATACTCTGATTATTAAACCAATAATTAAGAGCGTCTATAAATTCTCTCTCACCTTTTTGTAAATAGATTGATAGTAAAGTTCTAAAAAAAACCTTTTTCTTTTCTGTTTGATTATCAATATTTGTGTTTATGATAATTTTAATCTTGATATTTTCTCTATGAGATTCATAAATTTTTTCTAAAATAAAATGAGCAGTTTTACAATGGCCACAAAATGGACTTGTAATTATTGTAATTTCTGTTTTGCAACTATCATTTCCTAAAACAATCGGGCTATTTACTAATTCAACCTTTGGTTTGGACAGTAAGGAACTTTTAAACAGGAGATAATTTCTCATAAAACGATTTGCCTTTAATTGAAATTCCTTCAAATTTTTATGCTCAGTTAATGAATCTCTACCAATATACCACCCATATGAAACCAAGGAAAAATTTAAAGCAGTTATTGAAATATAATTTATTGATAACCTGCTATCACCGTTAAATAACAAATGAATAAAAACCAATTCAACAATAAGGATCAAACTTATGGATAAGCATATTGGACACCATTTTTTTTCAATTTTCATTTGATAGTAAATTGAAAGCAATATTAAAGGTATGGCCAGTGATAAAAATATTTTTTGAATTTGAAAAAAATCAATTATAGAATTTATAATGATTGAAAAGAAAAACAGAAAAAATTGAAACACAAAAAACACAAAGCTTACATCACTCAAATTTATATATTCGAATAGTTTCCATTTTTTTGAGCTTAAAACATCTGAACAACTTGATGTAGAAGAAATGTTGCAAAAATTATTAAAGAAATCACTTTTTGTACCAAATAAATTCTTTAATGATGCAATTGAAAAAATAATTCCTACTGTTGGAAATATAAAAAACAAATAGACTTTTAAATCTACTTTTAATAAAAATAAAACAACAAAAAGTAAAATTGTACATAATGCCGGAAAAAGAAGTTGGATTCTTTTTCTATTACTTTTTTCAATAATTTCTGTTTCAGGTTTTTCAACCAAAAACACTATTTCTCTCCAATTATTTTTCAATTGAAAGAGATCTAAACTTTTTATTTTATTTGAATCAAAGTAAATATATGTATGATCTTGAGTTCTCTCGACTAAATATAATTGGCTAGAATCATCTAAAAAAGTAACAAATCGATTTGGCAAAAATTCAAAAGAATCAAAATCTAACTTTAGAACACCATTTTCAACATCAAAAAAAGTAAGCGTATCTGATATTGAAAGCAATGTAGGATAATCAGGATGTGATTGAACTTGAAACAGAAATTCGGTTTTATCTATAGATATATTTTCTTTTTCTAAGTATTGAAAAAGATAATCAAAATTAGTCATAATCATTATGAAGGATGTTTACACTTTTATTTATGAAAAATTAGCAGTGTACATTGCTTAATTCTTAATAAGCACTGAAGGTTGTGTAATATAATTATCAAAATAACTTTTAATTTTATAAGCTTCAATTAATAATTTTTCTAGTTCTTCAGGAGTAACATTTTTTTTAATAACCTCACCTTTATTATTCAACAAATAATTGGTGGGAAAAGAAACTATTTTTTCTTTGGTCGCAAAAGTAGCGTTCTCATCTAAATAATTTTTCCAAGGTATTTTTTTTTCGACTACTCGTTTTTGCCAATAGTTTTTTACATTTTCTGTCTTATCTGTAGAAATGCTAATTATATTCAAGCCCCTTGAATTATATTTTTCATAAAGGTCAATCCATTTTGGAAGTTCTTCTAGACAAGGGCGACAACGACTAAACCAAAAATCAATCAAAGTATATTCTGATTCAGGCACTTGTAATGCTTCAGGTTCTAAATCAATATTTTTTAAAAGTATCTCTGGAAATTTATAATTTTCTTTTATACTTATTTCAGCAAACTCTTCATTTAAAATTTTCCAAAGTGGCTGAGCCTTCATTTTTTGCGAAAAAGATTTCATACATTTTTCATACAATTCAGTATGCCCTTCTTTATTAAATCTTCCAATTAAAAACCATAAAGCAACATATGAATCAGGGTTCTCTTCAATGTAGTTACAAAGTCGCACATCTAAACTTTCATCAAATTTGTAAAAATGGAGATTTTCTTTTCTATTCTTAAAAATATAAGGCAAGAATTTTTTCAAAAACTCTGTGTTAGTTTTCCCATTTGATACACTTAATTTATAGTTAGAATCAAAACTAATCTTTGTCGTACTAGAGTCAATAAAAAAGCAATCAATTCTAAATTTTCCATTATTCTTTTCACTATTTAAGTTCAACACATACATTTGCGGATAATAAGACCGAAAATTTAAATTAAACTCGTTATTAATAATTTTAGCTTTAAAAGTTTCATTTGAATAGTATTTTTTATCTAAAAAAGCTTCTGGAACAAAACATATTGTATCGTTAATATTGTCTTTTGTCAAAATAGTTCCGTGCAATTTAACGGCTGTCTGACTATAATTCAAAAGACTAAAACATAAGGCAAAAAGTATAATAATTTTTTTTGACATCTTTACTACTTAAAAAATAAGTTTCACTACTATGCTAGTAGTGAAACTATAATTCACATTACAATATTTTCAATGCTACGCGTAACAGCAGTTGTCACACACCCCAGTTTCTCCATCGGAAGTAACTGCACAACCCGAACTGCAAGAACTTGTCGATACACAAACACCTCCTTGTCTTTCAACATACTTTCCTGCTGTAATAATTCTCATTTCTTCTCTTGACAATTTCTTTACATTTTCAAGACCCATTTTTTGCAATCTTTTCATTTTCTTATTCTTTAGTTATTGATATTTTTTATTAAAAGGAATGCCTTTAAAAACAAATACTCCCTTTTAATTTTTCAAAAATCGTTAATTCTTTAAATAAAGAAAGAAATTTCTTAGGAATTTTTTAGGATATTTTTGAAATAGAGTGAAAATTATTAAGAAATAACTGTAAATTGCTTATTTATTTTCCTAAATATTATGTTACATAAAAATCTAGTAAAAGCCAGAAAAGAAAAAGGGTTCTCGCAAAAACAGATGGCTGACATGCTTGCCATGGAGCAGACAACCTATTCTAAAAAAGAAAGAGGAGTATCTCGAATACGAGAAAATGAATGGATGCAATTTGCAAAAATTTTAGGCAAAGATGTTGATGAACTTAAAGATGATATTTCTCAAGATAAGGAGAAGGACCACACTTTATATCTAAATATTATAGAGATTATTAGTAAATACAATCAAAAACTAGAAGAAGAGAATTCTCTTTTAAGAAGACAACTAGGCAAATAAAAAAACAGAGAAGACCTAAATCTTCTCTGTTTCAGTATTTATAAACAAATTTTTAGCAACACAATTTCTTTAGGACATGGCCGCGGTTTACCCTAACCAAATAAAATTAACGCGGCGGCCAACTCCTAAGAATCTCAGTACCAATCATCAATACTGAGAATATGCTCAATGTTCCACGATCGAGCGCCTATACATTCAAAAAAAACATGACTAAATTCTAAATAAGGCTATATCGTATTACTTTTAAAAAAGTTAAAAATTCAACAACAAAGACGACTTGTATCACAAATACCGGATGATGTATTTAGCGGACAAGTTTCGCCTGGTGGTATTAAAAAGCATCCTGCTTCTAATGCATAAATCCAACATTCTGGAATTCCGCCCTTCATGTTTTTCTGCTCACTCTTGCTAATACTCTGAGCACCATTTAGATCTAGAATTTTCTTTAGCATATTTAATACCATTTTATATATAGTAACAGAGGTTTTACTCTCTGTTACTATTTATATATTCAAATTAGCAAGCATAATATTTTTCGACCGTAGCATCATCACAATTTAGTTCAGTTGAAAATTCACTACCTAAAATGTTTTTCTGCTCTTTTTTAGTCAGTTTCTTAGTTTCTTTGCTCTTTAAAATTTTTTCTAACATAACTGGTTATTTACGTTTTCGGGTTTGAGCCTCAAATCTGTAAAAAAGTTGCTGCTCAAAAATCTAATCTTAACAGCTTCCAACATAGTTACTTGGTATGCAGTTCCAATAAGCTGGTACTGTTCCAAATTCTGTACATCTTTTAGCTTTAAATCCGTCATCACAAATAGGAGTGCTAGCTCCGTTCATTGTTTTTTGCTCATTAGCAGTTAATTCTACTGCACCTTTCAATTTCAAAATATTCTTTAACATAACTGCAGGTATTAGTGGGGTTAATATTATTTTTATTTTCCAAAGCAGAACTCTTGTTCTTACTTATGCGATTTTTTCTAATACTTGAACTTCGTCTACAAAATCATTTAAGAAATATTTCAACTCATTCAATTCATATTCGTTCGGAAACAGCCTTTCATTTACAATTTTAACCGGTGTATAATTAAAATTATTCATTGAACACCAATCGTATTGTTTTTGAATTTCTTGGCTTATCATCATACTTACAGAATCAACATTCCATTTTTTAAGCCATTTCTTGTGTATCATTCTTTTAATGTACCAATCTGAAATCGCTTCAACAGTTTTCCCTGGAGTTGTTCTGTTTATCGTTAAAAGTCTTTCAACAACTGCCTTATAAGGGTTATCGTTGTTTTCTGGATTAATATTAAAAAGAACGTTTAAATAAATTTTATCTGGAAACTTCATTACCAATTCAAATGCCTCTTGAAAAGTTTTATAACAATGTCCACAACTTGGGCTTAGAATCACAGAAAGTCTAACAGATGCACTTTTGTTTCCAAAAGTTAAACCTCTCAAATCTTCAAATCCTTTTGTATATTTTACTTTTTTAGATAAGAAATTTAATAGAGAATAATTTCTTTTAAATTTTTTAAGCTCTTTTAATGAGTTTTCATTGTCTAACATATTCTTGATCATCACTTTTACTACAGCCCAGATCGGAATTAAAAGCAAAAGAGAAAACACATAAGGAAAAATAGTATTTAAGCTAAAACTTAACGTAAAAAGATCTGATGAAAACCAAGCAATACTCTGAATTAAAATGATAAATGAAACTGCTAAACACATTACACACCATTTTTGAATTTCAAATTTTTGGATCCAAATAGAACAAACTACTAATGGAATTGCCAAAAGGCTTAAAAATCCAACAAATACAGCAGAGCTTGCTGGCGCTACTAAGATGGCAATGATACTAGAACTAAAGAATAATAATGGTAAATCTGAAAAGCTCAACCATTTATTAGCTATATCATCATTGAAGCTTATAACTGAATGACAAGAAGAATTAGAACTTAAATTACAGAATTTAGAAATCACAGTATTTTTGACTCCCCATTTCTGTTGCACAATAAAAATGCTTACAATTAAACCTATTACAGAAGTCACTAAAAAAACAGAACTTAATAAATTGTAGCCATTATAAAAAAATGACAATCCTGTTAAAAGTAAAAGCGGTAAAAAATATTTTATCCAATTGTACTCTACTTTTAAATTTTCTCTTGCAACAACATTATTTGGTTCGATCGCTACAATAACTCCATTCCAATCTAAAAGGAAATTGTCATAAGATAATTTCTGACTTCCTTTTTTTGATGTTGTAATGCGAACACCATTTTTAATCTTTTCTACAAGAATTAATTCATCTTTAAAATACGCCAAAAAGTTAGGTGGTAAATCTACTATTTGTTCTTTCGAAACTCTCACCGCTGCGTTCTCTACCGAAAGCAAATCAAACGAGTCTGTAATGGCAAACAAACTCGGATAGTTTGGATGAGACAAAAACAGATCCTTGAACTCATTTTTTATGTCTGAGTATCGATTGATTTGTAGAAATTTTTGGACCAGTTTTAGCATCGTTTTTGATCGTTTTTAAATCATAATTACACTGCAAATATTGGTGTTTTTATTGATAAAAATCGCATAAACACATACATTTTATTAATTATACCACATACAATTTATAAATTATACCAAGTATAGTACACATTACAAACTATTGTATACCAAATGATTACGCTTATTTTTTCTTTCTAAAAAGCTCACAGAGCCCATTTTCGATTAACGGTTTCGCTTTTTCTCTAGTTTTGGATAAGTAATAATCTAAACATCGAAAAACATGAAAATAAGGACAAGAAAAACTTATGATTTTGAAGAACAAAAATCATAAAAAAGAGGTTTAAAAAACGGCTTCAAATCGTCAAAAAACACCTCAAATCAGCAGCAAAAAACTCCCCTAAAAGCAAAAAGCAGACCATAATTTGAAAGTTTTACCTCACAAATAAGATTCGATTTTTTACTGCTTTTGACCAAAATAAAACCCAAAAAAACTTTTAGCATAAACCAATTTTCAGCGCTCTTTTTGTCGCATTTAATAAAGCTGAAAAAAATATTTATGAAAGATTAATAGTACAAAAATTTAAACTATAAAAATTTAAAAACATGAAAAATACAACATTAACATTAGGAGATTTTAAAGTAGAAACAATAAGCAAAGAAGCCCAAAAAACAATTAGAGGCGGAGGAAATGACACAAACAATCCTGTAAAAGGTGGTGGTGGAAATGGAAGTGGTGTGGTTAATCCTTAATTAATCAAATTAAAAAAATAAGATATAAAAGCAATCCAAAAAAAGAAAGATATGAAAACTAATTCACTAAAAATCGCAGATTTCGAAATAGAAAAATTGAATAAAGAAGCTCAAAAAATAGTAAGAGGCGGCGGGGATGAACCTACCGATCCTAACAATCCTGTAAAAGGCGGAGGAGGAAATGGAAGTGGCGTGGTTAAACCTTAATTAAAAAAATAAAATATAAAGCAATCCAAAAAAAAGAAAGATATGAAAGCTAATTCATTAAAAATCGCAGATTTCGAAATAGAAAAATTGAATAAAGATGCTCAAAAAACAGTAAGAGGTGGCGGAGATGACCCTACTGATCCTAACAATCCTGCAAAAGGCGGAGGAGGAAATGGAAGTGGCGTGGTTAAACCTTAATTAAAAAAATAAAATATAAAAGCAATCCTAAAAAAGAGAGATATGAAAACTAAAATATTGAAAATCAAAGATTTCGAAATAGAAAAATTAAATAAAGAAGCTCAAAAAACTGTACGAGGAGGTGATGACGAGCCTGTTGATCCAAAAAACAATCCTGCAAAAGGAAGCGGAAATGGAAGCGGTGTTACTGGTGGTTAATTCTTATTAATCAAAACATAAAAAATAGAATATAAAAGCAATCCAAAAAAAGAGAGATATGAAAACTAAAATATTAAAAATCAAAGATTTCGAAGTAGAAAAATTGAATAAAGAAGCTCAAAAAACTGTACGAGGAGGTGATGACGAGCCTGTTGATCCAAAAAACAATCCTGCAAAAGGAAGCGGAAATGGAAGCGGTGTTACTGGTGGTTAATTCTTATTAATCAAAACATAAAAAATAGAATATAAAAGTAATCCAAAAAAGAGAGACATGAAAACTAAAATATTAAATATAAAAGACTTCGAAATAGAGAAATTAAATAAAGAAGCTCAGAAAGTTATAAGAGGCGGAGATGGCGATCCTGTTGATCCAACAAACAATCCTGCAAAAGGAAGCGGAAATGGAAGTGGTTAATTCTTTTTTAAGAAAATAATGTAAAAACAACTAAACTTTTAAGACATGAAAACTAAAATATCAAATATCAACGATTTTGAGTTAGAAAAAATAGATAGAGGAGCTCAAAAAGTCATACGAGGCGGCGATGGCGATCCTGTTGATCCAACAAACAATCCTGCAAAAGGTAGTGGAAATGGAAGTGGTTAATATCAGCTTTAAATATTGTTCGCAAATTGAGCTGGAGAAACTCCAGTTCTTTTGCGAAACGATTTTGCAAATGAAACTGCATTTTTAAAACCTACACTCTCTGCAATTGCCTGAGTCGAATATTTACGATATAAATGATTAGTAATCATTTGATTAATAACATAATTAATCTTCAGCTCATTAGAATATTCTCCAAAAGATTTACCAAATCTTTTATTGACAACATAAGATAAATAGGTTGTATTGGTTTTGATTTTTTTGGCAACATACGAAAGCGTAAAGTCGGCATTTAGGTATTCTAGTTTATCTTCTAGTGCCAATAGTTTTTCTACAATTTTATTTTCTTTTGCCTCATCAATACTAAGATTTGCATTTTCCTTTTTAAGGAAAGCTTCTTCCAATTCCGGAATTTCCTCTACATATAACGTATTCTCAATTGCCACTTTTTCGATTTCAGCTTTTTCAATTTCTTTTTTCTCCAAATTAGCTTTAAATTCTTCAATTAAAGCATTCATTTTCTTTTGTGCTTTATTTTTATCTCGAATATTCTTAATTAGAAAAAATACAATTCCCACTACCAAAATAACATAGAAAACTTTTAGGGCTTTATTCCATAAAACCTCATACTTATACTTTTCCTGGATACTAATCATCTCATCACTTAGATTAGCTGTTCCTAATTTGTAATTAACTTCTAAAGCTTCTTCTCTTAAATCTCCTTCAAATTGCTCATAAGAATCCAAATATAATTTAGAGTGTTTGAATGCTAATTCAGGTTCATTTTTTGCATTATAAATTTTAGCCTGCAGGTAATTAGATTGAAAAGAAATTCTATCTATCTTTTTTCCTTTAACAGAAATAGAATCCACTTTTTTCAAAAAAACCAAAGCCTTGTCGTACTTTTTTTGAGAATAATAAAGATCCCCTAAATTGTAATTTGCAATTCTATAATAACCATCATCATTATTTTGTTTTGCATACATCGCAATATCAAAGTAAGTTCTCTCTGCGTTTTTAAAATCTTTCTTGTACAAATAAATATTTCCTAAACTAAGCGTAGAGGCAATTTTATTGTTTAAATAATTTTGAGAATAAGTTATTGCTCTTTTGTAAAAGTACTCGGCCGAATCTAATAAAATTGTTTTACCGCGTTCCTTCATGAAATATCCTTCATAGACATTTCCTAAATTGGTATAAATATTACTTTTATTATTTTGAAATTGGTCTTTTTCATATAGGCTTTCATTCTTATCTACAAAGTCACTATTCTGTCTAAGATTCTTAATAGCAAGTTCGTAGTTACCTACTTCTTCATTAACTAAAGCAATATTACTTTTAAATTTTACGATCTGTATAACATCAGATGTTTTAGTAGAAAGCCTAATTCCTTCCTGATAATTACTTAAAGCATTACTGAAATTTTTTCTTTTCCATTCCGTTAATCCTCTATAATTATATAGGTAGGCCCTTAGATTAATTTTTTGAACAGATTCTGGAAGTTTATCATAGTAAGTCAATGCCTTTCTATACCATTCATCACATTTAACTCTATTATTTTTTAATTCATATATGTATGATCCAGCACCATAAGCAAAAGCTACGTGCTCTTCGTTGTTAGATTTCTGTAATTCAGCCGCATACTCTAGACCTTGGTCAAAGTTACCATTCATGCTGAAACGAATTTTATCCTGTAATTCTAGATACTCTTGTTCAGTAAACTCCTTTTTTGTTTGAGCCACAGCGGTATTAAGTATCAAGAAAAATAAAAAAGAGATGATCAGCCTCATTTAATTTTGTTTTTGGAATTCAAAAATAGTCTATAAATTATCAATAAACTACAATTTATTTGCCAAATTCCTATTAATTTTATTTTTGATATAAAAAAATATAACAATTTAACTTGCATTTGTTATATTTTTATTGTGTAAATTTGCTTTGCTAAAATTAATAAAAATGAAACCAGACCTATTTCAAGCTCCAGATTATTTCAACTTAGACGATTTGCTAACAGACGAACACAAATTGGTTCGTGAATCAGCTCGTGCATGGGTTAAAAGAGAAGTATCTCCTATTATAGAAGAATATGCTCAAAAAGCAGAATTTCCTAAACAAATTATTAAAGGTCTTGGCGAAATTGGTGGTTTCGGACCTTATATTCCTGTTGAATATGGAGGTGCTGGATTAGACCAAATTTCTTACGGACTAATTATGCAGGAAATTGAACGAGGTGATTCTGGTGTAAGATCTACTTCATCTGTTCAGTCTTCTTTGGTAATGTATCCGATTTGGAAATATGGAAACGAAGAACAAAGAATGAAATACCTTCCAAAACTGGCAACAGGTGAATTCATTGGCTGTTTTGGTTTAACCGAACCAGATCACGGTTCAGATCCAGGAAGTATGATCACCAATTTTAAAGATATGGGAGATCATTATCTTTTAAATGGTGCAAAAATGTGGATTTCAAATGCTCCGTTTGCAGATATTGCCATTGTTTGGGCTAAAAATGAAGAAGGCCGAATTCATGGTTTAATCGTAGAACGCGGAATGGAAGGTTTTACAACTCCAGAAACGCACAATAAATGGTCGCTTCGTGCATCTGCAACGGGCGAATTAATTTTTGATAACGTAAAAGTGCCAAAAGAAAACCTTTTACCAAATAAATCTGGTTTAGGCGCACCTCTTGGCTGTTTAGATTCAGCTCGTTACGGAATTGCTTGGGGAGCAATTGGTGCGGCAATGGATTGTTATGATACTGCTTTAAGATATTCGAAAGAAAGAATTCAATTCGGAAAACCAATTGGGGGAACTCAATTACAGCAGAAAAAACTGGCTGAAATGATTACTGAAATCACAAAAGCGCAATTATTAACTTGGCGTTTAGGTGTTTTAAGAAACGAAGGCAAAGCAACAACTGCACAAATTTCGATGGCAAAACGTAACAACGTAAATATGGCGGTTACCATTGCGCGCGAAGCAAGACAAATGCTTGGAGGTATGGGAATCACTGGTGAATACTCTATTATGCGCCACATGATGAACTTGGAAAGTGTTATTACTTATGAAGGAACTCATGACATTCATTTATTAATAACTGGAATGGATGTAACAGGAATTTCTGCATTTAAATAATTGATATTTATTAAAATATATACAAAATCAATCTAAAAAAGCTTCTTTAATAAAGAAGCTTTTTATCTTTGCATCAAAATTTTTTAAAATGAATATCGAAGCGGTAAACAAAAGCATCCAACCACAAAAAGACCAACTATTAAACCACTCATTATACAATAAGATTCAAAACATAGATGACTTACACAGCTTTCTAGAAACTCACGTTTTTGCTGTTTGGGATTTTATGTCACTTTTAAAAGCATTACAAGCCAAACTTACCTGTACAACAACGCCTTGGTTTGCTACCAAAAACTCTGAAACTCGTTATTTAATTAATGAAATTGTTCTTGCAGAAGAAACAGATTTAACGATCGACGGAAGAAGACAAAGTCATTATGAAATGTATTTAGAAGCAATGGAAGATTGTGGAGCTGATACAACTGGAGTTTTAAGCTTTTTATCAGAAGTACATTCCCTTCATAATATATTTGTTGCAATCAAACAAAGTTCACTGCACCCAAATGTAAAATCGTTTTTAGACTTTACTTTTAGAGTAATCGAAGAAGGAAAACCACACGAAATTGCCGCAGCATTTACCTTTGGAAGAGAAGATTTGATTCCGAGTATGTTTACTCAGATTTTGAAAAATTTCCAAAAAAACCTTCCAGAAACAGATTTAGCAAAATTGCTTTATTATTTTGAAAGACATATCGAATTGGATGCCGATGAACATGGACCAATGGCAATGCAAATGATTACAGAATTATGTGAAGAAGATGCACAAAAATGGAAAGAAGTAGAAGAAGTTTCAATTCTTGCCCTTGAAAAACGCATTGGACTTTGGAATGCCATCGAAGAAGAAATCATGATGAAAACCGAAATGGTTTAAAATCCAAATCCACATATTTAACGTAACTATTTGTTTAAAGCCACTAGAATCTAATTTAAACAAATTATGAAACCACATTTTAAACAAATAGTTACCGTTATTCTTTCAGTATTTCTTTTGAGCTGCAATTCAGATGAAACTGATTCTAAACCTACAACCACTACTCCACCCGTTGTAAACCCTCCAACAACGCCACAACCGCCAATTCCAAGTTCCGTAAATTATTTAGCCTTAGGCGATAGTTATACCATTGGTCAAAGTGTATGCGCTACATGCCGTTTTCCAGAGCAATTAAAGACAAGTTTAAACGCAATGTATTCTAGTACCATTTCGCTTAAAATAATTGCTACAACAGGCTGGACAACATCCAATTTAATTTCAGCAATTAATTCTCAAAATCCAGAATCCAATTATGATTTGGTAACACTTTTAATTGGAGTAAACAATCAATATCAGCACAGAAATTTTTCAGTTTACGAACAAGAATTTCCAGAATTAGTCAATAAAGCCATAATGCTAGCCAAAGGCGATAAAAAAAATGTTGTCGTTATTTCTATTCCAGACTATGCGTATACTCCATACGGACAAGCTCTTGCAGGAAATCAAAGCAGTACAATTTCAACAGAAATCGACCAATACAATACCTTTGCCGAGAAATACTGCAACAACAATCAAATCGCTTTTGTATCCATTACAGATATTACACGTCAAGGCCTTAATAATCCAAGTTTGGTTGCTTCCGATGGCCTTCATCCTTCAGAAATCGCATATAAAATGTTTGTAGACAAGATGATGCCGAAAGTCAAAATAGCTTTGCAGAATTAAGTTTTTTTTCAGAAGCTGAAAAACTCATTTTCAAAAGTACGTTTAGTCCCGCTATCCGCTTTATCTTTTGTTCTGAACCCCAGAACAAAAGGATACCGCTTCTATCGGGGCTAGATTAGAACTTTTGTTTTCAAAAGAACCAATAAAACCAAAACTCATCTTTTAGTTTTCCAAATAAAACCATCCAATAAATAATGCGTAAACTGAGGAACAGTCAACAATGGAACTAGTAAAATCTGCCAGCTCGAAAAGTCAAAATTCGTAACGCTGATGTTTTCATTCCAAACAAAAAGTTCCCAAAGAAATTCTTCGGAAAAAGCAATTAAAAGAAGGATTCCAACGTAAATCAAAAGCCCTTTATATTGTTTCAAGAAAGACAAACGCCCCAATTCTGATTCCGATTTTCCATCAATTTCTTTAAAATAAACCAAAGCCATATATGGAATTCCATGCGAAACGACATTCAATAAAGTAAAAATCAAATCATCGTTAAAATAAACAATTCCGAAATACCAAGACAAAGCAGTTCCTAAAATAATACTGTTTTTTGGAATATTAAAAATCTGATTTTGAATAGATTTTATCGTGGTATAAACAACATATAAAATCAAAATGCTGATATAAATCCAAAATAGAATTTCTAAAATAAGCTGGTTTTCAAACCTAAAAAACTCATTTTCTACAAACCAGTTGAACTTTCGCTTAGACGAAAAAAACCAATACAACATCGGGTATCCCGTTGAAGCATAAATCGCCAGATTATCAATCCAAATCGAAATTTTAGTTTTTACTTCTTTTCTGGCATACAATCTCATGAATCCATATTGCTGTCTGATGAAGTGAAAAACAGCAACGTAAGCCAAAAATGACCAAAAGACTAAACTTCCAAAAGAGAAAAGCACAATTCCCGTAACAAAACAAAAAAGAGGCAAAAGAATCAATCTTCTTTTCTGTTTCTGAAATTCATCGGCAACAAAATAGGTTTTAAATAAAGTCGCATAAACGTGCGCTACGTCTATAAAAACAATAAGGAAAAGCCAAGTATAAAAAGAATAATTCTCCTCAATTTCAGCAATATAATCCTGAAAAATAAAGATTATCGCCAGCACAAAAAATGACGGCCCGATAATAAAAGTTAAATCGGTTTTGGCTTTATGAATCCACGGTTGTTCCATCTAAAATCTCATTTACAACATTAATTCCTTGATGAAAAGCTTCTTCAAAAATGGAAATTCCAGACAAATCAGTATGCGCGAAATAAATCTTTTTTTGAATATTTTGTTTTGCTTGTTTCTTGGCTTCGCCAAAAATAAATCCTGGCGCAGGCGAAATCATTCCGTGTCCTAAAAGGAAAACTTCTATATCTTCTGTATATTCTTCAAGATCTGAATGAGCGATTTTCAAATCATTCAAAACAAATTGTTTCCAATATTCTTTGTCTTTTTTATAAAGCTCTTTTCTTGTCTTCTTCAAATCGGCAGACGAAAAACTGAAATAATACGTAATAACTTTTTTATCCTGAACCTGATTTAAAGTCTGATGCTGATCGTAAACATAACCCAAACCTTTAGAACCATAAATGACATTATCCCAAGACAGTGGAAAACTATTATTATCGGGAAGTTCGTCCACAATTAGAGTTGCTAAAAGCCAAGGCGTGTAATGAAAATCTTTTGTAAATGCCTTTCGATCCTGAATCAAATACTGATTTACAAATTGCGGAGAAGCCATTATCACTTTATCTGCAATAATTTCAACAGAAGTTTTTGTAGCATTGTCAAAAGCTTTTGCAATTACTTTTTGGTTGACGACCTTCACTTCATAAACCAAATGATTTTTTAGAGATTTATCTTCAGTATATTTTTTTAAATGAGTTGCAAGACGTGCATTTCCTTCTGGCCAAGTTAAAACGCTGTCGTGTTTTTCGGGCGTACTATCTTGTTTTCTTCCTGCAAAATAATGAATTCCAGCCCAAGCCGAAACATATTCAATTCCTAATCCAAAATCGTCTTTACAGCAATAATCGATGTAGTTAAACAAAGGTTCAGAAGTAAATTTTTTTTCTTTAAACCATTGTTTCATTGTGATTTTGTCTAAACTTCTCGTCTTTTCATCTTTAGAAGAAAGGTAAATCGGAATATCAAATAAATACTTTTGATCTTCTCCTTTTCCAGATCTAAAAAGATCCATTTGTTTAAAAAATTGGTCAAACTCTAAATCATCAGCAATCGAATTTCCATTTTTTGGAACAACGCCTTCTTGCCAGTTGTTTTTGTAAAACAAACGTTCGTCTGGAGCAAAAGTCAATTGTAATTCGTCAAAAATGGGAAATCCTTTTTCGTTATAACCTAGAATTATTTTTTCTTCTTCTAAAAAATGAAGCAATTCTTTATCTTGAAAATTTGGCAAAGGCAAGTAATGCGCGCCCAAAGGATATTTCGAATATTTATTTTCTCCGTTTGAAGAATTTCCTCCCAAATGATTTTCCAATTCTAGCATTAAAAAATCTGAAATTCCTCTTTTCTGAAATTGTCGTGCAGCGCTCAAACCCGAAATTCCGCCTCCAACAATTAAATACGGAATCTGAATTTGTTTGGTTGGTTTAGGAAAATCTTTAATCCATAAACGATGTCCAAGTAAATGTTTGGTACCAGATAAACGAATCATCATCACCGCAATTTTATCGGAACAAAACTGCAGAAACGGAACCGCAATTAAAGCCGCACCAACTACTTTTAAAAAACTCCTTCTGGATTTATTGCAGTTTTCCCCACTCTTCATCAAAATAGCGTACTAAAATCTGGTTGTCTAAACGATTGATTTCGATTTCATTGGAAATCATATCGTTTGTAAAATAATTGAAACGATCAAATTGATAATTGTAGAATTTCAATTTGTCTGCTTTTCGGTTTACGGTATTAAAAGTAGTTCCAAAACCGTTTATGGCAATTGTATAACCCCATTCTCCAAATGACGGAACGTAAGCATGATACGCATCTACCTGCGGAAAAACTTGCATAACTGTTTTATTGATACACCAAAAAGATTTTGGTGCAAAATAGGGCGAAGTAGTTTGAATAACCACCGCAGCATCAGGTTTTAAAATGGTTTTTATAGTCTGATAAAAATTTAGCGAATACAATTTCCCTAAACTATAATTTGACGGATCTGGAAAGTCGATTATAGCAACATCAAATTGCTCTTTACAGCTTTTTGCCCAAATATAGGCATCTGTATTGATTACGGTAACTTTAGGATTGTTGAGCGAGTTTTGATTAAAATTGGTTAATACAATATTGGTTTTAAACAACTTTGTCATTCCTTCGTCCAAATCGACTAGAGTTACTTTTTCAACGTCTTTGTATTTCAGGATTTCACGAACTGCCAAACCATCGCCTCCGCCCAAAACCAAAACATTTTTAACGTTTTTAGCCATCGACATTACCGGATGCACTAGAGCCTCATGGTAACGATATTCATCTGCAGAACTGAATTGCAGGTTGTTATTTAAATAAAGCCTGTAATCGCTCTTATTATGCGTTAAAACAATACGCTGATAGGGTGTTGAATTGGTATAAATAATATTTTCTCCGTACAATTTCCCTTCTGAATAGGCTAGAATATCATTCGAGAAAACAAAAACAGCCAGTAATAATACAAACGAAAAAATGGCTTTTGCTTTCAAAAAATAAACATTTTTCAGTTCTCCCTTCAGTAAAAAACACAAAACAATAGCAATGCTCACATTAATCATTCCGAAGAAAAGAGAAGTTCCCATAATACCTAATTTTGGCACTAAAATTAATGGAAACAAGATCGAAGCCAGCAAAGCTCCGATATAATCAAATGTAAAAACATTCGAAACAAGGTCTTTAAATTCAACCCTGTCTTTTAAAATATTCATTAATAGCGGAATCTCCAATCCGACCAAGAAACCTGTTACGAAAACGAATAAATATAAAATGAACTGAAATGAACCAACACTTTCAAACAATAGAAATAAAACCACCGAACTCAAACCTCCAATAAGTCCAACCAGTATTTCGATTTCTACAAAAGTGTTGAGTAGATTTTTATGGAAAAACTTTGAAAAAAACGAACCTATACCCATCGAAAACAGGTATACGCCAATAATAAACGAAAATTGTTTTACCGAATCGCCCAATAAATAACTCGCCAAAGTTCCTGCAACCAATTCGTAAATTAGTCCGCAAGTGGCAATTATAAATACGGCAAAAAGTAAAAGAAATTCAAACCTAAGAAATTTTTTACCCATGAATTGCGGCACTAATAATCATTGAAATTCCAATGATAAATGCTGCCAAAACAATGGCAACAGCAACATTATTTTTTTCTACAACTTCTTTCCAAGTATTTTCTGGAGTAAGTTTTTCGATAATATAATAACCGATTAATAAAATAACTATTCCTAAAAAAGAATAAATAATCGAATTTACTATAGGCTGTGCGTGAAATAATTCCATATTGATTGATTTTTTTATTTGTGGTAAAAACGGTTAAACGATGTTCGGCTTCCTGCCGTGCTGTATTTTTCGGTTGTTTCGCAATCGCAAATTCGGTTTCCTGCAAGAGTAAAGTACATATAAACTCCAAAGCAGAAAAATCCAATTGCCAATGGAGCCCAATTATTGCTGAAGAAATCAGAAATTCTTTTCATATTAATTTATTCGTAAGTCGAGTAGGAACTGTCTGCCCATCTCTTTTTTTCAAATTGATTTCTAAAATAACGTACTATAAAGTAAATTACAATCATTCCAATAATAACTAACCAAGCATTTCTATTTGAAGGCTCGTTCCAAACAACGCTGACCTCCATTTCACTGTTAGAAAGATCTTCTGGAGCTTTCATTGGTGTTATTAAAAGATGATATTTTCCGCCTTTGACTCCGCAAATATTAAATTTCTCAGACTGACTCCCCTCTGTCCAAGATTCTCCATCAGAATAGCCGTAATAGTATTCAATGTCTTTGTTAGCGTAAATTTCGTCGCTGGTATCTTCGTTTATTAAAGCAACATTTAAGTTTGCCCAAGAATTGTTAACGCCAGTCGAAACCTTTATCGTCATAGGTGCTGACGCGCCATTTAAGGTAAACGACGGACTTGTCATTTCTTTATTATCAAATTCGCTGAATTTAATTCTACTGTTAAAAACATTCTGCTGCACTTGATCTTTATAAATGTACCAGTTTGCCGTTATGATCAGCAAAGCAAAAAGACAGAAAATAACCGCTGTATTTCTAAGATCAAAACGAGACGGCTGAATCATGCTAATACCTGACTGATACGGCAACTCTATTCCTTTAAATGCTCTTTTGATTTTATTTTTGCTTACATATTCTCCATGAAAAGCAGTTTGAACATTATTCATTTTTTCGACCGAAACAAGGTACGGCGGATTTATAAATTCAGCCAAATGCGTTTTTTTATTCGGAATCTGGAAATCAAAAAAACCTTTTGCATTAATTATGTCAGCATCCGAATGTTCAAATAAATCATAATCTCTTCCATCATATTTCAGAACTTTAGTTCCTTTTTTGATATCGTCAATCTTTTCCATTTCGGTAAGCATCATCCAATGCCCATTTGAAAGCGACAGATAAAGAAATTCTTTTTCTTTGTTTTGCAAAATAAACTCCGTCCAAGCATAATCAGGATAGACATTTTTCCTTAAAATACCCGTCACTGTATACTCGATTCCATTTAAGAAGCCAGTATCGCCAATTGCCAGCGGACAATCATTAAAAGGCGCTTTATATTGCGATTTTCTCCGAAATTTCCCCTCATCATCAACGCCGTAAACGCTGAAACATGTAGGACAAACAAAATTTACTACCTCAAAACCAACCTCTAATTCGGTTTCTGTATTACAGTCGTAACAAGGAATCTTCATATCTTATCGGTTAATTTCAAAATCTTTAATAATTTCTGCATCAAAATAAGCCACATAATCAGCCATTACGGCGCGCACTTTTCCTGAATTATCCTGAAGATAATTACACAAATAAACATCCAAAGTAAGCTGATTGTATTCTGGCCAAGTGTGTATACAAATATGTGATTCTTTAAGGCAATACGAAATCGTAAAACTATCGTTATCAAAGTCATGAACAACAGCTCCAACCTTCTCAAGTTCGTATTTTTCTAAAATGGAATTAGTAACCGCGACAAAACCTTTGCTATTGGTAAGCTTCGAAATTTCGCCGACATGTAAAGTAACCAGTTTATGCAATCCTGGCGAATAAGGAGGTAAATCCATCAAATTATTTATATTACACAGGAGCCAAATATATAATATTTCTAGAATAAAATAATGTGGAAAACCGTATTTTGAAAATAACTTTTTAGGACTATGTATTTATGATTTTTTCTTTTTTTAAGAAGCCAGAATTTTGGTTTTCAGTACGGCTTTAGTCCCGCTATCCGCTTTATCTTTTGTGGTGAACCCCACCACAAAAGGATGCCGCTACTATCGGGGCTAGATTATACGTTTTGGTTTTATAAGGCATAAAAAAAGTCCAGAATTCCATTTTATGAAACTGCGGACTTTTATCTTGCAGAAAGGAAGGGATTCGAACCCTCGATACAGTTACCCATATACTAGCTTTCCAGGCTAGCTCCTTAAACCACTCGGACACCTTTCTATTTTGGTCTGCAAATAACACAAAAAAATCTGACTTTACAAAAGTAAAGTTGCAGTTACTCTAAATGCTTTTTCTAAATTCTTCGATAAACAATTTTACAGCCTTTTTCTGGTAACCTCCCATTGTTAGCATATAAGAATCTCTTTTTGTGGGAACTCCCGTAATTTGAATGGCTTTTATAGTGTCCCAGTCTTTTAATGCTTTCTCAGCTACAATAGTAGCCCAATCGCTGTTTTCTACCATTTGCAATAAAGCGTGAATAGAATGGAGTTCGATCGAAATTTTAGGTTTCAAATTAAACTTCTGAAACAATTCTTCGACAAATTCTCTTGAATTAGATCCTTTTCCTGGCAATACTAACGGAATTTCTTCTATTTTCTTAAAAGCAATTTTATCCAAATGGGCCAAAGCATGCTTTTTAGAAACCGCCACAACCATATTGGAAGTAAACAATGGCACTTTCTGAATTCCGCTTTCAATTTCATGAGATGGAATTACCAAAACTACATCGACATCATTATTAAGAAGCTTTTGTTCCAGTGATTCTGTTGTGCCATAGTCTACAATAATCTTTAAGTTTTGATATCTATGGGCAAATGTATTTACAATTGGCAAAATTAATAACCCAAAAATATACGTAACACCTATTCGCAGTTCGCCACCAATCATTTGGTTTAAATCTTCAATTGCCTGTTTCCCGTTTTGGACATTTTCGAGAACCCTTTTCGCATGAATCAAGAAAACCGAACCTGCTTCTGTAAGTCGCACTTTTTTTCCAATTCTGATAAACAAAGGCATTCCGAGTTCTTCTTCCAGCTTTTTAATTTGCTGCGAAAGCCCCGATTGCGTTACAAAACACAATTCTGCGGCTTTGGTAAAGTGCAAAACCTCAGCAGTTTTTACAAAATACTCTAGTTGATAAATCTCCATATTGATAAGTTTTAATACTTATTATCAGTAAAATTATTAATTTTTCTAATGCTATCATAATCCCGACCTTTGTATTAAATATTTAGGATTATGTTTAAAGCGTTAAAATCAAAAAATTTCAAGTTATTTTTCTACGGTCAATCCGTATCTGTTATCGGAACATGGATGCAAAAAACAGCTGTAAGCTGGATGGTTTATAGTATAACGGGATCTGTATTTTTATTGGGATTAGCGACATTTTTAAGTATGATTCCGTCTTTATTTCTAGCGCCTTTAGCGGGAAGTATTATTGGTCGTTATGACAGACACAAAACAATGATGTTCTTGCAATCTCTTGCGATGCTTCAAGCGGGAACTTTAGCTTTGCTTATCTATTTCAAAATTTATAACATCAACTTTATTTTGGCTTTAAGCCTTATTCAAGGTATTATTAATGCTTTTGATATGACTTGTCGTCAAACGATGATGATTGATATTGTGGACAATAAAGAAGATCTTCCAAACGCTGTCGCATTAAACTCAACTTTGAACAACTTTGCACGTATTGCAGGTCCTGCGCTTGCGGGAATTATTCTGCATGAATATGGAGAAGATATTTGTTTTATTGGGAATTTCATAAGCTACGTGCCTGTTTTAATTTCATTAATGATGATGAAAATTACACCGCACATTAAAGCTGAAAACAAATTGAATATGCTGGACGACCTTATCGAAGGCTTAGATTATGTGAAAAAAGAAACCGAAATGGCAAGAATGCTAATGATGCTTACTTGTAGCAGTTTGTTTGTAATTTCTTTTAATACTTTGATGCCCGTTTTTGCAAAAGATATTTTTAGCGGAAACGCTGAAACTTTCAGCTGGTTTGAAAGTGCTGCCGGAATTGGTTCTGTTCTATCTGCAATTTATTTAGCTAATCTAAAATCTGCTGAGAATATGAACAAACTAATGATTGGAGCGAGTTTGCTTCTTGGTTTCAGCGTAATTATTTTAGCTGTTTCAAGCAGCATAACAATCGCTTTAATCTGTATGACATTAAGCGGAATCGGGATGATGGGACAAACTTCTTCTATCAATATTTATATTCAGACTCATAGTTCTGTAAATATGCGTTCAAGAAGCATCAGTTACTACATGATGGCATATCAAGGAATGATTCCTGTTGGAAGTTTGATTATTGGATATGTTTCTCATTCACTTGGCGTTAGAACTACTGTTGCTATTCAAGGAATTATATGTATTATTTCTGTAATCGTTTATTTGTATTACAAAAAACATAAAGCAATTGAAGATTTGGAAACTTGTCCTGTTCCATATCGAAATTCCAAAAATTAAATTCTAAATCCAAAAATGACAACTAAACGTGTTCAACTTTGTCAAAGTTTAAAACTTTGACAAAGTTCTTTACGGCAAAGCATTGGAATTTGGAATTTTACTTTAAGATATTTCCCCGCGAAGAGCAGTTTCAAAAATATCTTTAAACTCGTTTTGAGGAATATTATGACCCAGCAAATACATCAATTTAGTAATTGCTGCTTCTGTAGTAATATCTTTTCCTGAGATCACTCCCAAAGATTTTAGAGCTGTACTGGTTTCGTATTGTCCCATATTCACGCTTCCGCCTGAACATTGGGTTACGTTTACGATATGCATTCCAGATTTAATCGCTTTTTCGATTAAACTTAAAAACCAATCTTCGGTTGGTGCGTTTCCTGAGCCGTATGTTTCTAGAACAATTCCGCGTAAACCAGTCGTTGCCAAGATTGAAGCCAAAACAATTTCGCTCATTCCAGGGAACATTTTTATGATGGCTACATGATTGTCCAGATTTTTATGAACGATCAATTTCGCATTTTTATTTATCGGAAGAAATAAATGTCTGTTTAATGTTAAATGCACGCCAGATTCTACTAATTCAGGGTAATTTGGCGCTGTAAAAGCTTTAAAATGTTCTGCGTTTACTTTAGAAGTTCTGTTTCCTCGGTACAATTTGTATTCAAAATACAAACAAACTTCTGTAATAACAGGTTTTCCGTTTTCTTGAAGAGAAGCAATCTGAATCGCTGTAATCAGGTTTTCTTTTGCATCGGTACGCAAATCTCCAATTGGCAATTGCGAACCTGTAAATACAACTGGTTTTGCTAAATTCTCCAACATAAAACTCAATGCTGAAGCCGAATATGACATCGTATCTGATCCATGCAGCACGACAAATCCATCAAATGCATCGTAATTTTCCTCAATCATAGTGGCAATTTTCGTCCACATTTGAGGATTCATATTAGAAGAATCAATTGGATGTTCAAATGAAATCGATTCGATTTCGCAATCCAATTGTTTAATTTCTGGAATTTTCTGAATTAATTTACCAAAATTGAAGGCTTTAAGCGCTCCAGTTTCAAAATCTTTGCTCATACCGATGGTTCCACCAGTATAAATCAACAATATTTTTGCTTTAGATGACATCTTGGTATTTTAATTTATTGACAACAGGATTCGCATACATTGCTAAAAATCCTTGTCTTGTCACAGGATTATCGCCCCCAATTCTCATTTCTAAACGACGCTCAAACAATGATTTCTCACTTTCTTTATACTTGTGAGCAAATTTGTCTGTTTCATTTAAAATATCGTAAGCAATAAAATTTGTTGGCCATAATTGGTAGTTTTTCAAAATAACATCGTCAATCGTTTGTGCCAAAGCTTGAACTTGTTTGTTCACATTATCATTTTCGGCCACAATTTGATCGATTTCTGTATCTAAAACATCACCAACAGAAATATGTATTCTTTTTTTAGTTCCCATAATACCGCTAAGGATATTCATGAAATCTTCGTTTTTATCTTTTACGTAAACTTCGTTTTTTGCTTCTGCCATTAATTGTGGCATTTTCAAAACATCCGTCGGATCATATTCGTAAGAAATAGAAACCGGAACGATTTTCAATTTCTTAAAATAATCCATTAAGTTTTCTTCGTCAGAACCCATTCCAATCATTTTTAAAACCCCTGGATTGGTCTCGTCGTTTCCGTCTTTTGTTCTTCCTTCTCTTTGAGCAATCCAAACCGAACGGTTTTCGCGAAGCAATAATTGTCCCATATATTCAGATAATAACTTCGAACTTTGAAGCATTTCTCTAGGCGATAAACCTCTTAAAACCAAAAAGTTTCTATTTAGTTTTGCTAAAGTTGCCAAGAAAGCTTTCTTTACTAAATTGTCTCCAATTGCCGAAGCAGTCATTACCAAACCGTGCTCGAACAAACAAACGTTCAATAATGTAGTATCTAAAAGAATATCTCTATGATTTGAAATAAAAAGATAAGACGTATTTGGTTCCAGTTTCTCAAAACCTGAAGTCGTTAAACCTTCAGAGCTTTTTTCAAGAACTTTCTGGATTGTATTATAAATAAAATTGCATTGAAAATCACGAATCGAGTGTGTTTTCTTTAATTGTTCCTTCCAAACCTCATCTTCTACATCCGGAAACGTAAAGTTCATCATGGTTTTCATCATAGGATGATTGACCACAGCATGAAGGGCTTCATTTATTTCGGAATCATAAAACGGTCGAATGGCATCAAATCTCTGCATTATTTATTTGGGTTTAAGTGGGCAAAAGAACAAAAAAAAAATTAAAGTTTTGTAAGGTCTGGGTTAAATCCCAAAAACGTCCTTTGAATTCTGAGTTGTAATTGTAGCAATTTCTTCGGCTGAAATTCCATAAATGTCACTCAATTTCGCAATAACATTGACTAAATAACTGCTTTCATTTCGTTTTCCTCTGTACGGAATTGGTGCTAAATATGGAGAATCTGTCTCCAAAACAATGTGTTTTAAATCGATTTGATTCAAAAACTGATCGATTTTTCCGTTTTTAAACGTTACTACACCTCCAATTCCTAATTTCATTTTGTAAGAAATCGCGCGTTCTGCTTGTTCTAAAGTTCCGGAAAAACAATGAAAAATCCCAAATAAATCTTCAGATTTTTCTTCTTCTAAGACTTCGAAGATCTCATCAAAAGCTTCTCTACAATGAATTACAATTGGCAATTTGTATTGTTTTGCCAGCTGAATTTGCCTTTTAAAAGCAATTTGCTGCTCTTTCAAATGCGTTTTATCCCAATACAAATCGATCCCAATTTCACCCACAGCGTAGAACTTTCGTTTTGATAATTCGGTTTCTACATGTGCCAATTCGTCCAGATAATTATCTTTTACGTAAGTGGGATGCAAACCCATCATTAAGAATACATTATCTGGATAATTTTTCTCTAAATCGTACATAGATTGCGTTGCGGCAGCATCGATTGCAGGAATAAAAAAACGAGTAACTCCAGCATCAATAGCGCGCTGAATCATTTCGTTGCGATCCTGATCAAATTCTTCAGAATACAAATGCGTGTGGGTATCGGTAATAATTGGTGTTGAATTCAAGGCTGTAATTTTAAAGTGCCAAAATTACGACAATAATAAAAGAATAGCAATTCGTGTAAATTGGCACATAGATTTAACGGATTCTCTTTCGTGAAAACACTGAAAAAACGATTTTTTAAAACTTGCCTAAAAAATAAAAACCTTTGACAAAGTTTAAAACTTTGACAAAGGTTGACAAATTAAAGACTAGTTTTTGTCACGCTGACGAACGAAGAATCTCACAAGAAGTTTCGCCAAGAAAACCCCCAAATTTTTCTGTGGATCAACTAGTGTGACTCTTCGTTCCTCAAGACGACAAATAGCGTCTTATTTTCCATTTTCAATAAATAGCAAAGCTCGTTCCAAAACCTCATCTTTTCCTTCCTGAATTCCTTTTATGGTTGGTTTTATTTCGATGTCTGGCACAATTCCAATTCTTTGAGTTTCTCTTCCGTCTGGGTAGTAAACGCCAATACCAGAGAAATTAGTATGATAACCACTAAAATCAAATTCAAAAACATTTCCGTCTGCTCCCGCAGTCTGACTTCCAATAATTGTGGTATTGCCAGCTGTTTGAAAACACATCGCCGTCCATTCTGATTGGCTTATAGAATCTTCATTAAGTAATACAACAACTTTTCCTTTGTAATTGTCTTTATTTTCAAATCCCACTTTTCTTCCTTCTTCCCAAGTATACTTTCCTGGATAATTTGGATACGGGTAGGTATAAATGCAAAATTCTTTTTCTTGAGAATTTAAAAAATTAGCAATTTCTCCAAAAGTTCCGTTTGGATAATTTCTAATATCAAAAACTATAGCTTTTGTCGATTTGAGAGCATCAATCATATCAGGAACATTTTTTGGTTTTATAACTCCCATGTTTACGTAACCAACATTATTGTCCAAAAGTTTAAATTTATCTTTCTTTATCTGAGCTCCTTTTTTATACTCATTTCGATGAGAATCGTGATAGTTAAACCAAGTCATTGCCTTTGTTTCCTGTTTTCCATCGTTCAGGAATTCTACGTTTACCTTTTCAGATTCGCTCACTAAAATTGTGCGTAAAACTTTATCTAGAAAAGCGGCCTCGTTTGAAGCAGAAACAATATCTCTTTTCTCTTCAATAATTTCTTTAATGCTCTTACCATTTATTTTAGTAATTACGGTTCCAATTTTAATATTGTCGGCCTCTGCAAGACTATCTCCTAAAATTTCGGTAATTACTAATTTTTCATCAATTACTTTACCTGTTGCTGGAAAATAATAATAACTCTTTTTTGCTGTTGCAGAAGACGGGTAAATATGAAACTCGACATGAGTATCATTGAGTTTTGCAGCTGCTTTTCTCAATACTTTATAAAAATCTTCTGGAGTTTTGGACTCAACAACAGAAGGCAATAACTCAGTTAAAGTTTTATCCCATTTCTGATCCATTTTGTATTTGTATGGATAGTAATATTCTACCACATTCCAATACGCATAAAGCATTAAAAGCTTTGAATTTTTATTAGTGTAATCAAGATTAAAATAGTTTTTTAGGTTTTTAAAACCGTCAAAACTTGGCCCAAATTCTTCATTACTTTGAAATCTATTTTCTTCAATAAATTTTAATTTTTTTGAAAGCTTTTTAGAAAACAATTTGTCATTGAACCAGCTTAAATCGAAATTTTTATCAAAAAGTTTAACCTCTTTTGGAGTAACAATTGGAGCAATTTCATTTACTGGCCCAAGATCATCAATCCAATTTTCTAGAATTAATGAAAACTCTTCTTTGGTTTGTGCTTTTTCTATTAATGGTAATTTCTCCAAAAGCTGGCTATCCCAATTCAATTGTCCTTTGGCAACTTCTGGATGATAATATTTCAAGAATCCCCAAACTTTACAAGTTGTGGCAAGTTTTTCTGTCTCAGTAATTTTAGAAGCACTGAAAACAGTTTGAGAAAACACAAAAAGAAAAACTAATAAAGCTTTTTTCATTTACATTCTTGGTTAAGTTAATTTTTGAATTTGGGTAAATTCCTATAAAAATAAAATCGAATTTAGAGCTTTAATTCTAAATTCGATTGAGGTTTCCCGTAAATGGGTAATATTTTTTTTAATAATTTGAAATCTATTCCAAATCTTCGCGCAGACGTTCTACGTCATCGTAGTCTTCATAATCTTGAGAAATAGTCTCTAAAATCGATTTACATTCTTTGTATTTTCCTTGTTTTAGTTTAGATAAAGCTATATTCCACTTGGCTTTTTCTTTATAAACCGAATTTCCGTTTTCTAATTCTTTAAAGATCTTTTCGGCTTTTGGATATTTGCTTACCTGCAATAATGAAACTGCATAGAAATATTTTATTTCGTCTGAATTATTTTCTTTCAAAATCATTTCAAAAATCGGAATAGCTGTTTCATATCTTTTTCCGTTGAAATTATTCTCTGCTTGCTTTAAAATGGCTTCAGAAACTCCTCTTTCTGTAAAATAAGCACTTTCTGGATGATTGTAATCTTCAAAAGACGGATTGTGTTTATAATCGAAGAAAAATAAACCAAACATCACAATTATAGAGATCGCTGCGGCAAAATACCAAGGCTTTAGTGAAGCAACTTTGTGTTTCTTTTTATTGAAATATTTATCTGAAATTCGAGTCAGGTTTTCTTCAAAAGCAACCCTTTCCTCTGTTATTTCCAATTTATTTTCCTGTTGAGAAAGCTTTTGTTCTTCTTCAAACTCTTCTGCTTGAGCAATCAATTCGTGAGCAGATTCATTGACTGATACCACGTTCTCGTAAATTGTCACCTCTTTATGGACAGAGTTTTTCAATTCGTTCAGCCAGCGTCTTTTGCACAACAAGAAAAAATAAGCATCAAACGGACACGTTAATTGAAGTTTTCCGGCTTTCGCCTGATTAAAAAGCAAAATCATGATTTCATGAACCACATTCTGCGCTTGATCTTTGTCTCCAGAATTATTGGTTATAAATTGAACCACTTTAGGCGCATATTTCTTATATATCATTTCAATTACTACCGAATCATTTGCAGCAAGTCCGTCAATATATTTTTGATCAGGATGAATTTTATTTAGATCCATAAAAAAACATTTTATAGCTAATTTAAAAAAAGAATATCAAAAATTACGCATAATTACATCATATTCAACATTATAATAGTTAAAAAACCACAAATTTGTTGCTTTTTTATTCCATATATTTTAAATAGAAAATCTTTTTCCTAGTTAGCTTTTTGGCTACAATTACCTTATTTTTGGTTTTCAATCAGTACGGAAATGGAAAATCTTCACGAAATTCTCAAAATAGAGAAGTACAAAAAAATAAAGTTCAAAATAACTAAAACACAACATTTACAGATTAAAGCCAAAATTAACGGCATTTCTGGCAATTTTATTTTAGATACTGGCGCATCAAACACCTGTGTGGGTTTTGAGTCTATTGAACGTTTTGAACTTTCTGCAAAAAATTCTAAAACAAAAGCTTCTGGAGCTGGAGGAACTGGAATGACAACACAAATTTCATCTAAAAACAAATTGCAATTGGGAAGTTGGAAAAACAAAGATTTCAATATCGTAATTTTTGATCTTTCGCATGTAAATGAAGCTTTGGAGTCTTTTAAAGCTAAAGCTGTTCATGGTATTATTGGCGCTGATGTTTTATTGGAAGGAAAAGCAATTATTGACTATTTTAACCATTATTTGTATTTAAAATAGATCTTTTTAGAATTTAATATTTTTACGGGAAACCGTAATTTTAACAATATTTATATTATAATATTTAGAGGCTGGGTTTTTTAATTATATTTGTTGAGCCATTTTAACAAATCTAATACTATGAAAAAAACTCTACTTTGTTTTCTTTTATTGTTTACCAATCTTTTTTTTGCTCAAGTTGCCTCTGTTTCGACTTGTGGCAATGAATCTTTCAATTTAACTATACTTAATGCAGATTTTATTGGCAATTTAAATCCTGCTCAAACAACTGTTACTTATTTTTTAAGTGAGGCTGATGCATTAAACAATACAAATGCAATTGCAAATCCAACTACTTATATAGGTACAATTGGTACAATGAAAATTTATGGAAGAATTGATAATAATGGTATTATTACTACCAATTATTTTAATCTGACTACATTTCCAACGATAGTTGTAAGTGCTTCACACAAACCTATTTTATGCAAAGGAGACACGGCATCTTTATCGATAAATGCCTCTGGTGGAAATGGTTCGTATTCATATTCTTTAAATGGAGGTTCTTTTACAAATCAAGATTATTACCCGAATATTGCTCCAGGCGTTTATAACATAAGAGTTATGGACAATATTTTTGGATGTATGACTTCAATTAGTCATACCATTACTGAGCCTACAGCTGTAGTTGCTACTTCTGCAATTGTGAATCAAAATGTAATAATTGTTTCAGCTACTGGAGGAACTGGTGCTTATCAATATTCATTAGATGGAATAAATTATCAATCTAGTAATGTTTTTACAACTGTAGCTCCTGGCAATTATACTGTTAGAGTTCGCGATGCTGAAGGATGTGGCACGGTAGTAAATGCAATTATTGCTCCTTATTTAGTTGTTACCGCAGCGCTTACTCAAGAATTATATTGCGCTGGAAATGGTAATAATGCTGTAATAACTGCAAATGCTTCAGGCGGCCAATTACCTTATTATTATTCAATAGATAATGGACTTAACTATCAGCCATACAGTACTTTTAACAATCTAAGTGCTGGTACTTACTCAATAATTGTTAAGGATGCTTTGAATACGGTTTCGGGTCCAACTTCAGTGACTGTACCTCCGCTTATTGCTGTAACTGGTGTTGCATTGGTTACTGGCGCTACAAGTTGCAGCAGTGCATCAATTCGTGTTCAGGCAACATCTGGTCAAGGTCCATATCTTTATTCTATTGATAATGGACAAACTTTTACTAATAACAATGTTTTTAGCAATTTGGCTCCTGGCAATTACGTTTTCCTAATTAAAGACAGCAAAGGTTGTGTTTCAGCCTTTTTATCTAATAATGTACAACCTCCAACACCTCCGTTGGCGATAGCAGTTACTAACACGCCAATATTATGCTGGGGTGAAAAAACTTCGCTGACAGTCACAGCGACAGGAGGGCAAGCATCTTATCAATATTCAATAAATAATGGTGCTATAACAAGCAATAATGTATTTAGCGATCTTAAAACAGGAAATTATATCGTTAAGGTTATCGATGCTACAGGCTGTGAAAATACACTTCCGTACACGATTACTGAACCAGCAGTTGTAGACGCAGAAATGGTAATTGATGGAAATACTATATCAATTATCGATGCAAAAGGAGGAACTGGATCTTATTTTTATGCAATAGATAACGGTAATTTTCAAACTAATAATGTTTTTACCAATGTTACTCCTGGATTACATAGAGTGAGAGTAAAGGATTCTAATAATTGCGAACCAGTAAGCTTTTCAGCTGAAATCGCAAGTCCGCTTACATCTGTAGCTACAATTGCCAAAGAGATCGATTGTATGAGTGATGCAGAAATAGTTGTTACGGCATCTGGGGGAATAGCTCCATATACTTATTCTAAAAATGGAGTAACTTTTCAGACATCTAATGTTTTTACCAATTTAGTTGCAGGAACTTATTCAATAATTGTAAAAGATGCTAATGGCACATTAGCTATTGCAAACAATTTAATCATTTCGCCTACTAGTTATCCAATAATAGTTCTTACAAAAACCAATCTGAGTTGTTTTCAAGCCAATGATGGAATCATAACCGCAAGTGTAACTGGCGGAAAAGCTCCATACGTTTATTCAATTGGCAACAGTTATAGTTCAGCTAATACCTTTACAGGTTTAGCAGCTGGCTTTTATAATGTAACCGTAAAAGATGCAAACGGATGTCTTAGTTCTTTCGCTGTAAATATAGATCAGCCGAATGTTATAGTGCCAACAGTAAGTACAACAAACTCAACCTCTATTGCCGATAATGATGGGACAATAACAGTTAATGCGACGGGAGGAGTTCCTCCTTATACCTACGCATTGACAGATGAAAACGGACTGCCTGCTGTTTTTTTTCAAACTTCAAATATTTTTAATGGTTTAAAATCTGGATTATATGGCGTTCAGGTAAAAGATTCTAATGGATGTTTTACCACACAAACTAATATTTCAATTATTAATAAAACCAACACGCTTTCAGCGGCAGCTACCGTTACTACTCAACCGACATGTAACAATCCTTATGGAACAATTACAGTCAATGCTACTGGAGGAACTGCACCATATACTTATTCTATTGACAATGGAGCCACTTATAGTGTTTCTAATACTTTTCAAGAATTACCTGGCAATTATTTGATTAAGGTTAAGGATGCTGAAAATTCTGAAACATCTATAACAATTACTTTAATTGCTCCTGCACCTTTAGTAACAACAGCAGTACTTACAAAAACAATAGATTGTCTTAGCAATGGAATAATAACGGTTTTTGCAACGGGAGGACAAGCTCCATATTTATACTCTTTCGATAATGGAAGTACTTACATCAGCAGCAATACTTTTTCTAATGCTCTGGCGGGAGTTTATTCAATAATTGTAAAAGACAGCAATAATTGTATTTCAAATTCAAATAGTTTGGTAGTTGAACCTCTTGCTAACTTAAGCGCAACTGCTACAAATACGCCGATATTATGTAGATATGAAAAGGGTTCGATTACAATTATTGCTTCGGGAGGGAAAGCTCCTTATCAATATTCGCTAAACAATGATATCTACACAAATAGCAACAAGTTCGACGAAGTTTTATCTGGAAATTATATTATTAAAGTAAAAGATGCAAATGACTGTATTTTCACTCTACCTTACACAATAGCAGAACCAACGAAAATCAAAGGATATATTACTTTCGAAGGAACAACGGCAACTGTTGTTAATCTAAGTGGCGGAAGCGGTACTTACCTTTATTCACTTAACGACGGAGAATTACAGTCTAGCAATGTTTTTACCAACCTTCATGGATCAAATAATATTATATCCGTTTATGATTCTTTTGGCTGTTTTGGATTTGCTGTTAGTTTCTCTATTCCAGATCCAAATGCCCTAACAGCACAAGCCACTATTATAAAAGCAATAGATTGTACAACTAATAGCGGAACGATTTCAATTGCTGCATCAGGAGGTCAGGCTCCATACGAATATTCTATTAATGGTGGAACAACTTACCAATCAAGCAATATTTTTAGCAATTTATCTGCGGGACTTTATACTGTTTGGGTAAAAGATGCAGCAGGAACTATAGATTACGATAATAGTGTGACCTTAACGACACCGTCTTCAGTAATTGTAGATGTTACTACAACCACGACAAACTGTTTCAATGATAATAGCGGATCAATAACTGTAACAGCTACCGGAGGAGAAGCTCCGTATATTTATTCGATAAACAATAGTATATATAGTTCCAATAACGTTTTTACTGCTTTGTCTGCTGGACAATATACTATCAATGTAAAAGACGCTCTTGGATGCATTATTTCATCGACAGCGCTAGTAACACAGCCAGATCTTTTAGTTATAAATAATACTGCTTCAAATAGCACCAATGTTAATAGTAACGATGGAAAAATAACAGTTACTCCTTCTGGTGGGACTGCTCCTTATTTATATTCATTGAAAAATGCAAATGGTTCACTAATAATTTCTCCTCAAAGTTCTAACATTTTTGACAATTTATCGATTGGACAATATACTATTGAAGTGAAGGATGCAAATGGATGTATCACAAGTAAATCTGGAATAACAATCACGTCACAAACGCTTTTTGGCACTCTTATGATTACCCCTATTACTTGTACAGCCTTAGGGACTATTATTATAAATGCTGCAGGAGGTAAATATCCTCATCAATATTCTTTTGATGGTGGAATTACTTATGGCACTTCGAATATAGCTTCAAATTTAAGTGCGGGAACTTATACTATTAAAGTTAAAGATGCTTCAGATGCTACAATTACCCTTTCTGCTTCTTTAGCACCTGTAAGTCCTGTGGTTGTTACAGCGTCTATCACTTCTCCTGTATATTGTAAAGGAAGTAATAATGCTGCGATACAAGTAATAGCTTCTGGAGGAAAAGCTCCTTACATCTATTCATTAAACGGAAGCGCTTATCAATCTAACAATAGCTTTTTTAATCTTTCCGCTGGCAACTATGTTGTAACAGTAAAAGATAGTAATAACTGCTCTTCTACTATGATAGTTACTATAACTGAACCTAATGCATTAGCAGTCACAACAACAGTGCAAAACCAAAATATTACTGTAAATGCCACAGGTGGAAACGGAGGTTATAGATATGCTATTTCTCCAAATTTGAATCAGTTTTCATCAAATAATACTTTTTCTAATTTATCGCCAGGTTCGTATAGCATTATTACTTCTGATTTATATGGATGCGTTGTAATCATAAATGCTGTTGTTGATCCAGTCGCTCCAACAGTAAATGGACAGAGTAATCTGACTGTAGAATTTAAAGAAGGCCAAACTCTAGCAGATTTAATTGTTGAAGGAGAAGACATTAAATGGTATAGTACTCCAAATTCTTCTGCAGGAAAAACAAGTAAAACCAATGAAACTCCTTTACCATTAACAACTGTTTTGGTCAATGGAACTACATATTATGCTTCACAGACTATTAATGGAATCGAAAGTAAAGAACGTCTTGCTGTAACGGCTAAGGTAAACGGTTCTCTTTCTGCTCCTGATTTTAATTTGGTTTCTTTCCAATTCTATCCTAATCCGGTGAAAGATATTTTAACCATTAAAAATAATTCAATAATCAATGATATTGAAATTATATCAGTTTCTGGAACATCTGTTTTATTCAAAACAATAAATGATATACATTCTGAAATTGATTTCTCAAATCTTTCGAGTGGTCTTTACCTTTTAAAAGTAAAATCTGAAAATCAGCAAAAGACAATAAAATTGATTAAACGATAATTTTTCAAATGCAATAAAAAAGCCTTCATCTAAACAATGAAGGCTTTTTTATTATTCTATTTCTTGCCGATTAATTTCTGTTTTTGAAACGGCATGTTTTTTCAACGAAAAATAAGCTACAACTGTACTCAATAACATTAAAAATCCACCCAAAATAAAAGGCGCTCCAGCAAATTTAAAAGGCGCATCGTTATGAGTAAAAAAGTAAAATGTATTGGCCATCATTGGGGGACCAATAATAGAAGAAGCACTCATTAAACTGGTCAAAGTTCCCTGAATTTCTCCTTGTTCACTCGGAGCAACTTTACTTGCAACAACTGACTGCAAAGCTGGTCCTGCAATTCCGCCAAGGCAATACGGAATTAAAAACACAAACATCATCCAGCTTTCGGTTGCAAAAGCAAACAACAGCATTCCAATTGTATATAAAGCTAAACCAATATAAATACTTTTCTCATTTCCGATTTTCGGATTGATGTAACGAACCAATCCTCCTTGTACAACTCCAACCAATAAACCGATTATTCCTAATGAAATTCCGATCATTCTTTCGTCCCATTTGAATTGGTAAATCGTAAAGAAACTCCAGTTGCTTTGTACGGCATGAGAACCTACATACAAAAGAAATATTGCTGCAATTAAACCAATTAAAGTTGGATGTTTTTTTAATCCTAAAATCGCTCCAATTGGATTGGCACGTCTCCAGTCAAAAGGTCTGCGGTTTTCTTTTTTAAGCGATTCTGGTAAAATGAAAAATCCGTACAGAAAGTTTACCATACATAAAATGGCTGCTGCATAAAAAGGAACTCGAGATCCATATTGACCTAAAAGTCCGCCAATAACTGGTCCGATGATGAATCCTAATCCGAAAGCTGCACCGACTAATCCGAAGTTTTTAGCTCTGTTTTCTGCAGTACTGACATCGGCAATGTATGCAGAAGCTGTAGTAATACTTGCTCCGGTAACTCCAGCAATAATCCTTCCGATAAAAAGCCAAATAATCGTTGGTGAAAATGCCAATAAAAGATAATCTAACGAAAATCCGAAAAGGGAAATTAAAATAATTGGTCTTCTTCCAAATTTATCACTTAAATTTCCAATTACAGGAGCAAAAACGAATTGAGTTATCGCATACGCGAAAGTTAACCAGCCACCTATTTTTGCGGCTTCACTAATGTCTCCATGAATCAATTCTTCGATCAATTTTGGAATCACAGGAATGATAATTCCCCATCCTGTAATGTCAATTAACATGGTTATGAAAATAAAACCAATCGCGGCAGACTTATCTTTTTGTAGCATAATATGTTTTGTAAGGTGATGCAAATAAACAGATTTTTCAATTAACAATAAAAAATCCCAAATTCCAATTTGAAGAACTTCGAATTGGAAATTAAAACTGATATATTTTTTCACGCAGATACACACAGATCTTTTCTAATTAATCTGCCAAAATCTGTAAAATCTGCGTGAAATATTTTTAGACTGAATTAAAAAAATCCCAAATTCCAATTTAAAGGAACTTGGGATTTTTCATTTTGAAATTCCAATTTCGGACTTTGGAATTTCTATCAAAAATTAAAACTATTAATGAGTATGTTTTGGATTAAAACCGTCTTCGCTTAATTCAGTTGGCGTATAATCGGCAACCATTTCAGCTTCGTAATCGATTTTTTCTCCTTTAGAGAATTTATGAATTAATTTCTCCATAATATTATAAATTACAGGAACCACAATCAAGGTTAGGAATAAAGAAGAAATCAAACCTCCAATAATTACCCAAGCCAATCCGTTTTTCCACTCAGCTCCAGCTCCAGATGCCAATGCAATTGGGAACATACCAAATACCATCGCAATTGTTGTCATCAAGATCGGACGTAAACGTGCGTGGTTGGCTTGAATTAAAGCCGTTCTAATAGATTCTCCCGCTGCTCTTCTTTGGTTCGTATAATCGACAAGCATGATCGCATTCTTACATACCAGACCAATCAACATGATAATACCTAAAATGGTAAAGATATTTAACGAGTTGTTTGTTAATGCAAGAGCTAACATCGCTCCAATAAACGAAAGTGGAATTGCAAACAATACTACGAATGGATGCGCGAAACTGTCGTACAAACTCACCATTACAAGATAAACCAAAATAATAGCGGCTAATAAAGCGATTCCTAAAGTACCAAAACCTTCTGATTGGTTTTCTTGATCTCCACCCCAGATATAGTTTACACCTGCAGGTTTTTTCAATTTATCTAATTTCACTTGCCATTGCTGTACAATTGTTCCAGATGGAACCCCAACGTTTTGTCCTTTTACGGTTACAGACGCAGATTTATCTCTACGCTCTAACTGGCTAGGTCCAGAACCTTCTGTAATATCAGCAAATTGTGATAATTTAATTTGTTGTCCAGCTGTGTTTACGAAAATCAAATTACTAACGTCAGCAATACTTTTTCTGTCAAAAGCATTGTATCTAATGTTGATATCGTATTCGTATTCACCAGCTCTATATTTACCGTCTGTATTTCCACTAAAAGCAGTTTGCATGGTTAAACCAACTGTCTGAAGTGTTAATCCTAAAGCAGCCATTTTATCACGGTCTACTTTTACGTTAATTTCAGGGTTTCCGTCTTCAACCGTTAATTTGATCTCAGTTGTTCCAGGAATTGTACGTAATTCAGCTTCAGCCTGTTTTGCAAAAGCCATTGCTGCTTCTGTTGAAGGACCAGTAACAATTAATCCTAAAGTTGCATCTTCGGCTGTACCTAAGATACCTACAGGAACTGTTTTTACTTTTGCTCCAACTAAAACTTTCTCCAATTTACGTTTGATTTTTGCTGCGTAAACATTCGCATCATCTGTACGATCTTTTTGTTCGATCATTTTTACGTCAATCTCAGCTTTATAAGCAGTAGCTTGAGACGCTCCAAAACCTTCAGAAGTTTGTCCAACCGTTGTAATTTGGCTGTGAACATATTCCTGAGATTTCAAATAAGCCTCAGCTTTTTGAGTCATAAAGTTTGTTTGTTCTAACGAAGCATCTTTTGGCATTTCGATTTGAACTAAGAACTCTCCACTATCAGAAGAAGCAAAGAACTCTCCTCCGATGAAACCTCCACCCATTAATCCAACTGTTGAAGCGAAGAATAAAATAATTACTACTACAAAAGTTTTAATATAATGATCTAAACACCAAGTTAATAAATGAGAAACCCAGTCCGTAAAACGTGTTAAATAGCTTTCGAAACCAAGGATTATTCTTCCGAATAAATTCTTTCCTTCAATGTGCTCTAATTTTCCAAAACGAGAAGACAACCAAGGAATAATAGTAAACGAAGCTAAAAGAGATAACATCGTTGATATAATTACCGTAACACAGAATTGCGTAATAATATTAGAAACCAATCCAGAACTCATCGCGATAGGCAAGAATACAACCACAATTACTAAAGTAATAGAAGTTACGGTTCCACCAATTTCAGCTGTTCCATCATACGATGCACGAATTCGGCTTTTACCCATTTCCATGTGCCTGTAAATATTCTCAAGTACCACGATCGCGTCATCGACCAGAATACCTACAACCAAAGATAATCCTAATAAACTCATTAAGTTTAAGGTATATCCCATTAAATAAATTCCGATGAAAGTTGCAATTAACGATGCCGGAATAGAAACCATTACGATCAACGAGTTTCTAATACTATGTAAGAAGAACAACATTACAAAAGCAACCAAAACAACCGCAATTAATAAATCGTGTACAACAGAATCTGCTGCTTCTAAAGTAAAGATTGTACTATCTTTTGCTACTTCTAATTTTAACTGATTTACTTTATAATCTTTTTCTAGAGTTGCAATTGTTTTTAATAATTGCTCACTTACCGCAACCGCATTGGCGTCAGACTGTTTGATAATCTGTAATACAATGGCACTTTTTTGATCTACACGAGAAATCTTTTCAGCAATTTTCTGTGTATCCTGAACGTCAGCAATTTCACCTAAACGAATTTGAATTCCGTTTTGAGAAGAAACCACTAAGTTTCTTAATTCTTCAACACTTTTATATTTACCCGCTAAACGAATTAATATTTTTTGGTTACGAGTTTGAATGTTACCTGTTGGGAAATCTAAGTTAGAACTTAAAATAGTTTGCTGGACTTGAGGAACTGAAAGTCCGTAACCTTGCATTTTTACAGCATCAAGATTGACCTGAATCTCACGCTCAGAACCACCAATAATATTTACCTGAGCAACACCTTGTACACGAGATAAAATAGGAGCAATTTTTTTGTCAATTAAGTCATAAAATTCAGCTTCATCCATTTTTCCGTTGGCACCAAGCGTCATAATTGGTAAATCACTCAGCGAGAACTTAGTCAAAGCTGGCGTTTTTACGTCGTCTGGCAAATCACTAATAATGGCGTTGATTTTACGCTGCGCATCATTTAAAGAGAAATCGACTTTTGCATTTGATGTCAATGTAATCGAAACAATAGATAAACTTTCGTATGATTTCGAATCAATTTTCTTGACATTTTCTAAGGAAGCAATCGCATCCTCAATTTTCTTTGTAACTGTATTTTCTACCTCACTTGGAGAAGCTCCAGGATAAATCGTAGAAATTGTAATAACGTTTTGTTCAAATTTCGGGATCAGCTCATAGCCTAATTGGCTGTAACTGAACAATCCACCAAGAGTCAGAATTGTAAACAATACAATTACCAACGACGGACGTTTTATGGATATTTCGGCTAATTTCATATTTGTTGCTTTAGGCTTTAGGCTTTAGGCAATAAGCTTATGCTTACAGCCTATAGCTTAATGCTTTAAATTATTTAATAATTTCTACTGTATTTCCGTCTTGTAAGTTAATCTGACCTGTAGTAATTACTTTTTCTCCATCAGATAATCCGTTAATGATTTCTACTTGATCTCCTAAAATTCTACCAGCAGTTACTTTTTTCAATTTAGCGACACCGTTTTCAGCTACGAAGATTTCGTTACTGCTTACACTTCCTACGAAAGCATTTCTAGGTACAACCATAAGGTGCTGTTTTTGTTGGTTTGAAGCAAAATTTGCTGTTCCGTACATACCCGCTTTTAGGTCGTTGTTAGAATTGTTTGTGATTTCGATTTCAACTGGGAAGTTTAAAGACTCATCTGCTTTTGAAGCAATGAAAGTAATTTTTCCAGAGAACGTTTTATCAGGGTAAACACTAGCCGTTACGTTAATTTGGTTTCCAACTTTTAAACTAGCAACTTGAGTTTCGTTTACTGTAACAGCCAATTTCAATTTAGAAACGTTTACAATATCAAACAATGCAGTTGCAGGCATTCCAGCTAAAATAGATCCTGGCTCAATATATTTTTTATTGATAAATCCATTGATTGGCGCTTTTACTTTAGTATCTCCAACATTAATATTTGCCTGAGTTAAGTTTGCCTGAGCATTTGTTAAAGCTAATTTAGCCTGATCTAATTGTTGTTTTGTAACTCCGCCAGTTTTATAAGCATTCTCATATCTAGCATAATCTGATTTTGCATTTGCATATACAGCCTGTGCTTGTTGCGCATTTACATTGATTACGTCTCCACGAACTGTCAATAAAGTTTGACCAACTCTTACATAGTCACCTTCTTTAGCTAAAACACTAATTACTTTTCCAGATTTTTCTGCAGAAAAAGTTAATTGTTGAATAGGTTGAAAGTTTCCATTTGCAACGAAATCCAATGAAATTTCTTCTGTTTTAACTTCTGAAACTTTTACAGAAACAGCAGCGTTTTTCTCAGCAACGATATCTGTTTTTTCTTTATTCTTCTTCTTATTATTATTTAAGATATATCCAATTACACCCAGAGATGCAATTATGATTACGATTGTTATAATAGTTTTCTTCATTGTAATTAGTTATTTAATAAGAGATTTAAGTTCGCCTTTTGATTTGATTAGAGATATTTCGGCAATTTTATAATTTAAAACTGCTCTTGTAAAGTTATTTTGAGCTTCAAGTGATGCATTTTCTGCATCTAATAAATCGGTTAAAGATGCTAACCCTTGAAAGTAATTATTTTTGGTGTTGCTTAGAATTTCTAACGCTAAACGCATATTTTCTCTTTGGTTTTCAATAGTTACAAGATTATTATTAATCTGTGCCATTGCATTTCTATAATCTAAATCAAGAGAAAGTTTAGTGTCTTTAATATCTTCTTGAAGTTCTCTGATTTGAATATCAGCCTGTCTTACTTTTGCACGAGTTCCGAAACCTGTAAAGATTGGCACGTGTAAGTTTAAAGCAATTGCAGAGAAATCTGACCAGTAAACTCCTTTTTCTGGTTTTGCAAACCAAGGCATTTCAGGTCCTTGTCCCATATAATTGTAACCTGCAGATAATGAAAGTGTAGGATAATATCCAGCTTCAACAGCTTTTTTATTGAATACTAAAAGTTCTTCTTGTTTTTTCAAAAGCAAATATTCTGTTCTGTTTTCAATATTTGGCTCTTGTGTTAAAGCTGCAGGAACTACTTCAAATTCTTCTTTTGGCATATCGATTTGAGTTTCGATAGGCATACCCATATAAAACTTTAATGCATTTTCCTGTAACTCGATCTGGTTTTTAACCTGTTGACGATCTGTATCAATGTTAGACATTTTTACAATAATACGGTCTAAATCAATTTTTTTAGCTAAACCGTTATCAAACTGACCTTGAACAATATCACGAACTTTTTGTGTATTCACATAGTTACTGTCTAATAAAATCAATCTTTCGCGTTGCACATAAACTGAATAATAGTTATTTGCAACTCTTTCAATAACTTGTTCTTCTGTTAATTGATCGTTTATTTGATAGAACTCACGCGTTGTTTTTGCTGCTCTTAAACCTGTAAAAACTGATTGATCAAACAAAGCTTGAGTCAAAGAAACTCCCGCAGTTGATGTCCATTTTTGACCAAAAGCCGCTTGAATTGTAGTTCCTGGCGCACCAAAAGCTGCTCCATCAATAACTGTTGTTTGAATTACTGGATTATAAGTTAGATTTCCATTTGCACTAATTTGTGGCAAAGCTCTCGAACGTATTTCTTGAATTTGGTACTCACTATTTTCAACCTGAAGTTTTGCTTTTTTTGCATCAGCTTTATTTTGAAGCGCATAATTGACTGCGTCTTTCAGAGTTAAAGTAGTGGTTTGTGCGCCGGCAGACAAGCCTATTGTACACAAAACTATAAGAAAGATTCTTTTCATAAGTAGTTAAATATTTATTTTAATTTGAGATAGCATCGCCATTTTATCTTTTACAACTCTCCAAGAAAAATGACGATAATTTGGATTGATGATTAATTTTTAATTCTTCGTAATTGCTTTTCTAATTCCTCTACTCCTTCTTGGGTTGCCATTGCACGAGTATGATACTCCAAGGCTTCCAATTCTATTCTTTGCGCTTCACTTTCAGAAACCGTATTTTCATTAATATGAAAAACCAGAGTGTAGTAAAATTTAACGTAAACCTCTACATTCAAATCACTTCTATAAAGACCTTCACGAATTCCTTTTTCGATATTTTCTCTAAAAAGTTGCGTGCACTGATCAATTTCATGAGACAAGATGTTTTGGTAAATCTCTGGATAGTGCTTTTTTAACTGATAGATTGGCGAAGTATCAATGTTGTTTTTAAACATATCACGAAACATTTCTCTAATCTCAAAATTTTCATGAATCGCATTGTAATTCTTCGCTATAATGGTATCCATAATTTCATGAACTTGACCATGAACCAATGAAGTGCTTTCTTCAATCAAAACTTCCTTATTACAGAAATATTTGTAAATCGTTTTTTTCGAAATACACATTTCACCCGCAATATCATCCATTGTAACACTCTTAAAACCAAGCTTTAAAAATAACTCGCTTGCTTTTGCTATAATCTTCTCTTTCATTTTAAACTCTCGAATTGCATCACAAATATACTTTGGAAACTAAAATCAAAAAAATAGTTTCCGATAAATTTGTAATAATTTTACATTAATTTATTCATTTAGTAAGAATTATATGCTAAATTCTAAATTTGCGATAAGCTTAATGTCTTTACCTAATGCAGCACCCGAAGTATGATTAAAAGAGCTGAAATTTAAACCAAAGTCTTCACGTTTAATGTTTCCTTTAATTTCAAAAGCTACTTTCTTTTCTCCGTTATAAATATTTTCTCCTAAGAATTCTGCGTCTAATTCAACTACTCTCGTAATATCTTTTATAGTTAAATCTCCTTTGAAAAAATTGATGTTCTGGTTTACTTTTTGAAATGAAGTCGATTTGAAACTAATAATTGGATGTTCGTCTTCTTCAAAAAAGTCCTGAAGCTGCAAATAAGCATCTATTGATTGGAAACTCTCATTTTTATTATTGATGTCTAATGAAAATTCTACCGAAGCATCTTCGATCTCATTATCTTCAATGTTCACGTAACCATCAAATTTATTTGTACTTCCACCCATATAAGCAGTTCTCGATCTTCTCATTTCTAATAAAACATCTGACTGACTAGAATCTAAGGTCCATTTTGTTTTCATAAATACTTGATTTAATAGATTTTACAAATCATTAAAACTCTCTTCGGAAACTTTTACAGTGTTTTGAGTTTCCATTCAACGCTGCAAATATAGACAGGAAACTCTAAATACCAAAAAAGTTTCCAAGTTTTTTCAAAATAATTTTAACATATTAGAAATGAGAAGGGTTAAGAGCTCCTTTCAATTCTTAATAAGCTTTTAATCATTTCAGTAATTGAAATTCATATTTGAATTGTATCTTTGAGGCTCGAAATCAGAATTCATTATGCACGATATAAGTCAGTACCAGGATTTTTTTATCAATTATCTACAAAGTCAAAACATACATAAAGAACCTACTAATCTTTACGAACCTATTGAGTATATTTTAGGTCTTGGAGGAAAAAGAATTCGTCCAGTTTTAACTTTAATGGCTGCTGAAGTTTTTGATACTGATTATACTACTGCGCTTCCAGCGGCAATGGCGGTTGAAGTTTTTCACAACTTTTCGCTGGTTCACGATGATATTATGGACGATGCTCCTTTAAGAAGGGGACAAGTTACCGTACATGAAAAATGGAATTTAAATACAGGAATTCTTTCTGGAGATGCCATGCTTATTTTGGCTTACCAATATTTTGAGCAATACGAGCCAGTTGTTTTTAGAAATCTTGCTAAATTATTTAGTAAAACAGCTCTTGAAGTTTGCGAAGGACAGCAATGGGATGTTGATTTTGAAACTCGTAAAGATGTTACGATTCCGGAATATTTGAAAATGATCGAATATAAAACAGCTGTTTTGGTTGCAGCAGCCATGAAAATGGGCGCTATTGTTGCCAAAACTTCTGAAAAAGAAGCTGATTTAATTTATGATTTCGGACTAAATTTAGGTTTGGCTTTCCAACTTCAAGATGATTATCTGGACGCTTTTGGAGATCCTGAAACTTTCGGAAAACAAGTTGGAGGTGATATTATTGAGAACAAAAAAACGTATTTATATCTAAAAGCCTTGGAGTTTTCTTCTAAAGAAAAAGCTTCAGAATTAGAACAATTATTTACTTTACAATTAGAAGATAATTCAGAAAAAATAGAAACTGCTAAGTCTATTTTTAACGAATCTGGAGCATCAAAAGCTACTCAGGAAGCGATCGAAATGTACACTTTTAAAGCTTTTGAAACTTTAGAAAAAATGGAGATAAGTGCCGAAAAGAAAGATGTTTTGAGAACTTTCGGAGAAAATTTAATGGGACGTAAAGTTTAGTATTCAGTTTTCAGTATCAGTATTCAGTAAATCTACAATCTAAAGTCTAAAATCTAAAATAATTATGTTTGTAGCACCAGTAAATACAGAATCTTTGTTGGCTCAGGCGCAAGCAGAGACTTTATATTTGAATCTTATTGAACAGATTAATAAGGATTTTAATTTGGCCAATGAAGGAATCGATTTTCCGTTAAGCATTTCTCCAGACGAATTGAAAATTCAGCTTCATGAAAAAGTCTACCGAATGATTCAGTACAAATTTGCTGAATATTTAAATCTGCTTTACATCATTGACGTTCCTGAAAACGAAATCAAACAACTCGATGGTTCTGATCTGGTAATATTGGCTGAACAAGTTGCTTTTTTGATTTTAAAAAGAGAGTGGCAAAAGGTGTGGTTTAGGAATTATTACAAGTAAAGGTGCAAAGTCGCAAAGGTACAAAGCGACAAAGGTTTACTCTCTTTGTGTAAATTAATTTACTCCAATTCTAAAAACTTAGAATCTCAGAACCTTAGCATCTTAGCATCTTTAGAAATACACTCTCACAAAAGGCATAAATCCAGACCCATATAAACTTTTGTTAGGATTGTACAAAACATCATAACGCGCGCCTATGGTAACATTATTTGTTCTATACCCTGCACCTAGATATAATGCAGTATTCCAATAACTATCTGAATATGATGGAAAATTATAGGTGGCTTCATATTGAGTATCAACTCTTACTTGTTCTAATTCAGCTGATAACTGGATTTCTGGAATTGGATTTACTAAACCAATAAGGCTTCCTCCCCAAACGAAAGATTCGTAATAATTTTTTTGATACAAATAACCAAATTGAAGACCTGCTCCAACGGCTACAACTTCATTAACGTTATAAATAGCGCTGGGCATTACAGAAATATTGGTATATCCAGAACCAAATCCGAGGCCCAAACCGCCTCCAAATTGAACTTTATCCCAAAAATGATTACTGTTGTCAATGACATATTTTTGTTGTGCAATACTATAACTTGAAAATAAGACGGCCAAAATCACAAAAAAATATCTGCAATCGATTGAAAATTGAATTTTATTCATAGTTAACGTTTATTTTAACAAATTTTTACGTAAAAGTACGTAAAAAAAAGATTTAAATAAATGTGATTGTTGTACTTTTGCCTTTCTATATAACAAAAAGTATATTCACTCATATTATGGATAGGTTTTCATTTTTAAACGCAGCGCATACTGAGTTTTTTGCACAATTATACGATCAATATTTAGTAAACCCAGACAGCGTTGAGCCTAGCTGGAGAAGTTTCTTTCAAGGTTTTGACTTTGGACAAACTACTTATAATGACGAAAATCCGGTGCAAACGATCGTTGAGTACGTGACTAGCGATAACACAGATTACAGTCAGATTTCTGAAAAATTAAAGAAAGAATTCAACGTTTTAAAATTAATTGACGGATACCGTACGCGCGGGCATTTATTCACGAAAACAAATCCTGTTCGTGACCGTAGAACTTCATCTCCAACTTTGGATATTGAAAACTTCGGATTATCTACAGCTGACCTTTCAACTGTTTTTGATGCTGCACAGACAATCGGAATGTCGCCATCTTCTTTACAAGATATCGTAAATCGCCTTAAAGCAATTTACTGCCAGCATATCGGTATTGAGTATATGTACATTAGAAATCCTAATGTTGTAAAATGGATTCAGGACAAATTAGCTGTAAATGTTAACCAGCCAAATTTCTCTACAGAAGAAAAGAAAACAATCTTAAATAAATTAAACGAAGCTGTTTCTTTTGAGAACTTCCTTCACACTAAATATGTTGGACAAAAACGTTTCTCATTAGAAGGTGGAGAATCTATCATCCCAGCTTTAGATGCTTTGATCGAGCAAGCTGCTGAAAAAGGTGTTGAACAATTCGTAATGGGAATGGCTCACCGTGGTCGTTTGAACGTTTTAGCAAACATCTTCGGAAAATCTACTCAAGATATCTTTGGTGAGTTTGACGGAAAAGATTACGATCAAGAATATTTTGATGGTGACGTAAAATACCACTTAGGTCTTACTGCCGACAGAAAAACAAGATCTGGAAAAAGCATCAACATCAATTTAGCACCAAACCCTTCTCACTTAGAAACGGTTGGAGCTGTAATTGAAGGTATCACAAGAGCAAAACAAGACAAATATTTTGCTGACGATTTCTCTAAAGTATTACCAATCGCCGTTCACGGAGATGCTGCAATCGCAGGTCAAGGTATCTTGTACGAAATTATCCAAATGGCACAATTAGATGGTTACAAAACTGGAGGAACAATCCATATTGTAATCAACAACCAAGTTGGATTTACAACTAACTATTTAGACGCTCGTTCATCAACTTATTGTACAGACGTTGCTAAAGTAACTTTATCTCCAGTATTACACGTAAATGCTGATGATGCTGAAGCTGTTGTACACGCAGTTTCTTTTGCATTAGACTACAGAATGCAGTTTGGACGTGACGTATTTATCGATTTATTAGGATACAGAAAATACGGTCACAACGAAGGTGACGAACCTCGTTTCACTCAACCAGTTTTATATAAAATCATTGCTAAACATAAAAACCCAAGAGACATTTATGCTGAGAAATTACTTTCTGACGGCGTAATCGATGCTTCTTATGTAAACGGTTTAGAAAAACAATACAAATCTCAATTAGAAGAAAACTTAGAAGCTTCTCGTAAAAAAGATTTAACAATCATTACTCCATTCATGAAAAACGAATGGGACGGATTTGTTCAAGTAACAGATACGCAAATGCTTCAAAAAGTAGACACTACTTTTGACAAAAAAGGATTAGATTCTATCATCAATACAATCTCAACTTTACCAGAAGACAAAAAGTTTATCAATAAAATAACTAAAATTGTTACCGACAGAAAAGTTGGATATGACAACAATACACTTGACTGGGGAACTGCAGAAGCGTTAGCTTACGGATCTCTTTTAACTGAAGGTTTTGATGTTCGTATTTCTGGTCAGGACGTTGAACGTGGTACATTCTCTCACCGTCATGCTGTAGTTAAAGTTGAAGATTCTGAAGAAGAAGTTATTCTTTTAGATGCAATCGAAAATAAAAAAGGAAAATTAGGAGTATTCAACTCTTTATTATCTGAATATGGTGTTCTTGGTTTTGATTATGGATATGCATTGGCAAATCCAAATGCTTTAACAATTTGGGAAGCACAATTTGGAGATTTTTCTAACGGTGCTCAAATCATGATTGACCAATATATCTCTTGTGGAGAAGATAAATGGAACAACCAAAATGGTATTGTGATGTTATTGCCACACGGATACGAAGGACAAGGTGCTGAACACTCTTCTGCAAGAATGGAACGTTACTTACAGCTTTGTGCAAGACACAATATGTATGTTGCTGACTGTACAACTCCTGCAAACTTCTTTCACTTGTTGAGAAGACAAATGAAAACGAATTTCCGTAAACCATTGGTAGTTTTCTCTCCAAAAAGTTTATTACGTGATCCAAGATGTGTATCAACTGTTGATGAATTAGCAAATGGAAGTTTCCAAGAGACTATCGATGATAATGCTGTAGATAAAAAAGGTGTTAAAACTTTGGTTTTCTGTACAGGTAAATTCTACTATGATATTGTTGCTGAAAGAGAAAACAATGGAAGAAATGACGTTGCGGTTGTTCGTATCGAGCAATTATTCCCTTTCCCAGTTGAGCAGATTAAAGAAATCATTGCAAAATATCCAAATGCAGACGATTATGTTTGGGCACAAGAAGAGCCTAAAAACATGGGAGCTTACAGCTTTATGTTAATGAACTTTGATCTTGTAAAATGGAGATTAGCTTCATTAAAAGCATACTCTGCTCCTGCATCAGGAAGTTATACACGTGCTAAACGTCGTCACGCAGATGCAATTAGAATGGTATTCGACAAAAACTTATTTAGATAATTAAAAAAATGTTTCAAGTTTCAATCCTGATAATTATCGGGATTGAAACCATAAAAACCTAAAACAAAAACAAGATGATTTTAGAAATGAAAGTCCCATCACCAGGGGAATCAATAAAAGAAGTTGAAATTGCAACTTGGTTAGTAAAAGACGGAGATTATGTAGAGAAAGATCAGGCTATTGCTGAAGTTGATTCAGATAAAGCTACTCTTGAATTGCCTGCTGAAATGAGCGGTGTAATTACACTAAAAGCTGAAGAAGGTGATACAGTTGCAGTAGGTGCTGTAGTTTGTTTAATCGATACAGATGCTGCTAAACCAGCAGGAAGTGCGCCTGCAGCTCCAGCAGCTGAAGCACCTAAAGCTGAGGCTCCAAAGGCAGAAGTAAAAGCTGAAGCTCCAAAAGCGGATCCAGTTCAAGCTCCAGCAGCTACAAGTTATGCAGCAGGAACTCCATCTCCAGCAGCAAGAAAAATATTAGACGAGAAAAATATTGCCCCAGCAACAGTTTCTGGAACTGGTAAAGGTGGTAGAATCACTAAAGAAGATGCTGTAAATGCAGTACCTTCTATGGGAACTCCAACTGGTGGAAGCCGTGGAACTGAGCGTACAAAATTATCAATGTTACGTCGTAAAGTAGCAGAAAGATTAGTTTCAGCTAAAAACGAAACAGCTATGCTTACTACTTTCAACGAAGTAAACATGACGCCAATCAACCAAATTCGTAACGAATACAAAGATGCTTTCAAGGCAAAACATGGTGGTTTAGGATTAGGTTTCATGTCATTCTTTACAAAAGCAGTTACAAGAGCTTTACAATTATATCCAGATGTTAACTCAATGATGGATGGTGATTACAAAATCGCTTACGATTTTGCTGATATCTCTATCGCAGTTTCTGGACCAAAAGGTTTAATGGTTCCTGTTGTTCGTAATGCTGAACTTTTAACTTTCCGTGGAATTGAAGCTGAAATCAAAAGATTAGCTTTAAGAGCTCGTGATGGTCAAATTACAGTTGACGATATGACTGGAGGAACTTTCACAATCACTAACGGTGGAGTTTTTGGAAGTATGTTATCTACTCCAATCATCAACCCTCCTCAATCAGGAATCTTAGGAATGCACAACATCATCGAACGTCCGATTGCTGTAAACGGAAAAGTTGAAATTCACCCAATGATGTACGTTGCTCTTTCTTACGATCACCGAATCATCGACGGACGTGAGTCTGTTGGTTTCTTAGTTGCTGTAAAAGAAGCTTTAGAAAATCCATTAGAATTATTGATGAATGGCGATGCTAAACGTGCTTTAGAATTGTAATCACAATCATTTTCAATACAGAAACCTGTTCATTAATTTGAACAGGTTTTTTTTATTTTAAAAAATTACCTTTTCTGGTTAAAAAATCAATCTTTAAAAAATTATTTAGAATAAATAACAATAATTTGCTTTGTGTAGGTTCATAACTTACATTTGCCTTATTAAAATCAATTCTAAATAATATGAGTTTTAAAACTTTACTATCTCTTGTAAGTTTTTGCTTTATTTTGTTTGTTTCAACAACAGTACAAGCTCAGGAAAAAGCAACTATAAAAGGACAAATTAGTCTCTCAAATAATGACGCTGCAGATAATGTTTCTGTAGTTTTAAAAGGAACCAAAATTGGAACTGTAACAGATAACCTTGGATTTTACGAAATTAAAAATGTAAATCCAGGTAACTATACCATCAGAGTTTCTGCTGTTGGGCATTCTACAAAAGAAGAAAGTATTGTTGTAAACGAAGGTGAAACTTTAACTAGAAACTTTGTCCTAATCAACAATTCAGAACAATTAGAAGAAATTTTCGTTAAAGGAAACGCCAATAAGTATACAAAAGCTGAAAGTAACTACGTTTCTAAAATGACGATTAAAAATCTTGAAAACTCACAAGTTTATAGTGTAGTAACTAAAGATTTAATGAAAGATCAATTGGTTGTTAACCAAGATGAAGCTTTAAAAAATGTTCCGGGACTTTATCAGCTTTGGGCTTCTACTGGTCGTGTTGGTGATGGAGGATCTTACTTTGCTTCTCGCGGTTTCATTACACAAAGTTTATTGAGAAATGGAATTGCTGGTAAAATCACCAATAATGTTGATGCTTCAAACTTAGAAAGACTTGAAAGCATTAAAGGCCCATCTGCAACATTATTCGGAAGTTTATTAACTTCTTATGGAGGTTTAATCAACCGTGTAACGAAAAAACCATCTGAACGTTTTGGTGGTGAAATTTCATATCAGTCAGGAAGTTATGGTCTAAACCGATTAACTGCCGATGTAAATACGTCATTAAATGACGACGACACTGCTCTTTTAAGAATTAATGGAGCTTACAACAATGCAAATACTTTCCAAGATTACGGACATACAAGAAGCTACTTCTTTGCTCCTTCTTTCTCTTATAAAGTAAACGACAGATTAACAATCTCTATTGATGCTGAGTTGTCTAATGTAGATGCTTCATCAATGCCGTTGATTTATATCCCGTTTGGTTCAACTCCAAGCAGTTTAGGTTTATATGATGCGAAAGACATCAAAATGAATTGGTCAAGATCTTTCACAGGCGGCGAATTCATGATGAACACTAAAACTAGTAACATTTTTGCGCAGGCAGATTATGCACTTTCAGACAAATGGAAATCTCAAACTGTTTTAAGCACTAGTACAAACCAGTCTGAAGGACCACAAACCTGGTTCTATTTATTAGGAAATAATAAAATGTCCAGAAATGTTTGGAATATTGACGGAAGAGATAACATTTTAGAATTCCAACAAAACTTCAACGGAGAATTTGAATTGTTTGGAATGAAAAACAGAGCTTTAGTTGGAGGTGATATTTATCGTTTAGAAAGTAAAACTGGTTACGGTTATTTACCAACCTTCTTCTATTTTGACGAAGTGGATTATACTGCTGCAAATGCAAATTATTACGATTTTAACCCAAAAGCTGTAGAAGCTCTTTTTGCTGAAGGAACATCATACAAAGCATTAACTTCTCTTACTACTTATAGCGCATATGTTGCAGATGTTATAAATGTAACTGATCGATTAATTCTTTCTGCAGCACTTCGTTTTGATCATTTTCAGAATGATGGAACTTTTGATCCAGCAGGAAATACTAAAACAGGTAGTTATTCACAAAATGCATTGTCTCCAAAATTCGGTGTTGTATATCAAATTGTAAAAGATCAGGTTTCTATTTTTGGAAACTACCAAAACAGTTTCAAAAATGTTGGTTATCTAAATGCTGATTCTAACGGAACTCCAGAATTAAAAGCTTTTGATCCAGAAAAAGCAAATCAGTTTGAAGGAGGGGTTAAAGTAAATGCTTTTTCTAATAAAGTAAGCGCAACTTTCAGTTATTACAATATCGAAGTAAAAGATATCGTAAGAACTGGTCCGATTGCAAATACAAATGTTCAAGATGGAAACCAAACTAGTAAAGGTTTTGAGGCTGAGATTACTGCAAATCCAATTTCAGGATTAAACTTCATTTTTGGATATGCTTTCAACAACAGTAAATTAAACAATGCAAATGCAGACGTAAACGGATTACGTCCTGAAACTGCAGGTCCAGAAAACTTAATCAACTACTGGATTAGCTATAGTTTACAGACAAGCAAATTAAAAGGTTTAGGAATTGGTTTTGGAGGAAACTTTGCTGATAAAACTTATGCATACAACAGAAATGTAACTGATGCCAATACAGGTGTAACAGAAACACAAACTTTTACATTGCCATCTTATGCTGTATTAAATGCTGCTTTGTACTACGATCAGCCTAAATATAGATTGTCATTAAAGGTAAACAACTTAACAGACGAATTATATTTTAACGGATATACAACTATCAACGTTCAATCACCAAGAATGTTTATGGGATCTGTTGCATATAAATTCTAATACAATATCAAAAACACCTTTCCTAACCGAAAGGTGTTTTTTAAATCTAGAGATTATGATTACAATTGCCAGCCTTATTGTTTTTTTAGCTTTTTACACACTTTATTATACTTCAAAAAGAGCCGTATTGTCGTATGATTTAGGCTTTGAAAAATGGATGCAGAAAAACCCTAAACAAACCAAAATTATTGGATTGGGTCTTTTATTATCTGCTTATATAATGTGGCTTTTCACAAAATCATTAGGCTGTGGCACTTTGATGTTTTTTATTCAGCTAATGACAATTGGAAGTTTAATCATCATTCTTACCCCTTTAAAAAAAGTAAACAGTAAAGCACTTTTGGCACTTCTAATTTTTGTCGCATTACTAGAATTCTATTACAATTAAAAAACCATTTTTAAATGCCCGCAAATTCAAAATACTTAAATCCTGCTTTTTGGCCTCGTTTTTCTAAAATCACTGCTGCTATTTTAGGAGGATACTTTGTTTCTGTTTCTTTTCATTTAGCTCTGGCGGCTTGGTTTAGTCGAGCAGATGTACTGATAACAATGGCTTTTAGTGGTTTTATTCTTTGGGTGGCATTAATGGTCGTGGCTTTTTTAGCCAAAAGCGGATGGAAAATATGGGGGATTTATATCCTGCTGACTTTACTTTTTTGTCTTTTTATTTATCTAGGTCAAACTTATAACACGGCGAAATAACTTTTATGAACAACCGTCATTATAATATCTATTTTCACACACATACTGTCAGCGGAATCGTCATCAGTGTAGTTCTTTTTGTAATTTTCTTTGCTGGATCTTTTTCTTTTTTTAGAGATGAAATCATCAATTGGGAAAGAAATGAATCTACAGCAATCACAAGAGAAATTCAGTTAGACTATGATAAAGCGCTGAAACATCTTGATAAGAAATATGTTTTGCACGGTAGAAATCTAACTATTTCTAAACCTTCAACAGAAGAAAGAGTTGCTGTTTATATGGAAGCAACCAAAGATACTTTGGCACCAAAAGAACAGAAAGAAAGTCAATTCTTTTATTTGAATACTAAAAACTTCAAATCTTTTACTTACGAAGAATCATATTCTTTGGGTGAACTTTTATATCGTCTGCACTTTCTAGCGCAAATTCCTTATCCTTACGGGTATTATTTAGCTGGTTTTACAGCTTTATTTTTCTTGTTTGCAATCGTAACAGGAGTTTTGCTTCATTGGAACAAAATTGTTTCAAACTTTTATATGTTCCGTCCAAAAGAAAAACTAAAAACACTTTGGACAGATGCTCACACAGCTTTAGGAATGATTGGTTTACCATTTCAATTTGTTTATGCAGTTACTGGCGCATTTTTTATGATTAAACTTTTAATTGTAGCTCCTGCGGTAATGGCTTTATATAATGGCGATGAGAACAAATTATATAAGGAGTTAGAATATAATGATCCCGATTATAAATTTGAAAACAAAAAACTAGCCAACCCATTTAATATTGATGAATTGGTTGCTAAAACAAAAAAAAACTGGTCAGATTTTGAAATCACTCGAGTTTTCATTCAAAATTATGGCGATTCAAACATGCACGTTTTGGTTGAAGGCGAACTTTTAAGCCACAAAAAATTTACTGGAATCGGGAAAGTAGTTTACCGAATTGCCGACGGAAAAGTGATTGCCAAAAAAGATCCAATTACTCAAACCAGCTATTTAGATGTTGTAAAAAATGTTCTCTACAGAATCCACTTTGGCGATTACGGCGGATATGCTTTAAAAATAGTAAGCTTCCTTTTAGGAATTATAACTTGTTTTGTAATTATTTCTGGAGTTATGATTTGGCTAGTTGCCAGACAGAAAAACAATATGCCTGAAAAGAAAAGACGTTTCAACGCTGCTGTTGTTCGTATTTATTTGGCTATTTGTTTGAGTATGTACCCAATTACTGCGCTGGCTTTCATTGGAAGTAAAATTTTCTATCCTTTAAGTCAATCTAATTTATTTGCACTTTATTTTGGCGGATGGTTAGTACTTACAATCTTCTTTATTCTTAAAAAGAACGATTCGTTTACAAACAAATTCTGCTTGATTTCGGGAAGTATTCTAGGGTTTTTGATTCCAATTACAAACGGAATTGTCTCTGGCGAATGGTTCTGGACTTCATTTATGGAAAACAAAATTCAAATTTTCTTTATTGATGTTTTCTGGATTTTCTTGGCTTCGATTTCATTATATGTTGCCTATCATTTAAAACCTAAAAAAGCAGTTGCTTAAAAATTAGCTTAAATAATTTGCCCTCTATTGATTTTGCGTATACTTTTACGCTTTTAATCAAAAATGGGATTCAAAACGAAAATACGTTTTCTACATAAATGGCTCGGATTAATTTCCGGGCTTATTGTTTTTATCATAAGTATTACGGGTTGCATTTTCTGTTTTCATGACGAAATAAAAGACATTACCAGAAAAGAATGGCGTTTGGTTGAACCTCAAAACAAACCATTTCTTTTACCTTCCGTTTTAGAAGAAAAAGCAAAAAAAATTGTCCCGAAGAATAAAGTGAGTATGATTTCTTATTATGGAAAAAACCGCTCTGCAATTGCTTATACTTATTCTGATACTGAAAATCAATATTTATATTTTAATCCGTACACTGGTAAATATTTAAAGACCGAAAATCCCAAAACCGATTTTTTCATTATTGTAGAATACATTCATTTGTATTTGCTCCTTCCCGATTATATTGGAAAACATATTATTGGTGGCGCAACGATTATTTTTATCCTTTTATTAATTTCTGGCATTATACAATGGTGGCCAAAAAAGAGAACCGATTTAAAAAGAAGTTTAACGATAAAATGGTCTGCAAAATGGCGTCGTCTCAACTACGATTGGCATAATACCACAGGATTTTACATTTCTCTTATCGCATTAATTTTAGCTATAACCGGACTTACTTTTACTTACGAATGGGTTGGCGACGGAATTTACAAGTCATTCAATTTTGGAGGAGACAAAGCTATAGAAACCAAACTTCCTGTAATTGATACAACACAATTCAAAACCAATTCAATTACAGCAATTGATCGTGCTTTTATCCAGACCACAAAATTACAGCCCAATGCCGAAATGCTTTTTGTTCTTATTCCGCAGCTAAAAGGAGATATTATAAGCACTGGCGCATATCCTCATACGCTCCGTTACGATCATCAAAGCAATTATTATTTTCACCCAAAAGATGGAAAACTAATCCAGAAACAGCCTTTTGAATATAAAAGCCTCGGTCTGCAAGTTGTAGAAATGAATTATGGAATTCACACAGGTCAAATTCTAGATTTGCCTGGAAAAATCATCGCTTTCATTGTGAGTCTATTTGCAGCAGCTCTTCCTGTAACAGGATTTATAATTTGGTACGGAAGAAATCATAAAAATAAAAAATCTAAAGCATAAAAAAACCGCCCCAAAAAGAGCGGTTTAAATAATTATCTAGAAATTGTAATTAATTAATTTCTGTTAGCTACAGCGTTTTTTTGCATATTCTTAACTGAACTTACTTTACTGTCAACATAGGCTACTTCAGTAAGATTTTTTTCATTGAAAAACATCCATTTTCCAGTTTTCAAACCTTCTGTATACTCCCCTTCTACAGTTTTATTTCCTCTTTCATCATAAGATACCCAAACACCGTCTAATTTTCCATCCTTAAAGAAGCCTTCCTGCTGTATTCTTCCGTTGTTATAATAATAAGTAGCTTTTACTTTATTTCCAACAACTTCTAATTCAGGTTTACCTTCCTGTGCTGTTAAAATTCCTGAGAATAACACAGCCGCTAAAATCACACACTTTTTCATATCTTTAGGTATTAAATGTTATCAAATCGTTATCAAATGTAATCAATAATTTACATTAAAAAAACTTTTACTTAACAATTTGGTAACATTGGATAAAAACTTAACATTGGAAAAGTGTATAAAACAAAAAAACCAGCGCTGAAGCACTGGTTTTGCTGGTATTTTTAAAAAACCGTGTTTTTACTATAACGTTATAATTTCGTAAACTTTTTAGTTCAACAATGAGTTAAGTTGCTTATCAAGTTCAGGATCAGATGGTCTAGGCGCATCCGATTTTACAACATTTCCTTTTGGATCAATCAAAATAAATCTCGGAATACCTGTTACACCGTAATTTACAACAAATTCAGATTCCCAATCTTTATCTGCAAAAAGCTGTGTTCCTCCAAGTTGTTTATCTGTCACAAATTTTTTCCACTTTTCATTGTCTTTCAACTTATCAATAGAAATACTCACAAATTCAATGTTTTTTCCGTGATATTTCTCTTCAATTTTTTGCAAATAAGGAATTTCAGCTCTACAAGGCGCACACCAAGTTGCCCAAAGATCAATGTAAACATATTTACCTTTTAAATCAGAAAGCTTTGTTTTTCCTCCTTTATAATTTTCATAGTCAAAATCTGGAGATGCCTTTCCAACCATTTTATTTGCTTTTACAGCTCTTTCGTATTCTTCGACTGCATACTGATGAAAGCTTTCAAAACTACTTTTCAAAGCAGTTTTAAATTCAGGAGCGAAATCTCCTTTTTCAAGACTTTCTGTATCAGCTTTTAATTTACCATCAAGTAAAGCGGTGAATTCAGCCGATTCTTTTGCAAAAGCGTCTTTCTGAAAATTTTCATCTTTTAAAGCTTGCTGTGCTAAAAAGTTACTTTCGTTTACTCCTTTACCTTTATATACAATCGTTTCATCAAATTCTTTGGCATTCATTGTCAAATTGACTTCAGAATTTGGTTTTAAATATAAATTAGAAGATTCTGTTCCGTCAGAAAACACATAAAAACCTTGTGGAGCATCAAAAGTTGCTGCAAAAACTTCCTTTTTATCAATTGGAATAACTTGTCTGAAATTATTTTTTCCTTTAATCACTAAAGTATCGCTGTTTCTGTTTGCGATTTTAGCACTGAATTTAATTGAATTCTTGCCTTGACCTATAACATTCAAGACATTAAATATTACCAAACCTGCAACAAGGAGTTTCTTCATGGGTATTAAAATTAGTTTTTAGAGAATCAAAACTAAAAAATTAATGCTTCGGAATTTCACAATTAACAATTTATTTGAAATTATTCTGAATCAACTTATCACTTTACTATATTATCTTGAATTTTGTATTTACTTTTGCAGTCTAAAATTTTGATTATGTATAGAAGTCATAATTGTGGCGAATTAAACGCTTCAAATATTAATACCGAAGTTACACTTGCGGGCTGGGTTCAAAAATCACGTGATAAAGGATTTATGAATTGGGTCGATCTACGCGACCGTTATGGAATTACACAACTTATTTTCGACGAAAGTCGTACTGATAAAACTGTTTTTGAATTAGCTAAAACTCTTGGAAGAGAATTTGTAATTCAGGTAAAAGGAACTGTTATTGAGCGTGAAGCTAAAAACAAAAATATTCCAACAGGTGAAATCGAAATTTTAGTTTCTGAATTAACGATTTTAAACTCGGCATTAACTCCTCCATTTACAATTGAAGATGAAACTGACGGTGGGGAAGACATCAGAATGAAATACCGTTATTTGGATATCAGAAGAAATCCTGTAAAAAACAGTTTGTTATTCCGTCACAAAGTGGCAATGGAAGTTCGTAAATATCTTTCTGATTTAGATTTCTGCGAAGTTGAAACACCTTATTTAATTAAATCTACTCCAGAAGGAGCAAGAGATTTCGTTGTACCAAGCCGTATGAACGAAGGTCAGTTTTATGCTTTACCGCAATCTCCACAAACTTTCAAACAGCTTTTGATGGTTGGAGGAATGGATAAATATTTCCAAATTGTGAAATGTTTCCGTGACGAAGATTTACGTGCAGACCGTCAGCCAGAGTTTACTCAGATTGACTGCGAAATGGCATTTGTGGAACAAGAAGATATTTTGAATATTTTCGAAGGATTGACAAGACATTTATTAAAAGAAATTAAAGGTATTGAAGTAGATAAATTCCCAAGAATTACTTACGACTATGCCATGAAAACATACGGAAACGACAAACCGGATATTCGTTTCGGAATGAAGTTTGGAGAATTAAACGAATTTGCACAACACAAAGAATTCCCTGTTTTCAATGCAGCTGAATTAGTTGTCGGAATCGCTGTTCCTGGAGCTGGAAATTACACTCGTAAAGAAATTGACGGATTAATTGACTGGGTTAAACGTCCTCAAGTTGGTGCATCTGGAATGGTTTACGTAAAATGTAACGAAGACGGAACATATAAATCATCTGTAGATAAATTCTACGACAATGATGATTTAGCAAAATGGGCAAAAGCAACAGAAGCAAATCCTGGAGATATGATTTTTGTTCTTTCTGGTCCAGCAAATAAAACAAGAGCTCAGCTTTCTGCTTTACGTATGGAATTGGCAACTCGTTTAGGATTGCGTAATCCTGAAGAATTTGCACCTCTTTGGGTTGTTGATTTCCCATTATTGGAACTTGACGAAGAAAGCGGTCGTTACCACGCAATGCACCACCCGTTTACTTCTCCAAAACCAGAAGATATGGCTTTGTTAGAGACAGAACCAGGAAAAGTTCGTGCAAACGCTTATGATATGGTTTTAAACGGAAACGAAATTGGAGGTGGATCTATTCGTATTCACGATAAAGCAACACAACAATTAATGTTCAAATATTTAGGCTTTACTGAAGAAGAAGCAAAAGCACAATTCGGATTCTTAATGGATGCTTTCCAATTTGGAGCACCGCCACACGGAGGTTTAGCTTTCGGTTTAGACCGTTTAGTAGCTATTTTAGGCGGACAAGAAACAATTCGAGATTTCATTGCTTTCCCTAAAAACAATTCTGGACGCGATGTAATGATTGATGCTCCAGCTGCAATTGACGATGCACAATTAAAAGAATTACGCATTAAAGTAGATATTGCCTAAATTGAAGTAATTTTTCTAATAAAAACTCAAAAAGCCGTTGAAAATTCAGCGGCTTTTATATTTTAACAAAATGTTAGGAAAAATCTTAAATGCATATTTTTTTAAATTATCAAATTCCTACAATTGCATCATTTTTATATTCTTACAATTAATGATTCTCAAATTAAGGTATTTTATAAACAAATTGATGCAATAAACCACGTAAAAACACTGTAAATCAATAATTTTTACAAAAAATTAACACGTACATGTCTTTTGTATGAATTTATATGTTACATTTGTTTCATTATAAATTATTATTACAATTACAATGCGTACAGGTACAGTAAAATTTTTCAATGAATCTAAAGGTTATGGATTCATTACAGACGAAGAAACAGGAAAGGACATCTTCGTTCACGCTTCAGGAATTAACGCGGAAGAATTACGCGAAGGTGACCGTGTAAGCTACGAAGAAGAAGAAGGAAGAAAAGGGAAAGTTGCTGCTAAAGTAGCAGTAATCTAAGAAAAATATAGCAATTTATTTTTTTTGCCTCTGAATGGTCTCAGAAGACGTCCCGAAGTATCGGGACGTTTTTTTTTGCTCAAATCTTAAAAAAATATTAAAATAACACCATGTTATTTATAATCAATAAAAATTACGCATAAACACGGTTTTACCCCCCACTTAAATCCTTTTTTAGCTTGTGTTTTACAGAGTTCCAAGCTATCTTTGTGGCTCATTTTTTAAGTATAAAATCGAAGTTTATGCAATCTGATCAATACAGTTACATTCCTATTTTAATGCAGTTTATTCTAGCTGTTGGTTTTGTGGTAGGAACAATCATTATTTCTGGAAAATTAGGCCCTAGAAGAACCTCTGAAGTTAAAGATAAAAACTTCGAGTGTGGTATCGAATCTGTTGGTAATGCCCGTATTCCTTTTTCTGTAAAATACTTCTTAGTAGCCATTTTGTTCGTATTGTTCGACGTAGAGGTAATTTTCCTTTACCCTTGGGCGGTAAACTTCAAAGACTTAGGAATTGAGGGAATGTTAAAAATGTTAGTTTTCATGTCTCTTCTTTTAGTTGGTTTCTTTTACATCATCAAAAAGAAAGCATTAGAGTGGGAATAATTTAGAGATTTTAGATTTTAGATTTCTGATTTTAGATTTGACCGATTTAGAATTAAAATTTAAGATTTAATCCTCAACAAAAAACTGATTTAAAAAATTGACTTTATTTTTTATGATTTCAAAAATCTAAAATCTAAAATCAGAAATCTAAAATAAAATGAGCGATTCAAAAGTAAATATGGTTGCGCCGCCAGAAGGAGTCACTGGTGAAGGTTTCTTCGCTACAAAACTTAGTGATGTTGTTGGTTTAGCAAGAGCTAACTCGTTATGGCCGCTTCCTTTCGCGACTTCATGCTGTGGTATCGAATTCATGGCAACAATGGCATCTCACTATGACTTAGCTCGATTTGGTTCTGAGCGTGTGAGTTTCTCGCCTAGACAAGCCGATATGTTATTAGTAATGGGAACTATTTCTAAAAAAATGGCTCCAATTTTAAGACAAGTATATGAACAAATGGCTGAGCCTCGCTGGGTAATTGCTGTAGGAGCATGTGCTTCTTCAGGAGGAGTATTTGATACGTATTCTGTTCTTCAGGGAATTGATAAAGTAATTCCTGTTGATGTTTACGTTCCTGGATGCCCACCAAGACCAGAACAAATTGTTGATGGAGTAATGAGACTTCAAGACCTGGTAAGAAGTGAATCTGTAAGAAGAAGAAGCTCTCCAGAGTACCAAGAATTGTTAGCTTCATATAATATCTCATAAAATGGCTTTAGAAAATACCCTGATTCAAGATAAACTTATAGAAACATTCAACAACGATGTTTTCAATTTTCAGCAAGAAAGAGATATTTTTTCTTTAGAAGCTTCAGCTGATAAAATTACAGCGTTGATTCTATTCCTTAAAAACGATCCAGAATTAAAATTTCATTTCTTAACTGACTTATGCGGTATTCATTACCCAGACAATGAAAGTGAACGTCAGTTTGCAGTTGTTTATCATCTACACAACTGGTACGAAAACAAAAGATTGAAGATCAAAGTTTATCTAAACGGCGAAAAACCAGAAATCAAAACGATTTCAAATATTTTCCTTTCATCTAACTGGATGGAAAGAGAAACTTTCGACTTCTATGGGATTGACTTTAAAGGACATCCTCAATTGAAACGTATTTTAAATATGGATGAAATGCAGTCTCACCCAATGAGAAAAGAATTCCCATTGGAAGACAGCGGAAGAACTGATAAAGACGACAGATTCTTTGGAAGAACAACAACAAATTGCTAAAAAATAATTCAACATTATAAAATGTCAGAACTATTATTACCACCAGAGCATCGTTATGCTAAAATAATTAAGGAGAGACTAAACGAAGACGGAAGCGAACTTTCTGTACTGAATTTAGGTCCGACTCACCCTGCAACGCACGGTATTTTCCAAAATATCTTGTTGATGGATGGTGAAAAAATTCTTGAGGCTGAGCCAACTATTGGTTACATCCATAGAGCATTCGAAAAAATTGCCGAAAATCGTCCTTTTTATCAAATTACACCTCTTACAGACCGTATGAACTACTGTTCCTCTCCTATTAATAATATGGGATGGTGGATGACTGTAGAAAAACTATTAGGTATTGAAGTTCCAAAAAGAGCACAGTATTTAAGAGTTATCGTTATGGAGCTGGCTCGTATTACTGACCACATTATCTGTAATGGTATTTTGGGTGTTGATACTGGTGCGTATACTGGTTTCTTATACGTTTTTCAATTTAGAGAAAAAATCTACGAAATCTACGAAGAAATTTGTGGAGCTCGTTTGACTACAAATATGGGAAGAATCGGTGGTTTTGAAAGAGACTGGTCTCCAGAAGTTTTCAAAAAACTAGATAAATTCCTAGAAGAATTCCCACCAGTTTGGCAAGAATTCCAAAACTTATTCGAGAGAAATAGAATTTTCCTTGACAGAACTGTAAACGTTGGTGGCATCACTGCTGAAAAAGCAATGGCTTACGGATTTACAGGTCCAAACTTACGTGCTGCTGGAGTTGATTACGATGTACGTGTAGCACAACCTTATTCATCTTACGAAGATTTTGATTTTATTGTACCTGTTGGAAAATCAGGAGATACTTATGATCGTTTCTGTGTTCGTAATGCTGAAGTTTGGGAAAGTTTAAGCATTATTCGTCAGGCGTTAGAAAAAATGCCTCCAGGAAACGAATATCATGCTGAAGTTCCTGATTACTACCTTCCTCCAAAAGAAGATGTTTACACTTCTATGGAATCTTTAATTTATCACTTTAAGATTGTAATGGGAGAAGTTCCTGTACCAGTTGCAGAAATTTATCACCCTGTAGAAGGAGGAAATGGAGAACTTGGTTTTTATTTAGTAACAGACGGAAGTAGAACTCCATATAGATTACATTTCAGAAGACCATGCTTTATTTATTATCAAGCATTTCCAGAAATGATTAAAGGCGCTATGCTTTCTGATGCAATTATCATTCTATCAAGTTTGAACGTAATTGCTGGAGAATTAGATGCCTAACAAATTGTAGATTTTAGATTGTAGATTTTAGATTGCTGATTGAGGATGCAGATTTTAGAATTTAGATTTAAAATTATAATTAGGAATTGAAAAATTCAGATTGAAGAATCTAAAACTTAAACAATGATTGAAGAATCATAGATTGTAGATAAAGATTAAAAAAATCTAAAATCTAAAATCTAAAATCTAAAATTAAAAATGGAACGTAAACATTACAAACAAGAAATAAATATGACTGAGGCATTGATCGCTCGTATCAATGAATTGATCAGTCATTATCCAGAAGGTAAACAAAAATCGGCTCTATTGCCTGTTTTGCACGAAGTTCAGGATGCACACAACAACTGGCTTAGTACTGAACTGCAAGATAAAGTTGCTGAAATTCTTCAGATAAAACCAATTGAGGTTTATGAAGTGGTTACTTTTTATACTATGTTCAACCAAAAGCCAATTGGTAAGTATATGTTTGAATTTTGCCAGACTTCTTGTTGTTGTTTAAACGGTGCCGAAAATTTAATGGATTATACTTCTGAAAAATTAGGCATTAAAATGGGAGAAACAACTCCAGACGGAATGTTTACCATTGCTGGTGTAGAATGTTTAGGCGCTTGCGGATACGCTCCGATGATGCAGTTGGGAGATTTCTACAAAGAAAAACTGACAGAAGAAAAAATCGATCAGATCATTGCTGATTGTAGAGATGATAAAATAATATTACACGATAAATAAGATGTCACAAAAAATATTATTAGATAAAATCAATGTTCCTGGAATTAAAACCTACGAAGTGTATCGCCAAAATGGTGGTTACGCTTCTGTAGAAAAAGCTTTAAAAACACTTACTCCAGACGAAGTTACTGAAGAAGTAAAAAAATCAGGATTACGTGGTCGTGGTGGAGCAGGTTTCCCTGCTGGAATGAAATGGAGCTTTATTGACAAAAAATCAGGAAGACCAAGACACTTAGTTTGTAATGCCGACGAATCTGAGCCTGGAACATTCAAAGATAGATTTTTGATGGAATATATTCCTCACTTATTGATCGAGGGAATGATTACTTCAAGCTACGCTTTGGGCGCTAACCTATCGTATATCTACATTCGTGGAGAATATATGTGGGTTTTCAAAATTTTAGAAAGAGCAATCGCCGAAGCAAAAGCTGCCGGATGGTTAGGAAAAAATATATTAGGAACAGGTTATGATCTAGAACTTCACGTTCACTGTGGAGCTGGAGCATATATCTGTGGAGAAGAAACAGCATTAATCGAATCATTGGAAGGTAAAAGAGGAAATCCTCGTATTAAACCACCTTTCCCAGCGGTTTCTGGTCTTTGGGCAAATCCAACTGTGGTAAACAATGTTGAAACAATTGCGACTGTGCCTTGGATCGTAAACAATTCTGGAGACGATTATGCTAAAATTGGAATTGGACGTTCTACAGGAACTAAATTAATTTCTGCTTCTGGACACATCAAAAATCCTGGGGTTTACGAAATTGAATTAGGTTTAAGTGTTGACGAATTCATGAATTCTGATGAATATTTAGGAGGAATGTCTTCTAGCCGTCCATTAAAAGCATTTGTACCTGGAGGTTCTTCTGTGCCAATTTTACCTGCTGAATTAATTTTCAAAACAGCAAATGGCGAAGACCGTTTAATGACTTACGAATCTTTAAGTGATGGTGGTTTTGCTACTGGATCTATGTTAGGTTCTGGAGGATTTATTGTTTACAACGATACTGCTTGTGTTGTTAGAAACACTTGGAACTTTGCTCGTTTCTACCACCACGAATCTTGCGGACAATGTACACCTTGCCGTGAAGGAACAGGATGGTTAGAAAAAATCTTATGGAGAATCGAAAACGGTCAAGGCCGTGAAGAAGATATCGAATTATTGTGGAGTATTCAGAGTAAAATTGAAGGAAACACAATTTGTCCGCTTGGTGACGCCGCTTCTTGGCCAGTAGCTGCAGCAATTCGTCACTTTAGAGATGAGTTCGAATATCACGTTCGTTTCCCAGAAAAAATCAAAAATAGAGATCACTTTGTTGCCGAGCCTTTCTCACAAGTTAAGCATTTAGTTGGCGGTAAAGTAATCGTATAAAAATAAAAAGCAGAAAGTTATAAAGTTCATAATGTTAAAAAGGACAGCAATTCTTTTCAATATTCCGACTTTCAACATTCAAATCATAAAGAGATGAAAGTAACCATAGACGGTCAAAGTATAGACGTAGAACCAGGAACAACGATCCTGCAGGCTGCACGTATGATTGGAGGGGATTTAGTACCGCCAGCCATGTGCTATTACTCAAAATTAAAAGGCAGCGGCGGTAAATGTCGTTGTTGTTTAGTTGAAGTTTCTAAAGGTAGTGAAGCTGATCCACGACCAATGCCAAAATTAATGGCATCTTGTGTAACAGGATGTATGGATGGTATGGAAGTAAACAGTAAATCGTCTGCAAGAGTAACTGAAGCCCGTAAATCTGTAACAGAATTTTTATTAATCAATCACCCATTAGATTGTCCTATTTGTGATCAGGCTGGTGAATGTGATTTACAGAATTTAAGTTTCGAGCACGGAAATCCGAAATCACGTTACATCGAAGAAAAAAGAACATTTGAACCAGAAGATATTGGTCCAAATATTCAACTTCACATGAACCGTTGTATTTTATGTCAAAGATGTGTGCAAGTTGCAGATCAATTGACAGACAACAGAGTTCACGGAGTATTAGATCGTGGTGACCACGCTAATATTTCAACTGGTATTTCTAAAGCAATCGACAATGAGTTCTCTGGAAATATGATTGACGTTTGTCCAGTTGGAGCTTTAACAGATAAAACTTTCCGTTTTAAATCAAGAGTTTGGTTTAACAAACCTTATAACGCACACAGAGAATGTACAACTCCAGGATGTTGCGGTAAAACTACTGTTTGGATGTTTGGTGGAGAAATTCAGCGTGTAACTGGTCGTAAAGACGAGTACCATGAAGTGGAAGAATTCATTTGCAACAGCTGTCGTTTTGATCATAAAAATGTGAATGACTGGGTAATTGAAGGACCAAGAGAATTTGAAAAAGATTCTGTTATCAACCAAAACAATTACACTCAAAAATTAGAGAAAGTTACAATCGATACAGAAAAGAATATCCTTTTAGGTAGAGATATTGACCGTAAAAAGATTAGTATGGCTGCAATTCCATTAACTGATAAAGATCAAAAATAGTAAGAAATGGAAAGTGCATTTATTATAGAAAAAAGTGTTGTTATTGTTATCGTTTTTGCGGTAACAATGATCATGGCGATGTATTCTACTTGGGCAGAACGTAAAGTTGCTGCTTTCTTGCAAGATCGTGTTGGACCAAACCGTGCTGGATGGGGAGGTTTATTACAGCCGCTTGCAGATGGTATGAAATTATTCTCTAAGGAAGAGTTTTTCCCAAACACACCAAATAGATTTTTATTCGTAGTTGGACCTGCAATTGCAATGAGTACTGCTTTAATGACTAGTGCTGTAATTCCGTGGGGAGATCGTTTGCATCTTTTCGGAAGAGACATTATTCTTCAAGCTACAGATGTAAACATTGCTTTATTATACATTTTCGGAGTTCTTTCTGTTGGAGTTTACGGCATCATGATTGGTGGATGGGCATCTAACAACAAGTTCTCTTTGATGGGAGCTATTCGTGCAGCTTCACAAATGGTTTCTTACGAAGTTGCAATGGGATTATCAATAATTGCTTTATTGATGATGACTGGAACAATGAGTTTAAAAGAAATTTCATTACAGCAGCAAGGAATGAATTGGAATGTTTTTTATCAGCCATTATCATTCTTAATTTTCTTAATCTGTTCATTTGCAGAAACAAACAGAACTCCTTTCGATTTGGCAGAATGTGAAAACGAATTAATTGGAGGTTACCATACAGAATATTCATCTATGAAAATGGGATTCTATTTGTTTGCTGAATATGCAAGTATGTTTATCTCTTCTACTATTATTTCTGTATTATTCTTTGGTGGATACAACTACCCAGGAATGCAATGGATGGTAGAAAATGTAGGTGTAAATACAGCTAACTTATTAGGAATTGGAGCATTATTTATAAAAATATGTTTCTTCATTTTCTTTTATATGTGGGTACGTTGGACAATTCCAAGATTTAGATATGACCAATTAATGCACTTAGGCTGGAGAATTTTAATTCCGCTTTCGATCGTTAATATCATGCTTACAGGTATTGTAATATTAAGACACGAAATCTTAGCAGCTTTAGGGTTCTAAGAACTGTAATTAGCTTCAAATAAAAACAAAATAGATTTTGAATTTGATCGATTTCAAATTATAAATCATAAACTATAATAGTAAAAATGTCAATAGAAACTATATCATTATCGGGTAGAAAAAAGGTGGTGTCAAATAAAGACATGTCTTTTGTTGAACGATTGTATCTTGTGGCGATTGTAAAAGGTTTAGTTATTACAGTAAAACACCTTTTCAGAAAAAAAGTTACCATTCATTACCCAGAGCAGGTTCGTGAAATGAGTCCTGTTTATCGTGGTCAACATATGTTGAAACGCGACGAACAAGGCCGTGAAAACTGTACTGCTTGCGGATTATGTGCTTTATCATGTCCTGCTGAGGCAATCACTATGAAAGCAGCAGAACGCAAACCTGATGAAAAGCATTTATATAGAGAAGAAAAATATGCAGAAATCTACGAAATCAATATGCTTCGTTGTATTTTCTGTGGTTTATGTGAAGAAGCTTGTCCAAAAGACGCTATTTACTTGACAGAATCTAAAGTATTAGTTCCTGCTAACTACAATAGAGAAGATTTCATTTTCGGGAAAGATAAATTAGTAATGCCTTTAGAAATGGCTTTGAAAAACGCTCAACTTAAAAACGCTAACTAAATGATACATATCCCTGATTTTGCACACGCAACAACTGTTCAAATTATCTTTTGCTTTTTAGCGTTTATTACCGTTATTACTGCTTTCTTGACTATTTTCAGCAGAAACCCGATTCATAGTGCCATCTATTTGGTAATCTGTTTCTTTTCTATCGCTGGTCATTATTTACTATTAAATTCTCAGTTCTTAGCTGTTGTTCATATAATAGTCTACTCCGGAGCTATTATGATCCTGTTCCTGTTTACCATCATGTTGATGAACCTGAACGAACAGCGAGAAGTTCACCGTCCTAGAATTACACGTTTAGGCGCTATTGTTTCCTTCTGTTTAATATTAATTGTTTTGATTACAATTTTTATTAATTCAAAACCAATTGTAGGTGAATACGATTCTACTGGAGAAGATTTCCAATCAATTAAAGTTTTAGGTAAAATATTATTGGACGAATATATGGTTCCGTTCGAGTTTGCTTCGATCTTACTTTTGGTTGCTATGATTGGAACAGTTCTATTGTCTAAAAAAGAAAAATTAAATAAATAATGGGTAATATATTAAATCAAATAGGTATTGAAAACTACATCTTTTTGAGTGTTGTACTTTTCTGTATTGGTATTTTTGGTGTATTGTACAGACGAAATGCTATTATCGTTTTCATGTCTATCGAAATTATGTTGAATGCGGTAAACCTTTTATTTGTTGCTTTTTCAACTTATCATCAAGATGCGCAAGGACAAGTTTTTGTGTTCTTCTCGATGGCGGTTGCTGCAGCCGAAGTTGCGGTAGGATTGGCCATTTTAGTTTCTATCTTTAGAAATATCGGATCAATTAGTATCGATAATTTAAAAAATTTAAAAGGATAATCAGAAATGGATACCAATTTAGCTTTAATTTTAGTTTTAACTCCTTTACTAGGTTTTCTAGTAAATGTCTTTTTTGGAAAAAGCTTAGGCAAAACAGTTTCTGGTGCAATCGGAACTATTGCCGTAGCAATTTCTTTTGTAGTTTCTCTTTTACTTTTTAATCAAATAACTTTAACTGGAAAAGGAATTCAAGTTACTTTATTTGATTGGATTCAAATTAGCAACTTAAAAATCAATCTTGGATTTTTATTAGATCAATTATCTGTTCTTTGGTTACTTTTTGTAACTGGAATTGGATCTTTGATTCACTTATACTCTATCAGTTACATGCATGATGATGAAAACATGCACAAGTTCTTCTCTTATCTGAATTTGTTCGTTTTCTTTATGATTACACTTGTAATTGGAAGCAACTTATTAGTTCTTTTCATAGGATGGGAAGGTGTTGGACTTTGTTCTTACCTATTAATTGGATTTTGGCATAAAAACCAAGATTACAATGATGCTGCGAAAAAAGCTTTCATCATGAACAGAATTGGAGATTTAGGTTTATTAATCGGAATGTTTATCATTGGTTCAATGTTCTCAACATTAGATTATGCAACTTTAAAAACGGCAATTGCTGGAGCTTCTAACTTAAATTTACCATTACTTTCTTTAGCTGCTTTATGTTTGTTCATTGGAGCTTGTGGTAAATCTGCTCAAATTCCGTTATACACTTGGTTACCTGATGCGATGGCTGGACCAACTCCAGTTTCTGCTTTAATCCACGCGGCTACAATGGTAACTGCTGGCATCTTTATGGTAACAAGATTAAACTTTGTTTTCGACCTTGCAACTGATGTTCAATCTGTAATTGCAATTATTGGAGCAATCACTTCATTAGTTGCGGCTACAATCGGATTGGTTCAAAACGATATCAAAAAAGTATTGGCTTACTCTACAGTTTCACAATTAGGTTTAATGTTTTTAGCATTAGGATTTGGAGCTTATGAAGTAGCCGTTTTCCACGTAATCACTCACGCTTTCTTTAAAGCTTGTTTATTCTTAGGATCTGGATCTGTAATTCATGGATTACACGGAGAGCAAGATATGCGTAACATGGGAGGTTTGCGTAAAGCGATGCCAATCACATTCTGGACAATGCTAATTTCTTCATTAGCAATTTCTGGAGTTCCATTCTTCTCTGGATTCTTTTCTAAAGATGAAATTTTATTGACAGCTTTCCACCACAGTATTCCATTATACGTTGTTGGTTCGATTGCTTCAATCATGACAGCTTTTTATATGTTCCGTTTAATGTTCTTAACTTTCTTCAAAGAATTTAGAGGAACGGAAGAGCAAAAACATCATTTACACGAAAGTGGTTCATTAATTACTATTCCACTTATCATATTAGCCATTTTGGCAACTTTTGGCGGATTGATTAGTTTACCCGGAAACAGCTGGTTAAATGAATACCTTTCTCCTCTTTTCACAAAAGTAGCAGGAGAAGAACACCATTTAGGTACAACAGAATACACTTTAATGGGTGTTGCAGTTTTAGGCGGATTACTTGGAATTTTAATTGCTTACGTAAAATACTTCAAACAAGATAATGTTCCAGAAACTGATGAAAACATTACTGGTTTAAGCAAAGTGTTATACAACAAATATTATGTAGACGAAATTTACGATGCTGTATTTGTAGCGCCTGTTAATAGTCTATCTAAATTTTTTAGAGATTATATCGAAACAGGATTATCTTCTCTTGTTTTTGGATTAGGTAAAATAGCAAACGAAATTGCTTATCAAGGAAAAAAATTACAAACTGGAAGTATAGGATTATATCTATTTGTTTTTGTCTTAGGACTTTGTGCAATTGTTTCTTATATATTTTTAGCTCAATAATATTATTACTATGAACGTTTCTACTATATTAATTATACTTTTAATTGGTGCATTTGCCACTTATTTTTCTGGTGACAAACTAGCTTCGAAAGTTGCTTTACTTTTTAGTTTAGCGGCTTTAGGATGTTCAATTGTATTATTGAATAATTATAACGCTGGCGAAAATATCAGCGTAATTAACAGCTGGATTACACAGCCAAAAATTTCTTTCGCTTTAAATGCAGACGGACTTGGACTTGCAATGGTTTTATTAACTGCAGCTTTAACTCCGATTATCATATTTTCTTCTTTCGGAAATGACTATAAAAATGCCAAAGCTTTTTATGGACTAATCTTGTTTATGGCTTTTGCTATGACTGGAACTTTCTTAGCTGCTGATGGTCTTTTATATTATATTTTCTGGGAGTTAGCGCTTATTCCTATTTACTTTATTGCTTTGATTTGGGGTAATGGCGATGCTGAAGAACGCAGAAAAGCAGTGGTTAAATTCTTTATTTATACACTAGCTGGTTCGTTATTCATGCTAACTGCTTTTATTTATTTATACCAAAAAGCTGGTTCTTTCTTAATCGAAGACTTATATAAAGTAAACTTATCAGCTTGCGAGCAATTCTGGATTTTCTTGGCTTTCTTTTTAGCTTATGCTATCAAAATTCCAATTATTCCTTTCCACACTTGGCAAGCAAATGTGTACCAAAAAGCACCGACAGTTGGAACAATGCTTTTATCTGGTATCATGCTTAAAATGGGATTATACAGTGTGCTTCGTTGGCAATTGCCACTTGCGCCAATCGCAGCAAAAGAATACATATATATCTTTATTGCTTTAGGAATTGCAGGTGTTATCTACGGATCTATCGTTGCATTAAGACAAAAAGACTTAAAGAAACTATTAGCTTATTCTTCTCTTGCTCACGTTGGTTTAATCGCTGCAGGATCGTATACTTTAACTCTTGATGGTTTAAGAGGTGCGGTTATGCAAATGATCGCTCACGGTTTTGTTGTGGTTGGATTATTCTTTGCTGCTGAAGTGATTTTCAGAAGATATGAAACTAGAGAAATTGAAGAAATGGGCGGAATCCGTACGCAGTCTCCAAAATTCACATCAATGTTTTTAATCTTAGTATTAGCTTCTGTTGCATTACCAAGTACATTTAACTTTGTTGGAGAGTTTACAGTATTATACAGTTTATCTCAAATCAATATTTGGTTTGCTATTCTTGGCGGAACAACTATTATTTTGGGAGCTTACTATATGTTAAGAATGTTCCAACACGTAATGTTAGGTGAAACTAATTCTAAAACTTTCGCTGATGTTACACTTAACGAAGGAATTTCATTTGTGGTAATTATCGCTGTTTTATTGTTCTTCGGATTCTATCCAAAACCTATTACAGATTTGATTACACCTAGCTTGGAAAACATTTTACAAGTTATCAATAAGAACTAATATTTTAAACAAAAAATAAATTAGGATTACATTTAAAAATTGAAATCCTAAATCAAAAAGATAAAAATGAATACATTAATAGCTATAACAGGATTGGGTATTTTCTGCCTATTGTTTGAAATTCTTAATTTAAGAAAGGCGATCGTTCCTATTACCATTTTGGGTTTATTAGGCGTATTGGCACTTAATTACTGTGAATTTGGAGCAGAACAAAGTTATTACAACAATATGATAGCAGTGAGCAAGTTTTCTACAGCTTTTTCATCATTGTTTATCGTTTTGACCATTTTCCTTGTAGCATTAAGTCATAATTTTTACCAAAATCATCCATCGAAAATTTCAGATTATGTTGCCATTAAGGTTTTCTTACTAGCTGGAGCGGTTGCAATGGTTTCTTTTGGAAACTTAGCAATGTTCTTTTTAGGAATTGAAATCTTATCTATTGCTTTATATGTACTTGCTGCTAGTGATCGTTTGAATATCAAAAGTAACGAAGCGGGTATGAAATATTTCTTAATGGGATCTTTTGCTTCTGGAATTATTTTATTCGGAATCTGTTTAATTTACGGAGCAATGGGAAGTTTTGACATTAGTGAAATTCACGAAAGTGCTTTATCAGCAGAATTACCTATTTGGTTTCCAATTGGACTAATTTTAATGATTATTGGAATGCTATTTAAAGTAGCAGCCGTTCCTTTCCACTTCTGGGCTCCAGACGTTTACGAAGGTTCTCCAGCTTTAACAACCGCTTTAATGAGTACATTAGCAAAAGTAGTAGCAATTGCAACTCTATTTAAGCTGATTGCTGGCATGAATGTTATTTCTTCTTTAGAAAATCAAGACCTTTTACATACGTTTCAAGTCATAGTTGTTATTATTTCTATTGCTTCAATGTCTGTTGGTAACATCATGGCATTAAGACAAGTAAATGTAAAACGTATGCTTGCATTCTCTGGAATCTCTCATGCAGGTTTTATGTTAATGACATTATTAACTGTTTCTGCTTCAGCTGGGGTTTTATTATATTATACAGCTGCTTATGCATTAGCAGGAATCGCAGCTTTCAGTGTAATTTTATATGTATGCAGAGATCAAGATAATGAGGATATTACAAACTTCCACGGTTTAGGAAAAACAAATCCGCTATTGGCTGCAGTTCTTACAGCTTCATTATTATCAATGGCCGGAATTCCTATTTTCTCTGGATTCTTTGCTAAATTATTCTTGTTCAATCAAACTATTCAAGCAGGATACATTGGTTTAGTAATCGTTGCCGTAATCAACTCTATTATTAGTGTTGGATATTATTTCAAATTGATCATTGCAATGTATTCTAAAGAAGCTAACCAGGAAAGAACAGGAAGACCATTCCTTATTTATGCTACAGCAGTAGTATCAATTGTTTTAAACATTGCTTTAGGTTTATTCCCATCATTAGTTTTAGACTTGTTGAAATAAGATTATTTTAATAATTAAAATATTCGAAAATCCATTAAATCAGTTTTAATGGATTTTTTTATGCCTTAAATAAAGAACAGAAATTCATGTTAAAAAATTCTTTCTTAAGGTTGCACTTCAAAAAATCTCCATATATTTGAATTCAATTAAATGTAGTAAAATATGAACTTTAATTCAAAAAATCCATTTTTAAACAGTAAGCGTTTTTCATCAAATGCTGAACCTAGAACTGAAGTACACCAAGCTCAGATTATTGATTACAATCAAGAAATGACGGTTTCTGGAACAATCAACAAAACAGCTATCTTATTTCTTATTTTATGCGGTGCTGCTATGGTAACATGGTGGATGGCTTTTAATGGAATGAATCCGATGTTACCTACAATTGGAGGTGCAATTATTGGTTTTATTTTAGTATTAGTTTCTTCGTTCAAACCACAGTTATCTCCTTACCTAGCGCCAGGATATGCTTTATTCGAAGGATTGTTCATAGGAGGTATTTCTGCAATATTTGAATTAAAATTTCCAGGAATCGTAATCAATGCTGTTGGTGCAACTCTTGTTACTTTCTTGGTTTGTCTTGGTTTATACAAATTTAGAATCGTTAAAGTTACAGAACAATTCAAATCTGTTGTTGTTGCGGCAACATTGGCAATTGCGACTTATTATTTAATTTCTTGGGTTGTATCAATGTTTACAAGCTGGACGCCTGTTCATTACGGAAATTCTATGATGAGTATTGGTATCAGTGTTTTTGTGATCATTATAGCTGCTCTTAACCTTTTCTTAGATTTTGATTTAATTGAAAAAGGTGCAAGAGAAAAAATGTCAAAATTTATGGAATGGTACGGAGCTATGGGATTAATGATCACATTAGTTTGGTTGTATATTGAATTCTTAAGACTTTTATCAAAACTTTCTAGTAAAGACTAAAAGTCTCTTTTAAATAATCCAGAAGCCTTTTTGAGTAAAATCAGAAAGGCTTTTTTTATGTTTATACACTACTTTTTTAATCATAAGAGTAAAAATCAAATTTAAAACTTCTAAGAATTATCTGTTATTCAAAATTCAAAAAGAATCTATTTCCTACAAAAATTTAAAATGTAATTTATGTAATTAAAAAAAATTACAAATCTTCTAAATTCTTCCTAGATAAATCTTAAAATTATCAAAAGCTAGGAAAATACGGCTTTCCTCAAACAAAACAAAATGTGTAATAAATTACAATTAATGCAATTAGTTGCATTTTTAACATTTTAAAAGCCAAAAAAATTAAGTATATTATTTTTTTTAGTAAAAAAATTACGGTATTAAAAATTAATATATAATTTCGTGTAATCGATTACAATTAAACCACTTGGAGTCGAAAGTAAAACCACTTACTTAATTTATTAACTATCTTAAACAAACACTTATGAAAAAAAACCTACTTTTCGTAGCTGTCTTTCTTATGACAGCTCAGTTATGGGCCCAAACTGTTCAAATTAACGAAGCTTCTGGCTGGCTTGAGTCCGTTTTTGTAAAATGGCAACCTGTGAGCGGAGCACAAACCTACAATGTTTATTACACTGGCAATGGATTTACAGACAAAAAAATAGATGACCAGCTTATTAGAAGTTATGGTTCTTATTTTCGTGCTGACATTCCAGGTCTAAAAGCGGGAACTTACACTGTAAAAGTAAAACCAGTCGTAAATGGCACTGAAGGGACTGGAGCTACAACTGGTAATCTAACTGTAGCAGCGCAAGACAGAAACGGATTTGCTTTTGAAGGTGGACGTGTGCCTGGAGGATACAAAGCAGACGGAACTCCAAAAGATAATGCGGTAATTCTATACATTACCCAAAATACAAAAAACACTATTTCAATGAATATTACGGGTGCAAGTTCAAATCCGTGCATTGGTTTACAAAATATTCTTTACGCTATCAAAAAAGGGAAAGACACTCGTCCATTCATCATTCGCTTAATCGGAAATATCACTGATATGACTGTTATGGAAGGTGGCGATGTTGTGATTGAAAACGCAAACAACGCTTCAAGCTACGTTACAATTGAAGGTATTGGTAACGATGCCGTTGCAAATGGATGGGGAGTTAGATTGAAATCGGCTTCAAACATAGAAGTAAGCAATATAGGATTTATGAACTGTGATAGTACTGCAGGTGATAACGTAGGAATGCAACAAGATAATGATCACGTATGGGTTCATAACTGCGATTTATTCTACGGAAATGCAGGAAGCGACGCCGACCAAATAAAAGGTGATGGAGCATTAGACAATAAAACTTCAACATATATCACATTATCGTACAACCACTTTTGGGATAATGGAAAAGCTAGCCTTTTAGGTTTAAGCGAAGGAACAACCTCTGGCTTATATATAACTTATCATCACAACTGGTTTGATCACTCAGATTCACGTCATCCACGCGTGCGTTATTATTCAGCACATATTTATAACAATTACTATGACGGAGTTTCTAAATATGGAGCTGGCTCAACTATGGGATCTTCACTTTTTGTTGAAGGAAATTATTATAGAAACAGTAAACACCCAATGTTAACTTCACTTCAAGGTTCTGATATTTGGGATGAAGCCAACCAAGTTAACAATGCTGGAACGATGGGAACATTTTCTGGAGAAGCTGGAGGAAGTATTAAAGCTTATAATAATACTTTTGATGCTTCAAACGGAACAAATAATATGCGTTTCGTAGCTTATAACGATCCTAATCCATTATATAATATTTCAGGGAAAATTAGCTCTACAACAGATTTCGATGCGTATGTGGCAACTACAAGAGGAGAAGTTGTAAGCAGTTCTGTAAAATCGAAATCAGGCGCTAATGTTTATAACAATTTTGACACGGATGCGAATTTGTATGTGAAAAATTTAGTAATTGATGATCCTGCTACAGCTAAAACTAAAACAACACAATACGCTGGACGTATTTCTGGAGGTGATTTAAAATGGACATTCAACAACGCTACAGACGATACTTCTTCTTTAGTTATTACAGCATTAAAAACAGCTCTTACAAACTATACTGGAACTCTAGTTTCTGTACAAGGAGAAGATAATCCACCTGCTGGAACGCAGACCCTAACTTTGACTTCTGCATCAAACAATAATCAAACAGTTGCAAGCGGTACCGCTATTTCCTCAATTGTGTTTACATGGGGCGGTGATGCTACTGATGCGACTGTAACAGGATTACCTGCATCTGGATTAACTTTTGTAAAAAATACTACAGCTAAAACTATAACTATTTCAGGTACGCCAACTGCAACAGTTTCGTACTCTATTGCAACTTCTGGAACTAGTGGTTCCCCAGCCACTGGTTCAGGAACTGTAACGGTTACTGCTGCAGGAAATCAAACTTTGACTTCTACTGGCAACAATAGCCAATCCGTTTCATCTGGAACAGCCATAGGTTCTATTGTATTTACTTGGGGTGGAAATGCTACAGATGCAACTGTAACTGGATTACCTGCTTCTGGATTGTCTTTTGTAAAAAACACAACGGCAAAAACTATAACTATTACAGGAACTCCAACAGCAAATGTATCTTATTCTGTAACAACATCAGGAACTGCAGGAACGCCTGTAACTGCATCGGGAACAATAACGGTTACAACAGGCTCAACTGGCGGATCTGAGCTTCATAACTTTACAACCTCTGGAAAAACAAGTACTTTCTATGCTATTACTGGAAATATGAATTCTACTCCTGGATCTGTAACCTACAACGGATTAACATTGACAGAGCGTTTAAAAATAGAATCAAGCACATCAATAACGTATACAACAACTAGTGCATCAACTTTAACTTTGGTTTTCGATTCAAGCTTTACAGGAACTATTAAAGTAGATAATGTTTCCTATACAGCATCTGCCGGTATTGTAACTGCTTCAATCGCTGCTGGTTCTCATACCATAACAAAAGGTTCTGTTGCTAATTTATTCTATATTAGCACAGTATATAGCGGAGGAACTGCAAAAATGGCTGTAACAACTGATTTAGCAGTAACAGAAACTACTACAGAAACTTCGAAAATAATTTTATATCCAAATCCAGTTTCAAGCACTTTATATTTATCAGATGCCGAACAAAAAGTACAAAAAATACTTATTTACAATATTTCTGGAAATCTAGTAATCACTTCTGGAAAATCTGAAAGCATCGATACGAGCAGTTTAATTCCTGGAACTTATCTAGCAAAAATTTATACTGTTGATGGATCATTTAACCAAACTCTTATAAAAAAGTAAACCTAACTTAACTAAAAAGGCTTCCAAATTTGGAAGCCTTTTTTATTTCAGATAACATGAATTACAAATCAAACTTAATTCCCTGCGCAAGCGGAAGATTTGTTGTATAATTGATTGTATTTGTTTGACGTCTCATATAAATTTTCCAAGCGTCAGAACCTGATTCACGTCCGCCTCCAGTTTCTTTTTCACCGCCAAAAGCACCACCAATTTCAGCTCCAGAAGTTCCGATGTTTACGTTTGCAATTCCGCAGTCAGAACCTATTGCAGATAAAAATCTTTCGGCTTCGCGTAAATTATTAGTCATAATTGCAGAAGATAATCCTTGTGCAACTCCGTTTTGAATTTCGATGGCATTCTCTACCTCTCCAGAATATTTAATTAAATATAAAACGGGAGCAAAAGTTTCATGCTGTACAATTTCAAACGAATTTTCGGCTTCTGCAATTGCAGGTTTTACATAACATCCACTCTCGTAACCTTGTCCCGAAAGTACTCCTCCTTCTACTAGGATTTTTCCTCCTTCGGTTACTACTTTATTTAAAGCTGCTGCATACATTTCGACTGCATGAGTATCAATTAGCGGTCCAACATGATTATTTTCGTCAAGCGGATTTCCGATTCGTAATTGCTTATAAGCCGCAACCAAAGCATCTTTTACTTTATCATAAATACTTTCGTGAATGATCAATCTTCGAGTTGAAGTACAACGCTGTCCAGCCGTTCCAACAGCGCCAAAAACTGCACCAATAACAGTCATTTTTATATCTGCATCTGGAGTAACAATAATAGCATTATTTCCTCCTAATTCTAATAATGATTTTCCTAGTCTTCCTGCAACAGTTTGTGCTACGATTTTACCCATTCTAGTCGAACCAGTCGCAGAAATAAGCGGAATACGCGTATCTGCTGTCAATAATTCTCCTATTTTATAATCTCCATTTATTAAACACGAAATTCCTTCTGGAAGATTGTTTTCTTTAATAACTTGAGCAATTATATTTTGGCAAGCAATACCGCAAAGAGGTGTTTTTTCAGAAGGTTTCCAAACGCAGACATCTCCTGAAATCCATGCTAAAGCTGTGTTCCAAGACCAAACTGCAACAGGGAAATTAAACGCCGAAATAATTCCAACAATTCCCAACGGATGATATTGTTCATACATTCTATGACCAGGTCTCTCTGAATGCATTGTTAATCCGTGAAGCTGACGAGATAAACCTACTGCAAAATCACAGATATCAATCATTTCCTGAACTTCTCCAAATCCTTCCTGCAATGATTTCCCCATTTCATAAGAAACCAATTTTCCAAGAGCTTCTTTATTTTGTCTCAATTTTTCTCCAAACTGACGTACAATTTCACCACGTTGTGGTGCTGGAATCAATCTAAAAGTTTTAAATGCTTCTGCAGCGGTTTGAATTGCTTTTTCATAATCTGCAGCTGTTGACATTTTTACCGAAGCAATTAATTTTCCATCAACTGGCGAATAACTTTCTAGAATTTCCCCAGAAGAAAAATTATTAATTCCTGTCGATGTTCCTTCATTTATTGTTTTGATGCCCAATTTTTCAAGAGCTTCCTTCATTCCAAATTGCGATGCTATTGTTGTCATTGTAACTTTTTTAGTTAAAATTGTTATATTTTTATGTAAAGATATTGTTTTAGAATTGAATTATAAATTAATTATTCCTTTTAAAACTTCTTTTGTTTTTGAAAAATGATATAAGAAGAATTACAATAAGAATAAAGCTTAGTAATGATAAAATATAAATTGTTAAATCTTTTCTTTTTAATTTTTCTTGAAATGAATTTTTGACTAAATCTATTTGATAGTCAAGGTCATTACGAAGTTTAGAAACTTTAACTTCGTTATCGTTTAAATAGGCTTTGTTCAACTTATCTAAGACTGATAATTCTTCTAAATCAACATTTTTCAACAAAGCTGTCCTAGAACACATTGAACTACTTAATACATAATTACTGCGATTAGAATAGATTAGATATTCTTCCCCAATATTGAAATAATTATCACATGATCCTGAACCATTAGCCAATAGATCTCTATACTCATAACCAGGGAAAATTTCTCCTTTATATGATTTACTAATTTTTACAGAAAAAACATAAACTTTTTGTCCATAACTTCCATACAATAAACTGTCTACTTTAACAATTTTTCCAATAAAAACCTGATGGGCTAGCTCCCAATTTTCTTTTATTGATGGTTTTCCTGAGCAATCACAGCAATATACTTCTGAGCTCATTAAAAACAAAAACAGTATAAACAGTACCTTTTTAATCATCCTATAAATCTTTAGCTAAATGTAAATTTAGGATTAATTAAAATGATTTTTTCCAAAATTGAGTGCTTTATTTCTCTTTATTGATGAAATTTGCAATTCTAATTTTTTTTGAACATGAATAATTTCTATCGCCTTTTTCTTTTTATAATTTTAATGTCATGGAATGTTTTTCCTCAAAAAGCAAAAACCTCTTTTTCTGTAGTTCCATTAGGCGTAATGGGTGGTATTGATGAAAAAAATCTTTCGGCTTATTTAATAGCTCCATCAAATACAACTGATTATATCTGTCTTGACGCCGGAACTGTAAACGCCGGAATTGAAAAAGCTATTGAAAAGAAAATTTTTAAAGTTTCGACAAGCGAAGTTTTACGAAAATACATCAAAGGATATTTGATTTCTCATGCACATTTAGATCATGTATCAGGTTTGATTATCAATTCTCCTGCTGATTCTTCAAAAACGGTTTATGCCACAAATAAATGTATGGAAATGATGGAAAACCATTATTTCAACGATCAGACTTGGGCAAATTTTGGAGATGCCGGTCCAGGTTTTCCTTTAAAAAAATACCATTTTCAAACTTTAAATCTGACTGAAGAAACTCCTTTAACTAATACTAAAATGACGGTTAAAGCCTTTTCTCTTAGCCATGTTAATCCGTTTGAGAGTACTGCTTTCTTAATTAAAAACAACAATGATTATGCTTTGTACTTAGGTGATACAGGACCAGATGAAGTAGAAAAAAGCAATAATCTTCGTGATTTATGGACAGCCGTTGCGCCATTGGTTAAAGAAAAACAATTAAAAGGGATTTTTATCGAAGTTTCTTTTCCGAACGAACAGCCGGATAAATTTTTGTTTGGTCATTTAACTCCAAATTATTTAATGAAAGAACTTCATGTTCTAGAGGATTTAGCAGGAAAGGGGTCTCTTGAAAACTTTAAAATTATCATAACACATTTGAAACCTCCAGCAAAGAATATTGCAAAAATTAAAGAGCAGTTAAAAGCTCAAAATGATTTAGGATTGAAAATTATTTATCCTGAGCAGGGGAAAAAGTTTGAGTTATAATTTTATTCTGCCACAGATTTTTAGGATTAAAGGGATTTCTTCATAAATCCTAAACGATAAACATTATTAAACCCGACAGGTTTTTGAAACCTGTCGGGTTTCGTATTTCTATCAAAATAAAATATTATTTCTTCGCCACAAATCTAGGATCAGTTTCCATAACAGTTCCACAATTATCGCAGGTTCTTAATTCTTCTGAATTGTAAAAATGCTCAAAATGAGGTAGAAAATCTTTCTCTATATTATGAAGTTCAAAATACACTTCATATAATTTATGATTGCAGTTATCACAATGCCAAAGCAAACCATCTGTAAAACCTTGTCCAGCACGTTTTCTTTCTATAACAAGTCCTATTGAACCTTCTGAACGAACAGGAGAATGTGGCACTTTTGCAGGATGCAAATACATATCACCCGCATTTAATTCCATTTCTTTACGCTGTCCATCTTCCTGAATTATAACTTTTATGCTTCCTTCTAACTGATAAAAAAGCTCTTCAGTTTCGTTATAATGATAATCTTTTCGAGCATTTGGTCCCGCTACAATCATTACAATATAATCTCCAGAATCTACATATAGGTTTTTATTTCCAACGGGCGGTTTAAGTAAATGACGATTTTCATCAATCCATTGAGTCAGGTTAAAAGGTTTTGCTATAGCCATTTTTTTTAATACTAAATTTATGAATAGCTAAGGTAGTGAAAAGTATTCAGTCTCAGTCGCAGTTTTCAGCCACAGTAACCAGTCTCAGCAAAACTGAAAACTGCGACTGCGACTGAATACTTATTTAAATTCTTTTATCAAATAAATATAAACTGGAAAATGGTCGCTAAACCCAGCTTCCGAGCTTGAATTGCGTAAAGGATAGCCTTTATATTGTCCTGAACTTTGAATGAGATAAGGTTTATTGAAAATACCTGCTTTCCAGAAATTAAAAGTCGAAAAATCAGCATTAATTAAAGATTCTGTCATGATAATTTGATCAAAAATATTCCAAGAATCTCTGAAAGCAATTGTTCCCATTCCTTTATTAGAAAGTTCTTCAAAAGGATTAAAAACTCCAAATTCTGGAACTTCTGTTTTTACTCCGCGTGCGCCTAAACCTGCTTTTATACTTTTATTAAAAGGTCCGTCATTGAAATCTCCCATTGTCAATACTTTTGCTCTTGGATTAATCTGTTGCAATGAATCAATAATTCTTCGGTTTAATTTTCCTGCAGCTTCCCGAAATGCAGTCGTTGCTTTTTCTCCGCCAGATCTAGAAGGCCAGTGATTGACAATAATATGTATTTCTTCGTCTTCCAAAAATCCCGAAACCAAAAGCTGATCTCTTGTAAAAACTCGATTTTTATTTTCCTTTTTAACTTCAATTTCATCATCCAAAACTTCCTGTTCTTTTGGAGAAATTTCTTTTTTATAAATGATTAAAGGAATATTCGAATAAGAAGTTGGTCTGAAATATTTTTTCTGATACAATAAAGCCACATCGATTCCTCGTTTGTCTGGTGAATCAAAATGAATGATTCCTAAATCTAGTGGCAATAGCTTTGGTTCTTTTATTAAATCTTCTAAAACGCCACGATTTTCTATTTCAGCTCCTCCAAGTAAAGTTGGTGCATTTGAATTTTCGGGCATTCCAATTTCAGAAATAACTTTTGCTAGATTTTTTAATTTCTGCTGATATTTTTCTGTTGTCCAACGTTGTGCTCCATTTGGAGTCCATTCATCATCATTTGTAAATTCATCATTTACAGTGTCGTAAAGATTTTCAAAATTGTAAAAAGCAACGGTGTGTATTTTGTATTTTTTTGGTTGACTAAACAGAAGTGTCAGCGAAAAAAGAAAAATCAAACAAAATTTATATTTTAAAGGCATAGAGAAGATTTTTAAAAAGACAAATTTAATAATTTGTAAGATTTTTACTTAAATAAAATCTAAAAATATTACATTTGTTTCTAATAAAAGTCTTGTATCTTGCTTAAAAAATCTGACAATTTATAATATGAAAAAAATACTGCTTTTTGCTTTATTCTTGAGCTTTACAAATCCATTTTATGGGCAAAAAAATAGTTCCAGAGCAGAGGAAATCAGGAAACAATATAAAATTCCAGAATTAGCTTATGCAATTGTTTCTTCAGATTCTATTCTTGAAATTAACGTTTTAGGATTGCAACGTTACAAGTCTTCTCATAAAGCAAAAATTAATGATATATTTCGTTTAGGATCAATCACAAAAACGATCACAAGTTACATCGCAGCGACTTTAGTAAAGGAAGGAAAATTAAACTGGAATACTAAATTTTTTGATTTATATCCTGAATTAAAACCAGAAAGTAATCCCGAAATTTATAACGTAACCTTACAAGATTTCTTGACATTTCGAGCTCCAATTCCAACTTGGTCTTATGGAAATGAAACTCCAAATCAACAAGAAATTAAAGGAAATAATCAAGAACAGCGTTATGAATTTATAAGCTGGTTTTTTAAGCAAAAACAGATTGTTACTGAAAAGCAAAATTGGTACGGTTCCAATCCAAGTTTTGTTGCCGCGGGTTTAATGCTCGAAAAAGCAACTGGAAAAAGTTATGAAACTTTAGTGCAAGAATTAGGTAAAAAGCTAAATATCAACTTCGGTTTTGGACAGCCAAACGTTAGTGATATAAGCCAGCCGTGGGGACATGATGAAAATTTGAAGCCCGAAAAACCATCTGTAAATTATAAATTAAATTGGCTTTCATCAGCAGGAAATATCAATGTAAATCTTCCTGATTTTTGCAAATTTACGCAGATGCAATTACAAGGTTTGTTAGGGAAATCAAAAGTATTATCTGAAGAAGAATTTAATAAAATGCATTTTGGTTTTCCTGAGTTTTCTTTTGGATGGTATTCTGAAATAAATGAAAAATCGGGCTTAAAATATTCTTTTCACTACGGAAATCCAGGAACATTTTTAACCAAAGTGTATATTTGCAAAGACATCAACAAAGCTTTTATCTTATTTTCCAATGTGCAATCTGAAGAAGCTGATAAAGGTTTAATGTTGCTTTTGGCCGAACTGCAAAAACAATACGGAGGCTAAATTTACCAAACCTTAAAAATTAATTTTATAAATTTAAGCAAAAGAAAAAAATGAATAAAAATCGAATTGACTATATAAAAAGACGTTTTGCCTTTTGTAAACTCGCATTTCTTATTTTTGCTTTACAATCATTCAACTGTCAATCTCAACAAAACATGATAACACCACCTTATTTACAAAAAGGAGATACTGTAGCGCTTTTGGCAACAGCTAGAAAAAACATCGATGACAATTTAAAACCAACAATAGATTTATTGCATAGTTGGGGTTTAGAAGCCGTAATTGGATCTACAATTGGATTGGATTATCATCAATTGGCTGGAACAGACGAACAAAGAGCTGCCGATTTTCAAAAGCAATTAGACAACCCGAATATTAAAGCAATTTGGTGTGTACGAGGCGGATACGGAACTGTTAGAATGTTAGATTTATTAGATTTTACCAAATTCAAACAGCATCCAAAATGGGTTATCGGTTTTAGTGACGTAACGGTTCTACATAATCATTTGAATACTATGGGTTACAAATCTATTCATGGTATTATGCCTGTAACGGTTCCTAGAGCGACTCCAGATGCTGTAAGCTCGTTAAAAGCCGCTTTATTTAACGAACCTATTTCCTACTCTATCAGCCCAACTCCTATGAATCGTTTAGGAAGTACTACTGGAGAATTAGTTGGCGGTAATTTATCTATTTTATACAGTTTATTAGGATCTCCATCGGCAATTGACTGCAAGGATAAAATTTTATTTATCGAAGATTTAGATGAATATCTTTATCATATTGACCGTATGATGATGAATCTAAAGCGCAATGGATGCATCGAAAACCTAAAAGGAATTATCATTGGCGGAATGACAAGCATGAAAGACAATGAAGTGCCTTGGGGGAAAAACGCTTTGGAAATTATTGATGATGTAACTAAAAAATACAATATTCCAGTAATTTTCAATTTCCCAGCTGGCCATATTAGAGACAACAGAGCTTTAATTATGGGAAATACCGTTTCTATAGAAGTTACAGCTTCTGGAAGTACGGTTACCTTCAAAAAATAATACCACACAATCCTTTTTAAGGAAACTCAAAAAATACCACATAAAAATCTCGGAAAGACGCAAAGTCGCAAAGTTTTAAAATGCTTTGTGATTTTGCGTTTTTTCGTGCAATAATTTCATTTAGTAAAAATAATTTCTACGATTCACACTGAAAACTGTGACTGAGACTGAATACTACAACAATGGCAGAACATAACGATTTAGGAAAATTAGGCGAAGATCTCGCAGCGGCTCATTTGGAAGAAAATGGATATTCTATTTTAGAACGAAACTTTGTAATCCAAAAAGCAGAAATAGATATAATTGCACAAAAAGATTCTGTCTTGGCAATTGTTGAAGTTAAAACTCGCTCGAGTTTAGATTTCGGTTCTCCGCAAGATTTTGTAAAGCAAAAAAAAATCCAATTACTTATTAAAGCAGTAAATGCCTACATAAACGATAGGGAAAAGGATTTTGCGGAAGATTTAGAAATCCGTTTTGATATCATTGCGGTCCATAAAAACGGGGAAACATTTGCAATTGAACATCTTACAGACGCTTTTTATCACTTTTAACATATTTTTTTATTGTTATAATTGTAACAATTTGTTTTTTTATTTATATTTGCAGAGAATTATAACATCGCAATGTTAAATTAACAACCAACTGTTACCCAAAAAAAAAAAAGAATTATGAAAACTGTTTCTTCTATTGTAGAAAACTACATTAAAACAAAACCATTTTTATTGAATGCCCTCTCGCTTGGAATTATTAACCTAACTTCACTTTCGCGAAATATTATGACCGAATTGGAAAGTGAATTTGGAAAAGAAGTAAAACAAGGAGCTGTTGTAATGTCTTTAAAACGACTGACGGAAGAACTAGACTTTAAACTTAACCACAAAATCAATAAAGTAATTAAGAATATTGGTGAAATCACTGTTCGCTCTGAGCTTACAGATTACACTTTTGCTGCTTCAGAAACTGTTTTGAACAAACAAGCAGATTTAATCTCTGATATTAATGCTTTATCTGATATTTTTTATACCTCATCTCGTGGTGTAAACGAAACTAATATCGTTGTCAGCAGTAGTGTAAATCACTTAGTTGAGAAGCACTTTATGAGAGAAAAATTAATCCAGAAATTAGATAATTTGGCTTCAATTACTGTAAAATTACCAAAAGAAAACATTGTTGTTCCTGGTATTTATTACTTCATTTTCCAACGTTTGGCTTGGGAAGGAATTATCATTAATGAGGTAATTTCGACTTCAAATGAGTTTACTATTTTAGTTGGAGAAGATCAAGTTGATGTAGCTTTTAAAGTTATCAAAGATTTGAAAAACTAATTCGTAAAAGAATATTTAGAATCATTTTTTGATTCTTTTTATAACACAAATCCTTTTGTCTTTTTAAAAGATAAAAGGATTTTTTCTTTAAATATTACTCATTTTCGAAATAGATTTAATATTTCGCAGATAAGAATATTCTCAAAAGTGATATTCTCAATTAAAATTTATTTCGCAAAAGCGTCATTAAGACACTTACTTGTATAAAAGCGACCTGCGAGTGCTTTTTGTATCTTTCGTTTAAAAATTAACTCAAAAATCAGAATTAAGTTTTTTTATATATAATTTGTTGCGAATAATATTTTTATATATTTGCGATGAAGTCAGACACAAGACCTCTTATTTTGATAGTTTAATACAATTAAAATTAAATAAAGCGAATTAAATTGTTAGAAGCTGCCAACCATAGTGAAAAATTATTGGTAAGTGAACTCAAAAATGGAAACGAAAAAGCTTTTCGTCAACTTTTTGATTTATACCACCAAGATATTTATGGGTACAGCATTAGTCTTCTAAAATCAAAAGAAGCCGCAGAGGAGAATGTACAGGATGTTTTTATGAAGGTTTGGCTTAATCGCGAAAGTTTAGATATAGAACAATCATTTAAGGCCTATATTTTTACAATTGCACGAAATCAGGCTTTTAATGTTTTGAATAAAGCAGCAAATGAAGTTATTTTAAAAGAAGCTGTTTTTTATGAAAGCCAAAAATCACATGAATATGGAGATTATGCTATTCGGGAAGCCGACTGCAAAAAACTCCAAAAACAAGCTATAAAACAGCTTCCTCCTAAACGACGGCAGATTTTTAAAATGTCACGGAAAAAAGGAATGAGCTATGAAGAAATAAGTCAGGAACTCGGAATTTCAATAAATACAGTCCGAAACCAAATGAGTAAAGCGCTCGAATCGATGCGCGGTTTTTTTCAACTTCACGATGAAATTATCTAACCAAAACCACAAATATTACCCTAAAAATCACTCTTCGGAGTGATTTTTTTTTTGAATGCTTTTAAAACTTCACTCAATCTTGTCATCCTGAGGAACGAAGGATCACACAAGAAATTCCACAATCAAAATCGATAACTTTTGTCATCTTCTATTGATTTTCCCTAGTAAAAATGAAAAAAAGAATCGTGAATAAACCTCTTTGCTCGCGAGAGGGATGGGAGCAAGCTACCGAAGTAGCGCGGACAGCCCGACAGCATTAGGAAAAGGGGCGAATAAAGACAAAGATAGTTGGCCCCTTTTTCTAATGCTGGCTCGCCCAAAATATCTTTTTATATTCAGATTGGGAGATTTCTTTGTCGATTTTCTTGTGTGATCCTTCGTTCCTCAGGATGACAAAATGCATTTAATTATTGTTTCTTTAAAAAATAAATTTTTGCATTTCTATAAAAATCAACACATTAAGAAATTAAAAATGTTAAAATTTAAAAATTTATAACGTTTGAGTAGTACTCCACTCCTCTTCATCTGTATTATAGAAACACAGAACCTAAAAACATTCTTAATGAATTCAAATTCTGAAATAAAAACGCTTTTAGAGAAGTTTATTTTAAATCAATGCACTGCGCAAGAAACTGAGCAGGTTATCGCTTATTGCCGAGAAAATAATCTTACTGAGGATTTTCCGACGGTTGAAGAAGTGAAAAATCTATTGATCGAAATGCCAAAAATGGGTGAGCAAAAGGCTGATTCCATTTTCAATACTATTTTATCTGCTTCAAAAGAACAAGAAACAGTAATTGAATTACAGCCTAGAAAATCAAATTATAGAAAATACATTTCTATTGCGGCTTCTGTAGTTGTTTTACTGGGAATTGGTTTTTTCTATAAACAAAACATGGCTAACAAAGCTGTTGAACAAAAATTCGATTTTAAAAGCTCAGATATTGTTTTACAATTAGAAAATGGAGAAACTCAGATTATTTCTGAAAACAATTCATCTAATGTAAAAGATGCGAAGGGAAATATCGTTGGAAATCAAAATGGAGATAAATTAGTTTACGGAAATGGTTCGGATTCTGAAAAACTGGTTTACAATATCATCAAAATTCCATACGGAAAAAAATTCCGTCTTCAATTATCTGACGGAACATTTGTTCACTTAAACTCTGGAACCACTTTAAAATATCCTGTAAAATTTATCGCTGGCGAAAACAGACAAGTTTTTCTTGATGGAGAAGCATTTTTTGATGTTGCAAAAGATAAAAAACATCCGTTTATAGTCAATGCTGACGAATTGAATGTTCGTGTTTTAGGAACGCATTTCAACGTTTCAAATTATCCTGAAGATGCTGCAACTGATGTTGTTTTGGTTGAAGGTTCTGTTGGAATGTATCAATCTAACGAAGAATTTGATGCTTCTAAAAACATCATTTTGAAACCTGGTTTTAAAGGAAGTTTCAATAGAGAAAATGCTAAAATTTCGACTAAAGCAGTTATCACAGATATCTACACTTCTTGGATAGACGGCGGATTGACCTTTAGAAATATGACTTTCAGAAACATTATTACGAAGTTGGAAAGACGCTACAACGTTACAATCATCAACAAAAATGAAAAATTGGCTAACGAGAAATTCAATGCCAGCTTTAAAGACGAATCAATTGAAAATGTTATGAGTTATTTTAACGATATCCACGGCATTAATTACACAATAAAAAACAATCAAATACTAATTAAATAACCACTAAAACCAATAAAAAATATGAAGAAATAACATTATGGAAATAAAAAAATCGGAAAGAGCTGCGAACAATTTCCGATTAACTAAGTGATTGAATATAACGAATTAACTACAATCAATTAACAAAATTATGAAAAAAAAATCTAAGAATAATGGGTTTCTATACTCATTGTTCCAAAAAGACCTAAAATTGAAACTAACTACTCTACTTATTTTGGTCGCCATGTTTAATATTAAAGCGAGTACTTATGCCCAAAAAACAAAGGTTACTCTCGAATTAAACAATTCAACAATCGAAAAGGTTATTGAGACCATTGAACAAAAAACTGATTTCAGATTTATTTACAAATTGAACGATATCGACTTAGATCGAACGGTTTCGATTTCTGTAAAAGATCAGTCTATATATGTTGTTTTAGATAAAATTTTTAAAGGAACTCCTACCGAATTTAAAATTCGTGACACTCAAATTATCCTTAAAAAACCAGAACTTAAAACACAGGTAATAGAATTTCAAAAGCAAACTGTTTCGGGTGTAATTACAGACGAAAACGGAATGCCTTTGCCTGGAGCTTCTGTTATTGAAGAAGGAACAAAAAACGGAATGGTTACCGATTTTGATGGAAAATACAAACTTACTGTAGAAAGCAGCCAGTCGGTTATTATTGTTTCTTTTGTTGGATACAAAGAGAAAAAAGTAACTGCAAATCAGTCTGTAATAAACATTCAGCTTCTTCCAGATGCGACTGACTTACAAGAAATTGTAGTAGTTGGTTACGGTACAGCAACAAAAAGAGATGTTACTGGAGCTGTTTCTTCTATTGGTGCAAAAGACATGAATCAAGGAGCAATCGTGAATCCGTTGCAATTGATTTCGGGAAAAGCGGCAGGTGTTAACATTACGCAATTAGGAAGTGAGCCAGGTAATGGACCAAGCGTTCGTATTCGTGGTATTTCATCTTTAATTGGTGGAAGCGATCCTTTAGTAGTTGTTGACGGAATTCAAGGAAATATGGATTTGCTAAACCAAGTTCCGCCTAGCGAAATTGAAAGTTTTGATATTTTAAAAGATGCTTCTGCAACTGCAATTTATGGTTCTCGCGGTGCGCCAGGTGTAATTATCATTACTACGAAAAAGAATAAAGCGGGTAAAACTACAATGGAATATATTGGTTCTACCTCTTTAGATTTTATTCCGAAGAAATTAGATATGCTAAATGCCGATGAATGGTGGGCTGCGGCACAAAGTGTTAGTGTTCCTGCATCTGCAAATCATGGTTCAAATACAGATTGGTACGGAATTTTAACGCAAACTGGAATTACACAAACTCATACTTTGTCTTTTGGCGGAGGAACAGATAAATTCAGTTATAGAGCTTCCTTATCAGCAATTTTACAAGATGGAGTTGTTATTAATTCAAACAACAAAAAATACATCGGCCGTATTCAGGCAACTCAATTAGCTTTGGATGACAAATTAAAATTAACTTTCAATTTAAATACCGGAATTAACAATACAACAAGTATTATTCAAAGTGTTGGAACTGCGGCTTATACTTCAAATTTAATTACAAATGCTTATTTAGTTAGACCAACAGATCCTGTTTTCAATACTGATGGAACTTATTTTACAGATTCAAATGTATTTCAATATTTAAACCCTTACGCGGCGGCACAAACTACCACAAATGAGGCGCAAAATGACAACTTATTTGGAAGTTTAAAAGCCGATTTGGACTTAGCTAAAGGTTTAACATTAAACTGGTTTGGAAGCTGGAGAAAAACAAATGTAACATACGGTTATTTCCAACCTATAGAATCAACTGTTGCTTATGCAATTGATCAAAATGGTTTTGCGAATATTAGAAACCAAAGACAAAATGAAAAGTTAACCAACTTAAGTCTTAATTACAAAAAGACATTTGGTGTACATACCATTAATGCCTTAGGTTTATACGAATGGCAAAATCAGATGTATCAAGGAAATTATGCCCAAGCAAGAGGTTTTATGAATGATAAAACAACTTACAATGCATTACAATTGGGAGATTTGTCAAAAGTTCGTCCTGGGGATATTGAATCATACAAAAATGACAGAACATTAGTTTCATTTTTAGCAAGAGTAAACTATTCTTTATTAGATCGTTATTTGGTTACTGCAAGTATCCGTCGTGATGGTTCGTCTGTATTTGGAGCTAACAACAAATGGGGAAATTTCCCTTCAGCATCGGTTGCTTGGCAAATTGACAAAGAGCCTTTCATGCAAAAGCAAAATGTTTTTGATGAGCTAAAAATTCGTGCGGGTTACGGAGCAACTGGAAATCAGCAAGGTCTTCTTCCGCAGCAGTCTCTTTCATTGGTTGGAAACTCAGGAATCACTTATTTTGGAGGTCAGCCAATTACAAATTACAGCATTTATCAAAACTCAAATGCCGACTTGAAATGGGAAACTAAAAAACAAACAAATTTAGGTCTTGATTTTGCTCTTTTCAATAATAGATTAAGAGGAACTGTAGATGTTTATACTTCTAAAACAGAAGATTTATTATTTGATTATACAGTACCTCAACCTCCATATCCTTATCCAACTATTAAGGCAAATGTTGGAAGTATTTCAAACAAAGGTATTGAGTTCTCGCTTGCTTACGATGTTATTAAATCGCAAAACAGTACGCTTACTTTGGCAGGAAACGTGGCATTCATGAAAAATGAAGTTCTTAATTTAAATGGAAGCATTAATGGCGTTCCTTTAAATACTGATTATGTTGGCTGGGGAGCTGCAAACTCTTATTTAGTTAAAGGAAAACCAATTGGAGCGTTTTATATTTTAGAACATACAGGTAAAAACGAAAACAATGTTGAAACTGTTTTGGATCGTGATGGAAACGGTACAATTGATCAAGGTGCTAAAAGCCCTGATCGCTATTATGCAGGTTCAGCTTTACCAACTTATACTTTTGCGTTTAATCCTTCTTACAGATATAAAAACTTCGATGCTTCTATGTTAGTAAGAGGTTCTGGAGGAAATAAAATCTACAACGGATTACGTTCTAACTTAAGCAGATTGGAAAATATTGGTAAATCGAATGTTTTAGCTAGTGCAGTAGAAACAGGAATTTATACTTCTCCTTACGGTTCTGATTTATGGTTAGAAGATGGTTCTTTCGTTCGTTTAGAAAATCTTACAGCGGGATATAGTTTCCGTTTTACAGATAAATATATTGATACTATTAGACTTTCACTTACAGGAAACAATTTATTCCTAATTACAGATTATTCAGGTATTGATCCAGAATTGAACGTAAGCGGAAGTGGCAGAACTGAAGATAACTTCGGTGGCGATAGAGGAATTTATCCTCGTACCAGAAGCGTGGCGTTTGGTTTGACTGTAAAATTTAAATAGTAAAAAACATGAAAATTAAAAATATATTGATAACAGGAAGCTTGTGTTTCCTGACACTTTTTAGTTGTACAGACATAGAAGAAAATGTGTATGATAAATATCCTGCAGAAGATTTTTACGGAACTCCTGAAGGTGCTGATATAGCACTAGCAAGCGTTTATGCGCAAATTCCTGGAGAATTCGTGAGAGACGGAGCAAGTGGTGTTGGTTATGCTGGAGCAGATAACGGATGGTACGATATGAACTGTATGTCTTCTGACGAACAGGTTATTCCGCATAGAAATACGGGTGACTGGCAGATGGATTTTGCTCGTCTTCACAAACATGAATGGCTTCCAACTGATTTTATTATAGGTAATACTTGGAACTGGCTTTATAAATCTATTTTCAATGCCAATCTAGCAGTAGATTTATTGCAAAAAGCGAATGCTGACGCTTCAAAAATTGCTGAAGCAAAAACATTAAGAGCTTTCTTTTATTATTTATTGATTGATGATTTTGGTGATGTTCCTTTCTACACAGACAATAATATTACTGTTGATAAAATTCCGCAGTCAAGCCGTAAAGAGGTTTATGATTTTATTGTAAAAGAACTAACTGAAAACGTTGAATTGTTATCTGGAACAAGAGGCGGAAATTATTATGGAAGATTCAATAAATGGGCAGGTTATACTTTGTTAGCAAAAGTATATTTGAACGCAGAAGTTTATACAGGAACTCCAAAATGGAACGAAGCTTTAACAGCGTGTAACAAAGTTGCCGATGGCGGATTTACACTTCACTCTGGAGCTACAGATGCTTCAAATCCGTTAGGAAGTAAATATTACGAGTTATTTGGAGATGTGCTTCCAGAAGACGAAACGATCTTGCCAATTTATGCTACTCTAGATATTGTTTCTCGTAACGTTTATGCTGTTCGAAGTTTATACGGTGCTCATGCACAAGCTTTATTCGGTTTCAGCGGTTGGAATGGTACAATTGTTCCTAAAGATTTCTTCTTGAAATATGATGCAAATGATGTTCGTAGAAAACAGTTTTTGTTTGGAGAACAGCCAGGAGGTTTCAATTATACGCTTGATGTTGCTTCATTAGACAATCCAGGAGCAGATCCTCAAGCGGGTGTTCGTAATGTGAAATTTTATCCTGTAGCACCTAGAACTGGTGGAGGTGCTTCTAACGACTTCCCTATTTTCAGATACGCAGATGTTATCTTAATGATGGCAGAATGTAATGCTCGTTTAGGAAACGCTGCTGCTGCAAAACCATTTATTGATCAGATTAGACAACGCGCAGGATTAAACGCTTTAGACCACAATCCTACTCTAGATGATATTTACAACGAAAGAGGATTTGAATTAAACTGGGAAGGCCATAGAAGACAAGATATGATTCGTTTCAATAAATTTTTATTGGCTAACGAATTTAGACCTGAGTCTCCTGCTTTCAGAAAATTGTTCCCAATTCCAACCTCAGCTTTAGATGCCAATCGTGGATTAAAACAAAACCCTGGTTACTAAAAACAAAACTATCATGAAAAAATATATCAATAAATTATTCATATTAGGCAGTTTGCTGTTCTTGGGTTCATCCTGCGACACTGACGCCCCATTAACGACATTAAAATCTGTTAGTTTCCCTTCAGAAATAAGTGTTTCAACAAGTACATTAGTTTTAACAGAAGATACCGCTGCCGATCAGGTTTTACTGGTTTCTTGGCCAGAAGTCGCTTTTCCTATTGAAGCTCCAGTAACGTACGCTATTCAATTTGATTTAGTTGGAGATACGAGTGGTGCAAACGCTTGGATGAAAGCAAAACGAATTGAAGTAGGTACAGATGTTTTAAGCAGAGCTTTAATTGGAGAAGAATTAAATAAAATTGCTGTAGATCTAGGTCTTCCTATTAATGTTGAAGGAAAACTAGTCGTTCGCGTAGAAGCTGCGATGGATCGTAAAGTATATTCAAATCCTGTTACTTTAACAGTTACTCCTTATGAAAAAAGCGTTGTTTTTGGCGAAATTTATATGCCCGGAAGCTATCAAGGCTGGGCTATTGAAACCGCTGCGGCTTTAACAGCAATTCAAAAAGGAGTGTACCAAGGTTACATGACTGTTGCCGAAGGTGCAGGACTAGGATTTAAGTTAAATACAGAAAGAAACTGGGCTCAATTTTATGGCGCTGGCGATACAAACAGTGATCTTAAAAACATGAGTGATACAGATTTTGTACTCCCTGGAGCTGGTTCATATCAAATTAAAGTGAATTTGAACACTTTAAAATGGACTGCAACGCCTTATTCTTGGGGAATTGTTGGTGATGCGACTTCTGGAAGCTGGGATAACAGCACACCGATGAGCTACGATCATCAGACAAAAACTTGGAAAGTTACTGCCGTTTTAGTTCCTGGAAATGTGAAATTCAGATTAAACAACAGCTGGACAATCAATTACGGGCCTAAAAACACAACTGACGGAATTGTATATCTAGACGATCAAGGTTCTCATTATGTTGGCGAAGGCGGAACTTACGAAATCACATTACAAATAAATGATGTCGATCCTGCAAGTACTGGATATCCTCCAACAGCAACTTATACGATTACAAAAAAATAAAAAATTAAGTTTAGTTTGGTTTGAGTTTACCTGTCTTTTTACTTCGAAAGGCAGGTTACTTCTCAACCACTTAAAATGTAAAAATTATGAAATTTAATATAAAAATCATTTACGGATTATTGCTTGCATTAGCATTTGTTTCGTGCAGTTCTTCTGATGATGACAACAAAACTCCAGCATTTCCGTATACACAATATGGAGCACCTTTTGAAAAAATGCCAAAGAAAGAAGATGCAGTAATTTATCAAGTAAATATTCGTGCTTTTAGTCAGGCTGGAACACTTAAAGGAGTTCAAGAAAGGCTTTCTCAAATTCAGGAATTAGGAGCAAATGTCATTTATTTAATGCCTATTTATCCTGTTGGAAAAGAAAGAGCAACTGGCGAATTAGGATCTCCTTACGCAGTAAAAGATTATAAAGCGATAAATCCTGATTTTGGAACTTTACAAGATCTTCAAACTTTAGTTGAAGAAGCGCACAAGAAAAACATGGCTGTTGTTTTAGACTGGGTTGCAAACCATACAGCTTGGGACAACGCTTGGATTACACAGCATAAAGATTGGTATCAGCAAGATGCTAGTGGCAATATTATCATTCCTCCAGGAACAAATTATAATGATGTCGCACAGCTAAATTTCAATAATACTGAAATGAAAGACGCGATGATCGATGCGATGTCATATTGGGTTTATAATGCGAATATTGACGGTTTCAGATGCGATTATGCCGATTTTGTTCCGAACAATTTCTGGTCAGATGCAATATCAAAACTTAGAAAAATTAAAAAGAATCAAACGATTTTAATGCTGGCTGAAGGTTCAAAATACAATCACTTTGCATCAGGTTTTGATTATACTTTTGGGTTTAATTTTTTCTCTACTCTTGAACAGCTTTTTAAAGAAAGTAAACCCGCAACAACTATTCAAGATTCTAATGCTACAGAATATGCAAACGTTTACGATCCAACAAACAAAATAGTTAGATACACGAGCAATCATGACGTGAATCTTTCTGATGGAACGCCATTAGAGCTTTTTGGAGGCAAAAAAGGATCTATGGCAACATTTGTTGTCGCAGCTTATTTAAAATCAATTCCAATGATTTATAACGGACAAGAAATTGGCTACGACAAAAGATTAAATTATTTTGCAAAAACACCAATTGACTGGTCAACTGCAGACAATGAAATGCTAGCTGAATACAAAAAAATCATTGCTTTCAGAAACGCAAGCAACGCTCTTAAAACAGGAGAATTTACAGGTTACAGCAGTAATTCTGTTAGTGCTTTCACAATGACAAAAGACTCTGAAAAAGTATTCGTACTTTCAAATTTAACAAGTTCAACTGTAAAACATCTAATTCCTTCAACATTAAAAGGAACTTGGAAAGATGCTTTTAGCGGAGCTTCAGTAACGGTTAGTTCAGATGTAACACTTCAGCCTTTTCAATATTTAGTATTGAAAAATTAATTTCAATGCAGCTTTAAATAAAATTAAATTTGCAAAAAACCAAATAACATGAATTTTCAATCCCAAAAATCATTGCTTCAAATACGTTTGAGCAAAAAAACAGCGCTTTTATTTTTTATCCTTGCCTCTTTTTGGCTTCAGGCACAAGAAATAACTTCGCCAGACAAAAATCTTTCTTTAAAATTTGAATTAAAAGAAGGCGGAATTCCGTCTTACCAATTATCATATAAGCAGAAACCAGTTATTAAACCAAGTTCTTTAGGTTTAGAGCTTCTAAACAGAGCTTCATTTATGGATGGTTTTACCGTTACAAATACGGCTCAATCTACTTTTGATGAAAATTGGAATCCTGTTTTAGGGGAAGAAAAAACAATTCGTAATCATTATAACGAATTGGTTGTCACTTTAGCTCAGGCAAAAAATAACAATAGATTTATCCGCATTCGTTTCCGTTTATTCAACGACGGATTGGGATTTAGATATGAATTTCCTAAACAAAATGACCTGAATTATTTTGTAATTAAAGAAGAACGCACCGAATTTCAATTGGCTGGAAATCATAAAATTTTCTGGATTCCAGGAGATTATGATACCAACGAATATGCTTATACGACTTCGAAGATTTCAGAAATTCCTTCTTTGATAAAAAAAGCTACGATTGAAATTAATGCACAGCAGCCAATTAAGGAACTTTCTGTACAAACACCATCTATGATGAAATCTGATGACGGTTTATACATCAACATTCACGAAGCAGGATTAATCAATTATCCAGCAATGTACCTTGAAATTGATGCTAAAACCAACAAAATGACAAGTCATTTGGCGCCTGATGCCGTTGGTGCAAAAGGCTACATGCAGACTGACGCTCAAACGCCTTGGAGAACCATTATAGTAAGCGATAAAGCAACTGATATTTTAGCTTCAAAATTGATTTTAAATCTTAACGAACCAACAAGTTATAAAGATGTTTCTTGGATTAAACCTGTGAAATACATCGGAATTTGGTGGGAATATTTCGTTGCTGGAAGAAGTACTTGGGCTTTTGGAAAAGAAAACAACGTAAAAATGACGGATGATTTCACCAAACTTACTCCAAACGGAAAACACGGAGCCACAACAGAACGCGCAAAAGAATACATTGATTTTGCTTCTAAAAATGGTTTTGATGCGATTCTTATCGAAGGCTGGAACATTGGCTGGGAAGACTGGATTGGCAATTGGAAAGAAGACGTTTTTGATTTCGTAACCGCATATCCAGATTTTGATGTAAAAGCGGTGCATGCTTATGCAGCTTCAAAAGGAGTGAAAATTATTATGCATCACGAAACTTCTGGATCGGCTACAAATTACGAACGTCGTTTGGATCGCGCTTTTCAATTTATGAATGATAACGGTTATGATGCTGTAAAAACAGGTTATGTAGGACAGATTATTCCGCGTGGCGAACATCACGACGGACAATGGATGGTAAATCATTACATCAACGTTGCCAAACGTGCTGCCGATTATAAAATTATGATTAACAGCCACGAAGCAGTTCGCCCAACGGGATTAAACCGTACTTTTCCAAACTGGATTGCTCAGGAATCAGCGCGCGGTACTGAGTTCGAATCTATGGGAGGATTAGCTCCAGATCATACTACAATTTTACCATTTACCCGTTTAATGGGAGGTCCAATGGATTATACGCCTGGAATTTTCCAAACTGACCTTTCTTACTACGGAACAGGAAGTTCACAACGAGTAAACACAACTTTAGTAAAACAATTGGCTTATTATGTAACCATGTACAGTCCGCTGCAAATGGCTGCTGATATTCCTGGAAATTATGAGCGTTTTCCAGACGCATTTCAGTTCATCAAAGATGTGGCTGTAGATTGGGATAACAGTTATATTTTGGAAGCTGAACCTGGAGATTATATTACAATTGCACGTAAAGCAAAAAGCAAAAACGAATGGTTTATTGGCGGAATTACAGATGAAAATGCAAGAACAGCAAACATTTCATTTGATTATTTACCTGCAGGAAAAAATTTCGTCGCAACAATTTATGCCGATGCTAAAGATGCTAATTGGAATCAGAATCCACAGAAATATACCGTTACTAAAGTTATTGTAAACTCAAAAAGCAAATTGAAGCAATATTTAGCTCCGGGCGGTGGTGTTGCCATCAGCATCAAAGAAGGAACTGCTTCAGATTTAAAAGGATTGAAAAAATTATAATTTAAGATGCTATCCCGAAGCTTCGGGACTGAGATACTCAGTTTCTAAGTTTTTTTACCACGAATTTTCAGAATTAAGATTTTCTAGATAAATCCTTATTCGTGAATTCGTGGCAGAAAAACTATGCTCTTTTTTGAGCAAAAAATTAAAACTTACTACTTGAAAACTATTAACCACAAAATGTTTGTCGAATTTAAAAACAATGCGAGTGAGAATGAATTTTAGTTAGAAATGCCGACAAGCATGCAAAAACTATTATTATGAAAATCAAAATTACCACTAGATTATTTCATATTACCAAAGCATTAATTTGCTTTCTATTATTATTTGCAAGTTCAGTTTATGCACAAGATCCTGCTCAGTACGGAACACCCTTTGCAGGAGTGCCTGATACGAGAGATATCAATATGTATCAGGTGCATATTCGTCCGTTTAGCGCCAACGGAGATTTAGCCGGAGTAACCGCCCGATTAGACAATATAAAAGCACTCGGCACTAATGTTATTTATTTAATGCCAATTTTTCCCCACGGCACAGACTCCCGAAGTTCGGCTTCGCCCTATTGTATCAAAGACTTTAAAGCCGTCGGTTCTGAATACGGTTCACTGGCTGATTTAAGAACTTTGGTTGATGGCGCTCACAGCCGCGGCATGGCCGTTATTTTAGATATTGCCATCAACGGAACATCATGGGATCACGGATGGACCGTTTCACATCCTGAATATTACAAACGAACCGGAACCACAATTCAGCAGTTAGGAAACTTCTCTGATATTGCAGCGCTTGATCTTAATAGTTCAGCAACAAGAGCAGCCATTAAAGATGCTATGCGCTATTGGATTTTTGCAGCTAATATTGACGGTTACCGTTGCGATTATGCTAATAACCCTCCTTTAGATTTTTGGTCAGAAGTAAATTCAAATCTTCGAAGCATAACTTCTCACAACTTATTAATGTTAGCCGAAGGCGACAGACAAGAAAACTTTCAAGTTGGTTTCGACATGAATTATGGAGATAGATGGTTTCATGCTGGGTTATATGATATTGCTAGCGGCGGACCTGTTTCTCAAAGAATTCAAGATCAAACTACTTATGAATATGCGAAAGCAACTGGAAATCAGCAAATCGTTAGATATACTGGAAATCACGATACCTACACAAATGATGATGGCGTAAGAAGACCATTTGTTGTATTTAAAAACCATAACGGAGTCGTTGCAAACTTTCTAGTTTCAGCTTATATGCGAGGCGTTCCTTTTTTAATGAGCGGACAAGAAATTGATTACGAACCAAAAACAGACTGGCCGTGGACTAATTTTAAATTCAATTGGTCTCAAAATCCAACTGCCGCCGCAGATTTCGCAAAAATCTTAAATTTCAGAACAACAAGTGCAGCCATTAGACGCGGTGATTTAACGACGTATGCTAATGATGATATTAGTATTTTCACCAAAACATTAGGAACTGAGAAAGTTATTGTAATGTCGAATTTGAGAAACGCAGCTAAATCGTACGTTATTCCAGCGGCTTTAGCGGGAACTTATGTAAATCCATATAACAATAATGCTTCGGTTACTTTAACCGCAGGTGCAACGCGTAATTTTGCTGCTTTCGAATATTTGGTTTTAACTAATACAAATGCTCCGGTTGTAGCCGTTACAGGAGTTTCTGTGAGTCCAACAACAGTAACTGTTGGTTTAGGATCTACACAACAATTAAATGCTACAATTGCTCCTGCAAATGCAACAAATCAAAACGTAACTTGGACATCGAGCAATACAGCTGTGGCAACAGTAAGTGCTTCTGGTTTAGTTACAGCAGTTGCAGCAGGAACAGCAACTATTACAGTTAAAACAGTTGATGGAAATAAAACAGCAACTTCTGCAATAACTGTCGCTGCAATTCCCGTTTCTTCTGTAGCCGTTTCTCCAACTTCTGCAAGTCTATATGCTGGAAATACACAACAGCTTTCTGCAACAATTTCACCAGCAAATGCCACAAATAAAACGGTTACTTGGTCATCAAGCAATACCGCAATCGCAACGGTAAATTCAAGCGGACTTGTAACAGCAGTTTCTGCCGGAACAGCAACAATTACAGCAACTACACAAGACGGAAATAAAACAGCTTCGGCAACAATTACAGTAAATCCGAATACAAATTTCACGGTTTATTTCTATAAACCATCAAATTGGGGAACTGGAATTAAAATTTACTATTGGAATGCTTTACCAACAGGAGTTTTGGCAACTGTAAACTGGCCTGGAGTAAACATGACCGATGCTGGAAATGGTTGGTACAGTTATACATTTACAAACGTAACTTCAAGCAATTTAATTTTCAACGACGGAACCAATCAAACTGCCGACTTAAGCCGAAATAAAACAGGGTGGTATATGAATGCTACTTGGTACGATTCAAATCCGGGAACGGGTGTTGCGGTTACAAGTGTAAGTTTGAGTCCAACCACAGCTTCATTGAATGTTGGCGGAACACAACAATTGACTCCAACTGTTCTTCCTGCAAATGCTACTAATAAATCGGTAACCTATAGTTCAAATAATACGGCTGTAGCAACTGTAAATGCTTCAGGTTTAGTTACCGCTGTAGCGAATGGAACGGCGACAATTACCGTTACAACTGTTGATGGAAGTAAAACAAGTACTTGTTTAGTATCGGTTACAACAGCTTCTGGAGGAGGAAATTATTACACGATCAAAAACAGATGGACTGGTGCTTATTTATCTGATGCAGGAACAAATGTAGGTTACGGAACGAGTGTTTCTAGCAACAATTATAAATGGCAAAAAATTGCAATTGACGCTACTTATTTTGTATTGAAAAATGTAGCAACTGGTGAATTGATGAATATCGAAGGTCAAACTGGAAATGTACAATGTAACATCACCGATACCACTTTCTGGAGTGCGCAATGGTCAAGCGATTATATTGACGGAACTTGGACTCGTTTAAGAAACAGATGGCAGACAGGAAATATTATTCATATCGAAAACCAAACTGGTTCTGCTCAATACGGAAATTCACAAGATGGCTGGTACAGTGCGCAATGGCAATTAGAACCAACAACTGTTGGAACTTCAAGAGCAGCATTAAATATTGAAGAAGCTTCTACAACTGAACCTGTAATTGGTATTTATCCAAATCCGGCAACAAACAATGAATTTCATGTTTTAATGCCTGAATTAACAAACGGAGATGCTGAAATTTTCGTTTCTGATTTGAACGGAAGAACAGTTTTAAATCAAAGACTTTCTTCTTCAGGACAAGTTAATCATCATTTATCTTCTGGAATTTATATTGTAAATATTGTTTCTAAAGATTTTAATGTGACTAAAAAACTGATTGTTAAATAATTTTTTTGCCACGAATTCCGAATTAATTCTAAGTAAATTTTTAAAAATTCGTGAATTCGTGGCTATTTTTTTTCTTAAAAAGTATAATTCAGAGCAAACCCGAAATTATTATTGAAGGTGATATCATTTTTTATAACTGCAGGTTTAAATGCCAATCTTTCATCTACATTAAACTGTGACAATGCGGCATCAATATTGGCATCTATAATATTTAAAACATAAAAACCGACCATAAACAAAGCGGATAAATCCCTGTTTCTTTGAAACTGTTTTTGTGCAGAAATCAATTGGCTTTCGCTTAATCCAGCTAAAAATTGCGAATCACTTTCTATACCTTCGAGTCTGCTTTTGTATTCGTCTCTATAAATATTATATTTTTTTTGATTGTCGATATACAAATAAGTGCTCGTACCAATTGCACCATAAACTAAAGGAAGTTTCCAATATTTTTTATTATAAATCTGACCTAAACCTGGCAAAACAGCAGAATAAAAAGCCGCTTTTGAAGGACGAAGCGGATCAATAGTTTCAGATTTTAAAGAATCGTTTAAAATGATTTTATTTTTTCCTTGAGCGAAAATTGTAGTAAATCCAATAAGTAAAAAAAGAAAAAGAAATTGATTTTGCATAAAAGTTGGCTTTGAAAATTTTGTTTCAAAGAAAACTTTTTAGTTCTAAGATTTTTCTTAAATAAAAGATAAAGAAAGCTTAATTTTTAAATTATACTGATAACCAAGTAAATACATTTAAATAATAAAAATAATACTACAAATTTTGGAGTATTCAACTTAAATCTGTTACTTTGCAATATGAAAACTACAGCAGTAAATAAAGAAGTTATTAAAAAAGCAATTATCAAAATGAGAGAAGATAAGGTTGCTGTACGCTCTTTTTTACAAGGGAAAACTTCTGCCGAAACCTTAACTTCAAAAGGTATCAAACTTGTTAAAACAATATAATTATACTTTTAATTCTGATTCTGGTTATTATAGTTTCTTTACAAAAAGACAAATTGAATACAGGGTTGCTTTCTATGAAGATTTCACATTAGCATCTTGTGTTGGGAATGATATAGAACTTGGAAATGTTTATCAAATTACTATAGACAGAATTAGTTCTCAACCTGAACAGTTTGATGTATTGATTTCAGAAACAATCAAAAACATTATTGCCTCGTTTTTTGAAAATATTCATGATGCATTAATTTATATTTGCGATGATAATGATAAAAAAGCATTTCAAAGATTTTCTGTTTTTGACAGATGGTACGAAAAAAGCTCCATGACCAATTATATCATTAAGCTTAATAATATTATCGAATTTGATTCTGATAGAGAAATTATCAAACTTTATACTTCCCTAATGCTTCATAAAGAAAATGTCAATTTTAAAGTCATAAAAGACGCCTTTAATAATATCAGCAATGCATTAAATGGAGAAAAGCCATAATAAAAATGCCGTTTGAGAATTTCAAACGGCATTTTTTATTTTTTCAATTCAGGATAAATATCATCTTTTGTATTCAAAATCAAATCCGGACCAAACGATTTTAAAATATAATTGTTTCTTTCTTTTTTATAATAAAATCTTGCAGGCTTCACTTTTTTAAAATCAAATTCATCACTAAAAAACTCTTGGTCTATAAAGAATTTATTTTGAGGTTTCAGTTGAGCAAGACTATCTGGATATTGATCATTTTTACTTTTATAAAACTCCAAATCTTTTACAACTTCATTCAATCGATAATTTGTAAATTGAATTAAATGTCCTTTATGAAAATCACTAGTTAAATAAAAATACCAAAACAAAGGAGTAACAAGAATTCCTGCGAATCCAATTATTTTCATTTTTCTATCTTTTCTAATAAAGCCTTGAACAATGAGAATTGCTCCAGAAATTAATCCGAAATTTGGAATCAATCCTACAAAACCCCATTTATAAAGACTTTTTGAAGTCATCTTTTTCTTCAATATTTTTTAAATATTACTCCTCAAACAACTCCATCAACTCCAACGCCCTTTTTATCGACTTCACATTTTCAAAAGTCAATAACAAACGTAATCCGTTTACGGTTTGTTTTTCTTTCATTTTGCAGAGTGAGCTTTGTTTTTGAACGAAGTTTAAAACGTTTCTGAACTTCACAGATTGATAATAATCTGATTGTTGATCGGATACGAAATAGCCAATCATTTTACCTTGCTTCAAGACTAATTTTTCGATTCCTACTTTAGTTGCAATCCATTTAATTCTGATGCTGTTTAATAAAGCAACAGCAGGTTTTGGCAATGGTCCAAAACGGTCGATTAGTTTTTTCTCGAATTCCTGTAAACCAGCTTCGTCTTTTATTGCACCCAATTCGTTGTATAAAACCAAACGTTCCGAAACGTTATTGATATATTCATCTGGGAATAATAACTCGAAATCGGCATCGATTTGAATGTCTTTTACGTATTCTTTTGTATCGATATCATTTTCCTCAGGATATAAATCTTTGAATTCGTTTTCCTTCAACTCTTCGATCGCTTCATTCATGATTTTTTGGTACGTATCAAAACCTATTTCATTAATGAAACCGCTTTGTTCTCCACCCAATAAATCTCCTGCTCCACGAATTTCAAGATCTTTCATCGCAATATTGAAACCGCTTCCCAGTTCGCTGAATTGTTCCAATGCCTGAATACGTTTTCTCGCATCTTCGGTCATAGATGAATATGGCGGACAGATGAAATAACAGAATGCTTTTTTGTTGCTTCGACCTACTCGACCACGCATTTGATGCAAATCTGATAATCCGAAATTATTGGCGTTGTTAATGAAAATTGTGTTGGCATTTGGAACATCCAATCCGCTTTCGATAATTGTGGTTGCCACCAAAACATCAAAATCCCCGTTCATGAAACCTAACATCAATTCTTCTAGTTTTGCACCGTCCATTTGTCCGTGACCAATTCCGACTCTTGCATTTGGAACCAAACGCTGAATCATTCCTGCCACTTCCTTGATATTTTCAATTCTATTATTGATAAAGAAAACTTGTCCATTTCTTTGAATTTCATACGAAATTGCATCACGGATAATTTCTTCATTAAAACCAACAACATTCGTTTCAATCGGATAACGATTTGGCGGAGGCGTTGTAATTACCGATAAATCTCGCGCCGCCATCAATGAAAACTGAAGCGTTCTTGGAATTGGCGTTGCCGTTAACGTCAACGTATCAACATTTGCAGCAATGGTTTTCAATTTATCTTTTACGTTTACACCAAACTTTTGTTCCTCATCAACAATCAATAAACCTAAATCTTTAAAAACGACATTTTTGTTTACCAATTGATGCGTTCCAATAACAATATCTAGCTTACCTTCGGCTAAATCTTTTAGTGTTTGCGTTTTTTGTTTTGCCGTTCTAAATCGGTTTAAGTAACCAATCGTAACCGGCATATCTTTTAAACGTTCAGAGAAAGTTCTAAAATGCTGATATGCCAAAATAGTTGTCGGAACCAAAACGGCAACTTGTTTACTATTATCAACCGCTTTAAAAGCAGCACGAATCGCAACTTCTGTTTTCCCAAAACCAACATCACCGCAAACCAAACGATCCATTGGGCGATCGCTTTCCATATCGGCTTTCACTTCGGCCGTCGATTTCATTTGATCTGGCGTGTCTTCGTAAATAAACGAACTTTCTAATTCGTTTTGAAGATAACTGTCAGGCGCAAACTGAAAACCTTTTTCTAAACGACGTTTTGCATACAACTGAATCAAATTAAATGCAATATGTTTTACGCGTGCTTTGGTTTTCTGTTTTAAGACTTTCCACGCGTTCGATCCTAGTTTATAGATTTTAGGAGGCGTTCCGTCTTTTCCGTTGTATTTTGAAATTTTATGAAGCGAGTGAATGCTCACATAGACAATATCATTATCGGCATAAACCAATTTTATGGCTTCTTGCGTTTTTCCTTCAACTTGGATTTTTTGCAGTCCACCAAACTTCCCAATTCCGTGATCGATATGCGTTACATAATCGCCAACAGAAAGTGCCGTCAATTCTTTTAAAGTGATATTCTGTTTTTTCGAATATCCGTTTTTGATGTTGAATTTATGATAACGTTCGAAAATCTGATGATCGGTGTAAGCCGTTATTTGGTTTTCTTCGTCAATAAAACCTTGGTATAAAGGCAATACAATCGTATGATATTGTTTTCTGATATTCTCTGAGTTGGCTTCGTCTAAACTTTCAAAAATATCATGGAAACGTTTTGCCTGAGTTTCATTCGAACAAAACAGATAATTGACATATCCGTTAAAATGATTATCGCTCAAATTATTCAGCAATAAATCAAATTGTTTATTGAAAGATGGTTGAGGCTGAATATGAAATTCAAACTTTTTAGTGGTTTTAAAAATGGGTCTTGAAGCCAATTCAACAACCGAAAAATCTAAAGCGCGTTTTATAAACGAAGCTTGATTTAAAAATAATTGTTCGGGTGCAGCATGTTTTATTTCTTTTGACAATTTCTCAAAAGCCTCCTCTGCCCTTGCAAATTGTTTGTCTAACTGACTAAAAAGTCCGTCAGTATTTTGAATAAAAACAACTGTTTTTTCAGCAATATAATCTAAAAAGCTTTCACGGTTTTCCTGAAAAAGTTTGTTTTCAACATTCGGAATAATCGTGATTTTTTTATGTGTTTCTACCGATAATTGCGTTTCAACATCAAAAGTTCTGATGCTGTCAACTTCGTTTCCGAAAAATTCAATTCGATACGGATGATCATTTGAAAATGAGAAAACATCGACAATTCCTCCACGGACTGAAAATTCGCCAGGTTCTGTGATGAAATCTACTCTTTTAAATTCGTATTCAAACAAGACTTCGTTGATAAAATCAATCGAAATTTTATCATTCAAAGCTACTTTTAAAGTGTTTTTATCGAGTTCTCTTCTCGTAACCACTTTTTCAAAAAGTGCTTCTGGATACGTAACAATTACGGCTGGTTTTTTTCTTGAATTAATTCGGTTTAAAACCTCAGCGCGAAGCAAAACATTGGCATTGTCTGTTTCATCAATCTGATACGGACGACGGAATGAAGCTGGATAAAACAATACATCTTGTTCTCCAATCATTTGCTCCAAATCATTTAAATAATAAGCTGCTTCTTCTTTATTATCTAAAACAATTAAAAATGGGAGTTCAGTTTTTCTGAAAACAGATCGTATTATAAACGAAACTGCAGATCCCAGCAAACCGCTAAGGTTCATTTTGATCTGATTTCCTTCCAGTAAACTTGCTGCAATCTGCTGCGCTTTCGGCAGATTATCGTAGGTTGTATATAAGGCGTTCTTACTCAATTCTTGGTTTATTTGGATCTAATGGTGGCGCAGAACTCGGAATTGCACGTGTTGTGTCTAACATTCTAAGGAAATCTGCTTCTCCTTCTTCTTTTGGTATTTTGGCTTTTTCGACAATTTTATCCATTTGTCTTTCTAGCGAAATCAGCTCTTTATTGATTTCTTGAATTAAAAAAACCACTTTATCATCTGGAATTTTATTTAAGTGAATAAACAAATCCAGCATTTTGATTTTGGTAATTAAAATAGAAATACGGCTTTTTATCTGAGGCTGATTAAATTGCGCTGGAATATTATCATTCAACGCCATTGCTTTTTTAGAAATCGCTGCAGACTTTTTCTGAAATGCTCCAATTGTTTTTCTTGGCTTCTCGCCAATCTCTTTCATAAATTCACGCCACTCTGTCCAAGAGTTTAATTGTGATTCTGAAATTTCGTTAATTGGCTCGTCTAGAAAAGTCCAGCCTTTATTTATATTATTAAAAATAGCTTCCTTCTTTTTTGCTTCTTTTGCGTTTTCTGCAAGTCGTTTTTCATTTTCATTTTGGCAAGAAAATAACACAGTTGTCAAAAGCAGAAAAAGAGATATTTTATATTTCATTTATTAAAATGTTAGGCTACAAAGTTACGAAGTAAATTTACAATTATGAATTCTGTTTTTTGCTAAAGATTCTATAAATCAAGGTTATTTTTTTCGTTGTCAATCAAGCCAAATTAGACGTTTTTTTTCATTTTAATTCCATTAAAAATGACCTTTAATACAAAAAATAAGAAGGCACAAAGACACACCCCCTGTAAAAGCGAATAATCCAACAAAAAAACTTTTTAATTATTGAATTAATAATTTATGATTCTAAAAAGCAGATGTAATTGCGAAAACGTTATATTTGTGTCGCTAAAAATCCTGGAAAAAATGAATCCAAAAATATTGATCATTGGCGCTTGCGGTCAGATCGGAACAGAGCTGACTCAAAAACTGCGCAAAATATACGGAACAGAAAACGTGATCGCTTCTGACATCCGAAAATTAAATACTGATGTTGTAAATTCAGGACCTTTTGAAGTGGTCAATGCTTTAGATTTTAATCAGATCGAACATTTGGTTGAAGTGCATAAAATTACAGATATCTATCTGATGGCTGCGCTTTTATCTGCAACTGCCGAAAAAAATCCTGCTTTTGCTTGGGATTTAAATATGAATTCCCTTTTTCATGTTTTAAACTTAGCTAAAGCTAAAAAGATTCAGAAAATTTTCTGGCCTTCAAGTATCGCTGTTTTCGGCCCAACAACTCCAAAAGAAAATACGCCACAATATACTGTAATGGAACCTTCTACTGTTTACGGAATTAGTAAACAAGCTGGAGAAAGATGGTGTGAATATTATCATAATATTTATGGTGTTGATGTTCGAAGTATCCGTTATCCAGGCTTAATCAGCTGGTCGACTCCTCCAGGCGGTGGAACAACTGATTATGCGGTTGATATTTTTTATAAAGCTATTGCTGATAAAAAATACGAATGTTTCTTGTCATCTGAAACCAAAATGCCAATGATGTATATGGACGATGCAATTGATGCAACTATCAATATCATGAAAGCACCGGCTGAAGAAATCAAAATTCATTCTTCGTACAATTTAGCTGCAATGAGTTTTACTCCAACTGAAATTGCTGCTGAAATCAAGAAACATATTCCAGAATTTGAGATTACTTATAATCCTGATTTCCGTCAGAAAATTGCAGACAGCTGGCCGGCAAGTATAGATGATGCTGAAGCAAGAAAAGACTGGGGATGGAATCATAAATTTGATTTGGAATCTATGACAAAAGATATGATTGAACATTTGAGTTAAATTCTTTTTCAGCACAATTTGTTTAATATCATTATAAAGTAAAAATCCAATTGCCTCCAGCTTTAGCTGGAGGTTTTTTATTATAAGAGTGAAAAAGGCTTTAGCCAAACTCGTATGTTTGGCTAAAGCCTTTTTATTTTCATTTTTGTTCCTCCAGCTAAAGCTGGAGGCAATTAATTTTCTGCTGATAACTAAAAAACAAAAAATCCCGTTTAAATTAATTAAACGGGACTTTCTTTTTTTATTCTTTTTGAAGATTATTTCACTTCAAAAACATTATTTGTCTGCTTCACATCAGCCATTAATCCGCTTGGATCGATAGTGATTTTTTTGATCGCAGTTTTGTTTTTATCAATTGTAAAACTATAGTTTTGCTGTGCCCAAGCCCAATCTTCTAGAACTGTTCTTTTCTCGTTCGGGTTTGGATTTGGCTTAATGAAATTCATCATTCTCAACGGAATGTAGAATGTTTCAGAAGTTCCGTCAGTATAATCTACTTTTAAATCGATTGGCATTGGCATTCTTCCAATTCTTTCTAAAGAAACTGTTGTTTTTCCTGCATTATCAGCAACGTCTTTGATTCCGTAATCGATCGTATTTGTTGTTTCTGTCCAATCTGTAAGGTACCAATCTAACTCAGCTCCAGAAACTCTTTCTGCTGTTCTTTTGATATCATTTGGAGTTGGATGTTTGAATTTGAAATCGTTGAAATATCTTTTTAAAGTTGCATCAACATTTTCTTTTCCAATTACATATTCTAATTGAGAAAGGAAAATACTTCCTTTTACATAAGATGAAATGCTGTAAGGACGGTTTTCGTCGTAACGATCTCCGTGTGTGCCTTGTGGCTGTTCTTTACCAGAATTTACTAAACTGTAGTAAGCTTTGTAATTTACAGTAAAAGGATTTACCTCTTTTTTGTCTCCTTTTAATTCATTCAAAGCACTGTCTTCGATGTAAGTTGTAAAACCTTCGTCCATCCAAGGGTGTTTTGATTCGTTTGAAGCCAAAATATGCTGAAACCAAGAGTGTCCTAATTCGTGAGTTGCAGTTCCTAGAATTCCTTCAAGAGTTCCGTTACCTAACATTAAAGTACACATTGCATACTCCATTCCGCCATCTCCACCTTGAATAAATGAGTATTGTTTGTATGGATAAGCTCCAACTCTTTGGTTGTAATATTCCATTACTTTAACCATTAAAGGCTCTAGCTGTTTCCAGTTTGCAGTAGTTTTTTCGTTGTTTTTGTAAAAGAAATGTAAATCTACACCGTTTGGTCCTTTTACAATATCATGATTGTATTCTTTATCTGCAGCCCAAGTAAAATCGTGAACGTTTGGCGCGATAAAATGCCACGTTAACGTTTTTGCTTTTTTAGGATAAGTAACCGTTACACCAGCATCTTCGTAACCGTGTCCAATTGAGTTTTTGTCTTGTAAGTATCCAGAACCTCCAATTGTGTAATCTTTATCGATTGTAATTTTTACATCGAAGTTACCCCAAACTCCATGAAATTCTCTGGCGATGTATGGATCTGCGTGCCATCCTTCGAAATCAAACTCAGCTAATTTTGGATACCATTGTGACATTGAAAGTTCTACTCCTTCAGAATTATTTCTTCCAGAACGACGAATTTGCACTGGAACTTGTCCGTCAAAATCTAATGTAAAAGTAGTTTTAGAATTTGGTAAAATTGGTTTAGCCAAAGTTACTTCTAAGATTGTTCCAGAAACTCTTGTTTGAGCTACGGCACCATCTTGCTTGAAGTTTGTAATTTTTAAATAACCAATTTCGTTTGGTTTTAAAGTTTCGATGCGGCTTTGTTTTACTTCTTTTCCATCAGCGCCTTTTACTTTATTTACCATTCTTCCGTCTGGATCTTTAATAAAATGAAGACGTGCATCCATTTCACTTCCAGGCTGAAAAGCATTTGGAAATAAATGATAGAATACTTTTTTTAAAGTGTCAGGAGAATTATTGGTGTAAACCAATTCTTGTTTTCCTTTGTACTGATAGTTTTTTACATCCATCGAAACTTCCATTTTATAGTCAGCGTGCTGCTGCCAATATGGGGCGCTTTGTGAGTATATGTTAAATTGTATAAAAAATACAAAAAGAAGTATTTTTCTCATAATTTATTACTATGTTTGATTTATTATTAATTAAAATTCTTACAATTATGGAATTATCATTAGAAGATTTTTCAGCTTTCGAAATGACAACTGAAGAGCAACAAACAATTAACGGTGGAGATCAAGGCAAAAGATTAGTACTTCAAAACAACTATGACTGTAGCGGTGATGAATACTGCGTAGGTTGGTACAAAATGGTTTACTAACCTTTTTAAAGAAAGTCCAAAAATTTACTTTTTGGACTTTCCTTCTGCTACTTTCTCTGCCATCAATAAAGCGTTATAAGCATTTACCATTTTAGCTGTTTTTGATGATTCTGTCGAAGAAACTGCAACTGGTTTTTCATTTGGATTTTCACTTTTACCCAGAACAACCTTTGAAGGAAGCGCTACTCCAGAATCCATTAAAATCTTTTTAACCTGAGCTGCTTTTAATTTTGGATAGTAAGAACGAATCAAAGCTGCGACACCTGCTGCATTTGGAGACGCCATTGAAGTTCCTTGTAAATATTTGTATTTATTATTTGGAACAGTTGCATAAATTTCTTCACCTGGAGCAAAAATGTCTACGTTAATTTTTCCGAAGTTCGAAAATCCTGTAACAACATTTTCCCCGTATTCTTTATTAATTGCTCCAATCGTAATAACATTATCTGCGAATTCTTTTACGTTGTCTTCAGAGTCGTTTGGATAATTGATGTTTTTAGTTTCATCAATATTATAACCTTCATTACCCGCAGCATGCACAATTAAAACGTCTTTTTTCGCTGCATATTTAATAGCGTCATAAACCCATTGTTTTTGCGGAGAAAAGCTTTTTCCGAAACTTCCATTAATTACTTTTGCTCCATTGTCTACTGCGTAACGAATTGCTAAAGCAATATCTTTATCGTACTCATCTCCGTCTGGCACAGCTCTAACCGTCAAAATTTCAACGTTTGTTGCTACTCCGTCTCCTCCTAAATTATTTCCTCTAATTTGAGCAATAATTCCGGCAACGTGAGTTCCATGAAGTGCTTTTTCTTTATCTGGTCCAAAAACGATGTTATTTCCATAATGATTGTCTTTAATATCATTTGGATTATCGCCAACTATCTTTCTTCCGTCAAAATCTTTATTCAAGTTATAATTTATTTGATCGTATACCTGATCTTTATATTCTGTAAAATCAGCTTCTGGATCAAAAGTTGGTCCTGCATTTGTAAAAATTTGAGTCATAATCGCTTTACTTCTCAAAACATTTGGGTCCGCTGAAGTAATTTTACTTAAATCTTCTATTTTGTATGTAGTTTTATTAAGCTCTTTTTTGATTGTATTATGAATATCAATCAACATATCTGCTTGTTGTTTATCTTGAAGAGCTTCTTCATATTTTGCTGTATATTGAGCTAAAGCTTCTTTGTATTGAGCAGAACCATCGTCTCCTTTTTTAACAACACGTGTCATTTCAAGATTTTCGTGAACTGCATTTCCAAGGAAATTCCATCCATGAACGTCATCGATAAATCCATTTTTATCGTCGTCAATTCCGTTTCCTGGAATTTCTTTAGGATTTGTCCAGATCATTCCCTGAAGATCTTCGTGTTCAATATCGACACCAGAATCTACGATTCCAACAATCACTTTCTGACCTTTTTTACCTTGCAGTAATTCGGCGTAAGCTCTGTCAACACTCATTCCCGGGATAGAATCTTTTATCAAATCAAGGTGACTCCATCTTTTTAATTCATTTTCACTAACTGGTGCTTTTTTTACAACTGCTAAAGGAGCTTTTATAAACTCTTTAGGAGCTGAAGCCTGTGCCTGCATTGTAGCATTACAACCTGCTAAAACAAGTAATGCAAAAGCAGATAATTTAAGAGGTTTTATATGATTCATGTATCTATAAATATATGTAAAGTTAAAAGATGGGTCTAAATTATGCTTTTTTGTTACAAAAAACTAACCGTTAACAATGTGTTATGAAATTTTAAATGAAATTATTCAAAATCAGAATATTATCAAACGGCTAAAAATCAAATAATTAAACATCATTTGTTTTCAAAAAATATACTTTGGATTTATTATTTATTTTATAAATGTAAAAAAAACAACAAATAATATAGTCATTACGGCTTCACGTAAGGTTTATCGGATTTAATTAGGTAGAATTGCGCAACCGAATTCTAAATTTTATCTATGAAAGCAAAACTACTCTTGTTGCTGTTTCTGGCAAATTTTTCTATTTATTCGCAAACCAATTTAGTTTCTAATCCTGGATTTGAAACTTGGGACACAGGCGTTCCTCAAAATTGGACAATTGCAAATACTGTTACTTCCAGCTATAATTCTGCGGAAGGTGCAATTAGCGCTATGTTGTCTTACACAACTCAATCTCCTAAAATTACAACTGAAGTTGCACTAAAAGGAGGTGTTACTTATACCATTAAATTTAAGTATAAGTATCTTACAAACAATTTTGATGGAACTCATCCTATTTCATTGAATATCTCAAAAAATGGCAGTGGAACTGCTCTGTCAAGCAGTACGTTTGCTACAAATAACTCTTGGACTGTAAAAGAAGCTTCTTTTACTCCAGATGTAGATCTTTCTTATGATTTATCGATTTCAACTTTTAGTTTTGATGCTGCCTCTTTTGACGTTTTAATCGACGATGTTCAAGTTTATATTGCAGGTACAGAACAATATACTACTATTCCTGATATCGAATTTGAAAATTTCTTGATCTCGGAAGGTATAGATTCTGGAGTGCCAGATGGTAGAGTACTTACTAGCAATGTTAAAAACATAAAATCATTATCTGTTAACACAAGACAAGTTTCTGATTTGACAGGAATTGAGGATTTTGAGGCATTACAGGTGCTAAGATGTAATGGAGTCTCATATTCCAGCTCCAATGGTGGCGATGGTAAACTGAAAAATTTAGATGTTTCTAAGAATTTAAATCTTACTGAATTAAGTTGTTATGCTAATCAATTAACAAGTTTAGATGTTTCGAAAAATGTTAAATTAACTTATTTAACAATAGATGGAAATAAAATATCTGAAATCGATCTTACAAATAATCTTCTGTTAGAGCAAATATCAATTAGCAACAACCCTATAAGTTCATTTGATGCTACTAAACACATGAAGTTAACAGCATTAGATTGCTCTGACACGAATATTAAAAGTATAGATGTTACTAAAAATACAGCTTTGACTTCTTTAAATGTAAGCGGACTTGGCTTAACAAGTTTGGATGTTTCTAAAAACACAGAATTATATGATTTTAGTTGTTATTCAAATGCATTGACGACTCTTGATATTTCTCAAAATTTGAAATTATACAGGTTGATGTGTTGGTCTAATTTATTAACAACACTTGATACATCTAAAAATACTAAGTTAGACTTTATATCATGCTTCAGTAATCAATTAACTGCACTTGATGTTTCTGCAAACACTGCTTTAACATCTCTTGTTTGTAATGTAAATAAACTAAAATCTCTGGATGTTTCTAAAAATACTCTTTTGTTTAGTTTAGAATGTGCATCGAACCAACTTACAAGTTTAAACCTTAAAAACGGTAATAATACAGCATTATTAACGAATCGCATCACTTTTAAAGGAAATCCAGACCTTACTTGTATAACTGTAGATGATGTAAATTATGCTAATACGAATTGGGCTTCTAATAAAGAATCTTATGCATTTTTCTCAAATTATGACTGCGCAACAGTAGTAAAAATTGCTGATGTAGCTTTTGAAGATAAATTAATTGATTTAGGAATTGATACTGATGGAAAAAACGGGACTGTTTTAAAAACGAGCGTTTCAGCAATTACTACACTTGATGTTTCTAATAGTTCAATTACAGATTTAAGTGGTATTGAAGGTTTTACATCATTAGCAAATTTGAATGCTTCTAATAATTTATTAAAAAAAGTAGATCTTTCTAAAAATGCACTAATTGCAACTTTAAACACTTCTAATAATCCTTCTTTGATTTGTATTAAAGTAGCTAATGTTGAAAATGCAAACACTTGGGCAACAACAAAAGATGCAACGACTTCTTTTGGTTTAGATTGTAATTTCTATACGCTTATTCCAGATGAAAAATTTGAAGACAAATTAATCGCATTAGGAATTGATAGAGATGGTAAAAATGGAAAAGTTAATACTGAGAGTATTATAGATGTTGAAACTTTGGATCTTGCTGAAACTGGCATTTCAGATTTGACAGGAATTCAGGATTTTAAAAATTTAAAGACATTAAAATGCAACGGATCTCCTTACACTGGAAATGGTCCTTTAGCAAAAGTTGATATTAGTAAAAACACAAAACTAACAGAGGTAAATCTTAATTACAATCAATTGGAAACGTTGGATGTATCGCAAAATACATCTTTAACTTCATTGAATGTTGGAAGTAACAAATTAACTACGATCGATCTTTCAAAAAATACTGCATTAATTTATTTTACTGCTTTTTCAAATGATTTAACTTCAGTTGATGTTTCTAAAAATACCTTGTTACAGAGTCTTAATATTCAAGGTAACGAATTGACTAGCTTAGATGTTTTACAAAACACTCAGCTAATTTATCTGTCTGCAGATAGTAATAAGTTAAGTACAATTGATCTTTCAAAAAATACAGAATTACTAACTTTATCATTTTATGGTAACTCGTTAACCACTATTGATGTTTCTAACTCGACAAAGCTAAACAGTCTGGATGTTAGTTATAACAAATTGACTACTTTAAATATTACGAAAAATACTGAATTAGCTTCTCTTTATTTTTATAATAACTCGATTACTACAATTGACTTTTCTAAAAACAGTAAATTAGTATCTGTAACTGGCTTTGCAAATTCACTAACTTCAATTGACCTTTCTTTAAACCCATTATTGACTGATTTAAGTGTTTACTCAAATCAATTAACAAAACTTGATCTTTCTAAAAACACCCGTTTAAAGAATTTTTCTTGTTTTTCTAACAAATTAGAAAACCTAAATTTAAAAAATGGCAATAACACCATAATCAATAATATTTCAGTTGGTTCAAATCCAGATCTAAAATGTATTCTTGTAGATGACACTGCTTATTCTAATGCTAATTGGGTAAATAAAGATAAAGAGGCTTATTTCTCAAACATAGATTGTTCATTGGTAACTTATATAGCAGACTCAAAATTTGAAGACAAATTAATTGATTTAGGAATTGATACTGATGGAAAAAATGGAGTTGTTTTAACATCAAGCATTAAAGACCTTACTTCTTTGGATGTATCGAATAGTTCTATCGTTAACTTGAAAGGTATTGAAGGCTTTGCAAGTTTAACTAATTTGAATGTATCGGGTAACGTATTAGAGAAATTAGATGTTTCTAAAAATAGTGCTTTAACAACTATAAATTCTTCTGGTAATCTTACATTAAAATGTATTCAAGTTGCAGATGTTGCAGCTACAGAAAATTGGACAGTTACTAAAGATGCTATTACAAGTTTCAATTTAGATTGTAATGTTTATACAATTATTCCTGATTCAAAATTTGAAGACAAATTGATTGCTTTAAATATTGATAAAGATGGAAAAAACGGAAAAGTAAAAACAGAAAGCATTGCTGAATTAAAGTCTCTTAGTTTATACAGATCAAGCATCTCTGACTTAACTGGAATTGAAGATTTTACTTCATTACAGCAACTAGATGTTAGCGGTAATAGTTTAACAAAAATTGATGTTTCTAAAAATATCCTATTAACCTATTTAGATGTTGGAAGCAATAAGCTAACAGAGATATCTTTAGCAAAAAATGCTGAACTAAAAACGTTATATATTGGTAATAATAAAATTACTAGTATTGATTTTAAAGGCAATTTAAAATTAGAAGCATTATCTATTGAAAATAATAAAATAAACACATTAGATTTATCTACGAATGAAAAGATTTATTATCTAAATGGATATGGAAATTATTTAACTTCTTTAGACTTATCAAAAAATCTAGAATTAAGCAGTATAAGTATTTCCCAAAATCAAATCAGAAAATTAGATTTTTCTAAAAACACTAAGCTTTCATTTGCTTATATGGGCGGTAATAAACTGATTAGTCTTAATTTAAAAAATGGAGCAAATACATTACTTAAAGGTTCAAGTGCAAATTTCTTAGACAATCCTGATTTAGCTTGTATCCAAGTCGATGATGTTGATTATGCAAATACAAACTGGACAGAAAGAAAAGATGTTACCGCAAGTTTCTCTGTAGATGCCTGCCCTGTAATTGTTCCTTATACTCTAATTCCTGATGCTAAATTTGAAGAAAAATTAATTGCTCTTGGAATCGATAAAGATGGAAAAAATGGAAAAGTAGAAACTTTAAATATTGTTGATTTAAATAGTTTAAATATTTCTGGAAGCCAAATTACAGACTTAACCGGAATCCAAGATTTTACTTCTTTAAAAACTTTAGATTGCAGTAATAATGCATTAACGTCTGCAGATTTCTCTAAAAACAGTTTGCTAGAGAATTTAAACATCAGCGAAAATCAGCTGACTGTTTTTGATGCTGCACAAGCCCCATCATTGACTTCTTTAAATTGCAGTAATAATGCTATAACAAAATTGACTATCACTAAAATTTATTATGGCAATGATACTTTATTGACTAATTTAAACTGTAGCAATAACGCTATTACATCTCTTAATTTGTCTAATAGTATTTATTTAACACATTTAGACTGCTCTCACAATGAGCTTACAGTTTTAGATGTTTCAAAAAGTATTGCGCTTACTAACTTAAGCACGAGCTTCAATAAAATAAAATATTTTGATGTTTCTAAAAACACCAATCTAAAAGAATTTGATTGTGCTAGTAATAATCTTTACAATTTAAATGTGAAGAATGGAAACAATGCCAATATGCAAAACATGATTTTTGGAAACTTTGCTGATAATCCTAATTTGCTTTGTATTCAAGTTGATGACGTTGCTTTTTCTACTGAAAAATGGATTGCAAAAGATGCAACAGCGTCTTATTCTGTTGATGTGTGTGCCGAAAATCTTCAATACACATTAATTCCTGACCCGAATTTTGAGAAAGTCTTAATTTCAAATGGAATCGATAAAGATGGTGAAAACGGAAAAGTCCTAACGTCAAGCATCGAAAACCTTACAACTTTGTATGCTCTTGACTTAACAAATCAAATCACAGATTTAACAGGTATAGAAGATTTTGCATCGTTAGAAGAACTATACTGTTACCATGGAGCTCTTACAAAACTAGATGTTTCTAAAAACCTAAAATTAAGACATCTTGATATGGCAGATAATAAAGTGAGTACTTTAGACTTATCAAAAAACAAGGCATTAGAAACTTTAGATTGTAGTTCTAATAGTCTAACTGAATTAAATGTTTCTTCTAATACTCTGCTAAAATTATTAAATGCTAACAACAATGGATTAACAAGTATAGATATTTCTAAAAACACTTCATTAAAAACGTTGGGTCTATATACTAACAAGCTTACAGAGATTGATTTTTCAGCAAATAAAGACTTAGAGTCTATAAGCATTTCTTCAAATCAATTAAGTAATATCGATATTTCAAATAATTTATCTTTATATACTATTAGTATTTCCAACAATGCAGCTATAAAAAACCTTGATGTATCTCAACATCCTAATTTGCTTTATTTATATGCAAAAAACTGTCAAATAACAGCTATTGATGTTTCTAAAAACCCTCTTTTGAGATATTTGGAAATTTCTGGAAATAAAATTCAAACTATTGATGTTTCTAAAAATCCAGCTTTAACAAATTTATTAGTAGACTCAAATCAGTTAACAAGCCTTGACTTAAGAAATGGTAAAAATACTTTATTAAGCACTCCTTATTTATCATTTACTTCGAATCCTAAATTATACTGTATTCTTGTTGATGATGTAGACTATGCAAATCAAAACTGGTTGTATAAAAAAGATAATATTGCAACCTATAACACAGAATGTACTGGAGAAATAGTAGTTCCTGCAAACAATTTTGCTGTTGAAACTAAGAGTGAATCTTGCTTGGGAGAAAATAATGGCGAAATCAGTATTGTTGCCAAAAATGCTTTTGAGTACGTTGCTACAATAAATGACAAATCGTATACTTTTACAAACAATACTTTACAAGTTACGAGTTTAACTCCAGGTGTTTACAGCATCAAAATCACTATTCCTAATATGATTTTTGAGCAAAACTTTAATGTAACTATTGCAAAAGGAGCAACCATTACAGGAAAATCTAATGTAAGTTCTAAAAAAGTAGATGTTGAAATCACAGAAGGAACTGCTCCATTTACTGTATTTATTGATGGTACAGCGCAATTTCAAACTACAGACACAAACTTTAGTGTTGATGTGAACAAAGCAGGATTAATTGAAGTTACAACTGCAAAAGCTTGTGAAGGTGTTTTTGCTAAAAAAGTTACTTCTGCCGAATTAGGTACGATGCTTTTAGCTTATCCAAATCCAACGTATGGAGTTATAGAAATTGAAATTCCGGGCGCTAAAACTGAAACTGCGATAGAATTATACAACTTCGGAGGTCAGCTGGTTTCTAAAGGAACTTACAACACTGAAAGCGGAATAGCTGTTTTAAATCTTGAAAATTTACCTGCAGGAATTTATGCAGCAAAGATTTATTCGGAAACTCCTGAATACATTAAAATCATAAAAAAATAAAAAATGAAGAATTCTATATACTTATCAATTGCTTGTTTACTATTTGCTGCTTGTGGCGGAGGTGGTGGAGACGATACAGAAGTTACTCCACCTGCAACCAATACAGCGCCTACAGTTCCTGTATTAGCTGCGCCAGCTGACAATAAACTATGTTTAGACAACAATGTTTCTTTTCAATGGAATGCTTCTACAGATGCGCAGAAAGATGTTATTGTCTATCAGATTCAAATTGCAAAAGACAATGGATTTGCACAAATTGTAAGCACGCTTGAAAATTCATCGCTTTCAACAAGCAGTTTAGCTTTAGATAAAAACACAGCATATTATTGGAGAGTAAAAGCCACGGATAGTAAAGGTTTATCAAGCGCTTATTCTTCAACTTTCAAATTTTACACTGCTGGAACTGCGGTAGTAAATCATTTGCCATTTGCTCCTACTTTGGTTCAGCCGGCAGTGAATAGTAAATTGGCTGTTACAACGGCAGATTTGAGTTGGATAGGATCTGATGTTGATACAGCAGATCAGTTAACGTATGATGTTTTCCTTGATATTGTAAATCCGCCAGTCAAAAAAGTTGGTGACAATATTAAGGCAAATACATTAAATGTAACTTTAGAATCGACTAAACAATACTACTGGAGAGTTGTCGTAAAAGACAATCAGGGTGGTGAAACTGTTGGTCAAATCTGGAAGTTTCAAACCAATTAAAATTACGGATAGTTAAATCAAAAATCCCATTTTCAAAATACTGAAAATGGGATTTTTTTATTTGAACATTTCTAATTGTCATTCTGTTATCCTTTAATATTTCTCTTGCGTTACGTCTTTCCGTAAAAAATAATAAAATGAATATTGTATCATTGTAAATCCAAAAACTGCTTTAGCCTATGAAAACAAAATTACTTTTTTTACTTTTTTTAATCGGTTTATCGTCCTTTGCCCAAACACTTCCTTCGAATGTTCCTGCAAATGGATTACTTTTTTACTATCCTTTTAATGGAAATACAAATGACATAAGTGGAAATAATATCAATGGAAACCCCTCAAATCTTACTTTTGTCTCTGATCGATTTGGAAATAGCAATTCGGCTTGCTCGTTTAATGGAATAAACAGCAGCATGCAACCCTATTTAGCAAACAATCCTCAAGTCAATAATACTCGAACAATTACTGGTTGGTTTAAAGCCGCTTGGCCTATTAGCAAAAGCATGGATTTTGCAGTAATAAATTACGGAAACAATCCAGATAACGCTTTTAAAATAAGCTTTTATTCTAAAGGTTATTTAGATATCACTTTTGAAGAACAAACTTTTTCATCTCAAGAAAATTACTTCAATAGTCAATGGACCTTTTTTGCTTTGACTTTTGACGATAACACTAATTTCTTTTCATTGTATATCAATAACGTTCTCGAACTGTCTGGAACTGCAGATTTGTTTGCTAATGGTTTTGGAGATTCAATAAGAATAGGAAAAAACAATGAAAAAGATTATTTTGAAGGAGTTTTAGACGATATTGCTATATGGAATCGTGTCCTGACTCCAACAGAGCTTTCGGCTTTGTACACTCCTGCACCACCATCTTACACCTTGATTCCTGACGCTAATTTTGAACAAAAATTAATCGAATTAGGAATTGACACTGATGGATTAAATGGAAAAGTTCTTACTCATAATATTAGCACTGTAAAGTTCTTAAACCTTACCAAAAGTAATATTTCAGATTTAACAGGAATACAAGATTTTGCCTCATTAACTGATTTGTATTGTGGTCAAAATTCGTTAACAGCATTAAATATAAGTAAAAATACCGCTCTAACTACTCTAGATTGTAATAACAATAAAATAACCTCTCTAGACGTAAGTAATAATATTGCTTTGCTTAATTTGAGCTGCTATGCTAATCAATTAACATCTTTAGATGTTAAAGCAAATACGGCACTAACAAAATTAGATTCGGGTTCAAACCAATATACTTCTTTAGATGTAAGCTCAAATACTGCTTTAACATTTTTAGGCTGTAATACAAGTCAATTAACTAGTTTAGATGTAAGCAATAATACCGCTTTAAATCTGCTGGATTGTCGCGAAAATAAATTAACGTCATTGGATGTTTCTAAAATCACTACTCTAACAGAACTATATTGTCAATCTAATCAATTAACAATTTTGGATGTAAGCAAAAATAAAGTTTTAGAATATGTAAACTGTTCAAAAAACCAACTAACCACTTTAGATTTTAGCGTAAATACTTCCATGGTTGGTTTATATGCTATTTCTAATCAATTAACGAGTCTAAATTTGAAGAATGGAAATAATAAAAATTTCCTTCTAAACAATTATACAAAATTTACAAACAATCCAAATTTGACTTGTATTCAAGTTGATGACGTTGTTTATTCAAACGCAAATTGGGCTACTCTTAAAGATGCAAATGCAACTTATAATACCACATGTGAGACAACAACTGTGGTGCTTTCAGATACTAATTTCGAACAAAAATTAATTGATTTAGGAATTGATACTGATGGTTTAAACGGAAAAATAACAGTTGAAAACGTAAGTTCTGTTACAACTTTAGACCTTTCAAATAGCAACATCAAAGATTTAACTGGAATTGAATATTTTACTTCATTAACAACCTTAAACCTAAGCAACAATCAACTTACTTCTCTTGATGTAAGCAACAATTTACTACTTGAAACGTTAGATGCTTCTTCAAATCAGCTTACAACATTAGATTTATCTAAAAATACTAAGCTTACAATTGTATATGTGGTTAATAATCCTTTGGTTTCTTTAAATCTTAGAAACGGAAACAATGCTAACTTTATTCTGCCATCAAATACTGGCAAAAAATCAGCTTCTGGATTATACACTTCTTTCTTAGGACTTACAGCTCTTAGCTGTATACAAGTTGATGATGAGAATTATTCAAATGCAAATTGGTCAAACATAAAAGAATCGACTACTGTTTATGCCAATACTTGTAAAAATCTAGGTGTTGATGAATCTAATCGTACTCAAGCTGTAATTTATCCAAATCCAACTAAAGGGGAGTTAAACATTATAAACCTAAACTTAGAAAAAGCAAACGTTTATAATACATTAGGCCAGCTTGTGAAATCATTCACTCTAAATTCTGGCAATACAGATAATAGCATTAGTTTGTCTGGACTACCAAAAGGAGTTTATTATATATACTTAATCAGCGGAGATGCTGCTTCTGCAAAAAAGGTTATTGTAGAATAGATTTCAATACTTTAAATAAAAAAATCCCATTTTCAGAAATATTGAAAATGGGATTTTTTATGTTTAATTATTTCGTTTAAAAAACCTCTTCGCAGGTAAAAACTTCTTTCAATCGAACGCCTTTTTCTGTATGTTCAACCGTTATAATTTGATTATGTGCATCGTGCTCTAAAAACAAATAATGATTATGATCTGCTGCTGCGTTTAAAAACTTTGATTTCTCAGGCATTGTCAGCAAAGGTCTTGTGTCATAACCCATTACATACGGAAGCGGAATATGTCCAGCTGTAGCCAATAAATCGGCACAAAAAACAATCGTTTTGTCGTTATATTTAATGTACGGAATCATTTGTTTTTCGGTATGACCGTCAACATAATAGATATCGAAACCTAGTGCTGCCGAAAAACCAAAATCAGTTTCAGGCCTTTCAATAAAATTCAATTGTCCGCTTTCTTGCATTGGAAGAATATTTTCAGACAAAAAAGAAGCTTTTTCTCTTGCGTTTGGTTTTGTAGCCCATTCCCAATGATTTTCATTGGTCCAAAATTTTGCATTTTTAAAAGCTGGCTCATATCCTGTTTTATCCGAATTCCATTGAACGCTTCCACCGCAATGATCAAAATGAAGATGAGTCATAAAAACATCTGTAATATCATCTCGATTGAAACCATATTTAGCCAGAGATTTATCTAAAGAATGTGATCCCCAAAGCGAATAATATCCGAAGAATTTCTCTGATTGTTTATCGCCCATTCCGGTATCAATTAAAATAAGACGATTTCCGTCTTCGATCAGCAAACAGCGAGCTGCAATGTCAATTAAATTATTGGCATCGGCAGGATTGGTTTTATTCCAAATAGTTTTAGGAACAACGCCAAACATAGCGCCACCATCCAACTTAAAATTTCCGGATTCTATAGGGTAAAGTTTCATGAGAATGATTTTCTAAAAGAACAAAGCTAGAAAATTCAAACTCCTTTTACTAGGATTTAATGCTAAAAACTTCGATTATTCTAATGTAACCGAAGTACTTCCCATGATTTCTTGCTTATCAAAATAATTCACAAAATAAGTTCCCTTCTTAAACTGATCTGCATTTAAAACTCCATAAGCGCTTAAAGACTTTCCTTGAAAATCTGCACTGACAATAAAGCTATAAACCAGCGCTTTGTCGTTCCCAAACTCAATTAGTTTATTATCACCTAAAACTGTATTTTTTTGATCTAATACCTGAATGTAAAAAACTCTTTTTCCTGTTTTTGCAACAGCATTTCCGTTAACAGTAAAACTAATTTTAAGTTTTTTAGCATTCTTCGCCTTGGTCGTTTCTAATTCTGTCCCAGAACTTTTCTCGCGAAGGGCAATTGCTTTAAAATTGCTTAAATAAAGTTTTGAAGCATCTTTAAGAGTCGATTCCAATTTCTTTTGTTTCAAAAGCAAAGTATCATTTTCCGCTTTTTGCTGATACATGACAACATTCTGACTTTCAATCTCAGTCAATAAATTTTTATTCTGAGATTTCAACTTTTTAATTTCCTGAACTCTGCTTTCTAAAGAAGAATTCAAATCTGATAGCTGATTTCGATAAATTTTAATTTGTTCAGCCGATGGATTATTAGAAACTTTAATAATTGCCATTAGATTTTCGACATTCTTACGCTCTAATTCTAATTCTTTTGACAAAGCTGTCTTTTCTAAAATAGCCTCATCATAAGCTGTTTTTAAAGTATTTAGTGAATCTAAAATATTCTTTTTTTCGCTTGTTTCTTTACTCTCAGACGAGATTATATTTACAATATTATCCTCTTTAGCTTTAGCTTCATTTTCATTATTATCAGTCTCATTACTAAAAACGAGAACCGCGGCACCCGCTCCTAAAACAAAAATTATTGCAAACAAGGGTTTAAACCACTTCATTTCATTTTGTTTTTTCATAATTACTCACAATTTCCTGCAAAAATATTGAATAAAAAACGACTATAATCAGTATAAATACTTGTTTTTTAACATTTAGGAGCGATCTTTGCCGCTTAATTCTAAAAAAAGGTTTTTTTGAAATTGTTGAAACTGTTTTTAAGATCGATTTTACCAAAATAAGTAATATCTATTTTCTCATTTGTTATAATAATGTGAACCGTTATGGAAAAAGGTTTTTAAGTCGTATCTTTGCAAATAATTTCTATTTAACATTGAAAATTAGCGTTTTAAATCTGTACTAAATTCATTACAGATCAAAAATGTTCATTAAAAACAAACATCTAAGAACAATGATAAAAGTTTCTGATACTGCCAAAAAGAAAATCATCGACCTGATGACTGACGATGGTTTTGACGCCGCACACGACTACGTAAGAGTAGGTGTAAAGAGCGGTGGATGCTCTGGTTTGTCTTACGATTTAAAATTTGACAAAACCAAAGGAGAAGACGACAAAATATTCGTTGACAACGACATACAAATTGCTGTTGAAAAAAAATCATTCCTTTATTTAGCTGGAACAATTTTAGAATTTTCTGGCGGATTAAACGGAAAAGGTTTCGTTTTCAATAATCCGAACGCAAGCAGAACTTGCGGTTGCGGAGAATCATTTTCTTTATAGTCAAAAGCCGAAAGCCATAAAATCTTCTAAGACTCTAACTGGCTTAAAAACTTTGGACTTTAAAAACTTTAAGACAACATTAAAAATATAATGAGCAAATACACCGAAGACGATTTAAAGATCGAACTGGAAACTAAAGAATATGAGTACGGATTTTATACCAATATAGAATCTGAGACTTTCCCTATTGGCTTAAACGAAGAAATTGTAAGAGCTATTTCTCTTAAAAAAGAAGAACCTGAATGGATGACCGAATGGCGTATCGAGGCTTTCCGAGCTTGGAAAGAAATGATCGAGCCAGAATGGGCAAATGTTCGTTACGAAAAACCAGATTTTCAGGCGATTTCATATTATTCAGCTCCAAAACAAGTAGATCCTAATAAAACATTGGACGATGTTGATCCAGAATTATTGGAGATGTACAAAAAATTAGGAATTTCTGTTGATGAGCAAAAAATGATGAACAATGTCGCTATGGATATTGTTGTCGATTCTGTTTCTGTAGCAACAACTTTCAAGAAAACATTGGCTGAAAAAGGAATTATTTTCTGTCCAATTTCTGAAGCTATTAAAGAACATCCTGAATTAGTAAAAAAATATTTAGGAACTGTTGTACCTCAAAAAGACAACTTCTACGCAGCATTAAACTCAGCTGTTTTTTCTGATGGAAGTTTCTGTTATATTCCAAAAGGTGTAAAATGTCCAATGGAACTTTCAACTTATTTCAGAATCAACCAAGCAGGAACTGGACAATTCGAAAGAACTCTAGTTATTGCTGATGAAGGAAGTTACGTTTCTTACCTTGAAGGATGTACAGCACCAAGCCGTGACGAAAACCAATTGCACGCCGCTGTAGTTGAATTAATCGCTTTGGATGATGCTGAAATTAAATATTCTACTGTTCAAAACTGGTTCCCAGGAAACAAAGAAGGAAAAGGTGGAGTTTACAACTTCGTGACTAAAAGAGGTTTATGCGAAACTAATGCTAAAATTTCTTGGACACAGGTTGAAACTGGTTCTGCTGTAACTTGGAAATATCCTTCTTGCGTATTAAAAGGAGATAATTCAGTAGGAGAATTTTATTCAATTGCTGTAACAAATAATTTCCAACAAGCTGATACAGGAACTAAAATGATCCATTTAGGAAAAAACACTAAATCGACTATTATTTCTAAAGGTATTTCAGCTGGAAAATCACAAAATAGCTACCGCGGTTTAGTACAAATCTCTCCAAGAGCAGAGAATGCAAGAAATTTTTCTCAATGTGACTCATTGTTAATGGGCAACAATTGCGGTGCACATACTTTCCCTTATATCGAAAGTAAAAATCCATCGGCTAAAATTGAGCACGAAGCAACTACAAGTAAAATTGGAGAAGATCAAGTATTTTACTGTAACCAAAGAGGTATTCCAACCGAAAAAGCCATTGCCTTAATTGTAAACGGTTTCAGTAAAGATGTCCTGAACAAACTTCCGATGGAATTTGCTGTTGAAGCTCAAAAATTATTAGAGATTTCTTTAGAAGGATCTGTAGGTTAAAAACCAAGTTTTTAACCATTAAAAAAGAATTTTATATCATATTAAAATAAAAGATTTTTCAAAGTTTCGCTTTTCAGCACAACTGAGAACTTGAAACTTGAAACTTTAAACAAAAAAAAGATGTTATCAATAAAAAACCTTCACGCCGCAATTGGTGATAAAGAAATCCTTAAAGGAATTAATATAGAAGTAAAAGCTGGAGAAGTTCACGCTATCATGGGACCAAATGGTTCTGGAAAAAGTACACTTTCTGCTGTTATTGCAGGAAACGAAAACTACGAAGTTACAGACGGAGAGGTAATCCTTGACGGAGAAGATCTTGCAGATTTAGCTCCTGAAGAGAGAGCACACAAAGGTGTTTTCCTTTCTTTTCAATATCCAGTAGAAATTCCTGGGGTTAGTGTAACTAACTTCATGAAAACTGCCATCAACGAAACCCGTAAAGCAAACGGACAAGAGGAAATGCCAGCTAACGAAATGCTGAAAGTGATTCGTGAAAAATCTGAATTGTTAGAAATCGACCGTAAATTTCTTTCTCGTTCTTTAAACGAAGGTTTTTCTGGAGGAGAGAAAAAAAGAAACGAGATTTTCCAAATGGCAATGTTAGAGCCAAAATTAGCTATCCTTGACGAAACAGATTCTGGTCTTGATATTGATGCTTTAAGAATTGTGGCTAATGGTGTAAACAAATTAAAAAGCGACAAAAACGCTATTATCGTTATCACGCACTACCAACGTTTGTTAGATTATATCGTTCCTGATTTCGTTCACGTACTTTACAACGGTAGAATCGTAAAATCTGGCGGAAAAGAATTGGCTTACGAATTAGAAGAAAAAGGATACGACTGGATCAAAGCAGAGAATTAATTTGTTTCAGGTTTCATGTTTTTTTAGTTTCAAGTTACAAACTATATTTGTAATCTTTAACTTATAAATAAAAACAGAAATGGCAACAATTAATAGATTTGAAGATTTAGAAATTTGGAAAGAAGCTCGACGATTAGCAAAAGAAATTCATCTTATTGCAGTTCATACAGAGTTAAGATCAGATCTCAGATTTAAAAATCAAATAAAAGATTCTTCAGGTTCTGTAATGGATAATATTGCAGAAGGTTTTGAAAGAGATGGAAATTTAGAATTTCGACAATTTTTATCAATTGCAAAAGGTTCAGCCGGAGAAACGAGATCTCAGTTATATCGCGTTTTTGATTTTGAATATATTTCGGAACAAAAATTCGAAGTTTTAAAAAAGGATTATGAAAATTTAAGCGGTAAAATAAAAAACTTTATCACTTACCTAAATAAAAAAGATTTCAAGGGGAATAAGTTTCAATAGGCAACATGAAACTTGAAACCTGAAACACCGAAGGAAACAAAAGAACAATGGATTTAAAAGAAAAATTAGTATCGTCTTTTATGGCTTTTGAAGAGCGTGTCGATGTACATTCAGATTTACATGACATACGCACAAATGCTTTAAAAAACTTCGAAAATAAAGGTTTCCCAACCAAAAAAGAAGAAGCTTGGAAATATACATCGCTAAATGCCATCTTAAAAAATGACTTTACGGTTTTTCCAAAAGAAGAAAATGCAATCGAATTCAATCAGGTAAAAAAATACTTTTTACACGAAATTGATACTTATAAATTAGTATTTATCGATGGCGTTTTCAGTTCGCATTTGTCTTCTACAACCCACGACGGAATTGACGTTTGTTTGATGTCATCGGCATTGACCAAACCAAAATATAAAATGGTTATTGATACGTATTTTAATCAAATTGCGAGTAAAGATGATAGTTTAACTTCATTGAATACTGCATTTGCTATTGAAGGTGCTTTTATCAATATTCCAAAGAAAAAAGTAGCGGATAAACCAATTGAGATTATGTATTTCTCAACTGGAAACGAAGCCGCTTTAATGGTTCAGCCAAGAAATTTGGTTATTGTGGGAGAAAATTCACATGTTCAAATTATTGAGCGTCACCAAAGTTTGAATGAAAATCCAGTTTTAACAAACTCTGTTACGGAAATTTTTGCTCAAAAACGTGCGATTGTTGATTATTACAAAATTCAAAACGACAACAGCGAAGCGAATTTAATTGACAACACTTACGTTTCTCAACAACAGGAAAGTCATGCTTATGTACATACTTTCTCTTTTGGCGGAAATTTAACTCGTAACAATTTGAATTTCTATCACTATGGTGAAAGATTGACAAGTACGTTAAACGGAATTTCAATCTTAAACGACAAACAACACGTTGATCATTATACTCTGGTAAACCACGCACAACCAAACTGCGAAAGTTTCCAAGATTATAAAGGAATTTTCTCTGATCGTTCGACAGGAGTTTTCAACGGAAAAGTTTTGGTAGAAAAAGAAGCTCAAAAAACAAATGCTTTTCAAAAAAGCAATAACATTTTATTGAGTGACAAAGCTACTATCAACGCAAAACCACAATTAGAGATTTTTGCTGATGACGTAAAATGTTCTCACGGATGTACTGTTGGACAGCTTGATGAAACAGCAATGTTCTACATGCAGTCACGCGGAATCCCGAAAAAAGAAGCTAAAGCTTTATTGATGTACGCATTCTCAAATGCCGTTATCGAAAGCATTAAAATACCAGAATTAAAACAAAGAATTACTAAAATCATTGCTATGAAATTAGGCGTGAATTTAGGATTTGATTTGTAGTCAGGTTTTACCGCAAAGACACAAAGGTTACGCAAAGTTCGCAAGGTTTAGTTTTAAACTTTGCGAACTTTGCGCTTTTTACTTGGCGTCTTTGTGGTTAAATATCATCCTCTAATTTTTATTATAGACAATATAATCCCTAAGAAAAACAATCCCAATCCAAGTAATAAACAGATCGTATTAAACGGATGACCAATGCTGGTAGACCATGCGACAGCATTTAATACAAAACCAATTATTAGTATCACAAACGGATGAAATAGTTTCTTCATAATTATTTGTTGACTGAAGCAATAACCTCCTTCAAAAACCCATTAAAATCAAATCCAGGCTCTTCTTCCCTTACTCCCATTCTCACAATAACCATGTCTTTTGATGGAATAATCGCCACCATTTGCCCTTGATATCCACTGCAATAAAACATATCACGAGGAACATCTAGGAATTTTCCTCCTGCATTTAACCAAAATTGTGCTCCGTATTTTCCATCAGAAGTATTCGTTGGAGTTGATGTATATTTTACCCAGCTTTCATCTAGAATTTGTTCTCCGTTCCAGTTTCCTTTATGAAGATATAATAAACCAAATTTTGACCAATCGCGTGGTGTTGCCCATCCGTAAGACGAACCTACAAAAGTTCCACTCATATCCTGCTCAACAATCATTGAGTTCATTCCGATTTTATCGATTACAGCGCTATACCAAAAATCAAGATATTCCTGCTGTGTTTTAAAATGTCTTCTTAAAATCAGAGATAATAAATTGGTAGTTCCAGACGAATAATTCCAATGTGTATTAGGTTTAAATTGCGCTGGTTTATCCAATTGCACTTTTCCCATATCTTCAGCCTGGAAAAGCATTTGTGTTGCGTCACAAATTGTACTGTAATTCTCTTCCCATTCTAAACCTGAATTCATGTGAAGCAAATCGTTAAGCGTAATATTTTTACGTTCGTCGTTCTGCCATTCTTTAACTGGAGCTGGTTTATAAATATCAATTTTTCCTTGTTTTGCCAAAACTCCAAAAGCCGAACTTGTGATACTTTTTGTCATTGACCAGCCTAATATTTTACTGTCTTTATTAAAACCGGTATCGTATTTTTCAGCAATTAAATGATCTTTGTACAAAACTACAACAGCGCGAGTTCTTTTAATTCTAACTCCCGTTTTGTCAAACGCATCATCAACAGCTTTTTTTAATTTCGAATAATCAACATTCGAAAATGCAGTGTCTTTTGGTTCATTATTTCCGTATGGAAAAGGAAGATTGTTTTCTAATTTTGTTCTTTTTGGAAGCAGATACGGTTTTGAAACATCAAAATTCTCATTAATCAAAGTTGCACCTAATCCTTCACGATAAATCGCTTTTCTTTCTTTCAGACCATAAACTGATGAAATGGCATATTTTCCTGCATCATCAATGGAGTTTTCTGCCAAATCAATCATGTCGATATCATTGTCTGTTTTTTGGATTAAATCCAACGGACGATTATCAATAAAATGTCCTGAAGCGACACTTTTGGCAGAGAAGCCAGAAATTAAATCAAGTTTCGGATAAGTGGTAAATCCGAAATATAAAAAAGCAAGAACCACAACAAGCAAAAGTACTTTGAGAATTTTTTTCATGATGATTTAAGTTATTTTTAATGCAATATAAATAATTTATGTTCACGATTTTAAGACTCAAATTATAAATCTGTTTCAGATAATTCAGAAAAGCGAACTGATTTTTATAAAATCAGCATTTAAGCCTTTAATCAATGGCATCATAAAAGGAAATTATAGAATTGCTGTATAAACAAATTTAGTTTTAGTACTTTTGTAGATAGATTTTTTCTAAATAAGACATGCTAGATATTCAAAAAATAAGAGCTGATTTCCCGATACTTTCTCAAACTGTAAACGGAAAGCCATTAGTATATTTCGACAACGGAGCTACTTCGCAAAAACCACAAGTTGTGATCGATGCAGAAGTAAAATATTATAACGAAATCAACGCCAATATTCACCGTGGCGTTCACACTTTAAGCCAGTTAGCAACTGACGCTTACGAGATTTCTCGCGGAAAAGTAAAAGACCATATCAACGCTAAACATGCTCATGAAGTGCTTTTTACTTCTGGAACAACGCACGGAATTAACTTAGTTGCAAACGGATTTGCTTCGATTTTAAAACCAGGTGATGAAGTAGTTGTTTCTTCATTAGAACATCATAGTAATATTGTGCCTTGGCAAATGTTATGCGAAAAAACGGGAGCTGTTTTAAAAGTTATTCCAATCAATGACAATGGAGAATTAATCATTGAAGAATTTGATAAACTGCTTTCAGACAAAACAAAAATTGTTACCGTAAATCATATTTCAAACGCATTGGGAGTTATTAACCCAATTAAATATATTATTGACAAAGCACATTCTGTTGGAGCAGCAGTTTTAATTGACGGTGCACAGGCAGTTCCGCACTTAAAACCGGACGTTCAGGAATTAGACTGCGATTTTTATGCTTTTTCAGGACATAAAATGTGCGGTCCAACTGGAACTGGAATTTTATACGGAAAAGAAGAATGGCTGAACAAACTTCCTCCTTACCAAGGTGGTGGCGAAATGATTAAAGAAGTTACTTTTGAAAAAACAACTTACGCAGATTTGCCTCATAAATTTGAAGCTGGAACTCCAAATATTGCTGGCGGAATTGTTTTAGGAACTGCAATTGATTATTTAAACAGCATTGGTTTTGAAAACATTCACGAATATGAAACTGAGCTTTTAGAGCACGCTACAAAACGTCTTAACGAAATTGAGGGTATCCGAATTTACGGAAACACCAAAAATAAAGCTTCTGTAATTTCGTTTAATATTGACGGAATTCACCCGTATGATGTTGGTTCTATTATAGATAAATTAGGGATTGCGGTTAGAACCGGACACCATTGCGCTCAGCCAATTATGAATTTCTTCTGTATTCCAGGAACAATTCGTGCTTCTTTCTCATTTTATAACACAAAAGAAGAAATCGATGCAATGGTTGATGCTGTTAAGAAAGCACAAACTATGTTAAGCTAAAAAAACAAATTATATGCGAATAGTATCATTATTGCTCCTGACACTTTTTATTGCTACGGGATGCTGCAGTCAAAAAAAAGCCGACATGAAATCTACTCAAATTGAATATTCTGCAATGTCGAGAGGTTATTACAAAAGTATTGTAGTACAAAATAAATCGGTTTCTGTTGTTAAAGAACGTAACGCCGAAGCTGTTAAAAGCAATATTGACGATGCAAAATGGAATAAAATTGTTGATGCTTATTCAAAAGTTAACTTAGAAAGTCTCAACACTTTAAAAGCTCCAACTGATAAACGTACATATGATGGCGCCGCTATCGGAAATTTAAAAATAACCAAAGACGGAAAAACCTATGAAACAGCAGGTTTTGACAATGGTTTTCCTCCGAAAGAAATCGAAAAACTAGTAAATTTATTAGTTGATTTTTCTAAAGAATAATTATGACAATAAAAGAAATACAAGACGAAATTATAGACGAATTTTCAATGTTTGATGACTGGATGCAGCGTTATGAATACATCATCGAACTAGGAAAAAGTCTTCCGTTAATTAAAGAAGAATACAAAACCGATGATAATTTAATCAAAGGCTGCCAGTCAAAAGTTTGGTTGCAAGGCGAACAAAACGATGATAAAATTGTTTTCACTGCCGACAGCGATGCTATTTTGACAAAAGGAATAATCGCGATTTTAATCCGTGCTTTCTCTAATCAAAAAGCAAAAGATATCTTGGAAGCTGATACTGATTTTATAGATGAAATTGGTTTAAAAGAACATTTATCTGCCACTCGTGCAAACGGTTTGGTTTCAATGATAAAAAACATCAAAATGTACGCTTTGGCTTTTGATGCTAAAAGCAAAAATTAAAAAAAATTAAACCATTAAGGCATTAAGTTTCATAAAGCTTTGAGCTTATTTTTCTTAAATAATTAATTAAAAGAAAATTAAGCTTAGTAAATACAGAAGCAAAACTTAATTCTCTTAATTTCTTAATGGTAAAAACAAATACAAAAATGGAACAAGAAATAGACACAAACGAATTAGGAGAATCAATCGTAAGAGTTTTAAAAGGCATTTACGATCCTGAGATTCCTGTAGATATTTATGAGTTAGGATTAATTTACGATGTAATGGTAAACACAGATTACGAAGTAAAAATCTTAATGACACTTACTTCTCCAAACTGCCCAGTTGCAGAAAGCTTGCCAAGAGAAGTAGAAGAGAAAGTAAAAACGATCGAAAACATTAAAGATGTAGACGTAGAAATTACTTTCGATCCGCCTTGGAGTAAAGACTTAATGAGCGAAGAAGCTAAGTTAGAATTAGGAATGCTTTAAACTTTAAATAAAGTGTTCAGTTTTCAGTCGCAGTTTTCAGTATCTAACTGTGGCTATAACAATTGAAAACGTATACAGTTTACAGTCTCAGTCGCAGTGTTCAACTGTGACTGAAAACTGAGACTGAAAACTAAAAAGAAATGGAAGAAATTATCAATAAAGTTGCCAATAGTGCTTTAGAAGTTTTTGATTTAGAGGATTATTATCCAAAAGGAATGCGTGTGCAGATTGACATTTCGCAATGGCTTTTGGAAGGATTTTTATTGAAAGAAAAAGACTTTAGAGAGCATCTTAAAAACCACGATTGGTCACAATATCAAGATCAATATGTAGCTGTACACTGCAGTACAGATGCTATAATTCCCGCTTGGGCATTAATTCTGGTTAGCGTTCATTTAGCACCTTTTGCAAAAAAAGTAGTCAACGGAACCATCGAAGATCTTGACGCAAGCCTTTATGAAGAAATTTTAAGCAAAATCGATTACTCCGTTTACCAAAACAAACCTGTAATTGTAAAAGGCTGTTCTAGAAAACCAGTTCCGATGCGCGCTTATATTTTAGCAACAAATAATCTTCAGCCTTTTGCCCGAAGCATTATGTATGGCGAAGCATGTTCTGCAGTGCCATTATACAAAGAATCTAAGAAATAACCTGCAATAACACATAGTATCCCTTAACTTTTCATTGGTTTTTAGTATATTTGATAATACACTCTAAACTAAAAACCATGAGAAAGATACTATTATTACTCTTCGTTTTAGCAAATCTTACATTTGTACAAGCCCAAAATACAGAAAAAGAACTAGCACAAAATACAGAAAAAGCCGTAAAAAAAATCAATGATACAATTGAAGGAGAAGGCTGGAAAGCAAAAGGAACCGTATCTCTTTTATTAAACCAATCTAGTTTTAACAACTGGATTGCTGGAGGTGAAGACAGTTTCTCAGGAACACTCGGAATCAATTATGATTTCAACTACAAAAAAGACGATTTAACCTGGGACAACAAAGTTCTTGCCTATTACGGTTTACTTCAAACTAAAAATGCTGATTTTGAAAAGAAAACAGATGACCGTTTAGAATTCAATTCAATCGTCGGAAAAAGAGCTTTTGGAGAATGGTATTATTCTTATTTCTTAAATTTCAGAACACAGTTTACAACGGGATATCTTTACGGACAGGATGCAAACGGGAAAGAAATTAGAACCGAAAACACTAAATTCATGTCTCCAGGTTATCTAACAACTGGTCCTGGTATTTATTGGTCAAAAGATGAAAATCTCAAGATAAATTTTGCGCCGCTAACTTCAAAATTCACCTTTGTAGACAAAGCTTACACCACAGCTATTGATCCCGCGACAGGTTTACCTTATCCTGATGGATATTATTTTGGTGTCGATGCCAACAAAAGCATGCGTTACGAACTCGGATTCTATGCTTCTGTGTATTACAAACTGGCTATTATGACTAATGTTACTGCCGAAAATACTCTAAATTTATATTCAAATTATTTAGAAGACCCTCAAAATGTCGATATTAATTATTCCTTAAACATTGTCATGAAAGTAAATAAATTTCTATCGGCAAATTTTTCATTCCAGACAATATATGACGACAATGCTTTTAGAGGTTTTCAAACCAGAGAAGTATTTGGTTTAGGAATCAATTTCGGATTTTAATTATTGCATTGGCTAGATTTATTAATGCCACAGATTAAAGGATTATTTAGATTAAAAAATCCTTTAATCTGTGGCAAAATAGAAACGGCTTTTGATTTCTCAAAAGCCGTTTCTATTTTATTCTTCATCTTCTTTTTCAACTGCATCCTTATAATCAGGATATAAGAAATTATTATATGGAAAACGCGTAATATGAATCTGGCGAACCGCTTCATAAACTCTTTCTCTAAACTCTTCAAAGTTTTCTTTGTTTCTTGCAGAAATAAATAGTGCTTTATCCTCTCCAACATTACTCATCCAAGTCTGTTTCCATTCTCCAAGCGTATAATGTTTACGAGTTCTTTCGGTAATCAAATCATCTTCATCGATAGTAAGATGTTTATAAGTATCGATTTTGTTAAAAACCATAATCGTTGGTTTATCGTTACTTTTTATTTCCTGCAAAATCTTGTTAACCGATTCGATATGATCCTCAAAATCTGGATGCGAAATATCTACAACATGCAAAAGTAAATCTGCCTCACGAACCTCATCTAGTGTGCTTTTAAAAGAATCTACTAACTGTGTCGGCAATTTTCTAATAAATCCAACCGTATCAGAAAGCAAAAAAGGAAGGTTTTTAATAACCACTTTTCTAACTGTTGTATCTAAGGTTGCAAACAATTTATTCTCAACAAAAACATCGCTTTTACCAATTGCATTCATCAAAGTCGATTTTCCAACATTGGTATATCCAACCAAAGCGACACGAACCATTGCGCCACGGTTGCTTCGCTGAACTCCCATTTGTTTGTCAATCGTTTTGATTTTCTCTTTCAATAACGAAATTCTGTCCCGTACGATACGTCTATCTGTTTCGATCTCCGTTTCCCCAGGTCCACGCATACCGATACCTCCTTTTTGACGCTCAAGGTGTGTCCATAAACCAGAAAGTCTTGGCAATAAATATTGGCATTGCGCCAATTCTACCTGCGTTCTTGCGTATGAAGTTTCGGCTCTTTGTGCAAAAATATCCAGAATCAAATTCGTTCTGTCTAGAATTTTACAATCAATAATTCTTGAAATATTTTTTTGCTGTGATGGCGTTAATTCATCATCAAAAATTACAGTCGATATTTTATTTTCAACCACAAAAAGATTGATTTCATCAATTTTTCCCGTTCCCACAAAAGTCTTTGGATTAGGGCGTTCCATTTTCTGCGAAAAACGTTTAATAACCTCACCACCAGCGGTAAAAGTCAAAAACTCCAATTCGTCTAAATATTCATTTAGTTTTTCTTCACTTTGACTTTGAGTAACAATCCCAACGATTACTGTTCGCTCAAAGTTTATAACTTCTTTTTCTAACATAGTCTTGAATAAGTTGCAAATTTAATGATTTGTCAGCTACAATCGATTATACAATTTTGTTTTTACATTTATATTAGGAGAATAAACTTCAAAAAAAAATGGAACCCGTCAAGATAAACTCAACAAGATTCCACTTACTCAATAAATGGTCTATTTTTAAAACTTTTATTCGTAAATAAACGTTTTTTCCGTTTTCACAATTCCGTTTTCTTCTATCTGAGAGCAAGAAATTGGATAGTTTAATTTATTGTATTTGTATTTTCTGCTGATTGCTACTAAAGCTGTTGACGATGGACTAAAATTCATTTCATTATTATATGAAATAGATTCAAATTCAAATTCATCTTCATGATAAGAAATCATTGGAACGATTACTTTGTAATTATCACCGAAAAGATTTTGAACGATTAATTGGTCAACCGATTTTTTATCATCATAAGTGTATGATTTAGAGATTTTATCTCCAACTAATCCTTTATGTCTCGACACATTATCGTTTACATAAACATATTCTAATTTTCCAATAATAGCCTTATTTCTATCACGTGAAGTACGTCTTACAATAATCCCGTTTTCAACAAGATATTCAATATCGTCTACTAAATTCTGATGATTGGTACTCTTTTTTGTAGTTACTTTTACTCTCGCTCCTTCATATAAAAACGAAACTACTTTTGTAATATAATTAGGCCCTTCCTGATATTTTTTTACAAATTTAGTTATGTTGTTATCAGCATCATAAGAATAGTTTACCACTTCTTTCCAGTCACTTCCAATTTTATCTTTAACTGTCATATCAAGCAACCCATTTTTGTTGTAATAGAAATGCTGTACAACATCTGAAGTAGTTATAGTTTGAAGTTTACCGTCTTTAAAAGCCATTGTTTTGTTAACAATTTCGCCGTCTTTAGAGTTTTGGTAATTTGTTTTTACAATATTGATCTGCTTTAGTCTAACATTGTCCTGACTATGCATCAAGAAAGGAAACACCATCATTATGATGGCAATAAAGTAGGTTCTCATATTTGTTTTTTTGTATTGATTTGGGATGACCAAAATACAAAATTCAATTAGATTTTAACGTTTTGAAATACAAAAACTACAAACTTTTCAATAATACATTAAAAATCAGCAAATTATTTCCATTATTCTAAGCCAGTTCTTATTTCTCTCCAAAAATCTTAACGTCATCAACCATAAAAGCACCGTTTAAAGTCTTATCTTTTCCAGATCCTACATATCTAAATGCAATATTTATTTTTCCAGAATACTCCGAAAGATCAATTCCACCAGAACTAATAAATTGTCGAGCGGGTGTAGAAAGCGTTGGGACATTTGCTTTTAATTTTGTCCATTTAGCCTTCGCTATACTTGAACCATCGAAATTGGTCGAAACGTAAACCTCCAAAGTATTTAGTGGCGAATCAACCTTCAAATCATGCTGTGCGCTTCTAAAAGAAAGAACAGCATTTTTGTATCCTTCAAGATTAATTTTAGGCGAAACGAGCCATGCAATATTCTCGGCCGCTGTTGTACTTGTTGTATTAAACTCTGCATAACCATTTCCAGAATAAACCATACTCTTCCATAATTTGGCTGCTTTTTCTACAATATTGCTCCAGCCTGGCAATGCAAAATTCACGTTGTTTTTAACCGACTGGAAATCTTCTGAGAAAAATGGTGTACTTCTTTTTCCATTCATAACAACATCATTTTCAGAACGAACCATAAACTGATAATCTGAACCAAACTTTGTTAAAATTCCTCTCGCTGTTCCACTTCCTTCAGGTACAAAATGGTCTGCAAATTTTGCATAACCGCTAGTTCTAAAAATAATTTGATTTCCTGTTTTATCTCTTAAATTCCAATTGGTCGAGCCTCCAACATTATTAGATTCTTCAAAATAATGGCGCCCTAATGCTGCTTCTGTAAATTCAACATCATTTAATTCAATCAAAGTATTTAATCTAGAATCTGACAATGCTTCTTCTATAGAAAGTGATGCCACCAATTGATTTTCATCGATCATTGCGCAGGATGCGTTCAGTACATTTATATATTCGTTTTGAGAAATTCTGCCAATTGTAGGATCTCCAGCATTACTCACATAAAGACTTCCAACTCTTAAACCACCATAATATAGATCTGTAAATTGATTTTTAAGTTTTACATATACTTTATTTCCCACACGATAATCTATGTAGGTATTTGAGGCATCTACAGGAACACTCAAACCAATAGATGGACTTACTGCAGTTGGTAAAGTCTGCAGTGAAATTGATTTGAAAAAATTACCACCTTCATCACTCGACACTACATAAGCTTCTATAATATCATCATATACATATTGTTTCGCAGTTGTACCCGAAAGCTCATATATGTTTTCAACCGTTTTGTTTGCAGTAAAATTGGGCTGCGTGCAAGCTAATTTTGGAGATTCAACTTCAGCATTGCATCCAGATAATAATAGGGAGATAAAAAATAAAACTAGTTTTTTCATAAGAAATAGATTTTCAATTTATAAACCGATAGTAAGATTTAGAAAATAAGTTCGTCCGTAACCGTAATAATATTTTGGTCCAAAAGAAGGGGTGCCACTAGAAACATCTTGATTTAAGGCTCTAAAATTTGCATTTCTTGCCTGCTCAAAGCCACCTGTTTTATAAACCAAATCAAGTACATTATTTACGCTTGCAAAAAGTCCAATATATTTTTTACGGATACGCCAAGATTTGCCACCGCTAAGATTCAGCAATGTAATTGGATTAAATTTTTCTTGTTTTAATAATTCATTTCCTCTTTCTGAAGTTGCTTCGGGAAAAGGAAATCCGTTTGCTGGATTGATATAAAACTGAGATGTTCTAGAAATTGGTGAAACATCAATATAACTTTCTGCCAAATAATTAATATTAGCGCCAAGCCACCAAAATTTAGGATCACGATATTCCAGTCCAAATGAATAAGCTTGTTGTGGCATTCCAGGCTGTTTGTAATTCTTGAGATAAGATTCTCCAAAATTAAATGTCGTCTGCACACCATCTTTTGCCATATTAGCATCATTTGTAATCATCACATTTGGGTTACTACTGTAAATATAATTTCCAAAAGCTGCAGATAAATTCGTTTTAAATGTTGATGAAATCTGATACTCAAAACTCAATTCTGCGCCAGTATTTTTCTTGTCTAACTTGGTCAAAGTCTGACTTACAAAAGCATCAGTAGCATCATATCCCGCGCCATTATCAAAGATTCCTTCTGCGTAGAAAAAAGAAGTTTTTGATGTATTTTTAATTAAAGTATAATAAGCTGTTAAACGTAATTTGAGTTTAGCAGAACGATAAACATAATTTGCCTCTGCACTTGTAATATTTTCACTTTCGATTCCGTCAACTATGCTATTATTTAAACGTGAATTGGAAAAAGTATTTCTTAATGAAGGCGCACGAGTAAGATGTGCAGCATTAAAAAACAGCAATTGTTTTCCTGAAACTTTATAAGTAAATCCGCCTTTAAAACCAAAATTCTCAAAATTTACATTTTCACTTTTTCCTAAAGAAGTAGTAGGATAAAGTCCGTTTTGATACAAACCTTCTCTTTGATAATCTGAAACAGAATAAGACTGTGCCAAAAAGAATTCTGTTTTGTTATACGTAAACCTAAACTGCGTGAAAACATCCAAAGTATTAGCCAGAAAATTAAAATTATATCCGTAAGTATCGCCTTTTTTAACCTTTCGATTTGGATTCTGCAAATCAGATTGCGAAAGATTTCCTTTGTAAAACGGATCTATATCCTCGAAGTATTCTCCACCAAGGAGATCTAGTAAATATTGAAAATTATGAGACTTCAATTTTTTAAAAGTAAAGCCTCCGTCAAAAGAAATATTAGAAGAAAGCTGTGTGTTCAGATTTGAACTTACAGCAAAAGTTTGATCATCTGTTCTGTCTTCGTAAAGCACGTAATGACTTTGAGAAGGTTCAAAACCATTTGGTCCAACTTTCTGATTAGCAAAATACATTTTGTTCCAATCTATCTGCGGATTTACTAAAAGGGCTATTTTGTTTTTATCTGCATTTTCATAATCCGGAGTAAACTCGCCTGAAAATTCACCTTGATCTTTCGCATAAAGCGAACTAAAATAACTTGGTAATTTTTTATAATAAACAGGATCTGGACTTTCAGCATTTTGGTAATCTATATTGCTATTTCCTACCTTTCCAAATTGATACATTATCGCAGAATTTAGATTTGTTTTATCATCAATTTTAAAATAATGATTCAGCATAAATAAAGGCTCTTCAACATTCTTTACTCTTGCATTTCGTTTTTCACCATTCTGAAATCCCCAATAGGAATTGTATTTTTCATTCATTAAACCAGTTACTTCATTTGTATTGGCTGAGTTTTTTCCGCGTGAATTTGGAGTATAAAATCCCGTAAAATTGACTGAATGTTTATTGTTTAATTTCTTTTCGACACTAAGAAAAAAAGAATCTGCGTTGAAATTTGTACCTTCAAAATAACCCTCATCTGCCCAGCGTTTTCCTGCAGAAATTGCATAAGCCCAACCCGAAGCATTCATTCCTGAAGCGTAAGTTCCAATTCCGCGCCAAGTATAAGTTGTATTGCTTCCTGAAAATGTGAGTGATGTTCCTTTTCGATATAAAGAAGCTCTTGTAAAAATCTGCTGTGTGCCTAAAATTCCACCAAAAGTATAATTGGAAGCAGCAGCTCCAACCGAGAATTCTTGATTACGAAGTACATTATTCAAACCGCCCCAATTGCTCCATTGCGGTCTACCGTCGTAGATTTTATTCATGGCCATTCCGTTGAGCATCATCGTTCCGTTCTCGCTGTCTAAACCACGAATACGAAATCGGGCTTGCCCCCAATTGAAAGCAGATGCCAACATAAAAGCATCTTTTGAAGACTGTAAAAGTCCAGAAGTCATTTCAGACGAGCTATTATCATCCGAAAAATCACTATCAGAAAGTGTAATCAATGCTGCCGGAACTTCATCTGAATACGTATCTTCTAATTGTAAAATCCCAAGATCTATATTTTGACCTGCATTAGACTGCACTTTTAAAAGGAAATCTTTATATCCTTGACTTCTCAATAAAAGCAATTGTTCTTTTTTGGGAAATATATGAAGTTCAAATTTCCCAGTTTTTGACGTTAGCTGCATTACAGCAGTATTTTGTATCGTTACCACTACATTTTCTAGCGGATTTTGCGTTCGAGCGTCAATAACAATTCCTGTTACCGTAATTTCCTTCTGTGAAAAAGCAAAATTAAAAAACCATACAATAAAGAAGACCGCGTACTTTTTTCTCATTAAAAAAATTCAATTTACTTTCAAAATCATTTTAGGATCGAAATCCTTCATTCAAAAGATAAAATTGGCTTTTGGAAAAAAGAGCGTTGTAAACTCAAGCAATTGCTTGAATTCAAATATAGAAAGAAATATTTAAAAACAAATAAATTCCTACAAATTTATTTGTTTTTAATCAATATTAATCAAAAAGATATTAAGCTGATGTTCTAATTTTAGAAACCATAAAAGCAATTAGAACTCCAAAAATTCCAATAAATGCAAAAGAAAACTGCAATCCGAAACTTTGCGCAATATGCCCAATTACTGGAGGTCCCATTAAGAAACCTAAGAAACTTACACTCGAAACAATCGTTAAAGCTTCTCCCGCAGGAACTGTTGGGTTTTTACCTGCAATACTATAAACGGTAGGAACAATCGTTGCAACGCCCAAACCTACAAACATAAAAGCAATGGTACATGGAATAATATAAGGTAGAAAAACAGCTGTAAAAAGTCCGGCCGAAATCATAACACCACTAATCTGCATAACGCGTTCGCGTCCAAATTTATTGATTAATCCGTCACCAAGAAATCTTCCGCTAGCCATCATAATCATAAAAGAAGTATAACCTAAAACCACCAATGGTCCTGGCGCTTTTACAATATCTTTAAAATAAACACCACTCCAGTCAAACATAACACCTTCGCTGGCCATACTGCAAAATCCGATTACACCAAGCCAAAGCAAAGCGGTATCTGGTTTTACAAATAGTTTTTTGCCTTCTTCTTTTGGTTTCTTTTTTTCTTTGGCTCTAACTAAAAATTTAAAATTAAACGCGACCATCAATAAAACTATAATCCCCACAATTATAAAATGATGCAGCGGATTTAGTTTTAAAGCCAGCATTCCTAAACCAACTAACGCACCTGTGAATCCTGCAAAACTCCACATTCCGTGAAATGATGACATGATTGTCTTTTTAAACAAAACTTCGGTATAAACGCCTTGTGTGTTTACAGCGATATTGGCAAGGTTTCCAAATAAACCAAACAAAAATAATCCGAGAGATAATTGTAATGCCGTTGTTGCTAAACCTAAGTTTATAAGACAGAAAACGTACATTATTAAAGAAAAAATAAGAATGCGGTGGCTTCCAAATTTTGTGACCATTTTTCCTGAAAACGGCATGATAGCCAATTGTCCAACTGGAAGCGCAAAAAGTATAGAACCTAAATCTCCTTCGCTTAAATTTAAAGCCGTTTTAATATCTGGAATTCTGCTCGCCCATGTAGCAAAACTCAAACCCATTCCGAAATAAAACATTCCAACAGCAAAACGAATACGGTTTAAATAAGAGGCTTTTGCTTCTCTAAATACTTTCTTGATTTTTCCTTTGGTCTGAAAAAGCGCTAATGGGTTAAAATTTATCAGCATATTAAATTTTTATGATATTGTCAAAAATACTAAAAACGCATGGCAAAGTGCGTATATTGAAGAACTATACACAATTTACAACGTTATTGTTTATAAATTAAGAAGTTTTCAATTATAATCTTCTTATTAAAATTACAATTTTTCAGGTTTAGTAGAATTATAATTTGTTTCATTTTTTTAAAACTAATAAAAAGGGCTGTCTCAAAATTGAGATAGCCCTTTTTATATATGATTTATTTGTTCCGTAGGAACGTTTGACACATTAGATTATTAAAAAATGGCATCAAAATCAAACGTTCCTACGGAACGTAAATGCGTCTGAATATTATTTTTTCTACCGACGAAACATTCCTACGGAATGATAATCCTAACTTAGGATATGCTGATTACCTTTTGCTGTGCATTACTTGCAATTGCAGCTTCTATAATCTGCATTACTTTCACACCCTCATCTGCTGTAACCGGTTCTTTTTTATCGTTTGCAATCGAATCGTAAACGCCGTCGAAGAAACTGAAATAGTTGCCTTGAAGCGTTGGGATTTTTTCTCTCACAATTTTACCTTCAATTTCAGTATGTAGAAGTCCTTGCAAGCTTTCGTCTTCTGTCCCCCAAGAATCTAAATTCGGTTTTTTACCCACTTTCAAATCATCTTCTTGAACATCTCCGCGAGGTTTTAAGAAAGATCCTTTTTTTCCATGAATGGTGTATGCCGGATTGGCTTCTCTCACAAAAAAACCAGCTTTTAGACGAACTCTGAAATTAGAATAAAACAAAGTCAGATCGATCCAATCGTCTACAACAGAATTTTCTCTGGTTACACGAATGTCTCCAAAAACGGCTTTTGGGCATCCAAACAAGCTTACAGCTTGATCAATAATATGCGGCCCCAAATCTTTAAGAACTCCAGCTCCGTCATTTGCTGTTTCTTTATGCGCTTTTGGACTCAATAATGGATTGTAACGGTCAAAATGAAATTCTGCTTCTACCAAATCTCCTAAAACGCCGTCGTCGATTACTTTTTTTATGGTTTTAAAATCGCTGTCCCATCTTCTGTTCTGAAAAACAGCCAATTTCAAGCCTTTTTCTTTTGCAATTTTGACTAACTCTTTTGCTTCAGCAACTGTTGTTGTAAAAGCTTTTTCTACAACTGCATGCTTTCCTGCCAAAAGCACTTTTTTAGCATATTCGTAATGCGTTCCCACTGGTGTATTTACGATTACTAAATCGACATCATCGCTTAATAATTCGTCTAGCGAAGCGTAACTTTTTACGTATGGATAATCTTCTTGAATTAATTTTTTGCTTCTTTCCCAAGAACCTAATAATTCAAATCCTTCGTGAATATCTAAAAACGGAGCATGGAAAACTTTTCCTGACATTCCGTATGATAATAGTGCTGTCTTTATCTTTTGCATTGGTTTTGTTTTAGTTTATTCGCCACGAATTCACGAATTAAAAAAAAATAGATTCGTGAATTCGTGGCGGAAAAAAAATTAAAGTTTAGCTCTCTCGTATTGTTTTGGCCATTGAATATCGTCATTTAATTCTCTAGCGAAATCTAAAGGCAAGTTCGGATTTCTCAATGATTCTCTGGCGAATAAAATTAAATCAGCTTGATCCATATTTAAAATTTCTTCTGCTTGTCTGGCTTCTGTAATTAGTCCGACTGCGCCTGTGGCAATGTTGGCTTCTTGTTTTACTTTTTCTGCAAAAGGAACCTGATAACCTGATCCTAATGTTATTTTTTGATGCGAAACCAATCCGCCTGAAGAAACATCGATTAAATCTACTCCTTTTTCTTTTAATATTTTAGAAAGCTGTACAGATTCTTCTGGATTCCAACCATTTTCTGCCCAATCTGTTGCTGAAATTCTAACAAATAAAGGCAAATCTGAAGGCCATTCTGACTGAACTGCTTCTACAACTTCTAAAGTGAAACGGATTCTGTTTTCGAAACTTCCTCCATATTCATCTGTTCTTACATTCGTTAAAGGAGACAAAAACTGGTGCAGTAAATAACCATGAGCCGCATGAACTTCTAAAACCTGATATCCTGCTTCCACTACTCTTTTTGTAGCAGTTTTAAAATCGGAGATTACTTTTTGAATTCCGTTTTTATCTAAAGCTTCTGGAAGAAATGGTTCGCCATCATGATACGGAATCGCACTTGGCGCAACGGTCTGCCATCCGCCTTGAGCGAAATCTAATTTTTTATTTCCCAACCAAGGAGCCGAAACACTTGCTTTTCTTCCCGCATGTGCTAACTGGATTCCCGGAATCGAATTTTGAGAAACAATAAAAGCGTTGATTTGTTTTAATTTTTCGATATGTTCATCTTTCCAGATTCCAAGATCTGAAGGAGAAATTCTGGCTTCTGGAGAAACTGCTGTTGCTTCCTGAATAATAAGTCCAGCTCCGCCAGTTGCACGGCTTCCTAAATGAACAAGATGCCAATCATTTGCAAATCCGTCAATTGCAGAATACTGGCACATTGGGGAGATTGCAATTCTATTTTTTAAAGTGATTTTTTTTATCGTGAGCGGAGAAAATAATTTCGTTGCCATATACTTGTAACTTTTAATGATTTTATACTACCAATTGAGTAAGGCAGTGTTCAAAAAGTAAAGTTACAGCATCTTGTTAAAACGAGAAATCGAAATGTTTATTAATTAACAAACATTTAAATCAAATTCTGCTTATTCCACAAATTGAAATACTCCGTTTTTTGTTCTAACAAATCAAAATGATTTCCAGATTCCACAATTGAACCATTTTTCATAACTAATATAGTATCTGCATTGGCTATTGTGCTCAAACGATGTGCAATGACAATTATAGTTTTTCCTGAGGATTTAAAATTATCAATAACATCTTTCACAATTTTTTCTGATTGAGTATCTAATGATGCCGTCGCTTCATCCATTAACAAAATTTCGGGATTTTTATACAATGCCCTTGCGATGGCAATTCTTTGTTTTTGTCCGCCCGAAAGCATCGCTCCATTTTCACCAATCTGTGTTTCAAATCCATTTGGCAATTTTTCGACAAACTCATGAATTCCAAGTTGTTTTGAAAGCTCTAAAATTCTCTGAATATTAGGAAAAGATTCCCCTAAAGCAATGTTCTCTATAATATTTCCAGAAAACAAATTAAGCTGTTGGGGAATAACACCAACAATTTCTCTTAAACTCTTATAATGAACATGATGAAGGTCAAAATCTCCAATATTAATTTTGCCCTCTTTTATTGGGTAAAGGTTTTGCAATAACGAAATTAAAGTAGTTTTTCCGCTACCGCTTTCACCTACAATCGCTGTTGTCTGGTTTTTCTTGAATACGGCATTAAAATTTTTAAAAACTTCCATGCGAGATCCATACCGAAAAGAAACATTTTCAAATTTTATATCTCCCAAATTTTCTTTTGATAATTCAATTTTGTTTTCTGTTTCTTCTCTTTCTAAATCCATGATTTCAAAAAGTCTGTCTGCTGCAATTAGTGCATTTTGTGCTGTTTTATTCATATTTATTAAAGAAGCCACAGGAGAAGTAAAATATCCTATCAGAGCATAAAACGAAAACAATTCTCCAGGAGTAATTGCTCTGTCGATTACATAACCTGAACCAATCCACATTAAGATTACAGTAAATACAGATGCCAAAAACTGCGTCGATGTTGTGGCAAAAATGCCATTTAGACCAGATTTATATGTTATAAACAATAGTTTTACAAATTTGTTTTCGGTTTTTAAATTTGAAAACTCTTCGATCCCAAATTCTTTTACAGTTCTAACATGCGTAATGCTTTCAACTAATTGTGTTTGTAATTCAGCTGCATTTTCCATTATGTTTCTTTCAACCTTTTTGTTGAATTTATTTAGCAGAAAATAAACAAAAACATAAAACGGAATAACCAGAATAATGACCAAAGCCAATTTCCAATAATAGGTAAACATTAATACAAATGAAAAGACGACGATAAAAATATTTACAATCATTTCGATCGCAGTTTCATTTATAAAGGATCGTATTTTTACAGCATCATTTATTCTAGATGTGATTTCTCCGATTTGCATCGTGTCAAAAAACCGCTGTGGCAGATGAAGCAAATGTTTATAATAACCTAAGATTAATTTGGCATCGATTAACTGGCCTGTTTTCATCACAAAAATGCTTTTCTTTGAGCCAATATAAGCCTGAAGCAAAATAATTGCGATCATGGAAACACTTAATAAATTAAGCAGATTTCTATTGCCATCAACTAAAACATAATCCGTTATTTTTTGAATATAAATAGACATAGCCAATCCTAAAACTGTAAATACAATAGCACCAATTAATGCTTGAATTAAAATAGTTTTGTGTGGCTGAATTAAATTCCAAAACCGTTTTATAGGCGAAGTTTTTTCATTTAATGTTTTAAAATCATTATTTGGTGCAAAAAGAATTAAAACGCCCGTCCAGATTTTTTGAAATTCATCAAAAGTGTATGTTTCCATTTTACCAAAACCTGGATCCATAGCCATGATTGTAGATTTTTCAACTTTATAAATCACTACATAATGATGTAATTGCTCTTTTGTGATAATGTGGGCAATTGCTGGAAGCGGGATTTTATCTAAAGAATCAAAACCTCCTTTTACTCCTTTTGCTGTAAAACCCATTTTCTCGGCAGCTTCAATTATCCCAAGAACATTAGTCCCTCGCTTATCTGTATTGGCATATTGACGAATTCTGGCTATGGGAAGATTAACTTTGAAATGGTTTCCAATAGATGCCAAACAAGCAGCACCACAATCTTTAATATCATGTTGTTTTATTTTTATTGAAGCCATTTATATTTTAGCAGATAATTGTTTTGGGTTTAGCCAATTGTCTATTTTGTCAAATAGCAAATCGAATAAACTTCGGCGTGTAATTATATATCTTGTGGTTAAGGTCATTCCTTTTGAAACATCGGTTTTGTAACCCGATTTTAGGTGTAAAGTTTTAGAATCTAATGCACAGCGAACTTTAAAAAATGCTTGTTCTCCCTGCATTGTTATATTTTGGTCAATATCAATTACTTTCCCTTCCAACAAACCCCATTGGTTATAATTAAAAGCATCTAATTGAAATTTTACTTTTTGATTTTTCTTAATCAAACCAATATCATTTGGAGAGACATTATTCTCAACAATAAGATGATCTGGAGAAGAAATTGTTGCAATAGATTGCGATGCATTTACAAAAGAACCTTTTTGAATCCCTGAAAAGTTTTCTATAGTTCCCGAAATGGGAGCCAAAACAAAATAATTATTCGACTCAACGTTTATTTTAGTAACAGTTCCATTAAGATTTTTTAATCGTTCTTCTAAATCTCTTTTCTGATTTTCCCATGTTGATTTTTGCTGACTTACAAAACTTTGCAACGCTTGTTTGGCTAAACGTAATTCATAATCATATTTTTCAAAATCTGCTTTTGCAATAATATCTTTATCATAAAGAATTTTATTACGATCGTAATTTATTTGTGCTTGCGAAATTTTACTTTGCAGTTCGTTTTTCCCTGATTGAAATTTAAATAAATCCTCTCGCGCTGTGGATGTCTGCAATTGCGATGTTTTGTTGTGCAAAAGATTTGAAATATCACTTAACAATAACAAAACAGAGCTTGACAATGTATCTTGGGTTCTTTTCTCGCTTTCCAAATTCTCTTTAGAGATCTTTAAAAGTGTATCTCCTTTTTTTACAAAAGCATTATTTTTTAATGCTATCCAATTTATCCTGCCGCTTACAATTGTTGCAACAGGAACATTGTCTATCTTGCTTCTAATAATACCACGGCTCTGACTACTGATGTCGACTTTAATTAAAGGCAATAATCCCAAGAAAATCAGAACGGTTAAAATTAAAATCAAATAGATTGAAAAGCTTTTTGTTTTGTTTTTTGCTATAAGATTTTCTAGGGTGTTTATTGGGTCTGAACTAAAATTCATAGAAAGATTTTGACATTAAAAAATTCTCTTTCCAAGAACTTTAGGAAAGAGATTGTCTGACCAAATTAAAAGCATTTGTTATTTAAAAAGATAACCAATAGCATAGCCTAGTAAGTATAAGGATACACATATAAATATTCCCAATCTTATCTGTTTTAAAAATTTAGATGATTCCATAATATATATTCTTCTTTATAATTAATCCTAGTTTAATAAATAATACAAAGCCTTTCCAATTACTTTTCCACTGTAATATGTAAAAATCACAAATGCTGCTACTGTAACAATAATTTCTAACTTAATATTTATTTTAAATTTTCTACTTCCCATATTTTTTTAATTCATTCATTTTTAATTGATTTTCAAAAGAATAGGTTTTAGACATTTTATTATAAATCTCATATAATTGAATAATTTTTCCCGACATTTCTTTTTTGTCATTTTTGTTCATTTCGACAGAAATTCTTAAATGTAAAAGATCTGCAAAATCTTTAATATTTTCGTAATCAACATTTCCAGAAATTATTTCGATTATTTTTTCTGTCTCCTTTTCTAAAATTAATTTTAAAGACAGCCTAAAATGATATTCTGTAAACTCATTAATATAATTATCAATGTCTTCAACGTCTAAAGGTTTCTGTTTTGATAAGGCTGATAAAAAATCTGACAAATATTTAATGTTTCTTAAAATTGAATCTTTATTTGTTTCCATATAAATGATCATAAATACTAAACCTTAATCGTCTCATGAGTTTTATTTCTATCAAATTCCTCATTAATTTTATGAACTACTAAAAAGAAAAGGAATGCAACTGGAAAAATAAAAATCATTAAATAACTTATAATATTTTATTGCTGTTTTATTGTTTTCGCTGTATAAGTATGCTTAACAATTATTTAATGAAAACAAAGTACTAGTGACTATTACAAAAACAGAAACACAAAATCCAAACAAAACAAGTATAAATACATTAAATTATTATCCCATTTTCTTTCATACAATATTTATAATGAGGGAGTTTTAGATCCCTCATTTAAAACATCAACTTTCTTGTTTATTGGTTTAGAGCTGAAATTTAATTTAAAAATTGCCCAATAACATATCCACACAGATAAGAGAACCCTAAAATGTAGATAGTAATTATTATTGATTTTAATTCCGATGACATTTCCATAAATAAATTAATTAATGTGATATAAATAGCCTATGCATATCCAACACCATGTGCGATACCTATGATCGTTATATCCACAAGTATAACTAGTAGAATTCCACCTTCAACTTCCTGATTATTAAGTTTTTAGATGAGGAATTTTAACAATCTCTCATCTAAAAAAAGTTGTGATTTACCAAGAATAAACCATATCGTAAGCATTTGAGATGCCCGACAAATATGCATGACCTGAGAATCTTATAAATTCTCCAACTCTGTAAGCAAATGTTACTCCTCCACTAATTTCTCTTGCTTCTTCTATTGTTAATTCTGTTATATTTTCCATATTTAATTATTTTTAGTTAAAAAAGACTTCTAATAAATTTTTCGATAAAATCCCATTGTGAAAAAACAAATAGCAATGAAATAAAAATTATAATTTTTATAAAATTTCTTTTTATTCTTTTCTTTTCAGTTTTTTGATATTGTTTTTCCATAATTTTCTATTCTTAAAAATTTTACATTTATGATTTAGTCTTTACAAGGCAGTCCCTTAAGACCTCTTTCAAAATTATCCCAATCAGCAATACAAGCAGTTGCAATCGCTCCAAGAACAACTAACCAAATTCCTCCTTCGACTTCTTTTATCTCTTGAGCATTAAGCTCAACCAAATTCAATTCTTCTAAATTCATAATTCAAATTTTAAATGTTAATAAACTCAACAAAATTCATTTTCTCGAGAAGCATTTTGTTACAGCAAACTTATCAGACTTCCGTCCAATAAACTTGGACGGAAGTTAGAACCTCCAAAAATTTCTTTAGATTCATCATCTTTTATTGTTTTAAGGGAAAAATTCAAAATCAATTCAAAATGAGTTTCATAATAAAATGTCTCTCTTTTTTTACAATATTTTATTGGAGCATCGAGTTCTTTTATTAGGTCTAGCTCGTTGTAAAACTGGCTTCGGCTCAAACATAACCTTCTTGCAAATGCCAGAGGAGAGCCTGTTTTTTCTCCAGAAATCAATTTGTGCATTTCTTTTATTCTCTCAATTTGTTTAATAAAATTCATATTCTCACTGTAAAAAATTAATAAAACAAAAAAGTCTTTAAGAAATTCAAAATAGTTTTGTTAACTACTTAAGAATAATCTTATAAGCTTAAAAAAATGAAATTAGAATTGAAATTTTAAAAAACCTTCCCCAATAAGTTTTAAAAATATCAGAATAGGACATTTTGTAACATTTTCATGGAATGAAGTACTAATGCAATAATTGAGATTTACTTTTTTGTTTAATAAAAACTAATATAATTATTAACAAACATTTAAAATCTTAAACACTATATTGCACACTTATATTAAAATAGAAAACGCTACTTTTGTGCGTTAAATACGAATTAAAAACAAAAAATGGATATAGTTATCAAACTCTCTCAATTTCTATTGAGTTTATCTTTACTTATTATTCTTCATGAATTAGGGCATTTTATCCCTGCTAAATTGTTTAAAACCAGAGTCGAAAAATTTTATTTGTTTTTTGATGTTAAATATTCACTTTTCAAAAAGAAAATAGGAGAAACAGAATACGGTATTGGATGGCTTCCTCTTGGTGGTTATGTGAAAATTTCTGGAATGATTGATGAAAGTATGGACAAAGAGCAAATGGCTCTGCCTCCACAGCCTTGGGAATTTCGCACAAAACCAGCTTGGCAGCGTTTAATTATTATGCTTGGTGGTGTTACGGTAAACTTTATCTTGGCTTTTATTATATATATAGGTATGGCATTTGCTTATGGAGATACGTATATTGCTAATGCTGACTTAAAAGATGGTGTTGCAATTGAAAATCCTGCTATGCTTAAAGCTGGTTTTAGAACTGGTGATAAAATTATTTCTATTGATGGAAAAGCTGTAGAAAATTTTGATAGTGACATGAACATGAATGTGATCATGGCAAAACACGTTTTGATTGAAAGAAACGGACAACAGCAAACGATTACTATGCCAACAGATTTTGTTGACCAGCTTTCTAAAACAGAAAAAGGAATGCTTATCGATATCCGCAGACCTTATGCTATTGGAAAAGTTACAGAAGAATCTGCTAATCAGAATTTGAAGGCAAAAGATTTGATTCTTTCTCTTAATGGACAAAAGATTAAATATTTTGACGAGGCAAAAGCTGTTTTATTAGCTAATAAAGGAAAAGAAATTCCTGCAGTTGTTTTACGTGATTTTAAAGAAACTCCAATTACTTTAAAAGTTAATAATGAAGGAAAATTGGGAGTTATACCTGGTGGTTTAGACATGAAATCATTAGAAAAACTAGGTTATTATAAAATAAGCACAAAAGAATATGGTTTCTTCGAATCTATTCCGGTTGGTCTTCAAAAAGGAAAAGATCAATTAGTAGGTTACGGAAAACAATTGAAAATGATTTTTAATCCAGAAACTAAAGCTTACAAACAAGTGGGTGGTTTTGCTGCGATTTACAACATTTTCCCTAGTTCTTGGAGCTGGGAAGTATTCTGGTCAATCACAGCTTTATTGTCAATTATGCTTGGAGTTATGAATTTATTGCCAATTCCAGCACTTGATGGTGGACATGTGATGTTTTTATTGTATGAAATTATTAGTGGCAAAAAACCGAGCGATAAATTCCTAGAGAATGCGCAAATGGTTGGTTTTGTTTTACTTATTTCACTACTACTATTTGCTAATGGTAACGACATTTACAAGGCAATTGTTGGCAAGTAAAAAAAAGTCAAAAAAAGAGTGAAAATGTTTTTGAGAAACTAAAAATAGTTTTATATTTGCACTCGCTAAAAAGAGCAACAACTTCCTCCTTAGCTCAGTTGGTTAGAGCATCTGACTGTTAATCAGAGGGTCCTTGGTTCGAGCCCAAGAGGGGGAGCAACTTTTTTTAGCAAACATATTAACCTTTTAAGGTGATTCCTCCTTAGCTCAGTTGGTTAGAGCATCTGACTGTTAATCAGAGGGTCCTTGGTTCGAGCCCAAGAGGGGGAGCTTAAAAAAAGACGATCAAATTGATCGTCTTTTTTTTTGCCCAAATTCTTTTTTACGCAGAGGACGCTAAGAGTTTTTTTTATGCAAGACTTAATAGGAACCGCAAGAGTTCGCAAAGGTCTACAAAATTGTCATTTCGACCGAAGGGAGAAATCGCACTAGAAACTCCACAAAGTATATTTCCAATCTTTGCCGATCTGCGTGTGTGATTTCTCCCTTCGGTCGAAATGACAAAACTGCTTCTTTAGATAAAATTCGCAAAGTTTTATTCGTGTAGAATATCAAACATAACCCGTGGTTTCAACCACGGGAAACGAATAATAGTCTCTCTTTATATCTCAATGGTTAAAACCATTGGCTATAACTATAAATAAGAAATCAGGCTAAAACTTAAAATAAAAAAAGTTCACAAAGCTATACATACACAAAGCTCTGTGAACTTAATATTTAGATTTTGGTAACACTCAGCATCAAAATAGCTTTGCGACCTTTGCGCCTTCTTAGCGTTCTTTGCGGTTAAAAAAACTTCGCAAGCAAAAAAACTACTTCACAACCAAAGTTTTGCTTTTAAACCTTTTCATCAAAGCATTTGCTTTTTCTAATTGATTGATTGCTTTTAAGGATTGAGCATATCTGTAGTAGTAAATAACATCGGGATCTTTGACCAAATTAAGCAACTGTTCATAATAACTCGCTGCGGTATTAAAATTACCTTCAAAATAAAGTCGGTCGGCTACTTTTTGTAGCATTTCTGGAGTTCGATAGCCTTTCTCTAATACTTTAGCGTAAGTGCCTGTTACATCTACACTAGTGTATTTCGTTTCTTTGGCAGGAGCCGAAATAGCAACCTCAACAGGTTTGAGTGAGGTTAATAAATGCTCTTCTTTGGCTTTTGGAGATTCAACTGGAGCGATTGTTTTGTCTTTTCTTTTTACATATCTCGGAATCACCGTTCTGGTGTTATTTGGACCTAAATCGTAAGTGTCAACCATTTCAAGTTTGGAAACTTCGTAGGTTATAATTCTTCCGCCAAAAAGTTTATTGATTCTTTCTTCTACATAATAGGATTTTATAACCAGATTTTCATCCGACTGAGTGTCTGTCAATAATATGGTCTGCCCTTTTGCTGTCGAAACTGTTGTGTTTTCTTTTTTCTGGGCGAAACAATTGAGGTAAATTATTAATAAAAATGCGCTGAAAAACACTCTGGACTTTTTCATAAACAGTTCAATAAAATTAGTGGTCTGGCTAAAAATTTTATTAAATATATATGATTCAGCGTGTTACACTTTAACAATCTCTGTAACTAACTTGAAAAAACGTTAAAATACCTTTTTTCGATGAAGCCTTCCTGATTACGGAAAAAGCTTCCTTATGTTGTTGTTTTTTAACCGCAAAGACGCTAAGAAAGCGCAAAGTTAGCAAAGTTTTTAATAATCAAACTTTGCTAACTTTGCGTAAAACCTTGTGCCTTTGCGGTTAAGAAAAAAACTATTTAACAGCTAGCGTTTCGCTTTTGAATCTTTTCATTAAAGCCTCTGCTTTTTCAGTTTCGTTAATGGCTTTTAGAGATTGAGCATATCTATAAAAATAGATTACTTCTAAATCTGAAGTTAGCTCAAATAACTGCGTATAATAACCTGCGGCTTCGGTTAGATTTCCATCAAAATAAAGTCGATCGGCAACTTTTCTTAGCATTTCGACTGTTTTGTAACCTTTGTCGATTACTTTTCCATAAGTATTTATTACATCAATATTAATCGATTTTGATTTTGGAACAGAAGCTGTAAGTGCTGTTTGGGCGGGTACTAAAGGTGTTTTTACATCTTCTAAAGGAGCTTTTGCCGGTATAGCATTAGGAACTATGAGATGTTTTGGTTTTGCATATATCGGGATTACAGTTCTGGTGTTATTTGGACCTAAATCGTAAGTATCGACCATATCCAGTTTTGAAACTTCATAGGTTATAATTCTTCCCCCAAAAAGCTTATTAATTCTTTCTTCTACATAATAGGATTTTATAACAAGATCTCTACCTGCAAGATTATCCGTCAATAATATCGTGTTTCCTTTTGCTGATGAAGCGGAGGCAGTGTTGGTGCGCTGGGCAGGACAGTGAAGAGAAAATACGAATGCAAGTGTACTTAAAACTGCTCCATACTTTTTCATGATTAATCATTAAAATTAAATGCCAGGACTTAAAACTTACATAAAGTTACGCAATATCTCTTCTCGATGTCCTAATCGCCTTTTAAAAACCCTAAAAAACGTTTAAATGCCTATTTCCGCTTAATAATTCCTATTTTCCGTACAAGCTTTATGGATTTCTTCGTCTGTGAATGGTTCTAAGGCTTTTACGAGCATTTTACTCGTTCTAATGCAACTCAGCATTTTAATTCGTAAAGGGAGACTGTTTCCTGGTTCTGTTTCAAGAAGGTGTTCGAAAATTTCATTTAAGTATTCAGGATGGTTTCTAAAATCTCCATCGAAACAAATATCTGATACAAATTTGGACAAAGATGCTATTACCTTATTCTCGCTTGCATTGTTTTCATTTTGTGTTGTCATGGCGTTTATATTTACTGTTTTGGTTTTTAATAATTATTGTACGAAAAATTGTATTTTTGTTTGAGCGAATTAAACAATAGAATCCATTCTAACAAAACATTAGGTTTAGTAATTCACCAAAAAAGATAGTGTTTTACTATTATCCTAATTTTTAAGGATTTTTAATATCTTTGAAGTATGAGCACAGCAACAAAACCAAAACATATAGGGAGAAACATAAGCCGCATTCGTGAGCTTAGAGGAATGAAACAAGAAGCACTTGCCATTGCTATTGGTATGAGCCAACAGACGATTTCTAATATTGAGGGAAGCGAAACGCTTGACGATGAAAAACTAAACGTTATTGCAGAAGCTTTGGGTGTTTCGGCTGATTCAATAAAAAGTTTTTCAGATGAAGGTGTCGTTAATTATTTCAATAATGTATATGACAACGCTATCACTGATAGTATTGTTAATGCAAATGCTCTAGAATGCACTTTCAACCCAATTGATAAAATTGTGGAACTTTATGAGCGTTTGGTTCAGGCTGAAAAAGATAAAGTGGAGTATTTGGAGAAGTTGATGAAGGGGAAGTGATCTAAAAACAGCATGAGGTTTACATTATATACATCTTTAATTTGTTTTTTGTAAATTTGCATCATTATGAAAGATATTTCTAACACATCCGAAAGAGTACAATTTGCTTTAAAGCAAATGAGTAAAGTTATGCCTTCTGTAAAGAAGCAAGTGGCTGTTTATGAAAGAAACATAGCTTTGGGAAAAGATCAAAAAAATCCACCAGTAGCTCCTCAATTCAAGAATGTCTAAACCTATTTTAACAGTCATTGCCGGATGCAATGGCTCTGGAAAATCTACTTTTTCTAAAGTACTTTCTCCTGAAAATTTTACTCCTTTTGATTACGATTTCTATTTTTTAAAATTTTATAGCTCTTTATTCGATTCAGATATAAGAGGAGAAATGGCTCATAGATTAGCCTTTACTGAATTAGAAAATCAAGTTAAAACAGCTATCGGCAACAAATCTAGTTTTTGTTATGAAACTAATTTCAATTCAACTCCACTTCACTGGCCTGATATATTTAAAAATAATGGATATGATTTACAGCTTATTTTTCTATGTCTAAATTCTATCCAAGAAGCAAAGAAAAGAGTTGCTATACGTGTTGAAAATGGAGGTCATTTTGTTCCGGAAAAAGAAATTGAAAGACGATATAAAGATGGATATGATAATCTTAATAAATTTTTCGATTATTTTGATTATGTTGACATATATGATTCTTCCGCATATGAACAACAACCTTCTTACGTATTATCTATTGAATCAGGAAAAATCCAATCGATAAATTATGTACCTGATTATTTAAAAAATTTAATACCTAATATAATTCCATAGAATCAAGAAAAAAGCGCCACAATCCTAAGATTACGGCGCTTTTCTATTTTCTTTAAAACTTTAAGGTTAGTTAAACCCCTAATTTATTTATAACTTCAATTGCTTGTTTAAAATCAAGAAATCAACTTTCTAAAAGTAATACTTATTCTTTCTGCAGCATTATTTCCTGTTTCTGGCAAAATAGAATGAAGCCAAAATTCCTGAACGGATTGAGTCATATAGAACAAACTATTCGGATAAAGCGAAATATCAAGAATACTATATGGATCTAATTTACTTTTAAATCGTATTATTCTTTTATTACCCAATGAAACAATGGCAACTCCAGTATTATCTGCAAGAATATCTACTTGATCGGAATGAAAACCCATTTTTGACTCTCCATTTTCATAATAATTAATCAAACAATTATTTATTGAAAAACTAAGCCTTTCTTCAACTAAAGAAGCTGTTTCAGATATATAATCAGGAAACTCTATAAACGGATAAGATATATTAGAATAATTATAAGGAACACCATAACTAACTGTTTTTCTCGCCTTAATTTCAGTATTCCAATCTGAATCATTCTTTATTTTTTGAAATAGAATTTCATGATTTGACAGAAGATTTTCTTCTATTTTTATTTCATTAAGTAGTCCATTTATATCCATTATCTTTTATATTTTTAAAAAGCAGTAAAATTATAAGATTTTTCGTTTTTTTTTGTTTTTGCAAATAAAAAAAGCAGTATTACTTTTAAGTAATACTGCTTTTTTTTCATAAAATCGATACGTTTTAAACCCCTAATTTCTTAGCAATTTCAGCAGGAATTCCTCCTTTGTTTACTAGTAATGCAGTAGTTTTATATTTTACGAAGTTCTTAGTTACAAACAAGAAACCTTTGTAGTCGTTTGTTTCTCCCCAAGAATTTTTTACGATATAGTATTCTTTTCCAGTTTGATCTTTTGCAAGACCAATAATGTGCATTCCGTGGTCGTCTGTTGTAGTGTAGTTATCAAACGCAGCCTGACGCATTTCTGGAGTAATTTCTGGTTCTGCTTTTGGTCCGTTAAACATGTCTGCTTTTTCTTCTGCAGTCATATCGTCAAATTTTTTAGAAGTTACATAAGCTACCCCGTTTTTCCAGCTAAAGCTTTTCTCGCTAACATCTGTTGCCCAAGCTACAGTATATCCTTTTTTAAGTGCGTTGTCGATAACATCTGTCATATCGTTCAATTTTACGTTGTAAACTTGATCCAATGACCAGTTGTCTGGCACCATCATAGTTGTTTTTTGGTAATATGGAGCATTTGTAAAAGATGACATTTCTACATACTCATCTGGGTTAATTCCTACTACTTCTTTAGCAAAAGATTGCGGAGTGTAGTTTTTTCCTTTGTAGTTAAAGTTATCTGGCACTTTTCCTAAGTAAGAATCAATAACTGCTGCGTAAGCTTTTTGCCAGTTTGGAGTTAATTCTCCGTTCGGGTTTTTAACCACTGCTGTAAGAACACCTTCGATAAGAGCGCCCATTTCAGCAAATTTGTTTTTGTCTGTTCCGTAGTTTAATCCTGTATAAACTTCTCTTGGCACAGTTCCGTATTTTTTATACATATTAATTACATCGTGCAAAGCTCCACCGTCTCCAAGAGTAATTGCTCCATGCATACGAACATAGTTTACCCCTTTTTCAACATACACGTTTCTTGCAGAATAAATTTGAGATAACTCAACTGGCTGTTTCCCTAAACGAATCATTTCTGACTCTAAGAATGAGTTTGTCGAGTAGCTCCAGCAAGTTCCAGATGATCCTTGAGATTTTACTGATGTTGTTCCTAGATTAATTACTTCTGTAAATTTGAAGTTCTCTTTACTTTTGTCGCTCGCGTTTAGTTTAAGTGAGTTCACTAATACGTCTTGCGCAAAACAGCCTGCTGTTCCAGCTAAAAATACTGAAGCTGCAAACACTGATTTGAATGAAAATGTATTCATAATTTATGTTTAAGATTTAACAAAATTAGTCTCCATTGTTTCTAATTTGTTACAAAACAATTAAATATTATACAATTTGTGTGATGTTTAATTGTTAATATTTTCTTAACGACTAGAATTATTAAGACATTTAATACAAAAAACCTCAATAATGGCTTATTAAGGTTTTTTGGGGTTATTATTTTATAAATTAACTTCTTACAAGTTTTTTGCGTCTTTGTTTATCGCATCCAATTGCTTCCAAAAACGATATAGTACGCCCAATCTTCTGGGCCTTTTGCAATGTCTACTCCCATACGAAGTTTGAACTTTCTGGCTAAGAGGTATCTAAAACCGCTTCCGTAGCTGTAAACAACGGGTTTTGCAAAAGCCTTGTCCCAATCGTCAAACGCACTTGCGAGACCTCCAAATCCCATAACGCTCCAACGTCTGTAGACATCCCATCTTAATTCGCCTTCGGCAACAATACTGGTGTTTCCCATGTATCTCGCTGCGGGAATTCCTCGTAAATTGATTCCAGGTTTTAAATAAAAAGGCGGACTTCCCAACGCCTGCTCCCCTTCAATCCTTAGTCCGCCAATTAGTTTTTTAGCCAATGGATAATAGCCTATTGTAGATAAATTAATACGCCAAGCTTGGTAATCGCTTCCAAGTGCTTTATCTGACCAGAAAAAATCGGCCTGAACCCTTATCCCTTTGTCTGGTGTAAATATATTGTCACGTCCGTCAAACTGCACTGCGCCTCCAAGCTGACTTATGGTGCTTTTAATATCTTTTGGATCTACAAATGGTGGCGGAAGATTAAAATCGGGCAGGTTTATTTTTGAGTTTAAAAACAGATATTGTGGACCTGCGCTCCATTTTGCGTTCTTAAATTGTTTGAGCCATTGTGTATAAAAAATGGTCGATTTAAAGTTGAGTTTAAATTCCTGATCTGCCTGATTAGGTAAATTATTGGCATAAAATGATAAATTCATGTCGCCATAAGCCGCGAAAACACGATATAATATTTTAGGTTTAACAAGTGTTGAAGAACGAAAAGCTCCACCCATCCAGCTTTTGTTGGCAGTATACATTCCGATTCCTCCTGTAATGTCTGGATTTACAAAACGTTTTGTTCCGTCTTCTTCAATAACTGGGGCTCTTTTTTTAAGGAAAATTGGCGCGACTGCACCTCCAAAACCTCCAACAGCTGGTTCTGTAATAATAGTTGGCACTACTATAAATCCGTTGGCGTAGATAAGAAAATCACTCAAATCGAAAGCACCGTCTAGAGAATCTTTAAAAACAACTTGGTGTTTTTGTGCATTTAAAAAACTGAATGACAATAACATCCAAAGCGAAAAGAGTATTATTTTTGATGTTGGCTTTTTGTTTTTCATATAAGAATGTTATCGTTTTATATTTAAAATTACCTCATCTCAAAAACCTGAAATCTCTTAGAATAAACTCAGAAATTATTTTTTATTGAAATTGAAAACGTGCGCCAGCGTTATAAAAAAAGTATTTCCCTGAAATCTATTTACTGCATCTACTTCTCCAACCCATCTAAAACCCACCGAAGTCATGCTACTAAGATGTAAATAATTGATTTCGGCTCCGAGTCCGCCAACTCTGTCTTTTTCTGGTTCTATAATAATACCTGTTCCAACAGGTATTTTATCTTCTGTCAATTTGTATTGCAGATAATAAATTAAACCCGCATTTAAGATGCCTTTTGGAGCCGTTTTTTCGGCATTCATACAATAGAATGTTTTTCCTAAACCGCCTTCAACACTTAAAATATCTCCTGTTTTAATGTCGGTATCTTTCTTTTTTCCGTTGATTTCATAAGCTGCCAATGCAGAAAAATGAAATGTTTTCTTTTCATTAAAATATAAAGTTGTTCCTGCAGAAAACTCATTCATAAACATTCCTAAACCGCTATTGTTGCTGTCGCCAAGGTCGTATTTCCCTGTTGGCAAATACATTTGATAACTGAAAACAAAATCGGCTCTTTTGTTGTGCCAGCCTAATTGAACGGGCTGCACGTACATATCTGTAAAAGCAAAATCACTTTGTGAATCGACATAACTTCCTTGAATGGTATTTGAAGCTCCAGCTAATAAAATTGTAGCTCCGTAATTGGCTCCTAAAATTTTAAAATCACTCACATAATTGGCTCCAACACCTGTTATAAACATCGTAATATCTGGATTTCCAATTTTATCTCCGTTGCCGTTTCGCAATGAAGATGCTGTATAAATATATCCTGGAATATACACGCTCAAGGTTTTTTCAGGAGCCTGAGTTCCAGATTGAAGTCCCATTGCGCCAAGAATATGTCCGCCTTTTAATTGTGCATTACCATATAAGGAAAGCAGTAGTGACATTACTGTCAAAATTGATCGTAATACTTTTTTCGAATTATTAATCTTTTCTATCATATCGAAATGTTTTAAGATGAATTAAGATTTACAACCGTCGCTAATATTTATGCGAAGAATTTTATTTAAAATAATAAGCGCCTGTTCGATCTGGGTTTATTCGAATGGTTTTAAAATACTCTGAAGGAGATTTTCCAGTATGCTTTATAAAGGCTCTAAAGCAGGTTGTACGGGATTTAAAACCAGAACCCCACGCCATTCCTTCCAGCGATAAATCTTTCCATTCTGGATCGTTTATTTTTTCTTTAAAATATTCTATCCTTTTCAAATTAACATAATCCTGAAAATGAAGTCCAAATTCAGAATTAATTAAATTGGACAAATGATGTACAGATATTCCCGTTTCGTCAGATAGATCTCTGATTACGAAATCTTTCTTTAGAAAAAGATTTTTCGAGTTTAAAACATAGTCTAATTTTAGAAGGTATTCTTCTCTTTTTTCAAGCGTTAATTCATTCGCAATTGGAATAACAGTTTTGGTTTCTTTTGTTTTTACCAATACTGTATTATCTACAACAAAGTCAAATGTTTCTTCTTCGTCATGAAAAATCTGTGGTTTGAAATACAGCCATCCAACAGTAAAAAATAAAACAGAAGAAATGAGTACGTAACACGAAAGATCTGTGGCTTCAACTTTTCTCAGTAAAAAATGATGAACAAAAAGCGCCGAAAATAAGAACAAAATCATAAGGTTATAAACTCTAATCCAGTTAATTACTTTAATTCGATGAAATTGATTTCCTCTAAATTTTTTCAGATCATAGTTTAAAATCAACATGGTTTGAAAAAATACATAGAAAAGCCAAATCGTCAATGTTAAAACAGAAAATGGATTTTTGATTAATCTTGAAATATAATCGACAGCCTTTATATTGGTATGACTTCCAACATAAACAACCAACGTTAAAACGAAATAAATTATGAAAGGCACAAAATGCAGCCAATCGTATTTTCTAAAACTTTTATTAAGTGATAAAATATTTCTAACATATAAAAAAGAACATGGCGCGGTTAAAAATATAAACGCTTTTGTAATGGTAAATAGATCTGGGAAATTTTTAAATAAGTTGGCCGAGAGATAAAAATTGTAGATACTTACTACCGCCAAACTCAATAAAAACATTCCCAAAAAGAAACTTTTAGAATAGTTTTTTCTGGAAAAAAGAACCATAATTGATGTAGCTAGCCCCGCAATTGTGGCTATGAAAAAGAAAAGTGAGAGTAATATATCGATCATTTTTTTAAGCTTAACTGAGTAAATATTTTTCTTAAAATCTTAAAAATAGAGTACGAGAAGGGGCGTGTAACCATAAAGAATTGTACTTGCCAAAGACCGGCAAGTACAACAGCTTTACTTTATATTAATTATTTTTTATCTGCTCCCGGAGGGAAACCTGTAAGTATTTTTTTGATTGCACCGTTAATAAATTCTTCCGGATTGTCTGGTTTACTGTCAATTTCGGCATTTCCAATTCCTTGCCAAATTAACTTATCCGTTTTTGTAGACACAATATCAATTACTAATGAACCATCAACATAGTCATAAGTATCAAATGTCGTATTGGCACCACCCATCATAGCGCCACCGCCCCAATATCCATAAGGGCGATACATTCCGCCATATCCATAAAAGTTAGTGTTGGCACTAACAGAAGTTTTATTTTTTAAGATGGAAACAGCATTCACTTTTAAATCTGGATTAGAAGATTCTGTAAATCCTTTAGCAAGCATTTCATTTCGGATTGCTTTTGCTACACGATCAACATTTAACTGATTTACCTGACCTTCCTGTGCTCTTAGATCATAAACAGCAAATGTTTTGTATTCGCTGAAATTAACAGCATGATCATAATCGGTCGTTACTTTTACAGTTGGAGAACAGCTGTAAATTAAACCCAAAAATAAAATTGGGATAAGGCGAAGATTTGTTCTTTTAATATTCATGTTGTGGTATTTATTAAATTAATAATTAAATCAGTTTAACTCGAATGTATTAAAATCGTAAAAATCTTGAACGGGGGGCAAAGCGTGCATTAATAATCGCCTATTCGACACAAACATCTACTAAACAATTACTTAGCTTACTCTCAAAGATAAATCATTTTATTTAATTAACAGTATTAAATAAATAAAATCTTACTTTGCCGTTTTCTAGTATATTTCGTTCCTTTTTTAAAGTTTATTTTACTTTGTACAACTACATACTAATTTCTATTTTCTTTTGATTCATAGAATTAGATTTCATCTGAAATAGGCAGTTTTCCATGTTTTATTGCCTCCAGCATTTTATTATAATCCGATTCGTTTTGATTGGCGTATAAAACCGAAAATTCCGAAATGGCATCTGCAAATTCATCTGTATCTCCAATATAACCTGAAATTACCGAAGGATCTCCCGAGCGAGCATGAGCTCTCGCAAGCGCCCATCCGCAGGCTTTGGCATATTCTGCCATGTTTTTAGGTTTCATCACTTCGAGAACTGGTTTTACTTTGGCATCTCTAAGCTGACGGATATAGAAAAACCTATTTTTACTATCGTCTGTCCAGCCCAGAAAAATATCCGAGGCAGATTGCATTAGCTTTTGTCCCATTACAATCCGTTCGCCCTGATGGCTGTATTTTCCTTTTATTTTTACATTTCCTTCCAAAACACTTTTTCGAGCTTCTTTAAACTGTAAAAAAATAGGTTCTCCAGTTGCCGACATTAACAGACTAATACCGCACAATGTTCCAACGCTGCCTACGCCAACTACTTTTATGACAATATCTTGAAGCATGTATCGGCTTAACAAAATCTGCTTTTCTTCTGAAAGCGATTCTAAATATCTATTATGGATAATTTCACCCTCTTTAGCCACTTGTTTTTCAAGTTCTCCGCTTGGATGGAATATCAATGGCGGATCATCTTTTATGCGAGCTCTGGCGCCATCAAAATAAGTCATCTTTGCAAACTCTTTTTCATGAGCCGTATACTCTGATGCTTTTTTAATTCTTTTCTGGTCAAATTCTTTAAATTCTTTGTCTCGACCTAATTCGATCAATTCTGCCAAATCAATATCAGCATACCAGATTTGAAGCGCCGATAATTTACTGTAATCTAGCATATGTCTTTTGTAGCTATCTGCAACGTTCAATGCAAATTCTTTACAATTTTTATTGGAAAATTTTCTCCATCGCCCAGCAATCACAAAACTGGCTGCGAGTCTTTTTACATCCCATTCCCAAGGTCCTGGAAAAGTTTCATCAAAATCATTAATATCAAAAACCAATTTACGTTCTGGAGTTGCAAATCCGCCAAAATTCATCAAGTGACAATCACCACAAAGTTGAAGATTTATTCCAGATACTGGAGTATGAGCCAAATCGGCAGCCATGATAGCAGCAGCGCCTCTGTAAAATGAAAATGGAGATTCCATCATTCTTCTATACCGAATTGGCAACAAACTTTCAACTCTTCCTTCGCTGGTCTGAATTAAAATATCTACTGGATTTTTGCGGTTTTTAAAAGAATTCCATTCCTGATGTTTCACCAAAGGTATTTTCTTTCTAATCGAAGCTCCTTTTTGATAACGTTCTGCCTTTGATGCTATCGGATTAAATGCGGTTTCGGCTGTATGTTTTAAATCTTCTTCCATAATTCCGATAGATAAAATTAAAGAGACCGTTTAAACTTCTTTTATTATTGTGGAAATATAAAGGCAACGACCGCTCTTAATCCCCAATCTGGTCTTATATTTGAATGACCCACAACCGGAATTAAAGGCATAACAGCAAATTGCATAGTCTGACCGCCTAATTTTGTAATTGCACCAACATTTGGGCTAACCGTAATAAGGGTTGTATTTCCTTGCCAGTTTTGAGTAATTTCTGAAGTGATTCCTAAACTTGCACCGCTTTTATAACTATGCGTTAAGAATATTTGTGTGTAAAACTGATTGAAATCTGCTCTATCTGCATTTCCTGCAACAGACCAGATTTGATTAGCTAAAAAACCTATCGAAAGTCCTTTTCCCTGATGCATTACCAAAACGCTCGGGCCAATTCCAAATTTCTCTGTTCCTAACAATTTTTCTGTAGCCGTTGGCACTAAAAAAGCGGGGCCAGCTCCTAAAATAATTCCTTTTGTTTTAGGGGCAAAAAATGCCGTTACCGTTGCATCACTTAAACCAAACTCATGTGTATTTTCTCCTGTAACATCCTGCTGATCTACAACTGGAAGAATATAACGCGTAATTAAATTTAAATTTTCGCTTAATTTAAAAGGAACAACAGGCTGTATATTGATCTGATATTTTGATCCATTATAAGCTCCAATTCCATAAGTAAGATTATTTTGCAGCGGAACACTAATTAAACTTGCCACAGGATTTGCCATTTTATCAGCGAGTTCTTGTGCGCTGTTTCCTGTTTTCTGTTCTTCTTCCTGAGCATAAGAGTTTAAACTTAAGATTAAACAGACTGCAAATAAAAGTGATCTGATAACTTTATGAAGCTTCATAGGTTTTCCCATTTTAGAATTTATAAATGCTCTTTTAAAATCAAAATGAAACAACCAACCAATAAAGTTGTTTCACTTTAATTCTAACTAACTCAACCTAATTGTCGGAAAAAACTTTTTTCCAGTCTTTTTGCATATCAACAACATGCCACTTGTTTTTAGCAGCAATATTTAGAGAAGCATTATCTTTTTCTTGATATTTATATTCTCTTATTGAATCATTATGATTTACCAGTAATTGAAATGATGGGTATTTATTTCCTTGAGAATATTGCAGCATTGCGATATCACCAGCTCCGCCCTCGTTACCGCAGGCAAAAACAGGTCGCTGCCCAATGTGCAATTGAATCCCAACAGGTTTTCCTTCTTTATCATTAAAATGATCTAGAGCCGCTTCACGCTGTACGGCATTTTTGGTCCCATCATATTTATATTTAAATGAAGTTCCCACTACCTGATCTTTTGGAATTCCGTAAAAGTCCTGAGATATTGCTCTTACCACTTCGATTGTTCCGCCTGTAACTATATAGGTTTTGAATCCGTTGGCACGGAGATAATTAAGCAGTTCTAATTGTGGCTGATAACGTATTTGTTTTACCGGAACATTTTTACCCGGATACTGTGCACTTTTAAAAAAGTCATTAACTGAAGTTTCAAATTCATCTTCGGTCATTCCGGTATGCGTTGCAGCAACGAGTTCTATAAGTGCTTTATCGCCTCCTTTTTCAAAGAATGTTTTATCTTTTTCGATTACTGCTTTAAAAGGCTGTTTTTGTGCTAATTCTGGTTTGGCTTCTACCATTTTTTTTACTCTATAAAAAGCAAAAAGTTCTTGAACATATGGTTTTTCAGCCCAAAGTGTTCCATCGTTATCAAAAGTTGCAATTCTATTTTCAACTGGAATAAAATCTGGGCTTCCTTCTTTGGTTACTTTCTCAACATAGGCAATAATATCACTTTTTAAAGCTCCATCATTCCAGCTTGGCAACGGATCGCTACTTACAGCCGTTTCTGTCTGTTTATTTTCTGCTGGAGAAGTTAAAGTGTCAGATTTTTTACAGGAAAAGAGAAACAAAACCACCAGAGATAATATATAGATACTTTTTTTCATGATGTTTGTATGTTATAAAAGAGATTCAGAGTTGTCAGTCTGAATCTCTTTTTGAATTATTTATTTTTTCTTTTTTGAAGCTGTCTCTTCTTCCTCTTTTAATTTAGGAAGAACATTTTTCTCTATATACTTTTGAGCTTTGATATCTTTCATAGCTTCTTCCATAATGGTATAAGCAGAGAAACTTGGCGGAATTGATCTTGGTGGATATTCCTTAAATGTTTCAGCAAATACAACTACATCTTGAATTGCTCCATACATTAATTGCACATGGTTCATTTGCCAATCCCAGAAAGTATTTGAAGTGATGTCGGCTCTTTCAAAAGGATCTTGATATAGATTGAATATTTTTTGAAGACGAAGTTTAGTGAAAGGTTCTGCCCAAACACCTAATGTTCCTTCTAAACGCTGTTCAGCAAAAACATATTTATAATCTCCTTCTCTTAAACCAACTAATAATCCATCATCATCTGTATAGAAGAATTTATCTCTGGCACTTTTCGCTGTTTTCCCTTCTAAAAATTTACTTTGGTCATAACCATCTAAATGCACTTTATAAGTTTTCCCATTAGCGCTATAACCTTTTAAAAGTTTATTTACAATATCTGGTTCTCCTGCAATTGAAGCAAATGTAGGAATCCAATCGTTATGGCTCATCAATTCAGTAGTTACTGTTCCTGGTTTGATATGTCCTGGCCAGCGTACAATACATGGTACACGGAAGGCTCCTTCCCAGTTAGTGTTTTTCTCTGAACGAAATGGTGTCATTGCTCCGTCAGGCCATGTATTCATGTGAGGTCCATTATCTGTAGAATAAACAACAATAGTATTGTCAGCAATTCCTAAATCGTCTAATGCTTTTAAAATACTACCGATAGTTTCATCATGTTCGATCATACCATCAATATATTCGCTATCACCATGTGTGTATCTTCCTCTGTGTTCTGCTCTTACGTGAGTACGAAGGTGCATACGAGTCGCATTAAACCAGCAGAAAAATGGTTTTCCTGCAGCGTTTTGTCTCTTGATAAAATCAATAGCTGCGGCAGAAGTTTCATCATCTACAGTTTCCATTCTTTTTTTAGTAAGTGCTCCAGTGTCTTCAATTTTTTGCTTACCTACTCTCCCAAATCGAGGATCTGTGGTTGCATCATCAACATTTGTTGCTGTACATTTCAATACTCCTCTTGGTCCAAATTTTTTCAAATATTCAGGATCTTTTGGATAATCCGGCAATTCTGGTTCTTCTTCTGCATTTAAGTGATACAGATTTCCAAAAAACTCATCAAAACCATTAACTGTTGGTAAACTTTCATTTCGATCTCCTACGTGGTTTTTACCGAATTGCCCAGTAACATATCCTAAGCTTTTCATAATACCACCTATAGAAGGATCTAGCTGACTCATTCCCATTGGCGCTCCTGGGAAACCAACTTTTGTCAGTCCTGTTCTAAGACCGTGCTGTCCCGTTAAAAAAGCGGCACGTCCTGCAGTACAGCTTTGTTCTCCATAATAATGTAAAAATCGTAATCCTTCATTAGCTAAGCGATCAATATTGGGGGTCGTATATCCCATAAGTCCATCGCTGTAGGCGCTTATATTAGTTGTTCCAATATCATCACCCCAAAGCACCAAAATGTTTGGCTTTTTGTTTTGAGCTGTAACAGAAACTCCAGAAAAAAATAGTAACGCTAGTACCCTAAAGGTATTTGTAACTCCGCATTTTAATTTGATTTGTTTCATGATAAAAAAATTCGTTAGTAATTCTCGTTATTTATATGAGTTTGAAAATCCAAAAAAATAAATGGGAACATTGCAAGCTTTCAAAAAAAAAACTCTTAAGTCAGGTTGCATCTTTTTGATGTGTTTCAAATTCATTTTATTTTAAAATCTGAAACAAAATATTTTTAACTTTTTCTTAAGTCTCTCAAAATTAACTAATAAAAGAGCGAACAATTGTATTTAAACGGCAAGAGCTTGTTTCATTTTATAATATGAAACAACAAAATTTGAGAATTTGCACCAAAATGTTTCATTTTATAAAATGAAACATATGAAAACATCAGAAAATTAAGTAGTTACAATTTTATCTTAAGAATGAAGAAAAAAGAGGAAATAATGGTTTAAAAGTTTTTTTGGGGTAACTATTTTTGAGAAATATAGTCAAATGAAACAAAAATATAGTCTTTTTCAGTCAAACTTTTATCATATTATCAGAAAATTGACTGGTAAAATATCCTCTAAAAGACAAAATGTCGAAGTAAGGGAAAATAAATTTAGATTTAAAAAAAGTATTAAAACAAAAAAAGCCACTTAAAAATAAGTGGCTTTATATTTAAATAAAAAATTGTTAGTCGATTTGAGAAACTCTCATCGTGTTAACCATTCCTTTTTCTTTAATTGGCATTGCAGCAAGATTAATCAAATAATCTCCTGTTTGTGCATATCCTTTTTCAACAGCAATTTTATTTACATCTGTTACAGTATCATCTGTACTAACTTCATTATCATAATAGAAAGATTTAACTCCCCATAATAAATTCAATTGTGTTAAGATTCTTTTGTTTGAAGTAAATACTAAAATATGAGAAGTTGAAGGTCTCCAAGCTGAAATTTGGAAAGCTGTATAACCACTGTTTGTTAAAGTACAAATAGCTTTAGCTTCAATTTCATTAGCTAATAAAGCTGCTTGGTGGCAAACTGTTTTAGTCACAAAACGGTTTGTTTTAATTTGTGGAGTGTTTTGAGGAACTTGGATAAGTGGTGAATTCTCAACAGCCTCACAAATTTGAGCCATTCTTTGGATTACTTGTACTGGATAATTTCCTGTAGCAGTTTCTCCAGACAACATTACAGCATCTGCACCATCCATTACTGAGTTAGCAACGTCGTTTACTTCTGCTCTTGTTGGAGTTAAACTTGTAATCATTGTTTCCATCATTTGTGTAGCAACAATAACAGGAATTCTAGCAGTTTTAGCTCTACGGATCAAATCTTTTTGAACCAATGGAACTTCGTGAGCTGGAAGCTCAACACCAAGGTCTCCACGAGCAACCATTAAACCATCACAATATGCAACAATTTTGTCCATATTTTCAAGAGCTTCTGGCATCTCGATTTTAGCGATAATTGGAATTTTAACCTCAGAATGCTTCGCGATTAACTCTTGTAAGTCTTGTAAATCACGAGGCGTTTTCACGAATGAAAGTGCGATCCAGTCTACTTTTTGCTCGATTGCGAAAATCGCATCTGCAATATCTTTTTCAGTTAAAGCTGGTAAAGAAATTTTTGTGTTTGGAAGATTAACTCCTTTTTTAGATTTTAATTCTCCTCCTTGAATAACTTTAGCAACAACCTCTGTTTTTTTATCTGTAGAAACTATTTCAAAAATAAGTTTACCATCATCAAGCAAGATACGTTCTCCAACATTTACATCATTTGGAAAATTTTGATATTTCATAAATGCTTTTTTTGCATTTCCGATAATATCTTCTGCAGTTGTAAAAGTGATTTCATCACCATCATTTACAACAGTTCCTTCTTCCATTACACCAACTCTAAGTTTTGGTCCTTGCAAATCTCCTAAGATTGCTGTTGTGTAACCAAACTCTTCGTTTAGATCTCTAATAATGTTAATTTTTTCCTTTACTCCTTCGTAATCTGCATGCGAAAAATTGATTCTAAACACATTAACCCCTGCATCGATCATATCTTTAATGATCTCTCTTGTACTACAAGCGGGCCCAAGTGTAGCAACAATTTTGGTTTTCTTGTTTGTTAGCATTTTTTTTAAAAAATTAGATTGTTTTTTGATTTTATCTTATCTGTATCCACAGCATAAATAGCCGCAATACTTTCTATTGTGTTTAGTTTTTGTTGAATTTCTGAAAAATTAAGCGCCTCTTCGCTATTATCAATTTTCAGGAAAAAATCGACTTTTTTAAATTCAGGAAGTAAATGAATTGTTGTCGAAACCTCACTTGTTTCATTAGAAAACAAATTCTGAAAATCATTTGTACTCACAGAAATGATTTCATTTTTATTCTGAATTAAATTCCAGGAAACAGCTTTTTCTTCATCATAATAATAGAATCTAGAAAAATTTGCTTCACCTTCCTTAGTTTGAGCATGGATCTCGTTTTTGCTCTTACTTAAGTTAATTGGAAGGGTTTTATTAATAAAATAGGCTAATCTATAATCTTCTAATGAAGTATGAATTGCCATTAAATAATAATCAACTTCGTCAAATTCGTCTAAATCCAATCTATGAATAGCCATCCCTTGAAAAATCAAGTTGTAAATATACTATTTCTAAACGGAGCGTCAACAGTTATGACATGGTTGTTTTGTTAAATTATAAACGAAAACGTTATAGCATTGTGATAGTTACAACATTTTTGCAGCTATTTCTTGTCAATTTTTTCTTGAAAAGCAAAATAAGCTCTCTGCGATGCTTTTTCTTCTGCTTTCTTTTTTGAAGTTGCTCTCGCTCTCGCAACGACTTTATCATCAATACTAAGCTTGACACCAAATAAACGCTGACCGTCTATCCCATTATCTTCGAAAATGTCATAATGAAAAACTCTTTTTTCTTTCTGGCACCATTCGATAACAAGACTTTTATAACTAATAACTTTTCCTTCTAATCGAGCAATGTCGACATAAGGCGTAACTACTCTTTTTTGAATAAATCTCTCGCAAAAAGAATAGCCTTTATCTAAATAAATAGCACCTATTAAAGATTCGAAAATATTACCATGAATGTTTTCTCCAAAATGCTGAATTGGCACTTTACTTTCTACAAACTGTACTAAATTTAAATCTTTACCTAACTCGTTCAAATGTTCACGACTCACAATTTTTGAACGCATTTTAGTCAGGTAACCTTCGTCACCATTTGGAGCTTTATTAAATAAATGTGCCGCAATAACAGCACTTAACATGGCATCTCCTAAAAATTCTAAACGTTCATAATTAATAGGATGTCCATTCTGATCTAATTTATTTGAAGAGCGATGTGTGAATGCTCTCCTATAAAAATCAATATTTGCAGGCGGAAAACCAAGAATTTTCTGAATAGTGTCAAAAAAAATCCCGTCTTCTAGAGAACGGGATTTAGAAAATATTTTTTTGATAATATTCATATACAGAAAATTAATCAGCTAGTTTTTTAAACAATACACAAGCATTGTGTCCACCAAAACCAAATGTATTACTCATTGCAACATTTACCTCTCTTTTTTGAGGTTTGTTTAAAGTAAGGTTCAAAGATGGATCAATATTTTCGTCAACAACTGTATGGTTAATCGTTGGAGGAACAATTCCGTGTTGCATTGCCAAGATCGAAGCAATTGCTTCAATAGCTCCAGCCGCACCCAATAAGTGTCCTGTCATTGATTTTGTTGAGTTGATGTTGATGTTTTTAGCATGTTCACCAAAAACTTTGCTAATCGCTTTTAACTCAGCAACGTCTCCTAATGGAGTAGAAGTTCCGTGAGTATTGATATGATCAACTTGATCAGGCGTCATTCCTGCATCTCTCAATGTATTTTCCATTACTGCAATAACCCCAATTCCTTCTGGATGTGGTGCAGTTAAGTGATAAGCATCAGAAGACATACCTCCGCCACCAACTTCACAATAGATTTTTGCTCCTCTAGCTTTTGCATGCTCGTAATCTTCAAGAACTAAAGCTCCTGCTCCTTCTCCTAAAACGAAACCATCTCTAGTCGCGTCGAAAGGTCTTGAAGCTGTTTCTGGGCTTTCGTTTCTTGTAGATAATGCGTGCATTGAACTAAATCCTCCCATACCAGCAATTGTTACAGCAGCTTCAGAACCACCAGAAACAATAACATCGCACATTCCTAAACGAATGTAGTTGAAAGCATCGATTAATGCATTTGCAGAAGATGCACAAGCAGAAACCGTAGTATAATTTGGTCCCATATAGCCATTACGCATAGAAATATGCGCAGGAGCGATATCAGCAATCATTTTAGGGATAAAGAAAGGATTGAACTTTGGAGTTCCATCTCCTTTTGCATAATACAATACTTCTTCTTGGAAAGTCTCTAAACCTCCAATTCCTGCTCCCCAGATAACACCAACTCTTTGTTTGTTTACGTTATCATTTGTAATTCCAGCATCTTTAATAGCTTCATCACTGGCAGCAACTGCATATTGTGCAAATTTATCTAATCTACGAGATTCCTTGCGATCCATGTAATCTTCAATATTGAAGTTTTTTACTTCGCAGGCAAATTTCGTTTTGTGCTTTTCGGTATCATAATATGTGATCGGAGCGGCTCCGCTAACCCCATTCACAAGTGCATTCCAATATTCCTGAATATTGTTTCCAATAGGAGTAAGTGCACCTAATCCTGTTACAACAACTCGCCTTAATGCCATAAATATGTGTTTTGTACTTTAAACAAATAAAACCCACGCTTTCTTAACTTATTGTTACTTAAGAGCCATGGGAATTACAATATAAATATATCTTTATTGATTGAAAATCAATCGAAATTTAAATTTCAAAAAAATAATAACACCCGACTTTTAAAAATTTTCAAATTTCCAAAAAAACAAATTCCAAAATCTTGGAGTTTGGAATTTTTAAAATTGGGATTTTTAAAAATCGGGTGTGGTATTATTATTTTTTAGCTTCCTCGATATAAGAAATAGCTTGACCAACAGTAGCAATGTTTTCTGCTTGATCGTCTGGAATTTGAATATCAAATTCTTTTTCGAATTCCATAATAAGCTCAACAGTGTCTAATGAGTCAGCTCCTAAATCATTAGTGAAGCTTGCTTCTGTTACAACTTCGTTTTCGTCAACACCTAATTTGTCTACGATAATCGCTTTTACTCTTGATGCAATGTCTGACATAATCTTTAATTTTAGAATTTAATTTGTTGGCAAAAATAAAAAACTTTATTTTAAAACAACTATTTAGTTTATAAATGTGACACTAATTTATAAAATTAATTTCAAGAAAGGTCTTTTAAAGCTATTTATTTTCGATTTTTATTCCGTTTTTTGCAGTCTAAAAAATAATTTCATTATGAAAAAAATTATTGTTTTTGCCTCAGGATCAGGTACTAACACCGAAAACATTATAAAATATTTTGAAAAAACTGAAATTGCAAAGGTTGTTTCGGTCTTTACAAATAATGCTTCGGCAAAAGTGATTGAAAGAGCAAAAAATCATCAAATTCCTGTCGAAATCTTCTCAAAAACCGAACTTTTAGAAAGAAACGTACTACAAAAAGTACAAGAAATCGACCCGGATTTGATAGTTTTGGCTGGCTTTTTGTTGAAATTCCCAGAAAACATAATCGAACTTTATCCAAATAAAATAATCAATATCCATCCTGCGCTTTTGCCAAATTATGGAGGTAAAGGAATGTACGGAATGCATATTCATAGGGCTATTGTGAATAATAAGGAAAAAGAAACAGGTATCTCGATTCATTACGTTAATGAACATTATGATGAAGGCGGAATTATTTTCCAAGCAAATGTTGCCTTAACAGAAGAAGACACGCCAGAAACAGTTGCTGAGAAAATTCATGAGCTGGAACAAAAACACTTTCCAGAGATTATTTATAGAATCCTTGAGGGAAATTCCAAAATTTAAATTCCAAATTCCAATTTTAGATAAGCAGTAAATCTGCAATCTAAAATCTACAATCTAAAATAAATGAATCACGAAGTACATATATATACAGATGGTGCGGCAAAAGGAAATCCCGGCAATGGCGGTTACGGCGTGGTAATGGAATTGGTTGGAACTCCACACAAAAAAGAATTCTACGAAGGCTTTCGCTTGACGACAAATAACAGAATGGAACTTTTAGCTGTAATTGTTGGTTTGGAAAAACTAAAAAAAGAAAACATGAAAGTTCTCGTTATTTCAGATTCTAAATATGTGGTTGATTCCGTTGAAAAGAAATGGGTTTTGGGCTGGGAAAAAAAGAAATTTGCTGGCAGAAAAAATCCAGATTTATGGAAACGTTTTTTAATTGCTTATCGAAAACACCAAGTTAATTTTAAATGGATAAAAGGCCACAACAATCATCCGCAAAACGAACGCTGTGATCAATTGGCAGTTATGGCATCCATGCAACCCAAACTTTCTGTCGATGTTTATTACGAAACCATCGGATCTAAAGAATAAAAAAAAACGCATCAATCATCTGATGCGTTTTTTTGTACTAACTTAAATCTTCAACGATTACTCTTTATCTAAATCTTTAGCTGTTTTAAAACCAACTAAAAGTCCAATACCTGACATTATAAATATAATTGAAGGATAAACCGCTCCGTCATTCAACGAAGTATAAGTTGTAATTAATAAAGCAACAAATATACCTACACCGCTTCCTATTAATAAGAATGCCAGATTTACTACAAAGACTTTCCAAGCTGGAACTCCGTTTCCTTTTCCTTGAATAAAAATACTTGCATCTACACCTTTTTCTATAAGAGCTAAACGCTCTCTGTTTCTTGTTGAATAAATAAGGTAAACAATTCCGAAGATCATTAAGAAAAAGCTAATTGGGATTAAAATTTTGTCGTCCATGATAATTTACGTTTTTAATTGATTGATATATCCCATATGACGAGGGTTTTAAATTTGAGGTTACAACTTTTTAGAAAAAATTTCAATTTTTAAACTCCAAATTCCAAAACTAATTGATAATCAGTTAATTTTGATTCTAAAAACTTTGTCAAAGTTTGAAACTTTGACAAAGCTCACCAATATACATATATGTAAAGAATTAGATTTTTTGGAATTTGGAATTTATTTTCAAAATTCTTGTAACCTAAACAAACAACTTGTCGTCCTATATAATATGAGCACAATACATGATCAACATTATATCGATAAAATTCTGCAAGGCGAGACAAATGCGTTTGCCGTTCTTGTGGATCGTTATAAAGATATGATCTTTACTTTGGCTCTAAAAATGGTTAAAAACCGGGAAGAAGCAGAAGAAGTTGCCCAAGACACTTTTATAAAGATTTATAATTCGCTGACGAAATTTAAAGGAGAATCTAAATTTTCGACTTGGATTTATAAAATTGCTTATAATACTTGTCTAGATCGTTTAAAGAAAAATAAAAAAGAAGATTTAAATATTTCAATTGATGATTTTTCGTCTCATTTAATCAAAACAATGGATAACGCTTTGAGCGCTCTAGAAGAAAAAGAACGAAAACAAACCATTCAAAAATGTTTAAATTTATTACCCAGTGACGAAAACTTCCTTTTAACCTTATTTTACTTTGATGATCAGAATTTAGAGGAAATTGGAAAAATAATGAACATTTCGGCCAATAATGCAAAAGTAAAATTATTTAGGAGCCGACAGAAATTAGCTGTAATTTTGAGACAGCAGTTAGAACCAGAAATAATAGAATGTTATGAGAGAGAGCGATAAAAATATAGAACAACTTATTGAGAAAATGATGGCTGAAGAAAAACTGCAGTCACCATCATTAGATTTCACTTCAAAAATTATGGCGAATGTTCAAATTTTAGAAGAGAAAAAATTGAAAGCATATAAGCCTTTAATTTCGAAACCAATCTGGATTTCGATCGGATTGGCTGTAGTGGCATTAGTTATTTATGTTTCTCTATTTTCAGTTTCAGAAACTGATTTCAAAATTGACGAAGTCGGAAAATTATATTCTGATAGAATGTCAACAGCGTTTTCAGGAATTCATTTTTCTAAAAATATCTTGTATGCCATTTTGATTGTTCCAATTATGATTTTGGTTCAGGTTGGAATTTTGAAGAATTATTTTGACAAAAAGTATCAACTATAGTCTTAGAAATGAAAAATAAAACGGTAATTTTTAAACACGTTCTAAGAGCAAAAAAAACACATATACATTCTATTTTAATGCTGTTGTTATTTGTTACTAATTATGCATCAGCAATTCCATCAAACTTTACCACTAAGGAAATAAAATTTGTTAGTGAAGGAATTTCACTCGCTGGAACTGTTTTTATACCAAACAACATTCAGGCTGCCGTTGTGATTGTTCATGGATCTGGACAAGAAAAAAGAATGATAGACTTTGCTACAACTCTAGCCAATAATGGAATTGCCGTTTTAACGTATGATAAACGTGGAGTTGGAGAATCAGGCGGTGTATATGCCGGACCTGAAGTAGGAACTAACAATGTTGATTTCTCAAATCTAAATCTTTTGTCTTTGGATGCGAGTGCTGCTGTAAATACTTTATCTAAGTCTCTATCAAATAATAAAATACCAATCGGTTTAATAGGTGGCAGTCAAGCTGGATGGATAATTCCATTGGCCGCAGAGAAAAATAAGAAAGTTAAATTTATGACAATCTTTAGCGGAGCTCTTATAACGGTTAAAGAACAATTGAGATTCCAGTTTTATACAAATGGAGATAAAAATTTTTGGGATACGCATTCTGAAGAAGAAGCGAGAAAACATGTATTCAATGATCCAGACAAATATGAATTCATCGATACAAATCCCAATGATGTTCTTTCTAAATTATCAATTCCAGGACTCTGGATTTATGGCGGCAAAGACATTCAAGTTCCTGCGAAATTATCAATTGAATATCTTGATAAATTAAAATCTAAAGGAAAACATTACGAATACAAATTGTTTCCAAACTTGGGTCATAACACAGCATTTTCCGACTCTGAAGAACCTATGAAAGATGCAATCAATTGGATTAAAAATATCAAAATAAATTAAGGAATCGTACGCAAAGAATTTTTCATGTTTTAATCGAAAAAAGAAAATCTTCTTCATTTAAACAACTAAGATAGAAGAATCAGCTGTAATTTATTCGCAATTATTTTCAAAAAACTTGCAACTTAAATCTAAAAAACATATTTTATTCTCGCTAAAAAATCAATTTTAACCTATTCATTTACAATAGTTTTACTACGAAATCGTTGTCATTTTTTTAAGAAAATTTTGAGAACCTAAACCATTGCAAGATTGTAACTTATAGAGTATCTTTGCACCCTAATTCGAAATTCATAAAATGAATAAACTATTGATTGTTGGAACAGTTGCTTTCGACGCGATTGAAACTCCTTTCGGAAAAACAGATAAAATTTTAGGTGGTGCTGCAACCTACATCGGATTATCAGCGTCATTTTTTAACTTGCAATCGGCCATTGTTTCTGTAGTTGGCGACGATTTTCCTCAAGAACATTTAGATTTATTGACTTCAAAAAATATTGATATCTCGGGTATCGAAATTGTAAAAGGCGGAAAAACCTTTTTCTGGAGCGGTTTATACCACAACGACCTAAATTCTAGAGATACTTTAGTTACTGAATTGAACGTTTTAGCTGATTTTCAGCCAAAAGTTCCTCAAAACTTCAAAGATGCTGATGTTGTAATGTTAGGAAACTTACACCCATTAGTACAAAGCAGTGTTTTAGATCAAATGGAGAAAAAACCAAAATTAGTAGTTTTAGATACTATGAACTTTTGGATGGACTGCGCTCTTCCTGAATTATTAGACGTTATTAAACGTGTTGATGTTATTACAATCAATGACGAAGAAGCAAGACAATTATCAGGTGAATATTCATTAGTAAAAGCTGCTGCTAAAATCCAAGAATTGGGACCAAAATATGTGGTGATCAAAAAAGGAGAACACGGAGCACTTTTATTCCACAATAGAGAAGTATTCTTTGCACCAGCTTTACCATTAGAAGATGTTTTTGATCCAACTGGAGCTGGAGACACTTTTGCAGGTGGTTTCTCTGGATTTATTGCGCAAAGCGAAAACATTTCATTTGGCAATATGAAGAATGCAATTATTTATGGTTCAAATTTAGCTTCGTTCTGCGTAGAGAAATTTGGAACTGAAAGGATGGAAACATTAAGCAAAGCCGAAGTAGCGATTCGATTACAGCAATTTAAATCGTTAACTCAGTTTGACATAGAAATATAATGCCTAAGAGCCTCGATAAAACGGGGCTTTTTTATTACGTTAATACACAACTTACAACAACACACAAATAACAAAAAACAATGAGCGACGCTTTAAAACACGAATGTGGTATAGCCTTAGTTAGACTACTAAAACCGCTTGAATATTATAAAGAAAAATACGGAACTGCATTCTACGGAATCCAGAAGATGTATTTAATGATGGAAAAACAGCATAACCGCGGACAAGACGGCGCTGGTTTTGCAAGCATTAAATTGGATGTTGAACCTGGACAGCGCTATATCAGCAGAGTTCGTTCTAATCATGCACAACCAATTCAAGATGTTTTCAAACAAATCAATGAGCGTGTTAGCGAAGAGCTAAAAGCGCATCCTGAATTGGGAGACAACATGAAAGAATTAAAAGCAAACATTCCTTACGTAGGTGAATTGTTTTTAGGTCATGTTCGTTACGGAACTTTTGGAAAAAACAGCATCGAAAGTGTTCACCCATTTTTACGTCAAAGTAACTGGATGCACCGTAATTTGATTTTGGCTGGAAACTTCAACATGACGAATGTTAAAGAGCTTTTCGAAAATCTGGTTGAATTGGGACAGCACCCAAAAGAAATGGCGGATACTGTTACTGTAATGGAAAAAATTGGTCATTTCTTGGACAAAGAAGTAATGCAATTGTACCAAGACTGTAAAGCTGAAGGTTATTCTAAAAGAGAAGCTTCTCCTGTAATTGCAGAACGTTTGGACATTGCTAAAATATTAGGTCGTTCGGCTAAAAACTTAGATGGAGGTTATGCTATGGCAGGTTTATTAGGCCATGGTGATGCATTTGTTTTTAGAGATCCAGCAGGAATTCGTCCAGCTTACTTCTACCAAGATGACGAAGTAGTAGTTGTAGCTTCTGAAAGACCAGTTATCCAGACTGTATTTAATGTTCCTTTTGAAAGTGTTCAAGAAATTGATCCAGGAAATGCCTTGATTATCAAAAAGAACGGAAATGTTTCGATGAAACAAATCTTGGAACCAACAATCAAAAAAGCTTGTTCATTCGAAAGAATTTATTTCTCAAGAGGAAGTGATGCTGAAATTTACCAAGAACGTAAAGATTTAGGGAAATTAATTTTACCTGCCGTTCTTAAAGCAATTGACAGCGATACAGATAATACTGTTTTCTCATATATTCCTAATACTGCTGAAACTTCATTTTATGGTTTAGTAGAAGCAGCTCAAGATTTCTTAAATCAGAGAAAAAACAATTATATTTTAGAAAACCGAAATACATTAACTGCTGAAACGCTTCAGGAACTTTTAGCTGTAAAAATACGTACAGAGAAAGTGGCAATTAAAGATGCTAAACTTAGAACCTTTATTACAGAAGACAGCAGCCGTGATGATTTGGTAGCTCACGTTTACGATGTTACTTATGGCGTAATTAAACCAGAAGACAACTTGGTAATTATTGACGACAGTATTGTTCGTGGTACTACATTGAAAATGAGCATCATTAAAATGATGGATCGTTTGAAACCAAAACGCATCGTAATCGTTTCATCGGCACCACAAATTCGTTACCCAGATTGTTACGGAATTGATATGGCAAAATTAGAAGGTTTAGTTGCATTTAGAGCAGCACTTGCTTTATTAAAAGAAAGAAACCTTTACCATATTGTAGATGAAGTATATGCAAAATGTAAAGCACAAGAAAATTTCGAAGATAAAGATGTGATCAATTATGTTACAGCAATATATGATCAATTTACTGACGAAGAAATCTCAGACAAAATCGCAGAAATGTTAAGCTCTCCAGAAATTAATGCCGAAGTAAAAATCATATTCCAAACGGTAGATGATTTACACAAAGCATGTCCTAAAAATTTAGGTGACTGGTACTTTACTGGAGACTATCCTACACCAGGTGGAAATCGAGTTGTAAATCGTGCTTTTATGAATTTTTACGAAGGAAAAGACGCCAGAGCGTATTAATAAAATACTAACAAAAGGTTAAATTGTGCATTTCATCGGTTTTTTTTGCCGTTCATCCTATTTCTTTGGTGAAATTGAAAAGCAATGATACTTTTGAGATACCATAACATTAGTAGGTTAAGTTTATGGTAGATTTGGGGCAAAAAGGGTGGAAGCAATTCCACCTTTTTTATTTAAGAATATTCCCAAACATTTCTAAAACAAGCGATTATATTTCTCTTAATCGGATATACTTACCTTTCATCTGAAATTTTTTCTTTAAATAAATATCTATTATACATTTACTGCTCCATAACATTAGTAGGTAAATTTATGGTAGATTTGGGGCAAAAAAGGTGGAAGAAATTCCACCTTTTTTATTTTCTTCTTTTCAGAGAATTGAACAAAGGAAATAAATGCAAGATAATTCTCTAAAGCAATGAACTATAAGCCTTTAATCGGATATACTTACCTTTCATCTGAAATTTTTTCTTTAAATAAATATCTGTAATACCTTTACTGAACCATAACATTAGTAGGTTAAGTTTATGGTAGATTTGGGGCAAAAAAGGTGGAAGAAATTCCACCTTTTTTATTGAAATAAACTCAAATATTTTCTAAAGCAACGATTATGAGCCTTTAATCGGATATACTTGCCTTTCATCTGATAAGTTTCTCTCTAAAAAATATCTACAATACCTTTACTAGACCATAACATTAGTAGGTTAAGTTTATGGTAGATTTGGGGCAAAAAAGGTGGAAGAGATTCCACCTTTTTTATTGAAAAAAAATCATATAATTGTTTCAACTAAAAAATAATCTTATGAAACAATTTGCTAAAATTTCTTTCTTTATCCTATTCAGTTTATTCCTTTTCAATTGTTCTGGTGCCAAACCTAAAACAGTTGCAAGTACTTCTATTGAAAATCAAAACAATAGCGAAAATATCCCAATTTCTGAAAGCAAATCTTCTTCTACAAATGAAGATCCTAAAAGAGAAGGCGGTTCTATAAAAACAGCGATAAAAGTAAAAAGTATCGCCGAAGAATATCAAATAGTGAAACAGCTTTGCCCAAGTTGTAAAGTAAAAGGTCAAGCTTTAATAAGTGAAGGAAAGAAACATTATGATCTTCTAAACACAGTTAATGATAAAGGTGAAGAAATCAAATATTATTTTAATATAAATAGTTTCTTCGGAAAATGGTAAAACAAAAAACCCGATTTAATGCAAAAGCTTAAATCGGGTTTTTAATATTTCTTAAAAGATTATTTATCTAAAGCAAATCTTCTAGCAACTTCTGTCCAGTTAATTACACTGAAGAAAGCTTCAATATAATCTGGTCTTCTGTTTTGGTAGTTTAAGTAGTAAGCGTGCTCCCAAACGTCCATTCCTAAGATTGGAGTTCCACCGTGACCAGCAACTTCTGGCATTAATGGATTGTCTTGATTTGGAGTTCCTACAACTTCTAATTTTCCACCTTTTTGAACAACTAACCAAGCCCATCCTGAACCAAATTGTGTAGCTCCAGCTTTAGCAAATTTTGCTTTAAATTCTTCGAAAGTTCCGAAAGAAGCCTCAATTGCAGCTAATAAATCACCTGTTGGCAATCCTCCTCCGTTTGGAGACATTACAGTCCAGAATAAATTGTGGTTGTAAAAACCTCCACCATTGTTACGAACTGCTGCGTTTGATTTATCTAAATTGATTAAGATATTCTCGATTGTTTTTCCTTCTAAATCTGTTCCTGCAATTGCTGCATTAAGATTTGTAGTATATGCATTGTGATGCTTAGTATGGTGAATTTCCATTGTACGTGCATCAATATGTGGTTCTAATGCATCGTATGCATAAGGTAATTGTGGTAATTCAAAAGCCATGGTATAATGATTTTTATGGTTTATAATAATTTATTCCAAATTTAGACATTTAACTTTGGAATTGAAAATACTATTTCGTTATAATTGAATTTAATTAACTGATAATTTACATTTTTACAACATAAACACCTGAAAATCTTTATTTTCCATTAAATGTCGTCATTGTATTTTCTAAACCGGCAGTTCCAAAAGTTCTAATAATTTCTGCAGAAACCTCTAAACGCTCTTGAAGTTTTGCTTCTTCATCGGCATTCCATTCTCCTAAAACATAATCTACCTGCTGCCCTTTTTTGAATTGATCGCTGATACCAAATCTATAACGCGTATAGTTTTGTGTATTCAAAACCAAATTGATGTTTTTAAGTCCGTTGTGACCTCCATCACTTCCTTTTGGTTTGATTCTAATGGTTCCGAATGACAGATTTAAATCGTCTGTAATGACCAAAATATTCTCTAAAGGTATATTTTCCTTATCCATCCAATACTTTACCGCCTTACCGCTTAAATTCATGTAAGTGTTTGGCTTTAAAAGAAAAAAGGTTCTTCCTTTAAATTTATATTCAGCCATTGAACCTAATTTTACAGTTTCGAACAAAAGTCCTTCTTTTTTGGCTAAAAAATCTAATACTTTAAAGCCTATATTGTGTCTGGTATTTACGTATTCTGCTCCGATATTTCCTAATCCGACGATTAAATATTTTTTACTCACGCTTTTTATATTGTTTTTTTGGTGTTCGTGAACCTCCGGTTTCATATTGTCTTCTGTGTTCTCTTCTTTTGGTGTTGATGAAAACAGTTTTGCTATCCATTTTATCATGTTTGCAAAAGTAAGATTAATTAGAGAATGTGGCAATTGGATAATTTGAAAATGTGAAAATTAGAGAATTGTTTACTGGATAATTTTAACCGCAAAGGGCGCAAGGGGTTTACGCAAAGGGCGCTAAGAAATAGTTTCAATCGAGATGGGCAAAGAACACAAAGAAAATGTCTCTCACAGATTTTCTTGTCATCCTGAGCGGAGTCAAAGGAACGCAAGAAGTTCGATAATCTAAATTCCATACTTTGAGTGGGCTTCGACTTCGCTCAGCCTGACAACGATGAAAAAACTTAACATCTCAGAATCTTAGCAACTTAGAATCTTATGAAAAAGATATTTTCTTATTAGCCCTGACAAAAGCGGCATCCTTTTTCTGGCTTCTTTAGCCAGGAAAAGATACAGCGGATGGCAGGAATGTCACATCTTATGAAAAGGAAAGTTTCTGCTTCTAAAAAAATAACCGTAAAAAAAGGGCTTCGACTCCGCTCAGCCTGACACGCTTAATTTTGTTAGGCTGAGCGAAATTGAGGCTCTTTGATGGTAAAAAACTTAGCATCTCAGTCCCGAGGCTTCGGGATAGAAACTTATGACTAGTCCTAAATAATCGATACAGATTATTAGACAAATATATTTAATTAAACACCTGTAAGAACTT
>NZ_QJRJ01000033.1 GCF_003254625.1 Flavobacterium ginsenosidimutans
CCTCCAGATGGTGACCATGAATAGGTGTAAGGGCCTGTTCCTCCAGAGGCAGTTACTGTAGCCGTGCCGTTATCTGCCTGACTGCATAAAACGTCTGTTTTTGCTATTGAAGCGGCAAGCAGAGCCGGTTCATCTATAGTTACCGTTTCTGCTGCAGAGCATCCATTTGCATCTGTTATGGTGACAGTGTATGTCCCGGCAGAAAGCCCGGAAGCGGCTGCGGCAGTCCCTCCGGAAGGAGCCCAAGCATATGTGTACGAACCGGTTCCGCCTGAAGCAGCTACAGCAGCAGATCCATTAGCTCCGCCATTGCAGGAAACATCGGTTTTAGATATTGCAGCCGTAATTGCATCAGGTTCTGTTATGGTAAAGCTTTCTGTCTTGGTGCATAAATTGGCATCTGTTATGGTAACGGTATAGGTTCCGGCAGATAGGCCAGTCGCTGTGGCTGCAGTCCCTCCCGATGGAGCCCATGAATAGGTGTAGGCGCCTGTTCCGCCAGTTACGGCTACAGAAGCAGATCCGTTATTTCCCCCATTGCAGGTGACATCTGTCTGCGC
>NZ_QJRJ01000005.1 GCF_003254625.1 Flavobacterium ginsenosidimutans
ATCAACCGGAAGCGCAACAGTGATCCCATCCGGAGCTCCAGGGCCATTTACCTATGTCTGGTCCCCTTTCGGAGGAAACAGCGATACGGCAGTGAATCTTAGCGCAGGAAACTATTCTGTAACGGTCACTTCTTCAAACGGGTGCTCCATTGCCAAGACTTTTACAATTACTGAACCCTCAGCAATCAGCGCAGTTCCGGCGCAGACAGATGT
>NZ_QJRJ01000030.1 GCF_003254625.1 Flavobacterium ginsenosidimutans
CTGATCGTTACAGCCAATCTCACTGAACTTTCACAGCCTGTAGCTGCATCAGCTAAAGCTGCATAATAAGTGCCACTTGTTAATGCTGTCGCTGCTGGAATTGCTATTCCGCCTGTTGAAGCGCTGTACCATACAACATTTGCTTCATTTGTCTGAATGCTCGCAAATGTCGGTGCATTTACTAGACAGAAATCCTGTGTTGTGTCTGTAGTAGTCGGTGTAGCAGGATCTGTAACGGTAACGGTAACTGCAAGCCTCACTGAACTTTCACAGCCTGTAGCCGCATCAGCTAATGCTGCGTAATATGTGCCGCTTGTTAAAGCTGTCGCTGCTGGAATTGCTGTTCCGCCTGTTGAAGCGCTATACCACACTACATTTGCTTCATTTGTCTGAATGCTCGCAAATGTTGGTGCATTTACAAGACAGAAATCCTGTGTTGTATCTGTAGTCGTAGGTGTTGCAGGATCTGTAACTGTAATTACTACAGCCAATCTTACTGCGCTTTCACATCCTGTAGCTGC
>NZ_QJRJ01000056.1 GCF_003254625.1 Flavobacterium ginsenosidimutans
TAGCGCAATTCTTGATCTTTTTCCATAATGATACTTTTTGTGTATCGCTATTTCAGGACAAGACATTTAATTAAAATAAAAAGTCATTCCACAACGGAGTGGCTTTTGTTTTTTATACCAATTCTAAATGCATCTAAATTTGTATTTTGTATTTATAAGTCAGCGTCAATTTGCAAAGAGATATTCTTTCTTAATTATTTTTTAAGAAAATTTTAATCTTTCTATAAGAAGTCACTTCCCGTTTATATATTTGTAACCAGTCTAAATAAAGATAAATCGCAAATTTTATATGGAAACAATTTTTAAAACACTTAAAAACAATGTTTTATGTCAAGTGTTTACTGCCTTTTTGATTCTTTTCTTCTGTTCAGAAACGGCTTTTTCTCAGTCAACTGTAGGTTCAATTTCTGGTAAAGCTTTGGTTAAAGACGGAAATTATTTACAAGGTGCAACCGTTAAAATTTCAGAATTAAATAAAACTACTACAACGGATTCTGATGGTACTTACCAATTAAAAAATATTCCTTTCGGAACTTATTTGGTTGAAATAAAATTAAATGGTTACGAATCTTCTCCTGCTTCGGTTATTGTTGATCAGAACAATACAGAAGTTATTCTTGATTTTGAAATGGCTTATACTTCACAAAAATTAGAAGAAGTAATTGTAAGTTCTGGAGGAAACAGATTTGCAAGAAAAGAAAGTGAAGAGGTTTCTAAAATGAAACTGAAAAACATGGAAAACCCACAGGTTTATACTATTGTAAGCAAGGAATTAATGAAAGAGCAGGTAATCACAGATTATAACAGTGCTTTTAAAAATGTTCCAGGCGCAGGTATCGCCGAAGTAAGAAATCAGGGAAGAACAACTAACATTTCTAGAGGATTTGCTACACCACAATTGGTAAGAAACGGAGTTGGAAGTTTTACGTATAACTCAATCGATCCGTCTAATTTAGAGCGTATTGAAGTCATAAAAGGGCCATCGGCAACTTTGTTCGGAAGTACCATTTCTTCTTTTGGTGGATTGTTTAACCGAGTTACCAAAAAGCCTTTTAATTTCTTTAAAGGAGAAGTATCTTATTCAGCTGGTGATTGGGATTTGAATCGCTTTACGGCTGATATTAACACGCCTCTTAACGAAGATAAAACCGCTCTTTTTAGAATTAACACAGCGTTGCACAGCGAGAGAAGTTTTCAGGATGCAGGATTTAATAAAAGCTTTTTCATCGCGCCAAGTTTTTCTTATGAAGTGAGCGAAAGACTGACTTTGTTAATTGATGCAGAATTTAGTGTTTCTAAAGGAACGTCTCCAACGCGATTAACGCCTTATACAAAAGCAGATGCAACTGCTCATAGCATTGAAGAATTAGGAATTCCGTACAATCTTTCGTTTGCCAATAATACAGTAAATTATACAGGACAACAGTACAATATTTTTGCTCAGTTGAAATATAAAATTTCAGACGAATGGACTTCGCAGACAATCGTTTCACGTACAAGATCTTCATCAGAAGGATATGTTGTGGCTTTGACTATGTTAAGTAATGAAACTCTTAGACAGCAAGTTACAAATCAAGATTATCCTTATTATGGTACTGATATTCAGCAGAATTTCAACGGTGATTTTAAAATAGGAAAATTGCGTAATAGAGTAGTGGCAGGTTTAGATTTTTACAGCCTTCGCGCGACACGTAATGATGCAACAGTAAATATGCCAGCGATTAACTTTAAGAAACCTGGAGATGCTTACAACAATTTTACAATCAATAAAATAGAACCGTTATTTGAAACTGCAACCTATACCAATATGGTGTCAAATAATGAGAGAACTTATAGTGCTTATGTTTCTGATGTATTGAATGTTACCGACAAATTATTAGTAATGGCAGGTGTTAGAGCCGATCGTTACATTAATAAAGGAGTGTATTATCCAAGCCGTGATTCTATTGCTGGAAATTACAATCAGACCGCATTTTCTCCTAGATTAGGAGCTGTTTACCAAGTGGTTAAAGATAAAGTTTCTGTCTTTGGAAATTACATGAACGGATTCAATAATGTTGGAGGATCTGATTTTAATGGAAATACTTTTAAGCCAAATCAGGCGAATCAATTAGAAGGTGGTGTTAAATTTGACTTTAATAAAATCAGTGCGACTTTTAGTTATTATGACATAAAAGTTACAAACGTGACGCGCGACGACCCAGATCATGCAAACTTTCAAATTCAAGATGGAACGCAATTGAGTAAAGGTTTTGAAGCTGAATTGATTGCAAATCCAATTAAAGGTTTAAATATTGTGGCTGGTTATACGTACAATGACAGTGAATATACAAAAGCAAATCCGAGCATTAATGGTTTAAGACCTACAACTGCTAGTTCGCCTACAACCGCCAATCTTTGGGCAAGTTATAGATTGACAGAAGGTGCAGCTTCTGGTCTTGGATTTGGTTTTGGAGGGATTTATGGAAGCGAATATTATCAAACGAATACAACGACTTTTAAATTTACTATTCCTTCTTATACCGTTTTGGATGCTTCTGTGTTTTATGACAGACCAAAATTTAGATTAGGATTAAAAGTAGACAATCTTACCAATAAAAAATATTGGTCTTATCGTCTAGCGGCTCAGAACCCAACGAGAGTTACAGGAAATATTACCTTTAAATTCTAAGGATTACAATTCGTCATTTCAAATGATATTATCTACATTTGGATTTTATTGCAAATTATGACCAAAGGTTTTAAAAATACTATTAGACAAATACATTTGTGGCTCGGTTTAGCATCGGGCCTCATTGTTTTTATAGTGAGCATTACAGGATTTCTTTATGTTTTTGAAGAAGAAATTCGTGATTTTTCGCAGAAAGAATATCTTCATGTTCCCGTTCAGGAAAAGCCATTTATAGGTTTAAAAACTATAATTGAAAATTACGAACGCCTCGAACCTAAACAGAAAATTACGGCTTTAAAAATTGATAAAGCAGAGTCTAATGCTGCAGTTCAAATTTCGACCAAAAAGAAAAAGACGTATTATTTCAATCCGTATGATGGAACTTTAATAAATCAGCAAGGTTCAGATTGGTTAAATACTGTACTAGAAATACATCGTACTTTATTATTGGGCGAGTTTGGCGAATTTATTCAAGGCTGGTCGGTTGTGATTTTCATCATTATGCTGATTACAGGATTGATTTTATGGTTTCCAAAGCAAAGGCGTTTGCTTAAACAATCTTTAAAGATAAAATGGAGCGGTTCTTTTAAAAGAGTCAATTTTGATTTACATCAAGTTCTCGGATTTTACGCTTCTATTTTTTTGCTTTTAATTGCTTTTTCAGGAACGTATTTTAAATATGAAACAGTAAAAAAAGGAGTAAGTTTAGTTACAGGAGCTAAATTAAGAAAAGGTGATGAAGTGATTTCTAATGCAAAAATAGATTCAACGACAATTCCTGTTCGTTATAATAATATCTACGAAAGTGCTAATGCAAAATATCCAGGAGCAACTTCAGTTTCATTTTCGATAAGAAAGACGGGAGAATTGCGATTAAGAATGACGTATCCAAATGATTGGGCAAGAAATCAAAACACGCTTTTCTTTGACGGAAAAACAGGACAGATACTGCGAACCAAATTGTACAAAGACAATAATGCAGCAGATATTTACGAAGCAAGTAATCACGATTTACATACAGGAGTTTTCTTTGGACTTACTGGCAAAATAATTTGGAGTTTGGTTAGTTTGATTGGAGCTTCTCTTCCTATAACTGGATTTGTTATTTGGTGGAAGAAAGGAAAGAAGTCTAAGAAAAAAAAGACTAAAAATTAAAATCTTTTCAAGTAAAATATCTCTTTGTTCCGTAGGAACATCTGGTCGGTAGAATCAGGTTGTTGTCATTGTTTTACGTTCCGTAGGAACGTTTGGTTTTTATCATTTTTTATGGTGGCGTATATTAAACGTTCCTACGGAATGTGAATGAGGTTGTCGTTTTTTTTTACCAATCAAACATTCCTACGGAATGATAATCCCATTTTAAATCATTTCTTGTTTGGTTATATTTTGAAATATTGAATTCTACTTTTTGCTAGATTTTCCATTAAACTATACGGCAGATTTTATTTCACTACAAATTTTCCTTAACTCATTACAAAATGTAATTTTTAGCATTTATTTTATAAAAAAAATAAATTTCAATATCCTAAATTTGGTCATAATGCAAAAATCAAGACCATGGAAATCAATTTAATTTCAGATTCATTTTGGGGAAATAAGAAGAAAATTTCTCTCTGGGATAGATTATTTAGAAGAAATAAACCGATAAATAAAGCACTATCTACACCAGAAATGATTAGTAAAAACTGTCGAGGATTACAGCTGGGAAATGAAAACTTAAAATCATTTCTCTTCTCTACAGATATGGCGCTTATTGAAAACAATGATGCAGATGCTATTTTGGCGGTTTATCCTTTTCCACCATCACCAAAAATAATCAAAACGCTGATTGATTTTGCAGGAAAACCTATTGTGTGCGGTGTTGGAGGCGGAACAACTAAAGGGAAAAAATCCGTAGAAATGGCAATTTATGCAGAACAAGCTGGAGCGTCAGGAATTATTGTAAATATTCCGTTTGAAAATAAAGACATCAAAAAAATAAGAGAAAAAATTGCGATACCAATTATAGCAACTGTTACTTCATCTGATTATAATTTTTTAAAAGAAAAAATTGATGCTGGAGTCAATATTTTTCATGTTTCTGGAGGAGCACATACAGCTAAAATTGTAAAAGAAATTACGACTAAATTTCCCGATTTTCCTGTAATGGCTACAGGCGGAAAAAGTCTAAACAATATCGAAGAATCTATTCATTCGGGTTCGAGAGCGATTGTGCTTTCGCCGCCATCAAATAAAGATTTGTTCAAAACAATTATGAATAAATATAGAAGAGCTTTCTAAGAAAAATGCACAAAAATAAACGGGATTGTCACTGAATTTGAGACAATCCAGTTTTTATGTTTGCATAAATTTTTTTGTTCCGTAGGAACATCTGGTCGGTAGAACCGATGTTGTTGTCGTTATTTTACGTTCCATAGGAACGTTTGTTTTATCAATTTTTATAATAATGTACATCAAACGTTCCTACGGAACGTAAAAATGCTTGTCATTTTTTTTCTACCAACGAAACATTCCTACAGAATGATAATCATTTTTTTGCTAAAAGCATGAATTAATTAACCATGTGCTTCAACTGAAACATCATTCCATTTTTCCCAGCTTTCTAATCTTTGATCGTAGCTTTGTTTTACAAAAGGAAATGCTACTTTTCCAAGTAATAAACGTAATGGCGGATTTTCGTTTTCTACTAATTTCACTACTATAGGAGCAGTCGCTTCGACTTTGCCAAATATGTTTTCTCTTTCAGCTAAAGCTTTTTTGATTTCGTCATAATAAGGTAAACTTTCGCTGGTAATTCCAGTATGCCAGATATTAGATTCGTATCCGTTTGGTTCCAATAAAGTAACGTTGATTCCGAATTGTTTTACTTCAGATGCTAAAGTTTCACTTAAACCTTCAATAGCAAATTTAGAAGCACTGTAAAGTCCCATTCCTGTTGGTAAAGTTGCTAATCCTAAAATTGAAGAAACCTGGATAATATGACCGCTTTTTTGCTCTCTCATTATTGGAATAACAGCTTGGGTTAACCATAAAGTTCCAAAGAAATTCGTTTCAAATTGTTCTCTAGCTTCGCTTTCGCTTGCTTCTTCAACTGCGCCTGTAAGTGCGTAACCTGCATTGTTGATCAAAACATCGATAGTTCCAAAATGCTGTTTTACTTTTTGAACCACTTCTAGTGATTCTTGACGGTTATTTACATCTAATTTTAAAGGTAAAATCGCATTTCCGTATTTTTCTTTTAAATCGTTTAAGGTTTCAAGGTTTCTAGCAGTTCCTGCTACATTGTATCCTTTTGCTAAAAAAGCTTCTGCCCAAGCTCTTCCAAATCCTTTTGAAGCTCCTGTAATTAAAATTGTTTTTGACATGGTATTTGTTTTTATAATTATCATTTAAATATGACTGATCGGTCATTTTTATGGTAAAAAAAATTATATCAATTTTTTAGATATAATTTTTTTAAGCGTTTTTTCTATTGTTTTCATGTTATCATTGTTTCCAGACATTCTAGACATCAAATGTCCGCCTTCTAACATAGCAAAAAGTACAGTTGAGAATTCTGCTGCATTCCAGTTTGGATCGAATTCTTTATCAGCGATTCCTTTTTCTATAATAGAAGTTAAAAGCACTTGTCCATGTTTGATTGCGGTATTTACTTTTTCTTTCACAATCGGATTCGTGTCATCAGCTTCCGTTCCAAAATTCAATAATGGACAGCCACCAGTAACTGGCGGATTTATCGGATTACTGAAAAAGTCGATATAGGCGTAAAGTTGTTCTGTAGCACTTTTTCCTTGAGATAATTCTGCCTGAAGTTTACTGCTTAATACTTTCATATTATGATCTACAGCGGCACAAGCCAAAACATCTTTATTTTCAAAATGAACGTACATACTTCCTTTAGACAGTTTGGTTGCTTCCATAATATCGCTCATAGAAGTAGCTGCAATTCCTTTTGTATTAAAAATAGGAGCGGCTTTTTCTATAATAAATTGTCTGGTTTCTTCACCTTTTGTCATGATGGATTGTATTATAACGATACAAATATATGACCGATTGGTCATAAAAACAAATAAATAATGATTTTTTTATGTATTTATTTGTTTTTTAAACAGATAAAACAGCTTTAAACATCTGGAAAGGTTAATGTTTGAAGCTGTTTTGCTTAAATTAAACTTATTCTAAAAAATTAATTCGCTCGATTTCTTTCCTCTTCATTTCCAAAATTTCTTTCTTTAGATTTTATATTTTGGTTTCCAAATTTATAACTCAAAGCAATTCTGAAAGCTCTAGAATCATTGTAATTTTTCATCGTATTTTTAATTCCGTTTGAATAATAAGAAATTAAAGGCTTTTGTGCATTCAATAAATCTTCTCCGGTTAAAGTAATCGAAAGATTCTTTTTTAAAGCTAGAAATTTCACCGAAACATCTAAAATATTTAAAGTCGAAATATTAAAAACCTGATAGCGTCCTGGCAATTGCAAACCATAATTTAAACCCAGAAAAAGAGTTTTAGATTGATTTACTGTAAAATCATTGTTGGTGTATATATAACCGTTGTAACCATCTACAGAAGCAATTAGATTGGTTCTCGATTTTACATTTTGATAGTTTAAATTAAATCCCATAAAGCTGTTCCACCATGAATATTTATTGAAATTGTAATACGTCGAAAGACCGATTTGGTAAGTATCTGCGTAGTTTATTGGCGTGCTTTTCGTGATATTCGTTTCAGGATCGATAATCGCTAATTCTTGTCCGAAATCAGAAACTTGTGAAAAATAAACCGCATTTACCCATTTCTGATTTCTGATATAAGAAAATTCAAAATTGTCGATAATAGAAGGCTTCAAAAACGGATTTCCTTCAGAATAATAAAACGGACTAGTTCTAATCACAAACGGATTCAAATATTCAAAATCTGGTCTGCGGATTCTTCGGCTGTAGTTTAAAGAATAGGAATTGTTATCGTTCGCATTGTAAGTCACATAAGCCGTTGGAAACAATTTAATATAATTGTTTTTATTGGTTTGGTTTAGATTTTCAGAATAACCTTCTGTTTGTGTCGCTTCGGTTCTTAAACCAATTTGAGTTTCCCATTTTTCGCTCAGTTTTTTATTGGCAGAAAAATAGATTGCCTCGTTGTATTCTTTGTAAGTGAATATATTAGAGTAATTTGTATCAAGAATTGGAGTTCCAGTTTCGTTATCAAAAACAGTTAAATTGTTTTTAGTATTCGTATAAAATCCTTTTCCACCAAAGCTAATATTCGCCCAAGAATAAGGAAGTGAAACATCCATTTTTACCGAATAATTTTTCAATTGGTTTAAGTTAGAATTAATTGTTGCGAAATAAGTTTCAGAAATGTTTTCTTTTTGATTGTCCATTTCATTGCCTGAAAAAACTCGAGAATCGTCTTTTTGATAGTTGAAATAATCCAAATCTACTGTGATATTTTTGCCTTCATTATTTAAAACAAAAACGTTATTCCAGTTTAAAGAATTCATTTGTGGTTTGTTTCGTGCATTTACATCAGACAAAATATAAGAATTGATTTCTCCCGAAGTATTATAACGAGTCGTCAACGGATTATTTGCGGAATTTCTGTCATTAAAGCTTCCTAAATATTTTACTCCAGAAGTCCATTTTTCAGTTAATTTATAATCGATACCAAAACCAAGGCTTAATAAATTGGTTTTTGCTTTGGTTGAAATATCTTGTTTCCAAACTTCATTAAGATAATAAATTCGGTTATCTGATGTCGTGCGAAATTGATCTGTTCCTTTATTAATAGAAGCTTGAAGCGAAAGTTTATTGTAATTGTAAATAAACAATCCGTTTATGTTTCCGCTTGCATAACTTCTCTGTACATAAGTAGACCCAAGATTAGCAGTCCATGAATTCGCTTTAGCAGTTTTCAATTTTATATTGATTAAACCGCTGTTTCCTTCCGCTTCATATTTTGCTGGAGGCGTTGTAATTACCTCGATACTTTTTATATTATCAGCAGGAATTGATCTAAGAAATGCAACCAAATCTTCCTGCGTCATTTTATTCAAACGATCGTCAATCATAACCAAAACCTGTCCTTTTCCAACAATAGAAATCGTTTCGTTTTGAACTCTAACTGTTGGCGTAGATTTTAAAGCATCTAAAGCTGTTCCACCAGTTGCAACAACAGAATTTTCGACATTAAAAACCAATCGATCGACTTTTTGTTCTACCAGTTTTTTTCTTGACTTAACGGTTACGCCATCAAGCTGAATCTGTTCTTTTACTTCCAAATTTCCTAAATCAATATTTTGATTTACGATTATTTCTTTGTTGCTAAATTCAGTTCCAAATTGTTCGATGATTAATCTATAATTTCCATTTTCAGCACTTAAAATAAAGTTACCTAAACTATCAGTTGAAGCTTGTTGATATAAAATTTTATCTCTTTTTAATAAAGTTGCCGTTGCAAATTCAAGCGGTGTTTTATTCTGATTGATGATTTTTCCTTTTACTGAAAATTGTTGTCCGAATACGTTAATTTGAAATAGAAATAAGACGGATACTAAAATGATTCTGTTCATGGTTTTGAATTTAATTACAGGGCAAAACTGTTAGAATTAAAACCCAAAAACCACTTTTATCGACAAACCCCTTCGATTAATCTGCAAACCCGTAAAAATGCTTTTTCATGAATGTATATCTTTGTTTTAAAAATATACCGAATGTATAAAGGAACTATTACCAAAAGACTTGAATGTCTAATTCATCTTATTTATTGGATTTTAATTTTTTATTTCTCTTTCTTGAAAAAACCGATTGGAGCACAATTTTCTGTACCTGATCTTTTTCTTTGTACGTACTTTATCGTTTTTATTATTACGTTCTATTTTCATTATTTGATTGTAATGAAAAAGGTTTTTAAAGCTTTTAATTGGAAAAGACTTTTCGCGGGTGTTTTCATTTCGTATCTCGTTTTTACTTTTCTTAGATTTCTTTTGGAACAAATCATAACCAAACTTTTATTTGATAGAGTAAATTATACTGAAGTTAATTTTCTGAATTATATGCTCGATAATTTACATTACAGTAGTTTGGTCATTATTTTGAGTTCGTTTCTTTGGTTTGTTATTTATTCGATTCGTCTTTTGGAATATAACAAGCTTATTCTAGAAGAAAATAAGAATACGGAAATCAAATTCTTAAAAGCACAGATTAATCCGCACTTCGTATTTAATACTTTAAATAACATTTACTCAATGGTTTATTTTCAATCAGATAAGTCATTGATGGCAATTGATAAATTGAGCCAGATTATGCGTTTTACAACTTACGAATCTCAGAAAGAAAAGATTAAACTTTCAGAAGAAGTTGATTATATAAAAGCGTATATTGAACTCGAACAATTGAGACATCAGGAAAGTGTTTTGGTTAATTTTGAGGTTGAAATTAAAAATGAGTTCGAAGAAATTCCGCCATACATTTTGTCCCCTTTAGTCGAAAATGCTTTAAAACACGGAGAAGTTTCAGACTCAGAACCCATAGAAATTCAGTTGAAAGTTTCTTCTGAAAAATTGATTTTTAAAGTGAAGAATAAAATTGGAACACAGAAAAAAGATAGTCTAGGTGGAATTGGTTTAGACAATTTGAAAAAGCGTTTACAGATTCATTATCCTGAAAAACAGCAATTAAAAATCACAAAAGAAGAAAACCATTTTACAGCCGAACTTGAAATAGATTTAAAATGAATAAAAAAATAAACTGCATTATTCTAGACGACGAACCTTTTGCTGTAAAATTAATTGCCGATTACGCTTCTAAAATTTCCAGATTAAATGTTTTATATGCTGATAGTGATGTTTTTAAAGCAATAGAAGTTTTAAATACTGAATCGGTTGATTTGATTTTTATTGATATTCAAATGCCGCAATTAACGGGAATTGAATTGATGCAAATGTTTAATCAGAAATATAATTTTATTATTACGTCGGCATATTCGCAGTATGCTCTGGAAGCTTTTCAATTTCATGTAATTGATTATTTGTTGAAACCTATTACGTTTAATCGATTTTATCAAAGTGTAGAAAAGTTCATTCGTTGGCAGGAAACTTTTCAAGTTCAGGAAAAAGCAGGTGAAGATTATTTATTCGTAAAAGCCGATCGTAAGCATTATAAAATTGCTTTAAACGATATTTTATTTATCGAGGGATTAAGAGATTATATCCGAATTCATACGAATGATGAAAAAATCATGGCATTGGAAAACATGAAAGATATTCTGGGAAAACTTCCTTCGAATCAGTTTATTAGAATCCATCGTTCGTATATTATTCCAAAAGATAAAATTAAAGTTATTGACGGAAATCAGATTGTAATGAAAAGCGGTAATGCTTTGCCAATAGGAGAGACGTATAGAAAGTTGGTTAGTGAATGGTTGAATTAATAAAATAATTAAATGAAAGAAAACAATGAATTAATTGAAGTTCAAAAACAAATTTGCGACAAGTATGGTTTGAAGTTTGAACCTTGCGAATTAGATTTAAAAGTTGGAATATCATTAAATATAATTGAGAAAAACTACGAAATGCCTATTTATGCGTCAAGGCTTCGTGCTGAAAATGGTACAAATGGATGGTATATCTATGCAGGTGACTATTCTGATGCAGATGATTTTTTTAAGCCTTTGCATGCTTCTCACTTAGAGGAATTTTGTCCGTTACTTCTACCTTATTTAGGATTAGCTCCCGGAAGCAAGGTTTTAATTGCAGAAAATGGTAATTATGTTGATGTTTGGGAGGATTTATCTTTGTTGGAAAGTTAATTAAAAAGCGCAAAGTCATATAACCATTTTGCGCTTGCATTAAATTGGTTAGTTAGTTCAAATCCCACCATAACGAAGCGTTGATCCTAAAACCAGCATTGCAACTCCTATTGAAGTAACAGTTAAAATAATTACGGCTATTTTTTTGATATTATTTTCATTGAGATTTGGAATAACATAAAATTGAGCACAAACTGCACAGATAAAAGTACAGAAAAGCAAAATCAATTTTAGTGAAACAACTTTCTCAAATCCACTCTTAAAATGAAAGCAGGTTTCTATGGTTACACCAAAATCATACGCCATCCAGATTCCTGTTACAATCAGTAAAACAAGAGATGACATTCCGAGCGTTTCGAATTTCTTTTCAAAATTTAGAATAATTTTAGGGTCTTTTTTCTTTAATGCTGTTGGCAAATAACAAATAGCTAAAAGTAAATGACCTCCAACCCAAATTGTTGCCGCTAAAAGATGAATTATTAGTATAAAATGATGTAAGGTCATAACATATTCATTTTAAATTTCACTCTCTAAAAATAACTTTTATTTTTGGAGTTGAGAAGTTTTTAAATCTTATTTCTTTATTCGAATGATCTAGTTTTGAAAGAGTTGGAACATTATTCATAAAATGCTGTACATAATAATTTCCTTCAAAATTTTTAGTCTCCAAATATTCGATCATTTTTATAAAATCATTTTCTGAAATTAACGAAGAATGAAAAGTCGTGCGAACCTCAAACGGAATATTCGACTGAATTAAAAGAGAAAGACTTTCTTCAAATTCAGAAAATAAGCCTGATTGCGTTAGTTTTTTAAAGGTATGAGGAAGACTTTTATAATCTAACGCGACATAATCAATTAATTGATCATGAATCAGGCTGTTCAATATTTTTGGATTGGAACCGTTGGTATCTATTTTTACCGCAAATCCCATTGTTTTGATTTCTTTTATAAAATCAATGATATTTTTGTGTAAAGTACATTCGCCACCGCTTAATACTACGCCGTCTAATAATCCTTTTCGGGTTTTTAGGAAAGCAAGAACAGAATCAAAATCTATTTTTCCCTTTCCTAAAACAATATCTGGATTGTAGCAGTATAAACACCGCATGTTACAGCCCGCAAACCACACTATGCAGGCCGTTTTATGCGGATAATCTAATAAAGTAAAAGGCGTGAGGCTAAATATTCCTTTAGTAGATAATGGTTTCTTCGAAATGTGTGCGCTGTTGGTGTTCACCTTTTTTTCCAATATTAAAACTTTCTACAGGTCTGTGATAACCCATTACACGTGTGTAAACCAAGCATTTACTTCTTTCGTTTTTATTCTCTGCTAGAATTTTATGCGTTTTTGTTTTCATAAGCCAAGTGTTTTTGATTGTTTTTATTGAGTAAAATTTCGTCGCATTTTGGACAATATTCATGTTCTCCGTTGAGATATCCGTGAATAGGACAGATGCTAAAAATTGGTGTTACGGTTATATAGGGCAGTTTAAAGTTGGTTAAAACTTTCTTTACAAAGTTTTTACAAGCTTCTGGACTACTTATTTTTTCTCTCATATAAAGATGCAAAACTGTACCGCCAGTATATTTGCATTGCAATTCGTCTTGAAGCAATAAGGCTTCAAAAGGATCATCGGTATGATCAACTGGAATTTGTGAACTATTCGTATAGTAAATATTCTCGTTTTGTCCTGCTTGCAAAATCTCTGGAAAACGCTTTTTGTCTTCTTTTGCAAAACGATACGTTGTTCCTTCGGCTGGCGTTGCTTCGAGATTGTAAAGGTTTCCAGTTTCTTCCTGAAATTCCTTCATTCGCAATCGAATATAATCTAGAATTTCTGTTGCAAAATGAATTCCAGAACTACACGTAATATTTTGCTTTCCTTCAGAGAAATTGATTACCATTTCATTCATTCCGTTTACGCCAATTGTGGAAAAGTGATTTCTGAAATGCTTCAAATAACGTTGCGTGTACGGATAAAGTCCGCGGTCGTACATTGTCTGAATAAAAGTTCTTTTTTTCTCCAAAGTCGATTTTGCAATTTTCAGTAATTCATCTAAATGAGCAAACAAATTGATGATATTTCCTCTGTGCAAATAACCCAAACGTGCCATATTAATCGTAACAACACCAATGCTTCCCGTCATTTCTGCACTTCCAAAAAGACCATTTCCTCGTTTCAATAATTCTCTTAAATCGAGTTGTAATCGGCAGCACATACTTCGAACAGCATTTGGTTTGTACGCCTCAGGGTTTTCAATACGATTTCCTTTTTCATCCAAAATATATTGGCTTCCAATAAAATTCTGGAAATAAGAGGAACCAATTTTAGCTGTGTTTTCAAATAACAAATCTACATTTTCGCCATTCCAATCAAAATCTTCTGTAATATTTACTGTTGGAATCGGGAATGTAAACGGTTGTCCGTTGGCATCTCCTTCGGTCATAATGGTATAATATGCCTTATTGATGAGATTCATTTCGTTTTGAAAATCGGCATATTTTAAATCTATTAGTTTGGATACGCCTCTTTTTTTAGCTTCCAAAATCAGATTTTTATCATTAACCTTTAAAAATAAATGTTCGTCATTTCTAGTCGGAATCTGTTCTTTCAAATCTTCTGGAACATTCCAATCCAAAGTAATATTCGTAAAAGGCGATTGTCCCCAGCGTGCGGGTACATTTAGATTGTATACGAAACTTCTAATTCCTTTTAAAACTTCTTCGTAAGAAAGTTGATCTTTAAAAACATAAGGTGCCAAATAAGTATCAAAAGAACTGAAAGCTTGAGCGCCTGCCCATTCGCTTTGCAGAATTCCTAAGAAATTAGCCATTTGTCCTAATGCTTCTCTAAAATGAGAAGGAGGTCTGCTCTCGACACGGCCGCGCACGCCGTTAAAACCTTCATTTAACAGCACACGCAAGCTCCAACCAGCGCAGTATCCGGTAAGACAATCCAAATCATGGATGTGTATGTCGCCATTCCTATGAGCAGAACCTTCTTCTTTATTATATATTTTATCCAGCCAATAATTGGCAATAACTTTTCCTGCTGTATTACTGACCAAGCCAGCATTTGAATACGAAATATTTGCATTAGCATTAATTCGCCAATCTGACTGGTTAATGTATTCTTCAACAGTTTGTGTACTGTCTATATAAGTGGTGTCATCGTTTAAACCATTAATATGTTCTCGCTGTAATTTTCTCGTATGGCGATAAATTATAAACGAACGCATGGTTTGGAAATACCCGTTTTCAAAAAGCACTCTTTCAATCATGTCCTGAATTTCTTCTACAGGCCACGAATATTTCACCTCCAAACCAGAAAGAACAATTTTAAAAATCTTTTTATCTAAAGGTTTATTGACGCTCTGAAAAGCTTTTTGAATGGCATCCTGAATTTTATAAGCTTCAAAAGGCTTATAATCTCCGTTGCGTTTGATCACATATTTCTCCATGGTTTTGTTTTTAATTAAGACATTTTTTCAAATGTTTTTCAAGCTCAATAGCTTTTGGAAATAAAATATTGTTTTCCAGATGAATATGCTTTTTTAAATCTTTGTCAAATTCTTCCAACATGAGAAAAGCTACTTTATAAGTGTTGCATGAGTCAACAGGAGGAGTATAATTATTGGTTAAAGCAGCAATTCTTTTAAAGCGCTGTCCTTCTGTAATATGATCATCTTTTAAAGTTAAAATTGGAGCTTCAATAGATAAAAAAGGCGGTGTTTCCAGTTCTGTACCTTTACTGTGTGCGGCTTTCATTTTTTTAATAAAAGGAAAAACAACCAACTCTTCTCTTTTCATATGAGCCGTGAGATCCAAATACGTTTTTGAAAAAATAGTATGAATTTCATGAAGCTCGGGATGAATCGCACCGTGAACACCGCATATTTTATTTAAGTACTCCAAAATAACAGGAGATCTTTCTTCTACATATCTATGATGGGTTTTGGTTATATAATCTGCAATCATGTCTGGAGGCCAGCTTTTATAATCAAAAGACTGATTGGCAGAACTGCCTCTTGCTTTTTCAATATGTTCAATAAGAACGCTTTCTTCGATATCTCTTTTTTTGCAGACTTCTTCAATAGTTCGATGTCCTTTGCAGCAAAAGTCAATATGGAATTTTGTAAAAATGGCTGCTGTTTTGAAATCATCTGCTACGATTTCACCAATGGTTGTTTTGCTTGTTAGTTTCATAATGCTTAGGGGTATAGATTAATTTTGGTTTCAGCATATTTTTTGGTCTGCCGCAGCTTTACATTGTTTAACAATTAATAAAGAAGCAGCAATCATGTTCGAAAATTCGATAAAAGGAATCGTAATTTCGTGTGTTTCTGTAAGTGAAACGGCATAATTATGAAGGTCTTTTATTTTTTCAAAAGCTAACTCGGCATCGCGTTCTTCACTGGTGTAAAATGCGGTTACCAGTTTTTGCAATTCTTTTTTAAGTATTTCAAAAGCAAGGTAATCATCGACATTATGTGCCTTTGGAAACTTTGGAATTAGTATTTTGGATGAAAAAATAAATTCGGCAATAGTTCTGTCTACACTTTCTGAAGCCTGATGTGCAAAGACTAAACCTTCGAGAAGTGAATTTGATGCCAGACGGTTTTTACCATGAAGTCCCGTCCTTGCGCATTCCCCGATAGCGTAGAGATTTTTAATAGAAGTAACACCATTTTGATCCACTTTAATTCCGCCACATTGATAATGAGCAGCTGGAACAACTGGAATTAAATCTTTTTCAGGTCTAATACCTAATTCATTGCAATGCGCCGTGATAACAGGAAATTGATTTGAAAAAGCTTTAGGATCCAAATGTCTGCAGTCTAAATAAACATGGTTTTTTCCACTCAATTGAAGTTCTTTACTGATGGCACTCGAGACCATATCTCGTGTTGCCAATTCGCCTCGGATATCATATTTAAACAAAAATCTTTTTCCTTCATCATTTACAATATGAGCGCCAAATCCTCTAACAGCTTCCGAAATCAAAAACAACGGATTCTCTTTTCCTGTAAATAATGCAGTTGGATGAAACTGAATATATTGCATATCCGTAATTTCTGCACCTGCACGTGCTGCAATTGCCAATCCGTCTCCTGTTGCTATTTTCGGATTTGTTGTGTTTTCAAAAAGCTGACCGCATCCGCCTGTGCATAAAACAATAGTTCTGGCTCTAATGTATTTGATTCGGTTGTGTTTTTTTTCAAAGAAAAATGCTCCGGTACAAGTAGTTTTAGCTTTTTTTGTTTCGGTATTTAAGTCAATGACCATATGATTTTCTAAGAGCTCAATATTGGGCATTTTCTTGATTATTTTGAGCAGTTTTTGCTCGATTTCCTGTCCGGAGCTATCTTTATGATGTAATATTCTATGCTGTGAATGCCCACCTTCTAGACCTAAATCCCACTGACCCTTTTCATTTTTATCAAAAGAAGCACCGATTTCGATTAGTTCTTGAAGCCTTTCGGGAGCTTGTTTAATGACCATATTTACAACATCTTTATCACACAAACCGCCTCCAGAACGAAGTGTATCATGTATGTGTTTGTTAAAACTGTCTTTTATAAGGTCTGTCACTACAGCAATACCGCCTTGAGCGAGTTGCGTATTGGTATTTTTGGCTGTTTCTTTCGTCATTATAACAATAGATAAGTCTGGACGTTTTTTTGCCGTTTTCATGGCAAAAAATAATCCCGAAATACCAGAACCGATGATAAGTATATCTGTTTTAAGCATGTTATTTTGATTTAAGGTTATTGCGTTTTTTATGATAGTTCGAGCATTCTTTTAATAGGCTTTAGGGCTTCTATTCTCAGCTCATCTTTAATTAGCATTTCTGGTCTTTCATTTTTAAGGCACAAATACAGTTTTTCGAGTGTATTCATTTTCATGAAAGCACATTCACTGCAGGCACAGCTGTTGTCTTCTGTGGTAGGAGCCGGAATCAGCGTTTTATCGGGTACAGCTTTTGAAAGCTCATGCAGGATACCGGCTTCTGTGGCCACAATGAAAACGGCAGCAGGATCCGTTTTAATGAAATTAATAATTCCCGAAGTCGAACCAATGTAATGTGCTGCTTTTAAAATATGGTCTTCAGATTCAGGATGTGCTGCAATTTTTGCAGTTGGATTTTTGTTATATATTTCTATTAATTTGTCTAATGAAAAGGCTTCATGTACAACACAAGAGCCTTTCCATAAGACCAGTTCACGTTTGGTTTCTTTCTGTAGATATTTGCCTAAATTTTCATCTGGAGCAAATATGATTTTTTGTTCTGCCGGAATAGATTCGATTATCTTTTTGGCATTCGCCGATGTGCAGACTAAATCGCTCATAGCTTTTATTTGGGCAGAACAATTGATGTAAGTTACCACAATATGATCGGGATGCTGTTCTTTGAATAATTTAAAATCTTCAGGTGGACAGCCGTCAGCAAGCGAACAGCCAGCGTTCCAATCGGGCAATACTACTTTTTTGTTTGGGTTTAAAATTTTTGCTGTCTCTGCCATAAAGTGAACTCCTGCAAAAACTATAATATCTGCATTTGTATTTTGAGCTTTTTTTGCCAGTTCAAGACTATCTCCAATAAAATCTGCTATTTCCTGAATATCCTCATCTTGATAATAATGAGCCAGGATAACGGCATTTTTTTCCTTTTTCAATCGGATTATTTCCTGTACTAAAAAGTTCTTGTTCATTTTATAGTTCTTATTTTTTCGACTTAACTATAAAGTAAAAGCCGTTGGTATTTCTTTAAAGCCTGTTTTTAAAATGTATTTAAGCATATAATTTTAATAGGGTAAATGTATTATCAACATTTCTTTCAAAATATGATTCTAATCATACTGTTTTATTTTTATTTGTTTATGTTAAGCGATACAAATTGATTTTTAATGAAAAAGGAATTAGAACAGAATAGAAAATCCTAAAATGCTTATTTTAGAAATATGATCGTAATCATACTTTATATGTAGTAGGTTTCGGAAATTTGATATTAGTTTTGAAGATGAAAGCGCCGTGAGAAAAGTGCGCTAAAATAAAAACGTATGAAAACAGATATAAAAAATAGAGATGATATTGTCATCTTGGTAAATGCTTTTTATCAGATAGTAAAAAAAGATCCAACTATTGGATATTTATTTACAGAGGTGGCGTTGGTGAATTGGGAAAAACATCTTCCTATTATGTATGATTTCTGGGATAATATTCTTTTTCATACAGGAAATTTTGAAGGTAATCCGATGGTAAAACACCGAATGCTGGATCAGAAAAGCACTTTGACCGAAACTCATTTTAGGCATTGGACTAAACTTTGGAAAACAACTGTAGATGATTTTTTTGAGGGAGAAAAAGCAAATGAAATAAAAGTCAGAGCGGAGAATATTTCAAAATTAATGATGAATAAAGTTGTTATTTAATACAAAACGGGAACCAAAAAAGTTCCCGTTTTTACTTATGAAAGATATTAAAAACGGAATTAATAATTTTCTTTTAACCCAAACAAAGGAATAAAAATCTTGTTTAAAGAAATATGATTTCGATCATACTTTGGTAAATCAATAAAATAGTTTATGATTTATAATTTCAATTTTTTTATTCTTGTTCATCATTGATATAGTCCGAATAACAGTTTCAACACGTAAGCCTGTAAAGTCTGCAATTTCTTTTCTCGTATATGGAATTTTCATTTTTCTTGAAGCTTCAATATTATGCTGTTTTTTTAAATTATCTAAAAAATATTGAATTCGATATTCAGGTTTATGATTGATGATGTTTTTTGAAAAAACAATTTTATTGTAAATCTTCCATGCAAATAATTTTAATAATTTGGTTTGTATTTCAGGATTTTCTTCAAGGAAAGAAAAGAAATTATTTTTTGATAATTTTAAGATGATACAATCGGTTTGTGCAACGGCTGAAGCTGGGTAGGGCTGATCTATAAAAAGAGGTGGCTCGCCAAAGCTATTTCCTTCATTAAAAATACCAATTGTCAAATCTTTACCGTCTTCGTTGGTGTAGCCCATTTTTACAGATCCTTCTAAAATTTGGTAATACGAAACTGGCGAATCATTTTCATAAAAAATGATCGAGTTTTTAGGAACTTTTCTAGCTACAGCTCCCCAGGTATAAAGCAAATCGGTATCAATATGCATTCTTATTCTAATAATACATTATTAAAGGTTTGATTTTTAGTAAGTGGTATTAATTATTTGAACAAAGAAAAGTATTAACGGAGAAAGAAAATATGATAATTGTTAGCTTTTGAAATTGTCTTTAAAAAGAAAAGCATGAAAGGAAATTTCCTTTCATGCTTTTTAAATTATAGAATTTTAAGATTTATTTTGCGTCAATTAGTGTAAGTGAAACTCTTCTGTTAAGCGGCCTGTTTTCGGCTGGAGTGTTAGGAACCAGAGGTTCGCTTTCCCCTTTTGAGAA
>NZ_QJRJ01000072.1 GCF_003254625.1 Flavobacterium ginsenosidimutans
GCCTTTCTTTTAAGAATCCTCATCATGTATTTGATGGGGATTTTTTGGTTTTAATAGTCTGCTGAAATCTGGATTGTAAACAATCTTCTGGAATCTTAAAGGATTTTCCTTGGGAAAACCTCTTAAAAAAAATGTCTTTTTTATTGTGATATAGAAGCTGTAATTTTAATAATTTGGCTTTAAAATGCGAAAAAAAAAGGCTTTGAGTAAGTGTTTTCATTTGTAGGTTATATTGCTTTATAATTTTCGAATTAAAACTTTAAATTTGAAATTATAATATAGAAAATAAATGGAAGAACTAATTCAAGTCATTAATGGTTTTCAGGAATTAGATTCTGAGACAGAACTTGCACTGAAAAAATATTTTGTAGAAGAAACTTTTAAAAAGAATGATTTTATTATTAAAGGTGGTAAAATCTGTGATAAGATCTATTTTATAAAATATGGTGCGGTAAGAAGATTTTGTATTGAAGATGGTATAGAAGTTACAAAGTGGATTTATACCGATAATCAGTTTATAACTTCGATGAGTAGTTTTTTTGAACAAAAGCCATCATTTGAGAATTTTCAAACTTGTGAAGAAACAGTTGTTTATTCGTTGTCTTATTTAGATGAACAGGCTTTGCTAGAATATCCCTTATTTGTGAAGTTTCATATTAAACAGCTTCGATATTATCTTTCCAAAATAAACGAATTCAATCATTTATTTCGTTTAATGACTGCTGAGAAAAAATATTTATTTCTGTTAGAGTCATTTCCTCAAATTATTAAAAAAGCTAAATTGAAACACATTGCATCATTGATCGGCGTGAGCCAAGAAACATTAAGCAGGATTCGGGCATCAATTATTTGATATTGCATCAAAAAAAATGATTTAAACTTTTTCAATTTTTGTGTTTATTTTAAAATACTAAAAATTGAAAAATACTTTCATTCATAAACAAGCTGTAATTGGGACCAATGTCAATATTGGAAACTGCGTTACTATAGAAGACGACGTAATAATTGGTAAAAACACTCAAATTGGGAATAACGTTTCAATTTTAAGAGGAACAAGAATCGGTGAAAATTGTCAGATACATTCTAATGCCGTTTTAGGTGGAATTCCACAAGATTTAAAATACAAAGGAGAATATACTTTTTTGGAAATAGGACATAACAATATAATCAGGGAATTTGTTACGATAAATAAGGGAACTATTTCCAAAGGCACAACTAGTATCGGAAATTCTAATTTGATTATGTCTAATGCACATATTGGTCATGATTGCGCTATTGGAAATAATTGTATAATTGGTTTTAGTGTTGGAATGGCAGGAGAAGTAACTGTTGAAGATTGGTCTAATATTAGCGGATTAACAGCCATTCATCAGTTTTCATCGATTGGTGAAAATACTATGATTAGTGGTTTAAGTCGGGTTGTAAAAGATATTCCTCCTTACATCATGGTTGCGCATGAACCTTTACGTTTTGCTGGGATAAATACAGTAGGATTAAAAAGGCGTGAATTTGACTCTTGTAAAATCGATGAACTAAAAGCTATTTATAAAATTATATTTCAAGAAAAAAGAAATACAAAGTTTGCGTTAGAATTAGTTAAAAGCGAATTTGAGCAGACTTTGGAAAGAGATAAAATCTTAAATTTTATTTGTAACTCAAAAAGAGGAATTCTTAAAGGGATTGAATTTTAATTAAACGATTTATTATCTTTAGTAAACTATTTTTTAATAAAATTGGATATGACAGAAGATAGTGCTAATTCTAAAGTGGATTTTTATTTTGAGAAAGCAGAAAAATGGAAATCGGAACTTGAACAAATGAGAACTATTGTTTTAGATTGCCATTTATCAGAAGAATTAAAATGGGGATGTCCATGTTACACTTTTGATAATGCAAATATTGTTTTGATTCATTCATTTAAGGAATATTGTGCTTTTTTGTTTTTCAAAGGAGCTTTAATGAAAGATCCAGATAATATATTAATTCAGCAATCAGAGAATGTACAAGCGGCTCGTCAAGTTAGATTTACGAATACTCAAGATATTTTGGCCAAGAAAGAAATTTTGAAAAAGTATATTTTTGAAGCGGCTGAAATTGAAAAGTCAGGGCAAAAAGTAGAACTGAAAAAAGTTTCTGAATTTGAAATTGCCGAAGAACTTCAGAATAAATTTGATACGGATTCTGATTTTAAAAAAGCTTTTTATACTTTAACTCCTGGAAGACAACGTGCATATTTACTTCATTTTTCTCAGCCTAAACAATCTAAAACAAGAGAGGCGAGAGTAGAAAAAAATATTCCGCGAATTTTAGATGGAAAGGGATTGAATGATTAAAAAATATCGATAAAAAGAAAAACTCCTTTTGTACAAAGGAGTTTTTTTTGTTTTATACTTTTAAGAGGTTTGTGGCTCTACCGTATTTTTCTTTCGAATAGAAATAATAGATTGCAGTAAAACGGAAGTCATTACCAAGCTTATTCCGATATAAAATGAGAAATTGACTGATTGTCCTTCGTTAAAAAATAAAAAAGCTAATATTATAGAATAAATGGGCTCTAGGTTGAAAGTTAGATTTATAGTGAAAGCAGGAATTTTTTTAAGTGATTCCGCAAACATAACATAAAGCGCAACGGTGCAACATGACGCTAAGATCAATAAATAGAAAGTATCTGTTAAGCTTGGAATGAAAGTTTGGTCTGGAAAATTGTAAAAATAAAATGGCAGTGCAAATCCTAAAACTAAAGTTCCGCCAAGCATCTGATAAAAATTAATTAATTTACTGTCATAAAATTGTACGAGTCTTTCATTGTAAATAGTGTACAAAGCAGCAAATGCAGAAGAAATTACTCCAAGTAAAATTCCAAGCTGATACGAAGAATCAAAATGGAAAATTAAACTTATCCCTAATAAAGTTAGCATACTTAATAAAACCTGAACTAGATTGAATCTTTTTTTATTGAGAATAGGCTCGAAAAAAGCTGTGAAAAAACTAGTCAGACAATAACAGACAACGCAATAGATATGTTAGAATATTTAATGCTGGCATAAAAGAAAACCCAATGAATGGTAATCAAGATTCCAGCTTTAGAAATTTTTACCGCTTCAGAAAATGACTTTAGCATTTTAAGATTGTAAATTTTTAAAATGAAAAAGAGAATAATAGAAGCAAATAATACTCTATACCAAACTAAAGTAATTTCGTTAAGAGAAATAAGTTTTCCGAAAACGCCAGTAAAACCAGCAAGTAAAACTGCAGAATGCAGTATCAAATAAGATTTTTTCATAAGAAGTTGTCTATCCTTTTTTGGGAGGATATTTTTTGAATATTAATAATGTGATTGAGGTAAAGACACAACAAATCGGACTGAAGATTCAGTCAAGTGTCAATACTAAAGAAGCATTATTAATTTATGGAGGAGGAAGACAACCTTTAAAACTCATGATAAAATTTGATTTTCGGTAAAATTAAGAAAAAAGCATTGCGTGAAAAAGTGCAAAAAGTTATTTAAATGTGAAACTTCAAACAATTTAACAACTGAATTGAATAAATCTGATTTTGATTTGAATATTAATTTGTAGAACTTGCGACGATACCGAATCACCTAATTTATAAGTTTATTACAATCTAATGAGTGCAAGCCAGTCAACTACAGCAGTTCTTGAAACAAAACAGCATTTTGAAATTTTAGACGGATTAAGAGGCATCGCAGCTTTTGCAGTTGTCGTGTTTCATTTTATGGAATGGATTTTTACTGATCCAAGCAAGAATTTTATCGGACACGGATTTTTAGCTGTCGACTTTTTCTTCTGTCTCTCAGGTTTCGTAATTGGATATGCTTATGATGATCGAATTGCAAAAATGGGGCTTCGTAATTTTTTTATCGCTAGAATTATTAGACTTCATCCGTTAGTTATTGCAGGTTCAATACTAGGTTTGTTGGCTTTTTTATTTGATCCTTTTGGTGGTCATTTAGAATTGTACAGCACAGGAAAAATTATTTTGACATTTATCTGTTCAATTTTTCTTATTCCGTTTCCAGTTATTGCTGACCGCGGATTTAATTTGTTTAGTTTTAATGCACCTGCTTGGTCGCTTTTTTGGGAATATATAGCCAATATAGTTTATGCATTTGTTCTTTATAGAATTGGAAGAAGTTTTTTACTGCTATTAACGATATTATCTGCGGTGGCTATTTGTTACGTAGGATATAATTCTGGTAATTTAATTGGAGGTTGGAGCGGCCCGACTTTCTGGGATGGATGTGCTAGAATTTCCTATTCTTTTTTAGCGGGATTGCTTATTTATAGATCTAACTGGATTATAAAAAATAAACTTGGTTTTGGTGGATTAACTTTTTTATTGCTATTAGCTTTTATTATACCGTTTTCAGAATGGAATTGGATTTCAGAACCGTTAGTTGTGTTACTTTATTTTCCATTATTAATTTCTTTGGGAGCTGGAGCTATCTTAAAGCCTGGATTGAAAAAAGCTTGTGTTTTTTCAGGAAAAATATCCTATCCGTTATACATGACGCATTATGCCGTTTTATGGATGTTTGGAAATTATTATACTAATTATAAACCAGATACAACACAATTGACTTTAATTGTAGTAACTTCAGTTGTTTTGTTGATCGGATTCGCTTATTTAGTAATGGTTTTTTATGATATTCCGTTAAGGAATTATTTAAATGCTAAAAGAAAAGAAAAACTGGCGAATTAAAAATCTTTAGCCCTAATCATAATAAAAAACTCCATTAGAAATAATGGAGTTTTTTATTGTTTTTTGTCTTGAGTTATGATCTTCTAATGAGTATTTAATCAGAAATTAGCTTAACTTGATCTCGATTTTCCATTCGTTAAAACTATTAAAACCAAATAAATTATGAAATTTCCAATAATTACAACTTTACTGCTATTACTCGGCACAGTTAATACATATTCGCAAAAACTAAATTGCCAAGATTTTAGAACGGGTAAGTTTGAATTAATAGATGAAATAAATCAGCAGAAATATATTTATGAGCGATTCGAAAATTTTCAAACTGAAGAAACATTCGATATGAAAACTGGGAAAGTTGTTGAGGAAAAAGGTTACTACATTTTAACATGGATAAATGACTGCGAATATAATTTAAAGTTAGATACTACTAAAACGAAGGGAGATGATATTGCTTTAGCTGTAAATGCTAGAGGCGGCGTTAATTCTAGAATAGTATTTGTTGACGGTAGTTGTGCTGTCATTGCTGTAACAATTGCAGACGAGAAAATTGAAACTGCCTATGGAATGTGTAAAATTGACTAGCGTTTCTGAAATATTGTTTTTGTCTCATTTCTTGTGCCTTAAGAACAAAAAAATAGTATATTTGAAACTGGAAAGCATAGACTGTACTCTATGCTTTATTGTTTTCTTCTAAAAAATAGAATTATGCTTGTAAACGAATTATCGAAAAAAACAGGATTGTCAATCCATACTATTAGATATTATGAGAATTTAGGAATGATTAAGGGATTGACTGATGAAAAAGTGACATCTAATAATTATAAACATTACGATGGTAATACTATTGAACGTTTAGAAATCATTATAGAAGCAAGGGAAGTTGGCTTTACTTTAGCAGAAATAAAGAAAATATTAATCAGCTGGTTTGAAAGTACTGATTCGAAACCAGAAACGCTTGAGCTTTTTCAAGCCAAGATAAAAGAGATTGACGATAAAATGAGATATTTCAAAAAGACCAAGAGTCTTCTCGAAAAAGTATGTGAAAAAATAAAAAGTAATGATTGATAATGAATTGTCAATCAATTGGATCTTAAATTGTACAATAAAAAAACTCCATTAGAAATAATGGAGTTTTTTTATGCTTTAAAAAGATTATTTTCCTTTTACTATTTTTTCGAGATATTCGACTTTGTCTTTTTCGGCTTGGATCAAGCGTTCATAAAGTTTTTCTTTTTCTTCGTAAAGTTCTACAACTTTATCAAGTGGATTAAAAGTAGGTTGAAAATTGACTGCATTTAATGTTGAACTGTCGTGACTATTAAATGTATTATTAATGATACTTAGTATGTTTTCGTCGCTGTAATTTTTAATGCCTTCAGCTGTAACGCCAAGTGCTTTTGCAACTGCCGTAAGCTTTTCTTCATCAATAGTTTCGCTATTTTCCATAGCAGAAATAGCCTGTTGATTTGTTCCTAAAGCTTGTGCCAATGCTTCCTGTTTCATATCGCGAAGTTCACGAATACGGCTAATATTTCTTCCGATGTGTTTTGGTCTTGCTAGTGTGCTCATAATTCAAAGATAATAATTAAGTGAATAAACCAGAACTGTAAAAAACAGATTTTAAATGTATGTTACAGATTTTCTTGGGGAGCGGTAAACAAAAATACAATTTTTATGGAAAGGATTTTGAATTCTATTTCTCAAGCTTAAATTTTAGATTTGTCATCCTGAGGAACGAAGGATCACACTAGAAATTCCGTAAAGTATATCGCCAATCTTTGTTGGTTTCCGAGTGTGATTTCTCGTTCCTCGAAATGACAATGATTTATGTTTATTGGAATTGATAAAAAAAACATAATGATGCGAAGCTATGTTATGACTTTAATTTTTTCCAATCCATTTTCCTTTGCACCATTTTTTTATTTTACCGTAAATATCCATTTCAAAAAGATAATTTATCGCTTCATCTTTATATGTTTCAACAATAATTACAAAGTTTTGATTTTTGTTTTTTTTTAGATTAGCTATCACAAAAGCTCTTGGATAATCACCTTTTTTAAACTGTTTAATTTTTTTAAATTTATCGTCATTGGCTAAAATAATATTTTTTACCTCTAGATTATTTGTGCCTCCAACCATTGTATCTTGCCATTTAAGTGCAAATGTTTTTGCGCAGTCAGAGTCCCAATAACTATAATCTTGAACTTTGACAACAAAATTAATTTTTGATGAAGTTTTAGATATTATTGAATCTTTATAAAAATTAAAGGCTTTTTGTTCAAAATCAACTTTTTCTTGCCCATAAAATGACTGACAATAAATAAGAAAAATAGATGTATAAAGAATTGTTTTCATAATTTGTGTGTGTACTAAGATAGGAAACAATTTTTTGTGACCTATAAAAGAATTTGAAACAATATAAAAGTTATGAAAGTATTATTTGTCTTATTTGATTAATAGCTTTTTCTTCAATTTCTCAAATGCAATTATATCTGCCTGTAAAACAAAAGGATTTCCTTTAGAATCAATATCAATCCATTCTAATTTTTCCAATCCTGGAATTTGAACATTTAAATCTTCAATATTTTGTATTTTGACAATATAATAAATATTAAGAATCTGTTTGTTGTCTTTTATACGAGATTCAATGAAATCTTCTTGAGTATAAAGATGATCTAATATTTCGATTTTTAAATTTAATTCTTCTTCAAATTCTCGATGAAGACATTCAATGGTGCCTTCTCCAAATTCAAGACCTCCTCCAGGCAATTTGCATATTTGTGTTCCTGCATATTTTTCATGCAGTGCCAAAATTTTATTGTCATTTATACAAAAGGCATAAACTCTAACATTAAATCCGATTAGTTCGCTCATGATTTTAAATTTTTGATGTTTTGGAAAATAACTTTGGAAAAGGGCAAAAAAAAACTCCTTAATTTCTTAAGGAGTTTCTTGGTGGGCGATGAGGGGTTCGAACCCCCGACCCCCTCGGTGTAAACGAGGTGCTCTGAACCAGCTGAGCTAATCGCCCTATTTTACTAGGTTGCTATCATTTCGTGATTGCGAGTGCAAATATACGCTAGTTTTTGAGTTCTGCAAAGAAAATAGAATAAAAATTTAAAATTTTTCAAAAGTATTTTCTATAAGGCTGAGGGATAAAATGTTATGAAAGTATATTTTTTAATCATTTTTTACTTTGAAAGTGACGGAATGTTCCTGTAGATATTATCGCTGTGTTTTCCAGTGAAAGATTTGTCCAATTCATCAAAAAAAGCATTCGAATCTTTTTCATTTGGCCAGGTCGATTTAATCAGTTCGTCTATTTTTTCGTTGGATTTTTCCATATCGGCTAAAGAATCATAGAAAAAAGCTTCCATAAAATCGGTACTATTAGAACCCCAAGAATGGCGGAACGGATAATACGCTTTTATATAAGGATCGTTAAAAGTGATTTTTTCATTAAATTCTTTCGCGTTTTTTCCGTTTCCTTTCATGCTAAGTTCCGATTTTCGGATGTAAACGACCATTGGTTTCTTTGTTTGATCTTTGTATGCTTTTTCGCCAATAGAATTTAAACTCTGATAAATCTCATCTGAATGTATTGGAGTGTAATAAGAGTTGTATTTATCGAAGAAAGCTTTTCTGGCTTTTTCATCTGGCCAAGCTTTTTTAATTAAATCTTCATTAATGGCATCTGCTTTGTCTATATCCTCCCAATTTTTATAAACGCTCACGGCAACTACTTCAGTATTGTCATTCGTGTAATAATGAGTAAGTAATTCCGAACCAATAATAAGATCATTTTTACTAATAACTTTGTCAAAGTATTCCTGTTCTGTAGCCTTCCAGTCTTTTGCTTTTCCATCTAAACTGAGATGCAGAGTAGTCATCGTGATAAAAACTGGTTTCTCTTTTTCCTGTGCGTAACCTACAACGCACACTAGAGCCATCCATAGGAAAAGCCCTAGAAGTGTACTTCTTGTTTTCATGATTTAAATTTATTTTTGGGTTTTTAATAAATAAATTTAAGTCATTAAAAATCAAATAGTTATATGTTTGTAGGCGATTTTATCCTTATTTAGGATGTGAAATTTAATTCTCTTAATTTAAAGGCAGTTCAGCCACTACAAAAGTGCTTCCGCCAACATAAATAAAATCATTTTTTGCAGCCTTTTTCTTTGCTTCCGCGAAAGCGATTTCAACAGAACTGTATTGGTCTCCAATCAAGTCATATTTTTTTGCTTCGTTTTGTAGAATTTCGGTGCTTAAACCTCTTGAAGAATCTGGTCTGCAGAAATAGTATTTTGCTTCTTTAGGGAATAATGGCAAAATAGAATCTAGATCTTTATCATTAACAACACCCAAAACAATATGAAGGTTTTCAAATTTTTCGTTTTTCAGCTGATTCATTACAACCGATAATCCGTGTTTATTGTGCGCAGTGTCGCAAATGATTTTTGGGTTTTCTCCCAATTGTTGCCATCTTCCTTGTAAACCCGTATTTTTTACAACATTTAATAAACCTTCTTTTAGCTGTTCTGTCGAAATCTTAAAATCGGTTTCATTGTTTAAAATCGAAATCGTCTGCTGAACCGTTTTTTTATTATGAAACTGATAATCTCCAATTAAATCAGACAAATAAATCTGATCAATTAAATCTGACGCAAAAGAAATCGGTGCGTTGTTCTCTTCGGCTTTAGCCAAAAATACAGGTTTAGTTTCATCATTATATTCGCCAATAACAACTGGAATATTTGGTTTTATGATTCCCGCTTTTTCGCCTGCAATTGCTTCGAGAGTATTTCCTAAAAATTGTGTATGGTCCAAACCAATATTGGTAATTACCGAAACCAAAGGCGTAATAATATTTGTTGCGTCCAATCTTCCACCCAAACCAACTTCGATAATAGCAATATCAACTTTTTCTGCAGCAAAATAATCAAATGCCAAACCAACCGACATTTCGAAGAAACTCATATCATTAGCTTCAAAAAAATCTTTGTGTTTTGCAATGAATTCAATGACAAAAGCTTCAGAGATTTCTTTACCGTTGATTTTAATTCTTTCTCTAAAATCTTTTAAATGTGGAGAAGTGTACAAACCAACTTTATAACCCGCTTCTTGTAAAACAGACGAAAGCATATGCGAGGTCGAACCTTTTCCGTTTGTTCCAGCAACGTGAATACATTTGAGCTCGTTTTGCGGATTATCAAGATGAGCTGCCAATATTCTAATATTAGTTAAATCTTCTTTATACGCCGAAGCACCTTGCAATTGGTACATTGGAAGTTGATTAAACATCCAATTGGTAGTCTCTTGATAGTTCATTTGTTTAGATAAAATGGTTGTTGATTGAAATAAATTTCGATTTTTGTAGTTTAATATTACAGCGAAAATTATCTTTATTGCAAATTTCAAATATTTTTTAGAATTAATTATTAAAAACCAGAATTAATATATGTTTAGTTTTATTCAGTTACAAACAGATACAATCGCAAATGCTTCAAATGTAGTGATAGAGAAGGTTGCAACACCCCAAAATGAAATTTCAATGTTTGGGTTTATCATGAAAGGGGGAGTTTTTTTAATTCCAATCGCGATTTTATTGTTTTATACGATTTACCTAATTTTTGAACGTTATATGTACATTAACCGTGCGTCTAAAATTGACAGCCGATTAATGCAAGACATTGGTGAGAAATTGCATTCTGGAAATATTGAATTGGCAAGAACTATTGTGGAAAGAAATAATACTGCAGCTGGAAATATTTTGAAAGAAGGTGTTTTGGTAATTGGAAGACCAATTGCAGAAATTGAATCCAACATGGATCGTGCTGCCGATATCGAGATTGGCGAAATGGAAAGACATTTAGGTCATCTTGGACTTATCGCAGGTATCGCGCCAACGCTTGGTTTTATTGGAACAATTTCTGGAGTTATCAAAATTTTCTACAGCATTTCGGTTACCGAAAATATTAGTATCGGAAATATATCTGGAGGTTTGTACGAGAAAATGATCAGTTCTGGTTCTGGATTAATTGTGGGAATTATTGCTTATAGTGCTTACCACTTATTGAACGGAAAGATTGATAATTTTGCTTTAAAAATTCAGAAACAGATTTTAGAATTTGTCAATATAATTCAAAGAGCATAAGCCATGTCTATTAAAAGAAAAAGAAGATTTCACGCCGAAGTAGCGACTTCATCTTTGAGCGATATCATGTTTTTCCTGCTGTTGTTTTTCTTAATTATCTCAACACTGGCAAATCCGAATGTGATTAAGATGACTTTGCCAAAAGCTAAAGCGAACGAAAAAACCAATAAACAATTAATTAGTTTATCGGTTACAGAAGATAAAAAGTTCTATATCGACAAACAAGAAGTCGATTTTGAAAATCTAGAAACGAGTTTAATGTCAAAAATAGGAACAGATAAAGAACAAACTGTCGTAGTTCGAATTCCGTTTAACTTACAAGTTCAAGACTTAGTAGATGTTTTACAGATAGGAGTGAAGAATAATTTGAAATTTGTAATTGCAACTAGTCCGAAGTAAAAATAATTATTAGGGCGTGACCACAATAAAAAGATGGGCCAATCAGCATAACATAACGTTGATTCGCCCATTTTTTTATTGCGGCCGTCCCGATAGCTATCGGGAGCGCTACTTCGGTAGCTTGCTCCTATCCCTCACGCGAACAGAACCTAATTTTACGCAATAATTTGTCATCCTGAGCGAAGTCGAAGTACACGCTAAGAAGCTCGACAAAGATTGATGATTCTCTTTGAGGAATTACATGTGTGTCCTTCGACTTCGCTCAGGATGACAAGCTAATCGTTAATTAAAATAAAAGCAACAAAAAAGGCTTTCAGATATTTATGAAAGCCTTTTTTATAATAGCAGATTCGTGAAAATCCGTGAAATTCGTGTTTTTTAATTCAAGTTAAAATTATAAATAATTCTTCCAACTTGTTTTGGCGCAGCATTATCATCAGCAGACCATTTTGTATTTAATGCAGCAATTTTGGCTTGTTCTAATAAGCAACTTGCTTTGTTTGTTGTTCCTTTTATTCCGGCAGTTGCACTAACGGTTTTTCCAGTTTGATCAACTGTAACTTCAACCACAACAGTTCCTTCTTCGTTACAAGTGTATTTTGGAGCAGGTTTCGATAATGCCTTTCTTCCGTTTAGAGAATATCCAGTTCCACCGCCAGAACCACCACCAGTTCCTGCTCCGTAACCGCTTCCAGTTCCAATGCCATTTCCAGTTCCGTTACCGCCTCCAGTTCCTCCGCCAGAACCACCACTTCCGTAATAACCGTTAGAGTTTAGACTTCCGTTTGCTTTTCCTTTATTTCCGGCTGCTTTATCATCTCCGTCTCCGCCTTTGTTCGAACCTTTCATAATGCTGGCTAAAGCATCATTTGTTGAGTTAGAAACTTTTGGTTTTTCTGGTACTGGTTTTTGTATTGGTTTTTCAACAGGCACAGGTTTCTTCGGTTTCTCTTTGGTCGGAATAACAACATCATTATCGGCAGTTGTATTTTCCTGACTAATTATCGCTTCTTCTTCTGGAGTTGCTTTTGCGGGCGCTTGTTTTACATTGTTTTTTACATCCAAAACTTCGCTTTTATAATTGGCTCCAGAACCTAAATCGCTGTCTCCAAAGTTTACCGTTACGCCTCCGCCGCCACCTCCGCCATCGGCAAGAGCTACATTGTTTTCAGGATTGTAAGGAGGCCAAAAACGTATAAAAAACAGCAACGTAATAATTACCGCATATATTGCAGTAGTAAATAATAATGATTTCCTTTTATCTGAAGAAATAGACGAACTCATTTAGATTCTGAATTTTGAAATGTATTATTTTAAAAACGTTTAAAAGTACTAAAAATTGTTTAGAATGAAAGTGCATGTTGCTATTTAACCGCAAAGCACGCTAAGAGTTTTTTAAAATTAATTATAATGCAAAGTTCACAAAGTTTTTATCTGTTTAATTTGAGTTAATCTTTATATTAAGTTCACAAAGCTTGATCTAAACAAAGCTTTGCGAACTTAATATTTAGATCTTGCTTGCGCTCCAAATAAAAATACCTTAGCGTACTTTGCGGTAAAAAATGCTTGTAATTATAACGCAAAGTTCGCTAAGATTTTTACGCAAAGTACACAAAGTTTAATTTATCTTAAATTTGAGTAAATCTTTAGATTAAAAGTTCACAAAGCTTGATCTAGACAAAGCTTTGCGAACTTAATATTTAGATCTTGCTTGCGCTCCAAATAAAAATACCTTAGCGTACTTTGCGGTAAAAAATGCTTGTAATTATAACGCAAAGTTCGCTAAGATTTTTACGCAAAGTACACAAAGTTTAATTTATCTTAAATTTGAGTAAATCTTTAGATTAAAGTTCACAAAGCTTGATCTAAACAAAGCTTTGCGAACTTAATATTTAGATATTGCTTGCACTCCAAATAAAAATAACTTAGCGAACTCTGCGTAAAAAAAACGAGCCAACAATAATGCGGCTCGTTTAGATTGAGATATAAATAAATTTACACTAACTGTTTCAAAGCAATTTCAAACGCAGTTGCGCTGATATTTGTTTTTGATGAACTTAAAGCATGAGCTTTTACAATTGCATTTTTTATAATTTCTGAAGTATCATTAAAAATCGCTTCGTCTGTCATTTGGACTTTTTTCTCCATGAAATAAGCAAAAACTCTTGCCATTCCGCAGTTTGAAATAAAATCAGGAATCAAACTTACTTTTTGGTCTACTTGCTCCATAATAGAACCAAAGAAAATTTCTTTGTCAGCAAAAGGAACATTTGCACCGCATGAAATTACTTCCAATCCGTTTGTAATTAAGCTATCAATTTGCGCTTGAGTTACCAATCTTGAAGCGGCACAAGGAGTGAAAATCTCAGCGCCGATTGTCCATATTTTAGAGTTGATTTCTTCAAACGGAATCATATTATCGGCAACTAATTTATTTCCGTCTTTATTTAAAAACAAAGTTCTGATCTCTTCAAAAGAAAAACCATCTTCTTTAATAAGCCCGCCATCGCGATCAATAATTCCGATAACTTTTGCTCCCATTTCAGCTAAATAAAAAGCAGCGGCAGAACCTACGTTTCCAAAACCTTGAACGATTGCTTTTTTACCTTTAATGTCTCCGCCATAAGTTGCGTAAAAATGACGAACTGCTTCTGCAACACCAAAACCAGTAATCATATCGGCAACTGTATATTTTCTAGTTACGTCTGGTGAAAATTTCGGATTTTCAATTACTTTAATTACACCCTGACGCAATTGACCTATTCTATTAATTTTATCAGCTTCTGTAGGTTTAAAATGTCCATTGAAAACTCCTTCTTGCGGATGCCAAACACCGCATTCTTCCGTCATGGGGATAACTTCATGGATTTCATCAACATTTAAATCACCTCCAGTTCCGTAGTAACTTTTTAACAAAGGAGAAACCGCTTTATACCAGCGTTGTAAAACACCTTTTTTACGAGGATCGTTCGGATCAAAATTTATTCCAGATTTAGCCCCGCCAATTGCTGGGCCCGAAACAGAGAATTTAACTTCCATTGTTTTAGCCAATGACAAAACTTCGTTCATGTCTAGACCTTTTCTCATTCTGGTTCCTCCACCCGCAGCTCCTCCGCGAAGTGAATTAATTACAGTCCACCCTTCGGCTTCTGTTTCTGAATCTTTCCAATTAAAAACAATTTCAGGTGCTTTGTTTTCAAATTGTTGTAATAAATCTTTCATTTTGTTGTGATATGTTTATTTTGCGTAAATGTATAAAATAGAATAATGCGAATAATGTATTTTGCAGCAAATTTATAAAACATAAAAGAAAAGCCGAAAACTATCAGGTTTTCGGCTTTTTGAATATTCAAAAAATTAAGAACTATTGTCCTAATAAATGTTTCTTTAGAGTTTCATCAACTGGTTTGTCAGAAAGCCAGATTCCGAATAAGGCTTTTTTGAAATCAAATCCTGGAACTTTTCCTTTCAGAACTTCATTTTTATAAACATAAACATTTTGATCAAAAGGACTATATGCTAAGACAAACACATCTTTTTCTGTAATTGCATCACTTAAGTAACTTTTTAACTGCTCAATTCTTGGACGTAATTGTTCAAGTTCTGCTCCAGCAGATTTTTCAAAACCAGTATTCATGGCTTTTGTCAATTTACTAGAAGATACCATTGATGAAGTAATTTCAATTCTAACAGCCATTTCTGTATCACTGTCAATAATGAATTGTGGATCTTGAGTTAATTGAGATAAATATAATGCCTGAACATAAACTTCCAACCACATTTTTGATCTTCCGCCGGCACCATTAAGTTGTAAAGGTTTGTTTTGAAAGTCTATCTTTCTCGGAACTGTAACACCGTTAACTTCTATTTGAGTTTGGGCTGAAACGACCGAAAATTGTAGGCTTAAAAGGAGTGTAAGTAATAGTAAAATCTTTTTCATGTTCTATCAATTATTTATTTTTTGGTCAAAAATAATGTTAATTTATTAATATTTGGTTCATTTTTAGCATGTTTTTTTTCTGTAAAATATACATTTATTTTTTGTATTACATTAACAATCAAATTAGTAAGAGTAAGTTTACGTACATTTACGTGCTTTAAGAATTGTTTAATGTTTGAATTTGAAAACTTAGTCACTTTTAAGTCAAAAAAGAGGAAATTGTGATTCTTGAATTTTATCGAATTTGTTGCAATATTGATGCTGAATTGAATGAAAATCTAAACAATTACGAAAACGTTATCGTGATCTTTGCTGATCTATTAATTTTATATGCATGCATTGTAAATTACACTTTTAAAAAGTATCTTTGGAAGCCTTTGTGTCAAAAAATTAAGGCATCGAAAAAACATAAAAAAACAAAAAACCATCAACTATAGAAATCTGTTTGAAATCTGGTTGAAAAAACATTTAAAGTAAACTACTATGGATTTTAATCTTACCGAAGAACATTTAATGATTCAGCAGGCAGCAAGAGATTTTGCTCAAAATGAATTATTGCCGGGAGTTATTGAACGTGACGAAAAACAAATTTTTCCAACTGAGCAAGTCAAAAAAATGGGCGAGCTTGGATTTATGGGAATGATGGTTGATCCAAAATATGGAGGAAGCGGTCTAGATGCAATTTCTTATGTTATTGCAATGGAAGAAATTTCTAAAGTAGACGCATCTGCTTCTGTTGTTATGTCAGTAAACAATTCATTAGTTTGCTGGGGATTACAAGAATATGGTACTGAAGAACAAAAACAAAAATATTTGCCAGGTTTAGCTTCTGGGGAAATTCACGGAGCATTCTGTTTAAGTGAACCTGAAGCAGGAAGTGATGCAACTTCGCAAAAAACTACCGCAATTGATATGGGCGATCATTACTTGGTTAATGGTACAAAAAACTGGATTACAAACGGTAACACAGCTTCTGTATATTTAGTAATTGCGCAAACACACCCAGAATTAAAGCATAAAGGAATCAATGCTTTGATTATGACGAAAGATATGCCAGGTTTTTCAGTTGGACCGAAAGAACAAAAAATGGGAATCCGTGGTTCAGATACACATTCTTTAATGTTTTCTGATGTAAAAGTTCCAAAGGAAAATAGAATTGGAGAAGATGGTTTCGGGTTTAAATTTGCAATGAAAACTTTAGCTGGAGGTAGAATCGGAATCGCTTCTCAAGCCTTAGGAATTGCTTCTGGAGCATATGAATTGGCATTAAAATATTCTAAAGAACGTAAAGCTTTTGGAACAGAAATCTGCAATCACCAAGCAATTGCTTTCAAATTGGCAGATATGGCTGTGAATATCGAGGCAGCTCGTCATTTATGTATGAAAGCGGCTTGGGATAAAGACAATAATAAAAACTACGATGTAAGTGGTGCGATGGCAAAATTATTTGCTTCACAAGTTGCAATGGACACTTCTGTCGAAGCAGTTCAAATTCACGGAGGAAATGGGTATGTAAAAGAATACCACGTAGAGCGTTTCATGCGTGATGCTAAAATTACTCAGATTTACGAAGGAACTTCTGAAATTCAGAAAATCGTAATTTCAAGAGCCGTTATTGCTGGATAAAATTAGGTTACAAATAGATTTGAAACCCTTTCGACTTTTAGTTTGGAAGGGTTTTTTTATGAATATTCTATTACTTTTCATAAGTTTATAGTTCCAAGTAAAAATCATTTTTGATTATCACTAAAACAAACAAAGAAACAATGAAAAAACTATACTTTTTATTTCCGTTTATTTTTTTAGCCTGCAAGTCAGGAACTACAACTGTCAATGAAAAAGAAACGGTATCAGATTCTAAAACAATTGAAGTTACTTATAAAGTAAATGAAACTGAAATTTCAGATTTTCTAAAATACCTTTCTTCAGATGAATTGGAAGGACGTGAAACGGGGACTAAAGGAATTGAAAAGGCAGCTATTTTTCTAGAAGATTTTTTAAAGAAAAATAAAATCAAACCTTATTTTAAAACCTATCGAGATACTTTGACCAATTTTAAAGTTCCTGCTTTTAATATTGTTGGTGTGATTGAAGGAACAGATCCTGAACTAAAAAAAGAATTTGTTGTCTTGAGCGCGCACTATGATCATATTGGTTTGGAGAAAAAACAACAGGAAGATAAAATTAATAATGGCGCAAACGATGATGCTTCGGGTATAACTTCTGTGGCTGCAATGGCAAAATATTTTAGCGAAACAAAAGCTAATAAACGCAGTATATTAATTGTGTTTTTTGCTGGAGAAGAAAAAGGTTTATTGGGATCAAAAAGTTTAGTTCAGAAATTGAAGAAACAAGATTTCAATCTTTATACCCAATTAAATATCGAAATGATTGGTGTTCCAATGAAAAGAGATTTCTTAGCTTATATTACCGGTTTTGACAAATCGAATATGGCATCAAAAATAAATGAATACACTGGAAAAAATACAATTGGCTTTTTGCCAAAAGAAGCAGAATATCAATTGTTTTACAGGTCAGATAATTATTCGTTTTTTGAAGCTTTCGGAAAACCTTGTCAATCGATAAGTACTTTTGACTTTGAAAACTTTGATTTCTATCACCATGTTTCAGATGAATTTAAATTGATGGATATTCCGCATATTACTGCTTTCACACAAGAATTATTGCCTGCCGTGACCAAAATTGCTATTTCTCCAACGCAGGAAATAACCATGAATAAATAAGAGGCTGTTTTACAGCATTTGATTATTTTTGTCGCATGAAAAATATTATCGTTACAGGAACAAGCAGAGGAATTGGTTATGAATTAGCCTTGAAATTTGCTGAAGCAGGCCATCAGGTTTTGGCAATTTCCAGAAAAATTCCACAAACATTATTACAGCATCAAAACGTAACTTGCTTGTCTGTTGACTTAGCAGATGAAACAGCTTTGAATCAGGTTGAAAGTTTTCTTTCTTCAACTTGGAAAAAAGTAGATGCAGTAGTTCATAACGCAGGAACTTTACTTTTAAAACCTTTTTCAGAAACTACTCAGGCAGATTTTGAAAGTATTTATAAAGTGAACGTTTTTGCAGTTGCTAATTTAACTCGTATTTGTATTCCGTATTTAGAAAAAGGAAGTCATGTTGTGACTATAAGTTCTATTGGAGGAGTTCGCGGAAGTTTGAAATTTGCTGGATTAGCGGCTTACAGTTCGAGTAAAGGAGCTGTAATTACTTTAACTGAATTATTGGCTGAAGAATATAAAGAAAAAGGAATTTCATTTAACGTTTTGGCTTTGGGTTCTGTTCAAACTGAAATGCTGAATGAAGCTTTCCCAGGATATCAAGCGCCAATTTCAGCAGAAGGAATGGCAACTTATATTTATGATTTTACTCTTAACGGAAATAAATATTTTAACGGAAAAGTTTTAGAAGTCTCTTCAACGAACCCTTAAGTTAATTATGAATTATTAGTTATGAATTATGAGTGAGAGTATTGTGAAAACTAAAAGTTTTGAGTTAGCTGTAAGAGGGGTTAATTTCTATAAATGGTTAGTTGCGGAAAGGAAAGAATTTATAATGAGTAAACAATTTTTACGTTCAATTACTTCTGTTGGGGCAAATGTTCGTGAAGCTGTCAATGCACAAAGGAAGCCAGATTTTATTCATAAATTATCGATTTCTCAAAAAGAATGCGATGAATCAATGTATTGGTTGGAAATATTAATTGCTACGAATTATATTTCTAATGCTGAATTTGAATCAATGCACAAGCAATGTGAGGAAGTACTAAAGATCATAAAAAGCATAATCATAACGTCAAAGAAAAAACTCATAACTCAAAACTCATAATTCATAATTAAATTGAGCGAAACTTTAGCTAAATATATTCCAGAACATGCGGTAAAACCCGTTTTCGATTTGATAGTGGCCAATCAGGTTCATTTGAAAATTGTAAACGAACGCCAGACGCGTCATGGTGATTATAGACGCGGACCAAGTGGAAAACATGAAATTACGGTTAATGCAAGTTTGAATAAATACCGGTTTTTGATTACGTTGATTCATGAAATTGCGCATTTAGTTGCTTTCGAGAAATTCGGACGAAATATAAAACCACATGGAAACGAATGGAAATATACTTTTCAGCGTTTGATGGTTCCGTTTATTCGGCCAGAAATATTTCCAGGACAGATTTTACCATTATTAGCAAGACACTTTAAAAATCCGTCTGCAAGTAGTGATACTGATACGACTTTGTCTTTGGCTTTAAAACAATATGATAAAGATAGCGATAAGAACTATGTTTTTGAAATCCCCTACGGAAGCGTTTTTAGAATCAAAAACGGTAAAATTTTCAAGAAATTGGCCGTTCGTACCAAACGCTTTGAATGCATTGAAATAAGTTCAGGAAAAACATATCTTTTTAACCCGAATGCTGAAGTTGAATTGATCACTTTAAAATCTCAATAAAAAATCCCAAATTCCAAAAGTGAGAATACCCAAAATAAAAAAATCCCAAATTCCAAGTTGTTAAGATTGGAATTTGGGATTTTTTTATTTTGAATATTTAAAATTCTAAAGCCCTTTTAAATAAGCTTCACGTACTTTCTTAAATAAATTCGAAGAATAAACGAATTTCACTATCGCTTCATTGTCCGTTTTAAAGATTTCTTCTTTAGTTCCCTGCCAAGCTTTTAATCCTTTTTTCAAGAAAACGATGTTTTCACCGATTTCCATCACAGAGTTCATGTCATGTGTATTAATAACGGTTGTAATGTTGTATTCTCGTGTAATTTCCTGAATCAGGTTGTCAATCAGAGTTGAAGTATTTGGATCCAAACCTGAGTTTGGCTCATCACAAAACAAATATTTTGGATTGTTTACAATAGCACGTGCAATTGCCACACGTTTTTGCATACCTCCAGAAATTTCAGAAGGCAATTTTTTGTGCGCGTCTACCAGATTTACTCTTTCTAAAACAAAGTCAACTCTTTCTTTGATTTGTGCTTTGCTATTACTTGTAAACATTTTTAATGGGAAAGCCACATTTTCTTCAACAGTCATAGAGTCAAACAGTGCAGAGCCCTGAAATACCATTCCGATTTCAGTTCTTAATTCACGTTTTTCATCTTTGTCTAAATCAGAATAAACTCTTCCGTCAAATTCAATTGTTCCTGAGTCTGGTGTGTGAATTCCTAAAAGCGTTTTTAATAAAACTGTTTTTCCAGATCCACTTTGTCCAATAATCAAGTTGGTTTTTCCAGTTTCAAATACCGTCGAAACGCCTTTTAAAACTTTACTGTCACCAAATGATTTTTCTATATTTTTTACTTCTATCATTATCCTAATAATAATTGAGTTAATATATAATTTAGAAGAATTATGGTAACAGATGTCCATACAAATGACGTTGTACTTGCTTTACCAACTTCTAATGCACCACCTTTCATGTAATATCCATGAAAAGACGGAATTGTTGCCAATAACATCGCAAATATTAAAGTCTTGATAAATGCATAAGTAATATGAAACGGTATGAAATCTTTCTGAGCTCCCATGATAAAATCTGCTCCTGTCGAGAATCCTCCGTAAGCACAAGCAAGCCATCCTCCAAAAATTCCTAAAAACATACTGATTCCGATTACAAAAGGGTACATTAATAGTGCAACAATTTTTGGAAAAACAAGATAATTTACTGAATTAACTCCCATAACTTCTAAAGCATCGATTTGCTCTGTAACACGCATTGTTCCAATACTAGAAGTAATGTAAGATCCCATTTTTCCGGCCATAATTACCGAAATAAAAGTAGGAGCAAACTCCAAAACTACAGATTGACGTGTAGCAAAACCAATTAAATATTTTGGGATTAATGGATTAGTTAAGTTTAATGCCGTCTGAATGGCAACAACTCCCCCAATGAAGAAAGATATAAAGCAGACAATTCCAAGTGAATCAATAATCAAATCATCAATTTCTTTAAAAATTAAATTTTTCATAACAGGCCATTTGGTCTGTTTATTGAAAATTTCTTTCAGCATTAAAAAATATTTTCCTACTTGGGATAAATAACGAATTAGCATCATAAGTTTTAAATATTGGCTAAGGTAAAAAGAAGTTATGAGTTATGAGTTATGAGTTCAGTTTTTTCGAGTGTTTTACCAATCAAATTAACTTTTCTTTCATTTTTTTCAAACGATAATTTCTAATAAATTTAGCTTGTTCAGGTGTAACCAATAAAGGTGTTTTTGCTTTTTTAGCTTTCCAAAAACCTCTTATATAGTCTAAAAATAGAAATGGTTTTTTCTTCATCATTGCCAATTTTGCCGATGCAATTGCCGTGATCCAGAAACCATATCCTAAAGTATAAAAAGCTTCGCCTTGTTTGTAACGAGCTGTTTTGTTGTAATTTGCTCCAGTCGGCTTTAAATGTTTTACATGTAAAGATTCGTCAGTGATAATTTTCCAATCGTAATATTTACAAAGTAATTCATCAACAGTGTCCCAACCCATTGCTGGGCGTAAACCGCCAATTTGCTGATAGGTTTCTTTTCGATACGCTTTTAAAGCTCCTCGAATATGATCTTTATCGGTAAGATTTTCTAAAACCCATTCGCCATTTTTATCGATGTAACAGAATCCGCCAGCCATTCCAACTTTTGAATCTGATTCGAAATGTTTGATAATGGTTTCGAAATAATTTGGTGGAAAAATTAAGTCACCGTCGATTTTTACAATAATATCGTAATCAGAATCTAAAGTCTCAAAACCTTTTTGAAAAGCTTGAATCACTTTACTTCCAGGCATATGAATAGCATCTGAAGTTTTGTTGACAACAGAAATATACGGATTTTCTTTTGCGAAGCTTAATACAACTTCTTCCGTTTTATCAGTTGAATTGTCGTTCACAACGACCACTTTTGAAGGCAAAACAGTCTGAGAAACCAAAGATTGTAAAGTCAAGCCAATGAGATCTTGTTCGTTATGCGCGGGGATGACGATGTAATATTTCATTTTAAGAATTTTAGTCCCGAAGCCTCGGGATTAGATTTTAGATTTTAGATTCTGTGAAAGTCATCTAAAAATCAAAAATCGTTAATCAGCAATCTTAGTTCTTGACTTTTTCAGCCACAACAATATAATATCTTGGAGTGAAATATCTTAATAATGGTCTGATTCCAAGTTTTTTTACCGGATGTGTAAATTGCAGACGATCTGTGATTTTCCATCCTGTTTTTTCTAAAAGCCAGTCCAACTGCCAATCTTCAAATTCGTGATAATGTCTGTCCCACATATCAGTTTTAGATCGATATGCTGGTGAAAACCATAAACGTAACGGAATTGAAATTAACAATTTGTCACATTTTACGTTTTGTAAAATTGTGTATGGATTTAGCAAATGTTCGAAAATTTCAAATGCAGTAAAAACAGTATATTCTTCTGTTTGTAAAGCTGTATGATCGTTATCTAAATCTTCACCTGTTGTGTTTTTTACAGTATAACCATTTTCTTCCATTATTTTAGAAAACGGATTTGGAACTCCAAAATCAAAAATGGTTTCAGATGTTTTAACGTGTTTTTGTAAAAATTCTAAGGTAAGTTTGAATCTTTTATTCGGAAATGTTTTTTCGTACATTTTATAGTTTTTAACAACAAGGCGCAAATATACTAAAAAGTCCGCACTATAAGATGCGGACTTTTTTTAGTTTTCAGTCTCAGTCACAGTTTACAGTCTGCTAAACTGAATACTGTGATTGCAAACTGCGACTAATATCTATAAACAAAAGCATTAATGTTCATTCCTGCTCCGACAGAAGCAAAAATAAGAACATCGCCTTTGTTGATTTCGTGACCTTCAACTTTTTTCTGAAGAATCAAATCGTATAAAGTTGGAACGGTTGCAACACTGCTGTTTCCTAAATCATGAATACTCATTGGCATAATAGCTGCAGGCGCAGTTTTGTCGTATAATTTATAGAAACGTTCGATAATAGCCTCGTCCATTTTTTCATTTGCTTGATGAATCAGGATTTTTTTCACATCGTCGATAGCAATTCCGCTTTGATCTAAACAGCTTTTCATTGCTAATGGAACGTTGCTTAAAGCAAATTCGTAAATTTTACGACCGTACATTTTGATATATTTAATATCTGGATCTAAATCTGGATTGTATGATTTTCCGAAGAAAAGATAATTTGCTTCATCATTAGCATAAGTGGCACTTTCATAAGATAATAATCCAGATTCATCTGTAGAAGCTTCTAAAATTGAAACTCCAGCTCCGTCAGAATAAATCATTGAATCGCGATCGTGATCATCAACAACTCTAGATAAAGTTTCAGCTCCAATTACCATTACTCTTTTTGCCATTCCAGATTTAATGAAAGCATTTGCTTGTAAAACACCTTCGATCCATCCTGGACATCCAAAAAGAATATCATAAGCTACACATTTTGGATTTCTGATTCCTAATTTGTTTTTAACACGAGTTGCCAAACTTGGTAAAATATCCGTTTGGTGTGTTCCTGTTTTTACATCGCCAAAGTTGTGAGCGAAAATAATATAGTCTAAAGTTTCTGCATCGATTCCTGCATTTGCAATTGCTTTTTGAGCTGCAAAAAAAGCTAGATCAGATGCTGTGTATTGTGGTTCGGCATAACGGCGATTTTCAATTCCAGTGATACCTTTAAATTTTTTAATTACGACTTCGTTCGGATAACCAAAAGGAGTTCCATCCTCATTTAAAAAAACATGTTTGTCAAAATCTGTATTTTTTACTTCTAAATTAGGAATATAGCTCCCAATACCAATAATTTTTATTTTCATTTTTCCCTTAATTATCCGATAAATTTAGCGCTAATGTATAAATAATATTATGATAACTATCATAAAAAATAGTATGCATGCATATAATTATGAAATAGCTATTTTTCGGTTGATATATTGTTTTTTTTCTAATGATTTTTTAATATTTACTAGATTTCAAACGATTGAAGGCGATTTCGAGAGTAAAGTTTTTTTGCTTTCATTTTAATTTCATGATGATAATTTCACAAAAGATTATAAGAAAGTTATGTTTCTTTAAATCAGATTTCTTCTTTGTTGTTTGGTTTAAAAAAGTTTCAGATTTCAGGTTTCAAGTTATGCTAGAACCTGAAACCTGAAACTTGAAACAAAAAATAAACCCGACAAGTTTCAAAAACCTGTCGGGTTTGGATATTTATTAGGAGGCTAATTTTTAGCTTTCCATATAAGCTTCGATAGGAGCACAGCTGCAAACTAAGTTTCTGTCACCGTAAGCGTCATCTACACGACGAACTGATGGCCAGAATTTATTGTCAGCGATGTAATCCAATGGATAAGCTGCTTTTTCTCTAGTATAAGGGAAATCCCAAGAATCTGTAGTTAACATTGCCAATGTGTGAGGTGCATTTTTCAATACATTGTTTTTGTCATCAGCAGTTGCAGCTTCGATCTCTTTTCTGATTGAGATAAGAGCATCACAGAAACGATCTAATTCTGCTAAATCTTCAGATTCAGTTGGCTCGATCATTAAAGTTCCAGCAACTGGGAAAGAAACCGTAGGAGCGTGGAAACCATAATCCATTAAACGTTTAGCGATATCACCAACTTCGATTCCGTTTTCTTTGAATGCACGGCAATCTAAAATCATTTCGTGAGCTGCTCTTCCGCATTCTCCAGTATAAAGAATTGGGTAGTGTCCTTCGAAACGAGATTTCATATAGTTAGCATTCAAGATAGCGTGTTCTGTAGCGCTTTTTAATCCTTCAGCTCCCATCATTGTGATGTAACCGTAAGAGATTAAACATACTAAAGCAGATCCGTAAGGTGCAGATGAAATTGCTGTAATAGCTTGTTCTCCGCCTACTTTTAAGATTGGGTTTGTTGGCAAGAACGGAACTAATTTTTCGTTCACACAGATTGGTCCAACTCCAGGTCCACCGCCACCGTGAGGAATAGCGAATGTTTTGTGTAAGTTTAAGTGACAAACGTCAGCACCAATTGTAGCAGGATTTGTTAATCCAACTTGCGCGTTCATGTTTGCACCGTCCATATATACTAATCCGCCATTATCGTGGATTAATTTTGTGATTTCAATAATTGAAGATTCAAAAACTCCATGAGTAGAAGGATATGTTACCATTAAACAAGACAAATCATCTTTGTGCTCAATCGCTTTTTCTCTTAAATCTTCTACGTCAATATTTCCTTCTGGAGTCGTTTTAGTAACAATGATTTTCATTCCGGCCATCGCTGCAGAAGCAGGATTTGTTCCGTGAGCCGATGAAGGAATCAAACATACATTACGGTGACCTTCGTTTCTTGATAAATGGTAAGCACGAATTGCCATTAAACCAGCATATTCTCCTTGCGCTCCAGAGTTTGGCTGTAATGTTGTTCCAGCAAAACCGGTAATTACATTTAATTGTTGCTCTAATTTTTTAAGCATTGTGATGTAACCTTCAGCTTGTTCAACTGGCGCAAAAGGGTGAATGCTGTTCCAGTTTGGCATTGATAAAGGCAACATTTCTGAAGCCGCGTTTAATTTCATTGTACAAGAACCTAATGAAATCATCGAATGATTCAATGATAAATCTTTACGCTCTAATTTTTTGATGTAACGCATTAACTGACTTTCTGAATGATGATTGTTGAAAACATCATGCGTTAAGAAAGCAGAAGTTCTTTCTAATGAAGTAGGCAATTGACTTGCAGAAGTTAATTCAGAAACTGTGAAAGTTTCTTTTCCTAAAGCCTCAGCAAAAATCGCAACGATTTGGTTGATGTCAGCAACTGAAGTTGTTTCGTTTAATGAAATGGAAACAGAGTCAGCATCAGGATAGAAGAAGTTTACTTTGTTTTTCTCAGCAACTGCTTTTACTTTTTGAGCATCAGCTTTTACTAAAATCGTGTCAAAGTAAGCCGTGTTAGTTTGGAAAACGCCTAATTTATTCAAAGCTTCAGCAGTAGTAACTGCCGATGCGTGAACTTTGTTTGCAATGTATTTTAAACCTTCTGGTCCGTGGTAAACTGCATACATTCCAGCCATAACTGCTAATAAAACTTGAGCAGTACAGATGTTTGAAGTTGCTTTTTCACGTTTAATGTGTTGTTCGCGAGTTCCTAACGCCATACGTAAAGCACGGTTTCCGTTTACATCAATCGAAACTCCGATGATACGACCTGGCATAGATCGTTTGTATTCGTCTTTAGTTGCAAAAAATGCAGCATGAGGACCACCATAACCCATTGGTACACCAAAACGTTGCGAAGTTCCAACCACTACTGCAGCTCCCATTTCTCCCGGAGAAGTTAAAGCAGCAAGTGATAAAATATCAGCAGCGAAGGCAACTTTGATTTCATTTTCTTTTGCTTTAGCAACAAAAGCGCTGTAATCGTTTACCTGACCGTATTTTCCTGGGTATTGTAAAATAGCTCCAAAAAACTCATTTGAAAAATCAAAAGTTTCGTGGTTTCCAACCACTAATTCAATTCCAATTGGAGTCGAACGCGTTTGAAGTACAGATAAAGTTTGAGGTAAAATTTCTTCAGAAACGAAGAATTTATGTGTATTGTTTTTCTTTTGATCTCTTGTACGAACGTCAAATAATAACGCCATAGCTTCAGCAGCTGCAGTACCTTCATCTAATAAAGATGCATTGGCAATTTCCATTCCAGTTAATTCAATAACCATAGTCTGGAAATTTAAAATCGCTTCTAAACGACCTTGCGCAATTTCTGCTTGGTAAGGCGTGTAAGCTGTATACCATCCTGGGTTTTCAAAAATATTTCTCTGAATTGGAGCCGGAACGATAGTTGGGTGATAACCCAAACCAATGTATGATTTAAATGTTTTGTTTTTCTTCCCTAATTCGCGAATGTGATTTGCAAATTCGTACTCTGTCATTGCAGGATCTAAATTCAAAGGCGCTTTTAAACGAATATCGTCCGGAAGGGTTTCATAAACAAGTTGTTCAATCGAATCAACTCCAATAGTTTTCAGCATGTGCTGAAGATCAGTTTCTCTTGGACCAATGTGTCTTAAAGCAAAAGCATCTGTTTTCATGTAGCTATCTAATGTTTTAAATAATGTGATTCTGCACGATTATAGGGCGCGAATAACATTTAAAAGTAAATGTGTTGTTTTTTGTGGCGCAAAATTAAGTATTATTAATAATTTAATAGGTATTTTTAACTTCAATTTTTATCAAATTTATAACTAAAGAGTTGATTTGTTACTAATTGATTAGATTTGAGCTATGAAACTTCTAAAACAAATTTTCGATTTTTATTTAAATAGCAGTATTCACGTGGCTTTATCGTGTTATGCTTTGGTCCGAATTACTTTTCATGTATTTCATATTCAGTATGATGATCCGATGGCACTTTTTGTTTTTTTCGGAACAATTGTAGGATATAATTTCGTAAAATATGATGCGCTTGTTCGCGTAAAGAAAAATCCGATTGGAACTCAACTAAAAATTATTGCTGTTTTGAGTTTTATTTCGGTGATTTTAGTTGGTTATTATTTTTTTCATTTAAAAAGAATAACACAAATAGTCTCCGTTGGAATTTTTGCCATAACGGCACTTTATACCTTACCTTTTTTTCCAAATAGAAGAAATGCCAGAAACTGGGCGGGAGTAAAAATCTATATTGTCGCTCTTTGTTGGGTTGGAGCAACTTTAGTTCTGCCTTTAATAAATGCCGAAATTCCGTTTACTATAGATTTCTTTATTAAATGCATTCAAAGATTTGTATTGGTTTTTGTCTTGATTTTGGTTTTCGAAATTTTAGATTTAGCCAATGACGATCCGCATTTGCAAACTGTTCCGCAGACAATCGGAGTAAAGAAAACCAAACTTTTAGGATTTTTATTATTGATTCCGTTTTGGTTTCTGGAGGTTTTTATTTCAACATTTAACATTCATGACGCGATTATAAATTTGATAATGGTGGTGATGCTAATGCTGTTTATTTTTTTCGCCAATCCCCATCGTTCTAAATATTACACTTCTTTTTGGGTCGAAAGTGTTCCGATTTTTTGGTGGCTGATGATTGTTTTTTTATGATTTGTTTTTAATTCTGTCTGCAGTAATAACTCTGTAAGTATTCGAATTTACAGTAATTTTAATATTGTTCTCACTGTTTGAAACATAGAAGTTTTTTCCAATCTTCTGATAATATTTTTCTTCAGTATCATTCAAAATTTTCAAAATCATCTTTTCAATTTCAGATTTTGTAAAGTTTGTTTTCAGTTTTTTATTTATTCTGCCGTAAACAAGTTCAGTGTAGCAAATGTTCTCGATAATTTAAATTTTGTGCAATATCATTTATTTGATGTATTTTCTTATTTAAATTGCAAATATAATTTAAATAAGATATTCTCAAATAAAAATGAATTTCAATAATTTGGGCGTGTCCCTCCGGGCCGGGCTATCCGCTAAAAGTCCTCGCACTTCCTTCGTCAGGCTGTGGGCTTTCCGCTTCTATCCCTCACGCAAAACGTAAAACGAGAAAACTCATTTTTATAATATATTTAGAACATTGTATATGGTTTTGACTATTAAGACGGTTTCTTACGCAAAGTTTCCCGCGGTTGAAACCGCGGGCTATGTTTAAAATCAGAATTTGAAAAAAATTAATTGAATTTGTTTTTGAATTGCCTCCCGCTTTAGCTGGAGGTTAAAAAAAGTCTCCAATTAGGGCTTTAGCCAAACTTTGTCTTTTGGCTAAAGCCAGCAAAATTCTATTCCATTTCTCCTCCAGCTAAAGCGGGAAGCAATTAAATTGAAACTATTTTTTTGAAATCTGCTCAAATCTGCGGAATCTGCGCGAAATAAATTCAAAAGAACTATCAATTATTGTTTTCCGAAACGGCTTTTAAAACCTTATTTCTTTCCAAAAGAAAATTAGTAAGATGCTTTTCCAAAAACAAAATATCAAAAAGTTCACCGAATATCCCAAACGGAGTTTCATATTGTAATTTGTCTTTCATGATTGTAATTCCATTTTCTTCTTCAAACAAATGTTCATGTTTGAAAAATTTGAATTTGCCTTTTTCCATTTCATCTACAAAATAATCATAGAGATTCATTGCAGTAATTCGGCTTTTATGAGTCAGATAAAATCCAAAATGTTTGCCGCGCCAAGTTACCGTTTCGTTTAAATTAATTAAACCAGAAGTTATTCCAGCAATCGCTTTTTCTTTTGAAGGACTTGCCGATTGCTGGTGAATATCGATGCTTCTTGAGGCATCAAAAACGATTTGTTTTGAGGCGTTTATTTTCGTTGTAAGGTTTATTGTGGTCATTGATTTACATTTTTTTTGAGCAATCTTGTCATTTCGACGAAGGAGAAATCACACGCGGAATTCGGCAAAGATTGGCGATTTTGATTGTGGAGTTTCTTTTGTGATTTCTCCTTCGTCGAAATGACAAATAATGGTTAAATTAAATCTTTAAAAGCATCATCAATATCCCCAAACTTAAATTGAAACCCATTTTCTAAAAGGTGTTTCGGAATTACATTTCTGCTTTTCAGAACCAATTCGGTTTCTGTGCGAATGAAAAAAGAACCAATTTCAAGAAAGAATTTATTCAGTGGAATTCCGAAAGGAAAACCAACTGCTTTTCTAAGTTTTTGCATGAATGATTCATTTCGAATTGGTTCTGGTGAAACGACATTAATAACGCCTGTCATTTCTTTCTCAATAATAAAATCAACTGCATTTGCGAAATCTTCTTCATGAATCCAACTTACAAACTGATTTCCTTTTCCTTGTTTTCCTCCAAAACCAATTTTTGCCAAAGTTTTTAACGGAATTAATGCGCCGCCATTTTTTCCCAAAACAATCGAAGTTCGCAAAGCCGTTTTTAAAGTTCTTGGCGTTTCAGTTTTAAAAAAAGCTTTTTCCCAAGACAAAGCGACATTTATTGAAAAGTCATTTCCAATTTCGCCATCAACTTCATCCATTTGTTTGTCTAAAGAAAAACGATAAATAGTTGCCGTAGATGAATTCAGCCAATGTTTTGGTGGATTTTGGCAATTTAAAATCGCTTTATTTAGAATTTTAGTGCTTTCAATTCTAGACCAAAGAATTTCTTTTTTGTTTTCTTTGGTATAACGGCAATCAACAGATTTTCCTGCGAGATTAATTAAGACCGTGGCATTTTCCAATTCCTTTTCCCATCCAGAAAAAGTTTTAGCATTCCAGTTTACATATTTAATTCCGTCTACGGTTTGAGATTTTCCGCGTGTTAGAATAACAATTTCATCAAATTTATTTTTGAAATGATTTACTAAAACTTGTCCTAGAAAACCGGTTCCTGCTGCTATAATAAGTTTAGCCATGTTTATGTTTTTTGCGTTAAACCTGAAGGGTTTTTAAAACCCTTCAGGTTTCCGAAAGATTAATTAAGAATAAAAAATAAGGCAACAATTCGATAAAGAATCCAAGTGAAAGATAGGTAAAATGGAAGTTTAAGAATTTTAATTCTTCTAAAATGTTCCAAAAACATAATCAAAACCGTTACTCCAAACCAGCCTAAAATTATCATCTGCGGAAGCTGAACAATCTGACTCAAAATTAAAATCGGCGTCAAAATTAAACTTCCCATCAAAGAAACCGTCATTAAATTTCCAGCATAATTGAGTATGGTTTGTTTATCAAATTTGAAAAGAAATAAACTCTGAAAAACAATTTGTCCAAAAGCTAAAATAAGCTCTCTTGCAATTGTGCTTTTCGGAAAATTCAAGATCAAATTAGAATATCCAAATAAAACGAAAGTTGTTATAGTCAAAGCAAATCCGATGAATAAAAAACGGTATTTATAATTGAAATCGGGAATGCATTGCAATTTGTTTTCCTCTTTTACATTTCCTGGAATAATTACTTTTCGATTATAAGAAACAAAAGAATACAGCTTTTTTAAAATGTAATAAATCGGTTTTATGGTTGCAACTTTTTCAATTAAGGGGAAAGAAAAACCAATAACTTTTATTAAACTATCGATTCCGTAAGTTACCGTTTTGTTTTTATTATCTACTAAAGCAATTTCGTTTGGAGCACGTTTTAGATCCACAAAATTCTGCTCTTCCTCAGATAACTGACAATAAGATTTTCTTCCGTTTTGGTCCAACATACCGCTTTTTACAAATCCAGTAGTATATAAATTGCAAAGTGGGCAATCTTCATCATAAAGCAAAGTTTGATTTTCGAGCGTTTTCATGATTTTTGGTTTTAAAGATGAATAGTTTTATGCGTATAATGTTTCTTCGACGGGAATCAACTCTATTTTTCTTTTGTTTTTAACTGTAATGTTTGAGCCTTTTGCCAAGAAAACTGAAGTTGGTTTTTTAGTTTGAAGGAATCGAAAATCGCTTCCATAATTTTTTTCGAAATCAATATCAATTCGATGATTTACAACCTCAAAATGTTCCCATCTTGGATGTGTAACTTCATATTCAAAAGTGGTTTCTTTGTCAATTTTAGTATATCCAAAATAATGTTCAGTAATGAATTCAGCTTCAGAGTCAATCTCGATTTTGCTTAAATCTTTTTCAGTTTCAATTTCAATTGTGTTCCATTCTTTGCCATTCTTCCATTGATAAATAAAAGTATTGGTGCTTTCGTTTTCAATTATTTCATGTTTCATTTTCTGAGTTCCATAATGTTCCTGATACAAAGTATTCGCAATAAAAGTGATGGCTTTTTTAGGAACAATTTCTTTAATGAAAACTACACCGCGTTTCCATTCGCCATTTTCAAAACGCTTCACATAAAATCGCAGATTGACTTCTTCAAAATTGATATGAAATGGAACTTTCAATCCTAAAACTTTGGTGTTTTTAAACATAAATCCAACCAAGCTTACATAACATTTGTTGTTCCAAATATCAATCTGAGTTCCTGCGGGAATGTGTTTTTCTAAAATTTCAGCATCAATTTCATAATTGAAAAGTGCTAAGTTTTTCCATTCTGCTTTTAAGAAATCCATGATAATTGTTTTTTAAAGTTTTAAACTTTCAGAAAAAATTGAAAGTTTTAATTAAAATTTTTTTATTTCATCATTTTTATAACCAATTTCCCTAACCAGTTTTCATTGAATTCAGTCATTTTATCTAACATATTATCTGCTTTTAAAACGAAATCGTATAATTTGGAAGTCTGATCAACAAAGTGTTTTTCTTCTGCAGATTCATTGGCTTCAATTGTCGAAACTTCTTTTAAGATTTTAAGAGCCGGTTTAATTTCTCTTTTACTTCTTTCTCTGGAAATTTTTACAGCCAATTCGTCTAAATCTTTTTCTGCCGTAAAGAATTCTTTTCTTTCTCCGGCTTTAAATTCTTTATAAACAATTCCCCAATCCATTAAAGCTCTTAGGTTCATGCTTGCGTTTCCGCGGGAAATTTGTAATTCTTCCATAATGTCTTCCATAGAAACAGGCTCATTCGAAATCATTAATAAAGCATGAATTTGCGCCATAGTTTTATTAATGCCCCATTGAGAACCTAATGCTCCCCAAGTTTGAACGAATTTATTTTTTGCTTCTTTGAATTCCATGAAACAAATGTATGTAAAAGTTTTTAAACTTTCAAAAATAATTGAAAGTTTGTTTTGGAATTGTTGTTTCTGTTCCTAAAAAATATCTTGTAACATGGTTTATCTATTTCATAACCAAATATTTCCGTTTCATGACATATTGTAAAAAATAGCTTTAAACAAGATATAATTTTGAAATGAAAATAGTTCGCAAAACTATTCTTCATAACATTAAAAAAACTCAAATGGTAAAATCATACAAATCATTGACTTGTTAATTGAACGATTTGAATTTGAAAACTCGAAAACTGATACTGCAGATCAGGAAATGAGAAAAGCATTAACACTGAAAATATAATCTGATTCAAGAATGTAAATGAGATTTTTATCTCAGTAATCAAAAAAAGTACAGTTGCTTGACACAGATTATCTGCTCGATTGTTAATTCTTAGAAAACTAAACCGCAATTTGAGGTTTTATAGTAGAAATAAGATAGCCTCACAATTATTGTCTAACGTAAAAATCTAAAGTTATGAGTGATTTATTAATTAAAAATGAAGCAGGCACAAGACCAGTAGCAACTGCAAATAGCAATGATCCTATTGGAGCTCAAAATTTGAGAGTAACCAATCTTGATCCAGCAAATTTAATTGTTGTTGGTAACGATTATCAAGTAGGGTTTGATGATGGTACAAACATGAGAGGTCGTACTTGTACTGCAAAAGCAGGAAACACTGCAACATTTGTATTGTAATTAATAGTGGAGTACCACTTAAAAAACGAATTGTCTGTATTCAGAAAATAATACAGAGCGAAAACCGAAAAGCTTACGAGTAGGAACAAACAAATCAAAAAATATATATTATGGCAACTTTTAAAACCACAATCAACATTAGTCCAGAAGATGTAAAAATTTTAAAATCTCAAGGATATTCTTTATACGGATTTAAATCTGTAGCTGCTTCAGGAGATGGATCTCCTACAGTTTGGTTCAATCTTCCAGCTGAAAAATTACTAGGAAAAACAGTAATTACTTGGGAAGAAGAATTTCAAGCATACAATTCGACTACTACAATTCTTCCAAAAACAGTTATCGAAGCAAGTAATACTATCGATACAGACTTAGGACAGCGCGTAACTATTGAACTAGGATCTGGCAATTTAGAGTCTAGTTCAGATGGTATTGACGGTGCAGTAAGTTTTCTTAATAACGATACGCAACAGTTTACAGTGGGAATCAATCAGTTGGTAAATGGGCAATCTAACATTTTATGTGCATTTCCTATTTTAGGAGCTGGCTCTGCTAGAGTAATCACTCCAATAACAAAAATTGCATTGATTTTTTCTACAGAACAAGTAATAACAGCAACTGTAATTACTAAAGCAATGTCTGCTGGTGCATTTATTAATCTAACAGGTGTTACTTCTAGAGAAACTTCTTATTCTGTAAACGCAGGATGGAGCGCTGGAGGAGGAACGTGGTTGAAAAACTTTGATGCATTTACTGACTTGAAAAAGTTATTGATTGAGAATACTAATAAGTTGGAAAAATCAATCAGCGAAAAATTTGCTGTATAATTTGAGGGAATTTGAATTACTCTTCATCAATTTTTGGTGAGGAGTAATTCTTTTAATATTTAAAAACGATATTAACTTAAATAAAGGAAATGAAAAGTTCATTAACTATAAATTTGTCACAAGAAACTGTTGAGAAATTAAATCAAGGAAATTTTACTTTATGCTGTTTTCTTGCTTCTAAATCTGATAATGCTTTGTCATGTTTTCCTTTATGTTGGAATACCTTTACTAAGAATTTTTTAAAATCGATACTGATTGAATGGGAATTTGATCTTTCGGCTTATTTGTCAACCAGTCCCATTTCAGATAATGCTGTGATCTACATTCCACAGCCACAAAAGTCAATACCTAAACAATCTGCTAGATTTACGGTTAAAAAAAGCGTATCAGGTTCTAATGACAAAATAGAATTAAATCAACGAATGCTTATCGAAGATTATGGCAAAATCACAATTGATACAAATAATACTTCTCCAAATGTGTTAATTCAAAACAATTCTACTGATTCTTATTCTACAGGTATCTGTGTTTACAGCAGTGATGATGATCAATATTACGGCACTTGTGCTTTTACTTTATATGGTGGAAACACGATTTCTGTCGCTCCTGTGAATAAGATGTTTGTAATGTTTAGCAACAAAAATATTCAAAATAACACCGTAATTTCTTTATCAGAAAATCAAGGACTTTTAATTGATTTTAGCGGAAGCAATGATAATTTAAGAACAGTATCTTATGATATTAATTTAGGATGGAGTTCTAATAATCAACCTTGGGGAACTAAAATTCCAGCCAGAACATTCCTTAGCACTATTTTAGTGAGTTGAGGTATAATTTCGAGATTAAAAAATATATCCAGAATAAATTTTTAGGGATTTTAAGAATTATAAAGTTATGTTAATTCAACCCTTGAAATTTTCGATTAAATAAGGAGAAAGATATTTTTGTAAAAATCACTTTTTATGGAATTATACTACACTTTTTCAGTACTTATCGTGCTGGCTTCTTTCTTCGCCTATTTGAATTTAAGATTTTTAAAACTTCCAGGAACGATCGGAATCATGATTATTGCGATGCTAGTTTCGGTTGGAATTCGTCTTTTGGGAGATTCTTATTTTCCTGCAACTACCAAACATTTTTTTGATTTAATAAAAGAATTTGATTTCAATGAAATCCTAATGGGAGCAATGTTGAACTTTCTTTTATTCGCAGGTGCGTTACACGTAAATATGGCCGATTTGAAAGAACAAAAAGTGCCAATTATGATTTATTCTACGGTAAGCGTTGTATTATCTGCTTTAATTATTTCGATGCTGTTATATTATATCGCACCGCTTTTAGGAATCCATATTCCGTATATATTTTGTTTAGTTTTCGGAACCTTGATTTCTCCAACAGATCCAATTGTGGTTTTGGGAGTTTTAAAAGAAGCTAAAGTCCCAAAAAGAATAGAAACCAAAATTGTTGGTGAATCGCTATTTAATGATGGAGTAGCCGTAGTAATGTTTGCTGTTGTTTTGAAAATGGCAACCGATCCAACTTTTGATGTAAGTTTTAGTTCGATCGCGTGGCTTTTTGCAAAAGAAGGAATCGGCGGACTTTTATTAGGAGCTGTTTTTGGATTTACAGCATCAAAAGTCATGAAGAAAATCGACGATTATAAAGTTTCTGTTTTAATAACGCTTTCGATTGTAACAGGAGGATTTTTAGTGGCTCAAAGTTTACACGTTTCTAGTCCGCTTGCAATGGTTGTTGCTGGATTGATTATTGGGAATTATGGCAAAAAAGTCGCGATGAGCGAAGTGACAAAAGATTATTTAGGTAAATTCTGGGAACTCATCGATGAAATCTTAAATGCAGTTTTATTCCTTTTTATTGGTTTCGAATTGTTGTTATTGCCAGATTTAAACAAACAATTACTTACTGGTTTTGTAGCTATTTTTATCGTTCTTTTTTCAAGACTTACCTCTATAGTTTTGCCGTGGAAATTCTTTGACATCTTTAAGTTCTTCGGAATAAAATCGGCTTACAATAAAGGATCTTTGATGGTTTTAGTTTGGGGAGGAATTCGTGGTGGAGTTTCAATCGCACTTGTACTTTCTATGCCCGAAGGAGAATATAAAAACTTGCTGCTTGAAGTTACTTATATTGTTGTGCTGTTTTCAATTGTAGTGCAAGGATTGACTGTTGGGAAATTAGCTAAGAGAGTTTTGGAGAAAGAATAAATAAAATAGAATAAAGAGAAAAGAAAGAAGATTTCTAACTTTAAATTGTTTATTAAAAAAAATGGGCTGTTTCAGAAATGATTCAGCCCATTTTTTTAATTGCTCCAGCGGAGCATAATATTTATAGAAAATAAGGTTTCAAATATCAAAAGCTCTAGCGGAGCGACACAATATTTTTATTTATCGTTTATCTTCTTTCGAATAATTCGATTCTCCATTAATATTAATTTCTCCACCTAAAAAACGAGGTTCACGATTTCGTAAAACATCAAAAAATGATTTACATCTTGAAAGACATTCTCTAAAACGAACATAATTGTAACCTAAATATTCCCCTTGATTAGCAGAATAACCAGCTGATTTTATTCCCAATTTATTTCCGATGTAAATCGCACGATTTAAATGATATTCTTGAGAAATTAAAGTCGCTCTCTTTATTTTGAAAATATGCTTCGCGCGATACATTGTCGAATACGTATCGAAACCTGCATAATCAATAAAAATCTTTGTAGTATCAACGCCATGATTGAAACAATAATTTTTCATTACCGTTAATTCATCATATTCTTCACGGCCATTATCACCAGAAAGCAAAATTTTATTGATTCGTTTTGCTTTCCAAAGCATAATTCCTGCATCAAGTCGGTCCTTTAAATATTTGCTTGGCTGATTACCGTTAATTCCCGCACCAAAAATAATTCCGACATCATTCTTAGGGAATTTTTTAGCCGAATAATAAATTTTGGTTTTAGTCGAAGATGTTACATAATAATTTATAGAAACAATTGCGAGTAGTCCAATAATTATTAGGTAAACAAAGATTTTAAAATATTTTTTCACGGCTTGTATTTGTAAGATTAAGATTTAAAAGGCGAAGATAGTTAAAGTAAAACCAAATAAAAAACCGAAGCAGAAATGCTTCGGTTTAATCTAAAATTATAGCAATTAGAATTTAATCTAAAATCTAAAATCAGAAATCTAAAATTAAAGAAGTCCCGCTCTTTTCAACAAAGCCTCAGGTTTTGGTTCTTGTCCTCTGAAACGTTTATACAAAGTCATAGGATGTTCAGTTCCTCCTTTTGAAAGAACATTATCTTTGAATTTTTTTGCAATTTCTTCATTGAAAATTCCGTTTTCGTGGAAATATTCAAAAGCATCAGCATCTAGAACTTCAGCCCATTTGTAGCTGTAATATCCAGAAGAATATCCGCCTTGGAAAATATGTGAAAATGCCGTACTCATCGCATTTTCTTTTACATCGGGATATAATTGTGTATTAGCAAATTGTTCCGTTTCGAAAGCTTTTAAATCGGTAATAGAAGTTGGATCTTGTCCGTGCCAAGCCATATCTAATAATCCAAAACTTAACTGACGCAATGTTGCCAAACCTTCTTGGAAACTTGCACTTTCTTTAATTTTCTGAACATACTCAATCGGAATAATTTCTCCCGTTTCATAATGATTCGCAAACAAAGCCAAAGCTTCAGGTTCGTAACACCAGTTTTCCATAATCTGACTTGGTAATTCTACAAAATCCCAATAAACAGAAGTTCCTGATAAACTTGGGTAAACTGTATCAGCCAACATTCCGTGTAATCCGTGTCCGAATTCGTGGAATAAAGTCGTTACTTCATTAAAAGTCAATAATGAAGGTTTTGTTTCTGTTGGTTTTGTAAAATTGCAAACGTTCGAAATGTGCGGTCTTTCGTTTACGCCGTCTTTTACATATTGTGATTTAAATGAAGTCATCCAAGCACCGTTTCTTTTTCCTTTTCTTGGGAAGAAATCAGCGTAGAAAATCGAAACTAAATTTCCGTCAGCGTCTTTTACTTCGTAAGTTGTAACTTCTTCGTGGTATTTATCGATATCAAAAACTTCCGTAAAAGTTAAACCGTATAATTTTTTGGCAACTGTGAAAGCGCCATCCAATACTTTTTCTAACTGAAAATAAGGTTTCAGCTTTTCATCATCTAAGTTAAAAAGCTGTTGTTTTAATTTTTCAGAATAATAAGCACCGTCCCATTTCTCAAGTTGTTCGATTCCGTCTAATTCTTTTGCGAAAGCAGTTAATTCAGCAAATTCTTTTTGAGCCGCTGGTTTCGCTTTTGCTAATAAACCATTCAAGAAAGAAAAAACTTTCTCTGGACTTTCGGCCATTCTTTCCTCCAAAACAAAATGAGCATGCGTTTTATAGCCTAATAAATTGGCTCTTTCATGGCGAAGTTTAGCAATTTTCAGAACGTTTTCTTCATTGTTGAATTCGTTATTTTGAAATGCTTTTGCTCCAAAAGCAATTGCCATTTTTTTACGTAGTTCGCGATTATCTGCATAAGTCAAAAACGGAACGTAACTTGGATGATCTAAAGTAAAAATCCAACCTTCTTTTTCTTGATTTTTGGCTAATAATCTTGCCGCTTCAATCGTGCCTTCTGGTAAACCAGACAAATCTTTTTCATCAGTTAAATGCAATTCGAAGTTGTTAGTTTCTGCCAAAACATTTTCACCAAACTGTAAACTCAATTTCGATAATTCTTTGTCGATTTCTCTTAATTGATTTTTTTTGTCTTCTGGTAAATTGGCTCCGTTTCTTGAAAAGCTTTTGTATTTTTTATCTAATAAAGTCGTTTGCTCTGGGTTGAGGTTCAAACTTTCTTTTTGATCGTAAACGGCTTTTACTTTTGCAAATAAATCAGCGTTTAAACGAATGTCATTTCCAAATTCTGAAAGCAAAGGTGAAACTTCCTGAGCAATTTTCTGCATTTCGTCATTCGTTTCTGCCGAATTCAAATTGAAGAAAATACTCGAAAGACGATCTAAAATATCACCAGAATAATCCATTGCCACAATCGTATTTTCAAAAGTAGGTGCATCTGAATTATTTACAATTGCATCAATTTCGGCTTTAGCCAAAGCAATTCCTTCGTTGAAAGCAGGAACATAATCTTCGATTTTAATTTGCGAAAAAGGCGCGGTGTTATGTTTGGTATTGAAATATTGTGTTAATACGCTCATTTTTTTAGTTTTCAGTCTCAGTCTCAGTTTTCAGTATGAAATGAGACTAAAGAGTTGTTTTTTTAGTTTTCAGTCGCAGTCGCAGTCTCAGTTTCAGTTTTCAGTTTTTGACTGAGACTGAAAACTGAGACTGAATACTATTTTAAGCTTTCAGCCGCTTTATTAACCGCAGCTTTCAATTCTTCTTTATAAGAAATAATAGTATCTAAAACTTTTTTGTCGTGGCTTCCGATGATTTGTGCTGCTAAGATCCCAGCATTTTTTGCTCCGTTTAAGGCGACAGTAGCAACAGGAACGCCGCCTGGCATTTGCAAAATTGATAAAACAGAATCCCAGCCATCAATAGAATTACTAGATTTTACAGGAACTCCAATTACTGGAAGTGGAGACATAGAAGCTACCATTCCAGGTAAATGTGCTGCACCGCCTGCACCAGCAATAATTACTGAAATTCCGCGAGTATGTGCATTTTTACTGAAATCGAATAATTTCTCTGGCGTTCTGTGTGCCGAAACGATATCTACTTCAACTTCTACATTAAATTGTTTTAATATGTCGATTGCATCCTGCATAACTGGCATGTCTGAGATGCTTCCCATTATAATAGCTACTTTGCTCATGAGTGTTTTTGTTTGTTTTGTTTCAGGTTTCAGGTTTCAAGTTTGTTGAGACTGAAAGCTGTTTATTTTGTTTTAAGTTGTGAACTGTTAGTGCAAACTGCGACTGAATACTAAAAATTACTGACCACTGATCACTTTAATAGTTTCCTTAACTTCCTGTGCAATTCTTCTGGCTTCGGACATGTTCTCGTTTACGATGGTTACGTGCCCCATCTTTCTGAACGGGCGTGTTTGTTTTTTACCGTAAATATGTGGCGTAACACCGTCCCATCCTAAAATGGTTTCGATGTTTTCATACACTACATTTCCAGAATGACCTTCAGCACCAACTAAATTTACCATAATTCCGGCAACTTTGCTGTCTGTGTTTCCTAACGGAAGATCTAAAATAGCGCGTAAATGATTTTCGAATTGTGATGTATAACTTGCTTCGATTGAATAATGACCAGAATTGTGTGGGCGAGGAGCAACTTCGTTTACCAAAATTTCATCGTCTTGAGTTTGGAACATTTCAACTGCTAAAAGTCCAACATGATTAAAATTCTCTGAAACTTGTAAAGCAACAGCTCTTGCTTTTTCAGCTACTTTATCATCGATTCTTGCTGGACAGATTACATATTCAACTTGATTCGCTTCTGGGTGAAATTCCATTTCTACAACCGGATAGGTTTTCATTTCGCCCGATGGATTTCTGACCACAATTACCGCCAATTCATTTTTGAACGGAACCATAGTTTCTGCAATACATTCTACATTTGGCAACGTATCTAAATCTGAAATTTGGCGAACTATTTTTACACCATTTCCATCATAACCAAATTCAGTGCATTTCCATACAAACGGTAATTGTAAATCGCTGATTTTAGATTTTAGTTGATCTAAATTTTCAAATCTTTGAAATGGTGCAGTTGGGATATTATTTTTGGCGTAAAAATCTTTTTGAGTTCCTTTATTCTGAATTCCTTTTAAGGTTTTTGGAGATGGATATACTTTTAGGCCTTCGTTTTCTAATTGCGTTAAAGCTTCAAGGTTTACCAATTCGATTTCGAAAGTCAAAACATCGACTTGTTTCCCGAAGTTGTAGACCGTTTCATAATCCATTAAATCACCTTGAAAGAATTTATTGCAGGCAATTTTACTTGGCGCTTCGTCGCTTGGATCCAGAACGTAAGTTTGTATATCAAATTTTCTGGTGTCGAACAAAAGCATTTTACCTAATTGTCCGCCACCTAATATTCCTAATTTAAAATCAGAAGAAAAATAATTCATTTTGTGTTGTGTTTTTGCAAAGATACTTTTTAATCTTTTTTTAGCCAAAATTTAGTTTTTTTCGCCACGAATTCACGAATTATATTTTTTTAATTTTTGCCACAGATTAAAAGGATTAAAATGATTTTCTACTTTTTGTTAGCCACGAATTCACGAATTTTTATAAAATCTATGCGAAAAAATAATTCGTGAATTCGTGGCTATAAACAAAAAGTTATTTTATTTTCTTCAAAACTTCTTTAGCAACGGCTTTGTAGGCTGCCGAATGGTTTCCGAAATCTTTATCAATTATCACTTTTAGTTCGGGATGAATCCAGTCGTAATAATTTCCTAGAATATATAAAGTTCTGATCGAATAAGCTTTTGTAGCGACTTTGGTGTCATTGATTAGCCAATCAAAAGAAGCTTCGATGCAATCTTGAAGATTTTTTTCAGAAAGCTGAATTCCGTTTTCATTTTTCTTATAATGCGATTTTACCAAAAGCTGTGTCACTTTTGCAATGGGACGCATGGAACTTTCATCTTTTAAAATTTTAAGATTCAAACAGAAAAAATCAAGATGAGGCTGAAGCCAAAGCAATTCTTCGTACGAAACAAATTCTAAAATCCAGCAGGCTTTATGATTATTTTTGTCTTCGGGCGAAAAGCAAATCGAAACCAATTCACTAAAAAGCGAGGGGTTTTCTAGAACATCTTGCGCAGCTTTTAGACGGTTTTCTCTATATGCATTTACGTAATCCAATTTTTTTTGCAATTCAGACGGCATCGTTTTTGGTATTTAATACAATGCTAAAATAAGTAATTTAATGAGATAATTCCGTAATAATTTATCGGTAAGCCTGGATAATAAAATCTTGGTTGCGCATTTCCAACTCCTGTTGCATTGGTTAAAATCATTGAAGCATATTTTTCATTTGTCACATTATTTATTCCTGCGTCTAAATGAGTCGTTAGACCTGATAAAATCTCAAATTGATAACCTGTTTTTAAATTTAATAAAGAATAAGAATCTGAAAAATCTGCATTTGAATCGTTCATTGGAATTTTATCTGTGAACTGAAAATCGGCTGAAAAATAAAATCCTGAATTTGTGTTTAAAATAAAACCTGCGCTTGCTGTATTGGCGGGAACTCCAGTTAATTTGTTTCCAGAATAATCATTTCCATTATCGACAAATTCTTTGAATTCATAATTCCCGACTGAGGTTCCGATATAGGAGTTTAAATTGAAAATCTTATTTATTGGCCAATTATGATTTAATGAAACTTCAATTCCTTCATGAAAAGTTTTTCCAGCATTTACACCTTCGTATTGATCTTCGCCGATTCTTTTTGCCACCAATAAATCTTTAATTTCCATTCGATAAATGGCAATTTGTGTGTAAAGTTTTTTATTGAAGAAATGAAATTTTCCGCCCAATTCAAAATTATAACCGGTTTCAGGTTTTATGTCTTGATTGATATTTCCTGATGAGGTTAAAGTTTCTTCAGTTGCAGGAAGAGAAAATCCACGGCTTACAGAAAAGTAAAAAGTCTGAATTTCATTCGGTTTAAATAGAAAAGAGAGCTGTGGCGAAAAAATGCCGTCATAACTATATTTTTCCTTCGGATTATTCGCGGAAGTGGGAAAATCATTTTGCAGTTCAAATTTGGTTTTGTTGTAATTTAATCCTGCCTGAATTTCAAATTGATCAGAAAGTAAAGTTCTGATTTGCGAAAAAATATTATAAAAATGCCTTTTCTGATTGGTTGCTGAAAGTTGATCGCCTTGTAAACTTCCGTTTCCGTTATTTTGCTGATAAAGATTTTGAAAAGTATTTCCGCTGTAATTGTCTCTGAAATATTCTATTCCACCAATAAACTGATTTTTGATTTTTCCAATTTTAAAATCTCCCGAAAACTGTGTTCGTACGCCCGAAGCAAAAGTATATTGACGTAAAATATCAAAAGGTCGCGGTTCGTTGCTGTCTTTATAATTGATGAAAACTGAAGTCGAATTGTTGAGGTGATCATTTATTTTGAAATCGTAAGCCAATCCGCCTAAAGTCGATTTGTATTCTTTGAATCCTTTTGAAGAAACCCAAGTTGGCGCGCCTGCTTGCGGATTATTTTCGAAAGTGGTTTTGTTTATTGAACTCGGAATATAAGCTTTTAAATAAGTATAATTGGAAAAGTAAGTCAGCTTGCTGGTTTTCTTTCGTAATAATTCTCCCGAAAGCGTAATTCCTTCGCGATTGTAAGTGCTGTTTTCGCGCCATCCGTCTGTCTTTAAATTATGATAACTTAGATTTAGAGAAGAACTTTTTTCATTTAAATCAAAACTTATTCTATTTTTTAATAATCCAAAAGAACCAAAAACGGAACTTATTTCAGTTTGATAATTGCCTTTTTTTAAAGTTTGAGGCGAAATTAAAATTGCTCCGCCCAAACCTGCACCGTAAATACTCGAAAGCGGTCCTTTTATAATTTCAATTTGATTGATATTTTGAAGGTCGATATCGTCAATTACGGTTTCGCTATTTCCAGAAGTTAGCGGAATGCTTCCATAAAAAGCTCTTATTTTATTGGTTCCGTATGGCGTTCTCGCTCCAATTCCGCGAATCGAAATTCGGGTTGTCGTAATATTTGACGACTGCATAAAAACGCCAGGAATCGTATTAATGACATTGCTAATATCTGTGGTATTATTTCGAAGTAATTCTTTTTCCGCTAAAATTCCAATAGAAGCGGGACTATTCTGTAAATCTCTATTAATATGAAGCGGACTAATTAAAACTTCATTTAGTTTTTGAGTTTTAGTAGAATCAATATTTTGGACTTCTTTTTCCTGTGCCAAACTATTTCTAGAAATAAAAAGAACAGAAAGAAGAAGAAAATATTTTTTAGAAATCATACAGATGAAATTATGACGTAAATAATTTTAACACATAGAAACATAGTATTGATTGAGGCAAAAAAGGCGTTTCACTTATTTAAATTCACATAGCGAACTATGCGAAAAAACGAGATTTCTTTAATAACATCTTTTAAACAAAAATCTATGTCTCTATGTGTTTAAAATCTTTTTGTAGATTGGAATTTGTTAGTTAAAAATTGGAATTTTATTTATTTGCTGTCACTTTCCAAATTGTATTTCCGCTATCATCATTTACCAAAAGCGATCCGTCATTCATAACCGTTACAGCAACTGGACGTCCGTAAACTTCTGCTTTTTCATTGTCAGAAATAAAGCCAGTTAAAAAATCTTCTGGTTTTCCTGAAGGTTTTCCATCTTTAAAAGGAACAAACAACACTTTATAACCTGAAATTTTAGAACGGTTCCAAGAACCATGTTGTCCAACAAATGCTCCGTTTTTATATTTCGCAGGAAAAGCATCTTTAGTATAAAAAGCCAATCCTAAAGAAGCGGTGTGAGCACCAACTGGAACATCGGGAACAATTGCTTTTTTTATCAAATCTTTTCGTTCACCTTTCTCTTTCCATCTTGGATCAGGAATACTTCCAAAATACGAATAAGGCCATCCGTAAAAACCGCCTCTTTTTACACTCGTAATATAATCTGGGACCAAATCATCACCAAGTTCATCTCTTTCATTTACCGCAGTCCAAAGTTCTTTTTTATTGGCAGGATTCCAATCCATTCCCATTGGATTTCTAAGTCCCTCAGCATAGATTTTTTCGCCAGTTCCATCAGGGTTGATTTCTAAAATTGCAGCTCGACGAATTTCTTTATCCATTCCGTTTTCTCCAACATTACTTCCTGAACCAACACCAATATAAATTTTTGTTCCTTCAGGATTGGCAAGCAAACTTCTTGTCCAGTGATTGTTGTATCCGCCAGCTGGCAGTTCAACAATTTTAGTTCCTTGAGTTTCTAATTTTAATGGTGCGTTTTTATAAGGATAACGGTAAAGTCCGTCAGTATTTGCAATGTAAAAAAAGTCTTTTAAAATTAACATTCCTAAAGGTCTGTTTAAACCAGAAATAAAAACTTCACGAGTTTCATATTTTCCGTCTTTATCATTGTCACGCAAAACTATAATTTGGTTTTTGCTTGTTCTGGTTCCGCTTTCAACAACAAAAATATCATTGTTTGGACCTATATAACTCCAACGCGGATTCTCAAATCCGTCTGCAAATTTAGTTACAGTAAAACCTTCCGGTGCTTTTGGAGTTTTGCCAGCTGGCCAGCCAATCACTTTACTATTATTGGTTTTAGATTCTGTGGCATAGGGCGGAGGAAGAGTAATGTCTCCGATAGCCGTTTTTACAACATTTCCAGGCTGTTTCGCCAAAGCTTCTTTTTCTTCTTTTTTTACTTGCCCATTGCAGGCAGTCATTAAGGCTAATAACGGAATTGAAAATAAGGTTAAGGATTTTTTCATTGGTTTTTGGAGTTAAATAATTATAGTACAACAATTTACTTAAAATTCAGATAGTCTCAAAAAATAATTTGTAAACATTAACTGATATTTAACATTCAGAAAAAATATCGAGATACAGTCCATTTTGATAGAAGCAGTTAAGTTCTAATTCTTTATCTTTGTCCATTATTTTAAAAAGAAAAATAATGATACAACTTCACGATAAACAATTTGTTCCGTTTATTTCGGCTAAAGAAATTGATTTTGCTTTAACTAAAATAGTGGCTCAGGTAGAGGATGATTTTGGAGATGATACGCCAATTTTTATTGGAGTTTTGAATGGCGCTTTTATGGTAGTGTCAGATTTTTTGAAAAAATATAAAAAACCGTGCGAGGTTTCATTTATCAAAATGGCATCGTATGAAGGGACTGAAAGTACAAATTCGGTTAAAGAATTGATCGGAATTAATCAGGATCTTTCGGGAAGAACGGTAATTATTATTGAAGATATTATCGATACTGGAAACACAATTGAAGAATTAAAGCATTTGTTTAAAGCGCAAAATGTAAAGCATTTTAAGATTGCAACATTGTTCTTTAAGCCAGAAGCGTATAAAAAAGACATTAAAATAGATTATGTTGGAATCAGAATTCCGAATAAATTTATTGTAGGTTATGGTTTGGATTATGATGGTTTAGGCCGAAATCTGAATGAAGTTTACAAATTAGCAGAATAACAAAACACAACTAAATATTCATTTAAAGACTTCTGAAAGACAGGAGTAACAACACTCATTTCAATTATGATTAACATCGTTTTATTTGGAAAGCCTGGTGCAGGAAAAGGAACTCAGGCAGAATTTTTAAAAGAGAAATACAATTTAACGCACCTTTCAACTGGAGATATTTTTCGTTTCAATTTAAAAAATGATACTGAACTAGGAAAAAAAGCAAGAGTTTTTATGGACAATGGAGAACTAGTTCCTTGCGAAGTAACAACTGCAATGTTAATTGATGAGGTGAAAAAACATCCAGATACAGCAGGATTTTTGTTCGACGGTTATCCAAGAACAATTAATCAAGCTGAGGCTTTAGATAAATTTTTACCAACTATTGGATCAAGCGTTACAGCAACAATTGCTTTAGAAGCTGACGATGAGATTTTGGTAGCACGTTTATTAGAAAGAGGAAAAACAAGTGGAAGAGCTGATGATCAAGACGAAGAAAAAATTCGTGTAAGATATCAAGAATACAATGAGAAAACAGCTCCACTTATTGGATATTACAAAGAACAAAATAAGTTTTATGCCGTAGACGGTATAGGAACTATTGAACAAATTACAGAGCGATTAACGTCAGTTATAGATAATTTGTAGAAGCTTATTCCAGCTGTACGTTACATCCCGATAGTTATCGGGGCGCAAAGAACTATTTTTCTAACCATAAAACTAGCTTCTTAAGATATTTTAAGAATCACTGTTTTAGGGTTAGAAAAATTAGTTTTTTAAGTAACGTCTAAAAATCAAGATTGCAAATTATATTTAACAAGACTATTTTATAACGAATCCACTATCAATTGGAAATACTAATTATATTTTTTCTAATTCTATTAAACGGAGTTTTCTCCATGTCTGAAATCGCCTTGATTTCTGCCCGTAAAAACAGGCTCGAAACAGCTGCGAAAAAAGGCAATAAAAGTGCAAAAACTGCACTTGATTTAGCCAATTCCCCAAATAAGTTTTTATCTACAGTACAAATTGGAATTACCTTAATCGGAATTTTGACGGGTATTTATTCTGGTGACAAAATCACTGCCGATGTAGAACTTTTTGTCGCAGGTTTTGCAGTTCTAAAACCTTATGCACATTCAGTTGCAGTTGGAATTGTGGTTGTAGTTTTAACTTTTTTCTCATTGGTTTTAGGAGAATTGCTTCCAAAACGAATCGGATTAAATTATCCAGAGGCAATTGCTAAAATGGTTGCAATGCCAATGAAAGTGATTTCGATTATTACGGCGCCATTCATTTGGTTATTGACTTCTTCAACAGATTTTTTATTGAATGTTCTTCAAATAAAACCAACTGCTGATGGAAAAGTTACCGAAGAAGAAATTAAAGCCATCATTAAAGAAGGAACAGAAGTAGGAGAAGTTCAAGAAATTGAACAAGATATTGTGGAACGTGTTTTCCATATTGGAGACAGAAAAGTAAATTCTTTAATGACACACCGCAAGTCGGTTGATATGTTGCCATTAAAAGAAGATAAAGAAAAAATCAAAGAATTAGTAGTTCAGGATCTTCATGCAGTTTATCCTGTTTACAATGATAATTACGATGATATTGTTGGAGTCGTAACGCTGAAAAATATTTTTGCTAACATCGAAAGCGATAATTTTGATTTGGCTGCAATTATGTCTGATGCACCTTATTTGATGGAACAAACTACGGCTTATAAAGCATTAGAGAATTTCAAAAAAACAGGTGTTCATTATGCTTTAGTTTCAGATGAATATGGTGTTTTTCAAGGTATGATTACATTGAATGACATTTTAGAAGCTTTAGTTGGTGATGCATCAGAATTTTATAAAGACGAATTCCAATTAATTGAAAGAGAAGATGGCTCTTGGCTAGTTGACGGACATTATTCGCTACACGACTTCTTGACTTATTTCGAATTGGATGAGTTAACAAACGATTACGAAGTAAACACCGTAAGCGGAATGATCATGACTGAGCTTTCGCATATTCCAAAAGAAGGAGAAAAATTAGTTTGGCAGAAATTCGTTCTTGAAGTTATAGACATGGACGGTGTAAAGATTGATAAAGTGCTTGTCAAAGCATTGAAAGAATAAAAAAATAGTTTTCAGTCGCAGTTTTCAGTCGCAGTTTGTGCTGAAAATCTAGACTGGCACTGAAAAATAAATAAAATAGAATTTAGAAATAGAAGCTAGAGAAATCTAAAATCTGAAATCTAAAATCTGAAATTCAGAAAAATGACAGAAGGAAATTTTGTAGATTACGTTAAGATATATGTTTCTTCCGGAAAAGGAGGAAAAGGATCTACGCATTTACATAGAGAGAAATTTATTGAAAAAGGTGGTCCAGACGGAGGAGATGGAGGTCGCGGAGGACATGTATATTTAGTTGGGAATAAAGGACTTTGGACATTATTTCATTTAAAGTTTGCACGTCACATTAAAGCGGGTCACGGTGGAGATGGTGGTTCTGACAGAAGTACGGGGGCAGATGGAGAAGATAAAGTAATTGAAGTGCCACTAGGAACTGTTGTAAAAGACAAAGAAACTGGTGAAACACTTTTTGAAATTACAGAACACGGAGAAAAACAAATTCTTGCAAAAGGAGGAAAGGGAGGTTTAGGAAACTGGCATTTTAGAAGTTCTACAAACCAAACGCCTCGTTATGCACAGCCAGGTTTGCTTGGAATAGAAATGGATGTTATTCTAGAACTTAAAGTTTTGGCAGATGTTGGTTTAGTTGGTTTTCCTAATGCAGGAAAGTCTACTTTATTGTCTGTATTGACTTCTGCAAAACCAAAAATTGCTGATTATCCGTTTACGACTTTAAAACCAAATTTAGGAATCGTAGCTTACAGAGATTTTCAGTCTTTTGTAATTGCCGATATTCCTGGAATTATTGAAGGTGCTGCTGAAGGAAAAGGTCTTGGTCATTATTTCTTGCGTCATATTGAACGTAACTCAACGTTATTGTTTTTAGTTCCCGTTGATACTCCAGACATCAAAGCAGAATATGATATTTTGGTTAACGAATTAACGAAATACAATCCTGAAATGTTAGATAAAGAACGTCTTGTTGTTATTTCAAAATGCGATATGTTGGATGATGAACTAAAAGCAGAATTGAAAGCAGAGTTAGATGTTTCTTTCAAAGGAATCCCTTATATGTTTATCTCTTCTGTTGCACAACAGGGTTTAACAGATTTAAAAGATAAACTTTGGAAAATGCTTAACGAATAAAAAGATATTTTTTTAAATATAAAAAACCACTAACAATTCATCGTTAGTGGTTTTTGTTTTTAAATTGGAATGTTTTTGTATTCAAAAGCATACTAATTTTTGTAATATTCTATTTTCCTTTCTGCTACAGCATCTGGAATCGCATTTTTTTGATTGACATACATTTTACAAAGCGTCCAGTTATTTTTACTGTCAAAAGTGTAATCAAAAAGTATTGAAATAAGGATTTCTTCTCCCACCTCATTGTCATAAGACGTCATGGAACTTACATTACCAAAGCCATCGTATTTATAAACGACCTTATCACTATCAAATTCGTTGTGGGTATGTTCACTGTCGACGTGTTTTTCCATTTCGATTACTTTATTGTTCTCGATTTTGTAAATTTCTTCATATAAGAATTCTTTTCTTTTATAAACCGTCATTTTTGTGATTTGGCCTTGATCATTATAAGTGTAATTGACATTTAATGTATTGTCGTTAAAAATCTCTCGATCGTAGAATGTTTCTGTGCTGTGACTACTATATTGGTCAAGCGGAATAATAATCTGCTTTTTAACAACCTGTCCTTTAGGATTGTAGAAAAACAAAGTCCTACGGTCGAATTTTAAAGTATCCTCCTTTGGAAATTCATCGCTAGAATAATCATTAAAGTAGAGTTCTTCAGTGATCTTTTGATTTTCTGTTTTGTACTCATATTTCATCTCTTCTTTTGAATCGTCATATGTGTGTGTTCTGTTTGGATTCATTCCGAACAAAAAGTTGCATTGCGAAGCGATTTTTTGTTTGTTAAAAAAATCAACTGAATCAATTTGAAATTTAAAAACCTGACCTTTTTCAAATTCTTCATTTAAATTGGAAATTCTTTTATCAGAACGTTCAATAATCATTCCGTAGGTATTGAATTTTTTGTAATACAATTCACGATCATATTCGTCAGTAGCATAGTAATTATGCAGAACTGGATTGTATTTATAAAACAAATTCGAATTCCAGCGCTCGTCATTACTAACTTTCATAGCCGTTTTTACTGTTTTTACATTTCCTTTCAGACCAAATTTTTCCCAGTCATTCTTAAAAATATATTCAGAACCAACTTGTGAGAAACCGTAATTTATAAATAATAAAACTACGATTAGAGTTTTTATTTTATTCATAGTAAGTGATTTCTTTGGTTACTAAAGTCTCTTTTTTAATTGTTTTTTTTCCATTTTCAGAAATAGTTGTTGAAATGTTTAATTTGATCCAGTTTCCGGTTGCATCAAATTCGTATTTATAAACTCTGCTTTCTATATAATTATTTTTATTAGTAACGGTTCGCTGACTTATTAAGCCATTTTTAAGTAGAGCTGTATCCGTTTTGCCTTTTTCTGTATAAATTTGTTTTATTAAAATATTATTACTGTCGTAATTATACGTCGCTTTATATACTGGGTCTTTATAAAAGCAACTCTCTTCAATGAGATTGTCTTTTAGGTCGTATTTATAACTAAATGTAAGAGGTGTTTCTTTTGGTTCGATCAAAAAACTCAGCAACTCTCCGTATCTGCTTTCTTCTATAAGTCTGTTTTTAGCATCGTACTTGTAATAAGATCGCACCTTTGCTTTTTTCGGATCCTTTTTATTGTCATCTGATGAATATTCTATGGCCTCTATTTTATAGCCTGCTGTATTATATTTGTAAGAATAATAGTTGTTGGCCCCAAAATAAGTATCCTCATCTTTTTTGATTTCTTCCTGAGAGATTTTATCTTCTTTATCATTAAATTTTTTGATAAAATCCACTCCGATTGCACTTGTATAAAAAGATTTTTCAAGTTTTCCTTTGTTGTTATAAACCAGACTGTCTCCACCAATAGTGTCTATTGGGAAATAAACAGGAGGATGTAAGGTTATTTTTTTTGTCAATCTTCCCGATGCATTAAAAGTTTCGTACAAACCATAAATATTTGGATTAAGTAGTTTTTTAATGTTTTGCTGTTTTGGGGTGTTTTCGATTGTAAAGAAACAGGTTTTAATTGTTCTTACTTTTCCGTTTAAATTTCTTTCTTTTAATTGAGTTTTGGATTCAGGCTTCTCGATCAAAAATTCCTGAATTACTTGAGCATTCATATGAGCGCTTACAAGAAAAATGACAAATAAAATCAGTTTTTGAAAAGAACTGTGCTGTGGTTTTTTTATCATAGAATAAATATGATTTTTGGGTTGCGAGACTTTTTTGTTTTTTGGAAAGATAGAAAATTTCTTTTTTGTAATACAGATTTGAAACTCAATATTATTTTTTGATTATAGAATATTAAATTCGTAATAAAGAGTTAAAAAATCATTCTCATATTTAATTTTAGAATCGTTTAAGATGAAATAATTATCAAAATGGCTTATATTCGCATCACTTAAACAAAATAACATGAAAAAAGTAATTTTATTCTTGACCATGTCCCTTATGGCTTTCCCAATGAGAGCGGATGAAGGAATGTGGTTTTTGATGTTTATCGAAAGATTGAACCATAGAGATATGGAAAAAATGGGCTTGCAATTGACGGCTCAAGAAATTTACAGCATTAACAATCATAGTTTGAAAGATGCAATCGTCCAGTTTAATGGAGGTTGTACTGCTGAGATAGTTTCTAACAGCGGTTTGGTTCTTACTAATCACCACTGTGGTTATAGTGCGATTGCAGAACTTTCAACTGCAGAACAAAATCATTTGAAAGATGGTTTTTGGGCAAAAAGTCGTTCAGAAGAACTAAAGCCTAAATCTTTATATGTTCGTTTCTTCGTTCGTATGGACGATGTTTCGAAAAGAATTTTGTCAAAAGTAAATGATACAATGACAGAAACTGAAAGAAACAAAGTTATTCAACAAGAGATCGCTTTGATTGAAAAAGAAAATAGCGAAAATGGAAAATACACTGTTTCTGTTCGTCCTTTTTTTCAAGGAAATGAATATTACTATTTTGTTTACCAAGATTACACAGACGTTCGTTTAGTAGGAACTCCGCCTGAAAGCGTAGGTAAATTTGGTGGAGATACAGACAACTGGGAGTGGCCTCGTCAAACAGGAGATTTCTCTATGTTTAGAGTTTATGCAGATAAAGACGGAAATCCAGCAGCATATTCTAAAGACAATGTGCCGTTACAGCCAAAACACTATTTGCCAGTTAGTTTAAAAGGAGTAAAAGAAAATGATTTTGCAATGATCTTAGGTTATCCAGGAAGAACAAACCGTTGGATGCCTGCTGGAGGAATTGAGCAAAACATTAAATATGCTTATCCTGCTTGGGTTGAAGGTGCAAAAACCGGAATGGATGTAATGAAAAAGTATATGGATAAAGATGCAACTGTTCGTTTAGACTATGCTTCTAAATATGCTTCTACAGCAAACTACTGGAAAAACCGTCAAGGTATGATTGATGCTTTAACAAAAGCCGGAACTGTTGATACAAAAGCAGAACAAGAAGATAAATTCTACGAGTGGGCAAGCAAACCTGCAAACAAAGAAAAATACGAGAATGTAATTCCAACTATCAACGATTATTACAGAGAAACAAACTTAAAAGCGCGTCACGATAATTATTTGACACAACTTTTACGTACTTCTAGCTATGCAACTGCTCCAGCTAATATAGGAAATGCATTAATTGCTTATTACAAAGAAAACGATGCTAAAAAAGCAGAAATGCTTCCTAAGATCAATGCGATGATTGAAAACATTTATGGTGAATTTTATGCGCCATTAGAAAAAGATGTTTTAACAGCACAATTGAATTTATATGCTGAAAAAGCTGCTGAGTACGGACTTGCTCCTGAAATCGCAAAAATGAAAACGGCTAACAATGGTGACTTTACTGCAGATGTAGCAAAAGCTACTGAAATTAGTTATTTTACAACTAAAGAAAAAGTATTGGAATTTTTAGCTGATCCAAAGCCATTGGCAATTGTACACGATCCGTTGTATATTATTTCTAATGATTTATTGACAAAATACCGTTCTAAAACAGACGACCAAGCAAAAGCTGATGATGGTTTTGCAACGGCTTACCGTAAATTGGTTGAAGGTTTAAGAGAGTCTAAATTGAACGCAATTAAATATCCAGATGCAAACTCTACGTTGAGATTGACTTACGGAAAAGTTCGTGCTTTACCTGCAGATCCTCGCAACGATGCTAAAATCAATAACTATACTACAATGGAAAGTATGGTTAAAAAATACAAAGCAGGAGATCAAGAATTTGACTTGCCAGCTCGTTTATTAGAATTAAACAAGAAAAAAGATTATGGACAATATGCTGATAAAGCAGGATATATGCCAGTAAACTTCTTAACTGATAACGATATTACAGGAGGAAACTCTGGTTCGCCAGTTCTTAACGGAAAAGGAGAATTAATCGGAATTGCTTTTGATGGAAACATCGAAGCTATGGCTGGAGACGTTATTTTTGATCCTAAATTACAAAGAACTATCAACGTTGATATTCGTTATGTACTTTGGATTATCGACAAATACGCTGGAGCTAAAAACATTATCGACGAATTGACGATTACTAAATAATCTTCATTTCAGATTTAAATATCAAACCTAACAGGTTTTTAAAACCTGTTAGGTTTTTTTATGCCTAAATTTTATTAATTCACTTTTACTCGAATTCCTTTTGTATGACTTGCAAATTCTGGTGCATACATACTTTGTATTGTCGTAATTCCGTTTGAGAATTCTCCGCTGTTATTTACTCGAATATCATATTCTAAAACATAAGTTCCTTTATTGATTTTGTCAAAGAAGAAATGAGTCGCTGCATCTTTTGTGCTCATATAATATCCTAATCTATCAGAATATTGATATTGTGAAAATACATTTACAGGCTCAAAACAAGAAGCGCGCATATCTTTTAAATGAATGTATTCCAAATCTTCTTTCGAAGTGATAATTAAACGGACTGTAACTAAATCTCCAATTTTTAAAGAATTTTCAGTTGTTATCTTTTGCAATTCGTCACCTTTTAGCGTGTTTTTCTTTAGATACAATTCTTTCGAAACAGATAAAACAGCTCCAGTGTTATTTTTAATTTTATCTAAATCTTCAAAATACTGCCAATAAACACCACCAAAACCTGGAATTTTAGATTTGTTTTGAACGCTGATCGAAGCCATTTCTTTTTTTACTTCTTCAGCTTTCCAGTTTAGTTTGATATAACCTGTTTCGGCTTCTTTTTCATTTTCGGATAATTTTTTGGTCATGATTTTTTCATCTCCCAATTTTATAACTGTATTGTCTTTTACAGAAAGCCAATCGCTGCCTTGGAGTAATAATGCATAAATTGCTTCACTAGTTGATCTTGTTGTTGGCCAGTTTTTAGCTTGTTTGTTTTTTAGTAGCCAGACTTTCATTGCATCAACAGATTTGGTGTCTTGAGTAACTTCGGCGAAAGCCTCAATTAAAAGAGCTTGAGTTTCTATAGGCGCTTGATACCAGTACCAACCTGGTTTATTGGCAATCCAATACATTCCCCAATCTTCATTGTTAGATGAATTTTCTTTTAAACTTTCAATGATTTTTTTAGCGCTTTCCTTTTCTCCAAAACGATTTAAGACTAAAGCTGTCAATCCTTTTTCATAAATAGAATAATCTAACCAATCTCTTTTTGCTGTTTCGAGATATAATTTGGTTACTTTTTTTAAAGTATCCGAAAGCGGATATTGTTCTAAATAAAAACTTCTGCTATATAAATAATGCAAATTAGAATATGGCCATCTCCAAATTAAACTGTTCCTTTCTTTATTAAATTTTGCCCTTTTTTGATGTTCTTGTAAAAACTTGCCATCTATAAAAGGAATTGCGCTTTTAGTAATTTCATCAATTTTAAGATTCTGATTTTTAACCAATTTTGACAAATGGCCTAATCCTGCTAAAATATGTCTAGTAATGTAATCGTCTCCAGTACCGCCTTCAAACCATGAAAAACTACCATAAGAATTTTGTTTCTTTTTTAATTTTTCGAAAGTAGCTTCTTGCGAAGTTTTCATTTTTTCCAAATCAAATAAAACGGCAAAACTTTTCCTCTTTTCATCTTCATTTTGATTATCATTTAACCATGGCGTTTCTGACAGAATAATTGATTTTAGCTCTTCATTTTCTTCTAATTTTGGATTGATTTTCCCCTTTTTTCTCCATTCATCAAAAACGGCAGCAATTTTCGGATTGCTTGAAATTACTTCTTTAGCAAGTGCATTCGAATAAAATCGAGCAAAGGTTTGTTCTGCACATTCGTGTTCATATTCCATTAAATAAGGCAAAGATTGAATTGCGATCCATGCAGGATTTGAAGTGTACTCAAATGTAAATTGATGATTTTTTAATGTTGTCGAATTATTGTTTTTTAAGTTTTCAAAAGTGTATTCTTTGGTTGAATTTTCACGAACCCAAATCGGAATACTTTCTGTAACAAGCATATTGTTGGTTAAAACAGGAATAATGTTTTCTTCTCCATCTGAGAAATCACCTGATTTTGCCACGATTTTATATTGAACACCCTGTAAACCTTCAGGAATTGTAACGGTCCAACTTGCTGTAGTATTTCCATAAGCTGGAACTGTGAAATTTTTAATGTTATCTGCATTTAGCATTTTAGCATCAATTGGTTCCATTGTTACAGCATCGAAAAGCTGTAAAGCAGCAATTCCAGTTTTCGCTTCGGCGGTAACATTTGAAATTTTCGTAGTGATAACAATCGTATCTTTTTCCCTAAAGAAACGCGGAAAATTTGGCAAAAGCATTAATTCCTTTTGAGTCACAACGTTTTTCTGCAAATAACCAGAAACTGCTTCTTTGTTGTGTGCAAATAAGCGAAGTTTCCAAGCCGTTAAAGCTTCTGGCGATGTAAAAGAGAAACTCACTTTTCCTTGTGAATCTGTTTTTAAATTTGGCAAAAAGAAAGCAGTTTCAGATAAATTTTTTCTTGCTTTCACTTGATTTAATTCTTCTAATGCCTTTTTGTTTACAGAATTTATATCATAAACAGTATTGTCTTCTTCATAAATAACATTTGAGCTAACCGTAGTAATGGCGGCAGATAAGCTTGCTTTTTTCTGAATGCCATATGCAGTATTTACCACAACTTCTGATAAAGTACTTGAATCATTAGTTAAAACAATATCAATGAATTTTCTATTTCCTACTAATACAGATTGGGTTTTACTGCCAATATAACTAAACTCAAGTTCTTCGTTTTCTTTAGCGCCTATTTCATAATAACCATCAAAATCGCTTTGAGTGCCACGTCTTGTACCTTTCACGACAATAGAAGCTCCTGGCAAGGCAAGTCCAGAATTATCAGTTATAATTCCCGAAATCAATTTTGCATTGAAAGGTTTTTTAGCCTTTTTAGCAACCTGCATTTGATACAGTCTCTTTTGATGAATATTATTTTTGCTGTTAAAATCGAATCCAAACGACATTAATTTAGTGTCTTCACTAAATAGTTCAAGTCGGTTTAGAGGCAGATTTAAATACATAATAGAGGCCGAAACCTGATCAAAACCAAATGACGATTTCTTATAGCTTCCGTTATAATTATAGTCGTTTATGGCTAATATATTCCAATCATTTTTTGTAAACTGATCTAATGAACTGTCATACATTGATGCTAAAACTTCAGCTTCGTTTCTGGTGTCTTTTGATTTTAATTTGAATGACCAGTTTTCTGGACTTCCAGGCTGTATTCTACTCCTAAATGTTTCTACATTGAATTCTAATTTAGGAGTAATAGATTTTAATGCAACTGCTACATCACTAGAAAAAACTTCGTTTTCAAATATGCTTTGAAACCCGATTCTTAATATGTTGTAAAACTCCTTCTTTAGCGGAATTTTTATTGTCGTTTCGTGGTTTTCTAAATGAATAATTTTTTCAAAAAAGACCTTACTATCATAATTTCCAATTGTTGAAATATAAAGTTCCGGAACGACAGAGGTTAATTTTAATAATACAAAACCATCTTTTTTCGCATCTTCATTTATCTGTACAGCGGAAAATAATACGCTTGGATTGAATTTATCTTTGCTTTGTTTAATCTGGAATTTAGTTGTGTTTTCTATTAAATTATCAAAACTATCTTTTGCTGAAAAGACAATTTTGTAGTTTCCAGATTTGTAATTTGAGATAAAATCTAATGCGATTTTTTTATCTTTTTCAGTGTCTACTTTTTTCGAATACACTAAGACTTCATCTTCTTTGCTATATTCCTGACCGTTTTGTTCGTACGGAAATAGTTTTTCAAAATCTTCATCAGATAGTATTTGAATTTCTGGCGTAGGCCATACTCGCTTTTTGAATTTGCTTGGCAAAGGACGTACGAAATATATTTTAATTTCACCTTTCACAGCTAAAAATTCACCATTTAAATTGGTGCTTTTTAGAATAATTTCATTTTTATCTTTTGTATTAATTTGTGGATTAATTACAGTTTCAAGAACCAAATCATGATATCCCACTTTTACATTTGTTTGTGCATCGTGAGTTTCTCCATTTATATCAGTTACTTGTGCTTCTATAAGATAATTGAAAACTGGAAGATCTTTTTTTGAACTTTCCTCAGAAGGAACAGCGATAAAATCAATCGCAAAATTCCCCGATGCATCTGTTTTGGTTTCGCCTGTTACTAAAACTTCATTTGAACTTGATGAATAGTAGTCTCTCGAGTAATAGCCTGCATATCGTGTAACTTTATAAGTAACTTTTGCATCAGAAATCGAACTTCCAGCAAAAGCTTTGGCGTTTCCTTTTACCTTTATGGATTGGTTTACTTTAAAAGTTTCTTTTTTAGGTTCAAAAGTGACTTCAAATTTTGGGCGTTTATATTCTTCAACTCTAAAGTAGGTTTGAGAATTTTCTAAGTCAACATGATCCCAAAACGGGTGATCGTTTTCTTTTTTATTATAAATAATATCATTTTTCGAATTGTCAGATTCTTCAGCAGAAATTCCAAAAGAACCTGTCAAACCTGATTTTGGTAAAATAAATTCGCCAGAAAAAGAACCAAATTCATTGGTTGTTACATCAAATTTATTGATTTCATTATAAGATGCGTCTCTAAAAATAATTTTAAAAGAAGTTTGCGGAACAACGCTGGTTTTGTTTTTCTTCTTTTTAATAGCAATTCCTTTAAAATAAAGAGTTTGCCCAGGACGATAAATGGCTCGGTCCAAATAAAATTCGACTTTTCCTTTGTAATCGTCATCTTCATCTTCAGTTTCACTTTTATTATAATCTACGCTGTAATTGATGTAATCTTTGTGAATTAGAATACTGTCATTTGAAGTAAACAATTCAAGCGTATCACCCTTGAATTTTACATTTTTAGTATTGTAAACTGCGATTCCATTTTTTCCTGTTTTAAAGGTGGCACTATAAGTTTTTATGGTAACATTTTCTATAGGTTTTCCCGTTTTTCGATCTAAAACCTGATATTTTTCGATTTCATTTTCTTGAGAGGCCAGAACACTAATGTTTGATGAAGTTATAGTTTCATACGTATAAGCTTTTGTATTTTTAATATCAGAATTGCTTTCAAAATAAACTAAATAAGATCCAGTTTTTATATTTGGCAAAAGTATTTCGGTGGTATATTTAAAATAGTCTTTTTTGTTTACCAGCGAATATTCTTTTGTGTAAGAAGGAGCATTTTTTAAAACAACGCTATTCACCAAACTATCTTTGTTTAGATTTCTTGTTTTAAAATCAAGAAGCAGTTTATGAGTTATTTTATAAAACGAAACTTTTAAAGTATCTACATTTTTGTAATGAATAAACGCCCTCGCATTTTGTTCATTGTAAATGTATTTCTCCAGCTGGACATATAAAGATTTGGAAAGAATGTTTGCTTTTCTCTGTATCGCAAGTTTATAAGCATTTGATCGATTATTTACTTTTATTATACTGTCAAGAATTGCTATGGCGTCGATATTATTATTTGGCTTCAATTCTCTTGATGCTTCTCGATCAAGAATTGAGGCTTTCTCCAATTGAATTTTCTGAATAAGCGAATTGTCTTTTACAGTTTTTTGAAAGCGAATTATGACATCAAGATACTCTTCATTGGAGAGATTCAATTTATTTTTTAGAAACTCAATGCGCTCCCATTGATTTTCCTGCTTTGGATTTATGGTTTCTTGTTTTTGGTATAATGATATTGCTAAACGTAAATCGTCATAAGCGATAAAGTCTAAATTTAGTTTTATGAAATTGGCAGAGCTTCCTAATAAGTCATTTTTGTATTTAATTATATCTTCTTGAGCAAAGCTAGCGGAATAAACTTTTGAACTATAAATGTCGATATTTTCTTTGATGATATAATCAAATAAATTTTCGTTTTTAAATTCTTCTAAAGTCGAATAGTCAAAAATCTGATCGTATTTTGAAAGTGAAGTATTTTTTAAAACAAGTTCATTTTCTAAACTCTTTTTTAAAATTAAATTGATTTGAGACATAAAATTTACTGCTGTCCAAGTTAAAAAGTCATCATTTAGAGTTTTGATATTTGTTCTATTTCGTATGGAATAATTATTTTGGATAAAATATTCATTAAGGCATTTTGCATAAATGAGATTCAAAATTGCTTTTGAAGGTATAGAAACTCGATTTATATCGGTTTTTAGATTATTTAAGATTTTATTCTGAGCATTTTCATCAATAAGAAGCAGATATTTTGAATGATAGAAAAAACATTTTATCATTTCGGCTTCATCTTTATCTGAAACGGCATCTTTATAGATTTTTTCAACTAATTCATTAGCTGATTTGGTTTTTCCTTCATTTTCAAAATCAATTACTTTTTCCCATTTCTTTTCATTTTGTTGTGCAAATACAGAGGTAGAGATAAATAATAAAACAAATAATATATTTTTCATAAGAGAGTTTTAATCTATAGATGATTAAATTTTAAAAAAGGTTGGGAAGACAGAATTACTTTTAAAAATAATTTTCGTACAAATTAATAATTTATTTCCAAAACCAAATAGAGCATTCTATATTTCATTATTTTTGAAGAATAATTACAGCGTTTTATTAGTTATTTGCTATTTCGATTAACCGATGAAACAGTTTAACGATTAAACATTTTAAATGAAAACACATTTCATCGCCATTGGCGGAAGCGCAATGCACAATCTGGCATTAGCATTACATAATAAAGGATACCAAGTTACAGGAAGTGACGATGCTATTTTTGAACCTTCAAAATCAAGATTAGAGAAAAAAGGAATTCTTCCTGCAGAATTGGGCTGGTTTCCAGAAAAAATCACTTCAGATATCGATGCAATTATTTTAGGAATGCACGCAAAAGCGGATAATCCTGAATTATTAAAAGCGCAGGAATTAGGTTTAAAGATTTATTCATATCCTGAATTTTTATACGAGCAATCTAAAAATAAAACGCGTGTTGTAATTGGTGGTTCTCATGGTAAAACAACGATTACGTCAATGATTCTTCATGTAATGCATTATCATAATATTGCAGTTGATTATATGGTTGGTGCGCAGTTGGAAGGGTTTGACACAATGGTACATTTGACTGAAGAAAATGATTTTGTTGTTTTGGAAGGGGATGAGTATTTATCTTCACCAATTGACAGACGTCCGAAATTTCATTTATATCAGCCAAACATTGCTTTGATTTCTGGAATTGCTTGGGATCATATTAATGTTTTTCCAACTTATGAAAACTATGTGGAGCAGTTTGAGATTTTCATCGAAAAAATTACAAATGGCGGAATTTTAGTTTATAACGAAAATGATCCTGAAGTAAAACGTGTTTCTGAGGCAGCGACAAATCCAATTAGAAAAATTGCTTATTCAACTCCAGAATATTCTGTAAACGATGGTGTGACTTTATTAAAAACTCCAGAAGGCGATATGCCAATTGAAGTTTTCGGAGCGCACAATTTAAACAATCTTGCCGGAGCAAAATGGATTTGCCAAAATATGGGAGTTGATGAAGCAGATTTTTACGAAGCAATTGCAAGTTTTAAAGGTGCTTCTAAGCGTTTAGAAAAAATTGCCGAAGGAAAAGGGAAAGTTGCTTATAAAGATTTTGCGCATTCGCCAAGTAAAGTTGCTGCAACGACAAAAGCGGTAAAAGAACAATATCCAAATAGAACTTTAGTAGCTTGTTTAGAATTGCATACTTATAGCAGTTTAAATGCTGAATTCTTGAAAGAATATGAAGGCGCTCTAGAATATGCAGATGTTGCGGTTGTTTTTTATTCGCCAGATGCGGTAAAAATTAAACAACTGGAAGAAGTAACTTATGAGCAAATTGCTACTGCATTCAATAGAAAAGATTTAATTATTTATACGAATCCAGCTGAGTTTAAAGAATACTTATTCAACTTAAATTTAGATAATTCTGCACTTTTATTAATGAGTTCAGGAAATTATGGAGGCTTAAATTTTGATGATGTTAAAGGTTTGATTGCCTAAATTCGTCAATTAGAAAATTAGATAATGTGCCAATTGTTTTTCAGTTGGCACATTTTTTTTGTAATTATCTAGTCAGAAAACATAATAATTATTTGAAAGACTTTTCTTATTTTTAATATCTTCGTTCTGTAAAATTTAAATAGTATGGAACAATCTCATTTCGCTATAAAAAACTGGTCAGATGATGACAAGCCGCGCGAAAAATTAATGCTCAAGGGAAAAGAAGCTTTGAGTGATGCTGAATTATTAGCAATTTTAATTGGCTCAGGAAGTCGTAATGAATCTGCGGTTGCATTAAGCCAGCGTATTTTAGCTAGTGTTGGCGGATTAAATTCATTAGCAAAATTATCTATTGCTCAATTAATGAAATTTAAAGGAATAGGAGAGGCAAAGGCTGTTACAATTGTTGCGTCTTTAGAGTTATGCGCACGTAGGAGATCAGAAAAAGCAGTTGAAATGACTAAAATAACTTCGAGTAAAAAGGTTTTCGATTTAATGCAGCCAGTAATAGGAGATTTATCTCATGAAGAATTTTGGGTGCTTTTTCTTAATAATTCCAATAATGTGATTTCAAAGGCTCAACTGAGTAAAGGGGGCATTGGCGGTACAACTGTTGATGTTAGATTGATTTTTAAATTGGCGTTTGAGAAATATGCTACAGCCTTGATTTTGTGCCACAATCATCCTTCTGGAAGTTTGATTCCTAGTGATGCAGATAAACAAATTACTAGAAAAATTCGCGAAGCAGGAAGTAAGTTAGATGTTAAAGTTTTAGACCATATTATTATTACTGAATCAAAATATTATAGTTTTGTAGATGAAGGAATTTTTTAATAGATGAATACCAAGATTACAGACATTTTTTTTGACTTAGACCACACACTTTGGGATTTTGATAAAAATTCGGAAATGGCTTTTGATCGTATTTTTAAAAGTAAATATCAAGAGATTATTACTGAAGATTTTATCAAGGAATATATTCCAATTAATCAAGAATGTTGGAGATTATATCAGAATGATAAAATTACGCATCAAGAATTGCGTTATAATCGTTTGAAGTTTTCTTTTGATGCATTGAATTATGCTATTTCAGAAGAAAATATTTTGGAAATTGCTAATGATTATATTGAATTTCTTACTGATAATAATTACCTTTTTGATGGCGCAATTGAAGTTTTGGAATATTTAAAACCTAAATACAAACTTCATATTATTACAAATGGATTTGCTCAGGTGCAGGAAAAGAAAATTAATAATGCTTCACTTGGAGGTTATTTTAGTACCATTACAAATTCTGAGTTAGCAGGCGTTAAAAAACCAAATAGTATTATATTTGATTATGCATTGAATCTGGCAAACACTTCAAAAGAGAACAGCATTATGATTGGCGATGATTTTGAAGCTGATGTGAATGGCGCATTGAATGCAGGTTTAGATGCCATTTTTTTTAATGAAAAAAAGCTGGATATTTCCGGAAATTATAAACAGATTAACCATTTACTAGAACTAAAAAAATATTTATAATGATGAAGATTAAAATTTTACTTACTGCACTTTTATGCTCATTTATTGGATTCGCACAGTCTGTTAATGATTACAAAGCTGTAATTGTACCTTTAAGATATGATTTTACAAAAACAGATAATCAATATCGTATGGCTACATTAAGCAAATCAAATTTATTAAAAGCAGGTTTTGAAGCTTTTTATACCAATGAGCAACTTCCTGAAGGATACACAGATCGTTGCCAGGTTTTGTATATTGATGTAATTAAAGATAGTGCATTTTTGACAACTAAACTTAGCGTGCAATTCAAAGACTGTTTTGGACAAGTTGTTTATACATCTGAAGTTGGAAAAAGTAAAGAGAAAGATTATGAAGTAGCATACAGAGAAGCGCTAGATAATGCTTTTAAGTCAATTTATGCTTTGCATTATAAATATAGTGGCAAAGAAGTTGCAACTTCAAGAACGCCAGTTGCTGCAAAAGCTGCTGTTGCAACAAGTGCTGTAACTACTGTGGCTGCAACTCAAGTTGTTTCAGTTACGCCTTCTCCAGATTTAAAAGATCCAAACTTGTTATATGCTCAGCCAACAGAATCTGGATATCAGCTAATCGATAAAACACCAAAAGTAGTTATGAAGCTTTTCAAAACTTCTCAAAGCAATGTTTTCATCGCTTCAAAAGATAATGTTCAAGGCTCTTTAATCTTAAAAGAAGATGGTCAATGGTATTTTGAATCTTATCAGAATGATAAATTAGTTTCAGAAAAAATTGTAGTTAAATTCTAAAAAAATAAAATACGGTTTAATAACCGTATTTATCCTTCCAACGGTTCTTTAAAAATTCGCGGTTGCTATTCTCTCGAGAATTGCTTCCCGGATTATAAAGAACCGTTTCTTTTATAGCGTCTGGTAAGAATTCTTGTTCGGCAAAATTATTAGCATAATCATGCGAATATTTATATTCATCGCCATATCCTAATTCTTTCATTAATTTAGTTGGAGCATTTCGCAAATGAAGTGGTACAGGTAAGTCGCCAGTTTGTTTTACCAATTGCTGCGCATTACCAATTGCCATATAAGAAGCATTGCTTTTTGGCGATGTAGCCAAGTAAATAGCGCATTGACTTAAAATGATACGGCTTTCTGGATATCCGATCGTAGTAACAGCTTGAAAGGTATTATTTGCCATTATAAAAGCTGTCGGATTGGCATTCCCAATATCTTCACTAGACAAAATAAGCATTCTTCTGGCAATAAATTTTACATCTTCTCCTCCTTCAATCATTCTTGCCAGCCAATAAACCGCACCGTTAGGATCGCTACCACGAATAGATTTTATAAATGCAGAAATAATATCATAATGCTGCTCGCCGGTTTTATCATACAAAACCGTATTTTGCTGTACCAGTTCTAAAACACGGTCGTTAGTTATAGTGATTTCGTCACCTTGGGAAGCATTAATTACAAGTTCGAAAACATTAAGCAGTTTTCTACCATCACCGCCCGAAATACGCAATAAAGCTTCAGTTTCTTTAAGGTTTATCTTTTTTGTTAATAAATAGGCATCCGTTTTCATTGCGCGTTCTAAAAGAGCCTCTAAATCGGCTTTTGTAAAAGCATTTAAGATATAAACTTGACAACGTGACAATAATGCAGGAATAACTTCAAAACTAGGGTTTTCTGTTGTTGCTCCAACTAAAGTTATCCAGCCTTTTTCTACAGCAGCTAAAAGTGAATCCTGCTGTGATTTACTAAATCTGTGGATCTCGTCAATAAATAGGATAGGATTTTTAGCTGTAAAAAGTCCGCCGCTTTGTTTTGCTTTATCAATAACATCGCGAATATCTTTGACCCCAGAATTGATGGCGCTTAATATATAAAAAGGCCTTTTTGATTCTTGAGCAATGATTTGTGCCAATGTTGTTTTTCCGGTGCCAGGAGGCCCCCAAAAAATCAACGAAGGAATTATTCCTTTTGATATTTGCTGTGTTAACGAACCGTTTGGTCCAACCAAATGCTGCTGGCTGATATAATCTTCTAATTTCTGCGGACGAATGCGCTCTGCTAATGGTGCTTCCATTTTACAAAATTACTATTTTAAGATTTAAATTTAATTCATTGAAAGTTAAAACAGCTTGCAGAGTGAAGGATTGTTCTGATTTGAGACAATTTAATGCTCTCTGGTATGACAAATTATCAGTAAAATATTTTTGGATAGTTTTTTGAGTTCTCCTAAATGTTATTTTGTAAAAATATGGGCGATAGTAATTTTAAGTTTTCAAATTCGGTTATAGGACTTCCATTGTTTTTTGTCCTTTTTTTATGGATTGTATACTGGCTACAAATCCGCTTTGATTTTGATTTTTACCGATACGGAATTTACCCAAGAGACCTTCTAGGTTTACAAGGCGTTTTATTCAGTCCGTTCATTCATGAAAACTTAGATCATTTATACAATAATAGTATTCCATTAATAATTCTATTGGCGGCAATGCAATATTTTTATCCAAAACAAACATTTGGCGTTATTGCATACGGAATAATATTTTCGGGATTAATTACTTGGATAGTTGGAAGAGAGAATTTTCATATCGGCGCTAGTGGGTTAATTTATGTTTTGGTAAGTTTCATTTTCTTTAAAGGAATTCAAACTAAATATTACAGATTGGTGGCTTTATCTTTGACTGTAATTTTGCTTTATGGCGGAATGATATGGTATGTTTTTCCAGATGTTGATCAATCTATTTCTTGGGAAGGGCATTTAGCGGGTCTTATTACGGGCTTTGTTTTGACATTGTTTTATAAAGCACCCGAATATGCAAAACCAATTGTTTACGATTGGCAGCGTCCAGATTTTGATCCAAGCAATGATCCTTTTATGAAACATTTTGATGAAGATGGAAATTTTATTGTTTTTTACAATGAAGACGAAGAAAACGAAATGGAATATTTTTCGTCTAGTCATTCGGTAAATTATATTGTGACCAAAAAGGAAGCACCAGAAGAAGATACTGCTCCGTGATTTTCTTTAAGATAAAAAGATTAAATTTGTTAGATAACAATTTAATTTTTCGGGCATTATGAAGAAAATGAAGGTTTTAGTTTTGTTCTTGTGTTTTGTTTTTAATGCAAAAGGTATTGCTCAATGTGAAATCAAAAATAGGATGCTGGCAGATGGCAGCATGATATATTACTTTGAGCCGGCTGTATTTTATACAACAAAATCAAAATCGCTTAAAATTAATATTGTTACAGACAAAGAGAATTATTTTGTTGCATTACAGCCAACGCCATTTCCTGAAAAGAAAATCGGAAAAAAGATTAAAGATGATCTTCTAATTCATCTTGCAGATAATAAAACATATAAGTTAGTGCATTATGATACACAATATCGACGTAACGATTCTATCATGCAGGTTCTTTATTTGATAGATAATAAAGATCTTGATGCGTTTTCTAATTACGAAGCGGTGATCGCAGAAATTAATATGCAGGGGACAGAATTTATGAGAAGCTATAATTTTAAGCTTCATAAAAATGCTATAATCGAGCAGCTTAAATGCTTTTTGAAGAAAGAAGAAGACTAAACTATTCTTCGTCTTTTGCTTCAGGATGTTTTTTGGCTTCAATTTTCTTTTGAAGGTTTCGAATAAGGTTACTGAAAGTTACGGTAAGCGAGGCCGCATTGGTTGTTTGATTTCCATTGTTACGTGGAAGATATTCATTGCAATAGGTTAGTTCAACCTGAATGTCATCTGAAAATAAATAACCAGCTCCAATATTTAAACGATTCCGATCAAAGAAACTTTCACCCGTGACTTTTGTTCCAGATTTGAAATAAAGCTCATCTGAAGCAATTGCGTATACAACGCCACTTCTTAATATTTTACTATTGATAGGTTGTATATATTTAATTTGCTGGCGATATCGAAAAACGTTTTCATAATCATCATCTTCATTCCTCATATGACGGAATTCAGTACGCATTCTTGTGCTTAAAGTGTATCCTGTTTTATGAAAATAGTAAATGCCTTGAAGAGCAAAACGTGTTTCGGGAGATTCGAACTGACCTATTTCGGGTACATCTCTATTATTAAAATAGGCAATAAAAGCGGAGAATTTCCATCTTGGAGAAAAGTAGTAATGTCCCCATCCTCTTATAGATCTTTGTATAGTATTTTCGAATAAGTTTGGTGAAGATTCGGTACTGCTGTAAGCTGAGGCAAAATCTATTTCAGTAGCCCATTTTTTACTCAAGGTCTGGTTAAACTGAATTTCATTCCAGAACTGATTATATGTAGTATTTTGTCCGTAGCTGTTTGTAATTAATAAAACTACAAACAGACATCGGAAAATTATGATTTTTGATTTTGAATTAGATTTTGAAAGCATTAATTAAAGGTATTTAATTATTCATTCGCATCTTAAATCTCAATGTGTTTTAGCTTCTTTGTCGAACGGCTTCGTATAGAAAAGCACCGCATGCAACCGAAACATTCAAGGATCCAATTGTGCCAAACATTGGTAACTTAGCTTTTTCATCTACTATTTTTAAAACAGAAGGATTAATTCCTCGATCTTCAGAACCCATAATAATAGCGACTGGTTCTGTTAGTGAAATATCATATATGTTTTGATCTGTTTTCTCAGTTGCAGCTACTGTTTTAATCCCAGAGCCTTGTAAATAGAAAATAGCATCTTTGATGTGTTCAACTTTAGAGATCGGGACATTAAAAACAGCTCCAGCCGAAGTTTTAACTGTATCTCCATTTACAGGCGCCGAACCTGCTTTTTGTATGATGATTCCATTTACACCTGTACATTCTGCTGTTCTAATAATAGCCCCAAAATTTCTTGCGTCAGAGATTTGATCTAATATTAAGAAAAGAGGTTTTTTGCCAGACTCGATTGTTGATTCAACAAGATGTTCTAAATCAATGAAGCCAATAGGAGAGATAGTTGCTACAGCTCCTTGGTGATTATTTGGAGTAAGACGATTTAGTTTTTCAACAGGAACATAAGAGAAGTTAATGTTTGCACGTTTCATTACCTTCATTAAGTCTTTCATAAGTTCACCAGAAATATCTTTCTGGATAAATACTTTATCTACTTCTTTTCCTGCCTGAATTGCTTCTATGATGGCTCTAATGCCAAATATTTGATGTTCTTTTTCCATTGGGCAAATATAGGTAATATGTTTATATAAAAAAACCACCCCAAATGAATGGGGTGGTTTAAATAATAATTCTTTATGGGAATATTAGTGTTCGTCTTCAAAGAAACCAGTTCTTTTATAACCTTTTATTTCATAGACAGTTCCTGCATCTGGGTCATCTGAGAATGTAGCTTTAAAAGAGATAGCATCAACAGTATGTCCTCCAGTAGATGTAGTACCATTTTTAGTGATTTTACCTTCTGTTATATTCACATTGATATCGTATCCATCAACGCTACTTGCTAAATTGCTTCCTGCAAATGACAATGCGCTAAGAGTTACAGGTGACTTTACTTTAAAATCCCAGATGTGGCCTTTATCATCAATCCACATCTCTTTTCCATCATTTGCTGATGTATTGTAAGTAGAAATAAGTGCATAGTCTGCTACTACTGTTCCATTAACTAATGTTTGAACGTACCAGTCTCCAGACATATCCTTTGTAGATGTTCCTCCTGGATTAGTATCGCCAACTTCATCACAAGCTGCAAACGACGTAAGCACAAGTACAGCTGCTAGAATACGTGTTATATTTTGTTTTAATTTTTTCATTTTAATATTTTTAGATTAACGTTTGAATATTCTATCAGCAGTACCGAAGAATGCAGTAGCAGTAATTGACCATTTCCAGTTGTTCTGGTCTGTAATTGTCCCAATGTTACTTTCTGCATCGATACCTGTCGAAGAAGCATCTTCTTTGAAAGGTGCATAAACTTGTTTGTCATCTATATTATAGAATTCCATCTGTAATACGTTTGGATCACCTACAAGATACCCAGTAGCGTTGTCTGTAAAATAGTGTCTGTCTCCTGTTCCTACTCTAGTTACATTATTTGCATTACCACTTCTAAAAAAAGTACCTGTCAAATCAATTGTACTTGGTTTGTTACTCAATACAACTACAGTACGTGTAAGTGAAGCAGGAAAACCATCACTATTTACTGCAGAGTATCTAAGTTTGTAAACTGTAGGTTTACTAGTATCAACTGTACCTGTAATTGTTACTGGAAGAGCTTTACCGTCAGCTTCCGCTTCTACACCAGCTTCTGTATATGTATCTCCTTGTGTAAGAACAACTAATGCATCACCATTCATGGTCAAGTTTGCATATGCAGTTACTTTTGAAACTCCATCGGTAGATTCTTCACATGAAGTTAATAATAGTCCTGAAACTACCATTAAAGCTATAAATATTTTTTTCATTGTTTTAATTTTTTTAGTTAACATCCCACCACACTGGAGCAGTTATTTTTGCTAGAGCAGGTGCGTTTGGATTTCTTGTTTTTACAGTATTTGGTAAAACAATTCTTCTAGGGAATAATCCACCTGTTACATTTTCAACAGATACTCTAAATTGTCCAGGGATGTAGTCTTCGTCGTCTTGAGGAACAGAAGATTCTTTAGGGAAACCAGTTCTGTTTTGCTCTAAGAAAGATTCGTAACCATTTCCAGGGAAACTAGCAATCCATTTTTGAGTGATAATTGCCTCGATTTGAGCAGCTGTTCCTGTTGCAGGAAAAGCATATTTACCACCTGCGGCAACAAAAGCATCTGCACTCAAAGTGTATTTTTTAAAATTCGCAGCAACACCTAAATCATATTTTTCTTTAGCTCCAGCTCCAGCGTAGTATCGTGTAAGCGCTTCAGCTTGTAAGAAATAGCTTTCTTCTGCACTTAAGAAATATACAGCAGTTGTTGGGTGTAAAGTTACTAATGAAAGCCCTGTTGCAGCATTTTCAAAATCACCTTGATTGTTAGGGTTTCCTGCTCCATAATATTTATCCAAACGAGGATCTAAATTTGACTGTAAGTAAGTGTATAAAGTTTTACTAGCTCTAAGGTTTAGAGTTGTGTTCAACTGTCTTCTGTCAGTTTCATACAATGGGTTACTTCTGTCTGCTGCATCTTCAAATTGATTATAAGGAGCTCTAGTATTCATTCCGGCATCAACATCCAAGAATTGAGCACCAGAATTAATTAAGGTAGTAATTCCTGATTGAGCCAAAGTAGGATCAACTTGTGTTAATCTCAAGTGTAATTTTAGCAATAAAGTATTACCAAATTTTGTCCAGTTATCCATTTGTCCTCCGAAAATGAAATCATCATTTGCTGGTGCTGAGCCTACTGAGCTGCTTAAGTCTTTTGATAAAGCTAGTTTTAAGTCCGCAATCATCAAATTATAAACTTCTTTTTGAGTATTGAATTTAGGTTGCAAAATGTTTGGGTTATTTGCTTCAGCATAAGGAATAGCATCGTATAAATCAGTCATTACTTGTGAAGCTTCTACTTCAAGAACAGTTGCAATTAAGTAATAATTCCAATTTCCTTCTTTTTCAGCTTGTGCTTTTACAACTCTAATGTCATTTAAAGCATCGAACATTGCTGTATAACCCAATTGATAATCATTAGTTCCAATACTATATTGATCAATATCTTTGTATTGATTTGAAGTAGTATTTTGTGTCCAGAATTGAGACCAGAATCCACCAATTAGGGCGTAATATGATCCTTGTGCACCTACAAGACCTGCAATACCTGCAGGTAAGATAGTGCTATTAGCTTGTCCAGGAGGTAAAGAATCTGGATCTCTATTAATGTCAAATGTTTCATCACATGACACCAATAAGAAAAGTGCTGCTATTAATGTTGTTATTTTTTTCATTTTTCTATATATTATTTTAGAATGATAATTTTAAAACTCCACCCACTGATCTTTGTGATGGGTTAGATGCAAATTCTCCAAAATCAGAGATTACGCCTGTACCGTAAGTTCCAGTTTCAGGATCTGTATATGGGTTTGCTCCTGGAGTCCACATGAAAAGGTTTCTTGCGTAAATTCCAAGTGAAATTTTGTTTAATCCCATATTTTTAGTAACTGAAGAAGGGAAGTCATAATTAAAATTAATCTCTCTTAATCTAACGAAAGTTTTGTCAATTACGTGAGTTCTTTCAATACCAGGGTTGTTTGTAGTATTGTAGAAATTAGTAACAGTTTCGAATGTAAGCGGAGTTGTGTTTTCAGTATAAGTAACATTTCCTGACGCATCTACATGTTCATTAACTGAGTTAGGAACGATAAATGGGTTTCTATCATTATAAGTAGTTTCGATACCATTTCCTACGAAATGAGAAAGTCTTTTAGTATAAGAATAGAATTCTCCACCTTGTTTCCAGTCTAATGAGAAAGCTAAGTTAAAGTTTTTGTACTTGAAAGTGTTTTGTAATCCCATTACGAAATCACGTTGTGAATTTCCAATTTTTTCAATATCGTCACTTACTTCGTACATACCAGTTGATGCATTTACAATATATTGTCCAGCTGCATTTGTTTTTGGAACTTGAGAATAGAAAGTACCGATTGGCTCTCCTTTAGTTGCTCTAAAAGTTACACCATAAGCACTTGTTAAATCAACATAAGAATTTCCTCCAGTTAATTCAGTAACCTCATTAAGGTTTTTAGTGAATGTATAAGTTAGGTTCCAAGAGAAATCCTTGTTTTTAATTGGACTACCACTTACAGAAAGCTCAATACCTTTGTTCACTACGTCTCCAGCATTAATAGCTTTAATTGTGTAACCTGTAGAAGGATCTAAAGGTAAGTTTACAATTACATCAGAAGTTGTTTTGTGGTATAATGCGATATCATAACTAATTCTGTTTTTGAAGAAAGATCCCTCAGCTCCAATTTCATACTCTACAGTACTTTCTGGTTTTAAATCAGGATTTCCAAGTCTTCCAGAAGCTTCAAAGAAACTTACTCCTCCAAGTGGAGATGCTAGTATACCAAAGTTTGCAGCTGCAGAACCTGAAATATAAGAATCTTCAGTTACATATGGTGAAGTATCATTTGCAATTTTAGATGCAGCACCTCTTAATTTTAAGAAAGTACTTCCGTTGTCAATTACAATTGCACCAAGTGATAAAGACGGGTAGAAATATGCGTTATTACTAGTTGGTAAAGTAGAAGTTTTATCTTCTCTTCCTGTAATAGTAGCAAAATATCTGTTCTTGAAAGCAAATTCAGCAGAAGCATAAACTGCACCAGTTCTTCTTAATGTGTTTGTTTGTGTAATTACTGGTCTAAGAGCTGAGTTTGAAAGCTCGTAGTATCCTGGAATTCCTAAATTAGTAACAGTATTGAATAATTGGTCAGATTCTCTTTTGTTGTAGTTGAAACCTCCTAAAAGATTCAATGTCCAATCTTCGCTTAAGTTTGTGTTGTAGTTAAGGTTAAAGAATGTATCGAATTCGCTGAATTCTGATCTTCCTTCTGTAACTCCACCAACTACTGGGTTTGCACCAGCTACATCTTGAGGAGTACCTGGAAGGTAATCTACAATTGCTCCATGACTTTTAAGTCTTTCTGTTCTATAGTTACCACCAATTTGCCATGTAGCTGTAAGCTTATCAGTTAATTTATAACTTAAGTTAATGTTACCAAAAAGGTTGTTTCCAAATATTTTTGTGCTGTTCTCGTTGATTGAGAAATATGGATTGGAAGCATAAGGAGTGAAATAATAGTCTGGAGTATTAAAAGGATTATTTTTGTAATCTTTTAAATCTACAATACTTATGTCACGTGGGATTTGTAATAAATCTTGCTGTAAAGTTGAACCTTGACCAGCATCATCACCTTGTCCTGTATTAACAGCACTTTGGTTTTTGTATACGTAATTAAAAGAAGTTCTTAAAGTGAATTTTTTACCTTTTAATCCTCCATTAAATCCTAATGATTGTTTTTGGTATAAGTCAGCATCAGTTGGAACAACTCCATCACTGTTTACATTAGAGAATACTAAAGAGAAATCTGAAGTATCACCACCTCCGCTAAGAGTTGCAGATTGTGTAGACATTACACCAGTGTTGTAGAAGTCTCTTACGTTGTCATTTAAGCTAACATAAGGTTTAAGCTGTTGAGTATTGTTGTATACAGTTCCCCATGGTCTAACTTCTCCATTGAATGCAGGTCCCCAAGAACCATTTTCATTACTGTAAGTGTTAGCTCCTGAATAACCTTGTCCACTCCATCCTTGTCCAAATTGGTTTTGTAAGTGAGGAACTCTCGCTACTTCACTAAATTCTGTTGAAGCTAATAAGTCAACTTTAATTCCAGAGTTTGCTTTCCCTTTTTTAGTTGTAATAATAATTACACCACCCCCAGCTCTTGAACCGTATAATGCAGATGCTGCAGCACCTTTAAGAACAGTCATACTCTCGATGTTATTCGGGTCAATGTCACTGATACCATTTCCAGCATCATATGATCTTGTAGTGGTAGTAGTTCCTGTAGCACTGTTGTTGATTGGTGTTCCATCAACTACGTAAAGAGGTCCATTGTTTCCTGTAATAGTATTCAAACCACGGATAACTACTTTAGTAGAAGCTCCTGGTTGAGATGGAGCAGTAATATCAACTCCGGCAATTTTACCAGAAAGAGTTTCAAATGGGTTAGTGTTAACTACTTGTGTAAGAGCATCTGCTTTTAAAGTTGTTGTCGCATATCCAAGAGATTTTTTCTCTCTTTTAATACCGAAAGCAGTTACAACTACGCCTTCAAGTTCTTGTGCTCCTGCATCTGCTAATTTTACATTTACAGTAGAAGAACTTGCAGCTACTTCTTGAGTTTTCATCCCAATGTAGCTAAATACCAAAATTTGGCTTGGTGACACTTTGATAGAGAATTTACCATCAAAGTCAGTTTGTGTTCCTGTTTTAGTTCCTTTAACTAATACACTAACACCCGGTAAAGGCATTCCTGCATTATCAGAAACTGTACCAGAAACAGCTCTTTCTTGCGCAAAAGAAAGTTGCGCGACTAGTACTAATAACAGTACTAAGAATCCATTGAACTTTAGTTTCATTTTTAAATATTTTGAATTAGTCCGACAAAAATCTTAATAATTTGTTAATCTACCTAATATAAAAAGCTTTTTTTTTAGTTAAATAATGATTTTGAGGTGGTATTTTGCTGTTTTATCGATTAAAACAGGCTTAAAATTACAAAAGCGTAATTTTTAGTGTTAAATTTGATAATAATTAAAAATTTTGTCAACCGCTTAAATGTTAAATTTATAGACGAAGGGTATTTAAATGTTTTTTTTATAACTTTTATCTTAAAAAAACATCTGGATTAACTGCAGAAATTTGTTAAAAAATCGTGAACCTTTAATATTCAGTGTTAATAGATATGTGAAAATTTTATGTTTTGATGATTCTTCAAAAATAGAGACAAAGACTTTTGTCTATTAAATAGATTAAAAATAATGTTTTCTTTTTGATGGTTTTAATGGTTACAGTTTTGCGATTTTCTTATGTTTTTTAATGAAATTAAGCTTAATGTAAAATTATAGTTAATAGTTTTTTTTAAATAAAAAAGCGGTTGCATGATGTTTTGCAACCGCTTTTTATTTATTGTAATATTTATAAGTTAGAATTTATCCCAAAACAATTTAGTTTCTGCAGCGTCGCCACCAATTGCGGCACTTGCTTCTGTATAACTTACTTTATTTAATGACTGTTCAATAATTGGATAAGTATAGCGCATCGGGAAACCTGATACAGCGTCAGGTGGTGCAACTAATACAGGAAAGTCTAATCTTCTGTAGAATGACCAGCCTTCAAATGAATTATTATAAAAAGCGATCCAGCTTTGAGTTCCTATTTTTTGTTTCCATGTCCCTTCAGCAGTTGTGTAAGCAACATCAGGATTTGCTAAGTAAGTTGTAGCATCAGCTTCTGTTCCTCCCCAATCTAAAATGGAAGCAGTTATTGCAGCATTATAATGTGCTTCTGCATCTGAAGGAGTTCCGTATAAAGATCTTTCAGCTGCTTCCGCCAATAGAAATTCAGCTTCAGCGTAGTCTAAGATTGTTCCTGGGAAGTCTGGAGCCTGAATCGTTGGTGTGATATGTGTTTTTTGTGCAAATGAATTACTTGCTCCATTTTCCCCTCCAATATATTCGATTTCTGGTGTCGATGGGTCGTCCATATTGTCGTCAAAGTATTTTGGACGTCTCGGGTCACTCAAATTGTTCATCATATCGATTATAGTACTAGTTGGAACAAAATCAGAACGGCCACTCGCAACAAGATCTACATATAAAGGATTGGTGTTTGGTGTAGCAGTAAGATACTTTAAATCTGCATTGTCAAGATTTGATGTGAACACAAACGGAGCAGCACTTGATACGGTTGCTTGTGCCAATGCGCTTTCGGTAGGGATATCAGAAATGGTTATACCCATTCTTAATTTTAGAGTGTTTGCAAACTTAATCCATTTTGGTATATCTCCTCCATAGATCCTGTCATTGTCTCCAAAGCTTTTACCACCAGTATCTAATTTGGCTATTGCGTTGTTTAATCGGGTGATTAAATCTTTGTAAATTGTTAAGCCATCGTCGTACTTTGGTGTTTTGTAGTTAAGGTTTATAGCTTGAGAATATGGGACATTTCCGAATGTCTCAACTAATATGGCATAGGTGTAAACGTTTAAAACTTCTATGATAGCAAGTTTGTTTTGTTTGTCTAAAGGGTTTTCTGTTAGGCCAAGCGGTGTATTGGTAATGTTTTTGGCGCTTTGGTCTAAATCCTTTAGCACGTCTTTATATAAGAATTGCCAGTGTTGTTCTGGGATTGTTCTTGTAACTAAGTCGTAATTACTTTCGTCTGTGTAAACCGTCTCTGTAAAATACTGATTAATTAATCTAATAATGTTATTGTTGACATTTGTGTTTGTCATTTGATCTACCAAACTTTTTTGGGCACTTGTAAACAAAGCTTCTCCCGGTACATTTGATGGATCTTTTACGTTAACATTTAAATTTTCTATATCATCAGAGCAGGACGAAAAGGTTACTGCGGTTAGTATGATTATAAATATCTTTTTCATGATTTCTTGATTTTAAAATTGGATTTTAATGTTGAAGCTGATGTCTCTTGTAGATGGTAAAGATCCTGTTGAGTAGCCTTGTAAGTTACCAGCTCCTAATCCTGATTCTGGATCTGCATCTGGTAAGTTTTTGTGTATAATCCAAAGATTTGTTCCAACAACGCTAAAAGTCATTCCATTCATGAATGTGTTTTTTAATACTTTTTCTGGTAAAGAATATGTAATTGCTGTTTGTCTTAGTTTGATATAGCTCGCATCATACACAAATGCTTCATCTGGCAAACCTCTTCTGTAACCTTGAGCTCCAAATCGGCTTGCTTCAATTCTGGTGGTATTTACTGAGCCATCAGGATTTACTCCAGGATTTATAAATCCTCCACTATCAGATCCAGAAGTCAATGGATTTCTGATAGGGTTTCCTAATTCATTTAAATATGCTGTGTCGTCTGGTAGACCTGTTGCTAAACCATAATAACGGTCTAGTGAGAAGATCTGCCCGCCTTTTTGCATATCTATTAAGAATTCAAAAGAGAAGTTTTTGTAAGTGAATTTGTTGTTTAAACCTCCTGTGTAATCTGGATTTGCATTTCCAATTGCATTGTCTGATGTTGAAGTTTTTATATATTGACCATTAGTAGGGTCAACAACTCGCTGTCCGTTTAAGTATGTGTATTTTGTGCCATATATTACACCGTATGGTTGTCCGATAGCAGCGTTTATTGTTACACCTCCTTGAAAAGATCCTAATTGTAGATTATCGATACCATCTAAAAGGTCTAATACTTTGTTGCGATTTCTGGCAAAGTTTAAATTTACTTCCCATGAAAAACTATCTGTTTTTACCGGAGTACCATTTAAACTTATTTCAATCCCTTTGTTTTCAATTTCTCCTGCATTAATTAATTCATAAAGATATCCTGTAGAAGCAGTAAGTCTTAATGGGATTATTTGGTCAATTGAATTAGATTTATAGTAAGAGAAATCAAATCCTAATCTCTTCTTGAAGAAAGAAAGTTCTAAACCTGCTTCGTAGCTTTTTGTACGTTCTGGTTTTAAGTTTGGATTGTTCTTAGTGTCTTTTACTGATGCTGATGCGGCTCCGAATGCTGTGTTAACTGCATAGGTGTCTAAGACTCTGTCGAAACCAGGGCTGTTTCCAACTTCAGCATAGTTAAGTCTTACTTTTCCAAAGGATAGCCAATCTGCTTTTACGAATTTAGAAAATACAAAACTGGTAGAAACGGAAGGGTAGTAGTAAGAACTATTTGCTTCTGGAAGAGTTGAAGAGTGGTCTCTTCTGATTGTTCCCTCAAGGAATAAATAATCTTCATATCCAAAAGAAGCGCTTCCGTAAAGACCGTCTACACCAATAGCTTCGTCTCTTTCAACAGGTGCTAATAGTGGACTTACAGTATTTTGTAGGGAGTATAATTTTGGGATAGCAAGTCCGCCGTTTGTTGCAGCGAATATTGAATTGTAATAACTTCTTCTAATGTTAACTCCGACAACACCTTTTAAATTTAGTTTTTCTGTGATGTCTGTGTTGTAGTTTAACATGAAGTCATAATTGTATTCGCTGAAACCTATGTTTTTTCGTGAGTAACCTGATGATGCTGGGTTTCTGTTAAGAGAACCATCTCCACCTCCAGTTCCAATTCCAAAATCAACTGGCACACTTCCGATGGCTCTTCGTTCTTCTTGAAGTTCATCATAGGTGTCTACTGACATTCTTCCGAAAGCATCTAGCCAACTTGCGATTTTATAGTTTAAAGAAACATTTCCAATGAATCTGCTTCTGCTGTCTGATTCGTAATTTTCATAACGTTGAAAATAAGGGTTGTCCCAAAATATAGGAGTTGGATTAGTGTACGAGTTAGGATTCCATGTTACATTTCGTCCAGTAAGTTGATAAGCTTGTTTTAGACCTTGTATGTCAACGTTAGTTTGCCACCATTGTCTAAAATTTCCAGCGATGTTGTCATTGTATCCTGTACTGTTTCTACCAATTGTACTTGTTTTTGTGAAATTTCCATATCCAGCTACAGTTAATCTGTCGTTGATCAGGGTAGACGCATTCAATGTGAAAGTGTTTCTCTTTAAACTACTGTTTGGCATTAAACCTGTTTGATCAAGATTGTTAGCTCCTAATCTTAAATAACCATTTTCTAAGCCTTTATCTATTGAGATAGAGTTGGTAAGTGCTACTGGTTTTTCAAAAAAAGTAATTGGACCATTTTTTGCGGCTACCCAAGGTGTAGCTTTCATGTAATTTGGAGATTCAGGGTAAAATGCATCCCATTGATAAACCATTAAATTTGGATCAAAAGCTTGTCCATACGAAGCATCTTCAGTTAATGGAGTTACATTGTCTAAAATTCCGTCTCCGTTTATATCAATATGATCTAAATACGAATCTTCATCGGGGCCATAATAAGGTCCATATCCACCACCATACTGTTTTTGATATTTTATGAAAGTGCTTTTGTCGATAGAACCAATTGTTACACCTGAATTAACAGTAACAGAGAAACCTTTTGCTTTTTTGTTTCCTTTTTTTGTTGTTATAACAACAACTCCATTAGCAGCTCTTGATCCATAAAGTGCACTTGCCGCAGAACCTTTAAGGACGTTGATGGATTCGATGTCTTCAGGGTTAATGTCTGATGCGGCGCTTCCGTAGTCATAACCTGCTCCAGATTGTTCCTGATCTCTTGTGTTTGAATTGTTGTTGCTTACTGGAACTCCATCAATAACAAATAAAGCTTGGTTGTTTCCTGTTAGAGAAGAATTTCCTCTAATTACGATATTGGTGGAACCTCCAAAGTTTGTTGTTCTTTTTACTTGTACTCCAGAAACTTTTCCTGATATCGCATTTACAAAGTTGTCGCTTTTAACTGCGGCAAGGTTTTCTCCTTTAACTTCTTGAGTTGCATAACCAAGAGATTTTTTCTCTCTGGATAATCCTAAAGCTGTAACTACAACTCCCTCTAGTTGTTGTGCGTCGCTTGATAGTTTAGCATTAATTTTTGTTGAGCTAGCTGGGAATTCTTGAGATTTCATTCCAATGTAGCTAAAAACTAAAACTTGACTTGGTGTTGCTTTGATAGAATATTTTCCATCAAAATCGGTTTGTGTTCCAGTTTTTGTTCCTTTTACTAATACACTTACGCCTGGTAAAGGCATATTTGCATCATCGGTAACAATACCTGAAACAGTTCTTTCTTGCGCAAAGGTTAGTTGCGCGATTAGTGCTAGTAAAAGCACTAAGAATCTGTTAAACTTTGGTTTCATATTTGGTAAATATTTTGAATTAGTTATGTAATATTCGTAATTACTTACTAAAATTCCTAATATTTTGTTAACAGATTTTTATAAAAGATTAAAATTTAACATTATAACAGATTGTGAGGATACTGTTATAAAATTTTATTTCGGTTTGATTTGTGCTTCCGTTGGCTATAATTATCTTTAATAAACCATTTTTTGTTAGTAGTCCTAAACCTATGCCAGCACTGATTAAACTGTTGAATTTTTCGCTGTTTTTTATTGAAGTTTGATCTTGGTAAATCCCATAGTCAAGTATGGTGTGTATGTATAAATTTGAACTAAGCAGGTATCTGTATTCGGTAATGAATAGATTTGCAATATTTCCTTGTAAGCTATTTTCTGAGAAACCTCGAATTGAATTTAATCCTCCAAATCTGAAAAGTTCATTTGTTATGTAATTGTCACTTTTTAAATATAAGATTTGAGGGTTGATATAGATAAAGTTCTTTTTGTTTAATTCGAAATTGTAAGAAAAATTTAAGTTAGCATAAAATTGATTGGTTGCTACTGCGGTTTCGGCAGTGTTGTTTGTGGTTCTTTTTCCATAACCCAATAATAGATTTGCATATGATTTTCTTGGAAGCAGGTAATTGGAGCTGTTGATTTTTTTGTATTCTAGGGTAGAGGTGAGGTATGAGTTTTTAAAATCACTTAGTGTTGTGCTGTTGGTATTCTGGATGTCGCTTGATTCTGTTGATTGGTATCCAATGTATATTTTAGAGTTGTAATTTAAATAATAGCCTAAATCTATTGCGGTTTTTGTGTTTTGAAATGTACTGTCTTGTTTAAAAATATTTAGTTGGGCTTTTATTCCTAGCGCGGTTTTAAAAATATAAGGAACTTCAAGTCTTGTGTTGAATGTTGTTTGTTTATTGCCGTCACTTTTCCAGTATAGTGAAAATTGTTCGCCTGCATGAAGAGTGTTTATTAAGGAAATATCTAAATATCCGTTAAGTTGTATTTTTTTGCTGTCATCGTTTGAAAATCCAATATAGCCGTCAAAAGTGTTTGCTTTTCTTTTGTCTAGATATGTGTAAACTTTTGTTGAGTCTTTGGTGAATAAGATTTCGGGATATTTGGTTTGAGAAATAAACTCAAAGCTATTAATATCGTCAGAAAGTTTTTTAACGGTTTCTTGGTTGAAGGTATTGTTGAGATATTTTCTATTCAATTGCTTTAATGCTCCTTTAGGAAAATAATCTTTCAAAGAAGGGTTGGTGTAATTTACAATAATTGAGTTGAGGGTTCTTTTTTTTTCGGAATCAAAATTTAAGTCAGCGTAAATTATTGAATTCTTTTTTTTGATATTTTCCAGTTTGATTTTTGAAAAAGCAAAACCAGCTTTTTCTTTATCTGATATTTCTTGGTTCAAAAAATTTTCAAGTTCTGAATAGGGGATAATTATGCTGTCTTTTGATGTTTTTTTTGAATTATACAAGAGACTATTTGTACCTATATATATATGTAGCTCTTTTATCTTGTTTTTTAAGTCTATTAAAACTGTATAAGTGCTGTCATTTACCTTTTTGTTTTCTAGTGTTTTGGAATCTATGTAGCCTTGTTTTGTTAGTTTGTTTAAAGTTTCAGAAATTTCATTGTTGAGAGATTTTATGTTAACATGTTTTCTGATGTAAGGAATAGAGTCGATTGTTAAGTTTTGTTGTTTGTTAATTCCGTTTATATTCAGATAAAAAGATTGCGCAAAACAATTTGTTGATAGAAGTAAAATGAGTATGTATTGTAATTGTTTCAAAAGCAATTGTTTTGTTAGTTAAATGTAAAGCAAATATCTAATGTTTCTTTGTGAAATCATAGATATAAATAATGTTGTTGAAAATTAATGATTTAACGTTTGTATAGTGAAAAATATTTTATACATTTGCAACCCCGTAAAAAGCGGGAATTTAATAAACATAATAATTTTTAGTATTAATTATGCCAACAATTCAACAATTAGTAAGAACAGGAAGAACTCAGATCACTAAGAAGAGTAAATCGGTTGCTTTAGATTCTTGTCCTCAAAGAAGAGGGGTTTGTACGCGTGTTTACACTACTACACCAAAAAAACCAAACTCTGCAATGCGTAAAGTTGCGCGTGTACGTTTGACAAATGGTAATGAGGTGAATGCTTACATCCCAGGAGAAGGACATAATCTACAAGAGCACTCGATAGTATTAGTGCGAGGTGGAAGGGTAAAAGATTTACCAGGTGTTAGATATCATATCGTTCGTGGAGCTCTTGATACGTCAGGTGTTGCAGGAAGAACGCAAAGAAGATCTAAGTACGGTGCTAAACGCCCAAAAGAAGCAAAAAAGTAATTTAAAAACTTTTAAGAAAAAGACATGAGAAAAAGAGCGGCAAAGAAAAGACCACTTTTACCGGATCCAAGGTTTAATGACCAATTAGTAACACGTTTTGTGAATAACTTAATGTGGGATGGTAAGAAATCTACAGCTTTTAAAGTATTTTATGATGCTATTGATATCATTGAAACTAAAAAGCAAAATGATGAGAAAACTTCATTAGAGATCTGGAAAGATGCTTTAACAAACGTTATGCCTCACGTAGAAGTACGTAGCCGTAGAGTTGGTGGAGCTACATTCCAAATCCCAATGCAAATTCGTCCAGACAGAAAAATTTCTATGGCAATGAAGTGGTTAATACTTTATTCAAGAAGAAGAAATGAAAAATCTATGGCTCAGCGTTTAGCTTCAGAATGTTTAGCTGCGGCTAAAGAAGAAGGTGCTGCGGTTAAGAAAAGAATGGATACTCACAAAATGGCAGAAGCTAATAAGGCATTCTCTCACTTTAGATTTTAATTCGTAAAGAAATGGCTAGAGATTTAAAATATACTAGAAATATCGGGATCGCTGCTCACATTGATGCTGGTAAAACAACAACAACTGAGCGTATTCTTTTTTACACTGGAAAATCACATAAAATTGGTGAGGTACACGATGGTGCTGCAACAATGGACTGGATGGCGCAAGAGCAAGAAAGAGGTATTACAATTACTTCTGCTGCTACAACTTGTACTTGGAATTTTCCAACTGAGCAAGGTAAGACTCTTCCAGAATCATTACCTTATCACTTTAATATTATTGATACTCCTGGACACGTTGATTTTACTGTAGAGGTAAACCGTTCTTTACGTGTACTTGATGGTTTAGTTTTCTTATTTAGTGCTGTTGATGGTGTTGAGCCACAGTCAGAAACTAACTGGAGACTTGCTGATCAATATAGAGTTCCTCGTATGGGATTCGTAAACAAAATGGACCGTCAAGGTGCTAACTTTTTAGCTGTATGTGGACAGGTTAAAGATATGTTGAAATCGAATGCGGTTGCAATTACTTTGCCTATTGGTGATGAAGCAGATTTTAAAGGTATTGTTGACTTGGTGAAAAATCAAGCTATTGTATGGCATGATGAAACTCAAGGGGCTACTTTTGATATCGTTGATATCCCGGCTGATATGGTTGATGATGTAAAACACTACCGTTCTATCCTTATCGAAGAGATTGCAACTTATGATGAGAATCTTTTAGATAAATACATGGAAGATGAAAACTCTATTACAGAGGAAGAAATCAACAATGCATTAAGAGCGGCTACTATCGATATGGCAATCATTCCTATGCTTGCTGGTTCTTCTTTCAAAAACAAAGGAGTTCAATTCATGTTAGATGCTGTTTGTAAATATTTACCATCTCCATTAGATAAAGAAGGTATCGAAGGAATTCACCCTGATGATGCTGAATTATTAGAAGAAGATCAAACTAAAATCTTACGTCGCCCAGATGTAAAAGAGCCGTTTGCTGCTTTAGCATTTAAAATTGCTACTGATCCATTCGTAGGTCGTTTAGCTTTCTTCCGTGCTTACTCTGGACGTTTAGATGCTGGTTCTTATGTTTTAAATACTCGTTCTGGTAACAAAGAGAGAATTTCTCGTATTTACCAAATGCACGCTAACAAACAAAATCCAATCGAATTTATTGAGGCTGGAGATATTGGAGCTGCTGTAGGATTTAAAGATATTAAAACTGGAGATACGCTTTGTGATGAAAAGAATCCAATTATCTTGGAGTCTATGAAGTTTCCAGAGCCTGTAATCGGTATTGCTATCGAGCCTAAAACTAAAGCTGACGTTGATAAAATGGGTATGGCTTTGGCTAAATTAGCTGAAGAGGATCCAACATTTACTGTAAGAACTGATGAGGCTTCAGGTCAAACTATTATTTCTGGTATGGGTGAGCTTCACTTAGATATCTTAGTTGATCGTATGAAACGTGAGTTTAAAGTAGAGGTTAATCAAGGTGAGCCACAAGTAGAGTACAAAGAGGCGTTTACTAAATCTGCTCAACATAGAGAAACTTACAAGAAACAATCTGGAGGTCGTGGTAAATTCGGTGATATCGTATTTAGAATCGAACCTGCTGATGAAGTTGATGGTAAAGTTCCAGTTGGATTACAGTTCGTAAATGAGGTAAAAGGTGGTAACGTACCTAAAGAGTATATTCCTGCTGTTGAAAAAGGTTTCCGTGAGGCTATGAAAACAGGTCCATTAGCTGGATATGCTGTTGATAGTTTGAAAGTAACTTTATTAGATGGGTCTTTCCATCCTGTGGATTCTGATGCTCTTTCTTTTGAATTAGCTGCTAGAATGGGTTATAAAGAGTCAGGACGTGCTGCTGGAGCTGTTATTCTTGAGCCAATCATGAAAATCGAAGTTATTACTCCTGAAGAAAACATGGGTGATATCGTTGGTGACTTGAACCGTCGTAGAGGTCAAGTTAATGACATGGGTGATAGAAATGGTGCTAAAACTATTAAAGCTGATGTGCCTTTATCAGAAATGTTTGGTTATGTAACTACATTAAGAACATTATCTTCTGGTAGAGCTACTTCAACAATGGAGTTCTCTCACTATGCAGAAACACCTTCTAATATTTCAGAAGAGGTAATCAAAAAAGCAAAAGGTAACGCTTAATTTTAAGAAAATGAGTCAAAAAATCAGAATAAAACTAAAATCTTACGATCATATGTTAGTAGATAAATCTGCTGAAAAGATCGTGAAAACAGTAAAAACTACTGGAGCAGTTGTAACAGGTCCAATTCCGTTGCCAACTCACAAAAAACTTTTCACTGTATTGCGTTCTCCGCACGTTAACAAAAAAGCGAGAGAGCAATTTGAAGTAATGTCATACAAGAGATTGATTGATATTTATTCATCTTCATCTAAAACTATTGATGCTTTAATGAAACTTGAATTGCCAAGTGGAGTTGAAGTAGAGATTAAAGTATAATTTTTTTATATTTTTTTATATAAAAAGCGAGACATTATTTGTCTCGCTTTTTTTGTTTTTAAAAGTTGCTTTTAGTTTGCGGAATTTGAATTTTTGCGATTTTTTAAAATTTGTATTTTTTTATAAAAGCCTTTGTTTTAAAGGGATGCGAGTTTTTTTTGTTGTGATTTAATTAATTTATTGTTAAGCCCGGAATGTTTGAAGGTTGAAAAAACAGAATCAAATTTTGTTGTAAATAAAGTTTGTTTTGACGGTGTTTTGATGCTTGGATTTTGATTATGAGCGATTTAATTTTCGCAACTGTTTGGTATATTCAATTTTAATATCTACTTTTGCACTCCCTGTTTGGAAATTTCTGTTATTTTCAAATTGAAGGGAATTTTAGTAATTAATAATTAATATTTATGTCTGGGTTAATTGGTAAGAAAATCGGCATGACTAGTATTTTTGACGAAAACGGGAAAAACATTCCTTGTACAGTAATCGAAGCTGGTCCATGTGTTGTTACCCAAGTCAGAACCAACGAGGTTGACGGGTACGAAGCGTTGCAACTTGGTTTCGATGACAAAAACGAGAAACATTCTACTAAAGCGGCTTTAGGTCACTTTAAGAAAGCTGGAACTGTTGCTAAGAAAAAAGTCGTTGAATTCCAAGATTTTGCAACTGAACAAAAATTAGGAGATCTAATTGATGTTACTATTTTTGAAGAAGGAGAATTTGTAGATGTACAAGGTGTATCTAAAGGTAAAGGTTTCCAAGGTGTTGTTAAACGTCACGGTTTTGGTGGAGTTGGACAAGCTACTCATGGTCAGCACAACCGTTTAAGAGCGCCAGGTTCTGTAGGAGCTTCTTCTTATCCATCTAGAGTATTCAAAGGAATGCGTATGGCTGGAAGAATGGGAGGAGAAAATGTGAAAATTCAAAACCTTAGAGTTTTAAAAGTAGTTGCTGAAAAGAATCTACTTGTTATTAAAGGATGTGTTCCTGGACATAAAAACTCTTATGTAATCATTCAGAAGTAATGGAAGTAAAAGTATTAGATTTCAACGGAAAAGATACTGGTAGAAAAGTTCAACTTTCTGATTCAGTATTCGCAATTGAACCAAATAATCACGCAGTATACCTTGATGTAAAGCAATATCTTGCTAATCAAAGACAAGGTACTCATAAAGCTAAAGAAAGAGCTGAAGTTGCTGGAAGTACGCGTAAGATTAAAAAACAAAAAGGAACTGGTACAGCTCGTGCGGGAAGTGCTAAAAATCCTTTGTTTAAAGGCGGTGGAACAGTTTTTGGGCCAAGACCAAGAAGTTATTCATTCAAATTGAATAAAGGCTTAAAGAGATTGGCTAGAAAATCAGCTTTCTCAATTAAAGCAAAAGAGGCTAACATTGTAGTTCTTGAAGACTTTAATTTTGAAGTACCAAACACTAAAAATTTCATTAACGTTTTGAAAGCTTTAGGGTTAGAAAATAAAAAATCTCTATTCGTGTTGGGTGAGTCAAATAAAAATGTATATTTGTCGTCACGCAATTTGAAGGCTTCAAATGTCGTAACTAGCTCAGAATTAAGCACTTACGCAATATTAAACGCTAATAATTTAGTGCTTTTAGAAGGTTCTTTAGAGTTAATTGAAGAAAATTTAAGTAAATAATAGGAATATGAGCATCATAATTAGACCTATAGTAACGGAAAAAGTAACCAAAGAAAGTGAAGTTCTAAACCGCTTCGGATTCGTTGTTAACAAAAAAGCAAACAAAGTTGAGATTAAGAAAGCTGTTGAAGCTGCTTATGGAGTGACTATCGTTTCTGTTAATACAATGAATGTGAGACCAGATAGATCTACTAAATACACTAAAAGTGGTTTAATAAGTGGAAAGACAAATGCATACAAAAAAGCAATTGTTCAAGTACAAGAAGGAGAAACAATTGATTTTTACAACAATATCTAAGATAGAAAAATGTCAGTAAGAAAATTAAAACCTATTACCCCAGGTCAGCGATTTAGAGTTGTGAATGGTTATGACGCCATTACAACTGATAAGCCGGAACGCTCTTTGATAGCGCCGATAAAAAACTCTGGAGGTAGAAATAGTCAAGGAAAGATGACCATGCGTTATACGGGTGGTGGTCACAAGCAGAGATATCGTATTATTGATTTCAAAAGAACTAAAGATGGAATTCCAGCTACAGTGAAATCAATCGAATACGATCCAAATCGTACTGCGTTTATCGCTTTATTAGCTTATGCTGATGGAGAGAAAACTTATATTATCGCACAAAACGGATTGAAAGTTGGTCAGAAATTAGTTTCTGGTCCAGAATCTCAACCTGAAATCGGTAATACTTTACCTTTAAGCAGAATTCCTCTTGGAACTGTTATATCTTGTATTGAGTTACGTCCAGGACAAGGAGCAGTAATTGCTCGTTCAGCTGGAACTTTTGCTCAGTTAATGGCAAGAGACGGGAAATATGCAACAATTAAAATGCCATCTGGGGAGACAAGATTGATCTTGCTAACTTGTTCGGCTACAATTGGAGCTGTTTCTAATTCTGACCACCAATTAGTTGTATCTGGAAAAGCAGGTAGAACAAGATGGTTAGGAAGAAGACCTAGAACTAGACCAGTAGCGATGAACCCAGTTGATCACCCTATGGGAGGTGGTGAAGGACGTTCTTCAGGAGGGCACCCACGTTCAAGAAACGGAGTACCAGCTAAAGGTTACAGAACTCGTTCTAAGAAAAACCCGAGTAACAAGTATATCGTAGAACGTAGAAAGAAATAATAAGATATGGCACGTTCATTAAAAAAAGGACCTTTCGTTCATTATAAATTAGACAAGAAAGTTCAAGAAAACGTAGAAAGTGGTAAAAATGCAGTTGTTAAGACTTGGTCTAGAGCTTCAATGATTACTCCAGATTTCGTTGGACAAACTATCGCAGTTCATAACGGTCGTCAATTTGTACCAGTTTACGTAACAGAAAACATGGTAGGTCACAAATTAGGAGAGTTTTCACCAACTAGATCTTTTAGAGGTCATGCTGGAGCAAAAAATAAAGGTAAAAAATAAGAAGCAATGGGAGTTCGTAAAAGAGAAACAGCAGATGCGAGAAAAGAGGCTAATAAGTCTATTGCTTTCGCAAAATTGAATAACTGCCCTACTTCACCTAGAAAAATGCGCTTAGTAGCGGACTTGGTAAGAGGTCAGAAGGTAGAAAGAGCACTTAACATTTTAAGATTCAGTTCTAAAGAAGCTTCAAGAAAATTAGAAAAACTATTATTATCTGCAATCAACAACTGGGAGCAAAAAAATAGTGAAGGTAATTTAGAAGAAGCTGGATTATTTGTTAAAGAGATCAGAGTAGATGGTGGAATGATGTTAAAAAGACTTCGTCCAGCTCCACAAGGTCGTGCACACAGAATAAGAAAACGTTCTAATCACGTAACAATCGTGCTTGGAGCTATCAATAACACACAAAGCAATTCTTAAGCAGCATGGGACAAAAGACAAATCCAATTGGAAATAGACTTGGTATCATCAGAGGATGGGACTCAAACTGGTATGGTGGAAATGATTACGGTGATAAATTAGCCGAAGATCACAAAATCAGAAAGTATATCCATGCTCGTTTATCAAAAGCTAGTGTATCAAAAGTAATCATCGAGAGAACTTTGAAACTTGTAACCGTTACTATCACTACTGCTAGACCTGGTATCATTATCGGAAAAGGTGGACAAGAGGTAGACAAGTTAAAAGAAGAACTTAAGAAAGTTACTGACAAGGAGGTTCAAATCAACATCTTTGAAATCAAAAGACCTGAGTTAGATGCTTATCTTGTGGCGACAAGCATCGCTCGTCAAATCGAAAGCCGTATTTCTTACAGACGTGCAATCAAAATGGCTATTGCTGCTTCAATGCGTATGAACGCTGAAGGTATCAAAGTTTTGATTTCTGGTCGTTTGAATGGTGCTGAGATGGCGCGTTCGGAAGGTTTCAAAGAAGGTAGAATTCCTCTATCAACTTTCAGAGCTGACATTGATTATGCACTTGCTGAAGCTCATACTACTTATGGTAGAATGGGAATCAAAGTGTGGATCATGAAAGGTGAAGTTTACGGTAAGAGAGAACTTTCTCCACTTGCTGGAATGGATAAAAAACAATCTGGTACAGGTGGTGGAAAAGGTGGAGATGCTCCTAGAGGCAAATCTAACTTTAACAAAGGTGGAAAACCAGACGCTCGTAAAAGAAAGTAAATTTTTAAACTAAAGAAAAATGTTACAGCCTAAAAGAACAAAATACCGTAAGGTACAAAAAGGTAGAATGAAAGGTAACTCTCAAAGAGGGCATGAACTTTCAAATGGAATGTTTGGTATTAAATCTGTACATGAAGATGGAATGTTCTTAACTTCTCGTCAAATCGAAGCTGCGCGTATTGCTGCAACTCGTTACATGAAGAGAGAGGGACAATTATGGATTAAAATTTTCCCAGACAAACCTATTACTAAGAAGCCTCTTGAAGTACGTATGGGTAAAGGTAAAGGAGCAGTTGAGTATTGGGCTGCTGTTGTTAAACCAGGAAGAATTATGTTTGAAGTTGGAGGAGTTCCGTTATCAGTTGCAAAAGAGGCATTGCGTCTTGCAGCTCAGAAACTTCCAGTAAAAACTAAATTCGTCGTTGCTAGAGATTTCGAAGCATAATTTATAATTTATTATGAAACAATCAGAAATAAAAGATCTTTCTGCAGCGGAGTTGCAAGAAAAGCTTAGTCAAACTAAGAAAGTATATGCTGACCTAAAAATGGCTCATGCTATCTCTCCAATTGCTAACCCACTTCAAATTAGAAGCGTTAGAAGAACAGTTGCAAGATTAGCTACAGAGTTAACTAAAAGAGAGTTACAATAATTGTATTCTGCTGAAAGATGGAAGAAAAAAGAAATTTAAGAAAAGAAAGAATAGGTGTTGTTACTTCAAATAAAATGGATAAGTCTATTGTTATTGCTGAAGTAAGAAAAGTAAAACACCCATTATACGGTAAGTTCGTGTTGAAAACAAAGAAATATGTTGCACACGACGAAACAAACGACTGTAACATTGGAGATACTGTAAGAATTAGCGAAACGCGTCCTTTAAGTAAAACAAAATGTTGGAGATTAGTTGAAATCTTAGAAAGAGCTAAATAATTATGGTACAACAGGAATCAAGACTAAAAGTAGCAGATAACACGGGAGCTAAGGAAGTTTTAACTATCCGTGTTTTAGGAGGTACCAAAAGAAGGTATGCCTCTGTTGGTGACAAGATTGTAGTATCTATTAAAGATGCAACTCCAAACGGAAACGTTAAAAAAGGAGCTGTTTCAACTGCAGTTGTTGTGCGTACCAAAAAAGAAGTGAGAAGAGCTGATGGTTCTTATATCCGTTTCGATGACAATGCATGTGTTCTTTTGAATGCTGCAGGGGAAATGAGAGGAACACGTGTTTTTGGTCCGGTAGCAAGAGAACTTCGTGAAAAACAATTCATGAAAATTGTATCATTAGCACCAGAAGTGCTTTAATTCGTTTTAAGATGATAAAGCTAAAAATAAAATCAGGAGATATCGTAAGAGTTATTGCTGGAGACCATAAAGGTGCTGAAGGTAAAGTTTTGCGTGTTTACCGTGAGAAAAATAAAGCGATAGTTGAAGGTGTAAACATGGTTTCAAAACATACAAAACCAAGTGCTAAAAACCCTCAAGGTGGTATCGTTAAGAAAGAAGCTTCTATTCAAATTTCTAACATTTCTCTAATTGATCCTAAAACTAAGGAGACAACTAGAGTTGGTATTAGAGTAGAGGGAGATAAGAAAGTAAGATTTTCAAAAAAATCTAATCAAGTACTATAGTAATGGCATATACACCTAGACTAAAAGAAGAATATAAGAGTAGAGTAATCTCTGCTCTTAAAGAAGAGTTCGGATATACAAACGTAATGCAAGTTCCAAAACTTGAAAAAATCGTTTTGAGCCGTGGAGTTGGTGCAGCTGTATCTGATAAAAAACTTATTGACTATGCTGTTGATGAGTTAACAAAGATCACTGGACAAAAAGCAGTATCTACAATTTCTAAGAAAGACGTTGCGTCTTTCAAATTGAGAAAAGGGATGCCTATTGGAGCAAAAGTAACTTTACGTGGAGAAAGAATGTATGAGTTTTTAGATAGACTTATTACTTCATCTTTACCACGCGTTAGAGATTTTAGTGGTATCAAAGCTACTGGTTTCGACGGAAGAGGTAACTACAATCTTGGAGTTTTAGAGCAAATCATTTTCCCAGAAATTGATATTGATAAAGTAAACAAAATTTCAGGAATGGATATTACATTTGTTACTACTGCAAAAACAGACAAGGAAGCAAAGTCATTATTGGCTGAATTAGGATTACCTTTTAAAAAGAATTAAGACATGGCTAAAGAATCAATGAAGGCCCGTGAGGTTAAAAGAGAGAAAACGGTAGCTAAGTATGCTGAAAAGAGAAAAGCTTTATTAGAAGCTGGAGACTATGAAGGTTTACAAAAATTACCTAAAAATGCTTCACCAGTTCGTTTACACAACCGTTGTAAATTAACAGGTAGACCAAGAGGTTATATCCGTCAATTTGGTATTTCTCGTGTAACTTTCCGTGAAATGGCTAATAATGGATTAATTCCTGGTGTTAAAAAAGCATCTTGGTAATCTCGCAATAAGTTATTACTTTTGCAAACCAAAAAATAATTTTAATTGATTAAAGGTTCGGGAGACGTGTGTCTCCCGAAAACCATAATCGCAATCAAATACATATGTATACAGATCCTATTGCAGATTATTTGACTAGAGTTCGTAACGCTGTGGCTGCAAACCACAAAGTTGTTGAAATTCCAGCTTCTAATCTTAAAAAAGAAATAACTAAGATCTTATTTGATCAAGGTTATATCTTAAGTTACAAATTTGAACAGAACACTGTACAAGGTTCTATCAAAATTGCTTTGAAGTATGATAAAGATACTAAAGAGCCTGTAATCAAAGATATCCAAAGAATTAGTAAACCTGGTTTACGTAAGTACGCAGGTGCTGCCAAATTACCTAGAATCCTTAATGGATTAGGAATTGCTATTGTTTCTACATCAAAAGGTTTGATGACTGGAAAACAAGCTAAGCAATTAAATGTAGGTGGTGAAGTAATTTGTTACGTATACTAATTTTAAACACTAGATAAGATGTCAAGAATAGGTAAAAGCCCAATTGTAATCCCTGCTGGTGTAACTGTTGAAGTTAAAGACGGTATTATTACAGTAAAAGGAAAAAAAGGTCAACTGGTTCAGGAGTTTTCGGACGTAACTGTAACTGTTGAAGGTGATCAAGTTTCAGTAGAAAGATCATCTGATCATAAAGACCATAGAGCAAAACACGGATTATTCAGATCTTTGATCAGTAATATGGTTGTTGGTGTATCTGAAGGTTTCACAAAAGAACTAGAATTAGTTGGAGTTGGTTATAGAGCTTCAAACCAAGGTCAAAAATTAGATTTAGCTCTTGGATATTCTCACAATATTGTTTTAGAAATTGCTCCAGAAGTATCTTTAGAAACAATATCTGAAAAAGGTAAGAACCCTATCGTAAAATTAACATCATTTGATAAACAACTTTTAGGTCAAGTTGCTGCGAAAATCAGAGGTTTCCGTAAGCCAGAGCCATATAAAGGTAAAGGTGTTAAATTTGTGGGTGAAGTATTAAGAAGAAAAGCAGGTAAATCAGCTTAAAAAATAAGATTATGTCATTAACAAAATCTGAAAGAAGACAGAGAATTAAATTCAGAATTAGAAAATCGGTTAGTGGTTCTGCTACAAGACCAAGACTTTCTGTTTTTAGAAGTAATAAAGAAATTTACGCTCAAATCATTGATGATGTAAATGGAGTTACTATATTAGCTGCATCTTCTAGAGAAAAAGAAATAGGAAAAGGTACTAACGTTGAAATTGCTGCTGCTGTTGGAAAATTAGTTGCAGAGAAAGCGTTAAAAGCTGGGATTGATACCATCACTTTTGATAGAGGTGGATATTTATATCACGGTCGTATTAAATCATTAGCGGAAGGCGCAAGAGCTGCTGGACTTAAATTCTAATATATTATGTCTAAATACAAAAATGTAGAATTGGTAAAACCTAGTGGTCTTGAACTTAAAGATCGTCTAGTAAGTGTTAATCGTGTTACTAAAGTTACAAAAGGTGGTAGAGCTTTCGGTTTTTCTGCTATTGTAGTTGTAGGTGATGAAAATGGAGTTGTTGGTCATGGATTAGGAAAATCTAAAGATGTTTCTGAAGCAATTGCGAAAGCAGTAGAAGATGCTAAGAAAAATTTAGTTAGAATTCCTTTGAACGGACAATCTGTTCCTCACGAACAAAAAGGTAAATTTGGTGGTGCACGTGTATTCTTAATTCCAGCGTCTCATGGTACTGGAGTTATTGCTGGTGGAGCTGTTCGTTCAGTTCTTGAATCAGTAGGTATTCACGATGTATTGTCTAAATCTCAAGGATCATCAAATCCACATAACGTAGTAAAAGCAACTTTTGATGCTTTATTGCAAATGAGAAGCGCTCATACTGTTGCAAAACAAAGAGGTGTTTCTTTAGAGAAAGTTTTTAAAGGTTAATTAGGAAATTATGGCTAAATTATTAGTAAAACAAGTAAGAAGCAAAATCAACTGCCCTCTTTCTCAAAAAAGAGGATTGGAAGCTTTAGGTCTACGTAAAATTGGACAAGTTGTGGAGCATGAGTCAAATCCTGCTATCCTTGGGATGATAAACAAAGTTAAACACTTAGTTTCTGTTGAAGAAGCTAAATAACAAATACTGTTATGAATTTAAGTAACTTACAACCTGCTGAGGGGTCTACACACAATCAAAATAAAAGATTAGGTAGAGGAGAAGGTTCTGGAAAAGGTGGTACCGCTGCACGTGGACACAAAGGAGCAAAATCTCGTTCTGGTTATTCTAAAAAGATTGGTTTTGAGGGAGGGCAGATGCCACTTCAAAGACGTGTACCTAAGTTTGGTTTCAAAAACATCAATCGTAAAGAATACGAAGGTGTTAATTTAGATACTCTTCAATTATTAGTTGATAACGGTGCAATTACTGATTCTGTTTCTATGACAGAGTTTGTAGCAAATCGTCTAGCTACTAAAAATGAAATCGTTAAGATTTTAGGTAGAGGAGAATTGAAAGCAAAATTAAAAGTAACTGCCCACAAATTTACTGCTACTGCAAAAGCTGCTATTGAAGCTGCTGGTGGAGAAGCTGTAACTATATAACTTATCTATTAAGATGAAGAAATTTATTGAATCAATAAGTAATGTTTGGAAAATCGAAGAACTAAAAAATAGAATCTTAATTACATTAGGATTGCTTTTAGTATATCGTTTTGGAGCACACGTTACGCTTCCTGGAATTGACGCAACGCAATTGACTGGTTTAGCGGGACAAACTAAAAATGGTCTAGGATCTATTCTAGACATGTTCACCGGGGGTGCTTTCTCTAAGGCTTCAGTTTTTGCCTTAGGTATCATGCCTTATATTTCTGCGTCTATTGTTGTTCAGTTGATGGGGATTGCGATTCCATATTTACAAAAACTTCAAAATGATGGGGAAAGTGGTAGAAAAAAGATTAATCAAATCACTCGTTGGTTGACAATCGCTATCACATTGGTTCAAGGTCCAACTTATATCTATAATTTATACAGAACATTGCCTAGTAATGCATTTTTGCTAGGCTTTAATTCTCCTGAATTTTTGTTCTCGTCTGTTATCATTTTGGTTACTGGTACAATTTTTGCTATGTGGCTGGGTGAGAAAATTACAGATAAAGGTATTGGAAATGGTATTTCATTGTTAATTATGGTTGGTATTTTAGCTCGTTTACCACAAGCTTTTATCCAAGAGTTTACAACTCGTGTTACCAATAACAATGGAGGTCCAATGTTATTAGTTATTGAAATTATTGTGTGGTTATTAGTTATCATTTCTTGTGTATTGCTTACAATGGCAGTACGTAGAATCCCTGTGCAGTATGCTCGTCGTACAACTACAGGAGATTACGAGCAAGATTTGGCAGGAGGTAATAGACAATGGATTCCTCTAAAGCTTAATGCTTCTGGAGTTATGCCAATTATTTTTGCTCAGGCAATTATGTTTATTCCTGCAGCTGTAGCTGGATTGTCTAAATCAGATACATCACAATCTATTGTTGGTGCATTTAGTAATATGTTTGGTTTCTGGTATAATTTTGTTTTTGCAACTTTAATTATTGTATTTACATTCTTTTATACTGCAATCACTGTACCTACTAACAAAATGGCTGATGATTTAAAAAGAAGCGGTGGTTTTATCCCAGGTGTACGCCCAGGAGCTGAAACTTCTGATTTCCTTGATAAAGTGATGTCTTTAATAACTTTCCCAGGATCTTTATTCCTTGCTTTGATTGCTGTGTTCCCAGCTATTGTTGTAAGTATTATGGATGTACAACAATCTTGGGCAATGTTTTTTGGAGGTACCTCATTAATAATTATGGTTGGTGTTGCAATAGATACTATTCAACAGATCAATTCATACTTGTTAAATAAACATTATGATGGTTTAATGAAGACTGGTAAAAATAGAAAAGCGGTAGCTTAATATATTTATGGCAAAACAATCAGCAATAGAACAAGACGGATCAATAATTGAAGCATTATCAAATGCTATGTTCCGTGTGGAGTTAGAAAATGGACATATTGTAATTGCTCATATTTCTGGTAAAATGCGAATGCATTACATCAAATTACTACCTGGTGATAAGGTGAAACTAGAAATGAGTCCTTATGATTTGTCAAAAGCAAGAATTACTTATCGATATTAAAGGATATTCACTATGAAAGTTAGAGCATCAGTAAAAAAGAGAAGTGCCGAGTGCATTATCGTGCGTAGAAAAGGGAGACTGTACGTAATAAACAAAAAGAATCCTAGATTTAAACAAAGACAAGGATAATTATGGCAAGAATAGCAGGGGTAGATATCCCAAAAAACAAAAGAGGTGTTATCGCACTTACCTACATCTTTGGATTAGGAAAAAGTAGAGCTATTGAGATTTTAGAAAAAGCTCAAGTTAGCCAAGATAAAAAAGTTCAAGATTGGAATGATGACGAAATCGGAGCAATTCGTGAAGCTGTTTCATTTTACAAAATTGAAGGAGAATTACGTTCTGAAATTTCTTTGAACATTAAACGTTTAATGGATATTGGATGTTACAGAGGTATTCGTCATAGATCTGGTCTTCCATTAAGAGGGCAAAGAACTAAAAACAACTCAAGAACAAGAAAAGGTAAAAGAAAAACTGTTGCTAACAAGAAAAAAGCAACTAAATAATAAGTAATATGGCTAAAGCAACTGCAAAAAAACGTAAAGTTATCGTTGAATCAACGGGTGAGGCTCATATTTCTGCCACTTTTAATAACATTATTATTTCTTTGACTAATAAGAAAGGTGAAGTTATCTCTTGGTCTTCAGCTGGTAAAATGGGTTTCAGAGGTTCTAAAAAGAACACTCCTTATGCAGCTCAAATGGCAGCAGAAGATTGCGCTAAAGTAGCACTTGAGGCAGGACTTAAAAAAGTGAAAGTTTATGTAAAAGGACCAGGTAACGGACGTGAGTCTGCTATCCGTTCTATTCATAACGGTGGAATTGAAGTTACTGAGATTATCGATGTTACTCCAATGCCGCACAACGGATGTCGTCCTCCAAAAAGACGTAGAGTTTAATTTTTTATTTTTATAGTATAAACAAGGTAGAACATAGATTATCGAAGGATTAGACCTGAATTCATAATTTCTACCTTAAATTTTTTTTTAAAATGGCAAGATATACTGGTCCTAAAACCAAAATCGCTCGTAAATTTGGCGAGGCAATCTTCGGAGATGATAAATCTTTCGAAAAAAGAAATTACCCACCTGGACAACACGGGATGGCTAAAAAAAGAGGAAAAAAATCTGAGTACGCTGTTCAGTTAATGGAAAAGCAAAAAGCTAAATATTCTTATGGAATTTTAGAAAAACAATTCAGAAATTTATTCGAAAAAGCATCAGCGACTAAAGGAGTAACTGGTGAAGTTTTATTACAATTATGCGAAGCAAGATTAGATAATGTTGTTTTTAGAATGGGAATTGCTCCATCTAGAAGAGGTGCGCGTCAAATCGTTTCTCACAGACACATTACTGTAAATGGAGAGGTTGTTAATATTCCTTCTTACCACCTTAAGCCTGGTGATAAAGTTGCAGTTCGTGAAAAATCTAAATCTCTAGAAGCTATCGAACGTTCTTTATCAAATTCAAGTCATGTTTATGAATGGATTACTTGGAACAATGATCTTAAAGAAGGAACTTTTGTTTCTGTACCTGCGAGACTTCAAATTCCAGAAAACATTAAAGAACAATTAATCGTAGAGTTGTACAACAAATAATAATTGACTTAGTCGAAATTTATGGCAATATTTAATTTTCAAAAGCCCGATAAAGTTATCATGATCGATTCAACCGATTTTGAAGGTAAATTCGAATTTAGACCTTTAGAACCTGGTTATGGATTGACAGTTGGTAATGCACTTAGAAGAGTTTTGCTTTCAGCATTAGAAGGTTATGCAATTACATCTGTTCGTATCGAAGGTGTAGATCATGAGTTTTCTACTATTTCAGGTGTTGTTGAAGATGTTACCGAAATTATCCTTAATCTAAAACAAGTACGTTTCAAACGTCAAATTGAAGATATCGATAATGAATCAGTTACTATTTCTGTTTCTGGTAAAGATCAATTAACAGCAGGTGATTTTCAAAAATTTATTTCAGGTTTCCAGGTTCTGAATCCAGACTTAGTTATTTGTAATTTAGATTCAAAAATCAAATTGAATTTCGATTTAACTATCGAAAAAGGTAGAGGATACGTGCCTGCTGAGGAAAACAAAAAACAGAATGCTGCAATTGGAACGATTTTTACAGATTCTATTTTTACTCCGGTAAAAAATGTAAAATATGCAATCGAAAATTTCCGTGTAGAGCAAAAAACAGATTACGAAAAATTAGTTTTTGAAATCAAAACTGATGGATCTATTAATCCAAAAGACGCTCTTACTGAAGCTGCTAAAGTTTTAATTCACCATTTCATGTTGTTTTCTGATGAAAGAATTACACTTGAGGCTGACGAAATTGCACAAACAGAATCGTATGATGAAGAGTCATTGCATATGAGACAATTGCTTAAAACTAAGCTTGTTGATATGGATTTATCTGTGAGAGCATTAAATTGCTTGAAAGCGGCTGAAGTTGATACACTTGGTGATTTAGTATCGTTCAATAAAAATGACCTAATGAAATTCCGTAATTTCGGTAAAAAATCTTTAACTGAACTTGATGAACTTGTTGCAGTGAAGAATTTAACTTTCGGAATGGATTTAGCTAAATACAAATTAGATAAAGAATAATTTACTTCATATTTTGCTCTCCATAGTGGATTGTAGCAAGATGAAGATAAAAAAAACACGTCATGAGACACGGAAAAAAATTCAACCACTTAAGCAGACAGACTGGACATAGAAAGGCTATGTTAGCTAATATGGCTTGTTCTCTTATTGAGCACAAACGTATTAATACTACTGTTGCTAAAGCTAAAGCGCTTAAACAATTTGTTGAGCCTTTAATCACAAAATCAAAAGAAGATACGACTCACAATCGTCGTATTGTTTTTGCTTACTTGCGCAGTAAATATGCGGTAACTGATTTGTTCAGAGATGTAGCTGCTAAAGTTGGAGACCGTCCAGGAGGATACACTCGTATCATTAAAGTTGGAAATCGTTTGGGAGATAACGCTGATATGGCGATGATCGAACTTGTTGACTTCAATGAACTTTACAACGGAGGTAAAAAAGAAGTTAAAAAAGCGAAAAGCCGTCGTGGTGGTAAAGCTAAAAAAGCTGAAACTGCTGCTCCAGAAGCTCCTGCTGCTGAAACAGAAACGACTACTGAAGCTTCTGAATAATTATGAGAGTAATCATTCTATAATATTAAAGGATAAACTAATTTTTAGTTTATCCTTTTTTTTTGATTTTTTTGAAATCATAAAAATGTAACTTATTTAAAATGTTAGGTTTTATTTTTACGAATGAAAGTTTTAAAAAATCTTGGAAGCGCTCTTTTAAAGAAGTAAATTTGCAAAATATCTAATTATAAATGAAGCTTTTTAGTTTCATACACAATTAAAAAAAACAATACAAATTAAAGAATGAAATACACAACACGACAAAGCGCCATTTTATTACTAAGTGATGGAACTATTTTTCATGGAAAGTCTATCGGTATTAGCGGTAAAACTTTTGGTGAAGTTTGTTTTAATACTGGAATGACCGGATATCAGGAGATTTTTACAGATCCTTCGTATTTTGGGCAAATTATGGTTACTACTAATCCGCACATCGGGAATTATGGTATAAATGATTTAGAAGTTGAATCAGACAGCGTGAAAATTGCTGGTTTAGTTTGTAAAAATTTTAGCTTTAACTATTCTAGAGAAGGTGCTTCAGGTAGCTTAGAAGATTATTTTGCAAAACAAAATTTAATCTGTATCTCTGATGTAGATACTAGAGCTCTGGTTAGTTATATTCGTGATAATGGTGCAATGAACGCTGTTATCTGTACAGATGGAACTTCAATTGAAGACTTGAAAAAAGAATTGGCAAATGTGCCAAATATGGAAGGTCTTGAGTTAGCGTCAAAAGTGTCTACAAAAGAACCTTATTTTATTGGAGATGAAAATGCGACATTCAAAATTTCGGCACTGGATCTTGGAATTAAAAAGAATATCTTGAGAAACTTTGCAAAAAGAGATTGTTATATTAAGGTTTTTCCATACGATACAAGTTATGAGGAGTTAAGTGCATTTAATCCAGATGGATATTTCTTATCTAATGGGCCTGGTGATCCAGATCCGCTTCATGGAGTAATAGAGGTTGCTAAGAGCATTATTGCAGATGATAAACCTTTGTTTGGGATCTGTTTAGGTCATCAGATTATTGCATTAGCAAATGGAGTTCAGACTTATAAAATGTTTGGAGGACACCGAGGGATTAATCATCCAGTAAAAAATCTTCTTACAGGTAAAGGAGAGATTACTTCTCAAAATCATGGATTCGCTGTAAAAAGAGAAGCTTTAGAAGGTCATCCAGAATTAGAGCTGACTCATATACATTTAAATGATGATACAGTTGCGGGGATGCGAATGAAGAATAAGAATTGTTTTTCTGTTCAATATCACCCAGAAGCTAGTCCAGGACCACACGATTCGTCATATTTGTTTGATCAATTTGTTGAGAACATTAAAAGTAGTAAGGTCTAAAACGATGTAGTTAATAAATAAAGGTGTTTAATGACTAAAATGCGTTTATAGTATTAAATATTTTTATAATTTCGAAAAAAAAATATAATTTATTAATAAAAAACAAAAATAATGAGTATTATAATTAAAGTTCACGCAAGACAAATTCTTGATTCTAGAGGTAATCCTACTATTGAAGTTGATGTAGTAACTGAAAATGGAGTTTTAGGTAGAGCTGCTGTTCCATCTGGAGCATCAACTGGAGAGCACGAAGCTGTTGAATTACGTGATGGAGGTAAGGCTTACCTAGGTAAAGGTGTTTTGAATGCAGTGAACAATGTAAATACTGTTATTGCTGAAGAATTAGTTGGAACTTCTGTTTTCGAGCAAAACACAATTGACCAACTAATGATTGATTTGGATGGAACTCCAAACAAATCTAAATTAGGAGCTAATGCTATTTTAGGTGTTTCTTTAGCTGCTGCAAAAGCTGCTGCTAACGAACTTGGTTTGCCATTATACAGATATGTAGGTGGAGTTTCTGCTAATACATTACCAGTTCCGATGATGAACATCATCAATGGAGGTTCTCACTCTGATGCACCTATCGCATTCCAAGAGTTTATGATTTTCCCAGTAAAAGCAACTTCTTTTACACATGCAATGCAAATGGGAACTGAAATTTTCCACAACTTGAAAAAAGTATTACACGATAGAGGTTTAAGTACTGCTGTAGGTGATGAAGGAGGTTTTGCTCCAAACTTGGCTGGCGGAACTGAAGATGCTTTAGATACTATTAAATTAGCAGTTGAAAAAGCAGGATATTCTTTCGGAGACGAAATTATGATTGCTCTTGACTGTGCAGCTTCTGAATTTTACGTAAACGGAAAATATGATTATACTAAATTTGAAGGTGAAACTGGAAAAATCAGAACTTCTGAAGAGCAAGCTGATTATTTAGCTGAACTTGCTGCTAAATATCCAATTATCTCTATCGAAGACGGTATGTACGAAGATGACTGGGATGGATGGAAATATTTAACTGAAAAAATTGGAAATAAAGTACAATTAGTTGGTGATGATTTATTTGTTACTAACGTTGCTCGTTTGTCAACTGGTATTGAAAAAGGAATTGCTAACTCAATCTTAGTAAAAGTTAACCAAATTGGTACTTTAACTGAAACTATTGCGGCTGTAAACATGGCAAAAAATGCTGGTTATACATCTGTAATGTCTCACCGTTCTGGAGAAACTGAAGATAATACAATTGCAGATTTAGCTGTTGCTTTAAACTGTGGTCAAATTAAAACTGGTTCTGCTTCTCGTTCAGATCGTATGGCTAAATACAACCAATTATTGAGAATTGAAGAAGAATTAGGAAATACAGCTTATTTCCCTGGTTTAAATGCTTTTAAAATCAAATAATTGAACAAATTATATATTGGAAAAAACCATCTGTTTTTGCAGATGGTTTTTTTTTGGACTTTTAACAAATTCATAGCAGTATTCTTTTTTTAATTAGTCTTAAATTCATTAGATTTGATAAATTATTATTTAAAGAATTATTTCCAGTATATTATGTCAAAAATAGCTACATTAGAAATAGATGGTAAAAAGATTGAGCTTCCAGTAATTACAGGGAGCGAAAACGAATCAGCTATCGATATTAACAAATTACGTGATTTAACAGGTGTTATTACAATTGATCCAGGTTACAAAAACTCAGGATCTTGTACAAGTGAAATCACTTTCCTAGATGGAGAAGAGGGAATTTTACGTTACAGAGGATATTCAATCGAAGATTTAGCTGAAAAAGCTAGTTTCTTAGAAGTTTCTTATCTTTTGATTTTTGGAGAATTACCAACTGCTGCACAATTAGAAGAATTCGAAAATGGTATTAAAAAACATTCTTTGGTAAACGAAGAAATGAAAAATATCATTGATGGTTTCCCAAAAACGGCACACCCTATGGGAGTTTTGTCTGCTTTAACAAGTGCTTTAACAGCATTTAACCCTAAAGCAGTGAATGTTGATAATGAAAAAGAAATGTACGAGGCTATTTGTAAAACAATGGCAAAATTTCTTGTAATTGCTACATGGACTTATAGAAAATCTATGGGCTATCCTTTAAACTACTACGATAATACAAAAGGATACGTAGAAAGCTTTATGCAATTAATGTTTAAATTGCCTACAGGGCCTTACGCTGCAAACCCAGTAATTGTAAATGCTTTAGATAAATTATTTATTCTTCACGCAGATCACGAACAAAACTGTTCTACTTCTACAGTTAGAATGGTAGGTTCTTCTCATGCTGGTTTATTTGCTTCAGTTTCTGCAGGAGTTTCTGCTTTATGGGGACCTCTTCACGGTGGTGCAAACCAAGCTGTTTTAGAAATGCTTGAAGAAATTAATAAAGACGGTGGAGATACAGATAAATTCTTAGCGAAAGCAAAAGATAAAAATGACCCATTCCGTTTAATGGGATTCGGACACAGAGTTTACAAAAACTTTGATCCAAGAGCTAAAATCATTAAAAAAGCAGCAACAGAAGTATTAGAAACTTTAGGTGTTGAAGATCCAATTTTAGAGATTGCAAGAAAATTAGAAAAAGCAGCTCTTGAAGATGAATACTTCAAATCAAGAAATTTATATCCAAACGTTGATTTCTATTCTGGAATTATCTACAGAGCATTAGGAATCCCGACAGATATGTTTACTGTTATGTTTGCAATTGGAAGACTTCCAGGTTGGATTGCGCAATGGAAAGAAATGCGTGAAAACAAAGAACCAATTGGAAGACCAAGACAAATTTATACAGGACATCCTTTACGAGAGTTTAAGTCTAATAAATAAAAAAACGAAAGCTTCACTTACATGTGAAGCTTTTTTTATCTTTGCTCAAAATATAATAAAGTTATGTTGCAATTAAATGTAAAGAACGAAACGTCTCGGCTTCGTGCTGTAGTTCTGGGTTCTGCTGTTCATAATGGGCCGACTCCAACACTTGAGGAAGCTTATGATCCTAAGTCATTGGAACATATTAAAGCAGGAACTTATCCTGTAGAAAAAGATATGGTTGCTGAAATGGATGCTTTTAATGCTGTTTTTAAAAAGTACGATGTAACCGTTTATCGCCCAGAAATGATTGAAAATTACAATCAGATTTTTGCTAGAGATATAGGATTTGTAATTGATGATGTTTTTGTTAAATCTAATATTCTGCCAGATAGAGAGCGTGAATTAGATGCAATTCAATATGTAATTGATCAAATCGACCCAATAAAAGTGGTTCGTCCTCCAGAAGAAGTTCATATAGAAGGAGGAGATGTTATGCTTTGGAATGATCATATTTTCATCGGAACTTATAAAGGAAGCGATTATAAAGATTACATTACTGCAAGAACAAATATGCATGGCGTAAATTATATTAAATCGCTGTTTCCAAATAAGATTGTAAAAGAATTTGATTTAGTGAAATCTAAATTAGAAGCGAGAGATAATGCTTTGCATTTGGATTGTTGCTTTCAGCCTGTTGGGAAAGATAAAGGGATTATATATAAAAGAGGTTTCCGCGAAGAAGCAGATTATCTTTATTTGGTAAAACTTTTTGGAAAAGAAAATCTATTTCATATTGAAAGAAATGAAATGTATAATATGTTTTCAAACGTGTTTTCAATCGATGAAAATGTTGTAGTTTCTGAAAAGAATTTTACAAGATTAAACAATTGGCTTCGTGAAAAAGGTTTTAAAGTTGAAGAGATTCCATACGCTGAAATCGCAAAACAAGAAGGTTTGTTGAGATGTTCAACGCTTCCATTAATTAGAGATTAAATAATTGTTTCAAGTTTCAGGTTTCACGTTCTAGAAAAACTTGAAACCTGAAACTTGACACGAGGCTTTAGCCGAATTGGCGAAGCAAACAAAAAAACATAAAAAATGAAACAAACTACTAATGCTATCGTAATGATTCGTCCAGTTGCATTCAGAATGAATGAACAGACGGCAGTGAATAATTATTATCAAAAAGTATTAGACGGACTTTTACCAAGTACGGTTAATGCTAAAGCGCAACAAGAATTCGATACTTTTGTCGAAAAACTTAGAGCTGTAGGTGTTGACGTTACTGTAGTTGATGATAATTTGCAAACGGATACTCCAGATAGTATTTTTCCAAATAACTGGGTTTCGTTTCATGAAAATGGTGATGTAGCATTGTATCCAATGTTTGCTGAAAATCGTCGTCAAGAACGTCGCGAAGATATTTTGGATACTTTGGAAGAAAAAGGATTCGAAATTGCAAATATCATGGATTATACTTCTGCAGAAGAAGATGGGATTTTCTTAGAAGGAACGGGAAGTTTATTATTAGATAGAGCTAACGGAAAAGCATATTGCGCTTTATCACCAAGAGCTGACGAAGAATTGTTTATAGAATTCTGTGAAGATTTTGATTATGCTCCAGTTATTTTCGAAGCTTTTCAAACAGTTGATGGAGAACGAAAACTAATTTATCATACCAATGTAATGATGTGTTTAGGTGAAACTTTTGCTGTCATTTGCGCAGATTCTATCGACGACAAAAAAGAACGCAAAATGGTTTTAGATAATCTTAAACAAGATCAAAAAGAGGTTATTTTAATTACGGAAGCTCAAGTGAATAATTTTGCCGGAAATATGCTAGAAGTTAGAGGAAATGATGATAAACGATATATCGTTATGAGTGCATCGGCTCATCAAAGTTTAACCCCGAAACAAATTGCTCAATTAGAAAATCATGCTGAAATTTTAAGTTCAAGTTTAGATACAATTGAAGCTTGTGGCGGTGGAAGTGCAAGATGTATGATGGCTGAAGTTTTCTTGCCAAGAAGTTAAAATGAAAGATCTAATAAAAAAGAAAGGGATAAAATCACGTTACGATTTTATCCCTTTCTTTTTTATTATTGGTTGAACTAAAAATTTCCTTTAATAATATTTACAATTGCACTAACAATATATTGAATTCCAATTGAGATAACTATAAAACCAACAATCCTAGAGATTGCAACAATTCCTGAAGCACCTAATATTCTGGCTAAATAATGAGCGCTTTTTAGAATGGCAAAAATAGCTACTGCAATTGCAAGAATCGCTAACGAAGAAATTATGATTTCGTTTAATTCATGATGTTCTTGATAAAAAGCAATTAAAAGAGACATTGAACCAGGACCAGCAAGCATCGGAATTGCTAAAGGGGTTAATGCAATGTCATTTCTGTGTTGTGCTTCATTTTCAATTTTTTTATTGATTCCTCGCTTTTTATTAAATTTTCCCGAGAGTAAAGAGAAACCAGAATTCACAATTACTATTCCGCCGGCAATTCTTAAAGCATCGATGCTAATTCCGAAAAAGGTTAGCACATATTGACCAATGAAATAAGAAACTAATAATATTATAAAAACGTTAATTGCTGTCCAAAGAGAAATTCGAGATCTTTCTTTTTGAGAGTCATGTTGCGTTAATCCAACAAAAATTGGCACAGTTCCGATTGGATTTAGTACCGAGAATAAAGCGGCAAATAAGTAAATGAATAATTCCATGTTGTTTGGGTTGGTAAAGTAAATGTAGTTATTTTTTGATGTTTTGTATGAAATTATGTTAGAATAATATTTTTTAATTGCTATTGATTCTGAATCAAAGACATAAAATTAAATGGTTCTTTTTAATTACTTTTGCAGTCTAAATAAAAACGATGAAAAGTAAAAAAACACTAGTTATAGGAGCATCAACAAATTCAGACCGTTATTCATACAGAGCTGTAAATATGCTGGTAGGAAAAGGACATTCTGTTTTAGCAATTGGACAAAAAGCAGGAGAAGTTGCAGGTGTGAAAATTCAAACTAAGGCTATACCAGTTAAAAATATTGACACAATTACATTGTATCTAAATCCCGTTCGTCAAAGAGATTATTACAATTATATTATTGAAGCACATCCTAAACGTGTAATTTTTAATCCTGGAACTGAAAATCCAGAATTGTATCAATTATTGGAGTTAAATGATATTCAGGTTGAAGTAGCTTGTACATTAGTTTTGTTAACAACAAATCAATATTAAGAGCTTTAAAAAATGAGAATAGACTTCGGAAATCAGTATTGAAAAAGATGTTTTTTCTGGATAAAATTCCAGTATTTATAAGTATTGAATTTAATTGCTGTAATGCGAGCTAAACCATTAAAAGTATTACTTTTGTCGTCATGGAATTTTCATCAAAATTAATCGAAAAAGCTGTAAACGAAATGTCACAATTACCTGGTATTGGTAAGCGTACGGCACTTCGATTAGTTCTTCATCTGCTAAAGCAGCCTAAAGAACAAACTTCTTTTTTATCTCAGGCATTATTAAATATGCGTGAGGATATTAAATTTTGCGAAAGTTGCCATAATATTTCTGATACTAAAATCTGCGAAATTTGTGCAAATCATATCAGAAATCATGAGACGATATGCGTTGTAGAAGATATTCGAGATGTCATGGCGATTGAAAATACAGGTCAGTACAAAGGAATTTATCATGTACTTGGAGGAAAGATTTCGCCTATTGAAGGAGTTGGCCCCAATCAATTGAATATTTCAAGTTTAGTTGAGAAGGTAAAATCTGGAAAAGTGGCTGAAATTATTTTTGCTTTAAGTTCGACGATGGAAGGAGATACAACAAATTTTTATATCTATAAACAAATTGCAGATTCAGAAATTATAATTTCTACAATTGCTAGAGGAATCTCTGTAGGTGATGAACTAGAATATGCAGACGAAATAACATTAGGACGAAGTATTTTGCATAGAGTTCCTTTTGAAAAAACATTTAAAAATAATTAAACTAAACCCCAAATGACAAGTAGGTTTTTCGATAGATTAAAGGAAAAGCTATATTTGCGATAAAATTGAACCAATGACAAAAAAAAGCTTTTTTCTATTTTTCTTAATGTCAATATTATTTACATCGTGTATTCCAATTAAAGATTTGGTTTATCTTCAAGACAAAAATAATTCGGATGAGAAGACAACTATTGCTGCTGTGGAATCAAAACCATATCGATTACAGGTAAATGATGTTGTAAGAATTAACATAAAAGCAATTGACCCAAAATTTGTTTCTATTTTTAATACTACAGAAGATCAAAATGGACAAGCAGGTAGAAGCGAGGCTGCTTTATACTTCGATGGGTTTACTGTTGATGATCACGGAAATATTAGGATGCCGATTTTAGGTGAAATTAATGTTATAGGTTATACTCTTGAAGAGGTTCGTTTAAAAATAGAGAAAAAATTACATGAAGAATATTTTAAAAGCGAAGCGAATGTATTCTTAACAGTTAAGCTTGCTGGTTTTAGATATACAATCAATGGAGAGGTTGGAGATACTGGTACTAAAACTTTATTTAAAGATAATGTGACTATTTTAGAAGCCATTGCAAATGCAGGAGATATTACTACAGTTGGGAATAGAAAAGAAGTGACTGTAATTCGTCAGACTCCAACAGGAGTTCAGATGCATGATATTGATCTTACAGATGTAAATGTAATGAAATCACCATATTATTATTTACAGCCAAATGATTATATCTATGTTAAACCATTGAGACAAAAAACTTGGGGAACAGGACAAACGGGAATACAGTCGATCTCGACAATTATTACATTATTGTCTTTAGCAACAACAGTTTACCTCATTATTAAATAAAAAAGAGTTTAAAAATGTTAGATATTAAAGACTTTTCTATTTTTGAAAATCATTCCAATTTTGATTTTAAAGGTTTTTTGTTGAAAATTGCTAGTTATTGGAAATGGTTTCTTGCGAGTTTAATTATTGCCTTCACAATTGCTTATCAAGTAAACATTCGTAAAGAAAAAATTTATGGAATGCAAACTATGATTTCTGTAAAAGAAGAAAGTAATCCCTTTTTTACTTCTAATACGAGTTTGGTTTTTAACTGGGGGGGGATTTCCGATCAAGTAAACGGAATTTCTACAATTTTGCAATCCAGATCTCACAATGAGTTAGTTGTAGATAAACTTCAATTTTATATTGATTATCTGGAGCAGGGGAAATATAACTATGTAGATTCTTATGGAGCAGTTCCGTTTTATGTAGAGATTGATAAAACAAGAGGGCAGCTTGTTAATAAATTAATAAGTATAACGTTTCTGAGTGAAAATGAATACCAAATTCAAATTCCGTTTGAAAATAGTTCAGTTTCATTACTCAATTATAGTACTAATACTTACAGTAAGACTTCTGTGCAACCCGTTAGTTTTGTGAAAAAATACAAAGTTGGTGAACGAGTTGATCTTCCTTTTTTAAATTGGAAACTTCAGATAAAAGATAATCCTGGGTTTTATAAGGGGAAAGAATATTTTGTTAAATTTAATGATTTTGATGGAACTGTATCTCGTTACAAAGGGATAGACGTTGATGGTGGTAAAAGTGGCGGTTCAATACTTACTTTGTCTATGCAGGGGACAAATAAAGCTAGAATGGTTGATTATTTGAATTCTACTGTAAAAATGCTTATCAAAATACAACTTGATGGTAAAAACCAATTTGCGACAAATACTATTCGATTTATTGACAGTACTCTTGTTGCTATGGAATCTCAGCTTAAACAGAATGGTAATGAATTAAAATCTTTTCAAAAAGATAAAAATATTTTTGAAATTGAAGATGGTGGAGCTAAGGTTTCTGATAAGATAACGAGTTTTGATGTTGAGAAAGACCAAATAAGCAGAAAGATCGCATATTATAATTCATTAAAAACATATTTAAATGGGAGTGTTGATTACTCAAGATTACCAGCTCCTTCGGTTGCAGGAATTGAAGATCCAAATATTATTACCAATGTTTCAAAACTTATAGCGCTTTCTACTCAAAGATCTGAGATGGCCTATGCTGTTAAGAGTGAAAAAATATTTAAAGATTTTGATAATCAAATGGCAGCAATAAAAAATGTTCTTCAGGAAAACATTGTTACTGCAAAAGCATCTTTGCTATATGATTTGTCTTTAGTAAATGCAAAAATTGGTGAGGCAGAAAGTACAGTAAAAAGACTTCCTGCTGAGCAACAGGAGTTGCTTAAAATCAAAAGGAAATATGATTTAAATGACAACATTTATACTGAGTTTCTTAAAAAAAGAAATGAAGCGGAAATTGTAAAAGCTTCTAATTTGTCAGATATTCATTTTATAGATCCTGCAAAAGATATAGGTGGAGGATTAGTTGGACCTAAAACTTCTGTAAATTATATATTAGCCCTCTTTTTAGGGATTTTAATTCCTCTACTGTTTGTATTTGCAATTTTCTTTGTCAATAATTCGATTCAAAATGCAGAAGATATTAGTAAGATAACACAAATACCATTACTTGGTGTTATTGGAGTGAATAAGGATTCTATAAATTTAGCTGTTTTTGATAAGCCCAAATCTGCTCTTTCTGAGGCTTTCAGGGGAATACGATCTTCACTTCAGTTTTTATATAAAAAACAGCAAGTAAACGGGGCAAAAACTTTAATGATTACTTCTTCAATTAGTGGTGAAGGAAAAACATTTTGCTCTATCAATATAGCAACAGTTTTTGCTTTAAGCGAAAAGAAAACGGTAATTGTTGGTTTGGATTTAAGAAAGCCCAGATTAGCAGATGAGTTTAAATTAACTACACCTCTTGGAGTTGTTAATTATCTAATTAGACAAAACAGTTTGGAAGAAATTACCAATTCAACTCCTATTCCAAATCTTGATGTAATACTTTCAGGGCCAATTCCTCCTAATCCTTCAGAGCTTATTTTAAGTGATGCTATGAAAGAATTAATTGATGAATTAAAATTGAAATATGATTATATAATTCTTGATACGCCACCAGTTGGTTTAGTCGCAGATTCGTTAGAATTAGTGCAGTTTGCAGATGTTATCTTGTATATTGTTAGACAAAATTATACGAAGAAAGACATGATAACGTTGTTAAACACAAGGCTTAAACGTGGTGAATTAAGTAATGTTAGTATTGTGTTGAATGGCTATGAGAATAAAGCAAAATACGGAGCGGCTTATGGTTACGGATATGGTTACGGAGCTTACTCAAATGGTTATCATGAAGAGGAACCAAAAATAGGATTCTGGAAAACACTTTTAAATCGATTTAGAAAAAGCTAAATTTTGATAGATGGAAAATAAAACGAAAAATACAATTTTAATTACGGGAGGAGCTGGATTTATCGGTTCAAATCTGACGGAGTATTTTTTAGATTTAGGATATAAAGTAGTTTGTTTAGATAACTTCTCGACAGGGCATCGTCATAATTTAAAAGATTTTTTAAATAATCCTGATTTTAAATTAATTGAAGGAGATATTCGAAATTTAAACGATTGTAATTTGGCAGTCGAAGGTGCAGACTATGTTTTGCATCAAGCAGCTTTGGGTTCTGTTCCTCGATCAATAAAAGATCCAATTACTACAAACGATGTGAATGTTTCTGGGTTTTTAAATATGCTGACTGCAGCACGCGATGCAAAAGTAAAGAGATTTGTTTATGCTGCAAGTTCTTCAACTTATGGAGATTCGCAAGGATTACCAAAAGTAGAAGATGTTATTGGGAAACCATTATCGCCATATGCAATTACTAAATATGTAAATGAATTGTATGCTGAAATTTTTAGTAAAACATACGGATTGGAAACAATAGGTCTTCGTTATTTTAATGTTTTTGGAAGAAAACAAGATCCTAATGGAGCTTACGCCGCTGTTATTCCAAAGTTTGTAAAGCAATTTATGAATCACGAAAGCCCAGTAATTAATGGAGATGGAAATTATTCTCGTGACTTTACATATATCAACAATGTTATTCAGATGAATGAACTGGCTATGACTTCTCAGAACCCAGAAGCAATTAATTCTGTTTATAATACTGCTTATGGTGATAGAAATACACTAAATGATTTGGTAAAGTATTTAAAAGAATATTTGTCTGAGTTTGATCCAAAAATAAAAGACGTTTCAGTTATTTATGGAGAAAACAGAGCAGGCGATATTCCTCATTCGCTGGCAAGTATTGAGAAAGCAAAAAACATGTTAGGATATAATCCAAAATATTCTTTACAAGAAGGATTGAAAGAAGCAGTTGGATGGTATTGGAATAATTTAAAATAAATAGATCAAGATAAAATAGATCAAATGAAAATTACAAAAATTTGCTGCATTGGTGCAGGATATGTTGGTGGGCCAACTATGGCGGTTATTGCTCAAAAATGTCCACATATTCAGGTTACAGTTGTTGATTTAAATGAACAAAGAATAGCGGATTGGAACGATCCGAATCCTGAAAACATTCCGATTTATGAACCAGGTCTTTCTGAAATTGTAGCAGAAGCAAGAGGTAGAAATTTATTTTTTTCTACAGATGTTGATAAGGCAATAGATGAAGCTCAAATGATATTTATTTCAGTAAACACTCCTACTAAAACTTACGGTAAGGGTAAAGGAATGGCGGCTGACTTAAAATATATTGAACTATGTGCAAGACAAATAGCAAGAGTAGCAAAACAAAATAAAATTGTAGTTGAAAAATCAACTCTACCAGTTCGTACAGCAGAGGCAATTAAGAGCATATTGGATAACACTGGAAACGGTGTTCAATTTCAAATTCTATCTAATCCAGAGTTTTTGGCAGAGGGAACTGCGGTAACTGATCTGTTAAATCCAGATCGTATTTTAATTGGGGGAGACACAACTGAAGAAGGCGAGGAAGCAATTAATGCATTGGTTGATGTTTATTCAAATTGGGTAAGTAGAGATAGAATTTTGACAACAAATGTTTGGTCTTCAGAATTGTCTAAACTTACAGCAAATGCATTTTTAGCACAACGTATATCTTCAATAAATGCAATGTCAGAACTTTGTGAAAAAACTGGTGCAGATGTAAATGAAGTTGCGAGAGCTATTGGTATGGACAGCAGAATAGGACCAAAATTTTTAAAAGCTTCTGTAGGATTTGGAGGTTCTTGTTTTCAAAAAGACATTCTAAATCTAGTTTATATTGCAAAATCATACGGATTAAATGAAGTTGCAGATTATTGGGAACAAGTAATTATTATGAACGATCATCAAAAAAGAAGGTTCTCAAATAAAATTGTTCAGACATTATATAATACAGTAGCTGATAAGAAAATTACATTTTTGGGTTGGGCTTTCAAAAAAGATACAAACGACACAAGAGAATCTGCTGCAATTTATGTTGCTGATGACTTAATAAATGAACAGGCTAAAATCTCAGTCTTTGATCCGAAAGTTTCTAAAAATAAAATGTTGAACGACTTAGATTATTTGGAAACAAGAATAAGCCAGGAAAATATTGATGCTCTGAGTGTGTTTGAAAATGCTTATGAAGCTTGTAAAGGAGCACATGCTATTGCGATCTTAACGGAGTGGGATGAATTTACAACTTATGATTGGAAAAAGATTTACGATTCAATGCATAAACCAGCTTTTGTTTTTGATGGAAGAAATATTTTGAATGCTAAACAATTAGAATCAATTGGTTTCGTTTATAATGGTATTGGCTCATAAATTGGTTTTGTAGTTTGTAAGAGATATGAAGTGATACAAATTTTGCTTCATTCATAAAGAAAAAAAAATGAATTGGTACGTAGTTTATACAAAACCTAAATGGGAAAAGAAAGTTGCGGATAAGCTTAATCAGCTGGGAATCGAATGCTATTGTCCTTTAATTACTCAGGTTAAACAATGGTCGGATCGAAAAAAGAAAGTTGAGGCGCCTCTTTTTAATTCTTATGTTTTTGTGCAATTACCCGATTCAGAGCGGAATTTAGTATTTCAAGTTGCTGGTGTTGTTAGATATTTGTTTTGGCTTGGAAAACCAGCAATTGTAAAGGATCAAGAAATTGAAATTATAAAAAAAAGTCTAAAAGCAACAAATATTAGCGATATATCAGTTTCGGCGTTTCAAGTCGGTGATAAAATCAAATTAGAGTCGGGAGCATTCAGTAATCAAAATGCAATTGTACAAGAGGTGTCTAATAATTATTATGTCCTAGTCTTAGAAGCATTAGGATGTGTATTGAAGATAAAATATAAATGATTTTAAAAATCAGATGATAACAGAAGAAAAAGTCCTTTTGGGATTTTTTTCTTCTGTTTTTTTTATTATGTATTTATTTACAGTCTGATTAATAGATTGTTGTAAATATTTGTTTTTGCATTGTAAGTTGTTTTGCTAGTATTACGTAAAACCGTATTGAATAACTAGACTTATTATGCTATATTTGCCGAAAATGATTAATTTAGGTATCTGAGTCAGAATTTTGTGACTGAGAACGGCGAAGCCATGAGTTTAAGTGACCAGAATAAATTAAAAAAATATGAAGTTGGAAAATAATGTAAGAATTGCAGTTATAGGCTTAGGTTATGTAGGATTGCCTCTAGCGCGATTATTTGCTACCAAATATTCAGTTATTGGCTTTGATATAAACGAGTCAAGAGTTAGTTCCTTACAATCTGGAACCGATAGCACTTTAGAAGTCGAAGACGATGTTTTGCAGAAAGTTTTAGTAAAAAGCTTAAATGAAGAAAAAGGTTTGTACTGTACTACATCAATAAATGATATTAAAGAATGTAATTATTATATAGTTACTGTTCCTACTCCTGTAGACAAAAATAATAGACCAGATTTAACCCCTTTGTATAAATCGAGTGAAACGGTCGGGAAAGTTTTGAAAAAAGGAGATATTGTTATTTATGAATCAACTGTTTATCCAGGAGTAACAGAAGAGCAATGTGTGCCCGTTTTAGAAAAAGTTTCAGGTTTAAAATTTAACGAAGACTTTTTCGCAGGATATTCTCCTGAAAGAATCAATCCTGGGGATAAAGAACATACAGTTGAAAAAATTTTAAAAGTTACTTCAGGTTCAACTCCAGAAATAGGTTTAAAAGTTGATGCTCTATACAAATCTGTAATTACAGCAGGAACACATCTTGCGCCTACCATAAAAGTTGCAGAAGCTGCGAAAGTTATTGAAAATTCTCAGCGAGATATTAATATTGCTTTTGTTAATGAATTGGCCAAAATATTTAATTTAATGAATATTGATACCCAAGAAGTATTAACGGCAGCAGCTACTAAATGGAATTTTTTGCCTTTTAAGCCAGGTCTGGTCGGAGGGCATTGTATAGGAGTTGATCCTTACTATTTAGCGCAAAGAGCACAAGAATTTGGATATCATCCTGAAATAATTTTAGCAGGAAGACGTTTAAACGATAGCATGGGAGAATATGTCGCTTCTCAAATAGTGAAGCTGATGATAAAAAAAGAAATTTCAGTTAATGGTGCAAATCTGTTAATGTTTGGAATTACTTTTAAAGAAAATTGTCCAGATGTTCGCAATACTAAAATTGTTGATGTAATAAAAGCTTTAAAAGATTACGGAATAACAGTTACTGTTTTTGATCCGCTTGCTAATATTGAGGAAGTAGAGAGAGAATATAAACTAGAAACTGTAAATATTTTGCCTAAAGAAAAATTTGATGCATTGGTATTAGGAGTAGCTCACTCAGAATTTCTTGAAATTGATTTTTCAAATTTGCAAAAAGATAAAAGTTTAATTTATGATGTAAAAGGAGTTTTAGGATCTTTAGCTGATAATAGGCTTTAAGCTTTAGAATTTCTTTTTTTATTTAAAAACATATGAGTTCAAATAAATCCGTTACACATGTAATTCTTACTGGAGGAGTTGGAAGTAGACTATGGCCTCTTTCGCGCAAAAGTCGACCAAAACAATACCTTGAAATATTTGATGGAAAATCTTTATTTGAAATGACTGTTGAAAGAAATAGTCATCTAGCAAATAAAGTGATGGTTGTTGGAAATGTTGATAATTTTCAACTGAGTGGCAAAGTAATGGATAAAACGAGTACTTCTTATATAAATATTGTTGAAGCTACTCCTAGAAATACAGCTGCGGCAATAGCATTTGCAGCATTTGCTTCAGAACCAAATGATATTTTAATTATAACTCCTTCTGATCATATTATAGATTTAATGGAGAATTATAATGAGGCAATAAATGAAGCAGTCACAAAAGCTGACGAGGGATTTATTGTGACTTTTGGTGTAATTCCAACCAAGCCAGAAACAGGTTATGGTTATATAGAAGCCAAAGGAGATAATGTCGTTTCATTTCGTGAAAAGCCAAACGAAACGACTGCAAAGGAGTTTATTGCAAAAGGTAATTTTCTATGGAATAGTGGTATGTTTTGTTTTAAAGCAAGTGTTCTTTTGGAAGAATTAAAACAATTTCAGCCAGATGTTTATAAAAAATCAAAACAGGTATGGGAAGCAAGTAAAGATGGTTTCTTAGATTTGGATTTATCTATGGAAATTCCATCAATTAGTATAGATTACGCCGTAATGGAAAGAAGTAAAAAAATTAAAGTTGTACCAGCTTCTTTTTCTTGGTCAGATTTAGGATCGTTTGAATCTGTTTATGACTATTTAATATCTAAAGGACATCCAATTGATAATAAAGGAAATATGGTTATTGGGTGTGATAAACATACAACCTTTCTTGGTTTAGAAAACACAATTTTTGTCTATACAGATACTGCTAACTTGATTTTGCAAAAAGAAAGTTCACAAGACGTAAAAGATATTTATAGCGAATTAGAAAAGCAGAATTCCGAATTATTGAAGTAATTAGAAAAATAAAATGAAAAAGATTCTTATAACTGGTGGAGCTGGTTTTATTGGTTCTCATGTAGTGAGGCGTTTTGTTAATAAATACCCTGAGTATCAGATTTTCAATTTGGATGCCTTGACTTATGCTGGAAATCTTGAGAATATAAAAGATATAGAAGATAAATCTAATTATAGCTTTATTAAAGGAGACATTGTTGATGAACAATTTATTAATGAACTTTTTCAAAAACATAATTTTGATGGTGTCCTGCATTTAGCAGCAGAATCTCATGTTGACCGTTCGATCGAAGACCCTTTGGCATTTGTAAAAACAAATGTAATTGGTACCATGAATTTGTTAAATGCGACAAAAAAACAGTGGAAAAATAATTTTGATGGAAAAAGATTCTATCACATTAGTACAGATGAAGTGTATGGAACTTTAGGGGCCGAAGGATTATTTACAGAAACAACGGCGTATTATCCTAATTCACCTTATTCAGCTTCAAAAGCTAGTTCAGATCATTTTGTTAGAGCTTATGGTGAAACTTATGGTTTGCCTTATGTTTTAACAAATTGTTCTAATAATTATGGATCTTATCATTTTCCCGAAAAATTAATTCCTCTATTTATAAATAATATAATTAATAATAAGCCATTACCAGTATATGGAGATGGAAATTATACTCGTGATTGGCTATTTGTTGAAGATCATGCCATTGCAATAGATTTAGTTTTTCATGAAGGTAAAAATCATGAGACTTATAACATTGGCGGGTTTAATGAATGGAAAAATATTGATTTGGTGAAATTATTATGCCAGATTATGGATCAAAAGTTGGGAAGATCAGAAGGAACTTCTCTACAATTGATAAGATTTGTAAAAGATAGACCAGGGCATGATTTAAGATACGCAATAGACGCCTCTAAAATTAATAAAGAGTTAGGTTGGAAACCAACCGTAACTTTTGAAGAGGGCTTGGAAAGAACAATTAATTGGTATTTAAATAATGAGGAATGGTTGCAGAATGTTACATCTGGTGCTTATAAAGATTACTATAAGAAACAATATTCATAATACTATATATTACTTTAAATTGAACTTAATGTTTTTAAGATTAAATTAACATGAAAAAACTAATATACGTTTTTACTCTATTTTCTATTTTTTTACTTTCTTCTAACGCAATTGCTCAAGATATACTAAAATCTAAAGACTTGAGTACTGTTAAAGTTGATTATTTGTCAGACGATCAATTATCCAAAATTAGTGCACAGCTTAAAAGTAATAATACCACAATTGAGCAAGTAGAGCAGGCATTACTATCGAAAGGAATGAGCCAGACAGAATATAATAAATTAAAAGCTCGCCTTAATGACGTGAAACCTGTTGGGAATGATGCAAAATCAAATAACCCTCAGATGAATACACAGGATTATGGGAAAGTGCAGGATAAGTTTAGCAATGAAAAAGTAAAAGATTCTGCTAATGCTTTGATTTTTGGATCTGAATTATTTGATAACCCAAATTTGAATTTTGAGTCTGACTTAAAATTGGCAACTCCTGTAAACTATGTTTTAGGACCTGGGGATGAGTTGCAAATTAGTATTTATGGTGTTCAAGAGTTTAATGCTAGTTCTCCAGTTTCCTCTGAGGGGAGAATTTCAATTCAGTATGTAGGACAAATAACGGTTGCTGGAATGTCTATTGAAGCAGCTACTCAAAAAATAAAAGCAGCGATTTCCAAAGTTTATAGTACAGTGCGTTCGGGACAATCTCAAGTTAGTGTTGTTTTAAATCAGATAAGAACAATCAAAATAACAATTGTTGGCGGTAAGCAACCAGGTAATTATTCTATTTCTTCTCTAGCAACTGTTTACAATGCTTTACATTTAGCAGGAGGACCTGGAAAAAATGGTTCTTATAGAAATATTGAGTTAATTCGAAATAATAAGGTTTACAAAAATGTAGATATTTATAGATTTTTAGTAAAAGGAGATCAGTCTGATAATGTTGGTTTAAAAGAAAATGATGTAATTCGAATTCCAGCATACAGCAATCGAGTTACTCTTGAGGGAGAAGTAAAGCGTCCTGGCATTTTTGAGATGAAAAAAGGAGAGAACTTCTCCGATTTATTAAATTTTGCTTCGGGTTTTAATGAATTTGCCTACACAGCTTCTGTAAGTGTTGTACAAAAGACAGCTAAAGAATTTAAAGTTCACGACATAAATGAAAGTGAATATAACTCATATCTTCCTCAGTCGGGAGATGTTTTTAGGATCACAAAGATTTTGAATCGTTTCGAGAATCGAATTAAAATCGAAGGAGCTGTTTTCAGACCAGATTATTATTCATTTACTCAGGGAATGCGTGTATCTGATCTTATAACTAGAGCAGAGGGACTTAAAGAAGATGCGTATGGTAAAAGAGCAAGAATAGTTCGTCTAAAAACTGATTTAACTACAGAAATTGTTAATGTAGATTTAGATAGTGCATTGTCAGGGGATCTAAATGCGGATCTCGAGTTAAAAAGAGAAGATATTGTTACCATATACTCGATTCTAGATTTTAGAGAAGAATATAAAGTTACTATTGATGGAGAGGTAAAAAATCCTGGAGAATATGAATTTTTAGAGAATTTAACTCTAAACGACTTAATTGTGCAAGTTGGTGGTTTAACTGGTTCAGCATCTAAAAGAGTTGAAATTGCTAGAATGATAAAATCTGACTTTATAGATGATTCCGATCCAAAGCGTGTTGAATTAGTTCAATTTGAAATTACCGCAGATAATAATGAGCAAGCTAAGAATTTTGTTTTAAAACCTTTCGATGTAGTTAATATTCGAAGAATAGCAGTTTATGAAAAACCTCAAATGGTGGTTATAAAGGGTGCTGTCGCATATCCAGGAAAATATGTTTTAGCAAATAAAAAAGAAACGGTTTATAATGTTGTGATGAGAGCTGGTGGATTGACATCTGTAGCAAATATTGAAGGAATGAAAATAAAACGTCCTATTAAACAAGATGAGATTGATAAAATTAAGAGTGTTGATTTAAATTTAGCAAATAATGACACATTGAATGAAAAAGTCGTTCAAAAATTAGAGGAAGAATTGAAATACGCTACAATTCCTGTTGATTGGGAAAAAATCATGAAAGACAAAAGACATTATTCAAATGTAACCCTTTTTCCTGGTGATGAAATTGAGGTAGCGGTATACAATGAAGGGGTAAAGGTTACAGGTAATGTTTTGTTAACCTCTGAAATTCCTTACAGAAGTGGAAAAGGGTTTAAATACTATATAAATTCAGTAGGAGGAGTTGATAATAAGGGATGGAAGAAAAAAGCATATATTATATACCCTAATGGTAAAGCAGATGTAACTAAATCATTTTTATTTTTTAGAACTTATCCAAAAGTTTATCCAGATTCACAGATTGTTGTTCCTGAAAAGCCTGAAACCCATAAAATGAGTACAGGTGAATGGGTAACTATTGGAAGTTTATTAACAAGTTTGTCATTAGTAATTTTAACCGCTTTTAAATAAAATATTGATGAATAAAATTGCTAAAGAATCTGAGGAAATTTCAATGAAAGAAATATTTGAGCAGGGAAAAGAGTGGTGTTATTATTTAATTTCAAAATGGAAAACTCTTCTAATAGTTGGAGTTTTGGGGGCAATTCTAGGATTAACTTATTCAATAATAAAAAAACCAATATATACTGCTGAATTATCTTTTGCTTTAGAAGATGACCAGAATGGGGGTGGAATAGGTGGTGCATTGGGTATAGCAAGTACTTTGGGGCTTAATCTAGATAATGGCGGAGGAGGAATGTTCTCAGGAGCCAATTTGACTGAATTATTCAAGTCTCGTTCAATGGTCGAAAAGACACTGCTTTACCCTGTTAATATTGATGGAAAGGTTATTACATTAGCAGAAATGTATATAAAAAATAAAGATTGGAGAAAAAAGTGGGAAGACTATCCTAAATTGAAAAATCTTCAGTTTTTTCCAAATTCAAATAGAGAAAAATTTACAAGAGCTCAAGATAGTATACTAGGTGTTATCTACAAGAACATTAGTGAAACAGACTTAACAGTGGGACAAAAAGATAAGCAAGCAGCAATAATAAAAGTTGCATTCATTTCCACAGATGAATTATTTGCAAAATATTTTTGCGAGACTTTGGCATTTCAAGTAAAAGATTTTTATATAGAAACTAAAAGTAAAAAAGCTAGAATCAATATGGCAATTCTAGAACGTCAAACAGATTCGATACGCAATGAACTTAATGGTGCAATAACAGGAGTTGCTGTTGCTAGTGACAATACATTTAATCTAAATCCAGCTTTAAATGTTCGAAGAGCGCCTTCTGCACGTAGACAAGTTGATGTGCAATCGAATACAGCAATATTGGCAGAGTTGGTAAAACAAACAGAATTGGCAAAAATTACTTTAAGAAAGGATATGCCGTTAATTCAGGTAATCGACAAACCAATTTTACCATTGCAAAAGAAAGAAATTGGAAAAATTAAAGGAATTATTTTAGGCGGGTTTCTCTTTGGTTTTTTCGCTGTTGCATTTTTAATTTTGAAAAAAATAATTACTTAGTATATGAAGATTTTAATTACCGGAGGTGCTGGTTTTATTGGTTCCAATTTAATCGAGTACTTTTTGAATAAAGAATATAAAGTTGTTTGTCTAGACAATTTTTCCACAGGACATAAACACAATATAGAGAATCACTTTTCGAATCCAAATTTTACTTTAATAGAAGGAGATATAAGAAATATTGAGGATTGTACAAAAGCAGTAATTGGAGTTGATTATGTGCTCCATCAAGCAGCATTGGGTTCAGTTCCAAGATCAATAAATGACCCTATTACAACAAATGATGTAAATGTTTCAGGTTTTCTAAATATGTTGGTAGCTTCTAGAGAAGCTAAAGTTAAGAGATTTGTTTATGCTGCAAGTTCGTCTACATATGGTGATTCTAAAGGCTTGCCAAAAGTAGAAGATGTAATAGGAAAACCATTATCTCCTTATGCAATAACAAAATATGTTAATGAACTTTATGCAGAGATATTTAGTAATACGTATGGTCTTGAAACCATAGGGTTGAGATATTTTAATGTATTTGGGAGAAAACAGGATCCAAATGGTGCTTATGCGGCTGTTATTCCAAAATTTGTTATGCAATTTATGAATTATGAAAGCCCGGTAATCAATGGTGATGGGAATTATTCGCGTGACTTTACATACATTGACAACGTCATTCAGATGAATGAACTTGCAATGACAACTCAAAATAAAGAAGCAATAAATACCGTTTATAATACTGCATATGGTGATAGAACAACCTTAACACAATTGGTTCATTTATTGAAAGAAAATTTAGCTGAACTTGATCCAAAAATAAAAGAGGTTGAAGTTGTCTACGGTCCTAATAGGTTGGGAGACATACCACATTCTTTAGCAAGTATTGAAAAAGCAAAAACTAACTTAGGATATGCGCCAAAATTTTCTATTCAACAAGGAATTAAAGAAGCGGTAAACTGGTATTTCGAAAATTTAAAAAAATAGGTTTATTTCCTGATTTTAAATAAAAGGCTCAAGAAAAGATATAGATGAAAAAAATTGCAGTTATAGGTTTAGGTTATGTGGGGCTTCCGTTGGCAAGATTATTTGCAACAAAATTTCAAGTAGTAGGTTTTGATATTAATCAAAAAAGAATAAATGAACTTCATGCAGGACAAGACAGTACTCTAGAAGTTGAAGAAAGCGAATTACAAGCCGTTTTATGCGATAATTTATTTAGTAAGGGGACTGGACTTTTTTGTTCGTTCTCTTTAGAGGATATAAAAGATTGTAATTATTATATTGTAACTGTTCCAACTCCTGTTGATAAAAATAATCGTCCAGATTTAACTCCTTTATACAAATCAAGCGAAACGGTTGGTAAAGTTCTTAAAAAAGGAGATATAGTTATTTACGAATCAACAGTTTATCCTGGAGTGACCGAGGAAGAATGTATCCCAGTGCTAGAGAAAATGTCAGGTCTACAATTTAATGTTGACTTTTTTGCAGGTTATTCGCCTGAGAGAATTAATCCTGGAGATAAAGAACATACTGTCGATAAAATTTTAAAAGTTACTTCTGGTTCAACTCCAGAAATTGGAATCGAAGTCGATTCATTGTATAAAAGCGTGATCGTTGCCGGTACACATTTGGCTCCAACCATTAAAGTGGCAGAAGCAGCAAAAGTAATTGAAAATTCACAAAGAGACATTAATATTGCTTTTGTTAATGAGTTGGCTAAAATTTTTAATTTAATGAATATTGACACGCATGCTGTTTTAGAGGCGGCGAGTACCAAGTGGAATTTTTTACCGTTTAAGCCTGGTTTGGTAGGTGGACACTGTATAGGTGTCGACCCTTATTATTTAGCACAGCGTGCACAAGAATTCGGATATCATCCTGAAATTATTTTGGCAGGACGTAGATTAAATGATTCTATGGGAGAATATGTTGCTTCTCAAGTGGTGAAACTGATGATTAAAAAAGATATTTCAGTAAGTGGAGCAAAACTTCTGATGTTAGGCATAACCTTTAAAGAAAATTGCCCTGACGTTAGAAATACAAAGATAGTAGATGTGATTAGAGCTTTACAAGAATATGGTGTAGATATAATAGTTTATGATCCATGGGCCAATCCTGATGAAGTTGCTCATGAATATAATATAAGCTGTACTAATAAACAGCCAAAGGAGAAATTTGATGCAATCGTTCTAGGAGTCGCTCACAAAGAATTTATTGATTTAGATAAATCTTTTCTGCTAAAGGACAAGAGTGTTTTGTATGATGTTAAAGGAGTTTTAAACGGTAATAGCGATGGCACATTGTAAGCGATTAAATGTTTAACGTTTTTTATAATATTCTCATTTTTTTAATCCTTAAATACCATTTGCTTAGATGATGCAAAAACTTAATAGAAAAATAGTAAATCTGTTTTGGAAATTATATTGTTATAAGGTTTTGAAAGCCATTTGCAGAAAAGGAGACAATATAGATATAAAACTCCCTATAACAATTGTAAATCCTAAAAATCTAACCCTTCACAGTGATACCTACATTGGACCAGAGGCTTGGATTTCTGCTCATGCAAATGTAGAATTTGATTCAGGCGTTATCATTGGACCCCGATTAAAGATTTATACTGCAAATCATAATTATTTAAATGATGTTGCGATTCCTTATGATGGGGTAACTATATTAAAAAAAGTTACAATTGGAAAAAACACTTGGATTGGCGGAGATGTTATAATATTACCGGGAATAAATATTGGTGAGGGAGTTGTTGTGGGGGGAGGCTCAGTAGTGACAAAAAATATTCCCGATCATGCTATAGTGGGGGGAAACCCAGCGCAAATTATAAAATATAGAGATGTAGAATTGTACAACAAATTGAAAGAAGAGGATAAAATTTATCTAAAGTTAAAAACTAATAACAAAATTGATTTCTCAACAAAATATGATTGATGCCAAACACATCGATTTGGTAAAAATTATTTTTAATAAAAAGACTTATTCAATTTATTAATTAAAATAAATGAATAAGTCTTTTTATTAAGTTGTGTAATATTCTAAATTAAAATAAGATTTAAAAATAAGTGTCAGATTCTAAAACTATTGCAAAAAATACACTCTTTCTCTATATAAGAATGTTCTTTACTATGTCTGTAAGTCTTTATACTTCCAGAGTCGTGTTAAATACCCTAGGAGTTAGTGATTATGGTACTTATAATTTAGTTGGAGGAGTCGTGACCTTGTTCAGTTTTTTTAATGCGGCGATGTCTTCGGCGACACAAAGATTTTTATCATTTGAGATTGGACAAAATAACTTCATTAGACTAAAGCAAGTATTTAATGCTACGCTAAATATTCATATCGGAATTGGATTATTGATATTGATTTTAGCTGAAACAGTCGGATTATGGTTTGTAAATAATAGACTTAATATTCCTGTGGAACGAATGGAGGCCGTAAATTGGGTTTTTCAATTTTCAATTTTTACTTTTCTGATAGGAGTTATTCAAGTTCCATACAACGCAATGCTTATTGCTCATGAAAAAATGAATGTGTATGCAATTTTAAGCATAGTAGAAGTTTTTTTTAAATTACTGATAGTCTATCTGTTAGTTTTGTCACCAATTGATAAGCTAAAAACGTATTCGGGATTAATTTTTGTTGTAACATTTATAGTTGCGCTTTTATATAAAATTTACTGCAAAAGAAAGTTTGATGAAAGTAAATATCAATTCTATTATGAAAAAGGTTTATATAAAACTTTGATTTCTTATTCTGGATGGAATTTATTTGGAAACATTGCAAGTGTTGTTAGAGCCGAAGGGAGTAATGTAATGCTTAACATATTTTTCGGTACTCTATTAAATGCAGCTTATGGAATAACTTTACAGATTCAAGGAGCCGTCAGTCTTTTTGTAACCAATTTTCAAACAGCAGTTAATCCTCAAATTATAAAAAAATATGCTGCAGGAAATTTGGAAGAAAGTAAAAAACTGATTTTTCAAAGCTCAAAATTTTCATATTTTCTGATGTTTATAATTGTCTGTCCAATTATTTTTAATATTGATTTTATTTTAAAAATTTGGCTGAAGACAGCACCAGAATATACAGCATTATTTGTTTGTCTTTGCTTAATAGATCTTTTAATTAACTGTATTTCGGGTCCCTTAATGACAGGTGTCTTAGCTACAGGAAATATTAAATGGTATCATATCATAATTGGATCTCTCACATTTTTAAATTTGCCAGTTTCTTATTTTTTATTAAAAATTTATTCGCATCCAGAAATCATTTTTAAAGTTTCTATTTCTATAAATATCTTGTCATTACTTTTCAGGCTATTTTTCTTAAAAAAATTAATGGGTTTGAATGTAAAGTATTTTTTTTACGAAGTATTATTGCCAATTATTGGAGTTTCCATTGGGGTTGTAGGTTGCATGTTTATAATTACACAATACATCATTCTGAGAAATGAATTATTAAATGTTATATTCCTTAGCTCATGTAGCATTGTTATTAGCATATTGTTGATATGGACAATAAGCCTAAGTAAATTAGAAAAAGTATATATAATAAATTTAATTAAAACAAAGCTGAAATAATTTTATGAAAAATGATTTTAGATGCTTAATGTTTGCTTTATAATTATCGTATGATCAAAAATTTAATAATATTTGGCACCAGACCAGAAGCTGTTAAAATGGCGCCTCTAATAAAAGAATTTAATAAGTTTTCGGATAAATTTGATACCAAGGTTTGTGTTACAGGACAACATAGAGAAATGCTGGATCAGGTTTTGGATTTTTTTGATATACAACCAGATTATGATTTGAATTTGATGAAAGTTAATCAAAATCTGTATTCCCTTACAGCTGATATTATTTTAGAATTGAAAATGATACTAGAGGACTTTAAACCTGATTATGTTTATGTTCATGGTGATACAACCACGACTATGGCGGCTAGTATCGCAGCCTTTTATTCAGGAACAAAAGTGTGTCACGTTGAAGCTGGTTTGCGTACCTATAATAAATGGGCTCCTTTTCCAGAAGAAATTAATAGACAAATTACAGGCCGAATCGCAGATTTTCATTTTGCGCCAACAGTCATTTCTGAGCAAAATTTGTTGCAAGAAAATGTTGATCCAAGCAAAATTATCGTGACAGGCAATACTGTTATTGACGCATTAATTGATAGTTCCAAACGAGTCGATGATATTGATAATGAAGAAATAAATTATCTGAAAACTATTGTAGATTGTAATTCAAAATTAATTTTAGTAACTGGACATAGACGAGAAAATCATGGAGATGGGTTTCTTCAGATATGCGAGGCACTAAAAGAAATTGCAACAACAAATAGTGGTGTACAAATTATTTATCCCGTGCATTTAAATCCAAATGTAAAAGAGCCTGTTTATAAAATTTTATCCGGAATCAAAAATATCCAGTTAATAAAACCTCTAGCGTATCCAGCTTTTGTCTGGTTAATGAATCAATCGTATTTAATCATAACTGATAGTGGAGGTGTACAAGAAGAAGCTCCTAGTTTAGGAAAGCCTGTTTTAGTAATGAGAGAAACTACGGAAAGACCTGAAGCAGTAGCAGCAGGAACAGTTATCTTAGTGGGAACAGATAAAAACAAAATCGTTGAAAAAACAAATTATTTGCTTACTAATAATGAGTTTTACACCCAAATGAAATCTTTACATAATCCATATGGAGATGGAAAAGCTTGCGAAAAGATAGTTCATTTTATCGGATCAATTAAATAATTAAAAAAGAATGGATACGATTATAAAGATTGAAGGGGCGTATGGAGAATCCAATTTTGGAGATGATCTTCTGATGAATGTATTTGAGAACTTTTTTGTGGAGGAGTTCCCAAATTCAGAAATTTATTTTTCTGGACAAGAAGCGGATTATCCTGAGAAAATTTTGATCAAAGGTTTATACAATAAGAAAATAAAGGAAGATCTTTTAGTATATGGTGGAGGTACTCAATTTTTTTCATTTTCAAGCGAGAATAAAAAAAGATCTTTGTTTGAGGTAATAAAATTATCTATTGTAAATCCTCAGTTTTTTTTTAAAAAAGTAAAGCAGAAAATTTTTAGAGAAAAAGCATATTCTAAAAAAACAGCTTTCATTGGAATCGGTTTAGGGCCATTTAGCGACAATAAAATTTATATTGATTATACTATTAATAAAATGATCAGTAGCAATTTTATTGCCGTTAGAGATCATATTTCAAAAAAATATTGTGATGACTGGAAACTTAATTCGGTCTTAGGAGCCGATGTAGTTTTTTCAAAATACTTTAAACAAACTTTTCCATCTGTGTCTGAAAAACATAAGGCAAAAAAGAAAATTGGAATCATCGTAAGGGATTGGAATTGGGATGAATCTGGGAATTCATACGTCGATCCATTGATGGAAGTTGAAAGATACTCTTCGAAATATGAGTTCGAATATATAATTTTTGCACCCATGAAGGATAAAAAATGGATGCAAAAGTTAAATGGGCATAATGTTGTAATGTGGAATCCTGATATAGATTCAATTCAGTCATTTCTTGAAAAATTAAATGATTATTCAGGATTTATTTCGGCAAGATACCACGGTGCAATTATTGCTTCGTTATTGAATAAACCTGTTGTTTGTATCGAAATTGAAGATAAGCTCAGAATTTTGACTGAACAAGTTAAAGAATTTAAGCTTTGGGAAAAGCCTTTTGATAAAGCGCAATTGAATTCTCATTTTGATCTATTTGAAACAGAAATTGATTATTCAGCATCTTTAAATGCACTTAGAGAAAGTGCTGATAATATGTTTAAAAATTTTAAAGAAACATTTCAAAATAAATATAATGACTAAAAAACTTTTAGTTTTAGGGCCATATCCCAATCAGAATAATATAAAAGATGGTTTGGTTCAACGTATAAAGAAAATCGATAAATTTATGGCGAACGAAGATAGGGTATATCTTCAAGTATCTTTAAAAAAATTCATTTTGCCTGTAAAAGAAAAATATGGTGAGAAAGTGGTTTTTTATCAATTGAATTTTATTTTGGGATGGTGGTTTATTCTTTATCATGTTTTGACTAGTTCCAAAATTTATTCACACACTATTTACAATTTACTTTGGATTAAGTATTTCTTTCCTTTCATAAACAAGAAAATCATATTGGATGTACATGGTGCTGTTCCTGACGAAAAAAGAATGGAGGGGGATATAAAAATGGCCGATTATTATGAAACATTTGAAAGAAAATGTTTTGAAAAAATATCAACAGCTATATTTGTCACAGAAGCAATGGAAAAACATTATAAAACAAAGTATTCTGATTTTAACTTTGAGGCTATAAATTTTGGTATTATTCCTGAAAATTTAGTAGGTAATTATGAGGTAGATAATGGCAAGGAAACGGAAGAAATAATCAAAAAAATTGATCTTAAGGAAAGTGATATTCTTGTTATTTATAGCGGGGGATTGCATGTTTGGCAAAATATTGATGAAATGTTGGATTTAATAACATCTAAAATAAATGATCAAAATATTGTTTATCTTTTATTAGTAAATGATAAAACCAATATGATCAAAAAACTCAATGAAAGAAGCATCAACAAACGTATTTTTGTTGATTCTGTTTTACCAGATAAACTTAAATATTATTACAATTTAGCAGATTATGGATTTGTCTTGCGAGATGATAATGTTGTAAATCGTGTAGCAAATCCAACAAAACTTATTGAATACCTTTTTTACAATATTACACCTATTGTCAAATTACAGGCAATTGGAGATTTTGAAAAATACAATTATTATAAAATAAATAAAGAGGAGTTTTTAAATAATGATCTAGAGAAAAACCTTAATCAACAGAACAAAGAAGTGGTTAAAAAGATCTTTAGTACCTACAACGAAAATCAAATAAAAGCGCTTTTTATATAATTTAGGTTATGCAGGCACATAAAATAGCATTTTATATTGGAGATTTTACACGTTCAGGAGGAACAGAAAGAGCCTGTACTTCAATTGTAAATAGTTTAGCTTCTCAAACATCAAATAAGGTTTATTTAATTGTGACAAATTCAATAGAAGAAAAACCTTTTTTTTCAATAAACTCGGATGTTACAATTCTTTATTTAAATAGTAAATATTCATTAGGGAAATATTTGACACTAATTTACCGTTTAAATAATGTAATTAAAAGCAATAATATTGAAGTTGTTGTTGCAGTAGAGGTTTTTTCATTATTATTCATTTTGCCAATAATTTTGATTGGCAAGCTAACAAGAAAAAAAACTAAGTTAATTGTGTGGGAGCATTTTAATTTTACTGTTGATCTTGGAAAAAATTTGCGAAGAAAGTTTAGATGGTTAGCTGGTAGATTTGCAGATGCAATTATTGTTTTAACAAAAAGAGATGTTGTATTGTGGAAGAGCAACTTAAAAATAAACGGAAAAATATTAGCTATAAATAATCCTTCTTCATTCGCTGTATCAAAGAAAGAATATAATAAAGAATCTATTAATATTGTAGCGATTGGTCGATTAACTTATCAAAAAGGTTTTGATCGTTTAATTGAAATTTGGTATGAGTTTCTTGAGAAATATTCTAATGGCAAAAATTGGAAATTACAGATTATAGGAAGTGGAGAAGACAAAGAGATGCTTGACAATTTAATTGTAAAGTATAATTTAAATAATGTTGAGATGGTAAGTAATACCTCTTCAATATCAGATTATTATGAGAATGCTTCTTTTTTGGCAATGACTTCGAGATTTGAAGGATTGCCAATGACTTTGATTGAAGCGCAATCTTTTGGTTTGCCAATTATTGCTTATGATTGTCTAACAGGACCTTCGGAAGTTATAACTCAAAAATCTGGTTTTTTAATCGAAGACAATAATAAAGAGGAATTTGTTGAGAAATTACAATTTTTAATTTCTAATGACGCTTTACGTAGCGAAATGAGTGAAGTAGCGAAAGAAGAAATGAAACGATTTTCAGAAATTGAAATAACACAGCAATGGAAAGAGCTAATAGAAACATTTTGAATTATGGAAAAGATCGAACTAAAAAAGTTTCAGTTTTTATACCTAATGATTTTAGTGTCTTTAAATTCTTGTTTTGGACAAGAGTTTAAGTATAGAAACGTTAGTAATGTACCGTATTTTGTACAAAAATTAGACGAACAAAAAGAAAGAATCAATTTGCTAAATGCTGATAATTATGTTGATGCAACAGAATATTTGCCAAAAAACTTTGTTAATGATGCGTCAGTAGATTACACAGCATATTTACAAAAGGCTATTAATGAAAATTCGAATATTAAACTACCCAATTTTCCTGTTTTAATTAGCGATTCAGGACTGGATATTCAAAATGACCGCAAAATTGTTTTTGATAGTAATTCGAGACTAATATTAAAAGCATCTGATAAAACCAATTATGAAATTTTACGAATTCATAGTAAAAGGAATATAGTTGTTTTTTCGCCAAAAATTACTGGTGATAGAAAGATCCATATTGGACAAAAAGGAGAATGGGGAATGGGGATTTCAATTAAATCATCGGAAAATGTCAAAATTATAAATTCAAATATTAATGATTGTTGGGGAGATGGTATTTATTTGGGACAATCTGGAAATGTTACAAACAAAAATATTATACTTAATTATGGTATTCTGGATAATAATCGAAGAAATGCTATTTCGGTTATAAGTTCAAACGGATTAGTTATTTCAAATTTGATTCTTTCTAATACAAATGGGACTAATCCTCAAACAGGATTAGATTTTGAACCTAATTCAAATAATGAAGTTTTAGATGATATTGAGGTAAAAAACTTATACACTTTCAATAATGCTAAACAAGGAGTGTTTTTTGTTTTAGGAAACTTAAACGGTGGTGTTAACAAAGTTGGAATAAAGATGGATACCCATGCTGACAGATATTCCGTTCGATCGATAGCGTATCTTTATAAAGGAAACAAAAAGTCGAAAGCAATAAACAGTAATAAATTGGGCGGTAACATAACCCTGTCAAACATTACTTCTGCAAACAGCAAATATCCTTTTCAAGTTTTTGATGGATCTGAACAAAATGATATTCAAATAACAGTTAAACCTGTTGATAAAAAAGGATATAAATCATATGATGACTTCATTAAATTAGAGTAGTTTTTTGCTATGTTAGGAATAAAAAGAACAATTAGCATACAAGAAAAACTACTATATTTTACAATTTCTTTAGTTTATGCTTTTTGGCTTGCAGGATTACCATCTGAAATTTTCAGAGATAGGAATAACTATGAAGTTTACGCCACTGATTATGATATGTTGCTTGAATTGTATATAAGTACTTATACAATATTTGCAAGAGAACCTGTTTTTCTTTATTTTAACAAATGGTTGTCTGTTTTTAATGATCCAATAACTACTATTCAAATTTTTGTTTTTTTTATATGCTTTAGTCTGTCTTTTTTTATTTTAAAAACATCTAGAAACTTTGTTATAGCAGTGCTTTTCTTTTTGTTTATGTTTTTTAATGCACAAGCATTTGCAATTCAGTTGGTTACTTTGAGACAAGGTATTGGCTTAGGATTTTTGTTATGGTATATTTTATATGTTAAGAAATATAACTATTTAAATTTAGTTAAGTTTACTGCTATTTTAGGATTTATTCATACTTCCTTTTTAATTGTTGCTTTTTTGTTATTTGTTGATTGGTTTGTCTTAAACAAAACAAAATATAAGAGTTTTAATTTTCGATTGTTTTTTTTAGCTACAATTTCAATTTTCATTAATCTTCTTTTATTTGCTATTACCAAGTTAATTGGTGCAAAGCAAGATTATTCGGATTTTGAATTTTCATCTGGAGGGGGAGCTTTTATTTTATGGTTTACTGTATTTGTATATATTCTCGTTTTTAAACCTAAAACCTATGAACTCACAAAAGATAAATATATGCATGCCCTAACAATTTCAGGATTGGTTATTTATTTAACGTCCTATTTTTTAACTCCTATTGCCGGAAGGATTATTGGGACTTATTTGCCATTTGTTTTTTATATACTTATGTATAGACCTAAGCTTCAAGATATAATTTTTATTATCACAGTGATTTTCGTGTTTATTATATTATTTGTGAATGGTGGCGCCGAAGGATTTATGACGGTTAGCTTAGGAACCTTATTACGTGAAATGTTTTAGTTTTTTAATAATTTCAATACTACAAAATGAAAATTGCGATTAATTGTAGTTTTTTTATACCAAAAGGAGGAGGAATAAAAGAATACATTTATAATTTAACTACCAACTTGGCAAAAGTTGATTCGGTAAATGAATACGTCTTATATGTTGCATCAGATTATTATGATTACGCACTTAAGGAACTACCCAAAACGATGAGAATTAAAGCAACTCCTTTTAGCTCAAAACAAGCTATTAGAAGAAGTTTGCTTGAAAACTCATTTTATCAAAAAGAAGAAAAAATAGAGAAGTTTGAAGTTTTTCACTCACCATTTTTTCATGTTCCCAATCTTAAAACTGCTAAAAGATTAATTACAGTTCACGATTTAAGACTTTGCCGTTACCCAGAAACATACACCTTTTTACGATATCAGTTTTTAAAAAGAGCTGTGAAAAAATCAATTCTGGTTGCAGATAAAATTATTACAATTTCTGACTTTACAAAAAATGAGTTGTTACACTTTTATGATGTTGAAGAAAGTAAAATTACTTCGATTCATGAAGCTATAAATTTAGAAAGTTTTAATGTGAAAAATATCGATAATTATAATTTCAAACTCAATAAAGATTTAGAAAAAGACAGCTTTGTATTAAGTGTTGGGCATCTTGAACCAAGAAAAAATTACAACAATTTGATTAAAGCTTTTAAAAAAATCCAAAATGAAAGTAACTTAAGGAAGCTTAAATTAGTGATCGTTGGGAAAAAAAGTTTCGATTACGAGCAGACATTAAAAAATGTAATATTAGATAGCAATATTTTGCATCTTGATTTTGTCGATTTTAAAGATTTATTATGGCTTTATTCAAATGCAAAACTATTTGTCCAGCCTTCATTTTATGAAGGTTTTGGATTTGCTCCCCTAGAAGCTGCAGCATTAGGTACAGTTTCTGTCGTGAGTAATACATCTTCAACACCTGAAATCTGCAAAGAAAGTGCTTTTTATTTTGATCCTTTTGAAGTTGAAGATATAGCAGCTAATATTAAAACGGCATTGATTGACGAAGTTTTGTTTAAGGAGAAACAAGATTTGTTAGCATCAAATCTTAGCAGATTTTCGTGGCAGAAAAATGCTGAAGAAACGTTAAAAATTTATAATTCTATATAATTGATTTTTTACTTCCCATAGATTATGCATAGCTAGGGAGGTATCAAAATTAGGTTAGGAAGTTATTGTCGTTGCTGAGAAAACGGAAAGAGCTAATGAAATAGGGTTGATGTAATAGATTTTATTGATTTAAAAATTTCATGTTCAGGAACAAATCCTTTAAATGAATTAAAAACCTTGACTCAATTTAGAAATTCTAAAGTATACCAATAACAAAAAAAATGATTAATCGAAAGCTTTAATAATAAGATTAAAATATTTTTTTGGTTTTTTTTCAGACTAGCTCTATATATTTAAATTGTATTTTCAAAAGCTCTTAAAAAGAATTTATCTTTTTGTGCATTTAAGGCTTTTAAAATGCTCAGCTTAATAAATATGAAAAAAATAATTCGAATTACTACTGTTCCAATATCTTTAAAAATTCTTTTAAAAGGACAGCCAAAATTCATGTCATCCTATTATGAAGTTTTAGGGATTTCGTCTGGTGGACAGGAACTTTTAGATGTAAGTACAGACGAAGGAATAAGGGTTCTGCCTGTAGAAATGACTAGAACAATTTCTCCCTTAAAAGATTTAAAATCATTATACATCTTGTATAGAATTTTAAAAAAAGAAAAGCCTTTTATTGTACACACACATACCCCAAAGGCTGGAATTATTGGAATGCTCGCTTCAAAATTAGTTGGTGTTCCTAACAGATTACATACTGTTGCAGGATTACCACTTATGGAAGCCACAGGTAATAAAAGAAGGCTTTTAGATTTTGTTGAAAAAATGACTTATAAATGTGCAACTAAAGTGTACCCTAATTCAAATGAATTATATCATTTTATATTGAAAAATAATTATGCAAAATCTGATAAGCTGAAAGTTTTAGGAAATGGTAGTTCCAATGGCATTAATACTTCTTTTTTTGACCCAAATGTTGTTTCGGAAACAGATCGACAAAAACTAAAGTCAACCTTAAATATATCTGATGAAGATTTTGTCTATGTATTTGTAGGACGTTTAGTTGGTGATAAAGGAATTAATGAATTAGTTAAAGCATTTACTCAAATAAGCGAGAAAAATGTAAAATTACTTTTGGTTGGTCCTCTTGAATCAGATTTAGACAAATTGGAGACTCAAGTTTTAAAAACTATAGAAAGTAATGATAAAATTATTTCGACCGGATACCAAAAAGATGTTAGGACATACTTATCAATATCAGATGCACTTGTATTTCCAAGTTACAGAGAAGGATTTCCAAACGTTGTATTGCAGGCTGGCGCAATGGGATTACCTTCTATAGTTACAAATATAAACGGATGTAATGAAATAATAGTAAAAGATATAAATGGCACCATTATTTCTGTAAAAAATATGCAAATGCTATACGATGCGATGATGAAATTTTATCTTGATAAAAATTATTTTTTAAAGTTAAAATCGAATGCTCGTCAAATGATTACGAGTCGTTATGAACAAAATGTTATATGGAATGCTATTTTGTCAGAATACAAAAACTTTGAAAAAAATGTATAGAAAAGTATTTAAGAGAGTAATTGATTTTATATCAGCAGTTTTAGGTTTTATATTTTTATTTCCCTTATTTATAATTATTACATTATTCTTGGCTTTTGCAAATCGAGGAAATCCATTTTTTTTTCAGAATCGACCAGGTAAAGGAGGACGGATTTTCAAAATAGTAAAATTTAAGACAATGAATGATAAAAAAGATTCTGACAATAACTTATTGCCTGATTCTGATCGTCTAACAAAAGTTGGTATGTTTGTCAGAAAAACTTCTTTAGATGAGATCCCACAGTTAATAAACGTAATAAAAGGAGATATGAGCCTAATTGGACCACGTCCTTTATTACCTGAATATTTGGCTCTTTATAATGATTTTCAAAAGCAACGTCATAATATTAAGCCGGGTATTACAGGATGGGCACAGGTAAATGGAAGAAATGCAATTTCGTGGGAAAAAAAGTTTGAATATGATGTATGGTATATTAAAAATTTATCTTTTTTCTTAGATATAAAAATACTTGTAAAAACCATCCAAAAAGTTATTAAAAGAGAAAGTATAAATGCAGATAATTCTGTAACAATTGAACGTTTTAATGGAGGAAACTAAATATTTGTATGGCGCAAGCGGTCACTGTAAAGTCATTATTGATGTTTTAAAGAGCAATAATGTCAATCTAAAAGCAATTTTTGACGATAAGCCTAAAGAAGCAGAAATAGTGGGTATTCCAGTTATTAATGCATCAAAAATAAATGATATAAATAATGGACAATTTATTGTGTCTATTGGTGATAATGAAATTAGAAAGCGTATAGCTGAAAAAATTAAAATGTCATTTTTTACTGCAATTCATTCAACTGCAGTTGTTTCTGAGAACTCAAAGATAGAGGAAGGAACTGTTGTAATGGCAGGTGCAATCATAAATTTTGGGGCTGTAGTTGGTAAACATTGTATAATAAATACTGGAGCAATTGTAGAGCATGATTGTAAAATTTATGATTATGTACACATTTCTCCAAAAGCAGCATTAGCAGGAAATGTTACTATAGGGTCAGGGACACATATTGGTATAGGAGCTTCAATAATTCAAGGAATTAATGTAGGAGCAGGAGTAACAATTGGTGCTGGTTGTGTTGTTATTAATGATGTTCCCGATTATGCAGTAGTGGTAGGAAATCCTGGAAATATAATAAAATATAATTCGTTAATATGAGTAATTCAAAAATTTGGTTGTCTTCTCCACATATGGGAGGTGGCGAAATAAAATATGTAAACAAAGCTTTTGATACCAATTGGATAGCTCCTTTGGGGCCAAATGTTCAAGGTTTTGAAAAAGATTTAGAAAAATATCTGTCTGAAAATGTACATATTGGCGCATTAAGTTCAGGAACAGCAGCATTGCATTTAGGTTTGATACTTTTGGGAGTTAAATCAGGTGACGAAGTAATTTGCCAAAGTATGACTTTTTCGGCATCTGCAAATCCTATTTTATATCAAGGAGCTGTTCCTGTTTTTGTTGATAGCGAATTAGACACATGGAATATATGTCCAGTTGCTTTGGAAAAAGCCATTCTTGATAGAATTAGAAAAGGAAAAAAGCCAAAAGCAATAATTGCCGTTCATCTTTATGGAATGCCATATAAAATTGATGAAATACATGCGATCGCCGATAAGTATGAAATTGCAATACTTGAAGATAGTGCTGAAGCATTAGGAAGTCATTATAAAAACAAAAAATGTGGTACGTTTGGACAAATTGCCGCACTTTCATTTAATGGAAACAAAATCATAACAACTTCAGGAGGAGGCGCAATTGTTGCGCAGAATGAAGATCTTAAAAATAAAGCAATTTTTCTTTCAACACAGGCGAGAGATAACGCACCACATTATCAACATAGTGAAATTGGTTTTAATTACAGAATGAGTAATATTTGTGCCGGTATTGGAAGAGGACAAATGGAAGTTTTAGATGCACACATCAAATTAAGGAGAGATATGCATGATTTCTATGCACAATATTTTGCAGATATTGATGGGATTACTATTTTAAAAGAGCCAAGCCAAGATTATTACTCGAATCATTGGTTGTCAGCAATTGTTATTGATCCCGGAAAAATTGGAAAAAACAGAGAAAATTTAAGACTGGCTTTTGAATTGGAGAATATTGAAAGTCGCCCTCTTTGGAAACCAATGCATTTGCAACCAGTTTTTGAAAAATATCCCTACTATGGTGAAAAGGTTTCTGAGCTTTTGTTTCAAAATGGTTTATGTCTTCCTTCTGGATCAAACTTAATGGAAGAAGATAGATTAAGAATAAAAAATGTATTAAATACATTTTTTCAGAAATAAAATTGGATTTTAAATTATCATGAAAATCGAAGAAACATTTATAAAAGATCTGGTAATTATAGAGCCAATATTATTTGGAGATGAAAGAGGTTATTTTTTTGAATCTTATAGTAAAACGAAATTCGAAGATTTAGGAATTAATATTGATTTTGTTCAGGACAATCAATCATTTTCTAAATATGGAACTTTAAGAGGATTACATTATCAAAATCCTCCTTTTGCACAAACTAAATTAGTACGTGTTTTAGAAGGCAAAATTATTGATGTTGCTGTAGATTTAAGAAAAGATTCTCTTACTTATGGAAAGTCATTTAGTATTTTACTTTCAGCAGAAAATAAAAAACAATTGTTAGTTCCTCAAGGTTTTGCGCACGGATTTTCAGTGATCAGTGAAACAGCATCGGTAATGTACAAATGTGATCAATTTTATAATAAAGCTTCAGAAGGCGGAATAAAATATGATGATCCTTCTTTAAATATTGATTGGGGAATGGATTTGAATGATGCAATCGTTTCTGATAAAGATCAGATTTTGCCTTTTATTGAAAACTGTAATAGCCTATTTTAATGAAAAAAATTCTTGTAACAGGTGCAAGTGGGCAATTAGGATCTGAACTTTCAGTTTTATCATCAAAATACCCAGAATATGAATGGATTTTTGCAGATAGAACAAAAATCACATTAGACAGTTTAGATCTTTTGCCTATTCAGTTAAATGAAATTAAGGCAGATGTGATTTTGAATTGTGGCGCTTATACTGCGGTTGATAAAGCTGAAACAGAAAAAGATTTAGCTTTTGCAATAAATTCTTCGTCAGTAGGAATAATAGCAAAATATGCTTGGGAAAACAATATTAAGTTAATCCATATTTCTACAGATTACGTTTTTGATGGTACTTCTTCTGTTGCATTAGATGAAGAAGCATTAACAAACCCTATAAATGTGTATGGCGAAAGTAAATTGGCGGGAGAAATTGCATGTTTAAACCAAAATCCTAACTCTATTATTGTAAGAACTTCTTGGGTTTATAGTAAATTTGGAAACAATTTTGTTAAAACGATGCAGCGATTAATGCAAGAGAGAGAGGAAATTAGTGTAGTGAATGATCAAGTTGGTTCGCCAACTTATGCAGCAGATCTAGCACAGGCAATGATCAATATTGTTAATTCGCCAAATTGGATTTCAGGAATATATAATTATTCTAACGAAGGAGAAATAAGCTGGTATGAATTTGCTTTGAGTATTAAAGAGTTAGGGGGTTATAATTGTAAGGTGAATGGTATTCCATCTTCTTCTTATCCAACTCCAGCAAAAAGACCAAACTTTTCATTGTTAGATAAAAAGAAAATAAAGTCAATTTATAATTTGGAAGTTCCATTTTATAAAGAAAGTCTAAAAAAAATATTCATAGAAAATTAAAAGTTTGAGTTTTGCATTCTGTCTAGACTCTGTGTTTTTGAAAATAAAAATAAATTATGAAAGGAATTATATTAGCTGGAGGTTCTGGTACTAGATTACACCCCCTAACGTTAGCAGTCAGTAAACAGCTAATGCCCGTTTATGATAAGCCAATGATTTATTATCCTCTTTCAACTTTAATGATGGCAGGGATCAATGAAATTTTAATAATTTCAACACCACATGATTTACCTCATTTTAGAAGACTTTTGGGAGATGGCAGTACAATTGGTTGTAAATTTAGTTATGCAGAACAAGCTAATCCGAATGGATTAGCTCAGGCATTTGTAATTGGCGAAGAGTTTATTGGAAAAGATAAAGTAGCTCTGGTTCTTGGGGATAATATTTTCTTCGGAACAAATATGCAGCAACTTTTGAAAAATAATTCTAATCCAGATGGAGGTGTTGTTTTTGCCTATCACGTTGCAGATCCAGAAAGATATGGAGTAGTTGAATTTGACGAAAACAAAAATGCAATTTCAATAGAAGAAAAACCTTTGGAGCCAAAATCTAATTATGCTGTTCCGGGTTTATATTTCTATGATAATTCAGTAGTAGAGATTGCTAAAAATATTAAACCAAGTGCTCGTGGCGAATATGAGATAACAGATGTAAATAAAGTCTATCTGGAAAAAGGACAGTTAAAAGTTGGAATATTAAGTAGAGGAACAGCTTGGCTAGACACAGGAACATTTAATAGCTTGATGCAGGCAGGACAATTTGTTCAAGTTATTGAAGAAAGACAAGGTCTAAAAGTAGGATGTATTGAAGAAATTGCTTGGCGACAAGGCTTTATTAATGATGAACAACTTGAGAAATTAGCGCAACCACTATTAAAATCAGGATATGGAACGTATTTAATCGAATTTCTAAGACAAAAGGAAAAAAGTGTTAAAATTTAATTTGTATCTTTAACTAATTATTTAAAACCTTTAATTTGTATTTTTGTACAAAGTTCGAATTACAGGTACTTAAAAAAAGCTCAATTGAATACAGACAAGCTAAATAATATAACCTCTTTGTTATATAACACTTTCTCGCCAAGAAATCTTCGGGCAAATATTAATAATCTAAGTTATTTGCCTAGATGGATTATTGTTGCGATAGATGTAATGGTTCTGGTTTTTTCTTTTTCTCTTACCTATTTGCTTTTTGAAGGTACGGCAATTGGATATATTATTACTTCTCATGATTTTTATTTCGTTGGAAGTTTAATTATTGTTAATGTGTTTTTTTTCTGGCTTTTCAGAACTTATTCAGGAATTATTAGACACTCTTCTTATATAGATGCAATAAAATTATTGTTTTCTCAAATGTCTGTTCTTGTATTTTTCTTATTCATAAATTTAGTATTTGAATTATACTCGGGACATAAAGCTTTTTTAAATACAGCACTTTTTATCAATCTAGTTTTGTCTTTTTGCGGACTATTTTTATACCGTGTTGTAGTAAAGCAAACATTTGAAATGTATTTTTCGGAAAAGTCTACAAGTAAATTAATTCGAACTGTAATTTATGGAACAGATGCTAATGCAATTTCTGTAGCTAATGCGTTAAAATTCGAAAGCCCTTCTCGTTTTAAAATAGTTGGTTTTGTAGATAAGAATAACCAGAATGCTTCTAAGCGTATGCTAGATCTTCCGATTCTTATTTTAAGAAAAAAACTTCCTGCCTTAATGCGTTCTGTAGCAGCAGAAGGTGTAATTATCGCAGATAAGAGCTTAAGCAAAGACGAACAGCTTATTATAGTTGATCAATGTTTGGAATTTAACTACAGAGTATATACAGTTCCACTTATTTCGGATTGGGAAAATCAAAAGGAAATTTCTCAAAAAGTAAAGAATATTCAAATTGAGGATTTATTAGAAAGAAAACCTATAGTTCTTGATAGTAGATCTATTTCAAAACAATTAAAAGATAAGACAATACTAATTACCGGAGCTGCTGGTTCAATCGGTAGTGAAATTGTAAGACAGGTTTTAAACTTTAATCCAAAAAATGTAATTGTTTTGGATCATGCCGAAACACCGTTACACAATTTGTGCTTGGAGACTCAGGCTATGGATTTTAGCACTAAAATCGTAGCCGTAATTGCAGATGTAAGAAGTAAAAAAGCATTAGAGAAGGTTTTTAAAAATTATAATCCGCATGTCGTTTTTCACGCTGCTGCATATAAGCATGTACCTTTAATGGAAGAAAACCCGTCGCAGGCTATTCAAACGAATATTAAAGGAACAAAAAACCTAGCAGATTTAGCTTGTAAATATCGTGTAAAGAAATTTGTAATGGTTTCTACTGATAAAGCGGTTAATCCTAGCAACGTAATGGGAGCCAGTAAACGTATTGCAGAAAAGTATGTACAATCTCTGTTCTTAAAAAATCAAAGAGAAAAAGTAGAAGGCGGCACAAAATTCATTACGACTCGTTTTGGAAATGTTTTAGGTTCAAACGGTTCAGTTGTTCCTTTGTTTACTAAGCAGATTGCAGAAGGAGGGCCGGTAACCATAACGCATCAAGATATTATTCGTTATTTTATGACAATTCCAGAAGCATGCCAACTTGTATTAGAAGCAGGAGCAATGGGGAATGGAGGAGAAATTTATATTTTTGATATGGGAAAACCAGTGAGAATTATTGACTTGGCAAAGAAAATGATTAAGTTAGCTGGTTTTATACCTGACAAAGAAATAAAAATTAAAATTGTAGGTTTAAGACCTGGTGAGAAGCTTTACGAAGAATTATTAAATGATACGGCTAAGACATTGCCAACATATCATAATAAAATCATGATTGCTCAGGAAATTCAAGATGAGTATGAGACTCTACATAATGATGTTGATGAACTCATTGGAATTGCCGATTTTTATGAAAATGATGATATCGTTGCAAAGATGAAAAAAATTGTCCCAGAATTTAAGAGTATGAATTCTACTTTCGAAATTTTAGATAAATAATTAGAGATAAAAATATAAATCAAATATAGGCAAAAGGTGTTTTTTAAAACGCCTTTTGGCATTTTTAAACAAAATTTAAATGTTAAAAATCTTGTTAAAATTTAAAAATCAAGGTTTTTATATTCTTTCCAATGGATTCTAAAAATACAAACGATTGGCTGTTTGAGATAACACCAAAAAATAAATTTTTTACGCTTAATTTCAAGGAAATTTGGCATTATCGAGATTTATTAATGCTTTTTGTAAAAAGAGATATTATTACAGTTTACAAGCAAACTGTTTTAGGGCCTCTTTGGTACTTAATACAGCCTTTATTTACTTCTATTACTTTTACCATTATATTCAATAACGTTGCTGGTATTAAAACAGGATCGATTCCGCCATTTCTATTTAATCTAGCAGGAATTATGGTATGGAATTATTTTACATCCTGTTTAAATGGAACTTCAGATACTTTTAAGTCTAATGCGGCAATATTTGGTAAAGTTTATTTTCCAAGAATTATAACTCCACTATCAATAGTAATTTCAAATTTGATCAAATTTGGAATCCAGTTTTTCATATTTGTTGTTTTTTACATTTTCTTTTACTGGCAGGGAGCAGATTTAAGCTTGAATGGATCTTTACTATTCTTTCCTATATTAATTGCTTTTATGGGAATTTTGGGACTTGGTTTAGGAATGATGATTTCATCAATGGTTACGAAATATAGGGATTTAAATAATTTAGTTGGTTTTGGAATACAATTACTTATGTACATCTCTGCGGTAATGTATCCAATGGATTTAATTAAAGAGAAATTGCCTAAACTAGGATGGGTAGTAGAATATAATCCGTTAGCTTATGTTATTGAAACTTCTCGTTATATGCTTTTGAATATAGGCAGTATATCAATTTTAGGATTAGGATATACAATGACACTTACAATAGCTGTTTTTTTTGTTGGATTATTGGTTTTTAATAGAACAGAAAAAAGCTTTATAGATACCGTATAAATGAAAGAAATCATATTAAAAGCCGAAAATATTTCTAAACAATATCGTTTAGGTCAAGTTGGAACAGGAACTTTAAGTCATGATATAAACAGATGGTGGCATAAAATTCTGGGAAAAGAAAATCCATATTTGAAAATAGGAGATGTAAATGATCGCTCGACCAAAGGAACTTCAGATTATGTTTGGGCATTACAAGATATTAATTTTGAAGTTGAAAGAGGTGAAGTCTTAGGAATAATTGGTAAAAATGGAGCTGGAAAGTCAACACTTTTAAAAATTCTTTCAAAAGTAACAGCTCCTACAACTGGAAGTATTAAATCTCGTGGCCGCATTGCTTCTCTATTAGAGGTTGGAACTGGTTTTAATGGAGAAATGACTGGACGAGAAAATATTTTCCTTAATGGTGCCATTTTAGGAATGACCAAAAAAGAAATTACTTCAAAACTAGATGAAATTATTGAATTTTCAGGATGCGAACGTTATATAGACACGCCGGTTAAAAGATATAGTTCAGGAATGACAGTTCGTTTGGCATTTGCTGTCGCTGCTTTTTTGGAACCTGAAATTTTAGTTGTAGATGAGGTTTTGGCTGTCGGAGATGCAGAGTTTCAGAAAAAAGCTATCGGCAAAATGCAGGATATTTCACGTAGCGGAGGACGTACAGTTTTGTTTGTCAGTCATAATATGGCAGCGGTTAAACAATTATGTACTCGTGGAATCGTATTAGAATACGGGAAAGTAGTTTTTAATGATACAAGTCATAATGCAGTTGACTTCTATTTGTCTCAAAATTCAGAAAAAAGCGAACAATTATTAGAAGAAAGAACTGATAGAAGGGGGTCTGGTAAAATTAAAATTAAAGACCTTTACTTTGTTGACAATAAAAAGAATGAAGTAAGCCAAGTTATATCAGGAGAGGCATTAAATATTTGTTTAGAAATTGATAAATTGATAGATATTGATTTTAATAAATTGCGTGTTGGTATAAATTTTATAGACCAAAATGAAAATATTTGTTTATCATTCTTAAGTGATGAAATGAATACAAATTTTTCATTTTTAGAAAAGTCAAATATTTTTATGTTAGAAATTCCAAATTTATATTTGCGAGCCGAAACATATAATATTAGAGTTCTTTTAGCTGAAATTGATTTTGATGAAAATAATTTTTTAGATGTTATAGAGAATGTAAAATCTTTAGAAGTTCTACAAGGTTATATTTGGGAGAATGGTAAATTTAATCGTAAAGGCAATTATGCAATATTGCCAGGTAATTTTTTGCCATATGGAAAAGAATAAAAAAAAGATACTGGTTCTTGGTATTGGGCAGTCTAATTTCTTAAATCAACTTTATGGTGAAATTTTAAAGATTAATAATGACTTCAGTTTTCATATTGATACTTATACACATTTGCCAAATGATAAGTATAATGAAAGTAATAATGTTTTTAAAGAAAATTTAGATTTTGAGCAGCACTATAAAAGCATTTCAAAATGGAGGAGAGCATTGATTTTTTTAAAATCATTTAAAAAAAAATTCTATAAGGAAACTTTCCTATTTGAATTAAATCAAAAAAAGGCAATCCGAAAAGCATTAAAAGTGTGCATGAAATATGCGTTGAAAGAGTATGTTTACGAAAATTATATTCAAACAAAAAAATTTGACGTGCTTCATTTTCATTTTTGCTCATTTTATAATTTAGAATATCTTCACTTTGTTGAAAAAGAAACTAAAGTGATATGTAGTTTCTGGGGCTCAGATTTATTTAGAATGGGGAATGTATATAATGACTACTATGTTGGAAGAGCTTTAAACAAAGCCACTTTAATAACAGTGCAATCACCTGAAATGGCTTTAGTAATTAAAGCTAAGTATGGTATGCATCTAAGCGATAAAATTAAAGATGTAAGATTTACTATTAGTACTGAAATTTACAATGCAATTAATCTAAATAGAAGCAATAGACAATTATTAGCAAAGTTTAAAGAAAAGTATAAAATAAAGGATTATTTGGTTGCATTGGGGCATAATGCTTTTAAAGAGAATAATCACTTGAAGATGATTCAGGTTTTAAATAGCTTACCTGATGAATATAAAAATAAGATAAGCTTTGTTTTGCATTTGGGCTACGGAGGAGAACTGCAATATCTTAAAGAATTGAAAATTGCAATTCAGCAATATAATAGTTTAGATATTATAATTATTAATGATTTCCTTATACCTGAAGAAATTTCTAAATTGCGTTTAATTACAAATGTTATGATTCAGGCACCTGAAAGCGATGCATTGAGTGGAGCAATGACTGAAGTGCTATATGCTGGGAATAATGTAATAGCTGGTGGTTGGTTACCATATGGAATATTAAGACGAAACAATATTCATTTTGAGGAAATTGACAAATTTGAGGAATTACCTCTAAAACTTAAAAAATTAATAGATAATTTAGAATCTAATTTAAATACAGGAATAACTAATATGCAAAGTATTGAAGCTTTTTTATTTCCTGAAAGAACATCTAATGATTGGATTAATTTATTTAGTTTTATTTGTGAATAATCCCTTAGTTTCCATAATTATACCAACATATAATCGAGCGCATCTTATAGAAGAGACACTCGATTCAATCTTAATACAAACATATCAAAATTGGGAGTGTATTATTGTTGATGATGGATCAACCGATAATACAGTTGAAGTCATTAATAAATTTATAAAAAAAGATAGTCGTTTTCAGTTACACCATCGTCCATTAGATAGAAAACCAGGCGGGAATGCTTCAAGAAATTATGGATTTGAATTAAGTAAAGGAGAGTTTATTAACTGGTTTGACGATGATGATGTAATGATGGATGCTTTTCTTAGTGAAAAGCTCGAATTGTTTTCTGAAGAGATTGATTTAGTTATTTGTTCAGGTACTTATACCGATCAAAATTTGACAGCATTGAAAAATATCGATTTGGAAATAAAATCTTATTTATTTAAAGATTATGTTTTATGGAAACTGCAAATACTTACTCCATCAATTCTTTTTAGGAAAAGTTTTTTAAAGAATAAAGAATTATTCAATGTTAATATTGCAAGAGGCCAAGAAGCTGAACTTTTTTCGAGATTATTTTACAATTTGAGCCCAAATAAATATATAATTTTGAATAAATCATTGTTCTTATATCGTCAGCATGAAAAGACGAAAACTTTTACAAACTTTAAGTACATAAAATTATTTGAGGAATCTAAAACGATAATTGCAATTGAAAATTTAAAGAAAAGTATTCAATTAAATGATTTAGAGTTAGTCGGTCAATATTATTTCAATATTGTAAATTCATTTTATAGAGGATTAGAACAAAAACATTTTAAAAACTGTTTTTTTATTACTCGAAAAGCTAGTTCTCAATTCTATTTGATAAATAAAAAAATAGGAATTGAATTTTTTTTAAGTGCATGCTTTTTTATGTTAATTAACAGAGGAAGTTATAAAGCTGAAAAATATTTCAAAAAATTCTATTCATGATTAATCCTGTTATTTCGATAATAATTCCAACCTACAATAGAGCTCATTTAATTAATGAAACACTCGAAAGTATATTAATACAAACTTATAAAAACTGGGAATGTATAATTGTAGATGATGGATCTACAGATAATACTGCCGAAATTGTGTCTCAATATATTGAAAAAGATGAGAGATTTCAATATCATCAAAGGCCTCAAGAAAAAATAAAAGGACCAAATTCTTGTAGAAATTACGGTTTTGAGAAAAGCAAAGGTTTATGGATAAATTGGTTTGATAGTGATGATTCTTATAATGAAACAGCTTTAGAAACTTTTGTTGAGAACTTAGAACCAGAGATAAATGTTGCTGTTGGTAAATTAGTGAAAATTGATTCTGTAACTAAAGAAATTATTGGGTACAATAGAATTTTTTCTGAAAATTTAATTGAAAAATATTTTACCGGATTTCTTAGTTTTTATGTTTGCGGACCTCTGTGGAGTAGAGATTTTTTAAATAATCAAGAAGAATTGTTCGACGAAAATATTCGATATCTAGATGATTGGGATTTTAACTTGCGAATGCTTTATCAAAAACCGAAAATTAAATTTATTGATAAAATCTTGTTTAAATATAATATCAATTTGAATTCATTGTCCAATCAGATTTATAGTCTTAATTCGGTAGAAATTAATTCAGAGATAACAGCACGAGAAAAACAATTGAAAATAATTAAGAAAAATAAATCATTAGATTATTTAGCTTGCTTAAAATATGTTAGAGAAAGATATAAGATTATTTTAAGAGATATTCTGACTTCTAATGAGAAACATATTGATAAAAAGAAATTATTCTTTATGATATTGAAAAAGGATATGCAAACTAAAAACCCTTTATTTTATAAAATAATTTTAGGTTACTTTTCTTTTCTAATCTTTAAAAAGGGATATTTTTTCTTCAAATAATTAATAGATGATACCTAAAATTATACATTACTGTTGGTTTGGAGGAGCTGATCATTCAGATATTCAAAAAATGTGTATAGATTCGTGGAGGAAACATTTACCAGATTATGAAATTATTTTATGGAATGAAAGTAATTCTGATATGGCACATCCTTTTGTTAAGTTTGCTTATGAAAGTAAAAAGTATGCATTTGTAGCAGATTATGTTAGACTAAAAGCAGTGCGTGATTATGGAGGAATTTATTTAGATACAGATATGTTTGTTTTAAAAACATTTGACGATCTATTAAATGACTCTTTTTTTATAGGCGCAGAAGATAAAAAATTAATAAGTGCAGGAATTTTTGGTGGCGAAAAAGATTCAGAATACATAAAAGAGTGCTTAAAGTATTATGAAAATCTTAATCCTCAGAATTGGCAATTAAAATTGGCTATACCAAGAGTTTTGACTAGATCATTTGAAACTTATAGCGGTAAAAAACTTCATGTTTTTGATAATATAATATGCGAAAGGGATGTAAAGGTTTACACGCCAGATTTTTTTTATCCACTACCTTTTGATGTAAACAAACCTTTCCAAAAAGATTTTTTGAAATACGCAACCTCAAATACTATTGCAATTCATTTGTGGGAAGGATCTTGGATCGATTTTGATTTTTTTCAATTAATTAGGCGAAGAGATTATTTTCTTGCAATAAAAAAAATAGATTTAAAAAAAAGACCGACTTATAATTTTTTTAAAAAAACATTAAAAACATTAATCTACTCTTGCAAAACTAAATGATTTCCATTGTCATAAGAAACAAAAATGAAGCTCAAGCCTTAGAATCTATTTTAAGTATTTTAAGGAAAGTATATATTGAAGATATTGATGAAATTATTGTTGTAGACAATAATTCAACTGATAGAAGTGTTCAAGTTGCTGAAAAGTATAATTGTAAGATTGTAACTATTGAAAATTTCACATACGGAAAAGCAATTAATTTAGGGATAGAAAATGCGAGAAACAACTTGATTTTATTGTTAAGTTCCCATGCTGTCCCTGTAGGCAATTCTTTTTTTAAAAACTCAGTAATAGAGTTTAATGAAAATCCAAACTTGGCAGGTATGCGATATATTAATTCTTATTCAAACTATATTCGGGCAAACAATAATAATTTTTTTGTAAATGATGGATTAACTTTCGGACTTATGGCAGGTTGTGCAATGGTAAATAAAGAAGTTTGGAGTAAATTCAAGTTTGATGAAAAACTTGTATTTAGTGAGGATAAAGAATGGTCAGATCGCGTTATGAAATCCGGTTTTTTAATTAAAGATTTTAATGAAACTTTCTTTTATCATATTAAACGTGACGAAAAAGGTAGTTTAAATCGATGGAAAAATGAAACAACAGCCTATTATCAAATACATAAATTAAAGTACCCTTCTTATGTTAAAATTATCGGTTCATTTATAAAAAATATCTTTAACATCTTAATAAAAGAAAGTTTTAAAAAGATTTCCCGTGAAATTAAATTACTTATTTTAAAAATAAAAGTGAAAAGATCTTTATAAACCAAAAGATTATTCTGAAAAATAAAGTTTCTGATATGAAGTTAGATCAAGTTTTAAAAAACTATAAATGATATCGATAGTTCTAACCAATCGTAATCGGGATCTAAGTATTGTGAAAAAATGCTTGGATTCTTTAGCGCAACAATCGCGAAATGATTTCGAATTGTTTTTTATGGATTATGGCTCTAATAGAGAATACCTTTTAAATTTAGAACAATTAATTTTAAAATATCCTAAAATACAATTTGTTTCTTGCCCAGTTTCATATCAATTATGGAACAAAGCTAGAGCGATCAATATCGCTTTAAAGAAATGTAAAACAGAATTTTTCTTTGTCGCTGATATTGATATGATTTTTCATAATGACTTTGTGAAAAGACTTTATCAGCTTAAAAATGAAAACGTTATAACTTATTTTCAAGTTGGCTTTTTAAGCCAAGAAGAAACTAAACAGAATAAGGATTTTGACAATTCTAATATTGAATTTGTTTCAGGAATTGAAGCGACTGGAATGACATTGTATCCAACTAGTTTACTAAAGGAAATTAATGGTTACGATGAATTTTATCATGGTTGGGGAGCCGAAGATACTGATACGCATATTCGACTACGTAATTTGGGTATTGAGGTGGTTTTCTTTAACAAAGAGACTCTTTTGAAGCATCAATGGCATCCCAAATATTATAGAACCAACCAAAGCAAAGATCCTTATCATTTTAATTTAGAAAAAATTAACCACTCTTATATTCATTTTACTGATGAAATAAAAGTAATAAAAGCAAATATAAATAATGAGTGGGGAGTTATGCCAGTAGAAGATTTCTATTTAAAATTGTCAAATGCACCAGATTATACCATTGAAATTGATTCTGAAAAAATAAAGCTCAATGCGCTATTGTCTCAGTTTCCTAATTTTACTCATAAAGTGATTTGGATAAAAATTAAAGATGTATCATTTAAAAGTAAAATAGTGGAATTGACAAAGAAGACTTTGAGAAAAAAATATAAGACTTTTTGGACAATGAAAGCAATTAATGATATGATTTTGTTGGAGATCATTAAAGACTATAAAAATAATCCTTACGAATACATTTTTGATCAAAATCAGAATACAATAAACTTAAAAATTTACTTTCCATAATGAAAATTTTAATGGTTTCCATTCCATCTCTGCATTTTTTTAGATGGGTAAATCAACTTCAAGATTCGGGTCATGAAGTATATTGGTTTGACATAACAGGAATGGGAGGAAAAAATAAAAAATTAAGTTGGATTGATCAAAAGTCAAATTGGAAAGTTAGATGGGATTTTCCTGGGAGGATACAGCTAAAAAGTAAGTTTCCATTAATTTACAGGCAGATTCAAAGAATAAATGAAAAAGAAACGGCAAAAAAATTTGAAGAATATTTATTACAAATACAACCAGATGTAGTACATAGTTTTGCTTTATATTTATCGTGTGCGCCTATTATTTCGATAATGGAAAAATACAATAGTCAAAAATGGATATATTCTTCTTGGGGCAGTGATTTGTTTTATTTTCAAAATGAACCTAATTATTTAAAAGACATTAAAAGAATATTGCCGAGAGTTAATTTTCTTTTTACAGATTGTTATAGGGATTTTCAAATCGCACAAAGACACGGTTTTAATGGTAAGCTTTTAGGGGTGTTCCCTGGACCAGGTGGAATTGATCTCGAAGAGATAGAGAAATTTAAAATGCCTAAATATGAAAGAAATACAATTCTCATTAAGGGTTTTCAAGGAAGATCGGGAAGAGTCATTCCAGTACTTAAAGCATTAGAAAAGTTAGAAAATAAACTTAAGAATTTTAAAATAATCGTTTTTGGATCAGATATTGAAACATTTGATTATTTGAATAAATCTCCCTTGAAAAAATGGAATAACTTTAAAGCGATTGGTAAAATAAATCACGAAGAGGTTTTTAAATTAATGGGGGAATCCTTATTATATATTGGTAACAGTAATTCTGATGGAATGCCAAACACATTATTGGAAGCAATTTCTATGGAGGTTTATCCTATTCAATCAAATCCAGGAAAGGCAACTCAAGAAATCATACAAAATGAAATGCAAGGTCTTTTAATAGAAAATTGCGAAGATATTGATGAGATCAAAACAAAAGTAGAAGATGGAATTTTATTTATATCAAAAAACAATTATAACCCTAAAGAACTTTTGAAAGGATTAGAATATCATTACGTAAAAAATAAGGTTTTGGAGCAATATAATAGCATTATATTTCCTTAAAAATGAGCAAATTTTTTTGCATTTAAATATTTCGAACTATAATGAATGAAAATATTAAATCTCAAGAAGAGATTAAAAAAATAATTATTGACATTGAACAGAAATGGCCTGTCGATAGATGGATAGTAAATGGAATACACATTTGGCCACTTGTTCGGATTAAAATTTATACACACTATTTAAGTAAATTGCTTTCTGTTGCAAATGGAAATAATTCTAATAATGTTGCATCAGCTAAAAAAAATGCATGGACAGAAAAAATTAAAAAGAGTTATAGTATAATTTCGTTTCTTTATTTTTTAATGTTTTTTTTCTTGCGATTAAAAAAGAAAAAAATTGTTTTTTTTGGTGCTCACTTTCACCGTGTTCTTCAAAACGGAGTATATTTTAATCGTTTTTATGACTCAATGATAGAAGCGCATAATTTGAAAGAAGATGTGTATGTAATAGAATATAGAAAAGTAAATCCTTTAAATTTTAATCAGCAGGCAATTATTGATCTAGAAAAATACCTAGGAGCGTACAGATTGATTATAAAAATGCTTAACAAATTTAAAAGCAAAGAAAATGTTTATGCTCTAGAAGGGTATAAAGAGTTTTATGATTATTTAGATTTGAAAATGCTTGGAATTGAACTTGAGAGTTTAATAAACTGGAGTTTGAAGATTAATTCTTTAAAAAGATTTTTTAATATTTTGTTTAAAAAGATCGAACCTCAAAAAATTGTGTTTTTAGGTTATTATGGTTTGGATGATTTAACAGCTGCAGTTGTTTCTGCAAACGAGATGCAAATTAAAACTGTAGATTTACAGCATGGCACCCAAATAAATAACATGGCTTTTAATTCGTGGACAAAGTTTCCTGAAAGTGGATTTAATACCGTTGTAAAAGAATTCTGGACTTGGGATGAAGAATCAAAAAAAGCTATAGACTTATGGGCAAGTAAAACTAGCAATACTACAGCAAAAACAATAGGCCAGCCTTACGTCTCTTATTGGTTGAATAAAAGAAAAGAAGACTTTTCGAAACCAAATAAAATTCTTTATACATTACATCTTTCTAAAATTGAGGAAATGTTAGGTTCAGATTTAATTTTTGTAATAAAAAATATAAATTATCAATGGATACTTAGATTGCATCCTCGAAATTCTATTGCTAAAGAAGATTTAGAAAATTTCCTTGAAATTAACAAAATAAAAGACAAAGTAATTATTCAAAGCCCTATTGAAATGCCTTTGCCTAAAGTGTTAAGTGAATCGGTTCTTCATGTAACAAATTATTCAGGCGCATTAATTGAAGCTAGAATGATGAATATACCATCGGTAATTATTAATAAACTTGGATTAGAGATTTATGAGCAATATATAGATAATGAGCTTGTTCATTTTATAGATAATGAATCTTTAGATTTTTGTGCCTCTTTTCAAACTTTAATCAGAAAAATAGAAACGAGAAAATCAGTAGATGGTACATATAAAGTGTTTAATCCTTTGCTCAATGATTTTAATATTATTTAAAAATCTTATCCTATTAGACAATCGCATAAATTTTAATCGCTTAATTTTGAACATTAAATATTCTATATGAAAAAAACCGCCATAATTCCACTTCGTAAGAACTCAAAAGGAATTCCAGGAAAGAATAAAAAAAAGATGCTCGGACGCCCACTTTTTTCATGGGTTCTGACTGAAGCAATTTTTTCTGAGCTTGATGAGGTATACGTTTTTACAGACGATCAGGAAATTATAGATTATATTAAAAGAGAATATTTTTGGACTTCAAAAGTAAAGACACTTTTAAGAAATGATGAAAATGCTTCTGATACTGCATCAACAGAAAGTGCTATGCTTGAATTTGCAGAGCTTGTAAAGAATGATTTTGACTTGTTATGTTTATTGCAAGCAACTTCTCCAATGACAAAAGCTCAGGATATTAATGCAGCGCTAAATGAAGTTCTTGTTAATAAAAAAGAATCAGCATTAACGGTCGTAAATACACATCGCTTTATCTGGAACGCAGATGGAACTCCAAGTAATTATGATGTTTTTAAAAGACCGAGACGCCAAGATTTTGAAGGATTGCTTATTGAAAACGGAGCAGTATATGTTACTACAAAAGAAGCTTTTTTAAACTCAAAAAACAGAGTAAGCGGTTCAATTGGTTTAGTAAAAATGCCAGAGGAATCTTTGGTAGAAATAGATAGTTTGTCAGATTGGGATATTCTGGAAAAACTGTTAGGAGATCGTCAGAAGAAAAAGAAAGTGCATCAACGTATAGATTATTTAGTTTTAGATGTAGATGGCGTTTTCACCGATGGATGTGTTTATTATGATGAGGATGGAGAAATGGCTAAAAAATTTGATATGCGTGACGGGATGGGATTGGAAATTTTAAGGCAAAATAACGTTGAAGTGATCGTAATGACCTCAGAAAATTCTGAATTAGTTGCGCAGAGAATGAAGAAATTGCAGATTAAACACACTTTTTTAGGAGTAAAAGATAAATTTTCCTTTTTAACACATTTTCTTTCAGAGAGAAATAGTAGTTTTGGCGCCGTTTCGTATGTGGGCGATGACGTAAATGATTTAGCTAATATTTGCAGTGTTGGTTGGTCATTTACTCCTGCAGATGCGACAGATATTGTTAAGGCAAATACAGATTATGTTTTAACTCATAAATCAGGAGCCGGAGCAATACGAGAAACTTGTGAAATTTTATTAAAGTACAATAAACGTTATGAAGGAATTTAAAAAACCTTACGTGATTGCCGAAATTGGATGCAATCATAAAGGTGAAATGGAAATAGCAAAAGAATTAATTAAGATTGCAAAAATCTTCGGAAACGCAGATGCAGTAAAATTCCAAAAACGTAATAATAAAGAGCTTCTTACAGAAGAGCAATATAATGCGCCACACCCAAATTTTTCTAATTCATATGGAGAGACTTATGGTGCGCACAGAGAGTTTTTAGAATTCAATGTTGAACAGCATAAAGAACTAAAAGCGTATTGCGATGAAATCGGAATTACTTATTCAACATCTGTTTGGGATACGACTTCAGCAAAAGAGATTGCGTCCTTAAATCCAGATTTTATTAAAATTCCTTCTGCTTGTAATAATAACTTCGAAATGCTAGAATGGCTTAGCGAAAATTATTCAGGAGAAATTCATATTTCGACAGGAATGACAACTAAAGATGAAACAGATACTCTGGTTGATTTTTTCACTAAAAAAGGGAGAAACCAAGATTTAGTTTTATATAACTGTACATCTGGTTATCCAGTTCCTTTTGAAGATGTTTGTCTTTTGGATATTAATATTTTAAGACAAAAATACGGTCACTTGGTAAAACACATCGGTTTTTCAGGACATCACTTAGGAATTGCTGTAGATATGGCTGCTTATACTTTAGGAGCTAATATTATTGAAAGGCATTACACTATTGACAGAACTTGGAAAGGTACCGATCATGCGGCTTCTTTAGAGCCTATGGGTTTACGTAAACTTACAAGAGATTTAAATGCAGTTTATCAAGCTTTAACTTTTAAATCTGCTGATATTTTGCCAATCGAACAAGTTCAAAGAGATAAACTAAAAAATAAAAAGGTTTAAATTATATGTTTTTCTCAAACACAATTAGACTTTTTTGGTGGAATGAAAAGATCATTCAAGGAAAAAATAACGAAAATTATGGGGATCTTCTCGGGAAATATCTTGTAGAGAAAATATCTTCGAAAAAAGTGGTTTTTGCTTGGCCAAAAAAGTTTTCCATTTTAGATTGGTTTGCTCCAATTTATGTCACTGCGGGAAGTATTTTAGCAAATGTAAATTATAAATGTATTGTTTGGGGGAGTGGAATAATTGACCAAAAAAGTAAAGTAAATAATGCAGTTTTTCTTGCCGTTCGCGGGCCACAGACTAGAAAATATCTTTTAGATCTTTCTTTTGAAGTTCCAGAAGTTTATGGAGACCCTGCATTATTATTACCAAGGTATTTTAATCCAAAAATTGATAAAAAATACAAGTATGGTTTTGTACCTCATTATAATGATTTCAAGCTAGTTCAAGATTGGTTTAAAGATAATCCAGAAGTACTTTTAATTGATATGATGACCAATGATATTGAAACAAAAACGGTAGAGTTTCTTCAATGCGAAAAAATTATTTCATCTTCACTTCACGGAGTTATTATTGCTCATACGTATAATATTCCAGCAGTTTGGCAGAAGTTTTCAGATAAGGTATTTGGGGATGATGTAAAGTATCAAGATTATTTTGAATCTGTTGAAATGCCATTTTTTAAACCAGAAATTAGGCTTGAAAAATACTCTAGTTCAGAACTAGAAAACCTTTTTGGAGAACTTCCAAATCTTCCAGAAAGAAAGATTATAGATCAATTATGCGACGGATTATTGAATGTCTGTCCCTTCAAATAAAAGCTTATTAGCTAGAATATTTTAGACTTTTGTTTTCAATGAAAAAAAACATATTTATCTTTTTACCTGACGGAGTTGGACTTCGAAATTTTGCCTTAACCTCTTTTAAAGAAATTGGAAAAAAAAATAATTTTGATATTACATATTGGAATAATACGCCATTTTCTATTACTGAGAAATTAGGTTTTAAAGAATTAAAGATTCAGGAAAAATCAGTGCATCCATTAACTATAGTTTATAGTCGTGCGCGTAAAAGAATGGAGCTAAATTTTTTTGATAAGAAGTTTAATGAAGAAGTTTACAACACTTATAATTTTCCGCAATCTTATAAAGGGATAAATAATGCTGTAAAAAGTATAATGGTTGATGTTCTAACGACTTTTGGTTCTAACGATAAAGGTATAAAGTTTGTCCGTGAGCAGATAAAAAAAGGAGAACGTACAACAAGTAAATACAAGGAAAGCAAAAAACAGTTGGAAGAACACAAACCTGATTTCGTTTTCTGCACCAATCAGCGCCCAACTCAAGCGATTGCTTCTATTTTGGCTGCACAGGATTTAGGAATTCCAACAGGGACTTTTATTTTTTCGTGGGATAATCTTCCGAAAGCAACAACCTTAGTAGAAACAGATTACTATTTTGTGTGGAGTGACCACATGAAAAAAGAGGTTTTAATGTACTGTCCGTATGTAAAAGAGGAACAGATTTTTGTTACTGGAACCCCTCAATTTGAAAGCCATTTTGATAAAACTCTTTTACAATCAAAAGAAGAGTTTTTTGCAACACATAATCTAGATCTTAACACAAAATACATTTGTTATTCTGGAGATGATATCGTGACTTCTCCTTTAGATCAATATTATTTAGAAGATTTAGCATTATCGGTAAGAGAGTTAAACCAAAACGGATATTCTTTAGGAATCATTTATAGAAAATGCCCTGTAGATTTTACTGATCGTTACGATGAGGTTTTAAATAAATACAAGGATGTAATTGTGAACATAGATCCATTATGGAGTCCTGTTGGGCAAAGCTGGAATGAAATTATGCCAACAAAAGAAGATTTTGCATTACAGACAAATATTTGTGAATACACAGAATTTGTAGGTAACATTGCTTCTTCTATGGTCTTTGACTTTTCTGCTCATGATAAATCTTGTCTGTTTTTTGATTACGAACAACCACAATTAAAAAAAGGAATTCGTGATATTGGACAAAATTATAAATACATCCATTTTAGATCGAAACCTTCTGAAGAGGCCGCTTTGTGGGTAAGAAACAAAAAGGATTTAACAGCTATTGTTAAAGACATTATTGACGGAAAAACTTCAAGTGTAAAAGAGAGTAAAAAATGGTTCGAGATTATTGTTGGGCCAAATCCTACTAAAGCATCTGAAAAAATCTGGGAAAGTATAAATAGTCTTTTAAAGAAATAATTATTTATGTTTTTTAACTCTTTGGCATTTGCCATCTTTTTGCCAATTGTTTTTTTTCTGTATTGGTTTGTTTTTAATAAAACCAAGAGCACACAAAATGCTTTATTAATTCTAGCAAGTTATTATTTCTATTCTTGTTGGGATTGGAGATTTTTATTTCTGTTAGTTTTCTCAACATTTCTAGATTATTTTACAGGAATTCAAATCGAAAAAAGTAACTCCGAAAAAGGAAGAAAGTTTTGGTTCTGGCTTAGTATTTCAGTCAACTTAGGCTTTTTAGGAATTTTTAAATACTATAATTTCTTTGCATCTTCATTTGCAGAAATGTTCACTTCTTTTGGATTCAAAGTAAGCCCATTTTTGCTAAATGTGATTCTTCCAGTTGGGATTTCATTCTATACTTTCCATGGATTATCTTATGTAATTGATATTTATTATAAAAGAATAAAAGCCGAATATAACTTTATTGATTATTCTCTGTTTGTGAGCTATTTTCCACTTTTAGTTGCAGGACCAATAGAAAGAGCGACACATTTACTGCCAGAACTAAAAGAAAAACGCGAATTTAATCTTGAAAAAGCAAAAGAGGGAGTTTATCAAATTGTTTGGGGATTGGTAAAAAAAGTAGTGATTGCAGATACTTGTGCAGTATATGCTAATGCTATTTTTGATCATTACCCTTCAATGAATTCTTTTTCATTAATTATGGGGGCAATTTATTTTGCTTTTCAGATTTATGGCGATTTTTCAGGTTATTCAGATATTGCGCTTGGAGTATCTAAATTATTTGGTTTAGATTTATTACGAAATTTCAATTACCCATATTTTTCAAGAGATATAGCCGAGTTTTGGCGTCGCTGGCATATTTCGCTTTCATCTTGGTTTAGAGATTATTTATATATTCCTCTCGGTGGAAGCAAAGGAGGACTTTGGATAAAAATCCGAAATACCTTCATCATTTTTATCGTTAGTGGGTTTTGGCATGGTGCCAACTGGACATACATTGTTTGGGGATTCATAAATGCTGTTTATTTTCTTCCGTTATTACTTTCAAATAGTAATAGAAATAATATGGATTCCATAATTCTAAAATGGAATCTAGATTCTGTAAAAGTATTATTTAGTATTCTAACCACATTTTTATTGACCTGTATTGCTTGGGTGTTTTTTAGAGCAAGAACTATTACAGATGCTATTTTATATTTAAAAAGAATATTTACTAATGGCGAGTTTAGCCCTCAGTATTTAGATAATGAACGATATAATTATGAATTATTATTGATGATTAGTCTGTTTGTTTTAGTAGAATGGAATAATAAAACTAAAGTAGAACCAATTTCAGGAAAAAAAAGTTGGTTGAAAATGGCACTGGCAATTATGGCAATTATTGCTTTCGGAACTTATTCTGATTATAAAGAATTTATTTATTTCCAGTTTTAATGAAGAAGTTTTTATTATACATATTAGGAGTTTTTCTTTTAACAGTTTTGATAGCGGTTCTCTTGGACGGATTGTATACTTATTCTTTTATACAGTCCAAAAACCGTGGAAAAATAGAAACTGTTTTCAATTCTACAGCAAAGAAGTATGATGTGGTTATTTTAGGTTCTTCAAGAGCTAATAACCATTTTGTTTCTCAAATGTTTGAAGATAAAGGATTAAAAACGTTTAATTACGGAATGAGTGGCGGACATTTATTTGAAGCATCTTTAATGTTGAAATTGATGATAGAAAGAAAATATGAAATCAAAAATATAATTCTCGAAGCAGATTTAAATCTTTCAAATGACCAAGAATCCGAAGGAGTTGCAACAAAATTTCTGCCGTATATTCATTGCTCAAAAGTTATAAAAGATCATTTTTCGACAGAAGAAAACTTTAACGAATTGTATTATATTCCTTTTTATAGATATGTAAAGTTTGATTCTAAAATTGGTTTTAGAGAAATTTACAAAATAGCAGTAAATGAAAAAACAAATGCTTTGGATAACTTAGGATATTATCCATTGGAAAAACACAAAAATGGCAATATGAAAAACAATATTGTCAATCTAAATCCTTTGCCACGCAATAAATATTATGAAGAGATAAAAAATATTTGTAAAAAGAACAACATCAATTTTATTGCTGTTATGACTCCAATGTGTGAAAATGTAGTTGGAATGAATTATTTTGACAAAGTAAAAAAAGCATATCCAGAAATTCACAATTATGAAAATACAGTTATAGAAAATAAATATTTTTCGTCTTGCGGACATATGACAGATGAAGGAGCTAAAAGGTTTACAGCAAAAATTTTAAGTGATTTTTTCAGTTTATGAATGTAATTAAGTTAGAAAAGTTAGATTATATTGATGTTATTAGAGGAATAGCTATTTTAATGGTTGTAGTTACTCATACTGCTCAGCAAGGATTGGTTAAATTGCCTCATCTGTTATCTGTATCTCTGAGTTTTGGAGCAAGAGGTGTACAGCTTTTCTTTATTGCTAGTGCTTTTACTTTGTTTCGATCTTATAAGAAAAGAAATAAAATTGAAAAAAATCCAGTTAAAAACTTCTTCATCAGACGATTTTTTAGAATTGCTCCAATTTATTATTTAGGCATTATATATTATATATTTAGGATAATGTACAATCTTCCTTATTGGCAGGCAAGTCAACCTCATATTACTATTGGCAATGTGATTTCTAACTTTTTTTATTGTCATGGTTTAAGTCCTTATTGGATTAATAGTCTTGTTCCAGGTGGATGGTCCATAACAGTCGAAATGTTTTTTTATATTTTGTTTCCTTTCTTGTTTAAAAGAATAGAAAACATCAATTCTGTGTTTATATTTTTAAACTTTACTTTATTAGCCAAATTGGTTTTACAGGAGCTTTTCCAGCATGTAAGTTTTATTTCAGATTCCTATTTGTGGAGAGAATTCATTTTTTATTATTTTCCAAGTCAATTACCAATTTTCGCATTAGGTATAATTTTATATTTTCTAATTGAAAATCCTGATAACATAAAATTGGTTAAGATTAAAAATCTTGCCTTTTTTTTCATTTTGCTTCCTTTACAAATTGGATCAAAATTCGATTTTCTATATTTAAATCATATAATCTTCGGTATAATCTTCGTAGTTTTTGCTCTTCTTTTGAGTAAAGGAAAACTTAATTTTTTATCTAAATCATTTATACGATATATTGGTAAAATAAGTTTTAGTATTTACATAATACATTTTATAGTTATAGCATGGTTAGCTAAGTTTCATTTAATTGATTTCTGCAATAACGGCTTAATTAATTTACTCTTACGATTTATATTAATCTTGTTTTTTTCAGTTCTTATTTCAACTTTAACTTATCGTTTAATTGAAATCCCGTTTCAGAATTTGGCTAAAAGAATTATTCTAAAGACAGAAAATGATAATTAAAATAAAAAACTGTTTTTTCAAAAACAATTAAATATGCATATAGCTTTTTTAACGCCTGAATTTCCTCATCCTCAAGTTGCTTATGCAGCTGGAATAGGAACTAGTATAAAAAATCTTACTACAGCATTAGGTAATGAAAATATTAAAGTTACCGTTTTTGTTTATGGTCAGAAAAAACAAGAGATTTTGGAAGAAAATGGGGTTACGATTCATTTAATTCAAAATAAAAATTATAAACTTTTTAGTTGGTTTTTTCATCGAAAATATATTCAGAATTATGTCAATTCAGTTATTAAAAAAGAGAAAGTTGAATTACTAGAAGCTCCTGACTGGACTGGAATTACTGCTTTTATGAATTTAGATGTGCCTCTAGTAATTCGTTTTCACGGAAGTGATACTTATTTTTGTCATTTGGAAAATAGAAAGCAGAAACGTAAAAATTTTTGGTTTGAAAAATTAGCCATAAATCAAGCAAAAGCTTTTATTTCACCAACGAAATTTACAGGAGAGATTTCAAAAAAACTTTTTAATATAAAAGAAAAAGAAATCATAACCATTCATAACGGTCTGGATCTTGATAATTTTGAAAACCAAACCCCTAAAGAATTCGAAAAAAATCTGATTCTATATATTGGAACTCTGATTAGAAAGAAAGGAGTTTTAGAACTACCTGAAATTTTTAGAAAAGTTCGGAATGATAGTCCTGAAGCGAAATTAGTTTTAATTGGTACAGATTCGTTCGATATAAAAACAGGTTCAAAATCAACATGGGAACTAATGAAAGATTTGTTCACTGAAGAAGACTTGAAGAATGTAAACTATTTGGGCAAAATTCCTTACAATGAAATTCAAACTTATATAAAGAAAGCAAATATATGTGTGTTTCCAACTTTTGCAGAAACCTTAGGAATGGTAACTATAGAATCAATGGCCATGAAAAAAGCGGTTGTAAACAGTAATATTGGTTGGGCACAAGAGATTATTGTAGATGAAGAAAGCGGTTATTTGGTTTATCCTTCAAATCATGATCTTTATTCAAATCGAATTATTCAGTTACTTAAAAACAATTCACTTTGTCAGGAAATTGGAGAAAAAGCTAGAATTAGGGTAGAATCTCAGTTTGATAGCAATAAACTGGTGAAAGAAAATGTAGAATTTTATAAAAAGATAATCAATAAGAAAATCTAATGGTAGTTGTTTGTCATCAAAATAATAAAGTCGTAAAAGTTTACAGGGATGGAAAAGTAATTCCATTTGAAAGATCTTTAAATATCGCTTCGACTTTAATGATATTAGCGAAAAAATTTCCAGTAGATAGATTAATTTGGATCCATATTACTATGGAATCCAACATAAATTGGGAGGCACTAGATTCAATTTTTCATCATGACAAAATCATGGCATCTTTCAATAAAGATAGTGAAGAATATTTTTCTGATGGTATTGGATATATTGATGAATCTATATTTTTAAATGTTAACAAAAATGTTAGTTATCCAACTTGGTTGACTAGTAGTGCCGTTGGAGGAATTAGTTCGAAAGTACTCTTGCAATTTGAAGATAAAATTAAGCTAAAAAAAGACTTTGATTATTTTTTGCATAGTTTAGCAAAAATGGGAGCCATAAAAGGATTATTTTGCTATTCGGAACCAAGGCTCGTTATAGATAAAACGATTTCAGTTCCAAGTGAAAAGGCAAATATTTATACCTTATTTCAGTTTGCAAAACAGCATTATCGTACACGCTGGATATTCATACTTTTTTTTAATCTCTTAATTTTTGAGAAACGATTTCCCTTAGCTGCTTTGTTGTATTCTTTACCATTTAAAAAACGAAATAAGGGAAATATTGATTTGTCTACAATACCTGTTCAATCAAAATTGATCGTTTTAGATTCGAAGACTATCGACGTTGTTATTCCAACAATTGGCAGAAAAACGTATTTATATGATGTTCTTAAAGATCTTTCTCAGCAGACTCATTTGCCTAATAATGTAATTATTGTAGAACAAAACCCAATTCAGGGGAGTATAAGTGAATTAGATTATCTAACTAAAGAAGAATGGCCGTTTGGTATAAAACATATATTTACTCATCAATCAGGAGCTTGTAATGCTCGAAATCTGGCTATGAGTCAAATTTCTAGTGAATGGGTATTTCTAAGTGATGATGACATAAGATGCGACAAAAATTTGATAAAAGATATTTTTTGTAAAATAGAGCAGTATGGAATTTCAGTAGTAACAACTTCTTGTTTGCAAAAACATGAAAAATTAGTTTATAAAGATATTCATCAAACCAGTATTTTTGGTTCGGGATATAGTTTTGTAAAATCAAGCTGTTTAATTAATGTCTCTTTTACAATGGCTTTAGAATTTGGCTATGGAGAAGATTTTGATTTCGGAATGCAATTACGACAAGAAGGATTTGATGTAATCTATTTCCCTGATCCAGCTATTCTACATTTAAAAGCTCCATTTGGAGGATTTAGAATTAAACTTCAGTTTCCTTGGGCAAATGAAAAATATCAGCCAAAACCATCTCCAACAATTATGTATACAAAACAGAAATATTTGAGTCCAAAACAAATTAAGGGTTATAAATTAAGACTGTTTATAAAATCAATCAAAAAAGAATCTCTTTTTAATTGGGTTGAATTTTATACTACATTTAAACAAAGATGGAATGTTAGTTTAGATTGGAGTAAAAAAATATAAGAATGCAAAGTTTTTTATTAAACAAAGGAATTTAAAGAAGTTAACAATTATATGAAGTTAATAAGAAAGCAAATTGCACGCTTTTACAAACATCTCGTTTTACTAAAATATTATTCTAAAAAAATAGATTTTTCTAGTAAACCAAAAAAAACAAAAATTATTATTTGTTTCGACGGTAATTTACCACATGGAGGACTTGTAGATCGATTAAAAGGAATAATATCTTTATATGAAATTTCCAAAATTTTGGATTTTGAGTTTAAAATTTTTTTCACGCACCCATTTGAATTAACAAACTTTTTAGAACCAAACTTAGTTGATTGGATTATAAAAGAAGAAGAACTTAAATATAATGTTTTCACTTCTAAGATTGTCTATTTAATTAATGATTTTACTGCACCTCTTCATATTTTTGAGAGATCAAAAGCAAAAACATTTTTTGTGTATTGCAACGTTGATTATTTAGCGGGATTATACCCTACTAAAAATGAAAGTGAGATAAAAGCTATTTGGAAAAATAATTATAGCAATTTATTTAAAACCTCAAACTATCTGCAGGAGAAGTTAAATGTTCTTAGTTCTGAATCTAGGATAGCATTTCATACTAGATTTACTACGCTTATGGGAGATTTTTCAGATTCAACAAAAAAGATTCTGAGTGAAAAGGAAAAATTTGATTTAACACAAAAAGTTATAAAAGCTATTAATAATAGGACAAGCCAATATCCTGACAAGGTAATATATGTGTTTTCTGATAGTGATTTTTTTTTAAATTATGTTAGAACTAATACTAGTTATAAGACTTTGGCCGGAGTACCAAAACATATAGAAAATAACAATTCTGATCTTGATTATCATTCTAAAACATTTCTTGATTTTTACTATTTAGCAGGTAGTGAGCTTGTATTTTTAGTGGCAATTGATCAAATGTATTACAGTAGTTTTTCAAAATATGCTGCTATAATTGGAGAGGGCGAATTTAAAAGCATAACGAATTAAAATATCTGCTAGAGTATGGTGAAGATATATACAGAACATCTTTTCTTGACAGAAGATAACAGAAAAATAATATTTCCATTATTATTTGATATGGTATACCTGCCAAATAATCACACAAGGTCAAATTTTATTTTTGCAGATTCTCTTTCTGAAGCTGACGTTGCCATTTTTCCTGTAGATATTGTTTCTTTTTTAAGAAAAGATAAGACTAATTTCTTCCATAATTGGATTGAAAAAGTTTCACAAAATAAAATGCCAATTTGGATTTATGCAGGTGGCGATTTTGGATTTGCCCTTAAAAATGAAAATGTTTTAACTTTTAGGTTGGGAGGTTTTAATTCAAAACTGGCTGCTAACACATGTATATTGCCATGTTTTATAAATGATCCATATGATAAAATTTTAAAAAATGATTTTTTTGTACTTCCAAAGAAAGAAAAACCAAATATTGGTTTTGTAGGAAATGCAAATGGATCGTATTTTAAATTTATTAAAGAATTATTACTTTATATCCAAAAGAACGTATCTAATTTAGGCTTAAAATACCCAGAAGATTATCATTCTTTTTATCCAGTAGGAAAAAAAAGGCATCAACTGCTTTATAAAATTCAAAAAGAAAAAAAAATCCAAAGCAATTTTATTTTTAGAGATAGATATAGAGCAAGAAATGAAAATAAAGAAAAAACAACAATTGAGTTTTTTAAAAATATTCAGGATAATTTATATACTTTTTGTCTGCGCGGAAATGGAAATTTTTCTGTTAGATTTTATGAAGCATTGATAATGGGAAGGATTCCAGTTTTAATCGATACAGATGTTAGATTGCCTCTATCTGATAAAATTAATTGGACAAAACATTGTTTAATAGTTTCTGAAGATTCTATTATTCAAGATTTGATTCTTTTTCATACGACTAAAACAGAGATGGAACTTAAGCAAATACAAGAAAATAATAGAAAACTAGTACTAGAAAAACTGAATAGAATAGATTATTTTATTCAGATTGCAAATGAAAAATTTAAAAATAAATGAAGTTCTCTTTAATTATCTGCACTTACATGCGTCCAAAATCATTATTGGAACTTTTACTTTCAATTAAACTTCAGAGTGTTTATCCAAACGAAATTTTGATTGTCGATGGATCATTGGACAAAGAAACAGCTAAAATTCTAAGTGAACATAATTTTAAGAATTTGGAATATTTTTCAGTTTCAGATGAGCATCGTGGGCTTACACGACAAAGAAATTTTGGTATCTCTAAAACTGCTCTTGATTCTGAAATTGTCTGTTTTTTAGATGATGATACAGTTTTAGAATCTAATTATTTTGCGGAAGTTATAAAAACATTTCAATCAAATCATGAAATTATTGGAGTAGGTGGAGTTGCAATTAACGAGAATAAATGGCAACCACAAGAAATCAATGTTTCATACAATAAAAGGAAATACTATTTGTTTGAAAAATATGCCTATAAAGAAGGATTACGAAATGTTGCTCGAAATTATCTGAGACTTAGCTCTAATCTAGGTCCAGGAAAAATGCCCAATTATTCGCATGGAAGAACTTGTGGATTTCCTTTGACGGGAAAAACATACGAAGTTGATTTATTGATAGGAATGTCAATGGCATTTCGGAAAAGTGTTTTGGATAAAATTAAATTTTCAAAATTTTTTGAGGGTTACGGTCTTTACGAAGACGCAGATTTTAGCTTGAGAGCTTTACAGTTTGGAAAAAACATGGTAAATACAAACGCACGATTATCACATTTTCATGCACCGTCTGGGCGACCAAATAAATATAAATATGGTAAAATGGTAGTAAGAAATGGATGGTATGTTTGGCGAGTAAAAAATCCTAATCCGATTTTGAATGATCGTTTGAAATGGAATGCTATCACATTTTTATTGATTTTGATACGATTTACAAATGCGATTAAAGGAAATGAAAAAAAAGACGCTTTTGGAGAAGCAATAGGACGAGTTGTTGGATGCTTTATTTTAATTTTTAATAAACCAAAAAAGTAAAATGAAAACAAAAATTTACATTTATGGACTTTGTAATATATTCTATGATGCATATTATATTCAAGGACTAAATGAAATTTATAAGAATTTTGAGTTTAATGTGTCAAAGTTTCCAGCATTTAGCCAAGGTACTTTTGCTATAATTATTGAAGAAGGAAATCAATCAAAAAAAATAATTATAGACTCAAGAGATTCTAGTGAAATTGGCACTGCAGAACTTGAATGGTGCGATGTTTACGGAAAAATAAATTATAACACTAAGGAACTGCCAGTTAATCATAATAAAAAAGTTGTTCCTATTGGTCCAAGTTTTGGGGTTAAAATCTGGAATTTAAGTGAAACATTGTATTTTTTAAGTCTCAATTTTTTTAAGTTTAGAAAGAACATTAAAAATAAAAAAGAGTTTGTAGCAAATTATTGGAGGCAATATAAAAGGCTGGACCTGAAAAAATATCAACATGTAAAATCTTCTTCGAATGAAATCTTTTTTATGAATTCAATTTGGAAAAAGGAAAATGAAACAAATGAGAATAGGGCTTTATTTATTGAAACATGTAAAAACAATTCGGATCTTAATTTTGAAGGAGGATTTGCTGCTAGAACTAATGGAGATAATTTAGGTTTTGATAAATTAGTATATTCAAAAAAAATTCCACTTAATATTTATATCGAAAAAATTAAAAACTCTGCATTTGTATTCAATACACCAGCTGTTCTTTCTTGCCATGGCTGGAAGTTAGGAGAATTTTTAGCTCTTGGGAAAGCAATTATCACAACTCATCATTATAATGAGTTACCTGCAGATTTAGAGAATGAAAAGCATGTTTTGTATATTGGAAATAAAGACGATTTGCAAAAAAATATTAAGAAATTGATAGACGATCCAAACTTTAAAAAAAGCTTAGAATTGGAAAGTCGAAATTATTTTGACAAATATTTAGCGCCTCAAAAAGTTATTTTAAGATTAGTAGAAAGAAACTAGAATGAATTTTTTAATAATAACACATGTCAATCATATTCATAAAGACAATCAATATTTTGGTTATGGACCATATATTGGAGAAATGAATATTTGGTTGAAATATGTTAATAAAGTAACAATTGTTGCTCCATTAAAAAATGGAAATATTTTGCCTATTGATCTATCTTATCAGTGCAATAATATAGATTTTAAAAATGTTCCAGATTTTAGTTTTACATCTCTAAAAAGCAGAATAGCATCAATTTTTAAATTACCTATTATTTTCTGGAATATATATCTGGCAATGAAAAAAGCAGATCATATTCATTTAAGATGTCCAGGGAATATGGGATTAGTCGCTTGTTTTGTTCAAATTCTATTTCCAAATAAAATAAAAACTGCTAAATATGCTGGTAATTGGGATCCAAATAGCAAACAACCCTGGACATATAGATTACAGAAGTATTTGCTAAAAAATACTTTCTTGACTAAAAATATGAAAGTTTTAGTTTACGGTGATTGGAAAAATCAATCAAAAAATATCAAATCCTTTTTTACAGCTACTTACTCTGATTCAGAAAAAGAGATAATCGATAAAAGCAACGCTAATTTTTACTTTAAGTTTCTTTTTGTTGGAAGTTTAGTGGATGGAAAAAGACCTTTGTATGCAATAAAATTGATTGAAGGATTAATTGAAAAAGGCTATAATGTTACATTAGATTTATATGGAGATGGTGTAGAAAGAAATTCTCTTGAAAACTATATTCGGACTAACAATTTAGATAAATATATTTTCTTAAAGGGAAATCAAAATAGAGAAACTTTAAAAAAGGCATATAAAGAAAGTCATTTCGTTGTATTGCCATCAAAAAGTGAAGGTTGGCCTAAAGCAATTGCCGAGGGAATGTTTTGGGAATGTTTCCCTATTGCGACTAAAGTTTCTTGCGTTCCTTCGATGTTGGATTTTGGGACTAGAGGAATTATGTTAGAAATGAACTTAGAGAAAGATTTAAATGAAATTGCGAAAATAATTGAAAATGAAGAAGCGTTTACGAATAAAAGTAAATTAGCTTCAATCTGGTCGCAAAAATATACAACTGACATTTTCGAAAAAGAAATTAAAGCATTGTTACAAGTATGAGAATCGTACAGATAATAGATTCCTTAGAAACTGGAGGAGCAGAAAGAATGGCCGTAAATTATGCCAATGCACTTTCGGAAAAAGTTGAATTTTCGGGCCTAATAACAACTCGTAAAGAAGGTTTGCTTTTAGATTATTTAGATGAAAAAGTGTCATATTTATTTTTGAAAAAAAAATCAAGTATTGATCCAAAAGCTCTTTCTAGACTGATTAGCTATCTAAAAAGAAATAAAGTAGAAATAATTCATACACATAGTTCTTCATTTTTTATTGCGGCTCTAGCCAAAACTTTTATTCCAAAGATTAAAATTATATGGCATGATCATTTCGGTATTTCTCAAGATTTAGATTCTAGAAAAAACTTAATATTGAAAATAGCGTCATTTTTATTTTTAGGAATTATTTCAGTAAACGATTATCTGAAAAAATGGGCTTTAGATTATTTACATTGCTCGAATGTCTCTTATTTCCCTAATTTTATACACGAATCGGTAGATTCTTCAAGTAATTTTAAACTAAAAGGAATTGATGGCAAAAGAATAATTTGCGTTGCCAATTTGCGCCCACAAAAGAATCATGAACTATTGATAAATGGAGCAGAAATACTTCATCAAAAATTCCCAGAATGGTCATTCCATTTAATTGGTAAAGATTTTCATGATGATTATAGTAAAAATCTTGTAGAAAAAGTAAAAGACCTTGAGCTTACTGAAACAGTATTTTTCTATGGAGAGATGATTAACACACAAAATTTGCTTAAACAATCTGAAATTGCTGTTTTGACCTCTCACTCAGAGGGACTTCCTTTGGCTATTTTGGAATATGGATTGTCGAGCTTACCAGTTGTTGCAACAAATGTTGGGGAAGTAAAAAAAATTATACAGTCTCCGCAAGAAGGTTTGTTGATAGAATCAAACAATTTGGAACAATTTGTAAGATCTGTAGAAAATTTGATCGTACACGAAGAAACGAGAAAAATAATGGGTAAAAAATTATTTTCTCTAGTTGAGCAGAATTTTAGTGAAAAATCAATTTTGAATGGGTACATCGCATGGTTGAAATCTTTGACTACTTTTGCGAAATAAACCTTTATTTATTAAATGAAAAATATAAAATTTACCTATACATCATTAATCATTCTGCATATTGTAATAGCATTTGCTGTCTTTGTACTTCCTTTTTTGTCTAAAATTTATGCTTTTCTAATTCCAGTTATAGGTGCTTTTTTTGTTTTTAAAAATAAAAACAAAAACAATGAAGTATTGTATGTAAGTGCCTATTTAGTGGGAGCTGAGGTTTTTTTACGTATGACAGGTGGAAATTTTAACAATGAGTATGTGAAGTATTTGGTCGTCTTTTTTATGCTTTGCGGTATGGTTTTTAACAACTTTTCTAAAAGCGCATTCATATTCTCATTTTTTTTAATACTACTATTACCTGCTGTTTTAATTACCACAGAAACAGCTAGTTTTGATATTGATATTAGAAAAATTCTAGTTTTTAATTTATCTGGCCCTTTTTGTTTAGCTATATGTGCAACTTATATGATTAATAGAAAAGTTGTCTTTAATGAGCTTCAGAACATATTAAAGGCAATTGGTTTTCCTGTAATAGCAACTACTGTTTATTTGTTTTTATATACGCCAAGTATAAAAGAGGTTGTAACAGGAACTCAATCAAATTTTGCAACTTCAGGAGGGTTTGGTCCCAATCAAGTTTCTACAATACTGGGATTAGGCATATTTGTCTTTTTTACTCAATTGGTCCTGTTCTCAAAATCTAAAAAAGACATTTTTATTAATGGAAGTTTACTCATATTCACAAGTTATAGAGGTATTGTTACTTTTTCCCGAGGAGGAATTTTTACTGCAATAGCAATGATTATTTGTCTGTTTGCTGTTGTTTATTACTTTTCTAACGCTAAAGGGAAAAGCAAATTTGTTTTAGTTTTTTTCTTAACAGGATTAATATCTATTGGAATATGGACTTATACTTCCTTTCAAACCCATGGACTTATCGAAAAAAGATATGCTAATAAAGATGCTCGTGGGAGAGAAAAAAAAGATCGTTTAGGTGGTAGAGAAGAAGTTATGAATGCAGAAATAAATTTGTTTTTGAATAATCCTGTTTTTGGGGTAGGAGCAGGAATGAGTAAATATGAAAGAGTTGAAGAATTAGGACAAGAAGTAGCCTCACATAGTGAAATTACAAGACTAATCGCGGAACATGGTGTATTTGGTATTTTTGCATTTTTAATTCTTTTTTTTACACCAATTATTAGTTATATAAACAACAAGCAACATTTATATTTTCTATCTTTTTTTATGTTTTGGTTACTTACCATTAACCATGCAGCCATGAGAATTGCTGCACCAGCGTTTGTTTATGCACTATCACTTCTTTATGTTCAGGTTAAAATTCCTGAGGAAACAGAAAATTAATAGGTTAGTATTATTTTTTTACGATACATTTGCCATGCCCAATAATCATATTTAAAACCTATTAGCGATGTTTTCAAAAAGGAAAATGCATTTCGAGATTTCGGAAAGGAAAGTTCTACTTTGTCTTTTCGATGCTGCATTTATATTTACAGCTTTGTTTCTGTTGAGTTTACTTTTTGATTATCGATATTATTCTTTAAACGAAAATAGGTTCTTCAAATCTTTCTTACTGATTGGTTATGTATATGTTTTCGGAGCAATTTTCGAAATGTATAATTTACAAACAGCCAGTAATCAGTTTCAGATTCTGAAAAGTGTAATTCTAACTTCACTTACCGCTGTAACGGTATATTTATTTACGCCAGTTTTATCGCCAGAACTTCCTAAACAAAGGGTCGTAATCGTAATTTTTTATTTTGCTATTTTAAGTGCTTTATTGTTATGGCGCTTTTTCTATGTTTACTTTTTGGCATCGCATCGTTTTTCTCAAAATGTGGTTTTGATTTGTGACCAAAGTGAGGTTGAAGATTTAGTTTTAGGACTGGAAAATGTCGATCCGCATTATAAAATTATTGGTTTTGTAAACTCCGATTCGGTTTCAGATGAGAATCTAGATTTTCATTATGTAAAAGAAATAAAAAAAGAAGATTTGGAACATTTTGTAACCACACACAATGTTTCGGAGATTATAATTGCATCACAAAAAACTGATGGTATCACAACCGATTTGTATCAGCAATTGCTTCATCTATTAGAAAACGGAAATATTATTCGAGAATATACTCAAGTTTACGAAAGCAAAACGCAACGAATTCCTGTACACTACATTGGGAGAGATTTTTATCGTTTCTTCCCATTTAGCAGAAGCAACAATAATAAATTATATTTATTGCTGATTCGATTAATGGAACTTTTCTTTTCTTTTCTAGGACTTGTATTCTGCGCTATTTTTATTCCGATCATTATTATCGGAAATCTTTTTGCCAATAAAGGAAGTCTTTTTTATACTCAAGAAAGAGTAGGTAAAAATGGAGTTATTTTCAAAATTTATAAATTCAGAACCATGACCGAGAATTCGGAAGCCAATGGTGCCGTTTTTGCGACTCACAATGATAAAAGAGTTACTCCATTTGGTAAATTTATGCGAAAATCAAGAATTGATGAACTTCCTCAGTTTATTAATGTTTTAAAAGGCGATATGGCTGTAATTGGCCCAAGGCCAGAAAGACCTTTCTTTGTTGAAGAAATTGCAAGTGTCATGCCTTTTTATGAAACGCGCCACGTAATTAAACCAGGACTTACAGGCTGGGCGCAGGTAAATTATTCGTACGGAGAATCAATCGACGAAAGTTTGATTAAACTTCAATACGATTTATATTATATCAAGCACAGAAGTGTATTTCTGGATCTGAGTATTACTTTCAAAACCATTACTACGGTTTTATTCTACCGAGGCCAATAATATTAGATTATAATCGGAATTGGTCTTTTATTGCGAATTGCTGTTCGTACCAATACAATTCCACTTGTGAAAATTAATGGCAAAGTGATAAAGAAATGTGCTTTGTTGATCAAAAACAAAAAGTAAATCACTAAAAGCACAAAATTGATTAACGAAAATCGATAAGTCCATAATTTGTTTTTGAAAATTGAAAACAAAACTAAAACCAATAAAAGTGGACTAAATAATAAAACATTATAATTCATCGCCAGTTCTTGGTGAAAAGAATAAAATCCCATTGTAACAAAGAATATTCCCATTAGAGATAAAATCAAAAAGTAGATTTTATCAACAGTTTTATTTCTTGCTAATACTACAAAAAGTAAAATAACAAGGTAAGTGTAGATATTATTCCACCAAGATTTTGGAGTTTCTTTAGTAAATTCTAGTAATGTTTTGCTTTTGGCAACCAAAGGTTTATTTTGGAAAGTAGTTTTCTCTAAACTGTTTTTTAATTCAAAAGGAAGAAAAATTCTTGTTCCCATTTGATCAACTTTAGTTCCAAAAATAATGCTCGTGCCTAATTGATCATAGAAATGACCATTGAAGTATGGAAATAGAATAGAACGATAAGTTCTGTCAGTATCTTCTTTTTTAGTAATTACATTTTGTCCCAATGATTTATTGATGACATCCACAACCATCGACGTACAGTTTTTATCAATAAATTTATAAGTATACGATCTTTCTTCAGAAAATAGAGCTTTGTTCAAATTATCAAAAATAGTTTGTTTTAAAGCAGGAGAAATAAGAAGTTCTTGTTCGTAAACACTCCTTTTATCATCATTATAATCATTTAAAAAATTAGGAAAAGGATGCGCGACAATAAAATACTGTAAATCACCTTTTGCAAATTTGGCAACGAAGTTTGGTGTTCTAAAATCAAAAGCACCATAATTGTAAACAATATCAACGTTGTTAGCAGGATCTGTAACACGAATCGCTGTATGTCCAAAATAAGAATAAGTTTCATTTCCAAGTCCGCAAGTAAGAACACTTATTTTAGCCTCTTTTGATAAAGGTATACTTTGGCTAAACCCAATAAAACTTACAAATAAGAAGAAAATAAAAAGTGTTTTTTTGAACATGACAGTTTTCATGATTTAATTTTTTAAAGATTTTATGGTTTATAATTTACCTAAAGATTCCTAAATCTACTTTCAAAGAAAATATGTTAGAATATAATGCTGTACTTTGATTTCCTAAATCCGTCAAAGCATAATCAATTTGAATGCCTTTGTATCTAAATCCTAAACCAATATTAGGCTGAAAATTCACTTTTTCGGTATTATCCAATTGCGTTACATTCTGAAAATTACCTGCGCCGGCTCTCACAAAAACTAAATCAGTATAACCAAATTCAAACCCTAGAGCTGGGTCTATACTTACTACTTTTGATGAAATAATATCATTGGTCTGTTCAAATCGCATATTTAAGTTTGCTGAGGTAACAAGACTGCATTCGTTATGAAAATCAAATCTTTTTGAAACTCCTAATTGTGCTTTTGGCAATGTTATTTCTGTGCTTTCTGGTAATTCATTATTTTCTCCCGGAATAGCATTTGCAATTTTTGCATATTCTTCTTCATCAATATTCCAGATATTGTAAGTCGTCGTAATATCTCGAAGCATTAATCCGAATTTCCAATCGTTTCTTTCAAACTGAAGTCCGATGTCAAATCCAAATCCCCAAGAATTGGCAAATTTTCCAATTATTCTTCGAATTACTTTTGCATTTACGCCGTATTGAAATCCTTCAACAGGAAGTTTTCTCGCATAAGAAAAAGTAAAACCATAATCAGCTGTAGAAAAAAGGCTGATTCTGTTATAGTCGATATTTCCTTGATTGTCGATTAATTGGGTAGTGTCCATAATATCATCGACTCCAAAACGAATCATCGAAATTCCCCAAGCACTTTGATCATCAATTGGGCTTGCATAACCAATGTAGTCATATTGCGCAATATTCGCAAAATAGCTGGCATGCATTAAAGCAATTTCATGATCTTCAAGATGTGTTAATCCCGCAGGATTCCAGTAAACAGCATTAACATCTTTTGTTGAAGCAACTACTGTACTTGACATTCCTAATGCAGCTGCGTCGACACCAATATTCATAAACTCGTTCGAATATTTTCGAACGGTCTGGCCGTATTGCGAAGTGAAACTCCAAAATAATATAAATGCGAAAAGCTTCTTCAACTGATTATTTTTTGCAGACAGAAGTCTGTGTTAATTTTTATCAAAAATATAATAATTTACTCATCTAATAAGTTCATTTCCCTAAATATTCTGAAAGTCGAGCTTAGAAATAAAAAACTATTACAAAAACTCGTTTCGCATTGACTTATTATGCTAAATTTGTTCTCTACCATTATCAAAATTTCAAACTATGAATATCAAAAAGCACATTCCAAATCTTATTACATTAATAAATCTTTTCTGCGGTTGCGTTGCAATTGTTTTTGTTTCTGAAGGCGATTATTTAATGGCTTTTTATATGGTTTGTCTAGGAATCTTTTTTGATTTCTTTGATGGTTTTTTTGCCAGATTATTTAAAGTTTCAAGTCCGCTTGGATTGCAATTAGATTCTCTTGCAGATATGGTAACCAGTGGTGTAACTCCAGGATACGTAATGTACAGCATGTTTACTAACAGCGCACACGAATTAGGAACACATCCTGCAATTCCGTTTTTAGGATTTATTATCACTCTAGGTTCTTGCTATCGTTTGGCTAATTTTAATATTGATACTCGCCAGACAGATTCTTTTATCGGGTTGCCGACTCCAGCGAATGCATTGTTTATTTTAAGCCTTCCTTTGGTAATTTCATTTTCAGATTCTCTTATGATTTTGGAGATTTTAACCAATCAATGGGTTCTATTAGTGATAACATTATGTAGTGCTTATATTTTAAATGCTGAAATTCCGTTGTTTGCTTTAAAAATTAAAAAATTCAGTTTGAAAGAAAATGCGCTTCAAATTGTGTTTTTGATTATTTCTGTATTAATGATTGTTTTGCTTCATTACATTGCAATTCCATTAATTATTGCTTTCTATGTATTGTTGTCAATTGTAAATAATCTGTTTTTGAAAAAATAGTTCTATTTAATGGCAAGAAAAACAACTTACCGTAAAACATATTCAAGAAAACCAGCTGGAAGATCTTTTCTAAGCAGACTTTTTCGGTCTATTCTTTTGATTTTTTTTGCACTTTTATTCATTGGGATAATATATCATTATCGCAAAGGCTTGGCTTATTATTTAGGATTTAAATCGGAAAAAGTTTTAGACGAAGATGAGGTTGACAAACACCTTTCTGATGTTCGAAACATTCGTGTTCTTGAAAATCATAAAGGAAAGGTAATCGGAATCGATGTTTCTGAATTTCAAGGCAAAGTCGATTGGGATGAAGTTGAAATTTTGGACGAAAAATATCCTGTTCAATTCGTTTTTATTCGCGCTACAGCTGGAAATGATCGTGTTGATAGACAATTCAAAAAAAATTGGGAAGGAGCAAAGGAGAACAAAATCATGCGCGGTGCTTATCACTATTATCGCCCGAATGAAAATTCTATCGAACAAGCGGACCTTTTTATCAAAACAGTAAAATTGCAGAAAGGAGATCTTCCGCCAGTTTTAGATATCGAAAAATTGCCTAAAAATCAGCCTTTAGATAGTTTGAAAAAAGGTTTGAAGCGTTGGCTGAATAAAGTTGAGAAACATTATCAAGTTCGCCCTATAATTTATTCTGGAGAAAGATATTATTCTGATTTTTTAAAAGAAGAATTTAGCGAATATCTTTTCTGGATTGCCAATTATAATTTCTACAGAGAAAAAATTGAAGATGATTGGCTGTTTTGGCAGTTTACAGAAAAAGCTTCTCTGCCAGGAATTAAACATCGTGTTGATGTCAATATTTACAATGGCGATTTAGAACAATTGCAGTTTATTACCGTTGAATGATTTACAGTCATAGTCTCAGTTTACAGTATTTGCGAGACTGTAAACTGAGACTGCGACTGAATACTTTTTTAAAATTCCAGTTTCTTTTTACGAAGCTCGAAGTTTTGTCCAAGGTAAACACGACGAACCATTTCGTCTTCTACTAATTCTTCTGGAACTCCTGCTTTAAGAATTCCTCCTTCAAACATTAAGTATGTTTTATCAGTAATAGCAAGCGTTTCTTGAACGTTGTGATCGGTAATTAAGATTCCGATGTTTTTGTTTTTTAATTGTGCTACAATTCGCTGAATATCTTCAACCGCAACAGGGTCAACTCCAGCAAAAGGCTCATCCAATAAAATAAATTTTGGATCGGTTGCCAAAGCACGTGCAATTTCGGTACGACGACGCTCACCTCCAGAAAGTAAATCGCCTCGGTTGGTGCGAATATGCTCTAAACTGAATTCTTCAATTAAACTTTCCATTTTGGCAATTTGTGCTTCTTTAGAAAGGTCTGTTAATTGTAAAACACTCAATATATTGTCTTCAATACTTAATTTTCTAAAAACAGAAGCTTCTTGTGCCAAATAACCAATTCCTTGCTGTGCACGTTTGTACATCGGATAATCGGTAATGTTTAAATTGTCAAGATAAATATTTCCTTGATTTGGTTTTACCAATCCCACAATCATGTAAAAAGAGGTTGTTTTTCCAGCTCCATTTGGTCCCAAAAGACCTACGATTTCTCCTTGATTTACTTCAACAGAAATTCCTTTTACAACACTACGTCCTTTATAAGTTTTGATTAAATTATCGGCTCTTAATTTCATTTTTTAAGTTTAATCGTTTAATCGATAAATCGTTTATTCGTTGCAAATTAACAAATAAACGATTCAACAGTTAAACGTATTAACAATTATTTATTTTCCTGCTTCTTCAAGAGCTTCCCAGAATTCGTAAGCTCTTCTTAAATGAGGAATAACAATTGTTCCTCCAACAAGAGTTGCGATTCCCATAGCCTCCATCATTTCTTCTTTAGAAACCCCTTCTTTATAACTTGTTTCTAAATGGTATTTTACACAGTCGTCGCATCTTAAAACAGTAGATGCAACTAAGCCTAAAAGTTCTTTTGTTTTTACATCAAGAGCGCCTTCTGCGTAAGCATTGGTGTCAAGATTAAAAATTCGCTTAACAATTTTGTTGTTGTCAGCAAGCAGTTTTTCGTTCATTTTAGAACGATAGTCGTTAAATTCTTGAATTATATCAGGCATTTTCTTTTAATTTATTTTTATAAACAATTTTCGAAATAAGGATGCTGACTTCATAGATAATTAACATCGGAATTGCAACAATAGTCTGACTTACAACGTCTGGCGGAGTTACAATTGCGGCGATAATTAAAATAATTACTACAGCATATTTCCAGTATTTTCTCAAGAATTCAGGAGTTACTAATCCTAATTTCGTTAAGAAATAAATAGCGATTGGCAATTCAAAAAAGATTGCACTTCCTAAAATACTCGTTTTAACCATTCCCATATAAGACTCGAGTGTGAATTGGTTTTTTACAATATCACTCACAGAGAAAGTAGCCACGAAATTTACAGACATGGGAATTACTACAAAATACCCAAACAATACTCCTAAGAAGAAAAGTAAAGATGAAACGAAAATGAATAGTTTCGCATTTTTTCTCTCTTTCTCATAAAGAGCTGGACTGATAAATTTCCAGATTTCCCATAAAATATAAGGGAAACTCAAAATAAATCCGGCCAAAAGACACATCCATACAAAGATGTTTACCTGACCTTCCATTTCGGTATTCTGAATAATGAAATTCAGTTCTGTAATACAAATGCTGTCTGCGAATCCCAAAGAATGTGATAGGTCGCAAAACCAAACATAAGTAAAAAATGTTGGTCTAATTGGACCTAAAATAATTTGATCAAATAAATAATCACTAATAAAATAAGTAACAAATGCCATGATGCATGTTGCAAGTGTACTTCTAACTAATAACCATCTTAATTCTTCAAGATGATCCAAAAATGACATTTCGCCAAGATTTTTTTTTGCCATTATACGATTCCTTCTTTTAAAATGTCATGTAAATGTAAAACGCCTTTGTATGTTCCTTCGTCAGAAACAATTAACTGAGTAATCGAGTAATCTTCTAATATATTCAGTGCATCAACAGCCATTGTCTCAGACGAAACCATTTTTGGGTTTATCGTCATGATATCCCTAGCTGTTAAATCTGCTATCGAATCCCGATCGTTTAACATTCGTCTAATATCTCCATCGGTAATAATTCCGATTATTTTATCATTTTCAACAACAGCTGTAACACCAAGTCTTTTTTCAGAGATTTCAAAAATCACTTTTTTGACAGATGTATCAGGAGCTACGGTTGGTTTTAGTGAGTTTTCGATCATATCTTTTACACGAAGCAATAGTTTTTTTCCTAATGCGCCGCCTGGATGATAAACTGCAAAATCTTCTGGTTTAAAATCACGCATTTCCATCAAACAGACTGCTAAAGCATCACCAATAACAAGTTGCGCTGTAGTGCTGTTTGTAGGAGCTAAGTTAATTGGACAAGCTTCCACATCAACTGTAGCATTCAAAATATAATCTGAGCCTTTTGCTAAAAATGAAGTTACATTTCCTGTGATCGCAATTAAGGTGTTTCCAAATCGCTTTAATAATGGAACCAAGACTTTAATTTCCGGACTATTTCCGCTTTTCGAAATACAGATAATGATGTCATCATTTTGTATCATTCCAAGATCGCCATGAATTGCTTCTGCAGCATGCAAAAACATAGAAGGAGTTCCTGTAGAGTTAAAAGTAGCGACCATTTTTTGAGCAATGATGGCACTTTTTCCGATTCCCGTAACGATTAAACGACCTTTGGTTTCATAGATACGCTGGACTGCTTCGTAGAAATTTTCGTCCAGAAAATCAATTAATTTTGTAATTGCTTCACTTTCAGAGAGTATTGTTTTTTTGGCAATTGCCAATATATTTTCTTTTGTGATCAAATCAGAATATTTAAAATTTGTATGTATAAAAGAAAGTTGTATCTTTATGTGTTGCAAATTTATACAAAATACCATTAATATAGAGAATGAATTCAAACGAAATTGAAATACATAAAGAATTAAAGAAGTATTTCGGCTTTAGCCAATTTAAAGGCTTGCAGGAGCAAGTTATTACGAGTATTTTAGGTCAAACAAATACTTTCGTAATTATGCCTACGGGCGGTGGAAAGTCTCTTTGTTATCAATTACCCGCTTTAATTCAGGAAGGAACAGCAATTGTTGTTTCTCCTCTGATTGCTTTGATGAAAAACCAAGTTGATGCAATTCGAAGTCTTTCGTCTGAAAATGGAATTGCTCACGTATTAAATTCCTCACTTACCAAAACAGAAATTGCACAGGTTAAAAAAGATATTACTTCTGGATTGACTAAACTTTTGTATGTTGCTCCAGAATCTTTAACAAAAGAAGAATATGTTGCTTTCTTGCAAAGTGTGCCAATTTCTTTTGTCGCTATCGACGAAGCGCACTGTATCTCAGAGTGGGGACATGATTTTAGACCAGAATACAGAAATCTAAGACACATTATTAAGCAATTAGGTAAAGTGCCAATTATTGGTCTTACTGCAACTGCAACCCCAAAAGTTCAGGAAGATATCCTGAAAAACCTTGATATGTCTGATGCTAATACTTTTAAAGCATCATTCAACAGACCGAACTTGTACTATGAAGTTCGTACAAAAACAAAAAATATCGAGTCGGATATTATTCGATTTATCAAACAACATAAAGGCAAATCTGGAATTATTTACTGCTTAAGCCGTAAAAAAGTAGAATCTATTGCCGAAGTTTTACAAGTAAACGGAATCAGCGCTGTTCCTTACCATGCAGGTTTAGACGCAAAAACACGTGCAAAACATCAGGATATGTTCTTGATGGAAGATGTAGATGTGGTTGTGGCGACTATCGCATTCGGAATGGGAATTGATAAACCAGACGTTCGTTTTGTAATTCACCACGATATTCCAAAATCGCTTGAAAGCTATTACCAAGAAACCGGGCGTGCTGGACGTGACGGTGGAGAAGGACATTGCTTGGCTTATTACTCTTATAAAGATGTAGAAAAGCTGGAGAAATTTATGTCTGGAAAACCAGTTGCCGAACAGGAAATTGGTTTTGCCCTTTTACAGGAAGTTGTGGCTTACGCCGAAACCTCAATGTCGCGCAGAAAATTCCTTCTTCACTATTTCGGAGAAGAATTTGACAGCGAAACAGGCGAAGGTGCCGATATGGATGACAACGTTCGTAATCCAAAACATAAAGTAGAAGCGAAAGAACAAGTAGTTAAATTGCTTGAAATTGTTCGTGATACCAAACATATTTACAAATCAAAAGAAATTGTCTTTACTTTAATTGGCCGAATCAATGCGGTAATTAAAGCGCATAAAACAGATGCTCAGCCTTATTTTGGTTCTGGTTCAGACCATGATGAGAAGTATTGGATGGCATTATTAAGACAAGTTTTAGTTACAGGGTATTTGTCTAAAGACATTGAAACATACGGCGTTATAAAAATTACACAAGAAGGTTTAGATTTTATTAAAAGCCCAGTTTCATTTATGATGTCTGAAGACCATGAATATACTGAAGCCGATGACGAAACTATTGTAACTGGTGGAAAATCATCAGGAACTGCAGATGAAGTTCTAACTGGAATGCTTCGTGAACTTCGTAAAAAAGTGGCTAAGAAACTTGGAGTTCCACCATTTGTAGTTTTCCAAGATCCTTCGATTGAAGATATGGCACTTAAATATCCTATTTCTATCACCGAATTATACAATATTCATGGTGTAGGAGAAGGAAAAGCCAAAAAATATGGAAGCGAATTCGTTGCTTTAATCAGCCGTTATGTTGATGATAACGATATTATTCGTCCAGACGATTTAGTAGTAAAATCTACCGGAGTAAATTCTGCCAACAAATTATATATCATTCAGAATATTGATAGAAAACTTCCATTAAGTGATATAGCTTCTGCGAAAGGTTTAACGATGGATGCTTTGATCAAAGAAATGGAACAAATTGTTTATTCTGGAACTAAGCTGAATATCAAATATTGGTTAGATGATATTTTAGATGATGATCAGCAAGAAGAAATTCACGATTACTTCATGGAATCAGAATCAGATAAAATAGAAGACGCTCTTAAAGAATTTGATGGCGACTACGATATTGACGAATTACGTTTGATGCGTATTAAGTTTATCAGCGAAGTAGCGAATTAAATAAAGTTTACAGTTGCAGTTTACAGTCTCAGTAAACTGCGACTTAAAATTAGTCTCAGTACAAAACTGTAAACTGTGACTGAAAACTGAAAACTACTCGTAGAGTTCCCCTCGATGCGGTTTCAAAGCATCTCTTACTTGAATCATATTTTCGTCGGTTACAACCATAAAAGCTATGGCGTACATTTCGTCGATGATTTTAAATCCCGTAATATTTAGTGGCAATTTTTCGATTGCGATATATTCTTTTAAATGAATTTCGTGGTGCTCGGCAGTTTTTGCAGAAGCTGGTCCACGGAAATCCCAAATTAGTTTTATTTTTCTTGACATTTTTTTATAAGGTGCAAAGGTTGTTAGGAACAAAGATACAAAGTCTTTCTTAAAGGTTCTATGTAGAGACGCACAGCAGTGCGTCTACGCAAGGTGTGCCTGTAATATGTTAGACGCACTGCAGTGCGTCTCTACGATATTCTTTGTGCTGAAAATTTGCTTTGATTTGTACTAAATCTGCGTGCAAATTTTAGAGTAAATATAAAATCTCATTTCAAAATAGTACTTTTGCATGTTCTTTTCATAGAAAGAAAAGCTAATAGAATAAAAACACAAAAATGCCTAAAGAACTTTTACTTCAAGTAACACCAGAAATTGCTGCAAACGAATCATTGCTAAAAGACCATTTGTCTAAGCAAATCAAAGTTTCTGCTCAAGAAATTCAGCACGTTTCAATTTTAAAACGCTCAATTGATGCACGTCAGAAAGCGATTAAAATTAATTTGAAAGTTCTTATTTATTTAAAAGGCGAACCTTTTCAGGAAACCAAAATCGAGCTTCCTATATATAAGGACGTTTCGAATGCGCAAGAAGTTATAGTGGTTGGAGCAGGTCCAGCAGGACTTTTTGCGGCATTGCAATTAATTGAATTAGGTTTAAAACCAATAGTTTTAGAACGTGGAAAAGACGTTCGAGGCCGTCGTCGTGACTTGAAAGCGATAAACCGTGAACATATCGTTAATGAAGATTCTAATTATTGTTTTGGTGAAGGCGGAGCAGGAACATATTCTGACGGAAAGTTATATACGCGTTCTAAAAAACGAGGTGATGTAACTAGAATTTTAGAACTTCTGGTAGCTTTTGGAGCTTCAGAAGATATTTTGGTTGAAGCGCATCCGCATATTGGAACTAATAAATTGCCTAAAATTATTGAAGACATTAGAAATAAAATTAGGGAATTTGGCGGTCAGGTTTTATTTGAAACTCGTGTAGACGATATTTTAGTAAAGAACAATGAAGTTGAAGGAATCGTAACTCAAAACGGAGATAAAATTCACGCCAACAAATTGATTTTGGCAACTGGACATTCGGCACGTGATATTTTTGAATTATTAGACAAAAAGAAAATTTTAATAGAAGCAAAACCTTTTGCTTTAGGAGTTCGTGCAGAGCATGCTCAGGAATTAATAGACAGTATTCAATACAGCTGTGATTTCCGCGGAGAACATTTGCCACCAGCTCCATATTCTATTGTAAAACAAGTTAACGGGCGCGGAATGTATTCATTCTGTATGTGTCCCGGAGGTGTAATTGCGCCATGTGCAACAAGTCCGGGTGAAGTGGTTACAAATGGTTGGTCGCCATCTAAACGTGATCAGTCAACAGCAAATTCTGGAATTGTGGTTGAATTGAAATTGGAAGATTTTAAACCTTTTGCAAAATTTGGAGCTTTGGCAGGAATGGAATTTCAAAAAAGCATCGAACAAAAAGCTTGGCATTTGGCAGGAGAAACTCAAAAAGTTCCAGCACAGCGAATGATCGATTTTACGAAAAGCAAAGTTTCAGCAGATATTCCAAAAACTTCTTATGTTCCGGGAACGACTTCAGTTGAATTGGGACAGGTTTTTCCAGGATTTTTAACTCAAATTATGCGCCAAGGTTTTCAGGATTTTGGAAAATCAATGCGTGGTTATTTAACCAATGAAGCCATTTTACATGCACCAGAAAGTAGAACTTCGTCACCAGTTAGAATTCCGAGAGATGCTATGACTTTAGAGCATTTACAAATCAAAGGTTTATATCCTTGCGGAGAAGGTGCAGGTTACGCAGGAGGAATTATTTCTGCTGCTATCGATGGCGAAAAATGTGCGTTGATGATTGCCGAAGCATTGAAATAACTCAATTATTTTTTGTAGTAAAATTATTATATTTGTGAAGTTTTTTAACTTTTAAATATGATAAAATGACACCGCAAGAAATTGAGAAGAAATATGGATTTGAGTATCCTTCTTTGTATAAGCAGTTATATGTAGACGGAATGCTAGATTGGGGAGAATTTAGTCCTAATTGGTATTTTGAGATTTATCCAAAATTAAAAGATAATCCGCCTCTACTTTTGCATTCTTATGATTTTGAGCTAATGAATTTAAAATCAGTTTCTCAAGAAATCGAAGAACTTATGGATCCTGATAATTATAGAAACATAAATGAGGAATTTAGATTCATACCGTTTGCACACAATGCAGCTGGAGATCATTATTGCTTCTTTTTGAATAAAGAGAATAAAGGCGAATTGCCTGTAGTTTTTCTTTATCATGATGATAATGAAGCAGAGTATATGGCTAAAAACCTTCAGGATTTTATTTTTAGAATGATTTTGCAAGATATGTCTCAGCAAGATACTTTTAATAAGGTTAATGATGAAGAATTCAGAAATAATCTTGTGAATGTACTTAAATCTCACGCAAAATATTTAACAGATAAAGAACAAGATATTTTGCAAAATATATTAATACGTGAAATTATAGATTATGAAATTTCATTTTCTTATGGCAATGAAGACGCAAGAGGGTTATTGACCGATATAGAAATGAATAAAATAATTAATGAAGTTATTCCTTTTGATAAAATGGATACTAGTTTTGAGTATTCTACAGATTAAAAAACATCTTTATCATCGCTGAATCCTTGAAATAATTGGCTTCGCACTTTTCATGTAGGAAAAGATTGTTATCTTAGTATTCTGATTTTAATAGAATATTCCCCCAAAGATGACAATACAAGAAATCGAAAAAAAATACGGATTTGAATTTCCGCTCTTATACAAACAGTTAGACGCAGACGGCATGTTGGATGTCGGAGAATATGGTCCAAATTGGTATACAGAGGTTTATCCTACTTTAAAAGAGAATCCGCCTTTGCTTTTACATTCGTATGATTTTGAATCATTGAATTTAAAATCTGTTGCCGAAGAAATCGAAGAACTTCGAGATCCAGAAGATTATCGCAATATATTTCCGGAATTTAAATTTATTCCGTTTGCTAAAAGCGGCGGCGGCGATCATTATTGCTTTTTCTTAAACGAAGAAAATAATGGTGATGTGCCAATTGTCTTCGTTTGGCATGACATGAATGAAGTGAATTATCTGGCAAAAAATCTTCAGGATTTTATCTTCAAAGTTTTATTGATTGATATGTCTAAACAAGACATTTACAACGAATTGAGCGACGAAGAATTTAGAGAAGATATCGAAGCTGTTTTCAAATCGCATAAAAAATATTTAACCGATCGTCAGAATTCGATTTTAGAAGAAATTTTAAAACGAGATATTATTGATTATGAAATAAATGTTTCGCCAAAAATTGTAGAATCGGCGAGAGGATTATTAACAGATCATGAATTGGAATCGATTGTTAACGAAGTAATTCCTTTCGATAAAATGAATCAGAGTTTTAAATATTCTAACGATTAGTTTTTAATACTAAATATTATAAATGAGCTTTTTCTCCAATTTATTTAATAGAAATAACGATCCAAAATCCATCATTTCTTTTGATGTTATAGATCCAATTTACTCGTATTTATTTAATCAGCAATCTAGTCTTGAATTTAAAGTAAAAGGAATTCAAGAAAATGTGATTGTGAATTTATTTTACTTTCCAGGTTCATTGGATCATGAGGAAGGAAATGCAGAAATAAAAAAAGCAGGCTTTAATAATCCGTATGAAGTTTTAAATGAGCTTTATAAAAAAATGAATATCACAACTCTTACTGATGAAACAATCCAGGAAGGTTTGGAATATGATTTTATACATATTCAATTTTATTCGGAACCAACGCTAGAAGAGAAAAAGTTCTTTAAACGTTCTATAAAAAACTTTCTACTATTTTTTTGCTGTACCAATAGTTTAGAAATTAACGATTTCAAGATGCTGTATTCAGGAAAACACTTTTTTGATTACACTAAAGGATTACTGGAAAGCGAGTTAATTGATGTAAATAATCCCAAGAATGAAAGTGAGGAAATAGGAATTAGGGACTTTAAACTGGTTTTGCAAGGAATCTGTGAGTATTTAAATATCGAAATTCCGAAAACAGTCGAGCTTCCTTCAACTGAAAATTTGGTAGAAAGCGAAGAAGTAACAGAAGAAACTTTCCAAGAATTTATAAAATTAGTTTCGAGAGAAAATATTAAAGAAAAAGAATTAAAAAAGGAAGCTAAAAAACTCTTTAAAAACTTCAAGAAACCAGCAGAAGATTATTATGATATGGTAGAAGATCATTTTGCCTTTTTTGAAAGTATTGATGCTTGGAACAGCGACTGGAAATTTGATCCTGAAGACGCAGAATATTTTATTTCTGATTTAATTGGCGAAGATTTCACTTTCGATTATCCCGAAGAAACATATAGTCATGATTTGTTTCCATACATTCAATCGGCTTTAGAAAAACAAAATTTGGAGTTGATGAGCTATAATACAAATGGAGACAATTATTTGTTTTTTATAGCAAATAAAGAAGATGTCGGCCGAATTTTAGAATTATCAGAATTGACAAAAATTGAAGTAGATCAGCTTTAGTTGATTTAATCTCAAAGTTTGTCATCCTGACGAAGGAAGGATCACACAAGAAACTCCACACAGAATGTCGCCAATCTTTGTCGAATTATTAGTGTGATCCTTCCTTCGTCAGGATGACAAAAAAGACGATTCGTTACGGAATCAATATAATTTTCCCAGTACTTTTTCTGCTTTCCAGATAATCGTGCGCCAATTTTCCTTCAGATAATTTAAAAGAAGTCGGTTCAGAAAGTTTGATTTTTCCATCAATAATCCAGCTGAATAATTGATTGGCTCTTTTTATTCTTTCTTCTTTAGAATTTAAATAACTCCACAAATCGCCTCCCGTTAAGGTTTTAGAAGTGTCCATTAGCATTCTCGGATTTACTGGTTCAGGATCTCCGCCAGCCATTCCGAAGAAAACTACTTGTCCGCATTCTTTGGTGACTTTAAAACTATCTGTCAATGTGCTTCCAATGCTGTCGTAAACTACATCAACGCCTTTTGGAACAACTTTGAAAATTTCAGATTTCCAATCTTCATTATATAAAAAGACATGATCAGCGCCTTGTTCGTAAGCCGCTTTTGCTTTTTCTGCAGATGAAGTTAGACCAATAACTTGAGCGCCCAAAAGTTTACTGATCTGCGTTAAAATCTGCCCAACGCCGCCCGCAACAGCGTGAATTAATACAGTTTCGTCTTTTGCTGTTTTATGACTGTCGGTAGCTAGATAATGTGCTGTTAAACCTTGTAATAAGGCAGAAGCTGCCGTTTCAAACGAAATTTCTTTTGGCAACGGAAGAACATGATTGATATTTACAGCAACTAATTCTGCATTGGCGAAAGGAACATCGGCGAAAGCCACGCGATCTCCAATTTTATATTCTGGATGATTATTGGCATCAACAACAATTCCAGCCCCTTCGTAACCCGCAATAAAAGGCGGATTTCCTTTTAAATGATAATTTCCTTTTCGTCTGTAAACATCGGCAAAATTTAATCCGATGGTTTTCATTTCGACTAAAATCTCATCGTTTTTTAGTTGAGGATTTGGGATTTCGATATATTCTAAAACATCTGAATCTCCGAAAGAAGAGAAGGTAAGTGCTTTCATTTTTAGTTTTTTGAGTTTACAAAGAACGGAAAATATATTGGCTCCATTTTAAAGGATAATCTTAAAAATAAAAAAAAGTAACAACTTGAATTCAGGTTGTTACTTTGAGTTAAATTAAAAAGGTTGAGATACCTCTAATGGTTTATTTTTTAACTTTAGGTTTTATTTCTGTTACAATCAAATTCACAGTTGTATCTCCTAAATTTTTTGCCATATGTGTGACTGCAGGTATATACATGGCATCCCCGGCTTTAATATCCATAATAATGGGAGCTTTGCCTTTATCGGTTATTTCAATTTTTCCATCAGTCAATGCATAGATGGTGTGGTCAGGATGATGATGCCATGGAATTGTTTCTCCCGGAGTAATCTCAACTTGCATTATTCTTACTCTTTCATTCTCAAGAAGTACTTTTTTATATGTGTTAGGTGCTACTTTTAAAGGGTCTTGCGCATAGATATTCACACTTAATATCAAAAGTAATAGTATGAGCAGAGACATTAAATTCTTTTTAATTGTTTTCATTTCATTTCTTTTTTATTGGTTAAATTTTTCCAGAATTGTTTATTGCGTATTCTTTTTGAGAGCTTTATCATAGTTGCGTTTTATGGAAAAGACAAAGTTCTCTTGCAATGCATTTTTTTAAATTAATGCGAAGAGGCAGATTTTTCCTAATTCGAAAAATTACGGTTAGGATATTTAGCTAGAAAAATTGGATTTCATTTTGAAGATGTGAGATCCTTAGATTTAGGTATTGCAGATCCCCATGTCGCCTGTTTGAATCCGTCGTTTTTTTTCGGCTCACCTTCACTGGTTTGGGAAATTGAAGTGCGATAAATAGCGTCTATTTTGGGACTACTAATTTACGAAAAAAAGAGATGTGGAATGTTTTAAAATTAAACTATTAGTCTTGTTCTTGGTTGTAGCGTATTTGTTTTGGGTTTTAATCCGAATATTTATGAAATTATATGGAAAACCATTAGTAAATACTTTTTATTTACTAATGGTTTTATAAGTATTTTTAAGTTGCTTTTAAAAACTTTTCAGGGTTTATATTTTCGGAAACTTCATATCATTAAATGTGCTTTTTTGTTTCGCCAAAGCCTCGATATCTTGCCATTTTCTTGGAGATTCTGCAGAAAGATTTTCGTATGAATTTTTAGTAATCAAAATATCATCTTCGATACGAACGCCAATATTCCACCATTTTTTATCGCATTTGCTATTTGCTGGAATATAAATTCCAGGTTCAACTGTAAAAATCATGTTTTCTTTTAGAGCGCTCATATAATTTCCTTTATCATGAACATCTAAACCAAGAAAATGTGAACAGCTGTGCGGATAATAGATTCTGGCATCTTTTGGATCTGTAATAATTCCTAATTTAATAAGCCCATTTGCAATAACTTCTCTGGCTTTTTTGTTTAAATCCTGAAATAGAGTTCCTTCTTTACAGATTTTAAAAACTTCTTCTTGAGCTTCATAAACCAATTCGTAAATCGCTTTTTGTTCTGGGCTGAATTTTCCGTTTGCAGGAATTGTTCTGGTAACGTCTGCAGAATAACCGTGATATTCAGAGCCAACATCCATCAATAATAATTGATTATCAATTTTTGTTGCATTATTATCTCCGTAATGTAAAATGCATCCATTTGCTCCAGCTCCTACAATTGGCGGGTAACCTTCGCCTTCTGCACCATAATGTCTATGAATGTAAGCGTGAATTCCGTCGGCTTCATTTTCGCTCATATTTGGGCCAACTGCTTTCATTACTTCGTTATGGGCAATACAAGAAAGTTTTACTGATTTTCGCATCAAATCAATTTCTTCTGGAGTTTTTATTTCTCTTAAAGAATTGGTTATTGTATTAAAAAGTTCAGTTGCAGCTTCGTTTTCAGTAGTTATTGAAGCTTTAGATTTGAAAGTTTCTATTAACCCAAAAAGATCAAAACCAGATTTATTGTTTTTAATATCTGTCGGGATTTTATCGTAAACTATTTTGTCAAATTTTTTAAAATCAATAGCAAAATCCTTGAAATCTTTTCCGTTAAAAACAGTAGCAAGACCTAATTTAGATTTTGCGCCTTCAACGCCTAAACGTCTTCCGGTCCATGTTTCCTGTGTTGCATTTCTTTCTCTCACAAAAAGAACTTCACTATATTTTTCAGTTCCTTGAGGTTCTTTAAAAATTAATAAAACCGCATCGGGTTCTTTATATCCTGTTAAATAATAGAAATCAGGATTTTGATGAAAATTGTAATTAATGTCTTTTGAAAAAACTCTTTCGGGATATGAAAAAACAACCGCTACAGAATTTGCGGGCATTAAAGCACGAAAAGCTTCACGTCTTTCTTGATGAAATTCTTTTGAAAGGAAGTCTGTTGGAAGATTTTCTTGCGAATGAATAGTTGAAAAAGTCAATGCAAAGACAAACAATAATAGAAATTGCTTCATTTTTTTGGTTTTTTGATTGATGCAAATTACGAAAAAAATGCATCCTCTTATTCGAATTTAAATATTTGATTTGTAAGATTTTGAATAAAATGGTGTAACTTCGAGATAGAAAAATACTACTTGTGATATAATGAAACTTGTAACTAGGCACGAATATTGAGAACGGAATGTTTATAGCATAATTTTAATCTTCAAAAAACAAATTACATTAATCTTAAAATTACATTTTATGAAAAAATACACACTTGCAGTCGTTTCAGTTTTAACCTTATTGTTTGCTTCATGTAAGACATCAAAAGATACTGCAAGCGCAGGTAATCTTTTTGATACAACTTGGGAATTAGAATATATTTCGGGACCAAGAATTGCTTTTGAAGGCCTATATCCGAACAAAAAACCACAGCTTACTTTTGATCAAAAAGAAACAAGGGTTTATGGCAATAATGGATGCAACGGTTATAGTGCTCCTTATACTTTAAGCGGAAAATCTTTAACTTTTGGCGAAGCAGGTCCAACAACAATGATGTTTTGTGACGGTGGTGGGGAACAAGTCTTTTTAAAACAAATAAAACAAATTACAAGTTATTCTATTGATAAAGATGGAAAACTAAATTTAATTCAAGGAGATATTCCAGTGATGAGATTTAAGAAAGTAGCAAAACAATAGTCTAAAAAATAAAATGTAAAAAAGGGAAATGAAAAGATCATTTCCCTTATTTATTGAAGCAGTTCTATATTTCTGCTGATAACGTTTTTATCAGAAATTGTTTTGGCTAAGCTGAGTGCAGTTTCAAAATACTGAAGCGCTTTTGCAGAATCTACACCAGAATATAGGTTTCCAAGTAAAGAATAATAAAAATGATTGTCGGTTAAGTTTAATTTTTCGACTTCGCGAATGGCTTCTTCTTTGCCTTTTACTTTTGCTAAAGCGTATGTTCTGTTGAGCGCAACAATTGTTGAGTATTCTAGAATAATAAGATTATTGTACAATTCGAGGATATTTGTCCATTTTTCAGGACTGTCTTGTTTAATAGTATGCCAATAAGCAATTCCTGCTTCTAAATGGTATTTTGAAAGCGTGTTTCCAGTAGATGATTTACTCAAAAAATAAGTTCCGCGATCTATTAATTCCTGATTCCAAAGCGATTGATCTTGGTCTTCGTATAAAATAATTTCTCCATTATCTCCAGTTCGAGCATCAAATCTTGATGAATGAAAACACATTAAAGCCATTAGAGCATTTGTTTCTGGGAGATTGGTGTTTTCGTTTTGAATTAATAAATAGGTAAGACGCATAGCCTCGGTACAAAGATCTTTTCTCAAAGTAGTATTTTGTGAAACAGAATAATAACCTTCAGAATACAAAAGATAAATAGTCTTCAAAACAGTTTGTATTCGGTCTTTAACTTCAGATTGATTCGGATTTTGGATTTTTATATTTTCTTCTTTCAGTTTTTCTTTTGCGCGATTTATTCTTTTATAAATGACTTCTTTATTAGATAAAAAAGCATCGGAGATTTCGCTGATTCCAAAACCGCATAATAAATTAAGAGCCAATGCAATTTGAGCTTCTTCAGAATTACACGGATTACAAACCGTGAAAATCATCGCCAACTGACTGTCGGCAATATTTTGATCTGATAAATCAAGATCGATTTCTGGATTATTTAATGGAGTATTGTGTTTTATTTCGGAAACGATTTTAGTTTCAAAAACGGTATTGCGTTTCAAGTAATTTTTGGTTTTATTTTTAGCAACAGTATAAAGCCATGCTGTTGGATTTTCTGGAGTTCCTTTTATCGCCCAAGTTTCAGAAGCCGTTAGAAAAGTGTCGCTTACAATATCTTCGGCAATTTCGATATGATGAATTCCGAATAAACTGCATAATACCGAAACAATTTTCTGATATTCAGTTCTAAATAAATGAGGTATAAGTTCTTGATTCTCCATAGTGTAAAACAAAATGCCTAAGTAAAAATACAAAGGCATTTTTGATATTAGTTATTTCAAATTAAACGGCCATTCTAATTTCGACATTTCCTCCAAAATGTAAAACAGGACAACCTTGCGCTATTTCGGCAGCTTCGTCATAATCTTTGGCTTTAATAATAATTAATCCGCCAATCGATTCTTTAATTTCAACAAACGGACCGTCTGTAACCCCTTTAGAGTTGACCAATTTTCCTTGTCCGTCCCAACGTTGCAGAGGCCTTGCCAGTTTATCCTGCGCCGCAAGACTTCCGAACCAGTTTTGCCACTGCTGAAAATGCTGTTGTAATTCTTCTGGAGAAGGTTGCGTTTCTTTTGTTATAAAATCCCTTCTGAAAATCAATAAAAATTCATTCATTTCTTTATGTTTTATAATGATCAATTTATTTTAAGAAATATAAAGTTAATCGTTTTTAGAGAATAAAAACAGTATCCAAATTATCCAAACTGGCCAACTCTGTAAGATCCTGGCGTATTAGCAAAAGTAATATTAAGACGATTCCAAGCATTGATTGCGGCAACGGCAAGTGTAAGATCGATTAATTCGTCTTCTGTAAATTCAGTTTTGGCTATGTCATAAATTTCGTCTGGAACATCGCAGGCATTTACCGCTTCCGCGAAAGCAAGAGCAACTCTTTCTCTTTTTGTAAAATAAGGAGTTTCTTTCCAAGCGCTTAATCCAAATAAACGCTGAGTAGTTTCGCCATGAGCTATGGCTTCTTTTGAGTGCATATCTAAACAATATGCGCAATTGTTAATTTGAGATATTCTGAAATCTACTAATTCCATAAGAGATCTCTCGATTGTTGATTTTTTCAAATAACCGCTAATTCCAAATAATGTACTAACTGCTTTTTGACCTTTTTCGAATAAATTAATTCTAGCTTCCATGATGTATATTTTTTAATGTTAATACCTCAATAACAATCGAACTTTCAGAATTGGACAAAAAAATATAAAAAAAGAAAAAATATTTTTTCAATTAAAATAGAAACCCAGTATTTATAAATATTCTATCAGCAAACCCCAGCGGGGTAAAATATTTATAGAATTTCAATATGACAGATAAAAAAGCTCCGGAGGAGCGACATATATTAGATTATAAAAAATATGTCGCTCCTCCGGAGCTTTGTATTGTGAAAAGAATCTTGCTATAAATATTTCGCTTCTCCGAAGCTTACAAAAGAGATGTCTTTTAATTCAGCCTCTTTAGAATATCGGTTAATATTCTTTATTTCTTTTTCAGTTTGTCTTTAAAAACCTTTTCAAATTTTTCCAGTTTTGGCTGAATTACCATTTTACAATACGGCTGATTTTTATTGTTTGAATAATAATTCTGATGATAATCTTCGGCTTTATAAAAAACTTTAAAAGGTTCCACTTTCGTTACGATTGGGCTTTTATAGACTTTTGCTTTATTTAATTCTGAAATGATGCTTTCGGCAGCTTTTTTCTGTTCAGCATTTTTATAAAAAATCACCGAACGATATTGTGTTCCAACATCTGCGCCTTGACGGTTTAAAGTTGTTGGATCATGAACGGTAAAAAAGACTTTGAAGATTTCATTTATATCCGTCACGTTTTTATCATACGTAATCTGAACCACTTCGGCATGACCTGTTTCTCCTGTACAAACTTCTTCGTAAGTTGGATTGGCAACATTTCCTCCTGAAAAACCTGAGACTACAGATTTTACACCATCTAAATTTTCATAAACGGCTTCAACACACCAATAACAACCTCCGCCAAGCGTAATGGTTTCTAGATTTGATGCTTTTTTATTTTGCGAAATGCCATTTAGCGAAAGCGCAAATAAACATATTAAAAGTATATTTTTCATAATCAGATTATTTGTTGTCAGGAATAAAGTCAAGAGCAATTGAGTTCATGCAATAGCGTTTTCCAGTAGGAGCGGGACCATCATCAAATAAATGACCTAAATGCCCGCCACATCGTCCGCATAAAGCTTCGATTCTTTCCATTCCCAGAGAATTATCTTCCCTAAAAACAATGCTTTTTTTATTTTCTTGTTCAAAGAAACTAGGCCATCCGCAAGTGCTTGAAAATTTTGCAGTCGATCTAAAAAGTCTGTTTCCGCAAGAAGCGCAGTAATACGTTCCTTTTTCGTCAGTATTCCAATATTTTCCTGTAAAAGGTCTTTCTGTATCTGCTTCGCGCATTACGGCGTAAACATCTTCTGGCAAAACCTTTTTCCATTCTGCGTTACTGATATTTAGTTTTGTAGTATCGGTGTTAGAATAATAAGGATTTCCAGATTTATTGATGACATTTTCCATAGAAGTTGGTTTAGTTTCCTTTTTATTGTTTTGTCCGCAGGCTTGCAAAATGAATAGCGGCAATAAAAAGCAAAGGCTGATAATTTGAGTTTTTGATTTCATAAACAATAGTGAAGGTTTAATAGATTTAAAATCAGTATTTTTTTTAGGGCTTAACATTTTGTATTTCAAAGATACGATGAGATTAAGCCTCAAAAAGCCGAGTTTGAAATAATTCAGATTTTTTTAAGTGTGTTTTAACTTTTTATTAGTTACGTAAAAGGAGACAATCTAGTTTTTATGTCTTAATTTTAACAGCTTTTAATTTTTAAGGTGAGATTTAGTTTGTTGTAAACCAGAGAAATAAAGTTTAGTTAAGATTTGAGTTTTTTACAATCACAATTAAGGATTTTTAAGCCATTTCTTTTTTCGTATTTTTGTTTGCTTAAGAAGACTTATGACAGAAGAAAACGTAATATTAGTTAATCAAAATGATGAGCAAATTGGCTTAATGCCAAAATTAGAAGCACATGAAAAAGCGCTTTTGCACCGTGCATTTTCGGTTTTTGTTTTAAATGAACAAAATGAGATCATGTTACAGCAGCGCGCACATCAAAAATATCATTCTCCTTTACTTTGGACGAATACGTGTTGTAGTCACCAGCGTGAAGGCGAAACCAATATCGAAGCGGGAAGCAGAAGATTATTTGAAGAAATGGGATTTAAAACAGACTTGAAAGAGCTGTTTCATTTTATTTATAAAGCACCTTTTGATAATGGATTGACAGAGCATGAGTTGGATCACGTAATGATTGGATATTATAATGATAATCCAAACATTAATACAGAAGAAGTAGAAGATTGGAAATGGATGAAGATTGAAGATGTGAAAACTGATATTCAGAAACAGCCCGAAATTTATACCGTTTGGTTTAAAATAATTTTTGATGAATTTTATCATTATTTAGAAGATCATAAACTTTAATCCAAACTAACCAAAAACCTAGAATGAGAGTAACCATATCAAGAAAGGCACATTTTAATGCTGCGCATCGACTACATAGAAAAGATTGGTCATTTGAAAAGAACGACGCTGTTTTTGGAAAGTGCAATAATCCTAATTTCCATGGTCATAATTATGGTTTAACAGTAAGTGTTACAGGAAAAATTGACCCGGAAACTGGTTTTGTTTTAGATGTGAAAGTATTAGCGGATATTATACGCGAAGAAGTAGAAATTCCGTTTGATCACAAAAATCTGAATCTGGATGTTCCAGAATTTGCAGATTTGAATCCGACAGCAGAGAATATTGCTGTTGTGATATGGAATAAAATTAGACAACGAATTCACACTGACTTTGATTTAGAAGTCGTGCTGAACGAAACCGACCGCAATTTTGTAACTTATAAAGGAGAATAAAAAATGTCATTAAAAATAGGAGATATAGTTCCGAATTTTACTGCGAAAGACAACAATGGAGAACTTTTTGAAAGCCAAAGCGTTTTAGGAAGAAAGCCGCTGGTAATTTATTTTTATCCAAAAGATAATACACCAGGCTGTACTACTGAAGCCTGCAGTTTTCGGGACCAATACGAAGATTTTAAAGATTTGGGAGCTGAGGTAATCGGTATTAGCAGTGATAGTGTAAAATCACATCATAAATTTGCAGCTAAACATCAATTGCCTTTTATTTTGCTCTCAGATCAAGATAAGAGATTAAGAAAGCTTTTTGGTGTTCGTAACAATTTGTTCGGACTTCTGCCAGGACGCGTTACATATATTATTGATAGAAATGGTTTAGTAATTTCGATATTTGACAGTGTAAATGCTGCAAAACATATACCGAAAGCCTTAGAAACTGTTCAAGAATTAGTATCATAGATTACAAAAATAGTATCAGAATAGAATTAATTAAACAAATATATTAGCCTAAAAACATGAGTCAGAATTTATACCCTTTGCAATTTGAACCGATTTTGAAAGAAAGAATCTGGGGAGGAGAAAAACTAAAAACAATTCTTAATAAACCAATCGTTTCTAAAATTACTGGCGAAAGCTGGGAATTATCTACTGTAGAAGGAGATGTAAGTGTGGTAGCAAATGGAGCTTTAAAAGGAAAATCTCTTATGGATTTGATTAATGAAACGCCAGATGCTGTTTTAGGAACTAAAGTTTATGAGCGTTTTGGAAAACAATTTCCGCTACTTTTCAAATATTTGGATGCAAGAGAAGATCTTTCTATTCAGGTTCACCCAAACGATAAATTAGCAAAAGAACGTCACAATTCATTTGGAAAAACAGAAATGTGGTATGTAATGCAGGCAGATGCTGATGCTAGAATTATTGTTGGTTTTAAAGAAGATTCTAATAAAGAAGAATACTTAAAGCATTTGCACGATAATACTTTGGTTTCGATCTTAGACGATGTGAAAGCAAAATCTGGAGATGTTTTCTTTTTAGAAACAGGAACAGTTCACGCAATTGGAGCAGGATTAGTTGTTGCCGAAATTCAGCAAACTTCTGATATCACGTATAGATTATATGATTTTGATCGTGTAGATGCACAAGGAAACAAAAGAGAATTGCACGTAGATCTTGCTTTGGATGCAATTAACTATAATAAAGTAGATACTCAGAAAAAATACGAGTCTAAAGTAAATACTTCAAATACAGTTGTAGATTGTCCTTATTTCACGACTAATTTTCTTCCATTAGAAAATAAATTAGAAGTTTCTAAAAATGGAGATACTTTTACAGTTTATATGTGTATCGAAGGAGAATTTGAAATTGAATATGACGGTTTCAAACAAGCATATAAAAAAGGAGATACAGTATTAGTTCCAGCTGCAATAAATGTATTTAATTTGACTGGAAAAGCTTCTATTTTAGAAATTTACATTTCTTAGCATCAAATATTAAAGATTATATGTACTTTTGCAAACGCAAATTAAAATAAAATAAAAATGGCAAACGTTAAAAATTTAAAGAAAGACATCAACTTCGTATTAGGAGATATTATTGAGGCAGTTTACTTGTTTGAGATGTCAACAACAGGAAATCCAACTCCAGAAACGAATGCTTTGATCGATGAAGCTATTGCTGCATTTGATACTTTGATTACAAAAGTGAACGCAAAGAACGTTGAAAATAAAAAAGCACACTTTAAACAAATTAATGTAGAATTAGAACAAACTGCTAATCAATTGATTGAAAAAATCAACGCATTATAAGAAAAAAAAAGTGTAAAAAAGTGTAAATTTATTTTGGGAAATTGAAAAACCGCTTTATATTTGCACCCGTAATGACGCCGATGTAGCTCAGCTGGCTAGAGCAGCTGATTTGTAATCAGCAGGTCGTGGGTTCGAGTCCCTCTATCGGCTCAACGGAAACCATCACTTTTGTGGTGGTTTTTTTACTGAAAAATGAGAGCAAATTTTATTTGTAATATTAAAAAAACAATTATATATTTGCACCCGAAATAATAACGCCGATGTAGCTCAGCTGGCTAGAGCAGCTGATTTGTAATCAGCAGGTCGTGGGTTCGAGTCCCTC
>NZ_QJRJ01000074.1 GCF_003254625.1 Flavobacterium ginsenosidimutans
CAAAAACCATCACAGAAATGTGGTGGTTTTTTTATGCTCAAAAATGAAAATTCCAAATTTTGAAATTCCAAATTATCGCCTTTGTCAAAGTTTTAAACTTTGACAAAGGTTTTATGAAAAAGTAAAATCCCCCAACTCCAATTCATTTGATTTGGATTTTTTTGCTCTTTGTGACAGCTATGTAAAGTATTTATTTTTTTGTAGGAAAAGTATTTATTTTTTATATATTTGCGAAAAAAAAAATAATGGAAGAAAAATCAATTTTTGAAAAATTTGAAATGCAGTTTGATGAATCAGCAAAAGGTTTTCTAAAAGAAGCTGCTAAATGGGCAAACGTTCTATCTATCATTGGGTTTGTTGGAATTGGATTTATGGGGCTAGCGGCTATCTCTGGATTTTTATCCTCTAAGATTACAACATTAAGAGTTGGGCCTTTAAATGGTATTACAGGAAAAGATATTGCATTAATTTACGTAATTCTAATAGTTGTTTACTTTTTTCCAGTTTACTATTTAAATAAGTTCGCAGTAAATGTAAAGAAAGCATTTAGAGAAAATGACTCTAGTATGCTTACTAAGTCTTTTAAGAACTTAAAATCTCATTTTAAGTATATAGCGGTCTTTACAATTTCTTTTATAGTTCTATATGTTTCTATAATTATAATAGTTATTATAATTGCACGTGCAAAATATTCTTAATAAAAAAGCCCTGAATCTTCAGGGCTTTTTGTTATATAATAAACGAAATTATTTTTGTTGTGCTGGGGCTTCAGTTTGCGGTACTCTTTTTAAGTTACCAATATATTTTGTCAACTTCTTTCTGTAAACTGATTTAGCAGCTTTTGGAGTTATTGATTCCCAGTTCGTGTTAGGAATTGGAATTTAAATTTTGGAATTTAAACAATTTATCTTCCCCATTTTTCATGTGCTGCTGTAAATTGTCCTGAAGACATTGCCGCAAAAATGGAAAGTTCGCCTGTTAAGCATAAAGCAATTGCTATTTCTGCAAATTTGCCACTTTTTCCAGCGCCATAACAGTCTAATAATTGTAAACATTCTTTTTGAGTAGGAAAAGATGTTCCGCCACCAACTGTTCCAACAATCATATTAGACATGGTAATGGCGAAATAAATATCATTGTTTTCCGTGATTTCCATTCTTGTAACCGCAACAGAAGCTTCACCTGTACAGGCAACATCTTGGCCGCACGCAATAAACAAAGCTGCAAGTGCATTCGAAGGATGCATTCCGCCGCCAACTACACCCGCTTTTTTTGCACCAGAAACACATATTTTCCACTGTTCGTGTAGTAATGCCGGAGTTGTTTTTAAAACTGATTTAACGACTTCGTTTTTTACTACGATTTCTGCGGTAACTTTTTTTCCGCGAACTCGAGTGTTTAAAGGACTTATTTTTTTATCTCCCGAAAAATTACCTTCTATGGTCCAGAATACAGGTTTTATTGGGCAATTTTCTATGATATACTGGCATATTCTGTCTGAACAAATTGTTACCATGTTTTGGCCAGATGCATCGCCAGTAGCAAATTCAAATTTTAAAATAAGAATATTTCCTTCGATATTAATGCCGATATCGTTTAAAATGGCATAATTACTACTTTGTCGGGTCAATATCGAAAAGGTTTCAGTATGGTCTAAAACCCATGAGACAAATTTGCCTAATTCGATTACGGTTTTAAACTTAAAAGTTGGGGTTCTTTGCACACCTTCTTGAAGGGTAATTACAGTTATTGGTCCAGATTCTCGACAGGCTTTTGCGCCTCGATTGTACGATGCAAGCAATGCACCTTCGGTTGTAGCAAGAGGGACATAGAAAGGTCCTTGAGCAACGCTTCCGTTTATTACTAATGGACCAATTATTCCAGTAGGAATCTGGCTCATTTCGATGTAATTTTCGATATTGCCTTTTAGACTTTCATTATTAGTGAATACTTTTTCTCCAGACAGAAAATCCAAGTCTAAATTTAACTGACTGCGAATAAAATTCAGACGTAATTTTTGACCATTTAAAGTGTAGGGATCTTGGTCTGGAATTTTTGGTGCCTGTGAATGGTTTGGATTATAAGATTCTAATTTGTGAAAAATTGCCGAATCTATAAAATCATACTTAGGTCGACTGATGTTGGTGGTAAAATTTTCCATAAATGTAGTTTTTTAATTTGAAGCTAAGTTATTACAAATTAAATTTATATCTATGTAAATTCTGACAATTTAACTTTTAATTATTTGATTGTCAAATATTTATGAGAATAAAAATTGAAGTCGAAAAAAAAGATATGAAAAAATCCTGTTTTTATAAAAACAAGGTTGGTGAGATGGTTTAAAAAAGCTAATTTTAAGTTGTAACTAATTGTTTTTTAATGTTTTGTGATTTGTTTGTTTTGGAAATCTATTTAGTGTTCAAGTTTCTTAACACGATTCAAGAATTTATAAGATTTGGCTTTTTGTTTATTACTGGTATTGAATCTGTTTTTTTTAATATGAAATTTTAGAGATGAAAGCATGAATAAAAAAAGCCCTGAAAACTCAGGGCTTTTTTTGTTGTATTGGAGACAAAATTATTTTTGTTCTTCAGTTGTTGTTGCTTCAGCTTCAGTTTTAGTTTCTGCTGGAGTTGTTTGTTGCTCTTTTTTAAGATCGCCAATGTATTTTGTCAATTTCTTTCCGTAAAGCGATTTCGCTACTTTAGGAGTCATTGATTTTTGAATCGTATCAAGAAATTTGATATTAATATCATAAATTTCCGCTAAAGCAATATAAGGCGCTACTTCATAATCTTTATTGTTTAAAGCAAAGTTTGTAGCATATAAGTATTTTCTTTTAATGTTAGATTCTACTTTTTTAGTTAAACTATCTAATGCTTTTTGATCTTGTCTTTTTATAGCTTTGAAACGCGGCTCAACCAATGAAAGGTTTTCATCGATAAAACGAGAGTTTATTTTTTGATATTGCTCGTATAATTCTTGGTTTTTTGATCCTGTAATTTTAGCGCCAGCAATATAATTGTCTAAGTTGGTGTCGATATTAATATTTCCTGGTTCAGCAAAGAATAAAATGTTATTGTCTAAAGAATTGGTTACACCACGATCTAAGAATAAATATAGCATCTCTGGAGATTCTAGTTTGATATCTGTTTCAAAAGCAGAATTTCCGTCTATTTTAATACTGTCAATAGCAACTAGAGAAGTATCAACAATTCTTTGGATATATAAAGTTCCTTTTTTTAATCCTTTTATGTTTCCAGTAATATGTACATTGTCACTAGATGATTCTTTTTTGCTGCATGATGCAACTAGTGCAAGAGTAACAAAAGCAATTAAAGTTTTTTTCATTGGTTTATTAGATTTTGGTGCAAAATAAAGAAAATAGTTTAAATGTAAAGATGCTGAAGTTTTATTTTTATAAAAAAAATAAATCCCAATCTATTTCTAAATTGGGATTTAAAGTTTTGCATTAAAAGCTCTTACATTGATAAAGTAAATGAAGCGCCGTTTTCATTTGTATAAGTGTAAACGGAATCACAATCATTATTGCCGTAGTCAATAACACCGTTAAAAATTCCACCTTGAACTTTTAATTTTCCTTTAGAGACAAATAAACAAGAATATTTTTTAACCAATGTTTCTTGTACGGTAAATGTTAAGTCTGTTCCATCTGCTGCACCAATTGTATGTGTTCCACTTGTAATTTCGTAAACATTATCTGTTAAGACAAAAGGAGTGTCAACGCCAGCAGTTTGTTTTGTAGTGTAATTTCCAGAATTAGTAAACACATTGCCTTTTGAGTCTGTAAGTTTTCCGTTGGTTACTTTTCTAGTCCATTGCGGAACAGTATCGTCAGTTGTAGTATTTGTATATTCAATAGTTCCTTCTAGTTTAAGATTATTAATTGAATAATCTAGTCGCTCAATAGTCATTTTGCTTCCAGTTGTAGTTATTGGTCCAGAAAGTGTAATTCTTAATTTTCCTTTTCTTGTCAAATTATTATCGTCTTTACAACCTGTTGTTCCGAAATCTGCTAAAAATACTTTTGGGTAATTTTCTCCCGTTGGTGTTGTAACTGTAATTGTAGCGCAAACTGCAACAGGAGCGCTTTCGGTAGTTTTTCCAGTTGTAGATGTACCGTTAGAAACTAGAAGAGCAGTGTTGAGGTCCATTTCGTTTGAAGCATCGATAGCAACAGATGCCCCAATATTTGTCAAATCTGCGGTTTGAGTTGGCTCATTATTATCGCTAGAGCAAGAGATATACAAAAGTGCTGTAGCACAAATAGTTGTTAGTAAGATGGCAGTCTTTTTCATAATGGTATTTGTTTTTGGATTAGATTAATAAGGCAGTCAAATGTAATAAAAAAATGAATTACAATAAAAAATCCTGTAACGCTTGGTTACAGGATTTTATAACGATTTTTTGAGAGAAAAATTATAGTAATAGTTTAGAAATGAATTTAAACCGATTTATAATAATCGCTTTTTGCCTTTCTAATCTTCTTATATTCTTCCCAATTAAAACGATCCAGAAAATCGGCAGCATTTTGAGCGCCTCGAATAAAAAGATCTATTTTGGCATCATCTGTCAGATTGAAATTTAGCCAATTGTGACTTCCTGTATCAATATATCCGATGAGGTTTTTGAAGTCTGGATTTTTTCTTAAGAATTCAAAGTCGTAACCATATCTCGCGGTATCAAACATCGAACTAATTAAATTGGGTAATTTTTCATTTTTGTTGATTTCATTTTTGTCGTAACCTAATTTCACTCCAAAAGTTGGTGATGCAGGAACATTTCTGTTTTCATGAAAAATATCAATTGGGAAATTTGAAATAATGCCGCCATCCATAAACATAACTTCTGACGGAACAGATGTTCGTAAACAAGTCGCATCATTCCATTTGTTCCAAGCCTCGATTCCGCTTGGAATATTTTTAATTTTAAAAGGAGTAAAAAACAACGGAATTGACATGGAAGCGCGAACAAAGTCAGCTGGATTTTGAACGTCTGGATTAGAATAAAACAAATCGATCATTCTTGGGAAAATAATTTTGCTTTCGGTCGTAATATCGGCGGCAATTATGGCCATTTCGCTCCAGTGATCCATGCGTTTATATTCTTCATTTCCTTCTGTATGCACTCGATATAATTTATTATCGTCTGAAACTCCTTTTTCTCTTAAAGCTTTTAGATCGGCGTAATTTTTTATTCCCTTTTGCGAAAGCAAGTTCGTCATCCATTGATAAAAATTGTTTCCTGGATTCAGTCCTAAATCATCTTTAAAATTATCAACTACTTGACAGCCTTTCATGATTAATTTTAAATTTCCAGCGTCGCTCAATAAAGCATCGATAAATTCACGCGCATCTCGATCGCCGTCAACAAAATCATATAAGTTTTTATTGCATAAACAATCTAAAATCCATTCCGATTTTTCGATATCACAAGTTCCTGCTGCAGCCATCAGCATCGTATTAATGCTTCCGGCGGAAGTTCCAGCAAGACTTAAAAATCGAATTCCCATCTTTTCTAAAACATATACATAACCGACTAATGCGATTCCGAGAACACCACCGCCTTCTTGCACAAGATCAACATATTGGCAATTATTGTTGTCGATAATGTCAGAGAATTTTTTGTCTTTGATTCGTTCTTTTAAATCTTTTAAAATTGCTAGAATTTCGCCATTCTCTGTAAATTTTCTCTTATCCATGATTTCTAGAATTTAGATTTATTTTTGGAATTAATTCATTGATAATCAAAAATATATAATTATGTTTTGTAAAAAAAGGGGAGAATGCCCCTTTTTTGAAGTGATTTTTTTGAGCAAAAAAAATCCTGCAAAACTTAATTTGCAGGATTTCTAAAATATTTATTTTCGAATGATTATTTTATCATTTCAAAGCTTCTTTTTACGAAAGCGGTAAGAGCTTCACCTTTTAGAAGGTTTTGAGATAATTTAGCTAAATCTAAAGCTTGTTTAACTAAATGCTCTTGGTGCGTTTTGTCTTCAGTATTTAAAATGCTTGAAGCTAAATCAGAATTTGTATTTACAACCAAATTGTACATTTCTGGCATATTACCCATTCCGAACATTCCTCCGCCACCTGTTTGACTCATCTCTTTCATTCTACGCATAAATTCTGGCTGCGTGATAATGAACGGCGCTGCCTGAGAATCCATAGCTTCTAGCTGAACACTGTAAGCTTTTGGAATATAAGCTTCTAAAGATGTTTTTAAAGCTGCTTTTTCGTCATCAGAAAGTTTAGAAATTGTATTTTCTTCTTTTTTGATTAAGTTGTCAATGTGATCAGAATCAACACGTACGAAAGTTAATCCGCTGTTATCGTTTTCAATTTTCTGAATTAAATGCGAGATAATCGGAGAATCTAAAAGCAATACTTCATAACCTTTATCTTTTGCTGCTTCAATGTAAGAGTGCTGAGCATCTTTGTTTCCAGCATAAAGAACTACAAGTTTACCATCTTTATCAGTTTGGTTCTCTTTTAGTTTTTCTTTTAATTCTTCTAAAGTGAAATAAGTATCATCTACAGTTGGATACAAAACAAATGCGCCTGCTTTTTCGTAGAACTTCTCTTCAGAAAGCATTCCATACTCTAAAACGATTTTAATGTCGTTCCATTTTTGTTCAAAATCAGCACGGTTTTCGTTAAATAAAGCTTTCAATTTATCAGCTACTTTACGAGTAATGTAGTTTGAAATTTTCTTAACAGCTCCGTCTGCTTGTAAACCAGAACGAGAAACGTTCAACGGAATATCTGGAGAATCAATTACACCTTTTAACATTGTCAAGAATTCAGGAACAATTCCTTCTACGTTGTCAGTAACGTAAACTTGGTTTTGGTACAACTGAATTTTATCTTTCTGGATTTGCATATCTGTACCCAATTTAGGGAAATACAAAATACCAGTTAAGTTAAACGGATAATCTACATTTAAATGAATGTGGAATAACGGCTCTTCGAACTGCATTGGATACAATTCTCTGTAGAAGTTTTTGTAATCTTCATCAGATAATTCAGAAGGTTGTTTTGTCCAAGCTGGATTTGGGTTGTTAATGATGTTGTCAGTTTCAACAGTTTCATTAACATAATCTTCTGGTGCATCTTCTGGTTTTGGAAGCGTTTCAGTTCTTGTTCCAAATTTAATTGGAATAGGCATAAACTTGTTATACTTATTCAATAAACCGCTGATTTTTGAATCATCTAAGAACTCTAAAGAATCTTCAGCAATGTGAAGAATGATTTCTGTTCCGCGTGAAGTTTTGTCAGCAGGTTCTAAAGTAAATTCAGGGCTTCCGTCACATGTCCAATGTGCAGCTGGCTCATCTTTGTATGATTTTGTGATGATTTCAACTTTTTCAGCCACCATAAAAGCAGAGTAGAAACCAAGACCAAAATGTCCGATAATTCCAGAGTCTTTAGCAGAATCTTTGTATTTGTCCAAAAACTCCTCAGCTCCAGAAAAAGCAACCTGATTGATGTATTTTTCAACTTCATCAGCAGTCATACCTAAACCTTGATCGATAATGTGGATTTTTTTACCTTCTTTATCCACTTTAACCTCAATAATTGGGTTTCCGTATTCTACTTTCGCTTCGCCAATGCTGATAAGATGTTTTAATTTTAAAGTAGCATCAGTACCATTAGAAACAAGCTCACGCAAGAAAATTTCGTGGTCGCTGTATAAGAACTTTTTAATTAAGGGAAAAATGTTTTCTACTGAAACATTAATTTTACCTGTTGCCATATTTTTTAATTTTTGATTTAATGTGATGATTTTCACTTATTCAAATAGAATACCAATTATTTTTGGGTGACAAAATGTCGGAATGTTAATTTTGAAAGAAAATAAATAGATTGTTAAACAAATAATCTCTCAGCTAATCGTATATTTGTGGTACAATAATTGTTAAAACGACAAATATTAATCTTAAAAAATTGTATAAAATGAAGAAGAGTATTTTTATATGCGTGATTGCCGCTATGTTTTTTGCGTGTAAATCGGCTTCGTCAACATCAGCTTCGTCATCTGAGGCTACAACACTTTCAACAAAACTTGACAAATCGACTCAAGTAGCGTTAAAAGGAAATTGGGTGCTTACCAATGTTTCTTATCCAGGTTCTGATTATATCAAAGTAAATTCATTTGATCTTGCAGATTCAAAATGTTTTATCGGAAGTAACTGGAGCTTTATTTCTAACAATAATAAAGGAACAATGGCTTTGACTTCTCCAAGTTGTACTGCATTTTCTTCTCCAATTGTATGGAGTATCAACAACCAAGGTTTGTTTGTACTGAAAATTCTTAACGCAGGTGAAAAAGCGAAGAAAGTAAGAGATGGTTATTTGCTTAAAGTTGCAGGGGTGAGTGAAAGTTCATTTCAGTTAGTTGATAACATCAATGTTGGAGGTCAGGTAAAAGATGTAGTTTATCAATTCCAAAGAGCTAATTAATATTTTAAAGATATAGAAAATGAGAAAGATAACAGTTTTAGGTTTAAGCAGTTTAATGATGATAGCGAGTTTTTTTACAAGCTGTGATTCAGTAAAAAATGCAAATAATACACAAAAAGGAGCCGGAATTGGAGCAGTTGCAGGTGGTGTGATTGGTGCAGTATTAGGAAATAACTTAGGAAAAGGTGGAAACGCTGCATTAGGAGCTGCAATTGGAGCTGCTGTAGGTGGTGGAACTGGAGCTTTAATTGGAAACAAAATGGACAAACAAGCTCGTGAAATCGACCAAGCTTTGCCTGGTGCTTCTGTAGAAAGAGTTGGAGAAGGAATTCACTTAACTTTAAATGAAAACTCAGTTCGTTTTGATACTAACAAATCAACTTTAACGTCTACTGCAAAAGCTAACTTAGATAAATTGGTTCCAGTATTTAATGAATATGGAGATACAGATATTCAGATTTTTGGTTACACTGATAGTACAGGAAAACCAGAATATAACTTGACACTTTCTGGGCAAAGAGCAGCTTCTGTACAAGCTTATTTAGTTTCAAAAGGATTAAAAGCAAGCCGTTTCAAAACTTCAGGTTTAGGAATTGCAGATCCAATTGCAACAAATGATACTCCAGAAGGTAGAGCTCAAAACCGTCGTGTTGAATTCTCAATTACAGCAAATGACAAAATGGTAAATGACGCTAAAGCGGAAGCTGGAAAATAATTTCAAAACAAAATAAAATATAAAAAAAGCTGTTTCATAATTGAAGCAGCTTTTTTTTGACATTAGAAATTAAACATTGTAAATTTGACCTCTCAATTACAACTCATGCTTGACATTCAAAATATCTCTTTTACGTATACTGATAGCCCCGTTATAAAAAACATCTCTTTTTCTATTGAGAAAGGTCAGAACATTGCGATTATTGGTGAGAGTGGCTGCGGAAAAAGTACGCTGCTTAAACTTATATACGGTCTGTATGATTTAGATGAGGGGAATATTTTTTATGGTGATAAACCTATTTTGGGGCCAAAATTTAATTTGATTCCTGGAATGCCTTATATGAAATATCTGGCGCAGGATTTTGATTTGTCTCCGTATGAAACTGTTGCAGAGAACGTAGGTAAGTTTCTTTCGAATGGTTTTGCAAACATGAAAAAACTTCGTGTTCAGGAATTGCTGGAGATGGTAGAAATGGATCAGTTTGCTAATACCAAAACAAAATTTTTAAGTGGAGGACAGCAGCAAAGAGTTGCTTTGGTTCGAGTTTTAGCTTTAGAGCCAGAAGTAATTTTGTTAGATGAACCTTTTAGTCAGATTGACGCTTTTAGAAAAAATGCGCTTCGCCGTAATTTATTCCGTTACTTAAAGCAAAAAGAAATTACCTGTATTATTGCAACGCACGACAGCACCGATGCTTTGTCTTTTGCAGATCAGGCGATTGTAATGAAAAATGGGGAAGTAGTCGTTAAAGACGATCCGTCAAAAATATATGAAGATCCAAAAATAAAATATGTTGCTTCATTATTTGGAGAAGTGAATGAGATTCCAACTCATTTGTTGTTGCCTTACGAAGATGAAACTCACAAAACATTGGTTTATCCGCATCAGTTTAAAATGGTTTCAGAATCGAAATTAATGGTGAAAATTAGAAGAACATATTTTAGAGGAGGTCATTATTTAATCGAGACAGTTCACAAGAGGCAATTGATTTTCTTTGAAAGTGAAATAGATCTGCCGTTGGAACAAGAAGTTTTTCTAGCATTAAATTATTTATAAAAAGAAACCCGATAGTAAATTCTATCGGGTTTCTTTTTATTGCTTAATGAAATTAATTCTTAAGATATTTTTCTAAAAACTGATCTTGTTCCCAAAGTAAATGAAGAATGTTTTCTTTGGCAACATAACTATGCGATTCTTTTGGAAGAATAACCATTCTTGCTGGCGCTCCTAATCCTTTTAATGCTTGGAAATATCTTTCTGTTTGCAAAGTAAAAGTTCCAGGGTTATTGTCTGCTTCTCCATGAACCAACAAAATTGGAGTTTTCATTTTTTCGGCATTCATAAACGGCGACATTGTATTGTAAACTTCTGGAGCTTCCCAATAATTTCTTTGCTCAGACTGAAATCCGAATGGAGTTAAAGTTCTGTTGTAAGCGCCACTTCTCGCAATTCCGCACGCAAAAAGATCTGAATGTGTTAATAAATTAGCTGTCATAAATGCTCCATACGAATGTCCTCCAACAGCCACTTTTTTACGGTTAATATATCCTAAAGCATCAACTGCATCAATCGCCGCCGCAGCATTATCAACTAACTGTGAAATAAAGTTGTCGTTTGGTTCTGTAGTTCCTTCGCCAATAATTGGAAACGCAGCGTCATCTAAAACCACATATCCTTTTGTAACCCAGTAAACAAATGATCCATAATAAGGAAATGTAAATTCATTTGAATTTTGAGTCGATTGCGAAGCACTATTTCTGTCTTTATATTCTGCTGGATAAGCCCAGATTAATAGCGGCAATTTTTCTTTTTTAGTTTTATCATAATCCGCAGGAAGGTATAAAGTTCCAGAAAGCTCCAATCCGTCTTTACGTTTGTATTTAATAACTTCTTTACTTACGTTTTTAATGCTTTCAAAAGGATTTTTGAAATCAGTAACTTGTGTTAAGCTGTTTTGTTTTTTTATATTTCTGAAGAAGTAATTTGGATACTCACTTTTTGACTGAATCTGAACTAATATTTTTCCAGATTTAAAATCTTCAATTTCTAAAATATCCTCTTTTTTATCTTTATAAGCAGAAGTATAAATGCGTTTTGATTTCAAAGTTTCAACATTGAATTCATCTACAAAAGGGAATTGTCCATCTTTAGTATAACCTTCGCCAATTCTGTAAAGGTTATTTTTTTCAACAGCTAAGACATATTGATTGTAATCATTTTTTCTTGTTTCGAAAACTCCGGGGTCTGAATAAACATCTTGCGAATTTCTATCCGTAATTAATTTTGGTTGCTGACTTGGATTTGATGGATTAATCAAAAAAGTTTTGGTGCTTCTAGTGTCATACCATTCTTCTGAAAGTACGGCTAAGTTGTCATTTCCCCAAGTGATTTCAGAGAAACGTTGTGGTGTTTTTACTAATGAAGTCGCTTCTTTATCGAAAGGCGCATCCCAAAGGAAAACTTCGTCTCTAAAGTCAACTTTTTTAGCAGGATCTCCTTCATCTAAAGCCACAACATAAGATAATGTTGCAGGTTTGTCCTTTCTCCAGTCCATTTCTCTTTTTCCTTTACGAACTGCCATGAAACCTTTTGGCGTAATTTCGTTTAACGGAACATCATTTACCAGTTTAATTTCTTTTCCACTTAAATTATAAACATAAGTTTTAGAAGGAAATTTGTAAAAAGGAACGATATAAGAAAATGGTTTTTGAATTGTAGTCAGCATAATATAATTGCCATCTGGAGATATTTCTTCTCCAAAATACATTGCTGCTTCTTTAAATAAAACAGCATCACCATTTAATTTTACTTTGTATAATTCAGAAGTTATGCTGTTTTCGAAATTTGCTTCGTCATTTTTATTTTTCAGCATATCAGGATAAGTTCTGTTTTGAGATTTTTCTCCTGAAGTGTTTGAAATAATTGGTCCAGTCGGTAAATCTTTTTTAGAGTCTAAAAGTGGCTGTCTGTTTTTAGGAAGCATTTTTACTAAAATGGTTTCGTTATCTAAAAACCAATTAAACGGATTTCCAAGATTTGCATTTACTAAAGCCTCTGTAAGTTTTGTAGCTTGTGCTGTTGCTACATCTATAACCCAAAGTTCTACACCAGAATTTGTAGTGTGAGAGAATAGGATTTTTTTGTCGTTTGGAGACCAAAGAATGTTTGATATTTTTGGATTAGTAGGAAGGTCTTTCACTTGAATTTCTTCTTTTCCACTTACTTTCCTTAATTTAAGATTGATAAGATAAGTTACCGTACTCGAAATATTAGTAACAGGATTAATTCTTAAACCGGCCAAACGAAGCTCGTCCTGATTTAAATCATCAAGCGTTTTATAAGTGTTGCGGTACATTAAGAGCATATTCTCCTTTTTTGTATCCATCGATACTGAAGGAGCTCTTTGATAATCTGCCAAATCTAAAATAGATTTAGAAGGTTTTTGATAAATTAGATTCTCTTGCGCAAAAGATAAAAAGCTTATATTTAAAAATAAAAAGAGTGTAACCTTTAATTTCATAGTCTGAATTTTATGGGTTTGTAAATGGTATTCAAAATGTTTGTCTAAGATACTTTTGTCTTGTTACATTTTGTGCCCGATTTTTAATTTTTTTCAGTGTTTGTGTCTGAAAACTGTCTTTTCAAGAAGTAAATGATTCTAAGTAAGTATATAATTAAAATATATTAAATTGCTAATAACGAAAAAAATAGTATTTTGTATGCGTATATTTTAAAGTATGCGTAAATTTGCAATCCAATTTTTTAATAAATAATAATAGAATATGTATCATTCAAAAATAGCTGGTTTAGGATATTATGTTCCTGCTAATGTGGTTACTAACGATGATTTGTCGAAGATAATGGATACCAATGACGAATGGATTCAGGAAAGAACCGGAATTCAGGAGCGAAGACACATTATTCGTGGAGAAGACACCACAACTTCAATGGGAGTGAAAGCAGCTAAAATCGCAATCGAGCGTTCTGGCGTTGCCAAAGAAGATATTGATTTTGTAGTTTTTGCTACATTAAGTCCAGATTATTATTTTCCAGGACCAGGAGTTTTGGTTCAAAGAGATTTAGGTTTAAGAACAGTAGGAGCTTTAGATGTTAGAAATCAATGTTCTGGTTTTGTTTATGCTCTTTCTGTTGCAGATCAATATATTAAAACTGGAATGTATAAAAATATTTTGGTGATTGGTTCTGAAGTTCATTCAACGGGATTAGACATGACAACTCGCGGACGCGGAGTTTCTGTAATCTTTGGGGATGGAGCAGGAGCAGCAGTTTTGAGCCGTGAAGAAGATTTAACAAAAGGAATTTTATCTACGCATTTACATTCAGAAGGTGAGCATGCAGAGGAATTGGCTTTGCAAGCCCCAGGAATGGGTGCGCGTTGGGTAACAGACATTATTGCAGATAATGATCCGAATGACGAAAGTTATTATCCTTATATGAATGGACAATTTGTATTTAAAAATGCTGTAGTTCGTTTTGCAGAAGTAATCAATGAAGGATTAGAAGCGAATGGTCTGCAAGTTTCAGATATTGATATGCTGATTCCACATCAAGCAAATTTGAGAATTTCGCAATTCATTCAGAATAAATTCAAATTAACAGACGATCAGGTTCACAATAATATTCAGAAATACGGAAATACTACGGCAGCGTCTATTCCGATTGCTTTAACTGAAGCTTGGGAACAAGGAAAAATCAAATCGGGAGATACTGTAGTTTTAGCAGCTTTCGGAAGTGGATTTACTTGGGCAAGTGCTATTATTAAATGGTAAAATAATCATCTTACATTATATTTTTTTTAAACCTGCTTCTTATTGGGAGCAGGTTTTTTTATACAGATTTGTCAGGCTGAGCGGAGTCGAAGCCTACGTTCCAGTAGGAGTGCCCTTCGACTTCGTTCAGGGAGACAAAACTTTGAGGATTGTATGTGTTTGATTTCTATTTGTCAGGCTGAGCGAAGTCGAAGCCCCATTCCAATTGGCACGCTCTTCTATTTAATGTTTTTTGGGTTAAATTTCTTACTTTTATTTTTTTTTAAAATAGAAAATGATGAAAAGATATTACGTCTATATTTTGAAATGCTCTGATGGAAGTTATTACACAGGAATGACAAATGATATAAATAGAAGACTAAATGAACATAATTATGGTTTAAATAAAGAAAGCTACACATTTAATAAAAGACCTTTAGAGTTGGTATTTTGTACGGAGTTTAATGATGTCATCCAAGCTATTGCATTTGAAAAGCAAGTAAAAGGCTGGAGCAGAAAAAAGAAAGAAGCTATAATAAAAGATAAATGGGAGGATTTGAAAAAACTTTCTCAATGTTTGAATAAAACAACTCATAAAAATTTTAATAAAAAGGATGTTTAGTAGTAAATTAGCCGTCGGTTTTGTTCAGTAGAACAGAGGCGACTTGTCCGGCTGAGCGGAGTCGAAGCCCACGTTCCAATAGGAGCGCCCTTCGACTCCGCTCAGGGAGACAAAGATTGAACATAATTGTTTCGCAGTTTGTCAGGCTGAGCGTCGTCGAAGCCTCTTTTAATAAAATAACAATGAAAAAAAATCAACTAGAGATAGCTTGTTTTAATTATGAATCGGCGTTAATTGCTCAGGCAAATGGCGCGGACAGAATTGAGTTATGTGAAAATATGAAATTGGGAGGAACAACGCCAAACTCAATTTTAGTGGTAAAAGTCCGCGAAAGCATAGATATAAAAATGCATGTCATTATTAGGCCTCGAGGTGGTGATTTTGTTTATTCTGACGAAGAGCTTACGGAAATGAAACAAGATATCAAGCAATATAAAAAGCTAGGAGTTGACGGTTTTGTTTTCGGAATTTTAAAGGAAAACGGAAAAATAAATAAAAAGCAAAACAAAGAATTGGTACATCTAGCGCATCCGCTTTCTTGTACTTTTCACCGTGCTTTTGATGTAGTGAAAAATCCAGAAAAATCACTTGAATCTATTATTGAATGTGGTTTCAAAACAATTTTAACTTCTGGTCAAGGCGTAAATGTTGAAGAAGGAATTATCGCTTTAGAAAGGCTTCAAGAACTAGCTGGCGACAGAATAGAAATTATGCCTGGCGGTGGTTTACGATCTTCAAACATCAAATTACTTCAGGAAAAATTAGATCTGACTTTTTATCATTCTTCAGCAATCACCGATAATTCTGAAATTGCAAATCCAGAAGAAATAAAAGAATTACGAAACTTTTTATAAATAGGTACTAAAACGAAAAAAGTCTGGAGATGGCAACCTCCAGACTTTTTTTTACAAGAAATATTCAAAAATTATTTAAAAAATCTTCTCAGACAAGATTAGAACATTCCGCCTCCGCCTTGGCTAGTATTGTCTTCTCTTTGTTTACGCTGTAAATTTTTGATTTTTCCACCTCCAAAATTGTAAGTTAAACCAAAATATACTGTTTGACTTTCCCATTTAAACTGCCCAGCTTGAGGGTAAGGATTCTCAGTATCGAAAGCATATTTCATAGTATTAAATACATCATTGAAACGAACACTTAAATTCATTTTGTTGTCTAACAATGTATATCGCGTACCAATATCCATTTTGTACATTTCGTGGCTGTTGTTCTGAAGCCCGTCTGTTGCACCCCTATAGAATCCGAAAGCTAAGAAACTTAAACGTTTGTTTACTTTAAAGTTAGAGTTCATGCGTCCATTAAAAGCAGCAACAGTAACTGTTTTGTTCTTAGGTCCAATTTGATTTTCTTCCGGAATAAAACCATATATAACTCCTGATTGATCAATGCTTGAGAAATCAATCGATGGCTGAATATCCCACCATTTTGTGATTTTATAATTTAATGACATTTCAAATCCGTAAGCAGTATTATGATCAAAATTTGTATAACTCATAATTTGCTTTTGCTCGCTTGCATCGTTAGGATCTGGATATAAAATTCTACTGATTTGATCATTAATGCTTCTCACGAAAACTCCAGCAGTAAAACTTCCTTTTTCAAGAGTTTTAGTATAATTTACTTCAATCGAGTTGGTAAACTGAGGTCTTAGTTTAGGATTTCCTATTGAGGTAACTAACGGAGTGGCAAATTCACGAATTGGTTTTGTCTGCTCTAAACTCGGACGGTCTACACGACGGCTGTAGCTTAATTGCAAAGTATTTTTCTCAGTCAAATTATAGGTTAAATAAGCTGATGGATACAAAGTGATGTAATCATCATCAAATTTAGTCTGTCCATAATTTAAGTTCGCCTGAACCTTATAACTTTCAAAACGTGCACCTACTTGATAGCTTAGCTTTTTGAATTTTTGTCCAAATGTTACATAAGCAGAATAAATATCTGTGTCATAAGTATAATGAGATGTTTGATCTGCAACAGGAAGCGAAGGATTGCCAGTTATATAATCATTATCAGTTCTTGTGATTCTTGCTTCAGCGCCAGCTTCAAGAGTTGTTTTTTCGTTTAACGGATTAACATAATCTACGTTTACGGTGCTTAGTTTTCTGCCACCTTTTAGAAAATCATCATAAACTACAGCCGAACTTGTATTGTCAATGTTAGTTGTTTGAGTGTCGAATGAAGCATTTTGAGTTTCTTTATTATCGCTGTAATTTGCCTCAAAATCTAATGTATGACCTTCTTTTTTAAAGATGTGTTTGTATGCTAAATTGTATGTTCCAACTCGGTCTGGCCCCCAATATTTTGATTTTTGTAAAATATTTGAAATATCAGAATCAGTTACATTATTGTAATCAATATTAGTATCTACATAACCTTTTCCGTCAGATTTGTTTTGGTTGGTATAAATAGATAAAGTATTGTGATCATCGATTAAATAATCCATTCCAATTTTGTATAAATATGATTCATTATCATTCAAAACATCTATATTTTGAGTGATATCTTCATCAAATCTTTGGATAAAACCTTTATTATGGTATGTTCCAAAATTTTGACCAACGTTTCCAAAGAAATTTACTTTTCCTGTTTTATAATTCAAATCTAAAGACTGATTGTATTTTGCAGTTTCACCAAAAGTAATACCACCGCTATAGCTTCCATTAAAACCAGTGTTAGCATTTTTATGCAAAATAATATTGATGATTCCAGACATTCCTTCTGGATTATATTTTGCACTTGGATTGGTAATCAGCTCGATTTTTTTGATAGAAGTTGATGGAATCTGTTTCAATAATTGAGCAGGGTCAATATTAGTAGGGCGTCCATCAATTAATACACGAACATTATCATTCCCGCGAAGCGAAAGTTTTCCGTCCTGATCCACATTCACAGAAGGAATATTGTTCATAATATCTGATGCAGAAGCTCCAGCCGTTGTTAAATCTTTACCAACAGTAACTACTTTTCTATCAATTTTTTGCTCGATAGTAGAGCGCTCGCTTACAATGTTTACACCTTTAAGTTGTGTAGCTTCTTCTTCAAGCGAAACATTTACAGTTGCAGATTTTTTGTTTTCGCTCAAAAGAACAGAACCGATATATTTTCTAAATCCGATGTACTGAATTTCGATCGTATAACTTTTTAATGCGATGTTTTTAAATGAAAAGTCTCCGTTGTCATCTGTGTTTACACCAGAAACCACTTTTCCATTTTCTTTAAGCGAAACAGTTGCATAAGAAATAGGTGCATTGTTTGACTTTTCTGTAATTTTTCCAGAAACACTACCAGTATTCTGGGCCTGTGTTGTTGCGATTATCCCTAATAGCGCAAACAGAAAGAATTTTAATTTCATGATTTTTTTACTGATTATTTTTGATTTGATTGATGATGATTTTTGTTTTTGTTAGTTTTTCTTTTTTTTGTTTTTCTTTGCCTCAAAAAAATTGAAGTCACTATTAAGACTCTTTAGGTATCGATATGTTACAAGAAAATGTGAAAAAAAGCACAAAAAAAATCGTAAGCCTTGTTTTGTAAGAGTTTAAGCTTTTAAATTTTTGATAATTTTAACAATTAAAAAAATAGCTTTTTTATCAAATTGAAATTCTTTTCTTGAATTTAATATGTTTTTGATTTTCTCTAATTGATGAATAAGCAGTATCTTTGCTCACTTTAAAATAAGTTTACATGTCATTACCACAAATTCTTACACCTTCTATACAAAAAGCAATACAAGCATTATTTGATGTTACTGTTGATAAAATCGAGTTTCAAACTACTAGAAAAGAGTTTGAAGGAGATATTACAATGGTAATTTTTCCTTTGCTGAAAGTGATTAAAAGTAATCCGGCTGAATTGGGAAATAAAATAGGAAATTATCTAGTAGAAAATGTTTCTGAAGTTGCTCGCTTTAATGTAGTTTCTGGTTTCTTGAATATTGTAATTTCAGACAGCTATTATGTAGATTTCTTTAATGGAATAAAAGACCAAAAGCAATTTGGATTTGTAGCTCCGAACCCAGCTGAAAAAGCAGTTATGGTCGAATATTCTTCTCCAAATACAAATAAACCTTTGCACTTAGGACACGTTCGTAATAATTTGTTAGGATATTCTGTTGCAGAGATTTTAAAAGCTTCTGGTAAAAAAGTTTACAAAACTCAAATTATCAACGATAGAGGAATTCATATCTGTAAATCAATGCTGGCTTGGGAGAAATTCGGAAACGGAGAAACTCCTGAAACTTCTGGTTTAAAAGGTGATAAACTAGTTGGTAAATATTATGTGGAGTTTGACAAAGCTTACAAAAATGAAATTAACGGTTTAATCGAAACTGGTAAAACAGAAGAAGAAGCAAAAAAGCAAGCGCCGATTATTATCGAAGCTCAAGATATGCTTAAGAAATGGGAAGCTGGAGATGAAAAAGTGATCACACTTTGGAAAAAAATGAACGAATGGGTTTATGATGGTTTTGCTACAACCTACACCAATCTTGGAGTTAATTTTGATAAATATTACTACGAAAGCAACACTTATCTTTTAGGAAAAGATGTTGTACAAGTAGGTTTAGATAAAGGAGTTTTCGAAAAAGATCCAGACGGTTCTGTTTGGATTGATTTGACTGATGAAGGTCTTGACCGTAAAATTGTTTTGCGTTCTGATGGAACCGCAGTTTATATGACGCAAGATATTGGAACTGCAATTCAGCGTGTAAAAGATATGCCAGATGTTGGCGGAATGGTTTATACTGTTGGAAACGAGCAAGATTATCATTTTAAAGTATTATTCTTAATCTTGCAAAAATTAGGTTTTGACTGGGCTTCAAGTCTGTATCATTTATCATACGGAATGGTTGATTTGCCTTCTGGAAAAATGAAAAGCCGTGAAGGAACTGTTGTAGATGCAGACGATTTGATGCAAGATATGACCGATACAGCAAAACAGATTTCAGAAGATTTAGGAAAACTAGATAGCTATTCTGATGAGGAAAAAGCAAAATTGTACAAAACAATTGGTTTAGGAGCTTTGAAATATTACATTTTAAAAGTGGATCCTAAAAAACGTATCTTATTCAATCCAGAAGAATCTGTTGATTTTGCTGGAAATACAGGTCCGTTTATTCAATATACATACGCAAGAATCCAATCGATAATCCGTAAAGCAGATTTTGATTTTTCTAACAAAATCGAAATCGAGGAACTTCATGAAAAAGAGAAAGAATTGGTTAAACAAATCGAACTTTTCCCAGAAGTAATCCAGAACGCGGCCCAAAACCATAGTCCAGCATTAATTGCCAATTATACTTACGATTTAGTAAAAGAATACAACTCTTTTTACCAATCAGTACATATTTTAGGAGAAGTTGATTTAACGAAAAAAATATTTAGAGTGCAGCTTTCTCAAAAAGTTGCAGAGGTAATAAATTCTGCATTCCAGCTATTAGGAATTGAAGTTCCAGAGAGAATGTAAGAATTAAAGCATAATAAATTTTAAAGCCAATAGTTTTCGAACTATTGGCTTTTTTTATTGTTTTTTTGGCTTCAAAGGTACAAGTGTAATAAAATTCTCAAATAATTTTGCAGTGGCTTTGTAAGTATTACAATGCAAGTGATAATATTATAAGTCAACTCTTCTAATATTCATTTTTAACTATTTTGAATTAGTACGCTTTTAGTAAAGATGATAGAGATAAAACAAGAACCGTCTAGTAATTAGACGGTTTTTTTCTCTCAATTATTTTTATTTCTCTTCTTAAGCGATTATTTTTTAATTTCAACAAAAATATAAAATGTAGTATTAGTATTATATTTTTACATGTTAAAAGTAATTTAATACTTGTTAAAATTATTTTAATTTTTTAAGTTCGCCCCTCTAATTAAAAAAACAATAAATGAAAAAGAAAATTAAAGGGTTTGCAATTCTTGTATTCTTGTTTACTGTTCAAATATTTTTTGCGCAGGAAAAAACAATTTCTGGAATTGTATCGGATGGAAGCGGACCAATTCCAGGTGCAAATGTTGTGGTAAAAGGAACTAGCAATGGAGTTCAAACCGATTTTGATGGAAAGTATAAGATTAAAGCAAAAACGGGAGATGTTCTACTGTTTTCTTATATGGGTATGAAAGATCAAGCAATTACAGTTGGGAATGCATCTGCAGTAAATATTAAATTGCAAGAAGCTGGTGAAGAATTACAGGAAGTTGTGGTTCAGGTAGCTTATGGGACACAAAAGAAACAAGAAATTACTGGAGCTGTTTCTAAAATTGATTCAAAAATGTTAGAAACATCTCAAGCATCTAATGCAGTACAATCCTTAACAGGGAAAGTTGCCGGCGTACAAATTAGTGCTAATTCAGGCCAGCCTGGAGACCCGCCGCAAGTAAGATTTAGAGGTATAGGTTCAATTTCATCTTCAAATGCTCCATTGTATGTGGTAGACGGAATACCATTTAATGGAGATATCAACTCTATATCAACTCAGGATATCGAATCAATTAGTTTTTTAAAGGATGCATCATCTAACGCACTATACGGAAGTAGAGGCGCAAACGGTGTAATAATTGTTACAACCAAAAAAGGAAAGAAAGGGCAATTGACAGTTACTTATGAGACTAAAATTGGTGTTAACTCACGAGCTGTGCCTGAATATGACATGATTAAAAATCCAGCTGATTATTATAAAGCAGTATACAATAGAGTTAAAAATGGTTTAATTTATCAAGGACAAACGCCAGCTAATGCTTCAAGTATTGCTGTCCAAAATTTAATAGAAGGGGATACTTATTCTCTTGGATATAATAATTATAATGTAGCCAATAATCAAGTTATAAATCCAATAACAGGAGAAATAAATGCAGATGCTAAGTTGTTGTATCACGACGATTGGTCAAAAGCATTATTTAGAGATGCTATTAGACAGGAGCAATATTTAAGTCTGTCTGGCAGTACAGACAATCTTAACTCTTATTTGTCTATTGGGTATTTATCAGATGAGGGTTATACTATCAATTCGAATTTTGAGCGCGTAACATTGAGAGCTAATGTAGATTATAATGTTTCGAGTAAAGTAAAAATAGGAACAAATGTAAATTACGCACATTCAAATCAAAATGCTCCAATTTCAAATACGTCATCTTCAACTTATAGTAATTTATTTAGTTGGGCTCGTAATATCGCTCCTATATATCCAATTTGGCAAAGAGACGCAAGTGGTAATATGATTTATAATGAAGATGGCACTAAATCTTATGATTTTAATCAACAGGGAGATAGACCGTATGGGTCAAATTTGAATCCGTATGCAACTACATTGTTAAATACAAAATTAAATGAAGAAAATAAGTTTGGTGCCAGAGCTTATGTTTCTATTGATTTCTTAAAAGATTTTAATTTTAGATATAATATTGGATATGATTTATTGTCTGGTTATTACTTAACAAGTACAACAGGTGAAGGCGGTGATGATATGGGAGTTAATGGTAGAATAGGAACAGCTACTAAAAACCAATATACATTAACGAATCAGCAATTATTATCTTGGAAAAAAACTTTTGGAGAGCATGCATTAGATGTATTAATTGGACATGAATCATCTGATTTTACTTCAAAAATGCTAGCGGGACAAAAAAGTAATGTGATGATATCTGATTTACCAATAATTAGCAACGCTACCAAATATGGTTACTTGGATGGATACAATGATCTATATAAAGTAGAGGGTTATTTTTCAAGATTAAACTATAATTATAAAAATAAATACTTTGTTAACGGAAGCTTTAGAAGAGATGGATCTTCTGTATTTGCTCCAGAAAATAGATGGGGTAATTTCTATGGTTTTGGACTTGCATGGTCTGTGATTAAAGAGTCATTCTTTCCTAAAACAAAATGGATCACAGATTTTAGAATAAAAGGTAGTTATGGAGAGCAAGGGAATGACAATATAAATTATCCTGTTACTTCACAAATTAGTCATCGCAGTTATTTTGGAAGTTTAAGAAACTATTATGCTTACGAAACTCAATACGAAGTAGTGCCTGACTCTGAAGGTAACGCAAGTGTTTTAAATGTTTTTGAAGCAGATAAAAGTGTTAAATGGGAAAAATCTAAAAACTTAAACGCAGGATTTGATATTACTTTATTTGATAGAATTTCTATTGAAGCTGAATATTTTGAAAGAAACGTTAGTGATTTAATATACAATTTTCCTATCGCTTTGTCTACAGGAACGTCGTTTGTCTCTAAAAATATTGGAGACATGGGAAATAAAGGAATAGAGATAAATTTAGGAGTTGATGTCGTTAAAAATAAAAATGTTGACTTCAATATTTGGGCTAATGCAACAAGCTATAAAAACAAGATAACGTCGTTACCAAAAGCATTTACAGATGGAATTTATCGTTTTGAAGTTGGTGTTCCTGCTTATTCATACTTTTTAAGAGAATTTGCTGGAGTAGATAAAACAAATGGCGATGCATTATGGTATAAAGACGAGAAAGATGCTGGTGGAAACTTAACAGGAAATAAAGTAACTACGAATGTCTTTGGAGACGCTACAACATATTTGAGTAAAAAAGATGCCAATCCAGATGTATATGGTGGATTTGGAACTTTATTTAGATATAAAAACATTACGTTTCAAGCTAGTTTTGCTTATCAATTTGGAGGTTACATGTATGATGGAGTTTACCAATCTGCAATGTATTCAGGATCGGATAATATAGGTCAGAATTATCATAAAGATGTGACAAAAGCTTGGACAATTGATAATCCTACTTCAAACATACCAAGAGTTGATCATATATCAATCTATCAAATGGGAAATTCAGATTATTTCTTAATAAAATCTGATTATATAAGCCTTCAAGATGTTTCGATAGGATATAACTATAACGACGCTTGGCTTAGGGATTTAGGTATACAATCTACAAAATTTACTTTGATGGGATCAAATTTAGCATTATGGTCTAAGAGAACAGGAATGGATCCAAGGCTAAATAGATTAGGAGAAAGGGTAAATAATGGGCAATCACTTAATGTGTATGGTGTGATGAGAAGTGTTTCATTTGGTTTAACAGTAAATTTTTAAGGACATGAAAAAGATAATAATAGCAATTGTATTTTTATTGGCTCTTACAAGTTGTGATAAAGAGTTTCTCGATACAATGCCAGAATCAACAATTAATAAAGAACAATTGGCAACTTCTACATCGGCGAATCAAGCTATTGTAAGCGGAATTTATTCTGCATTACGATCTTATGGATTGGCAATTGGAAGTAATCATGAAGATTATGGTCATAAATCTGTACTTTCTGCAATGGATATGATGTCTAATGATATGCTAATGACAAAATCGAGTTGGTACCAATCCTTCTATACTTACATTGGGAGACAACAAACGAATGCAAGATCTAGATTAGTATGGAATACTTACTATCCTCAGATTAAATCGACTAATATTGTACTTGGCGGTATTCCTTCAAATACTGCAGATGAGAATTTAAAGGCAATTCGAGGCCAGGCTTTGGCATTAAGAGGTTACTTCTATTTTATGTTGGCACGTACTTATGGACCTACATATATTGGTAATGAAACGAAATTATGTGTTCCTCTATATATAGAGCCTACATTAGAAGGTAAGGCAAGATCTAACGTGAGCGAGGTGTATAGTTTGATAGAAAACGATTTAAAGGAATCTATAGAATTATTAGCATCGTATAAAAGATTGAATAATGATTCTGTAGATCAGACTGTTGCAGAGGCTTTTTTAGCAGAAGTATATTTAGAAATGGGAAAATATGCAGAGGCTGCAAATATGGCTCACCTAGCAAGAAAAAACTATACTTTGCTTAATGAAACAGAATGGATGAATGGTTTTTATATTACAAAATCTAATGAAACCATGTGGGGAGCAACACTAAATTCTTCAACTAGTACTTTTGTTGCAAATTTCTTTGGACATTTTGATAATACAAACGCGTCGGGATACGCAGGTGGAATGGGAATTTATAAAAATATAGACAAAAGTTTGTATAACAGTATTTCAGAAACTGATTTTAGAAAAAAAGCCTTTGTCTCACCATCAGGAAATTTGACTTACCCATCTTTACCAGCTTATGCAAATATAAAATTTAGAGATCCAACTATAGACGCCGGTAGTTACATTTATTTGAGATCTTCTGAAATGTATTATATAGAAGCAGAAGCACTTGCAAGATCTGGAAATGAAGCTTCAGCAAAGCAAGTATTGTATGAGATAACAATAACTAGAGATCCGTCATATACGCTTTCTACAAATTCAGGTTCTTCATTAATTAATGAAATAATTCTTCAAAAAAGAATTGAATTATGGGGAGAAGGTTGTGCTTGGTATGATATGAAGCGATTAGGGGTTTCTTTAACAAGAGATTATGATGGTTCAAATCATCCTGCATTTGGTAAATTTAATATTCCAGCAGGAGATAATAGATTTATCTTTCAAATTCCTCAAGCAGAAATAGATGCAAATCCATTAATTGTTCAAAACCCTTTGTAGGTTAAGAAAAATAATAATAAATATAAAAAATCCGGAAGCCTTAAAAACTTCCGGATTTTTTATAACAACTAATTCTAATTACTTAACAAATTTGTCAATGATTTTATCTGTTTCTGCTTTTGCAGCATCTGGTTTTAAATCAAACAATAAAGAATAAAGCGCTTTTCTGTCAACTTTAGCTTCTAGGTTTAAATCTTGATGTCTGTCAAAAAGAGTTTGCCATTTGTCGCGAACATTTTTCCATAATGCGTTGTTTTCTTTCCACCATTTTTGAGCGGCGATACATTTTACGTCTGGAACTTTAGTGTAAACATCAAATCCTTTTTCTTGAGCTAGTAAAACATCTTTTCCAGCATCGTCACGAACTAATTTATCATTGTCTTGTTCATGATTCCATCCAGTAGAAGTGATTTCGTGAATATTTCTTCTTTTTAAAACATTGTAATCGTTACGTTTTGTTTGCTCTCTTCTTGGAAGTGGAGCATCGGCAACGTTTGCCCAATAATCTTGTCCATCAACGTGAACCCATGTTGAAGATCCTTCATATCTAGGGCTATCATCTACTTGATATACTTTTTGAGTCCACTGACCTTTAACTGCTTTTTTGTCTAATTTTTTGTATTTCCAAGAATTTCCTTTGTCAAACGAGTATAAGTCTGTGTTTTCGTATAGCCAATCTTGTCTCCAGTGTTTGATGATCATATCGTCACTTACAATCAATAAGTGTTGCATAACGATTTTGTTTGGTGTGTCTTCTAATAATTCAACCCATTCTAAAGCAGACTCATGTTTAGTTTCAGATGGTTTATAAGTAAGAGAATCTTTTGGGTAAGAGAAAGTTTCTGTGAAATTAAACTTCACTTCATAACAACCACACATCGATTTAATTGACTTAATGTCTTGTTGTTTTTTGTCCTGACTAAAACCAAGACTGCATGTTAAAGCCATAGCGGCTGACATAAATAGGCTTTTTGAAATCATAACTTTTTGTTTTGTTTTTAAAATTTTTCGCAAATATATAAATTTTATTTAGAACAATTAAAAATAGTTATATATTTGCATCGATTATTAAGACTGAATAAAAATAATGAAAATTAAAATTACTCTTTTTATTACTTTACTGTATTGTACATATTCTTTTTCACAGCAAAAAGATACTATTATAGCGCATGAAAAATTATCAGAAGTTGTTGTGACGGGTCAATTAGAACCACAATCTATAAAAAAATCAGTCTTTAATGTTCGAGTAATTTCAAAAGAAGATATTAAACAGCTAGCGGCAAACAATCTTGCTGATGTTTTAAACCAATACTTAAACATTACAATACAAAATAGTGGAAGTGATGGTCGTTCGACAGTTTCAATGTTTGGATTGGATTCGCAGTATTTTAAAATTTTAGTTGATAATATACCATTAGTAAGTGATACTGGAATGGGGACAAATGTAGATCTAACGCAGGTGAATCTTGATGACGTGGAGCGTATAGAGATTATAGAAGGTTCTATGGGAGTAACTCATGGTGCAAACGCTGTTACAGGTATATTGAACATTATCACTAAAAAAGGTGGGACTCATAAATGGGATATTAGTGCAACTGTTCAGGAAGAAACAGTAGGAAATGAATATTCATTTTCTGATAAAGGACGTCATATTCAATCAGCAAAAATAGGTCATAATTTTAACGATAATTGGTTTGTGAATGTAGGGGGAAATCATAATAATTTTGAAGGTTTTTATCATAACATGAAAGGAAAAGATCATTATGCAACTGATGGTTTGAGAGGGTACAGTTGGTTACCAAAAGAACAATGGGTTGGAAATGCAATGCTTGGATACCAGAAAAACAGTTTTAAAATTTTCTACAAATTCGATTACTATGGAGAAAATGTAGATTATTATAGTCCAATATTGGTTCCTCAAGATAATTATCCGTTTCCGGAAACTTACTTTACAAGAGACAAAAGATACATTACAAATAGGTTTTACCATCATTTAAATGCAAACGGAAAGATCTTTTCCAAATTGAATTACAATGTTTCTGTTTCACATCAAAAACAAGAACGAGATGCCGAATTGTTTGATTACCAAATGGAGACTGAGCAAGAATCTAATAATAATAGATTTACATATCAGTCTAAGGAAGTTTTTTATTCAACAGGAGCGTTAAGCAATTTTTTTAATAATAAAAAAGTCGATTTTCAGCTTGGTTATGAGATTACGAACGAAAATGGGTTTTATAGTAGTGCTGCAGGAACATTTTTAGATAATCAGCTTCAGTCTAAAGATGTCAGAAAGAGATTAGAAAATTACGATATTTTTACAGTTGCAGAGATTAGTTTGACAGATAAATTCTCTATTCGCCCAGGACTTCGATATTCGTTTCAGTCTGCTTTTGAAAACCAATATGCGAGTTCGTTAGGACTGAGATATCTTTTCAAAAAAGGATTAGAAGCCAGAGCTTCTCTTGGAAAGTCATATCGCACACCAAATTTTGACGAACTATATACCTATTTTGTAGATTCTAATCATAACGTACAAGGTAATCCTAATTTGGTTCCAGAAAATAGCACTTCATACGAAGCTAGTTTTAAAAGAACCTGCCGCTTTGATTCAGGAGCTCAAATAGCAAACAATCTTGCTGTAACTTTTTTAGATGTTAATGACAGAATTGATATGGTCTTAGTTGAGCTTCCAGGAAAGTATCAATATATAAATATCAATAAGTACAAAATGTGGAATATTTCAACCACAGAACAATATGCGTATAAAAACTGGAATGTAAAAGTTGGGGCTGCACTTGTTGGTATTTCGCAAAAGCTGGATCTGGCTCAGTTAGGTATTAGTTCTGATGATAAATTTTTATATTCCTTACAGTTGAACTCTAGTGTTTCTTATAATATTCCAAAATGGAATACTTTGTTAGCTCTTTATTATAAATATAACGGACAGCAACAGCAATTTGCTGCTGGGACAGACGAAAATGGCAAAGCGAAATTTTATTTGAATGAAATTAAACCTTATAGTTGGATGGATGCTTCTGCCCGTAAAACATTCTTCAATAATAAATTAGAAGTTACAGTTGGAGCCCGCAATTTATTCAATATTACTTCTGTTCAAATTATTCAGGGTAACGGCGGTTCAAGTGGAGGAGTTCATGGTTCTGGAAGTTCAGAATTAATGCTTGCTTACGGACGCTCTTATTTTCTCAAACTAACATATAATCTAAATTTTAATTAATAAATCAATACTATGAAAAAAAACTTTATTTTAATATTATCTTTTGTACTGCTTGCTCTTGGAGCTTGTAATAGTGATGATGAAGTAGCGCAGGCTAATGTAGTTGCTTTTGCAGCAACTTCAGTAAATTTATCTGCTGAAACAACTCCAATCGAAATTAAATTTGCTTCTCCAACAGCATCTGCAGGGTCTTTAACTCTGTCTTACACTGAAACTGCAGTTGTAAATGGTACAGACTACAGTACAACACCAGCAATCGCTGCAGGTAAAGTAATAGTTCCTTTCGAAAAAAATGTGTCTTCGGTAACATTTACTTTTAAGAAATTAAAAGAGGCTATAGAAGGCGAAGTAAAAAATGTCGTTTTCACTATTAGCAGCGCAACTATTAATGCTGTAATTTCTGAAAACAAATCAATTCAAGTAAATTTTAACGAAACAGCTTCTTTAGGAACGTCTTTGTCTCCAGAAGTTGGTGGGCCAATGGAACCAAACCAAATTTATATTGATTTGAGTAGTGGAAAAATGACTTCTGTTTTACGTAATTCTTGGGATCTAGGATTTTATTCTGGTTCAGATTTTAGAGTAGTGTTAAACAGCTCAGTTAAAATGGCTGCAAAAAAACTTGAAACAAGTAATATTGATGAGGTTCAAGTAGCTGATGAGACGATGATTATTTCTCAAGGGACTGGATTTTCTTCTCAGGTTGATGATTCAGCAGGTGATATTACAAAAACAGCAATTGCTGAAGTATCTGCAACTGATTCTGAAAATAAGGTTTATTTGGTTTATTTAGGAAACAAGCCAGCAGATGTAGCTCCAGTCTTAGGAAAAGAAGGTGCAGTCGCAGGAGAAACAAGAGGATGGAAAAAAATTAGAGTTTTAAAAAGTGGAAATGACTATAAAATTCAATATGCTAATATTGATGCTACAACACACCAAGAAGTTGTTGTTTCTAAAAATTCTGCTTATAACTTTACTTTCTTTAGCTTACTTGATAATAAAACGGTTAGTGTTGAACCACAGAAAGCACAATGGGATCTTAATTTTACAACCTTTACTAATGTAATTCCTTATGCAGGATCTACAGTACCATATTTCTACCCAGATTATGTAGTAAATAATGTAAAAGGAGGAGCGCAAGCTTATCAGGTTTTGATAACTGAGACAACTACATATGAGAACTTTACATTGGCTAATGTTGAAACTGCTAATTTTACTGCCGATCAAAGAAATATTGGTTCAAATTGGAGAGCTACTTCTGCGAGTGTAAATGGTACTATTGTAACTCAGTTTGTTTTAAAAACTGATAGATTCTTTGTTGTAAAAGATCCAGCAGGAAATGTATATAAAATGAAATTTACAGGTGGAGCAAAAGCAGATTTAGAAAGAGGACATCCATCATTCCAGTATGCTATTTTGAAATAAAATAATTTTTAGCAACCTCGAATAATTTATTTATTCGAGGTTTTTTTTGTCATTTAACTAAAATTATTTTTTGTAGAAGAAACTAATGTTTAAATGTAATATAGTTTTTCTCTTGAACTTTTTTGAAAAAAAAATCTAATAAATAAATTATTATGAAAGCAAAATTACTATTGTTGACTTTTCTTTTTTTTGGAATTTTTGGAATTGCTCAGAATTCAGTATCATATAGTTCTTTAAATACTACTCTAAATCTTAACTCAGGTGTTGAAGGTACATCAGATATAGTTGTTAGCTGTTTTGGAAGCAGTGGTATCCCAGTTGTTCTTAATACTTTTTTTTTATGTGGTAATCCGGATGGTTATATTTCTTATGAAGCAACAAATGGACACTCATTAACTCCAGGTCAAACAACGACTCTGAAGTTTAAGTTTAAAAAGACGGTGACCACGGATACCCAGATCGTTTATAAGTTTTCAACAAATGGAAGTTGTTTTCAAGAAGAAAGTAAGATGATAAAAATTACTGTTAATTATAAGGGATCATCCACTACAAATCCAACAAATCCAACAAATCCAACAAATTCAAATGTAATAACAAATACCAATCCTCAATATATCTATGAAGATAATACTATACAGCCACTAATAGGAAGTGATATGGGAAGCAATGTAACCTATCAATGGTATAGGTACAACTATGATGGGCAGGGTTTTAAAATTATTGCCGGAGCTACAAATAAGGATTATAGACCCGAAATTAATAATGGTCTAAGCTTTAAAGATAACTTTGTGGCTAATTATACACAATATCGTAGACATGCTAGTAATGGAAGTATAAGTAATGTGGTTGATATACAGGTAAATAGTGTCTTGTCAGTATCAATCCAAAATAACACAATTAGTTTATTAGGGTCAGAAATACAAGGAAGCACTCCTACGGGAGGAAATGGAACATATGAATACTCTTGGAAGTATACGAGTGAAGAAATTGGAACATTTGAGTTTACTGGAGAGGAAGGAAAAAATTTAAAACTTCCATCATGGATTTACAATCCGAATTTACCAATTAATGTTTATGAAGGTGTAGTTGTTACTAGATTTGTGAAATCTAGAAATAGAGTTGTTTCAAGTAATGAATTAATAATTCAACCTCTTCCAGAGACAGTAAATAATATAATTACTATAAACGGATCTACTATAACAGGTAGTTTACCGGCTGGAGGAGATGGAGTGTATGAATATTCTTGGCAGTATACAAGTGCAGAAATAGGAACGTTTGAATTTCCTGGAGAGGTTGGTCAACATTTGGTGCTTCCTTCTTGGGTATATAATGCAAATCTGCCTATAAATGTTTATCAGGGTATGACTGTTACCAGAACTGTAAAATCTAGAAATAGACCTTCCTTAAGCAATGTACTAACTCTTCCTTCTACAAAGGCAAATAAAATTACTTCAAAAGGAATAAATGCTGAAGATCTAACAGTTTATCCAAACCCAACATCTGAATCTATAAATTTTGCAACAAATTTTTCTGCAGATAAAGAGCTTGAAATCGTATTGTACTCAGAAAAATTAGGAAACGAAAAATCAGTTTATAAAGGAAAAGTAACACCAAACCAGGTAGTAAATTGGAAAATTCCAGCAAACTATCAAAAAGGGCTTTATTTTTATAAGATACTTTCTGACAATAAAGAATTAAAATCTGGAAAAGTTATATTCAATTAAACGGAATCAAAAATTTAGTTAATCACTAGCTTTGTTTTTTTTATTTTTTTTTTGATTTAGAGGTTAGATTTATCTAACCTCTTTTTTTTGTTCTACTTTCTTGTTAAATTGAATTAGAAACAAAATGTTATTCTATCTTTGCACAAAATTTTTCTGCAATAAGTTAACAATTATTTAATTGGTTTAATTTTTGAATGCAGTTCTTCATATTTTTATAATTATTAAGTGAATACAAAATCTTATTTTTTTCAGTCTTTTTCGATCGTTGCTTTGGCATTGGTTGCTTTTATTGGATTCAAACAAATCCTTCCAGATAAAATATTTTCGGACAGTAAATTAGATTCTAAAAACATATTAATTGACAGTTTGCTTTTAGAGTCTGTTGCCCAAGATTCTCTTTCGTTGGATGATGATAGTATTGCTGAGAGCGAAAGAAAGCTGAATCAGCAGAAAATTGTTTTTGATGAAACTGAAGGAATCGAATTTCCTGCAGAAACATTTGAAGATTATAAAGGATATCAATATCTGATTTCTTTTTATGAGAAATTGTATCAGCTAGAAAAAAATCCACAGAACAAAGTTAGAATCGCTTATTATGGAGATTCGATGACAGATGGTGATTTAATCGTTCAGGATGTTCGTACCAATTATCAGGAACGTTTTGGAGGAAATGGAGTAGGTTTTGTTTCTATTACTTCAGAATCTGCAGCTTCAAGAGGTTCTGTCAAATCAACTTATTCTAAAAACTGGAAAACACAATCCTACTTAAATGTAAAAAGACCAACAAGCCCTTTTGGTGTGAATGGTCATGTGTTTTTTGCAAATGATAAATCCAATTCGACTTGGGTTCAATACGAAGCAGGTCTTAACAAATTTTCTACTTCTTTAGATAATGCAAGCTTATTTTATGGGTATTCAGCTAAAACTGGAAAAGTGAATTTTATTATTGGAAAAGATACCATCAAGAAAAGTCTTTCGCCAAATAATTTAGTGAATACATTAAAAGTTTCATCTGGAAGCTTGAAAGCTTTCAAAGCAAATTTTGTACAAGCAGATTCTATTCCGATTTACGGATTTAATTTTGATAATGGCGCGGGAGTTCACGTAGATAACTTTTCGCAAAGAGGAAATTCAGGACTTCCGATTTCAATGTTTAATGCTGACGTAATGAGAGCTTTTAATAATAGTTTGAAATACGATTTAATTATCCTTCATTACGGAACAAACGTTTTAAATTACGGAACCAAAAATTATTCTTGGTATGAAAAAGGAATGACCAAAACCGTTAACAAAATAAAAGAATCTTTTCCAGGAGTTTCAATTTTGATTGTTTCTACAGCAGATAAATCGACAAAATATGATATGGAAATGAAAACCGATTCTGCCGTAGTTCCTTTAATGAAAGCGCAAAAACACTATGCACTTGAAACACAAGCAGGATTTGTAAACTTATACACTTTAATGGGAGGTGACGGTTCAATGATTAAATGGGTTGATGAAACTCCGGCGAAAGCCAATAAAGATTATACGCATTTTAACCAACGTGGAGCAAAAGCAATTGGTAATTTGCTGTATGGACAATTAAACAAAGGATACGAAGAGTATAAAAAACTCCGAGAAAAAAGAGATGCTGAAGGAACTAAACCAAAACCAGTAAGAAGAGCCAAACCTGATTCCGTTTCAGTAACAACAGACAGCTTATGATAAATAAACTCATTGTTTTCTTTTGTTGTCTTTTTTTTGCAACAAATGAAAAAACTCCGAAAACAGACCTACATCCAATACCTAAAAGTATGATTCAAAAAGTGGATACCGCAAAAATTGATGTTCCTTCTGATGGTCAGATTTATAATGCGAAAGTATTAGAAGATTTCTTTAAGAAATTAGAGGAAAATGAAAGTAATAAAAATCAAAAAATAAATATTGTGCATATTGGCGATTCGCATATTCAAGGCGATTTGATGACTAATGAAATCAGAAAAAATCTGCAGCAGAAATTTGGAAATGGAGGAAGAGGTCTAGTATTTCCTTATCAATTGGCCAAAACAAACGGATCTTACAATGAACGATTTAGATCGAACAGAACTTGGGAAAGTTATCGAAATATTTATCCAGTAAAGAATAACCCAATTGGATTATGCGGAATTGGACTTTGGAGAGATACTGGTGGATTTGTAATGGAAATGAATGTAAAAGATCCCGCCTATAAATTCAATACCATAAAAATTATTACGCCTCAGAACCAAAATATGTTCGATTTGGCAATTTCGTCTAAAATTAATTCCATTCAGACGACAGAGCCAAAAGTTATTACACATAAAATCAAAAAAGGCGAGGTACTTGGAACTATTGCAGACAAATACGACGTTTCGATTGCAGATATTAAAAGAGACAATCATTTAAAGTCAAATAATATTCGTGCGGGAAGAACGTTAAAAATTGCTACAAAGGAAACAAAACAAAAGACCATTTCTATGTCAGAGTTTGTTCCGTTGGCAATAGAATCAGATTCTTATTCACATTATTATAATTCAGAAAATGCTCTAAGCCGAATTTTCTTGATTCCGAATAAAGAAGCTAAGGATTATGAATTAAACGGAATTGTTTTAGAAAAAGATGCTTCTGGAATTATTTATAGCGGAATTGGAGTAAATGGAGCCAAATATTCAGATTACAATAAATATCCGTTATTCTTTGAACAATTAAAATCGTTGCATCCAGATTTGCTTATTTTTTCGTTAGGGACAAATGAAAGTTACGATCACTTAGATGCTGGAAATTATATCAAAGAATTAAGAGAGTTTATCAGCAATATTAAAGCACAGAATATAAATGCTCCAATAATTGTGATGACGCCGCCGCCATCGCTGCTAAGAAGAAAACCGAATAATTATATCAACGATTATGCAAGAGAAATTATTGAGACAGCTCAAAAAGATGGTTTTGCAGTTTGGGATTTGTACGATGAGTTTGGCGGAATGAGTGGCATTAAACAATTAAAAGTACAAGGATTAATTGGGCCAGATTGGGTTCATTATTCAAAAAAAGGATACGAGAAACAAGGGAATTTGTTTACTCAGGCGTTTTTAAGAACATACGATAATTTTAAATTAAAGAAATAAGTTGACAACAATAGATAGCATTAATAATTGGTTCATTCAAAACTTTGGTGCAATTACAATAGAACAAGTTAAGAGTTGGTTTGTTTACAATCCCGACGAAAAACTTTTATTCAACACCGGTTTATTCTTAGGTTTATTTCTGGTTTTCTATTTTGTGTATGGTTTTTTACGCAAAACATTTTATTTGAGATTAACGTATGTTATTCTCTTCTCATTATTCTTTTATTATAAATCTAGCGGAATTTACTTTCTGCTTTTATTGCTTTCGTCTGTTGTAGATTATGGCTTGAGCCAGATTATTTATAGAGAAAGCAGAGACGGAGTTAAGAAATTATACTTGGTGATTAGTGTTATTTTGAATTTGGCACTTTTGGGCTATTTCAAATATATGAACTTTTTGATTGTAACTTACAATGATATGTTTCAGGGTAATTTTGCACTTCATAATGTTTTTCTTCCTGTTGGAATTTCTTTCTATACTTTCCAGTCGATGAGTTATATTATTGAGATTTACAGAGAAGAAATTAAACCAACAAAAAACTACATAGAATATTTATTCTTCGTTTCGTTTTTCCCGCAGTTAGTCGCTGGACCAATTGTTCGCGCGAAAGATTTTTTGCCTCAGATTTATCAAAAATTAAATCTAACAAGACAAGATGTAAACAATGCTTTGTTTTTGATTATTGGAGGTTTAATCAAGAAAACAGTAATCTCAAATTACATTTCGGTAAACTTTGTAGACCGTGTTTTTGATACACCATTGAGCTATACTTCTTTTGAAAACTTGATGGCTTCTTACGGATATGCAATTCAGATTTATTGCGATTTCTCTGGATATTCAGATATGGCAATTGGTATTGCATTGTTGCTTGGATTTAAATTGCCAACCAACTTTAGAACGCCTTATAAATCAACTTCGATTACCGATTTCTGGAGAAGATGGCATATTTCACTTTCGACTTGGTTAAAAGACTTTTTATACATTTCGATTGGAGGAAATCGTGAAGGTTCTTTCGCTGGATATTTATTCCCAAGTTTATTCTTTTTTGGATTATTGCTTTGGGGAATGGCAAATTATACGACAAGTATAATTCCTTTGATTGTGGCGTTAGCCAGTATTCTAGTTTTCTGTTTATCATTTTTACTTTCAAGCAAAAGAAAACAGACTTTAGTAACCAATTTTAACTTGTTTACGACAATGCTTTTAGGAGGTTTGTGGCACGGAGCAGGAGCACAATTTATAGTTTGGGGAGCACTTCACGGATTAGCTTTGGCAGTTCATAAAATATTCATGGAATTCTTTCCTTCTAAAAAAGATAAGAGTCCAAATTTCTTGTGGAGATTTTTCTCAATCTTAATCACATTCCATTTTGTGGTTTTCTGTTGGATCTTTTTCCGCGCAAGAGATTTCGAAACAGCTTTACAGGTAATCAATAATATTGGACAATTAACATTCGAACCAGAACTTTGGAAAACGATTGTATTAGGTTACAAAAATGTTTTCGGATTAATGTTATTCGGTTACGTTTGGCATTTCTTACCAGAAACTTTCACCAACGGGATGAAATCGGTTTTCGACAAAACTCCGATATTGGTAAAAGCAATAATCTTAGGATTTGTTTACTGGATTGTTTATGCAACAGCTGTTGCAGGTTCACAACCATTCATTTACTTTCAATTCTAAAATAAAGGTTCAAAGAGACAAAGTAACAAAGGTGCAGAGGTTTTTCTTCTTGCGCCTTTTTCTTTTGCCACAGATTAAAATGATTAAATCTTTTTTAAATCTGCGTGAAAGAAAACTTTGCGACCTTGCGACTTTGCGAGCAAAAAAACTTAGGGAACTTTGCGTAAATCTTTGTGTCCTTTGCGGTAAAATTCAAACGCAATTGCACTTAAATAAAAATTGCCTGAAATATCTAATTAGATTATCTTTGCACTTCAAATAAAGAAAATGATATGTTTGATAATTTAAGTGATAAGTTAGATAAAGCGTTCCATATATTAAAAGGACACGGTAAAATTACAGAAGTAAACGTTGCCGATACCTTAAAAGAAGTTCGTCGTGCCTTACTTGATGCCGATGTTAACTTTAAAATTGCGAAAGATTTTACTGCCAGAGTAAAAGATAAAGCAATTGGTCAAGATGTATTAACAACATTGCAGCCAGGACAATTATTGGTTAAGTTAGTAAAAGACGAACTTACCGAATTAATGGGTGGAGATGTTGCTGGTGTGAACCTTTCAGGAAATCCAACAGTTATTTTGATGTCAGGACTTCAAGGTTCTGGTAAAACGACTTTCTCTGGAAAATTAGCTAACTTCTTAAAAACAAAGAAAAACAAGAAACCACTTCTTGTAGCGTGTGATATCTACCGTCCAGCGGCGATTAATCAGTTGCATGTTGTTGGAGATCAAATAGGTGTTGAGGTTTACTCAGAACCAGAAAATAAAAATCCTGTTGAAATTGCTCAAAATGCAATTAAACATGCAAAAGCAAACGGATTCAATGTTGTTATCGTCGATACGGCAGGACGTTTGGCAGTAGATCAGGAAATGATGGACGAAATTGCACGTGTACACAAAGCAATTCAGCCACAAGAAACATTGTTCGTTGTAGACTCTATGACAGGACAAGACGCTGTAAACACAGCAAAAGCTTTCAACGATATCTTAAACTTTGATGGAGTTATCTTAACGAAATTAGATGGTGATACTCGTGGTGGAGCGGCGCTTTCAATCAAATCGATTGTAAACAAGCCAATTAAATTTGTTGGTACTGGAGAAAAAATGGAAGCAATTGATGTTTTCTATCCAGAACGTATGGCTGAGCGTATCTTAGGAATGGGAGACGTTGTGTCTCTTGTTGAAAGAGCTCAAGAGCAATTTGACGAAGAAGAAGCAAGAAAACTTCAAAAGAAAATTGCTAAAAACGAATTCGGTTTTGACGACTTCTTAACGCAGATTCAACAAGTAAAGAAAATGGGTAATATGAAAGACTTGGTTGGAATGATACCAGGTGCTTCAAAAGCCATGAAAGATGTAGAAATCGAAGACGACGCCTTCAAACATATCGAAGCGATTATTTATTCGATGACACCGGGAGAAAGAAGCAAACCAGCCATTATCGACGTAAAAAGAAAAGCCAGAATCGCTAAAGGTTCGGGAACTAAAGTCGAGCAAGTAAATCAGCTGATGAAACAGTTTGACCAAATGAGCAAGATGATGAAGATGATGCAAGGCCCAGGCGGAAAAAATCTGATGAAAATGATGGGAGGTATGAAAGGGATGCCGGGTGGTATGCCAGGAGGAATGCCGAGATAAAATAAAAAAAAGTTTCAAGTTTAAGGTTTCAAGTTAAGAGACCAAAACTTGAAACTTTTTTAATTCAATAAATATTAAGTTTCACAGACAACGTGAAACATGAAACTTTAAACTTGAAACAAAACAATGCAGCTACTAGACGGTAAAAAAACATCTAACGACATTAAAAACGAAATTGCAGCCGAAGTTCAATCAATAAAAGCAGCTGGAGGAAAAGTGCCTCATTTAGCAGCTGTTTTAGTTGGAAATAACGGAGCAAGTTTAACTTACGTAGGAAGTAAAGTAAAATCATGCCAAGAAATTGGTTTCGATTCAACTTTAGTAAGTCTGCCGGATACGATTACCGAAGACGAATTGCTTGCTAAAATTAAAGAGTTAAACGAAGATGATAATCTTGATGGATACATTGTTCAGTTGCCTTTACCAAAACATATCGACGAGCAGAAAATCTTATTAGCTATCGATCCTGATAAAGACGTTGATGGATTCCACCCAACGAACTTTGGTAGAATGGCTCTTGAAATGGAAAGTTTTATTCCAGCAACGCCATTTGGAATTATGGAATTATTAGAACGTTACAAAGTAGAAACTGCAGGAAAACATACAGTAGTTATTGGAAGAAGCCACATCGTTGGGCGTCCAATGAGTATTTTAATGAGCCGAAAAGGAAATCCAGGTGATTCTACAGTTACATTAACGCACAGCCGTACGAAAGACTTAGCAGAATTCACTAAAAATGCAGATATCATCATCACAGCTTTAGGGGTTCCAGAATTCTTAAAAGCCGATATGGTAAAAGAAGGAGTAACTGTTATTGATGTTGGAATTACACGCGTAGAAGATGCATCAAACGCAAAAGGATACGTTATCAAAGGTGACGTTGATTTTGACGCAGTAAGCAAAAAAGCATCTTTCATTACACCAGTTCCAGGTGGAGTAGGACCAATGACAATTGCGATGTTGCTTAAAAATACACTTTTAGCAAGAAAAATGAGAAGCGCAAGAAATAAATAAAATTGCGTCAAAATATATTTATAAAGCCTGTTCGATTGAGCAGGCTTTTTTATTTTTTTAACACATAGAAACATAGAATTTAATTCTTAAAAAAGAATACAAAAAGAGAAACAAATTTCTTTCACATAGTTTACTCGAACTCCTACTATGTTTATTTAAAAAAAGTGAAACGCCTTTTCTACAATTAGAATATCTATGTCTCTCTGTGTTTAAAATCTTCTCAAAGTTCCATTTTAATATATAATTAATAGTTTAAAGTTTCGGTTCTTAAAAATAAAGGATACTTTTGCACCACTTAAAAAAACACACTTCTCCAAATGGACGATTATTATTATTCGTTAGTATTAAATTAAGCAGCTTTTGAAATTTCAAAATGCTGCGTTAAAAACCTGTATTTTGAAATGAAAGCCTTTTACACAAACAACAACGGATTGGTAGAAATCCAAAAATGGACTTCAAATTGCTGGATTCATATCGAATCTCCAACAGAATCAGATAAAAATTACTTATTAGAAGAACTTCAGCTTCCCGAAGCCTTTTATAATGATATTGAAGATATCGACGAAAGACCTCGTATCGAAATCGAAGATGGCTGGACGCTGATTATCATGCGTATTCCCATAAAAAGCGGCGATGTCAAAATTCCTTTTCATACCGTTCCGCTCGGAATCATTTTTAAAGATGATATATGTGTTACCATCAGTTTTTATAAAACAGAAATTATAAAGGATTTTGTTGCCTATTCACAGCGCAAAAGCATCGAAATAGAAGATAATTTCAACCTAGTGCTAAGATTACTTTTATCATCAAGCGTTTGGTATTTGAAATATCTAAAACAAATCAATCACAAAATAAAACTGGCAGAAGATAATTTAGAGAAATCAATCAAAAACGAAGAATTGCAGGCGTTACTTCAAATCGAAAAATGTTTTGTATTCTTCATCACTTCTTTAAAAGCAAATGATGTTTTATTTCAAAGAATCAAAAACTTAAAAGCACACAAAGCCAATTACGATCCAGAATTACTGGAAGATGTTGAAATCGAGTTAAATCAGGCGCAAGATACGGCAAACATTTACAACAACATCTTAACCGGAATGATGGACGCATACGCATCTGTAATCTCAAATAATATGAACAATATTATGAAGCAGATGACTTCTATTTCCATCATTTTAATGATCCCGACACTAATTGCCAGTTTGTACGGAATGAACGTGCCAAACGGCCTGGAAGAAAGTAAATATGGAATCTGGATTCTACTTTTAATTTCAATTATTCTATCCTCTTTCGGCGTATTTTTATTCAAACGCAGAAGATGGTTCTAATTTAAAATCTCATAATAAAAGAAAAGCCTGTTCGTTAAGAATGGGCTTTTTCATTTTATAATTTGGGCGTGACCGTACCGATATAAGAAGGCAAACATACTTTGCGCATATACGCCTTCTTATATCGGTACGGTCGGGCTATCCGCGCTACTTTGGTAGCTAGCTTCTATCCCTCACGCAATCATTTTCATAAGAAAGTTTCGTTTTTAAAAAGTTTGCAGAATTCCAGAGGGATGAAATATTTGTAGAAACATGTAAGTACACCCATTTAAGCCCCAGAGGGGCGGTATATTAAAAATAAAATGATTTTTTTATTTGCCAATTCAAAATAAATAATAACTTTGTAACGCAAAGTACTTTAATTATGAATCAAAAGCACCAAGAAGATTTAGCACATATTCGTTCCATGATGGAGCGCTCTTCAAGATTTATATCATTAAGCGGACTTTCGGGAGTCTTCGCTGGACTTTCGGCTTTAATTGGCGGAATCTATGTTTACCAGTTGTTCAAAGCAAATGGAATGGATTATTTAAAAGATGAGCATAGATTATATTCTACCAATCTGGTTTCAGAATTATTCTGGATCGGAATTACAATTATGGTTTTTGCATTGTTATTCGGTACTTTCTTTACAGTTAGAAAAAGCCGAAAATACAATTTGCCAATTTGGACTTCGGCAACAAAAAAAATGCTGTTCAATCTGGCGGTACCGCTTGTAGCTGGCGGAATATTTTGTCTGGCATTAATGTATCATGGACACTTTGGTTTAGTGGCACCGTCAACATTAATTTTTTACGGACTAGCTGTTATAAATGCTGAAAAATATACATTTTCTGATGTAAAATATCTTGGTTTTTCGGAACTGATTTTAGGATGTATTTCGCTTTTTTATATAGGATATGGTTTGATTTTCTGGATTTTAGGATTCGGAATTCTACATATCGCATACGGATTAGTGATGTTCAAAAAATACAAATAACCCAATGGGAATTATTGATAAACTAAATAAAGATTTTGAAAGCCGTGTCAGATTAGGTATTATGTCTATTCTGATGGTTAACGACTGGGTAGATTTTACCGAGATGAAAACGCTTTTGAATATCACCGATGGTAATTTAGCGAGTCATTCCTCTGCGCTTGAAAAAGCTGGATATATTGAAGTAAAAAAAGAATTCGTAGGCAAAAAGCCAAAAACCTCTTATCAAGTAACTGATTTGGGGCGTGCAGCTTTTAAAGAACACTTATTGTACCTTGAAAAATTAATGAAATCATAAATAACTCTATTTTTTTACCTAAAAACTTTGAATTACAAAGTACTTTTAAATCTGTCAATCATGAAAAAACATCAAATTATTTTAGCCTGTACTGCGGTTTTTATACTGCTTTTTTACAACGAATCTGTTGGAATCAATATTTCTATTTTTGGCGTTTTGCTTACGCTATTAATTAGTTATTTCTTTCAGGAGAAGTTTGTAGACCGATCACATTTAGTTCTAGTAGTGACTTCTATTTTGTCTTGTTTCGCTTTTGCATGGTATGGAGATGCGGCGTCGTTTTTTGCCTTGGCATTGTCAATTCTAATTTTACAATTCAAAACACAAGAAGGAGAACTCAAAACCATACAAGTTTTTCCTTTAATATTCTTAAACGGAATAACTTCTTTAGGGAGAGTATTTATTTTTAAACAATGGCTTCCAGAACGAAAAATCCACAATGATTTTGCTAAAAAAATGGTAGCTTTTGTTCTTATTCCAGTTGTTTTTCTTGGATTGTTTTTTATCGTTTATTCTTTCGGAAGTGATCATTTTTCTTCATTATTTACAGATTATGAATTGGATATCAATCTGCCACAACTAATTGCAATGAGCATTTTAGGATTTTATATTTCATTTAGCTTTTGGAATTATTGGGTTCCAGATGTTTGTTACGAATACAATCCGAAATTGAGTAACGATTTTACGAATGTTTCTGAAGTAAAAAATCAAAGTACTTTTTCATTTTTAGATTTGGACTTCGAAAGAAAAAGTGGCGTAATCACGCTGTTTCTTTTAAATATTATGCTTTTGGTTTTTATTGGAACTTATAATTACGAACAGTTTTTTGAGGTTGTAGAAAAAGCAAATCTAAGTTCAGATACGCATGAACGCGTAAATGCCGTTATTTTTTCCATCTTAATGGCTGTTGGAGTAATTATGTTTTACTTTAAAGGAGGTTTCAATTTTGATGAAGAAGCTTCTTCTCTAAAAAAACTAGCAAAAGTCTGGTTAGTTTTAAATGTAGTTTTGATTATAAGTGCCATTATCAAAAATTCAGAATATGTTTCTTTTTATGGTTTGACTTATAAAAGGCTAGGAGTATATGCTTTCCTAATTTTAGCCATTATCGGATTAGTTATTTCATTTCAAAAAATAAGCAAACAGAAAACTAACGCTTTCCTTTTCAATCAGATGATTTGGTATTTCTATGCGACAATACTTTTGTGCAGTTATGTGAACTGGGGAAATCTTATAACGAACTACAATATTTCAGTTAATAAAGGAGTAGAACCCGTTTTCTTAAGCGGATTAAACTTTAATGATGATGCACGTCGTGAATACTTTGAAAAAAATAATCTAGATGGGAAATATTCAGAAGCGGTTAGAGAAGAATTGATTTCTAATTATCAAAACGCAAACTTTTTGTCTAAAGCTTTGTACTATGAATTTATAGACAAAAAAGAATAAACTAAGAGTAGCTTTATATTTTAAAATCTCATCAGAAATGATGAGATTTTTTTGTGCTTTTTTTTGAATAATTCCAATATATATGTTATTTGTCTGGTTTTTAGGTTATTTGTCGAAATGAATTAATCAGTTATTAAGAAAATATTTATATATTTGATTTGTAAAAAAATGATTGCTTTTTTATTGATTTCAATCGGTTGAGAGCAATTTTTATCCAAAAACAATTTTATTAATGTCCTTAAACAAATAAAATCATGGAAAAAACTACTTTAAAGTCCCCCAAAAGGCAGATCCAGCTTATTGATCCCCCCGGAATAGATATAACGCCTCCAGAAGAAGCCTCTGCTATTGGTCGTGTCGGATTTAAAAAAAAGAAATCAGTAGAGATTCTATCGCCTTACGTGGAAGCTTATTATGATGCAAAAAAAAATGTTCTTTCTGTAAATGCGGTGGTCTATGTTGATCATACAAAGGTTATAAATGAAGTGCTAGATTATAGTATATTTCAAAACACTTTTGTTGATCTTGATGGAAACCCTCAATTGCAATTTTTTATAGTATATGATATGCCCGAAGAATTATCAGAAGACTTAGTGATCTATGAAATAATTTTTACGGCAGATGCGGATAATTTTATTGGCGGACTTTCAAATATTGAACAAATACAGACTTTTCTTTGGGATGTCGATCCTGTTGCTTCTAGAGGAACAGTAACCAATGTACAGTCAGGTTAATTACTTAATCAAAAAAAGTGCTGTAATTCGATTTTACAGCACTTATGAATTTTTATCAGTATAATGCAATGTAAAAAAGTGTAATGATAAATAGAGTATTGACTACTTCGCTATTGTTATTTTCCTTATTTGTTTTTTCTCAAACGCACCTTCAAAAAGAGAATTTGATGAGCACGGCAATTAAAGTAAAGGCTCAAAAATTTAAAGAAAATACTAATTTCTATAAAGCGCAGAACTTCTTTCTTCAAAATAATTGGGATTCTACTTTGGTTTATTCGATGAAAGAAATAAACGAATCCCGAAATAAAGAAATCTTAGATTACTGCCATTATTTTAGAGCAATAAGCTTCAAAGAAAAAAAACTACTAGATGAATCTAAAAAAGAATTAAATCAAATATCAAGCGGTTTTCCGTTTTCGTACAAAGTTAAAATGAAGTTGGGCGAAATCGCTTTAAGCAAAAATAATTTTAAACTCGCTTTACAGTATTTCCATGAAACTGAAAAGTTAACCAACAAACAGCTTTATGATATAAAATTCAGCACCGTTCTGCATAATATAGGTTTATGTTATTTGCATCTTGAAAATTATGAGAAAGCTGAAGAATATTTGTTTAAAAGTGCAAAACGACAAGAAATAGAGAAAGACACATTGCTTTTAATTGGTTCTTATATGGACATTGCAACATTGTATTATCAGCAATATAAAGATAATCAGGCAATTCCTTATTTTGAAAAAGCATATCAGCTTTCGCAGAAAGCAAAATCATTAGAATTAAAGCAAAATGCAACTTTAAATATGGCTGTAGTGGAGGAAAATAGAAAAAATTTTCCGCTGGCATTGAACTACAGAAAAGAATATGAAAAATGGAAAGATTCATTAAACGATCAAAATAAAGTTTGGGCAATTGCAGATCTTGAAAAAAAGTTCGCAATCAAGCAAAAACAAAAAGAAGTAGATATTCTTGAAGCCGAGAATAAAATCAAAGCAGCAGAGCGAAATGGATTTCTAGCTTCTTCAATTTTACTGCTGATTTTATTTGGAACGGGGATTTATTTTTACAGACAAAAAATTAAAAAGAATAGAATCATTTTAAAACAGAAAAACGAACTGGATGAGTTAAATGCAACAAAAGATAAGTTGTTTTCTATCGTAAGTCATGACCTAAGATCGTCTGTAAATGCTTTAAAAACCAGTAATGGGAAGCTGATAGAAAATCTTAAAAGTAAAAATTTCACAGAACTGGATACTTTGCTGCACACTAACAGCACTATAGCAAACAGTACTTATAATTTACTGGATAATTTGTTGAATTGGGCTTTATTGCAAACCAAACAATCTTACTTTTTTAAGGAATCTCTGCACTTGGCTTCGATAGTTCAGCATGTAGAATACAATTATAAACCGTTGATGTTAAGTAAGAATATCGGTTTTAAAAATGAAGTAGCAAAATCAGAATATGTATTCGCAGATACAGATTCGCTTAAAATCATTATTAGAAATTTTCTAGATAATGCAATTAAATTCTCAAAAGAGAATGGCTTGATAAGTATTTATACCAGAACTTCTACAGAAGAATATTGCTATTTGGTAATTGAAGATACTGGAGTAGGAATGAGCGAAAACACGATAAGTGATTTACTGAAAGATACTATGCTTCTTTCTAAAAAAGAAAATGATGACATAATAGGAACCGGTCTTGGATTGCAGTTGTGTAAAAGTATGATTTACAAGAACGGAGGAAGCTTGGAGATAGAAAGCAAAGAAAACGTGGGAACGAAAATTATCATTGCATTACAAAAGTTTAAAAATCATGGATAATATAAACGTACTGATTATTGAAGATACCGTTTCAGAAAGTGATGCGCTTGTAAAGGTGCTTACAGATAATAATTATAATATTGTCGGAATTGCATCGACGTACAATGAAGCACTTGCACTGTTTTATAATAATGTAGTGGATATAGTAGTTATTGATGTTTTTCTAGACGGAAAACCTGATGGGATTACTTTTGCAGAAACCATAAACATTGTTCCAAACAGTGTAAAACCTTTTGTGTTTTTAACCAATTCAAAAGATCGTCAGATTTTTGAAAGAGCTAAACTTACAAAGCCTTTCAGTTTTTTAATGAAGCCTTTTAATGAACTTGAAATTCTATATGCAATGGAAATGGCTGTCGAAAAATTCTACCAACAGTTAAATGTTTTTCATAGCGAAGATCAAAATACTGTAGTAAGTAACGATTCGCTTTTTATCAAAAAGAAGAAAGCATTAAAAAAGGTTTGTATAGAAGATATTTTATATATCGAAGTAGAAGATCGTTATTGCAATATCATTACCGAAACTGAAAAATTTGTAATTCTTATTTCGCTGACCAAGATTATAGAACTTTTAGATCCGATGCAATTTGTTAGAACACACCGTAATTTTATTGTAAATTCTAATAAAATTTTAGAAATAGTTTTGAGCGATAATTTAATTGTTTTAAAAGGGAATCACCATGTAACGCTTAGCGAGAAATATAAAGACGTGATTGGTAAATTTACTGTGTTGAAATAAAATAAGCTTTTATAGAAAGTAAAAAGGGCGCTAAAAATATTTAGCGCCCTTTTTTTAATTATCTCCTCTTTTTCTAAATCGAGGATCATGTTTTGAAATAAATGTCTTTCTTCGGCTTGGAGCTGGAGCTTCAACTTTTGGAAGACTTGCTTCTTCAGTTTTACTAGAAGGCTCAATTAACTGATTTAGTTCTTTTATTTCAGCATCAGTTAATTCTCTATAACGGCCAACAGGAACATCTAACGAAATATTGATGATTCGGATACGTTTAAGCGCTGTAACTTCGTAACCCAAGTATTCAGACATTCTTCTAATTTGACGGTTTAATCCCTGCGTTAAAATGATTTTAAAAGTATATTTGCTGATTTGTTCTACTTTACACTTTTTTGTAACCGTATCCAAAATCGGAACACCATTTCCCATTCTCTGAATAAAACGATCTGTAATTGGTTTATTTACCGTAACGGTATATTCTTTTTCGTGGTTGTTTCTCGCACGGAGAATCTTGTTTACAATATCACCGTCGTTGGTCATAAAAATCAATCCTTCACTGGCTTTATCCAATCTTCCAATTGGGAAAATACGTTTTGGATAATTAATATAATCTACGATGTTGTTTTTAACTTCTAAGTTGGTTGTACATTCAATTCCGACAGGTTTATTGAATGCAAGATAAATCATCTTTTCGTTTTTCTCAACGATCAATTTACCATCTATGCGCACTTCATCATCTGGCGAAACTTTAGTTCCCATTTCCGCCACCGCACCATTTATAGTTACGCGTCCTTCTTCAATTAATTTATCGGCTTCACGACGAGAACAATATCCCGTTTCTCCAATAAATTTATTAAGACGTTTTAAATTTTCTTCCATACTGCAAAAGTAGCTAAAAGTTTAGACTTCTTAGAATTTTAGATTTTAGACTTTAGATTGTTTTGAATTTCATACTGTTTTGTTATCCTGAGGAACGAAGGATCACATAAGAAACTCCGCAATCAAAATCGCCAATCTTTCTCGAGTAACGAGTGTGATCCTTCGTTTCTCAGGATGACAAGTTTGTGTAAAACCTTTGTCCCTCTAACACCTCTGCACCTTTGAACCTTAAGAATGAAAAACAGAACTATCTTCAGGAGTTTCTTTTCGATCAAACATTCCGTAGTCACGAACTACATTTGCAATTCTTAAATGATAGTCTTTGAAAACTTCGTTTCTGCCTTTTGCTTGCGCATGACGATGCATTTCTAGATTTCGCCATTGCTGAATACTATCCTCATCTCTCCAAAAAGATAAAGACAAAATTTTTCCAGGATCAGCTAAACTTTGAAATCTTTCTATCGAAATAAAACCATCAATATGACTTAATTCGGGTTTTAGATTTGCAGCGATATCTAAATATTCTTCTTTTTTTCCTTCGTTCGGAATGACTTCAAAAATTACAGCGATCATTTTAATTTTAGATTTTAGCCCCGAAGCTTCGGGACAGAATTTAGATTTTTGGAAAAACTTTGTACCTCTGAGCCTTTGCTACTTTGAACCTTCGGCAAAAAGAAACTCAATCACTTTATCATACAATTCGTCATCATGCATTCCATGACCAAGGCCGCTGGTTTCTATAAATTGACTGTTTTTCCAATTGCTGGCTATTTTTTGCCCTTCGGCGAAAGCCACAATTTTATCAGAAGTATCGTGGGCAATGAATCCAGGAATAGTAAATTCAGATGCAAATTTTTGTCCTGAAAAATCTTCCAATTTAAAATTGAAACGATTTATGAATTTATTTTCTAGAAGAGGAAGCATTTTTCTATTCAAACTCAACATCGAAATGTAATTGTCGATCAAAGTTTTTAAATCTGAAGGAGCGCCCAAAATTACCATTTTGTTGATGCTCGTATTCGGAAATAAATATTGATGATAAACACAAGCTGCGCCACCAATAGAATGTCCGATTATAATTTCTGGTTGATATTTTTCTACCGCTTTATTGATAAATTCGGCATAAAGCGGAACATTAAATTCTTTTCCGCTACTTTGTCCGTGAGCAGGCGCATCAATTGCTATAATTGTACTTCCCGATTTCTGAAGATGCGGTAACGTTTTTTTCCAGCGAGAAGCATTGCTTTCCCAACCGTGAACTAATAAAATTTTGGTTTCATTTCCTTTCCAAATGTAAGTTTGAAAATGATGTTCGTTATGATGAAACGTTTCTGTTTCTGTATGTCGTAAAACTTTTGGAAGTTCTTCTTTTTTTAATCGGCCAACTCGTGGCTGGCTAAAAAGTGCATACGAAAGTTCCATCGCTTTTTGTGGACGAACATAACTCAAGAAGTTTATATAAGTTCCAACTGATTTTAATGTGATAAAACGAATTCCTTTTTTTATTTTCAAAACTTATTTTTTTTCTAAAGGTAAAAAATGTTTTGCCACAGATTAAAAGGATTAAAAAGATTTTATTCAGTATAAGAATAATTTAATCTGTGTTAATCCTTTTATCCCGATAGCTATCGGGAGTAGAAAAAAATAAAAGCAAAAAAAAAGTCCCGATTTAATCGGGACTTGATATTTAGAATTTTGCGAACAATTGTTCCATTTTTTCTTTTTCTTCTTCAGCTAATTGCGTGTCAACTAAGATTCTTCCAGAGTGCTCATCAGTGATGATTTTCTTTCTTGAAGCAATTTCAACCTGAGTTTGAGGTGGAATTGTGAAGAAAGATCCAGCAGAAGCTCCTCTTTCAATAGAAACTACAGCTAATCCGTTACGAACACTGCTTCTGATTCTGTTATAAGCAGCTAATAATCTGTCTTCGATTTGCGCAGAAAATTCAGCAGACTTTTCAGTTAAGAAAGTTTCTTCTTTCTGAGTTTCAGCCATAATAGCGTCTAATTCAGATTTTTTATGTTTTAAATGAGAGCTTTTAGCATCAAGTTTTTCTTTTAAATTAGAAATAACTTCTTTTTTGTGCTCGATAGAAGCTTTCATTTCTTTGATTTGCTTTTCAGCCAATTGAATTTCTAATTCTTGAAATTCAACTTCTTTTGTCAAAGAATTAAATTCTCTGTTGTTACGTACTGATTCTTGTTGTTTTGTGTACTTTTTGATCACTTCTTTATGCTCCTCAATAGCAATTTTCTTTGCTTTGATTTGCTCCTCAATCACTTCAAGTTCACCTTTCAGTTTTTCTGAACGAGTGCTTAAACCTGCAACTTCATCTTCTAAATCTTCAACCTCTAAAGGAAGTTCTCCTCTAACGTTTCTGATTTCGTCAATTCTAGAGTCAATAAGCTGTAAATCATATATTGCTCTTAACTTGTCCTCAACACTTAATTCTTTCGTATTCGTCATATTCTATAAGTACTTAACTGGATTTGTATTTTCTTCCGATAAAATGATCGCAAAATTAAGAATTTTTTTTCGAAGATAATCAACAATATAGTTTTTTGTATATCGTTCACTCTCAAAATGACCAATATCTGCCAAAAGTAACTTGTTTTCGGCTTCATAAAACTGATGATATTTCAAATCGGCAGTCAAAAAAGCATCGGCTCCAGCCTGAATTGCATTTTTTATCGCAAAACTTCCTGAACCGCCCAAAACGGCTACTTTTTTTATTTTTTTGCCTAAAAAAGCAGAATGACGAATTCCGTAGGCAATCATTTTTTCTCTTACGAAGTGAAGAAATTCTTTTTCATCTATTTCATTTGCAAATTCACCAATCATTCCCAAACCAATATTTTGATGCGAATTTTCTAAGTTGTAAATTTCATAAGCTACTTCTTCGTAAATATGATTTGCAAAAAGTGCCTTTAAAATACGAGATTGCAAGTGTTTTTCAAAAACTACTTCGATTTTGATTTCTTCACCTGTGTGCAGTTTTCCTTTTTCTCCAATTACGGGATTGCTGTCTTCGTTTCCTTGAAAAGTAAAAAAGCCTTGAGTATTAAAACTGCAATTATCGTAGTTGCCAATTTTTCCTGCGCCTGCTTCAAATAAGGCATTTCGAACTTTATCTGCATTGTCAGGAACTGTAAAAGTGACTAATTTTTGAATGAAATTTTGTTTCGGAATCAAAACTTTAGTATTTGTCAATCCTAAAGCATCACAGAAAATTTTATTCACACCTTGCGAATGATTGTCAAGTGCAGTATGAACGGCATAAATGGCAATATCATTTTTAATTGCTTTTAAAATGGCGCGTTCCACATAATTTTTGCCCGTAATTTTTTTGATTCCAGAAAATAATATCGGGTGAAAGCAAACGACTAGATTGCAGTTTTTAGAGACAGCTTCGTCAATAACAGTTTCTAAGGCATCATGACAGACTAAAACTCCAGTAGATTCGGTTTCAGAATCTCCGACTAAAAGTCCGACATTGTCAAAATCTTCGGCATAAGCCAAAGGTGACATTTCCTCCAGAACCGATATAATATTTTTAATTTTCATTTTTAGTTTTTTCCAAATTTTTGTTGTAACAACTATTTATACTAATGGTAATAATAGTTGATACTAAAAGTACAAATTTAGTACATTTGTAATATAAAATTTATAAGTTATGACAACTATAAAAATTAACGAACACACGAAGACGGGAAAAGCATTTATGGAAATGTTCGAAGCTTTTTTTAAAGGTCTTGATGGTATTGAAATTGTAGAAACGGATAGTTATGGACAGGTTAATGAGGAGCCAAGTATTTATAGTGCAGAATTTATTGAAAAAGTTAAAAAAGCAGAAGAGAATATTAAACAAGGAAAAACGACAAGATTAAATCCAGATGATATATGGGGAAGTATTTTGTAGAATTTGACGATATTGCTCGTAAAGATTTGAAAAATCACTATAAATCAGGAAATAAAGCTACCATAAAAAAGATTGAAAAAATACTTCTAGAACTAACTGAGACCCCTTTTTTTGGAGAAGAACAACCAGAGGAGTTGAAGTATAGTCTTAAAGGATATTGGTCTAGAAGAATTAATCAAAAAGATAGAATGATTTATCGGGTAGAAGAAGAGATTGTCACCGTTATCATAGTTTCTGCAATGGGTCATTACTCAGATAAATAATTTTATGAACTTACTTCGAAAAATACTTTTCCCTTTTGCCATTTTGTACGGATTCATTACTTCAATCCGTAATTTTTTATTTGATAAAGGAATTTTAAAATCAACTTCGTTTGATCTTCCAGTAATTGCAGTTGGAAATTTAAGTGTTGGCGGAACTGGAAAAACGCCTCAAATAGAATACTTGATTCGGTTATTATCTGATAAATATAAAGTTGCCACTTTAAGCCGTGGTTACAAAAGAAAGTCAGCAGGTTTTGTTTTGGCTAACGAAAATTCAAATGCTGAAATTTTAGGTGACGAGCCTTTTCAGTTTTATCAAAAGTTTCCAAATGTGATGGTTGCAGTTGATGCCAATCGTACGAACGGAATTCAGCAATTGCTTTCTCAAAACGAAAAACCAGAAATTATTTTGCTGGATGATGCGTATCAGCACAGAAAAGTAAAAGCAGGTTTTTACATTTTACTGACTTCTTATGGCGATTTGTATTCAGATGATTTTATGCTTCCAACAGGAAATTTAAGAGAAAGTAGGAGCGGAGCAGAAAGAGCCAATATCGTGATCGTTACAAAATGCCCTAAGATTTTATCTGAAGAAGAACAAGCCGAAATTCGTTTAAAGCTAAAGTTAAGCTGTTCGCAGCAAGTCTTTTTTACATTTATAGATTACGATATTTTTATTTGTAGTAAGCATCAAAAAATTGCAGTTATCGAAATCAAAGAGGAATCTAAATTGCTTTTGGCAGGAATTGCAAAGCCAAAACCATTTTTTGATTATTTAAAAAATGAAAACGATGAATGTTTGACTTTTCCAGACCATCATCATTTTTCTGATGCAGATTTAGATGCAATTCAAAATAAAGCAAATGGAAGAAAAATAATTACAACCGAAAAAGATTATGTGAGATTAAAAGATTCGAAATTAGTTTCTCAGTTGTATTATCTGCCAATAAAAAGTTCTTTTATTAATCATCAGCAAAATTTTGATGCGACGATTTTAGAATATATCAAGAAAAACTTAGAATCTTAGAGTCTCAGTATCTCAGACCTTAGTTAATCAAAATACTTAGCAATAGTGCTGTAGAATTCGTCTGGAACGAAAGGTTTTGTAATAACGTCATCCATTCCAAAAGAAAGCAGCATATCTCGGTTTTCGTCAAGCGAAATAGCGGTCAAAGCGATAACAGGAGTCGTTTTGTCAAACTCTCTGATTAATTTAGTTGCCGTAGTTCCATTGATTCCCGGAAGATGAACATCCATCAGAATCATATCAAAACGTTTGATTTTTAGAAGCTCAACAGCATCTTCTCCATTGTCAACAATCTCGCAAGTAATGTTTTTATTTTCTAACATTTTTCGAGTAATCATTTGATTGATTTTGTTGTCTTCAATCAATAAAATAGATTTGTTTTTCAATTGTTTGTCGTTATAAGGTTTTACTTCTTCAATTACTTCCAAAGGTTCATTATTAATTTTGAAATTTAATTTGAAGGTAAACGTTGAACCTTTACCTACTTCACTTTTTAGTTTTATTTCGCCTCCTAAAAGTTCGATTAGTTTTTTAACAATAGTAAGCCCAAGGCCCGTTCCGCCATATTTTCGGTTAACTTCAATAGAACCTTGCGAAAAACTTTCAAAAACACTCTGAAGCTTATCTTCTGGAATTCCAATTCCTGTATCTACGATTTCAAAATAAACAGTCGCTGTATCATCTTCTTGCGAATATAATTTAGCAATAACATTAACGTGTCCGTTCTCGGTAAATTTTAAAGCATTATTAATCAAATTCAGAATGATCTGAGACAATTTAGTTGGATCTCCAATTAGATTATCTGGAATTGATTTGTCTATTTCTAAATTGAAATAGTTCTTATTGGCTGTAGCTAACTCTTTTAAAGAACTTTGAATATTAAAAAGAAGCTCTTTCAAATTAAAGCTAATATTTTCTATTTCAACTTTAGTCGAGTCAATTTTATTAATCTCTAAAATTTCATTGATAAAAGTGGTTAAATAATTGCCAGAAAACTTTAAAGATTCTAAGTATTTTAATTGCTTTTTCTTCGGGTTGTCTTCTAGTAAAATATGCGTAATTCCGTTAATGGCATTCAAAGGAGTTCGCAATTCATGGCTTACAGTCGAAAGAAATTCAGATCTGGCTTTTGATGCTTTTTCGGCTTTGTTTTTAGCCAAAATCAATTCTTTATTTTTTTCTCGAAGCAATAAATTGTTTTGATTTCTAATGATATTGTTTTTGTATAAAGCCAAACTCAAAAGAGATAAAATCGAGATTAATGCAATTGCCAAAATGCTGACCAATTTTGAATAACGATACGTTTTTAGCTGAAATTTTTCTTCGCTTTCTTTTTTAATAGTATTGTTTAAAGACTGATTTTTCTTGAATTTCTCAAATTCGTCCAAATCAATTTTTGCATTTTTTAATTTTAAAAGATAATTCTCCAGCTGATAGTGTTCGTCTAAATAAGAATATGCCAGATCATAGTTTTTGTTTTTTCTATAATACTGGCTTATAGCCAAAACAATCTTAGATTTCTTTATAAAATCATTGCTTTTTGCATTATAATCTAAAGCCCTATCAAAGTAAATAATGGCCGAATCGTTTCTTTTTAACTGCGTTTCAATCAAACCAAGCTGATAGTACGCATCAACCTTAGTTTTAAAGATTTCCACATTATCTGGCTTTTTCGTGATTTTTCTAAAAGTCTTTGCTGCCTGAATAAGGTCTTTATTGGTTTTTAAAGCCAAAGCGATTTGATAATCTAAAACATCAGCATGATCTTCAATTTTAAGATCTTTTAATAAATCTTGCGCTTTTGCGTAATAAACCGCAGCTGTTTTATAGTCGCCTTTAGAAGTATTAGATAATCCAATATAATGCAGAGCCAAAACTTTAGTACAGCTTGGTTTAAGCGTATCAAATAAAGAAACCGTTTTGTGGAATTTTTTTAAAGCGTCTTCAAACTTTTGCTGATTATAAAAGATTTTACCTAGCTTGAAAGTTTGATTGGCTAAGTTTTCTTTTTTGCCATTTACCTCGCAAAAATTAATAGATTTTTGAGTAAAAAAGACCGCCTGATCGTATTTTTTATTTTTAAGGTTGGTGTTCGCCAGTTTATTGTAATAGGTAACACTATCTGTATTCTTTTTGGCTTGAGAATACAAAAACGAGTTAAAAAAACAAACAACAATAAAAAGACAGTATTTCATGTATGGCAATGCATTTACAATGAACCTTATTTTTTTCTTATTAGTAAAATTAAATCGATCAATCTTGATGAATAGCCAATCTCGTTGTCATACCAGCCCACTACTTTTACCATTTTATCGATAACCGAAGTTAGCTGAGCATCAAATAAACAAGAATGTGTGTTGCCAATTACATCTACAGAAACGATCGGATCTTCTGTGTAATCTAATATTCCTTTTAAATTTGTTTTTGAGGCTTGTTTGAATGCTTTGTTTATTTCTTCAATGCTCACGGCACGCTTTACATTGAAGGTAATATCTGTTAATGAACCATCTGGAACTGGAACACGAATGCCACAGCCACCTATTTTGTTGTGCAATTTAGGAAAAATTTTTGTTAAAGCCTTAGCTGCACCAGTTGTTGTTGGAACAATTGATTGACTAGCACCTCTCGCACGGCGTAAATCCTTATGAGGCTGGTCATGAAGGCTTTGATCTGTGGTGAAAGAATGTATAGTTGTAATGTAAGCCTGTTCAATTCCGCATAATTCTTCAATGATTTTGATCATCGGAGCAGCATTATTTGTTGTACAACTTGCATTAGAAACTATAGTTTCGTCTCCATTCAAAATATTTTCATTAACTCCAAGAACTACTGTTTTTATCGTTTCTACTTCTGATGGAGCAGAAAGAATTACTTTTTTTGCTCCGGCATCTAAATGCGCATTTAATTCTTCATGCGTTTTATATTTGCCTGTAGATTCGATTACAATATCAATCGAATGCGATTTCCAATCTATATTTGAAATACTTTTTTCGTGAAAAAAGAAAAAATGCCTTCCATCTACAATAATACTATTTTCGTCATGACTTACTTCAAAAGGCAAAACTCCATGTATACTGTCATATTTAATTAAATGCGACATGGTTTTATTGTCGGCAATGTCATTTATAGCAACAACTTCGATTTCAGGGTGATTTAAAAGTAAACGGAACAAATTTCTTCCAATTCTTCCAAATCCATTAATGGCAATTCTTGTTTTCAATTTTTTATTTATTCGTTTAGCCGTTTAATCGTTTAATCGGTTTTACAATTAAACGATTAAACGATTAAACTTTTTCTATAAAATATGTTTTTGTGCTTTGTATGAAGAACGAACAAGAGGTCCGCTTTCGACATGTCTGAAACCTAAATCAAGACCGAATTTTTCATATCGGGCAAATTGTTCAGGCGTAATAAATTCTTTTACAGGAAGATGTTTTTTACTTGGTTGCAAATATTGTCCAATAGTTACTACATCTACATTTGCATTTCGTAAGTCAGTCATGGTCTGGAAAACCTCTTCTTCAGTTTCTCCAAGACCTAGCATAATTCCAGATTTAGTTCTGTTAATACCTTTTTCTTTTAAATAACGAAGTACTTCTAAACTTCTGTCATATTTTGCCTGAATACGAACCTCACGCGTTAAACGACGTACCGTTTCCATGTTATGCGAAACCACTTCTGGATTTGCTTCTACGATACGGTCTAGGTTTCTTTCAATTCCTTGGAAATCAGGAATTAAAGTTTCGAGAGTAGTTTGAGGATTCATTCTTCGGATAGCTCTAACGGTTTCCATCCAAATGATAGAACCTCCGTCTTTAATATCATCTCTGTCAACGCTTGTAATTACAGCATGTTTGATATTCATTATTTTAATAGAACGAGCTACTTTTTCTGGTTCGTCCCAGTCTACCGTTTCAGGTCTTCCCGTTTTTACACCGCAGAATCCGCAAGAACGGGTGCAGACATTTCCTAAAATCATAAAAGTCGCTGTTCCTTCTCCCCAGCATTCCCCCATATTTGGGCAGCTTCCAGAAGTACAAATGGTATTTAAACTGTATTTATCTACTAAACCTCTAAGTTCAGTATATTTTTGTCCGATCGGTAATTTTACTTTTAACCACTTTGGTTTTGTGGTAGGTATATTTTCAGCGACTGTTTCCATATATCAAAATTCAAAGGACAAAGATACGGAATGTAGTTTATTTAGAGATGTTTATTTGCTTTTCCTTTACATATCATGTTTGCAGAAAATATTCAAGATAATTTAATTCAAGTGTTAATAGATTATTTTTTAAATATATTTTGAGGTCATTTTTTTAGTTTGTATTTAATATTTTAATGAACGATCTGATTTTTATGGAATATAAAAGTTCAGTCTTAATCTGTTACAAATTTGGCTTTTAGAGACGACAAGGGATTTATTGAATAATAATTTTGTAGCTACTTTAAATATTTAGAAAACATGAGTAAAAGATTTATTATACTAGGAATTTTAGTTGCGGTATTAAGCTTTACTAAAATGAATGCACAAGAAGATTCAGAAAAAAAAGAAATGTCGCTTAAAGATAAAGCAATTATTGGATTAACTTTTAGTGATGCAGATGCAGTAGCTATGGCTCAAAAAGGAATTGCTGAAATGGATGCAAATAATCCAGTTGCTGACCCTACAGATGGTTATGCAATTCGATTAAATCGATTATTTGGGAAGCATGCTTCTAGTGAGGGAGTTACTTTGAATTATAAGGTTTATTTAGTAAAAGACATAAATGCTTTTGCCTGTGCGGATGGAAGTGTTCGTGTATTTGCAGGTTTAATGAATATTATGGATGATAATGAATTACTTGCTATTATTGGACATGAAATTGGTCATGTGGTTAATCATGATAGTAAAAATGAAATTAAAGCATTTTATAGAAAAGAAGCTTTATTACATGCGGCGGCATCAAGGTCAGATATTGTTAATACTCTCTCTAAATCTAAATACGGAAAGTTAGGAAACGCCATGATTGATAGTGGTCATAGCAGAAAACAAGAATCAAATGCAGATTTGTTTGCGTATAATTTTATGAAAAAAAATGGTTATGATGTTAATGCAGTAGAATCATCTTTTAGGATTCTGCAAAAAATAAGTGAAGGAGCAGATTCTTCTTTTATTACAAGAATGAAGAGTTCTCATCCCGATCCAGGTAAAAGAGCTGATGAAGCTAAAAAAAGAGCGACAAAAGATGGTTTGTATAAACCTTATGTACAACAGCAAATTGTAAATACTGCACCAGTAAAAGTAACTACAACAACTGCTAAAAAGACAACGACTACAACAAAAAAGAAATAGCCTTTTTGCAACAAATATAGAGCCGATAGATTTCTTAGAATTTATCGGTTTTTTATGTAATGTTTTCTTTATGAGGTGGTTATGTAACTCGCTAAAAATTTATATCTTTATTTGTTGAAAAACAAGTTTTGTGTGAAATTAAAATAGCATTTTGTTATGCTACATTTGTTGTTAAATCGTAATTATAAAAAACATGAAAAAGAAATTTATAATAGTAGGACTTTTATTTACAGCATTTGGTCTAACTAAAATGACTGCACAGATTAATTTTGGAGATAAAGCAATTGGTGCAGTTCAGAAAGGAGTTACTGGTTTTACTTTTAGTAATGCCGATGCGGCAAAATTATCTAAAGAAGCGGTAGATAAATTAGATGCTGAGCATGAAATTGCTGGACCAACTGATGGTTATACTTTAAGATTAAATCGAGTTTTTGGAAAACATGCGTCAGGAGACGGATTTACTTTAAACTATAAAGTATATAAACTGAAAGAAGTAAATGCTTTTGCAACTGCAGACGGAAGTGTTCGTGTTTATTCAGGATTAATGGATATCATGGACGACAATGAATTAATTGCAGTAATTGGTCACGAGATCGGACACGTTGCAAATAATGATTCAAGAGATGCTATTCGTGCAGCTTACCAAAAAGAAGCGTTAATGGATGGGGCGGCTTCACAATCTGCTACTGTAGCAACAGTTACAGATAGCCAGCTTGGAAAAATCGGAAGCGCTATTATTGACAGCAAATACAGCCGTAAACAAGAATCGGAGGCAGATTTGTTTGCTTATAATTTCATGAAAAAAAATGGATATAATGTGAATGCTGAAGAATCTGCATTTAGAATCTTGGCAAAAATGAGCGAAGGATCTGAAGCTTCATTTATTGATCAAATGATGAGTTCGCATCCTGATTCTAAAAAGAGAGCTGATGATGCAAAAGCAAGAGCAGAAAAAGATGGTGTGTATAAGCCATATGTGCAGCAGAAGATTGTAAATACAGTTCCTGTAACTACAACTAAAAAGGCTACAACTACAAAGAAAAAAACAACTACCAAAAAGAAATAGCAGTTGTTTCTTAAATTATAAAAACCCGACAGTTTTCTGTCGGGTTTCTTTTTTATCCTAAAACATGAAATGCAAGAATCTTTTGCACTTCGTAAACATTCACAGATTTATTGAATTGTTTTACAATACTTGGCTGTTGTTCGCTCGAAATCCAGATTTTTAGTTCGGCATCAAGATCAAAAGTTCCTGCAGTTTCTACACTGAATCTAGTGATGTTTTTATAAGCTATAGATTTGTATTCTGTTTTGCTTCCAGTGATTCCTTGAACATCAACTAGAATTAATCTTTTGTTAGTAAAAATGAAAGTATCGCGAATAAGTTTAAAACCCATTTCAATTTCTTCATTTGCAGTCAAAAGCTGTCCGTATTTTTTAAGTAAATCTTCTTGGCTTACAGAACCTGCATTGCCAAGAATAGCTGAAAATATTCCCATTATTTCTAATTTTATTTTGATGATTAACGTTGTAAAAGTAGTTAAAAATAAAAGAGAATTTAGACAGTAAAAGTTATAATTATGAAAGCGCTATTAAATAAAAAAGCAGAACCTAAGTTCTGCTTTTTTTATGATTATTCAACTTCCGTTTTTATTGTAATTGGGAGATTGTATGCTGTTCTTACAGCTTTTCCATCTAAAATTCCTGGGCTCCATTTTGTTTTCAAAGATTTTAAAACTCTAATGGCTTCTTTCCCCATTCCATAACCTGGATCATTTCTAACAATAATATCTGTAAGAGATCCGTCTTTTTCAACTACAAAAGAAACATATACTTTCAATGTTTTTTCCATATCCAATTCTGGTCTGCGGAAATTGTTTCCAACATATTTGTAAAACTGCCCAATTCCGCCTGGGAATTCAGGTTGTTTGTCCAAAATTGCTGAAGAAAGAGGTTCTTCAATTTTAGGTGCTGTAGAAGCAGCAACGCCACTACCATCTCCTCCTGTTGAAGGCATTACATTAACGGCAGTTCCTGTTCCGTTAGTGTTTTCTACAACTGGTGCGTTTTCTGTATTTGGGGCAATTTTGTCAACTGCTTCTTCTGGTCTTGTCACCACTGGATTAATCAATTGACTTGCATCTGTCGATTTTACGGCGCTTTGCTCAACTACTGGTGCAGGTGGAGCTGGCGGCGGAGGCACAACAGTTGGATCAATGTTTACGGGTGTAATTGGATCGTAAATCATTGGTTCGGGCTCGACTTCAACTACTGAAGGCTTAAATTTGTTAATTAGCACAGATGCGCTTCCTAAAGCCGTTAATAACAATAAACCCATAAAGAGAGCTGTGATAGAGTTTTTAGAATTCTCTTGACGTAATTGATAAGCGCCGTACTCTTTGTTTTTGTTCTCGAAAACAAGATCGGTCCACTTGTTTTCATAAATGCTTAATTTAGACATAATTTTTGGGTTTTAAGGTTAAGTAACTTTAAATCATACGCGAAAAGGTTTAGGTTTGAGCTAACAACGTGAAAGTTGTAGTTTTAGTGTTGTAGAAATATATTATTTTAAGAATAAAAATACGAATAGTGCATTATTCTTAATCTAAAGATAGTAAATTATCTATTACGTTCGATAATTTCTGCTAATAATTTTTTCGCACGCAAAAGTTTTACTTTTACGCTGCTTAAGGGTTCATCTATCTTAACAGCAATTTCCTGATAAGACATTTCTTGAAAATAACGAAGCTGAATTACTTCTTGGTAGTGCGGTTTAAGTTCTTTGATGCAAAGAAGCAAACGAGAAAGATTCTGTTCCTTAATTAAAGCATCTTCTGCAGATGGAGTAGGGTCGGCGATGTTGTATGCCTGTTGATCTTCGTTGTCTGTTATTTCTATAAAAAGATTAGTTTTCTTTTTTCGTAACAAATCAATGTAGACATTTTTTGCAATGGCAATAAGCCAAGTGTTGAATTTAAATTCAGAATTATAAGAGGTTATCTTGTCAAAAGCTTTAGAGAAAGTTTCAATCGTGATATCTTCAGCGATAGTTTCGTTTTCGGTTCTTTTGAGCATAAAGGAATACACTTCATTCCAATAATGATCTAATAAAAAAGTAAAGGCGATCTGATCGCCTTTTTTTGCTTTTTCTATTTTAGAATTTATTTCCAATATACTGGTTTTGAAAAGATATTAGTTATAAAGATATTAATTTGCGTTAATATAAGTGCTATCTCAACAACTGGAAACCAAATTTTAATATCATTTTCTTTTAGTTTTCCTGCCGAACATCCAATTACTGTCCAAACAACAGTGTAACGGGTTGCTAAAATTGCTAATACAGCAATCCATTCAAATTGGAAAGCCAATAGAATAATAACTAATAAAAAGAAAAATAATTGTGAAAGGAAGAATAATCCCAACTGCATTTTGTCAAAAAACTTATAATGTTCTGCAGTAGAAATATGTCTTCTTTTTTGAGTAAACCATTCTTTATAAGTTTTCTTAGGTTGTGAATAAGTAAAACTTTCTGGACTATAAGAAATAGTAGTATTAGCCTTTGTTGCTGCTTGATTGATAAACAAATCGTCATCTCCAGAGCGAACCTGAATATGATCAATAAAGCCATTTACATTGAAGAATTCGTCTTTTTTATATGACAAGTTTCGGCCTACACCCATATATGGAAGACCTATTTTTGCCCATGAAAAATATTGAATTGCAGTAAGAATCGTTTCGAAACGAATGATTTTGTTTAAAAACGAACGTTCTACTTTTTCGTAACCTCCATAACCCAAAATAATAGTTTTGTTTGTAGTAAAGTGCGAAGTCATAGAAGTGATCCAATCTTTAGAAGCTGGATAACAGTCTGCATCTGTAAACAATAAATAATCTTTTTTTGCGGCTTTGATTCCAAGTGTCAAAGCATATTTTTTATTTCCCCAAAAAGCTTCATTGTTTTCAACTTTAACCAAACGAATGTTAGAGAATTCTTTTTCAAATTCTTCAAAAACTTCAAGAGTTTCATCACTTGATGCATCGTCTATAAGAACAATTTCAAAATCAGGATAGTCTTGCTGCGCCAAAAGCGGAATGTATTTTTTTACATTCTCTTCTTCATTTTTAGCACATACAATTACTGAAACAGGAAGATTTTTAGGCGTAACATGTTGCGGTTTGCTAAAAGCAAACTTTCCAAAAATTCCGAGATAATAAAATAGTTGAACAACAACAATAGCAATAAAAAAGTAAAATATGTATATAAGCATCTGATTTATTTGGTGTCTATTAATTTCAAATTCTGGTGTACAAATGTACTATGAATTAGCTAATTTCAATAGCTAAAAACTGATTTACTTTCGGCATTTTGACATTTCTTTTGCAACAGCAATAGACTGAGGGTTTTCGGTTTTTTCCAATTCAGAAATAATGTTTTTATAATTATAATCGTCACGGTTTTGCGAAAGTTTTTTTGTTGCCTGAATTTCCTCAATTTCTATTTCAAAACCAAATATTCCTCTGGCTTCGCGCATTGTTTTTGCAGATAAATCTTCAACTCGAACTGGGTTTTTAGAATTTGCTTCGTATTTGTCAACCAATTTTTTTAATTGTTCGACCGAAGTTTCATAATCTACGATTTTGATTTTTCCATAAACATGTACGGCTATGTAATTCCATGTAGGAACATTTTCATGATCGTACCAAGAAGAAGAAACGTAACTGTGCGGACCTGTAAAAACAGCCAAAACCTGATCATTTTCTTTAAAACCTTCTGCTTGCGGATTTAACTTTGAAATGTGTCCTTGCAGAATCTCTTTTCCGTCATTATTAAGCTCAAGTTCTATCGGGATATGTGTTGCACATAATTTTCCGTTAGTTTGATTAATCAGAATTCCGAAGCTGTTTTCTTTTAGAAAATTTCTAATTTCTTCAGCATTTTCGTTCTTGTATAAATCTGGTGTGTACATTTTTTAAGATTTAGTCAAACATTTCTAGGTTTCGATTCCTTATTGATTTTCGGCTGTGTCTTTTTGTAAAAGGAATAGATTTGAAGTTACACTTAAATATAAAATAAATATTCCGATAACAGTAAAAACAACTCCTTCAATTAAACATTGCGTTGCAAAATCATTGGAAAGTACTGTTCTGATAGGGCGAAAAAAAAGCGAGATTACTTCTTTTCTAAAAAACTTAAGTCTCATTAGCATATAAAGAGCCAAGGCGAGTAAAATTGTATTTATCGAAGAAAGTTTGTTTTTCCAGTTTAAGAAACCAATAGCTAAAATTCCAAACAATAAACCTAGAAAAATCCAGATGTATATACTTGGCCAGAAACTTAAAGCATCTTCTTTTGTTGGGAATAAAGCGCTCCAGTTTTTTGATTCTTGAGAATTGCAATGTTTTTTTATGCAAATAACTTTTTCAGCAGCAGTATAAATCCTTAATTGCAGAATTCCATTAATTAGGATAATCATCCCAAAAAATTGAATTAAAAGAACTCCAACATTTAGTTTTTTCATTAAAGTTATAATTTGATGGAAATTCCTGTTTTTAAATCACATTCACTTCGGCTTCGATATGGATGCCAAAAGTTTCAAAAACGGTTTTTTGAACTTCTTTAGAAACCGCTAAAATTTCCTGTCCAGTTGCATTTCCGTAATTCACTAAAACCAAAGCTTGATTCTTATGAACTCCTGCATCTCCAAAACGTTTTCCTTTAAAACCTGCCTGTTCAATAAGCCAACCCGCAGGAACTTTAACTTCTGTATCTGAAACTTCATAATATTTCATTTCAGGGAATTTCTGATGGATTTTCTCAAAATCAGATTTCAGTAAAATCGGATTTTTGAAAAAACTTCCGCTGTTTCCTAATTCTTTCGGATCTGGCAATTTACTTTGTCTAATGGCAATTACAGCATTACTCACATCTTTTAATGTTGGTTCTGTAATGTTGTTTTTGGCCAATTCTGCCAAAATATCTCCATAAGAAGTATTGATTTTATGATTGCGTTTGGTTAATTTAAAAACAACCGAAGTAATAATGTATTGGTCTTTTACTTCATGTTTGAAAATACTTTCGCGGTAGCCAAAATTACATTCTGCATTATCGAAAGTTTTCAGTTCTTGAGTTGCAATATTCATAGCTTCGCAAGAAACAAAAGTATCTTTGATTTCAGTTCCGTACGCGCCAATATTCTGAACTGGAGTTGTTCCTACGTTTCCAGGAATTAGCGACATATTTTCTAGACCGCCAAAATTATTGTCGATTGTCCAAAGTACGAAATCATGCCAAGTTTCTCCAGCCTGACTTTCAACCCAAACAAAATCATCGTCTTCTTTTGTGATTTTTTTGCCTTTTAAATCAATGTGAATAACCAGCGCCTGAATATCTTTCGTTAAAAGCATATTGCTTCCGCCTCCTAAAATGAACTTTTTCTCGTTTTTGTTTTCTTGTAAAATTGTCTTTAGTTCAGCAATAGAATGAACAGCAACAAATTGTTTAGCACTGGCTTCAATGCCGAAAGTATTATATTTTTTTAAAGAAAAATTGGATTGGATTTCCATAAATAAAAGGCTTTTTAATCTGTGTCAAAAGTAAGGATTATAAGTTTTGGTTTAGCCTGTAAGGGTGTAAAGTTTGTAAAAGCTTTTATTTAAAATGTGAAACTTAACATATTTGCTTTTAATCAGATTTCGTTTTTTTGTAAGTTTGAACTAGTTAATAGCGCATAATCATGTCAAAATCAATTATTAAAAACAGAGCATTCTTTTTTGTAATTCTAAATGTGTTTTTATCAATTTCCTCTTTTGCTCAAAGTGACATTGTCGGGAAATGGAAAACAAGAGACATAATTGGATATACTGATGTTGCAGAATATTCTTTAATAAAAGAAAAAGAACCTGATAGTGGACGTACTGTAACATTCAACTTAGATGGTACATTTTCAAGCGGTGAAACAATGCAATGTCTTACGGGTTGTTTTGCTTTTACCTCGGGAACTTATGCAATGGTTGATAACGATCACATACATCTGACTGTGGAGGACGTTCGTTTTGTTGGCTTCACATGTGGAATGAATAAAAGACAGAAAGAAGATTTTATTAAAGATTTAGGCGTTTTTTATATTTATAAAGAAGGAGATAAAATTCGTTTAATTCCAAGTAGTGGAGTTTTGCAGGATGATAGAGATGAAATGCTGTATACTCAAATGGCTAATAATTTTTACAAAGAATGGAGAAAGTATGATTATGTATGGCAAAATACAAATGGAAATAATCAGCAAGAAATTATAAACGATTGTATTGATTCTAAAAAGCAGATTGTTTTATCTAATTGCAAAGTTGTTTTTTCTACAAAAAGAGATTTAGAAGAATTTCTAATTTTGAAAGATGATAAAGAATTTCATTATGTAATTTATGATTCTCATAATAAAAAAGTCTCTTTAGCGTATCCAAAAAATAAAGGCTAATATTTTATATATAAAAGGTTATAATTTATTTAGCGTTCTTCGCGTAAAAAAAACTTTGCGTTCTTTGCGGTTAAATATTTCGCAAATCAAGTAATTCGTGATATTTCTCCGAAATAACCTTCATGTTAATATTATAATTCGCATTTTCCTCCACAAATTTTCTGTTTCGAATAATCGCTTCATTTCGCAATTCGGGATTTTCAAAAGACCAGATTAATTCTTCGGCCAGCATTTCGATATTATCAATTTCAATTAATTGACCATTTTCGCGATGTGTTATCCAGCTTTGATTTCCAGGAATATCAGAAACAATAGGAAAACAATTAGAAGCCATCGCCTCAAACAAAGAAGCAGAAACTCCCTCGGTAATTGGCATACTAATATAAATATTCGATTGCTGTAATAATTTTGGAAGTTCCGTATTCGGGATTCTTCCTGTAAAAATCACTTTGTTTTCTATTTGTAGTTCTTTGGCTAAATCTTTCAAAAACTGCAATCTTGTTCCATCTCCAACAATTGTAAGAGAAAAATCTATTCCTTTTTGGTTTAAAATTCCAAAAGCTTTTAGAATAGAATCGTGTCGATATTCTGGCTGAAGCGAACGTGTAACAATCGCTTCAATTTTATTTGAATTATTAGTAGAAGGAGTAAAAAGTGATAAGTCAATTCCTTTTGGAAGAACTAATACTTTGTTCATGTCAACGCCAGTTGCTTTCATGTGAATTGCCATAACTGGTCCCCAAGCATGAATTAAATGTGCTTTTTTAAAAGCATATTTCTGAATGAATTTTTTATAAGGATATAAAACTGAAGTTTCGGGCCATAAATCGGTTCGACCTTGTTGCGCGATCGCAATGGTTTTAGATCCAGATAATGCAGCAAGAAAACCGTAACTGGTTGTTCTTTCGGCAATAACCATATCGGGTTTTTCTTTTCTGATTGTTTTTCGAATAGAAAAAGGAGCAAAGAAATACTCTAAAATACGTTTGAATCTTTTATTATTTGGCGTTTGAAGTTCCCAAGTAATAATTTCAAAATCGCCAAATTCTTTCAGACCTTTCATCCAAGTAATAGCGTCAGCACGGTAAGATTCTCCAAGAAAAAGTATTTTCCTTTTCATTCAGTTGTTATTTTTTGCCACAGATTAAAAAGATTAAAAAGGATTTTGCAGTTGCGAAAAATTAATCTGTGAGAATCTGTGAAATCTGTGGCAAATAAAACTAAAATTCTTCAGTATCCAAAGCGCGATTGATGAATTCGTTTAGAGGTTTTAAAGCGATAAGTTTTTGGCTCATTTTCTTTACAAAATCTTTCTCCATCACTTCAGAGACATTATAGACTTGAGTTGCTGTAAAACTTTTTAATTTTAAAAACTCAATTGCAGGATGATCTTTTTCGTAACCGCGAGGCATGCTTTTAAGTGAATTGTTTTCGTTTATGTCTAAACTTTCAAACTCTTTTTTGAAGTTTTTATCATTTAAAATTTCCTGTAAATCATCATAGAAAAAAGCAATTTCTTTACGGACTTTCTTTAAGTCTTCCGCTTCAGGCGAATAAAATCCACCGGCAATAAAACTTGCACCTTTTTCAATATGAACATAATATCCGGCGCGGTTCAAACCTTTTGTTCCGCCAGACATCCAGATTCCTAAATGTGCTTTGTATGGCGATTTGTCTTTAGAAAAACGAATATCACGGTTAATTCTGAAAGTACAGTTTTTAACTTCCAACAATTCTAATGAAGGATCAAGCGGTTTCATGGCATCAAGAAAATCACTTACCAATTGATGGTAATCTTTCTTGAAAACTTCATATCTCTTTTTATTTTCCTGAAACCATTCGCGATTGTTGTTTCTTTTTAAATCGTCTAAAAATTGCAATGATTCTTTCGTTAGCATATTCCTTAAATATTTATTGCAGTTGTTTTTTAAATTTTGCTCAGGCTAATTTAATGATTTCTATTTTGGGATTGATCCTGAAAACTGATACAAATTGTACCAATTTTAAGACTTATAAATTGAAGATTTTATAAGTCTGATGCGTCGATTTTACAATCGCTTCGGTTCTTTCTGGATGTGTATCAGATATAAAAAGCTGTCCGAATGTCTCGCTATTTACCATTTCTATAATTTTGGCAACACGCGTTTCGTCCAGTTTATCAAAAATATCATCAAACAAAAGAATAGGTTTTACACCGCTTTGTTTTTTCAAAAACTCGAATTGAGCCAATTTTAAAGCAATTAGAAATGATTTCTGCTGACCTTGAGATCCGAATTTTTTTATTGGATGCGAATCAATCTCAAAAGACAAATCATCTTTATGAGTTCCAACAGTTGTATAATGTAGCGCTCGATCTTTATTGATGTTTTCCTGCAAAAGCGTTAAAAGGTCTTTTTCGAACAAATGACTTTCATAAACCAACTGAACCTTTTCCTCAGATCCAGTTATCGCCTGATGGTGTCTATTAAATATAGGTATAAACTGCTCGAGAAAATCTTTTCGTTTTTCAAAAATAGATTTTCCGTAACCTTGCAATTGTTCATTATATATAGACAAGGTGTCGTTGTCAAAAACATGATTTAGGGCAAAATATTTCAAAAGAGCATTTCGCTGCGTAATCACTTTTTGATAATTTATCAATTCATGCAAATATGTAGAATCTAATTGCGAAATCACGCTGTCCATAAATTTACGGCGCGTTTCGCTTCCTTCAACGATCAAATCTCTATCTGCGGGCGAAATAATAACCAACGGAATAAATCCAATATGATCGGAGAATTTGTCATAAGGTTTTCCATTTCGCTTTAAAACCTTTTTTTGTCCTTTTTTTAAACTGCAGACAATTTGTTCTGTTCGTTCATTCTTTTCCAGTTCAGCATCAATGACAAAAAACTCTTCGCCATGTTTGATATTTTGAACGGCAAGCGGATTAAAATAGCTTTTTCCGTAAGCTAAATGATAAATAGCATCAAGCACATTGGTTTTGCCAATACCATTTTTTCCCACAAAACAGTTGATTTTGATGTCAAAATCAAAACTTGCTTCAGAAAAGTTTTTATAATTGAATAAAGAGATTTTGTTTAAATGCATTTTTCGGGACTCCATGTGAAAAATTTACCGTTTTCGACCAGTAAAATTTTGAGGCTGCAAATTACCGAAAATTATCGATATAATTGGCTTTACGGTATTCTTCAGCCGATTTATTTTGACGCTTTCGCGGAAGGACAAGAGAATCATGAAAATATTTTTTTTAAAATAGTGATAAAATTGATTTTTTTTGCCTCAGTTTCAAGAAAAATTTTATTTTTGCCGTTCACTAAATAATTTTTAAATGGCAACTTACAATAAAAGAGGATATAAGACACCAAAAGAAAAGGAAGTAAAAGAAGTTACTGAAGAACAACAAGTAGTTATTGACGAGAAAGACAGCACAACAGCTGGAGTTTTCTCAAAATTAGACGAAACAGCTTCAAGAACTGAGGATTGGGTGGCTAAAAATCAAAAAATCATTATTGGTTTAGTGGCTGGTATTGCTGTTGCTACAATTGGATATTTGGCTTACCAAAAATTCATTGCAACTCCTAAACAAGAAGAAGCTGCAAGCGAAATGTTTGTTGCTCAACAAAATTTTGAAAAAGCTGTAAATGGTGTTTCTAGCGATTCATTATTCAAATTATCATTAAACGGTTCTGAAGGTAAATTCGGATTTATTAAAATCGCTGACGAATATTCTGGAACTGACGCTGGAAATTTAGCAAACTACTATGCTGGTATTGCTTACTTAAATACTGGTAAATATGATGAGGCGATTAAATATTTAGGTGAATTTAAATCTGAAGACGTTATCTTAAGCGCTTTAGCTAAAGGTGCAACTGGAGATGCTTACTCTCAAAAAAATCAGCAAAAAGAAGCTCTTGATTTTTATGTGAAAGCTGCTGAGTCTAACAAAAACGATTTTACAACACCTCGTTTCTTATTAAAAGCAGGAAAAACTGCTTTAGCTTTAGGACAAAAAGAAGATGCATTGAAATATTTCAATGACATTAAAGATAATTACGACAGTACTCCAGAAGCAGCATCTGTTGATGCTTTGATCGGATTAGCACAATAATATTATTTGTAGAGTTAAGATTTTAGATTTTAGATTTGTATTTTTACAATCTGAAATTAAAAAACTAAAATCTTAAATATAAAAGATGGCTACTGAAAATAAAAATCTATCAGAATACGATAAAAACACAATCCCAAATGCGAAAGACTTTCGATTTGGGATTGTTGTTTCTGAATGGAATGATACTATAACAGAAGGACTTTATAATGGTGCTTTTGATGCTTTAACTGATTGTGACGTTCCTGCTCAACAAATTATCCGTTGGAATGTTCCAGGAAGTTTTGAGTTGATTTATGGAGCTAAAAAAATGCTTCAAACGCAAAAGGTTGACGCAGTTATCGTAATTGGATGTGTGATTCAAGGAGAAACAAAACATTTTGATTTTGTATGCGAAGGTGTTACACAAGGAATTAAAGATTTGAATGTTCAAACTGATATTCCAGTTATTTTCTGTGTTTTAACAGATAATAACATGCAACAGTCAATTGATAGAAGTGGGGGAGCTCACGGAAACAAAGGGACTGAAGCAGCAATTGCGGCAATCAAAATGGCTTATATTCGTCAGCAAGCCTCAATATCTCATGCTTTCAATCAGCCTTTATTGACTTCTGGGGCGTTGCAAATTGAAGATTCTCCTAGAAAAATAGAGAACGAATAAAACACATTTGTTTTAAAAATATTAAAACCTATACTGTGTCACAATAGTATAGGTTTTTTGTTTTTTTTATGATTATTCTTATTCTAAAAGCCAATCAAAATTTACTAAATTTGTACTTCTTGGTTTATAAAAACCGAATTTAAACTTTAAACTTATTTTTGCTTAATGTCGAGTATTATTCAATTGCTTCCTGATCACGTTGCTAACCAAATTGCTGCTGGAGAAGTGGTTCAAAGACCAGCTTCAGTCGTAAAAGAGTTGTTAGAAAATGCCGTTGATGCAAAAGCAACTGATATTAAATTGATTATAAAAGATGCTGGTAAATCTTTAGTCCAAGTTATCGACAATGGCGTTGGAATGACCGTTACAGATGCACGTTTGTGTTTTGCCCGTCATGCAACTTCAAAAATCCGTTTGGCAGAAGATTTGTTTTCACTTGGAACAAAAGGTTTCCGCGGTGAGGCTTTGGCTTCTATTGCTGCGATCGCGCATATGGAGCTGAAAACCAAACAAGATCAGGACGAGCTTGGAACGCATATTATAATCGAGGGAAGTAAATTTGTTTCGCAAGAAGTGGCTGTTTTGCCAAAAGGAACTTCGTTTGCGGTTAAAAACTTATTTTTTAATATTCCTGCTCGCCGTAATTTCTTAAAATCAGATACGGTTGAATTTCGTCATGTAATGGATGAATTTCAGCGTGTGGCATTAGCACATCCAAATATTCATTTTAGTTTTTATCATAACGGAAGTGAATTATATAATCTTCCAGCATCAGGTTACCGTCAGAGAATTGTGGGTATCATGTCTGGAAAAACTAATGAAAAACTAGTTCCTGTAAACGAGGATACTGAAATTATAAATATTCAAGGTTTTGTATGCAAGCCTGAATTTGCTAAGAAAAATAGGGGAGAACAGTTCTTTTTTGTAAACGATCGTTTTATAAAAAGCGGTTATTTGCATCACGCAGTAATGTCTGCTTATGATGGATTGCTGAAAGATGGTTCTCAGCCAAGTTATTTCTTGTATCTGCAAGTGCCGCCAAATACTATTGATATCAATATACATCCAACTAAAACGGAAATTAAGTTTGATGACGAACAAGCATTATATGCAATTTTAAGAGCGTCTATTAAACACAGTTTAGGACAATTTAACGTTGCGCCCGTTTTAGATTTTGATAGAGATGCTAACTTAGATACGCCTTATCATTATAAAGACATGGAAGCAGAAGTACCTACGATTCAGGTTGATGGGACTTTTAATCCGTTTACAGATGATAAAACGAATCAGCATTACAGCAAAGCTAGCTCTGGAACGTCATCAAGTTACAGTTCAGGTTCGTCGTCTTCTGGGTCTGGATCATCTTACTCAGGTTCGTCTTATTCAGGTTATTCAAAAAGAGTAGAACCAACTGCAAGCTGGGAAAGTTTATATGTTGGCTTAGATACTGAAAATCCGGAAAGTATAGAAAGTTCGCCTTTTACATTCGAAAATGAAGAAGTAACATCTTCTTTATTCAATGATGATGAGGTAGAACAAGCGACTCAAAAGACGTATCAAATTCATAAAAAATACATTGTTTCGCCTATAAAATCAGGAATGGTTATTGTAGATCAACAGCGTGCGCATCAGCGTATTTTGTACGAACAGTTTTTGCTGAATATGACGGTAAATCAAGCAGCAAGTCAGCAATTGCTTTTTCCTTTGGATTTGTTTTATTCGGCATCTGAAATGAAGTTAATCGAAGAATTAAAACCTTCGCTGGCAACAACAGGATTTGTTTTTGACGAAAGTAAAATAGACCATGTTGTGATTTCAGGAATTCCGGTAAATATTACCGAAAGTGAAGTCCCTTTGGTGATCGAACAGTTATTGAGTGATTTGCAAGACGGAATTCCAGCGAACAGTTATAGCCAAAATGATACAATTGCCAAATCGATGGCCAAAAGTTTAGCGGTTAAAACGGGATCTTATTTAACCGAAAAAGAACAAGATAATCTAGTAAACGGTTTGTTTGCTTGTAAAGATCCAAATATTTCACCTTTTCAAAAACCTACCTTCATCACGATGCGTGTGGAAGATATAGATAAAAAGTTTGCATTATGATGAATATTACACCAGTAGTTAAACAACTGCTAATTATAAATATTATATTCTTTATTGGCTCTCAGTTAGTGCCAGTTTCGTATGATTATTTAATGATGTATTATCCAGAGAGTGATAATTTTAGAATGTGGCAGATCATTTCACACATGTTTATGCATGCGCCATTACCTAATTTTGCTCACATTTTATTTAATATGTTTGCATTATATAGTTTTGGTTCTGCATTAGAGCATTTTTGGGGCGGAAAAAAATTCTTGTTTTTCTATATTTCATGCGGATTAGGTGCGGCATTACTTCATACTGGTGTGAATTATTTACAGTTACAATCTCTTTTAAGTTCTGTATCTGATCTGAATTTATCTAAATCAGAACTTCATTTGATTTTAAATGCAGATTATTCTTCTCTATTTGATTCTAGCGGAAAAATGGTTCAGGGAGAAGTTTCTAATATTTTAAGTAAAGCACATTGCACTCAAGAGCAATTTAATTCTTTGGCTCAGGCAAGTTCAATAGTTCAGTCACCTGTTTTAGGAGCTTCTGGAGCAATTTATGGCTTACTTACAGCTTTTGCATTTATGTTTCCAAATGCGCAGCTTGCTTTATTGTTTATTCCTGTTCCAATTAAAGCAAAATATTTTGTTCCTGGAATTTTAGCAATTGACTTATTTTTAGGATTTAAAGGAAGTTCTTTGTTTGGTAGCGGTGGAACTGGAATTGCGCACTTTGCCCATGTTGGTGGTGCAATTGCAGGTTTTTTAATGATGCTTTACTGGAAAAAAAATCAGTTTAATAACAATCGTTGGAATTAATTTTTAACTTTAAAGTACGAATTATAAAACAAAAAAAGTTTCTATGAATATTCTAGACGATTTAAAATTACAGTATAGATTGGGGGGTATTGCTATGCGTGTTATGTATTGGAACATCGCATGTTTTATTGTATCTCTTATTTTTTTCTATCAATTTTCAATTGGTCAGTTTGATTTTCCTAGCTGGATTGCTTTGTCATCCGATCCTCAGGTTTTCATGTTCAAACCGTGGACACTTTTAACCTATGCTTTTTTTCACGACGGATTTTTTCATCTGTTATTTAATATGATGGTTCTTAATTTTGCAAGTACATTGTTTCTAACGTATTTCACTCAAAAGCAATATTTAGGATTATATCTTTTAAGCGCTCTTTTTGCTGGAGTAGCTTTTGCATTAAGTTTTTATTTTTCTAATATCAGTGGCTCTATTGTGGGGGCTTCGGCGGCTATTATGGCAATTTTAGTAGCAGCAACGACCTATTCTCCGTTAATGGATGTTCGACTATTTTTATTTGGAAATGTAAAACTTTGGCACATTACAGCAGTAATTATAATTTTAGATTTAATGCAGTTCCGTTTAGGAAACATGGGCGGACATATTTCGCATTTGGCTGGAGCATTCTTCGGATTTGCGTACATTAAATTACTTCAAAACGGTACCGACTTAAGTACCATTGTTTCTAAAACTTTAGATTTCTTTGCAAATCTTTTTAGAAAATCTCCTTCGACCCCATTTAGAAAAGTTCATAAAAATTACAAAAAACCTACAGAAAAAACGACATCAAGAATTGTAACAAAAGACAAAACGCAACAACAAATTGATGAGATTTTGGATAAAATCAGCCAATCAGGATATGATTGTCTGACAAAAGAAGAAAAAGAGTTTTTATTTAAAGCTGGAAAATAAACTTGTAGGAGATAAATATGAAAAACCTTTCTTGGTTTAATAAAGTAATGTTCTTTTTGAACATAGTCCTAACTGTGCTTACATTTAGCGTCTATGTTTTACCTTTTTTAGCACCTAAAAGTTTCCCACTTTTATCGGTGCTTACTTTGTTTATGCCAGCCTTTTTTGTGGCAAATGGATTGTTCTTTGTTTATTGGGCAATTCAGTTTAAAAAACGCCTTATTTTATCTGGTCTGGTTTTGCTGACAGGAATTACATTTATCAGTAAGTTTTATAAATTCTCTGCTAAAGAGTATGTGGAAGACGAAAAAGATTTTTCTGTAATGAGTTATAACGTACGTCTTTTTAATGTTTTTAAATGGCTAGACCGAGATGATATTCCGTCAAACATAAAAGCTTTTATAGACGAAAAAGATCCAGATATTTTATGTATCCAAGAATATTCAAATTCGGCGCATTTGGACTTAAAAGTATATCCGCATCGTTATATTTTTATTGATGGAAAAAAAATCAAAACAGGACAGGCTATTTTTTCTAAATTTCCTATTATCGAGGAAGGAAATATTGTTTTTCCAAAATCAGATAACAATGTAGTTTATGCTGATATTAAACGCGGAAAAGATATTATACGTGTTTACAATATGCACTTGCAATCAATTAAGATTTCTCCTGATGTAAGTGAAATATCAGATGATATTGATAATGTAAACCAAAAGAAATCGCAGCGTATTTATGGCAGAATCAGCAAAGGATTCGAGCAACAGCAAGAACAGGCTGAGATTTTTAAAGAGCATATCAAAAAATGTAAAACTCCAATGATTATTTGTGGAGATATGAATAACAGTCCGTTTTCGTATGTTTATAGAAATATCAAAGGAAAGCTAAAAGATGCTTTTGAAGAAGCTGGCGGAGGTTTTGGCGCAACTTATAAATTCAAATATTATCCTGCTAGAATTGACTACATTTTTACAGATAGTAAAATGAAAGTAAAGGAATTTGAAAGTTTTTCTGACTTCGAAAATTCAGATCATTATCCGATTATGACAAGACTTTCTATGGAATAATTTATTAGCCGAAAGTTAAAAGTGGAAAGACAAAAGTTAAGGGGATTATGAGAATTCATAACTCATAACTTACAATTCATAATTTATATGATTTTCTGTGTTTTTAGGTAATCAATAGCAAATTTCCCTTCGTTAAAAAGTAAGTCTAAAACACTTAAATTATTGATGAAACCGTGTTTGTCATCAAAAACCTGAGTATATTTTTCGAAAGAATTAGTGTCTTTTTTTCCATTTGCTAAATACCTGAAATCTGTAAAGTCTTGTGCTTCGTGAAAGTATTCAGTTGTTCTTCCGAACTCTAATTTCATTCTAAGGCATTTTGTTACGGTGTCAAAAACTTCGAAATTAAGATCCATTAAAAAGGTGTGCTTTTTCTCGAAAATAGTCACAATGTCGTCTTCAAAGTACTCAAAGAAAGGAGAACTTCTATATGCAGCTTCTAATGATTTAAAATGCTGTTTCTGCCAATCAAATTCATTTTCGATCAAAATGTCTTTTGTCTTTTGATGCGTTTCTTTAGAATGCTTAACGGGTATGTTTAATAATTGAATTCCGTTTGGACTATAGATATAGGTTCTGTTTCTATTAGTCTGTTTCTGGAAATTATCTTCCATTTCAAAAGTAATGCTGTCAGATTGCGCAATTACAGCAAAATGACTAATTGATGGGAAATAAGTTGGAAGTATTAAGGAATTCATGATGATTTAAGTTTAATCGGTAAATCGTTTAACCGTACTTTTTGAGAACGATTAAACGATTTTACAGTTTAACGAATTAACGTTTTATGCTTTATTTTCTCTTCTCTTTTTCCAGATAAAATCTCCTACGAAATAGATAGCAAGAAGTATTAAGAAGTATTTAAAGTAAGAGTGAGGTTGGCCTTCACCATCTACAGTTGTAAATACTCTGCTCCAGCGAACTTTATTGATGCCTTTTCCGTTGGTATCCCAACTCATCCAAATGAAAACTGGTTTTCCTACGATGTGATCTTCAGGAACGTATCCCCAATAACGGCTATCTTCAGAATTGTGACGGTTATCTCCCATCATCCAATAATAGTTTTGTTTGAAGGTGTATGTCGTTGTTGGTTTTCCGTTAATTAAAAATTTAGAACCTTCTAAAGCTAATGTATTTCCTTCGTAGTTTGTAATGATTTCTTTGTAGAAAGGAAGTGATTCATTTGTCAAAGCTACCGTTTTTCCTGCTTGAGGAATATAAATTGGCCCCATGTTATCTTGGTTCCATCTGTTGATATGAGGGAAGATAGCATTGTTATTTCCTTTATCAACCTGTCTTATTACAGCAGTAACTCCGGGAGTGTTTTTAAATCTTTCAGCGCCAGCTTCTGTCAATGCACCTAAGAAAAGTGTATCTCTTTTTTCTGTTCTAAAACCTGCTGGATCTGTAATATCTAGTTCTTTGAATAGATTTTCGAAATCAATAGAAGTTTTTCCGTCTAAAGCGACTAAATAAGAATATTGTGGTTTAGCTCTTTCTGGTAAAACTAATTTTTTCCCGTTAATGTAAACAAAACCATCTTTTATTGATAAACTGTCTCCAGGGATACCAACGCATCTTTTTACGTAATTCGATTTTTTATCGATAGGTTTGATAACGCCTGGTCTTCCTTTTGGCTCAAAGAAATAATGAACCGTATCGACCGGCCAGTTGAAGACAACTATGTCACATCGGTTTATTTTTTCGATTGCTGGTAGTCTAAAATATGGTAGTTGAGGCCAGCTTAAATAAGATTTTCTTTTAGTTAAGGGTATAGAATCGTGAACCATTGGTAAAGCTACCGTTGTCATTGGTACTCTAGGGCCGTAATTTATTTTGCTCACAAATAAGAAATCACCAATTAGCAAAGATTTTTCTAAAGATGATGTCGGGATTGTGTAAGGCTGTACAACATAAGTGTGTACCAAAGTTGCTACAATAATAGCAAACAGCAAAGAACTAATAGTGTCAGCTGTCTTGTTTTCGGGAGTTAATTTACGGTCTTTATTATACTCTAATTTCTGAGTATAATTGACAACATAGATGTAAAAACCTAGAGTGAAAAGACCTAAAATAGTATCTAAAGTTGATCTTTTACCAAAAGTTCTTAAAGTTTCTACCCATACAACTGGAAACATAATTAAGTTGATAATCGGAATAAAAAGCAATAAGGTCCACCATGTAGGGCGCCCGATAATTTTCATTAATACGATTGAATTGTATACCGGAATTGCTGCTTCCCAGCTTTTTCTTCCCGCTGCCTGATATAATTTCCAAGTTCCAAGGAAATGGATGATTTGAACAGCTAAGAAAAATACGAACCAAGAGTAAAGTGTCATAATATTGTATTTTAAGTTTTAAATTCAGGATTTTAGCAATCCAAAACTTTATTCAATTTATTGTAAGTTTAGTACATCTTTCATTGAGAAAATCCCTTGCTTTCCAGCAAGCCATTCTGCGGCAACAACAGCACCAAGAGCAAAACCTTCGCGGTTGTGTGCAGTGTGTTTTATTTCGATACTGTCAATAGGAGAGTCATAATTTACGGTGTGAGTTCCAGGAACTTCTCCAATTCTTTTTGCTTCAATACGAATTTCGTTTGCTTTAGCATCTTCCATCGTCCAATTAGCATAATTGCTGTTTTGGATTACACCTTGAGCTAAAGAAATCGCAGTTCCGCTTGGAGCATCCAATTTGTGGATATGATGAATTTCTTCCATTGAAACTTTATAAGAATCAAATTGTTTCATGATTTTTGCTAAATATTCATTTAAGCCAAAGAAAACATTTACTCCCAAACTGAAGTTTGAACTAGAAATAAAACCTCCTTTTTTCTCATTGCAAAGCGCAATCATTTCATCATAATGTTCTAACCATCCAGTTGTTCCTGAAACTACAGGAACATTAGCATTGAAAGAAGCAGAAATATTACTTACTGCCGCTGATGGAACGCTGAAATCAATGGCAACATCAGCTGTTGAAAGTCCGTCATAGGTATTAAATTCATCTTTTCTTAAAACTATTTCATGACCTCTTTCTAAAGCAATTCGTTCAATTACTTTACCCATTTTTCCGTATCCTAAAAGCGCAATTTTCATTATGATATATTTTTGATTTTTTTTAATAGAACAGATCTATTAAAACTTATAATTAAAAGTTAGTCCGACATTTGGTTTAAATGTTACGTCGGCGGGGTAAATTTCTGGTCGCATTGAAAGCCTTTCGTTTACGTTAAACTGTATCAAAGCTGCGTCGACATTGGCGTCAATAATGTTTAAAACATAAAATCCAACAACAAATAAAGCAGATAGATCTCTATTTCTTTGGTAAAATTTCTGTCCAGCGATAAGTCGGTCATCATCAAGAAATTGATAATCGTCATCGTTATAGCCTTCTAATCTTCTTTTGTAGGCATCACGATATTCGTGGTACTTTTTGTTGTTGTCTATGTAGAAATACAAACTTGTTCCGATTGCTCCATAGACCAACGGAATTTTCCAATATTTTTTATTGTATGCTTGGCCTAAACCTGGTAAAATAGCAGAATAAAAAGCTGCTTTTGCTGGTGTAAGCGGATCTATTTCTTGTAATGCAGTAGTGTCTTTTACGACCAAAACCGTGTCTTTTTTTACCTGGGCAAAAAGAGAAACGGTTCCTGTTAGAAAGAACAATAGACCAATGGGGACAATCTTATTCACTATCCGTTTATTAATTTTATAATTCTGTTAAAGTCAGCTTCAGAATTAAATGGAATTGTAATTTTTCCTTTTCCGTTACCGGCAACTTTTATATCAACTTTTGAGCCAAAATAATCGTTGAAAGTATTTTTCTGAGTTTCTCTAACAACAAATGCAGAATCAGCTTTTGGTTTTCCTTCTGCTTTTGGTTGCTGACCTTCATGGTAATTTTTAACTAAAGCCTCTGTTTCACGAACAGATAAGTTTTGGCTAACTATTTTTTGGTAAATATCAGTTTGAACGTCTAAATCTTCGATGTTGATAATTGCTCTACCGTGTCCCATACTAATAAAACCATCACGAATACCTGTTTGGATAATCGGATCTAATTTTAATAGGCGTAAGTAGTTGGCAATTGTCGAACGTTTTTTTCCAACTCTTTCACTCATTTGTTCTTGAGTTAATTGAATTTCGTCGATCAAACGTTGGTATGATAAAGCAATCTCAATTGGATCTAAGTCATGACGTTGGATGTTTTCAACCAAGGCCATAACCAATGATTCGTTGTCATTTGCAATACGAATGTAAGCAGGAACGTGTGTTAAACCTACTAATGTAGAAGCACGAAGACGACGTTCTCCAGAGATTAACTGGTATTTATTAAAATCTAATTTACGAACAGTAATAGGTTGAATTACCCCAAGTTCTTTAATAGAAGTGGCTAATTCACGTAATGATTCTTCATTAAAATTGCTTCTAGGCTGAAACGGATTTATCTCGATCGCGCTTATTTCCAATTCAATGATATTTCCAACAACTTTGTCAGCATTTTTGTCTTCTACTGATTTAATGTCGTTTTCCGGATCTTTCAATAAGGCAGATAATCCTCTTCCTAAGGCTTGTTTTTTAATTACTTTTGTCATAAAAACTATTTACTGTTTTTCTTTATAATTTCTTGGGCTAAATGAATATAGTTCACTGCACCTTTGCTTGTTGCATCATAATTAATGATACTTTCACCAAAACTTGGAGCTTCACTTAATTTAACATTTCGCTGAATTACGGTATCAAAAACCATATCGTTAAAGTGTTTTTGAACCTCTTCTACAACCTGATTAGATAAACGTAATCTTGAATCGTACATTGTTAATAATAAACCTTCAATGTCAAGATCTGGGTTGTGGATTTTCTGAATACTTTTAATAGTGTTCAATAATTTTCCTAATCCCTCAAGTGCAAAATACTCGCACTGAATAGGAATAACTACAGAATCAGACGCTGTTAAAGCATTCAATGTTAACAAACCTAGAGAAGGTGCGCAGTCGATAATGATATAATCATATTCTTGTTTTGCCTCTTCTAATGCTTTTTTAAGCATATACTCGCGGTTTTCTTTGTCAACCAATTCAATTTCGATAGCAACAAGGTCAATGTGAGCAGGTATCACGTCAACATTTGGAGCTGTACATTTTAAAACGGCTTCTTTTGGTGTTACAGTATGCTCAAGAATTTGGTACGTTCCAGTTTCAACTGTTTCTACGTCAATTCCAAGGCCAGATGTAGCATTGGCTTGAGGATCAGCATCGATCAATAATACTTTTTTTTCTAAAACACCTAATGCGGCAGCTAGATTGACTGATGTAGTAGTCTTTCCAACGCCTCCTTTTTGATTAGCAATAGCAATGATTTTGCCCATTTATTTTCTGAATTTTGAACCGTAAAAATACAATTATTTATGGTTTTTGAAAATCTATTTTGTTAACATTTGTGAAACTTTGCTTAATCGGGGTTTCATGGGTGTTTGCTTGAAAATAATTTTAGTTATGAATAAGATTATTAGCAATATTTTGACCAATTTAGGTGAGGTTCTTTCAATAAAATGACAAGAATTAAATTTTATTTTGAAGAAAAGGTGTTATTTTAAAATTTCGATAGTGACATAAACTAAACCACTTTTTTTATTAGAAGCGATTTCCATAAATGCTCTTTTGCTGAGATCAATTTCTCTTCCATTAATAAAAGGGCCTCTGTCTGTAATTTCTACGATTACAAATTTCTTATTTATTTCGTTTGTGACTTTTAATATTGTGCCAAAAGGAAATTTTTTATGTGCAGCAGTAAAATCATTGTTGTTAAATCTTTTTCCACTTGCGGTTTTTCTTCCGTTAAATTTATCATGATAATAAGAAGCGTGTGCATTTGTCTTGTATAATACGCCTTCTTTTGCTGCTGAACATGAATCCACAGAAGTCGTGTTCTTTTCTTGCGCGATTATGATATTAGAAAAAACTATAGCAGTAAACAATAGAATCTTTTTCATTTTATTTTCCCTTTCGATTAAACTGGCAAAAGAAAGTTATTGAAGAAAAATGGACATCTTCAAAAAGGTTTATTTATGTCATTAAAGGACAAAATACGGGCTTTGTATAGTTTTTGATAAGAAATATGTAAAGACACGGGTTAAAGATTATTGCTATTTTGGGCTTTCTAAAAACTACAGCAATTACATACTATCAAACCACAAAAAACAAACATTTTTATGATTAAAAAAGTAAACTCAATGTTTCTAACATTCGTGTCAGTGTTTATGCTTTCCAGCTTTGTCTCACCGAATTCGTCTGTTGAAATAAAACATGAAAACAAGATCGAACGAAAAATTATTTATAACAAGAAAAAACACAGTATAACATTATCGTGGTCGGCTTTTGGTTCTTCTGGAAATTATATAATTAGTAGAGGAGGAAGTCGTTTGGCATCAGAATTTGTATCAGTTGGGTCTACTTCCAAATTGACATTTACAGATAATAAACCGAATACAGATAAATACGAGAACTATTATAAAATTACGCGTAATGACACAACCATAATAATTTCGCTGGAAAATCAAATTTTTGGTGATAACCTATATTTATACGACAGAAAGTATGAAAAAGTTGAAACAGCCCGAAATGAAATTAATTCGCATTTTGGTGCAATTGGTTTAGGAGGAGCAAATGGAGAATGGACAACAAAACGTCAGGCATATTATTTTAAAGCAAATGTTGACGGACAGACTTATGATGTTGGTGGGTCAGGTTCTGCTTCTTCGGTGGAGGCTAATTCAATAGAATTGGGATTTTATTCTCATATTGGAGGTTTGGGTAAAGTGCCATCAGATGTTAAATTGGGTTCTATATTTACTAGGCCTCATCTTTCTGGTGGAGCAAATGCTACTTGTACATTTTGGCGTTCGGTAGAAAATGTAGAAGTAATGCGCGATTTTTCATGGACTGTTTCTCAATCAACCAGCGCAAGAAGGCTTCTTATTGATAGCACTTCGAAATATATTTCAGATGTTGGAAATACAAATTTTTGGGGAAGTGGCGGTTTTATTGCTGATACTCATTACACATCTGACAGGGCAAACTGGGGCGGACAACAGCAATGGTATACTAGAAATACCGTTTTTCCTTCTGGTTCAGGAGTAATGGGAGGTTCATACAATATGGTTTGGCAAGGATGTGTTAATCCGCCAAAAGCGGATGATGCCAATTCTCCAGTTTCTACAACTCCAATTATTAGAGAAAAACCTTTTCTGTTTATAGATAAAGATGGAGAATACAAAGTGTTTATTCCAGCATGGCAAAAAGATCGAGTAGGAACTTCTTGGACAACAACGGATATGGGAAAAGGTAATGTCCAAGATTTGGTTACAAGCTGGTATGTTGCTAAAGAAGGTGATACTGATGTAGAAATTAATGCTGCATTAAAATCAGGTAAGAATATATTTTTTACGCCTGGGCATTATTCGTTGAATGCGCCTATACAAGTAAATAGAAAAGATGCTATTCTTCTTGGTTCTGGAATTGCTTCGGTAACTTTAGAACCGACTGAAAAAAATACTTGGGGCTGTATTTATGCCGATGATAAAGACGGAATTATCATTGCTGGACTTTTGATGGATTCACTAAATAGTACAACTTATCAAGTTAGAATTGGTAATGAAAGGGCAAATGCAGATCATGCTACAGATCCTATTTTGCTTAGTGATATTACTTGCCGTGTGGGTGGAGTTCAATCAAAAAATATCCAGATACAAGCTTCCATGCAGATAAATAGTAATAATGTTGTGGGTGATCATTTTTGGTTGTGGCGCGCCGATCATGGTTCGCAAAAAGGAGGAGATGCGCGCTGGACAAGAGACAGATGTAAAAACGGACTTATAGTTGCTGGAGATGATGTTACACTTTATGGATTATTTGTTGAACATTATCAAGAATATGAAGTGATATGGATGGGAGAACGAGGAAGAACTTATTTCTTTCAGAATGAACCTCCGTACGATGCGCCAAATCAGGCGAGCTGGAGCAGTCAAGGAGGTAAAGTTGATGGTTATGCGGCTTTTAAAGTTGCGAATACTGTAAAAGAACATCAAAGTATCGGAATGGGTTCTTATGCCGTTTTTACTGGAACAGATGGGAACGTGAATAAAAAAAACGGTTTTGAAATTCCGAATAGCCCAAATGTAAAATTAGAGAAAATGTGTATTACTCGTTTTGCTGGCTCAGGGAATATTCAAAATGTTATAAATAGTACTGGCGGAAGCACAGCAACTGGTGCAAAACGTGTGGCATTATATACTAATAGTGAAGGAATACAGCCTTTTGATGAAGAATTTATTTTACCTAAAGGAGAATCTTATCCTGCTTATATAAGTATGGAAAAATAGTAAGAACGATTTTTTTCGCCACGAATTCACGAATTATTTTTTCAAATCTTCGCGATTATTTATTCGAATTAATTCGCATAATATTAGATAAAGTATTTAAAAAGAAAATTCGTGAATTCGTGGCGAATACTATTTATTTCGTTTCTAGTATGTTTAAGGGATAGCTAATAAAGGCGCAAAGTTTTTTATCTGAGTTTAAAGCAAAAAAAAAGTCTTTTCAAAAAATGAAAAGACTTTTGTCGGGGTGGCAGGATTCGAACCTGCGGCCTCCTGCTCCCAAAGCAGGCGCGATAACCGGGCTACGCTACACCCCGTAGCATTTGCTTATTGGTCGTTACTGTGGTCTTCCCGCCTTAGAGCGGGACACGATAACCGGGCTACGCTACACCCCGAAGATGTTTTGCTGTACTGCCCGAAAGCGGATGCAAATATATAAATAAATTTCGTTTACAAAAGCAAAAATCAAAAATAAATAAAACTTATTTTGAGATAGCTATTTCAGATTTAATTTCGACGTTATTTTTTATAATAAAGTTTACATTTGCAACTCAAAAAAACTATTACTATGTCAAATACAATCGAAAAAATTAAATGCCTTATTATAGGTTCTGGCCCTGCAGGTTATACTGCGGCTATTTATGCGGCTAGAGCTAACATGAATCCAGTATTATATCAAGGAATGCAGCCTGGTGGTCAATTGACTACAACTAATGAGGTTGAAAACTTTCCTGGGTATGTTGATGGAGTTACAGGGCCAGAAATGATGATTCAGTTACAAGAACAAGCAAAACGTTTTGGTGCTGATATTCGTGATGGTTGGGCAACAAAAGTTGATTTTTCTGGAGATATTCATAAAGTTTGGATTAACGATACAATCGAATTACACTGTGAAACTGTAATTATTTCTACAGGTGCTTCGGCTAAATATTTAGGATTACCATCAGAACAACATTACTTAAATATGGGTGGAGGAGTTTCTGCTTGTGCTGTGTGTGACGGATTCTTCTATAGAAACCAAGATGTTGTTATTGTTGGAGCAGGAGATTCTGCTTGTGAAGAAGCACATTATTTATCTAAACTTTGTAAAAAAGTAACAATGTTGGTTAGAAGTGAAAAATTCAGAGCTTCTAAAATTATGGAAGAACGTGTTCGTAAAACGGAAAACATTGAAATTTTAATGAATCACGATACTGTTGAAGTTCTTGGAGATAATAATGTAGTTCATGCTATTAAAGCTTTAAACAAAACAACTGGCGAAACAATCGAAATTCCTGCAACTGGTTTCTTCGTGGCAATTGGTCACAAACCAAATACAGACATTTTTAAAGATTACATTACACTAGACGAAACTGGTTATATCGTGAATACTCCAGGAACATCTAAAACAAATGTAGAAGGTGTTTTTGTTGCTGGTGATGCTGCAGATCATGTGTATCGTCAGGCAATTACTGCTGCAGGTACAGGTTGTATGGCAGCATTAGATGCTGAAAGATATTTAGCTTCTAAAGAATAATTTAAAGTATTCAGTCACAGTCGCAGTTTTCAGTTTATTGGAATTTAAACAGAACTAGACTTTAAAAATAAAAAAGTCCCAATCATTTTACGATTGGGACTTTTATTTTATGCAAAATTTTCAGACTGTAAACTGCGACTGAGAACTGCGACTGAGAACTGCGACTACTTAACTTTCTTAAACAACTTTGCTTCTTCAGAAAAACGAGTAAGCTGAATTGCAGGACTTCCAAAAAGAGAAATTTCTGCTTTATCACCCACAGCTAGCGAAAGTGTTGTTTCAGCAAAAATACTTCCTACTGCATTACTTTCAGCAGTAACATTCGCATCTTTCAAAGTAAATTTTACTCCAGTAAATGTAGAGTTATTGTCTAATCTAATAGTTGCTTTTTCTGCAATACCTTCAACAGCAGCACTTGCTTTTTGGTACAAATCACATTTAAATTTTATAGCAGAAACTAATGTTTTCACAATAGCATTTTTACTCAATTGTAAATTTCCTTCTTCGGCTTTTAAATTCAACTCTGTTTTAGATTTATCATCTGCAATTAAAGTGAATTTTTTCGAATTTACGTTCAAGTATAATTTAGAAAAGTCAAGAGCATTCATTGTGATATCATCCAATTGCAATTCCTGAATCGCATAAACAACAGCTTCATTTTTAGTGATTACTTTGTTTAATGACTTAGTGTAAGTAACCTTAACTGCTAGTTTCTTAAAAATAGTCGATTCTTTATTAGTATATAATCGAAGTGTTTTTTCTCTTAAATCCATTCCAATGATATCATGAAGGTTATCATCGGCTTCAATTTTAATTTCATTTTTTTCTCCTTGTTCTAGATAAACTTCAAGATTATCATCGACTTCAAGGGCGTCAAAACTGCCAACTTCTTTTACTGAAGTAGTTACAATTTTAGAACCTTTAATTTTTTCTCTTTTTTGTGCAAAAGTGAATGCTGTAACAAATAATAATAGGAGCAGCGCTGTACTTTTTTTCATTAATTCTAGATTTGATTTTGACAAATATAAAAAAATCATCCACTTTTGATGAATGATTTCTTTTATATTTAACAGTTAAATCTTTTAATTTTTGCCAACATTTCCTCCAGAGCTTTCTGATTTTTCAATTTTCTTTGGCTCACCAGTGTAATTGATATTTCCTCCGCTTGAAGCTTCAGCTTTTAAACTTAAAATAGGATGTACTAAAACGGTTCCGCCACTAGAAGCGTCTGCGTGAATGTCATTTGCCATTAATTTATCAGCGTCAACACTTCCTCCGCTTGAAGCCGAAGTATTTAAACTTAAAGCTTTACCTTCTATATTGACAGAACTGCCGCTTCCAACATCAATAGAAATTCTATCAGATTCAATGTTAACATTCATCGATGCTGCACTAGAGCTTTCTAAAGTCAAGTCTTCGCTTTCAAAAACGCCTTTAGTTTGTACAGATGATGCACTCGAAGCTTCTATCTTATGAAGAACAGGCATTTTTACAGTTACCTTTTTAGAAGTAATATTTCGGAAAGAATTGTATTTACATTCGATAATAAGAGTTCCGTTTTCTACTTTGGTTACAATTTCCTTTTGAAGATTATCATCTGCTTCAACTTTAATTTCTACAGAATCTGATTGCTCAACAACCACATCGATTGCATTGCTTACAGAGATATTAGTAAAATCTCCTTGAACAGTTCTTTTTTCTGTTGTAACATTACCGCTTCCTTCAATTGAATTCATGTTAAAATTACATGAGGCAAACAATAAAGCAGTTACAGTTGCAACTATAAATTTCGTAATATGAATGATTATTTTTATCATGGTTTAGTTAATTTTGATTATCACTCCGTTTTTATCAGTAGTTAGTTTTCCTTTAGTTTTTTTTCCGTTTAAAACTTCTTTTCCATTAATTTTAACCGAAACTTCATTTATTGTATCATTGGCAGTAGTATCTATTACTTCCGCATCGTCGTCGTCGTCATCGCTATCGTCTGCTGGGCAATTTAGACACTTAACTTTTGAACCGATAACTTTATAATTGTAATTACCGTCATAATTTAGATTAAAGAAATCATCGTCGTAATTAAAATAATCTCTAACAGAATTTTCAGGTTTAAATAATTGCCCTTCTGGAAGATATAGGTAGATGTCAACTTCTTGTCCTCTAAATTTATTCTTCACATCTGTCAGAAAATAGTTATCCAAAATTAAATGATTTCCGCTAATTTGAAACTTATAATTAATTTTTTCTGCTCTTTTTTTAGCATTAGTGAAAGAGTTTCCTCTAGCACTTTTTTCAATCTGGATAAATGGAGCTGACTCGTCTGTATGTAATACATGTAAGCGTACATCATTAGAATAAATCAATTCGTTGTTTGCTGAATCCTGTACAAATTCAAACTCTCTGTAGTGATTTAAACTTTTTGCATAATAGTCACTGTATTTGAACTTTACAAATAATGTATCAGTTGGTTTGATTGCAAAAACTTTTTTCTCTATTACTTTATTATCGTATGAAATTTCAGTTGCCTGTTTGATTCCGATACTTGCCAAAATTGCTATAGAAATAATCCAGATAGCTAAAAGTGTATATTTTGTTATATTTCCAATTGATTTTAGGTTTGGAGATAACAGTTTAAATCCTAAAAGTGTTAAGAAGAAAAACGGAATTCCAACTGCAAAGAACATTAATAATCCAAATGACCAAAGCGGATATTCTGTAAAGTTTCCGGCTTCAATAAAATTCTGCCAAGGGAAATCGATGAAAATATTAGTTCCTAAAGTGAAAACGCCAATTAACAACATGATCAAAGTTGAAAGTCCTGCTATAATTAGAATTACACCTAAAAACTTAGCAAAGATTTTAAAAACCGTCATGATAAAGTCTCCAAATGAACTACTTATTCTCTCAGCTCCCGACTTTACCTGATTTCCCATTTTGTCATAATCTGCATTTTTGAATTTATCAGAAAGTGAATCAATTTCTTCTCGAACTTTTTTTTCGATGTTCGAAATCGTTACTGGCTCTCCTGTCATTTCTAATTTTTCAGAAGTTGTAACCGCTTCAGGCGTTACAATCCAAAGAACGAAATAAGCTAAAATTCCAGTTCCGAAACCAGCAAAAACGAAGATCAAGAATATGATTTTAATCCAAACCGCGTCAATTCCAAAATAATGTCCCAAACCTGTTGCTACACCACCAATCATACCATTTTCTTTGTCGCGGTATAATTTTTTGTGTTGTCTTGCAGTGTAGTTATTAAAAGACTGATTTGCATTTTCTTCGTCTTCAATTCTATAATCTTCTGGCTGTCCCATTACCGCAATCACCTCGTCAACATCTTTCAGTCCAACAACATGTTTTTCACTTTTTTGTTTTTCTGTCAACAATTCAGAAACACGCATTTCGATATCTTTAATAATTTCATCCTGACCAGATGAGTTGTTAAGGGATCGTTTTATAGCGTCAAAATAGCGTGTCAATTTTAAGTATGCATCTTCATCGATGTGAAAAAACATCCCGCCTAAGTTAATATTTACTGTTTTGTTCATGACTTATTGATTTTGATTGGTGATTAAATTTACGGCGTCAGATAATTCCGTCCAAGTGCCGCTAAGTTCGTTTAAAAAAGTTTGTCCTATTTCGGTTAATCCATAATATTTTCGTGGTGGCCCAGAGGTCGATTCTTCCCAGCGATAATTTAGTAAACCGTCATTTTTCAATCTAGTTAACAACGGATAAACGGTTCCCTCTACAACTAGTAATTTTGCGTTTTTTAAAGTGTCTAATATTTCAGATGTATATGCGTCTTTTTCTTTTAGAACAGATAAGATGCAAAACTCAAGAACACCTTTGCGCATCTGTGCTTTTGTGTTTTCAATGTTCATAATTTCATTTTGTTTTTTTTTGATTGAACAATTCGTTTTTTGATTGATGATGATTGATTGATGATTGATTGCGAAACTTATATGATTTGATTGATGTTTCGACTATAACTTTTAATTTTTGTATCACTTTATAAAAGGAATCGTAATCGGATATTTGTATAATTCTCCGTTTGAAGCTTTTATCGAAGCATAAATCACTAAAAAGAATTCAACAAATTTTAGAACTCCAAAAAGAACGACAGCGGTAATTCCTACACTTAAAATTCCAATGTTTGCTTGAATGTTAAAGTTTCTAATTACAAAATCGTCGTCATTAAAAACAGCTTCTAGCGGAAGATTCTGCAAGAAAACAGTAACGAAAATTGGTATCGCAATAAGCGCTAAAATCAAAGTATAAAGCAATAAGCTTAACTGAAAGTTCAAAGCCTGTTTTCCGTGATGATCTGCAAATTCAGATTTGTCTTTGTAGTTTGTCCAAATGATTAGCGGAAAAATATAGTTCCCAAACGGAATTATATATTGACTTAAAGTACTCAAATGAGTAAATGCTGCTGTATTCTTTTCTGAAGTTTTTTCCATGATGAGTGGTGTTGTTGTTTCCATGATTAAAAGCATATAGTAATTTCTTATGCAAATATATGTCTAAAAGACAGTATCTTGTTTTACATAGTACCAAATATTAACAAAAAATTAACAAACACAAAGTTGTGAAATGATGCTTAAATTGTTGAAAATCATCGCTAGTTCCCGTGTTTGTTGACTTCTTTTGATAAGTAAAGAATTTATTGTGCGTGCATAGTTTTTTTGTATTTTTACATAAAAAAATATATCCTATGGCACTTTCAGTATCAAAACTTAATAAATTCGTCCTATTCAAATTACCATCAGCATACTTTTGCGGAGTACGTGTAAAAGATATAAACGATAGCAGTTGTACCGTAACAGTCAAACACAGATGGATCAATCAGAACCCGTTTAATTCTATGTATTTTGCAGTTCAGGCAATGGCTGCTGAGTTGACAACTGGAGCTTTGGTGATTTCTCAAATCCAGCAAAGTGGTAAAAAGATTTCTATGTTAGTAGCTAACAATAAAGGAAACTTCACAAAAAAAGCTACAGGAAGAATTACATTTGTTTGCAAAGACGGACATTTAATTGCCGATGCAATAAAGAAAACTATAGAAACTGGAGAAGGGCAGACGTTCTGGATGAAATCTATTGGAACAAACGAAGAAGGAGTTCAAGTTTCTGAAATGGATTTTGAATGGAGTATTCGAGTGAAATAAAGTAGCAATATCAATTAATAAATAGAAACAGCAGTAATTTTTTACTTGTTGTTGCATATAAAAAACGTCAGTAATTTTTTTTTACTGACGTTTTTTTTGTTTTTAAAATCTGTTTTTTTTATTTTTATGTTGTTAATGTACTGAATTTCAGTACATTTATGGTATTAAACTCATACACGCAAGAAAAATGCTTTCTTTCTAAATCAAAATTTTAGCTGATAAATTGATCTTAAAATATTTATCAAGCAACTTCTACAAGCCTCTATAATTTAAGGAATTTTGAAATAATTAAGTTTAACTAAAATCGATTAACATTGGGTATTTGTAATTAGAAATAGTCTATTCTGTTGTTTTTAGGCTTTTAGAGGAAACTGTAAAAAGAAGCCTATCATGCTTTTGCCACCGAAAAATACGGAAAACCTACACTGTATAATTTTTTTAGAAAATAATAAACAATTGTTATTTAAAGCTATTTAATCTTTTTGGAAGAATAGATCGTTTTAAGTGGCTGTTGTTGAATTAATAAAAAACAAATATGAGGACAAAAATTACTTTAATTTTAACATTGCTCATCCTGCCTTTTATCAGTAACAATCTTTTTTCACAGACAGTTTCTGGTATACCAAGCACTAATGGCTGCCAGAGCCAAGGTATAATTACTTCAAGCAGTACAGGATTAGGAGCAACACCGCAGTATCAGCTTTTAAGGGCTGGTGCAGTTGTTTCTCCAGTTTCAGGAGACAATACGCAGTTTACAACAAATCCAGTTTTTACAGGATTAATTTCAGGAACGTATACAGTAAACGGAAGAGCCACAGCAGGCGGAACCGTTTATTCGAGCAGCAATATTACTGTAAACGATGGCTATACAGCAATGACAGTGACAACTCCCACAAAAATAGCCAATTGTGTGGGAGGCACTGCAGTTTTAACAACTACAGTTGCAAACGGAAAAGCACCATTTACCTACACGATTGCCACGCAGACAGCACCGGGAACAATTTTACAGAATAGCGGTGCTATTGCTGCCAATACATTTGCTTTTAATGGACTTCCGGCAAATAGCTATATTGTGAGTGTTACGGATTCTTGTGGACTTACTATTACAGGAGCAACTTCCATTTCCAATCCAACAGTAGGACTTAACGATATTAAGTTAGGAAGTATCGCTTATCCTTTATATTTAACTCGTAATAATTGTTCATCTCCAATAGTAATAACTAATGAAACAGGTTTTCAATATTCTAATGGAACTGCTATTACCGTAGCAGATGCAGATCTTTTTACATGGAAAGTAAAATATCAAGGGAATTTATATGGAAAAGATACGGATGGAGATAGCTATGGGGATTTAAATGGTGAGGGATATTCTCCGTTAACTAGAGTTTTTAGAATGCCATTAATTGCGAATCGGGCTGGTATATTTGCCGATATTGCTAATATGAAAGTTGTATTGATTGACAAATGTGGAAGAGAAAAAGAGTTTCCAATGACTCAATGGCAATCGGGTGGCTTTATAGCTGTTCAAAATTGTGCAGGATCAGGTTTGATAAAAATTACTCCTAATCAGCTTAGTTGCTTACCAATGGATATAGTTTTTACAAATATTGCTAATCCTTCAGATGTAGTTTTAAAAACAGTTAACACAGAAATTGAAAGTTTCCTTGGTCTTACAGCCGGTGCAACATATCACGTAACATATATAGATGCCCAAGGAAACACAACCGGAAACTTTCAAGGACTTCCTGCATCTCAAAATATAATTATCCCACCTAATCCCACATTTTCTGTTGTCCAAAGTTTTTATGGAATACAGCCAAACCTAAATATTTTAGGATATGGAAAAGCAATGGTTTTTGTTAATCCGTTTATAGATCCATCAGTAACTTATACAATTGTTGCTTCAGATAATCCTTTAGTAGCAGTTGGTGCTACAGGAACCTCTTCTCTAGATGTTAATGGAACAGGGGTATTATCTAAAGTAAATCCAACAGATCCAGCAGGTTATTGGCCAAAAGGAAACTATACTGTCAATATTACAAACGCTTGTGGCTCTAAAGATGTAAATTTAGTTGTCCAAGGTTATTTAGCTAGTCTTTCAGGTTATACCACAACTCCAGTCTGCGGCGGATTTAACTATGTTATGAATGGCAGTTTTGATGTGCCAAGTGCTTATGAGGTGCGCATTATTTCAGGTCCTTCAAGCGTGGGGCAGACAAGAGATTTAGCCAGCACTACGGCTTCATTCCCTTTTGACGGTTTGGGATATGGCACGTATGTTTTTGGATTACGCATTAAAGGTGGGACGACAGATGTCCTAACCCAGACTATAACCTACGACGCCAATAATGCTATTATAGTTGACAAAACCAATACGGGAGGTTTTGTGTGCGCGACAGGAGCGACAAACGGAGTCTTGACCATCACCGCAGCATCCAATTCCCCGGCTCCTAACAATGTGCTCCAATATGCCTTGAGCACCGATGGCGGAAATACCTTTGGATCTTACCAGAGCGGGAATACCTTCAGCGGACTGACCGATGCAACCTATTTTTTCAGGATAGCAGACGGCTGCGGAAATGTGATCACGCAGTCTGTACAGATTGGTGTGGCGGCAGCCCCAGAAGCTACGGCCAACGGACTGAATACTCCTGCCGTGATCTGCGATATGACCTCGGGCACGGTACAGCTGGATGTTGACATTTTCGGCGCGCTTTCCTATTTATGGGCAGGACCTGGGATAAATGCATCCAATCAGAACCAGAAAGATCCAATGATCAATTATTCAGATCTGACAATAGGCGCGAATAACTATACCTGCACCGTTACACTCGGCGCGCCATGCAACAGCAGTGTGGTTTCAAATCTGACCATTAATGTAAACGCCAGACCGACAGTGGTAACGACAGCTCCGGCTCCAGTCTGTGCGCCAAATACAGTCAATCTTAAAGATCCTGCCGTTACAGCGGGAAGCGCTGCGGGGCTTACGTATACTTATTTCTCAGACGAGCAGGCTACGATTCCTGTTGCAGATCCCACAGCGGTTGCAGTGCGCGATACCTATTATATAAAAGGAACGGACGCTAGCGGCTGTTTTTCGATTGCGCCAGTTGAGGTTATCGTAAATGAACTTCCTCAGGCAGTGATAAGCTATTTAAATGCGCCTTACTGCCAGACGGGAACAGCAGTTCCCGAAGAACTCGGCACGGCGGGCGGAACCTATAGTTCTGATGCTAATCTTGCTATTGATGCAAATACCGGAGAAATAAATTTAGAAGCTTCAACAATAGGAGATCATGTTATTACCTATACATTTAGTGATGGCAGCTGTTCGAACACTGTAACCACAGATATTACTATTAATGCACTTCCAACGGCATCTATAAATTATCCAAACGGGCCTTACTGCAACAGAGGAACAGCCACATCTGTAGAAACTGGGATTGCCAGCGGAAAATACAGTTCAGATGCAGGACTTGTGATAGACGAACTGACAGGCGATATTGATCTGGGTGCTTCGACTCCTGGAACTTATACAGTAAGTTATGAATTCAGCAACGGAACCTGTTCAAATGTAGCCACAGCCGCAATCACGATAAACCCTACAGCATTGCCATCTGCAATGGCAGATATTACAGCGCAATGTTCAATTACCCCAGCAGCGCCAATGCTTACTGATCAGTGTGCGGGAAATATAACAGCAACAACGCCAACGGTTTTCCCAATTACAGCACAAGGGACAACAGCGGTAACTTGGACTTTCGATTACGGAAATGGCTATACACAAACAGCAAGCCAAAATGTCATTATTGATGATACCATAGCTCCAGCTGCACCAGTTCTTGCAGATGTAACTGAAGAATGCTCTGTGTCATTAGCTGCCCCTACTGCAACGGATAATTGTGCAGGAGCAGTTACTGGAACTACAGCAACAGTTTTCCCGATCACAGCTCAGGGAACAACGGTGGTTACATGGAGTTTTGATGACGGAAATGGCAATATTTCAACAGCAGCCCAAAATGTTATTATTAAAGATATTACCTTGCCAACTGTTCCAGTCCTTCCCGATGTGCAAGCGCAATGTTCCGCTTCTGTAACACCTCCAACAGCTACTGATAATTGCTCCGGAACTATTACAGGAACCACAAATACTGTTTTTCCAATAACAGCGCAAGGAACAACCGTAGTGGTTTGGACATTTGATGATGGTAATGGAAATATAGCTACAGCAAATCAGAATGTAATAATTTTGGATAATATTGATCCAATTCTGCCAACTCTTCCAGATGTTACAGCAACCTGTTCTGCTTCATTAGTAGCACCAATCGCAACAGATAACTGTGCTGGATCAATTGTAGGAACTACAGCTACGGTTTTCCCAATAACAGCACAAGGAACAACAGCTGTAACTTGGACTTTTGACGATGGCAACGGAAATATAGCAACTGCCAACCAGAATGTGATCATCAGTGACACCACAGCACCTGTTCCACCAGTTCTTGCAGACATAATCGGGCAATGTTTCGCTTCACCTGCGATACCTTCAGCAATAGACAATTGTGCAGGAAGCGTATTAGGAACAACAGCAACAACTTTTCCGATAACGACTCAGGGAACAACAATAATTACATGGATATTTGATGATGGAAATGGAAACATATCAACAGCCAATCAAAATGTTATTCTAAACAGTGCAATACAAGTTCCGACGGACCTGCCAGATATAACAGGAGAATGTGAAGTGACACTTGCTGCACCCGCGACTGCGGTAAATTGTTCTAACATTATAATAGGAACAACCACCACAGTTTTTCCGATAACGGCTCAGGGAACAACAATAGTTACATGGACATTTGATGACGGAAACGGAAATATATCTACAGCTAATCAAAATGTAATTATTAAAGATGTTACTGCTCCAGCAGTTCAGGCACTTAGTGATATAACAGCAGAATGTTCCGTTTCGCCATCTATTCCAACAGCTATAGACAATTGTGCCGGAATCATTTCTGGAACAGCTTCAACAGTTTTTCCAATTACAGCTCAAGGAACAACAATAGTGGCTTGGAGTTTTGATGACGGAAATGGAAATATAGCAACTGTGAATCAAAATGTTATTATTAAAGATACAGCAGCGCCTATTGCACCTGTTTTAGCAGATATACAGGAACAATGCTCTGCTACTCCAGCTATTCCTGCAGCAATTGATGATTGCGCAGGAATAATTTCCGGGACCACAACGACGATTTTTCCAATTACAGCACAGGGAACAACTGTTGTAACGTGGAGTTTTGACGATGGAAACGGCAATATATCAACCGCTAATCAAAATGTAATCATTAATGATACTACACCGCCAATTATACCAATATTGGACGATGTGAATGGAGAATGCGAAGTGACACTTACCGCGCCTTCAACGGTGGATAATTGTTCTAAAACTATTATTGGAACAACAAATACAGTTTTTCCAATTACAGCACAAGGAACAACTGTAGTTATCTGGACTTTTGACAATGGCAATAGCAATGTCGTAACAGCAAATCAAAATGTTATAATAAAAGATGCGTCAGCACCTGCAGCACCAATTCTTGAAGATGTATATGGAGATTGCGAAGTAACCCTTTCGTCGCCGACAGCTATAGACAATTGTGCCGGAATCATTTCTGGAACAACTTCAACAGTTTTTCCAATCACAGCTCAAGGAACAACAATAGTGACTTGGAGCTTTGATGACGGAAATGGAAATATAACAGCTGCAAACCAGAATGTAATTATTGATGATGCTATTGCACCGTCAGCACCAGTTTTGGCAGATGTCAGAGGAGATTGCAGTGTTACATTAACTGCACCAACGACTGTTGATAACTGTGCAGGACCAATTACTGGAACTACAGCCACTATTTTCCCAATTGTAACTCCAGGAACAAGTATTGTAACTTGGACTTTTGATGATGGGAATGGAAATATCTCGACATCAAATCAGAATGTAATTATTAATGATGAAACACCTCCTGCAGTGCCTATTCTGGCAGATGCTATGGGAGAATGTTCTGTGACACCTCCAGTACCGACAACTATAGATGCTTGTGTGGGAACAATTACAGGAACAACTGCATCAATTTTCCCGATCACAGCTCAAGGGATAACAGAGGTGACATGGAGTTTTGATGATGGAAATGGAAATATCTCAACAGCAGTCCAAAATATTATCATTGATGATGTAACACCGCCTGCAGTCCCTTTATTGTCAGATGTGACAGCGGAATGTTCAGTGACAGCACTAACAGCGCCGACAGCTACAGATAATTGTGCTGGCATTATCACGGGAACAACGGCTACTTTATTTCCTATTACAGCACAGGGAACAACAGTGGTTGTTTGGACATTTGATGACGGCAACGGCAATATTTCAACAGCCAATCAGAATGTGATTATAAAAGATATCACCGCTCCGATAGTTCCAATACTCGCAGATATTACAGCAGAATGCTCCGCAGCTCCGACAGCTCCGACCGCAATAGATAATTGTGCTGGCATTATAACAGGAACTACAGCTACTGTTTTTCCAATTACAGCACAGGGAACAACAGTTGTGACATGGACATTTGATGACGGTAATGGCAATATTTCAGCAGCGAATCAGAACGTGATAATTGATGACATTACCCCTCCAGATATCCCTGTTTTAGCGGATATTACTGGGCAGTGCAATGTTACACCAGCGATACCGACAGCAACAGATGCGTGTGCTGGAATAATTGCAGGAGTTACAGCATCAACGTTTCCAATAACAGATCCGGGAACGACAATTATTACCTGGACATTTAATGATGGCAATGGCAATAGTGTAACGGCAAACCAGAATGTGATTATTAGCCAGATTGCTTTGGCAGGAGCAGAAACTGCGGCCTGTTCTTCTACACAGCCAGGATATAACATCACTTTATCAGTAACAGGTCAGGCGCCTTATACTGCTACTGGAACCGGAGCACCGGGAACATGGTCGGGAAATGCTTGGACATCAGGACTTATCAGTTCGGGAACCAATTATAATGTGAGCTTTCAGGATGCAAGTGCCTGCAATACGGTAAATGTAGCCGGAATTTCGCCAAACTGCTGCCGTTTCAGTGTGATCTGCCCGACTTTCCAGCCTACTTCAGTGCAATGCTATGAGGAGCTTCCTTCGGCAGCGAATCTGACGGAAGCAGAGTTCGAAGCTTTAGGAAATGGAGACGGACGTATAGCAGACACCCGATGCGGAGTGGTTGAAATTACAGCATCAAATGGAGCGGATCCAGGCTGTAATGCCAATGTAGCCAGAACTTATACCATAACAGAATATGCAGATGCCAACAGCAACGGAGTTCGCGATGCAGGAGAGGATACCGTTCTGGATACTGCAGCGTGTACGCAGACGATATTAATTCATGATACTGCAGCGCCAGTATTTGCAGAAACACTGCCTGAGGCAACGATAACAGCAGACTGCGATACCATTCCTCCAGCCCAGACTTTTACAGCTGCAGATAACTGCGGCAGTGCAGCAGTTGCTTATGACGAGCAGAGAGTTGACGGGGACTGCGCCAGCAGATATTCGCTGATCAGAACCTGGACGGCATCAGATAATTGCGGAAATCAGAATTCTTTTGTGCAGACCGTTAATGTCTCTTGCGTAGAAGAAGTCTACAATGCCGTGTCAGTAAATGGTGACGGACTAAACGACAGTTTCTTTATAAAAGGAATTGACTGCTATCCAAACAATGTTGTAAGAATCTATAACAGATATGGAGTGGTGGTTTACGAGAAAAACGGCTACGACAACGTTACCAGTCCATTTCAGGGATTCTCAGACGGACGTGCAACTGTTGCCAGAGGAAACAAGCTTCCGACTGGAACTTATTTCTACACATTAGAATATGACAGCAACGGAAGAAAAATCGAGAAAGCAGGATATCTGTATGTCAGTAGTCAGTAATAAATGATTTTATTATATACAAAAAAGACCTCAAGAAATTGAGGTCTTTTTTTTGAAATCGAGTTTCAATTATTTTTTAACGCAGCAAGATTTTTTATCTTTCTTGTCTGTTGTCTTTTTGCAGCAAGATTCTTTTTTAGTTTTTTCTTTTGCAACTGGTTTTGTTTCCTGAGCGGTTACACCAATTGAAAATAAAGCAACAGTAACGATTGTAATTACTTTTGTCATTTTGTTTTAATTGTTTTTTGTTAGAAGAATTTATAATTGAGTGAATCAAATATAAATGGATTTTTTATTGTAAGAATAGTTTTATTGTTAATGTTTTGGTAAAAGTGAATTAATTTTATCACTTGTTTTTCATAATTTGACTAACATAATTTTTATGATTACTATATCCATTTTTTTCTGGATTCTCCAAATCTAACATTTCTCCTAATGAAGTATCGAAAATCTGCCAATTATGAAGTTTTGCTAATTCAATAATTTTAAATAGTGCTTCTTCACTATAAAGAGAAATCATCTTATTACTGCTTGGCTCATCATCAAAAAAGAAATTAATATCATCATTAATAGAATCAGAAAAGAAATCCTTACTACTATTTTTATTTTTTTGATCTTCCGCATTTTTTGTTGAACAATTTTCTAGCAGTATTTTATCAAAATCGATTGGAAGAAGTTTTTCTTCATCTAAATCTTGAATAGAAATTATTTTTTCTGCGGAATTAAAAAGTACAATATCCCAACTCATAATTAATCATTTTTAAAGTAGTAAAATTATTACAATTAATAGAATTAAACAAGTTATTGTAATATGGACTAAATAACTTAAATGTTTTAAAAATCAATAATTCAAATTAACCCCAAAACCAATTCCCATATCGCTGTCATAATGTGTTGTAATTCCGAAGTTTCTCGCAACAATATATTTTAATCCCGCCATATATTCTTTATCTGTATTCCACATTAAATTCATTCGAAGTCTTTGCGAAAGCGGAATATCTTTTCGTTCAAATTGTAAACGAACATTTCCGTCTGTATACACCTCAACTTGTGCTTTTATCAGCATTGGTAAAGTGTATTCAAGACCCGCACTAAAAACCGAACGATTGTCTTTTGTATTACTTTGGCCAAAAAGATTCTGTTCCTGCTCGTCCATTCCCATTCTTCGGTATCTCCAGTCAAAACCAATAAAAGGCATCAACCATTGATTTTTTCCAATATAACGACCAATGTGTGTTTCCGTTTCATAACCATGTTCATTATTATAACCCAATCTCCATTCGGTTCCGATACTCCAACGCGTATTGCTGAACATTGCTTCACCATCATTCCCATTGCTGGCAAAATCATTTTCAGCCATAAAATGAAACATGCGATCGTCCATTTTTAGCATTTTGTAAGCCATTTCCGGATGATGAATCAGAGGATTTGGTGCTGAATTTTCATAAGTAAAAATTCTCCCCATTCCAGCCATCATGTGATATAAAATATGGCAGTGAAAAAACCAGTCGCCATCAGCATTTGCTTGGAATTCGATCGTATCGGTTTCCATTGGCATAATATCAATGACATTTTTCAATGGAGCATAATCGCCGTGTTCGTTTAAAATTCTAAAATCATGTCCGTGTAAATGCATTGGGTGTCGCATCATCGAACCATTGTATAAAACGATGCGAACGTTTTCTCCCTTTTTAATTAAAATTTTATCCGTTTCAGAAACCACTTTGTTATCTAAACTCCAAACATAACGATTCATATTTCCGGAAAGCGTAAAACGCAATTCTTTTACAGGAGCATCTTTTGGAAGATTTGTTTTAAAAGGAGATTTCAGCATTCCGTAATTCAGAGTCACAATTTCAGAAGTTTCAGTACTGTCACTTTCCGTTTTCATTTCTTCCATATTATGATTCGAATGATCCATTTTTGGTTTTGAATTTTCATCTTCACCTGAAATTTCTGGATACATTACAGCATTCATGTCCATTTTATTCAAAGACATATTCATGCCCATATCATTCATTTCGCCATTCATTTTCATCATATCGTTCATCATTTTCATGCCTTCAAAATATTTTAATTTTGAAAGATGATGAACAGGCTGTTTTTCTCCATTTCCTAAAAACAAAGATGCAGATCCCGTTCTGTCTTCGGCTGTAGCCAAAAAAGCAAAAGATTTATGGTCTTCGGGAATCGTAACCACAACATCATAGGTTTCAGAAACTGCAATAATCAAACGATCGACTTCTACAGGTTCGACATCATTTCCGTCGCTCGCTACAACGGTAATTTTTCCTCCGCCATAAGTCAGCCAGAAATAACTTGATGCGCCTCCGTTTGCAATTCGCAATCGGACTTTTGAACCTGGTTTAAGGTCTGAAAACTGCTGTTCATTTTTCCCATTAATGAGAAACTTTTCATAATAGACATCGCTGACATCCATCGCATTCATTCGTTTCCATTCATTGGTTACTTTGGTCGAAAAATGTCCTTGTTTTAAAGCTTCGGCATAACTTTGTGTTGTTCCTTTTTTAATTGCAAACCAATCATTGGCATTATGGAGCATTCGCTGGATATTTTCTGGTTTCAAATCTGACCATTCACTTAAAATGACAGGAATTGTCGGCAAATCGTCAATTCCTTTTCGAATTGTTGAATCGTCTTTTTTCTTATTGATGATAAAAAGCCCGTACAGACCAATTTGTTCTTGTAAGCCCGAATGACTGTGATACCAATACGTTCCGTTTTGAATTATAGGAAAAGTGTATTTATGAGTTGTTCCAGGTTCAATAGGCATTTGCGTAAGATATGGAACTCCATCTTCTTTATTTGGAAGAAACAATCCGTGCCAGTGCATCGAAGTCGTTTCTTTTTTGAGTTCGTTATGAACATAAATTTCGGCAATATCGCCTTCGGTAAAAGTCAGAGTTGGCATCGGAATTTGTCCGTTTACTGCAATAGCACGTTTCTCTTTGCCCGAAAAATTGACAATTGTGTCGCGTACATATAAATCGTAACGAACTACTTTCTGTGCTTTTAGCTGAAAAACAATTAAAAAAAGCACAAGTATATAATTGATTTTTATCATGGATTATAACTTTAAATTTCTCAATCGTAAAGCATTTACGATTACAGATACAGAACTCAAGCTCATTGCCACCGCGGCCAACATCGGCGAAAGCAATACCCCTAAAAAAGGATATAAAATTCCAGCAGCAATTGGTACGCCCAAAGTGTTATAAATAAAAGCAAAAAATAAATTCTGTTTAATATTTGACATAACGGCATGGCTGAGGTTTTTAGCTTTTACAATTCCGTTTAAATCACCTTTAACTAAAGTAATTTTTGCACTTTCAATCGCAACGTCAGTTCCTGTTCCCATTGCAATCCCAATATTGGATTGAGCCAAAGCAGGTGCATCATTAATTCCGTCTCCCGACATGGCAACAATTTTCCCTTGTGCTTGAAGACGTTCAATTTCTTTCAATTTATCTTCTGGAAGACAATCTGCTTTGAAAGAACTTAAATGTAAATGTTCAGCAACGGCTTTTGCAGTATTATGATTGTCACCAGTCATCATGATAACTTCAACACCTTGAGCGATTAATTCTTTAATGGCTTTTGCGCTGTTTTCTTTGATAGCATCGGTAATGGCAACATAACCTAAAACAACATTTTCAATTGCGATGTACGAAATAGTTTTCCCCAGATTTTGTTCAGCTGTAACTTTCTGTTCTAAGTCTGAAGAAACAGAAGCACTAATTTCTTCCATTAATTTTTTATTTCCTAGAGCAACTTTTTTGTTTTCAATGTTTCCTAAAACACCTTTTCCAGCGATGGTTTCAAAACCTTGAACTTCTTTAAATTTAGTGTTTTTTGCTTTCGCGAAATTGACTACAGCTTGCGCCAAAGGATGTTCGCTATGCTGATTTAACGAAGCAATATTTTGAAGCAGAAAATCTTCCTCATTATTAACCGAATATATTTTTTCTACAGATGGTTTTCCTTCGGTAATTGTGCCTGTTTTATCGGTAATTAAAACATCAATTTTATTCATGTTTTCCAAAGCTTCGGCATTTTTGATCAAGATTCCGTTTTGAGCACCTTTTCCAACACCAACCATAACTGACATCGGAGTTGCGAGTCCAAGTGCGCAAGGGCAAGCAATAATTAAAACGGCAATAGCGTTGATTAATCCGTAAACGTAAGCAGGTTCTGGACCAAATTTTGCCCAAAGAAAGAATGTCAAAATCGAAATAATAACAACAGTCGGAACAAAATACTTAGAAACGCGATCTGCTAATTTCTGAATGGGAGCGCGAGATCGGCTAGCGTCATTTACCATTTGGATAATCTGCGAAAGCATCGTTTCTGAACCCACTTTTTCAGCAATCATCACAAATGATTTTGTGCCATTTATTGTTCCCGAAATTACTGCATCACCAGTTTTTTTATCAACGGGAATTGGTTCTCCCGTAATCATCGATTCGTCAATACTACTTTCTCCAGTTGTTATTTTACCGTCTACCGGAATTTTTTCTCCTGGCTTTACGCGAAGTAAGTCGCCTTTTTTGATATTATGAATAGAGATTACTTTATCCACTCCGTTCTCAACCAAAGTTGCTTCTGTCGGAGCTAATTTTAATAATTCTTTTATTGCTCCGTTAGTTTGTCCGTGCGCTTTGGCTTCCAATAATTGTCCTAATAAAACTAAAGTGATAATTACAGTCGCAGCTTCAAAATACAAATGAATAGTTCCGTGATGCGATTTAAATTCAGAAGGGAAAATATCTGGAAAAAACATTCCGACGATACTAAATAGAAAAGCAACGCTTGTTCCAATTCCAATTAAAGTAAACATATTCAAGTTCCAAGTCACAATCGATTTGTAAGCACGGACAAAAAACATCCAGCCTGCATAAAACAAAACTGGAATCGAAAATAAAAGCTGAACCCAATTCCATTTTTCGATAGACATTATATTGTAAAGCGGATTATTTGGAATCATTTCTGACATCGAGATGATGAAAATAGGAAGTGTAAACAGAATCGCGATTTTCATTTTCTTCAATAAATCAGAATAGGTTTTGTTTTCTTCGCTTTCTGAAGCTTGCATCGGAACTAAATCCATTCCGCAAATCGGACAATCGCCTGGTTCGCTTGAAACGATTTCTGGATGCATCGGACAGGTAAATTGTGTTGCAGTTATGGCAACTTGTGGCACTAAATCCATTCCACAAACCGGGCAGTCTCCGGGTTTGTTATAGGTTTTGTCGCCTTCGCAATGCATTGGGCAATAATAAACACCATTTGCACTATGCTGATGTACTTTTTTTGTTTCTAATTTATGATGATTGTGATGCTCTTTTTTATTGCTAGAACAGCAAGATTTTACAGCTGTTTCAGAATGGTTTTTAGGAGAATCCATTTCAATTGTATAATTTCCAGCCACCGATAAAACTTCCTGAAATTTTTCAGTAGGAACATGTTTTTCCATTGTAATCGTAGCCGTTGGCGGATTTAAGGTAACTTCTGCCTGAACGCCTTCAACTTCATTCAAAGTTTTTTCTACTTTGGTTCGGCATCCGTTGCACGACATTCCTGAAATTATATATTGATGAGTCATTGTATTAGTTTTTTAAGTATTACAATGCAAATTTCCGAAGTATCTGTGAGTTTGGTTTGTAGAATTTTGTGAATGATTTGTAAGATTTACAAAGGTTTTTGTTTCACGCAGATTCCGCAGATTTTAGCAGATTTTTTTGATCTACTTGATTTAAAGCTGAATTTTTGAAAAATTTTGTATTAATCTCGCAAACTTGCAGAGGCGTGAAGTTTTTTAAATAAGATAAGGCAATAAGTTTTTAAAGTTTTCACGCAGATTTTGCAGATTGAGCAGATTTGATTAACAAATAAATATCTGCAAAATCTGCTTAAATCTTTTAAAATCTGCGTGAAATAAAACTTTGCGCCTCTGCGACTTTGCGAGAAATTGACTTTTACAAATTCTCGATCTGAATACGCTTTTTATCGTTCGATTGTTTGAACGATGTAGGAGTAAAGCCTGTAATTTTTTTAAATTGATTACTCAAATGAGCTACATTACTGTAGTTGAGAATATCGGCAATTTCGCTTAACGAAAGTTCATTGTAAATCAATAATTCTTTTACTTTTTCAATTTTTTGACTTATGAAATACTTTTCAATAGTCGTATTTTCAATTTCTGAAAACAAATTGCTTAGCGAATTATAATCTTGATTCAGGTTTTCTGCTAAATAATCAGACAAGTTGATTTTAAGTTCATTGTTTTTATGATGCACTAAATCGACAATCAGATTTTTTATTCTTTCGACGGTTTTTGTTTTTTTATCGTCAATTAAATCAAAACCTAAAACTTGAAGGTTTTCTAATAAGACTTCTTTTTGCTCGTCGCTGATTTCTTTTTCCAATTCGACTTCACCCAATTCAACAGAAATAGTAGGAAGTCCGAGTTTTTCGAACTCAGACTTTACTACCATTTTGCATCGGCTGCACACCATATTTTTGATGTAAAGCTTCATATTATTTAATCGTTTCTACCACGTTTCCGCAAGTAAGCATAGAAGAACCGTAATACGGATTCTTAACTGCTTTCTCTTTGCTTAACCAGTCAGCATCTGCCATTGGGCAATATTGTTTGTAGATTGGTTGTTCTGGATTAGAAACTTTTATAAGATCGTAAGTGCTTTTAGATAAAGATTTAAAAGTCTCGCGTTGTTTCTTAAGATCTGTTGTTGCTGAAATACTTTTAGCATCGGCAGTTAATTTTTTAACCACTTTCATCCAAACTGTATGTTCGTTGCTTTTTAGTTTGTCCATTTTTACTGCAGTAATCGCTGTCAGTAAGTCTTTGGCTTTCGCCGAAGTCAATTTGCTGTCACTTTTAATAAGTGCATCTTTTACAGTAAAATAAGCATCATAAACAGATTGAAGCTGACTCGCATCAACGATTTCTGTTGTTCCTGATTCTAATTTTGCTGTATTTGCCTGAATGTTATTTGTACTAAATAATACTGTAAGTACTGTTGCTAAAGCTATGATTGATTTTTTCATTGTATATAATATTTTGGTAAAGGATTTTAATTTCCTTTAAAATTAATTAAAAATTTAGTTTTAAAAAAGACCCAATATGGGCTGTCATAAATAGGGAGAATTATATTTTCGGCTTTAGCCAAATAGAAGTAAATCCAGAAGAAATTGTAGAGTTACTGTAAAATGAAATAGTGTTTTTTAAAGAAAAATTAAAAACATCATTTTGTAAATCAAGATCATTTGAAGTTAAAATAACAAATTGCAATGCAGAAGTTGTACAGCCAGAATGACGACATTTTCCGTCACAATTGTGTTTTTCCTGTTTTGAAGTTTTCTTTTCACAGCATTTTTTAGAACAGCTGTTGTCTTCTTTAGAAGCAACTTCTTTTTGATGCCCCATATTGCATGCGTAAGTATAACTCGGATTCAAAAAGAAACTTAGCGTTATAAAAAGCAGTATTATATGGATTTTCTTTTTCAAAGAAATTGTTTTTTAGAAGTACAAATTTAGTTAAAAATGTTTGGGAAAATTACTTTTTAAGATTTCGATAACTACAGTTTCTTAAAATCAGTCGGTTTCATGTTTTTACGTTTTTTGAAATAATTCGTCAAATGACTTTCGTCTGTAAAACCAAATTCGTAGGCAATCTGTTTAATTGGCAATTGATTGTTATGAAATCTTTTTTCGATTAAAGTCGTTCTTAAATTATGAATGTATTCGCGATAACTGATACTGAAAGTTCTTTTGAAATAAGCACTAAAATAGGTTTGAGCAATATTAAAATGATCTGCAATTACTTTTACCTGAACCAGTTTTGGCTGATAAATATTCTGATGAATGTAATTAGCAATTTGTTCGCTATCCAAATGAGTCGATTTCATCTGTAAATTCATACCTCGGATTGTTTCTTTAATTAAACCAAAAAGAGAAAGAATCTGATAGAAAACAATGGGAGAGGAGGTGACATCTATATAATGTCCGTATGTTACAATGTTTTCAACGGTATTTTTTAGAATCGTTTTGCAAGGTTCGTCAAACTTCAAAACCATTTCTTTCAGGATTTTATCGCGCATGAAACTTTCGGGAGTATTTACTAAAAATTCATCGCAAGTAAGATTCTGTTTGGAGTTGAAATAATTATCAGTGAATTTGATAAAAATGAATCGGGTACTTTTCTTTATATCAAAATAATGTTCGTCGTCTGGCGAAATAACAAATAAATCTCCTGCTTTATACGGAAGCAGATTATTGTTGAGGTGATGAATTCCGCTTCCTTTCTTTATATAGATGATTTCGTAATACGTATGAGTATGCGGAGGAAGATGAAATTTCTCTTCTTCAAATTCATCAAGAACAAGCGTTTTAAACTGATTTAATTTCGGCATAACCTAAATGTACAATTTTATATCGCAAATTTACAACTTTTTTTAAGGTTAACGGTGTTAATTTTGCGTCGTAGAAATCTATTCCTTTCTACAATAATCAAAATGAAAAAAAGTCTTATTGCACTCTCTTTAGGAGGGTTAACTATTGGTATTACAGAATTTGTAATGATGGGATTACTCCCAGATATTGCTTCAGATATGAAAGTTTCAATTCCAGTTGCAGGATATTTAATTTCATCTTATGCACTTGGAGTTGTTATTGGAGCGCCTTTGTTAGTAATCGCAGGAAGAAATTATGCGCCTAAAAAAATGCTTTTAATTTTAGCTTTAATGTTGGCAGTTTTTAACTCATTGTCAATTATAGCTCCCGATTATAATGTGTTATTTGCTTCTCGATTTTTGTCTGGTTTACCACACGGAGCATTCTTTGGAGTGGGAGCGGTAGTCGCAAGCCGTTTGGCAGATAAAGGAAAAGAAGCGCAAGCAATCTCGATCATGTTTGCAGGTTTAACGATTGCCAACTTAATAGGTGTGCCAATTGGAACTTATATAGGCCACCACTTTATTTGGCGATATACTTTCGTATTAATTGCTATTGTTGGATTATTGACTTTTTTGGCAATTTATTTATGGATGCCAAATCTTGAAAAAGGAGAAAGTGTAAATATGAAGACACAGCTTCAGTTCTTTAAGAAAACAGAAGCATGGCTAATTATCGGGATTACCGCAATTGGTTTTGGAGGTCTTTTTGCTTGGATAAGTTATATTGCTCCTTTATTAATTAATGTATCTAAATTTTCTCCAGAAGATGTCTCTTCAATCTTGATTTTGGCAGGATTAGGAATGGTTGTTGGAAATTTCGTTGGAGGTAAATTGGCAGATAAATTCTCGCCAGCGCCAACTACATTAGCTTTATTGTTAGTAATGTCTATAGATTTAATTCTAGTTTACTTTTTCTCATTCAATCAATATGTATCGCTGTTTCTTACTTTCTTGACCGGAGCTATTTCATTTTCGGTTATCGCGCCAATTCAAATGCTAATGATTCGTACGGCAAAAGGAGCAGAGATGATTGCCTCGGCATCACTTCAAGGAAGTTTTAATATTGGTAATGCTTTAGGTGCGTTTTTAGGCGGATTGCCTTTGGCGGCAGGACTTAGCTATTCTTCTCCAAACCTTATTGGAGTTATGATGTCAATTATAGGAATGATTATTACATTTATACTGATGAGGTTACATCAAAAACAAGTGCAGTTGCAGCATATTTAAATACAATTTAGTTACCTTTTTTAAGCCCTTAACGTTTGTTTAAGGGCTTTTTTTATGTCTATAATGAAAATTTTATAGAACACATTTCTTCTAGAGGCCATTTTTATCAGAAAATAAACTTTAAAAACACACTCTTTTTTCTGTTTAATTTTAATTTTTTTTAAATTTCTTCAATTTTTTAAGTGTAAAATCCACACCTAATAATTTCGTAATTAATATTCCTGTAATCGATTGTTTTTTTTGCAAAAATCAAATCAAATGAACGATTAATAATAATATATTTAATATTTTATGTTGGTATAAATTATATATCTAATATAAAAAAGCGATAAAATTTCTGATTCGTAATTTTTTTTATGAAATTTTTGGCAAAATTTATTTTTCGCTTAAAAAAAATATCTATGTTTGTGTAATCGATTACAACTTTTTTTTCGATGTTCGAAATCGATTAAGTATTTCGATTAGAAAAGGAATATAAATGAAGCAGAAATAAGACGTCGAAAAATTTTAATGTTAAAACAAAACCACAAGTAATAATTATAAGAATGAATTGAAAAGTAACCACAAAAAACCACTTAAACCAAACGAAAAAACATTAATTAACTTAAACAATCAACCATGAACTTTAAAGAATTATTAAACAAAGGAGCAGATTTTTGCTCTAAACTTGTTTTCTTACTGTGCTTATTGATCGGTAGTCAAATACACGCACAGGGCACAACGATAGAGGGAACCGTGAAGGATGCTGCGGGACTTTCTCTTCCTGGGGTAAACGTCTTAGAAAAAGGAACTAAGAACGGAACTTCTACCGATTTTGACGGGCATTATAAATTGAAACTGACCAATTCAAAAGCCGTATTGAGTTTTTCTTTTATAGGATTTAAAACGATTGATATCTCTGCTGACGGTAAAACGAAAGTAAATGCAACTTTATCTGAAGATTCAAATAACTTAAATGAAGTTGTTGTAATTGGATATGGAACTTCTAAAAAATCTGATTTAACAGGAGCGGTTGCAACGTTTTCTGGAAGTGAGGTGCGTAAGATTCCGGTTCCAAACGTAGCAGAAGCCTTGACAGGACGTATTGCCGGAGTTTCTGTATCCTCTTCAGAAGGTTCGCCAGATTCAAATGTTCAAGTGAGAATTCGCGGAAACGGATCTTTAAGCCAAGATGCTTCTCCTTTGTATATTGTAGATGGTTTTCCTGTAAACAATATCAACGATATTTCTTCATCAGATATTGAAACGATGACGGTATTAAAAGATGCATCATCTACAGCAATTTATGGTTCTAGAGGAGCTTATGGGGTTATTATTGTTACAACTAAAAAAGGTAAAGATGGTAAAATAGCTGTGAACTACAATATGTTCTACGGAATGAAAAAACTGGCTAATACTATTGACGTAACTTCTCCAGAGGACTATGTAAAATGGCAATATGAATATGCTTTACTTGATCAGAATGATAAAACCATTTTGAGCAACCCAAGTTCTTATACCAAATATTTTGGTAATTGGCAGGATTATGATATGTACAAAGGTATGAAAGGAAATAACTGGCAGAAGCAAGTTTTTGGACGTACAGGTGAAGTGCAAAGCCGTGACTTATCTATTCGTGGTGGAAGTGACAAAATGAATTACAACTTCAACTACGCACATTATGATGAAAAAGCAATTATGCTAGGATCAGATTTTAAGAGAAACAACTTATCTCTTGCGTTAAATAGTAAAGCTTCAGATAAAATAGATTTAAGTTTTACAGTTCGTTATTCTGATACTGAAATTAATGGTGCAGGAATGAACGAACAAAATGAAGTTTCATCTGCAGATTCTCGTTTGAAAAATGTTGTAGGATATGCGCCAATTCCAATTCCTGGATTAACAACTGATGATACAGATGAAGCTGTAGCCAACAATTTAGTGCATCCTTTTGTTTCTATTGTAGATAACAATCGTGAGCAATTGAGAAAAAACTTTAACACATTAGGAAGTTTTTCTTGGAAACTTACTTCAGATTTAATTTTTAAAACAGAATTAGGTTTAGATAACTACAACTATCAAGATTACCGTTTCTACGGACGTACGACTTATTACGTAAAAAATAACCCTGCGGCAGAAAGACAAGGTATGCCTGCAATGATAATGTCAGATAGAAAAGATACTCGTTTTAGAAATGCAAATACGCTTAATTACGATTTGAAAAAAATAGTTGGCGAGAATCATAGTTTGAAATTGCTTTTAGGAGAAGAATCTATAGATTATAAAAGAAATGATTTAACGAATACAATTCAAGGATATCCATTGTCTTTCGAGTTAGATGAAGCAAAGAAATTAACTACACAAGGAACTCCAGTATCAGTTGATAATTTCTATTATCCAGACGATAAATTGCTTTCTTTCTTTGGACGCGCAAATTATGATTATAAAGACAAATATCTTTTTACAGCGACTTATCGTGCAGATGGTTCAAGTAAATTTTTAGGAGATAATAAATGGGGCTTTTTCCCAGCAGCAGCAGCAGCTTGGAAAATATCTGGAGAAGAATTTATGAAAAATGCTTCATGGGTTAACCTGCTTAAATTAAGAGTAAGTTATGGTGAAGCAGGTAATAATAATATTCCAACTGGACAAATGGTCCAAAGTTTTATTTCTTCTACCTCAACATGGATCAATGGTGTTGATAACTATTGGGCAGCTTCTAAAACAATGGCCAATCCAGATTTAAAATGGGAAACTACAATTACACAAAACATCGGTTTAGATTTTGACTTATTCAAAAATAAAGTAACTGGATCTGTCGAAATGTATAAAAATAAGACGAAAGATTTATTAATGCTTTTCCCAATTTCTGGAGGTTATGATAACCAATATAGAAACATGGGTGAAATTCAAAACAGCGGTGTTGAAGCGACTTTGAACTTAAATCTTATTGAAAGACCTAAATACGGAGTGAGTTTATCTTTCAATGCTGCATTTAATACCAATAAAATCAACTCACTTGGAGTAATGGATAATTTTACTGCATCTTCTGGATGGGCTTCTTCATCAATTACTGGAGATTATTTAGTAAACGTAGGACAGCCATTAGGTATCATGTATGGTTATAAGAGCGATGGGCGTTACGAAGTTTCAGACTTTGATTACAGTGCAGGGGCTTATACTTTAAAAAATGGAGTGCCAGATGCTACTACAGTAGTAGGAAAGATGCAGCCAGGTGCTATGAAATTAAAAGATATCGATGGCGATGGTAAGGTAGATGCTAATGATCTTACGGTTATTGGAAACGCTAATCCAAAAAGTACTGGAGGTATGGTGTTAAATGCTAATGCTTATGGATTTGATCTTTCTGCAGCTTTTAACTGGAGTATTGGAAATGATGTTTACAATGCAAATAAAGTGGAGTTTTCTACATCAATTCCAAATGGGCAATATAGAAATTTAAATTCTGAAATGGCTGATGGAACAAGATGGACAAACTTGAATACAACTACTGGACAGTTAGTTACAGATCCAACGGAATTAGCTGCTTTAAATGCAAATACTACAATGTGGTCTCCTTATATGCCTCGTTATGTTTTTAGTGACTGGGCTGTTGAAGATGGTTCTTTCTTGAGACTTAATAATTTAAGTTTAGGTTATACTACACCAGGCGATTTAACTTCTGCTTTAGGAGTTTCTAAGCTAAGATTTTATTTTACAGCTAGTAATGTTTTTGTTTGGACGAAATATTCAGGTCCGGATCCAGAAGCTTCAACTAGAAGAAACACGCCTTACACACCGGGTGTTGATTATTCAGCATATCCGCGAAGCAGACAGTTTATTTTTGGTTTAAACCTTAATTTTTAATTCAGTAAAACTTTCACAAGATGAAACATAAAATATTAATCGCAGGAATATTTGTAGCAAGCTTTTTTACTTCTTGCTCAGATGATTACTTAGATGCTCCAGCAAAATCAACACTAGATGAATCGGTTATTTTTTCTAGCCCAGGATTAGCTGAATCGGCAATTGACGGAATTAAAATTCCATTTGCTGAGACCAACTCATACAGAGGACGTTTTCTTCCTTTTTATGGATTAAATACAGATACAGAATGGTACAATTCTTCTCAGACAGTTAGCGACGCTTCTGATTTATGTACTTATGATGCAAAGCCAAATAACTCTCAGATGAATACAACTAACAATGCTTGGGCAATGATGTATTCAGGTATTGAGCGTGCTAATATCTGTATTCGTGGTTTACGTACTTATGGTAATCCAACACCAGGATCAGAGTTAGGATATTTGTTAGGTGAAGCCTTGACATTAAGAGCAATTTATTATGCCGATTTGGTAAAAGCTTGGGGAGATGTGCCTGCAAGATTTGAGCCATTAAACAATGCAACTATTTATATTGAAAAATCAAGTCGAGATGTAATTTACAAACAACTTCTGGCTGATTTAGCTGAAGCAGCAACATTGGTTCCTTGGCCAGGTGAATCTACTGCGACAAGTACAGTTGAAAGAATTAATAAAGCTTTTGTAAAAGGATTTCGAGCTCGTTTAGCATTAGCGGCAAGCGGTTATCAGCAATATCCTGACGGAATTAGAAGAAGTACAGATCCTGAATTATCTGTTGCAAATATGTATGCATTAGCTTTATCAGAATCTCGTTCTGTTATTGCTAGCGGTTCAGCACATTTGGAGTCTTCATTTGAGACATTTTGGAAAAAATACAACCAAGAAAATATTACAGCAGGAGGAGAATCTCTTTGGGAGCTTCCTTTCTCAGATGGTAGAGGTCGTATGTTATTTACTTTTGCAGTTCGTCATACTACAAATGACCAGTTTCATGCTAACGGTGCAAATCGTGGTGGTGTAGCAGGACCACTTCCAACAGTATTCTACGATTACGATCAAGCAGATACAAGAAGAGATGTAACTTGTGTTCCTTATAAATATGGTACAGCAGTAAACAATATTGCTAAACAAGAATTGGGAGCTTTAAATACTTGGTATTTTGGGAAATACCGTTACGAATGGATGACTCGTTTTGTTACTTCAACAAATGACGATGGGGTGAACAAAATTTATATGAGATATGCAGAAGTTCTTTTAATTGCAGCTGAAGCAGCTAACGAATTAGAAGGTCCAGCGGCGGCAGCTCCATATTTAAAAGAAATTAGAAGAAGAGCATTCCCAACAGCAGTTCAAACAGAAAAAGTTGATAATTATGTAAATGCATTGACTAGCAAAACAGCTATGTTTAATGCTCTTGTTGAAGAAAACAAATATGAGTTTACAGGTGAAATGGAGCGTAAACAAGCTCTTATTCGTTGGAATTTGTTAAAAACAAAATTAGATGAAGCTAAAGTAAAAATGAAAAATTTAGCGGATCGTACAGGTGCTTACGCAGATGTTCCAGCAACATTATATTATAAGTACCAATCTGATAATGTAAGCTTAGATATTTATGGTCTTAACCGTGGCGAAACTACAAATCCAGGCGCAGATTATACACAATTCGCTTGGACTTGGACTGGTGCCGCATCAGAAACTAAGATCAATACTTTGTACAAACCAGGGGTTAATCCAGATAATAGACAATTCTGGCCAATCTGGCAGGTGTTCCTTGACGGAAGTAATGGAAAACTGACTAATGATTATGGGTATTAATAACATTCTGAGAATTAACAAAGTAGAATTATGAAAACAAAATATATAACTAGAGGAATAATCGCTGCATTATTAGTTTTGCTGACTTTTTCAAGCTGTGAAACTTTTAATGAAGCTGTTATCGACGATTTAAATGTAACTAGAGCTTTTTCGCCAATAGGGCTTACAGCTACCGTTAGAAATCAGACTACTGTCGAATTAAATTGGACAGTAAAAGAAGATGCAGATCATTATGTGGTAGAGTTTAGTGCAGATGATCCAGAGTTTAAAACCATTTATAAAACCATCAATGTGGCTCCAACAGAACTTCCTGTAAAAGTGGCGCTAGAAGGAGAAACGGTTTATTCAATCAGAGTGAAATCAGTAAGCGCTTCTGGTTTAGATGATTCTAAATGGTCTGTTGTAACTGCTACAACTTCGTCAGAGGAACTTTTTCTTCCAATTCAAGATGGTGATGTAGAAGCAAAACAAGTGACTTTAAGATGGACTCCTAACATTACTGTTACACAAATTGTTGTAAATCCAGGTGCAATAACACATACGATTACAGCAGCAGAAAAAACAGCAGGAGTTGCAGTTGTTACCGGATTAACTGCTGAAACAGCTTATACAGCCGAGTTAATGAATGGTACTAAGAAAAGAGGTACAACAACATTTACGACTGGAATTGATATTGGAACTGGAATTTTGATTAAACCAGAAGACGATTTGAATGCTAAAATTACTGAAGCGGCTTCAGGATCAGTTCTTGTATTAATGCCTGGAGATTATACTGTATTTACAGGCGAGATCGCATTGAACAAATCGATTACACTAAGAGGGCTTCGTACTTATGATAAACCGAAGTTGCATGTGAAATTTACAGTTAATGCAGGAACAGCAAATCTGTCTTTGATCGATCTTGATTTGGATGGAACAGGAATGGATAATGCGGCCGTAATTACTATCTCTGGAGCAAACTCAACTTATGGTGATTTCTTAATTAGCAGCAGTAAAATACATGATTATACTCGCGCATTAATTGCGGCAAACGCAGCTGGTTCTAAATTGTCGTCTTTCACAGTAGATAATAGTATTGTAAAAAATGTAAACACTAATATTGGTGCAGATTTTATCGATTTTAGAAATACGTATGCTGCAAGTATTGTTCTTAAAAACAGTACATTCGACACTTGCTCTATAGGACGTGACTTTGTTAGAGCTGATGCTGTAGTTTCTCCAAATGGTTTCTCAGGAACGGGATTAACTACAAATGTATTAATTGACAGCTGTACATTATACAATGTATCAAATACAGTTGCTCCTAAGAGAATATTGTACTTACGTTTTGCAAGTAATAACTCAACAGTTAAAAACACGTTGATTACTTCAACAACTGCAATTTTTACCAATCAGCCAGCGACCAATCAGCCGACATTTAATAAAAACTATTACAATGATGCGGTAAGTTTTATAGACGCAACAATTACTAATAATAAAATTGATGCATCAGCAACTACTGCAAATCCACAGTTTGTTGATCCAGCAAATGGAGATTTCACAGTTAAAAATCAAACGTTGATTGATAACAATATTGGAGATCCAAGATGGTTAAAATAAAATTTCATGGTTAGTTAATAGAAAAGCGGAATACATTTTTGTATTCCGCTTTTTTTATGAATCTATATTTTTACAAAATGATTTCTAATTTATTCAATTATAAAATCGAATTTTTCAAGTAATCCTGCGAGCGCTGTATGTGAAACTTTTGTGCCTTTTATTTTGTTTTCTGACGGATCAAAAGAATAATTTTTAGAAGTTCTGAAATCAGTTTTCTCCAGAATACTTTCCACGAAAGTGGCGCCAGAAAGATCACAATTTTTAAAAATAGCCAGAGATAAATCGGTATTTGATAAATCTGTTTCTTTTAAAGAACAATCGACGAAATTGGTTTTCTTGAGCTTTTTATAAATGAAAGTCGAATAATCTAAAATGCAATCCTCAAAATTCATCGAAAATAAAAAACTATTGCAGGCGCTGAAATCAAGTCCCATCAATTTGCATCCAATAAATTTGATGTTTTTCAACCCAGTGTTTTTTAAAACAGCCAGCGAAAGATTGCAGTTTTTAAAAGTAGAATCTAGAAAGTCATTATGACTCAAATCACTTTTAGAAAAGTTACAGTTAATGAATTCGCAATTAACAAATTCGGTATTGGCTAAACTTTGATCCGAATAATCGATCGATTCAAAAGTTCGGTTTTGATATAATTTTGATTCCATATAAATTTTAAAAAAGCGTATAAAGTTTTATTCTAATTCGATACAATCGAAAATAGTATTGTTTTGAAGTATTTCCGCAACATTCAATTCGCTGTCAACTCTTAGAATATTGTCGCAGTCTTCAAGGTCAAAATTCCACTCAGAATTAGGTAATAATTCATTTAGAAATACAGAAGCCGATTCAAATTTGGCCTTATTATCAACGGAAGTTTTAAAAACATAAATCATAATTTGCATTTTTGAGGAAGCAAATTTCTGAAAAACACCCACATATTTGTTAGGATTCTATAATCAATAATTAGGACTTATCAATCATTTTTCGGTATCGAATAGGAGAGATTCCTTCTGCTTTTTTAAAAAATCGGCTAAAGTAAGATTGATCTTCAAAGCCTACTTGCGTTGCGATTTCACCTACAGAAAGAGTAGTTTGAAACAGTAAATATTTAGCTTCTAATAATATGTTTTCGTCAATCCATTTAACCGCCGATTTTCCAGTTACAGTTTTGACACATTTGTTTAAATGGTTTGGAGTGACATTTAATAGCGAGGAATAATAATTAACTTGGTGTTGGACTTTTATATGATCATGAATCAGCTCTTTAAATTTTCCCGTAATTACTTCTGCTGCCGAAATGCTTTTAGAAGTTTTTACCGCATTTTTATTCATTTCATAAAACAACGTAATAAGATACGATTGCACAATATTCAAATCTGTAATTGTGGTTTCTGAATATTCCTTTTTCAATCGTTCCAAGATATTAGTAATTGGTGTAATATCTTCAGGAGCGAGTTTAATTTTCGGATTTCCTGAAATCTTTAAAAAATCAAAATCATTCAGCAGTTCGCGGCTTCCGTATTTTCGAATTAAAATATCAGGATGAAACTGGCAGATATAGCCTTTATGAATGTTATTAATATTATCAAGCGAAAAAATCTGCCCAGCCGGAACCATTATCATTTCGTTATCAGTTGTGATATGTTCCTGATAACCCAATTTCATAACATGCTGACCTGAAGAAATAAAAATTAAAGTATGGCAAGAATGTTTAGAAGGCGGAACAGGATGCTGCATCTGCATCATTTCTTCTATTTCAAGACAGAAAAAATGATCAGAATTCGACTTGAAAAGCAAATGAATAGGATTGTCCTCTCCTAAAAACTTTTCTCGAAATCCTTTTGGACCATAGGTTTTTATTTTTTCTGCCTGCTTCTTTTTCATTTTTAATAATATAATCTAAAATCAAGCAGTTTGCATAGATTGTAATGTTTGGCATAAAGATCTTCGACAACTTCAAATAAATTATCGTTTTCCTGATACAAACTAAAAAAAGCTTTATCAATCGTGCTGCAACTTGCAATTTTATTATAAGTCGATCCGTAGCCAGAAATTGCTCTCGCTCCAGTTATGTCTAAGAAATATTGTGCTTCTTCTTCATTTAAATCTAAAACTTTCAGATTCGCAAAATGAATAATTTTGCCTTTCATTTTTCCTTCAAACAATTCAGCAATTTCTTCGATGCTGTAATAGTAATCGTGAAGACAAATATTGTTTTCCTGACCTGGCATGGCAAGATAAATAATTTCATAATCTTTGAAATTATGATCTTCGTAAAGTAAAATATTCAAACTTTCTTCCAAACCTTCGATTGTATCACAAGTTTTATGAATGCTTGAAATTCCTTGGTCAATGGCCAATTCTTCCAAACATTTTACCACATTAGTTGGGGTATGATCGTCTATATCTTTGACGCCTTCAAGGCAGAAAATAAATTTTTCATTATCCATGCAGTTTTTCTTTCTGGTATTTAGGGATTGAAATTCTTCTTTTTTTGTTTCTAACAAAAGTATTTTTTCTGAAATGAAATCTAGCATAGAAAATAGAATTTAACGTGCTTTTTAGATTTTAAACTTTGGTTAAAGCCGAGTAAATTTTTAAGCGTATTTTTGTAAACCGAAAATAAATTATACATGATACAAATTAATCAGACGGCATCTTTTGCTCTCGAAGATATATTATTCTCTTTTGCTCTTGAATCTGAAGCAGCAGAAGTTTTTAAAGGACAGAATGTTTTATTTACCGGAATTGGAAAAGTAAACGCAACTTATGAATTGACAAAGGCGATTCAAAAGAAAAGACCTTCTGTGATAATAAATTTAGGTTCGGCAGGAAGCAGCTGTTTTCAAAAAGGTGAGGTAATTTGCTGTACCAAATTTATACAAAGAGATATGGATGTTCGAGGCTTGGGATTTGCATTATACGAAACACCTCTTTCTAATTTACCTCCAATTTTAGAATACGGTTTATTGATGGATAATCTAAAAGAAGGAATCTGCGGAACAGGCGATAACTTCGAAATGGAACATTGTTCAGATGCCTACAATGTGGTTGATATGGAAGCTTATGCTCTAGCCATGATTGCCATGAAGGAAAATATTCCGTTTTTAAGTTTAAAATATATTTCTGATGGAGCCGATGATAATGCCGCCGAAGACTGGACGGTTCAAGTTCATAAAGCAGCAATTGCTTATGGAAAAATTTTGGGATTGATAAAAGAATCAGAAGCCATTTCTTAATTGAAGTGGCTTTTGTCTTTTTAGGAAGTTGCTCCGGCGGAGCAAAATATTTGTAGCATAATTCAAATCCGCAAATTCAAAAAGCTCCAGCGGAGCGACATGTAAATCATATTTAGGTATATTATTTTTATAAATACAGCTCAAAAACAGCAAGAATACTTATTCTAACATAAAACTGATAAGTATTTGATGGGGTATTTTAAAGAAATGGATGAGGTTGAGTTAATAATGCTTTAAAGAAACTTTTTAACTTTATAGCTTTCATTTTTAATGAAAAACTAATTAACTATTGAAACCAAAATGATTTTAACTATGAAGAAAATTGTAATGCTGTGCTGTACTTTTCTGTTTATTGGAAAAGCAATGGCACAGGAAATTCCACTACTATCTAATATTTCAGCCAGAAACAATATTACATTAAACGGAAAATGGAGATATATTGTAGATCCTCTCGAAAACGGATATTATAATTACCGTTTAGAGCCTTTTAAAAACAATGGATTTTTCGAAAATAAAAAATGGAACACCACAGAATTAAGCGAATATAATTTTGTAACCTCAGCAGTTATGGATATTCCGTCAGATTGGAATTCGAAAGATCAAAGATTGTTTTTTTATGAAGGAACGGTTTGGTTTCAGAAAGATTTCAATTATAAAAAAGATGCTAAAACCAAAGGCATTCTTCATTTTGGAGCGGTCAATTATGATGCGAAAGTTTATGTAAACGGAAAACTAGCAGGAACTCACGTTGGTGGTTATACGCCTTTTAATTTTGATGTAACCGATTTGTTAGTTGATGGAAACAACTTCGTAGTAGTAAAAGTCGACAACAAACGCCATAAAGACAACGTACCAACTGTAAACATGGATTGGTGGAATTACGGCGGAATCACAAGAGATGTGACTTTGGCCCAAGTTCCGAATACGTATATCGAAGATTATTTGGTTCAATTGGATAAAAAAGAAAAAGGGAAAATTTCTGGTTGGATAAAACTAAATACAGAAACGGGAAATCAAACGGTTTCAGTTTCTATTCCAGAATTGAAAATTAAAAAAAGCGTTACCACCGATACTAAAGGAATGGCATATTTTGAAATCAAAGCCAATCCAGTTTTATGGACGCCTGAAAAGCCAAAATTGTATGACGTAACCATAAGTAAAGCAGATGAAAATATTGCCGATCAAATTGGTTTTAGAACCATTGAAACCAAAGGCAAAGAAATTCTGTTAAACGGAAAAAAAGTCTTTTTACGCGGAATCAGCATTCACGAAGAAGCGCCTTTTAGATCCGGAAGAGCTTGGTCTCAAAATGATGCGATCACGTTGTTGACTTGGGCAAAAGAATTAGGCTGTAATTATGTTCGTTTGGCGCATTATCCGCACAACGAAAATATGGTAAGAGAAGCTGAAAAAATGGGATTAATGATTTGGTCTGAAGTGCCAGTTTATTGGACTATTTCTTGGACAAATGCCGATACTTATGCCAATGCCGAACGCCAATTGCACGATATGATTTACAGAGATAAAAACCGTTGCGGAATTGTAATTTGGTCAATTGCGAATGAAACTCCGCATGGCGATGATAGAGATGTTTTCTTAAGCAAATTGGCAAAATACGCTCGAACACAAGATAATTCTCGTTTAATCAGTATGGCGATGGAAGTTACTTCGAGCTCCAACAATATCAATACACTTCACGACAATATGAATGAATATGTAGATATTGTGAGTTTTAATCAATATTTAGGCTGGTACAGAGGAACTAACGAATCTTGTAAAGACATGCAATGGGTAATTCCGTATAACAAACCCGTTATTATAAGCGAATTTGGTGGTGAAGCTTTGCAAGGTTTACATGGCGATAAAAAAGAACGCTGGAACGAAGAATATCAGGAAGAATTGTATATTCAGAACACACAGATGTTCAATCGCATTGAAGGTCTAGCAGGAGTTTCGCCTTGGATTCTAGTTGATTTCAGGTCGCCAAGAAGACAATTGCCAAATATTCAGGATTTCTTCAATCGTAAAGGTTTAGTTTCAGATCAAGGAATTAAAAAGAAAGCTTTTTATGTAATGAAAGATTGGTACAAACAAAAAGAAGAAGAATATAAGTAAGTTAGAATAAAGTGAAAAAGTCTTCAAAGTCATTTTTATTTACGAGATTTTCTAATTAATTTTTGTCTGAAAAGTTGTATTTTTGGGGCGATAAAAAATAATGTAAATACATATTCTATCAAATCGTTTTTTAGTATCGTACAGAACAAATTATGTAATCTACATATTTCTTATTTTTAAAGTCGTAATTATTATCTTTGAATTATGAGCACATTAACAAGACCAAATCACATCGGGAGAAAAATTAGCCGCATTCGTGAACTGAAAGATATGAAACAGGAAGCATTAGCGCAGGCATTAGGAACAAACCAACAAGCTATTTCTGCTATTGAAAATAGTGAAGCTGTCGATGAACAAAAATTAATAGAAATTGCAAAAGCTTTGGGAGTAACTGTTGAAGCTATAAAGAATTTTTCTGAGGAAGGAGTAATTAATTATTTTAATACTTTTACAGAAAATGATTTTAGCCATAGTCAGGGAACTAATTTTGGAAGTAATAATGTATGTACATTTAATCCATTAGATAAATTAATAGAATCTGTTGAAGAAAATAAAAAGCTTTACGAACGCCTTCTGCAAGCTGAAAAAGATAAAATCGAATATTTAGAAAAGCTATTGAAAGATAAACATTGAAAGAGACTTAAAATAAGTCTCTTTTTTATTAAAATAATTTTAATAAAAGTTATGGAATAGATTTAAAAAACAAAATAAAGGGTAATTACCCTTTATTTTGTTTTTTAAATAGTTTTTTATTTATATTTGCAAAGGTAAATACCCTTTTTATGGAAAAATTAAATATTAGTTCTCTATTGAATTCAATATTTACTGATGATGAAGTAAATATAAAAGAGATTTTTGATGCAAAGTTGCTTGAATATAATTTAAGTAAAACAAAAGCATTGAAGCTTCTTAATATTGATAAAGATGTTTTCGAAGAAATAATTAGCGGTAACGCTAAGCAACCTAACTTAATAAATATAGTGAAGATTGCTGAATTTTTAAATTTTGAAATTAACAGCTTTATTAAATTGGTTCTAAGAAATCAAAGCACAGAAAATATTTCGTCTATTGAAAATGCCAGAAAGGCGACTTTCATTGTGAAAAACTTTGATGTAAAGACATTAACGAAGCTTGGATTTTTTGATGGATCTGATGATACAAATAAATTAGTTGATAAGATACTGTGTTATTTTGGATATGAATCTACTTATGAATTTGAACATCAATTGGAGGAGCCACTCTATAGTAGAGTAAAAAAGAACCACTCGGATAAGATGAAGGATTTTTGGGTTAAATCCGCTTATCAGACTTTTAGAATAATAAATAACCCGAATGAATATGATAGAGACAGATTAAAAGAATTAATTGTAAAAATAAAACCTTATTCTCAGGATGTGGAGAACGGATTGCTCACTGTTTGTAAAGCACTATACAATATTGGAGTTACAGTTATTTTTCAAAATTATTTATCGACTACCCAAGTTAGGGGAGCCACTTTTATAATTGCTGGAAAACCTTCTATAGTAATTACTGATTTTAATAAAATGTATCCAACATTATGGTTTACGCTTTTACATGAGCTTAATCACGTACTTTTCGATTATGAAACAATTGAATCAAGTAGTTTTCATTTGTCTGGTGAAGATGATTTATTTCTAATTGAAGATAAAGCAGATAATTTTGCAAGAGATTTCTTTTTTTCTGTAGATAAATTTAATTACATAAAAAAATATATAAATAATCCTTATTTGGTATCAAAGTTTGCTATTGAAAATGAGATACATCCATCAATAATTTATTCTTTTTTTACTTGGTATCAAAAAAAACTATATGGAAAAAATTATCATGCTGCATATAAGGAACATTATCCAGATTATTTTAGTGCAATTAAAAGACTTAATCCAATTTCATGGAATGAAACGAGTTTAAAAGAAGCGAGTGAAAAGATAAAATCCGTTTTAGAAATAAAGTAATAATTTATGGAAAATAATAAAAAAATAAAAGACCAAAGTCTAAGTCAGGCTGATCTTGAGAGATTTGAGCTTTTACAAAAAGCAAATGAGAAGGTTGGAAAACAGTTGACAATTAATTCAGAGTCAGGTAACTTAGAAGAATTCAACGAATTAAAAGAATTAATTGATAAAGATTTTGAAAATCCAGAAGAGAAGTATAATCTTTATTATAGAGGTATTAGAAAATTACTGATAGATTTTTTACCTAAAGGAAAGGATTATAAACAAATAAGAAACATAATTTATGATGAAAAGAATGTGTTTTTAAATTTGGGAAAGAAGAAATCTGATAATAACGGTACTAGAAAATCAGATGGAAGAATGACATATCAACCAGTAATGAATGAGATTTTAGATATTATTGTGAACTGGGTTGGCGAATCACAAAATCCATTTGATATTTATCGTGATTTTTATGAATTAAATGAAAAGTATAATTATGGACATGAGGATTATGATAAATCAACTAAAGCTGTGGCAAAAGCAATGCTTGATCTTAGTAAAAGATAGGAGAACTTTCTTTTAATGCGCTTTAAGAATGGTTAAATAATGTTTTAATGGAAGTAGAAATTATCATAAGATTGCTTTTAGCAACATTTTGGGGAGCTTTAATTGGAGCCGAAAGAGAATACAAAGGAAAAGCTGCAGGACTTCGCACCACAATAATGATTTCTGTTGGAGCTTGTTTTTTTACCTTAATGTCTGAATGGATCGGTGGAGCAGGAAATCCAGACAGAATAGCTTCTAATATTGTAACTGGTTTAGGTTTTCTTTGCGCGGGAGTCATCTTTAGATCAGATAATCATGTTACGGGAATTACAACCGCGGCGACAATATGGTCGGTTGCGGCAGTTAGTATGGGAGTAGGAGCGGGTTATTACTTTGCTTCGGCTTGTGCAGCGATTATGATCATTGTTATTCTAACGATGCTAACGGTTCTTCAAGATAAAATTGACCTCATCAACGAGCATAAAATTCTCCGAATAACCTTCAAACGTTCCGATGATGGTCATGCAAGATGTAAAGAACTTTTTTCGACTTCTGGCGTAAAATCAAAATTGATCACACAGCGTCGTAATGTGGATCATGTTACTTTAGAATGGCAGATACATGGTTCCAAAAATTCGATAGAATCTTTGTATGCCTCGCTTTTAATGGATCCAATTTTTGAAGAATTAGTTTTATAAAAATAAGAATGATGAATTTTAATTTACAACTCGTTTTAGAAAATGATTTTTGTATTCTATCTCCTTTAGAAGAAAATGATTTTGATGATTTGTACCAAGTCGCTTCCGATCCTAAAATTTGGGAACAGCATCCAAACAAAGACCGATGGCAAAAAGAAGTTTTTGAAAAGTTTTTTGAAGGAGCAATCAAAAGCAAAGGCGCTTTTAAAATTATAAATAAAGAAAATGGAGCAGTTATAGGAAGCACAAGATTCTACGATTTCAATCAAGAAGAAGATTGTGTTTTTATTGGCTATACTTTTTATGCTGTTTCTTGCTGGGGAAAAGGTTTTAATTTAAGTGTAAAAAAGGCAATGTTGGATTATCTTTTTGAATATGTTTCTAAAGTTAGATTTCATATTGGTGCCGAAAATATCCGTTCGCAAATCGCAATTTCAAGAGTGAGAGCAAACAAAATTGCCGAAGAAGAAGTTGCTTATTTTGGCGAAAAACCAAAATTGAATTTTGTTTATCAGATTGATAAAAAAGATTGGAAAACACAAAAGCCTTAAACATTCTCGTTTAAGGCTTTTGTGTTTTTATGGATAACCATTTTTATTGTACCAAGTAAGGAACCTGATCGGCTTCGCACAGTCTAAAATAGCCAAAAGCGAAATTATTAGCATCAGTAGTATTGACAATGTTTCCTCTAATATTTCCAGGTGGAACAGAAAACGGATTAGAACTCGAAGCTTCCAAAATTAATTTCCAATAATTAAAGAAGTTTTTAGAAACACCTCTATGTGTAATTGTAACCGTGTTTCCTGGTTTCATGTCCTCTGAATGGGAATATCTTGTACTGATTTCATTTCCGTTATAGAATTCATCATTTGTGATTTCGTATTCTGGGTAAATCAAGAATTCACTTTGATAATCGGTCACGTAAAAATTAGTTTGATCTGCAGGATCGTTGTAATAAAAAGTCAATTCGATTATATCTTTTCCGTCAAAATCAGGAACAATTTTCTGTTCAACTTTATTAATTGGAGTTACAGAAGTCAGTTTTTCAACAGCTGTAAAACTTTGCCCTTCTGCTTCTACAAAAAGTGTGTAATCCATATCAATTACAGGAACAAAATCAGTGCATTTGTAAACTCCAGTTTCAGTTTCGTTAAAAGTAAAAACATCTCCGTTACTGTTTTCTACTCTCACTTGCGCCCCTGAAACTTTTGGCGTAGAATTGTTGTAATAAGGAGCCGTTTTACTGATTTTTATGGTTTGTTCTTTTCCGTCAGTTCCTTTTTTCCAAATGATTTCTGCATCTATTACCAGTTTGGTTTCGCCAGTTTCCAGATCCAGATTGACTACATCTTCGCAAGAAGCGAAAGAAAAAACAAAAAGAAGACTTATTAATGCTAGCACTCTATTCATTACCGTATATTTTTTCAATTTATTCATAGCATTAAAATTTAAAATTATAAGAAACTCCAGGAACAATTCCGAAAATCGAAAGCCTTCTGGTTTCATTTGCTCCTGTATCTTCATTGGTTGTAAAACTCATAGAAGCCGCATTTTTTCTGTTGTAAATATTATAAAGGCTAAATACCCAATAGCTCTGCCATCCTTTCTTTTTGTCTGGTTTTGGCGTGTATGTAGCCGCAACATCTAAGTGATGGAAAAGCGGTAATCTATTTTCGTTTCTCAAAGAATAATTCGGAATATGAATGCCTCCCATTTCATAGTATCCATTTGCATACGTTACTGGCTGTCCAGACTGTAAAGTGAAATTTCCATTAAAAGACCATTTCGGATTCAATTCATAACTCCCCACAATACTTAAATTATGCAATTTGTCATAACCAGATAAATACCAGTCACCGTTTGCAACCCCTGGTTCTTCTGGAGTTCTTCCTGGCGTTTTTTGTTCTGCTCTAGATAAAGTATAGGAAACCCATCCTGTGAAAACACCCGTATTTTTTCTAAATAATAATTCCATTCCGTAAGATCTGGCTTTTCCGTTTAGAATAACCTGTTCAATGTTGTTGTTAGCCAAAATATCAGCGCCGTTAATATAGTCAATACGATTTTGAACATTTTTATAAAATAATTCGGTTTCTAAAGAGTAATCCCCGTCTTTGAAATTTCTGAAATAACCCATCGCATATTGATCCAAAAGCTGAGGTTTTGTGAAAGGCCCACTTGGTGTCCAGATGCTCATTGGAAGTGGAGATTGCGTATTTGATAAAATATGAATGTACTGAGCCATTCTGTTGTAACTTGCTTTTATAGAAGTTTCGTCGTTAAAAGCATAAGATAAGGCCGCTCTTGGTTCAAAATTATTGAAGTTGCTGATTGTTTTTCCTTTTCCATACGAAATGCTTCCGTTTGGCGTCCCTTCTTCATAAATTTTATAAAGCGGATTGTAGACTACTGCTTGACCATTTTCGTAAGTACTGATGGTTTCGTCTCCTAAACGTAAAAACATACTATAACGAAGTCCGTAGCGAAAAGTCAGTTTTTCTGTAATCTGATTTTCAAAATCAACAAAAGCAGAAGATTCTAAAGCGTATTTTTTATCCAGCTGCATATAATTAAACTGCGAATCCGAAGAAGTAGGTTTTACAACTCCAGGGTTGAAATTATAATACAAACCATCAATTCCGTAATTGATTTTAAACTTTTCAGATTGTTGGAAGTTCCAATTGTATTTCAATCCGTAACTCGCAATATTGCTGTCCCATTTAAAACTTTCAATTGGAATTTCTAGATTGAATCTGTAATCACTGTAGAAAACTGATAAATTGCTGTTTAAACGATCAGTAAATTTATGTTTCCAGTTTAAAATACCCATTGTACTTCCGTACGTACTTGCAAAACGATCGTTAATATCGAATAAATCATTTCCGAAATAACCAGAAAACGAAAGCGTATTCTTGGCATTAAAACGATAATTTAATTTAGCATTCAAATCATAAAACATCGCTGAGTTATTATTATCTGCCAATTTCATAAATAAATGTGCATAAGAAGCACGCCCAGAAAGAATAAAAGAACCTTTCTCTTTTTCTAGCGGACCTTGAACTAAAAGACGGCTTGAGATAATTCCAATTCCTCCATTTACTTTATATTCTTCAAAATCTCCTGTTTGCTGTGTTACATCTAAAACAGAAGAAACACGTCCTCCAAATTTTGACGGAATTCCTCCTTTATATAAATCTAAACCGTTAACAATATCAGCATTGAAAATAGAGAAGAATCCAAACATATGTGAATCTGCATAAACAGGAGCACCATCTAAAAGAATCAAATTCTGATCGGCAGCACCACCTCGAACATTAAAACCTGAAGAAGCTTCTCCAGCATTGGTAACTCCAGGAAGAGTCAAAATTGATTTTAAAGGATCTGGTTCACCCATTGCAACAGGAATTTTTTTAATTTCCTGCATCGAAAGCTTGTTAACACTCATTTGAGTTGCTTTAATATCAGCAGCTTTATTGTTCATTACAATAACTTCTCCTAATTGCTGGCTATCTGGATCTATGTTGAAATTGACTTTATTATCATCTGTAACAGAAACTCGTTTTTCCTCATTTTTAAATCCAACATAACTCACTTGAACCGTATAATTTCCGTCGGGAACTTCAATGCTATAATTTCCATTAACATCTGTTACAACACCTGTTTCCAATTCTTTAATAAAAACGTTGGCGCCAATAACGGGTTGTCTTTCATCATCAAAAATGCGACCTGTCAGCTTGTTTTTTTTTTTAGCTGGTTTCTGAGTTTGAGATTTCTGTTTCACAAAAATATTATTGCCCACTATAGAAAACTGTACAATAGAAGTTTGATTTAATTCAGAAATAAGCTTCTCAATTTCGATAGTCGTAAAAGTGCTTTTCTTTGTAAAATATTTTTTATTTGTATCAATTTGATCTGTAAAAGCAAATTTAAAATCGGTTTGACTTTCAATCTGCTTGAAGAATTCTTTTAATGTCGTATTTTGATCTACAGTTACTGTAACGCTCTGAGCTGACATACATAAACTGAATAAAAAAAAGCATGCTGAAATTATATGCTTCATGAAATTTTGTATTTTTGAATATTATTAAATGGAATAACCTCGTGTTATCCTGAATATTAGGAGGATGTGGAGTTTCGCGGCTTACATCCTTTTCCTGTTTTTATTGAAAAGTGATCTGTTTTAAATCTTCATTTATTTCAAATTTTAGGTTATACATTTCTGATATTAATTGTACAATTGTCTTTAAATCTTCTTTTTTATTGATTCGGATTGTAATTTTCTGACCCAGATTTTCTTCAGGAATATTGACTTTATAACCGTAGTTTTTTTCAATATAATTACTGATAACCGACAATTTTTCGTTATCAAAATCTATAAATCTGCTGAATTCTGTTATTGAAGCCATTTGGTTTGCGTAAGTGAATTTATCTCCAGGTTTCAAAATCCATTTCTGGTTTTGGCCTTTTATATTCATTTGAACGCTTCCTTCGAAAAGTTCAACTGTTATTTCTTCATTTTCAGATTCTTTAACAGTAAAAGAAGTTCCTAAAACTGTAGTTGTAGTTTCATCACAAAATACTTGAAAAGGATGCTGTTTGTCTTTTTTAACTTTAAAATAAGCTTCACCATCAATTTCTATTTTTCTGTTTAAAGCAAAATTGTTTCCGTAAATAATTTTAGAATTCGGACCTAATTCTACTTTTGAGCTGTCTGGTAAAACGACGTGTTTTATTTTTGAAGTTAGGTTTTCAATCACATTTTCGGTTACAACAGCATTTTCATTTGAAGATTCGGTATTGAAATAAATTCCAGTTCCAATTAAAACGAAAAGTAAGACAGCCGCGGCCGAATAATAGTGCCAAGGCCTAGATCTTCGTTTCTTTTGGGCAAAAGTTTTGGCATGGAATTGTTCCCACGAAGCTTCTTTTTCGTTATCCGAATGAGAAAGGGGAGACTCTTCCCATAACTTTTTAAATTCCTCGTCAAATTTTTCTTGATCCATCTTTTCTAGATATTAAATGATTTGACAATGAAAACCTTGTTTGTTAAAAACACCGTAAACCATTTCTTTAATGTCTCGGTTAGTTTCGATTTTAAGGATATTCTCTTGTCCTTGATGATCGAACTTTATGATACAATCAGAAATGATAAACTGTAAATAAGCCACAAGTAAACTTGCGTCTTTCTTTGTTTTAACATTAGTTTTATACGCTTCAATGTGCATTTTTAGTTCTTGTTTTTTAGTATAACAAACGAGAACTAAAAAGTTCCTAATGGTTTTCGATTTTTTTTCGAATAAATTTACTGGCGAGATAAATATGATTGGCAATGGTCTTTTCAGAAAGATCCGTTATTTCTGCAATCTCCTTATAGCTAAGGTTTTCCAGTTTATGTAAAGTGAATATTTTTTGTTGCTGTTCTGGAAGCTGATTAATGAAGTTTTGTAGTTTTTCTTGTCTTTCTTCAAAAATTCCTAAGTCAGTTTCTTCATCATCTAGCATTTCAACTTGAGAAGGATCAAGCTGCACTATTTTGTTTTCTCTGTTAACATGATTAAGAATAATGTTCTTGCAGATAACAAATATCTGTTTGTCAAACAGCACCTCTTCGTTAAGCAGTTCTCTTTTATTGTAAAGTCTTATAAAAGTCTCCTGAACAAAGTCTTCGGGAGTAAATACAGAAGAATTAAATCGTTTGGCAATATTTATCAGTTTATCGTAGTAGCTGAAGTAAACTTCTTTAAAAGCTGCTTCATTACCTTTTTTTAAACTTAAAATAAACTCTTTATTGTCCATAACGAAAATATCGTGACTAGCTTTTACCTAGTCTAAACTCATTGGTGTCAATATTATTGTATCCAAAAATTGAGGCAATCTCAAATCATGAATGTAATAAGTTGCAAAGAACCGTAATTAAATTTAAGATTTGACGCTTTTGTTGAAGAAATGTTACATATCGATACACGTTTTTATTTAGAAATAGAAAATACGCATTACTCATTGATTTGATTATGAATTATGCATATTGTAAAGGGATTTTTTGTAGTGTTTAAAGATATTGAAGTATATGGTATTATTTCTGTCCCACGACCATTTTCTTCTCTAATAGTGTATTTCGTAAAGTATCGTATGATAAATCTTGTACAGGTATATTATTATCTAAGGCTAGAATTGCTGCGACCGCAGAAACTTGTCCTAATGTCATATAAACGGGTTCCATTCTTATTGAACTATATGCTACACGGGAAGCAGATAAACAAATAGGGACCAGTAAGTTAGTGCATTCACTTTTTTTAGGTACGATAGATCGATAATCAATTGGATATGGGTTTGGGGTTTCGAGCATGTAACGTCCTTCATTTTTAACATTGCCATTTGTATCTACATAACGTTGCACTATATGTGAGTCCATTGCATAATCTGCTAATGCTATGGGGTTTTCAGCTATAACTTTTCCTGTACAGTTGTTTTCAGTCATGACATAATCGCTAATCATTCTTCTGCCTTCCCTAATATATAGCTGATTTGGCCAATTATTATTCTCTACAAATTCATCTTTTGAAAGTCCCCATTGTTTGTAAAAATCACGTATTTTTTCGGGCACTTTTGGATGATTTGCAAGAGTCCATAGAAGGCCAATTTGATATCGCTTATGGTTGGCAACAATTAATTCTCTTTCGGCATAATCTCCATCAGGATAATTATAATTTTGTCCTACATAATCCGTTGAAATCGGACCCAAATTATTCGAATCAGTTTTACCATTTGGTAAAGGCATTAGGTCAAAAAAGGTATTGGCATCATGGGTTTTTAGATATTCGAATAAAAGATGATAGTCCTCTTCATTATAATCAAAAGGTTTTTCTATGTCTCGTCTGTTATGGTCAACATTAGTTAAGCACATTCTAAAACAGAAAGCTTGTATTTTTTTATCGGCAGTACCATTTCCAGATATATAAGATGGTAGACCATTGCCAAGATATTTAACGCCCTCAGGGAATTGGTTGCGATCATTATTTGACATTCTGCGTACTCCATTAAAAAGTTCTTTATAAAGAGAGTTGCTTTCCCTTCCATAAGTATATGAAATACCTGATTTAGCCATGAGGTCTCCTTCATAACTAGTGTCTATAAATATTTTTCCTTTGATTTTAAGGCCCGACTCCATTCTAATAGACTCAATTGTATGAATGCTGTTTTTTAAAATGCCATTTTGCAAATCGAGTCTTTCATTGTTTAAAATTGGAATTTGATTTTCTAAGATGATATCACGAAAAACAAACTGCGCTGCTTTAGGCTCAAACCAAAGCATTATATCTCCGTTTTGAAAATATTTTTTGTAACCACCAGCACTACCAACAAACCAATTTTGTGAACTACTGTAATATTCTTTAATACGATGATAGAATGTCCTTGTAAGTCCGCCTAAAATATTGGTGTCATGAATATCAGTTATTCCCAGCCCATTAGTAGACATTCCGCCTAAAGCAGTATTTGAAGGTTTTATTAAAAGTACACTTTTGCCAGATTTTTTAACCTCGACAGCAGCTATAATTCCTGCTGCAGTTGCGCCATAAATTACAACATCATATTCTTTGGTCAAATCTATATTATCCACTCCATTAGTGGATTCAAAATCGGAAATAATTCTTTTTTCAGGTATGTAATCTTTGGAACAAGAAGAATAAACAAAACAAGAAAGGATTAGTGCAATTATTTGTAATTTAAAACTAGGCATGTTAAAAAGGTAAAAATATTAATATAAAACATTTGCAGCTAATTTAATAATGAGCATTGATTTTTTGATGGTTTAATAAAAAATAATAATATTTTAATAATATTAATCCGATCTTTATGTGTAAGTGGTAAAAAAATGTGATTCTTAGTTTAAAAAAATGATTCTTTTTTTGTGTTTTATTTAATGTTAAGTTTTAGAATTTAATAAATTTATTTAGGATTTAACAATAAGCATCATTTGAATATCAACTCTATTATAAGTCGAAGAAATTCCTGTTATTTCTTTAAAACCTAATTTTTCATATAATTTAATGGCAGGTTGAAGTTTGGTATTGCTTTCCAAATAAATTTTAGAAGCTCCTTTTTCTGTAGCCCATTTTATAGCCGATTCCGCCAATAAATTTCCAACGCCTTTTCCTTGCGCTTTTGGACTTACAGCCATTTTTGCTAATTCGTAATCATAATCTTTTCCATCACTTTTGATTAGAGCGCAAACGCCCAAAACTTCATCATTTAAAACAGCAGAAAAAATTTCTCCGCCTTTGTTTATAATATAATCTTCGGCATGATCTAGCGCTTTTATGTCATTTGGTTCAACTTCAAAATAATTTGAAATCCATTCGATATTTAAATCTTTAAAACTTTTTTGATATTTGTGGTTATAAGTTACTATTTCTACTTGATCTTTATTTTTCATGATTCTATTAAATACTATTTTTTATTATTCTGCCTAATTTTTCCAAATCAGAATCTACGCGTTCGTTCCATTCTAAAGCATAAGATAATCTCATGCAATTGTTGTATTGATTGTACTGCGAAAAAATTCTTCCCGGGGCAAAATTGATTTTTTGAGCTAAAGCAGGGTTGTATAATTCTGTTGTAGAAATTCTTTCATCTAGTTCAAGCCATAACATAAAACCGCCTTTTGGCTGTGCAATTTTGGTGTTGTCTGGAAAATAAGATTCTACAGCGCGATTAATTTGGAGATAATTGGTATAAAGTTTATTTCTAAAAGTTCTCAAATGATGATCATAACGTCCGTGTTCTAAGAAATCTGTAATAACATCGGAATACAATGAAGAATTACAAACTGTCTGAACCAGTTTTTGACGAATGATTTTGTCTTTAAATTTTCCTGGCGCAATCCAACCGACTCGATATCCCGGCGCAAGAGTTTTAGAAACTGATCCGATCCATAAAACTAAACCTGCTTCATCATAAAATTTACAAGGTTTAGGACGTTCCGAGCCAAAGTACAAATTGCCATAAATATCATCTTCAATTAACGGAACATTATATTGCGTTATTAATTTTACCAATTCTCGTTTGTTTTCGTCGGGCATTTGAAATCCCATCGGATTATTGAAATTGGTAATAAAACAGCAGGCTTTTATTTCTGGAAGCGCTTTTTTTAAAACATCAAGATCTAATCCATACAAAGGATGAGTCGGAATTTCAACTGCCTTTAAGCCCAAAACTTTAATCGCTTGAAGTATCCCAAAATAAGCAGGACTTTCTACAGCCACACTATCACCCGGGGATGTAACTGCCATAAGTGCATTGTAAATCGCATGCATTGCGCCAGATGTAATGACAAGATCGTCTTCGGTAATTTTTCCTTCCATGACAAGCGCCCATTTGGCAATAGCGCGTCGAAGTTCTTCTGGTCCTTGAACAGGTTCGTAATCGGTGCCAGCATCATTTCTTTTTCGAACCGCATTAATAATGCCTTTATTTAGTTTGGCAACTGGAAGGAAATTTTTGCCAGGCAATCCAAGTGCAAATTGTGTCACATCCGATTTATTGATTGTGCTGAAAACTTTATCAATTAAATCTTCTGGAGTATTTTCTTTTTCATGGTTATCTATACTTGCGATCGTAGGAAGTGCAGTTGTGCGCTGCGAACTTTTACTCACATAATATCCCGTTTTTGGGCGAGATTCTATAAGCGAACGGCTTTCCAATTCTAAATACGCTTGTTTAATGGTATTTAAGCTAACATTATACAGCTTTTGCGCGCTTCTAACAGAAGGCAGTTTGTCGCCAAGCGAAAGAGTTTCATTGTGAATTTGATCCTCAATAATTTGGGCAATTTTTAAATATAATGTTTCGCGATTTTTCATTTTTTCTTTTTCGTTATGCGCTTAAAAGCTAAGACAGTGAACAAACTGTTCTGTACTTTGCCTTAATTGTTCGACGTCATTGAAATTAGCATTTCTCTTTTTCGTTAGAAAATTTTGAATGTATTCATTAAACATTGCTTTATCTTCATTAGTCAAACTTCCGTCATCATAAATTTGAAATATGATTTCGTTCTTTTCATCTAATATTAAACTAGCAAACGAATTGATTTTATTGTTTTTTTCGCAAAGAAGAAAAGGTATTCCAAAAAGCATTTTATCTTCAGCTTTCACATTAATATTTTTATTGAAGATGATTTGTAAAATCTCCATGTCAAATATATATACCTCTCTAAAAGTTATTTTTTTCTGTGTTGCTGTTTTAGATTCCATGTCTTTTTTTAGCAAAATTATTGCTCTTAAAGATTTGGATACAGATACAGAAAAATATTTTTTTAAGGGTACAGATAAAATTACTGTTTTTATTCGAGTCGGTAAAAACTGTGGAAGACTTTTTATAGTAGGAGGAATTAATTGGGAATTACAGTTGGATTTGAAGTTATTTTATCCATCCTGTTTTTCTCCTCCATTCAAGTGCTTCTTGTTTTCGTTTTTCGAAATCTTCAGGAGGTAATTGATTTTCTTGTATTATTCGATTTCGAATAAGTTCGGTTTGCTCTTCCAGAGAGTTGAGTCCGATAGATTGTCTTCTTTGATTTACCATTTGTAGGTCATCGAATAAATTTGGACTTAAATTTCCTTTTTCATCCCAATCAAATTGAGTTCCGTAAAGTTGTGGCTTTCCCTCCAAGGTAGCTATTCTATCTGTTAAATAGGCAAGATTAATAGGGTCTGCTTGATTTTCTTTGACTGCATTTTGCAATTGCTCCGCACAGCGTTTCATAAAATCTGGAGATCCAATAGAATGCTGTATGATTAGCCAAGCAGCTTCGCTAGCTTCTTTCCCAACTTTATCAATCGTCGGATAACCGATTGTGTTTATGATTTCATTTAAGATTATTGCATTTTGTTTATGCAGCTTTTCCATTTCTTCATCATATCCTTCAAAAAGTTTTTTGTTTTCAATAAGCTTGTTTCTCAATTTGAGATCAGCATTTTTCAACTCAATTATTCTTTCGGAAATGATTTTGTTATCCATTTGATATTGGTTAAAAGAATTAACTGGAAATGGTTTTTGATTTTAAAAAAAAGGGCCTCAGGATAAAATTAATTATCCTCCTTTTCCAAATCTGCAGCAGAAATCTGATCTAAGATATTGGTCTGATTTGGCGAAATGTAATTTTTGTTTTCGGTAATCTGTTCTTTCTTAAAAAGAAGATCTAAGGCATTGTACAATTTTAATAAAACATCTTTGTCTTCTTTGGCAATATCTAAAGCGGTATTGAAATTAAAAACATAATTATTCGAATTGCGTACTTCGACTTTTATCGTTTTTGATGTGATCTTAAATTTGACTATATCCATATGCTATAAAATTACCTCTGCAAAATAACTATTTTAATGGCAGTTTTTATGGTTATTTTTTGATTTTTTAATTACAAAGAATTTTTATTCTCTTGTTTTAATTTCAGGAGTATATCCATTGCTTTCACAGCGTCATTTTCATCAACAAAAATATGATCGTGTAAATATGCGGCAATTACATTGCAGCTAATATTGGCCTTTCCTAATGCTTGAGAAAATGCAGCAGTCAAACCTACAGCGGCTAAAGAAGAATGAACTTCTAAAGTAATCCAAGAAGCAATGTAAGAGAAATGAAGATTAAGTTCTTCTGCAAAATGTTTTTCTAATACTACAGTAATCCCTTCTTTTTCTTTAAATAGAAACAAAATCTTTGAAAAAGGAACCTTTTCTAGAGAATCTACTTTTGTAAAAACATATTTTCCTGTATTAAGAACAGGATTGAGATTCTCTAAAATCGTATTTAAATTTATTTCGCCTTCCATAAAATTAGGACTGTTTTTTATTTAAAAATAATAAAAAACCCTTAAACATTTCTGTTTAAGGGTTTTACCTTCTAAGTAGCGAGGACGGGAGTTGAACCCGTGACCTCAGGGTTATGAATCCTGCGCTCTAACCAACTGAGCTACCTCGCCTGGACTGCTATCATGAATTCCTGATTGCGGGTGCAAAGATAGAAATAATATTAAAGCGCGCAAGCATAAAATGAAGAAAAAAAAATATTTTTAATTATGCATTGTTTTTGGACATATATTCTTATATTTCGAAAAAAATTAAAGTAGCACATGGATTCAAAAATACGTTACGAAATCGAGTTTCCGATCAATTCTTCGCCACAATTATTGTATCAATATATATCAACGCCGTCAGGTTTACAAGAATGGTTTGCTGACAATGTTAATTCAAGAGGTGAATTTTTTACTTTCATCTGGAATGATTCGCAGGAAAAAGCTCGCTTGGCTTCAAAAAAATCTGGCGAAAAAGTAAAGTTCAAATGGGTTGACGAAAGCAGTAAAGACACTGAGTACTTTTTTGAACTTCATATTTTAGTTGATGAATTGACTAAAGATGTGTCACTTATGGTGGTTGATTTTGCCGATAAAGAAGAATTAGGCGAAGCTAAACAATTGTGGGAGAATCAAATCTCAGACTTAAAACATCTTATAGGATCTGTTTAGTAAAAGTCTATTTTATACCTTATATTTGCCCTGAACAAAATTCAGGGTTTTTTTATGATTAATTTTAACGGAAACATAGGGCAGGAAGATAATATACTAACTCTTAACCGCGCCTTTTTGTATGGTGACGGAATATTCGAAACAGTAAAAATTGTCAACGGAAAAATCTTGTTTCTTGAAGATCATTATTTTAGACTGATGGCTTCAATGCGTGTGGTCAGAATGATGATTCCTATGGATTTTACAATGGAATATTTTGAAGAGCAGATTCTTAATTTGGTTAACCAATTGAATATTGCATCTTCAGCAAGAGCTAGAATTACCGTTTTTAGAAACGATGGCGGTTTGTATCTTCCTAAAAGTAATGATATTTCATTCTTAATCAACGCTATTTCTCTTGGAAATAAAGCTTACTCTTTAAATACAAACGAATACGAAGTAGATTTGTATAAAGACTTCTATGTAACAAAACAATTATTATCATCTCTGAAAACAACAAACAAGATGATTAATATAACAGGAAGTATTTATGCAAATGAAAATGATCTTGCTAATTGTATTTTACTGAATGACAGTAAAAATGTTGTAGAAGCGCTTCAGGGAAATATTTTTATGGTTACAGGAAATAAGCTTATTACACCTCCAGTTTCAGAAGGTGCATTAAACGGAATTATGCGTAAGCAAATTTTGGCATTGGCCAAAAAAGTTGAAGGCATAGAAGTTGTAGAAGAGATAATTTCGCCTTTTGATCTTCAAAAAGCAGACGAATTATTCCTGACTAATGTAATCATGGGAATACAGCCGATAACTAAATATCGAAAAAAGGAGTTTACAACGAATCTGGCTCATTTACTAGTGCAGAAGCTAAATGAATCCATCTCTGAAAATTAATTCAGATATGGATTTTCAGGTGCGTTAGACCAAATAAGATAATCACCGCCAAGCTCAATAATCTGCTCTTTCCAAAAGTGAGTAGTAGATTTTCCGATAATTTTATTTTTATAATTATTATCAGCAATAATCCAAGAGTTTCCTTGCATCTCATTTTCGAGTTGATTTTCGTCCCAACCGGTATAGCCTAAGAAAAAGCGAATATTATTTTTACTAATAGTTCCGCTGTTTATTAAGTCTTTAGTTGACTCAAAATCACCTCCCCAATAAATCCCGTTCGAAATCTCAACACTATTTGGGATTAACTCAGGAATATTGTGAATGAAATAAAGGTTGTCTTGTTCTACAGGGCCTCCGTTATATATCTTAAAGTTAGCATCAATTTCGGGTATTAAGTCACTAATAGTGTATTTTAATGGCTTATTAATTATAAAACCTATTGATCCTTCTTTGTTATGGTCTGCTAATAAAATTACCGATCTATTAAAAGATAAATCTCCAATTATTGAAGGCTCGGCAATAAGCAGGTGTCCTTTTTTTAATTTTTCTGAAATCATACGGTTACAATTTTTATTAAATTTAATCATAAAAAAATTAAAATCACAAAAAAAATCGTTAAACCGCATAAAAAAACCTTCCAGATGGAAGGTTTTAATTATATTATAAGTTTAGAGAACTTTCTTACTTAGTTCACTGCACCTTCTAATTCAGCTCCAGCTTTGAATTTTACAACGTTTTTAGCTGCGATTTTAATAGTTTTTCCTGTTTGTGGGTTTCTACCGTCTCTAGCAGCTCTAGAAGAAACTGACCATGATCCAAAACCTACTAATGAAACTCTTCCTCCTTTTTTCAAAGTTGTTCCTACATTACCTAAAAAAGACTCTAAAGCTAATTTCGCCGCAGCTTTTGTAATTCCTGCATCAGCAGCGATAGCATCGATTAATTCTGATTTGTTCATAATAATTAGTTATTAATTGTTGGTTAAAAAAAATTGTTAATACACAAATTTAGTAGGAAATCCGTTGCGTGCAAGTGTTTTCTTTATTTTTAGCAAAAATTGTTAATAACTTGCTTTTTTTGTTCATAAAGAGTGTTGTTCGTCGATAAAAAACAGGTACAAACCCCTGTTTTACTGGCGTTAATACACTTTTGCAGCTTCGGAAAAAGTCACTCCATTTAATAATTCTGAAGCAAGCATTCTCTTTTTTCCTGGAAATTGTAGACTTAATAACTGAATAAACCCTTCTTTTATTGCAATCTTGATTTCTTTTTTACTGCTAATTAACTTTCCAGTCTCGTAAGAATGTGATTCTGAGATTAATTTAGCTTCATATATTTTGATGTTCAATTCTTCATTTTGGTCTTTCAAAAAACACCAAGAAGCAGGATAAGGACTTAATCCTCGAATTAAGTTATTGATTTCTGCTCCAGATTTTGTCCAATCGATTTTGCAGTTTTCTTTATTTAATTTGTAAGCGGTTTTAATATCGTCGTTATCTTCTTGAATTGTTGTGGTAACATTTCCAGTTTCAATAACTTTTAAAGTGTCAATTACAGTTGTGCTTCCTAAATGCATCAAACGATCGTGCAATTGTCCCGCAGTTTCTTCTGGCTCGATATTGATTTCAGAATTTAAAATCATTGCACCAGTATCAATTTTATCATCAATAAAGAAAGTGGTAACACCAGTTTTTGTTTCTCCATTAATAATAGCCCAGTTAATTGGAGCGGCGCCACGATAATTTGGCAATAAAGAAGCATGAAGATTAAAAGTTCCAAATGAAGGCATTTCCCAAACTACTTTTGGCAGCATTCTAAAAGCAACTACGATTTGTAAATTGGCATTCAAAGCTTTTAATTCTGCTAAGAAACTCTCGTCTTTTAAATTGGTTGGCTGTAATAAAGTAAGATTGTTAGCAAGTGCATATTCTTTAACAGCCGAATATTTTATTTTTTGTCCGCGTCCAGCTGGTTTATCTGCAGCTGTAATCACACCGACAACATCGTAGTCATTTTTAATAATGGTGTCCAAAATGCCAACGGCAAATTCTGGAGTTCCCATAAATATAATTCTCAATTTCTCCATTATGATTTTAAAGTGTATTTATTATTCGCTTGTATAATGATATGATTGTTTTCGAGTAACTCCTGAAGAACCGAAATTATGTCTTTTGTGTCCATTTTTATTTGGTTCTCAATTTCTCTCGAAGTCAACGAAGCTGTTTTTAGTAAAGAAAGGATTTTGTCTGCAATCGAATCGGCTTCAGTGATTTTTCCTTTTTGTGTAATGCAGTACGAACAAATACCGCAGTTTTCGTTTGTTTCTTCACCAAAATAATCTAGCACCAATCTGTTTTTGCAGGTTTTAGTGTCTTTTATATAATGCAAAACAGATAAAAGCTGTTCTTTTTTGACTTCGTTTTGTTTTTCTAAATATTTCGAAACTCTATTTATAGTGTGATCATCTTCGCGAACTTCATTAAACAAAATAGTAGCGTCGTTATTTTTAGACTTATATTCTATAATTTCTTTTTCTTTTAATTTTTCTAAAAGCGCTATAATTTGCTCTTCAGGGCGATTTGATTTTTTTGCAATTAATCCCAAATTCAAATTAGATTTCACTTCATAAACTCCGGGATAAGTTCTCAAAATAGCCAAAATGATTTCTTCATCATTTGGATTCAAACTCATGTATCGAATTACTTCTTTAGATTCAATCAGAAACTGAATGCTGATTTTTTCTGAGAATTCCTGAGACATCGTAATAATTCCCTGCTGATTTAAAAACTGTAAAGCATTATAAGTCTTCAAAGTTGGGAATTCATATTTATTGCAGAAATGATTTAGTTTGAATGAGAAAGATTCGTCTAAACCTTCTCCGTAAGCAATTTGAAAATAATTGCACAATTTGTTGTACATCGTTTTCAAGAATTTTTTGTCAGGAAGAACGCTTAAAAACTGCTGTTCAGTCTGAACGGAATCAGAATTGTTATAAAGTAAAACCGAAAAAGCTTTTGCGCCATTTCGTCCCGCGCGTCCAGATTCCTGATAATAATTTTCTAAGTTTTCTGGAAGCTGCGTATGAATAACGGTTTTTACATTGTCTTTGTCAATTCCCATTCCGAAAGCATTCGTAGCCACAATAACTTGCGCTTGTTCCGACATCCACAACTGCATGTTTTTATCTTTTTCTTTTGCAGAAAGTCCACCATGATAATACGTTGCCGTAAAACCTAACGATTGCAATTGCGAAGATATATTCAAACACGCTTTACGATTTCGTACATATATAATAGAAGGTTGCGGATTCTTTTTCAGAATTTGTTCTGTACGGTATAATTTATCCTCAACTTCAAAAATCATGTAAGCGATATTTTTTCGCTCAAACGATTGTTGAAAATGATTCGGGTTTTTTAATTCTAATTGCGTTCTAATATCTTCAATAACTCTTGGAGTTGCTGTTGCGGTTAAAGCTAAAAAAGGAATTTTAGGAAAGAATTTTTTTAGTTCTGAAATTTTAAGATACGCTGGCCTAAAATCATGACCCCATTGCGAAACACAATGCGCTTCGTCAATAGCAATTAAATTTATAGGTAGGTTTTTAATGCGTTCCAGAATCCAATCTGATTGTAAACGTTCTGGTGATAAGTAGAGAAATTTATAATTTCCGTACTGGCAATTGTCTAAAAGATCAATCAATTCTTCAGTGTGAATTCCGCCAGTAAGAGCAATTGCTTTAATCTCTCTTTTTTGTAGATTCATTACCTGATCTTTCATCAAGGCAATTAAAGGAGAAATAACTAAACAAATGCCTTCCTGCATCATAGCGGGGACTTGAAAACAAATCGATTTTCCACCTCCTGTCGGAAGTACTGCAAAAGTATCCTGTCCTTCAAGAACAGAATCGATAATTTCTTTTTGCAACGGTCTAAAACTGTCGTGTTTCCAGTATTTTAGAAGAATATCCTGTGCTCCGAGCATTGCCTTGGTTTTAAAGTTAAAAATTTAGAAAACAGTTTCTAGTTTTACAACTTTAAACCATACCGCTAAATTTTGTCTAAGATATAAAGAATTCTGTTTTCAACTGTATCTTTAGGAACTTCAATCAGTTCGTAACCATATTTTTTATAAGTCTCAACAAGATGCTCCTGAATTTTTACTGCCTGATCAAAATTTTCATAACGCTCAGAATCACTTTGGTAAATCTCCTCCCAAGGCGGTAAAATAAAGGTTTTAGAATATTTGAAATCTTCGCATGCTTTGGTAAAATGCTCTGGATACTCATCGCCAATATAATCCATATAGGCTACCACATCTGGAATTCCTCTGTCAATAAAAACCACATTATCAGGTTCGTTAACAGCATTTTTATATTGTTCAATACGTCCTTCCAACAACATTTCGCTAAACAAAAGCGGCTGTTCTAGAAACAGCTGTTCAATGCCTTGTTCCTGTGCTTTCATGGTAACCTGTCTAGAGATTTCAGGATAGCAGCAAAAGCCACGAGCTACCAATTCGTTAATAAGTGTTGATTTTCCAGTACCAGGTCCGCCAAGCAAGACAATAATTTCTTTTTGCACTATTCTAAAAATAAAGCGCAAATTTACCTAAACTTATTTGTAATTAAAAAGAATATTTATCAGAAACGAAAGATTTGATATTTTAATAAACAAAAGTTACTGATTGAGGAAGGGAAATGGTTATGTTTTAGCAAAGTGAAAAGTCCCTATAGAGGCGACATATTTATAGAAAAATTGGACACAATAAATCAAAAGCTCCAGCGGAGCGACATATTTTGCGTGATTTATATGTCGCTCCGCTGGAGCTTTTGATTGGTGTGAAATTGAATTGCTATAAATATTTTGCTCCGCTGGAGCAGTTTAAAACTTATCTGAATATTATATTTTATTCATAAGTTTTTTAGTCTCGTTGTTATACAAATCTTTGCCTTTTGAAATTTCTTCTGAATTAATAAAATCATCTATACTGACATAAATAAATTTATTGTTGTTTGTCTTTTTGTTTTTTTTATCAGCTTCTTCTGCACTTCCATCACCTTCTAGTAAGTAAAGAAGTATTCCATCACTATAATTTTTTTGAGCTATTTCAATTAATCGATTATATATAACTTCATTGATTTCTTTATAAGAGATACTTCGAAAACACTTTTTTATTGAACATAATTCTTCGGTTGGAAAAAAGGGGAATTGTGGAATTCGTTCTATTTTGCTTAAATCACTTCTACAAAAATTGTAATATTTGCTTTGAGGAGTTTCTTTTAATTTCTGACTAAAGGCAGTATTTGCAATTAGTATAATGATTAGGAATATTCTAAACATATTTTTAAAATTTATTCACAAAACAAATATTTTCCAGAATCCTTTCCTTTTTTATTAGAAGGAACAATCAAATGCGATTGGAATTTTTTGCCATTCAAAACATCATTCACAAAATCTAAAACATACTTTTGACCTTCATGAAAAAGGTAGCCTGAAAATTCATGTCCACCACCGCAGAAAGTAATCAGCTCGATGTCTTTGTGTAAATCGTTCATTTGATTGTAAACCGCATAAGAACCAAAAAGAATCAGCCAGCCAGAAGCGTTTGTAGGGCAGGAGCGATGCGAACCTGCTGCATAAGGAACCGTGTCATCATTATTTCCGTGAGCCAATAACATCGGAATTGCTTTTTCTTTTGTAATCAAATTAATATCCTGAATTGCTCCCGAACCTCCAATAAAACCTTTGTATTTAAAGTTTTCTGGGAGATTGCTTTTGTATAAATTCATCAATTTATAATCCCAAAAAGAAGCATGGAAACCAATTTCGGCACCCGCACTAATTCCAGAAATAAAGATTTTTGAAGTATCTAAATTGTATTTATCTGCATTCTCAATTAAGAAAGCCGTTGCCTGCCACATATCGCTAACGCCAATTTGGATTGCTTTTATTTTTTCGGTCAAAGTTCCTTTACAGCCAAAATCTTTTCCTTTCATATATAAACTGTACGAAATACTCGCAACAGCATAACCATTTTGATCCATAAATTTCCCGAAATCTTTTTCACTTGTACGTTCTCCACCTGAAAATCCGCCACCAAATGCGAACATTATTAACGGAATTTTTTCGCCAGCTTTTTTCTTTGGCAGATATAAATCTAAATCTAGTTTTAAAGTGTCGTTTTGGAAATACGTTAGCGTTTTAACTTCCTGCGCTTGAACTGAATTTAGTGTAAGAGCGATAAAAAGTAAAAGGAGTTTTTTCATTGCATTGTGTTTTAATCTCGCAAATTTTAAACGCAAACTTGTCATCCTGAGGAACGAAGGATCACACAAGTAGCTCCGCACAGAAATTCTCCAACCTTTGTCGAGTTTCTAGTGTGATCCTTCGTTCCTCAGGATGACAAAATGACGAAAAAAGCGCTCTAATTTGCGAGAGTTTTCGGTGGATTATTTTCTCAAATATAAGCGTAAAAAATACAATGAAATAATCTTCTAGAGGTTTTTTCTCTGCACCTTTGTAACTTTGTAACTTTGAACCTTTTTTCGAAGAAAAAATATAAAAAATCTAAATTCAAAAACCGTATATTTGCGTTTATTTTTAATTACGAATGGAGAACGATAAAGAAAAAAACACCGCCGAATTTTACGAAAGATTAAAAGTAGAACTTGATAACGCAAACACTTGGCCAGCAGAATATTTGTATAAATTTATTGTGCCTTCTGTAGGTGATAATGTAGAGCGTGTTGAAAAAGCTTTTGATAGAATGGGAGCGGTTATTAAAACAACAAAATCTAAAACAGGTAAATTTACCAGTGTTTCTGTAGATGTTACGATGCACAGCTCAGATGATGTGATTAGTAAATACAAAGAAGTTTCTACAATAGAAGGTATAGTTTCATTATAAACTTATGATCGAAAAATATAAAAGAGAAGCCGCAAGCGACGTTGTGTATAATTTAGAATACAATTCTGAAAGACAGCGTTTAATTATCCCAGAATATGGTCGTCATTTACAAAAATTGATCGATCAGGCAACTGCAATCGAAGATGATGAAACGCGCAATAAAGCCGCGAAATATATCATTCAGGTTATGGGAAGCCTAAATCCGCATTTGCGTGACGTGCCAGATTTTCAGCATAAACTTTGGGATCAGCTTTTTATTATGTCTGATTTTAAACTGAATGTTGAATCTCCGTACCCAATTCCGTCACGAGAAGTTTTGGAGCTAAAACCAGACGCTTTGCAGTATCCGCAGAACTTTCCAAAATATAGATTTTATGGTAACAACATCAAATATATGATTGATGTTGCCAATAAATGGGAAGATGGCGAAATGAAAAATGCCTTGGTGATGGTAATTGCCAATCACATGAAAAAATCGTTCTTGAGCTGGAACAAAGACACAGTAAAAGATGATGTGATTTTCGAGCATTTATATGAATTGTCTGGAGGTAAAATTAATTTATTACATAGCACAGAAGAGTTGTTGAATACAACGGATTTAATGCGTACAAATAAACGTATGTCTAATAAAACGGCTTCTGGTGTACAGCCAAAAATTCAGAATAACAACAAGAATAACAATAACAAAGGCGGTCAAAAAAAGACATTTCAAAAAAACAATAATCAAAAATAGAAGAAGTTGCTAAGATACTAAGCAGCTAAGGTGCTAAGATTTTAGCTTAACCTTAGAACCTTAGAATCTCAGAACCTTAGAACCTTAAAAGAAATCTATGGGAATTTTTAAAATCGAAGGAGGAACTCCTTTAAAAGGAGAAATCACTCCGCAAGGAGCAAAAAACGAGGCATTACAAATTTTATGTGCCGTGCTTCTAACGGGGGATAAAGTAAAAATTAATAATATTCCCGATATTATTGACATCAATAAATTAATTACTTTGTTGGGTAATTTAGGTGTAAAAATTCAACGTAACGAACCAGGTTCGATTACTTTTCAAGCTGACGAAGTTAATGTTGGATATTTAGAAACTGAAGCTTTCAAAAAAGAAGGTGGAGCGCTTCGTGGTTCTATTATGATTGTTGGTCCGCTTTTGGCTCGTTTCGGAAAAGGATATATTCCAAAACCGGGTGGAGATAAAATTGGGCGTCGTAGATTAGATACACACTTTGAAGGTTTTATCAACCTTGGAGCAAAATTCAGATACAATAGAGAAGATCATTTTTACGGAGTAGAATCTCCAGAAGAAGGGCTTCAAGGAACAGATATGCTTCTAGATGAAGCTTCTGTAACTGGAACGGCAAATATTGTAATGGCTGCAGTTTTGGCAAAAGGACAAACTACAGTTTACAACGCTGCTTGTGAGCCATATTTACAACAATTGTGTAAGATGCTAAACTCTATGGGAGCAAAAATCACTGGAGTTGGTTCTAACTTATTGACTATTGAAGGTGTTGAAAGCCTTGGAGGATGCGAGCATACAATTTTACCAGATATGATCGAAATTGGTTCTTGGATTGGTCTTGCGGCTATGACAAAAAGCGAAATCACGATCAAAAATGTAAGCTGGGAAAATTTAGGTTTGATTCCGAACACTTTCAGAAAATTGGGTATTACAATCGAAAAACGTAACGATGATATTTACATTCCTGCTCACAAAGACGGATATGAAGTGAAAACAGATATCGACGGTTCTATCTTAACTATTGCCGATGCACCTTGGCCAGGATTTACACCTGACTTATTAAGTATCGTTTTAGTTGTGGCAACACAAGCAAAAGGAGACGTTTTAATTCACCAAAAAATGTTCGAAAGCCGTTTATTCTTCGTGGATAAACTAATTGATATGGGAGCAAAAATTATGTTATGTGATCCGCACAGAGCTGTGGTTATGGGACATAATTTTGAATCTCAATTGAAAGCAACAACAATGTCTTCTCCAGATATTCGTGCGGGAATCTCATTATTGATTGCGGCGCTTTCTGCAAAAGGAACTAGTACAATCCAGAATATCGAGCAAATCGATCGTGGATATGAGCGTATCGATGAGCGTTTAAGAGCAATCGGCGCAAAAATCGTGAGAGCGTAAATAAAAGTTAGCCACGAATTTCACAAATTACACTAATTTTTAATTTTTGAAATTCAATTACACGAATTAGCTTTTAAATTAGTGTAATAAAACACAATGTTAGTCTTCGTGTAATTTGTGTAATTCGTGGCAGAAAAAAATAAATGTCGCTAAATGACAAATGAACAAAAAGCTATAAAAGCTACATACTTTAGTATAGCTGGAAATACCTGCTTGGCCTTGATAAAAGGTTTGGCAGGTTTTTTTGGCAATTCTTATGCCTTGATTGCTGATGCGATCGAATCGACGGCAGACATATTTTCGTCGTGTTTGGTTTTATTCGGAATCAAATATTCTAATAAACCTGCTGATGAAAATCATCCTTATGGTCATGGTCGTGCAGAACCTTTAATTACGTTTTTGGTTGTTGGATTTTTAATTACTTCGGCTACTATTATTGGTTATGAAAGTATTGCCAATATTCAATCGTCACATGATTTGCCAAAATCTTGGACCCTTTATGTTTTGGGAACAATTATTTTATGGAAAGAATACTCGTATCGTTTGGTTATGAAACGAAGTAAAGAAACAAACAGCTCTTCTCTTGCAGCCGATGCATGGCATCATCGAAGCGACGCTATAACTTCTGTTGCGGCTTTTATTGGTATTTCGATTGCATTGATTATGGGAAAAGGCTACGAATCTGCAGACGATTGGGCTGCACTTTTTGCTGCTTTTTTTATTCTTTATAATAGTTACAAAATCTTCAGGCCAGCACTTGGCGAAATTATGGATGAAAATCTAAACGACGACTTAGTAGAAGAAATTCGTGTTGTCGCTTTGACTGTTCCTGGAATTCTTGGAACCGAAAAATGTTTTATTCGTAAAGCAGGAATGCGTTATCACGTAGATCTTCATGCAATTGTTTCGGCAAAAATTTCAGTAAAAGAAGGACACGATTTGTCTCATAAACTTCAAGATACTTTAAAAGAACAAATTCCGCAGTTGGGAAATGTCTTGATTCATATTGAACCGGATGATTATCATTGTTAAAGATGCTAAGGTTCTGAGATACTAAGATTCTAAGTTTTTTTTTAATACCTAATACTTATTTTGTCAGGCTGAGCGAAGTCGAAGCCCACGCGGAGGTTTTCAAAATTCAAAAAAATCTGCTTAATTTATAATCTACTTAAAACCAGATTATAAATTAAGCAGATTTTTAAATTAATCTTTGTCAAAGTTTAAAACTTTGACAAAGAAAAAAACTTAGAATCTTAGCATCTCAGAACCTTAGAATCTTAGTCTAACGCATTCAAAATCTTCAATCCAAAAACAACACCATTTTGCTGAATTCCACCTTGATAAGAATGCACATAATCAACACGGAATAATTTGAATTTTCCAAAACCTAAATTATCTAAACCAACAGTAAATTCAGAATAGGGTTTTCGATCAGGAATTGCTAAAGCGTGAAATCCGATATTCATTGTAGATTTTAGAAGATTTAATAACGGAATTTTATTCATTACAAAACCTGTGTCATTGTATTCAGTATGCATTTCGAAATAGCTATCGTTTGTGCTGTTTGAATAATATGGCAGCATGTTAAAAACATTCAAATAACGTTCGCTTGTTCCAATGTGAGTTTGATTTCCGTTAAAATGTCTGTAATCGATAAACGAAATATTTTCTGCATTAAAGAATTTTCCAGCTCTAAAATTGGTTCCTAAAATACCTTTGTTTCCAAGAGATAAATCGTAAAGCACAGAAGCGCCGATTCTTTCATATTCGTACTTTTTTTCGCTTGCCGCGAATGCTTTTTCGAATGATAGATACACTGTCGGATATTTATCATCTTTAAAATTAAATCGTCCGTCTGGTCTTGAAATATACTTGTTTCCAAAATTAATTCTTGATGTTACAAGAGCTTTAAATAAATGGTGCTGATCAAAAGCTGGAGTTGTAAAATCGTCTGGCGCCAATGGATTATTAGACGAATAAATATCATCTTTTTTAAAGAAAGAATAATCGGTTGTATTAAAAAGCGGTTTGCGCTGTTCGTAACCAATTCTTCCAGTAAGATTTATTCCGTTTGCGATGTCTTGTCCGTAATTGATTTGTACAAATTCTAGATTGTACAACTTCATATAATTATCCTTAAAAAACAAAGAACTTATAGAATTTATAAATTTACTTATGGGTTCTGCACCATTAAATTGCGCTGTTTTTGTCCCTCCAGAGCCCCAAATTGTAGCATAATTGATATTGTTGAAGCGATGGCTGAATTCGCCAATTGTACGAAAACGTTCGTCTGAAAAACCATAATTAAAAGTCGTGCTTATTGTAGTGCTTTTTCCTTCCTCTTCATTCCATTTTCTAAAAGAGAAACCAGTATCGAGATTAAAACCTTGAACGGTATTAAAACTTAAAGAAGAAATATTTAGCAAACCTTTATATTCAAAAGAATATTTCTTGAAAGTGTTTTTATAATCGTAACCCATTAAAACATCCCAAACTTTAAATTTATTGTTTTTTGCGTCAATAGAATCGGTGTATTTTTTTGATTTTCTAATGGTTTGAAGACTGTCTTTTTTGGCGTAATCACTGCTTTCTTCCATAGTTAACGGAATCGGACGAATTTCATTCCAGAAAGCATCATCTTTTTTATTCGCATTGAGGTCAAAAGCCACCAGTTCATTCCCGAACGTTTTCTTGTCAAACGACGCTGGAAATTCATAATTGGAATAAACATAATTGAAATTTCCAGAAAACTTTACGCCAAAAATGCCTGCATTAAAAGAAAGTGTCTGCGCATTTTTGGACCAGATTTTATTTTTGGAGTTATAACTGAAACTCTGTTTTAGATTCATTATTTCAGTAAATTCATTTTTCATTCTATAGCCTTTGATATCTAAATCGATGGCATAAATTGCAAAACTATCATCTACAATATAAATGTAGCCTTCAAAAACGGGCTCTTTATCACGTTTTGGAGTTACTTTAATTTTATTAATCTGCTGATTATTATCGTCATAAAAAGTACTTTCCAATTTGTATTTGTAATAACTGAAGGCATTGTCTGCAATAGGAGAAATCATTTTCACATCAAAATCCAAAGTATTGTCGTAAAAGTCATAATTTGATAATGCTGCTGTGTTGTAACTGTAACCGCGGTTGTTTCCAGAAACTTTAGAAGCTATAATATTTTCTTTAAACTTGTTTGGCTTTTCAAGACTAACTTTCGAAATAGTTTCAGATAAATACAAAATTCCTGTTCCTGTCGAATCTAAATTTGACGCCATGTCTTCGCCTAAATCTACTTTTTGTCCAAGTATTTTTTTAGGAAGATCTTTTACTTTGAACATTCCTTTCGAATAAAAATCGGCGGTATATCTTCCTGTTTTATCTGAGTTTTCTTTTTTGTTTGCAATAGCGCTTCTAATAATAGCATTTGCAGGATTGTTTTTAGGATCGATGACAACTTCGTTTAAAGCAAAACTTTCTTCTTGAAGCTTTACGTCTAAAGTGATCGTTTTTGATCCCGAATCAACGGCTATTTTTTGCGTTTTAAAACCTAAATATTGAAAAGTGATTTTATTTTTTCCAATTTCTTTTACATTCAGCTGATACTTTCCTTGCTCATTTGACGTAGTACTTGCGTATGTGTTTTCTTCAAAAACCGAAACAAAGGGCAGTGGATTTCCCTTATCATCTGTTATTGTTCCTTTGATTTGAGCAAAGTTTGAAATTGAAAAAAATAGAAAGGCAATTAAAGTAAAGTTTCTCATGTAAGGTGGTATATCTTACAAAAATAGAATAAGTTAAATCTGAGCTTATTAATAATTTGTTAAATTCAATAAGAAACTACTGACTTGTTTGTCAGGCCGAGCGAAGTCGAAGCCCTCATCTTGTTTCCATTAGCCTTCGACTACGCTCAGGATGATATTTGTTTATAAAAATTACAAAAAAGATTGAATTGCCAATTCGTAACTTTTAAGTCCGAAGCCTAAAATGACGCCTTTTGCATTTCCAGACAAATAAGATTGGTGTCTAAAACTTTCGCGTGCATAAGTATTAGAAATATGAACTTCTATTATAGGAGTTGTAACGGCTTTCATTGCATCGCCCAAACCAATAGAAGTATGCGTGTATGCGCCTGCATTTAAAATAATTCCGTCAAAAGTGAAACCGCATTCTTGAATTTTACCAATTAATTCGCCTTCAATATTACTTTGATAATAAGAAAGTTCAATGTTTGGGAATTTTTGTTTCAACGTTTCAAAATAATCTTCAAAAGTTTGGCTTCCGTAAACTTCTGGTTCACGTTTGCCTAAAAGATTCAAGTTTGGTCCGTTGATAATGCAGATTTTCATATGTATTTTTTTTATTTTGAGGTATTGACATTGCTATTGATTTTTACAATTGTCATTGTACTTTGTAAAAATAAAAAAACCGCACTAATAAATAGAGCGGTTTTTATAAAAGTATGTGATATATTTTTAGAACATGTATCCAGCTGAAAGTTGGAATACTGAGTTTTTAAAGTCAGCTTCTTTTGAAATTTCTGTCAAACCTATGCCATAACGAGCTTGAACAAAAAGACCTCCAACAACTTTTAATCCTAAACCTGCATTAAGAGAAAAGTCAAATGTTTTTGGATCTGCGACATCAAATTCTTTTTTATTGCTAACAAGGAATGATGCCTGTGGACCAAGCTCTAAGCTAAGAGATTTAGTCATGTAGATTTTAGCCATTACTGGGATAGCAATATACCCCATTTCATTTTTAAATTCAGAAACAGCATTTTTATAAGTTGCTCCTTGTGTAGTATATAAAAGCTCTGGCTGAATTGAGAATTTATCTAATAATTTAAGTTCTGCTACAAGACCTGCGTGGTAACTTGTAATACCTTCTTTATCAACAGAAATTCCATTAAAATCAGAACCTCCAGTTTGATTCGCAAAGTTAACCCCTGCTTTAACCCCGATTTGTACAAATTGTGCGTTTACTGCCGCCGATGTCGCAATAAACATAACAGCTGCTAAAATTATTTTTTTCATAAAAAGGTTTTTAAAATTGGTATTTTAAATGTTATCTAAAGTTCAAAACTACATATTTAGGATTTTATTGCATTATATTTTGGATTAAATAATTACTAAAATTCCCACTCAAATGCGATTTTTAAGCGAAAAAAGCTACTAATTATATTTTAAAATTCTGATTATCAGTCTTGTTTTTCGTAATTTTTTTCTGTCTTATTTTAATACTTTTTGAACTTATTGGGGAGTAATTTTTGTAGTCCTAATCTTAGTTTTGTAAATATTAAATCAAATTAATATTTAAAAAAATTATGAAAAAAATTGTTTTAGCTGCTATTGCAGTATTGACTTTCGGATGGGCAAATGCTCAAGAACAAACTGCAAAAGGCAAATGGTTAATTGAAGCTAATACTGGTTTTGGTGCTGGTGTTGGAAGTACTAGTTTTGGTTTAGCATCATCAGATGGCGAAACTCAATGGAACATTGGGGCAGAAGGAGGATATTTTGTAGCTGATAATCTAGCAGTGAAAGTTGGTTTAGGATATGGTGACGAAGGTCACGATTCTAGCACTTTTGCTTATAAACTTGGAGCTAAATATTATGTAGCAAATAAATTTCCACTAGAAGTTTCTTATAATGGTGTTAGCTACAAAGGGGCTGATGAAAATCCATCTTATTTGGGATTGCAAGGAGGTTATGCTTGGTTTGTTGGAAAAAATGTTTCTGTTGAACCAGGAGTTCGCTATAATGTTTCATTAAATGACGATTATTATAAGAGTGCATTCCAATTCAACATTGGTTTCGCTTTACACTTCTAAGATTTAGTTAATAAAAAGTGTTTTTTGAATGCCTCTTCAGTAAAATGAAGAGGCTTTTTTTATGTTGATAATTCTAATTTTTAAATGGGCTTAATTTAAAATTAACAATTAGGGTATTATTTACTATTTTATTTGTTAAATTCCTAATATAGATTTGTGAAGAAAATTTTTATATTTGATCTAATTAATTTAACCCAAAACAAATTAGAATGAAAAAAATTATCTTATCTGCCATTGCAATTATGGCTTTTGCATTTACAAATGCACAGCAAACAAGATTTGGAGTAAAAGGAGGTCTTAATATTTCAAGTATTGTTGGTGGTGATGTGAGAGATGCTAATGCGTTAGTAGGATTTCACATTGGTGGTTTAGCTGAAATCCATGTAGTAGAAAAGTTTTATATTCAACCAGAGGTTTTGTTTTCTACACAAGGAGCGAAATTTGATAATGGTTTTGGAAATGATTTAGATATAAAATTAAACTATTTAAATATTCCTGTTCTGGCAAAATATTATATCGTTGATAAAAGATTTAGCGTAGAAGCTGGTCCGCAACTTGGTTTTTTGTTGTCAGAAAAATGGGATAATTCTGATTTTGACGGTGATGCGAAATCAGTAGATTTTGGTTTTAACTTTGGAGCAGGTTATAGTTTTACTGATAATTTTTCAGTTGGTCTTCGTTATACGGTGGGATTATCTCCTATTTGGGATGATAATATTGATGACTCAGGAGATTTGTATGATAGTGCAAAAAATGGTAATTTCCAGATTTCTGCAGCATATAAATTCTAATCTGAATTTTTAAAATATTTCAAAAACCTTCCCTAAACCAGGAAGGTTTTTTTATGCCAAAAAATCACTTACTTTGTAGATATGAATTGGAGCAGATATATAAAAGATTATCAGTCCTATTTAAGGATTGAGAGAGGTTTGTCTAAAAATACAATCGAAAATTACGGCTTTGATATTGAGCGTTTATGTCTTTTTTTAGAAACCAATCAAATAGATGTTTCTCCAATAAAAATTTCTGATGAAACGTTACAGCAATTTATTTATTCGGTAGCTAAAGAGGTAAATCCGAGATCTCAGGCAAGGATAATTTCTGGATTAAAAAGTTTTTTTAATTATTTGGTTTTTGAAGATTACAGAAACGACAATCCTTTAGAATTAATCGAAGCACCAAAAACGGGCCGAAAATTGCCTGATACTTTATCGCTTCAGGAAATTGATACTTTGATTGAAACAATTGATCTAAGCACCAATGAAGGTGAACGAAACCGCGCAATGCTCGAAACCTTATATGGCTGCGGACTTCGTGTTTCTGAATTAATTTCGCTCAAAATCTCTGATCTGTTTTTTGATGAAGGTTTTATTAAAATAACGGGTAAAGGAAATAAAGAACGCTTTGTTCCAATTGGTTCTTTAACTCAAAAATATATTGATATTTATCGAAATGCAGTGCGTATTAATTTGAATATTAAAAAAGGAGCCGAAGATACTTTGTTTTTAAATCGAAGAGGAAATCAATTAACTCGAGCTATGGTTTTTACGATCATTAAAGATCTTGCTCAAAAAGTAGGATTGAAAAAAAATATCAGTCCACATACACTTCGTCACTCTTTTGCAACACACTTATTAGAAAACGGAGCAGATCTCAGATCAATTCAGTTAATGCTTGGGCATGAGTCTATTACAACTACAGAAATCTATGTTCATTTGGATAGACGTTTTTTAAAAGAAGTGATGCATAGTTTTCATCCAAGAAAATAATTTTTTGGAATTTTATATTTATTATTGCAAAAATTAATATATTGTGTTAAAATATTGTTGCAATAAAAACAAAAAAGCATAATGTTGTGATTTTTCTCTCTTTTTTGAAGTGAAAGCTTAGGATTTTTTATTTACATAAAAAGGTAGTATATGGTTTTTGATTTATATGGGAATGAAGATTGCTTAGAGGTAAATAATTTTTATAAGAAATTGTTAGCCGAAATGCCCGACTTACTTTTTCAGTTTGTTATCGATGCTGATAATAATTACTCGTTTCCTTTAATAAGTAAATCGGCAGATGAAATATTTGAACTTTCTGAAGTAGATTTTAATAATGATATTAAGCTTATAGTTTACGATAGAATTGTGCCACAGGATCGTGAACTTTTTTTTCAATCTTTAATCAAAGCCAGAAAAGAAATAAAACCTTGGGAAATTGAGTTTAGAGCTACTCTTCCTCAAAAAGGAATTCGCTGGTTTAAAATATCTTCCAAAACAGAATCAGGAATAAATGGAAATGTAATTTTTTATGGTCACGTTTCGGATATCACAGAATTAAAAGATAAAGAAGAAAAACTAAGAATATCCGAAGAACGTTTTCAATTTGCACTCGATGCTTCAACTGTTGGTATTTGGGATTGGGATATGGTTACAAATAGCGTTTTTTACTCTTCTTTATCTCTTAAAATTTTGGAGCTTGACTCTGCAGATATTTTTGATGATCCTGAACGCTGGGATAAAATTGTGCATCCAGATGATCTTCCAAAATATTATTCGGATATCCATGAGCATTTTGATAATAAAATCCCATATTATGAAAACTATCATCGAGTAATGACGTCGAGTGGTAATTATAAATGGATTTTAGATCGTGGAAAAGTAATTAAACGTGATGAAAATGGAAAACCATTACGTGTGATTGGAACTCATACAGATGTTTCGGCTCAAAAAGAAAAAGAACTTGAGCTTATGAAAACCATGAAATTATATAGTGATCAAAATAGCCGTTTATTGAACTTTTCGCATATTGTTTCTCATAATTTAAATACGCAAGCGGGAAATATAAAATCGATTTTAGATTTTATTGATGCTGATGTTAATAGACAAACTGTAGAAGAAATGCTGGAACATTTGCGTACTGTTTCCAATGATTTGAATGAAACCATTTCAAATCTTACGCAAATTGTAAAAACGCAAAGTAATATCAATATTGCAGTAGTTCCCTTAAAGCTTTGCGAGTATATCGAAAAAACTATTTCGACAATTAAAGGATATGATAAACAGCGAAATGTAACCATTGTAAATAACGTTCCGAAGTATCTGACGATTAATTTTAATCCTGCGTACATGGAAAGTGTTTTGTTGAATTTTACGACAAATGCGATTAAATATGCGCATCCAGATCGAGATCCAGTAATTACTTTTGATTTTGCAATTGAGCGTGAAGGTTATAAATCTCTTAAGATTACAGATAACGGTCTCGGAATTGATTTAAAAGTTTATGGTGATTTATTATTTGGAATGTATAAAACCTTTCATAAACACGAGGAAGCCCGAGGTATTGGATTATATATTACCAGAAATCAAATTGAAGCGATGAAAGGAACAGTTGAAGTGGAAAGTGAAGTAGGAGTGGGAACAAGCTTTAAAATCGTTTTTAATGATATGTAAAATTTAAACATAAATAAAAAAGGCTGTCAATTGACAGCCTTTTTTATTTATGTTTCCTTAGATTATTTAGCAATATTTACAGCTCTTGTTTCTCTAATAACTGTAACTTTTACCTGTCCAGGATAAGTCATTTCTGTTTGAATTTTTTGTGAAATCTCAAAAGATAAGTTTGCTGCATTGTCATCAGAAACTTTTTCGCTTTCTACAATTACACGAAGTTCTCTACCAGCTTGAATGGCATATGCATTTTTAACTCCGCTGAATCCGTAAGCTACATCTTCAAGATCTTTCAAACGCTGGATGTAAGAATCTAAAACTTGACGTCTAGCGCCTGGTCTTGCTCCAGAAATAGCATCACAAACTTGAATAATTGGGGACAATAAAGATTTCATTTCAATCTCATCGTGGTGCGCTCCAATTGCGTTGCAAACTTCTTCTTTTTCACCGTATTTCTCAGCCCATTGCATACCTAAAAGTGCGTGTGGTAAATCACTCTCTGTGTCTGGCACTTTTCCAATATCGTGTAATAAACCGGCTCTTTTAGCTAGTTTTACATTTAATCCTAATTCTGCAGCCATGATACCGCAAAGTTTAGAAACCTCTCTTGAGTGCTGTAATAAGTTTTGTCCGTAAGAAGAACGGTATTTCATTCTACCTACCACTTTAATCAATTCTGGGTGTAAACCGTGAATTCCTAAGTCGATTACAGTACGTTTTCCAACTTCAATAATTTCGTCATCGATTTGTTTTGCTGTTTTAGCAACAACTTCTTCAATTCTTGCAGGGTGAATACGTCCGTCAGTTACTAATTTGTGTAAAGACAAACGAGCAATTTCTCTACGAACAGGATCAAAACAAGAAAGAATGATAGCTTCTGGTGTATCATCAACAATGATTTCAACTCCAGTTGCAGCTTCAAGAGCTCTAATGTTTCGACCTTCACGACCGATAATTCTACCTTTTACATCGTCAGATTCGATATTGAAAACAGAAACGCAGTTTTCAACAGCTTCTTCAGTTCCAACTCTTTGAATTGTGTTGATGATGATTTTTTTAGCTTCTTGCTGTGCAGTAAGTTTTGCCTCTTCAATAGTTTCTTGAATATGAGACATCGCTTTGGTTTTAGCTTCAGCTTTTAAACCTTCAACCAATTGCTCTTTTGCTTCTTCAGCAGAAAGTCCAGAAATTACTTCTAATTGCTGTAATTGGCTTTTGTGAAGTTTGTCAACTTCAGCTTGTTTTTTGTCTAAAACTTCAATTTTGTTATTGTATTCAGCCGTTTTAGCTTCAAACTCGTCATTTACTTTTTTAGCTTTTGAAAGTTCGTTCGAAACTTGAGATTCTTTATCACGTACGCGTTTTTCTACTTCAGCAACTTTTTTATCTCTTGCTAAAATAACTTGTTCGTGTTCAGATTTAAGTTCGATAAAACGTTCTTTTGCTTGAAGAATTTTATCTTTTTTAATATTTTCAGCTTCTAAATTAGCATCTTTCAAAATTGAAGCAGCTTCTTTTTTAGCATTTTTGATTAGGTTTGAAATATTACTTTTCTCGATAATTTTAGCTATTGCAAATCCCGCCGCAATACCTACAATACCAATAATGATCGTTATGATGTCCATGTTTGTTAGGGTTTATATATAAAAAAAGCCTACATTAATTGCTTGTATAAACTCGTAAAGACAAGTTTTGAGCTAACTCACTGTTCAAGTTTCCCAGCCAAAAGGAGGGCATACTATAGTAGCGACGATTTGCTCATTCTAAATTGTTAGTGTTGAGTTTACCAATTGTGAACTAATGTAGGCAGTATCTTAGTTTCTGTAAAGAACGTTTATTTTTCGAGATATTGATCTAAAAGCGTATTTAATCTTTTAATTCTTTCGATAGTCTCTTCTCCATCGATTGCGTTATCAATTTGTTTTTGTTCAACTTGCGATGCGAATTGTAATGCGCACATTGCTAGAACATCTTGTTTGTCGCGAACAGCGTAATTTTCTTCGAATTGCTTTATCATGGCATCAATTTTTTTTGAAGCACTTCTAAGTCCTTCTTCTTGAGCGGGTTCAACCGTAAGTGGGTAAACGCGATCGGCAATTGATATTTTAATTTTAAGCTTTCCGTCCATATTACTAATCTGATAATTGTGCTATACAGTAATCAATTTCGCGAATTAATGAATTTATTTTAAGCTTTGTCTCTCTCTTGTTATTGTCGCTGCCGAGCAACGAATTGGCTATCTTAAGTGTTTCATTTTGCTTTTTCAAAGCCTCCATTTCCTCAGATTGTTTCTGGATAATTTGCGCAGCTTTGGCTAATTCTAATCGTAATACTTGATTGTTTTTCTCCAAGCCTTTTGATTTTTCAAAAAGCTTTTCGACTTTATATTCAAGAGTATCAATTATTTCGGCAATTACACTCATTATACATCCTATTCATTACTTAATCCTACAAAGTTAATATTCCTTTTTATTAATGCAATTTTTTATCGATTTTTTTACATTAAAATAGATAAATAAGTGTATTTCAATTAATTGTGTTTTTGAAGCTTTTTTCTTGCTTTTATTGGTTTATTTTTCGTTATCTTAGCAAAAATGTTGCTTATGAGATTTTCCGTACTTACCCTTTTGATTTGTAATTTTATATTTGCTCAGACGCAATATCCTAAAGATTATTTTAGACCTCCACTAGATATTCCAATGCAACTTTCCGGCAATTTTGGAGAGTTAAGACCCAACCATTTTCATGCTGGTTTTGATTTAAAAACCAATCAAAGAGAAGGATTAAGCGTTCATGCAATTGCAGATGGTTATGTTTCAAGAATTAAAATTTCGACTTTTGGAAATGGAAAATGTATTTACATTACACATTCAAATGGATATACTTCTGTTTATGGACATTTGCAGACTCCAGTTGGGCCAATTTTAGATTATGTAAAAGCGACGCACTATAAAGAAAAGGCATACGAAATCGAAATGTTTCCAAAACCTGGAGAACTTCCTGTTTCAAAAGGAGATATTATTGGCCTTTCAGGTAATACAGGTTCTTCAGAAGGGCCACATCTTCATTTTGAAATTAGAGATACTAAAACAGAATTTGTTATAAACCCGATTTTCTTTGGCTTTGACCAAAATATAAAAGATACAAAAAAGCCAACTTTGTCTAGTTTATACGTTTATCCTTTAGATAATGCAACCGTAAATCAGTCTAAACAGCCGTTGCTGTTAAGTATGGCGCTTCAAAAAGACGGAACTTATTTGGCTTCTAAAGTGAAAGCAAACGGAAAAATTGGTTTCGGAATCAATGCTGTAGATACTGATGATGTTTCGTTTAATAAAAATGGTGTTTTTAATGTTACTACTTTTTTAAACGGTAATCCAAATTATAATTACCAGTTTAATACTTATTCTTTTGATGAAATGCGTTACATCAATGCTTTCATAGATTATCAGCGTTATAAAAAAACAGGACAGCGTGTACAGAAACTTTTTATGAAAACGCCTTTTGCTTTAAGCATTATTAAAACAGATTCTCTTAGAGGTATCATAAAGACTGAACCAAATTTGGCTTCTTCTTATAGAATTGAAGTTTCTGATTATTTCGGAAATCTAAATTCTGTTACCGTTCCAATTGAATTTGATGATGCAACTCCTTTTGTAGAAGCGGAACCAATCACTTCGAAATATTTTGTAAAATACAATAGAGATACCAATTTTGAGAAAGATAATATGTCTGTTTTCTTTCCAGCTGGAACTTTCTATGAAGATTTTAATATGAATTTTGATGTTCGAAACAACAAGATTTATATTCATGATGATACAGTTCCAGTGCATTCTAATTTTACAATTACGGTAAAAGATGATTCTTATCCTGAAAATTTACGTGATAAACTTTATATAGGAAAAGGCACTAGCTACAATGGAACTATTAGAAAAGATAATGTTTTTACTGCTAAGGCAAAAATTTTAGGGCAATATGGTTTAGTTTTAGATACAATTCCGCCTGTCATAAAAATTGCTAAACCAATTGAAGGAAAATGGATTAGCGATCAAAAGAAAATTGATTTTACAATCAGCGATTCTTTGTCTGGAATAAAATCTTATAACGGATATTTAAACGGAAGTTGGGTTTTGTTTGAATATGAAAGTAAAGCAAGAAGAATTACCCATACTTTTGATCCGCAATATTTGGCTGAAGGCGAAAACTTTTTAAAAATTGAGGTGGTTGATAATGTAGGAAATACTACTATCTTTGAAACTCGTTTTTTTAGGAGTCAACAAAAATAAAACCCAAAATCTTTGAATTATAATAGGTTTATATTCGTTTTTCTTTTTTCGTTTTTTAGCTGTATTGTACTAGCTCAAAATGCTCGCATAAAAGGAGTGATTTTAGATGCAGAAAAACATCCTGTTCCGAGTGTGAATATTTCTTCGCAAGGAACATCAGTGCAATCAGATTTGAATGGTTTTTATGAAATTGAAGTCCCTTCAAACAAAAAAGTTTCGCTGATATTTACCCACGTTTCTTTAAAAATGATGAGTTTGACGGTTAGCTTGAAAACAAATGAAGTTTTTGTTTTTAACCCTATAATGAATAATTCACAAGAGCAAATGGGAGAAGTTTTTGTTTCTTCGGGTAATCGAAAAAGAGTTCAAGGAATTGCAACTATTGACACAGAAACGATAAAGAAAATTCCTGGTGCTAATGCCGGAATTGAAAATGTTTTGAAAACACTTCCAGGTGTAAATTCAAATAACGAACTAAGTACACAATACATGGTTCGTGGCGGAAACTATGATGAAAATCTAGTTTATGTAAATGAAGTCGAAGTGTATCGTCCGTTTTTGATTCGTTCAGGACAGCAAGAAGGTTTGAGTTTTACCAATACAGATTTAGTTCAAAACGTTGAATTTTCTGCTGGCGGATTTCAAGCAAAATTTGGTGATAAATTATCTTCTGTTTTAGATATTACTTATAGAAAACCAACTCATTTTGGCGCTGCTTTTGAAGCAAGTTTTTTAGGAGGAAGCGCTGCGGTCGATTTGGTTTCGAAAAATAAAAAATGGTCTGCGGTAACAGGAGTCCGTTATCGAAATAATAGTCTTTTGGTAAATAGTCAAGATACTCAGACAAATTACAAACCAACTTTTGCAGATGTTCAGACTAATGTCAATTATGATATTTCTGAAAAATGGCAAATGAGCTTTTTAGGAAATATTTCTCAAAATAAATATTCTTATCAGCCTTTGGTTCGCCAGACTAATTTTGGGACTTTAGATCAGCCAATGGCACTTGCAGTTTATTATGACGGACAGGAAAAAGATCAATACGATACTTATTTTGGAGCTTTAAAAACTACTTATAAAGCTTCGCCAACACTTACTTTAAAATTAATTGGTTCTTTATTTCATACCACAGAAAAAGAACATTTTGATATTTTGGCGCAATATCGTTTAGGTAATATAAATTTTGAGGATTCAGGAGATGCATCTTCAGTTGATTTTACTCGCGGAATTGGTTCTCAATTAAATCATGCAAGAAATGATTTGGATGCTTTAATTGCTAATATCGAATTGAAAGGAACTAAAGATTGGAAAGAAAGCCAGTTAGAATTTGGTTTAAAATATACAAGAGAATCTATTCGAGATCGAGTAGTGGAGTGGGAAGTAATCGATTCTGCAGGATTTTCGATAAATCCACCTTTAGTTATCTTACCAGAAAATAATCAGCCGTATACACCTTATACAGGTCCGCTCTTGCCTTATCAAAATATACGCGCAACAAACTTTAATACGATAAATAGATTCTCTGGTTATGCCCAATGGAACAAACAATCTGAAATTGGCTCAAGCCGAATTTGGTATCATTTAGGAGCTCGTTTTCAAGGCTGGAATGTTTCTGGAGCTTTAGAAGAAGGAAAAACACAATTTGTAGTAAGTCCGCGAGCTCAGTTTGCTATAAAACCAGATTGGGATCGTGATATGGTTTTCAGGATTTCAGGAGGATTGTACCATCAACCACCGTTTTATAGAGAATTACGAGATTTAGACGGCGTTGTAAATCCGAATGTGAAAGCACAGGAAGCAATTCATATCGTTTTAGGAAATGATTATAATTTCAAAATGTGGAATCGCCCTTTTAAATGGGTTACGGAATTGTATTATAAATCACTTTCAGATGTCAACGTGTATTCGATCGATAATGTCCGCATTCGCTACGTTGCGAATAATAATGCAAAAGCGTATGCGCAAGGTCTGGATTTTAGATTGAACGGCGAATTTGTACCTGGAACAGAATCTTGGGTGAGTTTTGGCTATTTGAAAACCGAGGAAAATTACGAAGACAAAAGTTATATTGCACGTCCAACAGATCAGCGTTTGAAATTTGCTATATTGTTTCAGGATTATATGCCGAACATTCCAAGTGTGAAAGTATATTTGAATTTAGTCTACAATACTGGTTTGCCAGGTGGTGCACCGGCTTACTCAGATCCATATTTATATCAAAATAGATTGAATGATTATAGAAGAGCAGATATTGGTTTTGCAAAAGTTTTTGTAGACAGCAGTACACAAAACACAAAAACGGGTTGGCTGAAAAACTTTAAAGAATTATCGCTAGGACTAGAAATTTTTAATCTTTTCAATAATCAAAACGCGATTACTAATACTTGGGTTCGTGATGTGTATTCTAAAAATCAATATGCGATTCCAAATTATATGACTTCGAGAGTTTTTAACGTTAAGTTAAATGCGAGATTGTAATTTGTTTCGTTATGAACTAATGAACTAGTAAAATTCAATAAAAACAAAAAATACAATCAAAAATAGTATATTTGATAATCGTATATAACCATTGTAGATGAAAAAGTATTTTAAATATATCGCCCTAATACTTGTCGGAACAGTAATTAGCTGCCGAGAAGAAGTTCAAAAACCAAAAGTAAGCTACGGTGCTTCAAATAAAGTAAGTATTACTAAAACAGATACGACTCAAATTGAAATCGCCGATTTGCCGATTCAGTTGGAAGGGACAAATTATTTAATTCATCCAGTTGGTGATTTAAGAGTTTATGAAAGAGGTTCTAAAGCTAGATTTGGTTCTTCGAGTGTGAATGATGTAAGCTTTACGATTTCTAATTTAGGCGAATATGAGATTACGGGATATCTTCAGAATTTAAAATTCCAAAAAGTAGATTCAGATTCTATTCGTCCTTTGTCGGATAAACCAATTTTGATTTTAACAGCAACTTATTTAAAACCTGTTGCAGATAAAACTCATAATAATGTGATGGTTTACACACTGACAGATTCTGACACGAACAAAGATGGCAAAATAGATACAAGTGATATTAAAACGTTGTATTTGAGCGATATTAGCGGAGAAAATTTCACAAAAGTTTCAGCCGATTTAGAAGAATTGGTAGATTGGAGTTTAATTGAGTCTAAAAACCGTCTTTATTTTAGAACGATTGAAGATACTAACCAAAATGGGCAGTTTGATAAAAGCGATGTGCTGCACTACAATTATATAGATTTAGCTTCTAAAAAATGGGAAGTGAAGAGTTATAAACCTATCTAAGTTGCTGAGATTCTGAGACACTAAGATTCTAAGTTTTTTTAGCTACAGATAAAGGATTTTTTTAAGAAAGAGGTTGTCTTGATTTATTGAGACAACCTTTCTTTTTTAATTATTTTTATAAAAATGCGTTTTCTGTTTTTATATCAAGTTGTCATTCCGTAGGAATGTTTCATCGGTAACAAAAAAAGGTGGACGATAATTTTACGTTCCGTAGGAACGTTTGATGTGTCGGATTGTCAAAAAAAATGTCAAAATCAAACGTTCCTACGGAACGTAAAATTAACCATAACAATATTTTTTTTTTGCTACCGATGAAATGTTCCTACGGAACATGATCAGATACTGGAAAGAAAACCTTTACAATCTTTGGCTAAAAAAAACTTAGAATCTTAGTGTCTCAGAATCTTAGAAACTTAGAAACTTAGAAACTTTGTGTCTTAGCATCTCAGAACCTTAGCGCCTTTAAATTAATATGTCACTTTCTAAATCTGATTTTTCGATTTCGAAACCAAAATCCAAACGTTCAACTAATTCGATTACGAGTTTTTTATACCAGTTTTCAGATTTTGGATGAATGTATATTTTTTCAATTAATTGATTGATGTCGACATTGATTTTTAATCCGTCGTTTAGTTTTATGTCACTTTTTGAAGTGTCGGTAATAATACGGACTTCGCGCTCGTATTGAAAGCTTTTTCGCTTAAATAAAAAGGGAAAGAACAAATCATCAAACGGAATATATTCTTTTTTGTAGTCGATGTAATTTACTTCACCAATATATTGGTCAAAATTATTTTCTGGCTTTAATGCTTTCTGTAATCTTCCAATAGTTGATTGAATTGCTAATCCTTCGCTATTTTGTGTGAAAATCTGCCACATCGCAAAAGATTCATATTCATTAATATGCCAGCTGCTTATAGCAACTTGTTCGCGATGTGTTTTGTAGTAATTCAAAAAGTCCGGATTATCAATAGCAAGTTTTTTGATCTCTTCATAAGTAGGTTCGCTGAAAGTGCCTTCGTATTGATCTTCAAACTTGTCTGAACGTGACATGAATAATTTCTTCGAAAGCAGTAAATCCAAAAATTTTGATAAATCCAGATATTTCCAGACAATGGTATCAGGGTTGTCAGGAAGTGTGATGTTTGGGTTGTTAAGATACATTTTTGTGAGGTTAAATGATTTATTCTTTAACTAACCTAAAGTTATAAAAATAAACACAGATTAAAGAAATTAAACTGAGTTTTAATATTTCCTTAATCTGTGTAAATTAATTTGGGTGGATGCGTTTCTTACGATTCGAAAGACTGCATTGTTACCAGTTTATTGTAAGTTCCGTTCAGTGCGATTAATTCTTCGTGCGTTCCTTGTTCAACGATTTTTCCTTTTTGCATTACAACAATGACGTCTGCTTTTTGGATTGTTGAAAGACGGTGAGCAATTACGATTGAAGTTCTGTTTTGCATCATGTTTTCAAGAGCAACTTGAACAAATTTTTCGCTTTCTGTATCCAAAGCCGATGTTGCTTCATCTAAAATCATAATCGGTGGATTTTTCAATACGGCACGAGCAATTGATAAACGTTGTTTTTGACCTCCAGAAAGTTTGTTTCCGCTGTCTCCAATATTAGTATAGATTCCTTGCGGAAGATCTTTTACAAACTCATAAGCATTAGCAATTTTAAGCGCTTCGATAATTTCGTCATCAGTAGCGTCTAATTTTCCTAAAGCGATGTTTGCTTTAATCGTGTCATTAAATAAAATGCTGTCTTGCGTTACCAATCCCATCAAACTACGAAGCGATTGCAGATTCATGTCTTTAATGTTGATTCCGTCAATCGAAATAGAACCGTCATTAACATCGTAAAAACGAGTTAATAAATTGGCAATTGTACTTTTTCCGCTTCCAGATTGTCCAACAAGTGCAACAGTTTGTCCTTTTTTAATTTGAAGAGAAAAATCTTTAAGAACAGTTTCTTCTTCATATTTAAAGTTTACATTTTGAACGCTGATATTGTGATCAAAAGTTGTTTTCTCAATTGCATTTTCTTTAGAAACAATAGTGTTTTCTTGTTCCAAAATTTCAAGAACACGTTCTGCAGCAGCATTTCCTCTTTTTACTCCGTAAGAAGCTTTAGAAATGGCTTTTGCAGGAGTTAGAATGTTGTATGCTAATCCCATGTAAGCAATAAACGCTGCGCCTTGTAAAGTTTTATCAATCAAAACCATTTGACCTCCGTACCAAAGCAAAATAGCAATTACAGTAATTCCCATAAATTCGCTGGCAGGAGAAGCTAAATTTTGGCGGTTTCCAATACTATTTGATAAAGTAAAAAAGCGTTCTGTAGAGTTTCTAAAAACAGTATTAAAATAGTTTTCAGAATTATATCCTTTTACAACTTTTAAACCTCCAATTGTTTCTTCAATTGTAGATAGAAATCTTCCTTGCTCTTCTTGAGCTTTAGTTGATTGTTTTTTAAGCTGTTTTCCAATCAATGAAATGATATATCCAGAAACTGGAATAAAAATGAAAACAAACAAAGTCAACTTAGCACTGATGATAAGCATAGTGGTTATCGTAAAAATAATTGTTAAAGGCTCTTTTACAATAAGCTCTAAGATGGCTAAAAATGAGTTTTGAACCTCGTTTACGTCAGCAGAAATTCTTGAAATCACATCTCCTTTTCTTTTTTCAGAATAAAAAGCCAAAGGAAGCTCTAGCGTTTTTTTATACAAGGCATTTCGCATATCTTTTAAAACACCATTTCTCAAGAAATTGATAAAAAACATTGCCAAATAATCGGCTAAGTTTTTTAGTAAGAAAATAGAAATGATGATGGTTACCATTACAGATAAAACATAACCCGGTTCATGGTTTTGCTGCGCAGTTGTAATATAATAGGCTAAATAGTCTTCGGCGTATTCTTTAATTTTAAAAATACCTTGGTAAACTGGCTCTATTTCTACTTTTTTTCCTTTTTCAAATAATACCTGAAGCATTGGTATTAAGGCAACAAACGAAAGTGTGCTGAAAAGCGCATACAAAATATTAAAAAAGATATTTAAGAATGCGTATTTTTTATACGGATATATAAAAGGAACTATTTTTTTGAAATTACTCATTTATTTTTTTGATATTATTTTCTTTTAATGCGATGGCGTTTCTCGGTATTGAAATTATTTTGAGCACGCAATTTTTACTGCACAAAATTAATCCAATTGAGGTGTTTTCAATTTCTTTTTAGTTTTTTTTATAAAAAAAACTCTGATTTACTTTCAAGATTGTAAATCAGAGTTCAAAGATATCGAACTTGCTAATTTTGCGTACAATCTGCAAAATTGCATATATTCAGATTTTAATTCAATTGCATATCTGCAATGATATTTTGTATTTTTTGATCTAAGAATTTTTCTGCTTCATCAAAATCCGAAACCGATTCGATTTCAGCATTTACGCTGATGTAGAATTTAATTTTAGGCTCAGTTCCGCTTGGTCTTGCACAAATTTTAGAACCATCTTCTGTATAATAAATTAATACATTAGATTTTGGCATATCCATTATCGATTCTTCGTTTGTCAATAAATTCAAAGCTGTAGATGATTGATAATCTTCAACCATAATCACTCTTTGTCCGTTGATTTCTTTCAGAGGGTTTTCACGTAAATTAACCATCATTTGGTTGATTTCTTCTAAACCTTCCATTCCTTTTTTAGTTAAAGAAACTAAGAATTCTTTAAAGAAACCGTTCTCAACATAAAGTTGTAAAAGTTCTTTGTAAACTGAACTTCCAGTAGCTTTTGCTTGAGCAGCAACTTCGCATATTAATAAAGTAGCAGCAACGGCATCTTTATCTCTAACTGCGTCTCCAACCATGAATCCGAAACTTTCTTCACCACCTCCGATAAATTGAAGTTCAGGAAAATCTTTGATCATTTTAGCGATCCATTTAAATCCTGTTAAACCAACTTTGCATTCAACGCCATAGCTTGTTGCTAATTCCATAATCATTGGAGTCGATACAATTGTAGAACCAACGAATTGTTTGCCATTAAGTTTTCCTGCTTTTTTCCATTGTTTCAAAAGGAAAGAAGTCATTAAAACCATCGTTTGGTTTCCGTTAAGCAAAATCATTTTACCGTCGTTATCACGAACGGCAACACCTAAACGGTCACAGTCAGGATCTGTTCCAACAACAATATCAGAATTTGTTTTGTCAGCTAAGGCTAAAGCCATTGTTAAAGCTTCTGGTTCTTCTGGATTTGGCGATTTTACAGTTGGGAAATCTCCATCTGGAACTGCTTGTTCTGGTACAATGTGAACGTTTTTATAACCAGCTTGCGCTAAAACGTCTGGAACAGATTTAATAGAAGTTCCGTGTAATGAAGTGAAAACAATATGAAGATTGTCTTTTGCTTCAGTAGGAGTATTGAAACTTGCGTTTTCGATTGATGATTTTATAAAAGCTTTGTCAATTTCAGTGTCTATATATTGAATTAAACTTTCGTTTGCGCTGAATTTGATTTTGTCATAGCTTAAAGCTTCAATTACATTGACAATTTCTTTGTCTTGCGGAGGAACAATTTGCCCGCCATCTTGCCAATATACTTTGTAGCCATTGTATTCTGGCGGATTATGAGAAGCTGTTAAAACTATTCCGCATTGACATTTTAAATATTTAAGAGCAAAAGATAATTCAGGTGTTGGTCTTAAATCAGAAAATAAATAAACTTGAATTCCATTTGCAGAGAAAACATCAGCTACCACTTTTGCTAAAGTGTTACTGTTGTGACGGCAATCGTAAGCAATAACAACTTTTAAAGGTTCATTTGGAAAAACTTCATGCAGGTAATCAGATAATCCCTGAGTGTTTTTTCCAAGTGTGTATTTGTTAATTCGGTTGTTTCCAACGCCCATAACTCCTCTCATTCCTCCAGTACCAAATTCTAAGTTTTTATAGAAACTTTCTTCAAGTTCTTTTGGAGAAGTTGTCATTAATTCTTTAACTGCAGCCTGCGTTTCTTGATCAAAAGTTGGTGTCAGCCATTCGTTTACAGCGCTTAAAATATTAGGTGCTATGTTCATTTTTACTGTTTTTTATGTTTTAATAAAGATAGTTTTTCAGCAAAGGTTAATTTGACTCAAAAAGATTTTTTTTTCCTGATTGGTGTCAAAAATTTACTTCGCGTGCTACTTTATATCGTTCTTCATTGTTTTTGGTTCTTAAAATAATTTCTCCTAAAAATCCAGCCAAGAAAAGCTGAGTTCCTAAAATCATTGTTGTTAATGCAATGTAAAACCAAGGGTTATTGGTAACCAAACTATATTTCATTCCATTATACATATGGTATAGTTTTGATACCCCAATATATCCAGCCGATAAAAAACCGATGATAAACATTATTGAACCAATAAAACCAAATAAGTGCATTGGCCTTTTTCCAAATCTCGATAAAAACCAAATGGTAATTAAATCCAGAAAACCGTTTATAAAACGCTCCATTCCAAATTTAGTTTCTCCATATTTTCTAGCTTGGTGAATGACTACTTTTTCGCCAATTTTTCCAAATCCAGCATTTTTAGCCAAAACAGGAATATATCGGTGCATTTCACCAGAAACTTCGATGTTTTTAACTACGACATTTTTGTAAGCTTTTAATCCACAGTTAAAATCATTTAATTCAACGCCAGAAGTTTTTCTAGCCGCCCAGTTAAATAATTTTGAAGGAAGATTTTTAGCCACAATAGAATCGTAACGTTTCTTTTTCCAGCCAGAAACCAAATCATATTTCTGAGCTGTAATCATTTCATACAATTCAGGGATTTCGTCTGGGCTGTCTTGTAAATCGGCATCCATTGTGATAATAACATCACCTTTTGCTTTTGCAAAACCAGCATGCAAAGCCTGAGATTTACCAAAGTTTTTCATGAAACGAATGCCTTTTACATTCGGATTTTCATTAGAAAAACCTTCAATAATTTGCCAAGAACTATCTGTACTACCATCATCTACAAAAATGATTTCATAAGAGTAATTATTAGATTGCATCACTTTAATGATCCAAGCATAGAGTTCTTTAAGTGATTCCTCCTCGTTTAGAAGCGGTATAAGTATAGATAAATTCATTTATAGTTTTATTCTTGTGTAGATTTGCTTTTGAAAAATGCTGCGAAAATTAATCCAAAAATGGCACTAATTACGATTGCAAAAATAGATCCTTTTAATAATTCGATTGTAGAATAAGGACTGCTTTCTTTCATCTTAGCAACAGCTTCATTAATTGCTGAGGCTGGTGTGCCAAATTTCTGCATCATACCAACAGTATATTTGATCATAATTTCGTTCAAAGTCTCCTTTGCGCCCGGATCAATTACATTAAAAAGTACAATGTTAAAAGTTGTAGATATTAAAATACCAATTACTGCAGCTATAAAATAAGTAGTAAAAGCATCTTTAAAAGGAAAAACACCATTTAATTCTTTCTTAGTTTTAGAAAGTAAAATGATACTAATTGTAAGACTTATTACGATTCCTAGTATTCCCATCCACCAAGCTGTAAATAAGTTTAAATCAACAGCATAGATTGTAGCGGTAACCAAAGCAGATGCAATTCCGATCATTACACCGTATGTAACTCCATTCTTTTTTATAACTTCATTAATCATATTTTCTATATGTTTAAAATTAATCCACAAATATAGTAATTCCCACTATAATCGGATATAAAAAAAGCTTTTCGAAATAAACTAAAAAAAAGTGAGCTAAGTATTTGTTTATTAAAAAAGAATTGTAAATTTGCACACTCAAAAATAATTAAATTTTTAAACAAAAAAAGAGTAGAGTTGTTTACACCTTTTTCTAACCATGAGAAAGCTTCAAAATAAAAATGCTCTAAAACAATAAATAAAAGAAAAGATGAAAAAAGGAATTCACCCAGAAAATTACAGATTAGTTGCATTTAAAGACATGTCTAATGATGACGTTTTTATCACTAAATCTACTGCAGATACAAAAGAAACAATTGAAGTTGACGGAGTTGAGTATCCAGTTGTAAAAATGGAGATTTCTAGAACATCTCACCCTTTTTATACTGGTAAATCTAAACTTATCGATACTGCAGGACGTATTGATAAATTCAAAACTAAATATGCAAAACACGCTAAAAAATAATAGCTGTTTTTCTTTAAATACAAAAGCCTTCCACTCTGGAAGGCTTTTTTTATGCGTTAAATTATGCTTATCATTAAAAGGGCATTTTAAGAAACCAGATAAATATTTGTAACTTTGGGGCAGGTAACCAAACTAATTTTTAATAAACTCAATTATTTATGAACTACATTCTTTTCGACGGCCCCGTTCGGAATGCTTTATTACCTTTTACTTTTACGAGACCAGTTGCAGATATTCTAGTTGGAATTATGACGATTCGCCAGAAATGGGAAAAATATCTTGGTTCTACAATTACCACTATTACAGAGGAATATTTGTCTGAAAAATTTCCAATGGTTGAAATGGAAGAAAACGTAATGATCAATGCAGCGTATTTACCAAATGATACTCTTGCTGAGATGATTTCTAATTTAACAGAAAATCAGGCGATTTTTAAAGGTGAAGATGTAATTGCATTTTTTACAAATGAAAACCAAGAAGAAGTCGATTTTGATACTTACGAAATTATTCAATACAATGAAGATTGTATAACGATTGAACATACTTGGGATATTTTCTCTAAAAATGATGCAGCAATTCGTCAAGATTTTAAATATCTAACTGAAGATCGTACGTCACAGCCAATTCCAAAAAGCGTAAATGTAATTTCGCCAGAAAATATTTTTATCGAAGAAGGAGCAAAATTAGAGTTTGTAACTTTAAATGCTTCAACAGGTCCTATATATATAGGTAAGAATGCTGAAATCATGGAAGGAACTGTTATTCGTGGACCATTTGCTTTATGCGAAAATGCTATGGTGAAAATGTCTGCTAAAGTTTATGGCGCAACGACTGTTGGTCCTGGATCTAGAATAGGCGGTGAGGTAAAAAACTCAGTTCTTTTTGCTAATTCAAACAAAGGGCATGAAGGATTTTTAGGTGATTCTGTTTTAGGTGAATGGTGTAATATTGGAGCAGATTCAAACAATTCTAACCTGAAAAACAATTACGAAGAGGTAAAATTATGGAGCTACGAAACAGAAGGTTTTGCAAAAACCGGACTTCAGTTTTGTGGTTTAATGATGGGAGACCACAGTAAATGCGGAATCAATACGATGTTTAATACAGGAACAGTTGTTGGTGTAAGCGCCAATATTTTCGGATCTGGTTTTCCTCGCAATTTTGTTCCGAGTTTTTCTTGGGGCGGCGCAGCAGGATTTACAACTTATGTAACTAAAAAAGCTTTTGAAACTGCAAGGTTAGTGATGAGTCGAAGAAATATCGAATTTGATGCAACTGAAGCTGCTATTATGGAGCATATTTTTGAAGAAACAAAAAAATGGAGAAAAGACTAATTAGATAATTAGTCAATTTGAAAATTAGATAATTATAGCAAACCCGACAGGTTTTTTAAAGTCTGTCGGGTTTTGTTGTGTTTAAGGTTTTGAGAATTTCTAATTAACACATTTTCTCATTTTACTTATTTGTCTATTTTAATAAAATTTTCTTTTAAGTTGAATTTTAATTCTAAACCGTTTGTAAGTTTCGTTTCATAACCAGAACTTCCAATTTCGATTTTAGTTACTTTTTCTTTCGGGAAATTTTCTTTTATGTACGAAGCAATTTTTTTAGGAACAATAGATTTTGGAATTTTAGAGTTATTGCCGTCAACTTCTTTCCAGTTTCCTTTTTTATCGAATTCAATTTCAATTTCATTGCCAAACTTAACTTTGTATTCTGTAGAAAGAATTTCTTTGTCTTCTAATATATAGCTTGGTTTTTTTGATCCAAAATGGGTTTTTAAAAAAGCTTGAGCATTTGCTGGCAAAGCTTCTTTTTTAATTACAGTTTTTTGTGCATTTGCAGAAAGTCCAAATATTAATCCTGCAATTAAGTAAATAGTCAGTTTTAATTTCGATCTCATATTTTGCTGATTTTTAAAATTATAGTACAAGTTAAGGCTAAAATTTTGAAATTGGAAAATCTGGTCAGGTTTAAAAATCAATCAAGCTTCTTTTTTTTTTTTGCCACAGATTAAAAGATTAAAAAGATTTTTTTTTAGAATATGGATTCTTTAAAAAAAATAATCAGTTAAAATCCTTTAATCTTTGGCATAAAAGAAATTATCTAATTAGCACATTTTCAAAATTATCTAATTATCAAATTGGGACATTATCTAATTAAATCTATCTTTGCAGCACGAAAAAAAATGGGTAGTCAAATAAACGATTAACCGATTAAACAAATTAACAAGAACAAATGATTACAGTTAACGATATTTCGGTTCAGTTTGGCGGAACTACACTTTTTAGCGATGTTTCTTTTGCTATTAATGAAAATGATAAAATTGCCCTTATGGGTAAAAATGGTGCAGGAAAATCGACACTTTTAAAAATAATTGCTGGTGCAAACAAACCTTCAACCGGAAGCATTTCTGCTCCAAAAGAAGCTGTAATCGCTTACTTGCCGCAGCATTTACTTACTGAAGATGGTGCGACGGTTATGGAAGAAGCATCAAAAGCGTTCAGTGAGATTTTTACAATGAAAGCTGAAATCGATAATATCAATGAGCAATTGACAGTTCGAACAGATTATGAAAGTGACGAATACATGAAATTGATCGAAAGAGTTTCTGACTTAAGCGAAAAATTTTATGCAATTGAAGAAGTTAACTACGAAGCTGAAGTTGAAAAAGTATTAACGGGTCTTGGATTTGAACGTGAAGATTTTACACGTCAAACTTCTGAATTTTCAGGAGGATGGAGAATGCGTATTGAATTGGCTAAAATTTTATTGAGAAAGCCAGATTTAATTTTGCTGGATGAGCCAACCAACCACATGGATATTGAAAGTATTCAATGGTTAGAAGATTTCTTATTGACTCAAGCAAAAGCAGTTGTGGTAATTTCGCACGATAGAGCGTTTGTAGATAACATTACAAACAGAACTATCGAAGTTACGATGGGAAGAATTTACGATTACAAAGCAAAATATTCTCATTATTTAGAATTGAGAAAAGATCGTAGAATTCATCAGCAGAAAGCATACGATGAGCAACAAAAAATGATTGCAGAAAATCGCGCTTTTATTGATCGTTTCAAAGGAACGTTTTCTAAAACAGATGCAGTTCAATCTCGTGTAAAAATGCTGGAAAAACTTGAAATTGTTCAGGTTGATGAAGTAGATACTTCTGCATTGCGTTTGAAATTTCCACCTGCAGCGCGTTCTGGACAGTATCCTGTTATTGTAAAAGAAATGTCTAAAGCCTACGGAGATCATGTTGTATTTAAAGATGCAAACATTGTAATTGAGCGTGGACAGAAAGTTGCTTTTGTTGGAAAAAATGGTGAAGGAAAATCTACTATGATCAAAGCGATTATGAAAGAAATCGGTGTTGATTCTGGAACTGTTGAAGTTGGACATAATGCTCAAATTGGATATTTTGCTCAAAATCAAGCAGCTTTGTTGGATGAAAATGCAACTATTTTCGAAACAATCGACAGTATTGCAGTTGGTGATATTAGAACACAAATTAAAAATATCTTAGGAGCATTCATGTTCCAAGGAGATGATATTACGAAGAAAGTAAAAGTGCTTTCTGGGGGAGAAAAAACGCGTTTGGCAATGATCAAATTATTGTTGGAACCAGTTAACTTGTTAATTCTGGATGAGCCTTCGAATCACTTGGATATGAAAACTAAAGATATTATTAAAGATGCTCTTCGTGATTTTGACGGAACTTTAATTCTAGTTTCTCACGACCGTGATTTTCTTGACGGTTTAGCAACTAAAGTTTTTGAATTCGGAAACAAGAGAGTAAAAGAACATTTTGAAGATGTGGCTGGTTTCTTGGCACATAAAAAAATGGATTCTATGAGAGAGATAGAAAAGAAATAAGTTAAAATACATAATACTTTAAAAAGCATAAGTTAATTCTTATGCTTTTTTTTGTTTTAAGTATTAAAATAGCTAAAGGTTTGTAATAGTTTAAAATATGACTTTCGTCAGGTTTTTAAATAATCTCTAAAATTACATTTACGTAAGAATAAACTTATTTATAAATAATTTTTATTCAATAAGAAATTTAATTTTTTAGTTATGAATCGAATAAATAATTTTTTAGGTTTTAAAGCCTTTCTTCTACTTTTAATACTTCCTGTTTTAGTGAATGCACAAAGTACAGAATCCAATTTGCAGTCAGAAGTAAAATACCCGCAATTCAAATTCCAAGGACTTTTTCAGGCTCGTTACCTGAGTGGTTTTACAGATGGAATTGATGCCACAACAGGACTTCATCATTCTGATGGTAAAGCAGTCGAAAATACATTTGATGTTAAGAGAATGCGTTTAGGAGTAACGACCAAATTAGGTGAACGCTTTGATGTTGTCGTTTTAGCAAATTTTGCAGATTTCAAATCTGATCCAAAAGGTAAAGTTCTTGAAAATGCTTTTGCACGATATACTTTCAATAAGAATATTGGGGTCTTAGTTGGTCAGTTTAGACCAGCATTTGGGATCGAAGAATTAAATCCTGCAGATATTCTTAAATCATTTGACTACTCCAATCAATACAGTGAATTTGGAAATAATGGTTGGACCAGTTTTCAAATTGGGGCATCGATGTTTGGTAGTTTTAATTTAGGCAAACTTCCTGTTACATACGCGGTTTCTGCAGTAAATGGAAATGGTAAAGATCAGGTTTCTGATAAAGACAACGGAAAACAATATTCTTCGCGCTTTGGTTTTGAATTAGATAAAACGCACAATATTAATTTTGGAATAAACGGCGGAATTGGTGAGGTATACAATAATAAAGTATTTGCAGTTGGATTGGATTTAACAGCAGATTTCAAATTGGCAGATAAATTAATACTGCAAACCCAGCTTGAAGCAAAACAAGGAATTAATCACTACTTATATTATTCCTTAGCAGCAGATGCAAGATCTTCAAATCTCAACGAATATCAAATGAGAGGGGCTTATTTTCTGCCTAATTTAAGGTATGAAATTAAATATCAAAAATTGACTGCGATAGAATTTTCATGCAGATATGAATATTTTGACAGGAACTTCAAAATCGATTCAAATGCCAAACAAACTTATACACCAATGGCAGGTTTAGAATTTGGAAAAGGTTACACAGGACGTATCGAAATGGGAATGCAGTTTGACAATTATAAACGTAATGTACCCAATACTACTGTTTATGATAACAATCTATTTATCATTCAATTTCAAGGAAGATTTTTCTAAAACTAAGACATAATTATTATGAAAGAAATTAATATAAAAAATTCAGTTATTACCTTAGTTATAGGTTCTATAATTTGGTTTGTTCCAACTCCAAATGGGCTTTCGACAGAAGCATGGCATTTATTTGCAATTTTTATCTCAACCATTATTGGGATTATTTTAAAAGCGGCGCCAATGGGCACTATGTGTATGGTTGCGGTTGGAATTACAGCTTTTACTCAGGTTTTAGCGCCAGAAAGTGCAGGAGATTCCATAACATTGGCTTTAAGCGGTTTTGGAAATAAAGTAATTTGGCTTATCGGAATTTCATTTTTTATAGCCCGTGGATTTATAAAAACAGGTTTAGGTAACCGGATAGCTTTTTTATTTATTAAAATATTTGGAAAAAGTTCTTTAGGATTAGCGTACGGTTTAGGTTTGGCAGATTTGGTTTTGGCGCCTGTGGTACCAAGTAATACAGCTCGTGGCGGAGGTATAATTTATCCGATTATGAAGTCGATGTCAATGAATTTTGATTCAGATCCTGATAAACCAGAAACAAGAAGAAGACTTGGAGCTTTTCTTACTTTAAGTAGTTATAATGTAAATTTAATTGCGTCATCAATGTTTCTAACAGGAACTGCAAGTAATCCGATGTGTCAAAAATTTGCAGAAAATTTAGGCATACATATTTCATGGACCTCTTGGGCAATTGCTGCATTAATTCCTGGATTAACAGCATTCTTCGTGATTCCATTTTTATTATATAAGATTTATCCGCCAGAATTGAAAAATACAGGCGATGCCCCAAAAGTGGCTTCTCAAAAACTAAAAGAAATGGGGCCAATTTCTAAAAACGAATGGCTAATGCTTTTAACCTTTTGTATTTTATTATTTCTTTGGATGACAGGAGATTTGTTTTCAATAGATGCTACAACAACTGCATTTATAGGCTTAGTAGTTTTGCTATTAACATCTGTTCTGACTTGGGAAGATGTAAAAGGAGAAAAAGGAGCTTGGGATACAATAGTATGGTTTGCAGTTTTAGTTATGATGGCAAGCTCTTTAGATAAATTAGGCTTTATTGGCTGGTTTAGTGAAATTGTAAAAGGACAAATGATTGGTACGAGCTGGCAAATTGCATTTGTAATTATTATTGCGGTATATTTCTTTAGTCACTATATTTTTGCAAGCGCTACAGCTCACGTTGCAGCTATGTATGCTGCTTTATTGGCTGTTGGAGTTTCTTTGGGAGTTCCAGGATTGTTTTTGGCATTTATGCTTGGATTTGTAGGTTCTTTGTATGGAACATTAACCCATTATGGTCATGGGCCAGCACCAGTTTACTTTGGAAGTGGTTATGTTGATTTAAAAAGCTGGTGGATAAAAGGACTTATTACAGGGCTTGCAATGCTTGTGATTTATCTTGTTATTGGTGGTTTATGGCTAAATGTTTTAGGATTTATTAATTAAAAAAGGTTATTATTTTTTGAAAAGGTGCAAGTTAAATCTTGCGCCTTTTTTTATTAATTTTTTTTAATAACAGTATTTTAATGCAATTTTTTTTACAGAAAGAATCTTTTTTTGTTATTTTAGTATTCCCATTTCGCGTTGGCTCTAAGCAGTTAGTTTTTTGATCTCAAAAAGTAAAAATCTGATTTTTAAATCAGTACAAAAAATAATGTTTTATTTATTTGAAGTCTATGAGGAAAAGTCTACTATTTACAATCGTTTTTCTGTTTTTTATAAGCCCAATTTTTTTATACGCCCAAGGAGATGTCAATCAAGGTGCTGATACAATAAAAAAAGAGGAAAAATATCCGCAGTTTCAATTAAAAGGACTTCTTCAGGCGAGATATCTGGAAAGTTTTGGGGATAATGTAGATGTTTTGGGAATGCATCATTCCACAGGAGATGTAACACAGAGCTCTTTCGACATAAAAAGAATGCGTGTTGGTTTAAATACGAAACTGAGTGAGACCACAGAGATTGTGATTTTGGTCAACTTAGCCGATTTTAAATCAGATACAAAAGGAAAAGTTCTCGAAAACGCCTACGGAAAATATACTTTCAATAAATATATTGCATTAACGGGAGGACAATTCCGACCAGCTTTTGGTATAGAAGAGCTTGTTCCAGTTGATATTATTAAATCATTTGATTTTTCCAATCAATATTATGAATTCGGAAAAAATGGATGGACGAGTTTTCAAATTGGAGCGTCGGCAACTGGAGCTTTTGATGTTGGGAAAATCCCAGTGAATTATGCCGTTTCGGTTTTAAATGGAAATGGAAAAAACCAAGAAATGGATAAAGACAATGGAAAGCAATTTTCTTCAAGATGGGTTTTAGGATTATCAAAAGCGCATAAAATTAATCTTGGTTTAAATGCTGGTTTCGGAAAGGTTTTTAAAGAAGATGTTTTTGCTATTGGAGCAGATATAACCAGTGATTTTAAAGTAACAGATAAACTTAGTTTTGATTTACAGATAGAATACAAACAAGGAACAAACCATAATTTATATTATTCTTTGCCAGTTGACAGCCGAACAGCTAATGTTGCCGATTATGTAATGCGAGGCATTTATTTTCTGCCCAACTTTAGATATGTGGTAAATTACAATAAACTTACAGCGCTAGAATTCTCTTGCCGTTATGAAACTTTTGATCCAAGTTTCAAGGTTGATTCAAATGTGCGCACGACTTACACGCCAATGGTTAGTTTAGAATTCGGAAAATCTTATACAGGTCGTATTGAATTGGGATTTGAAATTGATCGTTTTGATAGAAGTATCCCAGATACAACAACCTATAATGATAATTTATTTTTAATTCAGTTACAGCTCAGAATTTAATTCACTTAATCTTTGTTTTTATGAAAGAAGTAAAAATTCCCCAAACTCTGATTACGCTGGCAGTTTTAATTGCCATTTGGTTTATTCCAGCTCCAGAAGGTGTTGTGATAGAAGCGTGGCATTTATTTGCCATTTTCGTGGCTACAATTTTAGGAATCATCCTAAAAGCAGCTCCGATGGGAACGATGTGCATGATTGCGATTGCTTTAACTGCAATGTCTCAGGTTTTGGCTCCAGGAGATCCAGGAAAATCAATAACGTTGGCATTAAAGGGATTTGGAGATAAAGTAATCTGGCTTATCGGAATTTCATTTTTCATTGCGAGAGGATTTATAAAAACGGGTCTTGGAAACAGAATTGCTTTTTTATTCATAAAAATATTCGGAAAAAGTTCTTTAGGATTAGCTTACGGTTTAGGATTAGCAGATTTGGTTTTAGCGCCAGCTGTTCCAAGTAATACGGCAAGAGGAGGAGGAATTGTTTATCCAATCATGAAATCAATGTCAATGAGTTTTGGTTCGATGCCTGATCAGCCTGAAACGCATAGAAAATTAGGGGCATATTTAACTTTAAATAGTTATAATATGAATTTGATTGCGTCTTCTATGTTTTTAACGGGAACAGCAAGTAACCCGATGTGCCAAAAGTTTGCGCTTAATCTCGGAATAAAAATAAGTTGGATGTCATGGGCAGCCGCAGCGATTGTTCCAGGTTTGTGTGCTTTTTTTGTTATTCCGTTTGTGCTGTACAAAATTTATCCGCCAGAATTAAAGAAAACGGGTGATGCGCCACAGCTTGCCATGCAAAAATTAAAAGAAATGGGCGCAATAACAAGAAACGAATGGATGATGCTATTGACGTTTTTTATTCTTCTTTTTCTCTGGATGACAGGAGATTTACTTTCTATAGATGCTACTTCGACAGCTTTTATTGGATTAGTAATTCTGCTTTTAACTTCAGTTTTAACTTGGGAAGATGTAAAAGCCGAAAAAGGAGCTTGGGATACAATTGTTTGGTTTTCTGTTTTAGTAATGATGGCCAGTTCGCTTAATGAATTAGGTTTTATAGCGTGGTTTAGTGATTTAGTAAAAGCGCAAATTGGCGGATTAAGCTGGCAAATGGCTTTTCCAATTATTATTTTGGTTTATTTCTTTAGCCATTACCTTTTTGCGAGTGCAACTGCGCATGTTGCGGCAATGTATGCGGCACTACTTGGTGTTGGTGTTTCACTTGGAATTCCGGGATTGTTATTGGCGTTTATGCTTGGATTTATAGGTTCGCTTTACGGAACATTAACGCATTATGGTCACGGACCGGCACCCGTATTTTTCGGGAGCGGCTACGTTGACCTAAAGAGCTGGTGGGTCAAAGGGCTTATAACGGGATTGATTATGCTCTTTATTTATATGGTAATTGGAGGATTGTGGCTCCGAATTATTGGATATTTTTAAATTCTAATTCCTGGAGGAAGTAATTCTTTATATTTCGGATTTTTTTTGAAAAACGTAACAATTTTTGGATGAATTGGAACTACTCGATAATTTTTTTCAGAACTTAAATCTAAAATATTTTTAAGTAAAGTGTTGATGATATCTTCGTTCTCGTATGAATCAGGCTTGTTGATTTTGGTTAAGAAGATTTTTTTCTCTTGAAATTGATACTCAACTGCTAACATTCCTTCAGGGATAACAGTTTCAAATTGGCGCGCAAAAGTGTTGTCTTTAATTTCCATAGTTACAGAAGTTTCCATAGTAAATTTTTGTTAGGTTATGTATAAAAAAATGAATTTGGGACACGAAACAGTATTGAAAGAAAATTCTTTATAAGATTTAAAATCAAAAATATTCCGAAATGCAAAGGTAATCATTTGATTTTCAATATTGAATTATTTTTTGAAGATGTAAACTTTATGCTATCGTTTCTAAGTTTATTTTTTTTGGATTGGAAGTAATAATTAGGTCTGAAATTTGATTGTCATGACAGTAAATAAAGTAACTTTATTTTTTTAGAATAAATGTCGCAATGGTAATTTCATTTTAATGTTATGAGTAAAATTCCAGTTTATTTTATGCCAGGTCTGGCAGCAAGTTCGTCTATTTTTGAAAGAATAAAATTGGACGAAAATATTTTTGAAATGCATCTTTTGGAATGGGAAATCCCGAATCCAAAAGAATCTTTATCTGATTATGCACTTCGAATTAGTAAAAATATTAAAGACGAAAACCCTGTTTTAGTTGGGGTTTCTTTTGGCGGAATTCTAGTTCAGGAAATTTCGAAACATATAAAAGCACGAAAAGTCATTATTATATCGAGTGTAAGAAGTAATTTGGAATTCCCGAGAAGAATGAAAATAGGGAAGAAGACAAAAGCTTATAAACTTATTCCAATGCAGTTAATTCTTAATATTGAGAAACTGGCTAAATTTTCTTTTGGCGAAAAAGTCAATAAACGAATTAAATTGTATGAGAAATTTTTATCTGTTCGTGATTTAGGCTACTTGCAATGGGCTGTAGAAAGTGTAATTCTGTGGGAGCGAGATAAAATTGACGAAAATGTAGTGCATATTCACGGAGATAAAGACGATGTTTTTCCGATTAAGTATATTGATAAATGCATTTTAGTCAAAGGAGGAACGCATATTATGATTCTTAATAAATATAAATGGCTGAACGAGAATTTGCCATCTATTATATTGGAAGACTAAAATTCCAATTTAGAAACTCCAAATTCCAAGTTTTCGATCTTTGTCAAAGTTTAAAACTTTGACAAAGATTTAGATAAAGTAAACACAAAGCTTTGTTGTCCTGAGCGAAGTCGAAGGATCTCATGCTTAATCCATTCAGTATTTTCTTTACTTTGCGTGTCCTTCGACTTCGCTCAGGAAGACATAAATGAGAAAAATCTAAAATCTAAAGTCAACAATCTAAAATAAAAAATCCCAAACTCTTTTTCAGAATTTGGGATTTATAATATTGTGATTTAGAAAATTAGATTTTCTTCATTTGTTCTTTCATCATAGAAATTTGCTCTTTCAGCATTCCTTGTTTGTCTAATTTTTTAGCTTCATTTAATAAATTAGTTGCTTCAAGTTTTCTTCTGCGTGACATTGCAACTCCTGCAAGGTTTAATTTAGCTACAGCTAAATCCATATCCATTGATAGTCCAAGTTCGATTGCTTTTTTGAAATGCTTCTCCGCTTGGTTAATATTGGTTTGAGATAACATGATACCTTGTAAGTAATTTAAGTATCCTTGTTGTTTTCTTACTAATGCACCTTCTGGATTTTTGATATATGATAACCATTTATTAGCACCTACAAAGTCTTGTTTTCTTAATTTAAGGAAGGCTAAAAGGATAAATTCGTTTTTAAAATAAAGAAAAATTGGAATTGCAGTCAATAATATAAGAAAGATTCCATTTCCGATATTACTTTCTGTAAATTGCCAAATGCCCGCCACTACAAGAAGTCCGGCCAAAATAAGTTTAATATTTTTGTGAAACATAATTAATGTAAATTTGTGATTGCAAAGATAGTAAAAGGAATTAAAAATATTTTTATAAAAGTGCTTGCCAGAAAAAAAAGTCTTTGTATATTTGCACTCGGTTTTTGAACAACGATATCCAAAACCAAGAAAGAGTTAATTAGATACCATTTTTAAAGATACAAAGCAATGAGCAAAAGAACATTTCAACCATCGAAAAGAAAAAGAAGAAATAAGCACGGATTTATGGACAGAATGGCTTCTGCGAATGGAAGAAAAGTTCTAGCGCGTAGAAGAGCAAAAGGAAGACATAAATTAACTGTTTCTAGCGAGCCTAGACACAAAAAATAATGTTTGTATAAACATACATAAGGCGATTACTTTTTTAGTATCGCCTTTTTTTATACCTTGTCGGTAAAAATTTTCTCAACTTTCTAGTTTTTAGTACACTAGAATAGTTTTTTAAAATCGTAAATAACTACACAATACATAAAAAATGCCTAAAGACACATCAATAAAATCAGTTTTAATTATAGGTTCAGGACCTATTGTTATTGGCCAAGCTTGCGAATTCGATTATGCAGGATCTCAATCTGCTCGTTCGATTCGTGAAGAAGGAATTGAGGTTATCTTGATTAACTCGAATCCAGCGACAATTATGACCGACCCATCTATGGCCGATCATGTTTATTTGAAACCTTTAACGACAAAATCGATTATTGAAATTCTTAAGGAACATCCACAAATTGATGCTGTTTTACCAACAATGGGAGGGCAAACAGCTTTGAACTTGTGTTTGGAAGCTGAAGAAAAAGGAATCTGGCAAGATTTCGGAGTAAGATTAATCGGTGTTGATGTTAACGCAATTAATATTACTGAGGACAGAGAGCAATTTAAACAGCTTTTAGAAAAAATTAATGTGCCAACTGCACCAGCAAAAACGGCTACTTCTTACTTAGAAGGAAAAGAAATTGCTCAAGAATTTGGTTTCCCGCTTGTAATTCGTCCTTCGTTTACACTTGGAGGAACTGGAGCAGCTGTGGTTTACAAAAAAGAAGATTTTGATGAGCTTTTAACTCGCGGACTTGAAGCTTCTCCAATTCACGAAGTTTTGATCGACAAAGCTTTGATGGGATGGAAAGAATACGAATTAGAGCTTTTAAGAGATAAAAATGACAACGTTGTAATTATCTGTTCGATCGAAAACATGGATCCAATGGGAATCCACACTGGAGATTCGATTACAGTTGCGCCAGCGATGACTTTATCTGATACAACTTTCCAAAAATTACGTGACTACGCTATTTTAATGATGAGAAGTATCGGAAACTTTGCGGGAGGATGTAACGTACAATTCGCAGTTTCGCCAGACGAAAAAGAAGATATCGTAGCAATCGAGATCAACCCTCGTGTATCTCGTTCTTCTGCTTTAGCATCAAAAGCAACTGGATATCCAATTGCAAAAATTGCTTCTAAATTAGCTTTAGGATACAACTTAGATGAGTTGCAAAATCAAATTACAAAATCTACTTCGGCTCTTTTCGAACCAACTTTAGATTACGTAATCGTAAAAATACCACGTTGGAACTTCGATAAATTTGAAGGTTCAGACAGAACTTTAGGTCTTCAGATGAAATCTGTAGGTGAGGTTATGGGAATCGGACGTTCTTTCCAAGAAGCGCTTCACAAAGCAACTCAATCTTTAGAGATTAAGAGAAATGGTTTAGGGGCTGACGGAAAAGGATATAAAAATTACGAACAAATTATCGAGAAACTAACTTATGCAAGTTGGGATCGTGTTTTCGTAATTTACGATGCAATCGCAATGGGAATTCCGTTGAGCACAATTCACGAAATTACAAGAATCGATATGTGGTTCTTAAAACAATACGAAGAGCTTTATATTTTAGAAAAAGAAATTTCAAACTACAAAGTTTCAAATCTTCCAAAAGAATTATTGCTTGAGGCGAAACAAAAAGGTTTTGCAGACAGACAATTAGCACACATGATGAGTTGTCTTGAAAGTGAAGTTCACACTTTACGTATGGAACAAAAAATCAACCGTGTTTTCAAACTGGTTGATACTTGTGCGGCTGAGTTTAAAGCTTTGACTCCATATTACTACTCGACTTTTGAGGCTGATATTGAAAAAGCAAACGGAGAGCGTTTTGTTGACAATGAAAGTATTGTAACAGATAAAAAGAAAGTAATCGTTTTAGGTTCTGGGCCAAATAGAATTGGACAAGGAATAGAGTTTGATTACTCTTGTGTACACGGAGTTTTAGCTGCGAAAGAATGCGGTTACGAAACGATCATGATTAACTGTAATCCTGAAACAGTTTCTACAGACTTTGATACAGCTGATAAATTATACTTCGAGCCAGTTTTCTGGGAGCATATTTATGATATCATCCAACACGAAAAACCTGAAGGTGTAATCGTTCAGTTAGGCGGACAAACAGCTCTTAAATTAGCTGATAAACTTTCTAAATACGGAGTTAAAATTATCGGAACTAGTTTCGACGCACTTGACTTAGCAGAAGATAGAGGACGTTTCTCTGACTTATTGACTGAATTAAATATTCCTTTCCCAAGATTCGGAATTGCTGAAACGGCTGATGAAGCTTCAAAACTAGCGGATACTTTAGATTTCCCACTTTTAATTCGTCCTTCTTATGTATTAGGAGGTCAGGGAATGAAGATTGTAATCAACAAAAAAGAATTGGAAGAGCACGTTATCGATTTGTTGAAAGCAATTCCAGGAAACAAATTATTACTAGATCACTACTTAGCTGGAGCAATCGAAGCTGAAGCTGATGCAATCTGTGATGCTGATGGAAATGTTTACATCATCGGAATTATGGAGCACATCGAGCCTTGTGGAGTTCACTCTGGAGATAGTAACGCAACATTGCCTCCTTTCAACTTAGGAGAATTTGTAATGCAGCAAATTAAAGATCATACGCATAAAATCGCTAGAGCTTTAAAAACGGTTGGATTAATCAATATCCAGTTTGCAATTAAAGATGATACAGTTTACATTATCGAGGCAAATCCAAGAGCTTCTAGAACGGTTCCGTTCATTGCAAAAGCTTACGGAGAGCCTTACGTAAACTACGCAACAAAAGTAATGTTAGGACACAATAAAGTAACAGATTTTGATTTCAACCCACAATTAAACGGTTTTGCAATCAAACAACCCGTTTTCTCTTTCAGCAAATTCCCAAATGTAAACAAAGCGTTAGGGCCAGAAATGAAATCGACAGGAGAAAGCATCTTGTTTATTGACGACTTAAAAGACGATCAATTCTACGAATTGTACTCTAGAAGAAAAATGTATTTGAGTAAATAATCTCAGATTTATTATAAAAGAAAAGCTCCAATGAAAATTGGAGCTTTTTTTGTTTATGGTTGAAGTTTCTTAGTTTGAAACATCGTATCTGTAACTAAAAGTACCATCGGTTACTTTTGTTGTAATAGGATTAGATGTGCTGATAGGTTTTGAATCATCTTCAACACAATTAAATGAAAATGTCCCTTTTACAGTTTTTGCATTTGTATCAACTGCAGTTATGATCACGTTTCCTTCAACTGGATATTGAATATTTGTTCCTTTGCTATTGTATGACATTTCTACTTGAGTTTTAGAGGCATCATAAGTAGCTGCTGTAATTGGATATGTACCAACTTTAAGGTCGCTTCTTTTAATGAAAATTCTAATTTCGTCAATCAAATTTTTTCTTCCTTGTAACTGAATGTATTCACTTTCAGGATAATAAGTAAATAAAGGTTTTGTTGTGTAATCTGAACCAAATGGGTTTTGCATTTCCCACAATGTTCCATCAATTTTTGCAGTCATTGCATATTTTGATGTAGGATTGTTGTCAGGGGTTTCGCTGCTATCATCGCTTGAACAGCTACCTAAAATAAGGACAAAAAGAAGTAGTAGGGCTTTTGTTATTTTCATTTTAATTAAATTTGTTAAGCCGTAAATGTAGAAAAATATGGGTTAATATTTACTTAAAAATGTAGTAAAAATTTGAATTTTTTTGCAATAAAAAAAACAATTTTCATTGGAGCTTTTTGTTTAATTTTTGAGAAATTAATACTGTCTGTAATTTTAAAAAGTAAGAAAAAGAATATGTTAAATATATTTTTGTAGTGCTTTTATTATATATTTGTCTTTTTGAATTATGAAAAATGATTATGGAAAAAATGACAAAAATCGGAGTGATTATTATTTTTTGTTTGACGCAATTATTTATCCAATGTACTTCTGCAGATAATAAAGATGCATATAAAAAGGAGACTGAGCAATATGGTGAAGAAATTGTTACGTTGAGGAACTTTCTTGCAGAAAGCCTAAATATGGATATAAAAAAAATCACCTATGATTTGAATGAAAATGCTTTTATAATTGATGGAGATGTAGTAATGCCTTTAGACCAAGCTAGGGGAAATTATGATAGTTATAGCTTAAAAAATACAAATAAGACTGACCAAAGATTTAGTGGTTATATTATGAAATTTGAAATAGCATCAGCAATACAAATATTTATATCACCAGAAGTTACATCAGAATGGCAAATTGCAATAAACAAGGCAATAGATGTTTGGAATAATACTAATTCAGGTATAAATATAACCGCTGTAACTGCTTCAACATCTTCAAACGTAAAAATAATTATGGGTAATATAGACAGCAAAGCTACAATTGCTAATGCTTATTATCCTTATGGAGGTCAACCAGGAGAAAGGATAATGATAAATACTAGCTATATTAATAAATTAAACGATGCTCAGAGAATTAATGTAATCATTCATGAACTTGGACATATCTTTGGGCTTGCTCATACTAATGATCCTTCTAATTCTCTTATACCATGTACTCCTGTTTCAGAAATGATATCCATAATGTTTTCAATAGTAAGTGATTCGACAGCTTTTACTACTTATGACAACATCGCAATTAGTACACTATATCCAGTTAATGAAGGGACGAAAAAGTTGTATCGATTTAAAAAAGGTCAATATTATTTTTATACAGTAGATCCTTGCGAAATAATTGATGGTCAGAATGGTTATGTCTATGATGGAGATTTAGGATATTTATATTCAACCCAAATTTCAGGTACAGTGCCATTGTATAGATCGATAAATGGTAGCGCTGAAAAAGGACATAAGTTAAGTAAATCTCAGGCGCTTTCAAATGATATCATTTTAGGTTATTTATATCTTGATCAATATTCTGGATCTACCGCTTTATATTGTTATAAAAATTCTGCACAAGATTTTTATACAGTAGAGAATTTAGGGCCTTTATTAAGACTGACTTATGGATTTGTACCGCATAAAATTGTTGCAAATGGGAAATACGATGGAATAATATTTTAATTTTTTTTTTTTGAAAGAGACTTATTGCTCTTTTTTGTATTGAAATAACAATTAAAAAGCTCCAATGAAAATTGGAGCTTTTTAAATTATAAAAGTAAGATGTATTATTTTTTAAGTAATTGTTCTAAAGGCTTTAACTGTTCCATGTCGATTTTAGATTTCTGCAATACCGACATTAAAGTCATAATATTATTTGGATTCATATCTTCTCCTAAAACGCGAACTACTGCAAATCCAGTTTCTTTTCTGTTTGCAAAAATGACAAACTCTTTAATATTGTCGTCACTTCCAACGTAACTTACAGAAGCACCGTCTCTACCAGAACCAAATTTCATTAATTCTTGATATTTCGGATCTTTTAAGATGGCTTTTACTTTGTTTCTTTCTGTTTCAAACTCTGTTTGGTTATTTTGATCCGCTTTAAAAGCTAGAATATTCATTTTATCAAACGAATTTAAAGCTTCGTTTTGTTCTGTAGATAATTTTGCTTTGTCAACATTCAAAATGTTTGGCGAAACATCTAAAGCGATAAAATCTTTTTTCTCCGAATTCTCAACAAAATACTTTTGAAGAGTTGGTTCAGAATTACAGCTTCCTAAAGTTAGTAAAGCTATAAGTGCTAAGGTGAAGATATTTGTTCTCATTTTATTTTTTGCCTTTAGAAGCTTTCTTTAAGTCTGAACCGCCAGGAAGCTGCATTTTATCTGTTAATACTGAAATTTCGTTTATGTCAAAATTACCAGTTAAAGATAATAAAACAGTTTCATCGTTTTTTGCGCCGTCAACATACATTAATAATTCTTTTATTTGTGTGTCTGTAGCGCCAGATTTTACCATTATTCTGACATTCTTTCCGCCGTCATTTACTCGCATTAATTCTTCTAAGCCAGCAGTTTTTACATATTTATCAGCTGTAGCTTTCATGTCGGCTTCGATTTTTGGATTTTTGGTTGTAAACACTTTTAAGTAATCTAACTTTTTGATTAGAGCAATATATTGCTGTGTTTCTTTATCAGAAGCATCAGCTTTTACTTTACTCATTAAATCAAACATTTTTTTGTTTACAATTACAGATGTTACATCGTCCTGACCGTCAAATTTATCGAAGGCACTTTGTGCATAGAAAGTTGTGGTAACAAATGCAAATACTAAAGTTATGATGAAATTTTTCATGATTATTTTGTTTAATTACTGTTTAAAAATTTTGTTTTTTGATTGTTCATATTCGTTAATGTATTGTACACTTTCAATACCTACATTAACATTGTTTGATAATAATGCCAAAGCTTTTTGTGTTGCTTTTAGCGCTTCTTCGGGATCATCGTAAGTTCCTAATTCTGTTTGCGAAGCTACTGCAGTAGTGTCATTTTTTTCGCTTACAAAAAAGTAAGTCCCGATGCCCAACAAAACAACAGCAGAAGCTGCAATCGATAACCACGCCACATTTCGTTTCTTAGTTTGTAGTGGAATCTCATACGTCGATTTCTGTTCTTTTGCTTGAGAGAAATATCCAAACATAGGCTTGTATTGCTCCAAATGCTGCGCAACATTCGATGAAGAAAAATATTCTTTTAATTGATTTTCCTCAGCAATAGAAGTTTCTCCCTGAAAGTATTTTTCTAATATATCTTCTATTTTATTTAGTTCCATAAAGGTGTGTATTTGTCATTGATTCTCTAATTTTTTTTCTCGCTCTCGAAAGTGCCACTCGTATTGCGGTTTCGTTCATATTAACGATTTTTGCTATTTCGTCAAATTCATATTGTTCAATATCTCGAAGCTGAATTAATAATTGCAATTGCTCAGGCATTTCATTGATAATTTTCTCGACCCATTCTAAAGTGTCTTCATCTTCAATTTTTTTATCTAATCGAGGTTCTCGATCTGTAAAATTATTGTGGACAATCTGAAGATTACTGGCTCTTTTAGATTTTAGCTGATCGAGACAATAATTTTTGGTCATTGTCATTGCCAATGCTTCGACGCTATTGTAATCTTCCAGATTTTCTTTTTTGTTCCATAATTTCACCATTACTTCCTGAGTAGCATCTTCGGCTTCTTCAGTACTTGTAAGCAATCTTTTTGCCAGACGAAAAACTTTGTCTTTAAAAGGATTTATTAATTCTATAAATACAACTTGGTTCATTAATCTGATGGTTAATCGTTAGCTTATATAGTCAAGACGAGACACAATTATATTTGTTACAGCAAAAGATAAATATTTTTTTTATGTAAAAAAATACTGATTTTATGATGAAGGTAAAACTAAAGATATTACTTTTACACTTATACCACTAAGATATTAAATGATTATGAAAACAACTTTAAAGAGCTTTCTCTTTCTTTTTTTATTCGCTTTTTCTTTACAGTCTTGTGAAGATAATGACGATGTTGCTCAACCTGCAGATGTGCAAGTTAATAGTTTTATCTGGAAAGGATTAAATGCAGTTTATTTATGGCAGGCCGATGTTCCTAATTTGGCCGATAATCGTTTTGCTACAGAGGAAGACTTAAATCAGTTTTTAAGAGGATATTCTAAGCCAGAAGATTTATTTGAAGATTTGCTTTACAAACCAGTAAGTAAATATCCAAACGGTGATGCGGTTGATCGTTTCAGCTGGATTGTTGATGATTATACTGTTTTGGAACAAGAATTAAACGGTATTTCAAAAAATAATGGTGTCGATTTTAGATTAAGTCGTATAGCATCAGGATCAGATGATGTTATTGGATATGTTCGATATATTATTCCAAACTCAGATGCTTCTACAAAAGCAATTAAACGTGGAGATTTATTTACTAGTGTAAATGGTGTAAAGCTTACGGTATCTAATTATGAGGAATTATTGCTAAATCAAGATAGTTATACTTTAAATCTTGCTGATTACAATGGAAGCGGATTTGTTTTAAATGGTAAATCGGTTGCTTTGACAAAAACAGTTTTAGAAGAAAATCCAATTTTAATCAATAAAGTAATTACTTCAGGAAGTCACAAAATTGGTTATTTAATGTATAATGGTTTCTATGCAGAATATGATGCTAAATTGAATCAGGCTTTTGGTGAATTAAAAGCACAAGGAGCAACAGATTTAGTTTTAGATCTTCGTTACAATGGAGGAGGATCAATTACATCTTCAACTAGACTTGCCAGTATGATTACTGGACAATTTGATGGTCAGATTTTTTCTAAAATGACATTTAATGCTAAACAAATGGAAGGTCTTACAACTGAAGATTTGGAAGATTTAAATGAAAGATTCGTTAATAATATTGACGGAACAGCATTAAACAGCTTAAATTTAAATACTGTTTATGTTATTACAACTGCGAGTACAGCTTCTGCCAGCGAATTAGTTATTAATGGTTTAAAGCCTTATGTAAATGTAATTCAGATTGGAGAAACAACTACGGGTAAAAATGTTGGATCGTTTACGGTGTATGATTCTGAAACTTTGGTAACAAAAAAAGGAATCAATCCAAATCATAAATATGCAATGCAGCCGTTGGTTTTAAAGATTACAAACTCAGTAAATTTTGGAGATTATACTCAAGGTTTGCAACCAACTTTTCAGCAGTATGAGCAAGTAAGCACTTATGGTGTTTTAGGAGACACATCTGAACCGCTATTGAATATTGCCATTTCGCAAATTACAGGAACAACTGCTAAAAGAATATTCAATGATTCTGAACCATACAGACCATACCTAACTGATTCTAAAATCATAAATGGATTAAGACATGGAATGTATCTTAAAACTGGACCAAAATTATTCTAGTAGATTATAATAAAAAAGGCTTTCAGAAATGAAAGCCTTTTTCGTAAAACAAAAAACTAATTCTAATTAGGTAATTAATCGTTAAAGTAGAAACCGTTTGGACCCACACCAACCGTTAATTCTTTTAATAATGATCCAGATAAGTTATAAATATATGCTTTGCTATCTGTTTTAAAGTTTCCTCCATCTGAAAGATAAACGCGGTTGTCTTTTACTGCAAATCCGTAAAGGTATCCAATATCTGAACTAGCTGTAAACATAGGGCTAATAGAAGCTGTTGTTGCAGCTGTATTAATTGAGTATACTGAGTTTCCTACTGTATAATAAATTTGGTTGTTTTCTATGTCTAAATAACCAGCAACTCCTTGAGATTCCGGAATTTCAATTTTAGAAACCGATTTATCAGAGATTTTAACTTTTATAATTTCGCTGCTTTGTGTGTAAGAAGGACGTAAGATATAAAGAGTTCCGTTTTCTTCCTCAATAGAATCTGAACCAGAACCAATTGTAATTGGATCTTCTAAAGTTTTCGTATTGATATTGTAAATAGAAAGCTTGTCACTACCCATAGGATCTGTAATGTATAATTTTCCGCTTTCTTCAATAATTCTATTTCCAGTTGTGTTTAAGTTAATTTTAGATTCAACTAGGTTTGTTGCTAAATTAATAACAGCGATATAATCATCTGTAACTGAATCATAAGAGTTTGCATTTGTTACATAAGCTTTACCGTCTTTTACAACGCCATATCTTGGGTTAGCCAATCCGCTGTCAACTTTAGCAATTAACTTAAAAGTATAACGGTTTACAATGCTTATTACATTTGATCCGCCCGCAATGATATAAGCTTTGTCTCCTTCAAAAAAGATGTTTTGAACAAATTTTCCAAGTACATCAGCTCCGTTTTCTGCTTTATAAGCGTCTTTTGTGAAAATCGTGAAATCATTACTAGAAAATGATACAGTTCCAGCGTCTGAACTTCCTTCATTTAAAATGAAAAAACCATTGTCGTAAGCACCTTTTGGGCCATCGTTGTCATCACTTGAACAAGAAGCAAATAACGAAATGCTTAACGCTATTAAGAGTAATTTACTAAACTTCATATATTAAAATTTTAAGGTTAAATACATATTGAAATTACGACCTGGCATTGGTCTGTTTTCTAGACTTTCATAGTCTTTATTAAAAAGATTTAAAACTTGAAAACCTAGTTTGAAAGAATCTAAAAATTTAAAATCATAATCGATTCCGATATTTGAAATCGTATAATCATTAATAATTTCATCAGGATTATTATCAGCTCTAGTATAAACAAAACCGTTATAAAGAATTTGATAGTAAGCGCTCATTTTATTTCGAGAATATGAAACCGATCCTGTCGCTTTGTGAAACGGAACAAAAAAGATCTGGTTTTTCGTTTTTTCATCCTGCGAAACCGTGTATGCATAAGTAGTATTTGCTGCAAAAATATTTTTGCCATAACTTTTTTTCCAGCTTAATAAAGTTTCGGTTCCATAACTGTTTACTTTATCTTGATTTTGCGGGGTCCAGATGCCATTTGCGCCAGGAACCCATTGCAGCATGTCAGTTATTTTCATGTAATAGAAATTCTGCGTCCAAGTGAAATTTTTAAATGTAAACACATTTCCAATTTCTCCCTGATAAGAACTTTCGGGTTTTAAATTAGGATTTCCGCCTTCGTCCCAATACAAATCATTATAAGTTGGAATTCTGAAATTTCTGGAAACGTTCAATTTTAAATTGTACCAATCATTGAATTTATAAGAAGAACCTAAATTGAATAAAACAGGCGATTTATAATTGCTCGTAAATTCTTTTCTAACACCCAATTCATTTTTCCAATTAGTGCCAATATCTTGTCTCAGTAATAAAGATGCTGAACTTATTTCGCGAATATGGCTTCCAAAACTACTTCCGTAACCGTTTGTTCTGCTGTAATCTACAATTCCGTTAATATGAGTAGATTTGAACAAATTATAATCTACATCTAGCTTTGTAATTAAATTTTCGGTCTTTCCGTAAGTATAATATTTCGTAGAATTATCAGCAAAATATTGATAGTTTTCGAAAATATAAGCGGTCTTGAAATTGGTTTTCAGTTTTCCGAAATTTCCATCGTATTCCAATAAATTTCGATTAAAACCATTTATATATTTACTTTTCGTCTCCGATTCGGTAATCAAAGAAGTATTACGGTCAGTATTTGAAGTCTGAGTATAAAGTTTTAAAATATGATTTTCGTTGAATTTGTATCCAGCATTAGCACTCAGAGTAATAATATCATATTGACCATTTTGGTTCCAGCGCTGTTCGCCTCTCCAAGTATATCTATTTAAATATTTATAATCGTTTGTTGAGCTATTTTTAGAAAAACCAATTTGCGTGCTCCACTTTTTGTTCGAGATAGAAGTTTTATAATTAATCCCAATCGTATTAAAACTACCGTAATCTAGTCTTAAATTATTCTCAAAACGATTAAAAAATAACAAATCGTTATTTAAATGAACCGTTCCTCCAACAGCACCGCTTCCGTAAATAACACTTCCGCCGCCAGCTTTTACACTTATAGAATTATAATCTGAACCCGAAATAGTATTGAAATCGGTACTCCCATTCATTTGCGAATTAATATTTATTCCGTTCCAAATTACTGCTGTTTGAGAAGAAGTTGTTCCTCTAAAAGAAACTGTGGAAAGCATTCCGCGCCCGTATTCTTTAAAATACAGCGTTGAATTAAAATTTAATAAATCGGTTAAAAGTGCTTCATTTTTATTAATGATAGAATCATTAAGTTTTAAAACAGATTGAGAAGCAGAATATTTTTTTAGGTTTTTATCAGAAATTAAAACTTCTTTCAAAGAGGTAATAGAATCGTTCTGCCCCAAAATAATCTGGCACATCAAGAATAAACAAAAAGCAAAAAATCTTTTTAAAGTCATATATTTCTACACTCTTTTTCCCGAGAGCTCGATAATGGTTACAAAGGCAGGTCTCCTGGCTCGCGTCTTGTTGTTTACCTTCCCACCACGCGGGGCGTGACAGTGGTTTGTAGTTACAACAAGCATTCGTTTGAACTAAGCTTACAGTTGCGGGTACAGCTCAAGAATTTACTTGATTCCCTTTTAATGCATTTTTAAAATCAAAAATGCAACCTTTAATTTGCTGCAAAGATAAAGTTAAAAATATTGATTATTCAAATTTGTTTTGCGTTTCATATAAAATTATAAATAATTCGCTTTAAAAATCAATTTTTATAACTTGTCCAAAATCGACTTTATTATTGAAAGCTTCTTTCAACGGAAGCGAAGTTTGATGACACAAAATACTTCTGATTATACCAGCGTGAGCCACAATAACAATTGGCTGATCAATTTTTGAAATTTTATCAGATAGAAAATAGCCAACTCTTTCGTGAAGTTCGACAAAAGATTCTCCGTTGGTGACTTTGAGATTTACAAAATCTTCCATCCAAGGATTAAGTTCTTCAGACGGAATTTCGTTCCAGTTTTTTAATTCCCAATCGCCAAAATTCATTTCTTTTAAACGCTCGTCTTCCTGATAAGAAATGGTTTTGATGTTGTCTTGAATGTATTTAGCCAAAATAACACAACGCTTTAACGGACTTGAAAAAATAACTGCTTCTTCGGGTAATTCAGAAATTATTTTGCTAAAAATTGCATCAAATGGCTCTGCAATATTTACATCCGATTGTCCATAACAGATTCCTTTCTCGCAAATGGTTTCGGTATGACGAACTAGATAAATTTCCATAAAAACAAAATACTTAAGTAGAAAATAACTTCGCAAACCTGCTGCGTTGCTCCAAGACAATCTCCAGTATAACCATCAATCCATTTTTGAAAATATCGCGCTAGAAAATATCTTGTTATAAAAACAGGAATAAGAGCAAGAAGAAATTTTAAATCAAAATAAGAGAAAGCAATCAACGGAATTAAACCAAAAAAGAAAGATCCAAAAACTTCTTTCCAAGTATATTGTTTTGCAATTGGTTTGCTTTTGCTTGAGGCATCTTCACGAGAATATTCATGTGTAAAAATAATACTAATTGCTGCCAAACGGCTCAAAGAATGAGCAGAAATAAACAAGAGAAAAATGAGAAGAATGTCATTAGTGAAAAGCGAAATGGATTCTGAAAGCAATTTGAATTTTAGCAAAAACATTAAAACCAATCCGATTGCTCCATAAGCGCCAATTGCACTGTCTTTCATAATCATTAAAATTTTTTCCTTGGTCCAGCCTCCTCCAAAACCATCGCAGACATCTGCAAATCCATCTTCGTGAAAAGCGCCAGTTGTTAAGATAGAAGCAATAATTGCCAATATAACAGCAATTTCTGTCGAAAGAAAAAATGAAAAAAGATAAAAAGCCAGAAATGAAATACTCCCAACAATCCATCCAATAAAAGGGAAATATCTTGTGGCTTTATTTAAATAATCTGGATGATGTGTAATGTTTTTTGGACATGGAATTCTAGTGTAAAACATTAAACAGGTAAAGAAAATGTGTAGTTCTTTTTTCATTTAAAAAGAGTAATAATTATGATTTATAAAGACTGAAAACTGAGACTGAGATTGAAAACTATTTACGGCTTATACCCGCGCTTTCAAAACTAGCCATTTCATTCAAAAAAGCTTCAGCCGATTTTAAAATTGGAAAAGCAACTGCGCATCCAGTTCCTTCGCCCAAACGCAAATCGAGATTTAAAATAGGTTTTGCATCCAAATAATTTAGCAATTTTGAATGTGCTTTTTCAGCAGAACAATGACAGAAAACAGCATTTTTTTTGATGTTCGGATTTATTTTCGAAGCAATTAAAAAAGCAACTGTACAAATAAAACCGTCAACCAAAATCAACATTTTATTTTCAAAAGATTCGAGCATTGCACCAGACATTTGAAGAATTTCAAAACCTCCAAAATAGGAAAGCTGCGATATTAATTCGGCTTGACCGGAATAATTGTCAACTGCTTTTTTGAGTAAGTTTTGTTTCAGAATTAATTTCTCATTTTCAACTCCAGTTCCTTTTCCAATGCATTCTTCAATAGGAATTTCCGTTAAAAGACTCATTAAAACAGAAGCTGTAGAAGTATTTCCAATTCCCATTTCGCCAAAACCAATACAGTTTGAGCCCAATTTTGCAATATTCTGTACAATCGATTTTCCTTTATTCAAACACAATTGTACTTCAGATTCGCTCATTGCAGGAACATGTAGAAAGGATTGAGTTCCTTTGGCGATTTTCGCATCAATTAATTTTGCATTTGTTGGAAAATCATAATTAACGCCAGAATCAACAATTGATAATTCAATATTATTTTGTTTGCAGAAAACATTGATTGCCGCTCCGCCATCCAGAAAATTATTGACCATTTGTCGCGTAACATCCTGCGGATAATCGCTTACGCCATGATTTGCAATTCCGTGATCGGCAGCAAAAACTACTATATTAGGTTTTTCAATTTTTGGGTTTAAAGTTTCAAAAACAGTCGCCATTTGAAAGGCCAAAGATTCTAAAGTTCCCAAAGAACCAACAGGTTTTGTTTTCGAATCTATTTTTTCTTGTAAAAGTCTATTGAAATCAGATTTGTTTTCGACTTTATTTTCAGATTTCAAATCAGTAGCAGGAATATTTATCTGATGAATTTCTTTGATTTCCTTGCAAATTGGAGCTTGTGATTTTTGTTTCCAATGCAACTGTTGTAACATTGGCTGATTGTTATAATTGGTTGCAGGTTTCCCGATGCAGAAATAACCCAGCGGCTCTATATTTTCAGGTAAATCGAGGATTTTTTTAAACTGATAATAATTCAAAATGGAAACCCAGCCCATTCCGTAGCCTTGTTCTGTCAACGAAAGCCAGATGTTTTGTGCCGCACAAACAGAACTGAATTTTACGGCTTCGTTACTTCCAACTGTCCCAATCGTAAACTGATTGAGAACCGAACGATCGTAAGCAATTATAAGTCCGATAGGAGCTTCTTCGATTGCTTCTAATTTTAATGATCTGTAAAGTTCCTTTTGTTCTAGATTGTCGGTTAGTTCTTCGGCTTTTTTATTGTAGTCTAAAAAGAGTTTTTTAATAGACGCTTTAACTTCATCCGATTTGATGAGATAATATCTTGTAGCATCGGTTAATCCCACAGAAGGCGCCCAATGTCCAGCCTGTAAAGCTTTTTGAATTACTTCGTCTGGAACTTCATCGCAGGTAAAATGTCGGGTGTCGCGTCGGGATTTTAATATATCGTCTAGATTACTCATGCTATAAAATTACAATTTTTAAATCCCAAATTCCAAGGTCAAACTCTAAAAAAGAAAATTCCAAATTCCAAAACTATACTGAGCTTTGGAATTTGGAATTTCTAATTTGGATATTTTTATTTGATTTTAACCGGAATTCCAGAAACCATTAAAACGACTTCATCAGCATTTTCGGCAATAAATTGGTTCATCCAGCCTTGAAGTTCGACAAATTTTCTTCCAATGTGCGTTTCTGCATGAACACCCATTCCGATTTCGTTTGTTACAATAATTATATTTGCATTTTCGTGCTTAGCGATAGCAAGAAATTCTTTTTTAGCTTCCTCTAAACTCGCATCGACATCATTTTTATGATCAATAAAAAAGTTCGTCAGCCAAAGTGTAACACAATCAATTAAAGCAGTTTTTCCAGAAAAATCGATTTTACTTAAATATTTTTCTTCTTCAATGTTTGTCCAACGTTCGTCTCTTTCTTGTTGATGGCGATCGATTCGATTTTGAAAATCGGAATCCCATTTTCTGGCTGTTGCAACATATAATGGAGAATTTGAAAGTTCTAAAGCTAGTTTTTGAGCATGACCGCTTTTTCCAGAACGTTCGCCGCCAGTTATCAAGTAAATCATTTTATTAATTGTGAATTGTTAATGGTTAGTTGTTAATTTTTTTGTTGCTAATTGACTTTTAGAAGTTTTAATAATACTGGTAATTAATTTTAGAATTATTACAGCATCGTTGTTGATGTTGTCAAATTCTTTTTCATTTAAATAATCAGTAGCTTTTAATAATTCTAGCCAATATACAGTTTCATTAGCTTCTTTTTGAGCAATTGCAAATTTATGAATAAAATCGCTTTTACTTTCAGCATGTTCAGCTTCTCTTATCATTGCACCAACACTTGTTCCAGATCTTAAAAGTTGTTTTGAAAGAATAAATTATTTTTTAGTATTATTTAGGTATTGATAAAGTTTTACAACTCTAATAGCAAAATCAAAACTTTTATTTCTAACAATGTTGTTTTTCATAATTAACAACTAACAATTTATAATTAACAATTAATAAGGGCAATGTCGGCAGTCATTTCCGCAGCAAGTTCCTCTTTTTAGATGAAACCAGGCTTTGAAAACATAATTGCCATTTTCGATATAATAATCGATGCCTTCAATTAGTTTTTCTGTTTTGGGTAATGATAGAGCTTTATTTTGAAGCGCTTTTTCAGGAGTTAAGGTTTCGATATAGGCATCGATTTTGTCCTCGCAAGCTTCTTTAAAACAAACGGGACAAAGACAATCTCCGCCTTCAGAAAGATTGAAGATTGGTGGATAATCGTTGCACCAGCATTTGTTTTCTACAGATATATCTCCACAGCTGAATTCTGAATCACAGCTTGAGCAAATTTTCATTTTTGTGGTATTCATGTTGTAAAGATACAATTGTTTAAATTTGTAAGAATAAAGGTAAACAAAAAAAATAATAAATACTTTACCTTTGTTCCATCCAAAACAGAAAATATGAGACATTTATTCCCTAAAATGATTTTTATAACAGCTTTTTTTATTCTTATCGGATGTAAGAAGAATGAAAAAGTTGAAACTGTAAAAGTAGAAAATGCCAAAAATAGTATCGAATACGCATCAGGACTTTCAATCGTAAAATATGGCGATTATTCAGTTGTAACTGTTTCAAATCCATGGCCTAATGCCAATAAAGATTTCAAATATATTTTAAAAGAAAAGGAAGCTAAAGTTCCAGATAGTCTTCAATCATATACTACAATTCAAGTTCCGTTAACGTCAGTTGTAGTTACTTCAACAACCAATATTCCGTTTTTAGAAATGCTGGAAGTGGAGAATAAATTAGTAGGATTTCCACATACCGATTATATTTCTTCGGAAAAAACGAGAGCATTAATTGACAAAGGTTCTGTGAAAAACGTTGGACAAAATGAGAAACTAAACATCGAACAATTAATAGAATTATCTCCAGATTTGATTGTTACGTTTGGAGTTGATAATAATAATCCGATGTTGGACAATTTGAAAAAAAGCGGTTTAAATGTATTAATTCAAGGCGATTGGATGGAACAATCTCCGCTTGGAAAAGCAGAATGGATTAAACTTTACGGAGTATTGTTTGGAAAAGAAGATCAGGCAAAAGAACTTTTTGATAAAATTGTAGAAAGCTACAATCAAGCGAAAAAACTGGTTCAAGATAAACCTGCAACGTCAAAAGTATTATATGGTTCTATGTATGAAGATGTTTGGTACGTTGCAAAAGGGAATAGTTGGGTTGCGCAATTTATGAAAGATGCAAAGGCAAATTATCTTTGGGCAGATTTAAAAGGAACAGGAAGCGAAGGCTTGTCTTTTGAAAAAGTTTTGGACAAAGCAAAAGATGCAAATATCTGGATCGCTTCGGGTTCTTTTAAAAGTTTAGAGGAATTACAAAAAACGAATCCGCATTACGCAGAATTTGATGCTTTCAAAAATAAAAATGTTTACAATTTTGAAGGTAAATTGGGCGCAACCGGTGGAACTGTTTATTATGAATTGGCCCCAAGCCGACCAGATTTGGTCTTGAAAGATTACATTAAAATTTTTCACCCGGATTTATTGTCAAGCTACGAATTTACATTTGCATCCAAACTGAATTAAATTGGCGAATAAAAAACGAAATACTATTTTATTTGTCATTTTGGCTTTAGCTCTTTTGCTAATGTTTTTTGCGAGCATTAGTTTAGGATCAGTTATGATTCCGCTAAAAGATGTTTTTGCGAGTTTAACAGGAGGACAGGCTACAAAATCGACTTGGGAATATATAATTATAAATTATCGTCTTCCAAAAGCAATTACTGCAGTTTTAGTTGGAACAGGACTTTCCATCAGCGGACTTTTGATGCAGACTTTATTTCGAAATCCGCTTGCGGGACCGTATGTTTTAGGATTAAGTTCTGGAGCAAGTCTTGGTGTTGCTTTTGTGATTTTGGGAGCAGGATTTCTTCCGCCGTTTTTAAGTGTGATAGCTTTATCGTCGTATGGAATTGTTTTAGCGTCAACTTTAGGAAGTACTTTAGTTTTGTTCTTAGTTTTAGTGGTTTCACAGAGATTGCGAGATACAATGGCAATTTTAATTGTAGGACTAATGTTCGGAAGTTTTACGACGGCGATTGTTAGCGTTTTGACATATTTTAGTACAGCAGAACAGCTTCAAAAATTTACTTTTTGGTCAATGGGAAATCTCGGAAATCTTTCATGGACAACCATCGTGATTTTGACAGTATGCGTTGGAATCGGATTGCTTTTAAGTGCTAAAAGTATAAAACCACTAAATGCGTTACTTTTGGGCGAAAACTATGCAAAAAGCATGGGATTGAATTTTAAGCAAGCACGATTAATAATCATATTTGCAACAAGCATATTATCTGGAGCAATCACAGCTTTTGCAGGACCAATTGCTTTTGTTGGTTTAGCAGTGCCACATATTGCAAAACTGACTTTTCAGACGAGTAATCACACCATATTATTTTGGAGTACTTTATTTTTTGGATCTATTATAATGTTGTTTTGTGATATTGTATCGCAAATGCCTGGTTTTGATGTCACGCTTCCAATAAATGCTATAACATCTATAATTGGTGCGCCAGTTGTAATTTGGCTTTTAGTCAGAAAAAGAAATTTTAAGTAAATTATTCAGCCACAGATTAAAAAGATTTTATCGTTTAGAAAAAACTTAGAACCTTAGCATCTTAGTAACTTAGTATCTCTAAAAAAATGAACGACATTCTATCAACTTCTAGTCTAAATATTGGATATAAATCCAAGAAAGGTGTTACGACTATTGCTGAGAATCTGAATTTAAATTTAGCTTCAGGAAAACTAATTACTTTAATAGGAGCAAACGGAATTGGAAAATCAACTTTACTGAGAACGATTACTGGAATCCAAAAGCCATTATCTGGAAATGTTTATCTGAATGAAAAAAACATTTCAGATTATAATCCTTTGGAATTAGCGCAAAATTTAAGTTTGGTTTTAACCGAAAAACTACCACCAAGTAATCTTTCTGTTTTTGAATTGGTCGCTTTAGGTCGCCAGCCTTATACCAATTGGGTTGATAAATTGTCGGAAGAGGATATTGCAAAAGTTCACGAAGCAATGGGTTTGACTCAAATCGAACATTTAGCTTCAAAAAAGCATTTTCAAATTAGTGACGGACAATTGCAAAAAGTTTTAATTGCAAGAGCTTTGGCGCAAGATACTCCGCTAATTATTTTGGACGAACCAACAACACATTTAGATTTATTGCATAAAGTATCTTTGTTCAAATTATTAAAGAAACTAACTCAAGAAACTCAAAAATGTATTCTGTTTTCAACGCACGATATTGATTTGGCCATTCAGTTAAGCGATGAAATGATTATGATGACGCCAGAAAATATAGTACAAGACCAACCTTGTAATTTAATTTCGAATGGAAGTTTCAGCAATTTATTCAAAGATGAAAATATTGTTTTTGATGCTGAAAAAGGGAAGTTTATTGTGAATTGATTCTCCTGCAAGGTTTTGAAAACCTTGTAGATGTCTTTGAATTTGATTGTGCTTAAAATACCTACAAGGTTTTGAAAACCTTGCAGGAAATCATAAATAGTTATTTCTTTAATGAAATCTGCCTCTTCGCTTCCCCAACTACAAAAGCAACAGAATTGGCAATATTAAAACTGCGAATAAGCGGAGACATCGGAATCGTTAAATGATTTTCAAATCTTGCCATAAACTCTTTGCTCAGACCAACGCTTTCTTTTCCGAAAACAAGCCAGTCACCATCTTGAAATTCATTTTGTAAATACGATTTTTCAGAATGCGAACTCATTAAAAATACACGAGAATGATCTGGAATCTGTGCAATCCATTCTTCTACATTTTGATATTCGGTAACATCAAGATGAACCCAGTAATCCAATCCCGAACGTTTCAGGTTTTTGTCATTAATTACAAATCCGAAAGGATGAATTAAGTGAAGTCGGCTTTCTGTACCTACGCACAATCTTCCAATATTTCCGGTATTATTTGGTATTTCTGGTTCTACAAGAACAACGTTTAACATCTTTTTTTGAGTTATGAATTATGAGTTATGAGTTTTTGGAATTATCTAATTTTCTAATTGAAAATCGGAAACCTCTCGTACTTCGCCTGCTTTTAGATTTTGCAAATATACATTTCCTATTCGAACACGAACGAGACGAAGAGTTGGAAAACCTACTGCAGCAGTCATTTTTCGAACCTGACGAAATTTCCCTTCATTAATGGTAATAGACGCCCAAGAAGTTGGACCGTGACGTTCGTCTCTGATTTTTTTGGCTCTTGCGCCAAAATCTGGAATTTCTGCAACGATAAAAGCAGAACAAGGTTTTGTTTTGTATTTTCCGCCATCAAAACCAATTTCGACGCCTTTTTGCAATTGTTCGATTGCTTCGGGAGTAATAACGCCGTCAACTTGGGCGTAATACTCTTTGTCAACTTTTTTACTTCTAATTTGTTCGCTTACTTTTCCGTCGGTTGTTAGCAAAAGCAAACCTTCAGAATCCTCGTCTAATCTTCCAATTGCCATTGTTCCTTCTGGGAAATCATGCAATTCGCCCAAAAGCTTTTTCTTTCTTTTTAATTCATAAATAAATTGGCTTAAATAGCCGTAAGGTTTAAAAAGAATGAAGTGTCTGTGCATTTTTAATTTTTTGCAAAGATAGTCTCTTTCCTAAAATTAAAACGAATTACTGCCTTTGTGCTTTCATTTTTTTATACCATTGATAAACAAACCAAACCGCAGTAAAAGCAAAAATCTCAAGTAAAGCCCAATAATAGTTTTTAAAAAATTCATGAAAATAACTTCCAACAGAAATATAGATAGAGGCCATGCAAATTTTGATCATAATAAATTCTGCATTGGACCAGCTGGTTTTGATTTTGAAGAAATTCATAAGCTTAGAGATTAGTTTAATCGTAAAATGTTGTAAATAAAGATAGTAAATTATGAAACGTGAATGCTTATTAGAATTCGTAATATTATAAATAGAAACTCAAAAAAATAATGCTATGGAAACTAATCATTTAGGAACGAAAAAGATAAACGGAACGCAGAAAAATATTGACGAATCTAAAGGGAAAAACGTTTCGCACGATAAAGATTTAAAAGATGCAAAATTGAATAAAGAACTGGTTACAGATCAAGATGGCGACAAAAAGATTGTAGAACGAGCTAGAAATGAAAATGAAGATATTAATAAAAGCCTGTATCAGATCAATCCAGAGAACCCAAATGCTAATCGTGGTGTTGAAACCGAAGAAGAAGCAAAAAAAACGGTAGAAAACAAAGATCATAATTCTGATATAACACCAAATCGATATCCAAATTTGCATCCAGATAATCATGAGGAGCGTGGAAACATGAAATTGGATGAAGAGGAATAATCAATACGAAATTTTCAATAAAAACCAGTCAATTTAATATCAAATAACATAACATTAGCGGTATGCGTTAATGTTTTTGTAAACTCTTTTGAAAGCTTCGTTATCGGTTGAGTTCTTTGTAATTTTAAGGAACAAATTTAATAGCTAAAGAATATGGCACTTTTAGAAAATAAGGTGGCTTTTGTATCTGGTGGCGGTTCAGGAATTGGGCGCGCAGTGGCAGAAGCTTACGCTCGAGAAGGAGCAAAAGTAGTAGTATCTGATATAAATGTAGAGCACGGTGAAGAAACCGTAAATAGTATAAAAGAAAAGGGCGGAGAAGCTTTTTTCGTAAAAGGAGATTCGTCGAGTGCAAGTGATAACAAACACATGGTTGAGGTAACGGTTTCTAAATATGGCCGCCTTGACATTGCTTGTAATAATGCCGGAATGGGCGGACCAGCAAAACCAACGGGAGAATATGAGCCTGCAGATTGGGATAGAGTTATTGCGCTAAACTTAAACGGTGTTTTTTATGCATGCCGTTATCAATTAGAGCAAATGGAAAAGAATGGAGGAGGAAGCATTGTTAATATCGCTTCTATTCACGGACAAGTTGCAGCGCCACTAAGTCCAGCGTATACGGCTTCGAAACATGCTGTTGTAGGTTTAACTAAAAACATTGCGGTAGAATATGCGCAGAAAAATATTCGTTGTAATGCGGTTGGACCAGGTTATATCGAAACAGCACTTTTAAAAGACAATTTAAATAAAGAAATGATGCAAGCGGTTGCAGCTAAATCGGCGATGAATCGTTTAGGAACTGCAGAGGAAATTGCCGAATTGGTAGTTTTCCTAAATTCTGATAAATCATCATTTACAACAGGAAGTTATATTATCGCTGACGGAGGTTATACAGCAGTTTAATATATTTAGAGTATATAACATTGAAAAAGCCGTAAAAAGAGAGTTTACGGCTTTTTTTTATATCAATATCTTTTCTAATTTGCTTAAATCAATATTGTTTTGGTCTAATAGAAAGAAGTGTTCTAATTGCCATTTTTGAGTTTTCTGAGCCTGTTTACTAGTAGTTTCATCCCACAAAGGATAAACCCTAGTCGCTCTAATTCCTTCTTTTTTTTCAGTTGAAAAGATTCCTTTTTCTAGCAATACAAGTTTAGGAAATATAAATAGTCCCCAATTTTCATTTTTTCGAACACTGACCATAACAAAATCTATGGCATCAGAATAATCAAAAGGTTCGATTGTTCCAGCTTGATTCCGTTTCCATAAAGTAACAAATTGCCCCGTTTTGGTTGGAGTAATTTTTGCCTCTCTGTAACAAATGTTTTTGTTGTTAATTTGAAAACGGTAGGCACTATATTCGTCGCTTTCAGCTTCTTTTTGTAGAGAACTTAATTCTAAGTTTGCCTTGTCAAAAATGGTTTCTTTTGCTAATAATAAATCAGAAGAAGCGGCTGTGAAATTCATGAAAAGATAATTTTAAATTTTCACGAAAATTACTACAAAATAAACTTAGAAAGAAACATTCAATCCAAAATTTAATCCCCATTGAAATTGATTGAAAGATTGATTGTTTAATGGATTGATATAATAGTTCATAGCAGGCTCAACAAAAACATTGGTTTTTTTGTACACACGATATTGAACGGTACTGCTCAAAGTAGAACCATAAACATAATCGTTGGCATTTATATTTTGACCAATTGTATTACCATCTAATGACACATTATTTGATACTAATTTACCAACAAAACCACCCGTATTTAAATTTATTCGGGCTCTGTTTTTATTAAAGACAGAATACGAAACCTCAAGAGGCATTTCGATATATCTTAAACTTTGATCAAGATTACCGCTTTGCACATTATCATCTTTTAAAGCTTCTTTTGTACTGTTTGACAATAAAATATATTCTGAATTACCAGTAGTTGCCGCCACAGAGTTGCCAGAATAAGCGACTCCTGGTAAAAATAGCGCATCGCTTTTGGCACTTATATACGAAACATTGGCAACACTTTGCCCTAATTCGTTAAATTTTAAACCAGAGCTGACAGCCCATTTGTTATTAATGGCATATTTTGTTTTAACCCCGTACGAATTCGATTGTTTAGAATCGTTTGTATTACCCAAAGTCTTGTCATTTTTAGTGTTTTCTGAATTTGCTACACCCGCAAAAACAGCTACAGCCCATCTTTCTTTTGGATCAATTTTTTTGTCTTTTTTATCCTTTTTGTCTTTTACTTCTGTTGAAGCTAAAATTCCTTTTTCTAAATTTTGTAGTTCTGCCAGTTGTACAGAATCTATTTTGCTTAAAGAAGAATTGTTTGATTTTGAATTTTCTTTTGAAGAAGTAACAACAGCGTTTTCAGAAATCATTTTTCCGTTTTCTTTTGCAGAAGTAACAACCGCAGTTTCAGAAATCATGTTTCTGTTTCTAGAAGTCGATGTATTTTGTTTAGACGCTGTATTAGGATTTACACCATTATTTTGATTGTTAAGAGCAAAATTCTGATTGTTCTTACCAATAAGTTTTTCATCAAAAATAGAATTCGAAAGCTGTTTTTTTGTGTTCGAATTAAATTTGTTTTGTTTTCCAAATGCAATTCGTTCTTCAGAAATACCTTTATTAGAAGATTTTGCTGTATTTTCTAAAATAGATTTGCTTGAAGATTTGCCTGCCGATTTATTTTCTGATGAACCAGAATTCTGAAACGCAACAGATTCATTCGGAACATTAGCCGAACTTGGCACGCTGTATTTAGAATCTTTTTTATTGCTATTGTTTTTAGAATTTGTATTCGCTACAGCACTTTCTTGAACTTGAATTCCTGATTCTGTATTGAATTGATTTTTTCTTGTCGAATTTTCATTTAAAGAATCCGCATTTTTACCAATATTTTTATTCTGGTCTAAATTTCTGTTAGTAGATTTATCATCTGTTTTTTTATCAAGAACAACACTATTTTTATTCGTATCAAAACCGCCATTGTTAAGGTTTTTATTCTCAGGCGAAGCAGTAAAATGTAAAATTGAAGGCAGAAGCAACCCTAATAATAAGCATGCAGCAGCCGACCACCAAAGAACAACTCTCTTCTTCTTTTTAGGTTTGTCTAGTTTTTCTTCAATCTGACTCCATAATTCTGGAGGCGGAACACTAGAAAAGTCTTCCATTGATGAAAAAATATCTTCTATTTTGTGCTTCTTCATGCTGTTTTAAAATTTTTTATGCTCAAAATTCGCTTTTGTAATATATGTTTGGCGCGATTTAAATTTGATTTTGATGTTCCTTCAGAGATTTTTAAAAGCTCGGCAATTTCTTTGTGTTTCATTTTCTCAAAAACATATAAGTTAAAAACCGTCCGGTATTGATCTGGTAAATCCCGTATGTATTCTAACAGTTTTTCTTGCTCTATCGGAATTGCTTCTAATTCCTCTTCTTCAATAAAATCTGTGTCTGGATCAAAAACATCTAAAAAGAAACTCTCTTTTTTCTTCTTATTTAAAGTTTCGATTAACTTGTTTATAAAAATCCGTTTTAGCCATCCTTCAAAACTTCCTTCAAACTTGTATTGGCTCATTTTCTGAAAAGCAATAACAAAAGCTTCCTGAAAAACATCTTTCGCATCATCCTCGTTTTTCATATACTTCAAACAGATACCATACAAAACAGGAGAGAACAACTGATAAATTTTCAGTTGTCCCTCTCTGTCATTTTTTATGCACAGTTTGATGTATTTTTCTAACTCGTCTTTCAAGAAATGGTTCAAATTTGTTTTTGCAAAAATAGTTCTAAATAGTTTACAAAACTATCTTTTAAAAATAGTTCGAGCACCATCTTGATGGTTGCTTACAATCGTTAGGTTTTGATTGTCAAGGTTTTCTATTACGTAAGTTTTGCCTTCAAACGTAATCAAGTCATGCTCTGATTGATCAAAATATCCAATCCCTTTTTCTATCTGATAAGTACTATTTCTAATCTCTACATTATTTTTATATGTAATCACTCTTCCGTCGTTAGTAAAGACAATCTTCTTAGTAAATCCAGCTGTTTTTGGCGTTGCTACATAAGGATTATGGCTTCCTCCAACAGATTTTTGCCAAGTCCATGTATTTACAATTGATGATGAAGTTACTTTACGAGCTTCTAATGAATACATTGTTGTAAAAAGAAAACAGACAATAAAAGATATAAAAAGTTTCTTCATGATTGAATTATTTTAGGCTTGTAATTTTGTCTTTAATTGTTTTCTTGAAAGCTATAATAGCAGCACTTTGATCTGTTGTATCGTTATTGTCAATGTAGATTTTTGTAACGCTAGAACCTTGGCGCAATTCAAAATAAATTCCTCCTTGATCTGCAGAATCTGGAGCACCATAAGTTTTAGTTTGTCCTTTAAGAGCTAAAATTTCAGCAGGAACTTCTTTTAAGAACAAAGTATAATCACCTCTTTTTATAGTTGTGCTGTATTTGTATTGACCAAAATCAAATTGTCCAGCAACAACACCTTGGAATTTTAAAATATTATAATCATTGATTTGGAAGAATTTTTGGCAATCTGTAGCTGAACATTCAGCAAAGTAACTTCCAATTACAATATTGTCAGCATTCTCAGTTGTTTTGTTGAAGATGAAACCTTTAGTAGTTTTAGGAATCAAAACAAAATCTGAAGGATAAGTTGGATTTTGAGTTACTGTTTCGCCAGTTGCTGGAGATTTTTCATAGTAATTAACAACAATCTGACAGTTGTTCTCTACAATCGAAGTAATTTTAATAGCATAACCGTTTGTTGGTTTTACACCTGCAAAAAGAGCAACTAAATATTGTTTTGTAAAATCAATAGTAGGATCACTTGCAACTGGACAGCTGTTGTTATGTTTTGTAAAAAGCTCGTTCAATTTTTCTTGAGATGCAACAACGGCTACAGCTGCATTATTTGGCTGTGTTTTTACACTATAATTACATAAGAAAGGGAATCCGCTAAATTCTACATTCGTATTAGCACCACAATCAACATATTTGCTATTATCATCGCTAATAGAACAAGCGCTAATTCCAAAGGCTACAAATAAGCCAAGCATTAATTTTTTCATGAATATTTTTTATTAGGTTTATATTTTGTAGATGGCGGTTTTAAAAAAAGGTTGCGTCTTGATTATTTTTTTTTGAAAAAAAAGATAAAATGTTGGTTTAGTTTGAATTGATTATGAATTCGTGAAATTTCTAAATTTAAAACTAAGTACTACGTATTATTGCGTACTTTTACGTAAAATAAACTTAGTTATGTTTGATTATCTACCGTTTTTATTAGGTTTTGTAATAGCACTTTTTATTGGCATCTACGTAGGCAGAATGCTTTCAGGATCTAAATCTCAATCAGAAAAAGCTATTGCAGAGGAAAGATTGCACGCATTAAACAGTCAGTTGCAAATGCAGAAAGAGCAGTTTGAAAACGAAAAAAATAATTTTCAGAAACAGCTGCAATTGCATATTTCTGAGAAAGAAAATATTCGAACAGAAAAAGACAGTCTCGCGATTCAGCTTTCTAAAAAAGAAGTTGATTTTGAAAATTTATGGGAACGACATAAAGAGCAAAAAAGCGAAATCAACGAACTTCAGGAAAAATTCACCAAAGAATTTGAAAACCTTGCCAATAAAATTCTCGAAGAAAAATCGGCAAAGTTTACCGAGCAAAACAGCGAGAATATGAAAAATATTTTAGTTCCGCTTCAGGATAAAATTCACATTTTCGAACAAAAGGTAGATCAGACACACAAAGAAAGTATCGATTATCACGCCGCGTTGCGCCAGCAGATTATTGGTTTGAGCGAAATGAACGCCCAAATGAGTAAAGAAACCTTAAATCTTACCAAAGCCTTAAAAGGTGATAGTAAAATGCAGGGAAACTGGGGAGAATTGGTATTAGAACGTGTTTTAGAAAAATCAGGATTAGAGAAAGGAAGAGAATACGAAGTACAGCAAAGTTTTACTAATGCAGAAGGGAATCGCGTTTTTCCAGATGTTATAATTAATCTTCCAGACGGTAAAAAAATGATTGTCGATTCTAAAGTTTCACTTTCAGCTTATGAAAAATGGGTGAATGAAGAATCGGAACTTTTAAAAACAGAATTTCTAAAAGAACACGTTATTTCTATAAAGCGACATATCGAACAGCTTGGCAGTAAAAATTATCATGATTTGTATCAAATGGAAAGCCCAGATTTTGTATTGCTTTTCATTCCGATGGAACCGGCTTTTGCCATTGCTTTAAACGAAGATCCAGCATTATACACAAAAGCATTCGACAGAAATATTGTAATTGTAACGCCAAGTACGCTTTTAGCAACTTTAAGAACTATTGACAGTATGTGGACCAATCAAAAACAGCAAGAAAATGCTTTGGAGATTGCAAGACAGGCGGGAGCTTTATATGACAAATTTGAAGGTTTTGTATCAGATTTAGTCCGAATTGGGAATAAAATAAAAGATACAAAAATGGAATACGAAAGCGCCATGAATAAATTGGTTGACGGAAAAGGAAATCTAATTTCGAGCGTTGAAAGATTAAAAAAGATGGGAGCAAAGGCAAAGAAATCGCTTCCAGATAATATTATTGCAAGAGCGATTAATTCAGATGAAAATGAATTATTGAATTGAGAATTAAAAATTTAAACACATAGAAACATAGAATTTAGATTGAGATAAAAAGGCGTTTCACTTGCATAAATACATCCCGAAGCTTCGGGACTATGTGTTAGAAACTAGTTTCTTTCTAAACTCTTTTTAAAGGAAAAAAAATCTATGTTTCTATGTGTTAGAAAAAAAAACACAACTAAAAAAACATTCCAAAAACAAAAACATGAGTACAGATTTTAAACCCGTTTCATCATCAAAAGTTAGTATATCAGAATTAATGTTGCCTTCGCATACCAACTTTAGCGGGAAAATTCACGGAGGATATATTTTACAATTATTAGATCAAATTGCTTTTGCGTCAGCATCAAAATTTAGCGGAAATTATTGCGTAACCGCCTCTGTAGATACAGTAAACTTTTTAAAACCAATTGAAGTTGGAGAATTAGTAACCATGAAAGCTTCTGTTAATTATGTTGGGAGAAGCTCGATGATAGTCGGCATTCGCGTTGAAGCAGAAAACATTCAAACTGGAGTTATAAAACATTGTAATTCGTCTTATTTTACAATGGTTGCCAAAGATAAAGAAGGAAAAAGTGTTCAGGTTCCTGGATTAATTTTATCTAATCTAGAAGAAGTGCGCCGTTTTAGAAAAGCAATAAAACATATCGAGGTTAGAAAAGAAGTTGACGAGCACGAAAAATTGGCGAATATAAACTCTATTGAAGACTTAGCCAGTTTAGAAAAATACAATGTACTGTTAGAAATCAGCTAAATTTTCTTATATTTATTTAATGCACATTAAATAGTAGAAAATATGGTCAAGTTTGGATACACAATATTATACGTTGAAAATGTCGAAGAATCTATTGCATTTTATGAAAATGCATTTGGTTTTTCGAGAAAATTTGTCACACCAGATAATGATTATGGCCAACGCTTTCATTTGCTTCTAAAAAATTAGCTTCAAAAAATTTACCTGACGGTTTTATCGAAAGCAGTTTAGAAGACAAGCCATTTGCAATAGAAATTGGTTTTATAACCGAAAATGTACCAGAGGTTTTGCAGAAAGCAACTTCTTTTGGTGCCGTTATAGTTTCAGAACCTGTAGAAAAACCTTGGGGACAAATTGTAGCATACGCAAGAGATTTAAACGGCTTTTTAATTGAGATTTGTACAGAAGTAAAAGGTTAGTTTGTAAAGCACTTTACCTTTCACAATCCTCATTTTACTACAAAAAAATATTCACAAATATTTAGCATTAATTCTAAAACTTTGCATGCAAAAATTCCGTAACTTTAAGTGTAATTATTGGGTTACGGAATTTTTTCACTGAGTACTGCCGTTCGATTTTTTCAGGTCAATTAGAATCTGAATTTTAATTCTCTTTATCAGAAATAAATTGGATGACATAATTGTTTAAATGTAGACGATTATGAAAACAACTACCTTATTATTTTTACTCTTTACCGCGTTTTCTGTCCTTGCCCAAGACAAATTTTTTACCAATACAGGAACAATAAATTTTGAAGCCTCTGTTCCCTTATTCGAAGAAGTTAAAGCTGTAAACAGACAGGTTGCCATTCTTTTAGAACCTAAAACAAGTACTTTTATCTGTACTGTTATCGTTAAAAATTTCCGCTTTAAATTGGATTTGATGCAAGAGCATTTCAATGACAATTATATGGAAAGCAATCGTTATCCTAAAGCCGTATTTAAAGGGAAAATCCAAAAATTTGACTTGAAAGATATTACTGAAGTTGAAAAGAAATACGAGATTAAAGGAAAACTTAATTTACGTGGCAAATCGAAAGAAATTGTTGTAAATGCTTTAATCAAAAGAGTTCCAGAAGGCATTCAGGTAATTTCAGACTTTCCAATTTTAGTATCTGATTTTAATATCCATATTCCAAGTTCTATAGCTTCGAAAGTTTCGACAACAGCTAATACTGAACTGACGGGAATAGTTCGAAGCGAAGAATCGTTGCTAACGCTGAAATAAGACTTACTTTATACAATTTATAAGCGTTTTTTCTAAATCGGTAAATTGGAATTCAAAACCTGTTTTCTGAATTTTTTCTGAAGAAGCACGCGTTCCTGTTAAGACAGCAATGCTCATTTCGCCCAGAAGAATTTTTAGAAAAAATGGAGGTAATTTAGGCACCCATATTGTGTAATCAAACAATTTAGCGAAGGTTTTAGAGAATCTGGCATTGGTCGTATTGTCTGTTGTACAAGCGTTATATGCGCCTTCTAGTTTTGCGTCTTCGATGCTTTTTAGATAAATCTGGCACAAATCTTCAATATGGATCCAAGGCAAATATTGTTTGCCCGAACCAAGTATTGCGCCAAAACCAGATTTAAAAGTCGGAGTTAATTTTTTTAAAAAACCTTCATTTTTCCCTAAAACAATACCAGTTCTAATTTTGACCGTTCGAATATTTAAAGAACCAATTTTATCTGCAGCACTTTCCCATTTTTGGCATGTGATGCCTAAAAAATCATTGGCTGGAGGTGTATCTTCTGTAAAGACTTTATGGCTGGTAACAGCACCATAAATCCCAATACCTGACGCAGAAACAAATGCTTCCAGTTTTTTATTGTTGTTTTCCAAAATCGAATAGATCATTTCGATAGGTCTTACACGGCTTTCAATAATCGCTTTTTTGCGTTTTTTGGTCCATCTTTTCTCTACAATTCCTTCACCTGCAAGATGAATGATGTAATCTGCGTTAAGAACGGCATTTTTATCAATGTAGTTTTTCTTAATGTCCCATTTATAATAAGTGACTCTTGGCGTATTTTCTTTATCAGAACGACTCAAAATAGATACAGAATATCCAGCTTCGATCAGAACATCTGTTAAATATTTCCCGATGAAACCAGTTCCGCCAGTTAATAGAACATTTTGAGCCATAATAGTTTATAATATATTTAACAGAATATAGTGTTTAATGATAAGTAAAGGTACTTAAACAATGTTTACCTTTATGGCAAATTCTAAATTTTAATAAAATGGCGACTAAAAAAAAGGTGATTACCAAAGATGATATCGTTTCAAAATATATGGAAGAAGTTCTAGAAAAAGGTCAAAAACCAAAATCGGTTTATCATTTTGCCAAAGAAAATGATTTTACTGAGGCTGAATTTTATGCTTTTTTTGGAACATTAGAAGGTTTAGAAAAAGAAATATTCCGACTGTTTTTTGAAAACACAGTTAATCTTCTTCACAAAAATGAAGAATATCAGGGATATGATATGAAAAATAAAATGTTGAGTTTTTATTTCACTTTCTTCGAAATTCTAACTGCCAACAGAAGTTACGTTCTGCAATCGCTTAAAATTGACAGAAACCCGTTGAAAAACTTGGTTCAGCTGACTACGCTTCGAAATAGTTTTAAAGATTATGTTGCTGAAATTTTAACGGACGATTATAGATTGGAACAAGAAAGATTTCAAAAATTTCAAGAAAAAGCAATTCAGGAATCGGCTTGGTTGCAACTAATGATGACGATTAAATTCTGGATGGAAGACGAATCTCCTGCTTTTGAAAAAACTGATATTTTTATCGAAAAATCAGTGAATGCTTCGTTCGAATTAATGAATGTCGCACCGGTGAATCATTTGATTGATTTCGGGAAATTTTTGTTTAAAGAAAAAGTATACAGCAGATAATGAAAACGATCGATTATATTCCAACCTCAAAAATAGAGCGAGCAGGAAAATTGGTTCAAACTGGTGCTAAAATTGGCGTAAACTATGTAAAACATTATGCCGAAAAAATAGTAAATCCAGATTTGAGCCGTGATAAACTGAACGAAAACAATGCCGAAGATATTTACGACGGACTAAAAAGCTTAAAAGGAAGTGCGCTTAAAGTTGCTCAAATGCTGAGTATGGACAAGAACTTTCTGCCTCAGGCTTACGTAGAAAAGTTTTCTTTGTCTCAGTTTTCTGTTCCGCCACTTTCCGCTCCTTTGGTTTTAAAAACGTTCAAAAGCAATTTTGGCAAAACACCTTATGAAATTTTCGACGAATTCAATCCAAATTCAATAAACGCTGCGAGTATTGGTCAAGTGCATTTGGCAAAGAAAAATGACAAAAAACTAGCGGTTAAAATTCAATATCCGGGCGTTGCCAATAGCATTTCTTCCGATTTGGCTTTGGTAAAACCAATTGCGATTAGAATGTTTAATCTGCAAGGAAAAGATTCTGACAAATATTTTAAAGAAGTTGAAGACAAACTTATCGAAGAAACTAACTATTTGCTAGAATTGAAGCAAAGTCAGGAAGTTGTAGATGCTTGCTCAAAGATTGAAAATATTACTTTTCCAAGCTATTACCCAGAGTTTTCGTCAGAGAAAATCATCACAATGGATTGGATGACAGGAATTCATCTTTCTGAATTTACAGCAAAAAATACCGATCAGGAAATAGGTGATAAAATAGGGCAGGCGCTTTGGGATTTCTATATGTATCAAATTCATGTTTTGCGAAAAGTACACGCAGATCCGCATCCGGGGAATTTTTTAGTTGATGATCAAAATCAATTAATTGCTTTGGATTTTGGCTGCATGAAACAAATTCCCGAAGAGTTTTATACGCCGTATTTCGAGCTGATTAATAAAAATGTCATTACAGATGAGAAGCTTTTCAACCAGAAATTATTCGAATTAGAAATTCTTCGTCCAGACGATACGCCAGCAGAAATCGAATATTTCACCGAAATGTTTCATGATTTGCTGTCTCTTTTTACAAAACCTTTCCAAAACGAAACTTTCGATTTTGCCGATGAAAAATTCTTCAACGCTATTGCCGAATTAGGAAAGCGTTTCTCAGAAGATACAAACTTGAAAAAAATGAACGGAAATCGCGGTTCTAAGCACTTTATTTACATGAACCGTACTTTCTTCGGTTTGTACAATTTAATGTTCGATTTGAAAGCGAAAATAGTTGTAGAGAATTATTTGAAATATTAGGTTTTTGTTTCAAGTTTCAGGTTTCAAGTTGACCAAACTTTACGTATAGAACTTTGTCAAAGTTTAAAACTTTGACAAAGTTTTTTTTCGTCTAGTTTGTCATCCTGACGAAGGAAGGATCACGCTAGAAACTCCACGATCAAAATCGATAATCTTTGCAGAGCTACGTGTGTGATCCTTCCTTCGTCAGGATGACAAGATTGCGATAATTGGAATTTGGAATTTGGATTTTGAAATTTATTTCAAAATCCCTTTCTTATAAGTAGCAATCGCGCGATCTCTTGCAAACGCGTGATCAACCATTGGTTCTGCGTAGCCAAAATCAAATTCAGGAATCCATTTGCGGATGTATTCGCCTTTTTCGTCAAATTTCTTTTGTTGAATTTCGGGATTGAAAACTCTAAAATAAGGCGCGGCATCGCAACCTGTTCCCGCTGCCCATTGCCAGTTTCCTACGTTTGAAGCCAATTCGAAATCTAGAAGTTTTTCTGCAAAATAGGCTTCGCCCCATTGCCAGTTAATCAGCAAATGTTTGCAAAGAAAACTTGCCACAACCATACGCACGCGATTGTGCATATAACCCGTTTCGTTAAGCTGACGCATTCCCGCATCAACCATCGGATATCCTGTAGTTCCAGAACACCAGCGTTTGAAATCTTCTTCGTTATTTCGCCATTGTATTCCGTCGTAAGCCGATTTAAAATTATGATTGACACAATTCGGAAAACTAAACAGAATCTGAATAAAGAATTCTCTCCAGATTAATTCGCTCAAAAAAGTCTGATTTTTTCGGTTTGCCCAATTCACCAATTTTCGAATGCTAACAGTTCCAAAACGCAAATGTGGCGAAAGATAAGAAGTGCTGTCTAAGGCAGGGAAATCTCTGGTTTCTTTATAATGGGCAATTTGAGTTAAATTATGTGGCTGTACTTTTATGGAACTTCTTTCAAAACCTATTTCAGCTAAATCTGGGAACTTGAATTTATCTTTAGCAAAATTAGATTGAAACGGCGCCGAATCATATTCTGGAGCAGAACCTGAAAGATGGTATTTTTCTAGCCATTTGTTTTTATACGGCGTGTAAACCGTATAGGGAAGTCCGTCTGCTTTTGTGATTTCTTTTTCTTCGAAGATTACATGATCTTTAAAAGAGAACGATTCGATGTTGTTTTCTTTTAATAAAGATGAAATTGCATTATCGCGCTTAATAGCAAAAGGTTCGTAATCTTTATTAAAGAAAACACTTTGAATATCAAATTCTTCAATTAACGATTCCCAAACGTCTTTTGTTTTTCCTTTTTTGATTAAGATTGAAGAATCAAGTTTGTTTAATTCTGAATTTATTTTTTCGAGTGAATCATAAATAAAAGTTACTCTGGCGTCGTTTTTTGGAAGATGTTCTAAAATATCATCATCGAAAATAAAAAGAGGCACAACAGGAAAATCAGATTGCAAAGCATGAAATAATCCTGTATTGTCTTCTAAACGCAAATCACGTCTAAACCAGAAAATGGTAACTTTTTGTTTTGTCATTGTTATATGTTATTTTAAACACATAGAAACATAGATTTTATTTTTCTTTTAAGAGTTTGGAAAGAAACCAGTTTCTAACACATAGTCCCGAAGCTTCCGGATGTATTTATGCAAGTGAAACGCCTTTTGTCAATCTAAATTCTATGATTCTATGTGTTTAAATTTTTTTAAGCTTTTTTAGAATTAAACAATTCTTCAATTTTATTAAATCTATAGTCGAAAATACTTTTCAGTTTGTTTCTTACCACCAATCGATTCATGATTCGGCCTAGAATTCCGAATGGAAGAGCGTAATGAACAATGTCTGTCATTTTAGTTCCGCCATCAGGTGTTGGCTCAAAGAAATGTTTGTGATGCCAAAGTTTATAAGGACCAAATTGTTGAATGTCTACAAAATACTCGTTTTCTTGGCAAGCCGTAATTTCGGTAACCCAAGACATTTTGATTCCGAAAAGCGGTTTTAAAGTATAAGTTATGAGTTGTCCGTGATACATGCGTTTGCCGTCGTAATCCTGAATTTGGAAATTCATATTATCGAGCGTAATGGTTTGCAAGTTTTTCGGACTTGAGAAAAAATCCCAGCAATCTTCTACACTTGCATTGATATGTTGTACGGTTACTATTTTGTATAATTTCATAATCAAATTGTTATTGAAAAAATATCCAAATAATGCTACATTTTATAATATTTGAATGGCACGAACAACATTCCGAAGCATTCTCCTTTTTCTTTGTTGAGGTGTTTGTGATGTATTTTATGAGCTTTTCGCAATCCGATGAGGTATTTGTTTTTGGTATTTTTAAACCATTTAAATCGCTGATGAATCAAGACATCGTGGACTAAAAAATAACAAGCGCCGTAAAGTGTGATGCCACAAGCGATAAAAAACAAATAATTAAATCCTCCTTGAACGCCAAAGTAGAATAAAATAATACTTGGAGTGGCAAAAATGACAAAGAAAATATCGTTGCGCTCAAAAGTATTTTCGTATTTCGGCTGATGATGATCTGCGTGAAAATACCACATAAATCCGTGCATGACGTATTTGTGCGTAAGCCACGTAACACATTCCATGAAAAGAAAAACGCCTAAAAAGATTAAAAAAGAAATCATTTTATAAATGTTGATGTTTTAAAATTATCGTTTTATTGTTTTTGAGTTTAGCTTTAGATTATAAAAGATTGACTCAAAAGAGTTTTTTTATTGATGATTCTCCCATTTTTTGTCATCCTGAGCGAAGTCGAAGGAACGCAAGTAACTCCTCAACAGTATGCCAATCTTTGTGGAGTTTCTCGTGGTTCTTCGACTTCGCTCAGAAAGACAAACAGTTGGCTTAATGATAATAACTGAACGATGAACGAATCTAAACCAACTTCAATTTATACGTCACAAAAGACTGCGCTAAAAGTCCCGCTTTGGTGTAATTAGAAACTCGAATTCTGGAGTTTCCAATTTCGTAATATGGTGTGTTTTTTAGTTTTTTGAGCAATTTTTTGTAATAAATATAAGCGGTGTAAACTCCGAATTTAGCTTCGATTGGAAGTTTTACAATTCCTTGATAAGCGATTTGAAAATCTTCTTCAATTTCTTTGATGATTTGATCTTTCGAATCTTCGTTGAAATTATTAAGGTTTACGCCTGGAAAATAAGTTCGGTTCAAGATGGTATTATCGTCTTTTAAATCTCTTAAGAAATTTACTTTCTGAAAAGCAGAACCCAAACGCATGGCTTCATTTTTCAATTGTTCGTATTTATGTTCTTTTCCAGAAACAAAAACCTTTAAACACATTAAGCCCACAACATCGGCAGAACCATAAATGTAGTCGATGTATTCGGCTTGAGTTTGGTAATTTGATTTTATCAGATCCATTTTCATGCTTTTTAGAAAAGCCTGAACCAAATCGTCTGTGATATTATATTCTTTTACAGTATGTTGAAACGAATTTAAAATTGGATTTAAGCTAATGCCTAATTCCATTGCTTTATAATATTCTTTTTCGAAATCTTCAATTAGATATTCTTTTTCATAATCATGAAATGAATCTACAATTTCATCAGCAAAACGAACGAATCCGTAAATACTGTAAATAGCATCGCGAATACTTGGTGAAAGCATTTTTACGGCAAGCGAAAATGAAGTACTGTAACTTTTAGTAACAAGTTTGCTGCATTTGAAAGAAACGGCGTCGAATAGTGATTTCATTTTTTTTAAGATCTAAAAGATTTTTGAATTAATTCAGCTGCGAGTTTTCCTGAAATTAAAGCAGGCGGAACACCTGGTCCAGGAACGGTTAATTGTCCTGTAAAATATAGATTCTTGACTTTTTTGCTTTTTATTTTTGGTCTTAAAAAAGCCGTTTGCATTAATGTATTTGCCATTCCGTAAGCATTCCCTTTGTAAGCATTATAATCAGATACAAAGTCATTTTTGCAGAACGCTCTCTTAAAGATAATGTTATTTTTAATTTTTTGCTGCGTAAGTTGCTCAAAACGAGTGATTATTTTTTCGAAATATTCTTCTCGGAGTTTTTCGGTATCTTCAATTCCGGGTGCAAGCGGAATTAGGAAAAATCCAGATTCCATTCCGTTTGGAGCTGCGGTTTGATCTGTTTTGGATGGAAAATTGGCATAAAATAACGGAGCTTCTGGCCATTTTGGATTATCGTAAATATCGGCTGCATGCTGATTAAAATCGACATCAAAAAATAAAGCGTGATGCGATATGTTTTCTATTTTTTTATCAAAACCCACAAAAAATAGGAGAGAAGAAGGTGCAAAAACTCTGCTTTCCCAATATTTTTCAGAATACATTTGGTGTTCTTTTTCTAAAAGAGTTTCGGTATGCTGATAATCGGCACCGCTCAAAACAATGTCTGCTTTTAGGATTTCACCATTAATTACAATTCCAGTTGCAGTATTATTTTCAACAATAATTTTTTCTATTGATGAATTGGTTTTGATGGTTACACCAAGTTCGAGAGACAGTTTTTCGATTCCTCGAATGACATCAAACATTCCGGTTTTTGGATGCCAAGTTCCGAGACCAAAATCGGCATAATTCATAAAATTATAGAAAGAAGGTGTTTTGGTTGGTTTTGCACCAAGAAACAAAACAGGGAATTCGAGAATTTGTATTAACCTTTCGTTTTTAAATTGTTTTTGAATATCTGAACTTACGTTGCTAAAAAACTGATTGAGTTTTAAAGCGGTCTGTGGTGTAATTAATTCTAAAGGAGAAACTCCAGGACGGTAAACTAAATCTTTAATTGCAATATCATAATTGCTTTTTGCTTGATTGATAAAGTTTTGCAGTTTTTCTCCGCTTCCTTTTTCAATGCTTTCAAAAGTAGATTTGATGTCTTCTAAATTATCATAAATGCTTATGAAATCATTTATCCCGAAATAAACCCGATAAGCGGGATTAAGTTTTATAAGCTCATAATAATCAGAAGGTTTTTTATTGAAGTCTTGAAAAAAACGTTCAAAAACATCTGGCATCCAATACCAGCTTGGGCCCATATCAAATGTAAAGCCATTTTCTTTAAACTGTCTTGCGCGCCCGCCTATCGTACTGTTTTTTTCATACACAGTAACGTTGTTTCCTTGTTGTGCAAGGTAACAAGCGGCAGCCAAAGAAGAGAAGCCAGAACCTATTATTTGAATAGTTTTTCTCATTTGTTTAACAAATATAAGAAAAACTTAAACAAAAATAAATTAGATCATGTTAATAGTTTCTTCCATCGAATCAAAAACCCTGATTTTGTCCGTTAAGACTTTCTGATCGATATGCTCAACCATTTTACCCATAAGCCAGATTTCGTTGTTGTTCTGCAATAATTTCTGTCCCATAGATTTTACATATTGATTAATTACGCTTCGATCTGGCTGAACTGTCATGAACGAAATAAAAGTAATATTCTCAAAATGTTTGGTTAAATCCTGCAAGTTCTCAATTGGCATACTTTCTCCTAAATAAATGGTTTTGTAACCTCTATCTAAAATTTCATATTGCAGATATAACAACCCGATTTGGTGAATTTCATTTAACGGAAGTGATAGAACGAAAATTCGATCGGTTTTGGTTGGTTTTCTTATTTGAAGGCTTTCTGTGTAAATTAATATTTTCTGCTTAATCAAATGACTCATAAAATGTTCATTTGCCGGCGTGATAGTTTCAGACTGCCATAATAGTCCTAATTCTTTTAATAATGGCAAAAAGTGTTCCTTGAAAACTTCTTTAAAAGTCTTTTCCGAAATAAGCCAATCGAATGTGTTAAAGAATAATTCTTGGTCGAAATTCATCATTGCCATTTTGAAAGAAGTAATGGCATAGTTTTGAGAATTTTTCTTCGAAATTATTTCACGTACCAGTTGTGGAATCTTTTCGTCAGGATATGTCGCAATTTTAGAAATCTTATAGCCATATTCGTGTAATAACGTAATATTTAGAAGTTTCTGAAGATTTTGAAGATTGTAAAATCTAATATTAGTATCGGTTCGCATTGGTTCAAGGATGTTGTATCTCTTTTCCCAGATGCGTATGGTATGCGCTTTTATTCCAGATAAGTTCTCAAGATCTTTAATACTGAAAACAGTTTTAATATTGTTTATCATTTTTTGCGATTAAGTGAACAAATGTAAAACAAAATCTTATATTCGACCTTAAAACTACATTAAAAAGATAGAGGATTAGAGGTTTAAGTATTAAAAATATATTTTTTACCTAAAATCAGGTATATTTTTTTTAAGAAATTTATTACTTTGATAAAAAAGAACAGTCTGCAGGTTAAAAATTTCTGTAGACTGTTCTTTATTTTTTGTGAGTTTTTATTATTTACAAAAAGTTGCTCTGTTTTTTGTAGCGCTCTGACTTCCTAATTCAATTGCTTTTGTGAAATCTTTGCATGATTTTTTTTTGTCTCCGATTTTGTTATAAGCTAAACCACGCAAATTGTAAGCCACATAATCGTTTGGATTTAATTCAAGAGAAGAAGTGCAATCTTCTATGGCTTCTTCGTAATTCTGCAATTTGTAATTAACGTTTGCTCTTCCAGTATAAGCATCAGTATTCGTATCGCTTAATTCGATTGTTTTGCTAAAGTCGGCATGAGCTCCTTTTAAATCGTTTAGTTTAAATTTTGCAACGCCTCGATTTTGATAAGCTTCAACAAATCTAGAATCCTTGCTGATGGCTTTTGTGTAATCGGCGATTGCACTTTTGTAATTTCCGGCGGCGGCTTTGTTAAAAGCTTTGTTAAAATAAATTGCTGCGGTTTGTGACCACGACGAAAAGCTTATCATAATAAATGATAGTACTAGTAGGTTTTTCATAAAACTAATTTGGGATTAGTGATTAATTATTTCCCGACGAATTTAAGAAAGTTTTGTTTTGTAAGGGAATTTCTTTTTTTAAATAATAGTTCGGAGATAAGAAAATATAAAGAAGGGATAAAGGGGTTTTTTCTAAATCTTTCAGGATTTGAATCTTGCATAAAAAGAAAAAAGGTCAAGTAAAATAAATTACCTGACCTTTTGTGACCCGACTGGGGCTCGAACCCAGGACCCCATCATTAAAAGTGATGTGCTCTACCGACTGAGCTATCGAGTCTGTCTCTTGAATGAGGGTGCAAATATAAGTACTTTATTTAGGTTAATAAGCCTTTTTTTAAATGAATTTTACAATTAATTTCGATAAAAGCTTTAAGTTCTTATTTTACAATCAAATAGAGTTTAATTTTTTTTCTGTGATCGTGAAGATACAGAATTCGAACCATTTAATGGAAGATTTAAAAGTTTTAGATGTAATTTCAATATTCTAATTAAAAGTTGTGGAACTTTTTTTTAAAATCCACATATAAAAAATATGCATCTTATATGAAATCAGGAAATAAAGAGGCTAGTTTTTTAAGTTTTTTAAGCGATAAAAGCTACATATCCGGAATTGAATTATATAAAATCAACAAGGATAATACATCAACAAAGAAATCGTTAGACGCTAATAAAAAAATAATAAATACAAATTGCTAAAGAGACAATCATGAAAAAAACAATAATACTCATAAGTTTAACAATGATAATAATATCATGTAAAGCACAGCAAACAATACCCTTGGAAAAATTAATTGAATATAGGGATTCTCAATCAGATATTCCAAATGGTGCCTATCTTCAAGATGTAAATAGCTTATTAAATAAGTATATCGGAACTTGGAAAGGAACGAATAACAATAAAAATTACACTTTTATTTTAACAAAAGTAAAACGTAATATAAGAGGTGTTTTTATAGATGAATTACTTATTCGTTATTTAATAACCTCCACTACTGGAACAGTTATCGAAGATACCAGAAACTTAACAGATACTGATCCACTAGTTATAGAAGGAGATTATATCAGTGCGAATAAAAAGTATTATGTGCTCAATTATTTTGGAAGAAACTCAAAATGTGGTCAATCTGGAGAGGTTTTTATTTCGACAACTTCTGATAATCAACTTAAGCTGTTTTTGGCGACCTCACAAGACATGATAAATGGAAAAAAATGTGCAACTGTAGCGGAGCAAATATTACCAACAAAATCAATTCTCTTAACTAAACAATAAAAAAACGCTTTGATAAAATTAAAATTTCCACAATTAAAAACATTTCTAAATTTTATAATAATTCTTTAGTTTTTAGAATTGTTGGCGGTTCATTTGATATAGCAGATGGGAATAGCAGAAAATTTGAAATTGCAACATTTAGAGCTATTGCTAATCTAATTGATTTTAAAAACCAAAAAAGTAATTAATATTTAACAAACTAATACATTGCAGCTAGTGCAGAGAATTTGGAAATAGATCGAGAAATAAACCGTAATGATGTTACAGCTTGAAAAAGAACCTTAAACCTTAACAGATTCATGATGGGGTTTGAAGCAAGATCCTCTTTAAACATAGGTCCTTTCAAACTAAAAAAAATCTTGTAAATTATAGAACCATAAAAAAATCCTGAGAATCTATATTTCTCAGGATTTTCAATTTTTATAGTGACCATGGAGGGATTTGAACCCTCACGCCCTTCCGAGCACCACCCCCTCAAGATGGTGAGTCTACCGTTTCTCCACATGGCCTAAAATGTAAAAGGTCGAGTAAAATAAATTACTCGACCTTTTGTGACCCGACTGGGGCTCGAACCCAGGACCCCATCATTAAAAGTGATGTGCTCTACCGACTGAGCTATCGAGTCATTGCTTTCAAGAAATTTAATTTGTTAATCACAAAATTTGTGACCCGACTGGGGCTCGAACCCAGGACCCCATCATTAAAAGTGATGTGCTCTACCGACTGAGCTATCGAGTCATTTAATTTCTTGAATGCGGGTGCAAATATAAGGAGTTTTTTTTGAAGTTTCCAAGCTATTTTATCATAAATTTGTCTTTTTTTTGGAAAAATCTCCAATCGCTTAGTTTATAAGGTTTTATTAATATGAAAAAAATTGTGTTATTAGGTTATATGGGCTGCGGAAAGTCGACAATTGCCCAAAATTTGTCAAAAATTACAAATATTCCGTTCTTGGATTTAGATAAATGCATCGAAGAAAGAGCAAATTTATCCATAAATGAGATTTTTGAGAAGCATGGAGAAGTGTATTTTCGAAAATTAGAACACGAAATGTTTGTCGAATTGCTGCAATCTTCAGAAAATAATATTATTGGTCTTGGAGGAGGAACTCCATGTTATGCCAATAATCACGAATTATTAAAAGGAGATGATGTTGTATCTATATATTTAAAGGCATCTATTGATACGTTATATAGTAGATTGGTTCATAATAAAAGCAAACGTCCTTTGATTGCAAATATGAATGAAGAAGAAATGAAAGAGTTTATCGCGAAACATTTATTCGACAGAAGTTTTTATTACAATCAAGCGAAACATAAAGTGTCGGTTGATGATAAATCTGTCGAAGAAACGGTTCAGGATATTTTAGAAATCTTAGCTTAAAGAAGCGTAATCGCCGTTTTCTGAATTGAAAACAACTTGAACGTGTTCTAATAAAGAGGTCGAAAGCGAAATGCCTTTAAAATCTGCCTTTACTGGATATTTTTTATGATTTCGGTCAACAAGTACTGCTGTTTTGAATTTTTTAAGCGGAACGTCTAAGAAATGACGAACAGCATAGATCAATGTAGTTCCTGAGTTTAGGACATCATCAACCAGGACTAGACCTTTATTTTTATATTCTTCAGGGCTTAATGAAGTTTGTATGGCTTCTTGCGGATTTTGTTTGTTTACTTTTACTTCGCAGATTGAAACGTTTAAGGTAGAAATACTGCTAAGTACTGAAGCGATTTTTTCGGCAAAAACAAATCCGTTAGAAGCAATTCCAGCAATAACAACTTCTTCTTCGTTTACAAAAGTCTCGTAAATTTGATAAGCGATACGTTTTATTTTATGTTCGATTTCCTCGTGGGTCAGAATAATATTGTTACTCATGGTGTAATTTTTTTGCTAAGATAATTAATTTAAAAATTCAATATAGAAAATCCAAATTCCAATTTTTAATATACAATTTCAATATTTTAAATTCCAAATTCCAAGTTTTGAGTTAGGTTTATTTTGGTGATTTGAAATTGGGTTGTTCTTTTGGAGTTTGGGATTTAAAAAATTGGAAATTATTCAGTTTCAGTTTCATCTTCTTCGTCATCAAAAATATCATCTCCGTAATCGTCAATGTCTCTTCTGTCTTTTTTAGTTGGTCGTCCTGCACCAGTTCTTCTAGAATGTTCTTTAGATAGTTTTAATAGTTCTAAATGTGCAAAAGCTTCTGGCGGAGTTTCGTTTTTTTGATAAAGATCTACCAATTTTGCTCCAACACGATTTTGTGGTATGTCTAAAACTGTTATAATTTGTGTAATTTGATCTTTTCTAAATGTAATTCGGTCTGTAGGAAAAACTTCTTTTGAAGGTTTTGCAACTTGCCCATTTACAGTGATCTGATTCTTTTTGCAAGCTTCAGTAACCATGTTTCTGGTCTTGTAATAACGAACGCACCACAAGTATTTATCTATTCTCATAATTTTTCTAAAATCCAAGTTAAATTCTTTACAAAAATAAATCAATATTGTATCTTGCGCACCTAAAAAAATGATAATAATGAATAAATTTAAATATTATTTTGTTTTACTACTTGCTGGTATCGCCATTGTTTCTTGTAATAAAAGTGATGACGATGATTCGACAACGGTTCCACTGAGAGATTATGCAGAGCAGTTTAAAGCAGATAATGATTCTATTGTAAAATTTTTAAAAACCAATTATATTGAATCAGTTACCGCTGATTTTGATGTTAAAATATCAAAAATTCCAGCAGGCGGAACACAAACTTCTATCTGGGATCAGAAGACTTACACATTAGCATCAAGAGATGTTTATAGTGACGATATTACTTATAAAGTATATTATTTAGTTTTAAGAGAAGGTTCTGGTCAGAATCCAACTAATACCGATAAAATTTCTACAGCATATAGCTGTTATTTGTTAAACGGAACCATGGCTGATTCTTCGTATGGAATTCCTTTTACAGCTAATTTATTTCCATATGCAAACACGAGTACTGTAATAGAAGGCTGGTCAGAGATTTTTCCAAAATTTAAAACAGGAACTTCTACAACTGGGGATGATGGATCAATTACGTATAATGATTATGGTGCTGGTGTAATGTTCTTGCCTTCAGGTTTAGCTTATTATGCTTCGGGTAGTGGCGCTAATATTCCTGCATATACACCAATCTACTTTAGTTTTAAATTATTTGATCTTCAAAGAATGGATAATGAATATAACACAACAAGTAGCGGAAGAGTTTTTGTTGGCGATGGCGTTCCTGATTATTTAGAAGATGTTAATGGTGATGGTTATCTTTATGATTTTAGAAATACAACTAAATATCCTAATCCTCCTAAAGAATTAATCGATGATACTGACGGTGATGGAATTGCAGATTTTGTTGATCTTGATGATGATGGAGACGGATTTACAACTAGATTTGAGCTTACAAAACCTACAGGCGAAGTTGGTATAGTGGATGGTGTTAATTATGGAATCAGACTTTATTATCCTTGGGATCCAACGGTAGATAATCCAGCAACACCAAATGTTGATGAAACGGAACCTAGAGGAATTCCTAGAAGACCTACAGGAGCTCTTACAGATCCATCAAAACCTGAATCTTCTACTAATGTTAAAAAATATGTTGAGGAAGATTATAAGGCTAGCGGAAGATTAAGAATTCATTTAGATAAAACTTATCCGATAAAGCAGAATTAAAACTCTAAAATATAAATAAAAACCTGAAAGCGATTTCAGGTTTTTTTTATGTCTAATAATTTCTGTATTTAATAAAAAGAAGGATTTCTAAAGAAGATTTTGAGAAAGCACGTCTTTAAAAACAAAAAACCTCGAAATCTAAATTCCGAGGTTTTTCTATAAAGTAAGAAAATCTAAAATTATTTTCTTTTAATTACTCTTTCTACAGCTTCAACAATTGCTTGGTTGTTTAATTTGTATTTTTCCATTAATTGCTCTGGAGTTCCAGATTCTCCAAAACTATCTTTTACTGCTACAAATTCTTGCGGAGTTGGGTTGTTTAAAGCTAATACTCCTGAAACGCTTTCTCCAAGACCTCCAAGATAATTGTGCTCTTCTGCAGTAACTACACATTTAGTTTTAGCAACAGATTTTAGAATAGCTTCTTCATCAAGAGGTTTAATAGTGTGGATGTTGATTACTTCAGCAGAAATTCCTTTTGCTTCAAGAGCTTCAGCTGCAATAAGAGCTTCCCAAACTAAGTGTCCTGTAGCAATAATTGTAACATCTGTTCCTTCATTTAACATAATTGCTTTTCCAATTACGAATGGTTCGTCAGCAGGAGTAAAGTTAGCCACTACTGGACGGCCAAAACGTAAATAAGCTGGACCGTGGTGATCTGCTAACGCTAAAGTTGCAGCTTTAGTTTGGTTGTAATCGCAAGTATTGATTACAGTCATTCCTGGCAACATTTTCATTAAGCCAATATCTTCTAAGATTTGGTGCGTTGCTCCGTCTTCTCCTAAAGTTAAACCAGCGTGAGAAGCACAGATTTTTACATTTTTATCTGAATAAGCAACAGATTGACGAATTTGGTCGTAAACTCTTCCTGTAGAGAAGTTAGCAAAAGTTCCAGTAAAAGGAATTTTTCCTCCAATAGTTAAACCTGCAGCGATTCCAATCATGTTTGCTTCTGCAATACCGATTTGGAAAAAGCGCTCTGGATGATTTTTCTTGAATTCATCAAATTTTAATGAACCAATTAAGTCAGCGCATAACGCTACAACATTTTCATTTTTTTGACCTAATTCAGTCATTCCCGCTCCAAAACCAGAACGAGTATCTTTGCTTCCTGTATTTTCGTATTTTTTCATTTTGTTTCTTTTGAGATGCTAAGTTTCTAAGCGACTAAGTTTCTAATCTGAAAACTGTCTGCTGAAACTGAGCACTTTTTAATAATCTGCTAAAGTTGAAATGTTTTGAGCTAATGCAGCTGCTAACTGATCGTTGTTAGGAGCTTTACCATGCCAAGCGTGTGTATGCATCATAAAATCTACTCCGTTACCCATTTCTGTATGTAATAAAATACAAACTGGTTTTCCTTTTCCTGTTCTAGATTTAGCATCATTTAAACCAGCAAGGATAGCGTCGATATTGTTTCCTTCTTTAATTTCTAAAACATCCCAGTCAAAAGCTTCAAATTTAGCACGTAGGCTTCCCATTGCTAAAACTTCATCAGTTGTTCCGTCAATTTGTTTTCCGTTAAGGTCAATAGTTGCGATAATGTTATCAACTTTTTTAGCAGATGCGTACATAATTGCTTCCCAGTTTTGACCTTCTTGCAATTCTCCGTCTCCGTGTAAAGTATAAATTAAGTGATTGTCACCGTTTAATTTTTTAGCTTGCGCTGCTCCAAGAGCTACAGATAAACCTTGTCCTAATGAACCAGATGCAATACGAACTCCAGGTAAACCTTCATGTGTTGTAGGGTGACCTTGTAAACGAGAATCTAATAATCTGAAAGTAGCAAGTTCTGAAACTGGAAAATAACCGCTGCGTGCTAGAACGCTATAAAAGACAGGAGAGATGTGTCCGTTTGAAAGGAAGAACAAATCTTCTCCAATTCCGTTCATATCAAAACCTTCTTTGCGGTCCATAATATTTTGATATAGTGTTACCAAAAATTCAGTACAACCTAATGAACCACCTGGGTGTCCAGAGTTTACAGCATGTACCATTCGAAGAATATCTCTTCTTACTTGGATCGTTAAATCGCTTAATTGTTGTGTGTTAGGCTTCATTTTATATGTAAAAGTTAAACTGAAGCAAAAGTAATTTTTATTTTGTGGGCAGACAAATGATTTTTTGCTTTAGTTGTATAACAATTGTTAAATTTAGCTGTTTTTTCTGCATTCCGTAAAAAAATATAACGTAACTTTTGCTTCAAAAGCCTTTATAAGTGTGTTTTTTACAATTTTAAATTGATGAATAAAAAAAGCCTGCTTTTTGCAGTACTTTTAAATATAATTTTCTACTAATTATAACAGTATCAATTATCACTTTCGCTATAATAATTGTTTTCTTCATCTTCAGAACCAATATCTTCTTGCTGGTCATCTAACTCAGATCCTGGAATATCCAAATCGTTACCGATTTTATCGCTGTTTTGTTTCCATTCGTGATTGTTCTGATTAATGATACGTTCGCCTGAAATGTCTTCAGGATTAATATCTTCCAGTTTGTTATCCTGATTGTAAATATCTTCGTTTTGAGGATAATCCATATTTTCAAGATTTCTTTCAATCTGGTCATCCTTTATTTGATCTAACTTTTCTTCTGAGTTTATCATGATTTCTAAGACTTTAAAAATTAATAAATTAAAGTTAGAGAATCTGTATTCTTCGTGTGTTATATTTAAAATGATAGAAGTTGCAGTTTTTACATTTTGGTTTTATATTTAAACGTAATTATTAGGACTGGGAAACCTTAAAAAGAAATTTGTAGTTAGAAACGTTAAAATTCCAATTTTCAAATTAAGAAAACATTATCTAATTTTTCTAATTGACAAATTACCTAATTAATAAAATTTTCCTGAAATTAAACTATCTTTGCCGTCCCGAACGGTCGGGAGAAAAACGAATTTATGAAGTTTGATTTATTACAGAAAGATCCGCAGTCGAAAGCAAGAGCGGGAAGTATTACTACTGATCATGGAGTTATAGAGACTCCTATTTTTATGCCAGTTGGAACGGTTGCATCTGTAAAAGGTGTACATCAGCGTGAACTAAAAGAAGAAATTAATCCAGATATTATTCTTGGAAATACCTATCATTTATATTTACGTCCGCAAACTGAAATTCTTGAAAAAGCAGGTGGATTGCATAAGTTCATGAACTGGGATCGTAATATTTTAACAGATTCTGGAGGATATCAAGTATATTCTCTTTCTTCAAATAGAAAAATTAAAGAAGAAGGGGTAAAATTTAAATCGCATATCGACGGTTCTTACCACTTTTTCACACCAGAAAATGTAATGGAAATTCAGCGTACTATTGGTGCTGATATTATCATGGCATTTGATGAATGTACGCCTTATCCTTGCGATTACAGATATGCACAGCGTTCTATGCACATGACGCATCGCTGGTTGGACCGTTGTATTAATCATTTAGAAAAAGTACCTTATAAATATGGCTACGAACAAACGTTTTTCCCGATTGTTCAAGGAAGTACTTATAAGGATTTACGTCGCCAGTCGGCTGAATATATTGCTAATTCTGGACAACAAGGAAATGCAATTGGTGGACTTTCTGTAGGCGAACCTGCTGAAGAAATGTACGCTATGACTGAAGTAGTTTGTGAAATTCTTCCTGAAGATAAACCTCGTTATTTAATGGGGGTTGGAACTCCAATTAATATTTTAGAAAATATTGCGTTAGGAATTGATATGTTCGATTGCGTTATGCCAACTCGTAATGCAAGAAACGGTATGTTGTTTACAGCAAACGGAACAATCAATATCAAAAATAAAAAATGGGAAGCTGACTTTTCTCCAATTGACGAAATGGGACATACTTTTGTTGATACAGAATATACAAAGGCTTATTTGCGTCACTTGTTTGCCGCAAATGAATATTTAGGAAAACAAATTGCTACCATTCATAATCTTGGTTTTTATATGTGGTTGGTTCGTGAAGCTAGAAAACATATCTTAGCGGGCGATTTTAGACCATGGAAAGAAATGATGGTTAAAAATATGAGCCAAAGATTATAAAAAGTTCCAAGTTTCAGGTTTCAAGTTTCAAGTTTTGTAGAGAACGTGAAACTTGAAACTTGAAACAAAAAAACAAAAACTATATGCTTTCAATAATAGATAAATACATCTTAAAAAGATATCTGGGAACTTTCTCTGTGATGTTGCTTTTATTTGCACCAATCGGAATCGTAATTGACGTTTCTGAGAAAGTAAATAAAATGCTCGAAAACAAGATTCCGTTTGGCGATATTGCTTTCTATTATTATAATTTTACGATCTACTTTATTAATTCGCTGTTTCCGATATTTTTGTTTTTATCAGTAATTTGGTTTACTTCGAAATTAGCAAATAATACAGAGATTATTGCCATTTTGAGTTCGGGGATTTCATTTACGCGTTTCTTGCGTCCTTATATTATAGGTGCAACAATCGTTTCTATTTTCGTTTTGCTGATGGGATTTTTTATTGTTCCAGCAGCAAGTGAAGGGTATAATAATTTCAGATATACCTATTTAAAAGGAAATGGAAAAGAGCTCATGCGTGGAGAGAACACTAATGTTTACAGACAAATTAACGATCACGATTTTATTTTTGTAAACAGTTTTAATGAAGAATCTAAAACAGCTTTCAACTTTTCTTTGGAACATTTTGAAAAAGAAAAATTGACCTATAAAATTACTGCAAGCCGTATTAAATGGGATCCTAAGAAAAAGATTTATGTTTTATACGATTACACAAAACGTACTGTTGGAGATTTAAATGATGTAATTGAAAAGTCTCCAGAAAAAAACATGGCCTTTAAGTTTGAATTGGCCGATTTGACTCCTGTGGTTTATATTGCAGAAACGTTGACTTTAGGTAAATTAATTGATTTTATTGAGAAAGAGAGAAAAAGAGGTTCAGGAAACATAAACACCTATTTAGTTGTTCTTTATAAAAAATACAGTATACCAGTTTCGGCATTTATTTTAACAATTATTGCAGTTTCGGTTTCTTCTATGAAGCGTCGTGGCGGAATGGGAATGAATCTAGCTATTGGAATCGCAATTGCATTTTCATTTGTATTCTTTGATAAAATATTTGGTACACTTGCCGAAAAATCTACTTTTTCACCTTTATTAGCTGTTTGGTTCCCAAATATTGTTTTTGGAATCTTAGCAGTTTATTTACTACGTAATGCGAAACGATAATTTAAAAAGTTATTTAAATCTTCACTTAATTGTTTTTATCTGGGGTTTTACAGCCATTTTAGGCGCTTTAATTACAATTGATGCCGAAAATTTAGTTTGGTATAGAATGTTGCTTGCCATGATTTTTCTTGGCGGATTTATAGCAGTTAAAAAACAATCATTTCAAGTCCCAATAAAAGAATTTTTCAAATTGATTTTTGTTGGTTTATTGATTGCATTGCACTGGATTTTCTTTTTTAAAGCAATTCATGTTTCCAATGTTTCAATAACACTTTCGATATTTTCTTTAGGAGCTTTTTTTGCTTCTTTATTAGAGCCATTATTTTATGGAAGAAAAGTGCTTTGGTACGAAGTTTTTTTCGGGCTTATAATCATAGCGGGTTTAGGATTGATTCTTCAGGTTGAAATTAAATATCTTACAGGAGTTTATTACGCTTTAGCAGCAATCATTTTAGGTGTGCTATTTACCTTAATGAACGGAAAATTGATCTCAGATCACGAACCTTCTGTAATTACGTTTTATGAGTTTGGAGCAGGAGTTTTCTTTATCACGATTTATTTTTTATTCCAAGGAAAATTCACTGCAGATTTCTTCGAAATGTCTTTGAATAATTGGATTTTATTATTGATTTTAGCTTCAATTTGTACGGCTTACGCTTTTACAGCTTCGGTAAAAGTAATGCAGCGATTAACCCCTTATACAGTAATGTTAACTACTAATTTAGAGCCAGTTTACGGGATAGTTTTGGCTTATTTTATCTTAGGGGGAAAAGAGAAAATGAGCGTCGAATTTTATATCGGAGCTGTTATAATAATCATAACAGTTATTCTAAACGGTGTTTTCAAACATTATCAGAACAAGAAAGAAAACTTGTAATAGTTTCCTTATTATTAAAATGCATTTTTATACTTTAAATAACAATTAACTTCGCCAATGATATAATATTTTTATATTTGCGGTTCGATTTACAAACAAAATTCAAAAATCCATGGAATATTTAGATTTTGAGCTTCCAATTAAAGAACTTGAAGAACAGTTAGAAAAGTGTGTTATTATTGGAAAAGAATCTGACGTTGACGTAACCCCGACGTGCAAGGAAATCAACAAAAAATTAGTAGAAACTAAAAAAGAAATATACAAAAACCTTACGGCTTGGCAGAGAGTGCAATTGTCGAGACACCCAAATAGACCGTATACTTTAGACTATATCAAAGCAATTTGCGGAGATACTTTCTTAGAACTTCATGGAGACAGAGGTTTTAAAGATGATAAAGCAATGGTTGGTGGTCTTGGTAAAATAAACGGACAATCGTTTATGATTATCGGTCAGCAAAAAGGTTTTAATACAAAAACACGTCAGTACCGTAATTTTGGTATGGCTAATCCAGAAGGATACCGTAAAGCTTTGCGTTTGATGAAAATGGCAGAGAAATTCGGAATTCCAGTTTTAACTTTAGTAGATACTCCGGGTGCATATCCAGGACTTGAAGCCGAAGAAAGAGGACAAGGAGAAGCTATTGCTAGAAACATTTTCGAAATGGTTCGTCTACAAGTGCCAATTATCACAATTATAGTGGGTGAAGGTGCTTCTGGTGGAGCTTTAGGAATTGGTGTTGGAGACCGTGTTTATATGTTAGAAAACACTTGGTATTCTGTAATTTCTCCAGAATCTTGCTCTTCTATTTTATGGAAAAGCTGGGAATACAAAGAGCGTGCAGCAGAAGCTTTAAAATTAACTTCTTCTGATATGAAAAAACAAAAATTAGTTGATGATGTAATTCCAGAACCACTAGGAGGAGCACATTATGACAGAGAAACTACTTTCAAAACAGTAGCGGAATATATTACTAAAGGATATAACGAATTGAAAGATTTATCAACAGCCGATTTAATTGCCCAAAGAATGGACAAATACAGTAATATGGGCGAGTTTAAAGAGTAAATTCATATAATATGATGAAAAATCCGAAGCCCTACGGTTTCGGATTTTTTTTTGGTTATGAACAAATCAAGATTATTTATAAACAATTATTAGTTATAACTCGATAGCATATTTTTTTTAAATTTTGCTACTTTCGCTATATGGAAAATTTCAAAAACTTAAACCCCGTTAAGGTCGACAAAACCACAATTATTAATCTAGAAAAAGGTAAGCTTCCTCCTCAAGTTATTGACTTAGAAGAGGCTGTTCTTGGCGCGATGATGATTGATAAAAAAGGGGTAGATGATGTAATTGATATTTTACAGCCTGATGCTTTTTACAAAGACGCGCACAAACATATTTTTGAGGCGATTTTACAGCTTTTTACAGAAACTCAGCCAATTGATATTTTAACGGTTTCGACACAGTTAAAGAAAAACGGAAAGCTGGATCTAGCTGGAGGAGATTTTTATTTGATTCAGCTAACGCAGAAAATTGCTTCTTCTGCGCATATCGAATTTCACTCGCGTATTATTCTTCAAAAATTTATTCAAAGAAGTTTGATTCGAATTTCTTCTGAAATTATTGAAGAATCTTATGACGAGACAACAGACGTATTCGATTTGCTGGATAAAGCCGAATCTAAATTATACGAAGTAACTCAGGGAAATATCAAGCGTAGTTCTGAGACTGCTCAGAGTTTGGTTCTTCAGGCGAAAAAACGTATTGAAGAAATTGCTGGTAAGGAAGGTTTGAGTGGAGTTGCAACAGGTTTTGAGAAACTGGATGAAGTAACTTCTGGATGGCAACCTTCGGATTTAATTATTATCGCGGCTCGTCCCGGTATGGGTAAAACGGCTTTCGTCCTTTCGATGGCGAGAAACGTGAGTATTCAGTTTGGACATGCAGTTGCGATTTTCTCTCTGGAGATGGCGTCGGTTCAGTTAATTACGAGGCTTATTTCTTCTGAAACAGGATTGTCTTCAGAAAAATTAAGAACAGGTAAATTAGAAAAACACGAATGGGAGCAATTAAGTACAAAAGTAAAAAACTTAGAAAAAGCCCCATTATTTATTGATGATACGCCTTCGCTTTCGATATTCGATTTACGTGCAAAATGCCGTCGTTTGGCTTCTCAGCACGGAATCAAACTAATTATTATTGACTACTTGCAGTTAATGACTGCTGGAGGTAGTGGTAAAGGAGGAGGAAACCGTGAGCAGGAGATTTCGACAATTTCCCGAAACTTAAAGGCTTTGGCAAAAGAGCTTAACGTTCCGGTAATTGCACTTTCTCAGTTATCGCGTGCCGTTGAAACCCGTGGTTCGAGTAAACGTCCGCTTCTTTCGGATCTTCGTGAATCTGGAGCGATCGAGCAGGATGCGGATATCGTATCGTTTATCTATCGTCCTGAATATTATAAAATTGAAGAATGGGATGATGATGAAGCTTCTTCTACACAAGGTCAAGCTGAGTTTATTATAGCCAAGCACCGTAACGGTGGTTTGGAAAATATTCGTCTGAAATTCTTAGGACACTTAGGTAAGTTTGATAATCTTGAAGAGTTTACAGGAGGTTATGATGATTTACCATCAAAAATGAATCATGATGATAACCCTTTTATAACTAAAAATTTACCATCTGCTAACGAAGCTTTCGGAAGTAATTTAAATGACGACGACGACGATAGTGATGTTCCATTTTAAAAAATTAAAAAGCCTTATTATTAAGGCTTTTTTTATGTTTTGACGTTAATCTTTTAATAAAAATCAGTAGTTTAGCTAAACCAATCAGAAACTATTAATTTTTTTTTAAATTATTAACCAATTAACAAATGTAAATTATGAATGATGATTTTAATCTAGGAAGTGTTGAAGTATCTTTAGAAGAAGGTAAAAGTTGGGCAAAAAAATACCGCGATTCGCCTAAAGAGGTTGAAGAAGGTAAAGGTAAAATTGACGCTTACTTAATCCCTTTAGATGCTTTGAGATTAGTATTAAAGCAAGACATTGATGCAGTTAGAGCATACAAAGGAATTAACAATGCTGGAGAACAAACTTTAATGTTTGTGGGTACAAAACTGGACAAAAAAACCGGTATTTATGTAGATGTATTTAATGTGGGTGTATCAGAAGGATGTGAGGGAAGCGAAGTTGTTTATGACACTAGCCGTCCATGTCCTCCTTATGGTGATCCAGCTAGTCCGATGGCATAACAATGGATGATTTTTTAATATATTCTTCTTATATCATTTTATTTATAAGTTTGATATTATATACATATAGCTTTTTCCGCAAGGAAAAAGCTAATGTCTTTTTCATCATATATATTGTTTTTAGCTTTTTAATTCAGATTTCTATGGAAATCATGTATCATATGCATTTAAATAATTTATTGTTGATGAATACATTTGTCATTGGACAGATGATATTGTTAGGATTGTTTTATAAGTCATTATTTAAAATTCAGGCACAAAAAAAAGTGGTAGTTTGGAGTATGATTTTGGCTCTATTGATCATTTTTATTCAATTATATAATGACCCAGAACAGATTTATAAATTTAATTTGTTTGAAATTACAATCTGTTCATTGTTAGTCCTCATTTTTGCTTTAATGCATTTTTATAATATGCTTGGCGATAATAAAACTTACTATTATTTTTCGATTGGAGTGGTAGCTTTTATGCTTGCTTCAACAGTATTATTGTTGGTAGGGAATTTAACCCATAACCTTTCAAATGAATTTAAATATTTAAGTTGGAGATTAAATGCATTTTTAGTTGGAGTATTTTATTTCTCTATGATTGTAGAATGGAAAGTGAGTTTTTCAAAAACGAAAAATTTAGCTAATTAAAATATTTCAATTCATAATATGAGTCTCCATTCAATACCAGAAAAAGAAATTGTTGCTATAATTTTATATACCTCACTTTTCTTTATGATTGTTGCAGTAGTTTTAATTATATTCTTTTATTTTTCTAGACAAAAAATAATTCAGAAGGAATTAGAAAAAGTAGATTTAATACTTCGATATCAAAAAGAACAATTGCATGCTGTTATTATCACGCAGGAAGAAGAACGCAAAAGAATTGCACAAGATCTTCATGATGATATCAGTTCGAAATTAAATATTGTTTCATTAAATAGCCATTTGCTTACTGCGCCAAATCTTACAGAATCTGAAACGGCTGAAATAACCGAAAATATAATCAATTTAACTACTAAAGCTTTAGAAAACTCTAGAAAAATTGCCCATAATCTATTGCCTCCTGTTTTTGAAAAATTTGGATTAAATGCAGGAATAGAAGAATTATGCGAGGAATTTGAAACCAGTAAATCTGTCAAAACGCATTATAAAAATGAAATCGATTTTGACGACAAAGACCTCGACAGACATTTGCATATTTTTAGAATTCTTCAAGAATTAATGAATAATTCGCTTCGTCATGGAAAAGCAACCGAAATTTGGATTTCATTTATCAATATTGAAGGCGTAAATACATGTAATTATGAAGATAACGGAATTGGTTTTGATAGTTCAAATGCTGAAAATCAAAAAGGTTTAGGAATGAAAAATATTGATAGCCGAATATCATTTTTGGAGGGAACAATCAAAATTACCTCTGAAATTAATAACGGAATCGCAGTAAATTTTACTTTTTAGGTCGAATTTAGAACTTTAATAAGGTTTTTAGTCGATAAAATGATATGTTTTGGCTATTTATTAATCATATTTTGTAATTTCGGGATACCAAACTAAACGACCAAAATCCAAAAAGATGAATGCCACTATTAAAATTGCCCTTGTCGATGATGAAATTTTGTTTCGAAAAGGAATTTCTTTTTTATTACAGAGAGAAGATAATGTAGAAGTTATTTTTGAGGCCTCAAACGGAGAAGATTTAATTTCTCAGTTAAATGAAAACGAAATCAAACCCGATATAATTATAATGGACTTAAAGATGCCAGTTTTAAATGGTGTCGAGGCCACTAAAATTATTCGAAAGGCGTTTCCCGATATCAAAATAATAGCGCTAACAAGTTATGATACGAAGTCATTCATTGCTAATATGATTCAGGTTGGGGCTGTTGCTTATTTAATTAAAAATACTACTCCAAAAGATTTAATTCTGACAATTAGAGAAGTAGCTGCAAAAGGTTTCTACTATAATGAAAATGTTTTAAAAACAATTCAAGAAACCATAGTTTCTCCTAAAAATACAAAAGGCGGTTTAGATACGAGTTTCCTTTCGCCTCGTGAAGTAGAAGTTCTGCAATTGATCTGTCAGCAGAAAACAACTGCCGAAATTGCCGAGCAGCTGTTTTTAAGTCCGAGAACTATTGAAGGGCACAGAAATAATTTGCTGCTTAAAACAGAATCGCGCAATATTGCTGGTTTGGTTGTGTATGCCATTCAAAACGATTTAGCAGATTTGACAATCTAAAAAATTATGCTGTCAAAAACTGAATTGATAACACATAATACAATATGATTGTTATCACGAGAACACATAAACCTATTTTTTGAACTAAATTCATACCCTTTTCTTGGTTATTACTATCATTAAACTTCATTGGTTGGTTGTTTTTTACATTGATTAGTTTTATGACCTGGGATAGCAAATGTATATAGAATATTTAATGGCACTATAGGTGTTTTTACCTGTTTTTTTCAAGGGTGTAAATCAGGTATTTTCCCCTGTTTTTTTATTTAACATTCTCTTATGCCATAAAAGGGACTATAGATTCTTTTTTTAGATAGTTCCTTTATATCTTTACTAAAATAATTTTCGGATGAATAGAAGTTTATTCTACATTTTTATACTATTAGTTACATTCAATGCCCGCGCCTCGTTCATATTACTTCCGATGGACGAAACAACTCAACAGAATCATTTAAAAGCATACGGTATTACTTATTGGTGTTTAAGCAGAGATTATAAAGCAAGTTGGCTTTTAAATTATCGCGGAGGCTCTTTCTTACTTCCTGATGCTGAAGAGATTAGAAAAGAATGTAAAATTAGAGGTGTTAGTTTTGAAGTTATTTCAGATAGTGAGCAAGCTTCTATTTTAAATGAAATCTCAAGTCCTTCTCAAAATATGGAATCTGTAATTTTGGAGAAAGCCCCAAAAATTGCTGTGTATACGCCAAAAGGTAAACAACCTTGGGACGACGCAGTAACTTTGGTTTTAACTTATGCCGAAATACCTTTTACTCCAATTTATGACGAAGAAGTTTTAAGCGATCAGTTATTAATGTATGATTGGCTGCATCTTCATCACGAGGATTTTACAGGACAGTACGGAAAGTTCTATGCCGCTTATAAAAATACGCCTTGGTATATTGATCAAAAGAAGGATGCTGAAGCTTTAGCGGCAAAATTAGGATATGCCAAAGTATCTCAGGAAAAGGGAGCAGTAGCAAAAAAAATTAGAGATTTTGTAATTGGCGGTGGATTTATGTTTGCAATGTGTTCTGCTACAGATAGTTTTGATATTGCGCTTGCAGCTGATGGAGTCGATATTTGCGAAACAATGTTTGATGGTGATCCAAGCGAATCTAATTATCAATCGAAATTAAATTACAATAACTCTTTTGCTTTCAAAAACTTTACTTTAGAAAGAAGACCTGAAGTTTATGAATTTTCAGATATCGATATGACTACAAAAAGACGTATTGTTATGGAAAAAGATTATTTCACTTTAATGGAATTTTCAGCAAAATGGGATCCAATTCCAAGTATGTTGTGTCAAAATCATACCCAATTGGTAAAAGGTTTTATGGGGCAGACGACTTCATTTGATTCTTCACTAATAAAATCTAACATATTAATTATGGGAACTTGTGAGCTAAATGGCGAATCAAGATATATTCATGGCGAAAAAGGAAAAGGAATGTTTACTTTTTTCGGAGGACATGATCCAGAAGATTTTCAGCATCAAGTTGGAGATCCGCCAACGGTTTTAGATTTGCACCCAAATTCTCCAGGTTACAGATTAATTTTGAATAATGTTTTATTTCCTGCTGCGAGAAAAAAGAAACTTAAAACCTAGTTTAGTGAGATTTCAAACCAAATCGGAATATGATCTGAAACTTTTCTTGCTGCTTGAAGAGAATCAAAATCTTCATAAAATTTAATTACTCCCGAATTGATAACTTTCATTGATGAGGATTTGTAAAAAATATTATCAAATTCAGACGCTAAACAGATATTGTTTTTACATTTATGCTTAAGCGTTGTTTTCTGATTCTTCAATACAGAATTATATCCCATTTTTCTTAAAGGAATGAAGACAGTATGTTTTTCAGGGCAATTAAAATCGCCTAAGAAAACTAGATTTAAATTAGGATATTCACTTGGCAAAAACTTAAAATATTTGATTTCAGTTTCTGGCTGCTTTTTTTGAGTTATAGCGTGAAAATTGACTAGTGTAATTGTTTTTTTATTGATTTCGAAAGTGCCGAAATAAGGTTCTCGGTCAATTTCTAAATTATATTTTTTCTCCAGCCAAGGTTTGTTTTTTAATTTTATTTTATGAGTTTTCCAAATAAAAGCATATCGTTCAGTTTTGTAACTGCTACTGCTTGTTGGATCACTTATATTATAGTCCCACTTATTTCCTTTTTCGTTAAGTAATTCAGTGAGCTTTGCTACAGTTTGTGCTCCGCCGTTTCCTGCAACTACCTCCTGAATAGCAATTATGTCATAGGCAGAGATAGTTTTGGCAATATAGTTTAATTCGGTATTCGATTTTGATTTTCCGAAGTTTTCTATATTCCAAGACAGAATTTTGGTTTGCGCAAAAGATATAAATGTAAATAATAGTAGGAGAGGGCTGAGAACGTTTTTCATGTAAAAAAATAATTGTAATCAAATATAGATAATTCTCTTTCTACAATTATCAGGCCTTTCTTAGAAAATTATTTAGTGTTTTTTGTATCTGTTTTTTAAAGCTGTGCTAATTATGATAATTTGTAATACTAAAAGCGCTGGAATAAATATAAGTTTCCAATCAATTTCAAGCCATCCGGTTTTTGCAGAAACTAGAACAAAACTTATTGATAAAAAAAGACAAAGTAGCATTGTTTTCATTATAATTTTATTTTGGGTTGTGTTAATTTTTGCGAATAAAATATCCGCTTTGTTTTTTGGTTTCATTGTAGGTTAATAGATTCATAACAAATTTAGATTTATTAGAATTGATATCCTTACGGGAATCCGTAAACGTATCATATTATGCTAGTTATACCAATCCAAAATCTTTTGCTATAGCAATTAAATGCACATTATTATTAGCTTTAAAGTAAATTTTTAGTTTATTAATTCTTTTTTCGATACTACTCGTTCCGTTTGGGGTAATAGACAAATCTTTAAACTCTTTTGAAATACTTTCTAAAATATATCCTTGAGATAAAAGTTTTAAAATCGAAATATCATAAGATTCAATTTCAATTAAGGCCTTATCATTAAAATTAAAAGACAAATCAGACGAAAGTATTTTTTCTTCATTATTGAATGTGCTTTCAATCGCATTTCGTAATTCTATGATACTATTTCTTCCTTTAGAAACGTATGCATTAATTCCTAGTTCATTAAAAAGCGTTTTAATTCTATAACTTTTGTCTTCAATAGAAAATACAATTTTCTTTAATTTGGGCTGAACACGATTGATCGCTTCAATTAACCCATCGCCAGTTTCGATATTTGCTTTTCGGTGATCTGATTTAAACGACAGATCAGTAATTAATAAATCATAAGGCTCATTTTCAACCAAAGCTTTTTTTACTTTGAGTAAACCTTCATCACAATATTTCACATGGTGAATTACTGGAACTTGTAGTTCTTCAAGTACTTGAATAACAGCGATACTAATACTGTCTAAATCTTCGGCAACTAAAACTTTTTTAAACATATAATTGTTTTATAATGGGAATGTGAAACTTATTTTTAAACCATTTTCTAGATTCGGTTCAAAATTAATAGTTCCTTTTATTGTTTTAATACGGTTTTCCACATTTTGTAGTCTTTTTTTTAAATTGACATATCCATCAGTGGTTTCTGTATTGTTATCAATATAAATTATTTGAATATTTTTTGTCTCTTTTTTAAAATTTAAGCTTATTAAAGATGCGTTACTGCTTTTCGCCATTTCATTTAAGAGTTCTCGAAGTATTCTAAAAATGGTAATTTTTTTAATTCGATCAATCTCATGCCACGAAAAACTGCTTAAACCATTTACTATTATATTTAAAGAAGAATTGGAATACTCAGAAAGCATCATTTTTAGATTTTCGAGATAGTTTTCATCTGTTAGTATGGCACTATTTTCTCTCGAAATTTTCCTAGTTTTTAAATAAATTTGATCTAAATGATTAAGTAATTCTTCCTTGCTTTCAGGTTTTTCAAAATTTGAGTTTTGAATATTTGTAGATAATTTAAAAACTTCGCTTGTTAATTCGTTATGAAGTTTTTGAGAAATCCGTAATTCACTTTTAAATATAGTATCGTCTTTTTCTCTTTTCCCTTTTAAAGTAATATGAAGAGTTAAAAACAGCAATGCAAAAACGCTAATAAAAATTACTACATACAAAATGTAACTTTGATTTTTTTGTATTTCAAATTGCAATTCTTTTTCTGCTTTTTGAGTTTTCAGTTCTAGATTCTCTTGTTTATCTTTTTTGAAATAGTATTGTATGTTGGCAAATTGATTTTTTTGTGATAATTGAATTTTATTAATACTGTCGAGATAATGAACATACATATTAGAATATTTCTTTAAGTCATTTCCTGTAGTGGTTCGTATTAAAGTTTCTAAAGCATACTTTTTTTGCCGATAAGTATTTATTATGCAAGCGTGTTTATAAGCTGCTTCAGCATATTTTTTAGCCAATGCAAGATTTGAATCTACATAATAATCGGAGAGATTTGAGTAACTTTCTGGTAAATTATGTTTGTCATGTAATCGAAGTCTAATCTTTAGAGCTTCTTGGTAATAGGATAGAGCTTTAGGATGTAATAAATTAGCGTAAGAAATACCTATGTTATTTCTCATTACTGCATAGTCAATTAATTCAAAATCTTTTAAAGTATTTGTTTTTTTCTTATTGCCATAATATCCCGTGGTAGTTAGCTGAGTATAAATTTTTACAGCTTTTTTGTATTGTTTTTTATGCATATAAACAAGCGCAATATTAGCTAATGCATTTGCTTTCCTTCTCACAGTTGTATTTAGATCGTAAGCTTTTTTAGCATAGATAAGAGCATTGTCATAATCTTTTGTAGCTAAATAATTACTTGCAAAAACTTTATATGTTTCCCAAGCAAATCTTGGCTTTTTCATGTATTTAAGGTGAGGCAGTATTTTTGTAGCAGTATTTTCACTCTCCAGGTAATTGCCTTCATATTGTTGTATAAGCGCTATTGAAATTAGTGCGTCAACATAATCTATTCTATTTTTTTCAGGATCAGAAAGATGAATTATTTTTAAATAATTTTTGTACGCCTTTAAATATTCATTATGATCGTAATCATTATCAGCGATAATAGTCAGTCTTTTTATTTCAGCCGTATTGTCAATTTTTTTTAATACTGCATGCTTTTCCTTTTTGCATGACGTTGGTAAAACGAGCAAAAGAAATACAGAAATTAAAATTTTAACTACAGATGAGACTTTCATTTATGGATTTTAAAAATTAAAAAATGGCATTTATATTATAAAGGAAGATTAATAAAAACTTTAAAACCTTGATTTTCGGAATCAGAAACCTGTAAAAACCCTTTCAATGTTTTAAGACGATTTTCGACACTTTTCAGTCTGTTTTTTAAATTAATACTGCTATTTTGAACTTTTGTATTATTATCGATGTAAATTATCTGCAGGTTTTTATCGTTTATTTTAAAAGTAAGACTTGACAATGATGCGTCACTATGCTTTTTCATAGTGTCGAAAATTTCTTGAAGTGATCTAAAAACGGTTATTTTTTTAATGCGCTCGATTTTTGACCATGAAACGGTATTTAAACCATTTACTATTATGTGCAAATCAGAATGAGAATATTCGGAAATCATTTCTTTTAAACCAATTTCATAATTTTCATTGAAAGGAATAATGCTGTTCTCTTTAGAAATTTTTCTGGTTTTCAAATAAATTTGATCTAAATGATTAAGTAATTCCTCTTTTGTTTTTGGTTCTTCAAGATTAGAATTTTGAATACGTGTCGATAATTTAAAAACGTCATTTGCCAATTCGTTGTGAAGCTTTTGCGAAATTCTTAACTCGCTTTTAAATATGGCATCATCTTTCTCTTTTTTTCCTTTTAACGTAATGTGAAAAAATAAAAAGAGTAAAATGAAAGCACTGATGAAAATTACTACATAAGAAATGTTGCTTCTATTTTTCTGCCTCTGCATCTCTAATTCATGCTCAGCTTTTTGGGATTTAAGTTCTAAATTTTCTTCTATATCTTTTTTGAAATTGTATTTTATATCTGAAAATTGATTTTTATTTTTTAATCGGGCTTTATTAATACTGTCTGTAAAATGGATATAAATATTAGTATATTTTTTCAATTCATTTCCAGTCGCAGTTTGAACCAAAAAACTCAAGCAATAATTTTTATCTACATAGAAATTGACTTCAGAAGCCTTTTCATATCCCAATTTGGCATATTTATTTGCTAATGCGGGGTTGGTTTTTAAATAATATTCAGAAAGAGCGGCATAACTGCTAGAGATATTATCACGATCATTTATTTTAAGTCTAATCTTTAAAGCTTTATTGTAAAAATCTATAGCTTTTGGATTTTTTAAGTTTTGATAGCATATACCTAAGTTGTTTAACATTACAGCATAATCCATTAATTCAAAACGATCACAGCTGTTTGTTTTAAATTTTTGAGCGTGATATCCCTCTGTGGTAATTTTCTCAAACATAAAAGCAGCTGCGTTATATTTTTTTTGCTTCATATACACGATACCTATACTGTTTAAGATGCCCCATTTTCTAAATGCACTGGTATTAAGGTGTAATGCTTTTCTAAAATACACTAAAGCGCTTTCTAAATTGTCGGTTTTAAAGTAATTAAATCCCTGAATAAAATAGGCATTCCAAGCAAATCTTGGTTTCTTCATATATTTTAAGTGCGGTAATATTTTAATTACCGTTTCCTCACTTTGTATATAATCACCCTGATATTGATAAATGTAAGCTAGAGATATTAATGCATCAACATAGTCGATTCTATCCTTTACAGTATCTGAAAGAGAAATTATTCTAGTATAAGTGTTGAAGGCATTTTTATAATCAGAGTTTTCAAAACAACTATCTGCAATAATTGTTAATCTTTTAACTTCTGCCGTATTATCAGTTTTTTTTAATACTGCATGCTTTTCCTTTTTGCAAGACGTTGGAAGAACGAGCAAAAGAAGTACAGAGACTAAAATTTTAAGTAAAGCTGGGGCTTTTTTCATTTTGAGACTTGGGAAAAACAATTCGTTAAATTAGGCAGGAATTTTAATAAAAACCTTAAATCCTTGATTTGGACTAGAAGATATATCTATAGCACCTTTAATTTTTAGAATTCGATTTTCTACATTATAAAGCCCGTTTTTAAATACAATTTTCTCGGTATCTATACCTTTTCCGTTATCGGTGTAGTTAACTAAAATATTTTTTTCTGTTTGTTTAAAGTTTATCCCGACTAATGAAGCTTCACTATACTTACGCATATTTACAAGTAATTCTTGCAATACTCGATAGATAGTAATTTTTTTATTTTTGTCAATTTCATCCCATAGAATACTGTCTAGCCCGTTTAGAATTAAAGTGATATTCAGAGTACTGAAACCAGAAATCATTTCTTTAAGTGATAAAATATAATTTTCATCAGTAGTAATGGTGCAGTTTTCTTTCGAAATGTCTCTTGTTCGAGAGTATATGGCATCTAAATTATTTAGCAATTGCTCTTTATTTTCAGCCAGAGATAGATTTCTGTTTTCGGCGAAAGCCATAGTGTGATAGATGTCGTTTGCTAACTCGTCATGCAGTTTTTTTGAAATTCTAGTTTCACTGTTGTAAGCAGCTTCAATTTTTTCTCGATTTGCTTTAGAAGTTAGATAATAATATAAAATTAAAATCAAACAAAGACTCAGAACAATTATGATATAAGATATAATGTTTCTGTTTTTTTGCCTCTCTAGCTTTAATTCATTTTGAGCTTTATGTGTTTTAAGTTTTAAGTTTTCTTCTCTTTCGCGTTTAGAGTCATACTTTATTCTCGCAAATTGGTTTTTAGCTTTTTGTGTAACTTCATATGTACTATCAACAAGATTTATATATTCGTTCGAATAATTTTTAAGTTCTAAGTCTGAACTGTTTTTGATAATCATTTTTAAAGCAGATAATCTCCCTTCTACATGATTTATTCTACTGAATTCTTTATAACTTAAAACCATGTACTTCTTTGCTAAAGACAAATCTTTAAATTCATAGAATTCTGCAAGATGAATATAACTTTTTCCTAATCCATACGGACTTTTTAAAGTTTTTCTAATTTCTAAACCTTTCTTCAAGTAATGCAAGGTACTTTCGTTATTATCTATTTGATAATAGCACAATCCAATATTGTCTAATAGTGCTCCATAAAATTCTTTATCTCTAATTACCTCTTTTTTATTTTCTAAAGGAAGAAAGATGTTTAGGGCTTCATTAAATTTCTTCTCTTGAATTAATGTAACCGCAATATTGTTTTTTGAGGCTAATTTTTTCCACGGCTTTACATTAAGCTTTAGAGCTTTTTTATGGTATAAAATAGAATTTTTATAATCGAAAGTGTTTAGGTAATTGCTTCCTAAAGTAGTATAGAGGTTCCAAGTCTGAAGTTGGTTTTTTACAAGTTTAGTATATGGTAACGCCTTAGTAATTGTTGCCTCACTTCCAGCATAATCTCCATGAGTCTGCTGGATAATTGCCATACGATTTAAAGTGCTTATGTAGTTTTCTGCGTCATTTGAAGGTGAGCAAATAGATATTGTTTGATTGTAATAAAAAAAAGCGCTATCGTATTTATTAGTGTCGAAAAAATTATCTGCAACTGCAATTAGTCTATTAACTTCAGCTTTATTATGGATGTCTTTTAAACTATTGTTTGTTCTCTTTTCACAGGAGAAAAGAGTAATAAAAACAGCAATTAAAAAGGAAAATATTTGTATTCTTTTTGGTATCATGCGCCAAAAATAAAAAATCTGAGTTCCTGTGAAAGAGTATAAATACCTGTTTTTGTAAAAAGTGCAATTTTTTTATTTTCTAGTATTCATTTACAGTGATATACAAACAAACCCTCTGAGTGAGGGTTGTCAAAAATTTAAAATGTTGTAAAACTTATCTTTATAAAACTTAAACAGCTCTCATTCCAGTAGCAATTGCAAGTCTATTCCAAGAATTAATTGTAATAATTGCTAAAATGATTTCGGCAAGATATTTTTCATCAAATAATTGAGCGGCGTTTTGGTAAACTTCATCAGAAACATGATTGCTGATTAAAGTTACTTGTTCTGTTAAAGCTAAGATCGCTTTCTCTTCTTCGGTATAAACATCAGCTTCACGCCAAGCACTTGTTAGATATATTCTCTGTTCAGAAATTCCATGTTTTCTGGCATCAGCAGTGTGCATATTAATACAGTAAGCACAGCCATTTATTTGAGAAGCACGTATTTTAATTAATTCCTTGTGCACAGGAGTTAATGAAGTAGATGCGATATATTTTTCTAGGTTTAATAAAGCATTATAAGCTTCTGGAGCAACATTCGGGATAACGATTCTTGATTTCATTTTTTTGTGTTTTAAAAGTTCATTACAAAGGTCAATAATGTATGCTTTTAAAAACTTGAACTACTTCAAGAAATTCAAATCACACTTTTCCAGCTCTTATTTTACTCATAAATTCTGCTGAAAAATCCAGATAGGAGGCAAGCATATATTGTGGAACGCGCTGAACAAATTCTGGGAAATGGTCATTAAAGTGATGATATCTTTCTTCAGCCGACATTGTAAATAAGAATTTGATGCGCATTTGCATAGCGCCGAAACTTTTTTGCGTGACTATTCTGAAGTACCTTTCTAGATTCGGTATTTCAATTAGCAGAGATTCTAAAATTGTTTTATCAATAGCTATTACTTCTGAATTTTCTACTGCCTGCAAGTAAAAGCTTGAAGAATATGATTGTGGTAACTTAAATAATCGGTAATCCACCAATTTTCGATACCAAATTGCAACGTTTGTTCAGCTCCTTTAGAGTTGATGATATATTGTCGCATACAGCCTTTAACAACAAAATACATGATGTTGCAGATTTGACCTTCTTCTAAAATATGTTCTTTCTTTTTTATTTTAGAAAGTTCTAGGCATGATTCTAATTTATCAATATCTGAAGGTTCAAGAGAAATGAATTTTTGAATATGATCAAAAAGAGCTTTGTGCATAAAACAGTTTTAGTATTATACAAATGTACTTTTTAAATTTTGTTTTTAGAAAAGCAGGACAATTGAAACTTCTTTAAACAAAAAAACCATTCGCGTTAACGAATGGTTTTATATAATAAGTAAGTAATCTTAAATTGAGTTTATAAAACGTTTATTTTACTTTATTAAGAATAGCTTTGAAAGCTTCTGGGTGGTTCATAGCTAAATCTGCAAGAACTTTACGGTTCAATTCGATTCCGTTAGCTTTAACTTTCCCCATGAATTGAGAATAAGACATTCCTTCTAATCTAGCTCCAGCGTTGATACGTTGAATCCATAATGAACGGAAATTTCTTTTGTTTTGTTTTCTATCGCGGTAAGCGTAGCTCATCGCTTTCTCTACTGCATTCTTAGCAACTGTCCAAACGTTTTTACGTCTTCCAAAGAAACCTTTGGCTTGCTTCATTATTTTTTTTCTTCTTGCTCTTTTAGCAACTGAATTTACCGATCTTGGCATAATTTTAATGTGTTTTTGTAGCAGGCGTCCTGAATTGAATCAAAGGAACTTCAAAGCCATACTCCAAGGTTATATAAATAATTTTTTAACCTAAAGAATTATTAGATAATTCTTAATTGTTGTTTGATGCTTTTCATATCTGTTTGGTGAACTAGCGCTGAGTGAGTCAAAGCTAATTTACGTTTTTTAGATTTTTTAGTCAAGATGTGACTTTTAAAAGCATGCTTTCTTTTAATCTTTCCAGAGCCAGTAACTTTAAAACGTTTCTTAGCGCTAGATTTTGTTTTCATTTTAGGCATTTTTCCTAGTTTTTTAATTTATTCTTACTTACTTATTTTTTTAGTTGTCAGTCGCAGTTTTCAGTTTACAGTACGAAAACTGAAAACTGCGACTGCAAACTGTTTTACTTTTTCTTCTTCGGAGCAATGAACATGATCATTCTCTTTCCTTCTAAAACAGGCATAGCTTCAACTTTACCGTGTTCTTCTAAGTCTTGAGCAAGACGTAATAATAGAATCTGACCTTGATCTTTGTAAATGATAGAACGTCCTTTAAAGAAAACAAAAGCTTTTAATTTAGCTCCTTCTTTCAAGAATTTTTCAGCGTTCTTTCTTTTAAACTCATAATCATGCTCGTCAGTTTGAGGACCAAATCGAATTTCCTTTACAACAACTTGAGAAGATTTAGCTTTTAAAGCCTTATCTCTTTTCTTTTGTTCGTAAACAAATTTCTTGTAGTCCATAATTTTACAAACCGGTGGTTCAGCGTTTGGCGAAATTTCAACTAAATCCAACTCAAGTTGGTCAGCTAAACGTAGCGCATCAGCTATTTTAAAAACCCCAGGCTCAATGTTTTCACCTACAAGACGTACTTCGGGAACACGAATAAGATTGTTTATTCTGTGTGCATCTTTTTTTTCTACTCGAGGTTGAAAACCTCTGTTACTTTTTATTGCTATGACTTTCTAATTTAAGTTAAACTGTAAATACTTTTAATGTCTTTTTTATTTCTTCGTCTACAATCGCAGCAAATTCTTCGATTGAAACAGTGATATTACCTTTTCCTTCTTGTCCGTGACGACGAATAGAAATCGTACCGTTTTTCTCTTCTTCCTCACCAACGATAAGCATAAATGGAATTTTCTGCATTTCTGCATCTCTAATTTTCTTACCGATAGTTTCATTTCGGTTGTCAATTAGGGCGCGAATTTCGTGATTTTCTAGCAAATCTAAAACTTTTTTAGCATAATTTTCGTATTTCTCGCTCAAAGACAAGATAATAGCCTGCTCAGGCATTAGCCAAAGTGGGAAATTTCCTGCTGTATGCTCAAGTAAAATTGCTATAAAACGTTCCATAGATCCAAAAGGAGCTCTGTGAATCATAACAGGGCGATGTAATTCATTATCAGCACCTTTGTAAGTCAATTCAAAACGCTCTGGTAAGTTGTAGTCTACCTGAATTGTTCCTAATTGCCATTGTCTTCCCAAAGCATCTTTTACCATGAAATCAAGTTTCGGACCATAAAATGCAGCTTCACCATATTCTACAACAGTATTAAGACCTTTGTCTTTTGCCGCATTGATAATAGCATTTTCTGCCTTTTCCCAGTTCTCATCAGTACCAATGTATTTTTCTCTATCTTCTTGATCTCTTAACGAAATTTGAGCAGTAAAGTTCTCAAAGCCTAAAGAACCAAATACATATAATACAAGGTCAATTACTTTTTTAAACTCCTCATCTAATTGCTCTGGAGTACAGAAAATATGCGCATCATCTTGAGTAAACCCTCTAACACGAGTTAAACCATGTAATTCTCCAGATTGCTCATATCTATAAACAGTACCAAATTCAGCATAACGCTTAGGTAAATCTTTATATGACCAAGGTCTTACATTGTAAATTTCGCAGTGGTGAGGGCAGTTCATTGGTTTCAATAAAAACTCTTCACCTTCTGCAGGCGTATGAATTGGTTGGAAACTGTCAGCTCCATATTTAGCATAGTGACCAGAAGTTACATAAAGTTCTTTTTGACCAATGTGCGGACTAACAACTTGCTCGTATCCAGCTTTCTTTTGTGCTCTTTTTAAGAATTGCTCCAAACGATCTCTTAAAGCAGCGCCTTTAGGCAACCATAATGGTAAACCTTGTCCCACTTTTTGAGAAAAAGCAAACAATTCAAGTTCTTTTCCTAATTTACGGTGATCACGACGTTTTGCTTCTTCAAGAAGTTCAAGATATTCAGTCAAATCTTTTTGTTTAGGGAACGAAGTTCCATAAACACGAGTTAACTGCTTGTTTTTCTCATCACCTCTCCAGTAAGCACCAGCAACGCTCATGATTTTCACAGCCTTAATGATTCCAGTGTTTGGAATATGTCCACCACGGCATAAATCAGTAAAAGTAGAATGGTCGCAGAATGTAATAGTACCATCTTCAAGATTAGAAATCAATTCAGTCTTGTACACGTTATCTTTGTACATCTCTAAAGCTTCCGCTTTGGTTACAGGACGCATTTTAAAATCGAACTTTCCTCTTGAGATTTCAAGAATGCGATCTTCAATCTTTTTAAAATCAGCTTCAGAAATTTTCTGATCTTCAAAATCTACATCATAATAAAAACCATTAGCAATTGCAGGCCCTAGAGTTAATTTAATTCCAGGATACAATTCCTCAAGAGCTTGAGCCATTACGTGTGAAGTCGAATGCCAGAAAGCTTTTTTTCCTTCCGCATCATTCCAAGTATATAATATAAGATTACCGTCGGTCGTTAATGGAGTTTCGGTTTCAATAGTTGTACCATTAAAAGATGCAGAAATCACGTTTCTAGCAAAACCTTCGCTAATGTTTTTAGCGACCTCCATTGGAGTTACGCCCGAAGCGAACTCTCTAATTGACCCATCGGGTAAAGTAATCTTGATCATTGTTTATAATTTTGTGAATGCAAATATACATGATTACAAAAATACATACAATACGTATTCATAAGTTTACTGTATTATATATGTATAGCTTTTGCACTCCATTATATATATGAGTAATTCTTATTCATAACCTGACAGGTTTTTAAACACCTGTCGGATTTCTTTTTTGTACATATATATAAGTATGATTTGAATATTATGGTTTTTAAGGAGCTGTTTCCCGCTATCCGCTTCAATCTTTTTATGGCGAACCCCGCCACAAAAAGGATTTCCGCTTCTATCGGGGCTAGGGCATCGGTTTCCGGAAGAAGCTTTTAGATGGAAAGAGAGGATTAAAACGATAAAGAATCATATAAAAAGATGCGGAAACGCTGAAAAATCCCCAAAAGCGGCAGCCCAAAAGATGCGGAAAATAAGAAAAACACGGTTCGGTACAGAAAAACCCCACATCGCCCCAAAAGAAGCGAATGTATAAAGGCTATGTTATCAGTAAGTTAAGAAAAAGTTTTAAAAAAGATCAAAAAAAGGCGGATAAAAAGCTTGCGCAAGCGGAAAAAGGTTCTACTTTTGCACCCGCAACAGCGAAAGGCGCTCATCGAAA
>NZ_QJRJ01000043.1 GCF_003254625.1 Flavobacterium ginsenosidimutans
CTGTAGCAAACTCTGTGGGAACTGTTGCCTATTCTTGGAAAAACAGCGCTAACGCAGAAGTGGGAACAGCAGCTTCAGTTTCAAACCTGCCTGCCGGAACATATACTTTAACTGTAACTGATTCATGCTCTTCACAGACAAATTCTGTGACTGTAGGGCAACCTGAAGTTCTAACCTGTTCAGTTATTCAAACTAAAGCGGTTACTTCAAACGGTTTAAGCAATGGAGAAGCTATTGTAACAGCAATTGGCGGTAATGGCAATTACACTTATCAATGGGATAATAACGAAACTACACAAACAGCAATTGGATTAAGTGCAGGACTTCACTCAGTAACTGTTACTGATTCAAAAGGGTGTACAACATCTTGTACTGTTACTATAACTGAACCTAATGTGCTTTCTTGCAGTATTTCTCAAGACAGTGCTGTAAAATGTTTTGGTGAAAATAATGGTAAAGCAACTGTAAATGCTATAGGTGGTAACGGAGACTATACTTATCTTTGGGATAATGGAGAAACTACAGCACAAGCAATAAACTTAACTGCAGGTTCACACTCTGTAACCGTAACAGATAAATTAAATTATACTACAACTTGTTCGATAACAATTACGCAACCACAAAACGCATTGAGTGCAGTAAAAACTCAAACAGATGTTACTTGCGGTGGAGGTAGTAATGGTTCTGCAACAGTAACTGTTTCTGGAGGAACTTCAGGATATACATACAACTGGAATTCAACTCCTGCACAGACAACTGCAACTGCAAATAATTTAACTGCTGGAAATTATACAGTTGTTATTACTGATGCAAATGGATGTACAATTTCTGAATCATTTACGATTTTAGATGGTGATTCAATCATACCTGTTATAGATGCACTGCCACAAACAACAACTATCAATTGTCCAGAAGAGCCTGTTTTTGTACAAGCAACTGCTACGGATAATAATGGAACTATTTCTTCATTAACATATGTAGATAACACTGTTCAGGGAAATTGTGCAGGATCATATACTGTAACAAGAACATGGACTGCTAAAGATGCTTGTGAAAACATTTCACTTCCGGTTAGTCAGACTATTATTGTTCAAGATATTACTGCGCCAAGCTGGACAACTGCTGCGGGTTCTCTAAACGTTACTTTAGAATGCAGCGACACAGCTGGACTTGCAAATGCTCAGGCTTTATTCCCATCTGCTTCAGATTTATGCGATGCCGATGTTTCAAATATCGTAAAAGTAAGCGGACAGTTCACGGCTTCTGAAGGATGCGCAAATGCTGGAAC
>NZ_QJRJ01000018.1 GCF_003254625.1 Flavobacterium ginsenosidimutans
ACTGCCAGCGGTCTTCAAGCGGGAACATATACGGTAACAGTTACTGACGCCAATAATTGCCAGGCTGCGCAAAGCTTTACCATTGCAGAGCCCCCTATTCTATCGGCGTCAAAATCACAGACGGATGTTTTATGCAATGGCGGAGCGACAGGCACAGCATCTGTAACCGTCTCTGGCGGTTCAGGCAACTATACTTACTCATGGTCCCCTTCAGGAGGAACTGCAGCAGTGGCAACAGGCCTTACTGCCGGAACCTACACAGTAACTGTTGCAGATGCAAACAGCTGCCAATTGACGGAATCC
>NZ_QJRJ01000073.1 GCF_003254625.1 Flavobacterium ginsenosidimutans
AAAGTAAGCGGACAGTTTACTGCTTCTGAAGGATGCTCAAATGCTGGAACCTACACCAACACATGGACTGTTAAAGACGACTGCGGAAACACTTCTGATACTTTCACTCAAATAATCACTATTCAGGATACTGCTGCGCCAATGTTTACTGGTGATCTACCTTTAGATATTGAAGTATCATGTGATGCCGTTCCTCAACCAGCAGAAATGCAAGCTTCTGATAATTGTAATGGAGATTTACCAATCGTATTCTCTGAAGTAAAATCTAATGTACAAGAAGGATGCGATTCTAATTATACATTGACTCGTACTTGGAGAACAAGTGATTGTGGAGGAAATACAGCTACCCATACCCAAGTTATTACAGTAAGAGATAAAACTGCTCCAACAGGAACTGCTCCTGCTGATGTAACTAATTTGGCAAGTATTGATTTAATTCCTACTGGAACTCCAGCAGATATTACAGACGCTGCTGATAATTGCAGTCCGACAGTAAATATTACTGTTACAGACACAAATAATGGAGCAAGTGGCTGCGATGGAACACCATATATCTTAACAAGAACTTATACATTAACTGATTGTGCTGGAAATAAAACTGAATTAGTACAAACTTTTACAGTTGAAAATAAAGTTTCTGTAAGCGGAATCGCTACAAATGTAAGCTGTTTTGGAGGTACAGATGGTGCAATCATTGTAACCAATAGCCCAGGGTCAACTGTAGTAATTACAAATGAAAGAAATGAAATTGTAGGCAACGCCAATTTACCTGCAGGAACTTATACACTTACTGCTACTGCACAATTAAATGGCGAAAATCAAATTTGTTCTGCTACAGCTACAGTTGTGATTACACAGCCTACTTATACTATAAAAATTTCTGGACAAATTATTAACGTAGACACAAATACTCCTATTGCAAATGTACCTGTTACTTTAATTCCTCAAGGAACAACTACAGGACCAATACAAATGCGTATTACTGGTGCTGACGGAATGTACAATTTCGTTGGAATGCCAGCTGGAAGTTATTTGGTACAAGTTCAAGATGCTAATTTAAATAGCGCATATCAATTGTATCCTGTCGATTCTAGCTTGTTCTTTACTACTCTTGAAGATTGTGTTTTCCAAACTCATAACTTTGAATATGGAGCATCAAACCTTCCTGTTCTTGGTGATTATGTTTGGTATGATACAAATAGTAACGGAATCCAAGACGAATGGTACGATGCAAACAATGATGGCGTTGTTACCAAAAATATTCCAGACTCTAATGGAGCTATTGATTACAGCCAATGGGAATGGATAGATCTTAACGGAGACGGAAACTACACTGGACCTCAAAACAATGGGGAATTAAATGCAGGAGGTTTTGGAAATGCACTTAACGCCAATGTTATTATTGACGGACCAAATGGATATCATGAAGAAGTTATTGTTGGTATCGAAGGATTCTGGAGAGATCGTCCAAATACAGCGAATCCGTACGGGCAATATACTATTAAGTTAGTTAGAGATGCTAATTTTGATACTGTGGCTGCAAACTTAGGCTTTACAGGTTTAGTAAAAGTGCTTCCTTCTGTATCTGCTAAAAACATTGCTGGTAAAACAAGCAAAACACAACTGCATACAGTTTGTAAAACAACAACAGAAAGCGGCTATATTGTTAATGTAACGCCAGAGGATTTAGTACATTTAAATGCTGACTTCGGTGTAAGCTGTAAAGAATACAGAGACATTGTTGCCAATGATGACAACGGGGGTCCTATTGTAGGAGTAAATCATACAACAACTAATGTATTAAATGTATTAACAAACGACACCTTAGAAGGAAATCCTGTAACTGCATCTGATGTTATTATAACAACAGTAACACCAAATGAATTTTTACAATTAAATCCTGATGGATCTATAGATGTATTACCAAATGCACCAGTAGGTACATTAACAATGGTATATCAAATTTGCGAAGCAGATCAAACAGATAATTGTGATACTGCAACAGTTACAATTACAATTGAAGCTCCTGTAATGACTGTTACAGCAACAGCAATATGTGTAAATGATGTTCCTTACATTGATTATGCAGTAACACCAACAAACTTCACTCCTGTAGATGGTGTCACAATTGCTTGGGCAGACAACAATAATAATGTAATAACAACAATGAATGATCTTCCATTAAGTGGCCGTGTATTGTGGCCAGGTGCAGTGGTTGATGAAAATGGAAAAGGAATTGACTGGCCAGGCTGGATTTTTGAAAACAATAAATGGGTTGAAGGCGCTGATGGATTCGAAAAACTACGTCCAACTGCTAATTTGACAATATCTTTAAATCCAAGCCAAACTATCACAGTTAATTATCCACCTGCAGATCCATACTGTACTGCCAGACCAACATTCGCAATTGTTGCAAATGACGACAGTGCTGGTCCTATAAATGGAGTTCCTGGAGCAAATAACATCATAAATGTTTTAACTAATGATACATTAAACGGATCTGCAGTAAACATAAATGACGTTACATTAACTATCGTAACACCAGATCCTACTGGCACATTGGTGATAAACCCTGACGGATCAATAAATATTCCGCCAAATACACCAGCTGCCACCTATACATTGACTTACCAAATTTGTGAAAATGCTGATTTTGGAAACTGTGATACTGCTATAGTTACAGTAATTGTAACTGCACCAGCTCCACCGGCAACGATAGTTGCAAACGATGACAACTTCAGTAATATTGGATGTAATTCATTCGGATTAGTTGGTAATGTATTAAGCAATGACCTAGTAGGAACAAATCCTGCAACGTTAGAGCTAGTAAACTTTACACTTCTTGTTGAAGGCAATAATTCTAAAACAGATCCTAATATCGTAATTGATGGTTCTGGAAATGTAAACGTTTCAAGCTTGACACCTGCTGGCACTTATACATACAGTTATAGAATCTGTGATAAGCTAAACGCTGAAAACTGTGATACTGCAACAATTACAATTACTGTAGTTCCAAACGGTGTTACAGAAATTACAAGCACAGCATGTACTGATGATTCAACTCTGATCAATTTAACCAGTTTACTTCCAGAAGGAAGCCCAACGACAGGAACTTGGATTGATAAAAGCAATACTAATGCTCTTCAAGGAAATGTTCTTAATCCGTTTGGTCTAGCACTTGGAAGTTATGCTTTTGAATATTTAATAGCTGATGAAAATTGTCCAAGAACTATTGCACTGAACATGGAAGTAAATGATGATTGTAGAGTTTTACCATGCGGAGATGTATTAGTACATAACTCGTTCTCTCCAAATGGCGACCAAATAAATGATGTTTTCAAAATTGACAATATTGATGATTTAACTTGTTACCCAAGCAATACTGTTGAAATATATAATCGTTGGGGAATATTAGTTTTTGAAACTACAAACTATAATAATACAACGAATGCTTTCGATGGAATTTCAAGAGGAAGAACAACTGTTAAGCAATCTGACGGACTACCTACAGGAACTTATTTTTACATCATAAACTATAAGTCTCTAGATGGAAACAACAATGTTCAGGATAACAAATTAGATGGATATTTATATCTATCCAAATAACAGAAACCATAATTCGCTGTAAAGTATTACTTTACAGCGGATTATGAAAAAATTGTTAAGAATTTTAGTTAACTTTGAAATAAATTAATGGTTTGATTTTCAATATCTTAAAAATCAATAGTAATTATTAAAATAATAAAAATCTACTATGAGAACAAAATTACTTTTCTTCGTCATTCTGTTGGTTACATATTCAGGACGTGCGCAGCAAGATGCACAGTTCACACAATATATGTACAACACGATAAACATAAATCCTGCTTATGCTGGTTCTCGTGGTGTTTTAAGCGTTTTTGCTTTACATCGTGATCAATGGATAGGATTAGATGGTGCTCCTAAAACTAATGCTATTTCTGTTAATACACCAATAAACAACAGCAATGTTGGACTTGGAGTATCTTTAGTTAATGATAAAATTGGTCCTACAACAGAGAATCAATTTTCTGTAGATCTTTCCTATACAATTCCAACTTCAGAAACATGGAAACTTTCATTTGGAATAAAAGGTACTGCAGATATATTCAATCTGGATGTAACCAAATTAAATCCTGAAACTGCTGGAGATCCACAATTTCAAAACTTAGATAATGACTTTTCACCTAATGTTGGTGCTGGAGTTTACTGGCATTCTGATAAAGCATATATCGGATTATCAGTTCCTAACTTCATTCAAACCAATCGTTACGATGATAATGATGTTGCCATTTACAAAGACAAAATCAATTATTATTTGATGGGAGGTTATGTTTTCCAATTTTCTCAAGAACTAAAATTTAAACCAGCTGTTTTAACTAAAATGGTTGAAGGAGCTCCGCTTCAAGTAGATGTTTCTGCAAACTTCTTATTCTTTGAAAAGTTAACCTTGGGGGTTGCTTACCGATGGGATGCTGCAATAAGTGCAATGGCAGGATTTCAGATTACAGACGGATTATATATTGGTTATGGATATGACAATGAAACGACCAATTTGAAAAACTACAATTCTGGCTCACACGAAATCTTCCTGCGCTATGAATTCTTCACAAACAATGGTAAAATGACAACTCCTCGTTTCTTCTAAAAAAAAGTATTATGAAAAACTATACACTTCTTTTCCTTTCAATAATAAGTGCTTTTTCATTTAGCAGTTATGCACAACAGTCAAAAGTAAATTCTGGAGATAAGAAATACAACAATTACGCTTATGTTGATGCCATAAAGACCTACGAAAAAGTAGCTAATAAAGGTTACAAATCTGAAGATATGTTCAAAAAGCTGGGAAACTCTTACTACTTCAATTCTGATTTTGCAGGAGCAGCAAAATGGTATGGTGAATTATTTGCAATGAACACGACAACCGTTGAACCAGAATATTATTTTCGATATGCACAATCGCTAAAATCGATTGGTGAAACCAGCAAAGCAAATAAGTTCTTAGACGACTTTTATGCTAAATCAAAAAATGATAATAGAGGTAAGCTTTACAAAAGTGATGTAAATTATATGGATCAGATTAAAGCAAATTCTGGAAGATACAAAATAGAAGATGCTGGCGTAAATAGCAAATATTCCGATTACGGATCATTTGTATATAACAATAAACTTTATTTTGCATCTGCAAGAGATACAGGGAATTTTTCACAGCGCAAACACAAATGGACTGGAGAATATTTTACAAATATCTACAATGCTGATCTTGATCCAGAAACAGGAAGCACCACAAAAGTGAACAAGTTTAAATCTGCTATTAATACAAAATTCCACGAAGCATCTCCTGTTTTTACGAAAGATGGAAAAACGGTTTATTTTACGAGAAACAATTACGTAAATGGAAAAAAAGGAAAAGATGAAAACAAAATTACTTTAATCAAAATCTACAAAGCAGAATTAGGAAGCGATAACAAATGGACTAACATTGCAGAACTTCCTTTCAACAGTGATAATTATAGTACAGCACATCCTTCATTAAGTCCAGACGAAAAAACATTATATTTTGCTTCAGATATGCCAGGATCTTTCGGACAATCTGATTTATACAAAGTAAGTATTAATTCGAATGGCACATACGGAACACCTGAAAATCTAGGAAACACGATCAATACTGAAGGAAAAGAAACCTATCCCTATGTAACCAGCGAAAATGAAATCTATTTTTCATCAGATGGACATCCTGGATTAGGAGGTTTAGATGTTTTTGTTGCCGGTATCGATAACGATGGTAAGTTTTCCGATATTCAAAATCTCGGAGCAGATATAAATTCACCAAAAGATGATTTTGCTTACATTATCGATCCAGTTTCCAGAAGAGGATATTTTACTTCTAACAAAGATGGAGGTCAAGGTTCTGATGATATTTATAAATTCCTAGAAACAAGAAAACTAAGATGCATTCAAGAACTAGAAGGAATTATAACTGATGCCGAAACCGGAATTACTTTACCTGGTGCAAAAGTAACTTTATACGACAGTGACATGTCGCTCAAAAACTCCGTAATTGCAGATGCGTCAGGAAAATACAGTTTCTCTGTTGAATGCGGAAAAAGCTATTATGTAAGAGCTGAAAAACCAGAATACACAACCAAAGAAGTAAGTATTACAATTCCGAAATCTAGCGGTAAGACCGATTTGCCAATTGCATTAGAAAAAGCAACCTGTAAAGTTACAGTTGGCGATGATTTAGGTGTTTGTTTCGGAATTAAAATGATTTATTTTGATTTGGATAAATCAAACATCAGACCTGAAGCAGCTTTAGATTTAGAAAAAATATTAGTGGTTTTAAACGACAATCCAACTATGAAACTAGATATTCGTTCACATACAGATAGTAGAGCTTCACATCAATACAATGAAGCATTATCTAACAGAAGAGCAAAATCAACTATTCAATGGCTTATTAAAAATGGTATTTCTGCCAACCGCTTAACTGGAAAAGGTTATGGCGAAACCCAATTAGTCAATAAATGTTCAGATGGAGTTCAATGTACAGAAGAAGAACATCAAGCGAATAGACGAAGCGAATTCATAATCACTGCATTGTAATTGATTTACTAACATAACCAACCTAGAAAAAGCTGTCCAACTCGGATGGCTTTTTTTCTAATTAAAAAGTCGTTGCAAATCAATGAATTACAACGACTTCTAAAAAACCAACCTGTTCAATATACGTTTAAATTTTAGCAAAAATATTAGTGTAATATTTTTTGCCTGTAGCAGCATCTGTAGTAACAGATATTCCGAAGTGAGTAAAATCGCCTTCGATATTTTCTTTGTGGCCTGGACTATCAAGCCAGGCTCTCAAAGCCGCTTCAGGAGTTTTATAGTTGTAGGCAACGTTCTCACCAACTTTTTTAGCTCCTAAAACATTAGTAATATTTTGAGATCTTTCGACAAAATCATTATGATTCACAACATTATTTGCAATCATATATTCATTGTGTTCTTCACATTTATAAGATATATGATTGATTCTCTCCAAAGCATTTAAACCAACACTAACTCGGTGTTCATTTATAAGTTTCATCGTTTGGAGTTCCGTATCGTTGTACGTGTAATTCGAAACGATAGTTTTTGCAGTAGTATCCGCGTTTCCTTCAGCTGTATCGGCAGAACATGAGTTCATTGCGATGAGAATCGCAATGAACAACATGATGCGCTTAATCTTTTTCATAATCATCAGCATTTTAGCGAGTTTAAAGTAAATGTTGGGGCAAATCCTTTAAATTTATTGTTGAATAAATATCGTCTGTTTTTCTATACCAAACATATTCAATCCATCGCTAAACTACAAAAATAATCGATGAAATGCACTTAATTTTTATTGAATACTATAAAAAACTTACAAAATCAAGAAGAAAGTCGCTCAATCTTCCAAGAAAAGTCTGATTGACCTGTATAACGTATCCTGTCATGAAGTCTATTTGCTCTTCCTTGCCAGAATTCAACTTGTAACGGTGTGACAATATATCCTCCCCAGTTTTCAGGTCTCGGAATTGATTTTCCTTCATAATCCGTTTCGAGTTTTTTTAGGTTTTCTTCTAAAAAATCTCTTGACGGAATCACCTCGCTTTGATTGGAAACAATAGCGCCAAGCTTGCTTCCATCCGGACGTGAATCAAAATAATTGTCTGATATAATTTCAGAAGTTTTCTGGGCAATTCCTTTAATAATTACCTGACGCTCCATTTCCTGCCAAAAAAATGACAAACAAACATGCGGATTAGCTTCTATTGCTTTTCCTTTTTCTGAATTATAATTGGTGTAAAATATAAAACCTTCTTCCGAGAATTTTTTTAAGAGAACAACACGAGATTTCGGAAATCCGTCCAAACCAATCGTAGAAACAGTCATTGCGTTTACTTCACCGCTTCCGCCAAAATCCTCCACCTCATGAAACCATCGGTTAAAAAGATTAATTGGATCTTCAGGAATAGTATTTTCCAGCAATTCACTTTTCTCGTATGATCTTCTATAATTACTTAAATCGCTCATAGCTTATTATTTTAGATTGTTGATTTTAGATTTTAGATTATCAGGCTTGTCAGGCTGAGCGATCCCGAGACTTCGGGAGAAGCCCACGTCTGCAAAGCACGTTCTGTTTTAGAAAAGCACTTCGACTTCGCTCAGTGTGACACTCAAATATTCAGATTTCATCAACTTAAAATCTGAAATCTGAAACAATTACATACAAACTTAGTCCCTTAGAACCTCAGCATCTCAGAACCTTAAATTATAACTCAAAACTTACACCGTCATCTCCTAAAAGCACATTTGGAAACACTGTTTCTGCTTCTTTCTTAAATGGCTCTATTCCATCATAACGTGTTGAATAATGTCCTAAGATTAATTGTTTCACATTCGCTTTTAAAGCAATATTTGCAGCTTCTTTTGCGGTTGAATGCAATGTTTTTTCAGCCAATCTCGCTTCCGACTCTAAAAAGGTAGATTCGTGGTATAAAACATCCACATTCTGAATAATCGGAATTACTTCTTCGTTGTAAACTGTATCAGAACAGAATGCATAACTTTTTGTTGGCGGAGGATCGAAAGTCAATTTTTCGTTTTCGACAACAGTTCCGTCATCAAGCGTAATATCACTTCCGTTTTTTATTTTTTGATAATAAGCAACATGAATATTATAACGTTGAACTGCTTCAACATCAAGCTTCCTTTCGTCTGGTTTTTCCTGAAACAGAAAACCATTTGTATAAACACGATGCTTTAACGGAATCGTTTTTACAATCACCTTTTTATCTTCAAAAATAACTTCACTTTCTTTTGATTCTAATTCATGAAAAAACAAAGAATAAGTTGTCCAAGATTCAGTCAATTTTAACTGAAGAAGAATTAATTCTTTAATTCCTTTTGGTCCATAAATATGTAAATCAGTTGTTCTTCCTAAAAGGGAAAAAGTAGAAATCGTCCCGATTAATCCATACAAATGATCACCGTGAAGATGGGAAATAAAAATGTGATTGATTTTTGAGAATTTAATCTTATTCTTTCGAAGCTGAACTTGAGTTCCTTCTCCGCAATCAATCAAAAACAATCGGTTTTTAATTTCTAGAACCTGCGAAGTTGGATTAGTAAGTGTTCTCGGAGTTGCGGCATAACAGCCAAGTATGGTTAACTTCATTTTAGATTGTTGATTTTAGATTTTAGATTGTTTTTAGACCTCAACATTCAAAATCTAAAATCTGAACTCTAAAATCTACAATTAAAACCCTAGGTCTCTTTCGATTTCTTCCATTTCGATAATATCATGCGCTTCCAAAAGTGAAGGAACCACTGCTAATTTATCTGAAATAGCATTAAAATCAAGATCAGTTGCAACAATTACAAAAGATTTTTTTGCTTTTTTCTGAAGCTTAGAAAGCGGTAAAAAAGCTTTCAAATCTTTTTCTGTAATTGCAGAATCTGCAGACAAATCGATTATAATATTTTGTTTTTCAAAGGTTTTAAACTGTTGCGTCACTTTTTCCAAGAAAGCATTTACATCTCCTTGAGTATCTTTAATAGTAACGGTATGTCCTTTTTGATCTACTTTCATTTTTTAATTTGTGGGGCTTATATAAAAATTGATTTTCTGAGAGCTAAGGTACGAAGTTTTTTTATAGTTTTCAGTCACAGTCACAGTTTTCAGATCTTAAACGAGTGTCACACTGAGCGAAGTCGAAGTGCTTTTTAAGCCGAAATATGATTAACAAACGCGGGTTTCGACTTCGCTCAGCCTGATAAATGCCAAAGTTGTCTAATACTAAATACCGAGACTGAAAACTACGACTGCGACTGAATACTAAATCTACTGAATCTTAGAAGCCAAAAGATAAATAACCGCCATTCTAATCGCCACACCATTCTCCACCTGATTTAAAATCACAGACTGATCAGAATCGGCAACTTCAGAAGTAATCTCTACTCCCCTGTTTATTGGCCCTGGGTGCATGATTACGATTTCTTTTCCTAGCGAATCCAAAAGCGTTTTGTCTACTCCGTATTGCTGAGCGTACTCACGTGTTGATGGGAAGAAATTCACATCCATACGTTCGTTTTGTACACGAAGCATATTCGCAACGTCGCACCATTCTAACGCTTTGCGTAAATTCGGTTCGACTGTAACACCAAGCGATTCAATATATCTCGGAATCAATGTTTTTGGTCCGCAAACTTTTACTTCTGCGCCTTGCATTTGCAAAGCATATATGTTTGAAAGCGCTACACGCGAATGCAGAATATCACCTACAATAACTACTTTTTTTCCAGCTACATCGCCCAATTTTTCTCTGATTGAATAACTATCCAATAAAGCCTGAGTTGGATGTTCGTGCGCTCCATCTCCAGCGTTTACGATACTGGCTTTGACATTTTTAGATAAAAAATAAGCCGCTCCGGGATTGGAGTGGCGCATTACAACCATATCAACTTTCATCGAAAGGATATTATTTACAGTATCAATCAGAGTTTCTCCTTTTTTAACCGATGACTGAGCTGCAGAAAAACTGATTACATCAGCAGATAAACGTTTCTGCGCTAATTCGAAAGAGAGTTTGGTTCTGGTACTGTTTTCGAAGAAAATATTGGCAATGGTAATATCTCGTAATGAAGGAACTTTTTTAATCGGTCTATTAATGACTTCTTTAAAATGATCTGCCGTTTCAAAAATCAGGTTAATATCATTCTCGTTGATATATTTAATTCCTAATAAATGATTTACGCTTAATTCTTTCATTGTGTGTGTTTATATGTTTAATCGTTGAATTGTTTAATCGTTTTTTTTCAAATCGCTTAATCGGTGTAATTACCGATTAAACAATTAACCGGTTAACCGATTAAACTTAATTCGTCACTAGGTGAACAACATCTTCACCATCATTTTCTTTCCAGCTTACAATTACTTTTTCACCATTAATAGCATCTACCTGACGGCCTCTATAATCGGGCTGAATTGGTAAATGACGGCTGAAACGTCTGTCTATTAAAACCAATAATTCAATTTCTGAAGGTCTTCCAAAAGATTGAATGGCAGTTAACGCCGAACGAATGCTTCTTCCGGTAAACAAAACGTCATCAATAAAAATGACTTTTTTGTCTTCGACTATAAAATTGATTTGGGTTTTATTGGCTTCAAGCGGTTTATCAGTACGACGGAAATCATCTCTAAAAAAAGTGATATCCAGATATCCTAAAGAAATTTCAGGAACCTTGTATTCGTTTTCTAATATTTGTTTTAAACGTTCAGCTAAAAAAACGCCTCTTGGCTGAATTCCCACTAAAATTGTTTCAGAGAAATCAAGATGTTTTTCGATTAACTGACAAGCCAAACGATGGAGTATGATAGTAACTTCTTTCGAATTAAGTAATACTTTTTGACTCATAAGTGATTGTAATGTTTGGTTGCGCAAATATACGGAATCTGATTTTATTTGTTGGGGTATTGGGGCTGGAAATGTTTTTAAATTAAAATTTTCAACTTAAAAAAAGAAAACAGCTAAAGTATTTAATGTAAGAATTAAATTATAAATTTGTGTTTTGCTTTTTTTTACAAATAATCAAAATCAAAACATTGCAAATATACATTTCAAAACTAAAGCACATTCTTCCAATCTTCTTATTGATTTCATTATCGACTATAATTGGTCTTTTATTAATACGTTGGGTATTTACAATTGAATTTGAAATTTTTGATTTTAAAGAAAAAATCTGGAATTTTTGGTTACCTGTTTTGTTACCGTGGATTCCAATTTTAATATGGCTTCGTCCCAGATTTAAAATTCTTATTTTAAAAAATGACCATCTCAAATTCTTTTTTCAATTTTTATCAGCTATCACAATTACCGCATGCCTCATAAATTCACAAGAATATTTAACCACAGCAACAGGTAAGCTCCAAAAACTATCAAAAATAACAGATATTGAAAAAACAGAAAAAAGTCGTTATTATAAATTGACTAATTTTTCTGTTGCAACTAATTATGGAGGTACTCATACAGCATTCAGTCGAAGTGGAAGAAATAATGATTTAAACTTTGACATTTATTTTGTAGTTCCAATTTTTGACAGAAAATCAACAAATATTAATGACATCCCAAAATATTGGTATGGTGTAAGCTTTCATGAACACACAAGAAGTAGAAGAAGTGATTACAGAAATAAAAACTTATACCAGGAGTTTTATAATTACTGTCTCAATAATATGAAAGAATATGACTTCTATTCTTTAGATCATTTCGAAAGAACACCAACATCTGACGAAAAACAAAATTTCATAAAAGCAATTGAAGCAAGAACTCAAAAAAAATCAGAAAGCTATATTATATTAGAACCAATAACGCAGAAATACGAAAAACGAAATGGGAATAAATTTCAATGGATTTTTGGTTCTTTTGGTATAGGTTTTTCTATTCTTTTATTTGCATTAATCTGGCCTAAATATAATGAAGGAGAAATGAGAAAATTTACCACTAGTAAAAAACTTAAAGTAAAATAATTTAATACATTGATTGTATTCTTTGAAATTAAACTTATAAAACAATAAAATGTCAACTCAAAAATTAATCAAAATCAAAAAACTAAATAGGGAATTAGAGAAAGGTGAAAAGTCTGGATTTCTAAAAAAATTTGATCGCAGTACCTTCCTTAAGGATTTAAACGAAAAGTATATAAAATCCAAATCCTAAAACATTTCCAAAAAATTCTATAACACATTTTGCCTATTCGTGAAGTAATTTTAAGTATCAATTTAAAATATCAGAATCATGCAAAATAAAATACTAAGATTGTTAATGGTATTCGTAATACTGTTTTCATTTACAAGCTGTGAAGTTATAGGAGACATTTTTAAAGCCGGAATGGGATTCGGGATTTTTATCGTAATCTTTATTATTGCGATTATTATCTGGATTTTCGCTAAAATGTTCGGCAGTAAATAATTGATAAATAACAAATTAAAAAATCCCAAATTCCAAATTAAAATTGGAGTTTGGGATTTTTTTATAGATGTAGAACTTTGTCAAAGTTTGAAACTTTGACAAAGTTGTAAGTTCAAAAATTGGAATTTTCAAATTGGAATTTAAAAATTAAAGATTGTACATCTTCTTTCTTTGTTCTTGAATTTTTTCATCATCAAGATATTCATCAAATGTCATGTAACGATCGATAACTCCGTTTGGTGTCAATTCTACGATTCTGTTACCAACAGTTTGCGCGAACTCGTGGTCATGCGTTGTGAAGATTACAGAACCCTTAAAGTTTTTCAATGAATTGTTGAAAGCTGTAATAGACTCCAAATCTAAGTGGTTTGTTGGCTCGTCTAACATTAAAACGTTAGCACGCTCCATCATCATTCTAGACAACATACAACGCACTTTTTCTCCTCCAGATAAAACTCTAGACGTTTTTAAAGCTTCTTCTCCAGAGAAAATCATTTTTCCTAAGAAACCTCTAATGAATACCTCATCACGCTCTTCTTCTGTTTTAGCGTATTGACGTAACCAATCAACTAAACTCAAATCGTTTTCGAAATATTTGTGGTTTTCAGCTGGCAAATAAGCTTGGTTGGTTGTAATTCCCCAATCAAAAGTTCCAGCATCTGCTTTTTGTTCGTTGTTTAAGATTTCGTAGAAAGCAGTTGTAGCACGTGAATCTTTAGAGAAAAGAACGATTTTGTCGCCTTTCGCCATGTTCAGGTTAATATCTTTGAATAAAACTTCTCCATCAACAGAAGCAGCTAAGTTTTCTACATTCAAAATCTGATCTCCAGCTTCACGATCCTGATCAAAAATAATTGCAGGATAACGACGGCTTGAAGGTTTGATTTCTGAAATATTTAATTTCGAAATCATTTTTTTACGAGAAGTTGCTTGTTTCGATTTCGCAACGTTTGCACTAAAACGACGAATAAATTCTTCCAACTCTTGTTTCTTCTCTTCTGCTTTTTTGTTTTGCTGAGCACGTTGTTTTGCCGCTAATTGGCTAGACTCGTACCAGAAAGTATAGTTTCCTGAATAGTGATTAATTTTTCCGAAATCAATATCAGAAATATGTGTACAAACCGCATCTAAAAAGTGACGGTCGTGAGATACAACAATTACAGTGTTTTCGTAGTTTGCCAAGAAGTTTTCTAACCAAGCGATTGTCTCGAAATCCAAATCGTTGGTAGGCTCATCCATAATCAATACATCCGGATTTCCAAAAAGCGCCTGCGCCAAAAGCACACGAACTTTCATTTTTCCTTCCATATCTCCCATTAAAGTATAATGATCTGCTTCTGAAATTCCTAAGTTAGACAACATTGATGCAGCGTCAGAATCGGCATTCCATCCATTCATTTCTTCAAATTGAACCTGAAGCTCTCCTATTCGGTCTGCATTTGCATCATTATAATCTAAATAAAGTTCATCCATTTCTTTTTTAACAGCATACAAAACTTTATTTCCCATTAAAACGGTTTCCAAAACAGTATGCTCATCGAACATGTTGTGGTTCTGGTTTAAAACCGACATACGTTTTCCCGGCTCTAAATGAATATGTCCAGAAGTTGGGTCCATATCACCTGAAATGATTTTTAGAAATGTAGATTTCCCAGCACCATTGGCTCCAATAACGCCGTAAATATTTCCGTGAGTGAATGTGGTATTTACTTCGTCAAACAAAATTCGTTTGCCAAATTGAACTGATAAATTATTGACTGTTAACATGAATGTCTTTTTAATTAATTTGGTGCAAAAGTAGTGAAAAAGGTTCTAAGTTGCAAAGATACTAAGGTGCTAAGGTTTTTATGCTGGTGATGAGAGGTTCTCCCAGAGTCGCTAAGGCGCAGAGTTTTGTTTAAATCCTATTAATTTAAAGTTACAGTTTGTCATTTCGACTGAAAGGAGAAATCACACAAGAAACTCCGCAAAGCATGTCTTCAATCATTGTCGATTAACTAGTGTGATTTCTCCTTTCAGTCGAAATGACAAAAAATAGGGTTGCTTTGCGAGATTAATTACAACTTACAATTTACTTTGTTTAGCCAAAGCCACTTCAAGACTCTCAAAATTAGGAAGCACTTTAGCAATCATTCCTTCTTTGTTGATTATAAAATGTGTTGGGAATGAATTCAATTGCAACGATTCATTCATATATTCCTTCATATCTGGAATTACAGAATATGAAAGTGGTTTTCTTGCCAGAAATGTTTTTAATTGTTCTGCTGAATCTTCGGCTAAACTCATAAAAACGATATCGTTTCTATCTTTATATGCTGAAACCAATTTATTTACCTGTGGAAATTCTTTAATACATGGTGTGCAGTGAATGTACCAGCATTTTATCACAATTATTTTTCCTTTCATGGATTCGTTGGTTACCAGATTTCCGTCTAAATCTTTGAATGAAAATTGCGGAAAAGCTGTTCCTTCCATTTTGTAGTTTTTATAAGCATCAAAACCAATTTGATTGATAGTGGCTTTTATACTTGTATCTGTTTTTGGCAGGATTTTGAAGAGTTTGTAAACGTAAATATCAGCTTCAGATTTTAATCGGATTGGTATGAAATTTCCGTTTGCTAATTGATCTAGAAAAGCTTCTTTTGAAATTTCTTTTGATGCAACATCCAACGCTTTAAAATCTCTTGAAAGCATAATTTTTTTATTCTGATAAACAGACCATTGTTCGTAAGTTTTCTGTATTTGAATAGGATCGACTTCTGGATTTCCGAATTTGTTTTGACTAAAAGAAGTATTAAAAATTAAAAATGAGATTATAATAGTAAATGCTATTTTCATGAAGTTTTATGCGATAGTAATAAAAGTCAAAAGTACTGATTTTTTTTCACCCGCTGATTTGTCATTGCGAAGAACGAAGCAATCTCACTTACTAGATCAATTTTAGTGCGGTTGCTTCGTTCCTCGCAATGACATACTTTGTGCTCTTTTAAAACATAAAAAAACCTGGCAGTAAAAACTACCAGGTTCATAATGCGCTACCTGAGGCAAAAACCAAATAACAAATTACCTCAGTTCACAGCATTTATTCGAAATAAAAATAGATTAAAACATAAATAACCAAACTCAATTTTAACCATCCCAATTTTCTATTTCTAAATTTTCAATCCTTTTATTTTAGTTCAAAAAGTTCATTACTTTCAATGACTTTTTGTGGCCTGATTTATCTGTTACTATCACAACAAAAATCTGTTTACTAGCAAAACTTGGGCTATTAAGCAGCACTTCTTTATTGTTTTGAATATTTCTATGACTTGTAACATTTTGTCCTATCGTATTGAATACGTCAACCTGAGCAATTTCTTCTGTTTCGTTAGATACAGATAAAGTATTATTTCTAAAATAAGCCACAGTCGTATTGCTTTCAGTCGTTAAATCATCTACAACCAATGTTTTTGCGGTACCTTGCGATGCAAAATAAGCCGCGTACGCTTTAGATAATTCAGATGAATTACCACAAGAAGATGCATCCCAGTTTACAGACCAAGTCATTAAACCTCTTAAAGAAGGATATGGTCCGCCTGGCTGCATAGTGTATGTTCTTCCAGAAAAAGTAGTTCCGTTTCTTAAGTAATCCATAGCACTAATTCCTTCTGCTGGCGTTAAATAACCGCTACCCGCTGCACTCGGACAAGCTGGCAATGCAATAAGAACTTTTGAAGCTGGCAAGCCATCAAAATGCATTCCCGTTGAAGCAATGTTATAACCTTTTATGATCATATCGGTTAAGGCTGTAACCATGTTGGCTTTCTTAGCCGTACCATAATATTGACCATCTAATCCGTTTTCTCCTCCTGTATTATACAATTGTACCGCTAACAAATCCAATTCATTACGTAAGTTTTGAATGATTGGCAAGAATGAACCAAAAGTATCTGTATAAGTTGTATATCCACCTTGTACGTATTGTGTTTCTGGAGCTGCAGTTAATAAAAATCCAGGACCATAGTACGCTTTTAATTCTTTGAAAGCATCTACTACGTTTTTCAATCTTGGATAAGCAGAAATACCCGCATAAGAAATATCTCTTAAACCTCCTGCGTTAAAGTTCATCGATCCGCCTTCAAAATCGATATCAACACCATCAAATTGATACTCATCAATAATGGCTTTTAGACCATTAACAAAAATATTTTTCTGAGTAACATTGTCTAGAACAACATGACCATTTTGACCTCCAATAGAAACAATAACTGGAACACCGCTATCTCTTAAAGTTTTTATATCATTTTTCAATAATTGCTTATCGAAAACGCCATTGGTCAAATATCTAGCATCATTTGTAGTTAGTATTGGCGTATAACCATCACGATTAACGGTTTCTACGAAAGAATAATCAACTACGTTAAATTTACTTCCCTTTATTTGAGAGAAATATAAAAATGGAGCAGACGTATTTTCCCAAGAATGCGCATATCCTAAAATAATTTTAGATGGTAGCGGAATGAATCTATTACCAATTATTGTAGCAATTTTAATTGTATTGTTTAATGTAGTTACCGCAGCTTTATTATCTGTTGCTTTAATTACAATTGGATAATCCTGATAAGCAGTTGGCGTAAAATTATACATATAAGTATTATTTGTCCCTGCTGTCATATTAAATGTGCCTCCATTTATTGTAATAGTAACACCAGAAACCGATCCGTCACTATCAACAGCTGTAACTGAAATTGGCACAGCCTGGAAAGAACTTTGGTATACAGTAGTATTCGATGGTGAATTCCAAGTGATTACAGGTAATGTATTTGGACAATTTGCACCTGAACAAGTTAATGTAAAACTATATGTTTTTGAATCTGTTGTTCCGTTTGATGCAGTAGCTGTAACAGTTAATGTATGAGAAACTCCAAACTGATTTGCTGCTGGTGTCCAAACTGCTGTATAAGTTCCTGAAGAATTGGTAGCAGTCAAGTTTTGTCCATCTAAACTAAATACAACAGATGAGATTGTAGTGGCATCAGAAGCACTTAATCCAACACTTGCAACAAAATTAATTGCTGATCCTAAATTTATAGCAATCGCCGAAGCTGTTGGCGCTGTAATGGTAACCACTGGCTTAGTCGCAACGACCGCTTGTCTATTAAAATCATAAACCGTTGGAGTTGCTGGAACTGCGAAGTTGGCTAAGTTATTTGGATAATAAGTCACTTCCCCATTTTCCCATGAATTTAATTTTAAACTTAAAATTTGTGTATAACCTGCTACAACTGAATTATCGAAAGTGTAATTTCCTGATGCATCTGTTGTCGCTAAAACACTTTTCCAGTTATGTGTACTATCTGTCCAAGGTAGAACGATTTCTACTTTTGCACCAGATACTGGAGTTGTTCCGTTTTTAACTGTTCCGCTAATTAAGTTTGTCGCTGCCGCTAAAGCTACTTTAGCTGTTGAACTTGTATTAAAATTATAAACAGTTGGAGTTGCTGGAATTGCGAAGTTTGCTAAATTATTTGGATAATAAGCCACTTCTCCATTTTGCCATGAGTTTAGTTTTAAACTTAAAGCTTGTGTATAACCGTCTATAACTGAATTATCAAAACTGTATTTTCCTTGTGCATCTGTTGTTGCCAAAACACTTTTCCAGTTGTGATTATTATCTGTCCAAGGTAAAACTAGTTCCACTTTTGCACCTGCTACTGGAGTTGTTCCATTCTTTACAGTTCCACTAATTTTACTCGTAGTTGTTGCAACATCCTGAGTAAAATTCAACGTTTTATTAGCATTCAAATTAGAATAAACTGTTGAAGCTGGAGTAAAAGTTTGTCCTGTTAAAGCTGCAGTAACAGTATAATTTCCGCCAGAAGCTAAAGTTAGCGAATAAGCTCCGCTAGAATTAGTTGTTGCAGAAACATTTCCTGCTGTAGAAGCTGCTGTAATTGTTACACCAGAAACTGGAGTTGTTCCGTTTAGCACTGTTCCGCTTACAGTGTAAGTTACCACTGCCGCGCCTTGCGTGAAATTTAATGTTTTATTGGCATCAATTGCGTTGTAAACAGTTGAAGCTGGTGTATAAGAAAATCCAGTTTTTGCAGCTGTAACGGTAAAGTTTAATCCCGCTGTTAAACCTGCAACGCTGTAAACTCCACTTGCATTTGAAACTGCTGTTAAAGTCGTACTTCCAGAAACTGCTGAAACTGTTACGCCAGAAACAGGAGTTGTTCCGTCAAGAACTGTTCCGCTTACCGTGTAAGTTGGCTGTGTTCCATTGATTACAACCGCTGTCTGATTTGTTGTAACATTTGTTAACGATACTGGAGTAAAGGTATAACTCGCTTTTAATGCTGTAAGCGAATAATTTTGTCCTGAAGTTAAATTGTTGAATGCAAAATTTCCAGTAGCCGAAACGACTGTTTGAATCACTGCATTGCTTGCATTTCTCAATTCAACTGTAACATTGGTAACCAAAGCCGATCCGTTTTTTACAGAACCAGAAATACTTACTGTTCCTGGAACAACGCTTCCAAAAGAAGTATCAACTTGGTTTAATAATGAATTCGGAATTGAACCTCTGGTATCTTGAGATAATTCCCAAATCATACCTCCTGCTAAGTTTCTTGATTTTATATACTGAACTTTTAAATCCATTGATTGTTTATCTTCATAAGAAATAAACTCTTTTCTAGTAGCATTATATAAATAAGGAACTTTTGTTGTATTGTCAAAATATCTTACCCATCCTGCTGAAGCTGCAGAAGCTGTTACCTGCATTGTATTTGGATCTAAATAAGCATGTGAATTAGTAACTGGATTCCCAACTAAATCACAGATTTCGATACTTCCTGAACGCTCGCACGCTCCAGAACCATCCCATGTTCCAATTGGATTTTGCGGATTGGTACATCCTCCAACAATATCTCTTGGCGCTGAAACAAATAATCCTGGTAAATTAGGATTTGTTCCATCATTTGCAACGTGGTCAAATTTCTTTCCGTAAAAAGGCAATCCCATGATTAATTTATTCGCAGGAAAACCAATTACATTTAAATATTGATTGGTTAATTCGTCTAATGATTCTGATTGAGTTGCTCCATAAAGCGGATCATTTGTATTTCCGCTTGAATATAATGGCGCATTGTAGCAGGTTTTATCATACCAGTTTCCTCCAAAATCGTATCCGAAATAAGTAATATAATCGCAATAAGTCGAAATATCTTCGGTCATACCATATTGTGATCTATTGTTTGGTCCTAAATACTGTTTAGAAACGTTTCTAACATTGTTTCCTGCAGCAATCGTAACCAGTTTATTTGGCATTGCTTGACGCATGGCTTTTAATAAGTAAACCAAATTTTTGTTGTCATCAGGACTGTATTTTTGTGGAGGAACAGGCGAACCATTTACTATTTCCGTACCATCAGTTCCGCCCGAAAGAGGATATTCCCAATCGATGTCAAAACCGTCTATAAATGGATATGTAGTAATGAAGTTTGCCATATCTGCTGCTAAAGCTGCTCTTGCTACAGGACTTGCAGCAATTGGAGAAAGATCTTGTCCTTTTGTCCAGCCTCCAACAGAAATTAAAATTTTTAAATGAGGATACTTTTCTTTTAATTTCATTAAATCATAAAAGTTTCCTTTTACTGGAGCATCCCAAGGAATGCCTCCTTCCATATGCTCAAAATCAGCATACGTGTCCAAACATTTTAACTTTGTATTCTCTGGATGGGCAGGATCATAAGTTGTCCCATAAAAAGAATAATTCAAATGCGTAATTTTACTTCCATCAATTTTCGGAACATTGAAATCCCGAGCATAAATAGACCATTGTGCATAATACCCTACTACTTTTTTTCCGTGGGCTGGTTGTGCCAACGCAAGTAAGGGAAACAGTAACAAAAAGAGCAATCTGTAATAATGTTTCATAATTAATAAATATTAGTTAATAGAAAATAAGTAATTGGGCCGCAGCAGTATAAAAACTTCTGGGTTTCGCTCAACTGCAGATTGGAAGCCCGCTGTCGATTGGAAATAAACTCAAATTAAATTCTATAGATAAATATTACTATTACTGATTCATACATAATCATTAGCCAATAGTAGTGATTGATATTTATTTATAATTTTAAAAAAAAATTAATGTCAAATACAAATGATAAATTTGGGACTACTCATCAATCTATACTCTTTTTTGTCATGTTTTATTCTATTCTCTTTATTTGGTTTTTTAAAGGTTAATACTCCGTTATTGGTTATTTTTTATAGTCAATCATTATTTATTATACTTGATGTAGTACTATTTAAAAAGAGATCTCAACATTATAATTACCCCTGCCATAGAATCATGGCAGAAGTAATTAACTCTCTAAAAAAACATTAGCAGTCTTAAAAACGTACTAAATACTAATTCAAACCAAACCTTAAAGTAATTTTTTTAAACTCTCATAAACAGACAGTTCAACATCTGCATGATCTTTTGTATTACATTGATCTATCAATTTTTTTAGATCTTCTGATTTTAAAGTTGATTTATTATCCAAAACCAATAATAATTCCTGAGAAGCATCATTTAGTTTTTTAGATAATGGTAATATTGGCTGTACTAATGGTGCGTTTGCACTTAGTGCCGTTAAATCTTTATGAACAGCAATCCATTTATTGAAAAATGAAGTTACTTTGGCTTTATTGTCTGCTGATTTATTAGCTAAATATTGAGTTACTGCTGCATCAAATGCTAAAGCATCTTTTGCATCTGGCCCACAAGCATCTGCAAACAATGTAAATGGAGAATACATTTGGTACTCTGTTCCTCCTTTGTTACGAGTATATCCTTTTAGAGGTTCGCTAACTTTAGAAAATTCTTCCAGCGATTGAATATTTTGATTGTTTGCAATATTTCTTAAAATCACATCTTTGTTGCGAATGTGCGTAATACCTAATTCTTCTAATCTAAAAGAAACAGTCTCTAAACGTTTACGCATATTTTCAACGTCAACTATATCTTCTGCCGACCATAATCTTTCTGCAATTGCAGCTGTTCTTGGCCAAATTCTCGAATCGATCGTCGCTGGTGTAGCCAATTCTGTCCACATTGTCGCTTCGCCACCCAAAATTCTTGCTTTTTCATCGCTTGTCAAGTTTGCTCCTTTTGGCATTGGATCATTTAAATAATGACTTGCAATTGGATACATTAAATCAATATAGTAGCCGTTTGATAAAACTGTTTTGTAACCTTTTTTAACAGCATCTACTAAAGATTGTCCTGCTGCCATTCCTTCGTTTGGACCTCTCCAAGAATGCACAATGGCTTCTTTAGATAAATCTTTGGTCAAAATTTCTTCCCAACCCATTAATTGTTTTCCGTGTTTCTTTAACATCGGTGCCAATTGCATCGTGAAATAGGTTTGCAATTCGTGGTTGGTTTTTAAATTATGTTTCTTTTTGAATTCTTGAATTTTCGGATTTGCATCCCAATCTTTTCCTTCGTTTTCGTCTCCTCCAATATGGAAATAAGCACCAGGAAATAATGGACAAACCTCATCAAAAACTTCACTTAATAATTGATATGTTTTAGGATTTGAAGGATCTAATGTTGGTGTAAAAATTCCAGCATTTCTTTCAACTCCATAGGTAGCGATTGCTGTACCTTGAATATTTTTTTCGGATGTTCCACCAGTCAGTGTAATTACTTTACTTCCAATTTCAGGATAAGCCGTTAAAATTGCAGATCCGTGACCAGGAACATCTATTTCTGGAACAATTAAAATACCGCGCTCATCAGCATATTTTACGATGTTTTTAATTTCCTCTTGTGTGTAATACATTCCATCCGAAGCCAATTCTGTAAACTTTGGATGTTTTTTCATTTCGATTCTCCAGCCTTGATCATCAACCAAATGCCAGTGAAAAACATTCATTTTCATTGCTGCCAATGCATCAATATTTCTTTTGATTACATCTATTGGCTGAAAATGTCTAGAAGCATCAACCATTAAACCTCTCCAAGTGAATCTTGGAAAATCTGAAATTTTTGAACTTGGAAAATAAAAGGAAGTTGCGTTGTTTTGAAGCATTTGCAATAATGTCTCCAAACCATGTAAAGCACCTAAATCACTTGATGCATTTAAAGTGATTTTTCCTGAAGTAATATCCAAATGATAACTTTCGTCTTCATACAAACCAATTTTCCCGCTTTTAGTACAATTGATTTGTAATTCTGCATTTGGAACTTCATTTAATTTGGTTATAAAACCTTGCTCAAAAAATATACCTGTTCTACCATCTAAACGGCGCAAAAAACGAGTTACTCCACCAAATATTCTTGGATTGGGATTACCTGTAATGTTTACTTTAAAATTTTTAGTTAAATTAAAATTACCTTCATTAATAACAACATTCTGAGGCCAAGGCATAAGGTTCAGCTGCTCTTTTTGGACTTGCGCACCTGCCGATATACCTGCAAATAATAGTACAAATAAATATTTCATTTTTCTTTTTTTTGGTTGGATAGTTTTTAATAAGTATCCTAATTTATATAAAAAAAGACAAAATTCAGAATGACTTCTGCATTACCTCACTTTTACCAGATAATCATCTGAATTTTGTCATTTGATTCGTTCAAAAACAAATCATAAAGCTTTAATAATCAAAGCGTTTAAAGGCTTCAATTGCTTCATATTCAGCTAAACCTAATTCATCATATAAGATGGCTGTATTCTTGTTTCGATCTTCTGCCCTAACCCAGAATTCTCGAGAATCATTACCTTGAAACATTACTCTATCTTTTTGAGATTGGTGATGTAAAATGGCATGACGTTTTAATAAAACCTCTGAAGGACTCAACGGAACCGCCATATCAATTTCATGAATATCCCATTCGTGCCAAGCTCCTCTGTAAAGCCATAACCAACAGTCATTCATGTAAGGTTCTGGTTTAAGTTCTTTTAGTGCTGCAAAAATGGCATTCAAGCAAACTTCATGTGTTCCATGCGGATCTGCAAGATCTCCAGCAGCAAAAACTTGATGTGGTTTTATTTTAGCAATAATATCTTTTACAATAGCAATATCTTCTGGTCCTAACGGATTCTTTTTAACTTGTCCTGTTTCATAAAATGGAAGATCTAAAAAGTGTGTATTCTCATCTTTTAAACCAATATATCTTGTTGCTCCATAAGATTCTCTTCTTCTGATCAATCCTTTTAGTTTTCGTACTTCTAAAGAATCGATCTGGTTTTCTGATTTATTGTTTAAAAATTCGATAACCGATTTGAAATTGATATCTGCTTTTTCATTTCCAACAAAATCACTGGCTACTTCTGCAAATTTTAATGCTTCATCATCTGAAACAGCGATATTACCTGAAGTTTGGTACACCACATGAACATCGTGTCCTTGTTTGATTAATTTTGAAAATGTTCCTCCCATAGAAATAACATCATCATCTGGATGCGGACTAAAAAGAATTACTCTCTTTTTTGCCGGATTTGCCCTTTCTGGACGATGAGAATCATCTGTGTTTGGTTTTCCTCCTGGCCATCCGGTAATGGTATGCTGTAAAATATTAAACATATTGATGTTCATATCATAAGCTGAACCTTCTTGAGCCAAAAGATCTGACATTCCGTTATTGTTGTAATCACGGTCTGTCAATTTTAAAATAGATTGTTTTGTTTTTTGGCAAAGCCAAACAATCGCCTTACTTTTCATTTCAGGTGTCCAAAGACATTCTCCAACTAACCAAGGCGTTTTAAAACGGGTTAATTCTGATGCCGCAGACTGATCTAAAACGAAAGTTGCATTTGGATGATTCTGTAAAAATGTTGCTGGTATTTCTGAACTGATATCACCTTGAATAGTTCTTTTAATGATATCTGCCTTGTTTTGTCCCCAAGCCATCAAAACAATACGCTTTGATCTCATAATAGTTGAAACTCCCATTGTTATGGCACGTTTCGGCACATTATCAATACCATTAAAAGCAGACGAAGCATCGACTCTTGTAATGTGATCTAATGTAATAATTCGAGTTCCAGAATTGATGTGAGAACCTGGTTCGTTAAAACCAACGTGTCCTGTACGGCCAATTCCTAATAATTGAAAATCAAGTCCTCCTGCATTTTTAATATTCATTTCATAATCGATACAATATTGATTTATTTCATCAATTGCTATTGTACCGTCTGGAATATTAATGTTTTCAGGCTTGATATCAATATGATTAAAAAGATGTTCATGCATGAAATAATGATAGCTCTGATTATTCTCTTTAGTCATTGGATAATATTCATCCAAATTAAAAGTAATTACATTGCTAAAACTTAGTCCTTCTTCTCTGTGCATTCTCACTAGTTCCTCGTAAACTTTTATCGGAGAAGAACCTGTTGCCAAACCTAAAACACAAGCTTTATTTTTTTCCTGCTTAGATCTAATTAGCTGCGCAATTTCCTGTGCTACAATTATAGAGGCTTCAATAGAACTCTTGAAGATCTCGTTATGAATTTTTTCAAATCGAGTTTCTTCAAATTTTCCCGCGCTTTTGTAACTGATATCAGGTTTTATTTCTAAAGCACTTTTCATTTCTTTTCTTTTTTTGTAGTAATTACCATTTTGATTTTAAGAATGGTATAGATCACTCTCGCAATCTATACCATTACTACTAACCAAACTTAATATCCTTGTTTTTTCTTTTAGAAGTTCGGAGCGTTAACATCCCACCAAGTTCTGGTGCCTCCGTTATCAGGTCCTCCAAGTTTTGCAATACCTGTTTTAAGACCTTCTGGGTTTCCATCTTTTTCAGTAGAAACAAAGTTTATTCTTCTAACACCGTACTCAGTAGTAATTGCACCAGCACTTTGGTTGTTAAGAATTGGCAATAATTTAGGGTAACCTGTTCTACGGTGTTCAGCCCAAGCTTCCATACCGTCAGGGAAATTAGCAATCCATTTTTGAGTAATGATTTTTTGCAATTTCACTTCGTTGCTTGCAGCATCATCCCAAGCAACAGTTACTTTATTTACAGCTAAACCACTGTTGAATGGAGCAACTGGATCTACATAATCTTTAGCTGTTTTTACATTATCTGCAATATAATCAGCGGCACCACCAACAGAAAGCTGTTCAAAAGAAGCCGTAATACCTGCTTTGTAAAGTGTTGCAGCGTCACCGCCCATATTCCAGCCTCTTAAAGCTCCTTCTGCTCTTAAGAAATAAATCTCAGCTGCATTTAACCAAACAACTTGTTTGTCTTCATCTATTATCTTACCAAAGTTCGAGAACTTAATGTGTTTTGACTTATCACCAAGAATACCACCAGTGCGAATTCCTTTATATTCTCCAGGAAACTCTTCTGAAGTTTTAAAATAAACACTTATTCTAGGATCATTGTAACCTCCCATGATAGATTCCATATCTGCAGACATACGGCTATCATTATATTCGTAAGCAGCAACTCTAAGTGGGTGTTGTGAAACATCTTTATTCACAATAAAGCTGTCTGCATTTACTGTCATTACACCAAATTTTTGACTAATCGCTTTTTCTGCTTCCGTTTTAGCCAAAGTTGGATTAACTTTTACAATACGCATTGCTAATCTTAAACGTAAAGAATTTGCATATCTAACCCATTTTGTATAGTCTCCTTTATAAGTCGAACGATCGATTTTTGTAAAAGAACTTACTTCTCCTGCATCAATTCTTTTTGTTAATTCCTCAACTGCAAAATCTAGATCTTTAAACATTAATCCATAAGCTTCTTCCTGAGAATCGTACCCAATTGCAGCATCTGTTGTTCCTAGTTTTGAATACACAATTGGTCCCCATGAATCTGCAGCTTTATGTAAAGTCTGTACTTTTACTATTGTTGCCAAAGCATAAAACTCATCATATTTTCCTTTAGATGCAGCTTCAACTTTTAAGTAATTTGCCATTACTTGTGTATAAATAGCTTCCCAACCCCAAAGGTTCCAGTTATCAGAAAGCGCATAAGAAAGGTTATTGTTACCATCAAAACCTGGTGCTGTCGTATAACCTCCCCAAGTATTACCAGATAAGTCAATTGCAACCTGATATTTCCAACCTGGAACGTTTACCATAACGTTGTCAAACATCGTTGTAAAAGGACCTTTAATGTGATTAAAATCTTGTGTCAGTTCCTCTTGTGTAAAACCATCAGGATTGCTATTAATCTCGTCAAAATTATCTGTACAACCAACTAAAGCCAAAAGACCAAGACAGATTAGTGATTTTTTTATATTATTTGTTTTCATGATGTTTTAATTAGAAAGTTACATTTAAATTAAGACCAATACTTCTTGTTGATGGTAAACCATAAATATCAACTCCTTGTAAGCCCTGACCTGTACTTAAAGCAATGTTTGGATCGAATGGTGCATCTTTATAAAAGAAGAATAAGTTTCTTGCGATTAATGATAAAGTTGCTGTATTAACAAATGGAATTGCTTTTTTGTTGAAAGTATATCCAAGCGAAACCTCTCTTAAACTTACATTTGTTGCATCATATACATACTCAGCAGTAGCACCGTTAAGACCACCTACAGCTTCATAGTATTTTTGAGCATCTATTTTAGTCACTTTCGTGCCATCAGGCATAACTGCATTTACAGCAACACCACCGGCATTTCTAGCATCTCCAGATCTTTTTGATACTCCATAAAAATCATTCATACCTTCAGTAATACTCATTACATCTCCACCAAAGCGACCATCGATCAAGAAATTAGCTGTAAAAGAACCAAATTTAAATGTGTTTGACCAGCCTAACATAAAATCAGGGTTTGCATTACCAACTTCGTGGAAATCAGCTTCAACTGCTAAGTTTCCTTTATCATCTAAAACAATTTCCCCTTTATCATTTCTCACGATACCTTTTCCTTCAATAACACCAAATGGTCTTCCTTCAGTTAAAGAGTATCTGTAATTAATATTATTTACAGGAGTTAATGGAATTTGACCTCCTAATTCTGCTGGGATTTCTTTTACTTTATTTCTATTATGAGAATAATTTACCATTGTTTCCCATGAGAATTTTTGTCCCTCAATAATTTTTCCACTCACAACAAGCTCGATACCTTGGTTGGCAATACTACCAGCATTTATTCCGTAGAAAGTATAACCGTAAGGGTTTGTTGCTGGAGCCGGAACTTGAATATATTGATTTTTAGTTTCTGAGTTGTAGTATGAAATTTCGAAACCTAATCTATTGTTGAACATTCTCCATTCAGTACCAAATTCAAATTCTGATTTCAATTCAGGTTTCAATCCTTCACCTGGTCTTGGCCCTACTACAGGAGGAATAATATTACCACCCTGAATAGTCGATTTTGGAGAAGTTACAAAAGCAGAAACGTCATTACCCACTTGAGCATAAGTTCCTCTCACTTTTCCGAAGTTAATCCATTCTGGCATTGTTGCCATTTCACTAATAAGAGCAGTAACCCCTACAGATGGATAAAAATAAGATGGAGTATCAGTATTTACTAAAGTAGAAGACCAATCATTACGTCCTGTAACATCTAAATACAACATGTTTTTATAACCAAAAGTTGCAGAAGCAAAAATTGACTGAACCTCTCTTGAAGAACCTGTAGCCTGAAGGCTTAAGTTATCTAAACCACTAGCACTTGCAAAATTCCCCAAAGTAAACAAGTTAGCATTTACAAGTCCGCCAACAATACCAGAATCTAAAGTAGTCGATTGATTTGCTAATGTGTTATTGATACTTGCTCCTAAAATAGCATTAAAGCTAAAATCTTCGTTGAAATTAGTATTAATTTTAGCAATCAAATCTCCGTAACGTTGTGTGCTTAAATTAGCAACGTTTATATATCTACCGTTTATATTAGATAAAGAAGTATTGGTCGTAGCATAAATCTTTTTATCATAATCATTTTCAACTCTATTATAGCTATATCTTGCAGCAATGCTTAACCAATTGTTTGCTTTGTATTCTAAAGCTAAATTTCCGTTGAAGAAATTATCTTTATCAATAGATTTATTTCTATTGATTAACCAATAAGGATTCTGAACATAAATATCAGCATTTGGTGCGCTGTAAAAGTTTTGACCGTATAGGTTTCTAGAAGGAATAAATGTTTCGAAATTATCTTTATAATAATTAAAGTCATTTCCTCTTTGGAACAAATAAACTCCCGTTAATGGGTTTGAGTAAAGTCCGTTTACAGGTCTGTTATTAATTGTTTGTGATGTATATTTTGCATCAGCAGAAACAGTTAATTTATTGTTGAAAAATTTACCTGTCTGGCGGATTCCAAAGTTGTTTTTCTTTAACCCGTTACCTTCAATAACTCCTGAAGCTGTAGTATTAGCGTAAGATATACTTGTTGAAGAAATATCAGATCCAGTTGTAAAAGCAGCAGAAGTAATTTGAGTAACTCCTGTGTTAAAGAAGTCTTTTACAAAATCATTTGATTGTACTTTTCCTCCCCAAGATTTTTGTGCATCCGCTGTTCCATATTCATACTGAAATTCTGGTAATGAATGAACAGATTCAAAAGTAGTAACAGAAGAAACAGCTAAATTCCCTTTATTTTCTTTAACTTTTTTAGAAGACAATAAAATAACCCCATTTGCTCCTTGAGATCCGTATAATACAGAAGCTGCTGCACCTTTAAGTACAGTCATTCCTTCATAGTCGTCTGGATTAATCAAAGAAATAACATCTCCTCCGTCACGGTTACCTCCAGCAGTACTTCCAAATGAATCATTTGACGCATTTGTATTACCCTGCTGATTTGAAGTACCATTATACATAGGAATACCATCAATAACGTAAAGTGGCTGGCTGTTCATAATAGATGAGTTACCACGAATAACTACTTTTGTAGATCCTCCAGTACCTCCAGAACTTTTTGTTACTGCAACACCCGCAACTTTACCCGCAATAGTATTAATAACGTTGGCATCTTTAACACGAGTCAACTCTTCCCCTTTAAGTTCTTGAGCCGCGTAAGTCAAAGATTTTCTTGTTTTCTTAACACCTAAAGAAGTTACCACTACCTCATTTAATGCATTAGATGCTGCCTGAACCATTTTCACATTAATTGTTGCAGCATCTCCTACAACGATAGTCTGAGTTTCTAGCCCTACATATGTGAAAACTAAACTTTGACCTTTTTGAACTTCAATTGTATACAATCCGTCAAAATCGGTAGTTGTTCCCTTTTGACCTCCTTGTACAGCAACAGAAGCTCCTGGTAATGGCATACCCTCAGAATCTGTAATCACACCCTTGACACTTTTTACTTGTGCAAGCGAAACCTGCGCCGTAAAAACAATCATAAAGATTAAGAAAATTTTTTTCATGTTTATTTTATTTTGTTAGTTATGAAGTAAAATTATTCTTAAGGCATTGTTAAAAAAAATAAATTAAACCAACGACAACAAAATTTAAACGAACGACATAAATCATTCAATAATACGTTTTACGAAAACGTTCTACATGAAAAAAAAAGCACCGATATCCTTTTTTTGCGAAATTTTATTCAAAAAAATTGTCGCTTTGCAGTTAATTGTTTAAAGTTGCACTTTATTTACTTCTTGTTAAGAAAAACTAAAATTGCTAAATATCTTAAAACCAATTGAAAGAAATTAAGAAAGTTAAATTTGATATTAAACTGCGAAACCATATATGGTTTTGGGGAGTTTATTTTACTTTGAATTTTTTAAGATGGGGAGCTTATTTCAATGATTATCCTTATGCATTCAAATCGAACTTGATCGAATTTTCACTTGTTATACCTTTAGTATATCTCAACTTATTCGTTTTAGTTCCAAAGTATGTATTAAAGCAAAAATATATCACTTATACGTTTTTCTTACTTTTGAGTTTATTTGCAATTTATTTAGCGAAGACTGCTCTTACCTATTATATTATTTCTGAAAACATCTGGCCAGAAGCCAATCGAGAATATCATCCGTTTGAAATTAACCATATTGTTGCAGTTTGCATAGGAGAGCTGTACGTTTTAGCAATGGCTTCTTCAGTTTATCTTACTTTGACTTGGTTGAGAGAACGCGAAAGAAATAGATCTTTACGAGAAAATCAGTTTAAGATTAAATTGAAATATCTGGAAAATCAAATTCAACCGCATTTCTTTTTCAATACCTTAAACAATTTATATGCACTGTCATTAGAATCTTCTAAGAAAGTTCCAGATGTAATCATTAAACTTTCTAATTTAATGGAGTATGTTCTGTACGATGTAAAAGGAACCAAGTTTGTACCTTTAATTAAAGAAATCGACTATATTCAAAATTATATTGAAATAGAAAAACTTCGTTTTGAAAACGTCGAAGTGACAATAAATCTGGAATCAAACATTGAAGATGTAGTTGTTCCTCCGCTAATCTTTATTTCTTTAGTAGAAAATGCATTTAAACATGGCGGTTTGAATAACAAAAATTTAAAAATCAAAATCAACTGTAAAGTTATTGACAATAAAACACTTGATTTTGAAATCTTAAATAATTTCGTAATTTCACAAAATCATAATCCAAAAAGAGGAATTGGTTTAGTAAATACGAAAAAGAGATTAAAGCTTATTTACAGAAACGATTTTAGTCTTAAGCACAAAACCAAACTAAATTTCTACATAATTAGATTACAAATACCAACTCAGAATGAAGATTAAATGCGTGTTAATTGATGATGAGCCTTTAGCTATTAAAGTCCTGCAAAATTATTTTACCAATTTTACAGATTTTGAAGTTATAGCCACATTCAATAATTCTTTGGAGGCACTGGATTTTATAAACAGTACACCTGTCGATGCCGTCTTTTTAGATATCAACATGCCAATGATGACAGGTTTTGAACTTATAAGTCTAATTGAAAGCAAAACCAAAGTAATTATCACAACCGCTTTTAGGGAATTTGCTGCCGAAAGTTATGATCTCGATGTATTAGATTATTTGGTAAAACCAATTCCGCTTCCAAGATTCATAAAATGTATCAATAAAATTACAACTGAATATAATCTCAAAAACAATATTAAAGTCGAAACCACAAAAGGCGATTCTCATATTTTTATTAAAGTCGATAAAAAAATGATGAAAATTAATATTGAAGAAATTCTGTTTGTTGAAGGAATGAAGGAATATATAAAAGTTGTCACTCCCGATAAAACCTATATTACTCATAAATCTCTTACATCATTATCTGAAGAATTACCTGCAGATCGCTTTCTTAGAATTCATAAATCTTATGTCATTGCACTAAATAAGGTGAAATCTATTGAAGGAAACCGCGTGCAAATACAATCTTATAACATTCCAATAGGCCGAAACTACAGTAAAGAGGTCAAAAACAAGATACTGGAATAAAATATAATTACGAATTACATTTTCTAAGTAGGTTAAAATTAACACTTTGTTGAAAAAACACTGTCGTTGGTTTAAATTTAACATTATTTATGCCTTTTTATTTTTTTTTGATAATCCTAACAAATATATTTACGGTCTTCAAAAAACAAATAATAAAAAATTAACCTCATTATTATGACTTCAGAAAATGTACAAACCAAATGGGGACAATTTATCTCTTTGATAATTGTTTTCTTCTTTTGGGGTTTCGTTGGATCTGCCAATGATATCCTGATTCCAGTATTCAAAAAAGTATTTACGTTATCGCAAGTACAATCACAATTAGTAGCATGGGCTTTCTATGCAGCTTACTTTGTGGGATCAATTATATTCTTCATAGTTTCATTAAAAGTAGACGTTTTGCAAAAATACGGCTACAAAAGAACCTTATCTGCAGGATTAATTTTATCTGCTGTAGGTTCATTTTTATTCGTTCCAGCTGCTACAACTCAAAGTTTCCCTTTCTTTTTAACAGCTTTATTTACAGTAGGATTAGGATTCTCGATTCAACAAATTGTAGCAAATCCATTAGCAATTAAAATGGGTAGCCCAGAAACTGGAGCGCACCGTTTAACTCTTGCTGGAGGAATCAACTCTTTCGGAACAACAATCGGTGCGATTTTATTAGGTATCGCTTTGTTTGGAATGGGAGACAACAAAAAAACAGCTCTTTCTTTAGAAGATATTAAATTACCATTTATTATTTTAGGATTGGCTTTTATTGCTGTTGCTGTATTTATGAATTTCTCAAAAATCGAAGATCCAGTAAAAGAGGAAGAAGCAATAATTAAAGAAAAACACAGTAGTTTTAACATTCTTGACTACCCGCAATTATACTTGGGTATGTTAGGAATTTTTATTTATGTAGGTACTGAAGTAACAATCATTAGTAATTTACCAGCTTTATTACATACATCTGAATTCGGAAATGTACTAGAAGATGCTGTTGCACCATTTATTGCTCTTTACTGGGGAAGTTTAATGATCGGTCGTTGGAATGGTGGAGCAAACGTATTCAACACTTCAAACTTAGTAAATACTGCACTTAAATTTATCGTACCAGCTGTAGCTTTTGGAGTAATTATCGGAGCAAATATCTTTGCTGCACACGATGTTTCTTCATTCTATATCTACCCAATCTGGATTTTATTATTTATCGCTGTAAGTTTTGTTGGTGGTAAAAACGCTGGAAAAACATTAATGCTTTTCGGAATTTCAGGATTAACAATGATGGTATTAGGATTAGCTTGGCCAAACCCAGAAATTGCTAAATTCTTCTTTATCTCAGGAGGTTTATTCTTGTCTATCATGTGGCCATCAATCTTCGATTTAGCAATTGCTGGTTTAGGAAAAAATACAGGAAAAGCATCTTCTTTCTTAATCATGATGATTCTTGGGGGTGGAGTTATTCCATTAGTTCAAGGAAGTATCTGTGATTTAGATGCAACAAATCCAAACGGAATTTTCGGTATCACATACACTCACTTCTCTTACATTGTACCACTTATTGGTTTTGCATATTTAGGATTCTACGGTTTCTACTGTCCTAAAATCTTGAAAAAACAAGGAATCAGCCACGTACAAAGCGAAGGCGGCGGACACTAAAAATTAGAAAAATTCAATATAAAAAATCCAAATTCCAATTTGCTAATCGGAATTTGGATTTTTTTTATCTTAAAACAAAAAACTTAGAAACTCAGCATCTCAGAACCTTAGTACCTTAGATCCTTACTTCGCATTAATTATATTACTCAAATTCTTCTTGAAAACAGCTTTATTTTGCGGCGTTAAAGTATAAACAACATCTTTATCAGCATGAACAATTACTTTGTCTATATCAGCACTTAAAAGCGCTTGAGGATCTTTAATCTTAAGGGTGCAAGCGCCATCAAAAAAACCATCATCTTCAATAGTTTTTCTAGCTTCTATAACAGTTCCATCACTTAAAACGGCAGAAATAGTCATTTCACTATTTAATGTTTTCGAATAAAAACCATCCATAACCAACAAAAGTCGATACGAGTTTTTTAATTCAGGGCCTTTAAACTCATGTCTTGTAATATTATAGCGAAGACCTTTGGCAAGAGTTTGAAATTTAACCGAGCAATCTAATTCAAAAGTAGCAACATCACCCGCTTCATTTACTGAAGTAATAACTTTAGCAGCTTGGGCGTTTACAGAAAAACTCGCTACAAAAAAAGACAACATTAGTAATACAACTTTCATATTTAACGATTTAAGATTCAATATAAAAGTAAAAAAAATCGTCTCTTCTCGTTAGAAAAAAGACGATTTTTATTTTGTAAGTATCTAAAGATTACTTGTTTCCTTTCTCGAAGTCAGCCACAAACTGAGCTAAACCGATATCTGTTAAAGGGTGTTTCAACAATCCGTAAATTGCAGAAAGTGGTCCAGTCATAACATCAGCACCAATTTTAGCACAGTTAACAATATGCATTGTGTGACGCACAGAAGCTGCTAAAATTTGAGTTTCGTAACCATAGTTATCGTAAACCTCTCTAATTTCTTGAATCAAGTTTAATCCGTCAGTAGAAACATCATCTAAACGTCCAACGAATGGAGAAACATAAGTAGCTCCAGCTTTAGCAGCCAATAAAGCTTGTCCTACAGAGAAAACAAGAGTTACGTTAGTTTTAATTCCTTTATCAGAAAAGTATTTTGCTGCCATAACACCTTCTTTAGTCATAGGAAGTTTTACAACAATCTGCTCATGTAATTCAGCTAACTCCTCGCCTTCCTTAACCATACCTTCAAAGTCAAGAGCGTTAACTTCAGCACTTACGTCACCATCTACAAGGTTGCAAATGTCAACATAATGCTTAAGGATATTGTTTTTTCCAGTAATACCTTCTTTTGCCATTAATGACGGATTAGTAGTTACTCCATCCAAAACTCCTAAAGCTTGTGCTTCTTTAATTTGAGCTAAATTAGCTGTGTCTATAAAAAATTTCATAATTTGTTTAATTAAAAATGGTTTGTTTGTATTTATATCTTTGAAAAATTTTTCTTCAAATAAATTCTTTTAAAGAAATCTAGCTGCAAAATTACGAAATCAATATCAATAAAGATTTTAAAATTAAAACCATTTTAAAATTATATGTTAAAAATAAGTGTGTTTTTTACATTTTTAACAAATCTTATAATATTAGAAAGTTTTTTCTTATAGACTTATAAACTAAACAATCAAGAAAATACAATTTGACAAATTAGATAACTTAAAGAAACTTAATTTTAAGATTGCTTAGAATTATTTCTATTTAATTCCTTTAATTCATCTCTAATTTCTTCAAGAACTTTCAAAGTATCTTCTTTATAAGCTTCAGAATTATTGATTTTATCACTTACCGAACCCAAAATTCTTCGAATTACAAACCAAATAACAACTAAAAATAAAACTCCTAAAATAGTCGGCACAAATTCATTAAACGTATTCATAATATTAAAGTTTATAGTGATTCATTAACATTTTCTCGTAAACTTTATCTGGAAGCGCTCGTTTCAAAACAATTGAAAACTTTTGCATAAATGCTCCCACTTTATAATGTACATTTGGTTTTTTAGTTTGAATGATTTTATAAACCGCTTCTGCCATTTCATTTGGATTACTTCCTGCATCAACGTGATCATTCATTGTTGCTAGAACTTCGCCATAAACCTTTTCATAAGCCGAATCTTTTATAACTGGCGCGTGATAACGTCCAGCTGCAATATTAGTTGCAAAATCTCCAGGCGCAACATTCGTAATTTCGACACCAAAAGCTTTCACTTCCATTCTCAAAGCTTCAGTAATCAATTCCAAAGCTCCTTTTGATGCAGAATAAACACTTCTATAAGGAAGTCCCATATAACCTGCAATCGAAGTAATATTAATAATAAGTCCTGAATTTTGCTTACGCATTTGTGGCAACGCCGCTTTCATAACTTCAATTGGACCAAAGAAGTTAGTCTCAAAATTATTTCGAATTTCTTCTGTCGGAATTTCTTCTAAAGGTCCTGTAATTCCAACTCCAGCATTATTAATTACAATATCTAATCTTCCAGAAGTTTCGATAATTTTGTTTACCGCTGTTTTAATAGAATCAGAATTTCGAACATCTAAAGCAACTAATGGAAAAACTGAATTTAAAACTTTCTCAGGATTTCTGCTTGTCCCGTATACAACAAAACCTTTTTGATGTAAAAATTCACCAATAGATTTTCCAATTCCTGATGATCCTCCGGTAATTAAAACGACTTTGCTCATTTTTTTAGTTATAAGTTTTTAATGGTCTAACCAGTATTTAAATTCAAGTTTAGATTCTAACTCTTTTATCAATATTGAATCTTTAATTTCCTTAGAAAAAAACACAATAATCTTATTCGGATCAATGGTGGAATAATCTACTAGATAATATTTATTTAAAGCAGATTTGCTATTTTCTGGACATCCACCTGGGCTATTTCTATACAATTTTCCATCAATACAATATTTTACATATGCCTCAGTAGATTTTGGAAATTGTTTACAGAACGTATATTTACAAATTGTCTACCCTCGATTTTCTTTAATTTCTTTTTTATAATTAAAACCTCTAATAAAAAGATATCCAAAGCCAACAACTAGAATAATTAAAACTATTTTTGAAAGTTTCTCGCTCATATTAAATTTACAGATGTCCAAAAATAAAAAAATCTTCCAGAAGGAAGATTACAAACTAATTAATTCTAAAAAATAAAAAATGGCAAGCGACCTACATCGCACCGCTCAACCACGTACCCTTGCTATGTTCCCATCCTGGGGGAGTCTGCAGGAGCTGGTCGTGTAGGACTTGCCGGTGCAAATATACAACCTTTTTATATTTTTGCAAGACCTTTGTTGCTATAAAAATATCGTCGTATATTGCCTTATTCAAATTTTAAACTATGAAAAAATATAACTTCCTAGCTGTCATTTTATTAGGAATCACATTAATCGGATGTGGAGATACAAAAAAAGGTGAAAATTCTTTATTTACTATCGATGAATCTGCTTTTCCGGCTCATTTTACGCAAAAAGAAGCGCTTACAATTGGAATTTTAAACCCAAATTCGAAAGAAATCGACAGCGTTGCCTACTTCATAAACGATAAAAGAGTTGGAAGTAAAAAAGGTGCTGAAGAATTTAGATTTGAATTAATAGATCAAAAATTAGGTTATCAATACCTAAAAGCTACGGTTTATTTTGGTGGAGATTCTTCTGATGCAACGAAAAGAATTGAGATTGTTTCTGACATCGAGCCTAAATTATTAAAGTATAAAATTGTAAACACTTTTGTACATGATACGACAGCATTTACAGAAGGTTTAGAATTTCATGACGGAAGACTTTTTGAAAGTACAGGACAAAAAGGTGATTCTTACTTTAGAGAAGTAGATTATAAAACGGGAAAAGTAATCAAACAAGTTGATCTTCCTAAAGAATATTTTGGTGAAGGAATTACTTTTTTCGGTGGCAAAATATACCAATTAACATGGCAGGAAAAAACGGGCTATATTTATGATGCAAATACATTCAAACTAGAAAAAACTTTTAAATACGATAAAGATATTGAAGGTTGGGGAATGACGCACGATGACAAATACATCTATCATTCTGATGGAACAGAGAAAATCTGGAAAATGGATCCTGCAACTCAAAAATTAATTGATTACATCAATGTATATTCTGGGACTTCAAAAATTAAAGCTATTAATGAACTAGAATTAATTGATGGCAAATTCTACGCTAATGTTTGGCAGAAAGATGCTATTGCGGTTGTAAATCCAGAATCTGGAGCGGTTGAAAAAATCTTAAATCTTTCAGATCTACGTAAATCATTAAAAGCTAAAAATGCTGAAGTTTTAAACGGTATTGCTTACAATCCAGCTACAAAAACTATTTTCGTTACAGGTAAATACTGGGATAAAATATTTGAAATTACAGTTTCGGAATAATTCAAATACAAAAACAATTTTACGAATTTCACAAGTTTTCACTTATTCATAAAGGAAAATTTGTGAAATTTGTGTTTTATAACAAATTCATTTAATGATCACTCTAATCACAAACATACAAGAACTGTTGCAAGTTCGTGAAACTTCAATTGCTAAAGTTTCAGGTTCTGAAATGGCGAAACTTCCAACAATTAAAAATGCTTTTTTAGTATTAAAAGACAATTTGATTGAAGATTTCGGATCAATGGAAAATCTTCCTGAAATCAAAGCAGATAAAACAATTGACGCCACTGGAAAAGTTGTTCTTCCGTCTTGGTGTGACAGCCACACGCATATTGTTTATGCAGGAAATCGTGAACAAGAATTTGTAGACCGAATCAACGGACTTTCTTATGAGGAAATCGCTAATCGTGGCGGCGGAATTTTAAATTCGGCTAAAAAACTAAACGAAACTTCTGAAGAAGAGATTTACGAACAATCTAAAATCCGTTTAGAAGAAGTAATGCATTTGGGAACTGGAGCTGTAGAAATTAAATCTGGCTACGGATTAACAATTGAAGGCGAGCTAAAAATGCTTCGCGTCATTAAAAAGCTAGCAGAAAATTATCCAATTTCAATCAAAGCTACTTTTTTGGGCGCTCATGCTTTTCCAACTCATTATAAAGAAAATAAAGCTGGTTATATTGACGAAATCATTACTAAAATGATTCCTGAAATTGCTAAAAACAAACTGGCGGATTATGTAGACGTTTTCTGCGAAAGCGGTTATTTTTCTGTAGAAGAAACAGAAAAAATCATGCAGGCAGGAATTGAATTCGGCTTAAAGCCAAAAATCCACGTTAATCAATTTAATTCTATTGGCGGAATTCAAGCTGGAGTTAAATTTAAAGCACTTTCTGTAGATCATCTTGAAGTTATGAATCCAGAAGACATTGAAGCTTTAAAAGAAACAGAAACAATGCCTGTCGCTTTACCTTCTTGTTCTTATTTTTTAAGCATTCCGTACACGCCTGCTCGAGAAATGATAAAAGTAGGCTTACCTTTAGCATTAGCAACAGATTTCAACCCTGGCTCTACTCCATCTGGAAATATGAATTTTGTAGTTGCAACGGCTTGCATCAAAATGAAAATGACTCCAGAAGAAGCAATAAATGCTGCTACAATAAATGGAGCATACGCAATGGGAATTTCAGAAACACATGGAAGTATTACAAAAGGCAAAAAGGCTAATCTGATTCTAACGAAACCAATTTCTTCTTACTATCAAATCCCTTACGCTTTTGGAAGCAACTTAATCGAATCTGTTTTTATTGAAGGAAAAATTCTGGAATAAGATTTTATTTTTCGAATTATAAATCAACAATATCTACTCATAAAAAAAGGTCTGTGAAAAAATCACAGACCTTTAATATCAAAGTGGTATTTTATCCCTTTAGGCTAAATTATCTTAAGCTGAAACTAGTTTTAGAAACTAATTCGTCGTTATCAAAAACATTGATGAAGTAAGTTCCTTTTGCGAAATCTTTTCCAGGAAGATCTTCACTTACATTAACGCTTTTGTTTTCGTATTTTACTGTAGTTTTAAAGCTGTAAGTTAATGAATTATCTCCAAAGCTTTCAGTTTTCTTTTCGCCTAAAACATTGTTTTTAGCATCAATTACCTGTACATAATAAGTTTTATCCCCAGATTTTGCAATTTGGTTTTCAGCAATTGTAAAACTAACTTTTAAAATATCTGCACGACTTGCTTTATCTGTTTCAACTTGTTTACCTGAGCTTTTCAATTTGTAAGCTGAAGTTTTAGTATTTAAAACTGATAATTTAGAACCTCTTTCTACAGTTTTAGCTAACTCTTCGTTTTGACCAACTAATACTTCATTGTATTTTTTAGATTCTCCTAGAACCACAATAGTACTGTCTCTTTGAGTAGTTAAAACTCCATTTTGTTTTTTCAACTCGTCATTTTCAGCAACTAAAGTTTTCATTTTACTTTGCATTGCCTGAACTTGAGATCTGTATTTAGAAACATCTCCTTTAGACTTGTTCAAATCATCCATCAAAGCAACTACTTTGTCTCTCTCTTGGATTAATTCGTCTGACATAGAAGTGTTTTCAGCGATTGCAGCGTCATAAGTCGCTTTTAACTCCTGCAAATCTTTCATAACAGATTCTTTCTCTGTCAAAGTTGTCGTAAGTTCTGTTTTAACTACCTCTGTATCAGAAGATAATTTAAAAATATACACTAAGCTACCAATAAGTAGGACTGCTAAAACTGCGATTACCGCCTTTAGACTTGAATTGTTGTTCTTTGGGTTTTCCATATTTTAAAAAATTTTCTTTAATAACAAATTTAAGAATTAATATAAGGTAATAACGTAAGTTTCTACAATTATATTATTTTTGGAAAATAAATTTTTTTCATGGAAAAATTAATCCCTTTCACTATAAATGATTTAGCAAAAATCACAAATCACAGAAGTGGTGAAATAAAGTTTGGAGAAAAAATGATTGTCATTCCTCCAGGGGCTGATAAAATCGATTTTCTTAAAGAAAGTGAAGCTAAATATGTGCTTTTAGGAATTCCTGAAGATATTGGCGTGCGCGCTAATTACGGAAGACCTGGAGCAGCTTCTGCATGGCAATGTGCGATCAAAAGTATTGCAAACATTCAGCATAACCGCTTTTGTAAAGGAAGCAATATTATTATTCTAGGACATATTGATGTTGCTGATGAAATGCGCCAGGTAGAAAACCTAGATTTTAACGACGTTGACGATCGATCAAAATTAAGCCAGCTTGTTGAAAAAATAGACAAAGAAGTATCTCACATTATTTTTACTATTATTAAAGCTGGAAAAACGCCAATTATTATTGGTGGAGGACATAATAATGCTTACGGAAATATTAAAGGTGCCGCTTTAGCAAAAGGAAAACCTGTAAATGCCATCAATTTTGATGCGCATTCTGATTTTAGGATTTTAGAAGGCCGTCATAGCGGAAACGGATTTTCGTATGCATACGAAGAAGGTTTCCTAAAAAAATACTTCATTTTTGGTCTTCACGAGAATTATACTTCAAAAAGCGTTTTAGATATTATCAAAAAACTAGAAGACCGCGTTCGCTACAATACTTATGATAGCGTTAATATTAGAAAAGAAAAAGATTTTAATCGCGAAATGATTACTGCTTTGGATTTTATTAAAAGTGATGCTTTCGGAATTGAAATTGATTTAGATGCCATTCCAAACATTGCAAGCAGTGCTATGACAATAAGCGGTTTTTCTGTAGAAGAATTGAGACAATTTGTTTCTTTTTTCGCAGAACACAAAAACGCAGCTTATTTGCATATTTGCGAAGGAGCGCCAGATTTAGACAATTCGCCAAACAACAATTTAATTGGAAAACTAATTGGTTATTTAGTAACCGATTTTATTAAAGCAAACATAGAACAAACTCGTATTTAGAGCTTCTAACTGAATAAGCTCTAGAGCTTGTTTGCCAAATAATCGCCAATTCAAACAAACGATTGAACGAATAAACATATCTTTGCACAGCATTTTAGCAATTAAAACTAAAATACTTAATACCAAAGATATGTTATTCGAAGATCTATCACTTTCAAAAAGTATACAAAGAGCCGTATTTGAAGAAGGCTATTTAAATCCGACTCCAATTCAGGAAAAATCAATTCCTATTGTTTTAGAAGGCCGTGATTTAATTGGCTGCGCGCAGACAGGAACAGGAAAAACGGCGGCATTTGCTATTCCAATTATACATCAATTACACCGCATTGTAGGTTCATCAAAAAAAGCAAAAGTAATTCGTGCACTTGTAGTAACACCTACTCGTGAACTTGCAGTACAAATTGGACAGAGCTTTGATACTTACGCAAAATATACCAATTTAACACAACTGACTATTTTTGGAGGTGTTTCTCAAAATCCGCAAGTTGACGCTTTAAAAAATGGCGTTGATATTTTAGTTGCGACTCCAGGACGTTTGCTTGACCTTCATAAACAAGGTTTTCTTGATTTGAATCACCTGCATACTTTAGTTCTTGACGAAGCCGATCAAATGCTGGATATGGGTTTTATAAACGATGTGAAAAAAATCGTAAAACTGACTCCAAAAAATAGACAAACTTTACTTTTTTCTGCAACAATGCCAATTGCAATTCGCGAACTTGCAGAAATGTTTCTTCAAGATCCAGAAAAAGTAGAAGTTTCCCCCGTTTCATCTACTGCTGAAAATGTAGAACAACGTGTTTATTTTGTTGATAAAACTGAAAAAAGAAACTTATTATACACTTTAATTAAAGAGCAAAATTTATCAAACGTACTTGTTTTTTCGAGAACAAAACATGGCGCTGATAATGTTGTAAAAGCACTTCGCAAGAAAGATATTCCTGCTGAAGCCATTCACGGAGACAAATCACAAAACGCTAGACAGCGTGTTTTAGATGCTTTTAAAAATAAAGAAGTTGGAGTTTTGGTTGCAACTGATATTGCAGCGCGAGGAATTGATATTGAACAATTGCCTTACGTAATCAATTTTGATTTGCCGAATATTCCTGAAACTTACGTTCACCGTATTGGTCGTACAGGACGTGCAGGAAATGGCGGTATTGCGATTTCTTTCTGTGGAAAAGATGAAGAACCATACTGGAAAGATATTAAGAAATTAATAAAAGTAGATGTAAAAATCATTTCAGATCATCCGTATCCATGGCATTCGGGAAGTCCAGAAGCTGGAGAAAAACCTAAAAATTCTTCTAATAGAAGCGGTGGAGCTCACAAATCGAGAAAATCGAATTCTTCTAAGAAAAACAAAAAACGCTGGTACTAAACAGCGTTTTTTTCGTTTATTAAAAAGTTAATTATTTTAAATAATTTAACTGGCTCAAAAGGCTTAATAATAATATCATTCATACCTGATGAAATAGCTTCGTCTGTAATTTCATCTTTATCAAAAGCTGTTAAAGCTACAATTGGAGTTTCAATTCCGAGAAGGCGAATTCTTTTTGTTGTTTCAAATCCGTTTATTAATGGCATATTGATATCCATTAAAATCAAATCAAATTCTTCGTTTTCAAGGATTTTCAACGCTTCATATCCATCATCAACCACTTTACAAGTATAGTTGTTCTTTTCAATAATTTTCTTTGTTACAAGCTGATTAATGAGATTATCTTCAACCACTAAAATTTTATAAATCTCACTTGAAGTTAAATCAACTTCAATCTCATCAATAATACTTTTTGTTTTGGCTAAATCGTGCTCAAAAGCGATTGTAAACGAAAAAGAAGTTCCTTTTCCAAGATCACTATCTAAGGTAATTGTACTTCCAAAAAGCCCAAGCAATCTTTTTACAATACTAAGTCCTAAACCAGTTCCTTGATAATCTTCATCTTTTCTTCCAACCTGAACAAATTTCTCGAAAATTTTACTTTGATCGACAACTGCAATTCCAACGCCATTGTCTTTTATTAAGAAATCTAAATAATAAAGTTTCCCTTCTACTTTACTCAAATTCACAATAATTTCAACTTGTCCATCTTTGGTAAATTTCAATGCATTGCTTACCAAGTTCATTAAAATCTGAGCCAGACGAAGTTTATCTCCAATCAGATATTCTGGGATTTCTGGATCAATATCAATCGAGATTCTATTATTATTTTTCTGAGAAAGAAATGAAAGTGAGTTTTTGATAACGGTAATTTCGTCTGAAATATTAAAGGTCAAATTTTCAAGTACGATTTTATTTTCTTCGATTTTATTAATTTGAAGAATATCATTTACAAGAGATAGCAAATATCTAGCAGAGAATTTTAGAGAACTTAAATGCTGACTTCTAGAAATTTCTTTATGTTCTTCTAAAAGCATATTGGTAATTCCAACCACTCCATAAAGCGGCGTGCGCAATTCGTGGCTTATAGTAGAAATAAACTGAGTTTTAAGAAGAGAGGCTTCTTCTGCTATTTCTTTTGCTTCAAGAAGCTCTAAATTGTGTTTTTTCTTGAATCGAATGTTCTTGATCAGAGTGATAATTAAAATGAGAAGAATTAACGAAATAAGAACAAATAGAATTACAATAATTTTAGATTTTCTAAGACTTTGAGATTGTTCTACTTTTTCGCCTTCTACTTTATCAATTTGTCGTTTGTATTCGTCTAATTCGAGACTCACACCTGCCAAAGATGCTTTTTTAAGTTTTCTAACATTATAAAGCTCTTCTAATAGATTGTAATGATTAACAAGAGCATCGTAAGCTTCTTTATGCTTATTAATTTTATTTAAAAATTTTGAATACTCTAAATAGGCATTGGACAAATCTGTTTTTTCTTGGCATCTTTTTCCTGATTCGATAGCGCTTAAAAAGTGGGCATTTGCAGCTTTATCATCATTTTGAGAACTTGCATAAATACCGTTAAGCATATCTACAATAACCTCTGTAGATCCGTCGCTGTATTTTTTCTTGGTACTATTTACATATTTCAGAAAAAGGTAACCTTGTCTATAATTTTTAATATCGAAGTATGCCCAAGCAATATTTACATTGGTAAAATAAACCTCTTTTAGATCATTGATCTTTAAACTATAAGCAACTGATTTCTTATAATACCGAATCCCAACATCAAATTGTTTTTTTTCAAAACAATACATATTCCCTAAATTATTATAGAGATTGCATTTTAAAGAATCATTATCAGTTTTGTCTGCATAATACAATGCTTTCTTATAAAAGAAAATAGCTTTATCAATATCTGATAACTCATTGAAATTTGCCGCAATTATATTGTAAGATCTTGAAATTAGGCAATAATCTTTTATTGCTGTTGCAGCATTTAATGCATTTCTCGAAATTACAAGTGATTTTTCGAAATTTGATTCTCTAAAGTTGAGAAGTGCTTTTTTAACAAGCTTATCAATTTTTTGATCCTCGTTACATTTAGATGGGGATACTGCTGAACTGTCATAGCAATTCAGACCAAAAAATAGAAGTAAAAAAATCCGTATTTGGGGCATTAATCGGCTAGTTTTATCAAATATACACTTTAAAATAAAAAAAAGCTGTATTTCATAAAAAAATACAGCTTGTCAATTGTTATTTAGGCGTCTAAGATAAAAAATTAAACCATCTTAGCAACTAAATCTATTCTTTATTTTCCTCCCATTGTCCTACAACAGAAGTAGCTAGAGCATTTCCTAAAACGTTGGTTGCACTTCTAAACATATCACAAAAATGATCAATTGGTAAGATTAAAGCAATACCTTCAATTGGAATATCAAACATACCACATGTTGCGGCTACCACAACCAAACTTGCTCTTGGCACACCAGCAATACCTTTACTTGTTAGCATTAAAACCAAAAGCATTGCCATTTGAGTTCCTAAATCCAAATGTACATTGTAAAACTGAGCAATAAAAATACTTGCAAAAGTCATATACATCATACTTCCGTCAAGGTTAAACGAATAACCAAGAGGCAACATAAACGAAACGATTTTATCTTTTACTCCAAAACCTTCTAATTCTTCCGTTAATTTAGGAAATACAGCTTCACTGCTTGTTGTTCCAAAAGCAATTGCTAAAGGTCCTGTAATACGTCTTAATAATTCTGTCATTCTTCCTTTAAGGAAAATATATCCTATGGCGATCAAAATTATCCACAACGTACTGATTCCAATTAAAAACGAACCGAAAAATTTAAAATAAGTAATAACTAATTCTTCTGCATCTCTTATGGCAAATACACCTGCAATTGCACCAAAAACTCCAATTGGCGCAAATTTCATTACATAGTTTACCATTTTCAAAACGATATGCGAAAGTTTATCAAAAGCACCAATAATTGGTTTTACTTTCTCCCCTAAAGAAGCAGCTGCTAATCCGAAGAAAATAGAAAAAACTACAATCTGCAGAATTTCATTAGTTGCCATTGCTTCAACAATACTTTTCGGCACAATATGCTCAACGAAATTATCAAAAGAAAGATTTTGTGTCTTACCTGTAACCTCAGAAGCTGCCGCCATATCAACGTGATCTAATTTTAGACCAACACCTGGCTGTAAAATATTTACGTAAAATAATCCAATTAAAAGAGAAATAAATGAAGCTGTAAAAAACCATCCAATAGCTTTTCCTCCAATTCTTCCAACAGTTTTAATATCACCTAATTTCGCAATTCCCACTACCAAAGTCGTAAAAACCAACGGAGAAATAATCATTTGCACCAATCGAATAAAAACGGTTGCCAGCATTTTAATTTTACTACTAAATGCCTGTGCAGCTTCGGGCGAAATAGAATTGTGCAAAATAATTCCTAATATGGCTCCAAGAACCATTGCAATTATAATTTGCCCTGTTAATCCCGAAAGAAATGATTGTTTTTTAGTTTCTGTAACTTCTTGCATTAATTTTTGTTTTAATTATTAAAATATAAGACCCTCACTGTCTTACCTTTTATTAATATGTTTTGTTGATTAAGTAAAAATCAGCCAAAACAATTGCTGCCATCGCTTCTACGATTGGCACTGCGCGAGGCACTACACACGGATCATGACGTCCTTTTCCTGTCATTGGTGTAATGTTACCTTTATTATCTAATGAATCCTGAGTCTGCATAATTGTTGCCACAGGTTTAAAAGCTACTCTGAAATAAATATCCATTCCGTTGCTGATTCCGCCTTGGATTCCGCCAGAAAGATTTGTTTTAGTAGTTCCGTCAGGATTGTATAAATCATTATGTTCACTACCTTTCATTTCAGAACCAGAAAAACCGCTTCCGTATTCAAAACCTTTTACAGCATTAATAGAAAGCATTGCTTTTCCTAATTCTGCATGAAGCTTATCGAAAACTGGCTCTCCTAAACCAACTGGAACATTTTGGATTACACAAGTTACAACACCTCCAACGGTATCACCTTGTTTACGAATATCACGAATATATTCTTCCATAATCGCTGCCGATTTTTCATCAGGACAACGAACAGGATTACTTTCTATTTTAGAAAAATCCAATTCTTGATAAGGCGTATCTAAATGGATTGGCCCAACAGAAGAAACATAAGCATTAATTTTAATCTCCGGCAACATTTGCTTTGCAATTGCACCCGCTACTACTCTACTTGCAGTTTCTCTTGCAGAACTTCTTCCGCCACCGCGGTAATCACGCAAACCATATTTCTGATCGTAAACATAATCAGCATGGCTTGGTCTGTAGTTATCTTTTATATGAGAGTAATCGTCAGATTTTTGATTGGTATTTGGAATAATAAAACCAATTGGAGTTCCAGTGGTTTTTCCTTCGAAAATTCCAGACAAAAACTGAACGCTGTCTGGTTCTTTTCTTTGTGTAACAATTGCTGACTGACCAGGCTTTCTACGGGCCATATCTACTTCAATTGCTTCAAAATCTAGTTGTATTCCTGGAGGGCATCCATCAATGATTCCGCCTAAAGCTTCACCGTGAGATTCTCCAAATGTTGTTACTTTATATAGTGTGCCGAAGCTATTTCCTGCCATTGTAATTTGTTTTGAGCAAATGTAAGTTTTATGAATTAAATTAAAAAATTTAAAACTGGTATTATTAACGAAACATTAAATGGAATAAAAATTACAATTTGGTAAAATTATCCTCTTTTTGATAACCTTTTAATAAAATCAAACCTCTCAAATTTTCTTTAATTTGTAAAACTTCAAATCAAGAAAAATTGAAAAAAAGAAATGTCGAATTGGTCATTCTTTCTGATGTCCATTTGGGAACCTACGGAAGTCATGCAAAAGAATTAAATAACTATCTTTCAAGCATTAAACCTAAAACTTTAGTCTTAAACGGTGACATAATTGATGCTTGGCAATTTCGTAAATCTTACTTCCCAAAAGCACATTTGCGCGTTATTCAACGCATAATTGGAATGGCTTCTAAAGGAACAAAAGTCTATTATATCACTGGAAATCATGACGAAATACTTCGAAAATTCAGTGATATGAATATGGGTAATTTTGCTCTAGTTGATAAATTAGTTTTGGAATTAGACGATAAAAAAGCTTGGATTTTTCACGGAGATGTTTTTGACGCATCAGTTCAGCATTCAAAATGGATTGCAAAACTAGGCGGATTAGGTTACGATTATTTAATTTTAATGAACCGATTTGCAAATTGGTGTTTGGCAAAACTTGGTCGAGAACCTTATTCTTTTTCTAAAAAAATTAAAGCAAGCGTAAAAAAAGCAGTTAAATTCATTTCCGATTTCGAAACTACAGCAACCGATTTGGCAATTGAAAAAAACTACGATTATGTAATATGCGGACATATCCATGAACCAAAAATCGTGACCAAAGAAAATAAACATGGTTCTACCTTATATCTTAATTCTGGAGATTGGGTAGAAAATTTAACAGCGTTGGAATACCACAAAAAACGTTGGAAATTATTTTCTTACAAAGCCAGTAATTTTTCTGAAGAAGAAAATCTTTTTGAAATGGAGGATACTCTTAGTAATCAGCTCATTTCATCCATAATTCTGAAATAAATCAGCATTTAAAGGGTTTGCAATGGCATATTTTTCTAAAAAATGTGAATTATATAACAATTTCTAATAATGTTATACGTTCTTAATTTAAGAACGATTATACATTTGAATAAAATTAATTTTAACCATTTTTATGAAAAAAATAATATTATCTGCCATTATGCTTATTGGTTTAGCATTTACGGCTCAATCACAAGAAATCTCGAAACATGCTTTAGGATTACGTCTTGGAGACAATAACGGATTTGGAGGAGAAGTATCTTACCAATTAGGATTAAATCAAAAAAATAGACTTGAATTCGATTTAGGATGGAGAAACAGCAGAGATGTAGATGCTGTAAAAGGAGTTGCTCTTTACCAATGGGTTTGGAACATTGACGGAGGTTTTAACTGGTACGCTGGTGTCGGTGGAGGTTTAGCCGCTTGGGATTATGATTACTACAATAACGGCTACAGATATAATGATAGCGGAACTTATGTGTTTGCTGCTGGAGATATCGGTATCGAATATAGATTTAAAGAAGTGCCAATTACGTTATCTTTAGATGCAAGACCTGAAATTGGTTCAGGATATTATGATGATGACAATTTTGGTTTTGACGTTGGTTTAGGCGTTAAATTCAGATTCTAATTAAAAATAAAAAATAATTGTAAGAAGAAACCTGTCGTTGAAAAGCGACAGGTTTTTTTTATTGCCTCCCTAAGCGAAGTCGAAGGGCTTTAATGTAAAAAAGGGCTTCGACTCCGCTCAGCCTGACAAACTTTGAAATCGCATCCTAAGAAACAATCAATGTCAGACTGAGCAGAATCGAAGCCCAGCCTTATATAATTTATTTAATAATAATTTCTTTCTTAGAATGAATTTTCACGACAGTATAAGGATATGAAATTACCTGCATAGTCATTGCGTCTTTTGCAGGACTATTTTCTTTTACTGTGATAATAATATTTTTATCCGTTTCTTCTACTTTTTCAACATCAATAGAATAACCGCTTGTGTTTTTTTCACCCATATTCAAAATCACATAATTATATTCCTGAACATCTGGATCTTTCATCTTATGAGCTAAAAGCGGATCGTTTTCAAGCATTTTAATTTCGTTTGGCTCCGTTAAAATCTCAAAAAACTTAATATTCCCGCCTCCATCAGATTGTTTCGTTAAAACTTCATACAATGCGTTTGAATTTTCAACTTTCTTCACTCCGCACGAAACCATAACGAAAACCGCTAAAACAGAAATTACTTTTTTCATTTATCGCCTTTTAAAAATTAGTGTTTTTCATACTTATAATCATCAACTGCTTTTTGGTATAAAGCTTCATATTTTGGAAGGATATTTTTAATATCAAACTTTCTAGCCACTTCCAAAGCATTTGCTTTAAACTGACTTAAAACAGCATCGTCTCTTAAAATTTTAAGTGCATTTTCAGCCATTTCCTCTACATTTCCAACATTACTCAAATAACCTGAGAAACCATCAAAATTAACTTCAGGCAAACCTCCAGAATTACTCGAAATTACTGGAACACCGCATGCCATTGCTTCCAAAGCTGCCAAACCAAAACTTTCTGTTTCAGAAGGCAATAAAAACAAATCGGTCATACATAAAATTTTATCGATCTCGTGGCTATTTCCAAAGAAAATAACTTTATCTAAAATTCCTAATTCCTGACACATAATTTCAGCTTTTTCTTTTTCAGGTCCGTCTCCGACCATCATCAATTTAGCCGGAATTTCTTTCTGAACGTTATAGAAAATCTTAATAATATCTGGAATACGTTTTACTTTTCTAAAGTTACTGATATGAGTAATAATGCGCTCGTTTTCGTTTGCCATTACATAACGATGGCAAGGTGCATTTGGATCTTTTTTGACCTTATCTAATTCAATAAAATTTGGGATTACCTTAATTTTATTTTTGATTTTGAATAACTTTAAAGTATCATCTTTTAAACTCTGAGAAACTGAAGTTACATAATCCGACTTATTGATACTGAAAGTTACAGCAGGTTTATAAAATGGATGATTCCCTACAAGCGTAATATCTGTACCGTGAAGCGTTGTAATCATCGGAAGATTAATTCCTTCATTCTTTAGCATTTGTTTTGCCATATAACCCGCATAAGCGTGTGGAATAGCATAATGTACGTGCAGAAGCTCAATTTTGTACAGTTTAACCATATCGACCAATTTACTCGATAAGGCTAATTCGTAAGGCTGATAATGAAACAATGGATATTCCGGAACATTTACTTCGTGGTAATGAACATTCGGATTTAAAAGTGCCAATCTAACTGGCTGACTATATGTGATAAAATGTATTTCGTGTCCTCTTCTGGCTAATTCGAGACCTAACTCCGTGGCTACTACACCACTACCTCCAAAAGTAGGATAACAAACAATTGCTATTTTCATGGATTAAATTTAATTCTACGAAAATACTCAAAAATCACGTTTAAATAAGCTTTTAAATTGTTAGATTTTTGACAAAATTAGATTAATTCCAGTTAATAAATATTTTTAGAAGCGGAACAATATCATTAAAAACAACTTGCAGTCCCGCTGTCCGCTATATCTTTTTCTGCCTAAAGAAGCCAGAAAAAGGATACCGCTCCCATCGGGGCTAGATTAGAAGTTTTCTTTTTCATAAGAACCTTTCTTCACCAACTTTGTCAAAGTTTAAAACTTTGACAAAGTTCTTTACACAACTAATCCTAACAGGTTTTTAAAACCTGTTAGGATTCAAACTTGAGACTTAAAACTTGAAACCATAAAAAAAGGCACAAAATCTAAATTTCATGCCTTTTAAATAATTTATAAATCTTTCTTAGAAAAATCTGCTGTGCCAACTGTCGGCAGCAGGAACTTCCCATGATTCATTAAATTCTTCGATATTGTTTACCAGATTATTGAAAACAATAGTATTCTCAGAAACTGATTTATCTTTTACCATTTTCTTGAAATCAATTAATGGTTTATGTGCAATATGTTCTCCAAGTTTAAAAGTAACGTTCATTTTGTCTAATAAATCGACATTGTACTTTTTCTCTAAACTTTGTATAAATTCTACCGAACTATCAATAGAACAACCTGTAGCAGCCTGAACATCCTGATTTACGGCTAATATTATAAAACGATTGTATTTAAGCAAAAATGAAGCTTCAAGACTTGTGCCATGCGCTGCCCATTGCTCTACAAAAGCTTTTAAATCTGTTTCAATTTCAGAAAACTCTTCCTCAGAAAATTTTCTATTCGATTGGTAAATCCAGACTCTAGATTCACCTGGTAAATTTTCAAAAGGTATATACATTTTTTAATTTTAGATTGTTGATTTTAGATTTTTGAAAGGTTTCTAGTTAAAAAAACTTAGAATCTTAGCATCTTAGAACCTTAGCCTCTTTTTTTATAAATCCTGAGCATTTGCAATTAATTCTGCAATATCCAGAACTTTAACCTGTCCTTCTTTTTCCTGATGTTTAATTCCATCTGTTAGCATCGTATTGCAAAACGGACAACCAGCAGCGATAATATCTGGTTTTACCTCTAATGCATCTTCTGTACGAAGAACGTTTACTTCTTTGTTACCTGGTTCAGCATCTTTAAACATTTGTGCTCCACCGGCTCCACAACACAAACCATTTGCTTTAGAACGTTTCATTTCAACTAATTCAACGTCTAATTTCTGAATTAAATCTCTTGGTGCTTCGTAAACTTTATTTGCTCTTCCTAAGTAACAAGGATCATGGAAGGTAATTTTTTTACCTTTAAATTGTCCGCCTTCAACAGTTAATCTTCCGTCATCAATTAATGATTTCAAAAATTCTGTATGATGAATAACTTCGTAATTACCTCCTAATTCAGGATATTCATTTTTTAAAGTATTAAAACAGTGCGGACAAGCTGTCACGATTTTTTTAGCTTCATAAGCATTCAAAACCTCGATATTCATCATGGCCTGCATTTGAAACAAAAATTCATTTCCAGCTCTTTTTGCAGGATCTCCAGTACAACTCTCTTCTGTACCTAAAACTGCAAAAGAAACATTAGTACGATTTAAGATTCGCACAAATGCTTTAGTAATTTTTTTTGCTCTATCATCAAAACTTCCTGCGCAACCTACCCAAAACAAAACTTCTGGCTGTTTTCCTTCGGCAAGCATTTCTGCCATTGTTGGCACCACTAAACTTTCTGACATTTCTCTCACTTTGTTTAATCGGTTAATCGCTAAATTGTTTATTCGTTAAATAACAAACTAACAATCAAACTGTAAAAACCGAAATTATTTTAAAAATCGATTAAACGGTTAAACAACTAACCGATTAAACAATAAATTTTAATTCTCGTTTTTCCAATTTAAACGGTCTTGTTGGCTATATTGCCAAGGCGCACCATTATTTTCAATATTGGTCATCATCGCGTTTAATGACATTGGAGCAGCACTTTGTTCCATAACCAAATAACGACGCATGTCCATAATAATAGACAACGGACTAATATTTACAGGACATTCCTCAACACAAGCATTACAAGACGTACAAGCCCATAATTCTTCTGGAGTAATATAATCGTTTAAAAGTGTTTTGTTGTCTGGAACAAAAACACCTTTATTAGCATCGATATTTTTACCAACCTCTGTCAAACGATCTCTTGTGTCCATCATAATTTTACGTGGAGACAATTTTTTACCTGTTTGATTTGCAGGACAAGAAGACGTACAACGTCCGCATTCTGTACACGTGTAAGCATTTAACAACTGAACCCAGTTTAAATCCTGAACATCACTTGCGCCAAATTTAGCTGGATGTGCATTCTCATCTGCTGGCGCTGCTGCAAACGGATCTGCATTTGGATCCATCATTAACTTAACTTCTTTTGTTACAGAAGCTAAATTATCAAACTGTCCTTCTGGTTTTAAATTCGCAAAATAAGTATTTGGGAAAGCCAAAAGAATATGCAAATGTTTTGAGAAGTATAAATAGTTCATAAAAACTAAAATACCTGCAATATGCAACCACCAAAAAACTTCAAACATTAATCCAACAGCTTCATTAGATGTACCATTAAAAATTGGTGCTATAAATTGGCTTATTGGATAGCTTCCTGCTTTATGAAAATGAGAATATCCTCCTGGCACATTTTGCAAATGCAAATCAGATGCATTCATTAATAAGAACAGAATCATCAAAACTGTTTCAAAATACAGAATGTAATTAGCATCACTTTTTGGAAATCCATTTAAATCAGAATTAATAAAACGTTTCAAACGAATTACATTTCTTCTGATCCAAAAAGTAACAACAGCAATGATTACCAGTATTGCTAATATTTCGAATGAAGCAATTAAAACATCATAAACTACACCTAAATAAGGAGCGAAAACTCTATGAGTTCCAAAAAGTCCATCAATAATGATTTCAAGCAATTCAATATTGATAATTATAAAACCTACATATACAAAGATATGCAGTATTCCTGCAACAGGGCGTCTCACCATTTTTGACTGCCCTAGAGCAATCAATGCCATGTTTTTCCAACGAGCTTTAGGATTATCTTTTCGATCTACGTCAACTCCTAAATTAATATTTCGGATGATTTTTTTTACGCTCGCTGTAAAAAAACCGAAACCTACTACAAGAAGTATTGCGAATAAAATATTATCTAAATAACTCATTTATAATTATTTTTTATCAGTTGAGTTTGTTTCTTCAGTTGGTGCTACGTATGGTTTATTTTTCTTTCCAAAAAGAGAAACGTTTACGTAACGAGTTGGGTAAAGACGAAGATCTTGCAATAACAATTCAAGCTCTTTTGAAGTTTTAGTCAGGTTATTATACAATGCCTCATCATGCAATATTTTTCCTGCTGTACCTTTTCCAGAATTCAAGTTGTTCATTAAAACATCAACTTTAGCTAAAGTTTGGTTCAAGTTACGAACCGTTTTACCTAAATCTGCTTTGTTTAATGAATCTGAAATTTTATTGAAGTTACCAGACATTTTATTGAAGTTTGTAACCATTCCATTAATCTGTCCTTTATTAGTATCCAAGATATTATTAAGACTTCCTGAAGCTTTATGAAACTGTGTCATTGTCTGACTTAACTCAGCAATTGTTTTCTTTAAATTTTCTTGAGTGTTCTTGTCTAAAGTATTATTTAATCCTGTAACCAAATTATCAATATTCAAAAGCATTTTATCAAGCTTTTGCTGAATTGGTTCAATTTTCCCTCCTAATGATTCTGTCAATCCTAATTCAACAGTAGAAGCCAATTTTTGACCGTCTTCTGCTAATTCTTTGTCTGCAAAATTTGGAACAATTTTAATTTGCTTTCCTCCAATTAAACTTGGAGAATAAATTGCTGCCGTACTTGTTTTCGAAATTGGAAAATCTGTTTTAAGCTGAAGTTCAACCAATAATTTACCCGTTACTTCATCAATTGTTATCTGATTTACTTTACCAATCGCAAGTCCATTAAGAGTTACTGGCGCTGATGGTGATAAATCCTCAACATTATCATATTCGGCATATAATATTGTATAATTAGTAAAAAGGTCTCTACCCTTTAAAAAACTATATCCCCAGATAAATAATAAAATAGATGCGATGACTAAAATAGCCGTTTTAATTTCTCTTGTTAGTTTCAAAATTCTAAGTGTTTGTTACAAAATTAATATAAATATTCGAACTTGCGCTTATTATTTAATTGCGTCCTGAATATTGATTTTTTCTCCATCTTTAGTTGCCACTAAAAATGCTGCTCCATATCCTTTGCTTTTAGCCTCTTGCAAAAATTTCTGGGCTGTTTCGTAACTTGAAGTTTCTTCGTAGAAATATTTATAAATGTTATTTTCATAAATCATAGTCACGTTTTTAAGTCCTTTAAAGTTTTTAGGCTCTAAAGGTGTTTTCTTAATACTTGCGATAAGTTGTACTTTAAAGAATGTTCCTTTTGGAGCATTTTTTACCACTGCAACTGGAGTAGTCGCTTTTGGCTTAGCGGGAGTAGTATCTCTTATGGGCCGACTCTCAGTAGCTTCTGGAGCTCCTGAACCAAAATATTCGCGTTTATAGCTTAAGATCGCTTCTGCAATTGCTCTTGCAATATCATCCTGACCTTCTTCTGAATTTAAAATATTTCCTTCTGTCGGATTTGATACAAATCCAGTTTCAACCAAAACTCTTGGCATATATGCTTTGTGAAGTACCATAAACGGAGCTTGTTTTACACCGCCATGTCTAAGTTTTTTTCCTAATTTCTCAAAATTTTCTTCAATTTTGGTTGCAAGCGTAATACTGTTATCCAAATATTCTTCTTGCATCAAAGTCATACCAATCATAGATTCTGGAGAATTTGGATCGTATCCTTCGTATTTACGTTTATAATCTTTCTCTAATGTAATTACCGAGTTCTCTTTTTTCGCAGCTTCAAGATTCGAAGCAACTTTACTTAAACCCATTACATAAGTTTCGGTTCCGTCGGCAGCTGTATTTTTATTGGCGTTACAGTGAATAGAAACAAAAATATTTGAATTGGCTCTATTGGCAATATTAGCTCTTTCGACCAAATCTATAAAAACGTCTGTTTTACGAGTGTAAATTACATTAACATTAGGATTAAGTTCTAAAATCTTCCCCACTTTCAAAACAATAGCTAAAGCAATATTCTTTTCAATTCTTCCACTATAAACCGCTCCAAAGTCATGATCTCCATGTCCCGCATCAAGAGTTACCTTAAATACATTTGACTGACTATGAGCATAAAAGGAGGATATTATTAGAAATAAAGTAAAGATTACCTTAATTTTGTTAATTCTATTCATAAATCTAAAAGTTAATTTTAATAAAATGCAGCTGTTATAATTTTCAGAATTGATTATTTTTGCCAAAAAATTATATGTAAGTTTGACATGTCAAAAAACAAGCCATAATTTTACAAAAATAGCATTTAAACCTTTGCATACAAACTTATTTAATATCGTTTTAATATCATTTTTCCTAACTATAGGTTGTGGTAATTTATATTCGCAAGAAATAAAAAACAAAAAAAAGCCTTTACCTGCTGTAAAACAAACAGATAAAGAAAATCCTGCAATTACAGATACTATTAAACTTGACACCGTTAGACCTAAAAAGACTTTTTTGGATGGAAAAGTAAGGTACAGGGCTAAAGATTATGCTAAGATTGACCAAAAGAATAAACTGATCACTTTATATAATGAAGCTGAATTATACTATAAAGATGTTGAATTAAAATCTGGTATAATTGTACTTAATTATGAAAAAGATGAAGTTTATGCTGGAAGAATCAAAGATTCTGCTGGTGTTTTAACGCAGTATCCAAACTTTAAACAAGGAGCAAGCGAAGTACAGCCAGATTCTATCCGATTTAATTTCAAAACTAAAAAAGCTTTAATTTATAATTCAAGAACAGAACAAGGTGAATTTAAAATAAAAGCTGCCGTTACTAAAAAAGAAAACGATTCTGTTTACTTTTTAAAAGGTGCCCGTTTTACTACCTCAACAGATGTAGATCATCCTGAATATTATTTCCAAACTAACAAGGTGAAATTTATTCCTGGAAAAAAAGTAATTACTGGTTTAACCAATATGGTAATTGCCGACGTTCCAACTCCGCTTGCTTTGCCTTTTGCTTATTTTCCAATGAGTCAGGAGAAAAGTGTTTCTGGTATTATTATTCCAAGTTATAACGATTCTAATACAAGAGGTTTTTCATTACAAAATGGAGGTTACTATTTTGCTTTAAGCGATAATTACGATTTAACTGTACTTGGAGATTATTATACCAACGGAAGTTACGCGATGCGTTTCGAATCGTCGTACGCCACGCGATATAAATACCGAGGAAATGTGAATATTCGTTTTGAAAATTTAATTAGCAGCGAACGTGGTTATCCTGATTACTCAAAGCAAGGAATTTACAATATCCGGTGGTCGCATTCAAAAGATTCAAAATCAAACCCAAATTCGACCTTTTCTGCATCGGTTAACATGGGTAGTAGTAAATATTTTAAGCAATCTATTAACCAAGCAAACATTGGTTCGAACTTAAATAATACATTAAGCTCTTCTATTTCATACAATAGAACCTTCAACACTATTCCTGGTTCTCGTATTTCGTTATCTGCTACGCACAGTCAGAATACACAAACAGAAGACATTATTATGACCCTTCCTTCCCTACAAGGAAGTATTGACCGTGTCTATCCATTTGTTGGAAAAGATGGTGTAAAAAAGGGATTAATTAAGAACATTAACTTACAATATAGTGTAAGCGGTAAAAACTATTTTAAAACAAAAGATTCTTTGTTTTTCAAGCCTCAAATGTTTGATGACGCTCAGTTAGGAATGCAACATACTATTCCGCTTAGTACAAACTTTAAACTATTTAAATATTTTAGTGCAGGAGCTTCTACAACTTACCAAGAAACATGGGTTAACAAAACCATTCAAAAAGTTTACGATCCAACCGAAGCAAAAGCGGTCAATGAAAATGTAAACGGATTTGATTCTTATAGAACATATAATTTCAGCACCAATTTAGGTACAACTATTTACGGAACTTTCAATTTTGGTGACGACAAAAAAATCCAGTCTATTAGACACGTTATGCGTCCTAGTGTTACTTATGCTTATACACCAAGTTTTGAGCGCTATTATGACACGTATTCAGTCGATGCGACAGGGAAAATAGTTTCTGAATATACTAGGTTTGAAAATGGTTTATATGGAGCGCCTGCAAAAGACAATTCAAACATTGTTGGTTTTGCATTAAGCAACACTTTTGAGGCTAAAGTTAGAGACCGTGACAGCACAAAAACAGAGCCTAAAAAAATAATGCTGCTAAACAATTTAAACTTCAGCACAAGCTATAACTTCAATGCTGACGGAAAATCAACATTTGGATGGCAGCCTGTATTAGTTAGCGGTGGAACACAATTTTTTGACAATAAAATGAATATGAATTTTGGTGCTACATTAGATCCTTATGCGATTGATAACGGTGGTAACAAAATTGATAAATTCAACATTGACAACGGTGGAAGTTTATTCAGAATGACAAGTGCTAACGTAACAGTAAACTATTCTTTCTCCAATAAAGGAACCAGCGAAAAAGACAAAAACACTCAAAGCCAGCGGAACGGTGGACGAAGCGATGACTTATTTGGTACAAATACCGATTTAAATGATAGCCGTAACAGCCAGTTTGCAAATGAACCGGAAAAAGAAGATGCTATTGCAGAATTCTTTAATTCGAAAGTGCCGTGGGATATGACGCTTGCGTACTCTTTAACATACTCAAACGTAAAAAGAGAAAACACGATTTCTGGAAACTCTATCATGATTTCTGTAAATACAGATCTTACGCCTAAATGGAAAGCCGGAGTTTCTACTGGATACGATTTTGTTCAAAAAGGGGTTACTTTTACTCAATTCCGTTTTGAAAGAGACTTATTAAGCTGGAGAATGGCATTTAACTGGCAGCCTCTTGGAACGAACTCTAACTGGAATTTCTTCATCGGAATTAAATCTGGTATGCTTAGCGATATCAAATGGAACAAACGAAGCGTTTCAAATAGATAAACTACTTTCGAATCAAAATAAATTCATTATGAAAAAAATCATCTTTACCGAGAAAGCTCCTGCTCCAATCGGACCGTATAATCAAGCTGTATTATCTGGAAATACACTTTATGCTTCTGGACAAATTGCAATCAATCCTGAGTCAGGAGAATTGGTTACAGACAACATTAATGATGAAACGAATCAAGTTATGAAAAACATTGCTGCAATTCTTGAAGCAGCAGATATGACTTTTGAAAACGTAGTAAAGTCAACTATTTTCATCATGGATATGAACAACTTTGGTGCAATAAACACTGTTTACGGTTCTTATTTTAACGAAAAAACCGCTCCAGCTCGTGAAACGGTTCAAGTGACTTGTTTGCCAAAAAATGTTAATGTAGAAATTTCTATAATTGCAGTGCAATAGCATCTAATAATAATTGTGCCGTTGCTTCATTCGTGGCCAGCGGCACATTATGCACATCACAAACACGAATCAGCATATTAATATCGGCTTCGTGCGGATGACTCGATAAAGGATCTTTAAAAAAGAAAACCATCTGCGTAATTCCTTCCGCTACTCTACCTGCAATTTGTGCATCGCCTCCAAGAGGTCCTGAAAGCATTCTTTGAGTTTTAAACCCAGCAGCTTCAGCTTTTCCTCCAGTAGTTCCAGTACCAATTAGCCTTATTTTTTCATTGTGCAAAATAGCTTCATTTTTGATTAAAAAATCAATTAAATCAGCTTTTTTTCCATCATGAGCAATAATGGCAATTTCCATAAAACCAGAACTATTGATTAGCGACATGGTATGCAATTAATCCATCAATAGGTCTTCTTAAAACATTCCCTAATTGAAGCTCATATTTATTGAATGTCTCTTGTAATTCATCTTTCAAATAAAATGCAATAGAACCAACAAAATGCACAGGAACTTCTTTACAGTTATCGAATTGTTTAATGTAATTCTTAACGAAAGATTTCATTCCTTTAAAGATAATTTTTCTGCAGAACTCAGTGTCTTTGTGCTTAATTAAGAACTTTGCGTAAGTAGCTAAATAAGCATTTGGATTTGGTTCTTTATATAATTTATTTTTAATAAAATCTGGATCAACGTCGTACTCTTTTTCAAGTTCAACAGCTAATTCTTTTGGCATTTTATTAAAATAGTATTTTCTAATTAATTCTTTTCCAAAAACATTTCCACTACAATCATCCATAACAATGTACCCTAATGATTGCACTTTTTGATGCAATACTTTTCCATCAAAATAACTGCAGTTAGAACCTGTTCCTAAGATAGAAACGATAGCTTCTTGTCCTTTTGGAGTTGTAGCATAAACAGCTGCATAAGTATCTTCTTGAACGTCTACAATTGCATTAGTAAAGTATCCTTGGAAAATTTGTGACAATGCCGTTTTCATTCTGTCAGTACCACATCCAGCACCGTAAAAGAATAAATGTGTAGCATTTTTTTTGTTTTGTAAGATATCAAAACGGTCATTTAATCTTTCGATAATTTCTGGTCCGTCAAGAATTTCAGGATTCAATCCTAAAGTTTGTGTTGTGAATAATACTTTTCCATTATCATCAATTGCAATCCAATCGGCTTTCGTAGATCCACTGTCAACTATTAATTTCATTGTTGTTTCGTTTTTGGGATTAGGTCTCTCTATTTTCAATTTAAAAGTGTATTTTTCACATTAATTATAGAGCTAACAAAATAAGAAAATCCCGTTATTTTAAAGTAACGGGATTTTGCAAAAATATATATTATTATTTTAAACCTGCAATATGTACAGATAAATCAATTAATTTGCTTGAGTATCCGTACTCATTGTCATACCAAGAAACTAATTTGAAGAAAGTTGAATTTAAACCGATTCCCGCAGTAGCGTCAACGATAGAAGTTCTTTTATCTGAGATAAAGTCTTGAGAAACAACTGCATCTTCAGTATATCCTAAGATACCTTTTAATTCGTTTTCTGAAGCTTTTTTCAAAACAGCCATAATTTCCTCATAAGAAGTTTCTTTAGCTAGTTTCACAGTTAAATCTACTGTAGAAACGTCAGCAGTAGGAACACGGAAAGCCATACCTGTTAATTTTCCATTCAAAGATGGGATAACTTTTCCAACCGCTTTAGCAGCACCTGTTGAAGAAGGAATGATGTTGATAGCAGCTGCACGTCCACCTCTCCAGTCTTTTCTAGAAGGTCCGTCAGCAGTCATTTGAGTTGAAGTAGTTGCGTGAACTGTAGTCATTAAACCTTCAACAATTCCGAAGTTATCGTTGATTACTTTAGCTAAAGGAGCTAAACAGTTTGTAGTACAAGAAGCGTTAGAAACAACTAAATCAGAAGCTTTTGCAGTTTCGTGGTTAACTCCCATTACAAACATTGGAGCATCAGCAGAAGGAGCAGAAATAATTACTTTCTTAGCACCACCTTTTAAGTGCTCACTTGCTGTTTCGATAGTTGTGAAGATACCAGTACATTCTGCAACAACATCTACATCAACTTCGTTCCATTTTAAATCAGCTGGATTTCTTTCAGCAGTGATACGGATATTTCTTCCGTTTACATAAAGTTTTCCTTCTTTAACTTCTACAGTTCCGTTGAAACGACCGTGAACTGAATCATATTTTAATAAATAAGCTAAGTGGTCTACATCTAACAAGTCATTGATTGCAACAACTTCTACATTATCTCTATTGAAAGATTCTCTGAAAACGATTCTTCCAATACGTCCAAATCCGTTTATTCCTAATTTTACTTTTGACATTTTACTAAATTTTTTGCTTTTGTTTTTATTACACTAATTCAAAGTCTAATTTCCTCACAATAAACTTCTCTTCTTTTTTAAACTTTTTATATTGATTATGTCGACATAATGTCTGACACTCTTAATAACTCTCTATCAATTTCTGATTTACCTTTGATTGCTTGTTCAAGTGGAGTTAAAATCACCTTATCTTCACGAAGACCTACCATATAGTTTGATTTTCCTTCTAACAAAGATTCTACAGCTTTTACTCCTAAACGGCTTGCCAAAACACGATCAAAGCAAGATGGAGAACCTCCACGCTGCATGTGTCCTAATACCGAAACACGCACATCGTATTCAGGTAAATTAGCTTCAACATAATCTTTTAATTCGAATACGTTTTTACCAATTTTATCTCCTTCAGCAATTACAACAATACTTGATGATTTTCCTGAAGCTTTACTTTTTTGAAGTGAATCTAATAAACGATCTAAACCTAGATCTTCTTCAGGAATAAGAATTTCTTCTGCTCCGGCACCAATACCAGCGTTAAGAGCAATGTGACCAGCATCTCTACCCATAACCTCTACAAAGAAAAGACGGTTATGTGAACTTGCTGTATCTCTAATTTTATCTATACAGTCTACAACAGTATTTAAAGCAGTATCATACCCTAAAGTAAAACTTGTACCATAAATATCATTATCAATTGTACCTGGAATTCCCATTACAGGAAAATCAAATTCTGAATTAAAAATTAATCCTCCAGTAAAACTTCCATCACCTCCAATAACAACCAAAGCATCAACACCAGCCTTAACAAGGTTTTCGTGTGCCTTTTTTCTACCTTCAGGGGTTCTAAACTCAACTGAACGAGCTGATTTTAAGATCGTTCCACCTTTGTTTACAATATTATTTACGCTACGAGGCCCCATTTCTTTGAAGTCTCCTTCAATCATTCCCTGATACCCTCTATAAATTCCGATGCATTCTATATTATGATATGCGCAAGTTCGAACAACCGATCGTATTGCTGCATTCATTCCAGGTGAATCTCCTCCTGAGGTAAGAACACCTACTTTTTTTATTGTTTTTGGCATTATTTAAGTATTAAAGTGTAAAATTAGCAAACATTCAGCACTTTTCAGGTTATGATTATTATAAATTAATAAAATATGTTAAATTCAAACGTTTTCGTTAATAAGTTTTTTCTAGGAAAAAATTTCATTAAAAATAATAAAACGCTATTTTTTTAATTAAATCGTCAAAATTAACAATACCCTGATGAAGTGTTATAAAAATCGGAATTTTCCGCTCACTTGGAAAATTTTATTAGAGGGCCTAAATTTAGCACAAAAAAAACCATTATAAGAATAATGGTTTTATAAATGTCTTTTTTTAACAAAGTGTTAATAATCGCTATCTGGAATTAATCCCTGATTATTCGTTGGCTCTTGATGTTGCTGCTTTTTCTTCTTTTCTTCTTCTTTTTTCTTTTTCTCTTCCTCTTCTTTTGCCTTCTTTTTGTTTTTCTCCGAATCTTTTTTGCTCGTGAAATTCACATAATCAGGATTTAAGTAAGAATCTTGTAATTCATCAGAAGAAGAACCTTTTACCGCTTTTTCGATTTTATGGTCTTTAAAGAGCTTATTTACTAATTCGCTGAAAGTATCAAAATCTACTTCATACGAAATACCAACTCCTTGAGTATATCCAATTCCTTGTCCTACATAATTAATATCGTTTTCTTTATTAAACAAGCGAAGGTTCATTGTACCATCTTCATTTACTCTATATAAGACCTCGATATCTCCAACAATTGCCGATTCGTTTACTCCACCAACAGGAACTCCCAATTTACCATTGATTGTAATTCTTTCATTTACCTGCGAAGATATATTGGCCACAAACTGACCATCAACCTCCTGCCCTGTTCTTCTATCTGCGGCAATATAATTTAAGTCTATATTTACTTTATCATTATCCGACTTGATAATTCCTCCCAGCAAACTTGAAGCAGTTTCTGTTAGTGTTCCAGAAAAATCTCCTTGGCTAAATCCGTCCGTACTCATGAAAGAGCCAGTTGATAATAAATATAGCGCTTGTGTCTGACGGATATCTTTATCGTCTAATTTATATTGTATCTCCGATTTTAAAACATTACTTACCGACGGGAACTGAATATCAAAATTTGGTTCTGGACTTGCTAAATCTCCTCTCAATCCGATAACAACTTCTACAGGAACTTTTTTATTGAATGAAGAAGTATTATCTAAAAGAACCGCCGGATTGGCTTGGGTTTTATAAACAGCTTCTAAATTTAACTGAGCACGCATTGGATTTCCTTCCCAAATAATAGAACCTCCCTTTTTAACAGCAAACTTTTTATCGATAAGTCCGCCGTATTTAAAATTATACGTTCCTTCGTATGCCTGGAAATCTCCCCACATATTAAATTTACCTAAAGTATTGATTTTAAATAAAAGCGATCCATACCCTTTCCCTTTCATACCATGACCCGAATTTCGATCCAGAATAACTTCTACTTCGGCATCTGGTGTAATATCAAAATCAAATTCCAGCTCAAGTCCATTATAATCCCTTGTTTTTTCAACAATTCCGTTAGCAAGATTGAACTTTTCTTTTGGCGTCACAAAATGAATCCAACTGCTTTCTCCAACACTTTGCACATTATTAATAGGTATCTTAACTTCTGTACCTTTTTCAGACTTAGCATCTACCTTAATAAATAAACTTTCAACAGGGCCTTTTATACTAGCAGAACCATTTATAAATGCTGTACCAAAATAGGCAGCATCCTCGCTGTCTTTTGTATCAAGAGCGACTAACCTTTTAGAGGTTATATTTAAATCTAATTTCCAATCACCAAAATTATTATGTTCAATTGTACCATTCAGCAAACCTTTTGTTCCGTATTTAGTGTCTGTTAACTGATTATTTCTAAACAAGAACTTTTCATTGGTCAAATCAATTACCGTTCGATCACTTAATTCATAATCTGTATTTAGATACGGAATTGTCATCCCTGCTTTTTCTACATACAAACGTCCGTTAATTTCTGGCTTTTTCAAATTCCCGATAACAGCAGCGTTTCCAGAAACAGAACCCCGAACATTAGACAAAACATCTCCGCCAATAGTTCCTAAAGTTGCTAGATTGAACCCTTCCAATTTCAGATTCATATCCATAATTGTTTCTTTATTCTCTACCGCAAAAGTTCCGTTTGCTCTAAACGATTCTGTAAAACCATTTTGAATCGATGAATTAACCGTGAATTTTCTAAAACTTTCATCTCCAGAAATATCAAAATTAAGCGTTCCTAATTCTGTTTTGTTCAAAACAAGATGATCAATTTTTATGGCTGCCGTAGGCTGATAAACATTTTTATTCTGTTTATAATTAACGTTTCCATTCAAATTACCATTAAAGACAAATTTGGAATTTAAAGGCGTAATTTTATTGATATCAACATCTTCAAAATTCAGCACCAGATCTTTATAATCCGTTCCTTTAATAACTCCATTTAAATCCATTTTCTGATTTTCATGCGATAAAACGATATTATCAAACGTGAAATTCTTAAAATATTGATCAATTAAGATTTGATTATCATCATCACTTTTTTCATTTAAGTACCAGATGTAATCTTTAAATTTCATTTCGGATTTCTTGATTCCGACAATATTATTTTTATTCTTGTCTATTGTATGATACAAATCCAGATTGAAATAATCTTCTCCTGCATTTCCTCCTTTAAACTCTGAACGAACAAACAGAGTATCTTTTGCCGTAACATTAATTAAATTAAAATCGCGAATCTTATAATAAGGTGTTTTAATACTGTCTAATTCGACATACGCATTATAAAGCGGGTTTTTATTATCAATATTAATTCGGATGTTATCAAACGTATTTTTGTCTGCTGTAATCTGTTTCGATCTGAAACGGAATTTAAATTCCTCTAAATCCGAATCAATTTTTCCTCTTACTACTGTAGAAGAATCAATTTTTATTTCAGGATAAAGCATTTCGACCACTTTATCATAAACTCGGAAATTGAAACGCAAAAATTGTCCTTTTCTAACTTTATAAGGCTTGTAATTGGTGTACAAACTACCAACGGAATTCATCACCAATTTATCTAATTGATCAAATCTAAACTTTCCAACAATTTTTCCGTCTACAACATCATTTGAACTAATTGTAATCGTTCTCAAACGATCTGCGTCAAAACTTGAATTTAAAGTTACTTGATCAAAAACATAAGTCGATTTCGGGTTTTGATATTCTGCATCTTTTATAAAGATATTTCCCTGAAGGTTTTCAATAGAATTTCCAGTTAACTGAACAACAACATCTCCTTTAAAATTAGAAATAGAATCGCTTACGAATTTAAGTTTTCGCAAATCTGAATTTTCAACATTGATATGAAAATCATAACGATTCTCTCTTTTGCTTAAATCCAACAATCCATCAAAACTTAAATTTAAGTTTGGATCATTAATCGCAATTTGTCCTTTATAATAAGGAAGCTTAAAATTTCCGTTTACTACTATATTATTATAGGTATATTTATTGTAATCCAATTTCGCAATATCTCCTTTAATAACAGTATTTAAATATTTTTCGGTAAAACCAACTCCGTCAACATCAAGATTTAAAGTCGTTTTGCCAATATCTTTTCTGTTTAAAGCAGCGCCTACATCAAAATTGTTTAAAATGATATTTCCTGAATAAGAAGCTTTATCGATAAAATCCATATTATTCATATGAAGATCGACTTGTCCATTTCCAAGATCAGTTGCCATCTTAAAATCGGTTTCTAAGTCTGTTGTAGAAACTTTTGCTTTTCCAACAATATTAAACTTCCCGATTCTCTTCATTTCTTTCGGAAGTCTTTTACCCAAAACTTCTGGAAGTAAAATCACTAAATCATCATAACTAGAAAGCAGTTTATCAAACTTTCCATCCATAGAAAACTTCTGAGTTTTGCTTCCCAAAAGATTTCTAAAATTGATTGTTCCGTTAATCTTTGATCCATTTGTATCGCTTAATCTCAATCTTGTAAGCGTCATGTTATTCAACGGTCCGTCTAATTTGGTTTTCAGTTTAAAATGCTGATTTTTACCTAAACCATCATAAAAATGGCGAATATCGTTTGTTGCAATAGAAGAAGAATCTATCAAAACGTCAAATCGAACTTTATCTGTAAAATCAAGAAAGTCTGACGGTTTATAATTTAAAATTGCTACACCATAAATTGATGATCTTTTGGTTTTAATAGCCAGATTTTCAACTTTGATCTGTTTTTTGGTATAACTGAATTTCCCTGCAAAATTAGAAACATATAATCCTCGGTGATCCATAAACGAAAACCTATGAATATTTGTATTTACATCTGGCCCATACAATTTAAACTCACTGATATAAGCGTTTAATTTCGTGAAATCAAGAAATTTTGGAGTAGTTTTATTTTCATCAACAACAGAAAATCTTCCTTTTTCGATATAAGCATTTTTAGCCGTCAGTAAAAAGTGTTTAGTAGATTTTTTCTTAGGCGTATTTTCAACTTCAAAAGCTTTAATAAACTTATTGATGTTATTTTCATTTTCACCTTTATAGGTTTTTAGATTGAAAATCAAACCCGTAAGACGCAAATCTCCAAAAATCAAATCTCCGTCTAACAATCTGCTGAAACTTGCAATATCAGTAGTAATAATATCCGAATAAATCATCATTTTTTTATGATGATCTAAAATCGTTACGTTCTTCAATTTTACTCCACCAAAAATATTGATTGCCGTTTTTTCAACGTTAATATTAACCTTATAATCTTCGTTCAAAGAATTAGTAACATAATTGGCAATCTGTGTCTGAACGACAGGAAGAGATAGTATGATAGCCAATGCTAACAAAAGTAAAATCAACCCAATTAGGGTTCGTGATATTATTTTCTTTACTTTTTTGATAGCTTCTTTAATTTTAGTTTTTCTTTTAATTTATTTTGAACAGACAAAGAGCGACTGTTTTTGATAAAAATTCTTTAATTTTGGGGCACTGCTTAAATCAAAGAAATTTAATAATTTGATTTGTCAAATATAATTCAAAATTTGTGCCTTTATATGCAAAATCCAGAGGTTTTTATTCTAGCCATCGAAAGTTCATGCGATGATACTGCTGCCGCGGTTTTACATAACGACAAAGTATTGTCAAATGTTGTAGCCAATCAATTAATTCACAATCAATACGGAGGTGTTGTTCCTGAATTGGCTTCCCGAGCGCATCAGCAGAATATTGTCCCTGTGATAGATGCTGCACTTCGTAAAGCAAATGTACAAAAAGAACAGTTAAGCGCAATCGCATTTACGCAAGGTCCAGGCTTAATGGGCTCTTTATTGGTAGGAACTTCTTTCAGTAAATCATTATCATTAGCCTTAAATGTTCCGTTAATCGCTGTAAATCACATGCATGCTCACATATTGGCTCATTTTATTGATGAAGAAGGCTACGACAAACCAGAATTCCCTTTTTTAGCTTTAACAATAAGTGGCGGACATACTCAAATCGTAAAAGTGAATAGTTTTTTTGATATGGAAATTATCGGAGAAACTACTGATGATGCTGTAGGTGAAGCATTTGACAAAAGCGCCAAAATTCTTGGACTTCCTTATCCAGGCGGACCATTAATTGATAAATATGCAAAAGAAGGAAATCCGAAAGCATTTCCTTTTACCAAACCAAAAGTTCCAGGATTAGATTTTAGTTTCTCTGGATTGAAAACTGCTATTTTATATTTCATCCAAAAAAACAAACAGGCAAATCCAAATTTTATTGAAGAAAACCTAAATGATATTTGCGCTTCTATTCAGCATACGATTATCGAAATTTTGATGGATAAAATTAAACTGGCCGTAAAAGAAACTGGAATTACGCAAATCGCAATTGGCGGCGGAGTTTCAGCCAATTCAGGAATCAGAAATACACTGAAAGAAACAGAAAGCAAATACGGCTGGAAAACCTTCATTCCGAAATTTGAATACACAACAGACAATGCTGCAATGATTGGAATTGTAGGTTATCAAAAATACTTATCTAATCGTTTTGAAACTTCAGCTGTGGTTTCTAAAGCAAGAATTGAATTTTAAATCATGCAGTTATTTTTTAATCCGAATATAGACGAAACAACCGAAAGTTTTTCTTTTGATAAAGAAGAAAGCCGTCATATTATAAAAGTTCTTCGAAAGAAAGATTCAGATATTTTGCAAGTCACCAATGGTTTTGGATTATTGTTTGAAACTCAGATAACTCTTGCTTCAGATAATAAATGTACCGTTGAAGTGCTTTCGATAACAAATGCAGAAAAACCTAAATTTCGCCTGCATTTGGCTGTTGCGCCAACTAAAATGAATGATCGTTTTGAATGGTTTCTAGAAAAAGCTACCGAAATTGGTATCCAAGAAATTACACCTATTTTCTGCGATCGTTCTGAGCGAAAAGTAATTAATCGAGATCGTTTCGAAAAAATCATTCTTTCGGCAATGAAACAATGCAACGAAACGTTTCTTCCGAAATTAAATGATGCTATTTCGCTTAAAGAATTCATTAAACAAAAGCAAAATGGTTTACAGCTAATTGCACATTGCGAAGAAACCGATAAAAAATCATTAAAAGAGGTTTTAAAACCAAACGAAGACGTTACAATCTTAATTGGACCCGAAGGTGATTTTTCTGAAAAGGAAATTGCTTTGGCATTAGAAAACAATTACAAGCCTGTAACTTTAGGAAATACACGTTTAAGAACAGAAACAGCTGCGGTTGTGGCTTGTCATAGTGTTGTGTTTTTTAATGAATAAATTAGTCGTTAAGTTTGTCATCCTGAGGAACAAAAGATCCCATGCGATTAGACAAAGATTGGCGACAAAAGGTGAGGAATTTCTAGTGTGATCCTTCGTTCCTCAGGATGACAAAAGAAGGCTTTTAAAAATATCAGAGCATTAAAATTACATGAAAAAAATATTCTATCTATTATTACTAATTTCCATTTCTTCTTTTTCACAAGAAATTGCTTTGCTTAAATACAGCGGAGGTGGTGACTGGTACGCAAACCCAACTTCTTTACCGAATTTGATTAATTTTTGCAATGCCAATATTTACACTCGAATTAAAAACAAACCTTCGACCGTAGAACCAAGTAATCCCGATTTGTTTTCATATCCTTTTGTACACATGACGGGTCACGGAAATGTCGTTTTTAGTGATGCAGATGTGACAAATTTGAGAAATTATTTAACTGCTGGCGGTTTTCTTCACATTGATGACAACTACGGAATGGATCAATTTATTAGAAAAGAAATCAAAAAGATATTTCCAAATAATAATCTAGTTGAGCTTCCTGCAAATCATCCCATTTTTCAGAAACCATTTCCTTTCCCAAACGGATTACCGAAAATTCACGAACACGACGGAACTCGTCCTCAAGCTTTTGGTATTTTTATAGACAATAAACTGGTTTTGCTTTATACTTACGAATGTGATTTAGGAGACGGCTGGGAAGATCCCGAAGTTCATAATGATCCTGCAAACGTAAGAGACAAAGCCTTGAAAATGGGCGCCAACATCATCAATTATATATTTACTAATTAGTGACTAGTCACAAGTCATTAGTAACTAGTAATTATCAATTAAGAAAAAACAACGTCACTCTCAACACTATTTACTAATTACTAATCACTAATTACTAATCACTTTTCACTAACAAAAAATGCAGCTGACTCACGAAGAAAATCAATTTGAAAGAAAAACATTTCCCATTACTTTAGTATGCGATCATATTTACTTTCAGCAGAATATTGGTTCTTTATTTAGAATTTCTGAAGCTTTCGGAGTCGAAAATATTATCTTTTTCGGAAAAGATATTCCGCTTACACCTCGTAAAATAAATAAAACTTCACGAAGCACACATCTTCATGTAGCACATTCTATTATTGAAGATTTTACTCAACTTCAATCTTTTCTTTTGGATAATGATTTTGAAATTATCGCTCTAGAAATCGCTTCTAATAGCAAACCTTTAAAAGAAGTTTCCATTCCAGAAAATAAAAAAATCGCGCTTTTAATTGGAAGTGAGATTAATGGAATTTCTGAAGAACTTTTGAAACTTTCTCACCAAATCGTACATATCAATATGTTTGGCAAAAACAGCAGTATGAATGTGGTGCAAGCTGCTAGTATTGCACTTTATGAGATTACTTCGTTATAAAAAAATCTTTTTAAGAAGATAATTTTCGATTTCACATCAATTTGATTTGTTTAAATTATCGTTAAAATACAGATAATCACGACAAAATACATTAAAAAAATAATAAAGAAAGAAAAAACTTATTAATATTTTTCATGTATTTTTTGTAGGAATCAGTGTTTGTAAGGGTTTGTAAAATTTCTGACAAAATAATCTTTGTAATATTTTTCTACAATAATTTTTTGTTATAAAATTGCTGCAATGTTTAACTAATCAACATTTTTATAACAAAAACCCAAATTATTATGAAAAAAGTTATTATTACCGCATTTACGGCATTAGTGTTATTTGCTTGCCAAAATGAACAATCTGAATCTGCTAATGCAGATGCAACTGTTGCTTCTCGAAGAGGATGTGCAACACAAGAAGTTCTTGAGGCGCAATTAAAAGCTGATCCAACATTGGCAATTAAAATGAATGAAATCGAAGCATTCACAGCAAAACATGCTGGTTCAAATTTTACAGGACGTTTGGTTAATGGCAAAATCGAAATCCCTGTAGTAGTGAACGTATTGTACAGAACAACAGCGCAAAACATTTCGGATGCGCAAATTCAATCACAAATCGATGTTTTAAACAAAGATTTTAATGCTTTAAACTCTGACTATAATAATGTACCAGCATTATTCTCAGGAGTTAAAGCAAACATCGGAATTACATTTGTTTTAGATCAGATTATTAGAAAATCTACAACTAAAACTTCTTGGGGAACAAATGACGCGATGAAAAAAACTGCTCAAGGCGGAATCGCTCCTACTTCTCCAACAACTAAATTAAACATTTGGTCTTGCAACATTGGAGGCGGAATTTTAGGTTATGCGCAATTTCCTGGAGGTGCTTCTTCAACTGATGGAGTTGTTATCGACTCACGTTACTTCGGATTGTCTGGAACTGCAAATGCTCCATTCAACTTAGGAAGAACGGCAACTCACGAAGTTGGACACTGGATGAATTTACGTCACATTTGGGGAGATGCAACTTGCGGAAGCGATCTTGTTGCAGATACTCCTACTCACAACACAGCAAACTACGGAGTTCCTGCTTACCCTCACTACAGTACTTGTTCAGGTACACCAGTAGAGATGACAATGAACTACATGGATTATGTTGATGATGCAGCGATGTATATGTTCTCTACAGGGCAAAAAAGCAGAATATCAGCTATTTTTACAACTGGAGGAGCAAGAGCTTCTTTTGCACAATAGTTGAATCAAAAATGATAGACAAAGCGAGATGTTTTCATCTCGCTTTTTTTGTTTCATCCTAAATTTTAAAATGCTTTTTCCTATATTTATAGTCTAATATTTAAACATGATTACATCAAAAACTATTTCGAACGGAATTTTAAGGGCTTTAGCAACAATCTTAATCATTGGTATCGTTTTATATTTTCTCTATGAAATACAAACTGTTATTGTTTATCTGTGCATTTCTTTAATACTATGTTTAATTGCGAATCCGTTAGTTTTATTTTTAAAGAATAAATTAAAATTCAGCAATTCAATGGCGGCTACCACCACCATCATCTTTTTTATATTTCTAATTGTGGGGTTCATTCTTTTGTTTGTTCCTTTAATTATTTCTCAAGCCAATAATTTAGCATTACTAGATACTGCACATCTTCAAACAAATTTTATAGAGGCAGAAAGACACCTTGAAGAATACTTTAATATTCAGCATATTGATTTAAATAAAGTGATAAAAGATTCTAAACTTACTTCTGTTTTAGATTTCAGTTATTTTACAGGATTCATCAATTCGATAATCAATTTTATGGCCAATATGGGAATGGGATTGGTTTCTGTGTTTTTTATTACTTTCTTTTTTATTAAAGATCAAGATATCTTTAAAGATCAGGCAAGAAGAATATTACCAGATTCGAATGAGGATAAAATTTTAAATTCTATTACTAAGATAAACCATTTGCTGACTCGCTATTTTATTGGTTTATTATTGCAATTGATTGTTGTTTTTATTCTTTACTTAATTGTCTTATTGATCTTTGGAAATAAAAATGCTTTTGTAATCGCCTTCTTATGTGCCATTCTTAATATAATACCGTATTTGGGCCCAATTATCGGAACAACTTTGGCTGGGTTATTAACCATGATAAGTATGATCGGAAAAGATTTTCAGTCAGAAATTCTTCCTACAACAATTTATGTAATTATTGGTTTTTTAGTGGTTCAGGCCATTGACAATAATGTTAGCCAGCCAATAATTTCATCAAAAAGTGTAAATTCGCACCCATTAGAAATATTCTTGGTTATATTAATAAGTGGTATTACGTTTGGAATTGTTGGTATGATTATAGCCATTCCTGTTTTTACAATGATTAAAGTAATCTTAAAAGAATTTTTCCCTAATAATAAAATTGTCTCCGTATTAACCGAAAGAATTTAGCTTTGAATACTTCTATTTTGCATCATGATATACAGGAATTTATAATTCAAAATACTGGTGCAGATGTAACAAAATTGGCGTTGCAAAAAAATCCGTTTCCAGAAACAGACTGGATTTTAATTTTAAATCAAATTGAAGCGCGATCAAAAGCCAAAGAAAAACTCCCGACTTGGTTTACAGCGGAAAATATTATTTATCCAAGTAAAATATCGGTTGAACAAACTTCTTCAGAAAAAACTGCGGCATATAAAGCTTCTTTAATTTCTGGCGAATCTTTTATTGATTTAACTGGAGGTTTTGGTGTTGATGATTATTATTTTTCGAAGAAATTTAAATCGATAACGCATTGCGAAATAAATGAAGAATTATCAGCAATTGTAACACACAATTTCAAACAATTAAAAGTTGAAAATTGCACTTTTTATGCTGGAGATTCTATTCATTTATTAGAAAAAACAAATCATAAATTTGATTGGATTTATATTGATCCATCAAGAAGAAATGACAGTAAAGGCAAAGTTTTTATGCTGAAAGACTGTTTGCCAAATGTTCCTGAACTTCTTAATTATTATTTCGAAAAATCAGATTCTGTATTAATTAAAACGGCTCCGTTATTAGATATTTCTGCAGGATTATCAGAACTAAAAAATGTAAAAAACATTCATATCATAGCGCTTGAAAACGAAGTGAAAGAATTGCTTTTCGAAATTCATAAAAATTATTCGGATGAAATAACATTAAAAACGGTCAACATTTTAAAAGAAAAAACAGAAACTTTTGAATTTGTTTTGGGCAGTGAAACATCTTTCCCTTCTTACGGATTACCGCTGAAATATCTTTACGAACCAAATTCTGCCATTATGAAATCAGGCGGTTTTGACGAAGTAAGCACCGCTTTTCAGATTGACAAATTACATAAGCATTCGCATTTATATACTTCAGAAGATTTAATTGACTTTCCTGGAAGAAAATTTGAGATCCAAAAAATCATTCCATACAACAAAAACGAAATGAAAAATGAGCTTGCAAATAAGCAGGCTAACATTACAACTCGCAATTTTCCAGAGACTGTAGAGAACATTAGAAAAAAATGGAAAATAAAAAATGGCGGAAATTTGTACTGTTTTTTTACAACTGATGTAAAAGATAACAAAATAGTTTTAATTTGCACCAAAATAATCTAACACAATGAAGCAACTATTTACTTTAACCATTTTTCTATTAACATTTACCGCTTTTGCACAAAAACCTTGTGAGTACAGTGCAAACGTAACCGATTCTATCGGTACTTACAAAGTTACAAATGAGTACTTAATGAGTGAAAAATATTTTGGAGGAAACTTTAATTATATCTTCTTTTCACTAGCTCAAACTGACGGATTGCCTACTTTAAATATGCAAGCAATCCAGAAAAGTAAAGATTTTATCAAAGCTAATTGTTTTGATAAAAATTCAAAGATTTTTTTACAATTAGAAAATGGAAAAATTGTAACCTTAATGCATATCGATCAAGAAACTTGCGGAACATTAATTCGTGATGAAAAAGGTTTTGACAATCGCGTTAATACAGGAATTTTTATGTTCATGAAAGACAATTATGAAGAACTGAAAAAATCGCCTATTTCACTTATGCGTGTAAAATATCTAACTAATACAGAAGATTATATCGTAAAAAGAGAACTTACTTCTGAGTTAACAGGAAAGGTAACGCACCCAAACACTTATTTTATGGAGAATATTAGATGTGTTGAGTAATCAATCACATTTCCATTTCTGATTGGAAACTTTATCTTTTAGACCTGTTTTTAAATTATAATGCCACCATTCAGAATCAAATGAATTAAAGCCATTTTTAATCATTGTTTTTTTCAGATAAGCCCTTTTTGAAAGAATCTCTTTTGAAAGCTGTTTAAAATTATGACTGGCCATACTTCCAAAAAAATCAAAAGAAGTTCCCATATCGACTTCTCTACCGGTTATATCCACTAAAGAAATATCAACGGCTCCTCCTCTATTATGAATGGAGCCTTTTTTTGGATCTGCAACATATTCTGGATTCGATACAATCTCCCACATTTTTTTCTGAATATCCAAAGGCCTGTAACAATCGAAAATTTTGATTCTATAGCCTTTCTTCAAAAAATCATTATTTGCGGCAATTAAAGCTTTTACGGTCTTTAAACGAAGCATGCACTCGGCACAATCATACACTTTTGCTTTTAAGAAATTATCTTCGGTTGCATATTTCATATCATATATAAAATCGTTGCTATAATCTCTAAGCTTAACAAATGTAGTATCTGAAATTTCAGTTTCTGCAGTACTTGTATAAGCTTCGTTTTGAGCCTGCAAAGAGGTAAAACCAAAAAGAAAAACGATTAAAAATCTTGAAAAGTGATTCATTGCCTGATAATTTTAAAAATTGAAGTTAAACAAAAAAACTGAAAACTGCTTCTTTAACTTTTTTCTTAAGAGCTCAAATTTACTTTATTGAGTTTACAATTACGTCTTAATTTACTTTCAAAACATATATTAATTTAATATCTTTATGAATATTAGATCATTACGACTTTGTAAATTAAATTATTAATTCTAAAAAATCAGTTATTATGAATTACAGAGCCAAAAACATTTCTCTAGTTATTTTGGGTAGTTTAATCTTTTTTTCATGCAAAAAAGAAATCATAAAAAGTGTACCGACCACTGATTCAACTTCCATAAAAACAGAAGCTTTAAAAACAGATAGCACTGTTTTAAATCCAACAGATTCTTTATATAATTTGGTCGATAAAAGTGTTATTGGAACTCAGTTTTTATCTAAGAGCAGTTTAGCACCAAGATTAAAAAAATTATTGGGAACTGATTACGATCAAATGGTAAAAGACTGGAATACAGAAACTCCTTTTGAAAAACAAGAAAATGTTCTGCATGCTTGGGGCTGTAAGCAACACGATTGCAATTCTTATTCCTACGATCTTTATATTGATGTTAAAAGCAATAAAATTAATGTTTACAAATTTGCCGAGTCAAAACTGACGGTTTTTAAAGAAGATAATTTTGATATTGAGATCAAAGATAATTTCTTAAAAGACTTGAACATTAAAAAGCAAAATGCTGAAATAAAAGAATAAAATATGGTCACAAAAAAAGCGGTTTTAAAAACCGCTTTTTTATTCTATAAAAATAACTTTCAATAGCTATATCTCGCCTGTCATTAAAATATTTTCTTTTACACCTTTGTTTTTCAACATTCTAAAATGAGAACGAACAGCATGATAAAAAGGATATGCAGTATAAGGCAAATTATATTCCTCAGCATAACGTCTTATTATTGGTGTAATATAAGGATAATACGTATGTCCAACAGCAGGAAAAAGATGATGCGCTACGTGATGTGTAAATCCTCCGTATAAGAAATTAGCCAGTTTGCTTTCTGTACTAAAATCCTTAGTTACAATCATTTGATGCATTACCCAAGTATCAGAAAGATTTCCCTCTTCGTCAGTATTGGGGAAATGAGCATCTTCGTCAACATGGGTTGAAACCAATGCAACGACTCCAATTGCACTGCCACATAAATGCATAGACAGCCAAGCAAAAAGAACAGTATACCAAGGCTGATTTAAAAGCATCATAGGTATAAAAAGCAAATAAATAAGATTAATAATCTTGGCTACAAAAAGTCTGTAAACTTCTTGTCTCGGAATCTTGTCGACAACTTTCTTTACGTAATTATCCTTTGTACCAAAAAAGTCTTTAAAATCTCTAATATAAAGCCAGTTAAGACTATACAAAGGATAAATAAACCACATATAAATGTGCTGGTACTTATGGTAATTAAACAGCGGACTGCTTGGAAATATTCGAATAATATCGCTCTGTTTGATATCTATATCCCAATCTGGTACGTTTGGATAAGCATGATGCAAACTTATATGGCGTCGCATCCAGAGCCAATGATTACTTCCAAAGAGTTCTAAAACATATAAAAACCATTCATTGTGCTTTGGCTTTTTAAATAAAGCTCCATGTGCAGCATCATGAAAAGCATTTATAAACAAAACGATCATAGTAATACCAGACAAAATGTAAAAAAGAAAAAGTAAAGGAGTCTGGTTACCAAAAATTAAGATACAGGCGTAGAATAAAAAGAAAATTGCCAGAAGCCCTAAAGACTTCACAACATTTAATACATACAACGACGAGTTTTTTAAGACCGTTTCTTCCACTTCTAAACGCATCTTTTTAAAAAAATCATCGGTTCCAGGTTTAACATAAACCGGTCGTTTTAATTTTTCCATATGGTTATTGCTAGAAATTGTTTAACCAAATTTAGCAAAAAAAAACTTAAATAATTAGCTTACATACAATTAAAAAATAAACATCTTAAACAAAAAAAACCACTCTAATAAGAGTGGTTTAATAAATACGGTTACAAGTTATAATTGTTAGATATTTTTTGGAAAATTTTAATCTATTCCTCAAATTTTTTCTCCGCTAGCCGTAGCCGAATATTATGAATTCGATCTTCAATTTCTTCTAAATCATTCAAAATATTCTCTTTTTCGTAAACTGCACCAGCTTCATTAACCATATTTTGCTCAATTTCTGGAGCAAAAAGATAATTCAAATCTACATCCGGAAAATTTTTACTTAAACTAATAATAAATTCAGAACCTATATTAGCTGTACCATGTAAATATCTTCCAATCATCGCGGGACTAAATCCTAAAATCGCCCCAACTTCCTTTTGCTTTAATCCTTTAGCCTTAAAGAATTTGCTCAACTTCTCGTTATACATCATTAATAAATTTTAATACAAAATATAGCGACAATATATTTTTAACATAAAAAAGAATGGTAAATATAATATTATTCCTACATTTACATAAAATATGAAAACATTAAATTATAATTAGCAAATATATGTCAAAATTAATCAATAATAGCAATTTTAAAGAAGATAATTCTCACAATAAAAAAGCTTATGAGTTTATTGATAAGCATTTACCTTCAACCTATGTTGATCTTACTATTAACTGTATAACCAAAAAAGGCCAGCCCTCTCCAAGTAAAGCTCTAATCAGAAACGTTAGAAATAAAACCATTTTTAGAAATGATATTTTACTTGCATTAGTTGAAGTTGCATACGAAAATAAAAAAGCTATTGAAAAGATTAAACTTCTTATTTCTTAAACGCAAATCTTATCAAAATTCTTTAGCCAAAAACTTAATTTTATGACAAACCGGAATATCAATAAAAACACCGAACAACAATTAGATTCAATTAACAATCAATTCGAAATTACATCTTCAAACCAAACTGATTTACAAAACACACCATATTTATACGGAATGACTCTTGAACAATATAAAGAGGGTGCTGAAATTCATTCCCGATGTTTTGGTCAGCTTGAAAAAATAATGAATAACTAAAAGTTTTGTATTTTATAAAAATCACATCAAATACACATCATCAATTTCTCCGTTTTAGCATAAACTCCTATAAAAACTAGTTTCATTATAATTCTTATAATTCTAGAATTTTAGGTCAATGACATTTAGCTAAAGTAAATTTTTACTTTTTTGTAATTTGCTTTCTACTAGCTAAAAAACTAAAACCATGTTAAAATTCAGAAAACAATTAAAATATGCCTTAATAGTTTTATTTCTTTCTGTTACGGCTTATAGCTCCCCTATTATTTATGTGAACCAAGTTGGTTTTGACCCAAAAAGTCCAAAAATTGCTATTATTGGATATGAAGGCAAACTTTCAAGTGCAACTTTCGCTATTATAGATTCCGAATCTGGTAAAACAGTTTTTACTTCTAAAATAGGAAACGCAGAAAGTGTTGAGGACTGGAAATTGGGGAAATTGTATTATAAAGCAGACTTTTCCTCTTTTCAAAAACCAGGAAATTATAAAATCAGTATAAAAATTGAAGATCAAAATTATACTTCTGCCCGCTTTTCAATTGAAGAAAATATATTAGCAAAAAGAACTATTTCTTCAATTGTGCATTATTACAACAAACAAAGAGCTAATACACCAGAAGAACTTCAAGCTGACAAAAATATGTTATTGTTTGGAAGCACTAAAAAAGTTGACGTGCACGGAGGATGGTGTGATGCTTCTGGGGATGTCAGCAAATATTTTTCACATTTAGCTTACGCCAATTTTGTCTCTCCACAGCAAACACCTTTAGTAACTTGGTCGCTTATAAATACCTCTGAAGCGATTCCGAAACAGCTTACACAATGGAAAATAAAAGATTCTTTAGATAACGAAGCCATCTGGGGAGCCGATTATATGATGCGTTGTCTTTCTGATGAAGATTATTTTTATATGATTGTTTTCAGTTATTTCGATAAAAATCCAGCCGCAAGAAGAATTGTTGGACTTCATGCCAATAGTGTTACCACAGATGAATATCAGAGTGCTTTTCGCGAAGGCGCTGGAATTGCAATAGCTTCATTGGCAAGAATTTCTCAGTGGAATAAGAACGGAGATTTTACTTCAAAAGAATATCTAGACGGTGCAAAACGAGCTTATGCCCATCTTTTAATCAATAACACAAAATATGATGATGACGGAAAAGAAAACATCATTGATGATTATTGTGCTTTGATGGCATCGACAGAATTATGGATTGCGACCAATGATAATTTTTATAAAGAAGAAGCCAGAAAATGGGCTCATAAACTTGAAAACCGAATGACGGATAAAGGCTGGTTTAGAAGCAACGAAGGAAATCGTCCGTTTTGGCATGCTGCAGATGCTGGCTTGCCTATTGTAGCATTAACAAGATATTTAAAGAAAGAAACGGACAGTAAAGAAATAGCTTCCGCTAAAAATGTCATCAAAAAGGCTTTGGTGTATAATTTATCTGTTACAAATAATGTCCCTAATCCGTTTGGTTATGCAAGGCAAAGTTTTTTATTTAAAGATAAAATTCAGGATGGCTTTTTTATTCCGCACGAAAATGAAACTGGCTGGTGGTGGCAAGGCGAAAACGCTAGATTAGCTTCTTTGGCAACAGCAGCAATTGAAGGCGGAAAAAGTATTTCACTTCAAAAAAATAGCAAAATAAAAAAATCACTTGATTTGTATGCTTCACAGCAATTATCTTGGATTTTAGGATGCAATCCGTATTCGATGTGCTTTTTATATAAATTTGGAGAAAATAATGTTCCGTATATGCATTCTAATTATGGACATGGTTCTGAAAAAGGCGGAATTTCTAACGGAATTACAGGAAAAGACGGAAATGGAGATGGTTCTGGAATTGACTTTAAAACAGAAGACAAAGGAAACGAGTGGCGCTGGACTGAACAATGGATCCCACATTCTGCGTGGTTTTTACAAGCTATAACGGCAATGGTTAAACCATAATTTTGGTCACTTCAAACAAATCGTTTTCATGAAAAATTCAACATTATATATTCTACTTATTTTAAGCTGTTTTATTCAGCCGAATTGTCTAGCTCAAAAACAAAAAAAATCACATTTTAAAGCATTGGTTTTATATGAAAACGGTGGGCATCATCTTGATTTTACAAAAGCTGCAAAACCTTGGCTGAACAAATTGGCAATCGACAGCAGTTTTACAATCGATTATATCGAAAATACAAAAGCTATTAACGAAGCATTTTTAAAACAATATCAAGTTTTTATTCAGCTAGATTATCCTCCTTACACTTGGAGTGAAGAATCGATGCAGGCGTTTCAGAAATACATGAACAATGGAAAAGGTGGATGGGTTGGTTTACATCATGCAACTTTGTTAGGAGAATTTGACGGATATCCAATGTGGAAATGGTTTTCTGATTTTATGGGCGGAATTCAGTTTGTCAACTACATTCCAGATTTTGCAAGTGCGAAAGTAAATATTGAAGATAAATCTCATCCCGTAACTAAAGGAATTCCATCTGATTTCTTGATCAAAAAAGAAGAATGGTATATTTATGATAAAAGTCCGAGGTCGAATGTTCATGTTCTCGCTTCTGTTGATGAATCTACATACGAACCAGATTCAAAAATAAAAATGGGAGATCATCCTGTAGTTTGGACAAATGATCATTTCAAATCAAGAAATATTTACATTTTTATGGGACATGCGCCAGAATTATTTGAAAACGAAGCTTACACTACTCTACTTCGAAATTCTATTTTTTGGGTAGCTGGAAGAAAGTAATTTTTTTATCTAAAGCATAAATATAAAGAGCCACTAAAATGAGTGGCTCTTTTTCTATTTTTTCCAGTTACCGACAAACAAGTCATATAACCTATTTGCATCAATATCAATTTCTGAAGCTGAGTACATAATATTCAATCTAGAACTTTGTTCATCATAAGCCAATTTCCAAAGAAACTTAGAAACACGGCCGTCATATTTATCTATATTGTTAATTGTAACAGCAACCAAAGTATCTCCGCCAACTTTTTGCAATTGCACATCGGTAACATCTTGCCACTCTATTCTTCCAAAAGCTTTAGCTACTGGGGTTGTTCTTCCATAAAAACCGTTTGCATCTATATGAATTAATGGAGATTTATCTTTTATACTTGCAAGAACTTTAAATGTTAAAACAAGCATCATTAAAAGAATAGCGCCTGAAATAATAGATAGTTTTATTTTAAATACTCCATCAAAAGTTCCTATTCCGTATAAAAGTGCAATTGCTAATAAAATACTGATTGCGCTAGCGTATAAAAGTAAGTTTCTGGTTTTCTTGGCGTTTCGGTATAAATTTATTTCTTCATTCATGGGGTGTAGTAAAAATTTTTATTTGTTATTAGAATTAAAAATGAAGAAGCAATTTACTACAAAATTATTAGAAAGAACAATCTATTTGAGCAGGATCTTAACGTGATTTTAGAATCGTATACAGCCTATTTTATTGAATTTATTTTAAAATTTTTGCTGTATCTTATTTTGAATTTGATTTAATCTTTCAGATAAACTTCCTTTGACTTTAATAACTTCTATTTCAAAATCATCGATTAATTCACCAATAATATCATTTACATTATTTCTCAATTCAGGCAAATTGGAATCTGAGCATGAAATTCGATCGGGTTCTTCAATGGGAACAAATACAAAAACGTCAATTTCTTTAATTGCATTTTGAATTTTATTAAATATTGATGAAAAATTTAATGTATCATCAACTGCTAAAGCATATCCTAACAGATCAATCGGACAACGGTCAAAAATAGCATTTCTATCACTTCTCACGATTTGCTTTAAAGAATACTCCAACTGCATCATATAATCATCTGCAGTAGGCATTTCAGAAAAAACAAAGCCCATTTCCTGTAATTCAAAATACGGTTCTGGATAAAACTCATAATCAGGAAGAGATTCATGCAGTTTTTCTGCTAATGTGGTTTTACCTACCAAGTGAGCCCCTAGAATTACTATTCTCATGCCATTAATATTTTTTTAATCATGAACAACTAAAAGTAAACAAAATAGGTACAAAACGAAAAAAAGAAAGCAAAGAAAAAGCATATTTCTCTGAAGCTTTTACTTAGTAGAGGAGAGTTATTCAAATATCTTATTATTTATTGAGGATTTTCCGCAATAGTTTTTTAGTGGCAAAAGATAAGTTTGGACGTTTGAACAAACTTATGGATTGATATATTTGAGAAATTTGTATCAGATAAAAATGCGAAGAAAATGGAATCAAAAAAAGTTCAAACTCTTTCAGAACCTAAGCTAATACAAAATCTTTATTTTGGAGATAATGTTGAAGGCGAAGCCTTTGTGCCCGATCACATCTTTAGTTATATCATAAGCGGCAGGCATGATGTATGGATAGGATGCAAGAAATATACTTTTACCGCTGGTGATTACCGATTCTTTAGAAGAAATCAATTAACAAAATCTATTAAACATACTGAATCTGATGGATTCAAATCTATAGCTGTTCATTTTGACCAAAATACCCTTATGGAGATTTCGAAAGAAATCGGTTTCAAGTCAGAGAGGTTTCACGGTGAGGGTGTTAAGGCTATCAAGGCTAATAGTATGTTGACAAAATCTGTTGCCGCGTTTAATGAATATGCTCAAAGAAGAGATACTGATGTAGAAATTTTACGAATTAAAATTAAGGAGCTGATTTTGATACTTGCAGATATTGATCCAGAAATTAAGGAAATGCTATTTGAATTTAGCGATCCTGGAAAACTGGATTTGGAGGGGTTTATGAATGGCCATTATAGGTATAATGTTCCATTGGAAAAATTTGCTTTTCTCACAGGACGCAGTCTATCGGGTTTCAAAAGAGATTTTGCTAGATTGTTTAGGATTACTCCAAGCAGATGGCTTACTAAAAAAAGGCTTAATGAAGCAAAATATTTGATAGAAAATTGTAAGCGGCGCCCAAGTGACATTTATTTAGAAATAGGTTTTGTTAATATGTCTCATTTCTCTTATGCGTATAAAAAAGAATTTGGCATATCGCCTTTACAAAAAAATAAGAATAGCTAATAATAGAAAAAATGGATTTAAAATTAAAAGGAAAAAGAGCGCTTGTAACGGGTTCGAGTTCGGGATTGGGAGAATCAATAGTTAAAATGCTGGCAAATGAAGGTGCGACCGTTATAGTTCATGGCAGAAATGAAGATCGTGCCAAAGCTGTGTGCCAGGAAATTATTAACAATGGAGGGATGGCAGAAATAGCTTTAGGTGATCTCAGTACAGATAACGGAGCAGATGAGGCTGCTTCTGCTGCGCTTAAAAATGGCCAGATTGATATTTTAATTAATAATGCAGGTGCTACATCACATAAATCCTGGGGCGAAGCAACGGCAATTGATTGGACTGAAATTTATAACAATAATGTAGTTTCATATGTAAGAATGATTCAGCGTATAGTGCCACAAATGAAAACACTAGGTTGGGGACGCGTTATTCATATAGGCGGAGGTCTCGGCATACAGCCTATTAAAGAGCAGCCTCATTATAATGCAACACTTGCTGCAAGACATAATCTTTCAATCTCACTTGCTAGAACACTGCAAGAAACTGGGATAACTTCAAATGTAGTTTCTCCTGGGGCAATCATAAATCCTATGGTTGAAGATTGGCTTGTGAATGCTGCACCTAAGTTTAACTGGGGAACCGATTTAGAGGAGATAAAATCTAAGGCTGTTCAGCAGCTAATTCCAAATGATACAGGAAGGTTTGGAGAACCTGAGGAAATTGCCGGGGCAGTTGCATATCTTTGCAGCACTTATGCTAATTATATTAGTGGAGCTACAATTAGGGTCGATGGAGGTACAATTAAATGTTTGTAGAATATTCTTCTAAAATCATCTAATAAAACACAGGACTTCGATATCCGAGGTATTCTTTTTGAAAAAATTCGCAATGTCTCTGACTTTGCGAATTTTTTTTGTCTTAGAAATTGTAAACGTGATAAAAGTCTCTAGCTTTTTGATGTGATGCAAAACAAAAATGCTCCAGATTTCTTTGAAGCTTTTTTGCTGTACAGGAAGCATTCCAATAACTAGCCAATTTGCTGAAGATTTTATATAATTATTGCATTAGCATCATGATTTCAATTGTGCAATAATCAGACAATAAGCTTAGCGGTTAGATTTGAGCTAATCCTACTGTAGCATTACAATACTGCTTGGAAGATTTTTTTGGCATTGCCTAACCGGCCTTTAGTCATATTACAGCCCATCTTTGTTTGACAAGTCAGAGAACAATTCAATTAAATTATTTTCTGGGTCTCTAAAATGTGCGACTCTAATTCCCCAAGCTGCCATGTCTTTTGGTTCGGCTAAAAAGTTCAGTCCTTTACTCTGCAGCATGCTGTAACTCTCATCAACACTGTCTACTTTCAAAATTATTGCAATTTTGTCTTGTAAAATTTCATTTTTCTTTGCTTCTGTGCTGCCAATGGCGACACTCATTAATTCTGCTTTAAACAAAGCAAGCCCTGAAAGGTTTCCAATATTAAAACTGGCGAAATTATCGCCAAGTTTGCCCCAAGTGCATTCTAAACCAAGAATGCCGCTGTAAAAATTGAAGCATTTGTCAAAATCATTTACTAAAAGTCTGATGTTATCGAATTTCATTTTGCTTTTTAAATTTAGTTATGAAGCAAAACTACTTTTCTTTCATTGTTGCCAATTGTAAAAATCGGTCGTTTTTGTTTTCAAACAATTCGGTTGGGATATTTCCTGTATGTTTTTTTATATCTTTTATAAAATGCGACTGGTCAAAATAATTATGCTCAGGAAAAAGCTGTCCTTTCTTGATATGCTTGAAAGAAGCGAAAAGTTTTAAAATTTTGCAGTACGTTTTTAAGGGAATCCCAAATCTTTGCTTGAAATAGCGGTTAATTTGTCGGTTTGCCCAAAAAACCTGCTGCGAATATTGTTCGATTGCCAATTCGCCATTTGTCTGATACAATAAGCTGAAAAGCTTTTGTTTTCTGCTGTCAATGCTCTTTTGGCTATCCAAAATGGAGAGCATAATTTTATCCAACTTTTTTGTTTCTGCATCTAAATCTATAAATAAGGCTTTATCTAATCCCCAAAAGCTGTTTTCTTTTATTTCTTCGCTGTCGCAAAAACTTGAAATATTTTGCTGTAAAATATAATCAACGGCCAATAATTTAAATCGCACTCCAAAAAGTTGCGTATTGGGTGCAATAGAAACTTCGACTTGTTTGGTCCAAAGTCCTGTTAACGAAATTTCTTTCTGATGGTAGCTGTCAAAAGATATGATAAGATCAAAACAGCCATCTGGCAAGATTGTAAAATCAAGCTGCTGATTGGTTGAATTCTCAAACCACCAATAATTCTTAACGAAGTCTGCCAATAATTTGTTAGGAATAAACTCTTTATAAATCATTTAAATTGTTCCTTAGAAAGTTGTTTACTGAAAAGGTTTATAAAAGATATTAAGATTAAATTTTTATTGCTTATTATGTGGCATAAAAAAGTGCAGCTTCCAATTCCATATTAAGCATAGCCTACTCCCTACAGTTGAGATTTATTTAAATTCTCCGCCAAATATAGCCATAGCATTACCTACTTGCGCGAGCATCTCTCTCGTGAATAGATGCTGACAAAGATAGTTAAAACAAAAAAAACTCCAGATTACTCTGAAGCTTATATCGTTGTAGCAGGAACTGGACTCAAACCAAAACCTCACAAATCTTATTGAATCATTATAAATTAAAAGATAAAATAATCCTCACATCCAAATCAACGTCCTTCCAACCAACTCCCCCCTTCACCATTCAAAACCAAAAATAAAAGAAGTCTGAGAAAAAAGAAAAAACATATAACTAACTAACTAACTAACTAACTAACTAACTTATTGATAATTCAAAAGTCTAAGTTTTATGGCAGAATCGTGGCGCATGGTGTTTTTGAAAAAAAGAAATCCAGCAGAATAAAAGCCTGCTAGGATTAGGTTCGAAACTTTTTGACTTAATAAAAAAGTAATCCCCCAGTTTAAAAAATATTATTTTGCACTTGCTGAAATGCGCTTTTTCGGCTCAGCCTCATTTCTAACCGCTATTTTCTGAATCGGAGCAAATAATCAAGAAAAAGGGTCCAACTTTAATTAAAAAGTCAGACCCTGCAATTTTTAAGCTTACGCCTTTTTACAATAGTGCCAAGTAATTGCTAATGAATCATTATTGTTTAATAAATGTTTTACTGACTACTTCATTTCCTCTTTGAATCTGCAGCAAATAAACCCCAGGAGCTAGATTACTGCAATTGTAAGGAATTTCAATTCTGCCCGTATCATAAATTTGGCTCTTAATAACATTTAAACTGCGCCCGCTGGTATCAAATACTGAAATTGTAACTTTTTGCTGTTCAGACTGCAAAAAAGTTATATTTATATTTCCAGTTGCTGGATTAGGATAGATGCTCAAATCAACTTCTGACTCTAGGGTTGACTTATTGGAACTAAGTGCTGATGCTGTGCAGTTAGGTGTGGAGCTAAAAGCCATCTGTGCTGCTGTAAAGTTGGTAAATGCTGCATTGATGTCGATATTAGAAGTATCAGCTGCGCCTTTACCATCGCAATTATCTCTTCCGTTTCTCCAATATGGAAACTGCAAATAAACACCTGGTGTAGAACAGCTGCCAATTTCTGCATCACCACCCACTACAACTGAGCTTCCAAAATCTCCCGCAAACAGCATTGCATTTCCTTTTATATTTGCTGTGTTTTTTACAGATCCGCCTTCCATCCAGGCATTGCCTTCAACAATTGCAGTGTTTGATATCGTTGCGTTGTACACACATGCATTTCCTCTAACAATCGCACTGCCATTTATAGTTCCGCCATCTACCATAGCATAATCTTCTATTCGGGCATTTCCTGAAACATTTCCGGCTCTTACAATTGCATAAGGACCTACATATACTGTAGATGCAACAGTCGCATTATTAGAAACCCATCCGCCTCCGTTAGTGTGCAGATGTCCGTTTGTTTTAAGATAACTTCTGAAATTTGCTGCAGGCTGATATCCTTCAGGAGCAGCATTTGCAATTTTTAGTTCATAAGGATATCTTCTTTGTTTTGGGTAACCAACATCCATATTGTAATTTACATGGACTTTTGGCGCAGCAAAAACTACCAAATAAATATTGGCTTCTGTAGCGGTATTAAGCGTAAACGAAGCTTCGCCATCCACTTTATACATTGGACTGTAACGCGAAATAGTACCATCGGTCTTTGTCGTAACAAAACCATATCTCCATCCTGCTTGAGTTGTATTAACCTCAGTATGTCCTTTAAATTTAATGGTAACTTTCTTTTGGGTTCCCGTACAGGTTGGGTATAAAGGAATTACGTTCATTCCGTAATCTTGTGGAGCCCAATCGTTATTTGTATAATATTGATCTGTTGTTCCTGTAACTTTAGTTAAAAGTGTGTATTCTCTGCTGGTATAGCGAGGCATATTTGTTTTTATGCTGTTATACACCGTTCTGATGGTTTTTCCAAAATTACTCGTCGCATTGATTTGAGAGTTCCATTGGATAGGATAATCAAATGCAGGTTGTCTTTGCGCATAGCCCCAAAGATAATCATCAAGTTGGTCTTGCGTAAAACCTTTTAATCGCTTAATGGTTTCAAGCGGATGCTCTTCATTCATAGATTCCGCCCACATTCTTCTAGTGAAATCAAAACCTTCTTTTTCCTGCACATAATACATTAAATGAAAATTCGTGTAATGATGTCTGGTAGACGACCACATAAAATGCTTCGTCTGAATCCAGCGGGTGAGAGTTCCGTCAATTTCTGCCCATTGTGAGTACGCTTGGGCTCGCATAAAATTGGCATGTCCTTCAAAGAAAGGACCTGCCCAATCGTATCCGGAAAATGCTTTTCCCGCACCTGGATTTTCCTGTATCTGCATCATCATTTGCAGGGTGTGTGCAAACTCATGTGACAATGCTCCCCCATCTCTTGTCGCTTCCGGATGTACAAACATTGCACCAATTGTATTGCTAAACGAACTAGCCTGAGCAAAGGCCTCTAATCTCGGATCTGTAGAATTCCAAGTATTCATTATCATAATAATGATCTTGTATTTTCCAAAATTTGTTGTTGGGGCATTATTTATAAAATGCAAATCGGTAATGTAGCGTTTAAAGCTAGTCTCAAGCGTATCTGCAACCGATTTCGGAGTAAATCTTAAGGTTGCATCAGCATACGCTGCAGGATTTGTACCCACTTTATCACCCCAGTAAACAACAAAGTTCGTAGACTCATACTTTCTGGTGTTGGATACTTTATTGTAAAATTCATTATTGGGATCACTCCATTCTGTGGGTGTAAAAAGCGTTTTCTGTGCAATTGCAGAATAGCTGGATAGAAAAATGACAATCAGTAATAAAAGTTTTTTCATAGTTTATTTAATTAATAGGTTAAGAAATAGCATTATATTGTAAATGTAAAAACAACACTAATTTTTTTACAAGACAATATTATCTATATTTAATACTATTTTACCTATTTTATAAAATACTATTTCCTGTTTTACAATAAGTTATACAATTAAATTTTTAAAAACTAATCAACTCCAGTAATCTCCAGTACAATACTGCTTTCCAGTCTGGAAGAAGAAACTTTTATTCCTAATTTCATCAGTAAATCTTCGGAAAAAACATTTCCTGATGCCTCAAAAGCATTTTTTGGCTTCCGGCATGATATCAATTTCTTCGACTTTATATTTTTTAAAGGATCAAGTCTCTCTAATCTTACAAAACTATAATTAGGATCGGTTAATGGATGCAGGGTATAAGAAAAAACTATCGACTTGACTTTCTACTGATTGACATACATAAGCACTGCTCTGCTTCGTTGATAAGGCGAAACCAATCGGTACAAATCTCCTTGCCAGATTACCGGACTTAACCTTTTGTAATTAGAAACTGCTTGCTGGCAAAATTGCAACTCGTTTGGTTTTAATCCGCCTACGTAAATATCAAAACCTAATTTCTCCATCATAGCAACATCGGGGCGCACTAGGTCGAAAAAAAATAAAAATGCAGGAAATATGGGGGTTTCAAGCTTAAGGTTCGAATCCTGCTCTCTTTCGAACTTCTGATCATAAGCTAAATTAAGGCTTCACTGAAAGCTTAAAAAGAGACTTTTCAAAATCCTCGCCTCAAAATAATACCAATAATTCTACTAGATATATATTAAAGTTGCAAGCCGTTCCAAACCAACCTCCCCTTTACCGGCCAAAACCAAAAATAAAAGCAATCAAAAACTAACTAACTAACTAACTAACTAACTAACTAACTAACTAACTAACTAACTAGGTAGCATAAAATGGTTCGAAATCCCTTCTCAATAGCTCAATAGGAATCTGAAGAAGAAAATTATAGCGGAAAAACACCTAAAAAGCCTAAAAAATGCCTAAAAATGAGAAAAAGAATGCTGCTCTGAAAGAAGCCTAAACATCTATATTTAGGCTGATAAAACATAGACCTCAAATTTTCCCGCGCATACCTCTTAAAATCATTTCCTATTGCCTCAGACTTACTGCAGAAAGTTCTTAACCGACAAAAGAAAAAGCTGCCGGACATTAAAACTTACCCATAGTCAATTTTTGCTGTTTTTCTTATGCTTAGATTTGAAGATAATTTCAGGCTAAGCAAAAATTATGAAGGAAAAGGCAAGATTGAAGTCAATATTTTTATACTGTATAAATGCGGTACGTTTCGGTTATCTGACTGCTAAGACCATCATTTTACCGCTGGCATTATTGCTGATTTTGCCAATTCTGCCTATCGGTACGATAGCTTATATACTTAGAAACCAGATTTCTTTTTCCTCTAAACAATATTAAAACATTATGAAAAACAGCATTTTAATTACTTTAGCGATAGCAGGAACATCATTATCTGCTCAAAATAAAACTGCTGATGTTGATAGTATCATTAAACGAGAAATGAGCGAACGAAAAATACCGGGATTGCAGATAGCAGTTGTGCAGAGCGGAAAAATTGCTTTAAATAAATCTTATGGTGTTGCAAATATCCAAGACAATATTCCTGTAGACAGCCAAACGATTTTTGCCATTAATTCCTGTACAAAAGTTTTTACCAGCGTAGCAATTATGCAGCTGGCTGAAGATGGAAAAATTGAACTTTCAGATCCTGTTTCTAAATATTTGGATGGCCTTCCTCCATCATGGGCATCTGTCACCATTAAACAGTTGCTAACCCATTGTTCAGGACTACCCGATCTGCTGAAGCTGCTAGACCCATACACAGGCGGCTTGGCAGCTTTGAAAAATGAAGAAGCCATATGGGAAAAATTGAAATCCATCCCTTTGGAATTTCAGCCTGGCGAGCGGTTTAGCTATAATCAGACTAACGCATATCTTTTAGGGAAAATAATAGACAAATTTAGAGAAAAGCCATTTGCTGAAGTTTTTTCAGAAAAACAATTTGAACCGGCAGGCATGGGCAGTACTATTTTTGGAGATTCCCGTGATGTGATACCACATTTTGCACCAACCTATTTTTATAGAACAGCGTTAGATGGACAAAAATATATGGAGCAGAAAATGGTAAATAATTATTATGAATTTCCGTATTTCAGAAGAACCGCGGCTGGACTTAATAGCACCGCAAAAGACATAGCGCAGTGGGTTATTGCTTTGCAAAGCGGCAAACTCCTAAAATCCAAAGCAACTATAGAGACCATGTGGTCTCCAATTCAATTTAATAACGGTCAAAATACGCCCTGGGCATTGGGATGGGGCCTAGCAAAATTTCGCAAGCATCATAGGGCTATAGGCATGTCAGGCGGCGGTAGGGCAGCTTTTCTTATTTATCCTGACGATGACCTCGCTGTAATTGTACTGACCAATCTGGGCGGCGGTTCACCTGAAGATTATTTGGAAGAACTAGCAGCCTGCTATATCCCGGATATTCTGAATGCAGATCCATTGACTTTTTTAAGAATTAATTTACGTAAAACTGGATTTGACAGGGCAATTAAAGTTGTGAAAGAACAGATTAAAAAAGACCCTTATTTCAAACCAAATGAATTTGAATTAAACGAATGGGCATACCGAATGATGCAAAAAGGGGAAATTAAAAATGCTCTGCAGATTTTCAAATTAAATGTATTTCTATTTCCAAATAGCTGGAATGCCTATGATAGTTATGGAGAAGCTTTATTAAAGGATAACAGCAAAGAAGAAGCCATCAGAATGTATAAGAAATCCATCGAATTAAACCAAAAAAATGAAAACGGTAAAAAAATTTTAGAAACTCTAATATAAAAAAAATGGCAAGACCAATTCTATCACTCATAGCTGCTTTTTTTATTGGACTGATGTCATCTGCACAAACGCAGACACCAAAATCCAATAATCAGAAGTTTTCGGCTGAAACGGTAAAAAACACCATCGATGAACTGCAGAAAGAACTTAGCGAAAAGCATCCGGGGTTTTACAGATATACCGCCAAAACTCAATTTACCGCTTACATCGATTCAATAAAAAAAACTATTAGGGATTCGCTAACGGTATTTGAATCTTTTCAGAAACTGAAGCCAATCGTCGCAAAAATCAATTGCCTGCATACTGGCATTTCCTTACCCAAAGCATATTTAGACCAGTTGAATATGCGCCCAAATCTGTTTCCGTTCCAGCTTTACTTTTCAGAAGACAAAGCATATGTAGTTAAGAATTTTTCGGATAATAGCGGTATTCTGCCAGGTGATGAAATCGTGCGCATCAACGGAAAAAGCATTCCCGAAATCACCGCACTGCTGTTTGCGCTCATTCCTTCTGACGGCTATAATCAAACGCTAAAATGGAGAGCATTGAATCTGCAATTCCCAAGCTGGTACAGAAATATCGATTTAAGCGAAAATTTCAGCATTTTGGTGAATCAGAATAATATAGAGAAAACGTACCGCACCACAGGAGCCAGATTTGATGATATTGCTAAGGATGGATTTTTAGAAGAACCGGCAAGATCGAAGCAGTTGGAATTTAAGATTGAAAACAATGTTGCTTTTCTAACGATTCATTCGTTCGCTAAAACCGACATTAAAAATTCAAATCAGGATTTTAAGAAATTTATAGACCAGGCTTTTGACGAAATTAAGAGCAGATCCATTCAGAACCTTATTGTGGATCTTCGAGACAACACGGGGGGCTCAGACTCTAATGCCGAATATTTTACCAGCCATTTTTTTGACCAGCCTTTTCGCTATTGGGATAGAATAGAAGTTACAGAAACGGTGGCGAAAGAAATAAAAGGCTTATCGCTAAAGCTTTTTTATAGAAAACCCGTAGAAAAAAACGGCATTTGGCTGTGGCAAAAAGCAAAACATACACCAGAATTCGATTATTACGAAATGCAAAAACCTGTAAAAAATAATTACGGAGGCAAAACTTATATTCTGATTAACGGATTTTGCATGTCCTCATGCGCAGATGTTGCAGCAATATTGTCCCATAACAGAAAAGCAGCATTTATAGGTCAGGAAACCGGTGGCGGCTATCAGGGAAATAATAGCGGAATGCTGCCTGTGAGTCTGGTGCAGCCATTTGGATTTGCACTCACCGTTCCATTGCAAAAATATACCAATGCCGTGGATTCATCCGTCAATTTTGGACACGGCACAATGCCTGATTACAAAACTGAGCCTAATTCTAACAATGTTTTGAATAATATTGATAAAGAAATGCAGACTGCACTGGACTTAATATTTGGTGCAGAATCAGTGCAGCATGGTTTAAGAAATTAAAAAACTGGAGCTGCCTCCAATCTACCACAAAAAGCCAAGGCGACTTTAAAGATTATTGAGCAATTTAAACTTTATCGCAGAATCATGGCAAAGCAGGTTTTGAAAAACACAAAAAGCCTTCAAAATCAACGATTGATAATTTATCAAACCGAAAAAGATTAAGTAAAGCCGATCAAAAATAAAATACGCTATTAATACTAGAAATAGAAAGAAACGATTTAATCTTACTTTAATACAAGTAAGATTACTTTTTATTAAATTGCAAAAACAAAACTTATATCGACTTTATGAAAGCTTTAAGTACTGGGCAATTTTTTGGTGAGACTAACAGTCTTATTGTTCTAGATGGACTTACCATTACTGATACAGAATATACCCACGAAAAAGTAGACTGGCATTACCACGAAAAGCCTTACTTCACTTTTATCCTGCAAGGCAGAGTTTTGGAAGGAAACAAAAAAGAAATTTATCAGTGCTCACAGGGAAGTCTTCTTTTCCATAACTGGGATGATGCGCATTATAATATAAAACCTCCTGGATTTACCCGTGGTTTTCATATCGAAATAAATCAGGACTGGTTTAAAAATTACAGCTTAAAAACCGAACAGGTCCAAGGCAGCATTTCAATTAAAAATACTGGCATACAGCTATTATTTTACAAAATTTTCAAGGAAAGCAAATTAGATGACAGCGTAAGCAATTTGACTATAAATACTTTATTGATTGAAGTATTGGAGAAAATTGATTCGAAATATAAAACTGAAGATAAATTTATTCCGCATTGGGCAAAAACTCTAAAAGAAATTCTTCATGAGCAAAACCTGAATGATTTTTCTCTTCCGTGTTTAGCAAAACTCTTAGATATACATCCTGTACATCTCTCCCGATGTTTTCCAAAGTATTTTGGATGTTCCTTAGGCGAATACATCCGTAAAATCAAAATAAAAAAATCAATCGGCATGCTGTCAGACAATCGCAGTTCGCTTGCAGAAATTGCTCTTGAAGCTGGTTTTTCCGACCAAAGCCATTTCAACAGATGTTTTAAAGAAAACATAGGAACAACTCCTATGAATTTTAGAAATCTGCTTTTATGAATATCAATTGCCTGCGCAAAAATCACCCATAATCTGACTGTCGGGCAGCATCTTAAAAATTTTCATGAAAAATAACTCTCATGTTAATTTTATTCTATACTGGTGTTTTACCCATCATTAGTTTTGTTAAATAACTTAAAGACATAACCATGAGATTATTACTAACTGGAATTTTACATTTACTGGCTGGAATAGGCATTTTGACTGCACAGAACATCGTGAAGCCAGATGAACCAATGAGTCCGCTTCAGACAAAATATGCCGGAAAAATTGTTTTCCTTAATGCTCAATACCCAATAGAACAGCTTACCGAAGATAAATTTCTTACAGCGTTTGAATTTAAAGAAGGTAGCACCCTTGATGCACGCCTCTTTCTAAAAAATTCACTGACCAACTATCTGCATGAATTAAATAGTAGTCTAACAGCCGAACAATTGCTTAAAAACGGAAATTTTCAGTTTACATTTTATGTTGATGGAAAATCAATCTATACAGAAAATTTAAACACGGGAGCTGGAACCTCCAAAGGCAAAAACCAATGGATAACTTTAAGAATTCCTTTAATAAGCCCAACCAATGAAGACAGCTGGGGACGTTATTTATGGTCTCGATTTTATTATGCTAATGGCGGAGAAGACGCTGTTTTTGGCGGGAAGCATCTCTTAAAAATAGAAATCCGTCCCTATATAAAAACTGATAGTGGCATTAAAACCGGAACTATTATAGCTGAAGGCCAGATTCATTTTGAGCAGCCCGCAATTCAGTTAACCGAAAAACAAATAGCCATACAGCCTATTGAAACTGGAAGCGGATGGAGCATTTCTAATGACGGGTTTGATAAAAGACTAATTAAAGAACTGAATACAAGAATACTGCAGAAACGTTTTAAAGAAATAACAAGCGTGGCAGTTATAAAAAATGGAAAACTTTTACTGGAAGAATATTTTAATGGAACCAATAGAAAAAGTCTTCATGATACCCGTTCTGTGGGCAAATCGTTTGCTTCTACAATGACTGGAATAGCAATTCAAGAAGGATATCTAAAAAATGAAAATCAGTCATTAAGCCAGTTTTACAATCTTAAGGATTATTCCAATTATACAGCTTCAAAAGACAGCATTAAAATAAAAGATCTTCTTACAATGAGTTCTTCTTTTGAAGGCTCAGATCAGGACTGGAATTCTCCTGGAAATGAAGAAAATATGTATCCTACAGACAATTGGGTAAAATTTGCGTTGGACCTTCCGATAGATAAAAACAAAAAAAACGCAAAGCAATGGGATTATTTTACAGCAGGAGTTGTTGTAATTGGCGATATTCTAAATCAAAAAGTGCCACAAGGGCTTGAATCTTATGCAGATAAAAAACTTTTTAAGCCATTGGAAATCACCCATTATCAATGGCAGTACACTCCGCAAAAAGTTGCCAATACAGCTGGCGGATTAGGACTGGAAACTCTCGGTCTTGCCAAATACGGCCAACTCTACCAGAACAAAGGAAAATGGAAGGGAAAACAATTGCTATCTTCATCTTGGGTCAAAAAAACATTTACCAATTATTTCCCAGAAGATCAAAACTTAAGTGGGTACGGATATCTTTTCTGGAGAGAAAAATTTGAAATAGAAGGCAAAAGCTATGAAGCTTATCTATGCAGCGGCAATGGAGGAAATAAAGTCTATATTTTTCAAAACCTGCCTTTGGTTATTGTTCTTACATCTACAGCCTACAATCAGCCTTATGCACACAAGCAGGCTTCGCAGATTGTAACTAATTATCTTCTTCCTGCCGTTCTTAATTCAAAAACACATTAAAGTTGCTGCTTATTATGACGAGGCTCTCAAAATACGAACTCCTTATGCACTAACTGAGTATAAAGCTGCGGGAGTTTATGCTCTTAAAAAAAACTCTGACAAATCATTTTATTGCCTCTAAACTGCACTTCAGCTTTGTGAATATAAATGCCGTCCTACCTCCCAATTCCAAACAGGGCGCATTTTTCCCGTGCATAAAAAGATCTGACAATTCTTGATGCATCATCCCTAAATAGGTTCTCTAATAAGCTTCCCAAACCAGAAGGCCTAAGTCATGCCTTTAAAAGATTTGCATTCATAAGCAGACTAAAAGAAAACAGTATAAAAAGAAAACAGCCATAAACCAACTAGCATATAAAAAATTATAAAATAAAAAAAACAGCCCGAAGGCTGTTTTTTTTATTATAAATCATTGATAATCTGTAAATGTTTGATGCAATAATTGACTACCAACACATCTGACACATTACCTAAAAAAGCAGTAAAAACAAGAAAACCCGCAAAATAGCGGGTTTCACAAGTGATCGCAGAAGGATTCGAACCTTCGACCGCCTGCTTAGAAGGCAGGTGCTCTATCCAGCTGAGCTATGCGACCATTATTTCAATTGTAGTCGGGGTGGCAGGATTCGAACCTGCGGCCTCCTGCTCCCAAAGCAGGCGCGATAACCGGGCTACGCTACACCCCGAGGCAAAATTTAAGCGGAGAGACAGGGACTCGAACCCTGGCGACGGTTACCCGTCGACAGATTAGCAATCTGCTCCATTACCGCTCTGGCACCTCTCCTTGCTCAAGGAATTGCTTCCGTTTTGCGAGTGCAAATGTATAACATCATTCCTTTTCTCACAAGCTTTTTTTTGAGTTTTTTTAGTTTTTTTTCATCTTTTTTCAAAACCACTTCACAATCAAACAAATAGAATTAACAAAAATTTGACCTTAAATTTAAAATCACCCCTATTCAATACAAAATTTGAATTTATTCAAATAAAGAGTAAATTTGCTTACTAACTATTATTAAACAGAAAATGAACAAAAGAGTTGTTATCGTTTCTGCCGTTAGAACACCTATCGGAAGTTTCATGGGCGGGTTATCTAGTGTACCTGCACCAAAATTAGGCGCTGCTGCTATAAAAGGAGCCCTTTCAAAAATTAACCTTGACCCAAAATTAGTCGATGAAGTTTTCATGGGGAATGTAATCCAGGCGGGTGTTGGACAAGCGCCAGCGCGTCAGGCTGCATTATTTGCCGGATTATCAGAAGAAGTTGCTGCTACAACAGTAAACAAAGTATGTGCTTCTGGAATGAAAGCCGTAATGTTTGCTGCTCAAGCAATCGCATGCGGTGACGCTGAAATTGTTGTAGCAGGCGGAATGGAAAGCATGAGTTTGATTCCTCACTATGTGCAAATGCGTGCTGGAAACAAATTTGGCCCAGCAACTATGCTTGACGGAATGCAAAAAGATGGTTTGACAGATGCTTACGACAACAACGCAATGGGAGTTTGTGCTGATTTATGTGCAACTGAATACAACATCAGCCGTGAAGAGCAAGATGCTTTCGCTATTCAATCTTATGAAAGAAGTGCTAAAGCTTGGGATGCCGGGAAATTCGATAACGAAGTTGTTCCTGTTGAAGTACCGCAAAGACGCGGTGAGCCAATTATCTTTTCAAAAGACGAAGAGTACACTAATGTTAAGTTAGATAAAATCCCTTCTTTAAGCGCTGTTTTTACAAAAGACGGAACTGTAACTGCTGCAAATGCTTCAACCATCAACGACGGAGCTGCTGCTTTAGTTTTAATGTCTGAAGAAAAAGCAAACGAATTAGGAATAAAACCTCTTGCTTACATAAAAGGATATGCAGATGCCGCTCAAGAACCTAAATGGTTTACTACAAGTCCAGCAAAAGCACTTCCAAAAGCTTTAAATAAAGCGGGAATTTCAATCTCAGATGTAGATTATTTCGAATTCAACGAAGCTTTCTCTGTGGTTGGATTAGCCAATTCAAAAATATTAAACCTTGATAACAATAAAGTTAACGTAAACGGTGGAGCTGTTTCACTTGGACATCCGCTGGGTTGTTCAGGAGCTAGAATTATTGTAACTTTACTAAATGTCTTAGAGCAAAACAATGCTAAAACAGGAGCTGCTGCAATTTGCAATGGCGGTGGTGGTGCATCTGCAATTGTTATCGAGAGAGCTTAAAACAATATCACAAAAAATCAGGAGTTATAAATTGCAACTCCTGATTTTCAACTTATAATTTTCCTTAAATGTTCGGAATTTGCAATCTTGCCATAGTACCCGTTCGATCTGAACCAAGTGACAGAAGTGAAATAGTTACACAACTTTTGTTTGGAGAGCACATCGAAATTTTAGAACGCCATAATCAATGGGCTAAAATCAGAATTCAATTTGATGATTACGAAGGCTGGGTAGATTCCAAACAATATCAGGTTATCACCGAACAGCAATTTAATCAGTTAAGCAAAGAAGCCATTATCTTAAATGCCGATTTAATTGATTATATCACTGCTCCAGATAATTTATTGCTTCCAATTCCGCTTGGAGCTTCATTATCATTTTTAAATAATAGCGAAATCAATACTTCAAACTTTGATTTTGAAGGAACCAAAACCAGTGGTGTCAAACCTAAAAGTGCTTTAATAAAGACTGCTTTTATGTATTTGAATGCACCGTATTTATGGGGCGGAAAAACACCTTTCGGAATTGATTGTTCCGGATTCACTCAAATGGTTTATAAATTAAACGGCTATAAAATTCATCGCGATGCTTCTCAGCAAGCACTTGAAGGCGATCCTTTAAGTTTTATTGAAGAAAGTGAAGCGGGCGATTTAGCTTTCTTTGATAATGACGAAGGAAATATTACGCACGTTGGTATTATAATGGAAAACAATTACATTATTCACGCAAGTGGAAAAGTTCGTATTGATCGTTTAGACCATACCGGAATTTATAATCCTGAATTAAAAAAACACACCCATAAACTTCGTGTAATCAAGAAGATTATCTAGTTTCTCTTTTCCTTTAAACCCCATAAAAAGCAAAATGACAAAACTTGAATTATCCAAAACAGGCTTTCAGATTAACAATACAAACATCGAATTCCCAATTGATATAACAGTTTTAAAACAAGCTTTAGGAGACTGCAGACACATCAAAAAACAATACAATCATATTTATACTTGGGACGAACTTGGCATTATGGCGTTTTCTAAAGAAGGAAACAAAGTTGAAAGTTTGGCTATTGAATTTGAAGTTAGAGAATATGATTATTGCGCAAAAAACATCTTTACTGGAGAATTTATTTTTGATGGAGAAGAATTATTTCAATACTACGAAAATAATAAAAGTCAACTTGTAAAACTTTTTAAAGGAGACAGAAGCGGTGCTTTTATTTTAAACGAAACAAGTGTTTGGTTTGACAAAGAAGACGGTAAAATCACAAGTTTAAGCATTTCTGCTTCTGAAGAAAAAGAAAAGAAAATCACAGCGTCTCTTGATCCCGAATACAAATCATTTGAACCTTTATGGCAGGAATGGATTTTAGAAATCAATAAAATCGTTTCAACAAACAATGATTACTACAATCTTACAGAGGGAATTTCCGAAAACGACATTCAAGAACACATTGAACTTGAAGACGATATTACAATTCCGCCAGCATTAATTAACTTTTACAAAGTTCAAAATGTAGATTACGATCCCGTAACGGCTGTTTTTCAATTTGGAGTAAACAATTGGAGTTATGATTTAATTCCGTTTGCAGATATTTCAGAAGAATGGAATTCTATTCAAGATTTGCAATTTGACGAAGAAGATTTACCTGAACAAGAAATAGATTTCGAAAAAATCCAAACCAACAATTACGCTAACCCAAAATGGATTCCGTTTGCCACAGGAAGAAATGGTGATTATTTACTATACGATACAGATCCAGCTGAAAAAGGGAAATTTGGTCAAATCATCGAGCTTCAAAATGAATCTTGGGACAGAAATATTGTCGCTGATTCTTTAGAAGAACTAGTTCAAAATGAAATCAACAATTTAAGAGCCGGTAAAACTGAGCATTTTGATTTTATTATCGGAAAAGAAAATTAAAGTACGTGGATAAAACAGATTCACTTTGCGAAAACATGGGTTTTCACAGATTTTCTTTCTTTTCTCGCAGATTTTGGAGATTTAGCAGATTCATTCTTAAAATCTTTCCAAGTTTATATATGTGAAATAAAAAAACATACCCTAAACCAAGAGTCAAAAATTCGTCTAAATTCGTGAATTCGTGGCGAACAAAAACTAAGCACTCAATCGAATCGTCTTTCTAAACTCAGACGGACTATACCCTTTTTGCTTTCTAAAGAACTTATTAAAGTGGCTTTCATCCGTAAAACCAAATTCATAAGCAATTTCGTTAATGCGCTTCTCGCTAAATTGCAAACGATGTTCAATCAGTTTAGTCTTATAATTACTAATATATTGCTGCATAGTTTCGCTGGCGTGTTTCTTAAAATAACGTCCTAAATATGTATTCGAAATTCCGAAATAATCACTGATAGATTCCGCTTTAATCTTTTCAGGATAATAAATATTGTTCTGAATATATTGCAGAATATCCATTGCTTTAGCTTCCGTGTTTATTGTCACTTGCTCAGGCAGATACTTCGCAATATTTCTCGCCACAATAATAATCAGTGTATTCACCAATTGCTGAATCAATTCTTGATTGTAAACATCTTTATCCTGATGTTCACGACAAATCGCTTCAATCATTACTTTCACCAAACATTTGTCAGGATCATTTTTAAGAATACAGCCTGGCTGATGATTGGCGTTTTGAAGAATATATTCTAATCGCTGAATATTTTCATTCTGCAGACTCGAATTTTTCAAATAAATATCATTAAACCTTAAAAAGAAAAATTTCGTTTTAGTTTCAATCGTAAAATTATGACAATCTTCAGGCGTTAACAGGAATAAATGTCCAGGATCGTATTCAAATATATTTTTATTAATACACTGTCTTCCTGTCCCTTCCAAAATATAAACCAGTTCAAAAAAATTATGACGATCTCCCACATCTGGATATTCATTCAGCGTTTCAAAAGAAACCGTAAAAGGTTCATATAAGTTTTCTTTTTTCATAATTCCATTTTTTTGAAGATGCAAATATACCTAAAAAAGACAAATATATACCAAATAAGAATCATAAAAACAGTATAATTTTGCCTCATCAATTTTAAACGAAATAAATCATTATCATGGAATATAGAAAATTAGGCAACTCAGAACTAGAATTATCAGCCATTACTTATGGTGCATTTGCTATTGGCGGAACCATGTGGGGCGGAACAGAAAAGAAAGATTCAATCGACTCCATTCACGCATCAATCGACCACGGAGTAACTACAATCGACACTGCTCCTTTTTATGGATTTGGCTTAAGCGAAGAAATGATCGGAGAAGCCATTAAAAGTCAAGATCGTTCTAAAGTTCAGTTACTTACAAAATTTGGTTTGGTTTGGGACGGAAGCAATAACGGTAAAGGCGATTTCTTTTTCGACGCTGACGACAACGGTAAAAAAGTTCCAGTATATAAATATTCATCAAAAGCAAACGTAATTAAAGAAGTTGAAGAAAGCTTAAAACGTCTTCAAACCGATTATATCGATTTACTGCAAATTCACTGGCCAGATTCAACAACACCAATTTCTGAAACAATGGAAGCTGCTGAAACTTTAATCCAGCAAGGAAAAATCAGAGCTTTCGGAGTAAGCAATTACAATGTTGCACAAATTCAGGAAGCACAAAAAACGATTCAAGTCGCTTCAAATCAAGTCGCATACAGCATGTTGAACCGTAAAATTGAAGAAGAATTAATTCCTTTTACAATTTCAGAAAACATCGGAATCATTGCTTACAGTCCAATGGAAAGAGGTTTGTTGACTGGGAAATATTTCACAGACAGCAAATTAAAAGAAAATGACCATAGAAACGGTTATTTCAATCAGTTTGATCTTCAAAAAGTAAAAACCTTAGTTGAAGAATTAACTTCTTTAGCACATGCAAAAGAAGCAAGCTTATCGCAATTAGTATTACGCTGGACCTCTTTACAAAAAGGAATTGCAATTGTTTTAGCTGGAGCTAGAAACGCAGAACAAGCCATTTCAAACGCCAAAACAATGAATTTCGATTTATCAGCTTCAGAATTGGAATTTATCAATCAAGCGATTGCTAAAATAAAATAATTCTCTTTTAAACACATAGAAACATAGTTTTCATTGCACACAAAAGGCATTTCAATTGCATTAACAAACATAGTCAACGTAATTTGTCATTTCGAGGAACGAGAAATCACAAACTTTGAGAACTATGTGTTAGAAACTAGTTTCTTTCCATTCTCTTTTCCAGAAAGAAAATTCTATGTTTCTATGTGTTTAAAAAAAATCTCAAAACTTAAATAATTTAAATTTGGGCGTGTCCCAAGGGCCGGGCTATCCGCTAAATCTTTTACTTTTTAAAGAAAAAAGCAAAAGGATATCGCTCCTATCCCTCACGCATCACGTATCCATAACAACATAAAGTAAAATGAAAAAGATATTTATAATTAACGGCGGACAAAAATTCGCGCATTCAGGAGGACAATTCAATAAAACCGTTCAGGACTGGACAGTTGAATTTCTTTCTAAAAACAATGATTACGAAATAAAAACAACTCACATTGAAGACGAAATAGATCTTCAAAAAGAAGTAGAAAAATTCGTTTGGGCAGATTTAATTATCTATCATACACCAGTTTGGTGGTTTCAAATTCCGAATCTTTTTAAAAAATATATCGATGATGTTTTCACGCAAGGACACAACAACGGAATCTATAAAAGCGACGGAAGAAGTCGTGTAAACCCAGACATCAACTACGGAACCGGCGGACTTTTACACGGACGCAAATACATGCTTACCACAAGCTGGAACGCACCTGCAACAGCGTTTACACTTCCAGGCGAATTCTTCGAAGAAACTTCTGTTGATGATGGCGTAATGTTTGGCTTCCACAAAATGAACAAATTTACAGGAATGGAACGCGTAAACGGATTTCATTTCCATGACGTAGAAAAAGGTGCTACACCAGAAAATATCGTTATCTTTAAAGAGAATTACACGAAACATTTAGAGCAAACTTTTAAAAACTTATAATTATGATTTCGATTACAGCAATTTTAAAAAGTAAACCAGAACATTTAATTGAAGTTCAAAGCCTGCTGACAAATCTAGTAACCGAAACTAGAAAAGAAGCTGCTTGTATTCGTTATGATTTACACACTTCAGAAAATGTTTTTATTCTTTGGGAAGAATGGAAAGATCAACCTGGTTTAGACTTACACAACAACCAGTCTTACTTAAAAGATTTCATCAAAAAAACCGAAAGTCTAGTTTCAAGTCCAATTCAAGTTTACAAAACTGCTCAGATTTTATAAGTTTTTATAGCCACGAATTCACGAATTAATCTAAAATCTTTGCGCATAGATTTTAAAAAATAAATTCGTGACTCGAGCGATAGCGAAAAGGCGAAGCAATTCGTGGCTATAAAATTATTCAGAAAAAAACTAAATTGCCTAAAATTCAGAAACCTATATTTTATGAGTCATTATCATCTTGCCGAAATTAATATTGCCAAAATGAAAGGCGTCGATATCAACGACCCAATAATGAAAGAATTTGTAGATAATTTAGATGCTGTAAATACTTTAGCCGAAGAAAGCGAAGGTTTTGTTTGGAGATTAAAAGACGAAACTGACAGTTACAATGCCACAAGTCTGAATCCGTACAATGATGAGCAAATTATCATTAATGTATCGGTTTGGGAAAGCATTGAAACTTTGGAGCATTATATGTACAAAACTTTTCATAGTGAATTTTTAAGACGTCGAAAAGAATGGTTTCAGAAATTTGGAAAAGCGCATACAGCCATGTGGTGGATTGCAAAAGGAGAAATTCCAACCATGGAAAAAGCCGTAGAAAAATTAGATTACCTGCAGAAAAATGGCCCTTCAGAATTAGTTTTTGATCTTAGAAACAAATATCCAGCACCAAATAAAAACAAAATAAAAGCGAAATAAAATTCATTATTTCGCTTTTGTTTTGTTTACAAATAATCTTTGATAGATTAAGATCTTTTAGTTGCAATATCAAATATTCGGCAATAATTTCCACCGCCGATTTTAGCAATCTCTTCTTCTTTAAAACCAGCTTTTAGTAAAGATTCAACAACAGTATAATAAAACCCTTGTTTTTCAATTCCCCAAGACTGATTAGTTCCTTGAGGCCCTTGCTTTTTGCTAGCATTTTGCCCTTTTTGATCGTTTTGCTTTTTGGGTTCTTCCTTTTTATCTTCAGGTTTTTTATTATCTCCTTGTCCCCATCCTTTATCATTTGGTGAACGATATGCAGGAGTCAGTTTAGTATCAGTTCCAATGCAAACATGATCGACACCAACTACGTCAACCATTGCTTTTATATTATCTGCAAATTCAGTTGGTGAATCAGCAAGATGTGTCCAAACTCCAATTACACTGCCATGATCTGCTACAATTTTAGCCTGCTCTTTACTTATAAGTCTTGGCATCATCATTTTAGACATAAATTCATTTGTTCCAAGACGTGTATTTAAACCTGTATGCGAAACTAAAACAGGGTTCTTAGCAACTTTTAAAGCTCCGTTTACCGTATTATCATCACAATGCGACAAATCGACTAAAACACCTAATCTTTCACATTCCTTAATTGTTTCAGCACCAAAAGAAGTAAGTCCGCCCCATTGAGGAGTTTTTGTAAAAATATCACCTAACGGAACAGAAGCATCATTATCATGAAGTAATCCCAAATGCCTTAAACCTCTATCGTAAGCAACCTGCAAACGCTCAATTTTGCCTTCTAGAAAATGTCCTCCCTCTACAGATTGAATTACTATAGGCTTTTTATTTTTATGAGCTTCTTCCAAATCAGTGTAATTAAGAGCGCGTTTCATATTATTAGCAATTAATATTTCATCCATTGCAGTTAATCCGTTTAGAAATCTTTCGTAAGCATCTCCAGGATTAACTAATTTCTGATAATCAACGGCAAAAGTCATACAAATTGCAGATAAGCCAGATTTCTTCATTTCACCAAACAAATCAACTTTTGGGCCCGGCAGTTCTGATTTTATCAAAGGAACATCAATGTGATTGTGTGTGTCGATTCCGAATGTTTTTGCAACAATAGCAGCAATTCTAGGATCTTGTTCAGTTGCTGCCCAAGATAAAAGCGGATTTAACATTAAAGCTGCTCCCGCTCCACTCATTGTAAACAGAAAACTTCTGCGATTCCATTGTTGATTATTGCTCATTTTAAATATTTAATTGTGAAAGAAAAAATAGAACTTGATTATACAAAACAACACTTTTTTTCAATTCATCAATCAATTAATATACAGAAAGAAACATAGAACCGACCAAAAACAAAAATCAAACGATTAAACTTTTATTTGATTCCTCCAAAAGCTCCAAAACACATGTTTTTATGTAAAATTTCAACTTTTGAAAAACCTACTTTTTTCATTAAATCCAATTGATAGTTCATTGATCTTGGAGAATCTTCTTTTTCAATATAATCCAAAACTTTCTGGCGGTACTCTGCTCCTCCTATTCCTTCCAAATATTCACCATAACGTTGCCAAGTATATTCATTCAGTAATTCGGTGTCTTGCGTGATTAAGTCCGAAATCATTAAACAGCCTCCTGGTTTCAATAATTTGAACAATTTTGCGAAAGTAGTTTCCCAATCGTTATCATCACGCAAATGATGCAAAACAGCACCTGCCAAAATAATATCAAAACTGTTTTCTTCTAAAACTACTTCTCGAATATCGCCTTGCTTAATTTCAACTTTTCCATTTGTTACTGCTGAAACTCTTTCAAAAGCACGATCCAACATTGGCAAACTCAAATCAACCAAAGTATAGTTTAAATCTGGCACTTTAGATAACATCATTAAAGTGTAGTTTCCAGCTCCACAGCCCACATCTAAAACGTTTTTAGCATTTGGAACAATTCGTTTTGAAGCTTCGGTAATTAATTCTAAAGAAATAGTAGCATCGATTGTTGCCACTTGTCCTGTTTCTAAGTTTGAAAATCGTTCGACATCATTGTCAAATCGCTCTTTGATTTCTTCAATAGTTGATTTTTTCATGGTCTTTTGTTTTTTTTAATCTCTCGCAGATCAAGCAGATTGAGCGAATCTTTTTGCTATTATATGATTGGGATATTATTATGATTAAGATGATTTATCTAAAATTAATAATCTGCTTTATCTGCTAAATCTGCGAGAGACCTATTTTGCTTTAAAAAGTTATATTTTTTTTGTTAAGAGTTATTCGTTACAACTTTCACTTTTAACGTTTCACTTCTAACATTTAACTTAAAACCAAAACTATCTCTTTCATAAATACTTTAAAAATACTATTTTTATCAATTAATAATACTTTAAAAGTATCATGGAATTACGTCACTTAAAATATTTTTTAGCGGTCGCCGAAGAACTGAATTTTACCAAAGCTTCAGAAAAACTCTTTATTTCTCAACCGCCATTAAGCCGACAAATAGCAGAACTGGAAGACGAACTTCAGGCAAAACTTTTTATCAGAAACAATAAAAAAGTAGAACTTACTGAAGCTGGAAAATATTTTAAAGAAGAAGTAACGGTGTTTTTTCAGAATCTAGAACGCATTTCTGCAAAAACAAAAAAGATTGCAGAGAATGTTTCGGGCGAATTTAGGATTGCTTATATCAGTTCGATTTATTCTTCTGTCATTTCAGATTTGATAAAACATCTGAAAGCGCGATTTCCTTATGTAAATTTCAAACTTTTCGAAATTTCAACCACCAAACAAATTGATGCTTTAGAACAAGGAAAAATCGAAATGGGAATTATCAGATCGCCCATTCAGTCGCCAAAAATAAAATCTCATTTATGGTTTAAGGATGGATTTTCATTGGTTTACAATAAAAACTCTTTTCAGATAAAATCAGAAAATGATATTTTAGAACTAAAAGATGAAACGTTTGTTTTTTTCAACAAAGATTACGCACCACATTATCATGAAGTTTTATTAGAACTTTGCGCTTTTTATGGCTTTACGCCGAAGATTATTCATGAAGCTAATAATATCAACTCAATCGTACAATTGGTCAAAAACGGATTAGGAATTTCGATTGTTCCATCGAATATTGCAAAGAACAATAAGGACTCAGAAATTGGTTTTATCGAATTGAAAAAGGTTAACCTATATACAAATGTATCTTTAATTACTTCAAAAGACGATCATTCTGAGATTACACAATCTGCTGTTGATTTTTTGTTGCTACAAAGGCGCTAAGACGCTAAGTTTTTTTAAGCAGAAAGAAGCGTATAGTTTGTCATCCTGACGAAGGAAGGATCACACAAGAAATTCCGCAAACAGAATCGCCAATCTTTGTCGAGTTACGTGTGTGATCCTTCCTTCGTCAGGATGACAAAAAATGAGAGAAAATCCTATTCAATCTTTAATCTGTAGAAAAAAACTTTGTGCCTTAGCGCCTTCGTGGCATATAAAAAAAATCGTTACAATTTAGTACAGTAATCCGTATCACAAAAAGAGAACTTTTAAATATCTTAGCAAATTAAAATTCTACAATAAAATTTCAATATAAAATGGCCGAGCAATCTTCAATTCAGTGTCCAAACTGCGGAACTCCTATCGATGTAAATGATGTCTTAAAACATCAGTTGGAAGACAGCATCCGTAAAGAATTCCAGCAAAAAGCAAATGTTCAAAACCGTGAATTAGAGCTTAAAAACGAACAATTGGATAAAGCCAAAGCCGAATTTGAAGCGAAGAAAAAACAGGAAAATGAACTTTTTGCCGAACGTTTGGAGCGCGAGAAAAAAACAGCCGAAAAAGAAATTTCAGAAAAACTAAAAGCAAAACTTGAAGAAGAAAACAAAGATCGTTTGCTTTTAATGGAAAAAGAACTCTCTGAAAAATCGGAAAAAATCAGGGAATTAAATAAAATGGAAGGTGAAATCGCAAAATTACAGCGTGAAAAACTGGAAATGAAAGAAGCGATTCAAGCCGAAGCCGAAAAGCAATTAAATGCACAATTGGCTTTGGAACGCGAAAAAATTAGAAAACAAGAAGACGATAAAAACGAATTAAAATTCAAAGAACTTCAGAAACAGCTTGAAGAACAAAAAAAGCTGACTGAAGAAATGAAACGCAAGCAAGAACAAGGCTCAATGCAATTGCAAGGCGAAGTAATGGAATTGGCGATTGAAGAATGGCTTGCCAACAACTTCCCTCTTGATAGCATTGATGAAATAAAGAAAGGTGCAAACGGGGCAGATTGTCTTCAAGTTGTAAACACAAGAGAACATCAAAATTGCGGCTCTATTTATTACGAAAGTAAAAGAACAAAAGCTTTCCAACCTTCGTGGATTGAGAAATTCAAAAACGATATTAGAACTAAAAGAGCCAATATTGGTGTTTTGGTAACCGAAGTAATGCCTTCGGGAATGGACCGAATGGGAATGCGCGACGGAATCTGGATTTGTACCTACGAAGAATTCAAAGGTTTAAGCGCTGTGTTGCGTCAATCTTTAATTCAGATCAATCAAGCGGTTCAGGCTCAGGAAAATAAAGGCGATAAAATGTCAATGCTATATGATTTCCTTACAAGCAACGAATTCCGTTTGCAGATTGAAGGTATTGTAGAAGGTTTCACTCAAATGCAGAGTGACTTAGATTCTGAAAAAAGAGCCATGCAGAGAATTTGGAAACAGCGCGAAAAACAAATCGAAAAAGTAGTTCACAATACTTTAGGAATGTACGGTTCAATTCGCGGTATAGCTGGAAATGCTGTTCAAAGCGTAAGAGCTTTGGAGCTAGATTTTATTGAAGAAGAATCAGAAAATGAAGACCCAAAGGAATTAGAATAAATCAGCGCAATTTTGTCATTCCGAGGAACAAGGAATCTCCACAAGTAGCTCCGTACTGAAAGATATAAAATCTTTGTCGAGTTTCTTACGGAGATTCCTTGTTCCTCGGAATGACAAACAAAACATAAAAAAAGGCTTCGAAATCAATCGAAGCCTTTCATTTTTTAATTAACCCTTTTTGAAAGACATTGTAAGTCCAAATTGGTTTGAAAGGAAAAGTTTATTATCCTTAATAGAATAACCTGATGTTGTTTTTAACAACTGCGTGAACTCACCTTCTTTTTTTGCATCACACTTTTTAGTTTCTGTTGTGAAATTTGAAAATTGAATTTTCCCCTCACCTTTTGAAACTAAATTGCCCTTTACAGCATTACATCCAGTCGAACCAGAAAATGCAGATGGCGTAATTACAATTTTTGGAGAACTTGAAAAATCTTTATCAGTAATAACTTTTCCGTTTAAGTTTTCCAAAATCCAAGTTTGCTGTAATTTCTTTTCAACTAAGTCTTGACTAGCAGAAGTTGTTGCTTTTGTTTCTTTAGTCGATTTACAACTGCAAACTAACACCATTGCAATTAATAACATTAAAATCCTTTTCATGTAAAATAAATATTATAAGTTTTATTTTACAAAAATATTTTAGCGCTAAAATAAAGAAGAGCCGTATAAGCTTTTTTTTAGATACAATACGACATTTTAAAACTCTAATCTACCTTCTTAAAAACAGCCAGTTTAGCAGAAGGATTCGACAAAGTCAATTGATTATTTCCAATAGAATAAGCTGTTGTGCTTTGCAAAGCTTTTAAAAACTCGCTTTCTTTATTTCCTTGTGGGCAAGCCATTAAAGTTGAAACTACTTTGGTAAAACGTAAAAGATCCTTTTCAAAAAAGATTTGTCCTGTTATCGAATTACAGCCTCCAAAACCTGAAAACCTATTTTCTGTTGAATTAATTTCGAGTCTCGGAAATTCCTTTTGAAAATCGGTTGCAAAAACTTTATAGCCATTTAATTCCTCCAAAACCCAAATATCGTGAAGTCGATAATCGGTAAGATATTTTCCACATCCGCTTAATTTCTTCGTTTCTAATTCTGAATTATTTCTGATTTCGACTTTTACGCTATAAGGCGAAATAGCGCCAGACATAGAATCTTGACAATCTAACTGCTGAATTGTAATTGTTGCCGAAGTATTTTCATTACTTACTTGATACATTTTTACATTGGCATCCATTGCTCTAATTGCGTCAACAGCTGGAAAAGTGATTTTTTCCTTTCCAGGAATTAATGACGTAAAAACGATTTCCTCATTTCCCATTTTGATTCCCCAAAACGGCTCGTTTCCTGTTGCTTTAAAATAATATTTTAAATCTTCCTCTGTAGAACTCGTCGAAATATTTCCATCAGATCCTTTACTTGCCGTTGTCTTACAGCCTATAATTAAAATTGATAACAATAATATTGAAAGTATTTTTTTCATGAGATCACAGTTTAAAAAGTGCTTCTTTTCCAAAACACCTATAAAATTCTTATGAATTTACGACATTTTTTTGAAACGCTTATTTAGAATCCTTTCAAATTTAAAAAAACTAAGTAACGAAAAAATCATTCAAAACCCGCACTACGTAAAAGATTACGACAAAATACGTAGTCATAAAAACATATCTAGTACTTAAAAAATAATTTATTTACGTATTTTTATAAGTATAAATACTTATATTTGCGTAGTAATACTTAATTAAAGAAATCATGATTAGAGTAATAGTAGTTGGAAACGGCATGGTTGGTTATAAATTTTGCGAAAAGTTTGTTGCAAAATCAGGACAAGAAAAGTATCAAATCACAGTATTTGGAGAAGAACCAAGACGCGCCTACGATCGCGTTCATTTAAGTGAGTACTTTGGAGGAAAAACAGCTGATGACTTATCGCTTTCAACAAGCCAATGGTACGCTGAAAACAATATTATTCTAAACACATCTGAACTAATTACAGATATTAATCGTGATGTAAAAACAATACATACGCATTTAGGCAAAACACATACGTACGACTACTTAGTTTTAGCAACAGGTTCTTCGGCTTTTGTTCCGCCAATTGAAGGTGTCGAAAAAGAAGGTGTTTTTGTATACAGAACTATCGAAGATCTTGACGCTATTATGGCCTACGCCAAAAAAATAAAACAAAAAGGCGCAACCGAAGCAGCTGTTTTAGGTGGCGGTTTATTAGGACTTGAAGCTGCAAAAGCAGTTCGTGATTTAGGATTGAATCCGCATGTAGTGGAATTTGCTCCGCGTTTGATGCCAAGACAATTAGATCAAGGCGCAAGTGATATGCTTCAATCAAAAATCGAAGAATTAAACATTGGAATTCATCTTAACAAAGCAACGCAATATATTGACGGAAAGGAAAGTATAACAGGAATGATGTTTGCAAACGACGAATTGTTAAAAGTAGACATGTTGGTTATATCTGCTGGAATTAAACCTCGCGACGAACTTGCAAGAGTTTCTGAACTTGAAGTTGGCGTAAGAGGCGGAATTGTGGTAAACAATCAAATGCGAACATCAGACCCTTCTATTTTTGCGATTGGTGAAGTAGCCCTTTACAACCATAACATTTACGGACTTGTTGCTCCAGGTTACGAAATGGCCGATGTAGCTGCTGAGCAAATCTTAAATGGTGATAAAACCATGAGAGAAACCATCGATATGTCAACACAATTGAAATTAATTGGTGTTGAAGTTGCGAGTTTTGGTGATCCTTTTGTTGAAAACAATGACGTTACAGCTATTATTTATGAAAATAAATTAAGCGGTGTTTATAAAAGAATCAACGTTACTAAAGATTCAAAAAAGCTTTTAGGTGGAATTTTAGTCGGAGATTCAAGCGATTACAATTCTCTTTTTCAGATTTATATTAACGAAATGGCATTACCTAAAAATCCAGAAGATTTGATTTTAGGTTCTCGCGATGGTTCTGAAGGTTCTTCTTTGGGAAGTGCAATGGATTTGCCGGATACAGCTGTAATCTGTTCTTGCGAAAACGTAACGAAAGGTTCTATTTGCTGTAAAATTCTAGACGAATCTTGTGCTACACTTTCAGATGTTGTCAAAGCAACAAAAGCAACTTCTGGCTGTGGAGGCTGTAAACCAATGGTTTCTGATTTGGTAAAAGCGACTCAAAAATCTTTAGGAAAAGAAGTAAAAGAAGTTATTTGCGAGCATTTTAGCTACACACGTCAGGAATTATTCGATTTGGTAAAAATCAACAAATACGAGAATTTCTACGACGTTTTAGACCATCACGGAAAAGGCGACGGATGCGAAGTCTGCAAACCAGTTGTCGCTTCTATCTTTTCTAGTATTTATAATGATACGGCAAATAAACACGTTACTACTCAAGATACAAACGATAGATTTTTAGCCAATATTCAAAGAAACGGAACGTATTCTGTTGTTCCAAGAGTTGCAGGAGGCGAAATTACAGCCGAAAAACTAATCGTGATTGGAGAAGTAGCTAAACAATTTGATTTGTACACTAAAATTACGGGAGCGCAAAGAGTCGACTTATTTGGAGCGCATTTAAGTGATTTGCCAAAAATCTGGAAAATCTTAATTGATAATGGCTTTGAAAGCGGTCACGCCTACGGAAAATCGCTTCGAGCCGTAAAAAGCTGTGTTGGAAATGCGTGGTGCCGTTATGGAATGGACGATAGCGCCGGATTTGCAATAGAATTAGAAAACAGATATAAAGGGATCCGTTCTCCGCATAAACTAAAAGGTGGTGTTTCAGCTTGCATCCGCGAATGCGCCGAAGCCCGCGGAAAAGATTTCGGATTAATCGCTGTTGAAGGCGGATGGAATCTTTACATCGCAGGAAATGGAGGCGCAAATCCAAAACACGCGGTTTTACTAGCCGAAAAAATCGATAAAGAAACGGTTATAAAATACATGGACAGATTCTTAATGTATTATATCCGCACTGCCGGTCCGCTAATTAGAACTTCAACTTGGTTAGAAAAATTAGACGGTGGCTTAGAATATTTGAAACAAGTAATTATCGAAGACAGCTTAGGAATCTGCGAAACACTTGAAGCCGAAATGCAAACGTTGGTAAATACTTTCGAATGCGAATGGAAACAAGTTCTAGAAAAACCAAGATTATTGAAACGTTTCAATCATTTTGTGAACTCAGACGAGAAAGATGACAACATTGCTTTTGTGCCATTAAGAGATCAAAAAATGCCAAAAGCGTGGACTTAAAAAAATATCTTGCCGCAAAGACTCAAAGTCACGAAGTCAAATTATAAAAACTTAAAGAAAAAACTTAAAGAAAAAACTTTGCGCCTTTGCGACTTCGCGGCAGAACACCAAAAGCTCCAAAAAAAGAAAAAAAATCATTTAACGTTTGCTGTCCTTCTTACCCTCTTTTTTACTGCGCCATCAAATCTCTCTTGATTGTAAAAAGAGGGCTAAGAAACAGGAACCAAAAACTCAATCAAAATGGAAGAAATCTTAAATCAATACGAAACAGTTCACGCAAGCGACGCAACAATTTGGTTCAAAGCTGGTAAAGTAGAAGATTTTCCCACCAACCGAGGCGGTTGCATCAAATACAAAAACAAACAAATTGCGATTTTTAATTTTACGCGTCGCAACGAATGGTATGCTTGCCAAAATGCTTGTCCCCACAAAATGGAAATGGTGCTTTCAAGAGGAATGACGGGATCTGCAGATGATATTCCTAAAATCGCTTGTCCAATGCATAAAAAAACCTTTTCACTTATTGATGGTTCTAATTTAAACGGCGAAGAATATAGCATTGCAACTTACCCAGTTAAGATTGTTGAAGATGAAGTTTTTGTGGGATTTGTAGATTAGAAAAATTGTGAGATGTTAAAAGTAAGATGTTAAATGAATTTTAGTACTGAAAGGTCTATTCTCATTTTTCGCTTTTTACTACTCACATTTCACATTTCACGTATTTACTAATTCCGTATCTTTGAAATTCTATTATCAAACCAAAAAATGACTACACCTTTTCAAAAAGCAAGCGAATGGATTGATGCTGAAAACGCTCAGGATCCTAACATCGAATTAGACCAAAACACCGAATATCCAAAAGAATTATTGTATTCAAACAGGATGTACGAAAAACTGATGCAGTTTGAACCAAACGCTTCAGAAGAAGTTCAAATCGCTTCAAAAGCCCAACATATCTGCCGTTGGAAAGTCGCTCGCGAATCGTATCCAATGGATCGTGTTGGTTATTTGAAATGGAGAGAAGAATTGAAAAAATTCCACGCAAAAACTACCGCAGGTATATTAGAAAAAGCTGGATACGATCAAACTTTCATCGATCGCGTTTCATTTTTAATCGAGAAAAAACTACTTAAAAAAGACGCTGAAACTCAATTACTAGAAGATGTAATTTGTTTGGTATTTTTAGATTATTACTTAGAACCTTTCGTTCACAAACATGATGAAGAAAAGCTGAAAAACATCATCAAGAAAACTTGGGATAAAATGTCGGACAAAGGACATCAGGAAGCTTTAAAAATCAATTATTCTGAAGAAAACTTAAACCTAATAAAAGCTTCTTTAGGATTGTAAAAAAGATATGAAGAAAAGCAATCACGAAGCTGCAGAAAAAATTACTTTCAAAAATTTACGCCGTCTGTATTTTTTTGCGCTTCTTACTATTGCCTTAACTATAATTGTTAGTCAGTTTTTAGTTCAATACAATCTGAATCAGCAATTAAGCGATTCTAAAATCATTAATTTCTCTGGAAAGCAAAGAATGCTGAGTCAGAAAATTGTCAAAGAAGTTCTGATTTTACATTATGTTTCTGATTCGGCTACAGCCAAAAAAACTTCGCATTTAAAAGAAGTTCTAGAACTTTGGAAGAAAAATCAAAATGCACTTGAAAACGGAAGTGACAGCTTGGCTTTTCCAAAAGAAAAATCAGAAACACTTTCTAAATTATACCTTGAAATCAATCCGATTTTCAATAAAATTGCACAAACTACAGATTCTTTTTTGTTGAATTTACAGCAGAAAAAATCGGCTTCTGAGAATCAAAAACTGGTTCAGATTATTTTGGAAAATGAAGGGATTTTCCTTTCGAAAATGAATCAGATTGTAACCCAATACGATCTTGAAGCACACGAAAAAGTAACCGAACAACGCAAAATCGAATATTGGATTTTTGGTTTTACATTGCTCGTTCTGCTTTTAGAATTCTTCTTCATTTTCAAACCAACAAACAAAAAAATCGAAAGGTTAATTGCCCAGCTTTTATCTTCTGAAAAGAAAGCTTTAAAACTCGCATACGACACCGAAATTATCAGTGAAATCAAAGAAAATTCAGTAAAAGAATTGAAATCGCTTAATTATGCGATGGAAAACACTTTATTGTACTGCCGAATTTCGCCAGATGGTTCGATCATTCATATTGGAGAAAAATTCGCCAAACTTTTAAATTACACCAAATTTTCATCAAACAAAAAATTCTCTGAAGTCTTGACTGAAGACGAAAAAGAAAAAGTAAATTTTGACCGTCTAATTTTTGAAAAACAGCGTAGCGGCTGGCAAGGCGAAATCAAAATTATAAATAAAGACGAAAAAGAAATCTGGCTCGATTTGTCGATGGTTCCCGTAATGATCAAAAAAGACGAACTGGAACTTTTGATCGTTTGTTTCAACATCACCGAACGCAAAAAAGCGCAACGCGAAGTTGAACGTTTGAACCTTGAAAATACAACTGAAAAAATCAATCAGCAAAAGATTATTTCGAGCAAAATTGTCGAAAATCAGGAAAACGAACAAAACCGAATCGCAAAAGAAATTCATGACGGAATCGGACAAATGCTTACGGGTTTAAAATTCAGTTTAGAAAGCATCAATCTCGATGACCGCGAAAAATCAGAACAAAAAATTGAGTATTTAAAGAAACTTTCTTTAGACATTATAAAAGGTGTCCGCACAGCCACTTTCAACTTAATGCCACCAGAATTAAGCGATCACGGAATCGTTTCGTCACTTTCAAAACTCACTCAGGAACTTTCGAAATTAACTGGAAAAGAAATCCTGTTTTACAACAAAACCGATTTTGACCAACGTTTAGATTCGTTAATCGAAATCAACATTTATCGCCTTACGCAAGAAGCGATCAACAACGCCATTAAATATGCTGAATCGTCACATATTATTGTACAGCTTTCGCACAGCGAAACACTTCTAAGCATTATTGTTGACGATAACGGAAAAGGTTTCGACGTGAATTCAGTCGACAAAAAACGCAACAGCGAATCCGGGATGGGACTTTTATTCATGAAAGAAAGAATCCAATACATCAACGGACGCGTTTTCATGAACTCGATTCCAGGCGAAGGAACGAGGATTACGTTCAACATCCCGATTCTTAAGTAGAAATTCCAAATATTTAAATTCCAAACTCTTTGCGCGCATTCACTTTGTCAAAGTTTAAAACTTTGACAAAGTTGACAACAATATTGTCAGGCTGAGCGAAGTCGAAGCCCCGCAAAGTAAATCGACAAAATTATTATCTAATTATCTCATTTTCAAATTATGTAATTTATTTGGGCGAGCCAGTATTAGAAAAAGTGGGCAAACAAACTTTGTCTATATTCGCCCACTTTTCCTAATACTGTCGGACTATCCGCGCTACTTCGGTAGCTTGCTCCTATCCCTCTCGCGGGCAAACGGTTTTCAAAAGAAATTTTAATTTCATTTAGGATTTAAAGTAAAACAAATCAATTGCCTCCAGCTTTAGCTGGAGGTAAAGAAACAAGTAACAAAAAGGCTTTAGCCAAACTTACACATTTGGCTAAAGCCCCTAATTTTATCTACAAAAACCTCCAGCTTAACACAATCTTGTTAGGCTGAGCGAAGTCGAAGCCCCACGTAAGTAGTTCTGCAAAGATTGTCGATTTAGATTGCGTGGGCTTCGACTTCGCTCAGCCTGACAATTGTATAATTTAGAATTCCTAACATTAGAAATTTTAATATTGAAATTTACTTTTAAAAAAAGTACGTATATTAGCATCTTCTTTATAGATGAATATACGTAAAAATCTAGAATCTAAATTAAGTAAATTATGAGTAGTATCATTCGTGTAGTGCTGGCAGATGACCATGTTTTTGTTAGGGACGGAATCAAATCATTACTGGAAAACGAAGCAAACATCGAGGTTGTAGGAGAAGCAATTGATGGTGCAGATGCGCTTGAAGTCGTTGCATCAACAAAACCTGACTTACTTATAGTAGATATTCGTATGCCTAACTTAACAGGCATCGAGGTAGTAGAAAAACTTAGAAGCGAGAATAACAATGTAAAAATCATTATGCTTTCGATGCACGAATCGGAAGAATATGTATTGAAATCTATAAAAGCGGGAGCCGACGGTTATTTACTAAAAGGTTCAAGCAAAGAAGAATTCTTAAAAGCATTACATAATGTTTCTTCTGGCGGGAAATATTTCAGTGGTGATATTTCTTCTATTTTAATCAGTCAATTGACAAGTTCTTCAGCATCATTAGAACCTAAACAAACTTTAGGCGAAGAAATGATGATTACCAAAAGAGAAAAAGAAATACTTACACTTCTTTTATCTGGTAAAGGAAACAAAGAAATCGCTGAAGCCTTGGATATTAGTAAACGAACTGCCGAAGTACACCGTTTCAACTTAATGAAAAAGCTGAAAGTAAAAAACCTTATGGAACTTTCTAATAAAGCGGCCGAGTATTCTTTAATCTAAAAAAATACGTATAAATACGTAATTATTTTTGAAAAACTGCGTTTTAGCAGGTTTTAACTAAGTTGTAGTACTTACTTTTACAAAAAATAATAAGTACTATGAAAAATACAAACTCACTATCGCAATCACACAAAATTTTATTTTTGAACACATTAGCATTTACAGTGTGTTTTGCCTGCTGGACATTAAACGGGGTTTTAGTAACCTTTTTAGTTGATAATGGAATTTTCCATTGGGACGTTATTCAAGTCGGATGGCTTTTAGGTATTCCAATTTTAACTGGATCAATCATGCGTCTTCCAATCGGGATCTTGACGGATAAATTTGGCGGAAAATATGTTTTTTCACTTTTATTGTTACTCTGTTCAATTCCTTTGTTCCTTCTTCCCTACGCTGACAGTTTCGCCATGTTTGCTTTATTGAGCTTTTTATTTGGAATGGTCGGAACTAGTTTTGCTGTTGGAATTGGTTATACCTCAATCTGGTACCCAAAAGAATGGCAAGGACGCGCTTTGGGAATCTTCGGAATGGGAAATGCCGGCGCAGCTATCACAACCTTTTTAGCCCCTTCATTACTAAACCATTTTTCAATTGATGATCCGCAAAATGGCTGGAAAATTCTTCCTGTTATTTACGCTATTTCATTAGTCGTAATTGGAGTTGCCTTTTTAATTTTCGCTCAAAACAAAAAATTAGAAAGCAATGGCAAAACCATTTCACAAATGCTTACACCTTTAAAATCAGAAAGAGTTTGGCGTTTTGGAGCTTATTACTTCTTAGTTTTCGGATGTTTTGTAGCTTATTCTCAATGGCTACTGCCAAATTTCATGAACGTCTACCAAACAAGTTTAGTTATGGGAGGTTTATTTGCCACTATGTTTAGTTTACCTTCTGGTGTTATTAGAGCTTTTGGAGGTTATTTGTCTGATAAATTTGGAGCGAGAAAAGTAATGTATTGGGTTTTGAGTTCTTCAGTAATTTTAAGTGCTTTATTATCAATCCCAAAAATGGAAATTACGACTTCTGGCCCAGGAATCTTAGCTGCTAAAAAAGGTGTCGTAAACGAAATCAATGACAAAACCGTGAAAATTGGAGATAAAGAATATCCAATTACGCAAAAAACTGCCAATACAAATGAAAACGCTATTTTTCCAACTTCTACAAGCTGGCAGGATGTGGTTGTAGCACACAATCAAAGCGTAGCCAAAAAAGAATTGATCGCCAAAGGTGTTACAGTTATTAAGTTTGATGCCAATATGTGGGTGTTTCTGGTTTTAGTAATTCTAATCGGAATTTCTTGGGGAATCGGGAAAGCTGCGGTTTACAAACATATTCCCGAATACTTTCCAAATGAAGTTGGTGTTGTTGGCGGAATGGTCGGAATGATTGGCGGTTTAGGAGGATTCTTTGGACCAATTATATTCGGATATTTATTAACTGCAACCGGAATCTGGTCAAGTTCATGGATTTTTATTTTAATCTTTTCAACTGTCTGCTTAGTTTGGATGCATTACACTATTACACAACTATCTAAGAAAAAAGAAGTTAAAGTAAGTAAAGCAAAATTAGAGCCTGCATATTAGACTTAGATTAAAAAAAAATTAGAAATATGACCGTGATCATAGTATACGACGGCATTTTCTTATAAATTTACCTCCGATAAAAACACAAGAATTTTATGAAAAAACTTAAACTAATTTTAATACTTATCGTAGGATTAAGTTTCGAAATCCAAGCACAGGAATTAGATGTTAATCTTCAAATTAGACCACGTTTTGAATATCGTAACGGTTACAAAACCCTTCTTCCTGAAGGACAAAAAGGAACCTCGCAAATTTCTCAGCGTTCTCGTTTAAATATTAATTTCAAACAAGAAGATTTAATTGTGAAATTAACTTTTCAAAACACAAGAACATGGGGAGATGTTGCTCCTGCAACAACAAAAGATGCAAATGGAGTTGCTGTTTTTGAGGCTTGGGCACAATATAATTTCACTGAAAAATGGAGCGCAAGAATGGGGCGTCAAGTACTTTCTTATGATAATCAGCGTATTTTAGGTGAAATGGATTGGGCTCAACAAGCACAAAGTCATGATGCCTTAACGGTTTCTTATCATGACGAAACTCAAAAATTAGATTTTGGAGGTGCTTATAATTCAACTGCCGAAAATGTTTTTCAAACACCATATACAGTTGCCAATTATAAAGCAATGCAATACGCTTGGTACCATAACCAATTTAGCACTGACTTAGGGGCAAGTTTATTATTTCTAAATACTGGTTACGAATATTCTACTAATACTACTGATCCAACGAAAGATTTAAAAGTTGACTATAAACAGACTTTCGGTACATATGTAACTTACAAAAAAAATAAAATTGATACGAATTTCTGGTTCTATGGCCAGACTGGAAAAAGTGCTAATCAAGAAGTAAGCGCTTGGAATGCCGCAGCAAATTTCGGATATCAAATAACGGAAGCTTTTAAAGCTGGTTTAGGTTATGAATTTTTATCAGGAAAAGCTTCAAATGATGGAAGTACAGTAATCAAATCGTTCAACCCTATTTTTGGAACCAATCACGGATTCAACGGTTACATGGATTATTTTTATGTTGGAAATCACTTAAACAATGTTGGTTTGCAAGACGCTTTCTTAAAATTGAATTACAATGTAAACAAATGGCAATTTGCTTTGATTCCGCACGTATTCTTATCTGCTGCTGATGTAGTGAATGTTCCTCTTAACGAAAAAATGGATTCTTATTTAGGAACTGAGGTTGATGCAACTTTTGGATACAATTTCAAAAAAGACATTACAGTAACAGGAGGTTACTCTCAAATGTTTGGTTCTAGTACTTTAGAATTTATTAAAAACGGAGACGCAAACCATACCAACAATTGGGCTTGGTTAATGATTTCTGTGAATCCAAGAATTTTTAGCTGGAAAAAATAATTTTTCTTCAAAATTAACTTATAAATTTTACCCTTTTCCTATTTCGGAAAAGGGTATTTTTTTTGTCATATAAAAATACTTTATAATGAATTAATTATCTATATTTGAATCGATTAAGAACCCCAAATTCTATCCTAATGAAACCATTTCTAAAATTATCTATGTTAACCTTTTTGGTTACCCAAACTGGTATTGCCCAAAAATTTAATGATGCCTTGATTTCAAAAGGCTCAGAAATAAATTTTGCTAAAACGCAAAAAAGAGGCATTAAGAAAAACAACATTGTTTACTATGTTGAAAATGATTTACAAACAATATCTGCCTACAAAAGGAAGAAATTGAAATGGCAAACCAATGTCATTTCTGTTTGTGGAAAACCTAAAAATGGAAATCCTGAAATAAGATATATTGGATATAATACAGACAAATTACTTATCGTGATGGGAAAACATCATTTTGCAGAAATTGATGTTGATAGTGGCTTAACAAGACTTGTTGGTTAATCTCATAAAACATTACTTAAAATATATTATGACTTACCCTTTTTCAGTTTTGGAAAAGGGTATTTTTTTGAGTTTTATTTGGGTATATTTGGATTAAATTTTAAATCTAATTATATTTAAAATGAAACTCATCGCTTGGAATTGCAATATGGCATTCAGAAAAAAAGCTCAATATATTCAAGCTTTCAATCCTGATATTGCTGTAATTTCTGAGTGTGAAAGTCCTGAAAAACTCAAATTTCCAGATGGCACAAAATTACCTTCAGATATTCTTTGGTACGGCGCGAATCTGAATAAAGGAATTGGCGTTTTTTCTTATGGCGATCATCGATTTCGGCTTTTAGATTGCCATAATCCTGATTTTAAAAATATACTTCCAATTGCTGTAACTGGTGGAAAAGTTGACTTCACCCTATTTGCTATTTGGGCAAATAATCCGACAGATAAAGATGGTGCTTATGTAACTCAAATTTGGAAAGCGATTAATTATTATGAAGATTTGATCAAAGAAACTAAAACCATTTTAATTGGAGATTTTAATAGCAATGCCATTTGGGACAAACCACGAAGAGAAGGAAATCATACAACAGTAGTAAATCAATTGGCTAAAAAGAATATTTTCAGCACCTATCATAAATACTTCAATCAAATTCAAGGCAAAGAAGAGCATCCTACTTGGTATCTCTATCGTCATGAAAACAAACCTTATCATCTTGATTATTGTTTTGCTTCAAATGATTTTATCGAGGCTTTAGAAAATGTAGAAATCGGAAGTTATCAAGATTGGACAATGCATAGCGACCACAAACCTTTAATAATTAAATTCAATATATAAACCATGAACAACTGGACTCAGCGTTGGGACGACCGTTATAAAACCGAAGAATTCGCATACGGCGAAGAACCCAACAATTACCTTAAAGAACAAATTGAAAAACTAAAAACTGGGACGATTCTTTTTCCTGCTGAAGGTGAAGGAAGAAATGCCATTTTCGCAGCAAAATTAGGCTGGAGCGTTTCGGCTTTTGATATTAGTGAAGAAGGCAGAAATAAAGCTTTAAAACTTGCAGAAGCAAATGATGTTTCAATTGATTATCAAGTTGGCGAATTAGAAACTTTAGATTTTCAAGAACAACAATTTGATGCGATTGCTTTAATTTATGCACATTTTCCAGCTGCGATAAAATCGGAGATTCACAAACAGCTGAATCAACTTTTACGAAAAGATGGTATTATAATTTTTGAAGCTTTCAGTAAAAAACATTTAGAATACGTTACCAAAAATGAAAAAGTCGGCGGACCAAAAGACATCGAATCTTTATTTTCAATAGAAGAAATAAAAGCAGATTTCCCTAATTATGAAATCATTGAATTAGAAGAAAAAGAAATTGAACTAAACGAAGGCTTATTCCATAACGGAATGGGTTCTGTAATTCGATTTGTGGGAAGAAAAAAATAAATTATATTCGACGTAGAGACACATGCGCTAAAGACGCACTGCAATGCGTCTCTACAAAAAATATTCCCTTGGAAGAAATTCGTAAATTTGAAAAAATATTCAATGTCATGGATTTAAAAACTAGAAAAATAGAATTTGTACAAGAGTTTTTAAAAATTCAAAGCCAGGAATTAATATCTCAGCTCGAAAATTTATTAAAAAACAAAGACATTGCTGATGATAATGATTTTTTAAATCCAATGTCTATCGAAGAATTTAGTAGTAGAATAGATCAATCTGAAGATGATTTTAAAAATGGAAGATATAAAACGACTTCTCAGCTTTTAGAAAAATACAAGTGATGAAATTAAAAATTGTCTTGTTTTGATAAAACAAAACCCTGTAAAACTTAAGCGTCCCAAATAAACCCCGCAATAAGTCATTAACACACTATTGTAAAAAACCTTAGCATCTTAGAATCTTAGCAACTAAGAACCTTAAAAATACTTATGCTCCATAATTTCAGATCTTAACTCTGAAACTTCTAAAATCCCAACACGTTTCCCTTCCGTTTTAATCAACGATTCTTTTTTAAGACTTGATAAAATACGAATCGCCTGTTCTTCAGTAGTTCCTGCAAAATCAGCAATTTCTTTTCGCGAAAGCTCAATATCAATCAAACCATTTGTCTGTCCGAATTTGCGATGAATATAAAGCAGCAAATCAATTACACGTTCACGAACATTCATGTGCGCAATCTTGCGAATATTGTTTTCGCTTTTATTCAATTCTTCAGCATAAAATAACATTAAAGCATATGTAAATTCAGGAACGTGCTGTAAAATTTCCTGCATGATTTCGTTGCTAAAATTACACAAAACAGTATCTTCCAGCGCATAAGCCCCAATTAAATAGCGTTTGCTCGTTCCAAATCCACGGAAACCAATAATATCTCCGTTTGTGGTTAAACGAACGATTTGTTCACGGCCGTTAATTCCTGTTTTTACCGTTTTGGCTTTTCCCTTGCAAATAAAATAAAGTCCTTGCAAAGGCGCACCTTCCGTAATAAATTGATCCGATTTTTTACAGATTATATTCTGTTTTTTAGAAATATAATTCGTCATCTGCTCTAAATGCAGGTGTTTCTTGATAAAACAATTCTCATTTGTACAGGAATAACATACAGTTTGCTCTTCTTTCATGAGTTCTAATTTTTAGCAGATTAAAAACTAATTTGTTGTTTATCATTTATTTTCATCAAAAATAAAAAAATAAATTCAAAAATTAAGTATTAATACTTAAAAAGTACTTATTTTTGCATAAGTACTTATCTAAAGTCAGAACATTCAATAAAAGTAGTATCTCTAAATAGAACTCCAATGCAAACTACGAAGATCAAAACTACCTGTTCCTACTGCGGCGTTGGCTGCGGCATAATCGTGACCAACGATGCTAAAAATGGCGTAATGGTCGAAGGCGATAAAGATCATCCTGTAAACAAAGGAATGCTGTGTTCTAAAGGAATGAACCTACATTACGTAGTAAATGATACTTCAGACAGAATTTTATATCCAGAAATGCGCGGAAGCAAAAATTATCCATTAGAACGCGTTAGTTGGGATACGGCTCTTGACCGCGCCGCTGCTGTTTTTTCTTCTATCATAAAAAAACATGGACCAGATAGCGTTGGATTTTATATTTCTGGACAATGTTTAACAGAGGAATACTATCTGGTAAACAAACTCGTAAAAGGTTTTCTGAAAACCAATAATATAGATACCAATTCCAGACTTTGTATGAGTTCTGCGGTTGTGGGTTATAAAAAAACTTTTGGGGAAGATTCTGTGCCAATTGCTTATGATGATATTGAATTGGCGGACACTTTTTTAATTACAGGCGCAAATCCTGCTTGGTGCCACCCTATTCTTTTCAGAAGATTAGAGAAACACAAAGAGAAAAATCCGAAAACAAAAATAATTTGTATCGATCCAAGACGAACAGATACTGCGGCTTTTGCTGATTTACATTTGCAGATTATTCCAGGTTCAGATATTATTTTATATCATGCCATTGCCAGACGTATTATCGAAAAAGGTTATGTCGATCATGATTTCGTTAAAAATCACGCGGAAAATTTCAAACAATATAAAGACTTAGTTTTAGGTACATCTCTTGAAAAAGCTTCTAAACTTTGCGGAATTTCTGTAAATGATATTAAGCTTGCCGCCGATATTATCGGGAAAGCTAAAGGTTTTATTTCGCTTTGGGCAATGGGATTAAATCAAAGTGCTGTTGGCGTTGATAAAAATACAGCATTACTGAATTTATCTTTATTAACTGGACAAGTTGGAAAACCAGGTTCTGGACCTTTTTCATTAACGGGTCAGCCTAACGCTATGGGCGGACGCGAAGTTGGCGGAATGGCAACACTTTTGGCAGCGCATAAAGACATTGCCAATCCAACACATCGTAAAGAAGTTGCTGATTTTTGGGGCGTTGACGAAATTTCAGATAAACCAGGTTTAACGGCAACAGAAATGTTTGAAGCCTTAGAATCTGGAAAAATGAAAGCTGTTTGGATTATTTGTACGAATCCTTTAGTTAGTCTACCCGATTCTAGAAGAGCCGAAAAAGCGCTTCAAAACGCAAAATTCGTAGTTGTTCAAGATATTTCGCATAATTCCGATACAGCCAAATTTGCCGATTTATTATTGCCTGCTGCGGGTTGGTTAGAAAAAGAAGGAACGATGACCAATTCAGAGCGTCGTATTTCTTATCTGCCAAAAGGAATCAATGCGCCTGGAGAAGCACTTCCAGATATTGAAATCTTAATTCGCTTTGCGAAAAAAATGAATTTCAACGGATTCAATTTTAATAGTGCCGAAGAAATTTACAAAGAACATTGTGCGCTTACCAAAAACACTAATATTGATATTTCGTTCTTAAATTATAATCGTTTAAAAACTGAAGGTACTTTTCAGTGGCCAGTTCCTGATTATAATCACCCAGGAACTCCAAGATTATTTACGGATAAAAAATTCTATACGCCTTCTGGAAAAGCGATTTTTAATCTTCCCGTTTCTATCGAAAATACATCGGTTCAGCCAAACGACGAATTCCCTTTTATTTTGACAACTGGAAGAATTCGTGATCAATGGCATACGATGACAAAGACTGGAAAAGTCTCTCGTTTGTTAACGCATATTCCAAGTCCAGTTTTAGAAATTAACCCGATTGATGCTTTTAAAAACGATATCAAAAATGGTGATATTGTGGTGGTTTCAAGCAAAAATGGAGAAGTTCGTGTTAAAGCAAAAGTTACAGATTCGATCAAAGAAAAAGTCGTTTTCTTGCCAATGCACTGGGGAAAACAACTTGAAAATGATTTAAACAGAACGAATAATTTAACGAATACTGTTGTCGATCCAATTTCAAAAGAACCTGATTTTAAGTTCACAACCGTTTCGATTAAAAAATACGTAAAACCATTCCAGAAAATTGCCATTGTTGGCGCGGGTGCTGCTTCTTTCCGATTCATTCAAAACTATCGTGAATTCAATTCAACCGATGAAATTATTGTTTTTTCGAATGAAGTAAATCCGTTTTACAATCGTGTTTTACTTCCCGAATATATGACGGGAGAATTTACTTGGGAACAACTTTTAAAAGTTAAAGATGGCGAAGCTTTCAGTAAGTTGAAAATTACCATGAAAGCTGGAGTGGCAATTGAAAAATTAGATCCAAAACAAAAAACAATTGTTGACAGTCAAGGCGAAATTCACACTTTCGATTCGTTGATTATGGCAACAGGAAGCCGCCCTTTCGTTCCAGAAAATGCACAGCTTCATCTTCCTGGGCGTTTCACCGTTAGAAGAAAAGAAGATGCGGATCGTTTGAAAAAACACTTAGACAATACTAATCTTCCGCCAGAAGAACAGCACGTTGTCATTATCGGCGGTGGATTATTAGGTTTAGAATTGGCTGCAGCTTTAAAGCATAAAAAAGTAAAAACTACGATTGTTCAGCGTGCTTCTCGTTTGATGGAGCGTCAGTTAGACCGAATTTCAAGTAAATTATTGGCTGAAGAAGTACAGCTTCGTGATATTCAGATTTATTTTGATAATGAAGTCAGCACCGTTTTTGAAACCGATAATCCGAATGAAATCGAAATTGCTTTAAAAAGTGGAAAAATTATAATGGCAAATGCGATTGTGTATACAATTGGAACTATTCCGAATATCGAAATTGCTCGCGAAAGCGGTTTAGCCTGCGGACGCGGTGTAAAGGTAAATCAGTATTTACAGACTTCAAATCCTGATATTTTTGCCATTGGAGAAATAGCAGAATTCGATAACAAGTTATTCGGAATCACTTCTGCCGCTGAAGAACAAGCTGATATTCTGGCTAATTTCCTTGCGGGCGATATTAGCAGTTATTACAAAGGCTCGATTTTAATGAATATTCTAAAATTAGAAGACATTAATCTTTGCAGTATTGGCGATCTTACAATTCCAGAAAATGACGATTCATACGAAGAAATTGTTTTTACCGATTTGAAAAAACGCTATTACAAAAAGTGTATCGTAAAAGACGATCTTTTGGTTGGAGCCATTTTAATGGGCGATAAAAATGAGTTTGCCGAATTCAAAACGATGATCGAAAGCAAAATCGAATTATCAGACAAACGAAATACACTGTTGAGAGGAAGCTCAAACGCAAAACCAGTTTTAGGAAAATTGGTTTGTTCCTGCAGCCAAGTCGGAGCTGGAAACATTGAAGAAACGATTAAAAGCGGTGTAAGCGATTTTACTGATTTATGCAAAAACACAGGAGCAGGTTTAGGATGCGGAAGCTGCAAAACGGAGGTAAAGGAGATATTGGCGAAGTGTAAATAGTTTTCAGTCGCAGTCGCAGTTTTCAGTTTATGCTGTGACCGAAAACCGTGACCAAGACTGAGACTGAAAACTGAGACTGAAAACTGAAAAAAAATGGAACTAACAAGATTAATAGTAAAAGGAGGCGTTATTTCGCCAGGGGAACTTAGAGAAGTTGTAAACATCGCTTTGGAAGAAGGCTTGGATTCGATTTCGTTTGGTTCTAGACAGGATATTATTTTTCCGAAAGGATTTAAATCTTTGGACAAAACCACTTTAGGAAAACATCATTTTGTTTATCCAGATCAAAAAAGTGGCAACAATATTGTTTCTTCTTATGTTTCGACTGATATTTTTAGAAACACAAACTGGCTTACTGGAAACCGTTTTTTATATGTTTTGGAAGAATTTAAAGAACAACCAAAACTTAAAGTCAACATAACCGATCCGAAGCAGCAATTGGTTCCTTTGTTTACAGGACATTTGAATTTTATTGCTTCAGAACATGAAGATTATTGGTATTTATACATTCGTCTTCCAAAATGGGAAAAAATGGAAGTCTATCCTGTTTTGATTTACAGCTGGGATTTGGCTAAGATTTATTACGAAATCGAAAAAATATCTGAAGAAGATTCGGTTGATATTGAAACACTTTTTGCTTTGGTAAGTGAAGCTTTAGATACTAATAATCGAACAATCGACAAACCATTAAATATACCATTTTATCCATTTCCTTATTATGAAGGAATGAACCGAATGGGAATTGATCAATATTGGCTAGGATTATATTGGAGAAACAATTTATACGATTTGGATTTCCTGAAAGAAATGTGCGATTTGTGTTTTGAATGCAAAATTGGAAAGATCTGTATCACGCCTTGGAAATCTTTCATAATCAAAGGAATCCCGAAAGACCGAAAACTGGAATGGGAAAAATTCCTTGGAAAACGAGGTATTAACGTTCGCCATTCGCTATTAGAATTAAACTGGCATTTACCCGTTGCAATGGAATGGGCTTTGAACTTAAAAACTTTTCTAGTTAGAACATTAGATCAATTTGATATCAGTACTTACGGATTGAATTTCGGAATTTCAGAATACAATCGCGATGGGCATTATTTTACTTCGATTGTCATCGAAAAAAATGAACTTCCAGTAGCTTTAGAATCGATCAAAATCAGGGATACTTATAATGTATTGTTCGCCAAGAATTTCGACCCAAATACTCGCGAATATATCGTGCATTCACAAGATATTGATAAACTAGAACTTCCGACAATTTTAATTGAGTTAAGCCGAAAATACTTTGATGAACTCGGAAATTCGACTTCAGAGACAACTGAAAATCCTCAGAAAAAAGAAAAACCACAGTTAGACATTTATCAATGTCAGGAATGTTTAACGCTTTATAATTCGGAATACGGAGATGAAACCCAAGGAGTTCCAAAAGGTATTTTATTTGAAAATCTACCTGAAAATTATTGCTGTTCACTTTGTGAAGCACCAAAAAGCAATTTCAGAATCTTGGAAGCAGTTGAAAATTAATGGGTTCTAAAAAAGCGGACTATTTTGTATTCAAAAATTGCGTATATTTAACTTAACTAAGATTTTACATTAAAGCACTATACTTCGAAAGCTTTAATCTGCTTAGTTAAAATCTATTTTACTCAATAAAAAATACAGTTATGATAAAAAGAACACCACCACCTTCTGCTGAAAAAACCACCGATGTTGCAGCAGAAACAACTGTAGAAAGTACTACAGAAAAACAACCAGAAACAAAGACAACAATTAGAAGAACTACTACTAGAACTGCTGCAAAATCACCCGCTACAAAAACGGCAACTACAAGAACAGCGACCACTAAAGCGCCTGCTGCCACTGTCAAACCTGCAGCAAAAACTCCCGTAAGAGCTGCTTCTAAAACGGCACCGAGAGCTACGGTGAAAAAACCTGCAGCAACATCTGCAAAAACAGAACCTATCGTTTCTGAAATTGTAGAAATTAAAACCAATGATGCTGCAGAAAACAAACCTGTTGTAACTGTTGAAAAAATTGGTAAAGAGAAAAACGATATAAAATCTAAGCTAAAAGCTAAACTTAAAGCAAAAAAAGAGAAAGAAAAGAAAAGAGAAAAAGCAATTAAAGCCGTTATCAAAAAATTAGAAAAAGCTAAAAAAGCAAAACTAAAAGCGGCTGAAAAGAAAAAAGAAAAAGCGAAAAAAACGAAAGAAAAAGCTAAAGCTAAGAAACTTGAAAAGAAAGCTAAAGCTCAAAAAAAGGCAAAAGCTAAAAAGAAAAAATAGTATTCTGAGAAAGGTTTGACTTTACTAGTTGAACCTTTTTTTATTCACTCCAGTGAGTCATTGCGAGGAACGAAGCAATCACGCTAACAAAAGCTACGTTGCAATTAGTCGTGTGATGCTTCTTTCCTCGCAATGACAAACTACGCGGTTAAGACTTCGACTTCGCTCAGCCTGACAATTTACAATTTACAATTAACCATTCATAATTAATATTACCCCCCAATCGCAATCATACTACGATTATCAAAATGTTTTTTAGGATCGTCCATTTCATCCATCGTAACCATTCCTGCTCTTACTTTCTTTTTATTTTGAATAGATTCTGAAATCAAATCAGTAATGGATTCTCCGTTTCTAAAAGCAGTTAATAAATCAGTTTCTGAATTGGAGAAAAGACAGTTTTTTATTTTTCCGTCAGCCGTCAAGCGGATGCGATTGCAGCTGTCACAAAACGGATTTGTAATCGAACTGATGATTCCGAAATCGCCTTGAAAACCTTTTATTTTATAGTTTCTCGAAGTGAAGTTTTTTTCGTCTTCTAATTTCAGTATTTCTTCTGAAGAAAATTGAGTTCCAACTAGAGATAAAATTTCTTGCTGCGAAACCATTTTGCTTCTGTCCCACTCATTTCCAGCAAAAGGCATGAATTCGATGAAACGAACTGAAATAGGAAGAAACTGCGTCAGTTTTACAAAATCAACAATTTCGTTATCATTAAAACCTTTCATCAAAACGACATTTACTTTTACATGAAAATCATTATTCAAAAGCAAATGCAAATTATCAATTACTTTTTCAAACTGATTTCTAAGCGTTATTGAAGCGAATTTAGAAGAAACCAAAGTATCTAAACTCAAATTGATTTTTTTGACATTAAATTGCTTTAATACCTCAATATGACGATCAACTAAAATTCCATTTGTGGTAATGGAAAGTGAAATATTTAAATCTGACAGTTTAGAAACTATTTCAGGAAAATCTTTTCTTAGCAAAGGTTCACCCCCAGTTAATCTTATTTTGTCAACACCATTTTTTACGAAAGTTTCAGCAATTGCAAAAATCTCATCAGCCGTCATTAAACTAGCTTTTGGAGATAATGCGATTCCATCCGCTGGCATGCAGTACGTACAACGCAGGTTGCATTTTTCCAGCAGCGAAATACGCAAATAATTATGTTTGCGCCCAAAACCATCCGTCAAAATAGTGTTAGAGGCTGTCATGATTTTTTCCTTTTAAAATATGAAAAACGTGCAGCAAATGAGGGAAAACAGCATCCATCGATTCTCTTACTCCGTTTGTTGAACCTGGCAAAGCCAAAACCAAAGTTTTACCTAAAGTTCCCGCAACACTTCTAGAAAGCATCGCGTACGGCATTCTTTGCTGACCGTAACTGCGAATAGCTTCTTCGATTCCAGGAATTCTGCTTTCCAATAATGGTTCTAAAGCTTCTGGTGTTACATCTCTTGGAGACAAACCTGTTCCACCAGTAAAAATTACCAATTGATTTTCTTTAGCGAAAGCTTTGGTTTTTTCCTGAATAATATCTAATTCATCTGGAATGATTTCGTAATGAGACGTTTCAACTCCGTATGAATCCAGTTTTTCTACAATTGTTTTTCCTGAACGATCTTCTTTTTCGCCCGCAAAAATCGAATCGGAACAAACGAAAACTGCAGCTTTAATTACATTCGGGAATTTATTTTTGAAAGACGATTTTCCGCCTTCTTTATTAATTAATCTGATAGTCGAAATTTCGATTTCTTTATCAATTGGTTTTAGCATATCGTACATTGTCAATGCTACAATTGATGCGCCGTGCATCGCTTCAACCTCAACTCCAGTTTTGTAAACGGTCTTTACTTTGAAAATAATATGAATATTTAAATCTTCGATATTGTACTCTACAGAAGTAAATTCAATTGGAAGAGGATGACAATCTGGAATAGACAAATGTGTGTTTTTTACCGCAAACAGTCCAGCCGTTTTTGCCATTTCAAATACGTTTCCTTTTGGCACTAGATTATTCACAACAGCATCAATAGTTTCCTGCTTGCTTACTTTGACAATTGCTGTTGCTGTTGCGACTCTTAAAGTGCTTATTTTATGCGTAATATCTACCATTATAATTTCTTAGGTATTTTGTTTCCAAGTGAATGTATCGTTTTCAAACATTTCTTTACCAAAAATCGGCACATCAGTTTTAATCCAATTTACAATGGCTTCTGTAGCTTCATAAACTTGTTTGCGACGCGTTGCCGAAACAAAAACAAACAGACAGATTTCGCCTGCTTTTACAACGCCTAAACTATGGTAAATGTGCATGCAGGTTAAATCGAATTTAGCAAAAGCTTTTTCGCGGATTGCATACAAAGCTTCATTTGCCATGTCTGTATACGCCGAATAATCGATTGCTACGACGGTATTGTCGTGAATAACATCGGCGCGGACTTGTCCTAGAAAAATATTATGCGCTCCAATCGTATGTTTTGATTGATGTTTAGCGATCGATTCAGCAATAAATTCTGGAGAAATCGGTCCTTCTACAAATACATTTTTACTCATTTATTTTTATTTTTTTGCCACAGATTAAAAGGATCATTTGGATTTTTTGTTTTGCCTCATTTGTCACCCTGAGCGAAGTCGAAGGGCGCTCCAATTGGACTAGGGCTTCGACTCCGCTCAGCCTGACAAAGCAAATTCTATAATCTTTTTAATATAATTCTATCTCCCAATCTTCATAAGGCGGATTAACTACAAAATTTGAGGTACAATATTGTTTTAGATAATCTGTTGCTCTCAATTGTGCATATTGATCATTAAGAACCACTCCATTTTCATCCATTTCAATAACATTAGCATAGATAGCAAATACCTGTTCAATCGCACTTGGTTCTTCTCCATAAAGAGATATATAATCTATACCTTTCAAATTATAATGAGTCCCACTTGCCATGAAATAACTGAATGTTCTTAGCGCTCCACTAACTGAATTGCTTAACTTCATATTATATTTTTAACTTTAATTTATCCTCTTTTAATAATTGTTTCATTGCCAAAGCACCGCCAGCAATACTTTTAATATTTTTAAATTGATGCTTTTGAAGCAATTCAACTGCAATTTTGCTTCTAATTCCTGATTGACAGAAAACGTAAATAGTTTTATTTGAATCTAACTTTTTCATTTCATTTTCTAAATGCATCAACGGAATTTGAATGCTGTTTTTTAATTTGATTTTTGGCAATTCATCTTCATTTCGAACATCTAAAAAAAGAACGTCATTGTTTTCTATTTCATCCAAAAGAAGTTCCATTTTTATTTCTTCAATTTGATTTTCAGTTGCATTATATTTTCGTTCAAAATCTTCTTTTGCTATTTCAAGATTTGAATTCTTTTCAAAATCGTATTTCTGCTGTTCATTATTTAAAATATTATAAACCAATATTTTTCCGCTTAAAACTTCTCCAATTCCGAGAATAATTTTTAGAACTTCATTGGCCTGAAACATTCCGATAATTCCGACCGAAACTCCTATTACGCCAGCGTCTTCGCAATTTGCTGCATTCGAATTTTCATCTGGATACAAACATCTGTAAGTAGGTCCGTTTTGATAATTGAAAACTGAAACTTGCCCTTGAAATCTAAAAATAGATCCGTAAACCATTGGTTTATTGGTTACAAGACAAGCATCATTGATTAAATATTTAATCGAAATATTGTCTGTTGCGTCAACAATAATATCGTATTTTTCAAATAAGGAAAGTGCATTTTTTCCAGACAATTTCTCCGCAAAAACATTCACTTTAATCTGCGGATTCAGTTCTGAAATCATTGCTTTTGCTTCAGTCGCTTTTCCTTTTCCAACCGCTGAACTTTTGTAAATTACTTGTCTATGAAGATTCGAAATCTCAATAAAATCATCATCTACAATTCCGATTTCGCCAACTCCCGCCGCAGCCAAATAAGGTAAAATAGCAACACCCAAACCTCCAGCACCAATTACCAAAACTTTAGCTTTCAATAATTTGTACTGACCAACATCTCCAATTTCAGGAAGTATGATTTGTCTGTTATATCTCGCGGCTCCATTCATAATTTTATTTTTATCCGCCAGCAAATGGTGGCAATAATGCTACAATATCGCTAGTTTGTAAAGTGTAATCAGCTGCTTTTGAAACTATTTTCTGATTTACTGCAACACTAAAAGTCAATGATTCAAACTCGTATTTTTGGTTCAGATCCTTCAATAGTTTTTGCAATGACAATTCTTCTGAAAAAGATAATTTTTCGAATTCACATTTCGTTTTTTCAGCGACAGCTCCAAAATATTTAACCTCAATCATTTTTATAAATTTAAATTTTGAAAAATAAATTCGTCATCAAAGTGCTCCTGAAAATATGAAATCCAACTTGATGTGTTTCTAACAACTTCGCCAATAACGATAATTGCCGGCGATGATATATTTTTTTCAGCTACCAATTTAGTAATTGTATTGATAGTTCCGATTACCTTTTGTTCTGAATTTTTCGTTCCGTTTTGGATAATAGCAATTGGCAGATCATCATTTCTATTTTCCTGATAGATTGAAATAATTTCATTCAATTTATGCATTCCCATTAAAATAACCACAGTTGCAGCCGACTTTGAAGCCAAATGAACGTCTTTCGATAATTCATGAGATGAAGTTGTTCCTGTGATAACCCAGAAACTTTCAGCCACTTTTCGCTGCGTCAAACTAATTCCGACCGAAGCAGGAACTCCTAAAGCAGATGAAATTCCAGGAACAATAGCAGTTTCTATTCCGAAATCTTCTGCAAATTCAATTTCTTCGCTTCCTCTTCCAAAAACAAACGGATCGCCACCTTTTAAACGAACCACGTGTCCGTGAGTTTTTGCCATCGAAACAATTAAATCGTTAATTTGATCTTGTGTGTAAGCATGACAGCCTAAACGTTTTCCAACAAAAACAATTTCTGCATTTGATGCATATTCTAGTAATTCTTCGTTTACTAAAGCATCGTACAAAACCACATCGGCACTTTTTAAAGCTTTAATTGCTTTTATAGTAATCAATTCAACGTCGCCTGGACCTGCGCCTACAATCGTCAATTTTGGTGTTTTTAAATTTCGCATAGTCTTTTAAGTTAAATTGATATTCAGGTCGTTTAACTCGTCAGCCGAATTAATATTGGTTAAATGAAAGTTCTCGCTTTCTTCTATGTTGATAATCTGATGCGGTAATTTCGCTAGCAGATCCATCATTTTTAATTCATTCGAATCAATTGCTTCTTTAATAACTGGGACAATACTTTTTGAATAAATCCCTATTAAAGGATGTGTTTTACTTTCTGATGCAAAAACTGTAATTCCTGCTTCTTGTGTATGTTTTGAAATTAATTCCTGCAGTAATTCGGTTGAAATTAACGGAATATCACAGCTCAAAATCAGATTGAATTCGGTTTCAGAATGCGATAATGCCGTGTAAATTCCGCCTAATGGGCCTTTATCTACGATTAAATCTGGAATTTTTTCGTATTCCAAATAGTCGTATTCTTTTGATGCTGTAATCAGCTTAATTTGATCCGTTATTGGTAAAATCGCCTGAATGATGTGCTCAATAAATGGCTTATCTTGAAACAAAACCAGTCCTTTTTCTGACTGCATTCTGGTGCTTTTTCCTCCGCAAAGAATAAATACTGTTAGTGTTTCCATTGTCTTTGTATTTCAGGTTTAAAGTTGAAATGCGTTTTTTTACCGCAAAGTGCGCTAAGTTTTTTTTACTTAACTTTTAAATTAAGTTCGCAAAGCTTTGCGTGCTTTACTATTCTCAAAACCGCTTTTATAAAACTTTGCGTGTTTTGCGGTTAAAATTCAATTTATTTTCAAGGAAAAATCAATTTAACACTTGCCATTAAAATCACTGTTCCTAATACCATTTTTAATGTTCTATTCGAAAAAGAACCGCTTCCGTAAAAACCTCCTAACATTCCTCCGACAACTGCAATTGGAACTAAGTAAAAACTTTCCATCGGAATTGTTTTTCCTCCTAAAAAGAATCCTAACATTCCGGCTGTTGAATTCACAAAAATGAATAGACTCGAAACCGCTGCTGATTCTTTTACTGATGCCCATCCTAAAAATAATAGAATCGGACTTAAAATAATTCCGCCACCAATTCCTAACATTCCAGATAATAATCCGATGGCAAAACCAATTGTTAAAGCAAAGGGAAGATTGATTTTTACTTCTTCTTTTTCTTTAAAGTTAAATACTCCGAACAACCTCAACGCTGCAAAAACTAATACAATTCCTAAAACAATTTTATAAATCGCATTATCTAAAGTGATAAAACCTCCAATAAACGCTGCTGGAATTGATGCAATCGCAAACGGATAAAAGAGCTTTGGCTTGAAATAATTATTCTTATAATAGAACAAAAACGAAATACTCGAAACGAACAAATTCAACAGCAAAGCCGATGGTTTCATAATCGAAACCGGGAAAGCAAAAATGCTCATCAATGCTAAATATCCCGAAGCTCCGCCATGCCCAACGCTTGAATATAAAAATGCAATTACAATTAAGGCGAAACTGAATAATAGTATATTTTCGGAATTTAGGAGGTTCATTTGGTATTTGTTTGTTTCAGGTTTAAAGTTTCAAGTCATTCAGCTATATGTTTTTATTTACATACTGCTTTTCATCTTTAATAACTAAAATCTTTTTTCTTAGCGCTTTATTCTATTTTCTTAAAATCTAATCAATTGGCAATAATGTTACCAATTGCCCTTTTTTATAATTTTCAATATCTTCTGGAACAATTAATAAACTGTTTGCAACTGCAAATGTGTTTAGCATTGCAGAACTTTGTCCATCTAAAACCGTTACGCTTGTTTCGTCGTATTTTGCTTTTAAAAACAATGTTTTTCCAGTATTGTTTTTTATTTCTGAGTTTAATTTTCGAACTACTTTCGGTTTGTGAATTTCCGAATATCCAATTCTGTTTTTCACCGCCGGAGCAACATAAATATAAAAATTAGTCAATGATGACGCCGGATTTCCCGGAAGCGCAAAGACTAAAGTTTCATTTTTAGATCCAAAAAACATTGGCTTTCCTGGCTTTTGATTGATTTTATAAAAAAGTTCTTTTACATCGTTTTGCAATAATGCTTCTTTTACAAAATCATAATCTCCAACTGAAATTCCGCCAGAAATAAGAACGATATCATATTTTTTTAAAATCCCTTGCAACGCTTTTTTTGTTGCTTTCAGATTATCTTTTACTCTGTAAACTTTCGTTTTTTCAATTCCGATAGTTTGAAGCGCTGCTTCTAACATAACTGAATTGCTTTCGTATATTTTCCCTTTTTTTAGCTTCTCACCTGCCTGAACTAGTTCATTTCCTGTTACTAAAATCGCTAATTTCGGTTTCTTATAAACCTCAACTTCTGTAATTCCCAGACAAGCCAAAAAACCAATTGCTGCAGGTGTAATCAAAGTATTGGCTTCAAAAACAACCTCATCTTTAGCAATCTGTTCTCCTTTTGGACGAACATTTGACAATTTCTCTGGCATTGTAGCAATTAAAATCGAATCTTTATTTGCCATCACATGTTCCTGCATTACCACTGTATCAGCATCATCTGGAACATAAGCTCCTGTAAATATTCTAATTGCTTCAGTTGCTTTCAGTTTTATATTTGAATGATCTCCAGCCTGAGAAATTCCAACAACATCATATTGATGGCGAATACTGTGTGTAAACGCATATCCGTCCATCGCTGATTGGCGAAATGGAGGCATATTGATTGGCGAAATCACTTTTTCCGCTAAAACATATCCTAAAGCTTTGCGTACCGAAATATTCTTTGTTGGCATTTTAGTACTATTCGCTTCAATAATTGCTATGGCTTCTTCAACTTTAATCATTATGCTGGTGTATATTTAAAAGCAAAAAATACTTATTACAAATATAAGTATTTTTACTTAGTTAAAATCATTAAAAAACCTTAATTCTTTAAAAAATATAAATTTAGCGTAATTAATGCAAATAGATTCATAAAAAACCAAAATAGCTTTTTGAAATTAAGAATTTCATTTTATTTGTTTCTGAAATTTCCCTTTGGAAGATAATAAAGCCAAGCAAACCCAATTAAAAATAAGATCGCAGAAGCTATAAAAGCGGGAATTAAAATCTCTTTATTATTATCTAATGCATTGTTTAATGATGCATACAAAAGCCAAATTTGAATGCTTACATTTAAAATCAGAATAAAGATAAGTGTCGAAAGTATGTTGTTCAATTTATTCGGATTCGCTCTGTTTTGGCTTCTTCTAAATGTGCTCATAATTCAAAATTTAAATTAGCTTTCTTTTTTCTCAATTAATGCTTTTACAAAAACAGCATTTTCTTTAAAAACTACCTCCAATTGTGGTAAAGCTCTCGGTGGAGGCCCAGCAATTACATCTCCCGTCATGGCATCAAACGATCCTTCGTGACATGGGCAATGTATAATTCCTGTTCCTGGTTTATAAAAAACAGAACACGAAAGATGCGTACATTTTTGTTCGTAAGCTCTAAATTCACCACTTTCTAAATGAATTAAAATATACGGAATTGTACTTCCTTCTAAAACAAAACCTCTCGTTCCTCCAACAGGAACATCTTCTTTATTACAAATAAAATGCTCGCCTTGCACTTCTTCCTTTGGCAATAAAAAAGCTTTTGCAGTCACAAATCCAGTTCCCACCATTAAGCCTCCAGAAACAAAAGTTAAGAATTTGGCAAAATCGCGTCGACTGACCTGGGTTGATTCTTGTTTTTTTATTGGAAAATCTTTTTTCCAGTTTTCATTTAAATTATCTTCTTTAGACATGATTTGTCATTTAATAAATTCGTAATTCTGTACTGCCTTTTGGCATCATAATATTGACTTTGGTTTTCACTTTTTCTTTTCCAAAAATGAAATTATTAATTGGTGTGCTGTTTGGTCTCATTTCTTCAATTTGTTCTCTGGTGCCATAAAACAAAGCACCGCTAGGGCAAACTGTTGCACACATTGGTTTTTTCCCTACGCTAGTTCTATCATAACACATGGTGCATTTCATCATCAAATCGTATTCTTCGACTTTTTTCGGTACGCCAAACGGACATGCCATTACGCAATTTGAACAACCAATACATCTTTCTGTGCTTGCCGTGTGAACTACGCCAAATTCATCTTGTGAAATAGCGTCTGCGGGACAAACATTGGCACAAACTGGATCTTCGCAATGCATACAAACTTGAACTGTAGTCTGAATAGTTGCCGCGCGATCTACATAATTTACACTGATTAAAGTTTGCTGCCCATTGGTTTCACACTCAGCGCAAGCCATCTCGCAAGCTTTACAGCCAATGCAGCGTTGCATATCTACAAAAAATTCTTCGCTGGTATTAAAATTCGTTAAATTCATACTATTCTTTTTATAGATTAAACACTTGCATAAGCTTCAGATTCTTTTGCTGGCGGGGCAATTGCCCCTTGCGGAAATAATTGGCAGGCACAGACTTTAAACTCAGGAATTTTAGAAATTGGATCCAAAGTTCCTGGTGTTAGCTGATTTGCAGATTTGTGTCCCGGCCAGTGATACGGAATGAAAACAGTATCTTTTCTAATAGTTTCTACAATATTTGCTGGAAAAATCCCTTCGCCTCTACGCGTTACTACTCGAACTAATTCACGTTGTTTAATATTATATTTTGTGGCCATTTCTGGATGGATTTCGACCATTGGTTCCGGAAACTGATCCACTAATTTTCCAATTCTTCGGGTTTGCGTTCCACTCAAATATTGCGAAACTACACGTCCAGTTGTCAGTGTTATTGGATATTCATCATCGGTAACTTCACCCGGAAGTTTATATGGCGCGGGATTAAAATGCGCTTTCCCGTCAGGTGTTTTAAACTTTTTATCTTCCCAAAGTCTTGGTGTTCCTGGATGATCTTCAGTTGGACAAGGCCAGAAAACGCCCATATTATCTTCTACTTTTTTATATGTGATTCCGAAATAATCTGCTGTACCTCCTTTTGAAGCTACACGTAATTCATTGAAAATTTCTTCGCTATTATTGTAAGTAAATTTATCTTTTTCGCCCAAACGTTCAGCAATTTCTAATAAAATCGAAGTGTCTGTTCTTGCTTCACCCGGTGGCGTAACGGCTTGCCTGATTCGAATAACGCGTCCTTCTGCAGAAGTTGTTGTTCCTTCTTCTTCTTCCTGTAAAGAGCCTGCTAAAACAATATCCGCATGTCTTGCAGTTTCATTCAAGAAGAAATCAATACATACATAAAACTCTAATTTTTCTAAAGCTGATCGCACATAATTATTGTTTGGAAGCGAAACCAACGGATTAAAACAAATAGAAATTAAGCCTTTTATTTCATCTCTATGAATTGCTTCGATAATTTCGTAAGCTGTGAGTCCTTTTCCTGGTAAATCTTTTTCATCAATTCCCCAAACTTCAGAAATATATTTTCTATGTTCTGGATTTTCAATATCTCTGTTTCCTGGCAATTGATCGCATTTATGTCCGTGCTCCCTGCCACCCTGACCATTTCCTTGTCCTGTAATTGTTCCGTAACCACAATACGGTTTTCCGATTCTTCCAGTTGCTAAAACCAAATTGATACAGCCTACAACATTATCTACGCCTTTTGAATGGTGCTCAATTCCTCTTGCATGCAATAAAAAGCTAGTTTTTGCTTTTCCCCATAATTCGGCAGCAGCTTTTATTTTTTCCTTGTCAATTCCAGTTACTTCTTCTGCCCATTCTAAAGTATAATCTTTTACGGCATCAATTGTTTCTTGAAATCCAGATGTATAATTATCGATAAAATCATGATCGAGCATATCGTGATCTACCAAATATTTCAACATTGCGCCATATAAAGCCGAATCTGTTCCGGGTTTTACATCAAGATGAATATCGGCAGTTCTAGCCAGCGGAATCATTCTTGGATCTATAACAATCAATTTTGCGCCACGATCTCTGGCTTTCCAAATCCAATGAGTAAGAGTTGGAAATGTTTCACTGATATTGGCGCCTGTTACAATAATGACTTCAGCATATTCTAAATCAGAATAATTGTTTGAAGCTCGGTCTAAACCAAATGCTTTTTTATTTCCTGCACCAGCGCTTACCATACAAAGTCTGCCGTTATAATCCAGATTTCTTGTTTTTAAGGCAACGCGGGCAAACTTTCCAACTAAATAACTTTTTTCATTGGTTAATGAAACGCCAGAAAGCATTGAGAATGCGTGTTTTCCGTATTTCTCCTGAATTCTTTTTATTTCAGAAACCGTTTTGTCCATCGCGTCATCCCAGGAAACTTTCTCAAAACCTTTTCCTTCTACTCTTTGTATTGGATGCAAAAGACGATCTGGATGATTATTTTGAAGATAACGCTGTACTCCTTTTGGGCATAAACGACCTTCATTAAAAGGAAATTCCATCCATGGCTCAAAACCTACAACTTTGTTTTCTTTCACCATTAATTGAATGCCGCATTGCATACCACAGAAACAGCAATGCGTTTTTACAACTTCATCTGGTTCATCTCTTCCTGCATAACCGTCTACTGGCGCGTAGTTTAAATGCGGTCCAAAGTCATCTATTATTTTCTCTATTGATACTGGTAGTTTTGCCATTTTTTTTAGTTTTCAGTCTCAGTCCCAGTGTCAGTTTAAATTGTAAACCGCTAAATGTGACTGCATACTTTTTATTAGTTTTCAGTTTTCAGTCTCGGCCTCAATTTAATCTGTAAACTGAATACTGCTACTGAATACTTTTTAAATAAATTATCCAAATAAATTACCGCCTTCTAATCTGGCTTTTAAATGTGCTTGTGCTAAGCGCGATCTTTTTCCCTCAGGACTTAAATCAAGATGAGAAGTTCCATCTTCATGAGTAAAATCGAAACCTAATTGTTTGGTTACAATTTTTAAATCTTCGATATGAAGTTGAGTTGCAAATTCATCGCCTGTATGAGGGCAAACAGCCATTCCTTTTTTAATTCCCTCTTGCTTATAAATATGTGCTCCAATTTGCGCGGGACGCTGAATGATGTGGAAGAATTTCCCAAACGGAATCCAAAGCAAAAACATAATTACTGTTACACAATGAATTACAGCGAGAAAATCATAAGCGAAACCTTTCATGAATTGATACGAATAAGTCAAACACAATCCAGTAACGGAAATCGCTATTAATAAAATAAGAGGCAATAAATCACCCTCAAATGTTTGTGTTGCAATAAGTCCAGGATTGGTTAATCTTCTTCTTAAATAATAAACTGAACCAATTATAACAAGCCATGAAGACCAGTTTAATGCATGAAAAATCAGAAATGCTAAAAATGAATTTATTTGAAAATCCATCATTTTGAATCCGAAGAAATGTGCTTCGTAAATGGAAATGGAATTGGGTGCTAATGTAAAATGAATCCATCCAAATGTTAGCGGAATTGTAATCGCAAAAGCGGATAAACATCCTATGGCAATACAAAAATGGGCAAACCAGCGCCATTTGCTTCTCGGATAAATAAATCTCTGAACTAAAATATTCTGTACCGATTCTTTTCCTAAAAACCATAAATGTGAAAACACTTTTCCGGTAAAAAGAAATTTAAGACTCCTTTTAAAGTACATCCAAGTTGGAGGTCTTTGAAGCCAAACTGTGTATCGATAAACGATTCCAAAGAATGCAAATACAGTTCCGAAGAGGTATGTTACGAGAGCAGCATCAAAATTTTGCAACTGCCTTGAACCGTAAAATACTAGTATAATTGTAAGTATAGAAACCAGTGATGCAACCAGTAAAGCTTTGGTATTAAACGTTTTCTTTTTCATCCTTAATTTTTATTTTAATGATTACTTCTTTAACTTGGTTTCTCGCAATTCTTACGATTGTAAAACCACCAATTGATACCTGTAGCTAATATAGTAAAAAAAGAAACACCAATAAAGAATTGATTTACAGTACCATTAGCCGAAATATTATTTCCTATTAATTTAGAAAAGATAAATGGCCCAAATGCCGCAATTGCAGCTGTCCAACCAATAACTCCTGCTGCCTGACGAGGATTCTCTTTAAAAATAATTGGATATTGTCTGAAGGTTCCAGCATTTCCAATTCCGGTAAAAAAGAACATTGCTAAAATTACTGCTACAAAAAGAGGAAACTTATCCATACTTGTCGGTGCAACTAATCCTTGAGTTACTAAAATAATAGCTCCTGCCAAAATTCCTAAACCTGTTATGGTTGTCAATACGGCTCCTCCTACTTTATCTGCAACAAATCCAAAAGCAATTCGGCTGGCAGAACCTATTAACGGTCCATAAAAAGCATATACTAAAGGATCTGGCGCATTTGGAAAATCTCCATATAAAAATTTAATCATTAATGGAAAAGCGGCAGATAAACCTGCAAAAGTTCCAAAAGTCATTACGTATGTAATTGTACAATACCAAGTATGTTTATTTGAGAAAATATCCAATTGCTCTTTTACAGAAGCCTTCATCGGTATACTTCTTAAATAAAACCAGCTTATAAATGCCATAATTATTAGAAATGGCGCGTACCAAAATGCTGCAGATTGCAAATAAATTGGTTTGTTTTTTACCGCTGTATTTTCGGCGCTAATGTTGTTTATTATTTTCTCTGCTAATTTTGGATTTGCATTTGCAATCGCTTTTGCTTTTGCCTTAACAGGAAGTGAAGCAAAAACAACCGCATTGTCTTGCGAGTTCACGGCCGTACTTACAGAATCAACAATGTTTTTCTTTACATTAGAAAGAATTTTCGTTTGTACTTGACTATCTAAAGCAACAAAAACTTCTTTTTGTTTTTCAATTGAAGAATTTTGGAAAACAGTTAACGTTTCTTTCGGATCGATGCTTGTAAAAACGGTCGAAGCTCCAAAAATTCCGACGCTTATTACTAATGGCGTAACGAATTGTGCTATTGAAACACCAAAATTTCCAATTCCTGCCTGAATTCCTAATGCAGTTCCTTTTAATCTTTGAGGAAAAAACAAACTTGTACTTGGCATATAAGAAGAAAAATCTCCACCGCCAAAACCAGTTGTAAAAGCCAAAACTGCAAAAACCCAGAAAGGCGTATTTACATTCATAATTGCAAAACCAATTCCGATTACGGGAATTAATTTAATTGCTGTCGCCAAAGAAATAATATGTCGCGTTCCAAAAATAGGAAGCAGAAATGTGTGAATAATTCGCAATAATCCGGCAGCTAATCCCGGTATTGCAGTTAACCAAAAAAGCTGATCTTTAGAAAAATTAAATCCTAATCCAGGCAGTTTTACTGCTATAACACTCATCATGAACCATGAGGCAAATGATAATACTAATGTAATTGTTGTAATTGTTAAAGTTCTCCATGCAATTTTACTTCCGTCAGAATTCCAATATGCTTCATCTTCGGGGTTCCATTTGTCTAACCAAGTTTTCATCTCTATTTCAATTTAATTTTTAATGATTGTCTTCTATTTCTCTTGTAAAATCGGGTGATTTACTTCGCATCGCATTTATGATTGTTCTGTGCATCCATACTAAACAAAGAACAGAAACCAGAAATATGAATATCCATGAGCTTGTCCAGAGTCCAGTATAAGTGAGAAGATAGCCAAAGATTATTGGACCGAAGAAACCTCCTAATCCACCAATCAAACCAACCATTCCGCCCACTACTCCAACTTCATTAGGAAAATATTCTGGAATGTGTTTGTAAACAGCCGCTTTTCCAATACCCCAAGAAATTCCTATCAGCGTTACCAAAACAACGTACACCCAAAGATTGGCGCTGAAGTTGATTTGGGTAATTCCTTTTGCTAATAATTCTTTCTTTTTTACTTCCTGATTTTGTTTTACAATGATTTCCTGCCAAGATTTTTTTACAGGGAAAACAGAAGATTCGCTATTTATTTCCAGATCTTTTTTAGTGTTGATTTGATGTGATTTTCCGTTGACTATTATTTTATCTGCCGAAATTTCTGTTACCGTCCCATTACTTAAAGACATAACTCCAGGGCCCGCAGTGAAGATTTCCATTTTTGGAAACATCAATAAAAAACTGATTACGATTGATGAGCCCAAAACCCAATACATCACTTTTCTCGCTCCAAATTTATCTGAGAGATAACCTCCAAAAGCCCTTATAACTCCTGATGGAAGACTGAACATTGTAGCAAACATACCGCCCATTACTAAAGTGGTATTGTAGACATTCATGAAATTTGGAAGAAGCCACTGCGAGTAGGCTACAAAAAATCCGAAAACTAAAAAGTAATACGCACCAAAGCGCCACACTCTGACCTTTTTAAGCGGAGACATAAGTTCTCCCATAGTTTTTGAAATACCATGATTGGTTTTGTTTTTAGCAAAAACAATAAAAAGAATTCCGATAATTACTAGTATGGATGCGTATATAACTGGAAGCATTTTCCAGCCGTTAAGTGGGTCACTTTCAGATAAATTATTTAATAAGGTAGGCGCAATAAAAGTGGTAATGGCTGCACCGGCATTTCCCATTCCGAAGATTCCTAAGGCTCTTCCTTGCCATTCTTTTGGATACCAAATTGAAGTGTATCCTATCCCAACGGCGAAACTGGTTCCAACTAATCCGAAGAAAAAACTTAGAACTGCAAAACTCCAAAAGGAATTTGCAAAAGGAAGTAAAAAAAGCGGCACAGAACATAGGAGTAGTAAAACCGAAAAAACATATTTGCCACCATACTTATCTGTTAAAATTCCTATTGGCAGTCTGAAAACAGAACCTGAAAGAATAGGAATTCCGAGAAGCCAACCAATTTCTACTACAGTAAAATTGAATATTCCTTTATCAGCCAAAAAAGTGATCAAAACGCCATTTAATGTCCAACATGCAAAACATACGGTAAAAGCTAAGGTATTAAGAAATAAAATTCGGTGAGATTGAGACAAATTATTCATAAACTATGTAGATTACCTGAATATAATCGAGTGATTATCATCAATTATGCAAGCAAAATTATAGTCTCAATCTGATAATTTATATGACATATATCATATAAAAGATATTTTTATCTTATTTTAAAACATCCTAAATAACAGAAAATGAATACCTTTTAAAATAGAAAAAGCCTTTTCTGTATTTAGAAAAGGCTTTTTCTGTTTTTATAAATCTATTTTAATGTTTTCGATCCATATCTTTAGCAAATTCTGGTGATTTCTCTTTCATCAAATTCACAACAACACGATGCATCCATATTAAACAAATAAGAGAAACTGCCAAAATAAACATCCATGAACTTGTCCAGAAACCAGTTGTACTTAAAAGATAACCGAAGATAATTGGTCCAACAAATCCACCTAAACCGCCGAGTAAGCCAACCATTCCACCTACAACGCCAACTTCATTTGGAAAATAATCCGGAATATGTTTATACACCGCTGCAGAGCCAATTCCCCACGCAGAACCAATCAGAATTACTAAAACTAAATAAATCCAAATATTGGCTTCAAAATGAATTTGGGTAATTCCTTCTGCCAATAAATCTTTCTTTTGAACTTGCTGATTCTGCTCTACTACAACTTGTTGCCAAGACTTTTTTGATGGGAAAAATTTGCTGTGTGCAGCATTTTTATCTTCTTGAATTATCGGATAGGTTTTATCGCCAATAACAATTTTATCGTTTGAAACTTCGGTAACTGTTCCCGCTTTTGCTGCTGTAATACCAGAACCAGATGTTGTAATATCCATTTTTGGAAACATCAGCAGAAAACTTAAAACAACTGAAGAACTCAAAACCCAATACATTACTTTTCTCGCACCAAAACGATCAGATAAAAATCCGCCATAAGCTCTAATAACTCCAGATGGCAAACTAAATATGGCAGCAAAAATTCCACCCATAACCAAAGTCGTATGATATACGTTTAAAAAATTGGGAAGCAACCATTGCGAAAATGTTACAAATGAACCAAAAACAAGAAAATAATATAATCCAAAACGCCAAACTCGGATACTTTTAAGCGGTGTAAAAACTTGATTTATTGTTTTAGGTGCTGCTTCAATTTTTTTATTTTTTGTAAAAATCAAAAAAACAATTCCCATAGCAAGCAAAACACTTGCATAAATAATTGGAAGCCATTTCCAGCCATTTCCAGCCATTTTCTGGATCATTTTCCGAGAATTTTGTCAGTAATGTCGGCGCTAGAAAAGTAGTCAGTGCAGCGCCAGAATTTCCCATTCCGAAAATACCTAAGGCTCTTCCTTGCCATTCTTTTGGATAATAAACTGAAGTATAGCCTACGCCAATGGCAAAACTAGTTCCTACCATTCCGAATAAAAAACTCAAAATCGCAAACGTCCAGAAATTATAAGCAAAAGGTAAAAGAAATAATGGAATTGAACTCAAGATTAATAAACAAGAAAAAACCGGTTTCCCTCCAAATTTATCTGTGAGAATTCCCATTGGCAAACGCATTACCGAACCTGTTAAAATCGGAATCCCGAGAAGCCACCCTATCTCGACGACACTCCATTCAAAAATACCACGATCGTTTAAAAAAGTTACTAATACTCCATTTAACGTCCAGCAGGCAAAACAAATTATAAATGCTAACGTATTGAAAAAAAGAATGCGATGTGATTGGGAAAGATCAGACATAGAAAAATAGTGTTAGAATTATTACTGAAAAATTTAACCTATAAATCAATATTGCAGAAATATTTCAATTTTCCTGCTAAAAATAAGAATGTATTAAAATTAGAAAAAAAACAGTTAAAACACTAATAATAAACAATATAACAAAATTTAAAATTATTGCTAAATAACTTACTATCGTTTGCCTTAAATTGTGTATCAACTCATTCTGAAACATTTACAAGACGTTTTTAGAGCTTTTACATATCTTACAAAGTATTAAAAACAAGCATTTTAAATGTAAAATACTACAATTTTGCACTTCAATTAAAAAATAAATTAACATTTTTTTTAAATCAAACAACACATACAATCACTTAAAAAACAAGGCATTAAGAATTGTTTTTTAAGTGATTTCCAATTCTAAAAAAGACTTTTTTCAAAAAAAATCGTCTAAACTTTTGGTTTTTATTATATAAAATTTAACTTTGTCTATAGGATTAGTAGAGTTTAAAATAATATTTCCAACTATAAAAAACTATTATTGTGAAAACAACAGAAAGCATATCGCGTTACATTCTTCCTAAAAAATACACTTATAGCACTATTTGTTATATGTGTATCTGTTGTTAATAATCTACTTTCATTTTGTTTGCCTTTATAATTCATATCGAAGCAAAACATAAAAAACATCACCAAAAATATTTAATGAATTTTAACCAAGAAATCTCTCCAATGCATTCAGATGTATTGGATCAGATTCTTGAAACCATATCTATTATTCAACAAATTAAATAACTAACAACTAAAAAGACAAAAATGAAAACAATGCAAAGCTGTTGCTGTAAATAAAAAAAGCCATTTCTGCGGCAACAGAAATGGCAAGGCTTAAAGAACATTTATCACTAAATCAAGAACACTTTTAGAGTGCTGTATAAACAGTGCTCAGGGCGTCTTGTTAATTACTTAAAACCAACACAAAGAAATGAAAAAAAAGTTAAACATACACATACTGCTGTTTCTACTCTTGATAACGGCAGGAATACAAGCCCAGAATACCACACCTCTTATTCAATCCAAACTAGACGGAACTGTAGTAGACGCTATTACAAATCAGCCCATTATAGGTGCATCAGTAACCATTAAAGGAACAACTCACGGTGTTGTGACAGATGCAGAAGGAAAATTTTATTTTCAGACGGGACAGAAATTTCCCTACACATTGATTGTAAGCTACATTGGATATAAAAAATTGGAAGTCATTGTTGAGAAAAATCCAGTAATTATTAATCTTAAAGAAGAACGCCAAGAACTAGACGAATTGGTAGTTGTAGGTTACGGAACTCAGAAGAGAAAAGACATTACAGGATCTGTAGCTTCGGTTCCAAAAGCCAATTTATCTCAGGTAACTTCATCAGCAGATAATCTTTTAAGAGGTGCTGTGGCTGGAGTTGTAGTTACACAAAGTTCAGGACGTCCTGGCGCATCTTCAAGTGTTCGTATTCGTGGAGGAAACTCTATTACCGCTGGTAACGAACCGCTTTATGTTGTTGATGGAATTTTAATTTATAATGATAACGCAAATAGCTCGGCAGGAGTTACTTATGCGGGAGCAAGCGTAAACGTTTTATCCACAATAAATCCAGCTGATATTGAATCTATAGAGGTTCTTAAAGATGCTTCTGCAACAGCAATTTATGGCTCGCGTGGTGCTAATGGAGTTGTTATTATTACAACTAAAAAAGGAACAAAAGGACAAGATAATATTTCGTACCAAGGTTATTTCGGATTTCAGAATATCTCAAAGAAATTGAAATTAATGAATGCGAGCGAATGGGCAAGTTTAAGAAACGACGTTCAGGCAAGCATTGGTCAAGCACCTTCTTTCTCTGCTGAACAAATTGAAGCTTTAAAAACTTCTGGAAATTACGATTGGCAGTCGGCTGCATTTGTAACTGCGGCACCTATTCAAAATCATAATTTATCTTTTTCTGGTGGAGACGAAAGATCTAGATATGCTGTCTCTGCAGGATATTTTGATCAAGATGGTATCGTTTTAGGATCTGATTTTAAACGTATTTCTCTTCGTGCAAACTATGAAAGAAATTATTCTCAGAAATTCAAATTTGGTGTGAATGCAAATTACACTTATTCTCTTGCTAATGGTGTAGGAACTTCTGGAAGCGGTAGAACTCCAAACCCTTTAGTAGCAGCTGTATTAACTGCACCAGTAGTTCCAATTAAAAATGAAAATGGAAGTTATAATGTGACTAATAATCCATACGCAACTTCTGTAAATGGTTACGTTCCAAACCCGATTAACGATTTGGAAAACACAACAAACCAAACTAATCTAAATAGAATTCTAACCAGTTTATTTGGTGAATATAAATTCAACAAAGAATTAACTGCAAAAGTTGCTGTAAGTGGTGACGTTTTAAATACAAAACAAAATTATTATGCTCCGTCAAACACAACTACAGGCGCTGGAACAAAAGGATTGGCTTCTGTCGGAGAAAGATTAGTAAGTTCTGTTTTAAATGAAAACACACTTACTTATAACACTAATTTCGGTGAAAATAATAAATTCTCAGCTTTAGGAGGTTATACACTTCAATATACAAAAGGTGAAGTTGTAAATGCTGGAGCTCAAACTTTTGTAAATGATGCCAATACTTACAATGCACTTCAAGATGGTGTTGCTGTAAAACCATATAGTGAAGCATACGAAAGCGTCTTAAAATCTTGGTTGGCGAGAGTTAATTATTCTTATAAAGGAAAATACAACTTTACCGTTTCAGGGCGTGCAGACGGTTCTTCTAGATTTGGTGCTGAATCACTTTGGGGTTACTTCCCTTCTGCTGGGTTTTCTTGGAATATTACTGACGAAGAATTTGCAAACAATATCAAAGGTGTAACGGAAGCTAAACTTAGAATTACAGCAGGAACAACAGGAAATCAAGAAATTGGAAATTACCTTTCTCTTGCTTCAATGGGTTCTGTAAATTATTCTTTTGGCGGAACTTTATACACAGGAATCGCTCCTACTCGATTGGCAAATCCAGATTTGAGATGGGAAAAAACAAATCAATATAATGTTGGATTGGATTTATCATTATTAGACCGAAAAATCAATTTTGTTTTTGATGTGTATTACAAAAAGACAAAAGATCTTTTAATTAGTGTTCCAGTTCCGTTGAGTTCTGGTTATGCGACTGTGCTTCAAAACATTGGAGGAGTTGAAAATAAAGGTTTTGAAGTTGGTTTAACAACCGAAAACGTAAAAACAGAAAACTTCGCTTGGAATTCGAACATCGTATTTTCTTTAAACAGAAATAAAGTTACAGAGATTGGAAACGGTGTAGATCAGTTTTTCCCTGTAGTGCCAAACGGTTCTTTATTACAGCAGCAACCAGTTACTGTAAAAGTAGGTCTGCCATTAGGAACTTTCTGGGGATATAAAACCAACGGAATTTTTCAAACTCAGGAAGAAGTTAATACTCAGCCAAAAATCAACAGTTTAGCAAATACAAAAGTTGGTGACAGAAAATATGTTGACACAAATGGAGATGGCGTTATTACAGCCCTTGATAAAGGAAATTTAGGTACTTCTCAACCAAAATTTGTTGGAAGTTTCAGCAATACAGTTTCATACAATGATTTTGATTTGAATTTCTCTTTCCAAGGAGCATACGGCGGAAAAATCTTCAATGCTTTAAATCAGCAGTTAGAAATTTCTACGCTTGGAACTAATGCTGCGTCAACTTTAAATGACCGTTGGACAACAACAAATCCGAGTAATGAAATTCCGAGAGCTTCTAGTTCACCATTAGGAATTGTTTCTGAGCGCTATGTTGAAGATGCTTCTTTCTTAAGATTGAAATTAATCACTTTAGGATATACTTTACCTAAAAGCATTTCAAAAAAACTGGGAACGAAAAGCGTAAAAGTTTACATCTCTGCAGAAAACTTAATTACATGGACGAAATACACTGGCTATGATCCAGAGGTAAGTTCATACGAACAAAACAACTTATATCCGGGAATTGACTTTGGTTCTTATCCAAACTCAAAAACATTCATCTCGGGCTTGAACGTAACATTCTAAGTAAAAAAACATCAAAATGAAAAAGATCATTATAACATTCCTTTTAAGTGCCGGCCTATTTGTATCGTGCACGGAGCTTGAGGTAACTCCAAACTCTTTTGTAACCGAAGACAATTATTTTATCACTCAAGATGATGCTGTTGCAAGTGTAACTGCTGTTTACGCTTCGCTGAGCCTTGATCCAGGTGAACAAAGTTTGTTTGGAAGAAACCTTTATTTCCTAACTGATATGGGGTCTGATTACGCAGCTGCAGGAGTTTCTGCGACAAACCCGCAAGTTAGAGCAATGAGCAGTTTAACGCACGATGCTACTAATGACCGCGTTCAGGTGGCATGGAGACAAATTTATAACGGAATTAATAGAGCCAATGTTTCTATTGACAATATTCCGAAAGTGTCTGGTTCTGAAGTAATCAAAACAAGATTGATTAACGAAGCTAAATTTATTAGAGGTTTATTGTACTTTCAAGCAGTTCGCCTTTGGGGTGGAGTTCCGATTGTTTTACATGAAGCAACTTCTATCAATTTAGGAGATTTAAAAACAAATCGTTCTACAGTTGACGAAGTGTACGCTCAAATCGTTAAAGATTTAACTGATGCTGAAGCTTTACCAAAAACGTATACAGCAGCAGATGCTGGACGCGCAACTTCTGGTGCTGCAAAAGCAATTTTAGCTAAAGTTTATTTGACTAGAAAAGACTGGCCAAATGCTATTTCAAAAGCAAGAGAAGTTATTGACGGCGGTTACGGATATGCTTTGTTTGAAGATTTTCAAGATATTTTCACTAAAACAAAAAAGAACGGAAAAGAGCATATTTTCTCTGTTCAATTCGAACCAAATCAAGCAGGAAATGGTTCTAGCGGAAGTACTTTTCAAGCAACATCTTTTACAGGATTTACAGCAACAGAACCAGCAGATATTATCTCAGACGTTGCATTGTTTTATGATATCTATGCACCTGGAGATAAAAGAAGAGATGTGAGTTATGCGAAACAATTGCTTAATCCATCAACGGGAACGCTTTATACTTTTCCTAAGCCAATTTTCAAAAAATATCTGGATTTAACCAATCTGGCAACTCCATCAAATGTTGCGATCAACTTTCCGGTTATTCGTTACGCAGACATCCTTTTGTCTTTAGCGGAAGCGATAAATGAACAAGGCGGACCAACTGCTGAAGCTTACGAATTGATTAATCAAGTGAGAAGAAGAGCTTTCGGAAAAGCGATTACAACGCCTGATGCAGAAGTAGATTTAGTTGGATTAGACCAAACTTCTTTTAGAGCTGCAATTCAGGAAGAACGCAAAAAAGAGTTTGTTCAAGAAGGACAGCGCTGGTACGATTTGGTAAGATGGGGAACATTGGTTACTGAAGTGAAAAAAGTAACGGCTAAAAACTCAGTTTCAGAAAGAAATAATCTTTACCCAATTCCGCAAAGCGAAAGAAATATTAACCCAGATGGTTTACCTCAAAATCCTGGATATTAATTAGAACCAAAAACCAAAAAAATATTAAAAGATGAAAAATTTTAAAAATACCACAATAATCAAAAGCTCTGGAAAAGGGCTTTTGATTACGGCATTGCTGGTTGCACAATTTGGCTTTGCACAAGAACAACAAGAGTTTAAAGGAACAATAGGAAAAACTCTTGCCGATTCTAAAGAATATTGGCCAGAGCCTGTAACGGCTCCAAAAGGCGCTCCGAATATTGTTTGGATTTTATTGGATGATGTTGGATTTGGAGCTTCAAGCACTTTTGGAGGTTTAATCAATACACCAACTTTTGATAATCTGGCAAACAACGGACTTCGTTATACCAACTTTCACACCACAGCGATTTGTGCTCCTACCCGCGCCGCTTTATTAACTGGAAGAAATTCTGGAAGAGTTCACGTTAGCGGATTTTCTCATACCATTCTATCAGCTGGTTTCCCAGGTTGGGACGGAAAAATTCCTTCTGATAAAGGAACAATTGCAGAGATTTTAAGTGACAACGGCTACAACACTTTTGCAGTTGGAAAATATGGTGTTACACCAGATGAAGATGCTACAGATGCTGGTCCGTTTGACAGATGGCCAACTGGAAAAGGTTTCGATCATTTCTACGGATTCTTAGGCTCGCAAACCGATCAATACAATCCTGATTTAGTGGAAGATCAAGTTCATATTAAACCAGACGGACGTCACTTAAATGAATTGATTACAGACAAAGCAATCAGTTATATTCAGAAACAGCAAAAAGCAGCGCCTGGAAAACCATTCTTCTTGTACTATGCGCCAGGAGCTGTTCATGCACCTCATCAAGTGGCTGAAAAATGGGTTGAACCATACAAAGGAAAATTTGACGAAGGCTGGGATGTTTACCGTGAAAAAGTATTGGCTAACCAAAAGAAATTGGGAATCTTTCCTCAAAATGCTGGGTTGCCAGATCGTAACGCTTTAATCACAGAATGGAAAAAATTAACTCCAGACCAAAAGAAAGTCTATGCAAGATTCATGGAAGTTTACGCTGGATTCTTGACTTATACCGATTATGAAATTGGAAGAGTTGTAGATTACTTAAAACAAAGCGGACAGCTTGACAACACTTTAATCTTTGTTGCAATTGGTGACAATGGAGCTAGTAAAGAAGGAACTTTACAAGGAACAATCAATCAAAGTTTGTTTTCTCAAGGAAAATCGGATGAAGAAAATCTTCAAAGCAACTTAAATAACATTGGTGAAATCGGAACTGCAAAAGGTTTAAATACGAATTATCCTTTAGGATGGGCGCAGGCAACGAATGCTCCTTTCAAAAACTGGAAACAAGATGCACATTCAGAAGGTGGAACAAGAAATCCGTTGATTGTTTTTTATCCAAACGGAATTAAAGACAAAGGCGGTATCAGAAATCAATACAGCCATGTTACAGATTTGCTTCCTACAACTTTAGCTATTGCAGGAATTAAAGCTCCAGAATATATCAAAGGAATCAAACAAGATATTATTCAAGGATCTTCATTCCAAGCTTCTTTAGATAATCCGAAAGCAGAATCATTGCACAAAGTACAGTATTACTACATTTTTGGAAACAGAGCAATCTATAAAGACGGATGGAAAGCTTCGGCTGCACATTTACCAGATTCATTTGCTGTAAAACAATCTTTAGGAAAAAGTGAAAAACCAGCGGCAAGTAACTTTGATACTGATGTTTGGGAATTATATAACCTAAACGAAGACTTTAACGAACGTAATAATTTGGCAAAAAAATATCCTGAAAAACTAGCTGAACTTCAAAAGTTATTTGACGAACAAGCAAAGGAAAACAATGTTTATCCTTTGATTGACTGGCAAGATGTTTACAACAGAAGAATTCATAACACCGCAGCTGATAAAGGAAAAACACTGCAAGATTTAGTAAAACAAGTAACTAAACCTGCAGATACAGAAACTACAAAATAATGATTACATAACCTGCAAGGTTTTAAAAACCTTGTAGGTTTCAAATATCCAAACCAGAAAAATCTTTAATGATTTCCTCGGTTTGAAAATCATACCTACACGGTTTTGGAAACCTTGCAGGATAAATTTATAGAGATGAAAAAAATAAAAAATAACATAATAAATCTCAAAACTCCACAAAAAGGTCTTTTGTTGACAGCTTTGGTTTTTGCTCAATTTGGTTTTGGGCAATCAAAACCTGATCCAAATTACAAAGGAGTTGTGGGTAAAACTTTAGCCGATTCTAAAGAATATTGGATTGAGCCTGTTAAAGCACCAGAAGGCGCACCAAATGTGGTTTGGATTTTATTAGATGATGTTGGCTTTGGAGCAACAAGTGCTTTTGGAGGATTAATCAATACACCAACTTTTGAAAAACTGGCTAATAACGGTTTGCGTTATACCAACTTTCACACCACAGCCATTTGTGCACCAACACGTTCTGCTTTGTTAACTGGGCGTAATTCCCACGCTGTACATGTTGGCGGATTTTCTCATACTTCTATGTCAGCAGGATTTCCTGGCTGGGATGGAAGACTTCCTTCTTCGGCGGGAACAATTGCTGAGATTTTGCGTGACAACGGTTACAACACTTTTGCAGTTGGAAAATATGGTGTTACTCCCGACGAAGATGCAACAGATGCTGGCCCGTTTGACAGATGGCCAACTGGAAAAGGCTTCGAACATTTTTACGGATTCTTAGGTTCTCAAACCGATCAATACAATCCTGATTTGGTTGAAGATCAGACTTGGTTAAATGGAAGCACAAAACTAAACGGTGCCGAAAAAGACAGATCTAAAAATGAGTTTACGACCGATCTTAAAGGAAAACATTTAAGCGAATTGATTACTGATAAAGCAATCACATACATTGATCGTCAGAAACATGCCGCACCAAACAAACCGTTCTTTTTATACTATGCGCCGGGAGCAACACATTCTCCGCACCAAGTAGAAAAACAATGGAGCGATAAATACAAAGGAAAATTTGATGATGGCTGGGATGCTTATCGCGACAAAGTAATCGCCAATCAGAAAAAATTAGGTTTAATTCCTTCTGATGCAAAACTAACAATTCGTGATTCTTATGTACCTGCATGGAATACTTTATCTCCAGATGAGAAAAAACTATATGCTCAGTTTATGGAAATATACGCTGGATATTTAGAATATACAGATTATGAAGTAAGCCGAATTGTAGATCATCTAAAATCGATCAATCAACTTGATAATACTATTTTCTATATCGTTTTGGGAGATAACGGAGCAAGTAAAGAAGGAAGTTCAATTGGTTTAATTGACGAATCTTTTAGAAAACTTTCTGATCCTAAGATTAAAGAAGAATCATTGAAATCTAATTTGGCAAAAACTGCTTTATTAGGAACTCCAGCGGCAACAAAAGAAAACTACCCGCACGGATGGGCGTTGGCAGCAAATACTCCGTTTAGAAATTTAAAACAAGACGCACATTCTGAAGGAGGAACACGAAATCCGTTGATTGTTTATTATCCAAAAGGAATTAAAACGCCAGGGATTCGTAACCAATATGGACATGTAATTGATATTCTGCCAACAACTTTAGAAACTGTTGGAATCAAAGCGCCAGAAACCATCAGAGGAATTGCTCAGGATTCTATTCAAGGAACTTCTCTAGCCTATTCTTATGCTGACGCTAAAGCACCTTCAAGACATAAAATTCAACATTACTATATTTTTGGTTCAAGATCATTATATAAAGACGGTTGGAAAGCTTCGGCGCCGCATCATCCTGATTATATTGACATTACTCAAAATGATGCTTTATCTAAAAAAGACGAGCCAAGTAATTTTGATAATGACGTTTGGGAATTATATAATCTAAATACGGATTTTAATGAAAGAGTCGATTTAGCTAAAAAATACCCAGAAAAATTAAAAGAGCTTCAGGCAGAATTTGACAATCAAGCGAAGAAAAATAATCTTTATCCGCTAATCGATTGGCAAGATGTTTTGAGACAGCGCATTCACAAGAAAAATAAATAATAATGTTATCAGAGCTGTTAACTAATTAATAGCTCTGATATTAAAAAAGCAAACTATGGCAGCAACAAAACCACTTATCAAAAAAAGCATTTTTGCTTTAGTGCTTGTAGTAATTGCAGTGACTTTTTACTACTTAACGATCTGGGCAGTTCCGTATTATGTGCAAAATAAATTTGCCGAAAAAAGTGCAGGCTATGTAAATACACCAAGATTTGGAGAACAGCCTAACGCGGAGAACAGCAGAGTCATTCCGCTTCCAAATCCTGATTTTTTGTATTCTACCATCAATTATGATTTGAAAGAGAATGTATTGAAAATCTCTGGAATTGTTCCTGATTCAACCTATTGGTCTATCTCTGCTTATCAGGAAAATACCACTAACTTTTTTGTGGAAAATGAAGAAAAAGTAAAAGCAAAATTCGAATATTATTTAGCTCCAGAAGGAAGCACTTCTGAAGTTTTAAAGAATGTTCCAAAAGAAAAAATCATTTACAGTCCGACTACAAAAGGCTTAATTCTTTTCCGCTATTTGGTTTCAAAAGCATATCCTGTAAAAAAACTGGAAGAATTACAGCATGGTGTTACGGTTGAAAAATTAGCGAATTAATTTTAAAATCAAATCAAAATGGCTTTAAATCAAAAAATTAAGAAAATAGCAATCGGGTTAGGATTAGTCCTTTTGGCTGTAGTTTTAGGAAGCGGCGTTGGTATTTACAATATCAAATCAGGAAAAAGCGATTCACAGCGTACCATTGGGAATTGGAAAACGGTTGATAAAGACAAAGACCTCAACACAGCCGATTTACTGACAATTGCTCAAGTAGCAGTATACGGCCCGTATGCTTTAACTAAAAAAGAAGTTATTTACTTAAGTACAAGTACTGACAGTGAAGGAAATGAATTAGATCCAAAGTCGGATTATATCATTAACGGAAAAAAACTTGATGCAAAATACTGGAGCATTACAGCTTATGATGAAAGCGGTTTTTTAATTAAAAACCCAATCAATAAATACAGTTACAATTTGGAAGATGTAAAATATGAAGCCGACAGCACTTCTTATAAAATCAACCTTTCGGGTACAGAAAAGAAAGAAAACTGGCTTCCGATCACTAATGTTCAAAAAACAAGTTTGATCATTCGTTTGTACTTGCCTTCTGAAAAATTGAGAGAAAATTTAACGGTTGAGACGCTTCCAACCATTCAAAAAGTAAAATAAAATTAAAGGATTCTAACAAATTAATGAAAATTTACAAAATAAAACTCTACTACATCCATAGAATTAGAAGTTAAATTATTTATTTTTACATTAAACTATTCAAATACAAAAAGATATGAAACGAGTAGATTATGAAATCATAGGAAAAAAGATTGTCGTTGGGATAATCTTGTTTTTAGTTCCGCTAGCAATTTTAGCTGCAGGACTAACAATAATTAATCAATTTTTAAAATAAGAAATCATGGCAATAGTTCAAAAAGAAAAATTAGTAAGAGACTTAACAATAAGCTTCTTTATTTATTCATTGCCCGTATTGGCAATTTACCTTTACTTTAAATTAAGCGGTGGAGCTGTAAGTGAATCTCATCTTACATTACCTTCGTTTTTGGAATTTGCAAAACCAGCTTTTGAAAACATCCGCACTTGGGGATTAACAGTTTTCATGCTTGTTTTGGGAGTTATAGAATTTGCAGCAGGTCTTTATGACGATGAATGGACAGGCGAAGAACGTAAAATTGACATTGTTTGTTTCTTAGCGCCAAAATTACTTTTACCTCCAATCATTGCATTTTTCAGCTTAAATGCTTTACCATATTTATTACCAAATTCTGCTAATGTTTTATCATGGGTTCCGTTTTGGGGAGGTTTTTTCCTTATCGCAATTGCTGATGATTTAACGCAATATTGGTACCACAGATTACACCATCAAGTTCCATTTTTATGGCGTTTTCACAGAACGCACCACTCTGCTCCTTACATGGGAATGGCAATGGCATCTAGACAAAACTTTATTTATACGGTTTTCTTTTCGCAAATTTATTTGACAGCAACTTTAACTTATTTAGGTCTAGGATTACCTGCTTTATTTGTTTTAGTAATTAAAAGTATCATCACTTTAGGCGCTCACTCAAGTATTCCATGGGATAAACCGTTTTACAAATACAAAGTTTTACATCCAATTGCATGGGTTTTAGAAAGATTGATTTCTACTCCAGCAACGCATCATGCGCATCACGCAGACACAAGCGGAGATGGTGTTGGACATTTTAAAGGAAACTTCGGAAATATGTTTTTTATCTGGGATGTCATTTTTGGAACAGGATTGATTACTCGAAAATATCCAAAATCATTTGGTACAAAATCATACAAACAAGAAGAATGGTACGCACAGTTTCTTTGGCCAATTTTTAAATCTAAAAAAGAAGGAAGTTCTCTTGCCGAAGGCGTATTAGCATTTCCTTTAAAAGCCAGACCTGTAGAAAACACAGTACAAACGGAAGAACCAACTCCAGTTTTGGAGCAGGTTTAATTTTAAATCAAAAATAGAAATTAAGCCAACTTACATTTAATCTAACTTAATTGAATGTAAGCTGGCTTTTTAAATAAATTTATATGAAAAATAAAATACTTAAAAAGACTTTTACAGCTGTATTTCTGCTTTTTACGATTGTAAATTTTTCACAGGGAAAAAGTGCAAATATATTGCTGGATGCTTTTTATTCTAAAATCAAAAGCCAAAAAAATCCGCAGATAATTGATGCCAGAGGTGCAGATGAATTTGCGTTAAACCATATTGAAGGTGCTCTAAATTTTAATCTGAAATCTGAAGATTACGAAAAACACGTTGCTGCTTTAAATCCGTCAAAACCTGTATTTATTTACTCCATTGCAGCTTATCGAAGCGGGCTTTTATCAACCGATTTAGCTAAAAGAGGATTCTCTGAAGTATATATTCTAGAAGGTGGAATTGCAAGCTGGATTGGTGGAGGAAAACCTTTTTACAGCAATTTAAAAAGTAAATTATCATTGCCAGAATACAAAAAAATCCTAGCGGACAATAATTATGTATTAGTAGATATTGGTTCAAAATACTGCGCTACTTGCAAAACAGTAAAACCTATTTTGGAATCGATCAGATCTCAATATGGAGAAAAATTAAAAATCATTGAAATAGAATTAGAAGAAAGTCCGCAGGTAATTGCCGATCTAAAAACAGTAAAAGTCTTCCCTACTCTAATTCTTTATGAAAATGGCAAAATCGTTTTCAAAAAAGATGGATTAGGAGATCTTAAAAATGATGTTGATTTGGCTTTGGCTTCGAAATGATAATCTAATTTGAGAGCAAAGTTGGATACAATTTTGTCAGGCTGAGCGAAGTCGAAGCCCGCGCTAAAAACTCCACAAAGATTGATTTTTTTTTTTCGTGACGGAGCTACTTGTGTGGGCTTCGACTTCGCTCAGCCTGACAAACCGTACATGAAAAAATTAAACAACGCAAAACCAAAATTCAAAAAATAACTTACCAAAATATGGCAAACTTCAAATTCAATAAAAAATTTATAATTCCTATTCTCCTGCTTTTTCTGATTGCGGCTTTTTTATTCTGGCCGATTAATACCTATGGAATCTTAATCAAAGAAGATCCAAAATTAGCAGAAGGAAAAAAAGAATTTTTAGCTTCAAAACCTAAAGATTCTATTTATGGAAAAAAGACCAATATCATTATCCTTCTGGCAGATGATTTAGGAAAATATGATATTTCGCTCTACGGCGGAAAATCGACTCCAACTCCACAAATCGATTCATTGGCGGCATCAGGTGCAACTTTTACAGACGGTTACGCTTCGGCATCAATTTGTTCGCCATCTAGAGCGGGATTAATTACAGGAAGATATCAGGAACGTTTTGGACATGAATATCAGCCAGGCGATCGCTATCCTAAAAACAATCTGGAATATTATGCTTTTAATTATTTAATTGAAACAGATAATTGGAGATTGAACGACAAAATCGATTATCCAAATGATGCTTCTATTGCAACGCAAGGACTTCCAAAATCAGAAATCACTTTTGCAGATTTGGCAAAAAGACAAGGTTACAGCACGGGAATAATTGGAAAATGGCATTTGGGCCATAACAAAGGATTTTTTCCTTTAGATCGCGGTTTCGATTATCATTACGGATTTTATCAGGCTTTCTCGCTTTATACTCCAGAAGATGATAATCCAGATATTATCAATCATCATCATAAAGATTTTACCGACAAAACCATTTGGGGGAAAGGTCGAGTTGGAATTGGACAAATTCGCCGAGATACCACAATTATTGATGAAAAAGCCTATTTAACAGAAAAATTCGCTGAAGAAGCTGAGGCTTTTATTGATAAAAATAAAAACAAGCCTTTTTTACTTTATATTCCGTTCAATGCGCCTCACACGCCGTTTCAGGTTCGCAAAAAATATTACGATCGTTTCCCAAAGGTTAAAGACGAAAACAAGCGTGTTTATTTTGCTATGATTAGTGCATTGGATGATGCTATTGGAAGAATTCGCGAAAAAGTCAAAAAAGAAGGATTAGAAGCCAATACTTTAATCATTTTTGCAAGTGATAATGGCGGTGCCGATTATACTTTTGCTACAACAAATGCTCCACTTAAAGGCGGGAAATTTTCTCATTTCGAAGGCGGAATCAATGTTCCTTTTGCACTTTCGTGGAAAGGAAAAATTAAACCTCACACGGTTTATAAACAGCCTGTAAGTACTTTAGATTTTTTTACAACCATTGCAGCGGCGATTGGTTCTGATTTACCAAAAGATAGAATTTATGATGGTGTTGATTTGGTTAAAACAGTAAATGAAAATAAAGTCGCCCATAAAGATTTATACTGGCGTTCTGGAGATGCAAAAGCAGTTCGAAGCGGTGACTGGAAATTAATCATTAGCGGAAAAACGCATGAAAAATGGCTTTATAATCTTGCTCAAGATAAATCGGAAACTACAGATCTGGCGTCTAAAAATCCTGAAAAAGTAAAAGAATTAGAAACTGCTTTACAAACTTGGGAAAAAGGTTTAATCAAACCGCTTTGGCCAAATTTAACCTATTATGAATTCGATTTTGGGAAACAAAAGTACTTTGTTGATTTGTAATTAAACATCGCACAAACCTGACAGGTTTATGTTTGAGAATCAATTGCCTCCAGCTTTAGCTGGAGGTTTAAAATTCAAAATAGAAAAAGGCTTTAGCCAAACTTTTTATTCGGCTAAAGCCTATTTACTTGCTCACATTTTTTTATCTCCAGCTAAAGCTGGAGGCAATTCAACTAACATTCTTGAAAAAGAATTAATTCACCCCTTAATGTCAACCTCAATAAAATTTAATATTCACGAAGATTGGACAGTTGTTATTCTAGGATTTCTGATCATCGGAATTTCTCTTTTTATATTTCTTCCAGAAGTACCCGTTTTCAATTGGTCAAATACTTCTGATTTATTGAAAAATATATTTGATTTCAATAATCTAAAAATCCTTTTTACACAATTTTTATATCTGATTGCTATCGGGACTTTTGGTGTTTTTTTAATTGGAAAATCAATCAAATATTTTCTGCTTACTTTTCCAATTGTTTATCTATTAACATTGATTGCACTTATTCTGGCAGGAAATTCGGCAATAAAATCCATCAATTTAGAAGCCGTAATTTTCAGTTTGACAATTGGTTTAGCAATTGGTAATTTCTTTAAACTTCCAGAATGGTTTCGTGCTGCTTTATCAACCGAATTATTTGTCAAAATCGGATTAGTTTTATTGGGAACCAGTGTTATTTTCTCTGATATTCTAAAAGCAGGTTCATTAGGTTTAATTCAGGCTTTAATAGTGGTTTTGTCAGTTTGGTATTTTGCCTTCTGGCTTTGCAAGAAATTAAAAGTCGACGACGAATTAACGATGATGATTTCAAGTGCTGTTTCTATCTGTGGCGTTTCGGCTGCAATTGCAACTTCGGGAGCGATTAAAGGCGACTCCAAAAAATTATCTTATGTAATTTCGATCGTTTTGGTCACTGCAATTCCAATGATGATTTTTATGCCTATTATTGCTAAATATTTTAATTTCCCTGAAGAAGTAACTGGTGCTTGGCTCGGAGGAAGCATTGATACTTCTGGAGCAGTTGTTGCATCTGGAACTTTGGTTGGAGAAACAGCATTAAAAATTAGTACAATTGTAAAATTTTCGCAAAATGTACTATTAGGATTAGCCGCTTTTGTTATTTCAATTTATTGGACTTATACGCATAACAATTCGTCAGAAGTAGTATCTAAACCGACTTTAAAAGTCATTTGGGAACGTTTTCCAAAATTTGTTATCGGTTTTATATTAGCCTCTGTCGTGTTTTCGTTTTTTATAAATCCAGAAGTTCGAGACACCGTCAAAGACAATTTGAAAAATCTACAGGGAGTTTGGTTTGCACTAGCTTTTACAAGTATAGGCTTAGAAACCAATTTTAAAGATTTACTTCAAAATAATAGCAAGAAACCTTTATTTGCCTTCTTAATTGCACAATTATTCAATATTATTATTACCCTTTTCATTGCTTTTTTACTTTTCAATAAATAAAGACCAATGAAAATTAACATCAAAAATACCATGAATACCAAACTAAAAAACATTTTACTGTCTTTTCTTGTATCTGGAACGGTTGGTTTTTACCAATCGAATGCACAGAATAATTCATCAAAACCAAATATCATTTTGATTATGGTGGACGATATGGGATATTCAGATTTAGGAAATTACGGCTCAGAAATTAGTACTCCAAATCTAGATCGATTGGCGAAAGAAGGAACACGTCTTCGCGAATTTTACAATAATTCCATCTGTGCGCCCACAAGAGCTTCTTTATTAACTGGACAATATCAGCATAAAGCTGGCGTTGGCTTTTTTGATGTCAATCTGGGTTTGCCAGCTTATCAAGGTTATTTAAATAAAGAATCTCTAACTTTAGGTGAAGTTTTTCGTTCAGGCGGATACAGCACGCTTTTATCAGGGAAATGGCACGTTGGTTCTGAAGATCAAGCGCAATGGCCTAACCAAAGAGGTTTTGATAAATTTTATGGCATCTTAAAAGGAGCTTCTAATTATTTTGACACCAAGCCTTTGCCTTTTGGAAAAACGCCTTATCCAGTAAAATTAATTCGCAATAATGAAGAGTTACACCCAAAAGATGATTCTTATTATTTTACAGATGAAATCGGAAATAATGCCGTGACTTTCTTAGACGAGCAAAACAAAGAAAACAAACCTTTCTTTTTGTATTTGGCATTTACAGCACCACATTGGCCATTGCAGGCAAAACATGTTGATATTGCAAAATACAGAGGCAAATTTGACGAAGGCTGGGATGTTTTAAGAGAAAAACGAATTGAGAAATTAAAAGCTAATGGCATCTTGCCAGCAAATCAAACAGTTTCGGCAAGAGATCCTGAAGTTCCAGAATGGAGCAAACTGACCTATGATGAAAAACAATTCTGGAAAGCAAAAATGGAAGTCTATGCTGCAATGGTAGACAATATGGATCAGAACGTGGGTAAAGTTTTAGATAAATTAAAGGCGCTTAAAAAAGATAAAAACACACTAATTATTTTTATATCTGATAATGGTGCTCAAGGCGGATTTAATACTTACAATCCCTTAGGAAGAGGTTTGGTTCGAAATGACGGCCCCGTAGGAACTTCTGGATCATTTGATTATCAGGAGCAAAACTGGGCTTATTTATCGAATACCCCTTTACAGCAATACAAAAATAATATGCACGAAGGCGGATTCAGTTCTCCGTTTATTGCTTGGTTTCCATCCAAAATTAAAGCGGGAAGAATCGATAAAGGAACTGGACATATTATAGACCTTGCTCCTACTTTTTACGAATTGGCCGGAATTGAATATCCTAAAAATTTGAATGGCATAAATTCTAATCCGCTTCCTGGTAAAAGTTTATTGCCTGTTTTATTCGACAATGCTTCCGAAGTAAACCGTGGCGCGCCTTTATTTTGGGAAAGAGCTGGAAACAGAGCCGTTCGTGAAGGAAAATGGAAACTGGTTTCTATTTATCCTTCTTATGAATGGGAACTTTACAATCTTGAAACAGACCGAGGAGAAACTACAAATGTGGCAGCTCAAAATCCTGGAATTGTAAATGAGCTTTCTGCGAAATATTTTGATTGGGCAGATAAAACAGGAGTTGTAGAATACAGCAAATTCAAATTAAAACCTGAAACAATGCCTGGTGGAGCAGCTTTAAAAAAGTAATATAAATTTCCTGTAATTCGAATTTTAAAAGACAGAAAAATAAGTGTTAAAAAATAATCACACTTGTTTCTCTGTCTTTTTTAATTTCAAAAAAAACAAATAAACAACTAATAATCAAACATTTAAAAACAATAAAACAAAAATTCTTATTTCTGTTTTAAATAAAAATATCATTTCGTTTGGTTTTTAACATAATAAATTTAACTTTGCCTATAGAATTAGTAGAGTTTAAACAATTAAAGAACTACATTTTGAAAACAGCAGAAAAAATATCATCTCACATTTTTCCTAAAAACTATACATATAGCACGTTTTGTTATATGTGTTTCTGTTGTTAATACTTCCAAACCTTCGTGTAGCCGATTATCCATTTCATAAAATCGGATTGCAAAACGAATTTCTTTCATTCAAACATTTTCTTACTGAACATTATAAATTGTTTTGAGGCATTTCTGCGTCAAAATGATAGCATCTTGTCAGAAAGATTTTAAGTTGATCTCCCTGAGATTTAATTACCAACCAAAAACATTCTGACATGAATTTATTTTACCAGAAAATAGCAAAGCAGCATCAAGAATTAGCGATTCTTCCTGAGAAAAAATTAATATATGAGTTTATAGATAATCTGTTTGCGATATTGTTTTCAAATACGTCAAAATCATTTGAATTTGAAGAAACAATCAAATTTAAATTCAATGAGCTCGAAAAACAGTTTGACGAATTGGTTTCGAATTTTTCATCCAAAAAAGATCAAAAACAGCAGACAAAAATATTTTTTAACGCCATTCCGCATTTACATCATACAGCCTTAAGTGACGCACAGACCATTTTTGCCAAAGATCCTGCTGCAAAATCAATAGAAGAAGTATTGTATTCTTATCCAGGATTTTTTGCTATTTCGATGTACCGATTTTCAAATCAGTTATGGAAACAAAACCTAAGAATATTAGCAAGAACACTTTCAGAATATGCTCATATCAAAACAAGCATAGATATTCATCCTGGAGCTCAAATAGGAAATGACTTTGCAATTGACCACGGAACAGGAGTTGTAATTGGAGAAACCACAATTATTGGCAATAATGTACAAATTTATCATGGTGTTACCCTCGGTGCATTAACTGTGAAAAAAGAAGACGCATTTACCAAAAGGCATCCTTCAATTGAAGACAACGTAATAATTTATGCCAATAGCACCATTCTTGGCGGTCAAACAATAGTTGGAAAAGATTCCATAATTGGCGGAAATGTCTGCCTGACATACAGTATTCCTCCTAATTCTGTTGTTTACAATAAAAACGAAATTAAAATTAAAACTTTATCAAAAAAACTAAAAGAAATACCTAAAAACACAGCAATTCTAACTCTTAATTATGGAACGACAGAAAGATATTTATCTATAAACGAGTCATTTGATTAAAATTTATGAATAACTTTAAGGTATCAAAAAAGTAAATTATTAAATCAATTTAAAAACCAAAAAAATGGCAGAAACAAAACCACAACAGACCGCATTAGGCGATGTTGCCGCAAGACAGCTCGCAATAGCAACTCGTACCGTTCCACAAATTGGAACTGTAACCCCAAGATGGTTAACGCATCTATTACATTGGACACCAGTAGAATCGGGTGTATTTCGTTTAAATAAAGTAAAAAACGCCAACCATATCGAAGTAGATTGTTCTGCTCGTGACGAAAGAGTTTTACCTAACACTTTTGTCGATTATATTGATAATCCAAGAGAATATAATCTTGCTGCCGTGCAAACTATTGTTGACGTTCATACTCGTGTTTCTGACTTATATAGCAAACCTTACAATCAAATTTCGGAACAGCTGCGACTGGCTATTGAAACTATTAAAGAACGCCAAGAAAGCGAATTAATTAACAACAAAGATTATGGTTTATTAAGCAATGTTGTGCCATCGCAAATTATAAAAACAAGAACTGGCGCTCCAACTCCAGACGATTTAGATGAGTTATTGACTAAAGTTTGGAAAGAACCTGGATTCTTTTTACTGCATCCTTTAGCAATTGCTGCTTTTGGACGCGAATGTACACGTCGTGGCGTTCCTCCTCCTACAACCTCTTTATTCGGATCTCAGTTTTTAACTTGGAGAGGAATTCCGCTTATTCCATCAGATAAACTACCAATTAAAAACGGAAAATCAAAAATCATCTTATTACGCACAGGCGAAAGCCGCCAAGGTGTAATTGGATTGATTCAGCCAGGATTACAAGGCGAACAATCACCAGGATTATCTGTTCGTTTTATGGGAATTAACGAAAAAGCAATTGCCTCTTATTTAGTTTCACTTTATTGCTCATTGGCTATTTTAGTTGATGATGCAATAGCAGTTTTAGAAGACGTAGAAATAGGAAAGTATCATGAGTATAAATACTAACATAAACGGTTTACCAAACATAGAAGATTTGCAAAATTTAGCAAACGAACTGTTTAGTGCCTTGCCCAATGAATTTCCAAAAGAAATTTCGTTGAGTCCAGACAAAAGCGAACATCCTCGTGCGACTAAAATTGCAGAAACGCTGTTGAATGCCGGAAATGCAGAACCTTTATCTTCATTTTCTGAGCAAAGTCCGTTACAGGTATTATCCGTTCCGCAATCTTCATTTAGTGGTTTCGGAGCATCTCCAAGTGCTGCTAATTATGGAAATACAGCTTCATCTTCAGCTTTGTATCCAAATGCTGGCGCAGGATTTTCTCCGCAAAATGAAAAGTTTTCATACGAAGTTCCAAAAGAAGAGACACTCAACATCGATGATCCGCATACAGGTTTTCATGATATTAATTTAAAAAACAATAGTGTACCACAGCTTAATGAAGAGACTTTCTTTTCACAATTCTTTTTAAATAATAATTATCTCCCTTTTCAAGGCGGAAATTCTTCTTTTGAAGCAGAACTTAAAGCCGCATTAGAAAGTGTTGATACTCATTTTAAAAAACGAATTGATTTTCCGTCAAGCGGAAGTGATCTTCAAAACTCTTATTATTTTTTAGAACAGAATCCGTTTGCTTTAGATCAAAAAAATAGCAGTCCAATTGTTGGAAACTCTTTTAATCCTAAAGGAATTTACGGCACTTCAGGACCACATTTTAATGCAGATTTAGTGAAAAAAGATTTTCCGATTTTAAGAGAAACTGTAAACGGAAAACCTTTAGTTTGGTTTGATAATGCCGCAACGACTCAAAAACCGCAATCGGTTATTGATAGAATTGCGTATTTCTACGAACATGAAAATTCGAACATTCACCGTGCCGCACATGAATTGGCTGCAAGAGCATCTGATGCTTATGAAGCTGCGCGTGAAAAAGTAAAAGCATTTTTGAATGCCAAATCGGTAAACGAAATTGTTTTTGTGCGCGGAGCCACTGAAGGAATCAATCTCGTTGCACAAAGCTGGGGAGAAAATAATTTAGTTGCTGGCGATGAAATCATTGTGAGTAATCTGGAACATCATGCGAATATTGTTCCTTGGAAACGTCTGGCAGATCGAAAAGGTTTAAAACTTCGCGTTATTCCAGTTGATGATGACGGTCAAATTTTGTTAGATGAATATGTAAAACTGCTAAATCCAAAAACACGTTTGGTTGCTTTTACACAAGTTTCGAATGCTCTTGGAACAATTACGCCTGCTAAAAAAATAGTAGAACTGGCACACTCAGCTGGAGCTAAAGTTTTGATAGATGGCGCACAATCTGTTTCACACATGAAAGTAGATGTTCAGCATTTAAATCCAGACTGGCTTGTTTTTTCTGGGCATAAACTTTTTGGACCAACAGGAATTGGTGCTTTATACGGTAAAGAAGAATTACTGAATGAAATGGAGCCTTATCAATCTGGCGGAAACATGATTCAGGATGTGACTTTTGAGGAAATAAAATACCACAAAGCTCCGAATCGTTTTGAAGCTGGAACAGGAAACATTGCAGACGCTATCGGACTTGGAGCAGCAATTGATTATGTAACCAAACTAGGAATCGAAGCTATTGGACAATATGAGCATTATTTATTAGAATATGCTACAAGTCTTTTAAAGGAAATCCCTGGCGTTCGTTTGATTGGGACTGCCAAAGATAAAGCCAGCGTTTTATCATTTACACTGCAAGGCTATACTAACGATCAAGTTGGGCAAGCATTGAACAAAGAAGGTGTTGCAGTGCGAACAGGACATCATTGCGCACAACCCATTTTGCGAAGAATGGGAGTTGAAACAACAGTTCGTCCCTCTTTAGCTTTTTACAACACTACGCAAGATGTTGATACTTTTATCAAAACATTGTGGGAATTGAAAAAAGTTAGATTCTAAAATAAAATGAGTCAATGCTTAGAAAAACATTGACTCAAAGAAATAGTTACTTTTTTTGATATTTTAAGTAATTATAACCAGAAGGCGGTTGTTTATGCAATCGCCTTTTTATATGATTAAAGTTACGGAGAAATAATTAATTTTTAAACTCATTCAAAGATTTCTCGATAATCTCAAGACATTCTTGAATTTGCTCTTCAGTCATTACCAAAGGCGGTGCCAATCTGATTTTATTTCCGTGAGTTGGTTTTGCCAATAATCCGTTGTCTCTAAATTTCAGGCAAATTTCCCAAGCTAAATCAGAATCTTCATCTGTATTGATTACAATTGCGTTCAATAAACCTTTTCCGCGAACTAAAGTGATTAGATCATTTTTAGCCGCAATATCGTTTAATCCTTTTCTTAAAATTACTCCAAGACGTTCTGCGTTTTCAGCCAATTTTTCGTCTTTAATAACATCAAGAGCTGCAATCGCAACAGCTGCCGCAACAGGATTTCCTCCAAAAGTAGATCCGTGTTGTCCAGGTTTAATTACGTTCATGATTTCATCATTACATAAAACCGCAGAAACTGGATAAACACCGCCAGAAATTGCTTTTCCTAAAATCAGAACATCTGGCTGTACATTTTCGTGATGAACGGCTAATAATTTCCCTGTACGGGCAATTCCTGTTTGAACCTCATCTGCAATAAAAAGTACATTGTGCTTTTCGCAAAGCGCTTTCGCTTTCGCTAAATAACCTTCAGAAGGAACATATACTCCCGCTTCGCCTTGAATTGGTTCAACCAAAAATCCAGCGATATTTTTTGATGAATTTAAAGCATTTTCTAAAGCCTCTAAATTGTCGTATTCAATTTTAATGAAACCATCTGTAAAAGGTCCAAAGTTTTTTCGTGCCGTTTCATCATTTGAAAATGAAATGATTGTAGTAGTTCTTCCGTGAAAATTATTTTCGCAAACAATAATCTGCGCCTGATTTTCTGGAATTCCTTTTACTTCATAAGCCCATTTTCTAGAAATTTTCAAAGCTGTTTCTACCGCTTCAGCACCAGTATTCATTGGAAGAACTTTATCAAAACCAAAATATTTGGTTACGTATTCTTCGTAGTTTCCTAATTTATCATTGTAAAAAGCGCGAGAAGTCAAAGTCAGTTTTTGAGCCTGTTCTACCATTGCATTTACAATTTTCGGGTGACAGTGCCCTTGATTTACTGCAGAATAAGCAGATAAAAAATCGTAATATTTCTTTCCATCAACATCCCAAACATATACTCCTTCTCCTCGTTCTAAAACAACTGGAAGCGGATGATAATTATGAGCTCCATATTTATTCTCTTTTTCAATCAAAACTTCTGATTTTGACGAAAGTGTTTTTTCTGTACTTATCATAATATGCTTTTTATTTCCACAAAAATATTAAAATTAAACAAATAACAATTCAAAAAATAAAGTTTTGACTTAAAAATAACAAAATCAAAGTCAAAACTTAAATTTTAAATCCATAAAAAAGGCATTTTTATTTTTTTGAGAATTTTAAATTCATGTCTGTTTTTTAAAAAAAAGAATTACTTTTATAAATCGCAAAAAACTCAATTTTAAACGATTTTTACTGAATGGAATTATTAGACGAATTTGATATTAGCATCCTTAAAGAATTAGAAAAAGACGGAAGAATGGCTTTTTCTGCAATCGCTGCTAATCTGAAAATATCAAATACGATGGTGCATCAGCGTATTAACAGAATGATTGAACAAGGTGTAATTGGTGGGATAAAACCTATTATTCAAGAAAAGAATATTGGTTACGATTGGGCTTCTTTTACTGGAATTACATTAAACAAAGATTCTGATTCTGACCGTATTATTGAAGCGCTTAAAGAAATTCCTGAAATCACAGAATGTTATTATGTAACAGGTTCTTTTACGCTTTACATCAAAATAATAGCTAAAAATCACGAACATATGCGCCGTATTCTTTATGAAAAAATTGATGGAATACCTGGAATTGCAAAAACCGATTCGATTGTAGAATTAGGCTGTGCTTTTAAAAGAAATATATCATTATAAAGAATATATTTTGGTTTTAAAATATTCGTTACAAACCTCACAAGAAATTACTTGTGAGGTTTTTTTGTAACATAATATTTCTGATATTTGTTAAAAATTGTAGAATTATGAAAAATACGGTCCTAATTTTATTCAGTGCAATCTTATTTTCTAACCTTATGAGCGCGCAATTAAAACCTGTAAAATACACTGAAGGAAGCCAGCAACTTAATGGCTTATTTATAAAATCTGCTAAAAAAAGCAGTAACAATCCTGGAATCTTACTTTTACCTGCGTGGCTAGGAATTGACAATGCATCAAAAGGAATTGCAGAAGAATTATCTAAACTTGGTTATCACGTTTTTATCGCTGATATCTACGGCGAAGGAAATTATCCAAAAAATACTGGCGAAGCAGGGAAACAAGCTGGTTTTTATAAAACAAATTATGAAGCTTACCAAAAACGCATCGACGCTGCTTTGAAAGAATTAGTAAAAGCTGGAGCTAATGCAGATAACATTGTCGCTATTGGATATTGTTTTGGAGGAACTGGAGTTTTGGAAGCTGCCCGCGGACATTTGAATGTAAAGGGAATCGCTTCATTTCATGGTGGTTTAGGAAAAGATGCCAGCAGAAAAACAGAAACAATCAATACAAAAGTTTTAATCTGTCATGGTGCTGATGATCCATTTGTGCCAAAAGATGAAATCGCATCATTTCAACAAGAAATGCGTGATTCTAAAGCAGATTGGCAAATGATTTATTATGCAAATTCTGTTCACTCTTTTACAAATCCTGAAGCAGGAAACGATAATTCTAAAGGTGCCGCATATAATGCTGTTGCTGCAAAAAGATCTTTTGACCATTTACAACTTTTCTTAAATGAAGTCCTGAAGAAATAATACCACATAACTCAACCCTACCAAAAACAAATTAATCAAACCAGCTCAATGTCACATAATAAAATTCGAGAGGATAAAACTTGTTTAAACTGCAGACATGTTGTAGAACAAAAATTCTGTCCAAATTGCGGACAGGAAAACAGCGACAGCCGAAAGACTTTTCATCATTTATTTATTCATTTCTTTGAAGATTTGACGCATTATGAAAATGCTTTTTGGAAAACAATAAAAAATCTGCTGTTCAAGCCTTCAACTCTTACTAAAGAATACCTTTCTGGAAAACGTTTGTCTTATCTAGCGCCAGTTCGACTTTACATTTTCATCAGTTTTATTACATTTTTATTGATTTCAATGTTCCCAAATAATGTAAACGAACAAATTGATAAAAGTGAAGAAGCACTGAACAAAGAAATTGCTAAAGCTACAGATAGTATAAGTAAAAAGGAAGACAAAAGGTACTTTCATTTTAAAACGATAAAAGAACTTGATTCGATTCAAAAATATGGAAAAGAAAGTGAGAAGTTGAATGCTTCTTCTTATTGGATTTCTGAAAAAGCAATACACGTAACAGAAAAATACACCAAAAAAGAGATTTACGAAAAATTCGTAGAATCGTTTTTTCACAATCTGCCTAAAATTCTCTTTATAATCATGCCGTTTTTTGCTTTTTTCTTATGGATTTTTCATAACAAAAAAAGATGGTATTATTTTGATCACGGAATTTTCACACTCCACTATTTCTCTTTCCTTTTACTGATTTTCCTCATCATGTTTATCATTGAAAGAGTTATAGGTCTTTTTGGCGAAGATAGTCCGCTGTCTTTTATATCATCAATTACAACATTTGCAGGAACCATTTGGATGTGCTATTATTTTTATCCAGCACACCATCGTTTTTATGGCGAGTCAAGAATAGTTTCTTTTGCGAAAAGCTTCTTATTATTTATAATAAACTCTCTTTTTATTCTATTTTTACTGACCTTTTACGTTCTTTACACATTTATTAATTTACACTAACTATAGGAATGAAAAAATTACTCCTTTTATTATTAGTTGTCTCTGCGTATTCTTGTAAAACTGCGCAGTCAACTGCATCCAAAGACAATTCTGATCCGTCAAAATATGTTAAAGCTATCAGCGAAAAAGATCTTAAGAAGATGCTTTACACTGTTGCTTCTGACGAAATGGAAGGCCGCGAAACTGGTTCAGCAGGACAGAAAAAAGCAGGTCTTTACATGATCGAACAATACAAAAAAAGCGGAATTTCTTTTCCAAAAGGAGCTTCAGACTTCTACCAGCCAGTTCCTGCTGCATTTATGAATTCAAGACGTAATCAAAACCTTCCAGATTCTGAAAATATCTGGGCTTATATTGAAGGTTCAGAAAAACCAAATGAAGTTTTGGTAATTTCTGCACATTACGATCACGTTGGAATTAAAGATGGTGAAGTTTACAATGGTGCTGATGATGATGGTTCTGGAACTGTAGCGGTTATTGAAATGGCTAAAGCTTTTGCTAAAGCTAAAAAAGAGGGGCACGGACCAAAACGTTCTATTTTGTTTCTTCATGTAACTGGTGAAGAGCATGGCTTACACGGATCGCGTTATTATTCTGAAAATCCATTATTCCCAATCGCGAATACAATTGCCGACATCAACATCGACATGATCGGACGTCGCGATGTTGAGCATTCAAACACAAACAACTACGTTTATGTAATTGGTGCTGACAGATTATCTTCTGATTTACACAATGCGGTTGTAGCCCAAAACGAAAAATACATCAAAATGGACTTAGATTTTAAATTTAATGATCCAAAAGATCCAAACCATTTCTACGAGCGTTCTGACCACTATAATTTCGCTAAAAACGGTATCCCAGCTGTTTTCTTCTTCAATGGTGTTCATGAAGATTACCACGGAAAAGGTGACGAACCTCAAAAAATTGAATACGACGCTTTAACCAAAAGAACAAAACTAGCTTTCGTAGTAGCTTGGGATTTAGCTAATAGAGAAAATAGACCGGTAGTTGATAAAAAATAATTTTTTAAGATACTAAGTCTAAGATGCTAAGATTCTAAGTTTTCTTTTAGGGAACGATAATAAAAAAAGGATGAGTAAAACTCATCCTTTTTTTGTCATATATTTTTTGATTTACTAATTTACTCAAAGCTAAAAACCTTAGAATCTTAGCATCTTAGAACCTTAGCAACTTAAAATCAGTCATTCATCGAAATCAAAAACTCTTCGTTATTCTTTGTTTTCTTGAAACGATCGTTTACGAAATCCATAGATTCTACTGGGTTCATATCTGATAGATATTTACGCATAATCCACATTCTTTGTAATGTTTTTTCGTCTAATAATAAGTCATCACGACGTGTACTAGATGATGTAAGATCGATTGCAGGGAAAATACGTTTATTAGCTATCTTACGATCTAATTGTAATTCCATGTTACCAGTTCCTTTAAATTCTTCGAAGATAACTTCGTCCATTTTAGAACCAGTTTCTGTTAATGCAGTTGCGATAATACTTAAAGAACCACCGTTTTCTACATTTCTAGCCGCTCCAAAGAAACGTTTTGGTTTTTGTAATGCATTTGCATCAACACCTCCACTTAATACTTTTCCAGATGCTGGCTGAACCGTGTTATAAGCTCTTGCTAAACGTGTAATAGAGTCTAATAAAATCACAACATCGTGGCCGCATTCTACTAAACGTTTTGCTTTTTCCAATACGATGTTAGCGATTTTTACGTGTTCTTGTGGTTCTCTATCAAAAGTAGAAGCAATAACTTCACCACGAACACTTCTTTGCATATCTGTAACCTCCTCAGGACGTTCGTCAATAAGAAGAACAATCAAATAAACTTCTGGATGGTTGGCTGCAATTGCATTTGCAATATCTTTAAGAAGCATTGTTTTACCAGTTTTAGGCTGCGCAACGATCATACCACGCTGACCTTTACCTATTGGTGAAAACAAATCTATAATTCTTGTTGAAATAGAACTGCCTTTTTCGGCAAGTTTGAATTTTTCAGAAGGAAAAACTGGAGTCAAGTGTTCGAAAGAAACTCTATCGCGAACAACTTGCGGATCATGTCCATTGATTTTTAAAACACGAACCAATGGGAAAAACTTCTCACCTTCTTTTGGAGGGCGAACCACTCCTTTTACAGTATCTCCGGTTTTTAAACCAAATAATCTGATTTGTGAAGTTGACAAATAAATATCATCTGGAGAAGCTAAATAATTATAATCTGATGAACGTAAAAATCCGTAACCGTCCGGCATCATTTCTAAAACACCTTCACTTTCAATAATTCCGTCAAATTCAAAGTCTGAATCTCTGAAGTTATTGTTATTCTTTTTATTCTTGTGATTTGGGTTTTGATTATTGTGATTTCCGTTTCCATTGCCATTCCCGCTCTGATTTTGGTTCTGATTCGGGTTTTGATTTTGGTTCTGGTTTTTATTTTGATTCGGATTGATCTTTTTTGCAGGAGCAGATTGTGGAGTTTTTTCAGCTGTTTCGGCTGTTGCTTCAGAAACAATTGATTCTGACGGAGTTAATTCTGACGGAATTGATTCTGTAACTTCTTCAGCAGTAATTTCTTTTACAGCTTCTTTTTCCTTTTTAAGAGCTACTTTCTTCTCGTATGCCGATTTACTAAATTTTACAACTTTAGGCTCTTTTTTTGCTGCTGGTGCTTTGTTTTCCTGTGCTTCTACAGTCGCCACTTCTGCAATTGGCTGTGCTGTTTCAGCTATATCATTACTTTGAACAGTTTCCTCTACTTTATCAAATTCTAAAACAGGTGTATTTTTGGTATTTGCTGCTTTTGTTTTTGCCGGTGCAATTCTAGCGCGTTTCGGTTTTTCATCTTTAACTTCAGAAACTGCTTCTGTTTGAGGAGCTTCAGCAGGCGCAAGAGTACTTTCTTGGTGTGCTAAAATCTGACTAATTAAAGTCTCTTTTTTGACACCATTAATCTTTATTGTTTTAGCTAACTTAGCTATTTCTTGAAGCTCAGCAAGCTTCATTTCTTTTAATGCAGAAATATCAAACATGAATGTTCTATGAATTTAATTATTTTAAGGAATACTGTAAAAAGAATAGGTAGATAATTAATTTGAATTGACCGCAGTATGAAGTGCTTACGGTATTATGATGCAATAATACGAATAAAATTTTATCATACAATAGTATTTTAAAAAAAGAAAATATATTTTTGTAAAACATTTTTAGACCATGATACAAAGAATTCAGACTGTATATTTATTTCTAGCATTTGCTGCAACTGGCATTTTAATGCTTTTTGTTCCGCTTTGGACAACAAGTGCAGGAAAGCCGTTCTTTTTTATGCAGGATCAGCTTTATACTGTTTTATTAGGTTTAACAACTATGCTTAGCATTATCAGTATAATTTCATTTAAAAAGAGACAAAATCAGTTTGTGTTAAACAGACTTAATATAATATTAAATTTAATTTTATTAGGATTATTTGTATATCGATCACTAAATTTATCTGGAGGGACTGAGGTCTCTGAGAAAGGTATTGGGATGTTCATGCCAATTGTTGCTATCGTGTTATTAGTTTTAGCTAATAAGGCCATCAAAAAGGATGAAGATCTTGTAAAATCTGTTGATCGTTTGAGGTAAACCTATAAACTTAGTTTATTTGTGCGAAGAAGAACCCGAATTTAATTCGGGTTTTTTTTTGCCCTATTCTAGTATAAATCAGACCTAAAGAGCCTATTAAAATGTGATTTGCATGATAAATTTGTATTTTTCAAATTCAAATAATCATGATACCAAAAATAAGGATTCATCTTGCAGATGATCATCAGGTTTTAATTGATGGCCTTTCCAACTTATTAAAAACAGTTCCAAACTTTGAAGTGGCAGGCAGCTCACTTGACGGAACCACTGTATATAATGATGTTTTAATGGATAATGCCGATGTTTTAATTCTTGATATCAGTATGCCTAAAAAAGATGGAATTGAGACTTTAAAAGAATTCAAAACAAATCAATCTCCTTGCAAAGTCATTATTTTATCGAGTTATGATGATTTGAAGATTATTAAAGAAGTCATGAAATTAGGCGCAAAAGGTTACTTAACAAAAAACTGCGCAGGAGAAAATATTATCGAAGCTGTTGAAGCCGTTTATCAAGGACAGGAATATTTTAGTGATGCAGTGCGAGAAAAGATATTTAACACCTTTAAAGACAATCCGAAATTAAACCAAAATGCCGTTATAGAAAATCCGATTTTAAGTCCGCGTGAAATTGAAATCATAACTTTAATTGCTTTAGAATACAGCGGAAAAGAAATCAGTGAAAAACTTTTTATTAGTTCGCATACTGTTGAAACCCATCGCAAAAACATTATGAAAAAACTAAATATTAAAAGTACAATTGGCTTAGTAAAATACTCCCTTAAAAACAATTTGATTAATTCTTAAAAATTGCTTTTATGTTTGGTTTTAAATTCTTTACCTCTCTGCTATTACTTTTTGCTGTTGAAGGAACTGTCATTGCTAAATCAAAAGATAGCATAAACACCAAAGCTCTTCAAACACAAATTGGCAGCAAAACAACACTTAATCAAGTAAGTAAATCAGATCAGTTACGAAATAAAAAAATAGTCAGTTTATCTATTATACTAGTCGTAATCATTTTTCTTTTATTTTACTTTTTGTACCAAAACAATAAGCTAAAACAGAAAATAAAACGAAAAGATACCAAGCAGAAAATTCTTCTCAACATTATTAATTCTAGCATCGATTCTCAAGAAGTCGAGCGTAAAAAGATCGCCTCCTTTCTGCACGACAATATCAATTCATTACTGTCTTCTGCTGGATTGCATTTAAATACTTTTACAGCACAACATGACATAAAATCCAACGAGATTGAGAAAGCAAGAGTTATTTTATCAGAAGTGCATGAGCTTTTGCGAGATATGTCTCACGATCTTGTTCCGTCACTTTTGGTTCGTTTTGGATTGATTTATGCCTTAGAAGATTTGTGCGAGAAAAACTCTAATTCTGCTATTGAATTTGAATTTTCAAGCTCGATTCCAACTAGCAGAAGATATGTTGAGAAATTTGAAATGAAAATCTATTTCATTGTCAGTGAATTATTCAGCAATATCATAAAACACAGTAGTGCTAAAAAAGCAAAACTCACTCTCTCTGAAAAATACAATCAACTGATTTTGCACATTCATGATGACGGAATTGGCTTTAAAACTAGAAAATTAAAAGACGTAGAAGGTTTTGGTTTAAACCGAATTAGAGCTCGAGTAAAAAAATACAAAGGATCTTTATCTATAGTTTCAAAAGAAAATGAGGGAACTAAAATAAAAATTCAGATTCCTTTGCCGCATTAATTACTTCGCTCCTATTTCGACAATTTCCAAATCTTTGATTTTGTCATCATCAATTACAAATCGAAGCATAGTTCTTACTTTATGAAAACCACTTTTTCCTGCCGCGCCAGGATTCATGTGCAATAAATTATTCTTTTTATCAAACATGACTTTCAAGATATGAGAATGTCCACAAATAAATAATTTTGGCGGATTCAGAGCCAATTCTTCCCTAACATTCTGATTGTATTTTCCTGGATAACCTCCAATATGCGTAATCCAAACCGACACGTTTTCACACGAAAAACGATTGTTTAACGGGAATTCTAATCTTGCTTTTGCATCATCAATATTTCCGTAAACCGCTCTTAAAGGTTTTAGTTTTTTAATGGTATCAGTAACCGTCAAATCTCCAATATCTCCGGCATGCCAGACTTCATCTGCCTGAGCAACATATTTTAAAATTGTATCATCAATATGGCTGTGAGTATCTGAGAGAAGGAGAATTTTAGTCAATTTTTTTAAGGTTCAAAGGTTCATCGTAACAAAGGTACAAAGGTTTTTTTTAAAAGACGCTAAGATTCTGAGTTGCTAAGATTCTGAGTTTTTCTAGTGTAATGATATACTTCCTCAAACAAAAAAATCCGATTTACTTTCGCAAATCGGATTTCTAATGTAATAATTATTAAATGATTATTGTTTTTTAGGATTTTTACCTTCTTTTAAATCTTTGGTATCCATCATTTCCATTAATTTCAATCCTAACAAACCACTGATTGAACCGTCAGATCCGCCGTTTCCTGAAATCAACACATCTGGAATTACTTTGATGTTTCCTTTACCAATTTCCTCAGTTACTTTATAACGGGTAAAGTTGTCTCCGCCCATCGCACTAACTTGCAATTGATAAGCTTCAGCAGTTGATTTACCAATTGCCATAATTTTCTCCGCTTCAGCCAAACCTGTTTTTGAGATTTTTTCAGCTTCTGCGCTCGCGTTCAGTCTTGTTGCTTCCGCTTGTGCTCCTGCTCTAGCTTTTGTCGCTTCTGCTTCTGCATTTGCACGCATTTTTGTTGCTTCTGCTTCAGCATTTACATTCAATTTCAAACTTGTCGCATCTCCTTCAGCTTTCTTTACAGTTGCATCTGCAGTTCTTTGTGCGATTTCAACACTTTGCGAAGCACGAACAATTTCTTTCTGCATATCTGCAATTGCGGTTTCTTTTTCCATCCCCTGACGCTGTTCCTGCGCCATTCTTTGCGTTTGATATGTTTTTTGCTCTTCTTCTGCCAATTTTCGGTCTGTCAACGTTTTCATCAGCGAATCTGGTGGCACAATATCTCCAATCAAAGTATCGACTGCATTTACATTATATTCATCAAGAACTAATTTAATATGGTTTTTAGCCGATTCTTGACGTTCTTTTCTTGTTGTTAAGAATGAAATTACATCGCTGTCTTGAGCTGAGTTTCTGAAATAGTTACCAATTGTCGGTTCTAAAACTTGAGAAACCAAATTATTCATACTTCCAAAACGAGCAATTACTTTTGGAGCTTCGGCAGCTGGAACGTGAATGATTTGCGCCACATCTAAATTAAATGGGAAACCATCTTTTGAACGTACTGTTATCGTAGATAAATTTTTATCCAAATCATGCGACTCGCTTCTTGCATTAGCCCAGTTTAAAACCAAATTTGTCGTTGGAACAGGTTCTAACTTCGTTGTATATTTATTCAAAGCATATTTTCCTGGTCCAAAAGGCTCCATCCAAACACCTCGCTGTCCTTTTGAAACAATATTTCCGTGTTTGAAAGTATCTCCTGTAACATCCTGACCATCTTCTCCAATATACGAAATCACAACTCCAACATAACCAATTGGCACATCTGTCATTGGATTTTGTTCGATCAAGATTCCCCACGTATTAATATAGTAAGAACCTGCTAGCATAACTTGAGGCTGTAAACCACGATTTCCGCCATGCTCTAAAAACTTATCGAAGTCCTGAAAATTATTGTGATCATCAACAAATTTTCCTGCAATCTGACCTTGCGGAATCGGCTCTCCATCAAGCGCAGTTACAATACCAATCATGTTTTCATAAATCTTGATTTGATCTGCAATAACAATTTCAAACAAGAATGTATTAATACGATATGATCCCGTCGTAATAAATGCAGTCTGACGACCTTTTTGTCCGCCATTGTTCAAGAAAGAGGTAGCATCTTGAAAATTGTCACATTCTACTTTTCTTGCTAAGATTCGTCCAGTTGGAATTTCTTTTCCGTCTTTACTTAAAACCAATCCGATTTTACCTTCTGGAATAATGGTAAATCCAGTCATATCGATTGAATATTGCCAAATCCACATTCCCCAATATAAACCTGGAGCAAGCGTTTGTGCCTGAAAACCAGCTTCGCCTTTTGTCGCTATAATACGCCCATCAGGCAATGATCTGTCTGCGCCAAACAGAACGAATTTTTTGGTAACTAAACCAATTTTATCCTCAGGAACCATTACCATTCCGAAGAAAACACGCAAAATAAATTTGTAAAAAATGATAGCGAATAAGATTAAAATTATCCACCAATAAGAAGTAATTTCATTCATAGTTTTTGATATTTAGTTGTACAAACATAGGAGAAATACGAACTGTTAAAATGAAAAATTTTAAAAATTAACATTTGGAATTTTCTGACCAAAAATGTTAAAAAATGATTCCGAATATATCGTTGGAATTGTCAATTTCTGACATGATTTTTAGCTGAACAAACTATGATTTGCATTTTGGGTTTTAATGGATTTTAACAAAGTTTCTGAGACGCTAACATACTAAGGAACTAAGTTTTTGTTTTTAGATTTTATTGAAATGGATGTTTATTGATTTAAAAATATACCGAAAATATTATACCTATATATTAAGTACAATTTTTTCCAATCTCATGTTAGACGCACTACAGTGCGTCTCTACAGATATGCAGAACGCAAAAACCATTACAATTCTGAACCTTTGTAACTTTGTTACTAAAAGAAAACTTAGAACCTTAGCATCTTAGCATCTTAGAAGCTTTTTTTCATACCTTTGCCCTTCAGAACCTCTGTCCCTTAAAATGAGATATTTTATTCAATTCGCTTATAACGGAACACATTATCATGGCTGGCAAATACAGCCGAATGCTTCTTCAGTTCAAGAAACTTTAAATAAAGCTTTTTCGGTTTTATTAAATGAAACTATCAGCATCATGGGTGCTGGAAGAACAGATACTGGTGTTCATGCGAGTGAAATGTACGGTCATTTTGACACAGAAAAAACCTTAGATATTCCGGTTTTAATTCATAAACTGAATTCTTATTTACCAAAAGACATTGCGATTTTTGATGTTATTTTAGTTCACGATGAGGCACATTGCAGATTTGATGCCACAAAAAGAACTTATGAATATCATATCAATACAGTAAAAAATCCGTTTTTACAGGAACTGAGCTGGTATGTTACGCAAAAATTGGATGTTGGCTTGATGAATGAAGCTGCTCAACTATTATTGAAGCATACCGATTTTCAATGTTTTTCAAAAGTTAATACTGACGTAAACACATTTGATTGCACGATTTTTGAGGCATACTGGAAACAAGAAAACGGAAAACTGATTTTTACCATTTCGGCAAATCGGTTTTTAAGAAATATGGTTCGCGCCATTGTCGGCACTTTAATCAATATCGGTTTAAAGAAAATCACTTTAATTGATTTTGAAAACATTATTGCCAGCAAAAGCAGAGAAAAAGCAGGATTTTCGGTTCCTGCGCATGGTTTATATTTAACCAAAATAGATTACGAATATTTATAGCTATAAGCTGTAGGCAATAAGCTCCAAACTTTTGCCTAAAGCCTAAAGCTTAAAGAAATATAGCGGTAAGCTATAAGCAAGAGGTTTTAAGCGCTAAGCCTATTGCCTAAAGCTTATTGCCTAAAGCCAATTAAAAAAAATGAAAGCAAAAGCATTCGATACTGGATTATTCAAACGAATTCTAAAATATACTCGCCCTTATAAATGGCGCTATTATGGCGTAATCCTATTTGCCATTTCGCTATCTATCTTTGCTGCCCTTCGTCCTTATTTACTTAAAGAAACGGTCGATGGTTACATCAAAACTCACGATAAAATGGGATTACTGATGTATATCATTTTGATGGGAGTAGTTTTATTGATGGAGGTTTTTTCTCAATTCTACTTTGTTTATTGGGCAAACTGGCTCGGACAAGATATTGTAAAAGATATTCGAACCAAACTTTTTCAGCACATTTTGAGTTTCAGAATGAAGTATTTTGATTTGGTTCCCGTTGGTCAATTGGTTACGAGAGCCGTTTCAGATATTGAATCGATTGCACGTATTTTCAGTCAAGGTTTATTTATGATTATAAGCGATTTGATGAAAATGGTTGTGGTACTTCTTTTTATGTTTTACATGAACTGGAAACTGACTTGGATTGTCGTGATTGCAATGCCCATTCTGGTTTACATTACAAGAATTTTCCAGCGTAAAATGCAGGTCGCTTTTGAAGAAGTAAGAACTCAAATTGCCAACATGAACTCATTTGTTCAGGAACGTGTAACGGGTATGAAAATCGTACAGCTTTTTAACCGTGAAAAAATCGAAGCCGAAAACTTTAAAGAAATCAATAACAAACATAGAGTTGCTTGGATTAAGACGATTTTGTACAACTCGATCTTTTTCCCGATTGCCGATATTATTTCATCCATAACTTTAGGTTTGGTTGTTGTTTATGGTGGTTTCAGAATTTTAAACGGAGATCATTTTACGACTTTCGGAGATTTATTTTCATACACCATGTTTATCGGAATGCTTTTTAATCCGTTAAGACAAATTGCGGATAAATTTAACGAGATGCAATTAGGAATGATCGCTGCCAATCGTGTCTTTGATATTATTGACACACAAGATCATATTCAAGATACAGGAACAATTGAAGCGCCAGTTTTTGATGGAAGAATTGATTTTAAAGACGTTCGTTTCAGCTACATTCCAGAAGAAGAAGTTATAAAAGGAATTGATTTATCAGTTTCGGCTGGACAAACTATTGCCATTGTAGGTTCTACGGGTGCTGGAAAATCTACCATTATTAATTTATTGAATCGTTTTTATGAAATCAATAGCGGAACGATTTGTATTGACGGAGAAAATATCGAAAACTATACTTTAGCTTCTTTAAGAAAACAAATTGCTGTTGTTTTGCAAGATGTGTTTTTATTTGCCGATACGATTTATAACAATATCACTTTGCACAATCCAGAAATTACTCGAGATAAAGTAATTGATGCTGCGAAGAAAATTGGTGTTCATGATTTTATTATGAATCTGCCAGATAATTATGATTTTGATGTAAAAGAGCGAGGTGTCATGCTTTCTTCAGGACAACGCCAGCTTATTGCTTTTTTACGTTCTTATGTAAGTAATCCGAGTATTTTGATTTTGGACGAAGCGACTTCTTCTATCGATACGTATTCTGAAGAAATGATTCAGCGTGCGACAGAAACGATTACAAAAGGAAGAACTTCGATTATTATTGCACATAGATTAGCAACAATTGTAAATGCAGATAAGATTGTGGTGATGGATAAAGGATTGATTGTTGAACAAGGAACGCATCAGGAATTATTGCTTAAAACTGATGGTTACTATAAAAATTTATATGACTCGCAATTCGCCGTGGCGAACTAAGTCATAATGGTACTTCTTGAAATTTAGATTAAAAAAAATAAAATCTCAACGCGCTTTCGTAATTTACGTTATCGCTTCTATTCTTATTACGGTTTCTTCTGTATACATATTAAGTAATTTAATTACTGATCTTACAGAAAAAGCAAATGAAGATCTAGCACAACGTAATTTTATTAAAAAGCACGAATTCCTGTCGCAAGAGTTTTCGAAACTTCTGGAACAGGAAAACAGAATTAAACATGTTTTAAAAATTAGTAAGCCAGAGAATCTAGCTTCTAACTTACAAGTTTTATCTTCAGTTCAAGGCACCAATTTATTAGTCGATAACAATTGGTTTCAGATTAATGACGGTGAAGTTCAGTTTGGGATTGACTCTATTTCAGATGTCATGAAAAAAGAGGCGAAAGATTTTATTCTCCAAAATAAAAACAAAGACCATATCAAAACGGTTATTTCGCAGGGAAAAGAACAAATTTGGAGAATTTATTTCAAACTCGCTTCAAAAAATTTAACCGTGCGTTATGGTTACGATATCAATTTAAAGAAACTTCACGATTATATTTCTACCGCCGACAAAACAACTGGTAATTATGCTTTTGTTTTTGATCAATCTGGAAGATGTGTTTATCATCCAGAATCTGATCTTATTGGAAAAAACGTTTACAAGTTTTCTTCTACACAACCTTTTGATACTATATTCAGCAAAAAGAAGGATTATGTAAAAACAGTGACAATGTCTGAATTTTTGAAAATGGATGTTATTCGTTTTACAAAAAAAATAGATATACAAAATCTGTCGTGGTATATATGTGTAGATTTTCCAAAAATATTTGTTGATGAAAATGTAACGTTAATTAAGAAATATTCAACTTGGATTTATTCGATTACAACTGTAATGTTGTTGTTGATTTTCTATTTATTCTCTTATGTAAACAGACGTGCGTATAGAGAAAAAGGAATTGCGATTAAAGAAAAAAACCGACTTTTAGTTGAGAACGAAAAAATTGTAAAAGAAAAAGCACTGATTCAGCTTCAGCATTTAAAAGAGCAGATAAATCCGCATTTTTTATTTAATTCGTTGAACTCGCTTTATATGTTGGTTGGAAGCGATGTGAAAACGGCGCAGAAATTCACACTAAACTTATCTCGAATTTATCGCTATTTAATTGATCCGCCAGAAAAGAACATTGTTCCTTTAAAGGATGAACTTTTATTTATAGAAAAATATATCTTTTTACAGCAGACTCGTTTTAAAGAAGAATTATTCTTCTCTATAGAAATCGAAAACCAAACTGCTTTAAACAAACACATCCCCTATCTAGCCTTTCAGATTGCGGTAGAAAATGCTATTAAGCATAATGCTGCCACTCAAGAAAGTCCTTTAACTACAAAAATCCTGATTAAAGAAGATCAGGTAATCATCAGCAACAATCTTCAAAAGAAATTGACCGCTGAACCAAGTACTAAATTTGGGTTAAATTACCTGAAAAGTATTTACAATTATTATTCAAAAACCGATTTTAAAACATCAGAAAAAGACGGCGTTTTTATCTGTATTCTTCCATTAATATCCATTCACTCCTAAAAAAAAGCCACTCACTCCTTTTTGTTTTTTTGCTGAACTAAAATCGAATAGTTTCGGCCAAAAATTAACCTAAACTTAACATCTGATGAAGGAAAAGGCATTCCTGCATAATTTGATAATATTTTGCATACTCCTATTATTATTAGCACCTCTTACTGTTCATTCTCAAAAGAAAAAGAAAGACAAAAAAGAAGAGACAACTGAAATTAAAAAAGATTCTACTGACGCCAAAAAAGGCAAAAAATATAGTGACCTAATAAAAAAAGGTTCTGTAAAAAAAGGACTATTCAATATCATCCAAGTTAAAACCGATGTTTATTTTGAAATTCAGGACAGTTTGTTTAAAAGAGAATTTCTAATTGTAAACAAATTATCTCAGGTTCCTTACGATATAAATGAAGCCGGATTAAATAAAGGAATGAATTATGAAAATAAAGTTATTTCCTTTTATAAAGATACTATTGCAAAGAAAGTCTGGGTAAAGACATATCAGCCTAAAGTTTCTTCTCCTAAAGAAGATGCCATCACAGCATCTGTAATTAATAATTTCTCCGAATCTATTATTGAAGTTTTTGATATCGAAACCAAAAACAACGATTCGAGCGCTGTTGTAATTAAAGTAAATAAGATTTTTGACGGAAAACAAAAAAGTTTTAATGATGTAATGGGCAACATTGGTTTAAGCGGTTCTGTAAAATCTGATTTATCTTATATAGAAGGATTAAAATCTTTTCCTAAAAACATTGTTGTAAAATCACAAATGACAACTTCACTTAGCGATGGAGGTGCCTCAGTACCTATTACGCTTGGTGTGACAACTAATATTATTTTATTGGATAAAACTCCAATGAAACCTCGTTTTTCTGACCAAAGAATTGGTTTTTTTACTGAAAAGCATTGGTACTTTGCCGATGCACAGCAGGCAATGCTTGAAAAAGAATTGATTACCCGCTGGCGTTTAGAACCAAAAAAAGAGGATGAAGAACGTTATTCGAAAGGTGAATTAGTAGAGCCGAAAAAACCAATCGTTTATTACATCGATCCATCAACTCCAAAACAATGGAGAAAAAACATCATTGATGGGGTACACGATTGGCAGGCAGCTTTTGAAAAAGCCGGATTTAAAAATGCTGTTATTGCAAAAGAACCTACTGAACAAGATTTAGATTTTGACATTGATGATGTACGTTATTCTGTTATTACGTATGCCGCATCTCCAAAATCAAACGCAATGGGACCATCTGTGGTTGATCCTAGAAGCGGTGAAATTATCGAGGCCGATATTATCTGGTGGCATAATGTAATGACTTCGCTTCAAAGCTGGATGCGTATTCAGACTGGACCAATTGATCCAAAAGCACGCGGCAATACATTTAGCGATGAGCACATGGGAGAAGCAATTCGTTTTGTTTCATCTCACGAAGTGGGTCATACTTTTGGTCTAAAACATAATATGGGTTCTTCTTTTGCTTATGATGTAGAATCTTTACGTTCTAAAGAATTCACAGCAAAAATGGGAGGCACTGCTCCTTCTATTATGGATTATGCCCGATACAATTATGTCGCACAACCAGAAGATAATGTCACAGTTATTACTCCAAAAATTGGAGAATATGATAAATATGCAATAGAATGGGGTTACAGATGGTATTCGCCTAACGAAAACGAAACAGCTAAACTAAACGCCTTAGTTACAAAACATCAAAATGACCCTATTTATTTTTACGGTGAGCAGCAGCTAGGTCCTGCAATTGATCCTCGTTCACAGTCTGAAGACTTAGGAAACGATGCTGTAAAAGCAAGCGAATACGGTTTGAAAAACTTAAAACGTGTTGTAGATAATATCATAAACTGGACATACGACAAAGATAAACCTTACCACGAAACTGGTAAACTGTATATTGGAACTATTGGACAATGGCACATGTACAATCATCATGTAGTAGCCAATGTTGGCGGTGTTTATTTAAACACAACGGTTCACGGTGATAACAAACAAAGTTATGTTCCAGTTCCTGCATCAATGCAGAAAAAAGCAACCGATTATTTAATTAAAAATGTAATTACAATTCCGCAATGGTTGTTTTTCAATGACATTTTAGACAAAACGAATCCGCTGAAAGATTCTCCTATTGGACCTTATGAGTACACTCCTTACACGCTGGCAAGAGAATTACAATATGATGTTATGTATAGTTTATTATTCGATGACCGTTTGCTTCGAATGACAGAAAATGAATTATACCAGCGAAATAAAACCAGCGAACCCGTTTTTACCGTAAATGATTTGTTTAAAAAATTACACCAAAGTGTTTTTGCAGGTACTATTCAAAACAAATCACTTAGCATTCTGGAGCGAATGACACAGAAAAATTATGTAGATGTTTTAATTGTTTCGACAAATAAATTATTTGAAAAAACAGATGTTAAAAAAACAATCCAAATACAGGAAACATTACAAATGCCTCATTTATGTTCTGTAGATGATGAACATATGGCAAGAAACATTAATAACTATTTTTTAAAAAGAGTTACAGAAGTAACCTCAGATAAAAAAGGAGAATTATCAAAAGTCCTTCAATTATTAAAAACAAAAAAGAGCACAGGAGATCAATCTACCCAAAACCATTACTGCGATTTGATACAACGAATCGATAAAGCCCTAAATAATACAACCTTTTAATACACAACCCAAAACATGAAGAAAATTTTACATGCCTTACTGCTGTTCCTGGCCATCGCAGGATACTCGCAGGAATCCCGAACTATTACGGGTATCATTCAAGATGAAGCAGACTTGGCGCCAATTCCTGGCGCGTCAATCTTCGTTGAGAATAATTCTATTTCAAACAAAACTGCTATGGCAGGTATTATTCATAGTGAAGCAATTGGAACTACATCAGATTTCGATGGTAAATTCACTTTGAAAATCGGAAAAAACGTTACTTCTTTGAGAGTTACTTTCATGGGATACAAATCGTATACTCTTGAATTAGATGCTCAAAAAAACTATACTATTAACTTAACATCTGAAACAGCAAAACTTCAAGAGGTTGTTGTAACAGGTTACCAAAAAATTGAGAAAAGAAAACTTACTGCTGCCGTTTCTAAAATAGATATGTCGGCTATTCAGCAAACTGGGGTTTCTAGTATTGACCAATTATTGGTAGGACAAATTGCGGGGGTTGCTGTTTCTACTCCATCTGGAGCACCTGGAGCACCAGCTAAAATTAGAATTAGAGGTACAGCTTCTTTAAGTGGAACTCAAGATCCTTTATGGGTATTAGATGGTTTACCATTAGAAGGAAATGACGTTCCTAAAAACTACGACAAAGACAATATTGATCAATTGAATAACTTTTCTATTGCAGGTTTAAATCCAGATGATATTAAAGATATTACAATCTTAAAAGATGCTGCTGCAACTGCTATTTACGGTGCTCGTGCTGCAAACGGTGTAATCGTTGTTACGACTAAAAAAGGTAAAGCTGGTAAAATGGTGATTAATTTCAACACCAATACTTTTATCACTCAAAGACCTGATTTCTCTAAATTAAATTTAATGAATGCAAGCCAAAAAGTTGATTTCGAACTTGACCTTGCAAGCCGTTCTGATTTAACATACAGAGACAATGTTGGAGAAATTTCTCGTATCCTAAACGGATCAAATGAGTTGGCAGCTTATAGAGCAGGAGGATTTTCTGCGTTAAGCCCTGCTACACAACAATCAATTAATGATTTAAGAAACAACAATACAAACTGGGGTAATTTAATTTACCAAACTGCAATCAACACGCAACACGGTTTAAGTTTATCTGGAGGTGGAGAAAAATCTGATTACTATTTCTCTTTAGGATATTATGATGAAAAAGGAACTACTATTGGAACTGGTTTCAAACGTTACAATTTAACTTTGAAAAACAATTTCGAAATTACAGATAAATTCAAAGTTGGAGTTGGAATCTTTGGTTCTGAAAACAAAACTACTTCTTACTTATCAGATACAGATGCTTACACAAGCCCTAGTAACTATTCAAGAAACGTAAATCCATATTTGACTCCTTATAATGCAGACGGAAGTTATAAATATGATCAAGATATTGTGGGTTACTCAGAACGTTATGTTCCTTTTAATATTTTAGAAGAAAGAGCAAACACTTCTTACGATTTAAAAACAAGAGCCGTAAAAGCTTTATTAGATGCTGAATATAAAATCACTAGAGATTTAAAAGTAACCTCTCAATTAGGTTTACAATTGGACAATACTTCTAGCGAAAAATTTGCAGATAAAGACACTTATTATACTAGAAAAGAAAAAGAAAGATCTCGTTACTTTGCAAACGGAGCTTATAATTACTTTTTACCTGAAGGCGGTATTATCCAAAACGCAAACACTGACTTTTTCCAATACAATCTAAAAACAATGGTGAATTACTCTAAAACTTTTGGAGAAAAACACGAAGTTGAGGCTATGGTTGGTAATGAGTTAAGAAGAAATTATACAACTACTATTGCAACAAAAGGTTTTGGATTTGATAAAAACACTTTGACTACTAAGCCAATTATGTTCCCAAATAGCTCTTTTGCTAATGATGCGATATACAGAACGTATCAGAAATCTGAAAACGAAAATGCTTTTGCTTCATTTTTTGCTACAGCTTCTTATACTTACAATAGAAAATACAGCGTATTTGGAAGTGTGAGATATGATGGTTCAGATTTATTTGGTGTAGATCCAAAATACAAATATTTGCCACTTTGGTCAACTTCTGCTTCATGGGCAGTTTCTGAAGAAGATTTCTTAAAAGACAACTTAACACTTTCTAACTTAAGATTACGTGCTTCTTACGGTTTACAAGGTAATATTGATAAAAACACTTCTCCTTTTGTAATGGGAAGATACAGCAATACAACCATTTTACCTGGACAAACAGAACAAACCATTTCTGTTGAAACTCCACCAAACGACAAATTGCGTTGGGAAAAAACTACTAATACCAACTTAGGTATGGATCTTGGCTTATTCAACAACCGTATCAGCATTGTAACTGATTTATACGGAAGAAAAAGTACTGACTTAATTGGTTTGAGAGCAGTTCCGTTCGAAAACGGTTTTGAGTACAGCAACATGAACTGGGCACAAGTAAGCAACAAAGGTTATGAAATCACTTTGTCTACAAGAAACATTGACCGTCCAAACTTTAAATGGAATACAAGCATTAACTTTTCTCATAACAAAAGTAATGTAGATAGAATTGAAGTTCGTGATACTGATTTACTTCCAAGCAGAGAAGGTCGTCCTGTAAATGCGGTTTTTGGATTAAGAACAAACGGTATAGACGAAAATGGTTATCCTTTATTTGTTAATAAAAACGGTGAAACAGTAAATGCTCAAACTTTCTTCAAATTGTACGATCCTTATGCTGATTTCTTCCCTGGAGAACTTACAGAATCATCTTTAACACCAGCAGAGTATAGAGATTTATTTGTTTACTTAGGTGATAGAGATCCTAAATTCACTGGAGGTATTACTAATACAATTCAAGTACATAATTTTGATTTTACAGTTGCTGCTGCATTTAATTTGAAACAGACTGTTGTAAGAACACCTCCGTACAGTGGAACTGAAGTAGACAGAGGACAAAATTATTCTACTGATATTTTGAATGCTTGGTCACCAACCAACACTTCTTCTAATTTACCAGGAATTACAGGTAAAGATTCTGGAACAGGAGATTCTTGGATGGCATATCAATGGTTCTCATCAGCTACTCCATTAAACTGGAATAATTACTTAGATACATGGGTTAGCGAAATGAGTTATATGAGATTGAGCAGTATGCGTTTAGGCTATACATTCCCTAAAGCATTTACAGATCACATCAACATCCAAAGCATCAGACTTAACGTTGAAGCAAGAAACTTATTTGTAATCAGTTCTGACTTTAAAGGATATTTTGATCCTGAAACTTACGGAAACATTTATGCACAGCCAGTTCCTAAATCATTCACTATTGGATGTAATGTAACTTTCTAATACAATTAAAGATGAAAAAAATCTCAAAATACATATTACTTTTTACTGCAGCAATTGCAGTAACAAGCTGCGATGATTATCTGGATATAACACCTGTTGGGCGTGTTATTCCAGAAACACAAGAACAATTTCGTGCGGTATTAACAACTGGATATTCAAAATATCCAGAACACAAAACATTGACAACACTTCGTACAGATGAATTGACATTGGATGATTTTAGTGAAGATCTTAATATTTACAAAGACATTTTTATCTGGAAAGATGCCAATCCTGACCGTATTACAAGAGATTTCCAATATCAGGATTTATACAATGTAATTTTCTATACGAATGTAGTAATCAATGAAGCATCAAAAAAAGTAGCTGCTTCTGAAGAAAGAAATCAATTAATTGGAGAAGCTTATGCTTTAAGAGCAATGGCTTATTTTGATTTGGTTAACCTTTTTGGAAAACCATACAACGCTACAACTGCTTCTTCAGACAAAGGAGTTCCATTGGCTTTAGAAATTGACTTAGAGCAGGTTTACGTTCCTCAAAGTGTTGAAGTAATTTACAATCAAATTATTTCTGACACTCAGGAAGCTGAAAAACTTATCAATTTAAATTCACAGACAAAAGGTTTAAATTATCGTTTTTCAAAAGTTGCATTGTACAGCTTAGAAAGCCGTGTTTACTTACACCAAAAGCAATGGCAGAAATCTTTAGATGCTGCAAATAAAGCGTTGGCAATCAACAACAATCTAGTTGATTTAAAAGCTACTTCTGTATTTGCAACAAAATACGATTCAAAAGAATCTATTTTAGCTTTAGAAGATGGATACATTAACAGAATGAAGGGAGCTTCATACGCTTCGTCTGAGTTAATTGCTGCTTACGACAGAACAACAGATTTACGTTTTCCTCTTTACTTCTTAGCAAGCGGAAGCCGTTTCAGAATTCAAAAAGGTGGTAACGATGACCAAAAATGTACGCTTAGAACTTCTGAATTGTATTTGACAAAAGCAGAAACACAAGTGCAGTTAAATAATATCGCTGATGCCAAAACTACTGTTTTAGCTTTCGCTAAAAACAGATATACATCAGCAGGATATATAGCGCTTGAAATCGCAGTTAACGCAATGAACGCAGCAGATTTAACAAACTTCATTTTGGCAGAAAGACAACGTGAATTTGCAGTTGAAGGACACCGTTGGTTCGATTTGAGAAGAACATCTCAAAAACAAATCGTACACACTATCAATGGTACCGATTATACTTTGATACAAAACGATCCGCGTTATACAATCATTTATCCTGCAAATGCGAGATTGAACAATCCCAATCTATAATTTTACCTAGAATTGTTTTTTTTAAAAGGTCCAGTTTTTTTAAGCTGGGCCTTTTTTTATATAAATCCCAATAACAAAATGCTCACTTTATTGCGAATAATAATTACTGAATTATCTTTGCCGCATAATTGAACACTCCAAAATGTTTATAAAATGAGAATTGCTATTGTCGAAGACGAATACCTAGCTTCTAGCTATCTAAAATCTATTTTAGAACAGCAAGATATTTTACAGATTGCAGAAATTAGCGTTTTAAAATCTGTAAAAGAAGCAGTTGTTTTTTTTAGCGAAAACAAAGTCGACTTAGCATTTATGGATATTCATTTAGGTGATGGAAAAAGTCTCGACATTTTCGAAAAAACCATTATCGCCTGCCCTGTTATTTTTATCACGGCTTATGATTCTTACGCTATTTCTGTTTTCAAACATTTTACGATCGATTATCTTTTAAAACCATTTGAAGAAGAAGAATTATTAGAAGCGCTTCAGAAATTCAGAAATATAAAAGAAAGTTTTAATAGCGATTCTACGCTTCAATCTTTAGTCGCAATAGAAAATCCAGAATCGAATAAAATACAGCGTCATTTCTTAGTAAATCACGGCTATAAATTGATTTCTATTAACGAAAGTGAAATCACCTATTTTTCAGCCACAGGAAAGCATCTTTTTGTCCATGTAAAATCTGGAAATAGCTATTTATACAATAATACATTAACCGAAATTATAAACAGTTTAGATGCTTTTAATTTCTTTAAAATAAATCGAAAATATATCGTTCATCGAAACACGATTAAAGAAGTTGTAAAACATTCCAATCAGAAAGTGGAATTGATTTTAACGGTTCCTGCAGCCGAATCTGACGCTATTTTTATCAGTAAGAAGGAAATAAATAATTTCAAAAATTGGCTTGACCAATAAATTAATAATTATTTAGCTATAAATTTTCGCAGTTTTCAAAAATTAAAAAACTGCACTTTTGATAAATTGTGATTTAAAATCCGACTAAAAACTGTCAAAAACACGTTTAAACGTTAAAATAGCGTTATAGAAATCATAAAATTGCCCGTTCACTATCAATAAGATAGCAGAAATTTTTGGTTTATTATTTATCTTTGAGAGTATAGAAATCAAATGTAAAAGAAAATGCCACAAAATAGATTTTATCCAAATGAACAGTTTAAAGAAATAGAAATAAATGCCTCATTACAATTACGATATGCCATTTCAAACAGAGGTCGACTAATAAGTTTTACAGACGAAATTGAAAACGGACGCATCTTAAAAGGCGGATTAAGCGATGGTTACCCAACTTTCCGTTTTAAGGTTAAAAAAGACGATAAAATCGTAAACAAATATCTCTTCCTATATAAATTAGTTGCCCAATATTTTATTCCAAAAGATTCCGAAGATCAAACTTATGTTCTGCATTTAGATTACAACAGAGCTAACGATGATGTAAGCAATTTACGCTGGGCAACCAAACAAGAAATGATGGCTCATAGCCGAAAAAGTCCACGCGTTATTCAGGCCAAAAAGAATCTGATCGAACACAATCTTAAAGCCGACGGACGAAAATTAACAACTACAAAAGTGATGTTAATCAAAAAAATCCTTGCAAGACCTGAACAAAAAACACGTCTTAAAATGATTGCAAAACAATTCGGCGTAAGCGAAATGCAAATCAGAAGAATTGCCAGCGGAGAAAACTGGGGACACGTGAAGATTTAATGGTGAATGGTTAATTGTTGATGGTTAATTGTGAATTATTAATTGCTAATTGTCAGGCTGAGCGAAGTCGAAGCTCCGCATAAAGCTCTTCTCCCAAAGTTTCGGACACTCAGAATAACAAAATTATAATAGCCACAGATTATACAGATTAACAAAGATTTGAAAAAATCATTTTAATCCTAATAATCTGTGGCTTATTCTTTATATTAATTTTCAAAACAACTTATCACTAATCACTAATCACTTTTCACTAATCACTAATCACTAATCACTAATCACTAATCACTAATCAAGATTCACTAATTACTATTCACTAATTACTATTCACTTTTCACTAAATAGCAAAAATCACTTCATAATTCACAATTTACAATTCACAATTACTTCGGTTTCTGTGAAAAGACCAAAATCTGTGTCTTTAAAAACAAATTTTCAGGTGTTCATTTAAAATAAATCCTTAAATTCGCAATCACAAATAACAAAAGAATAAATCGAAAGATGAGTTTTCGGAATTTTAAAATTCATTTTTCGATAGTTAATACTAAAAACAAAAAAAATGAAATACGACGTTATTGTTTTAGGAAGTGGTCCTGGAGGATATGTAACTGCGATTAGAGCTTCACAATTAGGTTTTAAAACTGCTGTAGTAGAAAAAGAAAATCTTGGTGGAGTTTGCCTTAACTGGGGATGTATCCCTACAAAAGCGCTTCTAAAATCTGCTCAAGTTTTTGATTACCTTAAACACGCTTCTGACTACGGATTGAAAGTTTCTGAATTCGATAAAGATTTCCCAGCAGTTATTCAACGCAGCCGTGGTGTTGCAGAAGGAATGAGCAAAGGAGTTCAATTCTTAATGAAAAAAAACAAAATTGACGTTATCGAAGGTTTTGGAAAACTAAAACCAGGAAAAAAACTTGACGTTACTGATAAAGACAATAAAGTTACAGAATATAGCGCTGACCACATTATCATCGCAACTGGTGCTCGTTCTCGTGAGTTACCAAACTTACCTCAAGATGGTGTAAAAGTAATTGGATACCGTCAGGCAATGACATTGCCAACTCAACCAAAATCTATGATTATTGTTGGTTCTGGAGCAATTGGAGTTGAGTTCGCTCACTTCTACAACTCAATGGGAACTGATGTTACTATCGTAGAATTTATGCCAAACGTAGTTCCTGTAGAAGACGAAGATATCTCAAAACAATTTGAGCGTTCTTTGAAAAAATCAGGAATTAAAGTAATGACTAACTCTTCTGTTGAGCGTATTGACACAACAGGTGCAGGAGTTAAAGCATTCGTTAAAACGGCAAAAGGAGAAGAAGTTTTAGAAGCTGATATCGTTCTTTCTGCAGTTGGAATCAAAACAAACATTGAAAACATCGGATTAGAAGAAGTTGGAATCGCTGTTGACAGAGATAAAATCTTAGTAAACGCTTACAACGAAACTAACATTCCAGGATACTACGCAATTGGAGACGTTACTCCTGGTCAAGCTTTAGCTCACGTAGCTTCTGCTGAAGGAATCAACTGTGTTGAAAAAATTAAAGGTTTACACGTAGACCCAATCGATTACGGAAACGTTCCTGGTTGTACTTATGCAACTCCAGAAATCGCTTCTGTTGGTTTAACTGAAAAACAAGCTAAAGAAAAAGGTTACGAATTAAAAATTGGTAAATTCCCATTCTCAGCTTCTGGAAAAGCAAAAGCTGCTGGAAATGCTGATGGATTCGTAAAAGTAATTTTCGATGCTAAATACGGAGAATGGTTAGGATGTCACATGATTGGTGCTGGTGTTACAGATATGATTGCTGAGGCAGTTGTAGCTCGTAAACTTGAAACTACTGGTCACGAAATCCTTAAATCTATCCACCCTCACCCAACAATGAGCGAGGCTGTTATGGAAGCTGTTGCTGATGCTTACGGCGAAGTAATTCATTTGTAAAAATATACCGTTTTACGGTTATATATAATTCTCAATTTATAAAATCCGATTTGTGAAAACAAGTCGGATTTTTTTATTCCAACATATTTAAAGTATCTAAGATAACCATCTAGTTTTGTCATTTCGACGTAAGGAGAAATCTCCACAAGTAACTCGACAAAAATTGGCAAGCAGCAGTATAAAAATATTTGCTAATCACCCTACTTTGAGGAGTTTCTCGAGAAGATTTCTCCCTTCGGTCGAAATGACTAATACTTTGTCTTCAAATGAACCTCATAAATCCTTAAATATCATTTCTTCCAAAGTAATAAAAAGATTACTTTTATAATTCATTATAAATATGCCCTTTTATGAAAGAAACAAAAATATTCTACGCCGACGGAGAAAATCCAAAAATGATCGAAGCTTATAAAAAAGCTCAGGAAACCTTTAAATACTTCTGGAGAGAATTATCTTGGGAATACAGACGAATAATTCCAGGATTGCATGTTGCTTGCGTAAAACTAGCTTTTACTCAAGAAATTGACAATGAAACCGTAGTAGAACATATGTGGATTAACGATGTAAATTTTGATGGAGAAAATATCTACGGTGTTTTAGTAAACGATCCCGAAGAACTAACTAATGTAAATAACGGAGACGAAATTGCAATTCCAATAAATCAAATTAGCGACTGGTTGTTTGCGATTAATGGTCAAACTTATGGTGCATTTACAATCCAAGCCATGCGTTCTGAAATGAGCGAAGACGAAAGAGCTTCTCATGATGAAGCATGGGGATTAGATTTTGGGGATTTTAATGATATTCTGGTCGTTAACGAACAAAAGGAAAAACCAGAAAATCTAGTTGAACATCCGATGAGCAAAAACATGAAAGAAAGTCTTATCGATTTTGTAAAAAACAATCCTGAAGAAATAACGCATCAAGATGAATTGGGATATACTTTTTTACATCGCGAAACCATAGCAGGAAATCAGACTTCAGTTGAAGTTTTGTTAGAATCTGGCGCAGATAAAAATGCAAAAACTGAAAGCGGTAAAACAGCATTAGATTTTGCCAAAGAACTAAAATGGGATCATTTACTTCCATTACTTCAATAAGAAACCAAAAATCCGATTTAATTTAAAATCGGATTTTTTTTATTGATTTTATTAGAAATAAATAGTGATTTTTCATAACAAATTCAGCATTAATTTTTAATAATAAAGACTTACTTTTGCCGTGCCCAAAACTATAAGCCATGAAAAAATTATTGTTCCTATTTACAATTGTTCTTCTTATATCTAGTTCCCTTTCTGCACAAACAAAACCAGAAACAAAAACTATTTTTGCCCCATCCTACGATTATGTAAATGATTTTGAAAAAATTATGACTCCTAGTCAGGTGAAAACTTTAAGCGAATTTTTAAAAACTAGTGAAGCCAAAACAAAAAGTAAAATCCTTATTGTAACTACTTCTTCAATAAGCCCGCATACAGATCTAACCGATTATTCTTTAGAACTGGACAAATACTTACTGACTCAGTTAAAAATCGACACTTCAATTCTTATTGTAATAAGCAAGCAATTAAGACAAATTCAAGTTCAAGGCGTTGATAAAATACGTGTCAAAATGAGCGATCAGGAAATGAAAGACATCATTTCAACTTATGTAGTTCCAGAACTTAAAAAAGGTGATTATTACAAAGGTCTACTTGTAGGCTCACAGCAATTAGTTAAAAAAATAGAATAAAACGACAACATCCGATTTGTATAAACAGGTCGGATGTTTTTGTATTCAAAATACATTCTCTACAATAAAAATAATAACTTGACTTTTTAACCAGTACTAAAATGATCAATTATAACAATAAGATTTTCAAACCTGTAAGCAACAGCGAAAACGGAGAAACTTCTAATGAAACCGCTTTTCTTTATAAACAAGAAGGAAATATTTTAAGTGCAGAATATTCAGGCGGAAAAATCATAAAAGGTCATTTAATTGGATTGGTGGATAAAGAAGGTAATATCGAAATGAGATACCATCAAGTAAATGAAAAAGGCGAATTAATGACTGGAATTTGCCATTCAAAACCTGAAATTTTAGAAAATGGAAAAATCAGACTTCATGAAACCTGGCAATGGACATCTGGCGACCAATCAAAAGGAAATTCTGTAATTGAAGAACAATAAAAATAATCCTGAGATCTTTTATAACTTTATCAAAAATCAGTAACTCACTAAAAATCAATTATTATGAAATCAGAAATTCAGACTTATAATAATTCTCAGACAGCTGAAGATAAAGAAATCTGCGATCTTCTTTATAACATAATAGACAAGAACTTAATTGAAGCCGAAAACAAAATCTGGCATGCGCATCCGGTTTGGTTTCTAGACGGAAATCCGATTGTAGGATATAGTAAATTAAAAGGTTCTGTCAGATTGTTTTTCTGGAGCGGACAATCTTTTGAAGAAGAAAAACTACAAAACGAAGGTTCGTTTAAAGCTGCCGAAATGCGTTATACAAACGTTAATCAAATTAACGAAGAAGACTTGAAACGCTGGCTCGGAAAAAGCATAGAAATTCAATGGGATTATAAAAATATTGTCAAACGAAAAGGAGTTCTGCTTCGACTAAAATAACCTATTAACCAAAAACAAATACAACCCAAAAATGAAATTTTTTCCCCTAATCGCCTTTATTTTTTTAACCTCTACAACCTTTTCACAAACAAAAATGCGACCAGTAAACGAACTCATAGATCAAACAGATTCTGGATGGAAATTAGTAAAAGAATGGACAAATACTGCCAAAAACAAAGTAGAAATTCTTCCCGCAGATCCTCAAAAAGCCAAAGATGCTTTGTATCACACCCAAGTTACAACCAGCTCGCCAATGGGCGCTATTGTATATAAAACTGGCGGAATTTTAATCGACAATGGATGGATCAGAATTCTAGGTTCTGGAAGCGCCAAACTTAACCGAAGTCTTCCAGATTGGAACAAAGGAAAATCTTTTAAAGAATTTGGAGAAGCTCCTTCTTACCTTTTAATTGCCGATGATGCTTTGGGCGGTTTTTATATATTGAATGGCGGTGCATTTGGAACCGATCTTGGAAAAGTATATTATTTTGCACCAGATAATTTAGAATACGAACAACTTGATATTACCTATTCTGAGTTTTTAGAATTTTGTTTTAATAATGATTTAGATAAATATTATTCTGGCAGCCGTTGGGAAAACTGGAAAAAAGATCTTGCTGCATTACAAGGCGATCAAGTTTTTAATTTTTATCCTTTCCTATGGACCGAAGAAGGAAGCGATATCAACAAAGTTCAAAGAAAAATGATTTCTGCTGAGGAACAATACAGCCTTAATTTAGATTTAAAAAAACAGCTTGGGCATTAATCCAAATACATAATAGTTTAATTTATCTGGCGTGTCCCTCCGGGTCAGGCTGTGCGCTAAATTCCCGATTAACAAAAACTACGGCTAAAAAACCTTGTTTTTCTAAATCGGGAGATGCCGCTCCCATCCTCACCCATCTGTTTTCATAAGAACATTTTTGTTCTAATATAATTTGTATTTTAGTAAGATCATAACTACAACCAAAAACACTCTAAATCATGCTAAAACAAATTTTTATCCTTCTCCTTTTTTGTCTCGGAATTCAATTACATTCACAAGAAATTGGTTTTACAACTCCAGATTATAAATCAATCGAAAAAGAAATTAACGACAAAAATTCAAAGTTTTTCTATCCAAAATTAATGGAAAGACTCATGAAAAATGATACCCTTTTATCACATGATGAATACCGTCATTTGTATTTAGGCTATGTTTTTCAACCCAAATACAATGCATTTTGGACATCTCCTGATGAAGAAAAACTTCGCACATATTACAATAAAGAGAAACTCGAAACTTCAGATTATGATGAAATTATTAAATTGTCTAATCATTCCTTAAACGATTTTCCGTTTGACTTAAAACAGCTTAATTTCCTTGCCTACATTTATCATTTAAAAGGCGACGAAACAGCAGCAAAAATTACTTCTTTTAGATTTCATAGTATTATGAATGTCATTCTCTCATCTGGCGACGGAAAAAAATGTGAAACAGGTTTTCATGTCTTAATGGTCGATCATGAATATGTTTTGCTCAGTCTTTTCGAAATCGATTCTAAAGAACAATCTCTCGTAGGAAACTGCGATTATCTAAGTTTTGAAAAAGGAGTTTACAATGTAGATGGCATTTATTTTAATATTGAAAAAATGCTAGAAAACGAAAGGAAAGCACTCAAATAATCTAATTTTTAAATATAAAACAGCAACTCCAACATTAAATTTGTTGGAGTTTTTTTTGATAAAAACTATTTATTTATTGTTTATCAATAAATTTTTATTATTTTAGCAGCATAACTTTTAATCTTGATCACAATGGAAATTAAAATTGGAACACCGCAGATCCTAAAAATTTTGAATATTTTATCATGGATTATTTTTATTGGCTTATGCGTAGAAGCTGGTATGTATCTTTTTAACGGAATTTATACAATGACTATAAATTCATACAATGCACGTTTTCTTGATTTACTTGATTTGTACAATTATAGTCCAAGTTATTACATTCAAGAAATTTGTTTTATCAGTATTGTAGCCATACTAAAAGCAATTATGTTTTATTTGATTGTAAAAATGCTGCATTATAAAAAATTAGACATTGCACAGCCTTTCACTGCCGAAATGGGACATTTTGTTTCTAATCTTTCTTACTTGGCTTTCGGAATCGGGTTGTTTTCTTTTTGGGCTTTCAAATTCAATAATTGGCTGGCTTCAAATGGCGTAAAACTCCCAACTTTAGAATCTCTGAATCTTGAAGGGCACAGCATCTGGATTTTTATGGCAATTGCCATGTTTGTAATAGGGCAGATTTTTAAAAGAGGAATCGAAATTCAATCTGAAATTGATTTAACCATTTAAACGAAACATTATGCCTATTATAGTAAACTTAGACGTCATGATGGCAAAAAGAAAAATGTCATTAAATGAACTTTCAGAAAAAGTAGATTTAACTTTATCAAATCTTTCCATTCTAAAAACAGGAAAAGCAAAAGCCATTCGTTTCAGCACACTCGAAGCAATCTGCAAAGTTTTGGATTGCCAGCCTGGTGATATTTTAGAATTTTCAGAAGAATAATTTCATTTCGATTTAATTTGTATTTTCGTACACAACTGATTTAAACTTTGGAACGATTATAAATCTAAAAAGTCTAAAAATGAATATTTTAATTGTTTACTCGCATCCAAGTAAAAAGTCATACACTTTTCAGGTTTTGGAAAGATTAAAATCTGTTTTGGCTAATGAAAATTGGAATATCGAAATCTCAGATTTGTATGCTTCCAATTTCGAAAGTGATATGTCTGAAGCAGAATATGAACGTGAAGGTTTTGCGAAAACACAACTTCCGATTCCGCAAGATGTTTTGAACGAACAAGAAAAAATAGAAAAAGCAGACTGCATTATTTTCCTTTATCCCGTTTGGTGGAGCGATTGTCCTGCAAAATTAAAAGGCTGGTTCGATCGTGTTTATTCGGTTGGATATGCTTACGGACAAAATGAAACTTCCAGAAAAATGAAAACCATTCCGCTAGGACTTGTAATTTGTACAGCTGGCCATCCGAATGATTTTCTTAACGAAATTGAAATTGCCCAAAGCATGGAAAAAATAATGCTCGAAGACCGACTTGGAAAACGTTTCATCCAAAAGGAAATGATTATTCTAGGTGGAACTTTAGAACTCGAAAATGTCATGGCAAAACATTTTGAACTGATTAATCAAATTCCCGAAAAAATTAAAGCAATAAAATAATCCCTAAAAATAAACTAACCTCAAATGATACAAGATGATACAACAGAAAAATCTGTTTTTGAAGAAATTCCAACCGAGAAAATTTATTCTAAAAAAGCAATAAGCACCGCAACTTTTTTTGGAGGTCCGTTGGTCGCTGGCTATTGCATTGCAGAAAATTTCAAAGCTTTTAACGAATCTGAAAAAGCTAGAAATACTTGGCTTATTACCGGAGCTTTTACAATCGTTATTATTGCTATTGCATTCAGTCTTCCTGAAAACTTTCCAACAATTATTTTTCCTGTAATTTATTCAGCGGTAGCTTCTTATTTAATTCATACCTACCAAGAAAAAAATATTCAAAAACACATGGATAATGGCGGAAGCATTTTTGGAGGATGGAGACTGTTTTTGATTTCTATATTAAGTCTTATAATCTTAGTTGGCATAATTTTGAGTTCAGCTTATCTATTTTTAGGAGAATAACTAGCACATTTAATTCTGTCCGAAAAGCACCTTAAAATTGTCTTTAAAATACCTTAACTAATTGATTTTTAGATTGTAAATTTACTTTACTAATTTAAAAATCAATTAATTATGGAAACTCACGATTTTACCACAACAATAATTGTCAATCAATCGCCAGAAGAAGTTTTTAAAGCTATACAAAATGTTCGAGGCTGGTGGTCTGAAGAAATTGAAGGAAACACAGCAAACGAGGGAGACGAATTTAAATACCATTATGAAGACGTTCACCGCTGCAAAATAAAATTGATTGAAGTCATTCCGAATCAGAAAATCGTGTGGCTGATTGAAGAAAATTATTTCAGTTTTACCAAAGACGATACGGAATGGACTAATACGACAGCGATTTTTGATATTTCGAAAGAAGATAATAAAACCAAACTCATTTTTACACACGTTGGTTTAGTGCCAGAATATGAATGTTTTGACGTTTGCAAAGCTGGATGGACCAATTATATCGAGAACAGTTTGAAAAAACTAATTGAAACTGGAAAAGGACAGCCTAATGCAACTGGAAAACCTCAAATAGAAACAGAAAGAGCATTATCATCAAAAGAATAATTTTCTTACTTTCGTTATAGTAATTAAAACGAAAGCTATGAATCCATTTTTAAGAAATACTTTGGCCGTAATTGCAGGTCTTGTTATCGGAAGCGTTGTCAATATGAGCATCATTTTAATTAGTGGCTCTATAATTCCAGCGCCAAATGGTGCAGACGTTACTACTGCTGAAGGTTTAAAAGCATCAATGCATTTATTTGAGCCAAAGCATTTTCTTTTTCCATTTTTAGCCCACGCGTTAGGAACTTTTGCTGGCGCATTAACGACAGCTTTAACCGCAATTCATCATAAAACAAAATTAGCTTTTGGAATTGGAGCTTTCTTTTTATTTGGCGGTATTGTAACCATGTTTACCCTGCCATCACCAATTTGGTTTGGTTTTGTCGATTTAATTTTCGCTTACATTCCAATGGCTTATTTAGCTTCTAAAATTGCTGTAAAAAAGAAATAGAAGAATCAATTTAACATCGATAATTTAATTTAAGTTACATGTCATACTTTGGAGGACTTGGTGCAGGAAAAGGCTGGAATACATTTAAGTTCATAATTACACCACAAGAATTTGAATCTCTTTTTCAAGATTTAAACTATTACTTTGTTATTACAGGCTCGCGAGTTGAAATAAACTATAAAAACACAGATGAGCAATATATTTTTGACAGCTATAAATCTTATTATAACGAAGTCTTAACTGGAGAAAACAAGTTTGATAAAAAAGAACAATGGTCTTTTGAAAGGGATATTAGAATATCTATAACCGACGACCTCTGTAAAATAAATTTTCAGGATATTATTGATAAAAAAGGAATCGTTTCAAATGATTTTAAATTAGTTAGACCAACTGAACCTGTAATAAACATCAGTCCATTTTATTTGACTTATTCAAAAACTTTTGAAAGCTTAAGCATTTCTTACATGAATAACGAAGGATCAATTGGTTTAGAATTAACCTATCCAAAAATTGTAAGTTTTGAAAGTGATAATTTCAAATCTTTGGTAGACACACATAGCTTTACTACTAATACTTTATTCAATAATTTAATCGAAAATATAAAAGCTATTTCAAATAAAGCAAAACTCCAAAGTACTGCAAAACTATTTAGACCTAATTTCTGGATTAGTCCAGACGCAAAAAAAGTCATCAATCAAAATCATTATTTAAAATCTAACGATTTAAATATTATTTAATTTCTACTACTTATTTCATAACTTAGTTTGTTTTTAAATCTGGAATTATGACTAAGAAAGAAATCGCTAAAAACTTCTTGAAATTGGCAGCAAAAGGACATTCTCACGAAGGTTTTCGATTATATGTGGGAAAGAACTTCAAACATCACAATTCGCACTTCAAAGGCGATGCCGAAACGCTTATGCTTGCCATGGAAGAATCTGCCAGAACAAATCCCAATAAGATTTTTAAAATTCATCATATTTTAGAAGACGGAAATTTAGTTGCGGTACATTCGCATCTCAAACAAACTCCTTCAGATATTGGTTTTGCAGTAGTGCATATTCTCAAATTCAAAGACGACAAAATTATAGAACTTTGGGATTTAGGCCAGCCAGTTCCTAAAGATTCTATCAACGAAAACGGAATGTTTTAATTTAATTGTGAATTGTTAATGGTAAATTATTAATTATAGAATACTATAAAAAATATCAACCATAATCAATCGAGCAAGCATCAAACATTAACAATTTACAATTCACCATTAACAATTATAAATGAACTTCATCGCCAAAATCTCTTTATTAGTTCTAATCTTAGCTTCCTGCAATTCATCAGCTCAGAAAAAAGAGGATTACAAAAAAAGTATTGATAGTATAATTCAAAACTCAAACCCTAAATTTACTGGTATAGTTTTAATTTCTAAAAATGGGAAAACGCTGTATTCAAAAGTTGAAGGTCTTTCGAATTTCGAAACCAAAAAACCTTTAAAAATGGATACCCAATTTGAAATCATGTCCAACAGTAAATTAATTGCTGCCGTTTTACTTTTATTGGAAGTAGAAAAAGGAAAAGTAGATTTGAATGCTCCAATCAAAAAATATTTGCCAGAACTAAATCAAACTTGGGCAGATTCAGTAACGGTTCATCAGCTTTTAAATCACTCGCACGGAATTATCGATTTACAAAAACAGTTGGCTTTTAAACCTGGAACTGATTTTAAATATGGAAATCTAAGTTTTAATCTGGTTGCAAAAATTGTCGAATTCAGTTCTAAAAAAAGCTATAGAGAGGTTGCTGAATCGCTTTTTAAGAAATTAAAAATGAATCATACTTTTTGTTATTCAAAAGATAAAGAACAAAATCTGGCAAAAGGTTATTATAATGTGAAAAATCAGTTGGAACCTGATACCTCAAGACAAATCACAGATGAAAGTTTAGGTGCAGACGGCATTATTTCAACCGTTTCTGATCTTGCCATTTGGAATAATAATCTGCACAAAGGAAAAATATTGAAACCCGAATCGTATCAATTATTAACTAAAAACACCATTTTATCTCAGCATAATTTCTTCGGAAAAGAAAAACAACCTTATGGATACGGAATTCGAATTGTAGAAGAAGAATCTGTTAAATATCTTGGACATACAGGCTTAGGAGACGGATTTTCTGGTGTAAATTTGTATTTCCCAGAAAGTGATGTGAGTCTGATTGTTTTAGAAAATCAAATGCCAGAAGATTCTAATTTGTTTTATGCTTCTGAATTCAAAATCAAAAACATCCTTTTAAAAAGTGATTTATTAAGTAAAAAGTAAATAAAATGGCAAAAAATAAAACTACAGAAACTCAAAACAGTGTTACTGATTTTATTAACGCTGTCGAAAATGAAGTTAAAAGAAATGATGCTTTTGAACTTCTAAAAATAATACAGGAAACATCTGGTTTTGAACCCAAAATGTGGGGACCAAGCATTATTGGTTTTGGAAGTTATCATTATAAATATGATAGCGGACATGAAGGCGATGCTCCATTAGCTGGATTTTCGCCAAGAAAAGCAGCATTGACCGTTTATTTCTATTTGCCAGAAGAAAAAAGAGAAGAACTTTTATCGAAATTAGGAAAACATACATCTTCAAAAGCTTGCATTTACATCAAAAAATTAGCTGATGTTGATATCGAAATCTTAAAAAAGATAATTTTGCTTTCTATTCAATACACTCAAAATTTATATCCCTCAAAATAAAATGATTACATTCTTAATTCTCGTATTTTTAATATTATTTGCCATTTACAGATTTCTTCAGCATCCAAAATTCGGAAAAGCTCCTTCTGGCGAAAGATTAACTTTAATTCAAAATTCGCCTCAATATAAAAACGGAAAATTTGAAAATCAATCTTTTACACCCGACCTTGCAGAAGGAGAAAGTATGGCGGGGGTTTTGTTTGAATTTTTCTTCAAAAAAGTAGAAAGAAAAACGCCAACCGATTTGATTCCGTCCATAAAAACCAATTTACACGAACTTACTCCCGATCAAGATATTTTAGTTTGGTTTGGACATTCGTCTTATTTTATTCAGTTGGAAGGAAAACGATTTTTAATTGATCCCGTTTTCAGCGGAAACGCCTCTCCTATTCCTGGCACAACAAAATCGTTTAAAGGTTCTGATATTTATTCCGTCGACGATCTTCCAGAAATTGATTATTTATTGATTACACACGATCATTATGACCATTTGGATTACGATACGATTTTAAAATTAAAGTCTAAAACAAAAAAAATCATCACGGCTCTTGGAGTTGGTTCTCATTTTGAGTTTTGGGGATTTCCATCAGAAAAGATTATCGAAAAAGATTGGTACAGCACGATCCAATTAGATGAAAATCTAACGATTCACACTACGCCTTCAAGACATTTTTCTGGCAGAAGTTTTAAAAGATGCAACACACTTTGGACTTCTTTTGTTTTGGAAACTAAAGATTTTAAGATGTATTTGGGTGGCGACAGCGGTTACGATTCTCATTTCGCTGAAATTGGTGAAAAATACGGTCCATTTGACATCGCTCTACTTGATAACGGCCAATACAACAAGAAGTGGAAATACATTCATAATATGCCCGAAGATGTCATAAAAGCCATGAAAGATTTGAAAGCAAAAAGAGTGTTTCCAGTGCATTCTTCTAAGTTTTCATTGTCTCTTCATGCTTGGGACGAACCTTTGAAAAAAGTTACAGAATTGAATAGTTTGTCTGAAAATCCGATTCCTTTAATTACTCCAATGATTGGTGAAGCAGTTGAATTGAAAAATGACAAACAAGAATTTAAACAGTGGTGGGAAGGGGTTCTTTAATGGTCAATTATGAATTGTTAATTGTTAATTGTAATGTCACCCTGAGCGATCCCGAGGCTTCGGGAGAAGGGCGTTCCAATTGGCACTTGGGCTTCTCCCGAAGCCTCGGGATCGCTCAGCCTGACAACGAACACAGCACTTAAAACGTGAAACCTGAAACTTCAAACTTGAAACTTGAAACCTAAAAATGAAACAAAAAATATACTATTTCGCAATTGTATTTTTACTAGCAATAAACTTGTTTTCTCAAAACACCTATGTCTTTTTAGGATCTTACAATCGAGATAAAACGGCAGAAGCTATTCAAGTTTATCAATTGGATACTTTGAGTGGGAAATTGACCAAATTTACTTCGGTTAAAAATGTTGTCAATCCCTCCTATTTAACGGTTTCACCAAACGGAAAATACATTTATGTTTGCACCGATACCAAAACACCAAATGCGGGAAGCGTAAGCAGTTTTGAATTTAATACGTCGGCAAAAACATTGACTTTTTTGAATAGTCAGCGAAGTGGCGGTGAAAATCCAGTTTATGTTTCTGTTCATAAAAACGGGAAATGGCTTGCCAATGCCAATTATACAGAAGGAAGTGTTTCGGTTTATCCTATTTTAGAAAATGGAAAAATCGATTCGATTGCCCAGAATTTTCAATACATGGACGGAAGTACACATAAAGAACGTCAAACCAGATCTCACGTACATTCTGCCGTATTTTCTCCTCAATGCGATTATTTGTTTTTACCCGATTTAGGCGCCGATAAAATTCGCTGTTATGCATTTGACGAAAATCTGAAAAAGCCTTTAGTGGAAACTAAAAATCCATTTACAAAAACCGATTTAGAAGCTGGCCCGAGACATTTTACTTTTCATCCAAATCAAAAATGGGGATATTGTATTGAAGAAATGGCAGGGCAAATCAGCCTTTACAATTTTGAAAATGGTGTTTTGAATAAAATCCAACGCCTTGCAACGCATCCAGATAAAATAAAAGAAGGTTTTGAAAGCTCGGATATTCATATTTCTCCTGACGGAAAATTTCTTTACGCTACCAATCGCGGAAAAGAAAATAATATCGCTATTTTCTCTATTGCTGAAAATGGATTTCTGAAAAACATTGGTTATCAATCTACTTTAGGAAAACATCCGCGAATTTTTGCCATTGATGAAAGCGGGAAATTTTTAATTGCATCAAATGTGCAAACTGGAAATGTTGTGGTTTTTAAAAGAGATTTTAAAACTGGATTACTTAAAAAAGTAGGAAAACAGATTAAAATGGAAAATGTTTCCTGCGTGCAGATTAGAAAAATTTAGTCTTTAACTAAAAATCATAAAAATGCAAATATCAAACTTCAATTTACAGCCTAATTTCTTAGAAAATGAAATCACAAAACTAATTCCATTAGAAGAAAAACATTTTGAAAGATTATTTGAAGCCGCTTCCGATCCTTTGATTTGGGAACAGAATCCTGCAAAAGACCGATACACAAAAGAAGGTTTTAAAACTTTTTTTGATATTATAATTACAAAAGGTTCGTTTCTAATTCTCGATAAACAGACCAATGAAATAATGGGAACAACGAGTTTCTATGATTACAATCCCGAAAAATCGAATGTTGGAATTGGTTACACTTTTATTACAAGAAAATATTGGGGTGGCCCGTACAATAAAGCAAACAAAAAATTAATGATTGATTATGCATTTCAATATGTTGATTCGGTACTTTTTCACATCGGAGCAGAAAATTTCCGTTCGCAAAAAGCCGTTTTGAAATTGGGAGCAGAAAAAATCAATGAGCTTACATTTACTATTAATGGTGTTGATGTTCCATATTTTGAATATGAACTAAAAAAATGATGAGTTATGAATTATAAGTTGCTCTCTAACTCATAACTCATAATTTATAATTTATAACTTATAATTAAAAACAATGAAAAGAATAACAGTATTCTGTGCTTCAAGTTTTGGTACAGAAAAAATTTACGAAGAACAAGCGATTTTAGTTGGAAAAACTTTAGCTGAGCAAAATATAGAATTAGTTTACGGCGGTGCAAATGTAGGTTTAATGGGCGCTGTTGCAGATGGAGCTTTAAATGCTGGAGGAAAAGTAATTGGCGTTCTTCCAAACTTTCTGAGATCGAAAGAAATTGCACATTTAGGTTTAACCGAATTAATTTTGGTTGAAAGTATGCACGAAAGAAAAACCAAAATGAATGAATTATGTGATGGTGTAATCGCGTTACCAGGGAGTTTTGGAACTTTAGAAGAACTTTTTGAAATGCTGACATGGGAACAATTGGGTCTACATAAAAAACCTATTGCAATTCTTAACATAAACGGCTTTTATGATTCTTTAATTCAACTAACAAAAATTATGGTTGAAAAAGGTTTCTTAAAAAGTGAATACCAACAAATGTTAATCGTTAGCGAAACTATTGACGATCTTTTACATAAAATGAAAAACTATGTTGCGCCAACTGTTGTAAAATGGATTAATAAAGAGCAATCTTAGACTTTAGATTAAACTCTGTCCACATTTTTAAACTGTTTTTTATAGTCACTTGGATTCACCCCATTATGTTTTTTAAACAACCGATTCAAGTGGCTTGCATCGCTAAAACCAAATTCATACACAATCTCATTGATTTGCATATTGGTATATTTCAGTCGGGTTTCAATTAATTTTATTTTGTACGCGATTGTATATTCCTGTATACTTTGCCCTGTTTTAGTTTTAAAATACTCACTTATGTATTTTGGCGAAATATTAAATGCTGATGCCATATTTGATGCTTTTAATTGATCTGGCTGATAAATATTCTCATGAACATAATTTAGTAAATCCAGACTTGGCACTGCATTAATCTCATTTACACTAAGAGGAGCCATAAGCGAAATATTTCTAGCTGCTATTGTTATAATCGTATTTATAATTTGCTTTATAACTTCTTGCTGCTGCGGAAATTGACTTTTCTCTTCTCTAATAAGTGCTTCTACCATTGCTCTTACTAAAGGTTTGTCGATTATCGTTTTTAGAATACAGCCCGGCATATGATTGTGGTTATGAAAAATAAACTCCAATTTCTGAATCCAGTCGCTGTTTTGCGTTTTAAGATAACTGTCATTAAAGCGCAAAAAGAAAAACTTTGTTTTCTCAATGACTTCAAAACTATGTGTATCCTGAGGAAAAATGACAAAAAACTTATCATTGCTATACGGTAATCGGTGATCATTGATAATTTGAGTTCCTTTTCCTTCAAGAACAAATACCATTTCAAAGAAAGTATTTTTACGTTCTTTTGGTTCGTATTCCAAAACTTCTAAAAACTGAAGTTCAAAAGGACGGTGTAAATTTCTAATTTCCATCTTCCAAAAATACAAATTATTCCAATGATTGTACAAATTTTAAAAAACCGTTATCTGCAACTTTGTACTATAAAATCACATCAATATGGAAACAACCTCATTTTTATTATTACGTCTTGCAATCGCCATCAGTATGTTTGGCCACGGATTAGTCCGTCTGCCAAAACTAGCAACTTTCAGCAATTGGATGGTTGGCAGTTTTGAAAATTCAATGCTACCTAAAATCATCGTAACACCATTTAGTTACATTCTTCCTATAGCCGAATTTGCAATTGGTATTTTCTTATTATTAGGTATCTTTACTAAACCATCTTTAGTTGCAGGAGCAATCGTTATGCTCATCTTGTTGTTTGGTACTTCGATGATTGAGAATTGGGAAGCTATTCCGTCACAATTAATTCACATCGCTTTTTTTGCTTTGCTTTTGCATTATGCAGATTATAACAGTTGGGCAATTGATGCTTTAATTAAAAAATAAACATCATGAGTTCAAGAAGAAATTTTATTAAGCAAACTGGAATCATTGGTATGGTTGGTATGATGAATCCTATTGAAGCTTTTTCCGAAGTTTCAAAAAATGCACCTCTTTTCGCTCCCCAAAAAACAAAATGGGCAGATGGGTCTAGATTAGTTGTGTCTATTTCGATGCAGTTTGAAGCTGGCGGACAGCCTCAAAATGCCGAAAGTCCTTTTCCTCAAAATATACAAAAAGGCTTTATAGACCTTCCTTCTGCAACTTGGTACGAATACGGATACAAAGAAGGTATACCGCGCATGCTCGACAATTGGGACAAATTGGGTGTAAAAGTCACTTCGCACATGGTTGGAACTGCAGTTTTAAAAAATCCAGAACTGGCAAAAGAAATTGTACAGAGAGGCCACGAAGCTGCGGCGCACGGTATGAGTTGGAGCACACAATACACCATGCCGTATGACGAAGAAAAAAAGTTTATAAAAGACGGTGTTGAAGCCATAAAAAAAGTTACTGGTTTTACTCCTGTTGGCTACAATGCAAACTGGCTACGCCGAGGACAAAATACACTCGATATTTTACAGGAACTTGGTTTTAAATATCATATCGACGATCTTAGTCGGGATGAGCCATTTATTATTCAGGTAAAAAATAAAGATTTTGCAGTCGTCCCCTATACGCTTAGATGCAATGATATTGTTCTGATTGAAGGTAAAAACTTTTCGGCAGATCAATTCTTTCAACAAGTTAAAATGGAATTTGACCAATTATACATCGAAAGTGAGACACAACGCCGACAAATGTCAATTAGTTTTCATGACCGTATTGGAGGAACTCCGCAAATGGTAAAAGCAGCAAACGATCTCATCAAATACATGCAGCAACATAAAGGCGTAAGCTTTAAACGAAAAGACGAAATTGCAGAAATGGCATTAAACGATAAAACTACAATTAGAGAATAGATTTTATGTTTTCTAAAAATCGCTTTGCTCTTTTTTGAAAGTTGAGATTTTATATATTGGAATTTAACTTTTAACACAACATCCATACAGGTCAAAAATACTTGTGTGGATTTTTTTATTCTCTTTATTCGAAATTTCTTTCTTAAATTAGAAGTCACAAAAAACAGCTCATATTTTACACACTAAACAATGAAAACAGAAAATAACAAATTTGCAAAAGCCGAAATGTTGATTCGGAAACCTGTTTCAGAAGTTTTTCAGGCTTTTATTGATCCGCAGATAACTAGTAATTTCTGGTTTACAAAAGGATCAGGAAAATTAGAAGAAAATCAGAAAACGGAATGGACTTGGGAAATGTATGGTTTTTCACTTTCGGTTAAAACGGTTGTTTTGCAGGAAAATAAAAAGATTGTGATCGAATGGGGAAATCCAGACGAAATTACTTTAGTAGAATGGATTTTTAGTCCATTAAATGAAAATGAAACTTTTGTGAGTATTACCAATTCTGGTTTTCATGGTGATACAGATAAAATAATCGATCAGGTTAGAAATTCAACTGAAGGTTTTACTTTGGTTCTAGCTGGAGCAAAAGCTTATTTAGAGCATAATTTACATTTAAATTTAGTTTTAGATCGCTTCCCTAAAGGATTAGCGTAATCTTTATTTTAACCGCAAAGAACGCAAAGATTTACGCAAAGTACTCGAAGTTTTTTTGAGAATCATTAAAATGAAAAGTTCACAAAGCATATTTAGATAAAACTTATATGACAAAGCTTTGCGAACTTAATATATAGATTTTCCTTAGTCTCGTAATTAAAATACCTTAGCGCACTTTGCGTTAAAAATTAAAGACACGTATTAAAAATCATGGAAATTAAAAAACCTGAAAATATAGACGAATACATTGGCGGATTTCCGAATGATGTTCAGGAAATTTTAGAGAAAGTTCGAATGACAATTCAGAAAGCTGCGCCAGATGCTAAAGAAAAAATCAGTTATTCTATGCCTGCTTTTGAACAAAATGGAATTGTAGTTTATTTTGCTGCTTTTAAAAACCATATCGGACTTTATGCTCTGCCTTCTGGACATGAAGCTTTTGCTGAAAAACTATCAAAATACAAATCAGGAAAAGGTTCAGTGCAATTTCCTTTAAAAGATCCAATGCCTTACGATTTGATTACTGAAATTGTCAAATTTAGAGTCAAAGAAAATCTTGAAAAAGTAAAAAAGAAATAGTTTTAGATTTACATTAATTCTTGCAGCTAACAAAACCTTATTCAATGAAAAAAATAAACCTTCTTTTTTTAGTTTTTATCTTTTTTGCAAGTCATATGAGTTTTGCTCAAGATGAAGCTGCAATCGAAAAAGAAATTCTAGAATTACACAAACCAACCAAAAAAATTCGTGATTCGATTTTTGGTTTGCAAAAAGCGATTGTTTCAAAAATTGAAATTGAAAAGGATTCTATCATCAAAAATCAATTAATTCTTCAATTAGATGATCTAGAAAATGTAAAAGATCAAAATGATATCAACGAATTAAAACTTGATTTTGTCTTTGCCAAAAATCACCCAAATTCGCCTCGTGCATTGAAATTAATACGAATTCATGTTGGTCGATTTATTGGAATGAATTTTTATGACACTTTCGTGGAAGTTTTCGAAAATTTCACTCCCGAAATAAAGAATTCTGAGAAAGGACTTGAAATGGCAGAAAAACTGAAATATTTTAAACAAAGTAAAGTTGGGAGTCCTGCACCAGATTTTGAAGCTAAAGATATAAACAGCAAAACTATTTCGCTAGCCAATTTTAAAGGTAAAAAATATATTCTAATTGATTTTTGGGCAAGTTGGTGCGGCCCTTGCAGAGAAGAATTGCCATATATAAAAGAGCTATATAAAAAATATCAAGCGCAAGGATTTGAAATCATTAGCGTTACAAAAGATGAAAACTCCGATTTATGGAAAAAGGCTATTGCAAAAGAACAAATTGAAGCTTGGAAACACATTTCTATTTTAGAAAATAATAGTTCGATCGATAAAGATTATTTTGTGAATGGTGTTCCACACAAAGTTCTAATCGACAAAAACGGCATTATTATTGGGAAATGGAAAGGTAGTGGAGAAATCAATAAACACGATCTGCAAAAGCAATTAAAAACTATTTTTGAAGCCGAATAACATAATCTAATGAGCAATTTAACCGAACATTACAACCAACTTTACAAAACTTCTTCTGAAGCAATTTCGACAGGAAAATATGCTATAGATGCTGAACTTAAAAATGAATCTGATTCTCGTTTTGGAATTACGCTTCTTATTCGTCCAAATGATGAAATTAAAGCCAATATTCAAACTTTAATTAACGAATTAAAAAAAGCAGAACCAGAGCAATATTTTTATCCAGATTCAGATATTCACATTACGGTAATGTCGATTATTTCTTGTTCGGAAAATTTCACATTAAATCAAATTTCGCCAAACGAATATATCGAAGTAATCTGCAGAAGTTTGGTTAATGTCGATAAAATAAAAATTCATTTTAAAGGAATAACTGCTTCTCCTTCAGCTTTAATGATTCAAGGATTTCCAAGCGATGAAACTTTAAATAATTTACGAAACAGACTTCGTGAGAATTTCAAAAATTCAGGATTACAGCAAAGTATAGACAGCCGATATACAATTTCAGCCGCTCATTCTACTATTATGCGCTTTCAGGAAAAACTTCAAAATCCGAAGAAATTAATTGAAATTGCAGAAAAATTCCGTGATTATGATTTCGGTGAATTCGACGTCAAAAATTTAGAATTGGTTTATAACGACTGGTATCAACGCACAAACACAACGAAAGTTTTGGGAGATTTTGGTTTGAGATGATTTTTTTGCTTGCCACTAATTTCACAAATCTCGACTAATTTTATTGAAGTAAATAAAAAAATAATTCATGAAAATTCGTGAAATTCGCGGCAAAAATAGAATCCCAGCTTTATTTGAATTTCCCAAAATGCCATAAAACTCCTGACGGATCGTGCAGAAAACATTCGCTTCCCCAATCCAAATGTTTTATCGGAGTTAATTTTACTCCTTCATATTTTTGAGGAAGATTTAAAGCTAAGAGTTCACTGTAATAAAGCTCGACATTTTCAACTTCCACAAAAATCATGGTATTTTCGATCCAGTTTTTATCGTAATAATCTTGAAGATAAAAAGCGATTTCTTCCGTTTTAAATACAGCCATTTTTGCATCTAAAACAATTTCTTCAAAGCCTAAATCTCGATAAAAACTTCTTGAGATTTCAAAATTTTTAGAACCAATAAAGGGTCTGATTGATTTTATTTTTCGATTCATATTACTATAAATTTATGTCGTTATAATAAATTAAAAACCATTTATTGTTAATTAGCTTAAACTGCCTTTCAACTTCAAAACCACTATTCGGAATCCAAAATTTTTCTGTGACTAAAGTATCCGTTTTTACTAAAGAATGTTCATATTCTCCTAATTCCGTTTTTTCAGCAACTGGAACAGCCTGAAACTGCCAATTCTTTCGCGACCAATTGTATTGTTCAAAACCAGAAACGTGCTTTCCTTCAATAGGAAAATCAACTCTCGAAACTTGAAAAAGAGAATCAGAATGAAACCTTTTATTGAATTCATCAAAGCTTTCTGCTATTTCTTTTTTCTTTGATTCAATACTATTTTTTGTTTGAGAATCTGGCTTTGATTCTTCTATTTTATTTTTATTACAACTTAGAAAAAAGATGCAAAAAGCAGAAAATATAAACGTTTTACAGCTTTTCATAAAACTAAATTTTTATCCTTTCTTCAAAATACTTCCCAAACCACGTCCAATTTGTTCTATAGCTTCAATACCTTTTGCTAAAGGCGATGACGTAAAATCTTCGTAAGCGTCCATTGAACTTTCTTTGCGATCGTCATGGGGATAAACCAAAATCGCATTGTTGTCACTAAAATATTTTTCGAACTTCTGTGGTAATTTATCAAAGATCGATTGATAAGAAACAGAGCCTTTTCTAGACAAATTAAAAACGACTAAATCAGTTGGTTTTATTTCTTCTGTAATAAGTTCAAAATCTTCCCAATCAGAAACATTTTTGAATCCAAATTTGCTATTTAATTTTAAATGCGAAGCAATCTGCTGAATAGATTGAAACGTTTTTTCTTCAGCATGAATAACAACTGGCACACTTAATTCCTGAGCCAAACGGCTTACTTTCTGCATTAATAAATGAAAACCAATTCCTCTTTCTGAAAATGGCGGACAAATAAAAACTAATCTTTTTTCTTCAATAAAATTCTTTTGAAACCTGCAGATAAACAAACTTTTATCGACGTTATTGATAATCGAATCTACATTTTCTCCAAAGATTTTATCAATAAAACCTGTTTTTCTAGGCCAACCTACAATCACAATATCCGACATGATTTCTTTTGAAGTTCTAGCAATTCCACTTGCAGGATTATGGTCGATTCTTGCAATGGTATTAATTTTTACTTCTGAAGCCGAAGCTTGAACTACAAATTTATCAACTGCTTTTCTGTACTTCAAAATGTTCTTTTCCGCCTGATTGTTATTCGGAACGATTGTTAGTAAAGTAATCGGATTTGATGATTTTTTATCTTTTATCAAAAGAGCAAAATCCAACAAACTCGCTGCCGCTGAAGATTTTGCCAGCGGAATTAAAATATGTTCGTCTAAAATCTGATCTCTTTCTGTGTCTTCATGTGAAATTTCTTCTTCGCAAATGGCAATTTTCTTTGCCGCTTTTTCTGTTGCAAATGAAGCCACAATACACGTAATTAGAATTAGGATAATGGTTCCGTTTAAGATATTTTCATCTAAAATTTTAGCTTTATATCCAACCAAAATTACAGCCAAAGTTGCCGCTGCGTGCGCACTGCTCAATCCAAAAATAAGCTGTCTTTCGGTTCTGGTATATTTAAAAACAATTTGAGTAAAAAATGCTGCAATCCATTTTCCAAATATTGCTACAACACTTAAAGTTCCTGCCACAATTAAAGCCGTTGGTCCGCTTAAAATAACGCTTACATCGACTAACATTCCCACAGAAATCAAGAAAAAAGGAATGAATAACGAATTTCCAATAAACTCAATTCTATTCATCAAAGCAGAAGAATGCGGAATCAATGGATTCAATGCTAAACCTGCAACGAAAGCTCCAATAATAGGCTCTACTCCTGCTACTTCTGCCAAAAAGGCTGCAAAGAAAACCACAGAAAGTACAAAAATATAATGGGCGTGTTTTTCACTTTCAAGTTTCTTGAAAAACCATTTTGCTACACGCGGAATAATCATAAACATTATGGCAGAAAAAATTGCCAATGAAATAAACAATTTAATCCAAAAAGCTTGATTTAGATTTCCTTGACTGCTTCCCATAATAACAGCCAGAATAATTAAAACGGCTGTATCTGTCAAAATAGTTCCGCCAACTGTAATTGCAACAGCTTGATTTTTAGAAATCCCTAATTTGCTAACAATCGGATATGCTACAAGCGTGTGCGTTGCGAACATACTTGCGGTTAAGAAACTGGCATTAAAATCATATTTCAATAAATAAAAACAAACTGGAAAACCTATTGAAAGCGGTAGAATAAACGTGAAAAAGCCAAATAACAAACTCTTATTTCTGTTGGCTTTAAACTCATTCATATCCAATTCTAAACCTGCAATAAACATGATATACAAAAGTCCGATTGTTGAAAATAAATCAACTGCAGAGTTTTTTGCCAGAATATTTAATCCGTGCGGACCAATGATAACTCCAGAAATAATAAGCCCGATAATTCCAGGAATATTAATCTTTTTAAGTAAAATTGGCGAAAGCAGAATTATAAAAAGTATTAAAGAAAAAATCAATACTGGATTGCTTAGGGGTAATTCGAATTCTTGTAATAGATGTCTGAAAAATTCTATCATAGGGTAATTTTATCTTCTTGTGGTATTAATATTTGTAAAAAGACATTTCAGAATTAAAACAAAAATCCAAGAGTATTAATATAAAGATTGCGCTTTTTGCGCTAATCATTCTTTACAAAAATACCGAAAAAACGCGAACTTTTTACGTAAACCGCATATTAAGGATTTAAATTTATTTCGTTGCCGAATTATTAAAATTTAATATTTTTTTTAACAAATACGCAAGATTAACATTCAAATATGAATCATCATTGCATTATTCAATTATCTTTGTCTTAACAAAAAACGAACAATGGAAGAATGTATCTCAGTTTTTGATATGCTTAAAATTGGCGTTGGTCCCTCTAGCTCACATACTTTAGGACCTTGGCGCGCTGCCGAACGCTTTCTGGAAGAGTTGAAAGATGAAGCTATTTTAGATGACATTACGAGAGTAAAAGTCGATTTATACGGTTCGCTTTCTTTGACTGGAAAGGGTCACGCAACAGATCTTGCTGTAATGCTCGGATTGAGCGGACAAGATCCTGAATATATTCCGGTTGAAGATATTGCAGGAATTATTAAAAAAATCGAAACGACTAGCGAAATCAATTTGGGTAACCAAAAAGTGATTCCGTTCTTTTTTCTTCAAGACATTGTTTTCAATAAAGATTTTCTTCCTTTCCATGCAAATGGATTGAAATTTACTGCTTATAAATCTGATGATTCTGAATATGAATCTACTTTTTATTCTATCGGAGGCGGATTTGTGGTAAAAGAAGAGCGTACAAATGCTAAACTGAAAGAAGTTATAAAATGTGCATTTCCTTATCCAATTCAAAATGCAGCTGAATTATTGAATTATACCGTTACTGAAAACAAATCGATTTCTGAAATTGTATATGAAAATGAAATCTCGATGCGTCCTGAAGCAGAGGTTCATTCAGAATTAATGCGAATTTGGAACACGATGCTGGAATGTATGTACATTGGATGTCATTCTGAAGGAATTCTACCTGGCGGACTTCACGTTCGAAGAAGAGCTTTTGACATGCATCAAAATCTAATCGGACTATCTAATTATACCGATCCGCAAAGCTGGCTGGAAGAAATCAGAAAAACCGAAGTTAAATTTCGCCAAATCTTAAAATGGGTTAGCTGTTTTGCACTTGCCGTGAATGAAGTAAATGCATCTTTAGGCCGTGTTGTTACTGCTCCAACCAATGGAAGTTCTGGTGTAATTCCAGCTGTTTTAATGTATTATATGGTGATTGAAAACCACGATGCAGGCGAAAAAGAAATCAAACAATTTTTGATGGTTGCGGGCGAAATTGGAAGTATTTTCAAAAAAGGTTCTACGATTTCTGCTGCAATGGGCGGATGTCAGGCTGAAATTGGTGTTTCGTCTTCAATGGCAGCTGCGGCTTTATGCGAATTAATGGGCGGAACTCCTGCTCAGGTTTTAATGGCTGCCGAAATTGCAATGGAACATCATTTAGGTTTGACTTGCGATCCAATTGGCGGTTTGGTTCAGATTCCATGTATCGAAAGAAATACTATGGGTGCGATTAAGGCGATAAATGCGGCTGAATTGGCTTTAGAAACAGACTCTAAAAATGCTAAAGTTCCTTTAGACAAAGTGATCAACACGATGTGGGAAACAGCAAAAGATATGAATTCAAAATACAAAGAAACCTCAGAAGGTGGACTTGCAATTGCTGTAAATATGGCAGATTGTTAAACTATTATTTTGCCACTGATTGGAAAGTATTAAAAGATTTTTTCACGCAGATTCGGCAGATTTTAGCAGATTCAAAATAAAAAAATCTGCGAATATTGGCTTAAATCTTTTTAAATCTGTGTGAAAAATACAACGTCAACTTCATGAAAAAACTTTACTTTTTATTTTTTTTCTGTTCTGTTCTACTGCATTCTCAAGAACGTTATTTTCTAAATTCAGACACAAGACTTTATACTTCACCAAATTCATCTGCTGATTTTTTAGGCTATTTTAAATATGGAGCAGAAGTTCGAATGTTATCTGAAAATCAAAACGGCTGGTACAAAATACAAGCTGATAATTTGAATGAAGGCTATGTTCAAGAGAAATTTGTAGCCAAAAGTTTGAATGCGAAAGATGTAAAAATTAAAGATTCTAAAAATCCAATTATTGAAGGCGGTGATGCCTATTATGGCGGAAATCACCTTTTTATTCTCGCTGCCGGATTGAAAGCGAGAGCTTTACCCGATAAAAATTCAAAAATTAGAGAAATCCTATTTACTGGAGATCCTGTTGCTGTAAATTATATTCCTTTAAATCCTGATGAATGGGTAAATATCAACGGTAGTTTTACAGAAGAATATGCAAAATATACGCTAAGAAAATTTCTTGGCCCAAGACCTAATTTTGATGCCTTACTAAAAGATTTTGATAAACTAGACACAAACAATCTAACTGAACGAAAAACAGTAAGTGAGCGAATTGTAGAATTGGCTTGGAACAGCGATTATTCTTCGTTAATCCCTGCTTATCAGCGATATTATGAAGTTGTCAAACAAATCAACGATCCAAAATTAATTGCTGAAACCGAATTAAATATGGCTTTGGCGAAAGCTTTGGCAAACCATAAATTACCAGAACAGATTATTGCATTTTCTCAAAAATCATATTATTCTTTAAAAGGTTTTAAAACAAAATCAGTTACTATTTCACAGACCGATTTGATTAAGATAATGGGAAATCCAACCAAGAAAAATCAAATTTCAGACGAATGCGGAATATATTTAAGTGATTTATTTTATTACTATCCCGACTTGGAAGTATCTGTAGATGAAAAACAAAATAAAGGCGAAATCATTAAAGTTTTTATTAATGAAAACAATAAATTCATTCTAAACTCAAACGCAATTTTAGATCATACGCTGTCTGAAAAAGCTTTCATAGAAAAATATGGAACGTATATTGAAGCTTCTCTAAAATCACCTCATAATTACACTATCGTAATGGAAGACAGTCAATTTCGCTTAGAATTTAAGGACGGAAAAATATATTCTGTCGAAATATTCTATTATTGCTGATTCCCATTTTACAATTATTCAATACTTTTACAATATCAAAAAAACAATAAAATGTCAGTAGCAAAAAAAGATTATAAAAGAATCACAACAAAGTCATTAATTGAAATGAAAAGCAACGGAGAAAAAATCTCTATGCTTACTGCGTACGATTATACAATGGCGAAAATTGTTGACACTGCAGGTGTTGACGTAATTTTAGTTGGTGATTCGGCATCAAACGTAATGGCTGGTCACGAAACGACTCTTCCAATTACTTTAGATCAAATGATTTATCATGCTTCTTCTGTAGTTCGCGCTGTAGAAAGAGGTTTGGTTGTGGTTGACTTGCCTTTTGGAAGCTACCAATCTGATCCTAAAGAAGCTTTACGTTCTGCTATTAGAATTATGAAAGAAAGCGGCGGACACGCAGTAAAACTAGAAGGCGGAAAAGAAATTAAAGAATCAATCAAAAAAATATTACATGCTGGAATTCCAGTTATGGGGCATTTAGGTTTAACGCCTCAATCTATCTACAAATTCGGAACTTACAGCGTTCGTGCAAAAGAAGAAGAAGAAGCTGAAAAATTGATTGAAGATGCTCAAATGCTTGAAAAAGTTGGATGTTTTGCAGTAGTTTTGGAAAAAATCCCAGCAGACCTTGCTAAAAAAGTTGCAGAAAGTATTTCTATTCCTGTAATCGGAATTGGAGCTGGAGGCGGAGTTGACGGACAAGTTTTAGTAATCCACGATATGTTGGGAATGAATAATGAATTCAGTCCACGTTTCTTACGTCGCTACTTAAATCTTTACGAAGAAATGACTAAAGCAATCGGACAATATGCTGCAGATGTTAAGTCTAGTGATTTCCCGAACGAAAAAGAACAATATTAAGATTAGACTAGCTTAGATTTTAGACTGACTTAGACTTCTTAGACTTTGTGTTGTAAAATTATTTAAAACATAAACTGGGAAGTCTAGAATTAAAATTTTTAAGCTATTGCCAAAAAACATTATTTTAAAAAATGCATCAATTTAAAGAGTTGTTAATTTGGAAAAAAAGCAGATCGTTTTGTTCCAAAATTTATTCTATAACAGCTACATTTCCAAGTGAAGAAAAGTTCGGAATAATAAATCAGTTAAGAAGAGCTGCTGTATCTATTCCTTCAAATATCGCAGAAGGATCTTCAAGGAATTCAAATAAAGATTTCGCTCGATTTTTAGAAATTGCTATTGGATCAGCATATGAAGTTGAAACACAACTATTAATATCATCTGATTTAGGATTCATAAATGAAGCAAATACATTTGAATTAATTAATTTACTTGAAGAAATTACTAAAATGACATCAAGATTTAGAGCGACTTTACTATAAAAAAAAGTATTAAGTTAACATCTAAGAAGTCTAAGTCAGTCTAAAATCTAAGCCAGTCTAATATGAAAATTATTTCAGATAAAAATAATCTCCAAATTTTACACGAAGACAATCACATAATTGTGATTAACAAACGTGTGGGTGATATTGTACAAGGTGATAAAACTGGCGACAAACCTCTTTCTGATATTGTAAAAGAATACATTAAAGAAAAGTACAATAAACCTGGAGATGTTTTTTTAGGCGTAATTCATCGTTTGGATCGACCTACAACTGGAATTGTGGTTTTTGCTCGAACTAGCAAAGCTTTATCTCGAATGAATGAATTGTTTAGTAATCGTGAAACTAAAAAAACGTATTGGGCCGTTGTAAAAAATAAACCAAAAGAAGCAAAAGCTAAATTGGTTCATTATTTAAAAAGAAACGAAAAAAATAATACTTCAAAAGCGCATTCAAAAGAAGTTCCAGACAGCAAATTGGCGAGTTTGGATTATACTATAATTAAAGAACTTCAAAATTATACGGCGTTGGAAATCAATTTACATACAGGTCGTCATCATCAAATTCGTGCTCAGCTAACTGCAATTGGATCTCCAATCAAAGGTGATTTAAAATACGGCGCAGACCGAAGCAATCCAGATGGCGGAATTCATCTTCATGCTAGAAAACTGACTTTTGTACATCCTGTTTCGAAAGAAAACATTACAATTATTGCTCCTACTCCAGACGATTCTATTTGGAATGCTGTATGATTTTTATGATTTAATTGTTAATTTTTTAAATTTTATCGATTAACTTGCAGGGAGTAAAAAACAAGCTAATCGAAAAATGGACTTTAAAAGCGACATCGGATATCGAAAAGAAACTCTAAAAAAGTTATTGTATAATATTCAGAAAAGCGAAGATTTGATTGTAAAAGCTTTGTATGATGACTTTAAAAAACCAGAGTTTGAAGCTGTTTTAACCGAAACGAATTACGTTATTTCGGAACTTAAAGATGTTATTAAAAACATCACTAAATGGGCGAAACCAAAACGTGTTTTTCCATCAATTCTTAATTTTCCTTCTTCCGATTATATTCATAAAGAACCTTATGGCGATGTATTAATTATCGCTCCCTGGAACTACCCTTTTCAACTTGCTTTATGTCCGCTTGTTGCTGCTGTTGCCGCTGGAAACCGAGTTGTTTTAAAACCGTCTGAACTTACTCCGCACACATCGGCAATAATTGCTAAAATCATAGAAAAAACTTTTCATATCAATCATGTAGAAGTTTTTGAAGGTGGTGTCGAAGTTTCTAATAAATTATTGGAAAAACGTTGGGATTACATCTTTTTTACTGGAAGTGTCGCTGTCGGTAAAATCGTTGCTAAAGCCGCAGCTGAAAATTTAACTCCTGTAACTTTAGAATTAGGCGGAAAAAATCCATGTATTGTTGATGAAACCGCCAATTTAAAACTGGCAGCCAAACGTATTGTCTGGGGAAAATTTATCAACGCAGGCCAGACTTGCATTGCACCAGATTATATTCTGATTCAGAAAAACATGAAGGTTAATTTTATTTCTTATTTAATAGAAGAAATCATAAAAGCCTACGGAAAAAAAATAGACAAATCACCTGATTTTGCGAGAATTATAAATACAAAAAATTGGTATCGATTAACCAATATGATTCAAAATGAACATATTATATTTGGCGGAGAAAGTGATGCCAATAAACTTTATATTGCTCCTACTCTTCTTGAAGAGCCAGATTTGGATAGCGCTGTTATGAAAGAAGAAATCTTTGGACCAATCCTGCCGATTCTTGTTTATGAAAATGAAAACGACATAGAAAAGGTCGTAAGCCGTTATGAGAAACCTCTTTCATTTTACATTTTTAGCGAAAATAATTCATTTGCCCAGAAATTAATTTCGAAATACTCTTTTGGAGGCGGGTGTATCAACGATACAGTTGTTCATTTTTCTAATAACAGACTGCCTTTTGGCGGTGTTGGACACAGTGGAATCGGTGCTTATCATGGCAAACGCAGCTTCGATACTTTTTCTCATCACAAACCAATTGTAAAAAAAGGTAATTGGCTTGATTTACCTATGCGTTATGCGCCATACAAAGACAAATTAGCTTCAATAAAACGAATTTTAGACTGGCTTTAAATCAGTTAAAAACATTTCGCAATGTTTTATAGATTTTGATACGGAATTGATTAAAAATATTATATTTACGTCAAGATACTTATCAAATATTACAAGTCTATAAAACAACTTTACGCAAAAATGAAATCGACACTTAACCAAATTGAGGACATCAAAAAGAATGGCTATTCCCTTGATTTTGCTACAGTTTTTAATCATGCCTTCGAAAACTATAAAAAAATAGCACTTTATTCTGGACTTATTATCTTAGTCTTTTCTATTATTGCTTGTATCGCTATTATTGGAGTAGCGGTTGCTTTTTATGGTGTTCAAGTTATGACTAAAGATTTTATTGAGAACTTCGAAAATCAACAATTCACTGCGATTGAGCTTGTAATACAAACCGTTTCTGTTTCTGTACTTGCAGGAATTACAGCTCCTTTTGGCGCAGGTTTTTTGAAAATGGCAGATTCTGCAGATAAAGATGTTGAATTTAATGTTTCAACTATTTTTAGTTATTATACATCTCCTTATTTTGGACAGATTTTCGTTGCGGCTTTTATTCCTGCACTTTTAGGAACAGCCCTTGCTAATTTGATTGAGAGTTTAAACATTGTATTTGTAGGGAATGTAATTTCTTTTATGGTTTCTTATTTCATGTTTTTATCAATTCCTTTGATCGTTTTCGGAAACCTGAGAGCTATCGATGCTATAAAATCAAGTATTATTATTGTTACTAAAAATCCGCTTAACATATTTGCATTTTTTATTATAGGTTTTATTGGCTCTATGGTTGGCTTTATTGCCTGCTGTGTAGGAGTTATTTTTACTGTTGTTTTCAATAGTTCTATGATTTATGCAACTTATTTTGCGATTTTTGGAACAGAATCAGAAGATGAAGATTCAATTGATTCAATTGGAAGATACAATGTAGATTAAAATCGAAAATTCTTAATTTCAGAGAACCTAACCACTTCTTTTAAGAATTTTCAAAAAGCTATTTACTAAACCAACATACCCCAAATTCTATGGCCGCAGACTATAGTTTTTTCAAATCGGTTATTTCGGGAATTTCCTATTTTGGAAGCGCCTTTGAATCAATCATGACTGGTTGGTATGTGTTTAATTCGGACATTATTTTTTACAATAATTCTAAACTTATTGTATTAGGATTATCGCTCTTTGCATTTCTTTCGCTGTTAGTTTATCAGTTTTTTAGAATTAAAGCTAAAATTGGTTATTTCATCGAAAAAAAGAAAGAACAAGATACCATAAGCAGAGAATATCAGCTTTATATTTTATTTTTTGGAATTGCAGTAATTCTGATTGAAATCATCAATGAAATTTTCAAAATTAGACCTAAAAGTCTTTTAGTGCTAAATGTTTCTATTGGTATATCTGTACTTGTTATTTATGCAATTACCGATAAAATAAAGTGGCTGCGAGATCATATTCAGCAGATTTTCATCTCCTGCTTTTTCATTTACATGAGCTATGTTGCTTACAATATTGTAGCCCTAGCCAGTGATGTTGTCCCGATTATTGTTTTTCTAATTTCTTTTTTCTTTTCGTACAGCATACTTAAACCAATCAAAATCTATTGGTTCTTTGTTGCTTTAACTTTTACTTTTTTAATTGTTACGGTAGCTTTTCAGCTCATTCCTATAAAATCTTCAATTTTACTGATAAACTTCTGCATTCTTATTTTCATTATAAATCAGGTAAAATATGCCGTTTTATTAAACAATCGAGACAATTTTAGGTTTGCAAGTGAAATTGTTCATAAAGGAAATTCGTTAACAATTGCATCCAATCAAAAAGGAGAAATACTGTTTTGCAGTGAAACCATAATTCCCATCTTAGGTTATCAGCCCGAACAAGTTATGGGATTAAAATTTTGGGAACTGACACAAGATTCTGAATTTGCAAAAAAATTAAATCCTGTCAAAAATCACGAAAATAAGCTTTACATTAGAAAATTAAAAACCGTAAATGGTGATTACAAATACATTCAATGGAAAGACAAAAAATTTTCAGATGATTTAATTATCAGTATCGGGCAAGATGTTACAGAACAAATCCTTGTTCAGGATCAATACAAAAATCTAATTCAAACTGCAACCGATATCATTTTCGAAATTGATGCTGAAGGCCATTTTACATTCATAAATGAATTTGGAATCGCAATTCTTGGTTACGCAGAAAATGAAATTATCGGAAAACATTATTCTAATTTTATTCACGAACATTACATCAAAAGCGCTGTTGATTTCTACGAAAATCTGGTACTTAATGAAAACAATTATCCAATAATTGAAATTCCTATTTTAAAGAAAAACGGAGAAGAAATATGGGTTTCACAAAAGATTATTGTTCGTAAAAATGATTCAGGATTAACAGCAGGATTCTCTGGAATTGCAAGGGATATTACTGAAAAGAAAAATATTGAAAACGAGAAAAAAAGACGTCTCAAAAAAATCGAAGCTTATAATAATTCGACCAAAAAATTATCAACGACCGATTTCAGCAGATACGACAAACTTAATACTGTAATTGATTTAATTCTTAAAGAAGCTTCTATAATTAGTCATGCCAACCGCGTAAGTTTCTGGAAATATCACAAAGATTTAATCACCTGTAAAAACCTTTTTAGTCTTGACAATCAAAACTTAAGCGATAAAAACATTTTAAATAAAGAATCTTATCCTATTTATTTTGAAACGTTAAGCAACAAAGCCATTATCAATGCACCAGATGTATTCAATAAATTAGAAACATCTGAATTTCAAAAGCTTTACTTTACAAAAAATAATATTAAGTCAATGCTAGATGTTCCAATTTTCTTGAGCGGACAATTGGCTGGAGTAGTTTGTTTTGAAAGCACCGAGCAAAAACGCGAATGGGATAATGAAGACATCAATTATGCGAGAACTATTTCAGATGTTATTTCGCTTGCCATTTCGTCTCAAATGCGTTTGGAAGCAGAAAGAAAATTAGAATTTAAAAGTCAGCTTTTATCTGCACTTTCATCTTGTACTGAAAAATTCCTGTTGAGCAAAACAACGCATCAAATGTTTCAGGAAACGTATAATATCATTGGAAAAGCTGCAAAAGTGGATCATATGTATTATTACGAAAAAGACCCAATTTATAATACGGTCAGTCAAAAATACAAATGGTCTCGTGAAGGTGTTACTCATCAAATCACGCCGCTGCGACATATGACTGAAGAAAATTTAAAGGAAATTTACGACGCGGCATCACAGAAAAAAATCTTAAATACATTAACTAAAAATTTAAAAGAAGGCTTTTTCAAAACACTTTTAATTGACAATGAAATCAAATCAATTTTAATTTTACCGCTTTACATCAACGATATTTTTACTGGTTTTATTGGTTTTGACGATTGTACGAAAGAGAAAAAATGGTCTGAAGATGAAATCAATATTTTTCAGGTATTAGCCAATAACATTTCTTCTGCCTTAGAAAGAAATCGAAATGAAAGTAAAATATTAGAAAGTGAAGAGAAATTCAAATTGATCGCAAACAATATTCCTGGAACGGTTTATTTGTCGAAATTTGATGCTTTTTCTACTAAAATCTTCTTAAATGATGAAGTTTTAAATCTAACTGGATATTCGAAATCTGAATTTATCGAAAATAATCTCTCTTTTCTTTCGTTAATTCATCCTGATGACAAAGAAGAAGTCATCAATAACCAGATTGATAATTTACAAAAAGGAATGCCTTTGCATAATGTATATCGCATTAGACGCAAATCCGGGGAGTTTATTTGGATAGAAGAATTTGGAGACGTAATTAAGAGAGATGATGAAATCGAATTTGTCGGCGGAATTTATTTTGATATAACAAACAAAAAAGAAATTGAAGACGCCATAAAAGCCAAGCAATTAGCCGAAGCTGCCAACAAATCAAAATCTGATTTCTTGGCCAATATGTCTCACGAAATCAGAACTCCGCTCAACGGAATTATTGGCTTCACGCATTTGCTTATGAAAACCGATTTAGAAGAGATTCAGGAAAAATATATGACAACTATAAATCAATCAGCACATTCGCTGCTTGAAATTATAAACGATATTTTAGATTTCTCTAAAATTGAAGCTGGAAAACTGGAACTCTTTATTGATCTTTATGATATTAAAAAAATTCTAGCGCAAGTCTTCGATTTAATTGTTTACGAATCCAATCAAAAGAAATTAAGTCTAGAACTAAATATTGATCCTGATGTACCGAAATATATTTGGACAGATATTGTCAGACTTAAACAAATTTTGATCAATCTGCTTTCAAATGCGGTTAAATTTACAAGTGAAGGTTCGATTAAACTAAATGTTTCGGTTTTAGAAAAGAAGAAAAATAATACTTGCTTAATTCGATTTGCAGTAATAGATACTGGAATTGGTATTTTAGAAAAAAATCAAAAGAAAATTTTCAAAGCATTTTCTCAGGAAGATAGTTCAACAACAAGAAAGTTTGGAGGTACAGGTTTAGGTTTAACTATTTCAAATCAGCTTCTCGCTTTAATGGAAAGCCGTTTGCAGCTTGAAAGTAAAATCGACGAAGGAAGTACTTTTTTCTTTGATTTAAATTTAAAAACTAGCCATCAAAGCATTAACGATAAATACAATGCCGAACTTAAAAGTTTAAATATCGAATTGGATTCTGAAGACGCAGAACCAAACGAAAACAATATTACATTTTTGATTGTTGAAGACAACAAAGTAAATATGCTTCTTCTCAAAACAATTATTAAAAACCTTTATAATAATGCTTACATATACGAGTGCGAAAACGGATATGAAGCAATCCAACAATTCGAACAAATCAATCCGACGATTGTTTTCATGGACATTCAAATGCCTATTATGAATGGTTATGAAACCGCAAAAGCAATTAGAAACACTACAAAAGGACGCGATGTCCCAATTATTGCTGTAACAGCTGGTGCAGAAAAAGATGAAAGAAACAAATGTATTTCTGCTGGAATGGATGATTACATTTCGAAACCAATCATGAAAGGAACGGTAGAAGAAGCTTTAATTAAATGGCTGGGATGATTTTATTAGTTTTCAGTCGCAGTCGCAGTTAGCAGTCTTGAACTAAACTCAACTGAGACTGTGACTGAAAACCGAGACTATATCAAAATCTTTTTGAAAACTTAAGTGTTCCAATTGTGAAATTTATCATAAAAAATCTATAAATTCGTATATCATTTTAGATAATAAGTTTAAAAACAATTCAATATGAAATGGCAAGGCAGAAGACAAAGTGATAATGTCGAAGATCGTAGATCAATTTCTGGCGGTGGTAAAGCACTAGTCGGTGGTGGTGTTATTGGTATTATTATCTTACTGCTTAATGTTTTTGGTGGCGAAACTGGTCAGCAAATCGCCCCAATTCTAGAACAAATGCAAGGCGGACAAGGTCAGCAAACCGAAGCTGCAGCTCCATTAAGCAAGGAAGACGAAGAAATGGGAAATTTTGTGAGAGTTGTCTTGGCTGATAATGAAGATATCTGGAGTAAAATTTTTGCCGAAAATGGCATGACTTATGAAAAGCCTAAATTAGTTCTTTTTAAAGGCGCTGTACAAACTGCCTGCGGAGGCGCATCATCTGCTTCTGGTCCGTTTTATTGCCCAGGCGATCGAAAAGTATATATGGATTTAGATTTTTTTGAAGAACTGAAAACTAAATTTGGTGCAAAAGGAGGCGATTTTGCCATTGCATACGTTATTGCACATGAAATTGGCCATCATATTCAGACTTTGCTAGGAACCTCTTCTAAAATGCGTCAAATGCAACAAGGAAAAAGTGATGCCGAATCCAACAAACTATCTGTAGCATTAGAATTACAAGCCGATTTTTATGCTGGAGTTTGGGCACATTATAATCAAACTAATTTAGATACCGGAGACATCGAAGAAGCTTTAAGCGCAGCAAATGCAGTTGGAGACGATGCCATTCAAAGTAAAATGCAAGGACATGTTGTTCCAGATTCTTTCACTCACGGAACATCAGAACAAAGAATGTATTGGTTTAATAAAGGTTTTAAAACTGGAGATATTAAACAAGGCACTACATTTGAAGAAATTAGATAATACATAAACCAAATATAATAACCATTAGAAAAGCCCGACTTTGCAGTTGGGCTTTTTTTTATGAAATTCCAATAAAAAAAAATCCAAATTCCAATTGCCTTTAAGAACAAAGGATCCCATTCCTTTCAATTACCACTCAATATTTGAAAACATAACCAGCGGTTTCAACCGCTGGAACACGACGTTATCACAACGCAAATCCCAATCTCCCACGCGGTTGAAACCGCGGGCTATATTTGAAATGCAAATATTTTTTGAATTTTCACTTTTAAGACATGATACTAAGCAAGTTTAATCTAAAAAAAGAGCTTAAACACCTTATGGTTCAGAAAATTAAACGCACAAAAAAAGCCTTGAATTTCTTCAAGGCTTTCTATCTGGGTGGCTGACCGGGTTCGAACCGGCGACCCGCGGCACCACAAACCGCTACTCTAACCAGCTGAGCTACAACCACCATTTTTCTGCTTAGCGAGTGCAAATATAGAACAAAGGTTGAGTTCTACAAAGAAAAAAATGAAAAATTTTCATAAAAATTAAATCAAATTTTCTAAGCTATTGACTGCCAAACATCTTTCGACTGTAAAACCTTCAGCAAAATCTTTCCCAACTAGTCTTCCTAAGTCTTTAGCACGATAATTTAAACTTTCAAAGAAGTTTTTGCTTGTAATTGGCGTTGCAGGTTCTTTTGAATTTGGGTCATAAAACTGCGTTTTATATGCCATAATTGCTTCTACTTTCTTTTCTTCAAATCCAGTAATATCCACAACGAAGTCTGGAGTAATATTTTTCCATTGAATATAATGGTAAACTACTTTTGGTCTCCAAGCTTCTTGCTTTTCTCCGTCAACAGTAGTTTCTATTTTCATTAAACCAGATAAAAAGCAAGCATCAGAAACAAGTTGACTTCCTTTTCCATGATCTATATGGCGATCATCAATTGCATTACACAACACAATTTCTGGTTTGTATTTACGAATCATTTTAATGACTTCTAATTGATGTTTTTCATCATTAACGAAAAATCCATCACGCATTGCTAAATTTTCACGCACAACAACTCCTAAAATCTTAGCTGCATCTTTTGCTTCCTGATCTCTAATTTCTGCTGTCCCACGCGTTCCTAATTCACCGCGCGTTAAATCTACAATACCTACTTTTTTCCCAAGGGAAACTTCTTTTAAAATTGTTCCAGCACAACCTAATTCTACATCGTCTGGATGCGCCCCGAAGGCTAATATGTCTAGTTTCATTATTTTTTGTTTCAAGTTTCAAGTTTCAGGTTTCAAGTTGTCAACAGAACGTGAAACTTGAAACCTGAAACTTGAAACAATTTATAAACTTTTTCTCAAAACTTTTTTCATCGTCATCGATTTATTGACGCTTTCTTCCCATTCTCTTTCAGGAACACTTTCTTTTGTAATACCGCAGCCCATGTATAAAATCGCTTTTCCGTCCTGAATCTGCATGCATCGTAAATTTACAAATAAATCAGAACTGGCATTATTTCCTGCAAAAGTGCTGTTTAATTCACCTAAAAAACCAGTGTAAAAAGTTCTATCGTAGTTTTCATTTTCTATAATAAAGGTTTTTGATTTCTTTTTTGGAAGTCCACAAACTGCTGGCGTAGGATGCAAAGTATCGATTACTTCTTCTAAAGTTGAATTTTCTTTTAAAACTCCAGAAATATCCGTTTTAATATGCCAGATTGATCCTGCCTTTAAACTGTAAGGTTCAGAAACTACAACCGAAGCCGTAAATTCTCGAAGTCTTTTTACGATAAAATCGGTTACAAATTGCTGTTCGTCTTTTTCTTTTTGCTGCCAAACAATTTCTGTCTCCTGATTATCTTTTTGCGTCCCCGCCAAAGCCATTGTTTCAAAAACATTTCCGTTTGCCTTCAATAATTTTTCTGGAGTTGCTCCCATCCAAAGTCCGATTTTAGGATGAAAGAAACAATAACAGAAAGTCGCAGGATACAATTGAACCAAATGCTGAAAAGTTTCGATAAAATCAAATTCAGCCAAAGGAACTTCTTCACTTCTTGATAAAACTACTTTTTTGAATTCTTCATTTTTAATCGCTTGAATTCCCTGCGTTACTAAATATTCATATTGAAATTTAGCTTCGGGATCAAAACTCAAATCGTCAATTTCAATTGGTTCGAAAGAAGTTTTTTCTTTTTCGGCAGTAATAATTTCCGATTCATTTTCAGGAATCAGAATTATTTTTTTTTCATCAAAAGAAGCAAAAACAAATCCTTTTTCGCTGTAATCAGAAACTTTGTGTAATGTGTTATTTTGTTGTAAAATCCCAATAAGGTCTGTTGTGTTGGGTTTTGAATAAAGTACAAAAGGTAAATTTTGTTCTTTATGATTTTTAATTTTTAAGAAAAATGGATTCATAATTTATTCACTTTTCTTTCTATCCAAAACCATATTCGTCAATTTACAAAGCGAAACCAAGTTTCCTTCTTCGTCGGTAATTTTAATTTCCCAAAGATGAAGACTTCTTCCTTTGTGAATAATTCTGGCTGTTCCAAAAACATAACCTTCACGAATACTTTTTAGATGATTTGCCGAAATTTCGATACCTCTTACCTCCTGCTCTTTCGGATTAATAAAAAAGAAAGAAGCCGCACTCCCAACGCTTTCTGCTAAAGCTACAGAGGCGCCTCCGTGCAATAATCCCATTGGTTGGTGAACGCTTGGATTTACAGGCATTTTCGCAGTTAAAAAATCTTCTCCGGCATCGATATATTCTATTTTTAGCGTTTCCATTAATGTGTTTTTAGAAAACTCATTACATCGCGCCAAAATCTGCTCTTTTGTATAATTCATTAAAATAAACTTTAAAATCGTAAAATTAAAGAAAGATAAGACATAAATCTAAAATCCGATCCTAAATTTAAAATTCAACTTCAAACGTGTAGGTTTTTTGTTATTTTTACAAAAACAATCAAAATCAATCTTTGGCTTTTTTTTGCCACAGATTACACAAATTAAAAAGATTTTTTATCTACAATTTATTCGCCACGAATTCACGAATTATTTCAAATAAAAATTCGTGAATTTGTAGCTAAAAAAATATTCAAATGCGTCAATACTTTGTACTTTTTATTTTCGGAATCATTCTAGCTTTCAGTTCTTGCCGAACTGATTTTGATACTGTTGCCAGTTCTGGAGATTTAAAGTTCTCGAAAGACACTGTTTATTTGGACACTATTTTTAAAAATATAGGTTCAAGCACATACCAATTGAAAGTTTATAACCGAAGTAAAAATGATATTTCGATTCCGACTGTACAATTAAAAAAAGGCTTAAACTCCAAATACAGAATGACTGTTGACGGAATGAGTGGCAGCGAAGGAAAGATTTTTAAAGATGTTACGCTTTTAGCAAAAGACAGTCTGTACATTTTTATAGAAACCACGGCAGATATTACAGATGCAAATCCTGATGATTTTTTATATACCGATGAAATTCAGTTTGACAGCGGAGCTAATTTACAGGAAGTAGCTTTGGTAACCTTAATTCAAGATGCCGTTTTCTTATATCCGAACCAAAATCTTGACGGAACAAAAGAAAAAATCGAAATTGACGGTAAAGAAGTTGATGGATTTTATTTAAGCGAAAATGATCCAACAAACGGAAACGAACTTCTTTTTACAAACGAAAAACCGTATGTAATTTATGGTTACGCAGGAGTTCCCGAAAATAAAACAGTAACTTTTGAAGCTGGCGCAAGAGTTCATTTTCACGCCAATTCTGGATTATATGTTGGAAATAAAGCTTCTCTAGAAATTAACGGAACAGCTTCTACAACTGATAAACTCGAAAACGAAGTTATTTTTGAAGGCGATCGTTTAGAATCACTTTATTCTGATATTCCAGGACAATGGAATTCGGTTATTTTTGAGAAAGGAAGCATGAATCATTCTATTAATCATCTGACATTAAAAAATGCGGTTACTGGTTTAGAATTCAGAAGTCCGCTAAATACAATTGAAATTAAAAATACTCAAGTTTACAATTGTGTTGAGTACGGAATTTTAGCTCAAAATGCACAAATTAATGCAGTAAATATTGTGATCAATTATGCTGGAATAGCCAGTTTATCTTGTGTTTATGGCGGAAATTATAGTTTTGTACATAGCACTTTCAATAATAATTGGTCAGGCGGTTCTCAGCTTGCGGTAAATTTAAGCAACTCTTTGGCTGGAGCAACTCCAGAAACGAATCCGCTTACTCAGGCAACTTTTAATAATTGCATTATTTACGGTTCGGCTACAAACGAATTTAATTTAGATAAAAATACAAGCGCGCCGTTTGTATATCAATTAAATAATTGTTTGTTGAAATTTGGAAGCACATCAAATTCAGATTATCAATTCAAAACCGATACAGAACATTACAATAATATCATTTTGAATGAAAATCCGAAATTTTATAATGTTTCTCAAAATAAGTTTAATATTGATAATACTTCTGCCGCTTTCGCGAAAGGGAATCAGGCTTATATCGTTCCAGCAGATATTTTAGGAATTACCAGAACTTCTCCTCCGGATTTGGGGGCTTATCAGAGTCAAGATTTTCCAAAGTAATTTTTTTGCCACGAAGGCACTAAGAAGCTAAGTTTTTAATCTCGTAAAGGCGCGAAGGCTCAAAGGTTTCTTTTTGCACAAAAGTATATCGTAGAGACGCACTGCAGTGCGTCTACGCAACGAATATCCACAATACGTTAGACGCACTGCAATGCGTCTCTACGGAATATTGGAACGAAAGTCTAATCTGCCGAAATAACTTTGCGTCTTAGCGCCTTCGCAGCAAAAAAAACTCTCGTAAGAAAATATATCTAAAATTAAACTTTTCATAACGTTTTGCTTCTTAAAAAGTAGTAGATTTGTTACAATACGTTTTTAAAAACTTAAAAATCAGAATTTTAAAAACAAAAGCCCAATTCAAATCTTAAACTTTTATTTATGAAAAAAAACTACTTTTTACTGCTATTATTTCTTACTACGATTGGTTTTGCCCAAATTCCATCTGGATATTACAGCACAGCGACTGGAACAGGCTTCACTTTAAAAACACAATTGTATAACATTATTAAAGGTCATACTGATAATGGATACGCAGGTTTGTATACTACTTATCAAACCTCTGACGTTGACAACTTCTACGAGAATGACGGAACTGTTTTAGATATGTATTCTGAAAACCCTTCTGGAACAGATCCGTACACTTACACAACTGGAACCACTCAAAGATGCGGTAATTATTCTGTTGAAGGCGATTGCTATAATAGAGAGCATATTATTCCGCAATCTGTTTTTAATGAACAATCACCAATGGTTGCCGATGCGCATTTTATTACGCCAACTGATGGCAAAGTAAACGGAATACGTTCGAACTATCCTCACGGAAATGTAAGCTCTGCAACGTATACTTCTCAAAACGGAAGCAAATTAGGATCAAGTGCCGTTTCTGGATATTCTGGAACTGTTTTCGAACCAATAAATGAATTTAAAGGTGATATTGCCAGAATGTATTTCTATTTTGCAACACGATACGAAAATACAGTTGCAGGTTATTCTTATGCAATGTTTAACGGTTCAAGCAACCAAGTTTTTACCACAGCTTTCCTAAATATGCTTTTGGCTTGGCACGCGCAAGATCCTGTAAGTGCAAGAGAAATTGCTAGAAACAATGCAATTTATACACGTCAAAACAATAGAAATCCATTTATTGATCATCCTGAATATGTAAATCAAATTTGGGGCGGAACATCTTCTGGAGATACTCAAGCACCAACCGCGCCAACAAGTTTAGCTTCAACAGCAAAAACTGCAACTTCAATTTCGCTTAGCTGGACAGCTTCAACCGATAATGTTGCCGTAACAGGATATGACATTTATGCAAATAGTGTTTTAAAAACAACTGTCTCTGGATTAACTGCAACGATTACAGGTTTAATCGCTTCAACAAGTTATTCTATTTATGCAAAAGCAAAAGATGCTGCTGGAAATGCTTCTGCGTCAAGCAATACAATAAGCGTTACAACAGACAGCAGCGGAACTGGAACTGCAACCGATCTTCTTTTCTCTGAATACATTGAAGGTTCTGGAAATAACAAAGCTCTAGAAATTGCAAACAATACTGGAAGTTCTGTTAATTTATCGGCTTATACGATTAAAAAGCAAACCAATGGTGCTGGTTCTTGGAGTACTGGATTGGCTTTGAGCGGAACTTTAACAACAGGAAGTAAATTTGTAATTGTAAATAGTTCGATGTCATCAAGCTGTTTTTCTACAAGTGCGGCTAACATTTCGACAACGGCAACTGAACTAACTTTTAATGGAAATGATGCTGTAGGTTTATTCAAAAACGGTGTTTTAATTGACATTATCGGAACTTTCAATGGCGGAACAGCCAATTTTGCCATCGATGTTACTTTAAGAAGAAAATCGACTGTAACATCTCCAAGTACAACATTCAATTTAAGCGCACAATGGGATTCGTATTCACAAGACACTTGCAACAACTTAGCGAGCAAAATGGTTCAAACCACAGAAATCGAAGAAGAGGAAATTATTGCTGATTCTAATGAAATTGTAATTTATCCAAATCCTTCTGATGGAAATTTCAGAATTAAATCAGGCAATTCAGATCTTCCATATTCTATTGAAATTTTCTCATTCTCTGGACAGAAAGTTTTCGAAAAACAAAACACAACTTCTCCTGAAATTTCGATCCAAAATCTATCATCAGGAATCTACATTATTAAAGTTATAAAAGGCGAAAAAATAGCTTTCAAAAAGGTTATTATTAATTAAAAATCAGATTTTCATCAACCAAAAAGCGGCAATTTGCCGCTTTTTTTATTACACTTGAGAGAATTTTCTTTAAACCTAAATTTTTGACATATTTTGAAGTTTCGTAAATTTTGCAAATCTGTTCATGTAAAAATGGCAAAATTTGATGTTTGCAATTTTGATTTCTTTTCTTCTAAAAGTTTAATATAGCAGAAAATACCAAAGAAGACTTTTTACTAAATCTTTAAATTTTACAAAAGGTCAAAACTTATTGATTCTGCGTCTTTTTGGTAGAAAAAATGCAAGAAAAAAGCAATTTCATTTTTTTTGAAAAGAGATGGTTTCCAAATTTGCGCTTACTATTTATTTACATTAAATTTGCAGCTCAATACAACAAACTACACAAATGATCCATTTCTTTGAAAACCAAAGCAAAACTGTTTTTGCGGTACAAACGCAAAACGAAATTTCAGCTCAAGACATTTCAAAATTAAACTGGCTTTTTGCCGACGCAAGTAAGATCGAAAAATCTGCATTGACAGGTTTCTTTGTTGGTCCTCGCGCTACTATGATTACACCTTGGAGTACAAATGCTGTAGAAATTACTCAAAATATGGGTATTTCAGGTATTATCAGAATCGAAGAATTTCATCCTGCAACGGAAGATTTTACTGATTTTGACCCAATGCTTTCTCAAAAATTCAACGAATTAGATCAAGAAATCTTCACTATCAACATTCAGCCAGAACCAATTTTGGAGATTGATGATATTGCAACTTACAACAAAGTAGAAGGTTTAGCTTTAAGCGAAGAAGAAGTTGAATACTTAAACAATCTTTCAACTAAACTTGGAAGAAAATTAACTGACTCTGAGATTTTTGCTTTTTCTCAAGCCAATTCAGAACACTGCCGTCACAAAATTTTCAACGGAACTTTTGTTATCGATGGCGAAGAAAAAGAAACTTCTCTTTTCAAATTAATCAAAAAAACATCTCAGGAAAATCCTAACGATATTGTTTCTGCTTACAAAGACAACGTTGCTTTTGTAAAAGGACCAAAAGTGCAGCAGTTTGCACCAAAATCAGCAGACAAACCTGATTTTTACGAAATAAAAGAATTTGATTCTGTAATCTCTTTAAAAGCAGAAACACACAATTTCCCAACAACTGTTGAGCCTTTCAACGGAGCTGCAACAGGTTCTGGAGGAGAAATTCGTGACCGTTTAGCAGGAGGACAAGGATCGCTTCCTTTAGCTGGAACTGCCGTTTACATGACTTCTTACTCTCGCTTGAAAGAAGATCGTAAATGGGAAAATGCTGTTGAAGAAAGAAAATGGTTGTACCAAACTCCAATGGATATTTTGATCAAAGCTTCAAACGGAGCTTCTGATTTCGGAAATAAATTTGGTCAGCCGCTTATTACAGGTTCTGTTTTAACTTTCGAACATTCAGAAAACGACCGTAAAATTGGTTACGATAAAGTAATCATGCAAGCGGGAGGAATTGGTTACGGAAAATTAGATCAATCAATTAAAAAGAAACCACAAGAAGGCGATAAAATCGTAATCTTAGGTGGAGAAAATTATAGAATCGGAATGGGTGGTGCTGCGGTTTCTTCTGCAGATACAGGAGCTTTCGGTTCAGGAATCGAATTAAATGCGATTCAGCGTTCAAACCCTGAAATGCAAAAACGTGCTGCAAACGCGATTCGTGGTTTAGTAGAAAGCGATAATAACCCTATTGTTTCTATTCACGATCACGGAGCTGGAGGACACTTAAACTGTCTTTCAGAATTGGTTGAAGAAACTGGAGGTTTAATCGATTTAGACAAATTACCAGTTGGAGATCCTACTCTTTCTGCAAAAGAAATTATCGGTAACGAATCTCAAGAAAGAATGGGATTGGTTATTGGTCAAAAAGATATTGATACGTTGCAAAGAATCGCTGACAGAGAGCGTTCTCCTATGTACGAGGTTGGAGATGTAACGGGAGATCACCGTTTTACATTCGAATCAAAATCAAATGGTTCAAAACCGATGGATTATGCTTTAGAAGATTTCTTCGGAAGTTCTCCAAAAACGGTTATGACAGATAAAACTATCGATAGAAAATATGCTGATGTTGCTTACAACGCAGGAGATTTCGAATCATATTTAAAAGACGTTTTACGTTTAGAGGCTGTTGCTTCAAAAGACTGGTTAACAAACAAAGTTGACCGTTGTGTTGGAGGAAAAGTAGCAAAACAGCAAAATGCAGGTCCGTTACAATTGCCTTTAAATAACGTTGGAGTTATGGCTCTAGATTATTTAGGTAAAGAAGGAATTGCAACTTCTATCGGGCACGCTCCTATCGCTGCTTTGATCGATCCTGTTGCAGGAAGCAGAAATGCTATTGCAGAATCATTATCAAACATTATCTGGGCTCCAATTAAAGATCAGTTAAAAGGTATTTCATTATCTGCAAACTGGATGTGGGCTTGTAAAAACGAAGGTGAAGACGCTCGTTTGTACGCTGCTGTTGAAGGCTGTTCAGAATTTGCAATTGAATTAGGAATCAATATTCCAACAGGAAAAGATTCACTTTCAATGAAACAAAAATATCCAAATGACGAAGTAATTGCACCTGGAACGGTTATTATTTCTGCTGCTGGAAATTGTACAGATATTAGAAAAGTAGTTGAACCTGTTTTACAGAAAAATGGAGATTCAATTTATTATATCAATTTGTCTCAAGATGATTTCAAACTTGGAGGTTCATCTTTTGCACAAATCAGAAACACAATCGGAAACGAAACTTCTACAATTAAAGATTCAGCTTTCTTCAAAAATGCATTTAATACCATTCAAGATTTAATCGGTGAAAACCAAATTTTAGCAGGTCACGATATCGGAAGCGGTGGTTTAATTACTACTTTATTAGAATTGTGTTTTGCTGATGTGAATTTGGGAGCTAAAATTGATTTCTCTGCATTTGCTGAAAAAGACTTATTGAAAATCCTTTTCGCTGAAAACATCGGAATCGTTTTCCAGGCAAAATCTGATGCAGCTGTTGAAGCTAAATTAAATGCTAACAATATTGAATTCTTCAAAATTGGTTCTGTAACTTCTACAGCTACTTTGGAAATTGGAAATTGGAATTTAGATATTCCAACTTACAGAGACGTTTGGTTTGAAACTTCTTATTTATTAGATCAAAAACAATCTAAAAACGGAAGAGCTCAAGCACGTTTTGAAAACTATAAAAATCAAGTTTTAAATTATACTTTCCCTGCACACTTTACAGGAAAAGCGCCTGTCATCTCGAGTGGAGTCAAGAGGCCAAAAGCCGCTATTATTCGTGAAAAAGGAAGTAATTCTGAGCGTGAAATGGCAAATGCGATGTACTTAGCTGGTTTTGATGTAAAAGATGTTCACATGACGGATTTAATTTCTGGTCGTGAAACACTTGAAGACATTCAGTTTATTGGAGCAGTTGGAGGATTCTCTAACTCAGATGTTTTAGGTTCTGCTAAAGGTTGGGCTGGAGCTTTCTTATACAACGAAAAAGCAAAAACAGCTTTAGATAATTTCTTTAAAAGAGAAGATACTTTATCTGTTGGAATCTGTAACGGATGCCAATTGTTTATGGAATTAGAAGTGATTAATCCAGAACATGAAGTTCACGGAAAAATGCACCATAATGAAAGCCAGAAACACGAAAGTATCTTTACTTCTGTAACGGTTCAGGAAAATAACTCTGTTATGTTGTCAACATTAGCTGGAAGCACTTTAGGAGTTTGGGTTTCTCACGGAGAAGGTAAATTCAAATTGCCTTATTCAGAAGATCAATATAACATTGTTTCTAAATATGCTTACGAAGGTTATCCTGCAAACCCTAACGGTTCTGATTATAACACCGCAATGATGTGTGATAAAACTGGAAGACATTTGGTTATGATGCCGCATATTGAGCGTTCGACTTTCCAATGGAACTGGGCGCATTATCCAAAAGACAGAAATGACGAGGTTACGCCTTGGCACGAAGCTTTTGTGAATGCAAGAAAATGGATTGAGAAAAACTAATTTTTAGTTTTTGACTAGTCCTAAATAATCGATACAGATTATTAGACAAATATATTTAATTAAACACCTGTAAGAA
>NZ_QJRJ01000024.1 GCF_003254625.1 Flavobacterium ginsenosidimutans
GCTTTGGGGGCTTCATCTAAAATAGACGCTTCATGCTACGGAGCAAGCACCGGAACCGTGACTGCGGGGACTGTAACAAACTCTGTGGGAACTGTGGCCTATTCTTGGAAAAACAGCGCAAACGCAGAAGTCGGAACAGCAGCTTCCGTTTCTAATCTGCCTTCCGGAACATATACTTTAACTGTGACGGATTCATGCTCATCCCAAACAAATTCTGTAACTGTTGGACAGCCTTCTGCAGCTTTGGCTTTGGGAGCTTCATCTAAAACGGATGCTTCATGCTATGGGGCAAGCACCGGAACCGTAACTGCGGGAACTGTAGCAAACTCTGTGGGAAC
>NZ_QJRJ01000058.1 GCF_003254625.1 Flavobacterium ginsenosidimutans
CAAAGTTTAGCCTTTTCTTTCTTTCTGGAAACCGGTGCCCTAGCCCCGATAGGAGCGGAAATCCTTTTTGTGGCGGGGTTCGCCATAAAAAGATTGAAGCGGATAGCGGGAAACAGCTCCTTAAAAACCATAATATTCAAATCATACCTTATATATATTGTATAAAAAAGAAACCCGACAGGTTTTTAAAACCTGTCGGGTTATACTATAATATATATGTAGAATTATTTCTTGCTTAGATCTTTTGCTCTTTGTTGCCATTTCTCTGATAGATCGTCATAATCTACAGGACTTGCTGGTTTTTGATTTATGAGTCGGCCAGATTCAAATGCTCGTACTAAAATTGTTTCTATTAAATAGTCTTCATTTACTTCGTACGGTTTGTATTCTTCTTTCAAACTAATATCAAACAAATTGGCGGTTGTATTGGAAACAAAAGCCTTAAATCCACTTTTTAATGTTTTTATTAGTTCATAAGTTGTGATTCCTGTTTGGCGATGAATTAACTTAACTAAAATCTGCCCTTGTTTTCTGGATAGTTTTTTAAGTCTTTCTTCGAATTCATTATTTAAATAATCTTCAACGATTTTAAAGTATTTCTTTTTTTCGCGATTTGTTTTTAAACGTGCCATTCCATTATTCAGAGCTGTTAATCTCTCTGAAGCCAGTTTTGCATACGGATATACTTTATAAACTCTATTCTGAAGAATTTGAAATTGTTTCATTTCTTCTGGGCTCATCTTCTGCCCTTTTGAAATAATTATTTCTGGCAACTGAATGGTGTCACCTAAAATAGAATCTTTTTCAGTTAATATATAGCCCATTTGTTCATTCTCTTTTGGAGTGACTTGGGCTTTAGAAGAAAAGGAAACAAACAGTACAAATAAAACAAAGGTGGTTAATCTCATCGAATCATAATTTAAATGTAAAATTATATATTTATACACAACTCTAATACCAAATTTATATTTTAGCAGAAAAATATTTTTATGAGCACAAATTCTATCTTAAAAGATACCTCTATAGCATTCTTAGAAAGCTACCTAAATAACGCTTCTCCTACTGGTTACGAAAGTGAAGGCCAAAAACTTTGGATGGATTATTTAAAACCTTATGTTGATACTTTTATTACTGACACTTACGGAACAGCCGTTGGTGTAATCAATCCTGATGCTCCTTATAAAGTTGTTATTGAAGGGCATGCTGATGAAATTTCATGGTATGTAAACTATATTACTGAAGATGGTTTAATATATGTAATTAGAAATGGTGGTTCTGATCATCAAATTGCTCCTTCAAAAAGAGTTAATATTCATACTAAGAAAGGAATCGTAAAAGGTGTTTTTGGATGGCCTGCAATTCATACTCGTTTACGTGATAAGGAAGAGATTCCGAAACTGAGTAACATATTTATTGATTTAGGATGTGAAAACAAAGAACAAGTTGAGGCTTTAGGTGTTCACGTTGGATGTGTAATTACTTATCCTGATGAATTTATGATTTTGAATGAGAATAAATTTGTTTGTCGTGCGATTGATAATAGAATGGGCGGTTTTATGATTGCTGAAGTTGCTCGCTTATTAAAAGAAAATAATAAAACACTTCCTTTTGGTTTATATATTGTGAATTCTGTCCAAGAGGAAATTGGTCTTCGCGGAGCCGAAATGATTGCGCATAGAATAAAACCAAATGTTGCTATTGTAACAGATGTTTGCCACGATACTACTACTCCAATGATTGACAAAAAGGTGGAAGGTGATCTTAAAATGGGTAAAGGTCCTGTTATTGGCTATTCTCCTGCGATACAAAATAAATTACGTGAGTTAATTGTAGATACTGCGGAAGAAAATAAAATTCCGTTTCAAAGACATGCAACTTCTCGTGCTACTGGCACAGATACAGATGCTTTTGCTTATAGTAATGGCGGTGTGCCATCTGCATTAATTTCACTTCCGTTGCGTTATATGCATACGACTGTAGAGATGGTTCATAGAGATGATGTTGAGAATGTTATTCAATTGATTTATGAAACATTGCTGAAAATTGAGAGCAACGAGAGTTTCTCTTATTTCAATTAAAAACTATATATTAAATTCGGCTGTTTCTTAATAGCCGAATTTATAAATTCTTATAAGAATGAAAATACTTTTACTCGAAGACGATTTTACTTTATCAAAAGAAATCTCAGCATTCTTTACCTCAAAGGAGTTCGAGTGCGTTCCTTTTTATGATGGAACTTTTTTGCTGAAAAAATATTTTCCTTACGATTATGACTTAATCGTTCTTGATATTAATGTTCCAGGTACAAATGGAATCGAAGTTTGCAAAGCTATTCGAGAAATTGACAAAAAAACACCAATTATCATGCTCACCGCTTTTAGCGAAATTGAAGATAAATTATCTTCTTTTGATAATGGTGCAGATGATTATTTGGTAAAACCTTTTCATTTTGAAGAACTATATGCAAGAGTTCAGTCTCTTTTAAGACGAAAAGAAGTTCCGCAGCAGATAGAAAATAAAATTATAGTTAAAGATTTGGAAATTCTTGAAGATGAGATGAAAGTTTTTCGATCTGGAGAAGAAATTAAACTCACACCAAAAGAATTCAAACTGATTTTAATTTTGGCTCATGCCAAAGGAAAAGTCCTTTCGAAACAATTTATTGCTGAAAAACTTTGGGATTATCATATTGAAACTAATCAGAACACAATAGAAGTTTATATCAACTTTTTGAGGAAAAAAATTGATAAAGATCATGAGACTAAACTTATTCGTACCAAGGTTGGTTACGGCTATTATTTAAGCGATCAGGAATGACATTAAAAAATCGGATATCACTTTTAGTAAGTTTACTGTTTACCATCCTCTTCGGATTGGCATCTACAGTGATATTCATTTTGTATTCTAATTACAGAAAAGAAGAATTTCGTGATCGATTGGAAGTGAAAGCTTTATCTAATATCAAATTATTAGTTAATGTAAAACAGGTTGATAATCAGCTTTTGAAAATAATCGACCAGAATTCTATTAATAAGTTATACGACGAAAAAACTTTAGTCTTTGATTCTAATTATAAACTGATTTATAGCAGTATTGACGATGCAAAAATCAATTGGTCTGTAAATGATTTAAAGTATTTAAAAAAGAATAAAACCTTTTTTAAACAACAAGGAAATTATGAAGTCTATGGCGTATTTTATGATACAAATGACAAAGATTTCTATGCTTTAATTTCTGCAACAGACGATTATGGAAATCGAAAACTGCTTTTCCTAAGATACACATTAATTATCTCTTATATATTTTTTACCACAATCTGCTGGTTGCTAACTTCTTTTATGGTTCGAAAAGCCATGAATCCGCTAAATGCTTTTCATCAGAAAATAAAAAATATCAACGAGAACAATCTTGACACAAGAATCGAATCTAAAAGCACTAAAAATGAAATTGATTTAATTGCTGACGAATTCAATTTTATGATGGATCGTATCGAAGTTTCATATCAAAAGCAAAAGGAATTTACTGCTCACGCATCTCACGAATTAAGAACACCGCTTTCTAGGATGACTTCTCAGATCGAAAATGCTATTGCCGATCCAGATATAAAAGAGAAAAAGAAATCTTTTCTAAACAACATTTTAGGAGATGTTAATCATCTAAGTGAATTAATTAATTCGCTTTTAATTCTTTCAAAAATTGATAATCGAAAAGCAGATTATCATGAAATACAGCGTATCGATGAAATATTATTTTCTTCGATTGAAAAGATCAACAAAACATTCCCAGATTTTGTCATACTTTTTGAAATGGAAGAAAGTGACGATCTGGATACTGCTTTAGAAATTAATGGTAATAAAAATCTTCTGGAAATCGCCATTACAAACGTTTTAAAGAACGCATATATTTATTCTGACAACAAACAGGCAAAAGTAAAAATCAGTACAGAAAATGATTTACTGCTTTTATCGATTTCAAATTCTGGCCGAACATTAAATGACGCTGAACAAAAAAATCTTTTTCAGCCTTTTATGCGTGGAGAAAATGCAAAAGGAATAACCGGTTTCGGATTAGGCCTTCGAATTGTAAATCGAATATTAAATCTTCACAATTCACACATAACATACAGTATTCCAAGTGATAACATAAATTTATTTTGTATTATTTTTCGTAGATAATTTATTTTAAGCTATTTTTAAGGTAGATTTTAAGGCATCTTAAAGTTTACCGATAGCATATTTGTATAAAATAAATTTAATACAATGAAAAAACTATATGCATTCTTGCTACTTGCATTCCTAAATCAGGTAGTTATGGCTCAGAAAACAGTCACTCTTCAAGACTGCGAAAGCCAATTCTTAAAAAAGAATCTATATTTACTGGCATCCCAATACAATATTGATGCCTCAAAAGCTTTAACCATTCAAGCGCGTATTTGGGACAATCCCACGATAACTGCTGAATTGAATGCGTATAACCCTGAAAGAGATAAGTTTTTTGATATTGGTAAAGAAGGTCAAAAGGCATTTAGCATCGAACAGCTTATTTATCTTGGCGGAAAAAAACGTAATGAAGTTAAACTGGCTCAAACCAATACGCAATTGGCAGAATTACAGTTTAATGATCTACTGCGTACTTTAAAATTCCAATTGCGCAAGAGTTTCTACACTGTATACTATAACTCCAAAAATCTCGAAAATACAGATAAGCAGTTAGCTCATATCGAGGATTTAATTAATTCATATTCGGTTCAAGCGCAAAAAGGGAATATCCCTTTGAAAGATGTTGTACGCTTGCAATCACTATATCTTAATTTCAAAAACGAAAGATTAGAAGTAATTAACAACAATATAGAGGAACAGGCTAATTTAAAACTTCTTTTAAATGAAACTGAAAATGTAATTCCTGTTGTTAGTAAAGATGATTCGAATAAATACTTAAAAATAATCGATTTTGATCTTAAAAGCTTCGAAGAACAAGCTATTGCAAACCGTCCTGATTATTTAGCCAAACAAAAAGAAATTGATGCGAATGAATTGAATGTAAAATGGCAGAAATCATTATCGGTTCCAGATATTACTCTAGGCGCTAATTATGATCAGCGAAGTGGTGCTTTTAATAAAGAAGCTAATGTGAGTATAGGGATTCCGCTTCCTTTATGGAATAAAAACAAAGGAAATATTAAATATGCCCAAACCATTTTAGAGCAATCTAAAGTTGAAAAACAAAATTTTGAACTGCAATTGCAAACGGAAATTACATCGGCTTGGACAAAATGGGATGAATCCAGACAAAACTACAGCGTGATTAAACCAACCGTAAATTCAGATTTTGAAGCGGTATATAACGGGATGCTAACCAATTTCCAAAAACGAAATGTAAGTCTTTTAGAATTTACAGATTTTATGGAAAGCTACAATCAAGCAATAATTCAGTTAAATGAATTAAAGAAAAAAGTAGTAATAGCAGGCGAAGAATTAAATAGCACCATTAACAAAGATTTATTTTAAAAAATTACAGAAATGAAACATATATTATTCATCGGAATAGCATTAGCAGGTTTATCCCTTACAAGCTGCAAAAAAGAAGTTGAAAATCCAGAAACAAATACCTCATTTGTTTTAAGTGATGCGATGTTAAAAACTACAACAACTGCTACTGCAGAAACTCAGCCATTAAAAAACGAGCTTAGCTTTTACGGAAAAATCACTGCTGACAATAATAAAATGATTGATGTTTATCCTTTAGTTGGCGGAAACGTAATGAAAGTTAATGTTGAACTTGGCGATTATGTTAAGAAAGGACAAGTTTTAGCGACCATAAAAAGTACCGATGTTGCCGATTTTGAAAAACAGTCTATCGATGCAAAAAGCGATTTGCTTGTTGCTAAAAACAATTTGAAAGTGGCACAAGAATTATTTGATGGAAAACTGAATTCTGAAAGCGATGTTTTACAAGCGAAATCAGAAGTAAATAAAGCACAGTCTCAATTGAGTAAAATTCAGGAAACGTATAAAATCTATAATATCAAAGCTGGATCTATTTATGAAGTTACAGCTCCTATAAGTGGTTTTATCATTCAAAAAAGCATTAATCAAGATATGCTTTTAAGAAATGACCGTTCAGAAAATATATTTGATATAGCAGAAATTAGTGAGGTTTGGGCAATGGCCAATATTAATGAAATTGATATTAATAAAGTAAAATTAGGAACCAGCGCTGCAGTTACAACTTTAAGTTATCCAGATAAAACTTTTAATGGGAAAGTTGATAAAATCTACAACGTAATTGATCCAGAAACAAAAGCAATGCAAGCAAGAATCAAATTAAACAATCCTGATTATATGCTTAAACCTGATATGAATGCTAATATTAAATTATCTTTTAATGAAAATCAGTCTATGATAGCCGTACCAAGTAAAGCTATTGTTTTTGATAAAAGCAAAAACTTTGTTGTGGTTTTTAAAGACCGTAATAATATCGAAACTAGACAAGTAGAAGTTTATAGAGTTGTTGGCGATACAACATATATCTCAAGCGGATTAAAAGAGAATGAAAAAGTGATCACAAACAATCAGCTATTTATTTATGGTGCTTTAAATAACTAAGACATGAACAAATTCATAAAAAATATCATTGCTTTTTCTTTAAAGAATAAAGCATTCACCTTCTTTTGGGTTGGATTATTGGCTGTTGCTGGATTTATTTCATTCAAAAATATGCCTATTGATGCCTTTCCGGATGTTACCAACACTCAAATTATTATCATTACGCAATGGAACGGAAAAAGTGCTGAGGAAGTGGAACGTTTTGTAACGTCTCCAATCGAAATCTCAATGAATTCTGTTCAGAAAAAAACTAGCGTTAGAAGTATTACAATGTTTGGGTTATCGGTCATTAAAATCATTTTTGACGATGGTGTTGATGATACTTTTGCCCGTTTTCAGGTAAATAATTTATTAAAAAATGTTTCGCTTCCAGATGATGTAGAACCAGACGTTCAGCCTCCTTATGGTCCTACAGGTGAAATTTTCAGATATATTGTAAAAAGTAATAGTAGAGACAGCAGAGAATTATTGACTTACCAAAACTGGGTTATCGATAAACAGCTTCGTTCTCTTCCTGGTGTTGCAGATTTAAATGTTTTTGGAGGACAAACTAAAACTTATGAAGTTGGGGTTGATCCAATCAAATTGGCAAAATACAATATTACGCCTTTACAAGTTTACAATGCAGTAAATGCTGGAAACTTAAATGTTGGTGGTGATGTTATTGAGAAAAACGGACAAGCTTTTGTTGTACGCGGTGTTGGTTTGTTAAAGTCAAAAGAAGATATTGGAAATATTATTGTTGATGATGCTGGAGGAAATCCAATTTTGGTTAAAAACTTAGCTGACGTTTACGAAAGCTCGATGCCAAGAGTTGGACAAACTGGTATTGGAAATAATGATGATGCGGTTGAAGGAATTGTGGTAATGCGAAAAGGCGAAAACCCGCAGGAAACTTTGGCATTAATTAAAGCAAAAATCAAAGATCTTAATGATAATGTTCTTCCAAAAGACATTAAAATTGAAACATTTTATGATCGTGATAATTTGATGAATTTCACGACCGAAACCGTAATGCATAACTTATTTGAAGGTATTATTCTGGTTACTGTTGTTGTATTTCTTTTTATGGCCGACTGGAGAACTACTTTTACCGTTTCAATTGTCATTCCGCTTTCTTTATTATTTGCATTTTTATGTCTTAAAATGATGGGAATGAGTGCCAACTTATTAAGTTTAGGTGCTGTCGATTTTGGAATTATCATTGATGGTGCTGTTGTAATGGTCGAAGGTCTATTTGTCGTCTTAGATCATCGAGCGCATCAGTTAGGAATGGAAAAATTCAATAAAATTGCAAAAGGAAGTTTGATCAAAAAAACAGGAACTGAAATGGGTAAAGCCATTTTCTTCTCAAAATTGATCATTATTACAGCCTTACTTCCTATTTTCTCATTCCAGAAAGTAGAAGGAAAAATGTTCTCTCCCCTAGCCTTTACTTTAGGTTTTGCATTACTTGGAGCATTAATTTTTACTTTGACTTTAGTTCCTGTTCTTTCACATATCTTATTAAATAAAAATGTAAAAGAAAAACACAATCCGTTTGTGAATTTTTGGGATCGAATTGTTTCCAAAGGATTTGCTTGGACATTTAAACATAAAGTGCAAACCTTAATTGCATCCATAGGATTATTAGCCGCTGTTTTCTTTTCTGCTGGTTTCTTAGGAACAGAATTTTTGCCACAATTAAATGAAGGTGCGCTATGGGTTACTGCGGAATTACCAATGAGCACTTCGCTTCCTGAAAGTGTTAAAACTGCGGCAATGATTAGAAAAGACTTAGAAAGTTTTCCTGAAGTTAAAAAAGTTTTGTCTCAGACTGGACGAAGCAACGATGGAACAGATCCTAATGGTTTCGGATTTATTCAGCTTCAAGTTGACTTACTTCCAAAAGCCGAATGGAAACGTAAAATTTCTATGGATGATCTGATTAATGAAATGGATAATAAATTGAAAGTTCATCAGGGAATTACATACAATTATTCTCAACCCGTAATTGATAACGTTGCAGAATCGGTAGCTGGATTTAAAGCTTCAAATGCTGTGAAAATTTATGGAGATGATTTGAACAAATTAGATCAGCTTGCCAATGAAGTTTTAGCACAAATTAAAAATATTCCGGGTATAAAAGATGTTGGTATTTTAAGAAATGTCGGCCAGCCTGAAATCAGCGTAATTCTAGATCGTGAAAAAATGGCGGCTTACGGAGTGACTTTAAGTGATGCTCAAGCAGTTTTAGAATTGGCTTTTGGAGGAAAAACAGCAACTGAAAAGTATGAAGATGAAAAGAAATTTGATGTTCGTGTTCGTTTTTCTAAAGAATACCGAAAAGATGAAAAAGATTTGGAGGAAATTAAAGTTCCAACCATCAGCGGAATCAAAATTCCTTTAAAAGAAATCTGCGACATTAAAACTATTACTGGTCCTGCATTTATTTATAGAGATAACACCAAACGTTTTATCGGAGTTAAATTCTCTGTTCGTGATCGCGATTTGGGAAGTACAATTGCTGAAGCACAGCAAAAAGTAAATCAGCTTAAACTTCCTGCTGGTTACACCACAGGATGGACAGGAGAATTTGAAAATCAGGTTCGTGCGAGTGCGCGTCTGGCACAAGTAGTACCAATCAGTTTAATTGGAATTTTTGTTCTTTTATTTATTCTGTTCGGAAACTTTAAAGATTCGCTTCTTGTGTTGGCAAATGTTCCTTTTGCTATTATTGGTGGAATTATCGCTTTGCATATTACTGGAATGAATTTCGGAATCTCTGCTGGAGTTGGATTTATAGCGCTTCTCGGAATTTGTATTCAAAATGGAGTAATTCTAATATCCGAGTTTCATCATAATCTGAAGGCTAAGTTCTCACTCGAAGAATCAATTTTTATGGGAGTAAAAGCCAGAACCAGAGCGGTAGTTATGACAGCTTTAATGGCTTCAATTGGATTAATGCCTGCAGCTATTTCTACAGGAATTGGTTCAGAGTCACAGAAACCACTTGCAATTGTAATTATTGGAGGTTTAATGACTGCAACTGTTTTAACATTACTTGTGTTTCCGATATTATTCTGGGTTTTCAACAGAAAAAAACATGAGCCAATTGAATAATAATTTATAATATTTAGTTTTAAATCAATTTGTTGGGATTTAAAAAGGAAAAGCATCATTCTCGTAATGGTGCTTTTTTGTTTGATGAAGTTCTCTAATAAACAAAAAAAATGACCTTTTGCTCAGAAAGGTCATTTTTACTAACTCAAAACTTTTAAACTGTTATTTCAAATCTTTCAAAAGCGCAATTGCTTCTGAAGCATTTGATGCTTGTGCATATTTTAATGCAGTATAACCTTTTTCATTTTTCACATTAGGATTTGCTCCATTAGCCAATAAAACTTTAATGATTTCATGTTTATTGTAAAGTGCGGCGATCATTAAAGGAGTAAAGTCTTCAGACATTTGGTTTACATCTGAACCGTATTCAATAAATTTTTTAACGGTTTCAAGATCTCCTTTACTAATAGCAACATTTAAAGGAGTTCCTACATAACTTTTAAGCTCAACTTGATTTTTTACAATTGAAACTCCATTTGAAGCCATTGCTACATTTCCAAATGTTACCAAGGCTAGTCCTAAATAAATAACTGATTTTTTCATAATGATTGATGTTTGTTAAATGATTGATGATGATAATTTTAATTTGATGATGTAAAAGTAATTTATTTTATTGTATTATGCATTACAAAGTACCATGTTTTAACCAATTCTTAACAGTTACTTAATAAAACGATAATTGAAAGACCTAAACGTTATCAAATTATTGATTATACTATAATAGACTACCAAAAAGAAAATATGTTACAATAAATCTGATCTTTTTTTTCACCTTTTATTCAAAATGTTTAATATCAGCTTTAAAACAGAATCATTTTTTTTTAAATTTACTATACGATTACATATTCAAAAAGTACAGAAGTAGTTGTTTTACTGAGAAATACTCTTGTTTTCGTATGCAATATCTAAGAATAATAACCTTAAAACTGAAACTATGATATTTATTAAAAGAATTCTAATCATTCTAATTTTACTTATTTCGATTGTTTTAATTGTTGCTTATTTTATGCCAAAGGAATATGCTGTCGAAAGAGAAATTACAATCAATAAACCTGCGGATAGTATTTTTAAATATGTTAGATCACTCAAAAACCAAAATGAGTTTAGCGTTTGGGCCAATATGGATCCTAAAATAAAAATAAATTACAAAGGCATTGACGGAAATGTTGGTTCTATTTCTTCATGGGAAAGCAATGTCAAAGAAGTTGGTGTTGGTGAACAAGAAATTACAAAGATTTCAGAAGGACGACGCCTAGACTTTGCTCTTCGTTTTAAAAAACCGATGGAAGATACTGCTGTCGGATTTATGTCTACCGAACCACTTTCTGAAAACCAGACCAAAGTAAAATGGGGAATCAGCGGTGTAATTCCTTATCCAACAAATATCATGCTTCCAATGCTTAAAATGGACCAAATGATTGGGAATGACTTACAGAAAGGTTTAGAGAATTTAAAAGATAAAATGGAATAACATCTTAAAATGATAAAAAAAGAAAGTGCAATTCATATTTTTGAATTGCACTTTCTTTTTTTATTTACTATTTCTTCGACTTCCTTCTTTTATTTTCTTCAAGATAGCAATTGACTCAGTTGATTTTGCATACTCTGCATAATCTAAAGCTGTAAAACCCTGAGAGTTTTCTATTGATGGATTTGCATTATGAAGAAGTAAAAAATTTATAATTTCAAATTGATTAAATCGCGCCGCAACCATTAAAGGTGTCATATTATTAACCTTTTTATTGATATCCGTTCCGTAGATTACAAATTTTTTGACCGCTTCAATGTCACCTTTACTAATTGCGAGATGCAATGGAGATTTTCCGTACAATGTAAACTCAATTTGATTTTTAATTCTTAATCCAGAATTTGATGCAATTGTAACATTTCCAAAAAGAAAAATTGTTCCTAAAATAATTACTGTTTTTTTCATGATTGATTGTTTGTTAAATGATTGATGATGATGATTTACTATTTAGACGACATAAAAATCATTTTGGTTGCATGATTTCTAAAAAAATAAAAAGCGCAATTCAGATTTATCCGAATTGCGCTTTTTGACTTGTTTTGATGATAACTAAATCTTAAACTTTTTGCTGTAAATATTTTTTAAATCTTTTTCAAACAAAGTAAAAGGATCATCATAGAATTTTATAAAGTCTTTTTCACTTGCTTGTCCTGGAAAAGGAGCATAATAATGCGTTGGACTTGTAGTGTCATTTCGCCATACTAAAACATAAGCCAATTCTAAATTTTCAGACTTCAGCGTTTTAAGGAGAACTTCTGTCCACCAGTTTTCATTTGGAATTGATTCTAATCCCGTTTCTGTAAATGCTGCTAGTTTTTTCTTTTTAATAGCCAAATCAGAAAATATTTTAAGCTTTTTTAGTCCAGCATCTAGATCGTATTTGCCATCTCTTCCAAAATCTCCATAATCATCCATACCCAACAAATCAACAAATTCATCTCCTGGATAACGTTCTAAATATTCTTCTTCTGAATTGAATCGGTTATCTGGAGAAAATGCATAAATAAAATTATGAACGCCTAGAGTATCTTTTAAATAAGAAACCGTAAACTGCCAAACTGCAATGAAATCTTCTCTAGATGTATGTGCTTTTCCCCACCAAAACCAATCACCATCAAATTCATGAAAAGGCCTGAAAATCATTGGAGAAAGTTTTCCGTCTTTTGCTTTTACAGAATGAGCAAAATCTGCAATGCTTTTTAAAATTTCTTTGTATTCTTCATGATGAGATCCGCCAGGCTTTATCAAAGATATTGAAGCGGCTGAAATTCCGTCTTTCCAATAAAATCCTCCATCAGAAGCTGGATTATTAAAATGCCATGAAACAGTTGTAATTCCACCTCTTTCATAAGTATCAATCACATTCTTTCTTAGAACTTCTTTTGTTTTTTCAATTTGGTCTTTGGAACGTCCTGAAAAATCACTAAAATCAATTCCAACAACTGCTGGATGTGAACCCGTAACCGATTTTACATCCGAACGATTAGGCTCACTACTCCATCCGTGCCCATATTCAAGCGCATGCTGATGCCCAAAAAGAATATGCTTTTTGGAAATAGTTTTAAGATTCTGATATAATTTTTTGGTTTCTTTTGTCGCATTTTTATCAATCTGCGCAAAAAGAAAATGCCCTGTAGCAAAACAGACTAACAGGGCATTTTTTTTCGTTATAAATTTCATGGTTTAAATAGTTAGTTTAAACCCAAAATTATTATTTTGAAGAAAGGTAATCTAATACGTTTTTTTCAATACGTTGATCAATATTGTCAATATCAGCTTTTACAAATTTATCTCCTAAAATATTCTCATACAATTCGATATATCTTTCAGAAACTGATTCAATATATTCCTCTGTCATATTTGGAATTTGCTGTCCATCTTTCCCCTGGAAACCGTTTTCGATTAACCAACGGCGAACAAACTCTTTAGATAATTGTTTTTGTTCCTCTCCTTTTTCTTGTCTTTCAGCATAACCGTCGGCGTAGAAATAACGAGAAGAATCTGGAGTATGTATTTCATCAATTAAAACTATTACACCATCTTTTGTTTTTCCGAACTCGTATTTGGTATCCACTAAAATCAATCCACGTTTTGCAGCGATTTCAGTTCCTCTTTGAAATAAAGCGCGAGTATATTTTTCTAAAACTAAATAATCTTCTTCAGAAACAATTCCTTTTGCCAAAATATCTTCACGAGAAATATCTTCATCATGAGAACCGTTATCTGCTTTTGTAGTTGGCGTAATAATTGGTTCTGGGAATTTATCGTTTTCTTTTAGGCCTTCAGCCATAGTAACACCGCAGATTTGTTTTCTACCAGCGGCATATTCGCGGGCAGCGTGACCAGATAAATAACCACGAATTACCATTTCTACTTTAAAAGGATCACATAAATGTCCAACAGCAACGTTTGGATCTGGAGTTGCAATCAGCCAGTTTGGAACGATATCTTGCGTCAATTCCATAAATTTTGTTGCAATCTGATTCAGGATTTGTCCTTTGTACGGAATTCCTTTTGGCAAAACTACATCAAAAGCCGAAAGTCTATCCGTTGCCACCATTACTAAAAGTTCATCATTGATATTATAAACTTCTCTAACTTTTCCGCGGTAAACTGATTTCTGGTTCGGGAAATTAAAATTTGTAGTTGTGATTGTATTGCTCATTTTGTTGTGTTGTTTTTATGAATGCAAATTTAAAATTATTTCACTGAGTTACACAATGAAATTTTAAGATTCAGAAATAAAAAAATCCCTGAATGATTTATTCAAGGATTTTAATTTTAATATGTTTCAAAATTAGCTTGTTGCAAATTCTTTATCTAAAATTTTAGATGCGATATATTTTGCTACTCCGTCTTCTGCATTTGTTTTAATTACTTCTAAATCAGGTAAAGCATCTTTTAAAATTGAAGGCGCGTTACCCATAATTAATCCTTTACCGGTTGCACACAACATTTGCAAATCATTAAAACCATCTCCAAACGAAATAGCTTCATCCAGAGTAAAACCTTCTTTTTCTAGCACTTTTGCAATGGCAACCGCTTTATCTACCGATTTGTCCATAAATTCTAAACAAGTTGGTAAGCTGAAAGCATGATGCAAATGTTCTGAAGAATTAGCTAAAACAGCGTCTCTCACTTTTACCAATTTCTCATGATTATCGCAAGAAAAGAAAATTTTGATTGCTTTGAAATCTTCTATGGTTTTGTAATCAACTAATTCTGGACGGTATTTTAATTCGGCTTGAAAAGAGTTTAATCTTTCATTCCATTTATTAGTCTGCCAAACGTTTTCTTTAAATAATACAACTGTAACATCTGGATCGATTTCTATATTCAAAGCCGCTTTAACAACATCGCTGTCCAAATTAAAAGCGAAAAGCTCTTCTTTATTTGGCGAATGGATTCTTCCTCCGTTAGAACTTACAAGATAAACTGGCACTGCAAGTGTCTCTATAATAGCCATTGCATCAAGGTGATGACGTCCTGTAGCTACAACAATCAAATAACCTTGATTATGAAGTTCTTGAAAAATTGATTTAGTATACTCTGATATTCTGTGTTGTGGGTTGAGTAAAGTTCCATCAAGGTCACTTACTACAACTTTTATATTTTTAAGTTTTGTCATATTAATTATCAAATTCGATGATGTGCAAATTTACGGTTTTAAGCTCGGCTAGACAAAGATTACAAGCTCTGAAGGCTAAAATTGAGGTAAGTTTATTATTTATTTAACTATTCGGTTAAATATTGCTTTTTAAACAATTAAACTCTAACAATTCCCGTTTTATATAAATTTATCGCTTTTTTGATTATAGCTTCTATTTGCTCCAAAGGTAAATCTTCATTATTATCAAACATCATAATCTTCATCCGTGAGCGATTTTCCTGAATAAGAAAATCTTCATCAAAATGTTTTCCTTCTACGATTCCAATATAAGGCTTTTTGAGTTTTTTATGAATCCATAAATAACAGAACATTTTTCCTTTATAAGAGAAAAAAGGCATTCCATATTTCAAAGTGTTTGAAATGTCTTGATTTTGTTTTAAGATGATTTCTTTTAATGCCAAAAATATTCCTTTTATAGGCTCTTCTTGGTTTAGGTAGAAATCATCTAGTTGTTTCATTTTTTTTTTAAATAAAAAAATATTCGTTTTGCACCTTTAAATAAAACGTGCAAAACGAATATTAATAAATGCTAAAACACAATTCACGATTTACATTTAACATTTCACTAAAATTATTATTAATCGTGATTCTCGATTTGTTTATAAGCGTCAATCACCTTTTTAACCAATCTGTGACGTACGATATCTTTATCATCCAGATAAATAATTCCGATACCTTCAATATCTTTCAGAACCAAAATAGCTTCTTTAAGACCAGAAATAGTTCTTCTAGGTAAATCGACCTGTCCAGGATCACCCGTAATCATAAATTTGGCGTTTTTTCCCATACGGGTCAAAAACATTTTCATTTGTGAGTGCGTTGTATTCTGTGCTTCATCAAGGATTACAAAGGCGTTATCAAGCGTACGTCCGCGCATAAAGGCAAGTGGCGCAATCTGAATAATTCCTTTCAAAATATAATCTTCTAATTTTTCATTCGGAAGCATATCACGCAACGCATCATAGAGTGGCTGCATGTACGGATCAAGTTTTTCTTTCATATCCCCAGGAAGAAATCCGAGATTTTCTCCGGCTTCAACCGCTGGACGTGTTAGAATGATCCTTTTTACTTCTTTATCTTTTAGCATTTTAACCGCCATAGCAACACCGGTATACGTTTTTCCGGTTCCAGCAGGACCAATAGCAAAGACCATATCGTTTTTCTTAATCGTATCAACCAGCAATTGCTGATTTGGCGTCATTGCTTTGATTATCTTACCGCCAACACCATGAACTAAGATTTTATCATGATCATAAGATCTTTTTTCTTCTTGACCATCACTCATTATTACACGTTCAATTACATTGTCATCAATATTATTATAACGCGTAAAATGAAGCATTAATCTTTGAAATCTCTTTTCGAATTCGTCTAAAACTTCTTTTTCGCCAAATGCTTTTAAAGTTGTCCCTCGCGCTACGATTTTAAGCTTCGGGTAATACTTTTTAATAATTTCTAAATGGCTATCCTGTGCGCCCCAAAACTCTTTTGGAGCAATATCTACTAGCTCGATTATTCTTTCGTTCAAATGAAGTAGTTTTAAATTAAAATAATTCCTTTTAATATTTAGTGGTTGTCGGGTCTTTTTTATTAGTTTCAGTATTCAGTCGCAGTCTCAGTTTAACAAAATAAACTTAAATCAGTGTTTCTGAATATTGTAACAGGCAAATACTTTTAAAAACACAATTTGTCTTTTCTTTCTTTCAATTTGTGTTTACTATTATTAGCTTTGCATTTCTCAAATTTAATGAAAATTAGATTTAAATACTATCAATAGTTATAAACAAAAATATGTCAATAATTACCCTTACTACAGACTACGGCTTAAAAGATCACTTTGTGGGGTCGCTGAAGGGTAAAATACTTTCTGAAAATCCAGAGGTTCAAATCATTGACATTTCTCACGACATTGATCCCTTTAATACTGCCGAAGCAAGTTACATTATTGGCGCTTCTTATTTGAGCTTTCCGAAAGGAACTGTACATCTTATTGGTGTCGATATTGAGCGCAATAAAGAGAACCAGCATATTGCTATGCAATGGAACGATCACTATTTTATTTGTGCTGATAATGGAATCTTGAGTATGCTTACGCAGAAAATTGTTCCGCAGAAAATTGTTGCTATTAATATTCACGATCGTTTCCCGATAGAATCGACAGATTTGGATATTTTCATTCAAGTTGCTTCACATTTATCAAAAGGTGGTTTATTGAATGTAATTGGAAAAGAGATTTCATCTATTAAAGAAGCTACCGAATTACAAGCTCTTGTGGCCGATGACGGAAATTCTATAAAAGGTAATATCATTTATATTGATCATTTTGGAAATGTGGTGACTAATATTTCTAAAAAACAATTCTTAGAAATTTCACGCGGACGCCCGTATGAAATCGTGATGAAACCCAAAAGCATCAAGACAATTCTGCCAAATTATTCGGCAATTGCAACTTCCGATAAATATCCAATTAAAACTTATGAGGGAGAAAAACTGGCTATTTTTAATGAAGCAGGTTTTCTAGAAATTGCTATTTTTAGAAGTAATCCTTCTAAAGTAGGTTCTGCCAATAGTTTGTTGGGATTAAATTATCGTGATGTGATTACGATTAAATTCTCCTAAATTAATTTTAGATTTTAGAATTCAGATTTTAGATTAATTCTCTAGCAGATTTTCCTGATTGAGCAGATTATTCATTACATCATAAACATAGCACGTGGTTTCAACCACGGGGACGCATTATTATAAACGTTGTGTTCCCGTGGTTGAAACCACAGGCTATATTTGAAAAACATGATTTTATAATATTTCATTTTTTATTTAAAACAACAATCAAATTTGGTATTTTTGCGCACCTGTAAGACTTTAGACAATTCAAAAAATCTAAAATCAACAATCTAAATTCTAAAATAATAACATGTTTGTCCGAATAGTAAAAATGAGTTTTCACGAAGAAAAAATCCCTGATTTTCTAGAGAATTTTGAATCGGTGAAAGAGAAAATACGAAATGCAGAAGGAAATCGTTTTTTAGAATTGTATCAGGACAAAAATGACAAATGCATCTTTTTCACTTACAGTTATTGGGAAACTGAAGAAGATTTAGAAAATTATAGAAATTCTGAGCTTTTTAATACCGTTTGGAATTTTACAAAAAAATTATTCAATGCAAAACCTGAAGCCTGGAGCGTTGATAAATTGGTTAGTTTAAATTAGTTTCAAGTTTAAAGTTTCACGTTAAGCATGCTACTTGAAACATGAAATAAAAAATCAAATTATGAAATATTTTCTCTTATCACTTTTACTAATTACACTTAGCAGTTGTGCGCAAAACAAGCGTTTAGTTTTAGGAATTGAAAATGCGAATGAAGAACTAAAAATTGCTTTATCTAAAAAATCACAACATAATGTTGTCGATAATAAAAAGATAATTATAAAAGACAGCATTACTGCAATTGAAATCGCAGAGCCAATTTTATTTGATATCTACGGAAAAGAAAAGATAGAAAAACAAAGGCCATATGAAATTTACCTTTTAGAAAATTACTGGGTTATTTCTGGAACTTTGCCTGAAAATTATTTAGGCGGAACATTTCTAATAATTATTGATGCTAGAAATTCACGAATTATAAAAATTACGCACGGAAAATAATTTATAAGTTATTTCAAGAACTTAAAACTTGAAACCTGAAACAAAAAAACTTGAAACAAAATAATAACAAATGAAATCAATCATTTTAAGAGAAATAAAATCCTTTTTTGGCTCTCCAATTGGCTATTTAGTCATTGCGATTTTCTTAATTAGCAACGGACTCTTTTTATGGGTTTTTGAAGGAGACTACAATATCCTAAATACAGGTTATGCCGATTTAACTCCGTTTTTCACATTAGCGCCTTGGATTTTGATTTTCTTAATTCCAGCCGTAACAATGAGAAGTTTCTCTGACGAAAAAAAACAAGGAACTTTAGAGTTATTATTGACTAAACCTTTATCAATTTGGGAAATCGTAAATGGTAAGTTTTTCGGTTCGTTTTTGCTAATTATTCTAGCAATAATTCCAACCTTGATTTATGTAAAAGTGATTTCAGATTTAGGTTCGCCAGAAGGAAACCTTGATATGGGAAGCACAATCGGTTCTTATTTTGGATTATTGTTTTTAATTGCTTCTTATTCAGCAATTGGAATCTTTACTTCTACCCTTTCAGAAAATCAGATTGTGGCTTTTATTATTGCCGTTTTTTTATGCTTTTTCTTTTATTTTGGTTTTGAAGGTTTAAGTTCTCTGATTCCAGGTTCAAACGGATTAATTTCAGCTTTAGGAATGCAAAATCACTTTAAAAGCATGAGCCGTGGCGTAATTGATACTCGCGACATTATTTACTTTTTGAGCATTGCAATCGCTTTCTTGTCTTTTACTGTTTACCAATTAAAATCTTTTAAAGCCTAATGAAACTATCTACAAAACATAATTTAAAGACATTAGGCATCACTATTTTTATTTTAGTTGTTTTAAATGTACTTGGAACAATCTTTTTTCATCGTTTTGATTTAACAAAAGATAAACGCTATACCCTTTCTCCGACTTCATTAGGGATTCTAAAACAAGTTGAAAATCCACTTTCTATTAAGATTTATATGGAAGGAGATCTTCCAGCAGATTTTAGACGTTTACAGCAAGAAACCAAACAATTATTAGAAGAATTTCAAGCTTATAATAAAAATATTGTTTTCGAATTTGTTGATCCGTTGGCAAATGAAGATGAAAGTGATGAATTAACAAAATCACTTTTCCAAAAAGGATTAACTCCTATAAATATTACTGTTGACGATAAAGGAAAACAATCTCAAGCAATGGTTTTTCCTTGGGCAGTTGCTGTTTACAATAATAAAGAAGTCAATATTCCTTTATTGAAAAATATAATGGGCGCTTCGACTACGCAAAAAGTTATTGGATCAATTCAGCATTTAGAATATTCTATTGCAGATGCTATCAATAAAGTAACGAAAACCAAACAGAAAAAAGTTGCTATTATTAAAGGAAATGGCGAATTGAAAGAAAGATATATTGCTGGAATGCTAAAGCAAATTCATGAAAGCTATTTAATTGGGCCTTTTACATTAGACTCTGTTGCCAAAAACCCGAATGCTACTTTAAATGAATTGAAGAAATACGATTTAGCCATTATTGCAAAACCAACTGAAAAATTCTCTGACGAAGAAAAAGAAGTTCTGGATCAGTTTATTATGAATGGCGGTAAAACACTTTGGCTAATTGACCAAGTTGCTGCGGACATGGACAGCTTGTACAATGATATGGGCGCGACTTTGGCTTATCCGAGAGATTTAAATCTAAACGATATGTTTTTCAAATATGGATTTAGAATTAATCCTGATTTGATTAAAGACGAACAAGGAAGTCCAATAAAATTGGCTACTGGCGAACAAGGAAGTGCAACACAATATCAAGATTTTATCTGGAAATTTGCACCGCAGGTTTATCCAACAAGTCAGCATCCAATTGTTAAAAATTTGGGCGGAATTAAATTCGATTTCGCAAGTCCAATTGACACTTTGAAAAACGGAATCAAAAAAACGGTTTTATTGCAATCTTCTCAATATTCTAAAACAATTGGTTCACCTGTTGAAATCAATTTGAATATGGTAACTGAAAAAACAAGTCCGCAGGATTACCTTAACAAAGGAAATAAACCGCTTGCTGTTTTATTAGAAGGTTCTTTCCATTCCGCTTTTGAAAATAGAGTTTTACCATTCAAAGACAATTCTTTTACAGCACAAGGAAAACCAAATAAAATGATTGTTGTTGCCGACGGAGATTTAGCTAAAAATCAACTGGACAAAAACGGAATTCCTGTTGAATTAGGTTACGACCAAAGAACTGGCCAATTATACGACAACAAAGACTTCATTATGAATTGTATCAATTATCTTCTTGATGACACAGGACTTATTAACATTAGAAGCAAAGATGTTGAGTTACCGCTATTAGACAAAGAGAAAGTTTATGAAAGCTATACTTTAACTCAATTCATAACTATCGGAGTTCCAATTCTAATTTTATTGATATTCGGACTTGTATTTACTTTCATCAGAAAAAGAAAATACAGCAAATAGATGTTAATAAAAAAATGTAATACTTTGGATAGTTTAAGATATATTTGTAATCCGTATATTTAGCCCCAAATTAGATAAAAAGCTTATCAAAAAATAAAATAAAGCAGATGAAATTTATAGTATCGAGTTCGTACTTATTAAAACAATTACAAGTTTTAGGTAGTGTAATCAATAGCAACAATACGTTGCCAATTTTAGACAACTTTTTGTTTGAACTAAACAATAATGAGTTGACCGTTTCGGCTTCAGATCTTGAAACGACTATGTCGGCTACATTATCGATCGATTCTACAAGCAAAGGAAGCGTAGCTGTTCCTGCAAAACTTTTGCTTGAAATTTTAAAAACTTTCCCAGAGCAGCCGTTAACTTTCACTGTTGAAGATAATAACACAGTAGAAATTAGCTCTAATTCTGGTAAATATGCATTGGCTTACGCAGCTGGAGAAGAATTTCCTAAAGCTGTAAGTCTTGAAGATCCATCTGTAACACTTGTTCCAGCAGAAGTTTTAGCAACTGCAGTAAGTAAAACTATTTTTGCAGCTGGAAACGATGATTTACGTCCAGTAATGTCTGGAGTATTCTTCCAGTTTTCACCAGAAGGATTAATTTTCGTAGCTACAGATGCTCATAAATTAGTAAAATATGCTCGTACAGATGTTAAAGCATCTCAAGTTGCAGATTTTATTATGCCTAAAAAACCTTTAAACATTTTAAAAAGTATTTTAGGAAGCTCTGATGCTGAAGTAAAAATTGAATACAACGATTCAAATGCGACTTTCTCATTTGACAATTATATCTTAATGTGTCGTTTAATCGACGGAAAATACCCTAACTACGAAGCGGTAATTCCAAAAGAAAATCCAAACAAATTAATGATTGACCGTTCTTTATTTTTAAGTTCTGTTCGTCGTGTTGCGATTTTCTCTAACAAAACTACACACCAAATTCGTTTGAAAATTGCTGGAGCAGAATTAAATGTTTCTGCAGAAGACATCGATTACTCAAACAAAGCAGAAGAAAGATTAACTTGTGATTATCAAGGTGATGATTTACAAATTGGTTTCAACTCTCGTTTCTTAACTGAAATGCTAACAAACTTGCAGTCTGACATGATCATGCTTGAAATGTCTTTACCAAACAGAGCTGGTATTTTAACGCCTGTTGATGGTTTAGAAGAAGGCGAAACAGTTACTATGCTTGTAATGCCTGTAATGTTAAATAGTTAACATTAAAGTTTCTTTCTGTTACAGGGATATTTTTTAGTTTTAAATAAAAGATATATCATTGTAAAAAAAAGATATCGCTATTAACCAACCATTTTTTATACCTAGAAACCGCAATTCCTATAAAGAGTTGCGGTTTTTTATTTTTTACTTTTTGTTTCAAGTTTAAAGTTTCAGGTTTCAAGTTGATCTACTTTGTGTTTTTTAAACCGCAAAGTACACAAAGGTTTACGCAAAGTTCACTAAGTTTTATGTTTAATTTTTTTAAGAATGCTAAGAACACAAAGCTTTGCGTACTTATAATCTTTATTAAAGACTTTAGAAAAAAAACTTAGCGAACTTTGCGTAAACCTTTGTGTACTTTGCGTTAAAAATTATACGCATAGTATATCAACTTGAAACTTGAAACTTGAAACAATTTTTTTTCCGTATTTTTGTAAAATGAAAATAGAAATTTGGTCGGACATCATGTGTCCGTTTTGTTATATCGGAAAAAGACAACTGGAAACTGCACTTGCGGTATTTCCAAATGATGAATTTGAAATCGAATGGAAAAGCTTTCAGCTTGACCCAACTATTACTTCTCAGCCTGATATGGACGTTTACACGTTCTTAGCAGAAAGAAAAGGAATGTCAATTGAACAATCTAAAGAAATGCACAAAGGTGTCGCAGAACGTGCCAAAAGCGTTGGTTTGGATTATAATTTTGATAAAGCTATTATTTCAAATTCTTTAAACGCACATAGAATCATTCAATTGGCTAAAACTAAAAATATAGGCGATCGAATGGAAGAAATTTTCTTTAAAGCTTATTTTACTGACGGGCAAGATTTAAACAACGGACAAACCTTAATTAAATTAGGAATCCAAGCTGGATTAGAAGAAAATGAAATTAGAGAAGTTCTAGAAAGCGAAAACTTATTTATTAAAGAAGTTGAATCAGATATTAAAGAAGCTGCCGAAATTGGTGTTCAAGGAGTTCCTTTCTTTGTCTTTGATCGTAAATATGCTGTTTCTGGCGCGCAGCCAATTGAAACCTTTGTAAAAACAATTCAAGAAGTTTTGAAATAAAACCTTAATTATAAAAACCTAAAAGCGTGCTGTTTATATTTAAACAGCACGCTTTTACTATTTAGTCTTTTTAATAAACTAAAAAATTAATGACCAGCTCTACCTTTTGAATCATTCGATTTTGTTGTAGTGCTTTTTCCTCTAGAACCAGATGTTGATTTTTGAGTTTTTCCAGAATCTTTCATTCCAGATTTCGAATCTTTTCTTGAAGTTTCCATAATGTTATAATTTTTTAAATTATTAATAGTACAAAGTTGCAAAATACGTAAGTGCTTATTTTACAGAATTATATTTCAGTTTTACAAAATGAGAATTAGACAAGAATAATCTAGAATTAAATCTTGTAAGATTAAAAGTAAATCCTATAATTTTTTTAAGCAGCTTATTTTCAAATTTGTATATATCAAAATTTAGAAAACTTTACTAATTTAAAATAGCAGCCATGAAAAAAGATGTCAACAGCCAAACTGCAAATTTGAATGATTTTAAATGCAGTAAACCCGATCATATTGATACAGCTCATGAAAATGAAGCGATGGATCAAGAATTTACTTCGGGACAAAATGAAGATGTTAACTATAAAAACCACTGTGATCATTCTTCTGATGATTGTTATGAAATTATAGAAAGTGGACTAAATTTAGCTGAAGATAATACTCCTTTTTCAAGTTATGACGACTCAAATCCTTATGACAGTTATAACTTAGATAATGAAGACAACAGATACGATTGTCCTCCTTATAGAAATTTTGAACACTAATAAACTTTAGAAATATTTATGTCGCCAAAAAATGATCAGGAAATTATGAACGAATACTTGTCTAATGAAAGAACTTTATTAGCTTGGCTTCGTACGGGAATTGGAATAATGGTTTTCGGATTTGTCGCGGTAAAATTTTCATTGTTTTTAAAACAACTTCCGGCTAAATATTTAGCAGAAACAGTTGCGCCAAAAAGTAATTTTACTATTTATCTGGGAATCGGATTATTGATTGCTGGCGCGTTGACAATTCTGCTGTCTTATCTACGTTACATTCACACAATCAAACTATTAAAAAAAGGAAAGTATCAATATTCAACCGCAATGCTTACCTTTATTACAATGATGCTGTTTGTACTAAGCATATCACTTATCGCCTACTTAATTATCGCAGCAAGCACATAAATTATCTAATTGAAAATGAATCCACCATTATTACAATTTAACGATAAAGGAATTTACTGCCAACAGGCGGATGTTTATCTTGATCCGTGGAGGCCTGTAAAAAATGCGATTATTACTCATGGGCATTCTGATCATGCGCGATGGGGACATCAAAATTACATCACACATTATTCTAACATTCCGATTATAAAATATCGTTTGGGCGAAATAAACGTTTCTGGCAAAAACTGGAATGAAACTTTTACCATAAACGGCGTAAAGTTTTCCTTTCATCCTGCGGGACATATTATTGGTTCAGCACAAATTAGAGTGGAATATAAAGATGAAATCTGGGTTTTTACAGGCGATTATAAAACAGAAAATGACGGAATTTCAGTTCCTTATGAAGTTGTAAAATGTCACTCTTTTATAACAGAATGCACTTTTGGGCTTCCTGCATTTAATTGGGAATCACAAAAAAATGTTATGACTGAAATTAATAATTGGTGGGCAGAAAATCGTGCAGAAGGGAAAACATCTGTACTTTTTGGATATTCTTTAGGAAAAGCACAGCGATTACTAAAATATCTTGACCCAAGTATTGGGACGATTTATACACACGGTGCTATAGAAAATATGACTAATGTTGTTCGTCAGTTAATCGATTTGCCTACAACTGTTCGAGTAACTCAAGAAACTAAAAAAGAAGATTTATTAGGGAATATTGTTCTCGCACCGCCAAGCGCACACGGAAGTACTTGGATTAGAAAAATGACACATTTTGTAACGGGAACTGCAAGCGGCTGGATGGCTTTTCGAGGCGCAAGAAGAAGACGTGCAGTGGACCGCGGATTTGTAATTAGTGATCATTGCGATTGGACTGGTTTACTAGAAAGCATTAAAGCAACTGGAGCAGAAAAAGTAATCTGCACACATGGATATTCTGATATATTTTCAAAATATCTTCGAGAATTAGGTTACGATGCCAGAACAGCAAACACTCAATTTGAAGGAGAAACCAATAATACAGATGAAGAATAATTGTAAAATGTAAAAAGTTAAATGTAAAAAGACCACATTTAACCTCTTCTCACATTTTACATCTAACATTTTACAACAAAAAAAATGAAAAACTTTGCCGAGCTTATAAAAACCTTAGATAGTTCTAATAAAACATCGGTAAAAGTTGATGCGTTGGCGAATTATTTCCTAAAGGCAAGTGATGAAGACAAAGTCTGGACGATTGCCATACTTTCTCATCGCCGTCCTCCTCGACCAGTTAACACTACTTTATTGCGTTTATGGGCAAATGAACTGGCTGGAATTCCGCAATGGTTATTTGAAGAAAGTTATCATATTGTGGGAGATTTAGCCGAAACAATTGCACTTGTTATTCCCACGACAAAAGAACACTCTGACAAAAGTCTAACGGAATTTCTTCAAGAAATCATTGCTTTAAAAAAGAAAGATGATTTAGAGAAAAAAGAATATTTGCAAACTAACTGGCTTAATTTGAATTATTATGAACGTTTTGTTTTCACGAAGTTAATAACGGGTAGTTTCAGAATTGGTTTAAGTCAAAAGTTGATGACGCGAGCACTTTCTAAAGCAGAAAATATTGATGAAGATACATTGGCGTATAAATTAATGGGCGATTGGAACCCGAATACAATTACATTTCAGGAATTGGTTTTGGATGAAAGAAGTAGTGATTATTTATCTAAACCTTATCCTTTTTATCTCGCTTATCCGATTGAAGGAGAACTCGAAAGTTTAGGAAATCCTGAAGATTGGAGCGCAGAACATAAATGGGATGGGATTCGTTCTCAAACGATTATTCGTGATAACGAAATTTACGTTTGGAGCCGTGGTGAAGAATTAGTAACCGATAAATATCCCGAATTTAATTCTTTCATCGGAATGATTCCAAACGGAACTGTGATTGATGGTGAGGTTCTTCCCTTCATAGACAATCAAATTGGGACATTTAACGATTTGCAAACCCGAATTGGACGAAAAAATGTATCAGCATCTGTTTTAAAAAATACTCCAGTTATTATAAAGGCTTACGATTTGCTCGAATGGCAGGGAAATGATATTCGAAATCTCCCTTACGAAGAACGTCGTATTTTATTAGAAGAATTGTTTACTTCATTAATTGGAAAAAATATTCCGTTACAGCTTTCCGAAAGAATCAATTTTTCTACTTGGGAAGAAATCACAAATGAAAGATTAAAATCTCGCGAAATGAAAAGCGAAGGTTTGATGTTAAAACGAAAAGATTCTCCTTATCTCGTTGGAAGGAAAAAAGGAGATTGGTGGAAATGGAAAATTGAACCTTTAGTAATTGATGCGGTTCTCACCTACGCCATGCGCGGTCATGGACGAAGATCAAATTTATTTACTGATTATACTTTCGCGCTTTGGCAAGAAAACGAAAATCAGGAACGCGAACTCGTCACTTTCGCGAAAGCGTATTCAGGCTTAACTGATGCTGAATTTAGAATGGTTGATGATTGGATTAAGAAAAACACATTAGAGCGATTTGGTCCTGTTAGAAGCGTTACACCAAAATTAGTTTTTGAGATTGGTTTTGAAGGCATTGCGCTTTCTAAAAGACATAAAAGCGGAGTTGCAACCCGCTTTCCTCGAATTTTAAGATGGCGTCACGATAAAAAAATAGATGAAGCCAATTCTATTGAAGATTTAAAAAATATGATTTTATAAATGAACAGAGAGCAGTTGTTTACAATCGCCAATAATTGGTTTAAAAGTCAGGGGTGGAAACCTTTTCCATTTCAAACCCAGACTTGGACTGCTTTTCTGCAAGGTAAAAATGGATTATTAAATGCGCCAACAGGAAGTGGAAAAACCTATGCGCTTTGGCTTCCCATCATTTTAAATTACATCAAAGAAAATCCGAATTACAAAACTAAACATAACTCAGGATTAAAAGCGATTTGGATTACGCCTTTAAGGTCTTTATCAGTCGAAATCAAACAAGCAGCAGAACGAGTTTTAACCGATTTAGATATTCCTATGACTGTTGGAATACGTTCTGGAGATACTTCTGCAACTGAAAGAGCCAAACAAAAAGATAAAATGCCCGATTTATTAATTACAACTCCAGAAAGTCTGCAATTGCTTTTGGCTACAAAAGGCTACGCCAATACATTTAAAAACTGCAGTTCGATTGTCATTGATGAATGGCACGAATTACTTGGAACAAAACGTGGCGTTCAAATAGAATTGGCTTTATCTCGATTAAAAAAGATTGCCGAAAATTTACGTATTTGGGGAATTTCAGCCACAATTGGAAATCTTCAGCAAGCTCAGGAAGTTTTACTTGGAGTTGAGTCTGAAGCTTATCAGAACTCGGTTTTAATTAAAGCAGTAATTCATAAGAAAATAAAAGTAGTTTCCATTATTCCCGAAAAAATGGATACCTATCCGTGGCGCGGACACATGGGATTGCATTTAATTGATGAAGTTGCTAAAATTATCAAAGCCAGTAAAACTACTTTAATTTTTACAAATGTGCGTTCAGCCTGCGAAATCTGGTATCAGCGATTATTAGAAAAATATCCTGAATTTGCTGGCGAAATGGCGATGCATCATGGAAGTATAGACAGAGAAACCAGACTTTGGGTAGAAAATGCCATTCGAAATGAAGAATTAAAAGTCGTAGTATGCACTTCAAGTCTAGATTTGGGCGTAGACTTTGCTCCAGTTGAATCGATCATTCAGGTGGGTGGACCAAAAGGTGTTGCACGTTTTATGCAACGAGCTGGACGAAGCGGACATCAGCCTGGAAAAGAAAGCGTTATTTATTTTCTTGCTACTCACGCCATTGAATTGATAGAAGCTTCGGCATTAAAAAAAGCGGTTGAAAATAGTGTAATCGAAGATCGTATCCCTTATTTAAATAGCTGGGATGTTTTAGTTCAATATCTTAATACTTTAGCTGTTTCTGACGGATTTTATCCTAATGAGATTTTCAAACAAATTCAAGGAACCTTTAGTTATCAAACTATCACAACAGAAAACTGGAATTGGATTTTAAACTTTATAACTCAAGGAAGTCAAAGTCTTCATGCTTATGACGAATTCAAAAAAGTAGAAATTGACGAAAACGGCTGTTATAAAATCAATAGCAGAATGATTGCCATGCATCATAGAATGCAGATTGGAACTATTGTGGGAGATGCCGTAATGAATGTGAAATATGTAAGCGGCGGTTATATCGGAACTATTGAAGAATGGTTTATTTCGAAATTAAAACCTGGCGATACTTTTATTTTCGCTGGAAAAAAACTCGAATTGTTCAAAATTAGAAACATGCAGGTTTTGGTAAAAAAAGCAAGTCCGAAGAAAGAATCAAAAATTGCGAGCTGGATGGGCGGCCGTTTGGCTTTATCTTCTCAAATGAGTGAATTGCTCCGAAAAGAATTATATCGTGCCAATACCGATAATCTTTCAGCAGAATTAAAAGTTTTACAACCATTATTTCAAAGACAGCGAAAAGAATCTATTGTGCCAAGTTCAGATGAATTTCTAATTGAAACTTTCAAAACTCGAGAAGGATTTCATGCAATTTTTTATCCTTTTGAAGGTCGTTTTGTACACGAAGCTTTGGCAAGTTTATTGGCTTTTAGAATTAGTTTATTGCAATCCATAACTTTTTCTTTGGCTTATAATGATTATGGCTTTGAATTGCTTTCGGATCAGGAAATTAATATCGAAGCGGTTTTAGATAATAATCTATTTTCAACTGAATATGTGCATCATGATTTGCAAAAAAGTTTAAATTCGACTGAAATGGCACGAAGAAAATTTAGAGATATTGCTGTAATTTCTGGATTAGTTTTTACAGGTTTTCCAGGAAAAATGGTTAAAACGAAACATTTACAAAGCGGTTCACAATTATTGTTCGAAGTTTTCAGAGATTTTGAACCAGATAATTTATTATTGCATCAAGCATATCGAGAAACATTCGAACATCAATTGGAAGAAGGACGTCTAATTTTAGCTTTAGAAAGAATTGCAAATCAAAAAATAATCTGGAAACAATGTTTAAAACCAACTCCTTTCAGTTTTCCAATTATTACAGATCGATTACGAGAGAAATTGTCGAGTGAAACTTTGGCTGAAAGAATCCAAAAAATGACCGCTTCTTATATGAAGTAACTGCTTATGAAAATTCAAATAAAAGACGAAACCTTTATACTTCATCCAAGTGGAGCTGTTTTTTGGGAATCTAAAAAAATCATTATTATTTCTGATGTTCATTTAGGAAAAGTGACGCATTTTAGAAAATACGGAATTGCAATTCCACAAAATGCAATTTCTGAAAATTTTAGAAAAATCACTGATGTTTTAGACTATTTTGAGCCTGAAAAAATAATCTTTTTAGGTGATTTATTTCACAGCTCAAAAAATGCAGAATGGGATTTGTTTGAAAAGTGGCTTTCTAATCATAATCAAGAAACCTATTTGATAACAGGAAATCACGATATTATTGATGAAAAACACTATAAATCTATTAGCGTTATAGTTATTGAAATGCTAGAAATAGAAGGTTTTTTCTTCACGCATCATCCAACAGAAAAAGACAATTTGTTTAATTTTTCTGGACATATCCATCCTGGAATAATTCTCCGTGGATTAGGACTGCAAAGTTTAAAATTGCGTTGTTTTTTTCAAAAACCGAATCAAATGATTCTGCCAGCTTTTGGAGAGTTTACAGGAAAGTTTATTTTAAAACCAAAATCAGATCATCATATTTTTGCTATTGCTGGAAATGAAGTTATTATGATAAATAAAAACAATTGAGGCAGTCTATTTAATTTATTTACAGTATTATAAAAAAGAAAATCTAAAGTATCTATTGAATTATCTCCAGCTCTCACTAGAGATAATTTAATAGATATTTTTCGTCTGCAGCATTGGCATCTGCCCTAACCTTTTAGTCTGCGTGAAAAAAAAGTCACATCTTATCGAATTAATTATTGCGATTGGAATTTACATTTTCTTGAAGCTTACCGATTTTTACTAAAATCAGATTCTCGTACGCATCTTGCCTTTCGTCGCTTTTTCTCCCTGAACTAAATCCTTCACTAATTCTATAATTCTTAACAAACTGGCTTTTCTTTGCTCCTAAAGCATAATGCCAGCTTCCCATTTCTGATTGAACAAAAATTATGGCTTCATCCAGATTCATTATTTTCTTTTTTGAAATTAACGGACTTGTTTTATAAACGGCATTATTACGAGCATCAAACGTAAACCGAATTTTAGAAGCTATTTGAATATCATATAAAAAATGAATCAAAAAGTATACTAAGAATATACCAATCACCCAACGCATTTCTTCTCCTAGATCATTAAAAAACAATAGTAAAGCTATTACTCCTGCCGTTATTCCAGCCAAAAACCACCATGATTGATCTAGTGATGGCTTTTGCGGATTTAATGAAAATGAATGAAGCGTTTCTTCGATGTTATATCTTTCTCGAATGTTCATCTAAAATTTCATTAATTTCATTAATCAAATTCTGCATGGATCTAGCTGTAAAACCTTGGGCAATTCCAGTGCATCTCTCCTTGTTATCTTTTCTGTAATAAAGATTTAAGCAAACGTTTGTTGTAATAAAATTATGTCTGACTTTGACCACTTCAAAATTAAGAAAATCAGCAATCGGAATCAGAACGGGTTTGTTAATCAATCCGTTTTTTATTCTAAACTCCTTTCTGTCAAGATCAATACTAAATCCTTCCTGCCAAATCGAAATAAAGCATATAACAGCCAAGACTCCAAAAATGCCAATTACTGCATTATTTTTATAATAAATTCCTCCAATAGTAAAAGCAATCATGCCTAATACCACAATTAGACCAAAGCCGTACTGTCTTTTCATGACATACAGATTTTCTTCTTTTGTGAATTTCTTAAGTTCATTCATTTTTCTACTCAATTTTAACGCCATCAATAATCAGAGAATCACAAAGAAGTGAGATGTAAGAACTAGTATAATCGGCAGTTAATTGATCGCTTAAAGAATCAATTCTTCCTTTTGTAAAATCAAATTTTCTCGTAGGAAGCTTTCCAAATGTATCGATCATTGTAATCTGACCATCAACCCCTGCTTTGTTTTTCATAAATACAGCCAGCAAGGCAATATCTTGTTTCTCAAAATCAAGAGAAAAATAGTAATTGTTTTTTATCTCAGATTCTGTTCCAATGGCTGTAGATTTTGTAAAAGAAAATGTAGCAGATCTTAATACCGCTTTTGTGGTTTTGTTACCATCTTTCAAAGCGATTTCTATTTTAATGCGTTTATCTTCTTGCCCATAACTTAATGATGATATAAAAAGGCAAGCGATCATTAGCAATGTAAAAAAATTCCTATTCATAATTTTATAGTTTTAAAAATAATTTATACCAGCAAGATTACTACTAAGATCAACTTGCTACAATTCGAAATTGGCAAATGGATGCTTTAGATTTTTATTTGGTAATTCTATGCCAGTATCGAGAAAAAGCTCTTTTTAGCGGCTTCTACACATAGACTTTACGAAGGTTTTTCTTGTCCAATTTGCAGGGAGTTTTTTTTGGTCAGTCTATTTTCAATTTGTATTTTGGCCTTAATTACCACAATATATGCACGAAAAAACTACTTTAAATCAGATCAAAAAAAGGGAAACGAAATGGTTGTTCTCGTTTCTTTTTTTGGTTTTCATCACCCCTATAAATGCACAAATTTCGGCAGTCGAAAAGATTGCATCCTATGGATATTCTAAACGTTTTTCTGATTCATCTGCCAGTAAAAAAATTCAGCAGCAAGCTCTTGCTTTAGCCAAGAAAAAAAAGAATATCGACGATGAAGTTATTTGTTATTCGTATCTCGCTCTTACACAAAGGCGTTTATTGCATTTAAAAGAATTTACTCGCTATGCAGACACTGCTTATATTTTAGCTAAAAAAAGCAACAAAATAAGAGTTAAAGCTTTTGCTTCTCTAGCAATGGGAAATTTAAAGTCATATATAGATGACAAACCTCAGGCCATCGACCATTTACTGCATTCTTATACGCTTTTCTCAAAAATAGATGCTCATGATCAATGTGCTAAAATTGCGGCCGATATATCGTATCTATTTTCTCCAGCATCGCCAGAAAAGGTTCATAAATATGCGCAAGAGGCTCTTGAACATGCTTATAAAGCAAAAGATCCAGAAAGTAAATTGTATGCAAGATTGGCTTACGGAGGTTATTTGACCGATAAACTCGAATCTGGAACAGAGAAAGATTGGCAAAAGACTTTAGATTTTTTAAAAACTACAGTGGCACTTGCCGAAAAAGAATCTTTTGATATCATTAGCAAAAGCAACATCGGAATCGCTTACATCAATCTGGCAGATCTTTATTCTAAAGGTCCGAAACCAATTAATGAAACTGCCTTGCTTGATAACCTTGAAAAAGCTACAGCAATTGCCAAAAAATACAATATTAAAATCATTTACAGAAGCGCTATAGGCCTTCAAGGTTTTTATTATACTGAAAAAGGAAATTATGTAAAAGCCGAAATGCTTTTTATTGAAGGGATAAAATACCAGCTTAGCCTACCTTACACCGATAATTATTTATTAGCTACCTTTTACAATTGCTTAAAAGAAGTTTCTGTAAAACGTCATGATTTTGAAGCGTATTATGGATACGATACATTGTTCACGAAATACAATCAGTTAAAATATAATGAAACCACTCAAAAACTTTTGCAAAATGCAGATGCCAGATTTGAGTCTACAAAAAAAATGGAGCGCATAAAACAGCTTGAATTGGAAAATGAACTGGAGCAGCAAAATAAACTTTTAGGTTATGGAATTGCTGGAGTTTTATTGCTTGGACTTGTTTTTATGTTTCGTTCTTACTATTTCAGGCAACGTTATTATTTAAAACGTGAAGAAATTTTAAAACAAGAACAAACCAACAGTGAATTGAAGCTGCAATTAATGGAAAAAGAAACCATTGAAAACCTTGCAACCAGACTTTCGTTAGAAAGAAGATTATTGCGTTCTCAAATGGATCCGCATTTTATATTTAATGCTTTGGGGAATATTCAGAGTATGATTTTGCAGAAAGATACGATTCCGGCGGTTTCTTATTTAAATAAATTTGCCAAACTCACACGCCAGATTCTAGAACAATCAAGAAAGGAAAACATTTCCTTAGAAGAAGAAATCAGTACTTTAAAAAATTACATCGAATTGCAGCAATTGCGTCTTAATAATAGTTTCGAATATGCTATTGTTTGTGACGAATCTGTTGAAGAAGACATTCTTATTCCGCCACTTTTGATTCAGCCTTTTATTGAAAATGCTGTTGAACACGGATTAAAACCAAAAACAAAAGAAGAAAAAGGTCTATTGCAAATTAATTTCTCACAGCAAACACAAGAAAAAAATCTAATCTGCACTATAAAAGACAACGGAATCGGACTTACAGCTTCGAGAAAATTGAAAACAAACGAAAACCATAAATCTCTTTCTACCACAATTACTGATGAAAGATTAGCAAAAATGCAAAAAGACCATCCGTATGCTGGTTTTCAGGTTTTAGAGCGCAATGCAGACAACGGAGAAACGGGCTGCATTGTTATTATTAATATTCCAATATTGTAAAAAAATGTACAAAACTATTATTATAGAAGACGAACAACGCATTCGCGAAGCTTTATCCATTATGTTGGAAATGGTTGCTCCAGAAGAAATTCAGATTATCGCTTACGCGGAAAGTGCTGAAGAAGCTGTAAAATTAATTGACCGCATGCAGCCGGATTTGGTTTTTATGGATATTATGCTTCAAAATGGAACTGGGTTTGATGTTCTAAAACAAATTTCCTTCAACTCTTTTCATCTTATTTTTACAACCGCTTACGAACAGCACGCCATTAATGCTTTCAAATACAGCGCAATAGATTATCTGCTAAAACCAATTGATCCAGATGAACTTAGAACTGCAATTGAAAGGATTTCGCTTTTGCAAGAAAGAGTTTTAGAAAAACAGCAATTAAACGAATTGCAAAATAACCTTACCAAAACTCCAGACCGTATCATATTGCCAACTCAAGAGGCTATGTATGTAGTTAAATTAGAACAAATTATAAGATGTGAAACTTCTGGTTCTTACACCACTTTCTTTTTGACCGATGGCCGAAAAATTATGGTTTCTAAACCTTTAAAAAATTATGAAGATTTACTGGAGCCTCCAATGTTTTTTCGCGTTCATCAATCGCATTTAATCAATGTAAATTCGATTGTAAGCTATTCTCGCGAAGGAATGGTTCATATGAATGACAAATCTGTTGTGCCTATTTCGCGAGGAAAAAAAGAGCAATTTTTCAAATTAATGAAAGAAGAAATTTAACCTTTTGAAAAACACATTTTACCTCTTACCCATTTAAATCTAACCAATACCAATCAAAAAGCACAGTAGACAAAGTAACTATTTCGGGTCCTATTCCTAGTTTCTATTTTTGACCCAATAAATAACTTAAACTATGAATAATAAAACCCTTTCTATTCTTAGCTATGTCACTATTATTGGTTGGATTATAGCTTTTGTTAAAAGTAAAGATTTAACACCTAAAAGTGATTTGGTGAGATACCATTTAAAACAAGGATTCGGAATTTTTCTGGTTTCTTTAGTCGTAAATGTTGCTTTGTCTATTATTGTAACTATCGTTCCAGCGCTTTACTTTTTAAGCTATATTGGATACGTTATTTTTATTTTATGGATTTTCGGAATCATAAATGCCGCTAACGAACAAAAGAAACCAATTCCGTTAGTTGGACAAGTTTTTGAAGATAAATTCAGCTTTATTGATTAATCAGTCTTGCTTTTTTTAGCTGACGTTTTTATTTTTTGGATGTAGGAGATGATTCTCAGAGAACATCAGTGGCTATGGTAGCACTGAATAGTATTTGAGGATCTTTCTATTTTAAAAATAAAAATTTATGCCAACCCTTCCAACTGCTGAAAAACTGGAATCAAGGCTTTTCCCTTTTCTGTCAAATTATATTCGATATGAAGAGGCTTCAACTTAATCGTTACTTTTTCTAAAAGCCCTTCTTCTTCCAATTCTTTCAAAGCTGTTGCTAAAGATTGTTTGTTTGATCCCTGAATTTGTCTTAGTAAACTATTAAATCGCAATGGCGCTTCTAAAGCTAAACGGAAAATTTCAGCTTTCCATTTTCCTGAAAGCATTTTTAAAAGTCTTTGCGCTGGACAAGTTTCTGCTTCTTCCATATTTTTTTAGGTAGTCAAAAAAATCTGACTTATTGTTTTAAACTGTTTTTTGATTAAAATTTGTGAGAATTCTTAAGTAAAAATATAAAATGAAAGTAAAGAAACCAAGCGAAATGACTAATGAAGAACTAATTAAAATCGAGAAAGCTATTAAAGTTTTGATCACTTTTTTAATCGTCTTAACTATTATACTACTATTAATTATTAGCATTTTATTCCTCAAGAAGGATTTCAGCCCTTTAATAGTCCTTCCCTTTTCCTTAACTCCAATTATTATTATCAATTCTAATTCATTAAAAGAAATAAAAAAAGAAATTGCTTTTAGAGAGCTCAGATAAAATCACAAAATGAAAGGTTATAAGGTTTTTAAATTTAATTTTTCTTAACCGAAAGTTCTTTAAAAAAAATTAAATTTGGACTCCCTAAATAAGCCATTCACATTATGATTTTTCAAAAAAGAACTTTTTATTTTATCCCCTTAGTTTTATTTCTTTTTTTCTCTCAGTTTAATTATGCTCAAGGGCAAAAAACAGTAAAAAAAGAAAGTCGCGGAAGACTATTCAACGACACTACAGCCACAGACAGTGATTACTTAATGGCAATTGAAAAAGCCGGAGAAGTATTAGAATCCGCTTACAACGACATTGATTTTGCAGGTGATACTCATCATCTTTTTGGCGAAATGAAACGTACAGAAAGCAAACTAGATTTAATTTTAGCTAGTTTAAAAGGCGCTAATCCGAATGTGCGAAATCAACAGATGTACCGCATTGTACTTCAAGAAATCCAACAAGAATTAGAAGAACAGAATAAAGCAATTAATGCTCGAAATCTAAATCTTGAAAACATCAAAAAACGTGTTATTGATCTCCGTAAAGACAAAACTTTAATTACTTTAATAAAAGATACTATTCGTCGTAAGCAGTTTAAGAAAGAGTTTGGAAATCTTAGAAAAAGATACGTTGCAACAGATAGTTTGATGACTAAAAATCAGACTACTTTAAACAATAAAAAGAGACTTACTGTACAACGAAAAATTTCGGTTTCGAATGCTTTAGTTGCTGTTGAAAGTAAATTGGAGAAATCTGGAATCAGTATTTTCAAAAAAGAATATCCTTCTTTATGGCAAATAAATGATTCTGCTGCTAAGAAAAGAGTAACGCATAACATTGGAGCAAAAATTATCATTGAAGAAAATGTTGCTGCATATTATCTTGGTTACAAAGCTGGCGGACTTATTACACTGTGTTTCTTCATGGGACTTTTATTTTGGTACATTTCCCGAAATATGAAATACATTAAGGTAAACGGTTATGCTGAAAACCTTTTGCTTTTAAACTTTAAATATTTAAACCGAGGCATTTTATTGCCAGTTTTGGTCATTGCTTTAAATATTGCTGTAGTTACTAATTTGTATGCTCCTGCTCTATTTTTAGAATTGATTCAGCTTTTCTTGCTTGGAGTTTTAATTTTCCTTTTCAAAAACCAATGGTCTGGAGTTGCCATGAGAAACTGGCTTTACCTTTTAGGATTGTTCTTTGCACTTTGCTTTTTGGATCTATTTATCACAATCGGATTATTACAGCGTGTTGCTTTCGTTGCAATTAATGTTTTAGGAATTCGCTATGGTTTGGTTCAGATTAAAACACTTAAAGAAGAACTTTATATAAAAGGCTTTTTTAAATGGGCAAGTATCCTTTTTATCGGATTGAATGGTTTGTCTATTCTTTACAATTTATTTGGTAGAGTTTCGCTTTCTAATATGCTTAGTCTTACAGCTTTTATTTCACTTACTCAAATTGTTGCTTTAAGTGTTCTTTTGAAGATTATTCTAGAGATTATTTTACTTCAAATTTATACTACTAGAGTAAAAAGAGGAATCGAAAAAATGTTTGATTACGAAAGTTTATCAGACAATCTTAAAAAGCCTTTTATCATTGTAATTAGTTATATGTGGCTAATTGTAATTGCATCAAATTTGAATATTTGGGAGTCGCTTCGAGGTTCTTTAACTAAGTTGTTAAGTCATCCAAATACTATTGGAAGCATTACGTTTACACTTGGAAATATTGTTTTATTCTTTATTATTATATGGGCTGCACACTTATTACAGAAATATGTTGCTTATTTCTTTGGTGAAATTGATGATGAAAACGAAGAAAATATCAATAAAAGACAACATTCAAAATTACTTATTACCCGTCTAGTTGTTTTAATAAGTGGTTATCTGCTTGCAGTTGCAGCTTCTGGAATGCCATTAGATAAATTGAGTATTCTTTTAGGAGCATTAGGTGTCGGTGTTGGACTTGGACTTCAGAACATTGTAAACAACTTCGTTTCGGGTATTATCTTAATTTTTGATAAACCAATTCAAGTTGGTGATGTTGTCGAAATTAGTTCAGAATCTGGTCGTATTAAATCGATGGGACTTCGAACTACTAAAATTAATGCTCCAAACGGTGCCGAAATCATTATTCCGAATGGTAATTTATTGTCTCAAAATATTACCAACTGGACGTATACAGATAATTTCAAGTTAGTTGAAGTTACTTTTGAAATTAACGGAGAAACAATTCCTGAAGAAATTAATACAATTGTAAATGAAACACTGGCAAATCTTCCGCTAGTGAACAACGAAAAACCATCTCAAATTTATTACAGTTCAATTTCTGATGGAAAGTATAAACTTCTTATTAAATTCTGGTGCAGTATATATCGAACAGAAGAAACGATAAGTTCAGCACGACAGGAACTTTATGTTAGTTTCAAAAATAAAGGTTTGAATTTTTCAAGTTAAAATTTAAAAAGGCGGTAAGTGATTACCGCCTTTTTTATTGCTTAAACTTTGAAGAGAACATGACTTCACGTAAAGGATAATTCTAAAAATATTCTCTGACATAAATTGAATGTTTTTTAAGATATTGTATTAAAAATGTTACAAAAAAGAACTTTTTACGAAAACACGTAAAAACCCCTATTCTTAAACAATTTATATACAGTAATTTAGCTTTGTAGTAAAATACGGTCAGATCAATCATGCATGAAAAAAAATCTGTCAAATTATTTAAAACTAAAAAGCTAACATTAACTATTAAATCTTAAAAACTATGCAAGATGAATACATTGGAGTAATTAAAATTTTTGCGGGAAATTTTGCTCCTAGAGGTTACATGTTTTGTGCAGGACAATTAATTGCTATTTCACAAAACCAAGCTTTATTTGCAATTCTAGGCACTACTTATGGTGGAAATGGTACTACTAACTTTGCCTTACCTAATTTGCAAGGTACTGTACCAATTGGGCAAGGAACCAGTAGAAGTGGTGAAGTATATACTATTGGCGAAACAGCAGGTGCTACAACTACAACACTTTTAGTAAATAATTTGCCTGCGCACATACATACTGGAGCTAGTAAAATTTCTGTAAGTAGCGCACAAGCTACAGATTCTACACCAGTAGATGGTGCTTCAATTGCTACTCCAGGACAGCTTGTTTCAAGAACTTTTTCACCAACACTAGGCTTTGCAACATCAACACCAAGTGTGAATTTAAATAGTAACGTTATTACTGCTCCAACTGGCAATAATGTTCCTGTAAATAACATGCAACCCTATTTAGCAATCAATTACATTATTTGTGTTGAAGGAGTTTTCCCTCCAAGAAATTAATGAAAAAATGTAGTAGCACTATTTTAATTGATAGGACCATTTAGGTATTTCACTAAAATCATATACTAATTTAATCTCTGAATAATCTTTAATACCGTACATAGACACTAGACAATAAGGATTTGTAATATAAGATTCAGCTGTCTGTAATTCTATATCTTCAAAAATTTTGATTTCGGTAAAAAGACAAACATCAGGGTAATTTTCAAAAATATCTGGCAGGGTATAAAAAGTACTTTCTATTCTAGAATTACTGTTTTCTCTCTCAAAATGTTCTTTGTTTATTGTAAATAATCTATCTACAAATACCTTATGAGGATAGGGCTGCATTTCTTTGTAGCCCTTTACTTCGTTTACGTTTACTCTAAGGCTTTGCTCATAATCAAAAAAAGTATAAGCTAAATCAATTCTAATTTCTTGCGGAATAAATATTGCTTCACAAGGAAGTTGTTTAATTATATTCCCGCTTATGGCAATTTGAGGTTCTCTTGTAAGAGCATAATGCATGGTCTCAGAAATAGCAAGATCTACTTTAAAATCATCTGGTATTTTATAAGTAATTGCATTGGTTTCTATCATTTGAAGATTATAATCTTCAAGTCCAATTGTAGATACAAGATTTTGAACTGATTCTAATGATGAACGATTAATATCAATTAAAACAACGCTAATTCTTCCTTTATCGAATAATGGCAATAAAGGAAGAATTAATGTTGCATATGGTCCACAGCCTGCATAAAGTATATTAATACTCTTTTCTGGTGAATTAATAAAAAGTCTTGTTAAGGCCTTATGAATGCCTTTTATAAAAGAAACTGTTCGAAGGTAATCATCAACACAGTCTGCTGCACCTGAGCTCGATAAAGCTACACCTCCATTTACAAGTGTTTCATTGTCATCTGAATGAGTACAGCTAATAATATTTTTATAAAAACATGAAAGTTGTTGAGCAGATTCTAACTGCTCGCTAACAGTATTTGAGTCTATGATAGATTTAACAATGATCGTGAGTTCTTGTTTATACATATTAAAAAACTTTATTAATGCTTTTTTAAGTCTGAAATATAAGTCAAAAAGATAATGTTACAATACCAAATAGATAATTAAATATCAGAAAATTATGAAAAAACTCTACCTACTAATAACGCTGCTTTTTTTTGCTATTCAGCATATAAACGCGCAAACTTTTACCGAAACTTTTGAAAGCGCCACTGCCGATGTTGCAAACTTTACATCCAATGGCAAAACTTTTAATCTAACTTCTCCTTTTGATTTTAAAGTAGCTTCATTTCCAGGCCTTGGTTATAATGCTACTCCAAATTTTATTCAGGTCTCCGATCCGCTACTTCCTGGCGCAATGGGGCAAACTGGTGTTATTACTGCCGCATCTGGCTCCTTTAAAGTGAGTAGTTTTTGGTTCTATGTATCAGGAAATGCTGAAGTTGATCCTGGTGTAACTAATGGCGGAGGTGCTGGTAGTATAACCTTTAGAGGAAAACTTGCAGGAAACACCGTATTTACTGTAGTTAGAAACACCACTGGTGCAGATACAGGATTTGCTTTACCTGGAAACGGTTTTACATTAGTTAATTTTGCCACTGAAGGCGGTTCGAATAATACTAACCAAGTTATTGATCAATTAGAAATTCAATTAAGCAGTAATTACGACTATTTTGCTATTGATAATTTTACATTTGCTAATGGAGTTACTACTCCAACAGTAACAACAAATACTCCTGTAACAAATTATGGTGCAGTTACAGCTACATTAGGTGGTTCAAATACTGATGGTGGTGATACAGTACTTAATAGAGGTATTGTCTGGTCATTAACAACAAATCCAGTAATAAATGGTCCAGGTGTAACACAAGTAGCAGGAACTGCGGGAACTGGTGCTTTTACCATTCCTGTAAGTTCACTTCCCTCAGGGACTACAATATATTATAGAGCCTACGCAACAAATTCAGCTGGAACTGGATATGGAAATACTGTTTCGTTTACAACCAATGCTGCCCTATCTGCTACACAATCGCAAACAATTGCTTGTAACGGCACTAATAATGGAACAGCAACAGTAACTCCCTCAGGAGGGAAATCACCTTATACATATGCATGGTCCAATAGTACTACAGCAGCAACAGCAATAGGTTTAGCTTCAACTAATTATTCTGTTTTAATAACAGATAGTGAGGGGACTTCGATATCTAAAAACTTTACAATAGCTCAGAACTCAGCTATCTCAGGATCAACTACTATTGGTAATGTATCCTGCAATGGAGGAAATAATGGTTATATAGATCTTACCCCTACGGGAGGCGGCGGATCATATACTTATAATTGGGGAGGTGGAATAACAACCCAAGACAGAACAAACCTTACAGCAGGTACATATTCTGTTACCATTACCGACTCCAACAATTGTAGCCAGACAATAAACAATATAGTAGTTGGCCAGCCAGCTGCAGTACTTGGCGGAACAGCAATTCCTACTAATGTGCTTTGTAACGGAGGAAATACTGGAGCTATTAATCTTACTCCAACTGGAGGAACTACTCCTTATACATTCTTATGGAATGATGGAATAACTACAACTGAAGACAGAACAGGACTTACAGCAGGCATATATTCAGTTACCATTACAGATGCTAACTCATGCCAAATAGTTGTCAGCAATATTCCTGTAACCCAACCTCCAGTAATAACCGGATTAGGAACCATAACACATATTGCATGCAATGGAGGAAATACTGGAGCTATAAACTTTACTCCTAGCGGTGGTGTCGGTCCTTACACATACTCTTGGAGTGATGGACCAACTACAGAAGACAGAACAGGGCTTACTGCAGGCACATATACAGTTACAGTAACTGATGCTAATTCATGTTCAAGAACATTATCTGGCTTTACAGTTAATCAACCTGCTTCTGCGCTTGGTGGAACTGCGGTACCAACCAATGTTTCATGTTTTGGGGGATCTAATGGAGCCATTAACCTTACACCAACAGGCGGTCAACCTCCATATACTTATAACTGGGTGGGAGGTGCATCTACCGAAGACAGAACTGCACTTATCGCAGGCACATATGCCGTTACTATTACTGATAACAATGGTTGCACAGCAACAGTAAGCAATATTACAGTAGGCCAGCCTGCAGAAGTTTTAAGTGCTGCATCTGGAGGAGGCAAAACAGATGTATCCTGCAATGGAGGCGCTAATGGAACTGCAACGGTTGCACCAACTGGAGGAACTTCAGGTTATACTTATTCTTGGGATACAAATCCGGTACAAACAACTGCCACAGCAACAGGACTTACTGCAGGCACTTATACTGTGACGGTAACCGATGCTAATGCATGTCAAACCACTAGAAGTTTTACTATTGACCAACCTGCAGCAGCTTTAAGCGCTGTATCAGGAGGAGGCAAAACGGATGTGTCCTGCAATGGAGGCGCTAATGGAACTGCAACAGTTGCGCCAACTGGAGGAACTCCAGGTTATACTTATTCTTGGGATACAACTCCTGTCCAAACAACTGCTACAGCAACAGGACTTACTGTTGGTATTTATACTGTGACGGTAACCGATGCTAATGCATGTCAAACCACTAGAAGCTTTACCATTAATCAGCCTCCAGTGTTAAACGCAGCAATTGGAGGAGGCAAAACAGATGTGTCCTGCAACGGAGGAGCTAATGGTACTGCAACAGTTGCGCCAATTGGAGGAACTCCTAATTATTCTTATTCTTGGAATACATCTCCTGTCCAAACAACTGCTACCGCATCAGGACTTTCTGCCGGCACTTATACGGTAACAGTAACTGATGCGAACGGATGCCAAGCCACTAGAAGCTTTACCATATCTGAACCATCAGCCCTTACAATAGCGCCAAGCCAGACCAA
>NZ_QJRJ01000032.1 GCF_003254625.1 Flavobacterium ginsenosidimutans
CAGTAACTGCCTCTGGAGGAACAGGCCCTTACACCTATTCATGGTCACCATCTGGAGGAACTGCTGCAGCTGCAACGGGTCTTTCTCCTGGAACTTATACTGTAACAGTTACAGACGCAAATGGATGCTTCATAGCACAAACCGTTCAGATTACTGAACCTGCCGCTCTCTCTGCTGTAGATTCACAGACAAATGTTTCCTGCAATGGCGGTAATGACGGATCTGCTTCAGTAGCCGTAACTGGAGGAACTGGCGCTTATACCTATTTATGGGCTCCATCTGGAGGAACTGCTGCAACAGCAGCTGGCCTTTCAGCTGGAACTTACACAGTAACCATTACAGATGCTAACTCCTGCTCTGCTGTTAATACAATTACAATTACTGAACCTGATGCTTTAGCATTAACTGCAACTTCAACCGATGTTTCATGCAGCACAGGCGCTAACGGATCTGCTTCTGTAGCCGTAACTGGAGGAACTGGAGCTTATACCTATTCTTGGGCTCCATCTGGAGGAACTGCTGCTACTGCAACAGGTCTTTCTGCTGGAAA
>NZ_QJRJ01000003.1 GCF_003254625.1 Flavobacterium ginsenosidimutans
ACCGGATTTCCGTTTAATTTATCATTTGCAATTAATGACACCGTTGTTCCTCCAATATTTCCATTGATAGCTGTAGGCGTATCTGCAACCGCATCAATTACCGGAAGGCCAATCGTTACTTTCACAGTATTTGAACTGCAGTTTGCCGGATTCAGCTTCTCGCAGATTGTGTACGTCAGTTCGTAAGTTCCCGCAGGAGC
>NZ_QJRJ01000022.1 GCF_003254625.1 Flavobacterium ginsenosidimutans
TCGGAAATAACGCGGGCGAGGCTTCGTTCACGATTATCGGAACACTTCCTTCAGGATTGACATTAAATCCAGATTATAGCATTAGCGTTGCGCCAAATACTCCAAAAGGAGATTATAATGTGGAATATAAAATCTGCGAAAATACGAATCCAACAAACTGCGATTCTGTAATTTCAGTGATAACGGTTACGGCAGGAAATCTTGTTACAAACGAGGATTTGATTCCATCAGCATCAGCTTCAAATGCATCTCAGACTCTAGGAAACATTTTTACAAACGATACTAAAAACGGAAATCCGTTAGTTCCGTCAGATGTGAATATGAATGTGACTGT
>NZ_QJRJ01000027.1 GCF_003254625.1 Flavobacterium ginsenosidimutans
ACACGCATTACATTGGTGAAGTTCAGAGTCGCAGTGGTCGGCTTGCAGATGAATCCCTGTCCCGCCGCAATGTATCCCTGGAACTGCTGCCCGTCAAGCTCTGCGCCTCCGGCACCTCCCAAAAGGTTGAAGACTGCAAAATCTGCACTGGCGTAAGTGTACACATTGCTTCCTGCCTGTTTTGTCGGAGTCGAGTTATGCGTCCATAAATATAGCGCGCCTAAATCGGTATTGGCATTTATTAAAGCCACTGCATCCACAGCAGAAGGATATGGATTGCCCACAAGATTCCATTTCCCTTGAGAAACCGGCGCAGGTATATCTCCATTGTTTGGAATACCTGTAAACTGCCCTGTGAAAACTGAAGGACTGTTGATGTCAAAAGTCTGAGGGGCTCTTATGCTGAATCCTCTTCCTAT
>NZ_QJRJ01000028.1 GCF_003254625.1 Flavobacterium ginsenosidimutans
GAGATATAATATAAAAATATACGATGAAGAGTTTGATCCTGGCTCAGGATGAACGCTAGCGGCAGGCTTAACACATGCAAGTCGAGGGGTAGAGGCTTTCGGGCCTTGAGACCGGCGCACGGGTGCGTAACGCGTATGCAATCTGCCTTTCACAGAGGGATAGCCCAGAGAAATTTGGATTAATACCTCATAGCATTATGACCCGGCATCGGGATATAATTAAAGTCACAACGGTGAAAGATGAGCATGCGTCCCATTAGCTAGTTGGTAAGGTAACGGCTTACCAAGGCTACGATGGGTAGGGGTCCTGAGAGGGAGATCCCCCACACTGGTACTGAGACACGGACCAGACTCCTACGGGAGGCAGCAGTGAGGAATATTGGTCAATGGGCGCAAGCCTGAACCAGCCATGCCGCGTGCAGGATGACGGTCCTATGGATTGTAAACTGCTTTTGTACGGGAAGAAACACTCC
>NZ_QJRJ01000076.1 GCF_003254625.1 Flavobacterium ginsenosidimutans
AAGTTCTTACAGGTGTTTAATTAAATATATTTGTCTAATAATCTGTATCGATTATTTAGGACTAGTCAGTAAATTCTCTTTACTTTACAAATTCAATTTTTTGAACTTCTTCTTCATTAACACTGTCAAAGAAACCTTGTTCGTTCATCCAGTCATCACTAAATACTTTACTCATATAGCGTGAACCGTGATCTGGAAAAATTGCAATGATATTACTGTCTTTTGTAAATTCTCCTTCTTCTGCATATTGTTTAATGGCCTGCATTACTGCTCCAGAAGTATATCCAACAAATAAACCTTCTTTACGAGTGATTTCTCTTGCAGAGTGAGCACTTTCTTCGTCGGTTACTTTCATGAATTTATCAATAATATCAAAATCTGTTGCCGATGGGATTAAGTTTTTTCCTAAACCTTCTATACGATATGGGTAAATTTCTTTGTTATCGAATTCTCTTGTTTCGTGGTATTTTTTCAATACAGATCCAAAAGCATCAACTCCTAGGATTCTAATATTCGGATTCTTTTCTTTTAAGAATTTTGCAGTTCCAGAGATAGTTCCTCCTGTTCCACTGCACGCAATTAAGTGCGTAATTTGTCCTTTTGTTTGTTCCCAAATCTCTGGACCTGTAGTGTTGTAGTGAGCATCAATATTCAATTGGTTAAAATATTGATTAATGTAGACTGATCCTTTAGTTTCTTCGTGTAAACGTTTTGCTACATTATAATATGATCTTTCATCATCAGCAGAAACGTGAGCCGGACAGACATAAACTTTGGCGCCTAAACTTCTCAACATGTCAATTTTATCTTTCGATGATTTTGAGCTTACGGCTAAAATACAATTGTAACCTTTAATAATGCTTACCATTGCTAAACTAAATCCTGTATTACCAGATGTGGTTTCGATAATGGTATCTCCCGGAGAAAGAATTCCTTTTTTCTCGGCTTCTTCAATAATATATAACGCTATTCTATCTTTTGAGGAATGACCTGGGTTGAAAGCTTCTACCTTTGCGTAGAAATTTCCTTCTAACTCTTCGGTGATTTTATTTAGTTTAATAAGCGGGGTGTTACCTATTAACTCTAAAACATTATTATAAGCGGTTATTTCTTCTTTCATAAAAAAATAGTTAATCAAAGGCCTTTTTAAATTAACCTTGATAGGTTGCAAATTTAACAAAAAATTTCTAATTAGCTTTTAATTTTTTCTAAATCTAATAAAAAACTAAATTCTTTTGCTAAGTCTTTTAAAGCCTCAAAACGTCCCGAAGCCCCGCCATGACCTGCATCCATGTTAGTATCTAAAAACAAAAGATTATTATTTGTTTTTAAATCTCTTAATTTAGCAACCCATTTGGCTGGCTCCCAATATTGTACCTGCGAATCGTGCAATCCAGTAGACACATACATATTAGGATATTCCTGCGCTTTTACATTATCATAAGGTGAATATGATAACATATAATCATAATATTCTTTTTTGTTTGGGTTTCCCCATTCGTCATACTCTCCAGTTGTAAGCGGAATACTGTCGTCTAGCATCGTCGTAATTACGTCTACAAAAGGCACCTGAGCGATAACGCCGTTATACAATTCAGGAGCTTCATTTACGATCACTCCCATTAAAAGTCCGCCAGCAGATCCTCCCTCTGCATAAAGATGTTCGGGAGAAGTATACTTTTGGTCTATTACAAATTTAGAGCAATCGATGAAATCTGTAAAGGTATTTTTCTTTTTTAACAGTTTTCCATCTTCATACCATTGTCTTCCCAAGTCCTCGCCTCCTCTGATATGCGCAATAGCATAAACAAATCCGCGGTCTAAAAGTGATAATCTTGTTGAAGAAAAATACGTATCCATTGTGATTCCGTATGAACCGTATGCGTAAAGCAACAACGGATTTTTACCATTTTTCTCTAATCCTTTTCTATAAACCATCGAAATAGGCACTTTTACACCATCTCTGGCTTCTGCCCAAACTCGTTCTTCTATATAATTGTTCTTATCAAATTTTCCACCTAAAACCTCTTGTTCTTTAAGAATTTCTTTGGTTTTAGTCTTCATATTAAAATCTATTACAGAAGACGGAGTTGCCAATGATTGATAACTGTAACGCAAAATATCAGTATCAAAATCAACATTTGTTGTTGTGTATGCATTATACGTTTCACTGCCAAAAGGAAGATAATAATCTGGCTCATCGCCCCAAGGCATAATTCTAATATGATTTAATCCGTTAGAACGTTCTTCTACAACTAAATAATTCTTAAAGATTTCAATATCTTCCAACAAGACATCTTCTCTATGCGGAATAAGATCTACCCAGTTTTTCTTTCCTGTTTTACCTTCAGGCGTTTTCATCAATTTAAAATTGGTCGCCTTATCTTTATTGGTTAGAACATAAAAAGAATCTTCATAATGAGAAATACTGTATTCTAACCCGCGTACACGAGGCTGAAAAACTGTAAATTCTCCATCTGGATTACTTGAATTTAGAATTCTATATTCAGTCGTCAAAGTACTTCCAGAACCAATAACAATATATTTTCTTGATTTTTCTTTGCTGATCGACACATTAAAAGCATCATCAATTTCATCAAAAACCAAAACATCCTTTTCAGATGCTGTATTTAATTTATGTCTAAAAACCTTATCGGCTCTCAACGTAACTTGATCTTGTCTCACATAAAAAATAGTATAGTTGTCATTCGCCCAAACTGAAGCGCCAGTAACATTTTCTATTTTATCCGCTAAAATTTCACCAGTCTCTAAGTTTTTTATTTGAATAGTGTAAATTCTTCTTCCAACAATATCTACTCCAAAACTAGCAAATTTGTTATCTGGACTAATACTTAAACCTCCTAATTTGAAATAAGCGTGTCCTTTTGCCATTTCGTTACAATTAAAAAGAATTTCTTCTTCGGCAGAAAGGCTTCCTTTTTTTCTAGCAAAAATTGGATAATCCTGCCCTGTTTCGAAACGTGTAATATAAAAATATCCGTTATAGAAATAAGGAACAGAAGAGTCGTCTTCTTTAATCCTTGCTTTCATTTCTTCAAACAGGCTATCTCTTAAATTTTGGGTATGAGAAGTCATGCTTTCATAATAAGCATTCTCCTTATTTAGGTAATCAATTACTTCTGAATCCTCTCTGTCATTAAGCCAGAAATAGTTGTCAATCCTAGATTCTTTATGTTTTTTTAATGTCTTTGGAATTATTTTAGCCTTTGGGGCTGATATATCATTTTGCATTTATTAAGCATTAATTTTTAAATATGAAGACGCAAAAATAGCACAAACCCAACAGAACAGAATTAATTTTTTCTTAAATTATTCTATTGAATTCACACAGCAATATACTAATTTTGTCTGAAATAATTTAAAAAATCAACAAAAATGGATTTAATGGGAATGATGGGCAAACTTAAAGAAACCCAGCAAAAAATTGAAGATACTAAAAAGCGCTTAGATACTGTTTTGATTGATGAACAAAGCGCTGACGGATTATTAAAAGTTACTATCACTGCTAGTAGAAAAATAAAATCACTTTCTATTGATGATTCTCTTTTAGAAGATAAAGAACAATTAGAAGATTACTTAATTGTAACGTTAAATAAAGCTATAGAAAAAGCAACAAGTGTAAACGAAAGAGAATTAGACGCCGTTGCTAGAATGGATATGCCTTCTATTCCTGGAATGGATAATTTGTTTAAATAAGATTCTAAGAAACTAAGATTCTAAGTTTCTAAGTTTTCGACAGAAGAAAAACTCAGAAACTTAGAATCTTAGCGACTTAGTAACTTCCCCTAAAACTTCGAAAGTGTATCAATTACATAAGTATGCATTACTTCTTTATAATCTAAATGTGTTACAATACGAAGTTTATTATGTCCTAAAGAACTTATCAATATATTTTTCTGTTTTAATTTTTCAATTAACAATTGGTCGCTGTAACCTTCTGCAAGCGAAAAAATTAAAATATTTGTTTCAACGGGTTCAATAGATGCAATCCAAGGTTTTGTGCTTAAGACCTTTGCAATTTCTTTCGCTCTGCGATGATCTTCAGCCAATCTTTCGATATTATGAGCCAAAGCATATAATCCTGCTGCTGCCAAATAACCAACTTGACGCATCCCTCCACCTAATATCTTCCTGATTCTCAACGCTCTGTGAATATCAGCTTTACTTCCAAGCAGTACAGAACCAATTGGAGCGCCTAATCCTTTAGACAAACAAACTGAAATAGTATCGAAAATAGCTCCAAATTCTTTAGGATTCTGTCTTTTAGCTACTAACGCATTCCAAATTCGAGCGCCATCTAAGTGAAACTTTAAATTATTAGCATCACAGACCTTTTTTATCTCTCTTAAATCTTCTAATTCGTAACAAGCTCCACCACCTTTATTGGTTGTATTTTCTACACAAACCAAACTCGTTAGCGGACTATGATAAAACTCTGGATCATTTATCGCAGCAGCAACTTGCGGAGCTGTAATCATTCCGCGGTTTCCATCTAATAAACAGCAAGAAACACCGCTGTTAAAAGAAACTCCTCCTCCTTCATAATGATAAACGTGAGCATATTTATCAGCAATTAATTGTTCTCCAGGCTGCGTGTGCAGTTTAATTGCAGTCTGGTTTGCCATAGTTCCAGACGGAAAAAAAAGCCCAGCTTCCATACCAAAAAACTCCGCTGTTCTATTTTCTAATTCAATCACCGTTGGGTCCTGTTTGTATACATCATCGCCGACATGAGCGTTAAACATATACTGAAGCATCTCATAAGTAGGCTTTGTTATGGTATCGCTGATTAAATTTATTTCCATATTCTAAAAACTATATCTTATTTTTGTAGACAAAATTACGTATTACAAATAGTTATTCTTGGCAAGTTTAATAAAATTTAACTCGCTCGTTTCTATAGACCAAATTAACGTAATAATTCTAAAAAACATATAAAAACCTATTAATTAATTTATGACAACAGCCGAACAAGTAAAAGGTATTGTGGAGCGCCTTGGTGCGTTGAGGAGGTATCTTTGACGTCGATGCTAAACTAATCGAGATTGCAAACGAAGAAGAAAAAACTTTCGCTCCTGATTTTTGGAACAATCCAAAAGAAGCAGAAATCCTTGTAAAAAATCTTCGAAACAAGAAAAAATGGATTGAAGATTATGACAAAGCAGTATCACTTACAGAAGAATTACAGCTAGCTTATGATTTTTACAAAGAAGGAGAACTTACTGTAGACGAATTAGATGAACAATATGAAGCTGCACAAGCACATATCGAAAACATCGAATTTAAAAACATGCTTTCTGATGAAGGTGACAGTTTAAGTGCAGTAGTACAAATCACTGCTGGAGCTGGAGGAACAGAAAGTTGCGACTGGGCTGGAATGCTTATGCGTATGTACATGATGTGGGGAGAAAGTTATGGCTATAAAATTAAAGAGCTTAACTTTCAAGAAGGCGACGTTGCCGGAATTAAAACCGTAACTTTAGAATTCGAAGGAGATTACTCATTCGGATATTTAAAAGGAGAAAACGGAGTTCACCGTTTGGTTCGTATTTCGCCTTTTGATAGTAATGCAAAACGTCATACTTCATTCGTATCGGTTTACGTTTATCCATTAGTTGATGATAGTATCGAAATCGACATTAATCCTGCCGATATCGAAATCACAACTTCTCGTTCGAGTGGTGCGGGTGGACAGAACGTAAACAAAGTTGAAACTAAAGTTCAGTTAGTTCATAAACCAACTGGAATTCAGATTCAATGTTCTGAAACAAGATCTCAGCAAGACAACAGACAGCGTGCTATGCAAATGCTTCGTTCCCAATTGTATGAAATCGAATTAAAGAAGCAACAAGCGCAACGTGCTGATATTGAAGCTGGAAAAATGAAAATCGAATGGGGTTCGCAAATTCGTAATTATGTAATGCAACCGTATAAATTAGTAAAAGATGTTCGTACAGGTTATGAAACAAGCGATGTCGACGGTGTAATGAACGGAAATATCGATCCTTTCTTAAAAGCCTATCTAATGATGATGGGACAGAAGGAAGAGGAATAAAGTTTTCAGTCGCAGTCACAGTTTTCAATTTAAATTAGCTAAAACTGTGACTGGAAACTGAGACTGAAGACTGAGACTGAAAACTTAAAAAAATAGTTATGATAAAATGGGCAGATGTAATTCATTTTACAAATAAAGGAAATCCAGCTCCAGATAAAAGAGTGGAGAAAACGGAAGAAGAATGGAAACAAATTCTAACTCCAGAAGAATTTCAGGTTACACGATTAAAAGGAACTGAAAGATCTTTTAGCTCTGAATTATGTAGTTTATTTGATCCTGGAATTTACGAATGTAAATGTTGTGGTACTTTATTGTTTGATGCCAGCGAAAAGTTCGAATCTGGAACAGGATGGCCATCTTTTACACAACCTGTAAAAGAAAATGCAATTGGATATCACGCAGACAGATCTCACGGAATGATCCGTGTTGAAGTAACTTGTAATGTCTGCGATTCGCATTTAGGTCACATTTTTCCTGATGGTCCACCTCCAAGTGGCTTACGTTACTGCATTAATGCAGTTTCTTTATCAAAAATTAAAGAATAACACATAAAAAAAGCGGTTCATTAAAATGAATCGCTTTTTTTTTAATCCCTCACTATAAATGATTTAACAAAACAAATGTAAGCTATAACCTAACAATTAAATTATTTATTTTCCCTACTCAATTTTCAATTATTCCAGACAAAATACCCAAGCCACTGTTACTCAGTTTATTGAAAAACTTTCATTAAATTAATATACTGAATGTTAATTTTGTAAAAATCACCATCTTATTTTAAACATTTATTAAGAAACATAAAAATATAATTAGGTAATTAAAATCTAATTCATTTTATTTGGCAAAAAATAACCCTTAAGTCGATTAAAATTTGTCAATGAGATCCTATTCAATTCAAGAAATTAGCGAAGTTATTAATGGCGTAATTTACGGCAGTACTTCACAAAGCATAACTGCCACAGAACAATTAGAAAAAGCAACAACTTCGGAAATCTCATTTATCGGAAATAAAAAATACGAAAAATACTGGTCGACATCTAATGCTTCAATTGCAGTTGTAAACGAAGATATTTCAATAGAACCTGGAGAAAATCGCGCTTTTATAAAAGTAAAAAATGCCGATTTGGCAATGTCACAAATCCTTGCCCTTTTTGCTCCCCCTGCCCCAATCTTTCATAACAATATTCATAAAACAGCAACTATAGACGAAACCGCTATAATTGGTGAAGGCGCTAAAATTGGTGCTGGCTGTTACATTGGTCCAAAAGTTGAAATTGGAGCTAACGCCGTAATTTATCCGAATGTCACCATTTTAGACGAATGCACAATCGGAAGAAACACGATTATCTGGTCTGGAACTGTTATTCGCGAACGTTGTCATATTGGAAGCGAATGCATCATTCACCCAAACGCAACAATTGGCGCAGATGGTTTTGGATTTCGCGCTTGCACTGAAAAAGGTCTCGTAAAAATTCCGCAAATTGGAAATGTAATTATTGGCAACGGTGTAGAAATTGGTGCAAATTCGTGTGTTGATCGCGGAAAATTTAGCTCTACAATTCTAGGCGATGGCTGTAAAATAGACAACTTAGTTCAGATTGGCCATAACAGCAAATTAGGCAAGTTCTGCATTATGGCTGGAAACAGTGGTTTAGCAGGTTCAGTAACCTTAGGAAACGGAGTTATTATTGGCGGAAGCGCTTCTATAAAAGACCACACAACAATTGGTGATGGTGCAATAATTGGTGCTGGATCTGGCGTTACCGGAGATGTTCCTGCTGGAAAAACCATGTTAGGATATCCTGCAGTTGAAGCTCGAGATGCCTTAAAACAGTGGGCTTTATTAAAACAAATGGTTTGCGGTCCTAAAAAATAATTTTAATTCAAACTCCAAAAATAGAAACATCCACTAAACGGATGTTTTTTTTATTTAATACCATTTCTTAATTCATAAAGCAACTCTTTTATTTCAATTGATTTTGTAAATTAGCCAACACTATTTTATCAAATCAATACTACATTATGGATTTAAACTTCAATAAAAACGAAGATCACAATAAATTACTTCTTTCTGAACTAAAACAAAAATTCGCAAAAGTAAAATTGGGCGGAGGCGAAAAAAGAATCGAGAAATTGCATTCTGAGGGAAAAATGACGGCTCGCGAAAGAATTGCTTATTTATTGGATGAAAATTCAAAAAGTATTGAAATTGGAGGTTTTGCTGGCGAAGGAATGTATCCAGAACATGGTGGCTGCCCTTCGGGAGGTGTTGTTGTAAAAATTGGTTACATCAAAGGCAAACAATGCATTGTTGTTGCCAATGATGCAACTGTAAAAGCTGGAGCCTGGTTTCCTATAACAGGAAAGAAAAATCTTCGTGCGCAGGAAATTGCAATGGAAAACCGACTTCCGATTATTTATCTTGTGGACAGCGCAGGAGTTTATCTGCCAATGCAGGATGAAATTTTTCCAGATAAAGAACATTTCGGACGTATTTTTAGAAACAATGCTCAAATGAGCAGTATGGGAATTACCCAAATCGCTGCCGTTATGGGAAGCTGTGTTGCTGGTGGAGCTTATCTGCCAATTATGAGTGACGAAGCTCTGATAGTCGATAAAACTGGAAGCATTTTCCTTGCTGGAAGCTATTTAGTAAAAGCCGCTATTGGAGAAACAATTGATAATGAAACTTTAGGTGGCGCAACAACACATTGTGAAATTTCAGGCGTGACTGATTATAAAGCTAAAGATGATAAAGACGCTTTAGATAAAATCAAAAATATTGTAGACAAAATTGGCGATTTTGATAAAGCTGGCTACAGCCGAATCAAAGCTGAAAAACCAGCCTTAGAGCCAAATGATATTTACGGAATTCTTCCAAAAGCTAGAACCGAACAATACGATATGATGGAGATCATCAAACGTTTGGTTGATAATTCAGAATTTGAAGCTTACAAAGAAGGTTACGGACAATCTTTAATAACAGGTTACGCTCGAATTGATGGCTGGGCTGTTGGAATCGTTGCCAATCAGAGAAAAGTGGTAAAAACCAAAAAAGGTGAAATGCAGTTTGGTGGCGTTATTTATTCTGATAGCGCTGATAAGGCAACTCGTTTTATAGCCAATTGCAATCAGAAAAAAATTCCGTTGGTGTTTTTACAAGATGTTACAGGTTTTATGGTTGGTTCAAAATCAGAACATGGCGGAATTATTAAAGACGGTGCTAAAATGGTAAATGCGGTGAGCAATTCTGTAGTTCCTAAATTTACGGTTATCGTTGGAAACTCATACGGAGCAGGAAACTACGCTATGTGTGGAAAAGCTTATGATCCTAGATTAATATTTGCATGGCCAAGCGCAGAACTTGCTGTAATGGGTGGAACTCAAGCTGCAAAAGTATTAGCGCAAATCGAAGCTTCTTCGCTTAAAGCGAAAGGGGAAAAAGTCGATGAAGCGAAAGAAACAGAGCTATTCAATAAAATAAAAGCACGTTACGACGAGCAGACTTCACCATACTATGCGGCATCAAGACTTTGGACAGATGCGATCATCGATCCTTTAGAAACTCGCAATTGGATTTCGATGGGAATCGAAGCTGCAAACCATGCTCCTATTCAAAAACCATTCAATTTAGGAGTCATTCAAGTTTAATGATTAAAGAATTCTCAATAATGCGTTAAATAAAAAGTAAAAAACTTATTTTCCATTCGTTAAAAATACATATATCACTAAAAATTAGTAACTTAGTAATATAATTTTTAATCACACAACATCATGGAAAATGTAAAAAGTTTGAATAAATGGGCAAATTCGCACACTTATTTACCAGTTGATTTAGTACGTATTGTTTTGGGTGCATTTTTATTTATGAAGGGTGTCTCTTTCGTCACCAATGTTCAATACTTGCATGATTTGATTTCCCCTATCGATAAATATGGCGGAGGTATGTTTATGCTGCATTACATTGCTCCAGCCCACATGATTGGTGGTATAATGATTATTTTTGGACTATTAACCAGATGGGCAATCGCTGCTCAATTACCAATCTTATTTGGTGCAGTTCTCGTAAACTCTATGGGAAAAATGCACTCTGAAAGTTTGCTTCTGGCTGTAGTTGTATTATTGGTCTGCACCTTCTTCCTATTTTATGGAAGTGGTAAACATTCTGCAGATTACTACTTTAAAATGCAACAATAACTTCATAAATCCTCAGTTTTTTACGAAAAAAGGCTGAGGATATTTTTTGAGTGTTAATTAATTCTATAAAATTTCTTTTATTGTGTTTTATGACTTAAATTCGCCGACATGAATTGGATTCGTAAAACCGTTATTTTCATTGTCCTTTTACTTGCAGGTCTATTTGCTTATCAAGCAGATCAGTCTTCTGTACACGTAATTGAAACAAAATCGGATACGAATTTCTGTAAAGACTTTGCAGATTCATCTGCATTTATTCAGCCACAAGGAAGTTATCAATTTGCGGCAAACATCAAAACAAATTCAACTGGAATAATCAAATGTTTTGATTCACTTTTACCGCTGGTACCACAGCATCAGACCGTTACATCTATTACAGCATATACTAAACTCTTTACTACTCAGAGTAAAAAGGTTTTAGTCATACTCTATGCTTTCCATTTTTTCTGGTAAATAAATATCTGATCTCTTTTTGAAGATTTATTCTTCATTTACAAGTAAACTGTTTTCTAACTGAAGACTGTTTCGCATATCATTTTATTTATTTCATTAAAAAACATTATGGAAACTACAACCACAATAATGGGTATTGTGATTTTAATTATTGTTGCTATCCCAATATATTTTTCTGCGCGCTCGTCGGCAGCTAGTAAATCAAGAATTTTAAACATTAAGAAACGATTCAATCCAACAAATCCTGAGAGTTTTGACTTGACTGAATCTATCAATAATAAGACCTTAACGATTGATCAGAAAAATAATAAATTCATTTTAATGAATTTCAATCCAAATCAGCAAGAGTCAATATATGTTGATTTGAACACAATTGCTTCATGTAAACTTGTTCCGACAACTGATTCAAATTCAGATACAATTATTAAAATTGATTTTGAATTTCAAGAAAAAGGAACATCTAAAAAAATAATAATTCCATTCTATGATTTTGACGATGACCGCATCAAACAGATTAGCGTTTATCAAGATCATCAGTTTGCGAAAAAATGGCTTAAAATCATCCAAGATTCTATATCACGTTAGTTATTTAATTCAATAAGGAGACTCAAATTTTGGGTCTCTTTTTTTTTTTACAGTTTTCATGATATTTGTCATTTTATGTCACTGCTTGAAGTTTTAATTTTGATGTAAACTAAATCCGTCGTTATGAAAATCTCTTTGACTCAAAAATACAATGTCCCAGGTCCAAGATATACAAGTTATCCGACAGTTCCGTACTGGAATGAAGCAGATTTTACTGCAGAAAAATGGATCACAACTTTACAGAAATCATTTTCAGAAAGTAATTCGAAGAACGGAATCAGTTTATATATTCATTTGCCTTTTTGCGAAAGCATGTGCACATTTTGCGGATGCAATAAGCGAATTACAAAAAATCACTCCGTAGAAGAAAAATACATTCAAGCAGTTTTAAAAGAATGGAGCTTATATTGCAAATTTCTTCCTGAAAAACCTGTCATTAAAGAAATTCATTTAGGTGGAGGAACTCCAACATTTTTTTCAAAAGAGAATTTAGAAAGCCTTATTAACGGAATTTTTGTTCATGCTGTAAAAGCAGAAAATCACGAATTTAGTTTTGAAGGACATCCTAATAATACCACTTACGAGCAGCTTAAAAAATTATATGATTTAGGCTTTCGCCGAGTAAGTTTTGGAGTTCAAGATTACTCCTCTACGGTTCAAAAAGCAATAAATAGAATCCAGCCTTTTCATAACGTTGCTAAAGTAACTTTTTGGGCAAAAGAAATTGGTTATACTTCAATTGGACACGATATTATTTTTGGACTTCCCTTTCAAACTATCGAAGATGTAATTGATACGGTTGAAAAAACTAATTCATTAAAACCAGACAGATTAGCATTTTACAGCTATGCACATGTACCTTGGATAAAAGGAAACGGGCAACGTGGATTTAATGAAGAAAATTTACCAAAGGATGCCGAGAAAAGAAAATTGTACGAAATTGGGAAAAAACTTTTAATTCAAAATGGTTATCATGAAATTGGTATGGACCATTTTGCTTTAGCTGATGACAGTTTGTACAAAGCAGCTCATAATGGAAAACTACACAGAAATTTTATGGGCTACAGCGCTTCTAAAACACAAGTTATGATAGGACTTGGTGTTTCTTCAATAAGCGATAGCTGGTACAGTTTTGCTCAAAACACAAAAAGTCTTGAGGAATATTATGAGATTTTAGAATCTGATAAACTTCCTGTTGTAAAAGGTCATATTTTAAATGATGAAGATCTTATTATTAGAAAACACATCCTAAATTTAACCTGCGAATTAGAAACTTCTTGGACGGCAGAGTCTCTAAATTTTGCTGAACTTCCAGAAGTTTTAATTGCTTTGAAAGAAATCGAAAACGACAATTTGATTGTTATTGAAAATAATAAAATAAAAATTACAGAAGAAGGCAGACCTTTTGTTCGCAATATCTGTATGGCATTCGATTTACATCTAAAAAGAAAGTCACCGGAAACAAATCTGTTTTCGATGACTGTATAAATTAATCTTTAGAAAATATACTTTTAGTGGCAGTTTGGAGTCTGCTGTACAAATAAACTCATGTTCGAAGGTGAAATATAAGGAATTCCTAATCCTAATCCGCGAAGGATAAATAAAACCCCAATTACAACCGCTACATACGGAATTGCTTTCTGAATTTTATTTCGAAATGGCAATCTCAATAACGTGTTTACATAAACTACAATTGTCATTAACGGAATACTTCCTATTCCGAATAAAAGCATATAAAGAACTCCGTAGCCAGCACTTTGCATAGCAATTGCTCCAAATAATGCAACATAAACCATTCCGCAAGGAAGAAAACCATTCAAAAGACCAATTGTAAAAAGAGATTTATAGCTTTTATTTTTAAATTGACTTCCAAGGTTGGTTTTTATTTTTGAAATGATTCTGTAAACAGGTTTAGAAAAATTGTATTGAGCAAATTTCTTCTCTGGAATTAAAACCACAATAATCATTATTACACCAATAATAATTGACATTTTCTGTTGTAATCCTGCCAGGAAAAAACCTCTTCCAAGTAATCCAAAAATTAACCCGATTGAAGCATAAGCTGTTAAACGACCAAAATGATACGTCATAATTTGCGTTACCTTTTTAGCTTCATTTTGCCTGTCTACAGGAAGCATCATGGCAATTGGCCCGCACATTCCAACACAATGCAGACTACTGATCAAACCTAAAAAGAAAGCTGAGAATAACATTTTGATTTAGTTTACGTAAATAACTTCTTTAGTGAGATATTTTTTTCCTTCATATTGCCATTCCATATTCACATCCCAACGGCCTTTTATTAGTTTTTTCTGCGGAATCAATATTGATGAATTGCTTAAAGCAATTTGAGTATTAAAATCAAATTTCTTATTTGAAGGTCTATACAGCAAGATATTTCCTTTCACTTTATCACTTTCAAATCCTGCAGGAAATGTTACTGCTACACCATCCTCAGTATATTTTATTGATGGTTTGTGCTGTAAATCGTGAGCATTTTGAATTCTAGCCATTTCTTCCTGAAAATGCGTGTCGTGTTTGTAATATTCTTCAACAACCAAATCGTTATCGTATTTAGAATTTGATTGCACTTCAAAAACAAAATATAAAATAAATGTCATAAACAATGCAAATGCAATGACGATTCCTGTTCCCCAATTAATTTTCATAATAATTATTTTAATTAAAACTTCGTGGTCCTAAGAAATTTGTAGTTGTTGTTTCTAGGAGTTGAGAACCATTATAAACTCCAATTTTTACTTTTGTTTTGTCACTTTCTAATAAAACTTCATCAATTTCGATAAACAAAGTTCCTTGAGAAATTCCTTCTTTCGCAACTTTAAAATGTTCTTTACCAACATTCTTAATTTCTCCTTTTTGATCAATCAATTCGAAATGAATATCATTGTAATCTTTCATTGTCTTGTTTACAATTTTATAGGTGTAAACATTACTGATTTTTTCCCCATTATGTTGAAACAACTGACCTGGTAAACGTAAAACTACCGCTTGTACATCTGTTCTTAAAAACAGCATTCCAACAAAAATACTCAATAGAATAAAGAGGACAGCTGTGTATCCTTTCATTCTTGAGGTAAATTTGAAAGGTTCTTTTTTGGCAATTTCATCTTCAGAAGCATAACGAATAAGACCTTTTGGCAACCCTACAGATTCCATAATATGATCGCATTCATCTATACAGGCAGTACAGTTTGTGCATTCTAACTGCGTTCCGTTTCTAATGTCAATTCCCATTGGACAGACATGAACGCATTGAAGACAATCAATACAATCTCCTTTTCCTGTCAATGCTCTATCTTCATTTTTTTTGAATTTTGCACGGCCTTCTTCTTTTTCACCGCGAACAAAATCGTAGGCAACATTTATAGATTTATTATCTAAAAGAACACCTTGCAATCTTCCGTATGGGCAAGCAATAATACAAACCTGTTCACGAAACCAAACAAAAACAAAATAGAAAACGCCTGTAAATATTAGAAGTGCAATAAAATTACTAGCCTGCGCGATTGGACCTTGCTCAATCATTAAAAATAAAGCATCACTCCCTACCAAATAAGCCAAGAATATATTTGCAATAAGAAAAGAAATTAGAAAGAAAATAGTCCATTTGGTGAGTCTTTTTCTAATTTTTTCCCCATTCCATTCTTGTTTTGCTAAACGAGTTTGTGCGCCACGGTCTCCATCAATCCAATATTCTATTCGACGGAAAACCAATTCAAGGAAAATAGTCTGCGGACAAATCCACCCACAAAATATTCGTCCAAAAACGACGGTAAATAAGAGTATAAATACAACACCGATCAGCATTGAAATTACGAAGAGATAAAAATCCTGTGGCCAAAAAGGGAATCCAAAGATATTAAAACGACGTTCGATAATATTGAACATCATAAACTGATTCCCATTTATTTTAATAAACGGATTTATGAATAAAATTGCCAATAAAACATAGCTGACAATTTTTCTATAATCGTAAAATTTACCAGACGGTTTTTTAGGGAAAATAAATTTCCGTTTACCACCTTCATCTATTGTTCCAATGGTATTTCTAAAAGCTTCGTCTGGTAAATTTGACATGATATTCTAATTATTTTTTAACTTCAGTGGTATCTTTTGGTGCAGTCGCAGCATCAGTTTTAGGAGCGCTATCGTCTACCCAAACCTCTCCTTCTGCTTCTTTCGGATCTTTAGGATTACTTCCTTGTAAAGACAGAATATAACTAGCGACTTTTTGTATTTCTTTTGGTTTAAGAGTTCCTTTCCAGGCAATCATCCCTTTGCCATCTCTACCTCCATTTGTAATGGTGTGGAAAAGATTTTTAATTCCTCCACCTAAAATCCATTTATCATCTGTAAGGTTTGGTCCAATTTGTCCTCCTGCATCCGCACGGTGGCACGCAGCACAATTGGTTGTAAAAATTTCTTTTCCTGCGGCTAAACTTGGTTCGTCAGTAAGTAAAACAACCGTTTTTTCATCCATTAAATCTGGTGCAGTTTTCATGTATTCTTCAACATCAATTTTTGCCTGCGCCATTTCTTTTTTCAACTCCATTTCTTGGTTGTCAGCACCTAAAACATCATAACGAACGACATAGATTACTCCAAAAAGAATACAGATGTAGAATAAATACACCCACCAAGGCGGTAAATTATTATCCAACTCTTTGATTCCGTCATAATCATGATCCATCAATAAATCGGCTTCTTTTTCAATTGGCTCCGTTTTAGTCAATTTGTGCATTAAGTTTTTGAACCAAGTGCTCTCTTTGAAACTTAAACTTTCTTCAAGTTCTTTTTGTGCTTTCTCTTCTGGTGATAATAATTGATACATCACTCTATTTACAGCGCTAAGCGTAATTTCGATAGCAATCAGAATAAACAAAAAGACAAATAAAAAGAGCGAAACCATTGGGAATTTTATAAAAGCTGGTTTATCGCCTGAATCTATAAAATATTCCATCAAAGCAAATACGATGAAGAAAATCAACGGTACTCTAATATATACTGGGAAAAACTTTTTCATTTTTATCTATCTTTTGTAGTTACACTAAGTCCTTCATCTAAAGGTATATTACTCATTTCTTGAATTTTTTCTTTTCTATAAGAGAACACCCAAACGCCTAATCCTACAAAGAAGAAGAAGAAAATCAAGAGGGAAATAATCGGGTATAATTCTACACCCGATATTGTTTCCATATTGTGTTTTATTTGTTCAAACATAATGCTGTTATTTTGAAGTTTCTTTTACTTTAATATCAGTACCAAGTCTTTGAATATAAGCGATCAAAGCAACGATTTCTCTTTCGTTCATCGGAATGAATTTTTCGCCTTTTGCAGCAGCTTTTTTGCGGCTGTCTTCGTAACTCTTCACGAAATCAGGATCACTTTCTAAGCTTTTTTCTATTTTAACTGCTTGTTCTCTTAAAGTTCTTTGTGCATTTGCAACATCTTCTGGAGAATATGGTACACCTAATGAAATCATTGCCTGCATTTTCTTTTGTGTCAACGAAATGTCCATTGGTTCATTATCAAATAACCATTTATAACCTGGCATAATTGATCCTGCAGATGTACTTTGCGGATTCCACATGTGGTTAAAGTGCCAATTGTCATTGTACTTACCACCTACTCTTAATAAGTCTGGACCTGTACGTTTTGATCCCCATAAAAATGGATGGTCGTAAACAAACTCACCAGCTTTTGATTGAACTCCATAACGTTCTACTTCACTTCTAAACGGACGAACTGATTGAGAGTGACATCCAACGCAACCTTCTCTAATGTATAAATCGCGTCCTTCAAGCTCTAACGGTGTATATGGTTTTACACTTGAAATTGTTGGAATATTTGATTTTACCATAATCGTTGGCACAATCTGAATAACACCTCCAATTAAAATTGCGATTGTAGCTAAAATGGTTAACTGAATTGGTTTTCTTTCTAGCCATGAGTGGAATTTCTCTCCACTTAATCTACTGCTTTTTATTGTTTGTAAAGCTGGAGCTTGAGCTAATTCATCTTCAATTGTCTGACCTGCTCTTACAGTCATAATAATATTGTAAACCAATGTCAGCATACCAATTAAGTACAACGTACCTCCGATAGCTCTCATCCAATACATTGGCATAATAGCCGTTACCGTTTCAAGGAAATTTCCATAAGTTAAAGTCCCATCTGGATTAAATTGTTTCCACATAGAAGCTTGTTGAAAACCAGCTACATATAACGGAATTGTATATACGATAATACCTAAAGTTCCAATCCAGAAATGGAAGTTTGCCAATTTCTTAGAGAATAATTCTGATTTTGTCATTCTTGGAATCAACCAATAGATAATAGCAAATGACATAAAACCATTCCAAGCTAAAGCTCCTACGTGCACGTGTGCTACGATCCAGTCCGTATAGTGCGCAATAGCATTTACATTTTTTAAAGATAACATCGGACCTTCAAAAGTTGCCATACCGTAACCTGTAATCGCTACTACGAAGAATTTTAAAACTGGTTCTTCACGAACTTTATCCCAAGCTCCTCTTAATGTAAGAAGACCATTGATCATACCTCCCCAAGATGGAGCAATTAACATTACTGAGAATGCAACTCCTAAATTCTGAGCCCAGTTTGGCAATGCAGAATACAATAAGTGGTGTGGTCCAGCCCAGATATATATAAAGATTAAAGACCAAAAGTGAATAATAGATAATCTATATGAATAAACAGGTCTGTTTGCAATTTTTGGAACGAAATAGTACATTAATCCCAAAAACGGGGTTGTCAAGAAGAATGCTACCGCATTGTGCCCGTACCACCATTGTACAAGTGCATCTTGAACACCAGCATAAACAGAGTAACTTTTTAAGCCTGAAACCGGAATTTCAATGTTGTTAAAAATGTGCAGTACCGCTACCGTTACAAATGTTGCTAAATAGAACCAAATTGCAACATATAGGTGATGCTCTCTACGACGCAGCATGGTTCCTATCATATTGATTCCCATTACTACCCAAATTAAAGCGATAGCAATATCAATTGGCCACTCTAATTCTGCATATTCTTTAGAAGAAGTATAACCTAACGGAAGTGTAATTGCTGCAGCGACAATAATTAGCTGCCATCCCCAGAAATGAAGGTTACTTAAAAAATCACTAAACATTCTGGCTTTTAGCAATCTTTGTAGTGAGTAGTACATACCGGCAAAGAAAGCATTACCCACAAAGGCAAAAATAACTGCATTGGTGTGTAACGGTCTTAAACGGCCGTAACTAAGCCACGAAATCCCATCTGTCATGTTGGGAAAAAGGTACATTACCGCAAGGGTAAGTCCCACTAACATACCCACAACACCAAAGAGTATTGTGGCGTAAATGAATTTTTTTACAATTTTGTTGTCGTAATAAAACTGTTCCATTTCCATAATTATACTTGTTTTTCTTCGATTGGTGAATTATTATTTTGGGAATTAATTTTGGTTTCGTCATCAAAAAGAATCCTGACTGAAGGCGTATAATCATCATCGTACTGTCCAGATTTGACAGCGATAATAAAGGCAATAAAGAAACAGATTGCCACAAAAATACTTACTGAAATTAATAGATAAATAACACTCATACCTTAGATTTATATTAACAAAATTACTTCGTTAAAGGCGCATAAAATATGATAATTATCATAAACAAAAAGATTGTTAAATTTATAAAAAAAATCTTATGTTACAATTTATAATCATTATAAATTTCTGTTACTGAAATAGTTAGACATAAAAGTCACAAAGCTTACAATCGTAATTGTGCTTAACGGCATGATGATAGCTGCAACCAATGGAAGCAGATTTCCTGTAACCGCAAATGCAAGTCCAACAACGTTGTACAGCAATGATAAAGTAAAACTCATTTTGATAATTGAAATCGCTTTATGAGATAGCTTTAAAAAGTAGTTTAAACGTGAAAATTCTGATGCATCTAAAATCGCATCACATGCAGGTGAAAAGACATTCACATTCTCTGAAATAGAAATCCCGACATTGCTTTGTGCCAGCGCTCCAGCATCATTTAGTCCGTCACCAACCATCATTACATTTTGCCCTTTTTCTTGAAGTTTCTTTATGTATTCGAGTTTTTGCTCTGGTTTCTGATTAAAAATCAGCTCAGTTCCTTTTGGAAGAATCGCTTCTAAATTAGCTCTCTCACCATCATTATCTCCAGAAAGCACTTTTATTTTATAAGCTTTACTCAGATCTTCAAAAAGTTTTTCTAAACCTTCTCGATATTGATTTTGAAAAGTAAATTTTCCAAAATAAACCTCTCCTATTTTGATATGCAATGCTGTTTTTTCAATTTCTGAAACATCTGCAACTATATCATTTACAAATTGACCTGAACCAATTTTAATTTCTTTTTCCTCAATAGTTGCCAAAATTCCTTTTCCCGTAATCTCTTGAAACTCTTCTACGGCGATACGTTTAGCTTCTGGCAGAAAATCATAAAGCATTCGGCTTAATGGATGGTTTGAACCTCGTAATACATTTTTAATCAATACAATGTCTGAATCTGAAATAGGATTTCCTTCATATAGTATATTCGATTTTTTGTTAGTTGTAATTGTCCCTGTTTTATCAAAAACAATCGTATCAACTTTAGCTAGCTGTTCAATTACAATCGCATTTTTCAAATAAAATTTCTTTTTTCCTAAAATTCGTAATATATTTCCAAAAGTGAACGGAGCGGTAAGAGCCAAAGCACAAGGGCAGGCCACAATTAAAACCGCTGTAAAAACATTAAAAGCAGTATTGGCATCAATAAAAATCCAATATCCAAAACCAGCAAATGCAATTAGCAATAAAATAGGGGTAAAATATCGACTTATTGCATCTGTTATGGTTTTGTGTTTCTGGTCTACTTTTTTCTGAAAAATTTCGTTACTCCATAACTGAGTCAAATAACTTTGAGAAACAGAATGCAATACCTCCATTTCTATCACTTTTCCAATCTGTTTTCCTCCTGCAAATACTTTATCACCAGACTTTTTAGTAATTGGTACTGCTTCTCCTGTCACAAAACTATAATCTATTTCCGCGCTTTCGCTAATTAAAATCCCATCAACTGGTATAAGCTCTTGATTTCGAATCAATAATCGATCTCCTTTTAAAACATCATAAATAGCGACATTATCTTCGGTAGCATCTTTATTAATTTTAGTAACAGCAATCGGGAAATAGGATTTAAAATCTCTTTCGAAGCTTAAAAAACTATACGTTTTAATTTGGAACATTTTACCAAGAAGCATAAAAAATACTAAACTGGCTAAACTGTCAAAAAATCCCGGACCGTGATCCATTAGCATATCATATGTACTGCGAATAAACATCACGATAATACCTAAAGCAATCGGAATATCAATGTTAAGCATTCTGGTTCTAATGCTATGATAAGCAGAAACATAATATCCGCTTGCTGAGTACAAGAAACTTGGCAACGCTAAAATGAAAATCAGTAATCTGAAAAACGGCTTATAACTATCCAACCAGAATTCCTTCATTTCGAAATATTCTGGAAATGAAAGCAACATAATATTTCCAAAACAAAAGAATGCAACACCCAATTTATAGGTTAGACTTCTGTCTACTTTAGCTTTTGCTGTTCCGTAATTTTCTAGACTTATATAAGGTTCGTAACCAATAGAACTTAACAGATAAACAATTTCTTTTAAAGAAACAACATCTGAATTAAACGTAATTCGAACTCTTTTTTCATGAAAATTAACTTGTGAAGTGCTAATTCCTGCTTGAAGACGATTTAGATTCTCCAAAATCCAAATACAAGAACTGCAGTGAATGTGCGGAATATTTAAAGAAACGATTGCTGTGTTTCCTTCCTGAAATTCTAAAACTTTAGAAAGTATAGCTTCGTTTTCTAAAAAATCATATTTGCCTTTGATGTCTTGTGGTGTGGCACCAGGCGATTTCTCGAAGTCGTAATAAGAGGTTAAATCGTTAATGCTGAAAATTTCGTAAACCGTTTTACAGCCTGTACAACAAAACTTCTTATCATCAAACTCAATTTCTTCATTTTGTTCAATAGATAAACCACAATGAAAACAACTTTGCTCCCTCATAAACTTGTTTTTATTTGTCGCAAATTTCCAATTAAAGCACAATTATTAAGATGATAATTGTCATGTTATATTGAAATTGAATTCTAATTTAATAAAATAAAAGAGTCCAAATTAAGATGTACCTTATTTTATTATAATTTTACCGCGTAATGCTGCTTCAAAACCTTAAATATCCTTATTTTTGCAGCAAATAACTATTGTCATGAACAAATGTGATCAATGTATTGTACGCCAGCTAAGCTCATTAAAAGCCCTTAACAAAGAAGAAGTTATAAAATTAGCCAGCAGTAAAACTACTTACAAAATTAAAAAAGGTGAAGCCATTTTTGAAGAGGGCGAAGTGACCAATGGAGTTTTTTGTGTGAAAGATGGCGTTGGTAAACTTTCAAAATTGAGTGCAAACGGGAAAGACCAAATTGTAAAATTGGTAAAATCTGGTGAACTTCTTGGACAGCGTTCTATGATTAGTAACGAACCAGCAAACTTGACTGCAAAAGCGATTGCCGACATGGAGGTTTGTTTTATACCTAAAACCGAAATCATCAATTTCTTTAATACTAACAATCAATTTTCTTTAAATATGATGCAGTCTGTCTGCGAAGATTTAAAGGAATCTGAAAATGAGAAAATTGCTTTAGTTCAAAAAACAGTTAAACAGAGACTTGCCGAAACTTTACTTCATCTGCATGATGCTTTTGGCGAAGACACTGATAAAACACTTAAAGTTCAATTAACTAGAGAAGAACTGGCAGGAATTATTGGTACGGCAACTGAAAGCTGTATTCGTCTCCTTTCTGATTTTAATAAATTAGGATTGATTGAATTAGTAGGTAAAAAAATCCTGCTTAAAGATGTTCGTGCTTTAAAGAAATTAGCTGATAATTAAAGCTTTTTGGCTTCATTCCAGAAAACATCCATTTCTGTAAGCGTCATATCCATTAACGGTTTTCCTAATTCGTTTGCTTTGCTTTCTAAGTATTGAAAACGTTTAATGAATTTTTTATTGGTTCGTTCTAAAGCATCTTCTGGGTTTACATTTAAGAATCTTGCGTAGTTAATCATTGAAAATAAGACATCTCCAAATTCGTCTTCGATTTTATCTTGATTTCCAGATTTTACTTCTTCTTGAAGTTCTTGTAATTCTTCCTGTACTTTATCCCAAACTTGGTGTGGTTGTTCCCAGTCAAAACCTACACCTTTTACTTTATCTTGAATTCTACTTGCTTTAACCAAAGCTGGAAGACTTCTTGGAACTCCTTCCAAAACTGATTTTTTGCCTTCTTTTAGTTTTAGTTTTTCCCAGTTTTGTTTTACTTCTTCTTCATTTTCCACTTTAACATCACCATAAATATGAGGATGACGGTGAATTAGCTTATCGCAGATTTCATTGCAAACATCAGCAATATCAAAATCATTGGTCTCACTGCCTATTTTAGCATAAAACACAATATGAAGCAGTAAATCTCCTAATTCTTTTTTAACTTCATTTAAATCATTATCCAAAATAGCATCGCCCAATTCGTACGTTTCTTCGATTGTTAAATGTCTCAATGTCTGAAGGGTTTGTTTTTTATCCCACGGACATTGTTCACGAAGTTCATCCATGATATTTAATAATCTCTCAAATGCTTTTAACTGGTTTTCTCTATTCATCTTGAAGTTCTTTAGATTTAAACTCGATATTGTAAAATTAAAAAATCCTGTCAAGAAAACATCTTAACAGGATATTATATATTCAAAAAGAATTGTTTTATTCTTCTTCTTTTTTAGCTTTTGCTTTCTTTGCTGCTGGAGCTTTTTTTGGTTTTTCTGCAGCAACTGGAGCTTCTTCTTTTGGCTCTTCAACTGCTGGAGCTAAATCTGTAACCAAACCTTTTGCTTGAAGAGTATTGTACCAGTTTAATACTTTTTTGATATCTGATGGATAAACTCTTTCTTCGTCATAATCTGGAAGAATTTGTTTGAAATATGCAGACAAAGTAGCGTTATCTTCTTTATGAGAAATAGCTTGTCCTTTATTTTCTTTAACGGCAATCTGCTGCATTACTTCAGTTAACGGTTTTTCACCTTCATAAGTATAAATCGAAATTTCAGACAATAAACTTACATTGCTTTTTAGATTTACAGTAATCTTCTTCCCATCAATTAATGATTCCGCCACAAAACCTGTACGAGTTTGTACTTTTAATTCGTATAAACCTGGTTTTCCTGAAATGGCTAAAATTTTCGTTAAATTCATTTTTATTAAAATTAGTATTAAGAATTTTATTTATTTTTTGTTTCTAAGTATTTAGAAAACTTATCTTCCTTTTTTTGCTCCAAAGAACTTCATTCTATATTCCTGAAACGTTTTCCCTTCAGAAATATTTTTCAATTTCTTTTGTATTAAACGTTTTTTAAGAGATGAAATTTTATCTGTAAATAAAATTCCTTCAATGTGGTCATATTCATGCTGAATAACTCTCGCGATTAATCCGTCGAATACTTCCGTTTTCATTACGAAATCTTCTTCACAATATTCGATTGTAACAGTTGGTTTTCTGTACACGTCTTCACGTACATCTGGAATACTCAAACAACCTTCGTTAAATCCCCACTCTTCTCCTTCTTCCTTAACGATTTTAGCATTTATAAAAGTCTTTTTGAAACCTTTCAAATCTTTTTGTTCTTCTGAAGGAAGATCCTCATCATCACTAAAAGGCGTTGTATCTATAACAAACAAACGAATAGGCAGTCCAACCTGCGGTGCTGCAAGTCCAACTCCATACGCATTGTACATCGTCTCGTACATATTTGCGATCGTTTCTTTTAGATTTGGATATTCAGGTGTAACATCTTGCCCTACTTTTCTCAAAACAGGATCACCGTATCCTACAATTGGTAAAATCATTTGTTTTTGTTTATATTTTTAAGCTGTAAAAACAGAACCAAAGTTCTGATATTTCAGCTGGCAAAAATAGTAAAAAATAGTCAATGAATAATTCTATTGGTCTATTATATCATATTTTTTCCCCAGCCGTTAAAAATCTCAGCTATAATTATGCCAAAATCACTCGTACAATTCTTACCTTTGCTAGTAAACCTCTCTTTATGATTGATAAAATTTCAAAATTTACAAACAGCACTTCCTTTCTCAATGCTTCTAAAGTAACTATTGCATCTGTTGTTCCTGTTTTAGTTTTAAATTTTTTGGGTCATTTTGAAATTGGTTTTACTATTGCATTGGGAGCTTTTTATACTTATCCCAGTGACATTCCAAGTTCTTTAAGCCATAAGATCAAAGGATTAATCGCGGCTTCTTTCATTGTTTCAGGAGTAAATCTTTTGGTCAATCTTGTTTATCCGTATCCTTTTCTATTTTATATCTTTTTAGGGTTTCTATTGTTTTTATGCTCTATGATTTCGGTTTACGGGCAGCGAGCAACTTTAATTTCGTTTTCTGCTTTATTATCGATTTCACTTTCATTTGGACATTTGCACGAAGGCTGGGCAGCTTTTGAATATTCTGGTTTTATCTTTATTGGTGGAATTCTGTATTTAATAGTATCGCTTGTATTTCATTTTGTACAGCCTTATAAATATGTAGAATTGCAAATTGCCGAAGGAATAAAACTTACCGCCAAATATCTTAAATTAAGAGGTGATTTATGGAGTCCTGAAGCCAACAGAGAAGCTATTATTGAAAAACAATTGGCAATTCAGGTAGAATTAAATCTAATTCATGAAGATCTAAGAAAAATGCTGATTGGAAACCAGAATGCTTCTGGAACTACAAGCCAGAATAGAAAAATGCTTTTGGTTTTTATTACATTAGTTGAAATTCAAGAACTTGCTCTGTATACTTCATTTGATCACGAGAAACTTCACGAGAAATTTGCTAAACATCCTGATGTTTTAAGAACGTATCAAAATGTTGCTTACAAATTAGCCTCTACTTTAAAAAAACTTTCAAAAAATGTAAGCCACATTAGTGTTTATGTTGACAAGCATGATTTGAAAAACGAATTAGACGCTCTTGAGTTTGCCATTTTTGATTACGAAAAAACATTAGGAAAAGAAGAAGCTGCAGAAGGTGTTCTAATGCTGACGAATATGCTGAAATATGCCAAAAATCAAGTTGGAAAAATTAAAACTATCCAGCGTGCACTTTCTTTGGCAATGCAGTCTTATAAATTAAAAGACAAAGATAAAGAGCTTGAAAAATTCCTAACGCCACAATATTATCCAATTCGGACTTTGATTGAGAATTTAAGTTATTCTTCTTCTATTTTCAGGCATTCGATAAGATTAACTATTACAATTCTAATTGGATTTTTCCTCGGACAAGTTCTGCCTTTTCAAAATGTATATTGGATTCTGCTCACGATTGTTGTTATCATGCGTCCTGGTTACGGATTAACAAAAGAACGATCGTACAATAGAATGTTCGGAACTGTTTTAGGAGGATTTTTAGCTTTCGGAATTGTATCGGTTATTCAGAATCACGTAGCATTAAGCATTTTCTCTATTGTATGTATGCTTTTGGGAATTTCCTTTACCCAAATTAACTATAAAGTCAGCGCAACATTTGTTACAATGTATGTGGTTTTTATTTACGGAATTCTTACGCCAAATATCAATGAAGTAATTCAATACAGAATTTTAGATTCACTTGCAGGAGCGATTTTAGCTTTTATAGCCAATCAATTTTTGTGGCCAGCTTGGGAATTTATTAATACGCCAATTCATATTGAAAATTCAATTCGGGCTAACCGAAATTATTTAAAAGAAATTGCAGACTTTTATAATAAAAAAGGAGAAGTTCCAACTTCTTATCGATTGGCAAGAAAAAATGCTTTTGTTGAAATAGGAAATTTAATGACCTCTTTTCAGCGCATGATGCAGGAGCCAAAATCAAAACAAAAAACAATGCCTTTGGTCAATAAATTGGTGGTTTTAAATCACTCTTTATTGTCTGCTTTGGCATCACTTTCGACTTATATTCAATCACACCAAACAACTTCTGCTTCTGACTCTTTTAATTATATCATCAAGACTATTTTGGCCAATTTAGATCATTCGATTTCTGTTTTAAGAAATGAAGTTATAATACAAGATACTTTTTTTGAAAAAGAAGATGTGACTTTGCAATTTGAAGAATTAAAACGTAGGCATTTTACACGTTTGGCCGAAGATGATGATTTAGACAAAGAAACGCGTCAAGCCAAAATGCAGGAAGCGCAAATGGTAATTGAGCAATTGATCTGGATGAGTAATCTGGCTGAAAAAATTCTAAAAAACACAACCGACCTAAAAGCAACAAATCCAGATTAATTCATCTGGATTTGTTTTTTATTCTAATATTTTAAAACTAAAACTTAATTTAGTTTTAAAACATCTGCTGTATGTTTTCTAAGCTCTGCCAAAAGCTCGGGTTTGTCATTTAAAGTTTGTCCGTAAGAAGGAATCATTGTTTTTAATTTAGCTTGCCACTCAGGTGTTTTAATTTGATTTGTAAAACATCTGCTAACTAGATCAACCATAATTGCTACAGCTGTAGAAGCACCAGGAGAAGCACCTAGTAAAACTGCCAAAGTTCCATCATGTGTATTAATTACTTCTGTACCAAATTCCAGAACCCCGCCTTCTTTTTCATCTTTTTTAATCACTTGAACACGTTGTCCTGCTTTTTCTAATTTCCAATCTTTTGAACGTGCTGTTGGAAGATATTCGCGTAAAGCTTTCATTCTGTCTTTTGGAGACTGACGAACCTGCTCAATTAAATATTTCGTTAATGGAATATTGTGATATCCTGCAGCCAGCATCGGAATTAAATTGTTACGTTTAATAGACAAAGGCAAATCTAAATAAGAACCATTTTTTAAGAAACGAGTCGAGAATCCTGCGAAAGGTCCAAAAAGAAGTGCTTTTTCACCGTCAATTACACGAGTATCGATGTGAGGAACAGACATTGGCGGAGCTCCAACACTCGCTTTCCCGTACACTTTTGCTGCGTGTTTTGCAATTACCTCAGGATTTGTACATTTTAGCCATTGTCCGCTTACTGGGAAACCGCCATATCCATGTCCTTCTGGTACATTTGCTTTTTCTAATAAAGGCAATGAACCTCCACCTGCTCCAATAAATACAAATTTTGTATATGCTTTGCGAGTATTTCCAGTAGACAAATCTTTAATTTTAATTCTCCAAGATTTATCCTCACGTTGTCTTAGTTTTTTAACTTCATGATTGAAGAACAAAGAAACACCATCAAGTTTTTCTAAGTAATTGAACATACTTCTTGTTAAAGCACCAAAATTCACATCGGTACCAATTTCCATATGCGTTGCTGCTAATTTTTCATCAGCATTTCTTCCTTCCATTACCAATGGCATCCATTTTTGAAGCTGCTCAAAATCGGTACTGAAAGTCATTTCAGAGAAAATCGGATTGCTTTGAAGCGCTTCGAATCTCTTTTTTAAATAATCTACGTTTTTATCTCCCCACACAAAACTCATATGAGGCACGCTTTTGATAAAATTATCCGGAGAAGGCACTTTGTTTTGCTGTACTAAATAAGACCAAAATTGGCGAGAAATCTCAAATGATTCTGCAATGCTAATTGCTTTTTTAGGATCGATACTGCCGTCTGCCTTTTCTGGAGTATAATTTAATTCACAAAAAGCAGAATGTCCGGTTCCTGCATTATTCCAAGCATCAGAACTTTCAGCTGCGGCAACATCTAATCTTTCGTAAATTTCAATTTTTATATCTGGTTGTAATTCTTTCAAAATTACTCCGAGAGTGGCACTCATTATTCCAGCGCCAATGAGTACTACATCACTATTTGAACGTATGGTTTCGTCAGGCATAACAGTATTTTTATTTAAAGTGCAAAGGTACTTTTTTAATTGCAAAAAAAAACTAATTTTTACAGGATAAAAGTTAGGATTTTCTAAAAACCATTAAATTATAAATAAAAAATTCGGCGAACAGCGTTATTTTTTTGCGGAAAGATAATCTTGAAGCAGAATTGTAGCAGAAATTTCGTCTATTAACCCTTTATTCTGACGTTGCTTTTTGCTTAAACCGCTGTCGATCATAGTTTGAAATGCCATTTTCGAAGTAAAACGCTCATCAACTCTAATCACTTTCATGTCTGGAAAAATATTTGAGAAATGAGTTGCAAAGCCGTTAATTACAGAAGCACTTTCTGAAGGCTGTCCGTTCATCTGTTTTGGTTCGCCAATTAAAACCGCCTCGACTTTTTCTTTAGCAAAATAATCTTTCAAAAAGTCAATCAAAGTATGAGTAGGAATCGTTGTTAGACCTGAAGCAATAATCTGCATTTCGTCTGTAACAGCAATTCCTGTACGTTTTTGTCCGTAATCTATTGAGAGGATTCTTGGCATATTTTGAAATTTTTATAAAAGATTTAGAAAGTAAAATTATAATCTTTAAAGAGAGTCTTTATATTTTATAAAACCGAAAATGAAAACAATGTTTTTATCGGTATCAACTTCATAAACAGAAACGTAACCTTTAAAAACATAATCCCTAATATTTTCATCATCAAAATATCTTGATTTTTTAAAGAGAAAAGGATGTTTTAAATCTTTTTTAATATTTCTAAGCAAATCTTTCCTAAACTTTAGTGCTGCTCCAGGTTTATCTTTATAAATATAATGAACTTGTTCTTTTAATAATTTTAAAAATTCATTCGAAATTTTAATTGTCATATTCCGAAAATGTATTGTCTAAAATTGAATCAGCTTCATCTATTGAATACAACTTTTCATTACCACTTTTTAATTTAGCATAAGCTGCATGCACTTTTTTTTTATCATTTTCAAAATCAGAATCTTCTTCAATAATTGTCAATTCACTAGGAGAAAACTCACTTAATAACTTAAGTACTTTCTCTCTAATTTCTGGCTGAAATTCTAATCTAATCGCTTCCATGATACTTTCATTTTACATACAAATATAAACCTTTTTAAATTCATGTTTTTTAAATTAAACTTAAAAACAAAAAAATCCGCCCTGAAAATTCAAGACGGACTTTTATCCAAATATTCAAACCTAAAAAATAACTCAATTTATCTTCCGAACAATCGTCCGAAAAAACCTTTATGTTCTTCTTCACCTGCATCTTCTTCCTCATTATAATTCGCGAACTTAGATTGTGATTTTTCATGTTCGTAAATCAGCTCCTTAATATATTCAACATAAGTTCTCTTTTTTTCTTCTAAGAATCCTATTAGGTATTTTTCGCTAAATTCAACTCCGCTTGCTGCTTCGATCTGTAATAATTTTTTATACAAAGGCTCAATATGCATCGCAATTACTTCTTGCGGTACTGCTTGTCTTCTTCCGAAATAATTTACAATAACGTCATTTTCGTCGCGGGCAATTTCAAAATCTGTAATTACCCAATAGTATCTTCCAGACTTTGCAAGGTTTTTTACAATAGCATGAAAGTTTTTCCCGTTTTTAAGATTTTCCCAAAGCACTTTAAAAATAACTTTTGGCATATCTGGATGGCGTATGATATTATGAGGCTGCCCCATTAATTCATAGTCTTCGTAACCACAAACATCTACAAACACTTCGTTTGCATATTCGATAATACCGAAAGCGTTTGTTTTACTCATAATAACCTGAGTTTTATCCCAGCTTACTTCTTTATCAATGATTACTCTGTTTTGAAGGTGATTTTCTTGATTCATATTTTACTGCTTATATGATTATTTTATGGAATGGAATGTTGATCAACACTGCGAAATTAAAGCGAAGAAAAAACACAAAGCCTGACTTTTGTCATATTTTGACATAAAAAAAACTTTTAGGAGTAATTAAATACATTTCAAACCGAATGGCTTTTTTAAAGTTTTACAAATAAGAAACAAAAAGTTAAACCTGTAACATTTTCGATCCGTTTTGCTTTTTTGCATTTCTACAAATACGTTATCTTTGCCAAAAATTTAAACGTATGAATTCTTTACAGACTATAATTGAACAAGCTTGGGAAAACAGAGCTTTATTACAAGAAAAAACTACAACTGATGCCATTAGAGAAGTTATCGAATTGGTAGACGCAGGAAAATTACGTGTTGCAGAACCAGTTGGTGACAAATGGCAAGTAAACGAATGGGTTAAGAAAGCAGTTGTAATGTACTTCCCAATTCAAAAAATGGAAACATGGGAATCTGGTATTTTTGAATACCACGACAAAATGTTGCTAAAAAGAAATTATGCTGAAAAAGGAATCCGTGTAGTGCCAAATGCTGTTGCTCGTTATGGAGCTTACATCTCAAGCGGTGTTATCTTGATGCCAAGTTACGTAAACATTGGTGCTTATGTTGACGAAGGAACAATGGTTGACACTTGGGCAACTGTAGGAAGCTGTGCTCAAATTGGTAAAAATGTTCACTTAAGTGGTGGTGTTGGTATTGGTGGAGTTCTTGAGCCATTACAAGCTGCTCCAGTTATTATCGAAGACGGTGCTTTTATTGGTTCTCGTTGTATTGTTGTTGAAGGTGTTCACGTTGGCAAAGAAGCGGTTCTTGGAGCTAATGTATGTTTAACAGCATCGACTAAAATTATTGATGTTACAGGCGATGAGCCAGTTGAAATGAAAGGTTTCGTTCCTGCTCGTTCTGTTGTTATTCCTGGAAGCTATACTAAGAAATTTGCTGCTGGAGAATACCAAGTTCCTTGTGCATTAATTATTGGAACTCGTAAACCATCTACAGATTTAAAAACTTCTTTAAACAATGCACTTCGTGAATACGATGTTGCTGTATAGATTTAAAAAATTATAATATTATGAGGGCGGTAAAAACCGCCCTTTTTTTATACCTTTTCTAAATAATTAAATAAAAATCTTACAAATAATAAAAAGTAAGAAAATTGTTCTAAATTTGCATTTTTAAAAAATCTTCTAAAGACAAGAAGATGATTTATTTACATGCCTTTTTAATGAAAAACTATACATTTAGCTTAAAGTTATTCCTTTATCGATATTTCATAATTTTTTTAATTTATCAAATTTGCAATATCTTTTTTTATGTTTTGAATACTAAATATTTTGACCACATAACAGCTCAAAATATTTTAGGAAGTGTTTTGTTTGACCTTTCAGCGATTTCATATATAACTTTTATTTTCTTAATAGCACATGCAATTCCAGGAAACTTTAAGTATCGCGAAACCTATCAAACCGTATTAAAAATTTCTTTCTATTTAATCAATCTTCTGTTCATAGCAGCGAATCTAATTGATATTATATATTTCCGATTTACGGGGAGAAGAAGCACTTTTAGCATGATTACTGCGAAAGGAATGGAAAAAGAAGCTTTAGGCCTGCTTCTTTCTTTTATAAAAGAATTTTGGTATATCCCATTATTATTTACAATTCTTAGCATTCTTTTTTGGAAATCAATCCCAAATTTTAAGAACAAAAACGAGATAAAAAGTTTCACAAAAGAAAAGTTCCTAAAACAATCTTTTTATTTTTTAACCTCAGTTTTTCTATTGCTAATAGTCGGTCGTGGAGGATTTCAAAAAAAACCTCTTCGAATTGTAGATGCAGCCAAATATAGTTCTCTCAATAATGCTCCGCTTATCTTAAATACACCTTTCTGTATATTAAAAACAATATCTCAAAAAGAAGATATTGACAAAGTAAATTATTTTGACAAAAAACATCTTGACTCGATCTACAAACCAATCTTATCTTTTAAAGGCACAGAAACGGTAAACAAAAAAAATGTTGTAATCATTATTCTGGAAAGTTTTGGCCATGAAAATATCAGCAAAAAACAAACTCCTTTTTTAGATTCGCTGATAACAAAATCTTATTATTTTAAAAATGGTTTTGCCAACGGAAAAGTATCTATAGACGCTGTTCCTTCAATTATTTCGAGCATACCTAGTTTAATGAATAATTCTTTTATCATTTCTAGCTATTCTTTGGACAAAACGAATAGTTTGCCCAAGATTCTAAAAAAAGAAGGCTATGAAACTTCTTTTTTCCACGGTGCTTTTAACGGAAGCCAAAATTTTGATCAATATGCAAAAGCTGCAGGATTTGAAAAATACTTTGGCAAAGACGAATATATCGGTACCGAAGCTTTTGATGGAAAATGGGGAATTTTTGATGAAGAATTTTTACAGTTTTTTGCTGGTAAATTATCTAGTTTTAAAGAACCTTTCTTTAGCACTATTTTTACCATTTCTTCTCATAATCCATACAAAATACCAGAGCGATACAAAGATAAATTTCCTAAAGGAACAACAGTCGTTCAGGAAAGTATAGCGTATACTGATTACTCTCTAAAACTTTTTTTTGAAAACGCTAAAAAACAAAAATGGTATAACAATACATTATTTGTAATTTCTGCCGATCATACTTCCTCTAGTGGAGAATCAGAAATAGATAAAACAATCATTGGTAAATTTCACATTCCAATTTTATTTTTTGACCCAAGCAATCCAAATTTTTCTGGTGTAGACGAAAAGAACTTTCAACAGATCGATATTATGCCAAGTATAATAGACTATCTCGGCATAAAAACAGATCTAATTTGTTTTGGAAAAAGTTTTAAAAGCAACCTAAATTTTGCCGTCTTCTATTTACAGGGAATTTATCATTGCGTTCAAGACGATTATTATCTGGCCTTTGCAAACAATCAGGTCATAGGACTATATAATTGGAAAAAGGATCCTTTACTAAAAACTAATTTACAAAATCAAAATACATTCAAGACAATAGAAATTTCAAATTTTTTGAAAGCCTATATTCAAAACTTTAACGAAAGAGTTATTGATAATAAACTTAGCTTTTAAAATGCTTATTTCTTTTTTTGCAGTTTTATAAGCTTCGCATATTTCATATAAGAGAAAAAAGCTTGAATCATTGCAATTGACAATCCGTCAAGTCCATTAAAAATTCCTTTTTTAAAGAAATAGCAACGAACAAAAGCTACAGTTCCGTTAAGAACAGGTTTAAAAGCATTTATTCTTTTTCCTTGATCATATAATTGTTGGGCATGCCATCCAGAATATTGATTCTTTTTAGCAATAATCTGATCAAAAGAATCCCATCCGTAATGCAAAATATGAACTGCAACTTTTTTCTCATTTTGAGCTACAATTTTTTGGTGCACTTTAGATTCTGAAGGATGAGCCGTTTGTTTATTAAAAAAACGAACTTTATGATCTGGATACCAACCTGAGAAGTCAATTAATTTATCAGCTAAAAAGTTTTTCACTCTAAAACTTAAAGCATCATGATTTCCTTCTAGATATTTTTTCTTTAGAATAAAATCTTCAGCATCTTTGTCTAGAAATTCATCTGCATCAAGGTTTAAAATCCAGTCATTTTTACAAAAGGGCAATCCGTGCGTACGCTGCGGACCATCTCCTAAAAATGCCTGTTGAATAACTTGTGCTCCTTTTTCTTTAGCTATTTCTACCGTACGATCTTTACTGAAAGAATCTACAATAATAACTTCGTCACAAACTTTAAACAAGGCATCTATACATTTTCCAATGTTTTTTTCTTCATTGAAAGTAATAACCAAACCGCTAATTCCCATTATAAATTTTAATTTGTTGAGCACAAAAATATAACTTTTTAATTTAGTTTAATCTTATTAATACCATCGCTTGTGCACTTCATAAAATAGTTTGTATTTTAGCCTTTTAATTGAACAAAAATACACATGAGAATATTAGTCATTCAGCAAAAAAGAATTGGAGACGTCTTAACGAGTACAATTATTTGTAACAATCTTAAAGCCAAGTTTCCTGACTCTACAATTGACTATATGTGTTACCCTAATTCTGTAGATGTTCTTATAGAAAACCCGAATATTAATAACATTATTCCGGTGACTAATAAAATCAGAAAATCGACTTTTGGGTTTATTAAATTCATTTTTGAGATTCGAAGAAAAAAATATGACGCTGTAATAGATGTCTACAGCAAATTAGGAACTAACTTAATTACGTTTTTTTCTGGAGCAAAATATAAAGTTTCGTACCATAAATGGTATTCTAACATCTTTTACAATTACAGCTACGAGCGTTTTGATGCTATAAAATCAGAATACGGTTTGGCAATTGAAAACAGATTATTGCTTCTGAAGCCTTTTTTCTCTGAAAAAATAACCAATGTAAAACCGAAAATCTTTTTAAAAGAATCTGAGATTGCCGAAGCAAAAAATCTCTTGAATAGCTATAATATCGATCCTGAAAAGCCATTAATTATGTTTGGTATTTTAGGAAGTGAGCACTATAAAACGTATCCGCTTGAAGGAATGGCGAAAATTATTGATTTCACAGTAGCCAAAACAAACGCTACTATTCTCTTTAATTACATTCCAAACCAGAAAGAGCAAGCTTTGGAGGTTTATAATCATTGTTCTGAAGAAACTAAAAAACATATCATTTTTGATTTATATGCTACCGATTTACGTCAGTTTTTAGCAATACTTTCTCAATGTGAGATGTTGATAGGAAACGAAGGCGGCGCTGTAAATATGGCAAAAGCACTTGAAATTCCAACATTTTCAATCTTTACTCCTTCTGTTAGAAAAGAAACATGGCAGTTGTTTGAAAATGAGGCTAAAAACGCTTCAATTCACCTAAAAGACTTAAAACCTGAAATTTACGAAAAGCATACAGAACAATATATCAAAGAACATACTTTTGAATATTATGCAGAATATCCGTTAGAACTTATGCTCGAAAAATTAGAAGCTTATTTTCAAGAGTATAAAAACTGAAAAAGCAAAAGCATCGTCAATGAATAACGAAAAGCAAAAATTATCTGTTCTGATTATTACGCTTAACGAAGAACAGCATATACAATCCCTTCTTGAAGATATTGATTTTGCTGATGAAATTATTGTTGTAGATTCTTATAGCACCGATAAAACGGTAAGCATTGTGGAGTCTTTTAAAAACGTAAAATTAATTCAGAATCATTTCGTTGATTACACTTCTCAACGAAATTTTGCTTTGGATCAAGCTAAAAACTCATGGATTCTATTTGTTGATGCAGATGAAAGATTAACTCCAGAATTAAAATCTGAAATTGTTACTGCTATTAATACTGAAAATAAAGCAAGTGCTTATTTTATCTACCGTATTTTTATGTTCAAAAAAAGCAGACTGCATTTCAGCGGGTGGCAAACTGATAAAATTTTTAGGCTTTTTAATAAATCAAAGTGCCGATATAATGAAGAAAGAAAGGTTCATGAAAAACTAATTGTAAATGGCTCTATTTCTACTTTAAAAAACAAAATCATACATTATTCTTATTCTTCGTACGAAGATTATAAATCAAAAATGTATAATTATGGAATTCTTAAGGCCAATGAAAAATTCAAACGAGGAGTAAAACCTTATTTTTTATTGCTTTTACTCCACCCTTTGTATACTTTCTTGTACCAGTTTATAATCCGTTTTGGTTTTTTGGACGGAAGCAAAGGCGCAATAATATGCTATTTAAATGCATACAGCGTTTTTATTCGCTATAAAGAATTGAGAAGAATTACTTCTTCCAGAATTTAAGTTTCTTTTTCAGGCGTTTTTTTCTGTAAAATTTCTCTTGAAAATCCGAAGTATATTTCCACAAAGTATCAAAAATCTTCTCTTCAGATTCTCCATAAAATTTAGCATATTCGTTACTCATTACAGCCACCATATCCTTTAGCGGAGTTAGTCTGCATAAGTTTTTCATACGCATTTCAAAAGACATTGAATCATGAAATTCCATTCTATTCAAATCTACCAGAAAGAAATCATAATTTCCGCTGGCATTCTTTTTTATTAAGGTATTTCCAGGCGAATGATCCAAAAATTCAATTCCCTTTTCGTGAAGATTAAAACTAAATTTAGTAAACTGCCTTAAAATATTCTCGCGGTCTGGAAAATCAGGTATTTCTACAAGTTCTCTATAAGTAAGATCACATTCTAACTGTTCGCTTACATAAAAACTTTTCTCTAAACCAATTATCGACGAAAATTCGGCAAAAGCTATAGGTTCTGGAGTTCCAACGCCTAGTTCCAACAATTTATTAGCAAACTCAAAAGAACGTTTTGCTTTTGATTTTCTGAAGTATTTATAAGCGATTTTATTGATAAAGTGCGGAACTTTAAACGATTTTATGTTTATTTTTTTATCGTCTAAATCAAAAAGTTTTATCTGATTGCGCTGGCCAATTACAAAGTCCTCTCCTTTTGTATTGAAAAAACGAATATATTCAAGAAGAATAGTTTCAAATTTTTCATATCCGCGATTTAATCTTAAAATCATAAAAATTGTTTCAGCAAATTTAGCTAGTTTTACCAACTAATAAAAACTATTTCGAAGATAATGCATATTACTCTTATAAGTTTAGACAACTGGGGGCTCAACAAACATATAGCTACTGACTTAGAAAAACAAGGGCATACTGTTCGCCACATTGATTTTAATACTTTCAAATATAAATATCCTTCTATATTTCATAAAGTCTACAATGTTGTATTAAAAGCGTTCTTTAAAACAAACTTAAAACATCAGCATTACGGAAAAGAAATCATCAGGGAATTAAAGAAAAATGACCAGATTCAAGATGTAATTCTAACTATAAAAGGAGATTTTATAACTCCTAAAAGCATTTTAGAATTTAAAAATTACACTAAAAAATCGATCGGATTTTTTAATGATAACATCTATCGTTGTCCAAAAATCAAACGAGTTTTGCATTGTTTTGATGAAGTTTTTTCGTTCGAAAAAGAAGACTGCGCAGAATACAATTTAAAATTTGCATCAAATTGGATTTACAACTCAGAAAATGCAGTAAATACAGATCAATTTGAATACGATGTTTTCAATATCAGCTCAATTGATAAAAGGCTTCCAATTTTAAAAAAAATTGCTTCTAATTTAGCTTCGCAGCATTCAAAATTTAAATTCATTGTTTACGATAAAAAACAAAAAGACAATGATGAAAACATTACATACATAAGAAGTCATATGCCTTTAAGCGAAGTGAATGATTACATTAATCGCTCAAAAGTACTTTTAGACATTAACCGACTTGGCCAGAGCGGACTTACTTTTAGAGTTTTTGAAAGTTTGGGCTTAGAAAAAAAGCTTATAACCACAAATGCGGACATTAAAAACTACGATTTTTACAACCCAAATAACATTTTAGTTATTGACGAAAAAAATCCAATTATACCTGTAGCTTTTTTCGAAAATAAATATGAAAAAATTCCAGACTCCATTTACAATAAGTACACTTTAAAAGGCTGGACTGAGAATGTTATTTTCAAAAATAATTAGTTAGAGCCTTAAAACCCAAAGGATAATTTTTTAGTATTCCTTTTTAAACAAATTGTTAGTCAATCTTGTAGGTATTTAATTCTTATTTAAGATATTTTTAACCTTAAAATTTTTGCATGTAGTACTTGTTTAGTACTTTTGCGCAAATTTGGAATTTGTAAAAAATATCTCAACAAAAAATTATTTCCTCAAAAATGACATTAAATTTCTGCGTTTATTTAATACCTATATTATTTGTTCTCATTATTTCTGTATTATTTACAAATAAGTTAGTAAAGATAGAAGTGCTCGACGTTCGCTATCCTGAAATTGATGGTTTAAGAGGTTATTTGGCTTTTTTTGTTTTCTTACATCATAGTTATATTTGGAGAATTTTCCTTAAAGATGGTGAATGGAAAGAACCCGAATCTAATTTGTTTAATCACTTTGGGCAAACGACTGTTGCTTTCTTCTTTGTTATTACCGCTTTTTTATTCACTCTAAAATTGATCAATAGTAAAAGTAAAAACAAAGAAATAAACTGGACAGCTTATATCAAGGCTCGTTGGTACAGGCTTTTCCCGATGTATCTTTTTTCTGTTTCTATTATTTTTATAATTGCAGGTTATTTAACCGATTTCAAATCTAAAATTACCTTTTCTGAAAATGCAGAAGCTACACTTTCATGGATATTTTTCAATGTGAAAAAAGGATTAAACATCAACGGCTTAGAAGATAGCTTCTTATTAAACGCCGGTATAACTTGGACATTACCATATGAATGGGTCTTCTATCTTTTACTCCCTCTAATTGCATTATTTTTTAAGATCAAAGTAAATCTGAAAACGTTACTGATTTTTAGTTCAATTGCCGCTGTTGTAATGATTATAAATGGATCCTCTTTAAGACATTTTTCGCCTTTTATTGGCGGAATTATTAGCGCATTGGTAGTTAGCAGTAAAAAATTTGAAAACATTTTAAAACAAAAAAAATATACTTTCTTAGCTATTTTACTATTAGCTTGCTCTATATATTTTTTCAATAGCGGAAGAAAACCCATTCCTGTCATTATCACGTCAATTGTATTTATAATGATTGCTTCTGGAAATAGTTTTTTTGGACTTTTGTCAAACACTTTTTCTCGCAAATTTGGACAAATAACCTATAGTATATATTTATTGCATGGAACATTATTGTTTGTTGTCTTTTATTTTTTTATCGGATTTGAAAAGGCTAAAAATTTAACCGATTTTGAATTTTGGTTAATTATTACTTTATCCGTTTTTCCGTTAATTTTTATTAGTCAATTAACATTCAAATACATCGAACGCCCTTTAATGGAATTAGCAAAGACAAAATTTGAATCTTCTCCAATAAAATCATAAGTAGTTTGCGATTAGAAAGTCTTCTCAAAAACTAAAAACTCTGCCATTTTAAAAACTCTAAAAAGCTTTTACAAGTAAAATTTATAACTTTGTAATCTTAATTGAGTATATATAATTGTAAAATGAACGAGGAAATCATCAACGCATACGAAGTAATAAAAGAAGGCGGTATAATTTTATATCCAACAGACACTGTTTGGGGAATTGGGTGCGATGCTACAAACCCAGATGCCGTTGCTAAAATTTATAAATTAAAACAGCGTGCAGAAACACAAAGCATGATCGTTTTAATGAATGGCGAAAAGATGATTTACAATGTTTTCAAAAACATTCCTGAAGTTGCGTGGCAAATCTGGGATTTATCAGATAAACCAACGACTTTAATTCTTGATGATGCTCGAAACGTTGCCCCAAATATCATTGCTGCTGACAAATCTTTAGGAGTTAGACTGGTAAAAGAGCCTTTTTGCTATAAATTAATGGAAAGAATGAAAAAACCTTTGGTTTCAACTTCTGCAAATATTTCAGGTCAGCCTACTCCAATTGCCTTCAAAGACATTAGTCCAGAAATTATTAATGGGGTTGATTACGTAGTAAAATTAAACCAAGACAAAATAAACGGAAAGTCTTCTACGATAATCAAATTAACAAACGATTCGCAGGTAAAAGTAATCCGTAAATAATGTTGAATTGTCAATGGTTAATTGTGAATTCACTTTAAATCTAAAAAACTTAGAATCTTAGTTTCTTAGAACCTTAGACAGTTTTCAAACTCTCAATCAACCAATCTATATCTTCTTTGGTATTATAATGACTGAATGAAATTCGGAGATTTGGTAATTTTAAATCGGTCTCCGAAAGCATTTCGTTTAAAACGTGTGAAGGTTTTATACTTCCAGATTGACAGGCACTTCCTCTCGAAACCGCAATTCCTTTCATATCTAAACTAAAAAGCAGCATCGAAGTTTTATCTGATGAAAAGGGCAGAATAATATTGATGATATTGTAGAAATCATCTTTTTTTCCATTAATTCTAAAATCAGGAAAATGAATTTCCATTTGCTCAATCAGATAATTCTTGATTCCTAAAATATACGCTCTTTCTTCATCTAATTTTTCGTAAGAAATAGACAAAGCCTTTGCCATTCCAGCAATTTGATGTACGGCTTCAGTTCCAGCGCGAAGACCTTTTTCTTGTTCGCCTCCAAAAAGTAATGGTTGCAAACCCGAATTTTTTCGAACAAAAGCAAATCCGATTCCTTTTGGTCCATGAAATTTATGCGCGCTTGCTAAAATGAAGTCAATTGGAGTCTTTTGAAGATCGATTTCCGTTTTCCCAACAGATTGAACTGTATCTGAATGAAACAATGCATTATATTGCTTGCAAATCAAACTAACACGATCCAGATCTAAAATAGTTCCTGTTTCGTTATTAACATGCATTAAGCTGACTAATGTTTTCTTTTCATCAGACAATAAATTAGATAAATGCGTTAGATCTAAGCTTCCATCAGCATTTACATTTACATAATCGACCTGAATATTATATTCCTCTTTAAGTGCCCAAACCGTATGTAAAACAGCATGGTGCTCAATTTTTGAAGTAATAATTCTTTCTACTTTTAAATCTTCAACAGCAGAACGCAAAATCCAGTTATCGGCTTCAGTTCCACCAGAAGTAAAAATTATTTCCTGAGCAGTGCAATTTAAATGCTTTGCAATGCTTTTTCTAGAAAGTTCTAAAATCGTTTTACCATTTCGCCCAAAACTATGCGTAGACGAAGGATTTCCATAATCCTCCAGCATTACTTTTGTCATTTCCTGAATTACTTCAGGACGCATTGCTGTTGTTGAGGCATTATCAAGATATACTTTTTTCATCGCTGCAAAGTTACAAAATATCAATTGTGAAAACTTAAACATAATCTGGCATTTTTTTCACTATTTTTGACGCAAATAAATTTTTACGATGAAAAAATACGCTGCCCTTTTATTATTTGCCCTTTTTCTAAATGGATGCGATGATGGGGATTTAACTGTAGACACTATCGATTTTGTAGACGCAGATTCTCAAGCTTGTGATCCGGAAACAAACACTTTAATCTATAAATTAAAAACTCAGGAAGCCCTTTTATTACAAATGCCTGAAGGTAAAATTGTTAATGATCCTGGAACTTATTCTTACCCAATCGATTCAAAAGGTACTGGGTCTTATCGTGTTGTTTATAGAGCTTATGATGGAACTGTAGCAACTGCAAACATTTGCGGTACAATTCCTCCTAGCACGCCAAAAGTAACAGAAGAATGGATTGCAACTGATGGAGTAATTGAGATTACAACTAGTCAAGATGAAAGAGATATTTCAACTAATCCTGATGACGGAAGTAGAATACATGGTTATAATCACACTATTATTTTTAGAAATATAACATTTAATAAACCAGCTGGAGATCAAACAGAAGAAAAATTTGATTTTGGAACCTATACAACTTCGATTACACCAGCCGATTTAACTTTCAAAACCAATCCAAACGGCTCGGCTTATGAGTGCGATGAAGTTAGTAGAGTTTACAACTACAATAACTCATTTTACATATCGATTGATGATATAGATCCTGCTTTAATTGTCAACACACCTACTAACGGCGTGCCACGTACAAGTTTGATAACAGCTACTCAAAATAAAGTATATTATAAAACTGCGAAAGCAGAAACGGGATCAATTACTCCGGCTTTTATTTGTTCAAAAGTACAGCCGGCTTCTCCAGCAATTGAGGAAACATGGACAGGTCAACTTGGTGTAGCAGCTACGAGTGGAATTATTGAAGTAACCACTACTTTAACTGGACAAGTTTATGAGCATACTATTGTTCTTAAAAATGTAATTTTAGAAAAAGATAATAGTCATTTCAGATTAGGAAGCAGTTTTGTTCTAGGGAAAATTGACAGAGTTGCCACTAACTAAAATGCATTGATATTCGGAAGAAATCAATGAAAATAATTCTTACAAAAAACGTCTGTTTTTCAAAGCTGATTTTAAACCTAAATCAGACGAAAAACAGACGTTTTTTTTATGCTTAAATAAAGCGTTCTAAAACTTCAAAAAAGCGATTTTATTTATTGCTTTGTCTAATATAAACTTCGGTTGCACCAAGTCCGTATTTTTGATAATTGGCATCTTGAAAATCAATTCCGTCGTAACGGCCTAATAAAAAATCAAGTTCTGCTTTTAAAATTCCTTCACCAACACCGTGAATAAAAACGATTTTCGGAATGCGGTTTCTTATCGCAAATTCGATATGTCTTTTTGCCGTTTCGGTTTGTAATGTCAAAATATCATAGTTTGACATTCCTCGTTTATTTGGAACCAATTTTTCGATGTGTAAATCAAATTCTGGAACGCCAAAATCACGTTTATCTTTCTTTTCTTTGACAAAACTTCTCGGTTTTGGCTCTGTTTTCTCTTTTGAAACTTTATCTAAATCAATTCTTTTAATAGAATTCATTAAATTACTGGTTTCTTGAACTTTAATTAATTCGTTGACTAAAAATGTCATCATAAATCCATCTGTAGTTTCAATAAAAACTTCGTTGTTTTTAACCGAAACTACTGTTCCGTTTATGGCTTCATCTAGTACTGAAACCTTATCTCCTTTTGCCAGCATCCTACTCTTCTTTATCGTTATGTTTACTTGGCGTTTTTGCGCTCAACTGCATCATTCCAAACATGAAAACTACAATTGCAATAATCATGATATAGATGTTTTTTTCTTCAGAAACCTGCTCATACAACGCAACCGAAATCGCAAGAATCATTATTAAAATTTTAAAAGCTTTCATTAATTCAAAGTTTAAGATTTCAAAAGTATAAAACTTTCATATAGTACTCCTATTCTACTTCAAACGTTTGTCATATTTTTTTAGTAAAATTGCAAAAAAGATTCACCATGAGTTTAGAGAAATATATGATTCCGTGTATGTTCAAAACGATCTTCGGTTTTGACTGTTTAGGATGCGGATTTCAACGCTCTCTATTCTTACTTTTTCAAGGCGAATTTTTAGCTGCTTTTAAAATGTATCCGGCCATATATTCTTGCCTTTTACTATTTATTTTTATCGCTTTTCATTTCTTAGATAAATCTCGAAATTATAAAAAGCTTGTTTGGAGAATGGCGATTATAAATCTGTTTTTTATGATTGGCGGATATTATTTCAAACACTTTTATTTTTAGATTTTAGATTTTAGATTTTAGATTTTAGATTTTAGATTTTAGATTTTAGATTTTAGATTTTAGATTTTAGATTTTCTAAAAGTCGCTTTGCTCCTTTTTGGAATTTGGAATTTATCCCGAGACTTTGGGATTTAAAATTGGGATTTTAAATAACTTTTATTTTTTTATCTGATCCAAAATATCATTCATCATCTCAATTTGAACTTTCTGGATTTCGATTAATTCTTGTTGCTGATGCATAATCAAATGATCAATTTTATCATGAATCAATCTAATCTCCAATTCCGATTTCAGATTGATCATATAGTCTTTTTTAGCTCGATTGCGATCTTTTTCTTCTTGACGATTTTGGCTCATCATAATTACAGGAGCCTGCAAAGCTGCAACACAAGAAAGGATTAAATTTAAAAGAATAAACGGATAGGGATCAAATCCTTTATTTAGAAAAATGTAAACATTTGAAGCGATCCAAATCGAAATAAAAACCACGAAAGAAATAATAAAAGTCCAGCTTCCACCAAAATCTGCTACTTTATCTGCCACTCTCTGTCCAAGATTTCGTGGTTCTTCTTCGTCTTCAACAATGCTCACTATAGATTTATCTTCTTTTAAAGAAGAAATAACATTCTTTTCCATTGCCGAAAGTGCTCCAATTTCGGTCGAAAGATAATTTGAAATATATTTTTGACGGTAAACATTTAACTCGTTGATAGAAATACAATCTTCTGAACTAAAATCTGGATATTCTTTTTTAATTAATCCCAAAATAGGATCATGTATTCCCCTTCCGTAAATTTTCTCATTTTCAGGAAAAGAAATCCCAGAAATGTCACTTTTAAATGTTTGGCTGTTTTTCATTTTTGTATATTTTAAAAGCTAATTTACGCAATAAACTTCTTAAGAATTGTATAAAATAGAACAGTTTATAATTCGCTTTTTATCACAAATCTGATTTTGTAAAGAAAATTTCTTTAGTTAAATCGTGACTTTATTTCCAAAAAACGCCTTACTTTTAACGTTCCAAAATTATTCATTCATTTTACCATTGTGACAAAAGACACTATCATACAAAATATAAAGGCTTTAAAGAGCCATTCGAACATAAATTACGGCATTAAAACCAAAACAGAAGACTTTACAGAAAAGCTTTTTTATACTCTTTTTGATTCAAATGCTGCTTTAGATGAAAGCATTGATGAACTTGAAATTCGCTTTAAAGAAATTGCTGTTTTGGCCTGCAAAAAACCTCAAAATTTATGCGAATCGATTTGGGATCGTTTTTTAGAAAAACTTCCCAGAGTTTTAGAAAAACTAAATGAAGATGCCGAATATATTTTAGAAAATGATCCTGCTTCAAACAGCATCGATGAAGTTTATTTAGCCTATCCAGGTTTTTATGCAATCGCAATTTATAGATTAAGCCACGAATTATACAATTTAGATTTATTGCTTTTTTCCCGATTAATGAGCGAATATGCACATAGAATTACTGGAACAGATATTCATGCTGGAGCAAAAATCGAATCGCCATTTTTTATTGATCACGCTACTGGAATCGTAATTGGAGAAACTACTGTAATTAAAAAACATGTAAAAATCTATCAGGGTGTTACGCTGGGTGCACTAAGCGTCAGTAAGGATATGAAAAATGCCAAAAGACATCCAACAGTAGAAGCGAATGTTTGCATTTATGCGAATGCAACAATTTTAGGAGGTGAAACCGTAATTGGAAAAAACAGTGTTGTTGGAGGAAATGCTTGGGTTACCAAATCTATTCCAGAAGATTCTATCGTTTTAAACACCACTACAACTGAAGTTAAAATAAAAGAAAAAAAATAAAATGGGTCCACAGAAATTATTAAACCTAATTGGAAATACTCCTTTGATGGAAACAGTCAATTTGGTTAAAAATAAAAATGTAAAACTTTTGCTTAAACTTGAAGGAAATAATCCTGGAGGAAGTGTAAAAGACAGAGCAGCATACAATATGATTGCGGCGGCTTTAGAAAGAGGCGAAATCAAAAAAGGAGATAAACTAATTGAAGCAACTAGCGGAAACACTGGAATTGCTTTGGCAATGATTGCACAATTATTTGGCATCGAAATCGAATTGGTTTTACCAGAAGATTCAACTAAAGAACGTACACAAACTATGCGTGCTTATGGCGCAACAGTTATTTTAACGCCTGCCAGCGAAGGAATTATCGGTTCTCGAGATTATGCAGACAAAAAAGTAGCACAAGGTGGTTATTTAATGCTAAATCAGTTTGCAAATGATGACAACTGGAAAGCACACTACAAAACTACTGGACCAGAAATATGGAATGATACTGAAGGAACTGTGACTCATTTCGTTTCGGCAATGGGAACAACTGGAACTATTATTGGAACTTCGACTTATTTGAAAGAAAAAAATCCAAATGTTCAAATCGTTGGCGCGCAGCCAAGCGACGGTTCTCAGATTCCTGGAATTCGTAAATGGCCACAAGAATACCTTCCTAAAATTTTTGATGCTTCTAAAGTTGATACCGTCGTAGATGTTAGCGAAGAAGAAGCTCGCGAAATGACTAAAAGATTAGCTCTTGAAGAAGGTGTTTTTGCAGGAATGAGCAGCGGAGGATCTGTTGCCGTTGCCCTAAAAATTGCTGAAAAATTAGAATCTGGAGTAATTGTTGCCGTGATCTGTGACAGAGGCGATCGTTATTTGTCTTCGGATTTATTTGATTAAAAAGATACTAAGTTGCTAAGATTGTAAGATTAAAAAAACTGTATCTCAAAACCTTAGCAACTTTAAAGAAAAAAAACTTAGAATCTCAGCAACTTAGAACCTTAGAATCTTTAAAAAAATGAACTACAGAAAACTAGGAAAAACAAACTTTAATATATCTGAAATTTCACTTGGGACTTGGCAAGTTGGTGGAAAATGGGGATCGGGTTTTGATGATAAAACAGCTGACGACCTTTTGAATACAGCTATTGATAACGGCGTAAACTTTATTGATACTGCTGATGTTTATGAAAACGGATTAAGCGAAACTGCTGTTGGAAGAGTAGTTCGTTCTCGTTCTGAACGAATTTTCGTTGCCACAAAATGCGGACGCCAGATTAATCCTCATGTCAATGAAGGATATTCTCCAAAAGTGCTTCAGAAATTTGTAGAAGACAGTTTAAAAAGAACTGGCTTAGAAACATTGGATTTAATTCAATTACACTGTCCGCCAACAGAAGTATATTATCGTCCTGAAATCTTTGAACTTTTTGACCGATTAAAAGAACAAGGAAAAATCCTAAATCTTGGCGTGAGTGTTGAAAAAGTAGAAGAAGCTTTAAAAGCTATTGAATATTCTAACGTAACAACGGTTCAAATTATCTTCAATTTGTTTCGTCAGCGTCCTTCTGAATTATTTTTCTCAGAAGCAAAAAAGAAAGACATTGGGATCATCGCAAGAGTTCCTTTAGCAAGCGGACTCCTAACAGGTAAATTTGATTCAAAAACAACTTTTGAATCTCAGGATCACCGTAACTTCAATCGTAACGGAGAAGCATTCGATAAAGGCGAAACATTCTCTGGAATTGATTACGAATTAGGTTTAAAAGCCGTTGAAGCTCTAAAAGCAATTTTCCCAGAAACACAAAACTTAGCTCCTATTGCTTTACAATGGATTTTAAGTTTTGATGAAATAAGCTGTATCATTCCTGGCGCATCAAAAGCTGATCATGTTTTATCAAATTTATCGGTTTATGATACTCCAAAGTTAACTTCGGAGCAGATTGTGGCAATGAACAAAATCTACAACGATCTTATCAAACCTGCTGTTCATCAGCTTTGGTAGATTTTTAAATAATCTTTTAAGATGTTGAGTTCCCTAATAATCTCAGCATCTTAAAAGATTAAATTTTGCAAGAAATAATTTCTTACAACTTTCACGCAACCTTTTCTCTATTAGCACATCTAATAATAAAACAACTACCAAAATTCACTAACCATGAAAAAATTAAGTTTTATATTATTTGTTCTTTCGATATTATTGCCTTCTTGCAGCAATGACGAAAGCACACGAGAAGAAGAATCTGCAAGACTTGAAAAAATGTATAAAGAAATTGTGGAATATTCGCAAGTCAATTCAAAACCTTGTACTAATCCAGAGGATTGGGCATTTATGAAATTCGGAGCTTCTAACTGTTCTGGATATATTTTATATAATAAACAGATCGATGTTGCTGTTTTTCAAAAAAAAATTGACCAATACATTGCAGCTAAAGGAAAATTTGATGTGAAATGGGAAGTTTTTTATGATTGCATGGAATTGCCTGTTCCAACTCCATCTGATATAAAATGCATCGATGGAAAACCAGCTATAAGTTATAGTACAGCTTCAAATTAGTAAAAAAGAAGGTTACTAATGTAATTTTAGTAACCTTAAAATTTTAAATGTCAAATTCAATTCTAAATTCAGCGCCTCTATTTTTTCCGTCGCTTGAAGCAGTTAATCGGCCTTTGTTTCTTTCTATGATTTTTTTACACAAATACAGTCCAATTCCGGTAGAACCTTCGTTTGCAGTTCCTAATCGGCTCATTTTGGTGAATTTTTTAAACAATTCTTCGATTTGATTTTTATTAAAACCAATTCCGTTATCTTTTACTGTTAAAATCAATTTTGAATCTTCAGAAAAGATTCTGACTTTGATTTCGCTGTCAAAATAAGAAAACTTAACTGCGTTGCTGATTAAATTTACCAAGACCTGAATCAAAAGTCCTTCGTCAATTTTCAGTTTAGCTTCAACACATTCTAAAACTAAATTCAGCCTTATGTTTTTATCAAATAATCGTTGTTCAACCTGTTCATTAATAAACGGAAGAATATTAGGAAATAAAACCGTTTTTGTCTCTTGGTTTACTTTTACAATTTCGTCTTGTTCTTTTAAAAGCTTAATGAAATTTTCGATATATCTAAACTGAAGATCAGTCGATTCGCAGATTAGTTCAGCTAAATTTGTAACCGAATCCGAAGGTTCTTCGCTAATAATCAATCTGGCTAAACCTTGCGGATTTCCAGCAAAATTCTTTAAATCATGCGAAAGCATATAGATTAAATCCTGTTTTTCATTAATAAAACTTTCTGCCTCATAAATAGATTCCTGAATATTGCACAAAAGCAAACCAGCTTCATCTGTATATTCGGTTGGTAAAACAGAAAGTTTTCTAGAGCTTCTGTAATCGTCTAATGCTCTTGAAGCCATCACAATTGGTTTTATCAATCTATTTAAAACCAAAAGTGTTATTGCCGTTGCTAGCAAAGTCATAATTAATGACAGAATAAGAATTGAAGTTGACGAAATACTGTGTTCAAAAAACAACACAAAAAACAAAATTCCAATTAATGGAATATGAATGCCAATAAAAGCAACAAATAAAAATTTGAAGGCATAACTTTTTTTAAGAAAGCTGATTTGTGAGAGTTTGTGATACAACTTCATAAAAACGACGATAAGTATAGGTTAAAACTGCAATTTTATTGGGGTCATTACAAAAACAAATTTAAGTTTTATACTCAATTAAACTAATATTTTGACGAATTTCTAAAAATTTTCTAAAATTAAATTTGTAAAAGTTTTCAAAGGCTTATTTTTGCGCTATGGGAAGAAAAAATACAGACAAAGTTGTCTTTCATCAAATTCAAGTTCTTGATGCCGGTGCAAAAGGAGTTTCAGTAGCCAAAGCACCTGACGGAAAAGTTATCTTTATTCCGAATGTGGTACCTGGAGATGTTGTGGACGTACAAACATTAAAAAAAAGAAAGGCATACTACGAAGGTAAAGCCGTAAAATTTCACGAATTATCAGAGTATAGAGTAGATCCAATCTGCGAACATTTTGGAGTATGCGGTGGTTGCAAATGGCAGAATATGAAATACGGCCAACAGCTTGCATTTAAACAAAATGAAGTTAAAAATCACTTACAAAGAATAGGAAAAATTGAACTTCCAGAATTTGAAGATATTTTAGGTTCTGAAAAACAGTTTTTCTATAGAAATAAAATGGAATTTTCTTTTTCTAACAGCCGATGGTTAACAGAAAAAGAAATTGGAAGCACTGAAGATTTAGGAAACAGAAATGCTTTAGGATTTCATATTCCAAAAATGTGGGACAAAATCCTTGACATCAATAAATGTCATTTACAAGAAGATCCTTCAAATGCGATTCGTAACGAAATTAGAGCATTTGCAAACGAACATAATTTAGCATTTTTTAATCCGAGAGAACATTCTGGATTATTGAGAACTGTAATGATTCGTACTGTTTCTACAGGCGAGATTATGGTTTTAATTCAGTTTTTTGAAGAAGACAAGGAAAACAGAGAATTAATCCTTGACCATCTTTACGAGAAATTCCCTGAAATTACTTCACTTCAATATGTTGTAAACGGAAAACCAAATGATACTATTTACGATCAGGATGTTATTCTTTATAAAGGAAGAAATTACATTTTGGAAGAAATGGAAGGTTTGAAATTCAGCATTAATGCTAAATCTTTCTACCAAACCAATTCTGATCAAGCTTACGAATTGTATAAAATAACAAGAGAATTTGCTGATCTTACAGGAAATGAAACAGTTTACGATTTATACACAGGTACAGGTACGATTGCCCAATTCGTTTCTAAAAAAGCTAAAAAAGTAATTGGAGTAGAAAGTGTTCCTGAAGCCATTATTGATGCTAAAGCCAATGCAGAACGCAATAATATTACGAATTGCGAGTTTTTTGTTGGAGATATGAAAGTAGTCTTTAATGAAGCATTCATTGCGCAACACGGCAAACCAGATGTTATTATTACAGATCCACCTCGTGACGGAATGCATAAAGATGTAGTCGAACAAATCTTGAAAATTGCTCCAAAAAGAGTAGTTTATGTAAGCTGTAATTCTGCAACTCAGGCACGTGATTTGGCCTTAATGGATGAAAAATACAAAGTTACCCGTGTGCGACCTGTAGATATGTTTCCGCAGACACACCACGTTGAAAATGTTGTACTTTTAGAACTTCGATAAACATATACATGAAAAAAATAATTTCTATTTTATTGCTCTTCACCTTCGGCTTATCAAGCTGTGAGAAAGATGATATCTGCGATGCAAATACACCAACTACACCAAGGTTGATAATAACATTTTATGATATTTCAAGTCCAACGAAAACTAAAAATGTAAAAAACTTAAAAGTTATTGGTGATGAAATGGAAGAGGGAATTGTTTTTAACGAAAGTCTTGCAGTAGACGATTCTTTAAGATATGTAACCAGCGGAAGTACAGTATCAATTCCGTTAAAAGTAAACGACAGTACGTCAACTTTCAAGTTCATTTACGATGCTTTTAATACAAATCCTGCTGCCATCAACACTGATGTGTTGAAATTTAATTATACAACACAAAATGTATATGTTTCCAGAGCATGTGGATTTAAAACTGTATTTCAGTTAAGAAACGTTCTTCCTATTGTTCAAACTGATCCAGATGGTAGTGTCTGGATGACCGAAGTTGATTTAGAAAACCCTAACATTGAATCTGAAGATGAGACACACATTAAAGTTTATTTTTAGTCTTTCATTATTGTTTTCAATGTTTTTAGGTTATGCTCAGGATGTTCCTGAGGTTTCTAAAAATAAGGACACAACAGTAACTAAGAAGCCAAAAACAGAAACTGTAAAATCAGAAACTGCAAAACCAGCAATTCAGGAAACTCAAAAAGACAGCGTTGTAAAAACAGATCGCTACGGTCTTCGTGTTGGAGTCGATTTGTACAAACTTACCCGTGGCCTTTATGATAAAGATTATAAAGGGGTAGAATTTGTTGGTGATTGGAGACTAACAAAAACATATTATTTAGCCGCAGAATTAGGTTATGAAGACAAAACCACAGAAGATGACCGATTAACTTCTTCGGCTTCTGGAAGCTATGTAAAAGCTGGTTTCGATTATAATTTCTACCAAAACTGGCTGGATATGGAAAACCTTATTACGATAGGAATGCGTGGTGGTTTTAGTACTTTTAATCAAGAATTGCATAGTTATAAAATTTATAATCCAAATCCATATTGGGGAGAATTACCTGCAATAACAACTAATCAAAAATACAGCGGTCTTACTGCCGGCTGGCTTGAAGTTGGTTTAGGTTTAAAAGCTCAAGTTGTGAAAAATGTTTTTGTTGGCTTTGGTGTCCAGCTTAAACTTTTGGTTATGAATAATGAGCCAAATAATTTTGAAAATCTTTATATTCCAGGTTTCAACAGAACTTATGATGGAAGTTTCGGAGTCGGATTTAATTATACCGTTTCTTACTTTATTCCGATTTATAAGAAAAAAACAATGGCATCTGAAACAGCAAAAAAAGAAGAACCTAAGAAGAAAAAATAGTTTTTTTTAAGTTTCTAAGATGCTAAGATTCTAAGATACTAAGTTAAAAAAGAGGCAAATTCAAGTTTTGAATTTGCCTCTTTTTTTGATGGTAAGATACTTAGCAACTTAGAATCTCAGCTCCTTAGTATCTTTTATGCTAACTGAAAATTAATCGCTGCTTGTGTATGTATTAAAGTCGTATCAAAAATAGGAACATTGAGGTCGCCTTCTTTTATTACTAATGGAATTTCAGTACATCCTAAAATAATTCCTTCTGCTCCATTTTTAATTAATTCGTTGGCAATTTCCAAATAGCGTTTTTTAGTTTCTTCAGCGGCTTTTCCTCTTCCTAATTCTTCAAAAATAGTGTAATGAATAAAGTCTTTATCTTCTTCTGAAATTGGAATAATGGTTTCAATTCCTTTTTCTGCCAGTTTATCTTTGAAGAAATCTAATTCCATTGTGAATTTCGTTCCTAACAAGCCCACTTTTTTGATTTCTTTTTTCTGAATTTCAATAGCTGTTTCTTCAGCAATATGAATAAGAGGAAGTCCGATAGCTTTTTGCAGTTTATCAGCAATTAAATGCATTGTATTTGCGCATAAAAGAATGGCTTCTGCCCCACCCGATTTTAAAACTTCTGCTGCTTTAAAAAGCATATTAAAAGTAGAATCCCAATCGTTGGCATCGTTATTCTTTTTGATATCGGCATAATTAAAAGAATAAATCAGACATTCAGAGAAATTTAATCCGCCGAGTTTTTCATTAATCCCTTTATTAATTAAAGTATAATAATCTGATGTAGAAACCCAGCTGATTCCGCCAATAAGTCCAATTTTCCTCATATTACATTATTTGATTATGAAATTTCTTTAATTCCTTTTATAAAAAGCCATTTCATAAAAAGCTTTTCACCATCTTTCGTTCTTACCGCTTGAAATTTAGGGCCAATAATAGTACCAATTACAAATGCCGTCATCGGAATCCATATTCCTGTTAGTCCTGTGTAAGCAGCAATCAAATATCGAAATACAAGAAATAAAATCGCAAAAGCTGCCAATTGGTATAAAAAAGCGCGTAGTTGTAGTTTTGACATTTTTTTTAGAGTTGCTAAGGTTCTGAGATGCTAAGATGCTAAGTTTTTCTCCTTGCAACTTATATTCTAAGAAACTTAATATTTATTTTAAATTATTCTTTTTATATTTTACTAAAACTCTAAAGATCTTAGAATCTTAGAGACTTAGTATCTTAGAAACTTAGACTTGAAATTTCGTTCTCTTACTTCCTTCGTACATTTCGTATTTTACCAAACGTGCTTCAAGACTTCCGTTGAAAAGTTTGATTTTTCTTGAAGGTTTTAATCCTACGAATTTTAACGCTTCTAGATTTGCTGTAATAAACCAAGCATTTGTTCCTGGATAGCTTTTCTTTAAAGTGTCACCAATACTAGCATAGAATTTTTCCATGTGAATATCCAAACGCTCATCATACGGCGGATTGAAAACAATATGAAGCTTACCTTCTGTTTCTTTTTCTGTATCAAAAAAGTTCTCTTCAGAAATGGATACATAATCCTCTAAATTGGCATTTCTGATATTATCTTTGGCTTTACTAACCGCACTTGGCGCTTTATCATAACCTTTAATAGTATAATGAAACTCTCTTGTCTTTTTCATTAAACTATCTACAATCATATCAAATAAATCATTATCCCAATCTTTCCATTTTTCGAAAGCAAATTCTCTTCTGTTGATATTTGCTGGAATATTGCAGGCAATCATCGCTGCTTCTGCCAAGAAAGTTCCAGAACCGCACATTGGATCTAGAAAATGGCTTTGTCCATCCCAACCAGATAATAAAAGGATTCCAGCTGCCAAAACCTCATTAATTGGAGCAATATTAGTAGCCGTTCTATAACCACGCTGATGAAGCGAAGCTCCAGAAGTATCTAAAGATACTGAAACCTGATCTCTGTCAATATGAATATTAATTCGTAAATCTGGATGCTGTTTATCAATACTTGGACGCTGTCCCGTTCTTTCTCTAAACTGATCTACAATCGCATCTTTACATTTCTGAGAAACAAATTCAGAATGATTGAAATAAGTCGAATGTACAGTGGTATCGATCACAAAAGTCTGATTCGCATTTAAATATTTAGACCAATTTAACCCCGAGATTCCCTTGTACAAAGCCTGCTCATTATTAGCTCTAAAAGAATAAATCGGTTTCAAGACTTTAAGCGCAGTACGCAAAGACAAATTGGCTTTATACATAAAACCTTTGTCGCCTTTAAAACTCACCATTCTCACCCCCGTTTCAACATCTTGAGCGCCAAGTGTGCGTAATTCTTTTTCTAATATTTCTTCAAAGCCAAAAAAACATTTGGCAATCATTTTAAAATTTTCTTCCATTTCTTTTTCAATTAAAAAAAGCTACTCGCCATAACATTTTATTATATTAGTATAAACAGGTATAGTAGCGAAATAGTTATTTTTCGGCAAAAATACACTAAATTTGCCGGACTTTTGAATTAATTGAAATAGAATAAATGTCTGAAAAGCATAACGCATCAATCCCGAATCAAGAAGACGACAATCAAAACTGGTATTCTTCATGGTTTGATACGCCGTATTATCACATTCTTTACAAGGATAGAAATTATCGTGAAGCTCAAGTTTTCATGGACAATTTAACGCACTATCTTAACTTGCCTGAAAAGGCGAAAGTGCTTGATTTAGCATGCGGAAAAGGACGCCATTCTATTTATTTAAATCAATTAGGCTATAATGTTTTAGGAGCAGATTTATCTGAAAATAGCATTGCCGAAGCTAGTAATAACAGTAACGAAACACTTCATTTTAAAGTGCATGATATGCGCGAACCTTTTGAAGAAAAATTTGATGCTATTTTCAATCTTTTTACCAGTTTTGGCTATTTCGAAAGCGACGACGACAACCTGACTACTTTAAAAGCAATCAAAGAAAGCTTATCTGAATACGGTTTTGCTGTTATCGATTTTATGAACGTGCCAAACGTTATTGAAAATCTTGTTCCTGAAGAAACAAAAACGGTTGATGAAATTGATTTCCACATCAAAAGATATGTTGAAGACGGACATATTTTCAAAGAAATTGATTTTGAAGACCAAGGCAGAAAATATCATTTTACAGAAAAAGTAAAAGCACTAACTTTGAAAGACTTTCAGGACTTAATGGACGAAGCTGGAATTTTCCTTCTAGACATTTTTGGAGACTACAAACTCAAAAAATTCCACAAAACTGAAAGCGAAAGATTAATCATGATTTTTAAATAAATTGGTTAATCGTTTAATTGTTTAACGGTTTAATCGCTAAACAAAGAACAATTAACCGATTAAACAAATCAACGATTAAACAATAAAAAATGAATTATCTACTACCCTTATTTTCTGTACTTTTAGGATATATTGTGGCTTTGTTTATAAAACCAGAAAACAAAACCAATTTAAAATTACTACTGGCATTCAGCGGTTCTTTTTTGCTGTCATTAACCGTAATGCACCTACTTCCTGATGTTTATGAATCGCACAATCATAATATCGGAATCTTTATAATGGTCGGAATTTTATTCCAGATCGTACTTGAATTTTTCTCAAAAGGAGCCGAACATGGACACGTTCACGGACATGCAAAAATGTCTCAAATCCCGTGGCTTTTATTTATCAGTTTATGTATTCATGCCTTTTTAGAAGGATTTCCGGTTAGTCATCATAAAGGATTAGCAATCGGAATTGCCATTCATCACTTACCAATTGCTGTTATCTTAACAACATTTTTTATCAATGCCGATTTGAACAAAAAAGCCATTTTTGCCTTCATGCTTGTTTTCGCAATTATGACCCCTCTTGGAACAATCGCATCAGAATATTTATCCTTTTTAAACGATTATTATACCGAAATAACTGCGATCGTAATTGGTATTTTATTCCACATATCATCTACCATTATTTTTGAAAGCAGCGAAGGACATAAATTCAACGTTGCCAAAGTTTCTATGATCGTTCTCGGAATTTTATTGGCATTCTTTTTATAACATTCTAAATTACATATAGATTTCAATATCCTAACAGGTTTCCAAAACCTGTTAGGTATAAATTCAATTACTATTTAGGTATAAAATACCAATCCTTAGAAACATTTTAGAATATTAAACCTGAGCATGTTTTAAGTTAAAAATATTTGGGCGTGCCCAAATTTACAAAAGGCGCTACTTAACAAACCGCTTATGAGCGCCTTTCGCAAATTCGGTCGGGCTATCCGCATTACTTCGGTAATTTGCTCCTATCCCTCACGCAAAAAAACGTAACATTATACCTAACAGGTTTTAAAAACCTTTTAGGAAATGAATCATTTTCTAATTTAATTCCCCGTACGTTTTCTCTCTTCCTGATTTCCAAAACTACGTTCCTTCACGTTAATCTTTTTATTTCCAAAATTGTAAATCACAGATAAACGAACAAAGCGATTACTTTCATTTTGAGTATAAACCTGTTTTACGCCATTTACAACCGAAGTGAAATCTTTTAAATAAGAAGTATAAAAAATATCATTGGCCAAAAATGCAATTTGAAGTGTTTTATTAAGCAAATCTTGTTTGAAACCAATATCAAAACTTGACACATACCCTACTTCATACAAACCATTTTTAAAAGGCGTACTGTAATTAAAATCAATCTGAAGTTTACTGTTTTTACCTAAAATAAAAGTATTATTTGTAGTAAAATCAATTTGAAGGCTGTTTGATGGCGTTGCATTAATATCCTTAATGAATTCGGTTTTTGAGCCTAAAAAGTACAACGTATTTTCACTCTGCCACCAATCTGCAAAACTAACTGAATAACTTTCTCCTAAACCATAACTCAACCCTTTATAATAATTTTCTCGAGTTACAATTTGTGTATTGGTTTCTGGATTTGAGGTAAAAACAACTCCATATCCATTTGTAATAGCATTTACAAAAAAGCTTGTTCTTAAAACTTCTTTATAAGAATGAGCCAATTCAAAATTATCGCTAAACGAAGGCTTCAAAAACGGATTCCCTTCTGAATAACTGTTACTATTAATATAAACCCTAAACGGATTTAACAGGTCAAAACGCGGTCTATTGATTCTCTTTCCATAATTCAAACTAAAAGTATTGTTTTCATTTTTCTTGTACGAAGCATACAAAGTTGGAAACAGCTTCAAATAATTATTGATTGTTTCTTGATTCAACGTTTCAGAGAATCCGTTTGTTTGGGTATTTTCAAGTCGTAATCCCATTTGAAGATTCCATTTTTCATTTATTTTTTTATTTCCATTAATGTAAATTGCCTGATTATTTTCAGTGTATTCAAATCGGTTTGACTGGTTCGGATCTAATTCTGGAGTTCCGCTAATAGTATTGTAATAAAGTATGTTGCTTTTGCTGTTGGTAAAACTAATTTTTGCTCCGTAAGATAAATTCAGCGCCTGAAACGGATGTTCCATATCTGCTTTAAAACTCAAATTATCAATATCTTGATTCGAAATATTTCTTCCTGATTGGTTCACATCAACAAATTCCATATCTGGCGTATAATTGTTTGCCGTAAAATCTCGGTCGAATTTTGAATGATAATTAAAATAATCCACATCAAAAGATAATTTTCTATTTAAAGAATCTAATTTGGTAATCAAATGAGCATTATAAATTTGGTTGCGAGAACCTTTGTCTGTGTAGCTTTTATTTAATGTAACATCTTCAAGCTCATTTTGAGTATTGTATTTATCAATTCTAATATCGGAACCAAAATCTGGATTGTATCTGTCATTCATAACCTGAAAACCAATCGTCGTGCGTTCTGAAAAATCATAATCCAAAGCCAATTTTCCTGAAAGATTTTCATCTTTTACTTTTGTTACAGCATTCATGGTTGAAAGACCATCAGGAAAATAGATTTCTAGCGATTCATTAGCATTCTTATAACCCGTTTTTCCATTAACACTTGCCGAAAATCTAAACTTATCTTTGTTATAAAAGAAATTATCTCTCAAAGTGTAAATTCCGTATTTATTCTGATCGTAAGAAATTGTTGTCGAATTTTTCCACGAATTGCGAACTCCTTTTTTCATAATGATATTAATAAGTCCGCCCATTCCATCGGCTTCATACTTCGCTGGCGGATTGCTAATAATTTCAATATTTTTGATATCTGCCGCTGAAATTGATTTCAAAAAATTATTCAATTCCTCTCCTGTCAATTCAATCAAACGTCCGTCGATCATAACACGTGAAGTTCCTTTTCCTAAAATTGTAATTACATCATTTTTCACCACAACTCCCGGCGCTGTATTAATAGCATTTAAAGCATCACCGCCAGTTGTCGTGACATTATTTTCGAGATTATAAACCAAACGATCTGTTTTCTGCTCGATTGTATTCTTTTTAGATTGAATAACAACTTCGCCTAAATTGGTTGCAGTTTCTTTTAGAAAAATGATGCCTAGATCTATATCTTTTTCTAATGAAATTTCTTTTTCATAATCGGCAAATCCTAAGAGACTGATTTCAATTTTATAAAATCCGTTTGTAAGATTCATTTCAAAAGAACCATCTTGTTTTGCAGTAGTTCCATCAATAATTTTTCCCTCTGAATTTAAAATGGAAACTTCTGCCCATTCTAAAGGCATAGTTTCACTTACTATTTTTCCTTTTAATTTTAATGTCGATTGTGCTAAACAAAATAAAGGCAATACTAAAAAGATTAAAAGATGTGTTTTTTTCATGATTTCTAATTTTAACTTGTTCGATTAATTTGAAGCAAAGTTGCCTTAGAAAATATTCCTGTGCGACCGACAAAAAAAGTCGAACCATTTTCTAACTCAGAAATTGGTTCGACTTTATTTGGCTTGAAGTACGACTTTTTACAAAACACTCATTTTCAACCGTTTCTGTACGCTGTCGGTGTTAAATTGGTATATTTTTTAAAAGAGGTATTAAATGAAGATTTAGAATTAAAACCTACTTCGTATAATATTTCCAGGACAGTTAATTGATTTTTCGACTGATCTTTTAAAATTTTCATGGCTTTTTGAATGCGATATTCATTCACAAAATCAAAAAAATGCTGGTCAATATGATGATTGATTAATACAGATAAATCTCGAACTGGAATATTAATCTGATTTGCCAATTCCTGAATGGTGAGCGAAGGATCCAGAAATGGTTCTTTCTCAGTCATATATTGTTTCAATATTGCTATTTGAGTATTTATCAAATCGCTTCGTTCATTAATAACTTCTGACTCTTCTTCAATCTCAGGCAGAATTTCTTTAGTTAATTTCAATTTAGAATTAACCCCTCTAAAAAGTTCTGGATATTTTAAAGCTTTCATTATAAACCAGCATGTTATAAACAAAGCTATAGTTCCTACGAGTACATTTGCCCAAAGAAAAATTTCTCTGAAACCGCTATATCGTAAAGCATTTTTTAAAGCAACAATAGAATGTGCAACCAAAAAAACGCACGTCATTTGAAAAAGCCATTTATATGTCGAAATCCCAGAATTTGTATAATTTTCTAGATATATTTCTTTGTATTTCTTCAAGATAAAAAACACACTGACGATGTAGAAAATATACTGGCACTCAATTAAAATTTGAATAAAATAGATTTCAGACATTGTATTTAAAGGACCAATAAAACTTCCGTCTTCAATACGTAAATAGATCCTTGGTATATAAATTAAATTGACAATTATAAAAGGAAGTGCGTGAATTAAATGCTTCCATCTTAATCTAAAATCAGAATAACATACAGATAATACATAAAGATAAAATGTTGGCATTCCCAATAAACAAAAGGTTGATCTGAAAATTTCCAAGCTTCTATTATCTTCAGTGTATAAATACATAAAGAATCCGCTGAGATCAATAGCAGAAAAAATAAAAAAGAAAGCAAATAGACGATTTGCCAATTTATTTTCCGTTTTAACGGTTAGCAGAAAAAATGCCATCAACAAAGAAACAAAAACAGAAATTCGGGCTATTCCCTCTAATAAAACTAATTGATCCATTTAATCTTTTATATTTAACAAATATACTATTTTCGTTCTTTTTTTGCAGATGTATGAAAGGTTTCGCAACATCTTAAACAAAACATTAAATCTTTGTGACTTTGTAATCTAAATTTCAAGATTGAGAGAAAAAAATATTAATTTTGACCAGTCTAAATAACGATAAAATGACATTTACGAAAACTACTGAACTAGCATCAAAGTATGAACACTTAGAAAAAATGTCTGTTCATGAATTGTTATCTAATATTAATGAAGAAGACAAAACTGTTCCCTATGCAGTTGAAAGAGCTTTGCCGCAAATCGAAGCTTTGATTCCGCAAATTGTCACTAAACTAAAACTGGGAGGCAGATTGTTTTATATTGGTGCTGGAACATCAGGCCGTCTTGGCGTTGTTGATGCTTCAGAGTGTCCGCCAACTTTTGGAGTTCCTTTTGATTTAGTAAATGGTATTATCGCAGGCGGTGATACAGCTATAAGACGTGCTGTAGAAAATGCAGAAGATAATCCAACACAAGCTTGGATTGATCTTCAAAATCATAACATCAATTCAAATGATGTTGTAATCGGAATTGCTGCTTCTGGAACAACTCCGTATGTTATTGGTGGTTTAGAAACTTGCAATCAAAACAATATTGTTACAGGTTGTATTACTTGTAATGCTGGAAGTCCATTGGCTTTAACAGCTCAATTTCCTATTGAAGTCGTTGTTGGACCAGAATTTGTAACAGGAAGCTCTCGAATGAAAGCTGGAACTGCACAGAAATTGGTTTTAAATATGATTTCGACTGCTGCAATGATTCAGCTTGGAAAAGTAAGAGGAAACAAAATGGTCGATATGCAATTAAGCAACGTTAAACTAGTGGATCGCGGCGTAAAGATGATTATGGGCGAAATTCCTGTTTCATACGAAGAAGCTTCTGAATTATTAAAAAAATACGGCAGCGTGAGAAATGCTGTTGATAATTATAAAAAGTAAAAAGTACTCTAAGTGAAAACTTAATCGTAAAGTACACTAAGATTTACGCAAAGTTCGCAAGGTTTTTGTCTAAAACTTTGCGAACTTTGCGGTTAAATACAAGCCAACAACTTGAAATCTTAAACTTGAAACAAAAAACATGGCAACAAACAAACAATTATTAGGAAAAGGAATTAAATATTTGACAGGTGCATTGCCTTTGATGTTTCTTGGGCCATCGTTGATTTACAATGCTTTTCAAAATCAGCACACTAATTGGCATTATCTTGTTTTAGGAATTGGAATTGCTGCCTGTTTGAGTTCTATGTTTTTGATCTTTTGGGGATTGAAAATCATAATGAAAGGAATTTTTAATGACTAATTTCGATCGATATAGAAAGACCTTAAATGGATCCATCAAGAAATTGAAAATATAAAAGATCCTAAAACTATCAAAAAGTTAAAAGTACTTCTTGAGTCTATTAATTATCCTAACAATGATTCTATAGAATCTTATAATTTAGATATAGAAAATTCCATTATAAATATTACTGAAGGAAAGTTTTATACTGAAGATCGAGCTAGGGAAATCATTTTAAAAAAAATATAATATAATAAAAATGGAAAGTCTAATTCACATTCAGAAAACATTCGAAAAAGTTGTTTACATCGATAAAAAAATAAACAATCGAGAGTTTGAAGATTGTGTTTTTAAAAATTGCGATTTTTCTAACAGCAATTTCAATTCTAATACTTTTCTTGACTGCGAGTTTATTGACTGTAATTTATCAATGACAAGTTTGGCAGGAACAAGTTTAAAGAATGTCACTTTTAAAAATTGCAAACTTTTAGGAATTGCTTTTAACGAATGTGACGATTTCTTATTTCAGGTTTATTTCGAAGATTGCGTTCTAGATTATGCCTTGTTTTCGAATAAAAAAATGCCGAAAACTAAGTTTATTAATTCTTCTGTTCGTGAAGTTACTTTTATTGGAACCAATTTAACGAGTTCTGTTTTTGATAATTGCGATCTTGACGGTGCAATATTCAACGAAACACAATTAGCATCAGTCAATTTTAAAACAGCTTACAATTACAAAATTGATCCTGAATTTAATCCGATGAAAAAAGCACAATTTTCTACTGAAGGAATCGTCGGATTATTAGATAAATATGATATTAAAATCGTTTAGTTATGAGTGCCGATCAATCTTATCTAGAAAGTGCCAGAAAACAGTTTTTATACTATAAAACATTAGGCGAAAAAGCAATTGATCAGCTAGAACCTGAACAGCTTTTTATTGCTGTCAATGAAGATACTAATAGTATTGCAACCATCATAAAACATATTTCTGGTAATATGCTTTCGCGCTGGACCGATTTTCTAACTTCTGACGGTGAAAAAGAATGGCGAAACCGTGATGACGAATTTGAAAATGATTTACAATCTAAAGAAGAAGTTTTAAAACTCTGGAATAAAGGCTGGAATTGTCTTGAAAATGCTTTGGAAAGCTTAAAACCTGAACAGCTTTCAGATATTATTTATATTCGAAATGAAGGACATACGGTAATAGAAGCCATAAATCGTCAATTGGCACATTATCCTTATCATGTTGGACAAATTGTTTTTTATGCCAAACAACTGAAAAAAAGCGAATGGGAAAGTTTATCGATTCCAAAAAACAAATCTGCAAATTACAACGCCGAAAAGTTTGCTAAAGAAAAAGAAATCAAGAACTTTACAGACGATGAGCTGAAAAGATTGAAATGATCCGTTTGTCAGTCTGAGCGAAGTCGAAGACCTTCTAAACGAAAAACCCTTCGACTTCGCTCAGGATGACATAAAAACTAGATTTCTAGCTCTGATAAAAAACTTAATTAAAAAAATGAAAAAAATTATATTCTTATTCCCTTTTCTAGCTTTAGTTTCATGTTATAATGCAGAGCACAATTGCAAAGATTTTAAAACCGGAAAATTCAAATTTGAAACCGAAGTAAACGGAGTTAAAAAAACGACTTACTTTGAGCGCAAAGAAGATATCGAAATTGAAACTTTTGAAGGAAAGACCGATACTGCTACAATTCGTTGGGTTAGTGACTGTGAATATGTACTACAAAAAAAACATCCAAAAAATATGGCTGAAGAAAAAGCAATCAGCATGAAGATTTTAAACACTTCTAAAGATTCTTATACTTTCGAATTTGGCTTGGTTGGTTCTGAAGAAAAACAACGCGGAACAGTTTATAAAGTTGATTAAGACTTTTTTCTTATAATATTGAAAGCTCCAATTTTGGAGCTTTTTTTATGCTATGAAGTCACTAAATCATAAAGTTTTTTTATTCTCATTTTTTAAAACTTTGCAATTCTGCATCTTTGTTCCTTTGCAACTAAAAAATGAACGTGTTTCTTTTACATTTATAATTTAAATAGTATTTTTAGATTCTAATCTAACCAAATGAAAAATACCATTTCACAAAGAGTTGCTGACTTCTTAAAGAATTATCCGCCATTTATTTTTTTGCATCAGAAAGATTTAGAAAAGCTTTCTGAGCAGATTTCTATTATATATAAAGAAAAAGATACCGTGATTTTTGCAGAAAACGACAAAACACACGATTCTTTTTATGTAGTACATAAAGGTGCTGTTGCTTTGAAAAAAAGCACTAAAAATACGGTTTTAGATATGTGCGATGAAGGAGATATTTTTGGTCTTCGTCCATTGTTGGCACAGGAAAATTATATTATGGAAGCTGTAGCACATGAAGAAAGCATTTTATATGCTATTCCAATTGCAGTTTTTAAACCTTATGCGCTGGAGAATAGAAATGTGGGTAATTTTTTGATTGAAAGTTATGCTTCTAATACTCGAAATCCGTATTCAGATATTCACAAGGATAAGTTATATGGAGATGATCTATTAAATGAAAATCTTCATTCTAGCAACCATTCTTTTGATTTAGCACCTATAAAATATTCAAAGAAAATTGTAACCTGCAGTCCCTCAACTACAGTAAAGGATATTGCAAAAATCATGAGTAAGAAAAAAGTTGGCGCAATTTTGATTGTAGACGAAATGCTTCCAATTGGTATTTTGACAGATAAAGATCTTAGAAATAAAATAGTTACAGGAGATTTCCCAATCACAACTACTGCCGAAACCATAATGACAAAACCTGTTATTACCTACCCTAAAAAAATGACGGTTACGGAGGCACAGATGGCAATGATGAAAAGCAATATCAGTCATTTATGTTTAACAAAAGACGGAACGGTAAATACCAAAGCAGTCGGAATTTTATCCAAACACGATGTTATGGTTGCGCTTGGAAATAATCCTGCCGTTTTGATAAAAGCTTTAAAACGAACCAAAAAAATTAAAGAAATAAAGCCAATTCGTAATCGAATTATGCAATTATTGCAAGGTTATCTGGATCAAAATATTCCGATGACTTTAATCACAAAAATTATCACAGAACTTAACGAAGCTTGTACCACTCGCGTTATCGAAATTTGTATAGAAAAAATGAGCAGTCCGCCGCCTGTAAAATTTGCGTGGCTTGCACTTGGAAGCCAAGGTCGAGGCGAACAAATGCTACACACCGATCAAGATAATGCTATTGTTTATGAAAATGTAAATGAGGTTTTTACAGATGAGACCAAAATCTATTTCCTAAAATTTGCTGGACTTGTCAATAAAGGTCTTTTTGAAATTGGTTACGATTATTGCCCTGCCGATATGATGGCTTCAAGTCCTAAATGGTGTATGAGTTTAGATGAATGGAAAGCCCACGTACATCATTGGATTACTAATCCTGGAAAAAATGAGGTTTTACTTTCGTTTATTTTCTTTGATTACAGCAAAACTTATGGTGATTCTGAAATCGTTAACGAATTGTCTAATTATATTTTTGAAGATGTAAAAGCCAATCCGATTTTTTATATGCATTTAGTAAGCGGAGCTTTGCAAAGTCCATCGCCTACTGGTTTCTTTAGGCAGTTTTTGGTTGAGCAAGACGGTGCCAACAAAGACAATTTTGATATTAAACGAAGAGCTTTAATGCCTTTAACCGATGCTGCGCGTCTTTTAATTTTATCGCATTCGGTAAAAGGAATCAGTAATACGGCAGAACGTTTTGAAAAACTGGCTGAATTGGAACCAAATAATAGAGAGTTGTACTTATCGTGTTCTTATTCGTTTAAAGCGTTGCTGAAATTCAGAACTAAACAAGGATTGTTGCATCACGATTCTGGTCAGTTTATCGAATTGGAATCTTTAACCAAAATGGAAAAAATCAAACTAAAACGTACTTTTAAAACTATCAAAGAACTTCAAGAACTTATTTCTGTGCGTTTTAACATCTCAAATCTGGTATAATAATGAGTTTATTCAATTTTTGGAAAAAAGAAGAAAATAATTTATTCGATGAAAATATTACAATCGAAGAAACTCGTTTTGTAGTTTTAGATACAGAAACTACTGGTTTTGACTATGAAAATGACCGCATTTTATGCATTGGTGCTCTTGTTCTTCAAAACGGAATTATTAATGTTCAGGAAAGCTTTGAAGTGTATCTAGAACAAGATCATTACGATAAATCGACAGCTCAAATTCACGGTATTTTAAAAGATTTACTTATTAAACGTCCGACCGAATTAGAAGCTTTACAGCAGTTTCTAGACTTTTTAGGGGATTCCATAATTATTGCTCATCATACGATTTTTGATGTTACGATGATTAATAAAGCTTTAGAACGAAACGGTCTTCCGCATTTAACCAATAAAACTTTAGATACTGCTTATTTATATAAAAGGACTTTGATTCAGTCTCATTTATTTGAACGAAAAGACCATTATACTTTAGATGATCTGGCAGATAAATTTGATATTTCTAAAAAAGATCGTCACACAGCTTTAGGTGATGCGTATATAACTGCTATTGCTTTTCTAAAAATTGTAAAGAAATTAAAGGAGAAAAAAGCAGTTAGTTTGAATCAGCTTTTTAAGTAATTAAGATTTTTTTAAGAGTCTTAAATTTACATTTATAACCTAGAATTTACTATTTCGTAATACAAGACTTATAAATATTAGCAATTAGAAAAAATAGCCATAACCTGTAATTTGTTTTTGAAAGATAGCTTTGCTTTAATCAAAAAAAACAAAAACACTTATGAAAGCTAACTTTTTAAAATCAATTACCTTGCTTGGAATTACAGGTCTTTCTGTAATCAGCTGTCAAAATGATGACAAAGATTCTTCGAATAATGTAAACGCTAGTATCGATTTTACTTCACATTCAACTGTCCCGCCTTTTGTATATGCGATGACTGGTTTCGAAAATTTAAAAATCAGCACTTTAATTGCTAGTACAGACGTGCTTGCTCAATCGCCTACTTTTGTTTACGGTGCTCAACCTGATGGAGCGGGACTAATGAAAGATCCAAGTAGCGATGGCTATATCATGATTACAAATCACGAGATTCTTCAATCGGTTTCTAGAGTTTATTTAGATAAAACATTTAAACCTGTAAAAGGAGAATATATCGTTGATGGTGTTGGTGGTTTAACTCGTTTGTGTTCTGCAACATTGGCAACACCAGAAATTCACGGATTTGGACCAATGTTTTTAACTGCTGGAGAAAGTGGGCAGGAAAGTATGGTTCACGGAATTAATCCGCTAGGATTAACTTCTGATAAAGCTAGAAAAGATAGAGTTTTACCAGCTTTAGGAAAAGCGAGTATGGAAAACGCAGTTCCGCTACCAAAAGAAGCTTATCCAGGAAAAACAGTTATTTTGATTGGAGAAGATCAGTCTTATGCAACTTCACACGTAAGTGCAGGACAATTAATTATGTATGTAAGTACAGTTGGTGATTTAAACAACGGAAAATTATATGCATTAAAAAGAACAGACGGAAACCAAGTTGAAAAAACTATAGTATTGAATAGTTCTTATCCTGTTGAATTTGTTGAAATTCCAGATGCTAAAAACTTAACTGGAGCTGTAATTAATACTACTGTAAATGACTTAAAAGCAATTCGTTTTTCTAGAGTTGAAGACGTAGATTACAGAAAAGGAAGCGCAAACAATAATAGAGAAATATATTTTACAGCTACAGGTCAAGCGACAAATAATGCTCCAGTTGAAGGTTATACGATGTGGGGAAGAGTTTATAAATTGAAATTAGACGCTTCAAATCCATTAAAAGGAACTTTAGAATTGGCTGTTGAAGGCGACAGTACTCCTGGAACTGGAATTATCAATCCTGATAACTTATGTGTAACTGAAAACTATGTTTACATTCAGGAAGATGGTGACAGTTATTATGCAGATGCAAAGCACGATTCATATATCTGGCAATACAATATTGCTACAAAACAAAACAAAGCGTGGTTAAACATGAACCACAAAAGAACAGATGTAGCTTGGAACACACTTTATAACCAAACTGGCGAAATGAGATTTGGAAGCTGGGAATTTGGGGCTATGCAAGATATTTCAGACATCATTGGTGTACCAGATACTTTCACAGTAAATGTTCACCCTCATACTTGGCAGAGTGATGCATTTAAAAATGCTGATGGTTCAGGAACTCAAACTAATAAAGAAGGAGGACAAACTGTAATTATTAGAAACGTACAACGCTAATAATTTCTACCAAAATCTATTGACAACCCTTATTTTCCGATAAGGGTTGTTTCTATTACAACTCCGCTATGAAATTAAAATATTTTACTTTTCTATTTATATTGCTTTCTTTTTTCTCTTCATGTAAAGAAAGTGAAGCATCAAAACCAACGGTTAAGCAAGAATTACTTGTAGACCTAAGTAAACTTAGTAATGAAATTACACAATTTCAAAAACTCGTAAAAAGTAATTCTTCAGCAAAAGAAATTGTAGAGCAATTTAAAAAGTCACGTCTGGTTTACAAAAAAGTCGAATGGGCAGTTGAATATTTTATTCCTGAAACTGCCAGATTTATGAATGGTCCTGCATTGGACGAAATGGAATTGGAAGAAAACCGATCTTTTGAACCGCATGGTTTTCAGGTAATGGAAGAAATGATTTATCCTGAATATAATCTAGAGAGCAAAGAAGACTTAACGAGAGAATTGAATATTTTTCAATCGAATATTAAACAGTTACAAAGCACTTTTGAAGTTATTACTATTAGTGATGATTATGTATTGGATGCCATGCAGCAGAATGTTTTTAGAGTTATTGCCTTAGGAATAACCGGTTTTGACAGTCCGATTTTGCAGTCTTCAATTCCGGAAGCTGGACAGAGTTTAATCTCAATTCCAGAAACGCTTGAAAAGATAAATTTGAGTAGCAAATCAGTATCTGAATTAAGAGAATTAACCAAAAGCGCACAAAAGTATTGCACTGAAAATAATAATTTCAATGCTTTCAATCGTGCCGTTTTTATAACTGAATATCTAAATCCGATTTCGAAAAAACTAAAAACTTTTCAGAAAGAAGAGAACATTAAAAATGTAAAGAAAAGCAGTCCTCTAAAACCAACAATTGAAACTTTATTTGACAAAGATGCCTTTGATGTAAATGCTTTTGTCCTTTCTAAAGAGTATAATTTCACAAAAGAAAAAGCCCTTTTAGGCGAAAAATTGTTTTATGACACAAGTCTTTCAAAAAACAACGACAGAAGTTGCGCAACTTGCCATAATCCAGAAAAAGCATTTACAGATGGATTAAAAACTAATGTTTCGCTTACTGGAATGAATTTACCAAGAAACACTCCTACTCTAGCCTATGCTTCTTTGCAGAATGCTCAATTTTGGGATATGCGTCAGCTGGATTTAGAAAAACAAAGTGTCGATGTAATTCAAAATAAAGATGAAATGCATGGCTCTATGGAAAACATTCATACCAAAATTCAATTGGATAAGGATTATGTAAAACTGTTCAAGAAAGCCTATCCAAAAACCGCAAAACCAGAAGCATGGCAGATTCAAAATGCTATTGCGAGTTATGTGCGTTCTTTAAACTCTTTTGATTCCAGATTTGATGAATACATGAGAGGAAATAAAAAAATTCTGAACAATCAGGAAATTGAAGGAATGAATCTTTTTATGGGAAAAGCAAAATGTGCTACTTGCCATTTTACGCCTTTGTTTAACGGAACAGTTCCTCCAAGTTATTCCAAAACCGAACACGAAGTTATCGGAACTCCAAATGAGCCTTCAGGGAAATCCTTAAGTCCTGATAAAGGCCGATATATATACAATCAAATGCCTCAATTGGTTGGTGCTTTTAAAACACCAACGGTACGAAATGCTGCAGTTACCGCACCATATATGCACAACGGAGTTTTTAAAACGTTAGAAGAAGTGGTTTCTTTCTACAACAAAGGCGGCGGACAAGGTTTAGGCTACGAAGTAGAAAACCAAACGCTTCCTTTTGACAAATTGAATTTAACGGTAAAAGAAGAAAAAGCTCTTGTAGCTTTTATGAAAACGCTTACGGATAAGAAATACCAGTAAAACCAAAATAAATTCTCAATTAAACAAAAATGCCGAAAAGTAATTTTTTCGGCGTTTTTGTTTATATTCTTAAAACTATTTAGAAAAATCACTTTCGTTTTTATACAAGTATATTTTATAGTTTTTTAAATTTCTTTTACTGAATGTTCCTAAAGAATCTGGTTTTCTAATTACTTTTTTAGAAGCATATCCTTCCTTTGTCAAAAATAATGTACAAGCTGAATTTGATTCAATTTCGAATGCAAAATGCCCTAGATTGTCAGTTAAGCTATTAATGCCATTAACATTGACTTTCACATTTTGAATTGGTTTATTTGTATCGTAATCGTATACATAACCAGAAAATTGATTACTCGTACAACTTGATAACAATAATGTTATAAAAAGAAACTTGCTTTTCATCTCGCATTCCAATTACCTAAAATTATTATTGTTTTTGTATTTATATGTGTACTCAGTGGCTTTTTTGTCGCCAGGCAGATTATACTTTAAGAGTATTTCATAATTTCCATAACGCATAAACAAATAATTACTGTTTAAGAAACGTTTTGCAATAGAATCTACACTTCTATCTCCATTTATATAAGCATTTATAATCTGATTATTTAAATCAACCCAATCTTGTTTATACAACAAAGGCATATTATACTTAAATGGGAAGTTCGTTTTTGTCCATGATTGATTTACATCGTTTTCAATACTGCTCATATAGTATGCATTAAGAGGTATCGCTTTCGCAGGAATCACACCTAGTTCGTCTGTATCTCTATTCATTATAGAAAAACTGCTGTTTAAAGGATAATCTTTATAGAGATATGGATAAATATCGGTATTATAATACTCATCATTCAGCTTAGATTGAGCAATAATTATAGGTTTGTTATCAGTACAACTTACACCCTGCAACTCAACAATATCAAATGCTTCCTGACTGGAAATAGTATTGGTTAAATAAATAACATCTGAATACAATACTCCGAAATTATAGCTTTGTGTATTTATGGCATTCATCTTAGCATTGAAAGTTTTATATTTACTTGTATTGAACGAGTAAGATAAACGATCAATACTACCTTCTGTTTTAGATAATGCATCGGCTTGATTTTCTTTTATTTGTATATCATTACCATCATCACTAATTGTATTTGTTCTTGTAGCAGATCCCGTATTTCTTGATGGAACTTTTTTCAAATTACTCACTATTGAAAAGTTATATTTCTTTTCTTGTTTGATATCAGGCAAATCATAATAAACTTCATTTTTATTAGTATCGTAATTAAAAGCTGTGGCTTTTGCATTTGACACTCCATCTTCATTTACTCTGATACTAGTTTCCCAGCTGGCATCTTCAAATAAATAATCCTGACCTCGCTTAAGCTGAATATATCCTTTTGGATATTCTTCTTCAAGGAAATATTTCTGATCTACGACTGGGTACGAATATTTTATGTTGGTAAGCGGAATATAGTTAGGTGCTCCTCCTGTCGTAAAGAGTCTTTCTTCATATTCTGTTGCTACTTTTCCATCTACTTTAATTGGTTGGAAAACACCATTTATCATCTTTTGAAAACTAACTTCAACCTGTACTTTGAGTGCTGCATTTGGTGGTAAAATATCTGTTGAAACAAAATTTACTCTATCCTTCATAGAACCCCATTCAAAAGTTCCTGGAATCTCGGTTACACCATCAAATACTTTAAATTTTTCTAATATTACTTTATAAGTAACATCTCCCGTATCTTCAGGAATTACAAATGCTTCATTGACTTTCATTGAAAATGCGGCTTGCGGAACAGCAAAAACATCAACATCTACTGAATTTTGTTTTGGTGTTACATCGGTTATCAATTTGATTCCTCCTAATGGAGACGCGTTTTCAAACTGACATTCTTCTCCAATTTCTAATTTAAATCGGAACTTACCTTTTATTAATCCTCCTAAAACATTCATATTACCGCCAACATAACCTCGCATCCAAACTGGATTTGGCAATTTTGCCTGCAATAAAACGGCAGCTCCGCCAGAAATAATTGGAACTTTTAATTTTATGAAAGCTAGTTTAATTCTCACTCCCAGTTCTCCTTGCAGATAAGCATACGATTGTCCGTTAGCATACCATCCATTTATACCTACCAATTTTCCTGTATTAGAACATTTGGCTTCCTGATAATCTTTCATCATAATATCGAATCCCATTCCTGCCTGAAAACGAGCATAAAAAAGCAAGAAACTTAAATCTCCTGTGTCAAAATCTAAGTTCGATCCAAAAGCCAAACCTCCACCATTTGCTAATGCATTTTCATCGCGCATATAATCCAATTGTTTTGTATCAACACCTAAAATTTGGGCAACAACTGGCGGTGGCGGAGGACTTGCTGGAAGCTTTGTTCCTGCCATAAAATAGCTTGTAGTTTTTAAATACATTCCTGCTACTCCTATTTTTACACCACATCTGTCATCTGGAGTTCCCATATACAGGTACCAGTCTTTTGGATCTTTATGAAAAACTCCCCAGACTGCTCTTCCTCCTGGTCCAGTTCCTGAAAGGAAATTCCCTGGTGTATTAATATAAACATCTGTTGTTGCATGCAAAGAATTATTCTGAAAATCCAATTCTATTGCTGCAGCCATTCTTATACCCACATCAGCAGATAGATCTCCAGGAATAGCTTCTTTTGCTTCTGGAATGTATTTACTAGCAAAAGATCCTTTAAGGTCATTTTCTGTAATTCCTAAAAAGCTTTTTTTTGAGGTAACATTTGACGCTACTTTTTCCATTAACCCACTAATATTTTTCATTCCTGGAATTTTACCTGCAACATCGGCTTTTCCAAAAATTGCCAGTCTATTGACTCCTCCTTTTGAATTAAAAGCCATTTCAAAGCCTGCCTCTCCATCGCAAATAGTCTCTGTGCCAATATGAAAATAAATTAAAGCCTTGAGTCCTAAACTTATTTTCTCATCAGGTGTATAACTCAAACCTGACTCTGAAAAATTTGCAATTGCTATGTCGGAGTTTCTACGCATTTTATAATATGCTCCACCTCCAAAACCATTAATCATGAATGGTGCTGGTGTTGGTGTCCATTTTACAGCAGCATCGAAGTACCAATACCTAAATGTACTACGTCCAAAAATAGCTTTTGCTTTTACATTAACTTGTTCGGCTACATCAACAACAAGATCGGCATTAAATCCATTACCATAAACTGGATCATTTTCCATCAGTATCAGTCCTCCTTTAATTTTCAAAGAGCTGAACTGACAGTCAATATTAATGGCAGACAAATCCAAACCTTCATATCGGCTTCGCTGTCTATACCCATCATCATACATTTTTCCTAATATCCCAATTCTGGCTGTTGCTCCAGCTCCAATAGCATCCATCAAATTTATTCCTAAATCAAAATCAATTCTTGAGTCATTACCATTGATTGCAACATTTATATTGCCAATTGAAACTGGAAAATTAGCAAAGCCCACGGTGCCTTTATAACCCATATTTCGTACAGAAATTATTGGAGAAACAGTTTGGAGCTGCAAGTTTTCAAAAGAAATTCCTTTAAAATCAACCATTCGTTTTCCTTCTACTTCCTTATCATCTGTGGCGCTCTTATTAGTCCCAATAGAAATTGTTCCATTTAAATTGGCTTTTGGTAAAAACCTTCCATTTACTAATTTTAGCTCAACAGAACTATTAGGCAATAGTAAAGCTTTAGCTTTCCAAATATCAAAAGATAAAGAGTCTTTGGTAACAACCATTAATTGCTGCTCTGCCATTGATATAAAACCATTGTAAAGCAATCCCTTTTTACCAGTTCCATTTTTTGTACCTGCAGTTGATTCTGGTTTAGTTATTGGCAGAAGTATCTCTCCGTTTAAATTTGCTTTCACAAAAGTATTGGCAGCAATAGTAACATCAATATGATCAAGCGAATATGCCCATGACTTTTCCTGACTTGTTATTCCTTTTTCTAAGGGAAAAATATTATCTGCATAGAAAGTCCCCGAAACTCCATATTTATCTATAATAAGGTTTTGAGCTCCTACAACCAGCCTCTTGTTAGCAGAAGCTGTCTCTGTGGTTTGAAATTCTTTCGGAAGACCAACTTCAAAAGCCTGAATATAGACTCCTTTCCACGCTTCCTGACTGGGCACTAAAAGAGCATTTTTAAAGTAATAATTAGGAAAAACTACTGTAGGATCATTTTTTAAATCACTTAAATCTAATACTGCATTACTAACCTCGAATGTAAAATTACTATCAAAGTTATTTCCGTTTCTTTTATCTTTTAAAACAAAAGGCTGCAGACTTACATTTACTAAAATATCATTCCAATCGCTGACTGTGAAACTAAAATCTCCTCGCACCCTATTAGGAATCTGGACTGTTTTTCCGTTATAATAAGTTTTTGGCACAGTTGTTTTTGCTTCATCAACCGTTTTTGTTATTGGGTCGATTGGTAAAATCAAATCTCTTGAAAACTCAACTGCTCCCGAAATTTTCATTTCTTTAAAACCGTCACAATCAATTGTTACATAGGTTAAATCATTGACAACATTTCCTGTTTTCATGTCAAACCCTCCATATAAAGACAATTGCCATTTATTGTCACTAAATGGAATATCTATATTACCTAACAATACTAATTTGGCTTCGCCTATTATACCTCCCTGATGTGAAAGTTTTACATTGTCTGCTCCAAAAAACAGCTGCATTGGCTGACCATTTTTGTCTTTCTGAGGAATATCAACTCTACAAAATACTGTCAAAGTGGTATATTCAGGTGAAAAAATAGCCTTTGTTACCCCAATAGAATATTGAACATTGTTTACTGTATTACGAATCCCTACTGGCAGTTCTACTAAATCCTGATTTGAAAATTTATCTACCCAGCGATCTGATGCGGCTATTTTTTCTATTGAACTAGCAGCGGCATTTATTTCTGCAGGCGGTACGATATCTTGTCCATAAGCGCACAAAAACGAAAACGAAAACAAAATCAATATAACAGACAAGCGTATTTTGTAAAACTTCTTCATGGTAAATAATCTATATTATAAATTGAAAACTGAATTTCAATATGTTTTTATATTTAAAGTATTCTATTGTTTAAAAACTGTAACCGTAGTTAAAATTCATCATAATATCATTATTAGAAGACTTATTGGTTGAGCTTCTAAACATTGATATCATTCCTAAGGAAAAATTATGTTTTTGCAATACTGTATAACTGTTATTGAGTTTTATTCCAAAAACTGAACTTGAATTTTCCTCACTTTGAGTATTATTATACAATAGACCAAAATTGGAGTTTAACTTTTCTTTCAGCAGTTTTTTTGAAACACCAACAGAAGCACCGATCGAAGAATTGTCAAACTTACCAACCTGATTATTGGTATAATTTAATGAACTGTTTAGAGCGGTTTTAATTCCAAGGAAATTTATAGAATGTCCCAAATTATAATTCTGAACTGTGCTCGCCTGTCCTTTTCTGATAATCCCGCCCTGCTCATTGGCCTGACCCGCTATACTATAATTGAAATTCATATTTTGATTTTTCTTTTTTCCAAAAGAATAGCTCATATTCAGATTTGCATTTTGAGATAACTGTCTGTAATTTAATGTATCGGCTGCGACGACATTTGGATTATTAATAAGCTCAAACTGGTCCAGCTTTTTATTGGTATAAGTTGAAAAATTAGAATAACTACCTGTGAAATTAAGCTGATCTGTAATTTTGTAATTCATATTAATAGAAGCAACTACTCGTTTGCTGTCTTGTTTTTTATTATGTGCCAAATCATCTCTTTGGTATCCTAAACTTGCCGAAACATTAATATTATCATTATAAAAAGGTCTTGAAAGACGCAATGCTATATTTTCTAGATCATTATTAAAATATAGTGCTCCCAAAGTATTATAGTTAGGATCGATACGTTCATATGTTAACCCAAGTTTTGTTTTTTGAATGTTGTAGTCAAAATTTACATTTAAAGCATTTAGGAAAGTAGTGCTTTCTTTTGCTGAAAAAAGCTTTTCTCTAAAACCTCCTCTATAGATATTTTCTGACCGGGTATCATCTGTTAACACAGAAAGCGCATACTCTATATTAAAAGTCAAATCTTTTAATAGTGAAGTACTAAAAAGCAAACTGTTTACAAAATTCGATTTTGGTGTTACTCCATTATCGTTTCCAGTATAAGCAAGAGAATTTGCATTATCTTTAGCATAAAACCCAATCCATCCTATTTTATATCTTTCTTTTTCGAAACTAGTTTTTATACCGTAACCAAATCGTTCATAAACAGGAACTCCACCTAATGCATCTTCGTCATTTACAGCTTTTGAAAGCTGTCCGCCCATCAAACTCATTTTAAAAGGACTTCTTGGTGTTAATTCCAAACCGACTCCTCTAAAAGGAATCCCGCTTAAAGTATAAGGCGAAAAAGTCATGCTTGCATTTCCTATATAAGCTTTTACCCATTTGTATTTTGGCATAATACAAATTCTATTAAAGTCAAATGGCACCGTATAACCTAGATTATTTCCCTGATTCGTTAAACTGTAAAATATGGGTATATTAAAACTGAATGCGCTTACATTTAAGTTACCAGAAAGCAGATAACTAAATGGCTCACGAGAATTCTGCTGATTGCCATTATAATATATCATATTAGCATTTACTCCTCCTGTAACTTTAAAATTTGGCTTGTAAAAACTTTCTAAATCGACATCTTGCGAGTAGCCGTTTTTAGCAACTAAAAACAGTAAAACAATAAGAAGTTTTAACCAATTATTTTTATCATTTATTTTCATTAACTGATTCCTTCTTTATTGTTTTTGTACTTTGATGTCGCATAAAATATAAGAGCTTGTTCCGTTTTTTACCATGTCTTTAATTTTGATTGCTCCCTTTCGCCCATCCTGTGTTTTGAACAAGATTATTCTTGGATACGTCCAGCCAAATTGCTGTTCTCCTGGTGCGCTATAACTTATGTTTAATGATTTTATTGGAGTATCGTTTGTCATTGCATCAAACTGTGCTTCGGTAAAATTTAAACCGCAATTACAAAGATTTTGAGAGTTTACAAAAATGGTACTTTGAGCATTTTTTAATGTCAGAAATCCATAGTTATTGACCTGATCCGGCGAAATGAATTTGTTATAGGTCAAATTGCTGTTTAAGCCTTGAAACGCAATATCAATTAAATTGCTGTTCTCATCAGTAATTTCATTTGCTTTATACACTTGCCTAGAGATCGTCGAAAACATTGCTCCAATATTGTTATTATTGTGTGCCGAGTTTATACCTAACTTGATATTGGTTAAAATGCGTAGGTTTGTATCGGGCTGCACCGTAATACTAGATTTATAAATCTGACTTGATTTATCGTTTGAAGCCTCTAGAGTGACTTCATGAACCCCAACACTTGTGAACTTTACTGTTGGATTTTCTTCTGTTGAAACACTCGGATTTCCTCCTTCAAAAGTCCATTTATATTGGGTCGAGCTGATTGATTTATTGATAAAATTAATCGTTACTGGCGACTGATAATCGTCGTTTTCAAATTTCGGTTCATACGAAAATAAACTCATCAAAAGTGGTGCAACTGTAATGATTTTGCTTACTTTTTGAGTTTCAACTCCATTTGAAACTGTTAAGGTAATTGCATGTTCTCCCGAAGTTGTAAAAACAACATTCGGAGGTGTTTTACCCGAAAAAACAGTTGGCGTTCCATCCTGAAAATCCCATTTAAAAGTAAGCCCTTCGCCAAGAGTATTATTGGTAATAACTACCTCAGCTGGTGAGTAATTACTTTTTACAATTTCAGAGGTAAAATCAATATTAATTCCATCTCTAATTACAACCGTTTTACTGATTTCTTTACTCTCTCCATCTACATTTGATGCCCTAAGTTTTATCGTATAAGTTCCTTGTTTATCATAAAGGATTTCTCCGGGATTTTTTAGATTTGAAGTACTCGGATTTCCTCCTTCAAAAGTCCATTCATAGGTATCGGCACCAGAAACTTTACTATCGATTTTAATGATAACCGGTACCGATTCTTTAGCATTAATATACGAAGTCGTAAAATCACCTTCTACAGCTATAGAGGTTTCTTGATAGCATGAGGTAATTGCAATAAATAGGAATAAGAGTAAAGCTTTTTTCATTTTGTTGTATTTTAAACCATTACAGTTTAAGACTGTAATGGCTTTTAATTTTTTACTTACTGCAATTATTTCTATAATCTTCTAACACTTTAATTAATCCTTCAAGTGTTTTAAAATCATAATTCTCAAATACAATTGAATCACATTTTAGATATTCGGCAATATTTTTTTTCAATTTGCTATCTCCTACTTTAGTTGTAAAAAGTCCTTTTTCCTGAGCTGGTATTTTTATTATAAGTTCATTTAAATAATTAGGGTAAGCTAAAATCATACAGCCATCATTTTCATATAAAATTTTATAAAAAGCTGAACTATCAGCGTTCAATGCTTTTAATCCTGATGAAATAAGATTTCCTCCTTTACATGTTAATCCAATAAAACATTCTTTGTTTTCATCAACACAAAAACGAACTCCTGATTTTGATTGATATACTTCAAAATCACCAGTGGTTTTATAAAGTCTCTGGCCTGGAACAAAGGAATTATTTGAGTTTTTAGCATTTGGAATTTCTTCAAATTCTATTTTAAAAGCACCTGATATTTTTTCTCCTTTTTCATTTATCACAAATCCATCCTTATCATAAATATTTATTGAATTTGATTTAGCGATTTCATACTTTTCTAAATTCAATTTAGCCTGCTCTTTTCTTTTCTCTTCCTCAAAATAAATTCCTTGATGCTGCAAAGTATATCCGTTACCAATTAAAACCCTTACAATATTCATAGCAGTAATATCTTTGCTCATTTTGTATCCTATTGGATTTCCGCTGTTATCAAAAGTTGCTTTAAATACCTTTTTATCAAAGGTTATCACTTCTTGTTTTAAAAGTTTATCATATCCCAAATACATCCCTCCTCTTGCAAACCATGTCCCAATTAGATAATTATCCAAATCCATCACTTCATACATTAATTCACCATTTGTTGCTGGCGAGGTAACTTTTATATAACCAATTCTTTTGTCAAGCGGATCTGGGTTTTGTGCTTTAATACTGTAGACTGTTCCCGCATCATCAATCGTTAATTTATAAGTATCTGCAATTTTACTGGCATCATCTATAATCTTTTGGGTACCTGTTCTTTTAGCAGAAATTCCTGTCGATTCGCTATTTAAGAATTTTTCGATTTCTTCCTTATTTAAACCATCGACAGTAAAATAATTACGATCTAACAGTTCGTAAATTATACTTCTATCATAATTGAAAGCACTAAATTTTCTGCTCTTAAAATCCAGTTCATTGGATTTTCCAGTTGTTTGATCTTTAAGTTCTATCCATGGTAATGTCAGGGAAGGTTCATTTGGAACAGTTTTCACCTCAGCCGTAACTGCATAACTCTTATCAAGATTGTAAATCGTAAAAATTGGCTTTTTACCTTCAACATATCCTACTGTTTTTTCATCTAGTTTTATTTCGCCTTTATCAATTTTGATTTTTTGAGCATTATTACTTACAGTAAAAAGTAAAATTAATAGGGTTAAAAAATTTTGTTTCATGTGTAAACACCTTGTTTTAGTTAATATAAATTCATAAAAAATTCTTCCAGCAATCATAGAAAGCTGGGTAATTAGTTTCGTTAAAATTGTGGTATTTTTTTTTGATTACAATTTATAAGCTAGGGTTTGTATACATAATGAGAGTAAAACTCATAAAAATATTAAGTCTTCATACTCATTTTAATATTTTTATCTTTAAAAAAAACTAAATCTTGACATACTTACTGCCACACGAAAGGATTCGTGCGGGAGCGGGGAACATTAATTAAGTTACTTTAGTTAGTTTACTTTAGTTGATGCACAAATATACATCCCTCATTGGTCTTGTTACTCTATGGTATCTCTTTCTCCTCTCCAATTCTCATTTACTATTTTCAATACCATTTCTTCAAACGTATTTCCACCGCCTCCAAAAGTACCATCGCCATTATTTGCTTCCATATTAATAAATATTTTTTCATTTATCTGATATCTAAGCTTTCCCGAAGAATTGTCCGGCAGTTTAATTAAATATTTAGAAAAACGATGTTTTACTGCCAATTGCTTTATTTTTTCAAAACTTATAGCTTTGTTAATATCATCATGATAATACTCTCGTGGGAGCACGAGAGTTGAACCTCGAAAGAAATACCATTTTCCTTTTATTCTAACACCAAAAAAATCAACGATATAATCTTTAACATAGTCTTTTTTTGATGGATATCTTTCTAAGAGAGCACCAAAAAAAACTATCCCTTTTTGAATTAAAACAGAGCAAAGAATCTAACTGAGCATATTGAAATTCTGCAACGAGATTATTATACTTCCAATTTGCTAAACTATCGCTAGCATTTTTATACACTTCATTATATTCTTTTTCTCCTATTAACCTTTTTGAAAACGAAGAATAGATTTTTCTTGTTTTATTTGCAATTTGCATCTCTTTCCTATCATATTCTTCTTTCTCTTCTTTACTCATTACTTTATCCTTACAAGAGAAAAAAACAGTAAAAAACTTAACGCTAAAATTTTAATTCCTTGGCTTAACATATCCCTCTTTTTGTTTTAAATCAAAAATCCATTCATAATTCACGATTGAGTGGCTTTCAGTAAAGCCTAATTGTGACGGTAATCTGTCTTTAACAGGTATGTATATTCTTTTTAAAATATCTACACCTTTAATGGCTCCGCTACCGCACGAGCCCATGCACTTTGGTCTTTGGTCCTGTTACTTTATAGTATCTCTTTCTCCTCTCCAATTCTCATTCACTAGTCTCAATACCATTTCTTCAAACGTATTTCCACCACCTCCAAAAGTACCATCTCCATTATTTGCTTCCATATAAATAAATAGTTTGTTATTTATCTTATATTTTTTTCTCCTCTCTGAAGAATTATCAGATGACACTTCTATTAAATATCCTCTAAAAACCTCTTCTATTGCTATTTGTTTCATCAATGCCCAGTTTAATGGTTTATGAATATCGTCCTGATAATAATCACGTGGTAGATAAATACTTGCTCCATAATAAAAAAACCATTTACCTTTGAATTTGGCACCAAAAAATTGATTCATTATATCATGGGTTACTTCTTCTCCCTTGTGAACGCCTGAGCTATGTATCCCATAATTATGATATCCTAAAGCTAAAAGACATTTGTTTTTTTCTTTATTGAAACAAATTAAAGTATCTAAAAACATAAACTTTTTATATGTTGTTGAATATCTAAGTTTATTTTCTGCCCAATTTTGCACACTGTCTTTTGCCATATTATATACCTTAAAATATTCTTTTTCGCCCATTAAAGCTTTTGAATAATTAAAGTATATTTCTCTCTCTTTTTCAGATTTTTTCATTCGTAATCTATCAATATCTGCTTGTTCTTCTTTTGTTCTGACTTTATCCTTGCAAGAAAAAAGCAACAATAATAAGCTCAACATTAGTATCCTAGTTCCTTGGTATGACATAACCCTTATCATTTGATAAATTAAAAATCCATTCATAATTCACTATTGAGTGACTTTCAGTAAAGCCTAATTGCGATGGTAATCTATCTTTAACCGGTATGTATATTCTTTTTAAAATATCTATTCCTTTGATTGGACACTGAGGCGCCACTCCATCTTGTATTTCCATTGGGTCTTTAATTTCATTAGTTCCATATTGCCAAGTTCTATCACGAATACTAAAGGGTAGTGTTCCTGAGCAGGCATTTTCAGGAGCAAGAACGTAATAATTCCCTACTTCTATACCTTCTTCCATAAAAACTTCAATCATACCCAAGCTATAAGCAAAGCCCATACTGTGTGCCACAATATCTACTACTCCGTTAATTTTTATTTTATCGTCTTTCATCGTTTTAGAACAACTAATAGTACCATCTTTTAACTTATTTATCAATTTTCCGGCCGCCATTCTACCATCTGCTTTTCTGCTATCAAAACCAGGTTCATTTGGATTTGTATTATGATAAGGTGCAGCATTCATAGAGGTACAACCGGCAGCAAGTGCTTCTCCAAGTTTCCCTCCTAAAGGAGCTAATATATTGGCAACAACACTATAACTCTTTTTTACACTAGTTAAGCTTTTTACAAAATTACAGGTATTTATATGATTACTTGTATTGATATCTTTGTTACCATCAGCATATATAAGATGGCTTTTATTGTTTATTGCTGTTGCGAATTTATCATCTATAGTTCCCCAATAATCCAGTTTATCGTATTCAAAAACTTCATTGTTATCATCTGATATTTTTGAAGGGTCATATCCATTTACAAACAGTATAAAGTTATCACTTGTTAGACTCAACAAATAATTATAAATAAATTCAAGCTGATTTTTGTCTACATATATCTGAATATTACCATCTATATCTAAACCGTATAAAGTTGTTCCGTAACCGTTTTTTCGCTCAATTCTATTTATTTTTCCACCAGGGTGAATTTCCGCAGTATTATTTTGAACTTCCATTTGAATAAAACTATATTTCATACCTCCTACAAGCAAATTTTCTTCTTTTATTGAGTTCGCAGGTTTTGGTAAATCTTTCATTGCTATATTTTGATTTGAAATTACCGCCGCTTTTATTTTTTTCAAAGTACTTAAAATAAGATTTGCAGCTTTCTCATCTTTTCCTGTGTCGCCACTATTACAGGTACTACATGCAATATATCCCCAATATGTATCTCTTCTCTCTTCTTTTTGTTTAAAATTATCTGCAATTACATATTTATCAATAAAAGCACTTAGTTTATCAGACTTACCCGTTTCAATAACTTTTTTAAGCTCTTCACTATAAACAGTTCTTAAATATTTATTTGCATTTATAGTTTTATCATTATCAAAAAACAACCAAATTATACTTTTATTCAGTACCGGGATTAAATTTGGTTTTTCAAATACATTATTCTTATCATCAACATATTTAGTACCGTCCCATTTGTAAGTAATTTTATTTCCGCTCTTATATGAAACAAAACCGCCTAAAAATCCCTTTTGAGCCAAATTAAGATTGGCAACTGTTGTTTCATTTCCATTACTAACAAAACTAAAATCTGGGGCAATTGCATACCCTCCATTTATTTCTCCACTTGATTGCCCTTGAAACGCATACAACCTAAACGCAGGATCATTAATCTGTTTCCAATCCTGATGATTTAAAACAGTTCCTGAATTGTAATCCATTAACAAATCAGTACTTTTTTCAGCTGTTTTGTAAACTTCAAAAGGATGTTCTAATTTAAAAATTCCATGGCCGAGTTCGTGTGCTGGCGTTTTCGATAATGCAGTTTCTGAATTAAACACATAACCAAACTGTCCATTCAAACGCATATAACCTTGCTGTCCTGTACTTGAAGTTTTATTGGTAATAAAAAGTACATAGCTTGATTCTGTTGATTGATATAGACTATTAATTTTTTGCTGTTCTGTACTATAAGTTGACGTTATTGTGTTTTTTTCTGTTTGTATACTGTTCCCAGAAACCACGCTGTCAATTTTTAAAACAGGCTGTTTAGTAAAATTTATTTTTACTCCTACTTTATTATAAATTTTCTGTGTGTTTGTAATAACCTCATCAAGTTTGCTTTGCGAGATTTCATCTGTAGGTACTAAAGCAACATTTACTTCTTTTGGAGAAATATGCACTAATACAAATGCGCCAATCACTTTCCACTTATCGCCTTGTTTTATAGTTGCCAGTATTTGCTCTTCGGCATAATTAAGAGTTCCTCTTACAGTTAAAATAAATATCTTATCATTTCGCACAGCATCTACTTTAGCACCGCTTTCTGTTTTAAAAACAATATCGTCCAGATTAATCTCTGAATCTGTAGTTGTAACCGCTGCCAAAACGGTATCAGTATCGCCATTTAAAACAGCTTTGTAAGGAAGGAAGTTTTTTCCAGCCTGTTTATATAATTTTTGCAGCGTAGATGTTGCATTATCTGGCAGTACATCAAATGCATATTTACTGCTATTGGCAGAAAAAGCAATTGTAATTCCTTGAGCTGTAAAAGCGGTGGCCTGACCATTTTTATCAACACCATCTGTATTTTGCGGTGTAGGTTTTCCTCCTTCAGCAGTTGCAATACCTTCATTACTTCCATTTCCTTCTTTATCTACATAATAAATCTTTCCTGTACTGTCTGTTATTACAGTATCTTTTCCTCCTGGAATAGTAACTTGCTCGCCGCCTTTGCCATTAACAATAATATCTCCATTTGCATTGATTACAATTTTATCAATCTCAAATGATATTTCTTCTTTTATTTTTCCGCTTTGCCCTTCTCCTGTAAAATCTTCTACATCAACAACATTTTTCCAATCGGGATTGTAACTCGTCTCTACAACTCCACTGATCAATTGATAATCTGTATTGACTACGATATTATTAAACTCAACGGCAATTTTAGTATCCGCCAGATAAGGAACAATTATATATCCTCTTCCAGAATATGGACTGTTTTCTCCTTTTAATTCCAGAATGGTTACTGGAAAATCTCCTGCTGTAAAGGTTTCGCTCTGAATAAGATTGGTTAACGGTTTTTGATTTTGAATATTAATTTTAGGAATAATTCCACAATTGTAAGCCGGAACTCCATTGGTCTCTGTAGGTGTCGTAAAAGTGCTGTTGTTAGAATAAGTAAATGACTGTACGCCGTCAGTAGCTGAATCACAGCTTGAACCAACTCGAAACTGATACGTTACACCCGGCTCTAAATTGGTAATTAAACTTTTGGTGTTTAAACTATTTGTCGAAAACCATTGTGCATTACGAACATCTTGTTTTTTATATTGCAACTGGTATTTGGTATGATCTGGAATTCCCTGCCATGTTATTTTAACGCTGGTTGGACTTTGCGCTTCACTTAGTAAAAAAGTTGGTGCGGCACAGGATACAGTATATTTAAATGAATAGATTTCACTGTAACCATCATTTTTAAATACCGAGTTTTCAGATAATCCTGTTGTCGAAATTGCTCTTACCCGCCATGCATATCGCAATCCCGGAGTCAGGATTGGCATGCTTAAATTATAAAACAGAGCTGTTCCAAAAAGTGTTTCTTCGTATAAAACAGGTGACATTTGAAAAGCAAACTGAGGATCGAGCGAAGGATCTAAAAGCTGTTTTAATTCAAACTTATAGGAAACATTTGTTGCGTTTATCTGTCGAGGAGTCCAGGTAAACATAATATTAGGAAAATCACTTGCCGCAATCTGTTCGTTTTTTTGCGGTGTGTTTAAAAGTGGTGGATCGTTTAATACGAGATAGATACTGGCACAGCTTTTTTGAGATATTTTTTGATTGGTGATGTAATCATACATTTCGAAACAAAAATCATACATTCCATCTGGCAGTGGGTTCGCATATTGCGACGATGTTATGCCTTGTAAATTTTCTAACCTGAATAAAGCAGAAATATCGGTATTGGTCAGGGTTTGAAATTCTCCTCCATTAATAAAAATAGGCTTTTGCCCTGTTATATAATCACTGCTTCTTATATTGACTCCATTACCTTGTATGTATAGTTTTAAGCGTACCTTTCTTTGCGAAATGGTAATATCGGTAGGGTTTATCAGCAATTGAAATTTGGCATCCATACTAGTTGCGTAGTCAGATATTTTAACGCTATACGGACTTTTAAAAACTGGCGTTAATTGAACAGGGTATAGTTGGGCGTAGACATTCCCCCAGCCCCCGAAAGGAGAACATTGGGTAAGTAAAATAAGTAAGAATGTATATTTTAAAAGCTTTTTCATTTTTAGTAGATGATAATTTTTTTAACAAGAGTTTGCTGTTCTGTTTCTAGCACCAAAAGGTACATTCCGGATTGCAATGAAGTATTAAAATCTACTTCGTAGTTTTTCCTGCCTGAATCTTTTTTCTGCATAGTAAATTCTCCCGTGGTCGAAAACAGTCTTAGATTTACTGCACTGTTGTTTTCTAAATTGATAAGAGCTTTAAAGTTTCCGTTGCTAGGATTTGGCGTTACGATAAAATCTATAATAAATTTTGACGCACTACTCGCATTTGGAAATGTACTTCTCTGTTCTACCGTAATATTTTTATTGTATACGGCGAAGCATTCTCCCTGCGTTTGCTGTAACCCTATGGTATAAGTACCTATGTCATTAAATTTAAGTGTAATGTATTTTTCTTTTTGCTCTACCGTTTTTACTCCTTCAGGAACTATCCATTTTGTGCTTTCGCCAAATGGATCACTGGTATTAACAAGAATAACTTCTTCGTCCAGATATGCCTGAGAACTTAATAAGAATTCAGAACTAATTATGGCCTGACTTGTTTTTATTACAATTTCATCTTCGCCAATACAGCCAAGGGCTGATGTTACTTTTACACGATACGTTCCTGCTTTCGCTACACTAACTTTTGCTTGGTTTGAGGTAAATCCGTTTGTGGATGTCCAGCTGTATTGGGCATTTTGATCTGCGATAGTTGCGTCAAGTTCTAAAACCTGATCGTTACATAGGGTTCTGTCTTTTCCTAAATCGACTATAATTGGGTTTGGATCTTTTAAAACAAATCTCTTTTTATACACACAGCAATCCGGACAGCTAATGGTCACCTCATAATTACCTGCCGTAAGATTATTTAAATCTTTGGTCGTCGCTCCTGTATTCCATAAGTAAGTATAAGGCAAATTTCCACCTGTAACATTCAGGTGTATTGAACCGTCATTACCATTATAGCACGTTGGATTCTTTACTGTTTCAGTCGTGAAAATTCCTTTTGGATCGCCCACAAAAATGCTTCCTTGAACCACGCATCCTTTTGCATCTGTGACTAATACAAAATAATTGTTTGTGGTAATGTTTTCAATTTTAGAAGTTGTTTCTCCGTTTGTCCACTCGTATGTATAAGGCGCTGTTCCGCCAGAGACATGAGCTTCTGCCCATCCATCATCACCTTTATTACAGCTGGCATTGAGTTTTGTAAACGTCAAATTTAGTTTTGCCGGCTGCCCTATATATTGAACTGCATCTGTCTCTTTAACTAAAATATTATTAGTATACGTGCCTAATTTTACTCCATTAGCATCTTCAATATTCAAAGCACACGTTCCTTCTGAAATATTTTCAAGAGTTTCGTCCTGATCACTCCATATCACCCAAGAGCCGTCATTTTGCTTTTTCTTCCATGTGTAATAATAAGGAAATCCATTGTTTTTATCTGATGGGAGCTGAATTCCTCCTTTTACATGCGCAGTTAAAATTCCATCCTGCGATTCATCTCTTTGATTGTCTTGTGGATTTATATCGGTTTCATTTCCGAATTCGTTATTTACATTACAAGAAATAGTACGCACTATTTCGAAAGTAACTTCAAGCGGATCTGGTTCTTCCAAAGTGATAATTGAATTCGAAATGTTACAGCTAGATTTATTTGTTGCTGCATCATAATTGGCATCATGCACATTTAAAGTGTATGTTTCGTCAGAAAGTCCATTTAAAGAAATCGTATAAATATCATTATTAAAACTTGCAGTAGCTATCTGTATAATTCCTTTACTATTTTTCCATTCATACCAATAAGAATTATTTGCAGAAATAGTACCTCCAGTAACTTCTACTACGATTTTTCCGTTTGTTGCCTTATAAAAACTTGGATTTAAAACCTCTGTATATTTTATTGATAAAGGTGCTGATGGCTCAATAATAGTGACGCTTTCCTGAGTTGTACATCCTTTCGCATCTGTTATAAACACCCAGTATTCCCCAGCTTTTAGAACCGTATTTTTATCCGTCTCAACGTCATTAGACCACTTATAATCATAAGGAGGAGTTCCTCCTACTACATTCGCCGTTGCCCAGCCATCATTTCCTCCATTGCAAAAAACATCGCCTTTGGTTATTGTTACAGCTAATTTTGGAGGCTCTTGCATCAATTGTGTTGCATCAATTTCCTGTACTAGCTTATTATTAACATAATTTCCTAATACGATACCGTTTCTATCTTTTACATTTAAGGCATAATTTCCGTGCGAAAGATTTGAAGCTGTTTCTCCTGTAATATTAGGCAAAGCCATCCACGAGCCATCAGCTTGCTGTTTTTTCCAATAAAAATAGTAGGACAGTCCTTTATTTGCAGAAGCTGCTAATGGAGTACCACCTGTAACATGAGCTGTTAAAATACCATCCTGTGACTCATCTCTCTGATCATCTTTTGGATTAATATCTGTATCATCACCAAATTCATTATCTGTGTTACAAGAAATAGTACGCACAATTTCGAAAACAACTCTTAAAGGATCTGGTTCTGTTAGTTTTACTTCTGATTTTAATACCGAACAATTTATAATTTGATTAGTTACTTCATTATAATTTTTATCTTTAATGGTTAAAAAATAATCATCGGCAGGAATATTATCTAATCTAATGGTATAAATACCATCTATTATTTCTGTAGTTGGAATTTGTATTTCTCCTTTAGCATTTTTCCATTCGTATTCATACGATTGATCTATATTTGGCGTCCCTCCTGTTATCTTAGCTACAATGCGTCCGTTAGTTCCACCAGAGAAAGTAGGTGACAAAATTTCTTCATATTCAATTGCTACGGGAATCTGAGGTTCTGTTATAATGATACTTCCCTTTACAAAACAGCCTTTCTCATCTATAACCTCTACAAAATATTCTCCAGCAGTTAATTGCGAAATTTTATTGTTGTTTATAATTCCGTCATTAACATTATACCAAGTATATTTATAGGGCGCTGTTCCTCCTGTAACATTTGCTGTTGCCCATCCATTATTTCCTTCGTTACAAGAAACATTTCCTGAGTCAAATATCAAGTCTAATTTTACAGGTTCTAAAATTTCTTTTGTCGTTAGAGTTGCTGTTACTAAATCTGTAGTATTATAAGTTCCTTTTACAATTCCGTTAGCATCTATAATATTTACAGCGTAATTCCCTTTTGAAAGATTTTGAGCTATTTTAGTAGTCTGATCATTCAAAACATCCCAAACATTTGTTACAATATTATATTTTGACCAAACGTATTGATAGGGAGCCGTTCCTCCCGTAACATTTGCAGTTAAAGCCCCGTCTGAAAATTTTTCTGATTCTGTGTCTAAATTTTCTGTGTTGCAAGAAATAACTTGTGTTTCTGTTAAGGTTATTTCAATAGGCTCAGGCTGAGTTAAAATTTGGGAAGATTCGATAATAGAACAGCCAACCTTATTAACTGCTTGATTGTAATTTTTATCTGTTACTGTCAATTTATATTCTCCTGCAGGAGCATCCTCTAACGAAATAGTATACGTTTTATCTGCTGTATTATATTGGGCTGTAATTCCAAATTCTTCGCCAGTAGTTTTAACCCATTTATAATCATACGATTTATCATCTTTTATTGTCCCTCCAGTAATCGCTGCAGTGATTTTACCATTAAAAGCTCCATTAAAAGTTGGGTCTTGTTTGTAAGTATAATTTACCATTAGTGGAGCTGAAGGCTCAGTTATTGTTGTTTCAATAACTTTTTCTTCTCCCAGTTCTACTTTTCCTTCAACTAACCTTTGAACTCTAGCTATACATCCATTCATGTCTTTTACTTTTATCTTGTAAGTTCCAGAACTTAAGCCAGTAATGGTATAAGGTTTATTATTAGGAAAAGCTATCCAGCTGGCTCCGTTGTCTAACGAATAATAATCATTTCCTAAAGTTTTACGTGTTCCTCCCGTTGGAGTTATTGTTATAATACCATCTTGAGATCCATAACAATTTACATTACTTATATTTAACGTGAAATCTAATGGTGAAGGAGGTGCTATTTCAAAATCTTTTTGGTGTTCGGGGTCCATCACATATGTATTAGCCCCTGTTTTATTTGGTTCTTTATACCAACCCAATAATTTTATTCTATATTTCCCCTTTGGAAAATTATAAGGAATTTCATACTTTAAATTATCTTCTATAAAAATAGTTTCTCCATCTTGAGTAGAGTAAATTACTTCTATGATATTTCCTGCATCATCTAACTCAGAAATTGAGCATGTCAATGTTTCTCCTGCTACCAATTTTGAATTAAATTTTATTATAGCCCTTCCGTCATTTGTATCAAAACATTTGGTATCTTGAGCATCAACAGAGTCAATGGTTGGTGCTGATTTCGCATATAATAATTCTACTGTAGTCCCGTAAGTGTTAGCTCTCAAAGTAATTTTTTTTCCTACAGCCTCAACGGGTAAAAAGTCTTCACAATTTACATTTAATGAATTTACTCCTTGATACTCAAAAGGCAAACTTCTCCAAACATCAACCCAGCGCCATGACACCCCTACTCTTTTATATTCCTGTTCTCCCTCAATATGATACATCCATTGAAAATATTCGCTCGAAACACCATCCATTTTGGGTATAACTATAGAACTTTTTGTACCGATAATGTTATTATTCGAATCTGGGTTTGAAAGATTAATTACAGGTATTGATGTTACCGTGACCTCACCTGGGATTTGCCTGTTCCCATTTTCAATATTTTGAAATTCTGTGAAATTATAGATTCTTGTAAAATTTCTTGAAACAACTAAGTAACCATTATTATAATAAGAACTACAAGCTGAATTCCCTTTTCTATTTACCGTTCCAAAATGCAGTTTAACAATTGGATCATTCTCATAATAAATAATATTATCATAATTAATGGATTGATTCATAAAACTCTGAGAATTACTTTGATAAGTACCAAAATGATTTTGTATTCGAGAATTAATTTCAAATTCTGAAGAAATCCATTGCAATCCTCTAAAAGTCCCACAACTTCCTGAGCCTGCGCCTCCAACTTCTCCGATAATTGACAATTTATAATGAGCCTCACCTTCTAAATTAATTTGCCCAAAACCAAATCCCGAAATCAATAAAAAAACTAATAAGTAAATCTTCTTCATAATCTTAATAGACAACAGTTAAAACTTCTTCTTTTACGGGGTTGTTACTCTGCAAGCTTGGAATCAAGTGATACTCGTATTCCATATTTATTTTCAAATTTTTATCTTCTATAGTAAACACATCTCCATTTAATTCTTTCCATAGAGTTGGCTTAGTTCCTTTTATATTTTTATAAATACTCAAACTCATTACCTTGCCTTTATTTTTGTTATAATCCCACATAAGGACTATTTTTTTGTTTTCTCTATCAGGCAGCCCTTGTAAAAAAGAAATTACTTTAATTGGCGTAAAATCTAAAACCTGTACTGTAATAGTAGAATGATCTAATGATGACCAATTATTACTTTTATCCCTTGCCAGAATAGCATATTGATACGTTTTCTTATTTTCTACTCTGTCATCTGTAAATTCCTGAATTGTATCGTTTATCTGTTTTATCTCCTGCCATTTTTCTTGCCCTTTTTCTCTTCGTCTTAAACTATATCCTGCGACGTCTTCACTGTAACTACGAATCCACTTTAAGTAAACTTTTCCATCTTTGCTATCATAATCTTTAAAAATGGGTGATGCAGGCGGAATTTTATCCGGTTTATCTAAAACCAAAATATCTGAAGGTTCTGAAATATTAAAGCGCATATCTTCGGCAGCAATTCTATAATACACTTTGCTGTTAGTCATTTTTAGACTTACGCTATCCTTATATGTATTGCCCACATAAGATTTATGATAAATATCTACAAACTCTTCTCCTGCTGTATTTGCTTTTAAAATTCGATATCCACGTAAATCTTTTTCCTGATTTGGTTTCCATTTCAATCGTACCGTTCCAAGACTATCAATTACACCCTCTAGTCCAATTGGTTTAGAAGGCGGTATCGAATCTACTGGCTGCACCAACATACTTTGTGAGGTTAACCTCTGATTATTTTTACCTACAACTGATATTGTAAAATAATTGGATGGAAATAAATTTTCCTTATAGTTTAGTTTTCTCTCTGATGGAGGGATAATTTTTGAAACTACTTTATAAGGTCCTTTATCATTATCTGCCAAATTGATTTCGTAACCTTGAATAAAACTTTCTGATGCTACAGGATACTCCCATTCTAAACTAACTTCATTTGAATTAATAATGTTATAGTCAATCAATCTTGCCGAAGTAACAACGGCATCCACGCCTTTTGCTGTAATAGGTTTTGTTACTTCACCTTTTTCTCCAAACGAGGTAATACCGTATAATCTATAATGATATATTTTATCGTTGACACTTAGTGTATCTACATAATACATCGTTTTTGACGGATGATCTTCCTTATCATTTAAATTGACAAGAGCTGTATTTGATATTGGCGCGTAATTTATTCCGTCAGAAGATTTCTCGACCATAAAAGAGGTATAAATTCTTTTGAAGGTTTCATAATCCCAGGAAAGCATTACTTTTTTATCATCGGGAATTGCAATAAAATCTGTTGGCGCTGGCAATACACTATAATCCTTTAAACCAATTACATATGATGATTCTTTTACTTTTGGAGTTTCAAAAACATTAACTTGATAAGCGTATACTTCGTTCTTTTTTACATTGGTATCTACAAATCCCCAGCCTGCTTTTACAGCACCTTCAAAACTCATATCTGCAGCATATAATGCAAAAGTGTAACGCTGATCAAGTTCATCGGCCATATTGACAATTCTAGACAAATCACCTTCTTTTGCTGCGGTTACTTCAAAGCTTTCTCCATATATCGATTGCGCTATGATAGCAACGTTATTATCCTTTTGTACTAAATCCAGCCAAGAATCCAAAGGTTGCGGCAGTAATGGCTTTGGGGTTAGTACTATTTTTTCAGGATTAGATAAAATAATTCCATCCCGCAATACAGTAGTTCGGGTAATTATAAATCCTTTTTTATTTGCTTTCTGCCATTCAATTGGGGAATTTATTGCCCAGCGGATTAAAATTTTATCTTTTTGAGCGCGCGCATTGACCATGACTGTTGGACGCTTAGTTTGAGAGTATGATACCGATATAAATAAGAATAAAAAAAGAAATATTTTTTTTGCCATCAAGATGTAATTATTTTAATAATAAAAAAAGCAAATACTTCAACCTGTTAATGAAGTATTTGCTTTGTTTTAATCAAAATTTTAATAAAAGTATTGTGTGATCTCTGTTGATCCGCCACCAAAGGTTACAGATTCTTCGGTTGGATAATTATCTGCATTATATTTGTAAGTAAAGGTTGCTACATAAATATTAACGTTTGTTCCCGATCCTGCAGTGTGAATTATTTTAATAACATTGTTTACAGTACTACTCGGCTCTTCAATATCTAATAACAAATTAAGTCCCGTAATATTTTTCCTTGGAGCATTGTTAGCATCATACTCATAAGTTAGAACATGTTCCATTCCATCTGAATACTCATTTTTTACTAGATTCGCATTCTTGAATGTTAGTTTTCCAATTGTCTTACTTCCTTCTTGTACTGCAGTACTGGAATTTATTCTAATTTTTTCATAAGAAACGGTTCCATCAGAATTATGAACAAATTCTATTTTATTATAATTTGGTGCTCCAGTTTCTTTTGTTGTCGAAGTTGTAAGCTTACCATTTGTATAACTATAATCAGTCAGAATATCTAATTCACCATTTTCATCAATTTCTTCCATTTTTGTAATTAAGTCTCCTGTATAGCTATATTTTGTCAGGTAACCGTATTCATCAGTAATACTTACAATTTTATTTCCATTATATTTAATTTCTTCCGAATAAGTACTACCGTCACTTTCGGTTATAGTTGTCTTTTTAACTAAAATTGAAGAGGTTGAATCAGATGAATCATTATCATCTTTTGAACAAGATGTAAACACAAATGCAATTGCACCTAATAAACATAAAAATTTTTTCATGGTTTTTGATTTTAAATTAATAGCTAATCTAAAGATCAAAATAGGAGTAAAGCTCCACTAGAAGCCTAAATTATAACAGAATAAGACTTATCAAAAAAATGTTAAAAAAAATAATCTAAAAATAAAAAAACGCTAAGAACCAAATCTTAGCGTTTTTCATTTTTCTATTCTAAAACTAAACCAATCTGGCCGTCGTCATCTAATTCAGTTTCGACTGGATCGTCTTCTGGAATTTCTGTTTTTTCTGGAATCTCTTCAACTGGTTCTTCATAAGGAAGAGGTTCTAATAAATTCACCTGTCTTAATTTGTCCGTTGTCAATTGATTTCCTAAAGCTTTGAAACCTTTTACGGCTATAAAGTCTTCTACATCTATATGCAAATCGTCTTTTTGAACTCCTTTTACTTTCGCAAAAACCAATTGTGCTACTGGACGATAATCTGTCGAAACAATTTCTAACTGCGAATTCGGATGATCGGTAATAAAACTTTCTTCTTTTCCTTCATTTTCTACAAGGAAACGCTTTAAGAAGTAACGCTCTTTTTCTCCATCATAATAAATCGCAGAAATCGGTTTTTTAGGTTTCCATTTTTCCAGAACGATCATGTCTTCATCGAAATGAGTCGATAATTCAGGAATAATTACTTTCAATTTCCCTGATTGATTAATTACTAAGATTTTGTCTGTCGGTTTAAATTCTCCTAACAGTTCTCCTCTGGCGTCAACATTTAAACGTTTTACGGTATCATCAAACCAAACTTTTCTTGGCAGTAATGTCGAAATTCCTTTTTCTTTTAATTCGATTTTCTTGATTGGATATTTGGTCACTAAATTCCCTTTAGAACCACGTCCTTTAATGGCTAAATTAGCAAAATCAATATCGAATTTCAGTTTCTTAATCGTTCCAACTTGACGTAATAAAATAGTCACAACCTCAGCTTCTCCATTTGGATTGTGTGAAAAATAAACTACTTGCGAACCATTTGTTCCATTAGTCAAATCGTAAGCTTTATCACGAGTTACTCCCGTAACATTAAAACGTTTTATATAAGACGGACCTGATTTTCCATCACGATACATCATATTATAAATGGTACGTTTATCGTTTTTATCAAAAACTGCGGCATGTATAATGTCTTTTCCAATAAAAGTTTTGGCATCTACTTTTGTGATCATCAATGTTCCGTCTCGTAAAAACACGATAACATCATCAATATCAGAACAATCACCTACATATTCATCTTTCTTTAAACTCGTTCCTACGAAACCTTCTTCTCGGTTTACGTAAAGTTTTGTGTTACGTAAAACTACTTTTGTCGCTTCTACGTTGTCAAAAACACGAAGTTCTGTCTGACGCTCACGCCCTTTTCCGTATTTTTCTTTTAATTTGGTAAAGTAAGCAATTGCAAAATCTGTTAAATGTTCCAGATTATGCTCTACTTCTTTCATTTCGTCTTCTAACTTAGCAATTAAATCATCCGCTTTATCAGAGTCGAAACGTGTAATACGAATCATCGGAATTTGAGTTAATCGCTGTAAATCATCATCATTAATTTCTCTAACGAATGATTTCTTGAAAGGCTCAAAACGATCGTATAAATATTTATAAAGTGATTCTCTATCTCCGTATAATTTAAAGTCAATATACATTTCTTCACGAATGAAGATTTTCTCCAAAGTAGAAAAGTGCCACTTATTTTTTAATTCTTCTAGCTGAATTTCTAATTCCTGACGAAGTAAATCAACAGTTCTATGTGTTGAAATTTTCAACATTTCAGAAACCCCAATAAATAAAGGTTTATTATCTTCAATAACACATCCTAAAGGTGCAACTGAAGTTTCGCAGGCTGTAAAAGCAAACAAAGCATCAATCGTTTTGTCCGGTGAAACGCCTGGAAAAAGATGAATTAAAATTTCAACATCGGCAGCGGTATTGTCTTCAATTTTCTTGATTTTGATTTTACCTTTTTCATTGGCTTTCAAAATACTATCAATTAAACTCGATGTATTGGTCGAAAACGGAATCTGTGTAATCACCAATGTATTTTTGTCTAATTGCGAAATTTTAGCTCGCACACGCACACGTCCACCACGCATACCGTCGTTATAATTTGAAACGTCAGCAATACCTGCGGTCATGAAATCAGGATAAAGCGTAAACGGTTTTCCTTTTAAAATCTTGATCGAAGCGTCAATTAATTCGTTGAAGTTATGCGGTAAAACTTTCGTTGATAAACCAACTGCGATACCTTCAGCCCCCTGTGCTAAAAGCAATGGAAATTTTACAGGAAGATTGTTTGGTTCTGCACGACGTCCATCATACGAAACTCCCCAATCTGTAATTTTTGGAGAATACAAAACCTCCAAAGCAAATTTTGATAAACGTGCCTCAATGTAACGCGAAGCTGCCGCTCCATCGCCCGTTAAAATATTACCCCAGTTTCCTTGGCAGTCAATCAATAAATCTTTTTGACCAATTTGTACCATGGCATCACCAATACTCGCATCTCCGTGTGGGTGATACTGCATGGTGTGACCTACAACATTAGCAACTTTATTATAACGACCATCATCTAGCTCTTTTAAAGAGTGCATAATACGACGTTGAACAGGTTTGAATCCGTCCTCGATAGCAGGAACTGCACGTTCTAGAATTACATACGAAGCATAATCCAAAAACCAGTCTTTGTACATTCCCGTTACTTTGGTAATAACGTCTTCTCCTTCTTCTTCCTGATTTTCGTAAAAATGCTGTCCTTCAAAGTGTTTAGCATCTACGCTGATAATATCCTCGTCATCTCCATCCTGATTATCATCCATCAGGTTTTCATCTTGATTATTCTCGTCGTCGTTTGGAATTATGTTATCCTCTTCTTCGTCTTTCATATATTTTGTTCAGTATAAATACTAAATATTTTAAAATTTAAAAATTTAGTTAATCACTTTATTGATATAAACATTTAAACAATCTGGAGTTTCTGCATAAGTACTAAAAAGAGCAATAGCTTGTTGATTATTTAATTGGGTTCCAAAAGAAAATTTTATAGGTTGACCATTTGTTTTGGAATCCGCGAGCATATAATCTATAAATTTGAGTAAAAAATCCATTTCAAATTTGCCTCTAAATGTTCTTAATGCATCACAATTTTCAAATTCAAGTATTTTTAGGCTCAAAATTTCTTCCTCTACTTCTGGAGCATTTGGAAATTTATCCAATAAATCTTGAAAGGTATAATTTTGCAATATTTTATCTATTGAGATTTGAATTAATCCTTTCGGAAATTTATCTTCTAATTGAACGCCAGTTTGAATATTTTGCTCATTTCTTATTGTTATTAAACATGCATACCACGCGTTAAATAATAAAGTTACATTATGAAATTCTTGCTGTCTTTCTTGATAAAGCTTCAAATATTTCTCATGTAATGCATTAGTAGTCTCTGATAAATGAAATTCATTGCTCAAAATTTGTTTAAAAACTTTAAAATCAACAAATAAATTTTCTATAGAATAACATGGTGTTTCATAAATAATTGGCTTTTGTACAGGCAATTCTTCATTAAAATCTCTATCTACAAAAAAAGCTTTTTTATAATTATTGTATACTACTTGATTTTTTATAAGATTATGTACTTCTAAAACTTTTGATCTACCTCCACATTTTATTGGATGAAAATCATCTGTGTATTTTTTTATCCTGGGAACATAATACGGATTATCTTTTCCTTCAAAAAAACAGAATAAATGATTCGGTAATTTTCCAGTTGAGTCAACAAATTCAGCGTAAGCTACAACCGATCTCATTCGACTTTCTCTTAATTCTTCAACACTCAAACTCATATTATAAATTCTCAGAAAGTGAATAATATTCGTTAAGTCCAACAGCATACTTATCCAATTCATTATCAAAAATGAATGGAGAATGAGTAACCGCTAATAAAAAATCACATTTATTTGAGTTTACAATATCAGGTAACAATGCCTTTTGCCACTTCATGCTAAGTGAAAGCTCGGGTTCGTCAAATAAAACAATAAATCTTTTATCTTCAGAAGAAAGATAAACTTTAGAAAAAATAGAAACTATTTGTTTTTCTCCAGATGATAAATTTTTTAAATCAATTTTATTGTTAGTTATTTTAGATTTAATATAAATATTAATGTTGCTTTCATCATAATACACTTCTTTATTTACAAGGTATTTATTACATGCATCTTTAAATATTTTTATCAATTTATCTAATGGCTTTTGTTTCTCATAGCTTTCAACTAACTTATTTAGCAAATGAATAGATAAAGGATTATTTACTTTTTTTGCAATAACAATATTTTTGATAGATTCCTTTTGTATTTCAGAAAGCAAGGAGCCAACTCTTGATAATATTAAATTGATGTCCTCTTCATTAGTTTTTTCAAGAACATTATTTTCAAATTCATTATCATCAATAACTATATTTAATACATCTTTTGTAAACTGAGTTAATCCCTCTTTTAGTAATTTATCTATTTTATTTTCTAATTGAGTTAATTTCCTTTGAACATCATCCATTCCAAACTGAATCAATGTAGTATCTTCTTCAAGAAATTCATCATCATTATATCCTAAATTATGCAAATCCTCTTCAACTCTTCTATAAGTTGGAAAATACATGATCTCTGAATTTCCTAATTTTTTTTGAATTTTTAAATCTAATTTCTTAAAAACTGGATTAAATTTAAACTCTTTTTCAAAATCTTCAAAAAATCTAAATAATCTATGAATTGGGTATTTTCTAAACTTTGAATTAGTTTCAAGTAATCTTTCCAACTCATATGAATTTCTCTTCTTCTGATTAAATCTTTTACTTAAAGATTCAAATTGAGCATATCCAAATTCTTTAATGAATTCTTTTACTTCACTTTCTTTATAAATTCTATCGATTGAATTCTGAATTTCATCTTTTTTGATTTCAATATGATTTTTTTCATCATTATCAAATTCAATAATAAGCTTATAAAAGTTGAAATCATTTAATCTTAAAAAATTTCTTGTAAGTGTATAATATAACAAATTAAGAATTTGAGTTTTCCCTAATCCATTTTCACCTATTAATATTTTTTTATTTTCATCAAAAAAAATATCAACATCGTTCGTACCAAACAATCCTACTACACTAAATCTCTTTATATAATTCATAGTTTTGAATATTTCTAAAACAATTAACTTATTGTTTTTTCAAGTTTTTTTTCAATTCCCCAGCCACTGACTGGGTTTTATATTCTGAAAACCGCAGACAGTGACTGCGCTTTTCAAAATTAAAAAATTCCGTGACAATGTTAAGGATTTTCATTTCTTAAACCTCCTCAAGCTCATCAATCTCAACTTTCAAATTCTTGATAATAAACTCTTGTCTGTCTGGTGTATTTTTCCCCATATAAAAAGATAACAACTGCTCAATCGAAGTATGTTTGTCCATCATAACCGGATCAAGGCGGATTGTGTCTCCAATAAAGTTTTTAAACTCATCTGGCGAAATCTCCCCCAAACCTTTAAATCGGGTGATTTCTGGTTTTGGTTTTAGTTTTTCTATCGCGTCTTTTCTTTCTTCTTCAGAATAACAATAAATTGTTTCTTTTTTGTTTCTAACCCTGAAAAGCGGTGTTTGTAAAATATATAAATGCCCTTCTTTGATTAATTCTGGGAAAAATTGTAAAAAGAACGTAATTAAAAGCAAACGAATATGCATTCCGTCGACATCGGCATCGGTTGCGATTACGATATTGTTGTAACGTAATTTTTCTAATCCGTCTTCGATATCTAACGCTGCTTGCAATAAATTGAATTCTTCATTTTCATACACAATTTTCTTCGTCATTCCGTATGAATTCAAAGGCTTACCACGTAAACTGAAAACGGCTTGTGTATTTACGTCACGCGACTTTGTAATCGATCCGGAAGCCGAATCTCCCTCGGTAATAAAAAGCGTGCTTTCTAAGTTTCTTGGGTTTTTAGTATCTGGAAGATGCGCACGGCAATCTCTTAATTTTTTGTTGTGAAGATTCGCCTTTTTAGCACGATCTGTAGCCAGTTTTCTAATTCCTGATAATTCCTTACGCTCACGTTCTGCCTGAAGAATTTTACGCAATAAAGCTTCGGCAGTTGTTGGATTTTTATGCAGGTAATTATCTAACTTTGTTTTGATAAAGTCGTTTACAAAAGTACGAACAGAAACTGCCGGCGTTCCATCATCAGAACCCATATCTGTAGAACCTAATTTAGTTTTGGTCTGAGACTCAAAAACTGGTTCCATTACTTTAATACTAATCGCACTTACAATCGATTTACGAACGTCTGATGCCTCGAAATTCTTATTGTAAAACTCACGAATCGTTTTTACAACCGCTTCACGATAAGCCGCTAAGTGCGTTCCTCCCTGTGTTGTATTCTGACCGTTCACAAAAGAGTGATATTCTTCGCTGTATTGCGTTTTACTGTGTGTAAGCGCAACCTCGATATCATGTTCTTTTAAATGAATAATTGGATATTCTAAATCTTCTTCGCTTATTGTTTCTTCTAACAAATCACGAAGTCCATTTTCTGAATAATATTTTTCTCCATTGAAAATAATAGTCAAGCCATTGTTCAAATAACAATAGTTTTTAACCATTTTAATCACATATTCTAAACGGAATTTATAGTTTTTGAAAATCGTTTCGTCTGGCGTAAAAGTTACTTTTGTTCCTTTACGTTTTGTGGTCTCCACTACATCTTCTTCTAAAACCAGATTTCCAGCAGAAAACTCCGCTGCTTTTTGTTTGTCTTCACGAACAGATTCTACGCGGAAATAATTGGAAAGTGCATTTACCGCTTTTGTTCCGACACCGTTCAAACCTACCGATTTCTGGAAAGCTTTAGAATCGTACTTTCCACCTGTGTTCATTTTCGAAACTACATCGACCACTTTCCCCAACGGAATTCCACGTCCGTAATCACGAACAGAAACCGTTTTATCTTTTATCGTTACCTCGATAGTTTTTCCAGAGCCCATTACAAACTCATCGATACAGTTATCTAAAACCTCTTTTAATAGAATATAAATACCATCATCTGGAGAAGAACCGTCTCCCAGTTTTCCGATATACATTCCCGGACGCATACGGATATGTTCTTTCCAATCAAGCGAACGAATATTATCTTCCGTATATTGATTTTGCTCTAGCATATATGATTTAGGATTTTTTGCTAATGTACCATTTCTTAACAAAAAATGAAAGCGTATTTTCTTTTTGTTATGAATAATAACAGTTTAAAATCTATTTAAATTGATTTTAAAATAAAATGGCCTATAAAATTATAAAAAACTGCTTTTTCGTCAAAAAAAAACTATTTGATTCCGAGTACTTCTTTTGCCAAAGCAATCATTTCGGGCGTTCCAGTGTTTTTATTTTTTTCGTCTGAAAGTTTTACAACACCCTGCCAATGTGTGTTGTCGGGTTTTGTATCGGTTAATTTTATGACCATATTCATTGCTGGCAGTCCAACATCGTTGGTAAAATTTGTTCCGATTCCAAATGACATTTTTATTTTGTCCTGACAGAAATCGACAATCTTTTTTACTTTATCGTAATTTAAAGAATCTGAAAAAACAATCGCTTTTGATTTAGGATCGATTCCCATTTTGATATAATGCGAAATTACTTTTTGAGCAAATTCTATCGGATCGCCACTATCATGTCGAACTCCGTCAAAAAGTTTGGAATATTTTTTATCAAATTGATTGAAAAATATTTCTGTAGTATAAGTATCTGTTAAAGCGATTCCGAGATCTCCGCCATAAACTTTTGTCCAGTTTTCAAGTCCAATGGAATTCGCCATTTTAAAACCATATTGAGCAGCATGAAACATAAACCATTCGTGAGCGTGCGTCCCTAAAGGTCTTCGGTTATTTACCATTGCAAAATGAACATTGCTGGTTCCTATAAAACTATTCCCGCCATAAGTTCGTAAAGTTTCATTTACCAAATCTTGTACATCATAAGAATGGCGTCTTCTCGTTCCAAATTCTAAAATCGAAACTCCAAGTTTATTGTAATTATCAATTTTCTCTTTGGTAAGACTTTTTACCGCTTCATCATTTAAACGAATTAGATGATTGGCTTTGTAAAATAGTTCTGAAATCAGAGCCATTAAAGGCACTTCCCACAAAATGGTTCTGTACCAAAAGCCTTCAACAACAACTTTAATTTCTGAACCTTCTTGACTTATCTGAACTTCGGACGGATCAAAACTATAGCCTTGCAAAAAATCCAAATAAGTCGGATCAAGATATTGGCAATAATGCGACAGATAACTTTTTTCTTCTTTTGTCAAACGAAGGTCGGCCATCGCATCTACCGAATGGCGAAGTAAATCTGCAAAACCATCTGGAAAAATATGTTTACCACGATTTATAAATCCGTAACGAACTTTTGCTTTTGGGAAAAGTTTGATTACAGCATGCTGCATCGTAAATTTATAGAAATCATTGTCTAAAATTGATTTCAAAAAAGTTGTTTCCATGGTATTCATATTCGGATCATTCCTCGCTAAGATACGGCAATTTCACCAAAAGGAAAAAAATCAATCGAATAAAGCTTTATAAGTTTTACTTCGGAATTACCTTAAAAGCGGCAAAAGATTTTCCAAAAACATAAAATTCAATAAAACGTCCCAGTTTTTTCTCATAAGTAAGCTGAAACTCCATTACTCCATTTTCTACTTTTGATTTTTTTACCTTTATTTTTTCATCTTTTTTACCTAGATAATACAAGTCGTCTATTCTGGAAAGATTTTTAATTTTAAAAGTAATGTCGTCACCATCATTTGCGTTAACTACTCCAGAAAAAGGCATTAAAATTTCGCAATTTTCTTCTATAAATTCATTGTATATAAGAGGGCCATTCAAAAACTCTGCTTTATTTCCTGTATTCCCTTTATACATTGCACTCTCTGCATAATGTTTGGCATTAAAATATTTCGGATCCATGTCAAAATAGATCGGAGTAAATTTTTTCACCGATACTTTTCGGCGGGAATCATAACTTCCCTGACCCCATGTAGCATCAACTAGAATCCACTTTCCATCTACTTGAACCGAATTCCATGAATGATTCAAGATGTAATTCCTTCTACCGATATCTGTCAATTCGGCTTTTGCGTCTCCATGTATTACCTGGCATTTTAAACCTGTCAATAAAGCCAAATGCTCATATAACTGAGAAAATCCTTCGCAAACTGCTTTTCTTGATCGAAATGCTTTTTGTGTTGTTTTTGCATTTTGCAATTGTAGTTGCTTTGCCCAATCAGAATCGCTTTTTGAAATTTCTTTTGGTTTAGGTGGATTTAAAAATGTATCCAAATCATATTCGATATTTAATGCAATCCAGCTATAAATAGCCCTTGCTTTATCATGTTCTGTGGTAAAATCATTTTTAATTCTCTCCGCTAATTTTTCGGTGCTCCCAAAATCAGGATATTTTAAAACGATACTATCAATAGCAGTATACTGTTGCGAATAAGAAGGGCTTATAAAAATAAAACTTAAAAGGAATGCTAGAACAATTTTCTTTATTGTCATTATACTATTAGGGTTTAGAAATGGGTTGAAATGGGGAAACTATTTTATTTCAGAGCAATTTTAAAAGAAACAATACTACTCGTGTCAACAAAAATGGTGATGTAATTACCCACATTGCTGTCAATAAGAATTTGGAATTCTAAACCTCCTCTTCTTTCTTTTGGATTTTGAATTTTAACTGGCTGATTCTTTTTGTTTAAATAAAAAACCTGATTTGATTTTGAGAGGTTTTTAATTTCTACAGTTATTTTATCTCCGTTTTTTACTTCGATTATTCCTGTATTAGGAGTTTTGATTTTATAATCGTTTTCAATGGTTTTATTGTAAATCAAAGGTCCGTTTAAAAAATCTTCCTTACTTAATCTATCTCCTAAAAAAGATCCTGAATCAGGAAAATGTTTTGCGAAGAAATAGTCAGGATCAGTATCGAAATAAATTGGATTATAATCATTAACCATTCTTCCTTTACTGCTGTCATAATAACCTTGACCCCAAGTTACATCAATAAGACGCCATTTTTTATCAATTAAAACCATATTCCAAGCGTGATTTGAAGAAGTATTTTTTCTTCCAATATCAGCCGGTCTAATTTTAGAATCTCCTTTAACTACTTCGCATTTCAGTCCAACTTGCTCAGCTAAATTCTGATACAAAGCGGTAAAACCTTCACAAACTGCTTTTTTAGAGTTAAAAGCTTTTTGAATAAGATTATCATTCAGCTGTTTAATTTTTCTTTGTTTTTCAGCTTCTGAAGAATAACTGAAACCCTGCACTTTTGGCGGATTCAAAAATGCATTGTAGTCGTATTTTATATTTAAAGCAATCCAAGCGTAGATAGCTCGTGCACGATCTGAATCTGATTTAAAATCTTTTTCGATTCTTTCGGCTAATTTTTCGGTGGTATTAAAGCTTTTCGGGTATTTTGCAACAATCTTATCGACTTCATTTACCTGTTGGGCAAAAGCGAAATTCAGAAAGAAAGTGCTCAAAAAAAGACATAGAAAAGCAATCTTTTTTAGTGGCATGTATTTAAAAACTTGATGTGATAATATCTTTTAATTGTTGATCTAATTCAGGATTTGAGATTTTGTTTTCGTCTAAATCAAAATTTGAATTGAAAGAAGGAAGCGAAAAAGCTCCTTTAATTTCGGCTCCATAACGTGGAAAAAGATTTTGAGCAATTCCTAAAACTGACGAACCGCCTCTTCCTCCTGGCGAAGTTGCCAATAACAACATTGGTTTGTGTTGGAAAACATCTTTTTCGATTCTTGAACTCCAATCGAAAACATTTTTGAAGGCAACAGAATAATTTCCATTATTTTCTGCCATAGAAACTACTAAAATATCAGCTTCTTTTAATTTATTTAGAAATGCTTGAGCCACTTCATGCTGACCAACTTCTTTTTCAAGATCAACACTAAAAACTGGCATAGCAAAATCATTCAGGTCTAAAACTTCAACATCTACATTTTCAAATAAACTTGACGCATAAGTTGCTAAACGTTTATTGATTGACTGCTTACTGTTACTTCCTCCAAAGGCTATAATTTTCATATTGTGGTATTTATAAGTTTTAAACTTTCAAAAATTAAGCCATAAAATTACAATCCGTTTTTATTTAAACAAAAAAGACAGCATCTGTTTGGTTTATTTTTTTATTTAGATTCTATTTCAAAAACCTCTTTTTGTATTTCTACGGAATAATCATTTGGTGAAATGCTTCCGCCAAAAGCTTTTGCATACACCTTCGTAAATTCTGCTCCAAAGTATAAAATAATAGCCGAATAATAAACCCAAACCAAAATTATAATTACAGAACCTGCCGCGCCATAAACGCTTGCAACCGTAGAATTCCCCAGATAAAGTCCAATTGCAAATTTACCAATCATGAATAAAATTGCTGTACTTGACGCTCCTATAAAAGCATCTTTCCATCTAATAATTCCATCTGGTAAAGTTCGGAATATAATAGCAAAAAGCAATGTGATGCTGGCAAAAACAATTACCAAATTTACCACATAAAAAAGATAAACCGTTGTATCAGGAAAATACAATTTTAAACGAGCGTTTAAAACATCCAAAGTAGCGTTAATCATTAAACTGACTAACATTAAAAACCCAACAGAAACGATCATAGAAAAGGACATAATTCTGTTTTGGATAAATTTTCGAAGACCCTTATTAGGTTTTGCTCGAAGTCCCCAAATGTAATTTATGGAACTCTGAATTTCTGCAAAAACTCCCGAAGCCCCAATCAGCAGCATCACAACCCCAAAAACGGTTACAAATACATTACTGTCTGATAATTGAACATTTTTGATTGCCTCCTGAATTTGTACCGCAGCATTATTTCCAACCAACCTATTTATTTGACCGTACAATTGACCTGTGACTGCCTCTTCCCCAAAAAAGAAGCCACAAATGGTAATTATAATAATCAATAAAGGAGGCAAAGCAAAAATGGTATAATAAGATAATGCCGCACTGAGCTTGATTGCATTATCGTCATTGAATTCTAAAAATGTTGTTTTTAATAAATACCAAGTTCTCGAAAAGATATTATGATTTTTCATTTGCTGATTTTTTGATATTTACTCAAATTTAAGCATTAATGAAAATTCTTTACTTCTTGGATTTTAGGCAGATTTTACATTTTTTCCATGTATGTATTTTTTAATCTATTTTTGAGATTTTATTATATTCTTCTTCTCTTCCTAAATTTTTTATTTTTAATATTTTCCTAAACTCACTTCTTGTTGGTTTGAGTAAATAAGAAAGTGAATCTATTTTTTGTCCTTTGATTTTGGTAACCGAATCTATTTTTTTTACATCATCAGCAAAATAAATATATTTCATTTTTAGAATATTCTTTTGCAACGAAATAATACTAATTCGCCAAAAAATGGAATCTCTATTACTAATAACAATATGACTATTAATTATTTTTGCTTTTTGATTGTATGAGAATCTAAAAATTGTATCAATATCTTTCCTGCTTATTTCTAAAGAATCTCCAATTTCAATCATAGAATATTTTTTCAAAGTTTCTTTTTCAATAAGTTGACCATTTACGATATTGTAATAATCTTTTAAAGAGTCCAAAAAACTTTTATGAAATCTATTTTTAAAGAAATATTCTTTTAAAATTCTATCTTCTTCAATTCTTAGAAAAGTAGAATCTTTATCAACATACAAACCTTTAAATCTTGACGGAAAACCAATTAATTCAGAGTCATTTTCAGGTTGTGGTTTTCCAAAATAAAGACACCCATAACATTCTGCCTCTGCATCTGCTTTTTTACATGAAACTGATACTATTATTAAAACCAAAATTAAGAATATCTTTCTCATAGCCCGATTTATTTGTAATGGCAAAAAATCCCTTTATCATAAACTGTCCATAAACTTGCTTTTTGATTAGCAGCTTTTAAGGCATTATTCGCCCAAGTATTACATGTATAAAAAAGACTATAACTTCCTTTAGCTTCATAAAAAGCATCTTTTCTTCCGTAACTGTGACCTTGAATCCATTCCGGATGAATTGGATCTCTAAAACTATCTGAAATATAGGTTGCCAGTTTTTGATAATTTTCTTTCGAAATTAAAATGCGTTTGCAGTCTTCACCTTCGCGCAATTGTTTAAAAAACGTCGTGTGCATTGCCGAAGAACTAATTCCGAATGCGGCTTTAAACGCTGTGCTTGCCTTTAAATCTGCCCATTCTGGTGTTTCAAGATAAAATCCTTTGTCGCCCCACCCGAATGCGATATAATTCATTAATGAATCTTTTGATTGGGTTTGGCTGAATTGAATCTCATTTCTCCAATCTTTAACTTCATTTTTAATCGGAACTACGATATCAGTATGAACTCCATTTGAAAGAATGTAAATCGGAATAGCATTCTGCTCTTCAACTTTTGCAATATCTGAATTGACTGTGATTTTAGAAATCAGAAATACTGATACTATATACAAAACAAGAAAACTGAAAATTCCGAAAAACGTCCAGCCTAGAAATTTGAATGATTTTTTTAGCATTTTAAATGATTGATTTTAGATTAGTAATTGGTTATTTTTTCTGTAACCAATTTTTGAGCCAAAAATTTTGTTTCCTGAAAATGGTACGCGGATTTTACAGATTCGCTTTCGCGAAAGCGAGGATTTAAACAGGTTTTTATTCTCATTTTTGTCATCCTGAGGAACGAAGGATCGCACTAGAATTTCCGCAATCTAAGTCGCCAATCTTTGTAGAGTTTCGTGTGTGATCCTTCGTTCCTCAGGATGACAAACTTTGGATGGGCTTCGACTTCGCTCAGCCTGACAAAAGAGAACTTTACTTTTTAAGCATAAAAAAACTGCTGAATCTCTTCAGCAGTCTTAATCTATTCTCTTGTTTCTTTCTTCTATTTTCTAAAGAAAAAGATTAAACGTTGAAACGGAAATGCATTACATCACCATCTTTTACAACATACTCTTTTCCTTCAACTTTAAATTTCCCAGCTTCTTTAGCTTTTGCTTCAGAACCGTATTGAACATAATCTTCGTATGAGATAACTTCTGCACGAATAAAACCTTTTTCGAAATCTGTGTGGATAACTCCTGCTGCTTGAGGCGCTGTAGCTCCAATGTTGATTGTCCAAGCACGCACTTCTTTCACACCAGCTGTAAAATAAGTCTGTTGTTTTAATAATTTGTAAGCTGCACGAATTAAAACTGATGCTCCTGGTTCAGTTAATCCCATATCTTCTAAGAAAACCTGACGCTCTTCGTAGCTTTCTAATTCTGTAATATCCGCTTCTGCACCTACAGAAAGAATAATTACTTCAGCATCTTCGTCTTTTACCAATTCACGAACTTGGTCTACATATTTATTTCCGCTTACTGCTGAACTTTCGTCAACATTACAAACGTATAAAACTGGTTTTGCTGTAATCAATTGAAATCCTTCCATCAAAACTTCTTCGTCGTTGCTTTGAGGAATAATTGTTCTTGCAGATTTTGCTTGTAATAAAGCTTCTCTAATTCTGTTTAATAAAGCTTCTTCAGTTTGAGCTTCTTTATTTCCAGTTTTTGCAGCACGTTTTACTTTTTCTAAACGTTTTTCGATTGTTTCTAAATCTTTTAACTGCAATTCGATATCGATAGTTTCTTTGTCACGAATTGGATTTACATTTCCGTCAACGTGTACAATATTATCATTATCAAAACAACGCAAAACGTGAATAATAGCATTACACTCTCTAATGTTTCCTAAAAACTGGTTTCCAAGACCTTCACCTTTACTTGCGCCTTTTACCAAACCTGCAATATCTACGATATCTACAGTTGCCATTTGTACACGCTCTGGTTTTACCAATTCTTCTAATTTATTGATTCTTGGATCTGGAACGTTTACAACACCAATATTAGGTTCGATTGTACAAAACGGAAAGTTGGCACTTTGCGCTTTTGCATTAGATAAACAATTAAATAATGTTGATTTTCCAACATTTGGTAATCCTACAATTCCTGCTTTCATCTGTTTGTTTCTATATTATTTATTCGACCTTTTTTAATTAGGTCAAAAACATTAAACCTTGTGTTTAAATGTTTTGTGATTTAAATGCCTTTTTTGCTTTTCTGCCAAAATGATATTTTTCAGCTTTAAAATTTTGCAAATATAAGATTTAATAGCTCTTGCACGAAGTAAAAATGCTCAATAATATAATTTTAGAGCTAATCTTAAAAATTTTTAAACATTTTATTAATTTTTTGTTAAAAAACATTACTTTTATAAAACTAATCAATAAAAAACAAACCAAAAAACCAATTACCATGAAAAAGATTGCATTATTACTATTTCTGCTGAACTCAGCGTTTCTCTTTGCTCAGAAAGAAGTCTCAGGTGTCGTAAAAGACAAAACTGGAGCACCACTTCCTGGCGTAAATATTGTCGAAAAAGGGACTTCAAATGGCGTTTCTACCGATTTTGAAGGTAGTTATAAAATCAAAGTAAAAGAAGGTGCAACTTTAATATTCACTTACGTAGGATTCTCAACAGTCGAAAAAGCAGTTACAGGTGATAAAATAGACATTGTTTTAGGCGAAAGCGAAGGCCAAGTTTTAAATGATGTTGTTGTTACAGGATCACGAAGCACTAAAAGAACCGTTGTAAACTCTGCTGTTCCTATTGATGTTATTAGTGTAAAAGATGTTACAACACAAAGTGGTAAAATTGAAATCAATCAATTATTGCAATATGTTGCTCCATCATTTAATGCCAATAAACAATCGGGTTCTGATGGTGCCGATCACGTAGATCCTGCTTCTTTAAGAGGTATGGGACCAGATCAGACTTTGGTTTTGATTAACGGAAAAAGAAGACACCAATCTTCTTTAATTAACTTATTTGGAACAAGAGGACGTGGAAATACTGGGACTGATTTAAATGCAATTCCAGCGGCTTCTATTAAAAGAATTGAGATTTTACGTGACGGAGCTTCAGCACAATACGGTTCCGATGCTATTGCGGGAGTTATCAATATTATAACAAATGATAATGTAGATGAATTAACAGGATCTGTAACCTACGGTGCTTTTAATACACATGCTCAAGGCGAATTTCTTCCTGGAACTCCAAATACAAAAGGATATAGATTAGATCAACATGGAAATGGAAATTCATACGGAAAAGATCAAGATTTTGACGGTGGTTCTGTTAGAGTTGCTGCTAATTATGGAGTTGCATTAGGAACCAAAGGCGGTTATGCAAACTTTACAGGTGAATTTTTAAACAAAAATAAGACCTTAAGACCAGCTTATGATTTTAGAAAAGGTTTTGGTGATGCAAGTATGCATGGCGTAAATTTATTTGCCAATTTCTCTATTCCGATTGCAGATAAAACAGAGTTTTATGCTTTTGGAGGAAGTAATTTCAGAGATACTGATGCTTATGCTTTTACAAGAAATGATGGAGAAAGAGTTGTAGAATCGGTTTATCCTGGAGGTTATACGCCAAGAATTACATCGAAAATTAATGATAATTCAGTTGCTGCTGGAATTAAAACAGAATCTTCTGGAGGATGGAAATTTGATTTGAGTAATACTTTCGGAAAAAATAAATTCCAGTACGATATTAAAGGAACAATAAATGCTTCTCTTGAAGAAAATTCTCCACATGAATTTGATGCTGGAGGACATAGTTTACTTCAAAACACAACCAATTTTGATATTTCTAAAAATTATGACAGTGTTCTTGAAGGTTTTAATATTGCTTTTGGAACTGAATTTAGAGTAGAAAAATTTGAAATTTTTGCAGGAGAAGAAGGTTCGTACACTACTTACGATACAAATGGACAGCCAATAACAGACCCAACAACTCAAAGTGCTCCTATTGATCCTATTTCAGGAAATCCTAGACCTGGAAGTTCACAAGGTTTCCCTGGTTATAGTCCTGCAAACGAAGTAAATGAAAGCCGTACCAACTTCTCTTTATATGCTGATGGAGAATTGGATATAACTAAAGCTTTAATGGTAAATGCTGCTGTTCGTTTTGAAAATTACAGCGATTTTGGAAGCACAGTAAATGGAAAATTAGCTTCTAGATTAAAACTGGGTGATCACTTTAATTTAAGAGGTTCTGTGAGTACAGGTTTCCGTGCTCCATCATTAGCGCAAATTTATTATAATTTACGTTTTACCAACTTTAATGCAAGCGGTGCAACAGAAGTATTATTAGCTCCAAATAACAGTGAAATTACAAGAGCTTTTGGAATTGGCAAATTAAATGAAGAAAAAGCGGTAAATGCTTCTCTAGGATTTACAGCTTCTTACGGAGATTTTACAGCAACAATTGACGGTTATTACATTCAAGTAAAAGACCGTATCGTTCTTACAGGATATTTTGATGCAAGTGCTTTAAATCTTGGTGTTTCTGAAGCTCAGTTTTTTGCCAATGGTGTAGATACTAGCACACATGGTTTAGACTTAGTTTTATCTTGGAAAAAAGGGTTTGATTTTGGTCAGCTTGGTGCAACATTAGTTGGAAACATCAACGATATGAAAATTGACAAAGTTAAAAACGGTACTCTTGATGAAGCTACTTTCTTCGGAAAACGTGAAAAAGCCTTTTTATTAGCTTCTGCGCCAGACAACAAATTTGGTTTAAACCTAAATTATTCTAAAAAGAAATTCGACGCTGGATTAGCTTTTACTCGCTTTAGCAAAGTTGTTTTGGTAGATTATGCTGATGAAGATGATGTTTACAATCCAAAAGTGGTAACTGATTTAACTCTTGGATATCAATTTACTAAAAGTTTAAAACTGACTATCGGAAGCAACAACTTGTTTAATATATATCCAACTAAACAAGACGAACAAGGAAATACAGAAGCTGGAGGGTATTGGGATGCTGTACAAATGGGTTTCAGCGGAGCATATTACTATGCAAGACTTGGATTTAATTTCTAATTATGATTAACGAGGGCTTCGACTCCGCTCAAGCCTGACAATCATTATAATTAATTCAATCTCATTTATTGTCTTCCTGAGCGATCCCGAGGCTTCGGGAGAAGGACACGCAAGGAACTCCATAAACCATTTTGCCAATCATATGGAGCTTCGACTCCGCTCAGCCTGGCAAACTTTATAAAAACAAAAAATCCTGAACTTAATTGTTCAGGATTTTTCTTTTTCCATTTATTAATTACAATTTAAACTCTAAAGATGCGATGATAGCTTTTTCTTCATCGGTTGCGGTAAATCCTGAAATATCCCAATAATTGGTTAGGATTTTATTCTTTTTATTAAAAAGCGATTTCTCTTTAAAAACATCACTTTCACTATAAGTAAAATTTTGTTTATTGAAACCAGTTGTCACAAAACTATTTCTTACCTGAATATTTTTCGTTTTATCTTTCAAAACAAGATCATATCCAATTTCTTCATTAGAACTCAACAAATAATAATCGGTTCCGTCCCATCTATAATTTACTTTTACAAACGATTTAGTAATGTTTTTATTGCCAACATTTGTTTTTTCTTCTACTTTATTAAGAGTTGCAGGCGTTACTGTAATCGTAAATTCTAAAATGAGCTTCTTTACAGGATCGTAGACAACTTCAAAATTATCGATTGCCTCTTTGGCTTTATCTAAGGGAGTAATCGACATTACATAATAATCTTTATTTTTTGGATGTCCTTTGGTTGTAAAATCATATTCTTTCTTTGCTTTCGAATCTAATAGCGGATCAAAATATTTAAAATTAGAATAATTCTCCATTATATTATTCAAATCATATCCTTTTAAATCAGCACTTACATCTGCTTCTAATAATCCATAAGAGCGATTTTGCTCAACCAGTAAAGTAGTTGCATTATTATTTTTATCAAATTGAAAATTTACCAATCCATCATTATAATACGTGTACTGATTGTCAAGTATAAAAAACTCTCTCACATATACTTTCTGTCTATGGGAAATACTAATTTTCTTTATAGAATTGTTAACCAATTTCTGCAATATTTTTTCTGGAGATTCCTTAGACAAAACTACTTCATCTAATTTATTGTTTTTACTCTTTAAATAAATAACAAATTTTTGCTCTCCATTTAAAGAAGTCCAGCGTACAGTCAAATCTTCATAATTAGTTTCAGAAACCTGAACATTAGATCCCCCAGTGAGCATAAAAGTAACTTTTCCTTCTTCATTGCTCAATAAAATCTGCTGGGTTTTCATTATTTTAACCGTAGCATTTTGTATCGGTTCCAAGGTTTCTATATCCTTAACAATAATAGAATACTCTTCGCTTTGTGCAAAACCGCTTACATAATTAAGTAAAACGATAAATAAAAGTAGCAATTTCTTCATAGGCATTGTTATTTTTTCAACTAAAGTATTATTTTTCCAACAATAAAGCAATAGCCTAAAAATAAAACATTCGTTATCAATAAACTAACTTTTCAAAATACCTGATATCAGGGTAAAAAAAATCCTGAGCCAAAACTCAGGATTATATATAAGATAATTGAAGCATTATTCTCCGTGCAAAAACGCTTGTCTTTGCAATAAAGTTTCCTCGTCTTCAACGTGGTTATCATCTGGTACACAACAGTCAACTGGACAAACAGCAGCACATTGAGGCTCATCGTGAAAACCTTTACATTCTGTACATTTTCCTGGTACGATATAATAGATTTCGTCAGAAATTGGAGTTTGAGCATCATCTGCATCCACTTCAGTTCCATCAGGTAAAACTATTGATCCCGAAAGACTTGTACCATCTTTGTATCTCCAATCATCAGCTCCTTCATATATTGCTGTATTTGGGCACTCTGGTTCGCAAGCCCCGCAATTGATGCATTCGTCAGTTATAATTATTGCCATCGTTTATTAGTCTTAAAGTTAAAAGTCTTAAGTCTCAAAGTCAAAATGAAAGGCAAGCATCGCTTTTGATTTTATGCCTTTTGACTTTCGACTTAATTATGCTTATTTTTGTGCAAAATTACAATCAAAACAATTCATAAGCAAACATTATGACATTAGAAACAAAAAAAAGTGTTTTTGTTGAATTAGGAAAATTTTTAAGTCAGTTTTCTGAAGGTGCTTCTGCGCGAAAATCCGACGTTTTATATAATGATATCTTTTTTGATGATTTCGAAAATCTGATTCATTTATCAAAATCCCACAACGGATGGTACACACCAGAGCAAGTTTATTTCTCTTTAAAGTCATGGTCAGACGCTTTAACATCCGAAAACATTGACAAATGGCTGTCTGCTTATTCTTTTGATACGGCTCAGACTGAAAAAACAGTTGCTTTGATTTTAGCAGGAAATATTCCTTTGGTTGGATTTCATGATTTTCTATCCGTTATAATTACCGGCAATAAAGCTTTAATTAAAACTTCGTCAAACGATCAGCATTTATTGCCCTTTTTAGCTAAATATTTAATCGCTGTTGATGAAAATCTAAAAGATAAAATCACTTTCGTGGAAGGGAAATTGGAAAATTTCGATGCCGTAATTGCAACAGGAAGCAATAATACTTCACGTTATTTCGAATATTATTTTAAAGACAAACCATCAATTATTCGTAAAAACAGAAATTCGACTGCGGTTTTAACTGGAAAAGAAACCCATGAAGAATTAGAAGCTTTAGGTGAAGATATTTTTAGATATTTTGGTTTAGGATGCCGAAATGTTTCTAAACTTTATGTCCCAAAAGACTATTCGTTTGAAGCATTTTTTCAAGCAATTTTTAAATATCAAGACGTTATTCATTATGAGAAATATGCTAATAATTATGACTATAATAAAGCAGTATTTTTAATGAGTAATTTCAAATTACGAGACAACGGATTTTTGACTTTAAAGGAAGATTCAAGCTACGCCTCTCCTATTTCGAGTGTCTTTTATGAATACTACGAAAACCCGAAAGAACTTGAAAAACGTCTTCAGAATGATGCAGAACAAATTCAATGTATTGTTAGCAACAATTTTACACCAAATAGCATCGCTTTCGGTGAAACGCAAAAACCTCAATTGTGGGATTATGCAGATAACGTGGATACTATAACGTTTTTGTTAACAACAAAGTAAAAAATTGTTTAATTATTTCGAATATTTTAACGCTTTTTCGGCTCTTATTGACGAAATTTGCGTCTTTAAAATTTTCGACTATTAACAACAACCATGAAAAAACACAACTACAGCGCAGGACCAAGTATTTTACCTCAGGAAGTTTTTGAGAAGGCATCAAAAGCAATTTTAAATTTTAATGATTCAGGATTATCTATTCTTGAAATTTCGCACCGAAGCAAAGATTTCGTTGCTGTAATGGAGGAAGCTCGTTCCCTTGCTTTAGAATTATTAGGACTTCAAGGAAAAGGTTATCAGGCTTTATTTTTACAAGGTGGTGCAAGTACAGCATTCTTAATGGCACCATATAACTTAATGAAAGAAAACGGAAAAGCAGCTTATTTAGATTCAGGAACGTGGGCAACTGCGGCGATCAAAGAAGCGAAACTTTTCGGTGAGACTGTTGTCGTAGCTTCTTCAAAAGAAGACAATTATACTTATGTTCCAAAAGGTTACGAAATTCCAGCTGATGCTGATTATTTCCACTGCACAAGTAACAATACCATCTTTGGAACTCAAATGAAAGAATTCCCATCAACAAACGTACCTGTTGTATGCGATATGAGTTCTGATATTTTTTCACGTGAGTTAGATTTCTCTAAATTTGACTTAATCTATGCTGGAGCTCAAAAAAATATGGGACCTGCTGGAACTACTTTAGTAGTAGTAAAAGAAGAAATCTTAGGCAAAAATGGAAGAACTATTCCAAGTATGCTTGATTACGCTAAACACATTAAAGGAGAAAGTATGTACAATACTCCACCTGTATTTGCTGTTTACGTTTCTCTTTTAACATTACAATGGATTAAAGAAAAAGGCGGAATCGCTGCTGTTGAAAAATTAAACAACGCAAAAGCGGAATTACTTTACGCTGAAATCGACAGAAACCCATTATTCAAAGGCGCTGCTGCAATAGAAGATCGTTCTAACATGAACGTAACTTTCTTATTGAACAATCCTGAACACACTGAAACTTTTGACGCTTTATGGAAAGCTGCAAACATTTCTGGATTGCCAGGCCACCGTTCTGTTGGTGGTTACAGAGCTTCTATCTACAACGCTATGCCAATTGAAAGCGTTCAGGTTTTAGTTGATGTAATGAAAGCATTGGAAACTAAAGTTTAATCTTTTTTTCGGTTAATCGTTAATTTGTTTAACTGTTTAATCGTAAAAAATGTTTCCTTTAGAAAAATATCAAAAAAGAAAAATCAAATAGCTGGTTTATCGATTAAACAAATAAACGATTTACCAAATAAACAATAAACACACAATGAAAGTATTAGCAAATGATGGAATTTCTAAAAGCGGAATTCTAGCCTTAGAAAAAGGTGGATTTGAAGTTATAACTACAAAAGTAGCTCAAGAACAAGTAGCTAACTATATCAATGAAAATAATGTTGACGTAATTTTAGTTCGTAGTGCAACTAAAGTTCGTAAAGATATAATCGATGCTTGTCCTGGTATCAAAATCATCGGTCGTGGTGGTGTTGGTATGGATAATATCGATGTGGATTATGCTAAAAGCAAAGGAATTCATGTAATTAATACTCCTGCTTCATCTTCAGAATCTGTTGCTGAATTAGTGTTTGGACACTTATTTTCTGGTGTTCGTTTCTTGCATGATTCTAACAGAAATATGCCTCTTGAAGGAGATTCAAACTTTGACGGTTTGAAAAAAGCTTACGCGAACGGAACTGAATTAAGAGGAAAAACTCTTGGTATTGTTGGTATTGGTCGTATCGGGCAAGCTACTGCAAAAATGGCGCTTGGTTTAGGTATGAAAGTTATCGCTGCTGACAGCTTTATTCCTGAAGTAGATGTAAAAGTTGAGTTTTTTGACGGACAATCTATTACAACTAAAATCGTTTCTCAATCTTTAGAATCTTTATTTAAAGAAGCAGATTTCATCACATTACACGTTCCTGCTCAAGATGGTTACATCATCGGAGAAAAAGAATTTGAAATCTTAAAAGATGGTGTTGGAATCGTAAACTGTGCTCGTGGTGGTGTTATTGATGAAGTAGCTTTAGTAAAAGCTTTAGATTCAGGAAAAGTTGCTTTTGCTGGTTTAGATGTTTTCGAAAGCGAGCCAAAACCAGAAATGGCAATCTTAATGCACTCTAAAATTTCATTGACTCCACACATTGGAGCCGCAACTGGAGAAGCACAAGACAGAATTGGTACTGAATTAGCATCACAAATCATTACTTTGTTAAGCTAATTAACTATAAATTAAATTACTTGTAAGGGATTTATTAACATTGTTTAATAAATCCCTTTCTTTTTTTGTTTAAATTTGAATTCTAATCTAAATCCTTAATATCATGTTTGAACAATTAACCCAATTAGTACAACAATATGGAGGCGATGCAGTTGTAAACAATACCGCTGTCCCAAACGAACATAATGACGCCGTAATTAATGAAACAAGCAATTCTATTTTTGAAGGATTAAAAAAAATTGTTTCTGAAGGAGGTACAGATCAAATCGCTGGATTATTTAACGGAAACTCACCTATTGACAGTTCAAATCCAGTAGTACAGCAAATTCAACAGCAGTTAAGCGGAAACCTTGGAGAAAAATTTGGATTAAGCAGTGCAGATTCTAGCGGAGTTGCTTCAAATTTGATTCCACAAATTTTAGGTTCTTTAGTGAATAAAGCAAAAGATCCAAACGATAATAGTTTCCAAATTTCAGATATTATAAATTCTATTTCAGGAAACAGCGGACAAGCTTCTGGAATAATGGATACCATTTCTAAATACGGAATGCAATTTGGACTTGACCAAAACAACGACGGAAAAGTTGACGTAGCAGATGTTCTTGTTGTTACAAAAAGTAAAGGAGGAATCGCAGGCTTTATAGGGAAGTTATTTGGAAGCAAATAAGTTGCTAAGTTTCTGAGATACTAAGATACTGAGATTTTAATATAAATATTTTAAAGCGGTTTGATAGCAAACCGCTTTTTTGTTTAAAAAACTTAGCATCTCAGCATCTTAGACACTTAGCACCTTAATGAGTTAGATTCCTGTTAAACTTCTCCTTCTTCTCATCAAATATTCGTAAATTTAAGTCATGAAAAAAATCGTTTCCATAGTAGCAATATTACTGACTATTTTAGCTTGTTCGTCAGCATCGCAAAATATTGCGAGCAATGATACTGTGCCAAATAAAAAAGGAAATGATACCGTTAGAATTTCGAATGATTCTTTAGAATATGAAGTAATCATCATCGATAACGGATTTAATTATTGGCTAAATACCAGAGCTTATCCAAGAAATTACCATACGCTAGCATTTTTGGAAAACAAAAATTATCAATATGTAACGGAGTGGAATATTCGTGCTTCTCAACCAAATCGTTACAACCCAAATTTATACGAAATGACTATCGATTACCAGCCGCAAATTCATTATGGATATGAAGTAAATTACTTAATTTACAACTACATGATTTATTTTCAAAATACTTACAAACAAAAGCTCGCCGGATATGTTCCGATAAGATAATGTTAGTATATTTGTAATGATTATAAATAAATAATGGATAGACTTAAAAAACGCTGGGGAATCACTTCCAACCTACAAGCCATAATCATACTTATTGTTTTTGCCATCACCGGATCGGCATCTGCGTGGATTTCTAGACCTTTTTGTGACTGGGTTGGAATTCACAAAGAAGATTTAGGAGCAGTTTGGTTTACACTTATCCGTTTATTAATTATTCTTCCTGTTTATCAAGTTTTATTAGTTGCCATTGGAGCAATTTTTGGACAATTCCGCTTCTTTTGGAATTTCGAAAAGAAAATGCTAAAAAGAATGGGACTTGGTTTTTTATTTAAAGATTAATTTCTTCATTTTTTCACGCTTCTTTTTTTCAAACTGTTCTGGTTAAGATTTATTCTTAATCCTTTTTCCATAAATTTTTACTTCACTCAATTGAGAAAATATACTTTTTCTCAATTATTTCGACACACCATTTTTCTTACAGAATCCCTTTATTTATCAAATGCAAACATTATAAAAAATTAATAAAAAACATAAACATCTTGTTTTTTAAATCTATTTTTATAAGAAAATAGCAACCAGAACAGGATTGTGCAGGATAGTTTTGTTTGTAGTAATACTAAACTTTACAATAGTTAAAAACGACACTTTAAACTGACAATCAGTCATTTAAACCTATCATTTCTAACTAAAATCATTACTTACTAACCAAACCACAATTGACATGTTGAAAAATTACTTAAAACTCTCCGTAATGGCGACAATGATTTGTTTCATTACTCCGAAGGTCAAGATTTTTGCCCAAAATCCGATTGTAAAAATTGACTTTGACCAGTCAGGAAGACCGAAAGCCGAAGTAAACGACCCCGATTATACTGCATGGGTAATAGCTTCTGGAAACACTAGTACTTATACCGAAAACGGAGTCACATTTACCATTACTCGTGTTGGAGATAATGGAGATGCATTAGGAACCAACTGGTACAAAGCTGGAATTCAAGCTCCTTATTATGCACGTTTAGTCTGCGATGGACTCACCGTAAAAGGTGCAACAGCAAATCTTGGCGCTCAAATCGAACTTAAAATAAGCGGATTAGCAACTGGAGAACATACATTCTTGGCTTTTTTTAATAATGTAGACAGTCCAACGACGAATACTTTTAGTCCAGTTGATATTTCTGTCGATGGAAATTTAATCGTTGATAATTTAATTCCAACTGTAAGAGCCACAAAAACTGCCGATGCGAAATCGACTTATTTAAAGTTTCAAGCTACAGTAGAAACAGATGTTGTAATATTAATGGCCGCCGAAACTTCAGGGACTGAAAATGTAAAAAACTTCATTCTTAATGGTTTTGAGCTAAACACGCCTAACATTTTCTATCAGGCTACCAATCCAAATCCGAAACAAAATGATGAACATGTTGAACTAACCTCGGGCGGAAAACTGCTGCAATGGACAGCTGCTGCAAATGCCGTTTCGCACAATGTTTATTTTGGAACAGATCAAACATCAGTTGATAATGCTACGACATCTTCTCCCGAATTTAAAGGAAATCAAGATTTAATTAATACTTCTTACCAACTAAACGGATTATACACTGGAGAAACGTATTATTGGCGTATAGACGAAGTTTTAGCAAACGGAGTTGAAAAAGGAAATGTTTGGCGTTTTCGCCCAGCGCAACTTGCTTTTCCTGAAGCTGAAGGATATGGCCGTTTTGCACGTGGCGGACGTGGCGGAAAAGTTGTTGCAGTAACAAATCTAAATGACAGCGGTCCAGGAAGTTTTCGTGAGGCTGTTACAAATGATATCGGACCAAGAACTATTGTTTTTAATACTGCAGGAGTAATTCAATTGCAATCTCGTTTGGTTTTAAGCCAGCCTTACGTAACTGTTGCAGGGCAAACCGCACCGGGAAAAGGAATCTGTATTCGTTCTGCTCCTTTTGGCGTCACTGGAAATGATGCAATTGTTCAAAATTTAAGAGTGAGAATTGGCGCGGGACCAACTTATGACGGAATGGGATTAACAGGCGCTGACAACAGCATTATAGACCATTGCTCTATCAGTTGGACTATCGACGAATCTTTCAGTTCTAGATCCGGAAAAAACATAACGCTTCAGCGAACACTTATTTCTGAAGCCTTAAATGCCGCAAATCATCAAAATTATCCAGCAGGAACAGAACACGGCTATGCGGCTACAATTGGTGGTGACATAGGAAGTTTTCACCATAATTTATTAGCACATTGTTATGGCCGAAACTGGAGTCTTGGCGGCGGATTAGACGGCAGCGGCGCTTACACAGGAAAAATGGATATTACCAATAATGTCGTTTACAACTGGGGAGGAAGAACAACCGATGGTGGAACGAAGGAGGTTAACTTCGTAAACAACTATTACAAACCTGGTGCAGGATCAAAAATATTTGTTGCTTTTAATCAGCAAAATGAAGGTGTAGGAACTGGAATGCAGCGATGCTATTTTAGTGGAAACGTAATGCCAGGGTATTTCGATGAGAACAATCAAACCCTTGGAAGAAAAGCTTCAGGCAATACAGTTCCCTATGATAACTTCGTCGATACACCATTTTTCCCTTCGTATGTAACAACTCAATCGGCGAAAAATGCTTATAAAATCGTACTTTCTGATGTTGGATGTACACAGCCTGAATTTGACGAACACGATCAGAGGATTATTTCAGAAACTTTAAACGGAACATATTCTGCAGTTGGAAGTGTAACAGGAAAACCAGGATTTCCAGATAATGAAGCTGACGTTGGAGGTTTTGAAAATTATCCAACCGAAGTAAGACATCAAAATTGGGACACGGATCAAGATGGACTGCCAAACTGGTGGGAAACTATAATTGGTACAAATGTCAACTCTGCAGTTGGAGATTTCTCTGATGCCAATGCCGATCCTGATTTGGATGGTTATACAAATCTGGATAAATATTTACAATGGATGTCTGAACCTCATTATGACGCTGTCTTAGGAAACAAAACATATATTAATATTCAAAAATTATCTAGAGGTTTTACAAACGGAGTCTCATATTCCTTATCTCAGGTTATAAACGGAAACGCAACACTTTCTGGAGATACTGTAGAATTTAAACCAAATGCAAAAGGTTTATGCTCTTTCAAATTTACAGTTACAGATGCTGAGGGAGGAACGATGACTCGAAAAGTAAATATACTCAGCGGTTACTCGACTTCACCTATAAATGAGATAATAAAGGATCTAATCGATAATTTCAAAGTATGGCCTGTACCAAATACAGGGAATTTCTCTATTTTGTTGGATGTTGAAGTAGACCAAGCCGAACTTAGAATCTATAATATTTTTGGAAGAGAAATTCAAAAACGCACAATAAGCGGACAAACACAGGAAAATATTAGTATAACTGAAAAAGGAGTTTTTATCTTAAAAGTTACAGATCCTGACACAAAAAAAATATTATACCTTAAAAAGGTAATCATTCAATAAAATAAAAAAGGTCTTTTCAATAACAGAAAAGACCTTTTTACTTTTAAAGCTTTAAAAAAGCTATTTATTTCTTTCTGCAAAAAAATAAGTATAAATCCATGTTAAAGTAAACGAAGGAATCACATCTGTAAAAGGCAGTATTTCTTCCAGAAATGTCAAAACCCCAGCAACTTTCCCTACTCTTCCTTTATACATCTTTGCCATAATTATTGCAGCAATTGGCGCCCAGACCACATCTGAAAACTCACCCAAAAGAGGAATCGAAAAAGAAATCATACCAATTCCGTCCAAAACTAAACCAATAAGCAGTTTTGACATTCTATTATCCTCTACAGCTTCTAAATCTTGCATAACACATTCACTTTTAAGTTATTCGAAATTAAAAATAAATTCACGAAACTTTATTATTTCTTTTCTAAATTTAATTTCCAAGATTCCCATATCAATTTACGTACCGATTTTAGATTTTAGATTTTAGATTTTAGATTTTAGATTTTAGATTTTAGATTTTAGATTTTAGATTTTCTAAAAGTCGCTTCGCTCCTTTTTGGAATTTGGAATTTTACATATTGGAATTTAATTTTTTAGAATTTGATTTTGATCATAATCTTCGTTTCTTTGTAAAAACAGTTTCATTACATGATACACGCAAAAAATATACATAAATTCTACGACAAACTTGAAGTTTTAAAAGGAGTCGATTTACATATCAAAAAAGGCGAAATTGTTTCTATTGTTGGTGCTTCGGGTGCTGGAAAAACGACTTTGTTACAGATTTTAGGAACTTTAGATAAACCAGACCATAATCCTGAGTCATCTTTGACGATTAATGGTAAAAATGTTCTGGAACTTCAAGACATCAAAAATGACAATTCAAAACAAGAAAAGACATTTAAAATCATTACTGGTTTAGGTTCTTTTTATATCATTCTATTAGCCGTTTTTTTATTGTTTTTTAGAAGTAAAGTAGAGAACGATATTTTTGGTTATGCCACATGGGGAATATTATGTATGCCTATTTTTTTATTGGCGGTTTACTACAATCGTTATTTTAAAAAGAAAAGCAAACAAGACAAAATATTATCCGATTTTAGAAACTTAAATTTAGGTTTTATATTTCAGTTTCATCAGCTTTTACCTGAGTTTACAGCTTTAGAAAATGTTTGTATTCCGGCGCACATTGCAGGTAAAAAACCATCTGAAACAGAAAAAGAAGCTGTAAAACTCCTTAATTATTTAGGACTTTCACACAGAATCAATCATAAACCAAGTGAACTTTCGGGCGGAGAACAACAGCGTGTTGCGGTTGCAAGAGCTTTGATCAACAAGCCAGATGTCATTTTTGCCGATGAACCTTCTGGAAATTTAGATACTCATTCTGCCGAAAATCTTCATCAATTGTTTTTTCAGCTTCGAGATGAGTTTGGACAGACTTTTGTCATTGTAACACACAACGAAGAATTGGCTAATATGGCCGATAGAAAATTGGTAATGTCTGACGGGCAAATTCTTAATTAATGCTTTTAATTACAATTAGCTGGATTTATATTTTATTCACAACCATTAATTTAGGTGTTGGTTTCGATAAAATAATGAATTTCAGCAATAAAAATTTTGTAATTACATCTATACTAGGTTTATTCTCAACAACTATACTGGCAAGTATTTGGGCAATTTTCGGAAGAATTAATATCGAATTTCATATCGTTTTAATACTTCTGAATGTTTTTTCATTGCTAAAATATCGCAATTCGATTATTGATCTCTACAAGTCATTTTTATTAGAATTACAGCAATTGCAAAAAAGCCTAAAAATCGTTCTAAGTATTATTTCGGTTCTTATTATTTTACAATGTGCTTCAATTCCTTTTGTAATTGATAACGAATCCTATTATATCCAAACCATAAAATGGCTTAACGAATATGGCTTTGTAAAAGGACTTGCAAATCTTCATTTATTTTACGGACAGACGAGCGGCTGGCATATTGCGCAAAGTGTTTTTAATTTTTCCTTTTTATACAAAAAATTCAATGATTTAAGCGGTTTTTGCTTGCTATTAGGAAATGTATTTGCCATTCAGAAACTAAATGAATACAGCAAAAATGAGAACAAAAATTATCTTTTAATTGGATTGCTTCCTTTATTTAATTTTTTCTTTTTTCAATTTATAAGCGCACCTTCTCCAGATATTCCTGTTTATATTTTCTCGTTTATTTTCTTCTTTTATTTTTTAGAAAACTACAAACAAATAACTTCTGAGACATTTGATTTGCTTTTGGTTTTAGTTCTTTTTTTGCTTTATATCAAAAACACAACGATAACATTCGCTATTTTTCCTTTAATTCTATTAGTCTTAAATTTCAAATCGTTATCAGGAAAACTTCTAAAACCTATTTTATTAACCACATTAGTAATTGTACTTTTTTTCATTAAAAACCTAATTATCTGCGGATCACCTCTTTTTCCATCCAAAATATTCACAGCATTCGCAACAGATTATGCTATCCCGAGTACAATTCAAACTTTTTATTATGACAACCTAAAATATTACGGCTATTTTATTACAGCTGAACAATATAATTCAATGTCGGTTTGGGATTTATTTATAAGATGGATTACTTTGCCAAAACTGAATGGATTATTTAATAAACTCAGCGTATTTTTTATTTTAGTCTTACCCTTTTTTATTTATAAATTTAAAAATGAAAAAGCGCTTTGGCTACTGTATGTCAATATGATATTACAAATATGTTTACTTTTAATAACCTCTCCGCAATATCGTTTTTTCATTCATTTCGTTTTATTTTTCTCTCCCTTTTGTTTGATCTGTTTGATACAGAACAAAAAAACAATCAATGCCTTATTAGTGCTCTCGCAAATCCCAATTGCAATTATTTTATTTTTTCCTTTTAATCTAAGTAAATTTGCAAATCATAAATCGTTGATGGAAATAAGTACATTTTCTTCTAACAATATTGTTTTTCCGTTCCAAAATTCAAAAAACAATACCTCTTTTGAAATTATACAATTAGGAAATTTAAAGTATAATTCTCCTCAAAAAAATGATTTTTTATGGGCAAGTGGTAATGGAGATTTACCTTGTGTCAATAAAAAACAAATTGATACTTTTGAAAAACACTTTCAGTACATTCCTCAAATGCGTACTCATGAATTAAAAGATGGATTTTACGCGAAAAAAATCTCAAAAAATGAATAAATCAGAACTCAAAGAATTTCTAGACGAAAAAGTCATTCAATATAACAATCAGGATTTTATAGAAAGTGATCCTGTACAGATTCCGCATCTTTTTACCCAAAAAGAAGATATTGAAATCGCTGGTTTTCTAAGCGCTTCAATTGCTTGGGGAAATCGTAAAATGATCATTAAGAATTCGCATAAAATGATGGAATTAATGGGCAACACGCCTTACGATTTCGTTATGTCGCATTCTGACGAAGACTTGGCAAGATTAGAAACTTTTGTCCACAGAACTTTCAACGGACACGATTTTGCTGGTTTCATAAAAGGTTTAAATAACATCTACAAAAACCACAACGGACTTGAAGCTGTTTTTGCCAAAAATCAGGAAAAAGATAGCTTGCAGAAAAGTATCAGTGAATTCAAAAAGATATTTTTTGAAACAGATCATTTAGCTCGAACTCAAAAACACATTTCAGATCCATTAAACAATTCGGCAGCCAAGAGAATCAACATGTACTTGCGCTGGATGGTGCGCCAAGACGCAAAAGGAGTCGATTTAGGAATCTGGAAAAGCATTTCTCCAGCTGTTTTATCTTGTCCGCTTGATGTCCATTCTGGAAACGTTGCCCGAAAACTTGGAATCCTTTCGCGAAAGCAAAATGATGCCAAAGCTTTATTAGAATTAGACACTAAATTAAGAGAAATGGACGCTCAAGATCCTGTGAAATATGATTTTGCTTTATTTGGCTTGGGTGTTTTTGAAGGTTTTTAAATTGTTTAAAATCTAAAATTATACGATTGTCAGGCTGAGCGAAGTCGAAGCCCAAGTTTCCAATTGGCACGTCCCTTCGACTTCGCTCAGGGTGACAAAAGACATCAAAAATTACAAATTCAACAAAAAACCATGAATTTAACGTACATTTGCACAAAATTTAAAGCAAATGAGCACTTTCGAAAAATTCAATCTTCCAAAATCATTACAAAAAGCAGTTGACGAATTGGGATTTGTTACGCCTACTCCTATTCAAGAAAAATCTTTTTCTGTAATCATGTCTGGACGTGATATGATGGGAATTGCACAAACTGGAACCGGTAAAACATTTGCTTATTTACTGCCTCTTTTAAAGCTTTATAAATTCACTCATACCAATACGCCAAAGATTGTAATTCTAGTTCCAACTCGTGAATTAGTTGTTCAGGTGGTTGAAGAAGTAGAAAAACTGACTACATATATGTCGGTTAAAACTTTAGGTATTTACGGAGGTGTAAACATCAATACACAGAAAAAAGCCGTTTATGAAGGTGTTGACATTTTAGTTGGTACGCCTGGACGTACAATGGATTTAGCGCTTGACGCAGTTGTTCGTTTTGATGAAACTCAAAAACTAGTTATTGACGAGTTTGACGAAATGCTGAATTTAGGTTTTAGACCACAGCTGACTTCGCTTTTTGCAATGATGAAAACCAAACGTCAAAACATTCTTTTCTCGGCAACGATGACAGATGAAGTTGATGATTTATTAAATGATTATTTCGATTTTCCTGAAGAAGTTACATTGGCGCCATCAGGAACTCCGCTTGAAAAAATTACGCAGCTTACTTATAATGTTCCGAATTTTAATACCAAAGTAAATCTTTTAAAACATTTGCTAGAAAACGATGAAAGTATGAGTCGTATTTTGGTTTTCGTAAACAATAAAAAGATTTCGGATATGCTTTTTAATCGTATTGATGAGCTTTTTGAAGGACAATTTGGTGTAATTCACTCAAACAAATCTCAGAATTACCGTTTGAGTACGATGGCTGAATTCCAAGAAGGAAATCTTCGCGGCTTAATTACAACCGACGTTATGGCAAGAGGTTTGGATATTTCCAATATCACGCACGTAATTAACTTCGAACTTCCAGAAGAGCCAGAATTGTATATGCACAGAATTGGTCGTACAGGTCGTGCAGACGCAACGGGAACTGCAATTAGTTTTGTTACTCCAAGAGAAGAAGAATTCAAAATTGAAACAGAACTTTTAATGGATCAAGAGCTAAAAATAGCTGATTTCCCTGAAGAAGTTGAAATCTCAGAAAAGCTTATTGAAGCTGAAAAAGATAAATTACCAAGAAAGTTTTTAATGAAAAAACCAAAACTAGAAGGTGACGGTGCTTTTCACGAAAAATCTAAAAAGAACCAAAAAGTAAATCTTGGAGGTCCTTCAAAAACAAAAAAGAAAACTCACGGTTCTGTCAACAGAAATATGTTGAAGACAAGAAATGAGAAGAAGAAAAAAAAATAAGTCTCAGTTTTCAGTCACAGTTTTCAGTTTGTACAATACTGAAAACTGTGACTGCGACTGAAAACTTTCTAGATCTTAGTAAAAACTAGTCCTACTGGTGAACACAACTGTATTCTTCTTCCAGTATCTGTAATTTTTCCTGTAGTGATATCTCTTTTAAAAATAACTATATCATTAGTATATTGATGCCCCACTAAAAGGTAATTTCCTGTTGGATCAATAGCAAAATCTCTTGGACCTTTTCCTAATGTGCTTTGCTGTTCTACTAATTCTAAAGCTCCTGTTTTAAGAATTTTATAAACTGAAATAGCATTAGCATCAACACGATCAGAAACATATAAAAAGTTTCCGTCAGGCGAAAGTTTGATTGCTGCTGCTCCTGTTCCACCTTTAAAATCTTTTGGTAAAATACTTGTTTCGGCAACTACTTTTAAACTTCCTGTTTTATCCCAGCTTAAAGTCGTCAAAGTTCCATCTAATTCCTGAACTAAATAAACAAATTTCCCATCTTTGCTAAAAGTTAAATGTCTTGGCCCACTTCCTGGTTTTACATCTACACTTCCTTTTAAAGTTAGAATTTCGCTTTTCGAAGCTGGATTATATTTATAAATAAAAACTTTATCTAAACCTAAATCGTTCGAAAGCACAAACTTTTTATCTGGTGAAAAAGCAACCATGTGCACGTGCGCTTTTTCCTGACGAGCCGCATTTGGTCCTTTACCTTCATGTTGAATCAATTGCTGAACTTCTGTAATGCTTCCATCAGTGTTTTTCTTAAAAACTACAAGGTTTCCACCAGAATAATTCGCAACGATTACATTTTTATCATCATTAATCAAATGGCAAGGATCTGCTCCTAAAGCATCATTTTTATTCAAAAAATTCACTTTCCCAGAACCTGAATCATACGAAAATGCACTTACAGTACTTTGTGTTCCGTTTTCGTTTACTGCATAAATAAACTTATTATCAGCAGAAACCGATAAATAACTTGGACTAACAACATTTTCAGAAGAATTTTTCAATTTATATTCACCATTTGTAACGTCAAATTCATAAACATAGATTCCGTTACTTTGGCAAGTATTGGTGTAGGTTCCAACCAATAAATTGAACTTATTTTGAGCTTTAGCCGTGGTTAATGATAAAGCTGAAAATAACACTAGATATATTTTTTTCATAGTTTGTTTTTTTTGAATTAGCTAAAATAAGCAATAATATCTGTTCAAAATAAATTCTTTATCACAAAGAATTTACAAAAGTTGCCTATTTTGATATTTTTTAAAATCATATAAGTTATAGTAAGTTCGACTTTGCACTTTCGACTTTCGACTTTGAACTTTTCTTATAATCTCTTACATGAACATATATGGTTTAATAAATTTTTAATTCGTATTTTTGACCAGCATCTTCGCGAAAAACAAAACGTAGTGAAGTAAATCGAAGCCAGAATGCATTTTAAACATCCCGAAATTCTATACTTTCTGTTTTTATTGATCGTTCCAATTTTGGTTCACCTATTTCAATTAAGACGATTTAAAACTTCTTATTTTACAAATGTTCGATTCTTAAAAGAACTTGCTATTCAGACTCGCAAAAGTTCTAAAATCAAAAAAAGACTTTTATTAGCCACACGCTTATTATTGCTTACTTGTGCAATTATCGCGTTTGCACAACCTTTTTTTGAAGCTAGTGACAGTAAAAACGCTTCAAACGAGATGTATATTGTTCTGGACAATTCGTTCAGTATGCAGGCAAAAGGCAAAAAAGGTGAATTATTAAAAAGAGCTGTTCAGGAATTACTTGAAAATACTCCAGAAAACACTCAGTTTTCACTTTTAACAAACACCGAAAATTTCTGGAATACCGATATAAAATCATCTAAAAGTGCTTTACAAAATCTAAAATACAGCGCAACTTCTTTTGATCTTGCAACAATTACAGCTAAAATTAAAGCCCATAAATCGGCTTATAAAAAAGATATTGTTATTATTACAGATGCCGTTGGTTTAAAAGAAAAAGATATTGCTACTATAGATTTTGATGAAAAACCATATTTCATCGTTCCAGAAGCAGAACAGAAAAACAATGTTTCCATTGACAGCGTTTACATTAATCAGACTTTAGAAAACTTCTACGAAATTGGCATTAATTTGTCTGCTTATGGCGAAGACTTCAAACCTATTTCTACAGCTTTATACAATCAAAATAAACTGATTGCCAAAACGATTATCAATTTTGAAACGAAAAAAAAGAAAATCAATTTTACCATTCCAAAAGAAGCTTTTCATGGTTATGTGGCAATTGAAGACAACGGTTTAAGTTATGATAACAAATTGTTTTTCAGTATTTCTAAAAACAAAAAAACAAACGTTATAAGCATTGGCGAACCTGAAAAAAGCAATTTCTTATCGAGAATTTATACCTCTGCAGAATTCAATTATAACAATTACCCAATCAGCGCTTTAGACTATAATAGTTTAGAAAAACAAAATACGATTATTCTAAACGAATTAATTGACATTCCGCAAGCACTGCAAACGACTTTAAAAGCTTTTGTTTCTAAAGGCGGAAATTTGGTTGTCATTCCATCTGAGAAAACTTCTCTTTCGAGCTTAAATGCATTACTAGGGAATTTTGGAAAAATCCAATTCGGAAATTTAGAAACCAACAGCAAATTAATCACTAAAATTAATTTCGATCATCCTTTATTTTCAGGAGTTTTTGAAAACAAAATAACCAATTTTCAATATCCAAAAGTAAATAGTTCGTTTGCTGTTTCGAGTTCTTATCCAGCTGTACTTTCATTTGAAGACCAAACTGCTTTTGTAACTGCTGTTCAAAATCAGGTTTCTGGAATAACGGTTTTTACCGCGCCAATAAATAGTGCCAATTCAAATTTTCAGCAATCGCCTTTAATTGTTCCATTATTTTATAAAATCGCTCAGAACAATCAGAAAACGGGTGTAAATGCTTTGACAATCGGTAACAATCAGCCTTATTTTGTTGATGTTTTATTGACTAAAGATGCTATCTTGGAAGTTAAAGGAACAGACGATTCGTTTATTCCGATTCAGCAGATTTTAAACAATAAAGTCAAATTAACATTCAATGATTTTCCAGAAACCGCTGGAAATTATAGCGTTTTTGACAAAAAAGAATGGGTAGAAAATATCAGTTTTAATTACAAAAGAACCGAAAGCGATTTGAGTCAGGTAAACACCAATGTAGTTTCTGATTTTAAAACTGCCGATACCATTTCAACCATTTTTAATACACTACAAACTGAGCGAACTGACAGCCAAATTTGGAAATGGTTTGTTATCTTTGCACTGTTATTTTTAGCATTAGAAATGGCAATTATAAAATTTGTGAAATAGCATTTGCATTTGTTTTAAAGGCATTTTACTTTTTACAAAAATCATTTTACGACAAAAAAATATCTACATATGAAACTAATCATCAAAAGCGCCAAAATTATCGACTCAAAAAGTCCGTTTCACAACAAGACTGTTGATCTTTTAATTGCAGATGGTGTAATAGAAAAAATAGGAGTTTCTCTTCCAAACGATGACGCTGAAGTGGTGCGATTTGACAATCTTCATGTTTCTCAAGGCTGGTTTGACAGCAGTGTTTCTCTTGGAGAACCAGGTTACGAAGACAGGGAAACTATTGCAAACGGTTTAAATGTTGCCGGAAAAAGCGGATTCACAGCAATCGGATTACAGCCAAATTCATTACCAATTATTGACAATCAATCTCAGGTAAATTTTGTGAAAAATAAAGCAAATGGTTTTGCGACAGAAATTTTCCCAATCGGTGCTTTAACTAAAGCCAGCGAAGGAAAAGATATGGCAGAACTTTTTGATATGAAAAATTCTGGAGCAATTGCTTTTGGAGATTACAACAAAAGTATTGACAATGCTAATATCCTGAAAATTGCTTTACAATATGTTCAAGATTTCGACGGATTGGTAATTGCATATTCGCAAGATCCGAACATTAAAGGAAATGGTGTTGCCAATGAAGGAATTGTTTCTACAAGATTAGGTTTAAAAGGAATTCCGAATCTAGCGGAAGAATTGCAGATTTCAAGAAACTTATTTTTATTAGAATATACTGGCGGAAGACTTCATATTCCGACTATTTCTACAGCAAAATCGGTTGAATTAATTAGAGAAGCCAAAGCTAAAGGTTTACAAGTAACTTGCAGTGCATCTGTACATCATTTGGTTTTAACGGATGAAAAACTGGACGGTTTTGATACTCGTTTTAAAGTGACACCACCATTGCGTACGGAAGTTGACAGACAAGCTTTGCTTAATGGAGTTGCTGACGGAACTATCGATTTGATTACTTCAGACCATAATCCGATTGATATTGAATTCAAAAAAATGGAATTTGATACAGCAAAAAACGGAACTATTGGTTTAGAAAGCGCTTTCGGGGCTTTATTAACGGTTTTACCTGTAGAAACAATTGTAGCGAAATTAACTGCTGCGAGAAACGTTTTTGGTTTAGAAAATAACACAATTGAAGAAGGCTCAAAAGCTAATATCACTTTGTTTACAACAGAAGGAAAATCAACTTTTACGAAAGAAAATATTCTTTCAAAATCTAAAAATTCTGCTTTTTTAGGAACTGAACTTAAAGGTTCTGTTTACGGAATTTTAAATCAAAATCAACTAGTTACAAAATAATACAATGAATAATTCAGTCGAAGAAGGAAAACCAATCGCTATCACGAGTTACATTCTAATCATTGGTGTTTTGATCGCCATGAGCATGAATTCTGAAAACAAAAACAGTTTTGCTTCTTTTCATATACGTCAAGCTTTAGGTTTGTCTTTAACTTTTATTTCTTTAGGAGCAATCATAAGTAATTTCGATAGTTTTTTTATCACTTTCCCAATGTGGATCTGTATTTCAATTCTATGGACTTTTGGAATTTTTAATGCTATTCAAGGACAAATGAGACCGATTCCTTTAGTTGGGGAATTGTTTCAAAAATGGTTCAAGAAAATTGGATAAGTTTTTCAAAATTCAATTAAAAAATTCACAATTCCAAAGTTGGAAAATTCACAATTCACAACTTACAATTTACAATTAAAAAAAATGAATCTATCTTTAGAATATAAAATACAAGAACCAAAAGTAATTTTAGATAAAAACCCATTATTGCTTTTATTGCACGGATACGGCAGCAACGAAGCCGATTTATTCTCTTTTGCTTCAGAGCTACCAGACAATTATTACATCATTTCTGCTAGAGCACCTTACGATTTACAATATGGTGCTTACGCTTGGTACGCGATTAATTTCGATGCCGATCAAAATAAATTTTCAGATAATGAACAAGCAAAATCTTCTCGTGATGTAATTGCTAATTTCATTGACGAGTTGGTTGCTAATTACCCAATTGATGCTAATAATGTGACTTTAATCGGATTTAGTCAAGGATCTATTTTAAGTTATGCTACGGCACTTTCTTATCCAGAAAAAATTCAGCGAGTAGTTGCCATGAGCGGTTATTTCAATGAAGAAATTATTAAAGAAGGTTTTGAAAATAATAATTTCAAAAACTTAAAATTCTTCGCCTCACACGGAACTGTAGATCAAGTTATTCCGATTGAGTGGGCAAGAAAAACTCCAGCAATTTTAGAGAAATTAGACATTCCTGTTGTTTACAAAGAATATCCTGTTGGACATGGAGTTGCGCCTCAAAATTTCTTTGATTTTAAGAATTGGCTGGCTTTGTAAGTTTTCAGTCGCAGTCTCAGTTTTCAGTTAAAAAAATCAGCATGATAGATTGGTATAGAAAAAAGAGTTGGACAAAAGAAGATGAAGAACATTTCTTCACCAAACTTTCTCGTGCAAGAAAAGATGGAAGAGCACAATATTTAAAAATTCAGGCAATAGAATTAGTTGAAACTAAAGAACCTAAACTTTTAAATGTTGCTAAAGAATTACTTGAAAAAATTCTTGATGAATATCCAAATGATAACTTTAATAAAAGTTCTGTTTATAATACTTTAGGAGATATTTTTTTACTTGAAAACACTACAGAAAAAGCAATTGAATATTATAAAAAATCAATCGATTTTGAAAAAGTTTATCCAAATGTAAAAACAGATTCTTATTTAATTTATTCTGAATTAATCATAAAAAATCAATTATCCCATGAATATTTAAGTGTTGAAAAGTTATTAGAAGAAAACATATCCGATTTATTATTTCCGATTGACAAGTATAAAGTATTTTCAATTCTAGCAATTCTCAATTACTATAATTCAAAAAAAGAAATCGCAAAAGAATACGCCGAGTTGGCAAATGAAAATGCTCAAGCAGAAACTTCAGGATTGCGTTATCACAAATATCTAGGAATTATTTCACAAAGAGATAAATTCTTCGATGACTACATAGCTAAATTATAATAAAAAGATAGCATAAAAACACTTGAAAAATGAATATAAAACTTAATAATCCAGCTTTAATTTTAATTGATATTCAAAAAGGTTTTCATGACGTTGCATATTGGGGTGGAGACCGAAATAATGCTGACGCAGAACAAAAAGCAGGTGAACTTTTAGAGATTTGGAGGTCTAAAAAATTGCCTATTTTTCACGTACAGCATTGCTCTTCAAATCCAAATTCGATATTAAACGAAACGAGTCCAGGAAATGAATTTCAAGATATTGTAAAACCTCTTGAAGGAGAAAAAATAATTAAAAAGAATGTCAATAGTGCTTTTATAGGAACAAACCTAAAAGAACTGATTGATGATGCAAAAATCACGAATCTTGTAATTGTGGGTTTGACTACAGATCATTGCGTTTCTACCACAACGAGAATGGCAGGTAATTTTGGTTATACCGTATATTTAGTTTCTGATGCAACTGCGACTTTCAATAAAAAAGGCATAAACGGAGAAGAATTCCCTGCTGAATTAATTCATCAAACCGCATTAGCAAGCTTAAATGATGAATTTGCTCAAGTAGTAACTTCTGAGTTTATTAAAGAGATTGTTTAGTATTCAGTCGCAGTCACAGTTTTCAGTCTTGAATTGTAAAAAACTTTATCAAAGTTCTGACTGAAAACTGAGACTGCGACTGCAAACTTTATTCCCCCGTATAAAGAATCTTCTCTCCTTTTTTCAAAACATATCCTTTCCAAGGAATTAACTGCCAATCACCGTTAACCCAAGAATCTCCTTCAGATTTTCTTTCTAAAAGGATAGACTCTTTTTGAGTATCTAAGAAAAGTTCTGCTTTGTTTCCGTCAAAAATTACATAGGAAACCGTAGAATATGTTTTTCCATCTTCAGCATGATTCAGTTTTGTACTATTTTCAAAAATTCTAATACAGTCTTTTTTAAGTACTGACCAAGTATAACCAGCTGATGCTTTACAACCATGAGAATCAGTATCTGCGCCTACAACGGCTTCTTTTTTTGGTTCTTTTGGAGTTGTATTTACACTTTCCTGAGAAACTTTTTTAGCGCAAGAAAACGCGCTTGCAACAATCAAAAACAAAAACATCTTTTTCATAATCCTATTTAATTTAAAGGTCAAAAAAAAATAGGATTAAAATCCTATTTTTGATATAACCAAGTTTGATTTACTTCAAAGGTAATATTATCGTCGTTATCAACAAAGTATTTTAACAAGACTTCTCCCCATAATTCTCCATTGCTATAATCTGCAATAATCCATCTATGGTTTAAGATTTTTACCTTATTGATGATAAATTTGTTTGGCCCAATTTGATCTTGTCCTGTATAAGGATTTCCTTTTGGGTTTGCATTGAAATCTAACAGCTTTTCAGTTACAACTGGAATCAGTTTTTCGTACAAAATCACTTTTCCGCCAGAAGCACTATTATCAAAATAATTTTGTGCATTTTCGTTATGCTCTAAAGAAAAATAATCAGCTTCTGCTAATTGCGTTTTCACTAGATTAATACTGTCTCTTAGTTTCTTAGTCGTTTTATCGTATCTATTCTGTGCAAATTTTACTTCTCCGCTATAAAATGCGTAAGTAAACACATTCATTAAAATGGCAAGAATAAAAAGATAAAGCATTAAGGATTTTTTCATTGTGTGGTATAATTAAATTGTAATTTCTAAATTATCATAAGCCAAGAAAACATTTTCAGGAAGGCTTTGCTGCACTTCTTCATGAAATCCTAAAACATGGCTAATATGCGTTAAATACGCTTTTTCGGGCTTAACAAGATTAATAAAATCAAGTGCTTCTTGCAGATTGAAATGAGTATTGTGAGGTTCGACACGCAAAGCATTTACAACCAAAACTTTCAGTCCTTTTAGTTTTTCAATTTCAGCTGGTTCGATGGTTTTTGCATCTGTCAGATAAGCAAAATCATCTATTCTATATCCAAAAACCTGCAAATCACCGTGCATAGCATTTATCGGAATTGCCACTTTATCGCCAACTGCAAATGGCGCATTGTTTTGCACTTCAATTGTTTTTACACTTGGTGCACCTGGATATTTGTTTACCGTTTCAAAAACATAATCAAAACGACGTCTTAGATTCTCTAAAACGCGTTCATGTCCGTAAATTGGAATTTCTCCCTGTCTAAAATTAAACGGGCGGATATCGTCTAATCCAGCAGTATGATCTGCATGTTCGTGCGTAAAAAGAATTGCATCTAATTTTCTACATCCGCAAGAAAGCATTTGCTGTCTAAAATCGGGACCGCAATCGATTACAAATGAATTCTCATCCCACGTAATCCAAATGGATACGCGGAGCCTTTTATCCTTAGCATCAGTGCTTTTACAAACGGGATGATCGATTCCGATAATCGGAATGCCTTGAGAAGTACCAGTACCTAAAAAATAGACCTTCAATTGAACTTAATTTTTTTACAAAAATAGGATTATTTCTCTTTCATTAGAACCCTAATTTACTAACTTTGTAACAAATCTATTTAAAATAAAATGGGTACAGAAATAAAACTCAAAGGTGACAAGGTCATCGAACAGATTCCTTCTATAAAAGACAAAGCATTACGCATTAATTTAAACGAGAATATTTACGGAACGTTTGCTGAAATTGGCGCTGGACAAGAGACTGTTAGGCATTTTTTCAGATCCGGAGGTTCTTCTGGAACTATTGCAAAAGCGATGTCTGCTTACGATAAAGATTTTAGTGATGCCGTTTATGGCGCTGAAACTGACGGAAGATATGTTACCGAAGAGCGTTTAAAAAAGATGCTTACCCATGAAAGCCAGATCATCGAAGAGCGTTTAAGCAGAGAAAAACACCCAACAAAACTTTTCTTTAGTTATGCTAACACTGTTGCGACGATAGATTTTGCTAAACAATTTAAAGGTCACGGATGGGTTGGAATTCGATACCAAATTGAACCAGACGAGGCTTATAACGAAATTATTCTTCACATTCGTTTCAAAGAAACTGACGCAAGACTACAACAAGAAACACTTGGTATTTTAGGAGTTAACTTAATTTACGGTGCTTTTTACAAATACAATGATCCAAAACGATTGCTTCGTTATTTATACGATCACTTAGATAAAGACCAATTAGAAATCGATACTATCAACTTTTCTGGACCTCGTTTTGCCGATGTCGACAATCGTTTGATGAGTTTGCAATTGGTTAAAAACGGAATGACTGATGCCGTTATGTTTAATCCAGAAGGAAAAAACATTCTGCCAGCTGCCATTTTATACAAAAAAAACCTTTTGGCTTTAAGAGGAAGTTTCCGTCCTGTTACTAAAGTAAATATGGACATGTACGAGAAATCTTTGGAAATGTTTCTCAAAGAAAATAAGGTTGAAAAAAATAATACTCTTGTAATTTTTGAAATTACACTTTCGAATCTTCGTTCTGACGGTGAAATTGACGAAAGAGACTTCATGGATAGAGCTGAATTGCTTTGTTCTCTTGGTCAAACGGTTATGATTTCGAATTTCCAAGAATACTATAAAGTAGTAGAGTATTTTGCTAATTATACCAAAGCTCGTATGGGATTAGCAATGGGTGTAAATAACCTTGTTGATATTTTTGATGAGAAATACTACCGTCATTTAAGTGGTGGAATCTTGGAGGCTTTCGGAAAATTATTCTATCGTGACATGAAAGTTTTCTTATATCCAATGTTAGATGAAGACGGTGCATTAATGAATTCGAACAACTTAAAAGTTCATCCAAGAATGAAAGAATTATACAAATTCTTCAAATTCAACGGAAAAGTGGTAGATATTGAAGATTACGATCCGAATATCTTGGATGTTTTCTCTAGAGAAATCTTAAAAATGATCAATCAAGGCAAAACTGGATGGGAACCGATGCTTCCTCCTGGAATTCCTGAAATTATAAAGGAACATCATCTTTTTGGATATCATCCACAGAAAGAATTAGAACAGAATACATAATAAAAAAGTCCCTTTATTGGGACTTTTTTATTAGTGTTCAGTCTCAGTTTTCAGTCTCAGTTTTTTTTGCAGTCGTCAGGCTGAAAACTGAAAACTGGGACTGAAAACTATTTCAAAATCTGCGAAGCGTGTTCTTTTGTTTTTACTTTTTCTATAACTTCTACTATGATTCCTTTTTCGTCGATTACGAAAGTAATTCTATTAATTCCGTCGTATTCTCTTCCCATGAATTTCTTTGGTCCCCAAACTCCAAATGCATTAATAACCGATTTGTCTTCATCGGCTAATAATGGAAAAGGCAATTCGTATTTTTCTTTGAATTTTACTTGCGCTTTTTGACTGTCGGCACTTACCCCAAGAAGCTCATAATTATTAGCTTGGAAACGGTGAAAATTATCTCTCAAATCACAAGCCTCAGCCGTACAACCCGGCGTACTTGCTTTTGGATAAAAGAAAACTACCAATTTTTTTCCAGCGTAATCTGCTAGTTTATGTGTTTTTCCGTCTTGATCTATTCCTGAAAAATTTGGCGCTTTATCCCCTGCTTTTAATGTTGTCATATCTTTTATTTTAGATTATTGATTTTAGATTTTTAGATTTAGCAAAGATAACTTATAACTAATAATTCTTTATTTTTACAGACATTAAAATCACCAAAATGAATAAAGAAGCTCGCGTACAATTTGTTATCGATAAATTAAAAGAACTCTACCCTACTATACCTGTTCCGCTTGACCACAAAGATCCTTACACACTTTTAATTGCTGTTTTACTATCTGCTCAATGTACAGATGTACGTGTGAACCAAATTACACCTTTGTTATTTGCAAAAGCTGACAATCCGTATGATATGGTTAAAATGTCGATTGAGGAAATCAAAGAAATTATACGTCCGTGTGGTTTGTCTCCAATGAAATCCAAAGGAATTCATGGTTTATCAGAGATTTTAATAGAAAAACATAATGGAGAAGTTCCGCAGAGTTTTGAAGCTCTTGAAGCTCTACCTGCCGTTGGCCACAAAACAGCTAGTGTTGTAATGTCACAGGCTTTTGGTGTTCCGGCATTTCCAGTAGATACTCATATTCACAGATTAATGCACAGATGGAATTTATCTAATGGAAAAAATGTTGCGCAAACTGAAAAAGATGCTAAAAGATTATTTCCAAGGGATTTATGGAATGACTTGCATTTGCAGATTATTTGGTACGGCCGAGAATATTCGCCTGCAAGAGGATGGAATTTAGAAAAAGATATTATCACCAAAACTGTTGGAAAAAAATCACTTATTGAAGAGATGGAAAAAACTGCAGCAAAAAAATAAGGCACAAAAGAAAAACCTTTGTGCCCTTGTATCTCTGAAACTTTGTAACTTAAAATTACATTCCTGCCTTCAAAGCGTTATATTCTGCAGTCATATCAAGTGATCGATAAACTCCTAATAATGTTTTTGTTGCATCTTGATTTTTTGGTTCAAGCGTAAGTACTTTTTTCAGATACGGAATTGCACTTCGCGTGATATCGTCTTTTCTTGCATTAAGCTTATCATACTTTTGCATTTCGGCTGGAGTAGTTCCTAAAGAGGAAATTTCATCAGCTAAATCTTTCTTCATTTGTAATTTCAAATAAGCTAAATTGATATAAGCATCAACATAATTTGGATCTAATTCTAGAACATAATTGTAAATTGATTCTGCTTTAGGATAATCTTTCTTTTCTAAATAGGCATAAGCCAAATTATTATTTACTTCAATTTTCTTAGAAGCAACAGATTCTGTTCTTGGTTTTTCATAAAGACCTTGTGCAATTGCAGATTCTCTTGCTTTTGGAGAAATAAAAACATCTTCTTCTTTTGTTTTTTTATTGACTGCATAATACAAAACACCTTTTCCAGAGAAATTAATCTTTTTCAAAAGTTCATAATAAGTAACTGCTGAATTAAAATCTTTTGCATTAATAGATGAAGAAGCTGCATTATACAAGTTGATGGTGTCTTTTTTATCAAACAAATATACTTTATAGCTTTTCTCAGCGCTTTCTTTATACTTTTCTGCTTTAAAATCTGCCATAGCTCCATTTACAAGATTGGCTTTCATATCTTTTAAAGCCATGTTTGCTTTGACAGTCCATTTAAATTTACCTGATTCATTCTCATATAGAAATACATCTTGATAAGATTGTGAAGCCAATGTAAAATTATTAGCTGCATCAATATTTTTTCCAGCTAAATCTTTTAAAACATTTCCTTTTAAAAAGTAGTAATCAGATTTATCTTCATCAGTTGCGTTAAGAATAAGATATTCTGTTTTAGTCAAAACAGCCAAAGCTTCCTGGCTATTTCCTTTATCAAACAAAGACTGCGCTTCCTTAATATTGTCTTTTTGGGCAAATGCACCCACAGCTATCAACAAAAAGCATGATAGCATTTTAATTTTCTCTTTCATTTTGCGGTTAAGTTTTGGTGGATTAAATGATTTTCTTAGTTATTCAAAGGCATAGTAAGAAATAATCAACTGGTTAAAAGATTATTTTCGTCACTATTGGATGAGTAAAATACTTTCTGGTAAAAATATTAGTTACTCAAAAATCAAATGAACATTAAAACCTAACAAAATAAAGTAGTGTAGTTTTTCTTCATAAATGATCGGGTTTTTGGGTTAAATATTTAATTTCTAATTTATTAGTGTTCTTAATTATTTACTCAAATAAATATTCTAATACGAAAAATACTCCATAAAAGCTTTTTTAATGAATAAAAGATTAGTTTTTAACTAAAATAGAATTAAAAACTAAATAAACATATAAAATCGAATCAAAATATTAAATTTTAACAAAACTAAAGAAAATTGGTATAAAAAACTTATAAAAAATAGGAACCAAAAAATAGATAAGAATTATAAAAGGAGGAAATTAACAGAAAGAATATTTTTACAACCTAAAAAAAACTCACTACCTGAATAATACAAGTAGTGAGCTTTTCAACCAAAACGACCATTTGGTTTTATTTTAATAAACATCCGACAGGAGCAGTGGGCTGTTTAGTTAGCTATAATCTCAAAATTTTTATCATCAATCTTAACTACTGTTAAGGCTTTTGAATAATTTAAAATAAAAGAAACGACTTCTTTATTAGGCTTAAGATTTTTAGAAGCTAATGCTTTTTTTGAGTAAATTTTCCCCATACTATCAAAATGTTTTATAATAGTATAACGGGCTTATTATCAAAATAGTATTAGTTGGTTAAAATAATTTGATGTTTATCAATTATTTTTCTCAAATTCATTAGCGCATAACGCATTCTTCCCAATGCTGTATTGATGCTAACGCCTGTCACTTCTGAGATTTCTTTGAAACTCATATCTTGATACATACGCATTACCAATACTTCTTTTTGATCTTCAGGAAGCTCGTGGATCAACTTTTTTAAATCAATTTCTACCTGGTCTACAATCATTTTGCCTTCAATTGTCAATGAGTCATCTGACATTACAGAGAAAATAGAGAACTCTTCTGTTTCTCTGTACATTGGCATTTTTTTGGTTTTACGAAAATGATCCACAATTAAGTTGTGAGAAATACGCATTACCCAAGGCAGGAATTTACCTTCTTCGTTATAAGAATTACTTTTTAAAGTTTTGATTACTTTAATAAATGTATCTTGAAAAATATCATTTGAAATATCTCTATCAGCAATCTTCGAATATATGAAACCATATATCTTAGATTCATGCCTTTTTATTAATGTTGCCAGAGCAGCTTCACTGCCGTCAACATATTTTTTTACTAATAGAGCGTCTGGAGTATGCAGATCAGCCATAATAACTACTTTTTTAGTTTCTGTATTAAAATTTGGAGTAATTTTCTAAAAAGTAGTTTTTCTGTATAGGCGTATCTTTTGAGTTATGTTAATATTGTGTCCAAATTTAACAAATTTTAATTTTATAATCCAAATAAAATCATTAATTATTATTAGAAAAACTTTTATTAATGTACAATAAACATAAATTTTACGTACAAAAGGCTAAAAATCTCCAAAATAAAAAGGAATCACAACTGTTAAAAAACAGACATAAATACCTTACATTTAATCAGGTAAAATTATATTTTGAGTTAAATTATAGATTTAAATTACAATTTTTTCCTGATTAAATTGGACTCTTTCGAATATTTTTTAAACCAGCTTGTTTAAATTCAAATATTGCATCAAAAATCAATCGTTTTTTTCAATCCAAAAAGAAGTCATAATTCGCTCTAATTATGATAAAATAGTTAAAATTTGGAACTAAATCCTTAACTAAATCCAATTCAAAATTGATTACTTTTGTAAAAATTGAGTTTTTTATGCAAATTGATCTTTCTAAAATAGACCCAAAATCAAATATAATAATTAAAGGAGCGCAGGTACATAATTTAAAAAATGTAGATGTAGTCATTCCGAGAAACAAACTGGTTGTCATTACAGGTCTTTCAGGATCAGGTAAATCGAGTTTGGCTTTTGACACATTATATGCCGAAGGACAAAGACGTTATGTAGAAAGTTTATCATCTTATGCACGTCAGTTTTTAGGGCGTTTAGATAAACCAAAAGTAGAATATATTAAAGGTATTGCTCCGGCAATTGCGATTGAGCAAAAGGTAAACACAACAAACGCACGTTCGACAGTTGGGACTTCAACTGAAATTTACGATTATATCAAACTTTTATTTGCCAGAATCGGACGCACCTACTCTCCTATTTCTGGACAAGAAGTCAAAAAAAATACAGTTACAGATGTTATTGCCGATGTTAAAAGTCTTCCGCTGGATAGCCGATGGTTGCTTCTTTCTCCTATTCATCTTGAAGAAGGAAGACAATTAGAAGACAAACTAAAAATACTTTTACAGCAAGGTTTTGCCCGTATTTTGGTCGATAATGAAATGGTTCGTTTAGACGAGTTTTCTGCTTCAGATTTACATAAATTTGACAATAAAGATGTCTTATTAATTATTGACCGTATTGTTGTTAAAGAGGAAGAGGAATTTTATAACCGTCTAGCAGATGCTGTCCAGACTGCTTTTTTTGAAGGAAAAGGAATTTGTTATTTGCAGGAATTAAATGGAGAAAAAAGATTTTCTTATTCGAATAAATTTGAATTGGACGACATTACTTTCCTAGAACCAAATGTTCATTTATTTAGCTTTAATAATCCTTATGGAGCTTGCCCAGTTTGTGAAGGTTATGGAAATATAATTGGCATCGATGCTGATCTAGTTGTTCCAAATACTTCATTATCTATTTTTGAAAGTGCTATTTATCCGTGGCGTGGCGAAAGTATGAGCTGGTATAAAGATGAATTGGTAAAACATGCCTACAAATTTGATTTCCCAATTCACAAACCGTATTTTCAATTAACAGATGAACAGAAAGATTTAATTTGGACTGGGAATCAGTATTTTCAAGGACTAAATGACTTCTTCAAAGAACTAGAAGAAAAAAATTATAAGATTCAAAATCGTGTAATGCTGTCGCGTTATCGTGGTAAAACAAAATGTCATGTTTGTAAAGGCAAACGCTTGCGTGAAGAAGCTTCTTATGTGAAAATCAACGGAAAAACAGTTTCTGATTTAGTTGATTTACCAATTAAACATTTGGTTACTTTCTTCAAAAACATCGAGTTAAATGTTTACGAACAGCAGATCGCAAAGCGTTTAATGGTCGAAATCAATAATCGTTTATCTTTTTTAACCGAAGTTGGTTTGGATTATCTTACTTTAAATAGAAATTCAGCCACTCTTTCTGGTGGAGAATCACAGCGAATTAATCTTGCTACATCTCTTGGAAGCAGTTTAGTTGGATCGATGTATATTTTAGATGAGCCAAGTATTGGTCTGCATCCAAAAGATTCAGAAAGATTGATCAAAGTATTGCTTTCTCTTCGAGATCTTGGAAATACTGTAATTGTAGTAGAACACGACGAAGATATTATGAAAGCAGCCGATATGATTATCGATATTGGTCCTGAAGCAGGGACTTTTGGAGGAAAATTGGTAGCGCAAGGCACTTATGACGAAATTTTAAAATCGGATTCGCTTACGGCTAAATATCTAAACGGCGATCTAGAAATTTCTGTTCCTAAGAGACGAAGAAAATTCAAAAATCATATCGATATTATTGGCGCGCGCGAAAACAACTTAAAAAACATTAATGTTACTTTTCCTCTTGATGTTTTAACCGTTGTTACAGGAGTTTCTGGAAGTGGAAAAAGTACTTTGATTAAGAAAATCTTGTTTCCGGCAATGCAGAAGAAACTAGAAAGTGCAGCTGAAAAAGCGGGACAGTTTAGTGAAATTAGCGGTTCTTTTTCGCAGATTAAGCATATTGAATATGTAGATCAAAACCCGATTGGTAGAAGTTCTCGATCAAATCCAGTAACTTATATTAAAGCGTATGATGATATTCGTGATTTGTATGCCAAGGAAAAATTATCGAAAATAAGAGGTTATCAGGCTAAACATTTTTCTTTTAATGTTGACGGAGGACGATGCGAAACTTGTAAAGGAGAAGGCTCTATAAATGTCGAAATGGTTTTCATGGCCGATGTTTCTTTACCTTGTGAAACTTGCGGAGGAAAACGATTCAAAAAAGAGATTTTAGAAGTGACTTTTGACAATCAGAACATCAATGACATTTTGACGATGACAATCGATGATGCTATTGCTTTTTTCGAAAAAAACAAACAATCAAAAATCACTCAAAAATTGCAGCCTTTACAAGATGTTGGTTTAGGATATGTGCAATTAGGCCAATCTTCTTCTACGCTTTCTGGCGGAGAAGCACAACGTATTAAATTGGCTTCTTTCTTGGTAAAAGGAGCAACCAAAGACAAAGCTTTATTTGTTTTTGACGAACCAACAACTGGTTTGCATTTTCATGACATTAAAAAGCTTTTAGCTTCATTTGATGCTTTGATCGAAAAAGGACATTCGATAATTGTAATCGAACATAATCTTGATTTAATAAAATGTGCTGACTGGATTCTAGATTTAGGTCCAGAAGGTGGTGAAAACGGAGGTCATTTACTTGCTTCAGGAACTCCTGAAGATATTGTTAAAGTAAAAGAATCTGTAACAGGAGTTTATTTGAAAGACAAATTATAATATATCTTCCTTTTAAAATAGTTAAGCCATAAATACAATTGATTAGTTTGTATTTATGGCTTTTATTTTATTTCTTTTTTAATGTTTAAGCTACAAGACATTTTTCTTCAAAAGGAAGACCATCTTCGTCTATAGCTACTAAAATCTTTTTCTGTTTTGATGCTTCAAAGGTAAGATAGAGCCAAGCAAATGACCACAAACCCAGAGTTAAACAAAAAATCATGAAATTTAAACTGTGATTAACCACTTTTCCACCTTTAGATAAGACCGCGAAAAGCAATTCATCATTTCTTTCTTCTAAAGTAAATCCGTTATGAACTTTGTTTGAAATCATGTTCGAAAATACTTGCATGCTTTGTTCCTGGCTGAGATGATTGTCTTTCATAATTAATTTAAATCTACAATTAATCCAATACACTTTTCTTATTCCGCAATTTCTTGCAAAATTACTTCATCCAAAAAAATAAAAAAACACCTACATTTATCCATTTTGTTAGAAATAATTCTACAATTTCTTCAAAGTAGTTCTAAACTTTCATGATAAAGTTAATTTTTATAAAATTAATTACAAAATATTCACCTGTTAAAATTGATTATTTAATCACTTATTTTCAATTACTTAACCATAGCAAAGGAAGTTACGGCTAATAATTTAACAGGAATATTTTCTCGCCAAAGAATTTCATTTGCTTCTAGCAATTAAAAATCCAAGGCAAAAAAGAGATTGCTTAATAAAAATTAAAGAATATTTTAGCTAGAAATATCAGCTTTCTTCAAAAATCAGATTAAATTTTAAATCCTAGTTTCTTGAAAATAGAATCAATAACATTATTAATATCTGGAGATATTCTGAATTTATAATTCAAATACAGATACAAAATAGTTACTAAAACCGATTTTAAAGCAATGCTTATTAATTGGAAAAATGGAAATTCCCAGAAATAAAACACTAAAAACAATGCAAAAGTAAGAACCATTGAATGAATGGTTTGCTTTGTGAATGGATATAAATCTAGTTTTTTAACCACAAAAAGCAATTTAGCCAAACTATATAAAGTAATAGAAAGAAGAGTTGCAAACGCAGAACCAAAAATTCCTAAAATAGGGATAAAAATGATATTCAAAATTACCGTTAAAACAACCAGCATTAATCCTAAATACAATACCATTCGGTAATATTTAGTATTGAAAATAATCGCATTATTATTTCCTAAAATCAAATCGAAATACTTTGAAAGACCAATCATAAATACTACTGGAATTCCTCCGCTATATTCCTTTGGAACCAACTCGTACAATTGATCAATATTTACAAAAATACAAAGCATTACAAATCCTCCCACAATCTGAAGATTGATAGACGTTTTTTTATAAAGCCGATTTAATTCGTCATGTTTGTTTTCATGCATTAATCTCGCCGTAATTGGATACACAATTTGGTGCATAGCGCGACTTGGAACTGAAATTACTAAAGCGATATAAGTTGCAACAGAATAATACGCAATATTTTCAATTTTCATGTACTGATTCAAAATCAATTTGTCACCGTCTAAAAGCAAATTGGCAACACTACCTGACAAAATAATATAAAAAGTATATTCCATTACACTTTTTACATTTTCAGGTATAGTTATCTGAAAATTAGGCTTCTTAATATAAAAAGCATAAAACATTGTTACAATAAAAGCCAAGAAATAAATAGCCGCCGTTACATAAACAAACTCAACCAAACTTATCCAGTTAAAATACAATCCGATTAAGGCAAAAGTTGAAAGTAATCTTAAACCAACTTCTTTAATAAAGTTTCCAAAAACGGAATGCATATGCACTCTTGCCCACGCATAGAAAATTTCAAAATATGCCATACAAATCCCTATAAACGGAATAAGAAGCATAAATTCACGAACGACAGGATTTTCTTTAGAAACAAAATCGGTTATATCATCATAAAAAAAGATTCCGATAAGACCTAACGGAATACACATTATAACAGGAAATAAAGCTGTAAAAGACAGGAACTGCTCTCTTTCTTCTTCTGTTTTATATTGCGAATAAAATTTTACAAGTGTATTTTGCATTCCAATTGCAAACAAAGGCATAATTACATTTGCTGCAGAAGTAATATAATTCGTTAAAGCATAATATGTTGCCCCAAGAAAAACAGGATAAAGGTATAATGTATTAATGGCTCCGATACCAAAACCAATGTATGTAATTATAGTGTTTTTAAAAGACTGATTTAAGACAATACCCATGTTTGGATTTCTGAATTTAGATTTTAGATTTTAGATTTTTTACAATCTATGATTTCCTAATCAGCTGTGCTAATTGCTTCGTTAGATTTTTTCGAGAATATTGCTGTAAGCCAATTCCATGCGATTGCAGTTTCCCTTCCAAAAACTGATTAAAAAAGTCCAAAAGTACACTTTTTAATTTCGCTTTTTCAGAATAATCAAAAAATACTCCGGTATTAGTCTCTGTTACAATATCTGCAAAGTCAGAACCTTGAGGTCCAATTGCAACAATTGGGCGGTTTGAAACCATGTATTCGAACAATTTTCCTGGAATAATACTTTTCGTATCTTCAGAATTAATCTCTATTAAAAGTAAAACTTGAGATTTTCTCTGATGCGCAACAGCTTCTTTATGAGAAACGTAACCCACTAAATTTAAGTATTCTTTCAGTTGATTTTCTTCTATTGCATCTAAAACTTCCTGACTTACCGCTCCAATTAATTTAATTTCCAAATGAGATTTAAATTCTGGAACTTCCTTCAGTAATTCAACCAAAACCTCCCATAAAAATGGCGGGTTTCTATCTGATAAGAAAGAACCAATATGAGCTAAAGTAAATTTCGTGTCTAAAGTCTGTTTTTCAACAGTTTCAACATCGTAACCATTTGTAATTACTGTAATTGGCTTATTGGTAATCGCTTCAAATTCAGTTTTAGTGGTTTTACTTGTTACAATGATTTCATCTGCCGAATTAAGCACTTTGTGTTCTAAATTTTTATGCTTTTTTTCTGCATAAGAAGATAATCTAAGCGCTTTATGATATCCGATTGTTGTCCAAGGATCACGGAAATCGGCAAACCATTTCACTTTTAATTTTTGCTGTAATTCTAAACCAATTAAGTGCAAACTATGTGGCGGTCCAGAAGTTACAATCGTATCAATATTATTTTCTTGAATGTATTTTTCTAAATAAGAAACGGATGGTTTTACCCAAAAAACGCGTGCATCTGGAATAAAAAGATTTCCTCGAACCCAAAGGAATGTTTTATCTAAAAAGGTCTGTTTTTTCTTTTGCGGAAAAATTCCCGAACTGATTTTCTTGGTTTTATTTTTCGAAAAAATGGAAGCCAATTGGTAAGGCTCCCAAATTTTATTCTTTAAAACAATTACTTTATCTGATATTTCACTTACCAATCCTTCATCAACAATTGGATAAGTCGGATTTTCTGGAACGTAAACTATTGGCTGTACATCAAATTCTGGCAAATATTTTACAAATTTCAGCCAACGCTGTACACCAGGCCCTCCCGCAGGTGGGAAATAATAGGTAATTATTAAAAGTTTTTTTTGTTCCAAGGAAAATGAGTTTACTATTTTTAAAGTGCGAATTTAGAATTTTGAAATTCTAGACTTCATTTTTCTTACTAGAATTTCTACTTTCAAAATAAATTCCTCCAGCTAAAAGCAACAGCATTCCAATTGAACTTATTAAAGTAATTGTCCCTCCAGTTTTGATAATCTGAGGCTCAAATTTAAATTCAATAGTGTGTTTTCCAGCAGGAACTTCCATTGCTCTTAGAACATAATCAACTGGGAAATGATCTGTTAATTTACCGTCTATATAAGCGTTCCAGCCATTTTTATAATACATTTCAGAGAAAACAGCTAAACCTTCTCCGTTATTTTCTGATTTGTATTTGATATAATTTGGCTTATAAGTAACAACCTTAATCGTTCCTGTTGTATCAAAAGCTTTCTTTAATCTCGCGTTTTGGAATTTACTTTCATGCTCGTGAACATTGAAAACCGCTACTTTTTTAGTATCTAAAGTATTCAACGCTTTCATTACATCATCTGGTTTATTTACCAGTTTTACTGCACCCACAAACCAAGCATTTCCGTTAGCATCTGGATTAACAGCAGGAATTTGATTTCCTTCTTTATCTACTTGAATTACATACTTAACATTAAGCATATTAAGCACTTCAAGATTATTTTTAGCAATTTGATAATCGTACAATTGCTGCATTCTTCTTGGTCTTACAGCACTATATCCACCAATAGTTTTATGGAAATAAGAAGATCTTCCTTGCAATTGTCCCTGAAGATCAAATACACGGTAAACCGATGTGTCTTTTAAAATCTGACTGTCTGCAGGTGTTTCTTGAAATGGCGCCGCAATTTGAACTGGACTCACAAAATCTTTAGCCGAAACATATTTTTTATCCACAAAGAATAAGTCAAAAATCATTACAATTCCAACTATAACTAAAGTTGTTGTCTGAGATAATCTGTTTTTAATAAACATCCACAACACCACAAAAGTAACAACTATTAAAAATCCAGATCTTAATAAATCTGCATAATACATAGTCATTCTATCTTCTTTTAAAGCATCAACGAAGCCTGGTCCGTAGCTTTCTAAGAAATATTGATCACTTGTTCCTGTAAAATGGAAGAAACTTTTTGCTATTAATAAAATAACAAGAACTCCCAAACCAAAAACTCCAGTCTGAACTAAAGCTTTCTGCTGTAATTTAGGCTCGTCTTTAGCCTTAAAGAATGACTGTAATCCCATAACAGCTAAAACAGGGAAACATAATTCTAAAATAACTTGAATTGAAGATACCGCTCTAAATTTATCATACAACGGAACATATTCAATAAAAAAGTTCGTCAACAAAGAGAAGTTTTTACCCCAAGAAAGCACTAAAGTAAAAAGTGCTCCTGTAAGGAAAACATATTTGATTTTTCTTTCGTCTATAAATAGTGCTAAAACTGCTAAAAAGAAAACTACTGCTCCAATATAAGCTGGCGCAGAAACGATTGGCTGATCTCCCCAATACGTTGGCATTCCCGAAACAAAATCCTGAGCTTGAGATGTAGGAACTCCTTGTTCAACCATAAATGCATACATACGGCTGTCTGTACCAACATTTTCATGGCTTGAACCTCCAAAAATTCTTGGAGCAATTAAATTTAAACTTTCTGCGATACCGTAACTATATTCTGTAATATAGTCGGTTGTCATAGAAGCTGTGGTTTCATTTTTTGATCCGTCTGGATTAAAAGTCAACTCACTTTTATCTCTAATACTATATTTGGCATATTCATTTGTTGCCATTAAATTTCCAGCATTAGCTCCTAAAGCAAAAATTCCAGCAACAAGTAAAACTCCACAAGAAATTAAAAGTCCTTTAAAGTCCTTTTCTTTGATAAAATTAAAAGCAAAATAACCTGAAAGTATCAATAAGAATATCAATAAATAATAGGTCATTTGGAAATGATTAGCACTAATTTCAAGTGCCACAGCAAACATGGTGAGCAAACCTCCCCAAATATATTTTTTCTGAAAGACGAGTATAAATCCTGCAATTACCAAAGGCATATAAGCAATAGCGTGCGCTTTGGCATTATGACCAACTCCTAAAATAATAATCATGTAAGTTGAAAAACCAAATGCTATAGCTCCGATAAAAGCTTTCAACGGATCAGTTTTTAAGACCAATAATAAACCATAAAAACCAAGGAAATATAAAAACAAGTAATCTGCAGGACGCGGAAGAAAACGCAGTACATCATCAACTTTACCAATAAAATCGTTCGGATAATTTGCTCCAAGCTGATATGTTGGCATACCACCAAAAGCTGAATTTGTCCAATAAGGTTCAGCATTTTCAACAGCTCTAAAGTCATTTTGCTCTTTTGCCATTCCGGTATATTGAGCAATATCTGACTGGAAAATTTGCTTTCCTTGTAGAACTGGATAAAAATAAATTAATGATACTAAGATAAAGCCCAGTACAACAAGGGCATGCGGATAGAACTTATTTACTATTTTCAATTTTGGCTGGTTTGGGTTAAAATGAATCCTAAATTTTCAGGACACAAATCTAATCTATTTCTTCGTAATCAACATACTCCCCGACTTTTTTGGTTTCGCGCGGGTTTTTAGCATTAGCAGTATTAATAATTATTTCGTCTTTATTAGTATTGTTATTCTGCCAATTATTGCCTTGATTGTACTGACCGTATTGTTGTTGCTGTCTTTGAAAATTTTCACTCGCATTTTCAACTGCCTTTTTTACCAATACTGGCAAAAAGATTCGAGCTAAAAATTTCATGATATAATAAAAGGCGATAAGCCCAATAATAAATCTCAAACCTGAAAATGATGCTTCTTGCATAACTCTATAATTTTTTTCCAAAATTAATAAATCCGTTGTTTAAAAATAAAATATGAATCTTAAATAAATAATAAAATATGTACATTTGAAATGCGTTATTATATTTTAATCCAAAAAAAATTATATGTTCAAAATTAAAAACTTACTTGCCCCGGTACTTTTTTTTATTCCACAACTGTTTTTTGCGCAATATACTGATGTCATTAATTCAAATCGTCCAGGTGAAACCATGTCAGCTTATGCTGTTGGAAAATCAGTGATTCAAGCCGAATTAGGTGTTTATGGCATTAAAGAAAAACACGATTTATTAGATTATGACGCCAGCGGATTTGGTACAGATCTTACTATTAGATATGGTGCGTTTCTTGAGAAATTAGAATTTATTGCTGATATTCAATATCAAATGGAAAATTTTGATACTTCTTACACTAGTTATAAAAAGAATAATTTCAGACAGACTGTTTTAGGTGCTAAATATCTTATTTACGATCCTTATAAAAATTATAAAAGAGAAGCTAATATTTATAGCTACAAAGCCAATCGTAATTTTCAATGGCGCGAATTGATTCCAGCTGTTTCTGTTTTTGCAGGAGCTAATTTTGTTGGTGCCGATAATCCTTATTATTTTTCTCCAGATGGCGCTATTTCGCCTAAAATTTCATTGATTACACAAAACCTATTAGGCGGAGGATCTTGGGTTTTTGTAACTAATATTATTGCAGATTATATTGGCACAGACTATCCAAGTTATGGATATGTATTAACTTTGACGCACGGATTTAATGACAGATGGTCTGGTTTTATTGAAAATCAAGGATATAAAAGCGACTTTTATAGTGATTCTATTCTTCGTACAGGAGCTGCTTTTCTGCTTTCTTCAAATATGCAGGTTGATGCTTCTATAAGTACTAATTTCAAAAACACACCATCTATTTTATATGGTGGCGTTGGAGTTTCATGGCGATATGACGGATGGTACAAAGAAAAGGTAGAAGTAAACAAAGCCGCAGACAGAGCCAAAAAGAATCCAGACAATGAAAAACAAATAGATTATCAGGAAAAAGAAAGAAAACGTAAAGCAAAATACGAATAAAGTAAAAATAACAAACCTTTAAAAAGGACTCAATACCACCTTAATGATTACAATTAAAGAAGCCAAAAGCAAGAAAGAATTAACCGAATACATAAAATTTCCTTTTTCATTGTATAAAGATAATCCGTATTGGGTTCCTCCTATTATTTCAGATGAATTGGAATCTTTTGATAAAACTAAAAATCCAGCGTTTGATAATGCCGAGGCTTACTTTTATCTGGCTTACAGAGATAATAAAATTGTGGGACGTATTACTGCTATTATCAATTGGTCTGAAGTTAATAACCAGCACAAGAGAAAAGTACGTTTCGGATGGTTTGATGTAATTGATGATATTGAAGTCACAAAAGCTTTGCTTGAAAAAGTTTATGAATTAGGAAGGAAACATAATTTAGAACATGCTGAAGGTCCAATGGGATTTTCAAATTTAGATAAAGTTGGAGTTCTTACCGAAGGTTTTGATCAAGTTGGAACCATGATTACATGGTATAATCATGAATATTATGTAAGACATTTTGAGGAATTAGGCTTTCAAGTTGAAAAACAATATATAGAAAGCATATTTCCTTTTTCTAATGTTAAACCAGAATTCTTTCAAAAGGCACAAGAATTAATCAAGAAACGTTACGGACTAAAAGCTCTTAATTTTACCAAAACAAAAGATATTATGCCTCACGTAGACAAAATGTTTGATTTGTTTAATGAATCTTATGAAAAACTAGCTTCATTTGTAGCCATTTCTGATGTGCAAAAAGAGTATTTTAAAAAGAAATATATCAGTTTCATCAATCCAGAATACATCAAATTTGTAGTTGATAAAGACGATAATTTGGTTGCTTTCAGTATTGTAATGCCAAGTTTTGTTGAAGCTTTGCAAAAAATAAGAGGGAAATTATTTCCGTTTGGTTTTCTGCAACTATTAAAAGCTAGAAAACACAGTAAAGATGTTGTTTTTTACCTTATCGGAGTTCATCCTGAATACCAAAATAAAGGTGTTACGGCTATTATTTTTGACGAATATTACAAAACGTTTTCTGCTAAAGGAATCCAAACTTGCATTAGAACTCCTGAATTATTAGAAAACAATGCTATTCATTTACTTTGGAAAAACTTTGATCCAGTTATTCACTGTCAGAGAAAGACTTATTTGAAGAATCTTTAATTTTAGTTTTCAGTCGCAGTCTCAGTTTTTAGTTTTAGAAAATTAACAATAAAAAAATCCATTCGCCCCCAAACGAATGGATTTTTCACTTCATAAACACATCATTTACTCTACTTTGCAATCAACTTTAGTCAAAGTATTTTTTTGATCAAATTTTAGTTTTGATTTATCTTTAAAAGAAACTTTATCATTGGCAGTTACTACATCGCCATATCCTTCAACAAAAGTTCCATCTTTTTGCAGAAAAACAACTTCTCTTACAGACGAAACTCCTTCTGAATTAAAAGTATAATCGGCAATTAAAGTGTCGCCTTTCATATTTCCTATTAAAGTTCCTTCGTTTTTATCTTTTCCAACCAAATTATAACTTAGTTTTCCGTTTACTTCCTGATGAGAATTAACATTAAAACTCATTTCGATCACGCTTCCGTCTGATCTCCAAGCATAACATTGATCGCCTGCAGGCTCTACAATTTCGGCTTCTTTTGGTGGACTTGGCGTTATTTGAATTGGCTCTGTTTTAGTTTCTTTTTTACATGAAACAAGAACTGTTAAAACAAGAGTTGTTATAGTTAATACTTTTTTCATAATGCTGTTTTTATTTTGTGATTATGACATAAAGTTAGCTTAAATAAAAAAAATCCATTCGTAGAACAAATGGATTTTTTTACATAATTCCCACTTAAGGAAATCTATTTTTTTATGAATTTACGAAACGTCAACAGTTGTACGTTCAGCAATTTCTTTATAAGTTCCGTTAATCAATTTCTCACGAATTGCCTCGAAAGCTGTTAAAGTCTCTTCGATATCTGCTAATGTATGAGAAGCTGTCGGGATCATTCTTAACAAAATAATTCCTTTTGGAATAACTGGATATACAACGATAGAAAGGAAAATACCGTAGTTTTCTCTTAAATCGTTAACCATAACCATTGCTTCTGGAATACTTCCTTCTAAGTAAACTGGTGTAATACAAGTATTTGTATCTCCAATATTAAATCCTTTTTCTTTAAGACCACTTTGTAATGCATTCACATTTTCCCAAAGTTTATCTTTAATTGCAGAAGATTTACGTAACAATTCTAAACGTTTTAATGAACCAATTGTTTGAATCATTGGTAATGCTTTAGCAAACATTTGAGAACGTAAGTTATATTTCAAATAATCGATAACTGTTTTATCAGCCGCTACGAAAGCTCCGATATTAGCCATAGATTTTGCAAAAGTAGAGAAGTAAACATCAATTTGATCTTGAACTCCTTGCTCCTCACCTGCGCCAGCACCAGTTTTACCTAAAGTACCAAAACCGTGAGCATCATCTACCAATAATCTGAAATTGTATTTTTTCTTTAACTCAGCAATTTCTTTTAATTTTCCTTGCTGTCCGCGCATTCCGAAAACACCTTCAGTAATAAATAAAATACCTCCACCTGTTTCTTCTGCCATTTTAGTAGCACGTTGCAAGTTTTTCTCCATACTTTCAAGATCATTGTGTTTGTATGTGAAACGTTTACCCATGTGTAAACGAACACCATCAATGATACAAGCATGCGAATCTACGTCATAAACAATAATGTCATTTTTAGTAACCAAAGCATCAATAATAGACACCATTCCTTGGTAACCAAAATTCAATAAATAAGCAGATTCTTTCATTACGAATTCAGCTAATTCATTTTCTAATTGTTCATGATACGTTGTGTGCCCAGACATCATACGAGCTCCCATTGGATATGCTGCACCAAACTGAATTGCTGCATCTGTATCTGCCTGACGAACTTCTGGATGATTTGCTAAACCTAAATAATCATTTAAACTCCAGTTTAAAATATTTTTTCCGTGAAAAGTCATTCTAGGACCCAACTCTCCTTCTAACTTTGGGAAAACATAGTAACCCTCTGCTTGAGAAGCCCACTTTCCTAAAGGTCCTTTATTGTCCTGAATTCTTTCGAATAAATCTTTTACCATAATATATGTAGTAATTTTTTTTACTTAATCAGCGAGCAAAAATAATCATTATTAATTTAAAATGAAGAGCCTCAATTATTTTTATTTAAAAATAATCATCTGATTTTATTCTGTAAGTTTTACCTTAAACAATTATTCGGAATTATCAGCAAACATGATTTTTATCATAATAAAAGACAAAATAGTCCTTTAATTTTGATCCATATTTAAACGAAAACAAAACCAAGTAATTATGGAAAGAAATAACAAAATTTGGATTAAAATGAACGTACTGATATGTTCATTTTTTATGATTCTTCTTTTAGGCAGTTGCAAAAAAGATGAAGCTAAAAATTACGCAGATATTATGACTGAGGGCGAAATGGATGCCGAACTCACATCACCACCTCACGTTCCTAAACCTGTTGGCAGCAGAACCGCCATGAAACTTAAATTAAACATGGAAATTAAGGAACAAGAAGGTACAATGACTGACGGTGTAAAATATACTTATTGGACATTTGGCGGTTCTGTTCCGGGAAGTTTTATTAGAACGCGAGTTGGCGATGAAGTTGAATTTCACTTAAAAAACCATCCTGACAACAAATTACCGCATAATATCGATTTACACGCTGTAACTGGTCCAGGTGGTGGAGCAACTTCTTCTCTTGTAGCTCCTGGACACGAAAAAGTTTTCAGTTTTAAAGTTCTAAATCCTGGATTGTATGTATATCACTGTGCAACAGCTCCTGTGGGAATGCACATTGCAAATGGTATGTACGGATTGATTTTGGTTGAACCTGAAGGCGGACTTCCTCCTGTTGATAAAGAATACTACGTTATGCAAGGCGATTTTTACACTCAAGGTGAATATGGTGCAAAAGGTCTTCAGCCGTTTGACATGAATAAAGCGGTAAAAGAAACTCCTGATTATGTAGTATTTAACGGAAAAGTGGGATCATTAACAAATGGAAATGAATTGACTGCTAAAGTTGGTGAAACCGTTCGTTTGTTTGTTGGAAATGGTGGACCAAATTTGGTTTCTTCTTTCCACGTTATCGGAGAAATATTTGACAATGTGCATGTTGAAGGCGGAAGTACAATAAACAAAAATGTTCAAACGACTTTAATTCCTGCTGGTGGCGCTGCAATTGTAGATTTTAAAGTTGAAACTCCGGGAACTTTCATTTTAGTTGATCACTCTATTTTTAGAGCTTTCAACAAAGGTGCTCTGGGAATGCTAAAAGTGGAAGGAAAAGAAAACAAAAACATCTATTCTGGAACTATTCAAGAAGGTATTTATTTGCCTGAAGGTGGAACAATTCAAAAAATGCCTGGAACCTCAACTGCAAAAGCAGCAGTTCCAAAACGTACTGTTGAAGAAAAAGTTAAAATTGGTAAAGAAATTTTCGGAACAACTTGTTTCGCTTGCCACCAATCTGAAGGACAAGGAATCCCAAATACTTTCCCTCCTTTAGCAAAATCAGATTATCTGAATGCTGATTCTAAACGTGCTATTAAAACGATTCTACATGGTTTAACGGGAGAAGTTACAGTTAACGGTAAAAAATACAACAACGTAATGCCAGCTCAGAATTTATCTGATGATGAAATCGCAAATGTGCTGACTTACATTTATAGCAGTTGGGGAAATAATAAAACAGAAATTACGCCAGAAATGGTAAAAGCGCTAAGATAACAGCAAAACCAACGGCATGAAAAAATACATTTTCATTCTTTTAATTGTCTTTTTCCCTGTGTTTACTAGTGTCATGAAGGCACAGGAAACAGAAATGGCTTTCATTAAAGAGGGATCTTTTGTCCCTCTTTATGGAGTCGTTTCTAAAAAACCTGTCGAAGTAAAATCCTTTTATATAGACATTTACCCTGTTACAAACCGTGAATTCTTAGATTTCGTCAAAAAAAATCCTTCTTACCAAAAGTCAAAAATTAAAGGCATTTTTGCTGATAAAAGCTATTTGTCGTATTGGTCAACTGATTTTGATTTTGGAAATGCAAAACCAAATTCGCCTGTGACAAGTGTTTCTTGGTTTGCCGCAAAAAAATACTGTGAATGCGAAGGAAAACGTTTAGCTACAATGGATGAATGGGAATACGTAGCAATGGCAGATACTAAAAAGATTGACGCCAGAACCAAAAAAGAATTCAACGAATACATTTTGTCTTGGTATGAGAAATCGAGAACGTATGAAAATGAAATTGGAAAAACTTTCAAAAATTATTGGGGAGTTTACGATATGCATGGTTTGGTTTGGGAATGGACTTCTGATTTCAACAGCATCTTTTTATCTGGAGAATCTAGAAAAGATAAAAGTACCGACAAAAATCTTTTCTGCGGAAGCGGATCTGTAAATGCATCCGATTTAATGGATTATGCCGCTTTTATGCGTTACGCGTTCAGAGGAAGCTTGAAAGCGCAATATTCAACACGAAATCTTGGCTTTAGATGCGCCAGCACCACAAAACCAAAAATCTAATTTAAATTAGTTTACAATGAAAAAAATAGCAATCGCTTTTCTTCTCCTATTCTCATTTTACAGCTGTAAAGAAGCAGATAAAAAAGAAGCTATAGCAGAAACAAAAAAGGAAATCAGTGATTTATCGATTTACAATCTTCCTTCAAAATGGACAACACAAGATGGTAAAGACATTGAATTGAAAAGTCTGAGAGGAAATGTTTTGGTAATGGTAATGATTTATACCAGCTGCAAATCGGCTTGTCCGAGATTAGTTGCCGATATGCGTGATATTGAATCAAAATTGGAGAAACAAACAAAACAGCATGTAAAATTGATTTTGGTAAGTATAGATCCAAATACAGATACTCCAGAAAGACTAAAATCATTCGCTATTGAAAACAAAATGAATCAAGATCCTTGGATTTTCCTTCGTTCAACTGAAGAAAACACTCGCGAATTTGCAGCAGTTTTGGCTGTCAATTATAAAAAAATCTCTCCAATAGATTTTTCGCATTCAAATATTATCAGCGTTTTTAATCCTGAAGGAGAATTGGTTTTTCAGCAGGAAGGTTTAGGCGTAAATAATGAAAAAACAATCGAAATAATAAATCTTGAAGCTGGAAAGATATAGATATTTAAATAGGTTAATTAGTAAGAAACAAGAGTAAGTTTAGAAATAAATTGACTCTTGTTTTTTATTTACATAAAAAGCTAAGTTAAGCTTCGGAAAAGCGAAATATTTATCAGGTTAGCAAATTCCCAATATGATTCTATAAATATTTTGCTCCGCTGGAGCTTTTTATCTTCGCCAAACGTTTTTTATAAATATGTCGTCCCGCTGGGACTTATTTTCTAGAACTCGTATCGCTTCGGAGAAGCGAAATATTTATAGAAAAATCTGAATCATCTACATAGAGAGCTCCAGCGGAGCGAAATATTTATCAGGTTAACAAATATGATTCTATAAATATGTCGCTCCGCTGGAGCTTTTTATCTTCGCCAAACGTTTTCTATAAATATGTCGCTTCTCCGAAGCTTTATAATCCTAAGCTTTACAATATGTCATCCCTCTGCTATAAATATGCCGTCCCGCTGGGACTTATTTGATATGACAATATAAATTTCGCCTAATTATCGAACTCATCATTAAAACCAACCCCAAAACCAAAAGAATGCTGAAAATCAAAATACTTTGAAAATATCCTGTAATACTTCCTTCTCCAAAAAAGAAGAACCAACCTTGAAGAAACAACAAAACTTCTGTCAAAACATATCCTAAAATAAAACACTTCACTCCTATTTTTAATGTTTTAGAATTGGTATAAAGCATTTTATTCTGAAGCAGAATTCCAAACAAAAATCCAGTTATGATTCCCAAAGTCGTTAAATGAATAAAACCAATTACAAAATTTCGAATTTGATGTGAAACTTCTGCTAGATTGGGAAAAAGAGTCAGCAATTGAATTCCAACTTTCAAAAACAAAGAACATAAAGCCAAACCGTAAACCATTTTAGTAGTTTTATTTAATCTGCTTTTGAAATCAATAATTTGTGGTTTTAGCATTTTATAGAAATAAATAAAAGCTCCCAATTGCATTAAAACTCCCAAACCATTGATATAACTCAAACTATCATTTTCGATAAACCAGCGAACTGGAAAACAAACCGTTAATAGCGTAGAAACAATCATTAGAAAGTAAAACTTCTTAAACTTTACCTCATCAATTTTATTTTGAAATTGTTTTAAAAACAAAGCCAAAATTGCCAATATAAACCATCCATTAAATTGAAAATGAAGAAAAAACTGAATGGCAATTTGATAAAAAGCACTTTGTTTTCCTAGCATGCTTACGGCTGGTCCAAGACACCAAACTCCGAAAGTCGATAAAATCATAAACAGAATCGAAACCAACAAAAGTCTTTGTGATGGCGATTTATCTTTGACACAATCTTTCCAAACCAAACGGCAAAAAACATAGCTCAACAAAATATGCAGTGTTGAAAAAACAATCGAAAACAAAGCATAACCTTGAATAGGAAATGCAATCATCATTCCGATTACTGAAAATTCTGTCAGCCAAAATAAGCGGTTGTAAATGGGTTTCTGGCTTTTTTCTTTCGGAATAAAAAAATGAACAACCAAAACATAAACGATCAAATAAACCCAGCCTAACATCGCAACATGCGAATGCGCATGAAGCAGAAAGCTATAATTAAGAAAATCTAAAGGATAGAGATACATAAACCGCATTAATAATCCGAAAACGCAAGCAATCAGAAAATTAAAAAAACAGCAAAGTATCCAGCTTTTTTGAGAATTCATTTTAGAAATATTTTTTAAACACATAGAAACATAGATTTTATATTATCTACACAATCTTGTCATCCTGACGAAGGAAGGATCACAAACGAAACTCAATAAAGATTGGAGATATGGATTGTAGATTTTCTAGTATGATCCTTCCTTCGTCAGGATGACAAACGCTGTCTTAAAGCTATCATAAGAACTCCGCTTTGCTTTTTTAACCAAATTCAACCCTTTAAAAATAACATTTCTTGAAAAATAAAACACCGATAATTATCATGTTTAGATATTTTATCGGTGCTTTTCGAACTATTAAAATTAACCTTTATTGAACTTCAACAAAGTCCTTTTCTAAAACAACCGCTTTTGGAAACAAGATGTTATTTTCCAAATGAATGTGTTTGTGTAAATCTGCTTCAAATTCTTTCAGCATTGCAAAAGTTACTCTGTAAGTCGTACAAGCGTCTGCTGGCGGAATGTAATTATTAGTCAATTCGGCAATTGCTCTAAAACGTTCGCCTTCGTTATCATGTTCATGCATCATCATCGCAATCGGATTTGAAACTGTCCCGAAAGATGGTTGAGATAAAATCCCGTCAGATTCTTTCGTTTTTACCATTCGTTTTACAAAAGGAAACAACACCAATTCTTCTTTTTTCATATGCTGAGATAATTCTCCTGCACAGCCAATAAACAATTCATTAATCTTGAATAATTCAGGATGATTTGCGCCGTGCACTTTGCATAATTTATCTAAAAATGGAAGCAAAACATTTGTTTTTTCTTCCACATAACGGTGATGCGTTTTCTCAATATAATCTGCCAATAAATCTAAAGGCCATGAATTGAAATCAATGCTTCCGCTATTTTCTGATTGTACAACTTGCAGTACATTTTCTAATAAGGCATCTGCATCTATGTTTTGCTTTTCGCAGACTTCGGTTACTGTTCGGTTTCCTTTGCAGCAAAAATCAATTCTATATTTAGAGAATACTGCAGCTGTTCTAAAATCCTCAGCTACAAATGATCCTATTGTTTTGTTTTTTAAATTTTCCATGTTACTCTATTTTATATTTTGTGTATTTTATTTTTTGTTTTTTAATGTCAGTTCAAATACAAACCAAGCCATTGTAATAAATCCGATTCCGAAAATAGAATCTCCAATAGCGCGAAGCCATTTTAAAGTAATCATTGTTGGCTGCTGCATTAATTCTGAAGAACGTGCGTACCACATTCCGTGACTAATACTTTCAATTGCCTGCCAAACTCCAATTGGTAATAAGCTTAGAATTGCCATTAGAAATAAACCAATATTTAAAGACCAGAAAGTGATTTTTAGCAGTTTGTTATTCCAGCTTACATTTCGGTATAAACTTCTCAGTACAAATAGTACCAGACCAATTCCCAACATTCCGTAAACTCCAAACAAAGCCGTGTGTCCATGCAAAGGCGTTGTATTTAATCCCTGAACATAATACAAGGCAATTGGCGGATTAATAATGAATCCGAAGATTCCGGCTCCGAGAAAATTCCAAAACGCTACAGAAATCATAAAATAAATAGGCCATTTGTAATCGGCGATCCATTGCGTTGATTTTGAGATTTTATAGTTTTGATACGCTTCAAATCCAATTAAAGTCAACGGAACTACTTCTAAGGCACTGAATGTTGCTCCTAAAGCCATAATTGCTGTTGGTGTTCCTGAGAAATACAAGTGATGGAATGTTCCTAAAATACCTCCAGACATGAAAATAATGGTTGCAAAGAGCACATTTAAAGTGGCTGTTTTCGTTTTTAATAATCCTAAACGAACAAATAAGAACGCAATTACAACTGTTGCAAATACTTCAAAGAATCCTTCAACCCAAAGGTGAACTACCCACCATCTCCAATATTCGGCAATTGCTAAATTGGTTTGTCTTCCCCACATTAATCCTGCTCCGTAAAACATGGCAATTGCAGTACAAGAAACTAAGAACAAAATGATTAGGTTTTTCTCTTCTGTTTTTTTCTTCAAAACTGGAAGTAAAGGACGAATCATTAAAGCCAACCATAAAAACAGTCCAACTAAAAGGAAAATTTGCCAGAAACGACCTAAATCAACATATTCGTAACCTTGATGTCCGAACCAGAAATTCTGAACTAAATTCAGTTTCTGCATTACGCCAAACCATTGTCCAGCCATTGAACCTAAAACAATAATTAGTAAAGCGACAAATAAGAAGTTAATTCCAAAACATTGAAATTTAGGATCTTTACCTGAAACTGCAGGCGCAATATATAATCCTGTTGCAAGCCAAGCCGTTGCAATCCAGAAAATTGCCAATTGAGTATGCCATGTTCTTGTTACAGCATAAGGCAGAATCTGATCAATTGGAATTCCGTATAAACCATTTCCTTCCACTCCGTAGTGCGCTGTGATAATTCCAAATACCATTTGTAAAACCATCAGCAGACTTACAATCCAGAAATATTTGGTCACTAATCCCATAGATTTTGTTTTGCCTTGCTTAATAAGCGGATCTTCTTTTGGAAGCGGAAATTCTTCTTCTTCTCCCGATTTTGCATGATAGAAAACTAAGATTCCCACACTTAAAATCAATAAAATAATACTTACTCCAGACCAAGCTAAAAGTTCTGTTGTGGCTGTATTTCCAACCAATTCATCTGACGGCCAGTTGTGTGTGTAAGAAATAGTATTATCAGGACGATTGGTGACTGTTGCCCAAGTTGCCCAGAAGAAAAAGGCATTCATTTTATGCATTCTCTCAGCATTTTTTATAGAGTTTTTTGGAATCGCATATTCTTCTCTCAATTTATCGAATTTTGGATCATTCGTAAAAAGACCTTTATAATATTCGCTTAAATGCTCAATCGCTGCTAAACGATTTTCAGAAATAGTCAAAATACCTGTGTCTGAATTATAACGATTGGTTCTCAAATCTTTCTGCAATCGAATTTTTAAGGCCGATTGTTTTTCAGCATCTAATTCATCATACTTTTTGTTAAAATCTTTTTGGGCATAAATGTCTAGTATAAAAATGGCTTCTCTATGTAGCCAATCTGCGGTCCAGTCTGGGGCCACATAGGCGCCGTGTCCCCAGATAGATCCCACTTCCTGGCCACCTATACTTTGCCAGATATTTTGTCCGTCTTTAATTTCGCTTTCGCTAAAGACAACTTTACCAGAATCGGTTACTATTTCTTTTGGAACTGGCGGTGCCTGCTGATAAATCTCGTAACCGTAATAACCAAGCACGGCAAATGATATACTCATTACCAATGCAAAAACTATCCATAATTTTTTTTCTCTTTTCATTTTTCTTGGGGGGAAATTGATTAATAAAAGACAAAATTATCTTTTATTTGTTTTAAAAAAAACTCCAAACCTATTTACAGCATTTGGAGTTTATGTTATTTACTCAACAATTAATACACCTTTCATCATAGCCACGTGGCCAGGGAAAGAACAAATAAATGGATAAGATCCTTTTTTATCAATTGTAAACTCGATTGTATCTTCTTCTCCGCCACCAATTAATTTAGTGTGAGCAATAATTGAAGCTTTTTCAGATTCTGGAATATAATCTGTTGCTTTGGCGTCATTAGCTTTTAAAGCAAAAGCAGCTTGATCTGTTCCTTCTTGTAAAATCACTAAATTGTGACCCATTGCTTCTTTTGGAATTTTTCCAACGTGTTTCAAAGTCAATTTGATTGGTTTTCCCGTAACAGCTTTCAATTCATTTACATTAAATTGCATTTGATCATTTCCTTCAATAACTAATACATTTTCCTCAGCAGCTGGCGTTACTGGCGCAGCTTCTCCTTCTGTAGATGGCTCAGTTGTTTCTGTTTGATCAGCAGGAACTGTTTCTTTTTTTCCGCAAGAAGTAACTGCTAAAAATCCCATAAGGATTAGTATCGAAATTTTGGTTTTTGTATTCATTTTTAAGATAATTTATTAAAATATTATTATTCGTTTATGTTTAATGTCTTTAGGAAGAAATCGCCTGATTTTACGTCTGTAGCCAATTGCTCTAAAGTTGTTTTTGTCAGCATTTCTAAAAGAAGACCACGTATTTTCTTAAACTCGTGATGAACTGGACATGGATGCTCTTCTGAACATTCTTTTAATCCAATTCCGCAACCGCTGTATATTTTATTTCCATCAATAGCGTCAACAATCTGAATTAATTTTATGGATTTCGATGCTTTTGGCGAAACTTCAAAACCGCCTCCCACTCCTTTTGCCGAATGAATGATTCCGTTTTTTGTCAAAATCTGCATAATCTTGGCTGTAAATGGTTCTGGAGAATCGATCTCTTTTGCAACATCTTTTATTCCAACTCTAATTCCTTTAGAAGATTTGGTTGCAATAAATATTGACGCTCTAATTCCGTATTCACACGCTTTTGAAAACATACATTCCTTATTAATTCTCAACAAAGATATGGAGGTTTTATATAAAAGACAAATTTATCTTTAATTAATTTTTGAAACGCCATATATTATTTATAATGAAACTAATTAGTGCTCATAAAACCACTTATTCATCATTCGATTCTTATAAAAACCAATTTTAATTTTAACTTTGATAGTATTTAATTTTTAATATTAAAACAATGCCTTTAAGCAATTCAAAAGATTTAAAACTGGCAGTCCTTATTGATGCAGACAATGTGCCATACAGCAATGTAAAAGGTATGATGGAAGAAATTGCAAAATTAGGAACACCAACGACGAAAAGGATTTATGCCGATTGGACAAAGCCAAATGCAAATGGCTGGAAAGGCGTTTTATTGGAACATGCCATTACTCCTATTCAACAATACAGCTATACGGTTGGAAAAAACTCCTCAGATTCTGCTTTGATTATTGATGCAATGGATTTGCTTTATTCTGGAAAACTGGACGGATTTTGTATCGTTTCCAGCGATAGCGATTTTACGCGTCTAGCTATCAGGCTTCGCGAATCTGGCATGAAAGTAATTGGAATTGGTGAAAAGAAAACGCCTAGTTCTTTTATTGTGGCATGCGACCGATTTATTTACATTGAGGTTTTGGATGGAGCAATTCAAAAGAAAAAACCTAAAACAGCGACTGCAGATACCAAAAAGCCAATTGAAAAACCAGCTGAAAAAGCACTTCATAAAATTGACAAACAGACTATTGAACTGATTGAAGCTACCATTGAAGATATTGAAGATGATGATGGCTGGGCATTTTTAGGAGATGTCGGAAATCTGATTGTGAAGAAAAAACCAGAATTTGACCCTCGAAATTATGGCTTTTCTAAACTAACGCCAATGCTTAAATCATTAACTGATATTTTGGAAATTGACGAAAGAGAATCAGACAAAAAAGGAATCAAACACGTTTATGTACGTTTAAGATTCAACTAATTATCGCATTTATTACCTATTTAATTTTTTAAAAACATGAGAAAAAAATTCTTTATTTACGGATTCTTATTGTTTGTACTTGTTGCCGCAATTTATTATTACACCGAGCGCGGATTTTTATTAATTATTATTCTACCTATATTATTAATTGTTGGAATCTACAATGCTCTCCAAGAAAAACACGCTATTTTACGAAACTTCCCTGTTTTGGGTTATTTCAGATATCTGTTTGAAATGATTGCACCAGAGATCCAGCAATATTTTATCGAAAGATCTACAGACGGAAAACCTTTTTCTAGAAACCAGCGTTCATTAGTATATCAAAGAGCAAAAAATATTGATTCGAGCACACCTTTTGGAACGCAATTGAACTTAAATACTGAAAACTACGAAGGAATCAAACATTCTATTTTTCCAGCAAAAGTCAACGAAGAATTGCCTCGCGTTTTAGTGGGTGGAAAAGACTGTAAACAGCCTTATTCGGCTTCTTTATTCAATGTTTCTGCTATGAGTTTTGGTTCTCTAAGTGAACATGCAGTTCGTGCCATTAATATTGGTGCTAAAAAAGGAAATTTCTACCAAAATACGGGAGAAGGCGGATTAACAGAATTTCACCTTGCTGGAGGCGGAGATATTACTTGGCAAATTGGAACTGGATATTTTGGATGCCGTGATGCAGAAGGAAATTTCAGTCCAGAAAACTTCAAGGAAAAAGCCAATCTCCCAAATGTAAAAATGATCGAAATTAAACTTTCTCAAGGAGCAAAACCTGGTCACGGAGGTGTTCTTCCTGCTAAGAAAAACACTGAACAAATTGCTAAAATTAGAGGGGTTGTTCCTCACACTATGATTCTTTCTCCTCCTGGACATCACGCTTTTTCTGATGCTAAAGGATTAATCCATTTTATTAAACAATTACGCGATTTATCTAATGGAAAACCAATCGGGTTTAAATTGTGTATTGGAAATACTGCTGAATTTGAATCTATCTGTCAAGAAATGATTACTGAAGATATCTATCCAGACTTCATTACCGTTGATGGTGCTGAAGGAGGAACTGGCGCTGCTCCGCTTGAATTTGCAGATGGAGTTGGAATGCCTTTTGAACCTGCATTAATTTTTGTAAATAAAACTTTGGTGCGTTTAGGAATTCGTGATAAAATGCGAATCATTGGAAGCGGGAAAATTATTTCTGGCTATTCTATTTTACATGCTATTGCATTGGGTGCTGATATGTGTAACAGTGCGAGAGGATTTATGTTTTCTTTAGGCTGTATTCAGGCTTTAAGATGCCATAATAATGAATGTCCAACTGGAGTTGCCACTCAAAACAAAATGCTGATGAAAGGTTTGGTTGTTACTGATAAATCAGAACGCGTATATCACTTTCATAAAAATACGCTTCACGCCGCAAATGAACTTTTAGCAGCTGCAGGAAAAAGCAGTTTTGCAGATGTAGATATCAATATTTTCATGCGTGGTGATGAATTTTCTAATTTATCTGAACAGTATTTCCCTGATAATCTGAAAAACGTTACTCAATTCTCATAAAAAAAGCCTCTTCTTGTGAAGAGGCTTTTCATTTAAAATCCATATTTCAATTATAATTTTGCTGTTTCTTTGTTTGGTTCAGAGGTTCCTTCTAAAACCGCTAATTCTTCCTGATCAACTAATTGCTGTGCTAAAATAACATTATTATAAGCCAAGAAATAAACATCAAACTTCACTCCTTCTGCGATAAGAGATGGAGAAATTTGATCATTCTTAATCATGTCTTTCAACAAACCAGGAAAAGATTCTTTGTAGGCTAATTTATTTGCATCATTTTCTTCTAAATTTGTTTCGATTCTAATTTCAATCTTATTATCGTTTAGAAAAGCTTTTGCTGTTGTACTAGTAATACCATTCCCTTTTATCGAAGATGAATTATTGTAATTACTTACATGTTCCTGAATTTTCTGCTTGGTATTTTTACAGCTAACTAAAAATAATGCAAAAGCAAGCGCAAATGCGATTTGGGTAATTTTTTTCATAAATTTTTGGTTTTAATAGTTATTTTTAACTCAAACATAACTAATTCACAACAAAAAAACAACATTCAATTACAGAAAACGCATATATAATTCTTTGAATACAAACCAATTATACTCTCAAAAAGGCAAACATTTGTAAGAATAAAAACGTTTCTTTTATACTTAATTTTTGGCCATAAATACAAAAAAGTCTCTTTAATTAAATTATAAAGAGACTTCTAATATGTAAGAATTAAAATGATTTGTTTTTCAAAAAAAACTCAATCTGTTATTTCAAAAAATCTTTTAGAGATTCGCCAGTCAGCACTTCTTTATCCAAAACTGTATTATCATTTGCCAGAAAATAAACATCAAATTGAACTCCTTCTTCAATTAATTGTCTTGGAATTTGATCTTTATCAATCATCAATTTTATCAATTTAGGAAAAGAAATTACAGCCGCCGATTTATGAGCTTCGTTTTGTTCTAAATTGGTTTCAAATCTCAGTTCAATTTTATCATTGTTGATATAACCTCTTGCAGTAGTAAGCGTTACATTATCGGCTCTAAAACTCGGAGCAATCGATTTGTTATATGTAACAACATACTCTTGGAGTTTTTGTTTGGTGTTTTTACAGCTTACAAGCATTAATACCATCATTATTGCAAAGGTAATCTGGCTTATTTTCTTAATCCCTTCTTTATATTTCATCACTTTACTAATTTTAGGTTATATAAAATCTACATTATCTAGAAACTTGCATAAGATTTTGCGCCAAGAAATCTTTTGAAATGTTCTTCAATTCTTTAATTGACAACTTATTACTTTCAAATTCATAAAAGGTAATAAGCCCATATTCATTTTTGTCAAAGCAAAAAACAATTCCATTGAACTTTCTTTCATCAGGATTTATTTTATACGAAATAGATTTCATATTTCCCCACGAATCCTCAGTTTGATAGTTCTCTAAGTTATTTTTACTTTTAATTTTTTTAAGACATTTTTCAAAATTATCTTCCGTTCTAAAGTTACGAACAAAAACATTCAAATCGTTAGGAGATTTAGATGCTGAAATTAAAGAGTCCCCATTATTACTTTTAAGATAATATCCTTTGGGTATTCTTATCTGAGTCTTAAAATCGACAAACATAACTGAATCTTTTTCTAGTTTATGCAAACCAAATTCTCCCTTTTCGGAAGCATTAAAATTCTCTAATTCTACATATTGTGAATAAAGAATGTTTCTTATTTTTTTATCTCGATTTTTAATATCAGTAAGCTTTTTCTCTGCATTTTTTTCAGCTTGCTCAATAGTCATTACATAAGGACTAACATCCAGAATTTCCTTTGGTTTTCTTTCTTTCGCTTTATTAGATGCATAAAATCTAAGTATTCCAGCACCTAACCTAACAATCATAAAAATAACGAGTACAAATGTTAAGAACCCGTTCCAAAATTTATAATTGCTTGTTTTCATTTTTTATTTTAATTTTTGAAGTCTTAATAGTGCCTCAAGATAGTAATAATCTGCATAATTTATAGAACAATCGATCTCACTTCCTGCAGGTTTATGCCCTGTTGAATGCAATAAAAACGCTGAATTAACATCATGACTTTGATAATGATCTGAAAGTGACACAATCATCTTTTTAGCTTTTGTTAAATATTCAGCTTTTAAATTCTTGTCTTTTGTGTACGAACTTAATTCTAAAAGTGCCGAAGAAACAATTGCTGCTGCGGAAGCATCTCTTGGTTCGTTCGGAATATTCGGTGCATTAAAATCCCAATACGGAACTAAATCTTCTGTGGTTAATTTATCTAAATAAGCACGTGCTAATTTATGAGCAAAATCTAAAAACTTAACGTCTTTTGTTTCTCTATACGTCATTGTAAAGCCATAAATCGCCCATGCCTGACCGCGTGCCCACATACTATCGTCGCTATATCCTTGTGCAGTTCTTCCTTTTATTTTTTTTCCAGTTTCGAAGTCGTAAATGATAACATGATAAGAAGTATTATCTGGTCTGAAATGATTTGCCATTGTAGTTTCGGCATGTTTTACAGCAATATCGTATAGTTTCTTACTTCCTCCGTTTTTTGAAGCCCAAAACAAAAGCTCCAAATTCATCATATTATCAATGATAGTATTATGACCGCCCATTTTATTGTGAGGCCAAGATTGGATTGTTCCCACTTTTGGATTAAAAAGTGTTGCAAGTGTATCTGCAGTTTTGAGAATGATTTCTTTATACTCTTTGTTTTTGGTTAATCGATATCCGTTTCCGAAACTATTGAAAACCTGAAATCCTAAATCATGGTCTGCGGCTTTGGTAACCGATAAAGGTGTTAGAAAACGAGTAAATTTATCAGCTTCTTTTTCCCATTTTTTATCTTTTGTTGCTTCATACAAAAACCATAATTCTCCAGGCCAGAATCCGCTTGTCCAATCTTTGTAGTCAACAAATTTCCATTCTTTGCTTCCGTTTGGAACTGTTCGTGGAGACGTTCCGTTATTCGGAATTACCTTTAAGGTTTCCGAAGCTTGTTCTGCGCAATAATCCAATTGCTTCTTAATATTAAATGTTTTATCTTTTTGAGAATAGCCTTGATTTCCTAGAATAAACAATGTGGCAATCAGGGTGAAAAATTTTGCATTCATGTGGTCGATAGTTTGTTTAATCGATAAATTTAGGAAATAAAATAAATCTAATTGGGTTTTGTATTTTTTGTTACCTAAAAGTGGATTATTGATGTACTATTTTAAGGCATAAGATTTAGTTTGTCATTCCGAGGAACGAGGAATCGCACTCGCAGATCGACAAAGATTGGCGAATTACTTTGTGGAATTTCTCGTGTGATTCCTCGTTCCTCGGAATGACAAAACATCTCGTAATTTCTTTAAAAAAATTACTCTAAATTTGTCTTAACCAAAACCCAATCTCAACTTGAACAAAACTAGAATTACCTATTTCTTAATCTTTCTAAGCATCATTTTTCTTGGAATCCTTTCAAGAAAAACATCTTTTATTCCATTATGGATTGGCGATTTTTTGTATGCCGTAATGATTTATTTTTTAGTTCGAATATTTCTTCCATTTAAAAATGCTTTCGCAATTGTGTTACTTTCTCTATTTATTTGTTACGGAATTGAGTTTTTACAGCTTTATCAGGGAGAATGGATGATCGAGCTTAGAAAAACACTTTTTGGAAAATATGTTTTAGGACAAGGATTTCTTTGGGAAGATATTCTGGCTTACACTTTTGGAATTATTGTCGCTTTTTGTATTGAGAAAATAACTTTGAATTATATCAATCAAAAGTCTGTGTGATTTTTTCGATATTTAAGCTGTTTGCCATTGCCATGAATATTTGATGATATGTTCCTTTATTATCATATAATTCGTCATGAGTTCCTTTTTCGACACATCTTCCCTTTTCTAAAACGATAATATTAGAAGCATCGATAATCTGTGAAATACTGTGCGATATGATAATCACGGTTCTGTCTTTTTTGATGGCATCTAAAGACTTTTTAATTTGTTCTGTTGCTATAGCATCCAAACTTGCCGTTGGTTCATCAAGGAAAATGATTGGCGGATTTTTTAGAAACAATCTAGCAATTGCAATACGCTGCTGCTGGCCGCCCGAAAGCAAATGTGCATCAGAATCGTAACCTTTTGGCAATTGAATAACTTGCTCGTGAATATAGGCTTGCTTTGCGGCTTCTATAACTTCATCTTTTGAAGCTTCTGGTTTTCCATATAAAATATTCTCTAAAATTGTGCCTTTAAAAATGTGATTTTTCTGAAGCACCAAACCAATATTTTTACGCAGAAAATCGGTATTGTATTCAACCAAGTCAACTCCATCCAAAAATATCTGACCAGAGGAAGGCAAGTAGAATTTATCCAGCAAATTAATAATGGTACTTTTTCCAGCACCGCTTAATCCAACCAAAGCTGTGGTTTCATTTGGTTTTACTGTAAAATTAATATCATAAAGCGCTTGTGTTCCGTTTGGATATACAAAATCTACATTTTTCACTTCTATTAATCCAAGAATTTTTTCTGGGATATAATTACCGCTGGTTTCTGTTTCATGCTCTGCTTCTAAAATATCAAAGAATCCTTCCGAATAAATTAGTGCATCATTTACTTCGTCATAAATTCGGTGTAATTGTCTAATTGGCGACGAAACATTATTAAATAGCATAATATGAAACATAATTGCACCAATCGTCATTTGATTATTCAAAACGAAATAAGCAGTCAGAATAATGATAATTACTACTCCAATCTGCTCTACAAAACTTTTAATGCTTTCAAAAATAAAACTGGTTTTTCTGGTTTGCAGCTGATTTTCGGTCATTTCAAACTGAATCTTTTCATGTCGATCGGCTTCTGTCGATTCGCGTACAAAAGATTTAATTACCGTTATCGATTCAATTAAACTGATGATTCCATTATTTTTAGTTTCGCGATATTTGCGCATTCTTCGTCGGAATCCGCTCAATCTCGTTGCCTGCAATTGACTGATGTAAAAATAAATCGGAATAATACATAAACTTACCAAACCCACATAAACATTGGCATAAAACATAATTACTAAAGCCACAAAAGCGTTAGCAAACAAAGGCAGAATATCAATAAAGAAGTTTTGAACCAATCGAGTTAAACTGCTAATTCCGGCATCAATTCTAGTTTGAAGTTTTCCGCTTTCATTTTCATCTGAAGTATAAAATTCCATTCGATAGCTTAGAATTTTTTCTACTATGGTTTGAGAAATGTCACGTGTAATGAAAATACGAAGTTTTTCACCATAGAATTTCTGTCCAAATTGAACTACGGAATTAACCAATTCTTTAGTTAATAAGACAATACTAATAATTCCGAGTAAATGAAATCCTTTAGATAAAGGTTCATGCGCAACCATCAAATTATTTATAGTATCGACAGTATATTTTAAAATCACAGCATTTACCTGTGCCGCAAACGAACCCAAAAAGGTTAACAGTAAAGTTGCAATTACCATTTTTCTGTACGGCTTTACAAAAGGCAGGATTTTTTTATAAAGTACTGATAATTGCATTTATTTGAATTTTAGCTAAGATATCAAATATAAGAATTCTAAATTTGTGTTGAAAATCATTTAAACACATAATTATATGAAACTCGTTTTCGCTTCAAACAACAAAAATAAAATTGCAGAAATTCAAAGCATGCTTCCGGAAAGCATCAAAATATTAAGTTTAGAAGACATTAATTGTTTAGAAGATATTCCAGAAACTGCAGACACCATTGAAGGAAATGCGATATTAAAAGCAGATTATGTAACCGAGAAATATGGTTATGACTGTTTTGCAGATGATACAGGTTTAGAAGTAAATGCTTTAAATGGTGAACCTGGAGTTTATTCTGCACGTTACGCCGGCGAACAGAAAAATGCGGATGATAACATGAATAAACTTTTGAAGGCGTTAGAGAATAACAAAAATCGAAGCGCTCAGTTTAAAACTGTCATCACTTTAAATCTTGAAGGAAAGCAATATTTATTTACTGGAATTGCAAAAGGTGAAATTACAGAAACCAAAACTGGGACAAATGGTTTTGGATACGACCCAATTTTTAAACCTGAAAATTTTGACAAGACCTTTGCCGAATTGCCGTTAGAGACCAAAAATACTATAGGTCACCGCGGAAAAGCAGTTCACCAACTAATTGATTTTCTGAGCACCACAAAATAATTGTTTAAAATACAACATTTTAGTAGCTAAATTTTACATTTTAAGACGTGTTTTTTGGCATATTTCTTCATTTAACGTAAAAATTTATTTCAACAAAAACGTAACTTTTTGATAATCAAATCATAACAAATACATAATTCTTAAAATTGCATTAGTTTATCTGAATAATTAGCAGTAATTTTGCACCCTATTTTAAAACACATATGAATAAATTTGAACAATTAGGATTGAATGAATCGTTACTGAAGGCGATTTTAGATCTAGGATTTGAAAATCCGTCAGAGGTACAGGAAAAGGCGATTCCCCTATTATTGGAAAAAGACACGGATATGGTTGCGTTGGCTCAAACAGGGACAGGGAAAACGGCAGCTTTCGGTTTTCCGCTAATTCAAAAAATTGATGCCGACAACAGAAATACACAAGCATTAGTTTTATCGCCAACACGCGAGTTATGTTTACAGATTACTAACGAACTTAAAAACTACTCTAAATACGAAAAAGGTATTAATGTGGTAGCAGTTTACGGAGGAGCTAGTATAACAGAACAAGCAAGAGAAATAAAGAGAGGTGCACAAATTATTGTGGCAACTCCAGGAAGAATGCAAGACATGATTAACAGAGGTTTAGTAAACATTAAAAACATAGATTACTGTGTTCTTGATGAGGCTGACGAAATGTTAAACATGGGATTCTATGAGGATATCGTATCTATTTTATCAGATACTCCAGACGAAAAAAGCACATGGTTGTTCTCTGCGACTATGCCGCAAGAGGTTGCTAGAATTGCAAAACAATTCATGAGCGAACCATTAGAAATTACTGTAGGAACTAAAAATTCAGGTTCTTCTACAGTTTCTCACGAATTTTATTTAGTTAATGCTCGTGACCGTTACGAAGCTTTAAAACGTTTAGCTGATGCTAATCCAGACATTTTCTCAGTAGTTTTCTGTCGTACAAAAAGAGACACGCAAGCTATTGCTGAGAAGTTAATTGAAGATGGATATAGCGCCGCTGCGTTACACGGAGATTTATCTCAAGCGCAACGTGATGGTGTAATGAAATCTTTCCGTGGAAGACAAATTCAGATGCTTGTTGCTACTGACGTTGCTGCACGTGGTATTGACGTTGATAACGTAACTCACGTTGTAAACTATCAATTACCCGACGAAATTGAAACGTACAACCACCGTTCTGGTCGTACTGGTAGAGCTGGAAAATTAGGTACTTCTATTGTAATCGTTACAAAAAGTGAGTTACGTAAAATTTCTTCTATCGAGAGAATCATCAAACAAAAATTCGAAGAAAAATCTATTCCATCTGGAATCGAAATCTGCGAAATTCAGTTATTGCACTTAGCAAACAAAATTAAAGATACTGAGGTTGATCACGAAATCGACAACTATTTACCAGCAATCAACAATGTTCTTGAAGATTTATCTAAAGAAGAATTGATCAAGAAAATGGTATCAGTAGAATTTAACCGTTTCATCGCTTACTACAAAAAGAACAGAGATATTTCTACTCAATCTTCTGGAGAAAGACGTGAAAGAGGTGATTCTGAGCCAAGAGAATTCAATAATAATGGAGCAGTTCGTTATTTCGTAAACATTGGTTCTAGAGATAACTTCGACTGGATGTCATTAAAAGATTACTTAAAAGAAACATTAGATTTAGGTCGTGATGATATCTTTAAAGTTGATGTAAAAGAAGGTTTCTCTTTCTTTAACACTGACCCGCAGTTTACAGATAAAGTAATGGACGTTTTAAACAATGTTCAACTAGAAGGTCGTCGTATCAATGTTGAGATTTCTAAAAATGATGGTGGAGGAAGACGTGACCACAACAACCGTGGAGGAGGAAGACGTGATTCTAACAGAAGAGATGGAAACTTTGCCCCAAGACGTGAAGGCGGATTTAGAAGTGACAGAAATTCTTCTAGAGACGGAGGTTCACGCGAAGGCGGATCTCGTGACGGAGGTTTCAGAAGCGACAGAAATTCTGCTCCAAGAAGAGAAGGTGGTTTTAGAAATTCTGCTCCAAGAAACGAAAATGGAGGTTCAGACAGAGCTCCAAGACGTTCAGAAAACTTCGGCGATAGCTCAAGACCAAGAAGATCTAGAAGAGATTAACAATTCAATTTCTTAAAATACAAAATCCCAAATTCCAAACACACAACTGGAACTTGGGATTTTTTTTATACGAGAATTCATTCTCTTTAAATGAGTTTTGCAATTCAAAAAAGCAATACTGTAGCCTTTGTTAATTTTCTTATAATTAAATTCATAGACAGCGAAATATTTAATCCCGATTTACTACTTTTAGAGCTTTAAATCAGGATATGAAATATTTCGCAGTTTTCTTTTTTACACTTCTCGCTAACTTTGGATTTGCGCAAGATACGCAAGATACACAACCAACAGTTCCACAAAGAGTTTCAGGTTACGTTATCAATGACGACAGCAAACAACCTCTTGCCGGCGTAAACATCATTAACACCAATAAAGTCCGTGGTGCAAAATCTGACGAAAAAGGGTATTTTGAAATTGACGTACAAGTCAACGATACGCTTCATTTTTCTATTCTAGGATTTCAATCGCTAAGAATCAGGGTTACAAATGACTGGATCAAAAATAAAGTAACAAGAATTCAGCTTACTGAAAAAGCAATTGCTTTGGAAGAAGTTGTTATTGCTCCTTTTTCTCTGACAGGATATCTTGAAATTGATTCTAAATTAATTCCAACTAAAGAAAACTACCGTTATAGCATTTCAGGTCTTACGCAAGGTTATGAAGCTGGAGAATATGCACCAAATGCTTTTGGGAAAGTCCTCGGTTCGATTTTTAACCCCGCCGATATGCTTTATAATTTCTTCGGAAAAAATGGTAAAGAACTCAAGAAGTTGAAGGAAATGAAAAAAGATGATACCGTACGAACACTTTTAGAATCTAAATACGATCGTGAAACGGTGGCAGTATTGTTAGGAATCAGCAAAGACGAAATTCCTGAAATTATGCACCGTTGTAACTATTCTGATTCTTTTATCCAGACTGCTAATGATCTACAGATAATGGACGCAATAAGTGCTTGTTATGAACAATATAAAGTATTAAAACGTAATTAAAACTTAATACAAATAAAAACATCTAAATCCTCAATTTTAAAAATTGGGGATTTTTTTTGACGTTTCGGATTTTAAAAGCCCTACATTTATAACAAAATCAAAAATTATGGCAAAAGGTCAAGATGCTAAAAAAACAGCAAAAAAAGAACCGTTAAAAACGGCTAAAGAAAAGAAAGAAGAAAAGAGAGAAAAGAAAAATGCTCCTAAGAGGGATTAATTTTAGTCTCAGTTTACAGTCTCAGTTTACAGTTCTTTTAAACTGATTACCGAGACTGCGACTGAATACTAAAACTATTTAACTGGTATATTAGAAAGAATTTCTAATACAAATTTCCAATATTTCTGTGCAGATGAAATACTTGCTCTTTCATCTGGAGAGTGCGCTCCGTGAATTGTTGGTCCAAAAGAAATCATATCCATATCTGGGTAATTTGTTCCTAAGATTCCACATTCTAAACCAGCGTGGCAAGCTACAACTTTAGGCTGTTCTCCATTTTGTTTTTCGTAGATCTCTTTTAAAACTTCTAAAATTTCAGAATTTACGTTTGGAGTCCATCCAGGATAAGAACCTGAAAGCTCTACTTCACATCCAACCAATTCAAAAGCTGAACGTAAAGAATTTGCCAAATCAAATTTTGAAGATTCAACAGAAGAACGTGTTAAACAACCAACCAGAATTTCTCCATCTTTTATAACCACACGAGCGATATTATTTGAAGTTTCAACCAAATCAGCCATATCAGCGCTCATTTTGTAAACTCCATTTTGAGCTGCATAAATTGCTCTGATAATTCCTTCTTGAACTCCTAAATCCATTACTTTTTCAGGTAAATCGCCTTTTACAATTTCAATAGACAAGTTTGGTTCAGTTGTTTTGTACTCTGCTTTTATGTCAGAAATAATTTCCTGCATATCATACACATAAGCTTCATCAAACATTTGAGAAATAATCACTTTAGCAACACTTTCTCTCGGAATTGCATTTCTAAGACTTCCGCCGTTGATTTCTACAATCTGCAAACCAAAGTTTTCAAATGCATCAAATAATAAACGGTTCATGATTTTATTAGCATTTCCTAAACCTTTATGAATATCCATTCCTGAATGCCCTCCGTTTAAGCCTTTTACTGTAATCGTATATCCAACAGATCCTTCTGGAACTTCTTCTTCATGGTATGTTCTTGTAGCTGTTACATCAATTCCACCAGCGCATCCAATATCAATTTCATCATCTTCTTCAGTATCCAAATTCAATAAAATCTGACCTTGAAGAATTCCTCCTTTAAGATTTAAAGCTCCTGTCATTCCGGTTTCTTCATCAATTGTAAATAAAGCTTCGATTGCAGGATGCGGAATATCTTTACTTTCTAAAATAGCCATAATTGTTGCTACTCCTAACCCATTATCAGCGCCTAGTGTTGTGCCGCGCGCGCGAACCCAGTCACCATCTACATACATATCAATACCTTGTGTATCAAAATCAAAGACAGTATCTGCATTTTTTTGATGCACCATATCTAAATGCCCTTGCATTACGATTGGTTTACGATTTTCCATTCCAGGAGTTGCCGGTTTTCTGATGATTACGTTTCTGATTTCATCTTCAAAAGTTTCTAAACCTAAGCTGTTTCCAAAGTTTTTCATAAACTCAATTACACGCTCTTCTTTTTTTGACGGACGAGGAACGGCATTTAAATCTGCGAATTTATTCCAAAGTGCTTTTGGTTCCAGATTTCTTACTTCTTGACTCATTATATTTTGTTTGATGTTTAACAATTAAGAGCTTCAAAGTTACAAAGTTTAATTGCTTTTTTAGCCACGAATTTCACCAATTAGCACAAATTATAATGGCTCTAAAATGTATAAAGTTTGTAATTAGTGAAAATTCGGGCAATTCGTGGCAAACTTTTTTTGATCACTCAAAATTGTAATTATATTTACGTATCCAAATTTTTTACTGTGAAACAAAAATATATACTTCCATTATTTCTTTTAGTTCAGATTATCTTTTTAAGAATCCTCAGATATTTTCCTGATTATGTCGAAGGTTTTTACAGTAATAATATCTTCCTTAGAATTTCTCATTTTTTAAGAATAGGTTTAGGAAAAATTCCTTTTTCGCTTGGCGATTGCATTTATGCTTTTTTAATTTTAGCCATCATAAGTTGGTTTTGGAACATCAGAAAAACATGGAAAACAGATTGGAAAGATCACGTTCTAAAAATATTGAGCAAAGTCTCCGTGTTTTACTTTTTCTTTCATCTGCTTTGGGCTTTCAATTATTATCGTAAACCTCTATTCGAAAAAATGGAAATTAAAAGAGAATATTCAGATGCTGATTTTTATGCTTTTACAAAAAAAATAATTTCAAAAACAAATGAAATTCAGTTTGTGATAACTAAAAATGATACTTCAAAAGTTGTTTTCCCTTATTCTCAGGAGGAATCTTTTGGAATGATTTTGAAGGGCTACGACAATTTAGCACAAGAACATCCTTACTTTAAATATGAAATTTTAAGCGTTAAAAAATCTTTATTTAGCACACCATTATCTTATATGGGATTTGGAGGCTATTTAAATCCGTTTACAAATGAAGCTCAAATTAATGATTTGCTTCCAATGTACAATTTCCCACAAACTACAGCACACGAAATGGCTCATCAGATTGGTTTTGCTAGCGAAAGTGAATGTAATTTTATTGGAGTTCTTGCTTCTCTAAAAAACGACAATCCTTATTTTCAATATGCTGGTTATAGTTTTACTTTAAATTATTGTCTAGGAATCTGGAAGTTTAAAAATGAGAAAATTTATAATCAATTAAAAAAATCAGTTCATACCGGAATTTTAAAAAACTATCAGGAAAGTCAGGATTTTCATAAAAAGTATGATACTTTTCTAGATGAAGGATTTTATTTTCTTTACGATAATTTCTTAAAATCTAACAATCAAAAAGATGGTATGGATAGTTATAGTAAATTTTTAGATTTGACTATTAATTATTATAAAACGAGAAAATTATAATTCAACTGTAACAAAAATGATTTCATAACTACTAATACTTTTATGAGCGAAAATCTAGAACAGTCATTTGTTGCGCAATTGCAGGCAAATCAGAATATAATCCACAAGATTTGTAGATTATATACTGCTGGCGAAGATGCTCATAAAGATCTGTTTCAGGAAATCACCATTCAGCTCTGGAAAGCTTATCCAAAATTTAGAGGTGACAGTAAATTTTCGACTTGGACATATCGTGTGGCCTTAAACACGGCAATTACCTTATACCGAAAAACCAAAAGAACTATTTCGACCGTAGATTATGAAAATCATCAGCATTTTGTAAAAGATGTTGACTACAATTACGAAGAGGAAGAACAGATTAAATTGATGTATAAAGCAGTTTACCAGCTCAATGACATCGAAAAGGCATTAGTTTTTATGTATTTAGAAGACAAAGATTATCAAGAAATAGCTGAAACCTTAGGAATCAGCGAAGTGAATGCGCGCGTGAAAATGAACAGAATTAAGGGGAAACTTAAAAAAATACTAAATCCTTAAAAATTATTATGAAAGAACTGGATTTACTAAAAAAAGACTGGCAAAAGAACGCAGGTTCTTTTCAACAAATTTCTGAAACTGAAATCTATAAGATGATTCATAAAAAATCATCTTCAATTGTAAAATGGATTTTGATTATCAGTATTTTGGAAATTTCGTTTTGGACTTTTTCAAACTTATTTATCAATACGGATGATGTTTTGCGCAAAATAAATCATCCTGAAATTGTAATGGCATTAGAATTCCTAACTTATTTCAATTATGTTGTAGTACTGATTTTTGTTTACATTTTCTATAAAAACTACAAAACAATTTCGACCACAATAGCCACAAAATCATTGATGAGTGCTATTTTAAAGACTCGTAAAACAGTTCAATATTATGTTTGGTATAATCTAGGAATGATTGTAATAACAGCTATTTTAAGCTTTTTTATTGCTTTTGTTTACAATCCAGACATGGAATTTCTTAGAGAAAAATTAGCCATGAACGGAAAAGCAATGTTCGTTACAATCGGGATATTGTTTCTTGTAATTCTAGGCTTCTTCGGATTGTTCTGGTGTTTCTACAGAATTATTTATGGAACACTTTTACGCAGATTATACGCTAATTATAAAGAATTGAAGAAGATAGATTTCTGAAAAAGTTGCTAAGGTTCTGAGATGCTAAGGTTCTAAGTTTTTTTTAAACTTGAAACAAAAAATTTTTGATACAAAGTCAATCTGTCACCTTGAGCGAAGTCAAAGGGCACAAAGTTAGGCTTCGACTTCGCTCAGCCTGACAAAGTTGAGACAAAAAATCTAAAATCTAAAATCTAAAATCAGAAATCTAAAATTTCTAATAATCCCAACGTCTTAATATGTTTAGTTCTTCTTGTGCTTTGATTTCTTCAGCCGGAATAACTTTTAAGAATGATGGATGTTGTTCGATAGCGTATTCTACTTTTTCTACAATTTCTTCGATGGTGTCATTTTCATAATCAATATCAAGAGGTTCTTTAATGATGAAAGATTGTAGAATTCCTTTTTTCTTCATTCGAAGTCCTTTTTTATCAAACGAACGACGGAAACCATCAATTACAATTGGAATTACAATTGGTTTGTGCTGTTTAATAATATGTGCAGTTCCTTTACGAACGGGCTTAAATGATTTTGTTGTCCCTTGCGGAAATGTAATAACCCAACCATCTTCAAGTGCTATTCTGATATTTTCTGTATCATTTGGGTTTACTTCACGTTTTTCTGTAACATCGACACCTTTTGCACGCCAAGTTCTCTCAACCGTAATTGCTCCAACGTAAGCCAGAATTCTTGGTAATAATCCTGCTTGCATTGTTTCTTTTGCAGCAACATAATAAATATTCATTTTCGGCTGCCATAAATAGCCAATGTTCTTAATAGTATCTTGACGTCCTGATAAACTTGCGTTAAAGACATGAAACATCGCTACAACGTCTGCAAAATAAGTTTGGTGATTGGATATAAATAAAACATTATTATCAGGAAGCGTTTTAATAATTTCAGATCCTTCGATCTGTAATTCATTAAAACCTCTATATCTTCTATGAGTCATGGCACCCAGAACTCGGATCAACCATTTCTTGATGAATAATATATGCCCAAAAGGATTTCGTTTAAACAATCCCATAACTATTTTATCTTATTTTTTTGTTAGGTCGCAAACATACAAAATTTATTCTTTTAGCAACACTATAAAACAATTTCTCCAATTATACTCTATTAAAATGAATATCAAATTGTTAAATATAGTTTTTTAAAGTTCTTTTGAGAAAGTTTCTTTCAACACATCTCTCAATTCGCTCAAAATCATTGCTGTGGCTCCCCAGACTACATGATTCTGAATATTAAAGGCCGGAACCAAAATATTTGCTCCGTAAGAAGTTGATAATCTGGCTTCGATAATTATTTCGTCATTTAAAAAAACGGACAATGGCAACTCAATAATTGCCGCAACCTCCCTAATATCGGGATAAAATGCTAATTCTTCTTTGGCAATTCCTAAAAATGGATGAACCAAAAAGTTGCTTGGCGGAATATACATAGGTGAAAAATGCTTGATTATTTCAATCTTATCACTTGTAATTCCAACTTCTTCTTGTGTTTCTCTAAGTGCTGTTGTTTCAAAATTTAAATCTTCTTTTTCAAACTTTCCGCCCGGAAATGCAATTTGAGCTGAATGAACACCATCATAAGCATTTCTAACAATCAAAACCAGATGCGTTTTTTCCTGTTTAGGATAAAAAAGCATCATTACTCCTGCCATTCTAGCATTTAATGATTCAATATCAAGATTTTTTAATCCCTCTATGCGCTCTTTTGGAGCCATTTTTAAGTGTGCGTTTACCGCGGGTAATTCAACTGGAATTATATTGGGAACATATTTCAAAAAGTCTTGAAAATTCATAATCAAAGCTTATTTTTGTACTTTCAAATAAAACATAAATATACTCCAGAAAACGCAGTACCGCAAGTTTTCTAAAATTAAAGCCTAAAAAAATGTACAGCAGGGAAGAATCACAAAGAATTAAAAGGGAATTTTGGGTCGCTTTTGCCGAAAAATATCCTCGAAAATGGGTGCTTTACGACACAAAAATCAAAGATTTCTCTTTTAAATTTTATGTAGATAATAAAAAAGCACAGGTTTTAATTGATATCGAACAAAGAAGCGATGAAAAACGTAATGCTTATTTCGAAAAACTGGAAGCTTTGAAAAGTATTCTTGAAGAAGAATTTATCAAAGATTTAGTTTTTGAAAAAAATTACAATCTCGAAAGCGGCAAAACCATCAGCAGAATTTGGGTTGAAAAACTTGGTGTTGGTTTTAGTAACAGAAATAATTGGGATGCCATTTTTGATTTTTTCAACGAAAATATGCACGCTCTAGAAATGTTCTACTTAGAATATGACGAGTTTATTAAAGACATCGAATAATTTATTTCAAAAAATAAAAAAGGCCCGAAAACAACTAATTTTCGGGCCTTTTCATTAAATTTATTTTGAGTTAGTTTTTGACAATCTTTTTGGTTACAACTCCCGAATCCGAAAATAGTTTTACAATATAAGTTCCTGATTTATAATTTGACAAATCAATTTCGGCACTTTCGGCGTTTTCTATTTTAGCAGAATATATTTCTGAACCATTCATTGCATAAATTACCACTTTGTTTGGAGAAACAGCATTCGAAAAAGATAAATATGCTGTATTGCTTACCGGAACAGGATAAATCTGAATATTTGATTTCAACGCATCTGGTGTTGGCTTAGTAGATAGTGTTGACTTACCAACATTTACTTTTACAACAAATGATGATGCACCATTCGCAGTATTTTTTGATGAACCTATCGCAAAAATATAGTGATCTTCATTTGCTTTAAATTTTCCTGTATTAGAAGGCGCAGCATCTTCTAGAGCAACAATATCACTTATTTGATCCATTTGAACTGGCATTTCAAACTCTTTTACAAAAGTTCCGTCAAGATTAATCGCTGTTACATTAGCATTGCCCTCGGTAATGTAAATTACAGAATCTACTACTTCTATTTTTTTGTAATCATGATAACTAGAATTTCCTATTAGTGATTCTTTTTGATTTTCATTAAATTGAAGATCCATTTCGCCATCTTTTGACAGCTTAACAATTTGATTAGGAACTGATATTCCATTAAAATTTAAAAAAACTCCTGCAAGAATAATTTCCCCTGTATCCAATACTTTTATTTTTCCAACTGAAGTATCTGGACCTGAACCATTCAAAGTAAATGTTTCATCAAGTGAACCATCCATATCAAATCTTAAAATTTTATACGAATATGGTGTCGCACTAAAATCATTATACATTGCGCCAACAATAATTTTATCAGCCTGTAGTTCAAAAGTAAGTCCTGTAAACCAGTAATAATTTTCAGATTGCAAAGCATAATTCCTTTCTTGAACACCTTCTGCACTTAAAAGAACTAAACTCCATTGATCAGTAATTAGAATTTTGCCATTATCTAGAACTTTAAATTTTTCAACTCCAAGCAATGCAGTAACGTCTTTATATACAAAATCTTTTAAAATTACTCCTTGATTATTTAATTTTAGCAATTTGCTTTTTGTGCTCACAAAGATGGTTTCGTTATCAATAACCTGAAATTGCTTGATATCTCCAAGATAGTTTGGAAATACAAAAGACTCATCAACTGAACCATTTTCATTCAATAATCCAATTCCAAAAGTTTCAACATCATTAATTTTGACAAAATCACCTTTAACAACTAATTTTCCATTAAAGTACTCGCCCTTTTCAAAACTTCCGTATTGGCTTGCTTTTAATTCTGAAGAATCAAGTGGGCCACCATTTAAATCGCTTACTGATAATCCAAATTTATTACCAACATTTCCTGAGTTGCTATAAATTATTTTATTATCTACAATTCCCATTGCAAAGGACTGGTATCCAAATTCATTCAATTTAACAGGCGCAAAATCCTGATTAGCTGATCCGTCCGAATTAAGTTTCACTAAAAAACTCGTAGACTGTGCAGGTTCATACCATGATAAATATATATCTGAGTCTTTTACTGCAACTGTAGATACATAAAAGTTAGAATAAGTGCTAGTAAAAGTATTATCAACTGTTCCGTCAGTATTTAACCTACACATATTATAGCTAGGCTCACCGCCCAGTATTCTGTAAAAATTTCCTCCAATTAGTAATTTACCATCATCTTGAAGCGTTAAAGAAAATACTCTTCCATTTATATTATCACTAACATCAAATGTATTGTCAATATTTCCACTTGAGTCCAACTTTACAAGACTGTTCTTCGAAACTCCACCAATGTCACTAAACGAACCTCCAACATAAATATCATTACCAGAAACTGCAACAGTATTTGTTGATCCATTAAATGCTAAGTCATTATTAAATGTTTCGTCAAGAGTAAAATCACTATTAAAACGATTCAAATAACAGCTTGTAAAATCATAGTATCCTATTGCTCCTCCAGTAACCAAAATCTTATCATCTGCTTGAAGAGCTATTGAAGTAGCATTAAAAATAGTACTAACTTCTTTTAAAATTGTACCATTAGGATCTAATTGGTAAAGTTTAAAAAAATCAGCAAAACCAAGATTATCCTTAGTTGTTAACACTACTAAATTTCCGTTACTTTGAACTTTTACATCTTTAATTTCTGAGTTTAAGTCTCCATTAAAAACAAAAGTTTGATCGAGTGAGTAGTCGGCATTCAATCTAATAAGATTGCTTACCTTTTCATTTTTATAAAAATCTATTTTTCCTCCTAATAAGATTTTACCATCAGAAAGTTCTTTTATCACAGTAATTTTTGCTGCTTTATAAGCAACTGGCTGAACAAAAGTTTCGTCTATAGTTTGCGCATAAGAGGCAAAAAGTCCGAAAAAAGTAAATAATAACAACGTGTAAAGTTTCTTCATAAGCAAGAATGGTAAATTGTTTTTTTTTGATTTTTAGTAAGGTTAAACCGTTTTATTGGTGTTTGATTAAAAAACACTTAGAACTAATTTAACGAATCAAATATAGCAATTACCCAGATACTTAGTACGTACGAATGAAAATAAATTATTAAGAATAATTTGAATTATTTTTCCTGATTTTATTCAGTGCAGATTTGATGTTTTTAGGAAGATATTAAACCGTAATAATATTATAAACAATAATATGATCGTCGTAATTAATATAAAGCTGTTTACGATAATCTTGTTTTTTACGCGTTATAATCGATAGTTTACACTCTCGGCCGTCATTGTCTTTACACATAAAAGAATACACAATATCGGTGTCATTTTCTTCTCTTTCAATATAATCCAAAATACTATAAAGCTGAATTTCCTGAGAATAAACTACAATCCTGTGTTTATCTGTATCTAAAACAACCGAAAGATTTACCAAATCAAGATTTGACCATTCGCCCCATTTTCCTTTTTGATTTTTCTCTAAAACGCTAAAACCAGAAGTCTTAAAATGATAAGACTGACTTTGAGCTTGTTGAAGTCCAAATGCTAAAAAAAGCAATATTATATAGGTGCGTAAAGAATTCATAAAATATTTCGTGCAGTAATTAAAACTCAAATGTAATCTTTTCTTTGGACGCAACTTCAAATTCGGTAACCATTTGTTGAATAATTTCTTCAACTGGCAAAATATCATGAATTAATCCTGAAACCTGACCAATCTCTAATTCTCCCTCATCCAAATCTCCTTCAAACATTCCTTTTTTGGCTCTTGCTCTCCCTAAAAGCTGCACCAATTCTTCTTTTGACGGACATTTTTGGTACAAGTCCTGAACATCTTGATAAAATTTATTTTTCACCAAACGAACAGGTGCTAATTCTTTCAAAGTCAATTGTGTGCCTCCTTCTTTAGTATTAACTATTGTATCTTTAAAGTTATTGTGTGCAGAAGATTCTATTGATGCTGCAAAACGGCTTCCAACCTGAACGCCATCTGCTCCTAAAATCATTGCTGCAAGCATTCCTCTTCCTGTTGCAATTCCTCCAGCCGCAATTAACGGAATCTCGATTTTTTCTTTTACCATCGGAATCAAAGTCAGCGTTGTAGTTTCTTCGCGACCATTATGTCCGCCTGCTTCAAAACCTTCGGCAACAACCGCATCTACCCCAGCCTCTTGTGCTTTTAAAGCAAAAACACTGCTACTCACAACGTGAACCACTGTAATTCCTTTTTCCTTCAAAAAAGAAGTCCAAGTTTTCGGATTTCCAGCAGAAGTAAAAACAATTTTCACACCTTCCTCAACCACAATATTCATAATTTCTTCAATGTTTGGATATAACATCGGAATGTTGACTCCAAAAGGCTTATCAGTTGCTTTTTTACATTTCTGAATGTGTTCTCTTAAAATTTCTGGATACATCGATCCTGCTCCAATAAGTCCTAAACCTCCAGCATTACTAACTGCTGACGCCAATTTATAACCGCTGTTCCAAATCATTCCTCCTTGAACGATTGGATATTTTATATTGAAAAGTTTTGTGATTTTATTCATTAAAAAGAAATTATTGTTTGATGATCTTTCCAGTTTTATGCAGATTATCAGCATCAAAACTATAAAAATAAAGTCCGCTTTGAAGTGATTGCAAAGAAAGAGCTGGATTTGAATTGGTAATTTTCCCTTCAATTAATTTCTGCCCTAACACTGAATAAATAATTACTGATGCCGTATTATTTTCAGTTAAAAAAGAGAAAGAAACTTCATTTTTTGTCGGATTTGGATATACCGAAAAAGACGCTTCAGCTATAAAACTGTCAACACTTAAGGTAGCTCCAAAATTTGGAATTCCGTATCCGTAATTATTATCTGGATTTGTATATCGATCTGCAGAAGCCAAAATCATCTGCCTAATTTCTTTGTTTGTTTTTGACGGAAAAGCTTGCCATAATGAAGCCGCCATTCCTGCCATGATCGGACATGAAAATGAAGTTCCGTTTGCAGTTCCTATAACACCATTTGGATCAGAAACTACAGAAGCCGTTCCTTGCGCCATAACATCTGGTTTTATTCTGCCATCATAACTTGGACCAATAGAGCTGAAACTTGATTTTACTTCATTTGCCATAACAGAACCTATTGCTAAAACTGAAACAGCATCTGCCGGAGCGCCAATGTGCTTTTCAGGTTGACTTCCTTCATTTCCTGCAGAAGCTAAAACTAATATTCCTTTGCTGAAAGCAATTTCTGCACCACGAGAAATAAAGGTCGTAGTTCCGTTCATATCACTGTAGGTATGATTATACTCAGGAGTATCGCGTTCTCCAAAATATCCTAAAGAAGTTGTAATAATATCCACTCCCAAAGCATCTGCTTTCTCAGCAGCTTCCACCCAAAGAGATTCTTCTACTGGAGTTTCAAACGCATCAATTTCTGTAATAAAAAGATAATATGAGGCATTTGGTGCAGTTCCTACTAATGCATTTTCTTTGTAACCGCCCATTGTTGAGAGCACTTTGGTTCCGTGATCATCTCCTGTGTAGAAATCACTATTTCTAGTAGTAAAATCGTAACCTCCTAAGATTTTGTTGCTATTTCTAAGATTTTCAAAAGGCTGTGCTGTATTTACTCCTGGAAATCCCGCATCTAAAACTGCTATGATTTTTCCTTCTCCCGTATAATTCTGCTGATGCAAAATTTGTCCATTCAACATCTGAATTTGGCTAGCAGAATTGCCATAAGAATAATCGACCGCTGCTTTTAGCTTGTCTTTATTTTGATTTGTTGAAGTTTCAGAAACTCTTTTCGCAGTAGTATTTAAAGCTTTATTGGCAAACTCTATTTTAGAAACAAAAGACAGTAATTTTAAAGCGTTAATATCAGCTTGTTCTCCCTGAATATGAAGCGCATTCAGCCATTTCGACTGCGCCAATACTGTAATTCCTGTGCTTGCTGTAACTTGACTTACGTATGAAGCTTCTAAAGGGGCATCTGTAACCTCTAAAGGTATATTTTGATTTGTTCTTCGATCTAAAGCTCTTTGCGAAAGTTCAGTTAACGGATTATCATAAAAAGCCTGTACATTAGGTTTTCCACTAAAATAAACCCATGCATCTTCCTGCGCAAATACCGAAAACGAAAGAAGTATTAAAAGAAAAGTAAAGTTATATTTCATATTATACCTTTTAAGGAATTTCTCCCAAATAAGGTATAAAGCTAAGAAATTACTCCCGAACCAACTAATTCATTTTCTAAATACCAAGCAACAAATTGTCCTTCTGTAATAGCAGACTGTGGCTCTTCAAATTCCACATACATTCCGTCTTCAAATTGATACAAAGTTGCTTTTTGAAGAGGCTGACGATAACGAATTCTAGCCATTACTTCCATTTTTTCCCCCGATTTCAAAGTCATATCTTCTCTAACCCAATGAACTTCAGAATTTCCAACGAAAAGCGCTTTTTTAAACAGTCCAGGATGCTGGCTCGATAAACCTGTATAGATAGTATTGGTTTCAACATCAGTCGCAATTACAAATAAAGGATCTGTAGTTCCTCCTACATTTAATCCTTTTCTTTGTCCAACTGTAAAATAATGAGCTCCTTGATGTTTTCCAACTACTTTTCCCATTGTTGGAAGATATTCTAATTTCCTAGATTCAAATTTTAATTCTTCTTCTAAAGAAATTCCAGCTGGTTTTTCTACAGTATAAATTGGATCATTTTTATCAACTTGAACAATTTTACCTTCTTTAGGCTGTAGTTTTTGCTGTAAAAATTCTGGAAGACGTACTTTCCCAATAAAACATAAACCTTGAGAATCTTTCTTTTCTGCCGTAACTAATTCCATTTCAGCGGCAATTTCGCGCACTTCTGGTTTAGTTAAAGCTCCAATTGGAAACAAAGCTTTAGACAATTGTTCTTGCGACAATTGACATAAGAAATAAGATTGGTCTTTATTGTTGTCTGCTCCTGCAATTAATTGATAAACAGGTTTTCCGTCAACTTCAATTTCGCTTTTTTGACAATAATGTCCTGTTGCAACATAATCTGCTCCAAGACTTAAAGCGATTTTCATAAACACATCAAATTTGATTTCACGGTTACAAAGCACGTCAGGATTTGGAGTTCTTCCTTTTTCGTATTCGTTGAACATATAATCAACGATTTTTTCTTTGTATTCTTCGCTTAAATCAACAGTTTGAAACGGGATTCCAAGCTTTTCAGCAACAAGCAAAGCATCGTTACTGTCTTCCAGCCAAGGACATTCGTTCGAAATAGTAACCGAATCATCGTGCCAGTTCTTCATAAAAAGGCCAATAACTTCGTATCCTTGCTGCTGCAATAAATAAGCCGCAACACTAGAATCTACTCCACCTGAAAGTCCAACAACTACTCGTTTCATTTTGAAATGTTTAATTTTTTAAGGTTGCAAAGGTACACCAAATAATAGAAAATTTCACCATGGTTTTCATTACTTTAAGTAATCCCGCAGTAGATAAAACTTATTCTGTTTTTACTCGTTGGGCGAAATAGAATAAAAATCAAGTTTGATCTGCTAAAATTCTTTAAAATCTGCGTGAAATACTATTTTTATCGATATTTTCACGCAGATTTATACAGATTAAAGCAGATTTACAAAGATTTAAAATTAATTGGACGAGGTAAAATTGACAAAAACAATTTCACTCAATGAGTTCTTTTTTTAAGTACATTTAATCATCAATTTTCAAAGGATGAAAAAATACATTTACAGCTTATTTTTCCTGTTCGTTTTAACCTCTTTAAGTGCGCAGCGATTTACTGCTTCATTACCTAATTATGAAGCTTACAAAGCATTTCGAGGCAAACCTTTGTCTGATAAATTCTCAAATATCGAATCGGTTAAAGTGATTTACGATCTTCGAAAACAGAAAATGTATTATTTCAACAGCAGTGTTATTTTACTTCATTACGATTTTGTAACCAATTATTTAGGCTATAGCCAAGATCTTGAAGTTTTTAATAATGAAAATTATAGCAACACAGAAAAAAACAGAGATTTTCTTCTTGGGAATCTAAATCATATTAAAGGAACTGAAAAATGGATTTTTGAATTGGCTGCTTCAGATCATATGCCAATTCAATTAATTGAGAGATTTTTCAATTTTGTCAAAAATTCCACTTTTATTGGTGAAAAGCTAAAATTCTATTTGAATAATCCTGAAATGATGGAATGGTTTCAACAGCAGAAATTTATGATTCCTTGTATAAAATCAGATTATATTTTCGGTGAATTAAAATATCAAGAAGTTGTCCGTGGCAGTAATATTGGAATTTTAAAGCAATACAAAATCAAAGATTTAGAAACTACAAAACCTAATTCTGATGAAATTATTATTTTGGATGGAACGCCGGATATTCTTCCAAATGTTCGAGGAATTATTGTAAATGAACTTCAAACTCCTTTAAGCCATTTGGTTCTTTTAGGAAAAAACAGAAAGATTCCGATTATGGCGTATACCAATATTGAAAAAGACAACAATATTAAAAGGCTGCTTTCTAAAAAAGTAGAATTAAAAATAGAAGTCGATACTTTTTTTATTAAAGAAACAACTAAAAAAATCCCAGTAAAAACAGTTGGAAAGAAGAAAAAACTAACAATTGACAATTCAGTAACTGAATTAGTCAGTTTATCAGAAATTCCTAAAAAAGGCATAAATTATATTGGTTCGAAAGCACAAAATATGGCGTATTTGATTGCGATTTCAAAAGAAATTCCATTTAAAACTCCAGAAGATGCGCATGCAATTCCGTTTTATTTTTATACGCAACATATTCAAAAAGCTTCCATCTCTCCTTTAATTGCAGAACTTTTAGCCTATCCGCACAAAGATTCAACAGTTTGGATTAATAAACAATTGAAAAAAATCAGAGACGCTATTAAAAAAGAAAATGTTGATCCAACTTTAATAGCTAAACTCAACGAAACTTTTAAAAATGCAAAATTCAAAAACTTCCGATTTCGTTCCTCAACAAACGCAGAAGATCTGGATGATTTTAATGGCGCTGGATTGTATGATTCTAAAACTGGAATTTTAGGAGACAGTATCAAAACTTTCGAAAAAGCAATCAAACAAGTTTGGGCAAGTGTCTGGAATGAAGCTTCATATAACGAAAGAGAACTTTTTGGAATTGATCAGCAAAATATTGCAATGGGCGTTCTCGTTCATCGCTCTTTTCCTGACGAATTAGCAAATGGTGTTATCATTACAAAAAATATATTTAGAGAAAACTTTCCTGGAATTACAGTAAATGTTCAAAAAGGTGAAAACTCGGTTGTAAAACCTGAAAAAGGCGAAATCTGCGAACAGTTTGTTGCGTATCATTTCAACGACGGAAAAGACGACACCGATTTTGATATTGATTATACTTCCAACTCGAATTTGAATAATAACGAGCCTTTATTGAGCCGAAAAGAAATGAGTAATCTTTATACCGTTAGTAAAAAGATCGAAACCAAAATGTATCGATATTGGCGTAAAAACCAATTTCATCCTGTAGATATTGAATTTAAAATTGTGGGCGAAAAGAGAGATTTATACATCAAACAAGTTCGTCCTTTTAACGATTAATAGAATACCAACAAATCTATTTCGTTGCTTGATGTATTAATTAGTACAATTCTAAAATCGAAATCTTCAATCTTAATTTTCTCTTGAATTGATTTTCGAATTGCTTCTGAATTTAAAGAGAAATTATCGTCAAGCGGAATTTTTACATCTACAGAATTCAGGTATTTTGAAGCTTTTTTGTTGACAATAATGGAAGCGACAATATAAAATCCGATAATAATAATTTGAAAGAACAGCAGTAATTCAATCTTTTCAAACGGATACATAATATCGAGAATTGACAATGTAATTGTCGCAAAAAGAAAGATTATCGCATTTACCGTAAAAGACTGTGTTCTAAATCGAAGTATTGAAAAAATAGCAAAAAGCCCAAAACCAATTCCGACTCCAATTTCAATTTTGGTAAAAAGATAACAAAGAGAAAAAGTACAAAGCCCAACAATTACCATCAACGGATTTATGGTTGCGTTATCTTTTCTGTTGGAAAAAAAATACAGAACTAAAATTGAGCAAAACAACAGTAAAAATCGTCCTAAAAGTTCATTTAAATCCATTGGTTAGAATAAATTGGTTACTCAAAAGTAAACAAATTATCTTTTAATTTTACTTTCAGCTTCCTTATTACGGGCAATCGTTTCCGCTACATATTTCTCAAACTCTTCACTAGAACAAATAGTATCATTTAAGTAGAAATAGTTTTTATCTTTTCCATATTGAGTCGGCATTTCGAATATTGATGAAACAAATACTATCTGAAAAGATTCTGCATCAGCATCTTTTATCAAACGATTAAAATAATACACCCTATTTTGATCTATGGAATAGAAATATTTATCATGTAATTTTTTCCAAGTTTTTGGATTGGCTTTTGAAAGAATATTTTTTCCGTAAAAAACTGAATTTTCATCATACCCAAAATCTCCATCATTCAAAGATTTAAAAGAGGATGGAATAGCTTTTTTTAAAACTTTAGTTTTACCTTGAAAATCATAATAAAAAACATTATTCGCATCTTTAGCAAATCCATAAGGAACAAACGATTCTTTACCTTGTTTTTTATTATTTTCTGTAAGTACAAATGTAATTCCTAAAGACTTTTTACCAGTATCACAAACTTCAAAAGTTTTAGTATCAGCCTCTGGAATACGCCCTTCTAATGTCCAAACACTATTCTTATCTTTAGCGAAAGCATAATTTAGGACTTTAAAAGTTAAACTATCTCCATCTTTAAGTTTACTACCTCCTGAATAGCAGTAATTCTTATCTTTTGCCCAACAACCTGGAAATTGCTCAAAAGAATCTATATCGGCATTTTTAATTTTATCTTCACGAAAATAAACCACTTTCCCATCTGTCCAATACAATGCATTTTCATTATTAGCATCGTAAAATTCTGCCAATTTACTCCCTTTCATTCTATCAAAATATATTGTTTATTTTTTCGGCGCTGGACCTTTTTCTGAAGCTTTATTAGTATTTTTAGGATCACTCATATTAACTTCTTTTAGTAATTTTCCTTTTTGATAAAACTGCCAGATTCCTGCTTTTTTACCATTTACAAATTTACCTTTGGAAGCAACAGATTTGTCTGAATCATAAAAAACAGCCTCTCCATTGTATTCGTTATTTTTGAAATAAGACTCTTCTAAAAGCGTTCCGTCTTGTCCTATTTTTTTATATGGCCCTTCTTTCAAACCATTTTTATAAGTCATCTCTTCTGCAACTTGTGCATTTGGATAATAAATAGTTCTTAAACCTTCTAATTTTCCGTTTTTGTAATTCTCAACCGTCATCAAAACTTTAGAAGCTTTATGGTAATATTTCCATTCTCCTTCGCGAGCTTTTCCTATCTCTTTTCCTTCGCTTACTTTATTTTTATTTTGATCAAAAAAGACAGTGTACGAACTTCCATCATTAGCACTAAAATCTCTTGTAGCTATAATATCACCTTTTTTTGTATCATCAAAAAATTTAAAAACACCAGTTTCTTTTCCGTGATCAAAAGTTCCTTCATAACGAGGGCGTTTAGATTCAGCATAAGTTCCTTTCCAAAGTCCGTCTTTTTTACCGCTAGCATCAACTCTATTGGCTTCTTGAGAAAAAGCTGCTGTACTGATTAGAAACAAAATCCAAATTTTTTTCATAAACTGTTTTTCTTTATAACATTAAAAAGCGTGTTTTATTATTGCAAAAGTATAACCAATTTTACTTTTTTACCGATTTTTAAAGTCTTAAATACTATTTAAAATTTTGTTAAACGAAATTTACAACCACAAATAATAAAACCAGAGTAAAAATATCATAAATAACTAAAAATCAATATCATAAAAACAACAAACAGATAAGCAGAACATGTAATAAACATAACTTTTGTTTAATATTATGTAAAAAAAGTTAAACAAAAACTCATAATTTAGCCTAACAAACTAAAAACTATATTATGAAAACATTTAAAATTAAATTAATTGCTTTTTTAGCATTAATTGCTTTCGTCAGTATTTCGTGTAATAATGATGACAATGATTCGCAACAGACCGCACAAACGATTCTATCTATCGCGAAAGCAAATCCCGATCTTAGTAGTTTAGTTGCTGCTTTAGAAAAAGCAGATCTAGCTGCTACATTGAACTCTTCTGGCTCATATACAGTATTTGCGCCAAATAATAAAGCTTTTAGCGCTTTCCTTTCTGCAAACGGTTATGCTAATCTGGACGCAGTTCCCGTTGCCGCTTTAAAAGAAATATTACTCAACCATGTTTTAAACACAAAAGTAAAATCTAGCGATATTACTACAGGATATGTAAAAACTTTGGCAAAAGGAAATGCTTCAGCTTCAAACACCATAAGTATGTATCTTGAAAAAAACACAGGAGTTGATATTAATGGTGGAAAAGCCAACGGTGGCGCAACAGTAACAACTGCAGATATTGAAGCTTCAAATGGCGTTATTCATTTGGTTGATGGTGTAATAGGATTACCCACTATTGTTAACCATGCTGTGGCTAACAAAAATTTTACAACACTTGTAACAGCATTGAGCTATAATTCTGCATCTGGTTTTGTTGGAATATTATCTGGAACTGCAAGTTCACCTTTTACAGTTTTTGCACCTACAAATACTGCATTTACAAGCTTCTTAACCGAAACTGGATTTTCTGGTCTTTCTGCGATTCCTGCTAATGTTTTAGAAACTACCCTGAAATATCATGTGGTTGCTGGTGCGAATGTGCAATCGACTTCTTTAACAAACGGACAGGTAGTTAATACTTTTGCGAGTCAAAGTTTTACAATTGGCCTTACTGGAGGTGCAAAAATTACTGACACCAATAATCGAGTGAGTAATATTATTGCAACAGATGTTCAATGCTCAAACGGTATAATCCATGTTATTGACAAGGTTTTATTACCTAAATTTTAAATAAAACTAATTGTAAATAAAAAACCGTCTCGTTAAAAAAACGAGACGGTTTTTTGTTTTATTTATATAGAATTATTTCTTTTTATTCTGAGCTTTTGCCGCTTCTTGTTGTTCCATTACATCTTGAAGACGTTGCTGGAACTTACTTGGCTTTTTAGGCTCTCTTTGTTTGTTCTCTTGAATTTGAGCGTGAATTTTTTCACTGTCCACAATATAATTTTTGATTACAAACATAATTCCGATTGTAATTAAGTTTGAAATAAAGTTATACAAACTCAAACCAGAACCGTAGTTATTGAAGAAAATTAACATCATTAATGGCGAAACATAAATCATGATTTTCATCATTTTTGCCATATCTGGCATACCTTCTTGCTGAGGCGCTGCCATTTGCTGATCTCCTGAAGTCATTTTCATGTAGAAGAAAATTGCAATTGCTGCCAAAATTGGGAACAAACTGATATGATCTCCATACATTGGAATATTGAACGGTAATTTTACCACCGAGTCAAAAGAAGATAAATCGTCTGCCCAAAGGAAGCTTTTTTGTCTTAATTCAAATGCCGCAGGGAAAAACTGGAACGATGCGTACATAAATGGCAACTGAATCAATGCTGGAATACATCCTGCCATTGGGTTTACACCTGCTTTGTTGTACAGTTTCATTGTTTCCTGCTGTTTTTTCATTGGGTCTTTTTTGAATTTTTCTCCCAACTCAGCAATATCAGGTCTTAAAACTTTCATTTTAGCCTGAGACAAGAATGATTTATATGTAATTGGCGACATTGCCAATTTGATAATAATCGTAAAAATGATAATCGCAATTCCTAATGACAATCCGATTGTTGAACTTAAGAATCCGAATAACGGAATGAAGATCCATTTGTTGATCCATCCGAAGATACCCCATCCAAGCGGAATAATCTTTTCGAAGTTTTTATCGTAAGCTTTTAATGTTTTGTAATCTGCAGGACCCATATACAAATTCATTTTGTAATCGATCTCTCCATTTGAAAACGCTAAAGGCAAATTAGCTCTAAACTGTTTAGTGAAAACAGTATCAATTTTTTCGTCTTTAACTAAATCGTCAGATTGTAATTTTGAAGTTTCAAAAGGTTTTTCTGTAGATAAAATTGTAGTAAAGAAATGCTGTTTAAACGCAACATAACTAACTTTTGCTGGAGTATCTTCTTTTCCTTGTCCGTGTGAACTTACGTTATTGTATTTTGATTCTTCGTATTTGTAATCAATTTGTGCATAACGGTTTTCATACGCAACGCTTTTTTCGTTTCTGTATGTTTTTAAATCCCATTGCAAATCAACTGGTTTAGCAGAATTTAAAACTCTGTTTAATCCTTGAGAACGGATATCAAAACCAACTAAATAATCGTTTGGTTTAAGGATATATTTATATTCTAGAAATTCGTTAGCTCCAGCTTTCAAACGCATAGATAAAACTTGATCTGCACCAATTTTTTCTAATGTTGGTTCGAAATACAAATCTTTAGAATTTAATGTTCTATTGTCTGTAGTAAGAAGCTGTAAATTTAAATTTGAGTTGTTGTTTTTGATTAACTCAACTAATTGACCAGAACCTTTTTTTAATCTTTCGAATTCTTTTAAAGTAGCTTCAACAATATAACCACCTTTATTAGCAATCTTCAATCTTAATTTTTCGTTTTCGATTGTAGTAAAAGCTTCTTTTGCAGAAGGAAGTGTTGCAGAATAAGCAAATCCTCCTAAAGTTTTTTGCAATTGAGCCAATTGAACTGTATCTCCAGGAGTTACAGCTGCAGCTGGTAATGACGCAGTTTTAGCTTTATCTGCTTTTGCTTGTGCTTCTTGTTTAGCAACTAATTCTTTCTTGGCTTTTTCAGCAGCGATTTCTTTTTCAGAAGGCTGATTTTGGTACATAATCCAAATCAAAATTCCGAATATCAATACAAAACCAATGATTGAATTGAGGTCTAATTTTTTTTCTTCCATTATAATTTAAAAAAGTTATTCATTGAAGTCTATTAGTACTGAGTTTATCTCAAAAGTTACAAACTTCTCAAAATATTAATTACTGTTTTTTATGTGCATTTACTGCAGCAGCCACAAAGTTTACAAAGATTGGGTGCGGATTTGCAACTGTACTCTTGTATTCTGGGTGGTATTGTACACCAATGAAGAATGGGTGGTTTTCAAGCTCTACGATTTCTACTAAACCTGTATCAGGGTTAACTCCAGAAGCTTTTAAACCAGCTTTTTGCAATTCATCAGCATATTTATTGTTGTACTCATAACGGTGACGGTGACGCTCCGAGATAGTTTTTTCTCCGTAAATTCTGTACGCTAAAGTGTCTGGTTTAATATCACATTTCCAAGCACCTAAACGCATTGTTCCTCCTTTGTCTGTTACGTTTTTCTGTTCTTCCATTAAACTCACAACCGGATGAGACGTTTTGTCGTTCATCTCCGTAGAGTTCGCTTCAGCGTAACCTAAAATATTTCTAGAATATTCGATAACAGACATTTGCATTCCTAAACAAATTCCGAAGAAAGGAATGTTGTTTTCACGTACAAAACGAACTGCTTCGATCTTTCCTTCAATACCTCTTTCACCAAAACCTGGGGCAACTAAAACTCCATCAAGAGTTCCTAATTTCTCTGCAACATTCTCAGCATTAATATGCTCAGAGTGAATAGAAATTACGTTTACTTTAGTTTCATTTGCAGCACCTGCATGGATAAACGCCTCTAAAATAGATTTGTAACAATCCTGCATTTCTACATATTTCCCAACCAAACCAATATTTACAGTTTGTTTTGGACTTTTTAATCTTTTTAAGAAAGTATTCCAGTTTTTAAGATCTGGAGATGCTTTTTTAGGTAAATCTAATTTCTTTAAAGCGACAACGTCTAATCCTTCTTCAAGCATTAAATTTGGAACTTCATATATAGTAGAAGCATCAATTGACTGAATAACTGCTTCTTTTTTCACATTACAGAATAAAGCTAATTTTTGGCGTAATTCCTGAGACAATTCGTGCTCCGTTCTGCAAACCAAAATATCTGCTTTAATTCCGCTCTCCATTAAAGTTTTAACAGAGTGCTGTGTTGGCTTAGTTTTCAACTCACCTGCAGCTGCCAAAAATGGAACTAAAGTTAAATGAATCACGATTCCGTTATTTTCACCTAACTCCCAAACCAATTGACGAACAGATTCTATATAAGGTAGAGATTCGATATCACCAACAGTACCACCAATTTCAGTAATTACAATATCATAATCGCCAGATTTTCCTAGCAATTGCATTCTGTCTTTGATTTCGTTTGTGATATGAGGAACAACTTGAACAGTTTTTCCTAAAAATTCTCCTCTTCTTTCTTTTTCAATAACAGAAAGATAAACTCTTCCTGTAGTAACATTATTAGCCTGAGAAGTAGGAACGTTCAAGAAACGCTCGTAGTGTCCTAAGTCTAAGTCAGTTTCAGCTCCATCATCTGTCACATAACATTCTCCGTGCTCGTACGGGTTTAGTGTCCCCGGATCTACGTTAATATATGGATCAAATTTCTGAATTGTAGTACGGTATCCTCTTCCTTGTAACAATTTTGCCAAAGATGCCGCGATAATTCCTTTTCCTAATGAAGAGGTCACACCTCCTGTAACAAAAATATATTTTGTTTGATTCATTCTGTTGTTGTTTGTAAGTAGTTGTGTAAAAAACTTGGCAAAAGTACAAATTTAATTAGACAATTTATACAATAGACTTCTTAGATTTTTAGAATTTTAGATTGCAAGATTTTTGGCTTTTTCAAATCAAAAGAAAACCATTCATTATATTAATCTTTATCTATGTTTTATCATTTTTTCAAACAATAAAAACAAAATTTTATCCAATTTTATAAAAATCTAACAATACGTATTATGGTTTAGGATATTGCTTCTTTATATTTCGAATCAGCTCCTCTAAACCATTTAATTTCAATTCATAAATAAGTTGTAGTTGCTGACCAAGCTCTCCTTTTGGAAAACCTTTATTATGATACCAAACCACGTAATATTCTGGAAGATCAATTAAATATCGCCCTTCATATTTCCCGAAAGGCATTTTGGTGTGCGCTAATTTTATGAGTTGTTTTTTATCTTGATCCATAGTTTTCTTGCAGAAGAAAGAAGCAAGATGAAAGACTTCGTAGATTTTCTGCTTATTTCATTTCATGCAAAACTACTATTTATTTTTTCTTTTGCCACAGATTAAAAAATAGTTTTCAGTCTCAGTCACAGTTTACAGTTTTAAAACGAAGACTATTGTAAAGACTGGAAAACTTAGCATCTCAGCAACTCAGTCCCGAAGCCTCGGGATAGAATCTAAACAAAAAAAGAAGCAAGAAAAAAGAACCTATTTTCATTCTCTCTTCCTGCTTCAAAAATATTATTTTAAGACTTATTTCTAATTTTCTAAAACCCTAAAAAAACTTAGAATCTTAGAGCCTTAGCAACTTAGAATCTTTAGTAGTGCCATCTCACGAAAGCTTCCATTGCAGCATAAGTTGCTAAACCTAATTGGTGGTACAATTCAGCTGTTTCGCGGTTTCTGTCTTCTGCTCTCTGCCAGAACTCTCTTGCATCTGTTCCTTGGAAAACAACTCCATCTTTTTGAGATTGGTGTTTAAAGATTCCGTGACGTTTTGCTAAAACTTGATCAGGGCTCATTGGAACTGCCATTTCAACTTCGTCAATTCCCCATTCTTGCCAAGCTCCACGGTACAACCATAACCAACAGTCATTCATGAATTCCTTTGGTTTTAAAACTTTTACCGCTTCAAAAATTGCATCTAAACAAACTTTATGAGTTCCGTGTGGATCTGCTAAATCTCCAGCTGCGTAAATTTGGTGTGGTTTAATTTTCTCGATTAAATCAACTGTCAATTGGATATCTTCTGGTCCGATTGGTTTTTTCTCGATTGTTCCCGTTTCATAGAAAGGTAATTCCATAAAGTGAATCTGAGAATCTGGAAGGCCAACAAAATAACTTGTAGCTCTAGCCTCTCCTTTTCTGATCAAACCTTTAATGTAACGAACTTCAGGAATATCAATTTCGCTGTTCTTTTTGTTCTGTAAAAATGCTTCTGCTTTTTTGTAGATGTTATCTGCTTCTTCGCTTTTGATTCCGAATTTCTCGTTATAATCAATTACGAATCTTGCAAAACGTAACGCTTCATCATCTGCAACTGCAATATTTCCAGAAGTTTGGTAAGCAACGTGCACTTCATGACCTTGCTCTTGCAAACGCATGAAAGTTCCTCCCATACTAATGATATCATCATCAGGGTGCGGGCTGAAAAGCAATACACGTTTTTTAGCTGGCTCAGCTCTTTCAGGACGATTAGAATCATCTGAATTTGGTTTTCCACCTGGCCAACCTGTAATAGTATTTTGTAATTTGTTAAAAATCTTAATGTTAGTATCGTAAGCTGGACCTGAATCTGCCAACAAATCACTCATACCGTTTTCGATATAATCAGCATCAGTAAGCATTAAAATTGGTTTTTTAAGATCTAATGCCAATCCTAAAACTGCTTTACGAGTTAATTTGTCTGTCCAAACAATTTTCTCAACCAACCAAGGCTTGTTGATTCTCGTTAATTTTGAAGAAGCTTCTTTATCTAAAATAAAAACTGCATTGTTATGCTCTTGCAAGAATGAAGCTGGAACTCTATTTGTAACTTCATCCTCAACAGATTTTTTTACAATATTTGCTTTTCCTTCTCCCCAAGCTAACAAGATTACTCTTTTTGCTTCCATGATTTTTTTAACACCAAGCGTAATAGCAGTTCTTGGCGTATTATTTAAACCGTAGAAATCTTTGCTTGCTGCAACTCTCGTAATATGGTCTAATGCCACCAAACGAGTTTTAGAGTTTTGAAGCGAACCTGATTCGTTAAAACCAATATGTCCGTTACCTCCAATTCCTAGAACCTGCAAATCGATTCCGCCCAAAGCTTCTATTTTAGCTTCATATTCATGGCAATAATCTGCAATTTGTTCTTTTGTTAAAAGTCCGTCTGGAACGTGAGCGTTTTCAGGTAAAATATCGACATGATCAAACAAAAGTTCTTTCATGAAACGAACATAACTATTGATTGAATTTGGTTCCATTGGATAGTATTCATCCAAGTTAAAACTGATTACGTTTTTAAAACTCAAACCTTCTTCTTTATGCAAACGCACTAATTCAGCATATAGTCCTTTTGGAGAAGAACCTGTTGCCAAACCTAAAATACATGGCTTTCCTTCTTTTTGTTTTTCCTGAATTAAAGCCGCAATTTCCTGCGCTACTTCTTTTGAAGCATCAGTTGAGTTTTCAAAAACAACTGTATTGATGTTTTCGAATCGTTTTTCGAAACCCGTTGCCTTGTCGATTTTACTTTTTAACATGATATATTAATTTTTTATTTTTGTTCAACTACTCCATTTCCTGTATTTATGCCCTTTCACAGCATAAAATAAAATCATCGCATAAGATGGCAATAATATCAAATAAGCTACCTGATTACCGCTTCTTGAAACATCTTGCATATTTTTTGCAACAATTGACGAATTCACGCTTTCTACAATCATTCCGTAGAAAAGAGGAAAAACCGCTCCACCGATAATCCCCATAATCAAAATAGCGCTTCCAATCTTCGTATATCCGCCCAAATCCTGCAAAGCCATTGGCCAAATTGCCGGCCAGCATAATGCATTTGCCAGTCCTAAAAGCGCAACCAATAAAATAACTAGAGGAATATTTGGAGTTCCAGGCAATGCAACTGTTATTTTTGGCGAAATCAAAACAATCGTCAAAACCAGTACTAAACCTAATAATCCTGAAGCTTTTAGAGCTGCAACTTGAGAAACATATTTGGGGATTAAAACGATTCCGAGTATATATCCAACAACCATTGCAGACATTGTAAACGAAGTTAATTTTAGATAAAAATTCCCCTCTTCTCCATAAACTCCAAGCTGTTTTCCGAAACCTCCAATAGAGTCTCCGGCAAGCACTTCGGCAGATAAATACAGCATTAAAGTGATTACGCCTAAAACCAGCTGTGGATATCTAAATGCGTTTTTTATTTGTTTGAAAATATTCAGATGCGATACATTTCCTTCTTCATCCAAATCAATTTCTGGCAAAGGAGAAAATTTAACTAACAAAGCTAAAACCGTAATAATCAATCCCATATAAAGATACGGTCTTTGCAATTGCAATGCAAGAGAATTTAGCGCATTTGTTTTTGAAGCCTCGTCCATCAAAGCAATTTTATCAGCTGTAAAGTCTTGCATATTAGACAAAACCAAAACTGTAAGTACAATTGGCGCTACAAATCCTGCTAGTTTATTTGCAATTCCTAAAACACTGATTCTTGCTGCTGCACTTTCTCTCGGCCCGATTACAACAACATACGGATTTGAAGCTGTTTGCAAAACTGCCAAACCAGTTCCCATTACAAATAATGCAACTAAAAAGAAAAGAAATGTTCTGCTTGAAGCTGCAGGATAAAACATAAAAGCTCCGGCAGCGATAATAAGTAAGCCTAAAGAGATTCCGTTCTTATAACCCACTTTTTCAATAATATAAGAAGAAGGAACTGCCATTACAAAATAGGCAATATAAAATGCGAAAGTCACGAAATACGCTTGAGAAGAAGTCAATTCGCAAGCCAATTCAAAAAACGGAATTAGTGGCCCGTTTAGCCAGGTTACAAAACCTAGAATAAAAAACAATAAAGTTAAAATCACCATTGGAACAACGGTGTTTTTTTTCTCTAATTGCAATGTACTTTGAATGTTTGTCATAATTTTTGGGTTGATTAGTTATAGATTTAATTCTTTCAAAATCTAAATTAGAATCAACGCTTTTATTACTCAATGCGTAATTTATGCAAATATCTGCATTTTTTTTGCAAAACAAAAGTAGTACATTAAATTTCCTTAATTTCTAATTTAGATATGAAAGTTTTGTTAATTTTTGCTATTCCAGTTTAAATCAGGGTAATATTTTGCTAAATATGTTTTTACATCAGCAATATCTTCTTTGGCAGTTAAGTCTGGAACGTGCTCTGAAAACGGAATTCCGACAGTAGTATTCGGATTTTCCTTCACGGAGTTTAAAAGTACCGTTGGAAGTTCCTTTTCATCACGCTCTGGATGCACAGGGCAATTTTTAAGATGTATATACAAGGTCTTGCCGTTAAATTTAAAAGCATTCATACTTACTCTAATCTTTCCTTCTGCATCTTTATATTGTTCTAAAATAACTGACGAAGGTTTTTCTAATATATCTAAAAGCTGATTGTTCTGATCTAATTTTGCAATTGCAAATCGCGAAATACGTTCTAGCGGAAAATCCATTGCATCACGATCATAACTTATAAATGCGTTCGGGCTTTCGGTTTCTCTCAACGCACGCAAAGCTTCAGCCGAATACAAATTATCGCTATTACAAACCGAATAAAACTGAGAATTTAATTCAGGATATTGTTCTACAGCTTGAAATAAAGCATCTGCAGTTCCAAACGGCTTTATTCTTCCTTCTGGAATATATTGAATTGCAAACGAAATATTAAGTCCATGAAAATCATTATCTTTCATTTTACTTCCATAAAACTCTTTAAAAAGTTCGCCTTGCTCTCCTATTATAATATAGATATTTTTATAACCCGCTTTTTTGGCATTCCATAAAAGATAATCCAAAAGAGGTCTTCCGCTTGCGCCAACACCTATTAACCCTTTACTTCTTTCGTTTGCCTGCGCAATTTCCTCTGGAGATAAATTATCTATAACCGCTTCTTTTTTCATACGCGAAGAAGCTCCGCCGGCTAGAATTACTAAATTGTCGTGCATTTTATTTTAAATTTCAGTATTATCAATAATTCGTACTCCAGGATCTACATTAACAGCATACGCTTCTTCAGCTCCAGCATTTAAAATCGCTTCAATTACAGCGCCTTCATTCTTAGGATCTGCAATTACAACAATGCTTCCGCCGCCGCCAGAACCCACAATTTTTGCTCCGTATGCACCAGCTTTCAATGCCGCGCTTACCATTGCATCAATTCTTGGAACGGTAATTTTTAGCAAATCGCGTAAAACTTCATGATGCCCATTCATTAAAGCGCCAATTTTTTTAAGATCTAAAACTGGTTTTTCGAATTCCTTTAATGCTTCTTTGGTATAATGGTAATTTCTGATTGCAGCTTCAAAAAACGGAATCAAACGATCTGGAAGACAGTTTCTATATTTGCCCAAATCCTCAATTTCAGAAGCATTTAAATCAAACTGCGGATAATTCTGTTTTACAATTTCAATTGCCATCAAAGCATTTCCTTTTAATTCGCCAAGAAGCCCGATGGTTTCCTTTGGAACACCAGAAACCCCTGTAATTAAACCTTTTAATTCTGTTCCTACTATATTAAAAGAAAACGGTTTTTTAGTATTGATGTAAACAATATTTCCAACGCCAATACTAAAATGATCCATCATTCCGCCCGGTTCCCCATGTTCTAAAACTTCAGATTCATAACCTAATTTAGAGAGAAATTCAGGCGTAACTTCATGATCAATTCCAAAAGCTTCTATAAGAAAACGAATCCAAGCCATCAATAAGGCCGACGAACTCGATGTTCCTGAATTAATCGGAATATCTCCAGTAATTGTAATGGTATAACCAGATGTTGGCTTGCAGCCATATCTGCGCAAGACGCGCAATGATGACGCAAAATAATCTCTTGGTTCTAATTTTTCGAAAGCATCATGTATATCGATTATTCGGATTTCATTAATATCAATCATATTCAGAACAAATGTTTCGGTCTGATTTTCTTTTGCTATCAATTTAATATTTCGATCTATCGCACAGGCTATAACGGGCAGCCCTAAATAATCCTGATGATCTCCAAAGAGACAAGTTCGGCCGGGAGCTAATGAGGTAATTTTTTTCACGTAAACACATTGTGTTAAAATATTGCAATTCAATAAATTACAATATTATTAAGTTATCTTTTTATTTTAGTTTTTTGGTTTTGATTTTACGAAACTATAGATTATATTTTTATAAAACAAGAAAAAATAGAAAAATGTGCTCGAACACACTAATTTTATGTTCTCGAGCACATTTTTGAATTCTTACAAAAAATTTACGTTTATTTGCTCAAAGTTTTTATATTTGCTCATATGGATAAAAAGTACACAATTAAGGATATAGCACAGATGGCTGGAGTTTCTAAAGGAACTGTAGATCGCGTTTTGCATAATAGAGGAAAAGTATCTCCTGCGGCACTGGAAAAAATCAATGAAGTTTTGAATGTAATTGATTATGAACCGAACTTAATTGCTCGAAATTTAAAAAGTACAAAAGTCTATCGCATTTGCGTTTTACTTCCAGATCCAGCATTTGATCCTTACTGGCTTCCTTGTGTAAACGGAATTCAAGATGCCATAACAGAATTCAAAGCGTACAATGTAGTTATAGAAATACATTATTTTAATCCAGAAAGCACAAAATCTTTTTTAAAAACCAACGAAACCATAATAGCTCAATCGCCTGACGCTGTTTTACTGACTCCGCTTTTTCATAAGGAAACAGTAGAAATCATTAAACGATATGACGAATTGGAAATTATGGTAAATACTTTTAATAACCAGGTTGAATCTTCTTCTATTAAAAGTTTTGTTGGTCAGGATTTATATAAAAGTGGCCGTGTGGCTGCAAGTTTGATGAATTTAATTCTTCCAAAAGGCCAAATTGCAATTATCCATATTGACGAAAGCCTTAAAAATGCAGTTCACATGCAGGAAAAAGAGCGAGGTTTCAGAAGTTATTTTGAAGAAAAGAATCTTCCTGATTTCTCTTTAATCACACTTAAATTAAAATATTCCAACATCGAAACTAAGTTCGCCGCATTTGTCGACGAACATCCTGATTTGAGCGGTATTTTCATTACCACTTCCAAAGCGTATCAGATCGCTTCTAGTCTATCGAATTTTGAAGACAAAAAGATTGCGCTTATTGGTTATGATTTGATTGAAAAAAACGTCAGCTTTTTAAATCAAGGATTGGTTCATTTTTTAATTCACCAAAATCAAAAAAGACAAGCTTATTTGGGCGTAAGCACTTTGGCAGATCACTTTTTATTTAGAAAAGACATTCCTGAAACTATTTTGCTGCCGATTGATATTATAAACGTAGAGAATGCTTCTTTTTATGTCAGCTAGCGTTTTTTTTTGCCACGAAGGCACTAAGACGCAAAGTTTTTTTGTTTAAATCTTGCAAAGTCGCAGAGGCGCAAAGTTTTTTTGCAGCTTTACTTTTTAATAGCTTTTAGCCAAACTTCCATACTTAGGAGGCAATTCAAATTACTTAAAAAAAACTTTGCGTCTTAGCGACTTTGCGGCAAATTATTTCATTAACACAAACTTCCCGAAAGAGGAAGCAATATGAAAATTAGGTTCTGCAGTATTGGGATTAACCCACGAAATCCAAGTTGGCTGATATTCTCCTTTTTCATTTTGAGAAAATTTAGCTCTGTAAACCCCTGTTTCAATGGTATTATTTTGAATTAAATCAAATTCTTTTAATGAAGCGATACTGATTCTTCCTACAACAGTAAATGAATTTGGCTCTTTTACTGATTGTATTTCCATTTGATTTTCTGGCCATTTCCAATTGTAATCAAAATTCCAGTTCGGATAAGCTTCAAAGTCCAAAATACGTGTGTCCACATCCATTTCCAAACAATAATACGGACATAGTTTTTCATCTTTTCTAAAAAACAGTTCTACTCTATCAGAATTACAAATACTTTCTGTAGAATCATCTTTTCGATCAATATAAATCTCTGAATCAAAAACTTGGAAATTAAAATAAAGATAATCCAAATCCCAAAGTGCTCTAAATTCAATTTTTGAAAACGAATCGTTCTTCCAAGGCGAACAAAAATCTGTTAGACAATTTGCTTTTGCCCAAAAAGATGGCTCTAAAATTTCGATCTCTTTTTTTTGATTTCTGTCGATTAAAACTACTTGATATTCTTTCACAATTCAGGCTCTAATTTTTTGTTAATTTTTATTCTTTCAAAAAGTCAAAACTACTTCAGATTGATTCTGTCTTTCTGTTCTTTTTTAAAAGGACCAAGATAGGTTAAAATTGAATAGAAAAACAAGACACATTTCTTAAAATAAACCAAAAATCATCTCCATAAAGCCATAAGAAAAGACTGTTTAATTTTTACGTTTTTCGACAGGTCTTTGCGAAATTCACAAGTTTTTTCAAAATCAGCATTTATTATTCAAAAATCCCTCAGTTTTGAGAATACCTCTATTTCTAAAATATTTTAAAAATATCACATCATTTTAAGCTTAAAAAAACGTTTCGCACAATTTTATGTGCTCGAGAACATAAATTTTGTGTGTTCGAGCACATTTTTTGTGTTTTTTCTTGTTTTATAAAAATATAATCTATAGTTTCGTCAGAGATTAATCTTAAAACTAAGTTAATTATGCAAAATTTTAGGTGATTTTTAGTCTTCAAAAAAGGAGAAAATAGAACTAAATAAGCAGTGTTTAGAGCAAAAAATGAAGCCTTCATCTTGTATAAAAAACAGTTCAATCAAAAAACAATTAAAAAGACAAAATGAATTTCCAGATCAAAAAAGAAATCTAAAACCTACAAACAAGAAAAAAACAATTAAACATTAACCAAAACCAATTTAAAGTATGAAATTATTAACCCAAAAAAAGCCAAGAGATTTTCGGATTAACAATTTATCCCGCAAAGAAATCGGATTAACAGTTCTTTCGCTATTAGTTTTCACATTTCAAGCTTCTGCAGCTTCTTCTATAAAAATTTCAGATAAAAACTATTCAGCGCTGTTTTTTGAAAAAACAGTAAAAGGTACTGTTACAGATCAAAATGGTTTACCTCTTCCTGGTGCCAATGTCGTGGTTAAAGGTTCTACAAAAGGTGTACAAACTGATGTAGATGGAAGTTTTGCCATTACAGTTCCTGATAATGCAACAAAACTTGTGATTACTTACATTGGTATGGAAGATCAAGAAGTAACTATTGGAAGCACTCATCTAAAAATTGTCATGAAAGAAGCAGGACAAAAATTAGAAGAAGTTGTAATTGGATACGGAAAATCTAAGAAAAAAGACCTTACAGGTTCTGTGAGTTCGCTTAGTAAAGATAATCTGAACTTAGGCGGAACCGTTGCAAACGTTGGCCAGGCTTTACAAGGACGTGCTTCTGGAGTTCAAGTACAACAAAACAGTTATGCGCCAGGAACTAACCCGTCTGTGGTAATTAGAGGTGGAAACTCGATTAATACTTCGAATGCTCCATTATATGTAGTGGACGGATTTATTACAAGTACAGGAGCTTCTATTAGCCCGAATGATATTGAAAACATTCAGATTTTGAAAGATGCCGCTTCTACAGCAATTTATGGTGCTCGCGGAGGAAATGGGGTTATTTTGATCACGACTAAAAAAGGAAAATCTGGAAAAATGAACGTTGAAGCAGAGATTTCTGATGGTTTTCAAAACATTATTAAAGAGCCTTCTTTGGTAACTGGACAACAATACGCTGATATTCAGAATGCAATTGCGGCTGAAAATGGAAGACCGCCCGTTTTCCCTTCAAGTTTTCCAATTGCGAATACAAATTGGTTTGAAGCTGCAACTCGTCCGGGAGAAGTTCTTAATAGAACGCTTACTTTTAGCGGAAGCGATCAAAACTCTAAATTCTTCCTTTCTGGAAACTATTTGAAACAAACTGGTGCTATTGAAAACACTGATTTTGAAAGATATAGCGTTAGAATGGGCGGTGAAAAAAGATTCAACGAAAGATTGAATATGGGAACTAATGTTTATGGTGCTGTTGCTGAAGGAAATAACAGTGATTTTGGTGATAATATTTTATCTCCAATGTTCTCTATTCAAACAGCTCCTCCAACTATTCCGATTTACAATGCTGATGGTTCTTATTACAAATATCAAGGAAAAGATAATGCTTTAGCGCTTTTACTTGAACCTACAGATCACACTATCAATCGTTTGGTAAATGGTAGTATGTTTTTAGATTATCAAATTATTAAAGGTTTAACTTACCACTTTGGTGCTGGTGCAGAATGGCAGGAAAATATTCAAGGAAAATATACTCCAAGTACATTAGTGGCTGGAGCAGCTTTAAAAGGTTCTGGTTCTGAAGAAAATAAAACATATTTCAGATGGAGTACAGAACAATATTTGACTTATAAATTTGATATTGAACAACATGCTGTAACAGCAATGATTGGTACTTCAAACCAAAAAGACACTTACGAAAGAGTAAGAGCAGCTGGTACAGGTTTTTCTAGTGATTTATTGACTTATTACAATCTTCAAGGTGCTTCTGTTTATTTGAAACCTGAAACTGAAAAAACAGAAACTAAATTGACATCTTACTTTGGAAGGTTAAATTATGCTTTCAATGACAAATATTTAGCAACTTTCACCATAAGAAAGGACGGTTCTTCTCGTTTTGGTCCAAATAACAGATTTGGTATTTTCCCTTCTGGAGCTGTTGCCTGGAAAATTTCTAACGAATCTTTCATGCAAAACGTAAAAGCAATTTCTGAACTTAAATTAAGAGCAAGTTACGGTATTACAGGAAATGACGGAATTGGAGACTACTCTTACATGAGCCGATTGACTTCTTGGGGTGTTACTATTTCTCCAGACAATTTCGTAGCAGGTACAGAGCCAGCAAACTTATCTAACCCAAATCTAAAATGGGAGGAAACAGCTCAAACTGATTTAGGTTTTGATTTAGGTTTATTTAATGACAAACTTTCTATCACTTTTGATGTTTACAAAAAGAGAACTTCTGATGCTCTTTTAAATGTTCCTGTTGGAGGATGGTGGGGATTTGGCACTCAAAGAGTTAACTCTGGAGTTATTGATAATAAAGGTCTTGAATTCGGAATCAGTACTGAAAATTTCAGATCTGATAAATTTTCTTGGAGAACTTCACTAAACATTGCTTACAATAAACAAGAAGTTGTTTCTCTTGCAGACAACGTAAAAATTATCAGTACAAATACTTCTAACCCAAGCGGAACGGTTTCTGGACAAGAGTTTACAAGATTGGAACCAGGAAGAGAAATGGGAGTTTTATACGGATATAAATATGCAGGTGTTATCAAAACTGGAGAAACTTATGCACCTCAACCTTTATCTGTGCCTGGAGATCCAAAATATGTAGATGTTGATGGCGATGGAACTATTACAGCTGCTGATAGAACGTATTTAGGAAATTCTATTCCGCATTATTTAGCTGGCTTCAATAACGATTTTAGATATGGAAATTTTGATATGAATATCTTTTTCCAAGGCGCTTTTGATTATTCAGTTTACAATATGACCGCAATGGTTGGCGAATCTTCTACTAGTACAGACGCATTAAACCGCTGGGTTGCTGGAACAAACGAAAACACAGATATTCCTAGAGATGGATATTACAAAAGCAAATACGGCAGTTATGTGAATTCAAAATTTGTTGAAGAAGCTTCTTACTTACGTTTGAAAAATGTTTCTATCGGATATTCTATTCCTGAAAGTGCTTTAAAAACTGTAAAATTTATTGACAGTATCAGATTGTACGCTATCGGACAAAATTTATTCACGATTACAAATTATTCTGGAAATGATCCTGAAGTAAATGGGCATTCATCTAACAATTTAGGTGGAGGAATCGATTTTAACTCGTTCCCAGCTTCAAGAACATTTATACTTGGAATTAAAGTAGCAATTCACTAGTCTAAAATGCTTTTTAATAACATTAAATTTAGTAAAATGAAAAAATATACAATCTTATTACTTTTACTTACCGCTGGGACACAATTTTCGTGTAACCAAGATCTTGATCCTACGGTATATAGCAGTTTGACTAATACCAATGGGTATCAAACAAAGTCAGATGCTATTGCGTCCATCAATTCTATTTATGGTAGGTTAAAAGGACCATCTGTAGGCGATAACTTTTCGTATTGGGCTACAAGACACTTTGCTCTGACAGATATTGCTACCGATTTAGGACACTGTCAATACGGAGGAGATCCAGGACAATTATCTTTAGGAACTTGGAATTCTACAAACGGATTGCTTGCAGAAGACTGGAACGCAATGTATAAATTGATCGCAAATGCAAACAATGCAATTTTCAACATTACACCAATGGGCGGAATTACAGCTGCAGAAAAAGCGCAATTTATTGCTGAAGCTAAATTCTTAAGATGTTCTGCTTATATGGATTTGACCGATTCTTGGGGGCCTGTTATTTTAATTACCGAAGCGAACTTAGGAAATCCTGGATATTTAGATCAAACTCCGCCATCTTCTGTTGAAGAAATCGATGCCTTCATTATCAAAGAATTGACTGAAGCTGCTGATGTATTGCCAGTTAATTATGAAAGCAACGAAATTTATGGCACAAACGATGTAGGACGTGCAACAAAAGGTGCCGCTCTTACTTTACTGGCAAAACTTTATATGCGTAGCCACGACTGGCAAAAAGTAGTGACTTTGACACAACAAGTAATGGATTTAAACCAATACAGTCTTTATCCTTCTTATTTAGGCTTATTTAAAGAAAGCAACAAATGGTGCAACGAAAACATCTTTTCTTCCTTAAGTGATGCTAACACAAACGGAACTGAGTTATTAAACCATTTTGGACCAATCGATCATCCAGTTGTACAAAACAGATGGCAGTATTATACTGTGAACTGGGATTTCTATAATACTTTTGGAGATGAAGATGAAAGAAAACAATGTTTCTTCCCAGAATTTATGGGAACAGATGGTTTACTTCACAAACAAGCGCCATCATTAGGAGCTGAACCGCCAGAAGGCGAATTTTATATGCCTGACGTTTCTACTAAAAAATACGCTGATGACGAGACAACAACCTATTATGATGGTCATAGTGTAAACATTCTTCGTTATGCAGATGTATTGTTGAGTAGAGCTGAGGCATTAAACGAAATTAGCGGACCAACAAGTGAAGCTATCGATCTTATTAACAGAGTAAAAGCGAGATCTCACGCAAAATTATTGGTTTTGGCAGGTCAGACTCAAGAAACTTTGAGAGATGCTATTTTACAGGAAAGAGGCTGGGAATTTTTCTACGAAGGAAAACGCCGTCAAGATTTAATTAGAATGAACAAATATGATGTTTTAGTAAATGCATATCATCTTAGAGTTGGCGAGGCAGCTTTAGTAAAAATGCCACAAAACAAATATTATACTTATCCGCAGAGTCAGGTTAACCTTAATCCGAAATTAAGCAACGCCGACAGACAATAAAAATCCAAGATCAAGAATAGACAGTTAAATGTCTGTCTATTCTTGTTTTAATACGAATAAAGTACTTTCTGTTTCACAAAAGAAGCCTTTGAAATGATTAAAAAATTAATACAAAAAGGAAGTTTTATTTTAGTCCTGCTAGCAATGGCAAGCTGTTCTAAAAATCAAGGTATCGCAAATATCAATATTGGGATTCATGGCAACAACGAATTGAAGATTCAAATCGATGTTACTACGAATGACCAAACTCAGGTATACGCAGAATATTGGTCGGACAAAAAAGGAACGAATAGTAAAATCACAACTCCTATTTCAAAATCTGGAATTAAACATTCATTGGTTCTTTGCAATATTACACCAGAAACTAGTTATAGCTATCAATTGTTTACGGTTCAGGACGGCGAGAAAAAGCCAAGTAAAATTTATACTTTCAAATCAAGAAAACTTCCAGAATGGCTTCAAAAACAATTCAAAGCCAATTGCCCAAAACCTGAATTGCTTCCCGCAAATTTCAAAAAAGGTTTTATGCTTTTAGCCAAAAGAGAAACTCCAGGAACCGCTTATATTGTGGATTACAAAGGAAATCTAAGATGGTATCATACGCTTGAAGGAACTGGATTTAAAGTTCCTCATTTCACAAAAGAACAAACTATTATTTCAATTTTAGGCACAAACGACGAACCAACAAGCTACGGAAGTGAAATTCTAGAAATCAATCTTCAAGGCGATACTTTAATGCACATTAAAAAAGGGCAAGGCGATTTAAAACAAGTTATTCATCATGAAATCATAAAAAAATCGGCAAACGAAATTGTTACCATAACTGTCGATCAAAAAATAATGGATTTGACTTCTATTGGAGGGAAAAAACAAGATACAATCAACGGAGACGGGATTCTGATTTTAGATAAAAAAGGAAAACAACTTTGGAAATGGAGTGTTTTTGATGACTTAGATCCTTTGAAAGACAAAGATTTACTGAAAACCAAAAAAGATTGGACACACGCCAACAGTCTGAATTATGATACAGATGGAAACTTTCTTATCTCTTTCTACAACAATGGTCAGATTTGGAAAGTAAATGCAAAAACCGGAAAAGTGATGTGGAAATTGGGTAAAGGCGGAAACATGAAAATGACGCCAGAAAGTAATTTCTCTCAGGCACACGCAGCACACATCGATCAGGAAGGAAGTTTGCTCTTTTTTGATAACGGAGTAGACAAAAAACAATCTTCTGTTTTTGCATTCAAAATTGACGAAAAAAACAATGCTGCAAAACTGGATTTTCATATAAAATTGCCAAAAGAAATTTACAACGACAGAATGGGAAGTGCTTATATGATTGATAAAGATGCCATTTTAGTCTGTTGTTCAAAAAGACATATTACGGTTTTAACCAATAAAAAAGGAGTTTTGCTATGGGCTTTAGAATCCGAAATTCCGCCATACAGAACCATCTTTATTCCTGAAGAAAAACTAAAACCTTTTCTTCTAAATTAAAAAAATAGTAACCATGAAAAAAACAATTCTTATCGGACTTTTTTCAGCATTATCAATGGCTGTTTTCAATTCCTGCACCAAATCAAATTCTCAAACTTTAGCTTCAACAACCATTGAAGAAGGAGAAGAAGATGAAGGTTACATCACAATCGATACTTCTCAAATTCCAGACGATCAATTTGGAGAATCGGTTCGTTACGGAAGAGAATTAATGATGAAAACCGCTTATTATATTGGTCCAAACGGGAAAAATGGAAAATATTTAGGCAATAAAATGAACTGCACGAACTGTCATCAAGACGCTGGAACAAAACCTCATGCATTCAATTTAATGTCTTCACATGATAATTATCCACAATATCGCGGGCGCGAAAACAAAGTGCTTACACTGGCAGAAAGAGTTAATAACTGCATTATGCGCCCGCATTCTGGAAAACCGCTTCCGCTAGACAGTAAAGAAATGGTGGCGTTTTTATCTTATTTTAAATGGATTAGCAAATTTGTTCCAAAAGATGGTAATTTTAAAGGAGCAAAAAATTTAGAAATCGAGTTTCCAGATGTTGCGGCTAGTCCAGAACGAGGAAAAGTGCTATTTGCTGAAAACTGTGCAAGATGCCACGGAAATAATGGTGAAGGAGTTTATAATGCCGACAAATCAGGTTATACTTATCCTCCTCTTTGGGGCGAATATGGTTACCAACCGGGTTCAAGTATGCATCGCGTAATTAAACAAGCGCAATGGTTAAAAAGCAATATGCCTTATGACAAAGTACTTTTAGGAAAACCTTATTTAACAGATAAAGAAGCTCTTGATATTGCTGCCTTTGTTAATGATGATGAAATTCATAAAAGACCAAATCCTAAAACATTTGATTATCCTAATAAAATGGGCAAACCAATTGATTATTCACATAGCCCTTTTCAGGATAATTTTACAGAAGAGCAGCATAAATATGGTCCTTACAAACCAATTATTGCTTACTGGAAAAAACAAGGATGGAAAGCCGTTTACTAAACTCAAAATATACTATTTAACCTGATTATACAATGAAACTAAACCTAAACACAACGCTTTTAAGCAGAATAATGATAATGTGTCTTTTCACGATCAGTATTCCGCTAACTGCACAAATAAAATATTCAGACGGAAATGACAGCTGGAATCCGAATCAATTAGGAAATCACCGCGCTGTAGTTGCTTTTTCTGGCTCAGGAAATGTTGCTAAAACAACTATCGAATGGCGAAGAAGAGACACAAATCCGGAACTTAAAAAGATTATCGTTCAGGATGCGTCTGGAAAAGAAATTCAGAACATAAAAACCGAAAATATCAATAGAGAAAACGGCACTATTTTCTTTGAACCAATTTCAGGAAAAGGAACATACTACGTTTATTATATGCCTTATGTTGATGAAGGAACTGCAAATTACCCAAAAGGAATTTATCAGAAACCTGAAGATAAAGCCGATGCTAAATGGCTTTCTAACCTAAAGGCAAACTTAAAAGACAATGCCGCTGTAACAGAGATTCAGAGTGTAAATGCTTTCAACAGTTTTTACCCAATGGAAGTAATTGCTACAGCTTCTGAGACTTCTGCTCTTGTGGCAAAAAACAGCGGAAACTCTTTCTTGGTTTTCCCAGAAGACAGAGAACATTCTATCAAATTAAAATCGGATTTACCACAAAGATGGATTCAGAAAGGCGTTCAAAATAGTTTTTCTGATACAGCAATGAAAGGCGAATATTTAGCTTTTCAATTAGGAGTTTACGCTCTTGAAGACTTAAAAAATGTTAAAGTGACTTTTTCTAACTTAGTAAGTCCTTCTGGAACAATTGATGCAAAAGAAATTAACTGTATCAATACTGACGGAACGAAATATGACGGCAATCCTTTCACGAATACTGTTTCAGTTTCAAAAGGAAAAATTCAGGCTATGTGGTGCGGAATTGATGTCCCGCAAACTGCAGTGGCTGGAACTTACAACGGAAAAGCAACTGTTACTGCTAATGGAAAATCAAAAGAAATCAATCTTCAAATTACGGTTTCTAACCAAGTAACAAAAAACGGAGGCATTGACAGTCCAGAAAAAATGACTCGCCTAAAATGGTTAAACTCAACTTTAGCGCAAGAAAATACGGTTATTGCACCTTATACTCCATTAACAGTAAACAATTCTGAAATTGCTTTACTAGGAAGAAAACTGATTGTAGCACCAAACGGATTCCCTGCGCAAATTCAGACTTTCTTTACTCCAGAAATGACTTCTGTAACAGCAAAAGCAAATGACATTTTAAGTTCGCCAATCGATTTTCATTTTATTGATGCATCTGGAAAAGAAGCACAATGGAAAAACAATGGTGTAAAATTTACTAAAAAAGAAGCGGGAACAGTTTCTTGGGAAAGCACTTCGACTTCAAAATCGGTTCAGATGGACGTGAATGCTTCTGTTGAATTTGATGGTTTTGTACATTATATTGTAAAAGTTACAGCTCTTGAAGATGTATCTTTTAATGATATTAATTTCCAAATGCCAATGCAGCCAACTTCTGCAAAATACATGATGGGATTAGGTCAAAAAGGTGGAGATCGTCCTGCAACTTTCGACTGGAAATGGGATGTTGCACATAAGAATCAAGACGGCGCTTGGATTGGTGCTGTAAACTCTGGATTGCAATTTTCTTTGAGAGATGAAAAATATAGCCGTCCATTAAACACGAATTTCTATTTGCAAAAACCTTTATTGCTGCCTACTTCATGGGGTAACGAAAATAAGGGCGGTATTACCATTACGCCAAACCAAAAATCGGTTGTAGTAAATGCGTACAGCGGTGCTAGAACAATGAAAAAAGGCGATGTTTTGTATTACAACTTCAACTTATTGATTACGCCTTTCCATACAATCAATACAGATTTTCAATGGGATACAAAATTTTACCACAAATACAGCCCAATCGATTCTATTGCTAAAACTGGCGCAACGGTAATCAATATTCACCACGCAAATGCAATCAATCCGTATATCAATTATCCTTTTATCGAATTTAAAAAGATGAAAACGTATATCGATGAAGCGCATGAAAAAGGATTAAAAGTAAAAATATACAATACGGTTAGAGAGGTTTCTAACAAAGCTTATGAGACTTTCGCTTTAAGAAGTTTAGGTCACGAAATTTATTCTCCAGGAAAAGGAGGCGGATTCTCTTGGTTGCAAGAACATGTTGGCGATGATTATATCGCAGCTTGGTTTGTCCCTGAAATTAAAGATGCTGCAATCGTAAATAGTGGTATGAACCGTTGGCATAATTATTATGTTGAAGGAATGAATTGGCTAACTCAAAATGTTGGTATTGACGGAATTTATCTGGACGACGTTGCTTTTGACAGAATCACGATGAAACGTATCAAAAGAGTTTTAACTAAAGACGGTCATCCTGGAATTATCGATTTACATAGTGCCAACCAATACAACAAAAGCGACGGTTTCAACAATAGCGCTAATTTATACATGGAACACTTTCCATACATCAATAAATTATGGTTTGGAGAATATTTTGATTATGAGAAAAATCAACCTGACTTTTTCTTGACTGAGGTAAGTGGAATTCCATTTGGATTAATGGGAGAAATGCTTCAGGATGGTGGAAATCCGTGGAGAGGAATGGTTTACGGAATGACAAACAGATTGCCTTGGAGCGATGGCGCAGACCCAAGAAACATCTGGAAACTTTGGGATTCTTTCGGAATTAAAGGTTCTGAAATGATTGGATATTGGAGCGAAAACTGTCCTGTAAAAACAAACAACGACAAAGTTTTGGCAACAGTTTACAAAAAGAACGGAACAGCTTTAATTTCAATCGCAAGCTGGGCCGATGCTGATGTAAATGTGAAACTAAATATTGACTGGAAAAAACTGGGAATCAATCCTGCAAAAGCAACAATTAGTGCTCCAGAAGTTACCAATTTCCAGCCTGCAAAAACATTCACAGCAAAAGACGAAATAACTGTTCCTAAAGGAAAAGGATGGTTGTTGATTGTTAAGTAATCATAAAGCACAGTCCAGTTTGTCATTTCGACGAAGGAGAAATCACACAAGAAATTCCACACAGAAAATCGCCAATCTTTATCGATTTACGAGTGTGATTTCTCCTTCGTCGAAATGACAAAAATGCAAAAAAAATAATGCCACAAATTACACAGATTAACACAGATTAAAAAAAATCCTTTTAATCTGTGAAATCTGTGGCAAAAAAATAACCACAAATAACCAAGCTCTCCATCATGAAATTTAGACCATTATTATCCTTTTTACTCCTTGGAAGCCTCTTTGTCACAGCACAAAATAAACCCACTATAAAAGAATACAAAAAAGTATTTACCACATATCCATTCTCAGATCCTGATCCGATTCCGAAACCAGATACCAAGTTTTATCCGTATTTCCGTTTTGACGGTTTTACCGATAAACCTGTTCAGAAAGAATGGAAAGTAATCGAAATCGAAAACGATTATATCAAATTGATGATCTTGCCGGAAATTGGCGGAAAAGTTTGGTCGGCTATAGAAAAATCTACAGGAAAAGATATTGTTTACAATAATCATGTTGTAAAATTTAGAGACATTGCCATGCGCGGACCGTGGACAAGCGGCGGTGTTGAAGGCAATTACGGAATTATCGGCCACACTCCAAACTGCGCTACTCCTGTCGATTACAAAATCATAAACCGAGAAGACGAAAGCATTAGCTGCGTTATTGGAGTTTTAGATTTATTGACAAGAACTTCTTGGAAATTAGACATCAATCTGCCAAAAGATAAAGCGTATTTTACCACAAATTCGTTTTGGTCAAACACAACCGAATTCGAACAGCCTTATTATACTTGGATGAATACGGGAATAAAAGCAGCCGAAAACCTGCAGTTTATTTACCCGGGACAAACTTATATTGGTCATAACGGAGAATACAATTCTTGGCCAATTGACAAAGAAAACGGCAAAGATTTATCTTTCTACAAAAACAACAATTTTGGTGGTTACAAATCGTATCACGTATTCGGAAAATACGATGATTTCTTTGGCGGATATTATCATGACGAAGATTTCGGAATGGGAAGATATGGCAATCATGATGACAAACCGGGTAAAAAAATCTGGATTTGGGGATTGTCTCAACAAGGAATGATTTGGGAAAAATTATTAACCGATACCGACGGACAATATGTAGAAGTTCAAAGCGGAAGATTGTTTAATCAGGCGAGCGAAGGCAGTAATCTTACACCTTTCAAACAACGTTCATTTGCACCATATCAAACTGATACTTGGACCGAATATTGGTTTCCCGTAAAACACACAAAAGGTTTTGTAAAAGCGAATAATTACGGTTCAGTTAATATTAAAAATGAAAACGGTTGGTTGAAAATCTATTTTTCTCCGCTTCAAAAACTAAATGAAAAAATTGAAGTTTTTGAAAATGACAAAAAAGTGTATTCTAAAGACATTGCATTGAATACGATGCAAACTTTTAAAGATTCTATTCAGATAAAAGTCGATTCTAATAAATTGAAATTTGTTTTAGGAGGAAATAAACTGGTTTGGAATTCTGCTCCAGAAGACGGAAATATCAATCGTCCGGTAGAAATACCAAAAGATTTTGATCATAATTCGGTTTACGGATTGTATCAACAGGGTAAAAATTATATCAGTTTTAAAGATTATATTCTGGCTGAAGATAAATTGAATGCTTGTTTAAAACTAGATCCAAACTTCGCTCCTGCCCTTTCTGCATTGGCTTCTTTGCAAATCAGAAAATTAGATTACAAAGCAGCTGTAATTTCAGCAAGCAAAGCTTTATCGATAGATACTTATGATCCTGCGGCGAATTATTTTTATGCTTTGGCTAATTTCCATTTAGGAAATAATACCGATGCAAAAGATGGTTTTGACATTGCTGCTGCAAGTGTCGAATTCCGCAGTCCAGCTTATACTGCTTTAAGCAAAATTTATTTAGCAGAAAACGATTTGCCAAAAGCGGTTGAATATGCTGAAAAAAGCTTGGTATACAATCAATATAACATAGAAGGTTTACAGGTTTTAGCAGTTTTATATCGTCTTCAGAATAATACTGAAAAAGCAAATTCGGTTTTAAAAACAATTACAGCACTTGATCCGCTGAATCATTTTGCTGATTTTGAAAAATACCTTTCGAATAATTCAAACGATTCAAAAAATACTTTTACTGCTGCCATTCAAAACGAAATGCCAGAACAGACTTTTCTTGAGTTAGGAATTTGGTATAACAACATAAGCCGAAAAGAAGAAGCTTTAAAAGTATTTTCTATTGCAGAACCAAGTGCTGAAATTATTTATTGGAAAGCCTTTTTAGAAAACAAACCAGTTGATGTAAGCAAAATCAAACCAGGAACTAGTTTTCCTTTTAGAAATGAAACTGCTGAAATTTTGAAATCATTAATTAAAACAAATGATCAATACCAATTGAAATATCATTTAGGTTTAATTGAATGGAATCGGAACAGTATTTCAGAAGCTAAAAGATTGTTTTCAGAATGCGGTTCAAAACCAAATGATCCTGCATTTTATGGAGCTAAAGCTTCGTTATTTAAAGATGATGCTTCAATAGTATTGGCAAGTCTTCAGCAAGCTATAAAATTAGATCCGCAAGGCTGGAGATACCATAAAATGCTTGCAGAACATTATATCGCTCAAAAGCAATTTGATAAAGCGCTTACAACGGCTGAATCTTTCTATAAAAAACATCAAGACAATTATTTGATTGGAATGCTTTACGCTAAAACTTTATTGCTGAATAAAAAATACCGCGAAGCCGATTCATTCTTGACCAAATTGCAAATCCTTCCGTTTGAAGGCGCAACGGCAGGAAGACAATTGTATCACGAAGCTAAATTGATGCAAGCTTTAGCAGAAATCAAAAACAAACAGTACAAAAAAGCATTACAATTTATTGCCGATGCCAAACTGTTTCCAGAGAATTTAGGCGTTGGAAAACCGTATGACGAAAATATTGATGAAAGACTAGAAAATTGGCTGGATTATCAATGTTATAACAGTCTTGGAAATAAAGAAATGGCTTCTAAATCATTAGATAAAATCGTTGCTTTCCGTCCTGTAGTGGATAATACGGTTATGAATTTCCTTCCTGCAAACAACCTTGTTTCGGCTTGGGCTATCGAAAAAACATCTTCTTCACAAGAGGCCGAAAAATGGATTAAAACTCAAGCAGATTTATATCCGACAAATAAAATAGTGCAGTGGACTTTATTGTCTTACACCAAAAAACCATCTAATATTTTGAGTGAAGATGAAAAAGACGGTGAAGTTAGAATTATCGAAAAATTGTAAAGAACTTTCAAAAACAATAAAATGAAAAACCATTTTTTTAAATATACTTTTTTGGGTCTTGTCCTTTTGATGGCACCAAAAATAGAGGCACAAAACAAAACAGAAAAGGTTGATGAATTATCTATTTATCGCGCTACTCCATTAAAAACACACGATTTAATTCATACCAAACTGGAAGTTTCATTCGATTACGGAAAACGTTATTTGTACGGAAAAGAATGGATTACTTTAAAACCGCATTTTTACGAAACCGATTCGCTTAAGCTCGATGCAAAAGGAATGGATTTTAAAGAAATCGCTATTATTGATGGCAAAAAAAGTATTCCGTTGCAGTACAAATACGATAACGAGGAACTTTCTATTGCTTTAAACCGAAAATACAAACGAACTGAAAAATACACGATTTTTATTAATTATACCGCAAAACCAGCAGAACTGAAAAGCAAAGCGGGCGAATCGATTACCAACTCAAACGGATTATATTTTATTAATCCTGATGAAAAAGGTGACAAACCAACACAAATATGGACGCAAGGCGAAACGGAAGCTTCTTCTTGCTGGTTCCCAACAATTGACAAACCAAATCAGAAAACAACTTCTGAAATTGCGATGACTGTTGAGGCAAAATACACTACACTTTCAAACGGTAAATTGGCTTCTCAAAAAGTAAATAAAGATGGAACCAGAACTGATATCTGGAAAATGGAACAGCCAAATGCACCTTATTTGTTTATGATGGCCGTTGGTGATTTTAAAATCTATAAAGATTCTTATAATGGTAAAGAAGTCAGCTATTATTTAGAGCCGAAATATGCGCCTTATGCCAAACAGATTTTTTATAAAACGCCAGATATGATGAATTTTTACAGCAAAATGCTTGGCGTAGAATATCCTTGGGCAAAATATTCGCAAATTGTAGTAAAAGACTATTTTGGAGGTGCGATGGAAAATACTTCAGCAACCGTTCATGGCGAATATGTTCAGAAAACAGAACGCGAATTATTAGATGATAATCAAGAAAGCACCATCGCTCACGAGCTTTTTCATCAATGGTTTGGAGATTATGTAACAGCTGAATCGTGGTCAAACTTAACAATGAATGAATCGTTTGCCACTTTTGGAGAAGTGCTTTGGCACGGACACGATGCTGGACAAGATGGGGAAGACAGATCGCGTTATGAAAAATTGCAGAATTATTTACGTTCTCAAAAAAATGGTTATAGCCCTATTTTAGCCCGTTTTCATTACAAAAATGCAGACGATATGTTTGATAACATCAGCTATTCGAAAGGTTCGATTATTTTATATGCCATGAAAAATCAAATGGGTGACGAAGCATTCTTTAAAGGATTAAATCATTATTTAACTACAAATGCTTATAAATCTGGCGAACCGCATCAGTTGCGTTTATCGATGGAAGAAGTGACTGGAAAAGATTGGTTGCCTTATTTTGATCAATGGTATTATAATGCGGGAAGTCCGATTCTGGATGTGACTTACAAATATGCTAACGGAAAAATCACCATTACAATAAGTCAATCTCAAGATAGTGCTGTGCAAACCTTTACGCTTCCTTTAAAAGTTGATTTTTACGTAAACGGGACTAAAATAAGAAAGGATATTTTAATTAATAAAAAACAACAAAGCTTCAGTTTTGATCTTCCTTCAAAACCAGAATTTATAGATTTAGATCCAGATAAAATATTAGTTGGCGAAGTTAATGTAGATAAAAAAACGGCTGCTGATTATCTTTTTCAATATAAAAATGCGCCATCGTATTACAACCGAATTGAAGCTATAAAATTTGCTTCAAAAGATAGAAGTCAAGAGTCACAGCTTATTTTATTAGAAGGTTTAAAAGACCCTCAAGAAGATTTAAGAGTGTTGAGCATCAAAGCAATTGATTTAAATGAAAAACAAACCAAAGATCAGGTTCTAAAAACGCTTCTTGATATTGCTAAAAACGATAAAAAGACAATCGCAAGAGCAAATGCAATTGTAAAATTGGCTTCTACTGGAGATACTTCTTATAAAACGTTAATAGAAGAAAGCATTAAAGAACAATCATACAACGTAATTGCTGCAGGATTAGCAGGATTAACAAAATATGCACCAGCCGAAGCACATAAGGCATTGGCTTCATTAGATGACGATACCCAAAAACATGTAACGCCATTAATGAAAAGATTTAGTAGTCAAAAATAATTATAAAAGTCCTTGGATTGTTTTGTTTTTGAAAACCTCTCTAATTTGGTTCATTAGAGAGTTTACTTTTAGAATAAATTACCACTAAACTATCACTTATGAAAACTACCTTTTTTAAATCTACTATAGCTCTTTTTCTTTTGTTCGGATGGACAATTGCATCTGCACAAATGATTAAGACCAAAACACCGTCACGCCCAAAAGGACAGCAAGATGTGCTTAGAATGGCTGCAGATCCAATTCCAACAGTACGTATTGCTTTCATCGGACTTGGAATGCGTGGTCCAGGCGCGGTTGAACGTATGACACATATTCCTGGTGTTGAAATTGTAGCGCTGTGTGATATGACTCAAGAAAATACTGCAAAATCAAATGAAATTTTGACTAAAGCTGGATTTCCAAAAGCACAAGAATTCTACGGTGATGAAAATGCATGGAGAAAAGTAACGGCGCTGCCAAACGTAGATTTAGTTTATGTGGCTACAGACTGGCTTCATCATGCTTCTATCGGAGTTCAAGCTATGAAAGATGGAAAACACGTTGCAATTGAAGTTCCGGGAGCTTTAACTATGAAAGAAATCTGGGAACTGATTGATACTTCAGAAAAAACAAGAAAACATTGTATGCAACTGGAAAATTGTGTTTACGATTTCTTCGAATTGACTACTTTAAATATGGCACAACAAGGCCTTTTTGGCGAAATTCTTCATGCTGAAGGTTCTTATATTCATGGCTTACAACCGTTTTGGGGAGAATATTGGAATAACTGGAGAATGGATTATAACATCAAACACCGCGGTGATATTTATGCAACACACGGGATGGGGCCGGCTTGTCAGGCATTAAACATTCATCGTGGTGACAAAATGAATTTCTTGGTTTCTATGGATACAAAAGCCGTCGGAAATCCTGCTTACATTAAAGAAAAATCAGGACAGGAAATTAAAGATTTTAGAAACGGAGATCATACCATGACCATGATTCGCACAGAAAACGGAAAGACGATTCAAATACAGCATGATGTTACTTCTCCTCGCCCGTACAGCAGAATGTATCAATTGAGCGGTACAAAAGGATTTGCTAATAAATATCCGCTGGAAGGTTATGCGCTTGACGGAAAAGAATTAAGCGATGACGTAAAACCAAATCACGAAAAATTGAGCGCTCACTCTTTTGTTCCAGAAGAAGTGAAAAAAGCATTAATGGAAAAATACAAACACCCAATTGCCAAAGGAATTGAAGAACAAGCCAAAAAAGTGGGCGGTCACGGCGGAATGGATTTTATTATGGATTATCGTTTAATCCACTGTTTGCAAAAAGGACTTCCGCTTGATATGGATGTTTACGATTTAGCCGAATGGTCATGCCTTGGTCCATTAACCGAAATTTCATTAGACCATAATTCTGCGCCTGTTGAAATACCGGACTTTACTCGTGGAGGCTGGAATAAATTGAAAAAATTAGAATTTTCAGAGTAATTAATAAATATTATTGGTTAGTTAAAGAGGGACAAGAGGGCAAAGTAGATATTGCTCTCTTGTCTGTTTTAGACCGTTCATAAAATTTAGATTGTAAAAAAATATGTCGCTCCTCTGGAGCTTTACATTGTAAACTTCTATTCTTTGCTATACATATTTCGCTTCTCCGAAGCTTATAAAAAAGATCTCCTTTAAATGGGGGAACATTATACAAAAACATATAGCAAAGCCCCAGCGGGGCAAAATATTTATAGCATTTCAATCTCCATAATGAAAAAGCTCCAGAGGAACGACATATTATAATAAATATCTATTCTTTACTATAAATATTTCGCTTCTCCGAAGCTTACAAAAGAAAAGAGCTGTCCTTTTGAGACAGCCCCTTTATTAATTATTTAAACAAAAAATTAATTCCAGTTGAAAGTAATTCTCTTTTCTATTTCACTGCTTAAACTTAAGAATACTGGACAAGTCATTGCAGCACGTTCCAAAATAGTTCTGCTTTTTTCGTCAGCATTACTTTTCATTTGAAATACAATTTCGATTGCTCCAATTCTTCTTGGTTCTGCGTTCATAATTTTAGTTACTTCTGCTGTAGATCCAACAAAATCAACTTCTAAATCACGGGCTTTAATTCCCATAATTGTCATCATGCAGCTTGCTAAAGCATTTGCTACAGTATCTGTTGGAGAAAATGCTTCTCCTTTTCCGTTATTATCTAATGGTGCGTCAGAAATGATTTCGCTTCCTGATTGCACGTGGATTGAACTTGTTCTTAAATCTCCTAAATAGGTTACTTTTGATGTCATTAATTTGCTACTTTTAAAGTTAAGTCACTATCATAATATAAGATGTAAACACCTTTATTAGCGTGTCCGCCATCTTCTTTTCTATAATATTGAAATTTATTATCTACTTGCTGAGTCGTCATCAAATCAGCAGTTTCTTGAAATGTTTTTCCCTGTACCAAACGCATCATTGTATCAAACGTTACGTCAAATCCTCTTGTTGCATAAGTAGTTGGATTTGCTTTGTTTTTCAAACGGTATTGTTTTTCATAAATTAAAACCGCTTGTTCGTCACTTTCACGAGTTACAGAAGGATACATTAATTTCAATTTTACCAAATTATCAAAACTGATTTCATCTGTATCTAACGTACTATTTGGCTCTAAAATTACCAATTGAACTTGACACGTTTTCTGAGAATCAAGCAACCCTTTAATCGTCGTTTTCACCATTGCTGTATTACCCGTTTCCATAACAACATAATTCATACGATTTGGCAATAATAAGCTTTTTAAGTTCGCTGCATCCAAACCGCCAGTTTCAGTTAAAGTAGCAAATGCAACTCCCTTTTGGTTTTGTTTGATGTAATTGATAACCGATTCTTTTTTCTTATCAACTACCGCAATAATATTTCCGTTTTTAGAACGCATATAATCAAACATCGAATTTCTGATTACATCATTTGAAGGTATCGTTTGGTATAAATTCTCAATCGGATTTGCGCTATCTTTTGATAAAGGTGAAATAACAGGAACATTATACATACGAAGTGTATTTGCTGTAGCCTCTGCATTACTTTGATAAAATGGCCCAATTACAGCATCTGCATCTTGAAGTTTCGAACTTAAACTAGAAACATTTGAAGTCGTTTTTGTTTCCTGCGAATCATAAATTGCAACATCAATTGGCAATTTCAATGTTCTCGCTGAATCAATCGCCATCATAGCTCCAGAATAAAAATCTAAAGTCATGTTTAAGAACTTATCGTTTTTAATTCTATTCGCCGTTCCAGAAGTATCACTTTGTACTTTTGCCATATTAAAAGGAAGCAATAAAACTACTTTTTTACGTTCGTTAGCTCCTTTTTTCTTGCTTAGTTCGACAATTTCTATATTTTCATTTTCCGTCGATTTTACTTTATCGATAATCTTAATTCCACCGCCACCAGTGTTTTCAACTGGTTTGTTCCATGTAGATTCAGCAGTTTTTTCAGCTGGCACTTGTGTTGCAACAATTGGAGCTGGAGCTACATATCCTGCAGGAACTTTCAAAATCATTCCTTCTTTTAAACCTTCAGAAAGTGACGGATTTAAAGCCACTAATTCATCTTGTGATAAATGAAAAACTCGACCTAAACTATATAAAGTTTCTTTTGGTTTTACCTGATAATCCATATAAGAAACCGCTTTTTTAGAAGTTTCAACAGGCTTTTTACTTTCTACAGTTTTTGTTGGTTCTGTCTGAACACCTTCTTCTTTAGGCGCTATTCCCTTGATTATTAACCTATATCCAACAGGTAAATTAGAAACTATAGAAGGATTACGTCTTTCTATATCTTCAACAGTAGTATTATACTTTTTAGCAATTGAATATTTTGTTTCTTTTGGCTGCACATCATGATAAACATATTTTTCCTGTGCCCTTTCTTTTATTGTTTTATTTGGTAAAACAGCTTTTGCAGCAGAACCTTTTGCAGGAATTACCAATTTTTGTCCAATCTGAACACCTTCTTTTTCTAAAAACGGATTTGCTGCTTTAAGCGCTTCATCCGAAATTCCGTATTTATGTTCAATACTCCAAAACGTTTCTTTTGGCTGTACTTCATGAATAATTTCTTTTCCTGAAGATACTGCAGTTTTAGTTTCAGAAACTTCTTTTTTTGCTTCTCCAGTTTTTGTTGGAATCAACAATACAGAGTTTGGCACCAATCCTGTTCTTGCATCTGGATTGAGCTGATAAATATCAAAAGGCGTTACCTTAAATTTTTGTGCAATCTGATTAATTGTCTCACCGCTTGATACTTTATACTTCACCACTTTTTCTTGCGAAAATGCGCTTGAAGTAATAAAAAACACAAGAGACAATACTGTTAAATAATATTTCATAATAAGGCTTAAAACAATTTAATTTCTAATTCTAAAATAAGTTACAATTTTACCAAAAGCAAAATTCGCGCCGTTTGTTTTTTTGCTGTAAAAATTACCTTAAATCGATTTCTACTTTAGCAATAATGATTTCTTTATATAACTCATCTTCTTCCTTTTTCTTGCATTCGTAAAGCACTTCTTCCATGTTTTCGTATTTGTCGCTATAAACATAGTACGAAAGACTATTAATATTGAAAAAAAAACTGGCATTAAACGCACCAGAATCAATGAGTTTCATAATAAGCTTATCTCGGTCAACTGCGTCTGTAAATATACCTAAAACTAAGTAATACCCGTTTGAAACTTCTCTAAGATTATCATAAACTTCTACTTTTACCGTTTTGTCAGTTCGTAACGGATTGTCTTTCAATTCCTGTTTCATTTCCTCCAGCGAAATTGTTTTTGAATTTTCGCCAGCACCATTTTTTTTCTGCTTTTTAACCGCTTCGTCCTGATACTTTTTCAGTTTAACTAAAGCCAATTTATCATCAAATTTTCTAGCTTCCATACTATAAAAAGAAGCTTTGCTGATGTGTCTTTTTACTTCAATTTTTTTCTGAGTATCCAAAGAATCAATTTTCGCAATCAAAAGCTGATTCTGTTTATCGCCCAACTCCTGCTCTGCTTTATATTTTTTTATTTCTTCTAAAGACAAACGCTGCTGCAAAGAAGCTGTGTTGGTATTTTTTTCGCTTTCGCGGATTTTCCTCTTATACTCCTGATTTTCCTCAACTGCAATTTTTTCCACTTTATTCATCAAACCAGCATAAGCTTTTCTATTTTCTGCCAATTCTTTTTTCAGTTGAGACGATAATTCATTGGTTTTATTAATTCCTTCAGAAGATTGTTTTTCCAATCTTTTAGATTCTTCCACATTCAAAATATCCATTCGCTTTAATTCTTTCAAATCATCATTCATTGAATTGACAAGCGAATCTAATTTTGCCATTAAAATATCCTGTACATTTTTATTGGCTTCTAAAACCAGACGCAGTTTTTCAACCGAATTTTCTTTAGAGCCATTCATATCATTCAGATTCACTTTCAGATCATTAATCTTTATAATTTTCTGATTCATTTCTTTCTGAACAACCAAGCGATCTTTCAAATCTTCAATTTCAACTGTTTTGGCTTTTGTTTTTTCGACAACGACTTGTTTTTCGGCCAAAGCCAACATCAATTCTTCGCTTTCGTTTGCTGGTTGAATTCCTTTGGTATTAATTGCTAATTTGTTTCCAACAATTAATCCATTTACAATTTCAGGGTTTTGAGATTCCAATTGGTCAATTGAAATTCCGTATTTCTTGGCAATTGAAAATTTAGTTTCTTTGGGTTGAACAACATGAAAAACTGTTTCCTGATTAATTACACGAACTCTTCCATCCAAAGTTTTTCTTTTATTCGGAATTGAAATCGTTTGACCAATTTGCAAGCCATTAATCAAAATGTCTTTGTTCAAATTTTCTAAATCTTGAACTGAAACATTGTATTGTCTCGCGATACTGAATAAAGATTCTTTAGCCACAACCTGATGTGTCATTTTTAAAGAAACAGCCGCTTCTGACTTAGATATATCTGAATTTTGAGGAATTATTAATTCTTGACCAATTTGAAGTCCGTTGGCCAGAATTTCTTGATTAGCATCCTGAATCGCTTCTGCCGAAACGTGATATTGTTTAGATAAACCAAACAATGTTTCTTTAGGGGCAACAATATGAGTTTGTTGCTTTGAATTTGAATTTTCTAGATGATGAATTGGAATCTTTAAAATCTGATTATCCTTGATTCCATTTTGAGATTCGGGATTGAGTTTGTAAATCTCTTCTACAGAAACCTTATACTTTTGTGCTATAAAATAAGCAGTTTCTCCTTTTTGAATTTTGTGTTCAATAATTGAATCTTGCGCAATTATTCTGTTAAAAGACAAAATAAACACAAGAGAAATTGTTAAAAGTTCTCTCATAAATAGTAGGTTATAAAAAATTAAGGCCTTACAAATGTAAGACCTTAATTTTAAATTATGCTACTATTCCCACTCAATTGTTGCAGGTGGTTTTGAACTAATATCGTAAACAACACGATTCACGCCTTTTACCTTGTTGATAATATCATTAGATACTTTCATCAAGAAATCGTAAGGTAAGTGAACCCAGTCAGCAGTCATACCATCTGTTGATTCTACAGCTCTAAGCGCTACTACTTTTTCGTAAGTACGCTCATCACCCATAACACCAACACTGTTTACAGGAAGCAAAATTGCTCCAGCCTGCCAAACTTTATCGTATAATCCCCAAGATTTTAATCCTTCGATAAATACAGAATCAACATCTTGCAAAATCTGTACTTTCTCTGGAGTAATATCTCCTAAAATTCTAATTGATAATCCAGGTCCTGGGAAAGGATGTCTTCCTAATAATTCTGGATCTATTCCTAATGTAGCACCAACTCTACGAACTTCGTCTTTAAACAACATTCTAAGAGGTTCTACAATTTTTAATTTCATATAATCTGGCAATCCACCAACGTTGTGGTGCGATTTAATTGTTGCTGATGGTCCTTTTACCGAAACAGACTCGATTACGTCTGGGTAAATTGTTCCTTGCGCTAACCATTTTACGTCTTCCAATAAGTGTGATTCATCATCAAAAACTTCGATAAATACACGACCGATTGTTTTACGTTTTGTTTCAGGATCACTAATTCCTGCTAATTCGCCAAGGAAACGATCTCCAGCATCTACACCTTTTACGTTTAATCCCATTCCTTTGTATTGATCTAATACATTTTGGAATTCGTTTTTACGCAAAAGTCCGTTGTTAACGAAGATACAGTATAAATTTTGTCCGATTGCTTTGTTTAATAAAACTGCTGCTACAGTAGAATCTACTCCTCCAGATAAACCAAGAACCACTTTGTCGTTTCCTAATTTTTCTTTTAATTCTGCTACCATTTCGTCAACGAAAGCATTTGGTGTAAAGTTTTGAGGAACTTCAGCAATTTTTACTAAGAAGTTTTCCAACATCTGTTTTCCATCTGTTGAATGGTAAACTTCTGGATGGTATTGAATTGCATAAGTAGTTTCGCCTTCGATTTTATAAGCTGCGTATTCTACGTCATGCGTACTTGCTAATTTTACAGCATTTGTTGGAAGCGCTTTGATACTATCGCTATGGCTCATCCAAACTTGGCTGTTTTCTGAAACTCCTTCAAAGAAAGTTTCACCTTCTTTAATATAAGACAAGTTAGCTCTTCCGTATTCTCTTGTATTTGAAGCTGCCACTTCTCCACCGCTGAAATGAGCTAAATACTGCGCTCCGTAACAAACGGCAAGTAAAGGCATTTTACCTCTAATTTCTGATAAATCAGGATGTGGTGCATCTTCTCCTCTAACAGAGAAAGGGCTTCCTCCTAAAATTACGGCTTTATAACTTGATAAATCACTTGGAATGTGATTGTAAGGGAAAATTTCGCAGAATATATTTAATTCGCGAACTCTACGCGCAATAAGCTGAGTATATTGCGATCCGAAATCTAAAATAAGTACGTTGTGTTGCATGCGCAAAAATACTTTTTATATTCGAAATTGAAAAATCAGAGCAGTGAAAAAAAATATTTTTTTTTTCACTGTAGATTCTAAGATACTAAGTTACTAAGGTTCTGAGCTTTTTTCTAGCTCAAAAACAAAAAACTTAGCAACTTAAAATCTTAGCAACTCAGTATCTTTGCAAATCCAAAAACCCAATTATTTCGTATCTAACGAAAAACCCAATTTAATTTAACCATGAAATCAAAACTTATTGCACTGACAGCTTTCTTGTCATTTTTTTTTTCTTCTTGTAATGCTGTCGATGATTTATTGACTTTTACTATTTCGAATAACACTTCGATAAAAATTCAAAGCACTTCTCCAATCAACTTGCCATTAGAAATTATTACACCAGAAGTTACAACCAATTCTTCTGCTGAATTTGAAAACAATAAAACTAAAGCCAATCTGGTAAAAGATGTTAAAATCAGATCACTAAAATTATCAATTACCGATCCGTCTGATAAAACTTTTACATTTTTAAAATCAATTCATCTGTATATCTCAACAGCAAATTCAGATGAAATAGAATTAGCTTACGTAGATAATATTAACGTATCTAGCAATTCAATTGATTTGATTTGTACGGATAAAAAGCTGGATGAATATATTAAAGCAGATAGCTACAAAATAAGAACTCAAGTAACTTTAAAAGAAACTTTAACTAAAGACGTAACTGTAAAAGCAGAAATGAAGTTTAAGGTTACCGCGGATCCTTTCTAAGATGCTAAGTTGCTGAGATGCTAAGGTTCTAAGTTGCTGAGATTCTAATCAGATCGTATAAAAAAAGGAGATTCTAAAATTAGAATCTCCTTTTTTGTTTATTTAAGCTTCTAAAAAAACTTATAGTCTTAGAACCTTAGTATCTTAGCATCTCAAAAAAAATCACTCTTTCGTCACAACAATAGACGCTTTGAATCCTGCGGCAAGGTTGTCCCAATAATCGCTTGTGACCATATTTCCTTTATCATCATACACTTGTATTTCTGCGGTATTTCCTCCTAGCGAACCTATATTTAAAGCTTCGAAATCTAACTTATTAAAACCTGCGTTAAGATTAACTTTTACTTGTTGGAAATTTGAATCCAGTAGAATTCGCTCTCTTACTACGCTTTCATTGCAAGATACTTTTACTAAATCGCCATCAATTGCTCCAAAATCTCGGAACTTCACTATAAAATATTCTGATTTAGTTTTAAAATCTCCTAGCGAAATATTTTTCTTCACCAATACGCCTCGACCTTCTCTTAAGCCAGCATCTTTTAAGGCTTTATCCAGATCTTTTTCCATTTTTGCCACATAACGATCGCCTGGATTAGCAAAATCGGTTTCTGTAGACATGGTAAATTTGCTTTTTTCTTCTCCTATCTGAAACTTCGATTTTGGAGTTATTGTAGTATTTTCAAAAACATTCGGAGTTTTAATACTCGGAATATCCAAATTGTCTGCCTGTGGATCTTTAACCTCAGGAATTGGAGTCTTTTTAGGCTTTGCGCTAAACTTTGGTGCAGGAATAGCTTTGAATTTAGAATTAAATTCGGCTTGGGCTGATACTGACAATGCAGTAAAAAATAATATGAAAAATAAAATGTGCTTCATTGAAAAAGGATTATCGAATCGGCTTTTATAATTAATATAAAATCAAAAGTCCAGCATCACAAAAATAGTATAATTTAGTTAGCCTCTACAACTTTAGGAGTTTTATAACATTAAATTAAGCTAATTTTTGGAATCAAAAAACCTGCCAAGATTTTTTATTTCATAAAAAATAAATTTCAACTCTTAAATTTCCAAATTCCAAAATCTCATTTCATAAAATCATTCATCATTTTGATTATTAACAACTTATTCTTAACTTCAAGACTTTATTTAACCATTTATAAAACTCAATGAAATGGATTATATAGATTACTACAAAGTATTAGATGTTGCAAAATCGGCTACTGAAGCAGATATCAAAAAAGCATATAGAAAACTGGCAAGGAAATATCATCCCGATCTGAATCCGAATGATAAAGAAGCCGAAAAAAAGTTCAAAGAAATAAATGAAGCAAACGAAGTTTTAAGTAATCCAGAAAATCGAAAAAAATACGATAAGTATGGAAAAGACTGGAAACATGCTGAAGAATTTGAAAAGGCAGGCTACGACCCAAATCAGCAGCAAAGCAGACAACAAAGCGGTTCTCAATACTCGGGTGGCGATTTTTCTGGTTTTGGCGGAGACTTTTCTGGAAGTGATTTCTCCGATTTTTTCAATTCGATGTATGGCGGAGGAAGAAGCAGATCGCAGTCTAAATATAGAGGTCAGGATTTTAATGCTGAACTGGAGTTAGATCTCGCAGAAGCTTATACAACACATAAAAGGAACTTATCAGTAAATGGCAAAAATATCCGAATTACGATTCCTGCAGGTGTAGAAAATGGACAAATTATCAAAATTCCAAATCATGGCGGATCCGGCGTAAATGGCGGTCCAAATGGCGATTTGTACATCACCTTTATAATTTCTAATAATTCAGATTTTAAACGTGAAGGAAATAATTTATACGCCGATGCTCCAATTGATTTGTACACAGCTATATTAGGCGGAGAAACGCATATCAATACTTTTGATGGAAAAGTAAAAATTAAAGTTCCAGCAGAAACACAACCGGGAACGAAGGTAAAACTGAAAGGAAAAGGTTTTCCTGTTTATAAAAAGGAGAATCAATTTGGCGATTTATACATCACTTATACTATCAAGATTCCAACAAAATTGTCGGATAAGGAAAAAGAATTATTTGAAGAATTAGCAAAACTAAGAAAGTCATGAAAAGCAAAAATTTAATCCAGATCAAACAGTTTTGTATCTATCACGAAATTGAAAATACTTTTATAACCGAACTTAATAACTACGGACTCATCCATATTATTACACAAGAAAATGACGAATTTCTGGAACCAGAACAGTTGCCAACAGTCGAAAAAATGATCCGCATGCATTACGATCTCAAAATTAATCTGGAAGGAATTGATGCTATTGCAAATCTCTTAAACAAAATCGAAACCTTACAGCAAAATTTAAATACGGTACAAAACAAGCTTCGCCTTTACGAAGAAAAAGAAACCGAATAACGATTTATATCACAAAAAAGCTTGAATTTCTGAATTGATTTCAAGCTTTTTTTAATTCCTTTCAGAACCATAATTCTTAAATTGCAGCATCTTTAATTAACCTGAATTTGCTTTTAAAACGTATAGACAAATTCGCAAAAAACTAAAAAAATGAAAAGAGAAAACATCTTAACTGGATCGCCGTGGGAAGACAAAATGGGATATTGCCGTGCCGTAAGAATTGGCAATATTGTAGAAGTTTCTGGAACTGTCGCCATTGTTGACGGCGATAAAGTAAAAGCTGATGACGCTTATGCTCAAACCTATAATATTTTAGAGCGAGTTGAAAAGGTTTTAGAAGATTTAAATGTAGGTATGAAAGATGTAATTAGAACTAGAATTTTTACTACCAATGTTTCTACTTTTGAAGAAGTGGCAAGAGCACACTCTGCTTTCTTTAAAGATATAAAACCAACAACAGGATTTTATGAAATTAGTAAACTGGTTGCTCCAGAATATCTGGTTGAAATAGAATTTACTGCTGTTGTTCAGTAATTTTTTATAGCCACGAATTACACTAATTGCGCTAATTATTTTTCTTAAGCCACAGATTAAATGGATTAAAAATGATTATTTTTCCTTTTAATTCGTGAAAATTGGCGAAATTCGTGGCAAACTTTTAGAATTCATTAATGACTTCCCAAAATCCAAAACAATTCTTGCTTTCTCTTCCAAAATGGATTCTTATCTGTGTTTTAATAGGCATACTTTCAGGCTCTGCATCTGCTTTCTTTTTAGTTTCTTTAGAATGGGTGACACAATTTAGAATTCAGCACGACTGGATTATTTGGCTTCTGCCTTTCGGCGGATTTCTGGTTGGTCTGAGTTATTATTATTGGGGAGAATCTGTTGCAAAAGGAAATAATCTTTTATTGGAAGAATACGAAAATCCTAAAAAAGTGATTCCGTTTAAAATGGCTCCTTTAGTACTTTTAGGAACATTACTTACACATTTATTCGGAGGATCCGCAGGACGAGAAGGAACTGCGGTGCAAATGGGAGGCGCAATTGCCGATCAGTTCACAAAATTCTTCAAGCTTGACAATTCAGAACGCAAGATGTTGATCATTCTCGGAATCAGCGCGGGTTTTGCTTCTGTTTTTGGAACCCCTTTGGCTGGCGCAATTTTCGCTTTGGAAGTTTTATATTTCAGTAAAATTAATTTCAAAAGCATTTTGCTTTCTTTCGTAGTTGCTTATGCAGCTTATTTTACGGTAGAATTCTGGGAAATCAAACATACACATTACAGCATTCCGGTTGTTCCAGAGCTTAGTTTAAACAATATTATTTTTACTCTAATTGTTGGAATTTCATCTGGATTTGCAGCTTTGTTATTTTCGAGAAGCACTCATTTCTGGGGTTCTCTTTTTTCAAAAAACATTAAATATCCACCGCTTCGTCCAGTAATTGGTGGAGTTGTTTTAGCTATTGCAATCGCTGGTTTTGGATTTACCAAATTCTCTGGTTTGGGCGTTCCAGTTATTGTTGATTCATTTTCAAATCCGAATCAATGGTACGATTTTCTGCTTAAAATCCTATTTACTGGATTTACTTTAGGAGCTGGTTTTAAAGGAGGAGAAGTAACTCCATTATTTTTTGTCGGCGCAACTTTAGGAAGTGCTTTATCGACCGTGATTCCGATGCCGATTGCTCTTTTAGCAGGAATCGGATTTGTTGCTGTTTTCTCAGGTGCAACCCACACTCCTATCGCCTGCACGATTATGGGAATGGAATTATTCGGAATTGCTCCTGGAATCTTCATTGCAATCGCCTGTACAATTGCTTATTTTTCTTCTGGTTCTGTTGGAATCTACAAATCTCAGATTGTAAAAGGTGCGAAATACAAATTGTATCAAAGGTTTCTTTAAACGGAGTTTTCAGTCGCAGTCGCAGTTTACACTCTCAGTTTCAAAATAAAAAATTCCGTCCAAATCCGCGTTTTCGCGATAGCGAATCCGTTTCATCCGCGTACATTTTTTTTAACCCTAGAATATCTGAAAACTGAAACTGAAAACTGCGACTAATTATTTTCAGCATTACATTAAAAAAATGTAAATTCGCACACTATGAAAATACAAGATATTCAAGCGATTCAATTATTACTCGCTACCCCAAAGAAAATTGTCATCATTCCGCACAGAGGACCAGATGGCGATGCAATGGGATCAACATTAGGTTTATACCATTTTTTAATTAAAAATAATCATCAGGCAACGGTAATTGCGCCTAATGATTTCCCTAATTTTTTAGCTTGGCTTCCAGGATCAGAAACTGTAAAAATATTCGAAAAAGAAACTGAAATCTGTACGCAGATTTTAGAAGAGGCAGAAATCATTTTTACGCTTGATTTTAATGCATTTCATCGTACAGGCGAAATGGAGCATACTCTAGCAAAGCTGAAAGCTACTTTCATTATGATCGATCATCATCAAAAACCTGATGATTACGCTAAATACACTTATTCAGACACTTCATACGGATCAACTTGTGAGATGGTTTACAACTTTATCACTTTCTTAAATAAAAAAGAAGATATTGATAAAACCATTGCAACTTGCATTTATACAGGAATTTTAACCGATTCAGGTTCGTTTCGTTTCCCTGGAACAACAGGAAATACGCATAGAATTATTGCAGAGTTAATCGATTTAGGTGTCGAAAACACTCAAATTCCTGTCCTGCTTTTCGATAATAGCTCTTTCAGCAGATTACAGTTATTAGGCCGCGCTTTGCAGAATATGAAAATTCTTGAAGATCATAAAACTTCATATACCACGTTAACACAAGAAGAACTAGATTCTTTCAATTATGTTAAAGGTGATACCGAAGGAATTGTTAATTATGGCTTAAGCATAAAAGATATCGTTTTTACTGCTATTTTTATTGAAAATAAAGACGAAGGCATTATTAAGATTTCATTCCGTTCACAAGGCGGTTTTGATGTAAACCAGTTTGCAAGAGATCATTTTAATGGCGGTGGTCACAGCAATGCGGCTGGCGGAAGATCTGAGGTTTCTATGGAAGAAACGGTTAAGAAATTTGAAGATTTAGTAACAAAACTAAAATTATAGTCCAAATCATGAATTACCTAAAACTTAGCATTTATAGTGTGCTTTTTGCTGTTTTGTTAAGCAGCTGTAAGCATCATGAAGAAGCCAGAAGACCTATTTCAAGTGCTTCGGGATCATTCATGAAAAAATCGGCCGACCGAAATAAAAAATTAGTGGCTAATGAAGAACAAGTCATTAAAAAAATCATAAAAAGCAATCCGAAAGTAAAATATTATGCCACTCCAAAAGGCTATTGGTTTTGCTACGAAGAAAAAAGTGCAACAGAAACTCTAGCGCCTAGAAAAGGTGATATTGCTTACTTTAATATGGAAATAAAAGATATAAAAGGCAATATTATTTATTCGGATTCTGATCTTGGTCCGCAAACTTATTATGTAGATAAACAAGACATTATGATGGGTTTACGTGACGGAATAAAAAGAATTCATAAAAACGAAACTGTTACTTTTTTATTTCCATCACACATGGCTTATGGGTATCACGGAGACAACAAAAAAATTGGTCCAAACGAATCTTTAATCGTTACTGTTACGCTTAGAAATTTCATTCCAGATCCTGCGGCACAAACAGCAAAACCAGCTACGCAATCTCCGCAAGCCGTAACACCAAAACCTGCAACTGCAAAACCTGTTGCACCAGCTAAAAAAGACACATTAACTCAATAAAAACAATATCTTAAAATGAAAAAGAGTATTTTATTATTACTAATAGCCGTAAGCTCATTTTATTCTTGTAAAGACGATCACGGTAATCTGCCTGATGGTTTATATGCCGATATCGAAACAAACAAAGGTCACATCATTGTAGAACTTGATTATAAAAAAGCCCCAATTACAGTTGCTAACTTTGTGACTTTGGCTGAAGGCAAAAACGAGTTTATAACACATGAAGATTTAAAAAAGAAACCTTTTTTTGATGGTTTAAAATTTCATAGAGTAATCGAAAATTTCATGATTCAAAGTGGTGATCCATTAGGAACTGGTTCTGGAGATACTGGCTATAAATTTAAAGACGAATTCTCAGATTTAAAATTTGACAAAGCTGGAGTTTTAGCAATGGCAAATAACGGTCCTGGAACAAACAGCAGCCAATTTTTTATCACTCACGTAGAAACTCCTTGGTTAGATAACCTTCATACTATTTTTGGTCATGTTGTAAGTGCAAAAGATCAGGAAGTGGTAAATAAAGTTGTTCAAGGTGATAATATCGTAGCTGTAACTATTATCAGAAATGGTGAAGCAGCGAAAAAATTTGATGCCGTGAAAGTATTCCACGACTATTTTGCTGAAATATCTAAAGAGCAACAGAAATATGCTGGAGTTCAAAAAGAAAAAGTAGATTCTTATGCAGCTTTAAAAGCAAAAGCAACTAAAACTACAAGCGGTTTAGAGTATGTAATTACTGAAAAAGGAAGCGGTAAAAAACCTGCTGCTGGAAATCAGATCTTCATTCACTACGCTGGTTTCCTTGAAAACGGAACTTTATTTGACACGAGCATTGAAGAAGTTGCAAAACAATTTGGAAAACTTGACGAAGCAAGAGCTGCACAGCATGGATACCAGCCAATTCAATTTCAAGCTGGCAAAAAAGACGGTTTAATTCCTGGTTTTATTGAAGGAGTTGAGCAATTGTCTTATGGAGACAAAGCGGTTCTTTTCATTCCGTCGCACTTAGCTTATGGCGCAACTGGTGCTGGTGGTGTAATTCCGCCAAACGCAAACATTATTTTCGAAATCCAGATTTCAGAAAAACCATAATCGAATTATAGACTTAAAAATTTAAAAAGCAATGAAATTTAAATTTCTATTTTTATTTTGCTTAGCAATAGTAAATATTCAGGCACAAACTAAAAAGCCTGCGACTAAACCAGCAGCAAAACCAAAAACGACAGCAGCAGCCACTGCCAACGCAAATCCAGCTGAAGGAATTTTTGCTACAATTTCTACATCAAAAGGAGATATTGTGGTTTCTTTAGAATATGTAAAAGCTCCTGTAACGGTTGCGAACTTCATCACTTTAGCAGAAGGTAAAAACCCTTATGTTACAGTAGAACGCTTAAAAGGCAAACCATTTTATGATGGTCTAAAATTTCATAGAGTAATCAATGATTTTATGATTCAAGGTGGAGATCCGCAAGGAACTGGCGCTGGAGACCCTGGTTATTCTTTTAAAGATGAATTTGTTCAAGAATTAAAATTTGAAAAAGGTGGAGTTTTGGCTATGGCAAATTCTGGTCCTGCTACAAATGGAAGTCAATTTTTCATCACACATAAAGACACTCCTTGGCTAAACGGAAAACATACTATTTTTGGACATGTAGTTTCTGGAATGGACAATGTAAATAAAATTGTTCAAGATGATATCATGAATAAAATTACCATTACACGCAAAGGCGCTGCTGCTAAGAAATTTGATGCAGTAAAAGTTTTTAGCGATGAAATGAAAAAAGGAGAACTACAAAAAGAAGAAGCTAAAAAAGTAGTTGCTACTAAAGCAGCAGCTTTTACAGCTTTAAAAGCAAAAGCAACTACAACAGCATCTGGCTTGAAATATGTGATTACACAAAAAGGAACAGGTGTTAAAGGCGCTGAAGGTTCTACAATTTACTTCCACTATGCTGGATACTTTGAAGACGGTACTTTGTTCGACAGCAGTATGCCTTCAGTAGCAAAAGCTTACGGAAAATATGATGCTAACAGAGATGCTCAAGGTGGTTATAATGCGTTTCCTTTTACAGTTGGCAAAAAAGACGGAATGATTCCTGGTTTTATTGAAGCTCTTGATATGATGACAGATGGAGAAAAAGCAACTTTCTTCCTGCCTTCAAATTTAGCTTACGGTGAAAAAGGTGCTGGCGGTGTAATTCCACCAAATGCGACTTTGATTTTTGAAATCGAGACATACCAAAATCAGCCTAAATAATTAGAAAAGAGAAATTCTCTTCTTTAAAACAAAAAAACATCAAAAGTATATTTTGATGTTTTTTTGTTTTAAAGCAATCCTAACTTTTAAAGAATTAGCAATTTAGAAGTTTAAAATCGCTCTTCTTAATTATTAAAAACATTATTTAGCTATTCTTTCTGCTAAGTCCTAAACAAAATAACTTACCTTTGCCGGCTTAAATTTTTTAAAACAGATAAATTATGACGTCGCAAAACAATGTACTTAAAGGTGTTTTTCTAGTTGCTTTGGGAGCAACAACATACGGAATGCTGGCAACTTTTGTAAAAATGGCATATTCTGAAGGATACACTACAGCAGAAGTGACGACCTCACAGTTTATTTACGGAATTTTAGGTATTTTACTGATCAATCTTTTTCAGAGAATAAAAAACAAAAACAAAGCAGTAAAAGCTTCTCCAAAAAACATTTTTAATTTAATGTTAGCTGGAACTTCATTAGGAATGACGAGTCTTTTCTATTACTTGGCTGTAAAATATATTCCTGTTTCTATTGGAATTGTTTTACTAATGCAAACCGTTTGGATGGGGGTTTTACTAGAAATGATTTTAGAGAAAAAACTGCCTTCTAAACAAAAAGTTATTGCGGTTTTTATAGTGCTTTTTGGAACTGTTTTAGCTACAAATATTATCAATAATGATATCCAATTAGATTGGAGAGGTTTAGTTTGGGGAATTTTAGCTGCAGCTTCTTTCACTACAACCATGTTTACTGCAAATAGTGTCGCAACCGAAATTTCGTCGGCACAAAGAAGTCTTTATATGCTTTTGGGCGGTGCAATTATTGTTTTTTCTTTTGCTTTCGCAACTCAGGTAACGGCTTTCAATCTTGAAATTTTCTTAAAATGGGGAATCGTGTTATCATTGTTCGGAACTATAATTCCACCTCTTTTAATGACAGCAGGTTTTCCTTTAACAGGCATCGGACTCGGAAGTATAGTTTCTGCACTTGAGCTTCCTGTTTCTGTAATGATGGCGTTTGTTTTACTAAACGAAAAAGTAATCTTTTCTCAATGGGTTGGAATTGTACTAATTATACTTGCCATAATTATTATGAATGTAAATTTCAAGTCTAAAAAATAACCCAAAATACATATTATCAAAAAAAGCATATCTGTAATGCAATAATTGTTAATTTTTTTATAATTTCGTGATAAACAATTAGATATCATGATTTTACCTTGGCATTTATATTTAATGGCTTTGCTTTATATTCTTGCTGGAATAAATCATTTTAGAAAGCCTGGAATGTATATAAAAATCATTCCTCCTCTATTTAAGAACCCCGAATTAATAAATATTTTAAGTGGTGCTGCCGAAATAATTTTAGGCATCCTTCTTATCCTGCCTTTTTCATCAAATTTTGCCGCCTGGGGAATTATTATGCTATTAATTGCTGTTTTTCCTGCCAATTTATACATGTATCAAAATAAAAAAGCAGGTTTTGGTTTACCAAGATGGATTTTATTTGTACGTTTGCCCTTACAAATTGTTTTGATTTATTGGGCTTACCAATATATATTCTAAACATTAACCTTAAATTATTTTATTATGAAAAAATTATTTGCAGAGTTTTTTGGAACTTATTGGCTTGTTTTTGGAGGATGCGGAAGCGCGATATTTGCTGCGGGAATTCCAAACTTAGGAATTGGATTTGCAGGTGTTGCTCTAGCTTTTGGTTTAACGGTACTTACCATGGCATACGCGGTTGGGCATATCTCAGGCGGTCATTTTAATCCTGCTGTTTCTTTTGGTTTATGGGCTGGCGGAAGATTTTCAGCCAAAGATCTTATTCCTTACATCATTGCTCAATGTGTGGGTGCAGCGGCCGCTGCAGGAACCTTATACACAATAGCTTCTGGAAAAGCGGGATTTGCAATAGATAGCACAAAAGCTGGAGCCTTTGCATCTAATGGTTTCGGAGCTTTTTCTCCTGATGGTTATTCGTTACAAGCCGCTTTTATTGCTGAATTTGTACTTACATTATTCTTTTTATTAGTGATTTTAGGAGCTACTGATAAATTTGCAAACGGAAAATTTGCTGGAGTTGCAATTGGTTTGGCTTTAACTTTAATTCACTTAATAAGTATTCCAATTACCAATACTTCTGTAAATCCAGCGAGATCTTTATCACAAGCAATTTTTGTAGGCGGAGAACCATTATCACAAGTCTGGCTATTTTGGGTCGCTCCTATTCTTGGCGCTTTAGCTGCCGGTTTTCTTTATAAAACATTGCTGCAAAATCATGCTGAAGCATAATTTGATCAAAATAAATAAACTCTAACAAAAAATTAAAAAAATATGGAATTTTTATATTTCTTACTTATTGGTGCAATTTCTGGATGGCTTGCTGGCCAAATTTGGAAAGGTGCTGGCTTTGGATTAATTGGAAACATTATTGTTGGAATCATCGGCGGATTTATTGGCGGATGGATTGCAGGAAAACTTGGTATAGGAGGCGGCGGACTTCTTTGGCAAATCTTAATTGCTGTTGGAGGTGCCTGGGTTTTATTATTTATAATAAGCCTCATCAAAAAATAATAATTATAAATTTAGCTTATAATTAATTTTTAAAGAGAAAATCAGATATATTTATATGTGGTTTTCTCTTTTTCTTTGGATAAAATCAGAAAGGAAACATCATTTCATCTCAAATATTAATGTATTATGAACGAAATTATTTCTTACTTCAGTACTATTCCATCTTCACATAGAAGTTTGATTTTAGTTGGCGGAATTACCATTTTCTGGCTAATAGAAAACAGTTTTCCATTATTCAAAATGCAGTATAAGAAATGGCCACATGCGGGAATAAATTTCTTTTTTACTTTCACTACAATTGTTGTCAATTTTATCTTGGCTTTCATTTTAATACAAACTGCTGCTTGGACAATCGACCATAATTTTGGAATTCTGCAATGGCTTCCCGAAATGCCAGTTTGGCTTTATACTCTAATTGGTTTACTGCTTCTCGATCTTATAGGAGCATATTTAGCACATTTGGTCGAACATAAAGTTAAAATTCTGTGGCAATTTCATTTAGTCCATCATACAGATACTTGGATTGATACGACAACTGCAAACAGACATCATCCAGGAGAAAGCGTGGTTCGTTTTGTTTTTACCACTTTAGGCGTTTTAATCGTTGGAACTCCAATGTGGATGGTTTTCCTTTATCAATCGCTCTCTGTTGTAGCTTCACAATTTAATCATGCGAATATTTCGCTTCCAGAAAAACTGGATAATTTTTTAAGTTATTTTATTGTTTCGCCTAATATGCATAAAGTTCATCATCATTATGTTCTGCCTTATACAGATAGCAATTATGGTAATATTTTTTCTGTTTGGGACAGGCTTTTTGGAACTTTTACCTATTTACCAAAAGACCAGTTAATATATGGCGTAGACACGCATATGCAGCCAGAAGAAAACAATGAATTGAAGAATCTGCTAAAAATTCCATTTCAAAAATCAAGATCCTTTAAAAACAGTTAAAATCAATAAAAAAATTGCACTCTACTGTACCAACTTATTATTTTTTTTTTTAATATTGATACTAGAATTGAAAATCAATCTATTAATAATTAACACCCTATTTTGAATTAATTTTCACGAGATGAAAAAGAGTAGCCGCAAAGAATTAACTCCGGAACAAACTGAAAAACTTGTTTCGTTAGCTTTAGAAGAAAGAAATCCATTTGAAATTATAAAAAAGGAATTTGGATTGGCAGAAAAAGAAGTCCTGGACATCATGAAAAAGAAAATGCCTCTTGAAAAGTTCGAGATGTGGAAAAAGAAGGCAATTGCAAATAAACCAAAACCAAAACCCTTAAAAATAGATGATTTTGATGAAGATTTGGACGGAAAATATTATATCAAGAATAAATTAGACTAACATAAAGCTCCTGTTTTTCAGGAGTTTTTTTTATTTTTAAAATTATTGTTATTTTTTAGTAACTTTTCATCACTTTTTGTGACAAATACAATTAACTAAACATTTACAAATGAAAAAAATACTTTACACCTTAGCTCTAGCGGTAACTTTTTGGAGCTGTAAAACGGGTAGCACTGGAGCCGCGAAAAGCAATATAGTTGAAGTTAATATCAATCTAACCGATGTTAAAGACGATAAAGTCTTAGTAACAGTTACTCCGCCAGCTATTAAAACGGATGAAATTGTTTACAGCATTCCTAAAACCGTTCCTGGAACTTATTCAACAGACAATTACGGAAAATATTCAGAAGACTTTAAAGCTTTTGATGCAAAAGGAAATGCACTTACTGTAAAAAGATTAGACGATAATTCTTGGTCTATTTCGAATGCAAAATCATTAAAAAAAATCACTTATTTAGTAAACGATACTTTCGATACTGAAAAAGGAACTGGATTTGGTAACGATGACGTTTTCTCACCAGCTGGAACAAACATTGACGCAGGAAAAAACTTCATGCTAAACACTCATGGTTTTGTGGGGTATTTTCAAGATAAATTAGATGTTCCTTACAAAGTTACCGTTACACATCCTGAAACTCTTTGGGGTGCAACTTCTATGACAGATGAAGATGCAAGCAATACTTCAGATGTATTTAAAACTTCTCGTTATGCTATTTTAGTAGAGAACCCGATTATGTATTCTAAACCAGATTATACTACATTTAATGTAAATGGAATGGATATCTTAATCGCAGTGTACTCTCCTACTGGAAAATATACTGCAGAAAGTATTACGCCAGAGATGAAAACGATGATGACAGCACAGAAAAACTTTTTAGGAAAAGTAAATTCTACTAAAAAATATACCGTGTTATTATATCTTTCAAGCATGGCAAAAGATGACGCACACGGTTTTGGAGCTTTAGAGCATCCTACTGCTACAACTGTAGTTTTACCAGAATCAATGCCGAAAGAAAAATTGGTAGAATCTATGAAAGATGTAGTTTCTCACGAATTCTTCCACATTGTAACTCCATTAACTATTCACTCAAAAGAGATTCAATATTTTGATTACAATGCACCAAAAATGTCTGAGCATTTATGGATGTACGAAGGTGTGACAGAATACTTTGCTAATCTTTTCCAAATCAATCAAGGTTTGATTGATGAAGCTGAATTCTATACTCGTATTGCTGATAAAATTGAGCAAGCTAAAGGTTTAAATGATACGATGTCATTTACTGTAATGAGTAAAAATGTATTAGAGCAACCATATAAAGATCAATACTTAAATGTATATCAAAAAGGAGCTTTAATTGGTATGTGTATCGATATTATCATTAGAGAAAAAAGCAACGGAGAAAGAGGGATTTTGGATTTAATGCACAAATTATCTAACGAATATGGTATTGAAAAACCATTTAATGATGATGAATTATTTGCAAAAATCACTTCTTTAACTTATCCAGAAGTGGGTGAATTCTTAAACAAATATGTTGCTGGAACAACTCCAATTCCTTACGATTTCTACTTAGCAAAAGTTGGTGTAACAAAAGCAACTGAGAAAAAATCTGGAAATCCGTTTATTAAAGGACAAACTCCATACATTACTATTGATAAAGCAACAAAAGAAATTACTGTTCGTCCTGATTCAGAATCAATTGAATTCTTTAAAAACCTGAATTTAAAAGGTGGTGATAAAATTTTGGCTGTAAATAATAAATCATACAATCTAGATAATATTTATGATTTGATTACCGAAAGTGAAAACTGGAAAGAAAACGATCCAATCACTCTTAAAGTAAAACGTGGCGGTAAAGAGGAAACTGTAAAAGGAACTGTAAAATTACCATTCGAAGAAGCTGAAACTTTTAAAGCAACTGATGCTTCAAAAGAAAAACTTAAAAATGCATGGTTAAAAGGATAATTTCTTTTTAAAGAATAAAAAAAACCGACAAGTGATTGTCGGTTTTTTTTATGTCATTGGTCTGTCAGACTGAGCGAAGTCGAAGCCTTTTGCCCAAGATTTGACTTACGTGGGCTTCGACTCCGCTCAGCCTGACAAAAAAAAGCCTTATTTCTTCACAGGAAATTTCCAGTCAAATTCATCCTTACTATTGATAATTGCACCGATTTCAAACTTCACAACTTCGTCAAATTCTGTTTGAAGAATGAACCAATTATCTTCATTGAAATAATTTTCGAAAGTATCAAAAGTTTCCTGATTGTATTTTGTAATTCCTTTTGCAGCGAAATCTTTCTTTACATCAGCAATTTTTCTTCCGATTAATTTGAATCCGAAAACTTCTAGATCATTACTTGATGCTACTAAATAACCTAATTTCAGGTCTTCTTCTTGATAAAATGTCAATCTGATTTTATGTGCATTGTAAACAAAAATCACATTGTCATCTTCGTCTTTATAGTTTTTATCCGGTTTTCCTAAAGCAGCTGTTACATCATTCTGCTTCATTCCGAAAAGCAGTTTATCAATTCCTGATTTTAGATTTATTTTCATATTTCGTTTTTCTTTATTTGAAATGCAAATTTCGTGAAGTTTTTTGTTATTTGCCACGAATTCACAAATTATACTGATTTAATATTATTGTTAAACCTAACAGGTTTAAAAACCTGTTAGGTTTGGACTCTTTTAATAACTTTTTTTATTTGGCTTGCTGCTCATATAAAACGTAATTTTTCCTCCGTTTATAACATCTTCATGTTTTAAAAACGGTTTATCTAATTGTTTTCCATTCAATAACACTTTGCTCACAAATACGTTTTTATCAGATTGATTAACTGTTGAAACTTCAAAAGTTTTTCCATTTTCCAAATTCAAAACAGTATTTTTTATTAGCGGACTTCCTAAAGCATATTCATCAGAACCTGGCGCGACAGGATAAAATCCTAAACTGCTAAAAATATACCAAGCGCTCATTTGTCCGAAATCGTCATTTCCTCCTAAACCATCAGCACCGTTTCTGTACATTTTTTTCAAAATCATTCTAATTTTATCTTGAGCTTTCCACGGAGAATCTGTCCAATTGTATAAGTACACAACGTGATGCGAGGGTTCATTTCCATGAACATAATTCCCAATGATTCCATCTCTTGTAATGTCTTCTGTATTTTCAAAATATTTATCTGGAAGATGCATGTTGAATAATGAATCTAAACGAACTTTAAATTTCTCATTTCCGCCCATTAATTTAATCATATCGGCAGGATCTTGCGGAACGTACAAGCTGTAATTCCAAGAATTTCCTTCAATAAAACCTTGTCCATGGGTATCTAACGGATCAAATTCTTTTTTGAAAGTTCCATCATTTAATTTCGGACGCATGAAACCTGTTTTTTCATCATACACATTTTTATAATTTTTCGATCTATTGATGAATTCATTATAAATTTCTGTCTTTCCTAATTTCTTTGCTGCCTGTGCAATTGCCCAATCGTCATAAGCATATTCTAGCGTTTTAGAAACCGAAGCGCCGTTTTTATCCTCTGGAACATATCCTTTATTCATGTAAAATTCTAGTCCGTCATAATATGCCACTTTTGCAGTATTCACACAGGCTTGAAGCGCTTTTTCTGCATCAAAACTAATATTTCCTTTTACAATGGCATCTGCCACAACTGAAACTGAATGATACCCAATCATACACCAATTTTCATTAGCATAATGCGACCAAATTGGAAGCATTTTATGAACGCTTTGGTCTGAATGTGCTAACATCGAACTTACCATATCGGCGTTTCTTTTGGGCTGCACAATATTAAATAATGGATGCAAAGCGCGATACGTATCCCAAAGTGAATAACTGGTATAATTGGTGAAATTTTCGGCTTTGTGAACATTCATATCCAGACCTTTATAATTTCGGTCTAAATCCATGTATTCTGTCGGACCAAGAAAAGCATGATACATTGCGGTATAAAAATTGACCAAATCTTCCTTTTGAATAGTTTCAATCTGAATTTTATTCAATTCTTTATTCCAAATGTCCTGACTTTGTTTTTTTACTTTTTCAAAATCCCAATCAGGGGTTTCTTTTTTCATGTTTTCTAATGCTCCAGCAGAACTTACAGGCGATAAAGCCATTTTTATTTTGATTTTTTCGCCTTCATTGGTATCAAAATCAAAAAACAATTTCAAGTTTTGTCCTGCCATTTCTGGAAAGTTTTTCGTTTGATCGAATCTTCCCCAAAAACCTCTATAAACACTTTTTTCTTGAGCAGCTTGCCCGTAACTTTTAATGGGTTTATTGAAAGACATTGCGAAATAAACCGTTCTAGTTCTTGCCCAGCCATTTGTTTGGCGATATCCAGTTATCAAAGTATCATTTTCTACCCGAACAAATGTCCAGACATTCTTTTTATCGTAATTGTAAATTCCAGAAGTTAAATCTAAAATGATGTGCGCTTGATCCGATTTTGGAAAAGTATATTGATGCATTCCAACACGAGTTGTCGCTGTCAATTCTGCTTTTATTTTATGATCTTCCAGAAAAACGCTATAATATGCTGGTTCTGCTTTTTCAGTCGAATGTAAAAATGCCGATCTATAACCTGATAAAGGTTTTGATGCCACACCCGGATTTAATTGTAGTTTTCCTGTTGTAGGCATAATTAAAAAATCGCCCAAATCAGAATGCCCTGTCCCGCTGAAATGCGTGTGACTAAAACCTAGAATCGTTTTATCTTCATATTGATAACCTGCACAATATTTATAAACCTCTCCATTGTATTTTCCGCTTAAACTGTAAGCGATTGTGTCAGTTTCTGGACTCAATTGCACGCTTCCAAAAGGAACTGTCGCACCTGGATAAGTATGTCCCATTTTCGCAGTTCCAATCATTGGATCTACATATTGAATTAGATTTCGCTTTTCGTCGGCTTTCTTTTGCCCAATTATAGTATTGGAAAAAAGCATTAAAACCGATATACCGAAAAGAAATTTGACGCAGTTTATCTTAGCCATTTTATAATTTTTTGTGGAAATATTTGCTGTTATTTTAATTCAGAAAAGTACAACAAAAACTGTTTTTAAAAAACATAAATTTAGCAGAACTCAAAAGGTTTAAATATCTTTGATATACTAAAAATATATAGTAAGCATGAAAAAATATATTGCATTTCTACTTTCATTTTATTCGACATTAATTTTTTCTCAAAAAGTAGAAAGCTATAAATTAACCAAACAAGAAATTTCAGAAAGAGAACTTAAAGATGTAACCGATTTTCCTATTTACAAAGCATTTGAATTCAGTGATAAAGGAGGCGTTTACGAATTGGTTTTAGCCGAAAATCAAAAAACAATTTCTAAAAAAGATACTTTAAATACCAAAATACAAGCAATCTGTGTAGTTAATGATCACGGCGGATTTTTAGAAAAATGGAGAATTAATGATCTTCTTGAAGATTATGAGCCAAAAGAAACTAACATTTGGTTTTGGACAAAATATTGTAATACAAAAGACATTGACGGCGACGGTTATATTGATCCTATTGTAGTTTATGGAACCAGAACAGAAGATGGCTATATAAGAAGAGTAAAAATTATTACGCTTTACAAAACAAAAAAATACGTTATTCGCGCAGTTGAGTGCGATTTAGACGATTGCAGAAGTTTTAAAAAGGATCAAAATTGGAATACGCTTCCGCAGAAAATTAAAACCTATGTTGATCAATTGCTGGCTAAAATGAGAAAAGAACAGGATTTGCTTTTGAAAAACGGCTAAATTTTAATTGTTAATTGTTAATTGTAAATGGTGAATTATCAACAACAATCAATCATTAACAATTTACAATTAACAATTATTTTTACTCGTTCATTTCGTCGTAACGTTCTGGAACTTGTGGATCGTAAAGCGGACATTTGAATTCTTCCATGATATCTACTAATTTATTCATGGTTTTTCCTTCTGTTCCGTAGCAGTCAATTTTTATGCTTTGTGGTGTGGTAATAACTTGAAATGCACCTTTTCCTTTTGGGTTTTTCCAGCTGTTTTCATCCACTCTTTCCCAGTCTGAAAAGACAGAATTGATCCTATTTACGATTACATCAATTTGAAGAACGGCTAGACCTTCAACTTCTTCTTTTTCAAGCAGCGCTTCATAAACTTCTTGATTATTAAGGTAGATTTCGTCTAGATATTTCCAAAAAAGTAATTCGTACATAATATAATGTGTTAAAAAAACATAGAGATGCACAATTATGCATCTCTAAATTTAATAATTATTTTAAAAGTTTCAAAGTCTTTGCAACTCTGAACCTTTGAATCTTTACAACTAGATTAATAATTGAATGTTCCGTATTCACTTGTAATGGTAAGTTTCTTCTCTTCTGAAGCTTCCACTCTACCTACGATTTGCGCATCAACATTGAATGATTTTGAAATTTCAATAATATCTTGTGCAATGTTTTCTGGAACGTAAAGCTCCATTCTGTGTCCACAGTTGAAAACTTGATACATTTCTTTCCAATCTGTTTTTGATTGTTCTTGAATTAATTTGAACAATGGTGGTACTGGAAATAAATTGTCTTTTATAACGTGTAAATCTTTTACGAAGTGTAAAATTTTAGTCTGAGCGCCTCCGCTGCAGTGTACCATTCCGTGAATATCCTCTGGAGTATATTTATCTAAAATTTTCTTGATAATTGGCGCGTAAGTTCTTGTTGGAGAAAGCACTAATTGTCCAGCATTGATCGGGCTGTTTTCCACTTCATCAGTTAAGTTTACTTGTCCAGAATAAATTAATTCTTCTGGAACTGCTGCATCATAACTTTCTGGATATTTTTTAGCCAAATATTTTCCGAAAACATCGTGACGCGCAGAAGTAAGTCCGTTACTTCCCATTCCGCCGTTATAGCTTTTTTCATAAGTTGCCTGACCAAAAGAAGCCAAACCAACAATTACGTCTCCAGCTTTAATATTTGCATTGTCTACAACATCTGCACGTTTCATACGAGCTGTAACTGTAGAATCTACTATAATTGTACGAACAACATCTCCAACATCAGCAGTTTCTCCACCTGTTGAGTGAATGGTAACGCCGAATGATTTTAATTCGTTGATTAATTCTTCTGTTCCGTTGATGATTGCCGAAATAACTTCAGCTGGAATTAAGTTTTTATTTCTTCCAATTGTTGAAGAAAGCAGAATATTATCAGTCGCACCAACACATAATAAATCATCAATATTCATGATTAATGCGTCTTGCGCAATTCCTTTCCAAACAGAAAGATCTCCAGTTTCTTTCCAATACATATATGCCAAAGATGACTTTGTTCCTGCTCCGTCAGCGTGCATAATAAGGCAATGATCGTTGTCCTGAGTTAAATAATCAGGTACAATTTTACAAAATGCCTGAGGAAATAAACCTTTGTCAATATTTTTTATAGCGTTATGTACGTCTTCTTTTGATGCCGAAACACCTCTTTGTGCATATCTCTTGCTAGAATCTGAACTCATGAAAATTAGTTTGTGTTGATGTGGTGCAAAGATAATCCCTTTTTTTAATTCTTTTGCTTATTCAAATATAGGTTTCAAAAAAAATCACTATTTGATATAAAAAAACCTGCCTTAAAAAAGACAGGTTATATATAATAGGTATAGAAACGATTATTTAGTAAATAATAATTCTCTGTATTTTGTCAATGTCCAGCTTTCGTCATCAACCAAAAGCTCCAATTTATCACAGTGATTACGGATATCTTCAAAATAAGGTTTTACTTTATTGCAGTATGCTTCAGCCATTTTTTGACCGTCAGTCAATTGATTTGCTTTTTTTCTTTCATTGGTCATTGCCAATACTTTAGAATTAATCCCTTCAATATGGCCTGAGATTTCTTTAATTAAAACAATCTGCTCGCTTGCAATCGTTTCAAATTCTTTTCCGAAAATCTCTTTTAAGCCCTTTACATTTTCAATTAAGGTATTTTGGTAGCGAATTGCGGTTGGAATAACATGATTTCTAGCAATATCTCCTAAAACTCTTCCTTCAATCTGGATTTTTTTAGTGTATTCTTCCAATTCAATTTCGTAACGAGCTTCAGCTTCAACGTGGTTAAAGATTCCTAATTCTTCAAATAAATCCAAAGCTTGTTTAGAAACCTTAGCTTTAATAGCTTCTGGAGTTGTTTTAAAATTGCTTAACCCTCTTTTTGCAGCTTCTTTTTCCCAAGCTTCGCTGTAACCGTCACCTTCAAAAAGAATCTTTTTAGATTGTTTAATGTATTCTCTTAAAACATTAAAAATAGCATCATCCTTTTTCATGTCTTTCGACTCGATTAGGTTTTCCACTTCGTTTTTAAAGTCAATTAACTGTTTTGCCACAATCGCATTCAAAGTTGTCATTGCATTTGAACAGTTTGAATTTGAACCAACTGCTCTAAACTCAAATTTATTTCCTGTAAAAGCAAAAGGCGAAGTTCTATTTCTGTCTGTATTGTCTAATAATACGTCTGGAATTTTACCAACAACGTTCAGTTTCAAATCTGTTTTTTCTTCTGGCGAAAGTTTTCCTGTTGTAACGCTTTCTAACTCAGATAAAACTTTAGTTAATTGTGCACCAATAAATACCGACATAATTGCTGGCGGCGCTTCGTTTGCTCCTAACCTGTGGTCGTTACTTGCTGTTGCAATAGATGCTCTTAATAAAGTTTCGTTATCGTTTACTGCTTTTATCGTATTAATAAAGAAAGTCAAAAACTGTAAATTGCTCATTGGCGTTTTACTCGGACTTAATAAATTAACTCCAGTATCTGTAGCCAATGACCAGTTGTTGTGTTTTCCAGAACCGTTTACTCCTTTAAATGGTTTTTCGTGAAATAATACTTTAAAATCATGACGTTCAGCAACTCTTTGCATTACATCCATTAATAAAGAGTTGTGGTCAACAGCTAAATTAGTTTCTTCAAAAATTGGAGCCAACTCAAACTGATTTGGTGCAACCTCATTATGACGTGTTTTTACTGGAATTCCCAATAACATACATTCCTGTTCTAAATCTCTCATATAAGTAAGAGCGCGAGTTGGAATTGATCCAAAATAGTGATCATCTAACTGCTGTCCTTTTGCCGAAGTATGTCCTAATAAAGTTCTTCCAGTCATTACTAAATCAGGGCGAGAATTTGCTAAAGCTTTATCTATCAAGAAATATTCTTGTTCCCATCCTAAAGTTGCTGTTACCTTTTTTACATTTTTGTCAAAATATTTACAAACTTCTGTTGCTGCTTCATCAATTGCCGATAATGCTCTTAATAAAGGAATTTTATTATCTAAAGCTTCACCCGTGTAAGCAATAAAAACTGTTGGAATACATAAAGTTGTACCATATATAAAAGCTGGAGAAGTTGGATCCCAAGCTGTATAACCTCTTGCCTCAAAAGTATTTCTGATTCCGCCATTTGGAAAACTTGATGCATCTGGCTCTTGCTGAACCAATTGTGCGCCGCCAAATTTCTCTACAGGATCACTTCCGTCATAAGAAGTTTCAAAAAAAGCATCGTGTTTTTCTGCAGTAGTTCCTGTTAAAGGCTGAAACCAGTGTGTATAATGTGTAACTCCTTTCGCCAGAGCCCATTCTTTCATTCCCATGGCGATATAATCTGCCATCTTTCTGTCGATTTTTGTTCCGTGCTGAATGGCATCTCTTACTCCTTTAAAAGCATCTGGAGTTAAATATTGCTTCATTGCTTTTTCATTAAACACATTTGCACCAAAAAGATTAGATTTTCGGCCAATTTCTTCAAAATGTACTGGCTTTCTGTTTGAAGCTTGTTGTAAAGCTTGGAAACGTAATGTTGACATGGTTATGTATATTTTAATTCGTACTAATTTTCACTAAAAAAATGAGGAACAAAGATAAACAATAAATGAGCCTATTTTAAATATATCAAAGAGATTTTTAGTCATTGATTTTTCAATAGAAGATGCTTTTTTCGAAGAATAATGAATTCAAATCACAGAAATATCACAAAAGTGTACGGTAATATTGATTAAATAAACATTTTTTCATAATTTCTTAACTCAAGAATTCAAAAAAGTGCCGTAATTATTACGAATTTACATTTTTAGAGTTACTAAAATTGCTTTTTTTAAAATATACCCCTATCAAAATTGCGCTTATCCAAAAAATTATACTTCGATAAACAAAATAGCCCCCTAATTTTTAGGACTAAAAAAATAAATCTATATTTGACCCAACGAAAAAAAACAAAAAAATTAATTTATATTATTATGGCTAAAATTAAGTTAGAGTACATTTGGTTAGATGGATATGAACCAACTCAAAATCTTAGAAGTAAAACTAAAGTTGAAGAGCACGAAAACTTCAAAGGAACATTAGAAGAACTTGGAAACTGGTCATTTGATGGTTCGTCAACTAAACAAGCTGAAGGTGGTTCTTCTGACTGTCTTTTAGTACCTGTTGCAATTTATCCAGATCCAACTCGTATCAACGGATGGTTGGTAATGTCTGAAGTTATGTATGCAGACGGAACTCCACACCCTTCTAACGGTAGAGCTACAATTGATGATGATAATGACGATTTTTGGTTTGGTTTCGAACAAGAGTATTTCATCATGGATACTAAAACTCAACTTCCACTTGGTTTCCCAGTTGGAGGATACCCTGCTCCACAAGGGATGTACTACTGTTCAGTAGGTGGAAAAAACACACACGGTAGAAAATTAGTTGAAGAGCATGCTGATTTATGTATCGCTGCTGGAATCAACTTTGAAGGAATCAACCAAGAGGTTGCTTGCGGACAATGGGAATTCCAATTATTCGCTAAAGGAGCTAAAAAAGCTGGAGATGAAATCTGGGTTGCTCGTTACCTATTAGACCGTTTAACTGAGAAATATGGTTACTATATTGAATATCACCCAAAACCTCTAGGAGATACTGACTGGAATGGTTCTGGAATGCACGCTAACTTCTCTAACACTGTATTAAGAACATGTGGAGATCAAGCAACTTACGAAAGAATTTGTGAAGCTTTCCGTCCTGTTACTGCTGAGCACATCGCAGTTTACGGAGCTTACAATGACCAACGTTTAACTGGTAAACACGAAACTGCTTCTATCCACGATTTCTCTTATGGAGTTTCAGACAGAGGATGTTCTATCAGAATTCCTTTAATGACTGTTCAAAAAGGATGGAAAGGTTGGTTAGAAGACAGAAGACCAGCTTCAAACGGAGACCCTTACAAAATTGCTGCTAGAATTATCAAAACTGTTAACTCAGCGATCTAATTCAAAGCTTAATTTATATTCTAAAAAGTGCCAGCATTTATTTGCTGGCACTTTTTTTTATTAGTAAAATGCATTTCGACTTCGCTCAATGTGACAAACTGGAAACTTGAAAAATCTTCTTCTGTCAGTTCGAGCGGAGTCGAGAACCTTTTACTGCTCACTTTTCACATTCTCAAATTCAAACAAATTTTCTCTAACTTTAAAAGTAAGTTTCTTATAAAATTAATTTTTAAGTTAAACATCAAAACTTATCTTTGTACATCATTTAAAAAATTCATTTATGATAGTCTGGATTCTCTTTTTACTTGCTGTAATTTTTATTCTTGCTTTAGACCTTGGTGTCTTCAACAAAACGCCACATATTATTAGTACTAAAGAAGCCAGCAAATGGACTTTAATCTGGGTAACTTTATCTTTTCTTTTTTCTGGCGTAATCTACTGGCTATACACTACAGATTACATAGAAAACCCTGACGGTTTAAAACCTGCAGTTGCTTCAATGAAGTTTATTACTGGTTATTTGATAGAGCTTTCGCTAAGTGTGGACAATATCTTTGTTATTGCAATTATTTTTGCTTCGTTTAAGATTCCGCAAAAATACCAGCACCGCGTTTTATTCTGGGGAATTCTTGGAGCAATTGTTTTCCGTGGTTTGATGATTTTCTTCGGAGTAATGCTGATCAATAAATTTGCTTGGACAACTTATGTCTTTGGAGTTTTCTTAATATTTACTGCAATAAAAATGCTTTTCTCTGGCGAAGAAGAAGATTTTCATCCAAAAGATTCTTTCGTATACAAAACGTTAGGAAAAATTATGCCGATTACCTCTGAAATGGATGGTGAGAAATTTTTTATTTCAACTAAAACAGCAAAAAAAGCAGCAACTCCATTATTTGTAGCTTTGATCGTTATTGAAGTTATGGATGTTTTATTTGCTGTTGACAGTGTTCCTGCAATTCTTGCTATTACTAAAGATCCGTTTTTAGTATTCAGTTCTAATATTTTTGCTATTCTTGGATTACGTTCTATGTATTTCTTCTTGGCTAATATGCTGGCAAAATTCAGTTATTTAGAATACAGTTTAGTTGCAATTTTAGCTTTTGTAGGATTAAAAATGCTTTTACATGATTGGATACACGTTCCAGAATGGGCTTCTTTAGGGTTTATTGCCTTATCTCTTTTAGTTGGAATTTTAGTTTCCCTTAAGTTTGGACCAGAAAAAGTATTGACAGATTCTGAAAAGGAATAAGTTTTCAAAACATATAGATATAAAAAAAGGAAATCTCTCGATTTCCTTTTTTTATTTGTTTAATTTGATTAAAAGCTAAAACATAAGATAAATACTATGTTTTAACTTTTAAAAATAAGATATTACATATTTTATAAATACATTTATCTCATTATAAACCTTTAAATATTTTATCATGAGAAAATTTTATTATTATTTATTGTTCACTTTTATTATTACAGGATGTGATAATAAAGAAGAATTATCATCTAAAAGCCAATCTGGTAAAAATCCTACTCAAACCTACATTATTAATGGAGACATTATATATGAAGCAGAAATTACTGATGGCTCAAAACCTAAAAAACCTATATTAGTATATGACATTCCTGAAAAAACAAAAGATAATGCGAACTCGAAAAATAAAACTTACAAAACTTCAGAACACACTGTTTCTATAAATTTCGGCTATCCGCCAACTCATCCGTCAAATAGCGGATGCACGGTAAAAAGATATAATAACGGAAACTCTTATTATACAGATTCTGGAGTTTATGGAATTAACCCATATCCTTATCCTACTTCAGAAGGTAAGTCATGTTTAGTAAGAGGTTTTGGAACACCACATCATAATCTTTATTATGGGTCACTTATATTATTTGTAAGCAATAAAGAAGAAAAAAGAACTGATATAAGAAGCAGAGTTACAAGCCATAATGACAATCAGGGTTCTGCCATTTCAATTGAATATCCATTTAAAGCAAATGTTAGTTACGAAATAAATCTTACAGTCATATTCTACGATAATAGATACTTAATAGATAAAAAATTCAGTGATGGTTTCCCAACAGTATATGCCCAATTAAAAGATGATGGAATAATTACTCCGCCATACCTTAGAAACATAAATCTAGACCCATGTGTCAAAGATGGAGTGATTGGTTTAGACGCTACTGACTATGTAAATAATACCAGATCATTTACTTTAGACAGCCGAGGACAAATAGAAAGGTATATTAATTTCAAATTTTCTCCTACAAAAGAAAAAAAAGCTTTATTAATCTCACTTCATCCAAAAATTTCAGACGGATTATCAGCTATTCCAATTAATGATTACACAATGGCATTACCAATAATTAAGATTACAGAAAAACCATTTGACCCTTCTCTTAACGTAGAAATTAAGACAAGTGAAGGCGAAGGAAGAAGAGATATCATCAGGGGTAGGTAAGAAGTAATCATAAAAAAAGGAAATCTCACGATTTCCTTTTTTTTCAGTCTTAAAAACTTAGTTTAGTTTCTTAACATTACTATCATCAATATTATATTTCTTGATTACCGCATTATAATCTGAGTAATCTGCCTTATTTACAGATTTACCAAAAACCGCACCTGGGAGAATAACTACTCTAAAAGTTTTATTTGTAGTAAATGCAGCTGGTAAAAGAGCAGGATCAAAATCTGAATCTATAAAAATTGAAAATTGATCGTATGAAAAACTAAAATTATACTGAGCTGATCCATTAGAAAGATAATAAACCTGTGGTAAAAGCGCCCAAGTGTCAATTCCGTCATTAGTATTAACCAATTCATAGACTAAAAGATTATCACCTTGTGCTATAACTGGATCAAGAACATAAGTTCTTCCGTAATTATTAGCATTATTAAAATCTAAAGTAACTTCAAAAATTTCATTAACATTCCCAGGCAATCCATCCTGTCCATCTTGTCCTGGCACTCCCGGAGGCCCTTCTGGCCCTTCACAACTAGAAAATGCAACTAAACCAATAACTGCAAATAAGGTAAGTATCTTTTTCATAACATATTTTTTTTAAGTATTATACTATAAAGGTATTCCAAAAATCAAACCAAAAAAAGTGATCTGGCTTAATTTAAAATAAAAATGTCCTTATTTTTTTGCAGTAACCTGATTCTTAGCTAGTATTTTACTAAAAAATAATGCATGATACGGAAGTGAATTTTCCCAATAATCCCAAGTATGCGCTCCTGGTCTTTCGGTATAATCATGATCAACTTTATTATAAACCAATCTTCTGTGCAATTCTCTGTTTGGTTCAATTAAAAAATCATCTACTCCGCAATCTATTATTAATGGCAATTTGTTTGCTTTTAATTTATCAGCCATTCTTAGAACAGAATTTTGCTCATACAATTCTGTATTACCGCTTTTATCTCCAAAAACAGGCTGCATTAATTTTACAATTTGCGCCGAAGAATCCCTGTTAAGCATCGTACTCATATCTACCGCACCGCTCATACTTCCAGCTGCGCAAAACAAATCGGGATGTTTGGCAGATAAATATAATGCGCCATGTCCGCCCATCGAAAGACCTGTAATTACCCTTCCGTTTTTAGCGGCAATCGTTCGGTATGTTTTGTCTACTTTTTGCACAACTTCCTGTGTAATAAAAGTCTCAAACTGACTTTCTTTGTTTACAGGACTATCAATATAAAAACTAAACGTCTCACCTTCTGGCATTACGATAATCATATTATACTGATCTGCCAGATTATGAACCAGTTTTTTGTTTGGCGTATTTTTAAGCCAATCGCTAAAATGTCCGTAAGCCCCATGCAACAAGTACATAACCGGAAAAGCCGATTTACTTTTTGCATAAGAATTTGGTAAAACTACCGCAGCTTTATAGGTTTTCCCCATAGCGGTACTGGCGACTTGTAAAGTATCTACTTTTGCTGCGTATGTCATGGTGGTAAGACAAAGCAAAAATGCAGATAATAGCATTTTGATTTTTTTCATTTTCGATATTTTTTTCTGATTAGGGTCTGTAAATATACTTTTTTTCAGAATAAAATATATGAAAAATCCGACCAGCTTTTGACTAGTCGGATTTTCTATTTTTTCTGCCACTTCAGATTTGCAATCAGAATAAAATAATTCTTAATTCAATCGCAGTTTTGCAATATTGTTTCTCTCAAATGCAATAAGAATAAGTTCTTATTAATTTATGTAATTTGGGACAAAACATTTTTTTAACCTATAACTTGAACAATAACAAATAGCAAAACTTTTTGTGGCAAAAAAACTAACTAATTATGATCTTGTGTTCGTGACGGTATTGCGATGCACTTTTTCCTGTATATTGTTTGAATGATTTACTAAAGTGGCTAAAATTATTAAAACCGCTTTCATAACAAACTTCATTAATACTCATTGGCTGTTCTGCCAAAAGTTTAGAGGCGTGCACCAAACGATATTCGTTCACAAACTCTGTAAATGTTTTATTCGAAATCTTTTTAAAATAACGACAGAACGAAGGCGTAGTCATACTTACCAGACTCGAAACCTCATCTATAGAAATAGATTCCTGAAAATGATCTTTCACAAAATTGAAAACCACATTCATACGGTCATTATCCTGAGTCTGAAGTTCCATTGAAAATCCATCTGCATTCAAAATGGTATACTCCTCAGCTGATTCTAATTCGTCCAAAACGCTCAAAAGTGTCATCAATCTTTGAAATGGCGGTTCGTTTTCCATCATTTCAATTTTCTTCCCTATACGTTTTTTTGTTTCGCCTCCAAAAGCGATTCCGCCTTTAGCCTGCTTCAAAATATTTTGCACCCTTTTCATTTCTGGAGCAACAAAAAAATCGCTTCCTAAAAATTCAGGTTTAATATGAATAACCGTTTCATTCGTATTCCCTGTCTGCTCATTTGTAAAACCGCAATGCGGTAAATTAGCTCCTATTAAAAGTAAACTACCATTGGTATAATAAGAAACATGGCTCCCTATTTGTCTTTTTCCAGCCCCGCCATTAATATAAACCAACTCAATTTCTGGATGATAATGCCATAAATGAGCTTTGCTATTGGTCTTTTCGGCGTGTTTGGTGTAGGTAAAAGAACTTCCGTATGAGTTAGTTATCACTTCAAGAGCTGGGGCAATAGTCTTCATGATAATTTCTTTAAAAAATAATAGCAAATTTAACAAAAACACCTAAAATAATTTAAATTTTAACCTACAACGGTTTCGTAAATGCGAATTTTACATTAAAATAACGTTCTTAACACTGAAAAATTTATAGCAAAATCGGCTTTTTTTTAGGGTCTTATTTTTTTTCTCCACTTTTTTTTTATTTATCCCATTTAAAACGTGATTTTATACAAATATGTGAAATTTTGTAAGAAAGATGGAAATTTTATGAAGTATCAAGTTTTTAAAAAACTTTGAAGAAAAACAATCAAATTAACAAAAACACAACATTAAAGTCAAATTTTAACCTATAACGGTTTCGTAAATGAGAATATAGCATAGAAATTGGAAAATATAGATGTTAAAATAACACACATGCTGCTATAACTTTGCCTCAGAGAAATGAACGAAAAAAATTTAATACTATAGAATATGAAAAAGATTATGAAATTAAGTTTAGTATGTGCAGTACTTCTAACAGGAATGAGTACTTATGCAATTGATGGAAATGAAGCGTTAAATCTTCATGTATTAAAAGGAAATGGCAAGGTAATTGCTTTTGGAATTAATCAATTACAAAAAGCTGTTATCAGTATATACGATATTAATGGTAATTTAATCTATACTGAAAATGCTTCTGGTAAAGAAGGAATCTTAAGAACTTTCAGTTTAGAAGAATTTCCACAAGGAAAATACATTTTAGAAGTTGCTGACAGCTACAAAAAAGTAAAATACGATATTACAGTAGATGCTAAAACTTCTGTTTTATCTTCAAAAGGAACTACTTCTTTAAACTAAGAAGATATTAAAGTTAAGTGCTACTTCACGGCACTTAAAATTTTATACTCTTAATACAGTATAAAAAGTGAGGTTAGATAGTTAGTAAGTTAAAAACTTTCAAAAGTTTTAAAAACAGCTCTTTGTGGTTACTGAGCTGTTTTTTTTTGCTCTTTACATTTTGAGTTATAAAATTTTACCGCAAAGTTTTTTTACCGCAAAGTGCGCTAAGATTTACGCAAAGCGCGCTAAGTTTTTTGAGTAAATTTTATAGAATAAAAAAGTTCGCAAAGCTTTATCGTAATATAGCTTTGCGAACTTTGCATTTATATGCATGCTCTTTGATAAAAAAACTTTGTGAACTTTGCGTAAATCTTTGTGAGCTTTGCGGTTATTGAACTGTTTTTTTGCTTTACCTTTTCTTCATGACGTTTTTTTTACGCAAAGAACGCAAGGTTTTTTTTTACCATTGAGCGCGTATATAAACGCAAAGTTCGCAAAGCTATACCTATATATAGATAAAGCTTTGCGAACTTTTATTCTTTAGAATTTACTCAAAAAACTTAGCGCGCTTTGCGTAAATCTTAGCGCCCTTTGCGTTAAAACAAAACACAATAAAAAAAACTTAGAACCTCGGAATCTTAGCAACTTAGCATCTTTTCAAAATTCCTACATTTTCTAAGCCAATCTTTAATTCAATGTAAATTAAAAATCACGAAAAACGTTGAAAAATAATAACCGATTTAACGAAAACGATAAATATAATTCATATTTTAACCTATAACGGTTTCGTAAATGAGAATATAGCATAGAAATTGGAAAATACAGTTGTGATTTTTTACTTACATCTGAAGTAATTTAGCATCAGAGAATTAGAAGAAATATTAATTAAAAACTAATTACCATGAAAAAGATTATCAGATTGAGTTTAGTAGCAGCGTTGCTTTTTACAGGAATTAGCACATACGCAATTGATGGAACTGGAGAGTTTAATCTTCACGTAATTAAAGCTAATGGAAAATTAATCACTTTCGCTCTTAATCAAACGCAGAAAGCTAATTTGGCAATTTACGATAAAGAAGGAACTCTAATTTATTCTGAAACTGCTTCTGGGAAAGATGGAATATTAAGAACTTTTAGTTTACAAGAATTCCCAGAAGGAACTTATTTCTTAGAAGTTGAAGACAATATCAAAAAAGCAAAATATGAAATTACAATAACTGATGAAAATACTGTTTTATCTAAAAATGCAGTTTCTTCAGTTTACAAACCAGGTTTTGCTAAAAATACAAGCGTAGCAGTACGCTAGAAAAGTTTTATACTCTTATACAGTATAAAAAGTGAGGTTAGATAGTTAGTAAGTTAAAAACTTTCAAAAGTTTTAAAAACAGCTC
>NZ_QJRJ01000057.1 GCF_003254625.1 Flavobacterium ginsenosidimutans
GTTCTTACAGGTGTTTAATTAAATATATTTGTCTAATAATCTGTATCGATTATTTAGGACTAGTCACTAATTTATTTGAAATCATTTTAAACTAAGATGAAATATAGCTAAAGATAACATTTCGATTATATTTGCAACACCTCAAATAAAAATAAAAAAAAATGCAAACATCAAAATTTACCAAAATCGCAGTAATTGTGCTAGTACTTGTGTTCCTAGTATTAAGTGTAATCAGTTGTAGTACACACACGCATACACACACTCACACAACTTCAGGTAAAAAAATACCGCCAGGACAAGCTAAAAAAATGAATGGAGACAAAAGTGCTAAAGCTTATGCTCCAGGACAGCAAAAAAAGAGATAAATAATTTATAAGCCTTCTGAGTTTCAGAAGGCTTTTTTTATACTATTAGTTTATTTTTTCTTCAGAATGTGGAAAACCGTAAGGATTTATATAACTAAATATATACTTTTGGGAAAATTTTAATAGTCTATTACGTTTTAAACCAAATCAGATTCTATGGAAATAACTTTACATTCTTAAATATTGCTACTCTAAAGATTAGAATTCCCAAAATTTTAACTTTTTTAGCAATTCTTCTTTAATAGCCCCAATCTCAAAATACATAACCAAACCTACTATAAATTGAAAAAAATTACTTCAAAGTTTCCTTCTTTTGTATTAAGTGTCGTTTTATTTCTTGTAAGTTTTAATAGTTTTTCTAATACTTATATAGATACATTAAGTAATCCTAAAAAACTTGTACCTTCAAAAAACATTATTTTAAATAATGTTGCCAATTCTTCTTCAAACTCTTTTAACTATCATCAAAATTCTGAAAGTGAATTTACAAATGGTTATTTAAAAAAGAATTTCCCTATAGCACAGGAAACCAATGAGGATTTAAAACTGGCAAAAGCTACTTTTGAAGAAATAGAAAAAAGCAGCAATGTTACTGATTTTCTTGAGCCTCAAAAATTATCTATGCTTCCGCTTGGAATCAAAAAGACAATTGGCGGAGTTCAATATATGCTTGGGATCAGCAGTGCTAAGTTTACACCAAAATATACTGAATTAACGGCTTTTGTTAGAATTATCATTCCTCAAGCTGATTCTACTGGTAGAAGAAAAGAATTGTTCTTTGGAGCAAACAATATTAAATTATCTCATAAAGGAGGATTAACAGGCGATACTAATTTAGTTTTACTTGGTGATGTTCCTATTCCTATTTTAGGGAGTAAAGCTATTTTGATTTTGAAAGGCGGTATGAATATGACCACTGGAAAAATTGACAATAAAACCTATGTAACTATTGATTGTAACGGTTTTAAAGAGCTTGGTATTACAGCGGATGTACAGTTTTCACAAAAAATAATTGTTCCTGTAGATGCCGATAATAAAATCATTAAAGACAAACCCGTAATCGGGACTTTTAATACAAAGGCAACGAATTGGAATGATATTTTAATTGAAATGTCACTTCCAAAATTTCAAATTACAAATTTTTCTGGTCTTTGCTTTCAGGTAAAAGATGCTAAGATAGATTTAAGTGACCTTAGAAATTCCGATAAAATAGTCTGGCCAACCAATTATCAAAAAGACTATCTAGTTCCAGGAAACGAATCTTTATGGAGAGGTTTTTATGCTAAAACTGTAGAAATCACATTACCCGAGGAATTCAAAATAAAATCAGGACAGAAAAGGGTTGCTTTTTCTGCCACTGATTTACTTATTGACGGAATGGGTGTTTCTGGAACATTTGCGGCTAATAACATTTTAGATATTAATTCTGGAAGTGCTGGCGGATGGTCATTTTCTGTAAAAAGCATCAATTTAGGATTTAAAGCCAATACTTTAGTTGCGGGTGGATTTGGAGGATCTTTTGTTCTTCCGATAACAAATACTGGAGCAAAATGTAAAGATGGTGCTGTCGTTGAACTTGCGTATAATGCAATCATAAACCCAATTGATAATTCCTATCTTTTAAAAGCAGAAATAGCCAAAAATTTGTGTTTTTCAGCTTTTAAGGCAACTGCAAATATTGAAAAAGGTTCTTACATTGAATTAAAAGTAAAGGAAGGTAAATTTTTACCCAAAGCATTATTAAATGGTAACCTGACCATTAAAACTGCTATTTTAGAAAAAAGTGAAGCAAAAGACGGAACTGAAACTAAAAAAGTCCTAAACGAAACCTTTGATCCTGAAGACATAAAAAGCGGTATTAAGTATCGCACAGAAACCACTAATGCAAAGGGTGAAATTGAAAAAGGAGCAATAGATAAGGATGGTAACCAAATAGAGCTAGATCCAACTACAGGAAAAGCAGTTACCACACCTGATGGAACTCCTAAGTTAGTAGACGGTGAAGTTCCTGAATCTAAAAAAATTATTCTTTTTGAAGGAATCATATTCCAGAACCTTCAGCTTCAAACTGTAACACCTATTCTTAAAACTGATTATTTTGGTTATAAAGATAATTACGATGATGAGCTAGGATCTTCAAAAGTTGCAAACTTTCCAATTACGATTCATGAAATAGCGCTTATTGCTGATGATAATTCGGCAAGATTACGACTTGATCTTTCTGTTAATATGATGAAAGATCAATTTAATGGCCGTACCAAATTTGATCTTATTGGGAAATTTAAAGAAAATGAGGGAATTCAGAAATGGAAATTCGACAGCGTTAAATTTGAAGAAATAAAAATAGCCGCCGATCTTGGAGGTGTAAAATTTAAAGGAAGTATTACCATTCTGGATGATGATCCTATTTATGGAAATGGTTTTAAAGGAATGCTTGGTGCCGATTTTACAGGTGGTATTTCTGTTGAAGCAAATGCAATATTTGGCTGTAAAGGATTTAGATATTGGTATGTTGATGCCATGGTTGACAATCTAAATATTCCTGCAGGTGCCATCACTTTTAAAGGTTTTGGCGGTGGTGCTTACTACAAAATGAGAAAAGACGGATTTAGCAGCAGCTTTGTCGCGTCGGGTTCAAATTATGTTCCAGATATAGATTCTGGTCTTGGTGTTAAAGCGATGATCAAATTTGCTGGAACAGCAACTGCAGATGCCTTTTGGGGTGGTGCAGGATTTGAAATTGCATTTAATACGCATGGTGGTATTAATCGAATCAGTTTGTATGGTGAAGGACACGTAATGCAAACATTCGAAATACCTGGAGCATCTGAATTAACAGAAGCTTTAAAAACCGTAACTGAAAATGAATCTTTAATGTCATCTGTTGCATTAGAAGCTTTGAAAACTTCAAATCTTTCTAAAGCAGCCGAGCAGCTATATCCTACAGATGTTAAAGCGAGAATGGGAATTAATGCTTTCGCAGCAATCGAATATGACTTTAGATCTAAAACTTTACACGGAACTTTTGATTTATATATCGACACTCCTGGAGGTTTCATCAAAGGTCGTGCTTCTGGCAATAGAGCCGGTTGGGCAGTACTGCATTTTGCACCAGATAAGTGGTACATTAGAATGGGTACACCAACAGATCGTTTAGGAATAAAACTAGCAATTGGTTCTTTTGAAGTAGAAGCTGGAGGTTACTTTATGATTGGAGACGATATTCCTGCCAGTCCTCCTCCACCAGACATTGTTGCTCAAATATTAGGCGTTAGTGTTGAATCTCTAGATTATATGAGAGATGAAAACAGTATTGGAAATGGTAAAGGTTTTGCTTTTGGATCTGATTTTAGTTTAAAAACTGGTGATTTAACCTTCTTGATCTTTTATGCCAATTTCCAATGTGGATTTGGATTTGATATTATGGTTAAGGATTATGGCGAAGCACAATGTAAAGGTTCTGGACAAATTGGTCTTAATGGATGGTATGCTAATGGGCAATCCTATGCTTATCTGCAGGGAGAACTCGGAATCAACATCAAATTATTCATGATTAGAAAGAAAATATCTATCATAAAAGGTGGTGGAGCTGTTCTTTTACAGGCCAAACTGCCTAATCCCGTCTGGATTCGAGGTTATCTCGGAGGTTATTTTAACTTACTCGGCGGTGCCATTAAAGGAAGTTTTAGGTTTAAATTGGAATTTGGAAAACAATGTGAGTTTGTCAATGACGCACCATTAGGCGGATTAAAAACAATTGCTGACATTACGCCAGGTGAAGGTGCAAAAGATGTAAGTGTTTTTGCAGTGCCTCAGGTAGGTTTTAATGTACCAGTAGATAAAAGTTTCACATTAGAAGAAGATTCAGGCGTTAAAACATATAGACTTAAACTGGAAGAATACACGATTAAAAAAGATGGTGTTGTGATTCCAGGAGAAATAACATGGAATCAAACTAAAGATTTATTAAGCTTTACTCCTTTTGATGTATTTCCTCCAAACTCAAATCTTATCAGTACGGTAAAAGTAAGTTTTCAGGAATTTACTAATGGAGCATGGAAAACGGTTTTAGACAAAGGTCAGGTTGCTACTGAAACGGAGGTTAGAAATTTCGCTACAGGACTTGCGCCAAACAATATTCCTGTAACCAATATTGCGTATTGTTATCCTGTAATAGATCAGAAATATGTTTATCAAAATGAATCTAAACAAGCATATGTAGTGCTAAAACAAGGACAGCCTTATTTGTTTGAATTAAAACAAGGACAGTCTCAAAAAGCATTCTACAAAACTGGAACAGCTTCAAGTACTGGGGCAATAACTTATAATAGTACTCTGAAAAAAGTAAGTATAGATTTGCCAGCGTTACAAACATCTAAAACTTATAATATTTCTTTAATGACACTTGAAACAAAAAGTGATGCCAACAGCAATTTGAAAGAAAGTTATACGAACCAAGATTTGGGTGAAAATGCAAATGTTGAAATAAAAGACAGTAAACTGGCAGAAGTTGTAACTGGTGGTGACGGCGTTGAATTATTGCAATATAATTTCAATACAAGCCAATATAACAGCTTCTCAGAAAAAATGGCGGCAAAGAAACCGAAACAAACTTTGGTAGAAATTATCTACTCTGATGTTCATGCTTTACAGTCATTAAACAGTTCGACTGAACCATTTGATGAAATCGAAATTATTGGTAATGCAAAAACAATGTTTGTTCCATTGGTAAATGTCGAAGCGATTCTAGATGATAGCTATTATAAGAACGAGATTTTCCCATTGATTTATCAAGGATATCCTTTAGAAGCAGATCTTCAATTTGACAGAAATGCATCAACTCTTGGAGTTCCGCCAACAAAAGGTGTAGAAACATTGGCTTGGTATCAAGATTATTTAATTAATAATCCAACAAGTTTTATGCTTAAAGAATATTTGCCATACAGATATAATATGCCATACTACTATAAAACAGATTTTGTTAATCTAAGATATAAAGTGGTAAATAAGTACATAAACTCTCTTAATCAGCAAATGATTACGAAGTATGATTATATCATTAATGGGAAATTCCCATATATCAAACAAGGAAACTATAACATAAAACTGAATTACACTCTTCCTGGAGGACAATTAGGAAGCAGTTCTGTATTCACATTCAATAAATCAATTTAATAATGAAGTTCAAATTTTTCTTTATCCTTTCTTTAATTTTCACTTTTTCTGGAATTGCGCAAAACAATTCTAAAGAAAATAATGACATAGAAAAAAAGAACGAAATCCAAGTAATTGCAAGGGTTCAAAAAGATCGTATTTTACTGCGTTGGGCAGTAAACACTCCAATTGCTTGGAAAAAATTAAATACTTATGGTTATTTAATCGAAAGATTCACCGTTACAAGAGACAATAAAACACTGACAAAACCAGAACGTGTTGTTTTAGCTGAAGCGTTTAAACCAGAACCTGTAGAAACCTGGGAAAAATTAATTGATGGAAATGATAATGCAGCCATCATGGCACAAGCAATTTTTGGAGAAAGTTTTAGCGTAGCTGGAGGTGATAATTTAGAATCTATTGTAAACCTTTCTGAGGAAGCAGAACAGCGTTTTACATTTGCATTATATACAGCCGACAAAGATTTTGAAATTGCAAAAAAAGCAGGTTTAGGTTTTGAAGATAAAAATGTCAAACAAAATGAAAAATATGCCTATCGCATTTCCTCAAATGTTCCTGAAAAGGAATTAGGTATTGTTTATGGAGGTGTTTTCGTAAGTTTAAAAGAATATGAGCCTTTACCAAAACCAATGGATCTTACGGCTCATTTTACAGACAACAATACTATGTTAAGCTGGAATTTTAAAATTCTAGCACATGTTTATGGAAGTTATTATGTAGAAAGATCAACAGATAAGGTTAACTATAAAAGAATTACAGAAAAACCATATACTAGTTTAAGTCAGGAAAATTCAAACAACAATAGAATTTTTTATGTAGATTCTATTTCTAATAATACTTCTTATAGTTATCGTATTCAGGGTATTTCTCCTTTTGGTGAGTTAGGCCCTTATTCTGATGTCGTTTCTGGTAAAGGGAAATCTTTACTAAAATATGTACCTCATTTGACCGTAAAGGAGTTCAAAGATGATTCTACTGTTACTTTAACTTGGGAATTTCCTGAAGAAGGGAATCCAGAAATTTCTAGTTTCGAACTAAATCGTTCTGATTATGATGACGACAAATACGTTAAAGTTCTTAAAAATATTCCACCTAAAGATCGTTCGGTAACTTTTAATAAACTTGCTGGCACAAATTATTTTACCATAACAGCAATTGGAAAAAACGGAAGCAGCAGAACCTCTTTCCCTATGCTTGTTCAGCCTGTAGATTCTATTCCGCCAGCAAAGCCTCTTGGTTTAAAAGCTACTATTGATAGTTTAGGAGTTGTAAAATTATCTTGGACACCAAATAAAGAAAAAGATCTTTTAGGATATCGTATATATAGAGGAAATATTGCTGGAGAAGAATTTAGTCAGTTGACTGTTAGTCCACACGAAAAAAATACTTATGAGGACAAAGTGGTTATTAAAAGTTTGAATGATAAGGTATATTACAAAATTATAGCTGTCGATTATCGCTATAATATGTCTCCATTTTCAGAAACTTTAATTGTTAAAAAACCAGACGTGATTCCTCCTACTTCTCCAATTTTTACTAAATATGAAATTGTAGATGGAGTAGTCAATTTAGAATGGATAAATAGCCAAAGCCAAGATGCAAAATCACATCAGCTTTATCGAAAAGAAAATGACCAAGCGCAATGGGAATTAATCTGGAATGGCACAGATAAAATTGAAACTTATCAGGATAAAAAGACAAAAGAAGGCAATACCTATAGATATGCAATTTTTGCGAAAGATGAAAGCGGATTAGTTTCTAATGCTTCACCAGAAGTTGCATTGTTTGTGCCAAATTATACTGTAAAACAAGCTGTAAAAGGATTTTTCGCGCAAGCCAATGTCAATACTAAAAGCATTGATTTGTCTTGGAATTATGATGAAAGCAATGTAGAAAGTTTTGAAATCTACAAAGCAACCAATGCAGAGCCATTACAACTTATTCAAGTTGTAAAATCAGAAACCAGAAAATTATCAGATCCAACACTAACAATTAACACAACTTATAAATACGGAATACGAGCATTATTTAAAGATGGAAGAACGTCTAAAATGGATTTCTATACTGTCAAATTTTAATTTATAAATCTAGTTTTTTAAACCCCAAGTTTAATACCAGCATGAGGAAACTCTACTTACTATTTTTTCTGTTTACTAATGCATTTTGCTATTGTCAAACTTATGATTTTGATGTAGTAGATGGTGTATTATGTAATACTTGCTGGGAAGGTGCACAGGGACCTACTTATAATACTTTTGAAGCAACACAGTTTTCTTGGTCTGTGAAACAAAATAGCACAATTACGGTAGCTTCAGGCAGTAAAAATGGTTATGTTCCAAATGCCAAAAATACAACAAGCTATACAAACAAAGTCTTTTCAATAGGAAGTACATTTTTAATCTCAATCAATTCTACAGGAAGTGTCCATTATGAAAGCGGTAATAGCGGATCTTGCAATACAAACACTTCTGTGACTAGCACACTTGATAATTTAATAGTAAATGGCTTTGCTGGATTTAGTGATTCTCCTTGCGGAATTACAGCGCGCATTTCGAAGTTCAAACCAAGTAATTTTGTTATTACCAATTTAAATCTTGAAAATCCAAATAATGTATGTGCTGGTGAAATGCTAAATTTATCTGTAAATGGTGCTGGACTTTATCCTGACGTAGCATTTCATTGGCAGTATTCTGTCGATAATACAACTTGGATTGACTTGCCAATTGCTAAAAATAATAGAGCTATTACTGAATTTTCTATACAAGAAATTTTAGGTAATTCGCATATTAATTATTTTAAAAAACCTCTTTATTTTAGGCTTGGTTACATCGGAAGACCTTTTTCTGAAACATTTACTATTATTTATTCACCTTGTGCTCCAGTAGCAGAAAGAATTTTTTATCAAGGCCCTAAGTGCAATGGAGATAATATTCAGGCAATTGATGTCTTTTTTGATCGCAATCTTACACAAAATGAAGATATCAGTGTTATGTATGTCATAAATAGCGTTACATCAGCTATATCTCTTCAAAATACAGCTGTAATAAAATCTCTTGTATTTGATTCGGTAGCTCAAAAATATAAATACTCTTTTTCAAATTTAGGAACATTAGAAAATGGCCAAACCTACAATATCAAATACCAAACAAGATTAAATGAACAGAATACTGGAGCTTTAGAAAGCACCAATACTCCATTCAAATATATAGATCCTGAAAAATTAAGTTTTAATACTAAAGGCGAACTTCCTTCTTGTGCAGGAGGGAATGATGGTTTTATTGAAATCACAATTACTAGCGGTACTTCGCCTTTTCATTTTTATAAGAATCAAGAAGAAGTTACTCCAGAATTGAGCGGTGGAAAATATTACATAAGAAATTTAAGCCAAGGGGATTACAATATAGTAGTTACTGATACCAGTAACTGCATAGATAAAAACGCTTATGACTAAAAAGATGAAAACAAAATTACTCGTTGTATTATTTCTCTTTTTGGGGCTAATAACTGAAATATCACCTTTGATTTTTCAACTTATTAGAACTGATTCACAATGTTGTGATCAAAATGGTTCTGTAAGAATTGAAGCTTCAGAAAGAACAGCGTCTTATTACCATAAAATAGATTCAAGAAGTGAAGTTGAACTCACTTCTGCAACACAATATATAAAGGTTATAATCAAAAATAATTGCATTGATTTAGGTGCGAACGATAGTATATGAAGAAACTTTACTTTATTTTTCTTATTATAGTGACGAGTCCAATATTCTCTCAGACGGGCCTTAGTTATTCTGTTGATGTGGAATACTATAGAGGATCTTTTGGCTGTAACAATACCAATGTACCTGCGCAAACAAGAAAAACTTGTGATGCTAATACTACTATGTGGGCTTTAAAAAATGGAACAACAACTCTGATAAGCGAAAATATTACTAGTACTGCATCTACAATTAAAACTTATAGCATTCCCGTTTCTACAACTTATAATTTCTCTGCGCAGGTATTTTGCAGCTGTAGCGGAGGTGTGCCATCCATACCTTACTATGTCTGCAGTGAAATTGCAAATCAAGTAATTACAAATACTGGTTATACATACAACGGAACGACTAATGCATCATTGGGAGTTATACAATCATTGACTGGCGGCGGAAATGCCGGTGGTTTTTCTATAAACCCAAGTACCCAGGTCTGTATAGGAACTGTTATGTTAAAAAATTTCAGACCAAACGGAATCGTCATAAGCAAACCTGGTTACAATTTATATCCCAATGGAACATTTACACCTCCTGAATATATTTCAGGGGAAATGATAGATTTAATTGCAACAGCTGGAAGTGGTCCTATACCATTTCCTTCTGAGGTATATCATTGGCAATATTCCATAGACAATAAAGCAACATGGATTGATGTCCCTGTCGTAGCTGGAAAAGTCACTATTAATACTCCAACCCCATCATTTACTATAGAAGATATTTTAGGAGCTGATCATGTAAATCATTTTGGTCCAATTGATTTCCGACTTGGCTATGGTGTTCGAGGATTTACAGATTCTTATCGTATTATATACACTGCAGGTGCACCAGTATTAAAAAAAGTTGCCTACCAGGGGCCAAAGTGTGCTGGTGATAATATTCAGTCTCTAATTGTTTATTTTGATCGTGACTTATATCTAAACGAAGATATTGCACCGCTTTATGTTCAAAAAGCAACTTTGTCTACACCTACTCCACTTCAATCACAGCCAGTTGTTGAAAAACTCACATATGATGATGCCACAGGTTTTTATAAATATTCTTTTGTAGATCTCGGAAATCTTGAAAATAATGCGGAATATAAAATTAATTATCAAGCAAGAATGAGCACTGTACCAAGAGGTACATTAACCTCATCTAGTCAAACATTTACTTATAAAGAACCTCAAATTTTAAGTTTTCAAATAACAGATCAGCAAAAACCATCATGTGTAGACGGAAGTGATGGATTTATAGAAGTTACGATTACAAGCGGAACTTCTCCCTTTCATTTTTACAAAAACAGTACCGAGGTTACTCCTGAGGTTAGTAATGGCAAATATTACATTCGAAATCTAACTGAAGGCAATTACGATATAATAGTTACTGATCTCAGTGGCTGCATAGATAAAAACGCTAATGATTAAGAAAATGAGAACAAAATTACTTTCTGTATTATTTCTCTTTTTTGGATTAATACAATTTTCAAATGCACAGGCAACCAAATATGGTATGCTCGTAAGAACAACATTAGACCCTTTTCAAGGCTGGAATGGAAGTCACGCAGGGAATTTAAGTATAACAATAGGTTCTAAATCTGTAACTGAAGGCAGTAATACCACAGATGATGTCGTTGTTGCATATACTTTCTTTTACATAACTGATAATCCAACAAAAATTGTATGTAGCAGTCGTACAGCGGGAAACAAGGATGGTAGCGATTGTACTTTAAGTAAAACTATTGCTTACGATCCAAATACCTTTGATTCAGATTATTTCGGAGGATGTATTGGAGATGCTGATATGATGGGAATCTATCTCCCACAACCTGTAAATACCAATTATTGCAAAAATGACATGATAACATTAACCAGAGGATGGAACTGGCAATATCGTTATGATAGTGGAGCTTGGACTGATTTTCCGAGCACTTATCAAGCTAAAAGATCGATCTCTTTTAATATGGCAACTTTAGGAGGCTCTGATGGAAAAAGCAAACTCCAAATCAGAACAGGTTATGGTACAAGTTTCACTGACGAGATTATTTATGACATTATTCCGTGTCCTCCTGGATTAGTTGGGCTTCCAGACACAAAAGCTACGACTTGCATTAATAAGAATGATGGCCAGTTAGTTTTAACTTATGACCGAGATTTAGTAGCCAATGAAAAATTTCTTTTTACTTTTTTCAAACAGCCAGGGAATATAACTGTTGGATTTTCTGATTATTCAATTGATGCTGTAAATCGAAAATTAAGTTTTACAGATGTCCCCGCGGGTGATTATTCTTTTAAATATCAAACTTTTATTGGAGCTCAGGAAACTAGTACAAATCCATCTCCTGATCCAACGTTTAAAATTTCTCTCCCAGAAGCCTTAACATTTCAAGTAACTGATTTACAACCACTATGCAATAATGAACAAGGAAAAATAATAATAACCGCATCTGGAGGTACAGGAACATATTTTTACAAAATAGATTCAGGTTCGGAAGTTCAATTTACTTCTTCTACAGGAGAAATAAATGTATCTGCTGGTGAACATTCAATTAAAGTAAGAGATACAAATTCTTGTATCGATTTAAGTGCTAATCAATAATATGAAGAAACTCTACTATACTTTTTTCATTATTTTATTTTCTGTCGGAAGTCTTTCCGCACAGACTACCTATATTATGAATACTAATACTAGTTCGTATAGTTACACAACATCTTTTTTTCCGAGTGGTGATTATTATTATCAATACTGGATTAAAAAAGCTGATGGAAATTTACTTGTTGCAATAAAAAATGTTGGAGACTATTTGATTTTTAATGAAAAACCTACTCAATTCTATTTTTATGCATATAGACCAGAAACTTATCATTGTAGCGGTCCTTGCGGAGAAGATTGGGATTCATCATTTACTGCTACTGATTTCAATGCTAACTGTTTTAATGGAGTTGGTGGTTCTGGAGGTCGAGCAGGTGCCGAAATCGTTCCAGAATTTAGCATAATTAGTAATCAAGTATTGGTAAATCCAAATCCACAAAACGGACAAGAAACAAGTTTCTGCGATAAAGTAAATCTGCAAGCTGTTGGATGCAACGGAACACAACGCTTCTTTTGGGAGTATCGAATCGAAGGAGGAAGTTTTCAGTCAACTAATATAAGCACTGCTTTTAATGAAACATTTCAATTCAATAGATCGAACTATTTGTCTACAACATATATTGGAAATATTGATTTTCGTGTTCTAATAGATTCAGATACTTCAGTAACAGGAGAAGAAGTTTACTCTAATATTATTTCTTATAGCGTAATTCCTTGTCCTCCATTTTTAAATAAAAATCCTGAACCAGAAACGACTAGTTGTGTGTACAATAACGATGGAAAAGTAATCTTAACATTTGATAGAGCATTAATTACAAATGAACGATTTGAGTTTAATTTTTATACCGCAGATAATGCGCTTATACCAACTCCTGCTCTTTCTGTAGATAGTACAAATAAAATATACACCTTTTCAGGCTTAGCGCAGGGGAATTACTATATCAAATATCAATCTTTTGTCGGTTCACAACAAACCAGTGTAAATAAAGAGCCATATCCAGCCTTTACAATTGGTCCTCCAAGTGAGTTTACATTTGAAATTATTGAAACTCAACCTGCATGTCATAATGAACCAGGCAAAATACAATTAAAAGCTTCAGGAGGGGAAAGCCCTTATTATTATACGGTTGATAATGGTACTGAAGTCGAGTTTACTGCTATTTCAAATGTATTTACCCTTACAGAAGGAAATCATTATATAAAAGTGAGAGATAAAAAAAACTGTTTAAGCGTGACCGCCAATGATGTGCAAATATAAAGCTTCAGGTAAGGCATTGCCTTAAGCTCAAATTCAAAAATTGAATAAATCAAAGATAGATTTGGTGGTAATCGATTCGAGATTACTTATTAAAGTTAGAAATACAAATAACTGCATGATACAGATGCAAAAGACTATAAATATGAAGAAAATTATACTATTTTTTCTATTACTTACTAATTTCATTGCGCACTCTCAAGCTCCAACTGGTGTTAAAAGAGTAACGATAGGTAATCCCGCTGTGATTGTTATTACTGCAACCGAAAAAGCTGCCTCAGGAAAAGGTCTGGCAAATGGTTCTATAACTTTATTTCCAATAACTGGCGGAATAACTAATGGCGTAGGACCTTACACTTATTCTTGGACAAAAATTGGAGATGGTACTTTTTCATCTACAGCAAAAGATATCACTGGATTAAAAGCTGGAGATTACGAAGTAACTGTAACTGAAAATGAAAAATGTACCCAAAAAGCAACATTTAAAGTTGGCGAGCCTCTAAAAGAGCTAACAGTATCTTATAATGAAACTGTAATCAACAACTGTTTTGGAGGAACCAGTACCCTTAAGGCAACTGCTGATGGAGGAACTTTAACAACTAACGGATCATATACTTATTCTTGGACGATAACTTATGAAGATAATTCAACAGAAACTAAATCTACCAGCAGTGTAACTGGTAAGGCTGGTGTCTATGCATTAACAGTATTTGATAATGCTACACCACCAAATTATGCTTACGAAACTATAACTGTAAAACATAATCCTGAAATTAAAGTTACACCAACTACTGTAGGTGCTAAATGTTTTAACGAAGCTTCTGGAAAAATAACATTTAACATTACTGGCGGAACAGAATTAACGACTGGCGGTTATACAGTTGTTGTTAGTACTGACTATAGCCAAAACAATGTAGTAGCAGACCCAACACAATTAAAAAAAGGGCTATATTACTTTACGGTTACTGATAAATTAGGCTGTAAATATTCTCCAAATCCAATTCCTTTTGAGATAGAAGGACCTACATCACCAGTATCAATTGGATCAAATATACAACAAACCCAACCTTCAAGTTCGTCAGCACTTGACGGAAAGATTAAAATATCTGCAACTGGAGGAACTCCTGGTTATACCTACACTTGGTATAAAGGCACAACATTAATAAATCCAGATTCAGACCAAAATGGCGAAGCAACTGGTCTTGACAATGGAACTTATTCTGTTATTGTAACAGATGCTAATGGCTGTACTGCTACTAAAGAAAATTTGGAACTTAAGGCATTAGATGTCGCAATTGAAGACCATACTGATGTTAAGTGTTTTGGGGAATCAACAGGTAGTATAACAGCTAAAGCTGTAGGAGGTTTAGGTTCTGGATATACATACAAATGGTATAAAATTGAAGGTCAAAACTTAATCCCTCAATTACCTGAACAAGCACAAATCAACAATATCCCGTTTGGTACCTACAGGGTCGTAGTAAATGAAGGTCAAACTCCTTCAGTTTCTGCGGAGTATACGCTTATACAACCAAACCAACCTTTACAAGCAAGTGTAAGCACTACTAAAACAATCTGCTATGGAGAAGCAAATGGAACTGCAACACTTACTGTCTCTGGCGGAACAGTGGGAACTGGTTATACTTACTTGTGGAGTAACGGAAGTACGGCTAAAAATCAGAATTCTTTAGTTAAAGGAACATATTGGGTAACTGTAACAGATGCCAACAACTGTTCAGTAACAATAAACAATATTTTAATTGATCAGCCAAATCTTATAATTATCCCTACTCCAACCATTAAAAAAGTGCTAATTAATGGACAAAGCACTGGAGAAATTTCTCTTGCTGATGCAACTGAAGGTACTGGCACACTTGAGTATAGCTGGGTTTCTACTAATGTTACTCCTGCATTCAACTCAAATAGCAAAAACATCACTGGGCTTAAAGCTGGAGATTATACTTTAACAGTAAAAGATGGGAATTCTTGCACTGTAAGTGCAACTTTTACAGTTGAAGAGAATCCGAAATTAGTTGTTTCCTTGGCAGAAACGTCAAGCATTAAATGTTTTGGCAATACAACTGGAGAAATAACAGCTACAGTAACTGGAGGATCTTCAATCTATACATACGAATGGTCTAAATTAAATGGCAGTACTTACGATCCAATTTCGAGCGCTCCGAGCATAATTTCGAATCAAGGTTTTGGAAAATATAAATTGACTATAACAGATAATGTCGGTGCAGTTGAAAGTGCAGAAATTGATCTTGGACAGCCAGATCAACTTACCGTTTCATTAGCTTCTAATGTTGTAAATGTTTTATGCTATGGAAATCAAACGGGAGCAATATCAATTAATATTTCTGGAGGAATCACGCCATATACATATCAATGGATAAATAGTGAAGATGCAACTTTTTATAAAACTTCAAAAGATCTATCAGGAATTTTCGCAGGAACTTATAGTGTTTTAATTACAGACGATAATAATTGTACTATTGAGCTAAAAGATATTATAGTAAGCCAGCCAACAGCTCCATTGGCAATTAATGATCTTCAAGTTAAAAATTTAACTGGTTTTGAAACCAAAAATGGTATTCTAGAAGTAAATGTTACTGGCGGAACTCAAGCATACACTTATGAATGGAGAGTAAAAGGAACATCTCCTATTATCGGAAGCACTAATAAAATTGATCAGCTTACAATTGGAACTTATGTTCTTACCGTTACAGATCAAAACAATTGTACCATTGAGAAAGAATATACATTAACACAACCGCCTAGACTTGATATTACAGGTATCGACATGACGCCAAATACAGAAATAAAATGTTATGGCGACACTACTGCAGAATTGACTGCAACAATTACTGGAGGAGTACCAGCATATATCTATAAGTGGTATAATGCTTTAGATTCAGATATAACATTATCAAATACAAATCAAGTTTCTAATTTAGGAGCTGGAAAATATATTGTTGAGGTAACAGACCAAGAAAATAATATTTTATATGGAATAAACGAATATACAATTACACAGCCAGATCCATTAGCAATTACTTTTACTAAAACAGAAGTTTCTTGTAAAAATGGAAATGATGGAACAATAAACTTGACTATTACTGGAGGTTCTTCAGACTATAATATTGTTTGGAATTACGATTCAGCAAATAACAACGGGAAAACCAATATTACAGATTTACCATACGGAACATACACCGTAACAGTATCTGATAATAATGCTGTAAATTGTTCGATAACAGAAACAATTAATATTACGGAACCAGCAAATGAATTAGCTATTAGCGAAAATATTCTACCAGCTTCAGGATATGGTTTAAGTAACGGAAAAATTACAGTTCAAATTTCTGGAGGAACTCCAACATACACTTACAAATGGTTTAAGGATAATACCGAAATTGCTGATCAAACTACCGAAGTTTTAGATAATCAGCCAGCGGGATCTTACAAACTTCTTGTAACCGATAGCAAAAATTGTACTTTAGAACAAACTTTTACAATTACAGAACCTTTAGAACTTAAAGTAAATGTTTCTATCGCAAAAGTAATTGATTGTTTTGACGGAACTGGTATTTTGAAAGCTGCTGCAGTTACAGGAACTGGTGTGCCAGATGCACAAGGATTTTATACTTATAAATGGTACAACGAAAACGGTACTTTAATCAATACCATTTTAAATGCTGAAGGAACTACAGGAAATATTCCAAAAGGTAAATATTATGTAACTGTAATTGATTCAAACAACAATCAAACAACTTCTGACCTATTCGAAATTACACAGCCAACTCAAATTATTGTTACAACTACAAACAAACAAGATGTAACATGTTATGATGGAAATGATGGAATTGTTGAAATTGATGTTATTGGAGGAACTCCTGATATTGTCGCTGGAGCACCAGTTTACACTTATTTATGGAGTAACGGAAGCACAGATAAAAACCAATATTCTTTAAGAAAAGGTACTTACTCGGTTAGTGCTTATGACGGAAATCTATGTGTTGGAACTTTAAGCAACATTGTAATAGATCAGCCTCAGGATTTCGGATTTGATTTGGACAAAATTGTACCAACTATTCCAACCGCAGGCAATAGTGACGGTTCATTACATATCGAAATTGTTGGTGGAGTCGCACCTTACAGATATGTATGTCAAGACAGCAACGGAAACATAATTAAAGACGTAACAAATTCAAACTTAAAACAGGTCGATTTTACAAATCTAACTTCAAGCATTTTTACAATTTCTGCAACAGATGCAACTGGATGTACAAAATCTACAGAATTTGATTTCAATAATAATGTATTAGAAATTAACATTGCTCAATCGGCAGAAATTACATGTAACAATGGTAAAAATGCTTCTATAACAGCTGTTGTAAAAGGTGGTTTTGGTATTAGAACTATTACTTGGTATAAGAACAATGTAAAAATTCCAAACGAATCAAATGCATTGCTAAGCAATCTAGAAATAGGAACTTACTATGCCATTGTAAAAGATTTTAATAAAGTAGAAGTCACTAGTAACTCAATCGTAATTACCCAACCTGATCCAATTGTTGTTACCAATACACTAAAAGATGCGAGCTGTTTAGGTTATAACGATGGAGCAATTTATCTTACAGCTGCAGGCGGAAGCAATAATTTCCAATACCGTTACAAATCGCAAGATTCAGGATACGGCAATTGGATTGCATTTGATAATTTATCTGCTACCATTTCAAATCTAAAAGCAAATGTTTACGACATACAAGTACAGGACAGTAAAGGATGTAATTATACTTCAATAGTAAATGTTCAGATCTCAGAACCAAAACAACTTGTAATAACTCAAAAAACAATTACTCCAACAACAGGTTTTGGACTTTCTAATGGAAGCATCAATATTACTGTTCAAGGCGGAACTCCTACATACAATTACAAATGGTTTACAAGTGCAAATGCTGCCGTAAACGGAACAACAGCAACAGCTTCAAATCTTTCGGCAGGTAAATATTATGCAATTGTGACAGATGCAAAAGGCTGTTCTGTGACTTCTGAACTTTACGAAGTAAAACAGCCAGATTTATTAGTGGCAACTATTACCAAAATAAATTCTGTTTTATGTAACGGAGATAAAAATGCAAGCCTTAGAGCAAATGTAACAGGAGGTATCTCAGGTTATACATACAAATGGTATTCTGTTCCAGAAACTGGAGTTTTAGGAACTAACATAACTTTAGGAAATCTAGGAATCGGAACTTATTATGTTGAGGTAACTGACAGCAAAAACAACATTTCAAAAAGTGATTTGTTTACGATTGACCAACCTCAACAACTAGACAATACACTTTCTTCAGATTACACACTTTGTGGTGATGGAAAAGACTGGACAATTACACCAGCTGTTACAGGCGGAACAAAACCATACAATTATTTATGGAATACTGGAGCTAAGACTGAAATTTTAAAGAATGTTTCTCCTGGTACATACACTGTGACGGTAACAGATTTTAATGGATGTACGATCTCAAAATCTATTACTGTAAAAGCGCCATTGCATTTGGATGCTACTGGAGTAATCAAAATTCCAACTTGTTATGGAGGATCTGATGCTACAATTACCATGACAACTTTTGGCGGACAAGCACCTTATCAATATTTATGGAATACAGGCGAAAAATCTAGTGTTTTAAGCAATGCTTCAGCTGGAGATTATACGCTGAAAATTACAGACAATAAAGGCTGTGTGATGAATTATGATTTTACAATCGAAAATCCTCCAAAAGATGTGATTTATCTTGGCGAAGACGTTACGCTATGTTACGATCAAAGCTTGACAATCAATGCAACGATTGATGATGATAAAGCAACTTACTTATGGACTTCTGATAAAGGATTCAAAAGCACAAATGCAATGATCACCGTTTCTCAAGCTGCAAATTATACTGTTGTTGTAACCAACAAATTAGGATGTCAGGCAACAGATACAATTAATATTTCGAGTCAAGATTCGGCTATCAGTTCTGAGTTTGCAATGTCTTCTCAAGTATTCGTCAATGAGAAATTTATCATTGTAGATATCAGTAATCCAAAAGCAGATAGAATCGAATGGAAATTACCTCCAGAAGCAATTGTAACAACAAATAATGGAGATTATGCCGAAATGAGTTTTACAAAAGCGGGGGAATATGATATTACATTAAATACTGAAAAAGGAAGATGTACGTCTTATCAAACCAAAACCATTTTGGTAACCGAGGGCGAATATGTTGATCCGGATGAAACAGATTTACAGAAAAAATTTGATATAAAGGTTTATCCGAATCCTTCTAATGGAATATTTACTGTCGATGCAACATTAGACAAAGTAATGCCGGCAAGTGTAAAAGTTTATAACCTAAATAATAATGTGGTTATTGATTCTAAAAGCGGAAATGGACAAGATACGTATTCGTTCAATTTTAGTTTAAACGGACTTCCATCGGGGATCTATTTTGTATTGTTTGAATCTCAGCAGGGAACAAAACTGAGAAAACTGATTATACAATAAACCATGATCATTTGATCGAAAAGTCAATTTTAATAAAAATAGTTCGAAATATAAGGCCAGCCCTTCCCTATTTCATGCCCTGAATATATTATAATGAATTTAAAAAGAATATCATTTTTTAGCATACTATTGTTTACATCCTTGGGATTTGCACAAAATTTCAATGTTGAAGAACTAGGAAAAGCCAAATTAATAAATGTCTCTGGTGGCGCTTCTGCCAGCGGAGTATTCTATTCTGGAAATGCTGCCAGAGAACCTTTTACCTATTTCTTAAACGGAAATATCAATGTGAATGTCGCAGGATTATATAATATACCTTTTTCATTTTCGTACACCAATCAAAGTTTTGGTTACAATAGACCAGTTCTAATGAATCGTTTAAGCATCCATCCATCTTATAAATGGATAACTGGACATATTGGAGATGTTAGCATGACTTTTTCTCCATACACCTTAAGCGGACATCAATTTACTGGTTTGGGTGTTGATTTAACTCCGCAAGGCAAATTTAAAATCAGCGCCATGTACGGACGTTTGGTTAAAAGTAGCGAATATGATGCAATCAATAGCGAATTGGTTCCAACGTATAAAAGATTTGGTTACGGTTTTAAAACACAGTACGCCTTAGAAAAAGTAAATCTTGGACTTACCTTTTTTAGAGCAAAAGATGAGATTAACTCACTTTCTATTCCAGTTCCTTACGAATTGGGAGTTGTTCCAAAAGAAAATGCTGCAATCAGTTTTGAAACCTCTTTTAAACTATTCAAAAAATTACAGGTTTTAACTGAATTTGCAAACAGTGCAATAACAGAAGATACAAGAGATGAAGGAAATACAAAGGCAAAAAATGTTGCTTCATTATTTGTAAATTCTAACTCGACTACGACAAGCTATAAAGCAATGAAAGGGCAATTGGTTTATCCAGCCGGAAAAGGAACATTAGGTTTAGGTTACGAACGTATCGATCCGAATTACAGAACATTGGGAGGTTATTATTTCAATAATGACTTAGAAAATGTTACTGTTAATGCTTCTCAAACTTTATACAAAGACAAATTGAGCTTAAACTTGAATTTAGGTTTGCAAAAAGACAATCTGGACAAACAGAAACAAAGCCAGATGAAAAGATTGGTTTCATCTATTAGTGCCGATTTCAGAGCAAATCAGAAATTAAATTTCAATGTAAATTATTCTAATTTTCAATCATTTACCAATAGCAGAAATCAGTTTGATTACATCAATCAGACTTCTCAATATGAATATTTAGACACTTTAAATTACAGACAGGTCAATCAAAATGCAGCGCTTACAGTTAATTATCTTTTGAAAAATGATAAAAGACAGAAACAAGCTTTCAATGCAACTTTTAGTATGCAAGATGCCGTAAATCAGCAAGAAGGAAAAACAATTGCTGGCGGTGCGAGCACTTATTATAACACAGGACTTTCATACATTATTGGATATCCACAGAAAGATCTAAATCTGACGGCTTCATTCAACAGTACAATAGGAAAACTAGATACTAGTGATAATTTAATTTTAGGACCAACGGTTGGCGCTACTAAATTATTTTATGACAAAAAACTAAATACTTCCTTTTCTACCAGTTATAACACCAGTTTCAATAATGGTGATAAAGTCAACGACATTATTAATATCCGTTTAAACGGTTCATACATTTATTTGCAAAAGCATAATTTCAGTTTAAACTGTATTACGCTTTTCAGCAGTTCGCAAACCGTTCGCAATAATGATTTGACAGCAACTTTATCCTATGCTTATTCATTTGACAAAATCAAACTTCGCCCAAAACGAGTAGAAGAAAAAACAGAAGTTACAGCAAAAGAAGCACCAGAAAGCACTCTGAAAATCTCTTCGAAAGATGTGACATTAGAAGGAACAAAAGCTGAAATCATTGCCAATCTTGAACAGCTTCAAAACAACCTAAAACCAGTGCCAGAAGAAGAAACTGAAAAGTTAAATAAACTTTTAAATGGTGCAAGAATGGAATTGGATGACAAAAAATTCAAAGAAAAAACACTCGATTATCTTGATCAATATAATTCAGATAAAGAAATTATTTCGAAATACAACTCTGTCCTTTTTGATATCGCACAGAAACTAAACCGTGAAATATCTGCCAAAGATGAAAATATCGAAAAAGTTTATGTAGCCGCAATTAGCCGTGTCAATACAGATAAAATGCACGGAGTTACCAGCGAAGAAGCAAAAGATAAAGCAGCTTACAACAAGTATTTGAAATTAGTTGAAAGAAGCAAACAAAGCGAGAAACAGCTAATTAACCATAGATGGATGATGAGAGAGTTTGCAATGCTTGCCAAACTGCCAAAAAATGAACTTCAGAATAATGAATCAATGGCGGCTTTCAGCAAACAAGAAGTCAATACATTTTTTGATTTAAATCAAGATAAAAAACCTGCTGAAGAAATCAGTGCACAATTAGAAGAGAAGATGATTCCATTTTACCATCAATTGGCGATAGAAAAAGCAGCAAATGATCCTATCGAATTAAAACATTAAGAGAAAAAGATTTTAAAGTATAATAGTTATAAAAACACCCAAATGCTAAAAAAACTACAATATCAACTATTTCTAACCCTTGGGTTTTGGCTTTCTGCAATGGTTTCTGGTATAGCACAAACTTATCCAGTAACAATAAGCACGCAAATTTCGCAACCATCGCCAATCTATTTAAGCAATTATGCCGATGCGACTACCATAAATAGTCCAATCAAAGTGCAGATTTCTTTAAACGATTTAACGATTTCTAATCGCCAGATTCGATTAAAATGTTATTTCCAAGGACAATCTATTTCATTAACAACAAACGATTTTGTGGTTGGAGCACGTGATCTTTATCTAGAAGGCGGTGTGCCCCTTCAGTTAACCAATGTAGATTTAGCACCATACTTTGAATATCAAAATCTCCTTGGAATCAATCCAAACCAATACGCTCAGGCACTTCCTGAAGGTATTTATAATTTTTCTGTTGAGGTTTATGATTTTGCGACCAACAAAAAGCTTTCTAAGAAAACCAGTGTAACGACAATTATTTTCCAAAATGATCCGCCGTTTCTAAATCTTCCTCTGAATAATGCTTCTATAATGCAGCAGAATATTCAGAACATTATTTTCAGTTGGACGCCACGACAAATCAATGTCAGCAACGTTGAATATGAATTTTCTTTGGTAGAAATCTGGGATAAATATACTCCAGTTCAAAATGCATTTTTATACTCACCTCCTCTTTTTACAACTACAACACGTTCGACTACGTTACAATATGGCGTTTCAGAACCGCAATTACTTCCTGGTAAAAAATATGCTTGGAGAATAAAAGCAAAAGCCCTTCAAGGAGCCGAAGAAATTGGTGTTTTTAAGAATAATGGATATAGTGAAATCTTCTCATTCGATTACGAAACCTATTGTACAGCACCACTTGCCATAAACGTTGACGGAATAAGCGAAAATCAAGCTAAAGTTTCTTGGTCAGGAAGTATCGATAACTTCGATTATCAGGTAAACTACCGTGAAAAAAATGCAGATTCGGAATGGTATAAAGTGGTAACTCCAAGAGAAAACCTTACTATTACCAATCTTAAACCTAATACTACTTACGAATATACTGTAGGTGCATCTTGTGAAGTTGGCAAATACACTCATAGTACAGTTAAAGAATTTAATACTCTAGTAAGAGATGAAATTGCTTTTCAAGGCTGTGGCTTAAAACCAGATCCAGCAGATTTAGCAAACACTACTCCGCTGAAAGAACTTTTGCCTAATGATGTTATCGCAGCGGGAGATTTCCCTATTGTGGTTTTACATGCAACTGGAAGCAACGGAACTTTTTCTGGTGATGGTTATGTAACGCTTCCTTTTATCGAAAAATTTAGACAGCTTATTGATGCAGCTGACACACTTATTGCACAAAGCGCAGAAGATAAAGAAGAAAACGAAAAAAGTGCTAAAGTAAATATAAGTGAAAACACTCGTATCAGGATTACATTCAACAGTATTGGTTTAAATACTGATTTTAAACTGATTTCTGGAGAGATTATAGCAGCCTATGATCCGAATTGGAGCAGTATGGCTGATCTTGATGGCGTGTTTAAAGATGTATTTGGAAGCGATGGAAAACCAGTTGAAGGCAAGCTTGATTATGTAATAGAATCAGTAACATTAAATCCTGACGGAAGTACTACAATAAAAGGAACTAATGGCGCTGTCACTGTTCTTCCAAAATCTTCTTACGATCAAGTTTATACTGATAAAGACGGAAAAACTGTTACGATACCAGCTGAAGCTAAAGGTGAACCTACTGTTTCAAATCCAGCTGAAGGCGGAAAAGCAACCGCTGCAAATACCAATGGTATATCTAGCAGTGGTGAAGTTGTTCAAATATCTTCTTCAGATGTTAAAATTACTTTTTCAAATGGAACTAATGCCAAATACGCTTTTGATCCACAGCCAAAAGATGGGCCTAAAAAGCTTTTAGAATCTTATGAAACCATCCCTACTAAAACGGGAGGCACATATAAGGTAAGTTATAAAGCAATATCTGACTTAAGTGATGATTTTGATTTCATTATTGCAGAGGCTGAATTTAAAAATGGTAAAACATTAGATGATGTTGTTTTTAAAACTAATGCTGGTGAAGAAGTCGCTACACAAAAAATCAGTGATACGAAAGTAGAAATAAAGATTAGTAAGAAATTTAATTTTGCTAAACATAGTATCATTGCTACAGTAAAAGGAGCACAAGAAAAAGATCCAAATGATCCTAGTAAAACTATTGCTGGTAAATCTGATATTGCTGGTAAAATAAACCTTTGGGATCTAACTCAAAAACCTTCAATTAATATAACTATTTTAAGTGTCAACGGAGCAAATGCACCAAGTACTGCAGATGCGGAAAAATTCCTTAATGACGTTTATAATAAAGCAGGAATTAAGTTCAATGTAACTTCACAAAATGTCAATATAACGACTCTACCTAACATAGTTCCTTGTGGAGACAGCGGAATTATGAATGTGTATACTGATGGACAAATTAATATAATAAATCAGATTGAAGCGAGTAATCTTAAATATGATGATGAAACATATTACATCATTTACACTGGTAGACCAGGGCAAGATGGATATAAAGGTTTTATGCCACTTGGAGGTCAATATGCTTTTGTATTTGACAATAATTTAAAAACTGCTGCTCACGAGCTTGGGCATGGTGTTTTTGGTCTTAAACATCCTTTCTCTACTGACACTGAATCAGGAAAAACGGATCTCTTAATGGATTATGGGAATGGTACTGTATTATCACATAACGATTGGGATATTATTCATAGCGGTGGATGGAAATTCTATGGTTTCCAGAAAAGTTCTTCTGGGGCTGATCGTCAAGCTAATGAACTTGATTTACTTGGAAATATTTTTAAAGTAACTGAAAATGAAGCTGCTAGTGGAAATATATTAGTAGCTCAGCTTTCTGAAAAAGTTCCTTTTCTAATTACAGGTTTTAATTTACACCAAACTGAAACTAAAAAATTACTTGCAACTTTTATTGGAAAAGTGTCAGGAAAAGAAGTAGTATATGAGCTATCTTATAGAGATAATGATTATAACCGCGTTACAAATATCGGGGATAAAATGCCATATCCTATTTCTTTAGAGAGTAACGGCGATGCAGTCATTAAAATTTTGAATGACCAATGTTCTTACAGTAGAAAAACAATTTATGGCTGGAAAAAACCTGAAAACGCAACTACTGAAAATGTAATTGAACAAATCAAAAAGTATCTTCAAAAGGATAATAATTTTATTACCGTAGCATTATATTCTGCCGATCCTTCATGTACTGTAGTTAATTCGTTAGTAGATTTAATTAACAATGACAAAAATAAATGTCAGCCCAATATTGTTGAAGCGGACGAGAAAAAACTTACTACGCTATTTGCAAAATCAAGTTTTACAAATACAGAACTAGTCGATTTAATTGTAAACCAGCAAGTTTGTATTTCTGCCTTAAGAAAAGTAAGCTGGGAAAATATAAAGAAGGCATTTAAACAATTAAGCTTATCTCCTGAAATTAAAAATGATCAAGAAATTGCCCTTTTAAGGGTAATGGTTGCTATAAACTCAAAAAATGTACCTGATTTCTACAATTTATTGTCTGCTAATAATCATGAGATTCTTATCAATTTAAACAAAGAATTACATGATCATTCTATTAATCCATATGATAATGAGAACTATACATCTTTCTATCAAGGATTAATGGCTATGTTTTCTATCAATAACCTTGATCTTGATAGATTAATTCCTAAAGATGATTCAGCTGCATACAATTTCATTAAAAATCTTGTCCCTGAATCTGTTACTGGTTTTGATGAAAGCTATTATTATGAATATGTAACAAACCAGTCCGTAAGTGATAAATTTAAAATGATTCCTGTTTTCTGGAAAAGCATATCTAATGAAACAAGAAAAAATCTGATTGATTTAGCAATCAACAATAATTCAATGTTTGATAAATCTGAGGAAATTCTTCTAAATCTCTTCATTCATGTAAATGATCGTTATGGAATAACTGAAGAATTACAAAAAAATAATTATAGCTTATTATGGAGCGTTTATAAAATATTGGATGGAAAAGAGAGAAAATTTTTCGTTCAAGACATTTTCTACAAAACATTAGTTTACAATAAAATTCCAAATGGTTATGCAAATAACTTAGCATTAGAAGTTAGTAACAAATACAATACGATTCCTCCTTTAACAGAAGTTCGAAAAGAGCCATACTTCATGTTCTATGATCAAGGACTTTTTAACGTGGTTTCAAATAATGGTGCTGTACTAGAATATCATTTGCTTTCTACTAAATTATTGAGTAACCCAAGTCGAATTCTATTTAATTGTAGTTATCAAGTAATAAATTCAAAAGACCCAAAAAATCCAATACAACATCTTTTTGATCTCGCCCCATATGATTATGTTGTCTTAGAGATTCCCAAAGATTTTACAGTAGATGGTAGACAATTCAAAAAAGGGCTTTTAGCCGTTCCTGCAATTTATGCTTACTGGATGATTAATGCTGTAGAAGACCATAATGATGCAATCTTATTTAGATTAGTAGCTGATGGGGTTGCTATAGCTTTAGCTCCATTTACAAGTGGTGGATCATTATTAACACTAGAATTAACAATGGTTTCCGCAGACATACTTATAACAGCAACTAATTATAATAATCCAGGTGCTATAAGTCCAAAATATAATGCCATCTGGGATGCTGTATATGCAATCTATAATTTACCAAAAGCCGTTTCTGGATTAACAAATTTAACACGAGGAGTTTTTCAATTTGCGGTTAGAGAAGGAAAATATATTGAAACTGTAAGAGTAATGCGAAGCAGCATTAAAAATTTGGTTGCAGATTTTCAAAATTTAAATGAAACGGAAAGACTAGCACATTTAAACGCACTTGATAACTTAGTAGAAACAATGTCTACTGCAATGAACGGAGGAACTCTTAACCCCGATGAAGTGAGAGTCGTTAAAAAAATGTATGATCTAGTTACTGAAGCTAGACTAAAATGTCAAAACATTGATCAAAGTCTTTCTTCAATTATAGATATAACAGTTGATAATGGAACTATTTTATTAAACAATGGAAAAGTAGCAAGTCCGGCAGTTGCAGAAGTTACGATTTCAAAAAATATAGTCAATTTAAAAAATATAAAATGGCAACCAACTAATGTTCAAAATGTAGAAATTGTAAGCACATTTGATAAACTATCATATATAGATAAAGCAGGGCAAACGACAACAGGGGCACTGAGCATTGTAGAAGACTTAAATAATAGAGGATACTTTTATGCTACTCCAAAATTATTAGGACCTGCAACATTATCATCTAGACTAGAATCATCTCAATTTGCATTATTAAAAAGTGAAGTAAATGCATTAGATTCAACTCTAAAAACTAAGTTCTTTGAAGATTTTGCACTTGCAAATGATGCTATTTTAAAAGAATTAGATGATATAGTTCATTACAATGACGACTACATTGCATTCAAAGAACTATGGAAAAACTCAAAAACGACTGATGTAAAAAATTATGCCGGAGATATAGATAAATTCAAATCTTGGTGGTATCCAAATAAAGCAAAAGTTAATAATGAATTTTTTATTAATCAAAAAGCATTTGAAAAAGCTTTAAATAAAGATTACATTGAGAAATTAAACCTAGAAAAAATTCCAAGTACAGTTAGGGGTCAATATTGGAATAATTATAAGCAAAGCCAATGGGAAAAACTCGAAGCCTTAGCAAAAGAATATAATATAAATTTTGACTCTAAAAATAATGCTTTATGGCCACCCGCAAATGGCGGATATGGAGCACTAATTAAAAGGGTACCAAACAAAAATGAAGTATTTGACAGATATAGTGGTTCTTTTGAAGACCTTCCTGACGGGACACCAAATTTAGGAGGAGCTTACACAAGTCCTATGTTCAATGGAAAACCTTATGACTTTGATAGTAGAGCATTAAATATGGAAAGAAACGAATATGATTTTTATTATCAAATTATAATTAAAGATCCATCAAAATTTGAAATAGAAACTAACAGAGCAATTCCTTGGTTTGGAAAAGTTGGAAAAGGTGAACAATCACGATTCATAATAAAAGACATTGATCCTATAACTGGTTATCCAAAAACATGGTCTCAATTAGCACTGGAAGGATCTGTTGAAGTAATTGTTATGGAATCGCCAAGTGGTAAATATGCAACATGGGTTGGAAAAGGAAGAACAATATCTAAAACTATAGCTAGTGGCGCAGATACTTTAAGTGAATTTAAAGCATTAGGATTTACAGATGATGTAGCAGCTAAAATTGTTGCCAAGAATAAATCATTAAATTTGCCTGAAACAGAAGTGAAAACATTGATGCAAGATTTAAAAAGTAACTCTACTTTAATGAAAGCTGTTAGTAAAAATCCTGATAATGGCATTGATGCTTGGAAGATATTTAGTGATAATAAGAAACCTTTTTGCGATTAGGAAATGATGCAACTAACAAAAATTGAAAAGTTATATAAATTTGAAAATGTAAACAAAAAAATAAAATTTGTTTATGCTGGATGGGAAGAACCTAACAGAGGTCAAGAACTTGTATACTATACTTTATTAATTAACGGGGTAGATAAAACGCAAGAATTGTTTTCAGAAAAAAAGATCCAGTGTTTTATCGATGAAAAGATTGAAACAGAACATCCTATTAAAAATTTTGCATTTATTCCTTGCAGAGATTTATTTTTATTAGATATGGAAAATTTTAGCAAAGTAAGTTTGAAGGTTTATTTTAGAGAAGATGGTAAGACAGTACAAGACAGTTTAGTTGGCAGTTTTTTTTATGAAAAAAATCATCTATTGATTAATAAAAGAAGCCTAATTATAACAGACCTTTCAACTTTACAAAATATCAAAGTAAAGTTTGAAAAAGACATTGCGATCGAATGGGCATTTTTTATTAATACAACACAAATACAAATTGTTCAATCATTTTCTAATACCTGTTTTGTATACGATTTGATAGAACAGAAAATTATCGATAAAAAAAAGATTATTAACGAATTGCTTTATCCTGATATATTTCGATGGATCTACAGAGGGCAAGAATATAATTCAAATCAATTACAAATGGAGCTACTCCAAAAAAAAGAAAGCCAATTTATAAGTACTTATTTTAAAATAGAATAAATGAAAAATATATTAAAAAGATTCCTTTTTTGTTTAATACTATTAGTTCAATTTATTTCATATGCTCAAGGTGAAGACAATATATGTCCTGTATTAGCTCTAGCAAATGATCTATCAACAGCTAATGCAGAATTCAAAACTTCAATTAAAGATCCAGAAATTTTTAATGCTTGGAATCTATTAAGCAAAGAATCTCCTGCCTTAAGAACTAACATTGAAGAGTTAAAATTAGTTTCTAAAAATTTAACTGAAATTAATAAAGCTGGCGGATATTTAAAGTGGAAAAATACATTCCGAAATGTAATAAAGTTACCCTTAGACACTGGTGATTTAGGAAAAATGGCAATGAGTTACAGAAAGTCCAATAATTTTTGGCACGATGGAAATATTGCTGTTTTTGAATATTTAGATCTAAATGGAAATACAAAAACACTTGTTCAAACAACTATTCCTAATAATGGAAGGCACGCAGAAAGATTAGCCCTTGAAACATTAGAAGCACAAAATATTCCACCAAAAAATATTAAGAGAATATATTCTGAATTAGAAGTATGTGAACTAGAAAGTGGAGGCGTCGGCCAAGGCTGTACAAAAATGCTTTTGGACAAAATAGGACGTGATTTAGAAATAATTTATAGCTATCCTTATCCAGGAAAAGGCTCCGATCTCGACGCAAAAGCAATAAGACAAGCATCTTTAAATCAAAGAGCCATTGATTTTAATAATTTTAAATAACTAGAAATGATAATTGAAAATAAAGTAATCGAACATTTCGGTTCTAATTTGATTATTAGAGCAATTGAATTTAGTTTAAGTCAAAAATTAACTAAAGAAGAAGAATTAATTATTTCAAGCATTGGATTACCTAGTAATATTTTGAACTTTGAATTTGTTGATAACATTTCTTTATTATCAGAATCTGAAATCATTATTGGCAAAACATCTTATAATTCTAATATTATTTTAAATTTAAAATCAAGGGTAATAACTAGAGATAATGAAATTTTTATTTCGAAATCTCTTAAAAATTTGGTATTACAACTTTATACGTACGATCATTTATGGACAATTGATATACCCGAAAAAAAATTTGGTAATTACAGGGAAGATTCTAATCATAAAAAATATGCAAAATATCTAGAAATAGAATTATTGAAAATAGATTCAGATTTATTTAAAAATGATAATGGATATTTATGGGGTTCATTAGTAGAAGATATAGAATTTGGTATAGTAGGATAATATATTATTTAAACATGCCCTTAATAATCTTAATAATAAATAGCGCATATCATTAAATTTATAAACTACTTTAAAAAAGCCTTCTGAAAATCTCAGAAGGCTTTTTTATTATATTAAAAACAAATAAGAACTTTACTTTTTCGCGTTCGTATTGATAACCTTAATCAAATAAGTACCTTCAGGTAAATCGCCAATATTAGACGCATTAGCACTCATGATTTGTTTTCCTTGCGAGAAGACCTCGATTATTTTACCATTCTTAGTAGTTTCTGCTGAAGAAGCAGCAGGCGCCGAAGCTTTTGCTGGTGATCCAACAGATCTCGCTGATGAATTAGAAGCTGATGCTAATACAGCAACTTGATTATTCGCTGGAGCAGCTTTCGAACTGTTATAGGCTTCTAAAACCTGTTCGTCTGTCATGGCCACACTGTATAATCTTATATCATCAATATCAGCATTGATACTGGTTGAAGTATTTAATTTTCCTAAATTTAAAATATAACCTTTCGCTGAACGCTGAATTCCATCAGCCGCTTTTAATAATACACCGTTTCGGTAAATTTTTGATACATTACCATCGTAAGTAACACTGTACATATACCAGGTCTCTTTTGCAAGAGGAACAGAAGCGATAACATTGTTGCTATCTCCCCACCCTACTAGACTTACATCCGCATTTCCTCCAGTTACTGGCTGCTGAACTAAACCAAAATACTGTCCATTTACTGCTGCACCATAACCTAAAATATAGTTAGGAATATTTACAGCATTAAATTTTACCCAAACCGAAATTGTTTTGGGTTTATTATCTTGCGGAAGCTCACCAACAACAGCTTGCAAAGATTTATTAGTTAATCTTAAAGCTCCTCGCGGCGCACCCATTCTGTCATTTACATAAATTGGAGTTCCAACAAATGAAATGCTGTTATCGGCGCTGTTTAGATTACCATTGAAATTAAATTCCTGCACCGGATTTTGTGCATTGGCAGTTAAAAAATTTACAAACATGAATGTGAGTAATATTTTTTTCATAGTCATAGTAGTTTTTTTTCAGAATGTTTTGGAGTTACGGTAAATATCTTTAACTCTAAAATTTGATTGCTCAAACCTTACAATTAAATTTTCAGTTATTATTTTTACAAATTTTGTTAAAACTATGATTTTTATTCAGCATCACCAAACAATTCCTACACACAAATAAATAATTCTCACAAAAATGATGTTTTTACCTCAAAAAGAATATCGCAAGATCTGTTTAAAGCTTTATAAGGCCGATTTAGGAAATTCAATACCATCATTAAAAAACACCAATACAATTTATCTTAACTGTCAATAGGATTTTTTCAGGATTCTGTCCTACATTTCTTTTTTATTTCTAACTTTAACATTAAAAGCTGATAATCAAATAAATAAAACTCCGTATGAAGAAAATTTTGCTTTTGTTTTTTCTTTTATTTTTCTTCAATATCAATGCACAAATCTGTGATACTTTAGTATTGAAAAACAACGATATTATTGTTGGTGAAATAAAAACAATGAACAAAGGTATCTTACAGATCGAAACCGATTACAGCAAAGACGATTTTAAAGTCGAATGGAAATATGTAAAAAGCATCGGTTCAGAAAGAGTTCATATTATCAATCTTTCCAATGGTAATTTATTAAACGGAAAAATTACTAAAATCAAAACTCCCAACAAATGCGAAATCACCAATATCGAAACACAGACCAAAAGCATTATTGATCTTAGTGATATTGTACGAATAAAACCCGTTGATGACAGTTTCTGGGACAGACTCGATGCTAGTTTCGACGCCGGAATCAAATTGACTAAAGCGCAAAGTTTACAGCAATTAACTGTAAACGTAAATTTAGGATACACTGCAAAAAAGTGGTACGGAACGGCAATGTACAAACAAATCCAATCCATACAAGATGACAGCGAACCGATTCGCAGGATTGACACCGATTTGAGTTATGTCCATTTATTGCCAAGAGATTATTTTATTCCGCTCTCTATTGTTACTTTAAAAAATACAGAACAAGATATTGATTTGCGTGTGGTGTCAAAAGCTGGTTACGGAAAATATCTCATGCACAGCAATAAAAAATATTGGGGCCTTGCCGCAGGATTGTCTTTTAACCATGAACGTTTTACAGAGACAACTGAGCCCAATAAAAGTTTGGAAATGTTCTTAGGCAGTGATCTTAATTTATATGATATTGGAGATTTTAGCATTCAGTCAAAAGTGAATGTTTTTCCAAGTTTAACAGAAAGCAAAAGGGTTCGTACCGATTTTTCAGTAGACACCAAATACGATTTGCCACTTGATTTTTTTATCAAACTTTCTTTTGTCTATAATTACGACAATAAACCAAAAGAAGGAGCTTCAAAAGATGATTATGTATTTCAGACCACTTTCGGATGGAAATTAGACTAAAAAAAGCCCTCTGGATTACAGAAGGCTTTTTCTTTTACTAGTTCAAAAATGTTATTGCCGAAGCAACGTAAGAAACTAAACTAACATTAAAAAAACAAATGAAAACCTTTATTTTGAAGTGATTTTTTTAGCTGGAGCATTGGTGATTTTTAATAAATAGGTTCCTTCTGGAAGACTGCTGATATTTGTTGCATTACTTCCTTCAATTTTTTGTCCTTGAGAATAAATCTCAACACTTTTTGTAATTCCGCTAACATCACTTGAAGTTAATATTGTAGCATTATTTTGCTGTTTAACCACTTTTCCTTTCACTACAGTTGCTGATGTGGCTTTAGATTTTTCTACAGTTGAAGCGATCGAAACAACAGGTTTTTCACTTTCATATAATTCTTTAACCTGATCTGCAGTCAACGCTACATCATAAATTTTCAAATCGTCTACATCAGCATTAATACCAATTGTAGTATTAATTTCTCCTAATCTAAACACAGTACCATTCGTAGAACGTGTCATTCCTTCTAAAAACTTTATTAGTTTTCCGTCTCTATATATTTTAGAAGTTGCTCCTTCGTATGTAATGGTATAGTTATACCAAACATACTTTTCAAGTGGTGTAGGAACAATTACGTCATTTGAAGCTCCCCAAGCAGCTAGACTCAAATCGGAATTTGAATTCGTAGTTCCTTGATGTAATAATCCGAAATATTGCGCATTATAAGGATTTCCATAACCCCAAATATAATTAGCAGCAGCAATATCATTGAATTTTATCCAGACACTAACTGTTCTGGCATTTTTCCCTTGTGGTAGATTGTCGATTACGGCTTCTAGGGCTTTATTATTTAATCGTTGGGCTCCTTTTATAACTCCCGCCCTATCTGTGACGAAATTATCGGTTCCCATAAATGAGATTGTGTTTGCGGTATTGTTTAGAGTACCATTAAAGTTAAATTCTTGAATTGGTGTTTGTGCATTAGCATTCAAATAACATACAAACAAAACTGTAAGTAGTAATTTTTTCATAATAGTTAGATTTTGGGATTAAACAACTCATGTCATTTTAACACTGCTAAACTAGACCATTATGAATTTGGACGAAAATATTTCCGACAACCTACCAAAATACTCGTTAAAATAACGAATATTAGTCATTTTATACGACTAAACGCGTTTATGAACTTTCAAAAAATAGTATTAAAATTATCCATTTAATTCAATCATCTTAATAATTTCTTACGTATAAATACGGTATTTTTAAAAATAAGAGATTTAAAATATTTCAAAACAAAAGAAAAACACCTTTCAAAAAGCGTTTAAATCAAAAAAAAAACTCCATTCATAAGAATGGAGTTTTATATATTAAAAGTATGTCTTGTCCTGAAATAGCGATACACAAAAAGTATCATTATGGAAAAAGATCAAGAATTGCGCTAT
>NZ_QJRJ01000053.1 GCF_003254625.1 Flavobacterium ginsenosidimutans
ATCTGCAAGCCGACCACTGCGACTCTGAACTTCACCAATGTAATGCGTGTGGACGGCAATAACACGCAGTTCTACAAAACTGCAAAAACAGAGAGTGTGGAGAAGAGCCGCCTTTGGATGACTCTGAGCAATACCGAAGGGGCCTACAAACAGGTTCTGCTTGGCTATGCGCAGGGAGCGACAAACGATATTGACGTCAACTACGATGCGGCAACGATGGGATCAAATTCTTATGTTGACTTCTACACCATCAACGGAACAAAGAAACTGACTATCCAAGGACGCGCGCTTCCTTTTGACAATACGGAAGTGATTCCGCTGGGATATAAATCAGCCATTGCGGGCGATATGACAATCGCAATTGACCAGGCGGACGGATTCTTTGACACCCAGGAAGTTTATCTGGAAGATAAGACAGCGGGAACGGTAACCGATCTTCGTGCCGGAAATTATACTTTCAATACAGCTATTGGAACCTTCACGGATCGTTTTACGCTTAAGTACACCAATAAAACTTTAGGGAATGAAGAGTTTGAGAATCTTGAAAACAGTGTTTTAGTTTCTGTAAAAAATCAAGTAGTAAAAATCACTTCTTCTCAAGAAACAATAAAAGAAGTAAATGTCTATAATATTGGAGCACAATTGTTATACAGCAAAAACAAAGTGAACGCATCAGAATTACAGATTACAAATTTACATTCTACTGATCAAGTAATCTTAGTAAAAGTGACTTTAGAAAATGGATATACATTTACTAAAAAAGCTATTTTTTCGAACTTGAAATAATAAATTTTAAATATATTTTTTGAAGCCCATTCTTTTTTAGAATGGGCTTTTTTATGGTTGAAATATCCCTAAATCTTGGTATTGTGTAAACTATTAAGACTTTTTAATTTTAGTTTAATTCTTACAAATATTAACTTTAATTATATTGTTTTGATTAAAAAGTTACTCAGCTTTCTAATTCTACTTCCTTTATTAGCGAGCAATCAGATATTAGCGCAGCAAGGAAAGCTAGATAATACTTTTAATGTGATTGATGATGGACAAAATGGAGATGGTTTCAGTGATCCCGTTAGAACTCTTCTTTTACAGAAAGATGGTAATTTAATTGTTGGCGGTGATTATTCAAGTTTAAACGGGCATCCGGTCTCTTATATTACCCGTTTATTTCCCGACGGATCAATAGATGATACTTTTAATACAGGCACTGGTTTTAATGGTAAAATTTATGCCTCCTATTTGCAGGAAGACGGTAAAATTATTTTAGCTGGAAACTTTACGAGTTATAATGGAATAAACGCAGGAAGAATAATTCGATTAAATCCAGATGGAACTTATGATCCTACTTTCAATACCTCAATCGGAGCTACAACTGGAATCATTTATGATATTGCATTGCAATCTGACGGAAAGATAATTATCGTTGGAAGCTTTACAAAATACACAAATGTTACTGTAAATAGAGTGGCACGTTTATTTCCAAATGGAACACTCGATTCTTCATTTTCTACAGGCAATGGATCGCTATTAAATATTACACATGCAAAGATTACTTCTGATGAAAAAATAATTCTTACTGGCAACTTTGTTTCCTTTAATGGAACTCCGACAAATAGAATCATACGTTTGAATCCTAATGGAAGTTTTGACGCTAGTTTTAATATTGGAAGCGGATTTGACGATGACGTTAATGCTATTGTTTTGCAATCGGATAATAAAATTATTCTAGGTGGAAATTTTACAAGTTTTAATGGTAGTCCAGCCAATCGAATTATTCGTTTAAACGCCGACGGAACAAAAGATGAAAGCTTTTTATCAGGATCAGGTTTTAGTAAAGCAGGGGTTCAGGTAATAAAAATTAATTCAAATGGCGACTTAATGGTCGGAGGTTCTTTCACTGGTTTTTATAATAGTGCTGAAGTTAATAGATTGGTTTTTCTTAATGCAGATGGCACTTTAAAATCAGATTTTGATATTGGTTCAGGACCAGGTTCCGCTTCTGTTTTGAGCCTAGAATTTGACGAAGAAGGGAATTGGTTCATTGGAGGATCTTTTTCTGTTTTTAATGGACAAAATCAGGGCAGATTAGCTAAAATTGGTAATGATGGAGAACATGATATTGCTTACTTATCTTCAGGAATTGGTTTTGATAATTCTGTACTTAGCATTTTACCACTTCCAAATAAGAAAATAATCATTGGAGGAAATTTTAATAAGTTTAATGATGCGCCAGTTTCAAAAATAACTTGTCTTTTAGAAGACGGTTCTTTAGATGCATCTTTTAATGTTGGAAATTCAGGTGCAGATAATTTGGTGAAAGCAGCCGCATTGCAAGATGATGGAAAGATAATTATTGGTGGAAAATTTAAAAAGTACAATGATATGATTCATAATAGAATCGTTAGGATTTTTGCAGATGGACAAATCGATGATTCTTTCAGAGCTGGCGAAGGATTTGATGAGCAGGTTTATACAATAGCCATACAGCCTGATCAAAAAATAATTGTAGCAGGGAAATTTGCAAAGTATAATGGATCAAAAGAAAATGCAAATAAAATTGTAAGACTCCTTCCCGATGGATCAAAAGATTTACAGTTTAATATTGGTTCTGGTGCCGATGATATTATTGAAACAGCGGTTGTACAGGCTGATGGAAAAATTCTTTTAGGCGGTCACTTTAAATTTTTTAACGGATTGCCATTTGCGGGATTAGTCCGTCTAAATTACGATGGAAGTATTGATCAGAGGTTTAATATCGGAAACGGTTTTGATAAGTATGTTTATGCCATTGCTTTACAATCGGATCAAAAGATTATTGTTGGAGGCTCGTTTTTAACTTTTGATGGTGTTTCGCAAAAGAGAATTACTCGGTTAAATAGTAACGGAAGCCTTGATACAACATTCGATTCAGGTTCGGGTTTTTCCAAAGGAGATGTGCGCACTATTTTGATACAGCCTGATGATAGAATATTACTTGGAGGTGCATTTTCGGGAACTTATAAAAATGTCAAATGTTCAAAATTGATGCGATTACTTCCGTCGGGAATTTGTGATGAATCATTTACCGCACCTTTGAACAATACACTTTTTGCAATGAAATTTTCTGAGGATTATAGATTGATAATTGGCGGAAATTTTAATTCAGTTAATGGAATTTCAAAGCATAGAATTGCTCGTTTAAAACTTTGCGTAAATACGACAATTTGGAACGGAACTTCTTGGTCAAATGGATTTCCTTCTGCTGGAAAAGATGTATATTTTAAAGAGAACTTTCCTAATTTAACTACAACTACCGTTTGCGGTTGCAATATTGACCAAGGTAAAACAGTAACATTGTTAGAAAAAAATACTTTAGGAATTGAATTTGCTTACACAGGTTTTGGTACTCTGGTTTTGGAAGATTCTGCTAGTTTATATCAGTCAGATGATGATATGGTAAATAATGGAATTATTCATTTAAAAAGAAAAACAAAACCTGTTATACGTTATGATCTCACTTATTGGTCTTCTCCAGTAAACAATCAAAAAATGATAGATTTCTCACCCAATACACTTGTAGATAAGTTCTATTGGTATGATCCCTATACGCGTTGGAACATAAATTATAATGGGACAATGGTTATGGCTCCGGGACAAGGATATAACATAAGAGCTCCTCAGAATTTTTCGATAACAGAAAGAGAAATATTTGAAGGAGTGTTTAAAGGAGTTCCAAATAATGGCAAAGTAGAAGTTGAATTTATAAAAGAAAATGGAGCTTATTTAATTGGAAATCCCTATCCATCTGCGATTAGTGCAGATGAATTCTTGAAGCAAAATTCTCAGAAAATTAAGGGAGGATTATATTTTTGGACACACAATACTCCACCAGCAAATTATCATTATTCAAGAGATGATTTTGCAGTATATAGCCTTTTAGGTGGTGTTGGCACAACTCCGGCTTTGAATTCTGGTGTTAGTAACGATGCTCCAGATGGCACGATAGCTTCGGGACAGGCATTCTTTGTGCAGAATAATATGCTTGGTTTTGTTGAGTTTAATAATAGCATGAGAATTTCTGGTCGCAATGGAGCTTTTTTTAAGCCTTCTAAAAATTCAAAAATTGAGGATGAAGCTAGTAAACAGCGTTTTTGGCTGAACCTAAAAAATGATGAAATGGCATTTAAGCAAATATTACTTGGCTATGCAAAAGGCGCTTCAAATGGTTTGGATTTAAATTATGATGCAAATTATTTAAGCTCAGATCAGGTTGTTGATTTTTATAGTATTGTTGATGATAAAAGATTGGTCATTCAAGGCAAGGCTTGGCCATTTACAGAAAACGATTCTATTGTTTTGGGGTATAAAAGCACCGTTAAAGGCAGTTTGAAACTAGAGCTTGATCATGAAGACGAATTCTTTAATGGAATAATTATATTTTTAGTAGATAAAACTTTAAATAAACTTCATAACCTTAGCGAAAGCGCTTATCAATTTGACTCTGATATAGGAACTTTTAATAGTCGCTTTTTAATCATTTATGCCAATAATACTTTAGGAAATAAAGCTCCTGAAAAGAATTTGAATGATCTAATACTTTCAGTTAAAAATAGAACCATTCAGATTGAATCTTTCAAAGAGAATTTTAAGGAAATTGCAATATTTGACATTTCGGGAAACCAATTGTATAGAAAAGAAAATCTCGAAACAAATAAATTTTCTATTCAAAATCTGTTTTCTTCTCATCAGGTTTTATTAGTTAAAGTTTTTTTTGAAAATGGAAGTTCAACTTCAAAAAAAGTGATTTTTTAAACCATAGAACAAGTTCGCATTAAAGCCTTTCGCAAAATTTTGTGAAAGGTTTTTGTAAATTCAGTCTTTATTGTGTAAAATATTGATAATTAAGTAATTATTGTCGTTAAAAATTCAAATTAACAGTTTTTTCTTATTTTTTGTAAATTTTAAGTTTTGAGTGTTAAAATTATATGTTTAATACTACAACATGAATTTCAATGTAAATAAAATCGTACCTTGTTATGATATTTTGTCGATTAAAAGTAATTTATGTCGATTAAATGTTACTTGTACAAGCCGTTTTATACTATTTTTTTTCTTCTACAATAGCAGTTTTAATACTGTTTTTTTACCTGCCTAAGTTTAATTCTAATATTGGAGGGATTCTTTAATTCTATAAAAAACCTTAATCCTTCTGAGTGAGCAATTAATCTTGTTTGAGTTTGAATTTATTTTTCAATTACTAAAATGCCACAAGATGAAAAAAGATTTACTTACTACACTGAATTTCTTCAGCATTTCAACTTTAAGAACTTACATTGGGAAAACATTAAATTCTAATCGCAAATTTAAATTTTTTCTAATTTTATTTTTCTCAATTTTTTATACTACTTCCAACGCGCAAATTTCGCATCCATTAACAGCTAGCGGATCTCTTCCTCTTCCTGCAGGTATGGATGTCGTTACTGTTGAAGCTTGGGGCGCTGGAGGTGCTGGAGGTGGAGCAAATGTGACACCCTTAGTAGGACGAAGCGGCGGTGGAGGCGGTGGAGGATCTTACGCAAGAGGAACTATTACGACAACAGGACTTTCAAGTTTGGATGTTGTAGTTGCACCAGCTACCTCAGGAGGAAGCGGTAATGGGGTTTCAGGAGGACCGTCTTATATAACAGGATTTACAGGGGTTTTTAATGCGCCAGGGGGATCGGGAGGAAATGGTAATACTACAACAACTTCTACTCCAACGGGTGGAGCTGGAGGTACTGGAGCTATTGGAAATCTAGCAACAGCCGCAGGAGCAAATGGTACAAATGGAAATAGTGCAGCATTAAGCTTACTTCTTACGTCGGGTGCTGGTGGAAACGGAGCTAATTTTGGTTCAGGAGGAGGAGCTGGAGGAGTTGCGCAATCAACCGTAATATTAACAGATTTAGCAGGAACTAGTGGTGCAGCTAGCGGCGGAGGCGGAGGCGGAGCGGTAAGTGCTAATGTTTCACAGATTGGGGGAAGTGGTGCAAGAGGTTCTGTTAATGTTACTTATACCTGTAAAACCTACAGCATAACATCAGTATCAGCTACAAATGTTTGTACGGCTATAGGAACTAGTTCTCAAGTACAATTGACAAGTACAGCCGCTGGCTTACCAGTTGGGACATATACGGTAAGCTATCATAGAAGCAGCCCTTCTGCTAATAATTTAACAGCGACGATGGTAGTAACAACGGCAGGATCTGGAAGTTTTACTGCAACTGGATTTACCAATACAGGGAATAGTACTATTGTAGTTAATACTTTAACATCAGTAGATTGCACCTCTTCAATAGGTATGTCAACTCAAATTACGGTATCGGCACAGCCTACAATTACTTTAGGTTCTACTACGGCAGTATGTGCGAGTACTAATGCACAAAGTACAACTTTACCATATAGCGCGGTTACTAATGCGCCAACAAACTATAGTATTACTTGGAATGCAAGTCCAGCCAATAGTTTTGTAGCTGTTACTAATGCAACTTTACCATCGAGCCCGATCAATATTGCTATTCCTGCAGGAACTGCTGCGGGAACTTATACAGGATCGCTTACTGTAAGCAATGTCGCATGCGTATCTACGGTAAATAATTTTACTGTTGTTGTAAATCCTTTACCCACAATAACGTTAGGCGCCACTACTGCTGTATGTACAAGTGCGAGTGCACAAAGTACAACATTGCCTTATAGCGCCACTACAAATTCGCCGACAACTTATAGCATTACATGGAATGCATCGCCGACAAATACTTTTGCAGCTGTTACGAATGCAGCGTTACCGTCAAGCCCAATCAATATTCCAATTCCGGCGGGAACGGCAGCTGGAACTTACACAGGAAACTTGACAGTACGTAATGCAAATGGATGTACATCTACAGTTAATAATTTTACAGTAACAGTTAACCCGCTTCCTACTATTACTTTGGGAACGGCAGCGGTTTGTTTTAATGCATCAGCACAAACGGCTAATTTGAGTTATAGTGCTACGACAAATTCGCCCACAACTTACAGCATAACATGGAATGCGTCTCCCGCGAATAGTTTTGTAGCAGTCACTAATGCGACGTTAACCTCTAGCCCGATCAGTATTGCTGTTCCTGCCGCAACGCCAGTTGGAACATATACGGGTTCATTGACAGTTAGAAATGCAAATGGCTGTGTATCTGCAACCAATAGTTTTACTGTTACAGTCAATGCCTTGCCAACAATTACGCTTGGAACGACGGGAGCAGTCTGTTCTAGCACTTCTGCTCAAACTACAAATTTGGCTTACAGTGCAACGACAAATTCGCCTACTACATACAGCATTGTTTGGAATGCAAGTCCGACAAATAGTTTTGCAGCCGTTACAGACGTTGCGTTACCAGCAAGTCCAATCAGTATTTCTGTACCTGCTAATACAGCTGCGGGCACTTATACAGGAACATTAACAGTAAAGAATGCAAACGGATGTGTATCTACAGGAAATAATTTTACAGTGACAGTTAATCCGCTTCCAACTATTACATTAGGAACAGCGGGAGCAGTTTGTTTTAATAGCTCTGCACAAACAACAAATCTGACTTATAGTGCTACGACAAA
>NZ_QJRJ01000006.1 GCF_003254625.1 Flavobacterium ginsenosidimutans
TAGCTCAGCTGGCTAGAGCGCCTGCCTTGCACGCAGGAGGTCAACGGTTCGACTCCGTTATTCTCCACAAGAAAGTACAAAGATTATAGTGCAAAGTATCAAGACAGCAGTCTTAATGCCTAATGCGAAAATCTTGATACTTATTAAAGTTCATTGACATATTGAGATAAGAAAATAATAAGAAAGTAGAAAGCGTTTTTTATTGAGCATCAG
>NZ_QJRJ01000051.1 GCF_003254625.1 Flavobacterium ginsenosidimutans
TTGGTCTGGCTTGGCGCTATTGTAAGGGCTGATGGTTCAGATATGGTAAAGCTTCTAGTGGCTTGGCAGCCAAAAAAATCAGTTACCGTTACCGTATAAGTGCCGGCAGAAAGTCCTGATGCGGTAGCAGTTGTTTGGACAGGAGCTGTATTCCAAGAATAAGAATAATTAGGAGTTCCTCCTGATGCTATAACCGTTGCTGTTCCGTTACCGCCTCCATAACAGGAAGTATTGTTTATGGTGCCTGCTGTGGCTGTAAGTGCCGCTGCTGGCTGTACGATTGTAAATGCTTGGGCCGCCTGACAATTATTGGCATCAGTAACGGTTACCGTGTAGGTTCCGGCAGTGAGGCCTGATGCTGTAGCCGCAGTTCCTCCAGAAGGCGCCCATAAATAGGTGTAGCCTCCTGCTCCTCCTGCTGCAGTGACAGTAGCAGATCCAGTTGAACCACCACGACAGGCTATATTGGTTTGAGCTACTGGACTTGCAGTTAAAGCTACTGCTGGCTGGCCAACTACAATATTGTTTATTGTCTGGTTGCAATTGTTAGAGTCGGTAACGGTAACAGAGTAGGTGCCTGCTGTAAGACCTGTTCTATCTTGTGTTGTTACTCCGTCTCCCCAGTTATAAGTATATGATCCGTTGCCTCCTGTAGGGGTAAAATCTATGGCTCCATTATCTCCTCCATTGCATGATACATTAGTAATGACAGCTGTTCCTGAAATGGCAGATGGTTCTGCAATGGTAAAGCTTTTAGATGTCTGACAGCTGTTGGCGTCCGTTACCGTTACAGTATAAGTGCCCGCTGACAGACCTGTGAGAGCAGGGTCAGTTTGAACTGGAATAGTATTCCATTGATAGGTATAATTGCCGCTTCCTCCAGCAACGGTAGCAGTAATTGAGCCATTATTTCCGCCGTGACAGCCAGTTACATCGCTCTGCGTTGCAGTAACTGTAAGGGCATTCGGTTGCGATACAGTATACGTTTTGGTTTCTGTGCATCCGTTTGGCATTGTTATAATAACAGTGTAATTTCCTGCAGACAGTCCAGTTCTGTCTTTTTCGGTCAGTCCGTTTTCCCATTCATAAGCATAAGTGTCAGCTGTAATAGGTGTAAGGCTGATTGATCCATCATTTTCGCCGTAACATGATGCATTGACAATAACGGCTGTAGGCTCGATTAGGTTAAATTTAATACTTCCCCTTGACTGACCCCTTTCTTCTGCAATGCGAAATTCAACTTTGCTCTCGCTGTTTAAAAACCCTTCCCATACATTTGTATGCGATTCGCAGCAGTTGTTATCTTGAAATACAATTTGGCCATCAATATAGAGTCTGACCCAGTCATCGTGCATTGGAATATCTATTTTGTAGTAGCCGCATGGAAATCCTTTTCTTTTTGCACTCCAAGAATGATTGTCGCCATTTACAGGACAGCCCTGATAGTTGGCCACAGAGGACGGAACATCATAATCTTCGAAATAATCTTCAGAATTAAAATCTAATGCATCTGCAGTAAAATAGCCTGAATATGCAGAGGACCAAGCAAGGCTGTTAAAGGTTCCCTCATTCCATGCATATACATTCCAAAGATTACTGCCGTAAACATCGGGATCTCCTGCCGGGACTGAAGGATTAAGTTTGATGTTAACGCTAGCCGTTGTTTTGCAGTTGCTTAAACTGTTATCAGTCACAGTAACCGTATAGCTTCCCGCGGCCAAGCCGGTCACAGACTGGGTGGTCTGTTCAGGAACGGTATTCCAGCTGTAGGAATAAGAACCTGATCCATTTTTTACGGCAACGGTTGCCGAACCAGAGGAGGCTCCGCTACAGGAGGCATTGGTCTGAACCGCAATTGCCTTATAGGCGTTTATGGTTACTGAAGCAGATCCTGTCTGCTTGTTTGCATCGGTAACCAATACGCTGTAGGTACCAGGGCCTAAATTAGAAATTGTGCTGGTGTCGGCTCCGTTTGACCATCTGTAGGTATACGGAGGCGGATTCAAAAATTCGTTAATCGTGTAGACTGTAATAGAGCCTGTAGATGAATTGCAATCTATATCTGTTTTGTCTGTCAGAAGATAGACCTGTGCGGACAGATCAGCTGAAACAAAATAAATAAGAGCGAATGTAAAAAGTAATTGTAGTTTTTTCTTCATAAGCGTAAAAGGTTACTAGTTTTTCTGGTTTGGGATGCTGGCAATATATCTTCAGTTCTTTTAGCAGTATTGCTAAAGGAGAAGGATTTTGCGGGCAAAATTAGGCCAGAGGGTCAATATGGAAGTAACCCAAAAAGTTTACGGAGATGAAATTGATAGCCCGAAAAGTTTTTCGGTCAGAAAAAACACAAAAAATTAAAAGGAACTAGTATTCGGTTCTACTTAATTCCTGTTTTTGAAGATCGCTTGGCAGAATGCCGTGGTATTTTTTAAATGCGGCAGTAAACTTGCTGTTATTTTCATAGCCGAATTTATATGATATTTCTTTGATAAGTAGTCTGTTTTCTAAGATAAGCTCTTTAGCAAGCTCCATCTGTTTTTCCTGAAAATATTTATAGACTGGTTTGCCGAAAAACTGTTTGAACTCACTTTTCAGTCTGCTTTCTGAAATTTTGAATTTTAAAGAAAGCATGTCAATTCCAGGGAATTTATCAAATAAATGATTGGCAAGATAGTTTTCGACTCTGTTGATGCTGAATTTGTCACTATAATCAATAGCGTGATGATTTTCTATAATTTTCTGTTCCTTACAGAGCTTAAAAAAATCAAAAATTAGGTGAATTGTAGAAAACTTTAACTGAAGAAAATCAATGGATGAAGACTGCCCATTTAAGTTCATCAGATCGTCAAAAAGATTGAAATTCTTGATGACCTCGTCCTTTTCATCAAGTGGCCATGCTATATAAGGTTCATCAGAAATTATAAAATCATTAAGACCTCCCTGAGTAAAGAAGATATTTTGCGCAAGGTTGCGCTCCAGCCACTGCTGATTAAAATAGAGGGTAATGTATTTGTTTTTTGCGCCTTTAAAATTTAAATCGCAATTGCGTTCATTAGGTTTGAAAAATGTCCAGCTGTAGTTCGAAAAACAAAGTTGCTTTTCGCAGATCTTCTTATCAAGTTTTACTAAGTTGGAAACATGATTGAGACTTAGCATATAATAGCCCTTATCTTCTATCTTTTTTTCTTCTGGATTGTCATATATCAAATCAAAGGCTACATTGGTCTTGTAATTCATTTTAGAGTAAATGATCCAGCATCCTTCTTCCAGTTTCTGATAGCTGAATCCTCCCTCGCAAAATGGGGTATTGGCATAAATGCTCTGATTTATTTTATTGTGCCTTATGAATGGATAGTTAGCAAAACTCTCAACCAATGCTTCGGGAGATTTGCTGCTGTACGGCAGATGATAAAAGCCGTTATTGTAGGTAAAAAAATATTGTTTAAACTGGCTGAGCCACTTCTTTAAATTAAGCTGGAGCATGGAGCAAATATAACAGTAAAATCTTTTAAAAAAAACACTTCTGGATTTAGAACAAAACTGGACTTTATCTGATATTTCCATTGTCACTTTTGGAAAGTAATTCTGATCGATGGCTGTTTAAGTTTTTACATTTTAAAATTATATTAGATAAAAGTGGAGAAATCTTTTTTGTCCTTTCAAGATTAAATTAAAACACGCTCACAAAAAAAATGGTTTCATTTTATAATTTGGAACATGATTAAGCCTATTTCTTTATGGTAAAATGTTTTTGTTAGAATAACTTTGAGACAGCTAATTAATCATAAATTTTACAGCTTGAGCCTTTTCCCCACAAACCACCTATACAAAGCATAAAAGTATTTTCAATTAAGCTAAGAGGCTCAGAGGAAATTAAACCATTTATTATAAATCAAAATTAAAAATTATGAAAAAGTATCATTTATTAGTTGTCGTTTTTTTCTTTTCAATGGCTTTATCAGCACAAAGTGCCCAGTCATTTTTGCTTAATTTGTATGGAGGTTATACATTTTCCGACAGAGTAGATTTTGATTCTTCATATGGAAAAGTGGAAGATGGTTTTGAGTATGGTATAGGGTTGGAATATTTTATAATGGATAACGCTTCGGTAGAATTAAAGTATAATAGACTTGATACTAGCATGCCTTTATATACAAAAGTTCCTTTAAATGAAGGTTCTATTCCTGCTGGAACACAAGTTAATGCGGGAGATGATAAAGGTGCCATTAATTATATATTGGCTGATTATACTTATTATTTTGGCTCAAGTTCTCAAAAGGCGCTTCCGTTTCTGGGTGCTGGTTTAGGAGTTGCAATTCTAGAGACTCCAAAGAGTGGCAGCGGAACTTATTTTGCATGGGAAATTAAGGCAGGTGTAAAAGTAAAAACGAATTCACCAGTATCAATTAATCTTCATGCTTACTTGCAATCTATGTCTGCGGCTGTTGGATATGATTATTATTGGGACTACTATTGGGGTCCAGTGGCAGTTACTGATTATGCATCAACATTTCAATTCGGCCTTGGTGCTTCGCTTAGTTACGATTTCAGTAAATAATAATTGCTTCAATAAAATTGTTTAAAAAAGCTTGAGAATATCTCAGGCTTTTTTATTTATATAAGTTAAGTATTTGCTTGCACAGCGTAATCAAGCTATTTAAGAATGAATTCATAGTAGCTTCTGGAAAGTTGTCTTATGTAAAGACAAAGAAAATAGCTGTTTTCAAGTCGTGAATTCAATAAAAAAGTGATTTTATCCAAGTACTATATTTGCTTTAAAACTTAAAAGTAAGAAAAAACATTGTTATTATGTGAAATTTTTTAAATATAAATATTATGTTATCAGAGGGTTAAGAAAAAGTTTGAAAAAAGTTATAAAAAAAACTCATGTCGAGTGCTTGGAAATCTAAGTAAAGGTGCTACATTTGCACCCCGCAAAACACGGAAGTTCATTGAGAGATTGGAAGAAAAATTGAGAAAAAGGAAACGAAAAAAAAGTTTCAAAAAAAACTTTAAATTTTTCTTGCAGGAGACAAAAAGAATTTTTAGTTTTGCACCCGCTTTGAGAGATAAGCGAAAGACAGA
>NZ_QJRJ01000081.1 GCF_003254625.1 Flavobacterium ginsenosidimutans
AAAACCACTAATAAGCTTACGTTTACAGACGAGGATAAACAGGATACGGTAATCGATTTGAAAGATTTAGTTAAAGGAGCAGAAACCCTAACTACGCTTGAAGATAAAGGTAATGGATTGTATACTTATACAAGCGAAAACGGTAGAACTACTGATATCAATGTGGTTAAAGATGTTATAGACAATTCAAAAACAATTTTTGTAGACGAGTCAGTAAAAAAAGAAATACAAAAACTGATTGAATCTGGAGAGACTTTGACATCATTATCTTATAATCCAACGACTAATAGATTAACGTATAAAGCAGAAAATGGACCAGACACAGTAATAGATTTAAGTACTGTAGCTCCTAAACAGGTTGTAAACGAAATAGTTCCTACAGATGGTCAAACTGTTTTTACTTTAGATTACACTCCATCTTCATTATCAGAGGTGGTAATGTATATCAATGGTGTGCGTATCAATAAAAATGCATTCTCAGTAGATGGTAATAAAGTAACTTATGATCCTACAAAAAATGGAAATAACATTTTAGGTTTAGACCAAGCTGACAATGACAATGTAATGTTCGATTATTCAAAATAATATTTTAAAATAGGGAAGGCTGTAAAAAGCAAACAGCCTTCCTAATTTATTATTATTTCATAAAAATATATTTTTAAAATAATTTGAGAATGAAAAAAATAATATACATGTTATTATTACTTCAAGGAGGAGTAATGATGGCACAAACAGAAACCGTTGTCACGGTAAATGGAAAAAAAGTACAAGTTGCACCAAATGCAGGAACTGCAGATAATGGTTTAACAGCAGATAATGGTAAAATTCAATTAGGAGGGAAATTAAATAAACCAACAACTTTGACCACGTCTTCTGTAAATACTTTAAAAATTGCAGGATTGCAAACAGGAACAGTTGCTGACTCATTATTGACGAAAGATGCGAATGGTGTACTAAGACAAATAGCCAATACAAGCTGGAGCACAAAAGGTAATGCCGGGACAGATGTTAGAAAACACTTTATAGGTACAACAGACGATGTAGATTTAATATTTCGAAGAAATTATTGGTTTAGTGGAAGAATTGGTACTGAAAATACTTCATTAGGTCAGGGTGCATTAGAAGAACTTACTGATGGTATTAATAATGTAGCAATGGGGGATTTTAGTTTAACATCTAACAAATCAGGTAGTAATAATACGGCTATTGGTTCTCAGGCTCTTACTGATAATCAAACTGGTGAAGAAAATACGGCAATAGGCTCAGGTGCATTATATCATAATATTGATGGTAAACAAAATACTGCAATTGGTGTTTCTGGTTTACATTATTTGATTAAAGGGGATAATAATATTGCTTTAGGTTATAATGCTGGTGTGAATTACGGTTATAATAGCGAATTGACACAAACATCTAATTCTATTTTTGTCGGAAACAATGTAAAAGCTAAGGCAAATAATAGTATTAATGAAATTGTAATTGGTTATAATGCTACTGGTAGAGGTTCAAATACTGTACAAATAGGAAACTCAAGTATTACAAGTATTGGCGGTGCCGTAAATTGGTCAATTGGTTCAGATTCTCGTTTGAAGAAAGATGTGGTGACCAGTACCTATGGTTTAAATTTCATAAATAAATTACGTCCTGTAATTTACAGAATGAAAACAGGAACTACAGATTTGCAATCAGGATTTATTGCCCAGGAAGTAGAAACTGCTGCTAAGAGTATTGGTTACGAATTTAACGGTATTGTAAAACCTCAAAGCGAAAACGATTTTTACAGCTTACGTTATTCAGAGTTTGTGGTGCCTTTAGTAAAAGCGGTTCAAGAGCAACAGCAAATGATAGAAAGCCAGAAAGCAGATATTGCAGAATTGAAAGCTCAGGTACAGGCGCTTTTGCAGGCAGCTAAAAAATAAAAATAAGCTGAGAGGTAAATCTGAAGTACAATTGTTTTCAGTTGCATAAATAAAAATCTAGAAAACAATATAATTACCTTGATTGTAAAAAATATGATCGAGGTTTTTTTAAACTTCAAATCAAGAGAGACAAAGCCTTTTGTATAATTGGCAAACATCTAATGAAAGCAACTTCATTCATTAGAACCAACTGTTTCATCCCACAAACAGATTAACCCTATTCTAATACAACAATAACTTTTTCGGGGCATACAGGTTTTGCACCTGAATTAATTTTGCATAGAAATTAAAATATAAAAAATACCGAATTAAATAAAGACAAGAAATGAATAATGATTACTTGGATATTATAGAAAAAAACTCAGTTTCTGAAAAAACTGCAGTTTGTTTAATTGGTTTTGCGGCAAGTTTGTTTGCTTGTCAAAATGCAAATGCACAAATGGTAAATGCTGGCGATGTAAAAATTGACCCAAATACCATAATGGCCGTTTACATGGATTATGAAAATACACCATCAGGAAATTTTATAAATGACGGTAAACTGTACATTTTTCAAAATTGGAAAAATGATGGTGTAGTTTCATATACAGAAAACCAAAATGGTTCTACCTACTTTAACGGAACAGAAGATCAATTTATTGAAGGAACTCAAGTTTCTAATTTAAAAAATGCATTTTTTGAAAATTCATCTTCTCCAGTACCTTTTCATTTATCAGGTAAGATAGCCGTAGGAGGTAACTCGGAATTTAAACAAGGAGTTGTTCTGGCTGGCGATTATGGAGGAAAAGTAATTTTCAGAGAAAAAGCAGGTCATACACTTACGAGCGACTTAAGTTTTGTGGATGGTCAGGTAGAAAAAGATGGTAACGCCGCTTTTGAATTCCCAGTTGGGGCTGGTAATTATTTTAGACCTTCTTATCATGCAGCAGGCACTAATAACGGAGATATTTACACTACACAGTATTTTAATAAAAACTCACACTACATTCATTCACATGACAGTAGAGATGTAAAAATTATCACAATCAATAATAATGAGTATTGGGAAGTAACACAAGATAGAGGCGCTGAAAAAATAATCTTGAGCTTAACAATGGATAGCCGTACAACACCTTCAGAATTTTTTAATCCTGGAGACGATTATCAGGTTGTTATAACACGATGGGACGCTGTTTCTGGCCAATGGATAAATGAAAAAGGAGAGGTAAGTGATCCTTTGCCTGGAAAGCCTTATGAAAAATTATTAACAGCACAGGTAAGCGGCTACGGGCTTTTTACAATGGCTTTGGTTAAGAAAACAGACGATGTAAAAGATCTTATTATTTATAATGCGGTTTCACCAAATGATGACGGTTTAAATGACAGCTTTGTTATTAAAGGAATTGATCAATTCCCAGATAACCAAGTCGAGATTTACAATAGATGGGGAGTTAAGGTTTATGACGCTAAGTCTTACAATGAAAGCGATAACATGTTCAGAGGATACTCAGACGGACGTGCAACAATTAAGAGAGGCGATAAACTTCCAACAGGAACATATTTCTACATAGTGAAATATAATACTGGTACAGAGGTAAAAGAGAGAACAGGTTATTTGTATATCAATAATCAATAATTAAAAGAAATTAGAACTAATGAAAAAGATTTCATATTTATTAATCTTGTTGTTCGTGGGAATTTTGGAAGTCTCCGCACAGCAGCAGTCACAGTATACACAGTATATGTACAATACTCTGACAATAAATCCAGGATACACGGGAACACGTGGTATACCAAGTATTTTTGGAATGTATAGAACGCAGTGGGTAGGATTGGATGGAGCACCAAAAACAGCAAACTTTTCTATAGAAGCGCCTATTACAGAGAATGGACAAGGTTTAGGATTATCTGTAGTAAATGATAAAATCGGACCATCACAAGAAACTACTTTGACAGCAAGTTATGCTTATCCAATTCAGCTTTCTGCAGATACATTTTTGTCTTTAGGTATTAGTGCATCAGGTAACTTTATGCAGATTGACTATAATAAGCTAAATGTTTTGAATCCAGAAGATCCATTCCTTTCAGGAAATCTTACTAAGACTTCTCCAAATTTTGGGGCAGGAGCCTATTTTCACTCTTCAAAATGGTATGCAGGTTTATCTGTGCCAATGATTTTGGAAACGAAGTTTTATGATGATGTAAAAACATCTGTAGCTTCTCAAAAAATGCACGTCTATGCAATGGGAGGCTATGTATTTGATCTAAACGATAATCTTAAGTTCAAGCCAGCTGCTATGATAAAAATGGTTAGCGGTGCGCCTTTAGCTGTTGATTTATCTGCAAACTTCCTGTTTAATGAAAAATTAACTTTAGGAGCAGCTTACAGATGGGATGCAGCTGTAAGTGCTATGGCTGGATTCCAGGTTACATCAGGAATGAATATTGGTTACGCTTATGACTATGATACACAGAAAATAGGGAATTATAATTCAGGATCTCATGAAATTTTCCTTCGTTTTGACTTATTCTCTGGAACCAAATACAGACTTGTTACTCCAAGATTCTTTTAATAACCATAAACTAGGATAAAAAAATGATATCTAAAAAGATAAGAACTGTACTAACTATTCTTTGTATTTGTTTATTACAAATAGGAGTTGTTAATGCGCAGGATAAAAAGATTGAAAAAGCAAATGAAACTTATAATAAGTTTGCTTTTATTGAGGCGGCTAAGTTGTATAAAAATCTGGTCGATAAAGGTAATACTTCTTTAGAAGTTTATACAAAATTGGGTAATAGCTATTATTTTAATGGTCAATACCCTGAAGCTGCAGAAGCTTATTCAAAGGTTTTTAATTCAGGGCAATCTGTAGATTCTGAGTTTTATTTCAGATATGCACAGGCTCTAAACAATACAAAAAAATACGATGAAGCTAGTGCTGTCATAAAAAAATATTATGCAGTAACGGGTAAAAAAGATCTTAGCGCAAATTGGAAAGAGCAAAAATTACTGTCTGACATTCAAAAAGAGTCAGGACGTTACAGTTTTAAACCAGTTAGCATCAATACACCAGTTTCAGATTTCGGAACTGCATTTGATGGAAAAGATAAAGTGATATTTGCTTCAGCAAGAGATACAGGAGTAATTATTAAACGTAAACACAGCTGGAATGAAAAATCATTCATGAAATTGTATTCGGCTAAACTTACTACAGATGGAGGATTGGAAGATGCTACATTAATTAAAGGAGATGTAAATACTAAATACCATCAGAGTAGTGCAGCAGTAACAAAAGATGGTAAGTATATGTATTTTACCAGAAATAACATTAAAGATGGTAAGTTAGGAGCCGACAAAAACGGGACTACTTTCTTGAAAATTTACGTTGCAGAAAATATTAAAGGAGAGTGGAAAAACATAAAAGAACTTCCTTATCCAATAAATAGTGATGGTTTTTCTTCAGCGCATCCAGCGATTAGCCCAGATGAATCACAGTTATATTTTGCATCGGATCGTAATAATAGTTTTGGTAACTCAGATTTGTATGTTGTAAGTTTGAAAAAAGGAGTTCTAGTAAACAATGACGTTACAAAATTAAGTGACGAAATAAATACACCAGGACGTGAAACTTATCCTTATGTTGATAACAATGGTATTTTGTACTTTGCTTCAGATGGTCACCCAGGACTTGGTGGTTTAGATGTATTTGCTGCAATGAAAGACAATGAAGGAAAATACCATGTGGTAAATGTTGGTGATGGAGTTAACACGGCTTCGGACGACTTTGCTTATGTGATCAATACAGAAAACAAAAAAGGTTATTTCTCTTCAAACAGAGATGGTAACGATGATATTTATAGTTTTACCGAAAATTCACCAGTAATTTTTGATTTTGACTACAGATCAATAGTATTTGGAACTATTACAGAAAATGGTAAACCAATTGCCAACTACAATGTTCAGTTATTCAATTCAAATAATGAAAATGTTGGCACTACAAAAACTGATGACGCAGGAAACTACAAAATTGCTGTAGATCCATATATAAATTATAGAGTGTTATACACTAAATTATCTTATGCAGATAAAACGGTAAACACAGAGTTATTGAAACCTTTGGAGAAGAAGGAAATCAGTTTTGAAATAGTGAGAGAGTTAGAAGTTGTTGTTGATGGTGAGAAAGTCAAAATTCAGGATGGAGATGATTTAACAGACAAATTAAAACTAAGTCCTATTTATTTTGATTTGAATGGTTATAAAATTAGACAATCTTCTAAGAAAGAATTAGATAAGGTAGTTGCTTTACTAAAAGACCGTCCAAATTTATCTTTAAAAGTGAATTCTTATACAGATAGTAGAGGTAGAGACGAGTTTAACATGAAGCTTTCTGAAAACAGAGCGAAAGCAACTGTTGAATACATCGTAAATTCTGGTATTGCACAAGAAAGAGTTAGTGGGGAAGGATTTGGTGAAACACATTTATTAAATCATTGTTCAAATGGTGTAACATGTTCAGAAAAAGAACATGAACAAAACAGACGTTCAGAGTTCATTATAAATTTTAGTAAATAGTTCTTTTTTTATTTAGCTGCTGTTCAATTGAAATAATTATTGTCAGCAGCTTTTTTTATAAAATTTGAAAGGCAAGATCAATTTTTTTGATTTTGCCTTTTTTGTTTTTCTCAAAACGACCTTAGCTTGTTTTGGTAAAAAAGGATCAATTCAAATCAATGATCGTTTTTAAATCATGATATATATTGTCACTTTTGTCCATAATGCCTTTAATAATAGCGTTTTTATCAATTACAAAACTTGTAGGGAAATAGAAAATATTATACTTAGTGCTTATTTCGCCCGCATTTGGCAATTGTGTGTAGTTAAAAGCACGTTTTTTCAGAAAAGCTTCAACATGTTGAGAAGTGTTATATGTAAGTCCAAGAAAAACAACATCTTTATTTTTGTATTCGTCTACTAATTTATTGAGTTCTGGAATTTCCTTAATACACGGAGCGCAAGACGTAAACCAGAAATTTAGCACTACAGTTCTACCGCGAAGTTCCTTTAGAGACCATGTTTTACCTTCAAGATCTTTGAGTTCAAATTCTGGAGCCGGATTATTAAGCATTTCTGCTAAAGCTTTTTTGCTTTTGCTTTCTTTGTCTGTATAATCTGAAGATTTTTTTACAAGATGCATTACGCCGTTTTTATCATCTTCTTCATTATGTCTAAATAGGACCTGACCTTTTCCCCAGGCATTTTCAAGACTGTCAAGATTTTTAAGAATCTTACCATCTGGTAAAAGAAATTGAATCGATTTTTTTGGAGTATCATCTCCAAATGAAGTCTGACCTTTCATATTTGCAAAAAATAAACAAACAGTCGTGCACATTAAAAGTTTTCCAGTATTCATGATTTCAAGTGTTTAAGTTATACAAGTCAAATGTAGTCGTAAACTTTTCCCTGTAGGTTAAAGCGCTCTTAACCAATGTTAACTAGTGTTAACTGAGTTATTCAAATGCCAAAATGAGATATATTTGTATATTATAATTTGCTATGAAAAATCAGTTTAAAATTATTCTAATCACTTCTATTACGGCTTGCAGTATTTTGCTTTTTCAATTTTTTTGGGTTTATAGGACTTATGAGGAAAGTCAGGAAAATTTTCAAGTCAAGGTAAAAAATGCATTACAGCGAAGTGTCGATTTATTCTTTCTCGAAAAGGTAAGAACCCCAACGAGTTTATCTAACAGCGATCCTTATTTGTCAATTATAAGTGAAGTTACAGATGAAAAGAAAGAAAATTTAAACTTAAAAAAAGATTTTCCAAAATCTGCTGGATCTCTTAAAATAGGAATGCAGCCTTTAAAAATAGATAGTGCAAACCTTGAAAGTGTTCGTCTATTTTTAGTAAAATTAATTGCTTCATCAAATAAGCAAAGTGTTGATTTGTTATTGGTTAATGAAAATTTTAGAAAAGAACTCGACAAAGAGAAAATTTTTATTGACTATAAATTGTCATTGAAAAAAAAGGCAGTTTTAGATTCTGAAGAAGTTGTAAGCATTCCATTAGGTACAAATGAAAAAAACTGGATAATTGAAGCCAGACTTTTTAAAACGGGAAAGTACCTGCTCTTAAAAAATAGTATTCCACTGGCAATTTCTATAATTCTTGTAATTCTAACGGGCGGAAGTCTTTGGTATTTGGGTTTAATAATCTACAGACAGAAACAGTTGGATTCTAAAAAGAATAATTTCATAAGCAATATTACGCACGAATTGAGAACACCAATTTCTATTCTTAAATCGACTAATGAAGCATTATTACAATTTGGCGAAGCTGCTAATCCAGAGAAGACAATTCGCTATTTAAAAATTAATGCAGATGTTTTAAATAAACTGGATTACAATATAGATCGTCTTTTGGACATAACGAGATACGAATTAGGAGTAAAATATGTAAATTTAAATCATGTAAATATTGTTGAATTAGTAAGAAGCATAGTAAATAAGTTTCAGGTAAATGATACTAATCAGATAACAATTAGTACTGAATTGGAAAATGAAACCATTCGTACCGATAAAGATATGATTGACGGAATATTGACTAATCTTATAGATAATGCTTTGAAATATAGTGCTAATTCTGCTGAAATTGTGGTGAAAGTTTTGAGCACATCAAAATACTGGCAATTAGAAATTCAGGATAGCGGTATTGGAATAAGCGAAGAAAATCTTCCTTTAATTTTTGATAAATTTTACAGAATTACATCTGGCAACTTGCACGATGTAAAAGGTTATGGAATAGGATTAAGTTATGTAAAAGAACTAGTTAGTTTACTTTCGGGTGAAATAATTGTAAAAAGTGATTTAGGATCGGGTACAACCTTTATTATTAAATTTCCGTTATGAGTGAGATAATTCATGTTTTGCTGGTAGAAGATGAAGAGGTGTTGTCAACTATTATAAAAGAAACTCTTGAATTGCGAGGGTTTAGTTTTACAATTGCCAAAAATGGAGTAGAAGGCTGGGAACTATTTCAGAGCAAGAAACCAGATATTTGTGTAGTCGATATTATGCTGCCTAGAAAAGATGGATATTCGCTTGTAGAAGATATTCGAATAGTAGATCAGCTGACTCCGATAATTTTTCTTACTGCAAAAAATGAAATCACAGATGTTTTGAAAGGACTAAAAATTGGTGCCGATGATTATATGAAAAAGCCTTTTAGCATGGAAGAGCTTATTCTGCGAATTCAAAAACTAGTAAGACGAAAGTATATCCATTCGGGTGAAGAAATTTCCACAACTTACGATAAAAACATAAAAGTTGGAAATTTTCAATTTAATCTTCATAGACTTGAATTAACAATTGATGGCAAATCGGTCAATCTTTCACAGCGTGAATCGGAATTATTGGATTTACTTATCCGAAATAAAAATCAGTTACTAGATCGCAATAAAGCTTTGTTACTGCTTTGGGGCGATAATAATCCTTTTACGGCCAGAAGTATGGACGTTTACATTACACGTCTCCGAAAATACTTAAGCGCCGATCCGACTGTAGAAATTCTTAGTATCAGAAATAAGGGATTTAAGTTGATTGATTAAATGTCTCGGGTCTAAACTTCTTAGAGCCTGATTTTGATGGGTTTTTATTTTTCTAAAATGTATTGTGGTACGATTCTACTACAAAATTTAGACAGACGCAACATCTGTAAAATTCATCTTAGTTATTATTGGCAAAAATGGAGGTAACTCCAGATTGAAAGTACCACGATTTTGCCACAGAAATTTTGTTCGGTTTGAAAAAAAACGAAAAGTATCATAAAAGAAAAAGCCTGCGAATCTTACGATTTGCAGGCTTTACCACGTTTTTTTGTGGGGAGAGCAGGATTCGAACCTTAAGCCCAGAACCCGCATATTTCCTGCGTTTCTTTTTTTTTAAACCGGTGTTGTCACGATGTTGCCCAGTGGGTAAAGTTTAATTGTGTAAACAATGTTTGAGAATGCAACCTGATTATAATGAGCATTATAATTCTGCTTATGCATTCAACAAAAGTACTTTTTTTTTGCTGATAAGATTCATAAAAAATCAGTGAGATTTTTTTTTATAACTGTTTTATCCCGAATTAGCAGACTATAAAACGGTTGACAGTATTTTCTATCAATCCACTTTTAAATTAAGGTTTGAAGTTGGATTTTAAACAAGCAGATAGCAACGCAAATATAAACTCAGCCATTAATATCAAATAATTTTGAGGACTATCTTAACTTTTTTTAGCGAAAACGAAGGTAATTTCAATATAGATTTATACAGCCAAAAGTCCCTTAAAAACTTTAAGGGACTTAATTTTATATTCTAAATAACTTTAGTAATTATTTTATAAAAGCTAAAATATCTTTATTTATAGTTTCTGCTTCTGTCGTAGGCATACCATGAGGAAATCCAGGATAAGAAATTAGTTTTCCATTTTTCAAAAGTGCAGCTGCTTTTGGAGCCTGATTGTAAGGAACGATCTGATCATCTTCTCCATGAAGTACCAAAACAGGAATATCTAAACTTTTAAGATCTTCTGTAAAATCAGATTCAGAGAAAGCTTTAATGCCTTCATAATGAGCCAGTACAGATCCCACCATTCCCTGACGCCACCAATTGTGTTTAATTCCTTCCTGAACTGTTTTTCCTTCACGGTTCCATCCATAAAATGGAATAGGGAAATCATAGAAGTATTGTGATCTGCAAGATCCAGTTCCTTCTCTAATTTCATCAAAAACTGATAATGGCACACCATCTGGATTGGCTTCATTTTGTATCATAATTGGCGTTACGGCACTAATGATAACTGCTTTTGCAACGCGGCCTTTTCCATATTTTGCTGCGTAGCGAATTACTTCCCCTCCGCCGGTTGAGTGGCCAATATGAATCGCATCTTTTAAGTCAAGTGCAGTGGTTAATTCTGCTACGTCTGCAGCATAGGTTTCCATATTGTTGCCTTCAGAACTTTGACCAGAACGACCGTGTCCGCGTCTGTCGTGAGCAATAACTCTATATCCTTGTTTTAAGAAAAACATCATTTGCGCATCCCAGTCGTCTGCTGATAAAGGCCATCCGTGGTGAAAAACGATAGGTTGTCCTGTTCCCCAATCTTTATAATAAATTTCTGTTCCGTCTTTTACTGTAATTGTGCTCATTTTTTTGGTTTTAAGATTAATAAAATTAAGAGTATCCTAATTTTGGTATTGTCGTTAAATTCTAAGTTTTTATCATTTTTTATTTGACTTAGATTTCTTTGACAAATTTATATAGCAAGAGTAGAGCAGTCGATTAACCTAGATTAAGTAATGAATTGTAACAGCGCTATTACTATTTTAATCTAGATAAATGCCTCAAAAGTCTTCGCTAACTTATTTTTATTTGAAAAGAATTACATGTGTTTTATCTTTTCGTAGATGGCAGGATCGTGTTTTTTTACTTTTATTTTTACGTATTTAGAAGCTGGCATATTGCTTTCTTTCACCACATTATTTACAGAAACCAAAACATTGGTTTCAGGAAAATAAGTGACCGTATTTCGCTCTGGAATTTGATAAGAGACGATAAGGAATAAAGGCGCAATTCTTTCAATGCCATCATTATAATTAAAGAGATCTACTATGTCTCCCGCTTTAAATCCTGCTTTATCAATATCATTTTGATTCATGAAAATAACACGGCGTTCATTTTTTATTCCCCTATAGCGGTCATCCATACCATAAATAGTAGTATTAAACTGGTCATGCGTACGAGTTGTGGCCATCATATATTCATCTGGTTCCAATTCATTATCCGGAATTTCTGTTAAAGTAAATGCCGCACGATCAGCTGATTCTTTAGCAGTAAATTGACCATGACGAGGAGCATTAGGCAGATAAAAACCGCCTTTTTCGCGAACTCTACTATTGTAATTTTCAAAACCTGGAATGCAATTTTCAATAGCTTCTCTCACATCATCATAACTGTCGTGGTATTGCTTCCAGTCGATAACTGATTTTTCTCCAAGAACCTCCATCGCCATTCGGCAGACAATTTGAGTTTCGTTTATCAACTGATCCGAGATAGGTTTAAGCACGCCTTTTGAAGACTGCACCACGCCCATAGAATTTTCTGTACTGATAATCTGCACTTCGCCGTTAACGATATCCATATCACTTCGGGAAAGCGTAGGAAGTATAAGGGATTCTTTCCCGTGTATCAAATGACCTCTGTTGAGTTTTGTCGATACACAGACCAGCAGTTTCAGTTTTCGAAATGCTTCTGCGGTATAAGTCGTATCTGGTGCCGCCGATAGAAAATTACCGCCCATGCAGAACATAAATTTTACTTTCTCGTCATGAATCGCTTTTATCGTTCCAACCACATCATAACCATGATTTCTCGGCGGATTAAATCCAAAGTAAGTTTGAAGACGATCTAATTGTTCATTTGTAGGTTTTTCATCAATAAGCATGGTTCTGTTTCCTTGAACATTACTGTGTCCGCGAACGGGACAGACTCCTGCGCCGGGTTTACCAATACTTCCTTTAATCAATAAAATATTAACAATCTCTCGGATCATATCGACACCATTTGGCTGCTGGGTAAGTCCCATTCCCCAGCAAACAATAATTCTTTTTTTGAAAGCCAGTATTTCTGCCGCTTCTATAATTAAATCTTTTGGAACTCCAGATAGAAAGGCAAGATGATCCAAGTCTAAATTTTCAAACTGTTTCTCAAAATTTTCAAAACCAGTTGTTTTGTCTTTAATAAATTCATGATCAAAAACTTCACCTGGGTTTTTCTTTTCCAATTCAATTAGCAAAAGCTCAATAGCTTTTAAAAGTGCCATATCACCATTTATTTTTATCGGAAGAAAAAGATCGGTAAGTTTTCCGCCTGATCCAATTATCCCTTTTATAGCCTGAGGATTATGGAATCCCATTAATCCAGCTTCGGGTAACGGATTAACCGCAATAATTTTTGCACCATTTTTTTTGCCTTTTTCTAGAGCACTCAGCATTCTTGGAGCATTCGTTCCTGGATTTTGTCCGATTATCACAATCACATCGGTATCATAAAAATCTTCTAAAGTAACCGTTCCTTTTCCAATTCCGATTGTAGTTTTCAAAGCCGTTCCAGAGGTTTCGTGGCACATATTGGAACAATCTGGCATATTGTTGGTTCCAAACTCTTTTGCAAATAGCTGATAAAGAAAGGAAGCTTCATTACTGGTTCTTCCCGAAGTATAAAAGGCCGCTTCATTTGGAGATTCAAGCGCATTTAAATGTGAGGCAATTTTTTTAAAAGCTTCATTCCAACTTATGGGCTCATAATGTGTACCGCCAATAGGTAAATACATCGGTTCGGTCAATCTTCCCATTTTTCCAATTTGGTAATCGTCTAATTTTGAAAGACTGTAAACAGAGTTTTCTTTAAAGAAAGCAGCATCAACTTTTTTGGTTGTAGCTTCTTCAGCTAAGGCTTTTGCTCCGTTTTCACAATATTCGCCCAAAGGAGATCGATCATCATCAGGATCTGGCCATGCGCAGCTGGAACAGTCAAAACCGCCCATTTGATTCATTTTAAACAAAGCTTTTCCACCTCTTATAATGGTTTTATCTTCTATAAGATCGCTTACCGCAGCCATCACCGCAGGAACGCCGGCAGCCCATTTTTCTACTTTTGTTAATTTAAGTTTCGAAAGCTGGTACGGATTTTCTGCTTCAGGTAATTTATGGGTTAAATCATCTGTATTTTGTTGTGGATCTTTCTTCATTGTATTATGGTTTAATGGCTATTGTGTGACGATTACGGTTTGTTCCGATGAGTTGTAGATATTCAATCGGTTTTCTTTTAGAAATCCTAAAAGTGTAATATTAAACTCTGCGGCAAGTTCGACGGCCAAACTGGATGGAGCGCCAATAGAAGCAATAATAGAAATTCCCGCCATTGCCGCTTTTTGGATTAGCTCAAAACTTGCTCTTCCGCTTAGAAGCAAAATATGTTCATTTAGTGGCAGTGATTGATTAGCAAGAGATCTTCCAATTAATTTGTCTAATGCATTATGTCTTCCAACATCTTCAGTTAAAAGAATCAAATCGCCTTGAATATTAAAAAGCCCTGACGCATGAAGACCGCCAGTGGATTCAAAATCGCTTTGAGCAATTCTTAATTTTTCGGGTAATTGATAAAAAACAGATGCATGAATCTGGATCTGCGGTCTCATCAAATTTCCAAATGGGCTTACCGTTTTTATAGATTGAATCGAACTTTTTCCGCATACGCCACAACTTGAAGTCGTATAGAAATTTCGATCTGTCTGCATCAAATTTGGAGTAAAACCTTCTTTAAGATCGACCTGAACAATGTTTTGTTTTTGTGATAAGCAATTCATTTTTATTGCAAAAGCATCTTGAATATCTTCAAAAGAAGTAATAATTCCTTCTGTAAACAGAAAACCAATCGCAAGATCAATATCATTGCCCGGAGTTCGCATGGTAACCGAAATATTCTTTTGAATTCTCTCTGAATTAGAACCGTAAGAAAGCCTGATTTCAAGAGGTTCTTCAACAGAAAGCGTATCTAAAAAAGAAGAGGTTCTGTTATTTTCTATTCTTTGGACACTTACGTGTTTGATGGAAACTAATTCCGTATAATTTATTTCCATGATATTGTAATTGAAGTTGTTACGTAAATTTAATTAAAAATTGGTTCAAAAAATATACTTTCATTCATTAATTGAGAGCATACTATTCGATTTTTATATTTAATTCTCAACCTATTTATTTCACGATTTCACTCATCAGTTGCAAGAGATCTTCTGCACCTGCGTTAAATTTTCTACCATTGACAAAAAAAGAAGGTGTGCCATTTACACCGCTTAAAATACCGCTTTCAAAATCGGAATCTACTTTTGTGGCAAGTTCAGATTTTTTAATATCGACATTGAACTGATGTGGGTCTAGCTCCAATTTCTCTACTAATTCTAATAAAAAAGGTTCGTTTAGAAGCCTTTGGTTTTCGTAGATAGCATCATGCATTTCCCAGAACTTTCCCTGCAATGCTGCGGCTTCTGCCACAATTGCTGCAGGACGGGCGTATTGATGCATTTCTGATAACGGAAAATTTCTAAAAATAAATTTTATCTGTTTGCCGTATTTCGTCATCATTTCTTTAAGAACTGGATAGGCAGCACCGCAATAGGGACATTGATAATCTCCGTATTCTACGATTACTATACTAGCATCTTTTTTTCCTTGTATATGATCAGTTTTACTGACCGCTGGTTTTAGTGACATAATTGATTGGTTTTTATAGTTTTTCTAAAGCTTCAAGAATTCCATCTGCTCCTGGGTTTATAGCCATTGGCGAGAGATAACTCCATTGTATAATTCCTTCTTTGTCAATTATAAAAAGGGCACGATTGCATTCGCCTTCTTTCTCATTGTATACGCCATATTTTTTTGAAGTGTCTCCTTTTGGTTCGAAATCAGCCAATAAAGGAAAATGCAGATTTCTTGATTGAGAAAAGGCCATGTGACACCATTTACTATCTACAGAAATACCGAAAATTGTAGCATCATATTTCTTGAAGTATTTCTGCATTTCGTTGTAAAGTGCCATTTGGTCGCTGCAAACTGGACTCCAGTCGGCAGGATAAAAAGCTAAAATCACGTTTTTTCCTTTAAATTCTGATAAAGTGATTTTTTGATCGGGTGTTGCAAATAAGGTAAAATCTGGCGCAACGTCATTTTTCTTCAGCATAAGATTTATTTTTAAGGTTAAAGTCCGTAATCGGCAGTAACAATGCACAAGCAAGTAGTAATGCAGCAGGCAAAATAAGCGTCCAATTTTTCAATAACGGAAGTATAATTGGTACGACAGATGCACCTAGCAAAAAGCCAATCCATAATAGTAAAAGTCGTATAGCATTGAGTTTATAAAACTTCCGACTGTTTTTATTTCGGGAAAGACTTAACATGGCTGTATTTCTAGCCAGACTATTCAATGTTCCCGTCACGAAATCGGTATTTATTTTTTGACTTCCAACAGATGTTACAATAGTGTTCATAACACCAGTTGAAAAAAGAATGATAGGTATCGACAATCCGTTGTTTATCGTATAATAATTGGATGCCATTGTATAGACAATCAATATTCCTGAAACGATATAAAATGGCAGGGTCTGAATTTTGGATTCTCTCCACAACGAAATGCAGGTTCCAGCATATATTCCGAAGACAAAACAGCCAATTACCGTTAAAGACGAAAGAAGTACGTTGAGTTTGCCACTGGATAATGCGATTCCCAATTGTGTGCTGTTTCCGCTTATAAAAGAGACATATACTTTCCATTTTAGGAAACCAGCAGCATCAAGAAAGCCTGCAATAAAGGCTAAAAATATGGCAAGTTTCTCCTGCGATCTAGTTTGTTCAGACGAATCTATGAACTGTGTTTGGACATCCACAATACTTATGATTACGGTTGAATAAACAGTTTGCTTTTAGGAAATTTTTCTATTTCGCCTTCTTCCAAACCAAAATTGGTTACCACCACATCTTTTGGATTTCCTGCAAGCCATTCGCTTAAATCAATAGATTGATAAGTACCACTGTTAAAACCAATTAAGATTTTGCAAACGGTATTTCCAGTGTTTTTAATATAATGTCCTGCACCCATTGGCACATAACCGACATCTCCAGCGTTGAATTGTTCGGTAACAACTGTGCTTTCTGCTAAAGAAAACAGACATTTCGGCTTGACCAGAAATATAATACTGCCATTCATCAGCATTGGGATGCCAATGCATTTCTCTTAAAGCGCCTGGCTGTAATTCTATAATAGATCCCGCCATTGTGGTACTGATAGGGAATTCTTTGCTTGTTACCAATCTTTGCAAACCGGCACCTGGAATTATTCTAGGTTGTTGAGAATGCAAAGGATAACGGTGTAAATTGGTTAATTCGATATCTGATTCTTCAGGTCGTGAAGCGGCAGTAAATGATAATTCGTCAGGAACAATCCCGGCTGCGAAATAGGCTTCTTTTTGAGGTAATGCGGCTACTTCTTTCAAAGTAATTCCCAAGTTTTGAGCAACAATTTCTGGTGGCATGCAGGATACAAAATCGGTAACGCTGAAAGTGTGATCTTCGGAAAAATTTCCATTATCAAAGATTAAAATAAAATGACACTCTTCTGTTCCTGTTGCTTGGATTGAATGCCCGTATCCTTTTGGAAAATACCAAACATCGCCTGGTTCAAAATTATCTGTGTAGCTTTTACCATTCGGATGAATAATCGTGGTGCGAACCGTTCCTGAAATAACATAAGCCCATTCTGCTGCATTTGCGTGCCAGTGTAATTCGCGCATACTTCCCGGCTGTAGTCGCATGGAAACTCCTGCGATGCCAATAGAAGCTGGAAAATCTTTTACGGAAGCTCCTCTTGTTGTACCGCCGTCATTAGTGCGTGGTTCTTTTTTTTCTAGTTCGTATTTGAAACTTAATAATTCGGTAGTCATAATAATAGCTTTTTGATGATTAATTGTATTGGTTTTTAATTCTATTGTAAAGCTATTGAAGATATATGCTGAGTATATTTTGAATTCGTTAAATGGGCAAAATGAGTCGTTGAATTTAGTAAGAGAAACTTTAGGAATAATTTGAAGCTTTCTGATTGTAGAGGATTTGTTTTTTTAGAGTTTAACCAAAAAAAATCACTGCAAACTACAGTGATTTTTGATTTTATAATGAGGGAAGTTTTAATTATTTATAAAGCCATTTTTTGATCAGTTTGGTATAATTGGGCATTACAACAAATACCATTAAAAAGACTATGATGCCCGAAATTATTAATCCATCAAAATAATGATTTGACGGTACTTTCAAAAATCTCAAAAAGGGGAGTGCCAATAAAGGAATTAAAAGAGACAATGGATAAATAGCAGACCATGTTACAAGAAATTGTTTCCAGCGAACAGGAACTTTGTTTCCTTCGTTTTCTGCATTAAAAAGAAAATCCAAACCTGATTTTATCTGGTAGTTGTCATTTTTTCTGAATAATGGATTTGCTTTTTTAATGAGCATTTTGCGGTCTTCCGATTCCATCCAGTATTTAAGGTTTTCAATAGTGTCAAATCGGATAATAACTGTGTAAACAAACGTCAAATGCGGAATTGGCCGTACGATCTGCAAATCGATAAAACCATTGGAGTGTTTGGTAATGGGAACAATTTCATCCAGCCATTTTTCATATTCCTGTTCTTTTCCATCCAAAATATGGTGCGTAATAACAACAGATGCGCCTTGATTTTCCATATTACTATTTATTTTTGGTTGAGGTTTAAGGTTTATTCGGACTAATTATCGAACTAAAATAATTTTGCCCGTATGAGTGCCATCTTCTAACAATCGATGTGCATCAGGAGCTTCGGTGAAAGGAAAGGTTTTAAAAATAATCGGTTTGAATTGTTTTGACTCGATTAATGGCCAAACGTTTTTCTGCACTTCTTTGGCTAGCTGTTTTTTAAAATCATAGTCTCGGCTTCTTAAGGTACTTCCAGTAATTGTTAAACGTTTTATCATTACTTTCCAAATGTCAAGATCTACATGGCTGCCGCTTACCGCATTAATATGAACTAATCTGCCTTCGGGTTTTAGGATATTTACATTTTTACTCAAGTAATTACCGCCAATCATATCTAAGATGACATCGACTCCTTCTTCCTGCAAAACGGTTTCGAAATCTTGGGTTTTGTAATTGATATAAGATGCAGCGCCAAGATCGAGACATTTTTGGCCTTTTTCATCAGATCCTACTGTTACAATTACGCGAATGCCTAGAGAATGAGCAATTTGAATTCCTGTAATGCCAATGCCACTGTTACCGCCGTGAATCAAAAGAGTTTCTTCAGGTTTTAAGTTTCCTCTCTGAAAAACATTTGACCACACTGTAAAAACTGTCTCAGGCAAACTTGCTGCTTCAGCAAAAGTCAGTCCAGCTGGAATTGGCAGACATTGACCTTCCCGAACGCTTACATATTCTGCATAACCACTGCCAGCGAGAATAGCACAGACTTGATCACCGATTTTTAAATCGGTAACATCTGGTCCGCATTCGACTACAATTCCAGAAACTTCCAAACCTGGAATTTCAGATGAAACTCCAGCTGGTGCAGGATAATTGCCTTCACGCTGGAAGATGTCAGAGCGGTTTAAACCTGCTGCTTTAACTTCTATTAACACTTTGTCTCCACTTACTTCTGGAGTTGGATATTCCTGCAGTTTCAGTACATCTGGAGCTCCAAATTGAGTTATAACTATTGCTTTCATGTAGTTTTTAATTAGTGGTTTTTATTGGTTTGTTCCATTCTTTTCCAAGTAAGTTTATGAATGACCCAACGTGAATTGCTTATAAATGGTTTCTCTGTTTCTAAATGAAGCAATCCATCTTTAAAAAGAACTTTTCTGTTTTGTGTCTCATTTCTCCAATTTTCAAAAAGTGAAACAGACATGGTATGGCTGACTATTTGTTTTTCATCATCAGTTTTGAAGGGACCAGAATAGGCAAGATAAGGAGGACTGTCTTTTGTATCAGAATGTTCAAAATCAGTATTCATTATTTGTGCCGACATATAGCCGTCGCTGTTATAAATAATAATGCCTTTTGGTTTGGTTCCCATCGGATTTGTAATTTTTCCGTCCCCTAAAGGTACTTCAATCAATTCAACTAATGTCCAAGAACCGATTAGTATTTCAAACAAATTATTTTTCATAATACTCAAAATAATAAGAGCGCACATTGGTGCGCTCGATTTCTATACTATTAAAAAGGCTGATTGTATTTGCCAGTTAATGCTTTGTTTTCTATGCTTTTAGCAAAGTTAGGAGTTTCTTCATGATTGTGTGCATCAGAAGCAGCTTGTCTTGAAGCAGCAGCGCCAGCTAGATCTACTCCATGTTCTTTTAAGTATTCAAACATTTCTGGTGTTGCAGTTGCATGAATCTCGTTGGTGTAAAGGCAAGTATTTTCATCAATTTTGGTTACTTTAAGTTCCCATAAAACCTGAACTTTAGTGCGTCCGTTTTTAGTAATAGAATCTGAGATAGACAACATACGGCAATAATCTGGACGATGAACCGTTGCCACATAATGCTGCACCATTAAAGCATCGCCAATTGTTTCTACATTAATAGACATGGGTTCGCCCTCGTATGTGCTGGTAATTCCTGCACCAATATGCTGAGTTGAGCAACGTTGGTATTCTGCATCCGGAAGGTTTAAAAGCCAGTCTGCAATATTTACTTTTTCAATAGGAGCATTAATAACTGCAGTTACTGCTGAATGTGATAATGCGTTTTCTTTGGTTTGGATGATTTCCATGATTTCTTGGTTTTAAATGTTTAACTGAAGTAAATTTACTGCCTTACATTTGTGTAGCATTCCACTATTCATCGAATGGGCAAAAACACTCGTTTAAATAGCGAAATCAATCGTTTGTTGTTATCATAGATCTGTATTTAATACGTTTCCCGAGGTTGAAACCACTGGCTATGTTTTAAAATTGGAACGAAAAATCATCTCAATATGGGTAAACATAGCCAGTGGTTTCAACCACTGGGACACAACGATAATTACGCCTGCAATCATTAATGTATGATTATTTAAATGGGCATTTTATACAGCTATATTTTAAAATGAAAAAAAACAAAAAAGACCGCCTTTTACAGACAGTCTTTCAATTGAATAATATATAGTAAGATGGTTTTTCTTGAATTTAAAACGAGCTGTTGTCTTATTTATTTTATAGTGATTCTAAAAATGTTTTAGCTTCTAAGAGCGAAAAGTTCAGAATCTTTTCGATATCATTTAAAATTTGCTGTAAAGTTGCATTTTGTTCTGTAGCCAATTCAAGAATATCAAGTTTTTCTTCTAAAAGAGGCAATAGTCCCATTATAGCAGCACTTGATTGTAAGTCATGTGCTCTAAGTTTCACCATTTTAAAATCTTGATTTTGATAAGCCGTCATAAGCTGTTCCAAATGTAGTGGCACATTGTCAATAAACTGTTTGGTGACAGTTTGTTCAAACGCTTTATTGCCAGCGCTTACAGATTGCATATACGAAAGATCAATATGTTGAAAAACAGGATTAGATTGTATAACGTTTGTTTCTTCGGAATTTGATTCTTTCAGTCCAAAAGCAGCAATCAGTTTAAAAAGTTCTTCCTCTTTTATAGGTTTTGAAATGTATTCGTTCATTCCTCGGCTCAAACATCTTTCTCTTTCGCCAGGCAGGGCATGTGCTGTCATGGCAATTATGGGAATATCCAGTTTTAAGATTTCTCTAATTTGCTGCACAGCAGTATATCCATCCATTTGAGGCATCTGTAAATCCATTAATACAAGATCACAATCTTTTTTGCTTAAATATTCTACTGCTTCCAAACCGTTAGAAGCCATTTCAAAATCAACATTCCATTGAGAAAGCAAATGTTTCATTAAACTTTGATTGATCGCGTTGTCATCTACAACTAAAACTCTCAAAGCGGTATTTGAGATATCTTTAAAGTGGTTAATATTGGCAATAGGTTTAGAATTGAGCTGTTCTTTAGCAATATCATACGGAATATAAAAGCTAAAGGTTGTTCCTTTTCCTTGTTCACTTTTTACTTCAATATCACCGTTTTGCAATAAAATCAGTTTTTTTACTATTGATAATCCTAGGCCAGTCCCACCGTAATTTCGAGTGGTAGAGTCTTCACCTTGATTGAATCTTTCAAAGACTTCATTTAGTTTTTCTTTATCAATTCCAATTCCCGTGTCCGTAATTTTAAAGCCTACAATGACCTTGTCTTCATGTTGTAGTTTGTTATAGACCTCAATGCTTACAGATCCCTGATGGGTAAATTTTATGGCATTTCCAATGAGGTTTACCAATATTTGAGTTAATCTCGTGGCATCACCAATTAAAGTATCAGGGATCGAAGTATCGACTTTACTGGAGATGGTTAATTTTTTTTCTTTTACACGTTCTGAAAAAAGTGTTTCAACTGAATCCAATAGTCCGTTAATGCTGAATATTCCTGGCGTAATACGCATCATTCCAGCCTCAATTTTAGATAAATCGAGTATATCATTAATAATGGTCATTAAATTTTCGCCCGAACGCTGAATAGAATTTACAAATTCTGCGGAAGTTTCATCCAAAGGCCTTTTTTGTAATAAATTGGTGAAACCTAAAATACCACTAAGCGGCGTTCTGATTTCATGACTCATATTAGCCAGAAAATTTTCTTTGGTCTGAGCGGCGATCGATGCTTTTTTTTCTGCAATATCCAATTCTTTAATCAGAAAATGTTGTCTTCTAAATTGGCGCATAATATGATACCCTATAACGGCACCACTCAAAACTAGTAAAACTAATAAGGAGATGTCGTAAAGTTTTGCTCTTTGACCCATTTCCACACTTAGATTTCGCAACTCTACCATGCGCAATTGACGCTTATGGTAAATCTTTGCTGTAATATCGGTAATCTCATTAGAAATTATTCTGGCTCTAGGATTAGCAATCGAGCTATCATCATCCATATTTCCTAAAGAATCAAAACGATGCAGGAGTTTTCCTTTTGTGACCATTTTATCCTGAGCCAAAACTCCGAGTCTTTGTATTAACTTTTCCTCTTCAGGATCGGCATTATCCACAGAAAGGGAATCGAGAAAATTTCTAATCTGCCTGATCTTTTGATCGATTCCTTCTAAATGTGTAGTGTCATTAGTAGCGATCGAAGCTCGAATTCTGCTTTCGACACCCAAAATATCGCGGTCAATTTCTCTTAAATGATTGCTGGAACGCAATTCGTTTAAAAGGGTATTATTATTTCGTATGAGTTCTTTAGTATTTTGAGCCGAATTAATTTGTACAGCAATCAATAATATACTGCATAAAATAAAACTGCTAATTATAAAATAACTAAAGCGTTTGTTACCCATTACGGTAGACGTATTTATCATATAAATAAGTGTAAATGAAATTGTATGATCTTAATTCAATAAGATAGCATTCTAGTTTACGCAGCAGAAAAAATAAAATGACATTTAGAAAACATTCATCCTAGTGTTAAGTGCTTTTCTGTAAGCATCTGCAACAGGAATAAATTTTTTGTTAATCATAATACCTCCGTCTTGTAAAGTGTCAATTTTACCAATAGAAACAATATAAGAACGATGTACTCTAATGAAATCATCTTTTGGCAGACGTTCTTCGGCAGTTTTCATTTTGCCGTGAATGGCAAACATTTTTTCTTTGGTGTAAAACTTTACATAATCTCCCATTGCTTCAGCATAAAAAATATCATCTAGTTTTAGTCGTCTGGTAATATTAGAATCTCTAACGAATAAAAATTCTTCTTTACCAAATTGTATATTCTCTTTTCTGCTTTCAATGATAGATTGTGCTTTACTCACTGCCTGTAAAAATCGAGCAGGAGTAACTGGTTTTAGAATATAATCTGCGATATTCAATTCAAATGCCTCCAGCGCATATTCTTTTTTAGAAGAAGTGAAAATGATGATGATATCTTTGCCTGAAAGGTTTTTAGTCAATTCAATTCCCGTCATCTCAGGCATTTCGATATCCAAAAAAATCAAATCTACCTGATTTTCCTGTAAATGATGATAGGCTTCAATAGCATTCGAATATTCATTTACAACAGTAAGATTCGGAATTTGTTTTGCCAAATGAGATAAAGTAGTTCTTGCAATATCATTGTCATCAACAATTAACGCTTTCATGGTATTTGGTTTTTGGTTTAGACAAATATACTTATTCCTTGTTATTTTATCTAAAGTAAGAGCGTATCATCCATGCCATTTCTTCATGAATTTCTATTAAACCAGTAATAAAATCGCTTGAACCATAATCTTTGTAATCATCGGCAAAAGGAGTAATGTTGCCACGAATAAATTCAATGATGCTTTCATGGTCTTGCAAAAGATCTTTCATAAATCCTAAACCATCGTTTGTTCTTTCACTGTATTCTGTAAGATGCGTCAATTCAAGATAGGACTTTAAGGTTGCTGGTGCATAGTGGCCAATTTTACGCATACGTTCTGCAACGCTGTCAATGATTTCATCCAACTGTTTGTATTGATTTTCGAAGAAAATGTGATTGGCATGAAAATTATCGCCTGTAACATTCCAGTGTGCATTTCTGGTTTTAGTATAAAGTACAAATTCGTCTGCGAGCAGTTTTGCTAATTCATTAGAAACAGCGTCAGTATTTTTTTCTGTAAGGCCAATGGTTGCTTTCATAATTTCAAGTTTTTAAGTTATAAGCAGTAATGCTTTGTTTTCTTATGTAAAGGTCTTTAGAAAACTTCTTTAAAAGGTATGATTTTAGGTAAACAGGCAAAATGAATCGTTGAAATGGAGAAGGTGTCCTTTTAAGTAGTTTTTAGCTTAAAAAACTACAGTGTTTTTTAATGACAAATAAAAAACATAAATTAATATTAGTGTATTGGATAAGAACAGCATTTATTAAAAAAATAAATTTGTAATAGAATTTACTACTACTTTTAATTGAAGATTCACAAATTTAATAAACCATGAATTTAGAACAAGAAAAAGAGCTAGCGGCAAAAGAAGCGGTTAAATTACTAAGAGATAATATGATTGTGGGATTAGGTACAGGTTCAAGCTCTGTTTATGCAATAAGAGAAATTGCAAAACTTGTCAGCAATGGCCTAAAAATAAAAGCGGTACCAACTTCTAATAAAACTAAAGAACTTGCTGAGGCTTTAAATATTCCTTTGATTGATATTAATTTGATAAATTCAATAGATATCACAATTGATGGAGCAGATGAATTTACCTCTGACTTAATTTTAATCAAAGGCGGTGGGGGTGCATTGCTTAGAGAAAAAATTGTAGCCTCATTAACAAAACAAGAAATTATAATTGCGGATTCATCAAAAGAAGTAAAACAAATAGGGAAATTCAAAGTCCCAATTGAAGTAATTCCATTTGCTTCAAATTATATTTTAAGTCAAATTAAAATATTAAATGGTATTGGAAAAATTAGAATGACAGGAGATAAATCATTTAAAACAGATCAGGACAACTATATTATAGATGCTGATTTTGGCCTCATTTCCAATCCTGTTTCTTTATCTAAAAAGTTAAATGATATTAATGGAATTGTTGGACATGGAATATTTATCGGTCTGACAAGTAAAGTTATAATGGGAAAAGGAGATTCAACCGTAATTTTTGATTAAAGCTGCATTAATTCAATTTAATAGTTTTTATGTGAGCTTCTTTTTTACAAAACCGCCTTAACGTTTCGTGGCAAAATTGAAGACAACTCCATAACACAATTATTTTACTTTTACCACAACCTTTCCTTTTGCATGTCCGCTTTCCAGATAATCAAAAGCATCATTGGTCAGCTCAAAAGGGAAAGTTTTATCTACAATTGGTTTAATTTCTTTTAATTCTAGTAAATTACCAATCAGTTCCAGTTGTTTACCGTTGGCCTTCATAAATAAAAATGAATAATTAATATTTAATTTTTTAGCTTTATTACGGATTTTCAGACTGGTTAACCAAAGGATAAAACTTATTATTGATGATGCACCGATTGATTTTGCAAACTCTGGAGTTGGAGGTCCCGAAATTGAAATAATACTGCCTCCTGGTTTTAAAATTGTCAATGATTTTTCAAGTGTCTTAATATCCTGACTGTTAAGTACCACGTCATAATCTTTAAGAATAGTTTCAAAGTTATCCTTTTTATAATCTATTATAATATCTGCTCCAAGTCTTTTCAGCATTTCAAAATTCTTTTCGCTGGCAGTTGTGGCTACAAATGCTCCAAAATATTTGGCCAGCTGAATCGCTATTGTGCCAACTCCTCCAGAACCGGCCTGAATGAAAACTTTTTGTCCCTTAGTTATATTTGCTCTTTCCACAAATGCCTGCCAGACTGTTAAGGAGACAAGTGGAATAGACGCAGCTTCTTCCATTGAAATAGTATTGGGCTTTAGAGCAGCATCATTTTCATCGACTGCTATATATTCTGCAAGAGTGCCAATCCTCATATCTGAGACCCGTGCAAATATTTCATCTCCTGCTTTAAAACGAGTTACTTTTGCTCCTGTTTTTATTACAATTCCAGCCAGATCGTGCCCCAGAATAAAAGGTGTTTTGTATGGCAAAATTAATTTAAACTCACCGCTTTTCAATTTAGAATCGAGCTGATTAAGTCCTGCGGCATATACTTCAACTAAAATATCATTTTCTTTTACAGAGGGCAAAGCTTCTTCAATTAGTTTCAGTTTCTCATTTTTTCCGTATTTATTTACTATAAAAGCTTTCATGAGGTACGTATTTATTATAATATAAATTTAAGTTTTTTTTGCTTCTAATTACTTTAAGCAGTTTATGCCTGTATAAATCAATTTGCACAAAACTGCAAAGCTTTGTACAAATTGGATTTAGTTATGAAAATTATGAAGGAGGCGGCTATTAAAGATGTTTTCCCAAGTTTAATTCAACATCACCAGAAGTCTGCAGGCCATTATCTAAAAGTCTTTTTATACGTTGTCTGCTTTCCGGTGATTCTAAAGATTGAAAGAAACGGGTCTGTGTTTCCATAATATGGTCATTTTTTGGCAGCACTGCTCTTTCATTCATTATCGATTTTATAGAAGCAATGGCAAACTTGTCAAATGAGGCAATTCTCTCGGCAAAATTCGTAACAAAAGCGTCCAGTTCAGCGTCTGGAACTGCACGGTTAACCCACCCGTAAAGAGCAGCAGTTTCAGCATCATAATCGTTTCCGCTTAAAATGATTTCTAAAGCTCTTGCTTTTCCGGTTAGAAGGTGTAAACGTTCTAGTCCTCCTCCGCCTGGAAATGAACCTATTCCGATTTCTGGCTGGCCGAAAAAAGCTTTTTCTTTACTGGCAAAACGAATATCAAAAGCCTGTACAAACTCGCTTCCCAGACCTCTTGCCCTTCCTCTTATCGATGCAATACTTACGAATGAGGCCTGCTCGAGACGTTTTGCAATGTCTGGCCATGAAATTGAAAGTCCTGTTTTCCCTGTACCTTTTGGAAAATCAGTAATATTTAGAAGTTCAACATGTGCCACAAAAAAGTCAGGGTTTGCACTTTCAAAAACAACAACTTTTAGATTTTCTTCTGCTTCCATTTCATCCATTAAAACAATCAGCTGTTTTGAAAAAGCAGCATCAAAAACGTTAACAGGTGGATTTTCTATCCTTACTTTCCAGTAAGATTCACTTATTTTTTGTGTTGTAAAAATCATGATTAAGAATTTTAATTATTAGTGTAGAATTTATTAACTGAGAAACAAACTGATGTAGCCCGCAATAAGAACAGGCTCCTGATGCTGAAGTCCGTGTCCGGCATCGTTGATAATAATGTGCTGCATTGAAGGTGCATGTCTCAAAAGAGGGAACCAGTTTTCTACAGCAAAACTAATATCATGATCAGCTGATATGACTAAAACCGGATTTTTCAGCGTTTTATATTGGCCGCGATAATCATGAATGTCTTTTTTCATCATTGCGGAACCTTCAAAATATTTTTGAAATTGCTCTGGAGTGGAAGGAATTTTAGTGCGGTCAAGTTTTACCGCTATCCGATCAAAAGAAGCTTTAGAGGCAGCCCTGCTTTTTTCAGATGAAGGCTCAAAAAAAGCAACCGTTTCGTCTTCAAGATCATTTACAGGTTTAAGCGCTCTTTCAAAGAAAGTTTTGTCAAAAGGAACTTCATTAATGCCGGGAGGATTTGTACCAATAAGAACTACTTTAGCTACTTTGTCTCTATTCATGAAAAGAGCAGTCTGCGCGACAAGTCCGCCGTAAGACCATCCTGCAGCATGAAATTTATTAATGCCTAAATTTTCCATTAATTTTACTCCAACAGCAGCTACTTCGGCGATGTCAGACGACAGTTCTCCTTCCGATTCTCCAATTCCAGGGTAATCAAATAATACAATAGTGTGTTTTTCTGCGAGTGTATCCAAAAATAGCGGATCCCATGTATCGAGTATTCCACGGAAACGATTATAAAATAATATAGGATCTCCCTTCCGAAATGGCGGAACGCCATTTTGAGGGAATTGATGATGCTGAACTGGGTTTGGGAATTTGAAAAATTCGAATTCATCGTAAAGGCTTTTAAATTTGCATACTCAAAATTATGTAAAGCCGTTACCTTCTTATTTCACAAAACACGAAATTACCTGTACTTTTCCCTGATTTCGCCCGGTGTGTAGGTTTTGTTTTTTTTAAAGAGTCTGGAGAAATAAGAAGCATTGTCAAATCCCAGCTGATAGGCAATATCGCTGACATTCATATCGGTTTGAAGCAATAATATTTCCGCCTGTTCGGTTACATATTCATGTATGAGGTTAATGGTAGTTTTCCCAGTTTCCAATCTTATCAGGTCGGTTAGATAATTGGGAGATAAATTCAATTCATCCGCAATGGAGGCTACTGTTGGGACACTTTTTACAGGCACTGATAAATCATTATAATACTGCTGTAAAAGTGTTTTTACTTTTGATGAAACAGAAGCAGAAGCAGTATTTGATCCATTTTCTTTAAACTGTCTTTCGTAGTAGAGCTCTGAATAAGTTAGGATTACATTCAGTAGTGAGAGGATTACATCTTCACTGGCATTGTTTGTATTATTTAGAAGTTCAAGATGGATTTTGGTAAACAGCCATGTTATAGTTTCTTCTTCCTCGGGAGTCATAAACAGAGCATCGCTGATTTCATAGCTGAAATATTTATACTGGCTGATCTTCTGTGCAATGGGATGCTTTTTAATCAGGTCAGGATGAAATACAAAAGCATACCCGTCCCAGAAAGTAAGTGATTCCCATGATACGACCTGGCCGGGGCTGCTGAAAAGCAGTAAGCCATTATCTGTTTTATATTTATTTGCGCCGTATTTGATATCACCGGTAAAGTTCTTTTTTAATGAAACCTTAAACATGTTAACCTGAATTTCTTTGCTTGACTGTGGGAAATTAGGAATAGCCTGCTTGCAAACCCTGCTGTCCATCAAGGGATGAAAAGGTTCTGAAAGATTTAAGTATTTATTATAGGCCGATAGGTTCTCAAAAACTTTCATGTATTCTTTATATTTAGTGGTACACAAATATATGGACATAGTAAGAAAAAAAAACTGGAATGCGTGTTTACTTTTTATGTAATTCGAGTGTCGTCGGTGTTTTCTGCATTGTCATTATTTATTTTCATTGGATGAAACTAATTATTAGTTCAAAGAATGCTTAAAATCGAGTGGACGTAATCCTGTCTGCTTTTTAAAAAGCCTGCTAAAGTAGGATGCATTTTCAAATCCCAATTGAAAAGCAATTTCGGCAACACCTTTATCTCCTGAACGGAGTAAATTTTTGGCTTCGCTTATCAAATAGATATGTATTAACTCAATAGCGGTTTTACCGGTTTCCTGTTTCAATAAATCGCTTAAATATCTTGGCGATAAAAGTAATTGTGAGGCTAATAAAGCAACACTTGGCAGACCATCTTCTTTCAATTTTCCATTGTTTAAGTGCTGCTTTAGAGCGGTAGTAAACTTAGAAACTATCCTGCCCGATAATTGTTTTCTGTCGATAAATTGTCTTTTATAGAAACGCTGTACATATTTTAAAATAGATGCTACATGACTTAATATGATTTCTCTAGTAAATTCATCAGGATTTGCCAGATATTCTATGTTTATCTTATTGTGCAGTTCCCAGATAATCAGCTCTTCAGCAGGAGACAGATGGATGGCTTCGTTAGTTTCATAATCAAAAAAAGCGTATTGCTGTATGATCGAATATAATTCGTTACGGTACAAATAATCTTCATGTATAAATAACATAAAACCTTGTTCCTCAAGTTTTAAATTTTTCATTTCAATAATCTGGCGTGGTTTGGTAAAAAACATAGATCCATTGTCGTGATCGTAAGGAGTTTTACCATACATAATTGTCCCGGATTTAATTTTTTTAAATGCAATCATATAAGAATCAGTGGTGTATTCCCGGTTGCCCAGCGGACAGCTTGACTGGCAGCCCACAATACTAAATAGAGGATTTTGAGGCGCGGGCCAGCCGTTATCTTTATGTAATTCGCTTAATGTTTTATAATGTTTCATCGTTAGAACATTGAAGAAATTGCATTTGCTGTGAATGCAGCAAATGCAATGTTATTATTCAGTCTATAATCAAAACTATCAATTGTTTAAAAATTGATGATTACAGACTATTTAATTATTCAAAAAATAATTTGCCTGGTTGACAAACATTTCAGGATACTGATAAAAAGAACCGTGTGCTGCATCTGGATAATAAGTCAGTACTGCATTTGGTAATTCTTTAAACAGGGTGTATGAACTGTCAGAATCCATCATTTCATCATTGCTTCCTTGTATAAGCAAAACCGGATGCGGTATTTTTTTCAGGTTAACTGAAGGTTTTTCGGTACCCCAGTGCGTAATAGCTTTCATTTGTGCCATTACTGCTTGTTCTGTGGCAGCTTTTGTTCTGTCTTCTGTTCTGGAATATAAACGTTGTAATGCTGCCTTTCCTTTGTTTCTGCTCTCTTGTGATGAAGTAAAGAAAATATACAGAAAGATTTCCATTGGTTCTTTCTCCTGTGCTTTGCCAATTAGCTGAGGGAAATTATGCAGTGCTTTTGTACCCTGCGGAGCTGCGCCTACAATAATTATTTTGTTAATTAAATCAGGATGCTGTTCTCCTAAATACTGCGCAATAAAACCCCCTAACGAAAATCCCAGTACATCAATCTTGGCTATTCCTAACGCCTTAATAAAATTTACTGCGTCATTGGTCATAGCAAGAACATTGTCAGGAGTTTCTCCAGAGGAGTTTCCAACACCGGCATTGTCAAAAATGATTATTTCTCTTTCTGCGGCCAATCCATCTAAAATAATAGGATCCCAGTTGTCTAATGTCCCAGTAAAGTGCTGAAATCCTACTAATGGAATTGCAGATGGTTTTCCGAATCTGCGGTAAGCAAAACTAACTCCGTTTGCCTCTATGTATTGTGTGGGTGCTGTTAGAGCATTTATTTCTAAAGTTTTCATGATTTTTTAATTTTGAGAATGAAAAAAAGTACTCATTATTATTCAAATGAGACATTTAGGATATCAATAGAAACCAATACAAGATCTGTTGAATAACTGTTATCTCCGTCATTCAGCACATAAATATTTCTTTTAGTCCCTGTTACAATGCCATCGAAATTTTTGTGGTTTTCTATGATCTGCACTGCAGATGAACCGCCTAAAACCTCAGGCCAGTAGTCGTGACGTTTTAATAAGCCGTCAGCATCAAAATAAAATATTTGTCTTTTACTGTGCGTGGCAAATCCGTCAGGGTAAATGACTTCTAGTCTTTGGAGGATTGCTCCTTTTTCGTTCCAATCTTCCAATTGATTGATTTCAGCTCCAGGCACTAAAAAATTGAATGGGGCAGTAGCGTAGTTCCAAGTGGCATAACTCGAAAAATAAACTAATTGTGCTTTGGTCCACGGTGTTTCTACAGTATGTCCTTTAAAGGATTCTTTCGGATTTTCTAATTCTTCAATTAATGCGCCTTTATCATCGAAAAGAGCCACTTTTCCAGCTTCAAAACTTGATGTATAACCAGACTGAAAAAGATTTTTCCATGAAGCTTTTTGTTCAGTTAATGATCCGGTAAATTCTACGTCAGCAAGCGCATTTTCATGTCCCTTTACTGCCCATACAGCACCGCCGATATTGGCATGCAGTTTTAAAGTCTGAAATTTACCTGCATTTTGTATGCCTCCGTGGGCATCAAGCGCTTTGTTTACTAATTGTTGTGTTGATGTGTTCATTTTTAGTTTTTAATGGTTGTTTTTTTATACATATTGACAAAAGTATGGTTTGGGCTGCCGGCAGGATAGTTCAAATCCACGAAAAAGCAGCACATAAACACGATTGCTGCCAGATGTCTTAATGTCCGTGAGCTGCAATGCTTACTTCTTTCCACTCGTCAATTTCCGCAAGACGTTTTGTGTACACTTCTTTAACAGTATGGTAGGCAATTTTCCCAAGCAGTAAACGCTGAGGCGGATTGGCACTATTTGCCACTTTTAATATCGCATCTACAGTAGCTTCTGGTTTCCCCCATGTTTCGGGATTTTCTCCAGATGATGCAAAGGCTTCTCTTACCGGATTATAATCTGCAATTTCAGCTGTTGTCTGTACGGCGGAGTTTCCAGCCCATTCTGTTGCAAAACCGTTTGGTTCGATTAAAGTAAATTTGATTCCCAGATGGGCAACTTCACTGGCAATAGTTTCGCTAAGCCCTTCTACCGCAAATTTAGAGGCATTGTATAAGCCTAATAAAGGCAGGGTAGTAATGCCTAAAAAACTTGAAACCTGTATGATATGTCCACTTTTTTGAGCTCTCATTACAGGAAGAACAGCTTGCGTTACCCATAATAATCCAAAGAAATTGGTTTCCATTTGTGCTCTCGCCTGTTCTTCGCTTGTTTCTTCCACTGTTCCAAAAAGGCCAAAACCTGCATTGTTAATTAAAATATCGATAGCGCCAAAATGCTCTTTAACTTTTGCTACGGCTTGAGTTACTTCGTTTTTTTTATTAACGTCTAATGAAATAGGGAGAATGTTACTGCCATATTTTTCGACCAGATCATCCAGTGCCGTAATGTTTCTTGCAGATGCTGCGACTTTATCGCCTGCTTTTAAAAAAGCTTCAGCCCATAGTTTTCCAAACCCTCTTGATGCTCCTGTGATAAAAATTATTCTTGCCATGATATCTAAATTTTAGTATTTCTTATTGTTTTAAATTGATAGTACAAAGATATTTCTGCACTCTCAGAAGCAGTAAGACATATCAGCGGAAGAATAGCACAGAAATACGAATGATGGTAAATTAAACAGTCTTAAATCTTTTAAAACAGAGAAATGTATATGTAATGCCAAGAAATGCATACATGCATCAGAGACTTTCGTTAGAACTTTGCCTTATAAATTTTAACTTATTTTAATTATGAAAAAGACAGTATTTATAACAGGAGCTTCTTCCGGATTTGGAAAAGCCAGTGCTTTATTGTTTAATAGCAAGGGATGGAATGTTATTGCTGCAATGCGCACGCCGCAAAAGGAATCAGAACTTTCTCAATTAGAGAATGTATTAGTGGTGAAATTAGATGTAACTGACAGTTTAAGTATTGACGAGGCAGTCAGAAAAGGAGTGGAGGTTTTCGGGAATATTGATGTCTTAGTCAATAGTGCCGGCTATGGGTTGATGGGAGTTTTTGAAGTTTCTGATCAGATACAGATAAAAAGACAATTTGATGTCAATGTCTTTGGTTTGATGGAAGTCACCAAGACGGTACTTCCATTTATGAGGAAAAATAAAAGCGGTTCAATTATCAATATTTCTTCTTTTGGTGGAGTAAATGCAGGAGCATTTTCCAGCTTATACAGCAGTTCAAAATTTGCAGTTGAGGGATTTTCGGAAGCCTTATCTCATGAATTGGCTTTTTTAAATATTGCTGTAAAAATAATTGAGCCTGGAAGTGTTCCTACGAACTTTAGAAATGGCATAGAAATGATTCAAAACACTATCGAGGATTATAATTCTGAATTGGCTTCCTTCATTCCAAAATTTATTAAAAGAACAGAACACCTATCTAAGGCCGCAGCAGAAGACGTCGCACAGACCATATGGACTGCAGCAACGGATGAAGCTGTAAAACTGCGTTATGTAACGGGTGACGATTCCCAGTATTATATTGATCTGAAAACTAAAAATGCAGAAGCTGAATATTTAAGATTGATGAGAAATTGAAATTAGCTTATATTTGAGTTATTAATGAGATAAAAGCAATGCTGGAAAAATTTGTAAATATAGATACGATCGCTGACCTTCATCATTATTACAACTACGGGAGTCCTAAGCATCCGCTCATCACAATAATTGATTTGAAGGCAGTAAAGACGAGAAACAGGGGAGTTGAAGATGCCTTTTACAGGCTCGGACTTTATACTGTTGTTTTTAAAAAGTTTAAAGGAGAGTTGAGATATGGCCGGTCAACTTATGATTTTCAGGACGGATCATTAATGTTTGCAGCACCAAATCAAGTTTTGAGTCCAAGTGAAAATACAATAATCGAAGAGGGGTGGTTTCTTGCCTTTCATCCGGATTTACTTTATGGATCTTTACTGGGGAAAAATATCGGTTCTTATTCTTTTTTCAGATATAATGTGAATGAAGCCCTGCATATTTCAGATGTGGAAAGAAAAACTTTAGAAGAAAGCATTCAAAAAATTGCAGTGGAATATTCCCAGAACATGGACAAGCATACGCAGGGTTTGATTGTCAGCAATCTTGAGCTTATGCTGCAATATTGTGACCGTTTTTATAATCGTCAGTTCTTAACCAGATCCAAAGTAAATAATGATTTCATACAGCAGTTTGAAGATCTGCTGCAAAATTATTTTGAAGCTGACGATCTGGCCGATAAGGGGCTTCCTGAAGTTAAATATTTTGCCGAACAGTTAAATTTGTCCGCCAATTATCTATCCGATCTGCTAAATAAATACACAGGCAAAACCACTATTGAGCATATTCATCTTCAATTGGTGGAAAAAGCTAAATCAATTTTATGGGGATCCAATAAAAGTGTCAGTGAGATTGCATATAGTTTAGGATTCGATCATCCCTCTCATTTTAGTAAAATATTTAAAATGAAAACCGGAAAGTCTCCAAAGAACTTTAGACTTGCGCAGTAAATCTGCTTTATAAAAAAAAGAGAAAGACCAGCTTAAAAAGCTGGTCTTTCTCTTTTAGATAGCTGCTGCTGCAGTGAAATCTACAGGAATCCTGGTATTGGCAAAAACATAATTAGTAAAGCTTCTTAAGGCAATCAGCGCTGTTAATTCTATCAGTGCTTTTTCATCATATCCAGCTTCAAAAAAGTTTTTCAAATCATCCTCTTTAGCAGTGCCTTTGTTATCGGCAATAGATTTTGCCAATTGAATGACAGCATTTAATTTTGAATCTGAGTATTCGCCTTTACGAATTTTAATTGTTTCTTCTTCACTGAATCCTTTCAATTTAGCAAGCATAGTGTGCGCAGCCAGACAGTAATCACAATTATTGACTTGTGACACAATAAGATTGATAGCTTCTCTTTCTTTTGCGGTATAGGAAGAATCCTGTGATAATGCACTTTCTGTATCCAGCATGGCTTTTAAAGCTGCGGATGAATAGCCAATTGTGGCATAAAGATTAGGGATTTTTCCCATTTTAGATTGTACAGCTTCGAGAATAGATTGTGAAGCTGCATTTAACTGTTCTTTTGCAGGAACTGAAATTGTTTTCATGATTGTATTTTTATTAGAGTATTCTTGTGCTGTTTAATTGTATTGAATTAACCATGTGCTTCTTCAGACACTTCTTTCCAGTCGTTCCAGGTTTTTAGTTTTTCGGCATAGACACGTTCTGTTTTTTTCAGTCCGACTTTTCCTAAAAATAAGCGCAGAGGAGGATTTTTACTGTCTATCAGTTTTAAGATGGCAGGAACTGTAGCTTCTGGTTTTCCATAATCTTCAGGCAATAAACCTTCTGCTGCTCCCAATGCTTCTTTTACTTTATCGTAAGCCGAAATCGATTCGCTGACAACAGCTGAACTTCCTCCAAAATCTGTCGCATATCCGTTTGGTTCTACCAGGGTAACATTGATTCCAAAGTCTTTCACTTCATCTGCTAATGCTTCAGTAAATCCTTCTACAGCAAATTTTGTAGCGTTGTAAATACCTAAAGTAGGCAGAGACCATACGCCTAAAACACTTGACAGCTGAATGATATGCCCATGTCCCTGTTCGCGGAAAATTGGCAGTGCAGCCTGTGTTACCCATAATGTACCATAAACATTTGCTTCAAAAACATCTTTAACTGCTTTCTCGCTAACTTCCTCCACAGCACCAAACACTCCGTAACCTGCATTGTTGATTACTACATCCAATGTTCCAAAATACTCTTTTGCAGATTGTACTGCTGTCGCTGCTGCTGCTTTATCTGTAATATCCAGTTTAATAGCCAGAAATTGAGATCCGTATTGTGCAGACAAATCCTTGTAGGCGTCGATTGTTCTTGATGTTGCTGCTACATTATCTCCTCTTTTTAATAATGCTTCGATCCATAATTTTCCAAATCCTCTTGAAGCTCCTGTTATAAAAATTGTTTTTTTCATGATTTTAAATTTTAATTAATTGTTTCATTTTGATAGGACAAAGTTAGATCTAAGCTGTTTAGGGAAATATCTCATTTCAGCGGAAGAATAGCACAGAAATACGATGAAGGTATTTTTGGATATAATTTTGTTAATTTGTGATAGTTATTAATCGCCGCAGTCATTAAAATTATAAGGATGGAAAAAATAAGCCATTATAAAAGTATTTCAGAACTTCATGAAAAGAGCGGCTTTGAAAAGCCACAGCATCCTTTGATTAGTATGATGACCTGTAAGGAACTTATGACGTACTCTGTAGGAGAGGATAGATTTACGGGAGATTTTTACATGATTGCACTGAAAAAAATAAAATCAGGACATGTTTTGTATGGCAAAACACAGTATGATCACAGCAGTGGCTCAATGGTGTTTATGAAACCCAGACAGACCATAGAAGTAAGCAATGTCCAGTTTGCCGAAAAAGGTTTTGTAATGTTCTTTCATGAGGAATATCTCATGGGGCATGCCCTTCACGAGCTGATAAAAAAATATGGATACTTTGAATATGAAATAAACGAAGCGCTGCACACTTCTCCGACAGAAGATAAAATACTATGGGAACTTTATTATAAAATAAGAAGTGAATATGACATGAGCCAGGATGAATTCAGCCGTGAAATTATTTTATCGCATCTGGATTCTATTTTAAAATATTCCGACCGTTTTTATAAAAGACAGTTTATTGACAGAAGCATCAATGTATCGGGAAATACCGTGAATAAATTTCAGAAGATATTGAGCAGTTATTTCGATAAAGGTCTGCATCAGTCAGTCGGGCTTCCGTCTGTTAATTATCTGGCAAACGAACTGCTTTTATCCACTCGTTATTTAAGTGATGTCCTGAAACAGGAAACAGGTAAAACAGCATTAGACCACATTCATATTTACCTGATAAAGGAGGCTAAAAACCTGCTGGTCGGTTCTGATAAAAATGTGGCGCAGATTGCCTATGAGCTTGGTTTTGAAAGCCCGTCTTATTTTACAAGATTATTTAAGAAACAGACAGGTTTTACTCCTTTAGGATATAGAGCAGTGTTATAAAAAAAGCTGACAGGAAACTGTCAGCTTTTTTTAAGAGTAAGGATTATCTGTTGGAAACACCCTTTGATAAAGGCAGAAACCTGAATATGTAAAATGGAGCTCGGGCTTCATTTTTTCCATTATTAAATGCAGCGCCCAAATGCACCTGTGCTGCAGAGACATACATAAATCCATCTGTCGAATTATAACTTACGCCGTCGGGCCAAAGCATTTTTTCATCAGAAGCCAGTGTATGAACGCTTCTGTCCGCGGCCAAAACTATGGAGACACTATGGCTTTCAACAGCTGTGAGGTACAGATTGCCAGCAATATCGATACTTAAACCTCCGTTATTTGGTTTTGCGGAATAGGTTTCAATTTTGGAATTCAGGTCAGTATCTGTATATTGTTCATTAATTAAATCCTGAATTTTGATCCTGTAAATCTTAGTTCCGTTCAACGGCGAATAATACAGCCACTCAAAATCTTTATCTGCTGTTATGCCGTCACAGCCAACTAATAAGTTATTTTTACCTGTGGTTAATATTTTGCCGTCAACTTTGATCGGAATATTTTCAGGAAGAGTAGTTCTGTGCCCTTCCAGAATTCTTTTGGTTATTCCGGTATTCATATCAACAGTTAACAGAGAAGCCGTGCTTCCATCACCGCCGTTTCCAATGCCTTCGTCTGCAATAATAAAAAAGCCGTGCTTGGTGTCAACTACAAAATCATTAGATTGCGTATGCTTTTTGCTGATGATTTGGGGAAGATAGTAAATGCGTTCCAATCGGTTGAAACGAGTATTCCATCCTACAATTTTGGGTGTTACTGCATTTCTCTGTCCCATATCCAGCATCCAGATAATACCATTTTCATCACTTCTGATACCTAACACATTACTTAAAAAATGATCGTCTGCCGCTCTGGGCGTATTCCACTCCAGATTAGGAAACGGCACGCTTTTTTTTGTTTTTGCGTCATATTTTTTTACGCGGATTTCCGGATTGAAAAATGGGTGTAGACTATAAATTAGATCTCCCTGAGGCGTAAATGCAATGTTTCCTGCAGCTTCATCTAAAGACGCAAATATTTCAGGGGTCAAAACTTCACCAGTCCATTTAACAGGTTCTTTTTGGTTGGAATCTTTATAATAATTATCAGAACCTGTAATCCAATCCATTCTTGACGGAGAAAAGAAATCAATGTCTATAGTATTGTCTTCCAGAGAAACAAAGCTATGAGGTACATTAGGAGGAATTATAATGCCTTCGCCCGCTTTAACTATAACTTCCCTGCCTTCAGTAAATACCTTTACGCTTCCTTGCGTTATCAGGGAATACTGCTCATTGCTGTGCTGATGCATTGGAACTACGGCTCCTTTTTTATAAGTGAAATAACCAATAGTTCCTTTTTCTCCCGAAATCATTCCCCGGGTCAAAAGCTCGTTAACCGATTTTGACGGCAGTTCCTTTAACGTAAAGTGCTGTATTTTTTGGGAATTGCTGTTTAATGCAAATGCCAAAAATAAAATGCTGAGAATATTTTTTACCATTTTTAATTGATTTTAATTTTTACAACTTTAAATGGTTTTTTAAACAGCTCTTTTTCCTGATGAAACCAGGGCGAGTTTTGTATTTGTGAAACCGATACATACAGATATCCATCTTCGGAAATACTGTAGCTGTCGGGCCATATCAGTTCATTGTCATTCTGCACTATTGTTTGCATTTTTAAGTCTGGCGTAATCTTTATGATGCTGTTTTTTTCCAGGTCGCCAAAATAGAGATTGCCTTTTTTATCGAATATCATGCCGTCGGTAGTTGTAAATTTTCCTAAATTCTCAACATTTTTGTTCAGGATTTCATCAGATGTATCAAATTGTTGAAGCAGTTCTGTTTTGATTCTGTATAATCTATCATCGGTCAGCGCTTTAAAATACAGCCATTTTTTATCTGGAGTTAAAGCAATTCCATCTGAATTCACTTTTAATGGTGTTCCGTCTCCTTTCAGCAGTTCTTTTCCTAAAGGAGAAAAATGATAATCAGGATCTGATTTTACTGCTGGCGAGTCTCCCAAAACAAATCTCGAACTTCCTGTCTTTGTATTTAAAATAATAATGCCGCCAGTATTGGAATTGGTGATGTAAGCAAAGCCATTAACAGTATCAACGCGGATATCATTAAGATAAACATTCTCGCCGGCGACATTTTCAGGAAAACGGTAAATGTGTTCTATCTGGTTGGTTTTCAGATTTATTTTGACAATTTTGTTGCTTTTATTATACACCTTACCAAGTCCGATGCCTGCAGCGTCAACAACCCATAAAAAACCTTTGTCATCTGTTACTACCGCCTGCACACACACAAACTTGTTTTGTCCGTCTTCTCCTTTCTTAAAACTGTTCCATTCTGCGTCAGGGTAGGGAGTAGGTCTGCCTTTTATAACTTCGACTACTGAATACTTATGTTTATCTAGCCAGTAGGGATAATTTACAAACAGCCTGCTGTTTTTTGCAACTGCAACACCCGTTAATTGATAAGTTGAATCAGCGAAGACTTGTTCTATTTTTACTTCTTTGGCAGCATCATCTGAAGAAACGGCATTTATCTGTTTTTTTGAAGAGGTATTGTTACAGCTTACCATAAATGCTGTAATTAGTACTATTCCTATTTCAATATAAGTTTTCATTTTATTTCTTTTTTATAACGTGATAATTATTTTTCCTTTTGTTCTGCCTGTTTCCTGCTGCAGATGTGCTTCTTTCATTTTATCAAAAGGAAATGTCTCACTTACAAATGGCTTGATGATTCCCTTTTCTAACAGATCTGCAATTGCTTTCATATCTTGGCCGTTTGACTGCACTAAAATGAAATAGCCTTCTATACCTTTCAATTTGGCTTTCTCAGTCACCTTTTCATTAAGACCTGTCGGTATGCTGATTAAGGTTCCCCCTTTTTTGGTCACTTCTATCGATTTGTCAATATTATCCCCTCCAATTGTATCAAGAATAAAATCGAAGCTGTCCTGATGAGAATTCCAGTCATAAGTATTGTAATCAATGTGTTTGTCGGCTCCAAGTCCAAGTACGAATTCTTTGTTTTTTAACGATGAGGTTCCAGTTACTGCTGCGCCCAGATATTTAGCAATCTGTATCGCGACATGCCCGACACCCCCAGAAGCGGCATGAACTAAGATGTTCTGTCCGGCTTGTACTTTTGCATGATGGACCAGTGCCTGATAAGCCGTCAAGGCAACTAGTGTAGCAGCTGCAGCTTCCTCAAAGCTTACGTTTGCAGGCTTTAATGCCAAGTGTGTTTCAGGTGCAGCTACATATTCTGCATATGCTTTGCCATGCCCGGGAAAATTAACCATTCCAAAAACGGCGTCCCCTTTTTTAAACTGGGTTACTTTACTGCCAGTTTTCTCCACAACTCCAGAAATGTCCCAGCCGATTATTAACGGACTTTCCTCTTTTAATCTGCCGTAAACTCCTTTTCCTGCCCGTGTCTTAACATCTACGGGATTAATGGAAATTGCTTTCACTTTGATTAAAACCTCATTTTCCAGAGGTTCAGGCTGTGGGATTTCTGTATAATGTAATTGATTGACATCACCAGGCTCATTTAAAATTATTGCTCTCATTTTTAATTAGTTTAAATTTACAAAGCAAAATTATACCAGTTAAATGTTTTAAAATGGTACAAATTATCCTTTTTATAGTACATTTGTACTATTATTAAAAGTAATACAGGTAAAAATGAGTAAAGAGCAATTGTACAAGCCTTATGAAATAGTATATACAACATTAGATGAATGTCCTAAGTTAGAACACCAGCATACTTTCTTTGAATTGATCTATATTTTGGATGGAAAAGGAATTCAGGTTATTAATGATAATCAGTTTCGATATCATCCTAATCATATGTTTTTAATTACACCTTCTGATATCCATCGTTTTGATATTGAAGAGAAAACCACATTTTTTTTCTTACGATTTACTGATATATATATTAAAAATGGCGGTCTGTCTGCTAAAAACATTGAACAGCTGGAGTTTATTTTACAAAATGCAAATCATCAGCCGGGATGTATCCTGAAAAATCAAATTGATAAAAGCCTAGTAAGGCCTATTGTTGAAGGCATTATTCGGGAAGAGCAGAATCAGGACGTTTATAACACAGATTTAATTACCCATCTGGTAAACACCTTAATTGTTATAGTTGCGCGAAATATTGCCAAATACCTGCCCGAAAATGTTAACGAGTATTCTGAGGAAAGAATATTGCAGATACTGCAGTTTATCCAGTCAAATATATTTAATCCGGAAGAATTGAGAGCTGAAAAGATCGGCGCCTATTTTGGACTTTCAACCCGTTATTTAGGCAAATATTTTAAGAAACATACAGAAGTAACACTTCAGGAATATATTGCACGCTATAAAACGCAGCTCATAGTGCATCGGTTAAAACACAGCGACCTTCGTATAAATGAAATTGCAGCTCTATTGGGGTTTACAGATGAAAGCCATTTAAATAAATTTTTTAAAAAGAATAAAGGCACAAGTCCTGTAGGGTTTAGAAAAGCTTTAAGAGCTGGATTAGTAAAATAGTCTCCCTTTTATACAATGCGTAATTAGTAAAGGTTAAGAGTTATTATACTAAATAAAATTGAAATCCTTCTTCAATTAGAAGCTAAATCGAAGAAAGTTTGATTATACTGCAGATAGACTTGTAGAAAATGTTTGACCCGTCTCGATTCTGACGCAAAAGTAGGAATGATGAAGAGACTGGTCTTCCAGCTGAATCAGCAATCTTTTTCAAGCTATACAAGTAACGATAAATTCAGAAAATATAAAGTGGTCATGAAGCATTTTACAAATGGTACTGAATTTAGCTGTATTGAGATTAAAACAGACAAAAAATAATGTAAGGGCATTGAAAGTGCCACGATTTTGCCATAGAGATTTTGGGAGGTTTTAAAAAATATGAAAAGCAGGATGAAATAAAAAAAGCCTGCGAATCATTAAATTTGCAGGCTTTACCACGTTTTTTTCGAGTTTTTGAAAAGATTGAAAAACTTTCTTTTCGGCTTCTTTTACCCTTTTTGTGGGGAGAGCAGGATTCGAACCTGCGAAGTTCACACAGCAGATTTACAGTCTGCCCTCGTTGGCCGCTTGAGTATCTCCCCGATCTCAGCTTGTTGCGCTTTGTTGTTCTAAGCGGTGGCAAAGATAGGAACTCTTTCTACATTTCCAAACAAAAAAATGACTTAATTTTAAGTTATTTTAAAGTTATTTTTTAATTCGTTGGAATTGAATAAAATAAAAAACCTTCAAAATAGATTTTTTTTAATTTATTTTTAAAAGTAAGATTATTTTTATGTAAACTCTATGTTTTTTGCTTTGAATTTATTCTTTAATAAAGTCGTTAGATATTGCATTTATTGACAAAATGAATAAATATTGACTAAAAAACATCTATTTACTATTGTTTTGAAATTGGCTTAATAATCTTTTCTAAAGTCGAGTTTTTAATTCTTTTTGATGCAATTCTATTTTTGAGTTTTTAGTAGGAAAAAAAAAATCTCCACGAGGGAGATTTTTTGATATTTATAAAAGTATAGAATTATTTGGCTAACAATTCTAAGATTTTTGCTTTTAATTCAGCGCCTCTTAAATCTTGCGCTACCACTTTTCCAGATGCATCAAGAATAAAAGTAGCAGGAATTGCTTCAACATTATATTGTTGTGCAATTGGCTCTTCCCAAAATTTTAAGTTTGAAACTTGAGTCCAAGTTAATCCATCTTTTGCAATAGCTTCTTTCCATTTTGCAGCATCTTTATCCAAAGATACTCCAATAATATTTAAACCTTTTGCATGTAACTCTTTATAAAGCGCTACAATATGTGGATTTTCTTGTCTGCAAGGTCCGCACCATGAAGCCCAGAAATCTACAATAGTTACTTTTCCTAAACTTTCTTTAAGAGAAACTACTTTCCCTTCTGGATTAGGAGCAGAAAAATCGGCTCTTCATTTTGCGCTACCTACCGCTGGAGCTGTTGCACCAACAGATGGCATTTTCGCTTGACCAAATCTAGTTTTGATTTCTTTTCCTGTAGCTGAATTTTTTAAAGACTCATCAAAAGAATTGAAGATTCCTTCTAATTTTTTAGTATCAGCTGCTGGGTCATTCAATAAATTTTGAACAATAATAGCTGAGATAAAAGATTTTGGGTGGCTTTCAGCATAAGTGAAATATTTCTTTTTGCTAGTTTCACCAACTTCTTTTTGGATTTCCATGTATTGCTTCATTAAGCTGTTGATCACTGCTGTATCTTGAGCTTGTTGAGCTTGTTTCATTTTATCGTTGTTCTTTTTCTGGAAATCGATTAAACTTTTTTGAGTTTTTGTCATTTCTTCAATGAAAGTTGAGTACTCATCATTGTTGTAAGTTCCAGAAATTTTAGATTTATGAATACTATCTTTGTCAATTGCAATTTTAATTTCTCCAGTTTCTAGGATAAATGGAATTGGACCATTAGCGCCTTGTAAAATTAAAGAGTGGAAAGCTGGTTCAGTTACTTTACCTTTTATTTCAAATTTTCCGTTTTCAACTTTTACTGTGTCAAGAGAAATTGGCATTCTTGTAGCAGGGTCAGCACCTTGTAAGATGATCGTTTTTCCATTTTCAATCCCTGTGGCAGTACCTGTAATAAGGTATTCTCCATCTTTAACTTTGCTGCAAGAAATAATAGCTGCAGAAGCTGTAAGTACAAAAAGTATTTTTTTCATTATAAAAAATTAATTAGTTAATTGATTTGTGCAACAAAAGTATCTAAAATTATATAACATACAGAATTTTGCTACCTAAAATTTTGTTATAGTTTTTTTTGGTTTAAAACCCATGAAATCAGCATGTTTGTTGGTCTGATTTGATTTAAAACTCTTAATTAAAACCTTATTTTAATTCTTTATAATTAATTTTTAAATTTTTAGGCATAAAAAAAGCACTCGTTTGATAGAGTGCTTTTTGGTAAAATATAGCGTTTGTAAACTATTCTTGATTTGTTTTCTTTCTCCAAGTAAAAGAGTTTAAAATATGTCTTTTAGCGAATCTTGCTGGAGAATCTGCATTTACCATTTTCACGTAAGTTGCTTTTGGAACACTGATGTATTCGTAAACACTTCCGTTAGAAAAATCAATAATTAAACGACCTTCAACAAATTTATAATCTGTGATAGAACAAGTTGAAATTGTTTCTGTGTACTCAGGTAAATTAAGTTTGATAGTATCAGGGTGAATACTTACTAAAAAGTGGTAAGCTTCGATAATTGTTTTACTTTTTTCTTCTGCTTCTTTTAAACCAGCTTCATTTCCCACAAATTTATCAGGATGAGATTCTTTCATCGCATTACGATAAATTGTCTTTAAATCTTTTAACTCTGCAGTTTTTTCTACGTTTAGTAACTTGCGGTATTCAACTATTTTTTTCATAAATAAAAGGTAACTACTTGTCTATTAGTTTGAAATCGTTCTGTTTTAGTTCAAATCGACAAATTTTTTGCAAAGGTACACTTTTTTTTAACTTTTCAGTTTTGATCGAAAAAATATTCTTTTTGAATTATGAATTATGAATTATGAATTATGAATTATGAATTATGAATTATGAATTATGAATTATGAATTATGAATTACTAGATTAAAACTCATAATTCATAACTCATAACTTTTCTAGTTTTCCCGCTTATGATTCGCTTTATCGAAGTTTCTTGATTTTTTAGGATATTTATCGTAGCTCATGTCACTTGGATTTTCAATAACTGATTTTATAGTAATCCAGTCACCCACATTAAATTTGGCTTGAACCATTTTATAGTCTAAAAGATATTCGCCACAGAAATAATTATTGTTTTCATCCTTTTCGATAATGCCAGTAAATACTCCTTTTTGCGGCATTTTTTGTTCTAAATCTTTAGACATGATTTTTTATTTTGAAATTAAAGTACAAAGGTAAGCAATTTAGGATTGGTTTATGGAGTTCGCCGTAATCTGAGTATATTTGCACATGCAGAAAAATTTTAAGCCACATCCTAATTCTTTTAAAAATACCTTTTGCGCTTTTAATGAAGTGTTGCCAGATTCTATTCAAGGATTGAAAAAGCAATTTGAAAGCAAAGCAGGTAGCACCTATTATTATACAGAAGAAGGAATGTACCGCGTTTCGAACCATTGGGGAAGATTAGCCAATAGTAAATGGCGTTTAATTGCCCGAAATCCAGAAATTGAATCTAAAACTAAAATAGGATTTGCAAAATGGGAGGAGTTTTATCCAGATAATGCTGAAGAAAAACTTTACTATATAAAAGCCGATTTCGAAAACAATCTTGCCAATTACGAGCATAAAAATAATCCAGAATACGATGGCAAAGCAGTTTTAAGGACAAGTTCTGAAACTACAAAGAGATTAAAACAGATTAGAAACCTTCAGCAGCTGACCAATTGGGCAAAGTATTTTGATTATGAAGATATTGATGATTTGAGAAAACAGATTATCAACGAATTGATTTTCACAGAAAAAACGTTAGAACAAATTAAAAGAGAGGTGTAATGGGAAGAAATAACGAAAGGAACATCAAAAAGCATAACGATAAATTGCATAAAGCTCAGGCAAAAACTAAACAAGCCGAAATTGCCCGAAAAGAAAAATTAAAAGAAATCGTTAAGAAATTCAACGAAAGTAAAAACGAAGAGTAAATAATAGTTTCAAATTTCAGGTTTCATGTTCCAAGTTATCTTTACGAACCTGAAACCTAAAACTTGAAACCTAAAACTTGAAACCTGAAACAAAAAAACAATGAATAGTAAATTCGAAACCCTAAAAGCAAACGTACAGGAAATTATTGATTTGATCGCTGCGAAAAACGACAGAGAAGCAAACAATAAATTATTGGAAGTAAGTGAAACATTAGACGAAATGATTGATTTTGCTGAAGAAGACGAAGAAGTGAGAGAAATCACCCGTTATCAAGTTTTGTTAAATCAGCTTCATGTAAAAATTAATGGAGAAGAACCAGTCGATGGAGAATAAAAAATGCTTCTGTGACACAGGATTGCTTTTTGAAAGTTGCTGCGGATTATATCTGATTAACAATCAAAAAGCACCTTCAGCATTAACTTTAATGCGATCACGATATTCGGCATATGCCTCTCATAATGCCGATTATTTAATGGAAACTACTTATGTTTCAGAAAGAAAACATTATTCGAAATCTGAAATTTTAAGATGGGCAGTTTCTAATGAATGGCAGAAATTAGAGATTTTGAGTTTTACTGAAAACACAGTAGAATTTAAAGCTTACTTTTTAGATTCTAATGATAAACCGCAAGTGCATTATGAATTTTCTACATTTAAATTCGAAAATGGCGCGTGGTATTATGTAGACGGAAAATTTGAATAATTATTATATCTAACACCGTTAGTTGAAGTTTTTGGTTAAATATTTTAACTAAAAATTAATAAACGATTCTTTTTTCATAATTCTAAAAAGATGTAATTTTAGAATTATGAAAAACGAATTTAAAAAAGGGTTTTATTTTAAGACTTACGAAGCTCCTTTTCAGTCTCCGTTTGACAAACTTTTTACGATTTTTAAAGAGTTGATCACCCATACTTCGGGTGATTTTGATGAAGCCATCAACTGGCTTCGGGAACTGGACAAAGAATATAAACTTACCGACGAAAATTATACTATTGACGATTTTATCGAAGACCTCAAGAAAAAAGGATACATCAGAGATGAAGTAAAAGGCGATGGAAGCTCTGGTTTTGGAATTACAGCAAAAACTGAACGTGCAATTAGACAGCAAGCTTTAGATCAGATTTTCGGAAATTTGAAACGTTCTGGAAGTGGAAGTCATAAAACAAAACATGCCGGAAATGGCGACGAACATACTGGCGAATTCCGTGAATTTAATTTTGGTGATAGTTTAGAAAGAATTTCTTTAACCGAAAGTCTTCGAAACGCTCAAATTAACAACGGAGTTGAAAGTTTCATGCTTACTGAAAACGATTTGGTTGTCGAAGAAGCACAATACAAAGCACAAATGAGTACCGTTCTGATGATTGATATTAGCCACAGTATGATTTTATACGGAGAAGATCGAATTACTCCAGCTAAAAAAGTGGCAATGGCTTTGGCGGAATTAATCACCACTAGATATCCTAAAGATACGCTCGATATTTTGGTTTTTGGAAATGATGCCTGGACAATTCCGATCAAAGATCTGCCTTATTTACAAGTTGGACCTTATCATACCAATACAGTTGCAGGTTTGCAATTGGCGATGGATATTTTGCGCAGAAAGCGTAATACCAACAAACAGATTTTCATGATTACCGACGGAAAGCCGAGCTGCGTTCGCGAACGTGATGGTTCTTATTATATGAATAGTAATGGTTTAGATGAATATATTGTTGATAAATGCTATACGCAAGCGCAACAGGCAAGAAAACTTCATATTCCAATAACCACTTTTATGATTGCCAGAGATCCTTATTTACAGCGTTTTGTGAATCAGTTTACAGAAGCCAATCAGGGAAAAGCATTTTATACCGGAATTAAAGGTTTGGGTGAAATGATTTTTGAGGATTATGAAGCTAATAGGAAGAAGAGGATTAAATAGATAGGTGCAAAGGTTCTGAGGAACAAAGGAACAAAGGTTTTCTCAACACAACGTAGCATATCGTAGAGACGCACTGCAGTGCGTCTAACACTAAGGAATGAAACAATGCTCATTTCTTTAAAACAAAACAATAATAAAATTTACATTTCAACACAATGGAAATAAATACTATAAAGACATTAGGTCAATTAAAAGCCACTGGATATAAAAGTACAAGCATAAAGGATGAATTGCGCAATAATCTTCGTGAGAAAATCAAATCGGGGAAGCCTGTTTTTGAAGGTGTTCACGGATTTGAAAATACGGTAATTCCAGAATTAGAACGCGCGATTTTATCACGTCACAACATTAACTTATTAGGACTTCGCGGACAAGCAAAAACGCGTTTGGCGCGTAAAATGGTTGAATTATTAGACGAATATATTCCGTTTGTGGAAGGCTCAGAAATTAATGATGATCCGTTAAATCCTATTTCTCGTTTTGCTAAAGATTTAATTGCGGAAAAAGGTGATGAAACTCCAATTTCTTGGTTGCATAGAAGCGAACGATTTTTCGAAAAACTGGCAACTCCAGACGTAACGGTTGCTGATTTAATTGGTGATGTTGATCCAATTAAAGCTGCAAATTTAAAATTGTCTTATGCAGATGACAGAGTAATTCACTTCGGAATGATTCCGAGAGCGAATCGCTGTATTTTCGTAATCAACGAATTACCCGATTTACAAGCCAGAATTCAAGTAGCATTATTTAATATTTTACAAGAAGGAGATATTCAAATTAGAGGATTCAAATTAAGAATGCCTTTAGATATGCAATTTGTTTTTACCGCAAATCCAGAAGATTATACTAATAGAGGAAGTATTGTAACACCTTTAAAAGATAGAATTGGTTCGCAGATTCTAACACATTATCCAGAAAGTATTGAGATTGCAAGAACGATTACAGAACAGGAATCTAAATTAGATCAAAACCAGACCGATGTTGTTTATGTTCCGAGTTTAGCGAGAGATATTTTAGAGCAAATTAGTTTTGAAGCTCGTGAAAGTGAATATATTGACAACAAAAGTGGTGTAAGTGCGAGAATGAGTATTACGGCATTCGAAAACTTAATTAGTACAGCAGAGCGCCGAGCTTTGATTTCTGGTGTTGATAAAACCACAATTCGTTTATCAGATTTTACAGGAATCATTCCAGCAATTACTGGAAAAGTCGAATTGGTTTACGAAGGAGAACAGGAGGGAGCAGATGTTGTGGCAGAAAGCTTAATTGGTTCGGCAATTAGAACATTATTTCCAGAATATTTTCCAAAAATCGAAAAATTAGAAAAGCCAGATGAGAAAACACCTTATTCTGATGTGGTGGAATGGTTTTTCGCGGAAAGCGGCTTCGAATTATTAGATGATGCTTCAGACAAAGAATACAAAAGTATTTTAGATGAAATAACACCATTAGATGATTTGCTAAAAAAATACCAGCCTCAAACGGTAAAAGAAGACGAATACTTTTTGAAAGAATTCGTTCTATGGGGATTGGTTGAATACAAAAAACTGAGTAAAGATCGTTTTGCAAAAGGAAATCAGTTTAGAGATATTTACGGAAGTTACATCAGTAAATTCTAAAAAAGAATAGAGATAAAATTTAATCTGGTCTAGCTGGTTTTTTAAAACCGGCTGGGCTTTTTTATTTTACAATAGTTACTTTTACAGTCCAAAAATAAATTTATGTTATTCCTTATATTAAGTATTCTTTGCAGTGTTATTGTGGGCGTTATATTCAAAATTTCTAGAAAATATAATGCTAATCCGTCACAGATTATTTCGTTCAATTACATCGCTGCAATAACGCTTTGTTATTTTACTTTTACGCCAGATTTAAATGCATTAGACAATAATGCACCATTAGAAATTTATACTTCTGTTGGAATTTTGCTTCCAATATTATTTCTGTTTCTAGCACTTTCGATAAAATATATGGGAATTGCAAAAACAGATGCCGCACAAAGATTATCATTATTTATTCCAATTTTGGCGGCTTGGCTGTTATTTAATGAAGGATTTAATACTTATAAAATCATTGGAGTTTTGATTGGTTTTGCGGCGCTTTTATTCATTTTAAAAAAGCCATCTGCTAATACCGAAAATAAATGGATTTATCCCGCAATAGTGCTATTTGGTTTTGGACTTGTTGATATTCTTTTCAAGAAAATTGCCTTATACACTGTAGTTCCTTATACAACTTCTTTGTTCTTTGTTTTTCTAATCGCTTTTGTTATTTCAATATTTATTGTCTTGTATAAAGTATTGGTGTCAAAAGAAAAGTTAGAAGCGAAAAACATTCCATTTGGAGTATTGGTTGGGATCTTCAACTTTGGGAACATTTTGTTTTATCTAAAAGCCCATAAAGCATTTGCAGAAAATCCATCAACTGTTTTTGCGGGAATGAATATGGGAGTTATTGTTTTAGGGACAATTGTTGGAGCCTATTTTTTCAAAGAAAAACTTTCTAAAATCAATATTTTAGGATTGTTTTTAGCTTTAATTGCCATTGTTTTTATCGTTTTATCGCAATTACAGTAATTTTTTTTAAACACTAATCCTTTAGTTTTCAATCGATTTAGTCATTGTTTTAAAATTAATTAAAATAAACTCGACTAATTCTATAGAATTTATAAATATATTTTTGTAGCTTTGTCTCAACAATGAAAAACTATAGCCGAAATATTATGACGTCTTTCCCATGCAGCTTTGCGATGTGCTGTATGATGAAACACGTTTTGAAATGGCGTTAATAGAGAAAGTACTTGTTAGTTATTTTTTTTTTAGCCTTTCATTGCACCATGAAAGGCTTTTTTTTGAATCGTTAAAAAATCTAGATATGAGAACCAATAGAAATATGAAAATTTTGATGCGACGCTGTTTAATAAAGATTCCGTGTTGTATCAGTTTTAAGAGATAAAAGCAAAGGACTTTTATCAAAAAAAAGATTTTCAATAGATATAAAAAAGATAACCCAAACCTAAAAACTATATATTATGAGTTCAGAAATTATAAAACATAATCCGTTTCAATCTATGATTGATCGCTTTAATATCGCTGCAGATATTTTAAAATTAGATGATTCTCTTCGTCAAAAACTACAGCGCCCTGAAAAACAAATCACAGTAAATTTTTCTATTACTTTAGACAATGGAAACGTTCAAAACTTTGAAGGATACCGCGTAATTCACAATACGGCTTTAGGACCTTCAAAAGGCGGAATTCGTTATGATACCGCTGTAAATTTGGACGAAGTAAAAGCACTTGCCGCCTGGATGACCTGGAAATCTGCTGTAACTGGAATTCCCTTTGGTGGAGCAAAAGGCGGCATTATTTGCGATCCGAGAAACCATTCTAAAACTGAATTAGAAAAAATTACAAGAGCATACACAAAAGCTTTGGCTGATATTTTTGGACCAGAAAAAGATGTTCCAGCTCCAGATATGGGAACAGGTCCAGATGAAATGGGCTGGTTAATGGATGAATTTTCATTATTACACGGAAGACCAATTCATGCTGTAGTAACAGGAAAACATCTTCACTCGGGCGGATCTTTAGGTAGAGTAGAAGCAACAGGAAGAGGAGTAAGTATTATCAGTCTTTTGGCACTTGAAAAATTAAAAATTAGACCTGCAAGAGCTACGGCAGCAATTCAAGGTTTTGGAAATGTTGGATTGCATTCTGCTTTGTTCTTATATGAAAAAGGAGTAAAAATTGTTGCTGTAAGTGATGTTTCAGAAGCATTTTACAATCCGAACGGAATTAATATTCCAGAGTTGATTTTGTATTATAATTTGAATAACAAGACGATAAAAGGGTATCCAAATTCGGTTGCAATTAAACATGAAGATTTATTGCTTTTGGAAGTTGATGTTTTGATTCCGGCTGCAAAAGAAGATGTTATTACGCAGAAAAATGCTGGTGATATTCAAGCCAGAATTATCGTTGAAGGCGCAAATGGTCCAGTAGCTTCAGATGCAGATCAAATTTTACATGATAAAAATATATTAGTTGTTCCTGATATTTTAGCCAATGCGGGCGGTGTTACCGTTTCTTATTTTGAATGGCTTCAGAATTCGCTTTTAGAATCTTGGAGAATTCACCAGATCAATAAACGTCTGGAAGATATTTTAGAAAAAGGTTTCGATACTGTTTTTAGAGTTGCAGTAAAACACAATGTAACGCCTCGTATTGCTGCTTATATTATTGCTTTGAAAAAAGTAGCCGAAACACAATCGGTTAAAGAAGTGGCGCTGGAAGCTCCTCAATATAAACAGAATTAAAATCAGGTTTATTTTCGTAAAAGATCATTTTCGTTGATTACGTTTTTTGTCTCTCCTCAAAAAACGTAATTAATGGAAGTGTCTTTTTTCGTTTGAACTATTGAACAAATTTTTAGAATCGAAAAGTATCATACAAATGAAAAATATCAATTTTCTAGCATTTGCAATGCCTGCCTTTTTTCTTTTTTTATTTTTAGAATATAAGCTTGCCCAACGCAGAAAAAGGCCTGAAATTTTTAATTATGAAAGTTCTGTTTCCAATATCTCCATCGGAATTGCAGAGCGTTTGATTAACTTATTTGTCGCAGCGAGTTTTTACCAATTGTATTATTTGATTTATGACGATTATAGAATATTTGGGATTCCAAGTAATGCTTTAGTTTGGTTTGCATTGATTCTTGCAACCGATTTTGTCTGGTATTGGTATCACCGATTAGGTCATGAAGTTAATTTTTTCTGGGCAGCGCATATTGTGCATCATCATAGTGAAGAATTTAATTTCACGGCTGCAGCTAGAATTACTACTTTTCAGGCGATTATTCGAACAGGGTTTTGGTGTGTTTTGCCTTTAATTGGTTTTCATCCAACGATGGTTATTACGATGTTGATTGTTCATGGCGCTTATTCTTTTTTTACGCATACACAGCTTATTGGTAAAATAAAATGGCTAGAATATGTATTTGTAACGCCTTCTGTTCATGGTGTTCATCATGCTTCTGACGAAAAATATCTGGACAAAAATTATGGCGATATGTTTACGTTTTGGGATCGTCTTTTTGGAACTTTCCAAACCGAAGAAGAAAAACCAAAATATGGTTTAACGCATCCGTTAAAAAGCTACAGTTTCTTATGGCAGCACTTTCATTATTATTTCGAAATCTACGAATTATGGAAACGCTCCATCGGATTCAAAGCGAGATGGAAAGCTGTTTTTGGAAGTCCAGCGCACATGGATCAAGATATTCGTCCGATTCTTGAAAAGCGTTTTCTTCAGGACAAAAGTAATCCGCATCAACGACTTCGTTTTAGAAATTATCTTTATATACAATTGGGAATCTGTACTTTGATTCTAACTGTCTTCACTTATTATTTCGATTACTTACAAACCTACGACAAGATATTTGTGCTTTCGTTGGTGATTCTAACTTTAATCAATTGTGGAGCTTTATTAGAACAACGAAAATGGATGTATTATCTGGAATATACTCGTATTGCTATGATTTCAACTTACTTTTTGTATGAAGAAGATTTATTGGGGTTTTTCTTTGTTCCAATTGCGATTATGATTTTTATGGAGCAATTGTTTTCATTGAGTAAAATTTATCAGAATACCATTTTGCAGTTGGAGGCGACTGAATAAAAGATAGATAGCCACGAATTCACTAATTTTTATTTAAAATGATACGTAAAATTTGTGCGCGATAATTACACGAATAGATATTAAAAAAATAATTCGTGAATTCGTGGCTAAAAAAAACTTAGAACGTTAGATTGTCTTAATCTCCATAATTTTCTGCTCAAAAGTATCTTTAAAATCAGATTTGCTTTTAATTCTGGTTTTGTACGTATAAATTGTAGCTACAGAAAGTTCAAGGAATTCCGCCATTTGATTACTGTCTTGGATTCCCAATCTGTACAATGCAAAAATGCGTAATTCGGTATTTAAAAGCTCACCTTTTTTCATAATGCATTTATGATCGTTTGGAAATAATTTATTGAAATCTGTTACAAAAGTTGGAAACAATTTCAAGAAGATTTCATCAAATTGATGGAATAGATTTTCTCGTTCTTCCTTTACGTTATAACGTTTCAAACTTGCAATAACTTCATCTGTTTTTTTGGTGATGATTTTATGCAACGTACTTTTCTGAATATGATCTATTTTATTAATGAAAGCCGAAGTTGCTTTAATAAAATAGGTGATATATTCTTCTTTAATTGCATTGGCTTCGCTCAAACTCACATTCATTTCTTGCAATTGCAAATACGAATCGGCCATGATTTTTCTGGCTTTATTTTTCTCCTTTAATTGTTTGAAAATGATGCCAAGAAAAACAAAAATGATAACGGTTAGAATCGTCAAAAGAATAATAATCTTTTCGAGTTTATCATTTTTATCTTTTACATTATTGAGCTGTGCTTTTTCTATAATAGGAAGAATCGACGAAATCTCAATTTTTCGATGTCTGGCATTATAAAAAGTTGCATCATCCATTGCAATATTGATGTATTCGTTGGCTTTATCCAAATAACCCATTTTAAAGAGTTCGTTGGCTAAATTTCGAAGCGCAACGGTTTCTTTTGTTGCATTTTTCACATCAGCAATTGCCGCAAGAGCTAGATATTGAATCGCTTTTTTGGTATAACCGCGTTCTGAATAAATATAACCAAGACTAGAAGTTGCAATTCCGTAATAATCAGGCGGAAGATTGTAATTGTTGATCCAATAACTAAAAGCAAATTCGGCACCGCGCCAGTCTTGTTGTTTTAAACGTTTTAAACTTTCTGCTGCCCAATATTCATTCGTATTGGTTCCAATTAATTCTAAAGCCTTTTTTAAAAAGTGATTTCCCTGCTGTACATAATGGATATTAAAACGCTGATCACGATTGTAATCGGCTAAATCATAGTAAGCGCGGGCTTTGATATTATAGTATTCAAATTTGTTTCTAAGATCCAGTTTTGTGTCATCAATAACATTTAAAGTGTCAATTGCTTCTTTAAAAAGTCCAGAAGACAATAAAACAAAACCTTCTTTAATTCGGCTTTTGGATAAGAATTTAGGATCTTTTAAAATCTTGGCTTTGATTTTAGATTGTTCCAAATAATAATAAGCAGAATCATATTTAAAAGATTTGTATTCGTCAAATAACGACATATAGCAATTGTACAACTCTTCATTGTTCTGGCTGAGTATAAACTTGGATACGTTTTTCTTTAAAGATTCAATTTTTCGATATTTCTGTTTCAGGTAAATATCTTTTTTCAAGAGAACCTGATCTAATTCTTCCAGATACGGATTTGTCTCTTTCGCAGTAAGAGAAAAACCTATGATGAAGAAAAGCAGCATCAATATTCTTCGCATGATTGGTTTTGGTTTAAGGTAAGGTTTTGATATAGTTAGTTAATTCGTTTTAAAATTAAGATAAGTTTGAGATTAATTAAAATCTAACCTTAGAGATTTTGTAAATAGTTTAATAACATCGCTTTAAAAGATGGTTTTTGAAGGGGAAATGAGCGGTAAATGTTAAAAACAGTCAATTTATTTGCAATTATACAATAAAAAGAGGTTATATATATGCATGCCGAAAAAAATATACCGAATTTTTTGCATATTGTCATTTTTACCATTAAAAAACTATCATTTTTGATCTAAACAACATCTTGATTTTTTAATTGTATAAATAAATATAAAATACTGATTGTTAGATATTTGTATTTTAAAAGTATTGAATTTAATCTTGATTTTTCTCTGATATTTTTTTTAGGATTTATTTAACGTCTAGTTTCGCTGTATCCTTTTGAAGGGGATAACAAACTAACGAAAACCAAAAATTTATGAAATGTAAAAGTCTTTATTGGCTAGCTTTTATGATGTGTTTTTTTGCTATTGGATGCGACAACACAGATGACGGAAGCTACGTGGAACCGATTACCCTTTATGAAAAAGTAAATGGAAATTGGGGATTAACAAATCTGAAAATGGTTGATGAAGTTGCGAAAGCAAATAAGATCGAACCAAACGAAGAAAACTTGAGTACTTATTTTAACTACGAAGATTTCAAAATTAAATTTAACGTAGATGAAAAGAACAAACCAACAAGTTATGAAGTAACTGGAGATGTTCCTCCGTTATTTGCTCCTAAAGGATATTGGGCGCTTAGCTCAGATTTTCAGCCAACCAATGGCGTTGCAACAAAAATCTATTTGTATAGCGATGCGCAAAAAACGCAAAAAACAGATGAATTGAGATTGACTTCAGTTCCAGGTAAAACCAAAGAAATGCAGATTCAATTAGTGCATTCTTCTGGCGGAGTAGATTTTGTGTCTTATGTATTTAAATTAAATGCTATTAATTAAAAAGTAATATGAAAAAGTTTATATATACAATTTTACTTGCCTTGTTGATGGCTCCTAATTTTATTCAGGCGCAAGAAGCTGCAGGAGCCGTTGGGCCAATGTCATCATATCCTGTTGTTTACAAGTATGACGAACAAGTTACATGGTATTTTGATATGTCGGCATCTACATTTGCCGAAACAGAAGATTTATACATCTGGATTTGGTCTCCATCTGAACCAGATGCAGGAAACTGGGAAAACTCTTCTGACTTTGCGAAATTAAAATATGAAGGAAATAAAATCTGGAGTTTTACTTTAACTCCAACAGTTTATTTTTCTAAAACTCCAGATGAAATCGCTGCAAGTGCAGGATTCTGGTTTCGCTTAAAAAATAAAAATGGATCTAAACAAAGTGATGTGGCAAATATGCCTTATACTGATTTTTCATCTTTTTATACTTCAGATGAATTATTTAGACCATATCCTACAAAACCTTTAATTGATAAGCCTATAAGTATTTTGTTTAATGCAAATCTTAACCCCGCATTTGCTGGTACTCCAAGTGTACATATGCATGCTGGTTTAAATGACTGGGCTATTCAGCAAATGTATGAAGCTGCAAAACCAGAAATTGCCGAAAAAACAAAATTGAAAGACTTAGGGAATGGTTTTTATAGAATGGATTTTATTCCTAAGGAATACTTCAATGCCCCAGATGACTTTGTTATGGAAAAGATAAATTTTCTGATGGTAGCAGAGAATTGGACAGCAAATTCTGGTGATCAGGTTATTTACGCAGGAGAATTTATTCCGCCACCGCCGCCAAGTTTTGCTTTCTTTCCGGCGCAAATCAGTCAAAGAGATTTTCTTGGAATGTCTAGAAAAAACAACGAAGCAGGTGTAAACAAATTAATCTACACAATTACAGCGGGTACAAAAACAATTTCTGGTGAGTTTACTGGAGGAACTGCAGAAATTAAAGGTTTTGTCAACTTAGTTTCAGAACTTAAAGATTCTCCAGTTTTAAGCGAAATTCATGTTTTGGTTAAAGATAACAAAGACAAAACGATTTCGGATACAACGATTCCGCTTAAGACTTTAGACAAATAACTCACCAAATTAAACACCAATTCTAATGAATAGTAAAAATACAAAAAGCGTCCTGCATCAAATGTGGACTGCTAAATCGGCGGTATTGATGATATTTATGCTTTTTCTTTCTGCTAGTTTATTCGCGCAGACGAAAAAGATATCAGGAACCGTTTATGACAATACAGGTAATGTATTGCCGGGAGCTTCTATCATTGAAGTAGGAACTAAAAACGGAACTACAACAGATTTTGATGGTAAATTCAGTCTGCAGGTAGCCGTAGGAAGTGCAATTGAAGTTTCGTTTATCGGATCAACAACACAGAAAGTTCAGATTACTGCAAATACTTCTAATTATGACGTTCGTCTGCAAAATGATGGTTATGCATTGGCAGAAGTGCAAGTCGTTTCTGTAGGTTACGGAAAAGTGAAAAAATCAGATTTAACTGGAGCAATTTCTACAGTTGGAGCAGATGATTTAGTAAAAGGAACCATTTCGTCAACAGAACAAGTTTTACAAGGAAAAGTAGCGGGATTGAATATTATTCGTCCTTCTGGAGATCCAGCTGCGGGTTCTACAATTCGTCTTCGTGGAGGAACTTCATTAACAGCTAGTAACAGTCCGTTAATTGTTGTTGATGGAATTGCGGGTGTTGATATCAACGTGGTTCAGCCATCAGATATTAAATCGGTTGACGTTCTTAAAGATGCTTCTGCTACAGCAATTTATGGTTCTCGTGGAGCAAACGGGGTAATCATGATTACAACAAAATCTGGAACAAAAGGAGTTTCTGTTGTTTACAACGGACAAACAAGCGTTGGTTATGTGAATGATAATTTAGATCTTCTTTCAGCAAATCAATGGAGAGGTTATGTACGTCAGAACGGACTTGCAGATGCTGTAGATTATGGCGCAAATACAAATTGGCAAAAAGCAATTGAGCAGACAGCAATTTCGCAATCGCATACTTTAAGCATTAATTCTGGTAAAGCAGACAGCGGATTCAGAACTTCACTTTCTTATTTAAACAATGAAGGAGTTATCAAAAGATCTGGTTTAGAAAGATTAAGCGGAAACGTTAGTGCTTACCAATATCTTGGAGATAATAAAGACGTAAAATTTGATACGGGATTATTTGCTAACATTGACAAATGGCATCCAATTGATTATAGAATTTTTGAAAGAGCTTACAACTTAAATCCAACAATTCCGGTTTACGATTCAGAAGGAAATTTCACTTCAGTAGCAGGAAATATTTACCAAAATCCAGTTGAGATTTTAACAAACAGAACTTTCGATAATGAAAGACACAGACTTTTAGGTTATTTTAAAACAGATGTAAAATTCCTAAATGACTTTACTGCAACAGCAAATATTTCGTTAGAACATAATGCTGTAAAAGCAGGAACATACAAACCGTCTTATGCTGTTATGGAAGGGCAAACAGAAGGAGGTTTTGCACAAAGAACTTATGGAGAATATACAAATGCTCAAGGTGAACTTTATGTGAATTACAGTAAAACAATCGACAAGCATAACATTAGTGCTTTAGCTGGATATTCTTATCTTGAAAATATCTACCAAGGTTTTGGAGCACAAAGAGGTGGTTTCGTAACAGATGCTTTTGGTTATAATAATTTAGGAGCAGGTTACAACTATCGTTTAGGTGACGTTTACTCATACAAAGGGAAATCAAATTTAGTTTCTTTTTATGCTCGTGCTAACTACAGCTACGATGGTAAATATTTATTGACTGCGACTGTAAGACGTGACGGATCAAGCCGTTTTGGAGAAAACAATAAATGGGGAACTTTCCCATCTGCTTCTGCGGCTTGGAGAGTTTCTAATGAAGAATTTATGAGTTCTACAAAAGGTTGGTTAGACAACTTAAAAGTTAGAGTTGGTTACGGAGTTACAGGAAATCAAGACGGAATTGGTGAGTATAAATCGCTTTCTATCTTAGGAGTTGGAAATGACAGCTACTATGATCCTATTACTAAAACTTGGAGTTTGGCTTATTCTCCAAAACAAAACCCAAATCCTGATTTGAAATGGGAATCTACAGAGCAAATTAACGTTGGTTTCGATTTTGGTCTTTTCAACAGAATTACAGGATCTTTTGAATATTATTCTAAAAAAACAAAAGATTTATTATACACTTATGAAGTGCCTCAGCCTCCATATTTAGTGGGAACAATGTTGGCTAACGTTGGTGAAATGTCAAATAAAGGAGTTGAATTGACTTTGAATGCAGATATTATTAAAGGAGACAAATTCAACTGGAATGCTAATTTGACACTTGGACATAACGTTCAGAAAATTGAAAAACTTTCGAATCCAACTTATAAAACAGATGTGATCTACAGCGGATCTTTACACGGTTTAGCAGGTATGTCTGGACAATATTCTCAAATTATTGCTGAAGGATATCCTGTTGGAACTTTCTGGGGATTCAAAAATGCTGGTTTAGATGCTGATGGAAAAATCCAATATTATAATGCAGCAAATGAAGTGGTAGCAGAAAGTGCTTTGGTTGACGCAGATAAAAGAGATTTAGGAAATATTCAGCCTGATTTGACTTTAGGTATTGGAATGAATTTTACTTACGGAAATTTTGATCTTGGAGTTTCAGGATACGGAATGTTTGGACAAAAAGCTTTAAATGCTACAAACATGATGTTAAACGATCCAAACAGATTACCAGCTTTTAATGTGCCAGATTCTTTCTTAAGCAGTGGTATTACTTCTGCTCCTAAGTATTCTGATTACTGGATCGAAGATGCTTCTTTCTTCAGACTTCAAACATTATCTATTGGTTACACTTTGCCATTGAAATACAAAAAATCTAAAGTTAGAATGTTTGTAATGGGAGAAAACTTATTTGTAATTACAGGTTACAAAGGTGTAGATCCTGAGATTGGTTTAAATGCTCAAGACGGAATTAATCAAACTGGAGTAATGGATCAAACTGGATTGGCTGCTCCTGGAATTGATAGATACAACAATTATCCTCGACCAACTACAATTTCTGTTGGACTAAATTTTACGCTGAATAACTAAGCGAATTGATAACCATAAAATATTAAAAATGAAAATCAAAATAACAGCAGCGATACTTTTAAGCATGCTTTTTACGGTATCATGTACTGATTTGGACGAACAGTTGTATGATCAGGTAGAAGATGGAAATTTCGGAAATACAACTAAAGAAATTGATGCGCTGGTAGGTGGAGGTTATTCTTCATTAAGAGGATTCTCCGATGCAATTTCAAATAACTTTCCAACTTGTGAGTATGTTTTCTTTTTGAATGAAGTAGTTTCAGATGAAGCAACAATTCCAACAAGAGGAACAAACTGGTATGACGGCGGGCAATATCAAGATGCTCAAAAACACACTTGGAAAGCAGATAATAGAATGATTCTTTCAGCTTGGCGTTACAATTATACTGGAATAGCTAAGATCAACGCAATCATTTATCAAATCAACAAATCGTCTTTGACTGAAAAAGCAAAAGAACCAATTTTTGCAGAATTAAAAGCGCTTAGAGCATATTACTATTACAATCTTTTAGATTTATTTGGAAATGTGCCAATCGTAACCAATTTTGAAGACACAGATCTTCCAACAAATTCTACAAGAAAACAAGTTTATGATTTTGTTGAAAAAGAACTAACAGACGCTATTCCATATTTAAATCCAAATGTGGTGTATTCTAAATTAACTAGAAATGTTGCGTACGCGATTCTAGCAAGATTATATCTTAATTCAGAAGCATTTATTGGCGTAGCGCGTTGGCAGGATTGTATTGATACGTGTCAAAAAATTACGGGATACAGTTTAACTCCAGATTTCTTTGCCAATTTCGTAACAGAAAATCAAGGTTCTAGCGAAATCATTTTTGCAATTCCTTACGATTCAAAAGCAGGAACAGTTGGAAATTACATGAACTCAATGTCCTGCCACTACAATCAAAAATTAGCAATTTCTCCAGTAGGAAACTATCCATGGAGTGCTAACGGAATGTGTGCACAGCCAGGAGTATATTCATCTTTTGCAGATACAGACAAAAGAAAAAAATGTATGCTTGAAGGTGATCAGATCAATCTTGCAACGGGTTCTGTAATTATGATGGATAATGGAGAACCGTTAACTTATACAGAGAACCTGACAAGTTTAGAAGATGCAAAAGAGAATGAAGGTGTACGTTTAGCAAAATATGAAATGAAAGCTGGAGAACAATGGGAACGCGATCATGATTTCGTTTTAATTCGTTATTCAGAAATCTTAATGATGCAAGCAGAATGTTTCGTTCGTTTAGGTTCGCCAGATTTAGCAAAACCGTTTTTACAACAAGTAACTGCGCGCGCTGGAGAAGAAATGCCAACAACAATTGATCTTGCATTTATTGATCAAGAGTTACTGAAAGAATTCACATTCGAAGGAAGAAGAAGAACAGATAACATTCGTTTTGGAACATTCTTCGAGCCATGGTGGTCAAAAGGTACAACGGAAAAATACAGAGCAATTTTTCCAATCCCAAGTACAGTTTTAACTACAAATAAAAACCTGAAACAAAATCCTGGGTATTAGGTTAATTAATGTCAGTCTTCCATGTTGGTTAGTCGTGGAAGGCTGACATGTTTTTAATTTTTTAGTAACAGATTCTAAAGATTAGAAACTGAATTAGAGGATTAAAAAAAGATTTTGTTTCACGCAGATTCTGCAGATTAAAGCAGATTTGGTTTTAAATGTAAAAAAAAATAATCTGCGCATATCTGCTTAAATCTTTTTAAATCTGCGTGAAATAAATTAATCACAATAAAATCCTTTTTAATCTTTTAATCTGTGGCAAAATATAAAAATAACAAACAGTACATCAATATGAAGAGATATATCACATCGTTGGTTTTTGGTTTGATGAGCATTGTGATGGTTGCTGGTTGCAGCAGCGATGACAAAGGTTCGGATAAACCGGTAGAACCAGAAAAAACAGAACCTGTTGCGATTGAGAAAACCAACAGCACCAAAATTTATATGCATTACATGCCGTGGTTTGAAACTAACGAAAGCAGTGCAGATAAAAAATGGGGATATCACTGGACAATGGCAAACAAAAATCCGAATAACGTAGGAACAAACGGCCGAAGAGAAATAGCATCTTATTATTATCCGCTGATTGGACCTTATCATTCAGGCGATAAAAATGTGATCGAAAATCATTTATTGTTGATGAAATATTCAGGAATTGATGGAATTCTAATCGATTGGTACGGAACTTACGATGTAAACGATTATAGAATGGTCAAAGAAAATACAGATCAGTTAATTGAAATGCTGGACAAAGTAGGTTTAGAATATGCTATTGTTTATGAAGATCGATTTTTAACGAATGTTGTTAATGCAGGAAAAGCAATTTCGGTAACCGGCGCAGCAAAAACAGATTTGGCTTATGTAGAAAAGAATTATTTTTCTGATGCTAATTACATCAAAATTAATGGCAAACCGCTGTTAATGAATTTTGGACCAATCGTTTTGCAGACTTCCGCAGAATGGACAAATGTGTTTAATACTTTAACCACAAAACCAACTTTCCTGACACTTTGGGATCATTCTTCGATGGCAGGAGAAAATGCTTCTGGCGAATATGCTTGGGTATACAAAGACAATAGCTATCTGACTAATTTCTATACTAATACAAAACCAAAATTGGGCGTAGCTATGGGAAGCGCTTACCCTGGTTTTAAAGATTTTTATGCCGAAGGCGGAGGAGGTGCAGCTATTGGATGGACAATCGAACACAATAATGGAGCGACATTGGATGAAACTCTTGCTTTGGCTAAAAATGCAAATGTAAATTACTTGCAACTGATTACGTGGAATGATTTCGGAGAAGGAACGATGATTGAACCAACAGTTGAATTTGGTTATTCTTTTGTCGAAAAAATAAAAACTTTCGCTGGAGTAAAAAATACTGAAAGTGTATTTCCAGATATCAGCAAATTGTATGATTTACGCTTACAGAAAAAAGGAAATGTCGAGGCCCAGAAAAAACTCGATCAGGCGTTTAATTATTTTGTTTCAATGCAGCCTGCAAAAGCAAAACAAATACTGAGCGAAATTAAATAGAGCTGTAATTAATACAATTTAAATAATGAAAAACAGAAAATATAGATACTGTCTAATCGCTTTTGCATCGATGCTGATGATGGCTTGCAGTACTAAAACAACATATAAAATCAGTTCTCCAGAAAAAATCTCTGAATTAACTTTTGAATTAACACCTTCAGGACAGCCTCAATACAGTTTTTCTTCTAATGGAAAATCGGTTATAGAACCTTCTCTTATGGGATTTGAATTTCAAGGTTTAGCTAAAATGACAGATGGATTTGAAGTCGTTTCGACCGAAGAAAAATCGGCAGATGAAACTTGGGAACAGCCTTGGGGCGAATTCAAAAAAGTAAGAGATCATCATAACGAACTGATTGTTCACTTAAAAGAAGCAAAAGGAGAGGAGCGTTTGGTTGATATTATTTTTAGAGTTTTTGATGATGGAGTAGGATTTCGTTATGAATTCCCGAAACAGCCTCATTTAGGAAAAGTCAAAATTTCTAATGAAATAACGCAATTTACTTTTAAAGACAATAACGAAGTTTGGTGGATTCCAGTACATCGTGAAAATAGTTATTACGAAAGTGAATATCGCAAAACATTAATGAGTAAAACCGACACAATTAATACGCCTGCGACTTTTGAAACTAAGGACAAATTGCACGTAGCGATTCACGAAGCCAACTTAACAGATTTTGCTTCAATGACGCTTTTGAAAACGACAGACAAACAATATAAAAGTGATTTAGTGCCTTGGGCTGATGGTGTAAAAGTATATGCTGAGACGCCTTTTAAAACACCTTGGAGAACTATTGTGGTTGGGAAGAATCCTGGACAAGTAGCAACTTCGACCATTATGCTGAATCTTAATGAGCCTTCAAAAATTGAAGATTTATCTTGGATCACGCCTTCAAAATATATCGGAATTTGGTGGGGAATGCATTTAGAAAAATACACTTGGGGACAAGGACCAAAACATGGCGCGACAACCAAAAACACAAAAGAATATATTGATTTTGCTGCAAAAAATGGTTTTGACGGAGTTTTGGTAGAAGGATGGAACGAAGGCTGGGATGGCGACTGGACTGCTGATGGTTCTGCATTTAGTTTTGTAAAAGCATATCCAGATTTTAATTTAGAAGAAATCACCAAATATGCAGCGATGAAAAATGTTCGTTTAATAGGACATCATGAAACGGCTGGAGCTACTAAAAACTATGAAAACCAATTGGAAGATGCTTTTAAACTGTACCAAAAAATGGGAGTAAACTCAGTAAAAACGGGTTACGTAAACAAATATTTGGATAAAAAAGAATGGCATGATAGCCAATACGGTGCACGTCATTACAGAAAAGTAATCGAAACGGCGGCTAAATATCACATTATGATTGACAACCACGAACCAATGAAAGGAACTGGTTTACAGCGTACTTATCCAAATTTTATGTCGCAAGAAGGCGGACGCGGACAAGAGTACAATGCATGGTCTGTAGATGGAGGAAATACGCCAGAGCATTTAACAACTTTGCCTTTTACAAGAATGCTTTCTGGACCGTTTGATTACACGCCTGGGAATTTCAATTTTGATTACAAAACACCTTCTGGTGCAAAAGTGCAGACAACTTTAGCAAATCAGTTAGCATTGTATGTGATTATTTTCAGTCCGTTGCAAATGGCTTCAGATTTACCTGAAAATTACGAAGGAAAACCAGAATTTCAATTCGTAAAAGATGTTCCTTGCACTTGGTCTGACACTAAAGTTTTAGATTCTAAAATTGGAGAATACACTACAATTGCCCGTAAAGATTGGGAGGAGAAAAATTGGTATTTAGGTTCGATCACAAATAGAAATGCAAGAGACTTAAAAGTAGCGCTTTCATTTTTAGATAAGAACAAAGAATACGAAGCAGAAATTTATGCAGATGGAGAAGGAGCAAATTATAAAACAAATCCATATCCGGTTACAATCTCTAAACAAAAAGTAAACAGCAAAACTGTTTTAAATATCAAATTGGCAGCTGGCGGAGGAACAGCAGTAAAATTCTCTCCAATCGAAAAATAAATTAGTTAAGTTTTATTTTGAGTTAAGTTAAGTAAGTTTAAGTTTGGTAATAAACCCGATAACTGAGGAGTTGTCGGGTTTATTTATTTTGTTTCAGGTTTCATGTTTCGGGTTTCAAGTTTGAGTAACTTTGAGTATAATTTTACCGCAAAGAGCGCAAAGTTTTTTCGCAAAGTTCACAAAGGTTTTTTAAGGTTGATTTTGTGAAAATGTAAAGTTCGCAAAGCTTCGTATAAAATTTTAATCTCGAAAAGACGCAAAGAATATAAAAAACTTAGCGCTCTTTGCGGTAAAAGAAAACTTAGAATCTCAGCACCTTAGAATCTTAGCGTCTGAGAGAGAACCTTTATTTAGTAACTTTAACATGTTTGCCGAAAGTGTAAACTGCAGTTATTGTTGGTCCATTATATCCCCATTTCAAGAAACCGTTTAATCGGTCTTGGACAGTATCTATTCTAAAATTCAATCCAGTATAACCTGCAGTAAGACTAAAGTTTTGAACAACATTATATAAAACCGACAAATTGTAGCTTATGATTCGGCCATCGGTTTCATCAATTTTTACTGCGAGATAATTTACGTTGGCATACAAACCCCAGCGTTTTCCAAGAACAAATTCTCCCCATATTCCAATATCTGGCAGTGGAGCAGTAAAGTTAAAATTATCATGATATTCTACACTTTGTGTATTAGCATCTAATTTTAAACCTAAATCTGCAAAAAGGACATGCGCTCCAATTAATAGACCAGCTTGATATTTAGGTTTAGATAGAATAGCGTAGCCATAAGCAATTCTGGCAATTTGTACATTAAAAGTACCTCGAACACTTCCATTCACTGGATAAGTATGATCTCCGAAATTAATATCTCTTTGCAGCGTTTTTGTTGCAGTTCTGTCTAGCACAAAATATTCAAAACCTAATCGGGATCTTTTGGATATGCGCCAATCAAATGTTCCTAAAAATGATGCAGTTGATTTAGAAAACCCTAAATCACTTTCAAGATCAATTTCAGTTCCTACATTTCCGTTATTTCCTTCAACTTGAACAACAGTATTATTTACAGGAAAAAAACCGCCGGCAGTAACTTTAAAGCGTCTATTGTGCCAGGGCAGGTCATCTACAGTACTATCTTGAAAATCATCTTTTTCAGTTTTAAAAGTTGTTAAGTCTTCCTCTTTACTGGTTTCAGCAACAGTTTGAGCGTTTAACGGAATCCAAAGGAGCATCATTACCAAAAAAATAAATAATTGTTTCATCAGAGTAGTTTTTAAGTTTTTATTAGGTAATATTTAACAATTAAAGTTAGTAAAAATAATCGTTCATTTTTGTTTTTATATCTGAATTATTTTAAGGAATTAATTGGTTATCAGTAAAATAAGGAATTATTACAAAAAATAGTTGACATGTCACTCTTTTTTGTAATTTTGTCGCATGGAAATTAAACATACCGATAAAGAGAATTTTTCAAATTTTTGGAAAGAAGAAATATCAGATAGTTTCTTCTTTCAGATTCATCGTATTAAACGAGCAATTTTCAGGCGTACAAATGCGTTAATGAATGAATCAGGAATCACATTACAGCTAGAACAGTTGCCATTGTTGATGATCCTGCATCATAAAAGTCTTTCGCAAAGAGAATTGTCAGACAAAACAATGAGGGATAAATCGTCTATTTTAAGAAGTATAACAGCACTCGAAAAAAAGAATCTTGTTGAGGTTGTAAAAGACAAAATGGATAAACGAAAAAACATTGTAAGTCTTACAAATGAAGGAATTACTTTGGCTAAAAGCATTAGATCTCTGATGAAAAGAGCCGAAGAAGAAGTGATGTCTGTGTTTACTCCAAAAGAAAGAGTAGAAGCTTTGAATGCAGTAAGATCGTATGCAGACAAACTAGAAACCCTATAATTTTTTTAATCTTTAAAAGTTGACATGTCAACTGATTTTTAAATACTTATTTTGAATAAATGAAAAAAAATGAATTGTTAGAAGGACCAATCCTTTCTTCATTATTAAAATTAGCAATCCCGATTATGATTGCTAATTTATTACAAGCCGCATATCAGTTGGTAGATGCTTTTTGGGTAGGACGTTTAGGCGGAGATGCTGTTGCAGCCGTTTCGATAAGCACACCCGTAATATTTTTAACCATTGCATTGGGAACTGGATTAGCTATTGCTGGTTCTATTTTAATTGCACAATATTTTGGCGCAGGAAACCAAAAAATGGTCAACCACGTGGCTGCACAGACATTATCGATGGTTATTATCGTTTCGGTAGTCTTGTCGATTATTGGATATATTTTGAGTCCGTATTTTTTATATCTGCTAAAAGTAACGCCTACAGTTTATGTTGATGCATTAGGATTTATGCGAGTGGCATTTATTGGTTTAGTTTTTAGTTTCGGATTTATGATTTTCCAATCAATAATGCGTGGAGTTGGACGTGTTACACTGCCCGTTTATATTGTTTTAGGAACTGTTATTTTGAACTTTGCCCTGGATCCGCTGTTTATTTATGGATGGAATTTTATTCCAGCTATGGGCGTAAAAGGCGCGGCTTTGGCGACTTTATTCACACAGCTTCTCGCGATTATAATTGGATTTGCGATTTTGTTTAGAGGAAAACACGGAATTCATCTCCGTATTGCAGATTTTAAACCTGATTATAAACACATTAAGAGAGCTTTTGAAATTGGATTTCCTTCTTCGATTGAGCAGTCAATGCGCGCATTAGGAATGATGGCAATTACGTTTTTGATTGTTCGTTTCGGAACGCTAACAGTTGCTTCTTACGGAGCTGGTTCTAATTTGATTCAGCTGATTTTAATTCCAGCTTTGGGTTTATCAATGGCAATTGCAACCCTTGTGGGGCAAAATATCGGTGCTGGAAATATTGACCGTGCAGCCGAAATCTCAAAACTTGGAGCCTATCTTGGTTTCGGATTATTGACAGGTCTCGGTATCATAGCTTTTATTTTTGCGCCCTATTTAATTGCATTTTTTGTTCCAAGAGATCAAGCGGTTATTAAAGGAGGAACAGAATTGCTGAGAATTACTTGTCTTTCTTGGGGGTTTTTAGGTTTACAGCTTTGTCTAACTGGCGTTTTCCGAGCTGTCGGAAACACAAAACTTCCTATGATTCTGACTTTGGTTTCACAATGGGTAATTCAGTTTCCGTTGGCTTACATTTTATCTCATAATACTTCTTTAGGTAAAATTGGAATCTGGTGGGCTTTCCCGATTGCTTCTGTTGCAACGGCTTTAATCACTTTGATTCTTTATGTAAAAGGAGATTGGAAAAAAGAAAAGCTTACAGGTAAAACCAACAAATTGATTGATAAGGTTGAAAGTGAAATCTTGAAAGAGGGATTTGATATTTCTAAGTAAAAGTTCTAAGGGACAAAGGTTTCTTTAATGTTACAAAATTAATTTCTATATCTGTAGAGATGCACTGCAGTGCATCTTACGAAAGATTGTCAGATTACATATATTCCACATTTAGACGCACTGCAGTGCGTCTCTACGGAAATTCTTTCGATTAAAGACGTGATTTTTCGCGTCTTTTTTTATTTGTAATATTTTTTTGCTAAAATAAAATTTCAGTATATTAGAAACCTCGAAAAAAAACTTAGAATCTCAGCACATTAGAAACTTTTAAAGCCATGACTAAAAATCTAAAGCGTTATTTCATTAAATCTGTAATCGTATTAGCCCTAATTCACCTAGTTTATTTTTTATATGGTTATTTTACCTTTAAAGGGCTAAAAAATATTAATATCTACACTGAATTTTATCGATTTAAATTTTACGATGATGTTTCGATTTCGCACTTTTTTGTGAGTGGTTTATTTTTACTTTTCTTTTTAATTTTTCTAGTTCGAAATCATTCCAGAGAAAATTATAAAGGCGGAAATGCATTTAAGATTGGAGTTTGTTTATTTCTGATTTCATTTTTGACTTTTTCATTTTTTATAAGTTATAGTTTTGGAATGAATGCAAAACTGAAAACAGAATTATCTGAAAATGATTTTAATAATGACAAAAAATTACTCAATGTATTAAATCCGTTTTTGTATGGATATACCTCTTATAGTTCTGAAAAATTGTTTAATTACGAGAATATTTTATATCCAAAACCGTATCCGGTGACTAAAGAAGAAGATACGATTTCGGCTGGAGAATACCCAATAATTGAGAATAGCTATTATAGTATTGACACAATTAAAACATTAGCCGACACTTTTGATAAAACGATAGATAGAGCCGATAGCATTCTAAATATTTTGAGTTTTAATAAAGAGGAATTATACAAAAGAATTATTTCTAAAAAGGTTATAAATGATAGTATAGAAATTATTTTTAAAAGTGTTCCAGTGCATCCAGAACATGACGAAGATATTTGTATCTTTTTGGAAAACAAATCTTTATTTAGCCCCGTTCAAGGAGATTCAATTGATAAACAAAGATATCAAGCGGCAGTAGATCGCTATAAATTGCTTTATAATTCTAAGAAAGATTCACTGACGTTTACATTTCAAAAATTGGATACGCTTTTTAGAAAATACAATATAGAAACGAATCTGATTCCGAAGCAACTGACTCAAGATGTTTATCATTATAGAGATAATCGCGATGAACCGCTGAACGGAATTCGTAATAATTTTGATAGAAAAGCGCTTGGCGAAAAATTTACAACTTTAGATAAATTATTTTACGAACCAAATTACCTTCATCCCAATATTATTGGAATCTATTTTATTGTAATTGTTTCCGTTTGGATCGTATTGTTTGTGTTTTATCTTCTTTTCAATAAAAAGAAAAATAGAAACTAAACCCTATGATAATCGGCTTTCCAGTGTACAATTGCTTTTTTGATGGCGTTTCCAGTTAAATTGTTCTTTAAAACATCTTTTATAAGCGGAATTAATTCGTGGTCTGGTGCAAAACGTAAAGCAAATATTTGATCGTCAGTTAATTTGTATTCAAATTCTTCAAATCTTTGTCCAGTTAAACTGAAATAGCGATAACGCATTTCTAATCGCACAATTCTGTTTTGAAGTGTAAGAGCATAATGCTGGCGCAACATATACGCTATGACGAATAGAAATACAAATGCAACACTGATAAATCCCCAAATTAAATGATCTTCTGTTTTAATACTCAAATAAATGCTGGCGATTAAAAACAGAATTAAAATAGGATAATATATAAAATGGTGCGGTGTGTAAAACCTTATATGATTGTAATATGTTTGAATTTTCATGCTTTTTTGTTTAGATGGTAGCCTATAAAAACAAAGCTACTCTATATTTCTATAGAGTAGCTTTTTCCCAAAAATAAACTAACATAACCAATGTTCTCTTTATAGACTAAACCTTTTACAGTTTGCTTTGTCGATTTTAATAAGAAGAAAGCCTTTCCATTTCGTTCATCAATCTACAATATGGCTTATTTTTCTTTGATGTAAAATTACTTTAAGAGTGGTTGCGATTTGTTATATTTTAATCGGAAAAAGTTACATGATTCCAATATTTGCATTTTAATTATATAAAATTCAAGCTATTGTAATAAGCTCTTTAATGACATTCCATTCGCTCAATTTCTCTTGAAAAGTCTTGCCAGCATTGGCGGGACTTGTTGACGGAAGAGTAAAAGTCTTGTATTCTTTAGTTAAATGAACATACTTTTTAAAAAATGCCGCCGATTTCTGTCCGTTAAAAAGAATGCTTTCAATTTTGGGATGTTTTTCTAAAAAATCTTCAAAATCGTTTGCAATTTCATTTTTAATAGCGCTATCTAGACTTCCCACACGTTCGCAAAATTGTAAGACATCCCAAACAGCAATATCATTTTTTATTAATAAAGTTTTTCTGATTTCATAATCATTAGAAAATTGTTCACCTAAAATCTGGAACATAAATTTCCAAAAGTTATTCTGATTATGACCGTAATATTGATTGAGTTCTAAAGATTTTGTTCCAGGCATCGTGCCTAAAATCAGAATTTTAGAATTTGGAGAACTTATAGGAGCAAAGGAGAAACTTTTCATTTTTATTTAATTCGATTTTTTTCTTTTAGTTAAAATAATCATTAATAAGGAATTATAAAACAAAACGAGAAAATTATATAACATTTTTGGTCTGTCTTTGGGCGAACTTTGACTTTCAGTTTTTTAAGAAAAGCTTTATGGCTTTCATCTAAAAAACGGTTTAGCAAATTATAGAATTAAAATCCAGTCACCATGAAAATAGTTACTATAAATACAGAAAAAACTCAAAATATATTTGATGAACTTCATACTAATTTTGGCGGAAAAGTGACTTTTGACTTAGACGAATATACACTAGAAGTACAAAATAGTTTTGCGGAAGGTTCAATTATGGGGGCTTCTTTTAATGATAATATTTCGTATGTTCAGTTTGATATGACATTTTCAACTGATGTTAGATTGGATATTCTAAATGTAAAATCTTCGCCTATTTATTTTGCTTATTGTTCGAAAGGCAATCTTTCGCATAGCTTCGGATTAAATGGCGAAGAGCGAAAATTAAAAACCTTTCAAACTGCAATTGTAACTTCTAAACAGAATCAGGATAATGTTTTGTTTTTTGAAAAAGGAAAAAAAACGAAGCTTACTTTAATAATAGTTGGAACCGAAATTGATGCAAAAAATCAAAATCATTCTTTAAATCAACAAGTAAAAGATACTTTTTTCGAAAATAATTTAGTTCAAGATTTCTTTTACATTGGTTCATATAATTTGCAGATTGCAGAAAAAATTGAGCAGCTTAATTCGATTACACAAACAGGCATTGTCCGTAATTTATTGAAAGAAGGAATTTTGAGAATTATTCTTGCAATGGAAATTCAGCAACATTCTGACGATTTACACGCTTTCGCAAATGAATCAAACGGATTGACTTTAAGAGAAATGGAAGAAATAAAAGAGCTTTCTGAATTTATAAAATCAAGTCCAGAAGAAGCTTTTTCAATAAAAGCATTAAGTAAAAAATCTGGTCTTTCTCCAAATAAACTTCAGGAAGGTTTTAAAATGATTCATAATCGCACAGTCAACGATTACATTACACACATGCGAGTTTTAAAAGCCGAAATCTTAATTAGAACTTCTGATTTAAATATTTCAGAAATAGTGTATTGCATTGGTTTTACCAGCAGAAGTTATTTCTCTAAAATATTCAAACAAAAATTCAACTGCAGCCCAAAAGAATATAAGTTTAATTTGAGTTCTTTGGCTATTACAGCGTGATAAAGTTTCTGAGATACTAAGATTCTAAGGTTCTAAGTTTTGTCGTTAGCTATAAAGCATGATATATAAAGTAAAATCCTCAGGTTTTGAAGAATTCAAAACCTGAGGATTTTGTTATTTACTTAAAGTAAAAACTTAGTATCTCAGAAACTTAGCAACCTTTCTCTAACGTCCAAATCGATAATAATCTAAATCCGTATTCTTTTTATTATTAAGTGAATCCAAGATCGAATTCATTCCGATTACACTAAAAGTGATTCCGTTTCCTCCAAAGCCAAGAATATAATGCTCATTTTTCCTCGGATTTGGTTTTCCGAAGTAGGGAAGTCCGTCTTTCGTTTCACCAAAAGTACCCGCCCAAGAATAATCGATCTTAAAATCTAAATCGGGAAATCTCTTGAAAAACTGTTTTAAAAGATATTGTTCTTTTTTAGGAAGCAATTTATCACGTTTATTGGTGTCTTTAAAATCTTCATCACCGCCACCCATTATGATACGGTTATCTTCAGTTGTTCTAAAATAATGATAAGGCGATGCTGTGTCCCAAAAAATAGCATTTTTGAAATTTTCTGGAAGATCAGTCTGACTTTCAGAAGCAATAACGTAAGTACTTTTTAAATCGACTACTTTTTCTTTTATTGTTTCTGTACTTTCATAACCCGTACAATGTATAATATGATCGGCTGTTATGACGCGTTTTGAATCTGTTGTAGCAATAATGTTGCCTTTTTGATGCTGTATTGAAGCTATATTGGTTCGATCAAAAATCTGCATTCCTTTTTCATGACAATGAAATAAAAGATCAGTTGCAAATTTAAACGGATCCATAACAGCAGCAGTTTTAGATTCGATTCCGGCAATTGCATTTAAACCCATTTTTTGAAGTTCAAATCGGCTGAGCCAGCTAATTTCAAAACCATGCTGTTTTCGGGTTTTAAATTCATTTTTTAAATACGGAACATCCTTCTTCAAAGTAGTAAAAAGGATGCTTTTTTTGAATTCAAAACCACAATCGCTGCCAACAGTGTCAATGATATTTCGAAGATCAAAAATGGCTTTTTTACCATTTTGGTAGCTATCAATAGCACAGCGCGCGCCACGGAGTTTAATTAACTGATGTAAAGGAACATCAATTTCATATTGCAGTAAAGCAGTGCTTCCAGAAGTACTTCCGCCACAAACGTCGCGACGGTCTACAAGAACAATTTTTTTTCCTTCATTCAATAATTTATAAGCGATTAATGCGCCTGTAATACCACCGCCAATAATTAGAATGTCAGTGTTAATATCGGAATCTAATGAAGGGTAACTTTGTTTTATGGCATTTTTTAATGGCCAATAGGTTTCGGTTGAACTTAGTTTCATTTTTGGTTATTTTTTAGAGCTGTTTTTGGGAGTTCGTTTTGTTTTATTTGGTTTTACATTTTTTTGTTTTTTACGATTATGAAGTTCATGTGCTTCGGCGATAGAATGTGAAGTTCTGATGCTTTGGTCTTTTTTGGCCAGTTCACTTAATCGGTGATAATATTTCTGAATGATAATCATTTCTTCTTCGGTCATGCTTTCAATATCAACAAGACTATTGCTCGATAAATCATTTGACGCTACGAGTTCATTTAATTTTAACTGAATGGCAAGCGAATCTTTATTTTGTGCTTTTTGAATTAAAAAAACCATCAAAAAAGTAATAATCGTAGTTCCTGTATTAATGACCAATTGCCAGGTTTCAGAATAATCGAAAATAGGACCAGAAACCGCCCAAGCAACAACAATAATAAATGCGCTGATAAAAGCAGTTGTGCTTCCGGCAGCTTTTGAAACTTTTGAAGCAAACTTTTCGAATGCACTGCTTTGCTGAGATTTAGAATTCATTACTATTTGTTTTTTGTTTTGCTTACTTTTTCTTCTCGAATTACTTTATTGTTCTTCTTGTCATAAACAGCAGGATCTATTTCCTGGCCTGTTTTGCTGAATATTTTAATTTTTGGAGCTTCATGCGTGCCTGTAATTACAATCGGGAAACCTATAATTCCGAAAAGCGGAAGACCTAAACGCATTCTAAGATCCAATAGTCCATCAAAGCTTGTAGTTCCTTTAATTGTGGGTTTAAAACCTGCCACACTAAAGGTAAATGGCTCAACATTAATAAGGTTTTTATCTATAGTCGATTTGATTTCAATTCCCTTTATATCAGGATTATTCAAACCGTTTTGTCCTGTTTTAGAACTAATTCCGTCAAAAAGTTTCAGTCCTTTAATTTTTACATCACGTAAATTTATCGTTCCGCCGCCTTGAAGAGATTCGTAAATTGGCCCCATATTTCCATTCAAATCTCCTTTGACTTTATAGTCGACAGATACGATTCCGTATGCTTTTTCAGCAGCAGTAACCATGTCATGAAACATCGGAATCTCTTTATAAGCTCTTTGAACATCAAAATCTTTTGCTGTAAAATGAGCATCAAAGTGTGCAGATGTTGGCGATTCGTCTCTATAAGAGGCATTTATACCTAAAATGCAGTCGATGATATTAAAGGTAATGTTTTCTAAGTAAAATCCTTCTTTTTTTATACCAGTTTTTCCAGTTAATTTATTAAGGACCAATCCGTTGTATTCTATTTTGTCTGCATTGGCGTTTAGACTGACATTCAGGTTTTTAGGAATGATCACTACACCGCTCATTTTTGGGTGATCTTCCTTGGCATAATCAACGGCAAGCGTACGGTCTTTATTTTCTCCTTTTTCGAGCGCCATAAATTCATCAACATTGATCAGTTTTGATTTTAAATTGAAGTTTCCGCTCAAAGTTCCGTTAGATTCTAAGAAATAATTAATTGTATTTAAAAGATAACCATTTATGTCAAAATCAGATTTTCCATAAGAAGCGTTGAATTTTTCAAACCACATTTTCTCATTTTGAAAACGGAAATTTCCTTGTTTAATAAAGAATGCCTTCGGAAACAATTCTGAAGTCGCTTTTATATTTTTAAGCAATAATGTGCCTTTGTTATCCAGTTTATCATATTGACCAGTTGTAGCGTAACTTTGTTTTCCTTTTAGCGAAAGATCGGCTTTGGCATAACCCGTCAAATCAAGACCTTTTTCTGAGAAAACCTGATAGATTCTGCCTACATTAAGCTCGCCTTTAATTTTTGCATTATAAGCCAAATCACTAAAATCAGATAAAGTGGCGTTGACATAAACTGGATTTCCTTCAAAGACAAAAGAAGCTGGAGCAACGGCAACAATCAAATCCTGATAAGTTCCTGCTTTATTAAGCATATTGGCTATAAAAGTGATATTGGTAATTGGATTTGGATAATATTTTGTTTTAAGCCAACCATTTCGCAGAGAAATTCCGCCAATAGTTTTTGGAAACAGTTTTTTCGAAGTGCTAAAAAGTCCTTTTGCCTGAATATTGGTTTTTAAAATTCCTTTTAAATCAATATTTTCCAATCCCAAAGCAGCATCAACAACAGCAAGATCTAACGCGCCTTTTACACTTGCATTAAGGTTCATTTCGCTTAAACCTTTACTGTGCAAATAAGCATTGAAATAGTCTTTTTCGCCAACTTTAAATTTTAATGTTCTAAGATTTACCAAAAGCTGTTCTATATCTAAAGACGGAAGAATAGCATTCAAATCCATTTTAAAATCGGTTAAAGGAACTGGTGCGTTTTTATAATTTACCGAACCTTTGTTAATTTTTAAATTGAAAGCCAAGTTTGGTTTTTGCTTTTTTTGAACATTATAATCTCCTTTAAAACTAAGCAATAAATCGCTTCTTCCAGAAATCTCGGTTTTTTCCAGCCATGTTAAATATTCTGGTGGCATTACTGACAATAAGTCTTTTACAGTTGTATTTTCTGAAGCAGCTTTAATGTTGATTTTATATCCATCTCTTAAAATAGAAAATAAACCAGTAAATTTTAAAGGCAATTTATTGATATGAAGTTCATTTTTTTGCAAAATAAAAGTAAGGGCGTGCGTATTGATTCGAGTAATTAAATCTGCACTAACTTTTTTTCGTCTCAAATAACCAGTTCGGTCATAATAGAAATCGAGATTATCAATTTTAGCATCGGTAGCAAGGTCAAAAATGTCTTCGCTTAGATTTCCTTTTCCGATGTAATTAAAACCTTTTGCATCAACTAAAATTTTTGCAGAACGATCGTTATATTTTACATGACAATTTTGTAAATCAATACGTTCCAATCGAATTGCTGTTCCTTCTTCTGGAGCATTTGGATCTTTTTTTTCATCTTTTCGATCTTCTGGAGCCACATAAATATTATAATTCGCCTGACCTTGTTCATTAACCATAATATTGATTAAAGCATCAGAAACGTAAAGTTTATTGATTTTAACTTCGTTATCAAAAAGCAGTTTTTTTATATCGATTCCAAAAGCAACTTGATCCGCTTTTAGTAAAGTGTCGTTGTTGAAAGGCTTAGAACCCGTTAAAGACAATTCATCTAGCGAAACAGTCAACGAAGGAAAATGTGTAAAAAAAGAAAGTTTAGATTTTGTAAAATCAAGCTTTGTATCTAAACGTTCGTTCGCAATCTTCTTTACTTCCGAAGCAATTTTTCCAGGAAAAAGTAAAGGAATAATAAACAGCAAAAACAAAATTACCGCAATTGTAATTCCAGTAATTTTCAAGACTTTTAAGGCGGTATGTTTGAATGTAGAAGGCATATACTTTTAATTGTGAATGGTAAATTATTAATTGTGATATATTTTGCTGATTTTTGATTTCTTTTCAAAATAATTGTCACAATGTTTGTCCTCCTGAGCGTAGTCGAAGGATCGCATGCTTAATCTATTAAGTGTGTTTTACTTTGTGTGTCCTTCGACTACGCTCAGGAAGACATAAAATGAGAATTGGAATTTAAAATTTGAGATTTATTATCTTTTTATTTTTTCTTATCGGCTTCGGCTTTTTTAGCTTCTTCCTGTTTTTGTTTTTCTTCTTTCTCTTTCTGTTCTTTTTCCTCTTTTTCTTTAGCGGCTTTTTCTTGTTGTTCTTGTTTCTCTTTTTTAGCTTCTTCTTGTTTTTCTTTTTTCTCTTCTGCCTTTTTCTCTTTTTTCTTGAAGTAACCTCTAAAAAGGAAATTGCTTTTTGCGGCTTCCATGTTTTCGCTAAAACCTTTTGTACCGCTTTCTAGATTAGAAAGTGTGTTTGAAACGCTGTTGGCCATTTTATCATCTCTTACCAATCTTGCTAAAGCGCCGTTTCCGTTGTTCATGCTATGGCTGAAAATGGCAATTTCATCTGAAATTATACCAATATTATCCACGCTTTTCTTCACACTTTTCATAATATCGTGCATTTCAATTCCGTCAACAGAAGCAATCTGACCGTTGTCTTCAATTTCTTTTTGAGATTTGGCACCTGGAGAAATCGTTAAAACTTTGTCGCCCATTAAACCGTCAGAACCAATACTTGCAGTGGCATCGGTTTTAATGAATTTTCGAACATCTTCTTTCATTACCAAAATGACGTTTACTGTCGAATCATTTTTTAACTGAATTTGTTCTACTGTTCCAACATTAATTCCAGAGAAACGCACATTATTTCCAACTTCTAAACCACTTACAGTTTTAAACTGAGAACTAATGTGAAAGGTTGAACCAAAAAGATTTTGCTGTTTTCCAATGAAATACACAGCCATTATAAAAAGCAGTAAACCAATTGTTACAAACATTCCTAATTTCCAAGTAGATCCTGATTCCTTTTCCATGATTTCTATTATTTATTTTGCTTTATTCAAAAAATGAGCGAACCCATTCGTCTTCGTCTTTTTCTAGTTCTTCGTATGTTCCTTCAGCGTGAATTACACCGTCTTTTAAAACCACAATTCGATCAGAAGTTAATTTGGCGCAAGCCATATCGTGTGTGATAATAATCGACGACGTTTTTTGTTTGTGTTTAATGTCTAAAATCAATTCGCTGATTTCTCGTGATGTTATCGTATCCAAACCGGTTGTGGGTTCATCATATAAAATGATTTCTGGTTTTAAGATTAAAGTTCGTGCTAAGCCAATTCTTTTTTTCATTCCGCCCGAAAGTTCAGAAGGCATTTTGTCAATTGCATCGGCTAAACCAACATTTTCTAGTGCTTCGATTACTTCATTTTCAACTTCATCACTGCTTAAATCACGTTTGTGTTTGGTCAAGGTAAAAGCCAAATTTTCGCGAACCGACATTGAATCGTACAAAGCGCCACTTTGAAACAAAAAACCTATTCGAACTCGAATGGCGTTAAGTTCTGTTTTAGAAATATTAAGAACGTTTTCATCAAAGACTTTGATTTCGCCTTTGTCTGGTTCAATCAATCCTACGATACATTTTATGGTTACTGATTTTCCAGAGCCAGATCGTCCTAAAACCACTAAATCTTCGCCTTTATTCAAAGTGAGATTTACGCCTTTTAAAACGGCATTATCTTTTCCAAAAGTTTTATGCAGATCTTTAATTTCAATAATTGGAGTTAGATCTTTTTCTTTTGTTTTAGGTTCTTTATGTAGTTTTTCCTTCATCATTTTAAAAGAATAAATCGGTTATTTGAACAGCAACCATATCAATTATAAAAATGCTTAACGAAGCCGTTACAACAGCAGAGTTAGCAGCTTGTCCCACACTTTCTGTTCCGTTAGAAGCATTAAAACCTTTGTAACAGCCAATCATTCCAATAAAAAATCCAAAAAAGAAAGTTTTTAGCGTTGCAGGAAGCAGATCTAAATATTCTAAGGATTGAACGATTTGGGTTAAAAACCTGTAAAAATTGACATCTCCATGAATGTTGATGCCTACATATCCGCCAATAATTCCGATTGCATCTGCAAAAAAGACTAAAATAGGCACCATCAAAGTGCAGGCTAAAACACGCGTTACCACCAAATAGTTATACGGATTTACAGCTGAAACTTCCATAGCATCAATTTGTTCAGTCACTTTCATAGAACCTAATTCGGCACCAATTCCTGACGAAATTTTTCCAGCGCAAATCAAAGCTGTAATAACAGGTGCAATTTCTCTGATTAGCGAAAGCGCAACCATTCCTGGAAGCCAAGATTCGGCTCCAAATTTCACCAACGTTGGACGCGACTGAAGCGTAAGCACCAATCCCATAATAAAACCTGTAATTGCAACTAATGGCAGAGATTTATATCCAATAATATAGCATTGTTTTAGAAACTCTCTGGTTTCATAAGGCGGAATAAAAACCTCTTTAAAAAACCGTTTAGCAAATATTGTGGTTTCTCCAATTTCGGCGAATGTATTTTTTATGTCGAGAATCAAAATGTTTTGTTTTAATGTGAATCCTATAAAATGAAAAACTGAATGGTGAAAAGACACTTTCAGTTTCTATATGAAGGTACTTTTTTTTAAGAATTAAAATCTTACAGAACTTTTAAGGAAGTTTATATAATTTTCATCGAATGATGCACAATAAAAAGGAAGAAACAACGTTTTAGGAAATGTTTGAAAACAAAAAATCCCTTTCGATAAGAAAGGGATTTTCCGGGTTTAAAAAAGTGAAGTATTTGGTTAGCTTCATTTTATAAAATTACGAATTAATTGCTAATCCTGTACGGGATTTCATTAAAGGTATAACTCGTGATTGTGAAATTGCTAATTTTTCCATTAATAATCTGGCAGTTAAGAAACATACGGTTGATTCTGCACCTTGATTTAAGTTGACATTATGTTTTTCAAGTCCGTCGTAACCGCCACCGCTTACGGGATTATACATGATCTGATTTAAATGATTTTTGCCTAAAAACCAGTTGAAAGCCGCTTTCATTTTCTTTTTATAATCTGGAGTTTTAAAAGCATTATAAAATGCATTTAATGTCTGAATCGTATAAGTAACGTCAATAGGCTGTTCCCCATATTCACTTGGTTCTGAACCTTTATGATGCCAGCTTTGATTTGAAATGGCTTTAAAGTTTCCGTCGATAAATGTTTTAGAAATCAAGAAATCTAGAGAGTCCAATGCTACTTTTTTATACACCGGCTTATTGGTAATTAAATAAGCATAAAGCATAGATTCTGGAAGAATTCCGTTTCCATAAGTCAGATAATTTTCAAACCATTGCCAGTCTTCTGTAGCTGTATCTTCGTAATTTGCCAAAAGTTTAGCATTTAATTTATTGATGATCGCAGCAACATATAAATTAGGAATTGTAGAATGGTACAAATACAAACCTTTTGTAGCAAAACCAATTGATCGTGGCGATTGGATATTTTCGGCCCATTTTAATGAATTCAATAAACATCTTGTCGCTTTTTTGGTAATCGCCTCTGGAAGAAGATCTGACATTGAAACGACAGTTCCTAAAGCCCAGATTGCTCTTGCATTAGAATCTTCTAAATTCACTTCGGCATTTTGCTCAATATGTTCGCGGTTTTCCTGATCGACATAATTGATAAAATCTCCTTTTGGTTTTTGGCAACGTTGAATAAAATCTAAATAAATTAAAATATAAGCCAAATCGTCTTTGTCCTGAGTCAGTTTGTAATGCATGCAAAAAGCAATTAAAGCTCTTGCATTATCATCTAAAGTATATCCTGAATCTAAATCTGGGATCGAAATTTTACTGAATTGGATAATTCCTAATTCGGTAGTTAATTTTTTAATATGTTTTAACTGAATAGCAGGATAGCTATATTTAATTTCTGATGGATTTTTCATTAAGTTTTTATAAGTATTCATTTGAGTAATCGCGGCATTTTCCCATGAAGAAGCACGCATTTTGGTGAAACAACCAATTCCCATTTCGTGTCTTAAGTTTTCATCTTCGATCAATTTAATTGCGGCTTCTGCAAATTGATCAGCATTTCCAATATCACATAAAATTCCAGAATCTGGAGTTAAAACTTCTTTGGTATGCGGAATTTTAGATGCGACAATCGGACAAGAACAACTCATTGCATAAGCAAAAGTGCCACTCACGGCCTGATTTGGATCTTTGGAAGTAAACATATAAATGTCTGTCGCTTTCAAATATTCTAAAAGTTCATCAGTGTCTAAATATTTATTTATGAAACGAACATTATCCTGAAGATTCAATTCTTTTACCAAACCTTCCAATTTATCTCGATAAGTATCAACGCCGTCTTTAATTAAATTTGGATGTGTTTTTCCTATAATTAAATACAAGGTATTTGGTGCTTTTTCGATAATTTTTGGCAATGCCTGTAAGCCTGTTTCTATATTTTTTCCTTCGCCTAAAAGCCCGAAAGTTGAAAGTACTAATCTGTCTTGAATATTTAATTTTTCTTTTGCCTGTTCTGGTGCTTCGTATACCACAATATGAGTTCCATGAGGCACGCAAGTAATTATTTCTTCATTGATGTCGTAGTCTTTAATTAAAATTTCTTTTGATTTATAAGTCATTACAAAAACCGAATTGCTGTAGCTCAATAATAGCTTTACGAATGTTCTCAATTCGTCATTCGGATTCGGAATTACGCTGTGAAAAGTAAACGTCACAGGGATTTTAATAGCATTTAAAAAATCTAAAAGATGGTCTCCATAATTTCCTGAAAACAAACCAAATTCATGCTGAATATGAATCAATTTCACAGTTTTATCTGCATTAATTTCCTCGGCGACTTTAGCGTATTCTTCTCGATTTTTTGTGTTTAAGGTAAATGCTTGTGTCGGTTGGTCTTTGGGTTTGTCAACAAGTTCACATATTTCGCATTTGATAGATTTACCGTAAACATCTGTGATCCCTTTAATGGTATCTTGAGTATAGGTTGCTATGCCGCATTGCGTAGGCGGAAAAGTAGATAAAAAAACTATTTTTGATTTATTTGATATTGTTTTCATGAGAATTCATTTTTAGCTCGGTTAATAACTCGTTCAGGTTCAGAGATGCCACCGCAATCTTATCATCGGCAGCGCCATAATAAATATATAGTTGGTCGTCAAAAATGGCTGTTCCAGTGGGGAAAACCACATAATTGACATATCCATGTCTTTCATAATATTCAGAAGGAGTAATAATAGGTTTTGGTAGTCGGGCTATAACTTTTGAAGGATCTTCTAAATCCAATAAAGCAGCTGCAGCATGATAAACCAAACCTTTCTCTCTTCTTTCAGCAGCATGATAAATTAAAAGCCAGCCATCTGCTGTTTCTATTGGCGGGGCTCCTGGACCAATATGACTTGTTTCGTGATCATATTTAGGTTCCATTACAATATGATCGGGAAGATTTTTTAAGTAATCTTTCCAAAAATCTTCTGTGAGTTCAGATTTTTTTTCAAACGAAAAAATCTGAATAGATGGAAATAATCGATGCAGTGCAACAAATTTTCCATTGAACTTTTTCGGGAATAGAACTACGTTTTTATCCCAAACAAATAGGTTTTCTTTAATGGTTTCCGTTAACGGATAATTTCTTTCTGTATTAAAAGCTAAAATCTTAGCAATGCTCGGATTCTGTAAATGCTTTCTAATTAAGTTTGTAAATTCGTGAAGAATAAACTTCGGTGTAATAATTCCTTTCTTCTTAAAAACTTTCAAATCTTTAGAAACAGCGAGAGCTCCACAAGCGTTAATTCCGTCGTAAGTAACATAAGTCATGTAAAAACTGTCGTCTATTTTAGTAATTCTAGGATCTTCGACACCATGAATTTCATAAATATATTCAGGAACAAAAATGGGTTGTGTATTTCTTTCCACTAAAGTCGTTGGGCCTTCAAAGCGGCAATAACCAATAGTAGAGAAATTCCCTTTTTTTGCAGCTCTGTAAAACATGTGTATGTTGTTTCCGTCTTGATAAATTGCAGGATTTAAAACTCCTAATTCTTCAAAATTTCGATCTGTTTTTTCTAAAATGACTCCATGCTTTTTAGCTGCTTCCATTACTGTAAAAAATTTTATCTAAAATTACTTTAGTATAAAAGTGACCATTAATGCAATCCATTAAAAAATTAACTCAAATGCATAAACATGGTAATTCTGTAAGGCTTGTAGATAATCGTGAAAGTGGCGTGTAATCTGGCGTTGTTTTAGTTTATAGCGATAACAATAAAGCGTATAGAGTTAACAAGATTTGTAAGAATAAAAGAACTTTGAAATAAACAAGAGAGGCTTATAAAATAGTCGTATTAAGAACTTAAAAATCAAATATTATGTTACGTTGGACAGTTATATTTATAATTCTTGCTATTATAGCCGGAATTTTTGGTTTTGGCGGTATTGCTGCCGGAGCCGCAAGCATTGCAAAAGTTTTATTCTTTATCTTTTTAGTCTTATTTATTATATCATTAATTACAGGAAGAACGAAAGTTTAGTCTTTTTTTTAAGGTTCAGAGGTTCAAAGTTGCAAAGGTTCAGAGGTTTTATTTCGAATACTCTGAACCTTTGCAACTTTGTCCCTTTGTAACTTTATCTCAATACCATTTTGCGTAATACTTTCTAGTTATAAATGCAATCGGAATTCCGACACAGCAAATCACAATCAGAATAGAAAGCAAAAGCGGAAAATCTAATTTCTTTTCTGGTAAAACTGGAAACACTATAGGGAGAACGATAAGATTCATTACAGCCCAAATAAAGAATCCGTAAGAGATGCCAGATAGGAATGTGTTTATTTTAAAGAACGGGATATAAGGAAAAATTTTAAAGTAAAACCAAGCAAAAATAAAAGCAATTAAGAAATGAAAACCCAAACCTGCAAAAGTCATTTCTGGTCCGCCTGTGTAGGCTTCTTTTTTAAAAATACCGCTTGCAATAGATTGTAGAATCTTTTCGGCTGTTGTTTTATGAAGTATCACTGCATAAATCAAAATAGCGGCAGTAATGTCTAATGTTCCTGCAACTAAACCAGATGAAACAATGGTTTTAACTTTTGATCTCATAAAAATAGTTTAGAGTTAAATTCATTCCTTATTTTTTAATATGTTCGTAAATCGATTTTAACTGGTGTGTATGTCTCTGCGTGTGTACAATGGCAAAATGGAGCCATTCATAAATTGTGAAATGTTCAAATCCAGGTACTTTAGCATCCAGACAAGTAAGCGTTAAATCGTAAGTTTCTGCTGCTTCAAATAAATCATTTTGTATTTTTTTGATAGAAGCCAGCAGTGTACTTTTTTCATACTCAATTTCAGCAGGTTTTATATTTTCAGGCGATTGATATTTGGTATTAAAATCTAAAAAGATACCATCAAGAGCTTTTACATTTTCGTCAGGTTTTCTGGTTGTTTTTTCTGTTTTTCCAGCAAACAGCATTGTTAATCCTGAACAGGCGAGAATAATATGCTGTGCGGTTTGTCCAGCAGTCCAGCTTCCTTCAAACGGCACAATATTGATTTCTTCTTTTGAAAAAGAAGAAAGAAGATCATTCAATTTGGTGTAGGTCTCAAGTATGGTATTTTGAATAGCACTTTTCATTTTCATTAATTTTAGAAATTAGATACTCGACAGTATATATTTACCGATTGGTTTAAAACTACGGTATATAAACTGGTAAACTAAATTTATAGAATTAGGCGAATGAATGATGGTATTTCAAATATACAATAAAAAATATTAAAATACTATGAATCAGATATTTGAGAAGTGTTAATTTTTTAAGGAAGAGCTTCGCACAAGTAGCCGTGCGAATTTAAAATGTCGATAATTTTTGTATTCGAGATTGCAGTTGCATGAATACGGAGAATTTTGTCGCAATCTTCTAAATCGAAGTTGATCAAGCTATTGGGATAATGCTCAAGAAGTTTCTCAATGATGATGTTACATTGCGATTCTTCTTGAACATTTGTTTTAAAAACTTCAATCATAAAGTTTTGGTTTTTAGAGCGCTATGTTTTTATAACGCTGTATTCTATGATATGTTACATACGATATAATTAATATCGCTAAAACGATTAAAGGGAAGAAACCTTGAAAACCGATTCCGTCAACTGCGAAATGGCTTATTGAGGCAAAGATAAAATCAAAAGCAAATCCTGCATAAGCCCATTCTTTGATTCGTCCAGGAACTTGCGGAATAATTAATGCTAAAACTCCAAGAATTTTAAAAACGACTAACGCATTGCCGAAATATTCCGGATAGCCCAAGTGTCTGATTCCTTCTTTTGCCATTTCAGACTGAGAAGTTAAAGCCGGCATAACGCCTTCGAATAAAAAAATAAGAATTGTAGTAGTCCAGAAAATGATTTTCGTTGTTTTCATTGAATATTTATTTAAAAGGTTATTAGTTAAAGTATTACAAATCTAATAATGTTTTCCTTTTAAAGAAATACATATTTACGACTATTTTAGGGGCATTTTGGACATTGTTAGTTGTTAGTTGTTAGTTGTTAGTTGTTAGTTGTTAGTTGTTAGTTGTTAGTTGTTAGTTGTTAGTGTTGAACTTACCTTACTATTTGTCATCCTGACGAAGGAAGGATCACACTAGTAGCTCGACAAAGTTTTGTCTTCCTGAGCGAAGTCGAAGGATCGCACAGATAATCTACAAAGATTGGCGATTTTGATTGCGGGGCTTCGACTTCGCTCAGCCTGACATAAGATGCGAAAAAAATGCAATTAAAAAAACCTTTGTCAAAGTTTAAAACTTTGGCAAAGGTGTATCGTGATAGTTTGGAATTTGGAATTTAAAATTTACGTAAGTTGATAATTCGTAATCGTAAACAAATCCTCAAAACCTAATCTGGTATAAATACCTTTTCCTAAAGCCGAAGCTTGCAATTGTGCATATTCGCAATCAGCGTCAATACCTTCGTTGATGGCAAATTTCATGATTTCTTCGGCGAAACCTCTTTTGCGCATTTCTGGAATAACGCCGACACCGTGAATTCCCATGATATCTCCTGTTTGAAAAAGAGTCAACGTTCCAATCGCCTTTCCTTCAAAATGAACCAAGTAGAATTTCACATTCTCATAATTATGAACTAATGTTTCTTTGCTAATTACATAACTAAAAGACAGCGGATAAATATCAGACCAAGTTTTGGCATCTTCTTCATTTAAAACTCTTCTAAAAGTAAGATTGTTTTGAAGCGGAAATTTCTCTCCCAGTTTTAAAGTCATTGCTACAAGCTGAATTCGGATATTAAACCCATTCTTTTCGAAAATTTCTTTAGAATTACTTCCAAAAATATCCCAATATGGAATAACCAAACCTGGATTTTTCTCCATGATTTCTTGAATTTGCGGAAAGTTTTCTTCGGTAATATCTTCTCGAAACCATAATCTATTGGGCCAGCCTGAATTTTTAATTTGAGAAAATTCAAAAGGATCGTTTTTATGATAAGAAAGGAGAGGAGTTGCAACAGTTTTCCAAAGAGTGGTAAGATTGTCAATATTGTCTTTGATGAGGTCTATTTTGGTCATTGTAGTAACGAATTTGAATTATAAAGCAAAGATAAATCTGGTCTTTTAGAAAAACCTTTACATATGTTGATTTACAAATCTTTTTCCAGACTTTTTCTTATTCGGCTTAACTGTGTTGGCGTAATGCCCAAATGCGAAGCGATATGTAATAACGGCACGCGATCGGCAATAGTTGGATGTTTTTCCAAAAGACTGACATATCTTTCGGTTGCGTTCTGCATGACCAAAGCGACTTCTCTTTGTTCTTTATCAATAATCCAGTTTTTCTCTAGATGAGCAATATAGAAGCTTTTGAGATCATCGTTTTGGTAGATCAGCTCCATATATTTTTTATAGTTGATGTTGATTACAATGGAATCCTCTAAAGCTTCAATTGTAAAATTAGAAGGAGTTTGGAGCATCAGCGAAACTTTAGAACCTGCAAAATAATTCTCAAGAAAAAGGTTTTTGTTATAGAAATTCCCCTGCTGATCTGTTATAAAAGCCCTTAAAACACCTTTCGCAACGAAATGAAGATTTTTAGCAATTTCTCCGTTTCCTAATAGTGTTTCTCCTTTTTTAAGAGTTTGGAAATAGGTAGTGCTTTCAATCAATTCCCATGATTTTTCAGAAAGAGGGTAATAGCTTTCGATGGTTTGTTTTAATTGATTAAGGTATTTCTGTTGGTCAGATGTCATTTTATTTTTGCTTTTGCGAAAGACTAAAATTAGATAAGTTTTTTGGTAGATGCAAACTCAGTTATGGTTCTCGAAAATCTTAAGCCTAACTGAAATTCTTTACTGCATTGAAATCGCAAATTATCTTTTTAAAAATATAGAGACAATATATTTTGAAAGAAATTACACCTTATTTTGTTATAAAGAAAACTTTTTCGGGCAAACTACGACAAACCATAGTTTCATTTTTGTAAACATTTTATCACATAATCAATATAAAATAAATAAACAATGAAAATGAAAAAAATTGTCTGTATGCTTTTATTGATCCAAAGCGGATTTTTGATGGCACAAACAGCACAAACAGAAGAAACATTTGTTACTGTTAATGGTAAGAGGGTAAAAATTAATCCCAATTCAGTTAACAAAGCAGATAACGGATTAACAGCTGATAGTAGTAAGGTTCAATTAGGTGGAGCCTTATTAAAGCCTACTAAAATTACAACAACACAAAATAATACATTGACTATAGATGGTTTACAAGTTGGAGCATCTACTGACAATATTTTAGTGGCTGATACAAATGGAGTTTTAAAATGGGTTGTTAGGGATTCTATTGGAGATAATTTAGGAAACCATATTGCAACACAACCTTTAAACATACAATATTGGCCAATTAATGATGACGGAAAGGATGACTGGGGTTTGGCCTTTTCTAAAAATCCTGAAACGAATAAAAAAGTAGTTGCGATCGATGGAGCAGGTTTACGTGTTGATTTTTTAGATGATATAGAGATTAAAACACTAGAAAATGCTAATACATTAAAATTTGTTGCACTTGAACCTGGTTTGAATGAATTTAAAGTAATTGATTTGAAACAGGTAATGCAAAAATCTCAAGAATATTATATTGTTCCTGAAGTTGAACTTTCTGATACTAGTTCTACAGAACTCTTGCAATATCCACCAATACCAGGTCAATTAATTTATAATTCCAAATTGGATCGTGAAAAAGGAATCGATACAGGATTGTATTATTGGGGAGGCGATATGGATAATAGCGATACACCCACTTGGAATCCAGTAGGGAAAGATAACCTTGGTAATCATAAAGCAACTCAGAGTTTAGATATGGGGTCTCATCCTATTAATTCTGGAGGTGGTGACTGGGGATTAGAATTTACGAAAGGTGTAAATGATTTTGATCCGCTTACTACGGAAGATCGTTTAACCTTTAATCGTGCCCGCTTTGGAGAGTCATTTGTTATAATTGATCATTTGCCTTCTCTAAAACCAAATGATCCGACATTAATTAATCCAAATTTTCTTGATTTTGTTACACAAGATATTAGTGGAGCGCCATTAAGAAGTACAAAATTAGGCGAAATAATGGATGTTGCTCAAAATCAATATTTCATGCCTAAAGTTAGTCTTGCTAGTAATGATGTAGAACATGCAAAAGCTAATTTACTTCTAGAACCTCAAGATGGTCAGTTTGTATACAATACAAATCCTGATATGGAAAAAGGAAAAGGTGAAGGAATTTATTACAATAAAAGAGGCTATTGGGTTCCTGTTGTTTCAGAAGGTGCCGATAATTTAGGAAACCATACTGCAACACAAAATTTGAATATTGGAACTTTTAATATTAGTGGTGATGGTGGTGACTGGGGCTTCAGAGTCCTTAAGGGGTCAAGTGTTTTAGATCATGAAAATAAAGATTATTTATCTCAAGATCGCGCCACTTTTGAAAACGCATATGTCATAATGGAGCAATTACCAGAGTTAAAACCAAACGATACTACAGAAAGAGTACCTAATGGCTTTGATTTTGTTACACAAAATTCAAGTGGGGATATTTTACGAAGAACATCATTAAACGAGGTTATGGATGCTGCTCAAAATAAATATTTCATGCCTAAAATTAGTCTTGCTAATGATATTTCATCTGATGCTGAAGCAGATTTGCTTATATCAGCTAAAGATGGGCAGTTTGTATTTAATACGAATCCTGATATGGAAAATGGAAATGGGAAAGGAGTATATTATATGAATGATGGTAAATGGGTTTCAATGACAAAAGGACATTTAGTTAAGAGTGAAACTTTTGAAATTGGTCAAATGCCTGAATATGGTTATCCATTAAATACAGAAACAACAATAGCAGCTTCTACCCAGTCTATAGATGTAAAATATAAGTCTAGAATAGTTTTATCAGGAGTAGTAACGATAGGAGTAAAACATAATACTATGGGATCAGGGCATATCAAAATAAAACAAAATGGAACTTTGATACCAGATTTAATCAATAGTTTTAAATATTCAGTATTTAATCCTGCTGTAGATCTAAAAGCTGATATTGATAAAGATGCTAGTTTGACAACATCTACACATTTTGAAGTAATTATTGATGATGTTGAACCAGGAACTCATGAGTTTTCTATTGATATATATCCTAATTGGTCGGCACCAATTACGCCAGGAGAGTATGATCCTAAACATTATGTTCCAAATGATAGTTATATGACATATAAAGTATATAATCAATAGGTAAAACTTTACTAGAAAATAATAACCTTAAAAAAGAGATTGCTCCAAAAGCAATCTCTTTTTTGTTTACACAGAATAATTTTTATTGTAGAGTTTGGCGATTCTTCGTTCCAAAAAATGACAAGATTATGTTGAATTTATGATCGCTCTGCATGACATAAAATGAGAATAAAAACTCTCGAAGTCCCAATAGCTATCGGCATGGAATTAAGCAGATAAAAATACTTTTAATCTGTGTAATCTGTGGCATAAAAAAAATCTGCTCAATCTCCGATAAACTTAAAAAAAACTTTGCGCCCTAGCGCCTTCGCGGCAAATTTAAAAACTAAAAAAACGCCATGAAACCCAAAGGTCTCACAGCGTTTTCATCTCAAAAAATAAATAATTAACGGGTAATGTAACAGGTATTATTTCCAGCCTCCGCCTAGAGCGCGGTACAAATCTGTATTAGCTGTAAGTTGTTGTCTTTTAATATCAGCAAGTTCTAGTTCGCTTTGCAATAAATTAGCCTGAGCGGTTAAAACTTCCAGATATTCTGCCATACCGTTTTTAAATAAAAGGTTTGCATTTTTAATTGCTTGCTGCAATGTTTTTACCTTTTCTTTCAAAAAAGTTTCCTGCTGCTGTAATTTCTCTACTTTAACCAAAGCATCAGAAACTTCGCTTACAGCAACCAAAACCGATTGTCTAAAACTTAAAACAGCTTTTTCTCTTTCCGCAACAGCGATATTATATTGCGTTCTCACTCTTTTATTATTCAAAAGAGGTTGTGTTAATCCTCCCGCAACAGTTCCGAATAATGAAGCCGGAATGTTGAACCAATTGCTGGCTTCAAAAGAGTTTACACCGCCTTGAGCTGTAATTCTGAGAGCTGGGTATAAATCGGCTTTTGTGATGCCTACATTTGCGTTGGCAACTTTTAGAGCTAATTCGGCACTTTTCACATCAGGTCTTCTGCTTACTAAAGCAGATGGAATTCCAATTGCTGTATTTTGTTTTACTTCAAGTGCGCTTAATTTAACTGATCTTTCTTTAGAATTTGGAAAAGAACCCGTTAAAACACTCAAAGCATTTTCCTGAATCGCAATGTTTTGTTCCAATAATGGAATCAATTGCGCTGAGTTTAATTTCTGTGCTTCCGATTGTTGAATTGCTAAAGTAGTTACCTGACCAGCATCGTATTTTAATTTGATAATATTCGTTGTACTATCATTTAAACGAAGGTTTTGTCTGGCAATATCCAATTGCGCATCTAGCATCAAAAGATTGTAATATCCTCTAGAAACATTAGCGACAATATTCGTCTGCAATGCTTTTTTTACTTCTTCAGATTGAAGATATCCTGCGTAAGCCCCTTTCTTTTGGTTTCTGATCTTTCCCCAAATATCAGCCTCCCAAGAAAGAGAAGCTCCAGCAGAATAGTCGTCAATATGTTTAGCACCAATTGCCTGATTTAAGTTCAATCCCGTAAAACTATTGTCTGACGGATTGCTTGTGCTTGCGTTTACAAATAAATTAACTTGAGGCACATTTCCCCATTTTGACTGAGTAAAACGGTATTGTGCAATTTCGATGTTCTTTTCGGCAATCTGAAGGTCGTTGTTTCTCGCAACGGCGCTGTCAATTAATTTTATAATATCTTTTTCTGTAAAGAAGTTTTTCCACTCCACATCAGCAATACTGGTTGTATCACTCGAAACCGATGCATTCCTGAAATTCTCAGGAAATGCATCTTTTGGAGTTTCAATATCCTTCGAGACTTTACAGGATATTAAAGTCGTGATCAGAATGGCGAAGGTCACGATTTTGGTTATATGATTTTTCATTGTTTTTTTATTAAAATTCCTTTAACCCTATTAGGTGTAATTTTTTGAAACACATAGAAACATAGTTCTTTGTAGATTTAAAAAGGCGTTTCACTTGCTTAAATACACATAGTTCTATGTGTGGAAACTAGTTTTTTCTAATCTCTTTTTTCGACACAATCCCGAGGCTTCGGGACTATGTTTCTATGTGTTTAATTTTTTCTCAACAGATTATATCTCTGTACAAGTATCTTTTCTGGTTTCCAGATCTCTTGAGATTCTGTACGATATATATCCGATGCCAAATATGATGGCGACAAGAATGGTTGTTATATAGTTTTCCATTTATTATTTTTCTTCGTTATGAATTACAGCGATTGGTTTTCCGCTCACTTTTTCTTGTAAATGCTGGAAGATGATGAATAAAACAGGAATGATAAACAAACCTAGAATTACTCCTGAAAGCATCCCTCCAGCTGCCCCAATACTGATGGAGTGGTTACCTTGTGCAGATGGACCTTTGGCACTCATCATTGGCACTAAACCTACCACAAAAGCAAGAGACGTCATGATAATTGGTCGCAAACGTAATTTTGCTGCCATAATTGAAGCTGCTACTAAACCTTGTCCTGATCTTCTTCGCTGCGCCGCAAATTCCACAATCAAGATGGCATTTTTGGCGAGTAATCCAATCAGCATGACAAGAGCAACTTGTACGTAAATATTGTTTTCAATTCCAGTTAAACCAATAGCAACGAATACCCCAAAAATACCTGCAGGAATTGATAAAATAACTGCTAGAGGAAGGATATAACTCTCATACTGTGCAGCAAGTAGGAAATAAATGAATATCAAACACAGTAAGAAAATTGTAGCCGACTGCCCTCCTGAAGAAATCTCTTCACGCGTTTGGCCCGAGAATTCAAACCCGTAACCTGCAGGTAATTGTTGTGCTGCTACTTCTTCAATTGCTTTAATAGCATCTCCAGAACTAAATCCAGGTTTCGGAATCGCATTAATAGAAATTGAGTTAAATAAATTGTATCTAGAAGCGGTTTCTGAACCATAAATACGAGTTAGTTTTACTAATGTATTGATTGGCACCATTTCGCCTGTTTTGTTTTTCACAAAAACTCTGTCAATTGCTGTTGGATCTGCTCTGTCTTCGATATCGGCCTGAACAACCACACGGTAATATTTACCAAATCGGTTAAAGTCAGATGCCTGTGCGCTACCAAAGTAAGCCTGCATGGTTTGTAAAATGTCTTTTACATTAACACCCAATTGATTTGCTTTTTCGTCGTTAACTTCCAATTGCAATTGCGGATAATCTGCTTTGAAAGAAGTAAAGGCAACTGCAATTTCTGGACGTTTCATTAATTCGCCGATAAAGTTTTGAGAAATACCACTGAATTTATCCAGTTTTCCTCCTGTTTTATCCTGAAGAACTAAATCTAAAGCCTCAACGTTACTAAATCCAGGAACAGTTGGGAAACTGAATACGAAGAAACTTCCGCCAGAAATAGCGCCCAGTTTACCACGAACCTGATTCATGATTTCGTCAATGTTTTTTACTTCTCCACGCTCTTCGTTTGGTTTAAGCAATACGAATACAACCGCAGAAGATGGACTTGTAGAGTTGGTCAATAAGTTGAAACCTGAAATCGCTGTAACGAATCTTGAAGCGTCTAATGCTTTTAAAGTATTCTCAGCTTCAGTCATTACTTTTTGAGTTCCGTCTAATGATGTTCCAGATGGCGTATTTACTGCAATTGCAATAAATCCTTGATCTTCTGTTGGAATAAACCCTTGAGGGGTTGTTTTTACCATTACCACTGTTGCCAATGTAATTAAAGCCAATCCGCCTAAACTCAACCATTTTCTTCTGATTAAGAACTTAAGTCCGCCTGTGTAACGGTTTGTCAACGATTCGAAACTGCTGTTGAAAGCGCTAAAGAATTTCTCTTTAAATCCTTTTTTCACATAAGGCGCGTCGTGATCGTGAGCTCCGTGATTATCTTTTAAGAATAATGCGGCAAGCGCAGGGCTCAATGTTAAAGCATTTACAGCCGAAATTACAATTGCAATTGCCATTGTAAAGGCAAACTGACGATAGAAAACTCCTGTTGAGCCTTCCATAAAACCAACCGGCAGGAATACAGCAGCCATTACCAGCGTAATCGAGATAATAGCACCCGTTATTTCGTGCATTGCTTCATGGGTTGCGATTTTTGGAGACAAACGTTTATGCTCCATTTTCGCATGCACCGCTTCGACTACCACAATGGCATCATCGACCACAATACCAATCGCCAGAATTAATGCGAAAAGCGTTAAAAGGTTGATCGAAAATCCGAATAACTGCATGAAGAAGAACGTTCCTAAAATTGCTACAGGTACAGCAATGGCCGGGATTAATGTTGATCTAAAATCTTGCAAGAAGATAAATACCACAATAAATACTAGAATAAAAGCTTCTAATAATGTATGCTCAACTTGTTCAATAGATTGGTCAAGAGATACTTTTGTACTATAGAAAATATTGTGTTTGATACCTTTAGGAAAATCTTTAGAAGCTTTTTCCATCATTTTGTTAATGGCAATCTGAATATCATTTGAGTTAGATCCAGCTAACTGAATAACCCCAATTACAATTCCTTTTTTACCATTTAAACGAGTTAAACTGTTGTAAGAGTAAGCACCAAGTTCAACTCTCGCTACATCTTTTAAGCGAAGTACTGAGCCATCTGCATTAGAACGTATAGCAATATTTTCATAATCTTCTGGTTTCGTTAATTTCCCTTTGTATTTAATAACGTATTCAAAAACTTCTTTGCTTCGCTCTCCAAATTTCCCTGGAGCCGCTTCCAAACTTTTGTCTTGAATAGCGCCCATAACTTCGCTTGGCGTTACTTTATAAGTTGACATTTGTGTTGGATTCAACCAAACACGCATAGAGTAATCTTTTACACCACCAAAAATACTAGCAGAACCTACACCTGGAATACGTTTTAACTCCGGAATAATATTAATCTGTGCATAATTGGCAACAAAAGTCTGATCGTATTTTGATTCATCTTCGGTGTACATACCAATTGCCATGATGAAACTGTTTTGTTGTTTCGCCGTAACAATACCTTGCTGCACAACCTCGGCAGGCAATTGACTTGTCGCTTGTGCAACTCTGTTTTGTACGTTTACGGCAGCTTGGTCGGCATCAGTTCCTAGCTTAAAGAAAACGGTGATTGCCAAAGTACCGTCGTTACTCGCTGTAGAACTCATGTAGGTCATGTTTTCTACACCATTTATAGATTCTTCGATAGAAGGTGCCACAGAACGTAAAACCGTTTCTGCGTTAGCTCCAGGATATACCGCCGTTACCAAAACCGATGGAGGCGCAATATCAGGAAACTGTTGTAAAGGCAGTTTAGTTAAACCCAATACTCCCAGAATCACCAATAAAATGGAAATTACGGTTGCCAGTACAGGTCTTTGTATAAATATTTTGAACATTATTTCTTCTGATTATTTTTTATTAGTTACTTCGGCAACTTTAGTTGATTTTTCAGGCTGAATCGCTTGCCCGTCCTGAAGTTTGTCAATACCGCTTAACACGATTTGGTCGCCAGTTTTTACACCTTCTTTAATTAAATAATTGGTACCGCTTTTACCCACAACGGTAATAGGCATTTTAGTTACTTTGTTGTCTTTGCCTACAGTGAAAACAAATACTTTGTCCTGCATTTCAACTGTAGCCGACTGTGGAACTAAAATTGCATCGTCGTGCTGTAATCCTAAACGGATTCTTCCTGTGTTTCCAGAACGTAAGGTTCCGTTTGCATTTGGGAAAGTGGCTCTAATTGTGATGGCACCTGTAGTTTTATCAAACTGACCGTCAACCATATCGATTTTTCCTGTTTTTGGATAAGCACTGTTATCAGCCAAAATCAAAGTAACTGGAGGAAGTTTTTTGATTTTATCTCCTAATGAACTTCCTGCATATTGCTCTTTAAAGTGGATGAAATCTGTTTCACCTAAAGAAAAATAAGCATATACTTCATGAACATCAGATAAAGTTGTTAACGCTTCAACATCAGAAGCAGAAACTAAACTTCCTTGTTTTTTAGGCAGTCTTCCAATGTAACCGCTAACTGGAGCCGTAACATTTGTATATCCTAAATTAATTTTTGCAGAACCAACCATTGCCTTTGCTTGTTCGATATTCGCAGCAGCAATTTTTTGAGAAGCTTTAGCTGTTTTCAATTGGTAATCAGAAACTACTTTGTTTTGTACTAACGGAGTCAATTTATCAACTTCTAAATTCGCGTTGATCAAAGCCGCTTCTGCAGCGTGAAGACTTGCTAAAGCATTGTTTAACTGCTCACGATATGGACGTTCATTTATTTTGAATAAAGTTTGTCCTTTGCTTACATAAGCACCTTCGTCAACAAAAATTCGGTCAAGGTTTCCGCTTACTTGTGGGCGAATTTCAACGTCAACAGTTCCTTGTATAGAAGCTGGATATTCAGCATCAGTAGTTGTATTTGCACTTGTTATAGCCAACACAGGTAAAACCGGCGGCGGTGGAGCAGTAGGCGCCTGATTTTTGTCGCCACAGCTGCTTAATACTAAAGCCAGAATAAAACTGGTTATAATTACATTTTTCATTTTCATATTGGTTTTAATTGGTTGAACATTCTCTCGGATTAAATTTTTTGGTATTCTGGAATTCTCGGGATTCATATTTAATTAAATTAAATTATCTAACGTTGTTAAGTAAAAGTGCACAAACTTTCATACTTTTTATCTTTTTCAATGTGTTCTAAAATCACTATTAAAATATTTAACGGTGTTAAGTAAAAGTCTAAAAAAAAGGCTTTTATTACCTCGATTAAATTTTCTAACAGCGTTAAGTGAATGTTATAAAAAAAAGGATTTTATATTATCCAATTAAATTATTTTACACTGTTAAGTAAAAATTGAAAAAAATATTATTGTATAGATTTGATGATACCGCCAATGGCATCTTTCAAAATTTGAGCATTTATTGTTTCTAAAATATCACTTTTGTTAATGATGTTGATGGCGATTAAACCATGAATAACAGAAAAGAAAGTGAAATACTTTTGTTTAATGATATCTTGACTCGGATTGCTTTCTTTCATTACTTCAGCAATAACCTGAGTGAATAATTTGTAAGGTCCCTCTTGAGCCGAACATCGCTGTGCGCAACACGTCATTTGAACACCAAACATCAGCTGATACATTTCAGTATTAGTAAAAGCGAAGTCCCAGTAAGTCATCCACATGGCTTCCAATTGATCTTCGGGTTTTTCAAACTTATCTATTGCAACTTGCAATTCTTTAGTCAGTTTAATAAAACCTTTGCCAGTCAGTTCTTCTAAAATTGCTTCTTTATTTGAGAAATATTCATAAATAATAGGAGCAGTATATTCGATTCTGTCGGCAATTTTACGCATACTCAAACCATTCCAGCCTTCTTCTTTTACGATATCATAAGCAGCGCCAAGGATATTGTTCCTTGTCTCTTCTTTTTGTCTTAAAATTCGATCTTTGCTAGCCATTATATTCGAGTATTAAATCGTTTAACACTGTTAGGCAAATGTATGACGGTTTTTCTAATAATGAAATATTTTTATCATAATATTTTCTTATCGTGTCATAGATTAATGCAAAAAGCTTTAAGAACCCTTTATTTTATTGAGATTTCTTTTGGTGTGATTTTATTAAGGAGCACAACTTTTTCGTTTTTTAAGACCACTTGTCCTGCTCTTCACTATATCTTTTATGCCGAACCCCGGCATAAAAGGATGCCGTTTCGATCAGGGCTAGGTGAGAGCGTGTATTTTTTCATTAGAACTTTGTCAAAGTTTCAAACTTTGACAAAGTTGACAAGAACGATTCTCTTACCGCAAAATTCCGAAAGAATGAAATATTTATAGATTGTTGGTTACGCGGTTTACAAAAAAGCTCCAGCGGAGCGACATATTAATTATTGCAAATCCAAAAAATATTTCGCTCCGCTGGGGCTCTTGCAAAACGGAATTGATTTTTCTATAAATATTCCGTCCCTCTGGGACTTGCTATAGAATACAATTTTAACGTTCGGTTTGTCATCCTGAGGAACGAAGGATCACACTCGAATATCGACAAAGATTGGAATTTCACAAATAAATAAAGCTCAAAATTCTCATCCCGCAAAATTCCGGAGGAATGAAATATTTATAGATTGTTGGATACACGGTTTGCAAAGAGCTCCAGCGGAGCGACATATTAATTATTGTAAATCCAAAAAATATTTCGCCCCGCTGGGGCTCTTGCAAAACGGAATTGATTTTTCTATAAATATTCCGTCCCGCTGGGACTTGCTGTAGAATGCAATTTTAGCATTCAGTTTGTCATCCTTAGGAACGAAAGATCATACGAGCAAATCGACAAAGATTAGAATTTCACAAATAAATAAAGCGTAAAATTCCGGAGGAATGAAATATTTATAGGTTTATGGATACGCGGTTTACAAAAGAGCTCCAGCGGAGCGACATATTAATTATTGCAAATCCAAAAAATATTTCGCTCCGCTGGGGCTCTTCTAAATTGGAATTAATTGTTTATAAATATTTCGTCCCGCTGGGACTTTTGCAGAATACAATTTTGGCGTTCAGTTTGTCATCCTGAGGAACGAAGGATCACACTCGTAAGTCGACAAAGATTAGATTCCACGCGTAGTTTGTCATCCCGACGAAAGGAGGGATCTCCATAAGTAGCTCCGCAAAGATTGTCAATTATGATTGCGGAATTCCTAGTGTGATCCTTCGTTCCTCAGGATGACAAAAACTCGAATACAGCCATCTGTATTCAATTTTTTTCGTAACATTACAATAAAAAAAATGAAACCTCTAACTATCCTAAAGACCACAATCGCTGTTTTATTTTTCCAGCAAACCTTTTCTCAGGAAACAAAAAAAGAAACCGTAACACCACAATACACAATCGAAAACTGTGTCAATCATTTTGATATAAACAAAGCCACCAAAACCAAAGTAGGTTATCAATATTGGTTTGCAGACAAAGATTTTACTCAAGAAAACACTTTAAAAATGAGCATTGTCGAACCTGGAAAATCAACACACGCGCCGCATCACCATCCTGAAGAAGAATTTTTCTACATCTTAGAAGGAACAGCCGAATTCTTCCTTAACGGAAAAACTGTTACAGCTGGTCCAAATACAAGTTTCTATTGTCCGCCAAATGCCGAACACGGAATTAGTAATGCAGGAAAAACAGATTTGAAATATTTAGTTATTAAAAAGGATTTGAGATAGTTTGGTTTCTTGTATTTTGAATTTTTTGGTTGTGTTTAACGGAATTTAATTAGCATTTAAGATACCATTAATCTGCATGCATTTCAAAATAATTGGAAGCCATTTCTACAATTGCCTCTTTTGTTGTAAAACTATATTGAACTCCATGATTGAGTGTATAGGAATCTCCAAGTTCAGGATAATGCTGTTTTCCATCGATTTGAAAGGGATCTAGAACCGACAGCCAAAGATTGCGATGCCGATCTTTGAAATAAAACTGATCTCTATCTGAAACGACTAAGATCGTCCCATTGTTATCGTCAAGAATTGAAGTGTAGTTACTGCTTTCATAATCGCCCAAAATAGTAATATTGGTATTGTATTTTTGGGACATTATTTTTGCAATTTTCTTTTTTAACGGCATAAGAAGTGGTATTTAATTGGTCTGGAAGACAGTAAATTTAAAACCGCAGGATTTATGAATATTACCCCTAAAAGTTTTTTTTATATTAAAATAAGGTTTTTTTGCTCGATAATTTGAGTGAAGCTTTGAATACTTATTTTCGACTAGAAGCATACATAAGTTTCAATAAAATAAAAAACCTCGATCTTATGAATCAAGGTTTTGTTTTAAAATCTTTGTTTTTCAATGCGTTATCTATAATTCTAATGTAATCAAATAAAGAATGAAAGCAAGTAGTATTGATCCAATTCCAACTATCAGTATTGGATCGACTATATCAAAAAGTTTTGGTTTTTTAGGAAGAGAATATACAATGGCTGTCAAAATAGTGATCGAAAACAAAATCAGAAAAATCCTTTTTCCTCCTCCAGTGTCTACTTCATTTCTGCATCTAAGATCGAGGTATTCTTTATCATTTTTTATGAGCGAATGAATTTCACAGGAATTTTGCGTGTTGAAATCATTCAAATCATTTTTTAAAATAGCAATTGAGATAGTATCTCCAGTTTTTATTTCATTTATAACTTCTTCATCATTAACACAACTATAGTCATAACCAGTAATCTCAAAAGTACTTTGATTATTAATGCAATTAAATTCTATCCATTTTCTGCTTCTTTTTCCTTTTCTTTCTTTGAATTTAGGAGCGTTCGAAATGATCAGGTTTTCATAAACTTCAAGGTCTGATTTTTCTATGGCATAACTTCCGCTAATGACTTTGATAAAAAAATAAGTTCCGAAAATGAGACACAATACAGATACAACTAAATAACCTTTTTGTTTTTCTTCCCAATCACTAATGCTGTTAATCATATTAAAGTTTGTGATATTTTGTATTCAAAAATAGGAATATTTTTGTAGAGATTTTGGGTTTAGAATTGTTGGTGTTTTTGTTGTGCTTTGTTGTCAGTCTGAGCGAAGTCGAAGACCGCATTAGTAGCTCTACAAAGATTGGCGATTATAGGAGCGGGGCTTCGACTTCGCTCAGCCTGACAAATGTTTACGTGCAGCTTGTCATCCTGAGGAACGAAGGATCACACGCGCATATCGACAAAGATTGTCGATTTAGATTGCGGGGCTTCGACTTCGCTCAGCCTGACAAATGTTTACGAGTAGTTTGTCATCCTGAGGGACGAAGGATCACACACGCATATCGACAAAGATTGTCGATTTAGATTGCGGGGCTTCGACTTCGCTCAGCCTGACAAATGTTTACGAGTAGTTTGTCATCCTGAGGGACGAAGGATCACACACGCATATCGACAAAGATTGACGATTTAGATTGCGGGGCTTCGACTTCGCTCAGCCTGACAAATGTGTACGTGTAGTTTGTCATCCTGAGGGACGAAGGATCACACATGTATTTCGACAAAGATTATCAACTCACTTTGCGGAGTTTCTCGCGAAGATTTGCTTCGCCTATTCGCTATCGCTCGGGTCTCCTTACGTCGAAATGACAAAAATGCGATAAATCCCTGCTGAAATATAGATTTCTTATATTTGATAAAAGCAATATATTAATTGAAAGAAAAATCCTTCTTTTAAAATAATTTTCTCTACATTTGAAGTTCTTAAATCTTCACATTTAAAATAAAGTAAAAATTTGCCTTTTATGGTTTGACAAGTAATTCTAGCTACAGTGTCTTACCAAACAGGCTTTAATTCACTAAATGGAAGAATGAAAACAAACACCCTTTCCAAAGAAGCCGAAACAAGGCTGATTGATTTTTTTAACCATATTATAGATCCCGAAGATATGGCTAAAATCTTAAGACAAGTAAATTGCATTTTAGCTCTCGGCGTAATGCGACAACACGAAACCCTCCAAATTGGACTAACCAATTTTGAAGACAATTATTATTGGCTCAATGAATTGGCGGAGATTTTGAATCCTTATTTGAGTGCGGAGTAGAGATTTTTTAAATGGAAAAACCTCGACTTTTTTAAGATCGAGGTTTTATTTTAATGTATCATTTATCTGTCGTGCCAATAAGAACTAAATTATTTTTGCAAATATATTTTTTGTCATTTCTACTGCATCTCCCAATTCATTAATTATTAAATCTAACACTTCAATATATTGTTTTTTTGCTTCTTTCAAAGTCGAATGATTATTTGGCATACTACTAACTGTATCTCTTAGATTAATAAAAGTGTTTAATGCATAATCAATTTGATTTGGCACTTGCTCAATGAAATTTACATCATCTACAAAATCTTCTAATCTAAAGTTCAGGAACTGCATGCCTATTATAAGCTTTTCAAATCCACTGATTCCAATAGAATATAATTGAGAAAATAATTCAATCTCTGTCTCAGATCTTCGGGCAGTTAAATTCATTGATTTTCCTAAAGCTTTATAGGTATTTATTAATTCTGCGTTTAAATCTGGCGATTTCTTTTCAATAAAATGGTTTAATTTTTCTGTTAAGCGATTTGTTTCTGTTGTTTGTGAATTTAGAAAAGCACTTATATTATTTATACATATTGTAGCATCAGTAATAGACTTTATGTCTTCATTGATTTCATCAATATCATTCGAATCTACTCTGCCTCTGAAGACATCGAACTTCTTCTCATTTTTAAGAGATAAAATTTGAACAAGTCTGCTTTCTGATTTTTCATTAAGTTTTTGTTTTAATGGAATCTCAATTTTCCATCTTTTTTTACTTTTCTTTAAGTTTTCGGTCGTTATTGCTTGCCAATAGGTTTCATCTTCATTTGGTAAATGAGCAACAAGGATTATGGGGATGTTTAGATTTAACCAGTAATTATAATGGACATTGCTAACATAATAGGTCAAACCTTTTTCAGTTTTATAAAAATTGCCCAAACCACTCTTAATTTGAATCGCAATAAATTTCCCCGTGGGTTCTCCATTTTGAACTTGCTCTATTATTCCATCTATTCCCACATCAGCAATAGATTGTTCTCTAAAAATCCAACCAAGATTTTTAGTTATAATTCTTTCTGTTGCATTAACACCTATTCTTTCTGTAGGATCAAATCTTTTCATGTTTTTAAATCTTGAATTTAATGCTTTTTTATAAAAAAAATGATTTTATTGTTTATCAAAAACTTTTCTCTGGTTCCTTAATCACTATTTTCTTGTACTAATTATATAGACTTGTTCAAAAAGGGAATCTCTATCTTTTTTATTTTCTTCATAATTAAAATTAGTGTCTGAAAATATAATTTTTAAATTCAATCCTTCAATCAAAAAGGTTGGAGGTAAATTATGAATTATTCTGAAATCAGTCAAAAATTTATTTTCATTATTTTCCCATTCAGACCCTGTTCCTGAATACCAGTTATAAAATATGTGTAATTGCTCGTAATTGGAAAGTATTGATCTAAGTACTCTTAAATAATTTCTTTTCTCATGATAACTTAGAAAATCATTATTAGCCACATATTTAACTAGAGAGTACAGTTGTCTAATTATCAGTGATAATTTCGTTTCCATACCCTTAAAGGGAATATGATTGAATTTTATTCCGTACTTTTCAATAAAGATTAAGTATGAATAATGATAATTTTCAAATAGTAGGTCTTGAAATAATGTATCATATTCTTTAATGTCTAATTTTTCCAAAAGGGTTGATACTTCTAAATCTTCTTCATTAGTTAAAGTCTTATTTTGCTCTTTGTCTTTAATGATATATCTATATATACTATCTAAAATATCATCCAGTTCTAGAAAATCTTTTTTACGTATATTATATTTATCGCTAAGAAATAGAATGTTTTTTTCTTCAAAGAAAAATTTTCTGCCCATATAAAAAATTTTATAGGCAATTTTGAATTTAATTTCAATTGGTTTGTCTGTCAATATATTAGATACTATAAAATAGATAAATTTTATTTCCTTATCTAATTCGTAGAAAACTTTACGGCCTGTTAGTGTACTACCATTTTTTAAGGGTAAGTATATATTATTAATTTCTTCTTTTGCTAAATTTAGTCTTTCATAAAATTGTGACTCAAATTGTTGAATTGTGAATTGTTCTTGTACCTGTTGATTGGCTATAAATTGCGCATAAAAAGCAAGTGATGCTGCAATTATCCCAATAAAGGCAATTATTGGGTTCAGAATACCACCAATTAAATCGCCATATGGACCAATTTTTCCGTAGTCTACAGTTGTTAGATTAGGATTGACCAATAAATCATTAGTAAAATTTAAAATTATTGCTAATAGAAATGCAGATATTGCTAATAAACATAAGGAAATAATAACTGTTGAGCTTTTTTTATTTTTAGCGTTTTTTCCAAATTTATGTAATAAGAAATAGCCTGAAAAGAAAAATGCAATAGCTGCAATGACTGAAGATAAAAAAGAAAAAAAAATCATGTTTTGGTTTTAATAAATTTTAGGATTTATTCGATTGGAAATTTAAGTACTATCTATCGAATAATTTTACGGAAAACCGTAAGATTATAAATTAAGATTTTATTTAGATGAGTTCTTTTCAGATTATTCTTTAATTAGAAAAGTTAGAAATACAATTAGGTTTTGGTAAACGTAGTAACAAAAAAAGGACAGTCCCTCCAATTAAAGAAGAACTGCCCTTTTAGGCAAATTTTTAAATTTGCATTCCTAAGAATGCGTACAGTTTTTGGTAATCACTAAATTGAAGACTAAACGCAGGTTATTCGTTTATGGTATCGCCTTCCTTAGTTTCTTCGCTGGCAATTTTTACCAGTTTATCGTTTGGAGTCAAATCGCCGAAAATTTCAATTTTATCTTCGATTTCTCTTCCTTTTTTAATGTCAACTCTTGTCGCTTTGTGGTTTACTACTTTTACCACATAAATTCCTTCTGCAGAACTTACTACTGCCGATTTTGGCACTACAAATGTGCTGTCTTTCGCGTTAAGCGGTAATAAAACTTCGGCAACCATTCCTGGCAATAAATTTCCTTTGGTGTTGTGAACGTCCATTTCAACTCTTTCAGAACGTAATTTTAAATCTAAAGCGCCAGACATTCTGGTAATTTTAGCTGTAAAAGTATCTGGTAACGATTTTACATTAAAACTCATTTCGTCGCCTGGGTGTAAATATCCTGTGTACAATTCTGGAACAGAAACCGCCAAACGTAATTTGCTTTGTTCCTGAATCGTCAATAAAGGCAAATCTGAACCTTTTCCTGCTGGGCCAACAAATGTTCCTAAATTCACATTTCTAGCTGCTACAACACCATCAAAAGGAGCACGAATTTCCAGATAACCTCTCATAATCGAGATTTCTTTGTGTGCTGCAATTGCTGCTTGGTATTGTGCATAATCAGAATTCTTTTTACCGCTTGCCATTTCTAAATCGTTTTTAGAAATCGTTCCTTCCACTTTGCTTGTTTCGTACAAACGGTTGTAAGTGCTTTTGCTGGTTGCGTAAATCGCTTCCATAGATTTCAATCTCGATTCGGCTGCTACTACTTGCGAGCTTATTTCTGGCGCTTCTAAAACAATTAAAAGCTGTCCTTTTTTTACTTTCGTACCAATATCAACTTTTAAAGTTTTTACGAAACTGCTCACTTTTGCGTACAAATCAACTTGTTGGAAACCGGTTAATTCAGCTGGTAAACGCAATTCGGTTGTTAGTTTTTCTTTCGATAAAAGGAAAGTTTCAATTTTAGGTTCTATTTCTGCTTTCGCAGTTTCTTCTTTTTTCTTTTCACAGCTTAGTACAACTAAAGCTGTAAATAGTATCGCTGTAGATTTTATAATGTTGCTTTTCATTTTTTGGTTTTATATAATGAATATATTTTTAATTCTTTGGGAGTAATTATTTTAACACATAGACACATAGCTTTTCTTTGTGCATAAAAGGCGTTTCACTTTTTTAAATACATCTCGAAGCTTCGGGACTATGTGTGAAAACTAGTTTTTTCTTTTACCTTTTTTTATTAAAACTAAAATCTATGTTTCTATGTGTTTAAAAAAAAATTACACTCAACGAGTTATGACTTTCCAACTTTCGACTTACTTATTGATGAGATATAATGGATACTTTCTTCGTCTTCAGGATCTAAAGAAACAGATTGTGTCGATGTTTTTTCTTGTGCCCACGCAAATATCTGCGGAAGGATTAATAATACGGCAAAAGTAGAAAATAATAATCCGCCAATAACCGCTCTTCCTAACGGAGAAACCTGATCGCCTCCTTCGCCGTGTCCAATTGCCATTGGTAACATTCCCGCAATCATCGCAACAGATGTCATGATAATCGGACGAAGACGCAACGCAGCAGCTTCACGCGCAGATTCTAAGGCATTTCCGTTTATTTTTCGAAGCTGTTCAGCATTCGTGACCAAAAGTACGGCGTTTGCAATAGAAACCCCAACCGACATGATGATTCCCATATACGATTGTAAATTTAATGTAGAACCAGTAATAGTAAGCATTAATAAAGCGCCTAAAACTACCGCAGGAACCGTTGTTAAAATTACCAGCGAAACTTTGAACGATTGGAAATTAGCAGCCAACATTAAGAAGATTACAAAAATGGCAACCAATAATCCTGTTTGTAAACTGCTTAATGTTTCGGTCAATACAGTACTTAGTCCAATTGGCGTAATAAACAAACCACGAGGCAATTCGCCTAAAGAACTAATTGTTTTGTCAACATCTTTTGTAGCCGTACCTAAATCGGTTTGGTAGATGTTTGCTGTAACGGTAATGTATGGCATGGCTCCTAAATTGTCATTTTCACCGCTTACAAAGCCCGGTGTAATTTTGGCAACATCACTTAAAACAGGACGAAGCGAATTTTTCAATACTGGAATTTCTCCAATATCAGTTTTGCTTTTCATTTTATTTAATGGCACTTGAACCTGAACAGAATATGATAATCCTGCTTTTTCATCGACCCAGTTATTTTTTTCTGTATAACGAGAAGATGAAGTTGAAGCCACAAGCGAACGCGAGATATCGTTCATATCAACTCCTAATTCAGCAGCACGGGTTCGGTCAATATCAATATTCATTGCTGGATAATGAATTGGCTGACCAATTTGAACGTCTCTGAAATATGAAATCGCTTTTAGTTTGTCTACAATTTGAGTAGCGTATAATTCATTTTTCTTTTTGTCTTTTCCGGCAACTCGAATCTCGATTGGAGTAGGAGAACCTTGACTTAAAACTTTATCTGTCAATTCGATTGGCTCAAAAGAAAGTTTAGTATCAGGAAGCACTTTTTTAAGTCTTGCTCTAAACTCGTCTTTAAAGTCATCCATGTCTGCCTCATAGTCTTTCAAACTCACTTGGAAAACCGCTTCGTGAGAACCCGCCATGAAAAGATAAATCGGGTTGATCGAGAATAGAGAAGGGTGCTGACCGACATAAACAGAAGAAATTCCGATATGATCTTTGCCCACCATTTTTTCCAGTTCTTTTAAAACAATTCTGGCTTGTTCTTCGGTTCTTTCCAAACGCGTTCCATCAACAGCACGCATTCTCAGCTGAAACTGGCTTGAATTGGTTCTTGGGAAAACGTCTTTTCCAATTAAACTAATAAATACTACAGCGAGAATAATAGATCCTGTTAAATAAACAATTGTCGTAACTTTTTTATGAACAAACAAACGATCTAAAGTTCGCATGAAACGATTTCTGAACTTTTCGAAACCGCTTACTTTTCCGTCGTCGTTGAAATCTTCTCTTTCAACCAAATCTTTTTTCTGACCAATTAAATTTTGTTCAGATTCTGGTGTTAAACCACAGTCATTAAATTCAGCTTCGTCATCAGTAATTTCTGGTCCGTGCGCATGTTTTTCATGTCCTTTCATCATCCAGTTGGCCATTACAGGTACAAATGTCTGCGAAAGCAAGAATGAAATTACCATTGAGAATCCAATTGCTAAAGCTAAAGGAAGAAACAATGCTCCCGGAATACCAACCATTGTAAATGCTGGCGCAAATACAGCTAGAATACAAAGAAGAATCAATAATTTAGGTAAAGCAATTTCCTGACAGGCATCCCAAATAGCGAGTGCCTTGGGTTTTCCCATATCGAGATGCTGGTGAATATTTTCGATCGTTACCGTACTTTCATCCACCAAAATACCAATTGCCAAAGCTAATCCTGATAAGGACATTAAGTTGATGGTTTGTCCGAATAATTTTAGGAATAAAACTCCAGAAATAATCGAAATCGGAATCGTCATAATTACAATTAAAGCCGCACGACGGTCACCTAAGAATAATAAAACCATTAATCCTGTTAGAACCGCCCCGATAATTCCTTCAGTAATCAAACTTTTAACCGAGTTGATTACATAAACCGATTGGTCAAATTCATACGTAATGTTTACATCTTCAGGAAGAGTACTTTGAATTTTTGGAAGTTCTTTTTTCAATTTCTGAACCACATCCCATGTTGAAGCGTCTCCCGCTTTTGCAATACTAATATAAACCGAACGTTTTCCGTTTACCAAAGCATAACCTGCCGTAATATCGGCACCGTCTTTTACATTGGCAACATCGCCTAGTTTTAAGTTTTGAACACCGCCTTTGAATAACGGAATCTGCTCAAAATCTTTAATTTCTTTAATCGTATTATTGGTTGGCGTAATATAGTTTTTGTCGCCCATACGTACGTTACCAGATGGAGCCGTTTGGTTGTTTAAACGAATCGCTTCCACGATTTGATCTGGCGTCATATTATGAGAACGCAATAAATCTGGATCTACGTTTACCTCAATAGTTCTTGGACTTCCTCCAAATGGAGCAGGCGATAATAAACCAGGAATTGCAGTAAACGAAGCACGAACATAAACGTTGGCTAAATCCTGTAATTCGTTGTTTGAACGTATTTTACTGCTCAAAACCAATTGTCCAATTGGAAGCGAAGAAGCATCAAAACGAATGATAAATGGAGGCTGAGTTCCAGGAGGAAAAGCCGCCTGGATTCTGTTAGAAAGTGCACTTAACTCGGCAGCAGCCTGAGCCATGTTCGTACCTTCATAATAGGTTAATTTCATAATCATTAACCCTTGAATATTTTTGGTTTCTACGGATTTGATACCGTTCGAGAAAGGTAAAACGTTTACGTAGTTTTTGGCAAAATAAGCTTCCATTTGGTCTGGCGTATAACCTCCAAACGGATGCGCAATATAGATAACCGGCAAATTCATTTTTGGTAAAATATCTACCTTAATGTCTTTGATGGCACCAATTCCGAAGAAAAATAGACCCGCAACCAATACTAAAATGGAAATGGGTTTGCGGAGTGCAAAACGTATTAAATTCATTAGGATTTATAATTAAAATTCATTTATAAATAAGTCAAAATTTCCTGTTGCAGCGACTTTCAGTAAAAACGACTGCCATACATTGTTGTTAACAATATCACGGTCGATTTCTGCACGGTTTAAGACATACATTGTTTGTGTTAAATCGGTCAAATCGGTTAAACCGTTTTTGTATAAAGTCGATTTCTGAATGTAAGCTCTTTTTGCCGCGTCAACTTGAATTGGTGCTTCGGCATAGTTTTCCAAAGTAATTTTGATCTTATCTTCTGCAAAGTTCAATTGCGATTTCAATTCTCTGTCTGCCTGATTATATTCTTCCTGCAATCCTTGAGAAACAAATTTCTGTGCGCTGACTTGCTTACTTGATCTAAACGGTGTGGTTAAATTCCAAGAAATTCCAACTCCAACCAAATAATTTGCACGATCTGGATTTACACCGTCCCAATAATTTCTGGTAAAAGCAGTCTGGTCTGTTGTATAAGATGAGTCAAATCCCGAAGCTCTGGTTTGTAAAACTCCAAAAGCACTCATGGTCGGATAATAAAATCTCTTATACAATTTAACCTGCTGGTTGCTGTAATCGATTTTCGTTTTATAGAATTGTAATAAAGGATGAAGACTATCTGTAGAAGCTTCTTTTGTTACTAATTCCTTCGGAATCTGAGTTACAAATAAAGTATCTGTAACGAAATCCTGAGGCGCAACGCCCATTAAATCGACTAATTTGTTGTTTTGTTCTTTAACGAAGTTTCTAGCAAGGTTTAAAGCAATTTTAGCTTTAGAAACCTCGGCTGTAGCCAAAGTAGAATCGACTCCGGCCAATAATCCGTTTTTAACTCTCGCTGCAGCAGTCTTTTTGAAAACTTCTGCACGATCTAAATTCTTTTGCTGTGAAATCACTAATCTCTGGCTCGCCAATAGATTGAGATAAGCAGCCGAAATTTTGATTTCCTGCTGAAATTTTTCCTGCTGTAAATCTTTTTCTTTAGCCTGAACATCAATTTTAGATAAATTGATTTTTTCCTGTGTTTTTCCGAAAGTGAAAAAATCCCAGTTCATGTTGACTAAATAAAGTGCGCCAAAAGCTGAGTTCCAGTTTTGTTCTGGTAACGGAAGTCCTGATGAAGCAACTCCTAAACCTCCAAAACCATAAAGCGGTCCGTTTTGTCCGTTTACAGTTCCGTAATCCTGCTGTGCCGATAAGTTAAGGTTTGGCAGGTAATCACGTCGAGATTGTTTTAGAGTCTCTTTTGATGCATTGGCGTAATTGTTTTTTGCTCGGATAGAACCGTAGTTTTCAAGACCTATCTTTAATGCTTCTTTTAAAGACAGGGTTTGAGCATAACCGATTGAGGCAAAAATCAATAAAAATAAAATGGTAATTTTTTTGAAATACATAAACTCAAGGTGTGAAATAGAATGTTTTTGATGCAACAAATTTATTTCTCTTACACTGATAAAAGTCAGGTTAAGTGATGTACTGCACTGGTAAATGACGAATTGAATTTGTCATTTAATGGAAAAAATAATTAAAATTTTATTCGAACTTTGTAAACTATTTTAAAATTAAGAATGAACAAAAGAATTGATAACATACTGGATAACAAATGGTGGCAAGAAGTTGCTGTTATCCTTTTCTCCTTTACTATTTATACCTTAAAAAACGATTGGATGTTAATTAGTTCATTCACTTCTATCTTAATGGGTATATTTTTCTACTGCATTTTGTATATGCATGCGCAGTTTAACCGATTCTTTTTACTTCCAATATTATTCAAAGCCAATAAACCTTTCACTTATATTATCCTAACTCTTTTTGGTGTTTTTGTCTTTTCTGTCGTGTTGTATGAAATCACAATGATGGATATGTTTAATAAATGCCATTTGTATCAAAATTCACATCAAAGAAGTTATGCGTATCAATTGGCAAGTGTTTTAGGAACTCTGGTCTGCATTTTGAGTCCAATTATTGTATTTAAGTTTTATCGAATTCATAGAAAACAAACCGATGCGGCGTTGTTGTTCAATCAAATGCAGTTAAATTCATTGAAAGGACAATTAAATCCGCATTTTTTGTTCAATACATTTAATACGCTTTACGGAATCAGTCTTGAATTTCCTGATAGAACGCCAGATTTAATTATGAAAGTTTCGCAATTAATGCGTTATCAGTTAGAAAGTAATGGTAAACAATGTGTTTCTTTAGAAGACGAATTGGAGTTTATAAACAGTTACGTTCAGCTTGAAAAAGAGCGTGTAGGTTACCGTTGCGATATTAATTTTGAAAGTACTGTAGATAAAGATTACACGTATAAAATTTCGCCAATGCTTTTAATTGCATTTATAGAAAATGCTTTTAAACACGGAACTTGCGCGATTGAAAATTGCTTTGTAAAAATTAATATTAAAGTCGAAAACGGATTATTGCATCTTCATGTTGCCAATTCAATTCCGAAGAAAACCGATGTAATTTCGACGAAAATCGGTTTAAAAAACACGATTGAACGTTTGAAATTAATTTATGGAAAAGACTATAAATTAGACATTCAAGACGATAAACAGACTTATATTGTTGATTTAGAAATACAACTTAAAAAGTTTGTAGGATGAGAGAAACAAAGAAATGTATAATCGTAGATGACGAACCTGCAGCGCATTACGTTTTAGCGAATTACATCAAACAAAATCCGCAATTGGAATTGGTTTTTCAAGGTTATAATGGAATTGAAGCGATGAATTATCTACGTGAAAACCCAGTCGATTTGATGTTTTTGGATATTAATATGCCGGAAATTTCTGGAATGGAATTGCTTAAAATTCTTCCAACTCATCCAAAAACGATTTTGACAACGGCTTATTCAGAATTTGCTTTAGAAAGTTACGATTATGGCGTTATTGATTATCTCTTGAAGCCGATTTATTTTCCGAGATTTCTAAAAGCAATCGATCGTTTTTTTGCTACAGAAAGTGTCAAACAAAAAGCAGAAGAAACAGTCAATTCTGTGAGTGTAAAAGTCGATGGTTATTTTATAGAAATAGAATTGGATCAGCTTTTGTTTGCGCAGAGTTACGGAAATTACGTAAAACTGCATACTATTAAAAGAACGTATTTAGCTTCGATAACAACCACAGAATTAGAGAAATGTCTTCCAGAAAAGAATTTTATGCGAATTCATAAATCGTACATCGTAGCGTTGGACAAAATTGATACAACAGAAAAAGATTTTGTTGTTATAAAAAGCGAAAGAATTCCAATTGGAATTACATATAAAAGAGAACTTACAGATCGATTAAAAAAACTCGAATTGTAAACTCTAAATTGATTAAAAAAAGTTCTTAAAAATATTGAAGGCTTCATTTGTTCTTCATTAAAAAGTAGTAAATTTAATACGTTGTTTAGAGTTTAATTTTAAAAAAATAAAACCATGAGAAACGTGTTTTTGATTCTTACTTTTTTATGCAGTAGTTTTATAATTGCGCAAGAAGGAACAAATATGAAAAAAGTAGTTACACCGCCAGAAAAGGTAAAATTTGCTTTTGAAAAACAATATCCTGGAAAAGTGCCCGTTTGGTCTGAAGAATATGTGGGAGATGATGAAGACGAAATTCGTTTTGAAGCGAAATATAATGTCACTAACACAACTAAAGCGGTTGCAATTTATGACAATTTAGGAAACATGAAAGCCTATGAATTACAGATTCCTTTTAGTCAGTTACCGCCGAAATCTCAAACTTATTTGAAAAAGAATTATGCGCCGAAATCAATTCGAGAAATTGCAATGGTTGTCGACGATAAAAATAAAACGACTTATGAAGTTGGAGTGACGAAAGACACCAAATTTTACGATGTTGTTTTTGATAAAGATGGAGATTTTAATGTTAGTATTGAAAAAAATTAATCAAAATTGTAGGAAAATACTTTTTTATTTAGATTTACATTTTAATTTAAATCTAAACATGAAAAAAATTATTCTATTTGCGGTTTTTATTTACAGTAATTTTCTAATTGGTCAAGGCGCAAGTATTGTACCTCCAGAAAATGTTGTAAAAGCTTTTGAAAATCAATATCCTAAGAAAAAAGCAACTTGGGATATAGAATATATAGGAAAAGGTGATGATGTTATTTTTGAAGCAAAATTTAGCGCAGCACCCAAAACAATTGGACTTGCAAGATATGATCAAAATGCAAATTTTAAATCTTATAAAGTTCAGATTCTATTAGCAAAATTGCCCAAAAAAGCACAAAGCTATTTAAAAGCAAATTATTCTGTTAAGTCTTTTAAGCAGTTTTTTTCTGTTGTAGATGATTTAAAAGAGAAAACCTTTGAAGCAGGAGTTACAAAAGATGGAAAATATTATAATGTAATTTTTGACCAAGAAGGAGAGTTTTATAAACGAACCCAAATAAGGTAAAACAGCTTACTAATTCAGATATTATTTGAAACGACAAACCCGATAAGTTTTTAAAGCTTATCGGGTTTTGTTTTTTATGAGTTGTGAGTTATGATTGAGATAATTACCAACAACCATTAACCATTAACAATCAACCATTAATTAAAGCATCATTCCGCCAGAAGCTTCAATTCTTTGAGCATTTATCCAGCGTGCATCTTCGGTACATAAAAATGCTACTACGCCGCCAATATCATCAGGAAGACCAACTCTTCCTAAAGCTGTAACAGAAGCAATTTGTTGATTCATTTGTTCATTATCACGAACAACACCTCCGCCAAAATCTGTTTCGATCGCACCTGGAGCAACAACATTTACTCGGATTTTTCTAGCGCCTAATTCTTTTGCCTGATATTTAGTTAAAGTTTCAATTGCACCTTTCATAGAAGCGTATGCTGCATAACCTGGGAAAGAGAATCTTGCCAAACCAGTAGAAATATTTACAATTCCGCCGCCGTCATTCATTACATTTAATGCTTTTTGAGTTAAGAAAAACGGACCTTTAAATTGAATATTAGTTAATTGATCAAATTCAGCTTCAGTTGTTCCGATGAAAGAATTGTGAATTCCGATTCCTGCATTATTTACTAAGAAGTCGAATTTATCGGTATTAAAAACGCTTTTTAGAACTGACTTTACTTCTTCAAAAAAAGCACCAAATGTTCCAGATTCTGCAACGTTTAATTGCAATGAAGCGGCTTTTTGACCTAAACTTTCAATCTCTGAAACTACAGCGTCGGCTTCATCTTTTTTACTGTTGTATGTGATAATTACATCAAGTCCTTTTTTTGCAATTGCAATTGCCATATTTTTTCCTAAACCTCTGCTACCGCCTGTAACTAGAGCTATTTTTGTATTTACTGCCATTTTTATAATTGTTAATTGTGAATGGTTAATTGTGAATTAATTACTTGCTTTTTTTGTTGTCAGTCTGAGCGAAGTCGAAGACCCTTTACGGCACCAATGTCCTTCGACTACGCTCAGGAGGACAAATCGTTGAGTTTATTTTTTAAACACATAGAAACATAGATTTTATTTCTCTTTTAAAAGATTACTTAAAGAAACTAGTTTCTAACACATAGCTATGTGTATTTATAGAAAGTGAAATGCCAAATGTTTTATCTTTTCAATTAACAATTCACCATTTATAATTTACCATTAATTATGCATTGCATTAAAATGATTTCTCAATTCTTCTGCGCTTGCGTTTAATCTTGTTTCGCTTGTGCCGAAAGTCAGTTCTTGTCTGCCTTCTTTTAGTTGTTCGAAAATAGATTCGATAAAACTGCTTACGCTTGGATGTGCGTCGTGAAGACCAATTCCGCCTAAATCGGTATTTAATGCTGGCGGAATAATTTCGATTACTTCAATGTTTTTTTCCTTTAATAAATGACGAAGTGAAAGCGTAAACGAACGGAAAAATGCTTTTGTAGCCGAATAAACTGGAACTTTTGCAAATGGCGAAAACGCCAATCCAGAAGTTGTATTCATTACTGTTTTTAGAGATGGTAACTGAATAAATAATGAAGTTAAATGTAAAGGAGCTTCAATATTTGTAGTAAGCTCATTTTTCATGTTTTCATAAAAAGCGGCATCAGTTATGCTCATCCAATTTTGAATTCCAGCATTGTTTACTAAAACATTTAAGTCTGGATGATTTGCTGTAATCCATTCGTAAAGTGCAATGCGTTCTTCTTCTAAAGATAAATCGCATACTTTAGTAATAATACTTGGAAACTTAGCTTTTACTTCCTCTAAAAGAGAAGCTCTTCTTCCGCAAATAATTACAGTATTATTTTCTTGAATGAATCGTTCGGCAAGTCCAAGTCCGATACCGCTTGCACCGCCAGTTATTAAGATTTTGTTGTTTGATAAATTCATTTTTTCGATCTTTTAATTTGATGAGACAAAGGTAGGAGCGAAGTAGACTTGGGGAGTTGTAAATATCAAACCGATGTTTGCGAAATTCAAATCAATTGTAAAATTCAAATAATAAAATTCCAAATTCCAAAACTCATTTCTTGTCTTCCTGAGCGAAGTCGAAGGACACACACAGTATGGCGAACTGAATGGATCAAGCATGCGATCCTTCTCCCGAAGCCTCGGGATCGCTCAGGAAGACAAGCTTTGTAAAATAATCTAAAATCTAAAATATCTAACTCCTAAAAGCAATCGGCGTAAAGGAAGTTTGTTTTTTAAAGAAATTAGAAAAATGCGCTAATTCTTCAAAACCAAGAGAATAAGCTATTTCAGAAATATTCCAATCGGTTTGTTTTAAAAGTATTTTGGCTTCGTTTGTTAGTCGGTTGCTGATTAATTCGGTTGTGGTTTTTCCGGTGTTTTCCTTTAAAACCTTATTTAAATGATTCACATGAACGGATAAACGTGCAGCGAAATCTTTTGCCGTTCTTAATTCCAATCTTTGATTTGGCGATTCAATAGGGAATTGTCTTTCTAGTAATTCAGCAAATAAAGAAGAAACTCTTGCTGCCGAATTGTGCTTAGAATACAATGCTGTAATAGGCTGTAATTTTTGCCCGAAGTGGATTAATTCAGCCACATAATTTCGAATTAAATCATATTTATAAATATAATCAGAATTAATTTCTTTTTGTATCTTTTTGAAAATCAAAGCTACTTCTTCCACTTCTTCATCTGATAACTGAAAAATTGGATAACCATCTGAAGCAAAAATAGGAAGTTCATCCAGATCGATTCCGCTTTTGCTTTTAGATAAAAATTCGCTGGTAAAAACACAAAACTGTCCGCCTTGATTAGTATCTTGCGGTAAATAATTGTACGGAATTTTTGGTGTTGCAAATAACAATCCCTGTTTTTCGATTTCGATTACTTTATCGGCATATTCAGCTTTATTGTGACCTCTAATTAAACTTATTTTGTAATACGCTCTGCGGTCATAAGGCATTCCAGGCTTTCCTTTCATGCGTTCCAAAAGTTCTTTAATATCAAAAACATTAAAATGCCCAATTTCTTTCTGAATGTCGTTTGGCAATAATGAATTGGGATCAACTGTTGAGCCTTCGGTAATATCTTGGTAAAATGAATCTAAGGATTTCATATAAGTGAATTGCGAAATTCAAATATACGACTTTTTTTGCACGCAGATTTAAACAGATAATAGCATATTTTGTTTTCACTTTTTGTCATCCTGAGGAACGAAGGATCACACTTGAGATTCGCCAAAGATTGACTACTTTATGGAGTTTCTTGTGTGATCCTTCGTTCCTCAGGATGACAAGATTGTGTAAAAAACTAAAACAAACTTCCTTGAACAAACTCAGGTTCTGGATTGCTTCCAAAAGGAAAAGTATCCATTACAAAAAACTGTTTTACTTTGGGATCAAATTCCCTTAAAACAATTTCATTACATTCAAATTGAAGATCAATTGCTGTAAAAAGTTCAGATGCTATTTTAAGATTTTCGGGAGTTAATCTTCTTCCGATTGACATATGCGGTTCGTCACTTTTTTTGAGTTTTAAAGACTTTAGAGTTTCATGAATCTTTTTCATGATAGGCACTAAATTATTTTTAGAATCTTCATTTACACCAATAAAGAAAGCACCAGCATTCGGAAAAGAATCAAAGTGATTTAAAGACACTTGGAAAGGCGTAAAAGTATCCGAAATTTTAGAAAGTTTTTGTTTGATTAAATCGAACTCAGATTCATCGATTGTAAATTCACAAATTGTAATATGTGCTTCAGAATTGCAGCTGTTGTACCAATTGATTTTGCTTTTTAAAAAGTCTTTCAATTTTTTAACAGGCTCAACTAATGCTTTAGAATAAAATACAACCGAATATGTTTTCTCCATTTGATAAAACTATTTTACAATTTTAAAATCGGAATTGTAATGGTGCTGTCAGAATACCATTTTATTTGTAAAGGCTCTTTAGCATCAGCAATAGTTTCATCGCTAACATTTTTACCAGAACCGTAATTAACTTCCCAGTTTGGATTTTTGTTAACGCCTAATACGATTACAATTGAGCTTCCTTTTTCTAATTCTTTTGAAATTATAAAGGTTTGTTCAATGTCAATTGTTTCTATTTTATTAGGAGTCAATAATTGTCTTTTGGTTCTGTCTTTTGCAAAACTAGCTCTTTGTAAATTGTTGGTTAAAGCAAAATATTGATCTTTTGCTGTTTTTTCGTAAAGCTGTATTTCGACATCAATGTCTTTTTTGTTGGTGCTTATTTTTAACGATGTTTTTAATGAACCGCTTATTATAGTTGAATTTTCAAGTGGGTCGCTTTCAAAAACTAATAGATGTTTTTCTGGTTTAAAAATCGAATCTATAACTTTAGGAAAACCATTTACGTAGTCATCATTATAGATATTAATTTCAGATCGATCTGTTAAATCAACAGTTTGGTTAATAGCAATGGCCTTTTTTGGAGCTGTTTTTTGTAATGAATATTTAGAATTGTTATTGCTTAGATAAAAGGTTAAGTTTTCATTGTGCATTTTGTCTAAAGAAGAAACACTTTTCCATTCATTTTTACCCATAATTTCAAAGTTTACTTTGTCCTTCAAAATTTCAGGACGTTTTGCACCTTTCAAGATATGATCAAACCATTCAAAAATAATGGCATTAATTGGAATATTTGCCGCCTCATCGATGGTATAACCGCCTAATTCTTTTCGCGGAGTTCCTTGTGAACCGCCATGATCATACGGCCCGATTATGAGATAATAATTGTCGCTTTTATTATATTTTTGATACTGATTGTAATAGTACATCGCTCCAAGCTGATCGTCATCGTAATAACCTGTTGTGCTTAGAATTGGGATATTAATATTAGCAAAAGCTTCTTTTTGAGGCGTCATATTTTGCCAGTAGCTGTCATAAGCTGGATGTTCCAACCATCTTTGAAATAAAGGAGAAGGATTGCCTTCAATTTTGTCTAAGGAACCGAAGCTTGCTCCAGTTTTATAATATTGAGTGAAAACTTCATCCCATTTTTTGCTGTTTAAAAAGCTATTGAGATCTGTTAGTTTTGTATTGGTAACCAGATGAATCCATTTTAAAGCATAACTCATAAAAATGCCGTTTTGCATAGGAAAATCAATTCCAGCTCCTACCGAAACCAAAGGCACAATTGTCTTTAAGGCAGGATGTACTTTTTTTACAGCGCTCCATTGGCTAAAGCCTAAATAACTGCCACCGTATAATCCAATTTTACCGTTGCACCACGGTTGTTTGCTAACCCAATCCAAAATATGATACGCATCGTCGCCATCGTGTTCGTAAGGTTCTATTGGATCATTGCTTAAACGTTTGCCTCGTGTATTGGCAACAAAACCAACATAGCCCATATTCGCAATTTCTTTGCAGTCGCTTACTTCATTTCCTGCATAGATATTATATTTCATTACAACGGGCTGTGGTTCGGATACATTTTTAAGTCTGACCATAGTGGCAGAAATTGTACTTCCGTTTGGCAATGTAATAATAATATCACGATCTATTATGTAAGTTTCAGCTTCTATTTTTGCAATTATTTTATGAGCGAGAGAAAGTGTTTTGCTTAAAATAAAATAGCGTGAATATTGTCGGCATAATTGCGCAGCATTTTCTACACTAATGCTGTCATTATCACGAACCGCTTTTAACTGTGTTTCAAAATCGTTTTTAATGTCGGATAGTTTTAATTCATAATATCCTTCAGCCCAGCTTTTTCCATCTGTATTGAAAGTATTGTATAATTTGTAAAACTCAGCTGTGAAGACTTTTTCAAAATCAGATTTTGTTTTAGGCTCTTTTAAAGCTGTTTTTCCATAAGTTTTGTAAACAAATCCTAAAGGTCTGTTGGCAATACTGTCTCCTAAAATTTCTTGCGAATAGGTTACAAAAGTCTCATGCATTCCTTTAAAATCTCCTGCAACAGATTGTATTCTAGAATAATAGTCTAAGTAGGAAGCCCTGCTTGGATTTTTATAAAGCGGCAGTACCTTTTTGGCAAGAAGCGGCATGTTTTTGCTGAGAGTCAGACTGTCTTTGTAATTGTTTTTTTCAAAATAGATTTTTTGTGAAGTTCCTATTTGAAAGGAAAAACAAATTAATAAAAGAATGATGCTTTTTTTCATCTTAAGAAACTTACTTTTTGAGGTATTGGTTTAAATTTGTGTTCTCAAAAGTAGCATAAATTTCTTATAATTGACAAGCGGATTTTCATTATGTTTAAAAGAAGAAAAATATGGCAGCTAAATTTTTCCTTTTAGATGTAATCTATGCAGAATTTCAGATTTTAACAAACCGCTTCCTCCTCCAAAATGTTCAATGACTTCAACATCTGGCTGATGTTTTAAACAGAAAGATGTAAATTCTTTTTCGACATGATCTTCGATCGCAGAACTCAAAAGTACGATGTCAATTTTGTTATTTTGAAAATATTCTTGAGCTTCTTTTTCGTTATTAAAAGCAACTCCGTTCCAGTTTTCATCTGCATTGACAAGACGAAGTAAAATTGCCAATATTGCTTCGTTTTTTCCAAGTAATAAGAATTGTAAAGTTTTCATTTTTTTAAGGTTCTAAGATACTAATGCACTAAGTTTCTGAGCTTTTAATTATCTGATTGATAAATTCTCTCTTTATCTAATCAACATTGGTTACAAATGTAGGCAGGATTTAGAAAATCAAGACTTAATCTAGAACAAGAAATGTAGTTTTTTCGCTTCTTTTGAGGAAAATTTTTTAAAAAATGAGAATTTTCTTTTGCGAAAGTTTTGTTAAATAAAAAAATGAAATATTCTGCTGTACAATTAATTAGCTCTTTTGTGATGAGTTTGATTCCATTATTTTTTATTTAATGAGGAAAACCGTAATGTATTCTCTTTTAAGCTTTATACTTTTGAACTGTAGAAATCTTGAAACTAGTGGCATTTTTACCTTTTTAAATGTCATGTAATGTTTCTAGAGCTGTTTTTGGAGAAACATTTTTACAACGAATTTGGCATATTCATTTGATCGTGGGTACTTGTATAAGAGTTTGCATTATACATTAATGTCTAATTTTTTTTGGGTTTTAAGATTAGGTCGACGGACATAATTTTAAAACCCTTTTTTTATATAAAAAATGAAAGACCAAAGAGCCAGAATTGAATTACATCGGTATTGATTTTAAACTTTTGAGGTGAGAATCCATAGTAGCTTTTAAATGCTGCCGAAAAATGGGAAACATCTTTATAACCACATTTATAAGCAGCTTCAGTTACTGTTGCTTTTTTATTTTGAAACAATTCTTTGGCATGCTCCATTCTCAGTTTGATGATATAACTTTTAACGGTTGTACCAAAACAAGTTTTAAATCCCTTTTTTAGTTTGAATTCGTTTAGCGAAATAAGTCTGGAAAGTTCAGGTAGAGTAGGTGTGTTTCGATAATCGTTGTCTATTATTTTTTTTGCTTCTAATAATTTGTTGTAATGTTCTTCGTCAATCTTATCTATTGCTAAAGGCTTAATAATTAAGCTTTCAAGTTGATGAATTAAAAGTTCTTTTATTTTACTTTCAATATAAATTCTTTTTAAAACACCTTGTCTTGTACAGCTTTTTATTTCGTGTGTTACCCACTGAATGGCAGGTGTAAAAGGAAGATATTTTGTAGTTAAATAACTAGATTGTTTTTGAAGTATTTTTTTAGAAAACTTTTCATGAAGCTGCCAGTCTTCATTGATAATATTATAATAAAACTCTTTAGAAAGTATGATCGAAAGATAATTTGTCGGAGTAGAGGCAGGAATTTTAAAGGAAGCTTTGAAATCACTAGTATAGAAAATGTTATGAGTGTTTTCTCTAGAATATTTTTCGCTTTCTAATTGATCAATTTGGGTTTCTACGTTACTGCTATAGATAAAATTCATTACTACAGATTCTTCGTTGATTTCAAAGTTAACAGTTTTAGGACTTGAGAAATACATTTCAGTATCCAAAAGAACTAATCCTTCGGTTATCCAATGGCGACTTATAATTTTCTCTGAATCTCCATTTTGGATATTTATGTTTTCCTCGGTTAAAATGCTTTTGGGGTAATATTTGTCTCCAATTTGAATTTTAATTATAGGTGTTTCTGGCGTTAAAAGAGTGGCTTTGATTTTCAAAATTTAATCCGTTTTTACAAAATAATAATCCGTTTTTCCCTATCTTTTTTTAAGACGTTGATGGTACTTTTGTAGCAAAGTTATTTATAATTAGTCTAATTAAAGATATGTCAACTCGAAAAATTTTATTTGCCTGTTTGTTTTTTTTATTTACGTTTGTATCATTTTCCCAGCAAAATCAAGGCTTTATGGTGTCTGGAAAAGTTGTTGAAAATTCTGGAGAGACAATTCCGTTTGCAACGGTTATTATTGAAAAAACGGATTTAAGTGTGATTTCCGATGAAAATGGGAATTATATTTTCAAAAATGTAGCACCAGGAAAATATGCTCTAAAAATTTCCGCAATCGGGTTTGCAGTTCAGAAAAAACAGATCGAAGTTTCGGCAAGTAATTTAGATGTTTCGATTAAAATGGAAAGTGAATTGCAAGAGTTAGAAAGTGTAACTGTACTTGGAAGATCTCAAACAGAAAAAGTAAATAAACAAGCTTACAGTGTAACTGCAATAGATGCTAGAAAGCTTCACAATTCAACTTTAGATTTATCTCATGCATTAGATCGCGTTTCGGGTGTGCGTAACCGTGAAGCGGGTGGAGTAGGTTCTAGATCGGAGCTTTCGATTAATGGATTTTCAGGAAATCAGATTAAAGTTTTTATTGACGGAGTTCCGATGGATAATTTTGGATCTTCTTTTCAGATGAATAATATTCCGATCAATTTAGCTGATCGTGTAGAAGTTTATAAAGGTGTTGTGCCAATTTGGTTGGGTGGAGACGCTTTAGGCGGAGCCATTAATATTGTAACAAATAGTAAACCTAGAACTTTTATTGACGCTTCTTATTCGTTCGGATCATTTAATACACATCGTTCAAGTATTAATGCTGGATATACTGCAAAAAGCGGTTTTACAACAGAAATTAATGCTTTTCAAAACTATTCAGATAATAATTATTGGGTAAATGTTGATGTCGCAGATTTAAATACTGGAGCTTATTTTCCGAACCAGAGAGTGAGACGTTTTCACGATAAATACCGTAATGAAACCGTGATTTTCAACATTGGAATAACTGGAAAAAAATACGCGGATAAATTAATGATCGGATTTACCGGTGGTGAAAACAAAGCAGATATTCAAACCGGAGCCAGAATGGTAAGCGTTTTTGGTCAGATTTATAGAAAAGGAAGTATTGTAATGCCAACTTTGAAATATCAGGTTAGAGATTTATTTACAAAAGGGCTGAATGTAAATGTTACAGGAAATTACAATTTTGGTTACGAACAGAATATAGATACTGTTTTTAGAAGATACAATTGGTTTGGCGATTATAAAGAATATGATGGCGATGGAGGAGAAAGAAGCCGAACACTCCGCAAGTTTTACAATAATAATGGTGTGGCAACGGCCAATGCTACTTATACACTTAATGACAGACATTCGTTTATGGTCAATAATACGTTTAATACGTTTGATCGTAAGGAAAGTGACGAATTAGTTCCAGAATCTTTGGTGTATAAACAGCCTAAGAAAACGCAAAAAAACGTTTTGGGATTAGGTTATAAATTAGATTACAATCAAAAATGGAGTACTTCTTTATTTTTAAAAGATTACTCATTAAAAACTACTTATTCAAGAAGTTATAATCCGTCTGGAAATACAGGAGATATTGCTTATCAAAAATATGTAGATCACACTTCTACAACAGGATATGGCGCTGCTACGAGTTATTATTTAAGACATAATCTTCAGATTAAAGCTTCTTATGAAAAGACTTATAGACTTCCAACTCCAGAGGAAATCTTTGGTAATGTCAATGACAATTTAGAAGGAAACCTTTCTTTAAAACCTGAAACAAGTAACAACTACAATTTAGGAGCAAGCTATCAGACAAGTTTTAATGAAAAAAACGCCTTGTCATTTGATGTGAATCTTTTGCATAGAAATGCCACTGACTTTATTCGTGCGACATTAAACAATAATCAAACCATGACCACAAATGTCAACCAAGGAAAAGTGACGAATTATGGTATTGATGGCGAAATTAGATATTCATACAGCAATCGTTTTACAGCTGGTTTGAATACGACTTATCAAAATATTCGAAACATGACCGAATATGAGCCAGATCAAAATTATGTATCTCCATTTTATAAAGACAGAATTCCAAATATGCCTTATTTGTTTGGAAATGCAGATGCTACAATGTTCTTTAATAATGTTTGGAAAAAAGGTAACAATTTGTCTGTAGGCTATAATCTGCTATATGTTCACACGTATTATTTGTCATGGCCAAGCATGGGAAGCAAGGACAGTAAACTAGAAATTCCGCAACAATTCAGCCACGATTTAAATGCGGTTTATACAATGGCAAACGGAAAATACAATATCGCTTTAGAATGTAAAAATCTTTTAGATAATAAGCTTTACGACAATTTTTCATTGCAAAAACCAAGCAGAGCTTTTTACATCAAGTTTAGATATTATTTCAGTAAATCAAACAATTAATTTTTAATACAAATACATAATACAATGAAAAAAAGTACCACATTAGCTTTATTATCAGCTGTTTTAGCTTTTACAGCTTTTTCTTGCAGCAGTGATTCTGATAAATCAGGAGGAGAAACTGGCGGAGGAACCGATACTGGGAAAACGAAATATATTATTACTGCAACAACTGGAGCTGCAGGAATTGCAGATTATTTATTGACTGCAGACGATGTTTCAACTGGAACAATTACAACTACAGGAAACGGATTGGAGCAAGACGGAACGTATCGTTACTATATTACAGCACAAAATAATTTCTTCAGTTTGCTTTACGGACAAGGAAATCCAGGAGCTGTAACAACTTATAATTTAAATTCAGAAGGAAAATTAGTTAAGAAATCTGATTTTCAAGCGGAAACTGTACATGTGTTCGCGGCTGTAAATACGGATATTTTGACAGTTAAAGTTCCAAGAAGCGGTGCTTCAATTGCTTCAATGTATAAAATTGATGCTGTAAACTCACTTATTACGGGTGAAGCTCAACAAGATACTAAAGTATTAGCTGGGAATGGAGAAAGAGCTTTCTTTACTTGGGCAACTCAAGTGGGAGAAAAAGTGTATATGCCTTATATGAGTATTAAAGGAGACGGAGTAGATAACTTTGGAACTGCAAATCCAGATAGTACTTGGGTTGCGGTTTATAACTACCCAGAATTGAAATTAGAAAAAGTAATCAAAGATAACAGAACAAGTTATTTAGGAGCTTATTTCACAAACGGATTATTTCAGGATGAAAATGGAGATGCTTACGGTTTCTCAGGTGCAATCGCTACGAGCAATTCTGTAATGACTTCTACAAAACCTTCAGCTGTTGTTAAAATCAAAAAAGGAACTACAGAGTTTGATCAATCGTACTTCTTTAACGTTCAAGAAAAATCTGGCGGATATAAAATTTCTTCTACAACTTATATTTCAAAAGGTAAATTCTTACTGTTAATGTACGGAAATGTTGGAAAAAATAGCGGAACTGTAAAAATGGCAATTGCTGATGTTTACAACCAAACATTTACTTGGGTAACAAATGCTCCAGAAACATTAACTTCTGTAACAAGCCGTTACAACATTACTTCAGAAGATGGAAGTTCTGCAATTGTGGGTATCAATACTCCTGACGGAAACTGGATTTACTCAATCAACGGTACAACTGCTGTTGCAACAAAAGGTATGAAAGTTGAAGGCGGACAAATTACTGCAATTCAAAAATTGAAATACTAATATTTTTTTACTGTAAGTCCTTATTTTATGAGGGCTTACAGTTTTTTCATTTATCCTATTTATCTATCCAATTATGTTTTCTTCTTCAAAACCGAATAATAAGAAAAAAAGTAAAAAGTCGCTTTTTAAGCGTATTATGGCCTGGCTGCATTTGTGGCTCGGTTTGGCATCTGGAATCATTGTAGTAATTGTCAGTCTAACAGGCTGTATTTATGTTTTTGAAAATGAAATTAAAGATTTTATTGAAGACTGGCGTTTTGTAAAACCTCAGAAAGAAGCATTTTTGCTGCCTTCGCAATTAGTCTCAATTGCTGATAAAAAAATGAAAGACAAAAAAGCTACAAGTGTCACTTTTGGCGCAAAAGATGAAGCTGCAATTGTTGGTTATTTTGTGGAGAAAAAAGAAGAAGGCGAAAAAGGAGAACGAGGAGAGAAAAGAGGAGAAAGAAAAAAAGACTTTGCTAAAAACGGAAACGGAAAAGGAAAATTTGCTGAAAAAGGCAAAGGAAAAGGAAAGGGAGAAAAACCTAAAGGAGGCCGAAGATCTGGAACTTTTATCAGTGTTTACATGAATCCGTATACAGGAGAAATATTAAATGTAAAATCTGTTTCTAGAAGTGATTCGCCAGATTTTTTCAGATGGATATTAAACGGACATCGCGCCTTATGGCTTCCTTATGATATTGGAAGACCAATCGTTGGAGTCGCAGTTTTGATTTTTGTAGTGTTATTAATTTCGGGTATCGTTTTATGGTGGCCAACAAAATGGATTAAATCTATTATTGATAAAAGTTTTAAAATTAAATGGGATGCCAGCTTTAAACGTGTCAATTATGATATGCATAATGTGCTTGGCTTTTACAGCTGTATATTCCTGTTTTTTATTTCCGTAACGGGCTTAGTATGGAGTTTTGGATGGTGGAGTAAATCATTGTATTGGGTCACATCTGGAGGAAAACCGTTGACTGAAAACCGTGAATCTCCAAAATCTGACACAACTAATGTGAAGGAATTCAATATCACAACAGCAGATAAAGTTTTATTGAATTTAAGAAAAGAAAATCCGCAGGCATCTGGAATTTTAATTAGTATTCCCGCAAAACCTGCAGACCCAATTGGAGCTTTTGTTTACAAGCAAAAGAATACCTATTACAATATGGATCGTTATAGTTATGATCAGCAGAGTTTGAAAGAAATCTCGATTAAAACGCCTTTTTCGGGAAAGTATATTGAGGCCAATATTCCAGATAAAATCCGACGTATGAATTATGACATTCATGTTGGAAGCGTTCTTGGATTAACAGGGAAATTTATTGCATTTTTTGCCAGTTTAATTTCGGCGAGCTTACCCATTACAGGTTTTATTGTTTGGTGGGGAAAACAGAAATTTGGTAAAAAGAAACCTGCTGCACAACCAAAAACAGCAAGCAAAGCAATTCCTGTCCCTAAATTGAAAAATACAGCAGAACAAGAAGTTACTGCTTAAAGATATTGAAAAGGTTTTTTCATTCCTTTTTTTTTTTTTGATCAAAAGGCAAAACTTGTAAAAGTTTTGCCTTTTTTTATTTTAGTTATAACCGTTTGCTTTTAGCCATTCTTCGCAGTCTCTGGTCCAGAATTTATTAGTGTCGCTAATGCCTAAACCAAATCCGTGACCACCTTTTTCGTAGATGTGTAATTCCGCTGAAACGCCATTTTTCTTTAATGCTAAATAATAGTTGATGCTATTTTCTGGAATAACTACAGTATCATCTGTAGCATGAATTAAGAAAGTTGGAGGCGTTTGTGCGGTAACTTTCTTTTCGTTTGAAAATGAATCTATTAACTCTTTTGAAGGATTGTTTCCAAGCAAATTGATTTGAGAACCTTTATGTGTGATTTCGTTTTCCATTGAAATTACTGGATAAATCAGCAACGAAAAGTCTGGACGAGCACTTACTTTAAAAGCAGATTCATAAACTTTGTCATCGTAATGCGTTGAAGCTGTAGATGCTAAATGTCCTCCAGCTGAAAATCCTAAAATTCCAATTTTATTAGGATCAATATTCCATTTTGCTGCATTTTGTCTTACATAGCGAATGGCTTCCTGAGCATCTTGTAACGGACCAACATTTTTATTTTTCATCGTTAAATCAGTTGGCATGCGGTATTTCAATACAAAAGCTGTAATTCCTAAGCTATTGAACCATTCAGCTACTTTTGTTCCTTCTTTGTCAAATGCCAAATGTGTGTAACCGCCTCCTGGACAAATCACAACAGCAGTTTGATTTCTTTTTGTTTCTTTCGGAATAAAAATGCTTAAAGTAGGTACAGAGACCTGACTTGTACTTTGCATTTTTCCATCTTTCAGTTCTGGTTTTTCTTTATAATCAGGAGCTTTTATTTCATCAGGAATTTTATTCCACAACGGAATTACCTGATTTTGCGCGTTAACGGTAAATATTCCCGAAAATAGAAAAAAACTAAATGTAATTTTTCTTAAAGATTGTGTTTTTGTATTTTTCAATTTAATTATAATTATTTGGTTTACAATTAGTTGTTTTGTTTAGGTTCTAAAAATGAGAGAACTAAAAAGGTTTAATAAAAATAGGTAAAAATAAGCGTTAAAAGTATCAAGTTTAGGACAATTTTACCCCATAAAAAGGATAATTTTAGCCTATTGGCTTTTAACAAATATATTGTTTAATGTGTAATTTTGTATTATTTTTTTTGCTTAATATGTTTATTTAGTCACTTTAAATAATTTTATATATAATTTATTTGGATTATACAGATTAAAAACTATATTTGTGCAATCGATTACATTATTTCTTTCATAGAATGTTAATTTGTTGATTTTAATATTTTTAGAAAGATGTAAATAGAACTATCTCACAATTACCAAAAATTACAAAACTATAATCTCAACTTACTATGAATCAAACCGAAACCGTTGCAGTAAATCAGAGTGTTAAAACTACCGGTAAATACCGTTGGAGTATTTGCGCCTTATTATTTTTTGCAACTACGATCAATTATCTGGACAGACAAGTGCTTTCTTTAACTTGGAGCGATTTTATTGCACCAGAATTTCACTGGACAAACAATGACTACGGAAATATCACTGCATTGTTTTCTATTTTTTATGCAGTTTCCTTACTGTTTGCTGGAAGATTTGTGGATTGGTTGGATACTAAAAAAGGATTTCTTTGGGCAATCGGAATTTGGTCTGTAGGAGCTTGCCTTCATGCATTTTGTGGAATTGCTACTTCAGGAATTATTACAGGAGAATGGTTTGTAGGGTTTCATGGTTCAAAAGAAATAATCAGTACAATAAGTGATACAGCTTTGGTAATCAATGTGAGTGTGGCGCTATTTATTTTTGCTCGTTTCGTTTTAGCAGTTGGAGAAGCAGGAAACTTCCCCGCAGCAATTAAAACTACAGCAGAATATTTTCCTAAAAAAGACAGAGCTTTTGCAACAAGTATCTTTAATGCAGGAGCAACAGTTGGAGCTTTAGCTGCACCAATTACAATTCCGTTTATTGCAAAATCTTTCGGTTGGGAAATGTCTTTCATTATTATTGGTGCTTTAGGATTTGTTTGGATGGGATTTTGGATGTTTATGTACGATAAACCAGAAAAACATTCAAGAGTAAGTGCAGAAGAATTAGCTTATATTCAGCAAGATGATATTGAAGATAGTAAAATAGGTTTTAAGCCTGAAGCTAAAGGAAAAGTGTCTTTGGCAGATTGTTTTAAATACAAACAAACGTGGGCGTTTGCGTTTGGTAAATTCATGACAGATGGTGTTTGGTGGTTCTTTTTATTTTGGACTCCAGCGTATTTAAGTTCTGTTTACGGAATGGATTCTACAGAAGCTGCATTCCCATTATTTGTACTTTATTTAATTACATTATTGTCAATTATTGGTGGATGGCTTCCAACGTTTTTCGTAGAGAAAAAAGGAATGAATCCGTATGAAGGAAGAATGAGAGCGATGCTAATTTTTGCATTTTTCCCATTATTAGCTTTAATCGCACAACCATTAGGTTACATTAGTTACTGGGTTCCAGTAATTATTATCGGAATTGCAGGAGCAGCGCACCAATCTTGGTCAGCAAATATTTTTACAACAGTTGGAGACATGTTTCCTAAAAAAGCAATTGCAACCATTACAGGAATTGGCGGTTTAGCAGGTGGAGTTGGTTCAACTTTAATTAATAAAGGATCGGGAGTTTTGTTTGATTATGCTAAAGAAACAGAAATGGTTTTTATGGGATTTAAAGGAATTGAAGCGGGTTATTTTATTATCTTTTCAATTTGTGCAATTTGTTACTTAACTGGTTGGATTGTAATGAAATCACTAGTTCCTAAATATGCTCCAATCACTGATCTATAAAGAAAAATTAGCATAATTGAAATAATTTTTCGATTTCAATTATGCTATTTAAATATAAAAATATAATTTTGTGCAATCGATTACATTAATTTAAAATTATGACAAAATATAGTTCAAGATACGCGTCAAGTCCAGAAGCAGTAAAAAAATATGATACACAGCAATTGAGAGAAGAGTTCTTAATTGATGACTTAATGCAGGAAGATGAAGTTGTATTGGTTTATTCGCATTACGACAGATACATTGCAGGTTCTGCAGTTCCTGTAAAAGGCGATTTAGCTTTAGAAACTATTGACCCTCTTAAAGCTCCTTATTTTTTAGAAAGAAGAGAATTAGGAATCATCAATGTTGGAGGAAGCGGTTCGGTTGTGGTAGAAGGAACAACTTATGAGTTAGGTTTTAAAGATGCTTTGTATATCGGAGCTGGAAATAAAGAGGTGGTTTTTAAAAGTTACGACAAAAACAATCCTGCTAAATTCTATTTGAATTCTGCACCAGCGCACACCAATTATCCAACTAAAAAAGTAAGTTTAGCTGAAGCGAATAAATTACAATTGGGAACTATGGAAACGGCAAATCACCGTACCGTAAACCAAATGATTATAGGAAGTGTGGTGACCACTTGCCAATTGCAAATGGGAATGACAGAATTGAAACCAGGAAGTGTTTGGAATACAATGCCGGCACACGTTCACGATCGTAGAATGGAGGTTTATTTTTATTTGGATATTCCAGAAAATCAGGCAGTTTGCCACTTTATGGGGCAGCCGCAGGAAACAAGACATATTTGGATGAACAATCATCAGGCAGTAATTTCTCCGCCTTGGTCTATTCACTCAGGTTCTGGAACTAGCAATTACACTTTTATCTGGGGAATGGCAGGTGAGAACTTAGATTACGGAGATATGGATGTTTGTAAAATCACTGATTTGAGATAAGATGACAAATTTATTTGATATAAAAGGAAAAGTTGCCTTGATCACAGGAAGTACGCACGGACTAGGGATGGCAATGGCAAAAGGATTAGGTCAGGCTGGCGCTACAATTGTGGTTAACGGAAATTCTTCTCAAGAAAAAATTGACAATGCTGTAGCAGAATTAAAAAGTGAAGGCATCAATGCGGTTGGTTACAAATTTAATGTAACAGAAGAACAGGAAGTAAAAACTGCTGTTGCGAAAATCGAAAGTGAAGTTGGACCAATCGATATCTTGATCAATAATGCTGGAATTATTAAAAGAATTCCGCTTTTGGATATGGAAGTTTCAGATTTCAGAGAAGTAGTTGATATTGATTTAGTAAGTCCGTTTATCGTTTCTAAGCATGTTGCAAAAGGAATGATCGAAAGAAGACAAGGAAAAATCATCAACATTTGTTCTATGATGAGTGAGTTGGGTAGAAATACCGTTTCTGCTTACGCTGCTGCAAAAGGAGGCTTAAAAATGCTGACTAAAAACATGGCAACAGAATGGGCAAAATACAATGTTCAGATTAACGGAATCGGTCCTGGCTATTTTGCTACAGAACAGACAAAACCAATTAGAGTTGATGGGCATCCGTTTAACGATTTCATCATCAGCAGAACTCCTGCAGCAAAATGGGGAGATCCAAGTGATTTAGCTGGAGCAGCGATATTTTTATCATCAAAAGCAAGTGATTTCGTAAACGGTCACATTTTGTATGTTGACGGCGGAATCCTTGCAACAATCGGAAAACCTTCAAACGAAGAATAATTTTCAAATTATATTTTAAAAGACATGAGCCAGAAATTCATACACGATAATTTTTTATTAGAAAATAAATATGCTGAAGAGTTGTACCATAATTACTCTAAAAATCAGCCCATTATTGACTATCATAATCACTTAAATCCGCAGTTTATTGCCGAAGATAAAATCTTTGATAATATTACACAAGTTTGGATTAATGGTGACCACTACAAATGGCGTGCAATGCGTACATTAGGAATCAACGAGCAGTTTGTAACTGGAAATGGTTCAGATAAAGATAAATTCTTAAACTGGGGAAAAACAGTTCCGTACACAATGCGTAATCCGTTGTACCACTGGACACATTTAGAATTGGCTCGTTATTTTGATATTTATGATTTATTGAATGAGAAATCTGCAGAGAAAATCTATATCGAAACTTCTGAGAAAATAAATTCTCAGGCGTACAGCACGCAGAATCTTCTTAAAAAAGTAAATGCTGAATTAGTTTGTACGACAGAAGACCCAATTGATTCGTTAGAATTTCACCAGAAATTCGCGAACAATTCGACTGGAATCAAGATGAGTACTGCTTTCAGACCTGATAAAGCCATCTTAATTGCTAATGATGGTTATAATGCATATCTGGACACATTAGGGGATGTGTCCGGACTTGCAATTAACACTTATGCTGATTTACTTTCGGCATTAAGAAAAAGAATTGAATTCTTTAATGCAAACGGCTGTAAATTGAGTGATCACGGTTTAGATCAGATTTACTTTGAAAACTTTACAGAAAGTGAGATCAATGCTATTTTCAAAAAGAAAAGAGAAAACGGAGAATTGTCTCCTGAAGAAGCATTAAAATTCCAAAGTGCTGTTTTGATTTTCTTATGCGAAACATATCATGAATTTGGATGGGTACAACAGTTTCACTTAGGCGCGTTGCGTAACAACAATGCACGCATGCACAGAATCTTAGGCCCAGATACAGGATGGGATTCTATTGGAGATTATCCACAGGCACAAAAACTGTCAAGCTTTTTAAATGCTTTAGATAGTAAAGATAAATTGACTAAAACTATTATTTACAACTTAAATCCTGCTGATAACGAAGTTATGGCAACAATGATTGGAAACTTCAACGATGGAAGTGTTCGCGGAAAAGTACAATTTGGTTCTGGATGGTGGTTTTTAGATCAAAAAGACGGAATGACAAAACAATTGAACGCGCTTTCAAACATGGGCTTAATCAGCTGTTTTGTTGGAATGCTTACAGATTCAAGAAGTTTCTTATCGTTCCCAAGACACGAATATTTCAGACGTATTCTATGTAATCTTTTGGGAGACGAAATCAAACGTGGAGAACTTCCAAACGATATGGAATGGATCGGAAAATTAGTTGCCGACATTTCATACAACAACGCAAAAGAGTATTTCAAATTCTAATTTTTTTAACCATTAAGGCATTAAGAAAATTAAGTTTTGGGTTTAAATAGTTACTTAATAATAAAAAGATAATTAAGCGAGTAGGCTTAATAAACTTAACCTTTAATCGCAAAGAGAACATAAAGTAAAGCTTAATTTTCTTAATGCCTTAATGGTAAAATATAAAGATATATGAGTAGAGTAGTTGCATTTGGAGAAATCATGCTGCGTTTATCGACAGAGAGACATTTACGTTTTTCGCAATCTACAGCATTTGGTGCTACGTATGGTGGCGGCGAATTCAATGTTTGCGTTTCGCTAGCGAATTATGGTTTAAACGCTGAATTTGTAACCAGATTACCTGAAAACGAAATTGGTTTTTCGGCATTAAAAGAAATGCGAAAAATGAATGTCGAATCTAAAAACATTGTTTACGGAGGAGAACGTTTAGGAATTTATTTCTTAGAAACTGGAGCAGGAACTCGCGGAAGCAATGTAGTTTACGATCGTGCGCACAGTGCCATGTCAACAATCCAAAAAGGTATGGTTGATTGGGAAAAAGTGCTAGCTGGAGCTGAATGGTTTCACTGGAGCGGAATTACACCAGCAATTTCAGAAAGTGCAGCTGAGGCTTGTTTAGAAGCTATTAAAGTCGCTCATAAATTAGGAATTAAAATTTCATGCGATTTAAATTATAGATCAAAACTTTGGCAATATGGAAAAACGCCAAGCGAGGTAATGCCAGAAATGCTGAAATACAGTAATGTGATTTTGGGAGATATCGATACAGCGTATTTCATGCTTGGAATTCCAAAAGTAAATCCGAATTATCAGGATGAAAAATCGCTTCCAGCAGTTTACGATAAATTGTTTGAATTGATTCCGAATCTGAAAATTGCAGCAACTACGCTTCGTTATTCTGTTAGCGCTTCTCACCAGAGAATTGGCGGAATTTTATACGACGGAAAAGCAATTTACAGTGCAGCCGTTAAAGAAGTTACTCCAGTCGTTGATCGTGTAGGAAGCGGTGATGCTTTCATGGGGGGATTAATTTATGGTTTATTAGAATATCAAAATAACAATCAAAGAGCATTAGATTTTGCAGTTGCGGCGTGTTGTCTAAAACATACTATTGCTGGAGATTACAACTTGGTTACTTTAAAAGAAGTGGAAAATATGATTGATGGTGATGGTTCTGCATTAGTATCAAGATAATTTTAAATAAAAATGGCAAAATATTCAAGAATTGAAGTAGCTCAGACAATGAAAGATAATGGTATGGTTCCGTTGTTTTTTCATTCTGATATTGAGCTAAGTAAAAAAGTTTTAAAAGCGTGCTACGACGGCGGTTCCAGATTAATGGAATTTACAAGTAGAGGTGATTTTGCGCATGAAGTTTTTGGAGCTTTAAACAAATACGCTTTAGCAGAACTTCCAGGAATGATTCTAGGAGTTGGTTCTGTGACAGATGCGGCTTCGGCTTCATTGTACATGAGTTTAGGAGCAAATTTTATTGTAACACCAGTTTTTAGAGAAGATATAGCTATAGCTTGTAATCGTAGAAAAGTACTTTGGTCTCCAGGCTGCGGTACTTTGACAGAAATTGCAAGAGCAGAAGAATTAGGTTGTGAAATTGTAAAATTATTTCCAGCTGATATTTACGGACCAGAATTCATAAAAGCGATAAAAGGCCCGTGTCCTTGGACGAATATAATGCCTACAGGAGGCGTTTATCCAACGGTTGAAAGTTTGAGTTCATGGCTAAATGCAGGCGCAACTTGTGTTGGTTTAGGTTCACAATTGATTTCAAAAGACATATTAGAAAACAAAGATTTCGACGGACTAACTGCAAAAGTGAAACAGGTTCTTGATATTATAAAAAACATTCGAAAATAAATAAGGAGTAATCATGCCAACCCCTTATTTTAATAAGTTTTTTTTAGATTTTTAGAGATTGTAATAGAACATTACGCTTGAAAAATTTAGCTCGCCATTCCTCACAGCAAGCTCAATTTTACTCAATCGGGTGTGATGTTTCTTTTACAATTTTAAAGGCAGAAATGAAGAAATAGGGTTTGTAAATGGTTATTTATAACACAACTAACTTAGAATTCAAAATGGAAAAAATAAACAGATCAAACGCGGGACTTACAGAGAAACTTCCGATTAAAATCGTACAATTTGGAGAAGGAAACTTCTTAAGAGCTTTTGTTGAATATGCTATCCAAAAATTAAATCAAGAAGCTGATTTTAATGCTGGTATTGCAGTGGTTCAGCCAATCGATAAAGGTTTGGTAAACATGATCAATGCGCAAGACGGATTGTATACTTTGTTTATGAAAGGAGTTAAAAAAGGTGAAGAAATTCAAGAAAAAGAATTGATCACTAATATTGTTAAAGCGATTGATCCTTATGCTTCTTTTCAAGATTATTTGGCTTTAGCTAAAGAAGAAGAATTGGCTTTTATTATTTCAAACACAACTGAAGCCGGAATTGAATACATCGCTTCAGATTTGCCTACAATGCAGCCACCAGTTTCTTTCCCAGCGAAATTGACTGTTCTTTTACATGAAAGATTCAAACACTTTAAAGGTGCTTCAGATAAAGCTTTAACGATTATTCCTTGCGAATTAATCAATTATAATTCAGATACTTTAAAAGAAATTATTTTGAAGTATTGTGTAGATTGGAAATTGGAACAAGAATTTGTTTCTTGGTTATTGAACGATTGTTCTTTCCATAATACTTTGGTTGACAGAATTGTTCCAGGTTATCCAAAAGATCAAATCGAAGAATACAATGCACAGCTTTCGTATAAAGATGATTTGATTGTTAGTGCAGAAACTTTCTTCTTATGGGTTATTGAAGGTGACGATGAATTAAAAGCAAAACTTCCATTTCATAAAACAGATTTAGATGTAAAAATCATTTCTGATATGCAACCGTACAGAACTCGTAAAGTTAGAATCCTTAACGGAGCACATACAGCAATGGTACCATTTTCTTTGCTTTACGGAAACGAAACTGTAAAAGAAACGGTTGATAATCAGTTTACAGGAGATTTTATCAATAAAGCATTATTTGATGAAATCAATGAAACTTTAAACATGGATAAAGCAGAATTGGCTAGTTTCTCTGAAGAGATTTTAGACCGTTTTAGAAATCCATTCGTAAAGCACTTATTGTCTTCGATCGCTTTAAATTCAATTTCGAAATTTAAAGTTCGTGTATTACCAAGTTTAACTGGTTATGTTGATGTTCACGGAAAACTTCCTGTCCATTTAACTTTCGCTTTTGCGGCGTTAATTCGTTTCTACAAAGGAACTTGGAACGGACAAGATTTACCAGTGAATGACAGCGAAGATATTACAACATTCTTCAATGGACTTTGGAAGTCTGATGATTACGAGAAAATCGCTCGTTTAACATTACAAAATAAAGGTTTCTGGGATGAGGATTTAACGGAAATTCCAGGTTTAACTAGAGCAATTACAATTGCTTTAGAAGAAATAGATTCAAACGGAATTGAAGCTGGCTTTGCTAAGTTTCAAGAAAGAATAAAATAAATCCATTTTGTGGATTGGGCTAAGAAATAGTTTGTTTCAATGAATAAAAATCTAATTTGATCTGCTAAAATCGTTTAAAATCTGCGTGAAATTATTTTTGCGCATTGATTTTCACGCAGATTTATACAGATCAAAGCAGATTTACACAGATTTAAATCTAAGCTCATGAGTAAAATTTAGAAGAAAGTAATTTTGCTCAAAGGGTTGAAAATAAGAGAAAAACAAAAAGAACAAAGAACAAAGGTTAATTATGGCAACGCAGAAAAAATTAATAAAAGTTCACCCAACCGACAATGTTGCGGTTGCTTTGGTGGATCTTACTGCAGGCGAAGTGATTGATTTTGAAGGACAATCAATTACCGTAGAGTCTGATGTAAAAATGAAACATAAGATTGCAATGGTTCCTTTTAATGTAGGGGACAGAATCATTATGTATGGTGTTTTAGTAGGAAAGGCAAGCGCTAAAATTGAAAAAGGCGGTTTACTTTCTACAGCAAACGTAAAACACGAAAGTGATAAAGTTACAGGTAAAACTGAAACTATTGGCTGGAATGCTCCAAATGTTGACAAATGGAAAGACAGAACGTGGCAGGGCTATCATAGAGAAGATGGACAGGTTGGAACAGAAAATGTATGGTTATTTTTTCCATTAGTTTTTTGTGAAAACAGAAACATCGAAATCTTAAAAGATATTTTTGAGAAGGAGTTGATGAAGCCGAAAGAGAACGATTATCAGTTATTGTTGCGTTCTTTAGTGAAGTCAGAAACGGGTGGAGCAGGAAATCAAGAAGCTTCAAACGATGCTAATTTATTCAATAATATTGAAGTAAAATTCATTACACACCAAGGTGGTTGCGGTGGAATTCGTCAGGATTCTCACAGTTTAGCGAAGCTTTTGGCGGGTTATGTAAACAATCCAAACGTAGCTGGAGCAACTGTTTTGAGTTTAGGATGCCAGAATCTTCAGATTTCGATTTTTAAAGAAGCTTTAGATGCTATTAATCCAAACAGTAAAAAGCCTGTTTTAATCTACGATCAGCAATCTATCGGAACAATTGAAACGATGTTGAGCAGTGTTGTAAAAGATACTTTTGAAGCCATAAAAAAAGCAAACGAAATTAAGAGACAACCCGCTCCATTATCTAAACTAAGAATTGGTTTAGAGTGCGGTGGATCTGACGGATTCTCTGGAATTTCTGCAAACCCAACATTGGGAGTTTTATCTGATCATTTAGTTGCTTTGGGAGGAACTACAATTCTTTCTGAATTTCCTGAATTATGTGGAGTAGAACAGGAATTAGTAAATCGTTGTGTAGATGATAAGGACGGAAAACGTTTCTTAGACTTAATGCAATGGTACGAAAAAACAGTTGTTGATGCAGGTTCAGGATTTGATATGAATCCTTCTCCAGGTAACATTAAAGACGGTTTAATTACAGATGCTATGAAATCGGCTGGTGCTGCTAAAAAAGGTGGAACATCGCCAATTACAGGAGTTTTTGATTATGGAGAATATATTAACGAACCAGGCTTTACATTGTTATGTACGCCAGGAAACGACGTAGAATGTACAACTGCAATGGTAGGTTCTGGTGCAAATATGGTATTGTTTACAACAGGTTTAGGAACTCCAACAGGAAACCCGATTGCGCCAGTTGTAAAGATTTCATCAAATACACAGTTAGCAAACAAAATGTCTGATATTATCGATATCGATACTGGAGGAATTATCACTGGAGAAAAATCAATTGATGAAATGGCTGACGAAATGCTTGAGTTTATTATTGATGTTGCCAGCGGTAACATTAAAACAAAAGCTGCTATTTTAAATCAGAACGATTTTATTCCTTGGAAAAGAGGAGTTTCGCTTTAGTTTTTAGGTACAAAGGTACAGAGATACAAAGTGACAAAGGTTTATATGTAGAGACGCACAATAGTGCGTCTCTTTTTTTTTTTTTGAGAAAGCTTCGGAGAAGCGAAATATTTATAGATAACAATTTGTCATCGAGAATAAAGCTCCAGCGGAGCGACATAAATCTAGATTGCTGAAAAATATGTCGCTCCGCTGGAGCTTTGTGTTGTAACCGCTTATCTTTTTCTATAAATATTTCGCTCCTCTGGAGCTTACAAAAAAAGCTATCCTTTTGAGATAGCCTTTTATATAACTTTATGGTGGAAAATTAAAAATTAGTTCTTGTAGAAGATTTACGAATATGTAATTCTGGTGCAAGAACGACCTTTTTTTCGATTTTAATAGTGTCAGTTTTGGCAACCTGTTCTAAGAAAACACGAGCAGACATTTTTCCCATTTCTAATGGAGACTGATCTACCGATGTGATTGATAACTCCATAAATTTAGTAAAAGGCTCGTTACTAAAACCTGCTACACAAAATTCATTTGGAATACTTATATTTCTAAATTGAAGTTCCTGAATAGCACCTAAAGCAGCAAAATCACTAGCAGAAAAAATAGCATCTGGAGGTGTTTCTAAGTTCAATAAAATATCTACAGCTTCTTTACCAGCTTCTACGCTACTTTTTGTGTGGATAACATATTCTTCTTTAAAAGTTAATCCGCTGTCTAATAACGCTTGTTTATAACCTAAAAACCTGTTTTTAAAAATATCTAAAGATTGATTTCCGGAGAAATGTGCAATGTTTCTGCAACCTTCATCAATTAAATGTTTGGTAGCTAAATAGCCTCCTTTAAAATCATTAATCGTTACAGAACTTACACCGTCAATATGTTTACTTCTATCGAAAAATATCAGGGGTACATTTTTTTCTAATACATTTCTAAAAGCGCTGTCGTTTTCGTTTGAAATACCAGTAACAGACATTATAATTCCGTCAACTTGCGCATCAACTAAAGTATGAAGATTTTCATTTTCTCTTTTGATGCTTTCATGAGTTTGGCAAATAATAACCTGATAGCCATGAGGATAAAGTTCTTCCTCAATTCCTCTAATGACTGAGGCGAAAAAGTTGCTGTCAATACGCGGAACAATAACTCCGATATTATTACTGCGACCACTCTTTAGTGCTAACGCCAGTTTATTCTGCTTATAATTCATCTCTGCGGCAGTCCTAATAACAAGTTCGCGCGTAGCCTCTTTTATTTTAGGATTATTGTTTAACGCTCTGGAAACTGTTGCAGCTGTGATGTTTAATTTTTCAGCAATATCGTAAATAGTTACTTTTTCACTCATTCAAAAAAAAGTTTTTCAGATTATTTTTAGACAAAAGTACATTTTTTTTCATTATGTAATAAAAATTGTTATCGATTACCATAACTAAAAACTAAAACGTTTTAGATTCTACAATGATAATAAATTATCTAATTTTTTGCATTAAATGTAATTATAATTTCTAATAAAAATTAAATATATAATTTTTTTCTAAATTAATTTGGTCTCTTAGAACAATTTTTCTACTTTCGTGTAATCGATTACATGATTTTTCAATGTTTTCGGTATTAAACATGGAAATACTGTGCAAATGATTACAAATAAGACCATAACATTTAAAAAGATTCTTTTTTTAGCCTTTCTTGGCTTGTTAATAATATCGTGCGCAAAACATACTTCTTCAGTTTCTTCTGATAATCCGTGGAAAAAAATGGATTTGGTTGTAAAAAGTATTCCGCAAACTCATTTTTCAAATAAGATTTATAATATAAATGATTTTGGAGCTGTTGCTGACGGTAAAACATTAAACACTTTGGCTTTTCAAAAAGCAATAAAAGAATGTGCAGCAAATGGCGGCGGACAAGTTTTAGTTCCAAACGGAAAGTATTTGACAGGAGCAATTCATTTAGAAAGCAATGTCAATCTGCATTTAGAAGATAATGCTGAGATTCTTTTTAGTTTAAATCCGAACGATTATCCAATTGTTCATACTTCTTGGGAAGGAACAGAATTGATGAATTATTCACCATTAATTTATGCGAAGAATAAAACCAATATTGCCATTACAGGAAAAGGAACATTAAACGGTCAGGCCGACAATACAAATTGGTGGATTTGGTCTGGAGGAAAAAACTACGGCTGGAAAAAAGGAATTCCGTCTCAAAACGATCCAACGAATCGTGAAGTTCTGGTTGATATGGCAGAAAAAGGAATTCCAGTTTCTGAAAGAGTTTTTGGGGAAGGACGTTATTTAAGACCAAATTTTATTGAATTTTTCGAATGCAATACTGCTTTAATAAAAGATATCAAAATAATCAATTCTCCTTTTTGGATTTTACATCCAATAAAAACCAATAATATGATTATTGATGGCGTAACAGTCAACAGTCATGGCCCGAATAATGATGGTTGTGATCCTGAATATTCTCAAAATATTTTAATTAAAAACTGCACTTTCAATACTGGTGATGATTGTATTGCAATTAAAGCAGGACGTGATGCAGATGGGAGAAGAGTTGCAATTCCGAGTAAAAATATCATTGTACAAAACTGTAAAATGATTGATGGTCATGGGGGAGTTGTAATTGGAAGTGAAATTTCAGCTGGAGTGAATAATGTTTTCGTCGAAAATTGCGTAATGGATAGTCCAAATTTGGATCGCGCCATTCGTATCAAAACCAATTCAAAAAGAGGAGGAGTCATTGAAGATATTTATGTTCGAAATCTTGAAGTTGGAACAGTAAAAGAATGTGTTTTAAAACTGAATATGTTCTACAATGTCTATGGTTCTCAGATAGGCAACTTTATTCCAGTAATCAGAAATGTAAGCTTAGAGAATGTAACTGTAAAAAACGGTGGGAAATACAGCGTTTGGGCAGAAGGATACAAAGAGTCTCCAGTAGAAAATATTACACTAAAAAATGTAAAAATCCAGAAGGTAGATTCTGTCTATTTATTAAAAAACGTAAAAAACATAAATTTTATAAATACCTATATCAATGAGAAAAAAGTAGAATCTATTAACAACTAAACACTATCAATTAACCAAACTTTAAACCACATGAGTATTAAACAATTATCTAAGAAAAAAGAGAAGTACTTTGTATTTTTCTTTTTCCTGAATTTTTTGCTGTGCAGTTCTATATATGCACAGTCAACAACAATTGAAGGGAAGATTACCGACGCTACAGGAATGTCGCTGCCAGGGGTAAATGTTAATGAAAAGGGAACTAAAAATGGAACTTCGACAGATTTTGAAGGAAGTTTTAAAATTAATGTATCAAACAGTAAAGCGACCTTAATAATTAGCTATTTAGGATTTCAGACACAAGAAGTAAGTGTTGCTGGAAAAACGAAAATTAATGTAAGTTTAGCTGAACAATCAAACGCATTAACAGAAGTTGTTGTCGTTGGATATGGTTCTGTAAAAAAGACAGACCTAACAGGATCTGTTAGTACAATTAGTGCCGCAACTATCACAGAAAGAAATACAATCAATCCGTTAGAAGCTATTCAAGGGAGCACGCCAGGAGTTCAGATTTCGTCTTCATCAGGACGTGCAGGAGATGGATTTAAAGTAGTAATTAGAGGAAACAATTCCTTAATTGCAGACTCAAATAACCCAAGTGTGGTTGGTTCTTCGCCTTTATACGTTGTAGACGGTGTGCCAATGGATGGAATCGATTTCTTAAATCCACAGGATATTGCCAGAATGGACGTTTTAAAAGATGCTTCTTCTGCTGCAATTTACGGTTCTAGAGGATCAAACGGGGTTATCATTGTTACAACAAAAAGCGGAACTAGCGCAAAAGCAGGAATCAGTGTAACTTTTGACACTTCTTACGGAAATAAAGTAGCAACGAGATTACCAAAAATGATGACTGGAGAAGAGTGGTGGAAATTCCATCAAGTTGCTTATATGAGTGCAACGCCTCTTACGCAAACTCCTGCACAATTAGCCACTTTAGCTGGAAATCAGAGTCCTTTATTGGTTTCTCGTGCAAACAGCGGTTACAATTTTGACTGGTATGATGCAGTACTTCAATCAGGAATGACAGAGAATAATTATTTAAATATTTCTGGACGTTCAGATTCTGGTTTAAGCTATAACTTAGGATTCGGAATCCAAAGCGATCGCGGACTTATAGAAAATGATGCAACAGATAAATATTCTTTTAAATTAGGATTGAATCATAAAATAAACGATAAATTTTCTACAGGAGTAAATGTTACAATTGCAAGATTAGATAACCAACTAGGAAGTGATTTGGCAATGCAGGATGCTTTTAGATTAAGTCCACTTATGTCTCCATGGGCAATTGATGCGCAAGGAAATGAGAAAGTTGGAACTTTATTTTTCTTGCCAGGAAAATTGACTTATCCTGATGGCTCTTGGGCTATTAACAAAACTTCGACAGTGAATCCGTTAATGGAGATTGCTAATTCTTCTCAAACAGAAAAAACATGGCAAACTGTAGGAAATGCGTATTTCCAATATCAGCCACTAAAATGGCTTTCGTTTAAAACAACTTTTGCTGCAGGAATTATGGATACTCAAAATTCAAAATCTTACACAGCACAAACAAATGCAGGGGTAACCTTAAACGGGAAAAACTCAGCAACTTTAGAAAACGTAAACAACTTCAATTATACTTGGGATAATCAAATCGATTTGAAACATACTTTCAATGAAGTTCACGATGTAAGTGTTTTATTATTGCAAAGTTTGTATTCAAACACAGACGAAAACTCTTATATGTATTCTAATAACCAGCCTTTTGATGTAGGGACAGATAATATGGGTTCTGGTGCGCAAACGAGTTATGTAATAAAATCGGCTTTTGCGAAAAATACCTTAAACTCGTATGCAGTACGTTTAAACTATGCGTTTAAAGACAAATATTTGGTTACCGCTTCTTCAAGATGGGATGGTTCGTCTGTTTTATCTGAAGGCAACAAATGGGAAAGTTTTCCATCATTGGCTTTAGGATGGAAACTTAGTAAAGAGTCGTTTTTAGCAAATAGCTCAGTAGTTTCAGATTTAAAATTGCGTGCTAGTATTGGTTATACAGGAAATGATAACGTAGCTCCTTATACATCTCAGGCACTTTTAAACCAACAGACATTCTATGCCGCAGGTTCAAATGTTGTTCCAGGTTGGCAGTCAGAGAATTTGGCAAATCCAAATTTGACTTGGGAAAAAACAAGAGAGTATAACTTAGGTCTTGATTTTGGATTCTTAAAAAATAGAATTACGGGTACAGTAGACGTATATGATAGATTATCAGACAATTTGATTTACAAACAGCAATTGCCATCAGAATCAGGATGGAAAAATACATTTGCAAATGTTGGATCTGTTAGTAATAAAGGTATAGAAGCTTTATTAACTACAAAAAACATTAAAACTCAGAAAGTAACTTGGGAAACGACTTTTACTTTTACTAAAAACGTAAATAAATTAGAGTCAATTTACAATCAGGATAAAGTAAGTGATATTGGAAACAAATTAATACTTGGTGAGCCATTAAACCCAAATTACAATTATGTTTATGATGGAGTTTGGCAAGAAAGCGAAGCCGCTCAAGCAGCATCTTACGGAATGGCTCCTGGTCAAGCAAGACCAAAAGATTTAAACGGAGATGGTAAATTTAATCAAGATGATAGAACGGTAATTGGAAATCCAAATCCAGAATGGCAAGGAAGTTTGTATTCTAAATTAGTTGTAGGACAATTTGATTTTAATTTTTCTGTCTTAACAAGTCAAGGGCAAACTGTTTTAAGTACTTTCCACCAAAACTTTGCCGATGTAAGTGACCGTGGGCGCCAAAAAATAGCAATGGATTATTTCATTCCAACAAATGGTACAGGAATCGAGGCTAATGCAAATAATACAAACCCAAGACCAGGACCAGTAGCAACAGGTGCAGGTGCATATTGGACTTCTTTATTTGGGTATTACAGAGATGTTTCTTATGTGAAAATCAAAAATATATCTTTAGGTTATACTTTAGATTCTGAATTATTGAAAAAACTAAAAATTTCTAATTTCAGAATTTATGTAAACGTTCTAGATCCATTTGTGTTTACAGATTTTGATGGTTACGATCCAGAATGGGCAGCTTCTCCATTTGGAGTAAACCGTCCAGCGGCAGTAACTACACAATTGGGATTAAGTGTTAAATTTTAATAAAGATATTCAAATGAAAAAAATATTAGTAATGATAGGAATAATTGCTGCAGCTGTAAGTTCTTGCAGTGATTATATTGAAGAAGATAGCCGCTCTTTTGTACCAGCAGACGCAACATACAAAACGGCATCAGGATTCCAGTTATTGGTAAATACGAACTATGCTTGGCTGAAAGGAATTTATGGTGGAAACCCATGGCTTTTTGAAGCTGGAACCGATATGTATGCAGAAGGAAGAACTCCAGAGCCAGCAGGATTAAGCCAATACGCGCTTTTAATTCCTTCTTCAGACAATGTTGCAGATTTGTACAATTCTTGTTACCAGCAGATCCAGGCAGTAAATAAGACTGTTTATTATTCTACAATTACAGAACAAACACCAAATTTAAATACACTTTTAGGTGAAGCTCGTTATTTAAGAGCAAATGCATATTTCTTATTAGTGCAGACTTATGGTGGTGTGCCGATCGTTTTGGATAATATTACCACTCCAGTTTTATTTTTTACAAGAAATACTGCCGAAGAAGTATATACACAAATTATTGCCGATTTAGATTTCGCTTTAGCTAATGTTGGAACTTCGGCTTATGCTACTACTGGAAAAGTAAACAAAAGAGCAGTAAACGATTTGTTGGCAAAAGTGTATTTAACAAGAGGATATGAAACTTTCGGAAAAGCAGATGATTTCTCTAAAGCAGCAGCTTATGCAGATGCAGCAATTGGTGGCCAGACTTTAGCAATTGCATTCGATCAGTTATTTAAACCTGGAAATGATTTAAATGCAGAAACGATTTTTTCTGTGCAATACGATAAAGCTTCTACAAGTACAGATCCAACAAAATTGGGTAACAATCAGTTTTACTATTTCAGTTCTTATTTAGGAGGAGCAGAAACAGGAGCTCCATTAAGAAGTTACAATTTATGTCCGACAGATTATGCTTTAGGTTTATATGAAAAAGGTGATGCAAGATGGAATGCTACTTTCATGACCGAAATTTTAGAGGGACCTGAAACAACAAACGGAGTTACAAAAACTATTTTATACTATCCGTACTACAGAAGCTCAAATCCATCTTCTCTAAAAATAAGACATTTTTACGAGCCAAAATGGTTTACTGAAGCAGACAAAACGGCTTATATGACAACTAATGCTTCTAGATTAGCCTCGACATTTGTATACCATCCTTGGGGAGAATATTCTGCAGCGCATACGCTAATTAAAAACTTAGACTGTTACACTATTCCGGTTAAGAAATTTGATGATCCAGATCCAACTACACCATCAAGTACTGGACCAGTAAGTACAAGAGATATTATTGTTTCTAGACTTGGAGAAACTTACCTAGTTGCGGCAGAAGCCTATTTAAAAGCAGGAAATCCAGGAACAGGATTAGATCGTTTAAATGAAGTAAGAAGAAGAGCAGGTGTTGCCAATGCAACTTTAGCTCAATTTAATATCGATTATATCTTAGACGAAAGAGGACGCGAACTATTAGGAGAATACAAACGCTGGTTCGACTTAAAACGTACAGGAACTTTAGTGGCAAGAGCTTCAGCTCATAATTATAAGATAAAAGAAGCAAATTTTGTTGGTGTAGATGGTAAACTTAAAATTTTAAGACCAATTCCGCAATCAGCTTTAGATTTGAATCAGAATAAAGATTTTCCTCAAAATCCTGGTTATTAGTAATTTGTTAGTTTTTTGAGAACTATGTTTTTTGAAGTAGTTAAAAAGGAGTTTGACTATAGGTCGAACTCCTTTCTTAACTGAAAAGTCAGAAATGAAATGAGAAGTAAATTAATTTTAATAGTGTTTTTGAATGTTATTGCGGTTCACAGCCAGCAATATAAGGTTGATACATCGTATACAATCAAAAGTACTTTTACGAAATTAATTAAGAAATATCCGTTCATCACAATTCCAGAAATTAAGCCAAACCCAGAAGTTAAAGAAAGCTTCGATTTGGTTTACAATCAAGAACAAGATAGAATTTTGCATTTTGATGCTTTCATTAACAGCAAAAAGAAAAAAAATCCAGCTGTAATATTGATTCACGGCGGAGGTTGGAGATCAGGAAACAAAAGCCAGATGCAGTTTATTGGAAAAGAAATTGCGGCAAAAGGCTATTCGTGTTTTTCGATTGAATATAGATTGTCGTTGGAAGCAAAATATCCGACAGGAGTTGTAGATGTAAAAAATGCTATAAAATTCATTAAAGACAATGCCACAAAATTTAATGTTGATCCTAATAAAATAGCAGTTTTAGGCTGTTCTTCTGGGGGACAAATGGCATCGTTAATAGGAACGACAAATAATAATTCTCTTTTCGAAGATCCTTCTTTTAAAAGTAAATCTTCATCAAAAGTAAATGCGATTATTGATGTAGACGGAGTTTTAGCATTCAAACATCCAGAATCATCAGAAGGAGATATGGCAGCATTTTGGCTTGGTGGAAAATCAGATGAAATTCCTGAGAACTGGAAAAATGCTTCGGCGCTAAGTCATACCGATAAAAATACGCCGCCAGTTTTATATATCTGCAGCAGTATTCCGAGATTTCATGCAGGAAGAGACGATATGATCAAGATTTTGAATGAGAATAAAATTTACAATGAAGTGCAGACTTTTCCAGATTCGCCACATTCATTTTGGTTTTACGAACCTTGGTTTGAACAGACAATCTCGTACAGCGTACGATTTTTAGATAAAATTTTTAAATAATTTAGAATACAAATGAAAGCAAAAATCACCACAGCAATTTTATTTTTCGCGGGTTTAACTGCCGTAAATGCGCAGAAGTATGATATTAAAACCAATAAAACTTATGCCGAAATATCTGCAAAAACAGACGGAAAATGGGAAGGAAGAAAGTATAAAGGCGGAACGGTTTTTAAAAATGTGGACCGATTAAAACTGGCTCCAGAACATACAGATCACTCTTTTGATATTCGTTATGAAGGGCCAGGATGGGAAAATAACAGAATTGGCTATCGTTTGTATTTAGATTGGAGAAATGCTATTGATATCTTCGGAAAAAAGACATCAGAAAATATTCTGCCAATAGTTGGACAAGATGGTTTCGATTCGTATCACAATATGAGCGATTGGGGCGCAGATATTCTAAAAGCAGGAAAAGGAATCGGAATTGGTTCTATCGATCGTTATTTAAATAATGAAAAATTACACTTCCGTGAAGTAGATTCAACTATTGCCACAGTTGCTAATAAATCGAATGAATCTGTGGTAAAAGTGAATTATTATGGATGGAAAACTGCTTCAGATAAAATTGATTTTATTTCAGAATTGACTATTAAGCCAGATCAGCTTTATACAAAACATACAATTAAAGCTTCGCAAGCAATACAAGGAATTTGTACTGGAATTGTAAAGACAAAAACGGCTGAATTGCTTAAAAAAGAAAGTAAAAATAAAAAATGGGCTTATTTGGCAACTTACGGAGAACAATCTTTGGTTCCTGATAAGTTAGGTATGGCAATTTTTTATGAAATTAGTAGTATCGAAAATATAGCAGATACGGATTTAGATTATCTTTTAGTTTTTAAGCCAACCACAAAAGCAGTTACTTTTTATCTTTTAGGAGCTTGGGAACAAGAAGTTAACGGAATTAAAACAAAAGAAGAATTTGCTAAATATTTAGATAAACAATTAGAAGTGCTAAATAAAAAAGGTAAAATGTAAAACGTAATCTTTATGCGTAAATCTCTTTCTGCGAAGTTCAATTTTTTAAAAGCGACATTGATTTTACTGTTGTTTTTTGGAAGTAAAATCAATGCTCAAAATCAAGCTGATTCTGAAAATACTGTTATTTCATACGATTTAAAATGGTCGGAGCGTACAGCGCTTTCCATTTTAAATGAATATCCAAATGCTTGGCAACTGGACGGAAATGACAGACCAAAATGGGATTATAAAATGGGTTTTGTATTGTCTGGTTTTGAAAAATTATATCAAAAAACAAACGATAAAAAATACCAGAAATATATCAAAGATTATGTTGATGGAATGATTGACAGCACTGGAAATATTAAAAAATACGATATTAAAGAATACAATATCGATTATTTAAATCCAGGAAAATTGCTCTTTAATCTGTATGATGAAACGAAAGATTCGCGCTATTTACAGATCATTGGAAAGCTGAGAAATCAATTAGAAAGTCAGCCGAGAACACCAAGCGGAGGTTTTTGGCACAAACAAATCTACCCAAACCAAATGTGGATTGATGGTTTGTATATGGCAGAACCTTTCTATACGCAATTTACGGTTAAGTACGAAAAAGGAAAAAGCTTAGATGATATTGCTAAACAATTTGAAATAGTTCAGAATCATTTTGTAGATAAAAAAACAGGTTTGGTTTACCAAGCTTGGGATGAAAGTAAAGAGATTGCTTGGGCAGATAAACAAACGGGAACTTCGCCAACAATTTGGGGACGCGGTATAGGATGGTATATGGTTGCTTTGGTTGAAACTTTAGATTATTTTCCAAAATCTCATCCTAAGTATAAAGTTTTGGTAAGCTATTTAGAGCAGATTTCAAAGAGTGTAAATCAATACAAAAGCGAATCTGGATTATGGTATCAAGTAGCAGATAAGCCTGAATTGTATGCAAATTACGTTGAACCATCGGCTTCTGGAATGATTATTTATGCTTTTGCAAAAGGAGCCAATAAAGGGTATTTGTCTTCAAGCTATAAAACAACAGCTAAAAAATCATTTGAAAGTTTTGTAAAAGAGTTTGTGAAAGTTGATAAAAAAGGAGAAATCAATATTTTGAATGTTTCATCTAATGTTGGTTTAGGAGGAAAACCTTTCCGAGACGGCACAAACAATTATTATCTGTCTTCCAAAACAAAAGAGAATGGCGCAATAGGTCTTGGAGCATTTTTATTGGCTGCAATTGAATTAGAAAAATAGTAGAATTTAATATATTTTGAAATGAAAAATAATAGAAAGCATAGTTATTTTATGTCGGTTTTGATGATTTGCGTTATGACCATTACAAGTTGTAAAGTAACTTCTCAAGAGCCTGCAAAAAATGATATCGTAATCGGGAAAAATCTGAAATGGTCTGATAAAATGGCTTTGACATTGATGAAACGCCATCCAGAATCGTATATGCTTGACGATGCTAAAAAGCCAAAGTGGGATTATGTTCATGCTTTAGTTTTGCATTCAATAGAAGAATTGTACAAGAAAAATCCAGATCCGAGATACAAAGCTTACGTGAAAGGATATGTAGATCAATTAGTTCAAGCTGATGGAAGTATTAATACGTACGAATTCGATAAATTCAATATCGATTTGGTGCTGCCAGGACGTTTACTTTTTGATGTTTATGCATATTCAAAAGAAGATAAGTATTTAAAAGCGATGCAATTGATTCGTAAACAGCTTTCAGAACAGCCAAGAACTCAAAGCGGTGGATTTTGGCACAAACAAATTTATCCAAACCAAATGTGGCTAGATGGCTTGTATATGGGAGAGCCATTCTACGCCGAATACACTGCTAAATTTGAAAACGGGAAAAGCTTCGACGACATCGCAAAACAGTTCGAATTGATTCAGCTTAAAGCTACCGATCCAAAAACGGGATTATTATATCACGGTTGGGACGAAAGCAAACAAATGCCTTGGGCAAATAAAGAAACAGGAAATTCACCAAACTTCTGGTCAAGATCTTTGGGTTGGTATGTTATGGCTTTAGTAGATGTTTTAGATTATATGCCAAAAGATCATCCAAAGAGAAAAGAGTTGATTCAATATTTAAACAATGCTTCAGAAGCGATACTTAAATTTCAAGATAAATCATCAGGTTTGTGGTATCAGGTTACCGATAAAGGCGGTGAAAAAGGAAATTATTTAGAAGCTTCTGGATCTGCTATGTTTTCTTATGCTTTTGCAAAAGGTGCAAACAAAGGATATTTACCGTCTAAATTTAAAAAAGCGGCCAATAAAGCTTTTGACGGATTATCTACAATTTTAATCAAAAAAGTAGATGAAGATGGTGGAATCACTTTAACAAACTGCTGTCAAGTTGCTGGTTTAGGAGGAAATCCTTATCGTGACGGATCTTATGAATATTATGTAAACGAAAGAAAAAAAGACAACGATCCTAAAGCAACTGGGCCTTTTATTTTGGCAGCGATTGAGCTAAACAGATAATTGATTAATTGTGAATTGTTAATTATTAATTGTACAGTTTGATTAAATATATATCTGATAGGTTTTTAAAACCTGTCTGGTCTAAAACCAATTTAGTTTTTGCGTTGAGTTTGTCATTTCGACGAAGGAGAAATCTTCGCAAGTAACTCCATAAAGCGAATACAATCTTTGTGGAGCTTCTCGTGGAGATTTCTCCTTCGTCGAAATGACAAAAACGTTTAGTAAAGAAATAAAAATGAAAAACATAAAAATCATCATATTCCTCTTCTGTATAGTTTCTTTTCAGAAGAATAACGCACAAGTTTGGGTATCTGATAATGGAGACGGAACATTTACAAATCCGATTCTTCATGCTGATTATTCAGATCCAGATGTTGTTCGCGTAGGCGATGATTATTATATGACGGCTTCTTCTTTTAACTGTATTCCAGGTTTGCCGATTTTGCATTCTAAAGATTTGGTAAACTGGAAAATTATTGGATATGCTTTAGCAAAACAGCCTCCATTTGAAACTTACGATAGAGTACAGCACGGAAATGGAGTTTGGGCGCCAAGCATTAATTATCATAATAATGAATTTTACATTTATTACCCAGATCCTGATTTTGGAATTTATATGATTAAATCAAAAAAAGCCGAAGGACCTTGGTCTGCGCCGATTTTGGTAAAAGAAGGAAAAGGATTGATAGATCCGAGTCCGCTTTGGGATACGGATGGAAAAGCGTATTTAGTTCATGCTTTTGCAGGAAGTCGTGCTCAGATTAAAAGTTTGCTGGTAGTTTGTACAATGAATCCTGAAGGAATCGTTGTAAATCATGATGAAGTAATGGTAATTGACGGACATGAAAGTGAAGGCACAATTGAAGGTCCAAAGTTTTATAAACGAAATGGTTATTACTACATTTTTGCTCCCGCAGGTGGCGTTCCAACGGGGTGGCAGACTGTTTTAAGATCGAAAAATGTTTTCGGGCCTTATGAAAAGAAAAAGGTTTTAGAGCAAGGTTCAACAAACATAAATGGTCCGCATCAAGGTGCTTGGGTCACTACGCAAACGGGAGAAGATTGGTTTTTTCATTTTCAAGATAAAGGCGCTTATGGAAGAATTGTACATTTACAGCCAATGAAATGGGTAAATGATTGGCCTGTGATGGGACAAGATTTTGATAATAATGGAATTGGAGAACCCGTTACAACTTTCAAAAAGCCAAATGTTGGTAAAAAATATCCAATAGAAACTCCAGCAGAATCAGATGAATTTAATTCAGCAAAATTAGGTTTACAATGGCAATGGCAAGCCAATAAACAAATCAATTGGGGATTTCCAACAAGTTTAGGATACTTAAATTTATTTTGTGCCACAACAACTCAAAATATCTTTAATGCGCCAAATTTATTACTTCAAAAATTTCCTGCCGAAGAATTTACAGCAACAACAAAACTGACTTTTAATTCCAGAATAAAAGGCGAATCTACTGGTTTGATTGTTATGGGATTAGATTATAGTTATTTGTCTTTTAAAAATGATAATGGAAAACTGTATTTAAGCCAGAAAACAGGAACTTTTGACAAAACGGTTTCAGAAAAAGAAACAAAACCTATTTTAATAGAAAACAGCACTATTTACCTACGAGTACAAATTAAAAAAGGCGGAATTTGCAGTTTCTTCTATAGTTTAGACGATAAAAATTATGTAGCCATTGGAAGCAATTTTACAGCTAAAGAAGGAAAATGGATTGGTGCCAAAGTAGGACTTTTTGCTTTGGGTGAAGAAGTGAAAAATGATTCTGGAAATGTGGAAGTAGATTGGTTTAGAGTAACGAAATAATACGGAAATGATGCAGTTAAAAAAACAAATAATACTTTTTTTCTGTCTTTGCAGTTTTGCTGTAAAAGCTCAAAACACATACAAAAGATGGTCAGAAATTATTCGTAAGAATGATGCTTCTTGGTTTGCTTCGGCGGAAGCCAAAAAAATAGGAGAGAATGTTTTACTTTATCAAAGAGACATTGGCGGATGGCCAAAAAACATTCAAATGCAGGATGAACTGACAGAGAAGCAAAAGAAAGATTTAATTGCGCTTAAAAAAACGGCTGTAGAAACAACAACAGACAACGGAGCAACTTGTCAAGAAATGCTTTTTATGTCTAAAATGTATGCCCAAGTAAAAGACGAACGTTACGCTGCATCTTTCCTAAAAGGATTGAATTATCTTCTTGAAGCACAATATGCAAATGGCGGATGGCCACAATTTTATCCATTGAAAAAAGGTTATTATACGCATATTACCTATAATGACGATTCGATGGTAAATATTATGAATGTGATAAAAGCCGTTGCCGATCAAACGGATTATTACAGCATAAAACCTTCCAGCGAAATTGTAGAAAAATGCAAAAAAGCTTTTGATAAAGGAGTTGACTGTATCTTAAAAACGCAATACAAACAAAATGGAGTTTTAACCGCATGGTGCGCGCAGCATGACGAAGTTACTTTGGCACCAGCAAATGCAAGAGCTTTTGAATTGGCTTCTTTAAGCGGATATGAATCGACAAAAATTGTTTTGCTTTTAATGTCAATTGATAAACCATCACCAGAAATTGTTACTTCAGTAAAAAGTGCTGTAGCATGGTTTGAGAAAACAAAAATCACCAATTTAGAGGAGAAAAGAGTCTTGAATGATGCTGGAAAAATTGTAGATAAAAAGATGATTCCTGCAACTAATGCAACATCAATTTGGGCAAGATTTATGGATTTGGAAACCAATGAACCATTTTTTTGCGACCGTGATGGAATTAGAAAAAAATCTTTGGATCAAATTGGTTCAGAAAGAAGAAATGGTTATTCGTGGTATTCTGAAGCTCCGCAAGAAGTTTTAAAAAAGTTTCCAGATTGGGCAGTTAAAAACGGAACAAAAGTAGGTTCAGTAGAAAAGAAAAACGTGACATACATTACGGTTGCGCAAGATGGTTCTGGAGATTTTACTAAAATTCAAGATGCTATTTATGCAACTCCTGCGTTTCCGTATGAGAAGGTAACGATATTTGTAAAAAACGGGATTTACAATGAAAAAGTGAGAATTCCAGAATGGAATACCAATGTGGTTTTATTAGGCGAAAGCAAAGAAAACACCATCATTACTTTTGATGATAATTTCTCGAAAATTGGTTTAGGAAGAAACAGCACTTTTTATACATACACACTTTTGGTTGAAGGTGATGATTTTACAGCTTCAAATTTAACCATCAAAAATACTTCGGGCGAACGCGGACAAGCGATTGCATTATCAGTTGTTGCTAATCGAGCTAAGATTTCAAACTGCAATCTTTTAGGAAATCAAGATACGTTGTATTTGTCTGGAAAAGAAGCAAAGCAATATTTTAAAGATTGTTATATCGAAGGAACTACAGATTTTATTTTTGGAAGTGCAACTGCTTTATTCGAAAATTGTACGATTCACAGTATCAAAAGCTCTTATATTACTGCAGCTTCAACTCCAGAGGGAACTCCATTCGGATTTGTTTTTGTAGATTGTAAACTAACTGCGAATCCAGACGCGAAAGACGTTTATTTAGGCCGTCCGTGGCGTATTTATGCTAAAACTGTTTTCATTAATTGTGAAATGGGAAAACAGATTAAATCAGAAGGCTGGGAAAATTGGTCAAAACCAGAAGCAGAAAAAAAAGCTTTTTATGCCGAATATAATTGCAAAGGAGAAGGTTTTCAGCCATCAAAAAGAGTAAAATGGGCGCGCCAATTAAGTAAAAAGGAAGCAAGTCAATATTCGATAGAAAATATTCTAAAAGATAAAAATGGCAGTTGGTATTCTCTTGCTAAACAAAATTAGTCTCAGTCTCAGTCACAGTTTTCAGTGTAAACTAAGACTGAAAACTGCGACTGAATACTAAAAAAAAAACGCATTACATGAATTTCAAATATCTATTCATAATATTCTTTTCGTGGGTTTCATTTGCACAGAATAACGATTTCCCTTCAAGTAAAGTAGATTCGATTGTGCAACGAATTCAACTTCCTGTAATTCCTTCTTATCAAATAAATATTTTGAAATTGGGAGCAAAGGGAGATTCGATTACAGACAATAAAAAGGCTTTTGATAAAGCAATGGCTTTGTGCGAAAAAAATAACGGAGGAACTATTATTGTTCCAAAAGGTATTTATAAAATTAACGGGCCAATTCATTTTGTAAGCAATGTCAATCTTAAAATAGAAAAAGAAGCAAAGATTAAATTCAGTGATAATCCGAAAGATTATTTGCCATTGGTTTTAACAAGTTGGGAAGGAACAATGCTGTATAATTATAGTCCACTTATTTACGCTAATAATTGCACCAATATTACCATTTCTGGCGAAGGAACGATTGATGGAGAAGGAGGTAAGATTTGGAAAAGTTTTAAAGCGAGAGAAAGTTTAGGTAAAAATTTGAGCCGAGAAATGAACCACAATAACGTTCCATTAAACGAAAGAAAATTTGGAGAAGGTTATTTTTTAAGACCTCAGATGATTCAGTTTCTAAATTGCAAAAACGTTTTGGTTGAAAATGTTCGAATAGAAAATTCACCATTTTGGTGTCTTCATCTTTTAAAATCAGAAAGTGTAACCGTTAGAGGAATAAGTTACAAATCATTAAACCATAACAATGACGGAATTGATCCTGAATATGCAAAAGATGTTTTAATTGAAAATGTAACTTTTGATAATGGAGACGACAATGTTGCCATAAAAGCAGGAAGAGATCACGAAGGTAGAGCCAATACAGCAACACCAAGTCAGAACATTGTTATCAGAAATTGTAATTTTAAAGGACTTCATGGAGTTGTAATTGGCAGCGAAATGTCAGCAGGAGTTCAGAATGTTTTTGTTGAAAATTGTAAAACAGCTGGATATTTAAAAAGAGGGATTTATTTAAAAACCAATGCAGATAGAGGAGGATTTATTAAAAATATATTTGTTAGAAATATTCAATTAGACGAAGTGGAAGATTGCTTGTACATTACGGCCAATTATCATGGAGAAGGAAAAGGGTATCAATCGGATATATCAAATGTATATTTTTCGAATATTACCTGTAATAAAGCATCAGAATCAGGTATTGTAATTCAGGGATTTCCAGACAAAAAAATCCGAAATATTACTTTGAAAAATATCGAGATTAAATGGGCTAAAAATGCTTTGTCAAATGAAAATGCCGAAAACGTTCTAATGACAGATGTTTTTATCGGGCAAAGAGCGAGTGTGCCTACAGCAGTTTCTAAGGATTAGACTTTGTGCGTCTTAACCGCAAAGAGCGCTAAGATTTACGCAAAGTTCGCAAAGGTTTTCTGTAGAGACGCACTGCAGTGCGTCTAATTCATGATGTACTCATTTTTGTCCTCTTGAGCGAAGTCGAAAGACATTTGTTGTGAGTAAGGTCTTCGACTCCGCTCAGACTGACACTATAATAAATATAAAATTTTAACAAGTCTAAACAAAAAACGTAATGAAGAAATATTTTTTCTTAATACTCTTAATCACTTCAGTTTGTTTCGCACAAAAAACAACTTTGTATTGTATTGGAGACTCAACAATGGCAAACAAAAAAGATCCCGAAAAGAATCCAGAACATGGATGGGCACAAGTTTTACAGCCATTTTTTACAGATAATATAATAGTCGTAAACAAAGCTGTAAATGGAAGAAGCACCAGAAGTTTTATAAACGAAAAACGTTGGGATTCAATTTATAACCAACTAAAAAAGGGAGATTACGTTTTTATCGAATTTGGCCACAATGATGCGAAAATTGAAGATCCAAGCCGATATACAAATCCGCATACTGCCTACAGATACAATCTAATTCGATTTGTAAACGAAAGCAGAGCAAAAGGAGCAATTCCTGTTTTATTGACTTCAATTTCAAGACGTAATTTCAACGAGAAAGGAGTGTTAGTACCAACACACGGTGATTATCCATTAGAAACGCGTTTGGTTGCACAAGAATACAATGTACCATTTATTGATTTGGAATATTACACAGAGTTACTAGAGCAATCCTACGGACCTGATAAATCTAAAGAATTGCATTTGCATTTTAAGGCAGGAGAAAATCCGTATTATGATCAAGATAAAGCAGATGATACACATTTATCTCTAAAAGGGGCAACAGAAATAGCTCAAATAGCTATTAAGCAATTAAAAGAATTGAAAGATCCATCTTTAGACAAACTAAAAAAAGCAATCAAATAAAATTTAAAAATTAAAATGTCTTATATTGTAATATTAAAAACTTTTACGGCTAAGTTTAATTTTTATTTTGTTGGAATTTTGCAAGTGTAAATACCAATTTTGATAGTTAAATTGTTTTTGGAATTCTAGATATTTTGGTCTCAATAATTTAAAGTGAAGAAAGTCATTTCTTCACTTTTTTGTTTTATAAGTGAATCATTAAAAAAATATGTAATTAATGAAATAACTTTAAACTAAAAAATAGAAAACAAAAAAGTGACAATTAAGTCACTTTTTTGTTTTTACGATGATGCTTTTTTACGAAATCATCTGTTGGTTTTCGTTTGAGCTGTTCGTAGTATTTAGTGCAAAAATAGCTGAGTTTAGTATAATTAAGTTCGTACATTACTGCTGTTAGAGTACTGTATTCACCGCTTTTTAAAAGTTTTTGCGCTAAATTTATTTTCTCTTCTATAAATAGGTTTTTAGGTGTATTGTTAAAATGTTTTTTAAATAAACTTTTATATTTAGATGCCGACATACCGGCCATTCCAGCTAAAAAAGTCAAAGAAGGAAATGGGCCATACAAATTGTTCATTAAATAATCTTTTGTTTTTTCAATTGCTTCACTTTCCAGATCTGTAATCTCTGTACTAGTGTCTTTTGTTTCATAAAACTTATTAAAAAAATTACCAAGGACTTTCAACGAAATTCCTTTTAAGAAAGAATCAAAAGACAAATCTTCTACAGGTTTTGTTTTTAAAGATTGAATTAATAAAATACTATTACTATCAATATTACCGTAATGATAAAAAGCTTTCTTTCCTGGAGTATCTGATGAAAATGAACTTTCTGGCAGAGAGATTTTTTTGATAAAATCATGCAACAGTTTTTTATCTATCAATATACGTAATGCAATAGTTCTTTCATTAACAGCGGGCTTAAAAGAGCTTTCTATTTGATTGTCAAGAATTGCCAAATCTAATTGATTAAACGCTCCTATTTGGTAATCAATATTGTTAATTTTAATGAGATTAATATGCTCGCTTAAATCAAAATGAAAAATATACAATTCATTATCTGATCTAAGACGAGTAATTTTCAATGGTTCTTTTGCAGTTAAATCGGCATAAACGACGGAAACTCCATCCATGACCTGAGAAAAATAAAAAAAACCTTTCCCTATTTCTTTTGGTATAAAAATAATTTTGTTATCAATCAATTTTGTATTTAATTGTTCGACTACATCCAATTGCCATTCTGGTGTTAGACTGTAATAATGTGTAACTTTTCTCATAGGCTAATTTGTTTCTGATCGTTAGTGCAATTTTCACAATTGTTTATTAAATGCTTTAGGAGATAATCCGAAATATTCTTTAAATTTTGAAGCGAAATAAGAATTGTTGGTAAAATGAAGTTGATCGGAGACTTGAGAAATGGTAAGCTGTTTTTTTTCTAGAAGTTCTTTTGCGAAAAGCAATTTATTTTCCATAAAGAAAACATTTGCAGTATCTCCAGTTATTTTTTTAAATAAACTTTTAAATTTAGATTCAGACATATTAGCCATTTTCGCCATATATTGAATGCTAGGAAAGTGGTCATCTAAATGATTAATTAAATACATTTGAACGTTTATAATATTACCCAAATCAGAATTGTTTACTGTTTGCATTATAAGCCTTTTTGTAGCAATCTTTTTTAGATAATTTGAAATTAAAAGATGAACAGTTCCTCTAAGATTTAAATCAAAAATGGCTCCTCCAACTTCTAATTTTCTTAAATCATCTAACAAATGAAAACTTTCGCTACTCATTCGGTCAAAACGAACAATTGTATTTTCTTTTGAATCAACCAGACTGTCTATATTTTGAATGACAATATTGTTTTTTTTAGCATACGCCTTAATCATACTTTTTTTGATAAAAATGCAAAGAGCAAAAGTTTTGCTTCCTTTTACAACATCATATTTTGATTCTAGAGAACCGTCTATAACCGCTAAGTTATACTGCCATCGCCCAACATTGTACATGAAATGTCCGCTGCTAACAGATGCTTCTCCTTCTGTTAGATTGTAGTAAAAGCCGACAAAATCTTGATTTAAATTTTTTTGTATTAATTGGAAATTTCTACGATACTCTACATCTATGTAATAGGCTATTATTCCATCGCCACAATCTAGAAAGTATCTAATACCAGTTTGAGAATCCTCTGGCAGAATAATAAAATTCCCTTCAATTTTTCCTCCAATTTGAGCAGCATAATGCTCTACCCAACTTAGATCTGCACCATAATAATGTTCTATTATTTTCATGGAAATGTGGATTTTGTACCTAAAGTTAAGTTATTTTAACGAAACTTTTGATTTTTTTTACTTGTAAGTATTTGATATTTAAGTTTAAAAGGGGCTTTTTGTGAATTTGCTAAACTATTTTTCTTAAAAAGAATTATAAAATTTAGGGATATAGAAGTGATCTCTCTTTCTAAAAAAATGAGAAATACTAAACGTAATTTGACAATCTGTCGATTTCATGAAGAATATGTTTTTAATTAATTTGATTTATTTTAATACTTTTTTGTCTTTTAAGGGCAAATAATGTGCCTCGAAATATATACATATTGGAAATCAGTAGATTAAAAACAGAATGTCTTTTTTTGTATAAAATTAGGTAGGTAGTTTATGATCGCATGGGGAAAAAATACTCGATTTAAGCTATTTTTTGATTTATGGTTTTACGATCGATTTGCAAGATTTGGGCTGCCTTTGTTTTATTATGATTGACAAATGCCAAAACTTTTAAGATTTGCTCTTTTTCGTATTCTTTTAAGGATTTCAGAATTTCAGGTGAAGTAGGAATGTGATACTTCAAGTTTTCAGGAACTTGATTTAATGTAATGAGATCATCGCTCATAATAATCATTCTCTGGATAATGTTTTCAAGTTCTCTTATATTGCCTGGCCAATCATATCGCAACAAAACTTCTGTTACTTTTTCATTTATCTTTATTCCGGGTTTATTATATTCGTTAGAATATTTATCAATAAAAGTTTTTATTAATAAGGGAATATCTTCCTTTCGCTCTCTTAATGGTGTAGTTTTTATATTGGCAACATTTAAACGGTAGTACAAATCTTCTCTAAAGAGACCTTTTGCTATCATTTCTTTCAAATTGCTATTGGTTGCAGAGATAATTCTAACATCAATTTTTTCAGGTTTTGTAGCGCCAACTCTTAGAATTTCTTTTTCTTGAATGACTCTTAAAAGTTTAATTTGTAGTGATAAAGGAGTATTGCCGATCTCATCTAAAAAAATGGTGCCACCTGAAGCTGCCTGAAATAAACCAGTTTTGGTTTCAATAGCTCCTGTAAATGAACCTTTAATATGACCAAACAATTCAGATTCAGCCAAATTTTCGGGAATTCCACCACAATTTACAGCAATAAAAGGTTTATGAGCTGTTTTACTTGTAAAATGAATAGCTCTGGCAATCAGTTCTTTTCCTGTTCCGCTTTCGCCTTCTATGAGAATAGTTGCTTTAGTGTCTTTTACACGTTCGATTATTTCAACAACATTTTTAGAATGGACAGATTTACCTATAATATTGCTATATAAATCCTCATTTTTTGAATGAAAATCATTAGCAAGAAGGTTATTCTTTACCAGCGAACTTCTAATTGCTTTATACAGCTCGTCGCTTGTAAATGGTTTTGTTAAATAATCTAATGCACCAGATTTGATTGCGCAAACAACACTTGGAATAGACGGGACACCAGATATCACTAGTTTTGGTATAGCAGGATAATGTTCGTCAGTATATTTTAATAATTCCATGCCATTAATTTCTGGCATATTAAGATCACTTATTAATAAATCGATAGTTGTATTTTTTAAAACTTCGATCGCTTCGTTTACAGAAGAAGCTTTATAAGTGCGATAATTAAAAGTTTTTAATTGTCTCTGAATGAGATCTAACATATCGTTGTTATCATCGACAACCAATATATTTTCTTTTTTAGAATTCATTTTGCTTTTAAGTTAATGGGATTCTGATTATGAAGATGGTTCCGTTTGGAAAATTGTCCTGTAAAATAATCTCTCCATTATGGTTTTTGATTATTCCATGAACTACACTTAAACCTAATCCACAGCCATAATTGACTGGTTTGGTTGAAAAAAAAGGTTCAAATATTTTTTCTTTAATAGTATCTGGAACTCCAGTTCCTTGATCTTCAATTTTTAGGTATAAATTGTTTTCATCATGATCCACAATAATTTTGATGATGCTTTTTTCTGGCGATGCATAAACTGCATTTATGAGTAGATTAAATAGAACTTGCGTAATTTGAACAGAATCTACTTTTGCAATAACATTTTCATCTTTAAAAATTAATTCAGTTTTGATGCCTTTTTTTTGAAAATTCGATTTTAGAAATGATAAAGCAAAAACTATAATTGGTTTTATTTCTTGTGATTCTAATTTTTGAGGCATTTCGCAAGAAAAGAACATTAGTTTTTTGACAATTTCCCTCGAATAGATAACCGAATTAATAACGATTGAAATGTCTGCATCAATATCAGAATCAATATTTTGCTCTTTTATCAGTTCTGCAAAACCCAAAATATTACCTAAAGGTGTGTTTAGTTCATGAGCAATTCCAGCCGTCATTTCCCCAAGGAGAGTAAGGCGTTCCATTCGCTCAATAGTTTTGCGTAATAAAGCCTTTCGTTCTAATGTTTGATATTTTTCAATATAATTTCCAACCTCAATTGCAATGGTATCAAGAAGTTTTTGTTCATCATCGTCGAAGTCATTTTGTGTATATTTTTTAGCTGGATAATGTACTTTAATATGTCCGCAGTCCACTTTATTTACCTGTATAAAACTAGATTGGGAAATACTTTCTTCCATTTGTTCTGAAGTAGATAAATGATAATCTGTAACATGAATTTCGACAATAGTATCTGCACTATATCTCCACGCATTTTTTATGCTCATGATAATATCATGCAGGGTTTGGATGTTGATCGAATTTGATTTTGAAATAATCTTTGAAATTTCGTAAAGACAAGTAAGTTCTTTGATTTTTTCTCTTAAATTTTCTTCAGTTGATAGTAAATACATTGTAGGAAAATATTTTCTTTATTTTGAATTCGATTCAAAAGTAAGTAAATATTTTCGTACTTAAAATAAAACACATTGTTTAGTTAACTATTTGAAAACAAAATAAATAACATTTGTTTTTACGTCTTATTTTATTGTTTTTTTGACTTTTTAAGGTAGAGTAAAAGAAAAGTTTTGTGTACAAAATCGCTTCTGTTTTTATTTATAAGGAGAAAAAAAAGTCTTATTCTAATATTTTAAAAACTTTATTGCCCTAATTAAAAATATGGTGAAACTACTTTTGTTGTAAAATATATCTGAACGTATAAAAATGAATACCACTAACTTTTTATTAGAGTTTGAATTGAATATTTCTGAGATCAGAAAATTAAACAAAATGTATTTCGAGCATTTGTTTCGAGACCGATTCATATTTATTTCACTTTTCTTTTTGCTGGTTCTCATCTTTTTTGATTTTGCTTATATTAATGAAGACCAAGATATTTCTGCTTGGTTGATAAGAAGCTTAGCTTTAATTGTTTTTTTCGTTGTAATTGAATATTCTTTTATAAATACAATTTCGAAAATTGGTTTTCAGCTGACTAAGAAATTTCTAAAATCTGATAGATTTCATAACAGATATAAAATTAGATTCACGAGCTTAGAAATTTATGTAAAATCTCCATTGGGAGAACTTATTCATAAATGGACATCGATTGAAAAAGCAATTTTGACTAAAAATTTTTTATTTCTGTATGTTAGAGGTAGAAACAATTATATTATCTCAATTTCTAATAAAGATTATGATTTTAGAAAAATGGAAGAACTATTGGCTTTTGTTGAAAAGAATGTAACTCACATTATAAAAGTTTAAAATGAATAAAAATGGCTTATCATATTAATTTTCTGACTTATAGGGGTAATTGTTTTTTCGCAGCCTAGTTAGTTTTGCAATATGTTTTTAATAGATCAAAATGCAAAAGAAACAGGTTTTAGTGTACGATAACAATGGAGTCTTTTTAAAAATGTTTAAAAGAAGATTTAAAGAAGAGTTTGATTTCTTTGAAGAATCTTTATTATTTGAAAACGAAAAAAAAGAGTTTGATCATATAGTTTATGCAATACATGATAGGAAAGAATTGCTTAACTTTTTATCACAGGAAAAAAACGAACCAAATGTTTTGGTTTGCTTATTTAATGTTCAATTCTTTAGAAGTGTCTCATTTTTGGAAGTAGCAAATAATTTTATTCTAATTGATGAATCTAAAACTAGAAATGAAATTCTGAAAGAACTGAATGCTTTTTTTAGAAAGAAATTGGATCACAAAACAGAAAACAAACCTTTTATAGCATCTAAAATTTCTAAGACAAAACTTCAGGAATACTATAAGGCAATGTATTTTTTAATGTAATTTATTTTATTTTTTTATATTTTTTCACGCACAGATTCTATAAAATTTGTGCATTTGTTTGCAGGATAGGGTTTTTCTCTATCCTGCTTTTTTTTATAATAGTGTAGGAATTCTAAAACAAAGTTTTTATTTTTAAGTGTTGTTATAAAAATTAAAACTCTTAAATTGTTCTAAAAAAATATAGAATGAAAAAAGCAGTATTATTTTATCTTCCAATTACTTTAATAACAGCCTTTTTAACTAGTTGTGGAGTTTCTCAAAAGGTTTCAGAAAAAACAATTGTTTTAAAAAATAGCAGTTCTTTAGCGCTATCACAAAAGGCAATTTCTATAAAAAAAGACGCTCTTGGTAATGAAAAAGGAGCTTTCCCGATTTTGCTTTTTAAAACAGATACAATTCCAGCACAGGTAAACGATCTTAATGGAGATGGAAAATGGGATGAACTTTTTTTTACTGCTGATTTTTTGCCAAATGAAGAAAAAACGGTACAATTAAAATGGTCTAATACAGATCCGAAATTTACAGTAAAAACTAGTGTTCGTTTTGGAAAAAGGGAAGGGAAGAATCTTCCGGTTCATCCAGATACACAAGAAGTTTTAATGGCAGATCAGGTTCATAAAAAATTAGGCTATCAAAAATATCAGACAGATGGGCCAACTTGGGAAAATGATAAAGTAGGTTTTAGACATTATTTGGATGGAAGAAACTCAAAAGATGTTTTCGGTAAAAAACTTCCAGGCATAACACCAGAAAATGTTGGAATAAATGATAAAGGCGCGGTTGAAGACAATTACCATGTAATGTACGATTGGGGCCGAGATATTTTTCCTGTTGGAAATTCAGTTGGATTAGGAGGTTATGCTTTATGGATTGATAATAAAATTAACCGACTTGGAATTTTAGGAAACGATACCATTAATAATGTTGAAAAAACAACTTTTAAAATTGTAAGCGAAGGTCCTGTAAATTCTGTTTTAAGCTATCATTACGAAAACTGGAAAGCGGCCAATAATTTATATCAAGTTCAGGAAACTACTTCTATCTGGCCGGGAATGTACGGTTATAAAAATACAGTTTCTATTAAAGGGATTAAAGGAAAGGAAACTTTCTTAGCGGCAATTTCTAACTTAAATAATAAAAACCCGCTTCAGGTAATTGAGTCTGGAGATTGGATTTGCCTTATTCAGCATGACTATTTAACTTACGAACGTCAATGGATTTTAGGGACGGCAATTTTAGTTCCTGCAGCGATTTACCAAGGTTATATTGAAGCTCCGAAAACAGGACAGTTAACTGATTCTTATTTGGCTAAATTAACCGTTCAAGATAATAAAGAAATCAGCTATTATGCAATTGCAGCTTGGGAATTGAGTGCAGACAAGGGCTTCAATGATTCAGCATTTTTCACCAATTATGTGACGAATTTGGCAAAACAGCTTTCTGTTAAAATAAAAGTTGAAATTAGATAACTGGACGTTATAAACTAAAAGACTGAGAGAGGTAAAACTGAAATAAAATTAGCCTTCTAAATCCTCCATATCGAGATTAAAATTGAAGTATTCTAAACAGTCTGGTGAGGATTTTTCTCCCTTTTGGGGTAATTTTTCTCTGGAGAAATTAACAAATAGAAGTACTTTCAGACAATATGTGAAAGAAAATTTTATTGCTTGTAACACTTTCTACAAAGCCTTAAAATAGGAATGATTTAAAAGTTGTTATAATAAGTATTTGATTGTTAATGCATTGTGTTTTGTGATGTTTTAGAAAAACAAGAAGTCAATTTATTGTAAAGAAAATGAATGAAAAACTGCATTAAATTTAACAGCAAAATTGTTGTAACTATCACACAAACTTTTATTTTTGTGGCTTAATTTAACAATATATAAGCATGAAAGATTTATTAGTAAAAATCAACGCCGAAATTGAAACATTCAAAGCTGAAGCAGAATCTTTAACTGAGAAAGGAATTAAAGCTGCTGGACCAAGAGCACGTAAATCGACTTTGGAAATTGAAAAACTTTTAAAAGAGTTTAGAAAAGTTTCTATCGAAGAATCAAAAAAATAATACAACTAAAACCTCGTCAATCGACGAGGTTTTTTTATAAATAAAAGTAGTCACGAAATTCTTTAAAGGATTGATTATTTGACTAGTCTTTAATGCTGTAAAGTATTTGTTGAAAATCAGCTTTAAATGTATTCTTTCGTTCTATTGGCACCCACGAAATGAAAGTGTAGAAAGTGGTTTTTGTTTCGGCAACACCAATGAAGTAGTAAAACTTTTGTTTTCTTTCTTTATCGTAATAGGAAACATCTGTTTCCATAAAATTTATCAACCCTTTTGTAAAATAAACTGGCTTTGAAGCTTCTTTTTCTTGTTGCTCAAAAAAATCATCTACCAGATTTTTACAAAAGTCATTTATAGAAGAGTAAGTCTCACCAGATAATGCCAAATTTTCTTTGGTTTCATATATTACACTTCCAAAGACGTTATTTTCAATACTTGTATATTCTATTGCCGAATATGAATTTATTCCGCTGGTTTTACTCATATAAAATGGCAGGCTTATATGAAATAAATGTCCACCTATATATTCTTTAAATTTTGACTCGACCTTGACTGAAGGATCGTTAACAACAGTTACATAAGTTTCAGGTGATTTTAGAATTTGACCTTTATAGAGAACAAATAACTGAGGCAGTTTTTGCTTTCCTAGCGTAATTGCTTTAAACGAATAAGAAAATGCAGTTTGATAAGAAGTTACGGTTTTATCTTTAGTAGTTGCACTATATGTGTTTGCAGGACCACCAATTTTATCAAATTGATTTAAATCTAATTTCTGAATTGAATCGCGCTTATATTTAAATTCAACGGGAATCTCGTATCTGACATAAATATTTTCATTAAGTTGACATGTTGATCTGTCAAATTTTATCTTTATTTCTTGCGCTGATAGATTATTAGTGCAGAAGGTTATAAAAAAGAAGAATAGAAGTAATTTTTGATATTTCATTTTTAGTATTGGTTTTAAAGGAATTTAATTTACAAAAGCGTTTTTACTTTCGTCTTAGCTCAGTAGAAATTAATTCTTTTGTGTTTAAATCATATGTTTTAGTAGCATCACTGCTATAAAACTTAATTTGTAATCTCTTTTTCTCCATAAAATCAAATTGGTACGAGCAATTATTGCCTTTGTCTTTGAAGTTAATAATTTCCTTGCCATCCGGATTGTATATGGAATACAAATTATAATTTCCTTCGTTTTTAATTGCAAAATAGTGAAAACTGAGTAAGTTATTATTCTTGAAAAAGTTTATAAGCTCTGGGCTTGGCTGTGTAGTAGGACTTAAATCTTTCATGGAAATTTTGGAAAATTCTGCTGGCAGGATAATTTTTCCACTTAGATCTATAATGCCTTTTATATCTCCTTGTTTTTGTGGTGAAAAAACAAAAAGTTTATCTAGAATAATTTCTTTGCCAAAATAAATATTAGCGCCATACATTACACTGTTTTTAACCGGTTCAAGAAAAGGGTATGCAAATGGAGAAGCAGTTCCATCAAAACCAATAATCTGTATTCCTTTTTCAGTTTCAGAAAAATAATATTTTTTATCGCCACTTATAACATTTTTAGCAGGATTAGGTTTTACGTTTAATGTACTGTCAATAACGGTATCATAATATTCATTTGGTTTTTGGTTTTCTGATTTGTCTATCTGAGTCCATATTTCATTTTTGTCTTTTACATATAAATATTTTTGAAATCCTCGAGTATGGTTTTTGAACAGAATTTTTGTATCAGAATTAAGATCAAAACACCCAAACTGCTTATTATCCTTAATATAAATCATATTTTTGCCAAGATGCGTTATTGAAGAATAAGTGCAAAGTTCAACGGCATTATTTTTATTTGCGTCTAAGCGAAATAATTTATCATCGCAATTTATCATATTGATTTCGCCTGGCATTTTTTCCTTACCCCAAAGCTGTTTTTTAGTAATAAGGTAAAGTTGTTTATTGTGGTAAAAAAGCGATTTTACATCTTCGCCTTCATCAAAAGTATATAACAATTTGCCATTTACATTAAAAAGGAAACTTTTCACATAAATTAAAGCAGTATCCGCCCTATAAGATCCAAAGTAAAAAATATCTTTTGATTTTGGAGGATAACTGTCACTTGTCAAATATCGATCTATCCAACCATATTTTGCAGGAATCAGAATTTGCTGGGTTTTGGTAACCATTACACCAGATGTAGAACCGTCTGAAAATTGAGTATAAGGAGTGTCAGGATAAGGCCAATATATTAATTTTGCTTTGCAGGAATTGAGTAAAATACAAAATAGAACCAACAAAATGTAGCGTATGTTTTTCATAGTTTTCCTTTTATTATAAGGATACAATAAATTGCAAAAAGGTTGGATTATGTTTTGTTTATTTCAAAAAAAATCAAAACCTCCAAGATATATGCTATTTTGGAGGTTTTGATTGTATTCAGAAAACTCAGGATATCAGTGTCTTAGAGTCTCAGAATCTTAAATAGAATTTCTATCAATAAAATTAAAAGGCACTTTTACCTGACCTTTTTCTTTATTCAAAATCATTCGGGCAGCGGTTTCTCCCATGATATTAAAATCAGTTGACATTACTGTAATTCCTAATAATTCTTTTAAAGGTGTATCGTTGTATGAGATTACGCCAATTTCTTTTCCTAAAACAAATTCCTCATCGCGAATTTGCTTCATCAGATTTACAAGGTCAGATTCTTCGATTGTGATAAACAAATCACCTTTTTTCAAAATCATATCATCATAAACTTCACTCAGAATCTCAAAATTGATTTCATGTTCTACGCAGAATTTTCTAAATCCGTGTAAAATTCTTCTTGGATAGGGATAAACAGCTTTGTCTGGATAAACCAATATTAAGCGTTTGTATTTCATGATTTTAGATAAACCTTCTTTCAAGGCATTGTAAATATCATTTTCAAAATCCTGATAGATTTTAATCACTTCATCACCAGCACCCAATTTGATATTATCTAAAATCACTAATTTCTCTTGCGGAATGTTTTTTATTGCAGCAACAACTTCATCAGTAAAACTTAAGTGTTTCAGTTCGTCTGTTTTGAAATGTGTTGTAATCACATAATAATCATAAGCACCCTCAAATTTGTCTAAAATATTCAAAAACAGAGTTTCATCGCAATGATAAATTTGAAGATCAACGAGTGCATTAGCTCCCAAAGTATTAATAAATGAACTGTAAGTTTTCATTTTATACGAGCTCAGCTTATTGGTCAAAAACAAAATATTGACTTTAGATTCAAGCTTAGTTCTTGTAATATAATAGCCTTTTCCTCTAATCGAAGAAATGATTTTTCGTTCCTTTAAAATATTGTACGCCTTTTCTACAGTATCGCGAGACATATAAAATTCTTCGCTGAAACTATTTATAGAAGGAATTTTTTGATTGATTTTTAAATTTCCGTTGGCGATGTTCTGAAGAATAGAGTCCACAATTTGTTTGTATTTAGGAACTCTCGAATCTTCGTCTATTTTAATAAGTTTAATCATGTTCATTTGAGGAAATCTGCTTCGTGTTTCAACGAAACTCACTTTTAAATCTAACTTTTATTAAAAAAATCTCTTTAATCAAATAATCTTACGAGCAAAATTATTTTACTTATCAAAAAAGAGAATTTGCTAAGGCTTGTAATCTTTTTTTTATAATTTCTAAATTTTAACCCGAATGCGGATTCAATAATTACGAAATCGATTGCTAAAGTAGCCATTTTAAATTTATTTACCCAAAAAATGCTGGCTGTTATTTCTAATAATCTCTAGTTTTAACAAAAAATACCAAAACCATAAAGGATAGTACAGGACAGTTTTCTTTTTTACATTCTCTTATTTTACAAAACCAAATCACTAACAAACCTAACCTAAACCAAAAACAATAATATGGAGTCATTATTAGGAATCATTTTTCATTCTATCGGAGGATTTTCTTCAGGTAGTTTTTATATGCCTTTTAAAAAAGTAAAAGACTGGGCTTGGGAAAGCTATTGGCTTGTGGGAGGATTTTTCTCTTGGTTAATTGTTCCTCCAGTTGCAGCTTATCTAACGATTCCAAATTTTACAGAAATTATTGCTACTGCTTCTCCATCTATTAAAACCTTCACTTTTACAATGGGATTAATCTGGGGAATTGGCGGTTTAACTTATGGTTTAGGCGTTCGTTATTTAGGAATGTCTTTAGGAAATTCAATTACATTAGGATTCTGCTCTGCTTTTGGAGCTTTAGTTCCTTCAATTTACTATGATATTGTTCCTACAGAAGGGAAGATTTCATTCTCTCACATGCTTACTAATACTGGAGGCCAGATCGTTTTATTGGGCGTGGTTGTATATCTAATCGGAATTGCCATTTCTGGAAAAGCAGGAATGCTGAAAGAAAAGGATTTTGCAACAGGTCACGAAGATAAGGATAAAGACTTCAATTTAGTAAAAGGTCTCATTGTAGCCGTGATTTCAGGAATTTTAAGTTCATTTTTTAATTACGGAATCGAAGCTGGAAAATCAATGGCAGAACAAGCTGTTGTAAATGGGGCTAATCCGTTATTTCAAAACAATGTGACTTATGTAGTTCTGCTTTGGGGCGGACTTACAACCAATTTTATCTGGTGTCTTTACTTGAATTTTAAAAATAAATCAATTAAAAACTATACTGATAAATCTACTCCAATAACTAAAAATGTTTTGTTTTCTGCTCTTGCTGGAACCATGTGGTTTTTACAGTTTTTCTTCTACGGAATGGGAGAAAGTAAACTTGGAAATGGTGCCAGTTCATGGATTTTACATATGGCAACGATCATTTTAACAGCAAACTTTTGGGGATTTTATTTGAAAGAATGGAAAGGAGTTTCTAAAAAAACATTAAGAACTTTTTTCTGGGGTATCGGGCTTATTATGCTTGCAATCGTTTTGGTAGGAATTGGTAACTCATTATAAATAAAAGAAATAATTTAAAATACTATATGTCGAATACAAACACAATTAATGATATGAATTTTAAGCATGTAAGCTACCTTTGGGATGAAGCCAAGGCAGCAGCATTAGCAGGTGATGAAGTAGCGCTTTTTATTTATCGTTCTAACTTGTTAGGAGCTGATTTAAGATTGACCAACTACGGAGGTGGAAACACTTCTGTAAAAATTACAGACAAAGATCCTCTTACGGGAGAATCTTCTGAAGTAATGTGGATTAAAGGTTCTGGCGGTGACATTGGAACGTTGACAAAATCAGGTTGTGCAGCTTTGTATTTGGACAGACTTCGTAACCTTGAAAATGTTTACAGAGGTATTGAGTTTGAAGATGAAATGGTAGAATTATTCAACCACTGTATTTTCGATTTAGCTTCAAAAGCACCTTCTATCGATACGCCTTTACATGGTTTTCTTCCATTCAAACATATTGATCACTTACATCCAGATGCGGCAATTGCTATCGCTGCAGCGAAAGATGGAAAGAAAATTACAGAAGAATTATTCAACGGAGAAATTGGCTGGGTAGGCTGGCAGCGTCCAGGATTTGATCTTGGTCTTCAGTTGAGAGCTTGTCTAGAAGAAGCAGCAAAAAACGGTAAAAAACTACGCGGAATCATGTTAGGTTCTCATGGTTTATTTACTTGGGGAGATACTGCATTCGAAAGTTATATCAATACGCTGGAAGTAATCGAGAAATGTGCTTCTTACTTAGAAGATAATTACGGAAAAAAACGTCCAGTTTTTGGAGGTAAAAAAATCGACAGTCTTACAGAAGCAGACCGTAAATTAAAAGCAGCAAAAGTAGCTCCAATCTTAAGAGGTTTCTGTTCGTCAGAGCGACAGATGATTGGTCATTATACAGACGATGCAAGAGTTTTAGAATTCATTAATTCTAATGATCTTTCGAAATTAGCTCCATTAGGAACTTCTTGTCCAGATCACTTTTTGAGGACTAAAATCAGTCCATTGGTTTTAGAATTAGATCCAAACGAAGATTTATCTGATGTTGCAGCGGTAAAAGCAAAATTAACTCCTGCTTTTGAAGCATACCGTGCTATGTACAAAGACTATTACAATGCATGTAAAAAATCAAACTCGCCAGCAATGCGTGACCCAAATCCAGTTGTTATTTTATATCCAGGAGTTGGTATGTTTACTTTTGCTAAAGATAAAACAATGGCGCGTTTGGCATCTGAATATTATATCAATGCAGTAAACGTGATGAAAGGAGCTGAAGCAGTTTCTGAATATACTTCTTTACCGCACCAAGAAGCTTTTGATATTGAATATTGGTTATTGGAAGAAGCAAAATTACAGCGTATGCCAAAACCAAAAGCATTATCTGGAAGAGTAGCTTTAATTACAGGTTCTGCGGGTGGAATTGGTAAAGCTATCGCTAAAAAATTCGCTCAAGAAGGTGCTTGTGTCGTAATTAATGATATTAATGAAGAGCGTTTGCAAGGTGCATCTGCTGAGTTTATTAAAGCTTTTGGTAAAGATGCCGTTTCTAGCACTTTGTTGAATGTTACTGATGAAGCAAGCACAGAAAAAGCATTAGACGAAGCTTGTTTAGCTTTTGGAGGTGTTGACATTGTGGTAAATAATGCTGGAATCAGTATTTCTAAATCTATCGCAGAACACACTTTAGAAGAGTGGGATAGATTATATGATATCTTGGTAAAAGGACAATTTATTGTTTCTAAAGCAGGAATCGAAGTAATGCGCAAACAAGGTTTTGGAGGAGATATTGTAAATATCGTTTCTAAAAACGCTGTTGTTGCTGGTCCAAATAATCCAGGTTATGGTTCGGCAAAAGCGGCACAAGCGCACTTAACACGTTTAATGGCTGCTGAACTTGGAGCTGATAAAATTCGTGTCAATACAGTAAATCCTGATGCTGTAATTTCAGACTCCAATATTTGGTCTGGCGGATGGGCAGAAGGTCGTGCAAAAGCATACGGAATTACAGTTGAAGAACTTCCGGCTTACTATGCAAAACGTACGTTATTAAACGAAATCATATTGCCAGATGATATTGCTAACGCTTGTTATGCTTTTGTTGGAGGTTTACTTGATAAATCTACAGGAAACGCATTAAACGTAGACGGTGGCGTTGCCATGGGCTTTTATAGATAAAGATTGTTTAGGTTTTTTATATAAGTTTGTTTAAGCAAAAGTGGTTTTTTGTGGTCTAGCGTTCGAATTCTTTCGAACGTTAGATTTTTTTAGCATATAACAATTCGCTTTAACAAAGAAAACTTAACAAAAAAGTGAAGTACAACCAGAGTTTAACAGCTATAGAAATTATAAGTTCAAAAAATATTTAAAACACATAAGATTAAGATATAGAACGCAGATAACTCGGATTCGCTATCGCGAAAACGCTGAAAAAGAAGGATTTTTTTGTTTCACGCAGATTTAGACAGATTTAAGCAGATCTAACAGATTTTAATTTTTAGATGATTAAAAAAAGATTTGCGTTATCTGCTAAAATCCTTTTTAAATCTGCGTGAAACCAGAAAATAAAATCTGCGTCAATCAGCGTTTTCGCGATAGCGAATCCGTAAAATCAGCGTCAAAAATTTCGGTATTAAAACGGCAGAACTATGTGTTAAAATAAATATACTAGACATATAAAATTTATATATTGTAAACTCTATTAAAATATCAATAACTATGTTAATCGGATCAAACCACATCGAATCTCATAACGAGGATTTATTAAAAAAACACCAAAATAAATTAGTTTTTACAGCATCAGAAATTAATGATACAGAAGCGATTATTCAAAAATTAATCGACTTTCAAATTGCCATTCCATCTTGGGCTTTAGGAACAGGAGGAACAAGATTTGGACGTTTCGCTGGAGGAGGAGAACCTCGTTCTTTAGAAGAAAAAATCGAAGATGTTGGTTTGCTTCACAAATTAAACAATGCTTCGGGAGCTATTTCACTTCATATTCCGTGGGATATTCCAACTGATTATAAAGCAATCAAAACACTTGCAAATCAGCACGGATTAAAATTCGATGCTATGAATTCGAATACTTTTCAAGATCAAGCAAGCTCTGAGCACACTTACAAATACGGTTCTTTACAAAATGTAAACAAAGCGGTTCGCAAACAAGCAATTGCTCATAATATTGAAGTTATTAAACACGGAATCGAATTAGGATCTGAGTCATTAACAATTTGGTTGGCAGATGGTTCTAACTTCCCAGGACAATTAAACTTTAGAAAAGCTTATCAAAATACATTAGAAAGTTTAGAAGAAATCTACGATGCATTACCTTCAAACTGGAAATTATTTTTAGAATACAAATGTGCTGAGCCTAACTTTTATTCTACGACAGTAGCTGATTGGGGGCAGTCTTATTCGTATGTTAAAAAGTTAGGCGACAAAGCGCAGACTTTAGTCGATTTAGGCCACCACCTTCCAAATGCTAATATTGAGCAGATTGTTTCTTTATTATTGATGGAAAACAAATTAGGCGGATTCCACTTTAACGACTCAAAATACGGTGATGACGATTTAACTGCAGGCGCATTAAAACCATATCAATTGTTCTTGATTTTTAATGAATTAGTTGAAGGAATGGATGCCAGAGGAATGAATCACGCCAAAGATTTAGGTTGGATGATCGACGCTTCTCACAACATCAAAGATCCATTAGAAGATTTATTGCAATCTGTTGAAGCGATTATGATTGCTTATGCTCAGGCACTTTCTGTAGATAGAAAAGCATTGGAACAAGCACAAGAAGAAAATGACGTGGTAAAAGCACAGGAAATTCTTCAAAATGCTTTCCGTACAGATGTTCGCGCATTAGTTGCCGAAGCTCGTCTTCGTTCTGGAGCGGCTTTAAACCCTGTAGCATTATACCGTTCGATTCAAGTAAGACAAAATCTTATCGAAGAAAGAGGTTTAAAAACAATGGCAACTGGATTATAATTATAAATTATTAATTGTTAATTATAAATTGTGAACTATAATTAACATTTGATAATTAACAATTTACAATTAAAAAAATGAATGTAGTTGCGATTTTTGATATTGGTAAAACAAACAAAAAGGTTTTTTTATTTAACGAAAATTATAAAATTGTCTGGGAGAAATCGGTTAATCTGGAGGAAACCGCAGACGAAGATGGATTTCCCTGCGAAGATATCGAAGTACTTAAAAATTGGGTTTTAGATCGATTATCTGAAATAAAAGAGCTTAAGGATTATGTTTTAAAAGCCATCAATTTCAGCACTTACGGAGCAAGTTTTGTTTATATAGACGAGAACGGAAAAGTTTTAACTCCTCTGTATAATTATTTAAAAGATTATCCAGAGGAATTAAAATCTCATTTCTATGAAAAATACAAAGGAGAAAAAAAGTTTGCTGTAAAAACAGCTTCTCCTGTTTTGGGCAGTTTAAATTCGGGAATGCAGATTTACCGACTGAAAGAACAAAAGCCTGAAATATTCGAAAATGTAAAATACTGTCTACACTTGCCACAGTTTTTAAGTTTTCTTTTGACGAATGAAGCATACGCTGATATTACCAGTATTGGATGCCATACCAATTTGTGGAATTTCAAAAAAATGAAATACCATAAATGGTTGAAAGAAGAGGGTATTTCAGGAAAAATACCACCAATTCATTTTGGAAAAGATGTCATTATGACTCGTGATGATCTGGCCATAGGAGTTGGTCTTCACGATAGTTCATCGGCCATTATTCCGTATACAATCAATTTTACAGAACCTTTTGTATTGTTGTCTACAGGAACTTGGAGTATTTCTTTAAATCCATTCAATAATAAGCCTTTAACTTTTGACGAATCGCAAAACGATTGTCTGTGTTATATGCAGTACACAGAGAAACCCGTAAAAGCGGCACGATTATTTGCAGGAAACGAGCACGAAGTGCAAACCAAACGTTTGGCGCAGCACTTTAATGTTCCAGTTGATACCTACAAAGAAGTTTATTTTGACAAGAAGATTGTAGCCAATTTGCGAGCGCTTAATTATCAAATTTTTTATCCTAAGAAATATAATTTTGATATACTGAAAGAATGCCCTTTTCAAAAAAGAGATCTTTCACATTATAAAAATTACGAAACAGCCTATCACCAATTAATGCTGGATTTGGTAGAACAGCAAGTTTTTTCTACCAATTTGGTAATTCATAATAGTCCTGTAAAAAAGATTTTTGTGGATGGAGGTTTCAGTAAAAATTCAATTTATATGAATTTATTAGCAGAAGCTTTTCCAGATATTGAAGTCTATGCCGCTTCGATGGCGCAGGCGAGTGCTTTGGGTGCAGCATTGGCGATTCATGATAATTGGAATCCAAAACCAATTCAGAACGATTTAATTGACTTGAAATTCTATAAACATTAGGTAAAAACGATCTGTATGTTGTAAATTTGCTGAGAAACGTATTTTTTACATTTTTACAGTACACGCCAAAATGAACAACACACTAAATACTACAACATGAAAATTGGACTTTTTATACCTTGTTATGTCGACCAATTTTATCCAAAAGTAGGAATCGCAACCTACGAATTACTACAAAAGTTAGGTTGTGACGTCGAATTTCCGATGGGGCAAACCTGCTGCGGACAGCCAATGGCAAATAGCGGTTACGCACATTTAACAAAAGGATGTGACGCCAATTTTATTGCCAATTTTTCTGGATTTGATTATATCGTCTGTCCTTCGGGAAGTTGTGTTTTGCATGTAAAAGACCATTTGCATGACGAAAAACAAGAAGAGAAGGCAACAGCAATTCGAAATACGGTTTACGAACTTACTGAGTTTATAACCGACGTTTTAAAAATTGACCACATAGACGGTAAATTTCCGTTTAAAGTAGGAATGCACGTAAGCTGTCACGGTCAGCGCGGTTTAAAGCTTTCGCAAATGTCTGAATTAAACGCACCATTTTTCTCGAAACCTGAACAACTACTACACAATATAGAAGGTCTTGATTTGGTTGCTTTAACTAGAAAAGACGAATGCTGTGGTTTCGGAGGAACGTTCTGCGTTACCGAAGAAGCAGTTTCTGTAAAAATGGGACAAGATCGTATTAAAGATCACGAAAGTCATGATGTGGATTATATTACTGGTGGAGATATGTCTTGCTTAATGCATTTGGATGGAATTCTAAAAAGGCAAAAAAGCAGAATCAAAACCATTCACATTGCTGAAATATTAAATTCACTCGAAAACTAAAAATAAATGTTGAGTATAAAATTTAACCGCAAAGTGCGCAAAGTTTTACGCAATGTTCGCAAAGCTAATTTTTATCCTTGCGCACTTTGCGCTTTTTCCTTTGCGCACTTTGCGGTTAAATAAACATTTCAAAATTGACTTTTAAATAATAGAAAATGTCATCAGAAAAAATAATACAGCACAGCGAAGCCGCAACAAAGTTCAATAAAGATGTAGAGCGTGTCAATTGGCACGATGAAACGTTATGGTTTGTGCGTGCTAAAAGAGATAAATCAGCGCACCAAATAGCAGATTGGGAACTGTTGCGCGAAACAGCTTCTCAAATCAAACTTAATGTGCTTTCTAATATTCATGATTATTTAGTTGAATTTGAGGCAAATGCTCAACGAAACGGAATAATTGTACATTGGGCAGCCGATGCCAAAGAACACAACGAAATTGTACATTCTATAATGGCTAAACATGATGTAAAGCAAATGGTGAAATCCAAATCGATGCTTACAGAAGAATGCCATTTAAATGATTATTTAGCCGAAAAAGGAATTGAAGTAATCGATTCTGATTTAGGTGAATATATTGTACAGCTTCGAAAAGAACCACCGAGTCATATTGTACTTCCGGCCATTCACTTAAAGAAAGAAGATGTAAGTGAAACTTTCCACGAACATTTGGGTACCGAAAAAGGAAATTTCAATCCGCAGTATTTAACAGAATCTGCTCGCCATAGTTTGAGAAATACCTTCTTGACTAGAAAAGTGGCTTTAACAGGAGTCAATTTTGCTGTTGCAGAAACAGGAGAATTTGTAGTTTGCACGAATGAAGGAAATGCCGATATGGGCGCGCACTTAGCAGACGTTCACATCGCTTGTATGGGATTCGAGAAATTGATTCCGAAAAGAGAACATTTAGGCGTTTTCTTGAGATTATTGGCAAGAAGTGCAACAGGACAGCCAATTACTACTTTTTCAAGTCATTTTAAGAAGCCAAGAGACGGTAAAGAAATGCATATCGTAATTGTGGATAACGGAAGAAGTACACAATTAGGAAGAGAAGATTTTAGAAACTCATTAAAATGTATTCGTTGTGGAGCGTGTATGAACACTTGTCCAGTTTACAGACGAAGCGGCGGTCATAGTTATCACAATGCGGTTGCAGGACCAATTGGTTCTATTTTGGCACCAAACTTAGACATGAGCAAAAATGCCGATCTGCCTTTTGCAAGTACACTTTGCGGTTCTTGTACCAACGTTTGTCCCGTAAAAATTGATATTCACGATCAATTGTACAAATGGCGTCAGGTTTTGGTAAAAGAAGGGCATACACCAACTGCCAAAACGGTTGCAATGAAAACGATGGCGACGGTATTGGCGAATCCAACAGTTTTTAATATTGCTGGAAAATCGGGAAGATTTGTAATGAAGAACGTTCCAGGAATGGTCAATAATAAAATGAATAAATGGTACGATCAGCGCGAAATGCCAGATGTTCCAGAAGAATCTTTTAGAGAATGGTACAAGAAAAATTCGAAAGAATCTAAAAATAAAAAGAATGAGTAGTAAAGGCGAAATTTTAAAAAGAATAAAACTGAATCAGCCTAATGAGGTTGCAGAACTGCCTGATCTAAATCTTTTAGGTTCTGAACAATTTGATGTATTAGAAACCTACAAAACAGTTTTAAAAGGAATTGGAGGAGATCCTGTAGAAGTTGCTGATTATAATGAAATTATCAATTACATTAAATCTAATTACAATCTGGAGAAACGATTAATTACAACGCTTCCAGAACTTTCTGAGATTGCTTCTTTAGATTGGAAAACAGTTGATCCGCATTCGCTTCAAGATGTTGAATTAACGGTTGTAAAAGCACATTTTGGCGTAGCAGAAAACAGTGGACTTTGGGTAACGGATGATATTTTAGGACAGCGTGTTGCGCCTTTCATTGCACAATATTTAGCTATCATCGTTCATAAAAAAGATCTTGTGCCAACAATGCAGCAAGCGTATCAAAGAATTGGAAACATGGAATACGGTTTCGGAACTTTCATCGCTGGTCCGTCAAAAACGGCTGATATCGAGCAGTCATTAGTTCTTGGAGCTCACGGCGCGCGCGGATTGATCGTGTTTTTATTGGATTAATAAACTAAGTCGTAAGACTCTTTTTAGTTTCTATTAAAAACCGACTATTTGTAAGAAAAATTATTATTTTTTTTTCCTTTGAACAGCTATAATTTGTTATGCTTATTTTAAAAACATTAAATTCTAATTTCAAAATTTCGACCATTGACCTTGAACTGTTTTATACTGAATCTAAAGGTGCAAAAATTGCTATTGAAGTAATAAAAAATGGTAATGAAGAATATTCTCGTGTAGAAATTGATTTTTTTATTGTGGCGGAAGTAAAATGCGTAACATTAAATTTTTTTGAGTCAAATTACAGTAATTATTTAATCAAATACTTTGGAGATAATGAAAAACCTTTTGATTCAGGATTTTACGAAGTGATGGATTCAGCTTATTTAAAAGAGAATATTGAGAAGTATGACCCAAAAATGAGATTTGATTTAAAGCATTATATTGTTACAGGAAACGATAGTTATGTTGAAATAATTGCATCTAAATATTCTGTATATTGAATAAATTATTTTCAAGTTTAAAAAAATATTTTAAAGACTTTTTTCAGTTTGTTATTTATGAAAATATTCCCATAGAATTTAATGTCAGTAGGGAATGCTTTATTAAAAAAATAAGCGTAAAGATAAAATCTCAATTAGAATGCAGAAAGTTTGTGACTTCTGCATTCTTTTTTATAAAATTTCCCTAAAATTAGCTTATAATTGTACTTATTACCAGAATATAAAAAAGTACATTTTGAAGCATTTTGTTCTAAATCTTCTACTGCTAATAGGGTTTTCTTCCTTAGGATATTCGCAGGATTATCCCGTCAAATTTCTCGACATATCAGACGGTTTGTCTAATAATTCCATTATAACAATTTATCAAGATAAAGAAGGTTATATGTGGTTTGGAACCTACGATGGTTTAAACCGATATGACGGATATAATTTTAAGGTTTTTAGAAACAGAATCAACGATAAAAAATCACTTTTATTCAATACAATCTACAATATTGAAGGCGATTCTAGAAACAATATCTGGGTAGGAGGAACCAGCGGAATCTGCATTTACAATAAAACAAAAGCGTCATTCCATACCGTTCAATATACATTGTGGGATGATAAACCAAAAGTTCTTCAAGATATTATACATCAGATGCGCTCAGTATCAGATAATTTGGTTTTGGTCGCTTCACAGAAATTAGGATTATTAGCTTTTGAAAACGGTTCTTTCACAGGAAAACATATTCCGCTAAATGCATTAGGAAACAGAATTACGATTTCTAATTATGATGCAATTGCAATTCAAGAAAATAAAGAGAAATCTGGATGCTGGATATACGTTCGCAATGTTGGAGTTTGTGTTTATAATTACAAGGCGAAAGATTTGAAAATTGTTTTTCCGCTTTCGATTGGGGTAAAAGCCATGAAACTTTCTTCTGATGGAAATCTTCTTTTAGGAACAGATGAAGGTCTATTTTTAATGAATACCAAAACAGGTTCTATTTCCGAAAATTATTTCACCAATAAATGCAGTGTTACTGATGTTTTGGTAGATAAAAAAGGTAAAACCTGGGTCACGACAGACGGCTGCGGAATTTTCTATATCAATCCAAACAGTAAAAATCTTCTTGCTTATAATGAACAATTAGCAAAAAGTAATTCGGTTTGGAGTTTATACGAAGATAAATCGGGAAATAAGTGGTTTGGTTCACTTCGCGGTGGAATCAGTATGCTGAGTGATACACCAAAATATTTCAAAAGTGTTCGCTATAATGCTAAAGATCCAGCAGATAACTTTATTTTATCTTTTTGCGAAGACGAAAAGAAGAATCTTTGGATTGGTACAGATGGAGCAGGTCTAAAGTATTGGGATAGAAAAAACAATACGTACACAAATTATGGAAACTCGTTTTCAAGCAGTTTTATAACGGGAATAGTTCGTGATAATAATAACGACATCTGGATTTCTACTTGGGCAGGAGGTATCAATAAAATAAGCAAGAGTAATAATAGTCTAAAACATTATTCTTGTTATAATCCACATACGAAACAAACGGAAAAAAATATCTGGTTTGTATTTAAAGATTCAAAAGCAAATATTTGGGCAAGTGCTACAAATGAGGGAACGCTTTATCTTTTGGACCGAAATAAAGACACTTTTGAACTTTTTGATAAAAGAATCGATAACCTGCAATGCATGGCTGAAACTTCAGATGGAAAGTTGTGGGCAGGAAATTATACTTCTCTTTTATCTATCGAAAAAAATACTAGAAAAATCACTAAAAAAGCAATCGGAAACCCTATTCGATGTATTTACGAAGACAAAGACAAAAATCTTTGGGTTGGAACGCAAGAAGGTGGTTTGCTTTTATTTGACCGAAAAACAAATACTTTTAAAAGATTAACAATCGATGATGGATTGCCTTCAAACACTATTTTAAGGTTATTAGAGGATAAAGATGGAAATTTATGGATGAGCACTTATAACGGAATCTGCCGTTATGATAAAAAGAGCAAGACATTCCGTAATTTTTCTGTAAACGATGGACTTCAGAGCAATCAATTTAGTTTTAATGCTGGAATCAAACTTTCGTCTGGAGAATTTCTTTTTGGAGGTATAAACGGTTTCAACATCTTTTATCCGCAGGCTATAAAAGGCTTTAATCAAAAAAATAATGTGTTGTTAACAGATTTCTATGTTAACAATCAGCTGATTGAAGAAAGTAAAGCAGAAGTTGATATTGATTCAGATAAAACGAAAGAAGTTAGTTTGGAATACGATCAAACGACTTTATCATTAGAATTTGTTGCTTTAGATTACAATAATGCAGATAAAATAAATTACGCTTATTTTCTAGAAGGCTGGGATCAGCAATGGAATTATGTGGGTCAAGCCCGAAAAGCAAATTATTCAAGATTGCCAGAAGGGAATTACACTTTTAAAGTCAAAACTACCAATTTTAAAGGTGGATGGAATAAAGAAGTCAGTTTGGTTTCTATACAAGTTTTGCCGCCGTGGTATAGAACTTGGTGGGCATATACGCTGTATTTAGCGGCAATTGGCGGACTTTTATTTTTATATCTTGATTACAATAAAAACAAAGAAAAATTAAAGTATAAAGTAAAAATCGCCGAGCTTGAAAGTAAAAAAGAAAAAGAGATTGCCGAAAAGCAGTCGTCTATGTTTACTTATATTTCGCATGAATTTAGAACGCCGCTTTCGCTGATTATTAATCCGTTGAAAAAAGCAGTTCAGAAAGAAATTGTAGAAAACGGTTCTTCAGGAAGCGACTTAGCAATTGCACATCGAAATGCCAGAAGACTTTTGAGTTTGGTAGATCAATTGCTTTTATTGCGAAAAGCAGAAAATGATGCAGATTCTCTTCGCTTATCACCAATCAATGTAAATAATCTTTCGAATGAAGTATATCAATGCTTTGTAAATCAAGCGAAAGATAAAAGTATTCGTTATAATTTTACAATTCCTGATCACGAAATTACCATTATTGGCGATTATGAAAAGATCGAAATTTCGCTATTCAATTTAATGTCAAATGCTTTCAAGTACACGCCAATTGGAGGCGAGATTAATTTGATTGTGACAGAAAGTGATGAAGAAGTTTTTCTTGAAATATCGGATAACGGAGACGGAATAGATAAAAAAGACATTGATCTTATTTTTGAAAAATTCAAACAGATCAATTCGAAAGTTTCAGTTGGAACTGGTTTCGGTATCGGGCTTTATATCGTTAAATATTTCGTTGACAAACACAAAGGTTCTGTAACCTGCAGCAGTGAAGCAGGAAAAGGAAGCACTTTTAAATTGACGTTTTTAAAAGGAAACAGTCATTTTGAAGATATTGAAATCACAAATGAAAAACCACAGCGAAGCCAATTATTTGACGAATTGATTCCAGATGAAATTGAAGAACCAATTTCAACAGCAACAACTTCAATTGCAGACAGTGATTTCAAAAAGACTATGTTGACCGATAAACGCACTGTTTTAATAGTTGACGATAATGCAGAGATTCGCGCATATCTTATCAAATTGTTTGCTGATAATTATATTGTATACAGCGCTGAAAATGGAGAAGAAGGTTTAAAACTGACTAAAAAACACATGCCTGATCTTGTCATTAGCGATATTACAATGGAAGAAATGGATGGTTTGGAATTGTGCCGAAAAATTAAAGAAGACAGTGCTTTATCGCATATTCCTGTTATTTTATTGACGGCATCTAAAAATCCTGAAACGCATTTGCAAGGGATTAATGAAGGCGCAGACGATTATATCACAAAACCATTTGATGACGATATTCTTACTGCAAGAGTCGAATCGCTATTGCGAAACCGTCATAATTTGCGGACTTATTTCTTAGACAGTATTACATTAAAAGAAAATACTCAAAAAGTTCCCGTTGAATATCAAGAGATACTGAAAAAATGTATCGAGATTGTTGAAGCAAATATTCATAAAAAAGACTTTACGATTCGAACTTTTGCCCTTGAAATGGGAATGAGCCATAGAACACTTTATACCAAAATCAAAATTATTTCGGGACAAACCTTAAATGCTTTTATTCGTTCCTTGCGAATAAGAAGAGCGGCGATGTTAATGCTTACAGAAGATATGAATATCACTCAAGCAGCTACCGAAGTCGGTTTTGAAGATCCGAAATATTTCAGACAGCAATTCGTAAAACTTTTTGGAATGACTCCTTCAGAATACATTAAAAAGTATAAAACGTCATTCAATTCTGACTTGAATATCATTAAATAATCAATAGCTTCAGTTTTAACGCTGCATAATTTGCTTCTTTTTTTGCTGAAGAAGTGAAATCTTTTATTCAACTTAAACGTTTTAGCTGAAAAACTGCTGTTTTTTCAATAATTATATATTTTGTAAAAAATCAGCCATAATTTTTAATAGTCTATAAAATTTACTCCAAAATAATAGTTAATTGCGATTTTGACCTCCTTTTTTTTCCATTTTACCCCTCCTTAAAAGTGTTATTTAAACATTTCTTTGCAGTAATAGCAATCGATAATTAGGTTATTGCTGTTAGTCATAAGTGTTAATTTCAAGATAGTTTGTTATCTGTTTAAAGAGCTGAGCACTCTTTAAATTTTAGATCAGTAGTGGTTGGTTTACATTACTTATCAGCCCGCAGTTTAAAAAAGATAAACTGCGGGTTAATTAAAAAAAAACACTTATACAATTTGAATGGAAATAAAAAAAAGAAATATCTAACAATTAACCAAACTCAATATAATATGAAAATGACCACATAATGATGTAATGCTGTTTTCCTTGCCTCAGAAAAAAATAGCACAACCTCGAATAACCTACGAGAATAAAACAAACTTTCGCTTTAGAAAGAAAACTAACTAACCTAACCTTAAAATTAAAGAAATGAAAAAAAATGTATTTTTATTTTTTCTTGCCCTTTTTGGCTTTCTTGTAACCGGATGCCAAAATAACGATTCAGGATATCCAAGTTCTGATAACCCTACGGTGGTAGTTTCTACAAAAGAGATATATGGAGCTCCGAGTAGAAAATTTGAAATTAAAGCTGCGCTTGCAGATGACTTAGGATTAAAAAGTGTAGAAATTCAGATTCCAGAATTATCATTGGATAAAGTAATTACTTTCGCAACAAATCCGCTTTTAAAATCTTATGATTTAAGTTACTTTTTCGAAGTTCCTTCGGATAGAGGAACATCAGAAGCTTTCAAAATTAAATTATTAATTACAGACGTTTCAGGAAATGTTGTAACTGAGGAAATTAATTTACGCCTTGATGGAGAATTTGCAGCTCCAACAATAACTATGATCACGCCAAAAGAAGGAGCAGTTATTTTATTGTCAACAAGCAATGAAATGCCAGTAAATTTTGTGGTAAATGACGATTCAGGAATTGATTACATCAATGTAAAATGTGAAGATTTAGGTATTGATGAAACGATTCAGTTAGAAGGTTCTCCACAATCTTATACATTCAATAAGACTTATACATTGCCAGTTACTGCAGCCAATTATGTTTTAACAATTACGGCTAAAGATAAATTTGCAATTCCAAATACAGGATCATTAGATGTTAACATTGTTGCAACAAACGAATATCCTGCAATTTATTTATGCGATCAGCCAAAAGGCATTAATCTTACAACAGATGCAGTTGGAGTTCCAATGTATTTCCATGAGAAAAACGGACAAGATTTCGAATTTAAATATTATGCAGATACAGACAATAAAGAAGTTTATTTCTTAGGTCAAGAATCAGATTTTGCGCCACATTGTTTTGGTCTAAATACATCTGGAGAATTGGTTGATGATGTTGCTTCGACTCCAATTATTCTGCCAACAAAAGGATATTACATCATAAAAGTAAATCCAAACACGCTTAAATATACAGCAGAGAAATACACACCAACAAGCAAAGTTTGGGCTGATGTCGCAAATGGTTTATGGCATGATGATGAAGCATTGAGAAAACCTTTCGTGAGTGTTTGTGGTGGCGGAATCGACGGTGCTAACTGGGATACATGGAATGCATGGGTAGTTACAAAACTTCATTTGGCGAATAACGCAAGTAATCCTTACCAATTAGTTGGCGAATACACATTAACAGGAACAATGGAAGCAACATTTACAGGTCAGTGGTGGAGTCCATCATGGAGACTTATCAAAAACGGTATCGCAACTATGTCACCAGGAGAAAATGGTAATGCTAAATATCCTGCAGCTGCTGGAGTTTACAAAGTAGTTTTAGATACAGAATTAGAAAGAGTATTTATCACAAAAAAATAGTTGGTTATAACCCTGTTGTAACATTTAACAAATAAAACAGCTTAATATGAAATTTAAATATATAGGATTTTTTATTGCCCTTATGTGTACTGCTGTATCCTTTGGACAAATAAAAATAAAAGGTACTGTTAAGGATAAAGCCAATGTGCCGATTCCAGGAGTAAATGTGATCGTGAAAGGAACTTCAACATCGGGAGCAACTGATTTTGATGGGAATTACACCATCAGTGTTCCAAATAAAAATGCACAGATCGAATTTTCATTTGTAGGTTTTACTTCGCAGGTTGTGCCAGTTGGAGATAAAACAGAGATTAGTGTAGTAATGCAAGAATCAAGTCAAGCATTAGACGAGATTGTAGTTGTGGGTTATGCTGCTGTAAAAAAGAGCGACGTAACGAGTTCTATTTCTTCTGTAAAAGGAAAAGAATTACAGACTATGACTGTTGGTAACGTGACAGAATCATTACAAGGTAAAGTTTCTGGGGTTCAGGTTGTAGGAGCTGGAGGTCCAGGAGCACAGCCAAGAGTTTTGATCCGTGGTATTTCTACGATCAATTTAAGTACAGATCCGCTTTATGTAGTAGACGGAATTCCGATGGGAACAAGCATTAACTTTTTGAGCAATAATGAGATCGAGTCTATGGAGGTTCTTAAAGATGCGTCTGCAAGTGCAATTTATGGTTCTCGTGCTTCAAATGGAGTTATCTTAATTACAACTAAAAAAGGTAAAGTTGGAAAAACAAGATTCAATTTTGATTTGAGTTCTGGTATGCAGATCATGAATAATCCATATAATATGGCTGATGCCGAAGGTTATGCAACGATTATGAATACGGCATATAACAATTCAGGATATTCAGATTATTTGCCAAATCCTTCTCAATACAAAGGAAAAACAACAGATTGGTGGAGAGCAGGAATTAGAACTGGTACGCCTGTAACAAATGCTTCTCTTGGAGTAACAGGAGGTTCAGATAAACATACTTATGCAGTTAGTTTAAACTATTACGATTCTGAATCTATGTACGGCATAGGTGGATGGGAGAGAGTAACAATGAGAATTGCAAATGATTTTAAATTCTCTGATAAATTCTCAGCAGGAATTACTTTAAACCCACGTTACGAAACTTATGGTTCGCCAAGCAACTGGGCAGATTTTGATAAAATTGATCCAATTACGCCAATCTACAAACCAGCAGATCAATTAACTGGTTTAGAAAATGAGTACAGTATTTATGCAAGATCTCCATCGTATGTTTGGAATCCAGTTGCTGCTGTAAAACGTTATGATGATTATACAGATCAGTACAATTTAAATACAAACGGTTATTTACAATATACACCAATTAAAGGTTTGGTAATTCGTTCACAAGCTTCGATTGAAGTAGGTGATATCGTAAGAGATAAATTCAGTCCTGATTTTGTAATTGATGCCGCACACGAAAAAGCAGAAATCAACAGTGTTGAAAAATGGAATACTACTGATGTTAATTGGACTTGGCAAAATACAGCTACATACAATAGAACATTCGCAGAAAAACATAATGCGTCTTTGATGATTGGTAATACCATGGAAGAATACAACCAAAGCACACTTTGGGGATATGGCGAGGGAGTTCCAAACAACTCTGATTCGATGAGAGAATTAAATGCTGCTACTAAGAATCGTAACAGTAGCGGTACCAAAACATCAAGCTCTTTAATGTCTTATATTTCTCGTTTTTCTTATAACTATGATGAAAAATATTATTTCACAGGTACTTTCAGACGAGACGGTTCTTCTAAATTCATGGAAAACAACAAATGGGCAAACTTCCCTTCAGCTTCTGTTTCATGGAGAGTTTTGAATGAAGGTTTCATGGAATCTACAAAAGATCTTCTTAGTGATCTTAGATTTAGAGCTGGTTGGGGTAGAGTGGGTAACCAAAATTTACCAAGTGCGGTTTATCAGTCAAATATCGGGCAAGGATTTTATATCATAAATGGAGAAGTAGTTGATACATCATATCCGTCAACAATGGCGAATAAAGATATCAAATGGGAAACTGTTGAAGATTTAAGTTTTGGACTTGATTTCGGATTATGGAAAAACAAACTTTCAGGATCTTTAGAATACTACGAAAAGAAAACAAAGGATATGTTGTTCTTAAAACAGTTCCCAACTTACAGCGGATTCCCAGGATATTCTACAATGTGGACTAACGTAGGTTCAATGAAATCTAATGGTATCGATTTATTGATTTCATATAAAGATAAAAGAGGAGATTTCTCTTGGGGTGCAGATGTGACTTTTACAACTGTAAATGTAAAAATGTTGTCTTTATCTGCTGATGGCGAAAAGTTATACGGTTCAAGCAATAGAACATTAACAGTTGAAGGTGACGAACCTGGATATTTCTACGGATATGTTGCTGATGGATTATTCCAGAATCAAACAGAATTGAATTCTCACACAGATGAGCATGGTACAAAATTACAGCCTTATGCACAAGTTGGAGATATTCGTTTTAAAGATGTTAATGGCGATGGAAAATTAGATGATAAAGACAGAACAAAAATTGGAAGTCCGTGGGCAGATTATAATGTTGGTTTAAATTTAAATTTTGCTTACAAAGGATTTGATTTAGTAGCTAATTTCTATTCAAGTATTGGAAATGACCTTATCAATCAGAATATTTCAGATTTATACAATGGTGCAAGCTTAACAAACAAAGTAAGCGGATTAGATCAAATGGCTTGGCATGGAGAAGGAACTTCAAACTACATTCCTCGTTTGTCTAAAGATGATAACAACGAAAACTTTACAAAGTTCTCTTCTTTTTATGTTGAAGACGGTTCTTACGTTCGTATGAAAAATTTACAAGTAGGATATTCATTCTACAACAAATTCGGACTAGATAAATTAAGACTTTCTTTATCAGGACAAAACCTTTGGACATGGACAAACTATACAGGAGTTGATCCTGAAGTAGGTGGTGGAGTTTTAGGATCAGGATTTGGAGGATGGAACTATCCAGTACAGCCAACAATTTTGATGGGTCTTAATGTAGCATTTTAATAAAAAACGATCATGAAAAAAATAATAGTATCAATAATAACTTTTTCTCTATTAGCAGTTTCTTGCAGCGATTTTATTGAAAAAGAAGAAAGAGGAACACAAACTTTAGAGAACTATTTTCAGACTGTACAAGAGTGTGAAAATTATACAAACGAATTAACTCATAGGTTATTGCTTCCAAATGACTGGTGGACATTGATTGCTCCAAGAGTTACTAACGAAATGTCAACAGATGATGCTTGGATGGGAAATACAGGGCAAGACAGTGGTGCTCACAGACCATGTTCGCAATATCTGATTACTCCAGATAACATGGGAGATATGAATAGTATTTATACTGCTCATTATTATACCATTCAATCGGCTAATATTGGTTTGGAGAAAATGGCATTATCGCCAATTACAGATGCTCAGAAAGACCAATATATGGGAGAATCATTATTCGTTCGTGCGTATTGCTACTACGAATTGGTGAATCTTTTTGGAGGAGTTCCAGTTTACACAAAATCATTAGGAACTGGAGATTTAACTTTAGAAAGAAATACTGCTGAAGAAGTTTATGCTCAAGTTGAAAGTGATCTTAAAGAAGCGGCTGCAAAATTAGAAAATGCTCCAGTAGCCAAAGACGGAAGAATCAACAAATGGGCAGCTTATGCTTTATTAGCGAGAGTATCTCTGTTTCAAGAAAAATGGGCTGAAGCTAAATTATATTCTAATAAAGTTATTACAGAAGGACCTTTTGCTCTTGAATCAGATTTCTTAAAAATCTGGGATGTAAACAATCATAACGGAATCGAATCTATTCTTGAAGCGCAATCATCATCTGTACAAGATAAATCTTTAGGATCTGCTCTTCCAACTTTATCAGGAGCAAGAGGAGAAGACAAAAAGAACTTTCCAAGTAATGATGCTGGAGACGTTCTTGACGGTTGGGGATGGTGTATGCCAACAAGCGATTTAGAAAACGCATATCTTTCTGAAAATGATGAAATTCGCAGAAGAAGCACGATTACAAAATGGGGAGAAGCAGCTTACGGAGATGAGGTTTTAAACCCAACACACAAATTCAGTTTAAATGACAATAAATCTGGACGTATCTGCCGTAAATATTATATTCCAATTGCAACTCGTCGTTCTTTAGATAAAAAAGATGGTCACTTACCACTAAACATTCCGTTGATTCGTTTGGCTGAAATGTATTTGACAAGAGCAGAAGCAAATTATCATTTAGGAGGAGATGCTTTATCAGATATCAATGTTATTAGAGCTCGTGTAAAATTAGATCCAAAAACAGGAATTTCAGGACCAACTTTATTGAGACAAATCTATAAAGAGCGTCGTTTAGAATTGGCTTTTGAAGGACTTCGTTTATATGATATTCGTCGTGAAAAAGACCCAACAACAGGAAGACCAGTAATCGAATCATTAATGGGACCAAACGGAACTTTTGTTCAGTATAACCTAAATTCTACAGATCCTTACGAAACAACCAATTTGAGAGAACCACAAGACAAAGGAATCAACTTTGATGCATCTAAACATTTATTATGGCCAATTCCGCAATTAGAAATTGACTTAAGTAATGGTTTAATCAAACAAAACCCAAATTATTAAGATGAGAATCTTTAATGCAACAAAAGTAAGTCTGCTGTGTGCAGGCTTGCTTTTAGCTAACACTTTATTGGTAGGTTGTGATTCTGAACCAAATAATTCAAATTCAGAAGATACTACAATTGCTAGTTTAAATGTAAATTTAGATATGAATCTTCAGACTATGGAAAGTTTTGGAGCTTCAGATGCTTGGCAATGTAATTTTATTGGAAAAAACTGGCCTACAGATAAAAGAAATAAAATTGCTGATTTGCTTTTCAGCCAAGGTTTAGATGCTGATGGAAACCCAAAAGGAATTGGATTATCATTATGGCGATTTAATCTTGGAGCTGGTAGTGCAGAACAAGGCGACGCAAGCGATATTACTGATGAATGGAGAAGATCAGAATGTTTTACTACAGACGGAGTTTCGTATGATATGACAAAACAAGCTGGTCAGGTTTGGTTTATGAAAGCTGCAAGAGAACGTGGTGTAGATAAACTTTTAGCATTTGCAAACAGCGCTCCAGTTTATTTAACTCAAAACGGAAAAGCGTATGCTTCAATTAAAGAATTTTACAATTTAAAAGATGGTAAAATGTCTGATTTAGCCGATTTCTGGACAACTTCATTAGATAAACTTAAAACAGAACACGGTTTAACAATAGATTATGTGAGTCCGTTTAATGAACCGCAATACGAGTGGGACGGTACAGGACAAGAAGGTTCTCCAGCAACCAATGCGAATATTTACAGTTTTGTAAATGTTCTTTCTCCAAAATTACAATCAAAAGGATTGGATGCTAAAATTGTAGTAGGCGAAGCAGGAGCTTATGAACCATTATATAAAACGGTTTCAGGAAAGGAAAGCAGATCTAACCAAATTGATTATTTCTTTGCATCTAATTCTACTAAAAATATTGGTGGCTTAAGTAATGTCAAAAAAACAATTTCTGGACATAGCTATTGGCAAGCTTGGCCGTTGAGCGAAATGATTTCATCAAGACAATCAGCAGCATCAAAAATTCAATCAGTTGGAAATGTTAGTCTTTGGTCATCAGAATATTGCGTATTAGAAAGTCCAGGGACTGATGAACTTCCAGGCGGAGCTGGTTCAGGAAGAGATTTAGGAATGTCACTAGCACTTTGGACAGCAAGAATCATCAGCACAGATATTGCAATTGGAGGCGTAACGTCTTGGCAATGGTGGACAGCAATTAGCCGCGGTGATTATAAAGACGGTTTAATTCACGTTGATGATGGAGCAAGCAATGGAGCAGGAAACGCTGATTATTGTAAAAATGACGGTTACATCAGAGATTCTAAGACGCTTTGGGCTTTAGGTAACTTTTCGTTCTTCGTAAAACCAGGAATGGTGAGAGTTCAAATTCCAAGTGTTGATAATTCAACCGCTTTAAATGATGTTATGGTTACGGCTTACAAAGACGCAACAAATAAAAAGTTGGTAATCGTTGCAGTAAACATGAGTAAATCAGCTAAAACATACAAATTGAATCTTTCAGGAGGAACGGTTAGCGATAATAAACTGACTCCTTATACCACTTCTGAAACTTTAAGTTTGAAAAAAGGAACAGCGGTAGACGCTTCGAATTTGGAAATTCCAGCAAGGTCAGTTGTGACTTATGTTGGAACATATAAATAAGTTGCTAAGGGTCTAAGATGCTAAGATTCTAAGTTTAGAAAGATAAGAAGTATTGTGTGCAAACTTTGTCAAAGTTTTAAACTTTGACAAAGTTATTAACCACAAACTTGTCATCCCGACGGAGGAGGGATCTCCACAAGTAGCTCGACAAAGTAATGGGGGACTTGGTTGATTTATTTACGAAGATTTCTCTTTCGGCGAAATGACAAAAGACGATAACAAAAATTACGTCAACACGAAAAATAATAATTAAATGAGAAAAATATATATCTCGCTTTTATTGGTAACAACTTCACTGACATTTGCACAGCGAACGGTTAGTATCAGCACAGATAATGTAGTACAAACCATGGACGGTTTTGGTGGCTCTGATGCCTGGAGAACACAGTTTGTGGGTAAAAATTGGCCTGAACAGAAAAAAAATGCCATTGCAGATTTGCTTTTTAGTAAAGAAATCGATGCACAAGGAAATCCAAAAGGAATCGGACTTTCGATTTGGCGATTTAATCTTGGCGCAGGAAGTACAGAGCAAGGAGAAAACAGCAAAGTTTCGGACGAATGGAGAAGAAGCGAATGTTTTTTGAATGCTGACGGGACTTATGATTTCTCAAAACAAGAAGGACAAAGATGGTTTTTGCAGGCGGCTAAAAAACGTGGAGTAGAAAAGTTTCTTATTTTTACTAATAGTCCACCAGTTTATATGACTAACAACGGATTATCTTTTGCCTCTCAAAAGAATAAACTGAATCTAAAAGATGGTGCGATTCCAAAATTTGCCGATTTCTTAGTTCAAAGTATTCAAGGACTGGAACAAAAAGAGGGAATAAAATTCGATTATGTTAGTCCGATAAACGAACCGCAATGGGAATGGATGCCAAAACATGGAGACACCAATAGTCAGGAAGGAACGCCAGCAACCAATCAGGAAATATATGATTTGACCAAATCACTTTCAGAAAAATTGAAAGCAAAAAAAATAAACACCGAGATTGTAATTGCTGAAGCTGCTCAAATCGATTATTTGTATGAAAATGTAAATGCCGAAAACCGTGACAATCAAATTGATTATTTCTTTGGAAATACTAAAACGAATGTGACTAAATTTTCAAATGTAAAAAATGTAATTCTTGGACACAGTTATTTTACAACATGGCCAGTTGAAAGACAGGTTTTAAGTAGAAAATTAATTGCTAAAGAAGTCAAACAAAAAACAGGATTAAAATACTGGCAATCGGAATACTGTATTTTAGAAAACCCAGGAGAAGCAGAAATCCCTGGAGGTTCTGGCGGAGGAAGAGATTTAGGAATGCAGACTGCTTTGTTTGTAGCGCGTTTAATTCATAATGATATTGCAGTTGCCAATGCAGCTTCATGGCAATGGTGGACCTCAATAACAAGAGTAGATTACAAAGACGGCTTGATCTATCTGGATGACGGAAAAAGTAACGGAGGAACTGCACCAGATTATGTGAGAAATGATGGAGAATTTCACGATTCAAAACTGCTTTGGGCTTTCGGAAATTATTCGCTTTTTGTTCGTCCAGGAATGTTGAGAGTTGATATTCCAAACCAAAATGAATTGGACAAAGCTAACGACGTAATGCTTACGGCTTACAAAGATGCTCAAAACAAAAAACTGATTGTAGTAGCAGTCAACTGCGGAAAATCAGCGCAGCAATACAAATTTGATTTATCAAAAGGAACTTTGAAGAACAATGAGTTCACACCTTACGTAACTTCTGACACATCAAACCTAAAAAGAGCCGAAGTTCAAAAAAATGGTAATCTAGAAATCCCAGCAAAGTCTGTAGTGACGTTTGTTGGAGAGCTACAATAAAAATGAAATTAGTTTCAAGTTTCAGGTTTCACGTTCGAAGTAAACTTGAAACCTGAAACCTGAAACAAAAAAATAATTAAATAAACAAAAGAAGCTTAGATTCTCAGAATCTTAGCATCTTAGAACCTTAAAAAAATGTTTACAAAAAAGATCTTACTACCCGTATTTCTCTTTTCGTGTTTATCGGCTTTTAGCCAGATATCATTTGGAGATTCAAAAAAAATAAATGACAACTGGAAATTCAATCTTCAGGAAACTCCAGAAGCAAAAAATAATGCTTTTGACGACAGTAAATGGCAACAGGTAAATGTACCGCACGATTGGAGCGTAAAAGGGCAATTGAGTCCTACGCTGGCGAGCTGTACAGGATATCTTCCAGGGGGAATTGGCTGGTATAGAAAATCAATCAATATTCCGCAAAGCAAAGCTGGTGAAAAAGTGTATTTATATTTTGAAGGAGTTTACAATAGAAGCGAAGTTTTCATCAACGGGCAATCATTAGGAAAACGTCCAAACGGATATATTTCTTTTGCTTATGATGCGACGCCGTACGTAAAATTTGGAGGAGAAAACACGATTTCAGTTCGTGTAGATCACAGTCAAAGCGCCGATTCAAGATGGTACACTGGATCTGGAATTTACAGAAATGTTTGGTTGGTTTATGCAAATCCGGTTCATATTGCACAATGGGGAGTTTATGCTTATCCAGAAGTAAACAAAGGAAACGGAACTTTGAATGTTGAGGTTGCTGTTGAAAATGGTTCAAAAGGAAAAGCAAGTCTGACAATTGTAAATGAGCTTTTCTCAAAAGACGGAAAATCTGTAGCGAAATCATCTTCAAAGGTTGAGGTTGCGGCAAATCAGAACGGAAAAATTTCGGCAAAAATCAACGTTAAAAACCCTAAATTATGGGATTTAGATAATCCGAATTTATATGAGTTAAAAACTACTGTTTTACAAGACGGAAAAGAAATTGATAAAACGGTAACTCAAACTGGTTTCAGAAGTTTTACATTTGATCCAAACAATGGTTTTGCATTAAACGGAAAATGGATGAAAATGAAAGGTGTTTGTTTACATCACGACGCTGGAGTTTTAGGATCTGCAGTTCCAAGAGAAGTTTGGAAAACAAGATTAAAAACATTGAAAGAAATTGGTGTAAATGCCATTCGTACAAGTCATAATCCACAAGCACCTGATTTTTATGAACTTTGCGACGAACTAGGATTATTGGTTTTAAACGAAGCTTATGACGAATGGGAATTCCCAAAACGTAAATGGTTAGAAGGCTGGAATTACGGAACACCAGGATTTGAAGGTTCATTTGATATTTTTGCTAATTGGGCAGAAAAAGACTTAGAAGATTTTGTTCGCCGTGACAGAAACCATCTTTCAGTTTTCGGATGGAGTATTGGTAACGAAGTAGATTATCCAAACGATCCATATTCTCACCCAGTTTTAGACAAAGGAAAAGACGGTTTCGGGCAAGCAGCTTATGGTGGTTATAAGCCAGATGCGCCAGATGCCATGAGACTTGGAGCAATTGCAAAACGTTTGGTTGCGGCGGTTAAAAAATACGACAAATCAAGACCGACAACAGCTGGTTTAGCAGGAGTTGCAATGTCTAACGAAACAGAATATCCAGGAGCTTTAGATATTACAGGTTACAATTATACCGAAAGCAAATACCAGTCAGATCACGAAAAGTATCCAAAAAGAGTGATTTATGGAAGTGAAAATGTTCATGATATGGAACCTTGGTTAGCTGTAAAAAACAACAAACATATTTTCGGTCAGTTCCTTTGGACAGGAATCGATTATTTGGGAGAATCAGGAAGATGGCCTTCAAGAGGATTTTATTCAGGTTTAGTTGATTTTGCTGGAGTTATCAAACCGAGAGGATATTTCCGTCAATCATTATGGTCAGATAAACCAATGGCTTATTTAGGAACTTATCCGTTGACAAACGAAAAAGATATTTCGAAAGACGCTTGGGCAATTTGGAATTACGAAAACGGACAAAAAATTCGTGTGGTTTGTTATACAAATGCTGCTAAAGCCCGTTTAGAATTGAACGGAAAAGTTGTTGGTGAAACCAAATTATACGACGAAAAAACGGGAATTATCTATTGGGATATTCCGTTTGCTTCAGGAAAATTAGAAGCAGTTGGTTTAGACAAAAATGATAAAGAAGTAAGCCGTTACGCTATTAACTCAACACAACAGCCAGTTGAATTAACAATTGCTGATAAAGATATCACAATCAGCAAAGACAAAGGAGTGGCGAAAATAATGGTTCAGATTAAAGATCAAAACGGACTTCCTGTAATGCTTTCAGACAACGAAGTAACTTGTACGATCAATGGCTCTGCAACATTATTAGGATTGGAAGCGGGAAATAATAGCGACATGACAGACTATACAGATAATATTCAGCGAGTATTCCACGGACATATTGCAGCATATATTCAGGCAAATGGAGATTCTACAGCGCCAATAAAAGTGAAATTTACAAGTCAGTGGTTAAAACCTGTTGAGGTTACTATTAATGTGAAATAAAGTATCAATTCAAAAACCTAACAAGTTTTTAGTAACCTGTTAGGTTTTCTGTATGTTGGTAACGATAAAATTTCATTATATTTAAAGTGTAAAAACCACACATAAAAAACACAATGAAAATTACAAACTTACTTACAGTGGCTATAGGAACTTTTTTTCTATCTGTCGCGACTAACGCTCAAAACAAAACGTTTCAAAAAGGAGAATTCAAACAATGGGCTCAAACTCCGCCAATGGGTTGGAATAGCTGGGATTGTTATGGTCCAACAGTTGAGGAACACGAGGTAAAAGCCAACGCCGATTACATGGCAAAAGAGCTGAAGAAATTTGGCTGGGAATACATCGTTGTTGATATCAGATGGTTTGTTGAAAACGACAAAGCAGGAGGTTATAACCAAACAGATCCGCGTTACGTAATCGATCAGTACGGAAGATATTTGCCAGCTGTTAACCGTTTTCCTTCAGCAAAAGATGGGCAGGGATTCAAGCCTTTAGCCGATTATATTCATAAAAAAGGACTAAAATTCGGAATCCATATTATGCGCGGAATTCCTAAAAAAGCAGTTGAAGATAAATTGCCAATTAAAGGAGCAAATGGAATTACTGCAGATCAAGTTTATTCAACAGCATTGCAATGTGAATGGCTGAGAGACAATTACACAGTTTTGGCAGACAAACCAGGTGCGCAAGAATATTACGATTCTATTTTCGAATTATACGCACAATGGGGAGTAGATTTTATTAAAATTGATGATTTATCAAGACCGTATCATGAAGGCGAAATCAACTTAATCAGAAAGGCAATAGACAAATGTGGACGTAAAATTGTTTTAAGTACATCGCCTGGAGAAACACCAATCGAAGCCGCGCCTCACGTAACAACACATGCTAATATGTGGCGTATGGTTGATGATGTTTGGGATACATGGCCTCATATTACACATTTAATGGATGTTGCTCAAAAATGGTATCCTCACATTGCACCGGGAACATGGCCAGATTGCGATATGATTCCGCTAGGGCGTATTTCAATTAGAGGAGAAAGAGGTGAAGACCGTATGACGCGTTTAACAAAAGACGAACAATATACTTTGATTACATTTTTTAATATCTTTAAGTCACCATTATTTTTTGGAGGAGATTTACCAAGTAATGACGCTTTTACATTGTCACTATTGACGAATAAAGAAGTCGTAAAAATGCATAATCAAAGTACTGATGTAAAACAGCTTTTCCAAAAAGATGGAAAAATAGCTGTAACTTCAAAAAATCCAAAAGATGGCAGTGTTTATCTAGCGTTGTTTAATATTTCAGACAAGGATTCGCAAAAGGTTTCAGTTAATCTTTCTGATTTAGGAATTTCAGGTTCAGCAGAAGTTTTGAATATGTGGACAGGCGAGAAATCAAAAGCAACTTCAAAAGAAATAGGATTAGAATTAAAACCTCACAGTTCTGTTTTGTATCAATTAAAAAGTAAAAAATAAATGAAAAGAATATTTTTTTGTCTGATATCATTAATAAGCCTTTCGACTTCTATACAAGCCCAAAATACAGCAAAAGGAGTTCCGCCCGTTATTGCCGAAAAGGATTTAACAGCTTATTTATTCGTTTATTTCATTGGAAATAAAGTCGAAGAAGAAGCGGTTAATTACGCCGTAAGTAATGATGGATATCACTATTATGCGCTTAATAATAACAAACCAATTTTAGATAGTAAAGCAATCAGTTCAACTGGAGGAGTTCGCGATCCGCATATCTTACGCGGAGACGATGGCAAAACATTTTATATGGTTTTGACCGATATGACTTCTTCAAAAGGCTGGGACAGCAACCGTGCGATGGTTTTATTGAAAAGTACTGATTTAGTAAATTGGAAAAGCAGCATTGTTAATATCCAAAATACATTTCCAGGGAATGAAAACCTAAAACGTGTTTGGGCGCCGCAAACTATTTACGATGCAAAGGCCGGAAAATACATGATTTACTTTAGTATGCAGCATGCTGGAGGTCCAGATAAAATTTATTACGCTTACGCGAATAAAGATTTTACTGCCTTAGAAAGTGAGCCAAAATTATTGTTTGTTCCAAAGTCAGGAAACGCTTGTATTGATGGTGATATCATTGAAAAAGATGGAGAATATCACCTTTTTTATAAAACAGAAACCAATACGCCAGGAATCAAAGTGGCAGTTACAAAAGATTTGACTTCTGGAAAATGGATTGAAAATGATAATTATCTACAGCAGACAAAAGATGGAGTAGAAGGTTCGAGTGTTTTCAAACTGAACAATTCAGACGAATACATTTTAATGTACGATGTTTATACTAAAGGAAGATATCAATTCACAAAAACGAAAGACCTAGAAAATTTCAGCGTAATTGATAATGATATTTCAATGGATTTTAATCCGCGTCACGGAACTATTTTGCCTATAACTCGTTCTGAATTAAAGCGAATTACAGACAAATGGGGAACGCCAGCAAAACTTTCAAAAGTAAACCACAATCCAGTTTTAGAAGGTTATTATGCAGATCCAGAAATTTTGTATTCAAACAAAACAAAAAAATATTACATCTACCCAACAAGTGATGGATTTGACGGCTGGTCGGGTTATTATTTCAAAACTTTTTCTTCAGATAATTTAGTTGATTGGAAAGATGAAGGAGTTATTATCGATCTTAAAAAAGACGTAACTTGGGCAAACAGAAACGCTTGGGCGCCTTGTATTGTAGAGAAAAAGATAAAAGGAAAGTATAAATATTTCTATTATTTCACTGCAGCACAAAAAGTTGGAGTTGCAGTTTCAGATAATCCAACAGGACTATTTAAAGACAGCGGAAAAGCAATTGTAGCCACAAGACCAGAAGGAATACATGACGGTCAGGAAATTGATCCAGATGTTTTTACAGATCCAAAAACGGGTAAAAGTTATTTATATTGGGGAAATATGTATATGGGTGTTGCTGAATTAAATCCTGATATGGTTTCTTTAAAACCTGGAACGCAGAAAGTTATTACTGTAAATAATTCCTTCCGCGAGGGAACTTATGTAATCTATAGAAACGGAAAATATTATTTCTTTTGGAGCGAAGACGATACGAGAAGTCCGAAATACAAAGTGAGATACGGAATTTCAGATTCTCCAACTGGACCGCTTGAAATTCCAGAAAACAATATTGTAATTCAAGGAAAACCAGAAGAAGGAATTTATGCAACAGGACACAATTCAGTTTTACAAATTCCAAACAAAGACGAATGGTATATTACGTATCATAGATTCTCTTATCCAACAGGAATTAAAATGGGAGACGCAGGAGGTTTTCATCGCGAAGTTTGCATCGATAAATTAGAATTTAATGCAGATGAAACCATCAAACAAGTTGTTCCAACTCATGCTGGAATTCAGGCTTTGAAGAAGTAATTTCAAAATTTAATTTTCAATAAAAAAAGCTGTTTCTAAATTAATAGAAACAGCTTTTTTTATAATTATAAATATGTTTTTTAAGCCGTCTGATCGTCAATAGTAGCTTCAGGAGCATTTTTCTTTACAGATTCAATTCCGTTTTCTCTAGCAGATACACTTTCGTACATTTCACTCGAACCAATAATCTGACCATTTCCAGCTTTTAAATTGAAATATGGTTTTCCGTTTTTAGCTTCTTTTCTGTCATAACGATTATCGTCACCCGCGTTGGTTTTTACAGATTCAATACCATTATTACATGCTGCTTTTGTAGTGTAACCTTCGCTTGTTAAAATGGTCTGACCATTACCAGCTTTTAAATTGAATTGAAACTCTCCGTTGGCTCTAGTAGTAATTACAAATTTTCCCATTTAGTTTATTTTTAAAGTTAGGTAATATAAAATTTTGCTATTGATAAAAATACAAAACTTGGTAATATAAATCATACATCAATTTAAAAAAATGATTACCTAAACAATAAAAAAAATATACTTTAAGTAAATTCGAAACCGTCAGATCTTAAAGAAAAAGTTATATTCCTAAACGAAAATCAGAAACACTTTTTTCTTCCAGATTAATTTCTTCAAAAATACTTTGCGTTCCTTTATCAATTGGGCATTGTGTACTAATTCCCATCCAGATTTCTTTTGGATAATTGTTTTTATACAAACGAACCATTTGCCAAGTCTTTTTGTCTAATGAATAATAACTTGCAACTGTCTTAGTGTCAGAAGAAATTTTCATGTAAACAGAAGGTTCTTTCACCACATCATGATTATTATCATCAGAAGTTCCCATTGTACGAACCGTTACAATTCTGTGATTTCCTCTTTCGTCTTGCTCAAAACAGAATTTCTGGTAAAAACTATCATTCACATAAATGTATAAAACACCTGCGTTGTATAATCCTTTTTCTGTAAACTCAGGCGTAACTTTCGCGGTAAGCGTAAAAGGTTTCGTATTATCTACTTTTGATAAAAGCATTGGCGCTGTCGTACTCGACAATTTTCCATTTGGATCAGAAAAATAATCTGTTTTTTCACCTGTTTTAAAAACAAGTTTTCCATTGGTTTCCTGCGTAATAAGTTTTTCAGCGTCGTTTATTCCTTTAGTAAAATGAATGTTCGAAAGTTTAACATCAATTGGCGAACCTTTTGCGACTGAATCTATTTTTGTTTCTTCTTTCATTGTTTTAGCAGTTTCATTTTTGTTATTGCAGCTTGATAAAACAGAAAGGCTCAGGATAACAATAGCGTTGTAAAAAATTGTTTTCATAAATTATTTTTTTGGGATAGAAAGTGATATTTTTAATGTTCCAAAAATAAAATTGCTCGAAGAAAAGGGCAATACGTAAAATTAACCAATTACACTTTCCAATGCCACAGAATTCTTCAATCGAAAGCCAATTAATGTCCACATTTTTAGAACAAAAGTTTGACATTGGAGAATCAAATGATATTGAAATGTACAAACAGTTCGTTATCAATTATGTCAAAATTGAGCAATGTGTAGCCGTTTTATCCGATTATCAATCCGACAAAAGTTATATTTATGCAGGAAGTTTTGGCTCAATTTTCGGACTTCCAGATGAAAATTCCGTTATTGATTCCGCTTTTGAAGAATGTATTTTTACTAAAATCAATTCAAATGATTTGATCGAACGTCATGTTTTAGAACTTAATTTTTATGAGTTTTTAAAAGGAATTCCAAAAGAAGAATACAGTAATTACAGTACTTTGAGCCGTCTTAGAATGAAAGATTCTAGTGATAGAAATACTTACATAAACCATCGGACTATTTATCTAAATACATTTAATAACGGAAGCATTTCTCTTGCATTATGTTTATACCTGCCTTCAACAGATTTACAGCCTCGAACAGGAATTGACGGAAAAATTTTTAATATTCAAACAGGTGAAGTAATCGAATCAGAAAAATATAAAAACAATACAGAAAATATACTTTCAAAAAGAGAAATTGAAGTTTTGACCAGTGTTGCAAGAGGAAATAAAAGCGAACAAATTGCTGCAGAAATGTATATTTCGGTTTACACAGTAAGACGCCACAGGCAAAACATTATTGAAAAATTAAAAGTAACCAATACCGCCGAAGCTGTTCAGACCGCTATTATTATGGGAGTTATATCGCTGTAGATTTAAAAGTTAAATTCGTACATTAAGTAAGAATATTCCTTATATTTGCAAAAAAATATCATGAGAAAAATAATTATTCTTGCTTTTACATTAGCTCTTATTGTATCCTGTAATTCTAAAAATGGTAAAGATGAAAATAATGTTGTTTTGACAGATACAATTGCTAGTAATGAAAAAAACGAACCAGCTGATAGTATTTCTGTTTACGAAGGAACGCTACCGTGTGCAGATTGCGAAGGAATAGAAACGATTCTAAAAATTAATATCGTAGATAATAAATTTGAATTATCTAGCACATACAAAGGAAAACAGCCTGAAAAAAACTTTAAGGGAAGAGGTAATATCAATACCGAAAGAGGTTTAGAAAAAGATCCTGATGGAACAATCTATATTTTAAACTGGGACAAACCAGAAAAAGATCAGGTTTATTACGGTTATTACAGTAAAAATCCTGAAAAACTATATCTGCTAGACAGAAACAAAAAAATGATAAAGTCTAAGCTGAATTATTTTTTAGAATTAAATGAATAAAACAGATCATTTTTGAAAGAGAATATTACAAACTTAAATGGCCTTCGAGCGCTTAAGTTTGTAATATTTTTTTACTTTTAGGTAATAAAAAATGTCATCAATATTAAGTTTCTATTGATGAAGAATATCTATGAAAGAAATCAACGAAATTCTTAAAGCCTATTCGCAAGCAGAATCCGAAGGAAAAAAAACAGCTTTAGCAACAGTCGTTAAAGTTGAAGGTTCGTCATATCGACAGCCTGGCGCGCGTATGCTGGTTACAGAAGATGGAGAATTGACGGGGGCAATAAGCGGTGGCTGTTTGGAAGGCGACGCGTTACGAAAAGCACTTCTATCAATCCATCAAAAGCAAAATAAATTAGTTACTTACAATACGAATAACGAAGATGATGCAGAAGTGGGTTTACAGCTCGGATGCAACGGAATCGTTCATATTCTTTTTGAATATATTGATGAAGAGGTTTCAAATAACCCAATTCAGCTTTTGCAGCAATTGGAATTAGAAAGAAAAGAAGCAGTAATAGTAACCGTTTTTTCTTTAAAAAGAAATGCTTTTCAGATTGGAACAACTTTATTTTTTAGAAAAGACAGTCCTGTTTTAAACCATAATAACGAAGCTTTAAGTTTAATTTCTGATGTAAAAGAAGTGCTGAAAACTAAAACTTCTGTAGTGAAAAAACTTCAGGAAGAAAACGACAACGAAGCTTTAATAGAATACATAAAACCTTCTATTTCGCTAGTAATTGCTGGCGCAGGAAACGATATTCAGCCTTTAGTAAAAATGGCTTCAATTTTAGGCTGGAAAATTACTATTGGAGAAGGCCGAGCAACTCATGCAACTAAAAAACGTTTTCCTAAAGCCAATGAAGTTTTGGTTGTAAAACCCGAACAATTTTTAGAGAATATTGTTATTGACGATCAGACCTATTTTGCTTTGATGACGCACAATTACAAATACGATTTAGCAGTTTTAAAAGCGCTGCTAAAAACCGATTTTCATTATGTTGGAATTCTAGGTCCGAAGTCAAAATTCAACCGAATGCTGGACGATCTTTTGATTGAAGGAATAAGAGTAAGCGAAGAGCAGATGAAAAGAATTCATACTCCAATTGGGCTCGATATTGGCGCAGAAACATCAGAAGAAATCGCTTTGTCGATTGTTTCGGAAATTAAAGCCGTTGCATCTGAACGTATAGGAACGTCGCTGAAATATAAAAAAGGGAAAATACATGATGAAATTCATTATGGAGAATAGATTTCAAAATAAAACAGGTATTATTATTTTGGCTGCGGGTAATTCTTCCAGATTAGGCAGACCAAAACAATTGCTGGAATATAAAGAATCTACTTTGCTGAAAAATACCGTTTCAGAAGCTTTGAAGGTCGAAAATTCGTTTGCAATAGTTGTGACAGGTTCAAACCATGATGTAATCGAAAAAGAGCTTAATTTGCCCGAAATCACATTTTCTTTTAATTCGGAATGGGAAAACGGAATGTCTTCTTCAATCGTAAACGGTATTAGCGAATTATTAAATCAAAATCCTGATTGTGAACAATGTATTTTAGCAGTTTGTGATCAACCTTTTGTTAATCATTCTATTTTTGAAAATTTAATTATTGAAACCAACAAAACGAAAAAAGGAATTGCAGCTTCTGCATACTCAGAAACTTTAGGAACGCCAGTTTTATTTCATAAAAAATACTTTCAAGAACTTCTGGAATTAAAAGGACAAGAAGGCGCCAAAAAGCTCATTAAAAAATATGCTGAAGATGTTGTCTCAGTTCCTTTCGAAAAAGGGAATATAGATATTGATACAGAGGAAGATTATTTTAAGTTAATTTCTTGAGGAAAGGGACAAAGGTTCAAAGTTACAGAGTGACAAAGTTTTTTTTACACAGATTTTCTAGAGCCAGTTTGTCATCCTGAAGAAAGGGACAAAGGGACAAAGTTGCAGAGTGACAAAGTTTTTTTTTACACAGATTTTCTAGATCCAGTTTGTCATCCTGACGAAGGAAGGATCACACTAGAAACTCCATAAAGTAAATCCTCAATCTTTGTCGGCTCCCGCGTGTGATCCTTCCTTCGTCAGGATGACAAAAATAACCTTCGCGTCTCTGCGCCTTTTCGAGATTACAAAAAATAAAAAACTTAGAGTCTTAGTGCCTTAGTGGCAAACTAACAAGAAGCAATTCATAAAAACTTTGCGTCTCTGCGAGATTAAAAGTATAAAAAAAGAAAAAAACTTAGTGTCTTAGCGCCTTCGTGGCAAACTGCTTAGCGAGACTCAAAACACGCTCAACAGCAATATCAATTTCTTCAGAAGTAGTAAATCTTCCCAAACTAAAACGAACCGAACTCAAAGCTTCTTCATCAGATAATCCCATTGCTTTTAAAACATGCGAAGGCTCAGAAGTCACCGCCGAACAAGAAGCGCCATTAGAAACCGAAACATTTCCTAAAGCCAAAATTAGCTGTTCTGAATTTACATTTGGAAAACAAATATTTGCAGTATTGTAAATTCGGTTTTCTGTATTTCCATTTACAAAAGAACCTTCAAATTGTAATAAACCTTTTTCAAGTTTGTCTCGTAATAGAGAAACTCTATTTTGATCTTTTTCTAATTCATTTACAGCAATTTCCGATGCTTTTCCTAAACCGATAATTCCGGGAACATTTAGCGTTCCGCTTCGTAATTTTCTTTGTTGCCCTCCTCCAAGAATTTGAGGAGACAATTTTATTTTGGCTTTCGCAGAAACATACAAAGCGCCAATTCCTTTCGGACCATAAAATTTATGTGCAGATAAAGTCAAAAGATCAATTCCGAGTTTTTTTACATCGACAGGAATTTTACCAACAGCCTGTGTGGCATCGCACATAAAAAGTACATTTTTGGCTTTCAATATTTTAGAAATTGCACTGATATTTTGTATGATGCCAGTTTCATTATTAGAAAACATTCCTATGAAAACCAGTGTTTTATCTGTAATTATTTCTTCTAAAAGTTGAAGACTTATAAGTCCGTCAGAATCAGTTGGAAGATAAGTCACTTCAAAACCAATACTTTCCATAAAACGACAAGTTTCCAGAACCGCTTTATGTTCGGTTTGAATGGTAACGATATGTTTTCGGTCTTGATCGACAAGACCTTTTATCGCCAGATTTATTGCTTCAGTCGCACCCGAAGTAAATACAATTTCATCAGCATCAGCATTTATTAAATCAGATGTTTGCCATGCAGCGTTTTCAATAGCTTCTTTTACCGTTAATCCCGCTAAATGTGTTCCTGTTGAATTCGCATACAAATCAGTAAAATACGGAAGCATCGCATTCACAACACGCTCATCAACACGGGTCGTGGCATTATTATCAAGATAAATGATTTCTTGTTGTGGCATAATTTGGGCTTAGTTCAGTAAAAATACAATTTCAGAATTAATCTACGTGAAAAAATTAACCGCAAAGGCGCAAAGGGTTTTCGCAAAGAACGCAAAATTTTAATGTGTATAATTTTTTGTTTCTCGCAGATTTTGCAGATCTAAACAGATTTTTTATTTATTTCTATCATAAAGAATCTGTGTAAATCTTTTCATCGTATTTAAAATCTGCATTATCTGCCAAATCTGCGAAAGAAAAATAACTTGGCGAACTTTGCGAAAACCCTTTGCGGTTAAAAAAACAAAATTGTAATTATTCTAAATAAGAGTAATGTTTGAATTTTATAATTTTTTCTTACATAAGATCGCTAAATTTGTTAGAATGACAAAAGCGAATTTGCTAATTTAACAAATAGACTGAATGGCTTCTAAAAAAACAAATCAGGATAAAGTAACACCGGAAGATGCTAGTTCCCGTCGTGACTTTATAAAGAAATCAGGACTTTTTACCGCCCTTGCCCTGACGCCGCCCTCGTTGGTTATGGCTACAGAAAAGAAATGGGATGAAAAAATAGCGGAGTATTTAGAAACAGTACCGCTTTCTATTGAAGTAAATGGCACAAAACACAATCTGAATATTGAACCAAGAACTACGTTATTGGATTTACTTCGCGAACAGTTACAGCTTACTGGAACCAAAAAAGGATGTGACCACGGACAATGCGGTGCGTGTACCGTTCACGTAAATGGAACTAGAATTTTGTCGTGTCTGTCTTTGGCAACGATGCAGCAAAACTCACAAGTCACAACAATTGAAGGACTTTCAAAAGGTAAAAAACTACATCCAATGCAGGAAGCTTTTATCAAACACGACGGTTTTCAGTGTGGCTATTGTACGCCAGGACAAATCATGTCGGGAATTGCTTGTATCAAAGAAGGTCATGCTAATAGCAGAGAAGAAATCAGTGAATATATGAGTGGTAACATCTGTAGATGCGGTGCTTATCATAATATCGTTGACGCCATAACGGAAGTGAAGGAAGGAGGGAAGGAAATATGAAAAACTTTCAGATAATTAAAGCCTTGTCGTCGTCTTCGGCAATTACAGGAAAAGCAAAAGATGATTCTTCTATGTTTATTGCGGGAGGAACCAATCTGGTGGATTTAATGAAGAAGAATATTGTCGCTCCAGATAAATTGGTTGACATTAACGGATTAGACTTAAAGAAAATAGAGTTCTTAAAAGGAAAAGTTTCGATTGGTGCATTAGCAAAAAATAGTCAGGTTGCCGAAGATGCTTCTATTAAAGAAAAATATCCTTTGTTGGCGTTAGCATTAGCTGCTGGAGCTTCTCAGCAAATTCGTCACATGGCGACAGTTGGAGGTAATATGCTGCAGAAAACGAGATGCTCTTATTATTACAATACCGATATGCCTTGCAACAAACGAGTACCAAAAAGCGGATGCGGTGCGATTGGCGGTTCTAACCGAATGGCAGCTGTTTTTGGAACTTCGGATAGTTGTATTGCCGTTCACCCAAGTGATATGTGTGTGGCTTTGGCGGCGCTCGATGCAACAGTTTTGGTAGATGGTCCAAAAGGAAAACGAGAAATTAAGTTTACTGATTTTCATAAACTTCCTGGAAATACACCAGAAAAAGACAATACACTTGACAGCAGAGAATTGATTACTGCTGTTGAAATTCCAGATAATAATTTTATTAAAAATGTGCATTATCTTAAAGTTCGTGACAGGACGAGTTATGCTTTTGCATTGGTGTCTGTTGCTGTGGCTTTAGATATAAAAAATAATACCATAAATGATGTCAGATTGGCGATGGGAGGTGTGGCACATAAACCATGGAGATTGACTGAAACAGAAAAATTCCTGAAAGGAAAAACAGTTTCTGAAGATCTATTTAAACAAGCAGGCCATTTGTCTATGAAAGGAGCAAAAGGATTCGGGGATAATAATTTTAAAATAACGCTTGGAGAGAATGCAGTAGCAGAAGCACTTACAATAGCAGCATCAAAATAATTAAATTATGAGCAAGACAAGTAATATTAATAGAGTTGACGGATTTGCTAAAGTAACGGGTTCAGCAACTTATTCGGCAGAATATAAAACAGCAGGCGTTGTTTATGCTTGTTTGGTAGGAAGTACGATTGCGAAAGGAAGAATTAAAACCATTGATACTAAAAAAGCGGAATGGGCGCCAGGAGTTTTGGCTGTAATTACGCATTTAAATGTGGATAAACCTGCTGGCTACGAAAAAGCAAAAGACAAGCATAATTTTGGTCAGCCCTTGCAGATTTTCAAGGATGATTCAGTTTTGTATTACGATCAGCCCATTGCTTTGGTGATTGCCGATACTTTTGAGCGTATGCGATATGCGGCGAGTTTAATTAAAGCCGATTATTTTAAAGAAGAACATTCGACAGAACTTAAAAAAGCAGCTGAAAAAGAAAAGAAAGTCGAAACCGATAAAGGAAATGATTACCATCGCGGAGAACATGATGGTTATAAAAATGCTGAGGTTATTTTGGAAACCGAATATACGATTCCAACCGAGGTGCATAACCCGATGGAATTGGCAAATATCATAGCCAAATGGGACGGAAATAAACCCATTTTATATACCAAAAGTCAAGGTGTCGAGGGAACGCGTAGAAGTGTTGCCGGAGTTTTTGGAGTGCCTGTTGAAGATGTTGAGGTTCATGCGGAGTATCTTGGCGGCGCTTTCGGAATGGGATTGCATACTTGGCCGTATGAAATAGCGGCTTTAATTGGAGCCAAAAAATTAAATCGTCCAGTTAAATTAGTACTGCATCGCGAACAGATGTTTACCAATGTTGGTTTCAGACCTTACACGATTCAGAAAATGGGGCTTGGGGCAACTAAAGATGGAAAACTGACTGGATTAACGCATGAAGCGGTTGCAATGACTTCAGGCTATGAGGATTTTATGGAGGGTACCGTAAACATGTCCCGATTTATTTATGATTGTGCCAATGTTTCGACACGTTACAGAATTGTGCCTTTGGATACTTGCACACCGATCTGGATGCGTGGACCGGGCGAGGCGACAGGTTCTTTTGCCTTAGAAAGTGCGATGGATGAAATGGCTTATAAATTAAACTTAGATCCGATTGAATTTCGCAAGCTGAATTATGCCGAAAAAGATCAGGAACAAAATAAACCGTGGAGTAGTAAATTTCTTTTAGAATGTTACGAAGGCGGAATGGAACGCATTGGCTGGAAAAACCGTAAAAATGAACCCGGTTCTGTTAAAGAAGGAAACTGGCTAGTGGGTTACGGAATGGGAACTGGAACTTTCGGCTGTTATAGAAGCCCAACTTCTGTAAAAGCAAAATTCTTAGCCAATGGAGATTTAGTACTGCAATGCAGTGTAAACGATATGGGGCCAGGAACGGCTACTATGATGACTGCTATTGGAGCTGAAGTAATTGGTCTCCCATCAGAAAATGTGATTATCGAAATGGGAAAAAGCGGTTTGCCAAAAGGTCCAACGCAAGGTGGTTCGGCAACGACTTCATCTGTTGGTTCTGCGGTTCACGACGCTTGCAATTTGTTGCTGAATAAAATAATTGAATTGGGAAGTAAAAATCCTGTATTAAAAGGAATCGCTCTCACAGATTTAACTTTTGAAAATGGTGCAGTTTCTTCTAAAAAAGACAAATCTAAATCGGTTACATTAGCGGCGCTCTTAAGCAGTAATAAATTAGAAGATTTTGAAGTAGAAAATCTTTCTAAAGCTGCAGAAGAAGCTAAGAAATATTCCATTTATTCGTTTTCGGTTCATTTTGTAAAAGTATTAGTGAATCCGAATTTGGGTAAAATAAGATTGGCTCATGTTGTGTCTTGTGCCGATATTGGAACCGTAATCAGCCAGAAAACTTCTGCGGGGCAAATGTTCGGTGGAGCAGTAGGGGGAATCGGAATGGGATTGATGGAAGCGCTTGAAATTGATCATCGTTTTGGCCGTCCAATCAACAATAATTTCGCTGATTATCATGTTCCTGTAAATGCGGATATAGAAAAACAAGAAGTTTTCTTCGTCAATAAAAAAGACCCAATTAGTAACCCAATGGGAACAAAAGGTCTGGGAGAAACCGCTTTAGTCGGAATGGCGCCAGCAATTGCAAATGCCGTTTTCAATGCAACCGGAAAACGTGTTAGAGATTTACCAATCACGTTGGATAAAATTATAGAAATCGCTAAGGTTTAGAAAAAAAAGAGGCATTGAAAAATGCCTTTTTTTGTTTTACGTTCCAATTTTAAACATAGCTCGTGGTTTCAACCACGGAAAACGTATTTTAATATACGTAATGTTATATGCTTAGCGTCCCCGTGGTTGAAACCACGGGCTATGTTTGCATAGGATTGTGTTTGCAAATGCAATTATATAAACAAAAAAGAGGCATATTAGATGCCTCTTTTTATATCTTAAAAACGATTAATTACTTAATCGTAATTGGTAATTCAACGGTTGTTTTATCCCATCCAATAACAAGATTTGCAACATTACCTTGAGTCGTAAAAGCAATAGATAAAGCTTCGATAGTTTCACTTACAGATTTTACAGGAACAGAAACTCTTACAACGTCTTTACTTTCATCGTAAGCATAACCTCCCCATAAATCCAATTCTTTATTGATAATGATCGTCCATTTATCTTTTTCTGGAATAGCAAATAAACTGTAATATCCTGCAGCAACTTTTTTACCGCCAATAGTTACATCTTTGTAGAATTTAATCTCTGTGTTTTCATTAGCACCAACTCTCCAAATTTCACCAAACTTTACAACATCTCCAAAAATAGTTCTTCCTTTTGCAGAAGGTCTTGCGTAAAGCACTTTGATAACTGGATTTGGATTATCTGTTTTTTTGAATTTAACAGCTTTGTTCGGGAAATAAGAAATATCAACCGGACTTGCATCAAGTGGAGCAAATTTCACCACTTCTTGTGCCTGAACTGTAAAGGCAGCAAACAAAGTAACTGCCAGTAAATAAATTTTTTTCATAGGATTACAATTTTTAGAATAACTACAAAGTAAGTTAATAATAAAGAAAAATCATATAATTTGCAGCCTGTTTTTTGTTAATGAATTGGTAACAGTTTTGACAAAATAATTTTATTTCCGTTCCTATTTTCCGTAGAGACGCACTGCAGGACGTCTCTACAAATTAACATTATGTAAAAATAATTTTTTAATATTCCTTTTTCTTTTTAGCATACCAATCCTGCATAATATAAAACGCTTTTTTCTTTTCACCGTCATTCGAAATTAATCCTTTACGATTGTAACCATCCTGAATACCTGGAAGCAATCTTTTCGGAGATCTGAAATCAACCAAAATCCACGGACTTGTTCCGCTCAAGTGAGGAATCTTTTCAATCATTTTTAGATTCTGAATGTATAAATATTCCTGGTATTCTTCTGTCCAGCGTTCGTTTTTTTCTCCGTGAAATCCAGCTTTAGCATCACCTCCAAATTCAGAAACAAAAACAGGTTTGTTGTATGGCGTAGTCCAAAATGTCTTTTCAGCATTTTCTAAATTACCGCCATACCAGCCTAAATATTGATTGAAAGCAATAATGTCAAGCGATTTACCAATTTCATCGTCAATTTTTCCGTCATGCGTTAATAAAGCAGCACTGATTAATCTTGTATTATCCAATGATTTTGTATGATTTACCAAATTCGTGATAAAAGTATTTCGAGAGTCAGAAACTGGAGTTTCATTTGCCATAGACCAGATAACAATACTCGCTCTGTTTTTATCTCTTGTAATAGCAGCGGTTAACTGATCTTGTGCATTTTGATAGGTATTTTTGTTAGTAAATTCAACCGTCCAATAAACCGGAATTTCTTCCCAAACCATTAATCCCATTTTATCCGCTTCTCTAACCATATTCTCGTTATGCGGATAATGCGCCAAACGAACATAATTACAGCCCAATTCTTTTGCCCAGTTTAATAAACGTAAAGCATCTTCCTGAGAATTTGCACGTCCGCCTTTGGCATTTTCTTCGTGAATCGAAATTCCGCGCAAAAAGACTGGTTTTCCGTTCAGCAGGATTTTATCACCTTGCGTTTCAATTGTTCTGAAACCAATTTTGTCGTTTAATTTTTTTCCGTTAAAGTCCACAGTAACATCATATAATTTCGGATTTTCTGGCGACCAGTAAGAGATTTTTTTTGCTGGGATTTCAAAGTTTAAAATTCCGTTACTGTCAGCTTTTCCTTTGTAGTTGATTTTTAATTCAGGAATAGCAATCGAAATCTGATTTTTTGATGCATCTAAATTGTTGATTTTGACAAAACCTGAAATAACATTCGCATTGCCTTTTTTCAGCTGAATGTTGTAATCTTCCACAAATGAAGATTCCTCTTCAATTAAAGTCACATCGCGAGTGATTCCGCCGTAATTCCACCAATCGGTGTTTACGGTTGGAACATCTTCTTTATGACGGGTATTATCCACTTTGATGACCAAATAATTTCCAGTTGGTTTTACAATCGAAGTTACTTCATAATTAAACGGCGTGAAACCACCTTCATGAGTTCCTAGTTTTTTTCCGTTTAAATAAACATCAGCTTTATAGTTGATAGCTCCCAAATATAAAAACAGACGTTTGTTGGCTGCTAAATTGTAATCGAAAGATTTTTTAAACCATACATTTCCTTCATAATATTTCAGTTCCGTAATCTGCGAATTCCAATCGCCTGGAATAGTAATTGTTGGCGATTTATCAAAATCATATTCTACTAATTCCTGTTTGTTTTGAGCATGATAATTCGTGAAAAATGCGCCTTTTGCTGGTTTTTCCTGTTTATCGTATTGGTCAAGATGAAAGCTGTAAAAACCTGTTTGATATGGATCAATTATGTAATTCCAGACTCCGTTTAAAGAAGTGGTATTTCGGTTTGGAACGTTTGAAATTAAACCTTGTGATTGTCCAATTGCGAACGAGGTTAGGAGTAGGAATGTTAGAATTTTTTTCATTGTAAATTTGTTTATTATGTGTTTTGTCACGAAGACACTAAGGCACGAAGTTTTCTCTTTTTTGTCATCCTGACGAAGGAAGGATCACACTCGTAACTCTACAAAGATTGGCGCCAAAGATTGCGGAGCTTCTAGTGTGATCCTTCCTTCGTCAGGATGACAAACTAGACTAAAAAAACTTAGCGTCTTAGTCCCTTAGCAACTTAGAACCTTTTTTATTCAACGGGAATCTTCAAATATTCTCCTTTAAAACTTTGGTTCAAAGCCGTCATTTCAATCGGTTTTCCAGAACCATCAGGGATAACTTCGATAGAAGCTTTTCCATTTGCCATTCTAATAGATTCACTTCCCGTTGGTGTTCCTTGGTTTTTTAATGTTTTTCCTCCTTTTAAACATTGAAAATAAACACTCGCTTCATAATCCAAACAGCGTAAATTATTGTTGTCAATTGCAATTGCCGTAACCAGATAATTGCCATTTTTTAGTTTTTCTGATGATAATTGCAAAGAAGAAGCCGTATCATTTTTATTGAAACGATAATTGACTTTAATAGTATCAGAAACCGTTTTTCCATCTTTATTTTTGCCAATGGCAATTAGAACGTTTTCTCCTTTTTTAAAATTGACTTCCCAAGTTAAACCATTTGCAGGATAAAGAGAAAGATTTCGCTGTTTTTCTCCCAATGATTTTCCGTCATGGTATAAAGTCACTTTATCACAATTACTAAAAACACTGATTGTTCTCGGTGTATTTTCTGACCCTTGTCGCTCTGTCCAAGTATGCGATTCGATGTAAGTGAAAGGTTCTTTTGCCCAATAGCTTTTAAATACATAATACGCATCTTTCGGAATTCCGTTTCGATCCGTAAGACCTTTTTGGTTCATGTACGGAATATCATCTTCTGGACGTAACGGCGTTGCAAAATCCTTAAATGCCCATTGAATATTTCCCACAAACGTTGGGTCATTCTCGGATATATGCAAATGCCAGTCAAACAAATCAACTATATAGTTTTCGCTCCAATCGCCAATTTGCGCAATATTGGCAACTTTGGTCTGCACAATAGCTTCTTCCCAACCTTCAGCTTTAATCACATTTTCGCCAGTAATTGGGTTTTCGCTATGACGGCCAACATGACTGTCTCCACCATATTCAGCATGAATAAAATGCTTGTATTCTTTTTTGTAAACATCAATTGCTTTCTGGTAGCTTTTATAACTGCCCGAATACCAGCCAGACCAGATAGAAGGGGAGAACACATCTACAATATGTGATCCTTCATAATATTTTCTAATAGCCGTTTTTCTTGTGGGATCGAGTTTATGAGCGATATCATTCAATTCATTTAAAAATACATTGGTTTTATCTGCGTTATCTCCGTCAGGAAAATCAGGAAGCCAGTTAATTTCATTTCCTAAAGACCAGATAACAATACTTGGATAATTGTAATTTTGATTGATGATTTCCGACAACATATTTTTGGTGTTAGTTTTCCAAACATCATTTCCAATTCCGCCACGGCACCAAGGCAATTCATCCCAAACCAATAAACCTAATTCGTCGCAAGCTTTATAAACTTCTGGATCTTGCGGATAATGGGCTAAACGTACAAAATTGGCGCCCATTTCTTTAATCGATTTCATATCTGCCCAATGCTGTTCGTTGCTCATCGCAGCTCCAACTCCAGCTTGTTCTTCATGACGGTGTGTACCACGAATTAATAAGCGTTTTCCGTTAAGGTAAAACGGACCATGATCTTTAAATTCAAACCATCTAAAGCCTACTTTTTCAGAAACGCTATCTTTAATTATATTTTTTTCTGATAAAACAGCAGAAAGTCGGTATAAATTTGGTTTTTCGGTATCCCAAAGTTCTGGATTTTTGATGTTTTCGAAAGTAATTGTCGAAGTTTTATCGGTAACCAAAACGGTTTTGCTCGCTACTTTTTTCCCTTTCGGATTTTTAAGTGTTATAGTTAAAGATAAATCCTTTGAATTATCTGGATTTACAAAAGAAGAAACAATCTTCACCGAAGCTTTTTTGGCAGAAACCTCAGGAGTTGTGATTTTGATATTTTCAATATGATTTTTGTATTTCGAAACGAGCCAGACATCGCGCGTAATTCCACCATAAATAAAGAAATCACTTTTTTGAGACGGAATAATTTCAATATCATAACTATTATCAACGCGAACAAAAATATCGTTATTTCCTTCTTTAATTAAATTCGTAATATCAATTGAGAAACCAATATAACCGCCAATATGCAATCCAGCTTCTTTTCCGTTTACATAAACTTTAGTTGTTACGTTTGATCCTTCAAAGTATAAAGAATAAACCTTGTTTTTGTCGATTTTCGGAATATTTAATTTTTTTTGATACCAGCTTGCATCGCGTCTATAACCTGGATATAGATCGGTTGCATCTTCTGCGTTCCAAGTATGCGGTAAGTTTAAAGAAGTCCAGTTAGAAGCTCTTTGTGCTTCGCTGAGGTTTGTAGTATGATTTTCCAGATAAAGCCAATTGTCATTAATATTCATCTTTGTCTGAGCAAAACCGCTCAGACAAATTTGAAACAAAACAAAAAGCGCAAAAATTGAAAATGTATTGTTATGTCGTTTCTTCATAGGTTATTAGGCTTTTTTTAGGCTCAAAGGTTCAAAGGTGCAGAGATACAAAGGCAGAAAACCTTTGTTGCTTTGTTACTTTGTTCCTTTGCCACTTTTTCTTAAAAGGGCTTCCAGAAAATAATAATCGGCGTAGATTATTGGTTCATCAATTTCGTCATGTTTTGGCCAGTTTCCGGTGCTGTGATCAAATAGGAAAGGTGCTTTAATTTTGGTGTCTAAAATATATTTATCTGTTTGTACCGAAGTCATTAGTTTATCGGCGAAAGCCAAATAATTTTTATTTTTGGTATAAGTATACAATTCGTATAATCCTGAAGCCATAACCATTGCTGCAGAAACATCTCGTGCTGCATTTGGAATACTCGGATCTTTAAAATCCCAATACGGAATTCCGTCTTCTGGCAGGTTTTTATTTGTCATAAAATAAAGTGCTGTTCCTTCGGCTTGGTTTAAATAAGCGGGATCTTTTGTGTATCGATACGACATTGTAAATCCGTAAACTGCCCAAGCCTGACCGCGCGCCCAAACCGAATCGTCATTGTAACCTTGGAGAGTAGTTTTCTTTCTAACTTCACCTGTATTCGGATTATAATCTATGACATGATAACAGGAATTATCTTCTCTAAACTGGTTTTTTAAAGTTGTGTTGGCATGCTGAATGGCAACATTGCGGTACTTTGGATTTCCTGATATTTTAGAAGCTTCAAAGAGAAGTTCCAAATTCATCATATTATCAATGATTACAGGATAATCCCAAATTTCCTTGTTGAAATCCCAAGAACGAATCGAACCCACTTTTGGATTAAACCTTGTACATAAAGTTTCTGCGCCTTTAACAATTACCGCTTCGTATTCTTTCTTGTTTTCCACTTTTAGAGCTTCTCCAAAACTGCAAAACACTTTAAAACCTACATCATGCGAATTACTATTGACACTTTCTTTTTTGCTAAAAGGAGTCCATTTTTGAGCTTGTTCTTTGTATTTTGAATCGCCTGTTAATCGATACAATTGCCAAAGATTTCCAGCAAAAAAACCGCTTGTCCAATCTCTCGATGGCACTTTGCGAATCTCAAGAGTTTTAATATTCATACTTCTTGGCATCGACATCGAATCGGCGGGATAATCTAATAGCATTTTGTAACGCGTTTCCAATTTTTCTGTCGCAGCTAAGGTATTTTTGGTTTGAGAATTAATTCTTGATTTGCACGCTGTTACCAGCGATGCAAACCCAAGAATTAAAGAAATGAAATTGACATTCTTCATAGTAAATATTTTGTAATCGTGATTTTTAGACGCGGATTGTACGGATTCGCTATCGCGAAGACGCTGATTTGAACGGATTTTTTTATTTCACGCAGATTTAAAAAGATTTTGGCAGATAAAGCAGATTTAAAAAAAATCAATTTTAATCAGCTTAAATCTTTTTAAATCTGCGTGAAACCTAATTATACACGACGTGATTAAAAAATCCGTTTCAATCGGCGTTTTCGCAATAGCAAACCAGTTTCATCCGCGTCCCATACTATTAATAACCAGGATTATTTGGCTTTAAATTCGGATTAATAGCCAACTCCGTTCCAGGCAATGGCCATAAATAATCTCTGTTCGGATCAAAATTAGCATGTGGTTCTAAACCATTTGCGCCAAATACTTCTGGACCAATTTTTAATCTTTTAATGTCGTACCATCTTATGTATTCAAAAGCCAATTCTAATCTTCTTTCATCAACAACCATTTTTCTAAAGTCTGTTTGAGAAAGTCCTGGCGTTACATTTGCAGGAAAAGAAACCAATTTACCGGCTTTATTTCTTGCTCTTGCACGAACACGGTTTATGTAACCATCAGCTTCTGTAGTCCCAGGATTAATTTCGTTTAAAGCTTCAGCAGCTGTCAATAAAACTTCTGCAAAACGCATTGTAATGTAATTGTGCTGCGAAGTTCTTCCGTTTGCACCTGCTTTTCCTGGAAAACGGAAATATTTAGCAATATGCGGGCGAGGCGCTTTTTCGTTATCACTTGAAGGATAAATTTCTAATGCTCCGCCTGGTCCAGTTTTCTTTCTGATGATGGTATCAAAACTTACAGCTCTTCTATAATCTCTCTGATCCCAAGTATTGAATACTTTTAAAGAAGGAACTGCAACCGAAAATCCTTGTCCGTAGCTATAACTATCATCTTTTAAAGATCCAGTAAAAAACGCTGTATAATCCTGACCGTAATTTCCTGATGTTAAGTTATTAAAATCAATTGTAAAAAGAGGTTCTTTTAATGAAGCTGCTTTTGTAGCGTTAAATAAATCCTGAAAATCTGCATCTAAACCTAAACCAAATTTGGCTTCATTTGTAATGACATATTTGGCTTCGTCATACGCTTTTTGGAAATTTCCTAAAGTTAGATAAACTGAAGCTAAATATCCTGCAGCAGTACCTTTTCCAGGAACAGCTTTTACTTTTGGTTTATCATCTAGCCATTTTTTAGCAAATTCTAAATCGGCAATGATTTTTGGGTAAACATCTGCTTCTTTTGTTTTACTTAAAGAATTTACTTGTGATACATCATTCACAACAAAATCCACATACGGAATATCACCAAAAAGGCGAACCAAATGATAATAAGCAAATGCTCTTGCAAAATAAGCTTGAGCTACAATAGCATTGACTTTTGCAGGATCTCCAGGCGTTTTTTTAGCGCCTTCAATTGCCTGATTTGCGGCTGTGATAATTACATACGATTGAGGCCAAAAGTTTGCGACAAGCGCATTGGTGTCATTCATTGACATATCGTTTACATCAATGCGAGCTGCTTGCGTTGTTCTGTCTCCAATATCGGCCATGTCATCACGAAGCATAAGGGCAATTGTAAATTCTCTTCCCCAATAATTGTTGTGGCCAATGTTAGCAAACGCGCCATTTACAGCAGCCTGCAAATCGTCTGTATTGTTGAAAAAGTTCGCTGGACGAATAATTCCTACTGGTTTTTCTTCTAGATCAGAACAGCTGAAAAAAGCGAGTGTTCCGAAGCAAAGAAGAGCTATATATTTTTTCATAATTGTCTTAGATTAAAATTTTAAATTGAATCCTGCTGTAAACGTTCTCACGTTTGGATATCCTCCATAATCCAATCCTAAATTGGTATTACTTCTTGAGTTCGTGTCGTTTAAGTAGTTCGTTTCAGGATCTGTACCCGGATAATCTGTGATAGTCCAAAGGTTTTGCGCACTGATGTAAAAACGAACTTTGCTTAATCCCATTTTTGAAACAATTTTTTCATCTAAACTGTATCCGATAGAAATGTTTTTTAGACGGATATAACTTCCGTCATAAACAAATCTTGAAGTGATTCTTTTAGTTCTTGCCGTATTTGCAGGAACATTTGTATCAGTATTGGTTGGTGTCCAAGCATCTAAAACCTCAGTTGTGGCATTGTTGTTTCCAGAAGCCAATTCCATCAAAGTATAGTTTAAGATTTGACCTCCTTCTGATCCTTGAAAGAAGATATTCAAGTCCAAATTTTTATAAGTGAAATCATTGTTGAATCCGAAGATGAAATCTGGATTCGGATTTCCGATAATCGTTTTATCTTGAGAATCCAGTTTTCCGTCGCCATTGTAATCTCTGAATTTTTCACCTCCAGGTGCAGTTTCAAAGTTTCCAGGCAAAACCGTTTCACCTTGCTGAATTACACCATCATAAATAAATCCGAAGAAAGAACCAACAGGTTGTCCAACTCTTAAAATCTGCGATTCAGTTGCTAAGAAATGCCCAGGAGCAGAGTTGATCAAAAGATCTTTGTTATCAGCTAATTTTAAAACTTTGTTTTTGTTCGAAGAAATATTAAAGTTTGTTGACCAAGTAAAATCGGCACCAATAAAGTTTCTGGTATTAATACCCAATTCCCATCCTTTATTTTCCAATTCACCTACGTTTTGAAGCTGAGATGCAATTCCAGAAATTCCTGGAAGCGGTCTGTTGAATAATAAATCTTTAGTAATCGTTTTGTAATAATCTGCCGTAATGCTGATTCTGTTATCAAACAAACCTAAATCAATTCCGTAATCTTGTTGGTATGAAGTTTCCCATTTTAAGTTCGGATTGTCTAATGAAGTTAATTGCACCGCATTTGTAATCACGTCGCCGCTTACATAATAGATTTCAGAAAATCGAGAAAGAGTAGAATAAGCTCCAATTGAAGGGTTTCCTGTTGCTCCGTAACTAGCTCTTAATTTTAAGTTTGAAACCGTTTTGTTATCCTTTAAGAAATTTTCTTTACTAATATTCCATCCAATTGCTCCTGAAGGGAAAGTTCCGTATTTGTAGTTTTGACTAAAGCTTGAAGAACCATCTCGTCTAGCTGTAAACGTTAGTAAATATTTATCAGCATAATCGAAATTCAACCTTCCGAAAGCAGAAATCAATTCCGTTTCAGACAATCCAGAATCAGGTTTTAAGAAAACAGTTCCAGCACCTAAATTTCTGTATGAATTGGTATTTGTCAAGAAACCTCTTGAAGCGGCATACGAATTTTCGTTTTTGTTTTTTTGATATGAATATCCTCCCAAAACAGTCAGCATTCCTTTGTCGATAATTTCACGTTTGAAAGTCAAATAATTCTCTGTCAAGAAAGAAGAAAATCTCGTGTTGTTTACAGAAGCTTCTCCTTTGATATTTTTTCCTGCAATTAAAGTTGAAGGTATAAATCTTCCTGTTTGTGAATTATTATCGGTTAAACCTAAAGTGGTTTTAAAATCAAGATCTTTAGTAATTTGATATTGAGCGAAGAAATTGTTTCGGTTTACGATAGAAATAGTTTCTAAAATATTTTCCATCGCTGTTGCATATGGATTGTCGATATCATCTCCAATTGGAGCAGTTGTAGTATAAGTTCCGTCTGCATTATAAATTCCTTTGTCTGGCATAAATCGATATGCAGAAGCAATTACACCTGCGGCACCAGTTCCTCCAGCGCTTGTCTGGCTCACGATTCCTTCTTTGTTTTGTTTGCTTGTGAAAGTATTCAAACCAACTTTTAACTTTGGAGATAAATCTGCTTCAAGATTGGCTACAATAGTGTATTTGTCAATTCCTGAGTTAATTACAACTCCATTTTGATTGAAATACGTTCCAGAAACATAATATTTCACATTTTCAGATCCGCCAGAAAAAGACAGTTGTGTATTCGAAATCATTCCTTCACGATAAATTACATCTTGCCAGTCTGTGTTTGCTGGACCTTGTGTGTGCGTAGTAAAACTTTTTCTGTAAGCAGCAAACTGATCGCCGTTCAATAAATGCAATTTGTTATTTACAGATTGTACAGAAGTCGAATTACTAAACTCAATTACGGGTTTTCCAGGCTTTCCTTTTTTGGTCGTTACCATGATAACTCCGTTTGAACCTCTAGATCCATAAATTGCAGTTGCTGAGGCATCTTTTAAAACCTCGATAGAAGCAATATCTTGTGGCGCCGGCATAGAAACGCCTGCAAATCCGTCAACAACAATCAAAGCGTCGCCACTCGCGTTAATAGAAGTTCCTCCACGAACCCTGATTTTTACAGGAGCTCCAGGTTCACCACCATTATTTGTCATTACCGAAACACCCGCTGCACGACCTTGTAAAGCTTGTTCAGCATTTAAAAGAGGAAAAGCAGTCAATTCTTTTGCCGTTACAGAAGATACAGAACCTGTTATGTCGCTTTTTTTACGAGTTCCGTAACCTACAACTATAACTTCGTCCAGCGCTTTTGTATCTGGTTTTAAACTTACATTGATAACCGTTTTATTTCCGACAGGAACTTCAACCGTTTGAAATCCAACGAAATTGAAAACTAAAACAGCATTTTTCTCTCCTACAATTACAGTATAATTTCCGTCCATATCGGCAGCAGCGCCAACAGAGGAATTTTTGATATAAACATTTGCGCCAGGAAGTCCGAGTAAATCGTCACTGGAAGTTATTTTTCCAGTCACTTTTCGTTCTTGTGCGTGCATCACGATATTTGCCAGTAAAAAAGATACCAGCAAACACCATTTAAACGATTTGTTTTTGTGGTTTGTAAACATTCATTTTTTGGTTTTAAGGTTAATAAGTTAGATAAAGTAGAAAAGCAACAAACTCATTCCGATTATGATAATGACAAACAAAATTTGGAGTAAAAGGAAGCTTGTTTTTTTGATTTTCATATCGCAAATGTAGAAGCCAAAAAAGAAATAGAAATACAAAAAAGGGTATCTAAAAATACAGATACCCTTTTTGAAGCCTTTAAAAATGCGGATTATTTAAGTAAGAGGCGAAATGTGAGTTGTAAAAAGTAAAAAGTAAAAAGTAAAAAGTAAAAAGTAAAAAGTAAAAAGATTAGTTACCTCTAACAATTCACATTTGACATCTCACATTTAGCATCTCACATTTCACAATTTAATCGTCGAAGATTTATAAAATTTGTCGGCATATTGAGATGGAGTTTCGCCGTACTTTTTCTGAAAGCATTTGCTAAAGTATTTCGGATTGTTGAAACCGACTTTATAACTGATTTCAGAAACGTTTAATTTGTTTTGTTCTAATAATTGAGCCGCACGTTTTAATCTTATTTCATGAATAAATTCATTTGGCGTGCAATTCGTCCAAGCTTTTATTTTTAAAAATAACATCGTTCGGCTTACGCCTAATTCTGAACAGAAAAACGGAATATCGAATTGTTCGTTTGAAATGTTTTCTTCTACAATCTTGAATGCTTTTTTCAGTAATTCTTCGTCTAGAGAAGAAACCGTAATTTCTGACGGAATAAAACTGTCTTCGCTCGAAAATTTGATTCTCAAACGTTCCGTCGTGTTCAAAAGGTTTTTAACGCGAAGCCTGAATTCCATTAAATTGAATGGTTTACTAATGTAATCATCGGCACCGCTTTCTAATCCTTCAAATTTGTAAACCAATGAAGATCTTGAAGTCAGCAGAATAACTGGAATATGGCTAGTCTTGATGTTTTCTTTGATTCGTGAACACAATTCAGTTCCTACCATTTCTGGCATAATCACATCGCTGATAATCAGATTTGGAACAAATTTTAAAGCTTTTTCTAAAGCAATTTTACCATTTTCGGCTTCGATAATATTGTAGTCTTTTTTGAGTAGGTTTTTCATGAACTTTCTCAAAACTTTATGATCTTCAACAAGTAAAATAGTCTGTTTTTCTTCGTTGACAATTAAATCTTCGAGATCATCATTTTCTACAATTTCTGAAGTTTCTAATTGGGCTGTATATTGCGCAATATCGTCACTGATTTTAAAATCAGGAATAATTTCGCTGTCCAAAAGATGTTCGCGCCCAAGCGGTAAAGTCACTTTAAAAATAACTCCGCCAGAAGGTTTATTGGTAACATCAATTTTTCCTTTATGAAGTTCAACAATGTTCTTAACGATCGAAAGCCCGATTCCTGTTCCTTTATTGTAGTTTTTCTGAACCTGATTGTGTGTCGGAACTTCAAAAAACAGATCGAAAATTTTATCGATATGTTCCTCGGCAATTCCTACACCCGAATCTTCAACGGCGATAAACAGATTCTGCTGGTCTTGATTGATTTTGACTTTTATAGAACCGCCTTTTGGAGTATATCTAAAAGCATTTGAAATCAGATTATAAAATACACGTTCGAGTTTATAGCGATCAAAATAGACTGGAATTTCTTCGTTTTCAGTTTCAAACGTATAATCGTAATCGCCGTCTTTGGCATATTCAATAAATGAAAGAAAGATTTCTTTGGTGAATTTGACAATATTTCCGTTTGCAGATTCTAACGTAACTTGATGATTTTCTAGTTTTCTGAAATCCATTAAACGGTTAATCAAACTCAACAGATGATTGGCGCTTCCTTCAATTACTAGAAGCTTTTTGTACATTTCGTTAGTTCCGTTGTAATCGGCTAAAATTTGCTGTAAGGGGCCTAAAATCAAAGTTAAAGGCGTTCTAAATTCATGCGAAATATTGGTAAAGAAATCCAGTTTTAATTTATTGTTTTCTTCAATTCGCTGTGTTTCTAGATATTCCAGTTCCAATTTTTGTTTCAGTCTGGCTTTCGATTTCATAATCCAAATCAAGCCGTACAGACCCAAACCAATTACGATTCCGTATAATAAAAATGCCCAAATGCTGCGCCACGGAGCAGGATTTACAATAACGGTTAAAGTTGTTGGAGTTTGATTCCAAACGCCGTCGTTGTTAGCGCCACGAACTTCAAAAGTATAAGTTCCTGGATTCTGAATCGCAAAATTAGCTTCACTGTTTTTAGTCGTTGTCCAGTTATTCTCCAAACCAACCAAACGATAACTGTATTGATTGTTTTTAGATCGAATATAATTTGGAATCGCAAAACTAATCGAGAAATTCGCCTTGTCATAATCCAAAGTGATCGTTTGGGTAAAACCAATGCTTTGTTCTAAAATTCCATCTTTATCATGCGCATTTACCGTTTCGTTTTTAATTTTTAAATCGGTAATTAAAACCTGAGGAGCATAATTATTTAGGGAAATTTTTGAGGCATCAAAAAATGTTGCACCCGACGGACTTCCAAAATAAAACTGATTTGAGCTTAATTTTAAAGCCGAATTATCATTGAATTCATTACTCGCCAAACCATCTTTCTGATCGTAAATTACAACCGATTTTTTAATTGTATTGTACTTTATAATTCCTTGATTGGTGCTGATCCAAAGGTTTTTGTCGTCATCTTCTAAAATCGAATGAATAGAAGTAATAACCGTATTTCCAATTCTAAGATTGATTCTAGTGAATTTTTTTCCATCAAAAACATGAAGACCTTTGGCTTTTGTTCCCACCCAAATTTTGTTTTGAGAATCTTCAAACAAAGTCAAAATATCATCGCCCGACAAAGCCAAATGATCATAAAAGAAATGCTCTATTTGGTATTTCTTCGGATTAAAATTTCGAAGTGAAATACGATTTAAACCATTTTGTGTTCCAAGCCAGATGTAATTTTGTTTGTCGATCAAAATACTGCGAACCATATTATTTGTTAGAAAAACTGGTTTAGAAGTGTCATTTCCAATAATTTGGAAGGTTTTGTCTAATGTGTTATAACGAATTAAGCCTTTGCCAAAAGTTCCAATCCATAAAATTTTGTTTTCAGCTTTAAGAGAATAAACACCGCTTTCTTTTAATAATTCGGATAAATCAGATGCAATTCGGCTATCTTCCATTCTTTTAGAAATGGTATTGTAAGCCGATAATCCTTTAGAAAAAGTTCCAATCCATAAAATATGATCGTCAGAAAGGCACATCGCTTTGATATCATTTTTATTTGCCTGTCCAGTTTTACTGTTGATGTAGCTTACAGATTCGCTATTTCTATTATAAATCGTAATTCCGCCGCCTTCGGTTCCAAAATAAATGTTCTGGTTTTTATCTGCAATTATCGAACTTACGACATCAAAACTCATTGGAATCTTTTTCGAATTCTGATTGTAATTGGAGAAATTGACGTTCGAAACATCCCAAAGATTTACGCCTTTGTAATAACAGCCAATCCAAATTGAACCTTTTTTATCCATAAAAACCGACTTTACTTTGTCGATTCCGTTTGCATTATTGCTATTGTTGATTTTTTGGAGACTTTTGTCTTGTCCTAAAATATAAATCCCATCGTAAGTACCGATCCATAAATCACCTTGATTATCAATTACTAAAGAACGAATATCAGTATTAATCTCATGATATTTTTCAGATGGTAAAAATGAAACAAAAGCCTTTTCTTTTTGATCGAATTTTAAAAGCCCTTTGTTTTTTGTCCCAACCCACAAACTACCGTCTTTGTCTTCAATAACTGATTGTACGTTTAATAAATCGGTTGCATTTAAAGGATAATTTTTAAAAGATAATTTACCATTTTTTCGACTTATTAATTGGCATAAACCTTTTGTAGTTCCAATCCAGATTTGGCCTTCTTTAGTTTTTAAAATACTCAGAATATTATTACTTGGGAGAGTAGATGCATCATCATCGGAATGAAAAATAGAAGTAAATAATCCTGTTTTTATATTGAAAATCGTTAATCCTTTTGAAGTTCCAAACCACATTTCGCCACCAATTTCGCGAATGCTCCAAACGGCATTATTGCTTATCGTATGATTGGCTTTGGTATGAAGATATCTTGTAAAACGGTTCGAAACTGGATCATAACAGTTTAATCCGTTATAAGTTCCGACCCAGATTTTTCCTGAATCGTCTTCTTCAATAGCTAGAATATCATTGTTGCTGATGGAATATTTATCGGCAGCATCGTTCCTGAAAATAGTAAATCGGCTTCCATCATATTTATTGAGTCCATCGCGGGTTCCAAACCACATCTGTCCAAATTTATCTTGATGAATGGCAATAACAGAACTCTGTGAAAGTCCGTCTGTCGTAGAGAAATTTTTAAGACGATATTTATTTTGGGAAAACAGGTTTCCTGAAATAAAAAGCAAAACCAGAAAGACTATTTTGTATTTCATAGCACTTGTATTATGGTGAAGTTTTTTGCCACAGATTCCACAGATTAAAAGGATTTTTTTATTCACGAAATCACGATTTTTTTTGAATTTAATTTTTTAATAATTCGTGAATTCGTGGCTAATCTTAACACAAAGAAATTAATCCTTTTAATCTGTGGAATCTGTGGCAAATATTTTAACCTATTTTAATCGTTTTTGCAATTGATAGTCATATAATGACGGAATTTTTTCAATTGGTGTGTTCGAAAATTCAATGTATGGATCAATGTCATATTTGATTTCAAATTTTGCATTTCCGTGCACACCAATTATTCTAGCTAAAGCACCATCTTTCATTCCGTACAATAAAATTGGTTTTGAGGCATCAGGATTTTCCACCTGAACATTCAGATTCCAAAACGTGCTGAAAGGACCGTGAGAAGGTTTCCAATAATCGGCTCCTCCGCCGCCAAATAAGGCGTAACTATTATTTTTGTCTGTTTTTATGTGAACAGTAATATTATCAAATAAATTTTGATGATTGGCTCCCGAGTGCTGATCTAGAAGTGGGTCAGTAAATATCTCGCAGTTTTGATACACATTTTTAGTCGCAAAAGTGTTGAAGCTTAAAGGGTGAACGGCAGAATTATAGATTTTGAGATTCTTAACCAAAACATTATGCACGCCGCCTAAAGTTACGGTGTAATGCGATAAATGCGGTCCATCGGTTGTAATATCTTGAATGGTAACATTAGCAACTTCTTCGGCAAGAATTCCGCTGTCGGCATTGGTGATTTTCACGTCTTTTACCCAACTGTTGAAAAGACGAGTTAAGAAAATACCGTTATTACCAGGTTCTACGTGATGCGCCACTCTCGGAATATCAGGAAACGTAAAACGAAGATGTTCAATTCCAACTTCATTTAAATGTTTCCATGCGACTAATTGCGCCTGATAACTTGGTTTAATCGAAATGGTTAAAGGTGTTTTTAAAGTGATTTTAGAACCAGAGATTTTAGTAATTTCAACCTGTTGCCTCACAATGGGAAGTTTTGGAAATTTCCAATGATGCGAACCTGGTTTTACTTTAGCTCCCTGATATAAGTCTTTGATGATTTCGCCGTTTTGGCCGTCTTTGTTAAAAAGCTGCAATTCTACAACATCGCCAACTTTTAAACCTTTTACATCAGAAACCGTAATAATATGTTCGCCCATTTTCCCCGAACTGACTTTCGCCAACGGATTAGATTCTGGTTCGTATTTATCCAAATAGGACTTTACACGTTCGCCTGGAACTTGCGTCCAGATAAATCCTCCGGACCATGCATATTGCGAAAAAGGAATATCAATATTATTTTCTGGTTCACGTTGTCTTTTATCAAAAGTGGTTAAGTATTCGCGAAGTTCAGCCAAAACATCAGAATCTTTAAGGTACATCATCGGTCTTGGACAATAGATTTCAGTTCCGTTTTCGTTAGAACCAGCGCCGCGAAGTACAAAATTGCTTCGTTCGATGTAGAGAATTTCACTTAGAATAATTCGCCCCGCAGGCAATTGCAGAATGACATTTCCTTCAATAGCATTGGCAGCTTTAAAAGCTTTTAAAAGAGCTTTTGAATCGTCTAAATTGTCATTGGCTTTTACGCCAAAATCAATTGCATTAATAACTTTTCCATTAGTTTCAGGAATCTGGCTTTCGCCGAAGTGATAGCCCGCGTAACTAAAATCTGGAAGATAATTGGTTTTTGAAGTAATAATTTTAGGTAATTCCTGCGCCACTGTAATATTTACAACGAGGCTGCAAAAGACAATTATGGCTGGACGAATCATGGTTTGAGTGGTTTTGTGGTTAGTTAGTTTTTTTGATTTTGCCGCGAAGGCACAAAGGCGCAAAGGTTTTTCTTTTTTTTCACGCAGATTTTAAAAAATTTAAGCAGATATGCGCAGATATTTATCATAATAAAATCTGCTATAATCTGCCAAATCTGCGTGAAAAATCTTTTTAATCCTTTTAATCTGTGGCTTAAAAAAATCTTCACGTCTTCACGCCTTCGCGGCAAACAAATTATAAAGATCGTTTGATCCCTAATTCAAGACCTCGCAATTCTGCTAAGCCTCTTAAACGGCCAATTGCAGAATAACCCGGATTTGTTTTTTTCTTTAAATCATCCAGCATTTGGTGTCCGTGATCTGGACGCATTGGCAATTGACTGTTATTTCGTTTTTCAACTTCCAAAATTGCTTTTACCACTTCGTACATATCAACGTCGCCTTCTAGATGATTTGCTTCATAGAAACTGCCTTCTTCGTCGCGCTGTGTGCTTCTTAAGTGAATAAAATTCATTTTATCGCCATGACGTCTTACAATTCCAGGTAAATCATTATCGGCTCGAACACCGTAAGAACCTGTACACATGGTAAATCCGTTTGATGGAGAAGGAGCAGCGTTCATTAATTCGATCAAATCTTCTTCTGTACTTACAACTCTTGGTAAACCTAAAATTGGGTAAGGCGGATCGTCTGGATGAATCGCCATTAAAACACCTTTACTTTCAGCAACCGGAATAATTTCTTTTAAAAAGTGGAAAAGATTATTCTTTAAAGTCTGTCTGTCAATATGATTATAAGCACTTAAAGTAACCAAGAAATCTTCAACAGAGTAAGCTTCTTCAGCACCTGGAAGTCCAGCCAGAATATTTTGCTGTAATTTCACTTTATCTTCTGAAGTCATTGCTTCAAAATAGCTTTTTGCTTTTTGTTTTTGTTCTTCAGAATATTCGTTTTCTGCGCCAGGTCTTTTTAAAATATGCAATTCAAAAGCAGCAAAAGCATTAATATCAAAACGTAAAGCTTTTGAACCGTCCTCAACTGTAAATGATAAATCTGTTCTCGACCAATCTAAAACAGGCATAAAGTTGTAACAAACACATTTAATACCGCATAAAGCCAGATTGCGAATGCTTTCTTTGTAATTCTCAATGTACTGCAAATAATTCCCAGTTTGTTTTTTAATGTCTTCGTGAACCGGAATACTTTCTACAACTGACCAAGTTAAACCTGAAGCGCCTTTTTTAGGATCGCCGTTTTCGTGCTCAATTTCAACTTTTCGTTTTATGATTTCATCAATACTCCAAACTTCTCCGTTTGGAATATGGTGTAAAGCTGTTACAATTCCGGTTGCTCCGGTTTGTTTGATATCTTGTAAAGAAACAGGGTCATTTGGTCCGAACCATCTTAATGTTTGTTCCATTTTGTGTAATTATTTTAATGTTTTAGATACTTGTAGCAGCGAAACCACCGTCTACTTTTAATGTTATTCCTGTAACGAATTTCGACATGTCGCTGCATAAAAACAAAAGCGCACCGTCAATATCTTCTGGAGTTCCGAATCTTCCCATTGGTGTGTGGTCGATGATTTTTTCGCCTCTTGGAGTTAGTTTTCCTTCTGGAGTCAATAATAAAGCACGGTTTTGTTCTCCGATGAAGAATCCTGGAGAAATAGCATTTACGCGAATTCCTTCGCCATATTTAGAAGCCAGTTCCACCGCCATCCATTGTGTGAAATTGTCAATTGCCGCTTTTGAAGCTGAATAACCTACAACTCTCGTTAAAGGTCTTTGTGACGAAGCGGATGAAATGTTGATGATATTTCCCGATTTCTGCTTTGCAAAAAGTTCAGAAAAAACCTGAGAAGGAAGCATAGTTCCAATAATATTCAAATCGATTACCTTTTGCAAATCATCGCTTTTCATATCGTAAATCGCTTGATCAGGTTGAATCGTTGCGCCCGGCATATTTCCGCCTGCTGCATTAATTAGAATATCAAGACGGCTGTATTTTTCAACAATAAAATCTTTCGCTTTTTCTAATTCTTCTTTGTTTAAAACATTTGCTTGAACAGCGAATCCTTGTCCACCGTTTGCTTCAATTGCTTTTACTGTATTTTCGGCTTTTTCCAATGATTGCGAAACGATTCCGACAATAACACCTTGTTGTGCCAAAGTATTTGCAAATTGGCTTCCTAAAACACCTGCGCCACCTGTAATCAGGGCAATTTTTCCTTTTAGATTGAATATTGAATCCATTATTTTTTTTAATTTTAAATTTTTAACCTCTAATAGCTTCAATCAAATCCAAAACCCTTTTGGTTTCTTTTTCGATTGTATCGTAAGCGCCATATTCCATTACTTCTTTGCTAATTAATTTGCTTCCCATTCCCACAGCAGAAACACCAGCGTTAAACCAAGTTTGAATACTTTCTCGTGTTGTATCAACGCCGCCTGTTGGCATAAAAATTAGGTTTGGAAAAACATCTTTAATTCCGCTCATAAAATCTGGTCCTAAAATATTTCCAGGGAAAAGTTTAATGAATTTTACTCCAGCATTTTCAGCCGCAATAATTTCAGTTGGAGTCATACAGCCTGGAGTGTACAAAACTTCTTTCGAAATTAAGAACGAAGCAATTTCAGGAACAAATCCAGGGCTTATAAAAAAGTCAGCTCCAGTTAAATAATACGTTTCTGCTTGCGCTAAATTTTTGATGGTTCCGATTCCTAAAAGCATTCCTGGCATTTCAGCGTTTCTTACTTTAACCATTTTTTTGAAATTAGAAAGCGCTTCTGGACCGCGGCTTGTATATTCTACTGCTCTAATTCCCGCGTTATAAAGTGTTCTTAAAATCGTGATGCTTTTGCTTTCGTCTGCATTAAAATACAATGGAAGCATTCCTTGTTTGACAATGACATCAATCGAATTCTGAATAGTTCTCATAACTTATATTTTTACTTTAATAACGATCTTTTTCAGTGTTCCTTCACCAATCATTGCGGTATGAACATCTTCTGGAAACAGAATTGCAAATTGTTTTTCCTGCATTTCAAAAAAAGTATCTGGTGCATCATGAAAGAAACGAACGTCTCTTTCATCGCTATAATCGCCATTTGGATTTACACATTTTTCTCTCGGTTTCCATGCAAAAGTTTCAGGTCCTTTAATCGAAATTTGAATGTCGATGTTTTTATCATGACATTCGAATCCTTTTACAGCTTCTTCTTTTGTATTTCCTTGTCCGACAATTACAATTAGTTTTAAACCTTCGCCAATTTCAAAAGCGCCTTCTTCTAGATTAGCAATGTCATTTTGATTTACATAATCAAAAGCTTTTTTGAAATTTGGATGCAAACCATAGTATTTTGGTGCATTTTGTAATGAGTCTAGTATCATTTTAATTGGTTATTATTTTTATTTTTTGATGTTATGTGTATATTTGCGTGTGCGTACACGGTATTTTACAAATGTATGCAAAAAGTGATGTAAAACAACTTATTTTTAGTAAAATAAATTAAATTTACCCGACTGCTTTTATTTTTTTAACTTAAAAAGAATCAATATCATAACAATAAAAAAAATTGCCGAACTAGCTAATATTTCTGCCGGAACTGTCGACAGGATTATACACAAACGCGGACAAGTAGCGCAGGAAACCGTTGATAAAGTGAATGCGATAATTGAAGAGTTTGGTTATACCCGAAATATTCTGGCAAGTAATCTGGCTTTGAACAAAAAATTTCATTTTGCGGTTTTCCTTCCAAAATCTGAAACTTTGGAATATTGGAAAAGTCAGACGGACGGAATCGAAAAAGCAGCTTTAGAATTCAGTAAATTTGGGATTGTATTGGATTATTTTTTCTATGATTATAATTGGGCATCGTTTAAAGAATCTGCGCAAAAAGTATTGGAATTTGATTGCGACGGTTTATTGTTTGCACCAATTTTTTACGAAGATTCTGTTCAGTTTTTAAAGGAATATGAAAAAAAGAATATTCCGATTGTAATGGTCGATTCGAATATTTCTGAAGAAAATGAGCATGCTTATGTTGGGCAAGATGCTTTTCAGAGCGGATATTTGGCTGGGAGATTAATTAGTTTTGCTGTAAAAAATGAGCGACAAGTTTTAATTTTTAAGATTACTAGAGAAATCGAAAGCACTTCTGTGTATCAGCAACGTATAAAAGGTTTCTATTCGTATTTTCAAGATCACGATGAATTGACCAATTTTAAATTTTCTGAATTTGCTTTAAAAGATTCTGGAATCGATCAATTGAGTTTGGAAATGTTTTCTGGCGTAAACAGCGTTTTTGTACCCAATTCCCGAGCGTATATTGTTGCCGAATTTTTAGAAAAAAACAATATAAAAGGCGTTCGAATTATTGGTTTTGATTTGTTGAAAGAAAATATTGAATACTTAAATAAAGGCATAATCGATTTTTTAATAAATCAAAGACCGGAAGAGCAAGGTTATTTGGGAATCAATTATTTGTATAAGAAATTGGTTCTACAGGAAGAGACTGAACGAACGCATTATATTCCGTTGGAGATTATTTTGAAGGAGAATTATTTTCCTGTTAGGAAGTGATTTTTTTATAGTTTTTTTGTCATCCTGACGAAGGAAGGATCGCACAAGTAGCTCTACACAGAATGTCAAAAAACTTTGCCGATTTCGTGTGTGATCCTTCCTTCGTCAGGATGACAAGATTGTGTTATTTTTTCAATTTCACAATCAAAGGATTATTAATCTTGTCAGCAAAAGAACTCAAATACTTTTCCCATTCTTGTTTAGTTTGAAACGGACTTCCTTTTTTCCATCCAAAGCCAACATAATAGATAGCTTTATTGTTCTTAACGGCAATATTTCCGTATAGATTACTTAGATCTTTTTCATCTGTTACATGATTGTCAAAACTGATTAAATTGCCTTTTGGAACAACCAGTCCCGTGCCAATTTCAGAATCGTCGATTGGCTCCCAATAACTTAACCAGCCTTCTTTTAAATTCGTTCCGATTGTTCCTTTTTTATCATGAAGTGTTAATCCAGCAGCAATTTGTTTTGTTCCAGTAATACTGATTTCGAAGCGCGAAAGCTGACTTCCGTAGTCTAAACTGATTAATTTTGATTCGGTTATTTTATTGCCTTTTGCATCCCAATCGGCATAAGTTAGAATAAAACTCGTTCTGATTGGACCCGTTGTAATGGTTTTCCAACTGATGAAATTTTTAGAGAAATAATATTTTCCATCAACATTTACAGCAATTCCGCCCACACCGCGGCTGTCACCTACGTGAAAGTTATCCAAACCTTCGCCAGTATCTTTATGATACGTTCCAGTTCCGTTTGCGGCTTTTTCATACCATTTATTAATTATTGGATAATCGACTCTTTTTAGCCACGCATCGATTCCGCTAGTTAATGTTCCGCCCGCGATATTATCCTCAACCATTTTTTGTGCTACAGGCCCGTAAGTTCTAAAAGCTACTTTATTGTTTTCCCAAGCATAATCGTCTGTACGTTCTGGAACAAAACGAGAATAGCAACTAACAACTTTTGAAGCCGAAGGATTTGTTCCCATTAAAACTTCAAAATCCTGTTTTGATGAAGCTTTAATTTTTGGCTGAAATAAAAGCAAATCTGCAATTCCGTCACCGTCATTATCTACCGTTTGGGTTCCTAAGAAAGAGTTACTGTTGAGATCTTTTACAACATAATTTTCAAGTTTTGAATCCGCATTTAATCCAAGTGATTTTTTAGTCAATTCGATAGTTTCAAACTCTCGGTCAACTTTTAAATTGTTGGTAATTGTAATGATTTTATTCTGAGAAAAAGCAGCAAAATTGGCTGTCAGAAAGGTTATGATAAAAAGATGTTTTTTCAAAATTCGTTGGTTTTATACATTTTAAAAAATAGGTTTGATAGGAATATAAAAGTACAAATCAAAACGGAATTGAAAATACAGAATAGGTGTAATTCTGTACAGAATGCTGAAAATGAGAAAACAAGATTTAGATTTTTGAATTGATTTATTTTACTAAAAAAAATATTCCGTTAGTAATATCTGGTCGGTTGAGAAAACGTATTTGCATAGTGTCCTGTAGGGACACCTATTTTGCGGAATGAATGGTATGTGCGTAATCAAATTTTCTAATCGGCATATTTTCTAATTATCAAATTCTCTTATTAAAACGCGATTTATTGCATTAAAATAAAATTTTATATATTTGAGTTTCGACATTCTCTTTTTTGCTTTAATAATAATGAATAATTGTTATTGATACATTTAAAAAAAGAATGTTTTTTGTCTAGAAAATGACTTTTCCCAAAGAAGCATTTTCCAGATTGTGATTTTAAAATCACAAAACTAACCTACAGACGCAAACAGAATGATGAAATTTAAAATTAGAATTTTACTTTTATTCCTATTATTTTCTCCAATTATCAATTCTCAAATCAAAAAGATTGGAGTTCCTTTTATAGTCAATTACAGTCCGAAAGCTTATAAAGCGGCATCAGAGAATTGGGATGTTTTGCAAGATTCTAAAGGCATGATGTTTTTTGCCAATCATTTTGGAATTATGCAATTTGATGGTGTGCGCTGGGGAATTGTGACGCAACCAGAAAACCGAAGCATGGTGCGCTCTATGACAATTGATAAAAACGATAAAATGTTCGTTGGCGCGCAAGGTGATTTCGGGTTTGTGATTCAGCTTCCAAATGGGCAATATCAATATACTTCTTTAGTAAAACTGCTTCCTAAATCGGCTCGAAATTTTGGAGATGTACTTCATACGGTCATTCGAAATAATGAAGTCATTTTTTTCTCTTATGAAAGGATTTTTATTTATAAAAACAATTCAATCACAGTCATAGATGCTAAAACTTCTTTTGATGATTTTTTCGAAGTAGGGAAAGAGATTTATGTTTCAGACAATGAAAAAGGATTGTTAAAGCTAAAAGATAACGCATTAATTCCTGTAGAAAATAGTCAGAAGTTTGTTGGATTGCAGGTTAGAAAGATTTTTCAAACCCAAAACGGACTTTTACTATTAACTCAAAAAAAGGGTCTTTTTACTTTCAATGAAAATCAAATAAAGCCTTTTATAACGGAAGTTGATTATTTATTAAAGCAAAGTCAGATTTCAGCAGGAATTGAACTTTCAGACGGTTATTTCGGAATTGGAACCCGTCAATCTGGGTTGATAGTTATAGATGGTTCAGGGCATTTGATTCAACACATCGATAAACAAATGGGACTTCAGAATGAATATGTAACCAATTTTAAAATTGATAAAGAAGGAAATCTGTGGGTGACACTTAAAGGCGGAATTTCGTTAATTCAGATTTCGTCTCCTTTGTCAAAAATCATTGACGGCACTAATTCTGAAACCAAAATTTATTGCAGTCAGATTTACCAAAATAAATTATATATCGGTACCGACAACGGTTTGTTTTGGCTGAATTGGGAAGCTTATAAAAGCGGAAAAAGAGAAAACGTGACCTTTCAGCATGTTTCTGGAATGTCTGAAAATGTTTGGAATGTTGGTGTTTTCGGTAATTCGTTATTGGCTTTTGAAAAAAACGGAATATTTGAAATCAATGGAAATTCCGCGAAAGCGTTAGCCAAAATTGATGGCGCTTGGCAGGGAATTCTAGTTCCCAATCATGCTGATTTATTGCTTGTTGGCGGTTATACCGGATTGTATCTTTTGAAAAAAACAAATGGTTCTTGGGTTTTTCAACATCGAATAAAAGGTTTTGAGGAAAGCAGCAGAATTATGGAAACCGATAAACAAGGAAACATTTGGATTGCACACGGATATAAAGGAATTTACAAGATTAAATTCAATGCAGCATTTGATTCGGTTACCGATATTCAGTTTTATAATGATAAAAATGGTTTTCCATCGAGCTTGTTTTTGAACACTTTTAAAGTCGATAATCAGATTTTGTTTGGAACAACAAAAGGCGTTTACAGACAAGATGTATCTTCAAAAAAGATGATTCCAGATCCTGTTTTCAAGAAATATCTCGGATTAGAAAATCATATCCGATTATTAAAACCAGACAATCAGGACAATATTTGGTATGTTTCTGGCGAAAACACAGGAAAAATGAACAAGCAGAAAAATGGAAGTTTTAAAGTGGAAGAACTTCCTTTTCGAAAACTTCGCTATTTATATGTTCCTGGTTTCGAAAATATTCAAACCACAAAAAGTGGCGATGTTTTCTTTGGAACACAAGAAGGTTTGATTCATTACAGCGCTATTAAAAATAAGAAATATCAAACGAAATATAAAGCAGTTATTTCAGAAGTAAAATGTATTTTCCCTAAAGATAGTTTGCTGTTTTCTAGCCGTTATGATGTTCTTCCGAATAAAACAGGATCAGTAAGCGATAAATTTTCGACTGTTTTGTCTCATTCTAATAATGCTCTTCATTTTTCTTTTGCATCCCTTTGTTTTGATGATGCCGATGCCACAAAATATGAATATTGGCTAGAAGGTTTTGAACCAACATGGTCAGATTATAGTCTTCAAACAGAAAAAGAATATACCAATTTGCCTGAAAACGAATATATTTTTCACGTAAGAGCAAAAAATATGTATGATGTAGTTAGTGAAGAGGCCGTTTTTCGATTTGAAGTTTTACCGCCTTGGTATAGAACTACTTGGGCTTATATTTTGTATTTGATGCTTTTTGGAGTTTTAATTTATACCATTATTAAATATCAAAAAGGAGTTGCAGAACGTGAGCGAGAGCAGTTAATTCTCAATCAGGAGAAAGAATTGCTTCGAAATCGTGCGGAACTAAATGAGCAGAAATTGGCTTTAGAACAAGAAAATATGGCGATTGTGCGTGAAAATCTTCAAACTACAATTAACCTCAAAAATGCTAAAGTGGCTTCGAATACCGTCAATTTGATTCATTTGAATGAAATTTTGCTTTCGATAAAAGAATTGATTGGTCAGATTGATAAGAAAAACGATCCAAATGTAAACTTCAGTCTTCTGATGAAAATCAATAAATTAATCGACCACGAATTGCAGGGAGACAAGCATTGGAATGAATTTGAAGAAATTTTCAATCAATTGCATGATAATTTTATGCAACGATTAAAATCAAGTTATCCAGAATTGACTCCACGCGATATGCGATTGTGTGCTTATTTGCGAATGAACTTCAATACAAAGGAAATTGCACCGCTTTTAGGAATTTCTGTTCGAGGTGTTGAAGATACTAGATACCGTATTCGTAAAAAATTGCAGCTTCCATCAGATACAAACATCACCGAATTTATTCTCAATTTTTAGTTTTTCTCTTGTAAATGAAATCCTAAGTAGTTTTACGGTTTTTATGGGCTATTTATTACATTTTTTTAATAGTACCGTAGTCAAACCGTACTCAAAAATGTAAGTCTTGCCTGATTTTTTAGTTAATATTGCGCTGTTATTGTCGGAAAATACGATCTATTTTTATAAAGTAGCATTGATTGAAGGAATAGCATTTACTAACTAAAACCTATTTAAAAATGAAGCAAAATGACTTTTTTTTCGGCCGACCACCGAAAAGCAATTCTTATTTATTTAAACAATTTTGTGTGGCAGTTTTATTCTTAATGCTGCCATTTCTTAAAACTCATGCCCAATGTAATACGCTCGTTTGGTCTGATGAATTTAATGGCACAACTGTAGATTTAACCAAATGGCAAAGCATCTCAGGAAACGGATGTCCGTCGCTCTGTGGATTTGGAAATGCCGAAGCACAGCGTTATGATCCAAATCAGGCCACAATCGTAAAAGAAGGAGCAAACAGTTATTTGAACATTCAGGCAAAGTATGAGCCGAATGCTTCATTTCCAGATCAGCCGTATGCTTCTTCAAAACTGACTACAGAAGGAAAGTATTCTTTAAAATACGGAAGAATTGAAGCTCGAATGAAGTTATCTAACGGGCAGGGAGCATGGCCAGCTTTTTGGATGCTTCCCGTAAATGGAAACTGGCCGTATACAGGTGAAATTGATATTATGGAAGCCAAACACAGAAATCCGCAATCTGTTGACGGAACGATTCATTATGATGGAAACGGATATCATTTTACGGGTAGAAGTTACAGTTCTCCAACTGATTTATCTTCAGATTTTCATGTTTATGCGGTAGAATGGGGACCAAACTTTATCAAATGGTTTGTTGATGATGTTTTATTTCACACCGCAACACCAAATACGACAGTTAATGGCGGATGGCCTTTTAACGATAGTCAGTTCTATATCATTTTAAACCTTGCTGTTGGTAGTGCAGGAACGCCTTACACCAGTGTAAATGGAGCAGGAGTAGCGCCAGTTTCTACTGATTTTCCAGTAAAATTACAAGTCGATTATGTTCGTGTTTACGATGGGAGTTTTAAATATGCGGTAACAGGTGATAATAAAGTTTACCAAAATGAAACTAGTAAAACCTATTCTGTAAATGCAATTGCGGGGGCGACCTACAACTGGACTGTTCCAGCGGGAGCAACAATTGCATCAGGGCAGGGAACAAATTCGATTACCGTAAATTGGGGAACTTCTGGAGGAGATGTTTCTGTAGCTGCAACAGTTTCTGGCTGTAATGTCAATACTTACAAACTAGCCGTTACAACCGAACCAGCATTGCCAGTAGAAAAAATACATGAAGATTTCCAGAGTAATCGAAATGTATTGTATCCTGTAAAAACGGGAGTTTTGACAGAAGCTGTTGCGAATCCTTCGGCTACAGGAATTAACACTTCTGCTTTGGTTGGAAAATATGTTCGAAATTCAAGTGAATTGTACGATGTTTTAAACATCAGAAATGTAACAATTACCAATGCGAACGATTATGTTTACGGAAGAAAAAGACTTTCGTTTGATATTTATACTTCGGCTCCTGTTGGGACAAAAATTTCGATGCAATTAGAAAACAGTAATGTTACGACTGCAACCAATTATCCGTCAGGAAGACATAGCGGTTTTAAAGCGACAACAACAGTTCAGAACAAATGGGAAACGATTGAATTTGAGTTTGAAAAAATAATCGATCCCAATACGAGTGCTTTATCAATCAATAATGTGGTGATTCTTTTTGAATCGAATTCTAATTCTGGAGCAACTTATTATTTTGATAATTTACTGACAAAAGCAGCGCCAGAAAAACCAATTATTGCAACAGATGTTCTGCAAAATTATGACGGCGTAAATAAAATCATAAAAGGAACTACAACGGGAACTTATTCTGTTGTGGCAAATCCTGGAACAAATTCTGTTAATGCTTCTGCGAATGTGGCGAAGTACGTTCGAAATGCATCTGAGCAATATGATGTGCTTTTCTTTAATACACAAACCTCAATTGAAGATGCTGGTTTATTTAAAAATCAGACCAATAAAATCATGATCGATGTATATACAACGGCGCCAATTGGTACGGTTGTAAGCATGAATTTTGAAAATAGTGCAACATCGCTTCCAGCCAATTATCCGACAGGAAGAAATAGTAATTATGTCGCAATTACAACCAAACAAAATCAATGGGAAACATTGACTTTTTACTATAATTCAAGTCCAGATGCGGGAACTTCAAATTTGGCAGTAAATCAAATGGTTTTATTGTTTAATTCAGGTTCATACACAAGCGATACGTATTATTTTGATAATATTAGAATTGGTTCTACTAAACTTCCAGACACATTTACGCAAGGTGTCGTATATGAAGATTATCAAACGATTCACAATATAACGTTTAGAGATGCAATTGGAACGTATACGCCAAACACAGCAAATCCAAATGCTAGCGGAATCAATACTTCTTCGAATGTTGGAAAATACGTTCGTAAATCGACTGAATTGTATGATAACTTCTCATTCAATACGACATTGACCAATATTGGAGATTTTAAAGCTGGAACTAAAAAGTTCGCGATGGACGTTTACACTTCAGCACCAGTTGGATCAATTATTTCTTGGCAGGCAGAGAGCAGTGCTTCGGTTCCATCCAATTATCCTGTTGGAAGACATAGTATTTATCAAGGAGTTGTAAAGCAAAGTAATGCTTGGCATACCATTACTTTTACGTATGTAAGCACGCCAGACGCTTCGACTCCAGATAATGATGTCAACCGTTTTGTTTTCTTGTTTGAACCGGGAACCAATTCTGGAAATACGTATTATTTTGACAATCTGAGAGCTTTAAATTTAGTTTCGACAGAAACTCCAGCAGGATTGCCTTCGCCTTGGATTAGCACCGATTTAGGAGCGGTTTCACCTGCGGGAGAAGCAACACATTCTAACGGTACTTTTACGATTAAAGGTGCAGGAAATGACATTTGGGAAACAAGCGATCAGTTTCAATTTGTGAATCAGCCAATTACTGGAGATGCCGAAATTATTGCTAAAGTAAATTCATTAATTAATACCAACACTTACGCAAAAGCAGGAGTAATGTTCCGTGAAACGTTAACACCGACTTCAAAACACGCCATGACCGATGCAAGCGCTGCGGCAGGAATTGAGTTTTTGACTCGTGAAACAACTTCGGGAGTAACAACTGCAGAAGTGGCAACAGGAGCAGCTCCAAAATGGATTCGTTTAGTAAGATCTGGAAATGTATTTACTTCTTATTCTTCGGATAACGGAACAACATGGACACAAATTGGAACACCAAGAACAATTTCAATGGCTAGTACAATTTATGTAGGAATGGCAGTTACTTCTCACGCTAATGGAACTTTAACAACTGGAGTTTTCAGCGATGTAACAGTTCGAAATATAACTCCAAATCCGAATGTAAATTTAGCTTTAGCTAAAACAGCGACGGCTTCTACAGAAGAAAACGCGACGTTTACAGCAAATAAAGCAACAGATGGAGATGCAGGTACAAGATGGGCGAGTTCTTTTGCAAATGCCACCGAATGGATTTATGTTGATTTAGGAAGCAATTATACTCTTAATCGTGTAGTATTAAAATGGGAAGCAGCTTATGCAACTCAGTACAAAGTACAGCTTTCCACTGATAATGTTTTTACAGAAAATGAAACAATCAATACACAAACGGCAAGCGATGGCGGAACAGATGATTTAGCCGTAAGCGGAACAGGAAGATATCTGCGTATTTTATGTACAACGAAAGCTTTAGCTCCTTACGGATATTCATTATATGAGATTGAAGCTTATGGTTCAGCTTCTACAGCTAGAATGGCTTTGAGTGTTGAGGAAGAACTTCCAGCAGAAGAAACTGTTTTTGCAGTATATCCGAACCCGACAACTAATTATGTTCAAGTTTCATCTCCTGAAAACTTAGATAATAAAGTCATTACGATTTATGACAATACTGGAAATTTGATTTTGCAAAATAGACCTCAAGGAAACGAAAGTGTAATTGACGTAAGTAAACTTCGCAGAGGGATCTACATTCTGAACTTCAAGTCAGATCAAAAAAGCTGGACAAAAAAGCTGATTAAGAAATAATTTTTTAAATCCGTTGGGTGCAATTCAAGGAGGGCATACCAGTTGCACCTGGCGGATTTATTTAGCCATTTATTTGAAAATGGCTTTGGTTAAAATCTATTTACATAACCCCAAAATTATTTAGATATGAATAAAATTAGACTTCAAAGATTTTCTTTTTTGACGACACTTTTTTTAGTGTTTTCAAGCTTGATGCATGCTCAAGGGCCTGTACCATTTACGATTAGTAATAATTCGCCGTTTGCAGACAGCGAATTATATGTAGCCATTGTTGGTATCGATTATACAACTGGAAATCACGTTTGGGTAAATGCCCAAACTAGTCAGGTTTTACCAATGAGCGCTTCTTACAATACGGTTACTGGACCAACTTACGGTGGAAACACAGGACCGGGACAAAATTCTAAATATGCTGCTTGCTTTACTAAGTTGAGTGATATTCCAAACAAAACCTTCACATTGCCATTAATTGCAGGATGCCGAGTTTTTATTTCTAAAGGCTCTCAACTGTATTTTTACTTTTTTGGTGCCAGCGGAGCTCCTTCGGGATATGCATCGCCAAATCCGCAGAACGCAACAGACCCGAATCAGGGAATTTTGTATGAAATGATTGAATTGACTAACAATCAATATGGTTTCTTCGGAAATCCAACAAGAGTTGATTCATACAAATATCCAATGGGATTGGAATTGTTTGGAGCAAACGGCTACCAAAAGAAAGTGGGTGATTTGAAAAAACACGCAGATATTGTTGCGGCTTTTAAAGCCAATGTTCCAGTAGAATTTCAAGGTTGTGTAAACGATGCAACGGGCGAAATTACAGCGCCTTCTAAAACGGCTGCTTACGCTGAAGGATCTGGACAATATGCAAATTATTTAAAATCATACATTGATGCAATTTGGAACAAATACAAAAATGAAGATTTGATTTTCTACGCAGGTGATGCAGGAGTTTTCAAAGGTAGAGTTATTGGAGAACAACTTGAAATGGTTGGACAATCTGGAGCTTTTGTTGGAAGAACTGGACGCGTACAAAATAGACCAACAACCCAAGAAGCTCTTGAAGGAAAAGGTGTTTTGGATAGAAGATTGGTTGACGGAGATTTAGATCTTGTAATTCAATCACAATTAACGGCTGCGATTAATCGTCATGTTGTAAATACAACAACGGCAAATCCGGGTCAGCAAAACTGGTATGATGCGTCTAAATTTTATCAGGTAAATCCAACGAATCATTATTCTAAGTTCTGGCATTTACCAGGCATCAATATTGATAATTTAGCTTACGGATTTGCTTATGATGATGTTGCAGATCAGTCGCCATCACTTCATTCGCCATCACCAACAAAAGTTATAGCAACATTTGGAGGTTATGCAGGATTAACGCCTTCAGTTCCAGCTTCAACAGATGTAATCACAGTTTATAAAGACTGCAACTACACTGGATTCTCAGGCGGATTAACCATTGGAGATTATAACCTAGCTCGTTTAAATTCTTTAGGGGTTTTAAATGATGATATTTCTTCGCTAAAAATTACTCAAGGTTATCAGGCAATTTTATATCAGGATGATAATTTCGGTGGAACTTCAACAGTAATTAATTCTGATAATTCTTGTTTGAATACCACTTGGAACGATAAAGTAAGTTCGATAAGAGTTATTGCAAACGGAACTACTACTTTAGGAAACCAAACTTTCTTCCTTCAAAATAGAAATAGTGGTTTGTATATGGACGTTTGGAATTCAAGTATGTCAAACGGAGCAGGAATTAATCAAGGCGCTTTGAACTCTGGTAACAATCAGAAATTTACGTTTACGCATTTAGGAGACGGAATGTATAAAATCATTGCAAACCATAGCGGAATGTCAATGGATATCAATAACTTCAATAAAGCTAATGGCGCAAGAGTAGAACAATATCCATACAATGCAACTACAAATCAGCAGTTTATTTTGGTTTCAACTGGCGATGGCTATTATAAAATTGTGGCTCGTCACAGCGGAAGAATTGTTGAAGTTGCGGGAGCAAGTACAGCATCGGGAGCAATTGTGCAGCAATGGGATAACAATAATCAAACTTGCGGACAATGGAAATTAGTTCCAGCAACGAGTTCTCAAACTTCAGTTTTAATTCAGGCAGAAGATTACTCAGCAATGAGCGGTATTCAAGTTGAAGCAACTACAGATACCGGCGGAGGTTCAAACGTTGGTTATACAGAAACAGGTGACTGGTTAGCATATAATAGCATCAATTTCCCAACGACAGGTTCTTATTTAATCGAATATCGAGTTGCAAGTGCCGTTACTGGCGGAAGATTATCATCTGACTTAAATGCAGGAGCGATTCTTTTAGGAAATGTTGATATTCCAAATACTGGTGGATGGCAAAACTGGCAAACCGTTTCGCAGACTGTAAACGTAAATGCAGGAACGTATAATTTTGGAATCTACATTCAAAATACAGGAATGAACATCAACTGGATTAAAATTACAAAAGTAGCAGGAACAGCGAGAATGGCTGCAACTGAAACGATAGTAGAAGAAGAACCGATTGCAGCTGAACTAAATATTTATCCAAGTCCAGCAGAAAATACTCTTTTTGTGACAACATCTGTAAGCGGAGAAAAAGTAAGTATTATAGATCAGACGGGAACGCTAGTTTCTGAGCAAAAAATCAATAATAATGCTATTGATGTTTCACGTCTTAGAACTGGAATCTACTTTGTTGTTTTCCATAAAGATGGTGCAAAAACGGTTAAACGTTTCATTAAAAAATAATTTTAGAATGCAGGTTTTAGATTTTAATCTAAAACCTGCAATTTTTCAATATCCCCATAATTTACAAATTAAAACAAATCACTATGAAAGACAATTACAAAAGAATGTCGGCAAAATGGATTCTTATTTTAGCATTGGGTGTTTTTAATTTTTCTGTAGCCCAAAAAAAGGTAATCGCATATATTCCAAATTGGATTGATTTAAATGCTTTTTCAAGCACTATTCAGTATAGTAAATTAACGCATATTAATATTGCTTTCGAAAATCCTGATGCAAATGGATATTTGAGTTTTAATTCGGGAAGCAATACGATCATAAATGCAGCACATGCACAGAATGTAAAAGTTTTTGTTTCTCTTGGAGGAGGATCAGTTTCAGAAGGAGGAGCGATTCGTGACAATTATTTTAATCTGATAACTCCAGCAAATAGAACTGCTTTCATTCAGAAAATATACGATTATGTTGTTGCTCACAATTTTGATGGAGTCGATGTAGATTTAGAAGGGCCAGCAATTAATGGTGATTACGGAGGATTTGTGATTGCTTTAGCGAATAAATTGCATGCCAATGGCAAATTGATTTCAGCAGCGCTTTCAGAAGGATATGGTGGTGCAAATGTACCTTCATCTACTTTTGCAACATACGACTGGATCAATATTATGGCTTATGATGCAACTGGGCCTTGGGCACCAAACAATCCGGGTCAGCATTCTCCTTATAGCATGGCGGTAAATCAGTTTAATTATTGGACAGGAAGAGGATTGCCTGCAAGTAAGGCCGTAATTGGACTTCCGTTTTACGGATACGGTTTTGGAGCTTCTGCTAATCAAGGAATTTCTTATGCCAATATTGTAGCTCAATATCCAGGTGCTGAAAATTTAGATCAAGTTGGAAACACAATTTATTATAACGGAATTCCAACTATCAAACAAAAAACGACTTTTGCGATTCAAAATGCGGCTGGAGTAATGATTTGGGAATTGTCTCAAGATGCAACAGGTTCAAAATCTTTGTTAACTGCCATTAATCAAGTTATTACAGGAAGCAATCCACCAGCAACAGGAACTTTAATTCAAGCAGAAAATTACAATACCATGAGCGGTGTTCAAACTGAAGCAACAACTGATACAGGCGGTGGATTAAATGTCGGATATTGTGATACAGGCGATTGGATGGCCTATTATAATATTAATTTCCCAACTTCTGGTTCTTATCAAATTGAATATCGAGTTGCAAGTGCAGTTACGGGCGGAAGATTATCATCTGATTTAAATGCAGGAACTATTCAGCTTGGTGCTATAAATGTTCCAAATACAGGTGGATGGCAAAATTGGCAGACGATTACTCAAACTGTAAATGTAAATGCTGGAACGTATAATTTCGGGATATATGTTCAAAACACAGGTTTTAATATAAACTGGTTTAAAATTACAAAATCGGGTTCAACGGCAAGATCAGCTGCGCCAACTACTGAACAATCTATCGCCAGTTTAGAAATTTATCCAAATCCAACAGAAAGTGAAATCTTTTTCAGCACCGAAGTTTCTGGCGGAAATGTAAATATTATTAATACTGAAGGCGGAGCAACTGTTTCCTCTCAAACCGTAAATAATAATAGCGTAGACGTTTCTACTTTAAAAACAGGTGTTTACTTGATTTCAGTTGAAAAAAACGGAATCAAAACGGTAAGACGTTTTATTAAAAAATAATCCTAACCCATTTGCCATAATGGTTTTAGATACATTAAATTTTAGGTTTTAATGTAATAAGAAGCTGTCATTTTTGATAGCTTTTTTTGTTTTTATTTTTAACGCAAAGTGCACAAAGGTTTAACGCAAAGTTCGCTAAGGTTTTTTTTAAGCTAAATTTTATAAAATAAAAAAGGGCGCAAAGCTTTATGGACATCGTTTTGTGGAGCTTAGTGAATATAGCCTGCGGTTTCAACCGCAGGAACACAATCCATATTGCCTATCCGTAAGTACCCGCGGTTGAAACCGCGGGCTATGTTAAAATTTAGTTTGTTAAAATTATTTTTCTGTAAATCTGCAAAACTAGAATTCATAAAGCTTTGCGAACTATGATTTGTAAAATCTTACTCAAAATACTCAGCGGACTTTGCGAAAAACCTTAGTGCTCTTTGCGTTAAAAAAAATACATCCTGTACAGAAAAAAATCACTTCAAGCTCTTAATCTCGCCATTTTTCAAATCAACTATGAAATGATCTGCTGGAACTTCGTGCATGAACTTATTGAAAATTATAAGAAATAATTTCATTTGTTTTTGCATCGGATTATCTTTCGAAAGATCAGCTTTAGAACCTTCTAAAAATAAATTAGATAAAACTTTATACTCTTTTGCTCTTTGAGTTCCAACATCAGCTAAAGCTAATTCGTCGGCGCTTCTGAAACGATAGAAATCTACTAAAAGATCGTAGCCTATCCAATTAAAATTATCTTTTTTCAGATTGTTTTGAGCTAAAATTCTATCAGATTTCGCTTCAGCTTCATTCCATTCTTTTTGAAACTGTTCTTTATTTTTTAGAATAAAATCAAAATCTTTATCCGATTGTATATTGGCTAAAACCAATAAATCTTTAGCAGAAACATTCAATATAAAATCTTTGAAAGCAGAAGGCCAATCGTCTTTTAAGAAACGAAGACGAACTAATTCTTTCAAATGAAAATCGGTAAAATCGTGATAGTTTTTTGTTTTTAAAATATCAATATTCCAAATGTCTTGCGTTTTCTGACTTTCTAAAAATTGATATTCTATTTTATACAAATCGAAAAGCTCGTTATATCTCGGAACATCATCGATAGTAATCGTTTGAATATCGACAACATTATCTTTTTTGAAAGTCAATAATTTATAAGCTGGAATATAAGTCGCTAAAGATGGCGTTTGAATATTAACCAAAGTATTTCCTTTTGCAGAAGTTCTGATACCCGTATCGTTTATATGCATGTGACCTCCAAAATGAATCTTCAATCCTGCATCTGCAAAAACCTGTGCCACTTCTTCAACTGGAACACGGTTTAACTGCCATTTGTTTGGGCCGAGAAGTTCTTTTATTTCCGCGGAAGCGTCATCATTAAAATCTATCATAGGGAAATGACTGAAAGCGATTAAAGTTTTTCCTTGTTTTTTGGCTTGAGCCGAAATAGTTTCAACCCATTTTATAAGATGTTTTTTGTTCGAAAGCACATTGTTATAACCTGTACTTGCTTCGCTGTAATTTTTAGAATCTTTTTCAGTAGAAGCATTTTTCTTCGGAATATAAACATTTCCGTCAATTGCCATTAACCAAAGTCCGTCGATTGGTTCTACAACATAACTAACATCTGGAACTTCGTATCCTGGTGCTACTTCATATACGCGACTTTCCAGTTTAGCGCTTTCTAAAGCTTTTTCGAATGTATAGTTTTCATTTGTATAAGAAGAAAATGGAGTAGCCCAAAATTTGTATTTTTTGTTGGGATGAAAGCCAAAATCCTGAAGCTGATCGGTAATTCCTAAATAACCCATTTTAGCAATATCGGCGGTAACAACTACGGGCTGTTCAATGTTTAAATTTGGCTTATAAAGACCTTCTTTGCTATAAATGGGTTGACTTTTACCTTCTTTTCCTAAGAAATCTTCTTTTCCAGATTCTTGAGCAAAAGGCCCAACTGGATCATGGTTTCCTGTAGTAATGAAGAATTCTATTCCGTATTTTTTACTGTATTGATTTAATATTTTGGCTAATCCGCGAACGTGAATTGGCTGGCCGTCATCTGTGTAATCTCCTGGAAGTGCTACATATTTGATTTTTCGCTTTGCGATATCTTCTAAAGCAGCTATAAATGCAAAATAATTTTCATTGAAAATTCGAGTAGAATGAAGCTGTGATGACATGGTGCGCACCAAAGCATATTTTCCTGTTTTCGGATTTAAAACGCCTTTATAATCTGAATCTGAAAATTTGCCAAATAAATCTTGTAAATGGACATCAGATAAAAACGCAACTTGTGTTCCGTTGAGGTTTTTAGCTTTTTGCGCCAATGCGGTATAATTGAAAAAGGCAAAAAACGATAATAGGTACAATATTGTAAATCTTGAATGCATAGGTTTTTAACTTTAATAAATTGGGGTTTATTAGAAGTTTTGGAACTTTTAATTGACCGCAATTTTATTGATTTATAGCGGAAATCAGTTTATGATAGTGTTATGTAATGATAATGTTTTGAGTTTTTTTTTATCGCAATACCTATTTAAGTATTAGACATAAACCTTTGTCACTTTGCACTTTGAAACTTTGTCTCTTAAAAAAATATAATAAACGAATAGTTAAATGTAAATTCTATTTCGCTGATTATAAGTATATTTGAGATACAATTGAGTATTTTATAAAGTGCTCTGACAAAACTCATTTAAGTAACTCAAAAAAGTATAAAAATCATGATACATCAAATTGATACTACCGATAATATTGTAGCTTTTAGAGCATTGGCAGAAGTAACAAAAGACGATTTTTTGACAGCAGTAGTTCCAGCCGTTGAACATTTGGTAAAACAAACCAACGAGATTAATTTTTTATTGGTTTTAGATACCGATATTCAGAATTTTACCGCGGGTGCTTGGCTTCAAGATGGACTTTTAGGGCTTAAACATTTAGGAAAGTGGAATAGAGCTGCAATTGTAACGGATACAGATGAAATAATTTCTTTCACAAACGGATTTAGTTACATTGTTCCAGGGGAATTTCGTGGCTATAAAAAAATAGACTTTAATAAAGCTTTAAATTGGGTTGAAGGAAATATTTCTTAAAAACAGTTTTTAATTGAAATAAAAAAGAGCACTTATACAAAAGTGCTCTTTTTTGATGAGATATAACAAAAACTATTAATGATTGTATTCGATACCGCTGCTTGCTTGAGCGTCTATTTTTTCTTTGCTAACTTGATTGTATTTTTTATAACAAGCCGATGCTAAAATTGGTAAAGCAAGACTTCCTACAACGGCACTTGCTTTTTTATGTCCTGTTTTTTTCAAAACAGCCGATGCTAAAAGAACACCAACCCCAGCACATACCATTTGTTTTACAGAAAGATTCAGCGGCTTTTTTTCAGGTGTGATTCCGTGTAATAATGGGTCTATGAAATTTAAGTTCTCCATAATGTTAATTTATTTAGTTATACTTATTTAATTGTGTTTTCATTATCCGTTTCGCTTTCAATTTTCTCGATTTCGACTTTTTCTTTTTTTATAGTCTGACGAAGCAAAGCAAAAAGACTCATATAAACATTTGCCATAAAAACTAGAGAAAACCCTGCCAAAATATAGCCTCTCCAATCATTTAACAAAAGTTTATAATCGCAGATAATCAAAAAAGCGATTGTGACATAGTGACTAAAGCAATACTCGCACGTAAGAAGATAAAAGAACTTTCTAGACAAGATGTACCTGTCATTTTTAGAATGTCTGACACACCATTCATGAGGTTCTCTAAAAATCTCTTCATGCGTGACAGTCCAACTTACGCAAGCAATCGGAATTGCTAATACAAAAAGCCAGACGATTTGCGTTCCTAAAGTCATAAACTAATGCTTTTACAATTTACGAAAATTTCGTTATTCTCGAGGATGGTTTTCTGGATAATGTTCTGCATCGAAATCGTCTAATTCTTCATCTTGATCGTGATCTGAATCTTTTTCTACATCTTCTTCATAATCTAAATCAGGATGGTGTTCTTCGTTCAAATCATCTTTGGTGCCATCATTGGTAATGGCATCATCTTCATTAATAATTCGCTCTTGATTCGGAATATTTTCTGATCGAATATTGGAGTTCGATTCAAAATCAACTTGCGGATGTTTTGGATCTTCGATAAACTCTTCCTGATATTGATACGGGTCTTCATCTCGCGCATAATTGTCATTATCAATAAGAGTATTTTGTTCGTAATAATCAGGATCACTTTCGCCAAATTCCCGATTGTCATGTTTTTTCAACACTTGTTTAAACTGATCTTCATTTGTATAAGTACCATCAGCAAGAGTGTTTTGATCTATATAATCAGGGTCAAACTGACCATAATCATGGTTGTGTTGCTTTTCCATAATACTGTTTTTTAGATTATTATTTTTTCTTGGGATTTATAATTTCCTGTATATCGCATTTTACAAATTTACGATGAAATCAAGAGCATATCCTTACAAGAAAAAACAAGATAGTTGCATAATTAACAGTTACTTATAATGTAATTGTTGTAAGGAATTATGTAAGTTTAATCTGTTGAAAAGAATCTACATTTGGTTAAGAAAGAAATGTGCAATTAAATCCTAAAACATTATGGCATCTGATAAAGTTACTCAATGCTGCGAAGCCTTAATAGAAAAAAACTTGACAATATCATTTGCAGAAAGTGCTTCTGCTGGAAAAATGTGTTATGAATTTTCGACGGTATTCAACTCCGGAAGAATTTTGATTGGCGGAATGATTTGTTATCATTCATCGATGAAAGAAGATTTACTTCAAATTCCGTGGGGAACTATCGAAAAATACAGTGCAGAATCTGCTGAGGTTACCAAATTAATGGCGCAGAATTTTTATCGGTATATAAACTCTGACATTTGCGTAGGTCTAACGGGATTAACAACTCCTGGTGGAAGTGAAAGTGAGTCAAAGCCAGTTGGAACAATTTTCATGCATATCGTTTTTTCAGATAAAGAAATAGCGAAACGTTATGAATTTAAAGGAGATCCAGAAAGTATAATCAATCAAGCAATTGATGTTGTTGCAGATTTGATTTTGAAGGAGATATAAATTAGAAATATAGATCAAATAACAAAAGCCGTAAAGAAATTAAATTTTACGGCTTTTAAATTTTTAAATTTGCATCTAAAGAATTTTGATTTCCATTTTATGAAACCTCTCTATAGTTTTAATGTAAGAGCTTATGCTATCTGTGAAAATGATAATAAGATTTTAGCACTTTACGAATATCACAAAGATAAAATATACTGCAAATTTCCAGGTGGAGGTGTGGAATTTGGCGAAGGCATTTTAGATTGTCTTCACAGAGAATTTCAAGAAGAACTTAATGCTAAAATCAAAATCGTAGATCATTTATATACACAAGAACATTTTGTTGAATCTATAATTGATGACGGAAGACAGATTCTTTTAGTTTATTATATTGTAAAAATCAGCAATCTTGAAGAAATGGCAATCAGTACTCCAGATATTCAAAGATTTGAATGGATAGATGTTAATGAAAATCCGTTTGTTTTGCCAATTGATAAAATTGCTCTTGCCAAGTACAGAGAACGATTTAATATTCTCAAACAGTAAATTATTTTTTAATATAAAGTGAACCATTCTTTATTGTCTTTTTATCCAATAAACCTTGCTGATATAATTTCTCTAAAATAGAAGTAGCTTCAGAAGTCGATTTATATAAAATGACAGCATATTCTTTTGGAGCCAATGTTGGAAAAATCTCAAACAAATCTAACGGATTTTCATTTTGAATGCTTTTCTTTTTCGCTTCAGGAAATAATACTAATAAAGCATTTTCGTAAGAATCGTAAGGCTTAGAACCATAAACAGTTAATTGATTATTATCGGCATCAGCCAAAAATAAAGTTGGAAAACCTCGTACGCCAAGAGTTTTTCCTAAATTTAAATCTTCTTGAAAAAGTTCTTCGGCATCATCATAATCTGCTTTTAGTTTCGGAACATCCAAACCTGCGATTTTTGCAGCTTCTGCTATGTTTTCCCATTTTGCAATATTCTTTTTATCGAGATAAAGCTTTTCGCGAAGAATACGCATAAAGTAAATCGCTTTTTCTTTGCTTTGCATCTGAGCCGCTTTCATAGCAATGCAAGAAGGATAAGAAGAATCTAACGGATCTTCAATCCAAACATTTCCATCGATTGGCATTTCGTAATATAAACTGGCTTCATCCCAATGATGTGCAACGTCAGAAGGTTTGTTTATTCCGCCGCTGTTATAACTCCAGTCGGGCAATAAACCGCCCATTCGGTAATCAATTTCAAAATAATCTCCATATTCTAATTTTAGTTTTCTAAGTTGAGGTTCAATTCCCCAGCAAGAAGAACAAATTGGATCAGTATAGTAAATTATTTTGACAGGTTTATTTTCTGTTGGAATAGCTGTTTTTTCATTTGATTTTTCGCCAACAGGCATTTCACACATTCCACTTACAGGATCACATAATAACGGATTTGTTTTGTTTTCACTCATTTTTGAATTCGTTTGTGATTGGCAACTTGAACTGCAAATCAGGATTAATAGTATCGACAGTATTTTCATAGTAATTTTTAAAAGGTACTCTCGGATTTATGAATATGTTGCAAAGTTCAGCCGAATATCATCGCCAGTCAATTAGTCAAAAAAACATGACTAGAAAATACATCCTAATCTTAAGAAATTGCTTTTGCTAAAAAGTGAGATTATCATTATAAAGTGATTGCAAGCTTGTAATTAATTGTTTATTTTTCACTTCGTAAAAATAGAAGCCTAAAATGAATTATATTCAAAAGATTAAACGCCTTTACAACTTGTCTGAAACTGAAAACTACGGATTTTCAGAAAATCAAATTCTCGATCTTGAGAAAACATTAGATATAAAACTTCCTTTAAATTAAAAGAATATTATCTGGAATTAGGAAAAGAGGAAAACCTAAATTACTGCTTTAACAGACTTTTGAAACCTGAAAATGAAATCGGATTTTCTGATGATGATTTTTTGATTTTTTATGAAGAAAATCAAAACGTAGCCTTTTGGGGAATTAAAAAGGAAGATCTATCACAGGAAAATCCGCCGATTTATGGCAATTATGATACGATAGAAAAATCGGATTGGGAAATGGAAACCGAGACTACGGAGAACTTTTTTCTGCTGATGGCAGTTTTTAATGGAACTTTGGGCGGACTTCAATTTAATGGAAATTATTTAGGAGAAATTGACTCGAAAATTGTAAAGTTTATTGAAGAGAATTATGCTCTTGTTTCCGAAATCAGCAGAGAAAATCAAAAAGTATATACAGATGATTTTTATGAAGTGATCAGTTTGTCATTCGATCAGGAAAACAATTGTACGGGAGCTTTTATTGGATCAAGCGATCAGGAACGATTTGATGCTATTTTGGATAATATGGATATAGATTGGTCTTATCTTTCTTATGATGATGAAGAATATGATGATGAAGAATATGATGATGAAGAAGAAGAAGAATCAAATTAAAAATGTGACAATAAAATAAAGAATGAGAGAATTAAATTATTTAGTAAAAATAGAAGGAAACGAAGCGCTTTTAGAAAAATTCATTGAAGCGATTGATAATAATACAGTTAAAATTGATAAAGCATATCCAAATCCGTACGTACTAGATTCGGGCGAAAAATTTCTGCTATCACCCATAATTGAATATTTTTTCCAGACTAGACCTTTTTCAAAAGAGTTTTATATTTCATTTGTAGAAAAACTTCGAAAACTTACAGGATTTGATAGTTACCGTTATTCATTAGGATTGCAAGCTGAGGAATTAGTTTTTAATAGTTTTGAAAGAGTAAAAAAAGGCAAATACAAGATTTTTATACCAAAAACTCAAGAAGAACTTCCGAAACCAATATTGACAGAAGAACAAAAAGAACTTTTAAGTTTTATATGTTATATCGCTGTTTCTCATATTAAATACGGCCCAAGTTATGCCACAGTTACTGCAAATGAGTATTTTGATGTTGTAACGGAATTAGGTTCTGATGAAGTAGAACAGCTTAAGAAAAACGGAACAGGAAAACTTCCAAAAGAACTAATTGCATACAAAGACAGCGATTTAACAGCTAAAGCCAATGATGTTTTTGCGACAATCAATATAAAACTGATTACTGAAACAGAAGAAAGTTATAAAAAAGCATTAAACTTCGTTAACAGCCTTCTAAAATTTGATTTTCCTAAAAGCTTCGAAATTAGTTTTTCATCAAAAAATAAAGAATTACTCCCAATAAAAGGCCTTCCAAAATGCGGGCAGAACTATCTTTTTGCTGGAGCTGTTAAATATCCAAATCTTCACAATGACATTTTAGAATATATTAATCTGGCTAAAAAGAAATATGAATGGTACAACAATCTTGAAGACGAAAATTGTGCCATGCCATCGACTTTTGCCGTTTTTGCTTTAGGATTACAAGACGAAAAATATTTTGATACTCTGATTGATTATTATAAAACAGTTGATGATGAACACCAATCTGTTCATGCAAAATTTACATCTGTATTTTTAGAGAAATTCGGCGTAACCGAAAAATCTATAAAGGTTTATATAAATGCCGTTTTATCCATGCAGGAACATCCGCATAATAAAGCTTTCGTTTCTTATTTTGCAAATGAGAAGAGCCTAAAATTATTGTTGGATAGCAGAGAGAATTTCATTTCGTATTATTTTACAGAGGAAGATTTAAAAGAATATTCAGATAGTGGTACTAATATACAGGAAATGGCAGATTATTGCTGGGAAAGCATTATGTATACCACTTTTGGACAAAGTAAAGGTTTTGCTAAGATTAGCAAAGAGCTTAAAAATTCAGAAAAAGAAATTTTTGAAAAACTTTTGCAACGATAGATTTAATTAGCACCATAGAATCTCAACATATTAGAACCTCAAAAGAATCATTAGATTTTCATTAACAAAATCTAATTAAGCATTAGTTTATATTTGTAGGAAACAAATTAATTTTAAGATCAAAAGGTCTATGAAAAATAAACTTTTAAAAATTTCCTTTCTTCTATTTCTGCTTTTTTCCATTAAAGGATACAATCAGAACGTAAAGCTTTTAAATATAAATCAGCTTAATGAAAGAATTAAAAACGGAAAAGACAGCACTTATGTAGTCAATTTTTGGGCAACTTGGTGCGCGCCGTGCATAAAAGAATTACCGCATTTCGAGAAATTGGGAGCAGAACATAAATCAGAGAAAGTAGCTGTTTTATTGGTAAGCTTAGATTTTAAATCCAAATTGCAATCGAATGTAATTCCGTTTGTAAAAAGGAAAAACTTAAAGAATGAAGTCTTTCTTTTAAACGAAAGCAATCCACAAGAGTTTATTGATCGAATTGATCCGAGCTGGTCAGGAAGCATTCCAGCAACGCTTTTCATTAAAAATGATAAAAGAAAATTTGTTGAAAGCGAATTTACCTATGAACAATTATTAACTGAATATAAAAAACTGTAAATCATTATGAAGAAAATAATCTTATTATTAGCATTAGCATTTTCTGCTTTTCTATCTCACGCACAAAATGCTGTAACACTTAAAGCGGGCGATGCCGCTCCAGATTTCAAACTGAAAAATGTTGACAACAAAGACGTTTCTTTTGGAACTTTTAAAGATGCAAAAGGTTATATCGTCGTTTTTACTTGTAATACTTGTCCATACGCAATTGGTTATGAGCAAAGAATTATCGATTTAGATAAAAAATTCAGATCACAAGGATATCCTGTAATTGCAATAAATCCAAATGATCCTGAAGCTTCTAATGCAGATACATTTGCAAAAATGCAAGATTTAGCAAAAGATAAAAAATATCCTTTCCCATATTTATTTGACCCAGGACAAAAAATTACAGATGAATATGGTGCAAAACGCACACCTCACATTTTTATCGTTTCTAAAACTTCAAAAGGAAATGTTGTAGAATATGTTGGAGCAATCGATAATGATCCAGAAGGAAATAACCCTCAAAAAGTAAAATATGCAGAAGATGTAATTGCATCATTAAAAAGCGGTCAAAAACCAGCAATTACCCAAACTAAAGAAATTGGCTGTACAGTAAAAAGAAAAGCAAAAGCTTAATTTTTTTGTTTCAAGTTTAAAGTTTCATGTTTTATTCCGTTGCGTTTAACTTGAAACCTGAAACCTGAAACAAAAAAACATAAAATAGAAACGCCCCATATTTGGGGCGTTTTTGGCATGTATAGTGAACAAGTTTACTTTCTATTTTTTATCAATTTTGTAAAGTCTTCCTTGATCGGTAACGGCGTATAATGCTTCATCTTTTCCTTGAGTAATATCTCTAAATCTTTGTCCTTGTCCGGCCAATAATCGTTCTTCTCCAGCGACTTTATTATCTTTAAAAGCTAAGCGAACAATATGTGTGCCACTTAATGAACCAATGAATAGATTATTTTGCCATTCTGGAATACGGTTTCCAGCGTAGAAAGTCATACCGCTAGGAGAAACTACAGGATCCCAATAATAAACGGGCTGTTCCATTCCAGTTAGCTGTGTAATTCCTTCTCCAATTTTTTCTCCGCTATATTCGATTCCGTAAGTAATTGTTGGCCAGCCATAATTTGCCCCAGCTTTAATTCGGTTAATTTCGTCGCCGCCTCTCGGCCCATGCTCGCTTTGCCATAATTCACCCGTTGTTGGATGAATAGCCAAGCCTTGCGGATTTCTATGGCCAATAGTGTAAAGTTCTGGTAAAGCCCCACTTTGTGTAAAAGATGGATTTCCTGCTGCAGCTTGTCCGTTCGTTGTAATACGAACAATTTTACCCAAACTACTGGTTACAGACTGCGCTAGCGGACGTGTTTGTAAAACAGATCTTTCACCAATGCTCACAAAAAGATTTCCAGTTTTGTCAAATAAAACTCGGCCTCCATAGTGTAGTGTGCTTGCGTTTGGTGTATTCGAACGATAAATAACAGTTGTATTTTCAAGTGCAGTTTCGTTGTCTGAAATTCGTCCTTTCGCGACAGCGGTAATATTTCCGCCAGCTACAATTTCAGAGAAGGTGAAATAAATCATTCTGTTTGTTGCAAATTCAGGATCTAGGCAAATTCCTAATAACCCACCTTGATCTGCTGGATTAACAGTAGGCACACCAGTTAAAGCATTACCAATAACTCCAGCTTGAGTAACAATTCGAATATTGCCTGCTTTTTCAGTAACTAAAAGACGTCCGTCAGGAAGATAAGCAACTCCCCAAGGGGCACTTAAACCGCTGGTAATTACTTTAGCTTCATATTCTGTTGTGGTTTGAATACTTCCTGCACGTGTCTGTCCGGAAAAGGCTGGCTGATAAGTTGTATTTGCAGTACCAGTTTCGACAGGCGGTCCTGTTGGTCCTGGATCGGTGCCTTCGTCAGTATTGTCGTTATTTGAACAACTTCCTAAAGCGAAAATTGCGGTAAGAAGAAAAATACTTTTTTGAATTATCATAATGCTTTCATTTTATAGGTTAAAAAATAGCTCTGCATTATCAAACATCCAAAAGTGAATATTGTTTTTAGAGATTCATTAAAATGAAAGTTTTGCTTTTGAATGAAATTCTCCAGTTATATTTTCAATTAAAGATGCCTAAATGCTTATGCTATTTTTATGAAGCAAAAGAATTTCAAACTAGAAATTAAACTTCTTTTAGGAAAGCATTTAGTGGGACATGCATTAATTGAAAAACGGGATATTGTTGGAAAATATTGCCAGTAAGAATTAGATTATTTATTTCTTAGCCAAAATTTAACATTCAAAAGTTGAAAGAGAATAAGCTTGAAGTCTTATTCTCAAAGGTGTTTTTAAAGACTTTTTAATTTTTTCATGAAGATTGGAAAAACTTCATTTAATTCATCAAAAAGCGGATTTTTGCGATTTTTTATTTTGATTTCGCTAAATAATTTTAATCCTAAAGCAAACTGAACTGCTTGAGAATCGTCTGGAAAAATGTTTTTTTCTTTGATTCGTTCTATAATTGCGAAAATTTCGTCGTGATTGTCAAATTCGATTCCTAATTCTTTTGCTGGCTGAGTTTCGCCGTTTGCATATTCCTTTAGACTTAAAGTCAGGTAATATTTGTTTGATCTTTTTTCCATGATTTTTTGTAATTCTAATTTTATTTCAGCCACTTATCGACTAGTGTTTTAAAAGCTTCTTTATATTGTTCGCCGATTGTAACTTCTATTTTATCAATAAAAATGAAGTTTTTACTAATTGCGCTTATTTTATCTAGCGAAACAATAAACGAACGGTGAACACGCATAAATTTTGATGAAGGAAGTTTTTCTTCGAGAGCTTTTAGAGAAATCAGTGATAATAAAGCTTTTTGAGAATCTTCAAGATGTACTTTTACATAATCTTTCAGACTTTCGATATAAGTAATGTCTTTTAATGAAATTCTAACCCATTGGTATTCGACTTTTAGAAAGATAAATTCATCATCAGCCGCAATAGTATTAAAGTGATTATTAGCTTCTTCTGATAATTGTAAAACTTTACTCGAAGCGCGAAGGAATTCTTCGTAACTAAAAGGTTTCAAAAGATAATCGACTGCATTAACACGATAACCTTCAATTGCATAATGATTGTATGCCGTTGTAAACACGATTTTTGGCAACGGTCCAGGCTGATCTTGAAGAAGTCTTGCCAATTCCATTCCGCTCAAATTGGGCATATTGATGTCTAAGAAAACTAGATCAGGTTTTGTTTCTCGAATGATACCCATTGCGTCTACAGCATTGTCGCATGTTGTTATTAATTCTAAAAACGGAGTTTGGTGTATAAACGTTTCTACTAGTTTTAAAGCCAATGGTTCATCATCTACCGCTATACATTTTAATAAGGTCATTGCTCTAAAGTTATTTTCAGTTTAATTTTATATGTTCCGTGATTGGTAACTCCAAAAGTGATAGAATGCTGATTTGGATAAATCAATTGCAATCTACGTTTGGTATTGGTTAAACCAATTCCGCCTTCATCAGAAACTGATGTTTTTTCGAAGAAAGTATTTTCTACTTCAAATTCAAGATCAGTATCATTTTGCGAAAGTTTAATGTGTATTTCGCTTTTATCAGTTGCATGAACGCCATGTTTAAATGCATTTTCTACTAAAGGTAATAATAACATTGGAACAATTGGATAATCATGCAGTTTTTCAGGGATTTCTGTAGTGATAGTTAATTTACTATTGGCACGAAGTTTCATCAAAGCGATAAAATCTTTTAAGAATTCAACTTCTTTAAATAATGTCGTTCGTTCGCCTTCTGTGCTGTAAAGCAAATAACGCATCATTCGGCTTAAAGTATGAAGTGCATTTCTAGAATCTTCAATATCAGTATAAGTAAGCGAATAAATGCTATTAAGTGAATTAAAGAAAAAATGGGGATTTATCTGTGCTTTCAGCATGGCTAATTCAGCCATAGTTTTGTCTTGCTCTAATTTAAGTTTATGCTGTGCAGCTTTCTGCCAATGCTGTAACATGGCCCAGCTCGTACTGATTCCTAAAACCAGTAATGTCAGTGTAAAAACGTAATTGTCAAAGTACGGATTTTTATATTTTTTAAAACCAATTGCTTTACTAATTTGATTATGAAGATCCGTTTGAGAAGTATAAAAATAAGCGATTAATTGTAATGTAAGAATGGCAAGAAAGGCCCAGATTAAATAGAGAGAAGTATTGTCTTTAATAATGGTTTTTGGAACAACGATTTTTGCTGTTGAATAAAAAACAACTATTAAAAGAAATAAGATTATACTCTGCCAAAGCCAGAATGCTTGCGGAAGTACAACATTCCAAGTTAAAGGAATGTAAAACAACATAAGATACCCTAATAAGAACCATCCCAGTATGTGTAATCCAGTAAAAAGATAAGGTCTAAAAAAGTTTGGTGTCATTTTAATTTCTGATTTTAAGGACAATATTACATTTTATTTGAATATAAAATTTGAGCAATCGCCCAAACCCGATTTAGAGTCTCTAAAAAGCATTTTAGAACCGATAAGATAAAAATTAAACACTTGTTTAATATTTAAAAAAATTCCGTCGGCTGTCATCTTGCCTTTATCGATTGTCTCTCGCTCTTCGTCTATTTGAAAAATTTCGTGTGTTATATTTTAGTTCTTTTGTTGGCATATAATAGATAATTACACATTTTTCAAGATGAAGAAGCAATCATTTTTAAGTATTCTCGCAGCCTCAGTTATTATCGCTTCTTGCGGTAATAAAAATGATAAATCGGCACAAGCCGGCGGTGCACCGCAAATCAAAGAGTATAAAACTGTTGTATTACAGCCGGAATCTGCTACATTAAACAGCGACTTTCCAGCTAGTATACAAGGACAGCAAAATATAGAAATCCGTCCAAGAGTTGAAGGTTACATCGATAAGATTTTTGTTGATGAAGGAGCAGTAGTAAAAGCTGGACAGCCATTATTTAAAATCAGCGCGCCAGAGTATGAACAACAAGTTCGTACAGCAGCAGCAAGTATTAAAAGTGCTCAAGCAGAAGTAAGTTCAGCAAAATTGGCTGTAAATAAAGTTAAGCCATTGGTAGAAAAAGGAATCATTAGTAAATATGATTTAGAATCTGCTCAATATACTTATGAGTCAGCTGTTGCGGCTTTGGCTCAAGCAAATGCAGCTTTAGTAAATGCTAAAGTTAATTTAGGATATACAACTGTTACAAGTCCAGTAAATGGAGTTGTAGGCTCAATTCCTTTCCGTTTAGGAAGTTTAGTAAGCTCTAATACAACAGAACCTTTAACAACAGTTTCTAGTATTGGAAATGTCTATGCTTATTTCGCTATGAACGAAAAAGCACTTTTAAACTTTACTAAAGAAAACAGTACTGGAGCTTCATTAACTCAGAAAATCAAAACCATGCCAGCGGTTTCATTATTATTATCAGATGGTTCGGCGTATGATGAAAAAGGGAATATTGAAACCGTAAACGGATTGATCAATACTGAAACAGGAACTGTAAATGTAAGAGCTCGTTTCCCAAATCCAAAAGGAATTATCAGAAGCGGAAGCAGTACCACAGTTCGTATTCCAAAAGACATAAAAGAAGGAATCATTGTTCCTCAAAGTGCAACGTTTGAACTTCAGGATAAAATGTTTGCGGTAGTATTAGGAAAAGACAATAAAACAAAGAATGTAAATATTACGGTGCTTGAAAATACAGCAGGAAATTATTACGTGGTAACAAGCGGTTTACAAGCAGGAGATCAAATCGTATTAGAAGGAGTAGCTTCATTAAAAGAAGGAACTGAAATTAAAGCCCAAACTCAAAGCCAGGAAACAGTTTACGCCGAATTAAAATAAAAAAAATGTTTAAAAAATTTATACAAAGACCCGTACTCTCGACGGTAATATCTGTTATTATCGTTATTTTAGGTGTTTTAGGCCTAATTGAGTTACCGATTTCTCAATATCCGGATATTGCACCGCCAACGGTAAACGTGGCAGCAAGTTATACCGGAGCCAATGCAGATGTGGTACTTAAAAGTATTGTAATTCCGTTGGAAGAACAAATTAATGGTGTAGAAAACATGACTTACATGACTTCTACAGCCACAAATGATGGAAATGCTTCTATTAAAGTTTTCTTTAAAGTGGGAACCAATCCTGATTTAGCAGCGGTAAACGTTCAAAACAGGGTTTCGAGAGCAACAAGTTTACTACCTGTAGAGGTAACTCAGGCAGGGGTTACTGTTACGAAAAGCCAGAGTAGTAACTTGTTGATTTTCTCTTTATACAGTGATGATAAAGCTTACGACCAAACGTTTCTTCAAAATTATGCGAAGATTAACCTTGTACCACAGATTCAGCGTGTAGTTGGAGTAGGTGATGTAACTGTTTTTGGTTCAAAAGATTACTCTATGAGAATCTGGCTGAAACCAGACGTAATGCAGCAATATAAACTGATTCCAAGTGATATTTCTACAGCTTTGGCTGAGCAGAATATCGAAGCAGCACCAGGTAAATTTGGTGAAAACGGAAATCAGGCGTTTCAATACGTAATTAAATATAAAGGACGTTTAACCAGCGCTCAAGAATTTGAAAATATTATTATCAAATCTGTTGGGAACGGACAAATGTTGAGACTTAAAGATGTGGCTAAAGTAGAGTTAGGATCTTTAAGTTATTCATCAACTATTAAAACAAACGGTGTAGAATCGGCAGCAATGGCAATCAGCCAGACTCCGGGATCTAATGCACGAGATGTAATTATCAATTCTAAAAAACTGATTGAAGAAGCTGCAAAGAGTTTTCCAAAAGGAATGAAATACACCATCATGGTGGATGTCAACGAAAATCTGGATGCTTCTATCGAGAAAGTAATTCACACTTTGATTGAAGCTTTTATATTGGTTTTCATCGTAGTATTCATTTTCCTTCAAGATTTTAGATCGACTTTAATTCCGGCGATTGCAGTTCCGGTTGCGATTGTAGGTACGTTTTTCTTCCTGAATTTATTCGGATTTACGATTAACTTACTGACGCTTTTTGCAATGGTACTTGCCATTGGTATTGTGGTCGATGATGCGATTGTGGTCGTTGAGGCGGTACACGCCAAACTCGATCACGGATATAAATCGGCTAAAAAAGCGACTATTCATGCAATGGACGAAATTTCGGGAGCGATTATTTCGATTACTTTGGTAATGGCCGCGGTATTTATTCCAGTAACCTTTATTAACGGATCAACTGGAGTTTTCTATAAACAGTTTGGTATTACACTGGCTGTTGCGATTATTCTTTCGGCAGTTAACGCCTTGACTTTGAGTCCAGCTTTATGTGCGCTTTTATTGAAACCACATGCCGACGATCATAAACATAAAAGCTATTTACAGCGTTTTTATACTTCATTCAACGTTGCATTCGATAATGTTACGGCACGATACAAACGTTCTGTAAGTTTCCTTTCTGCGAAAAAATGGATTGCATTGGCTTCAATCGTAATTGCTGGTGTGGCATTGGTTTATATGATGAAAACTACACCTTCAGCTTTCGTTCCTTCGGAAGATCAGGGAACTGTTTTCGCGAATATTAGTTTACCGCCATCAGCTTCGATGGAACGTTCAGATATTATTGCGAAAAGAGTTGATAGTATTGCGAAAACTATTCCAGGAGTTAAAAATACACTTCGTATTGTTGGACAGAACTTTACTGCGGGAGCGGGAAGTGCTTACAGTATGGTAATTGTGAAATTATATCCTTGGGATCAGCGTGATTTAAGTGTGGATGATGTAATTGGACAGCTTTTTGCTAAAACTAGCGGTATTCGTGAAGCAAGTATTTTCTTCATTTCGCCTCCAACGATTCAAGGTTTTGGACAAAGTGGTGGATTTGAATTCCAGTTACAGGATAAAGGAGGACATACAACTTCTGAGTTTTATAAAGTAAATAATGAGTTCTTGGCAAAATTAGCAGAACGTCCAGAAATTCAATACGCAACGACGCCATTCAACCCTGGATTCCCTCAGTATATGATGGATATTAATTTAGCGAAAGCGAAAGATGCTGGAGTTTCTGTAAATACTATTCTGTCAACAATGCAAGGTTACTATGGTGGATTGTACGCTTCGAATTTCAACAAATTCGGTAAACAATACCGTGTAATGGTTCAGGCAGCTCCAGAATTTAGAGCGAATACAGAAGGATTGAATAAAATATTCGTTCGAAACAGTGCAGGAAATATGGCACCAATTACAGAGTTCGTAAAAATGACAAGGGTATTTGGACCAGAATCTATTTCGAGATTTAACTTATTTACGTCAATTTCGATTACGGGAGCACCAAAACCAGGTTATAGTTCTGGAGATGCTATTAAAGCAATTCAAGAAGTGGCTGCAGAAAATCTTCCAGCTGGTTATGGATATGAATTCTCTGGATTAACTCGTGAGGAATTAGCTTCGGGAAGTGAAACGATTTTCATTTTCTTATTGTGTTTGGTATTCGTTTATTTCTTGTTAAGTGCGCAGTACGAAAGTTATATTTTGCCATTTGCAGTATTATTATCAATTCCGTTTGGATTGGCGGGAGCTTATTTATTCTCGATTATTTTTAAACTGAATAGTAATATCTACTTGCAGATTTCCTTAATCATGCTTATCGGACTTTTGGCGAAGAACGGTATTTTGATTGTCGAATTTGCTTTGGACAGAAGACGTAAAGGTCTGCCTATTGTACAAGCGGCGATTGAAGGAGCAGTAGCACGTTTACGTCCGATCTTGATGACTTCATTTGCTTTTATTCTCGGACTTGTTCCTTTGATGTTTGCTTCTGGCGCAGGTGCTGTTGGTAATAAATCTATTGGTACAGGAGCCGTAGGAGGTATGTTAATTGGTACAATCTTAGGAGTTTTCGTAATTCCTGTATTGTTTATCATTTTCCAAACATTACAAGAAAAAGTAAGCGGACCAGCAAAAGATGGTTATGATGATGAAGATGACGATGAAGACGAAATTCATTTAATAGAAGCTCACAAAGAGTAAAATTTAATTACAATAAAGATGACGAATAGTTCAAATAAATATATTTTACTGGTAATAACAGCCGCACTAATTAGTGCGTGCTCTGTTACCAATAAATACGAACGCCCCACAACTTTAAAAACTGATCAATTGTACCGTGATGAGTCTTCAACAGATTCGACTTCAATTGCAGATATGCCTTGGAATACTGTTTTTAAAGATGAAAAACTGAATGCTTTAATTCAAAAAGGATTAGAACAGAATTTGAATCTGAAAAATGCAATTGAGAATATTGTGCAGGCAAGAGCTTCTTTGCGTCAAAGCAAATTGGCTTATTATCCAACATTGCAATTAGATGCTAATGTTACGCATACAAAACAATCTCAGGCAGGATTAAACTTTCCTTCAGGAATCAACATCAATACTTTAACAACAACTTATAAGTTAGGTGTAAGCACTTCTTGGGAAATTGATGTTTGGGGAAAACTAAGCAGTTCTAAAAGAGCGGCTTTGGCAACATATTTAGCTTCTGATGCTGCAAAACAAGCAGTTCAAACACAATTGATCGCAGATATTGCAAACAATTATTTCTTGTTGTTGGCTTATGACAAACAATTGGAAATTACAGAACAGACTTTAAAAAGCCGTATCGAAAATGTGGCAACAATTAAAGAGCTAAAAGAAGGTGCAATTGTAACTGGTGCGGCTGTAGTTCAAAGTGAAGCGAATCAGCATGCGGCGGAAGTTTTAATTCCAGATTTAAAACAAAATATACGTGAGACAGAAAACGCTTTAAATATTTTGTTAGGACAAGCTCCTGGACCAATTGAAAGAGGTGTTTTAGGAACGCAGATTATTCCTGAGAAAATTGCAATTGGTATGCCAGCTCAATTATTAAACAATCGTCCTGATGTCCGCCAAGCGGAATTTAACTTCAGAGTGGCATTTGAGTCGACTAATTTGGCTAAAACTTATTTCTATCCAAGTTTGACACTTACAGCAAGCACAGGATTTTCAAATTTAGAATTGAAAGATTTCTTTAGTAATTCTATTTTTTATTCGATTATAGGAGGATTAACGCAGCCTTTATTCAATAACGGACTTAATAAAATGAGATTGACAACAGCTCAATCCCAACAATTACAGGCATATAATAGTTTCCAGCAAAGTCTTTTAGTTGCGGGTCAGGAAGTTTCAAATGCTTTGTATTCGTATCAAATGGCTGTTGAAAAAGAAGATTCGAGAGCAAAACAAATTGCAGCTTTAGAAAAAGCAGTAGACTTTACTCAAGAACTTTTAGAATATAGCTCTGCAACCAATTATACAGACGTTTTAACATCGGAACAAAACCTTTTAGCAGCTCAGTTAAGTGGAGTAGCAGATAATCTGCAGAAATTACAAGCTGTTATTAATTTGTATAGAGCATTAGGCGGCGGCTGGAAATAGTATTTTGATTTCTTAAAATTGTACGTTTGTCGCTACAATTGTGCTTTTGGTCTAAATTTTATTCTATAATGATAAATTGTATTTACTTTTGATTCATCCAAAAACGGATAAGTAAATATGTGAGTTAGTAATCGTTCCACATTGATCATTTTATATCCAATATTATGGTCGCTATTAAAAGAAAACATGACTTAAAAATGCCTCAGAAATGAGGCATTTTTTTTAAAAGCTATGTCGGTAAAAAGGCACTATTCGTCGATTAGTTCAGCGGTTCTGTATAATGAATGCTATAAGCTTAAATATTGGCATTAATTTCGATTAATATCTACTAAAATTAATATTTAATTCTAAAGACATGAAAAAGTTAGTATTCGCCTCAGTGCTATTTATGAGTGTATTTTTTGCTCATGCCCAACAAGTTTCAATCAATGTTAACATTGGTACTCCTCCAAATTGGGGACCACAAGGTAACGACGACAGCAGATATTACTATTTGCCAGACATTGATGTGTATTATGATGTAAATCAAAGTGTATTTATCTACGAGAGCAACGGAAAATGGGCTCGTGATAAAAAACTTCCTGCAAATTACAGACAATATGATTTGTATTCAGGCTATAAAGTGGTTTTAAATGATTACAAAGGAGATACTCCTTATAAATATCATGCAAAACACAGAGCGAGTTATCCAAAAGGTTACCAAGGAAAACCTCAAAAAAATAGAGGAGAAAAACCAAAAGGTAACAATGGAAACCAGAATGGAAACAGCAAAGGGAATAATAAAGGAAAAGAAAATAATAACTCCAAACAACAGTCATCAAACAAAGACCACGATCACTCTAATGGAAAACACCATTAATCTTAAACACGACTAAAAGAAAACGCCTCCAATTGGAGGCGTTTTTGATTTATATATATATCAAAATCTATTCTGAAACTGCTTTTACTTTATGTCCGTAAGTTCCGAAAGAAAGAATAATCAAAAAGCAGATTAACGGAATAATATATCCTGACTGAATATCATCATGATTCATGTCGATTAGAGTTCCCATTCCGTAAGGAATAATCGCTCCACCAACAATTGACATTACTAACCAAGAAGACCCTGTTTCTGTATTCGATTTTAAGCCTTTAATTCCCAAAGAGAAAATAGTTGGGAACATAATTGACATAAAGAACCCAATTCCTCCAAGTGCATAAATTACCACAATTCCAGAGCCATAGATTGCTACTAGACAAAGTAAAACGCTCATTACGCAATAGATAGAAAGCAAAACATAATCTTTCACAAACCTTAAAAAGAAAGTTCCAATAAAACGTCCCGCCATAAAAAGGAAACCATAAATTCCTAAGTAATATCCAGCTGTTTTTTCGTCTAATCCAGCTCCTTGCTGTGCAATTCTGATAAAGAAACTTGTTATGCAAACCTGCGCACCAACATAGAAAAATTGCGCTGCAACTCCCCAGCTTAAATGTCTAAATTTTAAAACGGAGAAAAAACCTGGTTTAATTTCAGCCTCAGCGTGAGTAGCTTTCATAGAAGGCAATTGCACAAAATAGAATACAATTGCTACTAAAACCAAAATGCTTCCCAATACAATATAAGGCATTTTTACAGAGGCTGCTTCTCCTAATAAATAAGCCGCTTTTTCAGCTTCAGGCATTGCTGCCATTTGTTCTTTTGTATGATTTGTTCCAGAAAGAATAAATAATGAACCCACGATTGGCGCTACCATTGCTGCTAATCCGTTGAAAGAAGCAGCTAAATTCAATCTTTTTGAAGAAGATTCAGCTGGCCCTAAAATCGCAGCATACGGATTGGCACTGGTTTCTAAAATGGTTAATCCGCAACCAATTACAAACAAAGCAAATAAGAATAATTCATAAGTTCTAGTATTAGCTGCAGGAACAAATAAAAATGCTCCAATTGCAAAAACTAATAAACCTGTGATAATACTGTTTTTGTAACCAAACCTTTTAATCAGCATTCCAGCTGGAATTGCCATGATAAAATAAGCAAAGAATACAGAAGTATCGATAAGAGTAGATTGGCGATTGTTTAATTCGCAAGCTTTTTTCAAGTGCGGAATCAATACAGAATCAAGATTATGGGCCATTCCCCATAGAAAAAATAGGCATGTAACTAAAATAAAAGGCAAAAGGTATTGATTTCCTTTTCCGCCTTCTGTCGGCACTTCGTGTTGATCGCCAGCTTGGTTTGTAATTTGCATTTTTTAGATAGTTTTTGTTTTTATTTTTTGAGGTTCTAAGATTCTAAGTTTTTTCCTTTTGCCACAAAGGCACTAAGTCGCAAAGTATTTAAAAACTTAGCACCTTAGAATCTTAGCATCTTAGGACCTTTTCTTCACAAGCAATAGATGATCACAAACCAAAACGACTTCACCGCGTTGGTTAATGATTTCTACATGCTCTGTGACAGCGCCCAATTCAGGGTTTTTAGCTTCGCCTTTTTCAGAAATAGTGATTTCAGAATGAATTGTATCGCCAATGTGAACAGGTTTTACAAAACGCATTCTGTCGTAACCTCTTGAAAAAGCTTCTGGATTTATTTCTGATGCAGTCAAACCGATTCCGATACTGAAAACCATGGTTCCGTGTGCAATCCTTTGGCCGAAAGGTTGTGTTTTACACCATTCTTCGTCCATGTGGTGTGGGAAGAAATCTCCCGTGTGTCCAGCGTGAACTACAAAATCAGTTTCTGTTATCGTTCTGCCGACCGTTATACGTTTATCGTCGATGGTATAATCTTCGAAAAAAGTCGCTTTAAAATACATAATTTAATTACTTTTTATTCGTCATACTCTTTCAAATAAATGTCAAAATCACGTTTGTTTTGAAGAGGACTAAAATTTTGTTTTTTGGTTTTGAAATATAGTGTTTTAATTACACTTCATCAAAAGAAATTCCACCATTTTTACTGCTGATGTAGCAAGCTTCTACAACTTTCATTGTGCCTAAAACATCTTGTACGCTGGCAGACAATTTTTCATCAGAACCTTCTTTATAACGCATCAGATTTGACATTGCGCCAATAAAAGCTTCAGGAAACCAAGAACCTTCCAATTTAACTTCTGTCCATTGGTATTCATTTTCGCCTTCTTTTACTGGTAAAGCATATTCAAAAACGTCAGGAAGACCGTCGGGATAGTTCATCAGCAAGCCCATTTTTGCTCTAACAGCGCCTTTTGTTCCTTCCCATTTTATATAGCTTTCTTCGTGTTTCGGCCCAAAATGATGATCGTGATTAGTATTAATAACCACATGCATATCTTCGCCATAATCTAAAATAATGGTAGATCTGCTCGAAGATAATTTTTTAAGAGGATGTTTGGCAGTTTTCGCCATTACACCTTTCGGATTTCCTAGGAAAGAACGAATACAATCGATATAATGAACGCTATGAAAAAGAATCTCCAATCTTGGATGTTCTTTAATTAACGGAAACAATTCCCAAGGAGTATTTACAGTTACTTTGAATTCAAAATCGTATAACTGCCCCAAAATCCCTTCGTTGATTAAATAGCGTGCAGCACTTACAAACGAAGCAAATCTTAATTGAAAGTTAATCGCTGCTACCAAGTTTTTTCTTTCGCAAACGGCTACAATTTCGCGTGCCTGACTTAAATCATTGCCCATTGGTTTCTGAATCAAAACTGCAGCTCCATCAGGCAATTGCTCTAAAATTTCGATGTATTGATCAGGTAAAACCGTAATGTCATAAACAGCGTTTGATGGCGCATTTTTAACTGCATCAGCAACACTTTCAAAAACATGGTCGATTTTGAATTCTTTCTGTAAATCGTGTGCTTTTGAAATTGTTCTATTTGTAATACCAAAAACTTTAAAACCAGCCATTTCGTAAGCAGGAAGATGCGCATCTTTTACAATGCCGCTTGCCCCAATAATGATAATTGGCTGTTCTGTTTCAGGTAATAAAGGTTTATATGGAATATTCATATCTATTCTATTTTTTGAATATTAATCTGTGTTTCTTCTAATAATTGTGCCGAAGGAATATCGCTATTAATGGCTTTTAAAACCATATGGTCTATAAATTCGCAAACCTTTGGCCAAATTGGAGTTTGTGGTAATGTCAAAGCATTTTCGTGAAGCATTTCCAACTTATGATAAAAAGGAATCAAAGTATTGATTTCTTCATCTTTCCAAGTTGATTTTCTGCAGCCAATTCCGCCTTCTTTCGTCAACAATTTATCGCTTTCAGCAGTCGTGGCAAAACGTAGAAAATCATAAGCCAATTTTTTGTGTTTGCTTCCTGAACCAATGGTGTAAAGCCAATAGACATTTAAAGATGCCGTTTTATGATTTGGATCGGATGGAAGAGAAGTAATATCAATTTTGCCTTTTACTTTCGATTCTTCAATCACTTCAGCCATTGAGGCAAATCCGAACCAGTTGATTGCCATTGCAGCTTGTCCTTCGGCGAAAGCCAAACCAGCTTCAACCGAACCAAATTCCTTAGATTTTGGGTGAACGGCATTTTTATTATTGACAATTTTTCGATAAAAATCTAAAGCTTGAACTGCTGCTTCGCTATCGATGCAAATTTGATTTTTATTGTTGATTAAAGAACCTCCACGCGTCCACAATTGCAGGCAGAAGTCAAAGACCATATTGTGTCCATCTGGATAATTGGCAAAAATACTGCCGTATAAATTTTGTTCTGGGCGATTAAAGAAAGTTGCAATTTCAATAAATTCCTTCCAAGTTTTTGGTGTTGAAAGTTCGTAACCAAATTGCTTTTTGAAATTCTCTTTTTCAGTTTCGTTTTCGAATAAATCTTTTCTGTAAATCAAACATTCCGGTCCGTCGTGAAAAGGGAGTCCGTACGTTCCATTATCCAACTTTTGTAAATGCAAAAGCGATTTATGCCAACCGTAAGGATAATTCTCAGGCGGATTTTCTGCTATAAAAGGATATAAATCTTGAACCGCTTTTTCGTGTACAGCATCAAAAATCCAGTCGGTGTTGATGTGCGCAATATCCCATTTTCCTTCTTTTAAGCCTTTCTTAGAAATCGTGGTTTCATACAATTCATGAAGTTTCATTGGAATCATTTCAGATTCAACTTGAATATTATTTTGAAGACAGAAAGCGTCCCACAGCTTTTGGAGTGTGCTTTCGAAGGGATCGAATTTTCGAACGGCGATTCTAATTTTTTCCATTAACAGTCTATAAATTCTTTAATAATTTTCTCGTTGTCTTGACCCAGTTTCGGCGAACCTTTTCCAGAAGTCAGATATTCACCGTCAATTTTTATGGGACAGCGTGTTGTTTTATACGTATATCCGTCAAGCATTTCGACTCGCTGCGTAAAATTCAAAACCTTAAATCCGTCCTCGGCAAATAACTGCTGATAGTTTAAAACTCCTGCGCACCAAATGTCGGCTGGTTCTAAAATATCCAGCCAAAATTGTGTTTCCTGCGTTTGCAGATGATCGGCAAGAATATTTTTTATTTCGTCTCTAAGCGTAAATTTATTTTCAGGGAAAGCCAATAAAGCATCACATTGCAGCAGAGAAGCCAAAACAGGAATCGATCCCATTGCTAATGCTAAATAACCATTTTGGGTTTTGTAAATTCCGTATGGCGCACCCAAATAGGCGTGTGCATTATTCGTTTTAGTTCGAACAGGCAATTCTCCTCCGTCATTAAAGAAAGTGGTAATCGTTTCAAATTGAAAATCAAATGCCGATTCCAGCATACTGACTTGAATTTGTGCGCCAATATTATGAGTTGCTTTTCGGTATAAAGCGGCTAAAATTCCTTGAGCTAAATGTGCTCCGGCAAGCATGTCAACAATCGACAATCCCATTGGAACTGGACCATCTTCTTGATTTCCGCTTAACCAAGTTAGTGCCGTTAAAGATTGTAAAAGCAAATCTTGTCCCGGTAAATCTTTCAAATCGGGATGTTCTCCAAAACCTGAAATAGATCCATAAATCACATTTGGATTAATGCTTTTTACGTCATCATAACTCAAACCAATGCGTTCCATCACGCCGGGTCTAAAATTGTGCATCACAACATCAGCTTTTGCTAATAGTTTTTTTAGTTTTTGGAGCTCTTCTGGCTGTTTAAAATCAATCGCAAAAGATTCTTTGTTTCTGTTGATGGTATGAAAAACGGACGATTCGCCATTCATAATCAAATCAGAAGTATATAAAGTACGGCAGATATCTCCCGTTCCCGGTTTTTCAATTTTTATCACGCGCGCTCCCAAATCGGCCAGACGCAAACTCGCTGACGGCCCCGAAAGAAACTGACTGAAATCTACAATTAAATAATCTTCTAATGGTTTCATGTTGTGTTTAACCGTTTTATCGTTTATTTGTTTAACCGTTAATTCGTCGTTTTGTTTAATACGATTAAACGATTAAACAAATAAACGATTCAACAATCTAGCGAATAAACTCTTTATGTATAATCAAATTATCTTGTCCAACTTTTGGTGCTGCTTTATCACTTAATAAAATCTCACCATCCAACTGAATTGGACTTCTGGTGGTTACCAAAGTTTCGCCTTCGGAATTTTTTACGGTTTGTTTCAACTGTAATTCATTTACAAAAGGCTGATTATCCAGTTCTTCGTAATTAAAAACTTTTCCGCACCAGATGCCTTCTTTCTGCAAAATTTCGATCCAATAATCAGAAGTTTGGGTTTGAATTCTTTCACTTAAAATCGTTCTGATTTCGTCGCGTTTTTCAAACCAAAGATGTTTATCCGCAAATGCATTTAAATCCAAACCTAAAGCTTTTCCAATAAAAAGTAAATCACCCATTGCAAGAGATAAATAACCGTCCTGCGTTTGATAAACTCCATACGGAGCACTCAGAAAAGCATGCGCACTTCCTTTAATATCACCACGTTCAGGCAGTTGACCGCCATCATTTAAGAAAGAAGTAATCGCTTCAAATTGCACATCTAGAATAGATTCTAACAAGCTGACTTCTACCAAAACTCCTTTTTTGGTTTTGGCTCTTTTTAAAAGTGCTGCTAAAATTCCCTGTACAAAATGATTTCCGCACATTAAATCAGCAACTGCCAATCCAAAAGGAACTGGCCCTTGACTTTTACGTCCGCTTAACCAGCTTAATCCAGAAAGCGATTGTAATAATAAATCTTGCCCCGGTTTTTTTGCCCACGGACCTTCATTTCCGTAACCTGTAATGGTTCCGTAAATAATTTGGGGATTTATAGAAAGCGTATTTTCAAAATCTAAACCGATTTTTTCCATCACTCCAGGTCTGAAATTATGCGTCATAATATCCGCCTTTTCGATTAGTTTTTTGATTAAAACCAAATCGTCAGGATTTTTTAAATCGGCTGCAAAAGATTCTTTATTTCTGTTAATCGTATGAAAAAGCAAACTGCTATCATCAACAAATAAATCTTTGATGCTCAATTGTCTGCAAGCTTCACCTTTTACAGGACGCTCGATTTTGATGACGCGTGCGCCCAAATCGGCTAGTTTTAAACCAGCTGAAGGTCCTGCTAAAAACTGGCAGAATTCTAGAACAACTAATCCTTCTAAAGGTCTCATACGGTCTGGATTTTTAGAGATTCCGCGTAAAGCGAATTCATTTCTTCCAATACTTTTAATTCTTCTCCTCCATTCATCAAATAATTACGAACCACATCTCCCGCATGATCTTGGAAATACATATGACCGTAATATCTCGGACGAAGGAAAGCACGTTCTAACGCAGGAAGTGTATTTTTAAAATAATCGTGCGTTACACCATTAATTCTTTCGCTTTTCCAAGCTTGTAAATGTCCTGGCTGACCGCCGTTATCGGTATAAATATTTTGCTGTACTTGTGATGAACACGTAAATTCAGCGTATTTTATGGCAGTTTCAATATGTTCGCTGAATGAAGAAACCGCTAATCCAGTTCCTCCCAAAGAAGAAATCATCGGATTATCATTCAATTTGACTAAATCATAAAAATGTAAAAGGTTTTGGCTGTAGCCAATGCGGGAATAATTAGAATAACCATAAGCAAAAGGGCAATAGGCAATTTCGTCTGAATTAACCATCGCCTCATAAACCTGAATTGGATTACGGTTAAAGTTAGCTGGATCAATTAATTGAGCTAATTCTCTAAACATTTGAAGCGCTTTGATTCCTATCGTTTCAGAAATCACTTTTTCTTCAGAAAGAAAAGGAGCTTCACCCAAACTGCAGCAAAACATATAAAAACTCATTAAAACATCTACTGGAATTCCAGCAAAAGCGACTAAACCTTTTTTCGCTAAAGCCAATAAATCATCATAAGTTTTAGGAACTTCTAAATTATTTTTTTCTAAAAGATCTAAGCGGGCAGAAGCAACCGGAGTTGCAGCATCGATAGGAAGCGCCCATAATTTGTCGTGAAAAACATAACTTCCGTATGATTTTCCAACCGTATTACTTTCTTGATCTTTAATATATTCATTTGATAAATAATCAGATAGCGGAAGAATTGCTTTAGTCTGTGCTCCAAAACCTGTCCAAGGATGATCAATTACCAATAAATCAAATCTTTTGGCTAAGTCTTCGATAGAGGCATCGGCAAATTCTTGTAAACTTCTCTTTTCCCAAGAAATTTCAACTTCGGGATGTAGTTCAGTAAAACGTTGCGATGTAGCAACCATTGGAAGTAAACCTCTTGTATGGTTCCAAGTTATGCCTTTTAATTTTATCATTTTATATAAGAATTTTTGATAATGTAATCGATTGTATTAATAAATGTAAAAATTACAATTACAAAAGTAGGAATAAGATTGATATGAACAAGAAATCATTTATTTTTAAGAAATCTTTTTTACTTAAAGTGATAAATAGGACTGTAATTTTTACAAATCATTTAAAAATTGTTATAATTTATTAAAGTTTGATCATTTTTAAAGGCAGAAAATAAAATATATCTCGGATATTAATTTTTAAAAAGTACTTTTGTAATTGTGTTTTTTACATTTATTATTTTTGCTTCAGCTTTTTTAGCAATTTTTGAATTAGTAAATGGTAAAATATCTTGTAAAATAAAATCGTGATGAAGCTCTTTCATCGAAAAAGAATAAACTAACAATAAAAATATACGATTATGAAATTAATACGTTTTGGAGAAATCGGAAAAGAAAAACCTGGAGTTTTGATTGGAGAAAAGAGATATGATGTTTCTTCGATTGTAACCGATTTTAACGAAAGTTTCTTTGAAGAAAACGGATTAGAGAAATTAAAAAAAGCGCTAGAAAGCAATTCGTCTTTGCCAGAAGTTGATGCTTCGGTACGTTTGGGGTCGCCAGTTGCTCGTCCTTCAAAAATTATATGCATTGGTTTAAATTATATTGATCATTGTAAAGAAACAAACGCTCCGATTCCGACAGAACCTATTATTTTCTTCAAATCGACAACTTCTTTATGCGGGCCAGATGATGATTTGATTATTCCAAAGAATAGCGAAAAAACAGATTGGGAAGTGGAATTGGCTTTTATTGTTGGCAAAAAAGCAAGTTATGTTGAAGAAGCAGAAGCTTTAGATTATGTTGCTGGTTATGCTTTATTGAATGATTATAGTGAAAGAGCTTTTCAGCTAGAACGTGGCGGACAATGGGCGAAAGGAAAAGGAAGCGATACTTTTGCGCCTCTTGGACCTTTTTTGGCGACAAAAGATGAAATCGCAGATGTTGATAATTTAAAGATGTGGCTGACGGTAAACGGTAAAAAGTACCAAGACAGTAATACTTTGAATCTTGTTTTCAAGATTCCTTATTTAGTGCATTATTTAAGTCAGTTTATGACTTTGCTTCCGGGCGATATTATCAGCACAGGAACGCCTCCGGGAGTTGGTTTAGGAATTAAGCCAGATCCGATTTACATTAAAGCGGGCGATGTTGTTGAACTTGGAATTGAAGGTTTAGGAACAAGCAAACAAAAGGCTGTAGCATATCAAAAATAAATTTAAGAAGTATAAAATGAAATATATTGTTTGCGAAAAACCGCAGGAATTTCTACTAAAAGAAACCAGTATTCCAGAACCAAAAGAAGGGGAAGTTTTATTGAAAATTAAAAGAATCGGAATCTGCGGAACTGATATACACGCTTTTGGTGGCACTCAGCCGTACTTTGAATATCCAAGGATTTTGGGTCATGAATTGGCTGCTGAATATGTAAAAGGAAATGCAGAAGGTTTTAAACCGGGAGATAAAGTAACTTTTATTCCGTATTTCAATTGCGGAAAATGTGTTGCGTGCCGAAACGGATTGACAAACTGCTGTGTAAATATCAAAGTTTTCGGAGTTCATATTGATGGCGGAATGGCTGAATATGTTTCGATTCCAGAACAATATTTATTGCACGGTCAAGGTTTAGATTATGATGAACTGGCTTTGGTTGAACCGTTAGCAATTGCAGCGCACGGAGTTAGAAGAGCAGCAGTAAAACCAACTGATACCGTTTTGGTAATGGGAGCAGGACCAATCGGAATTGGCTTGATTCAGTTTGCTAAAATTGCTGGAGCAAAAGTAATTGTAATGGATATCAACGATTACAGATTGAATTTCTGTAAAACAGAACTAAATGCAGATGAAACGATTAATCCGTTAAACGATGATGTTGCACAAAAATTAGCTGAATTAACAAACGGCGATATGGCAAACGTGGTTATTGATGCAACTGGAAATCAGAAAGTGATGAACAGCGCTTTTAATTATATTTCGCATGGCGGAAGATTTGTTTTGGTTGGACTTCAAAAAGGGGAATTAAGTTTTAGTCATCCTGATTTCCACAAAAGAGAATCGACTTTAATGAGCAGTAGAAATGCAACTATTGAAGATTTCGAATATGTAATGAAATGTTTGAAAGAAGGTAAAATCGATCCGAAAAAATACATCACGCACAGAACAAGTTTTTCTGAAATGATTACTGATTTTGGGAATCTGATTGATCCGAAGAATAATGTGATTAAGGCGTTAATCGAAATTGAGTAATTAGTTATTAGTGAAAAGTAATTAGTGAAATGTGAAATGTGAGAATGTTTAAGTAGAATATTTTTACATTTCACTTTTCACTTTTCACATCTTACATCTCACAAATCACATCTAACACAAAAACGAAATGGATTTAAACTTAAAAAATAAAATAGTTGTCGTTTCTGGTTCAGCTGGAAAAGAAGGCAGTATTGGAGAAACGATCGTCAACAGATTGGCTGATGAAGGAGCTATTCCGGTTTTAGTTGATAGAAATGCAAGAGGTTTCGAATACGTAGAAAGACTTCAAAAAAGAGGCGTTAATTCATTATTTGTGCAGACTGACGTAACGGATCCTGTTGCAATAGAAAACGCTGTAAAAGTAATCGGAGCTAAATACGGAAGAATTGATGCCATCGTAAATAATGTCGGTGTAAATGACGGAGCAGGATTAGATTCTAGCTACGAAGAATTTATGAACTCTTTGAAATTGAATGTGGTAAGTTATTTTCTTTTAGCTAAATATTCACTTCCGTATTTAAAAGAATCAAAAGGAAATATTTTGAATATCGGTTCAAAAGTGGCTTTAACAGGGCAGGGCGGAACTTCGGGTTACGCTGCTGCGAAGGGTGGTGTTTTAGGTTTAACCAGAGAATGGGCGGTAGATTTGATTCAGTACGGAATTCGTTCGAATGCGATTATTATTGCAGAAAGCTATACGCCAGCTTACGAAGATTGGATTAAAACATTACCAGACGGACAGACTGTTTTGAATAAAATCAACAAAAGTATTCCGTTAGAAAGTCGAATGACTAAAACCGAAGAAATTGCAGATACAGCACTTTTTATCATCTCAGAAAAATCATCACATACTACAGGACAATTTGTTTTTGTAGATGGAGGTTACGTACATTTAGATCGCGCATTAATCAGCGATGTTAATTAAAAAGTTATGAGTAAAAGAATAGATTCCCATCAGCATTTTTGGAAGTTTGATCCAGTTAGAGACAGCTGGATTGATGAAACGATGCAGAATATCCAAAGAGATTTTCTTCCTGAAGATTTACAGCCATTATTAAATGCGAATGATTTTGAAGGTTGTGTTGCTGTTCAGGCAAGCCAATCGGAAGAAGAAACTCAATTTTTATTGGATTTAGCTTCTAAAAATGATTTCATAAAAGGAGTTGTCGGTTGGATCGATTTGCGAAATGAGAATATCGAAGAACGTTTGCAATTCTTTTCAGATCAAAAAAAGCTGAAAGGTTTTAGACACGTCGTTCAAGGAGAAGCTGATGATTTTATGTATGGAGAAGCATTCAGAAGAGGAATCACAGCTTTAAAAGCATTTAATTATACTTACGATATATTAATTTTCGAACGTCAATTACCAGCGGCAATAAGTTTAGTTCAAGATTTTCCAAACCAAAAGTTTGTAATTGATCATATCGCGAAACCAGATATTAAATCAAGAAGTATTGATTCTTGGAAAAAAGGAATTGAAGAAATTGCAAAATACGATAATGTTTGGTGTAAAATCTCAGGAATGGTCACAGAAGCCGACTGGAAAAACTGGAAACCAGAAGATTTAAAACCGTATTTAGATGTAATTTTTGAAAATTTTCCAGTTGATAAATTAATGTATGGTTCAGATTGGCCTGTTCTAAATGTAGCTTCTGATTATAATGAGGTTGTAAAAACTTTAGAAGATTATATTTCGAAGTTTTCTATTGAAGAACAGAATAAGATTTGGTTTGAGAATGCGAATGCTTTCTATAGTTTGAATGACTAAATATTCAATTTTAGATTTATAATAAAAAAGCGTGAATTATTAATTCACGCTTTTTTGTTTTAAAATTTGAAATTTGAAAATTAAAATTTCACCGCTTTTTTAGGAACGTTTTTATCAATAGTTGTCGTCTTAGAGAAATTAATAGAAGAACCACTTAAATCAATATTCTTACTCGCTTCACCATTAATCGTAATTGTATTTGAAGAAGAAGGATTAAACTCGATATTTTTCAGCGAAAGGTTTTTAGTATTGTAAATTTCGAAAGCATTCTTAGCTTCAATATCCAATTGAGCGTTGCTGATTTTAATTCCGTTAGCATCAATTATAGAAAAACCTTTTTGAGCTTTTGCAATTAGGTTTGTGATTTCAATATTTTCTAAATTCATTTCAGGAAGACCTTGTAAAAATACGGCTTGTTGGGCACCTTTTATTGTAATATTTTTGATCACTATATTTTTAAACTGAGGCGTTTCTTCGTTTACTGGAATTGCTTTTGTGCTTACCGTATTGCCGCCTTCAGCTAAAGTTTCAGCAATAGATTTTCCTCCGTAATACAAATCGAAAGAAATCGCCTGAGATGGAATATCAGTCATAAAAACGTCTGAGATATAAATATTTTCAACGACACCGCCACGTCCGCGAGTGCTTTTAAAACGAAGACCAACATCAGTTCCCATAAAAGTACAATTGGAAACGTGCAGATTTTTTACACCTCCAGACATTTCACTTCCAACTGTAACACCACCGTGACCATGATATACGATATTGTTTTTTACAATGATATTTTCGCAAGGAACACCTCTGTCGCGTCCGTCTTTATCTTTTCCAGATTTAATGCAGATGGCATCGTCTCCAACATCAAAACTTGAATTTTCGATTACTACATTTTTACAAGATTCAACGTCAAGTCCGTCACCGTTTTGAGAAAACCACGGATTACGAACCGTAATGTTTCTAACAATTAAATCTTCAATTAATAAAGGGTGAATATTCCACGCAGGTGAATTTTGAAAAACGGGTCCGTCAAATAGAACCCTTTTGCTATTTTGAATACTCACCAATACTGGACGCAAGAAATCATGAATTGCTTCAAAATCTTCTTTAGTTTTCAAATCATGGCGAATATTCTGATCGGCACCTTTAACCCCTTTTAAGTATTGTTCAGAAGGATACCAGCTGTCTTTCTTTTCATTTAAAACACCGCCCGAAGCTACAAATTTCTTCCATTGTTCGTCTGTCAATTTGCTTTTTTTAACTTGTCGCCAAGCTTCACCAGAACCATCCCAAACGCCATTTCCGGTAAAAGCAACATTCTCTAAATTTTTGCCGTAAATAGGAGAGATGCATCGCCAAGTATTTATACCTTCAAAACTGGTTTCGATAATTGGATATAAAGTTTTGTCTGTCGAGAATTTGATTAAAGCGCCAGTTTGAGCGTGAAGTTCAATATTGCTTTTTAAGATAATTGGACCTGTAAGCCAAATCCCAGGAGGAATAATTAATTTTCCACCGCCTTTTTTAGAAAGTGCATCTATAGCATCAGCGAAAGCTTTTGTGTTTAAAACATAACCGCCATTTACAGCTCCAAAGTCTTTTAGATTTACTGTATTAGCAGGAATTACAGGTTCGTTAACTTTTAGCATTTTAAACTCAATATTCGCATAAGTATCTGCCAAAGCTGTGTTTTGAGCATTGCCAGTCTGCGAACTCATACAAAGCATAATTGCCATTGCAAGAGAAAAAAGATTTAATCGGTTGGTTTTCATTGTTAGTAATTTTTTGGTGTTATTTTTATAGATGTGAAAAATTACTTCTCACATAAATAATAATATTTGAATGTAATCGATTACACAAATCTATAAAAAAAGTTTAAAAGATAGCCACGAATTCACGAATTTTCTTTTAATACTTTATCTAAAAAATATTATTTCGAATTTATTCGAATAAATAATCGCAAAGATTCTAAAAATAAAATTCGTGAATTCGTGGCAAAAAAAACTCAAACAGGAGGGTACAGGATGCATCTAACTTTATGTTCGAGTAAATTGGACGAATTATTTGGTAAAAGTGTTAAAAATACATTTATATGTAAGTTATATATGCTTAAAATTGACTGCCTTATAATTTTTACCCAGAAAAAAATCAAAATATTAAATAATGCGTTTGAATTCATTTACTAAAATCCTGAGCTTCTTTTTAATCTTCTGCATCTCGTTTTCTATGAATGCGGCTGAAATTTGGGTTTCTTCAAAAGGGAGCGATAAAAACTCAGGAACAAAATCAAATCCGCTGGCAACGGTTCACATGGCAATGCGAAAAGCCAGAGAACTTCGTCGTTTAAAAGATCCATCGATTAAAGACGGAATCCGAATCATAGTAATGAATGGAACTTATTATTTAAACGAACCTTTGTTTGTTCGACCTGAAGATTCAGGAACAGCAGACAGTCCGACAACAATTGAAGCCGATGTAAATGCAAAACCAATTATAAACGGTGGAATCGAAATTAAAAATTGGACAAAATCGACAACGGTTATCAACGGACTAAAAAAAGGTGCCGTTTGGGTGGCAGATGCTCCTAAAAAGGCGGGAAGCCTAATTGATTACAGACAATTATGGGTAAACGGTAAAAAAGCTGTTAGAGCCAAAAATACTACTGGAACCGCAATGGAGCGTATTTTATCGTGGAATCACGAAGAACAAACTTGTTGGATTCCGTTTAAAGATAAATCGGTGAAGTTTGAACCGGGAATGGAAATGTTTATTGTGCAATGGTGGTCAAACGCTAATCTTCGAATCAAAAATATCGAAGTTCAAAAAGACAGCGCAAAACTTTCGTTTGAAGAACCAGAAAGTCGTATTCAAAGCGAGCATCCGTGGCCTGCACCGTGGATTTCTAAAAACAACGGGAATTCAGCTTATTTCTTAAATAACGCTTTTTCGCTTTTAAATGAACCCGGAGAATGGTATTTAGACAAGAAAAATGCTAAAATCTATTATATTCCGAGAGCTGGAGAAGAAATTAATTCGGCAATTGTAACTGCGCCTGTTTTAGAAAATCTGGTTGAAGTAAAAGGAACGATCGATTCGCCTGTGAGCCATTTTAGATTTAAAGGAATTTCATTTCAGTACAGCAATTGGCTTCGTCCTTCACAGCAAGGTCATGTGCCGTTGCAGTCAGGTTTATATTTGTTAGATGCTTATAAATTGAAACAGCCGGGAACACGAAATCAGGCGAATTTAGAAAATCAAGCTTGGGTGGGAAGACCTCGCTCGGCAGTTGAAGTAAATTATGCTAATAATATTCAGTTTGAATCTTGTCGTTTTGAGCACTTGGCTTCGACTGGTTTAGATTTAAATAAAGGAACAAATCACAATACGGTAAAAGGAAATTTATTTAAGGATATCGGTGGAAGTGCCATCAATGTTGGGATTTTCTCTGAAGAAGCTTTCGAAGCGCATTTGCCTTTAATTATAAAAGATGAAAGAGAAATGTGTTCTGATGAAGTGATTTCAGATAATTTAATCACCAATGTAACCAATGAAGATTGGGGAACTTTAGGAATTAGTGCAGGTTTTGTTCGAAATATAACCATTGAACACAACGAAATTTCGGATGTGTCGTATTCCGGAATGGCGATGGGCTGGGGTTGGACGCATGCGCCAAACGTAATGCAGAACAATAAAATTCTGGCGAATAAAATTCATCATTATGCAAAACATTTACATGATGTAGCAGGAATTTATACGCTTTCTGCACAGCCCAACAGCCGAATTGAAGAAAATTATATCGACAAAGTTTACAATAGTCCGTATGCGCACGATCCGTTTTTATGGCTGTATTTATATACCGATGAAGGAAGCGAAGGTTTTACGATAAAAAACAATTGGATTGCCGAAAAGAAAATCCTTAAAAACCATAACGGTCCAAAAGGAAATATCTGGGAACACAACGATCCGTATGTAAGTACTAAAATAAAAGATGCAGCGGGAATCAGAGCGCCTTACAAAGATTTAGAAAAAGAAGTCGTAATCGATGAAAAATGGGGATTGCAGGAAATGCCAAAGCCGTATGCAATCGAATTGATAGGTTCTGATTTTGATATCGAAAAAATCAAATCGACTTTGGTTGGGTTTAGAATTGTTGGTCAGGAATTGTACCAATGGAAAAATCATTTGGTGATTTACGGAAAAATGAATCAGCCGGAAAGAACGAAACGAAAACTGGCGGGAGCTTTCCCTTCTTTAGAAATTAAAATCTATGATGATTTGGTTTATGATTTTCAAAACTTCGAAAGATGTAAAGATTCAAAACCTGCATCAGATTGGGAAAATGTGGTTTTAACTGCGAATCTTCCTGCTGATGAAAAATTGCAAAAAGAATATGTCGATTATCATAAAACGCAATTTGAAAAATGGCCAGAAGTGGCAAAAGGTTTCTGTAATGCTGATTTTCAACAATTGCAAGTCTTCAAAAAAGACAGACAATTAATCTTAGTAATCAGTATTCCGAAAGGAGAAAATCTCGATAAACTAAATCCAAAAACAACTGAAAATAATCCTCGTGTAGACGAATGGAATGCCCTAATGAAAAAATACCAATCAGGAATTCAAGGTGCAAAACCAGATGAAACCTGGATATTTTTAAACAAAGTAGAAACTAAATAAAAAAGAGATAGCCACGAATTCACGAATTATTTTTTGAAAATCTTTGCGATTATTTTTTCGAATTAATTCGAATAATATAACATGCAGATTTTAAAAAAATAATTCGTGAATTCGTGGCTAAAAAAAAAATAACTATCAAAAAACTAAAATAAAAACTAATGTTAAAAATAGCTATTCTGGGACTTGGAGAAGGACGAAGCACAATGTCGGCTGCTATAGAAAGTTCAAAACTAGAACTCGTGAAAATATGCGACCGAAACGAAGAATTGTGTAAACAACGAGCAAAAGAATTCGATTTTCATTCGTACACCACCAATTACGACGATTTGTTAAACGATTCATCAATTGATATTATTGCGATTTATACGCCCGATCATTTGCATGCGCAACATGTAAAACAAGCTTTATTAAGTGGAAAATATGTCGTTTGTACAAAACCGTTTATCGATGATCTTTCTGATGCAAAAGAACTCTTAGAATTAAGCAAATCAACAGGAAAGAAAGTTTTTATCGGGCAAAGTTCACGTTTCTTTGAACCAGCTAAAAGACAAAGAGCCGATTATGAAGCAGGATTAATTGGAGATTTAATTACAATTGAAGCACAATACCACGCCGATCACAGATGGTTTTTAAAGAAAGAATGGTCGCTTTTGCAATCGTTTAAATGGTTGTATGGAGGTTTGAGTCATCCTGTAGATTTTATCAGATGGTATTTGCCAAACATACAGGAAGTAATGGGTTACGGAATGATTAGCAGTAACGGACAAAATGCAGGATTAAAAAATGAAGATACGATGCATTTTATCTTTAAAGCAACCGATGGAAGAATTGCCCGTGTAAGCGGTGTTTACACTTCGCCGACTCAGCCAGCGCAACGCGACAGCGGAATGAGTACAATTCTGCGAGCTACAGAAGGCGCTAGCCAAGCCGATTATCATGAATTACGTTATGCCGTTACAGATAAAACGGGCGAAGAAAAAGTAATTACTTGGGGCGATAGCACGATAAAATATTATTTCCGTTTTGAAGGACAAAGTCATCATGGCGGGGAATATCAGAATTATTTAGAATATTTTGTAGATAGCATCGACCAAGGTTTTGAAGCGTATCCAAATATGGAAGAAGGAATTGGAACTGTGGCTTTATTGCAAGCAATGGACAAATCTTTGCAAACTGGAATGCCGGTTAAAATTGCCGATATTCTTAACGAATACGGACTATGAACAGTATCTACGATAAATTAACCACGCTCGATTTTGTAATTGTTGCCGGTTATTTAGTGGCTTTATTAGTCATTGGATATGTGGTAAGTATGAAACAGAGAAAGAAAAACGAAACGCTTTTTCTGGCCGGAAATTCATTAAACTGGTACAGCATCGGGTTTAATATGTGGGGAACCAATGTTGGGCCTTCATCCTTATTGGCTTTTGCGAGTATTGGTTACGCTACGGGAATTGTAGCAGGAAATTTCGAATGGTACGCTTTTGTATTTTTACTGCTTTTGGCAATGGTTTTCGCACCAAGATATATTGCGAGCAAAGTAAGTACGATGCCCGAATATATGGGAAAACGCTACGGTGACAGTACGCAGAATATTTTGGCTTGGTACGCTTTGGTAAAAATATTAGTGAGCTGGCTGTCTTTAGGATTATTCAGCGGAGGCGTTTTAGTACGTCAGATTTTGGGAATTCCAATGTGGCAGAGCGTAACGGTTTTAGTAATTTTCTCTGGAATTTTTACGTTTGCAGGAGGATTAAAAGCGATTGCTAAAGTGAATGTTTTTCAGATGATTCTGCTGATTGTAGTTTCATTGACACTTTCCTTTTTAGGCTTGCAAAAACTGGGTGGAATCGATGTTTTAATTGCTAAAACACCTTCAAACTTTTGGAATTTAGTCCGTCCTTCTGACGATGCGCATTATCCATGGCCAGCTATTTTGTTGGGATATCCTGTTGCTGCAGTTGCTTTTTTCTGTACTGATCAATCGATGGTGCAGAGTGTTTTGGGAGCTAAAAATTTGGAACAAGGACAATTGGGCGTAAACTTTATTGGGTGGCTAAAAGTAATGGCTTTGCCGTTGTTTATTCTTCCCGGAATTTTGTGTTATGCCTTATATCCAGAATTAGGAAGCAATTCTGATCTAGCTTATATGACAATGGTTACGAATCTTTTCCCAAGCGGAATGAACGGTTTAGTAATCTGCGTGATGATTGCGGTTTTGGTGGGAACAATTGGTTCTTCTTTAAACGCTTTGAGCACCGTTTTTACGAATGATATTTATGTAAAGAAAATAAATCCAACGGCGACGATTCAAGATCAAATTAAAATTGGCCGATTAACAATTGCTGCTGGATGTGTTTTTGCGATTCTGATTGCTGTTGCGATTGATAATATTAAGGGACAGAATTTATTCAACATTTTTCAGGCGGTTTTAGGTTTCTTGGCGCCTTCGTTATCTGTTGTTTTCCTTTTGAGTGTTTTCTGGAAACGCACTACAAAAAAAGCGGTAAATGCAACACTTTCTTGGGGTTCTGCTTTTAGTTTGTTTGTTGGGGTTTTGTATCTATGGATTTTTCCTGCCGATAAATATCCTGCTTGGCCTCACTTTTTATTGATTTCGTTTTACATTTTTGCTGTGCTTTTAATTACAGCCGTTATTATTTCTTTAACTGATAAAAATCCTGAAGTTAATGTTTCAGATGAAACGGATATTCCTAAAACTAGTAAAAAGGTGAAGCTTTTGTTTGGTTTGTTGGGGTTGGTGATTTTGGTTTTGTATTTGGTTTTTAATGGGAATTAAATTCTCTTCGAACTCTTATAATTTTAAAAACGCTTCTTTGATAAAAGGAAGCGTTTTTTTATACTTTTTAAAAATTAACACATAATATAATAATTTAAAAAAGAAGGTAAATACGTGTTAAAAATTGAAATAAAATTGTAAGTTTGTTTTTATCGATAACTTTTTTTGAATAAAGAAAATAGAAATCTTTCGGTAAAATTTAAATGGATTTAAAATGAACTATAAAGTAAAAGTTCGGTTTATATAAGAACTTTTAATTATCTTTGCTAAGTTGGTATTATGAGGATTATTGGGAAAAAGACAATTTTAAAAATTAAAAAGAAAAATATAGGTAATAAAAAGTTATGCGATGAAATTGATAAGTTAATTGTTGATTTAGAAAGGTTTAATTCTAATGAAAATACTATTGACGAAATTAGAAATGATGCAGATTGTGTGCACAACGACGGTTTTTATTTCTTCAATATCAATATCCATAGAACACTTATATTAATTGAGTTTGATGATGATGGCGAGGCTACAATTGTATGGGCAGGAACGCATCAGGAATATGAATCAACATTTAAAAATAACAAAGCAACTATTGAAAAATGGTTACGAAAAAATAACTATGTAGAATAATGAAAACACATTTTGATATAGAAAAAATAGTAGAAATAGGTGTAATCACAAACGAACTAGATTATGAAAGAGCTCTTATTGCTGACCGAAAATTAAGGCTTTTGGCGAAAGATAATTCACATTTTAAAAACTTAAGATCTAGTTTGCGTGACATAATTGAGAAGTATGAAAATTCAGAATGGAATGATGTTTATAAAATTGATGATCAAAAAATTTTAGAAAGTGATAAATCTGAGCGCATAGCAGAACTAGAGAGATTGTTTCTTGAAAATAGAAAACAAATAATAAGGAAGAAACTCAAAGAACTTGAATTGACTCAGGAAAATCTGGCTCTAATTTTAGGTCATAAAAGCAAAACGTATATGTCTGAACTTATGAATGGTATTAAACCATTTACTTTGAGAGATTTAATAGTGATAAATCGATTATTAAAAATAGAAATAGCGGTTTTGATTCCAGTATTCCTTTCAAAAGAAGATCAAGCTAAAGTACAAGAAGCTGTAATAAAATTAGGTAAACCAAAGGTAAAGCTAACCAGCGCTGATTTAGTATTGTCGTAAACTTTTAGAATTTTAAACTCATTAAAAAAACGCTTTCCCAATAAGAAAGCGTTTTTTTATGATTTATTTCCAGTAGAAACCAACAACTCCCGAATATCAACCTTCAAATATTTAGCAACCTCATAAAGCGTTTCAATAGAAGGCTGATATTCATTAGTACACCAACGCGAAACAGTCGATACCGTTTTACCCAGATGTTTGGCTAATTCCTTATTGCTTCTATTGTTTTCAACTAAAACAACCTTTATTCTATTTAATTTAAGTTTCGACACAATGTTGATTTATTGATATTTTATGCAAATATCTTATAATTTAAATATAATAAAAAGTATAATATGGTTATTCAAAAGTGCTATGAAATTATAATTTAGTTTTTAAATATCACATTTTGTAGTAAATTTTTTACTATTTTTGTTTCAATGAAATAAAAATAAAATGAAACTATCAGCGACAAGACGATTAAAAATACAGCCAAAACATATGGCAAGATCATATCATCGATACGTTATATTTCCAGAAATTCGTCTTTGCGGAAAATGGCTTCAGAAAATCGGTTTTAATTGCGGGAATTTCGTAACGATTGAACATCAGCAAAATAAAATCATTATTACAACCAATAATGAAATTGAAATAAAATAAAAAAACACACAGCTTTTCAATCTAGAAAACTATGTGTTTTTTTATGAAAACAAAATGCCTTTTAAAGCACTTTTGCTATTTGTGTGTTTACACGAATGTTATTAGGAGCGTCCAAACCTGGTGTTTCGTAAGTGGTGAACTCTAAATTTACACCTGGTCTAAAAAGCAGACAGTGTGTTGATCCTCCAAAATGAAACATACCCAGTTCATCGCCTTTTTTCACAATGTCACCGGCTTTTACTGTTATCTGACAGCTAGAAACCTCTGCCATACCCACAGGTATTACACACATAAGTCCAATTTCGGGATTATCAGCTTCAATAAATATAACAGCTCTGGTGGCAACAGCAGTTAAAAAAGGTTGAGAATTGTTCGGCGCACTAGAGTCGGCTCCTGCTGGATTGTAGAAACCTTGATATAGATTTTCTAAATAATAAGAGCCATTTACAATAGCCGTTTTGACGATTGTACCGTTTACAGGACTGTGCCAGCGGTGATAGCTCAAAGCACTTAAAAAGGCCTGATAAACTGTTCCTCCATCAAATTGAGGCGCTAATTCATCAAAATTCATCATATTTTCTAACGAATAAGGCTGTCCTTTTAACCAAAATTGATCCGACAATGATACATTAAAAGCTACTTGTAAAGGAGCTGATTCGCAGGTGTTTACAATAATTGAATCATCATTAGGTCCAGTAACAGGGCGTACATTTGGGCAAAACAATCTCGTGAAAAAATCGTCCCAGCTTTTGAAACCATAATATGTATCTGAAGGATCTGATTGGAAAACATCAGAAAATGTCGCATTTGGCGGAATAGGATTCTCTTCTAAACCTAATGCCCCTTGGGCAACTTGCATCATTTCAGACTGTGCTACTTCGCTCAACCAAGCAATTACGTTTTCTGATGGATCATTTTCAATTAAAACATATCTGGAATCTTCTGTAACCAAAAAATTAGACCAGTAGTTTAATATTTTTTTTAGCTGCTGATTGACCAGAGCGTTTGAAAAAACATCATAACCAAAATTGGTCGCCATTGGCCAAGCCAAAAGGGCATTAATAGGAAAACCAATCATGCCCGCAGGCGATTGACTTCCAGAAGCACCAGTTTGGTAAGCTTCCGGAGCGGTTTGCATGATTCCGTTGAGCAAAACAAGGAAATCCTCAAAAGTCATTGGCTCTGGTTCCCAAATTAAGGGAGTCTGTTGTTTTAAAAAATATGCTTCGGCAAACATTCCCTGTACATTCGCATACAAAACAGGATCTGAATACACTAAATTCTGAAATTCGGCAATTTCTGGAATAAGCGGTGTTGGATTTTTTTGAGTTAATTTCTTGATTTTTAAAATCCAATCTTCAATAATTTGTGGGCTTTGTGGTAACCAGCCTCCCAACAATTGTTTAGCTTTAATAAATTCTGTTGTTTCCATAGTCTTTTAGGTTAAATTCATAACGAAGGTATTTTAGAAAACAATTCGGAAATTTTAATTTGTTGCAAGAACGCTTTTTTTTGGTACAAGAGCTTGTTTTTCTGTCATAAGAGTTCATATTACTGATGCGAAACTAATTTTTTGAGTAAAAGAATAATTACTATTACTGTAGATAAAAAAATTACCAAAATATTTTAAAGTAGTATTAATATTACTTTTAGTAGTAATTTGTAGTATTTTTATTATATTTGCGTCGTTTTTAAAACATTGTTTAACGATAAAAATAGAATCATGTCAAAAACTATATTGGCAATCGTAGTCTTTTTTACAGTAAGTATTGGTAAGATTACATCACAGAATCAAAAAATTTATGTCACTCGTGTACAAAAAGAAGACAATAGTGTAGAGTTTAATTATATTAAATCTATACCAGGAAATTATTTTCTTGAGTTTGATTTAGAAAGCGTAACGAATACGGAGGATATTTATGCATTCAAAAAAACTTATAATTTAAATTTAGAGGCTAATTCTGGTACACTTTTTAAATTGTATCCTATAGATAAAAATAGACAGATATATTGTTCTTACACTTATAGTTACAAAAAAGGTCTTATAAAGCCGGAGGTAGATAATTCTGTTGTTTACTATCTGCCATTTAAAGAGAATAAAAATGTTGAAGTATATGAGTCTTTCAGATACAATGTAAGTCCAGAAATATGGAAAAATTATGGTGTTTATTCTAAAAGCAAAGATACTATATGTGCCATGAGAAAGGGAATAGTTACGGATATTAAAAAATTTCCAGTGACAGAAAATGGTCAAACCGTTTTCAGGACAGAAGTTATAGTTGATCATGCTGACGGAACTAATGCATCATATATTGGTATAGATGAAAAATCAATGGCTGTGAGAGTGAATGATCTTGTTCTTCCAGGTTTTAGAATTGGGGTAATGGACGATGTTGTAGATGATGATAAAAATCACAATTTTAAATTCAATGTTTATTATTTCTCTGATGAAGAAATACAAGGTTTGGACGGAAAAAGCGTTAAAATAGTTGAAAGATCAGTGTTCCCAATCTTCTATACAGCTGAAGGATATCTTAATTTAGTAACTGATAAAAAATATACAGTCAAACATCTAGATGAAATTTTCTTCAAAGAGTTGAACGCTCAAGAAAAAGAAAAATACCAATCTCAGTACAAAAGTTAATAACACAATAAAACAAAAAATGCTCCTTATTTTGGAGCGTTTTTTGTTTTTAGAAGATTTTAAAAATTAATTTTCAGCTTTCTTTTTCTTCTCCAAATTAGGTAAGAACCCAGTAATAATACCAATTAAAGGCAGAAAAGCACAAATCTTAAATACATATTCAATACTTGTGGCATCAGCAATTTTTCCTAAAACTGCAGAACCTAATCCGCCCATTCCGAAGGCAAATCCGAAGAAAAGACCAGCTACTAAACCAACTTTTCCTGGCATTAATTCAGTTGCGTAAACCAAAATCGCAGAAAAAGCAGAAGAAAGGATCAATCCGATAATTACAGATAAAGTTCCAACCCAGAATAAAGATACATAAGGCAGCATCAAAGTAAATGGCGCAACTCCAAGAATAGAAACCCAAATTACATATTTTCTTCCAAAACGATCGCCAATTGGTCCACCAATTAAAGTTCCTGCAGCAACAGCTCCAGAGAACAAGAATAAATAAACTTGTGATTGCTGAATTGAAATATGGAATTTATCAATCAAAAAGAAAGTGTAGTAACTCGTAATACTGCTCATATAGAAGTATTTAGAGAAAATTAAAACCAATAAAATGATTAATGAACCAATTACACGATTTTTAGATAAATGATGAGTTTCAATTTTTGCAACTGTTTTATTGGCATTTCTTTCAGATAAATGTTCTGTATACCAAATTGCAATTCTGTACAAAGTAAAAACTCCAATTAAAGCAATAATACAAAACCAAGCCACATAACTTTGTCCGTTCGGAATAATGATAAAAGCAGCTAATAAAGGTCCGATAGCACTTCCTGCATTTCCTCCTAATTGAAAAATAGATTGTGCTAATCCCTTTTTACCGCCTGAAGCCAAATGCGCTACACGAGAAGATTCTGGATGAAAAATTGAAGATCCAATTCCGATCAAACTTACAGATAATAGTAAGAAAACAAAATTTGTAGCAATTGAAACTAGAAATAATCCAGTCATTGTAAAACACATTCCGATTATTAACGAATATGGTTTAGAATTTTTATCTGTATACATTCCAACAAATGGCTGAAGGATTGAAGCCACAATTTGGTAGGTAAAAGTGATGATTCCAATTTGAGTAAAGCTCAGTCCGAAATTGTCTTTAATAAGTGGATAAATTGACGGAACTACAGCTTGTAAAAGGTCATTAATTAAATGCGAAAAGCTGATTATAAAAAGTATTGAATACGTTGTTTTTTTAATTACTTCTGGTTGTACTTTAACGGTTTCCATGAGTGTTATTTAGGTTAATGGTATTTTTTAAAATTACAGCTGTATTAATTTTTTACAAAATTGAAATAAATTAGAATGTCAAAATTGCTATATTTGGACAATGAATAATCAAATTCGGACATATCGAATGGCTCAGGATTATGGATATCAAGTTGATCCATCAATACCTGTTATAGGTTATACAGAAACGGTAACCAACGAAATGTGTATTTCACATTCGCATCCAAGAGGGCAATTGATCTACGCTACACGTGGCGTAATGAATGTTGTTGTAGGTAATCATATTTGGGTTGTAAATCCGCTTCAAGGCTTGTGGCTTCCGGGCGGAGTAGAGCATCAAGTTACTTTTCAGAAAGATGTAAGTTATTATAGTGTTTTTGTTGATCCGTCTGTTATGGAAGGATTGCCAGAAAATAGTTTCTCATTTGATATTCCTATGTTTTTAAAACAGTTGGCTTTTAAAATCATTTCTTTTGGAACAAGCGGAAACTTAACAGATTCTCAATTAAGAGTTATTGGCGTTTTTTTAGACGAACTCGCATTAATTGTTCCAAGTGCTACTTTTTTACCAACTACAAATAACGAAAGGCTTCAGAAAGTGGTTGAACTTTTAATGAATGATATTGCTAGTAAGCAAAACATCGATTACTACGCCGAACTTTCTTTTATGAGTAGTAGAACTTTATCGCGTTTATTCATCAAAGAACTCGGAATGAATTTCAGCGATTGGCGTACGCGAATGAAATTATTGGAAGCCATTAAAAGATTAGGCGAAAAACAATCTATAAAAGAAATCGCTTTAGATTTAGGTTACGAAACGGCCAGCGCTTTTATTTATATGTTTAAAAAACACTTAGGAACAACACCTTCTAACTATATTCTGGAAGATGAAAATGAATCTGAAAAAATGATTGCTTAGATTCTTAGCTTAAATTAGAACGCTGATAAAATGGATTTACTTCGTAAAGACGCGGATTGACACGGATTTTTTTCTTTAGTTTTATCCAAAATAGCCACAATCATTGTCATTTCGACGAAGGAGAAATCTCCACGAGAAGCTCGACAAAGATTGGACTTTCGTTACGGAATTACTTGCGAAGATTTGCTTCGCCTGTTCGCTATTACTCGACTCTCCTTCGTCGAAATGACAAAAATGCGCAAATAAATAAAATCCGTTTTCATCCGCGTCTTCATGATAACAAATCCGTTTCATCAGCGTCCCATAAAATTGTAACATCATTTTTTTTAGTAATAAAAAAGTGATAAGCCGTAATTTTTCCCTTAAAAAATTATCAAAAAGTGTTGTTTTTTATGAAATTGCAGGATAGTGCAGGGTGTGAAATGTAAAGAGAACATTTATCTTTAGTCCCAAAATATACTAACTATGCTAAACCGCTTTCCTATTTTTAAGACTTTATTTCTTTTTGTTGCCCTTTTTTGTTGTTCGCCATCATCAGCACAAGAAAAGCCAAAAGAAGCGACATGGATCTGGTATCCAGGAGATTTCGAAGTTTGGTTAAGCAATAAAATGCAGGTAAGACGTACAGAACGTGAAGCGGTATTTCCTCCACTTTGGCAATATTACAGTCCTTTTGCCTTGGTCACTTTTCAGACAGAAGTAGATATTCCAAAGCCTGACGAAGTAAAAATTTTCTCAGAAGGACCTTTTCAATTACTTTTAGATGGCGTTCAAATTTACGGACAGCCAAAATCAATAAAAATTCCTGCTGGAAAACACAAAATTTCTTTTAAAGTTTACAATCAGGAAGTATTGCCGGCTATTTATATTTCAGGTCAATACGTTAAATCTGATGCTTCTTGGAAGGTAACCAACGAAGATAAACTTTGGATTGATGAAACTGGAAAAGCACAACAATCTGGTACACCTTGGGTTCCTGTTGGTTCTTGGAATTTTAATTCGCCAGAAAATAAACCTTCTGGATTTAAATTAACAACCAAACCTTTAAGTGCGAAGAAAACCGAAAAAATAGGATCTGGCCAATTGGTAGATTTTGGAAAAGAAACTTTTGGTTACATTAAAATTCACGGTTTAAAAGGAAAAGGAAAACTAGCACTTTATTACGGTGAATCTCGTGAAGAAGCGCTGGATTCTGCTAAATGCGAAACTTTAGATCATTTATCTTTTGATGGAAAACAGCCTGAGACCTACACACACGACGGATCGAAAGCATTTCGTTATGTTCAAGTTCAAGCAGATGCAGGAATAAAATATGATTCTATTTCAATGCTTTATGAATATTTACCATTAGACTATCGTGGTGCATTCAAGTCTTCGGATGAACAATTGAATCAAATTTGGGATGTTTCGGCTTACACGATGCACTTAACCTCTCGCGAATTTTTTATAGACGGAATTAAACGTGACCGCTGGGTTTGGTCTGGCGACGCTTATCAAAGTTATTTAATGAATTATTATTTGTTCTTTGATTCGGCTTCTGTAGAACGAACATTGTTAGCACTTCGCGGAAAAGATCCCGTAACGGCTCACGTCAATATTATAATGGATTATTCGCTGTATTGGTTTGTAGGTGTTTACGATTACTACTTACATACAGGCGATACGAAATTCATCAAAACTTTTTATCCAAGAATGAAATCACTTATGGATTTCTGTTTAGAAAGAAGAAACAAAAATGGATTCTTAGAACCGTTAGAAGGAGACTGGGTTTTTATTGATTGGGCTGACGGACTTCCAAAATCGGGCGAAGTTAGTTTTGAGCAAATGCTTTTAGCCAGAAGTTTAGAAGCGATGGCTGTAAGTGCTGAAATTGCTGGTAAAAGTGAAGATCAAAAACAATATCAAAAATTAGGAAATGATTTAAAAACGAAATTATTTGATGTGTTTTGGGATAAAAAAGAAAACGTCATGAAGCACCAGCGCATCGACGGTAAAATCCAAAATATTGTAACCAGATATGCAAATATGTTTGGCATTTTCTTCAATTATTTTACTGAAGAACAAAAACAAAGCGTAAAAAATAAAGTATTGCTCAATAAAGATGTTCTTCAAATCACAACACCGTACATGCGTTTTTACGAGTTGGAAGCGTTGTGTGCGATGGGCGAACAAGATTATGTTTTAAAAGAAATGAAAGATTATTGGGGCGGAATGCTGAATGAAGGCGCAACATCTTTCTGGGAAGAATACAATCCGAACAAAAAAGGAACGGAACATTTAACGATGTACGGTCGTCCTTACGGAAAAAGTCTTTGTCACGCTTGGGGTGCAAGTCCGATTTATTTATTAGGAAAATATTATTTAGGTGTAAAACCAACCGCTCCGGGATATTCAGAATATGAAATCAAGCCAAGTTTAGGAGATTTAAAGTGGATGGAAGGAAAAGTACCAACACCAAACGGAGAAGTTGCCGTGTATTGCAGTACCAAAGAGATCAAAGTAAAAGCAGGTGAGGGTGAAGGAAAATTGATTTTTGAAAGTGCCAGCAAACCTAAAACAAATTCAGGGACAATTACAGAATTAGCTAAAAATAAATATCAATTGATTTTAAAACCGAATGTGGAATATAAAGTGAGTTATAAGGCTTTGTGAGTTATGAGTTATGAGTGATTAGTGATTAGTGATTAGTAATTAGTAATAAGCCGCTAGTTTATAACGTCTAGTTTGTCATTCCGAGGAACGAGGAATCACACTCGTAACCACAAAGATTGTCACGTCAGTTTTGTCATTTCGACGAAGGAGAAATCTCCACAAGTAGCTCCACAAAGATTGTCGAATATTGTTGCGGAATTCTAGTGTGATTCCTCCTCCGTCGGAATGACAAAAAAGTCAATAAAAAATAAAAAACCAATGTTTTCAAAAAGTAAAAAATACAATTTCAAATTAAAAACCGCATTCTTAATGCTCTTAACTGTCTGCATCCAAGCCACAGCACAAACCAATCCATGGAAACCAGCATCATTTGAAATTGTAAAATCCAATTACAAAACTTTCAAAACAACGCAATATGCACACGTTTTTTCAGGAAGCAAACACAATATCGTTCGTTTAGCTCCAGAATTGCAAGGATTAACAGGCGTTGAACTTCCTTTAGATAAATATAAAAACGGAACCAATTCGCCATTACAATTAAAATTTAAAGAACCTGTTACGGTTTTGGTTGGTGTTTTTCAGGATAAAAATGCGGAATATCTTCAGGCAGATAAACTTCAAAATGCCAAATTAATTTTAGAAAACGGATTGACGATTACAGGCTTATCGTCAGTAAATGTATATGCGGTTTCTTTTTCAAAAGGAATACAAACATTTAATCTAGGAAAAGGATTATTTGCAGTTTTAGGAGTTGTAAAAGCTTCTGAAAAACTAGAATCAAGAAATGCTAATTTTCCTGACGGAAAACTTTGGAATCCAACTTTTATCGTTGAAGGATTTTCAGATGAAAAACCACTTTTCGAAATTATCGGTGGAGAAAACAAACCCGTTATTGATGAAGGAATGTCAGGAACAGAAGAAATTCAAGGAGGTTTTGAAGGCGGACGTGTGGTAAAAGTTGGCGATACCTATCATATGTTTCCAACGGAAAGAGCAGGAGAAAAAGGTGTTGATTATTATTATGATCGTGTAAAAACCAAAATCGGACACTGGACAAGTAAAGATGCAATCCATTGGAAAAGAGAATCTACAATCTATCAAGCCAGTGGAACGTATGCCGTTACCGAAGATGATAATCCAATGAATGATCGTCGTGCAGCAATTTGGTCGTATATGCCAATTTTCAACGAAAAAGCAAACAAATGGTATGGCTATTATTTGGCGTATACTGTTAGTAAAGAAATAGAACCGAATCACTCTTTCGGAAGAATCTGGCGTTGCGAGTCGACTGTTGACGGAATCAACGGAATTGGCGGCCCTTATAAAGATATGGGAATTATTATGGAACCGGGATTAGATTCTCAGCCTTGGGAAGGACGTCAGGGCGTTGCTTCGTTTTTTCCGTATCAAGTCGGCGATAAATATTTCGGATTTTACAGCGGTGCGTATCCGTTTAATTCATGGGCAGATTATCCGAAGAAATCAGGAAAAGGCTGGTTTGTGGCTTTAGCCGAATCCAAAAGTTTAGAAGGTCCTTGGTTGAGAATGAACAAAGGTCTGGAACCAATTAAAACCATGCATCCGTTATTCGTAGAAAATCCAATTGTAAGTCAATTACCAAACGGAATGTACATTGCTATTTTCGATGGAGGTCCAGACGGCTGGGGACATCATTTACCAAATATGATTGCGTATTCATTATCAGCAGACGGAATTAATTGGGCAGAAGCACATTATTTACCAATCGAAACCAAAGTAGATAAATGGTGGGATATTATGAGAACACCTTTGTGTTTAATCCCAGAAGGGAATGATGTTTACACAATCATATATAATGCAATCGACTTGAAGAGAAGATTTCATCCAACAGGAATGCTAAAAGTCAAACTGAATAAAGACGTAATGGAATCTAAATTAAAAGAATTGAAAAAATAATTTCACGCAGATTTAAGCAGATTATTAATTGATTTTTATCTGCGTCCATCAGCTAAAATCTGCAAAATCTGCGTGAAACAAAAAATAAAAAACTTAGAGCCTTAGCGCCTTCGTGGCAAAAAAACATAAAAATGAAAATTAAATACCTAATCCTAACCATTTCAGCACTTGCCATAACAGGTTGTGCCACTAAATACAAAAAAAGAGAAATCACAGACAGCGTAATGAAGGAGATTTACGAAGAAATCAAAACGCCTTATAAATACGGTTTGGTGATGGTTCCTACTGACAACTCATACAAAATGGACTGTCCAAGTGTATTTAGGAAAGACGGTAAATGGTACATGACGTATTTAATTTATGACGGAAGAGGTTACGAAACCTGGCTTGCGGAAAGCGACAATCTTTTAGATTGGAAACATCTAGGAAAAGTAATGTCCTTCTCAGAAAATGAAAAACATTGGGACGTCAACCAAAAAGCAGGATATATTTCGTTACAAGATTTAACTTGGGGCGGAAGCTACGAATGGGAAAAATATGATGACAAATACTGGATGAGTTATTTCGGCGGAGACAGCAAAGGTTATGAAGCAGGCGTTTTATCAATCGGAATGGCGTATACCAAAGAAGCGCCAACAAAACCGCACGAATTCCAGAAATTAGAAAATCCGGTTTTAACACCAAAAGACAAAGACGCCAAATGGTGGGACAATAGTACAATGTACAAAAACAGTGTAATCCGTGACAAAGATAAACTGACAGGACACAATTTTATTATGTATTATAATGCCCGTGGCGATAGTATCAATCCTGCTAAAGGTGCTGAACGTATTGCGATGGCGGTTTCAAACGATATGAAAACATGGAAACGTTATGGCGACAAACCGTTAATCAATCATCATAAAGGAATCTCGGGAGATGCTTATATTCAGCGTATTAATGATACTTGGGTGATGTTTTATTTTGGAGCTTTTTGGACGGGTTGGAATCAAGGTGCATTTAACCGTTTTGCTGTTTCGAATGATTTAGTAAACTGGACAGATTGGAAAGGCGACGATTTAGTTAAATCATCTGAACCTTACGATGATATGTTTGCGCATAAATCATTTGTGGTAAAGCATGATGGTGTAGTCTATCATTTTTATTGTGCCGTTAACAAAGCAGAACAAAGAGGAATCGCCATTGCAACGTCTAAAGATTTAGGAAAAAGTAAATTGAATTTTGTGGCACCGCCGGAGAAAAAGAAGAAAAATTAAGTATAGAGAATTAAGTATTAAGACCCAGTTTGTCATTTCGAGGAACGAGAAATCACACTCGTAACCACAAAGATTGTCGATTATAGTTGCGGAATTTCTAGTGCGATTCCTCCTTCGTCGGAATGACAAAAAAACGAATAAAAAAAAATATAGAATTAATGTCCAAACCATTTCAAATAAATAACTTTTCAAGGTTTCGATTTTCGATACCAAAATCGGTATTCACATTTTTCATTTTATTTCTAACATCTTACACAACTCACGCCCAATCCGTAACAGGAGAACCTGCGGGAGTTCCTGAATTACATAAAAAGTACCAGTTTGCTCCGTGGGAAGATCCAACAATAACAAGCATCAACAGACAACCGTCAAGAGCAACTGCTTATTCTTATGCTTCTGTTGAAGACGCTTTAAAAGGCGACAGAACCAAAAGCAGAATCCAAATGTTAAATGGCGATTGGGATTTTAAATATGCTGTAAATCAGAAAGAAGCTTCAAAGGATTTTTACCGAAATAAAGTATCTGGCTGGGATAAAATCGAAGTACCATCAAATTGGGAAATGAAAGGTTATGATAATCCAATTTACAAAAGTGCCGTTTATCCGTTTCGACCAATAAATCCGCCTTATATTCCTAAAGATTATAATGGAGTTGGTTCTTACCAACGCAGTTTTACCGTTCCTGAAAATTGGAAAGATATGACCGTGACTTTACATTTCGGAGCCGTAAGTTCAGGTTTTGAAGTTTGGCTAAACGGGGAATTTTTAGGTTATGGCGAAGACAGTTTTCTGCCATCAGAATTTGATATTACACCTTATTTAAAAGCGGGAGAAAATGTAGTTTCTGTTCGTGTAATTCGTTGGACAGATGGTTCTTATTTAGAAGATCAGGATCACTGGCGCATGAGCGGAATCCAGCGTGAAGTTTTTATTATGGCCGAGCCGAAATTGCGTATTCAGGATTTCTTTGTTCAAACCAAATTAGACAAACAATATACAGATGCGATTTTTAAACTGCGACCGAAAGTAGAGAATTTGACAGGAGAAAAAATCAAAGATTATACGATGAATGTTCAATTGTATGATGCTAATAATGTAGCAATCTTCAAAGAACCGCTTCAAAGACCTGTAATTGATTTAATCAATGAAAGTTATCCACGACTGGATAATGTCCGTTTTGGATTCTTCCAAGAAACCATCAAAAATCCTAAAAAATGGAGTTCAGAAGAGCCGAATTTATACACGATGGTCATTTCGATAAAAGATAAAAACGGAAATGTTACCGAAGCCAAAAGCTGTAAAGTGGGTTTCCGTTCGATTGAATTTTCGAAAGAGAATGGCAAAATGCTCATCAACGGAAAAGAAACCTACGTTTATGGCGTAAACCGTCACGATCATCATCCAACAAGAGGAAAAGCGGTTACGAGAGAAGACATCAAGCAAGATATTACCACGATTAAAAAGTTCAATTTCAACTTTATACGTACGAGCCATTATCCAAACGATCCGTATTTCTACGAATTATGCGATCAATACGGAATCATGGTAATGGATGAAGCGAATCAAGAAACTCACGGAATTGGCGGAAAATTAAGCAACGATCCGCTTTGGACAAATGCTTATATGGAACGAATGATTCGAATGGTCGAAAGAGATAAGAACCATCCATCGGTTGTAATGTGGAGTTTAGGAAACGAAGGAGGAAAAGGGCCAAATCATTCGGCAATGTCAGGCTGGGTTCATGATTTCGATATTACACGTCCAGTTCATTACGAACCAGCGCAAGGAAATGCCAAATTAGACGGATATATTGATCCGCTTGATCCGGGATATCCAAAAACAATTGATCATGCTTATCGATTCGAAAATCCGCAGGATGATTCGTATGTTGATATGGTTAGCCGTTTTTATCCGGGCGTTTTCACACCTAAATTTTTAGTAGATCAAAAGAAAGATACACGACCAATTATTTTTGTGGAATATTCTCATGCGATGGGGAATTCAGTTGGAAATTTAAAAGAATTATGGGATGAATTCCGTTCGCTTCCAAGAGTGATTGGAGGCTGTATCTGGGAATTTAAAGATCAGGGAATCGTGAAATTTGATTCCAGATCTGGTCAGAATTATTTTGCTCACGGAGGAGATTTTGGAGAAAAATACCACGACGGAAACTTCAATACAAAAGGAATTGTAGATTCTAACGGAAAACCAAAAGGTTCTATTTTTGAGAATAAATGGGTGTATCAACCAGCGATTTCGACTTTAAACGGAAATCAATTAGAGATCAAAAATCGTCAGGCCGTTAAGTCTTTAGAAGGTTATATTCCGGTTTTAAAAGTTTTGGAAAACGGAAACATAATCAAAACTCAGATTTTAAAACCATTAAAAGTAGAAGCAGGACAATCAACAACTTTAGACATCAGTTCTTATCTTCCAAAAATGAAAGCGGATGCCGAATATATTTTAACTATAGAATTCCAGCTTTCAAAAGAGGAACTTTGGGCTTCAAAAGGTTACGCTGTCGCGGAAGATCAGTTTCTGCTGAAAAAGAAAGAAGCCGTTTCTCCAGAATCTAAAAAAGAAACGCTGAACGTTTCTGAATCAGATTCTGATTTTAAAATCAAAGGAAAAACTTTTGATATTACGATTGGAAAAACAAACGGAGCTTTAAGTTCTTATATTTTTAACGGAGAAGAACAAGTTTTTGCACCGTTATTGCCAAACTTCGTAAGACCGCTTACAGACAACGACAAACGCGGATGGAAATCTCAAAAACTATTGAAACAATGGTACAAAGCAAAACCAAAATTGGTCAACATTGCAATTGATAAATCGGCTTCAACAATTAAAATCACAAGTAATTATGAAGTGATAAAAGACAGTGCCAACGTAAATGTGGTTTACAACATTTTGCCAAACGGATTAATAAAAGTAGATTACAGTTTAAAAGCATCAGACAAATTGCCAAACATTCCAAAAATCGGGATGCAGATGGGAGTTCAAAGAAAATTCGATCAGATTTCATGGTACGGAAAAGGAGAATTAGAAAATTACAGCGATAGAAGTTTTGGTTCTTTTGTTGGGAAGTATTCGCTTCCAATAAATGACTTTATCGAACATTATCCAAAACCACAAGAAAACGGAAACAGATGTGATGTAAGATGGATGGCATTAAGTACTCCGCAGAAAAACAAAGGATTTTTAGTAGTAAACGATTCAAAAGTTTTAAGCATGAGCGCATGGCCATACACGCAAGAAAACTTAAGTTCAGCAGGTCATACATATGATTTGAAAGATCCAGGATTTTTAACAGTAAACATCGATTTAATCCAGATGGGAGTGGGAGGAAACGACAGCTGGACGATTGTTGCACAGCCATTAGAACAATATCAGATTAAGTCTGGAAATTATCAATATAGTTTTTATTTAAAGCCTTTTGACGGTTCAAAAACTGAATTAGAAAATAGTTTGAAGAAGTTTAAATATTAGTAATTTATAATTAAAAATTAAGAATTAAAAATTAAAAGGCATAGTTTGTCATTTCGACTGAAAGGAGAAATCACACGCGTATGTCGACAAAGATTGGAGAAGTACGTTGTGGAGTTTCGAGTGTGATTTCTCCTTTCAGTCGAAATGACAAAAAAAATGCCATATATCAAACCCGACAGGTTTCAAAAACTTGTCGGGTTTACAAACGAAATAAAACAAAGAATAATGTTTCAAAAAAAACACCTCTTTTTTATCCTTCTTTTGGCGAGTTTCGTCTCTGCACAGGAAATCCATAAAAAAGAATCTTTTCAACCAACATTAGAATCCTCAAGACCTTGGGTATATTGGTATTGGATGAAATCGGCGTATTCTAAACCCGGAATTACAGCCGATTTAGAAGCCATGAAACAAGCCGGAATTGCAGGCGCTTATTTAATGACTATTAAAGGGCCGGCAAATCTGCCATTGATAGATCCGCCGGTTTTACAGTTGACGCCAGAATTTTGGGATATGATTCATTGGGCTTTTAAAGAGGCAGATCGTTTAGGCTTAAAACTGGCTTTTCATGGGGCTGACGGATTTGCCGTTGCAGGAGGTCCGTGGATTACTCCAGAAATGTCAATGCAGAAAATAGTTTGGTCAACAACTGAAATTTTAGGAGCAAAGAAAATAGCGCTAAAATTGCCAGTTCCAGAACATTATAAAGATTATTATAAAGACATTGCAACTTTTGCGATTCCGATAAAAGAATATCAAATTACTTCGCAGATACAACTGCCAAAAGTAACGACATCAAACAACACAGATGCATCTTTTTTGGCTGATCCTAAAAAAGACGAAAACTTCAAGTTTGCCGATGCAGGCTGGATTCAGTACGAATTTGCACAGCCTTTTACCTGCAAATCTATTGTAATAGAAACCAAAGGAAGAGATTTTCAAGCACAACGTCTGATTGTGGAAGTGAGCGATGACGGAATCAATTTCAGATTCCACGAAAGAATGATCGCACCACGTCACGGTTGGCAGGATATGGATTTCCCGAATACACATACTATTACGCCCGTAAAAGCAAAATATTTCAGATTTGTTTATGATCCAAAGGGAACAGAACCTGGAGCAGAAGATTTGGATTTTGCCAAATGGAAACAGAATCTGAAAGTGAGTAAAATAACCCTTTCGAATCAGTCTTTGATTAATAATTACGAAGGAAAATCAGGAGCAATTTGGCGTTTGACTCCTCAAACTACAGAAAAAGAAATTCCAAATTCTGATGCATTTAAAAAATCAGAAATTATCAATATTTCGAATTTTGTTGATGCCGATGGAAATTTGAACTGGAAAGCGCCAAAAGGAAAATGGAAAATTATTCGAATGGGACATACTTCGACAGGACATGAAAATGCAACTGGCGGAGCAGGAAAAGGACTGGAAGTAGATAAATTTAATCCAGAATTAATTCGTTTTCAATTGGATCATTGGTTCGGAGAAGCTGTTCGTTCAGCTAGTCCAGAACTGGCTTCAAAAGTTTTAGAAATTCTGCATTTTGACAGTTGGGAATGCGGAAGCCAAAACTGGTCTTCGGTTTTTCAGGCTGAATTTAAAAAGAGACGTGGTTACGATCTTGTAGATTATCTTCCAGTTATGGCGGGAATTCCGATAGAAAATGCCGATTTTTCAGAGAAAGTTTTATACGATGTTCGCAAAACAATTGCCGATTTAGTAGCCGATAATTTTTACGGAACTGTCGCTCAAATTGCAAAAGAATACAACGTTAAGTTAAGTTCTGAAAATGTCGCACCAACAATGATGAGTGATGCTTTGCTGCATTATAAATATGTCGATTATCCAGGTGGCGAATTTTGGCTGAAAAGCCCAACCCACGACAAACCTTTTGATATGGTCGATGCTATTTCGGGCGGACATATTTACGGAAATGATATTATTCAGGCAGAATCTTTTACGGCTCTGCGTATGGATTGGGACGAACATCCCGGAAACTTAAAAACGACGGCAGACCGAAATTATGCTTTAGGAATCAACCGTTTATTCTATCACGTTTTTGTACATAATCCATGGACAGACAGAAAACCGGGAATGACTTTAGATGATATCGGAACTTTTTTCCAAAGAGACCAAACGTGGTGGAAACCCGGAAAAGCGTGGTTTGATTATTGTCAAAGAGTACAGTTTCAATTGCAAAAAGGGAAACCTGTAATTGATTTAGCGGTTTTTATTGGCGAAGATTTTCCTTCACGTTCTTTTGCGCCGGATCGTTTGGTGCCATTTATTCCGAATGTGTTTGGAAAAGTAAGACTCGAAAGCGAGAAAATCCGTTTAGAAAATGAAGGTCAGCCAACGGCTAAAATGCCAAAAGAAGTTACTTATTCTAAAAATATCACCGATTTATCACAGTGGATTAATCCGTTAAATGGTTATCAATATGATTCATTCAATGCTGATGTTTTAATCAAAAGAGCGAAAGTGGTAAATGGAAAAGTAACTTTTGAAGGTGGAATCGAATACGGTGCTTTACTTTTTCCGGGAAGTCATAAAATGGCACCGAATAAGATTTTATCTTTGGCTTCCGCCGAAAAAATCCTGCAGTTGCTAAAAGACGGTGCAACCATTTTTGTGGATGAAAAACCAAATATTCAGCCAGGAATTCAATCAGAAGCCGATCGAAAGAAATGGCAGATTATAATTGATGAAATCTGGAATAACGCCAACTCATCTTCATGGAAAATCGGAAAAGGTACGGTTGTAAAACTGCCATATTTAGGAAATGATTTTACTTCTATCGGAATTGCTCAAGATGTTTATTTTCCAAATTTAAATAGATCTGATTCAGAAACATTAGCTTGGGCGCATCGTAAATCGGAGACGGAAGATGTTTATTTTATTTCGAATCAAAAAGAGGAAAAGCGTTCTTTTGAAGCTTCTTTCAGGATTACAGGAAAAGTACCGCAATGGTACAATCCCGTAACTGATAAAATTTCGGCTTTAGCCAATTGGAAAATAGAAAACGGAAGAACAATTGTTTCGATAACATTTGATGCCGACGAATCTGGTTTTGTGATTTTTAAAGAGGAAACCAAAGAAGTTTTAGCAAAAGGAAAATCTTCTGAATTTGAAACCGTTCAGACTTTAGATGAAAACTGGGAATTACAGTTTGATCCGAAATTTAAAGGTCCGAAAGAAGTCGTAAAAACAAAGAAACTTTTTGACTGGAGCACTTCTGAAAATGATCAGATTAAGTATTATTCAGGAACTGTGGTTTATAAAAAAGAGTTCATCTGGAAAGGAAAAGATACTAATAAAATCTGGTTGGATTTAGGAGAAATTGCCAATATTGCCGAGATTAAAATCAACGAAAGAGATTGTGGAACGCTTTGGACTTTCCCTTTCAAAACTGATATTTCAAAAGCTTTGCAAAAAGGAAAAAATTCGATAGAAATTAAAGTGACAAATACGTGGGCAAATAGATTAATCGGCGATCAAAAACTGCCAAAAGAAGAGAGATTGACATGGACAACAGCACCATTTCGATTAGAAGGAGAAACGTTGTTGAAAGCGGGATTGTTAGGGCCGGTAATTATTGTAAAAGAAAAATAAAAGTTAGCCACAGATTAAAGGATTATTTGGATTATCACTCTGAGCGAAGTCGAAGGGCGCTTCAATTGGAATCGGGCTTCGACTTCGCTCAGCCTGACATAACTAAAACTAATAATCCTTTTTAATGCTCTAATCTGTGGCAAAAAAATAAATAAAAAATGAAAAAATTAATTATTGCATTATTAACAGTTTTAGCGAGCTTTCAAATCAATGCCAAAATCAAATTGCCAGCATTGTTCTCTGATAACATGATGCTACAGCAAAAATCTAACGCACCAATTTGGGGCTGGGCAGAAAAGAACGCTAACATTGTAATCAAAACTTCGTGGGATTCTAAAATTTACAAAGTAAAAGCAGACGCTTCAGGAAAATGGAAATCAGAATTACAGACTTCTTCTTTTGGAGGCCCATATACGATTGAAGTTTCTGAAGGAAACGAAAAAGTAACCATCAAAAATATTTTGTTGGGCGAAGTTTGGCTTTGCTCTGGACAATCCAATATGGAAATGCCGTTGAAAGGATTTCAAGGTCAGCCTGTTAAAAACGGAAACGAAATCATCGTAAGATCAACCAATAAAAATATCCGTTTGATTACAGTTCCAAGAGCGACAGTTTTAGAACCATTGCAAGATTTTGAAGGAAAATGGGAGGAAGCTTCTCCAAAATCGACTTCAAATTTTAGTGCAACGGCTTGGTATTTTGGTTCGCTTTTACAGGAAGTTTTAAATGTTCCGGTGGGATTAATTCATGTTTCATACGGAGGTTCGAGCATGGAAGCGTGGATGAATCAGGAAATGCTGAAAGATTTTGCGAGCGCTAAAATTCCGACTACAAAAGAAGAATTAGCAAAAGATCCAAATCGTGTGCCAACGACTTTGTTTAACGGAATGCTTTCGCCTGTAATTGGTTACGGAATCAAAGGCTGTATCTGGTATCAGGGAGAATCAAATTATGAAAGAGCTTCTGAATATACCGCTTTAATGAAGAAAATGGTCAGCAGTTGGAGAACGCTATGGAATCAGGGCGATTTTCCTTTTTATTTTGCTCAGATTGCGCCATTTAATTATGCTTCATTTCATCCAAAAGATTATTTAGAAAAATACAATTCGGCTTATTTGAGAGAAGCGCAGTTTAAGGCTTCAAAGGAAATTCCAAACTCAGCAATGGCAGTTTTAATGGATGTTGGAGAAGAAAACAACATTCATCCAATGGATAAAGAAAAAGGCGGAAACCGTTTGGCTTTTCAAGCTTTGGGAAGAACGTATGGAATTGAAGGTTTCGAATTCGAAAGTCCGAAATACAAATCGATGGAGATAAAAGATGGTGCCGTAACGGTTTCTTTTGATGATGTTGCTAACGGAATTACTTCTTATGACAAAGAGGTTTTAGGTTTTGAAATAGCGGGAGCAGATAAAGTTTTCTATCCAGCAAAAACGGTTGTGAGAAGAAAATCAGTGGTTTTAACGTCAGATAAAGTAAAGAATCCAGTTGCGGTTCGCTATTTATGGAAAGATTTCGCCAAAGCGGAATTGTTTAGTGCAGGCGGTTTGCCAGTTTCGTCATTTAGAACAGACGAATGGTAATTATGAATTGTGAATTGTAAATGATTAATGACGAGTTTAACGACTAGTTTGTCATTTCGACGAAGGAGAAATCTCCACGAGAAGCTCGACAAAGATTGGCGACTATTGTTGCGGAGTTACTTGCGAAGATTTCTCCTTCGTCGAAATGACAAGAAATGAGAATAAATCTGCGAGAGAAAATAAAAAAATATACCTACAAGGTTTTAAAAACCTTGCAGGAAAGAAAAAAAATGAAAAATAATATACTATTACTACTTCTCTTCACCACGCTTTGCCTTAAAGCGCAAATCCCTGCGCTCGATAATTATAATCAAATTTGGTCAACGCAAAGCAATAATTCATCAGAATCGATGCCTTTGGGAGGCGGTGATATTGGTATGAATGTTTGGGTGGAAAAAGGAGATTTGTATTTTTATTTTTCACGAAGCGGAACTTTCGACGAACATAATACTTTATTGAAATTAGGACGTGTAAAAGTGACTTTAAGTCCGAATCCCTTTGAAGGAAAAGAAGGTTTTCATCAGGAATTAAAATTAAAAGACGGTTATATTTTAGTTGGACAGAATGATACTAAAATCAAACTCTGGGTGGATGTTTTTAAACCAATAATTCATGTTGATTTAGAAAGTAAAAATCCGTTGAAAATGACAGCGTCTTATGAAAGCTGGCGTCATAAAAACCGTATTTCAAAAGGAAAAGAAAACAACGCCAATTCTTATAAATGGGCACCTCAGGGAGATCTTGTCAATTTTAAAGATTCAATTGCTTTTGAAAATAACGGTGTCAAATTTTATCATAAAAATAGAGAAAATACTGTTTTTGATGTAGCGGTTAAACAACAGAAAATGGAATCGGTTAAAGACCAAATGATGAACCCGATTTCCAATTTAACTTTTGGCGGATTTATGAAAGGCGATAATTTAAAACCTGATGGAACATATTTAGGAAAATACCAGTCAACCGATTTTAAAGGTTTTAGTTTAACGAGTATAAAACCTTCGAAAAAACATTCATTAGAAATTTATTTAAACACCAGTCAATCTGATTTTTCTACTTGGGATAATGGATTAAAAAGTTTGATTTCATCCAATAAAAACACAGCAAAACAAGCGGAAAAAAACACTCAAAAATGGTGGAATGATTTCTGGAGCCGCAGTTTTATTTTTACACAAAAGAATCAATCGACTGCGAAAGATTCGGTTTATCAAATCGGACAGAATTATCAGTTGTTCAGATACATGCTGGGATGCAATGCGTATGGAAAATATCCAACCAAATTCAACGGCGGACTTTTTACCGTTGATCCTGTTTACACTAATAAGGATTTAGATTTTACTCCCGATTTCAGAAATTGGGGAGGAGGAACCATGACAGCTCAAAATCAGCGATTAGTTTATTTTCCGATGGTAAAAAGCGGTGATTTTGATATGATGAAATCGCAGTTGAGTTTTTATCTCGATTTGCAAAAAAATGCTGAGTTGCGTAGTAAAGTCTATTGGAAACATAACGGCGCTTCATTCACCGAACAATTAGAAAATTTTGGACTCCCAAATCCAGCAGAATACGAATGGAAACGTCCCGCAGATTACGATCCGGGAATGGAATACAATGCTTGGCTCGAATACGAATGGGATACGGTTTTGGAGTTTTGCCAGATGATGTTGCAACAGAAAGAATATGCTGGAGAAGACATTCAAAAATACAATCAATTCATAATTAGCTGTCTTCGTTTTTTTGATGAACATTATCAATATTTAGCCAAACAAAGAGGAAGAAAAGCATTGGATGGAAACGGAAAATTAGTTCTTTTTCCAGGTTCAGCTGCTGAAACTTATAAAATGACCAATAATTCGAATAGCACGATTTCAGCTTTACAAATTATTACAGAAAATCTTTTAAACCTTTCAGGAAATCAATTGTCAAAAGAAGACGTTGAATATTTAAAAGCATTTCAAACTAGAATTCCGCCTTTGAATTTTGGACAAATCGAAAATCATAAAGTTTTACTTCCTGCCAAAACATGGGAAAGAGTTAATAATTCTGAAGTCCCGCAATTGTATCCCGTTTATCCGTGGAGAATTTACGGCATTGGAAAACCTGATTTAGAAACCGCTTTAAATACTTGGAAATACGATTCTGATGCTTTAAAATTCAGAAGTCATATTGGTTGGAAACAGGATAATATTTTTTCGGCTCGTTTGGGTTTAACCGAAGAAGCGGCAAAATATAATACGCTAAAAATGGCGAATTCAGAAAGACGTTTTCCAGCTTTTTGGGGACCGGGATTTGACTGGGTTCCAGATCATAATTGGGGCGGATCGGGAATGATTGGTATGCAGGAAATGCTTTTGCAGGAAGCAGGCGAAAAAATCTATGTTTTTCCAGCCTGGCCAAAAGAATGGAACGTTCATTTTAAATTACATGCCAAACAAAATACTACAATTGAAGCCGAACTCGTGAATGGAGAATTGAAGGTTTTAAAAGTAATTCCAAAAGAAAGAGAAAAGGACATTATAAATCTGTTAGGAAAATCCGAAGCAGAGAAAACGAAATTAAACTAACTATTGCCAATCAAAATGATAAAGAAATTAATAAGTGGTGCTGTTTTGTCCATGCTTTTGACCACAAACGGACAAGCACAATCAGTTCAAAATACTGATAAACAAATTGTTAAAGTCGACTTTGATTTTTTTCAAAGAAGATTGGAAGAAGTTCATGACCCAAGTTACGATTCGTGGGTGATTAACGAAGGAAAAGAAGAAGAGAAATCATTTAATAATGTGTCTTTTAAGTTAAAAGGAAACTTTACTTCAAAATGGTATAAAGTTGGGATGAGTGCTCCACATTATAACAAATTGGGAAGTGACGGTTTGGTTACAGCTGAAAATTTAGAATTGAAAATCAGCGGATTGAAAGCAGGAAAACATACACTTTTGACTTTTCATAATGCTTTTGATGTCATTACTGGAAAAACTTTTTCTCCAATCAAAATCTACGTAAACGGAAAACTTCAGGAAACGGTAAATGCCAGTCAGAGAGCGAATTCAAAAGTAGATGCGGCAATGGCATATATTACTTTTACTGCCGAAAAAGGCAAAGATGTAATTGTTCGTTTTGAAATTGACTCAACAAATAATCCTGATATTGTAAAACAAATTGTAATTAATGGTTTTGAAATTGATACGCCAAACTTGATGAATCAGGCGCGTACCCCAGAACCAAAAAACAGAGACGAACACGTTGAAGTAAATAAAAATTTGATCCTAAAATGGGATGCTCCAAATAGTGTTGCAGCGCATAATTTGTATTTTGGCGAAGACAAAAATGCTGTAGAAAATGCAACAGAATCTTCAAAAGAATTCAAAGGAAAACTGATTGATAAAAATTTTGCAGTTTCAGATTTATACAGCGGTACCACTTATTATTGGAGAGTAGATGAATTGGATAATAAAGGTGAAGTTACTCAAGGAAATGTATGGTCTTTTAAACCAGCACAATTAGCATTTCCGGGAGCAGAAGGTTACGGACGTTACGCAGTTGGGGGACGTGGTGGAAAAGTAATTGAAGTAACGAATTTAAATGACGACGGACCAGGAAGTTTACGCGATGCGATTAATCAGGAAATTGGACCAAGAACGATTGTTTTTACTGTTTCGGGAAATATTAAACTAGAATCGAGATTAGTGGCAAATCAGCCCTATATTACTATTGCTGGACAAACTGCTCCGGGTGAAGGAATTACGATTAGCAGAGCCCCCATTGGATTAACTGGAAATGATGGTGTAATGAGATTTCTAAAAGTTCGTATTGGAGGAGGCAGAACGTTTGACGGAATGGGATTAACGGGCGCTGATTATAGTATTATTGATCACTGTTCGATTAGCTGGACAATTGATGAATCGTTTAGTTCGCGTGGTGCGCATCATATCACTTTACAACGAACTTTAATTTCAGAAGCTTTAAACGTTGCGGGACACGATAAATATCCTGCCGGAAAAATGCACGGTTTTGCCGCGACGATTGGCGGTGATATTGGAAGTTTTCACCATAATTTATTGGCACATAATCAAGGTCGTAACTGGAGTATTGGTGGTGGCTTAAATGGTGACGGTTATTACACAGGAAGATTGGATATCACAAACAATGTGGTTTACAACTGGGGAGGAAGAACAACTGACGGAGGAGCAAACGAAGTGAATTTTGTAAATAACTTTTACAAACCGGGCGCTTCAACTACCATATTTGTAGCCTTAAACGCGCAACACGAAGGTGTCGGAAAAGGAATGCAGCGTTACTATTTTAACGGAAACATAATGCCAGGTTATTTTGATGAGAAATCTCAGGATAAAGGCAGAAAATCGACTATAAGTCATAACGAGAAAGTAGATTATGAAACTTTTGTAGACAAACCATTTTTTCCTTCGTATGTAGAAACACAATCAGCGAAAGCGGCGTATAAAAATGTGCTTTCGGATGTTGGTGCCAATCAGCCGTTTTTTGATAAACACGATAACAGAATTATAGAGGAAACTTTAAAAGGAACTTTTACTTACAAAGGCAGTAAAAGTGGCTTAGGCGGTATGATCGATAACGAACAAGATGCAGGCGGATGGCCAAATTTTGCTTCAGAAACTCGTCCGGCAGATTGGGATACAGATCATGACGGGTTGCCAAATTGGTGGGAAAAAGCTTTTGGTTTAAACGAAAATTCATCTGTTGGAGATTTTTCAGATGCCAATCAAGATACGGACAGAGACGGATTTACACAGTTGGATAATTATTTAGACTGGTTAGCGCAGCCTCATTATTTTATCAATCTAAAAGATAAAAAGACTTTAAGTGCAGCAGATTATTTCAAGGGTTATGAAAACAAACCAGTTTATACTTTCTCTGATCTTAAAAATGGAAAAGTGGTTTTAAAAGGAAAAGAAATTCAGTTTACAACTGTTGAAAAAGGATTCGCTTCTTTCGTTCTAACCGTAAAAGATGCAGACGGAGATTCAATGAGCAGAATGATTAATTTCTTCGTAAACTAGAAAAGTTTCACGCAGATTTTAGCTGATTTAGGCAGATCTGCGCAGATTTTAATTTTAAAGAATAGAAATCAATAAATATCTGCTAAAATCTGCAAGATCTGCGTGAAAAATTAAGCTCTCGTAGATTCAGCAGATCAGGCAGATAAAATAAATTCAAAATGAAAAAGAACATCATCATATCCTCTTTATTTCTTTCAACCGTAATCTTTGCGCAGAACAAAGGCTTGGTTGCGAATTCAGAAAGTCCATATTCGAAACTGCAGAGTGTAGGCCTGCAAGATGTAAAATGGACAAACGGATTCTGGAAAGAACAATTTGATGTAGAAACCAAAAACACACTTCCGTATATGTGGGATTTGTATCATAACGATGAAATTTCGCATGCTTATAAAAACTTCGAAATCGCAGCAGGTTTAAGTAAAGGAACTTTCAAAGGCCCTTCGTTTCATGATGGCGATTTCTACAAGATTTTTGAAGGAATGGCTGCAACTTATGCCGTAACAAAAGATAAAAAACTAGATGTCGAAATGGATAAAGCCATTGCGCTTTTCGCCAAAGTACAGCGCAAAGACGGTTATATTCATACTCCAGTTTTAATCGATGAACGCTGGGGGACTTTAGGCCCAGAAGAAGTAAAGAAACAATTGGGTTTTGAGAAATACAATATGGGACATTTAATGACTGCGGCTTGTATTCATTATCGTGCCACAGGAAAAACAAACTTCCTTAATATTGCAAAAGGTGTTGCCGATTTCTTGTATGATTTTTACAAAAAAGCTTCGCCAGAATTGGCTCGAAATGCTATTTGTCCGTCGCATTATATGGGAATTGTCGAAATGTACAGAACGACTAAAAATCCGAAATATCTGGAATTAGCTAATAATTTAATTGACATTCGCGGAACTACAAATGATGGAACCGATGATAATCAAGACAGAGTTCCGTTTAGACAGCAAACAACTGCAATGGGGCACGCTGTAAGAGCAAATTATCTTTATGCCGGAGTTGCCGATTTGTATGCTGAAACGGGGGAAAAGAAATTACTAGATAATTTAGAATCAATTTGGGATGATGTAACGTATCGCAAAATGTACATTACTGGTGGCTGTGGTTCTTTATACGACGGCGTTTCGCCAGACGGAACGTCTTATGATCCAACTGTGGTTCAGAAAATCCATCAAGCGTATGGAAGACCTTTTCAATTGCCAAATGCAACCGCTCATACCGAAACCTGTGCTAATATTGGAAATGTGTTATGGAATTGGAGAATGCTTCAAATTACAGGAGATGCCAAATATGCTGACATTGTTGAATTAGCATTATACAATAGTGTGCTTTCGGGAATGGATTTAGAAGGAGAAAAATTCCTTTACAATAATCCGCTGAATGTTTCAAATGATTTGCCATTTCATCAAAGATGGGGTAATGAACGTGAAGGTTATATCGCATTATCAAACTGTTGTGCGCCAAACGTAACCAGAACAATTGCCGAAGTTGGAAATTATGCGTACAATATTTCGAAAGAAGGTTTGTATGTAAATTTATACGGAAGTAATCAGTTAAGAACGAAATCTTTAAATGGAGAAGAAATTGAAATTGAACAGCAAACTAATTATCCTTGGGACGGAAAAATAACTTTGAAAATTGTAAAAGTACCAAAAGATTTACAGACTTTCTTTTTAAGAATTCCGGGCTGGAGTCAGAATGCGGAAGTATCGGTAAATAATGCAAAGATTACTGATAAAATCATTTCTGGAACTTATCTGCAATTAAACCAAAAATGGAAAAAAGGAGATGTGATCGAATTGAATCTTCCAATGCCTGTTGAATTAATGGAAGCTAATCCGTTGGTTGAAGAAGTTAAAAATCAGATAGCCGTAAAAAGAGGACCTCTGGTGTATTGTTTAGAATCGGATCAGCTTCCTGCGAAAATAAGTGTAAATGATGTGGCTTTGAATTTGAAATCGAATTTTGCAACAAATAATTTTACCTTGAATAATAGAAATTTAGTAAGCATTGATGCAGAAGCTGTTATAAATTCGAATAATTCATGGAATAAATCTTTGTACAAACCGCTTTCTTCTAAGGATGCAACGGCAGTATCTGTAAAATTGATTCCGTATTTTGCTTGGGGAAATAAAGGAAAAGGCGAAATGACGGTTTGGATGTCGCATTAAAATGATTGTCGTAAACTTTTGACAAAGTTTTTACCTTCAGTTTGTCATTCCGAGGAACGAGGAATCACACTCGGGAATCGACAAAGATTGGATACATTCAATGCGGAGTTTCTAGTGTGATCTTTCCTTCGTCAAGATGACAAAACAAAACGAATAAATAAAAAAAGAAATGAAATATATTCTAACTCTATTTTTAATAACGACATTGGCAATATCAGCTCAAACGCTCGATAACAAATTAGCATTAACCGTTGCTCAAGACGGTTCTGGAGATTTTAAAACCATTCAGGAAGCAGTAAATAATGTAAAAGATAATTCAGAGAAACGTGTTGTAATCACTATAAAACCAGGAAAGTATGTCGAGAAATTGGAAATTCCAGCTTCAAAACCCTTTATTACTTTAAAAGGTTTAGACAGAAATAAAACTATTATTTCATTTGATGATTATTCAGGGAAACCGCTTCGAGAACCAGATCCGTCGGGTAAAAAAGAATTTGGAACAGGAACTTCGTATTCTTTCATGATCAAAGGAAATGATTGTACGCTTGAAAATCTAACTGTAGAAAATACAGCAGGACGAGTAGGACAGGCGGTGGCGCTTCATATTAAAAGTGACCGAGTTTTGGTGAAGAATTGTAATATCTTAGGAAATCAGGATACGCTTTATTTATCAGAAGGAAATACGCGAACTTATTTTGAAAACTGTTTTATAAATGGTACAACCGATTTTATTTTTGGTGCTGCGACGGCTTATTTTTATAAATGTACGATTGAAAGTTTAACCAATTCATACATAACCGCTGCGTCGACTCCGCAAGGACAGGCTTATGGTTTTGTTTTTGTTGATTGTAAACTTACTGCAAAAGACAAATCGGTTGATAAAGTATTTTTGGGAAGACCATGGAGACCTTACGCGCAAACGGTTTTTATTAATACAGATTTAGGTTCGCATATAATTCCCGAAGGTTGGAATGCTTGGCTTGATTCTCGATTTCCTGATAAAGATAAAACTGCTTATTATGCAGAATTTGGAAGTAAAGGTTCTAGTGCTAAAGATATTTCCCAAAGGGTTTCTTGGTCTCATCAATTAAAGAAAGAGGATATTAAAAAATACAATAGAGATTTAGTTTTAAATAAATGGAATCCGAAAGCGTAGTTTAAATAAGTTCAACAGAACAAAAATAATTTTAACAAATGCCCGCTGATACTGATGTCAGCGGGTTTTTTATTGGGTTTTCTTAAGTAAGAAAAACGTCGAAAAATAGCGTTTACATTTTGTTGGTCAGAAATTACTTTTAAAAATTAATTTTTTTATTAAAAATTATTTAATGTTTTTTTAAAGGTATCCTGTATATATCCTGCGTATATTTTTACAGGTTTTTTATTACGAAATGAACTCGTTTTAGTTAATTATCTCTATCGTTTTCGTAAAAAATGACTTTTTATAAGCGCTTAGATATCAGTAGGTATAGTAATAAGTTTTGCAGAATAAATAACAGATGTTTATTTTTGATGTAAATCTTATCGTTTTTTAGTGAAAATGGGTTTATAAATTTTGTTTTAAGCAAACATTTGTCTTAAATATTTTGTTTCGTTTATTTTTTCCTTTTGTTTTTTATTAATATTGTTTTTTTTGAGTCTTTTTTTTCCAAATTATACGATTAAACAGGATAGAGCAGGACGGTTCTAATATATCATCGTTATATTTTTGGAATACTAAAATAAATGTGTTTTAAACATTTAAAGAAAATGTTTTAAGATTCCTTTAAGGAAAATTATGTTACCATTAAGACACGTTTAAACATGACTAACTAACATTAATAACCTAACCAAAAAAAACATTTATGAAACAAGCACTTATAAAAAGATGTAGTTTTCTTTTGTTTGCACTGATGAGTGTACTGAGTTATGCTCAAAATCAAGTTACAGTAACGGGAACTGTTACAGACAATTTAGGAGGATTGTTGCCTGGAGTTAACGTAACTGAAAAATCTACCAAAAATTCAGTGACGACAGATTACAATGGAAAGTATCAAATCAAAGTTAAAAGTGGAGGTACTTTGGTTTTTTCTTTCATCGGAATGAAAAAAATAGAATTGCCTCTTAATAATCGTTCGATCGTTAATGCACAAATGCAAGACGATTTTAACCAATTAGAAAACATTGTTGTAGTAGGTTACGGAACTCAAAAGAAAAAGGAACTTACAGGAGCAATCGCAACGGTAAAACCAGATGATTTAATGGACTTGCCAGTGACCAACTTATCTGACGCTCTAAAAGGTTTAGTTCCAGGTCTTGCTGTTACAAGTGGATCAGGACGTCCTGGAGATGCTGGAAGTATTCAAATTCGTCAATCATTCGGTTTTTCAAAAGATGGAAACTCAACTATTCCTTTAGTAATCATTGATGATATGATTCAGGTAGATCCAACTAATGGTAAACCTACATTGGAACAATTCAATAGATTAGATCCGTCTGAGATTGAAAGTATTACGGTTTTAAAAGATGCTTCTGCAGCAATTTACGGTTCTCGTGCTTCGCAAGGTGCAATCGTAGTAAAAACAAAACGTGGTAAATCTGGTAAAGCAAAATTTACTTATAATAGCCAGTTTGCTGTAAACGATGCTATTAGCCACAGTAAAACTTTAAATGCTTATGAATTTGGAGTTTTCAGCAATAGATTTTTAACTTCTCAAACTCCAAATATAGATCCAGTTAAATTGTATTCTGCTTCTGAATTAGAAGAAATGAAAAGTTTAGATTATAACTGGTTAGATGAAGCTTGGAAACCTGCTATTCAGCAAAAACACTCTTTCAATGTAAGTGGAGGTAGCGAAGATATTACTTATTTTGCTGGTGCAACTTATCTTACTCAAGATGCCAATTTAGGATATCAGAAATATGATAAATGGAATTTCCGTACAGGAATTAATGCAAAAATCGCTAAGAACTTAGATTTCTCTGCTTCTGTTTCTGGTAATTCAGGAACAATTGATAAATCTTTTACTAAAGCTTCTGCAAATATTAGTGACGGAAGCTACGGTTCTGCAGCAGGTGGAGAGCAAGCAGATTACGGATTCTTGTTACACATGCCTAAACATGTGCCGTGGGAAACGGTTGTAGATGGTAAGACATATTATATGTCTCCATTTCCTAACTCAAACAAAAACCTAGGAAGTGCAAATGCCAACACTACAATTGCCGGATGGAACTATTTTGCCAACTTAAATAATGGTTCTCACCAAATTACAGACGATTATTCATATAACGTGAATGCTTCGTTAAACTATAAATTAGCAGCTGTTAAGGGATTATCTTTCAAAGGAACTTACTCAAGAACGCAAAGTTCTTCTTATACAGAACAAATTCAGTTGCCATACGATTTGGCTAGAATTAGAAACTACGAAACAGAAGGAAATCACCTTGCTAGTGCAGCTGATCCATCTGTTTACAACGCGACAACTAATCCAAATGGAGATTATGTGATCGAAACTAACGTTAGAAATTCAAGAGTTTACTATAACAATAGCGATAGTAAAAGTACTCAAGGAGATTTTTTCATTAACTATGATAGAACATTTGGAGATCACCAAATTGGAGCCATGGTAGGAGGAGAGGCTTCTGAAATTTACAATACATCTACTCGTTTAGCTTATGAGCAAACAGGGAAAGATTATTTAGGAGATTATCGTACAGCAGGAACATTAAGTGCTTCTAACAGTACTGCAACAAAAGTAGAAGGAGGTACACTTTCTTATTTTGGACGTTTAAATTATAACTACAAACAAAAATATTTATTCCAATTCCTTTTCCGTAGCGATGCTTCTACAAAGTTTGCTCCAGAAAATTATTGGGGATATTTTCCATCTGTTCAATTGGGTTGGGTAATGTCTAAAGAAGATTGGTTTGAAAAAGCTTTACCGTGGGTTGATTTCTTAAAACTTCGTTATTCTATTGGTAAAACTGGTAAAGATAATATTCAGCCTTGGAGATGGGTTCAATATTATGATGTTATTGTGGATAAAGGTTTCCAATTTGGACCTGCAGGAACTAACTCTGGAGGAGGAAATAATGGAAACGGTGTAACTCCAAGGGTAACTCCTAATAGAGATGTTACTTGGGATACTACAGTAAAAAACAACATTGGTATTGACTTAACTGTTTTGAAAAACAGATTAAATTTTACTGCTGATTTCTATTATGATAAAACTACTAATATGTTAACAGACATGAGTAGTGCGGTTGGTGTGCCAATTTCTGCTGGTGGAGCTTATGCAGAACAAAACTATGCAGCTATTGATGCGTGGGGATCTGAGTTTAGCCTTAACTGGAGTGATAAAATCAAAAGCAATGTAAGTTATGATATAGGTATTAACTTTAGTTATGCTAATAATGAAGTGAAAAAATACCCAGACCAAGGAAATGTACTTCCATCTAACAATGCTACAAGAGAAGGACAGTCAGTAGGATTTAATCCAGTTTGGGGATTTGCAGTTTGGAAAGGAACATCTACAGGAGACGGTATTTTACGTACAGACGAAGATATTGCTAACTATTGGGCTTACTTAAGCGAGCGTGCAACAGCTGTTGGAGGAACTCCAAAATACTTTGATATTACTACACCTTCTGGAATTAGAAAAGGATCTTTAGCTTATCAAGACGTTGCTGGACAGCTTAATCCTGACGGATCTTTAGCCCCTGCTGATGGTCAAATCATGAAAGAAAATGATTATGTGAAATTGGCAAACAGCAGCAGAACTTATGGATTTACTACTAATTTAGGATTTAAAGCTAATGGATTCTATTTGAGAACTCAAATTTCAACTTCATGGGGAGGCGCTACATTTGTTGATTTAGTAAGCCAAGGAACATCAAGTGCAAACAGTATGTGGTCTCGCGAAAGTTTCTGGAGAGATATGTATTCAGATGATAATCCAAACGGAAAATATCCTAACGTAGCACAATGGAGCTATATGTCAAGCCCGTCAGATTTCTGGCAATTGAATACTTTCCGTTGTTTTGTTAGAAACTTAAGTGTTGGATATGATATTCCTAAAAAAGTGTTTGCAGATACAAAAATATCTGGAATAACATTAGGTGTAACAGGTAATAACCTTTGGGATTTATATAATCCTTATCCAGATCATTACCGAAACATGTATGATAATTCTTCAGTAGGATATCCTACGCTTAGAACTTGGACGCTTAATTTTACCGTATCATTCTAATCTAAATTAAAAGCAATTATGAAAACACCATTTAAATATATAACATTATCACTTTTGCTTGCCTTAGGTACTGCTTCTTGTAGTGATGATTTTCTTAAAGATAAGCAAGCTTATGGCTTATATGATGATACGTTCTATCAAACTCAAGAACGTGCACAAGCCTACGTAGATAATCAGTATTATGATTTTTATAATTCATATAAATCGCCTACAGCAACAGTTATTGGTTCGTATACTGATACCAATTCAAAACTAACTGAGGAATTAGGAGGAACACAGGATTATATTAATCCAAATAAAACGCTTTTGAATGCTGCTGAAGCAAGTACATATTATGGAGCAAAATTAACAACAAGTATTAATAACTATCCATATAACAGAATTAGAGAATGTACAGCTTTCATAGAAGAAGTTGATGTTAAAGGTTCAAACCTTGACAAAACTTTCCGTGATCGTGCAAAAGGGCAAATGTATTACATGCGTGCAATGCAATATTTTGATTTAATGCGTGTGTACGGAGGAGTTCCTATTGTTACAACTGTTCAAAATGCATCGGCAGATGATCCTTCTATTCAGCTTCCAAGAGCAAAAGTTTCAGAAGTAGTAGATCAAATTGTTAAAGATCTTGATATGGCTGCAAGTTTGCTTCCTGGAAATTGGGATTCAGCTAATTACGGACGTTTTACAAAAGGTGCTGCAATGGCTCAAAAATCAAGAGTTTTATTAACTTTTGCAAGTCCGTTATTTAACAAAAGCTGGGATGGTTCTAATGAGCGTTGGGAAGCTGCTTTAAAAGCAGGTCTTGAAGCAGAAGCACAATTAACAGCTGATGGTTATGGATTATATGGAAGCTCTGCAAAACAATGGGAATCAATGTTTTTAATTGATAATGTTTTTTGTTCAGAAGCTATTGCAGTGCAACTTTGCGGAACATCTACTTTATCTACAGGAATAAACAATTCATGGGAAAAAGGTATTCGTTTATTAAGTTTAGGTGGAACAGGAGGAGGAACACCAGCTCCTAAAGAAATGATTGATTTGTTTCCAATGAAAGACGGTAAAAGACCTACAGCAGCAAACGGATATAATGATTTTACATTCTTTGTAGATAGAGATCCAAGATTCTACAGAACATTTGCTTTTTCTGGAGTTAAATGGGGTTACAAAGAAACTCCAGACGCAGTTCTTTGGGCTTACCGTTGGGTAGATGGTTCTAATAAAGCTGGTTTCGCAGATTCAAATACAGCAGTTTCAAGCCCTGCATTTGTTAGAAAAATGAGTAATTCAGCAGCAAGTAAAGAAACGAATTTCCAATATTCTGGAACAGATATTATGGAATATCGTTATGCAGAATTATTATTGAATATTGCAGAATGTTATGCTGCTTTAGGTCAGACAAGCAATACCTTAGCTTATTTAGGAAGAATTAGAAACCGTGTAGGTATTCCCGCAGCTAATAATTATGGAATTGGAACACTTTCTGATAAATATGCCGCAATCGAAGCAGTATTATACGAGCGTAGAGTAGAATTAGCATACGAAGGGAAACGTTTCTGGGATGTTCAAAGATGGATGCTTTACGATAATGAAGCACTTGCAGGTGTAACTGGTGGAACAGTAAGTAAATTGCATTTAACTCCAATTAATGGAACAAAACGTACTGGAAACTTTTTACAATATAAAAATACAGCAGAATCTTCTACAAAAGATCCTTTGTCTGCTGATCGTGCAGGTATTATGGCCGATCCAGATGCAACTAATTTCCAAGCACAATTAACAGCTTTGGCTAATTTCTATAACACTAATTTTACACGTACAGAATTAATAACACCAATGGATAACTATAATGGAGCGGCGGTTAATATTAAATTTAATCCAAACTACTACATAAATGGTCTTGCAACTGCGCCTTTAACAGCAAATCCATGGTTATTACAAACTATTGGCTGGAATGATAATTTTGGAGCACAAGGAACCTTCAATTATCAAGAATAAATTTAATATCAAAACAAGGATTATATAAAGCTTTTCACCTGTATTCGTCAAAAGATACAGGTGATTTGTTTAAAAAGAATTACCACAACTAGAAATTAACATGAAAAATTCCGCATTATTTATCGCATCATCTCTGCTTTTTTTAGGAAGTGCAAAATGTTTTGCACAATATCCGAAGATAAGTCCAGAAGTTCAGGCTCAAGAAAAAGCAATTAAAGAAGAAGCTCAAAGACTTTCTGATGAAGCTTGGACAAAAGCTTTAGTTGTTATTGAAGAAGAAGCAAAACACGGAAAACCATATATCCCGTGGGCAGCAAGACCGACCGATTTACCTCAGGCAGAAATCCCTGCTTTTCCAGGTGCTGAAGGTGGCGGAATGTACACATTTGGAGGTCGTGGCGGAAAAGTTTATACGGTAACAAGTCTAGAGGACCGCGGACCAGGAACTTTACGTGAAGCTTGTGAACAAGGAGGAGCGAGAATAGTGGTATTTAACGTTGCTGGAATTATCAGATTAAAAAGTCCGTTGATTATTCGTGCACCTTACATTACAATTGCGGGACAAACAGCTCCTGGCGATGGTGTTTGTATTGCTGGAGAATCAACTTGGATTGATACGCATGACGTAATTATCAGACACGTACGTTTCCGTCGTGGAGAAACTTTTGTAGGCCGTCGTGATGATGCAATCGGAGGAAATCCTGTTGGAAATATTATGATCGACCACGTTTCTGCAACTTGGGGATTAGACGAAAACATGTCAATCTACAGACATATGTACAATCCAGGGCCAGGTTACCCAGACATTAAAGTGGGAACTGTAAATATTACCATCCAAAATAGTTTATTCGGAGAAGCTTTGGATACTTACAATCACGCTTTCGGAAGTACTTTAGGTGGAGAAAACTGCTCTTTCATGAGAAATATGTGGGCTAATAATGCTGGAAGAAACCCTTCTATTGGTTGGAACGGAATTTTCAATTTTGTGAATAACGTAGTTTTTAACTGGTACAATAGATCTACTGATGGTGGAGATTATACTGCTAATTACAACATCATCAATAACTTCTATAAACCAGGACCAGTTACCGATTTGACACAGCCAATTAGTTATAGAATTTTAAAACCAGAATCGGGAAGAAGTAAATTGCCATACATGGTTTTCGGTAGAGCTTATGTAAACGGAAATGTTGTTAATGGAAACGAAAAAGTGACTAAAGACAACTGGGATGGTGGAATTCAGTTAGAGAATAAAAAAGGGGAATTAATGACGTATGATGAAGCAAAAGAATACTTCTCTAAAATGAAAGTAGATAAAGCTTTCCCAATGCCTTGGTTCAACAAATTCATGACTGCTGAAGAATCATATGAGTTCGTTCTTAAAAATGTTGGAGCTACTTTACCAATTAGAGATAAAGTGGACGAAAGAATCGTAAGAACGGTAAAAACTGGAGTTCCAGAATATGCTAAAGGATTAGAGAAAAAGACTTTCTACCAATTTGAACACAGACGTTTACCGATGGATTCTTATAAAAAAGGAATTATTACAGATGTTTCGCAAGTTGGAGGATATCCAGAATACAAAGGAAAACCTTATGTAGATACAGACAAAGACGGAATGCCAGATGCTTGGGAGAAAAAATATGGTTTAAATCCGAACGATCCATCTGATGCGCAAGGAGATTTAAATGGAGATGGATATACAAATATTGAAGATTACATCAACGGTGTAAATCCTGCCATAAAAGTAGATTGGAAAGATTTAGCTAATAACAAAGAAACTTTAGTTAGACCTTTATTAGATTTAAAATAGGAACAATTTTTGAAAACATTCTTGTATCAGAGTAAAAAGGAATGTTTTCGAAAATAGCCTGAAAGGCTCAAAGCACTAACATAGGACAACGTCCTATGTATAACAATAAAGAAAGAAAAAAAGCCCTGAAAAGGCGAAAGCAATTAATGATGTGCAGCTTATAAAGGCTTACGCCCTTTCAGGGCTATGTCTATATGAATTGTGAGTCATAGGATTTTATCCTATGGTATTGCTTAAAGGCCGTTGGCCTTATGATTGAGTTAAAAAAAATAACTAAAAAAAGAAAGACAATGGCACTAAATAAATTAAACGCTGGTTTATTATCGCTAGTTTTTGCATTTTCAAGTTTAAATGCACAACAGCATTTAGATCCTGAATATGTAAAGGTTACCAATGAAAGAGCGGCAAAAATCGTTACTAAATTAGATTTGAAAAACGAATCAAAAGAGAAAGCAGTTTCAAATATTATCGCACAGCAATTCAGAGATTTAACTGAAATTCAAGACGGAAGAGATGCTGAAATTAAAAAAGTGAAAGAAGATACTTCTTTAGCAAAAGAAAAGCAAAACGAAAAGATTGATAAACTGAAAACCAAAGCTGACGAATCAATTGCAAAACTGCATAAATCTTACATCAAAAAATTAGGTAAAGAACTATCAGAAGATAAAATCACTGAAGTAAAAGACGGAATGACTTATGGCGTGCTTCCTATCACAGTTGCAGGTTACAATGATATGCTTCCAAATTTAACAGCAGAACAAAAAGACTACATCTACAAAGCTTTAGTTGAAGCTAGAGAACATGCAATGGATGCCGGTTCATCTAAAGAAAAACACGGATGGTTTGGTAAATACAAAGGAAGAATCAACAACTATTTATCGAAACAAGGTTACGATTTAAACAAAGAAAGTAAAGATTGGCACGAACGTGTTGAGCAAAGAGAAAAGAATAAAGTAAAAGATTCTACTGTAAAAGAATAGTTTTCTCTATCAAACTTTCTACTAGAACTATTAACTGCAACCACACACAATCCAATGCAAAATATTTTCCCAAAACATACTTTAAAGAGAACATTTATGGCGTTGTCATTTTGTTCACTTGTATCATCGGCATATGCGCAATATCCTGTAATTCCAAAACCTGTTCAGGAAAAAGCGGATGCTATTTTAGCTGACGAAGAAAAAAGGCTGAGCGAAATATGGAATGCTAATCTTCATATTATCAAAGAAGAAGCAAAACAAGGAAAACCTTATTTACCTTGGGCTTCGTATCCAAAAGATTTTGTGCAGGCAGATATTCCTGCTTTCCCGGGTGCTGAAGGCGGTGGAGCATATACACAAGGTGGTCGTGGCGGAAAAATATTTGTGGTTACGAGTTTAGAAGACAGCGGAAAAGGAACTTTTCGTGAAGCCTGTGAAGCGGTTGGAGCAAGAACTATTGTTTTTAATGTTTCGGGAATTATTCAATTGAAAAAAAGAATCAGCATGCGTGCGCCTTACGTGACCATTGCGGGGCAAACTGCTCCAGGTGACGGAATTTGCATTGCCGGAGAAACTTTAGAAATCGATACTCATGACGTGATTATTCGTCATATGCGTTTCCGTCGTGGAGCTACAGAAGTAACGAGAAGAGATGATGCATTAGGAGGAAATCCAATGGGAAATATCATTGTAGATCACTGTTCGGTAAGCTGGGGATTAGACGAAAATATTTCTTTATACAGACATCAATTTGCAGCTAATGCAAAATCAAAACTGGAAAAATTACCAGCTTGTAATATTACGATTCAAAACACTATTTCATCAGAAGGTTTGGATACGTACAATCATGCTTTCGGAAGTACAATCGGCGGATTAAATAGTACTTTTATGCGCAATTTATGGGCCGACAATATTTCTAGAAATGCTTCTATCGGAATGTATGGCGACTTTAATTTTGTGAATAATGTAGTATTTAATTGGTGGAATCGTACGCTTGATGGAGGTGATTATCGTTCAATGTTAAATATCATCAACAATTATTTTAAACCAGGGCCAATAACTCCTGTAAACGAGCCTATTTCGCATAGAATTGTAAAACCTGAATCAGGATATATTGAACCAAAACAATACGGAAGAGCGTATGTTTCAGGAAACTTTATTGTTGGTTCTCCTGAAGTTACAGCTGATAACTGGAATGGTGGCGTACAATTAGAAAACCTTCCAGAAGCGGAAACCAAAGAGTTTTTAGCAGCAATCAAACAGCCAAAACCATTCTCAATGCCAAAATTCAATATCATGTCGGCAGAAGAAGCTTATGATTTTGTTTTGACGAATGTTGGAGCAACTTTACCAAAAAGAGATGCCGTTGACGAAAGAATCATCAAACAGGTCCGCACAGGAAAAATCGAAGTAAAAGACGGTTTAGAAAATTCAATCGGAAAAGAATATATCAAAAGAAGATTACCAGCTGACTCATATAAAAAAGGAATTATAACGCATCCAGACCAAGTTGGCGGATATCCAACTTACAAAGGAAAAGCATATAAAGACTCAGATAATGACGGAATTCCAGATGCTTGGGAAAAGAAATACGGTTTAAATCCAAATGACGCTTCAGACGCTAATAAAGATGCAAACGGAGACGGTTATACCAATATCGAAAAATATTTTAACGGAATCGATCCAAACAGTAAAGTTGATTGGACGAAAATGGAAAATAATACGGATACTTTAGCGAAGCTGAAATCATTATTGCAATAATTTCAACTTAAAGAATGTACCCAAAGTTTGTCATTCCGACGAAGGAGGAATCACACTAGAAACTCCACAACAGTACGTAAATCCCGCGTGAGATTTGCTTCGCCTGTTCGCTATCGCTCGAGTTTCCTTCGTCGAAATGACAAAATTGTGGAAATGCTTAACTTTAGAAAATTGAAAAATATACTTAAAGTGAATTTCATTAAACAAAATATAATCCCTTCCTTCAAAAACACATTAGTGATAATGTGTTTTGCTATGTTTACATCTGGAAACATCACAGCCCAAAACAATTTCCCAGATATCGTTAAAACCAAAGAAGGAAAACTTTCTTTCACAGCTGATAATCAAGGAAATCAAATTCCAGATTTTTCTTTTGCAGGATATAGAAACTCAGAAGTTGCCATTCCGAATTTGGATAACAAAATTCTTGTTTCGCAGCAAGAAGAAGATGCAACGCAGAAAATCCAAAATGCAATTGATTATGTAAGTGCATTAAAACCAGATAAATCAGGATTTCGTGGAGCAGTTTTGTTAGACAAAGGAACTTTCAAAATCAGCGGAACATTATACATTAGAAAATCGGGTGTAGTTTTAAGAGGAAGCGGAAATTCCGAAAATGGAACCGTACTTTTAGGAACTGGTTTAGAAAGAGAAGCTTTAATTAGAATTTTGGGTGAAAATGATAAAGCTTATAAAGATTCATTTGAATTCGTAAACGCTTACACGCCACTTGGAACGCAGAAAATCCAACTAAAAAATACTTCAAAATTAAAAGTTGGAGACGAAATCGAAATCAGCAAACCTTTAACGGATAATTTCATTAAAGAAGTAAACATGCAGGATTTTGGCGGAGAAACTTCTTGGATTGGATGGAAAAAAGGGGATTGGACGACAACTTGGAATCGTGTTGTAACCAAAATCAACGGAAACGAAGTAACCGTAAACGCACCAATTACAATGTCATTAGACGATGCTTTTGGAACTTCTAAAGTAACTGTTTATTCTTGGCAAGGAAGAATTGAAAATACTGGAATTGAAAACATGTTAATAAAATCAACTTACAATCCTTCAAATTTAAAAGACGAAGAACATCGTTGGCAGGCAATCAGCATTGAAAATACCAGAAATGCTTGGGTAAAGCAAGTTAATTTCAAACACTTTGCAGGTGGAGCGGTTACGATTTTAAAAACAAGTCAACAAATCACGGTTGAAGATTGTATTGCCACAGAACCAATCTCTGAAATTGCTTCATTCAGAAGACATACTTTTTATACCGAAGGTCAGCAGACTTTATTTCAGCGTTGTTATTCAGAATTTGGATATCATGATTTTGCCGTTGGCGGATTTGGAACAACTGGACCAAATGTGTTCGTACAATGCGAATCACATTTACCATTCGAAAACAGCGGAGCAATCGGAAGCTGGGCAACTGGAGTTTTATTTGACATTGCCAATATCGACGGAAAAGCATTGAGCTACAACAACAGAGAACAAGGCGGAAGAGGCGCTGGATGGACAGCAGCTAATTCTGTAATCTGGGAATCATCGGCATCAAAAGTAGAATGTTATAGCCCGCCAACAGCACAAAACTGGGCTTTTGGAGTTTGGGGACAATTTGGAGGAAACGGACATTGGAAAAACGTAAACGAACATATCAGTCCAAGAAGTTTATTCTACACACAATTAGAAGCCAGATTAGGAAAACTTCCAGTTCAGCCTTTTATCTACGATTTAGGCTCAGAAGCTTCTTCAAGTCCGAGCGTAGAAGTTGCAGCAGAATTGACTAAAAACTCTGCTACAACGGCAAAAAGTTTACAAGAATTGATTGCAGAAGCTTCAAAAGCAAATCCGATTAATACAGACAGTAAAGGTTTAAAAAATGCAAACGATTTAAAAGTTGCATCAAATAAAACAGAAAAATCAACTTCTAAAGTAACAGTAGAAAATGGCTGGTTAACTTTTGAAGGTAAAGTAATTGCAGGAAAACAAACCAACGTAGCTTGGTGGAGAGGTGATTTAAGTGATGATTTCGTTAATAAATCAACACCGCACATCACTCGTTTTGTACCTGGAAGAACAGGAAACGGATTGACGGATAAAGTACAAGAAACGGTAGATTATTTGACTAAAAACAATATTGTTGCCTTAGAACACAATTACGGTTTATGGTACGACAGAAGGATGGACGATCACGAACGTGTTCGCAGAGTTGATGACGATGTTTGGCCACCGTTTTACGAACAGCCTTTTGCAAGAAGCGGAAAAGATTTTGCCTGGGATCATTTAAGCAAATACGATTTAACAAAATTCAACGATTGGTACTGGAGCCGTTTAGCGCAGTTTGCAACGCTGGCAGAACCAAACGGACAATTGTTAATCAATCAGCAATATTTTCAGCACAACATTTTAGAAGCCGGAGCACACTGGGCAAGTTCACCTTGGCGTTCAGCAAACAATATTAACAGCACAGGTTTTCCTGAGCCACCGCCTTATGCAGGAGACAAACGTATTTTTATGGCGGAGCAGTTTTATGATATTACGAATGCTCAAAGAAGAAAATTGCACGAAGGTTTCATTAGAAAATCATTTGAGAACTTTCAGGAAAACAGTAACGTAATTCAGTTAACAAGTGCAGAATATACTGGCCCGCTTCATTTTATGGAATTTTGGTTAGACCAAGCTCAAAAATGGAAAGACGAAACAGGAAAAAAAGGCTTAATTGGTTTAAGTGCTACGAAAGATGTTCAAGATGCTATCTTAAATGATGCTAAAAGAAATAAAACCGTTGATGTAATCGACATTCGTTATTGGTATTACAAAGAAGACGGCTCAGCTTATGCTCCACAAGGAGGCGTTAATTTAGCGCCAAGACAGCACGCCAGGAAACTAAAAACCGGAAAAGAAACCGACAATCAAGTATATCGAGCCGTTCGTGAATACAGAGAAAAATATCCCGAAAAAGTCATTTTATATTCAACAGATGGTTCTTCAAGATTTGGATGGCCAGCTTTAATGGCGGGAGCTTCAATGCCAAACATTCCAAAAATCGAATTGCCTCAGTTTTATTCCGCTTTAAGCGAAATGAAATTAGTTGATGGAAATACGTTTTCAGACAATCTTTGGAAGTTAGAAAACAAAGGAAAAAGCTATCTTTTTTATTTGAAAACCGACCAAGATATCACAATCGATTTATCAAACGAAAAAGGAACATTTGAAGTATTTGCAATTAATGCAACAACAGGAAATATAACGAAAAAAGCAAATATTAGCGGAGGAAAACAAGTTACAATGCCACAAGCCGAAATAAAAGAAAAAGTGCTTTTTGTAGTGAAGAAATAAAAGTTATTAGCCACGAATTCACGAATTAATTTTGAGAAGAATTAAATCTGATTAATTACCCAAATCTGCAAGAGAAAAATTTCACGCAGATTAAAAAAAGATTTAAGCAGATTCAGCAGATTTTATAAAATTTAGATCTGCGTAAATCTGCCAAGATCAGTAAAATCTGCGTGAAATAAAAAAACACAAAGATTATAAAAGAATAATTCGTGAATTCGTGGCTATCAAACCAAGAAACATAAATTCAAAAACAACCCAAAATGAATCTGAAAATTAAATCTTTATACGCTCTTAGCATAAGCTTTATGTTGACAGCACAAAGCGGATTTTCGCAATCTGCTAAAGCAAAAGCATCTCTGCCTGAAATCAAAGTATCTAAAAATCAGCATTATTTTGTTACCGAAAACGAAAAACCATTTTTCTGGCTGGGCGACACAGGCTGGCTGGCATTCGGGAAACTAGATAGAGCAGGCGTAGAGAAATATTTTAAAGACAGAAAAGAAAAAGGATTCAATGTCGTTCAGGTAATGGTTTTGCACAATATAAATGCCGTTAATGTTTATGGCGATGCTGCTTTAATCAACGAGGACGTTTCAAAACCATTGATTACGGCAGGAAATGATTTCAAAAAGCCACAAGAATACGATTACTGGGATCATGTAGATTACAGTTTAGATGTGGCTCAGAAAAATGGAATTTATTTAGCGATGGTTCCAGTTTGGGGAACCAACGTTTCAAAAGGAAATAAAGTAAGCAAAGAACAGGCAATTGAATATGCGAAGTTCTTAGCTAACCGATATAAAAACAGAACCAATGTAATTTGGTTAAACGGAGGAGATACACACGGAAACGAATTTCAAGATATTTGGAATGCCATCGGAAATACTTTAAAAACTAACAATCCAAATCAGTTAGTGACTTTCCACCCGTTTGGAAGAACTGATTCTTCAGAAAATTTTCACAACGAAAAATGGCTGGATTTCAATATGTTCCAATCCGGACACAGAAGATACGATCAGGATTCATCAAAAACGAATTTCAAAGAAGACAATTACAAATTCGTTCTAAGAGATTTCGAATTAAAACCAACAAAACCTACACTTGACGGAGAACCCTCTTATGAAGGAATTCCACACGGTTTGCACGATACTTTACAGCCAAAATGGACCGCAAGCGATGTACGCCGTTACGGATATTGGTCGGTTTTATCAGGCGGTGCAGGCTACACTTACGGGCATAACGCTGTAATGCAGATGTTCAGAAAAGGCGATAAACCAGCTTACGGAAACAAAGAGTTATGGACATCAGCGATTAATGCACCTGGAGTAAAACAAATGGTTTATATTAAGAAATTAATGGAAGAAGTACCATTTTTAGAAGGAGTTCCAGATGTTTCATTAGTGGTGAATCAAGGTGAAAAATACGATTATATTCCAGCGATAAAAGGAGAAAAGTACGCTTTATTATACACTTACAACGGAAGAATAATAGAAGTAAAACTTGGTAAAATTTCGGGAGATAAATTCGAAGCGACTTGGTACAATCCAAGAAATGGGAAGAAAACTAAAATAGGAACATTTGATAATAAAGGAACTCAAAATTTTCAACCAGAAGGCAAAAATGAAGATGGCAATGACTGGGTTTTGATTTTGAGATCGAAATAAGAATAGTCTAGAATTGTCTTCCTGAGCGAAGTCGAAGGACCGCAACGATTGGACACAGTAATTGATATTGCATGCGCCCTTCGACTTCGCTCAGGGTGACACAAAATGAGAATAAAATATTTCACGCAGATTTAAAATGATTTAAGCAGATTCTGCAGATTTTTAAAATATAAATCTGCGTTGATCTGCCAAAATCTGCAAGATCTGCGTGAAACCAAAAACACAACTATGAAAAATATACTAATAATACTTTTCTTCATAACAGGACTAAACATCGCTTTCGCTAACGACGGCTGGTTAAACATCTTAAAAGAAGGAGGAAACAACAAAGGAATAAAATGCACCCAAGCCATTCAGAATGCCATCGAAAAAGCATCTAAAAATGGCGGAGGAACTATCTTTTTCCCTGCGGGAGAATATTTAACGGGAGCTTTAACACTAAGAAGCAACATCACGATTCATTTAGATTCTGGAGCGCTTTTAAAGTTTTCAGAGAATTTCGATGATTTTCTACCTTACGTAGAAATGCGTTACGAAGGAATTGTAATGAAAAGTTTCCAACCCTTATTTTACGCCAAAGATGTAGAAAATATCACGATTACAGGAAGAGGCGTAATCGACGGACAAGGAAAAGCATGGTGGAATGAAGTGTACCGAATCGAAACGGCTAAGGAACCACTTCCACCAACCAAATACCAAACCATGTGGGAAGAGCAAAATAAAGGCCTTTACACAGAACCTTATTACAAAAGAACGGTGGACAAGAAATTCTTCAGACCTTCTTTCTTTCAGGCTTACAATTGTAAAAATATTTTAATTGAAGGTGTTACGTTCCAAAATTCACCTTTCTGGACCATCAACCCGGAATTCTGTGATAATGTAACCGTTACCGGAATTTCAATTTTCAATCCGCATTCGCCAAATACAGACGGAATCAATCCTTCTTCTTGCACTAATGTTCACATTTCAAATTGTCATATTAGTGTTGGAGACGATTGTATTACAATTAAATCTGGAAGAGACGGTGACGGACGTAAATATGGAAAAGCGACAGAAAATGTAACCATCACAAATTGCACTATGTTAAGTGGTCACGGTGGAGTGGTTATTGGAAGTGAAATGTCAGGAGGAATCAAAAAAATCACAATATCCAACTGTGTTTTTGACGGAACAGATCGCGGAATCCGTATCAAATCGGCACGTGGAAGAGGAGGAGTGGTTGAAGATATTCGTGTTGATAATATCGTAATGAAAAACATCAAAGAAGAAGCTATCGTTTTGAGCCTTTTCTATGATAAAGGAACACAGATTGAACCAGTTACCGAGAAAACACCGATTTTCAGAAACATTCACATGAGCAACATCACGGCTTCAAACGTAAACAAAGCTGGACAGATTCTTGGAATTACCGAAATGCCAATTCAAAACATCACTTTTTCGAACATCAATATGGACGGAAAAGAAGGTTTTACAGTAAGTACGGCGACCGATGTTGAATTTCATGATGTAAAAGTGAATGCAACTGTTGGTTCATCTTTCAAAATATCAGATTCAAAAAATATTATTTTAGACAATGTTGGATCTTCAACAGCCATAAAAGGAGTGCCAGTTATCAAATTAGACAATGTTTCAAATTCGTTGATCAACAATAATTTTCCATTCAATCCAACCGATATTTTTATCGAAGCGGATGGAAAAGAAACTAAAAATATTTTCTTGAAAAACAATGTTTTAAATAACGTGACAACGAAAATCAAAAAAGGAGCTTCTTTAGATAAAAAAGCAATTACAGAATAATTATTTAGCCGTATCCTAACAGGTTTTTAAAACCTGTTAGGTATTAATAATTAGAAGCAGAAGCATCAGGCATTTTTGGAAACATAGTCCCGCTCTTCGTTACAATCTTGTAAACTGAACCCCAGTTTACAAGGATTTCCACTTCGATCGGGGCTAGAGAGAAAGATTAGGCTTTTTTGGAATCAATAGGATTCTGGATTAAACATAAAATATACCTACAAGGTTTTAAAAACCTTGCAGGAAAGAAAAACAAAGCATGAAAAAAATATTCATCATAGTAACCCTTTCACTTTTTGCGATTAGCTATTCGCAGAAAAAGAAAGATTTATATCTTTTTACATCGTTTAGAGAACCTGCAACAGAAGGTTTATATTTGGCATACAGCGAAGACGGTTACAACTGGAAAGGTTTAGAAGGATCTTTTTTAAAACCAGAAATCGGAGCCAGTAAAATCATGCGCGATCCGTCAATCACAATAGGAGCCGACGGAATATATCACATGGTTTGGACAACCGACTGGAAAGGTGGAAATGGTTTTGGTTATGCAAGTTCAAAAGATTTGATTCATTGGTCAGAGCAACAATATATCCCAGTAATGAAAAACGAACCAGAAGTGGTAAACGTTTGGGCTCCGGAAATTTTTTATGATGATGTAAAAAAAGAATACATTATTATCTGGGCATCAACAATTCCGTTCCGATTTGAAAAAGGAGTTGAAGATGAGAAAAACAACCACAGAATGTATTACGTGACGACTAAAGATTTTAAAACTTTTTCAGATACAAAATTATATTACGATCCAGGTTTCAGCGTAATCGATTGTGTGATTGTCAAAAAAGGAAAGAAAGATTATGTTTTGGTTTTGAAAGACAATACAAGACCAATGCGAAATATAAAAGTTGCTTTTGGGAAATCGCCATTAGGTCCGTTTGAAAAGAGTTCTGAACCGTTAACAGAATATTTATCAGAAGGTCCAACAGTAGTGAAAGTCGGTAAAAACTGGTTGTTGTATTATGATAATTACGGTTCAAAAAATTATAAAGCGTTAAGCACAACAGATTTTGTTCATTTTGAAGATGTATCCTCCAAAATAAGCCTTCCAGAAGGACACAAACACGGAACGATTACAACAATCTCTGCGGACGTTTTAAAAGGATTAATTGAAAAGAAATAAATTATCTCCAGCAGACCTAACAGGTTTTTAAAACCTGTTAGGTCTCTTAGAAGTTATAAAAAGATAAAGAATAATGATTACTTTCCAAAACATAAAAACCAACATCATCACAGCCTCAATTCTTCTGGTTTGTACTGCTGTAAATGCGCAGAACGACACAGTGCGTTATGTTGGTAAAACACTTTCAAATGTCGATTACCATCACGGAATGTTAAGTCCAGCCGTTGGAGTTCACGCTACACAAATCATGCGTGCGAGCCGTGAACATCCTGAAAAAGCGGATGGTTTTGGATGGACATACAATCACCAGCCGATGATGGCGTATTGGAATAATACATTTTATTTGCATTACTTAAGCGATCCTTCGGGCGAACATATTCCGCCAAGCCAGACTTTATTAATGACTTCAAAAGACGGTGTAACGTGGACAAAACCAGAAGTGATTTTTCCAATTTATAGAATTCCAGACGGATGGAAAAAAGAAGGCGTTGAAGGCGTTGCAAAAAACTTAGATGCGATTATGCACCAAAGAATGGGATTTTATACTTCAAAAGACAAACGACTTTTTGCCTTAGCATATTACGGAATCGCAATGGATGAAAAAGACGATCCAAATGACGGAAAAGGAATTGGGCGTGTAATCCGTGAAATCAAGAAAGACGGAAGTTTTGGCGAAATTTATTTCATTAGATACAATAAAACATGGGACAAATCGAAATCGAAATTTCCATTTTATACCACATCAAAAGACAAAGGTTTGAAAAAAGTCTGCGAAGAAATCTTATCAGATCCTTTAGTTTTACAGCAATGGGTAGAAGAAGCCGATCGTGACGATGAATTGATTCCGTTACAGAAACCATATAAAGCTTTCAGCTATTACCATTTGCCAAACGGAAATGTCGTTGGTTTATGGAAACATGCTTTAACTTCGATCAGTAGAGACGGCGGAAAATCTTGGGATTATATGCCATTGCGTGCTCCTGGATTTGTAAACAGCAATGCTAAAATCTGGGGACAAAAAACGTCAGACAATCGTTATGCGACGCTTTATAATCCGTCAGAATATCGCTGGCCTTTGGCAATTTCAACAAGCGATGATGGACTGAATTATAAAGATTTATTATTGGTTCACGGAGAAGTAAGTCCGATGCGTTATGGCGGAAACTACAAATCCGCAGGTCCGCAATACGTTCGTGGAATCACAGAAAAGAATGGAACTCCGCCAGACGGAAAAATTTGGGTGGGTTATAGTGTAAATAAAGAAGATATTTGGGTGGCATCGGTTCCTGTTCCTGTAACTTCAGAAGTAAAAGAACAAGCCAATGACGTTTTCAATAATCTTCCAGACGGACAAGAATTAAAATTATGGAATACGTACGATCTTTCGTGGGCATCAACAAAAATTGAAAAGAAAGCTGATGGTAAAAAATGGCTGACTTTAAGAGATCAGGATTATTTTGACTATTCTCGTGCTGAAAGAGTTATTCCTTTTGCATCAAAAATGGAAGCTGTTTTCACAGTAAAACCAGAGCAAAATAATCATGGTTTATTGCAGATTGAATTTCAAAATAAACAAGGTTTGCCATCTGTAAGATTGATTTTTGATTCCGATGGAGAATTAAAGGTAAAAAATGGTGCTCGTTTGAGTTCGGTTACAAAATACGAAGCAAACAAAGCATATACAATCACAGTTAAATTAGATGCTAAAAACCGTCAATACACTATAAAAGTAAACGATGGAAAAGAATCAACAAAAATATTTTATGCGCCAACAGACGGTTTTGAGCGAATTATGTTCCGCACAGGAGAGCAAAGACATACCCCAAATCCTGACACCGAGCCAGATACAGACGATTACGACGATCTGCCTCAAACTGGAAAATTAATTCCAGAAGCAGTATTCAATATCGAATCGTTGATAACTAAAAAGTTGTAAAGAAAAATAGCCACGACCCGAGCGATAGCGAACGGGCGAAGCAATTCACGAATTATTTTATAAACGTTGCGTAATTTTTGCCACAGATTAAAATGATTAACACAGATTATAATCCAATTAATCCTTTAATCTGTGGCAAAAAAGATTAGAGAAATAAAACGCAAAGAATAATTGGAGAAAATTCGTGAATTCGTGGCGAAAAAAAAATATACAAAGTGAAGTTTTTTAAAAACATATTATTAGCCGTTTGTCTTCTAGCAACTGTAGTTTCTAAAGGACAAATTCTGCCTGTACGCCTAACAACAGAAATGGCAGAAAACCCATTAGCAGTTGTGGAGAATCAGCCGAAATTGAGCTGGCAATTGGTTTCAAAAGAATCCGATGCTTCACAGATTGCTTATTTGATTTTAGTAGCTTCATCAGAAGAGAAACTAAACAATGACGATGGAGATATATGGAATACAGGAAGAGTAAATACAGATAAAAATCTGCATATTGTTTATAGCGGAAAACCATTAAAAAGTGAAACCAAATATTTCTGGAAAGTAAAAGTTTGGAATCAGTCAGGAAAAGTTTCAAAATGGAGTAGAACGGCTACTTTCAGAACCGCTCCATTAGAATCAGATTTAAATCCGGTTTGGATTGGTGCGATTACCAAGGTCGACAGTCATTTACCTGAAGGTAGAACTTATCACACGGCAACTTTCAATAGAGAAAAAAAGAATTCGTTTATCAATGCTTCCGATTCTTTAGCACGCAGAAGCATTATGTTGCGTAAACCTTTCGAAGTAAAAAAAGAAATCAAAGAAGCTGTAGTTTACATTTCAGGTTTAGGACATTACGAATTGACTATCAACGGAAAAAAAGTGGGTAACAGCCAATTTGCACCTCTGTGGACAGACTACGACAAAACGGTTAATTACAATGTTTACGAATTAAGCGCAAAAGAATTTCAAAAAGGCGATAACGTAATTGGCGTTCTTTTAGGAAACGGAATGTACAATACGCTTGCTGAAAGATATACCAAATTCTTCGTAAGTTTTGGCCCACCAACTTTATTCTTTAAAATGAAAATTAAGTATAATGATGGCTCAGAAGAAATTATAAAATCAGATAGAACTTGGAAATACAGCAAAAGCCCGATTACCTATAACAGTATTTTTGGTGGAGAAGATTACAATGCCAATTTAGAGCAGAAAGACTGGAATCGTAAAGGTTTTAAAGATAGAGATTGGAAAAAAGTTGTCATTCAGGAAGCACCAAAAGGAGTTTTGAGACCTCAGATAGCTCCGCCAGTTACGATTCAGAAACAATATGAAGTGAAAACCGTAAAAGAGCTTAAACCGAATTTCTATGTTTTTGATATGGGACAGAATCTTTCAGGATTTCCAACCATCAAAGTAAAAGGAAAAAGAGGACAAACGATTCGTGTTTGGGTTGCCGAAGGTTTAAATGAAGAGGGCACAATAGCGCAGGGAAGATCTGGAAAGCCATACTATTACGATTACACTTTAAAAGGCGATGGAGTGGAAGAATGGACGCCAAAATTTAGTTTCTACGGTTATCAATATGTTCAGATTGAAAACATTAATTATAAGGAAGATAAGAATAAAGAGCTTCCAACTTTGGTTGATTTAAAATCGAATTTCATTTACAATTCGGCTGGAGAAGCAGGAAGTTTCGCTTGTTCGAATGAGATTTTCAACAAAACACACGAGCTAATCAATAACTCGATCAAAAGTAATTTTCAAAGCGTTTTTACCGATTGTCCGCAACGTGAAAAGTTAGGCTGGTTGGAAGAAATTCAGTTAAATGGGCCTGGATTAATGTTTAATTACAATCTTCAGAATTTCCTTCCCGCAACCATGCAGAATATTTCTGATTCGCAAAGAGACAATGGTTTAATTCCGACAATAGTTCCTGAATATGTAATTTTTGGAGGTGATTTTACCGATTCGCCAGAATGGGGCGTTACAGGCGTAATTTTGCCTTGGATGTATTATGAATATTACGGAGATGCTTCACTATTAGAAAAATATTTTCCTACAATGAAAAACTACGTGGATTATTTAGGAACGAAAGCAACAAACCATATCGTTTCTCATGGATTAGGCGATTGGTACGATTACGGAACACATCAGGCGGGATATTCTAAAAATAGTCCGATTGCGCTTTCTGCTACTTCTCATTACTATTATGGAGCTTATTTAGTAGCAAAAGCATCAAAATTACTAGGAAAAACCGAAGATTTTGAGAAATATAATGCTTTGGCTTCTGAGATTAAAACGGCTTTCAATAAGGAGTTTTTCAACGAAGAAACCAAACAATACGGAACAAACAGCCAGTTTAGCAATGCCGTTCCGATATTTATGGATATCGTAGAACCACAGTATAAAGAGGCAGTAATTAAGAATTTATTAGTCGATATCAAAGAAAAAGGAGATCGTTTGACAACAGGAGATGTTGGAAATCGCTATTTATTCCAGACTCTGGCGAGAAACGGCGAAAACGAAACCATGTACAGAATGCACAATCATTACGATGCGCCAGGTTATGGTTTTCAGATTAAATTTGGCTTGACCACTTTAACAGAGCAATGGGATCCGAGAAAAGGAAATTCTTGGAATCACTTTATGTTAGGACAGATCGAAGAATGGTTTTATCAAAGTTTAGCAGGAATTATGTCCGATCCTGAAAAACCAGGTTTCAAACATTTCTTTATTCAGCCGGAAGTGGTTGGCGATATGACTTTCGTAAAAGCCGATTATCAATCGGTTTACGGAAAAATTGCTTCTTCTTGGGAAAAGAAAGAGGGCAAATTTATTTTGACAGTTCAGATTCCGGTAAATACAACTGCGACAGTAAAATTACCAGTTGCTAAAAATTCAGAGATAAAAATTGATAATAGAAGAGTTAGAGCAGGTTTTGATGAAAAAGCTCAAAAGCCATTTTTAGAATTAGGATCAGGAATTTATACAATAGAATGTCAATTGTAGTTATGAGTTATGAGTTATGAATTGTAATTAAACTCGAAAAAAAACAGAAAAAATTAATTGCCTCCTGCTTTAGCTGGAGGTTCAAAATAAGACAATTCACAGGGCTTTAGCCAAATAATTAAGTTCGGTTAAAGCCAATTTTAGAAATCAATTTGTTTTCTTCCAGCTAAAGCAGGAGGCAAATCAAAAAAATGTAATAATGAAAAGAATAAAATACATCATCCTAGTTTCCATTTTTGCTTTGACATTTGCCAATGCGCAAAGCACTTCTGACACTAATTTTAGAAAACCAGTATCAGAAACACTGAAAAAAATAGAAACTCTTTTTAACGTCACAATCAACGACGACAGAGGTTTATTAAAAGGAAAAGAACTGGATTATGCCGATTGGAGAATTGAACCTGGAAATCTGCCACTTTCGCTGACTAATATTTTAGCACCGTTTGAATTGATGTATTTCAAACAACCCGATGGAACCTACATCATACGCAAGTATGAAAACCATAAAGTTTCAGTTGATAAAGGAAAAGAACGCTTGTTTTACTTAGAAAACCTTTATTCGACTAAAGAAGAATGGGAAAAACGCAAAACGGAGTTAAAAGCTTGTATGATAACCTCATTTGGATTAGAAAAGGCTCCCCCAATGCCAAAATCTAAACCACTTTTAACTCCAAAAAGAATTTATAAAGACTACAGTGTTGAAAATATTGCTTTGGAAATTCTGCCGGGAGTTTATGCAACAGGATCGATTTACAAACCATATCCGTTAAATAAAAAAGCAGCTGTTATCTTAACACCTGACGGACATTTTGGCGACGGAAGATACAGAAAAGACGAGCAGTACCGTTGTGCCATGATGGCCAAAATGGGAGCAATCGTTGTAGGGTATGATTTATTTGCTTGGGGAGAATCGTTATTGCAGTTTCCAGAAGAAACGCATAGAAATAGTATTGCATCGACGGTTCAGGTTTTAACCGGAATTCGTTTATTGGATTATTTAGCAACGGTAAAAAATGCTGATATGTCAAGAGTTGGCGTTACAGGCGGTTCTGGTGGGGGGTCGCATACGATGTTTTTAGCTGCAATTGACGATCGAGTAAAAGTTTCAGCGCCAGTTGTAATGGTTTCTTCTCATTTCTCAGGCGGTTGTCCATGCGAAAGCGGACGCGGGATTCACTTATGCGGTAACGGAACTAATAACGCTGAAATCTCAGCGATGATGGCACCAAAACCGCAATTGATTGTTTCTGACGGAAAAGACTGGACATTAGCAGTTCCAGAATTGGAATTTCCCTTTATCCAAAGAACCTATGAATTATATGGGAAGAAAGATTTAGTTGAAAATGCTCATTTTGCAAAAGAAGGTCATGATTTCGGAATCTCGAAACGTATGGCTTTGTATCCGTTTATGGCGAAATATTTAAATTTAGATTTGAATAAAGTGAAGAACGACAAAGGCGAAATCGACGAATCGACGTGTGTGATTGAACCTTATGAGAAATTATATGTTTTTGGAAACAAAGCTGAAAATCTGCCAAAAAATGCATTGAAAGACATCAACAAATTATATGAAATGTTCGGAGAAAAAAATCTGAAAGTTTACGAGGTTAAGAAATAAGATAGACGTTGCCACGACCCGAGCGATAGCGAACAGGCGAAGCAATTTCACGAATTGGCACGAATTTTTTTTTCTGCCACAGATTAAAAAGATTTACACAGATTATTTAATTAAAAAAGAAATCCAAATAATCCTTTTAATCTGTGGCTAAAAATTAAAAAGAAATTAGCGCAAATTCCTGTAATTCGTGGCTGAAAAAAAATATACTATGAAGTTAAAAATTAAAGTAGCGGCAATCTGTATCGGAATTTTTTCCTTAACAGCAACAGCTCAAAGTGATCTGAAATTATGGTACGATAAACCAGCAGCAATCTGGAACGAAGCCTTGCCTTTGGGTAACGGACGTTTGGGTGCCATGGTTTTTGGTGATCCAGCAGTAGAACGTTTGCAATTGAATGAAGAAACGATTTGGGCGGGTTCTCCAAACAGTAACGCACATTCTAAATCGATAGAGGCTTTGCCAAAAGTAAGACAGCTTATTTTTGATGGAAAATTTGACGAAGCGCAAGATTTGGCTACGAAAGATATTATGTCGCAAACCAATGACGGAATGCCGTATCAGACTTTTGGAAGCGTTTATATTTCATTCAACGGACATCAAAAATATACCGATTATTACCGTGATTTAGATATCAGCAATGCGACGGCGAAAGTAAAATACAAAGTAAATGGCGTCGAATTTACAAGAGAAATTCTAACCGCATTTTCAGATCAGGTTATTGTGGTGAAACTCTCTGCAAGTCAGCCAGGACAGATTACTTGTAATGTTTTCATGAACAGTCCGATTGATAAAACCGTCGCTTCGACAGAAGGAAACCAGATTATCCTTTCGGGAGTTGGAACTAACTTTGAAGGGGTAAAAGGAAAAGTAAAATTTCAAGGTCGATTAACGGCTAAAAACAAAGGCGGAGAAATCGATGCCAGCAACGGCGTTTTAAGCATCAATAAGGCTGATGAAGTGACTTTATACATTTCGATTGCAACCAACTTTAAAAACTATCAGGATATTTCAGGAGATGAAATTGCGAAAAGCAAAGGTTATTTAGCGAAAGCGGAAACAAAAGATTTTGAAACTATAAAGAAAGCGCACGTTGATTATTACCAAAAATTCTTTAACAGAGTATCTTTAGATTTAGGTTCAAATGATTTGGTTAAAAAGCCAACAAACGAAAGAATTAGAGATTTCTCTAAACAATTTGATCCGCAATTAGCTGCTTTATATTTCCAGTTTGGACGTTATCTTTTAATTTCAAGTTCACAGCCAGGAGGACAGCCAGCCAATTTACAAGGAATTTGGAACGATATGGTCACTCCGCCTTGGGATAGTAAATACACGACCAACATCAATGCCGAAATGAATTATTGGCCGGCACAAGTAACCAATTTACAGGAAATGCACGAACCATTTTTGCAAATGGCAAAAGAATTAAGTGTAACAGGAGCAGAAACAGCTAGAATGATGTACAATGCAAATGGTTGGGTTTTACATCACAACACCGATATTTGGCGTGTTACCGCTCCGGTAGATTCAGCAGCATCAGGAATGTGGCCAACGGGCGGTGCCTGGGTTTGTCAGGATTTATGGGAAAGATATTTATATACTGGTGATAAAAAATATTTAGCAGAAATTTATCCAATCATGAAAGGCGCTGCTGATTTCTTTTTAGATTTCATGGTTATTGATCCTAATACAAAATATTTAGTTGTTGTTCCTTCGAGTTCGCCTGAAAATACACACGCAGGAGGAACAGGAAAAGCAACAATTGCATCGGGAACAACAATGGACAATCAATTGGTTTTTGATTTGTTTACACATGTTATCGAAGCTTCGGCTTTGGTTTCGCCAGATGCTGCTTATGCGAAAAAGGTGAGTGATGCTTTGGCAAAAATGTCTCCAATGAAAGTAGGTAAATACAATCAATTGCAGGAATGGCAGGACGATTGGGACAATCCAAAAGACAATCACAGACACGTTTCGCATTTGTATGGCTTGTATCCGAGTAATCAGATTTCAGCAATTAAAACACCTGAATTATTTGAAGCTGCTAAACAATCCTTGATTTACAGAACAGACGAATCTACTGGCTGGTCAATGGGGTGGAAAGTGAATTTGTGGGCGAGATTATTAGACGGAAATCACGCTTATAAATTGATTCAGGATCAATTGCATTTGGTAACAGCGGATCAGAGAAAAGGTGGCGGAACGTATCCGAATATGTTAGATGCACATCAGCCGTTTCAAATTGATGGTAATTTTGGATGTACAGCCGGTTTTGCCGAAATGCTGATGCAGAGTCAGGAAGATGCGATTCATTTACTGCCTGCTTTACCAACAGTTTGGAAAGATGGAAGTATAAAAGGATTGGTTGCCAGAGGCGGATTTGTAATTGATATGACTTGGAAAAATAATAAAGTTTCGGAGTTGAAAATCTATTCGAAAATAGGAGGAAACTGTAGATTGAAAGTTGAGAATACGTTGAAAGGTTCTTCGCTTAAAAAAGCAAAAGGAAAAAATTCGAATCCGTTGTTTTATGATGTAGAAGTGAAGAAACCGATTATTTCTAATGAAGCAAAATTGCCTAAAGTACAATTGCCAACTTACAATATTTACGATGTGAATATGAAAGCAGGGCAGACGTATACTTTTACGGGGAATTAATTTCATATCCTAACAGGTTTTAAAAACCTGTTAGGTATTTACAGTTTTACGGACAGTTTGTCATTTCGACGAAGGAGAAATCTCCACAAGTAACTCCGTAAAGTGAATCGCCAATCTTTGTCGAGTTTCTAACGAAGATTTCTCCTTCGTCGAAATGACAAGATTGGGTTGAAAAAATAAAATATAGCACTTACAAGGTTTTGGAAACCTTGTAGGAGTGAGAAAACGTAAAGGTCTCTTGCGTGAGTGGTGGAAGTGGAGCTCTCCCGATTTTTCATCGGGAAGCGGGAACGGACAGCACGACCCGGAGGGACACGCCCAAAGAATTAGTTTTAAAATAATAATTAGAATATGTTACAACATTTCAAACATAAAATAATAGCACTTTCAATAGTAATCGCTTGTATAAACAGCGGTTGCAAATCGACTGCGGAACATTCTCAAAAAGGAAAATCAGTAATTTTAAAAGAAAAAAACTTTAAACATTATGTGGATTATTTCAACACAATGGAAGATGAAAACTTAAAATTTGCGATTCCGAATGACAGTGCGTGGGCTTGGATGGAAAAAAATATTCCGTTGTTTGAATGCCCACAGCAGAATTTTGAGGAAATCTATTATTTCAGATGGTGGAGCGTTCGAAAACATATTAAGAATACTCCACAGGGATTTGCAATTACAGAGTTTTTGGTAGATCGTTCTTATGCAGATAAATACAATATGATTAGTTGTGCTTTGGGACATCATATTAACGAATTTAGATGGGTTCATGATCCCAAATACATTGAGCAGGATGTGAAGCTTTTGTATCGAGGAAATGATGGAAAACCGATGAACAAATTGTATAAATTCAGCAGTTGGACAGCCGATGCTTTGTATAATCGTTATTTGGTAAATAAAGATGAAAAATTCTTATTGGATTTGTATCCAGATATGGTTACCGATTATGCCGTTTGGGAAAAAGATCGCCAACGCAAAGATGGTTTGTTCTGGCAACATGATGTGAAAGATGGAATGGAAGAATCTTTAAGCGGAGGAAGAAAAGTGCAAAATGCAAGACCAACGATAAACAGTTATATGTACGGGAATGCTGTAGCGATTTCTAAAATGGCTGAATTGAAAGGCGATAAAGATGTTGAAGCAAAATTCAAGGCAAAAGCTGACGTTTTGCAACAATTAGTAGAAACGAAATTGTGGAATAAGAAAAGTGAGTTCTTTGAAACTTTTACAGAAAAAGATACATTAGCACAAGTTAGAGAAGCGATTGGATTTATTCCGTGGTATTTTAATCTTCCAGAGCAAAACAAAGGATTTGAAAAAGCCTGGGAGCAGATTAAGGATGAAAAAGGATTTTCGGCTCCGTTTGGTTTAACAACGGCGGAAAGAAGAAGTCCAAGATTTAGAACACACGGAACAGGAACCTGCGAATGGGACGGGGCGATTTGGCCATTTGCAAGTTCGCAGACGTTAACTGCTTTAGCGAATGTTTTGAATAATTACAATCAGAATTTTGTAGCCAAACCCGATTATTTCAAACAAATGGAATTGTACGTGCAGTCCCAGTATTACAGAGGGAGACCTTATCTTGGCGAATATTTAGACGAAACAACGGGTTATTGGTTAATGGGCGACAGAGAAAGAAGCCGTTATTATAATCATTCGACTTTCAATGATTTAGTGATTACAGGTTTGGTTGGTTTACGCCCAAGAACTGATGAAAAGATTGAAGTAAATCCGTTGATTCCACAAGAAAAATGGGATTGGTTTTGTCTGGATAATGTTTTGTATCATGGAAATATTATTACGATTCTTTGGGATAAAACTGGAGAAAAATATCATAAAGGAAAAGGTTTCAGAATCTTTAAAAACGGGAAAGAAATTGCAGTGTCTGAGAAATTAGAGAAGTTGGTTTCTGAATAATATTAAACATTTAACGATCTAGTTTGTCATTTCGACGAAGGAGAAATCTTCGTTAGTAGCTCAATAAAGATTGTCGATTTTGAATGTGGAGTTACGAAGATTTCTCCTTCGTCGGAATGACAAAAAATGTGCATATTTTTCTCCCGCAGATTTAGCAGATTTGAGATTTAAAAAATAGAGTAAAATAATCTGCTAAATCTGCAAAATCTGCGAGAAAAAAAAATAAAGCCAAAAGCTTAAAAATATTACCATGAAAAAGTTTTTTTTACATCTGACAATAATCATTTCACTTTTCACAATTTCGGCGAAAGCCCAAACCAAAATTATTGTGAGCGATTTAAAATGCGAAATGCTCACCAATCCGGAAGGAATTGACGTTTTACAGCCAAGACTAAGCTGGAAAATTAAAGCAAGCGTAAATGATGTAAAACAAACTCATTATCAAATTTTAGCTTCTTCATCTTTAGAAAAACTAAATGCCGGAAACGCAGATTTATGGGATAGCGGAAAAGTGCAAAGCGACGAATCTGTAAATGTAATTTACAACGGAAAAAAGCTAAAAGACCGACAAGATGTTTACTGGAAAGTAACGGTTTTTACGAATAAAGGCGAAGTTCAATCAAAAGAAACAGCACATTTCAGTATCGGAATTTTAACTTATGCCGACTGGAAATCGACTCGTTGGATTGGTTATGAGAAAACTTCTCCGGGAGATAGTATTTCGCAATATTCTCGATTATCAGCGAGATATTTAAGAAAAGAAATTGACTTGAAAAAGAAAGTCAAAAGTGCCAAGGTTTATATCATGGGAATGGGCTTGTATGAGTTATACATTAACGGAAATAAAATTGGTGATCAAGTCTTAGCACCTGTTCCAACAGATTATACGAAGAACGTGAAATACAATGTTTTTGATGTGACTTCACAATTGAAAGAAGGAAAAAATGCATTAGGAACGATTTTAGGAAACGGACGTTTTTTTACGATGCGTCAAGACTATAAACCCTATAAAATCAAAACTTTTGGTTACCCTAAAATGGCTTTGCAATTGTTTGTAGAATATACTGATGGAAGTAAAGAGGTGATTAGAACCGATGATACTTGGAAAATCACAACTGACGGACCAATATTATCGAATAACGAATACGACGGCGAAGAATACGATGCCCGTAAAGAAATGAAAGGCTGGAATACCATTAATTTTAATGATAAAAAGTGGCTTTCAGCAGAATATGTTCAGGAACCAGGCGGATTCTATGAAGGACAGATGTCTGCGAATATGAAGATTAAACGCGAAGTAAAACCGATTTCAATCAAACAGACACCAAAAGGAACTTATATCTTAGATATGGGGCAAAATATGGTGGGCTGGTTACAATTGAAAGTAAAAGGAAATGTAGGCGACAAAATCACTATGAAATTTGCCGAATCTTTACAACCAGATGGTTCGTTATATATTGCTAATTTACGTGATGCCAAAACGACGGATATTTATACTTTAAAAGGTGAAGGCGAAGAAGTTTGGGAACCCCGTTTTATTTTTCACGGATTTAGATTTGTTGAAATTTCGGGTTTCAAAACAAAACCAACTTTAGAAAATTTCGTCGGAAAAGTCGTTTACGATGATATTGCGACAACAGGAACTTTTGATTCTTCTAACCCAATAATGAATCAGATTTTTAAGAATGCCTGGTGGGGAATCAGTGGAAATTATAAAGGAATGCCAATTGATTGTCCGCAGAGAAATGAGCGTCAGCCTTGGTTGGGAGATAGAACCACTGGAGCTTACGGCGAAAGTTTTTTATTTGATAATCAGACTTTATATGCCAAATGGTTAGACGATATTAAAAATGCCCAAACTATCGATGGCGGAATTCCAGATGTAGCACCAGCTTTCTGGCGTTATTACGGCGATAATGTGACTTGGCCGGGAACGTATATTACTGTTGCAGATATGCTGTATCAGCAGTTTGGAGATAAAAAAGTAGTAGAAAAACAATATCCGTCGATGAAAAAATGGATGGATTATATGGAAGCAAATTATTTGGTTGATGATATCATGACCAAAGATAAATACGGAGATTGGTGCGTTCCGCCAGAATCTTTGGAATTAATTCGTTCGAAAGATCCTTCACGTTTAACAGATGGTGAATTGATTTCGAGTGCGTTTTATTATCAACTTTTAAATATCATGAAGAAATTTGCAGTAATCGCCAATGCACAAAATGATATTAAACATTACGACGAATTAGCTTCAAGAATCAAAAAAGCATTCAACGCTAAATATTTTAATGCAACCAAAAACAACTACGCCAATAATACCGTAACAGCCAATTTACTGCCTTTGACTTTCGGAATGGTTCCTAAAGAATTAGAACAAAAAGTTTTTGAAAACTTAGTGCATGAAGTAGAAGTGACTAAAAATGGTCATGTAAGTACAGGTGTAATTGGAACACAGTTTTTAATGCGAACCTTAACCAATTTTGGGCGTGGCGATTTGGCTTTCAAATTAGCCTCAAACAAAACCTATCCAAGCTGGGGGTATATGGTAGAAAACGGCGCAACTACGATTTGGGAATTATGGAACGGGAATACTGCTGATCCCGCAATGAACTCGCAAAACCACGTCATGCTTTTAGGCGATTTATTGATTTGGTATTACGAAAATATGGCAGGAATCAAGAGCAATCCTGAAACTCCGGGCTTCAAACAAATTATTATGAAACCAGATTTCAACGCTGGATTGACTTATGTAAATGCTTCATACGAATCGATTTACGGAATAATTAAAAGCGATTGGAAAAAAGATAAAAAGGCTTTGGTTTGGAATATTACAGTTCCTGCAAATACTTCTGCAATTGTGTGTCTTCCTGCAAGCGATATTGCAGCTGTTTCAATCAATAAACAGAGGTTGGATAAGACTTCTTACACTTATTCGGTAGAAAAAAATCAAATAAAGGTCACACTTTCGTCAGGAAATTTTGCGATAAACGTTAAATAATCTGCATTTTTAATAATTCGGGACAGTACAGGATACATTGTTAATTTTTTAGTGTTATTTTTACACTTATTAAATATTTTTACCTAAAAAAATGTTAGGTATGTATTTAAAGTCAAAAAAAATAATTCATAATTTAATTAATAATGAAGATAACAAAATTAGCATTTGTCTTGTTTGGACTTTTCCTTTTAGGAAGTTGTAAATCGGCTTTAGAGAAAAAGACTTGGAAAGAAGGAATTTTAGTAGATCAGTTTATTTACGATAAAGCGCCTTATCCGTCTTGCCACGCCGTTACAATTGTCGAAGCTACAAATGGTGATTTAGTTGCCTCATGGTTTGGAGGAACGCACGAAAGACATCCTGACGTTTGCATTTATGTTGCCATCAAACCAAAAGGAAGCGACACTTGGAACGAAGGTGTAAAAGTAGCCGACGGTGTTATGAAAGAAGGTCCAAGATTACCAACTTGGAACCCTGTTTTATATCAGATTCCAGGAGGCGATTTAATGTTATTCTACAAAATAGGACCAAAACCATCAGAATGGTGGGGCGTAATCAGAACTTCATCTGATGGCGGAAAAACTTGGTCTGAGGCTAAAAAAATGCCGGATGGTTTCTTAGGACCAATCAAAAATAAACCTGTTTTATTAAGCAACGGAACTTTATTATGTCCGTCAAGTATTGAAGGCGATGGCTGGAGACTTCGCATGGAATATACTCCAGATTTCGGAAAAACTTGGGTTATGGGCGATACGCTTCCAAGAGGAAAACAAAAAATCAATGCGATTCAGCCAAGTATTTTGTTTCATAAGGACGGAAGTATTCAGGCCATCGGAAGAACTAGAAATAGAGCTATTTTCAGCACATTTTCAAAAGACAACGGAAAAACTTGGTCGGATGTAGAGTTAATCGGATTACCAAATAACAACTCAGGAACAGATGCTGTAACACTTAAAGACGGCAGACATTTATTGGTTTACAATCACGTACTTCCTCCAGGAAAAGAAGCAAAAGGACCAAGAACGCCTTTGAATGTTTCGGTTTCTAAAGATGGAATTCACTGGAATGCTGCTTTGGTTTTAGAAGATTCAAAAATCAGTCAATATTCATATCCATCGATGATTCAAAGTTCAGACGGTATGGTTCATATTGTTTACACTTGGAGAAGAGAAAAACTGAAATATGTAAAAGTGGATCCAAGTAAATTAGTTACACTTCCAATCAAAAATGGTATCTGGCCAGGTGAAGAAGGAAAAGTTGTTACAGCGGTAAAAGCCGAAGAAGAGTAATAAAGATATAGCCACAGATTAAAAGGATTAAATGGATTAAAAAAATCAGCTCAATCTGCCAAATCTGCGTGAAAAAAAATACTCTCGCAGATTTGGCAGATTATGGAGATTGATTAGAAAAAAATCATTTTAATCTTTTTAATCTGTGGCAAAAAAAAATATAAGCATGAAATCTAAAAGAAATTTATTTATTGCAATGCTTTTTGTGATGTCCACGACATTCAACAGTTGCGCAACGGCTCAGTCTTCCAATAAAAAGCAAAAATATAAAGTAGCGGTTTGCGATTGGATGATTTTAAAAAGACAAAAATTAGGCGCTTTTGGTTTGGCTGCTGAAATTAAAGCTGACGGAATCGAGCTAGATATGGGAGGTTTAGGAAACAGACCAACTTTTGATAGCAAACTAGGTGATCCTGTAGAAAGACAAAAGTTTTTAGATAAATCAAAAGAAACTGGAGTTGGAATCAGCTCGATTGCAATGTCTGGTTTTTATGCGCAATCTTTTGCCACCAGAGAAATCACGCCTATGATTACCGATTGTATTCAGGCGATGAAAAACATGAAAGTAAAAGTGGCATATCTTCCATTAGGAACTCAGACCGATTTAGTTAAAAATCCGGAATTGCGTCCAGAAGTAATTAAAAGATTACAATGGGCAGGAAAAGAAGTCGGGAAAATTGGTGGTGTAATTGCAATTGAAACTTCTTTGAGCGCCACAGAAGAAAAAAAACTTTTAGATGAAGTCGGTTCAAAATACATTAAAAGTTCTTTCAATTTTGCGAATGCTTTAGACAATAAAAGGGATATTTCATCAGAATTAAAAATCTTAGGCAAGAAATATCTAGCGCAGATTCATGCTTCGAATACTGATCAATTTTGGTTAGAAAACGACCCCGCGATTGACATGCCAAAAATCAAAGCAACATTAGATGAAATGAAATGGAGCGGATGGCTGATTGTAGAGCGTTCTCGTGACGTAACACAAGTTCATAATGTAAAAGCCAATTACGGAGCAAATGTGGCTTATTTGAAGAAAATTTTCCAGAATTAAAAATATAGTTTTCTCATTTTTGTCATTTCGACGAAGGAGAAATCTCCACGAGAAGCTCTACAAAGATTGATTCTCGATGCGGAGTTACTTGCGAAGATTTCTCCTTCGTCGAAATGACAAACTAGATGAGAATTTTTAATGAATTAAATTATACCATGAAATATTTACAATTACTTTTTTTATGTTTTTATGTCTCTTTCGCGACAGCGCAGAATATCACAGTTGTGAGTGATGCAAATTCGCCGAGAGCAAAATTTGGAGCAGAAAAATTATCAGAAACACTTACAGCAAAAGGTTTCAGTATAACTTCTTCAGCTAAATTCAAAAAATCAAAAGATAAAGTAATCGTAATTGGAGAAAAAGGAACCGATTTCTGGAAACAGAATGCCAAAAGCGCTAAAATTGACGACAGCAAATTAACTAAGAAAGAAGGTTTTCAGATTCGTACTCAAAATAATGTCATTTACATCGAAGGAGCAGATGCTTCAGGAACTTTGTACGGTGCATTAGAATTAGCAGATAGAATCAAAAAATCAGGTCAGCTTCCTTCAGAAATTAGTATTGATGACAGTCCGGAAATGGTTTTGAGAGGCGCTTGTATCGGAATGCAGAAACCAGTTTATCTTCCGGGACGTGATGTTTACGAATATCCGTATACGCCAGAAACTTTCCCTTGGTTTTATGATAAAGCTTTATGGGTAAAATACTTGGATATGCTGGTAGAAAACCGCATGAACTCGCTGTATTTATGGAACGGACATCCGTTTGCTTCTTTAGTAAAATTAAAGGATTATCCGTTTGCAGTTGAAGTGAGCGATGAGGATTTCAAAAAGAACGAAGAAATCTATAAATTCCTAACAGTTGAGGCAAACAAACGCGGAATCTGGGTAATTCAGATGTTCTATAATATTCTTGTTTCTAAGCCTTTTGCAGAACATTATAACATTAAAACGCAGGATCGTTCTAGACCGATTACGCCATTATTGTCAGATTACACCAGAAAATCTATTGCCGCTTTTATCGAAAAATATCCAAATGTGGGTTTAATGGTTTGTTTGGGGGAAGCAATCAACACGGTTGATGACGACGTGGAATGGTTTACCAAAACTATTATTCCAGGTGTTCGTGACGGTTTACAAGCATTAGGAAAAACAGAAGAACCGCCAATTATCCTTCGTTCTCATGATACAGACGGACCTTTGGTAATGGAAAAATCACTTCCATTATACAAAAATCTTTACACAGAAAGTAAATATACAGGAGAATCTTTAACGACTTACACGCCAGGCGGACCTTGGGGAGAAACACACAAACAGTTAAGTGCGCTTAAATCAATTCATATTGAAAACGTTCATATTTTGGCGAATCTAGAACCTTTCAGATACGGTTCACCAGATTTTATCCAGAAAACCGTAAAAGCAATGCACAGCGTTCACGGTGCAAATGCACTGCATTTATATCCGCAGGCATCGTATTGGGATTGGCCATATTCGGCAGATAAAACGAAATCGGGAGAACGTTTATTAGAAATGGATCGTGACTGGATTTGGTACAAAGCTTGGGCAAGATATGCGTGGGACAGCAAAAGAGATCGAAACGAAGAAGTTAAATTCTGGGATAATGATTTAGCTGCGAAATTCGGAACTTCTCAAGAATCAGCTAATAATATTTTAAAAGCTTACGAAGAAACAGGAGAAATTGCTCCAAAAACCTTAAGACGTTTCGGAATTACCGAAGGAAACCGTCAAACCTTATTATTAGGAATGTTCGAAAGTCAATTGGTAAATCCGTCGAAATGGAGAGTTTATCCAGGATTTCACGAATCTTGCGGACCAGCTGGTGAATTGCTTTTAGAATATGCTAAAAAAGAATGGAACAAAGAACCGCATTCTGGCGAACTTCCAACGCAGATTATTGCTGAAATCACAGAACACGGAAGATTGGCTGTTGAAGCAATTGATAAAGCTGAAGCCAGCGTAACAAAAGATAAAGAAGAATTTGCACGTCTTAAAAATGATATTCATGCCTACAAAGCGTTTGCTGATTTCTTCTCAGAAAAAGTAAAAGCCGCTTTATTGGTTTTAAGATACAGTTATTCCAATGACATTGCCGATTTAGACAAAGCAATGCCTCATTTAGAGAAAAGCATCGAGCATTACGAATTATTGGTAAACTTGACAAAAGATACCTATTACTATGCGAATAGTATGCAGACCGCTCAACGCCGAATCCCAATTGGGGGAGACGACGGAAACAACAAAACTTGGGCGGAATTATTACCTCATTACGAACGTGAGTTGGCTAATTTTAAAAGAAATTTAGAAAAGCTAAAAGCCTCAAAAGATGGTAAAATTGAAACCAAAGAAGGAAAACCTTGGAAACCGGCAGAAGTAACTTTCATCGATGAAAAACCGGGAACATATTTAGTTAAAACCGGAACAAAAGTTTACGGAACAGATATTTCTGAATTGACCAAAATAGCTCCAGAGCTTCAAAACTTAAAAGGATTTACTTTCGTAGAAAATGATCAGAACGAAAAAGGAACGCATTTAAAGTTCAGAAATACAAAATCCGTTAAATTAGTGGTGGGTTATTTCAATTCAGATCAAAAGAGATTTTTATTGCCGCCAAGTTTGGAAACAGACGCAGCAGGAAACGCGCACGGTCAGGCCGAAGTAATTTTGGCAAGCGCTATGAATTTAAAAGATTTACCACGTGTAAACATTCATACCTATACTTTCCAGCCGGGCGAAAATAAATTGGATTTAGGTAAAGGAAAAGTATTGATTCTAGGTTTTATCGATGCAGATCAAACCATAACACCACGCGATGTTGGATATATCGATGCAGGAGAAAAAGCAGCTATTGACTGGTTGTTTTATTAAAAGTATCACCACAATTTTGTCATCCTGAGGGACGAAGGATCTCCGCAAGAAACTCTACAAAGATTGGCGACATTTATATGCGGAGCTACTTGCGAAGATTCTTCCTTCGTCAGAATGACAAAAAAGCGAGGTAATCTCCGCAAGAAACTCTACAAAAAATGAGACATTTCTATGCGGAGCTGCTTACGAAGATTCTTCCTCCGTCAGAATGACAAAAAAGCGAGGTAATCTCGATAGAATAACTTAAATAACCTTATAATAATCATTTATATGGTTTAGAAAATATGAATAGAATAGTTTTTTTTATTTTTTGTTTTTTTTCAAGTCTTTGCTTTGTTTGGAGTCAGAGCAAAGATTCAGGGAAGTTTCGTAAAGAGATTTCGCTGAATTCGTCTTGGGAAACCGTAATCTTGGAAAATCTTCCCGCACAGGAAGAGAGGTTTGTAGACCATCCAGAAACTGATTCCAATTGGCAGAAGGTTAGTGTGCCTCACAATTGGGATCAGTATTATGGTTTCAGAAGAACAAAACATGGAAATTTACATGGTACCGCCTGGTACAAAAAAACGCTAAAGCTAGATATAAGAGACATTTCAAAACAGCATTTCCTTTATTTTGAGGGTGTAAGTTCGTATGCAATTGTTTGGGTAAATGGTAAAAAAGTAGGCGAACACAAAGGTGGGAGAACTACATTTACTTTAGATATTTCAAAAGTTGTTTCTTTCGACAAGGAAAATATCATTTTAGTAAAAGCTTCACATCCATCTTTTATTGCCGATTTGCCTTGGGTTTGCGGTGGCTGTTCAGGAGAATGGGGATTTTCTGAAGGTTCTCAGCCAATGGGTATTTTTAGGCCAGTTACTTTGGTAATTACAAATGATGTGAGAATTCAGCCGTTTGGTGTTCATATCTGGAACGATAAATCGGTTTCTAAACAAAAAGCGATTCTTCATACAACTACAGAAATCAAGAATTATGGCACTTCACCGCGAAATTTAACCATCGAAAATATTCTTTTGGATGCTTCAGGAAAGAAAGTTGTCATTACAAAAAGCGACAACAAAATCAATTTAGGAGAAACAAAAGAAATAGCTCAGACACTTCCTGAGATTCAGAATCCGAAATTATGGTCGCCATCGAATCCGTATTTGTATAAATTGGTGACTTCAGTTTACGAAAACGGAAAAATAATCGATCAATTAACAACGCCTTACGGAATTCGCTGGGTAAGCTGGCCAGTGAGTCGTGACGGAAAAGACAATCGTTTTTTCATTAATGATGAACCTGTTTTTATAAATGGCGTTTGCGAATACGAACACTTAATTGGAAAAAGCCATTCATTTTCAGACGAAATGATTCATTCCCGAATAGAACAAATCAAAGCGGGCGGATTTAATGCTTTTAGAGAAGCACATCAGCCTCATAATTTATTATATCAAAAAGAATTAGATGAAAACGGAATCCTTTTTTGGAGTCAGTTTTCAGCACATATTTGGTACGATACGCCAGAATTTAAAGAAAACTTCAAAACCTTATTACGAGAATGGATTAAAGAACGCAGAAACAGCCCGTCGGTTGTCATGTGGGGATTGCAAAATGAAAGTACCATTCCGAAAGAATTTGCCGAAGAATGCACACAGATTATCCGAGAAATGGATCCGTTATCTGCTTCTCAAAGAATCGTAACAACTTGTAACGGTGGAGAAGGAACAGATTGGAATGTCGTTCAAAATTGGTCGGGAACATACGGCGGAGATCCGCTAAAATACCATCTGGAAATGACAACTCAGTTATTAAATGGAGAATACGGCGCTTGGCGTTCTGCCGATTTACATACCGAAGGTGAATTTGATCAAAAAGGAATTTTAAGCGAAAACCGTTTTTCTCAATTAATGGAAATTAAAGTTCGTGAAGCTGAATCAGTAAAAGATAAAATTGCGGGACAATTCAACTGGCTTTTTGCTTCACACGAAAATCCGGGACGTGTCCAAAACGGAGAAGGTTTTAGAGATATCGATAAAGTCGGTCCAGTAAATTACAAAGGACTTTTTACCATTTGGGGCGAGCCTTTAGATGCTTTTTATATGTATCGCGCGAATTATGTTTCGAACAAAACCAATCCGATGGTGTATATCGTTTCGCACACTTGGCCAAGTCGTTGGGAAAAATCTGGAATCAAGAATGGAATCGATATCTATTCGAATTGTGATGAAGTAGAATTGTTTAATGATGTCAATAAAGCTTCACTTGGAAAACAAAAAAATCCAGGAATCGGACAACATTTTCAGTTTAACAATGTCGACATTAAATACAATGTTTTATATGCAGTTGGATATGTAAACGGAAAAGCGGTTGCTAAAGATTATATCGTTTTAAATAACTTTCCAAAAGCACCAAATTTTGATGCTTTAACGTCTGAGAAAAAGGATATAACAAAAGCTCAAAAAGGTTATAATTATATTTATAGAGTAAATTGTGGTGGTTCTGAATTGACAGATTCTGCTGGAAATACTTGGTTTACCGATACGCATAAAAACGGTCAAAATACTTGGGGTTCGTTATCATGGACAGATAATTTTGAAAAACTTCCAGACTTTTTTGCCAGTCAGAGAACAACTTTCGATCCAATAAACGGAACAAAAGATCCTGAATTATTTCAAAGTTTTAGATACGGAGTTGATAAACTACGTTATGAATTTCCTGCATCAGACGGCGAATATTTAATTGAACTATATTTCACAGAACCTTGGTACGGAACTGGCGGAGGATTAGACTGTAAAGGATGGCGTTTGTTTGATGTTGCCATCAACGAAAATGTTGTTTTAAAAGATTTCGATATTTGGGCAGAAGCAGGACATGATAATGCGCTAAAAAAGGTATTTAAGGTAAAAAGTAAAAACGGAAAAATTGTGATTTCGTTTCCAAATGTAAAGGCTTCACAAGCGATTATTTCGGCAATTGCCATTGCAACAAAAGATATTCATGCAAGACCAGCATCCGAATCTTCAAAAAACATTCAAAATCTGGTTTTAAATTCTTATGATAAAACCAACAAAGTAGCTTCATGGCTGGATATTAATTCAAAACAATATTCAGATTCTGATATTGTTTTTACCGAATTACCTTCGGAAGTTTTTGGAGCAGATTATTTACAGTTTTCATCTCATTCTAAAAATAAAGGTTCGTTTACAGCTAAAGAAGAATCGACTGTTTATATTTTAGTTGATGCTAAAATAAAGACATTAAAAAGGCTTTCAGATTATAAAAAAATAGAAGAAAAAGCGAAAAACAGCAACGGAATTTCATTTGATGTTTTCACTAAAAAAGTAAAGAAAGACGAGAAATTTCTTTTTGATAATGCTGAAATTATAAATACAATTGCCATTGTTCCCACTTACGATATGGGCGAAAAAGACGATTCAAGACCTGTTGTAATCATTGAGGCTGAAAAGACAAAAACAACGGGAACAGGAATCGAAAAAGGAAATTTCAAAAAAGCGGATTATATTGAATTCACTAAAAAGACCAATAACAGCATCGAGTTTGAAGTAAAACCTGGAGTTGCTGGAATTTATTTAATGCGTTTCCGTTTTATGAATAGAAATGAAACGCCATTAAAAGTCAAATTCAAAATGGAAGATGCCTACGGAATTTTAATGCGAAATGATACGATTGAGTTTTTTCCATCGCCTGAAAAATGGAAGATTTTGAATACGACTTCTGGAGGGTATATTAATGCAGGAACATATAAAATTACGTTGGAAGGTGATGATTTGAAGGGATTAATGTTGGACAATTTTGAGTTTCAATAGTTTTTTTTTGGTGCAAAGATTCAAAGGGACAAAGGTTCAAAGGTTCGTTAACGAATTTGATTGTAGAGACGCACTGCAGTGCGTCTAACACACAGTATGGACAATTGGAACGTAGGCGCACTGCGGTGCGTCTCTACAGAAAAATACGATTAGAATAAAAAACATATTTATGATAAAACATAAAAACATATTTCAAAAAATTACAATTGCCTTATTGTTTTCGGTATCAATTTTTGCACAAAAACAAGCCAGAATTGTGGAAGATTTCAATAAAGAGTGGAACTTCAAATTAGGAGATTATCCAGAAGCGATAAATGCCAATTTCAATGCATCAGATTGGAGAATGCTTCAATTGCCGCACGATTGGAGTATTGAAGGTGCTTTTGATAAAGACATTAAAACCAAACAAGCACAAGGATTTTTACCTGCAGGAAAAGGCTGGTATCGTAAAGTTTTTACAATTCCTGCGAATTGGAAAAACAAAACAGTTTCGATTGAATTTGATGGTGTTTTCAAGAACAGCGAAGTTTTTATAAATGGAAAATCTTTAGGAGTTCGTCCAAATGGTTATATTTCTTTTGGTTATGATTTAACGCAGTATTTAAACTTCGGGAAAGAAAATATTATTGCAGTAAAAGTTGATAACGATGCACAACCCAATTCGAGATGGTACACGGGATCTGGAATTTATAGAAATGTGCGTTTGGTTGCCAGTGAAAAATTGCATGTTGGTAAATGGGGAACTTATGTTACAACTCCAGAAGTTTCTGCAGCAAAATCAAAAATACATTTAGAAGTTACGATTGATAATGATAATGCTTCGGCAAAAGAATTTAAACTGGTTACTTCGATTGTAAATGCAGAAAATAAAGAAGTGGCCAATTATACTTCAACAGAAAAAATTGGAGCTAAAACATCTGAAAAGAAAGTTCATGATTTGGTTTTAAATCAACCGAAATTGTGGAGTACAGAAAATCCGTATTTGTATAAAGTGATTACAAAAGTGTACGAGAAATCGAAATTGGTTGATAATTACGAAACGCCTCTTGGATTTAGATATTTTAATTTTGATTCAGAGAAAGGATTTTCATTAAATGGTGTTCCAACTAAAATTTACGGCGTTTGTCTGCATCACGATAATGGCGCTTTAGGTGCGGTAGAAAACATTCATGCGGTTCGCAGAAAACTGGCTTTAATGAAAGAAATGGGAGCAAACGCGATCAGAATGTCACACAACCCGCATTCGTTGGAAATGATGCAATTGTGCGACGAAATGGGATTTATCGTTCAGGATGAAGCTTTTGATGTTTGGAAAAAGAAAAAAGTAACCAATGATTACCACAAAGATTGGGATGCTTGGCACAAACAAGATTTAGAAGATTTTATCAAAAGAGACCGTAATAATCCGTCGGTAATAATGTGGAGTATTGGTAACGAAATTAGAGAGCAGTTTGATTCAACTGGAATTGCGATTACCAGAGAATTAGCTAAAATCGTAAAAGCATTAGACACAACTCGCCCTGTAACTTCTGCTTTGACCGAAAATGTAATTGAGAAAAACTTCATTTACCAATCGGGAGCTTTAGATCTTTTAGGATTCAATTATAAACATGAAGATTATAAAGATTTTCCAACTAAATTTAAAGGACAAAAGATATTAGCTTCAGAAAGTGTTTCGGCTTTAGAAACACGCGGTCATTATGATTTTCCTGACGGAATTAAAGCCTGGCCAACCAAACATGGTGCTCCGTTTGACGGAAATGCCGATTGGACCGTTTCGGCTTACGATCAGGTAAAATCGTATTGGGGTGCAACGCACGAAGAGAACTGGAAAACAATTAAAAAACAGGATTTCATGGCGGGAACTTTTATCTGGACGGGTTTTGATTATATCGGTGAACCTGATCCGTATCCTTTTCCTGCAAGAAGTTCTTATTTCGGGATTGTTGATTTAGCCGGACTTCCAAAAGATGTGTATTATATGTACCAAAGCGAATGGTCGAATAAAACGGTTCTGCATATTTTGCCACATTGGAACTGGAAAAAAGATCAAGAAGTAGAAGTTTGGACGTATTATAATAATGCTGATGAAGTAGAATTGTTCTTAAACGGAAAATCTTTAGGAAAAAAAGCAAAACAAAATGATGATTTGCATATTTCTTGGCGTGTAAAATTTGAACCAGGAACATTAAAAGCTGTTTCAAGAAAGAACGGAAAAGTAGTTTTAGAGAAAGAAATCCGAACTGCAGGAGAAGCTTCTAAATTAGATTTGCAAGCTGATAAAACTTCAATAAAAAATGATACTTACGATTTGGTTTATGTAACCGTTTCTATGACTGATAAAGATGGAAATTTAGTGCCAAACGCCATGGATTTAGTCAACTTTGAAGTTTCTGGCGGAGGAAAATTAGTTGGTGTAGATAATGGTTATCAGGCTAATTTGGATTCTTTTAAAGCAAATTCTTGTAAATTGTTTAATGGAAAATGTATTGCTATTATTCAGTCGAATGGGAAGAAAGAGAATATTCGGTTGAAGGCGACGGCAGGCAATTTACAAATTTCTATCGAGATTAAAGTGAATTAATCTTGTAAAATGAAAAGCCCCAACTTTACTTTAGTTGAGTAGTTTAGATTTGATTCTTGTTAAAAAAACAAGCAAGAAAGATGCTATTAGTGTTTATATAAAACAAAAAGCTCCTTAAATTTAAGAAGCTTTTGTATTATAATAATTTATTGCCAGTTCAAGTATACTGTAAGCTTAACTTTATGATTTGGCAGACTTGAATTATCATACTCTAAATCAATTGATGCAGGATATGCATTGGCTCCTGTTGTGTAATCTGACATTGTAGCATATAATTTACCTCCGATATTATTACCTCCGAATCCTTCAATTTTAACTATTGTGAATTCATATTTTTTAGATAGATTACTGATTACTTTAGGAGTTTGGAGTGTCCAAGTAAGTGGTAATTGTGTTTTTGTAATATTTTTAAATATTTGTGATGAAGTCTGATCTTTATAAGTTTCATCATCTACTATAAAAAATTGAAGATTTCCAGTTTCCCATTTATTCCCTTCATAATCAGCAAATGGCATTTCAGTGACCGTAATTTTTGTTATTTTAACACTAGTTGGTACAGGTCGAGCAGTTATAGTTATATTTTTATTAGCAACTGCTGTTCCACCTGGACCAGTAGCAATTAATTGTACTTTGAAATTCCCTGTAGAAGTGTATGTATGACTTGGATTCTTTTCTAGAGAGGTTTCATTATCGCCGAAATCCCATAAATAATCTGTAGCATCAGTAGATTTATTTTCAAAATCAATTTTTGCTGGTGCCTGAGCTTCGCCTTTAAATGTAAAATCGGCAAGAGGTTTTTGTAATGTATCATCTCCTAATCTTTCGTCAGATGAACATCCTACAAAGAAAATTGATAATAATGCAAAGGATTTAATCAAATAGTTTTTCATTTTTTTTGTTTTAATATTCTTGCAATAATAATGAAAAAATATCTAAAAATGTAATCTAATTCTTTCTTTTTTTTTGAAATTATTAAAATTATAGATTTTTAAATGTTACTTTAAATTTTGCTTCCAAATAATCTTGGATTTTATACATTTATAAAATAATAAAAAAACAAAATGACTCCAACTTTCTTTGCAGATCAGTTAGAATTTAGAAAATGGCTAGAGAAAAACCACAAAGACGAAAAAGAACTTTTGGTTGGTTTTTATAAAGTTACGAGTAAAAAGCCCTCTATGAGCTGGCCAGAATCGGTTGATCAAGCGCTTTGTTTTGGTTGGATTGATGGTGTTCGAAAATCTATTGATACGGAAAGTTATACGATACGTTTTACTCCAAGAAAACCTTCTAGTATTTGGAGTGCGATTAATATTCAGAAGATAGAAGATTTGACTAAATCTGGACTTATGACAGATGCTGGTTTGAAAGCATTTAGTTTTAGAACCGAAAATAAGTCTAAGATTTATTCGCATGAAAAAGAACCAGTTCCGTTGTTAGATGCTTACGAAAAGGAGTTTAAAAACAATAAAACCGCTTGGGAATTTTTTGATAAGCAAGCGCCTTCGTATAAAAAAGTGATGATTCATTGGATTATGAGCGCCAAGCAGGAGAAAACGCAGATCTCGAGACTTGAAAAAACGATTACAGAAAGCGAAAAACAGAAAAGAGTGCTGTAATTATCTCGAATAAAATTTTTACTTTAGTGATCTGACTTTTAGCGAAATATGAAAAAAGAAAATACCACAAAAATAAAAGGGGAGATTTTGATAGGTATTATTTTTGCCTTAGAATTATTCGCCTTGCCTGTACAGTTTTATTTACTGGTAAAAAATCCTGAATTTACTTTTTTTAGCGCTGCAGTTCGTTTTTTTAGTTTTTTTACAATTTTAACCAATGCGATAGTTTTTCTTTGTGGCGCAATGTTGTTATTTGGCGGAAGTTCTAAACTGAATTCATTTTTTAAGAGATGTACAACTCTCACTGCTATAACAGTTTATATTCTAATTGTGGGAATCGTTTTTAATTTGCTTCTTCGCCCAATCATTGATTTGAAAGGACATCATCTTATTGTAAGCGAAATATTTCATACTGTTGTTCCAGTTTTATTTTTCTTCTATTGGCTGTTTTTTGTTAGTCCCGAGAAGATTTCTTTTAAAGTTATTTTTTTCTGGCTCGCATATCCGATCATTTATATTTTTTATACTTTATTTCACGGAATAATGACCAATTTTTACCCTTATCCTTTTATTGACGTAACTAAATTAGGTTTTGAGACGGCTCTCGTAAACGGATTGTTTGTTTTAATCGCTTTTGTGGTTTTGTCTGTGATTTTGATTTCGATTTCAAAAATTAGGACTAAGAAGATTAGCTTGGAAGACTAAAATATTCAATCTTCTCGTCAGGAATTGACAAAAAAAGCAACTTTATTCTTTCTTTCTTTCTTTCTTTCTTTCTTTCTTTTTTTCTTTCTTTCTTTCTTTCTCCTGAAATTTTTCTACGAACTTCCGACGGCATTAATTTAATAGATCAAAAATATCTTGGTTTTTGTATCAATACTTCATTTTGATATTGTAATTAATTGTTCCTAAAGTTGTTAAAGGTAAAAAATCATTACCTGAATATTCCGTATTTACTGGTTTAACTAATTAATTAGTATAAATATTAACCAATTAGTTTTGCTACTAATTAATTAGTAGTTATATTTGTCAAAAGATTTCTACTATGATAAAATTAGCCAAACGAGAAGAACAGATTATGCAGGTTTTTTGGGATTTAAACAAAGCCTTCATCAGAGATATTATTCCATTGTTGCCAGATCCGAAACCACATTATAATAGTGTTGCGACGATTGTCAAAATATTAGAAGAAAAAGGATTTCTAAATCGGGAAACAATAGGGAATATGCATTGCTTTTTTCCGGTAATTCAAAGAGAAGAATATCAACAATTTGCGCTGAAAGATATTGTGAGTCAGTATTTTGATAATTCGTATCCACGAATGCTTGCCTTTTTTGCTAAAGAGCAAAAATTAACCGAAAATGAATTGGACGAAATCGTAAACATGATAAAAAAAGATTCTAAATGATACCTTATATTCTATACACAGCGTTTATTCTTTTTGCTTGCCTTATGTTTTATAAGCTGCTTTTGCAGAAAGAAACTTTTTATAATTTGAATAGATTTGTTTTGCTTGGATGCATGCTAGTAGCTTTTACTTTGCCGTTGCTTCCGATTCCGCAGCAATTCTCCCTTCAAAAACAGAAAGCAACTGCAGCCATTCCTTCCATAAAAAAAACAGTTGCAAAAGAATCAATTACTGATCTAAAAACACTTCCTGTAAATGAAGTTTTAGTAAATGAAACAAAGCAACAATTTAATATGGCTTTGGTCATGCAGTGGATAGTGTATTTGTATTGGTTTGGTGTCATTGTTTTTGCGCTTAATTTTTTGATGCAAGCTGTTATATTATTTTACAGAGCGTACACATCAGAGATTATTCGGGATGGAAAATTTAGAATTGTCGAAATAACAGGCGATAAAGCACCTTGTTCTTTTGCTAATAATATTTTTATAAATCCTGAAAAATACGAATGGGAAACGTACAATCAGATTTTGCTGCATGAAAAAATTCACATTGAGCAAAAACATACTATTGATCTTTTGCTTGCAGAAATCGTACTTGTTTTTCAGTGGTTTAATCCTTTTGCTTGGCAATGGCGAAAAGCATTAGAAAGTAATCTTGAATTTTTGACTGATAACGAAATGCTACAACAAGGTAGCGTAGAAAAAGAAAGTTATCAATTTAGCCTGCTTAAAGTAGCGGCGCCACAATTTCCTTTGAGTCTTACAACTAATTATAATCAATCATTACTCAAAAAACGAATCATTATGATGAATTCAAAAAAATCAAACGTAAACACAACATGGAAATATTTTTTCCTGTTACCATTATTGGTATTGTTTGCCTGCCTTTTTAATCAACCGGCAGCGCAAAGTCAGACGCTAACTTCGAATCTTAAAAACGAAGAAACTAAAGCGAATTCAAACACTCAAAAGGGTGATCAAACCGAAGGAAACTGGTTTGCCACAATCAAAGGCAATACGGTAGAAATGGAATTTAAAAACGACGGGAATAGCCATTCTACTCATACTTATGATATTAGCGAGTTTAGCGGATTATCAAAAGATAAACAAGGAACATTTTCTCTAACGCGTGAAGCGGGAACAATGAACTTTACCGGAAAATTTGACGGAAATAGCGGAATGGGAACGTATAAGTTTGTTGGCAATAAAAATTTCGCCAAAGAAATGGCTGCACAAGGGATTACATTGGCAGATGATACAGATCTTATGGTTTTCTTTGCTGTAAATATAAAAACGTCGTATGTAAAAATGCTGCATAAAAAAGGGTATAAAAATGTAGACAAAGAACAAGTAATTCCGTTGGCGGCTTTAAACGTAAGTGAAGATTACATCGATTCTATTAAAGATGCCGGAATTGGAAATATAGATATTGAAACCTTGATTCCTTTTAAATCCTTAAACATTGATAAAGCTTTTATTGAAGACATTATTAAATCAGGTTATAAAAATGTTTCACCAGAAAATCTGATCACTTTAAAATCTCAGAATATTGACGGAAAATATATTAATGATTACCGTTCTTCGGGAAAAACAAAAAAGAATGGAAATGGAGAAGAAGATGAGGACAATATTGTTGCTTTCAAAGCTTTAAATATAGATAAGGCTTATATTGATTCTTTTAAGAAAATGGGTTATAATGATCTTTCAAACGATGACTTAATTGCTTTAAAAGCTTTAAATGTAACTCCAGAATATGTTGGCCAATTCGAAAAAGTAGGTTATAAAAACATTTCGTCTGAAAATCTTACGGCTTTAAAATCGCAAAATATCACGGCAGATTTAATTAAGGAATATAAAGATCTGGGTTTTTCAGATCTAGATTTAGATGATATTGTGGGTGCAAAAGCGGTTGGTGCAACGCCAACTTTCATTAAAGCTATGAGAGAAAAAGGACATAACTTTAAAGGTATTGAAAAGTATATAGCTTTAAAAGCAGTTGTTGGCAACTAAGCTGATATTGCTTTTGATAGTTAAAGCAATACATTTTCTCTGTAAATAAAATATTCAAGTTGTAAGACTACAATCAAAATGTACTAATAAAGCCCAAATCTACAGATTTGGGCTTTATTTTTTAGACAACTTCAAAAAACAGTTGTTTTAAAATAGTATACTCAAACGAATTATTTAAATAAAATCATTTCATACCAAAGTGCTGTAAAAAATGTTGTTGGTCGAAATTCTATTCGAAAGATTTCAATTTATAGTACATTTATGCTTTATAGACCATTTTAAAGCAGATCAGCAATGAAAAAAATATTCCTTTCCTTATGTCTTTTGGGTGTAATTTCTAATGCTTCAAGTCAGGAATTTGCGAATGCGCCAAAGCCTTTTGGACCAGTTCCGACGCAGAAACAAATCGATTGGCAGGAAATGGAATTTTACGCTTTTGTGCATTTTTCATTAAACACTTTTACCAATAAAGAATGGGGTTACGGAGACGAATCGCCAGAACTTTTTAATCCGTCGCAATTAGATGTTCGTCAATGGGCGCGCGTGGTAAAAGAAGCCGGAATGAAAGGAATTATTTTAGTTGCAAAACATCATGACGGATTCTGTTTATGGCAATCGGCTTATACAGAACGTTCTGTGAAAAATTCACCTTGGGAAAATGGAAAAGGCGATTTGGTTAAAGAATTAGCTGCTGCCTGTAAAGAATACGATTTAAAACTAGGATTATATCTTTCACCTTGGGATAGAAATCATCCGCAATACGGAAAACCTGAATATATCACGTATTTCAGAAATCAATTAAAAGAATTATTGACGAATTACGGAGATGTTTTTGAAATGTGGTTTGATGGTGCAAACGGCGGAGACGGTTATTACGGAGGTGCAAATGAAACTAGAAAAATCAATTCGCTTACGTATTATAATTGGGATGAAACCTATAAGTTAATTTACAGTATAGCACCAAAAACATTGGTTTGGGGAGTTGGTCCATCTGAAGCAAGATGGATTGGAAATGAAGAAGGTCGTGCAGGAAAAACCAATTGGTCGTTATTACGTCAGAAAGATGAATTGGCTGGAAAAGTTCATTACACTGAATTTATGTCTGGACATGAAGATGGTGAAAAATGGGTTCCTGGTGAAGCCGATGTTTCGATCAGACCGGGATGGTTTTATCATTCAGTTGAAGACGATAAGGTTCGTTCGCTTGACGAAATGGTAGATATCTATTACGAATCGATTGGGAGAAATGCAACTTTATTATTAAATCTGCCAGTTGACAGACGTGGTTTGGTTCATGAAAATGATGAAGAAAGATTAAAAGAATTAGTTGCAACAATCAAAGCCGATTTCAAAAAGGAATTATTAGCAGGAACAAAAATTCAAGCTTCAAATACAAGAGGAGTTGATTCTAATTTTGGACCTCAGAATGTTGTTGATGGGAATAAAAACACATACTGGGCAACAGACGATAAAGTAAAACAAGCTACAATTGAATTTACATTTAATAAGCCCACTGCAATTAATAGAATTTTGCTTCAAGAATATATTAAATTGGGACAGCGTGTAAAAGCATTTTCTGTTGAAGCAAATGTAAACGGACAATGGAAAACTATTGCCAATGAAACTACAATTGGCTATAAAAGAATTCTGCGTTTAGACCGCGTTACAGCTTCTGCAATTAGAGTTAATATTTTAGATGCAAAAGCGGGATTTGTAATCAATACAATTGAGGCATATAATGCGCCGACTTTTGTTAAAGAACCTCAAATTCTTCGTGATAAAAATGGTTTGGTTACGATTAAATCGGAAGAAGGAAATGCAGTTTATTATTCGCTTGATGGAAAAAATCCTTCAGAAAAAAGTACTTTATACAAAACTCCATTCATATATAATAAAGCGGTAGAAATCAAAGCTATTTCGAGAAATACGAAAGAGAAAATCAATAGTGCGGTAAAAACTGCGAAATATGGTGTTTCTAAAGAAAAATGGAAAGTGATCTCGGTTTCAAGCGGAGACGATAAATCGGTTGAACGAATTATTGATGGAGATGCAAACACAGATTGGGGATTTGGAAACGATGAAAACAAGCTGCCACAAACTGTTGTTATAGATATGGGAGAATTGGTCAGTATTAAAGGTTTTACTTATACGCCGCAACAGGTTGGTAACAATTTAAATTTGATTTCAAATTATGAATTGTATACAAGTGTAGACAGTTTTTACTGGGACAAACAATCAGAAGGAGAATTTTCGAATATTAAACATAACCCAATTGAACAAATTAAGAGTTTTACTGCAGTAAAAGCAAGATTTTTGAAATTTGTCGCTACAGCTGCTGTGGGAAAAGCGCAAACAGTTTCGATTGCAGAAATTGGAGTTGTGGAATAAAATATAGGTTTGCACTAACAATTCATTCCGTAGGAATGTTATATCGGTAGAATCAAATTGGAGTTATGGTTATACGTTCCGTAGGAACGTTTGATTAATAAAACAGATTAGAAATAAGACAAATGAAAAAAAGCTCCTCTAGAGCTTTATAATGTAAATCTTTATTCTTTTGCTATAAATATTTCGCTCCTCCGGAGCTTTATAATGTAAATCTATATCTTCTTTTTGCTATAAATATTTCGCTCCTCCGGAGCTTTATAATGTAAATCTATATCTTCTTTTGCTATAAATATTTCGCTTCTCTAAAGCTTGTAAAAAAAGAATTCCTTTTTTGAAACTGTCTTCTTTTGTCTTTTGCCGAAGCGCAGTCGTTATTAGTCGAATTTTTGTTTAGAACGGATAATTTAATTCTACTTTTAACTTAGAAATTAAATGACAAGGCATATGATTAAAGAAGATATAGGTTTTAGAGAAGCAGGAAAGTTTGAAGAAACTCGTTTTGAAAGAATTCACAATGTTATTTTCGAATCATCGCAAGAGGCATCTTTTTTGGTGGCTCAAGAAATCGCCAATTTAATTCAGAGAAAAAATGAGCTAAACGAACCTTGTGTTTTAGGTTTGGCTACAGGTTCTTCGCCAATTAAGGTTTATGAAGAATTGGTTAGAATGCACAAAGAAGAAGGGCTTAGTTTTGCAAACGTAGTTACTTTCAATTTAGATGAATATTATCCGATGGATAAAAATGATATTCAAAGTTATTATCATTTTATGCACGAACATTTATTTCATCATGTAAATATTCTTCCAGAAAATATCAATATTCCAGATGGGCAGGTGAGTGCCGAGGAATTACAGCAATATTGTATCGATTATGAAATGAAAATTAAATCGTATGGAGGTTTAGATTTTCAGCTTTTAGGAATCGGTAGAACAGGACATATTGGGTTTAATGAACCAGGTTCTCATGTTAATTCAGGAACCAGAAGTATTACCTTGGATCATTTGACTCGTATTGACGCGGCTTCTTCTTTTTTAGGAATTGACAATGTTCCGAGAAAAGCCATTACAATGGGAATTGGAACCGTTAGAAACGCAAAGAGAATCGTTTTGCTAGGCTGGGGAATCAGTAAGGCAGGAATTATAAAAGAGACAATCGAAGGGGAAGTTTCTTCGCACGTTCCAGCTACGTATTTACAAGAGCATCACAACACAACATTTGTTCTGGATACAGAAGCTTCGTCTGAATTGACACGAGTAAAAACGCCTTGGCTGGTGAAGTCTTGTGTTTGGACAGACGAATTAAAATTAAAAGCGGTGGCTTGGTTAAGTGAGTTAACGAAGAAACCTTTCCTGAAACTAACGGATAAAGATTATAACGACAACGGAATGTCGAGCCTTTTGACAGAAGAAGAAACTGCATACGATTTGAACATAAAAATGTTTAATAAAATGCAGCAAACCATCACAGGTTGGCCAGGTGGAAAACCAAATGCTGATGATACGTACAGACCAGAACGTTCTACTCCAGAGAAGAAAAGAGTAATTATTTTCAGTCCGCATCCAGATGATGATGTGATTTCGATGGGAGGAACATTCGACCGTTTGGTAGAGCAAGGACACGAGGTTCATGTAGCTTACCAAACTTCTGGAAATATTGCAGTTTCTAACGAAGAAGCTTTGAAGTTTGCAGAAATTTCAAGAGCATTAAATCCAAATTCTGAGGTTTCTAATGAAATTATAGATTTTCTTAAGAGCAGAACTGGAACAGAAATGGATTCGTCTGAAGTTAGAAAATTAAAAGGATTAATAAGAAGAAGCGAATCTTTTGGAGCGACTCGTTATATTGGTTTGCTAGATTCGAATGTAAACTTTTTAGATCTTCCGTTTTACGAAACAGGAACGGTTAAAAAGAATAATCTTTCAGATGCAGATGTTGACATTATGTGTGACATTATTGAAAGAATAAAACCGCATCAAATTTATGCCGCTGGAGATTTAGCAGATCCGCACGGAACTCATAAAGTGTGTTTAGACAGTTTGTTTGAAGCTTTGAAAAGACTAAAACACAAAAGCTTTATGGATGATTGCTGGGTTTGGTTGTACCGAGGTGCATGGCATGAATGGGAATCGTACCAAATTGACATGGCAGTTCCAATGAGTCCTGACCAAGTTTTAAAGAAACGACATGCAATTTTTTATCACCAGTCTCAAAAAGACGGCGTTATGTTTCAAGGTGATGACAGCAGAGAGTTTTGGGTTCGAGTTGAAGACAGAAATAGATTGACTGCAGAAAAATATCACAGCTTAGGTTTAGCAGATTATTCGGCTATCGAAGCGTTTAAAAGATATCATTTCTAAACTTTTGCAGCAATAAAGATAATAGACTATTTCATGGTTTATTTTGGTTAGTTACCTATAATTGAGAGAAAATGCGGTCGTGGTTGGCCGCATTTTCGTTTTTTATTATTTTGTAAAATGTTAATTGTAAAATGTGAAATGTTATTTGAAAAAGGAATAAAAAAAGTTAGACATTTTGTGTCTAACTTCTTGCTTATAACTTTTTACTTTTCACTAATCACTTCTCACTAGATCGAAGAATTCAAAATTTTCTGTTTTACTTCGTCAATATAAGATCTTCCAATAACGTAACGAAGTCCTTCAATTTCAATACTGTTTCCTTCAACGGCATCGATTTTGTCAATTGCAATTGTGTATGATCTGTGGATTCTGATAAAATCTCTTTCAGGTAATAAACTAGTGAAATCAGATAAAGTGCTGTGAATGATAAACTTCCCTGAAGTTGTACTGATTTTTAAATAATCTTTTAAACTTTCGATTACCAAAATTTCGTTCAAGAAAATCTTTTTCATTTTTTTCTTGTCTATTTTAACGAAAATAAAAGGGTTTTCTTTGCTGTTTTCCTGCGGAAGCTTACTTGCATTATTAAGACGTTTGTTGATTTTGTTTACCGCTTTCATTAATCTCGGAAACTCAATTGGTTTTACCAAATAATCTAAAACATCAAGCTCGTAAGTTTCAATTGCAAACTGATCGTAAGCACTTGTAATAATAAGCAAAGGGGGATTTTCTAAACTTTTAATAAAATTAATACCGTCTAAAACAGGCATATTTATGTCTAGAAAAATTACATCAATGGTATTGTTTTTCAAGAAATTTAATCCTTCAATAGAATTACTAAATGTATTTACTAATTCTAAATCTTCAATCTGCTCAATATAACTCTTAATAACGTTTATTGCCAATGGCTCATCATCGATAATCAAACACTTTATTTTCATTTGTAATATTATTTTTGGGCCACTATTTGGTTTTTGTAGGGATAATTCTCAAAACAGTTAAAAACGGGGTTACGTGACTTTTATAACTAGTTTAACGACAAAAATATTCTTTTTATTTTTAAATGAAAGCTTATAGTCACTTTTATTGTATCCTAATTCAAGTCTTTTTTTTACGTTTTCTATACCTATACCACTTGCCTTGTTAAAATTATCTTTATGTACGGTAAATTCGGGCATAGGGTTTGAAATTGTGAAATATAAATAATCGCCTTTCACTTTAAATCTGATATCAATGAGAACATTTCCAGTGTTTTTATTAACACCGTGTTTAAATGCATTTTCGACAAAAGTCAAAAGTAAAACGGGAGAAATTTCCTTATCATGAATATCCCCCGAAATAGACATGTCAACTTCTAAACGCTCTCCGTTTCTAATTCTTTCCAAATCCAGATAATTCTGAATACACATAATCTCATTTTCCAAAGTCTGTTTTTTGCCTTTTGTTTCATATAACATATAGCGCATCAATTCAGAAAGCTTCAAAACGATTTTTGGAGTTTTGTTTGATTTTTCTACAGAAAGCGAATAAATATTATTTAAGGTATTAAAGAAGAAGTGCGGGGAAATCTGTGACTTCAAAAACAATAATTCGGTTTCCAGCTGAGATTTCTCTAAATCTGTTACACGTCTTTGTTCTTTCAAGAAATCTAGAGTAATTTTAATTGCGGTAACGAAAGTCATTACATACAATTCTCCCATCATCATATCTATAGTATAATTGAGTGTGAGTGTGCTGATGGTTTGTGGACCTTCGGGCCAAACATTGTGCGTAATCAGTAAATAAGTCAAATTAAATTTGAGTACCACCATTACAAAAATTGCAGATAAAACGGTTACTATATATAGGAAGTATTTTTTTCGGTAAACCAAATTCGGCATCAAAACCAAAATATTTAGATAACACAATGCCATGTGAATTGGAAATCCGAGTAAAGTGGTTTTTAACGAATAAACATAATCGTTAAAATAGCTTCCCCAACGGAATGTGTTGAACACAAAATACGTCAGCCAAAAGTAAATATGATAGCGTATAGGTAAGCTGTAAGGTTTGCTTGAGTTAAAAATCATATTGTTAATTTAAAATGTCGTTTGTTACTATTTTTTGATGTTTAGAGCTGTTTAAATGTCGTCCGTCTAAAAATATTTTGGTAAAAGTTGAATTTATCTAAATTTAAAGTTAAATTAATATTGTTTTGATATGAGGAAAATTACTCTGCTTTCTCTGACGGTAATTTTTACTGCAAGTTGCAAAATAAATGTAGATAAAAATCAACATAAAGAAAGTTTTGCAACAAATTATGTAGATCCTTTTATAGGTACTGGTGGTCACGGACATACGTATCCGGGTGCAACAGTTCCATTTGGGATGCTGCAAGTAAGTCCGGATAATGGAATTTCGAGCTGGGATTGGTGCTCGGGTTATCATTATTCTGATTCTATAGTTTCTGGATTTAGTCATTTACATTTAAGCGGGACAGGAATCGGTGATTTGGCAGATATTTTATTTATGCCGACAAACAAAAAGTTAGACTTAACCGCCAAGGCCACTTCACGCGATTTCCTACCGTATAAATCAAAATATAATCATGTTAACGAAAAAGCAATACCGGGTTATTACCAAGTTTTTCTTGAAGATCCTAAAATCAATGTAGAATTAACTTCTACACAAAGAACCGCATACCATAAGTATACCTATAATAATAACGACAAACAATCTGTTGTTGTCGATTTAGGTTTTGCTATTAATTGGGATAAAGCGACAAAAACTGCCATTACAGTTGAAGACGAAAACACGATCAGCGGTTACCGTTACAGTACGGGTTGGGCAAAAAATCAGAAAGTATTTTTTGTAGCTAAGTTTTCTAAACCAATTACCGAATCTATTATCACAGCTGATAAAAAAGTAGTTTCAGCTAAGAGTGCAGAAGGCGAAAATACTGCTCTGCAATTATTCTTCGATTCTAAAAATTCTAAAGAATTAGGCGTAAAAGTTGCGCTTTCTTCTGTAAGTATCGCTAATGCGAAAGACAATTTAGATAAAGATCAAGAATTTGAAAAAGTTAAAACAGATGCATCTGCTATCTGGAATAAAGCTTTAAGTAAAATTACAGTTGAAACTCCAGTTGATTCTCTAAAAACGATTTTCTACACTGCTTTATATCACGCTCAAGTTGCGCCAGTTACATATAGTGACAAAAACGGACAATTTAGAACTGAAGACGATAAAATTGTTACTTCAAAAAATTATACAGCTTATTCTACTTTATCTCTTTGGGATACGTTTAGAGCTGAAAATCCGCTGCTTACTATTTTAGATCCAAATAGAGTTTCTGATATGGTTAATTCAATGTTAGCCTATTACGAAACTAAAAAAATACTTCCGGTTTGGACTTTATATGCAAATGAAACCAATACCATGACAGGATATCATTCGATTCCAGTTATTGCAGATGCTTATTTAAAAGGAATTAAAGGTTTTGATGCTGAAAAAGCTTTTGAAGCAATGAAAGCAACGATGATGCAGGACGAACGCGGTTTGAATTTCTACAAAAAATACGGTTACATTCCTTATAATTTATTAGATGAATCGGTTACCATTACTTTAGAATATGCTTATGACGACTGGTGTGTGGCTCAAATGGCGAAAGCTTTAGGAAAAACAGCAGATTATGAGTTTTTCTCGAAACGTGCAAAAGCTTACGAATATTTATTTGATGCGAAATCTGGTTTCATGAGAGGAAAATCTGAAGATGGAAAATCTTGGAATGAACCTTTCGATCCAAAACACTCTAACCACAGAGAGCATACAGATTATACTGAAGGAAATGCTTGGCAACACAGCTGGTTTGTGCCTCATAATGTTGACAATTTTATTTCGCTTCACGGAGGAAATGACATTTTTACAAAACGTTTAGAACAGTTATTTACAGAGAGTTCTGAAATTACAGGAAATAACGTTTCTGCAGATATTTCTGGTTTAATCGGACAATATGCGCATGGAAACGAGCCAAGCCACCACATTGCTTACATGTTTAATCATGCGAAACAGCCTTGGAGAACGCAATATTGGGTTCGTCATATTTTGGACACACAATATAATACTACTGCAAATGGTTTAAGCGGAAACGAAGATTGCGGCCAAATGTCGGCTTGGTATGTATTCAGTTCAATGGGATTATACCCAATGAATCCAGCTTCTGGTGAATACGAAATTGGAAGTCCGATTTTCGAAAAATCGACTTTAAATCTTCCAAATGGAAAAACTTTTGTAATTGAGGCAGAGAATGTTTCAGACAAAAACTTCTATATCCAATCGGCTACTTTAAACGGCAAAGCATTTAATAAAACAGCAATTTCTCACCAAGAAATGCTAAAAGGCGGCGTACTTCATTTTGTAATGGGAGCGCAGCCAAACAAAAACTGGGGTCTGAACTAACTAATTCAAAATAAATAATTTAATGAACATAATAGACGTATCAATCATCTTAATCTATATCGTACTCTCGGTCGGTATAGGAATCTGGATTTCAAGAAAAGCATCAAAAGGTCTGGACGATTATTTCCTTGGCGGGAAATCAATCAAATGGTATTTTTTAGGATTGAGCAATGGCTCAGGAATGTTTGATGTTTCAGGAACTTCCTGGATGATTGGAGTTTTATTTTTATATGGTGTAAAAAGCTTCATGTTTATGTGGCTTTGGCCAATTTGGAATCAGATTTTCGTAATGATGTTCCTTGCGGTCTGGATTAGAAGATCAAAAGTAATGACAGGTTCTGAATGGATTTTAACTCGTTTTGGAAGTGACAAAGCAGGAAAAGCATCACATATTATTGTGGCCATTTTTGCTATTATTTCTACAATTGGTTTCATTGCATATTTCTTCGTTGGAATCGGAAAATTTGTAACTATTATTCTTCCTTGGGATTTAACAGTTCACATGAATGGTGGAGTTTTCTTAACGTCAGAACAAGCTTATGCATTGTTAATCATTTTCTTAACGACAATTTATACCGTTAAAGGAGGAATGTTTTCTGTTGTGGCAACAGAAGTTGTTCAATATGTAATTATGATTATTGCAGGAGTTTTAATCGCGGGTTATGCTTTTATTAATTATACAGATATTCAGATTAATTCGGTTATTACACCAGAATGGAAAAATGTTTTCTTCGGATGGGAATTTGAAACGCAATGGGGCGATAAATTCGAAACATTCAACAAATTAATTGATACGGAAGGCTATAAAATGTTTGGCGCTTTCATTGGAATGACGCTTTTTAAAGGATTCTTCGCGAGTGTGGCAGGGCCAACTCCAAGTTACGATTTACAGCGTGTCCTTTCTACGAAATCGGTAAAAGAAGCAGCTTACATGAGTGGTTTTACTAACTTGATTTTATTCATTCCGAGATATTTATTAATTACTGGAATCGTGGTTATTGCTTTGGTGAATTTAGCTCCAGAATTAAATGCAAACGTAAATTTAACTGGCGCAGATTTAGAATTATTAATGCCAAAAGTGGTGAATCTTTATATCCCAGTTGGTATTAAAGGAATTCTTCTTGCAGGTTTATTAGCGGCGTTCATGTCTGGATTTTCAGCTTTCGTAAATGCAGGACCAGCATATATTGTAAATGATATTTATAAAAAATACTTTAAACCAGTTGCTTCAAACAAACATTATATCAAAGTAAGTCAGATTTCTTCTTTCTTAGTTGTTGGTCTTGGAGTTTTCATGGGATTCTTTGCTGATTCTATTAACTCATTAACACTTTGGATTACAAGTGCTTTATACGGAGGATACGTTGCAGCTAACTTCTTAAAATGGATTTGGTGGCGTTTCAACGGATGGGGTTATTTCTGGGGAATGGTCGGTGGATTAATTGCAGCTTCTCTTCAGTTTGTTTTAGATCAAAACAAAGGAAATTTAACAGCTGGAACATTCTTGCATGATCTTTCGCAAGTACCTTCAATTTACTTATTCCCATTAATTTTCGGAATGTCAATTTTAGGTTGCCTTTTAGGAACTTACTTAAGCAAACCAACAGATATGGAAGTTTTAAAATCTTTCTATTCAAATGTTAGACCTTGGGGATTCTGGACTCCAGTTTACAAACAATTAAAAGCGGAAGATCAATCTTTCCAAAAAAATAATGATTTCTATTTAGATATGATGAATTGTGTAATTGGTATTATTTGGCAGTCAAGTATGATTCTGCTTCCAATTTATTTCATTATCAGAGATTATCCAAAAGCGGCAGTTGCTTTGGTGGTTTTCTTAGTGACGACTACAGTGTTGAAGTTTACTTGGTTGGATCGAGTTCGTAAGATAGAAGAGTAAATTAAGTATTGCAACTTTGTCAAAGTTCAAAACTTTGACAAAGTTTTTTAACCATGAAGTTTGTCATTTCGAGGAACGAGAAATCACACTCGAAAATAGACAAAGATTGGTAATATAGATTGAGGAGTTTCTAGTGTGATCCTTCGTTCCTCAGGATGACAAAACGAAGCTTTAGAATAAAAGAACAAAAAAACTAATAAATAAAAAGAACAAAAAATGAGTACTATTCCTTGGCAAGACAGACCCGAAAACAGTAAAGATGTAATGTGGAGATATTCTGAGAATCCAATTATCGACAGATATTCGATTCCTTCATCAAACAGTATATTCAATAGTGCAGTTGTACCTTTTGGAGACGGATATGCTGGGGTTTTCAGATGTGATAATAAAGCAGTTCAGATGAATATTTTTGCTGGTTTCAGTAAAGATGGATTCAATTGGGACATCAACCACGAACCAATTGTAATGCAGTCTGGTAATACAGAAATGATCGAATCGGCTTATAAATACGATCCTCGTGTGGTTTGGATCGAAGACCGTTACTGGATTACTTGGTGTAATGGTTACAACGGACCAACAATTGGTATTGGTTATACTTTTGATTTTAAAGAATTTTTCCAATGTGAAAATGCCTTTTTACCATTCAACAGAAACGGAGTTTTGTTTCCACAAAAAATTAACGGAAAATACGCGATGTTAAGCCGTCCAAGTGATAACGGACACACGTCTTTTGGAGATATCTGGATCAGCTATAGCCCAGATATGAAATATTGGGGAGAGCACAGATTGGTGATGAAACCAAGTCCGTTTGAGCAAAGTGCTTGGCAATGTACAAAAGTTGGTGCAGGACCAATTCCAATCTTGACAGAAGAAGGATGGTTAATGATTTACCACGGAGTTATCAATACTTGTAATGGTTTCCGTTATGCAATGGGTTCAGCGCTTTTAGATGTTGATTCGCCAGACCAAGTAAAATACAGAACACAACCTTATTTATTAGGACCAGCAGAGACTTATGAAATGGTTGGAGACGTTCCAAACGTAGTATTCCCTTGTGCTGCTTTACACGATATTAAAGAAGATAAATTAGCGGTTTATTACGGTGCGGCTGATACTCACGTAGCAATCGCTTTCGGAAAATTAAGTGAAGTAATTCAGTTTACAAAAGAAAATAGTTTATAATATAAAGATGCATAGTAGAAGTAAATTATTGTCCCTAGCCGTTTTTTTTGTTGGATTGATGGGTTATTCGCAATCTGAAAAAGGGGTTACACCGAAAAGTTATATTGCGTATAAGACTTCAAAAGAAATTGTTATTGATGGAGACGGGGCAGATAAAGACTGGGAAAAAGCAGATTGGACAACACCTTTTGTCGACATAGAAGGCGTTGAAAAGCCAAAATACAATACTCAAGTCAAAATGCTTTGGGACGATAATTACTACTATATCTTGGCAAAAATAGAAGAGCCTCACGTTTGGGCAAATCTAAAACAACGCGATACAATTATTTTTTACAATAATGATTTTGAGGTTTTTATCGATCCAGATAATGATACTCACAATTATTATGAATTGGAAATAAATGCATTAAACACGGCTTGGGATTTATTTATCAATAAACCATACCGCGAAAAAAATACGGTTTTAAACGACTGGAATATTACAGGTTTAAAATCGGCGGTGAAGATTGACGGAACTTTAAATAATGCTTCAGATGTAGATAAAGGCTGGACATTAGAAATTGCAATTCCGTGGTCGGTTTATAAAACATCATATTTCGATGATATTGTTCCGAAAGATAAATTTTGGAAAGTCAATTTCTCTAGAGTGAATTGGCAGCATTCAGTCGTTGACGGAAAATATGAGCGTAAAAAAGATTCAGAAGGGAAATTTCTCCCAGAATACAATTGGGTTTGGTCGCCTATGGGAGTGATAAATATGCATGAGCCCGAAAAATGGGCTTATGTATACTTCTCTTCAAAAGAAATAGGAGGACAGGATACTTTTACAATTCCACAGGAAGAAAAAGTAAAATGGGAACTGTATACGTTGTATCGTGCTCAAAAGAGATATTTCGATAAAAATAAATCTTGGGCAAAATCACTGCAAAGTATCAGTAAAAAAAATATAGTTGTGGATGGAAAGACTTTAAAACCAGTTTTAGAAAATCATTCATCAGGATTTAATATCTTGGTAAAGAGTCCTTTTTCAAACAAAACCTTAATAATTAAAGAAGATGGTAAAATTATTACGAACGAATAAGTTACAAAAGCTGTCAAAAGTTTTAGTTTTGGCGCTTTCGCTGAGTTTATTTTCGTGCGGACAAAAAGAGAATAAAGATCAGGAAAACGGAAAATTCACTTTTGGAGTTTGGACAACTGCTGACGCTAAAAAATCGGATGCAGATTATTCGAAAGAATTCAAAAAATACAAAGACGGCGGAATCGATGAAGTTTTAATTAACACGCAAACAGATCCGAAACTATTAGCAAGATTAGTTCCTCTTGCAAAAAAAGAAGGACTAAAAGTTCACGCTTGGATTATGGCAATGAATCGTCCAAATGATTCAGTTGCTTTACAACATCCAGATTGGTATCAAGTAAGTAAAGAAGGAAAATCTTGTTTTGATAACCGTCCGTATGTAGATTATTACCAATGGCTTTGCCCAACTAAAGAAGAATCTAGAAACCACGTTTTAGGTTTAGTGGAAGGTTTAGCAAAAGTTGAAGGAATCGAAAGTGTACATTTAGATTACATTCGTTTCCCAGATATTTTCTTGCCAATCAGTTTATTGCCAAAATACAACTTGGTGCAAGATGTAGAATTACCACAATTTGATTTCTGTTATTGTGATGCCTGCGTTAGCAAATTTGAGAAAGAACATCATAAAAATCCAAAAAACAGTCACAATACTTCAATTGATATGGAATGGAAAAATTTCAGGTTAAATGCTGTAAAAGCTGTGGTTGACGACGCTTATAAAATTGCTCACAAATACAATAAAAAATTAACGGCAGCAGTATTCCCTTATCCAGAAATGGCAGATCACATGGTACGCCAGCGTTGGGATAAATGGAATATTGATGAAGTATATCCAATGATTTATCATAGTTTTTATGATGAAGAAATTGACTGGGTGGGTTACGCAACAAAGCAAGGTGTAACAGATTTAGAAGGAAAACAGACGAAAGTAAATACAGGAATTTATATTCCAGGATTAAAATCGGATGCAGAATTGAAAGAAGCGATTTTATTAGCTAAGAAAAATGGTGCAACAGGAGTTTCATTTTTTGACGGAAATGCTTTATCAGATAGTAATTTAAAAACAATTGCAGCCGTAAAAGAGGGGTTATAGACGATTTTACTGGGATTAAAAATTATTACTGATTAATTTAGCAACTATTAAGAACATTTTGTTTTTGAAAGTTGAATTAAAACAAAAAAGACATGTCAAATAGAAGAGATTTTATTAAGAAAACGACTTTAGGCACATTAGCCATTAGTTCTGTTTTGGGCGTAAGCGGATTTGCTGCAAATCACGAAAATGAACCAGAAGTAGAATCAAAAGATAAAAAACAGACAAAACCGATTATCATTTCGACATGGAATCACGGTTTGCCTGCTAATAAAGAATCTTGGAAAAACCTAAAAGAAGGAAAATCAGCATTAGACGCAATCGAAGCTGGAATGAAAATACCTGAAGCTGATCCAAACGTTCGCAGTGTTGGTTACGGAGGATATCCAGATCGCGAAGGAAAAGTAACTCTTGATGCTTGTATCATGGATCACAATAGTAATTGCGGATCTGTTTGTTTCTTACAGGGAATCATGCACCCAATTTCTGTTGCAAAAAGAGTTTTACAAAATACGCCTCACGTTATGTTAGCGGGACAAGGCGCATTACAATTTGCTTTGTCAGAAGGATTTAAAGAAGAAAATTTACTGACTCCAGAATCTGAAAAAGACTGGAAAAAATGGCTGGAAGATTCAAAATATAAACCAGTCATAAATATAGAAAATCACGATACCATAAGCATGCTAATGTTAGACCAAGATGGCAATCTTTCGGGCGGATGCACCACGAGCGGTGCGGCTTGGAAAATGCACGGACGCGTCGGTGACTCCCCAATAATCGGCGCGGGTCTTTTCTTGGACAACGAAGTAGGAGCTGCAGCAGCAACAGGTTTAGGAGAAGCTGTTATTAGAACTGCTGGAAGCGCAATGGTTGTCGAATTAATGCGTCAGGGAAAATCTCCTTATGATGCTTGTAAAGAAATTACAGAGCGTATTTACAACAAACATAAAAACCACAAAGACATGGAATACTTGCAAGTTGGTTTTATTGCTTTGAATAAAAATGGTGAATATGCTGGTTACAGCTTAAGATCAGGATTTAATTACGCCGTTTCTGATGATGTGAAAGGCCACAGAATGGAAGACGCGAAATTTAAAATGTCTTGGGATAAATAATTATCACGTTTAGAACTTTGACAAAGTTTTTCGACAGTATTGTCATTTCGACGTAAGGAGAAATCTTCGAAAGTAGCTCCACAAAGATTAGTGAATTAGTATGAGGAAGTCCTAGTCTGGTTTCTCCTTACGTCGAAATGACATACAAAAACTAAAAAAATACATCTCTAAAAATAGCTTTATAAGAAGTATCAGAGAAACCAAAAAATAAAGAATGAAAAAAATACTATTTCTATTAACCGTAATCACTTCAATTTTTTCGGCTAACGCGCAGAAAGTTTACACGGAAAGTGATATTCATATCATTCCAAAACCGAGTCAGACTCTTATTAAAACAGGTGTTTTTGAATTTACAAAAGATACAAAGTTTGTAGTAAATGGTGATTTCCAAAAAGATGCAGCAAATGCTTTGGCTTCTAAATTTGAAGTTGCTGCAGGATGGAAACCAGAAACGACAACAAAAGCTCCAATAAGCAATTTTGTTCAGTTTAAAGTAGATCCGAACTTAAAAAATGAAGCTTACGTTTTAGATGTTAATCCGACAAGTATTGTTATTTCTGCAAAAGGAAATGTTGGTTTTTTATATGGTTTAGAAAGTGTTAGACAATTGCTTCCTGAAGCAATCGAAAGTAAATATGCGATCACTTCTGCAAAATGGCAGATTCCAAGTTTAACAATTACAGACGAACCACGTTTCAAATGGAGGGGTTTAATGTTGGATTTATCTCGTCATTTTTTTGATAAAAATTATATTCTGGCTACAATTGATCGTTTGGCAATGCACAAAATGAACGTTTTGCATTTACATTTAGTTGACGATCAAGGTTGGAGAATTGAGATTAAAAGATATCCAAAATTAACCGAAGTTGGTGCTTGGAGAGTTGATCAGGAGAATACAAGCTGGAATGCTAGATTAACAACAAATCCTGATGAAAAAGGAACTTACGGTGGATTCTTTACACAAGATGAATTAAGAGAAATCGTAAAATATGCATCTTCAAAAGGAATCGAAATTATTCCTGAAATTGAAATGCCAGCACACGTAAGCAGTGCAATTGCTGCTTATCCAGAATTGGCTTGTTTCAATCAGAGAATTGGTGTTCCGTCAGGCGGAGTTTGGCCTTTGACTGATATTTATTGTGCAGGAAAAGAATCGACTTTTGAATTTTTGCAAAATGTAATTGATGAAGTAATCACGATTTTCCCTTCAAAATACATTCATATTGGTGGTGATGAAGCGACTAAAACGAATTGGGCAAAATGTCCAAACTGCCAAAAAAGAATTAAAGATGAGCATTTAAAAAGTGTTGACGAATTACAAAGCTATTTTGTAAAACGTATGGAAAAATACATCAACTCAAAAGGTAAAAAAGTTATCGGTTGGGATGAAATTTTAGAAGGAGGTTTAGCTCCAGATGCGACTGTAATGAGTTGGAGAGGAATGAAAGGCGGAATTGAAGCAGCTGATCAAGGTCATGATGTTATTATGACTCCAGAATCTCCTTGTTATTTCAACTTTTACCAAGGCCCTCAAAACGAAGAACCTTTAGCTTTTGATGCTTATAATCCGTTAAACGAAGTGTACAAATTTGATCCTGTAGTTTCAACAATGACGTCTCAGGAAGCAGCACACGTTTTAGGTGGACAAGCGAATTTATGGACAGAACATTTAGCATTGCCAAAAGATTCTGAGTATATGATTTTCCCAAGATTGGCAGCATTATCAGAAACTTTATGGAGTCCGAAAGAGAAACGCAATTGGAATGATTTTACTGCAAGATTGTTTTCATTATTCAAACGTTACGATTATTTAGGAATCAATTATGCCAAAAGTGCTTATTTGGTAACTGCTTCTTCAACAGCAGATTTGCCTAATAAACAAATTAAAGTTGAATTGAAAAATGAGTTTCCTAATCCAGACATTCGTTATGCTTTAGGAGATAAAAGTATCGATCATCACGCTATAAAATATACGGCTCCAATTGAGATTAAGGAAACAACAGTTTTAAAAGCTTCTTTATTTCAAAATGATAAACCAGTAGGAAAAACATACACAGATACAATTGTTTTCCATAAAGCATTTGCACAAAAAGTGAAGTACTTAACACCTTATAATCAGAATTATAAAGGAGATGCAAATACAATGGTGAACACTATCAGAGGAAGTAAAAATTTCCACGACGGACAATGGCAAGCTTGGCTAGTTAATGATATGGAATTGGTAATTGATCTTGAAAAAATAGAAAGCATTGAACAAGTTACAGTTGGAGCTTTAGAAAGCCAAGGTGCAGGAGTTAATTTCCCAATTCAAGTGAAAGTGTTGATTTCTACAGACGGAATTAAATATACGCAAGTTGGAAAAATAACACGCCCGTATGCAGTAAATGCAGTTCCAGAATTGAAAGATTTCAAAATCAATTTCCAAAAACAAAATGCGCGTTTCGTAAAAGTAATTGGAGGCAACTTAAAGAAAAGTCCAAAAGGAGAAAGCTCTTGGTTGTTTGTAGATGAAATTTTGGTGAATTAAATATTTTTAAACACATAGAAACATAGAGTTTTTTCTTTTGAAACTTGGTAAAAGAGTTTAGAAAGAAACTAGTTTCTAACACATAGTTTAACGTGAAATGCTTGTGACAGCTTTGTCAAAGTTTCAAACTTTGACAAAGTTTAAAGTCATAAATGTATAATCTGAAAAAAAATGAATAAGATATTATTTAAGCTCGGAGTATTATTGATTTGCTTGATGCCGTTTTTTACTATGGCACAAAGCAAAGGATTTTCTATATCTAATGGAGAATTTCAAAAAGATGGGAAAGTCATAAAAATACATTCAGGAGAAATGCACTATGAGCGTATTCCTAAAGAGTATTGGAGACATAGGCTACAAATGATTAAAGCTATGGGATTGAATACCGTAGCAACCTATGTATTTTGGAATTATCACGAAATTGAACCAGGTGTATGGGATTTTAAAACAGGAAATAGAGATTTGGCAGAGTTTTTACGTATTGCTAAAAGTGAAGGATTGTATGTGATTCTTAGACCAGGTCCGTATGCCTGTGGTGAATGGGAATTTGGAGGATATCCTTGGTGGTTGCAAAATAATCCAGATTTAGTAATTCGTACCAATAACAAAGCATTTTTAGAAGCTTGCAAAACGTATCTGGAACAATTGTATGCAGTGGTAAAAGGAAATTTTGCTAACCAGGGAGGGCCAATTATTATGGTTCAGGCTGAAAATGAATTTGGTTCTTATGTTTCTCAAAGAACCGACATTAGTGCTGAGGATCATAAAGCATACAAAACTGCAATTTACAATATGCTTAAAGAAACTGGGTTTCCAGAGCCTTTTTTTACTTCTGACGGTACTTGGTTGTTTGAAGGTGGTATGGTTGAAGGCGCGTTGCCAACTGCAAATGGGGAATCAAATATAGAAAATTTAAAAAAACAAGTTGATAAATACCATAAAGGACAAGGGCCTTATATGGTCGCAGAGTTTTATTCTGGATGGTTAGATCATTGGGCAGAACCATTTATTAAAATTGGATCTGAGGAGATTGCAAGTCAAACTAAAAAGTACCTTGATGCAGGCGTTTCTTTTAATTATTATATGGTGCACGGTGGTACTAATTTTGGATTTACCTCTGGAGCAAATTATAATGAAGAAAGTGATATTCAGCCGGACATTACAAGCTATGATTATGATGCTCCTATTAGCGAAGCAGGTTGGGCAACACCAAAATTCATGGCTATTCGTGAAGTAATGCAAAAGTATTCTAAAACAAAATTAGCTTCGATTCCAGAGAAAATACCAGTTACAAAATATCCTAATCAGCCTGTCAAATCAAGTATGGATGTTTTAAGTTGGATCAAAAAAGAAAAAGCGGTTGTAAATGACCAGCCATTAACATTTGAAAAGTTAGGTCAGGGAAATGGATATGTTTTGTATCGAAAAAGATTTACTCAGCCAATTTCTTCTGGCAAATTGAAAATCGAGGGATTGAGAGACTTTGCTACCGTTTATGTAAACGGAGTTAAGGTGGGTGAATTGAATAGAGTTTTCAAAAATTACGAGTTGACAATTTCTATTCCTTTTAACGGTATTTTAGAAATTCTAGTTGAAAATATGGGACGTATTAATTACGGAGCCGAAATTGTACATAATACTAAAGGAATTATTTCTCCAGTATTCATTAATGAATATGAAATTAGTGGTGGATGGGAAATGTATAAAATGCCAATGAATGAAGTGCCAGTTATTAAAAATGAAACGATAAAACCAGGTCGACCAGTTTTATATGAATCTACAGTTAACATAGATAAACCAGCCGATACTTTTCTTGATATGACAAATTGGGGAAAAGGAATTGTATTTGTTAACGGACACAATCTTGGTCGCTACTGGAAAGTGGGCCCGCAACAAACGCTTTATGTACCAGGATGTTGGTTGAAAGCGGGCGAGAATAAATTTGTTGTATTGGAGCAGCTTAATGAAAACACCCCAAAAGAATTAACTTTTACTGATCAACCGATACTTGATAAACTAAATTAAGATTACCTATTAAACTAAAAAACAAAGAATAATAAATTATAAATTAGATTAAAGATGAAAAAAGGAATATTCATAATCGCCCTTTTATTTTCAGCTCAGATATTCGCTCAGGCGATTTATGAAGATGAAAGATACGTACCAGAAACTGATCCGTTAGTTTTAAAGAACTTAGACGAATGGCAAGGCAAAAAATTTGGTTTGCTAATGCACTGGGGAACTTACAGCCAGTGGGGTATTGTAGAATCTTGGTCTATTTGTCCAGAAGATTATGGATGGTGTGAACGTAAAAAAGGAAGCAATCCATCTAATTATAATGATTATATTAAAGATTACGAAGGTTTAAGAAAAACGTTTAATCCTGTAAAATTTGATCCTGAAAAATGGGCTAAAGCGGCTAAATATGCGGGAATGAAATACATGGTTTTCACTACAAAACACCATGACGGATTCAATATGTATGACACTAAATATTCTGATTACAAGATTACTAGTAAAGATGTTCCTTTTCACACAAATCCTAAAGCAGATGTTTTAAAAGAAATTTTCAATTCATTTAGAGGTGAAGGTATTTCAACTGGAGCTTATTTCTCTAAACCAGACTGGCATAACGAAAACTACTGGGATCCATATTTTCCTCCATTCGACAGAAACGTAAACTACGATCCGTCTTTATATCCAGAAAAATGGCAAAAATATGTTGACTTCACTCACAACCAAATCTTAGAAATTCTTTCTAACTACGGAAAAGTTGATATCTTATGGTTAGATGGAGGATGGGTTAGAAAAAGAGACCAAGTAAACATCAAAGAAAACTATGACGAGAAATTTACTGAAAACGAATCTAAAAATGGTTTCATTAAACACAGAGTGGTAGATCAAGATCCTAAAATGGATGAATTGGTAATTAAAGCGCGTCAAAAACAACCTGGATTAATTGTAGTAGATAGAGCGGTTCACGGTAAAAACCAAAACTACTTAACTCCAGAAGGACGTGTTCCTGCTAAAACGTTGCCTTATCCTTGGGAATCTTGTATTCCAGCTGGCGGTGGATGGTCTTATTCTCCAGGTGCTACTTACATGACTGGAAGACAAGGAATTCATTTGCTGGTTGATATTGTGGCAAAAGGTGGTAACTTACTGTTAAACATTGCTCCAAGTCCAGAAGGTGAATGGGATAAAGGTGCTTACGATTTATTGCAAGCTTACGGAGATTGGATGAAAGTAAACAGCACAGCAATTTACAACACAAAACCAATCGAGCCTTACAAAGAAGAAAACATCTGTTTTACACAAAACAAAGCTGGAAATGTATTTGCATTTTATTTAGCTAAAGACGGAGAAGATAAAATTCCTGCTGCAGTTACAGTGAAATCTATCAGTCCTAAAAAAGGAACAAAAATCACGATGTTAGGTTCTAAAACTTCTTTAAAATGGACAAAAGAAGGAAACGGATTTAAAGTAATTATTCCAGAAAGCTTAAGAAAAAATCTTCCTGCGAAAGAAGCTTGGACTTTAAAAATCGACGCTATAAACAGATAAGAATGAAGCCTATGCTTTTAAATATTAAAAATAAAATGAAGACAGCATGTATTTTATACATGCTGTTTTTTAGCATAACTATTTTTGCGCAGGAACCTGCTGATTTTGTTAATCCATTTATTGGTACTTCCAATTATGGTGCGGCTTATCCGGGTCCGATTGCACCGCGCGGAATGGCAAGTATTAGTCCGTTTAATGTGGCTGGAGTAAAAAATACTCCGATGGAAAAAGACAGCCAGTGGCTTTCGAATCCGTATGTGAATGAAAATAATTTTTTGACAGGTTTCAGTCAGGTGAATTTGAGCGGAGTTGGCTGTCCAGAATTGGGTGTTATTTTATTGATGCCAACGACTGGAAATGTAGAAATAGATCACTTAAAATATGGTTCGACTTATTCTAATGAAGTTGCCAAAGCTGGCTATTACAGCGTAAACATCGACAAGTATAAAGTTAAAGGAGAATTCACTGCTTCAAAACGAGTGGGAGTAAGCAGAATCACTTTCCCGAAAGGGCAATCTAATATTTTATTAAATCTTGGTTTAGGATTAACCAATGAAGAAGGAGCAATGATAAAAGTGGTTTCTTCTACAGAAATTGAAGGAATGCGATCTGTTGGTTCGTTTTGTTACAATAGTCCAGAAGATGCTTATCCGGTTTATTTTGTGGCTCAATTTTCTAAACCTGCCGATAAATTTGGAGTTTGGAAAAAAACTGCAAAATACAACGGCGTTGAAGCGCAATGGATGGGCTACAACGGAAAAGCGAGAATAATGGAAAATACCATTAAAACCGTAGTAGGTGATAGTATTGGAAGTTATTTTACGTATAAATTCGACAAACAAGAAACGGTTGAAGTGAAGATTGGAATTTCGTACGTAAGTATCGAAAATGCCCGTGAAAACTTAGCAAAAGAAGTGGGTAACAGATCTTTTGATGCAATTTACAAAGAAACCTACAACGAATGGAACGAAGAATTGTCTAAAATTTTGGTTGAAGGTGGTACAAAAGATGAAAACACGATTTTCTACACAGCTTTGTATCACACTTTAATTCACCCAAATACTTTAAATGATATTAACGGACAATATCCCGTAATCAAAAGAAGTAAAATTGCTAAAACCGATGACACCCGTTATACCGTATTTTCTTTATGGGATACGTACCGAAATGTACATCCATTGATGTCTTTGGTTTATCCAAAACAGCAATCGGATATGGTAAAAAGTATGTTGGATATGTTTGATGAAAACGGCTGGTTACCCAAATGGGAACTGAATTCGACTGAAACTTTTACCATGGTTGGAGACCCTGCAAGTATTGTAATTACAGATACTTATATGAGAGGAATTCGTGATTATGATGTTAATAAAGCCTATTATGCGATGTTGAAAGGCGCAGATAATATTGAAAATAATCCGCTTCGTCCAGGATTGAAAGATTATATCAAAAAAGGATATTTAACAACTGACAATAAAGGTCCAGTTTCGACGACTCAGGAATACAATATTTCAGATTATTCTATTTCGCTTATGGCCAACGAATTCGGTGACAAAGACAATGTAAAACGTTTTAAAGAACGTTCATTATCCTACAGAAAATTATTTGATAAAAACTTAAATCTGCTTCGTCCAAGAACGGCTGACGGGAAATGGTACGAACCTTTTGATCCTGCGTCTGGAGCTAATTTTGAAGAAAATGTTGGTTTTATCGAAGGAAATGCGTGGCAATACGCTTTTATGGTTCCTCACGACATTGTTGGTTTAAAGAAATTAATGGGTGGTGATCAAGCTTTTTCGGCGCAATTACAGAAAACCTTTGATATAAAACAATTTGATATGGCAAATGAACCAGACATTGCTAATCCGTATTTATTCAATTATGTTAAAGGTGAAGAATATAAAGCTCAGGAAATGGTAAAGAAATTGGTTCACGAATATTTCAAAAATGAACCAAAAGGATTGCCAGGAAATGACGATACTGGAACAATGTCAGCTTGGTTAGTATATTCAATGATGGGAATTTACCCAATATCGCCGGGAGATCCAATTTACACCATTACAGCGCCAATGTTTCATAGAGTGACGATTAAATTAGATCCAAGATATTATAAAAAAGAAAGCATTGTTATTGAAAGACAAATCAATAACGGTGGAAAAATCAATTCGATTGAGCTAAACGGAAAATCAATTAACAGCTTTTTTATTTCGCACGATGATTTTGTGAATGGAACAAAGCTTAAAGTGATTCAAAACTAAACACAACACAACTATGTTACAATTAAGAATGAGAAAAACGGCCATTATTTTTGTAATGGCTGTTGGTTTTTTAAACCAAACCCACGCCCAGAAAAAGTATCTGTATCAAGATGCGAAAGCGCCTGTTGAAGACAGAGTAAAAGACTTGTTGAGCCGTATGACGCTTGAAGAAAAAGTGCGTCAGATGGATATGTATAGAGGAGATTTTTTTAAAGAGAAAGAAGATTTTGCTAAAGCTAAATCGGCAGAAAAAATCGGGAAATTAGGAATTGGAGCTATTCATGATCTTTATCCGCGTTCAGCGAAAATGATTAATGATTTGCAAACCAATGTAATCAAAGGAAACCGTTGGGGAATTCCGGCTTTGATTATGTGTGAAATGCTTCATGGTTATTTAGACGAAGGAAGTACCGCTTTCCCAATGAACATTGGACTTGGTGCAACTTGGGATACATCAGTTATTGACAAAGTTGGAAAAGTAATTGGTATGGAAGCTAGAGCGCATGGGGTTCATTTTGGATTTGGTCCAAACTTAGATTTAGGGCGCGAACCAAGATGGGGACGTGTTGCTGAAACTTTTGGTGAAGATGCTTTCTTGAATAGCGAAATTGGTTTGGCTTTCATTAAAGGACTACAAGGAGATGATTTAAAATCTGATCGTTCTATAATTGCAGAACCTAAACACTTTGCAGTTCACGGTATTCCACAAGCGGGAGGAAATTCTTCTCCAATTTTGGTTGGAGAACGTTCAGCTCGCGAAGATCATTTACCTTCTTTCCAAAAGGCATTTACAAAAGGTGGAGCGTTGGGAACAATGTGTGCTTATTCTGAGTTAGACGGAATTCCTTGTGCAGCAAATCATTGGTTATTGACTGATGTTTTGAGAAATGAATGGGGTTTTAAAGGGCTTGTAGTTTCAGATTTAGGAGCTATTAAATATATTCAGACAACTCACAAAGTTGCTGATTCTCCAAAAGATGCTATTAGAGAAGCTGTTTCAGCAGGTGTTGATATGCAGTTTTATGATTTTTCAAACGAATTCTGGCAAAATACAGTTATTGAATTGGTAAATGAAAAGAAATTGACAATGGAAAACATCGACCGTGCAGCGGGAGCAGTTTTGCGTTTGAAATTCTTGTTAGGATTATTCGAAAATCCGTACACAGATAAAAATCTGATTAAAGAGCGTTTTCATACTCCAGAAAACCAGCAAGTTGCTTTAGAAGCGGCTCAAAAATCAATGGTTTTATTGAAAAATGATAACAATACTTTGCCTTTAAGTAAAAACTTGAAAAACATTGCGGTTATCGGACCAAATGCAAATGCTTCAAGATTGGGAGGTTATGCTCCTAAAAATAGTGTCGGAATGACGGTTTACGAAGGTGTTAAGGAATTGGTTGGAAAAACTGCGAATGTAGTTTATGAAGAAGGAGTTCCGTTAATTGTAAAAGGACAGATTATTCCATCTAAATATTTATTTACTCCAGACGAATCTCAAAACGGATTAAAAGGAGAATATTTCAATAACAGAAACTTAGAAGGAACCCCAGCATTGACACGTATTGACAGTCAGTTAGAGTTTGACTGGCCTTGGGCGCCAGGTGACGGTGTAAATGTGGATGATTTTTCTATTAGATGGACAGGATTCTTAAAATCAGACCAAGCATTGGATGGCTGGTTAGGTTTAAGTTCTGATGACGGAATCAGAATGTATATCGATGATCAATTGGTAATTGACAACTGGACAAAAGGAGCAACAAGCATGGTTACAGTTCCAAAAAATATTGAAAAAGGTAAAAAATACAAAGTCCGCATTGAAATGTGGGAAGGAGGCTGGGGAGCCAGAGCGCATTTCCGTTGGAATTTAGAGAAAGTAAACTTACAGCCAGCAATCGACGCAGCTAAAAAAGCAGATGTTGCGATTGTAGTTTTAGGAGAATCTAACGAATTGGTAGAAGAAAACAGAGATGTTGCTTCTTTAGATTTATTCGGAATACAACAGCAATTGATAGAAGAGATTCAAAAAACAGGAACTCCAGTAGTTTGTGTGTTACTAAACGGTCGTCCGCTTTCTACAAACTGGATTGCAGAAAATATTCCTGCTGTTCTTGAAGGATGGTTCCCAGGAGAATTAGGAGGAAGAGCAGTTGCTGATGTTTTATTTGGAGATTACAATCCAGGAGGAAGATTGCCAATTACAGTTCCAAAATCAGTTGGGCAGTTACCTATATATTATAATCAAAAACCATCTGCTATTCACAAATATGTAGCAGAAAGCGAACATCCTTTATATACTTTCGGTTACGGATTAAGTTATACGAAGTTTGAATATTCTAATTTAAAGGTTAGTTCAAAAGAAATTAAACCAAACGGAGAACTTAAAGTTTCTGTTGATGTGAAAAACATTGGAAATTTAGATGGAGATGAAGTTGTACAATTATATGTAAATGATGTTTACAGTTCTGTTACGACTCCAGAGAAAACTTTAAGAGGTTTTAAAAGATTAAATATTAAAAAAGGAGAAACTAAAAATGTTGAATTTACACTTACTAAAGACGAGCTAGGCCTTTATAATAGGGAGATGACGTTCGTTGTCGAGCCAGGAGACTTCGAAGTTATGGTGGGCGGAAACTCTACTGATTTGCAAAAAACGACATTTAAGGTTTCTAACTAAAAAACGTTAAACACAGAATAATTTTGAACGTTTTTTAGTTAAAAAAAAGAATACAATTAAAAAAGGCCAAAATCTATTAGATTAATAGATTTTGGCCTTTAAAATAAGGCAGAGTTTGATTACAAATGAAAACGTTTTCTTTCAATAATTGGCGAAACTTTCACCAACACCTTTTGAAAATTGTCATTTGTCGAAATAATGATTCGTTAACAAAATGTATTCTTAAATTTAACATGTTATTAACTCTAAAAAAACAACTAATATGATTAAAAACGTACTAAAATTACTGTTGGTCATCTGCCTTTTTGGGTTTCAAAGCCTACAAGCACAGACTACAGTAAAAGGAACGATAACAGATGCTGTTAGCGGAATTCCGATTCCTGGAGCAAATATTATTGTTAAAGGAACAAAGACGAGTGCTTCATCAGATTTTGATGGTAAATACAGCATTAATGTTCCAGGTCAATCAGCAGTTTTAGTTTTCACTTATGTGGGATCTGCTTCAAAAGAAGTTGCTGTTGGATCACAAACTACAATTAACGTATCTTTAGGTGCAGACACGCAGCAATTAGGAGAGGTAGTAGTTACGGCTCTTGGTATTAAGAGAGAGAAAAAAGCTATTACTTATTCTGCACAAAACGTTTCAGTAGGTGAACTTTCTGAAGCAAGATCATTAAACGTTGCCAACTCTCTTTCTGGTAAAGTTGCTGGTCTTAACTTCTCTACTACTTCTAATGGTGTTGGATCTTCTTCTAGAATTACTTTAAGAGGTAACAGATCTCTTAACGGGAACAACCAGCCTCTTTATGTTGTAGATGGTGTGCCAATTAGTAACGGAACAACAACAACTAATCCTGATATTGATACAGGAGGAACTACACAGCCTGATGGTATCTCTAACATTAACCCAGAAGATATTGCTTCGATGACTGTTCTTAAAGGACCATCTGCTGCAGCTCTTTATGGATCTAGAGCATCAAATGGTGTAATCGTAATTACAACTAAATCTGGTAAAGCTGGAAAAACTTCAGTTTCGTTATCATCTAATTTCATGGCTTCTTCTGCTTACAATTTGATGAACTTACAAAACGAGTATGGTCAAGGTACAAATGGTGTTTACGTTTCTAACTCAAGCTCAAGCTGGGGAGGAAAATTAGACGGAAGTCAAGTATCAGCATGGCAATTAGTTCGTAACCCAAATTATGCTGGGCCAGCTACACAAAGCTATTCTGCACAACCAAACAACGTTATTGATTTCTACAAAACAGGTTATAACTTAGCAAACACTTTAACTGTTACAGCTGGTAACGAAAAAGCGCAAGGTTATTTCTCTTATACTAACACACGTGCTGAAGGTATTGTTGGAGGAAACCAAATGGACAGACACAATCTTAACTTAAGATTGACTAGTAAAATTTCTGACAAATTAACTTTAGATGCTAAAACAAACTACATCGTTCAAGATATTAATAACATATTGAGAACTGGTGAAGAGTCTATTGGAACATCTGCTTATTTATTACCTCGTAGTATCGCTTATAACGATTACAAAGATTTCGAATATTTTGATGCTGCTGGACAAAGACAAGTAAACTACTTTCTTGATGAAACTGGAGCTCCAGGAGGAAACCCTTTCTGGTCTGCTTTAAGAGATGATGCTCGTACAGATAAAAGAAACAGATTTATTGGTTTAGCGTCTCTTAAATATGAGTTTACAAAAACATTAAGCTTACAAGGTAGAGCTGGTTTAGACCAAATGACAAATACAACTGTTAGAAACGGATATGCAACAAATGCTTTCAATAGTAATTTGGGATCATACAGAGAATCTTATGAGACAGTTAGCGAGTTAAACGTTGATGCTTTACTTGCGTATAGCGAAAAATTTGGAGATTTTTCTATTGGACTTAATGCTGGAGCAAGTTCATTGCAACAAAATAGTTCATCGTTAAATTCAGGTGGAGTTTTAAGTAAAAGAAACTTCTTTGCATTATCGAATGTTCAAACTCCAACATCTACTTCTACAGCTTCAGAGAAAAGAATTAACTCTGTTTATGGATTTGGACAAATTGGTTTCAGAAACTATTTATTCTTAGATTTAACAGCTAGAAATGACTGGTCTTCTACTTTACCAAATGATTATTTCTACCCATCTTTCGGACTTTCAGCAGTTATCTCTGATATGGTAACATTGCCAGAAGTAATCAGTTTTGCAAAATTAAGAGCTTCTTACGCACAAGTTGGTAACGATACAGATCCTTATCAAACACAACAAAGATTTTCATACATCGGAGGTAACGGTGGTATGTTATATGGACAAAGCACAAAAGCTAATCCAAACTTGAAACCAGAGATTTCTTCTTCTTCTGAGTTTGGTGCTGATGTTAGATTTTTCAACAACCGTTTAGGTTTAGATTTCACATACTTTAAAACGTTAACTAACAACCAAATTTTCTATATCAACACTCCTGAATCTTCTGGATATTCTAGAGCAATCGTAAACGGTGGAGATATTGAAAATAAAGGTATGGAGTTCACACTTACTGCAACTCCAATTCAAACACAAAACTTTACTTGGGATATTACAGCAAACTATGCTTCTTATAAGTCAAAAGTAAAGTCTATCTTTGAAGGACGTGATGAATTAGTAATTGGTGAAGGACGTTTAGTAAGAAGTAAAGTAGTTGTTGGTGGAGAATATGGTGATTTATACATCAAAGGTTTCCAAAGAAATGATGCAGGACAAATTTTAGTTAACAGCGCTGGTATTCCTTTAGCTACAAATGGTTTTGATGTTCGTGCTGGTAACTTTAACCCAGATTGGACTGCAGGTTTCAAAAACAACTTCAAGTACAAAGATTTCTCTTTAAGCTTCCTTGTTGATTTCAGAATTGGTGGTGAGGTTATTTCATACACTCAAGCTAGACAAGCTGGTTTAGGGGTAAGCGACATTACGTTAGCTGGAAGAAATGGTGGAATTATTGTTGATGGTGTTGTTGATAACGGAAACGGAACTTATACTCAAAACACAACAAGTATTAATGCAGAGCAATATTGGACAGCAATCGGTCAAAGAACTCCAATTGCAGAACCATTCGTATATGATGCAACAAACATCAGATTAAGAGAGCTTGTATTTGGTTATTCATTGCCAAAACGTTTATTAGGTAACTCAGGATTTAGCAGTATTGACTTCTCTTTAGTGGGTAGAAACTTATTCTTCTTCTTAAACAAAGCTAAGTATTTTGATCCAGAGGCTGGAGCAGGTACAGGAAACTTACAGGGGATAGAATCTTTCAACATTCCTTCAACGAGAGATTATGGAGTTAATGTTAAATTCGGATTTTAATTAAAAAAAGAGATATCATGAAATATAGTTTTAAAATAAAAACACTAGGAGTTGCTCTAGCAATGCTATCTACTTTTTCTAGTTGTACAAAAGATTTCGACGAAATAAATACGGATCCAAATTCTCTTACAGAGAGTCAATTAGATCCAACCCTTGCAGGACCAGCATTTGCATCTGCACTTTATGCAGGTATCCACAACGGTTCTTACTCGTCACCTAGTGGTATTGATGACCAAGGTACTTGGGGTATTGCAACAGGTATTTTGTCTTCAACTTTTATTCACTACTTAAACTGTGGATATGGAACTGAAAGAAATGCTTTCGTTAACGGATACGAAGGTAGAGGATGGACAAGATTTTATACAGTTGCTGCACCAGCATTAACAAATGCTATTAAAGCTTCTGAAGGAAATGCTGAAGCATTAGCAGTTTTAAAAATCTGGAAAGTTTTCATGTACAACCAAATGGTTGATGCTTACGGACCAATTCCTTACACTCAAGCAGGTAATGGTTCAGATAAAGTTCCTTACGACAGTGTAGAATCTATCTATGAAGATTTCTTTAAATTATTAGACGAAGCTAATGCTACATTGTCTTCTACTTCAACAACTACAGTTGCATCTCTTTCTCCAAATGATAGAGTTTATGCTGGAAGCGTTGATAAATGGAGAATTTTTGGAAACAGTATGAGATTGCGTTTAGCTTTAAGAATTTCTGATAAAGATGCTGCTAAAGCAAAAACTCAAGCAGAGGCTGCTGTTGCTGCTGGAGTTATGCAAACAAACGATCAAAGCGCATTCTTTAAAGCAAGTAACATTACTCCAAACAACTTAAACATGATTGTTAACAGCTGGGGTTATGTTATGACAGCTTCTATGGAAAGTATCTTAGTAGGATACAATGATCCACGTTTATCAAAATGGTTTGCCCCAATCGATACTGGAGTTTATAGAGGAAACCCTGTTGGAGGTTTAGAAGATCAATTTGGAACTACTAAATTCTCTGCTTTTAACAATGAAGTTTTAGGAAATGGTGCAGCTAATAACCTTAGTGAATCTAAAAACATTGAAATCTTAATGGCTTCTGAAAACTACTTAAGTAGAGCAGAAGGAGCTTTAAATGGATGGAACATGGGCGGAGATGCTAAAACTTTGTATGAAACAGGTATTAGATTATCTCTTGCACAATGGGGAATCACTGATACTGCTACAGTTAATGCATATATCAATGGAGTAACTTTGCCAACATTACCAAACATTTTAACATTATACCCAACTTTAGATTTACAAGATATTCCAGTTAAATTGCCAGTTGCTTGGTCTGCATCTACTGCTGATCAAAGAACTCAAATTGCAGTTCAAAAATACTTAGCAATTTTCCCAGAATCTTGGGAAGCTTGGGCAGATTTACGTAGAAGCGATGCTAAAGTAATCTATCCAGTTTTAAATACTGATAACCCAGATGCTGGAGTTGGTAAATCTTTGATGAAAAGAATTATTTACACTACAAACGAGTACTCAGCAAACAAAGCAGCTGTTGAAGACGGAGTTTCTAAATTAGGAGGTCCAGATTCAGGTGGAACTAGACTTTGGTGGGACACAAAATAATTAATTTGGTGAGTAATGATCGACACAATCCTTACTTAAAACGCAAAAGGAGAGGTAACTCTCCTTTTGTTTTATTACAATGTCAGTATTTCTGATAATATTATGCTCTTTTAACTAAATGATGATTTTCTCCAATTTAATAAATCATCAAAACCACAAAAAACATTAAATAAAATAAAGAATGGTTAACGCAAATACCACTAACTCCTCACAAACCAAACCAAACTTATTACCAATATTAATAATCGCAAGTCTATTTTTCATTTTTGGATTCGTAACCTGGATCAATGGCGCTTTGATTCCGTTTATGAAAACCATTAACGAATTGACCTCTGCACAATCTCTATTAGTTGCTTCGGCATCTTATATTTCGTTTGTGGTTATGGCGCTTCCCGCATCTTATATTTTAGCTAAAATCGGTTATAAAAAAGGAATGTCTTTAGGATTATTCATTATGGGATTTGGAGCTCTAATCTTCATTCCCGCTGCCGAAGCTAGAACTTATTGGATGTTCTTAACTGGAATTTTTATTCAAGGAGCTGGAATGACTTTATTGCAAACCGCTTCCAATCCATATATTACTATTTTAGGACCTATCGAAAGTGCTGCAAAACGAATTTCTATTATGGGAATTTGTAATAAAATTGCAGGAGCTTTAGGTTCACTTATTTTCGGATCAATTTTATTATCTGGAATTGATGAAATTCAGGAAAAATTAAGTAAAGTCAGTGTTTCTGAAAAGAATATTTTATTGAATAATATGGCAGACAGTGTTGTAGTTCCTTATATTTCTATGGCTGTCGTTTTGTTTATTTTAGGAATATTAATTCGTAAAGCACCGCTTCCAAATGTAGAAGCAGCGCCAATAGAAGAAGCAAAAGATGGACAAACAGTAAAAACGAGTATTTTTCAGTTTCCGCATCTTTGGCTTGGAGTATTAACGTTGTTTATGTACGTTGGAGTAGAAGTAATTGCAGGTGACACCATTATCGCTTACGGAATCGCTTTAGGATTTCCTGCTGCCGATGCTAAATTCTTTACCACTTTTACTTTATTAGCAATGGTGGCAACTTACGCTTTAGGAGCATTTTTAATTCCGAAATATATTACACAAGCTTTAGCTTTAAGAGTTAGTGCAGTTTTAGGAATTATTTTGTCTTTCTGTATTGTATTTTCAACTGGATTTACGTCTGTTTTATTTGTTGCTGGTTTAGGAATCGCAAATGCTTTGGTTTGGCCAGCAGTTTGGCCACTTACACTAAATGGACTTGGAAAATTTACAAAAACTGGAGCAGCTTTATTAGTAATGGCAATTTCAGGTGGAGCAGTTATTCCGCCATTGTATGGAAAATTCGTTGACGGTGCAAAAGCAGATTTAATTGCACAAGGAATTAGCGAAGTAAATGCCTCAGCAAGTGCATCAACAAAAGGATATTGGATTTTGCTTCCTTGCTATATCTTTATTTTATATTACGCAATTTCAGGACACAAAATAGGTTTGAAGAAGAGCGAATAGTAAAAAAATGTGAAATGTAAAAAGTGAATAATTTCACTTACAGCTATCATTTGACAGCTAATAATAAATACAATAAAATGATATCAAAAACAAAATATACTGCAGTAGCTGTACTAGTGATTTTTCTTTTTTCGAATGGAATAAAAGCACAGATAAAAGCAGTAAATATTGAAAGCAGTTATATTGCAGATCCTCCAGTTACGACTAATAGTCACGCATCGACTTTGGTGGAATATAAACCAAACGAGATTTTAGCAGCTTGGTTTGGAGGAAAATATGAAGGCGCAAAAGATGTCGGAATTTATATTTCGGCTTATAAAGACAAAAAATGGTCTTCGCCTAAAAACTTAATTAAGCCTTTGATTAAAAACGGAGATACGCTTCCATGTTGGAACCCAGTTTTGTTTAAAAGCAAAAGCGAGAATCTGTATTTATTTTACAAAATTGGTAAAAATCCGAGAGAATGGTTTGGCGCTATGATTGTTTCAAAAGATAATGGAACAACTTGGGGCGAACCAAAATATCTTCCAGACGGGATTTTAGGGCCAATTCGTAACAAACCTATCGAAACTACTCCAGGCGTAATTTTATGCGGAAGCAGTACAGAAAGTGTAAATACAGACGAATGGCGCATACACGTAGAAGAATATACAGAAGCAACAGATTCTTGGAAGAAAATTGCGGTAGAAAACAATCAAAACTTAGATGTGATTCAGCCTACATTCTTAATTCATAGTTCAACTGATATCCAGATGTTGTCTCGAAGCAAACACAATAAAGTGGTATCGAGCTGGTCTGGCGATAATGGAAAAAGTTGGATTAGAACTAACACTATAAATGTGGTCAATTCAAATTCAGGCATCGATGCTTTAACTGTAAATAAAAATTTGTTTTTACTGGTAAATAATCCGCTGCCAATTGGAAAAGATTGGTTTAACGGACGAAACATTTTAGATGTCGAATATTCTAAAGATGGTCTAAATTGGACAAAATTATTTGATCTTGAAAAACAAGAAAAAGGAGAATTTAGCTATCCAGCCATAATTCAGACAACAGACAAGAAAATTCATGTTTTATATACTTACGATAGAAAATATATTAAACATACCTCTTTTGAACTAAGCTTATAATTTTAGATAAGAACAAAATATGCAAACTCTAAAATATCTTTTTTTAAGCATTTTATTTTTTGGTATTCAAGCGAATGCTCAAAATAAAGACATATCTAAAACCTTTTATAAACATGACAAATATTTGTCTTCCGATAAATTAGAAGGTCGTTTTCCAGGAACAAAAGGCAATAATGAGGCTGCAGCATACATTCAGAAGTATTTTAAAAAATACGGTTTAAAAGAATTCCACAATTCCTATTATCAGCCTTTCAAACTTTTTGTGAAAGAAGGAATTAATAAAATGAAATCGGATAGTGTTGCAACTCAAAATGTTTTCGGTTACATCGAAGGTTCAGATCCGAATCTTAAAAACGAATACATTGTCATTGGCGCACATTATGATCATTGGGGCTGGGGCGGACCAAATTCAGGAAGTAAAAAGAAAGAAGCTTTTGCCATTCACAATGGAGCCGATGATAATGCTTCTGGCGTTTCGGCATTATTGTGCATTTTGGAAGAAGTTTCTAAGATGAAAGTAAAACCAAAAAGAAGCATCATTTTTATTTCTTTTAGCGGAGAAGAAGAAGGATTGCTTGGTTCGAAATACTTTATCAATCATTTGCCAGTTCCAAAAGAAAGCGTAAAAGTAATGCTGAATATGGATATGGTTGGAAGATTAAATGATAAAAAAGAGCTTTATATGGGCGGTGCAGGAACTTTTCCGAACGGAGTTGAACTAATGAAAAAACTCCAAGCAAACAGCGGATTAAATCCAGTTATACATGCAGGAGACGTTGGAGGTTCTGATCACGTTTCTTTTTATAAAGAATCGATTTCTGCCGTAGGTTTTCATACAGGCGGACATCCGCAATATCATACGCCTGATGACGATATTGATCTGATTAATTCAGATGGAGGAGCTTTGGTTGCAAAATACATTTACAATGCCCTCACCCAAATTGCCAATTATGAAGAAGCTTTAGTTTTCATTAAACAAAATTAAAAAAGCGTTATTCAATACAAATAAGTTAAGTAGTTGAGTGAAATTATTTTAACACATAGAAGCATAGTTTTTAAAAACTTAAAAGTTTAAATGCACGTGCATAAATATTTTTCTCTTAGTCCTTCTTTTTAGGATAGAACCTATGTTCCTATGTGTTGAAATTAAATCCTGTACAATTTCACGAAATTAAGTTAAGTTAATTAGTTTTTTGTTGTTTGAAGAGGCGGTGTCTATTAAATAGTATAGACGCCGTCTTTTACTTTAAAAGCCCACGCAGCCATTGCATCAATAACGGGTAAAAGGCCATTTCCTGCATTGCTTAGTCTATAAGTAACAAATGGAGGAACAACAGGTTTTGCCTCTCGAATAACCAAACCATCTGCCTCAAGTTGTTTTAAATGCTGAATAAGCATTTTTTCTGTTACTGCCGGAATTGCTCTTTTCAATTCGCTGTAACGCTTATCTCCGGTCGATAAATGATATAAAATAATAGGTTTCCAGTAGCCTCCAATTTTTTCCATAACAAAAGTTACGGGACATTTTTCCAATGCATACTGCTTGTTTTCCTGAATAGTAGAGGATTCTTTAATTGCTGTCATGATACATACTTTAGGGTAAGTACTTGTATAAAAGTAAGTACAAAGATACCTTTGTAATGTTAAATAAAAAAACATTTTAAGATGAAAATTATAATCTCAGGTTCATTAGGGAATATCGGAAAGCCGTTAACGGCACAATTAGTAAAATCGGGACATGATGTAACGGTTATTAGCAGTAATGCTGATCGAAAAGATGCGATCGAAAATTTAGGTGCAAAAGCAGCAATTGGGTCAGTTAGCGATGCTGATTTTCTTTCTAAAACTTTATCAGGTGCGGATGCTCTTTTTGCAATGACACCTCCAAATATGGGTGGAATAAATATTGTTAAAAACACAACAGATGCTGGTCACGCTTTCGCGAAAGCAATCCAGACAGCCAACATTAAAAGAGTAGTAATGTTAAGCAGTATTGGAGCTGATTTACCGACAGGAAACGGGCCAATTGCAGGTTTGTATAATATTGAAAAGATTTACGAGAAACTGGACACTTCAATTACATTTTTGAGAGCTGGATATTTCTACTTTAATTTCTTTAATGATATTCCGATGATAAAAGGAGCGGGGATTATGGGAGCGAATTTCCCTGCATCAAACCGTATTCCGTTAGTGCATCCAGAAGATATTGCATTTGCCGCGGCAGAAGAATTGCAGAAAACACAAGAAGGTAAAAACATTCGTTATATTATTAGTGATGTTAAAACGCCTTCAGATATTGTAAAAACTTTTGGAGCTGCTATCGAAAAACCAGAACTTCCTTGGATTGAATTTACAGATGAACAATATTTTGGCGGAATGACACAAGCTGGAGTTCCTGAAGAAATGGCTGGTTTATATACCGAAATGGGAACAGGATTAAGAAACGAAACAATCGCTGCCGATTTCTTAAACAATGATGGAAACGTGCAAGGAAAAATCAAATTAGAAGATTTTGCAAAAGAATTTGCTTCAAAATTCTAATCATAACCTGTTGATTGAAATTATTTTAAACATATAGAAACATAGTTTTATAAACTTAAAAAAAGGCGTTTCACTTGTTTAAAAGCAGATAGGAAACTATGTGGAATTATTTTTTTCTTCAGCATAAATTTTACGCATAAAATCTATGTTTCTATGTGTTTAAATTTGATTCAGTTCAATTTCTCTTGATAAATTAAAAAAAACATTCCGCTTACTAAAGATAGAAGCGGAATGTTCAATTTTAAAAAAAAAATCTCAAAATGAGAGCGGTTAACGAGCTGTTTTTACAGTCGTATTTTTTTAGAATACCCCAATATAGTGGTTTCCTGGTTTGTTCAATAATTTAGCGCCTTTAGTCACTTGTCCTGAAGGAATATCAATTACATAAATGTTACCATCTTTTCCAACTGGAGTAACAGCGATGTAGAAGTTGTTTCCATCAACTACAAAACCTTGATATTGACCGAAATCTAAATCAGCATCATAAGCAATTCCTTCTACCAATGCTGCAGTTTTAGCATTCAAATCAAGTCTTGCTAAGAAACCTTGCTCAGTACCTTCGTAAGTATAAACAGCATAAGCAATTCCGTTTCCAACATATCTCCAAGCATCAATATAACTTCCTTTAACACCTAAAGCAGTATCTAAACTGAATACATAAGAGTTATCATATTCATTATTTTGGTTGATTTTTAAGATATAAGAACCTTTTTGAGTATCTCTTTGTGTTGCTTGATAGATATTTCCATCTGAAGCCACAAAACTGTTGAAACTTCTGTATCCGCTAGTGTCACCAAATCCTATAGTTGAAGTAATCACTTTTGGATTTTCCAATGAAGGATAATCAACCACAACAGATTTAGATCCTAAACGTGTGAATGATGCTGCATTTTGTCCCGTTGCAGGATCGGTTTTACGCATCCAAGTCCCGATGATTAGTTTGTTTCCAGCTTTGTTTAAAGTTGGAGCATCTAAACGGAAAATGTGGTGTCCTTGCGCTTCTTCTTCAGCAGTCAATGGAATTTCATATTGTTTGAAAGCAGAAATTAAAGTTTGCTGCATATCTAAAGATAATACTGTCGCAACACCTCTTGTATTTTTGTATGTTTTATCTTCATTTGTGTTAACAACTGGAGTAGTTACGTTAACGGCTACACCTGTTTTGTCACCATCAAAAAGTTTTACCCATCTTGGAGAAGTTCCAGCATATTGAGAAATATTTACTTTTGTCTGAGATTCTACAAAGTTATTAGCGCCGTTTACTTTGTATGTCATGAATTCACCTCCATTAGCACCTGTATATGTGATGTTGAAAAGTGTGCTTCCATCTACAGAAGACTGCAAACGTGCTGTTCTGCTAGATTGTACAGGTACACCTTGATCATAAACATTTACAGAAAAAGTAGGATCAATTGCATTTTCTTTGCTGATAGCATAAACTCTCGTTCCGCCATTTCCGTCACCAGGTTCTGTCTGCATTAAAGCTCCAGCTACCGTAATCCAACGTCCATCTGTAACAGGATTAACAGGTTCAGTATTTTTATTGTCATCGCTGCTGCAAGCTGTAGTTAAAGCAAATGCACCAACTAGTAAACTAGATGTAAATAATTTGAAAGTGTTCTTTTTCATCTTTATTGCATTAAAAAATTAGTTATTTATTGAATGATTAAAATTTATTAAGGTTGTAGTTAATTTTCAGATAAAAAGCTCTTCCCGGTTTTTGGGCAGCAAAGTTGTCGTAAACCTGTTCGTCCAAAATATTTCGGGCATCAAAACTAACAGTGAATTGTTTATTCGGAAAAACATAACTTAAACCTAAATCCTGTGGGAATTGAGCTGAAGTTCGGTCGATTTCTAGCCATGAAGTATAAAATGGAGCAACATAGCCGCAGTAGTAATACAAATTAAGCTCTGACTTACTCTGAATTACGTTTCTAAAGTTGTATTGAAGATTTCCGTTAACAGTGAAATACGGTTCATTTGGCAATTGTTTGTTGTAATAAGGAAGAATATTACCGTTTGAATCGTATTTGTCCTTATAAAGAGAATTGAATTTAGAAAGATTTATTCCTCCAAAAAGTCGATTGTTGTACGAATACTGAAGCGAAGTTTCAAAACCAACTGATTGTGCTTCTCCTAAGTTTACAAAAGGTGTTGCCTGTACTGCTTCATTTAAACGAATACTTATTTGACGTACAATTTTATCTTTTGAATTTCTTAGAAAACCATTTCCAGAAAATGTGATTTTATGATGATTAATTTCATACGGACCAAAACGAAATCCTGCATTAAAATTATTGCTTTGCTCAGGTCCTAAATTAGTATTGCCTAAAATGTTCTCGCCTGGACGCCCAAATACTTCATCTTCTGTTGGAAGCCTAATTGCTTTTTCTGCAGAAAACATCGCCATTACTTTCGGGAAAAGCGTATAAGAACCAGCTATTCCATATCCTGTAAAATTGGTGTTTTTTGATGAAACTTCAGATCCAATAGTATTCTGACCATTTTCGTTGACAATTATAGGTTTAATTTCTGTGTTGTCTAAGTCATAATTTTTGACAAACAGACTTGCTCTTAAACGTGATTCAAAAGCTGACATTTCATAACCAAAGGATGAAACAATTTTGGTTAAATCGCGCGTAACATCAAAATTTCTAATTAATTCGGGTTTCATTCTGTCAAGCTCATTTTGGTCAAAAATGTGAGTCATTACATTCGCAAGAACTTTATGATTTTCATTGATAGAATAAGTTAATCCAACTCTGGTATTGAAAACATTAGCAGTTCTGTAATTTAATGTTGCAGCTCCTTGCTGCGCTCCAGTAGTCGACAAAATGGGTTCGCCGTATAAACCAATAGCTTTTTCTCCATTCCAGTTGTAATTCCATTTTACGGTATCGCTTAGAAATTCTTTTTTGTGGCTATAAACTGCAACTGCAGAGAAATCCAGTTTTTTAATCAGGAAATCTTTTTTAGCATAAGTAAGGCTGAATACATTTGCGGCATTTTCACCATATCTTCCCTTATAAGGTTTTGTCATGTATTGACCATGTTGAATTTGGTTATAATCCTGTGATCCGTTATAACTTATTGAGAAAGTATCAGCCCAATCTACATTAGTGAAACCTGCTTCAAGTCTTCCTCCGTATGATCTGTACATACTCTCAAATCTTTTGGTTCTAATGTATTCGTAACGTCCATTTGGTAAGATGTTATAAACCCATCTTCCCCAAACTTCATAGTCATTATCAGAGTAATTTTGGAAAGCATTTGCTTTTACCGTAAAGCCATTTTTATCTCTGAAAGTTGCATTTACATTAGATTGTACAGTGTTAAATGAACCGTAAGAAACAGAAGCATTTAAGCTATTTTTAGCCCCTTTTTTCAACACCACATTAATTGCACCTCCAAGTGAATCATCTGCTAAATAAGCAGGAACGACTCCTTTAAAAACCTCAATTCTTTCAATCAAAGCGGGCGGAATACTATTTAAACTGAAAGAAGCTCCATAAGTTTGAATTGGAACGCCATCGATGAAAATTCTAATAGCATTTCCAGACATTCCGTTAATATTATAGCTTACAGCAGAACCTAGACCTCCATTTTGTCTAACTCTTACACCACCAGAACGATCTAATAAATCGTTGATTTGCAGGTTTCTTTTTGCAGCTTCTTCTGTTTCAATTACATTTACTGCAAAGCCTTTGTCAATGATTTCTTTTTTGAATGTTTTTTTCTGAATTTTAACTTCTTTCAGTGCTTTTGGGTCTGTAGCTTTTTCGAGCTGAATATTAAGTAGGAGAGAAGGACGATTAACCACAACGTTGACAGTTTTTGGTTTTGCCTCCATAGAAGAAATCTCTAAATTATAACTTCCATAAGTCAAGCCTTTTATTTCAAATTGACCGTCGTTATCGACTACAACGAAGTTTTTTGTTCCGTTAATTTGAACTGATGCTCCGTAAGCATTTTCATTATTGGTAAAATAAACTTTCCCTGTAATTTTTCCAGTTTGAGACCAGCCAGAAAAGGTTATCATAAAAAGGAGAGCGTAAAGTATTCTCATATGGCAGTTTTATTGGACTGCAAACTTATATGATAATTTAAATTTAATCTAAATAAAGCAATTAGAAGATTATTAGAATTGCGTTGTAGATTCTAATGTTTTTTTAATATTGCTTTTTGAGTTATGAATTATGAGTTGTGAGTTGTGAGTTGTGAGTTGTGAATAGGGAATTCGTATTTTGTCTTCCTGAGCGAAGTCGAAGGATACGCGTAAAGTATATAAGCATTTTTCTAATCTCGCAATCCCGATAGCTATCGGGATTGCGAGATTATTTCATTTCAATTATCAATAATATACTTTGTGTATATCCTTCTCCCGAAACTTTGGGATCGCTAAGGAAGACAACTGAATCAACCATCAACAATTAACAATTAACCATTAACCATTAACCATTAACCATTAACAATTTACAACTTATAGGAGAAGTTTTTAGATTTAATAACTTTCCCTTTATCAGTAATCATGAGACAGCTGTATTCAGGAAATTTTTGAAGTAAAAGCAAACCTTCTTTCTGGCCTAAAACCATCATAGAAGTACTCAATCCGTTGGCGGTTTCTGCATTTGGACCAAAAACGGTTACGCTACATAAACCGGTTGCAGGATAGCCAGTTGCAGGATTTATAATATGAGAATAGCGTTTTCCGTTAAAAACAACAAATTTTTCATAACTACCAGAAGTAGTCACAGCGCCTTGTTTTAGCGGAACAGTTCCAATCAATTTTTCAGGATTAAACGGATTCGTAATTCCGATTTTCCAATCGTGTCCGTTCGGTTGTTTTTCCCAAGTGCTCATATCGCCAGAACCGTTTATTATTCCAGCCTGAACACCTTTTTCGAGCATCATTTTACGACATTTATCGGTTGCATAACCTTCGCCTAAAGCGCCAAAACCAATTTTCATTCCTTTTAATTTTAGAAAAATAGTCGATTCTGTGCTGTCTAAAATGATATTTCTATAACCCACTTTCTCAACCGATTTTTTTATGGCTTCCGCCGAAGGCATTTCGGTCATCGAACCGTCAAATTTCCAAATACGATCTAAAGCTGCAAAACTAACGTCAAATCCGCCGTTGGTAATTTCAGAAAGTTTAATCGCTCTTTGCGTCAATTCGAAAACTTCACGATCTACTTTAATGGGTTTTATTCCTGCATTTTGATTAACCTCGGAAACTTGAGAATCGGGTTTCCAATCTGAAATTAAATTTTCAATTCGGGTAATTTCGCCAATAACTAGATCAATGTTTTGCTCAGCCGAAAGAGAATCTTTATCTACAATACTAATATCAAAACGTCCGCCCATAAGCAAAGTCGTTCTTTTTCGTAAAACTTGCGAATGTGCTGAAAAACAGCAAGTAATTACAAATAGAAATAAAATTTTATATGATAATAATTTGTGCATGAAAATAGTTTTAAAAGCTCCAGAGGAGCAAAATATTTATAGTTAATTGATTGATAATAGTTAACAAAGCTCCAGCGGAGCGACATATTTTACAACATTTGTGTCACCCCTCTGGGGCTTTGGCTGTATGTGGATCAAATCAAATCTATAAATATGTCATCCCTTTGGGATTTGTTTTAGAATTAAAAATTAAAAATTCCGGCTAGAGATCTAAAATCAACAATCCAAAATTAACCATCAACAATTAACAATTAATAACAGTCGGTTAAAATTTGATTATTGGCTTTATATTCTGAAAGCGTTTTTAATTGGTTTGCTGTGCACAATTCGCTCAAAACTACTTCAACATCTTTCTGCATTTGAAGCGAACCGCAAATCATGATAACGCCACCTCTTTTTAATAAATAAACAAAAAACGAAGAATCTCTTTTAATCAAATCCATTACATAAATATGTTCTGCTTCGCGCGATAAAGCAACATGAAAATTATCAAGTTGTTCTTTCTGAATCATGATTCCTGCAAACTTTTTATAAGCCATCAGCGTTGGAGTTTCCATTCTGAATCCGCTATAAAGATGCAGTTCTTTTTTAGTTTTATTTTGTTCGATCATTCCTAAGAAAGGAGCAATCCCTGTCCCGTTAGAAATAAAAGCTACTTTTTGCACTTTCTTCGGAAGATGAAAAGCAGGATTTTTAACAATCTGAGCTTTTATAACATTTCCAGGTTCTAAAGCATTCAAATATCCAGAACCTAATCCGTTTGGATGAAGTTTTACGACTAATTGAATATTTCCAGAATGATTTCCAATAGAGTACAGACGCTCTCTCGAATCATTAGCCGGATAAATTGCTAATAAATCTCCAGAACTAAATTTAGTTCTCATATTCGGACGTAGAGTCAAAATAAAAGTATGTTCGGTCTCAGAAATTGGAGTTTTATCTAAAACCATTAATTTTTGCAAACCTTTTGGAACGTGATTGTATAAAGAAGGTGTTGTAGCCAATGGAATTCCAGTTTTTACGCTCCATAATTTTGCCCATTCAACAAATTCTACAGCCGATTTATCATTTACGGTTTGTAAATCTAAAAAACGTTCTGTCCAATTTTGATTTTCTAAAAGCTGGTCAATTTCAATTGCAAATCCGCAGAAATCTGGATATGATTTAGAACCAAAACCAACTACTGAAAAATTGATTTTCTGCTCCTGATTTTGTTTTTCTAATAGTGCTTTGAATTTATTAGCATTAGAAGGAGCATCTCCCAAGCCATGCGTTGAAGAAAATACGATAATATGTTCCGCTTTCGGATAAACAGAAAAGCGATTTAATTCGGTAATAAAAGCTTTATGACCTTGATCAATTAATTGTTTTAGAATTGCATTTGCAAATCGGAAAGAACTTCCGTTTTCAGACCCAACTAAAAGAATAAAAGCGCTTTCATTTGCTTTAAATTTATTTTTAATCAGGCTTGATCTTCTTTTCAATGTAATTGTAAAACCAGAATAAATGAAGAACAAAATATTAAGACACGCAATAGCTAAAATTACAGCCCAAATTCCGTTAATTCTTCCCGTATGAAGATCAAGACTCAAAGCTGCATATTGTGCAGTTATAGGAGAAAGTTTTTCAGAAATTACAGTTCCTGTAACTTGATTTACTTCAACTTCTCGATCTTTCAATTCGATGATATAATATTCTTCTGGATCATCTGTAAACGGAAATTCGATTTTCTTTACATCTGATAATAAAGTTGTTTTGAAAATTGAAGCTGTTTTCGCTTTGGCTGAAAGTTCTGTTTTTACAGGTTTTGCTTTTTCTTCACCCATAAAAAAGTTGAATCTTTCCAGCGATAAATAAGTTCCTGTAAGCGCAATAATCAAAATCGGAATTAATGCTAATCTTCCTAAAAGAACATGATAATATTGCGCAAAATATTCTTTAATAATTTTAGAAAAGAAATTTCGGATGCCGCGCTGTCTTTTTAGAACCAGCACGAAACCCGAAATTGATATTAATAGCAAGCAAAAAGAAATAACACCAACAAAAAAACGCCCCGCTTCATGAAGAAAAAGCGAACGGTGAAAACTCGTAATCCATTTAATGAATTCTGATTTTTTTACAGGAGTTCCTAATGCTTTTCCAGTTTTTGGATCAATGTAAGCATTAACGTCATTTCCATCTTCATCAATTGCCTGAAGTCTTACAAACTGATTGTAATCTACACTCAATTCTGTAATTTCTGGATATGCCTTCTTCAAAATTGGAAGGGTTTCGCCCAAAGTTATTTTATTAAAATTTTCAGCTTTATACGGAAGTGTTTTTTCCTGAACTGCATCGACTGCCAGAATGATTCCTGTTACCGAAGCCAAAAGCAAAAAAATAGAAGAAAATAAGGCCAAAGCCAAATGTGCGTAACGCCAAAAAGAAAGAGTCATTGAGTGTATTCTAGAAATGTAATCGTATTATATTTTACTTAATCTTACGTATTTGATGTAACCTTTACCATCTGTTTTATCGGCCATACCTTCTGTTGTAAGCGGAATTTCAAGATCACTCACATAATATTTCTGATCTTCAACAGCAGATTCAAAACGTAATTTGTAACCTTTATTAATTTTAGAATTTTCGATTTCGATAGTTGTTACACTACGATCACCGCCAGTTACAGAAGCTCCAGTTTTTGCACTAATATCATCTGATTTTGCAGTGTGAAATTTATTCCATTCTTTTAAAGATTTGTACCATTTTTTATCATCGCCCATTACATAAAGCGTTTTTTCGTATTCGCCAGCTGAATTAACTAGAGAAACTACAATGTAAGCACCTTCTCCCATATAATTATTCATTTGCAGCATAATCTTGTATTTGCTTGATTGCGCTTGAGATTGGAAAGAAACTAAAAAGATAAAAGCGCTTGTAAGAGCAATTTTTAATATTGATTTCATCTGAAATTATGTATTTGTGTGGATTTGTAATGTGAAATCCCAAACACCAAATGTAAAGTTTGGAATTTGGAATTTCAAATATTGATTATTAATTAATTGTTTATTTTAAAAATTCAACAGAAACGTTGTTTTTAGTTAGAAGCTCATTTTCTTTCGCCAAAGCATAAGCCGTTTCGTCAAACTCTGTGCTGATTTCTTTTTTTGCTCCTGCAGAAACTAAATATTTCAAAATTAAATCATCTTTAGAAGTCATTGCAGCTCTGTGTAAAGCTGTTAAGCCATCTTTGTTTTTAGTGTTAATATCTACTTTTAAATCAGTAATTTTTTTAAGAAGCGAAACATCATTTTTTGTAATAGCTAAATGATACAAAGTATTTCCATCTTTTTGCGGAGCCGCTAAGTCCAGTCCTTTATCTTGAAGCAATTTAGCTTTTGCATCAAAAGGATCTGTAGTTACTTTTTCTCTTCCAGCCGGACGATAAGATTGTACTAAATACACACCTAAATTATTTCCGTCTTTATCTTTTACGTTTACATCTGCACCTTTAGCTAAAAGTAAATTTACTGCTTCTGGAGATCCGTTTCTAACTGCAAAAGTCAAAGCAGATTCTCCTTTTAAATTTTGAGCATTTATGTTTTTAGCAATAGGAAGAAGCAATTCTAAAACAGCAGTTTCTCTAGCCGCCGCCGCAGCCATTACAGGCGTATTTCCTTCTTTATCGGCTTTATTTACGTCAACACCTTTTTCTAAGAAATATTTAATGATTTCTGTCTGATTAGGTTTTCCAGCCAAAATATGCAATACATTTTGTCCGGCTTTGTTTTGAGCAGTTGCTTTAATTTTTGCTTCTTCAACCAAATATTTATAGGTTTCCAAAGTATTAGTTTCTCTACGGCTTCCTTGTGCAGCAAATAAAAGAGCATCGCTAGTTGGTTTAATTCCCTTTTCTAAAAGTTTCTTCAAAAGAGCAATATTTCCTGATCTTGCAGCATAAGTAAAAGCAGTATTTCCGTCATTATCGACATCTTTTAAAGACATTCCTTTAGTAGAAAAATATTCGGCAGCTTTTAAATCTTTATCAGATGCAATGGCTAAAAGTAGAAGATTCGCGCCATTAGCATATTTTTTTGTCGGATTAAGGCCAGCTTTGAAAAATGCGTCATACATCGCTGGAGCTGATTGACCGTTTGAAGCAGCAAAATCTGCAGGAGCAGTTCCGTGGCTGTCTTCAAAATTTACATCAGAACCTTTTGTTATAAGATATTGTACCAATTCTGTATTACCTCTATAAGCAGCCCAGTGCAGATAGATACGATTATCGTGAGTTAATTTTGTGATCGAATTTCCCGGCTGTTCAACTAAAAATTTGATTGTTGCAAAAGGAGCATCATTATTAATGGCTAATGTTGTAACGTCAAACGCGTTTACATTAGCCTCAGCTGGACTATTTCCTTTAGCGATTTCTGCCTGAACCGTTTCAACACTTGGAGAAGTTTTCCAGAACGCAGCATCTAACAACGTGTTTTTTTGCTGAGCATTTACAAATAAAGACGCAGCAAATGCAAAAGAAACGAAAAGATTCTTTTTCATATTTCGATAATTTATGGTTATTGAATTGTACAAGATTAATTTAATTTTTCGGGAATATTTTATTCTATTTAGAATAAATAAAAATAAAGCAAATGTAAAAATTAATATTCTTAAACCAAGAATAATTTGCCGTAAAAAGGAATTTGGGTCCAGTTTTACTTAAAATTAAGAATAGCTTAAGCGAATTTTAATTTTTTTTTAATCTGATAAGTTGTATGAGATGGAAAAAGCTAAAATTTGAAGTTGAAAAAAGACTCAAAAGAGCGAAACTTGACGGAAGATTTTACTTTGTTGGATGTTTATAGCATTATTCGTCTTTTAATCTTATTTCGTATCAAAAAAAGCCTTTTTCATGATCTTGTTTTTTTAAACAGAAAAGAATCTTAAAAAAAATATTGATTGTAAATATTTGTGATCAAGAATGTTGTGATTTTTTTCGTAAAAAATAGCTTCAAAAATTATTTAGAATAATTATTAATAAGAAGCTTTTTTTGATTGAAAAATGCGACTTGGATTTTGCTTTTTTTAAATCGAAGTGTTGATAACTGTTTTGCGTTTGCCCATAAAAAAGTTCGCTTTTTCATGTTGATAACTTAACATTAATTTTAAGGAAAATGCTAGCTCATTGACAATTACAAGATATTATGTTACTGTTGATAAAATTTGCGAATTTGAGGTTTTTTGAAGTTTTAAAACTGTTGATAATTGGACGGATTTTTAACATCAAAAACTGGATAAAAGAAGAACTGTGGGTTAAATTTGTAATTATAGAAATCACGCCAATCCGACCCCAAATTTGTGCGCTCGCTTTTCTATTTCAAATACGTCACTTAAAACTCTATATATGTCAATTTTTGATAAAAGAATCAATTATAAACCTTTTGAATATCCTGAGGTTCTGCAATTTACCGAAGCAATTAATAAGGCTTATTGGGTACACACTGAAGTAGATTTTACTGCCGATACGCAAGATTTTCATGCGCATTTAGATTTGGCTGAAAAAACAGCAATTAAAAATAGTTTATTGGCAATCGCACAGATTGAGGTAGCTGTAAAAAGTTTTTGGGGTAATATATATGAGCATTTTCCAAAACCAGAATTCAACGGTTTGGGAACTACTTTTGCTGAATGTGAATTTAGACATTCTGAAGCATATTCTCGTTTATTGGAAGTTTTAGGTTATAATGACGAATTTGAAAGACTTTTGGACGTTCCTGTGATTCGCAGACGTGTAGATTATCTTTCTAATGTATTGAAAGATACCAAATCTCAGGATAACAGAAAGTATATGGTTTCACTGATTCTGTTCAGTATTTTAATCGAAAATGTTTCATTATTCAGTCAGTTTGCTATTTTATTGTCGTTCACAAGATTCAAAGGATATATGAAAAATGTGAGCAATATTATCGCTTGGACTTCAATCGACGAACAAATTCATGCAAATGGCGGAATTTATATCATCAATAAAATCCGTGAAGAATTCCCTGAATATTTTGATGCTGAAACTTTAGAATTAATTAGAGAAACGGTTAAAGAATCAATTACGGTTGAGGCTGATATTTTAGATTGGATTTTTGAAAACGGAGCGATTGAAACTATTAATAAAGAAGATTTGGTAAACTTTATGAAATTTAGAATTGACGAAAGTTTGAAACAAATCAATATCGAAACAATTTTTAATGTTTCTCCAGAAGAGTATTCAAAAATGACTTGGTTTGAAGAAGAAGTTTTTGCTAACAGTTTAGATGATTTCTTTGCAAAACGTCCAGTTGAATATACGAAACACGACAAGAGTATCACTGCAAACGATCTTTTCTAATACAAGCCCATAATATATGAATACAATAGACACAAACCCAGCAAATAACAATTTTGAACCACAAAACGACAGTAAAATGTGGTGGAAAAATTCTGAAAGTGAGCAGATTTTAAACCGCGGTTATCTTTTAAAAGGAGAAACTGTAGAAGGAGCAATCGATAGAATTTGTACTGCTGCTTCAAAAAGACTTTACAAACCAGAGTTGAAAGAGTCTTTTATGGAAATGATAGAAAGAGGCTGGATGAGTATCAGTTCGCCAGTTTGGGCAAATATGGGAACAGAAAGAGGATTGCCAATTTCTTGTTTTAACGTTCACGTTCCAGATAAAATTGAAGGAATTACACATAAGCTTGGAGAAGTAATCATGCAAACTAAAATTGGAGGTGGAACTTCTGGTTATTTTGGTGAATTGCGTGAACGTGGAAGTGCTGTAACCGATAACGGAAAGAGTAGTGGAGCTGTAAGTTTTATGAAGCTTTTTGATACGGCAATGGATACCATTTCTCAAGGTGGAGTTCGTCGTGGTGCATTTGCAGCTTATTTAGATATTGACCATCCAGATATTGAAGAGTTTTTGAAAATTAAAAGTATCGGAAACCCAATTCAGAACTTGTTTACTGGAATCTGTGTACCAGATTATTGGATGCAGGAAATGATTGATGGCGATGGTGATAAAAGACAAATTTGGGCTAAAGTATTAGAAAGCCGTCAGCAAAAAGGTTTGCCTTATATTTTCTTTAGTGACAACGTAAATAAAAATAAACCACAAGTTTATAAAGATCAGAATTTAAGAATCAATGCAAGTAATTTGTGCAGTGAGATTATGCTTCCATCAACTCATGACGAGTCATTTATCTGCTGTCTTTCTTCAATGAATTTAGAGTTGTATGAAGAATGGAAAGATACTGAAGCGGTTAAACTGGCGATCTTTTTCTTAGATGCAGTTTTACAAGAATTCATTGAAAAAACAGAAGGCAACTATTATCTTTCTGCGGCTAATAAATTTGCTAAAAGACACCGTGCGTTAGGTTTAGGAGTTTTAGGATGGCATTCTTATTTACAGAAAAACATGATTCCGTTTGAAGGAATGGAAGCTAAAATGAAAACTACAGAGATTTTCAAACATATTAGCGATAAAGCCGATAAAGCAAGTCAAGAATTGGCTAGAATTTATGGCGAGCCAGAATTGTTAAAAGGTTACGGAAGACGTAATACAACCACAATGGCAATTGCACCTACAACTTCATCTTCTGCAATTTTAGGACAAACTTCGCCAGGAATTGAGCCTTTCAGCAGTAACTATTATAAAGCTGGATTAAGCAAAGGTAATTTCATGCGTAAAAATAAATACCTTAAAAAACTCTTGGAAGAAAAAGGTTTAGATAATGAAGAAGTTTGGAGAGGAATTATGCTAAACGGAGGAAGTGTTCAGCATATGGAACAATTAACTCAGCAGGAAAAAGATGTTTTTAAAACATTTAAAGAAATTAGCCAGTTAGAAATTGTACAGCAAGCAGGAATTCGTCAGAAATTTGTTGATCAAGGACAAAGTTTAAATCTTAATATTCCAGCAGAATTGGCAATTAAAGATGTAAACCGTTTAATGATAGAAGCTTGGCAGCAAGGCGTTAAAAGTTTGTACTACCAAAGAAGCCAAAGTGTTTCTAAAGAATTAGTAACAAGTCTTGTTTCTTGCAGCAGTTGTGAATCATAAAAATCAAAAGCCGAATCTAAATTAAGATTCGGCTTTTTTATAGATACTATTTGTTATTCCGAGGAACGAGGAATCATACGCGAAAATCCACAAAGATTTTCCAGATAGTTTTGTCATGTCGACGAAGGAGATATCTCCACAAGTAACTCCACAATCAAACTAAACTTAAGTCTTAGACTTCAACCGACTTAAAGTTTCCTGAGAAATATTGATATAAGAAGCCACAATTTTATTAGGAAGCCGTTTTACAATTGCAGGATTTATTTTCAAAAGCTGATTGTACCTTTCCAAAGCATCCATAGTGGTAAATGACATTAAACGATTGGCATTATTTACATACGCTTTTTCCAAATAATTGCTGTAAAACTCTCTCCATTGTGGAATAATTTTCATCAAATGATTAAAATCTTCATGAGATATAGATAGCAATTCTGATTTCTCGACAACCTGAATGTTTTCGAGAGCTGGCATTTTAGTTATAAAACTAACTAAAGCTGTAGCAAACTGATTTTCAAAAGCAATATATCGAGTTACGTCTTTTCCTTCTTCATTTATAAAAAAGATGCGCAGACAGCCTTTTGCAACAAAAAAAGTCTCCTGACTGATTTGACCTTGTGCAAGTAAAATATCGTTTTTTCCTTTTTTGATAAGTTTAAAATAGGAGAGAATGGTTTCTAAATCTTCATCAGAAACGTTAATGCTTTTTCGAATGGAATTGCCAAGCTGTTCGTATATCATATTTATTTGCAATACCCGTGGAAATGAATAAAATTTAGTTTTAACACATAGAAACATAGGTTTTGTTGCTTTTGTTTAAGATTAAAATAAAACACATAACTCTATGTGTTTTATTAAAAGTGAAAGGCCTTATGCAGAATCCTAAAAGCTATGTTTCTATGTGTTAAGAATAATTTGGTCAAACGGACTATTTATAATCTCTAACGAATTTGCGGTAATAGATAATATCTTCTATAGATAAAACCACCAAATCGTGTTCTTGTGCAAAGCTAATGATTTTGTCTAGTTTCGCCATGCTGCCGTCTTCGTTCATCAATTCGCAAAGAACGGCTTCAGGTTGCAAACCCGCCAATTTCATTAAATCGATACTTCCTTCTGTATGACCATTTCTTCCTAAAACGCCATTATTGTTTGCTCTTAGAGGAAAAATGTGTCCAGGTTTTGCTAAATCTTCTGGTTTTGCATTTGTTGCAATTGCTGTTTTTATGGTCGTAATTCGATCTTTTGCAGAAACTCCAGTCGTCACTCCGTTTTTAGCTTCAATAGTAATAGTAAACGGAGTTTGAAAACTGCTGGTATTTTCTTTTACCATGTATGGAAGTTCTAATTTATCCGCTTTTTCGTTAGTTAAACAAAGACAAACAATTCCGCTGCATTCACGAATCATTAAAGCCATATCTTGAACGTTCATATATTGGGCAGAAAAAATAAGATCGCCTTCGTTTTCTCTATTTTCATCATCGGTTACTAAGACACCTTTTCCGCTTTTAAGCTGTTCTAGGGCATTTTCAACACGATCTTTGCTGGTTAGTCCAAATTGCAATAACGGACTTATTTCTGTACTTATCATTTTGATATATTTTAAACTTATTTTGAAGAAACTAAAAAGCAAATCTAAAGTTGTTTGAAACCAAAAAGTTTGACATAAGTCAATAAATCAGTATTCTATTTTTTTATTGTTTATCTAATTTAGTTGCCATAAAATCTTAATTTAGTACCCAAAATCTATAATCCAAAATCCAATAAATACCATCTCACATGGAGAATATTACCGTTATTATAATGCTGCTTTTTGGAGTTGCTTTTCTTAGTCTTGTTAGCAAAAGATATAATTTTCCAATTCCTATTGTTCTTGTTTTATGTGGCGTTGTAATTAGTGTTGTTCCAGGACTTCCAGTAATTGCTTTAAGCCCAGAAATAGTATTTATTATATTTCTTCCGCCGCTTTTATATCACGCAGCGTGGCATACAAGTTGGTCAGACTTTAAGCAAACGATCCGACCGATAACATTAGCAGCGGTTGGTTTGGTTTTTTTTACAACAGGATTGGTTGCTGTAGCGGCGCATTGGCTTATTGATGATATTTCTTGGCCGTTAGCTTTTTTACTTGGCGCTATTGTTTCTCCACCAGATGCGGTTTCTGCAACAGCGATTACAAAAGGTTTGGGACTTAATCCAAGATTAATTGCGATTCTTGAGGGAGAAAGTTTGGTAAATGATGCAAGCGGTCTTGTTGCATATAAATATGCTCTTACAGCAATTACAGCAGGAAATTTTGTTTTATGGCAGGCAGGATTAAATTTTGTGCTGATGTCAGTTCTTGGTATCGCAATAGGTTTAGCTGTTGGTTACATAATGTTCTATATTCATAAAAGATTTGTTTGCGATGATATTATTGAGGTAACACTGACCTTATTAACGCCATTTGCATCTTATTTAATTGCAGAACATTTTGAAGGCTCGGGAGTTTTGGCTGTTGTGACAACAGGTCTTTTTCTGGCGGCGAGATCAGGAACTATTTTTTCTCATGAAAGCCGAATTATGACCAATACAATTTGGGATGTTTTAAACAACATTCTAAACGGTTTGATTTTTATTTTAATAGGACTTCAATTGAGACAAATTATTGCAGGAATTAGTAATTACTCTGGAAATTCTTTATTTATTTGGGGAGCAGTTATCAGTATAGTGGTGATTTTAGTTCGCTTTTTATGGGTTATTCCAGCGACAATTATTCCGAGAATGATTAGTAAAAAGATTCGAGAAAAGGAAACTTTCGATTATCGAAATATGATCATTTTTGGCTGGTCTGGAATGCGTGGAGTGGTTTCTATGGCTGCAGCTTTGGCACTTCCGTTAATGTTGAATAAAACAGAAGAATTTCCGCTTCGAAATTTAATTATATACTTGGTTTTTTGTGTTATACTTTCAACTTTGGTTATACAAGGTCTTACGCTTCCGTGGTTGATCAAGAAGTTGAAAATTGAACGTTATTCGATTCTTGCAGAAGAATATAATATTAGAAATGTTATTGTCTCAGAAACTATTGCCCATATTGAAGATAATTTCTCATTATTGAATGATGAATTGCTTCACAACATAAAAAGCAAATACGAAGTAAAATTCAACCGTCTGCAAAAGACAGAACTTCCTGCTAATTTCTTTGGAAATGGTAAACTTCTTGGCGGTGAAATTTTCAATGATTTCACTAAAATTCAAATTGATCTGTTAAATGTAGAAAGAGCAAAATTAGAATCGATGCATAAACTAGGTTCTGTAAACGAAGAAATCTTCCGTAAAATAGAAAAAGAACTAGATTTAGAAGAAACCCGTTTGTGGATGGAAATGTACGAGGAGAATTAATTGTGAATTGTTAATGGTGAATTGTTTATGGTTGATTGTTGATGGTTTTCAAAAAAGAAAAAGCTTTGTCAAAGTTTTAAACTTTGACAAAGCTCAATAAAGTTGTCTTGTGCTTTTTTTTTAATTCACCATCAACCATCAACAATTCACCATCAACAATTCACCATTAACCATTAACAATTCACCATTAAATTACGTTCATTTTTTGCATTAAGAATGTTGCGCTTTTGTTTTTACAGATTCCGTTTCTGAGTTTGTAATCGAAATGTAAATCGTTGTTTTGAATCTCAACTTCGAAGCATTGATTGATTAAGATTTCAGGATATTCGTTAGTAGTAAGGCAAACTTCAATGTCGTGAGTTGCGATTGCACCAATAGCTTTTTTAGAAATTATTTTCTTAACGACTTCAATTGTTCCGTTTCGTTTGTCATCAGAATTTGTACCTCTTAAAATCTCATCTAATAAAACAAAAGCAGGCTGATTTTCAAGCGCATCCATGATCTGTTTTAAACGTTTAATTTCAGCAAAAAAGTAAGATTCTGAATCAGATAAAGAATCTGACAATCGCATTGAAACTAAAACTGGAAGTGGATGAATCTTAGCTTCTGATGCACAAACAACTGAACCAATTCCGCCAAGAACCATATTGATTCCTAAGCTTCTTAAAAATGTACTTTTTCCAGACATATTGGATCCAGTCAGAATCACGAAAGATTGCGGATAAAACTGAGTGTCATTTCCAATTCTTGTTACAGGATTTAATAAAGGATGGCTTAGATTTTTAAATTCAATTTTATATTCAGAATTGATTTCAGGGAAAACAAAATCTGGATTGTTGTAAGCTAAATTTGCTAAACTGTTTAGAGCTTCAATTTCTCCAATAATAGAAACCCAATGGTTCATTTCTGAAGCATAATCTTCTTTCCACTTTAATAACGCTTTTAAAACATGCAGATTGAATAAAAATGTTCCGTTGAATAAAGTGGCTGTTACAAAGTTATTTATCGTATCCATTCTTGAAAATAACTCAGAAAGCTGTTTTAAATGCTGACTCGCTTTTGCATTCTTGAAATTTAATTGTTCTTGTAAATGAAGTAACTTTTTCGACTGGAAAGATTCGCTTTCAATTTTTTTAATTAATAAACTATATTGTTTTATGATGTTAGCGACATTATCTGCTTTTGCTATTTCCGATTGAATTCTTTTTACAGCTCTTCCTAAAACAATCAAATTGGCAATAAAGACATATGTTAAATAAGAAAGTATAATGGTTTTTGATGTAATAAAATAAGCAGCCAAAAATCCAAAAAATGTTACTGGGAGAATAAATGATAATGCAACTAAAGCTTTAGGTAATGAATTATTTGTAAAAGAAGTCCAATGCTTTATTGCTTCATAAGATTGTTTGGAATCTTGACTAATGATGGCCAAAGCCTGAAATTCCTGTCTCCAATCGATTTTACTTTTTAATTCGTTTACTGCTTCCTGATTCTCTAAAATTTTAGCTTCAGGTAGCGTATCAAGCAATAACTCTGCTAGAGTTTTTTTCCCAATAAAAGAAGCCGTTCTGTTTAGGTTTTGGAATAAAGAATGCTCTCCAAAAATATCCAAATCGTAAGCATACGGATGATGAAAATCGATAAATTCAACTCCATTTTCAAAGGGTGTTTTTTCTCTTTTTAGAAAAGCTATTTCATTTTTATTAATTTTTAAAAGCGTTTCAGCCAATAGTTTTTGAAAAGCCAGTTTAGAATGTATTCTCATTAAAACAATAAAACCAGCAAAAGATAAAACAGCTAAAATGACATAAAGTATTTCGTTTGTTTTGATGTAGTAAAACATAAAAAGCAAAAACATAAAAATACTCAATAACCTCAAAAGGCTTATGCTATTATATTTTTTGTTGGTTTTATGATATAATTCTGAATGTTTTGTAACGTTGTCCTGATATGCTTTCATTCTAATAATTTGCTTGAAATACAAATATAGCTTTTAAGTTACAAAATTATTCATAAGAACAGTTAATCTTCGTGCATAACCAAAACTGGAATTTGGACTTCTTTTGATATTTTTTTACTAAAACTAGAATCAAATAAACTTTCAAAGAAAGAACGTTTGTGTGTGATAGTTGTCAAAATATCGATGTCTTTGTAAAGAACAAAATCAAGAATGGTTTCTTTTACATCATCACTTGGCAGAACCAAAAACTCTACGTTTTCATCTGCAAATTCTTTTTCCCATTCTTTTATAGTAGCATCCGAAACGTCAGAATTGGATGTTCTTACATATAAACTTTTAACCTTTGCATCTGTTTTCTTAGCTATCTTCAAGATTTTTTTCAGCTCTTTTTTATCTTTTTCGCGATAGCGTGTAGTAAATCCGATCGTTTTGATTTTTTTGTATTTGGCATCAACAGGCACACATAAAACAGGAACTTCTACGCCAGATATTACAGAATTGGTATTTGATCCCGTAAAAAATTTTGTCCAGTCAGAAGCACCGTTTGTACCCATAATTACAAAATCAACGTTATCTTCTTCAACCGCATTTTTAAGGTTATAAATAAGATCACCATCCATTAGTCGGTGTTTTATTACGATATCTTCTAATTTTCGCTCGGCAGCGATAGCGCGCAGTTTTGGAATTTCATCCTTGAACATTTCAAATTTTGCTAATTCTATTGAACTATATATCGCAGCATAATTCTCTGGAAAGAATTGGCTGTCGTAAACAGGAATCTCAAATGTATGAAGCAAGATTAATTCAGCTTTTACAACTTTAGCAAATTCTAAAGCGTGGACAAATGCGTTTGTAGCAGCATCAGAGAAATCGGTAGGGAATAATATCTTTTTCATCGTATTTAGGATTAAGGTTTGTCTCTCAAATTTACTTATTATGTAAGGAAAACAACCTGATAATTATCAGTATTTTAACACTTAATGATTTCTTAACTATAACTAATTTACAGATTTTTTACGAGAATTGAGCACCTCTCAGTTCAGAAAAGAAATTAAGGCTTTTTTTATACCTTTGCAGCATGATAAATCAAGATTCTATAGTTGCTTTAGCCACACCATCTGGAGCTGGAGCTATCGCCATAATTCGTATTTCGGGAGCTGAAGCTATTACAATTGGTAATTCGGTTTTTAGATCTATTAAAAACAAAGATTTAACCAAACAGAAAACGCATACGTTACATTTAGGTCATATTGTAGATGGAAGTAAAACTTTAGACGAAGTTTTAGTGTCGGTATTTAAAGGTCCAAATTCATATACAGGAGAAGATACGATCGAAATTTCGTGTCACGGATCAACTTATATTCAACAGCAGATTATTCAGCTGTTACTTCGAAATGGCTGTAGAATGGCCGATGCAGGTGAATTTACGTTAAGAGCTTTCTTAAACGGAAAATTAGATTTATCGCAAGCAGAAGCAGTTGCCGATTTGATTTCGTCAGACAATGAAGCTTCTCACCAAATTGCAATGCAGCAAATGCGAGGCGGATTCAGTAATGAAATTGCAAAATTGCGAGAAGAACTATTAAATTTTGCTTCTTTAATTGAATTAGAATTAGACTTTGCAGAAGAAGATGTAGAATTTGCAGATAGAACGCAATTTCATGAATTATTAAACCGAATTGAGTTTGTTTTAAAACGTCTTATTGATTCATTTGCTGTTGGAAATGTAATTAAAAACGGAATTCCTGTTGCGATTGTTGGTGAACCAAATGTAGGAAAATCGACTTTATTAAACGCCTTATTAAACGAAGAGCGCGCGATTGTTTCTGACATTGCGGGAACAACACGCGATACAATTGAAGACGAATTGGTAATTGGCGGAATCGGATTTAGATTTATTGATACGGCCGGAATTCGTGATACAAAAGATGTCGTAGAAAGCATTGGAATCAAGAAAACTTTCGAAAAAATTGATCAGGCTCAAGTTGTGATTTATTTATTTGATGGATTGAAATTCCAAACTTCAAGTTCTGAGTTTGTAAATGAAATTGAACAAATCAAGAATAAATACCCGCTAAAACCTCTAATTATTGTAGTAAATAAAAGAGATATCCTTTCTAATGATGAAGTAGCAAATATTACGAATCAGTTAGAAAATTTAAATGCAAAACTGCTATTAATTTCTGCGAAAGAAAAAATAGGAGTAGAAGATTTAAAAAATGAATTATTGTCTTTTGTAAATACTGGTGCACTTCGAAACAATGAAACTATTGTAACCAATACAAGACATTATGATTCATTATTAAAAGCTTTAGATGAAATTCAGAAAGTGAAATTTGGTTTAGAATCTGGACTTTCAAGTGATTTAATGGCGCTTGATATTCGTGAAGCTTTATACCAATTTGGTCTTATAACTGGTCAAGTTTCTAATGACGAATTGCTGGGGAATATATTCGCTAATTTTTGCATTGGCAAGTAGAGGGGACAAAAAAATACAAAATAAAAATAACAAAAAGAGCTAAAATGTTGGTAATTAACATTTTGGCTCTTTTTTTATTGGGTTGTTTTTTGGAATATTTGGGTGTTGTTTTGCTCAGATTTGTACCCCAGTTGTACCTCGAATTTCGAGGTACAAACAAAAATTAATGATAAGGGGAAATTTTGGCACACTTTGGCACCTTATGGCACATAATGACACATCAAAAGAGGATTTAATGGACAATGTAGGGCACATAACTAAAAAATTGAAAAATTATGAGTTCAAACATGCGAATTACAAGAATCTGCCAATTCTGCAACGAAGAATTTACGGCAAAAACGACCAAAACCAAGTTCTGCTCCCTAAAATGCTCGAGTAAGAACTATAAATTAATTACCAGGCACAAGATAGTTGATATCAGCAATAAGGAAACTGAAAGGATTCGGATGCTGGATTTTGAGGCTGTCAAAAAAAGGGAATATTTAAGCATAAATAACTGCGTCCTGTTTTTTGGAATAAGCAGAAGAACACTCTACAGAATGATCGAGAGAAAGGATGTAGAAACAGTAAAACTGGGCAGACGGAATTTTGTCAGCACAAAGAGCATCCAAGCTCTGTTTGCAGTCAATGAAGCAGCTGCAGTCAAGCCGGCTGCTGAACCTCAGATTTTAGATTTAAATGAGTGCTGTACCATAACGCAGGCACAGGAACTTTACGGCATAAGCCAGACCGGGCTGTACTTTTTAATTAAAAAGCACAGCATACGCAAGTATGCATCCGGCAAATTTACTTATGTGCAGAAAAAGGATCTGGATATTTATTTAAAAAGTATTGATCATGAATAAAAGTATTATCACACTTAGAAAGAAAGCGATTTCAGGAGGACGATTATCCTTATATCTTGATTATTATCCTCCATACTGGGATTCGAAAACGAACAGTTTCTCGAGACGAGAATTTTTGAAGCTGTATCTTTACCAGAAGCCTGCAAATCAGTACGAGAAAGCCGCTAATGCTGAGAATCTCCACACTGCTGAACTTATAAGGGCAAGAAAACAGAATGAAATCAATAAAAGTGAAATCTATTCTGCATTTGAGAAAGAACAATTAGCAATACAGGAGGTTGGAAGGGAATCTTTTCTTGAGTATTATAAAAAATTAGGCGCCAAAAAAGTCGGCAACAATCTGTCAATCTGGACCTGTGCTATTACCCATTTTGAAGCCTTCCTAAAAGGGAAGGATCTAGCATTTAATGAGGTGACGGTTTCTTTAATTGAAGATTTCAGGGATTATCTTTTAAAAGCTAAAAGCTTGAGAAAGAATAAAAAGCAGCTGTCACGAAATACAGCCCTTTCCTATTATAACAAGATTAAGACAACCCTGAAGGCTGCTTATAGAGAGGATAAGCTGAAAACGGATATCAATGCCAAGATAGGATCAATAAAGGAAATGGAATCACAGCGGAATTTTATGACTCTTGAAGAAACGCGCACGCTTTTTGCAACACCCTGCCCTAATCTGACTGTACGTAAGATTTCAATGTTTTCGGTTCTTACAGGTGTAAGATATTCCGATATTGCCAAGCTGACCTGGTCCGAACTGCATTACATTGAGAATGACGGCCATTATATCATATTCAGGCAGAAGAAAACGGAAGGGGCAGTGTCCATTCCTATTTCTGATGAGGCTTTTGAGCTTTTGGGAAAGAGAAAAGGAGAAAATGAGAAGGTATTTAAAGGTTTAAACAAATGGGATGTTGACCGCGCGCTTCCGGTATGGGTGGCACTATCAGGAATAAGCAAGCATATTACTTTCCACTGCTTTAGGCATACTTATGCCACATTGCAGCTGACAGCAGGAACAGATATTTTTACCATTTCAAAAATGCTTGGGCATAAGAGCGTAAAAACGACCCAGATTTATGCAAAAGTGATTGATCAGAAGAAAAGAGACGCTGCTAACAGAATTTCCATCCAATAAATTGAAAGTGCTTATGAAATTTGAACGCCTCCTTTTTGCAAGTGAGGCGTTTTTTAGTTATGCGGTAAAGAACAGACAGATAAGCTAAGCTTCACTAGTATTGGAAGTCTGTGGATACAGAAAGAGTTTTCCAGTCCGACATCTCCTGATTCAGCTGCTCGATCTTATTTTTTGCCCTGTTGAAAGAATCGCTACCTAAAAATAAGTTTACTGGAGGGTTCTGGCTCGCGGCCAGCTGTAAAAAAACATCTGCGATCTGGTCGGGATTTCCTAGCTGCATGCCGTCCATGCTGTTCATTTTCTCATGATATTCGCGCAGATATCCATACTCCTGCATCTGGTTTTTATTGTAGGCGATTGAATCAGGTTTTGCAAAATTTGTCCTGAACCAGCCCGGCAAAACATTTGTGACATGCAGTCCAAGGGGTTTTAGATCATTTGCGAGCGCTTCGGACAATCCGCTTAGTGCAGATTTTGCTGCGCAGTACACTGGCCATCCCAATCCCGGTGCGAAACCCGCTATTGAGGAAATGTTAATGATATGCCCTGAACGCTGTTCCCTGAGGTAGGGCAGTGCATTTTGGATGACCCTTACGGCAGCAAAAAAATTCACCTCGAAATTTTCTGCCATTTCTTCAGAGGTAATTTCTTCCAGTGCGCCTCCTAAACCATAACCTGCATTATTCACAATTACATCTGCCCGGCCAAACTTTTCAATTGTTTTTTTTAACGAAAGCGCAATAGACCGTTCGCTTTTTAAATCGACCTCCAATGCCAGAAACCTGTCTCCATATTCTTCGAACTGCTCCAATGCGTCCGCCGTTCTTGAAGTGGCCGCAACGCTGTGGCCTTTAGACAGCAGCTGTTTTGTTATCGCCCTTCCCATGCCTTTAGAAGCTCCCGTAATATACCATACTTTAGTTGTGCTCATAATTTTTTATTTTGAGGCAAAGTTATGGCCGATATTCAGCGCAGTTTTGTTAAAACAGAACCATTTTTTGTCAAATTCAAACCTTTCTGATAGAAGAGGGATTGGTATTTGTCTGCTTCTTGAAAAAGTTGTTAAAATGCGCCTGGTCTTCAAAACCCAGAGCATAACTAATTTCTCCGATACTCCAATCAGTATATTTAAGCAGGGCTTTTGCTTCGGCCGCAAGCCTTTCGAAAATATGATCTGTAGTAGTGCGTCCCGTAGTTTTTTTGATTGCCCGATTGAGATAATTGACATGAACAGAAAGCTTGTCGGCTATGGCTTTGGGAGATCTCAGGGTAAAACGCTGGGAAGCAGATTCAATAGGGAACTGCCTCTCAAGAAGCTCCATAAATGCAGATGTAATTCTGGAGCCGGCGTCAATATGCCCTAAAATTTCACTGGCAGGCCGCAGCTGCAGCGCCAGATAAATCAGCTCACTGACATAGCTTTTAATCAATTCAAACTTATAGATATAATCCTTTTCAAAGGCTGCAATTACCTTTTCAAAAATGGCACCGATCTCTGCATGCTGCTGGTCACTGAGTTTGAAAACGGGATAAAATCCAACGGAAAAAAGGGGGAGCTCGCTTAGATTGATACGAAAGCTTTCCTGGAAAAAATCTTCTTTGAATACGCAAAAGCATCCTGTGGTTTCCGGTTCAAGCGAATCGTAAGTGTATGGCACCCTAGGATTGAAAAACAGGAGCGTACTGCCCTCAACGCTTATGGTCCGATCGCCGTAATGAAAATTATTAGTGCCCGAATACAGCATGATTTTAAAAAAATCCCTGCGGATATACGAGGCGGAAACTGTATTGGACTGAATGCGGTCTTCAATTCTAAAAACATTAAACTGTCCAGCGTGTCTGGCCAGATTCTGTGATAGACCGCTGAATTTATGCCCGTAAAATTCTTCGAGCGATTCTGCTGATTTTACCATATGCGAATGTATTTTGCAAATTTCAAACTTTTTGCTGTAAAACCGGCTTCTTTTGCGGACTTTTAAGTTTTATTTTAAGCCAAGAAAGCCATGTGCTGGAAAATAAGCCTGGAAGCGCGGATCCATAGGCTTTGGAGGGCCCTGTCTTTTTAACATTTATGCGGTGGCAGGCTTTAATCAAATTATGTATATTTGGTTTGACCAAACAGCAAACCAGCAGATCTTTCACAATGGAAAAAGCGATACAATTAAAAGTGAGAAAAGATTTGGATGCCCGCCAGCAGCATACCGTTCTAAAGCTTAAAGGCAGCCTGATATCAAAAGGCTATACCGAGATTATTCATATAGTGGATCAGGATGAAGAATTTCATATCAATACTTTTGAAACTTCTTCTGAAAAGCGAAATGAAGTGCAGGAGTATATAGCCGCTTTTATCAATCAGGAGAACCTAGCGGACACAATCACACTTAAATAACAATGATTCCTTTGAATGCGCTTTCACATAAGAGGATAGAGGCATTATGCTTTATAAAATCAGTTTTAAATTCTCTGCTCTAATGGGCATCATATAGCAGAACAGAAAAATCCTTTAAAGGCATGAACATTTAAATGGGACCGGACCAGTATATCAGACTCTCACAGCTCAATGACCAGATCCAGGATGCGATCAATGCCCGATTTAAGGGCCAGACGTACTGGATAGTGGCCGATATCACCAATCATTCCTTTAAGGCTGACAAGAAGATCCATTATTTTGAGCTGGTGGAGAAATCAGAAAAAGACAGCACCATTACAGCGAAGATTATGGGCAAGTCCTGGGGAACTGGGGCGCTGCGGATACTTGATTTTGAAATCGCAACCGGACAGCGCTTCACCAACAATCTTCATGTGCTGGTGCAGGTCAGCGTAGACTTCCATCCGCTTTACGGACTATCTGTAAACCTGCTGGATATCGACAGTAATTTTATGCTTGGCATTCTGGAACAGCAGCGTAATGCCACCCTGGCAAGACTGGTCAGGGAAAATGGCTATATCTGGAAAGAAGGCGAGCAGTATTCTACGCTGAACAGCCGTCTTAAGCTTCCTGCGGTAATTCAGAAGATTGCGGTAATCTCTTCCAGCAGCTCTGCCGGAAATGAGGATTTCCGCCATACGATGGTCCATAATGATTTTGGCTATGCATTCCAGATTGATGATTACCATACTGTCGTGCAGGGAGACAATAATGCAAAACTCTTTCTGAATAAGCTTATTGATGTCTATAATACCGGAATCCCTTATGACGCCATTGTTATTGCAAGAGGGGGAGGTTCGCAGTCCGATTTTCTGATTTTTGACAATTACGGTATCGGCAGGGCGGTGGCGAAGTTTCCCATTCCGGTCATTACAGGAATAGGACACCAGAAAAACGTCAGCATCACCGATCTTATGGCGCACACCAGCACTAAGACCCCTACCAAGGCCGCGGAATTCATCATTGCGCATAACCGCAGCTTTGAAGAAGGCATACTCGCATTGCAGCGGACTATTGTGATCAGATCGCAGCAGCTGTTTCTCGGACATTACAGGGAACTCAGCCAGCTGAAAAATGCTGTTTCCTATAATGCAAAAGCACTGGCTGAAAACCATAAGAAGCAGCTCGAGAGGACCAGAGAGCAGCTTGCCAGAAATTCAAGGGCAGTGCTGCATGAAAACCAGAAAAGACTGCTTGTTGCCGCCCAGCAGACCCTTCAGCGCCCGAAGATGATTCTGGCGGAGCGAAAAGGAGAACTCGTTCAGTTGAGAAATGCCATTAAAACATTCAGTAATTCTTATCTTCGCAGAGAGGAGCTTACGCTGGAGCATCATCAGAAGACCTTAAAAATAATGTCGCCGCAGAATATCCTTAGAAAAGGGTATGCGATTGTCAGAGTAAATAATGCCATTGCCAGCAGTGGCGAGAACATAGAGCAGGGGGACGATATAGAAGTGATCCTGAAAGACACCAGACTGATAAGCACCGTTAAAGAAAAAATACAATACAATGGAAGAGAACCTGACTTATGAAAAGGCTTTTGCCGAACTAAGCGCTATTTCAAAAGAAATTGAAAATGAGACCATTTCGGTGGACGAGCTGGCAGCGAAGGTAAAAAGAGCTTCAGAGCTCATTGAGTTCTGCCAGGCCAAACTCAAAGCTACCGAAGCCGAGGTGGGTAAAATCATCAGCAGCATGGAGAATCCTAAAGAATAAAATGTCGTTCCTTATACTAAAATCAAGATTTACGGCGTTATAAGGTAAATTATACTCCGACAAAACGGATGCCTCTGCTGAAAAGTTTCAGGCGTTCCTTATTTATATGCCGATACAAGACAAAGCCCATTGCTTCAGATGAACAATGGGCTTTTGTATTCAAGCAAGTGAATTAAGTTTTTTAGGCAGGGGTATTGCGATACTCGTTTTGCTACACGATTTTTTACCGTTCTTCCTGATTTTCGAGAGTATTTTTATCATATAAAAATTTCTGGGCATTCTGATTGGCTACCGCGTCAGTCTGTTCTGTCTGACCCGCAAATTTCCGCCAGGCATTGGTGTTTCCTTTCATCAGCAGAAAACAGAATTCTAAATGTAAAAAATATGTGGCAAAATATGTTATTGTTTTGATAATATTCAGTATTTTGTGAGATCAGCAGTATTTCCTACAAAAAGAAAAGCTACCTTTATGATCTAGTAACCGCTCGACGGATATAATTCGATTATTTATCGATTTTCAGCTGCCTGTATATTCCGGTGTATGGCCTTTGCAGATTTTTAGATTCTTGTCTTCTGCAACTGCATAAAATATTAGGCCATGTTACAGCAAAAGAAGCCACTCAAAGCCATTTATTTGGCTAATGATGATGCAGATGAGAGAATGCTCTTTCTCAGTGCCATGGAGGAGCTCGGCCTTCCTGTAATCGCAAAGGCTTACGAAGACGGACAGGAGCTGCTCAATATGCTTTATTAGGAGACGGCCAGCTTGCCGGAAATGATTTTTTTGGACATCCATATGCCCGTTAAAAATGGTTTTGAATGTCTGGAAGAAATCCGAAATGCCGAGGAGCCGTTAAGCTGCATAAAAGTGATCATCCTTTCCACGAGCAGCAGTCCTCAAGATATAGATCTATCCTATAAAATGGGTGCCGATTTTTACGCGATCAGGCCCTCCAGTTATAAGGAGCTTAAAGATCTGCTGCAGGACATATTGGCAATAGACTGGAGCGTGACAGCCGGAAGAAATAAAACAAAGTTTCTTCTTTTCTAAGCCCGTAAAATCAGATGTTAAATGACAGCCCAGCCGGTCAATATTTTTTTTTTGCTTTCGGAATTTTTAGTCCGTTTTTTTGTTTGGCGCTGTTTTTAATTAGGATTTTTTCTTACTATTTATAGCTGGCGGCTGCATCAGGGATAACCCTCGCTGGCGTGCAGGCCAATCTTCTATGGCTTGGAGCGTTTTGCAATTAATAGATCTATACGGCGTCGGCTTCAGTAGGAGCTGCCGCGGGATTTTCTTCAATTTGCGTGTCTTCAGCAGTTTCTGGAGAGTTCGCTTCGGCCACAATTTCTTGTTCAGCCGCCTGCAGCTGGACTGTTTTTTTCATGAGAATATAAAAATCCCTCAGATGCCACCATGCTGGACAGCGGTCTAGGGGACCGTTAAAGTTTTTGATGCCGATATAGCAGCTCTTAAGGAAAACCTGCGTATCGGTGATCTTTGCCCATTCTGTCCAGGCTACTTCTCTAGGCGGAGGATTGTTCTCAAAATGCCGTTTAATGTCTTCGTAATTCATGCTGCAAAAATAATTGAAAACTATACATCAGGCAAGGCGGACTGCGGTTTTACAGGATGTTTGGCGATTGTTTTTCATACCGTTCCAGCACTGTTCTATCATTCAGGCATTTGCTTCTGGCCTGCATGCTGGAATTGATGTAAGCGCTGTGCACGGTGCTGCTATCCGTATGCACAGATCCTTTTGTTCTTGAAATGGGAGGCAGCCGCTGCGGGTAGCGCATTATCGTTTAATCCCATCACAAAGTTCGGGCTGGAGCCGGCGGTTCGCCGCAAAAAATTCCCCCATAAATGCAGGACATCCGTCCTGCTTTATTGCGTTGCTTTCTGCGCTCGCTGGCCTCTGCCCGATGCAGGTGCTGCTATTAACCTTAAATCTGCAGCATCATGAAGACAGAAGAAAACAAAAGCTGGAAAACCGTTTCAGAAATCGATCTGGTCTACAGGACAAAAGTTAAAAATTCCGAGAGACCCCATATTACATCCTCCAGATATGCATATAATCTTATAAAGGACTGCTGGGATCCGGGCAAGATTGAATTTCTTGAGCAGTTCAAGGTTCTGCTGCTCAACCAGTCCAATAAAGTGCTCGGAATTTATGAAGCTTCTTCAGGAGGCATCACGGGAACCGTGGTGGATATCAGACTGCTGTTTGCGGCAGCGCTTAAAGCAGGTGCAGTAGGCCTGATTATCACGCACAACCATCCCTCAGGGTCGCTGCTGCCTTCAAACCCTGACCGATACATCACCGCAAAGATAGCACAGGCAGGAGAGCTGCTGGATATCAAGCTGCTGGATCATCTGATCATTACAGAAGAGAGCTATTATTCCTTTGCAGATGAAGGCGCTTTATAGCGCCTTTTTCTGTTTTTTATTCTTTTAGGAAAAGTTCCAGAGTTCTGGCTTGGCAGAGCTTAGAATCCTGCAATCTTATTGGAAGATTCTGCAAGCTTTTGGATTTTTATTCCCGTAATTTTGATTTTATATTAATAGCGATGCTGCACAATCAGCCAGAAAAAGCACAGGGGACCGGCGGGGTTCGTCTGGAGGTTCTGTACAATGATTTAGTTAGTTAGCGCATACCATTTCAGGCACCCGCCGGCTGCCGAATAGCTCCCTGTTTTTTTAGGGAGTTTTTCGTTTATTGATATAGGCAGGCCTTAGAGCAGATGCTATAAATGTATGGTCAGTGCATCTTCGGTATCCAGTATTCTATAATCGGCAGACTGCCTGTTAAAGAATATGATCTTGCTGTCGTACAATTGATAGTGCCTATAGATAGGCTCTACCATGATTTCGTTTTTGGAATTGATGAGTCCCCAGAGCCCATCCTTGACATACCATGCCCCATCTTCCTGTTCGCCCTGGTAATAATACATCAGCCCTGAAGGGTTGATTAAAAATAGATCATCCTTAAGCGTCTGTCCGATCCAGCTGTATTCAAAAGGGATGATAAGGCTTCCGTCATGGTCAAATGCACCCCATTTTCCGCCGTCCAGCGTATAGTAGCATTCGGAACCTTCCGCTTCTTTCGCCTCATAGTCACGGCCCACTTCCGCGTTTCTTTCTTCGTAAGCCAGAATAAACTTTTCGCCTTTAAAAATCAGATCATAAAGCGGGGGGATTATAGTTTTAAAGTTCTGGTCCAGAAGCCCCTGTCTGCCAATCATAAAAGTCGGATCCACATAATCGCTGCAGAAGCTTCCGATATCATAAACCGTATAGAAGGATGGGCTGTTGGCAAAATTGACCAGCCCGTATTCAAGGGTATTGAGCAGCATGCCGTTCTGGTCGAAGATCCTGTAAATGCTGCTTTCTTCTTCTTCTTTATTGATCTGTTCCCTGGCTTTGAAAATTTTTAGGGTTTTATTGTATTCAATTTCCCTGAACTTTAGAGGGATGATTATTTCAAATCTTGAATTGAGTATGCCCGCATAATCGTCAATAGTGGCCAGAAAGCTGTCATCATTGATGTCTAGCAGGGAATCGTATTGGGCGGGAAGCAGGACCTCAAAGTTTTCATCCAGCACTCCCTTTCTGGTGGTATTATAGCCATCAGGCCTGTCTCTCAGCTCGCTGAAGAAAAGGATATTTCTTTTCGTATTGGACTGGTAGACCGAGTGGTATTTATGGGTGTCAATAAGAACTTCTGCAGTCTGCGAAACTTTCAGCGCTCTTGTTTTATTTCCCTGATCATTATAAATATTAAGGACAGCGAATCCTCTTGTATCGCGAAATCCAAAGAACTCTCCGTATTTCAGGTTCAGCCTGCTGCAGATGAGATAAAAAAGATCTCTGGTCTGCTGCATTTCAGCCTGTCTTTCTTCAAATCCTTTTAGTTCTTCGGAGGTCATATATTAAATGTTAGCTGTTCAAAAATAGCATAAAAAGAAATATGGATTTAAGCTGCGCATAAACAAAAATGAATCATGCTTGGAATAGCAAAAAAGCCGTTAGAAATTTCATGCTAACGGCTTTTTCTTTCTGTTCTCTACTGTTTTTTTTCTGCTCCGAGGCGGGCAAGCTTTTCATTGAGTTCGGTAAGTCCGGCCCTGCTCAGGCAGTCTTTGGAAAGCTGTCTCATTTCTTCAATGTTCTCCTCTGGGGCGCGCTGCAGCAGCACCGAAGGGCCGCTGCCATTTTGAATCAGGCCGCGTGCGATCGCATGGTGGAGCAGCAGCACATTTTTTCGTGAAATCTTCAGATCAATCCTCACCGGTTCATTCATGCCAGGGATACTCAGTATGGTATCAAAAACCTGGGCAGCTTCATTTTCTGTCAGCATAATTCAACGTTTTTAAATTAATAATCAGCTCCTGTAAAGATAGGCAGATGCCTTAAAAGCAGCCTATTCAAAATATGGACACGATGGTAGGGATCGCTCTGCCTTTCATAACTTCGGGCAGGATTTATTTCTGGTGGCAGTGATGCCAAATGCTTCTATAGGGATTGAAGACTGCCCGCCTTGCTGCAGTCGGCCAGATGTCCGTTTGTTAAACAAACGAATCTGGCGGCCTTTCTGCTCGGAACTCGCGGGCAGCTGAAGCCTGAAGGGAAAGCATTTTAACGCTTAAAAAAAATGGAAGAAAAGAAGATGAAAAAAGAAATTTTAAACAGGACCCGCATCGCTGCGGTCAGATTTACAGCGGCAGAATATGCGGCGCTTGAAAGAAGATTCAAGGCCACCACATGCAGGCAGATGAGCGAATACCTCAGAAAATGCCTTCTAAACAGACCTGTAACGGTGAAGCACCGCGATGCCTCACTTGATGAATTCATGCTCGAATTTATACGGCTCCGAAAAGAGCTCAGCGCTCTTGGAAATAACTTTAACCAGAGCGTTAAAAAGCTGCACACCCTGCAGCAGATCCCTGAGTTCAGGCAGTGGATTTTAGAGACTGGGCTGCAGCGCGATCGGCTCCTTTTTCAGGTGTCGCAGATCCAGAATCTTGCTGCTAAAATAAGCGGGAAATGGTTGCAGTCATAAAGACGGGGCATTCGCTGCACCGCATCTTCAGCTACAATGAAAATAAGGTTCAAGATGGCCAGGCAAAATGCATCGGGGAAGGAAATTATCCTGCTGCAGCTGAAGACCTCTCCAGGGCTATGAAACTCAACAGGCTCCTGCATCAGGCGGCCCTGAATGGGAACGTGAAAAGAAGCAGCGTCCATATCTCGCTGAACTTTCATCCTTCCGAAAATCATTCTAAAGAAAAGCTCATGGAAATAGCTGATATCTATATGGAAAAAATAGGTTTTGGACAGCAGCCCTATCTGGTGTATGAGCATTTTGATGCGGGGCATCCGCACATCCATCTGGTGTCGGTTAAAATAAAGGAGGACGGTTCGAGAATCGACATGCAGAACATCGGGAGAAACCAGTCTGAAAAGGCGAGAAAAGAAATTGAAAAATCCTTTAATCTGGTGAGGGCAGAAGGACAGGAAAGAGCAGCTGTCCTATCGCTGAAACCCGTGCCTGCAGGCAGAGCGGCCTATGGAAAAATGGAATCCAAAAAAGCCATATCAAGTGTGCTGCAGCAGGTGCTTTACAATTATAGATACGCATCGCTTGCAGAGCTCAACGCGGTGCTGCAGCTCTACAATATAAAGGCGGATCGGGGCAGCGAAGATTCTAGGGTTTTCAAGTCGGGTGGGCTTGTATACCGCATACTGGATAAGGAGGGGAAGCCTGCTGGAGTTCCCATCAAGGCAAGCGATTTTGCGATCAAGCCGACCCTTGCTTTTTTAGAGAAGAGATTTGCTTTAAATGCGTCAGAAAACGCGTTTGAAAAGAAGCGGATCCGCAATGCGGTGGACACTGCTTTTCTGCAGAAAGATATGGATTTTGAAAAGCTTTTTCCAATGCTGGGGAAAGAAGGGATCCATGCCGTGCTGCGGCGCAGCAATGCCGGAAAGCTTTATGGAATCACCTATGTGGATCATGTGACCAAATGTGTTCTAAATGGAAGCGCTCTGGGTAAAAGCTACAGTGCCAAAGGCATGCTGGAGCGCTGCGGCGGCTGTGTGAAAATGGAAGGCGGTGCAGCGCATAAAACCAGCTTGAAGAATGTGAAAGCCGAGCCACAAGAAATGTCCTTTAAAAACCTTTGCGCAAGCGCGGCCGAGCCTATCGCAGCCCAAGAATTGCAGAGGCTTTTAAAGCCTGAATGGCAGCCGGACTATGCTCCTGCAGCATTCAAAAGAAAACGCGGGAAAAGAAAAGGAAAAAGACGTTCAAATCTGAATTAATCCAAATTATTAACGGTAAAATCGGGCAGCTATGCAGACAGGAGAGAATGAACAGGCGCTGAGAAAAATACTTGATATGACAAGGCTGATGAGCATCGTTTTACTGATGCTGCATTTTTATTACTGCTGCTACGGGGCATTCCGTTTCTGGGAGATGACAGGAGCTTTTGGGGATAAAATTTTAGATTCGGTCTTTAAGACGGGGCTGTTTGGCAGATTCCACACTTCCAAACTTATTTCGCTGGGGCTTTTAGTGATTTCCCTATTAGGGGCAAAGGGAAGAAAGGAGGAAAAGCTGCAGCTTAAAACCGCTTTTTATTATGCTGCTTTAGGGCTGGCTTTGTATTTTTTAAGCGGTCTTGTGCTGCTTTTTGGCGGTGCTGTTCCAGCTAATGCGGTGCTGTATATGATTGTTACGGTTTTGGGATATCTGCTGCTGCTTTCGGGTGGCACGCTGCTGTCCAGAATTATTAAAAACAGGCTGTCTGCCACAGATATTTTCAACAGCGAGAATGAAACCTTTCCGCAGGAGGAACGGCTGCTGGAGAATGAATATTCGATCAATCTTCCTGCGCAGTATTATCTAAAGGATAAGCTGCGCAGCAGCTGGATCAACATCATCAATCCTTTTCGGGGGCTGCTGGTTTTAGGCACGCCGGGTTCGGGCAAATCCTACTTTGTCATCCGCCATGTGATCACCCAGCATATTGCCAAAGGCTTCAGCATGTTTGTCTATGATTTCAAATACGATGACCTTTCCAGGATTGTCTACAATACCTTTGAAAAGTATAAGCATGTCTATAAGGTGATGCCCAAATGCTACTTCATTAATTTTGACAGCATCATGCACCGCTGCAATCCTCTGGATCCGCAGAGCATGGAAGATATTACCGATGCTTCGGAGTCTGCAAGGACTATCCTGCTGGGGCTAAACCGGGAGTGGATCAGGCGTCAGGGGGACTTTTTTGTCGAGTCGCCGATCAACTTTTTATCGGCCGTAATCTGGTATCTCAGAAGATACAATGACGGGGAGTTCTGCACGCTTCCCCATGTCATTGAGCTCATGCAGATCGATTACGACAGCCTCTTTACCCTGCTGCGGACAGACAGGGAAATCGAGGTACTCATCAACCCCTTTGTCAATGCCTACCTCAATGATGCCATGGACCAGCTGGAGGGTCAGATCGCATCGGCTAAAATAGCCATGGCAAGGCTTTCGTCGCCACAGCTTTATTATGTGCTTTCGGGAAATGATTTTACCTTGGACATCAATAATCCCGAGGAGCCTAAGATTGTCTGCATGGGAAACAACCCGCAGAAGATACAGATCTATGGAGCAGTTTTGTCGCTTTATGTGAACCGTCTGGTAAAGCTGGTCAACAAAAAAGGAAAGCTCAAATCCAGCCTTATTTTTGATGAGTTTCCGACAATCTATCTCAACAATATGGACAGCCTGATTGCCACGGCGAGAAGCAATAAAGTTTCAACCTGTCTGGGGGTGCAGGACTTCAGCCAGCTCAGAAAAGATTATGGGCGCGAACAGGCTGATGTGATTCTGAATATCACCGGAAATATCATCTCGGGACAGGTCACGGGGGATACCGCCAAACAGTTGTCAGAGCGCTTCGGGAAGATCATGCAGGACCGCGAGAGCATTTCCATCAACAGCGCCGATACCTCCATCAGCCGTTCCAGACAATTGGAAGCTGCTGTGCCGCCCTCTAAGATAGCCTCTTTAAGCTCTGGGGAGTTTGTGGGCATGGTAGCGGATAATCCGGACTGCAAGATTGCATTGAAAACATTTCATTCTGAAATCTTAAATAACCATGAAGCTATACGGAAAGAGGAGGAAGGCTATAAAGAGATACCCGCAGTAAGAAGGCTGGATAATGCGATGGTTCAGCAGAACTTCAGCCAGATCAGACGCGATGTGCAGGAGATTATCCACACTGAGATGCAGAGGCTTTTGAATGATCCGGCGCTGGCGCATCTGATTGTGGCTAAGAAGAAATGAGCTCTGTTATAAATAATTTCTCTTTTACGATAATAGATTCTGAATCAAATTTCTTTCCTCCTCTTCATTATTTCGGCGTTTATTAACTGCTATCCGACTATAAAATACAGATATGCCTGCGAACCATATTTTTCGTATCGCTTCTAAAACTCCGAAATCGCATATAATATCAAACTGTTTTATAAAGCTTGATTTAAAATTCCGGACAGCTTTCATGCGCTGCCCAATTAAACGGGCGCGAACTCTTTTATGCAAATGGCACTTTAGCTTTTTGTCTAAAACTAGAGCAGCTTCATTTTATTTAATGCTTAGTCGTAACAGGGATTCTGAAATGTTAAATTTTTTAAGTTTTTGTTTTGATGAGGTCAGTAAAAGTGGGTATTTCTATTTTTTTTGATTTTTTTTTGAATAAAATTGTCGCAAATATGGGAAACCGTAAGGATTTGAAAAAGATGGTTTTTAAGTTTGTTCTTACAATAATTCAAAAAATAATGAAATATAGAGGTTTCATTATATGAGGCTGGAAGAAAATAATACCTAGTTAGTTTCTTTTCGGACTCGTTTTGTGATAGTGGAGCCTTTAGCAGTTTAAGTGCATGTAATCAGATAAAAACTATAATTATGAAAAAAGGAAAGAGATCCGCGCCTACTTAAAATTATTATACAATTGTGCCAATACCGGTAAAAGAATCATATCCTATTTGCTGCTGGCCTAAGCTCTCCTTCTCGAATCTTCAGGAGATGCCTTTTTTACATTTTTTACTTTTTTAATTATTTTATAACACTAAACAACTATGAAAAAAATTAAGCAGAATAAAAAAACTTTAAAACTTGATAAAAAGCAGATTACAAATTTAAGTGCGGATCAAATGGAAATGATTAAGGGAGGCAAGCAGCAGGATCAGCCACAGGTGACTGTAACAGTTGATTTAACTGATACGGGAGGAAGCCTTTTATGCACACTTAGCTTATAGATAGCAGAAGTCTATCTGAATGATTTTTTAGGAACTCTGCGATTTATTCAAAGAGTTCCTTACTGATGGAAATATTTTAAAAAATTATTATGAAAAGCGTCTCTCTTATAGGCAGTAATATTTATGGCCCTGCAGGCATTAAATTTTCAGGGAACTTTAAGCTTGAGAATGAAAGCATCAATGTAGGCCTAGTTGAAGAAGAGGATCTGTCTTTAGAGCAATCTGCAGATCCAGATAATAGGGTGTTAATTAAAAAAAGGGGGATTTCATGCAATTATAGAGATAAGTCATTGATACTTAAATACGATAAGCAGATTAATGCACTGGCAGAAAGAGGAGAGGCCGGTTTTTCATATATCGGCTCTGAATTTGTTGGGGAGGTTATAGCTGTCGGCAAAAATGTTAAAACTCTTAAGATTGGAGATCGTGTTGTTGCAAATGCGGCATATCCATCTTATGCTAAGGGGTACATCGGAGGTCTTCCTTCGAACCATGCATCAAGAAGAATTGATGACTTTAATGAAAATAAGCTTATTAAAATTCCTGATGCGCTAACTGATGAAATTGCTTCAGCTTTTGTCATCGCCGCATTTACCGCATATTCGATGATTCGAAAAGTGGTTAGGCCCAATATAAAAGTTTTAGTTACGGCTGCTAAATCAAATACATCTTTGGCCGTCATTAATGCTTTAAGAAATTTTCCTGTAGAGGTGTATGCGATGACTTCAAATTTTAGGAATAATAAAATACTTTATGATTATGGAGTAAAAAAAGTTTTTGTGGTTGATCATAATGCTGACAGTTATCTTGAGGCTGATGAAATTTCTGATTTTGTCAATAAAAATGGACTTTTTGATGCAGTTATTGATCCTCTGTTCGATATCCATCTTGGCAGAGTCATAAAATTAATGAATTATGACGGCAGGTATGTCACCTGCGGCTTTTATAATCAGTTTCCGGAATTTTTGGATAATAAATTCCATCCGAGGGATTCTTTTGAGGATATAATGAAATCAGCTATGGTTAAAAATATCTCTATTATAGGAAACTGTATAGGGGTAAAAGAGGATTTTGACCTAGCGCTGGAACATTTCCTTGCAGGTAAATTTTCAATCCTAATCGATAAAGTCTTTTTTGAAGGCGAAGAAAAGGAATTTTTTGATTTGAGCTATAACTTTAAAGACAGATTGGGCAAAGTGGTCTATCTATACGATAAAAGGCCCTAAAATTTCAGCTTGAAACCAGAAATGCAAAAAAGTAATAGTTTCCAATTTTAATCTCATGGAAAAGAATAAGTATAATTTGTGCGATAAATTTGTTTTGAGGACTCCTCTTCTAAGGTTTGATTCAGATTTTTTTGCAGCATTAAAAGAAGAAGACGTAATGTCGCTTCTTGAGGATGAAGTAATTTCGGAATCGATTTATCTGGCATCCTGCGATCTATTGAATGAAGCAAATAAACAGATTGGCCTGAACAGAAAACTAAGTAAAGAAAGCCTATCTGCCTTTCTGAAATATTTTTCACGCATGAGTACAAGATGCACTCCATTTGGATTATTTGCAGGAACAGCTGTTGGAAATTTTGACGATGAAGCGAGTGCTCCAAAGCTGGGAAAGCTTAAAAATTATAAAAAGCATGTCCAACTGGATATGAACGTAATTTTCTCCATTTTCCAGCTGATCAATCAGAATAAAAAGATTAGAAAATATTTTACGTATTATACAAACACCACTATCAATTCAGGGGCATATCAAGATCGATTGACGTATGTTGAATATGTATACAGAAATGGCAAGAGGAACCATATATTAAATTCCGTAGCAAATAGTCTTTATCTGCATCTGGTTTTAGCAGAAAGTGAGGGCGGTTTGAAATTTAATGATCTGGTGAAATTGCTTGCATCAAAAGATATAGATAAAAAGGAAGCCCGCAGATACATTAATGATCTTATCGATTCACAGCTCCTAGTGAGTGAATTGGAACCTTTTACAACTGGAACCGAGCCGCTGAAATTCATATTAGAGAAGATCAATGGCATCATCGAATTAAAGGATGTGCATGAGAGTCTAAACGAAATAGACAGCATATTAGAGGATGTGAATAGGGCATTTTCAGACAGATTCTGCAGTGTTGAGCATTATTTAAGGGTACAGGAGATTTTGGACGGCCTTGATATAGCATATGATAAAAAACATCTATTTCAAGCTATCCTCACTACAGTTTTAGAAGAAAGAATGCTGTCTTCTAAAGTTCAAAAGGAAGTTTTGAAAGGAATAGAAGTATTGAACAGATTGACAGTAAAACAGTCAAATGCAAACTTAGAAACTTTCAAGAAGGAATTCTATGATCGCTATCAGGATCAGGAAGTGGTTTTATCAGAGGTTTTGGATATTGACAAAGGTGTTGGCTACTGCAATACTTCGACGAAGACCGATTCTCCGCTGCTGGAGGGGCTTTATTTTCCTGCGGGGTCCCAGAAAAGACCGGTTAAATCACAATATCTGCATGATTTTTTTATGAATAAGCTATCTGAGGCGTCCTTTTGCAACGAGAGAATAATTTATCTATCGGATAAGGATTTGGAGAATTTCGAATTAAACTGGGAAGATCTTCCGCCAACCATGTCTTCGCTGGTGGAGATTTATGCAAAAGATGATTCTCAAAACATATATGCGATCACAAATTGTGGAGGAAGTTCCGCCGCCAATCTATTGGCTCGGTTTTGCAACTCAAATTGTGAAATATCAAATTTTGTATCGGATGAAATTATTAAGGCTGAAAACGATTTAATTGATGAAAATTTTATACTCGCGGAAATTAGCCATTTGCCTGAGTCTCGAGTTGGCAATATTTTGCTGCGGCCTCAATTTAGGCAATATGAAATTCCATATCTGGCCAAATCAAATCTGCCGATTGGAAGCCAGATATTTATAAAAGATATTTGGGTTTCTCTTAGGAATGATACAATTTGCCTATATTCAAAAAAACTGAAGAAGCGTATCATTCCGATATTGACAAATGCGCATAATTATAACAATCCTTTTATGGTTTCTGCCTATCGATTTTTATGTGATGTCCAAAATCAAAGCGGAAGAACTTCCATGGGCTTTTCTTGGGGGCCGCTTTCTGAAAATTTCATTTTTCTGCCTCGTGTGCAGTATAAAAATATTGTTATATCTAAAGCATTTTGGAACTTCAAAAAATGCCACATAGCACACCTGTATGATTTGGAGAGTGAAATGCTGATATCTGAAATCCACAAATGGAGAGCAAAGTACCATATTAAAGATGAAGTGATCATCAAAGATTTTGATAATAAATTGTACATCAATTTTAATAATAGGTTATATATTGAATTGTTCCTTAGGGTATTAAAAAACAGAGATAATTTTATAATCGAAGAGTTTTTATATAGTGAATTCAAGTCAATAGTCAGATCGGATATGGGTATCCATACCAATGAATTTATTTTCCCACTTTATAAAATCAACTAATGAAAATTCAGAGAAAGTTTATTTTAGGGGACCAATGGATTTATTATAAAATTTATCTGGGTGAATTTACATCTGATCTTATCCTGGTAGACTTAATTAAAAGTCTGGTTGAGCATCTGCTGGAAGCAGGCATTATTGATAAGTTTTTCTTTATTCGCTATAATGAAGGCGGACACCACTTAAGAGTGAGATTCCATTTGGCCGGCAAAGAAAAAATTATTCATCTGATCACGCTTTTTAACGAAGCTTTTAAAGAAAGCATGGAAAAAAACTTTGTTTCAAAGATTCAGGCTGACACATATGATCGCGAACTTGAACGCTATTTTGATGAATGCATTATTTTTTCAGAAAACATATTTTACCATGACAGCATTGCCATTTTAGATTTTCTAGCCCTTATGCGAAAGAAGAATCTGGATGAAAATTACAGGTGGCTTTATGGAATCTATATGATTGATTTTTTAATAAAAGATTTTGGATTCAATATGAATGAAAGGCTTAAAATCATTGAGTCGCTTAATGAATCTTTCAGCAGGGAGTTTAGTTTGGATAAGAGGCTTAAAGATCAGCTGGATGCTAAATTCCGAGCGGAAAGGGAAAAAATAAAAAGAATGCTGAATGGTGAAAATGGAGATTTTCAATCTCGATTGAAATTGAAATCGCGTCATATTTCGTCGGATATTGCTGATTTAAAATTAAGGCTTGGCAGGGACGAACAGATTAAAATTCTCGCCAGTTACATTCATATGTCCTGCAACAGATTGTTTAGGGGCAGCCAAAGAAAACATGAATTTGTCCTATATCATTTTTTATGGAAACATTACAGGTCCGAAGTTGGAAGAGCCAATCATCATAGCAAATCTCCAAAATCAAATGAAAGCCTTCTTTGATCATATGGCAGATATGGATTATATGATTAGTGATCATTAAAATTGCGTGAGAAAAATCTTTGTAATACATGGAGATGATTTAATTGTTAATTTAAGAAAAATACTATATTTGGTTTTTATTGCCAATACAGGAAATTCATAACCCAAATCTGAAATGAAGAAAAAAATATTGCTGCTGCTGAGCTGTATCACTTTCGCAGCCAGTGCCCAACAGATCAGCGGAAGCTGGGCCGGAACCCTTAAAGTGCAGTCTTCTTCCCTGAGGCTGGTATTCCATATCTCAAAAACGGAAGCAGGCTATTCAGCATTGATGGACAGCCCGGATCAAGGGGCTTACGGGCTGCCGGCTGGCAGCGTCACTTTTACCGATCCGTCTCTTTTAATCGAAGCCCCGGCGATGGGAATTATCTATAGGGGAGAACTTAAAGATGATCATATCACAGGAGTGTTCCAGCAGGGAGGGCAGAAATTTAATGTGGATCTCTTCCGCACTCTGACGCAGGAGGCCGAAGAAAGGAAAAGGCCTCAGGAGCCTTCAGCGCCCTATCCCTATTATACGGAAGAGGTTGTTTTTAAAAATGCAAAAGAGGGCATCGAGCTCTCGGGGACGCTCTCACTTCCCAAAAAAGAAGGAGTTTTTCCAGTTGCAATCCTGATAAGCGGCAGCGGGCCCCAAAACAGGGATGAAGAACTGATGGGGCACAAACCTTTTCTGGTGCTATCTGATTATCTTGTCAGAAAGGGGATAGGCGTACTGCGCTATGATGACCGCGGCACCGCTAAATCAGGCGGAGTATTCAAAACGGCGGTCACTGCTGATTTTGCCCAAGATGCCGCATCGGCAGTGGAGTACCTGAAAACCAGAAAGGATGTCAATAAAAACAAGATAGGGCTTATCGGACACAGTGAAGGAGGCCTTATTGCGCCGATAGTGGCGAACTCATCAAAAAACACAGCTTTTATTATCCTGCTGGCTGGTCCGGCAATATCTGGAGACCAGCTGCTTCTAAAGCAGCAGGAGCTTATAGGGAAGGCTTCAGGGAAAAGCGAGGCGGAGATTCAGAAATCAAAGTCAGAGAATGAAAAAGCTTTTGAGATTGTAAAAAAGTATAGTGATCCGGCAGAATTAAAAGCTAATATGACCCGTTACATCAGCGAAATTTCCCAAAACGATCCTGCTAAGCCTGAAGGGATTTCCCAGAAGGATTATGCAGAAGCGCAGGTTGCAAGAATTCTGACCCCTTGGATGGCCAGCTTTATAAGATATAATCCTGAGCCTGTGCTGGAGAAGGTGAAGTGTCCTGTCCTAGCTTTAAACGGGGCAAAGGATCTGCAGGTGGCGCCAAAAGAGAATCTTGACGCCATGAGTAAAGCGCTGGGCAAAGGAGGCAATAAAAATATTGCCGTTAAGGAGCTGCCAGGCTTAAACCATATGTTTCAGGAATGCTCCACAGGACTGCCAAGCGAATATGGCCAGATCGAGCAGACAATTTCCCCTTTGGCTCTTAAAACAATCTCTGAATGGCTTGATTTATATATTAATTAAGAAAAATACTAATTAATTTATGTAAATTATAAGTTTTTATTTATATTTTAATTTTTTTTATTTGAATATTATTATATATTCGCAGGATAATTCCTATTACAAATAATAACCTAAAAAAATTATTTAAATGAAAAAAATCAGAAAATTTTCCAGCAGTCCGCTGGCCATTATCCTAGTGGCCATGAATTTATTATTTGCCAGCTGTTCCAGCGACGCGGCTTCATCTGCGGGCGATCAGACAGCGGCCAAGCTCAGCGGCGAAGAGCTTTTTAAATCCCTAATATTTGCGGACGGTGAATTATCAGAGGCAGTTCCGGCGCTGAAAAGCGCATTTGACATGGGCGATCTTACTGCAGAGCAGAAAGCAAACTACAAGAAAGCCGAGCAGGAGGCTATTGCCTATCTTAAAGCAAAAGATGCGGCATATTTTGAAAAATTCCAGAAGCAGATCTATTCAAAGGATCCTGAAACTATTCTTGCGAGCATCAAAAAGGTCGCTGGGGACATAAAGCCGCTTATTGACAGCAAGCTGGCGGTGTATAACCTATCGGTTGAAAAAATCAGTAAGGAGTATTACCAGAAAAACGCAAAAAATGCCCCATTGTCTGCAAAAGTGCAGGTAGAGGCTTGCGGGGTATGGGCTCTGGCTGTGGGTGTGGTAGTGGTTGCAGTGGCTGTTTTCTATGTGGCGGCAATCTCAGAGGTTACCTTCGGTCTTGTAGAGCCTGTTCCTCCAATTACAGAGGAGGCTATTGCCCTGCAGGTTGCTGAAGGAATTGATGGGCTTGAGACACCGATCGGACTAGAATGAGAAGAAGCTTTTTAAAGATAGCCTATTTCTATTTTCTGGCGGCAGTATGCTTCTGCATAATCGCATATCTTACGGTTTTGAGCGTAAAGCCCAATCCGATAACGCTGCGCTACGACCTGCCGTTTAAAAATACGTTAAATGCCCTTGCCCCTCAAGGCTGGGCATTTTTCACCAAAGACGTTAAAAAGGATTATTTCAATCTTTACACACAGGACAGAGAGGAATTTCAGCTAAAGGCTTCAGGCACCGAACAGTTCTTTGGGTTTAAGCGCGACAACAGAATCATCAATCATAAAATCGGAAGCGTACTCAATAATGTGAATGCCAAATACTGGTATTCGTTTAAGGGCGATCCCCGAAAAGTGCCGCAGGACTCCCTTACAAAACTCTCCATAAAGATAAGCCCTCCGATGGTTTACGGAGTGTTTCTGGTCGAAAAGGGGAAGCCCCTTCCATATGAGTGGCACATTTCAAAACTGAATGTGCGCCAGACCATGGATTATGTATTGCTTGAAATAAAAAAATAAACGCATGATTTTAAAACAACTCAGCGCAGCTGAATCATTTGTCAATAAAAACTGGTGGTCAAACTGGATGGGCCTTAGCAGGACCATTATGGCATCATCGCTCATTTTAACGCTGCTGTCCAACAGCAGGTACACGCTTTTTTTTACGGGCTATCAGAATGAGACTTTCCATAAGTTCACGCATTATGAATTTAATTTTTTCTCTTTCTTCAGTGATTTTCAGACCGGCATTGCCTTCGCTGTGGCAGGTCTGCTGCTGGCAGCCTCGGGAATCTATCCGCGTTTCACCTGCGTGCTGCACTGGTTTATAGCCTACAGCTTCAGCATCACATCAACCTGCATGGACGGAGGGGACCAGGTATCAGCGATACTGGCCCTGCTTTTAATGCCGATCTGCCTGCTGGATAAAAGGAAATGGCACTGGTCAGAGGATACCGCTGTACATTCCTTTTTCGCCAAAGCCACAGCTGCAGCGGCTTTTTATCTAATGTCATTTCAGATATTTGTAATCTACTTTTTCGCTTCAGTGGGAAAATTTAAAATAGAGGAATGGAAAAATGGAACTGCCCTGTACTACTGGTTTACCCAGCCATTGTTCGGTGTGACTGATTTTTTCAAGCCTTTTATTGAAGTGATTCTCAGCAGTCCGGTGCTCACAACGCTGCTTAACTGGTCGGTTCTTGTCATTGAATTATTGATTGCTTTGAGTATCTTTACAGCGGATGCAGAGAGAAAGAAAAAGATTGTTTTCGTAGGCATGCTCTTTCATTTTTTCATTGCGCTTTTTATGGGCATAATCAGTTTTTCATTCGTAATGTGTTCTGCCTTATTATTATTAATCTCTAATACAGCTAATTATGAATTCAGAAATGCTAATCTGCCTAGTGCTGCTTTTGATTTCAGGAGTCTATTATTTCTTCCAGCCAAAAAAGATAAATAGGTTTTACGGCTATAGAAGCAGCAAATCAATGAAAAATCTGTCTAACTGGCAGTATTCTAACAGGCTTGCAGCCATAGTGCTATTTTGGATAGCATTGTTCAATTCCATATTTGTATCAGTTATTTTCCTTTTAGGCGGAAGCCTGAACAAAAACATGTTCGGGATTTTTTTAATTGCCCAATTTGTTTTCATGTTTTTTTACATAGAAAGAAAGATCGGAGAATATGAAAAGAAATTGTAAATTGATTTGCAAGAATTGCTGAAGCAGCATGTAAAGCCATGTAAGCCTTAAGATTTTGACTTTTTTTTATGCTTGGGCATGGATGTAGTGCTTTTGGCAATGCATCAGATGTGCTGGCGGTTAGCTATTGCATAAAACATTTGCAGATTATCAATGATTTATAGTAGTATCGCATAAAAATTAAAACAGCCTTCGGGCTGTTTTTTTATTTTATAATCTGTTATATGCCAGATGGTTTATGGCTGTTTTCTTTTTAGGCTGTTTTTGCTTATTGATTGTTTTTTTTAGACTGTTTTTTTTAGACTGTTTTTTTTAGACTGTTTTTTTTTCATTTGGCTGGTGACAGGGATACTTATTATAGAGGGGGAGCTTTCTGATAGCTGTGCTGCAATTTAAATTTATGCGGAAGCTTTTAGTTTAGGATGCTATCCGTTTTCAATCGCAATAAAAGCAGGCCAAGCTAGCGGCCATCGCATGCGCGGTGCGCATAACGGACTCCAGCTTCTTTGTCCGCCTTCGGGGCTTATAGCGCCACTGCATTCTTCGTGCCCGCTTTTTCTGCGCTTTCTTTTTTTTTTTTTCGTTTTTTCTTTTGCAATGCAATATGTAATTAGAGGCAATGCTCTATATATATGCTTGTTGGTTTAATTTGTTTATTTACAGCGTGTTAAATTTAAATTATTATTGGGGACAGGTTTAATTTGTAAGATATTTTTTAGTTATTTTGTTTATGTGTTTTTTAATGTTAAAAAATATATTAAGCTTGTCTATCAGTGTTTTAAAAATTAGTGTCTAACATAAAATTTTGCCCAATGGAAAAAGAAATGGATTCTGGCAACGAAATGAAAAATGATTATCCAACAGTCGGCTTTCAGGATAATGCCGGCAATATTATAAGACAGATTGAGAAAATTGCAGAGCGGTATCCCCATAAATCGGCACTTGCCGATGGGGGAGGGAAAACCGCTTATGGGGACCTCAATGCCAAGGCCAATCGGCTGGCACGTTATTTACGGCTGCATGGAATTGGGCGGGGAGGGAGAGTGGGAGTGTGCCTTCCGCAGTCCGCCGACCGCATTATTGCTTTTTTGGCCATTTTAAAGTCAGGGGCAGCCTATCTTCCCATAGACGGAGAATTGCCCCAGGCACGGATACATCTGATGGCCGACGATGCTGAAATCGATCTGCTGCTGACCAGCCGGGAATATTTGGAAAAAGCCGGCAAAGATGGAATTGAAAGCATCGCATTGGACCTTCTGTTTCAGGATGATGGATATAAGCAGATGCCTGAAGACGGCATGCATGCTGAAATCCTGCCTCAGAACCCCGCTTATATCATCTATACTTCCGGGAGCACGGGAACGCCCAAAGGCGTCGTTATCGCACATGGGGCCTTTTATAATTTTGTGCGGCAGCAGGCTGAGGTTTTAGGCCTGTCTTCTGAGAGCAAAACGCTGCAGTTTGCCTCTCCCAGTTTTGATGCCGCTGTGATTGATATCTGGACGCCCCTGATAAAAGGCGCCTGCATATACCTATATCCCAACAACAGGATTGTCGGCGAGCCGCTTTTGGATTTTATTGCGGCCCATAATATCGATACAGTGCCTCTTATGCCTCCGATGGTATTGGCTTCACTGCCTCTAGATAAGCCCATAGGCAATCTAAAGGCCATCGCAGTTGGCGGTGAGGCCTGCAGTGAAAGCACTGTGAGATCCTGGTGCAGGAAAGTGCGTCTGATCAATAGCTACGGACCGACAGAGGCTACAGTTGCCGTAAGCAATTATGAGTTTAAAGAGGAAACGGATCCGAGAATTATCGGATCTGCAATGCCCAATGTAAATCTACTGGTCTTAGATGAAGATCTCAGGCCCGCAGCCAAAGGAGCCATCGGAGAGCTCTATATAGGCGGCCCCCAGCTGGCATTGGGCTATCTGAACCGGCCCGAGGATACCAGAAAAGCTTTTCTGCAGGCCCCGGAATGGCTTTCAGGCCAGCTGCAGGGCAGCGGGACTATCTATAAGACGGGAGATATGGTGCTTGAAAGGCCCGACGGAAATCTCGAATTCTGCGGCAGAAAGGACGATCAGGTCAAAATCAGAGGCTACCGCATTGAGCTTGCAGAAATTGAATACAATATGGCCAAATTGCCTCAGATTTCAAAGGCGGCAGTTAAGGTTGAAAAAAAGGCCAATGGCCTGCCCGCGCTCGTTGCTTTTGTCAAGCTCCGAGGCATTGGGGATGATCGGGCAAAATCCCTGCAGGGCATCAGAGCAAAGCTGCAGCAGGCAATGCCCCCGTATATGCTTCCCGATAAAATCATTGCCGTGGATGAAATGCCCCTGACGCATGCCGGCAAAATAGATAAAGCGCTTTTGGAAATCCCCGAGAGCCAGATTAAAAATGCCAGTCAGCCGAAATGGAAGCAAGATAACCTCACTGAAATTGTAAGGCATATCTGGAAGGAGCTGCTTTCGGCCGAAGACATTGGAGAGGAAGATGATTTTTTTGATTTGGGAGGGCATTCCCTGCTATTGGCGCAGCTTTATGCCCTTCTTCCCGAGCCTGTAAGAAATAGGATCAGCCTGCCGGAACTTTACATTTTCACGACTATTTCTGCGTTTGTAAAAGAAATTGACAAACGTATGCTTGAAACGGAGATTACGCAGCAGGCTAAGGCCCGAATAATGGCCAGCGAGCTGATTCAGGATTCGGAGCTGCGGATTGATTTTACTGTGGAGGCACTGCCGGATGCCGCTGTGCTGGGCAATCCCAAGAATGTTTTTCTGACGGGCGCGACCGGTTTTGTCGGCTCCCATCTATTGGCGGAGCTTCTGCAGGATACGGCCGCCAAAATATACTGCCTGGTGCGCGCCCCGTCTGCCAATGAGGGGCTGCAGCGCATTAGAAGCACTTTTGCAAAATTTAAGCTGCCCTGGCCTGCCGATTATGATGGCCGGATTGAAGCGATGCCAGGAGACCTGTCTCTGCCCCGCTTTGGAATGGAAGATCAGGCTTACCGCTTCATTGCAGAGGAGATGGAAGTCATATACCATTCGGGAAGCTCCGTAAGCTATGTGCAGCCGTATCCGCTGATTAAAAAGCCCAATATTGACGGGCTGCACAATATTATCGGTCTGGCCGCCGCAGCAAGAGTGAAATTTCTGGTGCTGCTCTCCTCAATGGGCGTCTTTAGCTGGGGAAGGCCTTTTACCGGAAAAACATGGATGTATGAGGATGATGCCATAGGCCAGAACCTCGAAGCGGTCTGCCGTGACTTAGGCTACATTAAAAGCAAATGGGTAATGGAAAGCATTGCCGAAAAGGCAAAGGCAAAAGGGCTTCCCATCATAAATTTCAGGCTGGGCTTTGCAGTATGCCATGGCGCTTCGGGCGCAACTGAAATGAACCAGTGGTGGGGTGCGCTCATAAGAAGCTGCGTCGAGCTGAAATCATTTCCGCTGGTGATGGGGCTAAAGGATGAACTGACAACAGTGGATTATATGTGCAGGGCCATTATGCACATCAGCAGAAAGAAGGAAGCCGTAGGCTTAAATTTCCATCTTTCCCCTCTGGCGGAAAATGACGTGTCCCTAACGGATTTCTGCGCTAAAATGAATGAATATTACGCCATGGGCTTGGAAGGGATGGAGTATCACCAATGGCTCAGCCAATGGAAATATGACCATAATCTTCCCATATATCCTCTGCTGAGCCTCTTTACAGAGGATGTGCACGAGGGCAGATCCCTGGTGGAAGCCTATGAGAATACCTATTACTATGACAGAAGCAATACAAAGCAATTCCTGGAAGATGCCGATTTGGCGCCCCCTGTTTTTGACAGGGAGCTTATGGGGAGGTACTTGGAATTTATGGGGGTCATCTAAAAGGCAAAGATTTTTTTGCAAAAGGGATAATGCCTTTTTGCCTAAGCCGGCTATGTGTTTTTTCTTTCTTTCTTTCTTTCTTTCTTTGTAAAGCTAGGGTAAAACTGACATTTTTTCGCTTATGGAAACTGAAAAAATGTCATTTTTTTTCTCTGGCATAATTTTGGTTTTTTGTCCCTGGCACTGCAAAGGCAGTGTATGTTCAAAAATATTGTATAACAATTAAAAGTAAAATGTTATGAATCTTATCAAAAGAAATGCAAACCAGCATCGTGGCCTGCAGCATACGTTTTTTGATGACGTTTTTGGCCGCGAGCTTTTCAATTGGGAAAACAAAAATTTTTCTACAACAAGCACCACCCTGCCATCGGTAAACATCAGAGAGACTGCAGAACATTTTGAAGTCGAAGTGGCCGCTCCAGGCCTGGAGAAAGACGATTTCAAAATCACCCTCGACGGAAACCTGCTGACTATTTCTTCGGAAAAGGAAAACAAGCAGACCATCGAGCAGGAGAATTTTACCCGCAGGGAATTCAGCTACCAGTCTTTCCAGAGAAGCTTTGAGCTGCCTAAAAATGTGGTGGACGAAGAAAAGATCAGTGCACGTTATGTCAATGGCCTGCTTCATCTGTCCATACCCAAAAAAGAGCAGGCGAAGCAGAAGCCGCCTAGAATGATTGAAATTGCCTGATTTCTAATCGATTATTTTACCTTTTTTATTTTAAAGCTGCCCTTCGGGGCAGCTTTAATCATTACAAAAAGCTATAATTATGTTTTCGGACTTATTTTCTGCCCTGGCCGTGCTCTGCTTTGCTGTGCTGCTGCTGATACTAGTGCTGCGCCGCTTCAGGCAGCCCTATTTTATTGCCTATATAGCTGCGGGCGTGCTTTTGGGGCCAAAACTCCTGAATATAATTCCTGATCCGGCAGTGGCGGCGGAATTGGGCGAAATCGGTATTGTCCTTCTGATGTTTTCCATTGGAACCGAGATAGACCTGCACCATTTAAGCCAGCATTTCTGCAGGCCCTTTGCAATAGCTCTGGTCCAGGTCCTCTTAAGTGCCTTATGCATGTATGTCTTGGGAATGCAGTTGGGATGGCCAGCCAGTAGGATTATATTATTATCTTTTATCATAAGCCTCAGCAGTTCGGCTATTGTATTTCAGTATTTGCAGAGAACCGGCGAGATTAAAAGCCAGTTGGGGATTATAACATGCGGTGTGCTGCTGATGCAGGACATACTGGTTGTGCCAATGGTCTTATCGCTAAATTTCATTTCAGGCAGCAATACCTCTTTTTTGGAGCTTGCCAAGGTCAGCATAGGCGGCATGCTCATACTGCTTTTTTTGCGGTCAGCCATCAATAGGAGGATTTTTAATATTCCCATGAGAAGAGAGCTTATTGCCGACCATGATCTGCAGGTATTCATCGGCTTCTGCATATGTTTTGGGATGGCCTGGGTCAGTTTCTGGTTTGGGCTCTCGCCAGCCTTTGGAGCCTTTGCAGCTGGAATTGTGATCGGGCAGGATAAGGCAACGCGCTGGCTTGGAAAATCGCTGATTCCCTTTAGGGTCTTTTTTATGGCATTTTTTTTTCTGGCCATAGGACTGCAGCTTGATGTTGGATTTTTTGTGGCCAATGCCGGCACAATTGTCTTGGTGGCTATAAGCGTTCTGATAATCAATAGCTTGATCAATAGCCTGCTTTTTAAGCTAAGCGGAAACGGCTGGAGGGACAGCATATATGCTGGCGCGCTATTGTCGCAGATTGGCGAATTCAGCTTTGTGCTGCTTACGCTTGCCGCTTCTCTTGGGCTGGTTGGAGATTATATGCATCAGATTACTCTTGCAGTGATTACCTCCACCATGCTTCTGTCAAGCATCTGGCTGGCCATCATCCAGAAGCTGATCTATAAGCTGCCGTCTCAAAAGGCTTGAACTGGTCCGGCCATTGATTAATGCTCAAACCGCTTTGGGATTGCAGGACAGTATTTCAATAAGGGTTGAAAGCTCTCAGCAATGAGGGCTTTTTTTAATTTTTGTTATTTAGTCTTTGATTTTATTCCTTTTTTAATCGGACTGTTTTTAGTATGGTTTTGTCTGCCGAAAGGTAGGGTTGCCGGAGCGGTGTTGCTATTCGGATGGGAGATTTTGACTGCTTGAGTTTTTTGCTCTTAATTTAAAATTCACCTAATGCTATCGAAACATTTTGCAGACAGGAGCTTATTGTGTTTATTTATGTGAATTTTGATATATTGCAGGTTCAGGTTTAATTGTCGGCTCTTTATCTGTCATGCGCCGCATCGAATTATATGGTGCAGCATTAATGCATGCGGCTGCCGTAATCCTGCCGCATTTTTTTTAAATTTGCGCTATGCATTATCAGCTTCTCCAACTTATTGCGCAAACGGTGGAAATTTCCGGCAGGGAAAGAGATTTGTGCACACAATATTTTGACCGGGTCGTGTGTTCCAAAAACAGTATTTTGGAAGAATCCGGAAGAATTCCCAAGTATTTATATTTTGTCGAATCAGGCTTTGTCCGTCTATTCCATTATAATAATAAGGGGGACGAGGTGACTACGCACATTAACTGCCCTCCCGGTTTTATAACATCCTATTCTAATTTTATCAGTCAGACAATTTCAGATGAAAATTTGGAATGCATCACAGATTGCGTGCTTTTACGGATTGCAAAGGCAGATCTTGATTTGCTGATGCGCCAAAGTCAGGGTTTTAGGGACTTTAGCATTTTAGTGTTTCAGCAGTCATTGGCCTATAATGAAAAGCGCTCTAAAGATCTGGCGGCGCTCACTGCCGAGCAGCGCTATTTAAAGCTTATTGATGAGCGTCCGAAGGTTCTGCATAATGTCCCAATGCAGCATATCGCTTCTTTTCTAGGGATGAATCCTAAAAGTTTGAGCCGCATCCGAAAGCAGATCATTAGGTAACATTTGTGAAGCGGATTTAAATGGGCAAAGCAGAACTTTGCGCTATCATTTAAATTAAGATTCATGACAAATAAAAACTTAGTGCTGGTGTCAGGCGCCAATGGGCACTTAGGCAATAACCTGGTAAGACTGCTGATAAAAAAAGGATTTCAGGTTAGGGCTTCTGTCCGCGACATCAATAGTAAAGGCTGTTTTAAAGATCTGGACTGCGAAGTGGTTCACGCCGATATTACGGATAAGGCTTCTTTCGTAAAGGCTCTTCGGGGTGTTGAGACATTTTATGCTGTAGGAGCCGCTTTCAAATTATGGGCAAAAGATCCTAAAAAGGAAATCTATGAAGTGAACATGGCCGGAATCCGCAACACAATAGCAGCAGCGGCGGAAGCCGGCGTAAAAAGGATTGTTTATGTGAGTTCCATTGCCGCGCTGGATTACACCCATCTCCCGACTAAAGAAAGCAATGGCTATAATCCCGATCGCAGGGATATGTACTATAACTCTAAAAATGATGGTGAAAAGCTGGCCTTTCAATTATCCAAAGAATTGGGCATTGAACTGGTGTCTGTAATGCCGGGCGCAATGATTGGAGGAGAGGCTTTTCTTCCCCTGAATGTTTCATACGGAGTGCTTAAGCTTATTTTAAACAGACAAATTCCGATGGACACCAGAATAACCTTAAATTGGGTGGACGTAAAAGACGTAGCCGAAGGCTGTCTTCTTGCTGCCCAGAAGGGGCGTTCAGGCGAACGCTACATTCTTGCCAATGAAAAATGCATGACCATTACAGATACCACAAAATTGGCTCAAAAAAATTATCCGGAACTGAAGCTCAAAATTCCTGGGTCTGTTCCTAAGTTCGTGCTATATGCAATCGCAGGCTTTATGGAGCTTTCAGCTAAAATAAGCGGCAAACCGCCGGTTATCACAACAAAAGATATTGCAATGTTCTCTGGATTGCAGCAGGATTTTGACATATCCAAATCGAGGAATGAATTAGGCTTCAATCCGAAAAATGCGGAGCAGGCTGTAAAAGAAGCCTTGGCTTATCTTATGGAGCGCAGGAATTTGCTATAAATGGTTTGATTCTCTCAGATTCCCGATCAGCATCTTTAGCGGCAAGCCAGTGCTATTTTTTGCGATGTATTCAGGCCATGCAAAAGTCAGGGCCAATAGGCTCAAAAATAGCAGATGAAGGGAAAGCATAAAGCAGCAGCGGCCGCCGGTCCGGAAGAAGATTATAGAGGCAATGGATAAGGTCTCTGAAAACGGATTGGGTTTAAGTTGGAAAATAGCAGCGGTCTGGCTGTGATCATGGGGGGGTAGGATCGCAAGCATAAAAGCCAGCTCTTTATAAAAGAAAATTTCAGCAGCAATGGAAAGCTCTCAGAAATGAGGGCTTTTTTTATTTTTAGTTATTTAGTTTTAGATTGTTTTTATTTTATTGGAGTTTTTTAGTTTGATTTTGGCCGGTGAAAGCGGAGATGTTTAAAGTGTTTTGTGTATTTGAAAGCTGTCTTTTAATGCATCGAGCCTAAGCTTCTTAATTTACAGCTTCATTTTGGTCTGTTTATTTATGGTTTGATGTTTCATTTTATAAGATGAAACCATTTAAGGGATTGAATTGGAAGTGTTTATGAGAATTGGTTTTTAATTTTATTGGATACTAATCCAATAAAACGCAATTATGAGACAGAAAGCCATATTGTTAGCCGCCGCTTTAAGCGCGCTTGCATTTTTTAATGCAGAGGCTCAGACTAAAAAGAAGCCTAATATTATAATGGTCATCTCAGACGATACCGGCTGGGGAGATTTGGGAGTCTACGGGGGAGGGGTTGGACGCGGAATGCCCACGCCCAATCTGGACCGGATGGCCAAGGAAGGGATGCAGTTCTGGTCCTTTTACGGACAGCCCAGCTGTACGCCAGGAAGGGCAGCGATGCTCACTGGGAGGATTCCCAATCGAAGCGGTATGACTACCGTTGCTTTCCAGGGACAGGGAGGCGGACTGCCTAAAGAGGAATGGACGCTGGCATCAGTTCTTAAAAAAGCCAATTACAAAACCTATTTTTCAGGTAAATGGCATTTAGGTGAAGCAGATTATTCAATGCCTATAGCACATGGTTTTGACAAAATGCAGAATGTGGTGCTTTACCATTTGAATGCCTATACCTATGCTTTCCAGTCTTGGAATCCAGAGATGTCTCCAGAGATGCTGGAACTTTTCAAAAAAGTGACCACAGGCATACTTGAAGGCGAGGCAGGCGGAAAAGCCCGCGAGGTAAGCAAGGTGACCGAAGAGAATATAGCTGAGCTTGATATGATGATGGTGGAGAACAACTTAAAGCAGCTGGATGAATACGGAAAAAGCAAAGAGCCATTTTTTATGTGCATCAATTTTGCCAAAAACCATCAGCCCAACCTTCCTTCCAAGCAGTTTGTCGGCAAATCTCCGGGCAAAAGCAAATATTCGGATGCTGTAGTGGAGATGGACTACAATGTGGGCCGAATTATGGATAAGATCCGTTCTTTGGGCATTGCCGAAAATACCATTGTTATCTACACGGTAGATAATGGCGCGTGGCAGGACGTGCATCCCGATTCTGGATATACCCCTTTCAGAGGCACTAAAGGGACAGACAGGGAAGGCGGCAGCCGCGTGCCCGCAATTGCCTGGTGGCCGGGACAGATTGAAGCGGGAAGCCAAAGCCATGATATTGTCGGAGGGCTTGATCTTATGGCAACATTTGCAAGCCTTGCCGGAGTGGAGCTTCCTAAAAAGGACAGGGCGGGAGCTGATATGGTCTTTGACAGCTATGATATGTCAAATGTGCTGTTTAAGAAGGGAACGCCGCTTCGCGATAGGTGGTTTTATTTTACTGAGGCTGAATTATCGCCGGGAGCTGTGCGTATCGGAAAATTCAAAGCGGTATTCAATACCCGTGGAGATAATGGCGCTATTGCAGGTAGTGACGCTCCTGGACAGCAGCTTGGCTGGAGAGGAGATGAAACCTATGTGGCGACAGTTCCGGCTATCTATAACCTGTGGCAGGATCCCCAAGAGCGCTATGATCTGTTTATGAACAGCTGGACAGAGAAGACATGGACGGCTATAATTTTTAATCAGGCCATTGCCGATCTGATGAAAACTTATGCCCAGATACCACCAAGAGCGCCTCAGAGCGAAACTTTTACCGGAGAGATGCAGATTGAACGATACAGGACTATCGAACAGGTGAAAAAAATGATGAACGAAAAGAAGGTGAATCTCCCGCCGCTGAGCGTAGACCCTAAATAATCGGATATTCAGCTTTTTATATTGCAAGAGACGGCCTAGCCGTCTCTTTTCATTTTCTGCAGAAAAAACATTCTTTCTTTCTTTCTTTCTTTAAGTTATTGATTCTCTTTTATATTTTTTTATGCTGTTTCGGCCGCTGAGGGAATGCTTTTGAGAAAAATTAGGACAATAAGGTTTCAGATTATAAAGTGAAACCAAAACGGGAATCATTTTCAATAATTTTCAGCACAAAGCGCTTAATTTTGGATGCAGCTGCAAATCTGCTGTTTAATAGCCTTAAAATATGATCGAATTACAGACGGCCGTTTTTTTTACTCACAGCGATATCGATTCAGAACTCCAAAGGGTGCGGCATTTTCAGGAATTCAGAAAATCTGCCGTGCTTTCTGAATTTCTGAGGTTCATCGTAAATGAAACAATGCTTGAAAGAGCCGGGTGCATTAAGCAATATGCAATTGCTGTGAATGTATTGAAATGTCCGGCTTCTTTTAACGGCAGCAATGCCATTGTCAGAACCCACGCAGTAAGGCTCAGAAAACTGCTGGGCCTATATTATCAGGCAGAAGGAAAGTATAATGATCTGCGGATAGAAGTGCCATTAGGAGGCTATATTCCGGTTTTTAAAGCTCGTGAGGCTGCTATTTGCAATGCCATCAGTGATACTGATGGCGGGCTGACCCCAGCAGTATTCCCGTTAAAAGCTCTCTGCGCTGATTCCCATGCATCTATTCAGGCTTCTTTTCTAATGCAAGAGCTCAGTGCGCAGCTTTCAGTTTACAGTGGCACTGCTGTACTAGGATGCCATCTGGCCGAAATCCTGAGAATATATGAGAAAAATGCTTCAAAGGCGGCATCTGCTGCAGACCTCTGTATCAGCAGCAGCTTTGCGGCATCGGAATCACAGTTAGTCCAGTCGGTTTATACTAGCCTCATTAAATATGAATACATTTCCAGCATACGATCCAGATTGTTGAGCTGAGATCTTAAGCTGTAAAACGGTTTTATTCTTGAGGCATTAATTAGCTTTGGATCATTTAGAGAATCTACAATGGAATGCTGGTCTGTTTTTTATTAAATTAAAGTAGGAACCTGAATTTATGGCTTAAAGATCGGAGGGATGCATCAGGAACTCCGCTAATGCCGGATTTATATCTGGTTTTTAGATGGTGCCTGCCACTGTAAAAAATATGTGCTTTATTATTTAATTGAAAATAATTTTAAAAAAAATTAAACGTATGGGTAATATATTTCACAAATTAAGAAAGGAAGAAAAAGAAGAATGTTTAGCAGCAATAGAATTTTTTACAAATTCTAAAAAACTTTTTTTAAATAAAGATTTATGCCTGGCCCAGCTATCAGAAGAAACAGGAATCACAGTTCATAAGATTTCTTATCTTATCAATGCAGAGTTTGGCCTCAATTTTAATGACTACATAAATTTAAAAAGAATTCAGTATTTGATAGAAAATCTAAATGAACCTATGCTAAAGGATCTTTCTATTGAGAAAATCTCGTCTGCCTGCGGATTTGGCTGCCGAACAAGCTGTTTTAGGGCATTTCGTAAACATAAAGGTACATCTCTATCAAATTTTTTAAATAGAATCTCCAAAATCTAATGCGATCTTTGAATTATTTGTTCTTTAATATTTTATGGAAACAGATCAATTTATGGCCTCAGGTGGACAGCAGCAAATAGTGCAGATGTGCAATCTGTTTGTAAAAATAATAATAATTGAAAATTAAAAAATAAAGGCTTGCAAAGATTTAAGTATGGTTAGTTAGTTATATGTTTTTTTTTCTCAGACTTATTTTATTTTTGGTTTTGGCCGGTGAGAGGGGAATTGGTTGGAGCAGGTTTGTTTTTTGGAATTGGATTTTTATGATGCTTCCGCTTCGCTGTCTTCAGATATTGCAAAGAAAATAGTACTGCAATATTTAACCTTAATCTTGTAATGTTAACTCCTGATTATTTTCGGTGCTGTTCCCAACCTTTTACGTTAATTGATCATCTATTGGAGTAGGGATGGGCAGCGAAACATGGCATTCGTTTTTAAAAATGCTATTCCTCTTCTGCTAAAATGGATTGGCTCAGAAGAAATGCTGTTACATCCATCTAATAAAATTAATTGAAAAAATATGTGGCAAATGAGACTTAGATTCTGCCTGTCGTGCTGTCTTTTATGCATTTTTGCATCGTGCTCGACTCAAAAAGATTCAAAATCCGGCATTAAAATTACTAAAACAGTGAGTGGAATTGTAATGGATGAAAATGGTCCGTTGCCAGGTGCCACTATAATCGTGAAAAATGAGAGAAAGGGGACTTATGCAGACATGGATGGAAAATTTGAAATCAGCATTAATGAAAATGACACATTAGTTGTAGGCTTTATAGGTTTAGAATCCAAAGAAGTTGCCATTACCTCTAAAGATTGCTATGAAGTGCATTTAGAGGCTTTTAAGCCTATTGAAAGCCGTAAGCAAAAAAGAAGAATAAGACGGGAGATGCGAAAAAACGGATATTATATCTATCCGGATTAGTACAGGCAGCCTATAGCCCCTGTTTGGCAGCATGGGTAATTTATAACTGAACAAATCGGTTCAGTTCTGTTTCTGCGGCACTCTTTTTAAAACCATTAGGCAGGGAATTGGGCTGAAATTCTTATCTTTGTAATAATGGATAAAAATCTCTATATAATAGCTGGCTGTAATGGTGCGGGTAAAACTACAGCTTCATTTACAATTCTTCCTGAGATATTACAATGCAAAGAGTTTGTAAATGCGGACGAAATTGCCAAAGGTCTTTCTCCTTTCCAGCCTGAAAAGGCCGCCTTTGAATCGGGAAGGATAATGCTTCACAGAATAAAGGAATTATTAGCCAATAATGAGGTCTTTGCTTTCGAAACTACCTTAGCGACAAAAAGCTATAAACAGAAAGTAATTGCGGCTCAGGAAAAAGGCTATAAAGTAGTGCTTTTATTTTTTTGGCTGGATAGTGTCGACCTGGCTATCGAGAGGGTGAGGACAAGAGTTCAGGAAGGAGGGCATAACATTGAAACCGATGTTATTAGACGCAGGTATAAAAACGGAATAAATAATTTATTCGATATATATCTGCCAATAGTCAATGAGGCATTGATTTTTGACAATACAGCCGTAAAAGCTGAATTGATAGCACAAAAGACATTAGGCAATCCAATTGAGATTATAAATAAAATCAAGTTAGATAGACTCAAAAATAACAGATGATGGGAGAACATAAAACAACAACGACACCGACTCAGAAAAAGATCATAGAGGCAATGGATAAGGTTTCTGAAAAATTAATTGAGTTTAAAAAGAAGAATAACAGCGATTTAGTGGTTATGAAGGATGGTAAGATCATAAGGATAAAAGCCAGTTCTTTATAAAAACAGTATTTTACTAAAACTTGAAAGCTCTCAGAAATGAGGGCTTTCTTTCTTTCTTTCTTTCTTTTCTTCTTTCTAAAGATGTTTCTGATTATGATTTTGACTGGTGACGGTAAAATTGATTGGGTTAGGGAATCTGTTTAAAAGGACAGGCTGTTTAAAAGTTAGTTAGTTATATTTTTTTTCTTGGTTCTGTCGCATCTAAGACTAAGTTTTATCTTTGGTTTTCAAAACTAATAAAAAATGAATACTAAAGGTCATTGTTATCCAAAATATGTAATCCTTCAGGCAGTGTATTTTAAATTAAGATTTACACTTAGCTATCGTGACGTTGAGGAAATAATGAAGATTAGGGGTGTGATTGTGGATCATGCAACGATTCAGCGTTGGGTATATAAGTTTGCGCCTTCACTTGAGGCAGAGATGAAGAAGAGAAAAGGCAGAGTGGGGACGAGTTGGAGATTGGATGAGACCTATATCAAAGTAAAAGGTATTTGGTGTTATTTACATAGAGCAGTGGATAGGTCTGGCAATACAGTTGATTTCTTATTAACTAAAAGAAGACAGAGAATGAGTGCCCAGTCATTTCTAATTAAAGCAATTAGTAATAACTGTAGTCCCAGAGTAATAAACATCGATAAAAGCGGTTCTAATACTGCCGCGATCAAAGTCTATAACAAACGTTCGTTCTCAAAGATTAAAATCCGACAGTGTAAATATCTCAACAATATCGTAGAGCAGGACCATCGTTTTATAAAATGGCGTATTCAAAATGGACTAGGTTTTAAAAGTTTTGAATCGGCCAAACGAACATTGAGCGGAATTGAAGTTGTACATATGCTAAGAAAGAATCAGATGATTAGACCAGAATTGTCTATGTTTAAATCATTCTGTAAATTGGCGGGCTAAATTTTAAATTACTCAAATCCTTATATTTGTTTCTGACAGATGCGACAAAACCCCATCGATTTATAAAATGGAGGATACAAAATGGGTTAGGCTTTAAAAGTTTTGAATCGGCAAGACGAACATTGAGCGGAATTGAAGCTGTGCATATGCTGAGGAAGAATCAGATGGTTAGACCAGGGATAGCTATGTTTAAATCCTTCTGTAAATTGGCGGCCTAAATTTTAAATTGCTTAAAGTGTTATATTTGATTCTGACAGATGCGACAGAACCAACAAAAATGCTGTATTTTTGCTGGAGTTAAAAAAACAGACAAGCGTTTGAAAAGATTTCTCATCATAGTACTTTCCTTTCTGATCTTATTGCCCTCTTTTGGCAGTCTGTTTGTATATGCTTCATTTAAGATTAATCAAAAAGAAATTGCCCAAACAATCTGCATTCAGCGAAAACAGGTTTTTAATACCTGCAACGGGCGCTGTGAACTTCAAAAAAGCATAAAAAAATACTCCGATAACGAAAAAGAAATGCAGGGCAGACTCAAAGATAAAATAGAGCTTGTCTACATTCAAAACGCAGCTGATGCCAGCTTCAGTTTTATGCCTTTATTTGAAGTGAAAGAAATCTATTTTGCTTCAGCTGAAAAGAAGCCGATTGCATTTTCTGATACTGCATTCCGCCCTCCTGTCTATTTTATATAGATTTAAACTCCTGTTTCAATTCTGTAATTAGATTTTAGTTGTTCTTGCTGTTCTAAACAATATTAATAATTATTTTTAATGTTTTAGTGTATGCTTAAATCACGCTGCCTGCTTTTGCATGTCTGCTGTGTTAAGTCTATATATGTGCAAAAAATTGTATTTATCATTTTTTACTGCATTAGGCCGCTGGGCCTTTCAGTGCATCTGCAATTCTTTTTTGCCGCAGTTTTGAGGCCCTAAATTTCATCACAGATTTTTTTATTTATCAACGCTGTATTTGAACTATTTACAGCACATGAAAACAATTATATATTAATGAGAAAAGCGATATTTTTTGCAGTGGCTTTGGCGGCTTCACTGCAAATCTCTGCACAAAAAAAAGACAGTATAGCCAGCAGATACACCCTAATGGACGAGGTTATTATTGAAGGGGTCAGAAAGTCCAAAGATGTATCCAGTGGACTGGCTTCCAAACTGCCGCTCAAGAACCTGGAAAATCCTCAGGTGACCGCTTCGGTTTCACCGCAGCTTATTAAAAACAGAAATTTTTTCACCCAAGGCGCAATGCTGCTAAATGCTGCTGGTGTTGCCCCAAGCTGGGCGGGAATTTCGCCTTATTATTCCATCAGGGGATTTCGCACCCGATCCAGCTTCAGAAATGGCGTAAGTGGCTATGTGGCCTCAGATATGGATCCGGTTAACATTGCCCAGCTGGAAGTGATTAAAGGACCGAGTGCCGTAATTTTTGGAGGCGGCGGTGCTACTATGGTTACTTTCGGGGGACTCATTAACCGTGTTACCGTAAAACCTCAGAATGCCGCTTTCGCCGACATTAGCGCAGCGGGAGGGTCTTACAATCTGCAGCGTTTAACCCTTGATGCCAACAGGCCTCTAGATAAAGACGGAAAGATTCTTGCACGATTGACAGGAGCTTATAACTATAATAATACTTTTCAGGACCAGGGCTTTTCAAAAACATTTTTTTTAGCTCCCAGCATTTATTACAAGCTCAGCGATGATTTGAATATTCAGCTTGATGCCGAAATTTTAAACAAAACGGCTACTAACAATCCGCTGTTCCAAGTGGCTTTGGGGACTGCTAAATCTGCTGATGAGCTCAATTTAGATTACTACCGTTCTTTTAATGACAACTCGGTTACGATGAATAATAAGGCGGTAAATATTTACGGAAAAATCATTTACAGGCTTTCAGAAAATTGGAGATCGGAAACCAATTTAATTTCGATCAATAATAAAACTCCAGGGGATTACATTAGGCTAAGATTAGATGATGACAGCCAGAATCTGACACGAAGAGTGTACAGAATGTATCCGGAAAACATTACCAGCCAGCAGATTCAGCAGGATTTTGTGGGGAATTTCAAAATCGGCAGTATGAAGAACCGGCTGGTTGCAGGTGTTGAATATTATCATTATCTCTATGGGATTGCCAGCAAATCTATGAATTTTACAAAAGTTTCGGCTACTGCTGCAGATCCTGAGAATGCTTATTTCAATAATGAGTATATCTCTGATCAATTGGCCTTAAAACCATATGGAGAGAATTATAAGGCGGTTCAGGATCATTACTCGGTATATGCTTCAGATGTTATTAACCCATTGGATAATTTAAGCGTAATGCTTAGTGCCCGAATAAATTACATCAATAACAAGGGGACAGAGGATCTATTAACCGAAACAGCTGCGGGTGATTATACACAAACGGCTTTTTCTCCGAAATTGGGAATCAATTACCAGATAATACCTGAAAGAATAGCATTGTTTGCCAATTATATGAATGGTTTTCAGCCGCAGGCACCGCAGTCTGTAAACGGGCAGATGACCAATTTCCAGCCCGTTTATGGAAACCAGTGGGAATCAGGCATTAAAGTTTCTTTGAAAAAGAACCTGTTGGATGCTGTTTTGAGCTATTATAATATTGATGTGGCCAATGTGGTAAGACAGGACCCAAATGATACGGCTTCCTATCTGCAGGACGGTGAGCAGCGCAGCAAAGGTTTTGAAGCCGATTTAGAATCAAATCCGATCAAAGGACTTTTTCTGCATACAGGTTTTGCTTATAATGATAGTAAACTCATTGTTTCTGACGCACTTACGCAAGGATTGAGGCCTGTTGATGCCGGTCCTAAACTATCCGGAACCTGGTACGTTAATTACGCTCCGCAGTCAAAAGCTTTATATGGCTTTTCCTTAGGCATAGGCGGCAGCCATTATGGCAAGGATTTGATTATTAATAACGCCAATGGCTCTTTTTACACCAATCCTTATACCTTAATCAGCTCGGTTCTAAGTTTTGAGAAAACAGGCTATGTATTTTCGCTATCTGCCAATAACCTGCTCAATGAGCACTATTGGTACGGCGGCCGCGGTATGATCACTCCGGGAACCCTTCGTCAGATCGTTTTATCTCTAAAACTAAAATTGTAATGCTGCAATCCAGAATTTCCAATGAAAAAAAAGACACTTTTTAACTAAACATTCACCTCGAATTGTTTTTCGGGATGCTGGATCTAGATAATGCATCAGTTGCTGGCCGGTTAATTATTGCATCTAACATTTGCAGATTATGAATGATTTATAGTAGTATCTCATAAAATAAAAAAACAGCCTTAGGGCTGTTTTTTTATTTTATAACCTGTTATATGCCAGCTGGTTTATGGCTGTTTTCTTTTTAGACTGTTTTCTTTTTAGACTGTTTTTACTTTTTGATTTTTGCCGCTGATGGGGATGCTGATATGGAGGTAAGCTTTCTAATGGCTGTGCTTGTAGCTTCATGAAGCAAAACGTAGATGATAGCATCAAGATTACCTGCTTCAATCATAACCTTATATTGACTCTCTGCTGAATTTTCATAGCAGGTGTTTTCTTTCCAGGTTGTCCACTTTCTTATGATTTGAAGTTAATTGAACTATTGATTAGTCTCGTGTCTCCACTAATTCATTAATGTAGCAAAAGCATCAAAATTAAGTTCTAATTTATATGAAAAGTATTCAATAAATTCAAACCCCTTTTGATGTTACATAAATTTTATTATTATATATTTGATAATAATAAATCCTGATATTTATGAGATATATCTGCTAAATATTGGTTTAAATGACTCATGTTTTCAGTAGTAATCAATAGTTAGTGGCAACAAAAAGTCAAAATTTCGCATGAAAAATTAATCCAAAAAATACAGAATGGAATTGAATTTTAAAGATTTTCCTATACTAATAACTGAAAGATTAATATTAAGAAATATTGAAAACACTGATGTTATTTTAATTCATAAATTACATTCTGATACAATTGTAAATGCTTTTGTAGGAAGAGAGAATTCATCAAGCTTAAAAAAAGCAGAAGAATACATAATTAAAATACAAAATTTAATAGCGAAAAATGAATGCGTTTATTGGGTTATAACCGAAAAAGAAAATAACAATCTAATTGGTTCAATTTGTTTATGGAATTTTGATGTTGAAAATGAAATTGTAGAAATAGGATATGAAATATTAAGTGAATTTCAAGGCAAAGGAATAATGACAGAAGCAATCAAAAAAATTATAGAATATACGTTTGAAAAAATAAAAGCAAAAATAATAACTGCTTTTCCGTCTTCTGACAATATTAATTCGGTATCAATATTAAAAAAAATGAATTTTGTATTGGAGAAAAAAAAATATAATAATACCCATCAGAATATAAAAAATCTGGTAACTTATACTTTAAGAAATAGTCAAACTAAGAACTAGACGAAAAATTAAAAATTTTCGAACCATAAAAAAAGCCCGAGAATCTATATTCTCAGGCTTTCAAAAATTTATAGTGACCTTGATGGTACAGAATTCGAACCATCTGTTAGACGATTTAAAAATTTTAAATGAGGTCTGATTTTGTGAGATTCGAGTGTAAATCCCTCCTAAGCAATAAATTAAAAAGCTTATTTTTGAAAAGAAGAAAATACTTATATTTATCTAGTGTAGCCAATACATAATGTCGGACATACATATAAGTTACCAACAAGCTTAAACAAGATGAACATACCAAAAACAACAGATGATTTTCAAAAAGAATTTTATTTGTCTATTGACTTAATGGATAAAATAGGAGATTTAAGAATAAGACAACTTATTGATAGGCTGGATAACGTTGTGGACGAAATAATTGTAAGCGCCATAATTAAAATATTCGAAAACGTAAATAGACCCAATACTCAATATACAGACCAAAAATATGCTGGAATAATATTGAATAAGCTAAAACCAAAAACAGAAATTGACTTAAGTATTGTTTTAAAATCTACAATCGAAAATTGGAACAAAAGCGTTGAAGAATTCCCTTTTTGGCTAAAGGAAAATTACGGTCTCGAATCACTCAAAAATACATTGACTGAATTTGATTCTCAAAAATTGAATGACATACAAACTGAAAAAATAAAAACAATGAAATGGTGGCTGAAAATATAAATCTTACTAAAAGCCATTAGATAAAAGTTCTTTCAAGTGATTTGCGAATTTTAGTGAGATTTTTATTTCTATTTTTGGTTAACAGAAAATCCTCCATTTAATAACTAGCAAACCCCATGTAGCCTTAGAACGTTTGTGGCAATATCTCTCAACAATAGGAAAAATCAATAACATAATGTAACAAATGATAAAATTAAAGATTATTACCCGCTTATTTATATATATTACTTCAGTATTGATTTTATCGGCTTATACTGTTGATCTAACGGAGAATAAAATGGTCTCAAAACAAAAAAAAAATAGTGTCTCAGACATTTCAGGAATTTATGAGCTTCAAACAAGTTGGCTTCAATCAACTGTTAATTTTAAATCCGATGGAACTTTTGAAATGAGCTATACAATGGGCGAAAAGCATACAACTTTTGGAACTTGGACTATTAAAAAAGATATATTAATCCTAAAAAACGATGATAATTTCCCTGCAAATAAAAAATGGCTGATTAGAAATGAAAAGCTTTATCCAATTTTAAAATCATCAAAGGAATATGATATGAATTTTTTCTATGTAGCAAAAAGACAATCTATTGAAAAAGTAAATTGTTCATTTTTAAAAAATTGTAAATTAAGATATTCCGAAACAGATGATGATTCAACTTACATAATTATTAAAGACAATGTATTTACGGAGTATCCAAATGGTGATAAAAATTATATTAAATCAAACCTAGAATGGATAAATGAGTGTGAATACAATGCAATAGTAATCGAATTAACAGCTACCGAATTAAACTATAAAATAGGCGATAAAATGAACGTGAAAATTGATAGAATTGATAATAAAATTATTTACTATACAGCGACTTTTGAAGGTGAAACAATAAAAGGAAAATTTAAAATCATTAATTGATTCAAAATACTCTTCTATGGGATTCGAACCAAAAAAAAGTCTGAGAATCTACATTCTCAGGCTTCAATGTTTTATAGTGAACTTGACGGTACAGAATTCGAACCATTTAATGCAAGATTTGAAGATTTTAGATGATCTGTAATTGCCAATTTGATTTCTTATGCAATAAAAATCCTATTTTTGATAACAAAAGAATGATATTTGTCAGACATAGTCAGGCTATATACAAGTTGTTGGCAATCCTAAAAGAAACTAAAAATTGACTGAAAATTATCTTATCACTAAAAAGAAAAAATACTATTGGAAAGACCATTTTTTTGGTCTACTATTATTTTTATTAATTGCAATTCTAACTTTTGTTAATTATACACCTAAAAACAATGCAAAAAACCTTTGTTTGATTTTGTTAATATTATCACTGATAATCATAGTTTTAATTTTACTCAATCTATTTTCAGTTAAAAATTATTGCTTTACAAAAAATGAATTAATTGAATCATCCTTCATAAAAAACAAAAAAAAAGTATACAATCTTGATGAAATTGATGGATGGACAGAAAAACAGTATAAAGGAAAATTTGAAAATTGGGAAGAAATAATAGTATATTTTAAGAATGGAGAAAAAACAAAAATATCAAGCGACTATTTTGAAAATTATTTTGAAATAAAAAACAAAATTGCACTAATCAAAAATAGAGATACACAAAAAGAGGAGTTAATCGAAAAAAGAATAAATAAAAAACTAGCAATTGCTTTTTTTATTATTTCACTTTTATTTTTTTATTGGGCTTACAACGCATTACAAGTTGAATATATAAAAAGTAATGATATTTTTGTCTTAAAAGATAAAACATCGGAGCGAATAAAATTAACTAGAGGCAAACATAAATCTATTGAGATAAAATTAGAAATGTATCCTGATTTAATTTTTAGAATAAGTGGAAATGATGCTATGAAAGCAACTCATGTCGAAAAATTAATTGAAGAAATTAAAGTAGGAGATTCAATTTTTGTGGGAATAAATAAATCAGACTACAAACAAAAGTTACTTAAAGTTGATTCTTTGACATTTGGCGACAAGTATTTTTTTAATGAAAATATTAGCGTAGAAAGTGTGAGATCTGTAAAATCTGATTATCTAAGTTTATCCGATAATAATTTGAGTAAATCCGAAAATAAATCTTGGAATTTTGGATGGTTTTTTGCATTTGGTATATTTTTTCTTTTGATGTCTATATTTGGTTGGAACAAAGAATAGATAAAAGTCTACCGCCAATAGCAAATACAGCGAATTTGGCCAATAGTCTGAAAAAGAATCGTAAAATTTTTCGCCAGATAAAAAAAGCCTGCAAAATATACACTTTGCAGGCTTTCATTTTTTTGTAGTGACCCTTACTGAACAATTTACAAACCATTTTATGAATGATTTAAAGAAATTAGCTTATTTTTAGATGAATTTGTAAGATAATTATTTTAAATTTTTACTCGAGAGCGGTTTGTATGTATTGTACGGGTTAAACGTTAAAAAATGTTAAAACAGAAGGATATTTAAATTTAATGGGATGTAAAAACTTTATAAAATTCTTGAAAATCAAATTTAGTATTGACTAAATAAAAACAGATTAGTTTTTAGTAAAATTAAACAATCATTTGGAGATTATTCAAATCAAAATTTGTTGAAGATATTAGATTTTTTAAATTGTTTTAATCTAATTAGAAGTTAATTTTGTTGGATACTTAATTTGTTAGTTTTCTGTACAAATAAAGATATTTAATTTAACTCATTAATTGTCGTTCGATTGGGGTTAAAAATTGATTTATTTTTGTCTAGTTAACTGCTGAATATTGCTCATCTGAGACAGGTTCAAGCCAAGTTACTTGAGTATCTCCCTTAAAATTGGTAATCGCAATATGAACCATTTTTGTATCCGCGGATGCGCCATGCCAATGCTTTACGTTTTCAGGGATATTTACAACATCGCCTTTTTTTATTAACTGTGCCGGTTTTCCTTCTTCTTGATAGATTCCACTTCCTTCTGTAACTAGTAAAACCTGTCCTTTAGGATGAGTATGCCAGTTGGTTCTTGCTCCTGGTTCAAATGTTACGCTTCCAGCTGAAAATTCATTGTTTTTGTCACGTGCCACTAATGGTTTTAAAAAGGCACTGCCTGTAAACCATTCGTTTGGAAGAGGCTCTCCTTGTGGAAAAATTTCTGTTGTGCTCATTTTATTTTCTGATTTAGAACTGCATGCAGTTAAAATTGAAGTTATTATAAATGTAAGAATTATTTTTTATTTTTTTTTATTCTGCAATAGCTTTAATAATTTTTGCTGGAATACCGCCGACTATTGTATTATCAGGCACATCTTTTGCAACTACCGCTCCAGCTGCGACTATTGAATTTTCTCCAACAGTTACCCCCGACAAGATAGTTGCCGCAGTTCCAATCCAAGCATTTTTTTTGATATGTACAGCTCCAGGCACAAGTGATTTTCTGTTTTGACTGGAAATGGGATGACCTTCCGAAATAATATTTACTCTTGGCGCAATCAATACATTATCTTCTATAGTAATGCCGCCTAAATCCAAAAATGTGCAGTCAAAGTTTATAAAGACGTTTTTTCCTATTCTGGTATTTTTTCCATAATTGATATGTATGGGCGTAAATACAGTAGTGGTCTGATCGATTTCGCTATTGGTGATCTCGCTTAATAGGGATCTGATTTCTGAAGGGTCAGCTGAACTATTCAAGCGGATAAGGAGCTTTTTTGTGGAAAAGGATTCTTCAAGCAGTCTGTAGGCCTGGCTATTTGCCGGAGATATGGTTTGGCCATTCATAAGCTGTTCAAAAACATCCTCTGTATCTTTTTTTATGTTCATTGCAGTTTAAGTTTAAAAGCATGAGGCTGGCTATTTTAGATTATTTTTAAAAAAAGCATCCAGCTTATCGAATGGTATTTTTTCTTTTCTGTCATACAGGTCAACATGGACCGCATCAGGTATAATCAGAAGTTCCTTAGGTTCGGCCGCCGCTTTGTAGATATCCTCGCTAAAATATCGTGAGTGTGCATTTTCACCGGCAATAATCAGTATAGGTCTTGGGGAGATTTCCTTAATGTAGGCCAGTATTGGCATATTCATCAGAGAGAAGCCATTTGTTTTTGTCCAGGCGCCATTTGAGTTTATTGAACGTTTATGAAACCCCCTTTCTGTTTTGTAATAATCGTAATAATCTCTTATAAATTGAGGTTCATCTCCTTTTATGGTATTTGGATTGGGGCAGTTTCCGTATTCAGGTCTGCCGGCTTCAGCGTCTTTCCAGCGCTGCAGGCTCATTTCTTCTAATGTTTTGGTACGCTGCTCCAAAGTTACTTTGTCATAATATCCCTTTGATGCAGCTCTTGGAATATCGTACATGCTTGTTGTGGCTACCGCTTTTATACGTTTGTCAATCGAAACAGCGTTTAAAGCAAAGCCTCCAAATCCGCATATGCCTATAATGCCAATTTTGTTTCGGTCTACATTTTTCTGCAATCCCAGAAAATCTGCTGAAGCGCTAAAATCTTCCGTATTAATGTCTGATGAAGCAATATTGCGGGGCTCGCCGCCGCTTTCTCCAGTATAAGAGGGATCAAATGCCAAGGCCGCATAGCCGCGTTCTGCCATTTGATTGGCGTATAAACCCGATGATTGTTCTTTAACCGCACCAAAAGGACCGCTTATAGCTAGCGCCGGCAATAATTTTGTCTGTGGATTTTTTGGAAGATATAGATCTCCGCAAAGCGTTATTCCATATCGGTTTTTAAAGCTTACTTTTTGGCGCGTTACCTTATCGCTCAATTGAAATGTATAATGTTCCAATTCTGTCTTCATGTTTTTTTTATTTTGAGGTGATTCTTTTTTCTGTGCGTAGGCCTGTCCAATAAATAGGAAAGACATAGCTATGAATACTGTTATTCGCATATCAAATTATATTTTAAATTACAGTGCAAAAGTAAAACGGCACCCAGTGGCGCCGTTAAAGAATATCAAACTAAAGATTAAGAATTTCAAACTTCTGCACCTCTTAAGGATTTAGGATTGGTTCCAGTATGTTTTTTGAAAAAATTATTAAAATACGTAGGGTAGGCAAAACCTAATGCATATCCTATTTCGGCAATATTCCAATCGGTATGCTGTAAAAGGGCTTTTGCCTCTGCTGTAATTCTTTCTGTAATATGGGTTGTGGTAGATTTTCCAGTAATTTCTTTAACAGCACGATTTAGATAATTGACATGGATATGCAGATTTTCGGCATAATGCTGTGCAGTTGTCAGCTTTAGCGGGTTATCAGCGTTTTCAATAGGAAATTGTCTTTCGAGAAGTTCCAAAAATATCGAAGCAATTCGGGCAGTTCCATTTTTACCAACGTTATAATTTTCTGAAGGCTGCAGTTTCAGCGATTCATGAATTATTAAATTAATGTAGTTTCGTATTAATTCATCTTTGTATATATAGTCGCTTTGCTGTTCGTCAATCATTTTCTGAAAAAGGCCATTTAGAAAAAGTCTTTGTTCTTCAGAAATTTGAAGTATGGGAGTGCCGCCAATTTTAAAGAAAGGAGACTGGTGGAGGCTTTCAGATCGTTCGGAGTTTTTTAAAAAATCCTCAGAAAAAAGTATGGTATAACCGATGTACTTTGTAGAAATCGTTTCCCATGAATAGGGAATGTTAGGGTTGCCGAAAAATAGAATAGTTCCGTCCTGATCAAAACTTTTATCAGCGTAATGTATTTTGCTATGTCCAGTGGTAAGGCAGATTTTAAAAAAGTCCTTCCTGCTATAGATGCGCGTGGCATTGCTGTCATCCTCAATCTGAAAAGCCTTGAATCCTTTTAGCTTAAGTTCACTGTTAAACTCTGAAATACTGCGTACTGTTTTCTTTTCCATAAGAGCAAAATTAATAAATTCAAATCTATTAAGTACGTTTATGAAAGACTTAAACTAATCTCCAGTTTTTAAGAAAAATTGAGGCTTGTATAAATTGCAAGCCTCAATTAAATTTTACGTACTTAATAGCCTTTCCTCAATAATGATAAAATGGCCCTCACGATAGTTTATAAGCCATTTGTCATTTTGGAATATGTATTTATCATCATATCTAACGCTGTAGTCTGTTAATACATTTTTTCCGTCAATTTCTCTTATCATTTTTATTTGGGCAAATGATACGCCAGAAGCTGTATCATTGTCAATTTGTACTTCATGCTGTCCATTAAGGGTGAAGTAGGTTTTTACCAGCGATGCATGACCAATAAATTCTTTCTCCATGTTAGTTTTTCCTGAAACTTCAGAGACAACTATCCCACCCATAAAGGCTTTATAGGTTATGTTAGGTGTAAATAATTCCATTTGCTCAGTAATTTTTTTATCATCTCCCAAAACAGCGTAATCATCAATTAGCTTTCTGAGTTTTTCTTTTTTTTCTAAAAATTCTAGTGTCATAATTTTCTATATTTAATAGTTATTGCAATATTATTCTGCCGCGGTTTCAGGTTAATACTGCTTTTTATCTATGTCAAAATTATTCTATATTTGCTAACAATTTATTAGTTGTTACCTAAAGGTTAGTGGCTAATCAAAATGTTTGCGAATGAAAAATCAAAATGAAAATAAAGAAGTAAATAAGGAGTTTACAGATGAATGCCATAAAGTATTGCTTGCAGTAAGTGATGCGCTTTATGCAATAGGAGGAAAGTGGAAACTTATGATAATTATTGCTATAGCTAGAGGTAATAATCGATTTACGGAAATTCAGAGACAGGTTACAGGAATTTCTGCAAGAGTTCTTTCGAATGAGCTCAAAGAACTTGACATGAATGGTTTTATCATTAAAAAAGTCGATGCTGGATACCCTGTAACTATAGAATATCAACTTTTACCATACAGCAATACTTTAGAAGAAGTGGTTAGTGCTATGACGAAATGGGGAATGCAGCATCGTGAAAAAATAAAAAAGGAAAGAAGTTAAGATAGTACTCTAAATTTATGCAAAATAGATTGAACTCGCTAATAGGAATTAGAGAACGGGAATAGATAAATAAATCAATTTTTAACCTCAGTTGACCTTGACGGGATTCGAACCATTGATTTTCGGTGGAGATTTGAGCCCTTTGCTTTAAAGATTTCTTTCTTTCTTTCTTTCTTTCTTTCTTTCTAAAGATGTTTTCTAATCATGATTTTGACCGGTTACGGTAAAAATTGATTAGGTTAGGGAATTTGTTTAAATGGATAGACTATTTAAAAGTTAGTTAGTTAGTTAGTTAGTTAGTTAGTTAGTTAGTTAGTTAGTTAGTTAGTTAGTTAGTTAGTTAGTTTTAGGTTTTTCTTTTCCTTTCATTTTTTTGCTTTTCATTTTTGAGGATTTTTTTATTTTGGTTTTGGCCGGTGATGGGGGGAGTCGGTTGGAGTAGGATGTTTATTTAAAAGTATACTTTTAAGATATAAGGGGAGAAAGAGGATTGTGAACATTCTCCATTATGTGCAGTTATTTAAGACGTTTGTACTGTTGCCATTTTAGCAGTGTACTTGAAAGTGTGGTGCCGGAAATTTTAATATTTTTCATAAAAAAATAACAAGATTTAAATTCATATAAGATAGCTGATATGTATATTTTATAAATAACAGCTATACTTTATAATGTAGATTTTAATTTCTGTTTAATTACAGAATTTTAAATGATAGAGCTGATCTTATTTTGGCTAATCGGATCTTTTTTGAGCAGAGCAGGATCCGAACTTTATCGCTGAAGTCCTGTTCCTGTCTATGAAAAGTTTTATATTATGTCTTTGACCAAAGCGCGTAAATAATTCTATTGAAGCAGTAAGAACTGCCGAAGCATTAAAATTTTTGTGATTTAATGTCTTGCCGCCTTATAAGTTTTCAGAGAAATTGAAAAGGAATAAACCAATTTTTCTCAGTTGGACAACATCAACAATTGAAGATATAAGAGCGGAAAATTCAAGTAATGATGAAATTACAAACCATTTTTATGGGATTTCATTATTTGCCATTAAAAAGCAATTGCAAACAATTTAGGATATTATAGAGTCCGAATTTCTCTTCTATTCTTAGTGTTCGAATCCTATTAAGTTACTGGAGGCTAAATTTTAAATTCCCACTATTTTTCTAATATTGCGAAAAAAGGAAAATTTAGAATAATAGAGCCAAACTCCTTAAGTAGGGTATACAAAAAAAGGCGCCAATTGAAGACAATTGATGCCTTTTGGCAGTTTTTATATTCACTTAAAGCCCATAAACACATGGAGCTACATTTTGTAAATAGAAGCATTACCTAAGCAATTAAATTCACAAAGGATTTTTCTTAAAAATTTTCTTCTTATGATTTAATCCCCAATCTTTCATAGCGTAGATAATTGGCGTTAAAGTATCTGCATAAGGTTCCAGACTATACGATATTTTGACAGGATAATCGTTCGTTATAATCCTTTTGATCAGCTGGTGCTGTTCAAGTTCCTTAAGTTCTTTTGAAAGAACTTTAGGAGTTAGACCGGGAATGCTTTCTTGAATTTCAGTAAATCTGCTGTTCCCTACACCTACAGAAATAATAATGGATAATTTCCATTTTCCATTAATTACATCAAGTGTGTCCCGTACTGGCTTAACGGTATTTAGGCACTCACAGTAAGGTTTCTTTTTCGACATGATAAATTGTTTATTTCGCTTTCCTTTGGGAAAGAGCTATACAAAGGAAAGTGATTTTGTTTAATTTTGCAAAATAATTAATCAAAATATTCAATTTATGAATGCTGTAGGAAAAATGCTTATAGGACTTCATCTTGGAAATGGATACGGATCTCAATCGGGAGCCTGGCGTATGCCGGGAGTTGATCCCGAAAGCTATACGAGTTTTGATATCCGTGTAAAGCAGGCTAAGGCTGCAGAGCGTGGAAAATTTCAATTTATATTTTTGCCGGACGGTCCCGGTGCAGTTGTGAAAGATATAGCAACCGAATCCCCTATTTTCAATCTTGATGTGATGATGACCCTCGCCGCAGTTGCCAGAGAAACTCAATATATTGGATTGGTCGCTACCGGATCAACCACTTTTAATGAACCCTTTAATCTAGCCAGACAATTTAAGGCCTTGGACATTATGAGCCATGGCAGGGCCGGATGGAACGCAATTACATCAAGCGGGGAAGATGTTGCAGCCAATTACGGAAAAAGAATTCCGTCGAGCCAAGATCGTTATGGCCGTGCTCATGAGGCTGTCCAGCTCATTCTATCACTTTGGGGGAGCTGGGGAAAAGATGCCTGGATACACGACCAAAAGAGTGGTCAGTTCGCAAAGAAAGATCAGATTCTTCCAATCAACTTACAGGGTAAATACGTCGGTTCAAGAGGACCTTTATACATTCCGCCGTCAGAGCAGGGACAGCCAATCATCTTTCACGCAGGCGGCAGCCCCAATGCACATCAATTGGCAGGACGTTTTGCAAGCGTTGTAATAGGTGCAGCATTTACAATTGAAGATGCAAGAGCGCAGCGTAATGCATTTAGAGCGGCTGCAAAAAGTTACGGCCGTGATCCGGATGAAATCAAATACATTGCTGGACTGATGACCACCATTGCCAAGGACAGACGCACGGCGCTCGATCGCCGAATACAGTTAGGAGGCAGTTCACTTATACAAAAATTTGACTACCTGCAAAAAATGTTGGGTATTCCACTTGATCCTTCCTTAATGAATGAACCGCTATCGGAAGCGCAGCTGGAAACTGCACGTCCATCTCGTTATGATCCCCGTTCTTCTAATGCATTGGAAATTGCTAGGCAAGGCTGGTCTGTTCTTGATATTCTTGCCCACGGCGTAATAGATTATCATCCTGTAATTGCAGGGCCTGGCGTAGAAGCGGCAGATCATATGCAGGCTTGGTATGAAGCAGGTGCTGCAGATGGGTTTTGGATTTCACCTGATGTTAATTCGGATGGAATTGATGCCTTTGTTGATCAGGTTGTTCCGCTGCTGCAGGAGCGCGGGCTTTTCCACAAAGAGTATGAAAGCAAAACTTTACGCGGACACCTTGGAGTTCCGGATCAGTATGGAATTGATCACCGTGTTGTTTGATAGGAATCATATCCCTATTAATAATTATGTCTTAAATGACCATTTAAGCCAAACTATCCGGATGACTGCGTTGATCATGCAGTAGATATAAACCGTTCAATAAACGGCTTGCCGTCAAGAAATAGTAAACAATAATAATTTTAATAAAATAAAAAAGAGAAAATGAAAATAGGAATAATTGGTACCGGTGCAATAGGCGGTACGATCGCAAAAAAAATGGCAGAAGCCGGCCATGAAGTGAAAGTTAATAATTCAGATCAGGCTGATAAATTAAAGGCTCGTGCTGAGGACTTGGGTGTTAAAGCAGCAACACTAAAGAATGTTGTAAAAGATGTAGATGTCATCATTTTATCATTGCCTACCATAGCAATACCAACTTTGCCTAAAGATTTGCTGGAAGGCGTTCCGGAAAATGTAATTGTGGTAGACACATCAAATTATTATCCATTCCGTGATGCCGATATTGAAGAGATTAAAAACGGAAAAGTAGAAAGTATCTGGGTATCCGAGCAATTGGGAAGGCCTGTTGTAAAAGCTTTCAATAATTTGCTGGCAGAGACGCTGGCAAACGGCGGAAAAAACAGCGGTGCTGAAGACAGAATAGCAATGGCTGTAGCAGGTGATGATCCGCAGGCAAAAAAAGTAATTGCCTCATTAGTTGATGATGCCGGTTACGATGCAGTTGACTCGGGCAGACTTTCTGAATCCTGGAGACATCAGCCGGGAACTCCTGCTTACTGTACGGAACTTAATGAAGAAGAATTAAAACAGGCACTAGCTGATGGTGTAAAAGAAGCAGCACCGTCATTAAGAGATAAGGCTATAGCTGATCTTTCTGCCCTGCCTTCCTATCCATCACATCCAGATGTAGTAGAATACAACAGAGGATTGTTTCAAAAAAATCCTAAGTCAAAATAATTTATAATGACTGCACTGCAAAATCCCTCTCAATAAATGAGATGGGATTTTGTTTTTTTATATTCCATCTTTTGAAACAGTGAATTAGAGCCGCAGCAATTTCGTTAAAATGTTTCATTATTGCCTACTTTTGTATCATAACCTTCTGTACTGTCTGTGCGAACTTTGTCCATATCAAAATATTAAAAATTAATATCATGGCAAAAACAATTTTTATAACAGGTGCATCGCGTGGATTCGGAAGAATTTGGGCAGAGGCATTCTTAAAACGCGGCGATAATGTGGTTGCGGCTGTTCGCAATCCTGAAACACTAACCAAGCTTAACAAAGAATTTTCATCATCTCTTTTGGTGCTAAAACTGGATGTTACTGATCGAAACGAAAGTTTTGAGTCAATTGAAACTGCAAAAAAGCACTTTGGCACCATCGACGTATTAATAAATAATGCCGGTTTTGGACACATAGGGGCGGTAGAGGAATTAAAAGAGCAGGACGTAAGGGCTCAGTTTGAAACCAATGTACTGGGATCATTATGGACTATCCAGGCAGTTCTGCCTATCATGCGCCAGCAAAAATCAGGACATATCATTCAGCTTTCAAGTGCGCTGGGTTTGAATACGGTATCACTAATGGGGCTGTATAGTGCAGCTAAATTCGCTGTTGAAGGCCTTACTGAAACACTCGCGGGTGAAGTAAGCGGATTTGGCATTAAAGTTACCATAGTAGAACCAGGTGGTTTTTCTACAGATTTCTTCGGGACCACTTCCCTTGCACTCAGTGAATCAATACCGGCTTACGACAGTGTGCGGAAAGATTTTTATCAGCATGCCAGCGAGCAGGATTCAGGTAACCCTGCAGCCACTGCCAAAGCTCTTGTCAAGCTCGTTTATTCTGAAAATCCGCCACTCAGATTACTGCTGGGTAAAACTGCTTTTCCCTGGGTGCAGCACACTTATGCAGAAAGACTGAAAACATGGGAATCATGGCAGGATGTGTCGGTGGCGGCACATGGTTAATATAAGTTTAAATTAACAGAATCTAAATTTATCGGGCTCTGTTTTTACAATTAGGAACAATGATACATTTCAAAAAAATCAGCGATCTGCATGAAGCGCTCGATATCAAGCCTCCCCAGCATCCGCTCTTTAGCGCGGCATATGGTGAACGGGACAGCTGCAGCGGTAATAGTATTCTGGAGTTTTCATCTGAATTTTATATTATAGGATTTAAAAAATTGAAATCTGGAAGCATGAAGTATGGCAAAACAAAATATGACCATGACCGTGGCTCCATGTCCTTTACGAAGCCCCGGCAGAAAGTAGTCTTTAAAAATGTGGAGTTGGAGGAAAAGGGATTTCTAATTATGATTCATGAAGATTTTTTACCGGGAACAATCCTTTACAGCGAAATCAGGAAATACAGTTATTTCGATTACCAGGTTAATGAGGCATTACATCTTTCACCTGCAGAGGAGGATATCATCTGGAATCTGTATTTCAATATTGAAAAAGAGTACAACAATAATACTGACGAACTCAGCAAAGCCATTATTGTAAGCCATCTGGATTCCATGCTTAAATATGCACAGCGCTTTTATAAAAGGCAGTTTATAAACCGTATAGAGCTCACTGGTTCTACAGTCACGAAGTTTAACGCTTTGCTTGCTTCAAATTTTGAAGAAAGAAAAACGAAAAATATTGGATTGCCAACGGTATCTCTCATGGCAGAAAAGCTGAATATATCTTCACGTTATTTAACTGATTTGCTCAAGCAGGAAACAGGAAAGACTGCCCTGGAGCTCATTCATCTTTTTTTGATCGGCGAGGCAAAAAACTTACTGGCCGAAGGCGAACTGAATATATCTGAAATTTCTCATCTGCTTGGTTTTGAAAACACGACTTATTTTTCACGTCTTTTTAAAAAAGAAGTAGGGAGCACACCAAATGAATTCAGGGCAAACATCTTAAATTAAAAAGCTGTAAACATCATAAAAAAGTAAGAGATAGACTGAACTAAGAATGAATTAAAAAATACATAAAGTTAAAAACAATAAAAATGTCAAACAATCAAAATAAAATAGCATTAGTAACAGGCGCAAGCCGTGGACTTGGAAAAGATTCGGCTTTACAGCTGGCGAAAAATGGATTTGATATCATCCTTACCTATCAGACCAAAAAAGAATTTGCTGACCAGGTGGCAAAAGAAATTGAAAGTATTGGACAAAAAGCGTTTGCATTGCCTTTGGACATTTCTTCAACTGCCGGTTTTGATCAATTTGTAACTGAAGTAAAAGATGTTTTAGATGCTCAATTTTATTCTGCCAAATTAGATGCGCTGGTAAACAATGCTGGTATCGGAATTAACCAAAGTTTTGAAACAACAACGGAAGAGATTTTGGATGCAATGGCAAATATCCATTTCAAAGGGCCTTATTTTTTAACACAAAAATTGCTGCCATTACTCAATGACGGCAGCAGCATCGTGAACACGTCTTCTGGTTTGGCAAGGTTTTCATTTGCTGGATATTCCGTTTATGGCGCCATGAAAGCGGCAGTAGATTCATTATCAAGATATCAGGCTTTGGAATTGGGAAGCAGAAAAATAAGGGTCAATTCCGTTGCTCCTGGGGCTATTGAAACTGATTTTGGCGGCGGTGCTGTACGTGATATTTCAGATTTGAATAAGCATCTGGCATCTGAAACTGCTTTAGGAAGAGTGGGGTTGCCGGATGATATTGGAAGCGTGGTAGCATTTCTTTGTTCTGATGATTCCAAATGGATTAATGCGCAGCGAATAGAAGTTTCGGGCGGATATAGAATATAATAGACTTTCACATCTTACAAAAAAACTAAATTTGAAAGGCTGGAGGATATAGATGCCATTCTATTTATTGAAAATCCCTGAATTTTAGAAGGCCTTCAAAATCAATTGATTTTGGATGCCTTTTTCTTTGTTGAATTCTTTTCGTTTTGTCGGTATCAGAAATAGAGAAGGATGCAATTAAGCATTCAGCTCAATAAATAATATTTAATAAAACGAAAACAGCAAAAAATCCGTATATATTAGAAAGATGTTATTAATCTAGGATAAATAGTACTAAAGAAAGATATATGCTAGATTTGATCAAGTAGGAGAAGTACTAATATTGTTTTTTTATTACAATTGGAATATTGTTTTTTTATGATATTCTCATTATTGATTAAATATTGACGTATTTTTTAGTTTTATTCAGAGAAATCTATTTGATATTTGCTGATAGCTTAAATTTATATAGATTTGTTTTTTATAATATTGGCCTTTAGATATTGCTTTGGAAATAAATATTGTCTTAGAAGAACTTCAAAACCAAAATAAGTCCGTTTATAAAAATGTATTCAATCATTTTTATAAAGGGCTGGTTCTATATGCCAATAATTTTCTATTTGATCAGCAGGCAAGTGAAGATGCTGTTCAGGAAGTATTTATCTCTTTATGGGAAAATGCAAAAAATATCGAAATAAAAACATCTTTGAAAGCATATTTGTATGCCATGGTGCGCAACAGATGTTTGAATTATTTGAAATCAGTTAAAGTCACCGATGATTTAAATGTCATCGATTTAAACTCGATGCTCATATTGGATGAAGATTTGGATTTAATCTCAGACCAAGAAAAAACAATTCTCTACAATCATATTTTAAAAATTATTGAAACTTTTCCAGATAGCATGCAGCAGGTCTTTAAACTTAAATTTATAGAAAATTATAAGTATGAAGAAATTGCAGAGGAAATGGGCATTTCTGTAAATACGGTAAAAACACAGCTAAAAAGAGCCAAAGTAAAAATCAGTGAATCGCTGGTTTTTGTTTTAGCGTTACTATCCATTCATTCGTAGGAAAATTATTTTGCTTTGTATATAATTTAATTTTTTCTTCATTTTTTCTTAAACTTTTGTCACCCATTATTTAGTTTCAGTTGTCTTGGTTATAAATTACATCATGTAATTGTTAATTTAAAGAGATTCTGAAAATGGAATTTAAACTGATCATAAAGAAAATAAACGATACTCTTACCCCAGAAGAAGAATCAATTTTTGCTGCATGGTACAAGGAGTCTGACTCGAACAGGGAGTATTTTAAAAGAGTGCAAAATAGGTATCAAATCGATATTGAGGAAATCGACCTTGAGAATGCCTGGGAAATTATTGGCCAAAAAATTACTCCAAAAAGAAGCAATAGAATATACTACAAATATGCAATTGCCGCATCTGCAGCTTTGTTAATAGGAATTGCTTATTTTGCCAAAACCAATACATCAATCAATAATTCAGTTGTTAAAACTGAAAATGCCTCAGCTTCAGAAAAAAAATCTAATGATATTGTACTAACCCTTTCTGACGGTTCAAAGGTAGTTTTGAATGAAGAGAAAAACGGTGTAGTGGCAAATCAGGAAGATGTTGTCATTACAAAAGACAATGAAGGGCAGATTCGTTATGGCCAAAATAATGGCGCACATACCGGAAAACCAACCTACAATACTCTAGCTACACCTAATGGAAAGACCTTTCAAATTGCATTGCCAGACGGAACTAATGTTTGGATGAATGCCGGATCTTCACTAAAATATCCAACTTATTTCAGCGGAAGCGAAAGAGCTGTAGTTTTAACAGGAGAAGCTTATTTTGAAGTAGCCCATAACGAGAAAATGCCTTTTAAAGTTTTCTCTAACGGTCAGCAGGTTGAAGTTTTAGGAACTCATTTCAATATTAGAGCCTACGAAAACGAACCAGTCTTAAAAACTACTTTACTGGAAGGAAAAATTAAAATTACAGAAGGCGGCAATTCTGCTTTAGTAAAACCAGGACAGCAGATCGTTGTTTCGCTGGATAAACATTCAATGAAAACAAAAGAGGTAAATACAGAACTCGCAATTGCCTGGAAAAACAGATTGTTTTATTTTGAAAATGCCAAGTACGACGAAATTATGCGCGAAATCGAAAGATGGTATGATGTAGATGTTATCTATAAAGGGAAAATTCCAGATGAGCGTTTTGAAGGCGCAATTCAAAAAGATTTAAAATTAAATCAGATTCTTAAAATGCTGGAGAGCAGCGATGTCCACTTTAAAGTTTCAGGAAAGGAGGTGATTGTGACACAGTAAAATTGTGAAGCAAGAACTGCCGCAAAAAAATACCCAAAGCGTTCCCGCGCCTTGGGTATGTACAGCCTAGTTCTTAAATAAGAAAAATAACCGATCCTATTTATTAAACTAACCGATTCAAATGTAATGAATTTTTTAACTAATCAAAAATTAAGCAGGGACCAGAATTCCTCTCAAAGAGATGCATTCAGGCCAAATGCAAAATGTAATTTGAAAAAATTATATTTTATATTATTTATGTTTTTTGCGTATACAGCTGTTGCGCAGACCAATAAAACCGTAACCATAGAGGGAACAGATCTTACCTTTCAGAAAGCATTTGCTGCTATTACAAAGCAGACAGGCTATGTTTTCTTTTATAATGTTAAGATTTTAGACAAAGCAAAACCGGTAAGCCTAAATATTCAAAAGAAAAGCATTTCAGAAGCCTTAGGAATTATATTCGAGGGGCAGCAGTTTACTTTCACCATTCAGGATAAAACTATTGTAGTTACCTCGACAAGTCCGCAAAGCCTTTCGACGGGTTCAATAGAGGTAAAGGGACGTGTGCTTAATTCCAGCGGAGAACCTTATCCGGGTGTAAATATTTGGGTTACAGGCACCAAAAATGGTGCAACTACAGATTTTGACGGAAGTTTTGCTCTTTACGGGGTACCAACAAATGCCATAATCGAAGCTTCGGGATTAACCATTGAAACCGTGAGATTAAACCTTGATGGCCGGTCCAATATAACAATAACAGCCAAAGAAAAAGTTTCGCTAATGAACGAGATTGTGGTAAACAACGGTTACCAGAAAATTTCCAAAACACGTGCGACAGGTTCTGTATCTACGATTACCGCAAAAGATTTGGAGAAAATTCCAGTTTCGAATGTAATGCATCAGTTAGAAGGACAGGTTGCAGGTTTGGCAATCGATGTGATGGAGTCTGATAATTCATTTGTTTACGGAAATTTATTTGGTGCAGGTGCAGCAAAAACGAGTTACAACTTCAGAATTAGAGGACAATCCACTTATGATACAAGCGGTGCCAGCAGCTTGCCTTTAATCATCTTGGACGGTACGCCTACAGAATTGGATATCAGAACCCTGAATCCAAAAGATATTGAGAAAATAACCTTCTTAAAAGATGCTGCGGCCGCTTCTATTTACGGTGCAAGATCTGCCAATGGAGTTATGGTAATCGAAACCAAAAAAGGCAAAAGAGGGAAAACAAGATTCAGCGCTTCTCAAAATTATGCCATTGCCAATAAAGCCTCTTTATCCCGCCTGCCTTTGATGAATTCTTCCCAGGTATTGAATTTAGAGCAAGAATTAGTAGACAAAGGCATTATTACAGATCCAGCGGCAGCAACTAGCTTATATTATTCAACTCCAATTAGCCAAGGTGTGGAATATATGTTTCAGGAAAAAAGAGGAACTATAACAACAGCTGAAAAAAATGCACAGTTAGATATTTTAAGGGCAAGAAATAACTACGATCAGATTACGAAGTATTTAATGCGTCCTTCTGAGTCAAATAATTTTGATTTTTCTTTTAGCGGAGGCCAAAACGATTACACCTATTTTACATCGGCTTCATTTTCTAATGAAAAGACTCAGGCTGTTGGCACTGGAGGTAAACGTATGACTTTTACTGTAAACCAGGATTTTAAGCTGCTTAATTACTTCAAAGTAAGCACGAGTTTAAAAGGGTCTATCTTTAATTACGAGCAAAACGGCTTAGGATTAAGTCCGCTTCAGGCATCTTTAACCTCATTTCTGCCATATAATGAAATAGTTGATGCTAACGGAAATTCAGTTTCATACGATCGACGTTTTTACAGTGCAGATACCCAAAGGCTTCAAAATCAAGGGTATCTGCCATGGACTTACAATTATATGGACGAATTGGATAATAGCAGCAGAGGCATTAAAGAACAAAACTATTCTGCAAATATTTCTGTCACAGCACCTTTATTCAAAGGCTTAGATGCTGTTGGAACTTATTATATTGAAACTTCAAATCTGGACAATAAAAATCTATACAATCCAGATACGTATTTCGCCAGAGATCTTGTAAACCAGTATACAACTGTTAATACAGCTACAAATGAGCTGATCTATGGAGTTCCGTTAGGAGGAATCAGCCAAAATTCAAGATTTGGCAAAGACAGCTATACAGCAAGAGGCCAGCTGGTTTACAATACTGCTTTAGCGCAAAGGCATGCTATTGATGCTCTTGGCGGCATTGAGTTTAGAGAAACCGTAGAATCAAATCAGGCAGGAACTCTGTTTGGCTATAATGAAACATCACAGACTTCTATAGATCTTCCTTCAAATACCCCTAATACAATTTATGGATATCCTCAGGGAATCAGCTACAACAATACATTAAAAAGCCAGACACGACGATTTCTGTCTTATTATGGAAATGCTTCTTATACGTACGATAACAGATATACTGTTTCTGGAAGTGCGCGTTTGGATGATTACAACAATTTTGGCGTAGATAAAAGCTATAGAAGGACGCCTTTATGGTCTACAGGTTTAAAATGGAATATCAGCAGAGAAAATTTTATGAAAAATGTAAATTTCTTTGATAATTTGAGCTTTAGAGCAAGTTATGGATATAACGGAAATATTAGTTTAGATACATTCCCATTTACGAATATTTCTTTGGCGGATGTTGATAGATTTTCACAGCAGCCATTTGCTTTTATAACTGAAGCCGCAAATCCTGCGCTGCGCTGGGAAAAAACCGGAATTATGAATTTTGGTCTTGATTTCAGCATTCTTAATTATCGCTTAAACGGAACAATTGAGTACTACAGAAAAAATAGCAAAGATTTAATTACGGAATTCGATGTGTCGCCATTTTATGGAATTCCAAACAATATGCTGACTAGAAATGCATCAACCTTAGAAGGGCATGGAATTGATTTGAATTTAAACGGATCAATTGTTAAGAGCACAGATTTTAGTTTTGATTTAAGTTTAGTTACATCTTACAACACCAACGAAGTTACCGATTCGAGATTTACAAATTTTGCCAATATCTTAAACGGCTCGGGAAGCACACCGCCACTTGCGGGATATGGAACAAACAGTGTTTTTGCTTTTAGGAATGCAGGATTAAATAATGCGGGATCAGTGCAGGTTTATGATAAAGACGGGAATATTGTGCAGTCAAATGTCATGCTGACAGATATTGAAGACATGAAATATATGGGGACCAGCACACCTAAATATTACGGAAGCTTAAGTGCCAATTTAAGCTATAAAAAACTTTCGCTTTATCTCTTAGCTACCTACAAATTGGATTATGTGCTGTTTAAACCATCTTTTGACCAGTATGTAGACAGATACGGAAGTTTCAAAGGATATGATTTAAATTCAGACATCGACCTAAGATGGAGAAATCCAGGTGACGAAGCTATAACAAACGTTCCGGGTGTAAGAGGAATGACAGGATACAGTTATTCACGCTACCGATTGAGTGATGACAAAGTAATTGATGGAGACCATGTTCGCTTCAAAGAAGTTTCGCTGAAATATGATCTGTCAAATCTTTTTGAAAATACATTTATAGACAGTGCTTCTTTAACTTGTTCTGCAAGAAACATTGGAATTATCTGGAGAAAAAATAATGACAATATCGATCCTGATTTTTTACCGGTTACCGGTACAGGCATGAAACTGCCTCCAACGGCAATGTATTCAATGGGATTCAATTTTAATTTTTAATAGCTGCAGCGATGAAAAAGTATTTAATATATATAGCCATTTTATCAGCACTTTTAACAAGTTGCGATAACTACGTAGATATACAGACAGAAGGGAAACTAATCCCGAAAGAAACCGTAAACTATAGATATCTGCTGCAAGGGGCAAGCACCTTTAACAGCACTTACAATTTAGTGGATGTAGCCTCAGATGATATTGTAATGCGTGAAGACCATGCGAATTACTTTAATCGGTATTTTTCGGGTTCTGCTTATTACAAGCCTTATTTAGAAACATATAAATGGGCAGATCAAATCATTCCTGTGGGAGAAAGAGACAGCGATATGAATTCTTTATATACGTCATTGTATACCTGCAACGTAATTATAAATGAGGTAATGACCAGCACAAATGGCACAGATGCAGAACGTTTGGCTATAAAGGGAGAAGCGCAAGTCCATAGAGCATTTATCTTTTTAACTTTAGTTAATGTATTTGGAAAAGCATATGACCCTGCAACTGCTTCTACAGATTTAGGAATACCGCTTTTAACTGTACCCACTGTAACAGAAAATATTACAAGAGCATCTGTAAAAGAAGTCTACGATCAGATTGTAAAAGATTTGACAGAAGCTATTGCATCGGGTTTAAAACCGGTAAATAGATCCAGAAGCATATGGTTTCCATCAAAAGCATCTGCGTACGGATTATTGGCAAGAACAAATCTGTATATGGGAAATTATGCAGAAGCCCTGCAGAATGCAGAATCGGCTTTAGCATTGCAAAATACTTTGTTGAATTTAGAAGACTACCAAAATGCTGGAGATTACGGATGGCCGAGAACCTTTGATGATCCGGAAAACATGCTGGCAAAAGAATCAACGGCTTATATGTATTCGCCAACTCTCTTATCTCTAAGCGATGAGCTATTAGATTCATTTGATACAAAAGATCTTAGATACCAGCTCTACACAAGATCTATTAATGCAATGACTTACGGAAGCCTTACACAGGGAAGAGCCTATTGTAAAGAACTTTTATCTGGAGACGGCCGCAACGCCGGGCCAACTGTTCCTGAAATGTATGTGATCAAAGCCGAATGCGAAGCAAGAGCAGGAAATGCATCAACAGCAATGGCAACGATTAATACATTAAGAAAGAAACGTTTTAAAGCAGTAGAATATACAGATTTAACTGCCGCTGATGCTAACGACGCCCTTATAAAAGTTTTGGCCGAGCGCCGAAAAGAATTAATGGGAAGAGCAGGTTTTAGATGGGCGGATCTGAAACGCTTAAATAAAGATCCCCGTTTTGCTAAGACCATTACGCATAAATACCTAACAGAAACTTTTACCATTGAACCGGACGGAAACCGTTATCAGTTTCCTTACGCGGCAATCTACTTTGATTACGCTCCGGATCTGCAGCAAAACAATTGAAAAAGAATTGATTCAAAAAAATATAGCACGTTCAGTTTCGCTTGAACGTGCTTAAACAAAAAGAAAATGAAAATATTAAAACTACTAACGCTTTTTATAGCTGCAAATGCATCTATATATGCGCAGGATCAGCCCAAAAGGTTTGAGATTTCGCCAGAACAGCCAAATCCAGGAGAAGAAATCACGATTACTTATGATGCATCGTCAACTGTTTTGAAAAATGCAAAACAGGTTTCAGCAAGATTATATGCCTATGATAATTTTAGATGGCTAATTAAGGATATTAATCTTAAAGCAGCTTCAGATAAAAAATGGCAGACGAAAGTAAAGCTTTCAGATCATGCTTCATTGATAACTTGTATTTTTACTTCAGACACCCTGATCGATAAAGGGGGAGAAACTACCTACAGCTGGATGCTGCCAAAATCTCCGGGCGCTTATATTGGCTGGGGAATGCTGCGTAACAAAGTTTTTGAAAATGATGTTCCAAATATCGTAGATGAATCAGCTTTTAAAAATGATTCTGTAGCCGTAATGTGGGTAAACTATGAATTGCAATACCATCCGGAGAGCCGCAAGAAAATATTTTACAATGCATTAAAAGTCGCTCAAATTGTGAGAGGCGGCGATTTCTCTCCCCGTATAAAAAAAGAAGTCCGTTTTGCACTGACAAATGAGTTAGATAATCAGGACCAATATAATGTAACCAGAACAATCGGTTTATTAGAACCGGCTGCCAATAAGGCTTTTATTGATTCAGTGCAGCAGGCATTGCTCAAAAAGTATCCAAAAGGTGTTTTAGCGCGTGATATCGAAATTAAGAAAATCTTTATGGAATCAGATTTTGACAAAAAGGTAAAGCAGTATGCTGAATTTGAAAAAAACTTTCCGGCGGAGAAATTCTCAGACATCACTACAGAAACGGAAAATCTTTTCAGCGATAAATTATTTAAAGCAATTGCTTACAATTATATCGTAAAAAACAAAGATTACAATTTCGCTTTAAACAGCGTTAAAAAAGCATCATTCAACATTGTATTGGATTACAGCTGGCACTTGGTTTCAATTCCCTTTAACAGGCATGAAGACGGAGTCGAGAAAACAGATTTGGAAACACTAAAAAAATACGCCGATATCTTCATTCCTGAAATGGAAAGCAGAGAAGCATTTGTGCCTAAAGAATATGCTCAGAAATTATCTCCTAAAGAATGGCAGGCGCAGACGATAGATTATGCCGCAAGAGAATATTTTACCTATGCAAAACTCCAGGAAATCTTTAAAAACTATGATTTAGAAAGAAGATATCTGGATAAAATTAAGCCATTTTACGGTTACAAAGACGCAAGCTACAACGAGGTGTATGCCAGAATGCTGCTTAGAGAAGGAAAAATGCTTGATGCCAAAGAATTATTGGCAATAAGCATTAGAGAAAATAAAGCGACTCCAGAAATGCTGGCTTCATTAAAAACAATTTATTTAAAGGAAGGCGGTGCCGCGGCAGGTTTTGAAGCATATGTAAATTCATTTAAATCAGACAGCAATATTCAGGAACACAAAACCAGACTGATTGCAGAACTGATCAATATGCCAATAGAAGGTTTTGATTTAGAAAGCAGCAGAGGCGGTAATGTGAAGCTAGCCGATCAAAAAGGAAAAATCGTGGTGCTTGATTTTTGGGCAATGTGGTGCGGACCATGTAAAAATGCAATGCCGGGAATGCAGATGGCAGTGGAGAAATACAGACAAGATCCTAATGTAAAATTTTATTTTGTAGATACGCAAGAATACATTAAAGACTTTAAAGCGCAGACACAGGCATTTATTAAAGAAAAAGGATTTGACTTTACGATTTTGTACGATGGAAAAAATCCAAAAACTGGAAAGTTTGATCAAGCATATGAGAAATATTCTAAAGCATTTCAATTTTCTGGAATTCCAGAAAAAATGATTATAGATCAAAACGGAAAATTAAGATGGAAATCAAATGGATATTTTGGAAGCCCAACTGAATTGGCCGACGAAATTTCGATCATTATTGAATATTTGAAAGCTGAGAAAAAATAATTTAGTTAAAGGTTAAAAAATGAAAATTGTTAATTTTTTATATCTCAGTATTGTGCTATTGTGCTGTCAGATTGGTTTTTCCCAGACCATCTGGCAGGGACAATATCAGTCCTATAGAATTATTGTGTCCGGAGATTTCGATGCCAAAAAAGATTCCCTTTCCTTTAGCATTCCTGAATTAGGTTCAGACTGCAAGGTTGCTGTAAAAGCTGCCGCTGACAGTGTTTCTTTTAAAAATGACATGTATGGCTATACTTTTAAAGGAAAATACAGTCCCGATAAAACTGCAGTTACAGGAATTTTTAATAATTACTCGATTCCAAATGCTGCTGTTGTTTTAAATAAGCAAAACCAAATAAAGCCTTTGTTTTTTGCACAGCATCCGCAGAAACCGTATCCGTATGAAGTGAAGGATTTTACCTTTGAAGGGAAGAATACCAAACTGGCTTATGGCGCAACATTGACGCTTCCGAAAAACAGAAAGAAATATCCGCTGGCCATTTTAATTTCCGGAACCGGACAGCATGACCGCAATTATACGTTTATGGGAAGAGAATTTTTCACTGTTTTAGCTGATTATCTGGCTCGTAACGGAATCGCCTCTCTTCGTGTAGACGACCGCGGATTTGGTAAAACAGCCGGCGATTTTGAAAGTGCCACAACCGGCGATTTTGCAGATGATATAGAAGAAGAAATAGCATATTTAAAAAGCGATAAAAATGTGGATGCTTCCTATATTGGTTTAATCGGCCACAGCGAAGGGGGAATGATTGCCTCTATTGTGAGTTCGAGAAACAAAGATGTAAAATTCATGATCAGCTTATCTGGAGTAGGGGTAAGCGGGCTCGAGATGCTGAATCTGCAGAATACAGCGATTTTAAAAAGCTTTAATTTTACAGATGAGGTGGTGGCCAAACAGATGGAGCTGTACAATATTCTTTTCAAAGCCGTTTACGAAACCAAAGATGATGAATCTGTAAAGCCAGTGATGGAGATAAAGCTGAAAGAATGGATGCAGAAACAAGATTCGGTCATGCTCAAGAAAGTACAGCTTTGGGAAGGACGCGAACAGACTTTTTTATACCGATATGGAAAAGATGCCGACAGAAAATGGTATCGCTATACTATCCATTACAATCCAGAAGACTATCTGCCAAAAATTAAGATTCCGGTATTTGTTGGAAATGGAGACAGGGATATTCAGGTTCCTGCTCTAGAGAATATAAATTCATTTAAGAAATACCTTGGAACAAAAGATCTTACTTTAAAAATCTATCCGGGCTTAAATCATATGTATCAGCATTGCAGAACTTGTACGCAGAAAGAAGTCAAAGAATTAGATGAAGTTTTTGCACCGGAAGTTCTCGATGATATTTCCAAATGGATTTTGCAGCGATATAAAAAATGATGATTGAAACGTATTGATATAAACACATAGAAACATAGATCTTAGAACTTTAAAAAGGCATTTCACTTCTCTTGACACACCAAAGCTATGCCTTAAAATGAGTTTGTTCTAACTATTCTTTTACAGGCAATAAGACCTATCTTTCTATGTGTTTAAATAATTTTTCTGCTTAGATGCACAGCTTTCATGATGATCCAAGCGATCATCGTCCTAAATTTCTTTTTTATGAAAAAACTAATTCTTTTTATCGCAATTTTCTTTGCGATGCATAATCTTACTGCCCAGATTTACGACCCCGTGTCGTTTAAAACGTCTGTAAAAGAGGTGGATGACTCCAGTTATGAATTAAGTATTACAGCGCAGATAGACAAAGGCTGGCACATGTATTCTCAAAAAGTTCCCGCAAACGGGCCAATGCCAACCAGCTTTGTGTTTGCAAAATCTAAAAATTATGCGGCAAAAGGAGGCATTGTTGAGCCAGACGGGCATGAAATTGATGATCCGATTTTTAATATGCGCATCAAACTTTTTGAAACAAAAGCTGTTTTTACGCAAAAAATAGAAAGAAAAAACAGCGATGCTTTTAAGGTTAAGGCAACTATAGAATTTATGGTCTGCAATGATCAAAGCTGTCTGCCGCCAAGCGAAAGGGAATTTGTTTTTGAGATTCCCAAAGGTGCTGCAAAAGAAGAATTAAAAGCGGCAGAAGAGGTCAAAAAAGATGCCATTGTTCCTGTAAAAGAAGATGCAGTTAGGGCAGAAGTTCCTGTGAAAACAGCAATAAAAAAAGAAATTGCATCGCTGCAAAAAAATGAAGATGCAGCAAGAGGAGAAAATATCTGGAGTATTTTTCTATTGAGCTTTTTAGGAGGTTTAGCGGCTTTGCTGACACCATGCGTTTTTCCTATGATTCCAATGACGGTTAGTTTTTTTACCAAACAAAGCAAAAATAAAGCGGCAGGAATTCGAAATGCTCTGCTATATGGCATTTTCATTATTATTATTTATGTAGCTTTAGGCACATTGGTAACCACTATTTTTGGTGCCGATGCCTTAAATGCATTGGCAACAAATGTCGCATTCAATTTAATATTCTTCTTATTATTAGTTGTCTTTGCCATATCATTTTTAGGCGCATTCGAAATTGTTTTACCAAGTTCATGGCTTACCAGAGTCGATAATAACTCGCAGAAAAGCGGTGTAATCGGAATCTTTTTTATGGCTTTGGCGCTTGCCATTGTATCATTTTCATGCACAGGCCCAATCGTTGGGACTTTATTGGTTCAGTCCGCAAGTCAGGGCGGTTTGGCACCCGTTATCGGAATGTTTGGATTTTCATTGGCCATCGCTTTGCCTTTTACGCTTTTTGCCGCTTTTCCGGGATGGATGAATTCACTTCCAAAATCGGGTGGCTGGCTAAATTCGGTAAAAGTAGTTTTAGGATTTTTAGAATTGGCTTTGGCTTTTAAATTTTTATCCAATGCCGATTTGGTTTTGCAGCTTCATTTATTAGAAAGGGAAGCCTTTTTGGCAATTTGGATCGCCATTTTTACAGCTTTAACCTTTTATCTATTTGGAAAAATCCAGCTTTCGCATGACTCGCCTGCAGGACACCTTTCTGTGGGAAGATTGGGTCTTGGAATTGCAGTTCTCGCTTTTACCATTTATCTGATTCCGGGATTATGGGGCGCGCCGCTGCAATGGATCAGCGGATTTCCTCCTCCAAAACAATACAGCGAATCTCCAGATGGATTAGGAATGTCGGCCACGCCAAGTACCGCCGCAGCAATCCTGGCTGAAGGTGCAGAAGAAGGTCCAAACGGAATTGCGGTTTTCAGGGATTATGATTTAGGATTGGCTTATGCCAAAAAAGTAAACAAACCCGTGATGCTTGATTTTACTGGATTTGCCTGTGTAAACTGCCGTAAAATGGAAGAACGCGTCTGGCCTGATCCTCAGGTTCTATCACAATTGAAAAATGATGTGATCGTAATTTCATTATACGTGGATGACAAAAGGCCGCTGGAAGAAAAGGAGCAGATTGCTTCAAAGATCACTGGAAAAAAATTAAAATATATCGGTCAGAAATGGAGCGAATTTCAAATCCTGAAATACAAGACAAACGCCCAGCCATATTATGTTTTAATCGATCATAATGGCGAAAACTTAAATCAGCCTACAGCTTATAATCCTGATATTGCATTTTACGCCAATTGGTTAAAAGAAGGTGTGGGGAACTTTAAGAAATGATATTAGCCTTATTATCTTTTAAGGGCATAGAAGCATAGCTTTTGCAGCCTTAATTTAGGCATTTCATTTTTAGCATATCCCAGCGCTTCTGGACTATGTGCGGGAAACGGGTTTCTTTTTGCAGGCTTTTATAGAAAGGGAGACCTATCTTTCTATGTGCTTAAATTAAAAAACAATCATTAAAAAAAAACAAAAAATATCAAATGAAAATCTTTCCATCAAAATGCTTTCTTCTGATCCTATTGATTGGATTTAAAAGCAGTGCGCAGTTTTCGACCACGATTCCGCTCAGTAAAGATGTGTCTTGGGGAACTTTAAAAAACGGAATGAAATATTACGTGCTCCATAACCAATGGCCAAAAGATCGTGTGAGTTTTTATTTCGCTCAAAATGTGGGTGCCATTCTGGAGAACGACGATCAGAACGGATTGGCACATTTCCTGGAGCACATGGCTTTTAACGGAACTCAAAACTTTGAAGGCAAAGGAATTATTGATATGCTCGAGAAAAAAGGAGTCCGTTTTGGTGCTGATATTAATGCTTACACAGCGCAGGATCAAACGGTTTATAATTTAAGCAATGTGCCTTCGACAGATGATAAATTGGTAGATTCCTGCCTTTTAGCCCTGCACGACTGGTCTGGTTTTCTTTCTTTAAAAGAAGCGGAAATCGATGCAGAACGAGGTGTTATTAGGGAAGAGTGGAGAACAAGAAGAGACTCAGATTTCAGGCTTCGTTTGGAAACGGATAAAGCCCTGTTTAAAGGTTCCAAATATGCAAAGCGTGATGTTATTGGCGATTTAAATATCATCAATAATTTTGGATATCAGGTGCTTAGAGATTATTATAAAAAATGGTACCGCCCAGATTTGCAAGCCGTTATTGTGGTTGGCGATGTCAATGTGGCGCAAGTGGAACAAAAGATTATAAAACTTTTTTCCGCGATCGAAATGCCAAAAAATCCTGCGGAACGCTATTATGCCTCAATTCCTAAAAATAAAGGAATAGAATATGTTTTGGCAAAAGATAAAGAAGCTCAGGAAACAGCGATAGTGCTTTATTATAAAAAAGATTTTGATAAAGCTAAAAATGCGGCAAGCATAAGAAAGGATTTGGTCGATAATTTATGTGCCGATATGATGAATAGGCGTTATCAGGAATTTATTCAGAATAACCAGTCATCAGTTTTGAAAATGGCGGGCGGAGCTTCAGAAGTATCAAGATTAACCAATTCATTGAGCTTGTATGTTGTTCCAAAAAACAATAAGACGGCCGCTGGGTTTAAGGAATTGATGATCGAAACCGAAAGAGCAGTCCGCTATGGTTTTACGCAAAAAGAATTAGATCGGAATAAAGAAGGAATTTTAAGCTATTACGAAGATCTGCTTCAGAATAAAGACAAAATAAGCAGCGATGAATTTGCAGAAGAACTGGTTAATTATTTCCTGAAAGCGGTTCCGTTTCAAAGCATTGAAACGCAATATGAAAACATCAAAAAAAGTCTGGCTTCGATTACGCTTTCGGAAATAAATCAGGCAGTAAAGAAACTGCAGACTGCCGATAATGTTGTTTTAACAGTTACCGGCCCTGATAAAGTCGATGCAGTCTATCCTTCAAAAGAAGATTATCTGGATATTATGGCATCGGTTAAAAAAATGCCTTTAGAAAAATACCAGCATGCAGATACGGACCAGCCTTTGATTGCGGCAGAATTAAAAGGCTCTAAAGTATCTAAAGAATTTAAAGTTGACGGAATTCCGGCAGCAAAAGGCTATGTCTTAAATAACGGAGCGAAAATTATTCTGTATCCAACAGCGCTGTCAAAAGATGAAGTCTTGTTTTCTGCATTTAGCAGAGGAGGAAGCTCTTTAATTAAAACAGAAGATATTCCATCTTCGCAGATTGCGGTTGGTTTAGTAGAAAGCTCTGGATTGGGTAAATTTAAAAGCACTGATTTACAGGATAAATTAAACGGAAAAATTGTAAGTCTAAAACCGTATATTACAGAATTGACAGAAGGTTTTAAAGGTTCGAGCAATCAAAAAGATGTAGAAACTTTATTGCAGCTGCTTTACTTGTATTTTGAGAATCCAAGATTTGATAAAGATTCGTACGCAAGAATGCTCACTGGTTTTAGCAATTCTTTAGAAAATGCGGCAAATGCAAACGCTAAAGTTTTTCAGGATACTATTTCGCTTTTAAATTCAAATCGCAATAAAAGGCTTCCAATTTTTAATGAAGCATATCTCAAACAATTGAGTTTTGAAAAAGCATCAGAAATCTATAAAAACAGGATTCAAAACGCGGCCGATTTTACTTTTATTTTCACTGGAAATCTGCCTGACAATACGCTTTCGCTGATTGAAAAATACATTGGCAGCATTTCATGCGACAGCACCAAAACCGAAAATTTTATAGACAATGGCATCAGTCCAGCTGATGGAGTTGCCAAACAGGTATTAATCCGTGAAATGAATGTGCCAAAAGCAAGTGTCTATATCCGATTTCTAAAAGAGTTTCCTTACACCTATAAAAATGTTTTTACGCTTCATATTTTATCTGAATTATTATCCAAAAAATACATGGATTTGATCCGTGAAGAAGAGGGCGGAAGCTATGGCGTGCATGTGTCTTCCAGCGTGAGCAGACTTCCTTCTGACCAGTATGCGATGACAATTAATTTTGATTCTGATCCTGAGAAAGAAGAAAAGCTGACCAAAATTGTTTACGGGCAAATTGAATCAATGCAGCAAAAAGCGGCAAAAGAAGAAGATGTCCAATCGGTAAAAAATACAGTTTTGAAATCAAGAGCCGAAAAAGTTTTAACCAATAGTTTTTGGCTTGGCAATTTAAATAGCATGCTTTTAAATAATGAAGAATTTAAAGATGACACGATTTACAGGAAAACCCTCGATGAAATTACTCCGGCAGACATAAAAGTTTTTGCCAAGCAGTTTTTTGCTGCAACAAAAACGGTTGAGGTGATTATGAAATCGAAAACTCGCAGTGCTGATCCTCAATAGTAACAATAAAATGGTTTTTCATTGATTTTTATTTTGAAGTATATGAATTAGTAAGCTTGTACATTACTTGAAAAACCTAAAAGAGCTGTTTTGCCAACAGCTCTTTTTTTTTGGCTATTGATGGGATTATAATTTAAATTATTTCGCTTGATCAGGTTCATAATTGATGCTAAAAGGAATGTTTTAATACAGTTTCGAACCTAAAGGCAAAAGGAGTTGATTTTACTATGTTTATAGTTGCTTAAAATAGCAAGTGCCACGATTTTGCCATAAAGCTAACAGTCGCATATCGTTAAAAACCGCCTAACTTTTTGTGGTAAAAATGTATCCGCTGCATTTAACTGTTGCCATATATTTTGAGATTTTCCCATTGCTTTTTCCACTGTTTTTCATTTACTCTTTTTTGGAAAAGAATTAAATCGAAATTTGGAGTTGGCTTAACTATTAAATTGAATAAATCGTATAAACCGTATGGAGCCAGAATTTCAATTTGATCATTTGGATTTAATCTTACCGAAACTGCAGTAGCTGTTTCCGGCCAGTAGGAAATTGCGTTTTCGGTATTGATATATTTAGGATGATTATTACGAAAATGCATTCGTGCCTGATTTTTGACAGACCAATTATCCTCTGGACTTATTTGAGTAAGTTGATGCTCAATTTTTTTTTCTAAGTTTTCTGAAATATTGCTTTCATCAAAAAAGACCACATCTATATCATTTAGGTTCATAGTTTTTTGTCCATGCAAAATGTCCCAAACTTTATTTCTTACAAATCCTGCGCCAATCCAGCAATCATTTAGGTTTAAATTTTTAACCCTGATGAGTGTGCTGATCATTTGTTCATCTTTTACAATTATATTAGTTAATTCATTTTCAAATTGCATTTTAAGTAGGAGCTAACGGTTGTTGACTTGGCTAATTTAAAAAATTATAGGCTTCAATATTAAATTTAGGCAAGAAATCAATTTTCAAGCCCTTGCTGCTAGCTAAGACTTCTTGAAGGCACCTGCAGCAAACCTTTTTTTTGACTCAGTCGAACAGCAATTAATAATTGAAGTTACGAGTGCGGAAAATTCAAGTAAATGTTAAACCATTTTCTAAATTAAATCGCATTATTTTCCATTTGAACAGCAGTAAAAACACTTTAAAGGAATGTAAAACTTTATAACCTTTCTTTAAATTTATCTAACTTTTCATCTAAATATTTATATTTTTTTTCTTTATTTCGATGATGATTAAAAAAAGAAAAATACATCAAAAATAAACCAAACTCATTTATTAATAGGGATATTAAAAAAAAATGGCGCGAATTGAAGACAATTGGTGCCATTTGGCTATGTAGCGGCGGGAAGCATTCAAATATCTAACCAGTTAATTGAAGATTATTAGAGTATTATCCCAGGTGCATCTTAATATTTTTTTTCGCTTATCAGTTAAAGCTGCCCAAATTTGGATAGCTTTGTGTAGTTTCTCAAACATATAAACAAGTTGGACAGCATTTAAGAAATGGCAGCAAAAGATAAAGAAATGCAAGCTGATTACAAAAATCGAATTAACCGGGTTTTTGAGTTTATTGACCAAAACTTGGACTCGGACTTATCGCTGGATGCAGTTTCGGAAATTGCTTTTTTCTCATCATTTCATTTTCATCGAGTTTTCAAATTTGTTACAGAACAAACCCTGCATGAATACGTAAAACGAAGAAGAATAGAAAAATCAGCTTCTGATTTGCTGCATAAAAACATAACAGCAGCTGAAATAGCGCATAAATATGGCTTTAGTGATAATTCTTCCTATTCCAGAGCATTTAAAAAGTATTTTGGAGTAAGCCCGACTGAATTTAAAAACCAAAATCCAAATAGATTTAGCAAGATCCGTCAACTTAAAAGCAAGAATGGACAAGAATATCCTGACTATGAAAAATACATTTGCGCCATTAATAATCTTGAAAATTGGATAAAAATGAACGCAAAAATTCAAATTAAAGAAATGCCAAAAATGAATTTGGCTTATGTATCAAGTATTGGCCCTCATAACCTTGAAAGCGCCTATGGAAAATTAATGCAATGGGCAGCACCAAAAGGATTGATGAACGACCAGACAAAAATGATAACGGTTTATCACGACAGTTTTAAAGTTACTGAAGCCAACAGAGTTAGGATGAGTGCTTCGATTTTACTCGATAAGGCAGTGGAAACAAATGGAGAAATCGGACTGAGGGCAATAGAAGCTGGAAAATTTATCATTGGAAGTTTTGAAATTGGATTAAACGAATTTGAAAAGTCGTGGACTGGATTATTTTTCTGGATGAACGAAAATGGATATAAGAAAGCTGACAGAGATCCTTTTGAAATTTATTGTAATAATTTTAAAGAACATCCTGAAAGGAAAGCTATTGTTGACTTTTGCATACCAATTGAATAAAAAATGCTTTACAGCAATGGCTATAGGTAATTGCCTGTTTTTCGCCTGCTTTTAAAAATCCCCTCGCTCTCCGGAGCATTACTTATAATGCTGCGCAAATGTCTCAGGCTTTGCGCATTTTTTTTTAATGTATTATGAAAATTTAACCCGATAAAAGTCTCTCGGTTTTTTAAGTTTTTCGCTTAAAACAAAATCCTCAAATTTATCTGAAGCTTTTCTTAATAGCTCTAACGGAATTTGAAACGATGCTCTTCGCTGTGGATCTGAGCCCTTTGCTGTAAAGATTTCTTTCTTTCTTTCTTTCTTTCTTTCTTTCTTTCTTTCTTTCTAAAGATGTTTTCTGATTATGATTTTGACCGAGGGGATAAAATTGATTAGGTTAGGGAATCTGTTTAAAAGTTAGTTAGTTAGTTAGTTAGTTAGTTAGTTAGTTAGTTAGTTAGTTAGTTAGTTAGTTAGTTAGTTAGTTTTGTTTATGTTTTTTTGAGATTGTTTTATTTTTATTTTTATTTTGACCAGTGAGGGAGATTTGGTTTGAGCGGAGTGTATTTGAAAATATCTTTTAGATTTAGAAGAGAAATAGAAATAGAAATAGAAATAGGAACAATAGCTTACACCCTCTTGTATATTGCATTTCTAATATTTTTTTCTTGCTATACCACTTAATTTACATTAATTTTAAATTGCTAATTAATCTGTAAACTCACTTAGTTTTTTGTGACAGAAATGGTACAAGATAAATAGGTAATGCTAAGAATGTGATAAAAATTTAAACTGTTTATTTAGCTTTAAAGCTTTTAGATTTTCAGTTTGATATTGCCATAACTTTATCCGGTAAAATTGCATGTAACTCCATTTTCAGATAAGTTATTTGTATTCTGTGATTTAGTAAAGGACTTGTAAAAAATAAGTATAGATTCTTTACTTTTAGTAAAAGCAGTTTGTAGAATTCAAAAATTAACTACTAGCTAATCAATCTTTCGATATAAAAATCAGAAGTTGAAAATCAAGACATAAGTTTCTTAAAAATGTTTTTAAATATTAATTGCCGTAAATAATTACGATGGAACATCTTAATAACATAAACTATTTTTCTTATGTAGATACGACACTGCGTACAATCTATTTCAACCTGAAAAGCTGCTATGATCAATCTCAGGTTGAGAGGCTCCATAAATATATTGACGAATGTGAGTATTCGCATTCACAGAAAAGCGATATTATGAGCAATATCATTGATCATAATATGCATCACAATGAGACTTTAAAATATCTTTTTTTTCATGAGTTGCATCACTATTTGCAGGGTATTGCATATCCGTATCTTTATTATCTTACATGTATTGAGATGAAAACGTTGTTTTTAGCACATCATCAAATCAACACCCACAAGGAAGAAATTGATATATCTGATTCAAAATTTATAAGAGTTGAGCAATCGTATTATACTAATTTAAGTTATCAGCTGTATAATTATCGGTTTGAATGGAAAGGTGATAAACTTACAATTGATAATAATGAAATTAACCCGGAGGCTGATGAGAATGTATTTTGTACTAATGATTTAGTTGAGAACAGTACTTCTATTTTCCATTACAAAATTATTTATGGTGAAAATGCATCTGCGGAGGGCTATTGGAAATGGCTCAGAAATCCTGCTAATAAGAGTTATAAGAATTTATTTTTATTTTTATCTAATCGCCTAGGTTACGAGATGATTTACGAATTTCTACCTGTTATTTCTCTTTTGAGTTTCTACACAACTGAACCACTGCATGCACTTTGTACCTTATTTAATAAAGTTGAATACTTCGGCGATGATTCATTGAATTATCCAAAAAAAGGAAGAATTATTCTTTCGATGACTTATCAACATCTAGATTTTGGTTTCAGTGATTATACTTTTATAACGGATACACCAGTTGGCTTCATTACCGATGAACAAATCAAAAAGTTTTTGGACGAGACGGAGACTTTTCATCTTCATTCACCTTCGAAGCAGTTTTTCGAAGAACGTGAAATTTATGAAGACGCTTTACTAAACCCCTCAAAAAACAAAAATTTTGATCTTTTGGCAAAGAATTTTCGACCGATAGCCATACACTATAATTTCACGGATTTCCAAACTAGACATACAGCATTTCATTATAATATACCAGCAGATGTAGATAGGAACAACGTAGAGTTAGAGATTGCTGAAATGGCAAAAATAAAAGATACGGTTCTGTCTCTGACTTCTCGTTTTAATACCGTTCTTCCACGAACCTGCCACCATGGTAATTGCACTTATTTCAAGCTCAATCTTTGCCATAGGTGGAACGCAATACCTAAAGATTATAATTTTTGTTCATTTCCTTCGTGGTTTGCCTTAAACTTTAATAAAGAAATTGATCCCATAAAAGAAAGACTGCTGCCTCTTTCTGAAAAGCGTCGCGAAGTCTTTTTACAAAAAGAGAATGATTATACGGATTTTCTACAAAATAAAAAAAGGTGGGACTATTTTCATGATTTGACTAGTCAAACCTATATATTAAATATTTCAAGGGAGATAGTGCAAAGAGGTGATATTGGATACGCAATTTCATTTATTAAAATGCTTAGTGAAAATAAAGGATTGCATTCTGCAAATAATTGTTTATCATTCTGTATGGCGGATTACTTAGATACCGAGGAAGAATTGTTTTGTATTGATGAAGTTGTTGAATGGTGTAAAGAACTAAAATCTTCAATGCCGGAGCTTTTTTACTATATAAACTTTAAATCACGTGAAAATGACTTTTTACAGTTCATATTTTTGGAACATACATATAAGCGCTTGCCGGGCAAATATGAAGTTACACTGGCAAATGGAGCATGGGAAAAATTTATTGACTCGGAGTTCAAAATATTTGAGATTTTTTGTAGTAGTCATCAAATGAATTACCTTTATTATTTCAAAAAAACATTTTCACCTTTAATATAACATTATGGAAGAACTATATTTAAAAATAGAAGCGGATTCAAATTATTTAAAAGAATTTCAGCAATTTTTATATGACAATGACCCAGACCTTATTGTCAATGAAACATACAAACATGAAACGGGATTCAATAAGGAGCCTGTTATAACCTCTATAATTATTGCATTAGGAGGAAGCAAAGTACTATCTTCGGTTCAAGGTATTCTGCGTACTTATACTGATCATAAAGAAAGTATGCTTAAAGAAAAAAATCGCCATGCAGAAAAAATGCTTCAATTAAGCCTAAAATATGGAAAATCTGGTTATGAAGAAATAAGTAAAGACAATTTTCTTCAGTACAAAGGAGAGTAATAAAAAAATAAGTTCTTCAAAAGTAATATCTACAATATGTGGGTGTAGATCAGAAATATACTGGTTTAACGTGTTTTGTGTTATAAGCCTTGTGAACGTTTTATGTATTCAGTTAAAAGATCTGTTCCCACTGTAGTGGCTACATCAAACAGCTATTTCCCCGATTGGAAGATAATCGTTTTTGTGATATTTTGTTTAAAAACGAGTAGGGAGAAGATGATGCCAATGAATCGGAATGCTATTTTAGATGTGAATTCGCTGATAATCGAATTTGTCATATAATATCTTTAGGTTTATAGTGTTTTTGCAGCCAGGGTAATTTGTGCATCCTAAGAAGTCTCCGTGCTTTCCTGTCCTTTTTAACATAAAGCCGCTTTCGCAGCTTGAGCATAGGAATTTATCATTTAAAATCTCCAAGCTTTTATATGTCTGATTGCAATTGGGATAGTGGGAACATCCTAAAAATTGACTGCCATTTTTTGAATTTTGTCTGATGACCAGTTTTCCTGTCTTGCAGTATGGACAATTGGCAGCGTGCAGATTTTCGTCTTTTTTCGCCAATAGGTAATTGTGGTCTGTCAGCAGCTCTTCCGTAAATAGGGAAGCGTCTGACGGAATCAGCAGTATAACTTCATTTTTTGTTCTGGTCAAGGCCACATAAAACAGCCTGCGCTCTTCTGCGAATCTGTACTCCTCTTCATCACTAAGCAGAAGAGATAGAATAGGATCATCAGTCATTTTGTTGGGAAATCCCAGCAGATGGTTTCGAAGATTGAGAATAATGACATTATCAGCTTCTGTTCCTTTAGACTTGTGCACAGTCAGATATTTGATATTGATTTCTTCAAAACCTTTGACTTCTAGAGTATCTGTTCTTTCAATATACTTTATTCTGCTGTCCGGTTTAAGTTTTATAAGATCATCGATGTCAAAGCTGTGCCTGCCTAGTACCAGGATTGATTTGTTTCCATATTTATTGGCTAGATTTTGTATCTGATTGATGAAAACATCCTCTATTTCATCCGGTTTATAGTACACAAAATGTAAGGGATTCTCCAAAGGCTCTTTGTTGGAGCTGGGCTTTTTGTAAATCTGTTTTGGGTTTTTCTGGATGTATTTTGAGCTGATATCGATAAGGGACTGGGAATTTCTATAAGTGCGCTCGATCAGCAGCTGCTCATGCTTGCCGACATGCTTCTCAAAATTGCTGAACAGGGAAACATCGCTGCCTGCAAAACGGTAGATGGACTGCCAGTCGTCTCCAACGCAGGTAAGTCTTGCGCCTGACAGATCCCGGATTTCTTTAATCAGATTAAAGCGGGAAAAGGAGATGTCTTGGTATTCGTCAATGATGATATATCTGTAGGAGTAGCTGGGCCTATTCATTTTTACAGCCTCTGCGGCTTTATTGATCATATCATTGAAATCGATCTCAGTCCTTTCTTTCAGCTTCTGGCCGTACTTTTCAAGAATGGGAAGCGTAAACTGCAGGAACATTTCCTGTCGTTCGACCATGAAATCGCCCTGGGATTTATTTTTCTCTGACAGCAGCTCCATTAACGAGCTGTGGTTCAGTTCTCTGGATTTGATGAGATTGATAAAGCTTTCAATGAGCCTGTTTATCTCCTTTCCGAAGTTTTTCCCATCTTCCGATACTTTTGAATAGATATCCTTCGTGTCTCTGGGCTTAAAAGACACATTCTCTGATATCAGCATATTCTTAAGCTTCTCCAGCAGTATTTTATCCCTGTTATAGTAGGAATACGTTTCCAGTAGCTTGGTCTTATGTTCTTTGTGCGCATTTCTTTTCAGCTCCATGTCTTCCACATATTTCTGCTCATTGAAAGGGGAGAGCCATTTTGCCTGATTATGATCATCGACGCCGAAATGCTCCAGATAAATATTATGATCTGTCAGAAAGAAATCGGGACGGTAGATCGAATCTCCATAGGCATAAGGTTTTTCATATTCGTATTCAATCCCATTCAGGTATAGGAAGTTGGCGATCATAAGCTCCTCGACACTTTTTACCCTTTCTCCATTCATGGTATTGAGATTAGGGTTTGCCACTATATTTAACGGCTCGCATTTTGATCTCAGTGTCTGGAAGTCGATTCCTTTCTCCGTGTCCAGTTTTTCTCCCAAAGAATCGTAGCTGTCATGCTCTTCGGGAATATTCATATAGCAGGCTACATATTGGATATAGGACTGCAGGGCCTGGTCATCATCCAGAATATCAGTTTTTAGATATTCCCTGATAACGGCGTTTAAAGTATTTTCATTGGTGACTGCGGGAATGTCATCATTAAATCTTTTGATGGTATCATAACCGAGCTTGTGAAAGGTGGTGGCCTGCACGTCAAGGTTAAGCTTTTGAAGCCTTTCATTCAATTCGGCAACAGTTTTTTGGGTAAAGGAGAGCAGAAGGATTTCATTAGGCTGTATGTTTTTCTGCTCTATGAGGTATTGGACTTTCCCTAGAATGGTGAGCGTTTTTCCGGAACCTGCCCCTGCAATGATGAGGTTCGAATACTCATCTGTCAGTACTGCAGTGCGCTGCTGGTCATCCAGTTTTTTTTCTTCAATATTGTCGAAATATTCTTTTAGCTTTTCTTTTTGGGAGCTGACGTAATTTTGGTTGTACTGGACGATGTACGCGTCAAAATCCTGGAAAATTCCATTGAACTTTTTTACGGTTTCCTCTTTTTTATAGAAGCTGGTCCTGTTTTTAAAGAACTGTCCAACTGATGCATATTCAGATTTTATACGGTCGCGTTCCACCCAGGTGGTATAGTCGTTTAAATTCTGGATAAGGGCAAGGAAATTTTTAGCTTCATCCAGAGTGATTAAGTATTTTTCTTTGACATACTTTTTCTTTTCTAAATATTTCTGATAGGCAATGACGGTAGCAATGAGTGCAATAGAAATGAGAATAATTGCGAGAACCATATTTACTCCTTATTTTTTTTTAATACTAATCTACTGTGTTGAATCTGTAAATGGTCACTTTTTCAAAAATACAACTTAAAATAATTTTATCGACGTTCATATACACATTCTATTGTCTAATCTATATAAATGCTTAAAAAAGGCGTATATATACGTGCTTAATTATAAAAAATAAAAGCGATGTTTATACTACATTTTTTACTGAAAATATACTAGCATATAAACTGCGAAATGTTTTTAAATCTAAAAATATTTTAAAGTTAAATTATAGCATTTTTATGATTATTTAACCAAAAAAGACTAATGACCGAAATTATAAAATTCCATTTTTATTCCTTACGATTTACACCTTATTCACACTTATCGCAAGAACATAATAGTGATTCTATTTTGAAGGATGTTGTGACATACCTTATGAATGAACTGCACGGTGGAAAGGGACATTTAATTGATCGTAACCGAAATCGTCCAAATGAAATGCCAAGAGAATTATTTGTGACTAATGCAGTTTTTATGGCAAAAGAAAGAAGAATACGATGTTCTATCGCACTATTAAGATCGGGAAGAGTGCCGAAGATTAAACCCGTGGATGAATATAAGTTAGTGCCAATTACTAGTATTGGAAAGATTGCTGAAGAGACTCATTTCTACATTGATTACTCTCGAAATTACGGAGTAGTTTGTATAGAATACAACTACCATGGTCCTCGAATTTCGGATGTTGAATATTATCTTAGAAATGTTGCTAGAGACGTCCTTAAATTATCTAAGATTACTGAGGTTAATCTTTATATGAGCAATACTATTGATAAAACGCTTGCAAGCTTAAAAAATGTTTTAAATTTAGATATTAAGCTGCAACCGCGAAAATTAGCTCAAATGGACACCGATTTGGTTGGAAAGTATTTTACAGGGATCAACTCCATAGGTAACTCATTAAAACCAAAATTTATTAAAGTTGAAGCAATGTTCCAATCTCCAGGTAAAAACATAGAAAGTGCGGAGATAAATAAGGAGGCAAATTCAATGGTAATGGAATTAGTGAGAAAGTTTAAAACTCGACCATTTAATATAGATTGTTTTGAAAATTTTGTGGTGCGGTATGAAGATAAAGAAGGAAATCAAGATTTTTTTGATTTGTTAAATGGTAAGGTCGAAATAATAAAAGAAATAGAATTGGCAACATTAACAAACAAAAGAAAATGGTATGAATTAATTGAGAAAGATTTTGATGATTTTATGATTAATTTCGGAACGCTATGATGTTAGATAAATATTTTAAAGAACCTTTGTTATGGGACTACATAATTTCGTCTGTTATAACTTGTATCTCTGTGACAGTGTATATTTATAATTTTATAGAATTGCCTAAAATTGATCGTTCATTATCTATTACTTCAGATTTATCAAATGTCGGGCTCACATCTGCAGGATTTATTTTAACATTGTTAACTGTATTGATTACTTTCAAAAGTAATGTTAAGATAACCAAAGAAAATTACAATAATGATGATCCTTTGTTTGAGTTGTTTTTTGCATCTGATTTGTACTTACTTACAGTAAAAATTTTAAAAAATTGTATAAAATCTCTTATATTCATTTCTGTATTTGGATATTGTTTAAAAATTGGTTTACCCCAAACAAAGCTGCAACTAACTTTCTTCTTCAATATATTTGGTTTAAGTATTATTGCGCTAACCTTATGGAGATGTTTGTTAATACTTACGAAAATTCTAAAAATGCAGGAGTAAAAATTCATTCTAGACGAAATGAAGTACCCAATTACCCTTTTTTAAATAAAGCAGTCAGAAACTCCAGTTTATGAGCTATTTCAAAATCATTTTTAGCGTCTTTTAAAATCTGAGCTATTTTTAGAATAAATAATGTTAATATGGTTTTGTTTCATAATGCAATTGAAAATTATTTAATAAAACAACAAAGGCCGGAGAACAAAGTTACCGACCTTTGTTTTTAAGCAATTTAAAATCTTAAAATCTGATTGAAGTCGAAATTAAATCCTTTCGATAACGAAATAATGGCTTAATATTTTTTCAGATGCGGAGCTAAGCGTAGGAACAGTAATGAAAAGTCTATCCCTTGCTCTGCTGGCTGCAACATATCTGACGCGATGTTCTTCATCATTCTTAATGTCAGATTTTACAAGGAATTCGATATCATTTTCTTCGTCCAAAACTACAAGGACATTCTCAAATTCATCTCCTTTTGCTTTATGCATTGTCTTATCGCAGCTTTTGTCTTCGGGAATTTTTACGCAAAGTGCCATCTGCTTATAGGTATGACTTTCATAAAAAGTTTTAGGTCCGCCCGTTTTTAAAGCTGTGATTTCAGGTTTTATGTGCTGTTTTACAAAAGTAAAAAATTCTAAAAGTGTTGCGTCTTTGAAGGTTTCGTAGTGGGAAAGAAGGACAGCTATAAAATCAAGGCTTTTTTTTCTCCCGGCTAAAGGATCAGATTTGCTTTTGAACTCTTTGAGCATCTCATTTACTGCGTCTTTGAATTTTCCTTCTCTTGCATATTCTATGGATTTAATGCAGATAGCCACAATTTTGCTTCTGTATTTGTTGCCGCTTCCCGGCTTGTCGATAATGTCAAGCTTTTCAAAGAGTTTTGAATCGTGAACACCTCCAAGCTGTTTTTTCATAAGGTTGGCCGTAATATTGTCTCTGGAAAGTGAGTACAGTGGGGAGTTACCGCATAAAGCCTTGGCCTTCTGGGATGATAAGGCAAGCTCACCGCAGATGATGTGTGGTCTTGGCCCCGATTCATTTCTATATTTCTGCTGGGTAATATCTTTTCTTATCACGTTGAGAACGTCAATTATCTCGTTGGTGCTCCTGCGGTTTTCTTCCATTACATAATCAACCATCCCAGGAAGTGTAAAGCCCATGAATTGATCTGGGTCTGCACCCTGAAATTTATAGATGGACTGTGCGTGGTCGCCAATGATGCCAATTATGGATTCCGAAGCACTTATTTTCTTAAGTATTTCGATCTGAATTGGACTACTGTCTTGAAATTCATCTATAAAAATATATGGGAATTTTGACCGTAATACCTCTATTACGAAAGGTTTTTTTATTATGATCTGGTAGCTGAAAAATAGTACATCATCGTGATGCACGACACCTTTTTCCCATGCCATTCTCTTATATTCCATAAAAGAATCTGACTTCAGGCTATATCCGCCAACTTTGTGGGGGTACTTTGTGTGGGCTTTTAATTCGCCGCTGCTGTCAAATTTCCAGATAATATCATAAAAAGCTTTCATAATCTTATCATTATCTTGTATACGCTTCTGTTTGGTTCTGGTTTTCCAGTCCTCAATAAAGCCATAATTTGTAAGCACTCTGTCGTCATGACCATCCATTTCTGCCGTATTCAGCCCATAATCGGCTGCAATTGCAGATGCGTAGGGTTTTACTACATGTTTGTAGAGGAAACTATGTATTGTTGAGATTTCTGCTCTTTCCGCTGATGTCCCAATTCTAGAAAGTATGGTTTCAACAGCCGTGTTAGTATAAGTGATACAAGCAATTTTTCTGGTTTTTTCCAGACGTTTGGAGTTATGCAGAACATTTTTGATATGTCCGCACAGCCAGTGCGTTTTTCCTGCTCCGGGACCAGCATAAACCCTCAAATGCTGTTCAATATTGTTCAGGACGGTGTCAGATGTGATTGAAGTTATTTGCATATCCAGTCAATAGTTTTTTTAATATACCCTGGTACGGCAAAATCTTTGTATCCAGTTGTTGATCGCAGTTCAAGATTTTCCAATAGTGAATATGATAATTCTAAAGCATTTTCCCCTTTTCCTACAGAATTGAGATAGCGGGAAGCAATCAACGCCTTCATTTTTGAATTTTCGTCCCATTGGGAGGCGTCAGCTTTTGCTAAGCCTTCTTTGATTCTTGTGTTCTCGTCGCTTGGACGTAGTACAGTTTCCATATCAGCCAGTTTTTTTCCTGCTGAATAAAGCTGCATCAACTTGCTAATTTCATCGCTATTACTGATCGAAGGGGTTAATAGTAACTCCAAGGAAGGATTTGACAGCAGGATATCATATTCCAGAGTTTTTCCGTTTATAGGATCCTGTGTGAAAAAAGTTATATTTTTATGGGTTCCCATCGGATATTTTGATGAAGACACATTAAAGTTGTAATCATAATTTACTTTATCCGCTTCGTACTCGTAAGGATAGCATCTTTTGAATTTCTCTTTTTTTCCTGTTTTGATCTTGCTCTCAGGGTCACGGTCAGTTATGCATGCCACTTTTTTATTGATGGTATGTGGCTTTGAAGAATCAAATAAATGCAGGAAATGATCAAAGTGGCGACCTCCTACATTTATCACTGCGGTGTGGCTGTCCTCCAGTGATTTGTTTTCATATTGGGCAAATACCGATAAGAGAAGCTGTTCTGCAAGCCCCTCAACCAGAATCACGTTTTTAGCAAACAGCATATCTGATTTTGTTGCATCTAAAAATCGCTGAACATACTTTTTGCTGTGTTCGTCTGGAAAAACCCTTCCCGGATAAGCTGCCGTTGTCGTTTCATCCTCTGTATTCAGGCATATTATTTCATCCAGTGAGACAGCTGAAGTGATATTAGTGGAATGTGAGGTGACAAAAATCTGCCTCACTTTCCTTTCTTTTCTGTTCTGCTTAAGGAATTTTAAAAATTTGTACTGCATTGCAGGATGCAGGTGCGCTTCGGGTTCTTCTATAGCGAGGGTTGCATATACCTTTGCATTGCTTCCCATATAATCGCCGTCTGAATTCACCTGCATTTTGGCAAGTAGCAGCGACATGTATATAAGATTGTTGTAGCCTAAGCCATTGTGCGTGGCAGGAATTTTTATGCCACTTTTATGCTCGACAATCAGTTTTAGGACCGAGAACATCTCAACATCGCTCATGCTTCCTTCGAAATCCGGTTTGGCATCGTTAAATGATGAAGCGCCAGTCTCCTTAGCATAGGAAAGTATCTGTTCTTTACCTTCCACCATTCGTTTCTGAAGCATATCAATAAGATCGTCCGCTTTATCGGAAAACTCAATTTTACGCTTTTTTATTTCAGCAATTTTTGTCTTTTTTGGTTTTACGGATTCAGGTTCCTTCTTAATTTCATAATCCATAAAAAAATCAAATACATCTCTGAGAAGAGTATTTCTTCCTGTTAGCATATCCCTTTCTACATCTCTGATGGCATCCAAGAACTGGAAATCAAATTTCTGAAGCGATTCGCTCTCAGCGGTAGCCTGGTTTACGATATCTCCGCCCCAAATTTTGTGGATGTACAGTCTGATGAAGTCGTGCTTTATGATTTTCCAAGCCTTTGCCGCCGCTTTTATCTTATCAGTTTCTGTTATGCTTTTCATGGCTTCAAGATAATGGGGCAGTTCTTTTTCAGGGAGAAAAAATTCATAGGTCAGTAGCGCCTCATAGGTGGAATCAAGTTTTGTCAGCCATCCCGCAATTGTAACCAGATCATCTGGTTCGGAATGAGTGCCTTTTACTATTTTTAGTGCAATACTGATTTTAGGAGGTGATTTTTGCAGGTCGTCTATGGAAAGCGACTTATTAAAATCATCTGTTTCCAGACGTTTGCTGCCCTTGTGGTCAATTACAAGTGATAGTGCTTTCAGCAGATTTGTTTTACCTGCGTTATTGTGTCCGATAATGACGTTTACCCCCACGTTGAATTGGATTTCACATTCTTTGAAGTTTCTAAAGTTTTTAATTTCAATCTGCGATATATACATTTTATAAGGTAATTGGTTAGTTATTTCTAGATATTGGCATATTGCCAGCAGAACAAATATAATAGTTCGTGCAGGTATTTTTTTACGGAATTCCGTAATTTGAAATATTTGAATAAGGCTGATAAATAGTTACAGATTAATCGGGTAAACATATTTTTTTTTTCTTGATCAATAAAAAAAATGTAATTTTATCATAATTTCGGACAGATTTACTACAGTTAGAAGTCTAAATTTGATAATTATTATCTTCTAAATAATTGATATATAGTTACTTATGTTTTAGGTTGCAGGTGGTGCAAAAAAAAGATGCGCTGACCTTTAGGTAAAAATAAATTTATAAGGGCAGTGTGACAATATGGAGAATAAAAGAACGACAGCTCAAGAAAATTATAACGCATTTTTGGATGCGCTTATGCAGGAACATCTATTTCTTGCGGCAAAGGATGTTCATCAAAGAGTAGTCACAAAATTTAATGTTTCAAAAGACAATGCAAGAAAGATTGTAAGCAGGGCGGCCACAAGAAGAATAATTAATTCTTCTAAGCCCTCGACTTTTGGCAACGGACAGTATATTTATTACTGCAATACCTACATGCTGGATCTTACTGCTGTGAAGAAAATTACAGAGAAGGCCAGACCGCCTATTTACAGGCTAATTGTGCTCCTGGAACTAAACAATGGTATTGTTTCTTATTACGAAGCCTTAAAGATTACCGCTTCTCCAAGCGAAGACAATAGTTCAAAAATAAGTTCGCTGGATGATATTTTAAAACTGCTTAGCAGGCTTGACTTTATATATGAAAAAAGGGATGGAGATAGTAATCGCTACATTATACAGAAAGAATTCGGCCAGATACTTGACAAACCTCATGAAAGTCGAAAAATAACTCTTCATAACCAGAAGATGATGACTGACTGTAGTCTAATGCCTGATATTTTAAGTTGGCTAATAAATGCAAATATAATCGATAATACTTCTTTTCTCTACCGGAGTAAGACCAGTCCCGGAATGGGAATAATACATAATTATTTGTACTGGGATGCCTGTGCATATACCAAAACCACAGGAATAAATGAAATATTAGGAGCAAAGGCTGATTCTAAGGAGAAACAGACTTTAGTAGTTCTTGATGTAGTTCTTGCAATGGAATATACCTTTGTGCATCTTAATGCATTTATGGCGAGAATCCAGATTAATATTAATTCCGTAAAGGAAGAAAAACGAAAAACCCTGCCGGTTATTATTTATCGCGAATGCAGCAGGGACGTTTTCTTTACCATGAGGAAAAATGGAATAATGGCTTTTAATGTCAATGCTATCTTTGGTTCTAAAATTTGTGAAATATTAAAAAAAACTAGCCAGCTGCCGATTCTTTTAAAAAGTAACCAGGATTTGGACCAGTCAGTGGAATCTATATTAGAGACTATTAAAAGTTCGGGACAGGAAGGGGCTTTAAGGGATCTGAGAGGGACGTTATTTGAATATTTAATGTTTGGTTATCTTAGCTCATTGTATCCGCATGCAGGAATTGAACAGAATGTGATTTTAAAGAAAGGAGATGGAAAACATGAATTTGATTATATTATAACTTCAAGCCATCCACCGGAATTAGTGTTTGTTGAACTAAAAGGATTACGCGATGGAACGTTTGTTTCGTTGGGAGACAGTAAAACCAAAGCGACACTTAAATGGTTTTTCAATAAATCAATGGGGCTCGCAAAGGATTTCTACAAAGATAAAAATCCTAAAAACCTTAAAATAAAAGCAGTTTTTATAACCACGGGCGGTTTCTGGAAAAATACAAAAGAGTTTAGAGAGCAGATGGAAAACAGTTCTTTTAAGTCTGCTAAATCTAAGGTTATAATAGACAGAAGTGAGCTTTTAGCTCTTTTAAATGAGAGTGGTTTTAATAATGAAGTTAAAACCATCGAAAAGTATTATTCAGAGATAGAAGAGGAATATGCCGAAAGTTCTGATTTTAATCAGAATGAGGATGAGGAGCCCGATGATCTGCCATTCTGATATCTCAAGATTGAGGATTTTTTTAGCGATTTAATTAATTATAGGTTTATAAGAATTCCTTATCAATCATTTAATAGGATTTAAATGCAAAATTATGAAATGAATGCTAAAACCAAACAGCTCATGGGCCTTGGATAATCATTTAATATTTAAAAACTGATTATTTGTTAGCAGCCATATATTTTAATGAATTATTAGGAGGTTGATTGAACAAAGACCAAGCAGATTTCTTATTTTAAAATCGAAAGCCCTATGTATTATGATTCATTTTAGAAAGTGAGTAGGTCAGATTTATCTGATTTCATTGCAAAATCAGATGGAATTAAAATGAATCTAAGCGAAAAAGTTATAATGATATTTCTATAAATCCTTTTTTTCTTCAGTATTGCTGTCATTTGGTTTTTGAAGCAATGAATGGCTGCCCGTGTCGGGATTAAAGTACCTAAACTCTCCGCTTACGTCCTCTATAAGACGAATTGAATCTGGCCATTTTACATCCACGGTTACCATTTCTTCGATATATTTTTCAATTTCCAGCAGCAGTATGATAAAGACTTGTTCCCTCATTTGCTCATATTGCGTTGCAATTTCATCAGCTGATATTCCCGGTGTATTGCTGATAGAATCTTTTATAAATTTTTTTACATGCTCCTGTGCAGCTACGATATGGTCGGAGTAGGGATTGTCAGGCTCAAAAATCAGGTTTCCTTCATAGGGATAGACAAACTCCTGGATCTTTACAGACTGGTCCAGCCATGCCGTTTCATCATGCTTTTTGAGCATGACCGGTATTCTATGTTTAGGTTGTGCACAAAGTCCATCAGCTTATTGGCTTTTGTGGTTACCATGGTGTAAGTGTTTTTTAATCTCATCTGTAACGGGATCCGTCCAGGAGGAATACAAACCTGCGAAAGTAAAGATCTCATCATCCTGCGAGTTGATCTGGTACTTATCCTTGCTTTTTCCCTTCTCATCATTCCAATGCCATTCGTAATAGGCAGATGCGATTATAAGGCATCGGTTATGGGTTATATTCTTGAAGGATGCCTTCTCATCAATGGATTCAATGCGGGTATTAAGGGTGTTTTTCCTGAACTTAATGACTTTCGCCCAGGAAGGCAGCAGTCCCCAAGTATAATCCGTTGTGATGAGATACGGAGAGGAATTCAGTATCACAGGGATATTGGGATGGGAGAACCCGTTTATAAAATCCGACTGCAGATAGGTTTCCTCATTGTCGAGTTCCGCGTTAAAGCGTCTTTTGAGATCTTCTATCGAGGTATTCTGCTGGGTGTAATAACACATAATCTTCCGTTTTAAGGCTGTTTTAAAAATGTCTTATCCTGATAATAATTTGCCCTTTTAAGGGCTTTTGTCTTTTTCATACAGCTTAAGTTTGACAAAACGATCTTATGGAATCTTATCCAATAGACATTAAACGCATTGAAAGGCTTGTAAAAGAAAATGAAAAGCGTAAGCAAAAGCATTGGAAAAGAAATAGCAGAAAACTGATGTACGGCATGCTTGTTTTCCTTTTACTCTTTTTGCTTCTCTATCATATTTAATTCATTCTTAAGGTATTGCATAAACAAATATTCAAAATTTCATTTTGTGGCGCGGCAGATTAATTTCATAATCTTGCGGATAGGGCTGCCTGTGGGTGCTGCTGACATCCTGTTTGATATTATGCTGCGTGGTATACCTTTTGTCTGAGTCCGAATATCTTGGGTCAGGAATGAAGGGCATTTTAGCCATCCTGGAAATGGTGATCGTTGGGAAATGATAGTCAATTTCCACGGTTCCCAATAGCAGGTAGCAGCCACCTCCCTGAAATGGATTATTTATAAGGCTGTCAGGGAAATGCGCCGTATCAAAATAGGCTCCCTCATTATCGATCCATGTCCCGAAATACATATTTCCCCTTTTGGTCGGCACCTGTTTGGTCGAGATCAGGTAAGCCAGCATGCGAACCTGCTTTTTATGGTGTTTCAATAGGTCGCGCACCATCACATCCCCGCGGTGTTTAGTCTTGAGCAGATCAAAAACGGTGCAGGATACCGGGAAATTCAAAAGCTCAATTTCATCAAAAGCATCCTCAAATACCGAGCGCTCCAGAACGGGCAGCTTAAATTCTTTCACTGGTTCATTTATCAGCATAAGCCCGCGGTTTTCGGGCTTGAAATTATTCATCAGAAGGCTTATCTGAACCAGCAGCTGGTTTTTAGTTTTTCCCGTAAAGCGGAAAGCGCCTATGAAAATAAGCACCTTCACATTCTCAATTCCCATAGGAACCCTATTTATAAAATCCTCCAGTGACTTGTAAATGCCGTTTCTCTCGCGCTCAAAAGCGATGAACTGCGAGAGTTTGGAATCCAGGCCCTGCAGGTGCATAAAGCCCAGATAGATATCGCTGCCGTAGAGGACAGTCTCATATCCGCTTCTGTTCACGCAGGGGGTATGGATAGCAGCGCCGGCCATTCTGGCTTCGTGCACATAGATTTCAGTGCGGTAAAATCCTCCCTGATTATTGATTACGGCAACCATAAATTCAATGGGGTAGTGCACCTTCAGGTATAGGCTCTGGTAGCTTTCCACCGCATAGGATGCAGAGTGCGCCTTGCAGAAGGAATAGCCTGCAAAGGATTCGATCTGGCGGTAGATTTCCTGGCTCAGCGCTTCGGGATGCCCCTTTGCCGCAGCTGAAATAAAAAAATCGTCCTTTACTTTCTGGAGCGCCGCTTTGGAGCGTCCCTTGCCCGACATGGCACGTCTTAGGATATCTCCGTCTGCAGCCGAAAGCCCTCCGTAATGCAGGGCAATTTTGATCACGTCTTCCTGATACACCATAATGCCATAGGTTTCTCCAAGCTCGTGCTCGAAAACCGGATGAAAATATTCAAATTTTGACGGGTTGTTATGGCGGAAGATGTATTCCTTCATCATTCCGGACTGAGCCACTCCAGGGCGTATGATCGATGATGCCGCCACGAGTGTTTTATAATCGCCGCATTTCAGACGGCGAAGCAGTCCGCGCATAGCCGGGCTTTCAATGTAAAAGCATCCGATTGTCCTGCCCTGGGCAAGATAGACGTTTGCGGACGCTTCGTTTTTTGACAGTCTTGTATCGCGGATATTGATGCGAATGCCTCTGTTCCACTCAATTATTTTCACGGTGTCATCAATATGCCCGATGCCACGCTGGCTTAGGATGTCAAATTTTTCTAGACCGATATCCTCTGCAGTATGCATATCAAAGAGCACTATCGGAAAGGCTTTTGGAGGCATTTCCAGCACGGAATAATTGGTTATCGGCTCCTCGGATATCAGTATGCCGCAGGAGTGCATGCTTCGCTGGTTGGGGTATTTTAGAAGCAGCATTCCATATTCCTGAACTTTTTTGACGATCTTATTCTGGGAATGCAGTGCCATCGGATTTTTAGCCAGCGCATCAAGCTCCTCTTTGGGAAGACCGTATACTTTTCCAACTTCACGGAATATGGATCTGTATTTGAACTCTACGTTAGTGCCGCAGAATGCCACATTTTCATAGCCGTAGCGGCCGAATATATATTCAAGGATCACATCCCTTTCCTTCCACGACCAGTCGATGTCGAAATCGGGAGGGCTTTTGCGGTTTTCATTCAGAAAGCGCTCAAAATAGAGATCAAGCTCCAAAGGGCAGATATCTGTTATTCCTAGGCAGTAGGCAATAATGCTGTTGGCGCCCGAGCCCCTTCCGATATGGAGGAATCCCTTAGAATTGCTGTATTTTATGATATCCCATGTGATGAGAAAATACCCGCTGAATTCCAGCTGGTCAATTATTTCCAGCTCCCTAAGCATTCTGGATTCAGCCTCTGGATTGTTTTTTCCGTATCGCCATTCCAGACCGTCTTTCGCCAGAGCGGTCAGCAGGGACATGTCGTTTTTTCGGCTATTGGTGTAAAATTTCTTGTTTTTGGGTGTTTTGAAGTCAAACTCAAAATTGCATTCTCTGATAATTTTCTCGGTATTGGCTATAATTCCGGGATACTGCCCGTAGCAGGACAGTATCCTTTCAGCCGCTACCATGATTTCCGAATGTCTGCAGTAATCGGCAGGCTTCAATTTAGAGAAAATGGTATTCAGGTCAATGGCGCGGAGAATTTTATGGAGTTCGTATTCTTTTTTGGTCCTGAAAGTGATAGGCTGGAGTATGACCATTTTTTCCTGCCTGTTTTTCCATTCCGATACAATCAGTTTCTGAAGCTGTTCGGGACGGATGCCTATATATTCATTCTCTCTTAAAATTAATGGAGCATTTTCCAAAGGATAGATAATGAACACTTCGGAAAAGTTAGGGGCTGCAAGGGGGAGAACTGTTTTGTCAAAGTTGTGCTGTGTCAGAAAACGGTTCATTTCCGCCAGACCTTCAGCATTTCTGGCAAGACCGATATAGCGTAATTTGTGCCTGCAGCGGAATTCTATCCCGACAAGCGGCTTTATTCCTAAGGCTTCGCAGCCTTTTATAAAATCATAAATCCCTGTTACGGTATTGATATCGGTTAAAGCTGCCGCTGTGGCACCGCAATCCGCTGCCTGTCTGATCAGATCATCCAGCGGAATGGTGCCGTAGCGCAGGGAATGAAAAGAGTGGCAGTTGAGGTACATGATCTATTTTTTGCGTTTTAAAATTTCGTCTTTAGTATTGGGTTTGAAAGATGCGCCGGCGCATCTCATCACGGCATCAAATCCGTAACGGGTCTTCATTCTGTCCATAGCCTGATAGAGCGCCAGCATTTCTTCGGTATCATTGAAAAGGTCAATCTGGTAGGTTCCCCTGACCAGTCCGCTGAAGCGGACTCCAATGAGGCGAAGCCTCATTCGGCGCTGGTACAGTTTGGTAAAGAGATTTATCACCGTCTGGATCAGAATATGATCCGCTGAGGTGTACGGCACCCTGCACTGTTTGGTTTCTGTATCAAAATTGGCGTACCTGATCTTCACGGTCACCGTTGAGGTGAGCCACTGCTCTGCACGGAGCTGATAGGCCAGTTTCTCCACCATTCCCTGCAGGATTCTGTTGAGTTTCAGCACATCGATAGTGTCCTGGGAAAAGGTGTCTTCGGTTGAAATTGATTTTCTTTCCGTGTAGGGCTCCACAGGCGTGTTGTCAATGCCATTGGCTTTTTTCCAGAGTTCGGTTCCGTTTTTGCCGATCATCTGCTGCAGGGATTCGGCAGGCATTTCAGAGAGTGTCTGGATGGTGCGGATGCCGATTCGGGAAAGAAGCTCAAAGGTTTTCTGGCCGACCATCGGAATTTTTCTAATGGAGAGCGGATTCAGAAAGGACTGGACAAGATGTTCGGGAATTTCAAGGTTCTGCTTCTGCTTGCCTTCTCCGGTTCCTATTTTCGATACGGTTTTATTAACCGAAAGCGCAAAGGTGAGAGGAAGTCCCGTCTCTTTTGTAATGCGCCGCGCGAGCTCATCAGTCCATCTGTAGCTGCCGTAGAATTTATCCATGCCGGTGATGTCCAGATAAAATTCATCAATGCTGGCTTTTTCCACCACGGGCGCTTTTTCCTGGATGATTTCGGTAATGTCGTGGGAGAGCCTCGAATAGAGCTCCATATCGCCTTTCATGATTTTTGCTTGAGGGCAGAGCTTCATGGCCATATGGATCGGCATGGCAGAATGCACGCCGAATTTTCTGGCTTCATAGGAGCAGGAAGCCACAACGCCTCTGTCACCGCCTCCAATAATAAGGGGTATGCCGTTGAGTTCAGAATTGGTAAGCCTTTCGCAGGAGACGAAAAACGTGTTCATGTCGATGTGTACAATAGCCCTGGCCATGATCTGTTCATTTTTATACGGATCAAAATTAGTACAGATAGGAACAATTTTAAAAATATTTATGTTATAGATAATAACAAATTTTAAAAAGCCTTATTTTTCAGGGCATAAAAAAAGCACCCAAACTGGTGCATTTTTCCTTTATTAGGAATTTACGGAATGATTGAAATTATTATGAAGCAGGTTCCTCGCTGATCGGCTGGGCCGATGTTTTCTTGATAAGAATGTAAAATCTTTAAGATGCCGCCAGGCAGGGCATCTTTCGATTTTTCCGTTAAAATTACGGGTGCCGGTATAACAGCTGTTGAGGAAAAACTGCGAGTCGGTAATTTTTGCCCATGGTTTCCAGTCTGCCTCTTTATCGGATTGAGAAGCAGAGTTCGAATTTAAAGTGTGGCTGCTTTTTAGTTTTTCCATAAATAGAAAAAACGGGGAAATGCTGTTTTCATTCGAAACGGCTAAAAAGGGCAGCCAAGATAGCGCCAGCCGTATGCTGCATGCGCATAACTGGCTGCGTTTCACTTCGCCAGCCCTTCGGGACTTATAGCACTCCGCATCCTTGAGCCTGCGCTTGGCTCTTGCTTTCTTTTTTTCCGTTTTTTCTTTTGAAAACAATTTTTTGAAGGGGCGGAGCGGGAGTAAGGGAAGCGGCTGGATCGGCAGCTATTGGGTAAGCGTTTCATTAACATTCATTAAACATTCATTAAACATTCATTAAACATTCATTAGCTATTGGCCAGCTGGTAATTATTTATTCACTATTAAATTTTAAGGTTATGGAAATTACGGGTAGAGTTGCATCAGATGCAAAAGCGGTTAAAGTAGGGGAAAAAGAGGTTTTGAGCTTCAGCATAGCGGTTAATGACCGCTATAAGCCAGCGGGGAGCTATGAGTTTAAAGAAGTGGCGACCTTTATCAACTGTTCGTATTGGATAAGCATGAAGGCAGGGCAGTGGGTTAAAAAAGGAGCGGTGGTGCTGTTGAGCGGAAGGCTGGGCATGCATGTGTACATCAACAGCGATGGGAATCCGATAGGGAGCATTGATTTTCATGTCGACAAAATCAGCTTTCTTGCTTTTGCCAAGCGAAGCGGCGATAAGATAGATACTGATGCTAATGCTAATGCTAATGCTAATGGAAGCGAGGGTAAGGCACAGAAAGGTAACAGCAGAAGTGCTGCGGGAAAAGACAGGGCAACAGAAGACGTGCCATTTTAAATATGGCGTTTAATCATTTAAAAATCAGAAATCATGGCACATCATATTAATTTTAATGACGGGAATGGAAGACACAGTTTTTTCAGCGTGAACGAAAAGCCTTGGCACAATCTGGGGCAGGTAGTGAAGGACTATCCGACAAGTGCTGAGGCAATGGCCCACGCAGGGCTGGATTTTGACGTGGAGAAAAGAAGGCTTTACACGCCTTCTGCTCCAATTGTAACGCAGGACTTTATAACTGCTGGCAGGCTGAATATACCAGATTACTGCAGTACAGTACGGACTGATACCGATACGGTGCTGGGAGTTGTCGGGAAGGATTATCATATCGTGCAGAACAGGGATGCATTTTCTTTTTTTGACAGCATCGTGGGCGGTGACGGCATTCTATATGAAACAGCAGGAGCATTGGGAAATGGCGAGAAGATCTTTATCACGGCAAAACTGCCTGACTATATCCGCGTGGGAAAGGAGGATCTGATTGAAAAATATCTTTTTCTCACCACCTCCCATGACGGGAGCGGAAGCATAACGGCAGCCTTTACGCCGATCCGCATTGTCTGCGCCAATACGCTCAATGCGGCCATGCAGTCCAAAACCAGCACGGTGCGCATACGCCATACTTCAAATGCGAAAGACCGTCTCGAGCAGGCTCATAAGGTTATGGGGATTTCAGATGCATTGGCTGGCAGTCTGGAAGCCGTTTTTAATTACTGGACAAAGACACACATATCCGATAAGGAGGTTAAAAAACTGATCCAGCATGCTATGGCTCCAGGAAGAGAGGTTCTTAAAAAACTGCAGGAAGGGAGAAACGCGGAATTATCGGCCTGCTTTAACAATATGGTTGACAATGCTTTTGAGTATGCGATGAGCCATCCCACACAGCAGATGGCAACCACTAAAGGAACTGTATTTGGTGCCTACAATGCTGTGACGGGCTATTTTCAGAACGTTAGAAAATACAGGGATGATCAGGCCAAGCTTTCTTCCATCCTGATGGGAGGAACGGCGCAGCTTCGGGGTCAGGCCGCTTTTAATCTGTGCCTTGATTTTGCTGTTAAAGGGTTTAGCTCTTATGTAGTGCAGAATTGAATCTGCTTAATAATGGGAATGCAGGCAGTTTTCAGCTGCCTGCATTATTTTTTCGGAGGCTCGGACGCGCTGCAAATCTTGCGATTTACAGCGCGTTTTTTTTGTAGCTGATATAATGTTTCAGCCTGCTTTTGAAAAGTTTAGACGTGATTCTGATAATGGATGATAAATCTTACGGTTTTAGATTTGCATATCATTATGGTGGCCGCATCAGTTTAATGAAATGCGGCTCATTTTTAAACTTTAGGATTATGAAATGCAGTGCAAGCATCAAAACGGTTTTTATCCAATCAGTCTGCTATCTGTTTGCTGTTCTATTTGTGTACGCTGCGGTAAGCAAAATGCTTGATTTTGAAAATTTTCAGGTGCAGCTCGGACAGTCTCCGCTTTTGAGCGCTTTTGCCCGTTGGATTTCCGTATTGGTGCTTGCAGCAGAATTAATGGCGGCACTGTTTCTTCTGACAGGCAGGCTTCGCCATATTGGCCTTTACTTCGCGCTTTCTCTTATGGTTATGTTTACGGCCTATATTTTTATTATACTGAACTACAGCTCTTTTATTCCGTGCTCCTGCGGAGGGATTTTGGAAAAGATGGGCTGGAATGCGCATCTGGCGTTCAATATTGCTTTTGTCTTTCTGGCTGCCTCCGCAATTGTTTTAGATGCATGGGTAGGGAAGGCTCGCAATGCTGGCTATGGTTTTTTGGCCCAGGCCAAATGGATAGCTGTGGCAATAGCGGCTAGCATATCGGCTGTTGCACTTCTGTATCTGTCTTCGGAGGAAGTCATGCGCCACAGCAATCCCTTTATAAGGCGATATCCCCACCATCCTGCAGAGTATTCCGCGTCTTTCAGACTAAATAACAGTTCGTATTATATTGCGGGCTTTCGAGGCCAGCGGATCTATCTGGGAAACTATGAGTTTCCTTCCTATCTGATGTCGCTGGATTCCAGCCTAAGCCATCAGAAAATGGAAAGGATTTCTTTTTCTCCGGACAGCATACCTTTTAAAAATATCTATATCAGGATTCAGGAGCCTTATTTCTATCTGTACGACGGAAGCGTTCCTGCCGTGTTTCGCGGAGATGCGAAAGACTGGAGTATCACGACAGCCTTTAAGGGGGTTCCGTATTTTACAAAACTGGCGCCGATTGATGGAGCTTCTGTTGCTTTCAGATCCAATAATTCCAAAAAGCTGGCCAATGTGCTCGGCGTTTTCAATATGGAGTCGGTTCCGAAAATAAGCTATAGAAGAAATCTGCTCCAAAAACAGATTGACGGGATCTTTGATACCGATGGCACGCTGCTGTACAGCGAAGGAATGAAAAAGATGGTGTACCTGTATTATTACCGCAATGAATTTATTGTGGCCGATAAATATGGATCGCTTGCCTACAGAGGGCATACCATTGACACTATCACCCATGCTAAAATAAAAGTGTCGGAGCTCAAGGGCGGAAGAGAGTTTGCGATGTCTGCTCCTGCAGATGTGGTGAATTCAAATGCGGCAGTTTTTGAAAATCTGCTTTTCGTCCATTCGCTTGTAAGGGGAAGATATGAGAATGAAAAGCTATGGAAGAAATCTTTTATTATTGATGTGTACGATCTGATCAGCGGCTCTTATCTTATGAGCTTTCCAATATACCATACCTCCAGCAGCTCTTTAAATTCTTTCGCCGTTGCTGGCGGATATCTGGCTGCTGTCATCGGAAATGATCTGGTTGTGTATCAGCTAAAGGATGCCCTAAAAAAGGAAATAAAAAAAGAATAGGATAGCGCTTACAGCCTGTCTGTGGGCTATCAATATAATATACTGATCAGTGTCAGGAATCAGATCGAACACCTGTAGAAAAAAGTAGATCATATTACGGTTATAAATTTTAATGCTATGAAAACGTTAGTTTTAAAAAATGTGCTGCCGGCTGCTATTGTGGCCTTGGCAGTTTCGGGAGCTTTTGCAACCACTTCGATGCAGCGCGCACCTGAAAAAAGTGCGGTTGCCTTTAAATGGGGCTATCTGCCGAATGCAAACGGAACCTGTTCCACTACGCAGGTTGCCTGCAGTGATGTTTCAAAGGATCAGCTTTGCCGCGTAGGCGACACTTCTGGTGCGATTGCATACGACAGAGACAGCCAGAACAACTGTGTTCAGCCTTTGTACCGTCTTATAAATGGACAATAATCAAAGCCTGCTGAAATGGCAATGCAGTTCCTATGGAACTGCATTGTTTTTTTAAGCCTGATTCTATTCCATTCCATTGGCAATCCAAGGATAGTTGTGATTGCCCTTTAAATGATAGCTGAACCACTCCAGAGTGCGTATTGTAATGTCTTTCTGCTGGCTAGGATCTATAAGAACGTGGCCTGCTTTTGGATAGACGAGCATAATACTTTTCTTTCGAAGCCAACGAAGGGCAAGATAAAGCTCGTAGCTCTGATGCGGATCCACCTGAGGATCCCTGTCTCCTGTCCACAAAAGCATCGGGGCCGTAATTTTAGGGGCATGGATTATAGGGGAGTTGGCTTCATAAAGTTTAGGGATCTCATAAGGCGATCCTCCCATATTAAACTGTTCTCCGCTATACCTCCATTGTTCGGGATCTCCCGCACGCGGACCGATGCTATTGTAGTGGCTGAAAAGATCCGTGATTGCTCCGCTTGCAATCCCGGCAGCAAAGAGATCTGTCTGAGACATTATAAAAGCGCTTTCAAAACCTCCGAATGAATGCCCTATGAGGCCAATCTTATCCTCTTTCACAATCCCTTTTCCGATTATTTTTTTTACGCCCGATATGACACAGTCAGCTGCTGAAATGCCGGGCTTCTGATATTCATGCTGTATGTCGGGAAGGAATACAAAATAGCCTTCAGCGTTCGCCAGAGTGATATTAAAGCCGGTTCCGTTTTGATAGGTCGGATTATCATAGATGTGAAGCTCATGGGATTTGAGCTCGTAAATGTGCACAATCATCGGATATTTTATTTTTGGATCATAATCTGCTGGATAGAATAAGACGCCTTTTAACGATCTGCCTTCCATATTTTTAAATTCGATCAGTTCAGATTTTCCCCAGAAATAGCCTTTATGATGGGGATTGCTTTTGAAAAAGCTCTTTTTGCCTTGTGTTCCTGTACTGCTCAAGAGCTCAGGAGGGCTGTCGAATTGCTGCTCCCTGAAAAAGAGGGTCTTCTTCTTTGGAGCGTAGTTTAGCTCATCGCTGTAATAATCTCCGTACGTGACTGCTTTTTCTCCTGAAGTGCTGTTCCATCTGAAATAGCCTGTTTTCCCATCACGTCCGCTGCCGCGAAGCAGCAGTTCCTGCCGCAGATCAAAACTGTCGGCAACAGGGCCGTCATAAAGATGCTTTGCGCCCAGCCTATTGGGCTGCGGTGCTATTCGAAGCTTAATGCCCAATTCCCGTCCTTTGGTGAGCCTTCTATAAGTGCTGCCGCTTGGAGACACAGCCCAGATATCAAACTGGTCATAAAGCAGGATTTCCCTGTCATCAAGGCTCCATCCCGGATTGCCGTAAGTGGATTCAGGAACAAGCTCCTGAACTTTGCCGCTGAATTTCATGCCTATTTTTTCAGATACATTTCTATGGAGGCCTGTGGCAAATTCATATACCCACCAACTGTTATCCCTAAAGTACGCAAAATATTTTCCCGAGGATGAAGGATTAAGCGCCCAAGGCAGGTAGACATGCTTTTCCAAAAGCATCTTTTTTTCAAAAGTTGTGAGATCCATGACATAGAAATCCCTGACGTCTTGGGCTTCAAACTGCGGCTGGTGGCGGGATGGGTCTGATAATACGGCATACTTCATGTCATCCGTGAGCATTAGCAACGGAAGTTCATTTGTGGTAATCTGGCGCACAAGATTCCCTGCTGGATTCCATACTGCAATTTTGGGCATTTTATCAAAACTTTCAAGAGTCTTGTGCTGGGAATATACCCATTTGTCATTTGCATTCCAGATCTGGACATCGGACTTTGATATGTTTTCAGCGGTCTCAGCTTCCTTCTGGATAGAGAAGAATACGCGCTTCAGATCGCTTGAAATTACAATGGGAGAGAATGCATCGTAGAAGATGGAGGAATGGTTCGGGAAATCAGCACAGGAATCGGATTTTAATTCATACAGCTTGTCTTCAGCGGGGATATAAAGGCCTAGTGCTTTTATTTTCTGGTCTGCTGACTGTTTTAGAAAAGCCAGTGCCCTGCCTTCTTTTTCCCAGGTAAGGCCAGCCAGCTGTTCTGCATTTTTTGCGCTGATCCACTTTGCCTTTTTTGGCTGTTTAAGGCTCAGGACAGCTGCAGTGGCTTCAGGCTCAGATAAAACAGTAAAAGCCAGCATAGTTCCGTTTGGGCTCACAGCAAATTGGCTCACATTCTTGAATGCAGTGCCTTCTGCTTTTTTAGGTGATCTGATATGCAGCATTCCTTTTTCTTCTGGACTGTCCAATAGGATAATAAGCTGATCGGTCTGTTTATCATAAGCATATTTCTGTATGCCAGAGACTGTTTCTGTTTTTAGCGTTTCCAAATCCAGAATCGTAAGATCAGAGCCGGTACTGCAGATAAAGAAATTGCTTTGCGTAAACAGCGTTTTTTCAGCATCGGTAAAAAAGTGTCTTTGGCCTGTTTTTATGTTCTGGATAAAAAGCGTATCGGCTCCGTTTTCATAAGCCATCCTGTAGGCTGCCCATTTTTCGTCATTTGAAATTTTATCCAGATGGACTTCGCCCCAGCGGGAGTAGTCAGCTGGAGAAAGATGCTTTTTTTGCATTGCCTGCCCCCAGAGGGGACAGGCTACTAATGGCAAAATAAATAATAAAAATAAAAATTCTAAAATAGGCACCGCGGTGAGCACTGCTGTTCGGCAGCTGTCGGTGAATATTGCTTTTGACATAATAGTGTATTGTTTAGTATCCGGGATTCTGCGGTCTCAGATTGGGGTTGGCACTCAGTTCGCTCTGCGGAATTGGGAATAGGCTGTCGGTCGAATTCCATCCCTGTTTGATGTGCGCCAGTTCTGCATCAAGCCTTCCAGTGCGCTTAAGGTCAAAGAATCGGTGTCCAGTTTCCGTGAATAGCTCCAGTTTTCTTTCCAGCAGCACTGCATCGAGAATTTCATTCTGCGTTTCGGCCTGCGTATCGGAAAGTCCGGCACGGCTTCTTATTCTGTTCAAATCCTCTTTGGCTCCGATCAGATCGCCCTGCCATGCTCTGGCTTCTGCTCTGATGAGGTACTGTTCAGCAAGCCTGAATACGATCGAATATTCCTTGGATACGGCCGTCGGAATGTTTTCTTTGTATTTGTAGGGATGATACCAGATAGCTGTTTCGTCTGAAAGGCTTTTAATCCAAGTGGATCTGCGAAGATCATCAGGAGCAAAGGAATCAGCCAGCGATTCGCTGAGCGATACATATCTTGGAGGCACCGAAGTAAAAATAAAGAAGGAGCCCTCCGCCGTATTCTGTCCCGCTGCACCGGACTGCAACTGCCAGATGGTTTCTCTGGAAGTGTTTAAAAATGCATCTTGCGGCTGTTCCAGACTGTAGGTCTGCTGCTAGTTTAAGACAGCAGATGCCATATTGGAGGCTTCGGGATAGGCATTGGTGTACAGAAAGGTTCTGGCAAGCAGCGCTTTGGCTGTAAAGGCATTGGGGCGGACTCTTGCCGGATCAGGATAGCTTTCCGGAAGCAGCGCAGCAGCATTTTCAAGATCAGCAATTATCTGCTCGTAGACCTGCCCGCTAGGGGTTCTTTTCACCGTGCTGTTTATTTTATAGTCGGTCTGTGTTACATAGGGTACGTCCCCAAAAAGATTTACGAGATAAAAATGCACCAGCGCCCTTACAAACAGCGCCTCGCCCTGAAGCTGTCTTTTCTGCGCATCGGTTAGATTTTTGCTTTCCGAAACGCCCTCAATAACGGCATTGGCAGCATAAATCTGATAGTAGGCCGAGTTCCAGTAGCCTGTGATGTAAGTATTGCTTGGCAGAAGCGCATTGGCATAAAAAGCAATGCTTGGATTGGAAGGGTTTTCGCTGCTGACCATCTCGTCGGAGTAGTTGCCGAGCTGATTGGATATTCCGGTTCCGTCACCGGCAAGAATGCCTTTGTCACGAAGATTGGAATAGATGTCTGCCATAGCCGCTTCCGCAGTATGATAGTCCTGAAAAATCGTTACAGCAGTAAGCTGATTTTTTGGAAGCTCCACTTCAACAAAAGAGTCGCAGGAGGTGCATGCAGTCAGGACGGCAAGCCATATCCACTGCGTCAGTATAAGATGAATCGTTTTCATAATGATAGGTTTAAAAGGTTAGCTGTATTCCCATAGTCACTACTTTGAGCGGCGGCAGGAAGCCATAGCTGGTAAATTCAGGATCTCCGTCTATGTACTTTGTAAAAGTGAGCAAGTTCTGCCCCTGAACCATAACTCTGCACTGCGTCTCCTTTAAGCCCAGAGGCAGATCATAGGAAAGGGAAATATTCTTAAGGCGTATATAGGAGGCATCCGTTACTGATGCTGTGCTCTCGTTATAGAGATAGGTGCCCATCAGGGCTGCGTAATTGTAGCCAGTGGTATAAATCTGGTAGGGAGCGATATCGCCAGGAGCGCTCCAGCTATTGCTTATCCTTTCCTGCTGGTTAGACATCATTCCGGCCGTTCCCATCGGATAGGTCCTGTTTTGCTGCTTTACAAACTGGAACAGAAAATCAAGCGTTACGCCTTTATAGGTAAACTGGTTTTGAAGCCCGCCGTAATACTGGGGATTCAGATCCACTGCATTCTGCCGGTCTTCAGGAAAAGTTATGGCACCGTCATTATTGAGATCCTCGAAGGCATATACGCCTGTCTGTGGATCAACTTCTTTAAAGCTGTACAGCAGTCTGATGTTCAATGGCTCTCCAATGCGGTACTGCTGGCTGTAGGCAGAACTTTCCAGACCCGGAAATTTGAGAAGCTTATTTTTGGCAAAGGTCAGATTCAGGTTTGTGGTCCAGTTAAAGCCATGGCCGCTAAAGTTAACCGTGCGGAGCGTAAATTCGAGTCCGCGGTTCTGCACCACTGCATCAAGATTTGCCTGATAGGAGGTAAAGCCTGTGGAGCCGGGCAGAGGAATTCCTGTCAGCTGATTGGAAGACCTGTTCTGGTACCATGCGGCAGTTGTGAAAATCCTATCCTTAAGAAATCCGAGCTCCAATGCCGCTTCAATTTTTCTATTGGTTTCCCATCCGAAGTCTGCGTTGAAGAGCCTGCTCGGAGCAAGTCCGGGTGTTCCGTTATACAATACTCCAGTGTTGGAATAGGTATCTAAAAACTGATAGTCTCCAATCTGGTCATTTCCTGTAGTTCCATAGCTTGTCCGTATTTTTCCGAAGCTCAGCCAGCTGTTGTCCTGCATAAAGGATTCATTTGAAAAAAGCCAAGCCAGTCCGGCTGCTCCAAAGCCAGCGAACTGTTTCCCGGGACCAAAACGGCTTGAGCCGTCACGGCGCGCCGTAAGATTTAGGATATAGCGCTGTTTGTAGTTGTAATTGACCCTGCCAAAAAAGGCCTGATATTTATAAAGGGTTTCATCGTTGAGCAGCACTCTTGTGGTTTTTGCCGCAGCCAGATTGTAAATAAGGCTGTTTGAAGTGAATCCCGTTCCCGACTGCTGGATGCGAAGGGACTGCTGGCTCTGGAATGTGGCTCCTAAAAGGATATCAATTATGGAAGTTTTTAGATCTTTTTTCCAGCTGATCTGCGGCTCTGCTATCCACGAGCTTCTGCTGACATCGTTGAGAAAGAGCGCTGATCTTTCACTGCTGACATTGTAGGCAGGATCATAAATGGTTGAAGGCACTATTCGCGTTTCATTATTGCTTAGATTGGTGTATCCCAGATTTGCTTTGGCGGAAAGCCCCTGAATTATTTCATAGGACAGCACGGCGCTGGCGGTAAGATCATTGGTTCTGGATTCGAATTTTGTATTTAGATTTCCCAGCGGATTGGTCCAGGTGCTGTTCTCCCAATTTAATGTTCCGTCAGCATTGTATAAGGCTGGCGCATTAGGGGGAAGGCTGCGGGCATCATAGGTGAGGTCAAATGATGGCTGGTCATTATCCTGAAGGGTGACTCCTGCCGAGAAGGCCAGTCGGAATTTCTGGTCATCCGAGATATGGCTTAAGCTGAACTGGCTACCTCCTTTCTTATATAGGAAAGTGCCGGGAAATACGGTAGACTCGGTGTGATAGGAACCGCTGAGCATAAACTGGGTGTTTTCTGATCCTCCTGATGCCGTTGCCTGAAGGTCGGTGATCTGGGCGGTGCCCCCAAGAAGCTCTTTCTGCCAGTCGGTGTAGCGGTTCTGATCCCAAGTGCCGTTGACATCATAATCCCAAGGAGAGTATGCTGTAATGCCGTCATTTTTAAATGCCTGCCTGCGCATGGAAAGGTACTGCTCGGTGTTCATGAGCTTCATGAATCTGGTGACTGTTCCTGCTCCTGTGGAGGCCGTTACGGTAAATTTTGTCCTTCCTGCTTTTCCTTTTTTTGTGGTGATCAGCACCACTCCATTGGCTCCTCTAGATCCGTAGATGGAGGTGGCATCGGCATCCTTTAGAACCTCAATGCTTTCAATGAAGTCTGGATTTATGCTATTTAAGGGGCTGGAAAGTGTTGGGAAAGTCAGGTTTGTTATGCCCGAACCGATTGGGTCTGAGGCATAGGGAACGCCGTCAATAATATATAGCGGCGCATTGGCTTCTGAACGCAGGCTGTTCTGTCCTCTGATCTTTATATCAAAGCCTCCTCCCGGGACGCCCGTTGTCTGGGTGATGCTGACTCCAGCCATGCGCCCCTGCATGGCAGCGAGCACATTGGTGACAGGCTGGGTTTCAATGTCTTTGGAGGTGATGCGGGAAATGCTTCCCGTGCGTTCGCTTTCCTTGACGCTATAATAGCCCGCATTGATTTTCACTTCCTGCAGAGTGGTGGTGTCATACTGCAGCTGGATGTCAATTCTGCTTCGCCCCTGGACAGGAATAAAGGCTTTTTTGAATCCGATGAAGGAAACGACTAGAGTGTCGTTGGCAGAGACGGAAAGCTGGTAATGGCCATTGTAGTCCGTAATCGCATTGCCTGCTGTTCTGCTTTTAATGGCGACGGTTACGCCGGGCAGAGGCGCAGTACCGTCCGTGACGGTTCCCTGAAGCTGATACTGCTGATTAGATGATTGGTAATTCCGTTTGGAATTTTTGGCGGATAGGGATGAAAAAGAAAGCAGCATGCCTGTAAAAATTAGGCAATAAAGAGCTTTTCCATCCTTGTAAAATGAAAAATAATTCATAATATTGGGATTGGTTAGTTAAATGGATATTTGATTGGCTACAGGCTCTCTATACTAGTTTGGCGACGAGGTAGAGAGCTTTTTTATGTTTGCTAAGTTGTATGCATAGGCATTAATATAAAGTTCGACATTTATGAAATGCGAAAATTTCAAATTGAAGATTTGCTGAGAATTGAAGAGAGTAAAAATAAAAGCGTGGAACTCATCTTACTGCGTTAGAGGTACTGGTATACCGTTGCAACAATAAGTGAGCCCACGCCATAAGACGTGAGCATCTTACTTATCATCTCGTTGCAAAATTACCAGTTTTCTAACGCGAGATTCAAAGCGAGTGCTTCAAATATTTTTATGAAGATTCGCAAATATATGTAATACAATGCAAATATAATAAAAAATAACAAATATGGACTATAGTCCATTGAAATTTAACAAATAATATTGGCTATTTGTATATCATGAATAATAACTTATCTGAAATAGAAAACTATATAATTGAAAGGGTTAGGACCATCCGAAAGGAAAAGGGCTTTACCCAAGAGCAATTATCTCTAAGACTGGATAAGGGCGTAGGTTTTATAGGGGATATTGAATCTTCCAAAAAAGCTAAGTATAATATTAAACACTTAAATGAAATTGCAAAAATTTTCGATTGTTCTCCGAAAGATTTTTGGCCGGATAAAGGGATTTAAATCTAACTATCAGTAATAAAGTAATATAAAAAAGCCCTTCAGATTTATTTGAAGGGCTTTTTTGAGTGAAGTGAAGATGAATTATTTTTTAGATTCTTCAATAGAAACTTTTCTAAACTCTTTTAAAAGCTTTTCAATTTCTAATGAAGATTTGCGAGCTCTTGCTCCAGCAGCTTTAACTCCTTTTTCTGCTAATGAATCAGATTCTGTTTTGAATGTTTCGATTTCAGCAGTGATTTTTGCTAGTAGGTCTTTCATAATGCCATTTTTTAATTACGGCGCAAATGTATATTTTTAATTTTATGATTTATAAAAAATATCTTTTTATTCCTGCGCTTTATTTATCTGCTCTATAAAGAAGTGCACAGGCATTCCTGTTCTGGCCTTAAATGCAAATACAAATGGCTGCGTGCTGCTGAAGCCGGCCTCCTCCGCTAATGCCGCATTTGAATAGAGCCTCATCATTTTATTTTCTTTCAGTTTCTGAATTATATAGTCTATTTTTAAATCATTGAAGTACTCTACGAATCTTTTATTTTTATAGGTCGATAAGATTTTTGAAAAATATTTTGAGTTGGTTCCCAGGGAAGAAGCTACGGCAGAAAGGCGCAGGTCTTTTTCCAGGAATTTCTTATCTGATATGAATTTTTCAAGCTCTTTGAGCACCGATTCCACTGTTTCTTGCGGTATGTCTACCATTTTTGTCTTCATGCCTTTGATCTGGCCGAAGCTTTGCAATTGCTCTGGAGGAGTTTTTTTCATCAGTTCGTCAAATTTCTTCCGGTAAAACTTTCTGTTTTTATAATGCCGCGCGGTAAGAAATATCGATAGAAGAAATAGTGCTGCAATTATCCCGATGCCGATTATATCATAATATTTTTCGCGTACGAGCTGATCCTTAATTTTCTCCTTTTCCAAAATAAGTTCTCTGGTGTCGTATTCCTTATGGATTTTCCCCGCTAGGTATTTATGGGTTTCAATAAGCATACGGTCAGCTTTTAATAGCTGGTCAATATAGTAAAGCTGGGATTTCAGGTCGCTTTTGCCTTTGTAATAATCAATGAGCAGCTCATAGACCTCACGCTGGTCGGGACGAAGAAAATTTTTCTCGATAAAAGTCCTGTCAACTTTTATAAGGTAGGGCAGAGCCTTATCTTTTTCTTTAAGTGCCCATAAGCTTTTTCCAATATAAAAATTGCCGACCGATTCATTGGCAAAATCCTTGTTCTCTCTAATAGCTGGAAGTGATGATTCAATATTGGAAACCGCCTTTCTGAAGTTAGATTTAAAATATTCATTAATGCCCTCAGAATGGATAAAGTACGCTTCCATATCGGAGTCTTTAAGCCTTTTTCCTTCAGCAATGCCCAGTGTATTCATTTCAGTGCATTCTCCATAATTTCCGATTCTATTGTAGCAGACTCCAAGCGAATGGATAGTGTTTAGGTAGGCTCTTGCGTTTTCAGCCTTAAAATAGGAGAGGCACTCACGGAATAGTGATATGGCCTCCTCGTAAAATCCAAGATAGTACTTGATTTGGGCTATCTGGTGCTTGACCTTGAAGGTCAGATAGCTGTCGTCGGTTTTTGAGATGTAGTGATTTGCGGTTATGTAATTGTTGTAAGCCTCCTCATATTTCTTCTGCCCATAATAGGCAATGCCTTTGGATAGGTATGCTGATCCTAAGAGTGCATCGTCTCCAGATTTGCCTGCGGCATACACCATGCTGTCTGCGTATACGATTCTTAAAGATTCAGGAGACTGGTGCAGTATATTCTGGTAGGCGTAGATAATTTCTTGCCAGTTCTGCTCATTTTTTGCCTTATTCAGGTATGCAGCCAGATATACTGCAGCATGGACGCTGTCTTTTCGAAGTTCATATATCCGGTCATCAAGATAGCTGTAGCTCTTGGATTTGAGGCTATCTGGAATCGGATGCTTTTGCGGCTGTGCAGAAATTGCAGTAAACAAAGAGAGAAAAAGGGAAAGGAAATAATGCTGCTTCATATGTTCATTTTTTTTGAGACGTTTCAATTGATGAATTAATCCTGAAAAATAATGGCAGCTACACAGGATCTGTTTTATATGGATGAATCAAAAATAATATAAACAATTGAAATTTAATGATTTATTCCTGTTAAAATGAATGTTGGATTCACGGAATCCAATATCCTAAATTCACGGAAAGCCACAGATACAGGCTTGCGGGGTCATATTTCTCGAAATAGCTTTGCCTTGAATTCAAAAGCAAAATGTCCAGCAGGGTGCTGGATAAAAGTTCTGCTTATCCGGATGAAATGAACTGAGAAGCAATTCTCATTCACTTTCAAAACCACTAACCATGAAAACAGTAGTATTATGTCTTACGATCACTTTTTTTACTGCATCCTGTTCAAACGATGAAATTCTAAATCAATCAGACAAAGGGCGGTTTGAGCAGATTTCTTATGATGTGCCGCAAGAAGCTCAAAATTTACGCAATCCTTTTGAAGAGACCGGGATCATTTTTTATAATGCGCTTACTGATTATGCTTCTCAAAATGGAGCCGCCGATTCTAAAGAGAAGCAGTCAGACCAGCTTCTATTTATTTGGGAGAATAGAAACGGCAAAAATAGGGAAGCCAAAAGCCTTATTACGCTGACACCTGAAATGATAGCAGCAATTCTTGCTGATCCGTATAGTAAACTGCTGGAGCTTATCGACAGTTCAGCCTTAAGCAGTCCAGTTAAGCTGAAACTCAATTATTATGTGGATGAGCTGGTAAGCAGACAGAATCAGGATTATGAAGATGTTCATGATTTTATCGTGTCCTATGAAGATGAGGTTATGGAAGATTCTGCAATAGATGAGGATGAAAAGGAAACAATTCTTAAAGTATCTGCTATTTCGAGATATTCTTTATATGAAGAAGCAAGAAACCGTGATCGGGATTGGGAAACTGCCGTGACAAATAAACCTATACAAAACGCACTGCATGGTGTTGAGCCCACATTAGCGGTTCTTGCTGCGTTTTTTAATACGCTCCATTAATAATCTGATTTACCTGTAAAATTAGCCATATGAAACTGCAGGCCGTTTTATTTATTATTCTGATGTCTTTTAATCTTTTAAGCCTTTATTTTATCCTGAATCTTTTTATCTGCAATGGCATCTTAGACTGTTGGATAAAAGAGCAGGATGGGAGAGGATATGCAAGAGGCCTGGCCTATCTGTTTTATATCACCGAACTTTTAAATCTTTATTTTTTATGCTATATAGTCATTAAAAAAGCATTCAGAGATTAGTTGAAGTGAACATGTTTTTAAAGCTTTTCCAATTGCAATGCAGCCGCTTATGCTTAATGATTTAATTAATACTGGATGCAGCAGAGAGTCTTCTGAAGCGGTACATATCTATATTGTTAAAAGGTATGCTGCCACGGTTTCAGAACGGGAGTTTTTTGCCGTAGAGAATCCTTCCGTTCTTTTAGTGAAGTCGGGAGGGCTGAAAATGCAGACAGAGGAAACAGTATTCGATTTAGGGGCTCGCGATCTGCTTTTTTTTTCGAAGAAGTCTTTTTGCAGGCTGATTGAGGTGAAAGAGAAACTGCAGTTTTCTTTAATGGTATTTTATTCGGAAAGGCTGTCCAGGGAAAATTTTAAATATCAGCAGACCTATCCTTTTTTGCATCCTAAAGGAAAAGAATTGATGAAAATCAGTTTAGAAGCAAGCGATTATCTGGTGCTCTCACTGATCTGCAGGCTGCTGCATGCGGAAGAAATGAATCGACCTGGCACCGATTTTGAATTGGAGCTTCAGCGCATCAGCACCAATCTGCTGCTGTTTGAACTCAAGCTTATCTACTCCAAGTATTTTGCTTATGGTGGACTTCACATTTCAAGGGCCGAAAAGCTGGCTGTGCAGTTTCTCACTGTGCTGTCCATCCACTGCAGAAAGCATCATACGGTGAAATTTTATGCCGGAGTGCTGTATGTCACTTCGGGCTATCTCAATAGGGTGGTGAAACAGGTTACTGGAAAACCGGCCAAGAAGATGATCACAGATGCAGTTTTGGCTGAAGCTGTAAACCTTCTGGAGGATTCTGTCTTTACCATTTCCGAGATAGCAGAAGAGCTGCAGTTCAGCTCGCCGTCTGCATTTGATATCTTTTTTAAAAAATTAATGTCCTGCACGCCGTCAGAATACCGTGCAGAAGCTGCCGAGAGATTTAAGAGTCGTTAGTCCCTATTAACTGCAATTAAAACATGAAAATGATGAAGAGCAAATATCCTTTAGAATGGCTGGATAATCTGATATTGGAACGCCTTAATCCCAATAGGGCAGATCTTAGCCAAATGTCAGAAGATGAACTGGCTGCAATTTCAGAAGATGCGGCAAAAGAATCTAAGCAGATTCAGGTTCGGATTAAAAATGAAATATTTGCCCTTAGGCGAAAGAGGCAGATCCGCCTTCTGGTCCGAAAGTACCATTCGACATTAATTTTTCTATTGGATAGGATGTCAGACAGCCAGAAAAGCATCATATTCCAATCGGCTCTTATCTCAAAATGCGGGGAAGCGGTCATTGGATGTCTGGATGGGCTGCTGTCATTTTTGGAGCAGCGCTATTCGGGCTATCTGAGTCTGGATGAAAAAGTCCCGATCACCTATCTATTGGTTTCCCGCAAGGAGCTGCAGCTGAAATTAAACAGCCTTCAGAAGCGCAGATCTAATAGCGAAGAAATGCAGGAGGCATTAAAAGTGGTGGCTCAGGAACTGGGCGAAGCGCTGTCACTGCAGAGCAGAAGCAGGGTCACTTTCCGTCAGGTGCTCTATGAGCGAACCCTGCTAAATGGGCTCGCAGAGACTGAGTGCTTGGAAGAAGGCCTATTCTCTGCGCTTGACCGGAAGCTGATCGGCTTGAATTTTAACAGCCCGGCCTATATCAGTCTGCTGGAAAGGCGCATAGTGTCTAAAATGGAGGCGAAGGAAAACTTTTCCGAAAAGGCCATTCTGCTGAGTCTGTATTTTAAGGAGTTCAGCCAGATCTATTGCAGCGATAAGCTTTTTTTTAATGCAGGGCTGCAGCCTGTTAAAACCGTTTTGGAGAATTGGTTCAAGCATGAGCTTGGCTATTTGGAGAAGCAGGCTGAACTTGCGATTGTTCTGAATGCAGAATTGAGTTCCGAGGAGAGGCATAAATATAAGCTGGAGTGCGATCTGTCTGCAGATCAGATCGCAATTATCCTTCGTGCTGCAGATGAAGCGCGCATTGTCAAGTCCAGATCCATGAGTCTGGTCTTTCAGAGGATAGTGCCCCATCTCTCAACGGCCTTTAAAAAGGACTTGTCCTACCAGTCGGTTCGAAGCAAATCCTACAATGCGGAAGAGAACGATAAAAACATAGCCATACTGACTCTGGAGAAGATGATCAGAAAGATCAGATCGTACTGATTTTTTAATTGCCTGACATTTAATGCTGTTTTTCTGAAACAAAACAGGCTCTGTATCGACTAAGTATTTAAGAAAGGGTTTTAGATCCTTTTGCTGTTAACTGTAAATACCATTAAAACTAAAACTATGATGACCTTAATTGCCATATTCTTTCCCTCGCTGTCTTTTCTTCTCAGAGGAAAGCTTCTGACCGCGCTGCTGTGCCTTATTCTTCAGATTACGCTGATCGGTTGGATTCCCGCAGCCATATGGGCGGTGGTATCGCTCCAGAATTCAAGTGCGGACAGAAGAAACGCTAAGCTTATTAAAGCAGTTAGAACTAGATAAGCTGATTATACCAATGGAGCCTCTGAAAGCGTGGGATGTTTTCAGGGGCTTTTCGCGTGCGGCTGCTCTGTATGCCTGAATGAATTTGCGGCAAGATGCTATCTGATAGTTTATAGCCGTTAGATGATATAATAGATAGACCTAATTTTTGCGGCAAAAAAGGTATTGGCCCTGCCTTCCATTGGGCTTCAGACTGCAAAAAGGATCAGGTGAAACAAGCTGGAGATTGGATCGCGCCTGTACCGGAACAAAAGCATTTGGGCTTATATATAAAGCCGTGCAAAAATAATATTTAACACAAAAAAAGCTATATTCGTACTCTCAAGTTATTAGAAGATCTGATTCAATTAACCTTAAAAATTATGATGAAAAAATTACTGTTTTTTATTCTGCTTCCTTTATTGGGTATGGGGCAGGTGCAAATTGGAGATGATATTTATGGAGAGCCCACTGCACGCCATAGCGGCAGCAGCATTTCGCTTTCCAGCAATGGCAGGACCCTTGCCATCGGATCTCCCGGCACTGACAATAGGGGGAATGAAACAGGATCTGTCAATGTCTATAAATACGATTCGGGCAGCTGGGGAAGGATAGGATACGAAATTCATGGAGTGGCGGCCGGAGATTATAGCGGCCGCAGCGTTTCCCTTTCCGGCGATGGCTATTCTCTTGCCGTTGGATCTCCGGGGAATGATCTGGGGGGAGCCGATGCGGGACTGGTCAGGCTGTATTACTATGTTTCCGGCTGGTGGCAGCAGATAGGATCCGATTTTTATGGAGAATCGGCCGGGGATAATAGCGGCAGCAGCATTTCCTTTTCCGGCAATGGCAATATCATTGCCATTGGATCTCCGGGAAATGACGCAAATGGAACCGATGCGGGATCTGTAAGGGTATATGAGAGCGTTGCCGGAGTCTGGACACAGGTGGGAGCCGATATTGATGGGGAAGCGGCTGGAGATGCCAGCGGCTCAAGCGTTTCCCTTTCCAGCGATGGCAGCACTGTGACTATCGGATCTCCCGGAAATGATGGAAATGGAACCGATTCAGGATCGGTTCGGGTGTATAAGAATGTTGCGGGAACCTGGACCAAGATTGGAGCCGATATAGATGGAGAAGCAGGAGGAGATAATAGCGGCGGCAGCGTTTCCCTTTCCAGCGATGGCAATACTGTGGCTATTGGAGCCTCGGGAAATGATGGGAATGGAGCTGATGCGGGATCAGTTCGGGTGTATCAGAATGCATCCGGCACCTGGACAAAAATAGGAGTGGATATCGATGGCGAATCGGCTGGAGACAGCAGCGGCAAAAGCATTTCCCTTTCAAGCGATGGTTCTATGCTAATAATTGGATCGCCTTTAAATAGCGGAAATGGAGCTGATGCGGGATCAGTTCGGGTGTATCAGAATGTATCGGGAACCTGGACAAAAATGGGGGCAGATATGGATGGAGTGGCGGCCGGCGATAATCTGGGCGCTAGCGTTTTCCTTTCGGGAGATGGCGCCACCCTTGCAGCCGGAGCTCCATATAATGATGGAAACGGACCTGGTGCGGGGGCAGTTTCGCTGTACGAGAATGTATCGGGCACCTGGACAAAAATGGGAAATGATATAAAAGGAGACCCATCTGAAGGCATGGTCGGCGTCAGCGCTTCCATTTCTGATGATGGCACCATCATTGCCGTAGGAGATTGGCTAAATGAGGCAAACGCAGGCGGATACCACACAGGATCGGCTAGGGTCTATAAAAATCTATCCGGCATCTGGACGCAGATAGGAGATGATATAGACGGGGAAAAAATAGGCGACTATTTGGGCTACAGCCTTTCCCTTTCGGGCAATGGCGCCATTCTGGCTGTTGGAGCTTATGCAAATGACGCCAGCGGGGACCAGGCTGGATCAGTTCGCGTCTATCAGAATGCATCTGGCGCCTGGACACAGATAGGGGACGATATTGATGGGGAAGCGGCTGGAGATAATTTTGGCATTTGTGTTTCCCTTTCCGGTGATGGCACTGTCGTGGCTATCGCAGCTCCTTATAATGATGCAAAGGGAGATGCTACAGGATCGGTTCGTGTGTATAAAAATGTGTCTGGCACTTGGACAAAAATAGGAGGGGATATAGATGGAGAAGCAGCCGGGGATTATAGCGGCAATAGCATTTCCCTTTCCAGTGATGGAAATACTTTAGCTATTGGAGCCTATCTAAACAGCGGCAGCGGAACTTATGCGGGATCAGTGCGTGTCTATCAGAATGTATCTGGTGTCTGGACGCAGATAGGTGCCGATATAGATGGGAAATCAGCCAGAGACAGAAGCGGTACGAGCGTATCCCTCTCTGGCGATGGGACAATTCTTGCCATTGGAGCTCCCGGAAATCTTGGAGACGGATCCTATAACGGATATGTCCGCGTGTATAAAAACGTTTCGGGAACCTGGACACAGTTGGGGGCCGATATAATTGGAGAAGCATTTTCCGATGAGAGCGGCTTTAGCGTCTCCCTTTCCAGTGACGGCAGCATTCTGGCGATTGGAGCCCATTACAATGATGGAAAAGGAGACCGTTCCGGATCGGTTCGTGTGTATAAAAATGTATCTGGCGCCTGGATAAAAATAGGATCCGATATAGATGGGGAAGCGCCTGGAGATGAAAGCGGCCATATTGTCTCTCTGTCTGGAGATGGCAGTGCGCTGGCCATTGGAGCCCCTTATAATGGCACAAACGGCCATGTCCGCGTCTATGGCCTATCGCCTGTTTTGAGTTCAGACAGTTTTGTTCTGGGCAGTTTTTCAGTTTATCCAAATCCAGCATCAGAGGCTGTAACCATTAGTTTGGAAGATGGTTTGGCATTGGAGGAAATAAATGTCTACAATGCTTTAGGGCAATTGGTGAAAACAGAAAAGAAGGCTGTTATTACTGTCAATTCTCTGGCAAAAGGAATATATTTTTTTCAGGTGATCACCAGTCAGGGAAAAGCCACCAAAAAGGTCATTATAAACTAGCCGCATTTAAAAGCCAGTACTAAGAATAATGCACGGGGCTTTCGCATTTGGAATAGCTTTGCTTTCTTTTTTTAAATTCACCGAAAAGAGGCAGTGCTGCAGATAAGGCGTTTTTATGGAATAGTGCCGTAACGGACTGAAAAAGAATATGAAAATTAATTATCCAATAGTAAAAGAGACGGCCTACTGGCCGTCTCTTTCGTTTTTGGTCTTTATAAGCTTTAAAAAGGCTTTTGCCGGTTCTGCCGCATCTATTTAATAGATATTGAAGGAATTTCAAAATCAGACGATAGCCAAAATTATTGTGGATCTGCATTGTAATGCAGGAGGAGATGTTTCTTCCTTAATTTTTTGCGTTAAAAAGGTATCCACTTCAAGCTGAAATTTCTTTAAAATTTGCCTCAGCTTTTTGTGGCGGAAAAATGTATCAAGTCCATTTGCCGTATGTAAAAAATAATGATTTCAATCATTATTTTTTACATACATATAGATGACTATAATTTACTGCTGTTATATATTTTCTATTGCACCTTAAAAAAAGACCTTTGAAGTTAAATATTATAACTATTAAGAATATTTTACTCCTTTACGATCTTGGAACTATGCCAGTAAATCAATCAAATTTGCAATCGTTATAAAAGACGCTTCTATTTAAGATGTTGATAGGCTTTTTGGGGGAAGCTTATGATTCCTTTTGCTCCATCCTTGCGAGATTGAATTGAATCAATATCAATAATCTAAAAGCCGCTGTTTTGGTAAAACTGACGGTCTGAATAGATATAGAAATTCAATTGCTGGCTTACAGGCCAGTGATTGAAACTATAGATAATTTACGGATGCCGTCTGGGTCTCTGAGAAAGCATGTTTTTACCTCTTGCCCTCTCTTGGCAAGTGGGATGTTTATAACTTTTAAAGGCATAAATATAAATAAATTTTTAGTGTGCAATTATAAATTTACTTTAATCATGGAGATAAATCCTATAAATAAAATATCTTTTTTTATGACTGTAAGCTCAAATTCACCTCCTGTTTTTTTGTCAAAGTATAATTTACTCTCCTAATTTCAGCGAAAATGCAATCAATAGCTTAAGATTATTTTAGAGTAACATCCAGCAAATTTATTTACCCACTTAGTACTTATTTAAATTATACGATATGAAAAAAAAATACTCATTAAATTTTATGCTTTTAATTTCTTTTGTGCTATCAGGCTTTCTAAATGCCCATTCTGTTTTGGGCGGCCCTGTATTTCAAAACAGCAGCCACTCTATATTATATTGCAAGAGTATTCCCGCAGTTGAAAGGCACCGAGTATGGCTTAATCTGACTAATAATGAAGGGCTTTTTAAGCAGCTTTTGATTGGCTACATGCAGGGGGCAACCAATGGTTATGATTACAATTACGATGCCGTTTCCATGGATGCAAATAAATATGCGGATTTTTACAGCATTAACGAAGGAAAGAAGCTGGTGATTCAAGGACGCGGCCTGCCGTTTCTTCTTAGCGATACGGTTCCTCTTGGCTACAGGTCTGAAATTGTCGGAGATTTAAGCATTTCAATTGATCATGCAGATGGCGATTTAGCTGATCAGGATATTTATCTGGAGGATAAAATGACCGGTGCTATACATAATTTGAAAAAAAGTGTTTATACATTTTCAACAGAAAAAGGAACTTTTGCAGATCGTTTTATTATTCGCTATGCTGCCAAGGTAAATTTAGGAAATGCCCAATTTGAGGATAATCCCGAAAATCTAATAGTTGTTTCAAAAAATAAAGTGATCACATTAAAATCTTACGGGAACGCCGTGGAGCAGGTTTCAATTTATGATGCGGCAGGGAGGCTCATTTACAATATTCCGCAGATAAAAACATTTGATTTAGAGATTGATGGCATCCAATCCGGCCCTCAGGTACTGCTGATTAGGGTATTTTTTGAAGATGGGAGCAAAACATCAAAAAAAATAATATTTTAATTTCACATCATAATTATATCTTTCCAGCGGCAGTTTTTTTTTAAATTCTGCCGCTTTTTTTAAATAGGGCATTAAAATATCATAAAAATGCCAATAGGCGATAAGATCGGAAGTGTCTACGAATTGAAAAATTGCACTCAGAAAGCCATTTTTAAATGGGATTTCATTATCTGCAATTGAAAAGCAATTGAAATTGATTTTTCTTCAGCATGTAAAGAATGCATCTGTTTTCCAATAATAGATTAATGCATGCTTTGATCTTTTTTTATTTTTATCAGTCAGCAATTGGCTGTATCGGATTTTTGAAAATCAAATGGATGAAAAAATACTGCTATTTTTTATTTCTAAATATACTTTTTAGTATATTTATGCCCTAATTGATTAGTAATGCTTAGTAAGGCTGAAAGAACAAAACAATTTATACTCGAAACTGCGGTGCCCCTTTATAATGAAAAAGGCATCTCGGGAGTCAATATTGATGATATCCTGGAAGCCACCAAACTTACAAAGGGCTGCCTTTACGGCCATTTTGAAAATAAAGAAGATCTGTCAGAGCAGGTTATTGATTTGTCGCTGAAAATGATTTCAGACAGAATCAGAGCGGCAGTTTATCAGGCAAAAACAGTTAAAGGCAAAGTGTCTGCATTTCTGGATTTTTATAAGGACCCAATTGAAACCTATATTTCGGGTGGCTGCCCGATACTTAATACTGCCGTAGAAGCAGATGATAATTATCCGCTTATAAAAGAGAAAGTTGCTAAAGTATTTAGAACCGGTCAGCAGGAATTGGCAGGTTTGCTTCAGGAAGGGATAAATATAGGGGAGTTTAGCGCTAAACTTGATCCTGCTGTCTTTGCGTTTAAATTAGTCGCATCGGTTGAAGGCGGTATCGTAATGTGCAGGGTTATGGGGACGGCAAAACCAATGCAGGGACTTGTCAAAAGCCTAAAGTCTGAATTGGAACAATATGCAGTATAATTTTTTTTTGATTTAAAATATACCAAAAAGTATATTTTAAAATAGACTAAAAAGTCTAAAAAAAGGAATTTGTTAGTTTGATAGCTAAAGAATAAAAAATAATTTAAATAGAAATACTAATGAAAACAGCAGGGAATACAATATTCATAAGCGGCGGAAGTGTTGGAATAGGATTGGCAATTGCTAAAAAATTAAGCAGGTCAGGCAATAGGATAATAATTAATGGGCGCAGTGAGGAACGTCTGCAGAGCGCTTTAAAACAATTGGATAATGCAGCAGCGATACAAGGCGATTTATCTGAAGAAGCCGATAGGATTCGAATTGCAAAACAATTAAAAGAAGATTACCCGGAAGTAAATTTAATCATTAACAATGCCGGGGCAGCGTTTAGTTATCTTTTGAATGAAACTTTAAATGCCCACCAAAAAGCCGCTATAGAAATGAATACCAACTATTTGAGCGTAATTCATTTTACGGAGCTTTTACTGCCCCACTTATTGCAGAAAGCAGAATCTGCTGTAGTTAATATTTCCTCTATTGCAGTGTTTGGAAGCCATAAATTGCTTCCAACTTATGGAGCAACCAAAGCGGCACTGCATAGCTATACTGCTGCACTTCGATCTACTTATGAAGAAGAGAAAAATCTTCAAATCTATGAAGTCTATCCGCCATTGGTAAATACTGAATTTTCAGCCGAGATAGGAGGGGTAAACGGCATTTCGCCGGATGAAGTTGCAGATGAATTGTTTTTGGCTCTTGATAAAAATCAGTTTGATGTTCCGGTTGGTGATTCTAAACAATTCTTTAAATAAATCATTATGGACATAAAGGGCAGAACAATATTGATCACAGGAGGGGCTTCCGGTATTGGGTTTGAAGCGGCTAAGCAGTTTTTGGCAATCGGGGCTAAAGTGATCATTACGGGAAGAAATCAAGCCAAATTAGATGCCGCTAAAAAGGCATATCCTGCGATCACAGCAATTCAAAGCGATGCGGCAGATAAAGAAGATGCAAAATTTCTTTTCAGCAGAGTAAGAGAATTGGGTGGCATTGATATTTTGTATAATAATGCCGCGGTACTGGTGCCACCGTCAAATTTAGGCATTGCAGACGACAGGCATGCCGAAGGCGCCGCCTACGAAATGGAAGTGAATTATCTGGGGGTGATAAGGCTCAATAACCTGTTTATGGACATGCTGCAATCAAGAAAAGAAGCGGCGATAATAAATACGACATCAATATTGAGCCAGGCTCCGTCATTGATTGAAGCCACCTATTCTTCGTCTAAAACGGCACTGGCTTTTTATACGGTGTCGCTTCGAGAGCATTTGAAGATAATTGGAAGCAATGTAAAAGTATTTGAACTGATCCCACCGCTTGTTGCTACAGAAATGACTGCAGACCGGAAAGATAAAAAAATATCTGCCGAAGAAATGGTAAAAGGGCTTATCGAGGGGCTTCAAAAGGAAAATTACACAATCCGCGTAGGGGATGCGAAACTATTCAGCCTAATTAACAGGTTTTTTCCAAAAACAGCCTATAGATTGATTAATCCGAAGAAAAGCCATCAACTTTTAAAAAATTAATATGAAAGCATTTGTAATAAATAAATATGGTAAAGGAGCGCTCGAGTTTGCAGATGTTGCAGCTCCTGATGTGGGCAGCAATGATGTTTTGATTGAAGTTTATGCCGCAGGCTTAAATTTACTGGATTCAAAAATAAAAACAGGAGAATTTAAATTGATGCTTCCCTATAGGCTGCCTTTGATTCTGGGGCATGATGTGGCGGGTATTGTTATCAAAGCAGGCAAAAATGTCAGAAAATTTAAAGTTGGCGACCAGGTATATTCCCGCCCTGCGGATTACCATATAGGAACCTTTGCCGAGTATATTGCTGTCAATGAAAAAGATGTGGCACTTAAGCCCAAAAACATTTCTATGAACCAGGCGGCTTCTATTCCATTGGTGGCACTAACGGCATGGCAGGCACTGGTGGAGCGTGCCGATTTGAAAAAGGGGCAGAAAGTATTTATTCAGGCAGGCTCAGGAGGTGTTGGAACCATAGCGATACAGCTGGCAAAGCACTTAGGTGCAGTGGTTGCCACTACAGCAAGCGCAAAAAGTTTTGAACTGCTTAAAAATCTTGGAGCAGATTTGCTGATCGATTACAAAACCAATTATTTTGAGCATATGCTTAAAGATTATGATGCTGTGTTAAACAGCCAGGATCAAAAAACACTTGAAAAATCATTAAACGTTTTAAAGCCCCAAGGAAAGGCTATCTCTATTTCAGGACCGCCGACGCCTGAATTTGCCAGAGAAATGGGACTGCCCTGGTATTTCAAAATCATTATGTCGCTGCTTAGTTTTGGCATAAGGAGAAAAGCCCAAAAAAAGCACGTTGATTTTAGCTTTCTATTTATGAGGGCTGAAGGAAAGCAGCTGCAGGAAATTGCGGCTCTTATTGAAGCTGGCATTATCAGACCCACAGTAGATAGAGTGTTTGCTTTTGAGCAGACTAATGAGGCCTTGCAGTATGTAGAAAGCGGCCGTGCGAAAGGTAAGGTTGTAATAGAAGTAAAGAGTGGGAAATAGTAAAGGCCGGGAGTAAAATCTCATTGATTGATGCAGGTTTTGCTCTCAGCCAATAATAAATTTTTTAATCGCCGCCAATGCAGAAAAATAGCGACAGCCTCAATAATGCCAGTGAGTATCATCTGAATCAATATCAGCAGAATGCGCCAAGATTTTCTGTGTGCGAGATTGATGCTTACTTAAAAAAATATGATAAAAAAAGGAGGAAAGCCCATGCCGAGAACCACTATCAGATCATTTGGTTTAAAAAGGGGAACGGCAGCTATTTTGTTAATTTTAAAGCCTGGGATATTAACCGGAACACTCTTTTTTTTCTATCTAAAAATGATAATCATTATTTTGACAGAAATGCCAATTACAGCGGAGTTTTAATTCAGTTTAATGAAGAGTTTCTGATTCAGGACAATAAGGATATTTCCTTTTTTTCAAAACACGGCCTGCTGGATAGCCAAAAGCATACATCCTGTTCGCTTACCCGAGATGACGCCTTTATTTTGGATGAATATTTAAAGCTGATCAAAAATGAATTGGCAGATAAAAATGAAAACAGCCATGAGGAGCTTTTAAGGTCCTATCTCAAAGCATTTCTCATTCAGGTTCATCACAGATGGGAAAAAGCGGGCACATCTGATGGGCGACAGATTTCACCTGAGAATAAAAAGCAGCTGCAATTGAGAAAATTTGTTGATCTAGTGGAGGAAAATTATAAAAATGAACTTAAAGTCTCCGAGTATGCGGCGCTTATGCAGATGTCATCCAGGACATTGTCGGGCCTTACCAGCCAATTATTAGATAAAAGCCCTTCTGAGATTATCTGCGAAAGGATCCTAGCAGAAGCAAAAAGAATGCTCCTTGAGACTAGCTACAGTATCAGTAGGATTGGCCATTGTCTGGGCTTCGATGATGATTCCTATTTTGTAAAATATTTTAAAAAATATACCGGTGTCCCGCCTTCGGATTTTAGGAGGTCCAGCCTAAAGGAAATAGCCAGGCAGGTAAGCCCTTAATAGTAATGGCTGGTAATCTTCCTTAGCGTATCATCGATTTGCCCAGTTCAGGAACAGAAAATAATTGCGTAATGTTTTTCATATCCAGCCAACCTGTTTTCGCCAGCGGTTAAACTCCTGGTCATGCGGGTGCAGGTTCATTTTGTGAACTGAAGCCATAAACTCTGCTATAGATTCTTCGTCATGCGGAGCCAGCTGGAGCTCTCTTCGCAGGCGGATCATTTCTGCCTTATCTTCTACGGGATACATGCCTCGCGCGTCAAACTGGGTGCCAAACTTCTGCGGCCTTCCTTCAAAATAGCATATCCTGTCATGCAGGTAGGCAAAGTTTTGCGGACTCACTTCATTGGCAGCTTCGGATATGAGCGCATAGCATCTTTTCATAAAAAGCGGCAGGCTGATTGCGTGCTGGACAATGAGCCAGGCTGCCTGGCTGGCTTCTTCACCGACACTTGATTTTGTAGGGTATCCGATAGAATCAATAATTTCCTCAAGCCGCTGCGCATTTTTTTTATGCACACGCTCCATATCGGGATTATAGCCTGGTGACAGCTTTCCTTCTTTTAGCAGCGCTTCACGGACCTCCAGGTCATGGCGTGCCATTTCTATTAATTCTCTGGCAATATTTTTGGTGTTCTCCATTAAAATGTCAAATGTTAGTTTCTAAAATGCATTATAATGCAACGGAAATTCCCTTGCCTTCCGACTTGGATCCTGTCTTGCATATTAAGAGCCAGCGCGGTAATATCCCTGACAGTCTGTGTAGGAGAATTACAGTCGCAATTGCTTAATCCTATAACATAAATATCGTGCTCGGGAATATAGACCGCCATTGTTTTGAAGCCGAAAATACTGCCCCCGTGTTCCCTGGATGCTATTGCGTTTACATCTTTTATGTGCCAGTCGCAGCCGTATGCGAATTCATCTCCATTGTTTAATCTATGCCTGCTGAAAGCCTTGCCGGTCTGGTTCGCTCCAAGCAGCAGGTTCTGATTTAAGGCATTCTGCCATTTGAGCATATCCCCTGCGGCAGACATCAGCGAACCCGAAGAGTAAGGCACACTAAAGCTAATTGGCGTCTTATTCAAATAGCCGTATTCTTTCTTATGGCAGCCATAAACCCTTTTTAGGATTATCTTCCGATTGCTGGCGTAGCAGGATTGGTTCATTCCCGCTTTATCAAAGATATGCTTTTTTATAAAGTCCCCATATGCTTCTCCAGAAACCAGTTCAATAATTTAACCCAGAAGAACATAGCCCGAATTGTTATACTCATACTTTTCTCCAGGCGGAAAATCAGCTGGTTCATTCTTAAAAAAAGAAGCCATCATTGCAGGTGCCATCTCTTTCTGCGCAATATCGGACAGCTGCTTCATTTTTGTAAAATCTTTAATGCCCGAAGTATGCGTAAGCAGATGATGCAGGGTTATTTTATTCCCGCCAGAATAATCGGGTATGTATTTGGAAACGGGATCCTTTGCATTCAGCTTCCCCTGTTCCTCAAGCATTAATAGGGCTCCGGGACCATTTTTGGCATTGAAATCTTTTAGTATCAGACTGTCTGCTTTGGCTTCAAGGTTTTGGGCATAAAGGCGATCAGCTGCCCCGATAATAAAAACTGCTGCCGAGAGCAGGATGCAAATGTGCTTCATTTCCGCTATAACAAATAGGTTTTTCTCCAATTAGACGTCTTAGAGTGCAATCAGGCTACAGAGAGCATGGCAAAAATTCACTTCGAAAAGCAAAACTCAATTTTTCATAGCGAACCCGATATGAAATAGTTTATTCTTAGCAATTGCATTTCCAGCTAATTTTGACAAACATTCCTGTACAATTTGATGGCTTTTATCAATGGAAAAAAATCAGTGAAGATTTTTTCATCCAAGAGGGGTAAAGCGGGGATTTTTATGCGGCATCCACTTTTTTAAAATTCAAAAGCTTTCATAGCGGTCTTTAATTAAAATAGATGTAAAGAATTGCTATTGGCTCTTTCATCTATACAGATAAAATTGCCTATATTATTTTATATAGCCTAACAAAGCAGAAATAAGTGATGGTGCAGCTCCATTATTAGGATTAAAATTTTGTTAGGTTAAACCTAAAAGAAATCTATGAACAGCGAATTGAAAACCATACGTGAACTGATATTGCATTATATAGACATTAATGACTCTGAATGGGAGCAGTGTAAGTCTATGTTTAAGCTTAAGCGCATTAGGAAAAAAGAGATAATTCTGTCTAAAGGAGAAATCAGCCGTGAAATATATTTTGTGGCAAAAGGGATATTGAGGATATATTTTGTTGATGAAAATGATGATGAAAAAACATTCCATTTTTCACTGGAAAATACTTTTGCCACCGATTATGAGAGTTTTTTAAAACAGACTTCTGCAGACTTTTACATTCAGGCGCTTGAAAATACGACCGTTATCGTAATTACTTTTGAGATGCTGCAATTTCTTTATAAGAATCTTCTTTATGGAGAAAAGTTAGGGAGGCTTATTGCAGAGGACTATTTTTTTCTGATGAATTATAAAATTAAAGGATTTTATACGCAGACCCCCATACAGCGCTATAACAGCATGAATATTATGTTTCCCAAAATACTCATCCGTGTGCCTCAGCATTATATTGCCTCTTACCTTAACATAAGCCCTGTTCATTTAAGCCGCCTCAAACAGGGTGCTGAGCAGGAATGAGCCAAAATGTAAACAAATGTTATTGCTGTTGTTTTTTTTAGAATTTAATTTTACACGATCGCAAAGCTAATATAGATTCAGCATTTTGCCATTATGGATAGTGATAAGCTGTATCTTATATTAATGCATTATTTGAATATTGTCGAGAAGAATTAAAAGATATGGTATTATGGAAATGTCAATAGGCGCTAAGATTAAAAGCATCAGGGAATTAAAAAATTACACTCAGGAATATACAGCGTATCGGCTGGGAATTACGCAGGCAGGCTACAGCAAGATTGAAAAAGGTAAAACAGGCCTGAGCCTGGAGAAGCTTCAGCAGCTTGCCGTTATTTTCGATCTCTCTGTAGAAAATATAATCAATTTTGAGATTCAGAAATATTTTAGCGAAGAAAGGCATATCAAAAAGAACGGCGCTTTAAATGGCCAAAATAACTTTCATTTAATTGCAAAACTATATGAAGATAAGATTCTGCTTTTAGAAAAGCTGCTTGGCAAGACAGATCTCGAGCTTAAATATTACAAAGAAAAATGCAGCTCCCTATAGTCTGCAATCTTAGGGGCAAGCATGATATTAGGCAAGGCCAGCGGGAAATGTAATAATGGACTTAAGCAAGCCGCTGCCCCGGGAAGCAGTTTGGCTATTTCCAGCTAAAAAAATAAGTCCCTTGAGCAGATTGCGGTTTATAAAAGAAATTATTGCTTGCTGAGAAAACAGATGCTCGAGATTATAATCTTATGTAGTTCAGCAGCTGGAAAAACTCTTAAAGTTTGGTGAGGTCTTTTAAAATGGAACTTTAGCTGATTCTCGGGATATGATTGGCTTCATTTTTCCTGAAAATTTCACATTTCGAGAAAGCAGAATAAAACCCGCTGATGCAATGAAAAAGGGCTAACTGCATCTGATTGGTGGGTGATGTTTTACATGTGGGGAAAATCTGGGCTCCCTGCCTTAAGCGGGAGGCTTTCTGCTCTTTGAAAACAGGGATGCGAAAGACTGCTTTTAAAATTATTGGTTTAGCGAAATCTTTTAAGCGTTTATGCACTACATTTGATGGGTGTAAAACCGCTTCAAGATGATGAGTTCTGAAAATTCCCGCACGGCTCCTGAAGGCGTAAATGGCGAGGAGCCTCTGAAAATTATACTGGCCGAAGATGATAAGGACGACCAGGAATTATTCATCGATGCCCTCGGGGAATCTGATGTTTCCTCTGAGGTGGTCACCGTTGAGAACGGGCAGGAGCTCGTGGACAGCCTAAAAGATAAATCCCAGCCCGATCCGGATATTATTTTTATCGATATCAATATGCCCGTTAAAGGGGGGAAGCAGGCTCTGGAAGAGATAAAGGCAGATAAAGACCTTAGGGATATTCCTGCCGTTATGCTCTCCACCTGGGATCACCCTTCGGATATTGAAGACGCCTTTGAGAAGGGGGCGGACCTTTATGTGCAGAAACCGAATTCCTTTAATGGCTTTGTGCTGATCCTAAAGAAAGTGTTCTTTCTGCACTGGGCCAAAGCTTTGCTAAACCCGGTAAAAAAATTATTTTTTATTTCAGAAAAGAATATATCTCAGGGGGACTCCTAGATGTCTTGCCGGTATTATCCGTTTATTTTTTCCCTGTGATGGTGCTTTAGGCCTTTTTCCATTTTCTGTAGCAGCTGTATTTCATTCAGATCCCCTGAAGGATAAGGTAGTCCTGTGAGAATGCTTTGGCAATTGAATATTTTATCTTCAATGTCGCAGGTGAATTTTGGGAACTCGTTGTGGGATACCGGCCAGCTGTCTTTGCCTGTATTTTAATTTTTAAATTTCTTCATATTTCAAAGAAACGGCACGAGAAGGGTTTAATACGCCCGCAATTAATGGATTGTCAAAATCGCCACTGCCAATTTTCCTAATTTTATCCAAACAATCTGTTTTAAGGCCAGATGATGAAGTTTGCCAGAGCATAATGGTTGTTTTAACTGATAAAAATTATGAAATGCAGTTCTGATATCTCTTTGCGATTATCTATTTTGCCCAATCATTAATCCAGCCCGCTACAGTCTCACACCATTCATCGCCATCATTCAGACAAGGAATTGCCAGGAATTCTTCTCCTCCATTTGCCTGAAAATCTTCTTTGGCACGCATTGCGATTTCTTCCAGAGTCTCCAAACAGTCTGAAACGAAAGCTGGCGTTACAACTGCCAATCTCTTGATTCCTTTGGCCGGCATGCTGTCAATTTCGACATCGGTATAAGGTTCCAGCCATTTGTCTCCCGCCAGGCGCGATTGAAATGTCAGACTGTATTTATCTGCAGGAAGCCCTAATAATTTTACAGCTTGTCTTGTTGTTTCGTAACATTGGTGGCGATAGCAGAAATCATGCGCAGGTGACGCTGTGCTGCAGCAGGAGCCGTCAATTTTACAGTGAGATTTAGTCACATCAGCTTTGCGGATATGGCGCTCCGGAATTCCGTGGTATGAAAACAATAGATGATCATATTCAAAACCGGCTAAATGTTTTTGGATTGAATCGGCCAGATTCTTAATGTAATCCGGTCTGTTGTAGAATGCCGGAAAATCTGTAAATTTCATATGAGGGAACTTCTTCTTGCGGATTTCTTCAGCTTTAGCCAAAATAGTCAGAGTCGAAGCCATTGCATATTGCGGATACAGCGGAAAAAGCAGCACATCTTCAACTCCCTTATCGCTCAGTTCCTGAAGCCCTTTTTCGATTGTCATGCTTCCGTAGCGCATTGCCAGCGAAACGGGAACATTCGCCAAAGGCTGAACTTTTTTGCGCATTCTTTCTGAAAGGACCACTAATGGAGAACCTTCTTCCCACCAGATTTTTGAATAGGCATGTGCGGATTCCTCCGGTCTTTTTCTTAAAATAATCCCGCGAACCAATAAGGCTCTTAACAGATATGGAAAGTCTATTACATATTTGTCCATTAAAAACTCATCTAAATACGGTTTCACATCTTTTGCTGTTGGACTCTCTGGTGATCCTAAGTTTACTATTAATACGCCCTTCATTTTTTTTTTTTGAATTTAAAGTTCCCTTATTTCTTAAAAATAGATTTTCAGCCCTGTATTTTAATCCGGTCTGAGAATATTTCTGCTTAAAATTAATTTGATATTTTTTTAAATGGTACAAAAGTAAACTAAAATGTAAAAATAAAAGTATATTTGTATACTTAAAAATATTTTTTATGAATTATAATTTACTTAAAGATATTATTGATTTGGCGGGTGACTTCGAAAAATCAAGAAAGGCAGTGGGCCAGGAAGCGGATTCCGTGGAAGGTTTTAAATCTTGGATTGCTGAGAATTTTATACCCATGCAGGATAAAGCTGAGCCAGATTGGGAGGGTAAGGCAAATGGGCGAAGCCCTGAGGGGGTGATCTGCACTATGATTGTGAGCATGAATAGATATGCTAAAATGTATTCTAGAGCGATTATCTCGGATACGGATTTTTCTACGCAGGAGGATTTTATCTATCTCATTAATCTTAGGGTTCATGGCAGGATGTCTAAAATGGAGCTTATAAAGATGAATCTGCAGGATAAGCCCACGGGAATGCAGATCATAGCAAGATTATTAAGCAGGGGATGGATACGCCAGGATTTGTCGCCAACTGACCGAAGAAGCAAGAATATCAGTATCACTGACTACGGAATCAAGATATTGGAAAAGCAGATGCCAAAGATTCGAAATGCATCTAAGATCGTAAGCGGCAATCTGACTTTTTCGGAAAAAATGGAACTGATTCGAATTTTGAGCAAGCTTGAGGATTTTCACAATCCCATTTTTAATAGAAATATAGCCCCGTCCAAATTGCTTGCGGCGCTAAATATTCAATAAAGAGCATCTTTAATCTTGCGGCAGGTGTTTTAAAAACATAGCTTAAAGCAGTGTCATGCGGCCCATTTGACGGCTATTGGATCTGAAAAGCCTTGATGGACGATATTAGAAATGGCAGTTTTAAAAAGAAAGAGATAAAAATACAGCATTTTATGAAAAATTTGTTCGACGAGCTATCATATCAGATAAGCAGGGCCACTACCCGGAAGCATTCCACCAGCTTTTCTTTTGGGATCAAAGCTTTCGGTTATGATATAATTCGGCAGATTACGAAAGCCTGCTATCAGTAAAATCGATTAAAAATTTTAATATGAATATGGAAATCATGGAAAATGTAGTTGTAATAGGAGGCAGCAAAGGAATCGGAAGAGCTATTTTGGAGCAGCAGCTAGAGCATAAGCGGGTCTGCAATATCAGCAGGACGGAACCTGAAATTCTGCATCCCAATCTGATTCACTGCAGTGCCGATGTATTAGCGGATGCGCTTCCCGAAATAGATGGCATAGATGCTCTTATCTACTGTCCGGGTTCCATAAATTTAAAGCCTATTTTGAGTTTAAGCGCCGATGATTTCAGAAATGATTTTGAAATTAATGTGATAGGCGCCGTGAAGGCGATTCAGCATTTTCTGCCTGCCTTAAAGAAGGGAAAAAATCCTTCGATAGTTCTGTTCAGCAGCGTTGCGGCAAAACTCGGAATGCCTTTCCATGCCAGCACTGCGGCTGCCAAGTCGGGAGTGGAGGGGCTGGTTAAGTCGCTCGGTGCAGAACTTGCCCCTTTGGTCCGGATTAATGCCATTGCGCCCACTATTACGGAAACTTCCCTATCTGCTTCCATTTTAAGAAATGACCGCATGAAGGAAAATATGATGCAGCGGCACCCCATGAAAAATTACCTGAAGCCAAAAGAAGTGGCTCGTATGGCAGGCTATCTGATTTCTGAAGATGCAGCTTCAATTTCGGGCCAGATTTTCCCAATGGACTATGGTTTGGTAAGCTTTAAATTGTAAAAAATGAAAATTCTCCTAACAGGCGCAACAGGCTATATAGGCAGGAGGCTTTTACCCTTGCTGCTGGAGAATGGCAGTGAAGTAATCTGCTGTGTGAGGGATAAAAGCAGATTCCGTTTTCCTGAAAAGCTAACCGATAAAATACAGGTTATCGAAGTTGATTTTTTAGATCCGGGAAGCCTCAATAAGATTCCCGATGATATTGATGCGGCCTATTATCTGATACATTCCATGTCTGGCGCTTCCAATTATGATGAACTGGAAAGCATTTCGGCAAATTATTTCATTGAAAAAATAAACAGGACAAATGCAAAACAGATCATTTATCTCAGCGGAATTGTAAACGGCCGGTCACTATCCAAGCATTTGTCATCAAGAAAGGCGGTAGAGGATATTTTAAAAACCGCAGCAGTTCCCTCAACTGTGCTTCGGGCTGGAATCATAGTTGGATCAGGAAGCGCTTCTTTTGAGATAATGCGGGATCTGGTGGATAAGCTGCCCATTATGATTGCCCCAAAATGGCTCAATACGAAATGCCAGCCGATTGCAATCGGTGACGTTTTGGAATTTTTAATCCGGTCACTCCTAAATCCATTGGCTTACAGCAAAAGTTTTGATATCGGGGGGCCAGATATATTGACCTATAAAGAAATGCTTTTGGAGTTTGCTAAAGCTAAAAACCTGAAGAGGCATATTTTTACAATACCGGTAATGACGCCAAAATTATCGTCCTACTGGCTGTATTTTGTCACCTCAACTTCCTTCAAACTGGCTTCAGCGCTGGTCAGCAGTATGAAAACAGAAGTGATCTGCAGCGATAATAATATTAATAGCATGCTGGGAATCACTCCTATTGCCTACAGGCAGGCAGTAGAGAGGGCTTTGAAAAAAATTAGTGAAGATGATATCCTCTCAAGCTGGAAGGACTCACAGGTAAGCGGGCTGCTTAGGGGAAATGTTTCCCAATACCTAAAAGTTCCAAAAAAGGGCTGCTATATTGACAGAAGGAAAAGAACGGTAATAGACCGGGAATATACTATTGCCCGAATCTGGTCTATTGGCGGAGAAACAGGATGGTATTATGCCGACTGGCTCTGGGATTTGCGCGGCTTCATCGATAAGATTTTTGGAGGTGTTGGAACCCGAAGGGGAAGGACAAATAAAAATGGGCTGCATGCAGGAGATGCACTGGATTTCTGGAGGGTGGTATATGCCAATAAAGCCGAAGGGAAACTGGTTTTATATGCCGAGATGAAGCTGCCCGGTGAAGCATGGCTGGAATTTAAAATAATCGGCAATACCTTATATCAGGCCGCTACTTTTAAGCCGCGCGGATTGATGGGCAAAGCATACTGGTATTGCGTCCTGCCGTTTCATGGCTTTATATTTGACGGGATGCTTAAAAAGCTGATTCAGCGGCCCAATTGACGGCATAACTCGATTAAATTAGGGTTTATAAGGCGCCTGTTCTAAACAGGCGCTATAAATCCGAATCCTTTTTCTCCATTAAAAATTCTACTGTGCCTTCCTGCATCTTAAATGCTTAATCTGTTCAAATGGAGCCTATTAAAGGATAGGGGACCAGAAAATAATTTTTAGTTATGCTTTTATCAGCTTTAAGAAGCGGTAAGCTTTTTTCCATTGTTTTTTTAGATGCATGACCGCTGAAAAGATTTCCTTTTTTGATTCTTTTTGTGAGGATTATAAAGGCAAAACCCGTCTGATAAAATAATAGAGGCGTCGGTTATGAATTAATTTGCCATTTAGGCCTCCGCATTTAATTATGCTTTAAATTTAAAGCATTAAACCATTGCAATGAAAATTAGTCTTATTAAAATAACTTTAAATGCGTAAAAATGAAGGCCCCAATTTTATTTATGATCTCTTTATTTCTATTACTGTCCTGCTCAAAGAACGAAGCAGATGATTCAGGCCAAGATTCCGCTTATGTGGACGATGATTTGGCCGGGCCCATTTCCAGGCCAAAAACCGGCTATGGATCAGATGGAGCCTATACTGTGGCAAAAATCAGTTTTCCAAGCCCGCTGTACAGTGGCAGAAATGTTGAAATATTTTACCCAAAAGATATTGCTTCCCCAAGACCCGTAATTTTTTATTCGCATCCATTTGGAGGAGAGGAAAGTGCATATAATATTGGATTGTATGAATTCATCGCAAAAAAAGGATATGCTGTGGTTTTTGCGCCTTATCCCACAACGGGTGTGACAGTGGATGAAAGGTATGGCGTACTATGGGAAAGCTTTAAAAAAGCTGCCACGGATTACCCTGATGTAATTGATACCAAAAAAGTAGGCTTTATGGGGCATTCATTTGGCGCAGGAGCCTCTTTTGCTTTAGCCTATAGAGGGTTTGTTGATGAAGGCTGGGGAGAGAACGGACGTTTTATTTTTGCAATGGCGCAATGGTATTCCTATGAAATCACGCAGGAGGAACTGCAAAATTTTCCGGAAAACACAAAACTGATAACCCAGGTATATAATGACGACGTAACGAATGACCATAGGATGGCAATTGATATTTTTAAGAATATAAATATTCCAAACTCTGAAAAAGATTTTATTTTAATAAAAAAATCAGTATTGCCAACTTTCACATACAGCGCGGAGCATAATCTTCCCAATACGCAAAGCTCCTATGATGCATATGATTACTATGGGATCTACAGATTGCTTGACGCGCTGATTGATTATAGTTTTAATGGAAATTCGGCAGCCAAAAATGTAGCGCTAGGAAATGGATCTAAAGAGCAGGCAACAATGCCGAGCTATAATGGGCAGGCGCTGTCTCCATTGGAAGTGACTGATGACCCTTCTCCCTTATATCCACAGAGTAAATATTCTTTCCAATGTGGAGCATCAAATAATCCGAGAATTGCAAACTGCAATTAAAAATCTGTACATTTTGAATAGATGGCTAAGACAAATAGACGCATTTTAGCTTCAGAGGCAATAAAAAGCTTGAGAGGCAGATTAATATTTCAAGAAGCTTAGAAAATGCTGTCTGCAGGCATTTCGCTGCTGTTTCAGCATTCAGATTGAACACGTCTTTTATGGCACTTTAAAGATGGGCATCACGCCCATCTTTTTTTTTGATGATTTTTAAGAGAACTGAAATAGGCAAGGCATTTTCTTCAGTTCTGTCAGGCTGCTTATGGAAATTGAGGCTTGCCATCATCATAAGGGACAGCAAGGCAAGACAAAAAGTTGTGCTTGTAATGGGGCTGATGTAATTGTTCCTTTGTCCTGCATTTAAATCAGAACGCGCTGTCTGATTTTTGCAATGGATGTTTAACGGTAAAAGAAACAGTTATGCTTGCAGATATTTCTTGGGGAGCTTATGCGGCTTCCATTATTGCTTTTGTTTTGGTGTGGTATGGATTTGTGTATTTCAGATATTATTATAAGAATATCAGCTCTGTTTTCAAAGGCAGATCGGGGAGCAGATCTTCAGTCGGGAAGAATGAAAAAAGGCTGGGGCCTTTTTCAGAATACAGCGAGCCTTTTGATACTCTTGAAGATGCTGAGGATTTGTATAATAGGCTGTTAGGCGTGTTTTCTGAAAGTAACGATAGAGGTGTGTCTAAAGCTGAATTCAGGCATTATCTGCAGTTTGTGCTTGCTGAATATCCTTTTGTAAGGCAGTCTGCTTTACGCGATAAGATAAATTCCCTTACGGTCTTGGAAAGCCGGAAGCATTCTGAATTTCTGCTGAGCGCGGAAGAGATGGATCGCTTATGGGACAATGTTGAAAAATAGGTCTTATGCAGAGGAATATCCCTGTTCGCTCTAGTGCGGTATGGCGTTTTGTGACAAAGAGATAGAAGCTGTAACAGCGGTATTTCTCTGCTTTTATTTCAAGTGATGGTTTAATTTAAATGATGGGAGATGAAAAGGTGGAATTGGAGATTGAAATTATTCTGGAGAAGGATAAAGGGCTTGGGCGCCTCATTGCTTTTTATGCTGTATTTCGGCACGGCTTACAGCCAGGATGGAGTGGCAGGAATCAATGAGGCAAACCAGAAGGTGCGCAGCTATTTTGATGCGGGAACCGAATTGATGTATGCCGTAGGAGCCATACTGGGACTTATTGGGGCAGTAAAAGTGTATCAGAAATGGAATGCGGGAGATCCTGATACGGGCAAGGTCGCCGCCGCCTGGTTTGGTAGCTGCGTGTTTCTGGTGGTGGTCGCCACGGTCATTAAATCCTTCTTTGGAGTCTGATGGCAAACAGTGTATATAAGATTAATAAAGGCATTAATCAAAGCATTGAATTCAAGGGGCTGAAAGCGCAGTATATCTGGTATTTGGGAGGTGGTATTGTTATGCTGATGATCTTATTTGCCGCGCTGTATATTATTGGAATCCCTTCCCTTGCATGCGTTGTTTTTATTGGAACGGCGGGAGGCCTTCTCGTTTTTAAAATATACAGAATGAGCAATAGGTATGGCGAGTATGGAATGATGAAGGCAATTGCCAGAAGGCAGGCTCCAAAATGCATCAAAGCCTACAGCAGGGCTATGTTTATAAAGTTATAGCTGTAAAACGTTACATGTGAATTGTGATTTATGAAAATCTTAAACTTATATGCCGGAATTGGAGGCAACAGGAAAAGCTGGACAGCCGTATCAGTGACGGCTGTGGAGCTGGATCCTTTGCTGGCTGCGATATATGCACAGAGATTTCCTGATGATACAGTGATAGTTGCCGATGCGCATCAGTATCTTTTAGACCATTTCAATGAATTTGATTTTATCTGGTCTTCTCCGCCATGCCAGTCACATTCTTCTTTCAGGCACAATATATGCGTGAGATTTAGAGGCACTGTCCCAGTCTACCCTGATATGCGGCTTTATCAGGAAATACTGTTTCTAAAGCATAACGCCTTGTGCTTCTGGGCAGTTGAGAATGTCAAGCCTTATTATAAGCCTCTTATTGAGCCGGATGCAGTGCTGCATCGTCATCTTTTCTGGTCAAATTTCACGATACATGCAGCTGATGCCCTTTCAGAAATAAAGATCAGATATGCCCAGATACCCGAACTTGAAAAAGTTTTAGGATTCAGCCTCAAGGAATTCAAGCTAAAGAATAGAAGACAGATTCTTCGCAACTGCGTGAGTCCGCAGCTTGGACTCCATATCCTAAAAATGGCAAAAGCGGCAGATGCGGGCAGCGGTAATCGTTTAGCTGTAAAACAGTAGGTAAAATACATTAAAGATGAAAAAGGAGATGAAGGAAATGCTGCCGATTATGGCAGTGGAGCATGACTGCATATTATCAAAACAGGGGGATGCAACAATAGTTTTTAAAGCGGAACTGCCTGAGATTTTCACATTGTCGGATCAGGAGTACGAAGCTTTCCACCAGTCCTGGATTAAAGCGATAAAGGTGCTCCCCAAGTTCTGCGTCTTCCATAAGCAGGACTGGTTTTTAGAGAGTGCCTATAAAGCTGATTTTTCAGGCGGTGGGGACAGTTTTCTGGCAAGAAGCAGCGAGCGTTTTTTTAATGAGAGGCCATTTCTGGACCATTGCTGCTATATCATGCTCACCAAGAAGCCGCAGGGCAGAAGGAATGCAACATCATTGTTTTCCAGTCTGCTCAGGGGCTCCATAGTTCCTGAAGAGGCTTTAAAGCCGCAGCTGCTGCAGGATTTTATCGATGTATGCGGGCAGTTTAAAAGGATTATGGAAGACAGCGGGTTTGTTAAGCTTATTCGTTTGAAGAATGATTCGCTTAGAAGCCAGAGCAGAAGGATCGGGCTGGTGGAAAAGTACTGTTTTTTATCTGAAGCGGAAGATTCATCTGTTTTTAGCGATATCAGCTTTAATGATGGGATTGCGGTTGGAGATAAGCGCTGCCAGCTTTTTACGCTTGGCGATGCGGCCGACCTGCCTGGGCTCTGCGGCTCTCGGATCAATTATGACCGCTACTCTACAGATAAGACCAAATTCAGCATAGGATTTGCCTCAACATTGGGACAGCTCTTATCCTGCAACCATATCTACAATCAGTATCTCTTTATTGAGGATGCGCAGAAGACGATCCAGAAGCTGGAGAGCAAAAGGCTTCGGCTGCAGTCCCTGTCGGCTTACAGCAGGGAAAATTTAATAGCAAGGGATGCCACAAATGATTTTCTGAACGAGGCGGTCTCCCAGCAGAGGCTTCCTGTGAAGGCGCATTTCAATGTTCTGGCATGGAGCGCTGACAGGGAAGAGCTGAAAGATATTAAAAACAAGGTGTCGTCAGCTCTGGCTCAGATGGATGCCGCCGCAAAACAGGAGACTGTGGGAGCGCCTCAGATCTATTGGGCCGGCATGCCTGGAAATGCGGCAGACTTTCCGATGAATGATGCCTTTGACACCTTCACCGAGCAGGCAGTCTGCTTTCTGAATATGGAAACAGCCTATAAGAGTTCGCTCAGTCCTGTCGGGATAAGGCTGGGAGACCGTCTGACAGGAAAGCCCGTGCATGTGGATATCAGCGATGAGCCTGTCAGGATGGGAATCTGCACCAACAGGAACAAGTTCATACTTGGGCCTTCGGGAAGCGGCAAGTCGTTTTTCACCAACCATATGGTGAGAAGCTACTACGAGCAGGGAACCCATATTGTGCTGGTGGATGTCGGGCATAGCTACAGGGGCTTATGCGATATGGTCGGCGGCTATTATTTCACCTATGATGAGAAGAATCCGATCCGGTTTAATCCGTTTTATATTTCAGAAGGGGATAATCTGGATACCGAGAAAAAGGAAAGCATCAAAACGCTTCTGCTGGCTCTGTGGAAGAAAGATGACGAAACTTTCAACAGGAGCGAGTATGTGGCGCTTTCCAACGCCCTGCAGCTGTATTATGGAAAGCTGGAAATCCATTCTGATATTTTTCCGTGTTTTAACAGCTTCTATGAGTTTTTGAAGGATGATTTTGTTTCCATTCTGGAAGATGATAAAGTGAAAGAGAAAGATTTTGATGTGAACAATTTTCTATATGTACTGCGTCCCTACTACAGGGGAGGCGAGTTTGACTATCTATTGAATGCAACAGAGAATCTGGAGCTTCTAAAGGAAAGATTCATTGTATTTGAGCTTGACAATATCAAAGACCATCCGATTCTTTTTCCAGTGGTGACAATCATTATCATGGAAGTGTTCATCAGCAAGATGAGAAAGCTCAAAGGCATCCGAAAAATGATCCTCATTGAAGAAGCTTGGAAAGCTATAGCTAAGGAAGGTATGGCAGAATATATCAAGTATCTCTTTAAGACTGTCCGCAAGTTTTTTGGGGAAGCTATAGTAGTCACGCAGGAAGTTGAGGATATCATTTCATCTCCTGTTGTAAAGCAGGCCATTATCAACAACAGCGACTGTAAGATCCTTCTGGATCAGAGCAAATACCAGAATAAGTTTGACCAGATACAGGAGCTGCTTGGTCTTACGGAGAAAGAGAAAGCCCTTGTGCTTTCGGTCAATAAAGCCAATGATCCGGATAGGAAATATAAGGAAGTCTTTATTTCTCTTGGCGGGATGCTTTCAAAAGTATACAGGACAGAGGTTTCATTGGAGGAATATCTTGCCTATACCACAGAGGAAAGCGAGAAGGTGAAAATGAATGCCTATGCGAAAAAGTTTGGAGGGGACATCAGAAAAGGAATTGCTGCAATGGCTCAGGACATTAGAAACGGAAATTAAATGAAAAGGACAAATGAAAAAGAAATTAGTTGCCTGCATGGTCTGCCTGCTGCTGATCAGCAGTCCGGCAAGACCTGCAGAAAGAGTGGCCGCGCTGCCGATACTGGAGATTGTGAAAGCGGTTACCAAAAAAGTAATCAAAGCGATTGATCTGAGAATCCAGAGGCTGCAGAATAAAACCATCTGGCTTCAGAATGCGCAGAAGCAGGCAGAGAATGTCCTTTCAAAATTAAAGCTTGATGAGATTTCAGAATGGACACAGAAGCAGAAAGACCTATACAAAGGCTATTATGAGGAACTGGGTAAGGTAAAATCAATTATCACCTATTACCAGAGGATAAGGGAAATAGCCAAAAAACAGTCCAGACTGGTTAAGGAATATGAAAGGGCCTGGAATCTTTTCAGGCAGGATCCCCATTTTAAAGACAGCGAAATCCAGTATATGGAGCGGGTCTATTCAGGCATTATGGAAGAAAGCCTTAAGAATATCGACCAGATTTTTTTGATTCTGGATTCTTTTACCACCCAGATGAGCGATCTCAAACGTCTTGAAATCATCAATAAGGCTGCGGATCAGATTGATGCCAATTACGATGACCTTACCATGTTTAACCAGCAGAACATTCTGCTGAGTCTCCAGAGGGCCAAAACGGAAGCAGATGTAAAACAGGTAAAACAATTTTACGGAATACCATAATCCAATAAAAAACATGAAAAAGATAACTGTAATTCTAATAGTGCTATGTGTTTTCAACCATAGTATGATTGGGCAGGCAAAGCAGAGAAAGGAACTGCTGCTTCAGATTGCGGCGCTTAAGGTCTATATTGACTATGCGAAGAAAGGGTATTCGGCCGTATCCAAAGGGCTGAATTTTATAGGGGATGCCAAGAGGGGCGAGGTGAACCTTCATGGCGATTATTTTGCATCGCTTCTGAAAATAAATCCAAAAGTCAGGGATTATTATAAAACAGCTGAAATTATTTCAATGCATCTTCAAATCATCAAAATCTATAAAAAGGCTCTTGCCGAACTAAAGGGAACGGATCTGTTTCATGGAGATGAACTGGATTATATAGAACGCTCCTTTAAAAGGCTTCTTGAGAACGGCAGCAGGACACTGGATGAACTGCTGGCTGTTACTGCTGATTCAAAACTGGAACTGAAAGATGACCAGAGGATCCAGCGCATTGATGCGCTGCACAGTACAATGCTGGAAGATTATAATTTCTGCATTTCTTTCAGCAGGGAAGCCAAACTGCTTTCACTCTCAAAAGCAGGCGAGAAAAAAGATTCTAAAGATTTAGATATTATCTACGGACTATAAAAATTAGCAGAGATGAAAAAGATGGCGATTATAGTACTGCTGGTTTTTCTGGGCCTGGTTCCTTATCGCACGAGAGGCCAGTCAGCAGAAATTCAGCAGCTGATCTTAAATATTGAAAAACTCTCCCAGTTCAAAAAGATTCTCAGTGACATGAAAAAGGGATACGAGCTGCTCTCGGGAGGCTATAAGACAGTTAAAGATATGACGGAAGGAAACTTCAGCCTTCATAAAACTTTTCTGGATGGCCTGATGCAGGTCAGCCCTGCAGTTAAGAACTACAAAAGGGTGGGGGATATTGCCAATTTTCAGATTCTTTTAATGAAAGAGAGCAGAAAAGGGCTTTCCAGATTTATAGAATGCGAGAGCTTCAGCGCGCAGGAAATTGCCTATTTCGAAAAGGTTTACGGGAATCTTTTGAGCCAGAGCCTGAGAAATCTTGACGAGCTGGCCACTGTGATCACTGCCGATAAGCTTAGGATGTCGGATGATGAAAGGCTTGAGGCTGTCGATGCTATCTATCTGGAGATGCAGGACAGACTGCTGTTTCTGCGAAGCTTTAATAGAGAATCAAGCGTCTTGGCGCTGCAGCGGGCTAAAGAAACCAAAGACGCATATGCATCGAAAGAACTTCAGAACTTAAAAAATTAATGTGATGGACATCTATAAATCTTTAAAGGGAGCGCTGTTTTTAAATGCCTCATTGCTGATGCCTTTTGCGGGTCAGGCTCAGGGGCTGGGAGATGATATGCAGAGCCTGCACTCCGTATTGGAGAGGCTGTATGATGAGATGATGCCGCTATGCGGCAATCTTCTGGCAGTCGGGCAGGGGATAGCAGGGTTTGGAACGATCTGGTACATAGCTTCCCGAGTCTGGCGCCAAATTGCAAACGCAGAGCCCATCGATTTTTATCCGCTGTTCCGTCCTTTTGTGATCGGATTCTGCATTATGATATTTCCATCAGTGCTGGCCCTGATCAACGGGGTGATGAAACCCACTGTAACGGCTACCGCCGCAATGGTCACCGGTTCCAATAATGCTGTTGCGGTGCTGCTGAAGGAAAAGGAAAAAGCGGTCAGGGAAACGGATCCCTGGAAAATGTATGTTGGGGTATCAGGTGCTGGAGATCGCGACAGATGGTATAAATACACCCATGATGAAGATCCTTCGGATGAGGGCATGCTTGCCGGTATAGGGAATGATGTGAAATTCGCGATGGAAAAAGCTTCCTACAGCTTCAGAAACTCTGTTAAGGAATGGATGAGCGAAGTATTGAGGGTATTATTCGAGGCGGCCGCCCTATGCATTGATACGCTCAGAACTTTTCAGCTGGTAGTGCTATCCATTCTGGGGCCTCTCGTATTTGGAATCGCCGTTTTTGACGGGTTCCAGCATACCCTCACTGTCTGGCTGGCAAGATACATCAACATATACCTCTGGCTCCCTGTTGCCAATATTTTTGGAAGCATCATCGGAAAAATCCAGGAACTGATGCTGAGGCTGGATCTGTCTCAGGTGCAGTCGACGGGAGACACCTTTTTCAGCAGGACCGATATGGCTTATCTCATCTTTATGATTATCGGCATTATAGGATATTTTACAGTTCCATCGGTGGCCAACTATATCGTCCATGCGGCTGGAGGAGGCGCTTTAGGCCAGAAAGTGACGGGTCTGCTGGGCAGTTCTGCAAGTTCGGCTGTTTCCAAAACATCCCTTGGAGCGGGTATGGCCATGGATGCTATGGGCAATGCGGCAGGAAGGATGTCCCAGAGCATGCCAGCATCTTCGGCGGGTTCGCCCTATTTTGAAGAGAAAGGAAATTATATGGGCGATAAGCTGAAAGGAAACTCAAAGTAATCTAAAAATAGCGGGGCATGTTTACCAAAATGAAAAATATAGATACGGCATTCCGATATGTCAGGGGATTTACCATGCTGGTTATCATAGGGTGCGTTATCATCTGCTGCTATACGCTCTACAGAAGCTTTGGGTCTGTGGCACAGATGCAGGACAGAGTCTATATACTGGCCAACGGCAAGGCTTTGGAGGCCTATGCATCAGAGCGGAAAGATAATGTGCCGGTTGAAGCGAGGGATCATGTAAAAACCTTCCATAAGCTTTTCTTTACCCTTGATCCCGATGACAAGGTGATTAAAACAAATATCACTAAAGCGCTCTATTTGGCAGATGACAGCGCTAAACGCATTTATGATGACCTGAAAGAGAATAATTTTTATTCCGGCATCATATCGGGAAACATAAGCCAGACTATCCAGATTGATAGCGTGAGCATCGATGTCACGGAATATCCCTACCGTTTTAAATGCTATGCGAGACAGAACATTATCCGAACTACCAGCATTCTGAAAAGAAGCCTGCTTACCGAAGGAGCCCTGCGCAATGTGTCAAGAAGCGACAACAATCCGCATGGTTTTCTTATCGAGCGGTTTAATACGGTTGAAAATAAGGATCTCTCGGCTGAAGCCAGAAAATAGAATTGCATGAAGGCCTTATTTAAAAGACAGACTGAGTCTTTTGCATATCACAGGCATTACCTGCTGGCGCAGAAAAGATGGGCAGATGAAATGCAGAGGCTCACCGGTGGCCTTTCAAGGAGACAACGGATCTGAGCTCTGCTGCTATTTACGGTTTTGGCATCAGGCTTTTTAATCTATAGCCTGTATAGGTCATTTAATACAGAAGATGAGGCTTCTGCAGATTTAATAGACGCTTCAAAAATTAAGACAATCAACTTAAAAAAGTAAAACGATGCAAGAGAAAACATTATCTCCAAAAGAATCAAAAAAGAGAAAGATGCTTCTAGTGCTGCCTCTTATTACACTTCCATTTCTAACATTCTTATTCTACTCGTTAGGAGGAGGACTTATGGAAGCCAAAACTGTAGGGAATGATGAAAAGAAGGGATTTAATTTCAATCTGCCCCTGCCTAAATTTAATGAGGACTCAGCGCTGGATAAGATGGGCTATTATGATCAGGCGGCACTTGATTCCATAAAGCTGCGCGAGCAGATAAAAAAAGATCCTAATTATTCTGAAGGTAAAGCCTCAGAAGATAAGGTAAATTCTTTTTCGGCAGATGATTTTGAATCCCGCATTCTTCCAAAAAACAGAACGGCTTTTAATTCACTGTCTTTTCAGGACCGAAGCCAGCAGAAAGTTTATGAGAAGCTCAGGGCTCTTGAAAAAGCAGTCAGCCAGCCTACTGTTGCTGCTTCGGGTTATGGACAGGACATGAGGGAATTTGAAAATTACGGCCTGTCTGGGGAATCGGATGGGATTAAAAAGCTCGAAGGGCTTATGTCCGCGATGAGCGCACCGCAGGAAGCTGATCCAGAGCTTCAGCAGCTTGGCGGCATGCTGGAGAATATCTTAGACATACAGCATCCGCAGCGGGTGCAGGAAAGGCTTAAAGAGTCTTCCGAAAGCAAAAAAGGCAGGATATTTTCCGTACAGAAAAAGGGGGCAGAGAACATTATCAGCTCGCTGGAGCAGAAGGCCGATATTCAGAGCTATCTAAAAAGCAATGCATTTTATCCGCTGGACGAAGAACCGTCCGCTGAGGAAGTGCAGAACTCTATTGAAGCTGCCGTCCATCAGACCCAGACAATTGTTAACGGCTCGGTGGTTAAGCTAAGGCTTTCGCATGATATTTATCTGCAGGGAACAGCCATACCCAAGAATACTTTTCTGTATGGAATAGCCGCCTTAAAAGGAGAGAGGCTTGAGGTAAAGATTGCCAATATACAGTACAATAATTCAATTTTTCCAGTGGATCTGGCTGTTTATGATGTTGATGGCATTGATGGCATCTATATACCCGGAGCGATCAGCAGGGATGTGGCTAAAGCATCCGCCGATCGCTCGATCCAGACTCTGGGGCTAACAGGAATAGCTGATTCCTGGGGAGCGCAGGCAGCAGGAATGGGAATCGAGGCGGCTAAAAGTTTGATTGGCAAGAAGGTTAAACTCATAAAAGTGGTGGTGAAAGCGGGCTATAGGGTCCTGCTCTATGATGAGAAACAGAAGAATATAAAACCTTAAAGAATTGAAAAAATGAAAAAAATAAAGCATCTGCTTTTAATTGGATGGCTGCTGATCTGCAGCTGCGCCTATCCGCAGCCGGCAGCAAAAGAAACGGTCTTCTATGAAGATAATTACAGCAATCTTCAGATTGGGTTTTCCAAAACAACAAGCATTGTTTTTCCTTATGCCATTAAGAGCATCGACAAAGGAAGTTCAGATGTGCTGGTGCAGAAAGCCAAAGGGGTGGAGAATATACTGCTGGTAAAGGCAGCCAAGCAGTATTTTTTCCAGACTAATCTAACAATAGTGACTTCAGATGGGAGACTGTACGTATTTGTGCTGAATTACGATGAAGACTGTCCGGACTTAAGCATTAAAGCTGAAAATGCAGTTGCAGCCAGTAAAGATATACTGTTTTCATTGGAGAACGAGAACCAGAAGAAAATAGAGCAGCTCGCATCACTTGCCTTATCAAAGAAGAAAAAGACGGGCGGTTTAAAAAAGTCAAAGTTCCGGATCAGCCTGGAGGTAAACGGCATTTTTATCCATCAGGATGTTCTGTATTTAAGGGTAGTATTCGAAAACAGATCCAAAATTAACTACGATATAGACCAGCTTCGCTTCTTTATCAGAGACCAGAGAAAATCAAAACGCACGGCATCTCAGGAAATAGAACTGCAGCCATTGTACAGCACCTCTTCATCTTCTGTTGTTCCTTATAAGTCTGAAGTGGTTAAGGTCTTTGCGCTGGAGAAGTTTACCATCCCTGAGAATAAATATCTGACGCTTCAGATGATTGAAAAAAATGGAGGCAGGCATTTGGAAGTTGATATTAATGATAATCTGACCGATAAAGTGTTTCCAATTGGCGAATCCAGCATCACTTCCAATTAAATGATAAAAATAATTATGACTATAAATATTGCTGATACTGAAATGCTTTTGGGCTTTGCTAAGGAAATGGCTTCTCTTGGCTATCGCTATGCCGCGCATCCTTTGAATCTAGTGACAGACAGCGATAGCATTGCGTTTTTTAGAACAGCAATGGGAGCGGAGGACCACTGTCTTATAGGACCTAATGATACAGACTATTTTAAGAGCATGCCAATAGATTCGCTTATTGATGGCTTAAAGATGGTGATGCAGAGCGGAATGGACACCTGCGGCAATGGGACCCTTGATCTGGCATCGTTTGTCCGATCGGAAAGCGGGAAGAGGGAATTAAGAGAAAATAACTTAAATGGAAATATTATGAATCAGAAGAATTTAGAATTTTTAGAAAACCAGATCAAATACACTGGTTTTGGAGAGTCACTGCAGACAGAGCTAAAAAAGAAGATGGAGAAGGGGGAAAAGGAGTTCACCCTTAGCCATGATGCAAGATTTGATACCGCCAGGCTTTTATCAGAGCTCAGCTTTAAGAAATCGGATCAGAGCGATCTGTATTTCTTTAACTCCTATAAGGCTATCCTTCAGAAAGAGGGCGCTCCGCATGCATTGGAGCAGATTTTTTACATAGGCAATGAGAATAACTTTACGATGAAGGAAGCTTTTAATCTGCTGGAGGGACGATCAGTGAATAAGGATCTGGTGAGCAGGGATGGGGAGATCTATAATTGCTGGGTAAAATTAGACTTTACTGATGGCGAGACCAATGGAAATTTTAAGATGCACCATTACCATCAGAACTACGGCTATAATCTGGAGGCGGCCCTTGAGAAGCATGCCATCAAAGAGCTTCAGACCCCAGAGGCTAAAGAGAGCCTCATGAACTCCCTTAAAAAGGGAAATGTGCAGGCTGTGACTTTTATCGTCGGTGGTGAGGAAAAAAGACAGTTTGTGGAGGCCAATCCGCAGTTTAAGACTATCAGGGTGTATGATTCGTCAATGCAGAGGATCAATGGCAGAGAGAGCCAAAATCAGAAGCAGCAGGATTCGCAGCAGAATGCGGTTTCTTCCTCCAAATCGCAGAAAAATGGTGCGGGTGGTGAAGTCAAAGGCGAAGATGCTTCGGAAGAGCAGCAGGAGAAGAAGGCTAAAAAAAAATCGCAGTCGATTTAAATCTAATTAGCCAGTAGATATGGAAAGCCTGAAGCCCTTAACAGATTTCTTTTCAGTGATTGAAAAGGATTACAGGATCAGCACTACGCATATTGCCATTTATGCGGCCCTTTTGCAGCTGCGATCTGTTAGGGGCTCTGGCAATCCCATTGAGGTTTTCAGAAGGGAGCTGGCGCCAATTGCCAAGATTTCCTCCAGATATACCTACCATAAATGCCTTCGGGAGCTGGACGAGTACGGCTATCTGCATTATGAGCCTTCGTTTAAGAAGACCAGAGCCAGCAGAATTTACTTTTTTGATTTTGAAATGCGTAAACTGATAGAGTAATGAAACCTTTTACTTTTGAAGACCTGCCCAATATACTCGGAACCATTATGATGCGCATGGAGAGCATTGAGAGTATGGTGAAGGACATTAGGAACAATAGGCCGCCTGAGGATTTTGATCCGGGACTGCTGACAATTCTGGAGGCTTCCAAACTTGTGAACCTTTCTGTGGCCACCATCTATTCAAAGGTGTGCCGAAATGAGATTCCGGTGAACAAGCAGGGCAAGAAGCTTTACTTTATAAAGTCCGAATTATTGGAGTGGATTAAGTCCGGGCGAATTAAGACCATTTCAGAACTGCGGTCCGAAGTGGAGCAGAGGTTTAAAGGCAGGGATTGATTTTTCCTGCCTTTTTTTTGTGGCGGGAAAGAAATCTGCGCAGATGTGCCGCATGCTTAAGGTAGGCATATTGGCTGTTGCTGAAGCCAGAAATGAAATCTCTGGGGAAGGGAGAATAATGATCACGATTCGTTTAATAAAAAAAGCACCTGTTTTTTGGACAGGTGCTTTATAAACTTCTTCTATAGTATATTATGCTACGACTACGTTTACTGCGTTTGGGCCTTTTCGGCCTTCTTGTATGTCATATCGAACCGAATCGTTTTCACGGATGTTTTCAGATAGACCTGAAGCATGAACAAAAATTTCGTTTCCTCCATTATTAGGAGTTATAAATCCGAATCCTTTTTCTTCATTGAAAAATTTTACTGTACCTTCTTGCATATTAAATATTTAATTTGTGCAAATGTACTCTATTAGATAATAGCAGCTTAGGAAATAATTTTAAATTATGCTTTAATTAACTTTAAATGAAAAAAGATCCATTTTTTGGGCGCTGCTTTAGAGGAGAAATCCTTTAAATAAATTAGGGAGGAAGAAGTGCTAATTTATTTTGGAAAGCATTAGATGATTTATTATACCATTAAATTTAATGTTATGATGCTGTCAAATCCTTAAAAATCATTATTTTGGCTGTAAAGAATAATTCAGGGAAATGTAATCTACAGCCAATGGAAAATAAAATAAATCTGGCACTCATTCTTATGATGGTGCTTTTAGGCAGATCATCTGCACAGACCCATTATGATACTTTGTCGGTTGGCGGCATAAAACAGGTAATCTCCTATACAGGAAATGCTGATCGGCCTTTAATATTATTCTTGCACGGCGGTCCGGGCAGTTCCAGAATGAGCCAGTCTGATCTTTTTTCCGCAAGGCTGCAGGATTACTTTACAGTTGTGCAGTGGGACCAGAGGGAAACAGGCAGAACACTGTCCTTAAACCAGTCGCCGGTTCCCATTACATTGGAATTAATGGAAAATGACACTTACGAACTCTTGCAGCTTCTTTTGAAAAAGTTCAGCCAAAAGAAACTGTATCTCGCCGGAGAATCCTGGGGAACTGTCCTTGGCTTCAAAATGGCTGAAAAGCATCCCGGAATGCTGCATGCCTATCTCGCATTCAGTCCTGTTATCAATCAGAGCAAAAGCGAGCAGCTGCTGCTGGACAGGCTCAAAGCGGCTGCAAAAGAAAAAGGAAATCTGGCTGCTGAAAAAGAATTGAATACAGTTAAAATTCCTTTTGAAAAATACCAGTCGCTGTATTACTCCAGAAAATGGATGTTCCATTACGATGGGCAGCCTTTTCCGGATAAAGACACCACTGCTGTTAAAGAGTATCTGAAAGGCTGGTCAGAGAAATGGCTGCCTACTTGGAATAAGGCCGTCGGGCAGAATCTTATGAGGGAGCTTCCTAAAATCAGCTGCCCAGTTTATTTTTTCATCGGCGGAAAAGATTTCCAGACTAATTATGCCATCGCTGAAGAATACTTTAAGCAGCTTAAGGCGCCGGAGAAAAAAATATTCCTGTTTGAAGATGCTGGCCATTCGGTGCTGACGGAAAAGTCTGGGGAAATCCAAAAAATAATTATCGGACAGATTTTAGATAAAAATTAAAATCCCTTCATAGGTGGGGTGGGAGGCAATTATACTGCAGGACCATATCAGTAATAAAAAAACATGATGCTGTAATGTAATTGGCAATGTCTGATAAAGCTTAGAACCTGCTGCCCAGCCATTATTCTGCTGTTTTTTATTGGTTTTCGCTGTGGTAATAGACGGCAAGCAGAAAATGATGAAAAGATTTTAATTGGCTGTTTTTCTTATATTTATATTCTAATTCTCGTGCAAATGGAAACACCAAGGGATAAGATAATCATGATTCTCGACCGGCTCGGCATGTCTGTTAAAGTTGCCGCAAAGGCGATGAACATAAAAGAGGAAACCTTTAGAAGAAACAGAAGCGAAACAGATCCGAGAAATTATTTCAACGAAAAGAATTATACGGACCTTTTGGATTTTGCCATCTCGGAACTGGAGTATCTGATTGCGTACAGCTTTGCCAATAGCACAAATGCGGACCATTATAATGATGCGGTCTCTCAGATCGGGAGAATATTTGAGGAGTATCCGGAATCTAAAAAGAAAAGGGGGTTCAGCCTTTTTGAGGAGCTAAAGGCTGTGGTGGATGGCATGGAAAAGGGAAGCGTCTTTTCAGATATGAATCTGTATGCCTTTCTTATCAATGATATCGCTGAGAAATCTTCGGCTCTTGAAAATGAGCCTGATGCCTTTACCATAAAGCGGTACAACAATTATGTGCACAGCGGAAAGAAAAGCGACCATCCGCGATGGATCAGCTTTATTAATTGCCGCAGGCAGCAGGCTGTCCACAAAATCCTTCTTCGAAATATCAGCCAGCAGCTTTAGGCCATAAAAATTGGTTGGCTGAAAAGGTTTTTATAAGTGAAGATAATAAGACTGTGACCGATAATGTAAATGTTAATTGCAATTGTCAGATAAGTTAGATGTGTTAAAATGTAGGTTTAAGTAAAAGATTAAATGTTTGTTTGTTAATAGTTTTAAATCAGCTGATTAAGTGGTTTTTAATTCTTCTCTATAGATAGATTTGGCTAATGCATTTTCAGATAAAAGAGAATAAAACTCGCATAGTACCGTTTTTTAATAAAACGATGCTATGGGTTTATTTGATTTTATGATAGTGGAAATCGCTATGGATTTGGGAACTGCCAACACTTTAATAATCCACGGAGGAAAGATTGTGGTAGACAGTCCTTCAATAGTGGCAAGAGATATCAGGAATGGGAAAATTATTGCCGTGGGCAAGGAAGCCAGCTTAATGCAGGGCAAGACACACGAGAATATTAAAACTATTCGGCCGCTTAAGGATGGGGTCATTGCTGATTTCGATGCTTCGGAAAAAATGATCAGCTGGTTTATCAGCAATATACCTGAGATAAAGAAAAATCTTTTTAAGCCGGCACTGCGTATGGTGGTCTGCATTCCAAGCGGTATTACGGAAGTTGAAATGAGAGCTGTAAAAGAGTCCTGCGAAAGGGTGAACGGAAAAGAAGTCTTCTTAATTCATGAGCCGATGGCAGCTGCTATAGGAATGGGGCTGGATGTTATGCAGCCCAAAGGAAATATCATCGTGGATATCGGCGGAGGCACCACAGAAATTGCGGTTGTTGCGCTTGGGGGCATCATCTGCGATAAATCCATTAAAATTGCGGGAGATGTCTTTACCGGAGATATACTCTATTATATGAGAACGCATCATAATCTGTATATTGGTGAAGCAACCGCAGAGCAGATAAAAATAGAAGTGGGTGCAGCAATTGAAGAGCTTGAGGATGCGCCAGATGATATGATGGTGCGCGGAAGGGACCTGCTTACAGGCAAACCCAAAGAAGTGCAGATAACTTCAAGAGAAATTGCAAGAGCTTTAGATAAATCAATACTTCGAATTGAAGATGCCATTATGGTAACGCTTTCAGTTACGCCTCCTGAGCTTGCAGCAGATATTTATAACACAGGACTGTATCTTGCAGGCGGTGGAGCAATGCTCCGCGGTCTTGATAAAAGAATTTCCCAGAAAACAGACCTGCCGGTCTATATTGCAGAAGATCCCCTGCGAGCGGTGGTAAGAGGCACGGGAATTGTTTTGAAAAATATAGACAAATATAAAAGCGTGCTGGTAAAGTAGGCTTTAAACTGTCAAGGAACAGTGAAGCAGATAAAGAAATTAAAAAAGTATAGATATGCTTATGATCCACATGGAATAACGCTTTCTGAAATTAATCTAATCCATTTGCTGTGAGAAAAAAGGCAGAAGAGAACGGTGTGGCAGTAAGTGCTATTGCAGGTAATATACTGTTCATATCAAAGGATGCCTTGTGAAGATCCGCTCCCTTTAATTTCTTTAGAAAATGAAAAACAGTCTTTACTAAGGCAAGCATCTTAAATGCTCTTTTAATTATGGCTGTTTTTAAAGGGTTTGATAGCAAGAGGGTTAATGAATCTTTTTAGATTTATTTCCTTCTGCAGATGAAATCTGGTTGAAAGGTCGATAGGAAGATAATGAAGCTTTTTTAATAAAGCTCGGATCTGGTTTCTGGAATCTGAGTGGTCAGCTATAAAAAAAATATCTTCTTTGTTTTTGTTCAGGGCTGAGATCTGTTTTTGCTTAGTTTCGACTGGATTGAACAATTTTACTACATGAGCCTGCGGAAGCAGTGAGGCTGTTATTTTATAGGTCATGGCATTTGTGATGCCTGATAGCAGCAGATGCGGATCGAAAATCAGTCCGCTTGTATGAACGACTATCTTGCCGGTCATATCAGGCAGAGACTGTATAACGTTTTCTAAATCATCCTTTGCAAGAAACAGCAGAACTATTTCAGCAGAGGCTGCCTCTTCTAAGGTTCCAATCCTTGCGTTGGGCTCCATTTTTTTTATTGCCTCTTTTATAAGACTCCCGCCCCTGGGATTGTTTATTATCACTTCATAACCTGCGTCTGATGCCCTGCAGGCTAATTCAAGTGTAAGGCTGCTGATGCCGATGACTCCAATTTTCATAATTTCTTCTTTTTTAATTATTACTGCTCACTAGTAAATTTTAAGAATGCCTATGCTGTATGTAATTGCATGTGGATCTATTGGAGAGAATGTCTTTCGCATCCGAGGAATAAATTTACAGCTATTATTTATTTGTAATCAGAGTATATTTACTTGTTTTCAATAGAAAAGGAAATTATTGAGAAGTTTTAAAAATGAAAATGCATTTTTATTTTAAAGCTGGAGATTAAACGGTTATGGGTTCGAGCGGCTAAATTTTAGATATTTTTAATATATTTGTTTTAACTACTTTGTTATCGTTCTATTGAAGACCTATTTATTTGTAAAAACAGCTCTTTTGATTTTTTATTCTGTAAGAATTTTATATTTAAAATCTTGTACCTTAATTGTACCTCGGTATAGCTTAACCCTTATAAAATAAGGAAAGTTAATTTCTGTATTGGCAAGTAGAGGGGACAAAAAAAACAAAATAAAAAAAACAAAAAGAGTTAAGGTGTTTGTAAGAAACATTTTAGCTCTTTTTTTGAATATTTAGGTTTGTGAAACGCACCTTGATGTGCCATCGCCTCCTTTTGGAAAGATGTTTACAGCCTTTTTTAAAATATCATGTTCTAATTCTTTTTCTTCTGAAGGGATAATAGCTACTTTTTTAGGGAAACAATTAATGTTAATGAATTGTAATTCAGGTTTTTAAATATTTTGGTATTCTACATTTTATCTTCTGGATTGCGATTGTATCCTTATATCGTTTAGATTTACAATATAATATTACTATCTAAAAAACCGCTAACAATGAAGAACGCAATTATTATGCTTGGTGCTGTGCTGCTCTCAAGTAGCCTTACAGCTCAGTTAAAACTGAATCCAAAAAATATTGATGCAGTCATTAAGGAAATGACCATTGAAGAAAAAGCAAATATGCTTGTAGGCTATACCTTTGGTAAATCGTATTGGGGGTTGCCGACTAACCCTGATCCTAATGCAGGAGCTATTGTACTTGGAGCAGCTGGAAATACTGCCAAAAATGACAGATTTGGGATACCTCATACAGTATTTGCTGATGGACCCGCAGGAGTGCATATAAGTGCTGAAAGGCCAAACGATCAAAAAAAATACTACTGTTCTGGTTTTCCAATCGGAACGCTGCTTGCCTCTACATGGGACACTGAACTTGTGAATGCAATAGGCTCTACGTTGGGAAGCGAGGTAAAAGAGTATGGCGTGGACGTTATATTGGGGCCGGGAATGAATCTGATGCGCAATCCGCTATGTGGGCGCAATTTTGAATATTATTCTGAAGATCCTTTTGTTTCCGGTTTGATTGCAGCGGCAATTATTAATGGAATTCAAAGCAAGGGCGTGGGAGTCTCGGCGAAGCATTTTGCGGCCAACAATCAGGAAGGAAACAGAACCCATAATAATGTGATAGCCAGCCAGCGTGTGCTCAGAGAACTGTATCTGAAAGGATTTGAAATAATGGTAAAAAAAAGCCAGCCTTGGACTATCATGAGCAGCTACAATTATATTAACGGAGTCTACACGCAGGAAAGTGAAGATCTACTCACTACAATCCTGCGTGATGAATGGGGGTTCAAAAACCTTGTCCTAACCGACTGGACGAATACGAGAAATACCGCAGCACAGGTGCATGCTGGAAATGATCTTTTGACACCAGGAAACGCTGAGCAGATCAAGCAGATTGCGGATGGATTGAAAAACGGCTCTATCTCTATGGCGGATGTCGATCGCAATCTAAAACGCGTATTGGAATATATAGTTAAAACCCCAAGATTCAATGGATATAAATTTTCAAACAATCCTGATTTAAAAGCCCATGCAGAAATAATACGTAAGGCTGCGCCACAGGGAATGGTGCTGCTGAAGAATGAAGGAAATGCGCTTCCTCTTGCTTCTTCAATGAAAAAAGCTGCTCTTTTCGGTCATACGTCCTATCATCTTTATGCAGGTGGTTCAGGATCAGGCGATGTAAATAAACCATACGTGGTGGACTTAGTTGAGGGACTTAAAAATGCGGGCATTCGAATTGATGACACTTTAAACACTGTCTATTCAAAATATCGAGATTATGCCCATCACGAGGCAGAATCTGAAATGGGAGCTTTTTCATCATCGAGCTATTTTCCAAGGCCAAGGGTGAAAGAACCGCAGATGGGAATTTTCACCTATGCCAATGCCGCAGAAAGAAATGAATTTGCCATTGTTACGGTAGGGAGAAGTTCTGGTGAAGGCAATGACCGTGCTTTTGAAGACTTTAATATAAACGCAGATGAACTTGATATGCTCAAACAGACTTATGAGGCTTTCCATAAAAAGGGAAAAAAGGTCATTGTAATTTTAAATGTGGGAGGTGTAATTGAAACAGCTCCTGTACAGAAATATTCAGATGCTATACTGCTTGCTTGGCAGCCAGGCATGGAAGCGGGAAACAGCATTGCTGATGTGCTTACTGGCAAAACAGCCCCTTCTGGAAAACTGACGATGACATGGCCAGAAGCTCTGGCTGATGTTCCTTCCACTAAAAATTTCCCTAATGGTTTAACATGGAGAGATGAAATTTTTGTCAAGCAGGATGAGATCAATAAAATGCCAAATTTGGGAGAAACTAGATACGATGAGGGCTTGGATGTCGGCTACAGATATTTCCAGACAGCAGGAAAGAAAACAGCTTATCCTTTTGGATTTGGAATGAATTACACGCAATTTGAATATGCCAATGCCTCAGTTAAGGAAAAGAACGGAGTGTACACAGCATCAGTAACTGTAAAAAACATTGGAAAATTAAGCAGTAGAGAAGCTGTCCAGCTCTACATTACAGCACCCAAAGGAAAATTGGCAAAACCAGTTTATGAGCTCAAAGCATTTGGAAAAACAAAAGAACTACAGCCAGGTGAAAGCCAAAAGATTGAAATGACATTTACCAATTATTATTTGGCTTCCTATGACGAATCAGAGCAGGCTTTTGTCACTGATAAAGGAGTTTATGTTGCACATTTCGCCGCATCGGCAGATGATATCCGCCAGAATGTTAACTTCAAGGCGGTGGCACAGACAGTCAAATGTCATGATGTTTTGAAATTGCAGCCGTAGCGTTGTTTATAAGTGTGGATATGGCTAGTTAAGATTTTACACTTTTTTATATAAAGGAGAGTATAAGTGATGAATTTAATTTTCTTCATTTATGCTCTTTTTTATTAGCAGTTATATGAGTAATGCTCCCGTTGTATTAGTTAATCTTTTTATAGTGTTATTGTACTAAATGGCTATTAGCAGCAGTTTTAATTATAATACTCTGATATTGTAATGAATGTGCTTTTTTCTTTTTCTAAAATCTGTATCCCTTCAGAAACTAAATTATCTTCTGGATCATCATCTTCAAACTCCAAAAATAATGATGAATTGGCATTGTCATTTTTTTTAAATCGGCCTTCGATAAGCTTTTTGCAATAGTTGTCAAATTTAAATTTACATGCTATATCGTTAATTTTGCCTATTAAAGCACTATCTAATTCCTTGTTTGGGTAAATATCTGTTTTAATTTCTACTGAACTGATAAAATGGTCACAGCCGCCTTTATATACAGTTAGAGTGTCTCCATTGTATATTAATGTCGCTTTGTTGGTTTTTGGATCCCAAACATATTTTTTGATTTCAAGCTCATTGAGCCATTCCTCTGTTATTTTTTTGTAATTGTCATCAAATACGCAATCTGAATCGTTTTCTGATTTACCATTATCTGTTTTTAAAACCGTATCGGATTTACTATTTTTAACTATAATATTTTCTGTCTTTGTTTTTTTCTCAGAACAGGAAAGTGCTATAATCAGTATTAATGTATAACAGAAAGTTTTTTTCATAAAATTATTCTTTAACTAAGATATATGTCTCACAAATACTTCGCTTATTTACCCTATTTTTTTGGGTGGGTTGGCGGACGCTAGTTTTTTTTTATTTTCAAAAATAGCCTTTTTATTTCATAGAACTTCAAGTGAATCCTTTTCATTTACACTGCGCGGTGAGTAGCATTTAGGTTTTGGCGGTTATATTGCGATTGTTATTTTTTAAAAGCCTTCCTAAGAATAAACAGAAAAAAAAAGGTATAAATTCATGAAAGGATTTTGGACTAATAGCTTCAGAATCTTTTTTTTGCATTTAAAAACGTCTTCTTTTTCTGCTAATATTAAAAAATCATTAAATGAATGTGTAAGCAAAATAATGAAACTCTGTTTGCGGTAATTTTGTAAGGATTCTTTTCCAATTTAAAATTATACTATGAGCACTGTTTTGATTACAAGATTAAGAAATGGAGATGATTCCTGCTTTAAAGAAATCTATGAATTGTATCATTTTAAAGTTTTTTGTTTTGTTAAGAAATATGCTGCTCGGCAGTCCGATGCCGAAGACATCACTCAGAATGTCTTTATCCATCTTTGGAAATATCGCAGTAAAATTGATCCTTCCGTAGAACTTGATTCTATTTTATTTAAAAGCTGCAAACAGGAAATTTCCAAATGGTATAAAAAGCAGAATCGCATTCTTTCGGTCGAAGATTCCCAGTTAATTAAAGAACTTGACAGTGCTGAAGAGGCAGAAACTGATCTGTCTTCAAAACTGGAGAAGATAGAGCATTTGCTGCAACAGATTCCTGAGAAAAGAAGAAAAATTTTCACACTCCATAAGTTCGATGAAATGAGCTACAAAGAGATTGCCGAGGAAATGGGAATGTCTCAGAGTGCCGTCGCTAATCAGATATCAAAAACACTCCAATATCTTAGAAAGAATTCTGTAGAAAGCCATGAACTGTATTGGTTTGCACTGTTTTTTATCAATCACTGCCATTCCTTGAATTCTTTTACTGATTTTTCATAAAACCCTAAAGCTATTTTGATTAAAAATGTATCGGCATTGTAAAGGAATTGTAACCTGATTTTTGAGCTTGTTTTTTAAGGTGTTAGATTTTAAAGGGTTAAAGGAAATATGGCTTTTTTTATGTATTAATAAATCATTAAGTCTGAAATTGCCCGTGATTTTTTGGAGTAAAGCTGTCTAATGTAGATTGACAGGATATTTTGAGGATTTTCCTTAAACATTAATTTTACTCTTATAAAATGAAATTAAATCGGCTAAAAGAAGAATGGGACGAATTACCGCAGAAAGGAATATTTCCCGAAGAAGTAAAACTGCGAATGTGGCATGCTGTTGCATCGGTAACTATTAATAGACGCAGAAATATTTACCGCGGAGCTGTGGCCGCCTGCGCAGTTCTTTTTATTTCACTTGCCGTATCTCAGTTTTATTTTGGATCTCAGTCTTTAAAAACTACTGGAGTTATCACACAAACCTATCCGCAAGATATTAGGCTAATTCGTCTGTCTGATGGAACCCGTGTCTGGGTAAATGAAAACACACGAATTGAATATCCGGAAAAGTTTGCTGGGAAGGAGCGAATCATAAAATTAAAAGGGGAAGCTTTTTTTGAAGTGGCAAGAGATACTTCACGTCCTTTTATTATCAGCTCAGGAAATATAAAAACTACCGTTTTAGGAACTTCATTTGATGTAAAAGCGTATGGGAATATTGCTGAGGTAAATGTAAGAACAGGAAAGGTCAAAGTAGAAAGTAGCCAGAATGCTGTTTTTCTTGAAAGAGGTTCTGCAGCTGTATTTGTTCCAAAAGAAAATATAGTTCAAAAACGTAAGGCTTTGGTTATTGATCCAGAATGGAAAAACTCCCTTATTGATGTAGACGGCTTAAGTCTTGAAGCCGTTATTGAAAAACTAAAAGCAAATCACGAGTTTACTTTTAAATATGCCAGTGAAGATCTAAAAAAGCTTCAGGTGAAAGGAACTCTTGATACCCGACAAGGAGTTCAGGAAATATTGCAGACTATTGCTTTTGCATTAGAAATTACCATTAAACCTGTTGGTAATGATACCTACGTTGTAAGCCGATAATCAGCATACGAAAAGGTCTGCTGAACCTTATCTCTATAATCCAGAAAAAAATATATACAACCAAAAACAAATTATTTATTATGAATGATTATTTTAGGCAGTTTCCTACTGCCGTACAAATTCTATTTTTTTGCATTTTCTTGGGGATCACAAATGTTTATTCTCAGTCGGGTGCTGTTTCTGTTGATTTTAAAAATGTTTCTCCACAGCAGGTTTTTGAAAATTTAGAATCCAGAACGCCGTATCGTTTCATTTATCAGAAAGATATGGATTTAAGCAAACCGCTTATTGATCTTAAAAAAGAGAATATTTCCATAGATGATCTTTTGGCAGAACTTCAAACACTTACGAACTTAAATTTCAGAAGAAATAATACCAATATTGCCGTAAATAAAAAATCGGCTTCCAAAAAGCTCGGAAGCATTTCAGGAAAGGTAGTAGACAAAAATGGTTTGGCACTTCCAGGAGCTTCGGTTAGAGTTATTGAAACTGCTAATGCTGCCGTTTCTGATTTTGACGGAAATTATTCATTTAGCTTAGAAGCTGGAACCTATTCGATAGAAGTAAGTTATGTCTCTTTCCAAACTCAAAAAATTACAGATATAAAAGTTGCAGAGTCTGACGTTGCGCTGAATGTTATTTTGAAAGATGATTCGGAATCTCTGGATGAAGTTGTAGTAACACAGACGTTTCAAAAAGCGACAGCTTCAACTGAAGGAATGCTGCTACAGCAAAAAAAAGCGGCACAGCTTTCAGATGGTATTTCTGCCGAACAGATTGCCAGAACACCAGATAAAGATGTTGGAAGCACTTTAAAGCGTATTACAGGAGTTACAACCATTGATGATAAATATGTAGTAGTTCGTTCTATGGGAGAACGTTGGAATCAGGCTGTTATGGATGGAGTAAACCTCCCAAGCACAGATCCAAGCCAACAGCAGTTCAATTTTGATATTATCCCGACTGCTATGGTAGAAAGCGTTGTAGTTAGTAAAAATGCTACGCCAGATATGTATGCCAATTTTGCGGGAGGATCTGTAGAGGTAAAAACAAAAGATATTCCTAAGAAAAATTTTATGGCTTTTTCTATTGGAACTTCATACAACAGCAGAGCCACTTTTAAAGATCGTTTGACAAAAAAGGAAGGAGAACATGATTATATAGGTTTTGACGACGGGACGAGAACTTATCCTTCAGGTTTGACAAATATTGATGTTCCAACAACTGAAGCAGAATCAGGTCCGTTTATAGAACAGTCTAAAAGGTTCACGCAGGATAATTTCACCACTTTTAAAACCTATGCTACTCCTGGAACTTCGCTACAATTTGCTTTGGGACAGGTTTATAAATTAAAAGATAATAATAAGTTTGGTTTTGTGGGATCGGCTATTTTTAAGAATACGCAGGATCAGTTAAAAATCGATCATACCGAAAGAGGAAGCTATATGCCAAATTCAGAGTTTGTTCCGGAAGAAGAAAATGGATATTCTACTTTCAAAAAATATGGCTTTAAAAATTCGGGAGCTTCTTATAACTTCAATTCTACTTTGGGCGGAATGTTAAATGCAGGAATCCAGTTAGGAAAGCATAAAATTACTACCCGAAATACCTATATGCATATGTATGACAACCAGCTTACTCAAATTACGGGCTGGAATATGTATACAGGAAACCTTGAAGGAATTGTTGACGGTACTTTTCTTCCTTTTACCAAAGAAACAGATTATCCGGTTTATCAGACTTTTATTCAAAATAAAATTGAAGGGAACCACCGTTTCGGGAAATTTGAAATCAATTGGTTTGGAGCTTTCAGTAGCACTTCAAAAGATACAAAAGATGCTACTTTCCTAACGAGCCTTCGCAGAAAAGTAGGCGATGATACGCAGCTTTATCAATTGGTTTACAATTCAGATCCTGAAAGCTTTAAAAGATCAAATTTCACCAATAGTGAAAACGATTATAATGGTGGAATAAACTTCAGCTATGCTTTTGACTTTAATGATTCTTTTGCCAATATAGTAAAAGCAGGATATTTTGGAACTTATAAAAAAGCCAAGAACCAGCAGGAGTCTTCAGCTTTAAATGTTGTTGGACAAGGAACAGATACTGCCATTGTTGATTTTCCTCTTTCAGAGCTGTTAGATGGCTCTTATTACCGCTGGGGAGGTTTTGGCTGGAAAAGGATTACCACTTATGGTAATGAGTATATAGGAGATGTAAAAGTTCATTCTCCTTTTTTAATGCTCGACAATAAATTTAGCCAATACGTTCGATTGGTATGGGGACTTCGTGCTGAAAGCTATGTATATACACAAATTGCAAGTCAGTCAGACAATGCAGGCGGTTTTGAAACGGTACAGAAAGATGATAAAGTTTGGCAATATCTGCCTTCAGCAAATCTTACGGTAAGCCCTTCCAATAAATTAAATCTTAGGCTTGGATATAATAAATCGGTATTGAGACCACAATTCTCAGAACGTCTAAACATGCCCTATTATGATCCAGTGCGCAATGCGATGGTATTAAACTATACAGGCGGAATTGTTTCTACAGTGGTTGATAATTATGATTTTAAAACAGAATGGTTTCCGTCGCAAGGTGAGATTATTTCATTTGGCATTTACAAAAAGAATATCAAGAATCCAATTGAAGGCGTTACTCAGATAGGAAATGACGGAGGAACGAGATACATCTATAACATGAATTCTGACAGTGCAGAACTGTTTGGATTTGAATTTGAAATCTATAAGAATTTATCTTTTCTAGGAGAAGGCGATTTATTAAGGAAAATTTTCATTTCTGGAAATGCCGCTTTCAATACCACTAAAGTAACAGGTTATGTCAATATTGATGGAACGGGAGGATTATATGAAGCAAACCGTCCGCTGTTTGGCCAGGCTCCTTACAACTACAATATTGGAATGGATTATATAGGGGATCGTTTCGGTTTCAGTATCAGACATAATGCAATTGGCGACCAGTATATTCTGGTAGGTTTTGATTATCAAGCCGAAGAAATCCGTATGCCGTATGGCGTAACTGATGCACAGGTAAGCTATAGGTTTTTTGAGGAAAGAAATTTAGAACTAAAACTGGGAATCAAAAACCTTTTTGACACTGCTATTGAAACCTATAACAATGCAAACAGCTATTCTAAAAACGTTGATTTTGAAGTTGGTGCGAATCCGAGAGATCAGAAAGCATTAGGAGCTGGAGCTTCAGACAAATATGATCCTTATATCGATAGAAAAATGTTTAAGGCTTGGACAGGCAGAAGCATCAATCTTTCGCTAAGCTACTCATTTTAATAACATTGAATGCTTGATTTTTAACATAAGTGATGGTAAAAATTAAGAAACTGTTAAGGATAAAATTTTAAGTGATTTTTCCCTCATTTGAAATCTAATGTAAATAAATAAGCAATTCATCACGCTCTTATCAAGATCGGTTTAAAATTTTAATTTTTTTAAAAACTGCAGTTTGAAAGTAAAAAATTGACACGTCAGAAATCTGCAAATAAAATCCAAGTCACAAGAGCTGACTATATAGGTAAAATTGAATTTCACGAATAAAATTTCACTGTAAAGCCTGCCGATAGTTTTTAAAAGAAATAATCCTTTCGTGAATGCCCCTGAAACGAAAGAAGAATATAAGGGATAGGTCTCCGGTGGTAAAACGGAACACTTATTACAAAGTTTACCAAAAAGGAAAAGGCCAAAGAGAAGATAATTTGCTGCTCCTCTCAATGACCTCTGATGTAAAAACATGCAGCAATATAATCAAAATTCAATTACCATGAAAAAAGTTTTTTTGTTAGCGATTGCAATGATGTTCTTTAATTCTTGCCAAAATGATGATGCGGCTGCTGATTCTTCTTTTGCAATGAACTCTGCTGGTGCAGATTATTCAGGTGTTCCAACCGCAGTTCAGACTGTAAGCGGAAACATTACTACAAACACTACTTGGACAAACGACAGAGTTTGGGAAATCAGTGGAGTTGTTCGCGTAATTGGGGCTAAATTAACTATACAGCCAGGTACTTTCATCAAAGCTAAACCATTAACAGGTGGAGCAGCTACAGGTGTATTAGTAATCACTAAAACAGGACAGATCGATGCTCAGGGAACTGCTGCTTCTCCGGTTATCTTTACAAGCTATAACTTATTAGATGTAAACGCGGCTACTGTAGCTGCTCCAGGTGATTTCGGTGGACTTGTACTTTTAGGAGATGCTCAAACTAACACTGGAGTTACTACTAACGTTATTGAAGGTTTAGGAGATCAGCCAAACGTATCTGATTTCTACTATGGTGGTTCAAACAATGCTCACAACGCTGGTATCTTGAAATATGTTCGCATTGAATTCGCTGGACGTATCCTTGATGCTGCAACAGGAGTTGAAATCAACGGTTTAACAGCTGGTGGTGTTGGTAGCGGAACTTCTATCGATTACGTACAAGTTTCTTACGGTAGAGATGATTCATTCGAATTCTTCGGAGGAACTGTTAATGCTTCTCACTTAGTATCTTTCGCACCAGATGATGATAACTTTGACTTTGATTTTGGTTATACAGGAACAATCACTAAAGCTATCGCTATTGCTGATAAAAATTCTACTCACAGTTTAAGTGGAGGAAGCCCTGACTCAAATGGTATCGAATTAGATAACAATGCTACAGGTTCATCTACTACATTAATTACAAGACCAGTTATTTCTCAAATGTCTATCGTGGGTGCAAGTTCTTCAACAGATGCTGCTCTTTACGAAAATGCTATCCACGTACGTAGATTGGGACAAATCAGCCTTACGAACGTTACAGTTACTGGATATGTTACAGGTATCAGATGGGAAAGCCCTTCTTTGCCAGCTAACTCTTCTTGGAGCCTTTTATCAGTTCACGGATTTACAAACCCTGTTCTTCCAGTTGGTACTTCATTAGGATTAGGAAGCACAACATCTACAGTTAATCCTGCAACTGCTTGGAGCTTAACTCAGCCATTCTTCAATAATGGAGCTTTAAACTTCACAGGAGCTACAGGAGCGTTTAAAACTGAAGCTAACTGGACTAATACTTGGACTAAGTTTACTAATTTTTAATTAGTACTCCGTATTAAATAATAGTATGAGACTGCCTGAAGAGTGTGTTTATGTTTTTTTCTTTAGAGCAGTACAAGTCGGTATATTCGTTTTGCTTTATCATTGCTCATCTTACTGCAAAATATATACTGCTGTGCCCGCTCTTTAGGCAGTCTCTTTTTAAATACCAAAAAATGAAACAAAAACTACTCGCACTACTATTTTTACTTGCTTCTGGAATGGCAAATGCGCAATTTACAATTTGGGAGGATGATTTTGAAGATGCTGAGGTATCTGATTGGATTTTAACAGATGCTGATGGAGATGGAATGAATTGGATTGCAAGAAACAATTTACAGCTTGATGAAAACGGCGCTATAACAGGCGGCAGCTACAAAGTGCTGGGCACTTACAATATTGATTTCGCTTCAGGTGCACCACTTGGAGTGGAACAAAAAAACTGGGCAATAATGCCAGAAATAGACTTATCATATTATGCAGGAACTATGGAGCTGATTATAAATGCACAAAAAGCCATATTCGACGGTCCTGATAATTTATACATATATGCTTCTACAACTGATACCAATCCTGATTCTTTTACCCAGATTGGAACTCTGGAAATTACAAGAGAATCGGTAACAGATGCGGAGTTTAAAGATTATATCCTAGATATCTCTCAACTTGTAGGACAGAAAAAAGTATATATTGCTTTTGTAACCACGCCAAACTTCGTTATCGGCTACGAAATAGATAAAATTTCGATTACTGCAGCTGCATTAGGTTTAGATGACGCTGATGGAAAGAAAACCACTTTCTTAAAACAAAATCCGGTAAAAGACCTTTTAAGGCTTGAAATAGGAGATACAGTTGAGACTGAAAACCTCGATTTAAAAATATACAATGTCTCAGGAGTTTTGGTAAAAGAACCTAAATACAATGCCTCAGGAATTGCAGTAAACGATTTGTCTTCAGGATTGTATTTTCTGGTTATTGAAAACGAAGATTCTATTCAAAAAATAAAGTTTATAAAGCAATAGCAGGGCTTTATGAACTTACACTCACAAAAACATTTTTATAATATTTAGACTTCATGAAGAAAATAGTCAAAGCCGCATTTCTTTTTTTAATTACAATTGTATTTTTTACCGCTTGCACTAATGATAATCTGGTGCCACTTTATGAAGAGCAGAAAGCAGGTAAGATTGTTATACGTGGCTACAATGCCATGCAGGATTCACTACAGATCGCTGTTGACGGCAAGATACTGGCTGTTGATGCCAAACATGATGCTTTCCTTAAAAAAATTGAGAAAAATCATGATTTTGTATTTTATGGAAACAGCAGAAAAACAGTAGAAATCATCAATAAAAAGACAAAAGCAGTTATACATTCCTATCTTTTCACATCGGCTAAACCTATAGATACACTTTCATTTTATACTAAAGAAGAAATCTGGGTAGACGATGTTTTATCTTTTAAACCTGGAACCTTATCCGCAGTGGGACGTACGGGATATAAATTTATTTTCCCAGCAATGAATAAATATTCTAAAAGCAGCTATACAGGCGCTTTAGATGCTATAATTAGAAAAGTAAACGGAGAACAGGTGGGCATATGCGAAAATATAACCACAACAAATTTTAGCACTTTTGCCGAATATCAGTTTAGTTTGCCACCTATTATCGATATTGAATTGGTAAAACATGGAACAAACGAATCATATATATTAGGACAGAGAGTTATTTTTCGCACCGTTATGCAGAAAAATAAATCAAGTCTGATTGTTTTTGAAGAGAAGCCAAAAGAAACAGGTACATTTTCTCATGTTGAGGGATTAATTAATCTAACTGATTATTTCTCATTTTAGATGATATACATTCCTAAATATCATACTGTTTTCATTATTTTATTAGGGGCTTTTTTGGCGGTCCTGTCCGTTTCGTGTAACAATTATTATGATCCTGCAGTTTATGAAAAAGGAACCAATGAATATACAAACAGCTGGATATTAGAACAGATGAAAAGGTATTATTTATGGAATGAAAATTTACCCGAAAACACCAGCTTATCTTTAAAGCCAGAAGATTACTTTAAAGAAATGCTCTATAAAGGCGATCGCTTTTCGTATGCCGTTTATCCGTCATTACCGGAAACAGCACCTCAGAGTATCAGGAACAGTTATGGTTTTGATATTTCGTTTGCAGAATATGATGGACAAACCTATGGAGTGATTTTATATGTGCTTGCGGATTCTCCAGCTGAACGTGCTGGCTTAAAAAGAGGATTGTTCATCAAATCCATTAATGGAACTTCTTTAAGCAGCCAGAATTTTGAAAATTTATATGAAGCTGCAGCATCTTCATCTAAATTGACATTGCAGTTAATGCAATATAGTGAGGCTGACGGATTTTCTGATGATGGAGAAATAGAAATTATACGAGGCTTCACATTTTCCAATCCAATCAGCAGTAAAGCGATTCTTTACGAAAATCAAAAAGTTGGATATATTGAAATCTCCCATTTTGACATCGGGTTGGCGGGTTCGCTGCTTTCGGTTTTCAGGGAATTTCAAAATCAATCGATTTCCAAAATTATTGTTGATTTGCGTTATAATGGAGGAGGAGATGTTTCTTCGGCGGTGGCTTTAAGTATTATTCTGGCTCCTAATATCAAATCAGATGATCTGTTTATTACTTTTAGAGGCAATAAAAACGGAGGCGTAGTCAACAAAACATTTAAAGAAGCTTTAGTAATGAATGAAACTCAGGTAAGTTTTGAAGCATTACGAGCTGTCCATCCGCCTATCCAGGAAATATTTATTTTAACTGGTAGCCATACAGCATCAGCTTCTGAAATTATTATCAATAATCTCAAACCGTATATGAAGGTTATTGTTATAGGAGAAAAAACGGTAGGAAAGGACGTGGCAGGATTTGCTGTAGAAGATAATCGCATTTCAGGGGAAAGAGGATGGGTTTTATATCCAGTGATTTATAAACTCTTTAATGCCCATAATGAAGGCAGCTATGCATTGGGAATAAATCCTGATATAGAAATAAATGAACTTCAGAATATTGAAGTTTTTCCATTAGGTGACATACAGGAAACAGTATTAAATAAAGCTTTAAACAACAGAATCAGTGCCAAAGGTCAAAAGAGTATGTTGGTTAAAAAACTAACATTGCATAAAACCTATGATATTGATCCATTTGTTCAGATTAATTCTGAATGATTCCTTATTAATGGCTAAAAAGAAATCTTACAGTTGCCATATATTGAAATTGGGTGGTAATTTTTCTTTATTCTGTTTCTGATCCGTTCGATAAAATCATGATTAGCTGAATTTTTGATAAATGATTAATTTAAGCTTGCTTTTGTTCCTATCCAAACAAGTCCCTTTAAAGTTATGCGGCTCTGGTCAGTAAGCGGATTTAAGACAATATACCCGCCATCATTCAGGGCTATCAAAGCGTCGAGCAACGCAGCCTGTCCATTTTTTTCGATGGAGGGCGCGCCGTCATAGCCAGCGGAACTGTCTGGTAGGGGTGAGACAAGCGCTGTAAGATGTTCCAAATTCAAGCCACTATCTCTATCAGAAAGTGCTGTTAGAATTTTTGCAAAAAGGGAGGCTGTTGTATTCATAAATGCCGTTTAACCTCATATACGAAAAAATCTTTGTTTTGGTTTGCATTAAGGCAGCCAAGACGGAATTCTGTGTGGTGCTTGTTTTAGATTTGAAGTAAGGCTTAAATGTTTGATTTCTTAGGTTTTTATTTTAATATGCCTATATATTTTCTAAAAAAGTCACCAGATTGATTTCCTCATTTTGGATATTAAGTTTTTTTCTTAATCTCGCCCTTGCTACATTAAGGCTGTTATAAGACTGACGTGTCAATGCGCAGATTTCTTTAGTGGTCATGTTTAATCTTAAAAAGGCACAGATTCTCTTTTCATTGATTGTCAGATCTGGATATTTAATGTTTAAACGTTCGTAAAAGTCATTATAAACCTGACTGAATCTAACTTCAAACTCTTTCCAGATATCATCATCTTGAGCATTTTTTATATCCAGAATTATTTTTTGAATAACGTCTTGATCGTTTTTTTTCATTTGCTTTTTAAGCTCCATCAATCGGTTTGAAATTTCAGTATTAAATTCGTTCTTTTTTAAGAGATACATAATATTTGTTGTAAGCTCTTTATTTTTAAATTCTAATTCCCTTTTTAAGGTATCTTCTCTTAAAGAAAGCTGTTTATTGCTCGATTCTGCGCTTTCTTTTGCCAATTGCTGGATTTTAGCTTTGGTTTCCTGAAGTCGGTACATTATAACCACGATAATGATTAACAGTATCAGAACAATCGCAATAATAGCGTAAACTAGCTCTCTGTGGTTTTGGGCTATTTTTGCTGCCTGTTTTTCCTTATCAAATTTATACTGCATTTCGGCCTGAGTAATTTTTTGCTGATTTTCTTTATTAAAAAGGCTGTCGTTTAGGGCTTTATAAGCAACATGGTATTGGTAGGCACTTTTGTAATCTCCTTTTCCGGCCATTACAAGACTCAGTTCTTCCAAAGCAGATGCTCTGGAAGATGAAGATTTGATTTGCTTAGAATATTTTAGGCTGGCAAGTAAGTGCTGTTGCGCTTTATCGAATTCCTGTTTTTCCTTATAAAGTCTTCCTAAGTGGTAATTTGATTTGGATAATCCGAAAATGTTATTTTCTTTTTTTCGCAAATTAAGAGCTTCGATGAAAATGGCTTTAGCAAGATCATAACGTTTCGATTTGAGGTAAATGATTCCCATATTTGAATATACAGAAGATAGATTTTCATTATCCTTAGCTATTTTACTATGAGTTGAAGCCTGTACATAATATTCTAGCGCAAGATCTCCCTGAAGTTTATTATCGTAAATTATGCCAATATTATTGAGCAGTTTTCCTTTAATAAAATGAAGTTTTTTAGGATCTTTTACAATATTTTTATTTAGCAGGGCTTTAAGCTGATTGTATTTTTCAAGAGCTTTATCAAAATCAGTCTGATAATAATAAACGAGAGCTATACTATTATAAACTCCTATAATATTTTGCTCGGGCGGATAACGCTCATATAATTTCAATGCTTTTAACTGATATTCCAGACAGACATCAATATTACCTTTCAGTAAATTTACATCTCCGACATTCGAATACACTTTGGATAAAATGGTGTCACTGATTTTTTTTTCGAATGAAAGCGCTTTTTTATAATAAAACAGAGCTGAATTCAAGTTCTGTTTTTCTAATTTCTGCCCAATTTTAACAAGGAGATTTACTTTTTTATCCGCATCAGCGCTTTTTTCATACTGCAATTTTAAACTGGCAATATTTTGTGAAAACAGTGCTTCACAGACAAATATGAAAAAAACGGCATAAATGTTAAAACGTTTCAAATTAAATGATTTGTTTGCTAAACTATGAATAATTTTTGAAGATTTAGTTATGTAAATGGGATTTGCTCAAAAAGCAGGTAGATTGAATTTTACCTTAAAGGTTGCAAAGTTTTCTATTGCTGAAGTTATATAGAAATGTAAAGTCTGCAAAGCTTTATTATGGCCAGCTTTTCGAACTTTCTGCATTTTTCTAATACAATATGATGCCAAAACTTTGTGTGGGTTGTTGCTATTTTGAATCATTTAAAACGGCTATTTTTTAATAATTTTTAATTTATAAAGTTCTTGTTTTTAGTGCTTTATGGTTTTTTGTTATACAAATGTAATAGCTGTTTATTCGCTATATATAAGATGTAACTATGGTTTGAAGTCTCACTATTTGATTTTTCCATATCCTTGCTTCGAAACATTTAATGGGTAATGAAAACAGCAAACTCTTCGATACTAAGATTAGTGTTTAATCAAAAGGTTGCTTTATTAATTACACAAAATCATTAACTAACCAAAAAACAACTTTTAATGACAAATTATTACAAAAAAGGAAATCGATTATTATGGTTTTTTATTTTTTCGCTTTGGTCAGTTTTTTCCTTTGGTCAGCAGGCGACTTTTAAAGAAGGCGTCAAACAAGGTTCTGTTAAAATTAAGTTTTCAGGACAGTTGGCACCGACTTTAAAGAAAATGAATCTGACAACCGGAAAAAAACTCACCACCGGAATTCAGGCTTTTGATCAGGTTTCGAGTAAGGTTGGAGCCCGGAATATGCGTAGGCTCTTTCCAGAAAATCCTAATCCGAGATTAGAAGCAAAATTAAAAAAGCATAAACTTGATTTATGGTATGTTGTAGACATAGACGCGAACCAGAGCGCTAAAGATGCAGTACAAAAATACAAGGGAATTGCTGAAATTGAAGCAGCAGAAACAGAGAAACAAAAAGTGCTGTCTAATTACAATTTTAAAACAATTGAAATTAGCAATGCAAAATCTTCGGCAGCTGATTCTTATTTTAACGATCCTAAATTGCCAGAGCAATGGCATTATAACAATACAGGACAAACGGGGTATCCAGATGGTTCTGATATTAATTTGTTTAAGGCTTGGGATATTGTAAAAGGGAATCCGGAAATTGTAGTTTCAATACACGATCAGGGTGTAGATATTCAACATCCGGATCTTCTGGCGAATATCTGGACTAATAAAGCTGAACTTAACGGAGTTGCTGGAGTCGATGATGACGGAAATGGTTATGTTGATGATATTCATGGTTGGAATTTTGACAATAATAGTGGAGCAATCGAAGGACAGCCTCACGGGACGCACGTAGCAGGAACAATATCTGCTGTAAATAACAACGGAATTGGTGTTTGTGGAGTTGCTGGAGGGAGCGGCAATAATGACGGTACTAAAATTATGTCAGTTCAGACTTTAGGTGGCGGAAGCTTTGAAGAAAGTTATATCTATGCGGCAAACAATGGTGCAGTAATTTCTCAAAATAGCTGGGGATATACAGAACCAGGAAATTTTGACGAATCGATAAAGGAGGCTATAGATTATTTTATTGCAGAAGCAGGAGATTATCCTAATAGTCCGATGAAAGGCGGAATAGTAATTTTCGCTGCAGGAAACAGTGATTCTGATGGAGAATGGTTTCCTGGTTATTACGAAAATACTCTATCTGTAAGTTCAATTGGACCAAACTGGCAAAAAGCGAGTTATTCTAATTATGGAACTTGGGTAGACGTTGCGGCTCCGGGAGGAGAAACTGAACTTGGGGCAAAAAACGGAGTTTTAAGCACATTGCCTAAAAATCAATACGGATTCTATCAGGGAACTTCAATGGCTTGTCCACATGTTTCTGGTATTGCCGCTCTTGCTTTGGCCAACAGAAAAAGCCAGTTGACACCAGAAGTTTTGAGAACCAAACTTTTGACGGGAGTAGTAGATATCGATTCTCATAATCCTGATTATAAAGGGAAATTAGGTTCAGGTCATATAGATGCATTTTTAGCAATCCAAAATAATGCTGGTGTTGCGCCAAATGCGATTTCAGATTTGGCAGTGACGGGAATTGCGCAGGAATTTGCCAATTTATCATGGACAGTTCCAGCAGATACGGATGATTTAAAACCCGTAGATTTTAGGATCTATTATAGTACTTCACCATTAACAAAAAATAATCTGGCTTCGGCAAAGTACGATATTATCAAAAATACGGATGAACCAGGAACAGTGGTAACTCATTCGATTAATGGACTTTTAGGACTTACAACCTATTATTTTACTGTGATTTCAGGAGACAGATGGAACAATTTGTCTGAATTATCAAATAGTGTTCAGGGAACAACAAATGCAGGTCCAGAAATTACGGTAGATGATAATAGCAAAGACATTGTAATAAATGTAGATGCTGGCACTTCTTTTAAGGGATCACATGACATGACGATCTTAAATAACGGAGAAGGAGTATTGAGATGGGAATTTTTAGCCCGTCATAAAGAAACAGCTCTGTCTTATTCTGCTAAAAACATCAAATACCCTTCTGCAAAAACAACAAAAGTTGCAGCTGCAGGAAAAGTGGGTAGAAGTAAATCTAAAATCGCAGCTACATCAAAAAAAGCAGCAATCCAGCCGTTTGGATTTACTCAAGTAGATAAAGGCTATTCTGATTATCCTACAGATCTTATTGGAGATACAGATACTAATGTTCCAAACTCAGCTGCATCAAAATACATTGTTAGTGAAGCTGATGGTTTTAACTTAACACAAATTACAAGCTACTTAAAAGTAGATCCAAAATTTGGTCCTGTTGTAATTGAAGTTTATAAAGGAACGTCATTAAATAAAGAAAATTTAATATACGCACAAGAATATACTCCTTTTGATGCGTCTGAAGGTTATGTGTCGATTAACTTAGAGGAACAATTGTTTTTTCAGCAAGGAGAAACTTTTTGGGTTGTATTGCATATTCCAGCAGGAAATCTTTACCCTTTAGGGCTTGGTTATGAAAATACACCTGAAGGCTCTGATAATTGTTTTATTTCTTTTGACGTAGGACAAACTTGGGGACCGTTGAGCACAGCTCTTGAAAGCAATGATTTTGCGTGGTTCAACATTATAAGCAGCCAAAATAAATATTTAGGAGAATATTTGTCCTTAGATCCTTCTAGTGGCGAAGTAAACGGAAAAGCAAATGAAAAAACAGTTCTTTCTGCCGATGCTTCTAATCTGATAAATGGAACTTATTATGCTAATGCGATTTTAAAATCTAATGACGCAGTTCAAAGAGAGCTTAAAATTCCGGTTACTGTAAATGTATCAGGTCAGCAGCCAGTTCTACAAGGACCAGAAAAACTTGATTTCTCAAGTGTTTTTCAGGGAACTTCCAAAGAATTGGAATTTGTAGTAAAAAATACAGGATTGGGTAATTTTAATGATATTGCTCTAAATATCTCTAATCAAAATTTTGAACTTGTTGGTGCTTATCCAAATCAGCTTGCAGCAGATACAGAAGCGGTACTTAAAGTAAAATATACACCAAGCGCTACAGGAAACGATAATGGTTTTTTAACACTTACCTCTTCTAGCAGTTCTAAAACTTTGCGTATTATTTTGTTCGGAGTAAGTTCTGAACCTGCAAAAATAGTGGTTGATCCAATGACTCAACTTATTGATAATGTTGCGCTGGGAGATCAGGTGACGGCTTCAGTTACTGTGAAAAATGAAGGTAAGGCCGCATTAAAATATTTTGTTCCAAAATTTGATCAGTCAGGAACTAGTGATACATGGGAAGGCGGATATCATAAATATGGATATAAATACCGTACAAGCTATGCTTCAGAGACGTCTCCGTTAACGTATGAATACAATGATATTTCAGGAACGGGAACAGACATTACAAGTTATTTTAAAGCAGAATCAAACCGATATTATCCTCTTGAAATGGGATTTGATTTTCCTTACTATGCTAAGAAAATGCAAACGCTGTACATTAGTTACAAAGGTTTTACAGCTTTTGATGATGAAATAAATCCGATTAATGATCCGGTTTTAGATGGGGCGCCTTATTCTCCAAAAGGCCTTATTTCTATTTTAGGAACGTACTTTGAATTAAGCAAAGGAGGTTCAGTTCATTATAAAGTGGAAGCAGATAGAGTTATAGTGCAATATTCTAATTTTGATGATGGACTTGGAGGAAAGATCAGCGCACAGATGGTTTTATTTGCAGATGGGAATATCCGTTTTTACTATGACAATATTAATTATCAGAATGAAACCCTTGGATATCTAAACGTTCTTATAGAAGATTATGATCAGACAGATGGTATTTTAATCAATAATTATACTAAAATAGCAAACATTTATTCTGGACTTGCTTTAGGTTTTGATTATCCGGGTCCAGATATGATTACCTCTGTAACTAATGCTGGAGGAATTTTATTGCCAGGTGAATCTGCAAAAATGGATGTTGTTATGGAAACGGCAGCATTGAATGAAGGTATGATCAACAGATATTTAAATATCGTTTCTACAGATCCGGTAAATGCACAGGTTAATCCTTTAATACAAATTAATATCACAAGCGGAGGTAAGGCAGAGCTTGCTGTATCTGAAACAAATATTGATTTTGGAAATGTGTTTCAGGGAGCTGTTGCATCCAAAAAGTTCAGTATTAAAAATACGGGAACTACTTCTGTAACATTAACAGGCTTTACTTTAGACAATAATAAATTTCAAGTAACAGGCGAAACAACCGCGACAATTGCACCGGGACTTATTAAGGTTTACGACGTTATTTTGCCTACTGATGTTGTAGGTGATTTTGCAGATCTATTGCATATTACCGATAATAAAGGAGGTAATTATACGATCACACTTGCTGGAAAAGTATTAGATCCTCCAGGAATAAAAGTTACAAATTTAGATCTAATAACAGAGACTTTACAACACGGAGAAACCTCTAAATATCCTTTACTTATTGAAAACACAGGTAAAGCTGATCTTGAAGTGGTGGCTACGGGCACAAACTGGCTAACGATGTCTGTACCGACAGCTGCTGCAGAGGCTATTCCAAATTTCACTTATAGTTATGAGCTTTCTAATGATGGAACAAACTATCAATGGATTGATATTCGTAAAACAGGAACTCAATTATCTGTAGGCGATGATCCAACGACTGTTGATGGATATTGGAAGAAAGTAACCATGCCATGGTCTTTTAATTATTATGGTAAAGATTATACAGATATGCATATTGGTATATCTGGATTATTAACTTTTGACCAGCCAGAAGCGCCTGCACCATTTATTGGAAATATGCCAACAGATGAATTAAAAACGGTTATTGCTCCTTATTGGGTATTTGGTGCTTTTGATACGATGACTTATCCAAAAGATGATGTTGGAGTTTTCTATTATGCAGATAATGAAAAAGTTATTATCTCATGGGAATACGTTGTAAACTTCTTTGGCGGATTAGGAGATCCAACTTCTGCTCAGGTTATCATTTATAAAAATGGTACTATGAAGTTTCAGTATAAAGTTAACGGAAGTGCAGATTTTACAACAAATTTATCGGTTATAGGCCTTCAAAATGGTGATCAGTCAGATTCTGTTATCATTTCAAATCATGCAAATGTTAATCATGATAAAGGCTTGGCATTTTTGATCAGCCCTGCAAAAAAACATACAATTCCTGCAGGAACGACTTTAAGTGCTCAGATAGATATTGATGCAAGTAATATTTATGCAGGAGAATATAGTGGAAAATTAAAATTGCGCACAAATGTTCCGAATCAGGAATTGTTAGAAAAACCAATCAATCTGACTGTTACAGGAGCACCAATTATTGCATCAAGTTTAGAAGAAATAAATTTCGGTGAAATAATGGTGAACCCAGATGCAATTTATTCACGAGAATTTTTAGTTCAAAATACAGGTGCAGAGAAACTTCAAATCTCTAATATTTCGATAGAAAGTGGTTCTTCAGAATATGCCATTGAAACTTATGCTTTTTTTACAGGCTGGTTCGGCGGAGGCTATTGGAGCTGGACAAATATTAATGATTTAGCTGGTAATTACCCAGTAATATTGCCAGGAGAAAATTCTAAATTTAGAATTACTTATACTCCAACAGCAGCAGGTTCTATTAGTGATCATGTTGTTATTGAAAGTAATGCCACAGCAGCAAAATTCTTGATTCCGATTAAGGCTGAGGTTGTGCTGCCACCAACTTTAGCAGTAAAAACTATTGAAGTTAATAGTGTTGTTAATTATTTAACGGATGCTGATACGCAATATGCTGTTTTTGAGAATGGTCAGGGAGGTGGAAATTTAAAATACGAACTGAGCATTGATTATTTGAGAAAAGCTCCAGCAGGTATTACTTCAGGTTCAGAATCGATGGCTAAAAAAGGAAAAACGGCTAAAGCAGATTCAATATTAAAATCAAATCCAGTGGCTAAGGGTGGCGTTAGTGTTTATGCTGAGCCTACTTTTAACAGAGTATTGGCTCACGAAGACAAGACGGCTGCAGATACGCGATTTGGTTATGATGGAGGCGAACCTTTTACAACCGCTACCAGATTTAATGCAGGTAAAGAAGGTTTCACGCTATCACATTTTCAAACCTTTATGTTTGGTACTGATAAACCATCAGGAACTATTGTTTACGAGATAAGAGCAGGCGGTTCTTCGGTTGCAGATGCAACAATAATAGATCAGGGTTCTGTTGATTATGTTTATGAAGGCGGTAAAACTGGTGCTTGGGTAACATTGCCTATAAAAGAGCCTAAAGGACTTTATCCAAATGAAGATTTCTATGTAGTAATCACATATCCTTATGAATTACCGTATGTACAAGGTTCTATTTCTGGAATTGAAGATACTCCTGGCAGATATACATTAAGCGATGGCGAGAAATGGTATGATTTACAAGAAGCTGATTTATACCCAGGTTATGGATGGATGGTGAGAGCAGGTGAAGAAAAATATACTTCTAATGCATGGGTTTCTATAAATGGACTTTCAGATGGAACGATTACTCCTAGCGAGAAAAAAGATGTCCAGCTTGACTTTATAGCTGCAAATGGAGTTCGCGGAGATCAGCATGCGGTTTTAAATATTAGAACAAATGATCCTATTAATAGTGTCGGAAAGGTTCCAGTTAAATTGCATATTAATGAAGCTCCAGTTTTCTCGAATTTACCAGTAGAAACTATCGTTGTTAATGAAGCTTCAGAAGCAACTGTAAAAATCGGACTGACTGATCAAGAGGCGAATAAAATTACGGTTCAGTCTTCTAATGCTCCGTCATGGGCCACATTTGAACTGACTGATGGTGAACTTTCAGTAAAACTTGCTCCGGGTTATGAAACTTCGGGAACATATACAATCAATTACACTGCAACAGATGAGCTTGGTGCATCTACAGAAGCAGTATTCGAAGTTAAGGTATTGAAAACTAATCGTGCACCTATAGCAACTAACTCAGAAGAATTAATTTATTCTAAACTGAATTATTTTGATGTGAAAGTATTCAAGGATTATTTTACAGATCCAGACGGCGATGAAATGACTTTTAAAGCAACGACAGCAAATGATAAAATTGTAACTGTAACAGTTGGTCAGGAATTGGGTCAGTTTGTAATTGAAACGCATACTGTAGGAGAAACAATTGTAACCCTAACAGCGACAGATGCTTTTGGATTAAGTACAGAACAGCAGATAACTGTTAAAGTAATAAATAATAGTGCTCCTGTTGCACTTGGCGGAGAGGCAATTATATTCAATAAATTATCTGTACAGGAAGCCTTTAGTTTTGATAAATATTTTACTGATCCTGACGGAGATGAATTGACTTATCAGGCAGTGATAGCAGATCCAGCAATTGCATCATTATCAGCATCAGCAACTGGTTTTACAATTGAAAGTATTTCTAATGGTCAAACCGATTTAGTTTTAACAGCTACAGATATTTACGGAGCAAGTACAGAACAGCATGTAACGGTTATTGTAAACCAGTCAGAAGTTGCTGAACTTAATATATTTCCTAATCCTGTTGTAAATACTGTTAATATCAAGTGGACAAGCCGTTGGGCTGGAGATGTTACTGTTGAGGTTGTAGCTCTTAATGGTTCAATTGTACGCAAATTTAATATTGATGATGTACAGTTGAAACAGTATAGCCAGTTAGATTTGAGCACATTACCGACAGGCGCTTACTTTTTGCATGTTAGCGGAAAAGAAGGAACGTCATCAGTTTTCAAATTTATCAAAAGATCAGGAGAGTAAATAATGAAATGAAGAAATGCGCTGTGATGCAATTTTAATGTTGCATAAGAATTCAATCTGATGTCCGACAATAGATATTGCATCACGGAAGCGCATTGGAATTTCAATCAAAAACAATTAACAGATACACATGAAAAAAATATTTCTATTATTTATACTACTCTTTGGAGTTGGAAATCTACTCGCTCAAGAACAAAATAGGGCAATTGTTACTGCAGTTCCTTTTTTGCAGGTCTCAGCAGATGCGAGAGCATCAGGAATAGGAGATATGGGAGTTGCGACTTCGGCAGATGTCTACTCACAGCAATGGAATGCGGCGAAATATCCTTTTGCAGAAGACAAATTAGGAATAGGGTTGAGTTACACGCCCTATATGTCTTCATTGTCAAATGATACCGGTTTATTGAATTTAAATTTCTATAACAAGATTAATGAAAGAAGTGCATTTGCATTCAGTTTGAGATATTTTGGAATCGGAGAAACCTTATTCAAACAAGATGAAGATGATGCAGGGCAAATTGTGAAGCCAAATGAACTTGCATTTGATGGATCTTATTCATTAAAATTAAGTGAAAAATTTGCCATGTCTGTTACAGGTAGATACATTCATTCTAATTTAGAAATTCAGCAGGGAAACTCAAGTGGCCATGCGTCGGGTTCATTCGCTGTAGACATTGCAGGATATTTTCAGACGGAGGAAACTGCTTTCAAAAACTTTAATGGCATCTGGCGAGCAGGATTTAACATTTCAAATCTTGGCCCAAAATTAAAGTATAATGGAGATTCAGGATCTGAAAGCTTTCTGCCAGCTAATTTAAAAGTAGGTGGTGGTTTTGATTTTATTTTTGATCAGGATAACACATTGGCAGCTTCTATGGAATTTAATAAATTATTAGTTCCATCACCACAAAATGACCAAACTAATGCGCAATATCAGGAGACTGGATTTGTTAAAGGAGCTTTCAGTTCTTTTACTGATGCGCCAGGTGGTTTTAGTGAAGAATTAAAAGAAGTTACTTGGGCTCTTGGATTGGAATATCTATATCAAAAGTCTTTTGCCCTAAGAACAGGTTATTTTCATGAAAGCAGTGAAAAAGGAAACCGCAAATACTTAACTCTTGGAGCCGGATTTAAATACAAGAAAGTAAAATTTGATTTCTCTTATTTAAGCTCTGCCGCAAAGCAGAAGTCGCCATTAGATAATATGATAAGATTTTCTCTGTCTTTTAATATTGGTGATAATGCTACGGTAGGGATTGAAGAACAGGAACAGGAAAAACCTGCTAATTAAGACAAATGTTTTTCTGATTCTCTGATCTGCATTTTAAATAGCTAGATCCGATTATTTCTTATCTATTGAGATGATATTTAAAAACCTCTAAAATTTAATTTAGAGGTTTTTTTATTTGATTTTCAATAAATTATGGTGTCAGATTTCTTAAAGGCTATTTTTTTTGGCACGTTTCTTGTCTTTTTAAACTGGTATAATAATAAATAAAAGTAAAATCATGAAAACTATCAAATATTTTATTATTGGAGTATTGTTTCTTTCTTTTAATTATTCCAACGCGCAAGTATCGGTAAACGTTAATATTGGAAATCCTCCAGCATGGGGACCGGTGGGCTATACAGACGTTCGATATTATTATCTGCCTGATCTTGAAACGTATTATGATATCAACACATCTAATTATGTTTATTTAAATAACGGAAGATGGATCAGAGCTAGATCTTTGCCATCGGCTTATAGAAATTATGATCTTTACAGCGAGTATAAGGTTGTACTGACAGATTACAGAGGCGAGCGCCCTTATGATAATTTCAAAAATCATAAAGTAAAATATGCTAAAGGTTATAAAGGGAAACCTCAGAAAACAATAGGGCAGAAACCTGGCAATGGTAACAATAAATCTGGAAAAGAAAAAGGACACCATGATAATGGCCATGGCGGAAAAGGAAAACATTAATAAATAGGTGATATTTATATTAATATCGCTTAGAAATCAAAACAGCCTTCGGGCTGTTTTTTTATTTTGATATAGAATCCTTTTCCCGCTACAACAAAAAAGCTTCAGAGAAATCTGAAGCTTTTTTGTTTTTAGATGAAGTAATTTGCGTTCACAAGAACAACGCTCATTCCACTGAGATACTACCAAATTGTGATTCTATCTTTCTTAGGCAAAAACATTTTGTCTCCCTGTTTTACATCAAATGCTTCGTAAAAAGGAGTGGTATTCATTAAAGGACCATTAACACGCCAATTTGGAGGAGAGTGTGGATTGTTGTTAATCCATAAGCGTAGGAACTCGTCTTTCATTTTTACTCTCCATATTTTGGCTATAGAAATAAAGAAGCGCTGGTCTGGCGTAAAACCGTCAATTTTTGTGTTCCCTTGTCCTTGTTGGGTCATTTTAAAAGCATCATAGGCAACTGCTATTCCAGCAATATCTGCGGTGTTTTCACCAACTGTCATTGCTCCATTAATGTGTAGATTGTCTAAAACGGTATAGGTACTGTACAAATTGATAACCTGTTGTATTCTTGACTTAAACTGTGCATAATCTTCTTTTGTCCACCAGTTTTTCAGGTTACCATCCTTGTCATATTGAGCACCTTGATCATCAAAAGTATGGGTTATTTCGTGACCTATAACCATTCCTATACCGCCATAGTTAAGCGCATCATCTGCATCATTATCAAAATATGGGGGCTGTAAAATACCTGCAGGAAAAACAATTTCATTTGCAGTAGGATTATTGTATGCTGTAACTGTTGGAACAGTGGTAAACCATTCTGATTTATCGACTGGTTTGCCCAATTTTGCCAATTGAAATTGATACGCAGCTGTAGAGGCCGAAACTACATTCTCAAAATAGGCATTCCTAGCTATTTGTACGTTGCTATAGTCTCTCCATTTATCTGGATATCCTATTTTCTTAGTAATAGCGAACAATTTTTCTTTCGCTTTTTGTTTCGTAATAGGGCTCATCCATTCCAATTTATCGATTCTTTTAGCATACGCTTTTTGCAAATTATTTACGAGAATCAACATACGTTTTTTAGCATCTTCTGGAAAATATTTCTTTGCATACAATTCACCCAGAGCTTCGCCTAAGTAATTGTCAATAACATTAGCCATTTTTTCGCCACGTGATTTTTGGACAGCCTGCCCAGAAAGCACTTTGGTATACTCAAATGAAGCATCTACAAAAGGTTTGCTCAAATCGTCTGCATATCTTTCTATAGAATTTGCTTTCAAATAAATTTTCCAATTACTAATAGGAATGGTTTTTAAAAGCTTATTAAGGGCATCATAATAAGCTGGCTGACAAACATTAATAGAATCCGTTTTAGCACCTAAATTATTTAAAAAAGCAATCCAGTCTATGTTGGGATGTCTTTTTACAAGATCCTTCACAGCCATTTTGTTGTAATTTGCCTGCACATCTCGAAGTTCAACTTTTGTTTTATGCGAAACGGCGATTTGTTTGTCAATATCGTAAACCAAATCGGCATTCTTTTTAGCCTCTTTGGCATCGCTGCTTGTTTGTTGAAATAATGCAGCAACGTATTTTTTGTATGATTTCTGTATGGCAATAGTCGATGAATCTGATTTGAAATAATAGTCCCTGTCAGGCAAACCAATACCCGTTTGATAGATTTCGGCAATGTTCATACTGCTGTTTTTTTGATCAGATGAAACTCCAAAAGCTATAATAGAAGAATTGCCAGTTTTTTCTTCATTAGCTACAAAGTTCATTAAGGACGGCAAATCACTAATTGCTTCAATTTTGGCAAGTAAAGGTTTGATAGGCGCATAACCGCGTTTCTCAATGGTTATAGTATCCATACCTGATGCATAAAAGTCTCCTACCTTTTGTGCTATACTTCCTTCTGTATTTTTGCTTTGCGAAATGCTATCCAATATTCCCTGTAATCGAATTCGTTGCGGAAAATTCATAAACATATAGGCACCTACTCCAGCTTGAGATGCAGGTATTGATACAGAATCGTACCACTTGCCATTTACATATTTAAAAAAATCATTACCTGGCCGCAATGTGGAATCTATTCCACTGATAGCAATATTTTTTTTTCCTTGATGTTTTGAGCATGCTGTAAAAGCTAGTAATGTAATGAAGAACAGAAATGATTTTTTCATAATCTAGATGATTTCTATTAAAATGAACTGAAAAAAGTTTGAAAGCAAGTATTTATGTATATGCCTGACATAGGCAATTTTTAGCAGAACAATATAGGAATTCCGTTTTTAATTTTAAAGTTTTTGTGGGAATTATTACTTATAAAAATCAGAATTATAAGCAGTTATTTATGGTTAGCCTATTGTTTTTCTGTGAAGAATACTCAGTAAATTACTTTAAAGCTCCATATTTAATGGTTTGCAATAGACGGTAAATAAAAAGCAGCCTTTTTGGCTGCTCTTATTCTATGTTGATTTAAATGGAAAGAAAATTTTGATTACTTAGTTTTCGTCGGACGTACTTCTATTTTGCTTGGCAGTACATTCGGATTCATTTTTAAAAGGTCTACCACCATTTGGCCTATATCTGATGGCTGAATTTTCCATTTATCATCTTCATTTGGTGTATGGCTGTTAAAGTTTGTGCTAACCGAGCCGGGCATGATAGTGGTGCATTTTACGTCATAATCGCGAAGATCCAGCATGGCAGCCTGCGTAAAGCCCACCAGGCCAAATTTTGATGCATTGTAGGCAGCTCCTTTGGCAAAGAAATTGGTTCCCGCAAGTGATGCGATTGAAATATAGTAGCCTTTGTTTGCTTTAAGGTGTTCACAGGTCGCTTTCAGGGTATGGAAAGCCCCAGTTAGATTGGTGTCAATCATCGCGTTCCAGTCCTCTAGAGACATTTCGTCTATGGACGCAAATTTTCCCACACCTGCATTGGCAATGACAATATCGAGTTTTCCGAATTCAGACACAATCTGCTGAACGGCTTTCAGCTCGTCATTAAAATTTCTGACATCAGACTCTATTACAAGTACGTTCTGGTTTTCTAATGTTTGACGTGCCTTTTCAAGCGCATTAGTGTCTCTTCCTGATATCGCCACTTTAACTCCGCTTCGCACTAAAGCTTCTGCAATGCCCAAACCGATGCCTTTAGACGCGCCAGTTATATAAGCCACTTTGGTTTCTATGTTTTGCATTTTTATATGATTAATTGAGGTTTTTTATTTTCATTTCTAAGTTTGATGTTTTGTCTGCACTTTTTTTTTAAAGACAGACGGTCTATAAAAATACGATAAATTATAGTATTGAAGGCTCTCTTTTTTATTTTGGCAGGTGAGATGAAAGCTGGCTGGAGTGGGGGGATTTAAAAAGTAACTATTTAATAGATTCTAAGCTAAACTTTTTAGGTTTTGATCTTTCTAACTTTTTTAGCTATTGAAAACTTTAGGTACAACAATAAAAGTTATTCGCGATCATGAAATTATTGTTGTCAATCCGAATAGATCTATAGAAATTAAGAAAAATTTCAAAGCTTTCTATTAATGTATTAGCGTTGAGAAAAGGAATGATTTTAGAAAAAAAAATAAAAAAGGTTTCATGTAACAGATTGATAAAGATGGTGTCTAACAAGAATCATCTAATCAATCAAAACTATGAAACAATCAATCACAAGATTTTTCCTTTTTCAAGGATTATTAATTCCATTTATTTTTTGGCTTTCTGTAATTGTTGCAGGAATGCAAAACGAAAATTACAGTCACGTTCGTGACACAATAAGCGCATTAGGCGCAATTGGTGCAAAATCCGAAAATCTTATGGAGATTTCAACCTGGTTATGTTCTTTACTTAGTATCCCTTTTTTAATCGGACTTTTCAATGTTTGCCGCCAAGAGAAATTGAAAAAAGCACCACTTTTAGGAATTGTAGGATTTACTGTTATGTTAGGCTGGGCAGCATTTTATCATTCTGGAAATCCAATGCATTCTAAATCTGGACCAATACTCTTGCTTCTGTTATTGGGACCATTATTGTCAGCTATTTTGTGGAAAAGGAAAGAATTGAAAAATCTCAGAATGTTAAGTTTGATCAGTTTCTTTATTATGTTATTTATCTTGATCAGAGCAATTCCTTCAGAAACAATACAAATGAATTATACCGGACTTATTCAACGCTTTGTACATTTTGGTTGGACTGTTTGGTTTATTGCTCTTTCGTTGGGTTTTCTGCGATTGCTTAATATTTCTGTAAAAAAATAGATTTAATTATTGAAATGGCGGTTTTTTAAGATTTAAATAATTGAAAAACAAGTGTTTGTACTTGGTGTAATTGTTTTAATATATTTTATTTTTGTTTAGAGAATAAAATTGGTTGAAATAACTGATGAAATGATCCTATGGCAACTAATCATACCACATCAATCGAGATTAAACACGGTGCTAATACACAAGGGTATTTTAGTTTTGAAAGCCCAGAGAATCTTATTGTTTTTGTTCATGGATTTGGAGGTAGCGCATTAGGAACATGGAACAACTTCCCCTTAATTTTACTTTTTGATGATCATTTTAAAAATTCCGATATTGTTTTTTATGGTTATGACACTTTTAAGGGACAAGCTGGTGACCATGCGGCGGAATTGTACCATTTTATAAATCTAGCTTTTAAACCTCTTCACAACCAAATTTTGCCCAGTCTTCAAAATTTACCTGAAAGAGACTATAAGCGAATAGTTCTGGTTGCCCATTCTTTAGGAGCAGTTTTAATTAGACAGGCCCAATTGCATGGACATATTGCAGGAGATGATTGGGTAGAAAAATCTGAACTTGCGTTATATGCTCCGGCCCATCATGGGGCAGAAGTTATTTCCCTTGCAATGCAAGCTTTGCCTGGGTTATCAGGGTTATTTGGCTTGTTTGTTAAATTTAGATTTCCAATATTAAATGATTTGGATTCAAAAAATAATGGGATTCTAGATTCAATCAAAAATCAGACTTCAGCTCTACAAAATGGAGGTGAAGGAAATTTTTCAAAAGCTAAATTGGTGGTATATTCTAAAGGAGATAAAATAGTTAGGAATTTCAATTATCTTGAGGATTCTCCCGCCCACGTAATCCCAAATACAACACATATTTCTGTCTGCAAGCCAAAAGACGCCTTCATCACACCTGTTGAGCTGTTAAAGCAGATTATTTAAAACATAGAAAAATGAAGCATAAGGAAAGAAATCTAATGTCATTAAAGGCAGAGTTTCATGATAAAGGAAAAGCTGCCCGCGGATTCAAAAATATAATGAATTTTATTGACCGAAATAAAGAGACAGAACTAAAAAAACTGCTCCGGTTTCATATTCCAGATGGTGTATATGGCCAAGAACTAATAGAGCGCTTTGAAATTGATGCTCTTTTGGAATATTACAATTTGCTATTAGTTGCCATATTTGCCGGTTATGTGCCTGGTAAATTTGATGAGATTTCTTCAAAAGAGATATTAGCAGTTATAAGACACCCTTCTGTTATGCCTTACTACAACGAGTATTATAAGTACAAAATGATTTCTTATACTGCTGAGTTTGCGGAAGAGAATAGGTATTTTGAGCTTGAAGGAAATTCAGTGACAATTTCAGCTTTTAACGAATTTATTTCGCTCAACCGTTTTTTGAAAAGAGATAAGGATGTTGAATTGTTTTTAGGAATGCTTGATTATGTTTGGTACGGCGACAATAAAATTTCAGATGTAATTAACATATTATCGTCTGAAGAGAAAATAAATACGGCATTTATTACTGAAGCTGAAAAGAGATCTAAAGCGCAATGCGGAGTTTGGGGCTTTATAAAATATACTATTTTTTTGAGCCAGTTAAAAGATTTGCTGAATTCAATTGATGGCTACCCCTTGCTTCAATCTTCATTCTGGATGTTCCATGGCTATTTCTTTGAGAGAATGAATTCGGAGATGAAAAGTATTTTCCACAAGGCTTTTGAAAATTTGGAAGAATCTTTCAGTAATCCTTTAATCTTTAAAAATTTAATTGAAGAAGTGTACGGTGGTAAAGCGCCTGAAGACTTTAATGAAGTGCAACTCAGTAAATTTGCAGCAAATGCGATAAGACAGTCGCGTGAAGATGTAGATTATGTATTAGATAGAAAATGGAGCGATCCTTTGAGAGATTATTTTGGACATTGAAATTTATTTGTCTGAATTTGATTAATGATTTAATTAAAATGAAATTATGTGCGCTCGAGTACTGTTCAAGCTAGTTAACATTTCTCATAAAATTTAGGCTGATAACTTAAAATGGTTCGTTAATAGGTAAGCTTCAATATAAAGCCATATTATGACATTATTAATCTTTACGAATAACAGCAGCGAAGAGGAGCAATATTTTTTCCATTAAAACAATATCTATTTTCACTTATGCTTTAATAGATTCAAAATAAAGCTCAGGTAAAATTATTTTGATTTCCTGCGAAGTTTCTTCCTTAAACCAGTACAATATAAAATTTACATTTACACTTTTTAATTGATAATGTCTAGACTTCATTATTTCAATTTTCTCGATGAATTGCTTTGAAAATTTCAGTACAGATTGTCCGCTTGAATTTAAGCATTCATAACCTTCAACATGTAGGATTTCTCCACACGTAAGTTTAGAAACCAAAACCTGTCTGTTAATAAAATAGTCTAACCAGATATCTTTGAATGTGGCATGTATCGCAATTTTATCAGGTGCATTGTAAGTTTCAAAATCATCGATTTGTTCAAGATTTTCCGCTACCAATGGATTGAGAAAGCCTGAATTTAAATGCACATATAGATTATATTTTGCTCTTGTCATTGCCACATAAAGTTGGCGCTTAGCATCATCTGTATCTATATTAAAATTCTCAAGCAAAAGGAATACATTGTCAAACTCTTTTCCCTTGGCTTTATGAATAGTTGATACAAAAATTGTTTCGCCATTTTCAGAATAGAAATCCTCCAGTTTAGACTCTCGGATTAAAATTTCTAAATCAGATTTGTACTTTTTATAAGGATTAGTGGTTTCAAAATCTTTGATGATGTTCAGACAAATCTCTAATTTATTGCTATTACGGAAAGTGTTGATTAGCTCTCTTTTAGCATTGTCCCAAATCTCATCACTGATTGTGTAAATATTAGTTCCCAGATCGACTTTATCTAATAAAAACCGGACTTCAACTAGATTATACAGATTAAAACCATCATTAGATTGTATCAATTTTGCCTTGATGCCGTTCTTTAAAAGTAACCCTGCAACTTTTATAGCCTCTTCGTTTGTTTTTGTGAGTACGCACGTAGTTCCGCAAAGATTAGTGTCAACTATATCCGTTACAAGAGGTGCAATAAGGTTATTACTTCGATACCTAACAATTTTGATTTTTCCATTATCAGTTTGATTAGCAATAATCGGTGTTTCTTTTAATCTGTGATGAATTTGTTGGACAAATTGATTTGAGAATGTAACCAGATTACTTTTACTACGGTAATTTTCAACCAATTCATGTTTTATGGTTTTGTTGTCATAAATGAACTGTTCAAGATATTTAGCACTAGCGCCCCTAAACTCATAAATATTCTGGTCATCATCTCCCACCGCAATAACCCTCATTTCTTCATTTTGCTCCATTAATGCATTAATAAGAGCGAACTCATCTGCATTCATATCCTGGGCTTCGTCAATAACTAAAACAGTCTTTGTAATTTTACTAGCCTCAACATCACCATTTTTGATTCTTTGAACCGTAGTGTTTAAAATATCCGTCGATTTTTCTAAAGTGCCAACCTTACCCAAAAGATCAAAACAATAAGAATGGAATGTTTTAATCTCAATAAAGTTTGCGGCATTGCCAATGAGCTTTAGTAAACGCTTTTTAAATTCGGTCGTAGCAGCCCTTGAAAAGGTTAACATTAATAGTTGCTCATGTTTAACATCTTCCATCAAAAGGAGCGAAGCAAGCTTATGGACCAAGACCTTTGTTTTTCCACTGCCTGGACCAGCAGCAACAACGATATGCGGTGTTTCGTTATCATTAATAATTTTCAACTGCGTAGGGGACAACTCCCCGAAGAGTTGTCTGAATTTTGCCGGTGTAATATTCCGCTTAATCTCATTTTGCCTGCTGCCTTTAAAATACTTGTTTAAGAAAGAACTATAATTGAGTTGGAAATAATCTTCCACAAACTGAAGTGCATTTCTGTAATCGGTAATCATCCTTTGAGCATATTCGCCCACAATATGAATTTGCTGAACTTTACTTTCGTAAAATTGGCTAAGCTTTTGATAATCTTCTTTAGTGTATTGCTTTTTATTATTTTGTTCGGTTCGCTCAATGGTTAAACAATTATATACAACAAGAAAACCGCCTTCGATCTTTATTGCTTCAATTCTTGAAAGATAGAACAGCGTATCTTCAATATCATCAATGCTTATTTCTTTTTTGAAAAGACTGAAACCATTATCATAAGTAGCCTTTAGTTCATGTACTGAAAACTCCACTAAAATCTCATCTTTATCTTCCTGATCTTTTATGGCTTCAGCGATGGTTTTATCATAAAAAAAATCAACTATAAATTTTGCGAGCTCATGCCGTTTTTCAAGCTTATCTTTTAGCTGTTCTTTATTTTGAAGGCAATGTACAGCAATGTGATTTTTAGAATGTTCTAAGTTTTTTCTTTTAATCCAATTTTTAATAGACCAAAAGTTAATTATTGTTTTCAGCTTATTGGTATTTACACCATCGCACCCATTTTTTTCAGCTTCCTCGTTCAATTCTTTTAAATGAAAGATACTTTCTTCTTCTTTGAAAACTGGAAGTAAAAAGTTTTCAATTTTACTGTATATTTCTACAATGGAAAGGGAACGGTTTTTATTGTCTACTTTTTTTATAAATGCGGTCAGGTCCTTTGCATCTGCCAGAATATTCTCCTCACGCAGCAAGTTTATAATATTAATGACCTCTTCTTTTACAATACCCAAATGATCACTAATATAATCTACTCTTGATTCAGCAGTTTCGCTATTGGTCTGCTTTCTGCTTTTACTTGAAAAGAGTTTCTTTATAATACGTGCACCTTGCTCTTTTTGCTTTTCTTCAAATTTTCTCGAAATGTTTATTTTATCAATAGCTTCTTGGGCATTTTTAGATAAAATACTGTCAGCAAATACCCTCGGCATATTCTGTCCACGTTTAAGATATCCGGCATCTTCAAGAGCGGCAATTGCGGTAGTTACGCGCGTTTCTATTTCTACAACATTATCATCCCAACCTGCCTTACGGGCAATCTCTAATGCTGAATTGGATACTTTAGAACGAAATCTTGTAATATCTTTTATTGCTTTCCATACCTGTTGGATTTCTTTTAAAGAAAGCTTGGTCTGATTCAACAAAATAAAGTGCTTACTGAGATCCTCTTCGTTAAACAGTACAAAACAATCAGCAGAAATATTCTCATCTCTGCCAGCACGTCCTGCTTCTTGAACATAATTTTCAAGGGAATCTGAGATTTCGTAGTGAATTACCAAGCCCACATCTTTTTTGTCTACACCCATACCAAAGGCAGATGTCGCCACCATAATTTGCGTTTCACCATTTAAAAAGGCATTCTGGTTTTTAGTCTTTTCCTGTTTATCCATTTTGCCATGGTATGGTTTTGCACTAAAACCGTCATTAGCTAACCTTTCAGCTAGCAGATAAGCCTTTCGGGTTCGGGACACATAAATAATAGTAGGGCAGTTTTTTTCTTCGATTAAATCTCGGGTGGCCAAATATTTTTCTTCTTCATTTTGCTTTTCAAATACCTTGTATTGAAGATTAGTTCTTGATGCTTTTGAAGTGAAAATTTCAAGATCCAGCGATAATTTTTCGCTAAAATAATCCCGTATGTCCTCAATTACCTTCTGTTTGGCTGTTGCGGTAAAGCACGACACTGGAATGCCATCCTCAAGGTTTTTCTTTTCTTGAATTAGTTTTATAAAATCCCCTATGTATAGATAGTCTACCCTGAAGTCTTGCCCCCATGATGAAAAACAGTGTGCTTCATCAATTACAAAACGGGCTACTTTCCTGCCTAAAATTAGCTTTTCGATAGTTCTCGATCTTAGTGATTCGGGAGAAATGTATAAAATAGAAGCAGAACCATCTTCAATTCTTTCAAACGATTTGGCTCTTTCAATAGGGTCTAATAATCCGTTAATGGTAACAGCTTGAGTTATGCCAATCTTTTCGAGATTATCAACCTGATCTTTCATTAGTGATTGAAGCGGAGAAATTACAATAGTCAATCCTTTTGAATTTTCAGCGTTTATTAAAGCAGGAACCTGAAATGTAATTGATTTTCCTCCGCCTGTTGGAAAAACAGACAATACTGACTTGTTATTCACAGCTGCCTTAACGGCTTTTTCCTGGAGTGGCTCACCACCATAAGTCCGATATGAATCGAAACCAAAGAATCTTTTTAATCCTTTGTGGATGTCAAGGGCGTTATTACAATAATTACAACCGGTTATACAAGGTTTATTCCTTAATAATAGCATTATGCGCTCTACATCAGGGAAGTTCTTTAAAACCCAAGGAGGTGTAATAGAATGAACAGTTTTATGGGTTATGAATGAATTAATCAATGCTAGGCAATACGCTAATTCAATAGGGTGTTCAGCAATTATTTTGGTTAAATCTGACTGTTCACAAATTTCATTTCGAAACTTTAATCTAATCTGCGCTTCTGCATTAGAGCTTATACTCCTGTAATTTACAAAACGAAAAAAAGCTCCAAACTCTTTTGTGGAATTTAAGAGAAAGCAGAAGATTTCTTTAAGTGTTTTATCAATTTGCCAAAAAGCAGCAACCTCACTATTGAATAAATCTCGTGCCTTAATGGAATCGTTTAATGGGTTGTTCGTGTCTTCCGTTTGAAGTTTGTCATCCTTCAATAATGCATGGTAGGGCTTTGTCGGAAATAGTAAAGGAGATAGGTATAGTGTATCAATTATGTTTAGAGATTTAATCCCAGCCTCATAAATTGCTTCACCTATATATTTTATATCGTGATTTAAAATGTTATGTCCGCATACATAATCGTCACCTTGGAGAAACTGTACAAAATCCCCTAAAGATGTTTTATGGAATTGATTACCGTTTTGTTTAATTGCACCTATATCAAGGATTTTACCTTTGTTTGGTTCAATTTCGGTATCAATGAATGTTATTGAATAAGTATTTTTCCGTTCATCTAATAGCATTAAATTCAATAAGATTATGGTTTGGTTTATCTATCTAGGCTATAAATTCACAAATATTTAATAGTCAATATGATAGTATGCTAATTTAATAATTTATTTCGTAAATTTTAAAGATATCTTTTAAATCAAAATTATGGTAATTGATAACATCAAAACCATTCGTTAAAGGACTTTGTTGCGTAAGTGCATCACAAAGAGCTTCTGCTTTAAAGAATTCCTGTTCGCTGAAATTTAGTATATTAGAGCTGGAAAACTAAAAGCTGTAAATTTAAATCAAATGCTCATGAATGCATATAAAAAGATTTTTCTAGTAGTGCTTGGTATGTTGTGTGCTACAGCGTGTGGCGATAAGCAAGCAGAAAAAGAAAGCGTATCTCTCGACGCGTACTTAAAAGATACATCTACTGGTATAAAAATGGGAGGTATAAAAGTTATAGAGATAAACACGCCGAAAGGAAAATTTAAGGTCTGGACCAAGCGCATCGGAAATAATCCGAGAATAAAGTTGCTTCTTTTAAATGGAGGGCCTGGAGCTACCCATGAATATTTTGAGTGCATGGAGAGTTTTCTGCCTCAGGAAGGAATCGAATTTATCTATTACGACCAATTAGGCACTGGCAATTCCGATAATCCCAATGATCCGACTTTTTGGGATCTTGGCCGTTATGTAGAAGAAGTGGAGCAGGTGCGACAGGCACTGGATCTGGATCAGAGCAATTTTTATCTCTTAGGTCACTCTTGGGGTGGCATTTTAGCCTCCCAGTATGCATTGAAGTATCAGCAGCATCTAAAAGGGCTTATTATTTCCAATATGATGATGAGCGCTATTGATTATGATAAGTATGCAGATGAAGTGCTGGCAAAACAGATGGATCCGGTTGTGTTGGCAAAGATCAGGGAGATAGAGAAGAATAAAGATTTTGAAAATCCACAGTATATGGAGCTGCTGATGCCAAACTTTTATGCCAAGCACATACTGCGTTTAGATCCAGACAAGTGGCCAGAGCCGGTAAATAGATCTTTTAGTAAAATAAATCAGTCGCTTTACGTAACTATGCAAGGGCCAAGTGAATTTGGACTGTCAGGAAAACTCGAGAAATGGGACATCAAAAAAGAGCTTCCAAAACTGGCTGTGCCAACATTATCTATAGGAGCTCGCTATGACACTATGGATCCCGAACATATGAAATGGATTGCCTCTCAGATAAAAAACGGTACTTATTTGTACTGTCCCAATGGAAGCCACATGAGCATGTATGATGATCAGGACATTTATATGAAGGGCCTTATTAAGTTTTTGAAAGATACCGATGCAGCGGATCAAAACAGAAAATAAGAGAAAAAAGCCAGAAATTAATCTGGCTTTTTCATAGCCTTGCTTGCAGGGTATATTCCGTTTTTTTTTAAGAGTTTTTAAAAAATAACTCTTTAGATGGAAACCAATTTGATCCTGCAGAAAGGTAGGATTATTTTCCGTCTACTAATACCAGTGAGACCCTTCTGTTAAGCGGCCTGTTTTCGGCTGGAGTGTTAGGAACCAGAGGTTCGCTTTCCCCTTTTGAGAA
>NZ_QJRJ01000041.1 GCF_003254625.1 Flavobacterium ginsenosidimutans
CAGGCGGAACAGCGCTTGCGGGAACAGATGCTTTGGCAACAGGAACCTATTACGTAAGCCAGACTTCGTCAGACGGATGTGAAAGCGCAAGAACTTCGGTTGATGTACAAATCTATTCTGTTCCAACTGTACCAACATTAAGTGCTATTACACAGCCAACATGTTTAACAGCTATGGGAAGCTTTATTATTAATAATTACAATTCGGCTTATACTTATACAATAACTCCTTCAACTGGAGTTACAAATAATGTGGGTACAATTACAGCGCCTACAGGAAGCTATACTATTTCGGTATCATCTAATGGATGCCCTTCTAGTGATGTAAGTTTTGTTATTAATTCAATTCTATGTGCAAATACTGACTCATTTGGAGTAAAAACTTCAGGCTCTTCAGCAATAAATGTTGGAAATGTTAAAACAAACGACACATTAAATGGGGTGGCCGTTACTAACTTAAATACAGTTGTAACAGTTCATAGCGATGGAGCATTAAGTGTTAATGCAGACGGAGAACTTACTCTTGCAACAAATACACCAAGTGGATCATATAGTATTACGTATGAAATCTGTGAAATAAATTCTTCAAATTGTAAAACGGCTACAGCCACAGTTGTAGTGGCTAATGAAATAAAAGCAGTTGTAGATACAATTACTTCAATTAATGGAAACATTGGAGGAACAACAGTATCGTTAACAGCAAATGATACTTTAAACGGAAATCCAGTTGTAATTGGGACTAACTCTGGACAAGTTACTCTAAATATTGTTGGTAGTTTACCAGCAGGGTTAATATTAAATACAAATGGAACTATTACAGTAAGTCCAAATACTCCAAAAGGAGATTATAATGTAGAATATGTAATATGTGAAGTGGGAGCCGTTCCAGCAAATTGTGATTCAGTTGTTTCAATTGTACCAGTTACGGCAGGAAATCTTGTTGCAAACGAGGATGAGATTCCATCAGCATCAGCTTCAAATGCGTCTCAGACTCTAGGAAATATTTTTACAAACGATACTAAAAACGGAAATCCGTTAGTTCCGTCAGATGTGAATATGAATGTGACTGT
>NZ_QJRJ01000080.1 GCF_003254625.1 Flavobacterium ginsenosidimutans
TAGCGCAATTCTTGATCTTTTTCCATAATGATACTTTTTGTGTATCGCTATTTCAGGACAAGACATTTCATTAAATAAAAAACGCCCGAATTTGTCGGGCGTTTTTTTTGCCACGAAATAATTAATCTTAACTAATTAATTCATGGCAGCAAACATCTCGACGCTATCCCCAAATGGCCGAGATATTATTTATTTTCAATCCCTAAAAGAGGATGCGATTCCAGTTACAATATTTGCGGTTCCAAAAGCAAACAGTCCAGAAGCGATTGCGGCTTGTCCAGCAAAGAACGGACTGCTACGAACAGCAATACTAAAGATTGTTCCTCCGGCTAATCCGGCAATTAATCCCAGACCAATTGTTGCAATAATCCACCAGGGTTCTGGTTCTGGAAAGGGCGGTTGTTTGAAGAATTTTTTCCACCAGCCTGGGTATTTTGTGCCGCACCAGCCCATCGCTAAAAAAAAAGCAGTTTCCATAATTATTTCAATTTTAAAACATGCCTACTCGTTTGCTTTTCGGCTTCCGCATTTTGACGGACTAAAAATAGAAATCGTGTTTTGCAAACTGTCTATGAAATTTCCTGTTTTTAAAGGGGAAAAACACCCTTTTTTATTTTCATCTTCCTATTTTCTTAAGTCAATTAATATACCCTAAGTTTAATTTAATACTATCTTAAGGTAGAATATTATTCCTTTTTTCATTGGATAAATAACTTTGTCTCATGAAAAAATGGAAACAAAATTTAGTCGCTGCAATTATCTTATTTACTATAAGCCAATACTCCTTTAGTCAAAAAACAAATTCTATCAACGGAATTGTGTCTGATGGAAAAACTCCAATCGAATTTGTCGATGTCGTTTTAAAACCAGTTACCGATACTACCAAAATATCTGCTTATGCGGTTACGGATTCTTCTGGGAAATTCATTCTTGAAAATGTAAGCCCAGCAGAATACATTCTAAAATTTCGTCTGATTGGTTTTAAATCTCAAAATCAAAAAGTAAAATATACAGGTTCTCCTATTTCAATGAGTAATATTGTTTTGCAAGAAGATGCAAATTTGCTTAACACAGTTGTTGTGAAATCTGAGAAAAAGCAAATTCAGAAAACTACTGAAGGTTTTGTTTTTAATGCCGTTTCTAATATTGCACAATCTGGAGGAACAGCAATCGATATGCTGAAAAATATTCCAACTGTTGCTGTAGATGCTGACGATGCGATTTCGTTAAGAGGAAAAACGCCTTTCATTTTGATTAATGGAAAAAATTCTGCTATTACCAATATGAATCAAATTCCTGCGAGCAGTATTGAAAGCATTGAAGTTATTACAAGTCCGACGGCAAAATACGATGCGAATGCAGAAAGCGGTATCATTAATATTAAACTTAAAAAGAATAATCTAAATGGAATAAATGGTGCAGCGGTTCTCGGCGGCGGATTTGGTGCAAAAGGAAGATTAAGCAGTTCTGCGCTTTTAAACTACAAAAATGATAAATGGAATATTGGAATTGCTTACGACAATCGCTTTGCGGGAAGAACAAAAAGCATTGAAGGCGAAAGAACCAATTATTTTATTGAAGATGAACATTTCATCAATCAAAACAGACACGATGAAAGAACTGAAGGCTTGCAGAACTTAAAATTCAATGCTAATTTTTCTCCTAATGAAAAAAACACCTTTTCTTTTGAGGCTCTGGGAAATATGGAAAGCCAGGATAATGATGAAACTTTAAAAACAGACATTTTTAATAGTTCTAGCCAATTTTATTCCAGTAATAAACGTCATTCTTTAGAATTAGAACGTTCAAAAGCGGCGGAATTTGCTTTTAATTACGATCGAAAATTTTCTGATGATAGAAAAAGCCTAAACGCGAGTATTACTACTTCATATAATTTCCATAGAGAAAATACGAATATTGACACTGATAATTATGATGAAAACGGAATGCTAATTGGAGATACTTTTTGGCAGAAAACACATAATTATGAAAAAGAAAATATCTCAAATGCCATTTTAAATTATGTTTTTCCAATTTCGGAAAGATCAATAATTGAAACTGGATATAAAGGAACTTTCAGGTTCTTCAATTCTGATTTTCAAAGCGCAGATTTGGTAAATGGAGATTATGTAATTAATCCGCTTGCGAGTAATATTTTTGATTTTAATGAACAGATAAATGCCTTTTACGGACTTTTAAACTCTTATTCAAGCACAAAAGACAATCAGAAATGGAAATACAATTTAGGACTTCGCGCTGAACAAGTTTCAAACAGTGGAAAAACTGAAACGGGAACTGATAATTTTTCGAATAATTATTTAAAACTTTTCCCTTCAGCATCAGTTCAATTAAATTTGAAGTCGGATGAATTTCTAAAATTAGGGTATAGCAAGCGTATCAATCGTCCAGATTTAGATGATTTGAATCCTTTTATCGATATCACAGATGCGTTGAATCCGCATGGAGGAAATCCTTATTTAAAGCCCGAAATCATTCATATTGTAGAATTAAATTATAATAAAGAATGGGATAATTATTCGTTTTCTGGAAATGCTTTCTATAGAAATGCCAATAATACAATCAGACAATATGGTACACTTCAAGACAATGGAGTTGTTTTATTACAGCCACAAAACATTGGAAACATGGTTACTTACGGACTTGAATCTATTTTCAGTTTTAAACCTTTTTCATTTTATGATGCCAATATTAGTTTAACGGCTTTTCAGCAAAATATTAGCGCTGGCAATTTAGAGCAAGCCGAAGATGTTGTAAAAAGTGCTTTCAGTTGGTACGGAAAAGTGATTAATAACTTTATTCCTTGGAAAGGCGGGAAACTTCAGATTATCGGAAACTATAATTCAGCCGTAGCAACTCCGCAGGGAAAAAGAATTCCAATTTATAATGTCGATATGGGATTTCAGCAAAAATTAGGAAAAGGAAATGCCCGATTAGGATTGGTTGTAACCGATATGTTTAACACTTTAGAAAGCGGTTATAAAAACAATACAGCATTGTTTAAAAACCAAAGAACTTCTAAATCTGATACACGTGCATTGATGATTACATTTGCTTATACTTTTAGATCTGATTTTAAAGAAAAATTACTGGAAAATCAGTTTTCAACGGAGTAAAAACTGATCTGAAATCATTAAAAAATAAAAATTTCATTCTTGTATTTTTAAGTCTCAATTCTATTAAAAATTTGAGTTATATTCGCCAAGAGAAATCTGTTCATCAGATACTTTCAGCCCAAAAACACTTTAATCTACATAAGAATGAAATTTTTACATTTATTAGTGGCAACACTATTTTTTACAGCCTTTCAATCGCATTCGCAAGTTCATGTTGATCAAATTACTCATAATTCAAAAGAGCGCTATATTACCACAACTATTGGTTATCCAGTTCCTGGGACTTATGCTCCATTAAACCAAAAAGAGCCAATTACCGTTCTAAATCCAGATGGAACAGGTTTTATCCAAGCGGATGATTTAAGCAAACAAAAAATCAATTGGGGAATTGAATGTACTGACGAAGGCACTCCTATTTTTAAAGAAGGATTCAACAGTGCATCATACACTTTTTGGTACAGACCCAATGATAGCGAAGAATGGTATTATTCTCAATTCTCTATTCATTTTGCCAAGAAAAAAATGTTCTTAATGGGAGAAAGAGTAAAAGTATACGAAGATTATAACGTACAATAATCAATAAAAAAAGGTCTTACTTTTAAATTTTTCTTCATTTTTAGGGAAATTTTCTACCAAAAAGAAAACGTTTTCGTAGAATTTTAAAAGTACCCGTAAATTTTCCCATTAAATTTTATAAAATTAAAAATCATACCCAAATTTTATTTAATTTGCAATAAAATTCAATATATTAAACATGGTTTCAATCACACGCCTTTTTGATTTTCCCTATTATCAACAAGAAACTTATAACCTTCCGGTTGCTCTAGCAACAAAAAAAAACGGAGTCTGGGAAAAAACATCTAGCCAAGAATATATTGCAAAAGCAAATGCTATTTCAAGAGCATTATTGCGCATGGGCGTTCAGAAAGATGATAAAATTGCATTAATTACTTCGAATAACAGAACGGAGTGGAATATAATGGATATTGGTATTTTGCAGACTGGCGCTCAAAATGTTCCAATTTATCCAACCATAGCAGAAGAAGATTACGAATATATTTTAAACCATAGCGGCAGTATTTACTGTTTTGTTTCTGATGAAGAAGTTTTACATAAAGTAAATGCTATTAAAGCTAACGTACCAACTTTAAAAGAGGTTTATTCTTTTAATGAAATTCCAGGATGCAAACACTGGTCAGATCTTCTTTTAGTGGGTGAAGACGAAAGTAATCAAAGCGAAGTTGAAGCTAGAAAAGATAGTATCAAAACAGAGGATTTGGCAACCATTATTTATACCTCTGGAACAACTGGAAGACCTAAAGGAGTGATGCTTTCACACAAAAATATTGTGTCGAATGTTTTAGACAGTGCGCCAAGAATTCCGTTTGACCCAGGAAAAAGTACTGCATTAAGCTTCTTGCCTATTTGCCATATTTTCGAAAGAATGATTTTGTACATCTATCAATATTATGGTGTTTCGGTTTATTTTGGAGAATCTATTGATAAAATCAGTGACAACTTAAAAGAAGTTCGTCCAACTGTAATTACAGCTGTACCAAGACTTCTAGAAAAAGTTTACGATAAAATTTATGCTAAAGGCGCAGAACTTACAGGAATTAAGAAAAAACTATTTTTCTGGGCTATTGATTTAGGTTTAAGATATGAACCTTACGGAGCAAATGGTGCTTGGTATGAATTCCAATTAAAGATTGCCCGCAAATTGATTTTTAGCAAATGGAAAGAAGGTTTGGGAGGAAATTTAGATTTAATGGTTTCTGGAAGTGCGGCATTACAACCACGTTTAACAAGAGTTTTTGCTGCTGCAGAAATTCCAGTTATGGAAGGTTACGGTTTATCTGAAACCTCTCCTGTAATTGCGGTTAACGATCAAAGAAATAGAGGCTTTAAAATTGGAACTGTTGGAAAACCAATTCGTAATCTTGAAGTTAAAATCGCTGAAGATGGCGAAATCTTATTGAAAGGTCCAAACGTAATGTTAGGTTACTACAAAGATCCAGAAAAAACTGCCGAAGCAATTCAAGACGGTTATTTCCATACAGGAGATATCGGAGAAATTGACAGCGAAGGTTTCTTAAAAATTACAGATCGTAAAAAAGAAATGTTCAAAACTTCTGGCGGTAAATATATCGCTCCGCAAATAATCGAAAATGCAATGAAACAATCTCGTTTTATTGAGCAGATTATGGTTATTGGTGAGGGAGAAAAAATGCCTGCAGCTTTTATTCAGCCAAACTTCGAATTTGTAAAAGAATGGGCAAAAATCCATAAAATTACTTTAGGAAGTACTGACAAAGAAATCAGCGAAAATAAAGACGTTATCAAACGTATCGACGAAGAAATAGAAGGAATAAACAAGAAATTTGGACACTGGGAACAAATCAAACGTTTTGAACTTACTCCAGATGTTTGGTCAATTGATGGCGGACAACTTACTCCTACTTTAAAATTGAAACGTAAAATTATTAAAGAGATTTACAAAGATCTTTATGCTAAAATCTACGGAAACAATTAATAAATCAAGATAATATAACCAAAAACGAAAAGGCTGTCTCAATTGAGACAGCCTTTTTTTACTTTTAAAAACAGGTGTTTTTGCTTTAAAGACGAAACTATAAATCGTGTATTTTTAGGTTTTGTTTCAACTAAAACTGAAAACTATGCCTTGGACAGTTCTCGAACAATTATGGAAACGTGCAGTAAATCCTGAAAACACAAATACAGACCTTTCTAACTGGGACAGTGAAGTTAAAGCGTTGTACCAATTAGGCATTGGCATGGAAGATACGCTACGCTTTCTATATTCTGAAAAACCTGATTTTGAAACTTTCAAAACATGGATTAATAGCAGAAAACGAGATATTGCATCCGAAATAGAGGATTTAACTGAAAATGTACTATCCGAACAAGATCTTGATTTTTGGAAAGAAAATGGTTATTTAGTGGTTAAAAATGCGATTTCAAAAGAAGATTGCGAAGCCACACAAAAAGCCATTTGGGAATATTTAAACATGGATCCAAATGAAAAAGAAAGCTGGTACAAACGCCATGAAGAACAAAAAGGGCTTATGCTTAATTTTTCGGATCATGAAACTTTAAATCGCAATCGTTTTTCGCCAAAAGTAAAAAAAGCTTACGAACAGCTTTATGGAACTACGAATATCTACAAAACAATAGACAAAGTAAGTTTTAATCCACCTGAAACAGAAAATTTCACTTTTCTTGGAAGTCCGCTTCATTGGGATATGAGTTTAAAAAAACCGCTTGTTTTCGATCTTCAAGGATTGCTTTATTTGACAGATTGCGAAGAAAATGATGGAGCATTTCATTGCGTTCCAGGTTTTCATAACCAAATTAATCAATGGTTGGACGAACTTGAACCTCATGAAAATCCAAGAGAAAAAGCAATACAAACGCTTAAAGCGAAACCAATTATTGGCAATGCAGGCGATTTTATAATATGGCATAACGCACTCCCACACTGTGCAACGCCAAACAAAGGAGAAAACCCACGAATGGTTCAATATCTTACTTATCTTCCAAACGATTACAATGCAGCTGGAGAATGGATTTAAATGATTATAACAATTGCAGAAACGCGAAAAACTGTAAATACTTCTATTTACAGTTTTCTACAGTTATCAGCTATCCTTTTGATAACTGCGATTAACAAATTAAATTCTAATTTTTAAGGCACCAATTCAAAATCTTAGCGATGTTTTTGGCATCGTCAATTCCGCGGTGATGTGTTCCTTCTAACGGAATATTCAGCAATGCAAGCGCGCCGTTCATTCCTGTTGGTTTAACCAAGCCAAACTTTTCGGCAAAATGCTCTTTTACATTGATATGCTCCTCTCCCATTGGATAGGAAACACCAAACGATTTACATTGTTTTTTCAGCATATTCAAATCGTACTGACCATAACTTGCCCAAGTGTACAAATCGGGATTATACTCGTCAATAAGCTCATTAATAGCATCTTCGAAACTAACTCCGTTCTTATCAAGTAAATCCTGAGTAATGGTGGTCAATTCCGTACAGAACAAACTAACGCTCGAGCGCTGTGGTTTTACCAATATTCCTTTATTCTTAGAAATTGCTCCAGTTTCTGTATCCAATACAGCCAAACCAATTTCAATAATTTCATTTTGCTGCCCGCTCGGGACCGCGCCTTGCCAACAAGTGGCTTCTAAATCGATAATAATAATTTTATCTGTAGTTTTCATTTTTTTAATTTTTTAAATAATTGTGTTTATTTTTTTTAACCGCTAAGAGCACTAAGATTTACCCAAAGGATCGCTAAGATTAGTTTTAGCTCCCCATAGCTATAAAAACTTTGTGTCTTAGCGCCTTTGTGGCAAAAAAACTTAGAAAAACATGCTTTTAAAATCTAGAAAGAAACTTCTTTTCTTAGACTTTTTTTCAGCCTTTTCTCTTTTTTCAGAGCTCTTTTTTTCAAAAACAGCTTTAGCTTTCTCAAGCTTTTTAACTGGTTTTGTTTCTTCTTTTTTAGAAGTTTCATAAAACTTTTTGAAAGGACGTAGCTCAAAATCAACCAAAATAGCTGCCATATTTATAGCATCAATATTTGACGGATCTGTTTCTCCTTTCAAGAACGTTTCGATAGGTCTGAACTTGTCTTTCTTTTCCTTAAACTTGTTCTTTTTCGTATGATCAAAATCTAAACCCAAAAGATTTTTAAAAACGTTCAAATCATCTTGAGTTGGGTTATTTTCGAAAATCAACCAGCACAAATCACGAAGTTTTCCACGAGAAGGCTTGTACAAATAATCAAAGTATTTGCCTTCTTTTTCTGTTTCGTATTTTTTTCTAATTGCTTTTTTATATTTTTCTAGTGTATTGTTTTGCATGGTATTTTTCTTTTGCAATTCTTGGAAATCTCAGGAAATCGAAGGCTTTTCTGGGAAATCCATATCACAAAAGTTCAAAAGCACACTTGCTTTACTAGAGAAATATCTCTAAATGATATATATGGTTTCCCGAAAATTTACCTTTTCATTCCATAGGCTAATGAATTCTAAATCTGCTCTTTTAATCGAGGCAAATGAAGATTCACTTAACTCCACTGTATCTGTTTGACCGGTATGAAGACCAGACGAAAATCCTATTTCTTGATTCATCCTTAAATTTTTATTATTAAACTTTTTTTTCTGCCGCTAAGACACGAAGACACAAAGTTTTTCTTTTTCATATCTTCTCAAAATCTTTGCGACTTTGTGCCTTTGTGGCAAATCAATTCACAAAAAAAGCACCCGATTAAAGGTGCTTCATAACAAATACGATATAACTATCCTATTGCCTATATTGATGCACCGACATGAAAAAGCATTCACGATCCGAAGTCGCGGCTACTAATCCTAGGTTATTTATGTATAATTTAAAACTCATTTTATTTATTTTTAAAATTGTTGTTGTTGTTGTTGTTTTATGAAACGCTGTGTTTCAATTTTGTTTGGCAAAGATATGATGGAAAAAATCATATTTCCAAATATTTTTTAAGAATAATTTTCTGATTATCAACCAGTTAAACCAAAAATAAAGACAAAGAAATTCCTGTCCGCAAACTGGTGCAGGTCTCAATTTTGTATCAAATGACTGTTACTCATCAGATTACTTTCCAAGACTATATCTTTCTATTTTTATTAATCATTAAACATTTTGGTCAATTATTTTTTAGTTTTTTTTAGTTATGGTTTGTTTTTCTATCATTTTTGTCATGTTGAGCGAAGTCGAAACATCTTTTTTGTCATCACAAGCAAATTCAAATTGTTCTAAAAACAAAAAAAGCGTCCCCGAAATGAGGACGCTTTTCTATTTTATGATGAGTTTGACTCTAAATTTTAAATTTCTATTTCATAAAAATACATATTGCATCCTGATACTTCAGCTGGAAGTTCTCCAGCTAAGTGGTCAAAATATTTTGCTATTGAAAGTGTCATATGTATTTTTCTGTTTTTTAATTACAGGTACAAATATACTATATTTTGTAGTTATTTAACAAAATATACCGAAACTATATTTTTTATAACAAAAACCTGCAAATTGATATTTGCCAGGTTTTTGTTTTGATTGGAATAATTTATCTATTGCTGACACAAGCCTTCTGAATCTGCTTCTCTGAAAATGGCGATAACGTTTCTGCCAGATTTCGGCTGGTTCTTAAACAGCTCAGTATTTTTTGCCTTAAATTGATATCGTCGCCAAACTCTGTATGCATTAATAGCTCGAAGATTTCCTGCAAATACATGGGCTGTTCTTTGTAATCTCCCTCAAACAATTCGTCTGAAAGGAAATTAATTACGGATGGCACTACATCACGATGTGTTGGTTTTTGATTTTCTTTTGTCATTTTTCTGAAAATATTAAACGCACGAAACCCTCATCTTCGGTTGTGACAAAACATTCTTATCGAATGAGATTAGGGCTATCACTAGCTCCAGCAACGTGAATGAGGGCTTCGCTTATGTTAACTTATAAAGTTTCAAAGTTCTCGATTGCCGATAAAATGTTTTGTCGAGAACAAAGATAAAACTTTATTTCAAAAAGAAAGAAATAACTTACTTTTTTTTTATAAATCAAAATTAGAACGCAAAGATAAAATTATTGTTGGTAGATGTAATATTTCCTGTTATTTGAGTAATACTGTTTTCTTAAATTTTATTTTTAATACTTTCAATAATCTTTTTGACCTCATTAATTGAATTAATATTACTCCAATTTTCTTTTAAATTTTCGTAAATAATTTCAACCTTTCCATCTAATGACAAAGTTATCAATGTATTTAATTCTTTATTTACAAAATCTTTATTTTTGTTTATAAGTTCATGTTTATATACAAATCCTAAATCTTCAACTTGTTCTCTTGTTATCATAGTTTTATTTTTTTAGTAAATCATCATTAATAATCCAATCAGCATTTCTATATTTATCTAAATCATCCTTCACGTTTTCCTCTAAAACTGCAAAACATAACAAATGTGTTGGACGAGAAAAACCAACATACATCATTTTCAATGCTTCAATTCCTGTTGGCGTTTCACAACTTTGTTTTTCTTTATATAGCGGGATTGTTTTTGATTGCTGTTTCTTGCTTGATTTATTTAAACTAGTTTCTTTTAATTTTAAAGTTTCATAAATAGGTTTTTTATATGCCGTTTCAACGTACATTGTAGCACAATGTGTTTGCCCTTTTACAGCATGAATTGTTGCAACTTCAATTCCTAAATGATCTTGAATAATCTTTTTATTCTTAATCTTATTTTCATCATTAAATTCAAAAATAAACAGCAGTGTTTTATGATTTATTTTTAAATCAAACCATTCTTTTAATTCATTTTCAATGAATTTTTTAACCGAATTAAAAACAAGCCTATAATTCTTTGAAGAAACTAAATCAAAACACCAATAAAATAATTTACTTTTAAAATCTTCGTAAATTTCATTATTAGGATATGCTTTGATGTATTCTATTAAATCACTTTTAGTATAAAAACGCTCAACACTTTTACCTCTGATTTTTTTTACTATTTTTTTATCTTCAAATCTTAATATTGCAATTAAAGCATTCAGTATTGATTTTCTAGCCCCCTCTAAAGTTTCTTTTTCTTGATTAAAAAGCTGTAGATATTTACTCAATGAATCAAAATCTTCTTTTTTTGTTTTGCTTAATTTATTATATCCAAAAACAGTATGAAGACATAAATTACCATCACCTACATTTGTCCTTTCTCCTGTCCAGCCAATAATTTTAAAACCTTTTTTCTTTGCTTCAATTTTATGAAGATCATGATCTCTTATTATTTCTTCAAACTTAATTTTTAAATGTTCTTTGGTTTCTTTAGTAAATAAAACTAAATGAGGGTGAATTTCTTTTTCTCCATTTAATAATTTTCTTTCACCAACAACTTTAAAATTTTCTTCTTCATTTCTATATGTAAAGCAATTTACCAAATCAGCATTTTTAGAACTTAACCGATTTGAGCCATTTAGATATTTAATATTTCTTGGCTCCCAATCACATTCTTCTTTAACTTTATTATAAATTGATTGATTTGGATCGCCAATTCTTTGAATTATCGTTTTAGATTTTTTACTAAAAAAAATATCATCAATAATATCAATTTGATATTTTTCCAAATCTTGCATTTCATCAATAAAAACATATCCAAAACGATGCTGAAGTTGTTCTTTAATATTTGGATAATTATGTAAATACCATTTTGCAATTGAAAAGGAATCTTTATATGATAAAATACCATTTCTAAATAAATTTTCTTTCCAATTTTCAATCTCTAAATAATGATCATTAGCGGATCCTCCAAATTTAAATAATGTTGTGTCCTTCTCTCCATATAATATTTTTCTATTTATTAAATCAAATTTTAAATGAAAAATAAAATTTATAGTATTTTCATTTTTTTCTACTGTAGAAATGTTTAATCTATTATGATTTGCTTTTCCATATAAAAGATTCTTAAGCTTTTGAGAAACATCTTCTTTTTTTTTCCATTCAAGCTTATAAAAGAAATCAGCTACTTCTTTTCCATATATTTCATCATCATTTTTAGCTATATAAGAATCATATTTTATATAATTTGCAGGATTAGCTAAAAACCTATTGACAAAAGTTTGGATAGTTCCTATAAAGTTTGGATACTCAAATAAATTAGGGCAATGTTTTTTTAATTCTTTCTCAATTTCATTAACTGTTGAATTAGTATGTGCTAATACTAAAATTCCTGAACCATCTTTAAATGGAAGTTGTTTAGACAAACAATAAAGTTTAGCCATTAAAGCGGTTGTTTTTCCACTACCTGGAACTGCTAATAAATCACAAGTCTCAAGATTTTTAATAAATGGAATCCTTTCTTTTTTATCAAACTCATTTCCTCCAATAAAGATATGTTCTGCTTCTTGAATGTGTACATCATTTATCTCTACTTTCATTGCAAACATGTTTTATTGCTTTAATAATATATTCCATTTTTTTATCTTTAGATAAATTCTCTTTTGTTAGTAACAAATCTTTTTCAATTTTTTCTGCTAACAAAGAAGCAACTTCAACCTTATCTATTGGACTGTGTCCTTTATCCTTTCTTAATTTAGATATAAACTTAACCTCTTCAAACTTCCCACCTTTAAATTCATCTGTGCCAGAATGAATTTCAGAGACAGATTCTGTAAAAAATTTAGAAAGTGTTTCTGATTTATATAAACACCATTCTAAAGTCCAATCACTTGTACAAGATAGTAACACATTCGTACTTTTAAAACTATCTACTAATTCTTCAATTTTCTTTTCTTTTTTTGCTTTTTTAATTTCGCAAAAAGAATTGTCTTTTACTTCTGGTCTATTATCTAAATCTGTTATTATTGCAACAGGAATACTTAATTTTTCAATCGGATTTTGTCTTAAAAATATTTTCGCAAATCTTAAGTAAGCTGTAGATCCAACGTTTACGATCGAAATTTCTCTTTCCGTTAAGTCATAGCCAAGTTTTTTAGCAATAACCGGTAAGATTATTTCTTCTGACCAACCTTCAACTAAAATAACACCTTTCGCAAAAAACAAATTAGCTTTTGTAACATCTAAAAATCGTTCTAAAAATTTATAATCATTTTTATCCAATTTGGTATACTTGTCATTTTTAGCACTTTGATTTTGTTCATTAGGCAACTCCCCTAAAGGTAAAGCTTGATTATTATTGCAAAGTATCAAATTGTGAAGCTTGACTTTTGATGCCAAATTTGGACTATGAGTAGATAATATGAATTGAACTTCAGTCTCTTTTTGTAGAGCTTCAATAATTTTCATTTGTGCTTGTGGATGTAAATGCGCTTCTAATTCTTCAATCATACAAAGTTTTAAACCATCCCAATTTTCCTTCTTTAAATGTAACAATTCAGCTGCCATATATAACCTATTCATGGTTCCTAGACCAAGATTTTGCTGGTTTAATATTCCAAGAGATACTTTTTCTAGAATACTTTTAATATCACTATCACCAAGAGATATGCGAGATGTTTTCTCTTCATCAGTGAATGAAACTAAAAAATTATCAATAATCTTTTTAAGCTTTTCATTTCCATCAGTTTTAAACCATTTTTCAATTTTTAAATTCAATTCTTTAAATTCAGATTCAAAAGGATGTACATCACTTTTTGATTTCTTTTTAAAAGATTCGTGTTCTCTAAGAATTTGAGATAATCTTGAGTTTTTTTTTGCTGTTAAATCGTTATCTGCATCTCTTAATGCTTTCAAATAAGTAATTTTCAAATATTCTCTCGCTTCTGCATTTAATGGATAACCTGTTTCATCCATACCTGCTTTAACATCTGTTACTAGAATTCTATCCTGTTTAATTTCAACTTGATAAATCAATCTTAAAATAGGTTTAGCATCTTTACCAATACCTTCCCATCCAAGCCATTCAATAAAGTTTTTAGCTTCATTGGGCTTTAAATCTTTGAATTCAAGTTCTATTCTTAATTTATCAGAATTTCGATAGAAATCAGATTCTTCAACTTTAATCCATTCGTAAGCATGAGTTTTTAAAACTAATTTAATTGCATCTATAATAGCCGTTTTACCTGAATCATTCTCTCCAATTAGAACGTTTAGACCTTTATTAAAAGGAACAATTAAATTTGGTACGTTCAAATCAAATGGATTTTCAGAACCATATTTTCTAAAATTCCAGAGCCTTAATTCAGATAGATACATATTTTTTTTCTTTTATTAAATTCTTAAAATCATATAATTCAAAGATGCATCAGATTTTGCAGATATTTTTACGGTTTTCCATAAATCAAAATATAATCGTTAATGCGTCTTTCCCTCCAAATATATATAAACAAAAAGCCTTCAAACCAAGTACAAACCCCTGATTTAAAAGCCAACAAATAATCTTTATAATTAATATTTAAATTTCAAAAAAGCTTCTAGAATTTCTAGTCGTTTCCTCCGCTACTTTAGCCAAAGTAATTCCTTTAAACTGTGCAATTGTTCCAGCAACATACGGCAGAAAAGCAGGTTCGCAACGACGTTCGTGGTATTTCTTCAAAAGGCTGTTCGGGACATTTTTAGGAAGCATAAACGGCGCATCGGTTTCAATCATCATTCGGTCGAGCGGTACGTACTGAATGACTTCTTTTAAATGGCTGAAACGTTTGGCATCTGAAATCGCTCCCGTAAAACCCAGATAAAATCCGTTATCGAGATAGGTTTTCGCTTCTTGCAACGTTCCCGTAAAACAATGCACAACGGCTTTTGGCAATTGCGGCAAATAGTCTTTGGTAATATTCATAAAGGAATTAAAAGCGCTTCTTTCGTGCAAAAACAAAGGTTTCTGCACTTCGATCGCTAACTCTAATTGGGCTTTGTAACATTCTTCCTGTTTGTTTCTGGGCGAAAAGTCACGATCAAAATCGAGTCCGCATTCGCCAACGGAAACGACGTGTTTCAGTTCTAATAATTTCCTGAGTTTCGAAATACTCTGCGCATCAAAACTCTTCGCATCATGCGGGTGAATTCCCGCCGTCGAATATAATATTCCCGGATATTGTTTTGCGATTTCTAATGAAACTTCACTGTTTCGTACGCTTGTTCCCGTGAGTATCATTTGCGATACATCGGCGTCGAGCGCGTCTTGTACGACATCGTCTATGTCGTTTTGGAATTGTTTGTTGGTTAGGTTAATTCCTATGTCTATATAATTCATTTTTTTTGTTTTTTGCCACGAAGGCACTAAGACACAAAGTTTTTTTATTTTTTGGTCTGGTAATTATTTTTTTTGCCACTACGGCGCTAAGACGTTAAGTTTTTTGTTTTTAATCTCGTAAAGTCGCTGAGCCGCAAAGTTTTTTATTTCACGCAGATTTTAAACAGATTTAAGCAGATGCTCACAGATTATTCTAAAAAAATCTAATTTAATCTGTTAAAATCCGCAAAATCTGCGTGAAAAAATCTTTAACTACAAAGTTTGTCATCCTGAGGAACGAAGGATCACATCCAATATTCCTCAAAGAGAATCGCCAATCTTTGTAGAGTTTCTTGTGTGATCCTTCGTCCCTCAGGATGACAAACTGGGTGTTAGACGCACTGCAGTGCGCCTCTACACTGAAAACTGCGACTGATCACTAAAAACACTCCTCTACACTGAAAACTGTGACTGCGACTGAACACTAAAAATCAATCCTCACGGCTTCCATCATCTGCCATTCTCACTAATTTCGGTGTAAATTTGGCAACCACATCAACCAAATCCTGTTGTGCTTCCATTACCTGATTGATATCTTTATACGCCATTGGGGCTTCGTCTAGACCTGCTCCGATAAGCGTAACGCCATGATCTTTCAGGATCGATTTCATTTCGGTTTGAGTGATGTTTTTTATGGCTTGAGTTCTGCTCATTTGTCTTCCTGCTCCATGCGAAGCCGAATTAATGGCGTTCTCCTCTCCTTTTCCTCTCACCAAAAATCCCGGTGCGGTCATACTTCCCGGAATGATTCCCATAACGTCTTTTCCGGCTGGGGTTGCTCCTTTTCTATGTACGATCACCTCTTCTCCGTTCCAGATTTCTTTCCAGGCAAAATTATGGTGATTTTCGACTTTGGCTAAAATCGTCGCACCCAAAGCACGTTCCATTTTGTTATGGATAATCTCATGACAAGCCGAAGCGTAATCTCCCGCCAAATTCATGGCCAGCCAGTATTCTTGTCCTAATTGCGAATTCATATCTAAATACGCTAAGTTTTTTGCCACTTCTGGAAGTTTACATTCGTCTTTGGCAATTTTAGTATAATGTCCCGCAATGGTTGCGCCCATTCCGCGTGAACCCGAATGTGTTAACAAAGCGACGTATTTTCCTTTTGGGATATTCAAAACGGCATCGTCTTGCGCAAATTCCATGATTCCGAATTCCACAAAATGATTTCCACCACCTGAAGATCCTAATTGTGACCAGGCTTTATCTTTCAAATTCTTCACAAACGGATTCATATTGAACGTTTCGTTCTCCAAAACCGCATGGTCTGATTTGTACTGACCATGAAATCCGTGACCTGCTCCAAAAATAGAATTCGCAATTAATTCTCTTTTGAATTTGGCTTCGTTTTCAAAGTAAAAAGCTTCAGGAATATCATAAACCGACAATGCCATTCTACACCCAATATCAACTCCAACGCCATACGGAATAATGGCATTTTTTGTGGCTAAAACTCCGCCAATTGGTAATCCGTAACCTTGGTGCGCGTCTGGCATTAAAGCTCCGGCAACCGTAACAGGCAATTTCATGGCAACTTCCATTTGTTTTCTGGCTCCGTCTTCGATATGATCTAATCCGTAAGCGGAATACGCATTTGGATTCTGATTTAAAGCGATGAAATCTTCTGGTTTTTCATTCGATTTTTCGATTAAAGCAACAGCCAATTTGCTGAAGATTTTATCGTCTATATAGTTTTCAGGAGTTTCTAAGACGTTTTTGAAATTTGTAATCATTTCGTCTCTGGTGAATCCGTTTCTTTTGCTGTTTATTTTTAAGGCAATCCCAATTATTTTTCCTTCTGGGAATCCTAATTCTAATATATCTGTACCGTTTATTTGTGTTTTCATTTTTTTGTTTTTAAAGGGACAAAGGTCCAGAGGTTTATAGGTGCAAAGGTTTTATACTACTGCGCAGTTATTTTGCGTAGGTTTTATTTCACGCAGATTTTGCAGATTTAAGCAGATCTAAAAAAGATTTTTTTTATGAATAATCTGCGCTAATCTGCCAAAATCATTTTAAATCAGCGTGAAACATTAATCTTTGCGGAGACGCACAGCAGTGCGCCTCTACAAAAACCTTTGCATCTATGAACCTTTGCACCTAATCAATTAATAATTGCGTAACAACCGTTGGATTCATGGCCCATTGCGCTGTATAAACCTCATCGGCAATTTCATTTTCGGTGATTGTTAAACCTTGTGCTTCCGCTTTAAGCTGTAACAAACTACCAATATTCAATTTGCTGTTTAGTTTTGATAACAACGCCTGAACGCCTTTGAAATCCAATCCGCCTACAACCTGACCTCCGAAAGTCATCTCTAACCAAACGATTTCTCTTTTGGTTACATCCAACACTCCAAAAACCAAACCTTTGGCAACATTCTGCGTCACACGAACCTGATGATCTACACACGACGAATCGTAAGCTACACCTGTTCTCTCCGAAATTTTCATCGGATATTTGCTGTTCATCCAACCAACAACCAAATTTGGCGTAATACTTCCGTTGCTGTAGGCGTTGCAAGTAAAAGTTACAAATTTTGCTTTGGCTTTCGCCAATTCGTCGATGTTGATGTTGATATATTCGGCTGTTCCAATTTTATTTGGAATGCTTCGGATATCACCACTATGCTGACAACCCGTTGTAGTCAATCGGCTGAAAGAACAAATATCGGCTTTATCTTCATAAGCGATATGACAGCTCAAATCCATATCTAAATGCTGTGCTGGCAAATCTTTCCCCCATTGCATAAACAATCGTACTTCGTTTCCTTCAACCGGGAAACGTGTTCCCATTAAAGCAACTGGTAAATCCTGAACCGTTTCGCTTCGATCTCCTATAGAAACCGGAATATTAAACAATTGCGGATCGATATAGATTGTTTTGTTGGTGTTCGCCATTTTTGCAAATCGTTTTTTCATAGCCAAAAGACACAATTCTTCGATTTGATTTTTCATTGCTTCCAACTGAAAATCTTCGTACAACTTCAATAAAGCGTTTGCTTCGATTCGTTTGTTTGTTCCACCCAAAGGTTTCACACTTCTCTGCATGTTTTTATCAAAATAATTTTGAGCATACATGTTTAAAGTAAACACCAATCTAGCCGGAACTTTATCGATGATTTCTTCAAAATGAGCAATAGTTTCCTCCGCTCCAAACCATAGCATGTTAGAGAATAACGAACGTGCAAATAAACCTGGACGCTGTTTCAATAAAGCAAACGTTTTATTGGCATCAAATTTCAATCTTGACGAATCTACTTTGCTTTGCCAAACATCGTACACTTGGTTGTAGAATACATCCATTAAAAAATTCAATTTCTCAAACCCTTTTCTTTTACTGTATTCTGCCAAACGAAGTGCGCGGATAAAACGAACCCACATTCCTCTTTTTGGATGCATGATTTCGCACATCTTCTCAACGTCCATATCAATATTATTCAGCCAGTTTGCCACCATTAAACATTCTTTTCGGGAATATTTTAGTTTCAAATCTTTTTGAGACGCAATTCTTGCCTGAACGCTTGTATCTAAAACATTATAAAAGTGCTGTGCATTTTTTGATGTTCTTTTGATAATCGTTTTTGGCTCAATAATTTGAAGCATTCCTGTGTTTTTATACCACAAGTATCGTAAGATATCTGTTGGCGTTTTCAAAAACTGAGACGCTTCATCTTCTTTACCATTTTCGATCAAAAGATCAATCACCAGCATTAAAGTTTCCTTCATCGCCACTTCTGTTTTTGGCAAAAGCAAATACTTCATCGCCATTTTTAAACTATCCACCTGAGTAGCGTCTAAAGCGGTTTTAGATTGCAATAACGATATGTAGAAATCATTTAAATCTTTTTCTGTCCACAATTCAAGCATTTTTAATTTGCTTCCTTGTCCGATATTTTCCAGTTTTCCAAATTCAAACGGAGTTCCGCAGAACGGACAACCATTGTATCTTTCTAATGGAAAAGTATTATCTGGGATAATATGTCCGCACTGTAAAGTTGTTCCGTTTTTCACACCTAAAACATTCCAGAAATAGGTTAAAATATGATCTACAACAGATTCTCCCGTTGGAATATTCCATTCTTTTACCAATGGTGTCCAGTTTTTATCTGTTCCTAAAACTTCTCTCAAAACTTCTAAAACCTCGATTTTATAATTCGGGCTCACATTGTTTAAAGCGTGAAGCAATGACTCAGAAAATGTAAATCCAAGTTTTGAAACATTGGCTAACAAAACTGAAGTTGTTCCTGATAAATTTTTAACGTCATTCGTAATCATTTCTGACGGAATGAAAATAGCATTTTGACGTAAACTGATTTTTAATAATTCTTTTGTTTTCATTTTTTTTAATTTTTAAAATTTAGATAATTGTGCTTCTAGTTCTACCCAAAAGATTTTGAAGTAAGAAACACTTGACCTGAAATTTGACGATAATTGATTAACTGAGTTTATCTGGCGGGTTTCCCCGAGAAGTAAGTTAATCTTGACCCTCATTTATTAATGATAATTTTAAAACTTGTTCGGACTCGAACCGAAAGTTACCAATTGTCTGAAGTAAGTTTTAATTGACCATTAATTGTGAAGCAGATGGGATTCGAACCCACGACCCGGACATTAAAAGTGTACGAAGTAAGTTTTGATTGACCTTTGATGGATAATTTCAAAACTACCTGCTCTAACCGCTGAGCTACTGCTTCCTTTATAATTGAATAAAAAGGTAATGGTGTAAGTGTGTACGTGGAAAGTGTTTCGAAGTAACTCAAACTTGACCTGTTTTATTCTTTTTTTATTTCTATGAACGTTTGTTTTTATTTCCTGAACAAAGATTTCTAAACTAGTACGCAGTTATCTTGCGTAGTAAAATTTTTATTTCATTTTTTAGAAATACTATTTGTTTTATTTCCTGAGCAAAGATTTCAAAACTACTACGCAATTATTTTGCGCAGTAAAAAAAGAATTTTAAATTTGAGTAAAAAACAAGATGAATTTAAAAGAAATTTATTCTGATTTACTTTTGAATATTGGTTTTTCAGTTAAGGAAATTCAGCAAAACTGGAAAGATTTAGAAAAGGCATATTCCAAAAAATCAAGGCATTATCACAATCTCACGCATTTAAAAGAAATGATTGACAGTTTTGAAATTTATAAAGACAAACTTCAAAATCCTGACGAAATATTATTTTCTATTTTTTATCATGATTTTGTGTATTCGGCTTCCAAAAAAGATAACGAACTCAAAAGTGCCGAATATGCTATGTCTATTTTTACCGATATTAAACCCGACAGGTTTTTATCCCGAGGCTTCGGGACTGTCGGGTTTGCGGAATTTGATCGTCAATTAGTTTTTGATGCGATCTGCGCTACACAGCAACATCAACATAATTCTATTGAAGATATTAATTGGTTAATCGATTTTGATTTGAAAATCCTCGCTAAAGATTGGGACGATTATAAAATCTATTTCGAACAGATTAGAAAAGAATACCGCATTTATCCTGATTTTCTATACAAACCCGGACGTGCCAAAGCTTTGAAGCATTTTCTGGAAAATGAGTTTATTTTTCAGACCGAGGAATTTAGGAATTTATATGAGGGAAAAGCTCGGGCTAATATTGAGAAAGAAATAAAGTTATTAAGCTAAAAATTGAATCTCGCAAAGTCGCGAAGTCGCAAAGTTTTTTTGTTTCACGCAGATTTTACAGATTTGAGCAGATCTAAAAAGATTTTATTTTTAAAATAATCTGCTGAATCTGCCTAAATCATTTTTAATCTGCGTGAAACAAATCTTAATAATCATTGAATTAAAAAACTTTGCACCTTCGCGCCTTTGTGGCAAAACAACACAAAAATGTCACAAAACAAAAACGCCCTAATTAGATACAAAACCATCGATAAATGTCTGCAGAACAAATATAGGCAATGGACACTCGAAGATTTAATCGAATGCTGTTCTGAAGCTTTATTCGAATACGAAGGACGGCAGAACCCAATCAGCAAGCGAACCATTCAGATGGATATTCAGCTGATGCGAAGTGAAAAACTGGGATATAACGCTCCAATCGTGGTTTACGATAAAAAGTATTATAAATATGAAGACGAAAATTTTTCGATAACCGATATTCCGCTGACGGAAACCGACATGAATGTTTTGACCGAAACGGTCTCAATGCTAAAACAGTTTAAAGATTTCTCTTTATTTAATGATGTTTCGGATATTTTACAGCGATTGGAGGATAAAATCTACGCCGAAAAATCGCATACCAAACCTGTCATTTATTTGGATAAAAATGAAAAACTAAAAGGACTGCATTATTTGGACGAAATCTATCAAGCAATAATTAAGAAAATGGTTCTCATTATTACTTATAAATCTTTTAAATCTGCTGAAGAAACGAAATTCCATTTTCATCCTTTTATATTAAAAGAATTCAATAACCGTTGGTTTTTGATCGGAAAGAAAAAAGCCTCTCAGCCGATTACTAATTTGGCTTTGGACAGAATCATTTCTATTGATTACGATTTTAATCTTCCCTATCTAGAAGAAGATTTTGATGCTGATAATTTTTATAAAGATGTAATTGGTGTTACGGTTAATTCAGGATTGAACGCAAGAAGAATTGAAATATGGGTCGATGCTTCGAATGCGCCTTACATAATCACAAAACCTTTGCATGAGTCTCAGCGGATAATTAAGGAAAATGAAGATGGAAGTATTATTGTGCATTTGTTCGTTATTCCGAATTATGAAATGGAAAGGCTTTTATTAGGTTTTGGAAGCTGTATTGAAATTTTAAGGCCCGAAGGTCTACGAAATCGTATGAAAAAGATGCTGAAAGATGCCATTTCGCGCTACGATTCTGAAAAGCCAACTGAATTAAATGCATAATTTTTTACAGAATACAGAATTAAATGCGTTTTAAAAATTAAAAAGAGATTTTTACCGCATTAAAAATGTTAAAATCTAAAAAAAGAATAGTATATTTCACTTTAAATAAACCACCAAAACCCTCTAAATCAGGGATATTTTTTAACTAACCAAAAATTTATTAAAAAATTATATGCATGCATAGTATTTTTTAATTATATTTGAAATCGATATAGTTACCTATGAAAGACAAAACGATAGATTATATTTTGAGAGCGACATGGCAGGCTGTTTCAAGAATGTATAATGAAGAAGCTGCTAAATATGACGCAACAATGGCGACAGGATTTGCTCTTTTAAGTATGGACAAGGAAGAAGGAACTCCATCAACCGCTTTAGGTCCGAGAATGGGCATGGAAGCAACCAGCTTAACAAGAACACTTAAATCTATGGAAGAAAAAGGTTTAATTGTTCGCAAGAAAAATCCAAGCGACGGCCGAGGCGTTTTGATCTACCTGACCGATTTTGGAAAAGAAAAAAGAGATTTATCTAAAAATACAGTTCTAAAGTTTAATGAAACCGTTAGAAAACATGTTTCGGAAGAAAAGCTGAATCATTTTATAGAAGTTTCTGAAATCATCAATGAACTGATTCACGATAAAAACATATTTAATCAAACAGAAAACACAGAAAAAGAATAACATTCTTTTCCTCCTACAAACAAATAGTAACAAATTATGAAACGCACAATTAAAAAAGTTGCTGTAATTGGATCCGGAATTATGGGTTCAGGTATAGCTTGTCATTTTGCTAACATTGGTGTCGAAGTTTTACTTCTGGACATTGTACCGCGTGAACTGACCGAAGCTGAAGCTAAAAAAGGATTAACACTTGAAAGTAAAGCCGTTCGCAACCGTGTGGTAAACGAACATTTGGCGAATTCATTAAAATCAAAACCATCTCCTATTTACAGTCAGAAATTCGCAAACAGAATCACGACTGGAAATACAACAGATGATATGGCAAAAATTGCTAATGTTGACTGGATTATCGAGGTTGTTGTAGAGCGTTTAGATATTAAGAAATTAGTTTTTGAACAAATCGAGAAATTCCGTAAACCAGGAACTTTGGTTACTTCTAATACTTCTGGTATTCCAATTCACTTTATGAGTGAAGGAAGAAGCGAAGATTTCCAACAGCACTTCTGCGGAACTCACTTTTTTAACCCTGCGCGTTACTTAAAATTATTTGAAATTATTCCTGGTCCAAAAACTTCAACTGAAGTATTGGATTTCTTAAACGAATACGGATCTAAATTCTTAGGAAAAACTTCGGTTGTTGCTAAAGATACTCCTGCGTTTATTGGAAACAGAATTGGTATTTACGGAATCCAAAGTTTATTCCACTTGGTAAAAGAAATGGGATTAACGATTGAAGAAGTTGATAAATTGACTGGACCGGTTATTGGTCGTCCAAAATCAGCTACTTTCCGTACAGTTGACGTTGTTGGATTGGATACTTTGGTACACGTTGCCAACGGTATTTACGAAAACTGCCCGAACGACGAACAACACGAATTGTTTAAACTTCCTGATTTCATCAACAAAATGATGGAAAATAATTGGTTAGGAAGCAAAACTGGACAAGGTTTTTATAAAAAAGTAGATAAAGATATTCTTTCTTTAGACTTAGATACATTAGAATACCGTGCTGCTAAAAAAGCAAATTTTGCTACTCTTGAACTAACAAAAACTATCGATAAACCAATCAATCGTTTTAAAGTTTTAGTTAAAGGAACAGACAAAGCGGGAGAATTCTACCGTAAGAGTTTCGCTGGAATGTTTGCGTATGTGTCAAACAGAGTTCCTGAAATCTCAGACGAATTATACAAAATTGACGACGCCATGAAAGCTGGTTTTGGATGGGAAAATGGTCCATTCGAAATCTGGGATGCAATTGGTGTTGCCAAAGGAATTGAAATCATGAAAGCAGAAGGTTTAGAACCAGCTGCATGGGTTACTGAAATGTTGGCTTCTGGAAGTGATAGTTTCTATTCTGTAAAAGAAGGAGCAACTTATTTCTATAACATTCCAACAAAATCACAAGTTAAAGTTCCTGGACAAGATTCATTTATTATTCTGAACAACATTCGCGAAAGCAAAAAAGTTTGGAGCAACAGTGGAGCAATCATTCAGGATTTAGGAGACGGAATCTTAAACTTAGAATTCCAATCTAAAATGAATACAATTGGCGGCGATGTACTTGCTGCTATTAATAAAGCAATCGACTTATCTGAAAAAGAATATCAAGGTTTAGTTATTGGTAATCAAGCAGCGAATTTCTCTGTTGGAGCTAATATCGGAATGATTTTCATGATGGCAGTTGAGCAGGAATACGACGAATTGAACATGGCAATTAAATTGTTCCAAGACACAATGATGCGTGTTCGTTACTCTTCTATTCCAGTTGTAGTTGCGCCTCACGGAATGACTTTTGGCGGTGGTTGCGAAATGAGTTTGCACGCTGATAAAGTGGTTGCTGCTGCGGAAACGTACATGGGATTAGTTGAATTTGGAGTTGGTGTACTTCCTGGCGGCGGTGGATCTAAAGAAATGGCTTTGAGAGCTTCAGATTTATTCCGCAAAAATGACGTGGAATTAAACGTTCTTCAAGAGTATTTCTTAACAATCGCAATGGCAAAAGTATCAACTTCTGGTTATGAAGCTTTTGATACTGGACTTTTGCAGCATGGAAAAGATGTTATCGTAGTAAACAAAGATCGTCAGATTGCTGAAGCTAAAAAACATGCTTTGTTAATGGCTGAAGCTGGTTATACACAACCTATCAGAAGAACTGATGTTAAAGTATTAGGAAAACAAGCTTTAGGTATGTTCTTAGTTGGGACAGACCAAATGGAAGCTGGAAAGTACATTTCTGAGCACGATAAGAAAATCGCTAACAAACTGGCTTATGTAATGGCTGGTGGTGATTTATCTGAAGCAACTTTAGTATCTGAACAATATTTATTAGATATAGAACGTGAAGCTTTCTTATCTCTTTGTACAGAGAGAAAAACTTTAGAGAGAATTCAATATATGTTAACTAAAGGAAAACCACTTAGAAATTAGTATTTGAGTATTAAGATTTGAGTATTAAGTATTAAGATTAAAAAGAATTATGCATCAATTTGAAAAGTTGAAAATCTGGCAAAAAGCCATGGATATTATCGAAAATGTATACAAAGTTTGCTCAGAATTACCCTCAGATGAGAAATTTAACTTAATAAGTCAAATAAAAAGATGTGCAGTATCTATTCCTTCAAATATAGCTGAAGGTTCTGGTAGAAATTCTAATAATGAGTTTGCTCATTTTTTAGGAATTGCAAATGGTTCAACTTATGAATTAATTACTCAATTAATGATTTCAAAACGTTTGAAATTAATAGCTGAAGAAAAAATATCAACTATAATAAATGAATTAGTAGAAGTCAGCAACATGAATTTTGCGCTTCAAAGATCTCTAAAAAAATAATAACTATATCGATTGGCAGTCTTAATACTTAATACACCAATCTTAATACAATCATTTATGAAAACAGCATATATAGTAAAAGCATATAGAACAGCAGTTGGAAAAGCTCCAAAAGGTGTTTTTAGATTTAAAAGACCTGATGAATTAGCTGCAGAAACCATTCAGTTTATGATGGACGAACTGCCTAATTTTGATAAAAAACGTATCGACGACGTTATGGTAGGAAATGCCATGCCAGAAGCAGAACAAGGTCTTAACGTTGGACGTTTAATTTCTTTAATGGGATTAAAAGTAGAAGACGTACCTGGAGTTACAGTAAACCGTTATTGCGCATCTGGATTAGAAACTATCGGAATGGCAACTGCTAAAATCCAATCAGGAATGGCAGATTGTATTATTGCCGGTGGTGCAGAAAGCATGAGTTATATCCCGATGGGAGGTTACAAACCAACTCCGGATTATAAAGTTGCCGCTGCAGGTCACGAAGATTACTATTGGGGAATGGGGTTAACTGCTGAAGCGGTGGCTAACCAATATAACATCTCTAGAGAAGATCAAGATGAGTTTGCTTACAACTCTCATATGAAAGCTTTGAAAGCGCAGGCAGAAGGAAAATTTGACAAACAAATCGTTCCAATTACTGTTGAGCAGACTTTCATCAATGAAAATGGCAAAAAAGAAACAAAATCATACGTTGTAAATAAAGACGAAGGTCCAAGAGCAGGAACTTCTAAAGAAGCTTTAGCGGGTTTAAGACCAGTTTTCGCTGCTGACGGAAGCGTAACTGCGGGGAACTCTTCTCAAATGAGTGACGGTGCTGCTTTTGTTTTAATCATGAGTGAGGACATGGTTAAAGAATTAAATCTTGAGCCAATTGCACGTTTGGTAAACTTTGCTTCTTCTGGTGTTGAGCCAAGAATTATGGGAATTGGTCCTGTGAAAGCAATTCCGAAAGCTTTGAAACAAGCTGGATTAACATTGAACGATATTGAGCTAATTGAATTAAACGAGGCTTTTGCTTCACAAGCTTTAGCAGTTACTCGTGAATTAAATATTAACCCAGAAATCGTAAACGTAAACGGTGGTGCAATTTCATTAGGACACCCTCTGGGATGTACAGGAGCTAAACTTTCTGTTCAGTTATTTGACGAAATGAAACGCAGAGGTAATAAATATGGAATTGTTTCTATGTGCGTAGGTACAGGACAAGGAAGTGCAGGAATTTACGAGGTATTATAGATTTTTTTAGAGGAAAGAAGCAAGAATAAAAACTTTTCATTTGGGATGAAATAGATATTTTTAGAAGAAATCATTTTAAATAGTAATAAAAAAACTTGCTATCTATTTTGATTTTTTCTTTCCTCATAAAACAGAAAAATTAAAAAACAAAATAATTGAATTTCAAAAGATGACCGCAGATTTCATAATCAAATTAGATTAAAATCTTGCTTCTTTCATCTATCAATCTAAAAAACAAAAAGTCATGAGCGACAAAACAAGAGGAGGTCAATTCCTAGTTAAAGAAACAAAATGCGAAGATATCTTTACTCCAGAAGATTTCTCAGAAGAGCAGTTAATGATGCGTGACTCTGTAAAAGAGTTCGTTGACAAAGAATTATGGGCGCATAAAGATCGTTTTGAAAAGAAAGATTACGCTTATACAGAATCATCTATGCGTAAAGCTGGTGAACTTGGACTTCTTGGAGTTGCAGTTCCTGAAGAATATGGCGGATTAGGAATGGGATTCGTTTCTACAATGTTAGTTTGTGACTACATTTCTGGAGCAACTGGATCTTTCTCAACTGCTTTTGGTGCTCATACAGGAATTGGAACTATGCCAATTACCCTTTATGGTACAGAAGAACAAAAGAAAAAATACGTTCCGAAATTAGCTACTGGAGAATGGTTTGGAGCTTATTGCTTAACTGAACCAGGTGCAGGATCTGATGCTAACTCAGGAAAAACAAAAGCTGTTTTGTCTGAAGACGGAAAATACTACTCGATCACAGGACAAAAAATGTGGATTTCGAATGCAGGTTTCTGCAGCGTTTTCATCGTTTTTGCTCGTATTGGAGATGATAAAAATATTACAGGTTTCATCGTAGAAAACGATCCGTCTAACGGAATTTCTATGAATGAAGAAGAGCATAAATTAGGAATCCGTGCTTCTTCTACTCGTCAGGTTTTCTTCAACGATACAAAAGTTCCGGTTGAAAACATGTTATCTGAAAGAGGAAACGGTTTCAAAATCGCAATGAACGCGTTAAACGTTGGGCGTATTAAATTGGCTGCTGCTTGTTTAGATGCTCAAAGAAGAGTTACTTCTGGAGCTGTAAAATATGCTAACGAAAGAATTCAGTTCAATACTTCTATTTCATCTTTTGGAGCTATCCGTTCTAAATTAGCTGAAATGGCGACTAGCGCTTACGCTGGAGAAAGTGCTTCTTACCGTGCTGCAAAAGATATTGAAGACAGAATTGCTGCCCGTGAAGCAGAAGGAACAAGTCATCAGGAAGCTGAATTGAAAGGTGTTGAAGAATATGCTATCGAGTGTTCAATCTTGAAAGTAGCAGTTTCTGAAGACGTTCAAAACTGTTCTGACGAAGGTATTCAGGTTTTTGGTGGAATGGGATTCTCTGAAGATACTCCGATGGAAAGTGCTTGGAGAGATGCTCGTATCGCTCGTATCTACGAAGGAACAAACGAAATCAACAGAATGCTTTCTGTAGGTATGTTGATCAAAAAAGCAATGAAAGGACACGTTGATTTACTTGGACCAGCAATGAAAGTTCAAGAAGAATTAATGGGAATTCCATCTTTTGATACTCCAGATTTCTCAGAATTATTTTCTGAAGAGAAAGTAATCGTTGCTAACTTGAAAAAAGTTTTCTTAATGGTTGCTGGAAGCGCTGTTCAAAAATATGGTCCAGATTTAGATTCTCACCAACAATTATTAATGGCTGCTGCTGATATCTTAATCGAAATTTACATGGCCGAAAGTACTATTCTTAGAACTGAGAAATTAGCAAAAACTCAAGGAGAAGATAAAGTGCAAGAGCAAATCGCGATGGCAAAATTATACTTGTACAAAGCTGTAGATATTGTAAACTTAAGAGGAAAAGAAGGAATTGCTTCATTCTCTGAAGGAGACGAACAACGTATGATGTTAATGGGATTAAAACGTTTTACAAAATATACTAACCTGCCAAATGTTGTGGCACTAAGAGAAAAAATTGCAGAAAAATTAGTTGCAGAAAATGCATACTGCTTCTAATATAAAAATAGTTTTTAGCTTTTAATTTGTTTAAGCCCGCGCAAGTCCGAAACTGCGCGGGCTTATTTTTTCCAAATATCTACTTCGAAAGACATTACTTACAAGGCGCAATATTTTTGCAACTATTTGCAAAATATTCGTTAAAATTGACTTTCAGAGACGTTTAGGATAGTTATATATCAAATGTATTGCAGTATATTTATCATTCTAAAAAACGCTAAAAACAAAATAATGAAACAAATTACTCTAATCACATCATTTTTATTGTGTTTTGGTATCACGACTACCTTTGCACAAAAAAATAAAAAAATGGACATAATCGCCTATTATACTGGCGACTCAGAACTTATTGACAAATATGAAGTTGGCAAATTAAACCAAATCATTTTTAGTTTTTGTCATTTAAAAGACGGTAAGCTAACTGTCGATTCTGCTAAAGATTCAATTACAATTAAACATTTAGTTTCGCTTAAAGCGAAAAATCCTCAGCTGAAAATTATTTTGTCTCTTGGAGGATGGGGAGGCTGCGAACCTTGTTCTAATGCTTTTTCAACTGCTGAAGGGCGTTTGAAATTTGCAAAATCAGTAAAAGAAATAAGCGATTCTTATAAAGTTGACGGATTAGATTTAGACTGGGAATATCCAGCAATTGAAGGACTTCCTGGACATTTGTATCAAGCCGCTGACAAACCAAACTTCACTGAATTAGTAAAAATATTACGTTCTACATTAGGCAAAAAATACGAGTTAAGTTTTGCTGCTGGAGGATTCCAAAAGTACTTGGACGAATCAATCGACTGGAAAGCGATAACTCCATTAGTAAATCGCATTAATATTATGAGTTATGATTTAGTAAACGGATATTCTAAAGTTACAGGTCATCATACTCCATTATACAGCACAAATGCAAATGAAGAATCAACTAATAGAGCTGTTGAGTATTTATTGAAACAAGGCGTTCCTGCTGAAAAATTAATTATTGGGGGTGCATTTTATTCTAGAACATGGAAAAATGTAGAAAACATCAATAACGGATTGTATCAAGCTGGAGAGCATATTGAAGGTGTAAACTTCAAAAACTTTGCAACAACTTATACTGAGGCTAACGGCTGGAAATATTTTTGGGATGATAAAGCAAAAGCTCCATACTGGTACAATGCACAAACTAAAACTTTTGCAACTTCGGATGATTTAAAATCTATTAAAGCAAAAGCAGAATATGTAAAAGCCAAAAAATTAGGCGGGATAATGTTCTGGGAACTTACTTTAGATAGTTTCCGTGATGGAATGGTAAATGAAATTTACAAAGTTAAAACCGCAAAATAATAAAAAAAGGGAATCACAATTTGATTCCCTTTTTCTTTTATATATCGTATAAGATTATTGCACCTTATTCTTATCCAATTCTCCAATAAACGGAATCGCTTCTAAAATTTCGCTTCTAATTATGGTTTGAAGATAAACTTCAAGCTGGATAAATTTTGCCGCATTTATTGCGCCAATAGCTTTTTTCGCCTGATTATATGTTTTGGAGTAAAGTTTTTCATAATCAATGTGATTTTTTAAAGTTGCTTTGGCCAATTCATCCGCTTTAGCATCAGTTAAAGTTTCGTAATTCGCAGCATAATCATTTATCAATTGAAACTTTGTCTGCCCTAAAGCTTTTCGCGACGTTTCATAATTATCGTAAATTTTAGTAAAGGCTGTTGCTTGTGCATCAGATAAATTCATGTACTGTTTTACCAGCTCAGCTTTAGATTTTCCATAAACACTTTGTACTACTTCTAAATCTTCTTTGTAAGAGGACTGCGCATAAGATGAAAATGAGGCTACCGCCATGATAAGAATAAGACTTAATTTTTTCATAGTTTTAATTTTAAATTTGTTTTTAAAAATATATGCATACTCAAATATACTGATTTTTAACACTTTAAATCACAAAAACAAGTTTTAAAAAAATGAATATTGATAAACTGCTGATAGAGCATAATAATTCAATCCGTTGTTGGTATAAGCTCCAACATGATATTGAAACCTAACGGACTGACCTTTTGCAATTGGAGTTGAGAATGTACCTCCAACACGCCAGTTATCAATTTGACTATCATCAGCAACTCCGTCAATAATAGTTTTTCCTCCAAAAAACCAAGTCGTATTAAAACCAACCCACATTTGGTTTTTAAAATAATAACTTGCATGAGCTTGAAGGCTATAGGTTGGTTTTTGCTCTAATTTTTTTCCTAGATAATCATTATTATCCGTATAAAACCACACCCCGCCATAGGCTTCGGCATAAACATGGGCAAACCGTTTCGACACACCTATTTCGGGCTTAAAAGCCCAGCGGTTTGTTCCAATGTTTACTTGTTTATCACCATAATATCTTCCTGTTGGGATTGAAGTAACCAAACTGACTCCAAGAATTGTCTTTTGCTCAAAGCTTCTGAATTCAGATCTATAAAGTGCAGGAGAACCTAGCAAATTAATTCCAAAACGGACTTTCATATCTGCAAAACCAGTTCTTGAGCCAGTAACCATCTGATCGCTGATTACAGCAGATCCATCCATAAAAGTAAAAGGTAGTCCTACTTGTATACGAGCCAGCTTATCTGCCAACCCAAAAGTTTTTATATAATTTACAGCCATATTGTGGCTTTGAAGTGTAAAATCTTTTATGGGTAGAGAAGGATCTGTGAGTACATTTCCATTCATAAAAACATAACCTGCGGCAATTACATTCAAATTTTTTGGAACATTCGCATAAGCTCTAGGTTCCAAATCCTGACCGTAAATCGTCAACGTACCAAAAGAGAAAAATAAAATCAGACACTTAAATAACCAAAAAAACTTTCCTACCATATATTCAAGTGAATTTGTGACAAGTTTAGTAATGAATTATTCTACATTTTTCTCCGTTGATTTAGGAGGATTTATTACTCCATCGTAACTAATTGGGGCTCTATTATTGCTATTAACAGACAATGTTGCTGTACCGTTGTAAAATATTCTAAACATTAAATCATAAACATCATTTTGACCTCTTACAGTTGCTTTGACATTAATGTTTTTCGATTTATTTTCAATTTTGACATTCTCTGGCTTACCTTCAAATTTTATTCCGCCATCAGTGCTGTATCCTATATTATAGCCGCGCCCAAAAAAAGGAAGATCACAAGTTGTATGATCGGTATTAAAATTTAAAAAATAAGTATTGTAATCCAGCTGGATTAATCTTCCTCCTTGAGGAGTCACTTTTTGCGCTTCAAAAATAAAATTTTGAGAAGCTATAAGTGCCTTAATTTCATTCTGTTTCTGTAATTCTCTTTCTGCTTTAAGTTCTTTTTTTGATTTTTCTTGTGCCAAAGCTGAAAAACTAAAAACACTTAAAAAAATCAACAAAACTGATATTGTGGTTTTCATACTATCATTTTTTAGTAAAACGCATCATTGCAATATCTCCTGAAATAAAATTCAATGTTTTTCCATCATCAGTAATATCATAAGATGTAATTTTCTGTAGCGTACTCATATAAGTCTGTTCGCCCTGACCATCTAAACACATCATTTTAGTTACTGCCATAGGCTGTGTAAAATCGATTTTGTTTCCAGTCACATTCAGTTTTCCTGTATACGAATTACAGCTGTTGTTTCCAGACACTTGGTTTTCTTTACTATTAAAAACAATTGTAGGTTTTTTATTTGGATATAATCCATCAAAAGTAATTCGCGGCCCCGTGATATAATTCAATTCCCAAGTTCCATCAAGTTTCGAAACAGAATCTGTTTTTTTACACTTAAAAATACTGCAAGAAATTAAAAGCAAACTAAAAAAAATGAGGGTAAAAATCTTTTTCATCATAACATTAAAGATTAAATGTGAGCGAATTAGATAAAATTGGTTTCAGAAAGTATTCGTTAAAAACCTCTACGAATTTAAACAATATTTTCCGTTTTTAACTCAATCAGAATTAAATTATAACGTATAGTTTGACTTTTTTTTAACTTTTAGAGTTAATCAATTCCGTTATTTTATGTTAAATTTACTTAATCTTTAATTAAAAATGCCCGTAGATATGAAAAAACTAATCGTTTCTTTCGCTATAATTACAGCCTTAATCGTTGGTTGTAAAACAAATAACAAATCAAATGATGCTAAAACTTTGACTGTAGCATTAGAACCTAAAAGCAATAGTAAAGTTGCTGGAACTGCCACTTTTGTCGAGAAAAATGGTAAAGTAACTTTTACAGCAAAAATCACTGGATTAGAACCTGGAGTTCACGCAATTCACATTCATGAAAAAGCAGATTGTAGCTCTGCAGACGGAAGTTCAGCTGGAGGACACTGGAATCCAACTTTCAAAAAACACGGAAAATGGGGAGTTGGCGAATATCACAAAGGAGATATCGGAAACTTTACTGCTGATGCAAAAGGTAACGGATCCATCACTCTAACAACTGATGAATGGTGTATTGGATGTGGAGACAGCAATAAAGATGTTTTAGGAAAAGGCCTAATTGTACACGCTGGAACAGACGACTTTACAACTCAGCCAACAGGAAATGCAGGAGGAAGAGTTGCCTGCGCAGGAATCATCAAATAAGAAAAATCATAATAACCACTATTTTTTAACAAAATCTAGTGGTTATTTCATTTAAAATGAATTCTAAAAGAAGAAAAAGATATAGCTTTGCATCAGCAAAATTAAATCAATGATTAACCCATCAGCACCAGGCTGGATCGATAAGTTTTTTAGTGAACAGAAGTTTTCAGAGGCAATTCCCTTTGAAACTGTAGATTCGTTTTACTATAAAGTAAGAGAAACGGGATTTATTTATGGTCATATTATTGCTATAGATTCTCAAATGCCAATTCCGATAAAAGGCTGGTTTAAAACCGAAATTTCTAAAGTAGCTTTACTAAATACTCTATACCATGTTTTTTGTTTAGAGAAAAGAAATTCGGAACCTAAAAATTTTATTTCAGAAGTTTTAAAGTTCTACAAACAAATGAATCCAGAAGGGTTTAATTTGTTTAAAATTTTATTGCCTAAAGATACTCCTGCCCTTTCTCTGGAAAATATTATAGATCAAAGAGTTCAGACCAATGACAGTATCATTAGTAAAAACTTTTCGCATTTAGTAACTAATGCATTGCTATTTATTGATGTTTTAGCTTTTAGACAATATTTAGAACATGGCGAAATTCCTGAAAAGTACCTGAAAAGGATTGAAGAAACTGTTTTAGGGATTGTAGGTTTAGCTTTAAAAACCAAAACTTCAAAATCGCAGCATGACGATTTATTAATCAAGCTTTTTGAAGCTTCTATTCGATATTCTAAATTTTCAAAAGTAACTGTTGACACTTTAGAAACTTTAAATCTTGAATATTTTAAAAACAAACTAGAACAATATTACTTAATCGACATGGCCGGAATGGCGCTGTGGAGTGACGGAATTGTCGAAAATGAAGAATCGTATTTCCTATATGCATTGGGTTCAACAATGGGAGTTGCTGACGATTTTGTAACCAAAAGTATGGATACAACCAATACTTTTATTACAACTCATAAAAAGAAGATTCCGTATTTTAATTATTCTAATCCTGTTAAACATTTTTATGATCAAATGACTCACAGCGTAGTCAAATTAATCATAAGAAATAAAAACAGGCTAATTAAGGAAATTGTTCAAAGTAAAGAATTGATGGTTTTACTTGCTTATTCTACAACAAGAGATTTGGATGCAAAAGAAAAAAAGAAAGTAAAAAAACAGCTTTTGGATATTTGTAAAACCATTCCGTCGCTGACCATATTTTTACTTCCTGGAGGAAGTTTATTACTGCCTATATTAATTAAGTTTATTCCAACAATGCTTCCTTCAGCATTTAATGAGAATTTAGACGAAAACGAATAAAAAAAATCGCCCTTTTTACAGGGCGATTTCTATTTCTAACTATTAAAGATCCAATTGGTAAACTTCATCTAGTTCATCATTCGAAGCAATATTTACATCTAAGTCGGTTACAAAACCTGAATTTAATCCGTAAACCCATCCGTGAAGCATTAAATCTTGACCATTTTTCCAAGCATTCTGTACAATAGATGTTTTCGCTAAGTTGTAAACTTGTTCTTTAGTATTGATTTCTACAAAAGCATTAAAACGTTCTTCTTCGTTCTCAATTGAGTTTAAATATTTATCGTGAAGGCGGTATTCATCTTTAATATGACGTAACCAGTTGTCTATAATTCCAACAGATTGATGCCCCATTGCTGCTTTTACACCTCCGCAACCGTAGTGTCCACATACAATGATATGCTTTATTTTCAAAACATTTACTGCATAATCCAGTACACTTAGCATGTTCATATCAGAGTGAACAACCATATTAGCGATGTTTCTATGTACAAAAACTTCACCTGGTTTTGCACCAACAATTTCGTTTGCAGGAACACGGCTATCAGAACATCCAATCCATAATAAAGGTGGTGATTGTCCTTTTGCCAAATCAGCAAAATAATTAGGGTCTTTTGCTAATGAAGTTTCAACCCACTTTTTATTATTTTCTAATAACTGCTCATAAAATTTTCTCATTTTTTTATTTTTTGTGTGGTAATTTCTAATTCTAGGTATGTCTCAAAAAAGAACTTGAATGTAAAGTTACCTAAAATTTGACATTTCTACGGCCTTAAAAACACCTAAATTTAATTATTCTTATCTAACAACTTCTTTTTTAACTAGTTCTCTTTTTGCCACATCATAATAATGTTCGATTTTAACGTGATTATGATTTTCTGGCGTATTTTCTAGTTCGTAAGCTTCTTTAAACCCTTTAAGTTTTACTTTTATATGTTCATCGATTGCTCTAGTTTCTTTAAACTCACGAATCAAATCCAATACGTCATGCGAAATATATTCTGTATCATGCGCATTGATTATAACTTTAGAGTTTTCTGGAATTTCAGCCAATGTTTGCTTTATTGCCGCTTTATTCAAGAACGAAACTTCCTGAGCTAAATCAATATGAATGATATCACCATCTTCATATTCTTCTTTCTTGAAGACATAAGCTCTTTTTAAGTTTCCTCGTAAAACGAAAATAATACTAATAATGATTCCCAACGCAACACCTTTTAGCAAATCTGTCGCAACGACAAAGACCAAAGTTGCAATAAAAGGGACAAACTGGTATTTACCCTTTTTCCAGAAATGCATAAAGGCTGCTGGTTTTGCTAATTTATATCCAACCAAAATCAAAACAGTCGCCAATGTTGCCAATGGAATTTTGTTTAAAATTACTGGTATAGCCAATACACTTAATAATAAAAGCACACCATGAATAATGGCTGACATTTTAGATTTTGCTCCCGCATTGTTATTAGCAGAAGATCTTACTACTACAGAAGTCATTGGTAAACCTCCTAAAAGAGAACTCACAATATTACCAATACCTTGCGCTCTAAGCTCAACATTAGTATTTGTGTAACGTTTTTGCACATCCATTCTATCAGTGGCTTCTATACATAAAAGCGTTTCAATAGAAGCGACAATGGCAATTGTAATAGCAACTACCCAAACTTGCGGATTTGTAACAGCGGTAAAATCTGGGGTAATTATAATTGATTTAAAATCATCAAAAGATTTTGGAACTGGCAAAGAAACCAAATGTTCTTTTGCAATTGCCAAAGTGCTTCCTGTAGATACAAATATTTCGTTTAAAACTACTCCAGCAATAACGGCAACCAAAGCACCTGGAACCAGTTTTATTCTTTTTAAGAAAGGAACTTTATCCCAAGCTAATAGAATTACCAATGAAACCGCAGAAACCACCACAGCTCCTAAGTGAATATGATTTAAAACATCAAATAGAAATGAAAATGAATTACTTCCATCATTTTGAATAAAAGCTTGATCTCCTTCAAAATCTGCATCATAACCAAAAGCGTGCGGTATTTGTTTTAAGATGATAATAATTCCAATACCCGCTAACATTCCCTCAATTACATTTGTTGGAAAATAATTCGAAATACTTCCGGCCTTTAAAAATCCTAATGCCAATTGAATTAATCCAGCAATAAAAACAGACATTAAAAATACATCGAAAGCTCCTAAATCGGTAATTGCGGTTAAAATGATAGCTGTTAACCCAGCAGCTGGACCTGATACACTAATATGTGACTGGCTTAAATATCCTACAATGATACCACCCACAACACCAGCAATAATTCCAGAAAATAACGGTGCTCCAGAAGCCATTGCAATACCTAAACACAACGGAAGAGCCACCAAGAAAACCACTAAACCCGAAGCAAAATCAGATTTAAGGTTGGCAAAAAGATTGATTTTTTTTGTCATAATATAATACTAAAAAAATTATTCATTAAAGATTCACCCCATCTCGATAGAAATGCGGCTAAAGTTCGAAATAATCGGAAGTATTATGCTACGTTAGGTGGTGGAGCAAATATGCTTGGAGAAATATTGTCTAGCATGACAATATTTTCAGAAATAATAGTTTTTTTCTCGATGTAAACCGGGATTAAAACTTCATGTTCTAGAATAGTTGGATGAACTACATTTTTAAGTTCTTTATGTACTTCTTCTTCAGTAATACTAAAAGATATAGCCGCACTATTCCCTTTCTTTAACGCCTGAACAATTGTTGGGGTCGATAAGAAGGCAATGAATATGAATAATAATATGCGGGCTACAAATTTCATCAAAGCAAAAATAGCGTTAAACAAATAAAATCAAAGAGATTTTTATAGAAATTTAACATAAACAAAAAAGCAGAATGCAATTTTCATTACATTCTGCTTTTAATTCTTTAAAAAACAATTATTTATAAAGTTTCTTCTAACCAAGCATTCATCATCCAAATTGTTTTTTCTTGCTCAGAAATGAAGTCGCTCATCATTGAATTGGTACCTTCATCATTAATTTCATCCGATTTGTTTAATATTTCTCTTTCGATTTTTAATAAATCAGATAAAGAATGAACAATTAACTGAACTGCTTTTTCATCGTTAGAAATATTTTTCCCAACTGTTAATTTATTGTTCTTAATATAATCTTCAAAAGTATGCAATGGAGTTCCTCCAATTGTCAAAACTCTTTCGGCTATCATATCTATTTTTAATTGTGCGTCTGTATATAGTTCTTCGAATTTTACATGTAAATCAAAAAAACGCTTTCCGCGAATGTTCCAGTGAATTCCTCTCAAGTTTTGGTAATACACTTGAAAATTTGACAAAAGTACATTCAACTCTTTTACCAATAATTCTGATTCTTTTACAGGTAATCCTAAAATATTTGTCTTCATAATCTATTTTTTTACACTAATTTACTACAAATTTAAAGTAACTTCTATAAAATAAACATAAATAAAAATTATATTTTCTTATTTTTGCATCACAAAATACTATCAATATGACTATAACTCAATTACAATATGTGTTAGCGGTTGCTGAGCATAAAAACTTCACACTTGCTGCTGAAAAATGCTTTGTAACTCAGCCAACTCTTAGTATGCAGATACAAAAAATTGAAGAAGAACTTAATATTTTAATTTTCGACAGAAGCAAAAAGCCAATTCAGCTTACAGATATAGGACAAAAAATTGTAAGTCAGGCAAAAAATATCGTAAACGAAGCTGATCGTATAAAAGATATTGTAGAACAGCAAAAAGGTTTTATTGGAGGAGAATTCCGTTTAGGAATTATTCCAACGATTATGCCTACACTTTTACCAATGTTTTTAAATAACTTCATTAAGAAATACCCAAAAGTAAAACTCTTGATTGAAGAGTTGAACACAGAGGAAATTATTCTAAAACTGAAAAACGGACATCTTGATGCTGCAATTGCCGCAACTCCTCTTGAAGACGAAAAAATCAAAGAGATTGTATTGTATTTTGAGCCTTTTGTAGCATACATCCCTGAGCATCATGCTAGTTTTCAGAAAGAAGAAATCGAAGTTGCCGACTTAAATCTAAATGAAATTCTGCTTTTACAAGACGGTCACTGTTTTAGAGACGGAATTTTGAATTTGTGCAAAAATGTCTCAGACGTCGATCAATCTAATTTTCAGATTCAAAGCGGTAGTTTTGAAACCTTGATTAAATTGGCAGACGAAGGCCTTGGTACAACGTTACTTCCGTACTTGCACACCTTAGACTTAAAAGAATCCGATAAACTGAAACTTCGTAATTTTAAGGAACCAAAACCAGCTCGAGAGGTAAGTTTGATTTACCCAAAGAGCGAATTAAAAATGCAAATTATTGATGCACTCAGATCTACAATTGCTGGCGTTGTAAAAGGCGCAATAGTTTTTCAGAATGTTCAAATCATAAGTCCGCTACAAAAAAGAGCATAATAAAAAAGGAGCCAAATTGGCTCCTTTTTTTATACTTTAATCAGTAGTAGACTTTGTTTTAATTCTGGCTTTCCAACAATGAAATTCAATAACCATTCTTGTAATTGTTCCATTTCGTAAGGTAACAGTGTTTTGATAGCTTTCTCTAATTCCTTACAGAAAAGTACCGGATCGAAACTAACTCTTTCAAGTATTGATTTCGTGTAATCAAACATCATTTTTGACATAATAAAATAAGATTTTCGGGGGTTATCTATTTTTTTAAACTCGAGCCAAATTTAAACAAATATTGAACATAAATACTACTTTTAACTTATTTTTTTAAAAAATTTAGCAACGAATACGTTTTCTTAAAATATATAAATCAATATAGAATTATTCTAAATAACTCATTTAAACCTTTTTAAAGGCTCGAAACATTTCTCTTTTCCCTGGAGGTCCAGCTAATTTTTCTACGGTAAATCCAACTTCAATCATGCTTCTTTTAACAACTCCTCGCGCTGCATAAGTAACAAGAACGCCATTTGGCTTTAAACTATTATACATTTTCTGAAAAATTTCAGTACTCCAAAGCTCCGGCTGCACTCGGTAACCGAAGGCGTCAAAGTAAATCAAATCAAAAATTTCAAGATCGTTTATTTCGTGAAAAAATTGTTTTCTTTTGGTTAACGAAAATTGCGAATTAAGCTGAGTTTTCTTATCCCATTCTGCAAGATGCATTTCCTTAAAAACAGATTCGTATTCTGTTGCTTCCAATTCTTCAGCATAATTCATTTCTAAAATCTCTTTCGGATCTACAGGATATGCTTCTACTCCAACATAATCAATTGTCTGTTGTTTTAGAATAGATTCTAAAAAAGTGATAAAAGCATTTAATCCAGTCCCAAAACCTATTTCTAATATACTTATAGGATTCTCAAATAATGACAATCCGTTTTTAATAAAAACATGTTTAGCTTCCTGAATTGCACCATGTTTAGAATGATAACATTCGTCCCATTCTGGCAAACGAATTGTAGTTGAACCATCTAACGTTTTAATTATTTCTCTTTTCACTTTTTCCGAATTTTACAATAACTTTTTATTGATTTTCAAGCCATTTTAAGATTCAAATTTAGTCAAAACAAATGCGTAAAGCCTTAAAAAACGATACTTTTTTCATAAATTCTTTATAAAAACCAACTAAATATTTGAGTTTATTATAAGATAAATAAATCTCAATCAAAACCATTAAATAATGAATTTTCGCTAAGTTTTTTACAGATTTTTACGTAATTTTGCATTCAATAAATTTCATTTTACACGATATCATCACTTTAGATTTCTGATAGTGAAAAATATCTCACAAAAAACTTACATAACTATGAGTACAACTCAAACGAGCAAAATTGAAATCATTAAAGCTACTTCTACAAAAATCAATGAAGTAGATTTTGACAACTTAAGTTTTGGTGCTGTATTTACAGACCATTTATTCGAATGCGATTTTAAAAACGGGCAATGGCAAAATCCTGTCATTAAGCCTTATGCTCCTATTTTGATGGATCCATCTTCAAAAGTCTTCCACTACGGACAAGCTATTTTTGAAGGAATGAAAGCTTATAAAGACGAAAGTAATGACATTTGGTTGTTTAGACCAGATGAAAATTACAAACGTTTCAATAATTCTGCTGTTCGTATGGCTATGCCAGAAATTCCAGAAGCTATTTTTATGGATGGTTTAAATGAATTATTGAAAATTGATCAAGAATGGATTCAAAGAGGAAACGGAGCAAGTATGTACATCCGTCCTTTTATGATTGCTACAGGTCCTGGAGTTATCGCAAATCCTTCAGACGAATATAAATTTATGATTTTACTTTCTCCTGCAAAAGCATATTATGGAGGTGAAGTAAAAGTTATCATTGCTGAACATTTCAGTAGAGCTGCAAATGGCGGTATTGGTGCTGCAAAAGCTGCCGGAAACTATGCTGCTCAATTCTACCCAACTAACTTGGCAAATAAAGATGGTTTCCAACAAGTTATTTGGACTGATGATGCAACGCACACAAAATTAGAAGAAGCTGGAACAATGAACGTTTTCTTCAGAATTAACGATACTTTATTAACTGCTCCAACAAGTGAAAGAATTTTAGATGGTGTTACTAGAAAAAGTTTGATCGCAATGGCAGAAAAAGAAGGATTAAAAGTTGAAGTTCGTCCAGTAATTGTTTCAGAATTGGTTGAAGCTGCTAAAAACGGTTCTTTGAAAGAAATCTTTGGAGCAGGAACTGCAGCGGTTATTAGCGTTATCAAAGGATTCTCTTATAAAGATGAATACTTCGAAATGGCTCCAATCGAAAATTCTTATGCTTCTTTCTTAAAAGAAAAACTAACAAGTCTTCAAAACAAACTTTCTGAAGACACTTACGGATGGACAGTTAAAGTTCAATAATCCAAAACCATATTAAAAAAGAAACCCGATAAATTTAGTTTTATCGGGTTTTTTATTTGTAATATAATTATCAGATTTGCAGTATGAGAAATTTAAAATATAGCTTAGAATATTTCTGCTCTCCTATATGGATTGAAGAAGACAATGAAAATCCAATCTACGAAAATATTGAAATTGATATTCTTGAAATAGATCATTATTTAAAAGATGAAATAAATACATTGAATAATATTTATCAATCAAAATATAATGACAATTATCCTCCAGAGCCTTACTCATTTTCAATAGCCGAAGAAATAATTTTCATTAGCAGAGTAATTACATCTTCAAAAATATTAATTGAACTTTTAAAAAATCAATACAACGTCATTTTTGATACTTTTTATTGGGAACAAAGATTAACGCATTTGATAAACGAATTAGAAAACAAATAAAGTCAATTTCAAATTTTATATTTTACAAAAGCTTCGAAAAATCTGGCTTAAAATAATTTGGACCTTTCATTACTTTTCCGTCTTCACGGTAAATCGGCTGACCATCTTCTCCTAATTTACTCATATTACTGCGTTGGATTTCATCAAAAACAGCTTCAATCTTATCTTGAAGTCCATGTTCGATAATTGTTCCGCACAAAATATACATCATATCTCCAAGAGCGTCTGCAATTTCAACTAAATCATTATTCTGAACCGCTTCATAATATTCCTCGTTTTCTTCCTTCATTAAATTATAACGAAGTAATTTTTTCTCTGCTCCCACATCGGCAACTGGTGTAGTACTGTGGCCAATTCTAAAAGCAGTGTGAAATTCTGTTACGGCGTCAAGTTGTTTTTTCATATAGTAGTTTTCTTTTTTTTGCTAATTTAAGTCACTTTCTTATAAATCTGAAAATTTATTGAAAGAAATGAAAAGGCAATTTAGCAGCAAATCGTTTACAAATCTCTAAATTTGCCAAAAATTTTTATAACTATGTTTAGTCAAGGTCAAATACTATTTGGGGTATGTTTTTTTATTGCGTTTGTAATCGTTATGATATTTGCTTATCGAAAAGATTTGAAATTACACAAAGTCTTTTATAAAGGAAATTACAAAGTACTCCTTGCCTTTCTGCTTTTCATAGTACTTTTGTTCGTAATTAAAATCTTTTTAAAAAGATAAATTATTCTGGTCGCAATAAAATAAACCTAATCATTATGGGTTATTAGTAAGACTCATGATAAATTTATAACTTTACCGAAACCAAACAATCTACCATGAAAATTCTAAAGTATTTATTTCTTTTTGCACTTTTAAGCTTTGTTGCTCTTACTGTTTTTGTTGCTACTCAGAAAGGAGATTTTTCTGTAGAAAGAAGTAAAGTCATCAATTCGCCTCGTGCAACGGTTTATAACTACTTAAACGACTTTAGAAATTACGAAGATTTTGAATCTTGGTCTATTGAAGACCCTAGCATAAAAATGACATACGCTAATAAAACAAGCGGAAATGGCGCAACATTTTATTGGGATGGTGTTGATGGCAAAGGAAATTCTATTATCCTTAAAACAAAAGATGGCGAAAGCATTGACCAAAAAATGCAATTTGATGGTACTGAAGCCGATGTAAATTGGACTTTAAAAGATACATTGAACGGAAAAACAAAAGTTACTTGGAAAGGAAAAGGAACTATGAGTTTTCTATTTAAAATATATACTGCTTTACATGGAGGTTCGGATCGAGTTATTGGAACTATTTATGAAAAAAGCTTAGCCAATATTGATAAAAATTTAGATTACGAAACTAGAACTTACGCTGTTCAAGTAGACGGAGTTGTTAAGAAAACAGAAACGCCTTATATCAAACAGACTTTTACAAGTGAAATTGCCAAAGTGAGCAAAAATGCTAGAATTGTAATTCCAAAGCTTATTCATTTTAGTGAAACAAACGGTTTATCCGCAATGGGGAAACCATTTATTATTTATCATACTTACGATACTAAAACTGGTTTAGCTAAAATTTCTATTTGTTTACCTATTAATAAAGAAATTTCAACCAGTTCAGGAAGTGATATTTTAGCAGGAAAATTAAATGGTTTTGATGCTGTAAAAACAACTCTTACTGGAGATTACTCGCATAGAAACGAAGCAATTGCAAAAACAACTGCATATATAAACAATGAAAAGATTATTCCAGATTTAAGCTGGTCTCATCTTGAAATATTGACGTTGAGCAAATTGGATGTAAAAGCTTCTTCTAAATTGGTAACCGAAATTTATTTCCCAATAAAACCTAAAGTAGCTCCTGCTGTTACTGAGCCTGTTTATGCTCAAGATAGTACTGGTGAAGCTCCAAGCCAGCCACGTACAGAACAACCGCGCACAGAACCTGTAAAACGCAAACCAGCAGCACCAACACCTGCTCCTGCACAAACACCTGCACAAGAAGAAGATTCAGAGTTTTAAATAATTTAAAAAAAGGCATTAAACCTTTTCTTTTAAATTCTGTCTAACTTCTATTAAAGAAAGTTTACAAAACAATAAGTTTGATAGACGAGAAAGAATTTATAAAACAATTATTAAGTCCTGAGACGCAGAATACTGCGTTTCAAAAACTCTTGTCTGATTATCAGAGACCTTTGTATTCTCATATTCGAAACATTGTTTTGAATCATGATGATGCAGATGATGTTTTACAGAACACTTTTGTAAAAGTCTTTCAAAATCTTAAAAACTTTAAAGGAGAAAGTAAACTTTTTTCCTGGATGTACCGTATTGCTACAAATGAAGCTTTGACTTTTTTATCACAAAAAGCAAAATTGAGTGGCATTTCATCTGAAGATCTGCAGAATAAAACAATCGATAACTTAAAAGCCGATCTTTATTTTGATGGAGATGAAATTCAAATCAAACTTCAAAAGGCAATTGTAACACTTCCAGAGAAACAGCAATTGGTTTTCAAAATGAAATATTTTGAAGAATTGAAATATGAAGAAATTGCAGATATTCTAGGAACTTCTGTTGGAGCTCTCAAAGCATCATATCATCACGCAGTAAAAAAAATAGAATTATATGTTACGTCAAATTAAACCTTTTGTAACAAAAACTATCTTATAAGTATTATGAAAACATTTAAATTAGAAAACGAACCAAAAATAAAATCTGGGTTTAAAACTCCGGAAAATTATTTTGATGATTTTTCAGAAAAAGTTTTACAGCAATTAAACGAAAAAGAAGTTAAGGTAATTCCTTTTTACAAACGTAGAAAAATCATTTCTCTGGCAGCCGCTGCGGTAATTGGTTTTGCATTATTAATTCCGATTGTAAATAATTACAAAGCCAATTCAAACGAGCTTGATGAAGCCACTTTAGAAAACTATTTATCTTATCACTCCAATATTAGCCAATATGATTTAATTCAAACCTTAGATGACAGTGATATAGAAAAATTAGGTAACGATGTTACTCTAGAAGATGAAACACTAGAAGATATTTTAGTTGCAAGTCCAAACATAGAACACTTAATTTCAGAACAAAATTAAATCAAACTTAACTCAACAACTTAGCTTAACAATGAAAATAAAAAACATTTTACCGCTATTGCTATTTCTGACAAGTTTTTCATTTTTTGCACAAAATGGAAAAATAGATGAAAAGCGAGAAAAAATTAAAGCTTTTAAAGTGTCATTTTTAACAACAGAATTGGAATTAACTTCAACTGAAGCTGAAAAATTCTGGCCTATTTATAATGCTTATGATGATAAGCAATATGAATTAAAGTATTTGAAAATGAAAACTTATCTGAGACAGCTAAAAGATGACAATCTTAAAAATCTTTCAGATAAAGACGCAGCAACATTATTATCTCAAATCGAAAGCACCGATAAAGAAATATACCAGCTTCGCGAAAAATACATGAACAGTCTTAAGAAAGTACTTCCTGCAAAGAAAATATTATTGCTTAAAAAATCTGAAGACGACTTTAATCGAAAATTACTGCAGCAATACCGCGACAAAGCTAATAAAGATTAAACTTAACGAAACAACAGCGATAAGAACCCTATATAATAATACTTACTTTATTATTTAGGGTTCTTATTTTTTTATTTAAAATTTAGTCGAACTACTTTATTATGTCCCGCAGCAATTGCGGTATTTCTATTCACAAAACGAATTGTAAAAAATTTCGTGTCTGTAGAAAGCTGCATCCAGTTTTCACCTCCATTTTGAGAATATTGTATTCCTTCAGAACCTACACAAACAATTTCTCTTCCATTACCTCCAGGAACATATTGTATACAAGACGCATAACCAAATCCCATATTCTGACCAATTAATTCCCAAGTCTTGCCGCCATCTTTTGTAAAAGCTTTATTATTTGTCTTTACGTTAGGCAAATCGTAATCTCCTCCTGCTATAAAACCTTGTTTAGAATCGTAAAAATCTGCCGTAAAAATTCCTGTCATTTGTTTTCCCTGTACGATAGGAGTTTCTACAACTCTCCAAGTTTTTGCTTTGTCTGGAGAATAAAAAACACGTGATTTTTTTCCGCCAGAAACCAGCCAGGTATCATTTCCTTTAATCACTATATTAGTGTTACTGGCTGCAAAAGCAGCTTCTCCTGTGCTATTGGTTGGTAATTTATCAGACAGCAATTTTGTCCAAGTTTCTCCTCCGTCGCGTGTAACAATAATTGAAAAAGTATCCTCTGTTGGATCTCCAATAGCAATTCCTTCCTTATCATTCCAAAACTGCATGCTATCGTAAAAAACTTTTGGGTTAATTTCTTTGTAAACCAATTTAACTTTACGGTCTTTTTTAGAAACCGAATAAAGAAGCGCTGGATTTGCCACACTCAACAAAAAAATATCTTTCGAAGTTTGTGCTATGCTTCTGAATTCTAATTTAAGTGTATCGCGGTAAATATGCTCTTCGAATTTTTCTTTTTTATCTAGATCATAATATCCAAAACGAGAATTATCTGCCCCGTACCAAACTTTATTTTTATCAATTAAAATTGCTCTAATACTAATTCTGTCTTTGAATAATGTATCTACTGTCATTGATGTAAAACCATTATTGTAAACAGCGTCAGTTTTATAGTTAAATGTTCTAAAAGACATCAATAAAATAAAAATAACACAAAATAAAGCGAGTTTTTTCATAGGAAACTTAAAATTTGGTTAACGCTAAAATACGATTATTTATAAAATATCAAAATCATTCTCTAGTCTTTTTCTGGCATAGTAATTGTTTTCTTACCAAATAAAAATTAACAAGTAAAATATGAAAAATATATTATTGGCCGGGATATTTATATTATTAGTAAATACTCTCACTGCTCAAAGAGTCAACGTATATCCAAAGAACTCTTATGTAGAAGAAAACTTAGATTTAAATGCAGTTTCAACAATATTTTCTGAATCTGTAAATACTGCAGATTTTGAAACAAGACTAAACTATCCAGACTACAGAATCTCTAATTTAGATTTAAACCATGATGGAAAAGTTGATTATTTGAGGGTTATCGAAAAAATTCAAAATAACATTAAGATAATCATTATTCAATCAGAAATCAAACCGAACATATATGAAGATGTAGCAACTATTAACATCGTGATGAGTTCAAGAAATACCGGCTATAGCACAGATTCAGGAATTCGTCCAAAAGACATTATTATACCATTTGTATTTACTGTTCTAGATGTGTTTCTGCACAAACGATAAAACAAACAAACAAACAAACAAACAAACAAACAAACAAATAAACAAATAAACACAAATACCTAATAATCAAATAAATAAAACAAATAAAACACAGCTTTAATTTTGTGGCACAGTAATTGGATATCAACTAATACAACAATTTAATATGATTTAGCCATGAAAGCGAAATTACTTTTAATAGCCATATTTGCAGTAGCAATTACTTCTTGCCAAGCCCAAGCTGGAGCTACAGTTTATGCAAAAAACTCAGATATAAGTGATAACTTAGACTTAAGAGCTGTTGCTTCAATTTTTGGAGAATCAGCCAACCTTCAAGATTTTGAAAGACGTTTGAATGATCCAAAATATCAAATATCAAACCTTGACCTTAATGGTGACGACGAAGTTGATTACTTACGTGTAATCGAAAGTGTTGAAAACAGAACACACGTTGTTATTATCCAAGCGGTTTTGGATCGTGATGTATATCAAGACATTGCAACCATTGACGTAGAAAGAGATAATTACAATAAAGTAAGCGTTCAGGTTGTAGGAAATACTTATTTATATGGAGATAATTATATTTATGAGCCAGTTTATAGTGTAGCTCCTGTTATCTATACTTCTTTCTGGGTTACAAATTATGTGCCTTATTGCTCAACTTGGTACTGGGGTTATTATCCAACATATTATAGAACTTGGGCACCATATCCAGTGTACAGATACAGAAACAACATCAATGTTTGTATTAACGTTAACAATCATTATAACTATGTTAATGTAAGAAGAAGTTACAGAGCACCTGTGATCTATGAAACAAGACGTTCTTATGGTTATGAAAGAATGCGTCCTAACTATAGTTTCGCTGAAAGACATGCTAATACATCAAATAGATACGAATTAGACCAAAGACGTGTAGTTAGTAGAGAAACAAATAGAAACACCTATAACACAAATAGAAATTATACTGGCAGAACAACATCTAACAATGGAATTTCTAACAGAACTTATGCAGATAACAGAAATGCAACAAGCAGACCTTCTGTAGAAAGAACTAGCAACGGCAATAGTAACAGAGGTTACAGTTCTACTGGCAGAAGTACTGAAAATGTTAACACTGACAGAAATACAAATCGTGGTTATTCTAATAATGCTAATAATACTCCAAGAGTTGAAAGCACTCCTAGGGCACAAAACACACAAAGAGTAGATTACGGAAATAACAATTCTTCTAATACATCAAGAGGTTACTCTAATCGTGAAGCATCTGCTCCTAGAGCAGAAAGAAGCTCAAGAAGTTATTCTGAAAATCAATCTAGCAACTCAAACAGAGAGTATTCTGCTAGACCACAACAAGCTCAACAACGTAGTGAATCTCCAAGAGTAAGCCAAGAATCTAGAGGCGGACAAAGCCAAAGAGAAAATAGTTCAAGTTCTCGAGGAAATGGCAGAAGAGGTTAATTTTAGAACTAAATAACATTCAAAAAGGAAAGCACAATTTTACGATTGTGCTTTTTTTTATCTTTTTGATTATAATTGCCGCTAATTTGTTTTAAAACAGTAAATTTGCAACCGTCTTTTTATAAAATTATACATGAGCGCATCGCATAAAAACTTACACAGTAAGTTGTCTATTGGGGGTTTATTGATTACTTTAGGGATTATTTATGGGGATATTGGTACTTCTCCATTGTATGTAATGAAAGCTATTTTAGGCGAACATACCATTAATGCCGATATTGTTTTAGGCGGTATTTCTTGTGTGTTCTGGACTTTAACTTTACAAACTACAATTAAATATGTACTTATTACTTTAAGTGCAGACAACCACGGTGAAGGAGGTATTTTTGCGTTATACGCATTAGTAAAGAAAACAAAAATTCAATGGCTTATAGTGCCCGCCATTATTGGAGGTAGCGCCTTGCTTGCTGACGGAATTATCACTCCTCCTATTTCGATTTCATCTGCTGTAGAAGGAATTAGAGCATTCTATCCAACAATGCAGACACAAACCATTGTTTACATAGTAATTACAATTCTATTTATTCTATTTACTATTCAGCAATTCGGAACAAAATTGGTTGGTAAATTCTTTGCACCAATGATGTTGATTTGGTTTGCTATGCTGGGAACTTTAGGTGCAATTCAGGTAATTAATTATCCTGAAGTAATTAAGGCTATCAATCCTTATTACGCTTATCATTTACTATCGATCCATCCTGATGGTTTCTTCGTTCTTGGTTTTGTATTCTTATGTACAACTGGAGCTGAAGCTTTATATTCTGACATGGGGCACTGTGGTAGAAAAAACATCAGAATCAGTTGGATATTTGTAAAAGCAACATTGGTTTTAAATTACTTCGGACAAGCTGCTTATTTAATTCACCATGAAGGAAGCACTTTACAGCAATTAGGTGGAGAAAATGGAAACCCATTTTACTTAATTATGCCACATTGGTTTTTACCATTCGGGATTGTAGTTGCGACTTTAGCAGCCGTAATTGCTTCTCAAGCCCTTATTTCTGGTTCATTTACTTTGATCAACGAAGCAATGCGTTTGAACTTCTGGCCAAAAGTAAAAATCAAATATCCGACAGAAGTAAAAGGTCAATTATACATTCCGTCAATCAACTGGTTATTGTTTTTTGGCTGTGTTGGAATTGTTTTGCATTTTGAAAAATCAGGAAACATGGAGCATGCATACGGTCTTGCCATCATCTTATGTATGATTATGACAACCATTTTGCTAAACTATTACTTAATCATGAAACGTGTAAAACTGTACTTTATGGTACCGCTGATTACAATTTATTTATTGATTGAGTTCAGTTTCCTTTTTGCTAACATTACAAAATTTGCAGAAGGTGGTTACGTAACATTAATCATTGCAAGTATGCTGATTTCTGTAATGACAATCTGGTATTTAGCTAAGAAAATCAACAAAAACTACACTAAAGTGGTTAAAGTTGACGATTACAAACAAGTTCTTGTAGAGCTAAGCCAAGATTTATCTATTCCGAAATATGCTACGCATTTGGTTTATATGACAAACGCGAATCGCGTTGATGAACTGGAGGAAAAAATCATTTATTCTATCCTTCAAAAACGTCCAAAAAGAGCTGATATTTATTGGTTTGTTCACGTGAACATTTTGACTGAACCTTACAAAACGCAATATAAAGTAACTGAAATTGCGAAAGACGATATTTATAGAATTGATTTCAACTTAGGTTTTAGAGAGCCTACCAAGATCAATTTGATGTTTAGAGAAGTTATCAAAGACATGGTAAAACGAGGCGAAGTAGATATTACGAGCCGTTATGAATCTTTAAACAAAAACAACATTATTGGAGATTTCAAATTTGTATTATCAGAGAAATTCTTATCAAACGACAACGATCTAAGATGGCATGAAAACATTATCATGAACTCTTATTTCTTCATCAAGAAACTGAGTTTATCTGAAGAAAGAGCTTTTGGTTTAGACAGCAGCTCTGTTAAAATAGAAAAATTCCCAATGGTGCTTCATGCTCCAGAAAATATTGGATTAACACGTATTACTTCCAAAGAGTAAAACTAAAAATAATTCAAAAAAACACTCTAAATAAGAGTGTTTTTTCTTTTAATGAGAGTCAGAATAAGATTCGGTATTAAAAATTTAACTTTCAATCAATTAATAGTACCTTTGCACTTCAAATAAATAAAATGAGATTACACAGAAATTTAGTTTATACGACAATTGATTCTTTGAATGCTATTTTCAATGAAGGAGAATATGCAGACAAAGTTGTAGCTAGAGCATTAAAAAAAGACAAACGTTGGGGAAGTTCTGACCGTAAATTTGTTGCTGAAACCATATATGAGATTGTTCGATGGAAACGATTATACGCTGAAATTGCAGAAGTTAAAGAACCTTATGACAGAGATAATTTATGGAGAATGTTTGCTGTTTGGGCTGTTCTTCGTGGTTATCCAATTCCAGATTGGAGACAATTGGAAGGAACTCCAGAAAGAAAAATAAAAGGTCGTTTTGACGAATTATCTAAAACTAGAGCAATTAAAGAATCTATTCCAGATTGGATGGATGAATTAGGCGTGAAAGAACTTGGAGAAAAAGTGTGGGCAAAAGAAATTGCAGCACAAAATCAGCCAGCAAAAGTTATTCTTAGAACTAATACTTTAAAAGGAACTAAAGAAAGCCTTAGAAATACTTTAATGGATTTAAATATTGAAACGGAATATTTAAAAGACCAGCCAGAAGCTCTTGTTTTAAAAGAAAGAGCCAATGTATTTTTAACTGATGCTTTTAAACAAGGTTTATTTGAAGTTCAAGATGCAAATTCACAATTAGTTGCAGGATTTTTGGATGTAAAACCAGGAATGCGTGTAGTTGATACTTGTGCTGGAGCAGGTGGAAAAACATTGCACATGGCTTCTTTAATGGAAAACAAAGGACAGTTAATTGCTATGGATTTGTATGAAAGCAAATTGAAGCAATTAAAATTAAGAGCGAAAAGAAACGGAGCTTTTAATATTGAATACCGCATTATTGACAGCACAAAAGTGATCAAAAAATTACACGAAAAAGCAGACCGTGTTTTAATTGACGCACCTTGTAGCGGATTGGGAGTTTTAAAAAGAAATCCAGATTCTAAATGGAAATTACAACCTGAATTTATTGACAACATTCGTAAAGTTCAGAGTGAAGTTTTAGAAAGCTATTCTAAAATTGTAAAACCAGGCGGAAAATTAGTTTATGCAACTTGTTCTGTTTTACCTTCAGAAAACCAGGAACAAGTTGAGAAGTTCTTAAAAACAGAAATCGGAAAACAATTTACTTTTATTGAAGACCGTAAAATGTTAGCTTCAAAATCTGGTTTTGACGGATTCTATATGGCACTTTTAGAAAGAAAATCTTAAATTCCAATATTGAAAATTCCAAATTCCAATTTTGGATTCAAATAAAAAAATCCCAAATTTCAATCTTAGTTATTGAAATTTGGGATTTTTATTTTTTCAAAGGTTTTTATATTCTAGCATCCAACTTTGTCAAAGTTTAAAACTTTGACAAAGTTCTAAACTAAGAGTTTTGGAATTTGGATATTGGAATTTAATCCTGCAAGGTTGGTTTGCGAAGCAATTTCCCGTTTTCGTTTTCTTTGAATTTTGAGACAAAAACGATCTCTTTTGGTTTTTCATATTTTCCTAAAACATCAAAGAAATCAGGTTCAAATTCTTGTTTTTCGCCTTCAATAACCAAAACTAATTTTTCTCCTAAAGTAGTATCTGGAAGTCCGGTTACAAAAAATCTGCTATTAATTTTGCCCACCAATTTTGCTTCAATCTGTTCTGGAATTAGCTTCACTCCTCCACTATTGATTACGTTGTCAATTCGTCCTAAAAATTTAAATTGATGTTCGTTCAATAATTCTACTAAATCATTAGTAACAATTGGTTCATCAGAAATTGTAGCAATATTAATAACCAAACACTGACGATCATCTTGAGATATTTTAACGTTTGGAAGAACTGAAAAAACAGAATCTCCTAGGCGTTTTGCTGCAATATGAGTAATTGTCTCAGTCATCCCGTACGTTTCGTAAATTTCTGTTTTTAGATGCAGAAGTTTTTCTTCTAACGAAGAATCTAATTTAGCGCCTCCAATAATCAGTTTACGCACTTTTGAAAGTTGCTCAATAGAATTTTGAACCTGCAATGGCACCATTGCAACAAAATCGTATGTAGTTTTATTTAAAGCTAATGGATGCACACTTGGCGATACCACATCTAATTCTAATCCTAGAATTAAGCTTCTTACCAGCATCATTTTCCCTGCAATAAATTGAGTCGGGAGACATAATAAAGCTTTATCTCCTGGCTGTAAATCAAAAAAGTCGCCTGTAGCCAAAGCAGATTGAATCATAGCTTGTTTTTCTAAACGAACTAACTTTGGAAGGCCAGTTGTTCCAGAAGTCGTCATTTCGATATAATCCTTTTTATCAAACCAATCCAAAAAGAATTCTCCAATTGATTGTTCGTAGGCATCTCCTTCTTTGATGTAACTGTAGGCTATTTGGCACAAATCTTTTGCATTTAAATGGTATCCATTTAACCTAAAGTAATTATGAACGTTATTATGAGTTAAGTTTTGCATATTTTTAAGCTTTTACTTGAACATTAATAATATTTCCTGTTAGTTTTTGTTTCCAGTTTGTCCAACCGTATTTTTTACTAAAAATAAAAAGTAATATTGGATAAATCACTACAACAGGCAGAATTACATCAATTCCTGCTGAAGGTTCTGAAAGATCTTTAAATATAGAATGCGTTTGAAAAACCGACCAATCTGAGGTTACTAATAATGCGCCAACAAGATTGTTTGCCGCATGAAACCCAAGAGCAAGTTCCATTCCTTCATCCATAAGAGTAATAACTCCTAAAAATAAACCCGTTCCTATGTAATAAATCATTATGATATTTCCCATTTTTACCACTTCCGGATTTGCCCAGTGCATTGACCCGAAAATAACAGAAGTCATCAAAAGCGGAAACCATCTATTTTGAGCCAAATTAGCAAATCCCTGCATCAAATAACCTCGAAAAACATATTCTTCTGTACTGGTTTGAATTGGAATTAAAAGTGTTCCTAAAACCACTAAAATTAAAAAAGGAACCAATTTAAAATTCAGAACAAACTGATCTGGCGATTTTAGATACACAAATAAAAAACTAAGCAAGGAAAAGAAAGCCCATAAAAAGAAAGAAAACCAAATGCGTTTCCAGTCAACTTTTGGTCTTGAAGTCGTTACTGACAATAACGTTTGATGATGAATAAATTTGACTACAAAATAAACACCCGCAAAAGCAAAAACGAATGAAGTCATTACCAAAAAAAGTGTTGTATTGGACTCAAACATTTTCATAACCCCTTCGTTAGTAGTTGGAAAACCAATCTTCTCAGTAAATGTTTTGTAAAATACGGCTGCAGTAAGTGGAATTTGTCCAACAAAAGAAGCTGCGATAATAAAAACAGAACCTAAAAGATATTTCCAAAACTTATTTTCAGGTTTAATTCCTTGCTCTAAAAACATAAATCTAAAATTTTAAAAAAATGAGAATCCAAATTCGATAAGTTAATCTTACTTTTGATACTGCGAAAATACCTCTTTTTTACCTTAAGAATATTTGAAACCATTAAATATAACAAAATGATACAAATTTACCATAATCCGAGATGCGGAAAATCAAGAAACTGCCTTGCTTTTATAGAACAATCAAACCAAGAATTTGAAATCATCCCATATTTAACAGAAACTCCATCTTTTGAAGAATTAAAAAAATTGCTAAAACAGCTTAATTTGGAGCCAATTCAATTAGTAAGAACAAAAGAGAAAGTGTGGATTGAAAATTTTAAAGGAAAAACTTTAAATGACGATCAGATAGTTTCTGCAATGATAGAAAACCCAATTTTAATAGAGCGCCCGATTGTGGTAAAAGACGGAAAAGCTATTATTGGTCGTGACCCAGAAGTGGTTGCTTCTTTTTTAGATTGATTCTAAAATATTCTATTAACATTTTTTTGTGATTTCTCTCTTTAAACCAAAAACTACATTTGCCGTCTAAAGAGAAAAAGAAACCAGAAAAATGAAAAAAATCAAATTTGCTGTATTACTTGTATTCCTGTTTACAAGTTTTTACAATTACTCACAACAAGGAGCGCCCGGTGGTAAAAAAGTAAAAGTCAGCGGAAAAGTCTTTGAAAAAGTAAGCAAACAACCATTAGAGTATGCTACAATTTCGATTACTGCCCCAAATGACACAAAAGTTATTGCGGGCGGGATCACAAATCCAAAAGGAGAATTTGAAGTTGCTGTTGCGCCAGGAACTTACGACATAAAAGTCGAATTTATTTCTTTTAAATCAACTGAAATCAAACAAAAAAGCATTCAGGATGATACCAACTTAGGTGTTGTAAATTTATCTGAAGATGCTGCGCAATTGAATGAAGTTGTAGTTCGTGCAGAAAAATCGACTGTAGAGATCAAACTGGACAAAAAAGTTTACAATGTTGGTCAAGATATGATTGTAAAAGGCGGAAGTGTAAGCGATGTTTTAGACAACGTTCCATCTGTTTCTGTTGATACAGAAGGAAATGTTAGTTTAAGAGGTAGCGACAATATTCGTATTTTAATTGACGGAAGACCTTCGCAAGCGATAAACATAGCAGAAGCTTTAAGACAACTACCTGCAGATGCTATAGACAAAGTAGAAGTAATTACAAATCCATCTGCTCGTTATGATGCAGAAGGAGGATCAGGAATCATTAATATTATTCTTAAAAAAGGTAAAAATCAAGGTTTTAATGGAACTTTCATTGCTTCGACAGGTTTACCAGAAACGTATGGTTTAAGTGCCAATTTGAATTATAAAACTGAAAAGTTAAACTATTTCACAACTGCTGGTTACAACTACAGGACTACAGAAGGAGCTGGTAAAACAAATTCAGAATATTTTGATGAAAACGAAGTAACAAAAAGTTATTTAGACGAAGACCGAGACACTAAACGTCTTAGAAAGGGATTTAACGGAAGAGCTGGTGTTGAATGGAGCATAACCCCTACTACATTTTGGACAAATGCCATCAATTACCAAAAAAATTCTGGTGATGATAGAGATTTGATCAACTATTACAACTATGACGCAGCGCATAATTATACAGGAACATCTTATCGTTTAAACAACGCCGATACTGGCAGTGAAAACTTTGAGTACACTTCTAATTTGATTAAAAATTTCAACGACAAGGGACATAAACTTACTGCAGATTTATCTATTTCAAGAAATACAGATGACAGCTATAGTACCATTACAGCTTCACCAAATTTCAATAATACGCTAAATGATCAAATACAAAAACAAGTATTATTCCAAGCTGATTACGTTCTTCCATTAGGAAAAAGTGGGCAATTTGAAGCGGGTTACAAAGGAAGTTTTGGAGATTTGAATAACGAATATTATGTAACTACTATAGAAAATGATGTTCCAGTAAAGGATCCTAATTTATCAAACACACTGGAATACAAAGAAAATATCAACGCACTTTACACGCAATACGGCTTCAAAGCAAATAAGTTTTCTTATTTATTTGGTTTAAGATGGGAAGACACCGATATTCATGTTAACTTGTTAGACAATAGTGATTTCAATACTAAAAAATACAACAACTTGTTTCCAAGCGCATTTATTAGTTACGAAATCTCAAATCAAAGCAACTTCACCGCAAGTTATAGCAAACGTCTATCAAGACCAAGAGGACGTTTCATGAATCCTGCCGTAAACTATGCGAGTAATATTAATATCTTTCAAGGAAATCCAGATTTAGATCCTTCTTTAACAGACAAATACGATATTGGTTATATTAAAAAATGGGATAAAGTAACCTTCAATACATCGGCATATTTTGAAGACACTAAAGACGTTTTCAGCTTTGTAAGATCTCCTACCGGCGATTATGTAACTGCTGATGGGGAAGTGGTAACTCCTGCACCAGGTGAAGTAGTTGATGGCACTCCTGTTATTAAAAGCCAGCCTATTAACTTAGGAGAAGAACAAAAATTTGGTTTCGAATTTACAATCAATTACACGCCATTAAAATGGTGGAAATTAAACAGTAACTTCAACTTTTATAATGTAAAAACAACTGGGGAACACAGCTATAAAGACACACAAGGAAATGATATTGTCCAAAATTTAGACAATCAGGCTACTTCTTGGTTTGCAAGAGTAAACTCTAAAGTTACTTTACCATATAAAATTGATTGGCAGCTAACTGCAATGTACAACGGAGAGCAGAAAACTGCTCAAGGAAAGAACTTAGGTCAATTTGGAATGAATACAGCTTTCAGCAAAGATGTTATGAAAGACAAAGCAACTATTGCTTTTAACATCAGCGACGTATTCAATTCTAGAAAAATGAGATCTTACACTTATTTAGATGGAGTGACTTCATATAGCGAATTCCAATTCCGTAAACGTCAGTTTAACTTATCGTTCACTTACCGTTTCAACAAACCAAAAGGAGAAAGAGATAAAAACGCACAGCCTAAAAATGAGGGTGGCGGAGAAGGCGGTGGAGATTTTCCAGGTTAAGACCTCTTAAATTCCAATACTAAAAATTCCAAATCCCAATGATAAAATTGGAATTTGGAATTTTTTATTTCAAGTCTTTTTACTTAGCTGTCCAACTTTGTCAAAGTTTAAAACTTTGACAAAGTTCTAAACTCAACGCATTGAATTTGGAATTTGGAATTTTTGATATTGGAATTTCTTATTTTTTGGCACAAAAAAAAGAACCTAAAAAGGTTCTTTTCTTATGACATCAATCTAAAATTAAATAGATTGTTCTTCTTGTCTTTTTCTGGCTCTTTTTTCTTTAATCATTTCCCAGCTTGCTCCCGTAACCCAGTAAGATACGAAACCAACTAAGAAAAACATTAACCAAAACCCTATAGTTAGAATGGTTAAGAAAAGTAAAAAGCCTAAGTACTGTGAAAATTCAAACATGTTTTCCGGAATTTTTGAATGTTACGACAAATGTAGGGTATATATTTTTTCTCAGCAATAAAATCTAAATCAATTTTCGTTAAATAACATTTATACGTATATTTATACTCATTTTAAATAAGCTTTTTTTGAAGTTGAATTCCTTTTAAATAAAGGCCTTAAAGAGACATCTAATTTTTTAGGAGCTATTCCTGCTGTCCGCTGTATTCCCGATAAACAAAAACTACGGCTAAAAAACCTTGTTTTTCTAAATCGGGAGATGCCGCTCCCATCAGGGCTAAAAGACTCATTTTCAAAAGAAGTTTTCGTTTTAAAATAAAACATTTCACATTTTTAGGAATAACATTTTACATACTACATAATGAAATATAGAATAGAAAAAGACACCATGGGCGAAGTTCAAGTTCCAGCCGATAAATATTGGGGTGCACAAACAGAACGTTCAAAAAACAATTTTAAAATCGGGCCTTCAGGTTCAATGCCAAAAGAAATCATAGAAGGTTTTGCTTATCTAAAAAAAGCTGCGGCTTATGCAAATTACGATTTAGGTGTTTTACCAATCGAAAAAAGAGACGCCATTGCAGCCGTATGCGACGAAATTCTACAAGGAAAATTAGACGATCAGTTTCCATTAGTAATTTGGCAAACAGGTTCTGGAACACAAAGCAATATGAATGTAAACGAAGTAATTGCTAATCGCGCTCAAGTCCTTAAAGGTTTTGAAATTGGCGAAGGCGAACAATTCATAAAAGCCAATGATGATGTAAATAAATCACAATCTTCAAACGATACTTTCCCAACAGGAATGCACATTGCAGCTTATAAAATGGTTGTAGAAACAACAATTCCTGGTGTAGAAAAACTTCACGCTACTTTAGCAAAAAAAGCGGCCGAATATAAAGATGTTGTAAAAATCGGACGTACACACTTAATGGATGCAACGCCATTAACTTTAGGTCAAGAAATTTCTGGTTATGCCGCTCAATTAGCATTTGGATTAAAAGCTTTAAAAAATACTTTAGCACATTTATCTGAAATCGCTCTTGGAGGAACAGCTGTTGGAACTGGACTAAACACTCCAAAAGGTTACGATGTAAAAGTGGCGGAATATATTGCTCAATTTACCAATCATCCTTTTGTTACTGCAGAAAACAAATTTGAAGCACTTGCAGCACACGACGCAATTGTAGAAACACACGGAGCTTTAAAACAATTAGCTGTTTCCTTAAATAAAATCGCTAATGATGTTAGAATGTTAGCTTCAGGGCCACGTTCTGGAATTGGCGAAATTCATATTCCTGAAAACGAACCTGGTTCTTCTATTATGCCAGGAAAAGTAAATCCAACGCAATGTGAAGCTTTAACAATGGTTTGCGCTCAAGTTATCGGAAACGATATGGCAATTGCAGTTGGAGGAATGCAAGGACATTATGAATTGAATGTTTTTAAACCTGTAATGGCTGCCAACTTTTTACAATCGGCACAATTATTAGGAGATGCTTGTGTATCTTTTGACGAACATTGTGCACAAGGAATCGAACCAAATCACAAAAGGATCAAAGAATTGGTGGATAATTCATTAATGCTCGTTACCGCTTTGAATACTAAAATTGGTTATTATAAAGCTGCCGAAATCGCTCAAACTGCACACAAAAATGGAACTACACTTAAAGAAGAAGCTGTTCGTTTAGGCTATGTAACTCCAGAAGATTTTGATGCTTGGGTGAAACCTGAAGATATGGTTTAATTTAATGGTGAATTGTTAATGGTGAATTATTAATTATTATCATTCAGATAAAATGATGCATTGTCAGACTGAGCGAAGTCGAAGTTTTTTATGCATAAAGCCCTTAGACTTCGCTCAGTCTGACAAAAAAATAAAAAGCCTGAAATATCAATTTCAGGCTTTTTATTTATAATTTACAATTCACAATTAACCATTATTAACATAGTCTTGCAAATAGCTAAATCTCTCCGTCAGTTTTCCGTTTTCTGTGATTTTAGCGCGTTTTAGAATTCCGTCTTTATCTCCATTGAAGAAAGCAGGAATTACATGTTGCATAAACTGTTCTCCAAAACCTTCGCTAGCATCTTTCGGAATTTCGCAAGGAAGATTATCTACCGCCATAACTGCGACTGCTGCAGGATGAAAGAAATCTACTTCCTTATCTTCTAAAGGAAAATATCCATACAACGGATCTTCAATTGTCGAAGAACGAACTGTACAAGCAATAGGCCCATTAACATCGCAAGAAATATCTGCAACAACTTTCAACTTGCAGTCGCTTGCGTTCAGCATTTCTTTCGTTAAAATCATTGGAGCACTGCTAGCATGAAAATGCCCTGCAAAATAAATATCAGACACTTTTGTAAATCTTTCAAAATCAGATTCGTATTCTTCTGGATGATTTACAAAATCTCTAAAATCTAAAACTTGACCGTCTTTTCTTTTATTGTATTCCAGCACATCAAGTTGAACATAAACCGCTTGAGCATATTTTTTTGTCAAATAATTATCAATCGTAATTTCTTTCACTTTAATAGCATCAAGAATTTCTTTTGCTCCACTCCCAACCTTTCCAGTTCCTGTTACCACAAATTTTAGAGCCGGCATTGTGATGCGCTTCAAATGCTTTATCAAATCTTCTTTTCCAGAAAGTGTTTCTGCTTTAGGGAGTTTGAACAATTCGAATTTAATTCCGAAAGCTCGAATTCCGTTATAAACGCCAACCATTCCAGCATATCTTCCAAAACCAATTAAACGATGGTCGTGTTCGTCGACAATAGTTTCATGATCATATAAATCAATGTTTTTTTCTAAAACTGCCTGAAGTAATTTTCTATTATGAGGCTGTTTTTTAATTGTATGAGAAAAAAAGAAATAGGCTTTATTTGGAATCAAGTCTTCTACGGGAACTTCTTTTACGCCAAATAAAACATCACAATCAGAAACATCATCTGTAACTGCGATTCCCATATTTTTATAATCGTCATCCGAAAATATTCTAATATCAGAACTTTCTACTTTTACAGAAGCATCATGATAAAGCTGCTTTAATCTTGTCAATTCATTTGGAGAAAATACTACTCTTCTATCTGGCGGATTTTTTCTTTCTTTTATGATTCCAAATTTCATTTAAACTGAATTTAATATTAAATAATATAACTTTTTAAAACACATTTGTTTCAAATATAACAAATTTAGTTAAAATTTTGTTTCAAAATTTCTATTTAGAATGTTTCAAAACCGTTATAAGCTGAAAAACAAACGAATATATTTTTAAGGTCTTAAAAAAAAGTTAAAAAACACAAATTAACGCCTCAGAAATGAGAATACAACAAAATTGAATTCGATATATTTGTTTTTAAAGAACGATGCAAATGATTTTCCTTAAAAAAACAAAGATACCACAAATACTTTTTTCTATACTAGTTTTAAGTTCATGTGGTAAAGACAAAAAAACTGACACAGCTACTACCCCAATAATAGAAGATACATTACCTAAAATGAAGCCGTTAGGCGCAGAAAAGAAAGTTTCTCAGGCCTATAAAAATTCGGTTGTTGGCAGAATAAATCACTTTTACAACAAAAACTGGCCAAATAACAACATGAACGGAAGCTTTTTAGTTGCTAAAAACGGACAGATTTTATTTGAAAGATATAATGGTTTTGCGAATAAAAATGAAGGGACAAAAATAACGGCTGAAACTCCTGTACAGATTGCTTCAGTAAGTAAAGTTTTGACAGCTACAGCGGTTTTAAAACTGGTAAACGCAGGTAAAATTGATTTGGACCAAAAAGTAAATACGATTTTAAAAACTTTTCCTTACGAAGAATGTACGATTAGAATGCTTTTAAGTCATCGCACAGGAATGCGTAACTATGCTTATTTCACAGATCACGATAAATCGGTTTGGGACAGGCATAACCAATTAACTAATAAAGATATTTTAGATATTTTAGCAACAAAAGATGTTGGTTTAGAATCTAGAACTGGAACACGTTTCAGCTACTGTAATACCAACTATGCAATGTTGGCGCTTATTATAGAAAAAATTACAGGATTGAGTTATAAAGAAGCGATGTCTGAAATGATTTTCAAACCTCTTGGAATGACGCATACTTATGTTTTTGACGATGACAAAGACAGAAAAAAGATTGTTCCTTCTTACAAAGGTAATGGTGTAGAAATTGGTTTTGATTATCTTGATAATGTTTACGGAGATAAAAATGTTTTCTCTACAGCTAGAGATCTTTTAAAATTTGATAGAGCAAGACAATCTCCAGATTTCTTGAAACCTGAATTATTGAAACAAGTTTATACGGGTTATAGCAACGAACGTAAAGGAACTAAGAATTACGGTCTCGGAATTAGAATGATTAACTGGGAAACGGGTCAGAACTTCTATTTTCATAATGGATGGTGGCACGGAAATACCTCATCTTATATTACTTTGATGAAAGAAGGTGTAACAATTATTGCACTATCTAATAAAATGACCCGAAACACTTATGCAGTGCGTAAATTAGCTCCGATCTTTGGAGATTACCCTTTTAATTTTAAAGACGAAGAATAAAATAATAATAAAGTCGAAAGTCAAAAGTCTTAAAACAGTTGACAATATAAACTTTATTCTTTTTTAAACATACCAATTATCGAAAAATAAAGAGAAGCAACAGAAAGCAATCTTTTGATTTTAAAAACTTTACAACTTTTTACTTTCACTCTTGGACTTTCGACTTTCGGCTTTACAACTTTTGACTAATTTTTTTTCTGAAAATTTTAGTAGAAAGTAATTTCAAATACCCTAAATTTGCAGACTTATTTTTTGGGGTCGACTGGTTTTGACAGCAAGTCGAATTGAACAGTAAGCACGTCGAGCATTGAGACCTTGCTCGTAAATATAAGATCTCAAACTTTTACACGGCGAAAATAATTACGCTTTAGCTGCATAATCCGAATCATAGTAAGATTGCGCCACGTCTCTACAAGGTAGGGAAGCTGGATTCTCCTGGAAAGCCTTGGTTTGTGGCGTTCCGTTCAGGAGAACCGTAAAAATAAACCTAGATTTCCATGAGCTTCGGGTGGATTTCGAAATTTAAGAAGATAAGTGTTGGGTGGTTGTTTCTGGCCTAGCTCAACATCGAAAATTCAATCAGGAAATAAGCGTGTAGAAAGCTCTTTAGTTGCTTGTTTGGACCCGGGTTCGATTCCCGGCGACTCCACAAAAAAGCCTGTAAACTCTTTGTTTACAGGCTTTTTTTATTCAATTCAAACTTAGATTAAGTCTTATTATCATAAACGACAAATACGGCTTCCTTAGAATACCGCATCTATCAACTAATTCAAATTAAAAAAATTATAGACTTGCTTTCACTTCACCGCAAGTCAGCATATTTTTTGGATAGTATGGATTTTTTATTTCCTTACTATCACTTGTCCAAACTGCGCCTGTCATTGGGCAAACTTGTAAATATAATGTTTCATCAGCAGGTTTGAATTTTGCCACCTGATCCCAATATTTCAGAGAAAGAGACTCAAAAATCTTACGTTGTTTGTTAATATTTTTTGTTACTGTTAATGCTGTTGCCAAATCAATGATTTCTTTTCGTGAAATGGTAGCCTTATTCATATTTTCCAGGTTTAATTTTTTAAACTTGAAATTCTTTAGCGAACTTTTCAAGGCTTCTGCATTTTTAACAACAGCAAGACTGTCTGAAGTTAAAAAGCTATTTTTAAGAGCTAAATAATTCTTTGTGATTTCTTTTTTCTCAGCTTCGCGTTTTGCAACTAATTCAGGAGCTACTTCTTCTTTTGAAGTTAATTGAGCCTGAGCCAAACAGCTAAGAAAAAGGAATGTTACAACTAATAAATTTTTCATGATGTAGGTTTATCTAATTTTGTAATGATTTTATCTATTTCTATTAAAATGCTTTCATAATGATCTTTATTTATTCCTGTTGAAGCATTCATCAGTTTTGCGACATCTGTTTTTAATTTTAAAAGATGCTGTTTTCCATAAAGTCTTACATCACTTCTTTGTGCTGTGTTTGATGCTTTTCCAGGTTCTACTTCTTTTGGCAATAAAAGCATTCCTAGTTTTTCAACATAGCCACGCTGAAAACTTCTTCTGTAATAATCTTGCTTTTCATCTCCGCTAAATTTCACCCAAACTATTTGCTGCACATCATTTAAAAATTCAGGAACAGTATAAGCTTCTTCAGACTGCATAGATTTAAGGCTAATATTATAAAGCATACCAGAACTTAATAACATATTCAATATCTGATTCTGTTGATCTGAAATTTGATCTTCTCTTTTTAAAGCAATAAGATCATCGATTTCCTGCGGATACATCCAAAGCGGCGCAACAAACAATTGTCTTCCTAAATAATCAATTGCAGCTTTTATTTTTGCTTTAGGAACTGGTTTGTAAACTGCTCCTTTTTCATCAACAGTTCGTTTTGTAACATAATTGTTTCCAATGTATTTCAGAACATGATACAAGTACAATCCGTACTGCCTAACTACTGCTTTATGCATATCTGCTAAATTATCGTAAGGATCATTTGGCTGATAAGTCCATTCAATCAAATGAGGAACTACACGTTTTAGATTTTTAATTCCGTAATCGCTGGCAAGTACCGCATCGTCTCCAAGATCTTCTGCTTGACTGCGCGGATCTTCATCTTTACCTTCTCCACCAAACCATAATTTCGGATTTGCTGTTAAACTATCTGTAGTTAATTTAGCTAGTAAATTCTCTTCTTCAAACTCATCTTTGGCATTTGGATAATATTTATAACCCCACTGAACTGCCCATTTATCATAACTTCCAATACGCGGATAAAGACCTACTGGACTAATATTATCTTCTGGCTGTGCTACATAATTAAAACGGGCATAATCCATAATAGAAACAGTATGTCCGTTTGCTTCTACCCATTTTTTATCACGAAGTTTTTCTACTGGAGTAGCACTACTCGCTCCCATATTATGACGAAGACCAATTGTATGTCCGATTTCGTGTGAAGAAACAAAACGAATTAATTGTCCCATTAATTCATCGTCTAAGTGCATTTTTCTTGCTCTAGCATCTAACGGTCCAGCCTGAATCATGTACCATCTCTGTACCAATTTCATTACATTATGATACCAGCCAACATGACTTTCCATAATTTCACCGCTTCTTGGATCGCTAATTCTTGGCCCGTAAGCATTTGGTGTTTCAGAAGCTAAATATCTTACTACAGAATATCGCGCATCTTCCAAACTCATTGTTTTATCATCTTCTGGCCATTCTTTACCTACAATTGCATTTTTAAATCCGGCAGCTTCAAAAGCTTTTTGCCAGTCGTTTATACCTGCAATTAAATAAGGTCTCCATTTTTTTGGTGTTGCAGGATCGATGTAGTAAACAATTTGTTTTTTTGGTTCGACCAATTCGCCTCTTAAATATTTTTTAATGTCTTTGTCTTTAGGTTCTAATCGATAACGTTGAATAATGAACTTTTTTTGTGCGCGTTGTTCATCGTCATCAAATAGAACATATTTATTAGCAAAATAGCCTACTCTTTCATCAAAAAATCGTTTACGCATTGGTATTTTCGGAAGCAATACTATAGAGGTATTTAATCTTAACGTAATGCTTCCGCTGCTTGCGGTAGAACTGGTATAAGTTTTTGTAGTTTTAACTTCAATATTAATCGGATAAGTATCTATAGTTTCAACAAAGGATTTATCATCTGCGAGAGAAGTTAATTTTTTTTCAGTTTTCTCAGAGCTTCCAATAGAAAACATCGCATTATCTTTCTTGAAAGAATCAGTTACATCAATAACAACATTTCCGTTATCAGGATTGGTTGTTTTTATTGGAAAAGCCGCTACAATCGGATTTTCGTTACTGCCTGCTAATGCTTTTGCCAGCATAGAATCGGCAGAACGAACATCTTGTCTGTACTGCAATGATCTTAAAAAAACAGTGTTATTTGTTCCTTTTTCAAAATAAATAGTCTGCTCGTTAGCTTTTTCACCACCAAAAATTCCCATTCCTTCTGGAGTAGACAAATATCGCGTTACCACCAGCATATATCGGTTAAACAAACTATCTGGAATTTGGAAGTAATATTTAGTATCGACTTGGCTAACAGTAAAAAGTCCTGATTTGTTTTTAGCTTTATCAGTAATAATTTTGCTATAAGCCTGCATACCTTTTGGTTGCGTACTTGTACTGTCGGCTTTTTTTTCTGGAGTTTGAGCAAAACCATGCTGCCAAGAAGACAGCATGATTAAGAATATAATTAATTTTTTCATTGGAATTAAAACGGAACTTGTTCGTCTGTATTTAATGTAAGTTTTGGATTTTTTGTCAAGGCAGACAACGGAAACGGCACAATGTATAATCTTGAATTAGGCTGTAAAGTGTACGTTTTCTGTTCAACTGTTTTATTAACAATTGGAAATACTCTGGTAATTGTCTTCGCATATTCTGACTCCGTATTTAATCGTTTTAGATCAAAAAATCGGTTGAAACCAAAAAGCAATTCTTTTCTTCGTTCATTGATAACCAATTCCATTGTTTCTTTTCTTGTAGCTGGAACGTCTAAATTCACAGTTCCAGATAAAATACGTTTTGCTCTTAAGGTGTTTAAAACATCTACTGCTTCATTAAGCTTATTATCTCTTGCGTAACATTCTGCAAGCATTAAATATACTTCTGTAGTTTTCATACCCACTGTTGGATAAAAAAACTTCGTATACTGAGTTCCCCAATATGCAGTGTTTGAACCTTGATCTAAATTGGTTGTACTTGTAGTATTAAAAAACAAATTAAAACGAGCATCATTAAGACCAAATAGAGTTCTCAATTCTGGACTGATAATGTAAAGTTGTCCAAAGTTCATTTCGTTATAACCATTCATATACATATAACTTAGAACTTCTACATTATCTGCAGCAGGCACAAAAACAGTGCTTGGTCCGCCCTGCGCATTATAAGCAACCATATCAAATATTTGATTGTTATAGCTTAAAGATTTTTCGGCTGCCGCTTGAGCGCTTGCAATTTCACGTTTGAACAAATGAACTTTAGCTTTGAACGCATAAGCAAATGCTAATGACGGATGGTAAACATCTGTTGGTTTTTCCTGAAGATATGGCAACGCTTCTTCAATATCTTTTTGAATAAATTCATAAACCTGTGCTACAGTCGATTTTGCTGGCTGTGCTTCTAAATCGAATTTATCCATGATGCAAATTCCTCCATCAGTAGCTGCAGTAGCCGGATCGTAAGCTTTCGCATAATGATTCACTAATAAAAAGTGATCGTATGCTCTATAAATTTGAGCTTCAGCTTTTGCTAATCGTTTTATGCTTTCGTCTCCTTTACTATCATCAACTAACGAAATAATAGTATTCCATCTGTTGATATAAGTATACGCTTGGTTGTAAAAACTTGAACCGGTCATTAATGAAACTCGGTCTACGCTTTCATCAAAAGTAAAATTAATGATATCGATGTTTGGCGTTTTTCCAATTACATTTGACTCTTTCATCCATTGATCGTCTGATAAATACTGGAAGTTGCTGATTGGATAACCTCTTCCTGGCAGTGAAACTAAGTCTAGGAATTGTTCTGGCGTTTCAATAACTAAAGCTCCTTTTGGCGTAACATCTGTGTAATCGTCACAAGATGTTACAGCGAGCATCATAACTGATAATAGTGTAATATATAAATGTTTCATTTTTTTAAAGAGTAAGATTAAAGCCAAATAAATACGTTTTCGGCAATGGTAAATTACGTGTGCCAGAATTTGCGCTATAAACTTCTGGATCGATACGATTGCCAGCAGCACTCCAATACCAAATATTATTCATTTGGAAAGTGAATTTAGCTGAACTCATTTTTATTCTATTTGCAAAGTCTTTAGGCAAATTATAGCTCAACGAAATGTTTCTCAATTTGATGTAATCGCCATCAACAACATTTGCGCTTGAATTTCTCCATTGGCTGCTGATTGTTGTAGCATAATTTCGAACACTTTCGTCTAAATCTACATATAAACGGGTATTTCCGTTTGGATTAGCATCTGTGTAACGGTCTGCAATGCCAGAAAGGTTCACAGCATCTGAATCCATTGCTAAAACTTCTTTACGCATTACATTTCCTCCAGAGAAAACAAACAAGAAATTTAAATCGAATTGTTTATAAGAAAATCGCTGAGACAACGAACCTGTATAAGTTGGTGTCAAACTTCCCATATTTACTAAAGCATCTGGATTTGTAACCGATTTTATACTGGTTGAAATTGGATTTCCATTTTCGTCAAAAGTAATTGACGGATTCCCCTCTTCATCCAAAATATATGGATATCCATTAACAGTTCCGCCATATTTGTAAGCGTATAAACTATTGTATGCTTCGTTTTCTAAAAAGTAATCAATTGGCGAGCTAACATAAACAGAAGCCGTTGATTGTGCTCTTGTTACTTTTTTTACGGTTGTTTTGTTAAAGGCTAAAACTGCATTTGAAGCTATTTTAAAGCTACCATTATTAAACCATTCTGAACCTAAAGTAAATTCAACACCTTTGTTCATTAAAGCTCCTGCATTAATTCTTCTTGATAATGCACCAACTGTAGGATCTAAATCTGTTGTTGCCAATAAATCAGTGCTGTATTTGCGGTAGATATCAATTGTACCATTCAGCTTAGTTCTGAACAAACTATAATCAATACCAAAATTGGCACTCTGTGTTTTTTCCCATCTCAACATTGGGTTTGGCTGCGATGTGATATTAGTATATTGCAGAGATTGATATAAGTTATCGTTTTTGATAGTCGCTGTAATATAAGGAGTTGTACTCTGATCTATATTTCCGTTAATACCGTAAGTAGATCTTAATTTCAGCATACTCACCCATTTTACCTCTTTCATAAAATCTTCATTGCTTATATTCCAACCTAAACCAGCTGACCATAAAGGACGGTTTTTGTATTTTGGATCTACTCCAAATAAATCTGCTCGATCTACACGGTAACTTCCTGTAATATTATATTTAGATAAATAAGTATAACTCGCCGTACTAAACATTGAAAAATAACGGTGTAAAACTTCTGTTTGCGTTCTTGATAAAGCAGACAAAGTTCTGTTACTTCCATAAATATAACTTGAAACTCCAGTTTGACTAAGCAAAAGGTTGTTTAATACTGAAGAACTTAATGTTACAGGATCATAACCATATCGTAATTGTTCAATAGTTCTTGGAACAAAAGTTTCACGCATTTCAAAACCTGCTAATGCATTTACAGAATGTTTTCCATCACCAAATTCTTGATTAAAATCTAATTGATTTCTAAAAGAATAATTACTTGCCTGACTGCTAGATTGTTTGTATCGTCCTCCTGCTGAAAAACCATCTACATAGGTATAAGTATTTGTAGTCGGATTATAGCCTGTCAAAGAATTAATAGCCATACGCATTCTGTACGAGTCAACAGCGTAATATTGTTCGTTATCATTTCTTCTTAATTCATATTGAAATTGCGAATTAGCGCTTAAGCCTTTCCAAATTTTAGCTTTTATGTTGGCAAAAGTTCTTAAGCTTAATGAATTTTGTTTTTCAATACCTTCTTGAAGCGCATCTAAAACATTAAATTCTGTTGATTTAAAACCACTTAAGCCTGCTAATTTTTCAGCAACGGCAGGATTAATAACACTACCAGAAGTAAAACCATCGCTAATACCCACAAATGGTGACATCACAAGGTTTCCGTTATCATCCGTTATACGCTCGTATCTTTTTTGGATATCATAATTTCCAAAAGCAGCATCGGTAACATCATCATTACTATAAGTTCCGTTTACTCCAAATGTAGCGTTTAGCCAATTATTTATTTGAAAACTGCTTTTAGCATAAAGGTTAAATGCTCGGCTGTTATTGAATTTTATACGATCTTTTGATTCGTCATAATTAAGAGAAACATAAGTATTTTGTTTACTTGTACTACCCGAAAATGCAATATTGTAGCGTTGTCTTAACTCGTTTTGCCAAACATTATCACGATAATCTTTTATGTAATCGTTTTTTCTCCATTGTGCAATAGTACTGTCGTAAGTCGCATTATCAATTTTTCCTTCTTCTAAATTTCTGTTCAATTGATAAAGCGGACTGTAATATTTCATACTGCTGCTTCCAATATCTCCATAACTGCTAAACATTGTAGATGTGTCTGCAAATCTTGCTCTTTCTCTATCGTAAACTGCCTGCTCAAAATCGATCAATTCGCTTGTAGAAGCATAATTCATATCTCTTAAATTTGGCTTTGTAGAAATAAAGAAATCTGAATTGATGCTAACTTTTAATTTACCATTTCCTTTTTTAGTAGTTAAAACAATAATACCGTTTGCCGCTCTCGAACCATAAATAGAAGCCGCAGCCGCATCTTTTAGAACGTCAACACTTTCAATATCATACGGATTAATATCATCTAAACTTAATTCTGTTGGCAAACCATCTATTACCAAAAGCGGAGTGTAACCAACCTGAGAAGAAAAAGTTCCCATACCTCTTAATATAGGTTTATCTGAGTCAGATCCAGTTACATTTTTTTGAAACATCAAACCAGCAACACGTCCTTCAAGCGCACTTGATAAATTTGAATTGATATTTTCGTTTAATGTTTTTTCGTCAACTTTAGAAATTGCTCCAGTAAAATTACTTCTTGCAATAGTTTGGAAACCAGTAACTACAACTTCTTTCATTGTCGAAACTTTGTCATCAACAACAAGCGTCATTTCGCTTCGCCCATTGATTGAAAAAGTCTTTTTCTCGATTGTTAATCCTGAACAATCCAGTACTCCAGTTGGAGACACTTTATCAAAAGCAAAACTTCCGTCAAAATCTGTTACGCTGGTTCTATTTGTTCCCCAAATAGTTACCGATACACCTGGAAAAGGTTCATTTCTATTATTTACTACCTTTCCTCGTATATCGATTAGTCCGTTTCCCCGCTCCTCCTCTTTTGAAGCAGTTACCACAATCGTTTGATTTGCAAGGTTATATTTTACACTTTGATTTCTAAAAATTTGATTTAAAGTTTCATTCAGACTAGCATTCTTAGCATTAATAGTTACAGGTCTTGAATCCTTAAGCAATTTCTGAGTATAAAAAACTTCGTAATTGGCTTGTTTAGCCACTTCTTTTAGAACTTTTTCAAGAGGTGCCTCTTTAAAATTGATGGTAATATTCTGAGCTTGGCTTGTATAACTGCAAAACAACATAAACAAGGCACATAATAGAGTCAGAAAATTAAATTTAGGAATCTTTTTTTTAGTTTTTTTGTAAGGTTTTTTTGGTTGTAAATTAAATTTCATACATTTACATTTGGTTATAGTTAAACAATAGTGGACAACTTATATTGGCTATAAACTTTTACAACAACCAGAAGCATCGCAACTGCCTCTGGTTTTTTAGTTTATAGACTCAATATAATCGGTTAAATAAAAGATCTTACGGATAAACAATAATCGTTTTTCCTTCAACCTTAAATTTTATATTACTTAGCTCAAGTACTTTTAATACTTCAGACAAATTTTTATTTCTAAATGTTCCTCCGTTAAATCTCACGTCTGAAACATCACCGCGGTATTCGACTTTAATTCCGTACCAGCGTTCTAATTGTTTCATTACCGATTTCAAGTCGGCATTATCAAATTTAAATCGGCCATTTGTCCAAGCAATTGCTGCTTCGGTATCGACTTCTTTAACTGTAATTTTAGTCGAATTCTCTGTTATATTAGATTGCTGACCTGGTTTTAAAATTGCTGTTTGATTTCTGAAAGCAACCGCAACACTTCCTTCCAATAAAGTTGTTTTTATAATAGCTTCATTATTATAAGCATGAACATTAAAATGTGTTCCTAAAACTTGTATCTTCTGATTATCTGATTTTACGATGAAAGGCTTGCTTTTATCTTTGGCAACTTCAAAATAAGCTTCTCCTTCTAATTCTACGGTTCTTTCATCTCCATTAAATTGTGTAGGATATTTGATAGAAGAAACTGCATTTAAGAATACTTTAGTTCCATCTGCCAAAACAATATTATATTGTCCGCCTGTTGGCGTAGAAAGTGTGTTAAATGAATTTGCATTTTCTTTCGAAGAATCAGCGTTTGGATTTATCACATAAGTAATTACTCCATTAGCATCCATTTTTATTGTAACCTCATCTTCTTCGCCTTCTTTTGCAATAATATCTTTAGCAGATACATCAGACAAAACAATTTGTTTTCCATTAGAAAGCGTTAAGATTCCTTTATTTCCTCCAGGTGCAATGTCTTTAGGTTTTTCAACAACTTGAATTTTTTCTTCTTCTTTTACTTCCGATTTTGTAAAATAGAATATTCCGCTACCTAATAATAAAGCAACAGATGCTGCAACAGCAACGCGCGGCCAAAGACTAACTACTTTTGCTTTTTGTGCCAATGGCAACTTCGATTTCAAATGTTCGTAACTATCTTCCAGTTCATATTCGCTAAGCTGTCTGTTACTATTTGAAGCTTTATGTAAATACCATGCCTCAAGTTTGTCCTTATCTTCATTAGATAAAGTTCCTTCTTGGTATTTTTGCAGCAATGCTAAGATTTCTGATTCATTCATAATTACAACACGAAATTTTGTCCCGTTTTTAAGTAAGACAGTTAGAAATGGGTTTTGTCATAGGCAATGACAAAAAAAAATTAAAAAAATATTATTTTATAGTTAACAGATTAAGAGCTTCAAAGCCTTTCTTTCTATTAATGAGCACATTACAAACAGAATGCATCAAAAAAAAATTATCGAAAAATTTGCAATAATTTTACCAGATAAAAACATTAAGCGCGGTTTTTAGTTTCTCACGCAGAATTTTTACTGAATTGTAAACTTGCTGTTTTGCAGTTTTATCTGTTATATTCAATTGATTTGAAATTTCGTCATACGAAAGCTCTTCTACTTTTCTTAGCAGAAATACTTCTCGCATTTTTTCAGGGAGTAAAGCAATTTCTTTTGCAATAATGGCTTCTAATTCTTTTTCTCTAAGTTTAGAATCTGCGAAGACATATTCGTTTTCAATAAAATTTGAAATAGAATCGGCATAACGCGAAACCACTTTTTCGTGAGCGATATGATTAAGAATTCTATTTTTTACAGCTTTGTATAAATAAGAAGAAAGAGATCCAGTAACCGCCAATTCGTAACGTTTGTTCCAAAGTGATAAAAATACTTCTTGAACAACATCATTTGCTTCATCATGTCTTCCAAGCAATTTATAAGCATGATTAACGAGAATTCGGGAATACCTTTCGAAGATTTCTGTATAGGCCAATTGATCATCTTCTTTAAGAAGATTTAATAGAATATGATCAGCATATTTGCTATAAACAGACATTAATTATTAAAAAGTGAGGATCAAAAACGCAATATTAAACATTTTTTATGTTAAAAGCCAAAACATTATTAAGTTTTAAAAAGCGCAAAGGATTTCGTTAACTTTTTTGCATAAATTTCAATATGATTAATCTTAATAATATTGAATTGAAGGATTATAGTTTCAAAAAAACCGATTTCATTTTCATCAAAACACAAAAAAAGCCTGTAAATTATTTTACAAGCTTTTCCTTTATTTTACTCTAATTCTTTCTTAAGATTTTTTTTGAGACGTCTAGTCCAATAGGTCAGATATACAACACCTAAAATTATAATCAGTATATCAAATTTCAAGATTTGCGGTATGCGCATTATGAGATCGTTATAATAACTTCCTCCAATAAGAGCCCCGCTACCAATTCCAAGTTCCATCGAAATATACATTGTTGCAACCGCTTTTCCTCGGTGATCTGGATTACTCAAATCAATAGTCCAGGCACTAATCGCTGGCGATAAAATTCCAGTTCCAATTCCGTAAAACCCTGCTCCTACCAAAAGCATTTGAATATTTCTGCCTTCGCTAATGACAAAAAGCGCAAAAGCTGTAATAATTAAACCTGCAAATATTACGCTTGTACGTCCGTGTCTATCTGAAACCTTTCCTGCAAAAAAACGAACTAAAACCGACGTCACCGTAAAAGCGGTAAAAAACAGTCCTTTGTTTTGTGCGCCAAGATGTTCGCTCCAATCTGGAATTAAAGTTAATATTAATCCGAAAGCGGTATAAGATAGAAAAGTTATAATTCCGGCTGGAAATACATTTCTATCCACGATATCTTTTCTGCCAATAATGAACATTGATTTATTTAATTTCTCTTTTACTTTCAAGGTTTCTTTCATATTCATTACAATAATAATAGATAAAAAAGCCAGAAACGACGAACTGTAAAACATAACATTCATTCCGTAAGCATTTACAATCATACTTCCTACTGCTGGACCAAGTGCCCCTCCAATGCTGAAACATAATCCATGCATTCCGAGTGCTTCTCCCCATCTTTTCTGCGGAATAATATCTGCTACATAAGCCGATGTTGATGTTGGTTTAAACCCAGTTGAAAAGCCATGAACCAAACGCAGAAATAAAAATCCTGAAACTGAACTTAAAATTGGATAAAGAAATCCGCATACCACACATACCGAAGATCCAATTGCCATAACAGGAACACGTCCCCATTTGTCTGTTAGCTTACCGCTAAAAGGACGAGAAATTGCTGCTGTTAATGTAAATAAGGAAATAATAAGTCCTTTGTATTCTGCACCTCCTAAACTGCTTAAATAATTAGGAAGTTCTGGTATCATCATATTAAAGCTTGATGAAAACAATAGGGAACTCAAGCAAAGTAAAATGAATTGTAAGGTATAAATTGATTTTTCGTTTTGTGACATTATAGGCAAAAAAATAGAGAATTATAATTTGTATTTTTTAGAATAATTCCAATTGATTATTCGGATTGTTTGGTTTCTTTTTTGGAGGCTTTGCATCTCCAAAAACGGTCTTTCCTCCATATTTATAAGACTCTTCTCTTTCTCTTTGAATTAAAGCATCAAAATTAGAATTGGGTGTAAAGCTTTCTTCTGCTTTTCGCGAAATTTCAGATAATTTATGGATCGCATTTATTTTATCGCTGTTGCCAATTTTAGCACGATTGATTGCTCTTTGCAAAGTATCGATTGTTTCGTCATAAATTTTAACAGGAACAGGAAACGGATGTCCGTCTTTTCCTCCGTGGGCAAATGAAAAACGTGCAGGGTCTTCAAATCTAGTTGGGGTTCCATAAATTATTTCGCTAACCAAAGCTAATGATTGCAAAGCTCTTGGTCCCATTCCTTTTAAAAGTAAAAGTTCTTCAAAATCTTCTGGCTTATTTTCATGAGTTGTCCAAAGCATTGCTCCAAGCCTTTTCATGTTCACATCTTCCATTCTTACATCGTGATGCGCTGGCATAGAAAGATGCTGCATTTCTTTTATAATTTTTGTTGGAGATTCTTTTACCAACTCTAAAATTCCTTCTCTAGATTTCGTTGCGGCATCGGCAGTAAGATTTAAAATATTCCCTTGATTTTCGCCATAAATAAAAGTATGCGGTTCATTTATAAAAGACTTCAAATCTTGCGAATGCCAGTGGTATCTTCTTGCAGTTTTAGAATTCGGGTTCATTCCCTGCTGAATTACAGCCCATTGTCCTTTATTATCAACAATAAAATTATGCTGATACAACTGGAATCCGTCCTGAATGGCTGTATTATCGACTTTTGCTGTTAGTCGGCTGCAGCTGGCAAGATTAATTCCGTCAAGACCTGTTTTTTCTCCCACAAATAAAAGTTCTTGGGGCGTTAGCATAGAGTGTTTTCCTTTGCCTCCGCAAATGTAAATTCCGAGTTCTTTTGAATGCGGATTTACAGCTTTTTTTAATGCGCCAAGCACAGAAGTTGTAATTCCAGATGAATGCCAGTCCATTCCCATAACTGCACCAAAACTCTGAAACCAAAAAGGATTACTTAATTTACTTATAACTTCAGCAGTAGAAAATTCCATTGCAATCGTTTCTACAATTGCAAAGCCAAGTTTAGACATTCGTTCGGCAAGCCATAATGGAACATGTCCATAATGTAGAGGAAGATCTGCCGTGCCTGAACGTTTCATTTTCTAAGATTTGTATTTTGCAAAAATACGCAAAATACTATAAAGCATTTGTTTAAAAAGCAGTTCAGCTTATCAAATAAAAAAAGCCTTAAACAACAAGTGCTTAAGGCTTTTTCGCAAAAATGAACTACTTATACGATTACATCATAAAAAACAAAGCTCTCTGAAGCACTTCGAGCTCTTTTTCATGCATTTTATTTTTACCGAATTTCTTTTTAGATAGTTTTGGAAGTAAAGATGCGGGTTTTCTTAAATACATTTTCAAATCTTCAAAAATTTCTGTTTTATTTTTTGAAGCATCAATTAATAGTAAGTCCTTGATTTCTTCTATCATAGATAAACCATTATACAGATGCTTACTGAATAAACAAACTATAAAATTTGAATGTAACCCTCCTAGTTCGAAAAAATCCAACAGCTCTGAATATTCATATACTACAAATACAGAATGATCAAAGTTCGTTGCTTTATTTTCATTTTTCAACAAAAAGGAATCCTCAGAAAATTCAAATTCATCTTTAAATTTTCTTTTAAACATCTTTAGAAAAACTCCTTTATTATCGCGAACTAAAACTCTTTCTTTTTTAACCATCACTTAAAAATTAGCATTTATTTTTCCTACAATCGATTATAACACACATTGTCTGAGCTTCAGCATGATCTCATACCGAAACTCCATAGAAATAAATAATCCTTATGTTCCTTCGAATAAGGAACCAAAAGATATATTTATAACTGAACTTGAACTTTACTCCGCTTTGGAGTAAAATGACCAGATCAGTAAACAAACGCCTATATGTAAACGAACTTTTCAAAAAATTAAATTGATGATTAATCACAAACCGACGTGATTGAAAATTTTGGAATTAAAGTTTAAAACGAATTAAATAATAAAAATCAATAATAAAGGATGATAGAAAAGATTGTCTGCAATAGTTTTAAGACTGCCAATTGCAATCAAAAAATGCAAATCAATAATTTAGGAGTATAAAAGAATGTTTTACTACAATCTATAATTTAAAATAAATCCAAAAGTATTGAGCTCGATAACTTAGTCGTGCCCAATACTTCCGAATTTAAATTATAATCGCGTAAACTTTTAACTACTGTTTATTTTACTTGTTGTAGGTGTTTAAGTAAAAAATGAAAGTAACAAATAGGATTACTTTATTTCATGTAAACAGTAGGCTTATTGGATTTAATCCACAAGCAATCAAGAAAAAAATCTAACTAAAAATAATAAATACTAAACGCCAACATTAACATTTGGAGTTTCAGTAGAACTCAAAGTTTTTAGCTTTTTAATTTTATCATTCAATTTTAGAACTCTGTCCAATTGTTTTTGTTGAATAGTATATTTAGTATAGTACTTATACCACTCTTTTCCGATAAAAAAGGTTGTCACAGAAACTCCTGTAAGCAAGCCTATTAGGTAATTATTAATATCCATGATTATTAGTTTATTAGTTTAATTTTAAGTTTAATATTTAGTTTATTTTATTAGTTTAAAAAGCATTTTTATCTCCTTTTAGAGTTACAATAACAGTCAAAAAACAAATTTTAATGTCTTTGATTAAGCTCCAGCGCTGCACATATTCTATGTCTGTTGTAACGCGTCGTTTCATATCAGATACTCTTTTGGTTTCTCCTCTAAGACCCGAAACTTGAGCCAAACCTGTGATTCCAGGTTTTACAAAATGTCGTACCATAAAATTATTAATGTGATCATTGTAATCTGATGTGTGTTTAATCATGTGCGGACGTGGCCCAACAACACTCATATTTCCAATCAAAACATTAAAAAATTGCGGCATTTCATCTAAACTTGTTCTGCGAATAAATTTTCCGATTGGTGTAATTCTGCTGTCTCCTTTTTGAGCTTGCTTACTTTCATCGCCAGAATTCATATACATACTTCTAAATTTATAACACCAGAAATGCTGATTCTTTTTACCTGTTCGCATTTGTCTGAACAGAACCGGTCCTTTACTTTGTTTTTTAATAATAATGGCTAATAATGGATACAGCCATGACAAGATGAAAACAATCACCAAAATGCTGAAAACAAGATCGAATATTCTTTTTGCCAATCGATTATAAGCATTTTGTAAAGGTTCGAAACGGGGCTTTATAACATGAAAATTATTTAAATGTGTCGAGTTGAAATGTTTTTTTGAAATGGAAGAGAAATCTGGAACAAATTTCAAACGCATACAATGTTTGTCTCCAAGCTCAAAAAAATCATTCAAATCTGAAATAAAATCAGGTTTCGAAACGATATATAATTCATTAATATCATCATTAGATGCTTTGTGGATTGCTGTGCATAAGGCTTCTGTAAAATCTCTGTTGTTTGTGTACTCAACCGAAGAGTTTTCGTTAAGAATACCAACAAAATTGATAAAGAAAGAATTACTTTCTAAATGAGAAGCCAATTCAATACTGGTTTTATTAAATCCCCAGATTGCAACAGTATATTGCTTAAAAACCCACCCTTTTATTTTTCCAATTACCAGCGTAAACAAAATTCTTGACAGCAAGAAATAAGACAATAGAAAACTCAATTGAATTAGATTTGCCTTTGTGCCAAAGAAATACAAAACATCATCTTGAAAAATGAAAATGTAACTGTGCCATAAAACTCTTTGTGTAAAGAAAGCACGCCAGCTGTTTCGGAAAAATTCATCTAAACTAAAAAGAACGTCTACTCTATACAATTGAAAATAAGTAACTGAAAACAACCAACTTAAAATTGTAATCGGAATCATTTTATTAAGAAACAAAGCATTCCAGCCAACTTTTTCTTCAATCGCAAAATTCAAAAATATCATTGTGCCAAGTACCATCGCAATCATGTCTGCAAAGGCACAACACATTATGAAAGTAAATTTATGTCTGTTTCGCATTTTTTATCTTTTTCAATAAATTATAACCTAATGCTCCAATTAAACTTCCTGCAATTCCATAAAAAACGTCCATAAAATCGGGGCTTCTCCTTTCTATTATAAATTGGCCTCCTTCTGCTATACATGCGATCACTCCAGCAATACCAATATTTTGTATAAAACTTAAATTTTTAAAATAATCCACATTGTTTTCTGTATATGCTTCTAACAAAAAACCTACAGCTAAAAAAGGAACAGCAGTACGCAAATTGTAATAATGATTGCTCCAATTTAAAAGCCATCTTGGCAAATAGTGCTCACTCGCAAAACCAGGATCAGGCAGCCACGAAAAATAAAAAACGGCACCAACAACGAAAAGCAATAAAACCAGAACTATTTTATGAATCATTTTATACTATTTGATTTCAGTACATTTTAGGCCTCTTTTATTTTAAGACCTCTTTTATACCAGGGTTTCTTTATTCCAGATTCTTTATACTGATAACCATAACTTACGCCATAATTATAACCATATCCGTAAGCGGTTTTCAGATTTACTCCGTTTATAACAACCCCGACATTTTTTAACTGACCTTTTTTAATGAAATTGTTTATATGAACTAAATTACTTTTATCTGTATAATCATATTTTACCACAAATACTGTTACATCTGCCAAATGACTGAAATTTAGCGTATCAGATACGATTTGAACTGGCGCAGTATCTAAGATGATAAAATCATAAAGTGTTTTTGCTTCTTCAATTAAGGATTCAAAATTTGAATTGGTTATTAATTGAGATGGATTAGGCGGAGCTTCTCCTGCGAATAAAACATCAATATTTTTAGAAAAATTATTCTCTTTATGAAGAAACTCTTTCCAGTCATCTGCTTTATTGGCTAAGAAATTTGAAAGTCCTGGCACGTTTCTATCAACATTGAAATAATCATGCAGCTGAGGGTTTCTCAGATCGACGCCTATCAGCAATGTTTTCTTGTTTAAATTGCTGCTTGTTATTGCACTGTGAAAAGCACAAAAGGATTTTCCTTCGCCTTGAATAGCTGATGTAAAGAGTACTACTCTTCCTCGATTTTCTTCTTTCCTAGGCAGTAAATAAGATATATTAGATGCTAAAGCCCTCGAAGCTTCTGCAATCATAGAACGAGAAGTAGCTGTATTGTCTAGCTTGTCATTTGTGCTTATTTTAGGAATATTCCCCAAAATAGGGATATTATTAATTATTTTTTGGATGTCTTCCTCGTTATGCACTTTGGTATCAAAGAATAAACGAACGTAGGTAATTCCGAAAGGAACCAACAACCCAAACATAAATGCGCCAAGCATAAATACTTTTGGCTGTGGAAAAATTGCAGAATAATTGGTTTCTGGTGCATTTAGAGTTTTTAAATTTGATTCTAAAATGGCTCCGTTTAAAACTGCTTCTTCTTTCTTTTGTAATAATGCTACATACGTTTCTGCTTTTAGACTAAGATTGCTATTGATTCTTCCCAATACTTTATCGTTTGTTGGAATGCTTTTTACTTTTGCTTCAGCAATACTTTGTTCTTCTCTATTTACTCTACTGTTTTGATTTAGAAAATTCAAATAACCTTCTAAAGTATTTAAGATTTCTTGTTTTTGAGTTTTCAGCTGCGTCATCAAACTGATGTATGCCGGATTGTTTTTCTGCGCTCTTTCTAAGATCAGCTGGCTTTCCATCAATTTTTGATTGTAATTAACAAGCATTTGATTAACAGTAGGCGAATCTAAATTATAATCTGTTCCTAAAGTTTGCGCAGGCCCCGATTGTTTAATGTCATTAATTGCAAAAGCAGCTTGTGATATTTGTCTTTCATTAATAGAAGCGGTTTCTTTTTTCTGACTTCTGTCGGCTGTTTTTTCAACAATATAATTGTCCATTACGCCAATATCATTGTTTTGCAGATATCTTTCTTTTTCGCTTTCAATAGAATCTTTTTCTTTGGTAAAACTTTTAATTCTTTGATTCAAATAAGAAACTGTATTTCTAAATACTTTCTGTTTGTTGAGCACAATATTTTTATCCAGTAAAACAATAATTTCGTTCAATATTTTTCTAGAACGGTCTGGAGTTGATCCAATATGTTTTAACTCGATGACACCTTTTGCAGTTTCATCAGATGCAACAAGAAGTGATGATTTTAAGTTTTTTAAAGCAATAATCGTAGGTTCAAGAGTTACTTTATATTCTTTGTCAAAATAAAGCGACGGATTCTTTTTTGCTTTCGCAGATAATTGGATTTTAAATGGCAAACCTTTTACAGCTTCGTTTCCTTTATATCCTTTAACGGTATAACTGTTTTCGGTATCTGTTTCTGTTACAACAAATCCGTTTTCATTTATTTTAATTTCATAAGAAACTAGTGGAAGCGAATCATTAGAAACTGTTGGTATTAAAGCGAAAGGCAAAACATTTATATAATTGTTCTGAACTGTATAAACCTTTTCGTAATAGCTGTAATTTAAATTCAAATTCTTAACTACGTCCAACAAAAACTCATTAGAAGTCATTAATCTTATTTCATCTTCTAAATTATCTTCACTACTGCTTTTATCTGTACTGATGGTAATAATTTTTGTTTTGTCTTCTTGTTTTTTGTCAATCAAGATTGTAGCTGAAGTTTCGTATGTTGGCGGAACAATTTTTATAAAGATAAAAGCAGCTCCAACAAATAAAATTAAGCTTAGCAAAAACCAAGGCCAGTAACGTAAATACTTTAAAAATTCTTTTTTAAAATCCATAACTATTTATATTAATTCAGTCGCGTTAATAACAATAAGTGTATTTCTGAACTTCTTACTGTTTTTAATTATTTACAATTAATAAAATCACTGCAGTAAGAGAAGCTGCGATACCCAATACTTGTATCGGATCTTTTATTAAACCTCCACTATTTACTTTCAGTTTATTTGCTTCTACGATTATAACATCGTTTTGTCTTATTCTATAATTCGGATTTGACATCCAAGAAGCACTCGTTAAATCAACATGAAAAACCAAACGTTTTCCATCTACTTCTCTAATCAGTTTTACATCTTTACGTATTGCAGAATAAGTTAAGTCTCCCGCCAATCCAATTGCATCAAGTAAACTAATTGATTCTTCGCTAAAAGGTTTTACTCCAGGAGCATTTACTTCTCCCAAAATCGTAAACTTGTTATTCAGCACTCTACATTGAACCGTTGGGTTTACCAGATAATTTTCGTTTATAAGGCGTTCTTTTATTTTGATTTCTACATTGGCTGGAGTTAAACCTCCAACTTTCACTTCATTCAAAATTGGCATCATAATATTTCCTTGCGGATTAACTAGATAACCTGACAACCTCATCATTTCTACAGATGTTTGTCCATTAGTTGCTGAAGTCATATTAAATGGCGCAGCCACTACTGGATTTATATCTCCAATATCTATTTTTAAGATATCGTTAGGCTGTATTTTAGGCGATGTATAATTTAAAGTTGAGTTTGCATAACTGTCTAAATCTTGTAAATACAGTATTTCTTTCCTGGTAGTACAAGATTCAAGCATTAATAAAATCAATAAAATTATAGGAAAGAAAAATTTCTTCATTTTAATCGGTATATATAGTTTACTTAATACTCTAAATTCTATTGGGATAAATAACTAAAATGAATAGTATTTATCTTTTTTATTAATGAGTAATGTACTGCCTCAAAGCCATACTCTTTTTAAGAAATACAGCCTGAACTGCAGTTAAACCATGATATTTATAGATTTTATAATCTTCATTCAGCACTTCAAGAGCAGTTTTAAAACTGGTACTCATACCTCCCATTCTCATCTTTACAATATACTTGTCGATGTAACTCATCTTGATTTTGTATTTGTACAAGTAGCGAAGCAAAAATTCTGTATCAGACGCTATTTTAAAATCAAGATTGTATAAACCATGTTTATCGATGATATCTTTTTTCAAATAAACTGTTGGATGCAGAGGCAGCCATCCGCCTTTTACTTTTTTAAGACTAAAAACGCCTCCAATTCTATCACGAACCAAACGCTCGTCTGTATCGTTGGTCACGTAAACACCGTCACCATAAATACCATCTATCGAAGAATCGGCATTAAAACGAGCTGCAATTCTTGAAATAGCTTTTTTATCAAAAAACTCATCGTCAGAATGCATAAGTCCAATTACATCTCCGGTTGCCAGTTTTAATCCTTTGTTTATTGCGTCGTACATACCTTTGTCAGGTTCAGAAATAAATTGGCTTATTTTATCACGATAAGACTCAATAATTTCTTTTGTTCCGTCTTTAGAATTGCCATCAACAATTATGTATTCGATATCAGGATAATTTTGAGACAATACACTTTTGATCGCTTTTTCAATCGTAGCTTTTCTGTTATAACAGACTGTGATTATGGTAATTCTCATAATAATTACATTTTAAGGTGAAAATTTTTCATAATTATAAGGTAAAGCTAAAACAAAAGAATGCCACTAAAAAAAGTTCTCGACGAAGCACCACAATCCTCGTTAAAACCCTAATTTTTGAATATTAATGTCCTTAATAAGGAAATTTTAAAAAAGAAAATCATTGATTTAACAATAACTTTTCGAAATAACTAATTGTCGAAACCAAACCTTCACGCAATTGAATTTTAGGCTCCCAACCGTTCAATTTATTTTTTGCCAAAGAAATATCTGGCTGTCTTTGTTTGGGATCGTCTTGCGGAAGATCTAGATAAATAATTTTCGATTTCGAATTGGTCAGTTCAATAATAGCTTGCGCCAATTCTAACATGGTAAACTCATTTGGATTTCCTAAGTTAACTGGTCCTAAAAAATCTTTTTCAGAATTCATCATTCTTACCATGCCTTCTACTAAATCATCAACGTATTGAAAAGAGCGCGTTTGCAATCCATCACCAAAAATGGTAATGTCTTTTCCTTGCAAAGCCTGAACGATAAAATTCGAAACCACTCTTCCATCTCCTGGATTCATATTTGGTCCGTAGGTATTGAAGATTCTGATGATTTTGATTGCCACTTTATTTTGATTGTGATAATCCATAAATAAAGTTTCCGCACATCGTTTTCCTTCATCATAACAGGAACGAATACCAATTGGATTAACATGTCCCCAATAATTTTCGGTTTGAGGATGTACCAAAGGATCTCCATAAACCTCACTCGTACTGGCCTGAAGCACTTTAGCATTCACACGTTTTGCCAATCCTAACACGTTAATAGCTCCCATTACAGAAGTTTTTATCGTTTTAATCGGATTATATTGGTAATGTACAGGAGACGCAGGACAAGCTAGATTATAAATTTCATCAACTTCGGCATAGTATGATTCTGTTATGTCATGGCGAACCATTTCGAAGTATGGATTATCCAGCAATTCTATAATATTAGATTTTGCTCCAGTAAAATAATTGTCTAAACAAATTACTTCATTGCCCTCATTTAATAACCTTTTGCACAAATGAGATCCTACAAAACCAGCTCCTCCTGTTATCAATATTCTTTTCATTTTTAAATTCTATTTGTTTTTGATTAAATCAATTTTAGTTTGAATCTGAAAAAAGTAATGTGACTTAAAGCGCGCCAGATAAAATCCTTCTTTGCCATCTAAAAAGCCTAATTTTAAAAAGTAAGCGCCCATAAAATAAACAACTGGCAGTAATCCTGTATTAAGAAGTCCGTATTTAATTTTTTGATTTAAAGATAAAAGCTCATTTTTAGACTGCTTAAGCTGTAAATATCTTTGTGCTTCCCAGGTAGAATAAGCATTGTGTTTATCGATATAATGCTCTAAATTTCTAAAATCCTTATGAATCACTTTTGCCGAAATAAGCCCAACTTTACCTTCAATAATAGGATGTTCGTGCACTTCCATATCTAAATGGCTCCATAAATCTTCTTCGATTTTTTCGTAAGCTCCTTTTGATTTTTTAAAAAGAGCTGACTTTTTAAATCCATAACCATATTTCAGTTTTCGACCCATGAAATAGTTTTCAAACTGAATTGTATAGCCGTTATAATTAGGATCTTGGGTTTTTATTGCTATTTCGTTGACAAATTCGTCAGTAACAAATTCGTCAGCGTCAAGAAACAAAATCCATTCGTTGAGAAGATTTGCATTCTGAAGCGCCCAATTTCTTTTTTTTGGAAATTTTCCATTCCAATTAAACTGCAGCACTTCTGCTCCCATAGCAGTTGCTATCGTTATAGTATCATCAGTACTTCCAGAATCAACTATAATTACTTGAGAAAATCGCTTTAATTTATCCAAACATGATGGTAAATTCTTAGCTTCGTTCTTAACAGAAACGATTACGGAAATAGGAATTTTATTCAAAGCTTCTAGATTTTATAAATTTGGCAGGATTACCCGCTACAATAGTATTTTTCTCGACATTTTTGGTCACTAAACTTCCTGCGCCTACAATGGCATTTTCTCCAATTGTCACTCCAGGCATGATTATAGCCCTTACACCAATAAAAACACCTTTTTGTATGGTAATTTTCTTTGTTATTAAATTCATTTCAGGCTTATCAAAAGCATGAGTTCCAGTACATAAATATACTTCCTGACCAACAGTGGCGTGTTCAAAAATTTCTACAAGTCCAAGTGTGTAAGCATTGGCACGATCACCAAGACAGGCAAAATCATGTAAAATTAGATTCCACGGAATTTGAATTCTTGCTCTTTGGTGCACAAATGGTTTTCCGTAAATTTTACATCCAAACAATTTGAGCCAAAATAATCTCCACCGATTAGCGGGTTTTGGGGTCCAACTGCAAAACAATAACCAGACATATTCCCAAAGTATCATTTTAATTCGCTGCGAAAATGACCAAGGCGAATCGTAAGGGGAATTCTGTGAATATTCTTGTTCCATTGTTTTTATTGTTTGATTTTGATTGACTCGAATTCGGTTAAAAATTCAGCCGCTAACTTTTCATTAGAATGTGTCTCATTTACCATCAATCCAGCTCTGGCTAAATCATTGATCCGATTTGGATTTTCTATTAGATCTCTCAAATAAGCATTCAAAATTTCTACTCGATTTTCTACTCGATGATCGAAACACAAACCGTTTTTTTCATGAATTAAAAAATCTTTGAAACAATCTAAATTGGAAACAATCGTTGCGCATCCCCAGCTCATGGCTTCTAAAGGCGAAACTCCAAATGTTTCTCCTTGTTCTGCTACCGACGGATAAACAAATATTGAGGCTTTTGCATAGATTTCATTTAATTTCTCGATATCAAAAACAGGCTCAAGAAATCTTACATTGCTGTTTATAGCCAAAACTTTTAATTCGTGCAGATAAGATTCTCCGCCTCCGCCAGTTTCTGTAGAATAAGGTCCTACAATAAGTAACTGCCATCCTTTAGCATCCAAAGCTGCAAATGCTTCAATTAAAATATCTAAACCTTTTTCTGGATGAATTCTTCCGGTGTAAAGTATTGTTTTTTCTTTTTTCGAAAAATCAATAGTTTTTGAATTTCTAAAAGGCAATGTATTTGGAATCATTACCACTTTATCAAAATATTCTTTTTTGATTTCGTCTTTTATTGCTTTTGCAACTGGGCTCGAATTGGCTCTTAATCTGGCACTTTTTGTGTAAAATTTCATTTGCCCTTTTGGCATTCTAGCCACATCAATCATGCACTTTTTCTTTTGGTTGGAAGGCAGAAGAATTGGCAACCAGAAAGTATTCGAAACAATTATATCTGTGCTTTTTGATATTTTTCGGACTGCTTTTAAAGTGTAAAAAAAATCCAGAACCTTAAGAAAAATTCCTGATGACGGCACTTTATAACCTTTAACTCTTATGTGATTAATCCCTCCATCATTTTCAACATCTAAAAACCCTTTATATGATTTGGAAATATAATTTACTTCGTGCCCTTTATTAACAAATTCTTTTGCCAGACCATACCACATTTTTTCTACAGCTCCGCCCAGCAAGGGAGGTACAGGAAAAAAGGCACCTTGAACTATTGTTATTTTCATTCTTTTACATCGTATTATATAATTCGACCATTTTTTTTCCGACTGTTTTTATATCGTATTTTTTGACAATTAAATCTCGTCCGTGTTTGCCCATCATTTCCAAAAGCATTGTTGGCGCATTAAAAACTTTAAATAAAGCTTTTTCTAAATTTGTAACCGAAAGATCGATCCACCAGCCACATTTGTGTATTTCTAAATCTTCCCAAGGCGTTCCGTGAGTCGTTATTACGGGTACAGCTACCGCCAAAGCTTCAGCCACAACGATTCCGAAATTTTCACTGTGAGTTGGAAGTACCATTACATCGGCAGAGCGTAAAAAATCCCATTTTTCTTCACCGTATTTTGGACCAACAAAATGTACATTTTCTAAATCTACCGTACTCTGAATCAAACTAATTACATATTCTTCTTCTCCGCTTCCTGCAATTTCGAGTGTCCAGCCTTCTGTGTTACTGGTTCTCCAAGCATCTAGCAATAATTCTATTCCTTTTTTAGGATGAATTCGAGACATGAATATCATTTTCTTTGTCCCATATTTTTCCTTCAGTTTTTTAACATCTCTCAAATGAATTCCGTTTGGAATAATATGAATTGGGTTTTTAAAACCAAGAGCCTGAAGATTTTCGGCTTCCATTTGAGCTGTTGCATGAAGGCAAAGCGATTTTTTCAAAGCACTTTTTTGGTATAAAAACAAGGCAATTTTTTTCTTTATCGGATTATGAGCCAAAATCCAAGGTTCAAGCATTCCGTGTGGCGAAACAATTACTTTAATACCAAGTTTTTGAGCTTCGTTTTGAAAAGCCCAGTTTTGAGGACTCCAGATTCCGTTAATATGAACAATATCTGGACATTCTTCTTCAAGATAAGCGCGATATTCATTGATTAAAGAAAACCAGCGCGTCATTTTGTTATTGAAAAATTTTATCTGAACGCCTTCAATTGCAATGGGTTCTTTAGATAGTCCTGTCGCAATACTAAATGATGTTACATCTTTTAATACTTTGCTCAAAAGCCGCATATATTCTGTTGTTCCTCCGCCGCTTTTATCAATACTGGCTATATAATGAATTACTTTCATGGTATGGTTGTTTTTTGGTTGTGGGAGATTTATTTTAATAAACAAAGCCTGTTTCTCTATTAAAATATTTATATTCTTTGGGTAACTCTTTGATTTCTTTTGCTGGGTTTCCTCCATACAATCGGTATGGAGTAGTAAAGTTTTTGTTTAACAATGCATTTGCACCAAGAACAGAATATGCAGGTAAAGCTGCTCCGCCTAAAATCGTTGATGCTGTTCCAACAAAACAATAATCGCCAATTGTGATCGGATTACTGTCTTGAATATTTAATTCGATATTAATGGAATGTGTTAGCAATTGACTAGAATAACCGGCTACTGTAACAAAATTTCCAACTTGAATTATGTTCGTGCAATCTATATGATGATTTTTTGTAATTGCTGAATGTTCGCCAATAATCAAATTTGATTGTCGATCTTTTTGATGTGAAAAATGTTTCGAATCTGTATTGGTTGGAAATCCTGTAATCCAATTGCCACGAGCAATACTGGAATGTTTTCCTATTTTCAATAAATCTAAATGCACTGCTACATTAAAATTACCGATGTAAGCATTCGAATCCATAATTAGTTTTTTAGGAAAAATCCAAGAAAAACCAATTCTGGATGATCTGTCAATTTCGTATTTAAAAAATTGGACTAGCATAAATCGCTTTAATGGCCAAGGCGACAAAACGGTTAATATTTTTAGCACTATCATCCTTAATTTTTAATTAATTCAACATATTGACGAATGGTATTATCAAAATCAAATCGTTTTGCATTTTTATAACCTTTCTGTATGATTTCGTCTCTAAATTTTTTGTCTTCGAATTTTCTAAATTGCATTACAAAAGCAGTAGGATCATCAGGATCAGCATAAAGTGCAGCATTTCCTCCTACCTCATCCATCATAGGCGCTTTGTTTGTTGTAATTACAGGAGATCCGCAAGCTTGTGCTTCAATTATTGGCCAACCAAATCCTTCTGAATATGATGGAAAAATCATTGCTTTCGATATTGAATAAAGTGCTACAATTTCGTCGTCGCTAGGATTTTGTATGTGCAAAACTCGATTTGAAATTTCTAGTTTTTGAATTAACTCTTGCAATTCAGCATTTAATTTCTCTCCAGCTAAAACTAAAATTCCATTCCAGTCATTTTGCAATTCATACATCATGTTGACAAGAAGTTTTCTGTTTTTGCGTTCCAAATCAGAACCTACGTGCAGAATAATTTCTTTGCCTTTTAACTGCTGATATTTTTTAAGCACTTCTTGAATTTTATCTTCCGGCAAAGGCAGAAATTTTTCAGATACAGCATTATGAATTGTTATCCATTTTTTGTTTCTATCCGGTTTATTATCAATTTCTAATAATTGATTTAATGTAAATTCAGATACCGTTGCCAGTTTTTTTGCGGTGCATAAGGCATTCAAAATTATCCTTTGTAAAACCTGTCCAGATTTTGTTGCATAACAATAAGTGTCTGCAAAACCAAGTCCAGCTCTTATTGCTAAAACATCATGACAAGTTATTATGGTTTTATTTTTAGGCAAAAAATAAAGATAAAAAGCATTTGAATGATCGCAAATATGATAGTTTACGGGTCTTCGCAAAACAAAATTTATACTTCTGAAAGATAAAAGCTCAATTGGGAAAACAAAGAATTTATCAACATAAGCCAGCCATTTTTCTAAACTAGGTTTATTGAAACTCAGCTTTCTAAATATTTCACGCGGCCGAATAGCGCTAACATTAATTTTTGATTTACTATACCCTTCCGACATTAGTGATTCAAAAATCTGCATGCTAAACTGCTTGTCAGGTTTATAATTACCAATTAGAATTATTTGAGACATCATAAAACTTCTTTCTGAAATGTATTTTCCTCTTTTTTAATGCTGGCTATTACTAAGCCCGCCATAATAACTGCATATCCTAAAATACTTGGCTGCGCCCATTGTCCTTGAGATATTGCGATACAAGCCGCTCCGCAAAGAATAAAAGGAAGCAATTTTTTTTCGTGTGGCAATCTAAAAGCCGTAATCGCCATACTTAGTGCTAAAACTATACGTAAAACCATTAGTCCGCCTCCAAAAATAATTCCTTGTTCGCCGCCCAAACGCCCAAACTCAGTTTCTGAAACTAAAAAAGATGTCTTGCCCGTCATCATTTGAGCGCCTGCATTTGTTCCCATTCCTAGATTTCCTGCAAACATTGGCTGATCAAATAAATCTGAAAGTGGTCCAAGAAATTCATTTAAGGCTCTTAAAAGAATGGAATCTTTTAAACCTCCGCCATTTACTTTATTTACAGTATCAACACGATCCATAAATACTTCTGTACCTAAACTAAAAATGCTTGAATATTTTTGAAGAAAAATAAATACAAGCGATAAAACAGCAATAATGATTATTAATTTAAATAACATTTTTCCTGTTGTTACTGAAGCTATTATCGCAAATAAACCCACTATGGCTACAGCTACAACGGCGCCTCTAGAGATCGTTAACGGTAAAGCAATAATTAAAGAAATGGTACTTGCGTAAAGTAAAATTTTGGAACAACGATCTTTTGACAGCCAAAAGTAAAAGACAAAAACAGAGACTGCTGTATAAAAAATCGATAGTCCGGATATAAACGAAAATGTTCCTGGAGGTCTGCTATATCCCATTGCTCCAGAAAATCCTGCACTTCCTTCTCCTCCAATACCAACATTTATAAAAGCGCTCTGCGGACTTGTAAATTGAAAATAAACAATTATCGTCATTAGGATATTTATTACTAGAAGAAACCTGCCTATTTTCAGCACATCCTCTTTTGTAAAAACCTGACCAATTATAAAAATCACAGGAAAATGAAGCAGCATAATTCTGGCTCCATAAATGCCTACAAATATATTTTCGTGACCAAAAGTAAAGGTCAACGCGAGTCCGAATAATGTAAATATTAGTCCAAAAATGACATAAGAATTTACAAATTTTATACCCTGATATAAAGCTCTTCCAATAATATAAATCGCAATAGGATCGCGTACGACTAATAAAGGCGTAGCCAAACTAGGTAAAATCCACTTACGCAGAGCACCTTCAAAAATCCAAAGTAAAAAATACATCCAAATGGCTATTTTAATGTATTTATAATCTGATTCTTGTACTTCTACTTGTTCAATAGCTAAATCCATTTTTCCCAATTATTTGTAAAACTTAAAGAAGAAACTGCTTCTGCCATTTCTTGTCCGTAAACCGCCCAAGGTCTAGTTTTAGCTTTGTTCTGAGCTGCAGTTCCTGCTTGTTCTAATATTTCTGGTTTTTCAAGTATCTTGTTAATTACTTCTTTCAATGCTTCAGAAGAACCTGCCGGAACAATCCAGCCATCTTCTCCATTTTTTATTAAATCTGGCCCTGCCGTACGATCTGTTGTAATTACTGGAATTCCTTGTGACATTGCTTCTGTAATTACCAATCCGAAACCTTCAAAAAGAGAAGGAAAAACAAATACATCATGTTCGCGCATGCATGCTAAAACCTGATCATGAGAAAGCGACGGAATCCAATGGTGTTTTTCTAAAGCCGTATTCAACGCCTGACAATTCGGTACCGATTTTTGCCCTACAATCGTTAACTCTACTTTGTCTTGCATTCCTTCAATGGCATCAAATAAATAGGAAATTCCTTTTCGCTGTGATAATCCGCCGATAAACAAAACTTTTAGCTTTCTATCTTTCAGTGGCTGATATTCTTTTTTTTGAGTAACTTCTGGAAAACCGTAAGGAATCACTTTTATTTCTGATAATTTCCCAGAATAATCTTCCAGTGTTTTTTTAGTAAAACTGCTTGCTACAAAAATTACATCTGCCAAAGCCAGTTCTTTATCTTTTTTACGCAGTTTTTTTGATGAATCATTAAATCCTGTAAGCGTACTCGACCAATCTGGATTTATTTCAAATTCTTTCTGCATTAATGAACGTGCACTTTTCCAATAACCAATTGGGAGATCATAAATACAATAAAGTCCTAATTGTTTTGCTTCTTCAAAAGTAGAAAGCGCGCCATCTTCAAAAGCGTATACTCCAGATAATCCGTTTTTTTTTGCTTTCGCTAAAGTATTAGCCACCCATTTATCGTGTTTTTGATAAACTCTGTCAATGCAGAAAAAACCTTTTTCGTGCGAGATTAAAAAATCCAGTTTAGCTTTTGAAGTCAACAAACGTCCAAATTCAAAAAAAGATTTTGATTTTGTATAAGGTTTCCAAGTTGTGTCTAAACTTCTTCTTTTTAAATCTTTCAACTTTGGATTACTTCCTAATTTATATAATACTTGTCCCGGAAATATGGCAATAGAGGTAAACAACTTAAAAAGCAGCTGATCTTTCAATAATCCAGTTACTAAGTTTTTTGAATTTGCATTTAAAGTTGGATGAGACACTATTACTTTCATGTTAATGAAATTGAATTAATAAACTGTGTTGCAATGCTTGGCAAATCAGAAACTTCAACTTTATTCAGAATTATATTCAGATTATTTTTTTCATATTTAATTATTTGTGGTATTACGTATTGCCCTTTTGTTGGAGTCCAATTGCGAGAAATAGAAATCGTATTGATTTGATGTTCTTTGTAAGCTGCATAAACACCACTTTTTTCTGTCTGGAAATAAGGCGTTGTAGAAATTCCAAAATCACTATCTAAAAGCACTTGAGATATTACATCTTCAGACTGGATGCCCAGCACTTCATAAGGTATTTTATAACTTTCTAAAATTGTTTTGTAATTGCCTAATTCTGGGCCATTATTGCCAATGAAAACAAATTTTATTGGTTTATTAAAAGTGGTATTTTTAATTAAATCATCAATAAAATCTTTGAAAGGAGCTCCATTGTGGATCGTTCCAAATAAAACAAATTGTGCAAATTCTGCTGCTTCTTTTTTAACTGCCGTTAAAGGTATGTTTCCGCATATTGGCAAAATCTCTGCATTGATATTGTGCGATTTAAGAAAGAACTGATAAAGCTTATTTTGAGTATTAACAGCATGTGTTCTTGTATTCTGAACAATTTTTTTTGCAATTAACTGCTGTAATTTTCCAATGCATTTGTGTCTAAATGAAGACTCTGCATCAATTCCAAGCCACAATTCGTGAAACATAATGTGCCATTTATGATTTCCTCTAATTTTTTTTAAATAAGAAGGCAGCCAGAAAGGCAATCCTTTCGGATTAAAGCTGTACGGAACATATTGCAATGAAATACAATCAGGTTCAAGATCTTTTAGAATTCGCTGCAAGTACACAAAACGCTGTTTATTATCGGCTGCAATTGGAATTCGGTGCACCATTACAGCTGTATCTTCTATTACTTGATTTTCACTAATAAAAAGAGGAGCCTGATGATCACATAAAGCTAAAATCTCAGCTTTATGACCTGATCTTATCAGCATACCACATAATCTGCGGGTATAATCACCCACACCATCATTGCCAAGTTCGGCAGATCCGCAAATGAAAAGAATGTCCATTTTTGATTTAGTTATTGGTTTTATAGAAAAGTTACTTTTACAAAAAATTCACCTATCAGAATTTCTTTTGTTACCAAGAAATTATTTTGATTAATGTTCTTATTTTATTGTGAGATACTTTTTTTATTTTTTTGGTTGTTCGATATGTTTTATTAAAACCTTTATCAATAAAATTGACAAAAGGAAATATGCGAGGATATTGATTTCTAAATAAGTGCAGGAATTTTTCAATTCCTTTTTTATCTCTCCAGCTGCCGTTTATGAGATGAACAGCGTATGATTCTTTGTCTAAATAAATAGAATTTCCGACTAATATATTGGATGGAAGAATAAGCATATTTTCTTTCAATACTTGTTCTTTATCCTGATAAGTATATCCGTATTTTTCTGCTATTGGGGTAATTACAGAACCTATTATTACTTTTTTTAAATCAATTGTTCCGTCGTCTTCAAATAACTTTAGATTCTGGTATGTTTCGAGACAATCTTTTATATAAGGATGATTTGGTATCGAGGCAAAAATGGCGCCTTGAACTGCAAAACCAATAATGGCTTCACCTTGTTTTTTTGGTAAAAAAGAAGCGTTTAAAAGCTCTTTTCCTCCTGCTTCTTCAAAATGTCCCGGATGAATTTCATGAGCACTAAAAAAATCATATTCGAACCATGATTCTTTGAAAGGTTTCAATATTTTCACATCTGAATCTAAATACAATCCGCCTTCTGTGTATACTGCATAAAGACGAACGTAATCTGCAGCAAATGCCCATTTCTTTGCCTGAAATGCTTCTTTTACAAAAGAAACAGAATCAAAATCAAAACTATTTTTATCCCAAACCCGAATTTTACAGTCAGGCATATTGACTTTCCAAGTAGCAATACATTCTTTTATAAATGGAGGATATTCTTCTCCACTAAACCAGCAAATGTGTATTGTTTTTGGAATCATGATTTTCTTTATTCCATTAAACTTTATAAAATCTTCCTAAGAACTTGCTTATTTTAATTGCCATCTGTTTTTTTCTTATTTCCTGCTTAGAGTGTGCTAAAATTGGACTTTTTGTATATTCCCAGTAAGCAACATCTTCTTTTCTTGGTATTCTTCCTTTAAAAAGTCTGATAAAGTGATTTACTTGCCAAGGTTTTGAACTTCCTAATGCATGAAACATGGTTGCTTCGCCAGGAATAAAACCCATTCCATCTTTTCCAAGATAACTGACATTCCCGTGATAGGCTTCGATTGTTGCATTTAGAGCATCTTGATCTGATTTATCAAAAAACTGAAATCCTTCCATTTTTAAAATACTCGAATTGTGCATTTGATTTTGGAAAATAGATTTATCAAGTCCGCCAATTGCATCTCCCATTCGTTCTTGCAGTTTTACCCACAATTTGAGAAAGAAAATATTTTTTCTAATCACGCCAACAAAACCGCCGTTTACATAAATCTGATTTTTAAATTGCAAATCGATATTGTAATTTTTGAAATAATTTCTCCAGCCTTGTCTTCGCGGATGAAATTCCTGCAAAGGCGAATTAATATCTTCACAAACCGCTACGCCGCAATTGACCCATTGTTCAAAACAAGCCCAAGAATCAACCACAACAATATCTGGATCAAAATAAAACAATGCATCTGCTTCTTTTGCTGGACCATCCCACAGCTCCAGCATTAAATCAGGTTTATAGTTCGTTAAGCTATATGTAGTGGCAAGCGGTAAAAAAACAAGCTCAATTCCTTCAACAGGATGAATTGTAATTGCTTCTTTCCAATTGCCAACAGGTTCTTTTTTACCGTTTGAGATCCAATTTGGTAATGATCCTCGATAACCAACATAAATAGTTCCGCGAAATCCCTGCGTATATAGCGAATTTGAAAGCGTAGCAACTCCATAATGGTAATGACCTTCAAATAAGGTGCAAACTGCTGATATCATATCTTATGTCCTTTTTTTTATAAAATGAGCTGGTACTCCTGCCCAAACTTCATTCGCGGGTATTGATTTATTTACTACTGAACCTGCTGCAACTATAGAACCTGTGCCTATTGTAACTCCTTGCAGTATGACGCAGGAGGTTCCGATCGAGACATCGTCTTCTAAAATTATTGCTTCACTTATAATAGGCTGTGTATTGATGTTTGCCGTGACTTTATACTCGTGCCTAGTATTGTTAATTGTCGTTTTACTCGCAATCAGGCAATTGTTACCGATGATAATTTTTTCGTTACAAACAAATTCGCAGGCGTGACCAATAAAAACCTTGTTCCCTAATTTTATGTATGAACTTTCATTGAGAGGATTCAAAATTCTAAAATCGACCCCATTTTCGATATTACATTGATGTCCTATTATTAATTTGTTTGGCCAATTGCAGGTAATCTTTTCTATTCTAGAATCGTCGCCTCCTTGTAAGCCTCTAATCTTCAAAAGATAAAACGATAGCGAATGATTAATACCAATTACTTTACTATAAATCAGCGCTATCTGATTGGGCCGTTTCATGTTGTTTATTTTTTATTACAAGAATATTATAAATACAAAACACAGAAGTCTGAATTAATCCCACTAATCCCAAACCTATATTGAAATACAAAACGCCTCTTAAACTTCCGAGATCTAAAAGGCTGGCAAAAACAATTATCGTTAATAAATTGACTCCAATCATAATTACGGGCGACATTGCCCATCCTCTTGCGCTGTATAAGTAAAAAACTATTCCGCTTAATAAACCAATACAGCTGCTTATAATACTTAGCAATAACTCAAATGGTAATCCTTTGTAAGCATCTCCAAGCAGCCATAAAATTGGAGCTGGAAATAAATAAACTACAAAAATCACGACGCTTAGAAGCCCAATTAAAAGTCCCATTATTTGAAAAAAACGCTTTAATAAAAGATATTTATCTTGTGCTAATTTGGCAAAACGCGGAATAATCAATGTGCTAATTACGGCACTCAAAACAGTTAAGATTACGCTTAATCTTCCTAAAGCTCCCAATTGAGCCAAAGAAGTGGTATTACCAAAAATAGAAATCAGCCAAATTGTAATCTGTCCTGATAGGCAATAGTAAATAGATGTTGGTAAAATACGTCTAACTAAACTTAATATTTCATTGCTAACTTCTGGGTCTGGCTCCTGATTTTGGGCAGCCATACCGTAAACGATTTTTCTTAAACCAACATTTCCCCAGATTCGAGAAATTCCTGCAGCTAAAATCGCTACAAACGAAAATGGAAAAATAAACATTGTTACAAGCAACAATACCAATCTTCCAACTCCTACTTCTACTTGATTTCTTTGCAATGGCAGAATAGTTTGATTCAGTTTTGGAACAATTTCTAATAACGAATCAGATAAAGCTGCATAAAAAGCTGGAATCAATGCCAAAGCAATAAGAATTGATGTAATCCAGCTCGCTCCATTGTGAACCAAAAGATAAAACAAAATTGGAACTGATACTGCTAAACTCCCTATTGCAAACTTCTTTCTTAAATCTAATCCTGTTGCTAGAGCAACGCCCATTTTTTGTCTGTCTTGCCAAACTTTTCCACCTTGCGCCATAACGCCAGTTCCTATACCGCCATCGGCAAGTACGGTCATTGTTCCTAACATTGTATTGGCCAAAGTATAAAAAGCATATTCCTGAACAGGCAATAAACGGATTATTAAAATTCCAGAAGCAAATCCGATAAGTTGTACAATAATTTGAGCGCTTCCTATTATAGAAATTAATTTTCCCCAGTTTATGACTGTATCATACTTCGGATGTTGTTTAAGTTTGATTAAAATATTTTTCAAAGAATAGAAATAAAACGATTAAAAAACAGGTTCTCTTTTTAATTGAGGAATATAACCTTTACCAATTCCTTTAACCTGAAAACCAATTGCTGTTAATTCTTCGGCATCCAAAATATTGCGTCCGTCAAAAATGAAAGCAGGCTTGTACATATTGATAAAAATCGAATTCCAATTGTATGTTTTGAATTCGTCCCATTCAGTTAAAACCGCTACCGCATGAGCCTGATGAAGTGCGTCTTCTGCTGAATTATAGACAAAAATCTGTTTTAGTTTGGATTCAATTTTCTGTTCTGTAAATCCTTTTAATTCCCATAAATAGCTCATATCAGCTTTTATTTTTTCTTCAGAAACTTTCGGATCATAAACGTGAATTTCTGCACCGTCTTCGATCAAATGTTCTGCTACATAAATAGCCGCCGATTCTCTAGTGTCATTTGTATCTTTTTTAAATGCCCATCCTAAAAAAGTTATTTTTTTTCCGCTGACGGTATTAAAAAGAGAACTAATGATTTTTTTTGCAAAACGGTATTTTTGATAATCGTTTAGAATAATAATCTGTTCCCAATAATTAGCCACTTCAGGCAGATTAAAATAACGGCACAAATACACTAAGTTTAAAATATCCTTCTGAAAACAAGAACCTCCAAAACCTACTGAAGCTTTAAGAAACTTTGGTCCAATTCGGCTATCAGTTCCAATTGCTGTTGCAACCTCATCAACATCGGCTTCTGTAGCTTCGCATAACGCGGATAAAGCATTAATAGAAGAAATTCTTTGTGCTAAAAAAGCGTTGGCTGTTAATTTTGATAATTCTGATGACCATACATTTGTGGTTAAAATCTGTTTTGGAGATAACCAATGCGCATAAACATCAACCAATGCTTGAATTGCTTTTTGACCGCTTTCTGTTTGTTTCCCACCAATTAAAACACGGTCTGCATGCAATAAATCATTGATTGCTGTTCCTTCAGCCAAAAACTCAGGATTAGAAAGAACTTCAAATTTAACTCCGTTTCCAGTATGATCTAAAATAGTCTGTAACGTTTCGGCTGTTCTTACAGGAAGAGTCGATTTTTCTACTATGATTTTATCATTTTTAGCTATTCTGGCTATTTGTCTGGCGCATAATTCTACAAATTTTAAATCGGCAGCCATTCCTTTGCCTTCTCCATAGTTTTTTGTTGGAGTATTTACTGCTATAAAAATCATATCGGCAGCTTCTATTGCACTATCAACTTCAGTCGAAAAAAATAAATTACGCCCTCTTGCTTTGTCAACCACTTCAGCAAGTCCAGGTTCGTAAACCGGTAATTTATCTAAATCGTCATTGTTCCAAGCTGCAATTCGGCTTTCGTTTAAATCTACAACTGTAACTTTAATTTCCGGACATTTTAACGCGATAACAGACATGGTCGGACCACCTACGTAACCCGCACCCAAGCAACAAATATTTTTGATTTTCATTTAAAAATCTTTTTTAAGAGACAAAAAAGGCTGTTTCTAAATTAATTAGGATAATTAATTTTTTTATTCGTAGTAATTTAAAATAGTAAAGCCACATTCTTTTAAAAGCTGTTCTTTTCTCATCAGTTTTAAATCAGATTGCATCATTTCTTTTACTAATTCAGATAATTTGTATTCACACTCCCAACCTAATTTTGTTTTAGCTTTTGTTGGATCGCCAATAAGTAAATCTACTTCTGTAGGTCTAAAATAATTTGGATCTACAGCTAATACTTCTTTTCCAATTGGAAGCTGATATTCAGGATTATTACAAGATATAACATATCCTTTTTCGTTTTCACCCACACCTTTAAATTCTAGTTCAATTCCTACTTCTGCAAAACTCATTTGAACAAATTCTCGAACTGTAGTTGTTTTTCCTGTGGCAATTACAAAATCTTCAGGTTCATCTGCCTGCAATATCATCCACATCATTCGAACATAATCTTTTGCATGTCCCCAATCGCGTTGCGCATCGAGATTTCCTAAATGCAATTTATTCTGTAAACCTAGAGCTATTCTTGAAGCTGCTCTAGTAATCTTACGTGTCACAAAAGTTTCTCCACGAATAGGAGATTCATGATTGAATAAAATACCATTGCAAGCATACATTCCATAAGCTTCTCTATAATTTACCGTAATCCAAAAAGCATACATTTTTGCAACCGCATAAGGTGATCTTGGATAAAAAGGAGTTGTTTCTGATTGTGGTACTTCTTGAACTTTACCGTATAATTCTGAAGTTGATGCCTGATAGATTCTAGTCTTTTTCTCTAATCCTAACAAACGTACAGCATCTAGAATTCTAAGAGTTCCTAGTGCATCTACATTTCCTGTATATTCAGGAGTTTCAAATGAAACTGCCACATGACTCATAGCTGCCAAATTATAGATTTCATCGGGCTGAATTTCCTTTATTAATCGTGTTAAATTTGTACTGTCGCTCATGTCACCATAATGTAAAATGAAGTTTCTATTTTCTACATGAGGATCTTGGTAAAGATGATCAATTCGATCTGTATTGAATAAAGAAGTACGTCTTTTTAATCCATGAACTATATATCCTTTTTCTAATAAAAATTCGCTTAAGTAAGCTCCATCTTGCCCTGTTATTCCTGTGATGAATGCTGTTTTTTGTATCGGATTATTCATAATTTAATTATAAAGTGCAAATGCGTTCTGCTGCAATGTTGCAAAATTTATTTTTGTTATCTTTAATTAAAAGGATAGATAATATTAATAACTATTTTCTTTTAAGCTTTCAATATTTTCTAGGAACCAATTGTAGGTTTTCTGGATTCCTTCTTCTAAAGTCACTTGGTGTTTCCAGCCAATGCTGTGCATTTTAGAAACATCCATTAATTTTCGTGGTGTTCCATCTGGCTTGCTTTCATCCCAGATAATATTTCCGGTATGTCCCACAATTTTTTGAATTGTAGCAGCAAGTTCCTTAATGGTTAAATCTTCTCCTGTTCCAATATTATATAAATGTTCAGGAAGTTCATTTTCTAACGCAAAAACTACTGCTTCTGCCATATCATCTACAAACAAGAACTCACGCATTGGTGTACCTGTTCCCCATAATATTACGGGTGCATTATTGCTTTCTTTAGCTTCGTGAAATTTGCGAATCATAGCGGGTAAAACATGCGAACTGGTCAAATCGAAATTGTCATGAATACCGTATAAGTTTGTTGGCATTAAACTCACAAAATCTTTATTGTATTGCTTACGAATAGCTTCGCACAATTTTACTCCTGTAATTTTTGCCAAAGCATACCATTCGTTTGTTTTTTCTAAAGAAGCCGTTAACAGATAATCTTCTTTTAATGGCTGCGGAGCTAATTTTGGATAAATGCAAGAGCTTCCTAAAAAAATGAATTTTTCGACATCTAAACTATGAGCTTCGCTGATAAGGTTATTTTGAATCTGCATGTTTTCCATCAAAAATTGATATGGAAAATCATTATTTGCCAAAATCCCTCCCACTTTTGCCGCGGCATCTATAATAATATCTGGCTTTGTGTTTTGTATAAATTCTCGAACAGCTTTCTGGTCTCTTAAATCTAATTCTTTGCTTGATGCTCCAATAAGATTTGTATAACCTTTTGCGGTGAGACTTCTCCAAATGGCACTTCCAACCATTCCTTTATGTCCAGCTATATATATTACAGTATTTTTATTAATCATTGTGAGTATATTTATTTACAATTATAATAATGGCGATGCAATCGATTCTAATTGTTGGTAAACTTGTTTTACTTCTTGAGAGTTTTCTTTTTGCAAAACCATCAAAGCATCAGTAGTGTAGATCAATATACAATTTTTAACTCCTACAAAAGTGGTATGCATTGAAGTTCCTATAACAATATTTCTATTAGCATCGATTGGATGATCTTTGTTAACCAAATAATCATAAACCGATTCGAAAGAACCTAAATCTGACCATTCAAAATGAGCAGGAATTACTTTAATATCTTTACTACGTTCCATTACTGCATAATCAATACTGATAGATGGAATATTCATAGACATTTCATAATCCAAAAAGCCATTTTTATTTGCTTCCCAAGCTTCTTTTGATGTCAAAAAAACCTCTGGTTCAAGCATTTCAAGTTGTTTTAAAAACTTTTCCGCTTTGAAACAAAAGAGACCACTATTCCAAAAATAATTTCCATTTTTCAGATATATTTCGGCTGTTTCCAAATTTGGTTTTTCATGAAAAGCAATTACATTTTGATGCTCAAACTCTATATATCCATATCCTATTTCTGGTTTAATTGGTTTGACACCAAAAGTAATCAAATAATCTTGATTGGCTAATTCAATAGCTTGTTTTAATGCACTTATGTATAAATCATTTCCCTCAATAATATGATCTGAGGGCGTAATCAATAAAATATCTTCAGGTTTTGATGCAAATGCTGCAAATGCAATTGCTGCCGCAGTATTACGAGGAACAGCTTCTACAATATGTGTAAATGGTTTCTCGAATTTCGACATAATGGCATTACTCATTTTGTAATTTTCGATATTTCCAACCACTATTGTTTTATTGGATATATTAAGATTACGTGTTACTGTTTTTTCAAAAAGTGATTCTCCGTCAAAAAGTTCTAAATATTGCTTAGGAAGTGTTTTTCTGGATAATGGCCACAATCTGCTGCCAATTCCTCCAGTTAAAACTACGTGTGTAACAGAACTAATTGCCATTAGAATGTACTAAAACTTCTCTTTGATAAACTTCATGACGAAGATTAGTACTCGAAAAACGATGGTCTCTTGTATTAAAGTACAATTCGATTCCTTTTTCTTCGCAATACTTTCTTCCTGTAAAATCTCTTTCTTTATATTCATCTCCTAGAATACGAACATCAAGAGCAAAAGATTTCAAAATATCTTCTAGATCTTGTTCTGTTGCATAAGGAACAATTTCATCTACAAACTTACACGCCTTTAACTGTATGTAACGTTCTACAACTGTTTGGGTCGGTTTATTTTTTGTTGGGCGGTCTAACGTTGGATCTGTCTGAAGACCAACAATTAAATAATCACAATGTTGTTTTGCTTCTTCAAGCATTTTAACGTGCCCTGCATGTAACAAATCAAAAGCACTAAATGTTATTCCAGTTCTCATCTGCTTAATGTTTTAAATTAAAAATATGTTTGTTAATGTAGTATGATTTTCAAAATTTGTAATTAACCATTTTACTGGGGTTTCGCAGCTTTTTTTAAAATTTTGCAAAAGGGTTCCCCGTGAATAGTTACATTTTAACTACTCAAAAAAGAAAAAATAAATGGTATAAAAACTTAAAAAATTATAGTTCCTGATCGTTATAAAATGAATTAAAATTCTAGTTCTAAATCGAGAAATTCAATTCATTAATTTCAATTTGTCCCTTATAATAATTTAAGATAAAATTATGGTAATAGGGTCTATGAGAAATTTCAATTTTGTGACTAAATGTCCTTAATAAGGAAATTTTACTATAAAATGCATCACTATTTTTAGACTCATGGAATTAATTTTACTACTTAGTTTACAGACCAAACATTAGATTGCTAATGCTGATTTTCTAAACCTCTTAACTATATCGATTGAAGGCGGTTTTTTTTAAAAACACTTTAAAAATTTAAAACAGTATTTTTTAAAAATTTCATTTTCAAGAAAAACTAAGAGAACGTAAAACATTACAAAACAGCTTACTAAACATTTAAAAACAACTATTTACAAATACATTTAATAAATTCTAGAATTATGAAATGGTATGTAGTGTACACTAAACCTAAATGGGAAAAAAGAGTTGCAGAACAGTTAACTAAGTTTAACATCAATTGTTATTGTCCTGTGATTAAAAAAATTCAACAGAGATCAGATAGGAAAATAAAGGTAGAAGTGCCATTGTTTAATCATTACATATTTGTACAATTAGCAGAAAAAGATCGAAATCTGGTTTTTAATTCTCCTGGAGTTGTACGATTCTTATTTTGGCTAGGTAGACACGCTATTGTAAAAGATAGAGAGATAGAAACCATAAAAGAATGGCTTGATAGTGGAGATACCGCTTCAGATATCTCAGTTATGCAATATCAAATTGGCGATAAGGTACATTTAAATTCCGGTATATTTTGTAATCAGAACGCCGTGATTAAGGATATTACAAAAACACATTATGTTCTGATTTTAGAATCTTTGGGATATGTTTTAAAAGTAAAACATAAATAACAAATGAAAAAAGAAAGAGTTTTTCAAGAAGTACAATCCTAACTTGCAACTCTTCTTTTTCATGAAAAAAACAAAATAGCTGTGATAAAAAATATTAGTTTTCCAATTGAAAGATTTGGCTTTTTTTAATGCCAAGAATCTTAACTAATTGATCTAGTTTTGATAGTTTAAGATCAACCATTCCTTGTTCAATTTTCTCATATTTTTTTACGCTCATTTCCATTTGAATAGCTACATATTCTGGAGTATGGTTATTCTGTAATCTATACTCTTTAATTTTTAGGTAGTAATTTTCCATGATGCTGTTTTTTTATTACTATTTTATAACTTAATTAGTTTAATTACCTTAATATTCAATAAATTGTGACAGGATATTTTTATCTTGTTTCACTAAAAAAGATCGATACATCGAATTTAAATATGAATTCAATTGAAACCTCCAAGACTTTTGAAATCTCAATTAATTTAGAAACGGTTAAATCAACATCACCTCTTTCAATTTTGCCATAACCACTGGTGCTCATTTTTAATTCAGCCGCTACATATTCCCTAGTCAAATTTTTTAATTCTCTTATCTTTCTAATATTTTCGTATACACTATATTTCATAAAAAATAAAAAATTATAAATAATTCTACTCTGAAGGTACTTGTCATAACTATTATTAAAATTATGCGAAAAAGTAATTTCTATCTTTTTAATCTTATTTTACAAAAAAATTACCTTTTCATACTAACCTTTCAATTATTAACAACGTTTGAAGCTAAATGACTGTTTTTATTTAGCATTCATTTTAAATTTTGATCAAAAATATATAATGTTTAGAGTATATAATAATAAATCTGTTCAACGGATTTTAAAATCCGATAAAATACAACATTCCCATTTTTAGGTCGTCAGATTTGCTTAAAAAAGCTCGTAAAACCCTTATTTTATAAGATAAAAAGCACGTAATAATACTTACCGTAAAAATCTTACTTTCGACGATCTGCATCAAAAAAGGAGAAAATCGGTATAAAGTTTAAATTATCAGAAATGATAGGTGTTGAAAGTTTCAAATGAGATTTTAAACAAAAAAAATCCGTTAACTAAATTAATAGCCAACGGATTTTTTAAAGTTATGTTTAGTTTATTGAGTTACTAAAAGCTGTGGATAAGGAGTTGAAGCTGTATTTATAATTACAGTCGAAGCACCTTCTTTTACATTGACCAACAACTTACTAAGCGTTGTATTTGCTCTAAAAGTGTTATTCATAAATATTCCGTAATACTTACTGTTCCAGTCTCCATCTATTGTTAAAGCAGTTACACTTCCAGTAATCGTAGAATTTACTATATAACTATATACCGGATTATATAATACTGACGAAAACATTGGTGCAGAATCTGAAAAAGTACATCCTTCTAAATACGTTGCAATAGCTTTTATTGTTGAGCCTGTATTCGAATTATTATAAAAATTAGAACTATAGAAAGAAATCTCGCCGCTGGAAATAACATTTTTTCCTTTAAAATTAGTAAAATCACTATTTGCGGCTAAAGGATAGTTATTTGCACTTAAATTAAGCGCTGTATCTCCTCCGTCAAATTTACAATCTACCCAAGCATTTAAATTGTCTGCTCTAGTAGCTAACATCGAAACTGCTGTAGTACAATTAATAAACTGCCCTCTATAAAACATTGTTTTGTCAACAAAACTTGAGTTATCTGAAACACCACCAACAAGCGGATCTTGGAAGAAACCTTTATTACAGTTTACAAAAGAAATATTATCGAAGAAATTATTATCAAATCCCATCATTTTATCTAAATGGAAACCATTTGTTTGATCTCTAAATACTACATATTTCAACCAAACAAAACTCATATGTTGTGTGCCATAGTTTTGTGAAGAGTAAACACCTGTGTTTCCACCTTGCAATGTCAAATGCGCTAACACAAAATTAGCATCTTGACCTCCCGTAAGCGATATTAGAGGAAAATCGTCTGTTAAACCTACAATAACTGTTTTTCCAGTTCCTTTTCCCATAATTCCATGACTTTTGTCTAACGGAATTTTTAAAGTCGAACTGATATAATAAACTCCTTCTGGAAGATCTGCAATACCAGAGTTATTGATCAAGTTTTGAATATAAGTTGTACTATCTGGCTTACCTACTCTGTCGGTTCTCCAGTTTGCTCCTAAAGGATCTGGTAATGTTTCCCAGTTTGGTCTCACCCAAGGCGTATATTTTGTACCTAAAATAGAGCTACTCAAGTTTGCCAGTATAGTCGAATTAGTGATCGCAGCAGTTTGTTCAGTACTATTATATTTGACAGAATTACTGTTATCTAAATTTCCCCAAAGATCATATCCAGTAACAGTTCCGCTTCCTCTTTTGTATCCGCCTAAAGCACCAACTAAGGTCATATTGCTTCTTGCTGAGATAACATCAAACTCTGTATTCAATTTTTTATTAAGAATCGAAATATTCGCTGCATCTATATCATAAGCTCCAGTTCGAACTGCAGAATAAGAATTTCCTCCACCTAAATCGGTTATTTTAACATTCCCCATATTACTAGCCTTAAACATAGCATAGGTACCATCTCCGGTAAGATTCCATCCTTCTGCATCAATACCAACAAAAGTAGCCGTTTTAAGATTGTCCATATCTGTGGTATTTCCGTGCGGCGTTAAAAAGTTAGTATGCAGGTTTACGTTACCATAACTAGGAGTTGTTGAATTTCCTTTCATGGTAAGAACTGTCGATAATCCGCCCGATTGGTGTTTTATAAATTTATTATTTCTAAAATACCCCGACTGACTACAATCTATAAGTATTGGACCTCCAAAATTGATGAAAGAGTTATTCTCAAAAGTTGCATTTGTTGCCTTTAAAGTCGCCCATTTAATCGATTTTAAAGTACAATTAGAAATAACACCTCCGGCTTGAAGCGTAATAGTTTTATCTGCTGGAAGTAAATATTCGATTACAACGCCAGTACTTCCTGCCGCGATCGTAATATTTGAAAATAAATTTAAAGACGGATGCCCATATAATTTCTGATTACTCTTCATGACAATATCCACTCCAGAATAATCTCCTCTTTCTAATCGCACAGAACCATACGTATCCAATGCTTGCTGAAGAGTTGCTTTTTGTGTAACTGGAACAACATGAGCATTAAAATAATCTGTTTCTTCTGGCTGATTAGCGACAACAGGATTTTCTGGCGTTTTTACAGGAGCTTCATCAATTGCATATTGATAATTCTGAGAAAAAACCGTCGTCGAAAACAGTAAAAAATAAATTAACTTTTTCATTGTCCCGATATAATATAGGAATTTGTGCCTGTTTTTCTAAGGAATCCAAATCTCACGTTTCCAGCTGTGCTAGTAAATTTTGCACTTCCAGCTGATGTATAATTAATAGTAACACCCGAAGCTGCTTGTACTGTTAGAACAGCACCATTATGAGCTTCTAGATTAATAGTTTCACCAACTGCCATACTTCCAAAATCGGTAGTTAAGGTTAATGTAGAAGACGTTGTACACTCAATTGTATTATTTACGTCAGCTGCAGCAATACTTCTAGAAGAAGTAAATGAAATAACTGTAGCTCTATATGGAGTTGTAGAAGTTCCTCCTGCTGTTTTTGCATACAATGCATAAGGTACACTTAAAAGTTGTGTAACTCCAACAATGTTATAATTTGTTCCTCCGTTTACATCTACTTGTGTTTCTATATAATAAGGTCCTTTATCCCAAGAAATTTTACTAAAATCTCCCGTAACAATTGTTCCTGTTCCAATTTCAAGAGAAACAAGACCATTAGCATTTGTAGTAGGAGAATGTGTTTCTTGATAAACTATTGTTCCTGTTGCATTAGTCTGATGTACAACAATTTTAAGGCCTATGTTCTTATTTACTGCCAAAGTATTATCCTGCGCGCGGATAATTGCCTGGTAACTCATTTTTTCAGGTGATTGCGCAAATACCTTAAACGTAACAGTCACAAATAATAATAAAAGGGTCTGTGCAAGTTTCATTCTATCTCTTTTTTTAATTTTTAATTATTTTAAATGACTTCAATTTTTTGTTATCTACATATACTACAAGTATATATACAGATGGAGTAAGATTAGCTAAACTAACTTGAGTCTCATCTTGACTAATTGTGTTTTGTTTTAAAAGTCTCGCCTGAATATCATAGAGTCTATACGATCGATGAGCGCTTTGTAACTCTAATCCAGTCATACTGATATTAACAAAATCTGATGTTGGATTTGGGAAAACAAACATTTCTGCTTTAGCGGGTTCTTCAATTTCTGGATTACCTAGTGTCTCATCATTTTCCTGATGCTGAATACCTTGAGCCACATTGAAAACGGGTTCTGTTCCAATATAGGTATAAAATACTTGGCCGATTGAATAAGTAACTGTTCCAGAACTCCCGCTTGCATTATTACCCGATGTAATTATAGTCTCCATTATATCAGTATTTGACTGACTAATTCCTACAAAAGGAATGAATAACATCGTAATTATTAGTAGGTTTATATTTCTCGTCTTTAGATACTTCACAGTTTAATTATTCTTGCGTTATTTTAATACTGCAAAATTATTTAATTTCAAAAAATAATCGATATAATCATTTTTATTTCCGATAACTGACACAAAATGTAGTATTTTAATGACTATTTACTTACATCGGAAATGTTAAGAAAAGGGGTTTTTAGTTTTATTAACAAAAATAATTGCACTAAACTTTACAACTATTAAAAACTAAATGTTTTTTGGTCTTAAAAACCAAAATGCAGGTTACAGAATGTAACGGCAATTTGTCTCTTAAATTACATCTGTAGCTGCTTTTTATTTAATTTTCAATTTAAGGGTTCTTAATTTTCTTATTTCATAATTTTTATAGGCTAAAATAAAAAATGCTTCACTTACAAAAACACATCTAATTGAAAACAAGATAATTACATTTTAATAAAAATAATTATTTTTCTTGAATCAAATAAATCTCCAAAAAAATTCAGTAGAAAAAAGCAGGCAGATTGAGGGAAAAAGCGATGAATTTGACAAATTTTGGACTCAATGAATCTTCGTCAATTTTGAATAAATTTTGTCTTTTACAATTTAAAATATGCTTTTCATCGAGAATAATAGCTTTATATAGAATAAGCGAGTTTTAGTGAAAAATTTTTCCTTTTTTTGATCAACTTATTGAACAATAAGCGATAAGTGCTATTTATTACAGAGCCAAAATAAAAGCCAAAAACTAATTAAAATTTCTTACACCCTTTTCTATTATTTCAACCGATAATTTAAAAAGGTGTAAACCCATCCCACTAATAAACTATAAGACAAAGATTTACACTTTTCTCTTTTTAGTTAACGCTGATATTATCATAATTATTTTGCTCAACTTTAATTTTAATACCCTTAAAATGAAAAGACCCAACAACAATAGTTTAAACAAAGAGACAAATTGGAAAAAAATGGTGTATCCTAACAATGCGCTTCATGAGCTTTTTCTGGCTCAAGCTGAAGCATCGCCTAATTCTATGGCACTTGAATTTGAAGATCAGCAAATTTCTTATCAGGAATTAGCAAAAAAGATAAATCAGACAGCAAATTACTTTTTAGCTCAAGGTTTATCTCCCGGACAATTTGTAGCGGTATCTATGGAAAGAAACCCTAATTTGATTGTTTCTCTCTTAGCAATTTTACAGTGTGGAGCAGCATATCTGCCATTAGATCCAAAATTTCCAACTGAGCGTTTAGAATTTATGCTCGAAGATTCTGAAGCAAGTTTCTTACTCACTACAAGATCACTTTCTACTTCACTGCCAAATAGTTCAAAGACATTATTTATAGAAGATGTATTAGCTTCATTAAGCCAATATCGTGATTCGCCAGTTTCTATATCGGTTAATCCAACATCTGTTGCTTATATGATGTACACATCGGGCTCTACGGGGAAACCAAAAGGTGTGACGGTAACACACAAAAATTTGGTGAACTTTCTTTACAGCATGGCGATTGAACCAGGTATAAATGCAGAAGACAAACTTTTATCTATAACCACAATTTCGTTTGATATAGCGGGTCTCGAACTATTTTTACCATTAATAAAAGGTGCAGCGGTAGTTTTTGCCGATTATGAAACTACTCGAGACGGTCTGCTTTTATTTAATCTTTTACAGAAAAAACAAATTACAATATTACAGGCTACACCAACTACATGGCAATTATTACTGGATTCTGGATGGGATACTCCTCTAGCTTTAAAAGCATTGTGCGGTGGTGAAGCAATGCCACTAAATCTCGCACGTCAATTAACATCGAGATGTGATTCTCTTTGGAATATGTACGGTCCAACAGAAACCACAATTTGGTCTGCTGTAAAAGAAATTCTTGCAGATGATGAATTAATCACCATTGGTTTTCCTATTGCAAATACAGAGATTTATTTGTTAGACGAACAAGGAAAAATTGTTGAAGAAGGAACAATTGGTGAGATTGTTATAGGTGGAGACGGAGTCGCACAAGGTTATTGGAAACGTCCAGAACTTACTGCAGAAAAATTCATCCCAGATTCATTCTCAACAGAATCAGGCGCTCGACTTTACCGTACAGGAGATTTAGGTAAATTATTGCCAAATGGAGAACTGCAATGTTTGGGTCGTATTGATCATCAAGTAAAACTGAGAGGACATCGTATTGAATTGGGCGAAATCGAAGCTACCTTAAATACATTGCCAGGCATAAAACAATCTGCTGTAATTGTCAGCAATCATTTTGGCAATGAAGATAAACTTGTAGCGTATTTAAAATCGGGCGAAGAATCGCAAGACGAAAAAACGATTCACGATGCACTTTCGAAAGTTTTACCCGAAATATTATTGCCATCAAAATACATTTGGGTAGATGAATTTCCAATAACTCCAAACGGAAAAATTGACAAAAAGAATTTACCTCTTCCCGAAAATACAAGACCTGACTCTGCTCCTCTTTTCAAAAAACCTGTTACACAATTAGAAAAAGATCTTGCAAAAATCTGGAGCGAAGAATTGAAAATAACAGAGATTGGAATAGATGATAATTTCTTTGATATGGGAGGAAGTTCTGTGCTTGCTCAAAAAGTTACTACTTTAATAAAACAACGTTTGTCATTAGAAATTCCAGTTTCAAAAATTTATATTCATCCTACAATAAAAGAACTTTCATCTATTTTGGAAGAACACAATAATAAGGAAGAAAAATTCGAATTTAAAAAACATAAAGAAAATACTTCTTCTGCAGATATTGCAATCATTGGTATGGCGGGAAGATTTCCTGGTTCTGATACGATAGAAGAATTATGGGAAATTTTAAGAGACGGAAAAGAAACTATTTCTTTATTCAGCAAAGATGAATTGGATGTTAGTTTACCTGAAAGTCTTCGCGAAGATCCGCTTTATATAGGTGCAAGAGGAATTTTACCTTCAGCTAAAACATTTGATCCTCAGTTCTTCGGATTAAATCCGCAGCTTGCCGCCGCAATGGACCCGCAAATTAGGATATTCTTAGAAATTTCATTCGAAGCATTAGAACAATCTGGACATCTTCCAAAACATTATAAAGGAAGCATTGGAGTTTATTCTGGAAGTGAAATCAATTCTTACTACGAAAACAATATTTTCTTAAATAAAGAACTTAAAAGTTCAGTAGGAGAATTACAAATTTATACTGTAAACGGAAAAGACTTTATTGCGCCTCGTACTTCTTATCATTTGAACTTAAAAGGCCCTTCAGTTACAGTGCATTCTGCATGTTCTACATCATTATTAGCAATTGCCGAAGCGGTAAAAGCAATAAGAGCCGGAATGTGCGATATTGCTCTTGCAGGAGGATCAAGCGTTACAGCTCCAATAAAAAGCGGACACCTTTATGATGACGGATTTATTAAAAGTCCAGATGGATCTACACGTTCTTTCGACGCTTCTGGAAAAGGTACTGTTTTTAGTGATGGTGCTGGAGTTGTTGTTCTTAAAAGATTAGAAGAAGCAGAAAAAGATGGCGATATCATTTATGGCGTACTCAAAGGAGTTGGCGTAAATAATGACGGAGGAGACAAAGGCAGTTTTATGGCGCCAAGTCCGCAAGGTCAGGCTGGAGCAATAATCAATGCTTTTAATGATGCACAAATTTCTCCTTCTACAATTAGCTATATGGAAGCACATGGAACTGCAACTCCAATTGGCGATCCAATAGAAATAGAAGGGCTTAAAATCGCTTATGGCAAGCAAGAAAAAAATAATTACTGTGCCTTAGGATCTATAAAAACCAATTTAGGGCATACCACAGCTGCAGCTGGTGTGGCTGGTTTGATAAAAATATTATTGGCCATGCAACACAAACAAATACCGCCAATGGTAAATTTTGTTAAGCCTAATCCTAATATTGATTTTGACAATAGTCCATTCTACATTAATAACAAATTAATCGAATGGAAAGCTGATGGTATAAGAAGAGCTGGTTTAAGTTCTTTTGGTATTGGAAGCACAAATACGCATGCTATTGTTGAAGAATACGTTGCAAAACCTGTAGTGACATCATCTGGACGACCTCTTGAAATATTAATGTGGTCAGCAAAAAGTCAAAATAGTTTATTAGGCTACGAAAATGCTTTGGGACATTTTATTGATAAGTCAAAAAATACTCCTTTGGCAGATATCGCTTATTCTTTGAATATGACAAGAGATGACTTTAACCACAGAAGTTTTTTAATAGCAAATTCAACCGAAGATGCTGCTGAAAAATTAATTTCTCTAAAAACTAAAAACACTAAATCTTCTATTTTAAAAAGAGTTCCTAGCGAAATAGGATTTCTTTTCCCTGGACAAGGTTCACAGTATATACAAATGGGTAAAACACTTTACGACAACGAAAAAGTGTACCGTAATGCCGTTGACAAATGCGCTGAATTATTGATGAAAGATTTAGATTTAGACATTCGCGATATTCTTTTTCCAAAAGACCATTTTGCTGAAGCTGAAGAACTGCTAAGAAATACAAGATTAACACAACCTTCTCTATTTGTAACAGAATATGCGTTATCGCAATTATGGATAAGTTGGGGAATAAAACCAACTTTCCTTTGCGGCCATAGTATTGGCGAATTTGCTGCTGCGCATTTGGCTGGAATTCTAACATTAAAAGACGCTTTGCACATTGTCGCGGTCAGAGGGAAATTAATAAGCGAATTACCCGGCGGATCAATGCTGATTGTTCGCGTACCAGTAGAACAATTGTATGAATTAGTTCCTAAAACACTTTCAATTGCAGCGATTAATTCAACTCAATTTTGTGTGGTTTCGGGTAAGAAAGAAGATATCGCTCTTTTTAATCAAGAACTTGATGCCAAAGATATTCCAAATAAACTGCTTAATACCAGCCATGCATTTCACTCTCACATGATGGAACCTATTTTGGATGATTTTAGAAATGAATTAGAAAAAATAAAACTAAGCATTCCGAGATTGCCAATTATTTCAAGCGCATCAGGAACTTGGCTGAAAGATACAGAAGCCACAGATCCAACATATTGGGTTAACCAATTAAAAAATACCGTTCGATTTGCAGATGCCATGGATACAGCATTTGAATTAGAAGATCTTCTGCTATTAGAAGTTGGTCCAGGATCAACTTTAATTACGTTGGCACGTCAGCAAGCTGCAGGCAAAATTATTCCTGCGTATGCAAGTATAACGCCTCCAAAAGAAGAGCAGGAAAATGAATATAACACTTTGTTAAATACATTAGGAGATTTATGGATGAAAGGTTTAAATCCGGATTGGAAAGCATATTTTAGTGAACAACAAAGACAAAAAATCGAATTGCCTAGTTATGTTTTTGATCGAAAACTTTGCTGGATCGAACCTTTGGGAACGCTTGATTCTTTGGTAATTCAAGCTCCAGCAATTTCTGAAGCTCCAACAGTTGCTGTACAAGTTGATCATCAAGAAGTAAATTCAAATCAAACAAGAAAAGATGCAATACTCGCACAGATTTCTGAAATTATCAAAAATGCATCTGGAATCGTTTACGAAAGTGAGGCATCTGAAAATACGTTTCTAGAATTAGGTTTAGATTCATTATCACTAACCCAATTATCTGGAAAATTGAAGAAAGAATTCGATTTGCCAATTACATTCAGACAACTCAACGAAACGTATTCAACACCAGCTCTTTTAGCAGATTATATAGACGAAAATCTTCCCAAAGAAACTCGCACCGAACCAAAAAAAGAAATCAAAGTGGTTGCAAATCAAACAGCAGCGCCAACTTTTTCATCAAATGAAACGGCATCGTCATCTCAAAATCAATCTTCATTAGAACAAATTATTAAACAAATTCAGCTTTTAAGTCAAAAAGTAGATCAGCTACAGAGTTCTACAGCAAATGGCAGTGCTTCATTTGTCAATCTAACTGTAGAAAGTTTTGATGCTAAGTTTAATAACGAAACTAATGGAACCAAAGCCAATGGCATTTCTAAAAACGAAAAGTCATCTGATATAACAAAAATTAATAATGAACAACGATTTGAAAATAATACTGCCGAAAAAAAATATACTATAAATGCCGATGAACCGCCTGTAAAAGGCAGTAAACTAGGAAGAGACGAAAATGGAAATCCAGCTTGGTTTATTGAAGATCCAAATCAGAATGGAAGTTTTGTAAAGATCAAATTATAAGAACAAGATAAGGAGCAGGTAATATTTTAAACTGTCAATTTAAAAACGATACAATTACATTTAAAATAGGGTAATAATGAAAAATCAACCTCAAATACAAACAGAAATGGAAACTGAAACTGCCATTCAATTTAATCCATTTACACCTGAAATCGAAAGAGTTATACACACCACAAATTCACAACAGGAAATATGGAGTGATTGCATTTTTGGAGGAAGTGATGCTAACAAAGCTTACAACTTGTCTGTGTCTATAAGGCTTAAAGGTAATTTAATAATAGATCTATTTGAAAAGGCTGTAAATACTTTGGTAGAACGTCATGAAACTTTAAGATCAACTTTTAGTCCAGACGGTCGCTTTATGTGTACTTATAGCGATTACAACATTGAAATTTCGCATCATGATTTTTCTAACATCTCAGCGATTGAAAAAGAATCCTCAATTGATACGTTTGTTAAGGAAGAAGTAAGTGCGCTTTTTGATCTTGTACACGGTCCATTATTTAGAGTTTGCTTAGTTAAAATTGATGATTTTGAACATCTCGTAACCATAACGATACATCACATTATTGGCGACGGATTAAGTCTTGATGTCATACTAGAAGAATTAGGCACGCTTTATTCTGCTTACGTAGAAAATAAAGAGCCAATACTGCCTGCCCCTGAACTTTTCAGCAAATTTGCCGAAAGAATAAATTCGTTCATGGAAAGCAGTGAATATAAACCGCTAGAAGATTTCTGGATTGATATTTATAAAGAATCTGTTCCTACGATCGAATTGCCTTTGGATTACGTAAGACCTGCATTAAGAACGTATAATAGCAACAGAATTGATTTTCCTTTTGATGATGCTATTATAAATGAATTAAAAAATATAGGAATAAGTACTGGAAGCAGTTTAGTTACCACTTTGCTTTCCGCTTTTGAAGTTTTCTTGTGCAAAATAACTGGGCAAAATGATTTAGTAGTGGGTTTCCCTTCATCCGGAAACACCTTATACGACATGAGACAGCTGATTGGAGATTGCGCCAATCTACTTCCGCTTCGAAGTACTATTAATCCTAATATCAGTTTTTCGGACTATTTAAAAGAAAGAAATTCACAATTATTTGATGCCTATGACAATCAGCAGGTTAGTTTTGGTCATTTACTAAAAAGTTTTCCGATTGTAAGAGATCCTTCAAGAATTCCTTTAGTTCCAGTTATCCTGACAGTTGACTTGAACAGAACAATCGAAAATGAATTCTCATTTACAGGTCTTACTCATAGTTTCAAACCAAATCCGAGAGAATTTGGAACTTTTGAGATTCAACTTCATATTTTCAGAGCCAAAAACGGACCTGAATTTCATTGGATGTACAATACAACATTATTTAAACCTGAGACTATAACTAAAATGATGGCCTCTTTTGAAGAAATTATCAGCAAAGTCATCTCAAACACAAACGATCCGTTATCCACTTTAATTGGAGGAAATTATCTAGCAGATTATGAGACATTAAATAATACCGAAATGCCATATCCTGATGTAACCCTGACCGAATTACTTAGAAAACAAGCGGAGTTTACGCCTGATAAAATAGCTTTGGAGTTTCACGATTCTAAAATCAGCTATTTAGAATTGCATAACAAAGTAAACCAAATGGCGCATTATTTAAAAGAGCAAGGTGTTCAATCTGGCGATTTTATTGCGGTTTCGTTTTCAAGAAGTCCGGAATTGGTTTATTCTTTATTAGCCATTATGCAATGTGGCGCTGCCTATCTGCCGCTGGATCCTGAATATCCAAAAGAACGTTTAGAATTTATGCTGCATGATTCTGGAGCAAAAGTTTTATTAACGAGCAAAACTTTATTTGCATCGTTACCATCTTGGCCACAGACACTTTTTATTGAAGATGCGACAGAGGCATTGCATAAATACTCTTCGTCACCGCTTCCATTTATGGTGAGTTCAGAAAACAATGCTTACATATTGTACACTTCAGGATCGACTGGTAATCCGAAAGGCGTGCCTATTACACATAAAAATTTAGTCAACTTTCTTTGTAGTATGGCAATAGAACCAGGTCTTGACGAAAATGACAGACTGCTTTCGATCACTACAATTTCCTTTGATATTGCTGGTTTAGAATTATACTTGCCACTTATTAAAGGCGCAACATTAATTCTAGCCGATCACGAAACTGCCAGAGATGGAAGGCTTTTACTTGATTTGGTAAAAAGTGAAAAAATCAGCTTTTTGCAAGCTACACCAACAACTTGGTCTATGCTTTTGGATTCTGGATGGTCTGAATTATTGCCAATTAAAGCTTTGTGTGGCGGTGAAGCAATGCCTGCAGATCTTGCTAAAGAATTATTGTCAAAATGCGATTCGCTTTGGAATGTTTACGGCCCTACAGAAACCACCGTTTGGTCTTCTGTAAAACAAATAACAGCCGAAGATAAATTGATCACAATTGGAAAACCAATCGGAAATACGCAGATTTATTTGTTGGATACTCAAGGACAGCTTGTAGCGCCAGGAACTATTGGTGAAATTGTTATTGGCGGAGACGGTGTTGCAAAAGGCTATTGGAACCGTCCTGAACTTACGGCTGAGAAATTCATTCAAGATAAATTTTCTGCAAACAAAGACGATATTCTTTATCGAACAGGTGATTTAGGAAGAATAACTCCAAATAATGAAATTGAGTGTTTAGGGCGTGTAGATCAGCAGGTTAAAATTAGAGGCCATCGTATTGAACCGGGAGAAGTAGAACAAGCGCTTTTATTGCTTGACGGAGTAAAATCTGCAGTGGTATTAGCCGATGAAAACTTCCTTGTTGCTCATATTGTTCCTGATTCCAGTATTGAAAGTGCTGAAGAAAATGTTCCTTCATGGCGCGAAGCTTTAACGGCAAAACTTCCTTCGCAGTTAATTCCGCATGATTTTAATCTTATCGAAAAAATACCAACAACGCTCAACGGAAAAATAGACCGAAAAGCATTGTCGCAATATAAAGTAAACAAGAAAATCGCTTATACTGCTCCTCGAACAGAAGAAGAAAATATCGTGGCAACCATTTGGAAAGAAAGTTTAAATCTTGAAAACATTGATATTTTCAGCGATTTCTTCGAAATGGGCGGACACTCCATCAAAGGAGTAAAAGTGATGATTGAAATTGAAAAACATACTGGTAAACGAATTCCATTATCAGCATTATTCAAATATTCGACAGTAGAGAAATTCGCCAAGTTATTAAACACTGGAACAGAAATTTACTCTGATTGTTTGGTTCCTATAAAACCTGTTGGAAACAAAGTTCCTCTTTTTATTATTCATGGCGCTGGACTTAATGTTTTAAACTTTATTAATTTAAGTAAACATTTTGATGAGGATCAGCCTATTTATGGTATTCAAGGTACGAAACCTAAAGGTTTTGAGGGATGGTACGAATCTATCGAAGCTATGGCTACGCATTACATCGATGCTATTATAAAAGTTAATCCAAAAGGCCCTTACGCTTTGGCTGGATTCTCTTTTGGTGGTATTGTAGCTTTTGAAATGACCCGCCAATTAAATGAAATGGGGAAAAAAGTAAGCCTTACAGGATTGTTAGACTCTTATGTTGATTCTTCTTATTATTATGGAAATTACAGGCGAAAACAACTTGTAAGATACTTTGACATAACGCATAGAAGGCTAGACTTTTTAAAAGAGATGTTGTTGAGCTGGAAAGCTTTCAAAATGCGCATTAACGGAAAAAAAGAATATATTTTAGAAAGATACTTTGGAAAAAAAATTACTATGACAGAACAAGAAGAGTTAGCTCTTCAGGAATTTATCGCAGCCGATAGAATGGTCAAAAAAATCGTTGACCGATATCATCTTAAACCACAAAATTTTAAAGTCGATTTATTTCGATCAAAAGATGATATCAATTATAAGCTAGACCCAACACATTTAGGATGGAAAAAAGCTGCATTAGGAGGCGTTACAATTCATAATATTTCTGGTAATCATCTAGATATTGTAGCCCCGCCAAATGACAAAGTATTAGCGCGATTACTTCAAGATATTTTAGACCAAAATCATGAAGATCTCTAAGCTCTTTATTTCATTTTTTAATTTAAAGATTACTGACTTTGTTCCAAAAAAAGAGTATTCTTTGGATAATAATGATATTGTGATCTATACCGTATATCTGCCCAATTTTAAGGATATACAGGCAGATTTGTCGAAGTTTCTTAATTCTGCTGAATTGAGCAAAACAAAGCGTTTTTATAAAGAAGTAGACCGAAACCGCTTCATTATATACCGATCGATTTTGAAACTTGTTTTAGGAGCTTACACGAAATTAAACGTGAAGAACATTTATCTTGATTATGATTTTAATAAAAAACCGTATTTAGCTTCGCATCCGTGGCTGCATTTTAATCTTTCGCATTCAGAAGATTTTGCGGCTATTGCGGTTTCGCGAAGAAAAGTCGGATTGGATATCGAATATATGAGTAAGGATTTCAATTTTACAAGCCTTCTTCCTGATGTTTTTGATGACAATGAAACCACAATTATTCAAAGATCAACTGATAAAAAAAATACTTTTTACACTTTATGGACACGAAAAGAAGCCTTTGTCAAAGCGCTTGGAAAAGGCATCGATGAAGATTTTAAATTCATTCCGTGTTTGGATGGAGAATATAGTGTCGATTTTTCATTGATAAAAAACAGCCAAGACTGGCAAGTACGTAGTTTTGATCTTGCAGACGATTACTTAGGCGCGATAGCTCTTGAAGGTTTGGCTACGATTTCTAAGAATATATCAATGTATAATGTGCCAAATAACATGAAAGATTTATTAGAAATGGCTCAAAAAAGAGGCAGTTAAAATAATTTATTCCCTAAAAAATCCCATTTTCTCAAATGGGATTTTTTAGTTTATATTACAATTAAATAACCAATTTAAGCAAGAGGTTCGGCTTCATCTATTGGAGAAACTGCTTCAACTTCAGGCTCGGAGGTATCATCGATCCAGGCAACAAAAAGTTTGTAACCTATTGAAAACACAATCGGTCCAACAAATAATCCGATAAATCCTGACATGATAAATCCTCCAATCACACCCAAAAATATAACTAGCATTGGCACAAGAGCTCCTTTCCCTAATAAAAGAGGTTTTAAAACATTATCCGAAAGTCCGCTGATGATGAAAAATACAGTCCAGAAAATAGCGTATCCCGAATCTCCAGTTGAAAAAAGATAAATAATAACTCCAATATTAATTATGATTGGTCCAATCTGTAAAATTGAAAATATCAGACAGATTAAAGTCAAAATTCCTGCGTATGGAATATCCGCCATAAACAATCCAATTGCCTGAATTATCGTCTGAATGACAGCAACTCCCAAAATCCCTTTCACTACTTGATAAATCGTTGAAACAGAAATCGTCATAATTTGTTCTGCTTCACTTCCTGCAATTTTTTTAAGGAATTTCATGAAGAAAGATTTACCACTTGGAGATACCAATAAAACACCTGCAATGATGATAGATAAAATAAATTGAAGAAACGCCGCTCCAGAACTTAAAATACTTGCCATAATTTTAGAAGACAATTCTCTTATCTGATCCTGATATTTAACCACTCCCTGTTCCAAATCTGTTGACATCGACAGTAAAAATTCATAAAGTGGTTTTCCTATTACTGGCCATTCTTTTATATTAGAACCAGGAGGCGCTACTTTTAAAGTTCCAGCCTCAAAGCTATTTTTCAATTCCAAAAAATTACCAGTTGCAGCCTTCAAAAAATAGATTAATGGAACTACCATCACAGCAATAATCAGAATTGTAATTACAACCGAAGCAAGTGCTTTTCGCCCTTTTAGTATCTTCTGTAACGCATTAAATAATGGATAAAAAACCACAGAAAGGATTACAGCCCAGAGAATAGGCATAAAAAAAGGCAACAGCAATTTAAGACAAAATCCAATTATCAGGAAAATGAAAAATAACTGCAAAATAGTTTCAAAGAGCTCTTTCTTTTTATTAGTATTAGTTGTTTTCATGGCTATATTAGTTTTTTAATTGTTGATTGTTAATGGTTAATGGTTAATGGTGAAATATGAGATGTTTAATGAAATTCTTAATTCTTAATTCTTAATTCTTAATTCTTAATTCTTAATTCTTAATTCTTAATTCTTAATTCTTAATTTTTTTTAACCCCAAAATTGGCATCTGAAACCAATCTTCCTATTAAAACTACAGGATATAAAACGCCTGTCAGCACTTCAATCTGGACGAGAGCGCGAGCCAAAGGATGAAGCGGCACGATCTCGCCAAAACCAGTTGAAGTAATACATACATAACTGAAATACATAAAACTAGCCTGATCGCTATTACTTTCAAATTTTGATTCTGTTATCTGAAAAGATCCTTCAATATGTTCAAAAAGAAATAAATAAAGCGTTGACCAAAATTGCACCAAAAGCATATAGACTACTACTGAACCTATAATTCGATAAATTGTTACAGGTCCTGGTTCTAATACTTTGGCTAAAACCAAAACAATCAGAAGAAGCATAATTGCTACTGAAAGAATAAGATCGGCAAATAAAATGAAGACATTGTGATTTAAATAATTGATCCACTGTATGGCAAGAAACAAAACTGGAATTATGGAAATAATTAAAGCTTGTTTTCTATGTTTTGATACGGCTATAATTCCTGCAAAGATGAATAGCATCCAGAAAATATTAACTGCGATCATAAAATGAGGATAACTGCCAAAAAGAGGAATAGCAATAAAATGCATAATAAATAGCAGTATCAGCATTCCGCTAAGCCCTTTTTCTTGGGTCCAAAAACGATACAAGAAGCGATCTTTTTTTATTATCATAATAAAAATCAATTTGTTAATTAAACAAGATGCGAACTACTTTTTATAATCTATATGATCAAATTGGTATTGGCTCTACTTCTACTCTTCCAATTGGCCTACGCCAAAGTTTGAAAAGCAGAATAATGAAAATAGGCAAAAAACAAATCGCCGACATGACGAGATAAATATCCTTATACGCTAATAATATAGCCGATTGAGAGGTTTGGTTGGAAAGACTTTTTTCTGCTTTTTTCTGAGCCTCTGCATCAGACAATCCCATAAATAGAAAATTCCTTTTGTAGTTTTCCAGCTGATTTTCTGCCAACTGATTTACAGAAGACAATTGTTGGCTTAAGCCCGTTTTATGCTGAACATTTAGATTAGAAATAAAAGTTCCTAAAATGGCACCGCCTAATAACGACGCAAAAATTGCCTGTGCGATAATTCCCGTCATCATGCGCGATGTACTTAAATCCTTTGGCACACCTTCGGAAATATAAAGCAGGGAAACAGGAAAGAGAAATCCCATTCCTAACCCTTTAAAAATAAGCGGAAGAAAAAAATCTGATGCATCGATTTCTGGATAAAACCTAAAAAAGAGAACAATATGATACAATCCGTAGCAGGCAAAACCAATAACCCAGATCGTCGCCAAATAAATGCGTTTGTACAAAAGATAAGTTGAAAGCGGAATCGAAATACACAAACCAATTAATAATGAAAGATGAGTTACTGCTCCTAAAACTGGATCAAAACCTAAAATATTGGTCATATAACCTGTAATAACGCTTCCCGTTCCATTTATCACACCGATATAAAACATTAAAACTGCACCTGCAATAACGTTTTTAAACTTGTAAACATTAGGATTAATAAGCGGTTCTGCTGTAAATCGAACATGAAGCAGATAAACTCCTACCGTAATAAATAAAAATGCTGATGCAAGTGTTATTTTAGGATCGCTGAACCAATTTCGACTCTGTCCTTCGGCGCATAAAAAAAGAATGATGGCAAAAAATAAAACCATGATAATCCAGCCTCGCCAATCAAATTGAAATTGCGTTTTCATTGGCGCAACATCAGCTTTATAAAAATACCAAGCCAAAATTATACAGATCAAAAAATTGACATTCAGGAAATAAACTCCAAAAGTCCAATTATGGAAACTCACGAAATGTGCTCCCAAATATTGGTATAAATGCTGACTCCCTTTTTGGATAAACTGAAAAATACCGTACATCAGAGCCATATTAAAAGCTGGATTGTATTTTAATAAAATCGGTACCATTGATGCAAATATTCCGATAATCGAAACTATTGCTAAAAGCGATCTGCACAAAACAAACCATACAATCGTTGGCGCAAAAAGTGATGCTGTATTGAATAACAAGGATAAAAATGAAACAGACAAAATCATTGTTCGCACTTTGATTTGTTTTCCCAATTTTAAACCTAAAGGAAGAAAAGCTAACATTGCAAAAATGGGAATGTAAACCGCATAACTAAAAGCAGTCGTTGAAGGTCCAAAATGTCCTAATATCTGCGAATTATCGTAAGTGGTAACATTGAGTCCATTAAAAAAAGGAATCGTCAGGATATACAATCCTGCAAGTGTAAAAACGCTTCCTTTTTTTCCTGCAAACATCTTTTATTTTTTTACTTCAACAGTTACATTCATTCCTGGTCTTACTTCCTGCAGCTCTTTAGCTGGTGTTTCAAATTCAATTTTAACTGGAATTCTTTGTGTGATTTTCACAAAATTCCCAGTTGAATTATCGGGTTCAACCATCGAAAATTTAGCTCCAGTTGCTGGAGAAAATCCAACGACTTTTCCTTTAAATTCTTTTCCGTCCAATGCATCAATTGTAATGGTAACTTCTTGTCCTTGCTTTATTTTTTCTATTTGAGTTTCTTTAAAATTTGCCGAAACCCATAATTTTTCATTCAGAACAATAGTGGCAATTGTTTGGTTTGCATTGATTAATTCTCCAATAGATAAATTTCTTTCGCCTACAAAACCATTACTAGGCGCCATAATATAAGTGTAAGACAATTGTAGTTTTGCTGCATCGAGATCAGCTTTCTTTCTGGCAACAGTTGCAGATGACGCTTCAATATTAATATTGCTTTGTTTGGTTATAGAACTGCTGGCTTCCAATCCTTTTTGACCTGCTTTTACATAAGCTTCTTCCGATTTTAGTTTTGAAATAACCTGATCGTATTGATTTCGCGTTACAGCTGAATCAGCATACATATTTTTGAAACGCTGATAATCTTTTTGGGCTTTCTCCAAATTTGCCATATCTCCAGCCAATTTTTCTTTTCCCGAAGCTTGATTGGATGCTGAAGTGGTTATATTTTGCTGTAGCGAATGAAGATTTCCTTCGGCTATAGCCAAATCTGCTTCCGCCTGTTTAACTTTTATAATGTACTCTGAATCATCCAAAATAACCAGCGTATCTCCTTTATGAACAAACTGATTGGCTTCAAATTTGATTTCTTTTATATGTCCAGTGGCGCGCGCAGCAACATTGTTGATGTAAGCTTCAACCTGCGCATTATTGGTGGTTTCATAAGTGCTGAAATCAAAGAATAAACTTAAAATCCACAATCCTCCAGCAATTAAAAAAACAAAAGACAATACAGTCAGAATTCTGTTTCTCTTTTTTTCATTTTTCTGAATTACTTCATTTTGTGTATCTGCTTCGCTCATAACAAGATTTATTAAAGTTTTCCCATTGCATATTGAAGTGAATAATATTGAATGATCAAATCTAAATTGGCATTTACCAATGAAATTCGAGAGTTATTCAGCTGTAATTCGGCATCTACAATTTCGCTAATTAATGCAAAATCATTATCGTAACGGCTTTTTACAATTTTATAATTGCTCATCGAAAGCTCAACATCTTTCTTGTAGGTTTTAATATTTTCTTTGCTTTCTGCATATCTAACGTAAGCATTTTTAACTTCTGTAGAAATCTGATCTTTAGTCACTTCCAAAGCAATATTACTTTTATCGATTTCCAGTTTATCACCAGATATTCGATGTTTTAAATTATAAAAACTAGAAAGATCCCAATTCAAAGAAAGTCCTGCAGCCCAATAATTTAGAATATTAACATAATTCGGCCATTGTGCTGGATATTCGGTATTTAGAATAAGATTTGCATTTAAGTTCGGTTTAAATCCGCTTTTGGTCAAACTTAATGATGATTCTGATAATTTGATTTTAACTTCAGCTCGTTTTATTTCTTCTCTGTTTTGAAAAGCTTCTTCTAAACTATCTTGAAGATTTATATTTTCTGTCGGAATCATACTTTCTACTACTTCAGGTTTCAGAATCGTATTCGTTGGAAAACCGATTAAAATATCCAGATAATTACTAATCAGTTGGATTGTATTGGTACTTCTAAAAACTGAAACTTTAAAATTAGATTGCTGCAATTCAGTTCTTAAAAGATCACTTTTTAGATTTTGACCATTATTGACACGAGATTTCAGCTGACTGATTCGAATATCTGTATTGATAATATTTTGTTTTGTTACCTCGATTTGCCGATACAATTTTTCGAGCGTAAAATACTGTTCTGTAATCGCATTTTTTACGTCAGCTTCAGTCATTCTTACAGCCGATTCCTGCATTTGGGTAATTAATTCCTGCTGATTGATTCTGGTGTTGATTGCGTTTCCGCTATAAATTGGAAGTGTCGAAATAATATTGGCAAATGCCTGATGATTGTAATAATCGACCGTAACCTGACTTTCATAAAATCCGTCGTAAAGTTTTGGATCTCCAATATAATTGTATCCGCCATTTAAGCTCAATCTTGGCATTTTTGCAATTTTCGCCTGACTGACATTTTCATTGGCAATAGCCAAATCAGTATTAGCCAGTTTTAATTGCCGGTTATTTTTAATTCCTAATAAAATTGCTTCGTCTAACCTTATTTTTTTTGCAGTGCCAAGGCTGCTATCTTGCTGCGCAAAACTTACGTTGAGGCTGCAGCTCAATAAAAAGAGAGCTAAATGCTTTAAACGAAAAACTTTAAACCGCCAATAGCTCATGAGATTATATTGATTTAATTTTGCATTTTTTGGAAATTTACAATCAACATTATTTAATATTTAGCAGAACTTTCGAGAGAATTGGATTTTAGCTAGGCGGAAAAATTATGGTATCTTTTATTTGGATCTGCTATCCCAATATTATGATTTTCGTATAAATTTAAACATTTATTAATCAATACTTTATAATATAAACACTCAAAATTGTTCCATTTTATAAAATGAAACAACTTCGAAGGTTTCTAAATATATTTTTAAAGCAAAAAAAATCGCAATAATCAATTTGATCATTACGATTTTAAAAATAAATCAAAATGTAGTTATCGGCGTATAATTTCTATTTTTCTGTATTTGCATCCAATAAAACGGCCAATTGAATGCAAGGCGAATCAGAACGATTGCTCCAAGCATGATTGGTTCCTCGCTGAATTACAATATCTCCAGCTTTCAGTAAAGTTTCTTCTTCATCGACAATCAAGTAAATTTCTCCCGAAATAATAATGATATAATCTAAAGTATCTGTCTGATGCATTAAAGGATGCGGCTCTCCCTCTGAAGCTATCACACCTAAATCTTTATCGGGCGGAATCTGGACATAACGAAAATAACTTCCGTTTTTTGGTGTGTTTGGAAAAGCGGTATTTTCTATAACTTTTTCTTCAAATTTTGCTGGTGTCGAATCTGTTGACCAAATATCAGAAATAATTAATCCTGGAAAATGTTCTGATACATTGGTAACAATTTCATCTTGTTCTATAATTGATTTTCCGTTTCGTAAACCCGTTACGACTCTTCTTGGAATTGTTTTCATATTGCATGTATTGGCATTATTTTTTTTTTTACCGATAAGATATGCCTACGGAATATTAGTTACTTAATCTAACTTAAACCATTCGGTAACTTCTCTTTCGATATTGTCTTTAATTTTTGGGTTTTCAAATTCATTTGAAGCGGGATTATATTCGTAATCTTTCTTCCATTTTTTATAATTCAAGGCAACTTTTTCAATGGCATCACAGATATAAAAAAGCTCTTCATTTGTCATTATCGGATGCAATGACAAACGCACCCAGCCTGGTTTATTGGTTTGATTTTTCTGAAGTAATTCGTTTGTAATTGCTTTAGAACGTTTTTCATCAATATTGAACAAATAATGCGCATAAGTACTCGCACATGACCAGCCGCCACGAACTTGAATTCCGAAACGATCATTTAAAAGTCTTACGATTAAATTGTAATGAATATCTTCGATCACAAAAGAAACACAGCCAATTCGGTCGCTTTTTAAATCTCCCAGAATAGATAAACCTTGTATTTTTTGAAGTCGTGAAAAACAAATCTCCAGAAGTTCTTTTTCTCTTTTGGCAATCTTGTCAACGGTCATTTTTTCTTTTAATTCTAAAGCCAAAGCTGTTCGAATTACCTGAAGAAATCCTGGAGTTCCTCCATCTTCCCTAACTTCTATTACATCGCTGTAACAATAATTTCCTAACGGATTTGTCCATTTTACATTTCCGCCTCCCGGATTATCAGGAAACTCAGATTGATATAATTTTTCATCGAAAACCAAAACTCCGCAAGTTCCAGGTCCTCCCAAAAATTTATGTGGAGAAAAGAAAATAGCATCCAACTGCTGTTCTGGATCTTTTGGATGCATATCAATCTCAACATAAGGAGCAGAAGCTGCAAAATCGACAAAACATAAACCGCCATTTTGATGCATGATTTTAGCCAATTCATGATAAGGTGTAATAATTCCTGTGACATTCGAACAAGCTGTAAACGAACCAATTTTTATACTTCTATCAGCATATTTTTTAATTTCCTCTGAAAGGACTTTTGGATCTACTAAATTATTTTCGTCAGGCGAAAGAATTACAACTTCAGCATTGGTTTCATACCACGAAACTTGATTCGAATGATGTTCCATGTGCGTGATAAAAACTACAGGTTTATCTTGTTCATTTTCGTGATTTTTTCTCAAACCAATAATGCGCTGCAATTTTGATAAAGCCGCCGTCATTCCAGTTCCTGTTGTCACCAAAACATCAGAGTCCTTTGCATTTACCGATTTTTTGATAATTTCCCTCGCATGTTGGTAAGCGTATGTAGAAGTTTTTCCTGTCTGACTTGAAAATGAATGCGTGTTGGCAATCATCGGACCAATTTTATTGAGCATTATATCTTCAATCGGAACGTACAACCTTCCGCTGGCAACCCAATCTGCATAAACGAGATTTTGTTCTCCATAAACCGATTCAAAAATATGATCTATTCCTACTGTGTTTTCTCTAAATTTAGAAAAGTAACATTCAGATTCTGTTGGTTTCGTTGTTGACTCAATAGCATTCATTTCCTTATCATTTTTTTAATTAACTAAATTTATTCTTTCTCAATTTTTGTCATTCCGAGGAACGAGGAATCTCCATCCTATATTCCGCAAAGATTGACTGCCTTTTTTGAGGAGCTTCTTGCGGAGATCCTTCCTTCGTCAGGATGACAAGATTGCGCATTCTTTATTAAATTTTATTCTCTAAAAGTGTTTTTAAAGTAGATTGCAATTCTTCTCCATGAAGATTTTTTGCAACAATAATTCCTTTCGAATCCACTAAATAATTCGCAGGAATAGCTCTTACTCCATAAAGTTTGGCAACAGCACTATTCCAGAAAAGCAAATCCGAAACATGTGTCCATGTCAAGTTATCATCTTGAATTCCTTTAATCCAATTTTCTTTCTTTTTATCCAATGAAATTGCTACAATGTTGAATCCTTTATCATGAAATTCTTTGTACGCAGCAACGATATTTGGATTTTCTTTTCGGCAAGGACCACACCATGAAGCCCAAAAATCAACTAAAGTGTAGCCTTTTAAATTTTGGTAAAGACGAACTGGTTTTCCTTCAGGATCATTAGCAGTAAAATCAGGGGCTTTTTTACCAATCGCTAATCCGTCTAAAACGGTAACCAGTTCTTTAAGTTCTTTCACGTAAGTGGTACTTTGAAGGCTTTTATCTAGCAAAGCAATATTTTGTGTAATCTGTTCTGGAGACAATCGATACGACCAGTTTCTGTATAAAACGTATGCAGAAACCAAAGAATTCGGATGTTCTGTAATGAATTTGCTGATTTCTACATCTTTCGTTTTTTTATAAGTTTCGAACAAATCTTGAGAAGCCGAACCTTCTACAACCGAATTGCTGTAATATTTCTTCGGATTTAATTGAACCGTAATTGGTGTTTTTTCTAAGAAAATATAAAGTGGCGAACTTGCTGTATTTACGCTCAATCCGTATAATTCTGGTGTTTTTACTTTTGTTTTAAAGCTAAAATTTCCGTCTTTTACTTTTACCGAATCAATAGTTGTAAACATTTTATTGTGAAACTTTTGCAGATAAACGTATTGTGCCACTGTATCGACAACTGTTCCTTTTAATTGTAAATTACTTTCCTGAGCCTGAGTTTGAAAAGCTCCAAGAAACAAAGCAAAACCTAATAGTATTTTTTTCATTTTATTTTTAGTTTTAAGATTAGACAAAAGAGTTTCAGGCCAATGCCAAAAAGCATTAGCGAATAACATTTAAAAAGAAGATCTAAGAGAGATTATGTTTTCACATTCGAAAAGTGGCAAGACTATATTCTTCAAAAATTGGATTCAAAAGTTCGTAACCGGCGTATAATATCAAGTCTGCTTTCATTTTAAAAAAATAAAGATTTAACGTTGATGATCTTATTCAGATTTTGAGGAAATCTTTTCTTATCTGTCCGTTTAACGGAAGGATTTAGCACCTTATTCGGCAACAGGTTGCTAAGACTTCATCGGGCCTATTCCCTCAGTCTTTCTGGATAAGTATCATTTTATAAATTTTCTGTGATACAAATATATATTAATTCTACCGAATTAGTCAAGTTTAAAATTGTTTTTTTTGAATTTTATTTTTAATTGAGTTGAAAAACATCTTCAACATCAATAAAATCAATGCATTAAAAGCTAAAAATATTTTTAATGATAATTCGTTTTATAAAATAAATTCATACGTTTTATCAAAAACAGAGAATAAATTTCACTTCTTTTTAAAGAAAAACATAAAGATATTTGTTCGTTTCCAGATTAGAAAGAGATTCTTTTAACCCGTTTTCTAGATTTAAAGTAATAGATCGTAAAACTTCTTTTAAGTCTTTAAAATTAGTTGGTTTTATGAAATAACAGACAGCGCCAAGATTTGCAGCGGTGTCCATATCGTTTTTATAGGAAGAAGTCGAAATCATAATTACGGGAATGTTTTTATAACGCTCATCCGATTTTAATTGTTTCAAACATTCCCAGCCGTTCATTATAGGCATATTCAAGTCTAGAAAAACAACTTCAGGAATTTCATTTTGTTTCTCTATCATTTTTAAAGCTTCGCTTCCATTTTCTGCGCAATGACAAATAATATTTTCATCTATATCGGCCAATGCCTCGCAAAACATTTCTGCGTCATCCCTATCGTCATCAGCTAATAGAATTATTTTTTTTATCATATTTAAATGTCTTTTTCTTTTTGCTCAAATGGCAATGTTATAATAAAAACAGCTCCTTTATTTGGAACTCCAGAAGCAGTAATACTTCCGCCGTGGCGTTCCGCTATTTTTTTACAAAGCGATAATCCTAAGCCAGTTCCTTCATAACGGTCTTTAGAATTAAGTCGTGTAAACGTCTCAAATATACGGCCTGTTTGATCAAGATCAAAACCAATTCCGTTATCTTCTACCGTAATAATTGCAAATTTTTTATCCTCTTCAATTTGTTCTTTCGCAGTAATAATAATTTCCGAAGCGGTATCTTCTTTAGCAAATTTAATAGAATTATTAATCAGGTTGTAAAACAATTGATATAATAAAACAGAAGCTCCTTCTAAAACGGGAAGATCTTGGTAATAAATTTTTGCGCCTGTTTTTTGAAGCACGATTTCCAGATCAGTTTCTATGTTTTTAATGGTTTCATTTAAATCGACAATTGTAGCTTTTTGCGAATCGGCATTGATTTTAGAATAGGCCAATACGCCATCAATCATGTTAAACATACGATCTGCCGCGACATGAATTCTATCAAAAAATTTCGAAGCAGATTCGTCTAATTGTCCTTCCAAATGATCTTCGAGACGACTGACAAATGTTTTAATTTTTCTAATCGGTTCTTTTAAATCGTGCGAAGCAACATGAGCGAATTGCTGCAAATCGTCATTAGAACGCTGTAATTCTTTCGTTCGTTCGGCTACCAAAATTTCTAGCTTTTCAGTAGTTGATTTTTGTTCATGAATATCAGTGCAGGTACCAAACCATTTATTGATTATTCCTTCTTTATCTTTGATTGGAACCGCTTTACTTAAAAACCATCGATATCCTCCAGTATTTGCATTTCTTAAACGAAATTCAAGCTGATAAGAAGAACCTGCATGAACACTTTCGTGCCAGCCTTTTGACACTAAATAAACATCATCAGGATGCAATTTTGAAATCCAGCTTGAATCTCCAAATTCATGTTCTTCATAACCGGTGTATTCGTACCAGCGACTGTTATAATAATCAACAAAACCGTCTGGATTGGCTGTCCAAATAATTTGCGGAACTAAATCTGCGAGCTGCCTAAATTTTTCTTCGCTTTCTGTAATTACATTTTGAAGCTCTTTCTGCGAAGTAATATCGCTAGATGCACCAAACCATTCAATGATCTTTTCTTGATCGTCTAATATTGGAACTACTCTAGAAAAAACCCATCCTATAGAATCGTCTGGATTTATCACTCTGTGTTCCATTTCGAAAATGCTTTTTTCTATTATAGATTTAGAAATAAGATCTACTGCTCTTCTTAAATCATTTGGATGAATAAATTTATCTAGCCAATTAACACGTTTTTCGCCAGAATTAGATAAACGCCCATCTCCTTCAAGATTTTGCATAATCATCCAATCGGCATCCATTCGATAGACTAAATCAGATGATGCATTGACTAGCGCTCTAAAACGGCTTTCGCTTTCTTCCATTTTTTGGCGCGCTACAACTTGCTGTGTAACTTCAACCGCCACTTGTATCATTCCAGTTATCTGACCATCTTCAATCAGCGGACGATAGGCCAGATTATAGTAGTAATCTTTTAATTCTCCCGTACGATTATGCGGAACCAAAACTTCGCTTTGGTCAAAAGGAATTCCTTCATTATAAACTTTTAAAAGCTGTTCCCAAACGTACTGACCTTCTAGTTCTGGCAAAACATCAATCAATCGCATGCCAATAACTTCTTGGCCTCGACCAATCATTTGAAGCATGTGCGTGTTTATCTGTTCAATTATGAGATCATCTCCTCTAAGCACTAAAGTTGGTGCAGGTGTTTGGTGAATCATTTTTCTGAAACGACTCTCGCTTTGTTGCAGTTTTTCTTCTGCCAGTTTAATTTCAGTAATATCTCTTGTTGTTCCAGCAACAACTTCAACTTCTCCTTTTTCATTAAATACTGGAACTAAAATATAATCATAAATTCTCCTTCCTAATTCTGCGTGCGGAAAAGAAACAGTTCCTCTTACGGCTCTTTTTTCGGCAACTACGGTGTCTATTTCTTGTTCATGCATTTCGGCATGCCAATCTTCATAACCATTTTCTCTTAGCCCACGCCCGATCGCATCTTCTGCCGTTTTGCCCCACATACTCAATAAGGCTTTGTTTGCATACGTGAACTTATAATCAAGATCAAATACATAAACTAGATCGGGAGTTGCATTTATTATAGAATTGTAAAGTCTTTTTTGTTTTTCGGCATCAATTAATGCATTATTCAAAGCGTTTTCTGCATTTTTCTTTTCAGTGATATCTTCCATCGTCACCACCAATAATTCGCCTTGTTTTACTGTAGTAAATTTGAACCATTTTTTGGCATTTTCATCTCCATACCAATTTTCAAAATTAGTTGTAATTCCTGTTTCTGCAGTTTCAATAATTTTTTGGAGAATATTAGTTTTTTCAATTTTAGAAAAAACTTCGCTGAATCTTTTGCCCTTATAATCAGCAATATTGATCCAATTTATAATGTAGGTATTAAACAGCAAAATGGAGAAATCTTCGACCTTGCCTTTTTTATCATATAAAGATTTTAAAACTGCAATACCGTTAGGCGCAGAATTAAAAACAGTTTGAAAAAGGTCTAAATTATTTATTAGCTCCATTATAGTTTTGAGTTAAAATAATTTCTAATGCTGTATGATTTTTTCCAAAGGCCTTCCGAATTTGTTAAAATTCTTTCTCAAATATAGAGAAAAACCTTGTCACTTAAACATCAGTTAAAATGGAATTTAAAAATCGAAAAAGCCAAACTCTAAGATTTGGCTTTTAAACTTTAAATTTTAATTAATTCCTACTTTTTTATAGTATCTGTACTAATGGTTTCTGTAGTATCCATATTAATTGTATCTACTTCAGGTCCAACTGTATCAAACGTATTTTGAATCGAATCATTTTCATAAGAATCTGTTGTTGGAGTTTCATTCTTTTTACAAGAAAATACCAATCCAATCAATAGAATGAAAAAAGCGATTTTCGTTTTTAATATCGTTTTCATTATTATATTTTTTAAAATCTTATTTATAAAGTTAAAACCTCTATCGCAAACTTCTTTACACAATTTTAAAAACCTGTTATAGAAATCAAATAGTATCAACTCGATTAAGAGGAAAGAAGCTTGCAGTTTCCTATACAGATGTTTTTTATTGAATTAACTCTAACAAAAAAGAGCGGAAAAATTCCGCTCTTTTGTATCCTTTTAATCCGTTTTGGTTGCATCATTTTCAGAAATATCTCTATGGAAATTATTTTTATGCCTAAGTTCCTCGTAATCGTCATCATCACCCCAATCTCCTGTATTTTGCTGTTGAATCGGATTGTTTCTTTCTTTTAATTGTTCATCCTTATTTTCATCACTTGGAAAATACATTTGATAACCAAAAATAGGATCCCAATTTGATTCTTGAGTACGATCGATTCCATCTTGGAACAAACCGTTTTGTTCATTTCTTGTATCCATTTGTCTAACTATTTTTATACCATCACAAATTGAAAGTATGATTATTACTTCATAACGTAGACTCGTAAAATTCAACAAATTAAGTTAAGGGGCTGTTACATCATTTTGTAGAAATTTTATATGATTCTATTTAACAGTTCACTAAAATTAAGCAAAATATTTCCAACATTGATTAAGAAATTGTAAAAAAGAACATTATGTTTTGAATTGTAAAATAAAACTTATTTTTTGCTTTTTAGTTTGATAAAGAACAGCAATCGTTAATAAAAGAATAAAGCCTGTAAACACTAAGTTTACAGGCTTTATACCAATCTAAATCCCTAAAAGTAATTTTAAAAAGTAACCAGCTTAACTCCCAATGTAAGCCATCTTGAAGGCAGTGGCACTGCACCTACTTCATAATAAGTTGCATTGAAAATATTTTGTCCATCTAAGAAAATGGTGAATTTATTGATTGTCTGACTTACTCTAAAATCATTTACCCAGTAAGAAGGTCCTGTAATTCTTTCATTAAAACGAGTTGCAAACATTACAGACAGATTTTTAAACTGATAATCTATCGTATTGGTAATTTGATGTTTTAAAGAAGAAATTGCATATTTTGAATATGTTTCTGTACGGGCAGTTTTGAATTCTGAATCTAAATAAGTGTATCCAAGAAGAATGTTCAATCTAGAATCTTTAGAGAAATCAAATCTGTAAGTTCCACGTAAGTTGATTCCATTTGTGTTCAAATCTCCAGTATTCTGACTTTGCCAAGGCACGGTTGTTTCATTACGCATCCAATCGATATAATTGTCAATTTTTCTGTAGAAATAATTTGCATTCAAACTCAAAGCTCTTTTGTTGTATTTAAATCCAATTTCGCTCTGAAATGCATTTTCTGAATCTAAATCTGGGTTTCCAATATTTCCTGTTTGCTTCAAATACAAATCAGTAAACGAAGGAATTCTTTGGCTTGTACCAACATTTCCAATAATTTTAAAGGCATCAGTAATTGCATAACTTGCATCAATTCCAGGATAAATCTGCCATTTATAATCTGAATTATAGTTTAAATATGTTCCGATATTTACATCTAATTTTTCAGTAAAGCTTCTTCTATATTCTGCATACAATCCAACATTTTCGCGATCGTGATCTCCAATGTTTGAAGAGTGAATATTTTCGTTTCTGAATTCAGCTCCAAAACCAATTTCTCCTTTAGATAATTTAACTGTAGAGTTCAATTCTCCCGCTATTGAATTCGTATAATGCTGACTTCTTCCAACTGCCAAATTTGAGTTTCCTAAATAACGATAATCATCATAATTGTATCTGTAAGTTACTCTCGGCATAATTTTCCAACTGTCCGTAATTTGATGATTTGACTGAATGTTAGCAAATGTAGTCTGAACAATTTCTGTAGAGTTTTTATCTCCCGGCGCTGCGTAAAATCCGTTTGCACCAAATCCGTTATTAATGTAACCAGCAGAACCTAAAATTTCGTTTTTATCATTGATCTGCACATTTCCTTGATAGAAAATTTTATTGTTTTCGAATGCTGTATTGTAGCGGTAACCATTGCTTTTATCGTGCGAAGCGAAGATTAAATGCTGTTGTTTTTCTTTACCTAAAACAGCTCCAGCCTGAATTCCTGTTCCGTAAAAAGTATCTCCTGTATCTTGCGTATCTTTTTCGAAATTAGAACCTGCATAAGTGCTTACCATAAAACCAGAATCGGTTGGTTTTTTTGTAATGATATTAATTGCTCCAGTTAAACTGTTAATTCCGTAAATTCTCGCAGCCGGACCACGAACTACTTCAATTCTTTCAATTGCTTCAACCGGAAGAGGAAGATTCAACATATTATGTGCAGTTTGCGAGTCGATTACTTTTGCTCCGTTCAATAGAACAACAGTTTGCTCAAAACTTCCACCATCAACACTAATGTCGGCTTGAGTTCCAAACGGCCCTCTTTGTCTGATATCTACTCCATTTGCATATTGCAATACTTCTTGCAATGTTCTACCAGGCAGCTTTTTAATCGTTTCGCTAGAAATAACATAAACGTTTCTATTTTGTTTAGAAATAGGTGTATTAAAACGGCCTTCATTAATAATGACTTCATCCATTTGGTTTATGGAATCATTCTTTGTCTGTGCGTAAAAATTGGAACAAATTACTGTAAAAACAGCAAAATAGATTTTTTTCATTTTGGTTTACTATTTTTTTTGGCAAAAGTAGGTGCTTACCGTACCAATAAAGTATTCCAGTTTTACAATTATAACTAGTCCGGTTGAAATTCTATTCTATTTTACTTGAATTTAAAATAATACATAACAAAACTGAAAGATATTACTTATAAATCAAATATTTAGCTCTCATTTTTTTAAACTCGATCAAGCCTTCTTTCCAACTATTTCTAATTTCTTGTTCAGAAATTCCAGCTTCAATTTGCTGCTGCAGTTTTTCATTTCCTGCGCGAATGGCAAATTTTCTTTTATCGAAAAATTTAGATTTATCTGATGTTGTCTGATAGGCTTTTATCAGCCATTTTATTTCTAATCTATTTATTCTCGGAATAGAAGACAGATCTTCTCCATTGCACTCTACGCCATTATACAAAGGATCTTTATCTCCAAAATTAGGTTTTGGCGTAAAGGCGAAATTACTTTTTGGAAGATATGGCGAACCATAAATTTGAAACTGTTTTTCTGTTCCGCGCCCCATGCTCACATTTGTTCCTTCAAAAAGGCATAAACTCACATACAAATTAATCGCCTGATCGTTAGGTAAATTTGGCGAAGGACGAACTGGCAAACTATAAGAACTTTTTCTGGTATAATTCAAACACGGAATCACAGTCAATTTGCACTGAATTCCATCTTTCAGCCATTTTTGTCCATTGATCATTTTTGCTTCTTCGCCTAAAGTCATTCCGTGAAGCAAAGGCGTTGGATGCATTCCGATACCACTTTTAAAAGCAATGTCCAAAACTGGACCGTCGACAATCGCAATATTCGGATTTGGACGATCCAGTACAATCAGTGGAACATTGTTCTCAGCGCAGGCTTCCATAATGCGATGCATTGTAGAAACGTACGTGTATAATCGTGTTCCAACATCCTGAAGATCAAAAATCATAATATCGATTCCTTTCAATTGTTTAGGAGTTGGTTTGTTGTTTTTTCCGTAAAGCGAAACGATTGATAAGCCCGTTTTCGAATCAATTTCATCAGATACATGTTCGCCTGCATCGGCAGTTCCTCTAAAACCATGTTCTGGTGCAAAAATGAATTTGATTTTTACTTTTTGTTCCACTAAAAAATCAACGAGATGTTTTTCTTTAGTAATAATTCCCGTTTGATTGGTTACAATTCCAACGGTTTTGCCTTTTAGTAAAGGAAGATATTTTGCAGAATTTTCAGCGCCAGTTTTTATTTCCTGCGCAAAAGAAACTGCTGAAATTAGTATGCAGATTATTATATTTTTCATGAGAATATTTTGGGTTAAAGTTTTTTCGCCACGAATTCACGAATTATTTCAAATAATTGGTATAATTCAACATGCTTTTTAAACACACAGATTATAAAAAAAATAATTCGTGAATTCGTGGCGAAAAAAAATCATCTATTAATTTGCCTCCAGATTTTAGCACTAAAATCGTCCTTGTACATCAATCTATTTGTTCGAGTAGGATTTACGCGATTGGTCAGAATGATTAAAAAACGGTTGGTATTCCTATTCATAAAGAAAAAAGTTCCCGTAAAACCTGTATGTCCAAAATCATCTTTTGTAAAAAACTCGTCTGGTTTTCTTTTATCAAAACCTAAACCTCTATAAATACCTTCTTTCGCAAGAGGTGAATCTGTAAACTCTTTTACGACTTTTGATTTTAGAATTTGTTTTCCTTTATAATTACCATTGTTCATTAGCATTTTACAGATAACGGCAATCGATTCTGCGTTGGCAAACAAACCAGCATTTCCAGAAACACCACCAAAAATAGCCGCCGCTTCATCGTGCACATAACCTTTAATAGTATCTTTTCTGAAAAAATTATCCACTTCAGTTGGCATGACGTTATCTATCGAAGTCCATTTTAACGGATTATATCCAATTTTTGAAATACCCAATTCGGTATAAATTTCATTGGTGAACTGATCGAGTTTTTTTCCTGTTTTGGTTTCAATCATTTGCTTCACCAAAAGCAAGTTTAAATCGCTGTACAGATATTTCCCTCTCGGATTTGTATTTGCTTTCGCAATCCTTTCATAAACCGATGGATAAAATTCTGGATTCAGCCACATGTTTTTATAAATCTGAACCCAATTTTCTTTTGGCTCAAAAACAAGATATTTTGAATCGTAAACAATGTTTTTGTTCACAAACATATTATCAAAAGGTTCAACATATTGCTCTGATTTTTGATTGCTCAAAAAAGGCGAATTATCTGGTGTAGAAAGCAATGCTTGATAAAAAGTAATACTTGGCGTTAATCCAGAAGTATGCGTTAGCAATTCAAAAAGCGTTAAATCGGAAATGGCTGTTTTATTGTACATCGGAACAATTTCGCCTACTTGGTCTGTCAGTTTTAGTTTTCCATCTCCAACCAAACGCATTGTTACAATCGTTGCTCCTAAAACTTTAGACATTGAAGCTAAATCAAAAACATCATCTGATTTTACAGCCAGTTTTTTATAGTAATCATGAAAACCGTAATTTTTAGAAATCACAACCGAATCTTTTGTTCCAACAATAATCTGTGCTCCAGGAAAAAATCCTTTTTCAAGCGCGTTGATCATCATCGAATCGATAAAAACTTCATTTCGTTTAACATCAAAAAACTTCTTGGAATTTTTCTGTGCATAACCATTTATTCCTAAAGAAATCAAGCAAATAACTAAAAACTTGTCCAATATATTTTTCATTTTCTACGGATTAATTTTTAAGTCCTGACCTGCCATCAAAGGCTCATTATTGGTTCCTGTAATTTTAATTCTAACCGCTTTTACAGGCTGTTTCGGATAAATTGAAGCATTTCCGTAATCAAAATTATCGCCTTTTATAAAATCAGTTCCATTGTATGAATACTCAACAAAACCGTTGTTTACAATGAATCGCGGATGATGTGGAATTCCAGTTAAAACATCAATTTTTGAAGAAGTTACAGGATTTGCAAAAGTGTATAAAATCCAATCGCCGTCTTTACACGCAACGTCTGTACGCAAATAAGATTCTTCATTATAATCTTGCAAATTCGAAATTGGAAACTTCGGATTTTCTGCCATTGAAGAAGTCACTTTCACTTCTGGTTCTTGATAAGGCGAACAATTGAATTTTACATTTGCAGCCGACTTTTTTTCTTCTTTATTTTCTACCGTAAAATCTAATCTATAGGTGTTTTTTTCGTTGTAATTTTCAATCAGAAATCTCAAACGAGGTTTTGATTTTAATGTTTTTTCATCTGCGTAAGTCTGAACTAATTTATCATTTTCAAAAAGTGAAACCGTTTTGATTACGCCATTTGCAGTTTCATCAGTTGAAGGATTAAAAGTCAAATACCAAATTCCTTTTTTATCTATATGTTCCGAAATATTTTCTGAAATGTTTAAAATTTCTGCTTTAGCTGTATTCCATTCTGCAACAGGCAATTTCTCGGCTTTCACAGCCGGACTCGCTGAATCTTCATTGAAAAATACTCGAAATAAATACTGCTCGTAATTCTTCGTCTGAATTGGTCCTGTATATAATGGCGATTGTTTTGTTGGCTCATTTCCATCTTTATCAAATCTGATAACCGCACCTTCATAAGGTGGCGTTACAGTAATAGTTCCGTTTTTATAAATTGCTGTTGGAGGAAAATCTCTGAAAGCAATTCCCATATCGGCCAATCTTTTCAAATGGCTGTTGGTTAATCTTCCATAAAAATCATCCCAGTTTTTATCTTCTTTTTTAGACCATCCAATTTCAGACAAAGCGCTAATTCTTGGATAACTTTGGTATTCCATAATTCTTGCTGGACGATCCAGATATTCGCTCCATAAAGCACCTTGAACGCCTTTTATGTTTTTTTGTTCTTCAGGTGTTAAATCATTATTTGGAATTGGTTCGAAAGAATATGCTCTTTTTGTATCTGTAATTGCCGCCCAACGATGACCACGTTCTGTTTCAGATTGTGCCATGTCAAAATACATAAATTGACCTGGCATCATGATCGTCGAATATCCTTTTTTTGCAGATTCAATTCCGTAACTAATTCCCTGCCAAGCAGAAATTAACGTATTTGGATTGATTTCTCCGCCTTTTAGGATTTCATTCCAGCCGTCTGTTTTTTTATGGTACTTATCTACAATTTTTTGAACCCTTCTAAAGAAATAATTCTGAAGCTGAAAACTATCCGTAAACCCTTCTTTTGCCATCAAAGCTTGACATTTTGGACAATGCTCCCAATTGGCACGATTCACTTCGTCTCCTGCAATATGAATATATTCGAAAGGGAAAAGTCCCGAAACTTCTCTAATGATTGAATCGAGAAGATCATAATTTTCTTCACGCCCCACACACCAAACATTTTTCACTTCGCCCTGAACACTTTTAAGTTCTTGCGTTATAGCGCAACCCACTTCTGGATACGAAGCTGTTACCGCACGCGAATGTCCCGGAATTTCAATTTCTGGCATAACCGAGATACCACGATCTGCTGCATAAGCCACCACTTCTTTAATATCTTCTTGTGTATAAAAACCTCCGTAGCGTTTGTCTCCCGAACCATAAGACGGTAATAAAACTTCGCCAGGACCTCTCCATGCGCCTTTTAAAGTTAAATCTGGCATCGATTTGATTTCGATTCTCCAGCCGTTATCATCTGTTAAATGCCAATGAAAAACATTCATTTTATGAGCAGCCAGCCAATCGATATAACTTTTTACCGTTTGTTTATCAAAAAATTGTCTCGAACAATCGAGCATCATTCCGCGCCAATCAAAACGAGGATAATCTTCTATTTTCACAAACGGTACTGTTCCTTTTTTAACTTCTTTTGCAGAACAAATTTGCACTAAAGTCTGAAATCCGTTTAGAACTCCATTTGTTGTTTTTCCTTTTACGAAAATTCCTTTTTCGTTTATTTCTAATTGATAGCCTTCATTTGGAAGATCTAATTTCTTATCAACTAAAAATGAAATAGTATTTTTTCCATGTTTTTTTCCAATCGAAACAATTGGGTTAATTCCTGTATTTTTTGAAATACTTGCTGAAATATAATCGGCACTGCTTTTTAGTTTTTTGTCTACTACAACTTTTAATGGCGAAGGCAAAACAAACTGTCCAACACTTTGTTGAACTGAAACTGGTTTTGGAATTATATCTAATTTTTGGGCTTGTACAAAACTTATCGAACTTAGAAATATGGCGATTAGAAGAATGCTTTTTCTCATTTCTTACTATTTTATTTTAGTGAAAATTCTATCGGACTGCTTTCGGTCTGGGTCTGACTCAAAGCGGTGAGCGCATAAACGTAGTTTTCCAAATCGGCATTTGAAACTTCTAGCTTTAGTGCAGTTGTCACATAATAAATATTCTCAGGATTTGAAAAATCGGTTATTCTTCCTTTTGGAAATCTGTAAATCACATATTTCTTGTCGTTAAATGCGGCTTTCCATGTCAAAACTGCATTATTACCTTTTTTAGTAATAAATGCGTTTGTCGGTGGTTCTGGTTTTAATCTTGTAATTCTGTTTGCTTCTGGAGTTAAAGCGATGTATTTATATTCTTTTTGAAGAAGAGGCTGTCTTAGCGTGTCTCCTTTTTTTAGAAAAGTAGAAGCAGTAAAATGCATTGAACCCTCAATTTGAGGCATTTCACGAATCATTTCAATTTGTTTTACGATTTGATCAGGACTTCTCCATTCTGGTTCTTTAGCAGAAGTCGAAATTTTATAATCGCCATGACCAACATAAACGTTTGCTCCGTATTTGTGTTCTGCCCACCATTTTGCCAAAACTTCAAAATTGGCTCTATCAAAACCAATGTGCCAGTATAATTGAGGCGTAACGTAATCGATCCAGTTTTCTTTCTGCCATTTTAAAATATTGGCATACAAATCATCATAGTTTGTAGCTCCTGCAACAGTTTTAGAACCTTCAGAATCTTTGGCAATATTTCTCCAAACTCCAAAAGGCGAAATCCCGAATTCAACTTCTGGTTTATTGGCAATAATCGTATCTCTGATTTGCTTGATGATTAAATCTACATTGTCTCGTCGCCAATCGCCTTTGTCTTTAAACTGGCGCGGTTCTTTAGCGAATGCTTTATCATCTGGAAATTCTTGTCCCGCAATTTTATACGGATAAAAATAATCGTCCATATGCACGGCCTGAATATCATATTTACGAACAATTTCACCCACAACAGAAGCTACAAAATCTCTGGTTTCTTCCAAACCTGGGTTAAAATATCTTGTTTTTCCGTAAGTCAGAAAAAGGTCCGGTCTTTTAAAATATAAATGATCTTTTGAAAGTACATCTCTAACAGTATCTTTCTGAACACGATATGGATTCAGCCAAACGTGAACGTTCATTCCGCGTTTTCCTGCTTCATCAATCATCATTTGCAACGGATCAAAACCTGGAGCAACGCCTTGAGTTCCTGTTATCCAATGTGAAGCTGGTTCTTTTGTAGATTTATAAAATGCATCGGCAGTTGGACGAATTTGAAAAATTACAGTGTTCAAATTATACGAACGAAGATTATCCAAAATGGCAATCATTTCGTTTTTCATTTCTTTGTCTGACAAACCTGGTTTAGACGGCCAGTCGATATTTTCTACAGTAGAAATCCAAGCTGCACGCATTTCTCTTTTTGGAGACTGCTGACTGAAAATTTTGGTCTGTATCAGCAATACCAAAATCATAATTTTTACGCTTTTCATAATTATTATTTTGGGTTAGTTTGTATAATATTGTTTAACCGCAAAGCACGCAGTGGTTTACGCAATGTTCGCTAAGTTTTATTTTATTTATTTTTTTTAATCTCGCAAAGTCGCAGAGGCGCAAAGTTTTTATTTTTTAAGTTTTTTATATTCTTTGCGTCTTTGCGAGCAATTTCATTTACAAAAAAAGAAACTTAAAAAATGCTTTTAATTGATTGGCTAAAAAAACCTAACAGGTTTTAAAAACCTGTTAGGATAACCAAACAAAACATGTGCGTACCAATTTTGGAAAGGCTGCAACAAACAATAATTTACTTTGTTTTTACCGTTTCATTGAAGAAATCATGAAAAAACAAAAGTTGATATTTTAATGAGTTTTCCCAGTATTTTAGATTATGCTCTCCTGGACGTTCGATGTAATCGTGATTTATTTTTAAAGCAAGCATTTTTGCATGAAGTTCTCTGTTAACTGTCATGAAAAAATCGTCAACGCCACAATCTATAATCAGTTTTAATTTATTGTCTTTTACCAAATCTAGCATATTGGTAACGGTGTTTTGATTCCAGTTTTCAGAAAATTCTGTAATTGTGCCTAATCGTTTTTTGATATCCCAATTTTCTGGAAACGGACGAAAATCTACTCCTCCGCTCATGCTTCCTGCTGCACCAAATACATCTTGATGTTTAAAAGACAAATATAAAGCGCCATGTCCGCCCATGCTTAAACCTGAAATCGCTCTTCCAGTACGATCTGTAATGGTTCTGAATTTTTTATCAATAAAAGGAACTAACTCTTTTACGACATAAGTTTCATATTTAAAACTCGGATCTATCGGACTGTCAAAATACCAGCTTGAATAATTTCCGTCAACACCAACCACTATAAAACCATATTGATCTACTTGTTTTCCAAGTTCTTTAAAATCTTTTGCCCAAGAAGCATAATTTCCGCTATAGCCATGAAGCAAGTAAACCACAGGAAATGCTTTTTTGCTCTTTTTATAATTGTCTGGAACTATGACACAAGTTTTAATATTCTTCTGCATCGAAGCACTAAAAACCTGTAAAGTATCAACCTTTGCTGCTCTTGCCGTAAAAATTAGAAATGCGAACAAAAAGGTGTAAATTGTTTTTTTCATAACTGATGTTTTTTATAAAATAATATTTTTGAAAAGCACTGGGAAAATACAAAAAATTATTTCAAACAATCTTTTAAAATAGTCACGGGATGCATGGGCTTTCTGCTCGTTCCGTCAAAAATCTGATGACGACAGCTTGTTCCTGCAGCTGCAATTTCTGTTGTCGATTCTGTTGCCCTGATTTTCGGAAACAAAGTATCTTCTCCCATTTGCATACTGATTTCGTAATGTTCTTTTTCATAACCAAATGAACCCGCCATTCCGCAGCAACCTGAATTATAAATGGTAACCGTATTATTTTTGGGAACATTAAGCATTGCAAAAGAAGCTTCAACAGTGCTCAATGATTTTTGATGACAATGCCCATGAATCTTTATATTTTTTTCTTTTTCAGAAAATTGTCCTGCGTGAATTTTTCCGCTTGTAATTTCTCTTTTAAAAAACTCTTCAATCGTAAAAGTGTTTTTTGCTACTTTTTCTGCACTTTCTTTATCTCCAGCCAATCGAAGATATTCATCTCTAAAAGTCAAAATTGCTGAAGGTTCAAGACCTATTAAAGGCGTATTTTCAGAAATTATATTTTTAAAAGTATTGATGTTTTTATTCGCAATTTCTTGTGCTTCTTCAAGAAATCCTTTCGAAATAAAAGCTCTTCCGCTTTCTTCATGATCGATTATAATTACTCTGTAACCTAATTTGGTTAATAGTTCGTAAGCGTCAATTCCGACCGAAACATCATAATAATTGGTGAATTCATCACAGAAAAGATAAACGCTTCCGTTTTCAAAAGAATTAGATTCATAAAGCTTTTTGTTAGTTTGATACCATTTTCTAAAACTTTTTGGAGCCAATAATGGCACTTGCCTTTCAGGTGCAATTCCCATTCTTTTTTTAACGAATGAAAGATTCGAAGCCCAATTGGTAACAGATGGCGCAATACTTCCCAATTCATTCAATTTTGAATTAAAAGCAAATATTTTGTTTCGGAAAGAAAAACCATTTGCTTTTTGATATTGGTATAAAAATTCTGCTTTTAAAGTTGCCACATCTACATTACTCGGGCATTCGCTTGCGCAGGCTTTACAACTCACGCACAATTCGAATACTTTGTACAATTCTTCGTGATCGAATTTATTTTCTTTTTCAGAATTTGTTAGATATTCGCGTAAAGCGTTCGCACGAGCACGCGTAGTATCTTTTTCATTTCTTGTCGCACGATAACTCGGACATAAAGTTCCTCCTGCCGAAGGCATTTTTCGACAATCTCCCGAACCGTTGCATTTTTCGGCAGCACGCAAAATTCCCAAACTGTCTGAGAAATCTTGAATCGTTTTGATATCTGGTTCAACTCTTCCTGCTTCAAAACGAAGGTTTTCATCCATTTTAGAAGCATTTACGATTTTACCAACATTCAAAATTGTGTTAGGATCAAATGCCTTTTTAATTCGTTTGAGCAGTTCATAGTTTTTATCTCCAATCATAAACGGCAGAAACTCTCCGCGTAGAATTCCGTCGCCATGTTCACCGCTTAACGAACCTCTATATTTCTTAACTAAATGAGCGACCTCGGTAGATATATTTCTAAATTGGTGTAAACCTTCTTTAGTTTTTAAATTTATCTTCGGACGCAAATGCAACTCTCCCGCCCCGGCATGTGCATAATAAATCGCACTTTGTCCGTGTCTTTCCATCATCTCGGCAAAATCGGCAATGTAATTTGGCAAATCGCTTAGTTCTACCGCTGTATCTTCAATAGAGTCGGCGGCTTTGTCGTCTCCAACAATACTTCCTAAAAGTCCGAGACCTGCTTTTCTTACCTCGTTTACTTTGTCAATATCTGCTCCGTAAATTTTTGGCAAAGCATATCCAAAACCATTATTTACTAAATCTTTAATTAACGCATCGGCTTGCAATTCGGCATCTTCCATGCTAATGTGAGATCCAACTTCGAGCATGATAACTGCTTTTGGTTCTCCAACAATAAAAAATCTATTTTTGGCTTGTTCTCTATTGGTTTTGGTACAATCTAAAATCGTATCGTCCATCATTTCGCAAGTGTACAAATGATGTTTCATTGCGACAACAACAGCTTCCAAACTTTCTTGAATGGTGTGAAAGTGCGCCACAACCATAATATTATTGGTCGGCGGAAGATCATCTACTTTTAAAGTAATTTCAGTTGAGAATGCCAAAGTTCCTTCACTTCCGCAAAGCAGTTTTCCTAAATTGATGGTATTTTCTGTTCCTGAAAAAAGCTCCGATTTCAACAAAACATCAATCGCATAACCCGTATTTCTTCTGTGAATTTCCGGTTTTGGAAATTCCCTTAAAATCTCTTCTTGATTTTCTTTGATTGAAAGCTCTTCGTAAATCGTTTTATAAATTTTACTTTCTAAAGAATCGCCTTTTATTTTCTCGATAAATTCTTCAGAAGTTAAATCTTTAAATACAGCAATCGTCCCATCGCTTAAAACTGCTTTTATTTCTACAATTTTATCTCTGGTAACGCCGTAGCGAATTGAGGTTGTTCCTGAAGAATTATTTCCAACCATTCCGCCAATCATACATCGATTCGTAGTAGAAGTTGTTGGCGAAAAAAACAATCCGTGTGGTTTTAAATAGAGATTTAATTCATCGCGAATTACTCCAGGCTGAACGGTTATGGTTTTCTTTTCAGGATCGAAAGCGATAATTTTATTGAAATGCTTTGAAACATCTACAATAATTCCGCTTCCTATAGTTTGGCCCGCAAGAGAAGTTCCTGCAGTTCTTGGTGTTATTGAAATTTTATTTTTTGAAGCAAATTGAATAATATTAATTATATCATTTTCTGACTTTGGAATTGCCACGGCAAGTGGCATAATTCTATAAGCAGAAGCATCTGTGGCATACAATTTTTTATGAAGCTCATCATAAAAAAGGTTTCCTTCTAAGGAAGTTTCTAATTCTTGTAGTTGAAGAGAATCGGGCATTTAATTTGGTTCTATTGCTTTTGGTTCTTTAATAAATGTTTTATACTTCTGCACACATCAGTTAAAACAATACAATCTAAATCTTGTTGGAAATAAATATTTATTAAAGCTCCAATTGAAAGCTTTGAACTTCTTCAAATTTACCAGATAAACGGAAAGTAAACGAAGTAATGGTTTTCATAAATATATTTGGTCAAAGGTTTAGCTTTAACAAATATATATACAAAAAAGATAGTTTTTACATTATTCTGCATTATTTAACAAAATAAATTTTAAAAAACGCAAAAACACGCAAAAACTATTTTTTAAAACAATATCTTATAAGATAAAAACACCCGATTTTCTATATTCTTCCAGTTTTGCGTCATACGGATCCAAATCGGTCACAATAGTGTCAAGTTGAGTTAATTCACAAACGCCATGTGGCATCTTAGTATTTAATTTATCTGCAGAAAACATCGAAACTACTCTATCAGAAGCTTCTATCATTGCTTTTTTGACAATTGAGATTTCGTAACCTACTTCTGTAAGCCCTTGTTTTATATTAATACTGCTGGCACCAATGAAACAAATATCTGCTTTAATTTTAGAAACGACCTGAATCACATCCATACCAATTGTTACCATTGCGTTTTTTTGCATTTTCCCACCAATAAATATTAAATCTATATTAGGATGCTGAGACAATTGCATGGCAATTGGTAAACTATACGTATATATTGTAGCTTTCAAATCGGATGGAATTAACTTTGCGAAAACCAAATTCGTGCTTCCTCCACTCATTATAATAACTTGATCGTCATGAAGTAGTGACAACGCTTTTGATACGATTTTCTTTTTCTCTTCTTCTTCAGATATTGCAATATCAAAAACATTTGCAGACTTCTCTTTAACTTGTACAGCCCCGCCATATACTTTCTCTAACAGCTTTTTACTGTCAAGTTCGTTCAAATCTCGTCGTATAGTATCTTCCGACAAATCCAGAGCCAAAGCCAAATCTGTTGTGACAACTTTTTGGTCCTCAATAAGCTTAGTCATTATATATTTATGTCTTTCGGCTTTCAGCATTTTTCTATAAAAGTTAAAGTTCATCACAAATATATCAAATATTTCAATTTATATTAGAAAACACCCTTAAAACTGCAACAGTATGCAAAATTGAAATTTTACAGATTAATCAAGTACAGATTATTTGATAAATTTTGCATTATTTTGCGTTTTTTGATTTTTTTTTCTAAAAAAAGTTCTAAATAATGCATTTGTATGCAATAATTAAATATATTTGCTCAACAACCATTATAAAAACCAGATTAATCATGAAAAAATTACTTCTTATTTCAGTGTTGGTTTTGTTTATTCAAACAGCATTTGGACAAACAAAAACAATTACTGGAACTGTAAAAAGCAAAACGGACGGAATTCCAATTCCTGGAGTCAGCGTCGTAATTCAAGGCACAACAAATGGCACTTCTACAGATTTTGATGGTAACTACAGCATTTCTGTAGCGCCAGGAAGAACGCTAAGTTTTAGTTATATGGGATTTGAGACCCAATTAATTAAAATCGAAAATCAACAGAAAGTAAATGTTGATCTTTCAGAAAGCACTTCAAAATTAGACGAAGTAGTTGTTGTGGGTTTTGCTTCTCAGAAAAAAACCAATTTAACAGGAGCCGTTGCTAACATTGATGTAAGCAAAACTATAGGTAGCCGACCTTTAACTGACGTTAGTAAAGCATTGCAGGGAACCACACCAGGAGTAAATGTTTCTTTTAACTCTGGAAATATTAACCGTGCAGCCAATATCAATATTCGTGGAGCAGGAACTATTAATGGTTCTGATGCACCTTTAATTTTAGTTGATGGTGTTCCAACAGATTTATCGCTTATCAATCCAAATGATATCGCTACAATGTCTGTACTTAAAGACGCAGCTTCTGCTTCTATTTACGGAGCTCGTGCGGCGTTTGGGGTAGTTCTTATTACTACAAAAGGCGGAAAAACTGGAGAAGGAAAAGTAAGATTCTCTTATAGTGCAAATACCGCATTCACTAATCCTATTTCTACTTTAAAATTCTTGGATCCAACAGAAGAAATTCCTGGATTAATTGCTGCGGGAACAAGAACAGATGGTTCGACACCTGAGATTTTTGGTCAAAATTACAGTGTTTTATTAGATGGAATTAAAAACTGGAAAGAAAAATACGCAAATAACCGTACTAGTCATGAAATGGTTTATGGTGAAGATTGGGAAATAAAAAATGGTACACCGTATTTTTACAGAGTTTGGGACGCTAATAAAGAATTATATGCAAGTGATGCGCTTCAAACAACACATAATTTATCTGCACAAGGAAATTTAGGAGATAAAAGTTCTTTCTTCGCTTCATTCGGATTAACAAACCAAGAAGGGATGTTAAGAGTGAATCAGGAAAAAAGACAAAGAGTCAACATTAATTTAGGTTTTACAACCAAATTAGCAGATTGGCTTACTGGAGATTTCAAAGTAATGACTATCAACAGTACTTACGATCAGCCATTTAACTATTACGGTGGTTCTGGAACAGATGATACAGGTTACGGAGGTTATTTTGGTTATGCACTCCGTTGGGGACAATATTTCCCGAATTTCGGAACTTATAGAGGATATAATTTCCGTACTGCTGGAGGATATTTATCAAATGCTTCTAGAAACGAAAACAACAAACGTAATACAAGACTTAGCGCTAAATTTACAGCAGATATTACAAAAGATTTAAATCTTATTACAGAAGTAAGCACTGTAAATGAATATTACAACAGAAAACAAAATGGTGGTAAATTCTTAGCATGGGACAGCTGGTCTGCAATGCCATACGATGCTACAACAATTCAAACTGCTACGCCTGCAACTCTTGAAACAGGAAATGATTATGTAGCGCAATCAAAATCTGAGTCTACTACAAATGTTGTAAACATTTATGGTAACTACAAAAAACAATTTGACAAACATAATTTCAAATTCTTAGGAGGTTTCAACTCTGAATGGCAAAATTTCTCTCGTAATTATGCAAGAAGAAATACGCTTTTAGATAAATCTAAACCAGAATTTAATCTTGCAGTTGGCGAGCAATTTGTTTCTGGAGCTGCAAATACTTCTTTAAACCCAGCAGAAACTGAGTACTCAATTGCAGGTTTCTTTGCTCGTGTAAATTATGACTACAACGGAATTTATCTTTTAGAATTAAATGCTCGTTATGACGGTTCGTCAAGATTCCCTACAAATGAACAATGGGGATTCTTCCCTTCTGCTTCTGTAGGATACAAAATTGTGAATGAGAAATTTATGGAAGGAACACGCAGCTGGTTAACTGATCTTAAATTGCGTGGTTCTATTGGAGCAATTGGAAACCAAAACGTAGGAAATAATGCTTTCTTATCTATCATGAACGCTAAAAATCCTTCTTGGGTAAACGGCGGCACTACAATTCCTCCTTCAACTGACTTGCCAACTAACGTTGATCCTGCATTGACTTGGGAAAAAGTATATACTAAAGATGTGGGTATCGACATTAAAATATTTGACATGTTAGGCGCTACATTTGACTGGTACCAACGTGATACAAAAGGAATGCTTGCTCCTGGTATAACTCTTCCAGGTTCATTCGGTCAGACTTCTGCACAGACAAACTCAGGAAATATGAGAACTAGAGGATGGGAATTAGGATTAAACTTTAATAAACAATTAAGCGAAAGCGCTTCTGTATTTGTTGATCTTGCTTTATCAGATTATAAATCAGTTATCACAAAATGGAATAACTCTTCTAAATTATTAGCATTAGTAACAGCTGATACAAAACCTTACTATGATGGTTATGAAATTGGCCAAATCTGGGGATTAACAAGTGACAGACTTCTTCAAGCTGATGATGTTATTACAAATAATGGTAAAACAGTGAACGGTGTTGATTATTCTAAAACAATGGGAGGTAATTTCCAATACGGAGCTGGAGATGTTCACTACGTAGATTTAGATGGTGACGGAGCTATTACGCGTGGAGCTGGAACTGCTGATGATCACGGAGATTTACGTAAAATTGGAAATTCAACACCTCGTTATAAATACGGTATTACTTTAGGTGGAAAATACAGAGGATTTGACATTTCTGCTTTCTTCCAAGGAGTTGGAAAACGCGATTACTGGGCTGCTTCTGATGCTGTTTTGCCTTTCTTCAGAGCGCCTCAGCAAATGTATGCAAACCAAGCAGATTACTGGACTCCGGAAAACACAGATGCTTATTTCCCAAATCCATATTATGGAAATGAAGCTAATACTTTTGGATCAGGTACATCGGGTCAAAACAACTTTGTTACATCAACAAGATATTTATTAGACATGTCTTACTTCCGTTTAAAGAACTTTACGTTTGGATATAACTTGCCAGCAGCAATTGTGAAAAAAGCAGGATTAGAAAAAGTAAGATTATATACTTCAGGTGAAAATTTAGTGACTTGGAAAGACAAACGTCTTCCTGTAGATCCTGAAATTGACGAAACAGAAGTTTTCTGGGGAAGAGCTTATCCTTACACAAAAACATGGTCTGTTGGTGTTGATTTATCTTTCTAATCTCTAACTATTCAAAACTTTTAAAATGAAAAAATCAAATATAAAATCTAAGTTTCTGCTAATCTTTACTGCTTTTTTATTGGCAGGAAGCGCAGTTAGCTGTTCAGATTATCTAACAGATGATCCTGCAGATAAATTTACAAACGATAACTTTTGGCAGTCAGAAGATAACGTAAAAACCTTTTCATGGTTGAATTATGACACTTTTTATGGTTATGGAAACGGAACTAATATCGGGCTTTCTTTTTTCTACTATCATGGAAGTGATTATAGAGTAGATGATAACTTGTCTGCATTTACTTTTTATCAAATGCCTGTTACAGCTGCGACTACTAATACTTATTCTTGGAATGAATATTACACACTTATTCGCCGTTGCAATCTAATGCTGGAAAAAGTGCCAACTGTAAATATGTCTACAGAAAAAAAGAACCATTATATTGGAGTTGCTAAGTTTTTCAGAGCTTATACTTATTTCCGTTTAGTGCAAAAATTTGGAGATGTTCCTTATACTGATAAATATTTAGCTCAAGGCGATCCAGAAGTTTACTCTCCTGCAATGCCTAGAGCAGAGATTATGGACAAAGTAATTGCAGAACTTCAAGAAGCAGCAGATTTAATGCTTGTAAGTGATGATAAAAACGTTACAGCAAATAAATATACCGCTTATGCAGCTTTGAGTAACGCTTGTATTTATGAAGGAACGTACAGAAAATATCATTTAGGCCAAGACGGAAGTTCTTATCTTAACAAAGCCAAAGCAGCTTCATTAATGATTATGAATAACCCAAGCTATAAATTAAATGCTGATTGGAAATCTTTATACAATTCAGTTGAATTACTTGGAAATACTGAAGTGATATTGGCAAAACGTTACTTAACAAACGTTTTAATGCACTCTCTTCAAAACTATACGAATACTTCGACTATTCAATATGGTTTGACAAAATGGGCAGCAGATAGTTATGTAACAACAAACGGATTACCAATTCAACAAACTGGAAACAGTCAGTATGTTGGTGATGACAACGTTACAGATACGTTTACTAATAGAGATCCTCGTTTTGGTAAAACGGTAAATCCTGCTAATTATGGATACAAAGGAAAACCTTTTGGTACAGCAGCTTTAGTTTCAATGTCTGGATATGTATTCGAATTATACAACAACCCTGCTACAACAGGTCCAGATGTTACAACTGGAGGACGTAACTACACTGATGCTCCATTATTTACTTTAAGTGAAGTTTATTTAAATTATGCCGAAGCTTGCGCTGAATTAGGAAACGCTACAAACAGCGATCTTGATTTGTCAATCAATAAAGTTCGTGCTCGTGCAGGAATTGCGCCTTTAACTACAGATGGAGTTAATGCTTCTGCAAATGGTGTTCAAATTAATGATCCAAGAAGAACTTCTGCTTTAGAGCAAATTTCTGGAACTGTAAATCCATTAATTTGGGAAGTTCGTCGTGAGCGTCAGATTGAATTTATGAGCTGGACAACTTTAAGACAAGCTGATATTTACCGTTGGAAAAAAGGTGATTATTTAGACACTAGTAAAAATCCAGACGTAAATCTTGGCGCTAGAATTGGAACTCCAGTTGGATCGCAAACTGTTGTTGACGCAAATGGATATGTGAAAATATACCCAGCAAGTACAAGAAATTTCGAACCTAAGCATTATTTAATGAACATTCCAACGAATGACATCGACTTATATAAAGCTCAAGGTGTAGAATTAAAACAAAATCCAGGCTGGTAATTTAGTAACAGCTGAAAATTAATACATACAAAACTACCTCCAAGATCGTTTATTTTGGAGGTAGTATTTAAAATATTCTTTTTTAAACACATCGTCAAAAGACAAAAAGACACAATCAAAATCTAGCCTGAAATAATCTAGGCAAAACAATAGTTTTTTTTAGAGTCCCCTATCTACCTAAAACATTTATATATACCAATAATATCCTTAATTTTATTAAGTCAATTTTTTGTCTTTAACTATAAACTGTATTTAAAATGATAAAATTTATAGCAAAAAGTGCTTTTGTTGCAGCATTTCTTTTTAATACTCCGTCTTATTCAACAGTAGTGAAAACAATTGGAACGAATAGTTCTGAGGCATTCAGCTATACTGAAATTAAAACAGGAGCAGATAATTATGAAAAATATCTTCCTCTTTTAAAAGATAAAAAAGTCGGAATCGTTACCAACCAGACTGGAATTTTATCCAACAAAACACATGTTGTTGATTTTCTTTTGGAGAAAAAGATTGCCGTTCAAACTATTTTTGCTCCAGAACACGGATTTAGAGGAACAGCAGATGCGGGCGAACATATCGTTGACGGAAAAGATCAAAAAACCGGTTTGCCAATTATTTCTCTTTACGGCGACAATAAAAAACCAAAACCAGCGCAGTTATCTGGAATTGACGTTATGATTTTCGATTTGCAAGATGTTGGAGCACGATTCTACACGTATATTTCTTCACTTCATTATGTAATGGAAGCTTGTGCAGAAAATAACGTTCCGCTTATTGTTTTTGACAGACCAAATCCGAACGGTTCTATTGTTGACGGTCCGCTTTTAGAAAAAGAATTTACAAGTTTTGTGGGCATGCACCCTATTCCGCTTCTACACGGAATGACGATTGGTGAATATGCTCAAATGGTAAATGGCGAAAAATGGCTGAAAGATGGCGCTCAATGCAAATTGACTGTTATTCCATGTTTAGATTACAAACGAACAATGCCATACAGTTTATTGGTAAAACCATCTCCAAATTTGCCTAACGATCAATCGATCAACCTTTACGCAAGTTTATGCCTTTTTGAAGGAACAAATGTGAGTATGGGACGCGGAACTGAAAAACAATTCCAAATTTATGGTTCTCCGTATTTAACCAAAACTAATTTCAGCTTTACGCCAAAACCTAACTTTGGCGCAAAAGATCCTTTATACAACGGAAAAGAATGTTTTGGCGAAGATTTGACAGCTTATCCAAAACTAAAACAGCTAGAATTAAAATGGTTTATTAAAGCTTACCAGAATACAAGTGACAAAACAAAATTCTTCAATGCTTTTTTTACGAAACTAGCAGGAACAAAAAAATTACAGCAGCAAATTGAAAGCGGTATTTCTGAAACTCAAATAAGACAAAGCTGGCAGAAAGATCTAGCAGCTTTCAAAAAAATGCGAACAAAATATCTGATTTACAAATAATCCCTTAATTCAATAATAACTCAAATTTCACTGTTTTTTCAATAAAACAGAGACTATTAATGCAAAAAAACGAAATCAAATATTCGAAAGAAGTTTGGTTTCAAAATCAAAAAAAAGAAAAATGAAAAATAAAAATCCTGAAACTGAACAAGAATCTTTGTACAAAGACTTGGATCAAATGAGCGTGAAAGAACTTCTTACTAACATTAATACAGAAGACCGAAAAGTACCAGATATTATTGAAGAACAGATTCCTAAAATCGAAAAGCTTGTAAAAGCAATTGTCAAAAAAATGCAGCTTGGCGGACGATTATTTTATCTTGGAGCAGGAACTTCTGGGAGAATTGGAATTTTGGATGCATCTGAATGTCCGCCAACTTTTGGTGTGCCTCATGACATGATTATCGGAATTATTGCTGGTGGAGACACCGCTATTAGAAAAGCTGTTGAAAATGCAGAAGATGATACGGAACAAGCTTGGAAAGATTTAGCTAAATATGAAATTTCTAGCTTAGATTTTATTATCGGAATTGCGGCTTCTGGAAACACGCCTTACGTTTTAGGAGCTTTGAAAAAGGCCAAAGAACATAATGTAAAAACAGGAAGTATTTCTTGTATCAGCAATGGACTTATTGCTCAGGAAGCAGATTATCCAATTGAATTAATTGTGGGCCCAGAATTTTTAACTGGAAGCACCCGAATGAAATCAGGAACTGCTCAAAAACTGACTCTAAACATGATCTCAACTTCGGTTATGATTAAATTAGGAAAAGTAAAAGGCAACAAAATGGTTGACATGCAGCTTTCTAACGAAAAACTGGTAAAACGTGGCATCAAAATGATTATGGAGGAACTTGATGTGGAATATGAAGTTGCGGAAGAATTACTTCACAAGCATAAAAGTGTAAGAGCCGTTTTATTAGCTCAAAAATAAAATCAGGAAATCTAAAACTATCTAAAATCTTTTATAGTTTTATAAAAGAATCAAACACCAAAAAATAAAAATGACACCAAGCACCATCCTTCTTCTAATTATCATTTATTTCGGAACATTATTCTATATTTCACACAGAGTGAGCAAGAAAGACAGCGGAAACGAAGCCTTCTTTACCGCTAATAAAAATTCAAAATGGTATTTAGTTGCTTTCGGAATGATTGGAACTGCGCTTTCTGGAGTAACTTTTATATCGGTTCCAGGAGAAGTTGGTGCTGCAAGTGGTGAACAATTCAAATATTTTCAGTTTGTTTTGGGTAATGCGCTTGGTTTTATTGTCATTACAAAATTATTGCTTCCACTTTATTATCGAATGAATTTAACTTCGATTTACGGATATATAGAGCAAAGAATGGGAATTTTTAGCTATAAAACAGCAGCTTCTATTTTCTTGATCAGTAGAACAATTAGCTCGGCGTTTAGGCTTTATTTGGTTGTAATTGTTTTACAGCGTTTTGTGTTTGATTTCTATCATATTCCGTTTGCATTTACAGTTTTAATTTCACTATTGCTTATTTTCTCTTATACCTATAGAGGCGGATTAAAAACGATTATCATTACGGATACTTTACAGACTTTCTTTTTGGTCACTTCGGTTTTTCTAACCATTTATTTTATCTGCGATCGAATGGATTTAAGTGCCATCAGCGCTTTTGAAGAAGTAAAAAACAGTAATTATTCTAAGATATTTTTCTTTGATGATTTCATGGGAAGTAAATTCCATTTCATAAAACAAATCTTAGGCGGAATGTTTGTAACCATTGCTATGACTGGCTTGGATCAAGATTTAATGCAGAAAAATCTAAGCTGTAAAAACATTGGCGAAGCACAAAAAAACATGTTCACTTTTACAGGAATATTTGTTGTAATCAATATTTTCTTTTTGAGTGTTGGAGCGCTTTTATACATCTACGCAAATAAAAACGGAATCGCAATTCCAACTGATTTAGTTACAGGAAAACCAAGAACCGATTTACTTTTCCCAGAAATTGCTTTAAATCATTTAGCGCTTGTTCCTGCAATCGTATTTTTATTAGGAATCATTGCTGCCACTTTTGCAACTACAGATTCTGCTTTAACTGCCTTGACAACTTCTTTCTGCGTAGACTTTTTAGGAATGGACAAAGCCGAAAACAGCCATAAGAAAAACACAGTAAAAATTAGACATTTAGTACATATCAGTTTTTCTATTTTAGTGTTTTTTATCATCTTGGTCTTTAATGTCATAAACGATAGTTCTGTTGTTGGAATGATCTTTAAAGTGGCATCTTATACTTACGGACCATTATTAGGATTATACGCTTTTGGTTTATTCCAAAAATCTAGAAATGTGCATGATAAACTAGTTCCAATCATCTGTTTATTGTCTCCATTTTTCACTTATTTAATTAATGAAAATTCAAAACTGTTATTTGCAGGATATGTTTTTGATAACGAATTAATCGTGCTAAACGGATTAATAACCTATTTAGGATTATACATTACAAGCTCTAAAAGGAGTGACAAAATAAGCTTCTAATCAGCTTATCAATATTGATTAATCAATTTGGGTTTAATGTTAGATTCCAATTGATTTTAAAAAAAATAACATGAAAAATTCATTCATAAAAATTAGCTTATACGCCTCTTTTATCTTTTTAATTACCAATTGCGCCTCTAAAAAAAACAATAGCGTAACCGATGCAAACAAGGACATTCCTTTGAAAGACACCGTTGTTTACGTTCAAAAAAATAATACTGAGAAAAAGACTTTTTTCAAAGATTCTGATAAAGAAACAGCTTGGGTCGACAGCATTTACAACAAAATGACGGTTCAAGAAAAAATTGGACAACTCTTTATGGTTTCGGCTTATTCCAATAAAGATTCTGTACATGCAAATCAAATCATCAAACTTATTGAAGATTACAAAATAGGAAACGTTATTTTCTTTCAAGGCGGACCAGTTCGTCAGGCGAAATTGACCAATTTATATCAATCAAAAGCAAAAGTTCCTTTGATGATTGGAATCGATGCCGAATGGGGATTAGCCATGCGACTAGATTCAACTTATCGTTATCCTTGGAATATGACTTTGGGTGCGATTCAGGATTTAAATTTAATTGAAAACGTGGGAAGAAATATGGCCGCCGAAAACAAACGAATTGGCGTTCATTTTAACTTTGCTCCTGTTTTGGATATTAATACCAATCCTAAAAATCCGATTATTGGAAACCGCTCTTTTGGCGAAGACAAAGTCAATGTAAGCGAAAAAGCGATTGCCTTAATGAAAGGAATTCAAGGAAACGGCGTTTTCTGTACCGGAAAACATTTTCCTGGACACGGCGACACTTCAACCGATTCGCATAAAGCTTTACCAACCGTTAATTTTTCTAAAGAACGTCTTGAGTTAGTCGAATTATATCCGTACAAAAAATTATTTGACGAAGGTTTGGCTTCTGTAATGGTCGCGCATCTTAATATTCCAAGTTTAGAATCACAGCCAAATTGTCCTTCTTCGGCTTCCTATAATGTAGTAACGAATCTGCTTCAAAAAGAATTAGGTTTCAACGGATTGATTTTTACTGATGGTTTAGCAATGAAAGGAGCGGCAAATTTTAAAGGTCCTGGAGATTTGGAAATAGCTGTAATTTTAGCTGGAAATGATATTTTATTATGTCCTGAAAATGTACCTGTAGCATTTCAAAAACTAGAAGCTGCCTATAATCAAAACGTAATTACAGAAGAACGATTAGCACATTCTGTTAAAAAAATTCTTCATTTTAAATACAAAGCGGGGCTAAATAAATACAAGCCGATTGATTTAAATAATTTGTACGAAGATTTAAATCCGACTCAAAATGATGCTTTGCATTATAAATTATATGAAAATGCGATTACGGTTTTAAAAAACGAAAAAGAAATTCTTCCAATAAAAGATTTAAGCGAGAAAATTGCGTACATAAAATTGGGTGAAGATACCAATAGCACTTTTGTTTCAACCCTAAAAAAATATACTGAAATTACAGAAGTTAAAGATACCAATCTTGATAGTCTTAATAAGGAATTGAAAAAATTTGACAAAGTCATTATCAGTTTTCACAAAGTAAATAAGCCTTGGGAAAAGCAAGAATTCACACTACAAGAAATGCTTTGGCTGAAAGAAATTGCGAAACATAACAAAGTAATTTTAGACATTTTTGCAAAACCGTATTCTCTTCTATCTATTTCAAATTTTGATGATATTGAAGGATTGGTTGTTTCCTATCAAAACTCAGATATTAGTCAGGTTATTTCGGCAGAATTACTTTTTGGAGCCATTGAAGCCAAAGGAAAATTGCCTGTTTCTATCAATGATGCTTTTCATGTCAACGATGGTTTAACGACCGAAAAACTAAATCGCTTAGCTTTTTCAGCTCCAGAAAATGTAAATATGAATCCTGCAATTTTATCTAAAATAGATGCTGTAGCACAAAAAGCAATCGATGGCAGAATGACTCCGGGAATGCAAGTTTTGGTAGCAAGAAAAGGAAGTGTTATTTTCCAGAAATCATACGGAGCACAAACTTACGATAACGGAAAAAAAGTCACGAATACAGATTTATATGATGTTGCTTCGATCTCAAAAATGATTTCGACTCTGCCAAATGTGATGCAATTGTATGATAAAAACAAAGTCGAGCTAGACACCAAATTGAAAGACATGTTGCCTTTTTTTGCTAAAACAAATAAAGAAAATATCACTTTCAAAGAATTACTAAATCATTATGCCGGACTTCAAGCTTGGATTCCGTTTTACAAAGCAACTTTAGACAGCAACAATCAGCCTTCTGAAAAATATTATAGTAAAGTAGCTGGGCCTAATTTTACAACGAAAGTTGCTGAGAATCTTTACATTCGAAATGATTATCATGACACGATTATGAAAATCATTGCAGAAAGTCCTGTATCGCATAAAAAAGAATACAAATACAGCGATTTTACTTTTATCATTCTAAAAGAATATTTAGAAAGAAAAACGCATAAAAAATTGGAAGATCTTAGCAAAGAAAATTTCTTCAGCACATTAGGAATGACAAATACGCTTTACAATCCGCTGGACAGATTTGACAAAAGCAATATTGCTCCTACTGAAATCGATAATTATTTCAGACATCAGGTAATTCAAGGTTATGTTCACGACATGGCTGCGGCAATGGAAGGCGGCGTCGCGGGTCACGCAGGAATTTTCTCGAACAGCATGGATGTTGCCAAAATGATGCAGCTGTTTTTACAAAAAGGAAATTACGGCGGAATTCAATATTTTTCTCCAGAAACTTTTGATGCTTTTAATACTTGTTATTACAAAAATCAAGATGTTTTAAGAGGATTAGGACTTGACAAAAGAGTCCACAAAGGCGGTCCAACTTGCAATTGCGTTTCTGAAGCAAGTTTCGGACATACAGGTTTTACAGGAAACATGGCTTGGGCAGATCCAGAAACCGAAATTGTTTATGTTTTCTTATCCAACAGAACTTATCCAGAAGTGGTTAACGACGAAAATAAATTAGCCAAAGGAAAAATCAGAGAAGAAATTCAGCAGATCATTCAAGACGCAATTATAAAATAAATTTCAAGTCACAAATTCCAAAATTCCAAATTTCAAAATCTAAATTCCAAAATCTAAATTCTAAAATCTAACATCTAAAATATAAACCCAATGACAAAAGAACGTTTAACTTCACTCGATGTCTTTAGAGGATTTACCATTTTCTTAATGACAATTGTAAATAATCCGGGAAGCTGGTCTTCTATTTATCCGCCTTTAGAACACGCCGAATGGCATGGTTGCACGCCTACTGACTTAGTTTTCCCGTTTTTTGTTTTTATAATGGGAACTGCAATTCCGTTTGCAATGCCTGTAAAACATTTTGACGGAAGTGTTTTTAATAAAATCTTAGTTCGTTCGCTTCGAATCTTCTGTTTAGGATTGTTTTTAAGTGTTTTCAGCAGAATTCATTTATTTGGTTTAGAAGGAATTCCGTTATTAATAGTGAGATTAGCAATTGCTTTTGCCGTTGCCTATGCACTTTTAGGAAACTTTTCAATGAAAGTCAAAACCATTCTTGCAGTTGGGATCTTTATCATATTGCTTTCGCTATCTTTTAGCGGATTAGAACATTTTGAAGACACTAGAATTCCAGGTGTTTTACAGCGAATTGCAATTGTGTATTTCTTTACTTCAATTTTATATCTAAAAACAAATTTAAAAACCCAGCTTTTAGTTTTAGCCACACTTTTAATAGGATATTGGCTTTTAATGGCTTTTGTTCCCGTTCCTGGATTTGGCCTTGCAAATTTCGAAAAAGGAACCAATTTAGCCGCTTGGATAGACGATACGCTTTTAAACGGACATCTATGGGCATCGTCTAAAACTTGGGATCCAGAAGGAATTTTGAGCACTTTGCCAGCAATTGGAACTGGAATTTTAGGAATGTACATTGGACAACTTCTAAATCTTTCAATCGAGAAAATTCAGATCGTGAAAAAAACAGCCATTACAGGAATTATTCTATTAATTGGCGGTTTAATTTGGAACACTTTCTTCCCAATTAATAAATCGCTTTGGACAAGTTCTTACGTTTTGTACACGGCAGGAATAGCAACAATTTCATTGACATTTTTATATTTTATAATTGATGTGAAAGGCTATAAAAAATGGACCAAACTATTCTTGATTTGGGGAGTAAACCCGATGATTGTATTTTTCTTTTCAGGAATAATTCCGAGAGTTTTAGGTTCGATAAAAGTGGCAAATCCTGAAATCGCTGGAGAAGAAATTGGACTTCAAGCCTACATTTATGATCACGGAATTATGCCTTGTTTTGAAAATCCACTTAATGCATCGTTGGCTTACGCTTTATCTTATGCCATTTTCTGGTCTTTCATTTTATGGATTTTCTACAAAAAGAAACTGATTTTTAAAGTCTAGTTTAATATTCCGTAGGAATATCTCGTCGGTAGAAACGAATTTATCGTTTTGCATTGTGTTCCGTAGGAGCACCTGATTCTATAGAAATGGAAATTCTACCGACCAAACATTCCTCCGGATTGATTATTTCTGAGAAAAAATAATTTCAGCCGGCCTACGTAATTGTTGTTAGTTATAATTCTTGATGCCAGTACAAAATAGAACTGTTTTTCTTTTTTCTAAAAATTTTGAGAAAAGCAGTATCTTGCCGTACTAATCAAAAGCATCAGTTTCGAATTATGGATAGTCCGGTTGAAATTCCTTTTAAGAGCTTTATTCAGCTTAAGCCAGAAGAAAGCACTGCTATTTACTTGCAGATTGTTTTTGAGTTTATCAAAGCCATACAAACGGGTTTTCTTCCTGAAGGCACTAAACTTCCCGGCACTCGAATTTTGTGCAAAGTACTTTCTGTTAATCGAAATACTTTAATCAAAGCTTTTCAGGATTTAGAATCACAAGGTTGGATAGAAACGCTTCCGAACAAAGGAACTTTTATTTTATCGCAGCAAAAACAAAAAAACAAAGCTGAATTTACGATTTCGAAAGAACAAAATTCATCGGAAGAAAATGTTGGATTTAGTTTTCAGCGTTCGACGATTCTCGAAAATCCGATAGAAATAAGCAATCTTCCACATCAATTTAATGACGGAATGCCCGATTTAAGATTAGTTCAAACAGATGTTTTGGCCAGATTATATGTTTCGAAATTAAAAAGAAGAAAAACTTCTAAAACTTACGAACAGATAGAATTGCGTTCGCATTTGAATTTTAAAACTCATTTTTCTAATTATCTAAATCTTACTCGAGGAATTCGTATTGCAACTTCAAATTTACTTACCACAAGTAGTCATGAAATTGCTTTGTATTTGGTTACCAAAGTGCTTATTTCTCCGAATGATAAAGTGGTTGTCGCTTCTCCAGGTTATTATATGTCCAATATGACGCTAACGAATACAGGCGCGCAGATTATTTCCATTCCTGTAAATAATGATGGAATCGATACCAAAAGATTGAAAGAAATTTGTGAAACGACCAAAATTCGAGTTTTATATTTAACCTCCAATTATCATTATCCAACTACAATTTCGCTTAGCGCGAAAAAAAGAATCGAAGTTTTGGAATTGGCTAATCAATATGGATTTGTAATTCTAGAAGACGATTACGATTTTGATTTTCATTACGATAATAATCCTGTTTTGCCTTTAGCCGCTTTCGATTCTAATCAGAAAGTGGTTTATATTGGTTCTTTTGGAAGATCGCTTCCTTCTGGATTTAGTTACGGATTTGTTGCCGCGCCTGCGGAATTTATTAAAGAACTCGAAAAGCATCAAAACATTCTAGAACCTAGAATTGATGTACTAAAAGAACAAGTTTTAACCGAATGGATTACCGAAGGCGAAGTGCACAGGCTTTCAAAAAAAAATAAAAAAATCTATAAAGAACGCCGAGATCATTTTGTTTCGCTTTTAAATGAAAAACTAAAAGGTAAAATCAAATTTAAGATTCCACCACGAGGATTGGCGATTTGGGTCGAATGGCTAGATCAATTTAATTTGATACAATTTCAAAAGGAATGTTCTAATCATGGTTTATTTCTCCCGAAAACCATTTTATATCAAACTAAAAACCTCACCGCAACCCGTTTAGGATTTGGACATTTAGAAAAAGAAGAAATGGAAAAGGCAGTTACTATTTTAAGTAGCTGTTTAGCTATTATTTTGGACAATTGAAGTGATTCTGACTAATGGAAACAAAGTCAATGATTCAGCTCCATAGATTCAAATGAGCATCTTTATAAAACATAACCCGTGATTGAAACCACGAGGCTATGTTTGAATATAAATGCGTATAAAACAAAAAATATGGCTGTCTTTTACGACAGCCAATTATACAATTCATTACAAAGTTTTTTCTCTTTCCCAGAAACGATGTCTTCCCAAAGCTTTTATAAACGAAGTAGCTAGTAATTTGTCTGCGCTATTTTCACTTGTCAAAACTCCAGAATCTTTAGCTTTTATATCACTGTTGTTTTTCAAGATTTGTACTCCTTCAGCTTCAGCTGCAATAAATTTACAATGGTGATACGCATCATTTAAAAACTCTTTTACTTCTTTTATTTTTGAAAGATCTGCAATTCCTTTTCCACTTGGAATGAAGACACCATCAAAAAGCACCGATGCCGCAATTTTATAAGTTTGCTCTACTGCAATTTCTGTTCCTTCTGCAGAAACAATAGTTCCTAGATGCGGTGCTATAATAACAGCTTTTGCCCCAGCATTTTGCAAGGCTATTTTCATTACTTTAATAGAATCTGCATTTACACCATCAGCACATAAAAAAGCTATTTGTCGAGTTGCAATCGTATTTGAAATGGTTGGATTTTTAAGCATACTCAAAGCATCTGAACTTCCTATGTTTTGCTTTACTTTTGCAGGTTCTTGATTTCCTTCATCGTCTGCTCCTACTCCATGATTAATTGGTTTTTCAATATCTTTCGGAACTGCAATTCCTAATGTTTTAGCAACTGTTGCTGCTAAATTCGAATCAACGTGATTTAAAAGTCCGAGCATTCTTTCTCTAATCGAAACCGTTTCTACTTTTCCCAATTCAAAAGACAAAGCACTTGCAATATGATCTTGTTCTATAGGTGTCTGACTGTTGTAAAAAAGCGCTGCCTGACTAAAATGATCCGAAAAGCTTTTACTTCTTTCTCGTACTTTATGGGCATCTACTCGTTCATTGAAACTTACAAATCCGCCCTGATCCATTTTGGCTTGAAATGGGCATCCGCCTCCTAAAGAATTTGGATGATAACTGACTTTGCCTTTTGCAATTTCCTGACGCATATGTCCGTCGCGCTGATTGTTGTGCATGGGCGCGATGGTTCTGTTAATTGGAATTTCATGAAAATTCGGACTTCCTAATCTTGATAATTGTGTGTCAGTATACGAAAATAATCTTCCTTGCAATAAAGGATCATTTGTAAAATCAATTCCAGGAACAATATGTCCTGGGTGAAAAGCGACCTGTTCTGTTTCTGCAAAAAAGTTATCCGGATTTTTATTCAGAACCATTTTTCCGACAATAGTAACTGGAACTAATTCTTCTGGAACTAATTTTGTTGGATCAAGCAAATCAAAATCAAATTTATGTTCGTCGCTTTCAGGAATAATCTGCACGCCTAATTCCCATTCTGGGAAGTTTCCTGCTTCTATAGCTTCCCATAAATCCAATTTATGAAAATCTGAGTTTTTCCCTGATATTTTCTGCGCTTCATCCCAAGCAACTCCATGTGTGCCTAATTTTGGTTTCCAATGAAATTTTACAAAATGCGATTCGTTTTTATCATTAATAAATCTAAAAGTATGAACTCCGAAACCTTCCATCATTCTTAAACTTCTCGGAATCGCTCTATCGCTCATTACCCACATAATCATGTGCATGGATTCGGGCATTAGCGAAATAAAATCCCAAAACGTATCATGTGCCGAAGCCGCCTGCGGAATTTCGTTATGCGGTTCTGCTTTAACAGCATGAATCAAGTCTGGAAATTTCATGGCATCTTGAATAAAAAATACGGGCATATTATTTCCAACTAAATCAAAAATACCTTCCTGTGTATAAAATTTTACAGCAAAACCTCGAACATCACGAGCTAAATCGGTAGATCCTCTAGAACCAGCAACAGTCGAGAATCGAACAAAAACTGGTGTTTTGATACTCTTATCGTTTAAGAAGCCTGCTTTGGTATATTTTTCCATGCTATTGTACAATTCAAAATAACCATGCGCTCCCGAACCTCTTGCATGAACGATTCGTTCTGGAATTCTTTCGTGATCAAAATGGGTTATTTTTTCTCGTAATATGAAATCTTCTAAAAGAGAAGGGCCTCTTTCTCCAGACTTTAAAGAATTGTTATTGTCGTTTATTTTAACGCCTTGGTTAGTGGTTAAAAATTCGTTCTCGGCATTTGATTTATTGTATTCTAAATCGTTCTGTTTCCCATCAGAATTGTCTTGGTTTGTTTTTTTTGAATTTTTCATTTTCTGTTGATTTTACATTTATCATTCATTCAAGGTTGTGAGGTATTTCTCAAACAATAGGCTCACAAAGTTAGAGTGCTTTTCAAGTTAAAATTTATACAATTCAGTTTAAGGGTTATAACATTCGAATCATAACATAAATGAAAATCAACATATTACTGATAATTATATAATTACGCATTTTAATCCTATAACAGAAAAAGCCCAGCAAAAAGTAACTTTGAAATAGAGTTTTAATTCAAAAAAGGACTTAAGATTTTTTACATTATTATTGATCTTCTATTGTTATGGAATATCATATAGTATGGGTAAAGGACATTTACCAATTTCGCCACTCAATACACTTATTTCAAGAGTTCTCAGTGGTGTAATTGGCATATTCAGCTGGATCATTCTATTTTAAAGTAGCCATTTATCAACCCCCAATTGACTTTAACGGTTGCGATATTCAGCTGTTCTTTGCCCATATTATTTTGCAGCTAACTTTCTAACACCCACAAAAGCTTATGTCATTGTCTAAATACCATCAAAAAAGAGATTTTAAACAAACCCGTGAACCCAAAGGAAAGGTTGAAAAATCGGTAAATGAACTGATTTTTGTTGTGCAGAAACATGCCGCATCACATCTTCATTATGATTTCAGGCTGGAAATGGATGGCGTTTTAAAAAGCTGGGCAGTGCCAAAAGGTCCGTCGATGGATCCTGAAGTAAAACGTCTCGCCATGATGGTCGAAGATCATCCATACAGTTATAAAGATTTTGAAGGTACAATTCCAGAAGGAAATTATGGCGCTGGAAATGTAATTGTGTGGGATAACGGAACTTATACTTCTGATGAAAAAACAGCTTCTGACGAAAAACAGCTATTAAGTGATTTAGCAAAAGGACGTTTGAGTTTTGTTTTAAAAGGCAAAAAACTGAAAGGTGAATTTTCCTTGGTTAAACTTCACGGCAAACAAGAAAATGCCTGGCTTTTAATCAAGAAAAATGATAAATATGCTTCTACTGAAGATATTTTAGAAAAAAATAAATCTGTCATTTCTAAAAGAAGTTTGGAACAGCTGATAGAAAAATCTGAAAAACTCGCTTCAAAAACAGAAGAGAAAACAGAAGAGAAAACAGAAGAGAAAACAGTTGAGAAAAAAGCGGTAAAAAAAAAGTCTAATCCGAAAGTTGAAATAGCTGAGTTTATAAAACCTATGCTTGCCAGCGTACGCGAAGAACCTTTTGACGATGACGAATGGATTTTCGAAAATAAATACGACGGTTACAGAACGATTGCGGTTATAAATGGTCAGCAAGTAGATTTATTCAGCAGAAATAAACTTTCTTTTAATTCTAATTTCAAACCTATTGCCGAGGAATTAAAACAAATAGATCATACAGTCGTTCTGGACGGCGAAGTGGTAGTGGAGAATGATTCTGGAAAAGCCGATTTCCAGCTGCTACAAAACTATATGAAAACCGGAATTGGAAATCTAAAATATTACGTTTTTGATTTATTGAATTTGGACGGAAATCTCATTACCGAACTATCTCTTTTGGAGCGAAAAGAACTGCTTAAAATTCTCTTTAATAAATATCCATTTTCGAATGTTTTTTATTCTGAACATACTATTGGCGACGGAATAAAACAATTTGAACAAGCAATTAAAAATAAAACCGAAGGAATCATTGCAAAAAGAGCTGACAGTACTTATGCGATAAATAGAAGAAGTACAAACTGGCTTAAAATAAAAACAGCAAATGAAGAAGAAGCTATAATTATTGGAATCACAGAACCTAAAAATTCTAGAAAATATTTTGGTGCGCTTCTTCTCGGTCAATATGAAGGTAAAAAATTGAAATATATTGGCAAATGCGGAACTGGTTTTACAGAAGCTATTCTTAAAGAATTATATACTAAACTAAAACCACATTTTATTGAAAAATCGCCGCTTGATGAAAAAATTCCGTTGCGTGATCCGATTCAATGGGTTAAACCCAAAGTCGTTTGTCAGGTAAAATTTTCGGAGTGGACGCAAGATCAGCATTTGAGGCATCCTGTTTATCTTGGGATCAGGATTGATAAAAAAGCGGAGAATGTCAATTATAATAAAAATGGAGATTCTAATTTAATTGAAATGGGAGAACTAAATAAACACAAAACTGAAAATGATTACGATTTAAAAATTGGCAAAACGACGTTGCATTTGACCAATCAGAATAAAATTTATTTTCCGAAAGACAAGATTACAAAAGGTGATATTGTGCAATATTATAATGAAGTTTCTTCGTTGATTCTGCCGTATTTAAAAGACCGCCCAGAATCGATGAACCGTTTCCCAAACGGAATTGATTCTCCTAGTTTTTACCAAAAAGATGTTGATGTAGATAAAATTCCGAAATGGCTTAAAACCAAAAAAATCTTCTCAGAATCGAATAATGCCAACATTGATTATCTTATTTGCAATAATAAAGAAACACTAATTTATATGGCCAATTTAGGCTGTATTGAAATGAATCCGTGGAATTCGACCATTAAACATATCCAGAATCCAGATTGGCTAGTAATTGATTTAGACCCCGCAAAAGACGATTTTAAACAAGTCGTTCAAACTGCTTTAGTCGTAAAAGAAGTTTTAGACGAATTGGAAACCGAATGTTTGTGTAAAACATCAGGCGCTTCGGGACTTCATATCTACATTCCGCTTGGTGCGCAATACGATTATGATTCTATAAAAATTCTAGGCGAATTGATTGCCAAAGAAGTCCAATCCAGACTTCCTGATATCACGACGGTTGATAGAAGCATCAAAAAGAGAAACAACAAACTATATATCGATTTTTTGCAAAACCGACGCGGACAAACTTTGGCAGCGCCGTATTCTGTTCGTCCAAAACCTGGCGCAACAGTTTCTACGCCTTTAGAATGGAGTGAAGTAAATGAAAAACTGCATCCGTCGCAATTTACTATCAAAAATGTCTTGAAACGTTTTGAGAAAAAAGGCGATTTATGGAAACCTGTTTTATTGAAAGGAGCGAATATCAAAAAGATCATTCACAAATTGGAAAATAGTCAAAACAGTTAAGAAGACTTTTTCTTTTTGTTTTCGAGACTGGCTTTTAGCATCGACATTAAATCGTCACTTTGTTTATGCACGACTTTTAATTTTGGAGCTGCTTTTTGTGGTTTTCCTTTGGCTTTATTTTTAATAATATCCAAGAGCTTGGCGGTATATTCGTCTTTAAAACCAGAAATATCAAATTTCTCTGTCAGCTGATCAATTAATTTTTCTGCCATGTCCATTTCTTTTGTAGACTTTTTTGACATTGGCGGAAGCTTTAATTCTGCTGTGCTTCGAATTTCTTGCTCGAAACGAATTCGGTTTAAAACAATAACATTTTTGTACGGTTTTAAAATGGCCAGACTTTCTTTATTTCGCAGAACAAATCTTGTAACGCCCACTTTTCCAGAAGCTTCAAGCGCATCACGAAGCAATCCGTAGGCATTCATCGCGCCTTTGTCTGGTTCGAGATAATAGGGCTGTTCGTAATAAATACTTTGGATTTCTTTTTCGAAAGCAAAACTTTCAATATCAATTGTTTTAGTTTTAATGGCATCCGCGGCTTCAAAATCGGAATCTTCTAAAATGACATATTTGTCATCGAGTTTGTAGCCTTTCACAATGTTCGCAAAATCAACTTCTTTTCCTGTATCTTCATTTATACGTTTAAATTTGATATTGGCGTAATCTTTCGCGTCAAGCATATCCATATCTAAACTGCTTTCCTGCACCGCCGAAAACATTTTTATCGGAATATTAATTAATCCAAAACTTACTGAACCTGTCCAAATCGCTCTCATGGCTTTTGTTTTAAAATTGAATATTAAATTTAGCTAAGCCAAAAGACATAAACCTTACAAAATCAACGATTTGTTTTATAAAATTCTTCTCAAAAATATCAACCGTAAGGTGATAAAAACAATTTCACAATTCACAATTCACAATTCACCATTCACAATTAATAATAAATATTCAGTATTATTTTTGATTTCGAGCTATCGATAATTTTTTCCAATTTTTTAAAAAAAGCGTCACTAACCATTGGACAACCCTGACTATTATAAATATAATAATCCTGTTCTTCATCTGGCACGGCTGAATAAGGATGTAGTACAATGGCTCTTTTTTCGGCATTGCTATTCGATTCATCTAAACCAGAAAGTCTGTACGATTTGCCAAACATTCCTCGATACGATTTACCGATTACATAATTCCCTAAAGAAGTACATCTTGAATTAGGTTCGTTACTGAATTTTAATTCTCCTCTTCTATTTGTTTCAGAACCAGACCCGTTTGCAACGAGACCTTCTTCTAAAATTTTATTGTTTTCAAGATCGTAAACAAAAAACCGGTTTTTACCCGATTTGATTTTCATATCAATAAAAAAAGCAATTTTAGAATTGTAGGTATTATTTTTTGCAATAGCTGCTTTTACTTCTTCAATCTGTGCATTAAAACGTTCCATTTCTGGACTTAAAGGCGGTATTTCTTTTTTATTTTCATTTGGAGTTCCCAAAAAACCAATAAATAAAAATAAAGTCAAATTAAAGATTTTCATAATAATTGTTCTTAGAAATTAACAGAACAAAATTAGTTTGCCGTTAAAAAACAAATTATCACTACAAGACTGAAAAACAACACAATACGACTTTTGTATATAAAAAGAGACAGATGATTCTTCTATCATCTGTCTCTTTTTGTTTCAGGTTTCAAGTTTCAAGTTACAGGTTAAAAACTCATAACTTATAACTTATAACTCATAATTGTTTACCATCCTTTTACAGCACCGCCTTTAAATTCTCGTTCAGCTGCTTTTTCTACTTCTGGAGATTGGAATGCTTGTAAAAACTGTTTTACTTTTTCTTCGTTTTTATTGTCTTCGCGGCTCACCACCAAATTTACATAAGGAGAATCTTTATCTTCAACAAACAAAGCGTCACGAGATGGAACCAATCCAGCAGCAGAAGCAAAAGTATTGTTGATGATTGCAATAGAAACATTTTGGTCGTCTAAGGCACGAGGCAATTGAGGAGCTTCTAATTCTAAAATTTTTAAGTTTTTAGGATTGCTCACAATGTCTGTTACTTTTGGCAATAAACCAACGCCCTCTTTTAATTTCAATAATCCGTTTTTCTGTAAAAGCAATAATGAACGCCCGCCGTTTGTTGGATCATTTGGAATAATAATGGTGCTTTCGTTTTTCAATTCAGAAAGGCTTTTTATTTTTTTAGAATATCCAGCAATCGGATAAACAAATGTATTTCCGATAATAGCCAATTTGTAACCTCTTTGTTTTGATTGCTCGTCTAAATATGGTTTGTGCTGAAAAGCATTGGCATCAATATCACCTTGGCTTAAAGCTTCATTTGGAATTACATAATCGTTAAAAGAAACCAATTCTACTTCTAAACCGAATTTTTCTTTGGCTACTTTTTTTGCTGCTTCAGCCACTTTTAATTCAGGTCCAGAAGCTACTCCTACTTTTATAAAATGAGGATCATTATTTTTACTTTTTCCGCAATTTGATAAAACAAGCGCCAAAGCCAAAACTCCAGCAGATTTTAAAATATTAAGTTTCATATTTTTTTAATTGTAAAATGTTAATTATTAATTGTCAATTGATGACTATCTATGATCAAATCTTTTTGATAATTTGTCTCCCGCAAACTGAATTATGAATACTAAGATTACCAATAAAGCTAGAACAGAATTCATCGTTACAGCATCATAACCAATATATCCGTATTGATAACCAACTTGCCCTAATCCGCCTGCTCCAACAGCTCCACCCATTGCAGAATAACCAACAAGCGTGATTAAAGTAATTGAAGCCGCATTGATTAAAGATGGCAAAGCTTCTGGCAATAAAACTTTGTAAACGATTTGGAATGGCGTTGCTCCTAATGCTCTTGCTGCCTCAATTAATCCTGACGGAAGACTTAGCAAGCTATTTTCGACCAAACGGGCAATAAACGGCGCTGCACCAATACTCAACGGAACCAGAGCCGCACTCACACCAATTGAAGTTCCAACAATGGCACGTGTAAACGGAATCATCCAAACGATTAAAATAATAAATGGAATAGAACGAAAAACATTTACCACAACTGATAATGTTCTGTTTAAAACCGGCTGTTCTAAAATCTGGTTTTTACGAGTTAGAAACAATAAAATTCCTGTTGGAAGTCCCAATAAAAAACCGAAAAAGCCCGATACAAAAGTCATAACAATGGTTTCCCATGTTCCTTTTAACAATAAATCTATAATAGAATCAGACATAACCTATAATTTCTGTTTTAATGTGTTTTGAATTAAAATATTGAATTGCTGCGTCGTAATTTTCGCGTTTACCTGAAAGTTCAATCAGCATTACACCAAAATTCACTTCGCCAGCCTGATCCATTTGTGCGCTTACAATTTTGAAATCGGTATCAAAAAGTCTTGAAACTTCTGAGATAACAGGCTCGTTAACCGATTTTCCTGTCATTTCCAGTTTCAATAACGGATTCAGATTTCCTTTGTCTTCTTTTTGTAATTTTTCCTGATAAACAGATGGTACTTCAATATGAAGCGAAGAAGAAATAAATTCTCTTGTCAGTTCATGTTTTGGATCTGCAAAAATTTCTCCAACACTTCCCTGCTCTATTAATTTTCCGTGACTAATTACCGCCACTTCATCACAAATAGATTTTACAACTTCCATTTGGTGTGTAATCAATAAAACGGTAATATTTAGACGTTTGTTAATGTCTTTCAATAAATTTAAAATCGATCTTGTTGTTGCTGGATCAAGCGCGCTTGTAGCTTCATCACAAAGCAAGACTTTCGGATTATTTGCCAAAGTTCTTGCAATCGCAACTCTCTGTTTTTGTCCGCCCGAAAGACTTGCAGGATAATCGTTTGCTTTTTCTGCTAAACCAACCAATTGCAATAATTCTAAAACACGAGTTTTGATTTCAGCTTTTGAGGTTCCAGCCAATTCTAACGGAAAAGCAACATTTTCGTAAACCGTTCTCGAAGAAAGTAAATTGAAATGCTGAAAAATCATTCCGATTTGTCTTCTTTCAATCGCCAATTCTGCGTTTGATAATTGCATCAAAGCTTTTCCGTCCACAATGATTTCGCCAGAAGTTGGCCTTTCCAACAAATTGACACAACGAATCAGCGTACTTTTTCCTGCTCCAGAAGTTCCAATTACACCAAAAATTTTCCCTTCAGGAACTCTAAGCGAGACATCAGACAAAGCAGCAACAATTCTGTCTTTCTGATGAAAAGTTTTGGTTACATTTTTTAATTCAATCATTTTTAAAAGTTTAAAAACAAAAAAGCCTTTCAACTATATATGAAAGGCTTTTTTGAAATAAATAACATTATTTTATATATAAGCCAGATCAACAAATACCATAATAGCATCACAGCACATCATGCTGCAACGATAATAATTATTCATTTTCTGGTTCTCTTTGTTCATAGCGAGTGCAAATTTAAATAGTTATTTTCAATTTTAACGTATAAATCGTTAAAACTTTTATTAACCTATCAATCTAGTAGGTTATTTTGAAATTTCAATAAAAAAATTCCAAATTCCAATTTGAAGTTTTTCATTTTGGAATTTGGATTTTTTTTCAAGGATTCAGGATTGGGACTTAAAAATTAATTATTCTGCTCTGAAATGGTTGACTTATTTAGTTTTATAACTCTGATTTTTTTATTTGTATTATCAGATATAAAAATACGATCGTCAAGTTGTGCAGTTCCTACAATTGTTCCAAAAGCATTTTGCCCTAAAATATCAGAAGCGCTTAAAACTGCTTTGTAATTCATTTTAATAAACTCTTCTTTAGGGTATAATTTTAAATAAGACGCACTTCCAACATTTTCTGAAGTTACAGCCCAATCTTTGCTAAAAGATACTGCAATTGGTTTTATATCTACAAACTGTACTAGTTCTGGCTCGATAGGAGTTGTTAGTGAGCTTGTAGCATTCTTTTTAATATTGGCAATATTATAATACAAATAACTTTTAGCATCTCTTCCTGCTACAACCAAATTTCCTCCGTAAACATCAAGTGAATAAACCTCTGTATATCCTTTTAAAGTATTTAATTTAGCAATTGGCTTTAAATCCCAAGTACTTGTTTCTGTAATTTGAGTAGCGTCAAGCACTTTTATGCTATTTTCTTTTTCTTTTACAAACACCAATCCGTCTTTGGCAACAACACCAAAAACGTGTACAAAAGTCTGCCACCATTGTCCGTTTCCAACGGTGCTGATTCCAGCATTTGTTATTTCGTCAAAAATAAATAATCTTGATTCGGTGCTTCCAATGTAAATTCGGCCATTATCTACACTAACCGATGTTAAACTCGTTAACGGAATAATAGTTGTACCTTTTGTATATTCTTTAATCGTTTTAATATGTTCAAGGGTTAATGCATTAAAAATTTCTAAAACATTTCCGTTTATGACATATAATTTTTCATTTGATATTGCAATTCCTTTTGGATCAAAAGCTTCTGTACTTCCTGGAATATTTGCATTTGTAATAGAAGCTTCATCTGTTGGATAAAAATACGTGTAATCTTTTGTGGCAACATTATCATCTTTACTGCAATTTGTAAAAAAACAAATTACAAGAATAAGCGGCAAAATATGTTTCATGAGTGATTTATAGTTTAGTTCCATTTTCCTTCACCTTTATATTTCAGCAAAAATGGATTTTTAGGATTAATAGTAAATACTGGTTTTTTATAAGTTCCTGTTACATAACTTGTTTTTGCATAGGTTTTTAAAACCTCTGGATCTGTAAAAGGAAGATCATTTAAATAAATTAAATACTTATAAAAATGAGTCAGCATTTCTTGTTGTCCTCCGCCTTCGCCACTATTGGCTAAATTACTGCTGTGGCTGAAACCAATATGATGCGAATATTCGTGCGACCAAACCGACATTTCTCCAACCCAATGTCCGGTTACATATCCCGATTCCCATTGCGATGCTAGATTTCCTCCGCCCCAGGCAGAATCGCCGCCTACCATTGCCATCCAAACGGTTCTTTTATCTAGATAATTCCAATATATTTTTTCGATTTCTTCTTTCGAATAATAATCATAAACTCCATCGACATCATCAGCATTTCCGTGCCAATTAAAAGCGCCATTTATTTCCGTTCCTGCTGTAGTTGCCTGTTCTTGCTTATATCTATCAAAATTGGTAAAAGTGTCATAATACAAAGGATGGCTCAAAGCATAAGAATAATTGATGATCATGGTTATCGCTTCTTTTGCCAAAGCTGGATTCATTGGTAGAAATTTACCATATTCATTGATGTGATAGCCATCATGAAACTGAACTAAATGTGTTGATTTTATTTTTTTGAATTTTTGAAATAATGGATCATCAGATTCAACAGAAAATTCTATTGCTCCTGAAGAAAATCCTTCAATTTTATCAATCGTTACGGTATTTCCTGTTTCTAACAAATAATCGTTTTTCTGCTCCGTTAAAGGTAATTTATGAAACGAACGATGAAAAGCTGGAACTTTTGAAAAACTGTAAATTAAAAATCGTTTATCATAATTAGGCAGTTTTGCATACACTTTCACATTTGTCAATCCGACTGGAGAATAAAGCGAAACTTGTACAGAATCTTTTCCTTTTTGAATAACTTGAAATGGTTCATTTACTCTAAACCAGCGATCAGCTTTATTGTACATTATTGAAGGATCTTCATCATCTTCAAACATTGCCATTGGATGATTTCCGTCTGGTAAAGCTGTTGCATCAATGCTTGGCAGATAATTTGGCTGGTACGAATCGCTATCGTCACTACAGCCTAAAATTATACTTGAAAAAAGAGCAAGTAAAAAATAGTGAGTGTTTTTTCTCATTGTTAAGTAAGTAGGTTTGGGGTTAATTACGGTACAAAACTATCAATATGCTTTTTAAAAACAAGCATACTGAAAGAAAAGTATTAAACCTAAATATATCCAAAGTAAGTTTTCCTTAACAGAAACTATACTTAACAGTCAGATTTTAAAGCTTTATAAGGTTAAATCTAAAGTCTCGATTTTAGACAAATCAGAATTGAATTGAACAAAACTTGCCGGAAAACCAGATTTAATTTTTCCAACTTTATTTTCCACACCAATTGCAGAAGCTACTCTTGTAGTTGCCATTTTTATAGCTTCATCTGCCGAAACATTTAAATGATTATAAGCATTTTGCACAGCTTCTGTCATTGAAATTGTTGCTCCTGCAAGATTTCCATCTTCATTTCTATAGAAACCATCAACTAAATGAGCATCAAAATTGTCCCATTTGAAATTGGCAACCTTTCGTCCTAAAAATGTAGCATCGCTGATTAAGAAGAATTTTTCTTGTTTTAACTTATATGCAATTTTAGCAGCAGCATAATCGCAATGCATTCCGTCTAAAATTACTGGAGCATAAACTTTTTCGTTTTCAAAAACAGCTCCCACTAAACCTGGTTCGCGGTGACCAAATTGCGTCATGGCATTAAACAAATGCGTTACCAAATTTATTCCTTTCGAAAAATAGTGTTTTGCTTCTTTATGTGTTATCGTCGAATGTCCGATAGAAATTGTTATTCCACTCTCGATCAACATATTCAATTGTTCTTCAGTAAAACATTCTGGAGCAATGGTAATCACTTTTATAACGTCTTTTCCTTTGCTGATAATTTCTTGAAGTTCTTCATCAGTAGGCTTTCTAACTTGATCTATACTGTGCGCGCCACGTCTTTCTGGATTTAAAAATGGTCCTTCTAAATGCATTCCGATCACGCCATTCTGATGTTTTTTCATGTAATCGCGAACAGCTTCGATTCCTTGAAGAATAGTTTCTCTAGAAGAAGAAATCAAACAAGGTAAAACGTGCGTTGTGCCGTATTTCATGCTGGCATCATAAATATCCTGAATCGTTTCTTCGTTTGGAGTCTGACTGAAATAATACTTTTCTCCGCCATTGATCTGGATATCTATAAATCCTGCCGAAAGATGATTTCCTTTTAAATCGATGCTTTTAATATCGTTTGGAATTTCTTTTTGTACCGAGATAATAGTTCCATTTTCTACAATTACAACTCCATTTTCTATTATTTCTTCTCCTGTGTGTACGACAGCATTTATAATCGCTTGTTTCATTTTGTTTATTTCTTATAACATTCCAAAGTTAAATATTATAAGTTTTAACCGAAACAAAGTCGTTTTAAAATCGCCAGAAATAATTTGGTTAATCTGCACCACCATCGACGCTATCAAATGTTTCGCGTTCTTTTGGTTTTACGCTGTATTTTAATGAAACCATTGGTCCGTAGTAAACATCAAATTGGGTTCCGTTTGTACGCAGCTGCATCTGCCCTATTATGCCTGCCAAAAAATGAATATTCGGCGTAATTCCCGCAGTATAATAAACCGATAATCTGAAGATATCAAAATGTTCATCGGCATAATCTTTAGAAGCAAATTTTAGCATCAATTCTGTGTAATATCCAATATTTGGTGCCAGAAAAATTGGCTTTTCTTTGCTTTGTCTTAAATAATGATTGACTCCAAAACGGGCTCTTATTCTGGGTATCGTCTGGTGATTGCCGTTTCTATCATCAAAAAATTTGGTTTCAAAACGCACTTGTTCGAAAATAGATCCTTTTGGCATTTCCTGAGTATAGGTTCCCATAACAATCAATCTATTTTCTAAAGTTTTGTAATTCCCCGCTTCTTCTACTGCATATTTTTGATTGTGGGCATATCCTAACCAAAGCTTCATATTTTTAAACCCAGAATAAATAATCCAAGGTCTTATTACTTTTCGTTGCGTATATTCAAAAGGATTTCCGTTGGTATAAGCACCTTGCGTTACGAGCTGCATATCTGCCTGACCGCTCAAATTCCACTTTTCTATTAACGGAAACGCAACATCAACTTCACTTATAGATGCTGGAATAAATCCTATTGTGTAAGGAGCGCCTTGGGCTTTTAAAATTTGAGACAGAATGATGCAACAGAATAAAAGAAAACTTTTTTTAAATAAACTCATAATCAGTCAATATTAAATTACACGGCTGCTAAATAGGAAAGTCTATCAAATTTAAATAAAGATGTTTTTAACTTTTTAAAAAAGCGGTTTCATGTTATAATTTGAAACCGCTTTTTTAAACATTTCTTCCAAACAAAAAAGCTTTAGAAAAATATCTAAAGCTTTTTTAAAATTTAAATTCTGAAAACTAATAATGCAGACAGGTACAAAGCTGACTGTTATTTTTGTGTACAAATGATATTTCGCCCCTCTGGGGCTATTTTAGAGATCAAACATACATTCCTATAAATATTTCGTCCCGCTGGAACTACCAACATTTCGTCCCGCTGGGACTTTTAAAAACCATCTTATAGCTCTGGAAGAGCGAAATATTTATAGCTAAAAATCTATGCTCCCTAATTTAGAAGCTCCAGAGGAGCGACATATTAGATTCTTCTAAATTTCAACAATTCGATTATAAATCGAAACCTTATTAATCTGGATTTGCCAATATTTTATACAATTCGGCATTCGACAGATAAAACTGATTCTCTAAACTTATTTGTGACAATTTTGCGCTAACCAAATTGTTTTCTCTTGAATTGATTAGGAAAATCGAACTCTCTCCAAATGAAAATAATTTTTCTTCTGAATTCAGCATCGTCATATAATCTTGTACGAGATTGTCGATTACGATTTTCTGTTTTCTTAACGAAGCAATTTCTGTCTGCTGCGCTTTGATTTTATTTTTAAGTTCCAATCGCTGCTGTCCAATATCATATTGCATATCCTGAATTTTCAGTTTAGCCATTTTCAAACTTCCGCGTTCTTTTCTTAAGAAAATAGGAAAGCTGAAATCGATGTTAAACTTATAATCATCGGCGTTGAAATTATTCCAATAATTGGGTTCTGAAATGTAATTGTAGCCCACATTTATTTTCGGAAGCAATGAATTAGCTTTTAGCTGGCGGTTGACTTCCAAAATATCCATTTTAGTTTCTAAAGACTGAATTTTTGGGTGCGAGTCTAACGATTCAACATCGACCATCATAGCATCTGTTTTCAAAGTTTCCTCAATGGTCTGAATTAGGTTTTGTTCTGGTTTTACCAAATCTCCCAATTCAACTGGAACATTTTCAATCCATAAAAAATTGGCTAATTTCAGTTTCGCTTTCGCTAATTTCAAATTTCCGTTTTCAACATTCAGTTCTCTGTTTCTTACGGTAATTTTAGCTTCAACGCTGTCAATTGCTGGCGCATCTCCTGCTGCGATTAGTTTTTTAACCCCTTCAAAACGAGTGCTCGCAAAGCCTAAATAGTTTTTATACAATTCTGCTTCGTTATAACTTCTTCTCCATTCAAAATAAGCTTCGCTCGCCTGATATAAAATTTCAATAGCTCTTAGTTTTCGTTGTGCATCACTCAGTTTTACCTGAAGTTTTCCTTCTCTAACATCGGCCATTCTTTGGTTAATAAACATTCCCTGCCCTAAAGCAACGTTAATTCCAAGCGAAGTTAAACCTGCCTCAGGCGTTTTGTTCTGCGGATTGTAATATTCTCCACTTGTATCGTCAAAACCTGCTTTAATCTCCACTCCATACCAAGTTGGAATTTTGAAACTGCTGTTTAATAACGAATAATATTCTGTGCCTTTAAATTCTTTCTTATTGTAATCTACTTCAAGTTTTGGATCAAATCCGCCTCGTGCCATCATCAGCTTTGCTTGAGCGTTTGTCACTTCAAGATTAGCTTGTTTAACCAAAGGATGATACTTTTTTACATATCCCAAAAACTCGATAAAAGTAAGTTCCTCTTGATTAAAATTCTGACTTTGCAGCGTAGAAAAACAAAATAGTATTAAGAAAGAAAACAGTTTTACTAGATTTCTCATTTTACTTTTTCTCCTTTCCTTTTTCTTCTTTTTCTCCTGAATTGTAATAATTTGGTGGGAAACCATTCAAGTTTCGCCAAATCTCGTACCATACCGAAACGGTTTCTAACAATGCAATACTTTGCGCACCAGCACCAATACTCAATTCTTTTGGCCAGTGACGGTCTTCTCCATCTGGTGAAACTAAAATTCTGTATTTTCCGTTCGGGCTTATAAAATTTTCTATCGCTACAACTTTACCGCCGTAAGTTCCATAAGATAATCCAGGCCATCCAGAAAATACGATTCTAGGCCATCCGTCAAACCAAACACGAACTTTTGCACCACGATGAACAAGCGGTAAATCGATTGGATCTACATAGGTTTCTACCGCAATATCGTATTTAGCCGGCATAATGCTTACTACAGGAGTTCCTTCTTTAATTGTTTCTCCAAGACCAGCCAATAATGCACGGTTTACATAACCGCTTTGTGGCGCTGTTATATAGTACAAACCATTTCTTAATCTGTAGTTTGTATATTGGTTTTCCAATTTATTTACCTGAGCTTCTGTATCGTATTGCGTACTTAAAGCGGTAAACTTATCACTTCTAGATTTTGATATTTTTTCGGCATATTCAGCAGTAATTCTATTGATTTCTACTTTCGCATTAATCAATTCGTTTCTACTGCTCAATAATTTATTTTCCTGAGTGATAATGTATGCTTCAGATTCCTGAAGTTTTAATCTTTTCTGCTCGACATCAGTCATGGGTTTAAGACCTTCTTTGTTTAAGGCAGTCGAACGGTCAAATTGCGTTTTAGCAATTCTCAATTGTGTTCTAACCGCAACAAGATCCATACTGTCGCTTTTTATTTTCAACTGTGCCTGACGAATTTTATTCTGAGCCTGCTGCAACTTCAATTGTCTTTCTGTAGTAAGCGATTGTGCCTGAACATCAAGCGAATTTACTTTATCACCGTACGATTCAGCAGCCATCTTTTTGGCATCAACTTGTTGTTTGGTATTTCCAACCAAATTTGGATCTAAGTAATCTTCTTTTATTTCCGAAATAAAAAGAATCGTATCTCCTTTTTTTACATAATCACCTTCTTTTACAAACCATTTTTCAATTCGTCCCGCAATTGCATTATGAACCGTTTGAGGTCTTTGATCTGGCTTTAAAGTTGTTACAGAACCACTTCCTGAAATATTTTGCGTCCAAGGCAGAAAAAGGCATAAGACAGCAAAAATCAAAAATCCAATTATGACTCTATTTAAAATTTTATAGTGAGGTCTTCGGGCAACGCTTGTAATCGATTTGTATTTGCCCGGCGTTATAAGTACGTTATTATCTTTAGATATATTGAGCATGATTAAAGCTTTATGTCGTTAATAATTTTTCCGTCATCAATCGTGATCATACGACTGCATTTGCTTTTCCAAATATCATTTTTAGAAGTTACAATAACAGTCCAGTCATTTTCTTCAGAAAGTAAAAAATCAACAATTTTACTCGAAGTCAATTCGTCCATTTTATCAACTGGATCTTCTAAGAATAAGATATTTGGCTTACTAACAATACTTCTTGCCAAAAGAATTTTTTGAACATCTGAAGCAGAAAGTTCACGACCTCCGGGATGAATTTGATTTTCCAATCCGTTCTCGAAAGTTTTAATGTACGGTGTAAGACCAACATTATCTAAAGCCCATTTTAAATCATCGCTATTTAATTCTTCATTTCCAAAAACAATATTCTCACGAATTGTTCCTGCAAAAAGTGTATCGCCTTGCAAGTATGTTCCCGCCTGCGCTCTGTATGTATCTTCGCTAAGGCGATTCATATAATTATCGGTCACATACATTGCTCCGCTTTCTGGTTCCAAAACGCCTGAAAGCAGTCGCAATAAGGTACTTTTTCCAGCACCATTTGTTCCTGTAAGAATGATTTTTTCTCCTTGAGATATTTTTAAATTGATATTCTTCAGTGATTTTTTGTTGTGTTGTGGATAATTGTAATTGATACTTTCAGTTTCTATATTGATTCCTTTTTCAGTTTTATCTGAAGTTTGAGGAATGCATGAAATTTCCATATCAGTAACTTGACCGATTTTTTCAACAGAAGTCAATACATCGTAGAAAGACTCTAATCCGAAAATGATTTTTTCTACCGAATTGATTAATAATACAATTACGATTTCAGCTGCTACGAACTGCCCTATGTTCATTTGGTGGTGAATTACCAGAAAACCACCGATCGATAATAAGGCAGCAGTAACAATTACTTTAAAAATAGTAAGCTGAATATATTGTTTCTTCATTACCTGAAAGTGCTTTTCACGGTAATTTACATAGTTGGTTGCATATTTGTCATTTCGTTCCAAAGCATATTCGAAAGCTCCTTTTCGTCGGAAACTTTCTCTGTTTCTAGCAATTTCCTGAAGCCAAGCCGCAACTTTATATTTAAATTTAGATTCGTTCAAACTGGTTTCTAAACCATCTTTGTACGAAAATTTAAAAATTACCCATAAAATCACAATAAAAAGAAGTCCAATAACCATAAAGAAAGAATGGTAAAGAACCAATAAAATAATCCCTAGACCAACTTGAAGAAATGCTGTACAGAAATCTAATAAAAGTTTTGCTGTTCCTTTTTGCACCATCAAAGTATCGAAAAAACGATTTGCTTTTTCTGGAGCGTACTCCGAGTACATTTCTTTAAATTTAATCAAAGGCATTCTGTAGGCAAATTCGAAAGAAGAACGAACGAAAATTCGCTGCTGCAGATTCTCTACAATACGCAGCTGTAAAATCGTTAAAACTCCTCCAAAACCAACTCCAACCGTAACTAGAATCACAAGAATGATCCAAGAAACACTGAGCTGTCCGCTTTGAATAAAATTAATAATAGCTTGGATTCCCAAAGGCAGAGAAAGATTTACTAACCCTGCAAAAGCAGCATAGAAGATAATTTGATATACATCGCGCTTATCGAGCTGCAATAAGTTATAAAAACGTTTAAATGGTGTCATGAATTTAAGTATAAATACAAGATTATTACATAGAATAAATATACGGCAAAAACCGCATTCAGGACGAAGATTTTTTATCCTAATCCCTAAAAAACAAGTATTTATGAATTCACCCGAGGAGGCGGTATATCTATTTTGCCATGAAAACCAAACGAGAATATTGTATTATCAATATATTCTTTCCCTTCTGATTCTATTAAAAAATAAAAATTAGGCATCAGTGATTCTGATGAAATCAAATATTCCATTAAAGGAATTCCTTTTGCTAATTTGGCTGTTTTGGTATCTTTTGTTTTGTAATCGTCCAATTCTTCTGGAATTCCGTCACATTTGAAGATTTTTTTTAGAAAGTTACACGTAATCCCTTTAACCGTGTAGGTTTCAGCGTTTGCATTGATGATTCTGCCTACACTATTTGAGATGTTTAAACTGCTTATTAGAAAATAGCCGACAAGTAACGCCTGAAGGCATTTACATAAAAAGCTATTTCTAATTTTATTCAACATACTCTAAAAAAGGCTTGAAGTTTAATCAAATCACATTAATTTAATTCAAAATCTCAGTGATTTAAGGCGTTTATTACAATTTTTCTGAGCGCGCAATTTAGAGCCAATTTTTTTGTAGAACATTAAAATAACATTAGAATTTAGAATCATTCAAAACTTTAGAATTATATTAACAAGGCATTCTTACAGGCTATCGGAATTATGTAACGACAAATTACAATTCTATAACTCATACCGTTTTTAGCGTTTTACTTTTGGTATTTGAAAAATTTGACAAAGTACAATAAAGAAATATAAAAGTGTTACCTATTAAAGAAACTCCATTTATAAACGATTTAATACAGAATCAAGACATGATTTACGCGAAAAATGATTTGACCCGATTTTTAGATGCTCAAAATAAACTGTATTTAACTGCTTTATCTGAAATTAAAAAAGGTAAAAAAGAAACGCATTGGATGTGGTTTATTTTTCCGCAGATTAAAGGATTGGGGAAAAGTACAATATCTGATTATTATGCTGTAGCAGATTTAAAAGAAGCGACAGAATTTTTAAATCATCCCATTTTATCCAAACATTTAATTGAGATTTCGAAAGTTTTGCTGACATTAAACAAAAAATCGGCTGAAGGAATTCTGGGAGAATTGGGAGCAAAAAAATTACATTCTTCTATGAGTTTATTTGTTCAGGTACAAAATGCGCATCCTGTATTTCAGCAAGTTTTAGATACTTTTTTCTTCGGACATTTGGATCAACTAACTTTAAATTTTACTCAAAAAACTGCTGTAAATTTGCCAATTGCAGTACTTTCTTAATATTCTTAGGACTCTAAAAAAGCGGTTATTTCAAATTGAAATAACCGCTTTTTTATTTTTATACATATCTCCTAATCATTCCGTAGGAATGTTTGATTGGTCTTATTATTAAAATGATGCAAAAATCAAACGTTCCTACGGAACGTAAACATCATAACAATATAATTTTTTCTACCGATCAAATGTTCCTACGGAACAAAAAAATTATTCGCCTTTTATTTTAACGGATTGGCTTTTACACCTTCATTGGTCAAAACAACAGGTTTGATAAAGCCATTTTCGTCAAAAAACATTTTAAAGTATTGAATCTGAGCAGAAACTTTTCCAGAAAAGCTATTTTTGAGAATGAGAACATTACAGAATAAAACTTAATTTTGCAGCAAATTAAACGCTGATGAACCTGAATGATCTTACTGTAATTGATAATGAAAAAATTGCTTTAGACGATTTATTTTTTAGTGCTGAAAATAAAGCTTCTTTGCTTCAAATTATCAAAGAGCATCAATATGTTGACGAATTAAAAAAGTATAATCTTAAAGTTGATAATAAAATTTTACTGCACGGAAGTTCTGGCTGCGGAAAAACGACAACAGCAAAAGCAATTGCCAATACTTTAAATAAAAAAATTATCATTGTCAACCTCAGCACCGTTATCGATTCTAGAATTGGTGAAACTTCTAAAAACTTAAAAGCAATTTTTGATAGAGCAATTCTAGAAAGAGCTGTTTTATTTTTGGATGAATTTGATCAAATTGGAAAAAGCCGAGACAGCGACGATAAAGATGTGGGCGAAATGAGACGTTTGGTAAACACTATAATTCAGCTTTTTGATTATTTCCCTTCTGATAGTTTATTGATCTGTGCAACCAATCATTACGAAATAATAGACAGCGCTTTATTGAGAAGATTTCAGCTTCGTTTGAAATATGAAATGCCTTCAGAAAAACAGCTGGATATTTATTATGATAAAATCTTAGGCTGTTTTCCAGAGCATTTCCAAAATATAGAAAGACGTTACGCTACCTCTTATGCTGAGGCTTTAGATTACATAAATACAACAATGAAAAAACAGATTATTGCTGCTTTAGATTCAAATAAAAATGCATAAAATTTCTCAAAAATTATTTGTTCTGTAAAAACATTTCATCGGTAGAAATTAATATTGTTATCGTTATTTTACGTTCCGTAGGAACGTTTGATTTAATATCATTTTTAAACAATCTGATATATCAGACGTTCCTACGGAACGTAATTGTGCGGTTTCCTTTTTTTACCGATGAAACGTTCCTACGGAACGTAAAATTGCTATGTGAATTTTAATTTTAGCCCCCAGACATTCCTTCGGAATGAAATGTTATTTAATCAAAAAACCCGCTGCATAATACAGCGGGTTTTCATTTGGCGGAGTTTTATATAGAATAGAATGAATATTATAATCCTCTTGTCAGCCATCCTTTTTTGTTTGCAGTTGCAATGGCATAAGGAGCAATCCAGAATAAACTGAAAGTGTAGAAAACACTATAAGAGTAAGCCCAGAAAGACTCTGACAAATTGTATCTTTTTGCGTAAAATAGCATTGAAAATGTTGAGAATATTAAAATCGCTGCTAATGTTGAACTTAAAAATAATACTGGGTGAACTGCAATAAAATAGAACATAAAAAGTATAAACGGATATGTCATTGCAATCTTAAAAAATTGGTTTAAGAATAACATTCTAGCTCCAAATTTTGATCCTTTTCTAAAATCTTTGAAAACAAATTTTGCCATCATAAGATTTTCACGAACGTTACTTCTCGCCCATCTGATAAACATTTTGTATAAACCTTTATATTCTTCAGGAACATTAGTTAATACTACTGCATTTCTTTGAAATTTAACTTCAAAACCTTGTTTCAAAATCATATTTGTTAAAGCGCGATCTTCTCCAATATCTGATGGTTCGCCCATAAATGTCTGGTTGATCCATTCTGGAAGACAGTTGAAAACTGCATCTCTTCTGTAAGCTGCCAATGCGCCTGGTGTACATAATACAGAACCCAATTCGCTTTCGGCAGAACGTTGGTATTCAAAGCTCATTACGAAACTTACATTCAGCATTTTTGGTAAAACTGCCGATTTGTTGTTTAAAACCTGAACGTTTCCTGCAACTGCACCACATTTTTTGTTTACCACAAATGGACTAACTAAGTTTCTTAAAGTATCTTTTTTCACAATAGAATCACTGTCTACCGTTACAAAGATTTCTCCCGTTCCTAATTTAAAACCTCTGTAAAGAGCTTGACGTTTTCCTTGATTTTTAGGCTGTTGAAAAATCGTAACACGATCTCCTAATTTTGCTTTTGCTTCTTGCATCCAATACCAAGTATCATCTTTACTTCCATCGTCGATTGCTAAAAGCTGTAATTTTTCTGCTGGATAATCACTTTCTGCAAGGCTTAATAAAGTGTCCCAAACTAATTTTCCTTCATTGTATGCCGGAACGATAATCGTACAAGTTGGCAACAAATCGTCTGATACAGATTCGATTGGTTTATATCTTAAATACAAATAAGAGCTGTACAAGAAAACTCCCGTTTGATAGAAGAATAAAATTGTTGTGATGATTAAAAATGGTAATCCCCAAGTTGAAGCGATTCTTTCAAAATGAAATTGTTCAAAATCGTCTTGAAATTGAAATACTAAATAAACACCAGAAAGCATCAATAAAAATGTAGCAACAAGAATTGCTAATCCAAATGGACTTGATGGTCTTTCTACGTGTACTTTTTGTGATTTTTCGTTGGTTCTGAAAAATGAACCAGTTAATGTTTTTTCGCTGATAGCTGAACTATTGTTTGCGTAAAATTGTTTTGAGATAATTGTTTCGCTTTCCATGCTTATACTCCTTTTTTTAATTTCCTTATTTGGCTTTTAGTAAAATCTTTCTTTTCTGATTTATTTGCTTCTCCTTTTCGAGAAACAATAAAAAAAACAAACACATCAAAGATTTGACATAAACACAATTTGCAAGCGCCGTGCCAACACGACTTTAGACTGGTATAGAGCTGTTTATAGAAATTGAAACAAAAAAGAGTGTATAATTATTTTACACTTTTAGGATACAGTAAACACTAAAATGGTGAATTTTTCGGATTGAAAAGTGAGATTTCAGAAGGCTTCCAGAAGATTTCTAATTTCTAATTTGAAAAGAAAACCTAATCTCAAGAATAGTTTTGCATCGAAAAAACGATAAGAATAAATTAAACGCAGTTTTTAGCAGAAAATTGCATTTGAGTATGAAAAACATATTTATATGCTATTTTTTTGTGTTTTAAAAAACATTCTTCACAAAAAAGCAGAAAATCTTACGGAAAAAAGTTAAATTTAACCAAACAAACTTAACCCTAAATTGAGGAGACTACAATATGAGTAAGGAGCATTACAATCTTTTATTGGCTGACGACGACGAAGACGACTGCCTTTTCTTTAAAGAAGCTCTCGATGAAATAGCTGTCAGCACTAATCTATCTATGGTTCACGATGGTGTACAATTGATGGATTATCTCAAAACAAATATTTCAAATTTTCCAGATGTTCTTTTTTTGGATTTAAATATGCCCCGAAAAAATGGTCTTGAATGTCTGGATGAAATTAAAAACGACGAAAAACTAAAAAACCTGTCTATTATTATTTTTTCAACTTCGCTCGATAGCGAAATTGTAAACAATTTGTACATAAAAGGTGCTTCTTATTATATTCGAAAACCTGGTGATTTTTCTAAACTTAAAACTGTTATCGAAAAAGCACTAAATGTAGCATCAGAAAATAATTTCAAACAGCCCGAAAGAGCAAAATTTATACTGCAACCTTAATCTTCTTTGGAAATGAACCGCAAAAAAAAGGAACATTATTTTCTTTCCGAAGGTGGCGAAATGGGAAGTTTAATTCGTTCTGCAGATTGGAGCAAAACACCTTTGGGCGATCCTGAAAAATGGCCACAAAGTTTAAAAACAATGACCGCAATGATGCTTGGCAATCCGTTTGGAATGTACATTGCATGGGGAAAAAATTATACTCAACTCTACAATGATGCTTTTAGACCTATTCTTGGGGCTTCTAAACATCCAGAAGCTTTAGGCGGAAGTTCCCGAAATACATTTGCTGAAATCTGGGAAACCATAGGTCCAATGTTTGCCAACGTAATGCAGGGACAAGCGGTAAGTCTTCCTGATTTTAAAGTTTCATTACATCGAAACGGTTATATAGAAGATTGTTTTTTTGATTTTTCATACAGTCCAATAAAAATTGAAGATGGGTCTGTCGGTGGTATTTTAGTGACTGTTATTGAAACCACAGAAAAGAAGATTGTTGCAGATGCTCTAAAAGAAAGTAATGCACGATTTGTAAATAATATTATGCAAGCTCCTATTGCAATGTGTATTTTTAGAGGTGAAAATCATATTGTTGAAATTGCTAATGACCAAATGCTCCAGCTTTGGGAAACAAAAGCAGAAAATGTAATTAATAAATCCATTTTTGAAGTTCTTCCTGGATTAAAGAAACAAGGTTTTGATGAAATTCTGCACAGCGTTTTTACAGACGGAAAAAAAATTAAGACAGACGAACTTTTTGTCCAATTAAATCGAAACGGAAAAACTGAAAATACTTATATCAATTTTGTTTACGAAGCTTTAAGAGAACCCGACGGAACTATTTCCGGCGTTGCAGCAATTGCTACAGAAGTTACTGCTCAAGTTTTGGCTCGCTCAAAAGTAGAAGAAAGTGAACAGAAAATAAGACAATTGGTCGAAAATGCACCTTTCCCTATTGCCGTTTATGTTGGAAAAGAAATGCGCATTGAACTTGCTAATGATTCAATCATTAAAGTTTGGGGAAAAGGTCCTGACGTGATTGGAAAAACATACACTGAAATTCTTCCCGAATTAAAAGATGAACCCATTTTTAAACAAGTCGAAACTGTTTATAAAACGGGACAATCTTTTCATTCTAAAAATACCCGAATTGATCTTGTTGTTGATAATGTTCTAAAAACATCTTATTTCAATTACAGTTTTACGCCGTTGTACGATCTAAATGGTAAAATTTATGGTGTAATGAATACCGCCGTAGATATCACCGACTTGTTCTTGGCCAAACAAAAAATTGAAGAAAGTGACAAACGTTTCCGTAACACAGTTAGACAGGCGCCTGTTGGTATTACCATTCTTCGAGGGCCAGAATATATTGTGGAAATGGCCAATGAAGCTTATCTTAAACTTGTAGATCGAGAAGAAAAAACTTTTATAGGAAGATCGTTGTATGATTCATTGCCTGAAGTAAAAGAAACCGTCAGCGCTTTCTTAGATGGCGTTTTAAAAACTGGAATTCCTTTTCATGGAATTGAAGTTCCTGTTCCTTTAAACCGATACGGAAAAATTGAAACTTCGTATTTTGATTTTCTTTATCATCCATTAAAAGAAGAAAATGGTGCAATCTCGGGAATTTTAGTAACCGTTACAGAAGTAAGCGAAAAAGTTGAAGCCAGAAAAAAAATCGAACTTAACGAAGAACGCTTAAGAATAGTAGTTGAAGCCAGCGAATTGGGAACTTGGGAATTGAATGTAAAAACGAGAATTCCAACTTATTCTCAACGATATCTTGAAATTATTGGCGGTTACACCGAATATGTACTGTTGACGCATGAAGAATTATTAGCGCATCTTCATCCTGACGATGTTCATATAAGGAACAAAGGTTTTAAGGAAGCGCTACGTTCAGGTTTACTAAATTATGAAGTACGGGTAATTTGGAAAGACCAATCGATACATTGGATTGAAGGAAAAGGAAAAGTTTTTTATGATGAAAATCATCAGCCTGAAAAACTAATTGGTACGATTCGAGATATTACCAAAGAAAAGAAATATCAGCAGAAAATTGAGGAAAGCGAAAAAAAACTGCGCAATCTTATTATGCAGTCGCCTGTTCCAAAAGCTATTTTGCGCGGAAATGATTTTGTTATCGAAATGGCCAATTTTGCCCTTTTGAAGAATATCTGGAAAAAAGAAGAATCGGAAGTTCAAGGAAAAAAAATATTGGAATTATTTCCAGAATTGAATAAACAGAAATATGCCAAATTATTAAAGAAAGTTTACGAATCAGGAAAAGTATATTCAGAATCTGAATCCTTACTTTTTATTGATAATGAAAAAGGCAGAAATCAGTTTTATGTTGATTTTGAATTTGCACCGCTTCGCGAAAGCGATAATTCGATTTCAGGACTTAGAATGACGCTTATCGATGTTACCGAAAAAGTCGAAGCCAGAAAAAAAATCGAAGAAAGCGAGAAAAGATTCCGTTCGCTTACAGAAAGTATTCCGCAATTAATCTGGGAAACAGATGCCGAAGGAAATGCACTATTTACATCAGGAAAATGGATGGAATATACTGGCATTGAACCTGGTATTGAAGGTTCGTGGCAAAAAATGATTCATCCTGACGATTTTGAAGAAAATGTCAAAATATGGCAGCACGCGCTCGCAACGGGCGAAATGTATCGCTGCGATGTGAGAATGCATAGAAAAGATGGCTCTTATAGATGGCATACCGTTATTGGCGAACCTGTTTTTGGTCCCGACAATAAAATTATAAAATGGGTTGGCGCTTTTACCGATATTCATACCGAAAAAGCTTTTACACATGAGCTTGAACAGCAGGTTACAGCTCGAACAAGAGAATTAATCCAGATGAATGAATCGCTTCGAAAAAGCGAAGAGCGTTATCATTTAATGGTTGAAGAAGTTCAGGAATATGCTATTTTATATCTAAATGCCTACGGAATTATTGAAAACTGGAATGCTGGAGCCGAAAAAATAAAAGGTTATAAAGCTGAAGAAGTAATTGGAAAATATTTTTCGATTTTCTATACCAAAGAAGATCAGCAAAAGAAACTGCCTGAAAAACTTTTACAGCTCGCAATCGAAAATGGAAAAGTCGTTCACGAAGGCTGGCGATCACGCAAAGATGGAAGTAAATTCTGGGCAAGTGTTGTAATAACTGCAATTCATAATAAGCAAAATGAAATTATCGGTTTCTCAAAAGTGACGCATGATTTAACAGAAAGAAAAAAAGCCGATGATAAATTAAAAATGAATGCACTCGAACTAGAGCAAAAAAACAATGAACTCGAAGAAATGAACAAAGAACTTCAGTCTTTTGCCTACATCTCGAGTCATGATTTGCAAGAACCGCTTCGAAAAATTCAGACTTTTGCTTCGCAGATTATCGAGAAAGAATCTGAGAATTTATCTGAAAACGGAAAAGATAAATTTAAACGAATGCAAAACGCAGCGCAGCGAATGCAGACTTTAATTAATGATTTATTGGCTTATTCGAGAACAAATGCGCATGAACGCACTTTTATAAAAACAGACCTCAGCCAGATTATCGAAGAAGTAAAAGAAGATCTAACGGAAGAATTAGAACAAAAAAATGCGATTATTGAAATTAAACAAACTTGCCACGTCGATATTATTCCGTTTCAATTCAAGCAATTACTTTATAATTTGATCAGCAATTCATTGAAATTTTCAAATCCAGAAATTCCGATTGTAATTAAAATTGAAAGCAAAACTGAATTAGGCAAAGATTTAGAAAATGAAAAACTGATCCCTGCCAAAAAATATTGTCATGTTAAAGTTTCAGATAACGGAATTGGTTTTGAAGCTCAATACAACAAAAAAATATTCGAAGTTTTTCAGCGCCTTCATGGCCGAGACCGCTACAACGGAACTGGAATTGGATTGGCAATTGTGAAAAAAATTGTAGAAAACCACAACGGAATTATCACTGCATCAGGAATCCAAAATGAAGGAGCGGCATTTGATATTTATATTCCTGTCAACTAAAATATTCGTGATATAATTTCATAAAAAAAAAAACGGAAACCACATTAAAGTCGTTTCCGTTTTCCATTTCAAAACAAATTGAAATTATCTCAAAACAAATTTTCTTATCTAGTATAAACTGTAATTACACCAGTTGTTTTGTCTTTTATTTTTAATTCTTTGTTCGTAAGATTCATAATATCGCTTACTGAACTAACGTTCCCAATTGTAATCGTTAAATCATTATGAGATCTTACATAAGTCCCTGTAGTTTCTGTCAAGGCGCAATCTGTACCATCATAATCTCCAATAACTGCTGCATTACTCACTCTTAAATCTAAATAATCTCTGTTACAGCCACTTTCGTTTTCTATTGCGTCAATTAAAACTTCTTGTCCGTTAACAATTGTTCCTGTTTTACTTAAATTGTATTTCCCTTGTATTGGAACTATTGTTTCCCCTTCGTTATCATCATTACTGCAAGAAATTGCAAAAAACCCGATACTTAATAATCCTAATAATAATGCTTTATTTTTCATGGTAGATTTTTGTTTAAAAATTATACTGCTAAATTAAAAGTATAATCCTACAGAAAATTCCATGATTTTAGGAATATTTTACATAAATCGCATTTTAACTTAAAATTAAGAGCTATAAAATCATTATTCGCAAATTTTCCCTTTCAGGTATTTACTAAACATATAGCCAGTCATAGGGTGTAGCGCTTTTTTATTCTCTGGATGCAACCCATTTCCATTATCATTAAAGAAATCTATTCCGTTTGCTGTTTTACCATACCAAACGATAGGATCTCCATTTGTTAGAAAACAAGTTGTAGTATCGCAAGCTTTAATTTTTCTAAAGTCCAATAGATCTTTATCTAGTCGAATTATTTCATTAAAATTACCTTCAATCTTCGAAGAACAATCTACAATCTCATAATGATCTTCTGACCATTGCATGCATTGTTTGTTAAAGAAAGCGAAGTAAATGACTGCAGCAACCAAACCAAAAACTACAAAAGTTACAATGCCTATATGTAATAGCTTAGTTGGTATTATATTTTCAGGCTTTTCTTTATCTTCTTTTACAACAGAAGTTACTGAAACAATTGGCATTGGCACTGATTCTAATTTCTGGTTTTGAATCAGTTCTGATTCCTGACTTTGAATTTGCTCTTGTTCTTCACTTTTTAAATCGGCAACTTTTTCAATTTCTACCTCATCAGTCAAATTATCAGAGAAAAAATCATTTTTCGGAAAATTAGTATCTCTTAATTCTTCAATTAATTTCAAATCTTCTGGATCAATTTCTTTTCTAAACTTATTAAAAGGTCTTGGTTGAAAATCTACTAAAATTGCGGCTAAATCTACAGTAGTAATATTGGCAGGATTTTTTTCTCCTCTATAAAACCCTCCTACTTTTTTAAACTTATCTGTGTATTTAGTAGAAGTATCTTCCTCCGATTTAAAATCAGTTCTGAAAAAATTACGATATACACTCAAATCTTCATCTTTTGGATTTGAGCTAAAAATTTCCCAACACAAATCCCTTAGAAGTGCTTGCGAAGGGTTACTTAAATAATGAGAGTGTTTTCCCTCAGTTTTTTCAATTCTAAACTTATTTCTTATAGCTTCTCTATAATCATTTTCAATTTTTTCTAAAGTATTTTTTCGCATAGGCCTTCAGGATTTTTCGGATTTCTTCTCGGATTTTTCGGTTTTTTTCGGATTGAACTGGAAAGATAGGACATCCAGGAATTCCGTACCAATACAGCTCTAACCCCCCTATATCTTTGCTCCAACAAAATTAGTTAACGTTTGATCTGCAGGTCAAAAACAAATGTACAAAACTAGTTAAGTCAACAAGTGTGGAAAACCGTAAAACAGAGTTTATCTGGGAAGTATAAATAATGTTTTATAGTTCTACACACTTCACTTCCCAAACAAAATTTGGTATTGCCATTCATTAACCAACCTGGAAAAATATTCCGGACAGCAATACCCATGTCCAACTTTTAAAATTTAAAAAAATGAAAACATTATATTTATGGGGAGCGTGTGCCCTGTTGTCAACTACATTATTTTCTTGCGCTGCTGACGAATTAGAAACAGCTGCTGACAAAACTGAAGTAAAAAAAGAAGTTAGTCCTATAAAAGGCGCACAAGCTGAAGGGCCAGAAGATGATCCAGTTGTGGTGCCGCCACCTAAAAAACCATAATTAAAAAAACAGTAAAATATAAATAAATTATTACTATTTTCGGGGAAAGTAACTTTTATGCTACGATCCCCGTTTTTTTGTCTGCTAATGGTTCTCTTCTTCTTTTCTTGTAAAGAAAAAACAACTGTGTCTCCTAAAGTCAATCTTCGCTTAGATGAAGCTTATCAAATAAGAGATAAAGGCATTGCCGATTTTCAAAACAAAAACTACAACAACGCTTTTTACAATTTTAATAAATCTAAAATACTTTCTGAAACTGTAAAAGACAGTTCCAATATTGTTTATAATTTAATTCAAATGGCTTCCATCCAACAAATAAATGGAGATTATTACGGAAGCAAAGAAACCTTAACAGAAGCGTTGCCATTCGTTAAAAAGAAAGATGTTTTCACCGTTTCTATCAATAACTTTTTTGGAATTGCAGACAAAGAACTTTCTCTTTATAATGATGCAATTTATTACTACAATGAAGCAATTAAAGATGCTGAGAATAATGTTTCTAAATTCTCCCCTTTAAATAATATCGCTGTTATTTATATCGAACAGAAAAAGTACAAAGAAGCCATTCAAATTCTAGAATCAATTCTAAAAGAAAAACAAATTTCAAAACAAAGTAAAGCAAGGGTTTTAGACAATCTTGGTTTTGCTTATTTTAGAATTGGCAATAACGAAAAGGGACTTGCATTAATGAATGAAGGTCTGAAAATTAGAACAGAGTCTCAAGATTTATATGCAACTATTGCCAGCAATCTTCATTTGGCTCAATTTTTCTCAAAAACTGATATTAAAAAATCAAATGAATATGCAGAAAAAGCGTATGAGATAGCTACAAAACTTCATAGTATTGACGAACGTTTAAAAGCGTTATCATTCTTAATATCAAATGATTCTGATTCTCAAAATGCTTATGCCCAAAAATTCATTTTCTTAAATGATAGCATTATTAAAATTCGCAACAATTTCAAAAACAAGTTTGCTAAGATTAAATATGATTCGAAAAAAGAAAAAGCCGAAAATGAAAAACTTCGTTTAGAAAAAGCCGAAAATTTAGTTGCTCTTAAAGAAGCTGAAAACGAAAAAATCATCTTTATTGCCGCTTTCACCATATTGCTGTTTTTATTGGCATATTTGAAAAAGCATTATGACAACAGAAACCGAATGGAGAAAATAAAAACAGCGTATGATACTGAAACCAGAATTGCAAAAGACATTCACGATGGTTTGGCAAACGATGTATTTCACGCTATTACTTATACTCAAACCCAGCCTTTAACCAACGAGAATAACAAAGACAACTTATTGGAAAAATTGGATGATATTTATTCGCGAGTTCGAGGGATTTCTCGAGAAAATAATAATATCGATACTGGTGCAAATTATCCCAATAATTTAAAAGAAATGCTTTCAACTTATAATAGCAGTCAAACAAATGTTATTATTAATGGTATTGATAAAGTAAATTGGGATGCGGTTGAGGATTTAAAAAAGATTGCCATCCAAAGAGTTTTGCACGAATTAATGGTTAATATGAAAAAACACAGTGAAGCTGCTGTCGTATCAATAACATTTAATTCAAACTCCAATTCTTTATTTATTGACTACAGCGATATTGGTAAAGGTTGCGAAAAGTCAAAGATTATAAAAAATGGTTTGCAAAATATGGAAAACCGTATTTTGGCTATAAACGGAACTATTACTTTTGACACTGAACCAAATAAAGGTTTCAAAGTAAAAATAACAATGCCTAAATAAGAGCCTATGTTTAAAAAAGTAATTATTGCCGAGGATTTTGAAGAATTCAATTTAGCCATAAAACAAACTTTGAATGATTTCGACATTGTCAATTTTCAGCACGCAAAATATTGTGACGATGCTTTTCTAAAAATAAGAAAAGCCATTCAGGATAATGAACCATATGATTTATTAATTAGTGATCTTTCATTTAAACAAGACCATCGTGAAGTAAAAATTGGTAGCGGTGACGAGCTAATTGAGAAAGTTCGTGAACTGCAACCTAATATTAAAATCATTGCCTACTCTATTGAAGATAAAAATGTTCGCATAAAATCACTTTTCGAAAATTCTGAAATTAACGCCTTTGTGCTAAAAGGCCGAAATAGTATTGAAGATCTTAAAAAAGCGATTACCTTGATTTCGAATTCTGATCAAAAATTTATTTCACCCGAAGTTGCATCTGCGCTTCAGGAAAAAGGCAATTACGAAATTGACGATGTCGATATTAAAATTTTAAAGTATTTGTCTGCTGGAACTTCGCAAGATGAAATCATCGAGATTTTTAAAACTAGTGATATTAAACCGAACAGTAAAAGTGCAATGGAAAAAAGGTTATCAAAACTAAAAGACTTTTTCAAGGCAAATAATACCATTCATTTGGTTTCCATTACAAAAGATATGGGAATTATTTAAATTCTCATCGCATCATTTTCAAGCTCCTTCGGGGGCTTTTTTTATTTCCGAAATTTAAATTTTACGGATTACGGTTTTCCATAAAATACTGGTTTTGATTGGTTTTACTTTTGGATTATAAAACAATTTAATATTAATTAAAACCAAAAATTATGGAATACAAAGTAGTGCCATTTGCAGCTTCAATCGATTTAAAGAAAAACACATCTTCACAAATCGCAGAACAATTAGAAAGTGCTATTAAATATCACACAGAAAAAGACTGGAAATATGTAAGAGTTGAAAACATAACAACTTTTGTTAATGCCGAAATGGGATGTTTCGGATTCGGAGCAAGACCAGCTCAAACACTTTTCACTCATTTAATTGTTTTTCAAAAATAAATGAAAATTTTCATTGTATTAATTATTCGATTGTATTGGATTTTAATTCCTCAATCTAAAAGAAGAAAATGCATTTTTAAAAAATCCTGCTCAAATTATGTTTTTGAAATAACACAAAACGAAGGATTCATAAAGGGATTAAAAGCATTTCAATTTCGATATAAAAACTGTAGAGGAAATTTTTCAATTTTTAAAAATCCAATTAATAACGAAATCCGAATGATTCTTCCTTCTCAACTAATAATTGACAAAGAGGAAATCGCTGATAGACTAATTAACTAAACCCAAAACTATGATAACACTAGAACTAAAAAGTCATTTTTTAAGATTATATCAAATGGCATTATCAGATGATCTATTTGATGTATTAGAGCTTCAAATGCTGTATCATTTTGCAGACGAGAGAGGAATTCCAAAAGAAGAACTGGATAAACTTTTTCTAAATCCTGTCAATACAGAATTTATTGTTCCAGAAGCTTTAAATACAAAAATTGAATATCTGTATGATCTTACCAGAATTATCTGGGCCGATGGAAAAATTACTGATGATGAATTAAATATGCTGAGAAAGTATTGCAGGAAATTTGATTTCATCGAAGAAAATATCAATGATTTATCTGATTATTTAATTGATTGTGTTCAGAAAAACATTGGAAAAGAAGAAATTATTAGTCAACTAAACGCTTAAGATATGAAACCACTTTCACAATTATTTAGTTTAAAAAAATCTGAAGATCCTTCTTTTAAAGTTTTGGAAGAAAATGAAGAAGACAGAGAACAAATTAGAATTACGTATTATCAAAGCGGTTTTGCCGCATCGGTAAAAGCAACTGGAAAACCAATTGTTTTAAAAGCATGTCTTCAAAATTTGTACATGAGTTTTGAAGATCAATGCCGAAAACAAAAAATGGAGCAAGACAGACTCAAACAGCCTTATCGCGAAGAACAGGAAAAAAACAGAACCGAACTTAAAAAATCTGAAACGGCTATTGGTATTTTTGAGAAAAAAGAACAAGATATCAATGAGAATATTGATCAGATAAAAAACGAAATTATAGAAGTTAAACGCAATCCTGATAAATACGGAATTGAAGAAGGAAAAGGTCTAAAAGCCCAATTTTATATTGGTCTTATTCTTTTGCTTCCAATTACATTATATGTTTTGGTATTCTACATTTCCGCTTCTTATTCTGCTTTTTTTAAGGAATTTTCAAATGACAGTTTAACTGCGGCAATCTTCGATGCAGATGCTTTCACAAATGCATTTAAGGCAAGCTGGCTTGAAGGCGTTTTGGTTACGACTATTCCGTTTGTTTTTATGGGATTGGGTTACGTGATTCACATGGTTCAAAAAGGAAAAGGAATCAAAAATATTTTTAGGCTCGCTGCGCTTTTTGCTATTACGTTTTTATTCGATTCTCTTTTGGCTTATATCATTGAGAAAAAAATATATGAGTTTAATAAAACAACAGAATCCTCTCCGTATAATTTAAATATTGCTTTGGGCGAACCAGAATTCTGGATGATCATTTTTGCAGGTTTTGTAGTCTATATCATTTGGGGACTTGTATTTGATTTTGTAATGAAAGAATTTGAAAACATTGATAAGATCAGAGCTTTTATAAGAGGAAAAAAAGAAAATTTACTCAACCTAGAAAAACTAAAAACGGATTATATAAACAAAATCAACGACTTCAAACAACAAACTGTTATTATTAATGGTAAAATCTCCGAATTGCAAGCCAAAATTGACGGTTTTGTTTTTCCTGTAAAAGAATATCTTCATTATCATCATCAATACAAAGAAGGCTGGTTTCAGGCAATTGGTACCGAATTGGCTTTACCATATAAAGAAAAAGAAGAGCTTCTTCAAAGCTGTGAACTTTACTCTGAGGAACATCTTGGAAAATTAAATTTAGTTGATCCTGACTTTCAACACTTGATATATTCTAAAATTAATTAAGATGAAAAACACTCTACTCAAAATTTCAACATCCTTATTATTGGTTTTATTTTTTTCATGCAAAGAAGAAACCAAAACTGAAAACAAGGAAACCTCAACTAAAAGTTCCATTTCAGAAAATTACAATATCAGTATTCTTGTTGATTTGTCAGATCGAATAAGTCTCAAAAAAAATCCGAATGCTACAATGGAAATATACCAAAGAGATTTAGGATATATCAAATCGGTTTCTGAAGCTTTTACGCAGCATTTAAAATCCAAAAGAATGAGACAGATTAATGATAAAATGCAGTTATTCTTTAATCCCGAACCTGAAAATTCTGAAATTAATTCTATTTCAAAAGATTTGAGAATTAATGTTACTAAAGATAATGCTTCAAAAAAATTCCTCAATTCCATTAATGATACTTATTCTTTAAAAACGGCAACTATTTATGAATCTGCAATTAAAGATGATAAATACATTGGTTCAGATATTTGGAACTTTTTTGACAGTAAAGTACAAGATCAATGCATTGATAAGAATTTCAGAAACATCTTGGTTATTTTAACAGACGGGTATATGTTTTATGAAGGAACTCAAATCAAAGACGGAAATTTATCCAGTTATTTAACACCTCAACTTATTAAACAAAATGGTTTAAATACAAACGATTGGGAGAAAAAATTTGAAAAAGAAAATTTTGGTTTCATTAAAACTGATACCGACTTATCCAATCTTGAAGTCTTAGTTTTAGGGATAAATCCAAGTAAAAATAATCCTTTCGAAGAAAAAATTATAAAAGCTTACTGGACTAAATGGCTTTCTGAAATGAAGATAAAACATTTCGAAATCAAAAATGCCGACTTGCCTTCTAACATGGATAAAATCATTAAAGATTTTATTTTAGAAAAAGAATAAAACATCAAACCAATATGTTTTAAAGAGGAACTTCATTGTCCTCTTTTTTCCGTTTAAAAAACTTCTTCTTTTAAAATTCTGTTTCATTACGGATTTCCATAAAATACTGATTTTGATTGGTTTTACTTTTGAATTATTAATTTAAATTCTAAACCTATGGAAATGAATATTCAACTAAAATCGTTAGCAGATAAAATAAATCAGCTGAAAAGTAAAATTGAAACAGAAGAGTCTACTAAGCATGCTTTTGTATTACCTTTTATAAATATTTTGGGATACGATGCATTTAATCCGCTTGAAGTAGTTCCTGAATTTACCGCAGATCTTGGATTAAAAAAAGGCGAAAAAGTAGATTATGCTATTTTCCAAAATGGAGAACCTATAATAATTGTGGAATGCAAAAGCTGGAAAGAAAAACTTACGGTTCATAATTCCCAATTATTCCGTTACTTTCATGTTACAAAAACCCGATTTGCTCTTTTAACAAACGGAATAAATTATCAATTCTTTACCGATTTAGATGATCAAAATAAAATGGATGAAAAGCCTTTTTTGGAATTTGATATCTGTAATCTGAAAGAAAATACAATAAACGAAATTGCAAAATTCCACAAAGCAAATTTTGACGTTGACAATATTGTAAGCAATGCCAGTTCTTTAAAATATATTAAAGAAATAAAAAAACAGATAAGTACAGAACTAGAAAACCCATCTAATGAATTTACAAAACTTTTTGCCAACAAAGTTTACACTGGCAGGCTTACAGAAAAAGTTGTAGAAGAATTTAAAGATTTAGTTCAAAAATCGGTAAATCAATTCATTAATGACAAAATTAACGATCGTTTGAATGCCGCTTTAAGCAAAGAAACTATTAAGCAACAAGATGAAGAAATTATTTCTCTTGAAGATGACAATAAAGTCGTAACAACCGAAGAAGAATTAGATGGTTATCGTATTGTGGTTGCCATTTTACGCCGAAAATTGCCAATTAGCAGAATAGTATATCGCGATACACAGTCTTATTTCGGAATATTATTAGACGATAATAATCGTAAACCTCTATGCAGACTTCACTTAAATGGTGGAAAAAAATATATAAGTCTTTTCAATAATAACAAAAGCGAAGCTAAAATCGCAATATCTTCAATTGATGACATCTATCAATACGAAAAAGAATTATTAGAAACTGCAGCTCTTTATGAAACAGAATTAAATCCCGTATAAGTACTCACTTTGAAGAATTTAATTCTAATTAGATTTATCGCAACCAAATAAGCTTCTAACTCTAACTAAAACCACATCGCCTATGCAAAAAAACTACTCTATTTTACTTTTAATATTCTTTTTATTTTCCTGTAAAAAAGCTAGCGCTCCGCCTCCATTACCGCAAGTAAATTCATTTTACAAACCCGTAATTCAGGCAGAAGATCGAAAAACTATTACGCCGGAAGAAGCCAAAACATATCATGTTAATACGACTTACAAATATGAATATCGAACTGGACATCCCGGTAATTACGAATACAATTATGATGTAAAAGGAATAAACATCAAAGGCGATTCGGTTTTTGGCAATATCAATACACAAGGAAAATATGGAGCTGGAATTTTAAAAACCGACAGCATTCCTGAACTAGAAATCAATACCGAATGGGTTTCGAATGGAAAACTAAAAGCTCTTGACAAAAATGGAAATGAATATCAGTTAATCGTTAAATAAAATTTTTCCATGAAATATATTTTACCTCTACTTTTTATCTTTTTAACTTCTTTCAGTCCGCCAGAAACAAATGTATATATCTGCGGGCCAAAAGGCGCAAAGAAATATCATTATAATGAAAACTGTCGCGGTTTAAGTTCCTGCAGTCACGGAGTTGTAAAAACATCTCTTAAAGAAGCTCAAAGTTATGGTTTAACACTTTGCGGATGGGAAGATTAAACATCTTCCCATTTTCATATTTAATCATTTGATAATAATCACTTTACAATAATTTCACATTAGTTTGTTTAATTTGATATAAAACTAATCGTCATGAAATTATTTAATCTAAATTTTCTAGTTTCTTTCAAAGAATGGCTTTTTCTAAGAGCTATGCAATCTTCTTTCCTACATTAATAAATAGTTTAAAAATAAAGGAAAGTACGATTGAATGAATAAAACTGAAAGCTCATTTCTGAACAAAAACCAATTTGGTGAAGATTTCTTGTGGGGTGTATCAACCGCTGCTTTCCAAATTGAAGGTGCGCATGATTCAGACGGAAAAGGTTCTTCTATTTGGGATGTTTTTACTTCTCAAAAAGGAAAAATAAAAAACGGTCATCATGCCATAACTGCCTGCGATTTCTACAACTCTTATCAGGATGATATTGATCTAATACGCGAATTGAATATTCCGAATTTTAGATTTTCCATCAGCTGGCCTAGAATTATGCCAACTGGTGTGCATCCTATAAATCAGGCAGGAATCGATTATTACAACAAAATTATAGATTCATTGCTTGCTTCTGGAATCGAACCCTGGATTACACTTTATCATTGGGATTTACCGCACGAACTGGAATTAAAAGGCGGATGGACAAGTCGCGAATCGGTTTCTTGGTTTAAAGAATATGTTGAAGTTTGCGTACAGTATTTTGGTGATCGCGTAAAAAATTGGATGGTAATCAATGAACCTTCTGTTTTTACGGGAGCTGGTTATTTTTTAGGCATTCACGCGCCTGGCAAAAAAGGAATTACCAATTACCTGAAAGCCATGCATCATGTTACTTTAGCAACTGCGGCAGGCGCCAAAATAATTCGAAATCGGATTCCGCAAGCCAATATTGGTACGACATTTTCGTGTACACATATAGAACCAGCAACCGACAGCCAGAAAGATATTGAAGCCGCAAAACGTGTAGATACTTTACTAAATAGAACTTTTATTGAACCCATTTTAGGATTAGGTTATCCGCAGCAAGATCTTCCGGTTCTTAAAAAGCTTAATTCATATATTTTAGAAGACGATTTAAACAATCTTAATTTTGATTTCGATTTCATTGGATTACAATGTTATACAAGAGAAATTGTAAAATCAGCAATGCTCATTCCGTATATTGGTGCTGAATTGGTAAGCGCCGAAAAAAGAAATGTAATCTCAACCGAAATGGGTTGGGAAGTTTATCCGCCTGCACTCTATCATGTTCTGAAAAAATTTAATGAATACGAAGGAATTCGAAAAATCATTATTACCGAAAACGGAGCTGCTTTTCCAGATACGGTTACAAATGGAAAAGTTTATGATATAAAGCGAACGCATTATATTCAAGATCATTTGGAACAGATTTTAAAAGCCAAAAACGACGGATTAAATGTCGAAGGCTATTTTGTATGGAGTCTTACTGATAACTTTGAATGGGCCGAAGGTTACAATGCGAGATTTGGCTTAATTCACGTGGATTTTGAAACACAGAAAAGAACCATTAAAAATTCTGGATTATGGTTTAAAGATTTTCTATCTTAATAACTTAACCGCAAAGAACATCTGGTTTAACAGCTACTTTTATAAACGCAAAGTTCGCAAAGCTTTTTCTATAGCTTTACGAACTTTGCGTTTTTCGTTTGCGGTCTTTGCAGTTAAAAAACAGTCTTATTGAAATCTAAATTTGTAATTCTGTTTTAAGATTCCAACATGGATTTTTCCATTGCTTTTTAAGTGAGTTGTCACCATAATATATTTTTCTTCCGGATATTTTATATCATAGCTAAAAGTCGTGTCTTTTGCTTTAACCTGAAGCAGATGTTTTCCCTCATCAGATATTGAAAGATCTATTGTTTCATAAGTTGGCAATTCTTCTGTTGCATTTAAATTAATGTCTTGAACTTTCTTTTTATCCAGAAATACTTCTAGTTTCAACTTATCAAGTTCCATATTCGTTGGCTGTTCAAAAGAGACAACATATTTTTTACAGCTAAAAGTGCATAAAACGATTAAAAGTAAGAGAAGCTTTTTCATAAAAGAGGTTTTAAAACGGATAGTTATTAGAAAATCAAAAATCTATTTAATGTTCGATAAATATAAATAATTTTATTACAATTTGGCTGTTTCGAAAGTTCATTTTCTACTTCAAAATTTATCAAGTTTGAGTAAAGAAATTTTTCAAAAAAAGGTCAAAAAAAAGACTAAAAAATTCATTAATTTATTGATTTTTAGTAGGTTTTACGGATTTTTTTTCTTATCTTTATTATCTAAATAACAGTAAATATATGCCGAAAAACGAACTTTTTAAATGCCAAAATTACTCTTCAAAAAATTATTCTTTTTATCTCTTCCAGCATTTTATTTTTGAAAATGCAATCCAAAATCATTTAGAATTTATTTCTATTCTTTTTTCTTCACCAAGTTTAAACACGCAGAAGAAACAAGCACAACTGCACCAACTGCAACCGTAATTATTTTTTCGGGCTGTATTTTCTGAGCTATTTTTTTAGAAAATTCATCTGCCAAATCAAATAAAAGATTTCCTTTTTTAGGAACTTCTTTCGACTCTTCATTTTCATTTTCCACAAAACTCTTAAATTCTATGCTTTCATGTCTGACTTCAACACTTGGCTTCACGTCTGCCTTACTTTCAAGCTGTTTTGCTTCAACAATTCTATATTTTTTATCGAAATTTTTAAAAGGCCGCGGCTGAAAATCGACCATAATTGCCGCAAGATTTATCGCGTCAATGTTGTGTGGGTCAGTTTCGTTTTTGAAAAAAGTCTCAATCGGTCTGAATTTATCTTTTTGCTCCTTAAACTTGTTTTTTTTTGGTATGGTCAAAATCTAAGCAAAACAAATTTCTAAAAACATTCAAATCGTCTTGAGTTGGCTCATTTTCAAAAATAAGCCAGCACAAATCGCGAAGTTTCCCGCGAGAGGGACTGTATAAATAATCAAAGTATTGTCCTTCTTTTTCGATCTCGTATTTAATTTTAATCGACTTTTTATATTCTTCTAATGTATTAATCATTTTGCCTTTTTTAAGAACTTCATTTGACTCTTTATTTTCATTTTTCACCGAAACAATTTTTTTCTATGCCTTTATTTTTGACCTCTGCTATAAGATCCATATCAGCATTTCAATTTTTGTTCCAAATCTATATTATTTATATATTTTTTTTAAGGGTTCGCAACCAACTTTTGTCGGACTTATTGCATCTATTTATAATAGAGATTTATTTAGAATTAAATAACATTTAATAAAAAAGTTAGGCCTTTCCTGATTTGTTGTATTAGGAATTCTCGGGAATTCATGGGAATCTTAGGAAAATGCAGGAATTCCGGGAATCCCTTATCAACAGTGCTCTAAAAGCGCCTTTACTTTGCATAAGAAATTAGTACCAGTTTTGTCTGCAGACTAAAACAAAAATAAAAAACTAGTTCTAATTATCATTGTGGAAAACCGTAAGACCGAGTTTATTCGGGAAGTATAAATTACGTCTTACAGTTCTACACACGACTTCCCCAAAAATCAATTTTGGTATCGCAATTCCAAGATCTGGATAATTCCCGGACAGCAATACCTATGTCTAATTTCTAAATTAAATTAAAATGAAAAAACTAATACTTTTTATCGCTTTTGCGTTAATATTCACGATATTTTCTTGTACTCCTGATGAGTACGAGACACAACCAGTCAAAAAAATTGAAAAGGTTAAAAAGCCTTTACAAGCTGGTGATCCAAATCCTGATGGTCCTGGTGACAAAGGAAGCACACCACCACCAATAAAACCATAAGCTAAAAATATATTTTTAGTATCTAATTAATTGTTATTTTCGGGGAAAGTAAATTTGTATGTTACGGTCCCCGTTTTTCTATTTTATTATAACTCTTTTTCTTTTCTCCTGCGAAGAGAAAAAGCCTGTTAATCCTAAGAAAGAATCTATAGAAAAAGAGGCGATCATTTTGCGAGATAAGGCTATTGAAAGTTTTGACAAACAAGACTTCAACACATCGTTTTATCAATTCAATAAATCAAAAGCACTTTTTGAAGTCATAAAGGACAGTGTCAATATCTCGTACATACTTATTAGAATTGCAGAAATTCATCAAAGAAATGGAGATTATTATGGTAGTAAAGAAATAATTACCGAAGCATTGCCGTATATTAAAAAAGAAGTTTATTCTGCTAGCGCAAATAATTATTTGGGCATCGCAGACAAAGAACTTTCTCTTTATGATGATGCAATTTTTTACTATAAAAAAGCAGCAGATGAATATACGGATCCACTCTATAAACATGGTCCTCTACAAAATATTGCGGTTGTATATACTCAACAAAAAAAATACGTTGAAGCAATTCATATCTTAGATTCTCTTTTAAAATCTCTTTCAAGCAAACAATTAAAAGACAAAGCTATACCAAGTGATAAATCTATACTTTTAGATAACTTAGGATATGCTTATTTTAAAAAGGGAATGAATGAAAAAGGATTCCAATTAATGACTGAAGGCCTCCAAATCAGAATTGATACTAAGGATACTTATGGAAGCATTGAAAGTTATCTTCACCTTGCTGATTATTATTCTAAAAAAAACGCAAAGAAATCAGACGAAAACGCTCTTTTAGCGTACAAAGCTGCTACAAAACTTAATAGTGTAGATGAAAGACTTGAAGCCCTACAGATTTTAATTTCAAATGATAACAGTTCTAATACTCCCAACTATACACAAAAATATTTTACTCTAAATGACAGTATTATTAAAGTTCGAAATAACTTTAAAAATAAATCTGCTAAAATAAAATACGATTCTAAAAAAGAAAAAGACGAAAACGAAAAACTTCGTCTGGAAAAAGCAGAAAATCTTTTATCCTTACAAAAGGCAAAATATATGCGAATAGTATTTGTAATTGTTTTTATCTTTTTAGTGATTTTAATTGCAATTTTAATTCGTTATTATAAAAATAAGAATAAGGCAATCGAATTTAAAAGTTCGTACGATACCGAAACCCGAATTGCTAAAAAGATCCATGATGAACTTGCCAATGATGTTTTTCAAGTAATTGCTTTTGCCGAATCACAGCCATTAGCTGTAGAAAATACCAAAGAAAATCTGCTCCAGAAATTAGATGATATTTACGGTCGTGTGAGAGGAATTTCTAAAGAAAATAATAAAGTAGAAGTTGGAACAGGTTTTATTAAAAGCATAAAAGAAATGCTTTCGGCTTATAATACCAGCGAAAGAAATATTATGAGTACTAATTTAGAAAGTGTACACTGGGAAACAATTGATGAGATAAAAAAGATCACTATTGGACGCGTTTTACAGGAATTAATGGTGAATATGAAAAAACACAGTAAAGCCAGTCTTGTTATAATAAAATTTGAAAGTGATGCAAAATCAATCTTCATAAATTACACAGATAACGGAATTGGCTGTGAAAAAACGGCTATTTCAAAAAATGGCCTTCAAAACATGGAGAGTCGTATCGAGACGGTCAAAGGAACTATAGAATTTGATACTGAACCAGACAAAGGTTTTAAAGCTAAAATTGTAATTCCTAAATAAACAAAAGCCTTTTTCTTCAAATTTTTAGAAAAGAGTTTAATTAATTGCTACTTTTCGGAAAAAGTAAATCTATATGTTGCGCGCCCAACTTTTTTATTTTATTATGCTTATTTCTCTTTTTTCCTGTAAAGAAAAAAAGAGAATTGATCCTAATATCGAATCTATAAAAAAAGAAGCGCTCAGTTTACGAGATACGGCAGATATAAATTTTGAAAAGCAAAATCTTAATACTGCTTTTTATCAGTTTAACAAATCCAAAGAACTTTTTGAAATTGTAAAAGACAGCCCCAATATTTCGTACGTGCTTATTCGGATGTCAGATATACAGCAAATTAACGGAGACTATTACGGCAGTAAAGAAACAGTAACCGAAGCTATACCCTATGCTAAAACATTTGAAAATCATATAAGTTCCATAAATAATAGCTTAGGCATTGCTGACAAAGAACTTTCCCTTTATGATGATGCCATTTTTTACTACAAAGAATCGATTAAAGGTTCTAAAAATCTGGAAGACAGTCATTCTCCTCTAAGTAATATTGCGGTTGTTTATATGCAACAAAAAAAATATAATGCCGCAATTACTCTTTTAGAATTTCTTTTAAGTCAAAAGTTTATAGAGAAAAAATCTAATGCAAGTTCTAAAGCGAGAATACTGGACAATTTAGGTTATGCGTACTTTAAGAATGGAATGCATCAAAAAGGATTTGATTCAATGAATCAAGGTTTGTTGTTAAAAAATGAAATTAAGGACAATTATAGCAGTATTGAAAGTTATCTTCACCTTGCCGATTATTATTCAAAAAGAGATGCTCAAAAATCAGATGAAAATGCTCTTGCCGCTTACACTATTGCTACAAAACTAAATAGTGTTGAAGAAAGATTGGAAGCACTACAAATTTTAATTTCTAATGATAACACTCCAAATACTAACAAATACATACAGCATTACTTTACGCTAAATGACAGTCTTATTAAGGTTAGAAATAATTTCAAAAATAAATCTGCCAAAATTAAATATGATGCTAAAAAGGAGAAAGATGAAAACGAAAAACTTCGTTTGGAAAAAACAGAAAATCTTTTATCCTTACAAAGAGCCAAATATATGCGGATTGTATTTGTAATTGTTTTTGTCTTTTTAATGATTTTAATAGCGCTTTTAATCCGTTATTATAAAAATAAAAACAAGGCAATCGAATTTAAAAGTTCGTACGATACCGAAACCCGAATTGCTAAAAAAATTCATGACGAACTTGCCAATGATGTTTTCCAAGTAATTGCTTTTGCGGAATCATTGCCATTACCTAAAGAAAATACAAAAGAAAATCTGCTCCAGAAATTGGATGATATTTACGGTCGTGTGAGAGAAATTTCTAAAGAAAACAATAAAGTAGAAATTGGAACAGGTTTTATTAAAAGCATAAAAGAAATGCTTTCGGCTTATAATACCAACGAAAGAAATATTATAACCACTAATTTAGAAAGTGTAAACTGGGAAACAATTGATAACATAAAAAAGATCACTATTGGACGCGTTTTACAGGAATTAATGGTGAATATGAAAAAACACAGTAAGGCCTATCTTGTTGTGATAAAATTTGAAAGCGACAAAAAATCAATCTTCATAAACTATACGGATAATGGGATAGGCTGTGAAAAAACGGCTATTTCAAAAAATGGTCTTCGAAATATGGAGAGCCATATTGAGACCGTCAAAGGAACAATTGAATTTGAAACAGAACCAGATAAAGGTTTTAAAGCAAAAATCGTAATTCCAAGATAAAAAAAAGCCTTTCAGGATTTTACTCCCGAAAGGCTTTTTATCTACAAATTAAGTGGCAATATTATTTCCATCCGCCGCCCAAGTCTCTGTAAACATGGACTGCAGCATTTAATTGTTCTTTTTTAGTATCCACTAATTCCAATTTAGCTTCTAATGCATCTCGTTGAGTCATCAAAACTTCAAAATAGTCTACTCTAGCCGATTTAAACAAATCATTCGAAACATCGATAGATTTATTTAAAGCGTCAACTTGCTGTGATTTTAAATCGTAACCTTTTTGAAGATTTTCGATTTTAGAAAGCTGCGTTGAAACTTCTAAATAAGCATTTAAAATCGTTTTATCGTAATTGTATAATGCCTGAAGCTGTCTTGCATTGGCGCTAGAAAATTCGGCTTTAATTGCATTTCTATTGATTAATGGCGCTGCAAGATCTCCTGCTAAAGAATACAACAATGATTCTGGGAACGTAAACAAATATGATGGTTTAAAAGCTTGAACTCCAAAAGCAGCTGAAATGTCCAATGAAGGATAAAATTCTGCACGAGCTACTTTTACATCTAATTTTGCTGCTACCAATTCCAATTCTGCTTGTTTAACATCTGGACGGTTCATCAGCAATTGAGATGGAACTCCAGAATTTACAACTGCTGGAAGCAAATCTGTAAAATTGGTTTTGTCTCTTTTTATATCCTGAGGATAACGTCCTAACAAAAAGTTGATTTTATTTTCGTTTTCTTTAATTTTCTGAAGAATATCAAACTCTAAACTTTTTGAAGTTAAAACTTCTGCTTGGAATTTCTGAACTCCTAATTCTGTTGCTCTAGCCGCTTGCTTTTGAATTTTTACAATTTCTAAAGCGTTACTTTGTAATTCAATAGTTTGTCTTACAATTTCAAGCTGACTGTCTAAAGCCAATAATTCATAATATGAATCAGCGATTTCTGCAATAAGATTTGTAACAACGAAGTTTTTACCTTCAACAGTTGCTAAATATCTGTTTACTGCTGCTTTTTTAGAATTACGCAGTTTTTTCCAGATATCTACTTCCCAATTCGCGTAAGCGGCAATTGTATAATCTGGCAACGGATCTGGTGTTTCAACTCCCGGTTTAATTTCAGTTGTAGCATCACCCGCACCTTGACTTGTGTATCTACCCACTTTTTCTATTCCTGCTCCTGCACGAACTCCTACAGTTGGCAATAAAGCTCCTTTTCGAACACGAATATCATTCTTTGCAATTTCGATTTCCTGCAAAGTCATATTTAGTTCCTGATTGTTTTTTAACGCAATATCAATCAGCTCTACAAGATTTTGATCTTTAAAGAAATCTTTCCATTTTAGAGCAGACATATTGGTTGTATCCTGCGGTTTTTCGGCACCAAATCCTTCGGGAACCGGAGTGCTTGTGCTTGCAGTTTCAGGCGCAGGAGCTTTACATCCTGCCACGGCAAGACATAAGCTCAATGCAATACTGTATTGATATAATTTTATTTTAGACATGATTGTTATCAATTTCTTCTGTTAATGGATTCTCTTCTTCATGTTTTACCAGTTTGTGTTTTTCGGCGATTTTACCAAAAATGTAATACAAACCTGGAATTACAAATACTCCGCAGATTGTTCCGATAAGCATACCTCCAGCTGCTGCAGTTCCAATCGTTCTGTTACCAATTTTACCTGGACCAGTTGCAAAAGCAAGAGGTAATAAACCAGCGATAAAGGCAAATGAAGTCATCAAAATTGGACGGAACCTTGCTTTCGCACCTTCCATTGCAGATTGTAAAACAGTCATACCTGCAGCATGTCTTTGAATGGCAAACTCTACGATCAAAACGGCATTTTTACCTAATAATCCGATAAGCATTACCATTGCAACCTGAGCATAAATATTGTTTTCTAATCCAGTTAATTTTAATAAAAAGAAAGCTCCAAAAATACCCGCTGGCAAAGAAAAAATTACTGACAACGGAAGAATAAAACTTTCGTATTGAGCAGCTAATACCAAGTAAACGAATCCTAAACAGATCAAGAATACCCAGATTGCTTGATTTCCTTGTGCCACCTCATCGGCAGAAATACCTGCCCAGTCAATGTCATATCCTCTTGGTAATTTTTCGGCAGCAATTTTCTGAATTACTTTAATTGCAGTACCAGAACTATAACCCGCCGCTGGAGAACCACTGATTTGTGTTGAGGTATACATATTATGACGTGTAATTTCTGAAAGTCCGTACACTTTTTCTAACTTCATAAAAGCAGAAAAAGGCACCATTTCATCACGATCATTTTTTACATACAATTTCAAGATATCATCAGGCTGTGCACGATATTCTGGCGAAGCTTGAACAATTACTTTGTAGTTGATACCAAATTTAATGAAACTGATTTCGTAGTTACTTCCCACAAGAGTTGACAAAGTATTCATAGCATTTTCAATCGAAACGCCTTTTTGCTGTGCCAAATCATTATCGACTTTCATCATATATTGAGGAAAACTAGAGCTGTAAAAACTAAATACGTTTGTTAATTCTGGCTGTTTGTTTAATTCGGCCACAAAATCATTATTTACCTGCTCCATTCTCTTATAATCTACAGAACCCGTTTTATCTAATAAACGAAGCTCAAATCCTCCAGCAGCACCATATCCTGGTACAGCAGGCGGTTGGAAAAACTCGATATTCGCACCTGTAATATCTTTACATTTTTCCTCCATTTCATGCATAATCTCAAGCACAGATTCTTTTCTTTCGCTCCAATCTTTAAGGTTAACCAAACAAGTTCCTGAGTTTGCTCCAGTACCTTCAGACAGAATCTCATAACCAGCTAAAGAAGAAACAGATTTCACTCCGTCGATATCTTCAGCAATTTTCTGAACGCGCTCTGCAATATTATTAGTTCTCTCTAAAGATGAACCTGGCGGTGTCTGAATAACGGCATAGAACATTCCCTGATCCTCATTCGGAATAAATCCAGAAGGAACACTACTACTGATAATCCATGTACCAGCACAGAAAACAAGAAGAGAAACAATTGTAACTACTCGTCTGTTAACAATTTTTGCCAATACATTTTGATATTTACCTTGTGCTAAATTGAACTTTTCGTTAAAAGCATCAATAAATCTATTTGCAGGAGTTTTCTTTTTAGGTTGCCCATGATTGTTTTTCAACATCATCGCACAAAGCGCTGGAGTCAACGTTAAAGCAACTACACCCGAAAGTATAATAGCTGTTGCCATAGTTACAGAGAACTGTCTGTAAAACACCCCTACTGGACCAGACATAAACGCAACCGGAATAAATACCGCAGCCATTAAGAATGTAATTGCAACAATAGCTCCTGCAATTTCGTGCATTGCTTTTTTAGTTGCTTTAAATGGCGAGAGATGTTCTTCTTCCATCTTGGCATGGACGGCTTCGATAACCACAATCGCGTCATCGACCACGACTCCAATTGCCAATACTAAGGCGAATAATGTAATTAAGTTCAACGAAATATCGAAGAATGTCATAAATATGAATGTTCCAACCAAAGAAACTGGAACCGCAATTGCTGGAATTACCGTAGAACGCCAATCTCCTAAGAAAAGGAATACTACTAAACCTACCAGAATAAAGGCTTCTACTAAAGTGTGGATTACTTTCTCGATAGAAGCATCAAGGAATTTAGAAACATCATACGAAATTTCGTAATCCATTCCTTTTGGAAATCTCTGTTTAATTTTTTCCAGTTTTGCTTTTACTTCTTCGATAACTTGATTCGCGTTACTTCCAAAAGACTGTTTCAATACAATAGCCGCAGATGGTCTTCCATTCAAATTCGAATAGATATCATACATCGAGCTTCCAAATTCAACTTTGGCAACATCTTTTAATCTTAAAAGCTCTCCATTTGGATTTGCTTTTACTACGATATTCTCGTATTGTTCTTTTGTTGTAAAACGTCCAGAATATTTCAATACGTACTCAAATGCTTGAGAACGTTTACCAGAACTTTCCCCTGTTTTACCTGGAGAAGCCTCCAAACTCTGACTAGATAATGCTTCCATTATCTCATCAGCCGAAATTTTATAAGCCAACATACGGTCTGGCTTCAACCAGATACGCATTGCATATTCACGTGTTCCTAAGATATCTCCAGAACCAATACCGTTTACCCTTTTTAACTCCGAAAGTACGTTGATATCAGCATAGTTATACAAGAATTTCATATCGGTATTTTTGTCTGTACTGTAAAGGTTCACGTACATCAACATACTCGGTACTTCTCGTGTAATTTTAATACCTTCTCTAATTACTAATGGAGGAAGTTTATTGGTAACCGAAGCCACACGGTTTTGAACGTTAATTGCAGCTTGATTTGGATCTGTTCCTAAGTTAAATACCACTTTGATTGTAGCTTCACCGTCATTTCCTGCATCAGAAGCCATATATTTCATTCCTGGAACTCCGTTTAAGGCTCTTTCCAAAGGAATAACAACCGCCTTAATCATCAATTCACCATTAGATCCTGGATAATCTGCGGTAACGTTCACCATTGGTGGTGAAATTGTAGGGAATTGGGTAATTGGTAAGTTTAATACCGATAAGATTCCCAAAAAGACAATTATCAGCGATATTACTATCGACAGAACAGGTCTTTGTATAAATTTATTAAACATTTTTGTATTTTTTAATGATTAAAACCCAGTAAACCTATTCTGCTTTTAAACGTAAATGATTGATTACCTCTTTAGGAGATTCGTACTCAAATTTAATTTTGTCGTTTTCTTTTACTTTCTGAACTCCTTCAAGCAAGATTTTATCATTTTCTGTAAGACCAGTTTTGATTACATACAAATCAGGGATTTCGCCCGTAATTGTAATTTCTCTAGAACTTACTTTATTGTCTTTACTTACTACAAAAACATATTTTTTATCTTGAATTTCGTAAGTCGCTTTTTGTGGAATTACAATAGCGTTTTTAAGAGGAACGTTCATTTGAACTTGTCCTGTTTCACCATTTCTAAGTAATTTTCCTGAGTTAGGGAATCTTGCTCTGAAAGCGATATTTCCAGTTTCATTGTTAAATTCACTTTCGATAACTTCAACATTTCCTTTGTCTTTAAAAGTATCTCCGTTAGCTAATACTAAAGCAACTTTATTATCTGCTCTGTCTTTAATATTAGTTTCATATTGAAGATATTCTGGCTCAGAAACATTGAAATAAGCAAACATCTGACTATTGTCTGAAAGGCTTGTCAATAATTCGCCTTCGTCGATAAGACTTCCTAGTTTTAATGGAATTCTATCAATTGTTCCGTCAAAAGGAGCTTTGATTTCTGTGAATGATAAATGTAGTTTTGCTAATGAAACCTCAGCTTTTGCAGATTGCAATTTTGCTTGAGCTACACTAAGTTCGTTTCTAGAAACGATATTTTTGTCTGCCAATAATTTAGCATTTTGTAATTCGATTTCAGCTGATTTTTGTTCAGCTTGAGCTTTTAGTAATTCTGCCTGATACATATTCGGCATAATTCTAAATAAAAGTTGTCCAGCTTTTACAAACTGTCCTTCATCAACATAAATATTTTGTAAAAACCCTTTTTCCTGGGCACGGATTTCGATATTTCGAACAGATCTAATCTGAGAAACATAGTCTTTTGTAAATGAAGTGTCAATTTTTATCGGATTTGTTACTGTAAACTTTTCCGCTTCTTCTTTTTCTTCTTTTTTTTCTGCGCAACTGGTTAAGCACACCAAGGCCATAAAGCCTGTGAACAAGATAATTCTTTTCATGATTTTAAAATGGAAATTAAGCGATTGAATGCTTGGAATACATAGATTCCTTAAAGATGGTTAGACACCTGAAAGCCCTAGCTTGACCTCAATTTTCATATAAGTGGAAGTAAAGAAATAATATACATCAACAAGATATGCAGATCGCAACTCAGGCAACCGATGTATACTTTAAAATCAAATTCTTAATACGCGTTGAGTAATGTATAAAGGATTTGAATGCCCGAAAACGGGTGTAGAAATTTTAAAACGATTGGAATCATTTACAACAGATTGATCTGATAGTGTCAGATACAAATGGTCTACTAAACTGTAAGTTGTTGCAAAAAATTTATTCGTAAGTCCATCAACATCATCACTTCCTAGAAGATCTTCTTCAATATCAACGTCTGCATCTTCTATAATTGAAGATCCTCGATCTTGACTGGTGAATTTAACTCGATGTTTCTTTTCAAGATTATGGTGTTGAGGTAAGCCAAAAGTATTTGCATTAAGATATTGGCCTCCGCCGAACAGAAGCATATTCATGAATACTAAAAATACTATTAACTTTCTCATTTGGGTGCGAAAGTAGTAAAAGATTATAATATAAAAAATAAAATAAGAAAGTCTTAACATTGCTTTTTTTACGAAAACGTTTTCAATTTAAATCAATGATTTAAAATGCTTAAAAAAAGACCAAAATATTAAATATCAATCACTTAAATACATTTTCCATAATAGTAAATTCCTGTCCCGCTTTGACAAAAGAACTTCCTGTATCGATCATTCCGAACTTTTCATAGAATTGCTTCTTCTCTGTTCTAGCATTGCACCAGATTTTTTTCACTCCTTTTTCTTTCGCAGATTTAAAAATATAGTTCAATAATTCAGATGCAATTCCTCTTCCTTGATAAGCATGTAAAGTCGCTAATTTTCTAAACTGCATCTCATCATTTACAATAAAACAAGAAACAATTGAGACTAATTGATTGTCTTCAAAAACACCATAATGCAATCCAGAATTATCTTCTTCGAGCTGCACAAACTCAAAAGGCTGATCTGGCCACATTACTTCATGCCTAATCTGCCAAGTATCTGATGCTTTAATTGCTTTTATTTCCATTGTAAATTATTTCAAGTGAGTCAAAATTAATTCATTTTGATGGAAATTAGAAAAGCAAAATAAAAAACTGCATCAAACTCACTTTCAAAACTTTACACAAAAATAAATCAGACAAATCATTCAATTTAAATCTATTATGAGTATTTTTATATCACCAAAATCAAATAAATTCGGTTATGAGAAAATTCTTTTTAGCAGTATTTTTATGTATTTGTGCAAATGGTTTTGCGCAGTTAATACAAATTGGCCCTCAAGTTTCAACCAATATTACTTCTGTCAATACAGATAATTTCAGTTCTGATCATACCAATACTGGAATCGGTTTTGCGGCTTTTGCCAGATTAAATCTTGCGCTTTTTTACGCTCAAGGCGAATTTGGCTATGCAAAAACGAATTTCAGTGTTTACCAAGATGGCGTTGGAGAAACAGAATTTAAATTGGCTGGAACAGATGCTACCTTAATTGCTGGACTTAAAATTATTCCATTAGGAAAAGCTGGTAATGTAAGAATCTTTGCTGGGTACAACTGGAAGAATTATTCAGACATTAGTACCAGTAATAATCTCAATTCTATCGCAATAGAAAGAAATAATCACAGTGTACTTGGAGGAGTTGGAGTTGATGTCTGGAGATTGACATTTGACGTGCGATATCTTGCAGGTTTAACTGATATTGATTCTTCTGGCGGTGAAGTTAAAACAGGCGTAACAAACTTGTCACTCGGGTTTAAATTCTTGTAAAATACAATTCATAAAAAAGGGAATCATTTGATTCCCTTTTTTTAGATCTTAACGTAGTAACTTTCTTCGTTATCACTTTTTATTTTTTCTATTCCTTCTTTGGTTTTAACTGCAACGTTAATTACATGCAATACATTTGCTTTTTCATTAATACTGCAATTCCAAATTGTTCCATCAGAAAGTACAATTTCTGAAAATAAAGACACTGTACTATTAGCATCATTATAAATCAAATTTTCTTTTTTAATAAGTTTTCTCGTTTGAGTCTTTTTATCTACTTCATAAAACGAAATAGTATCTTCTTTAATTTCTATAATTTCTTCAACTGCAGATTGATTACTAACAGCTGCATTTGACCAGACTGGCTGATTACCTGATTTTTTCCAAGTTCCTACAGCTTGATCCAAAATTTCCTTTCTCAAAACATCACGTAAAGTATCAACCTTTTTAGCTGCTTCTTTTCCTATTTCATTTTCAGGTTTAATCTTTGCAACTAACGAAAATAAATCAATAGCTTTCACAAAATCCGATTTTTTGTAATACGAAATGGCTAATTCGTATTTGTTTTTTTGAAAAACAGTTTTCTGATCATTCTGCCCATATAATTGAGCGGCAGCCAATAAAACAATAAGAGCAAATGTATTTTTCATTCAAAAATTTGTAGGTTTTTTATTATTTTACAAACATAGTCTTTTTTGCAAAAACTTCTTTACGGTTTTCCATAATTTGTAATATTTTTATTCATTCAAAATAAAAAATGTCTCTTTATGTAATAATAAAGAGACATTTTTAGATATAGTGTAAAAATTACTTAGTTATTTAACATTTAAAACATTGTTTTCTGGCGTTGCATCCATAAAAATACCTCCGTCAAGTTGGATTTGATCAATTTTTTTAGTGCTTTTCAAAACTATTTTTGCCGTTTTTTGATTTTTCTCCCAAATTGCTGGCGTCTGATGAAGTGTTACTTTCGATTTGTCAGCATAAGTAATAATTACATCAAAAGGAATTGCAAAACCTCCAATGTTTTCTACAGTTATAATTTTCTTATCTGCAGAAATACCTTTGACAGCGATATCTAAATAGTTATTGGTAAAAAACCAATTGTTGAAAAACCAATTTAAATTCTTTCCTGTTGTTGCATTAAAGGAATTGAAATAATCCCACGGAATTGGGTGTTTTCCATTCCATGTGTCCATATAAGCGTGCAAAGCTTTTTTAAACAAATCATCTCCTAACATATCTTTCAAAGCCAAATAAGAAAGAGAAGCTTTTCCGTATGAGTTATTTCCATAACCAGCTCCAGAAACCTGCGTAGACATTGTTATAATAGGCTGGTCTTGTTCTGAAGAGCGATCGTAGATATAATGGCTTACTCTAAAGTCCTTATAAAATTTATCTGCTGATTCTTTACCACGCTCTGCAATTGCGATTAGATATTCGAAAGTCGTTGCCCAACCTTCATCCATAAATGCATAACGAGTTTCGTTAATTCCCATGTAAAAAGGAAAATAAGTATGAGCAACTTCATGATCTTGAACCAATTGTGCAAAAACAGCATCTCCCATTTCCGAGTCGTTACACATCATTGGATATTCCATATCTGCGAAACCTTGAAAAGCTGTCATTTTTGAAAATGGATAAGGAACTCCTGGCCAATTATTTGAAAACCAATCTAAAGCATATTGATTGTTTTTTACAGAGTTTACGAAATCTAATCCTTTTACATCATAAGCTGCCTGAACACTTGCACGACGATTTGTCTTTTTATCAACCACAACACTGCTAGCATCCCACAAATAATGATCGCTTAAACCAAAACATACATCAGAAATATTTTTAGCTTCAAATTTCCAGACATTCCAATCGTATTGTTTAGTCACAACGCCGTCTTTCATTTCTTGTTCATTAGCGATATGAAGAATTTCATCTGTTGTATAAGATTTCTTTAAACGCGCTGCAAATTCTGGCTGTAAAACTTCGTCTGGATTTAATAAATCTCCCGTCGCATAAACAACATAATTTTTAGGTGCTTTTACAGAGAAAACGTAGTCATTAAAGTCATTATAAAATTCCTGACGATCTGTATGAGGCAATTTATCCCAGCCATTATAATCATCATAAACAGAAACTCTTGGATAACTGTAAGCCACAAAAAAAGTTGTTTCGTCAATTTGCCCTTCTCTTCCGCTTTCTTTAGACAAAGGGTAATTCCACTGAATATTTAAAACTGTTTTTGAATGAGGCAAAATCGGTTTTTTCAGTTTTACACTTTCTACAGTTCCCCAATTTTTAGCGTCTTCTTTATAGACCTCATTTTCTATTTTTAATGAAGTAATCGTTAATCCGTCGCTTAAAAAATCGTTGCTAACGCCACTACCACGAGGCGAAGAAGGTTTGTGAAGGTTATTTACAAAACGAATAGCAATACTTTTTAAAGTATCCTTGCTATTATTTTCATAAATAATGGTTTCTGTTCCGCTGACCAATCTCGTTTTCGGATCAACTGAAATCTCCATGTTGTATTTTCCGTGATTCTGCCAATAGTTTACTCCTGGTTTTCCGTCTTTAGAACGTGTTCCCTCTGCATAAGCTTTTTTAATATTTCTTGGCATGTAAAGCTCTTGTGCAAAGTTATTTTGAGCAAAAAGAACAAATGCTATTAATGCAAATTGCAATATTTTCTTTTTCATAAATGATTCTTAGATCTTTAAAATTATTTATATAAGACTGCTGTTTGAAGGCAATGTTACAAATTTAATTATTAATTGTAAATTGTTAATGGTGAATTGTAATTAGTGAGATGTAAAATATGAAAAAAACTTTAAAATATTTTTAACTCCTCATTTAACTTTTGATTTTTCACTTTTCATGATCAAAGAAATCTTAGAATCTCAGAACCTTAGCATCTTAAAAAGAAAAACCGCCTGTAACCAAAAGGCAACAGACGGAGTCTACAATTAATATATAACTTTGATGGCTACAAAATATAATCAGTATTAATAAAATTCGATTCTTTGCTGTTAAGCAATTCCTGCAGAATCTCATTATTATAATCGATATCCTTTGAAGCTACAAACGTACGAATTGAGAAAGAACGCAAAGCATCTGGAATACTCAAAGTTCCTACAGCAGAATCTTTTCTTCCTGTGAAAGGGAAAGCATCTGGCCCTCTTTGGCAAGAACTGTTGAGGTTTACTCTACAAACTAAGTTAACTAAAGCATCAATTAGCGGCGCAAGGGTTTTTATGTCTTTACCAAACAAACTTACTTGCTGTCCGTAATTTGATTCTGCCATATCTTTTAAAGGCTCTTTAATATCTTTGAAAGAAAGCACAGGAACAACTGGTCCAAACTGCTCTTCGTGATACACACGCATTTCTTTGTTTACTGGATATAAAACCGCTGGAAAAATATAATTATCAGTGTGTTTTCCACCTTTTTCATTTATCACTTTAGCTCCTTTATGAACAGCATCATCAATTAAACCTTGAATATATTTTGGTTTGTCGGTTTCTGGTAGCGGTGTTAGAGCAACTCCCTTTTCCCACGGGTTTCCAAAAACTAAACTATCTACTTTTTCAGCAAAACGTTTGTTGAATTCTTCTCTGATAGATTCATGGACATATAAAACTTTCAACGCTGTACAACGCTGTCCGTTAAAAGACAAACTTCCTGTAATACATTCTTGAATAGCCAAATCTAAATCGGCATCTGGAAGAATAATTGCTGGATTTTTAGCTTCTAAACCTAAAATCAAACGCAATCTGTTTTTGTTTGGGTGCTGATCTTGTAAAGCAATCGCCGATTTACTGTTTCCAATTAATGCCAAAACATCAATTTTTCCAGATTTCATAATCGGAGAAGCTACTTCGCGTCCTCTACCATAAACAATATTAATTACACCTTTTGGAAAACTGCTTCTAAAAGCTTCTAACAATGGCGAAATACATAAAACACCGTGTTTAGCAGGTTTGAAGATTACCGTATTCCCCATAATCAAAGCAGGAATCAGCAATGAAAAAGTTTCATTCAAAGGATAATTGTAAGGTCCAAGACACAAAACAACTCCAAGAGGCCCACGACGAATCATAGCGTTTACACCTTGTACTTTTTCAAAGTGCGAACTGCGTCCGTTTAATTCTTTATAGCTGGCAATAGTATCGTAAATATATTCTACCGTTCTGTCGAATTCTTTTTGCGAATCTCCTAATGATTTTCCAATTTCCCACATTAAGTATTTCACTACTTCTTCGCGGGTTTCTTTCATTTGTTTCACAAAATTCTCCATGCTTTTAATACGATCGGCAACTTTCATAGTTGGCCATAAACCTTGCCCCATATCGTATGCATTGGTAGCAGCTTCGATAACTTCTGCTGCTTCTTTTTCTCCCATAAAAGGAATAGATCCTAATAAAGTTGGAGTATACTTTTCAGTTGAAGAAATAGTAGAAAACACAGGTGTGGTTTGCCCTGTCCATTGTTTCAATTCTCCATTTACAAGATAAGTATCTTGGTTTATCAGACTAGTAATCTGATATTCTTCTGGTATAAAACTCATAATTTGGTTATTTAATGGTCTGGTAATTCTATTGCCAAAAGAAAAAAGAGGCTTTTGTATGCCTCTTCTTCTTTTATGGTTGTACTGTTTCGCCTTCCCAATCTAGGATTCCTCCAAGCAGATTGTAGGCATTTTCGATACCCAATTCGTTCATGATCTGGCATGCTTTTGCACTTCTAGCCCCAGAACGACAGTATACATAATAATTTTTATTTTTGTCTAATTCTTCGATTTCATAGATAAATGCCTGCCCTTTATTGATATCAATATTAAGAGCATTCTCAATGTAGCCGTCATTAAATTCGTCTTCAGTTCTTACATCAAGTATAACTGCATTTTCGTCAGCTTCTAACTGAGCAACCCAATCTTCTTGTGATAAATTCATAATAAAATGTGTTTTTGTAAAATTACGACGTTTCTATATATAAAAAACGTACCAAATGCGATTTCGATTATTATTCTCAGAAAACGTTTTAGAGAAAGTATTATAATCAGTGAATTACAAATTTAGTTACTATTTTTAAAAATTCAGCCTACAAAATCGATAGAAAATAGGATTTTTTCATTTACATAAAATTAATCTTAAATGTAATTTTATGATAATTTATCCCAAATCAAACTATTATCTTTGCAAACAATTATAATTTTTAATCTCTTTTTGATAAAAAACCAAAGATATTAAAAAGTTACATCTGTCAGTTCGAGCGAAGTCGAGAACCTAAACATCTCGACTCCGCTCGATGTGACAAAAATTATTTAAAAAATGCAGCATTCCTTAAAAACCATATTTCCTAATTTTTCCAACGAACTTGTTGCCACAATTGAAGAAAACGGAAGTCTTCAAGATTTTAAAGCCGGAACCATTTTAATGCGCACCGGTCAATACATCAAGAATACCGTTTTGATCATTAAGGGAAAAATCAAAATCTATCGCGAAGGTGAAGATGGCGGAGAGTTTTTAATGTATTATCTGCAGCCTGGACAAGCTTGTGCGATATCTATGATTTGTACGGCAAAAAGCGAAAAAAGCCAAATTATGGCAAAAGTAGTCGAAGATGTTACCGTGATGATGATTCCGTTGCAATTGATGGACAAATGGATGATGGAACACCGTTCTTGGTACGAATTTGTAATTGAAACCTACCGAAGCCGTTTTGAAGAAGTTCTCGAAGTGGTTGATAATATCGCTTTCCGTTCTATGGACGAAAGATTAGAATTTTACTTAAAACGTCATTCTGATGCTTGCGGTTGTTCTGAAGTAAATTTATCGCATCAAGAAATCGCAACTGAACTAAATACTTCTAGAGAAGTCGTTTCCAGATTACTCAAAAAAATGGAACAACGAGGTCTAGTCAAACTCAACCGAAACCAGATTGAATTATTGAAATAAAGTTTTTTTTCTGCCACAGATTAAAAGGATTAGATGGATTTTTCTATTCTTAATAAAAAAAGAAATCCTAATAATCCTTTTAATCTGTGGCTAAAATATTTTTTGTTGTCAGGCTGAGCGAAGTCGAAGCCTCACAAAGCATTTCGACTTCGCTCAATGTGACAAAGTAATTCGCGAAAATTTGTACAATTCGTGGCGAAAAAAAATCTTCTGTGATAAATGTTACTGTAGGTTTCTAATTTCCGAAGCAACTTTGCATCAAAATAAATGCAATGGAATATTTAGGATTTTTTGCCTCAATCATAATCGGAATCACACTTGGCTTAATTGGCGGAGGCGGTTCTATTTTGACCATTCCAATTTTAGTTTATTTATTTAAAGTAAATCCTGATCAGGCAACTTCTTATTCTTTATTTATTGTCGGATTAACGGCATTGTTTGGAAGTTACAGTCATTACAAAATGGGGAATTTAAAATTAAAATCGGCTTTGTATTTTGCAATTCCGTCTGTAATTTCGATTCTAATTATCCGTGAAGTAATTTTCCCTCAAATTGCAAAAACCATATTTTGCGTTGCATCTTATACTGTCTCAAAAGATTTCCTAATTATGATAATCTTTTCTGTATTGATGATTACCGCAGCAATTTCGATGATTAAAAAGAATGTTCCTGAAATAAAATCGACAGAAACAAACTATTTACAATTAAGCATAATTGGATTTTTTGTCGGAATCGTAACTGGATTTCTAGGCGCAGGCGGCGGATTTTTAATTATTCCTGCTTTGCTTTTTTTTGCCAACTTACCAATGAAACAAGCCGTCGGAACTTCATTATTAATCATCACCATTAACTCATCAATAGGCTTTGCCGGCGATTTATACATTGGAACACCAATAAATTACACTTTCTTGTTAAGCGTTTCTGCTATGGCTTTAATCGGAATGCTTATTGGAAGTCAGTTTTCTAAAAAAATTGACGGCACAAAATTAAAACCACTTTTTGGATGGTTTGTTCTCGTAATGGGATTTTATATAATTGCTAAAGAAGTTTTGTTTTAAAAACAACTTCAAAAAAGATAATTTTAGTTTCACTTGTAGAGTAATCTTTGTCAAAGCTTTTACACTTTGACAAAGATGAAACTAAAACGTTTAAATTTCCCCAAATTTATCTTTATATCGTTCTAGTTCTATTTCAGTTCTATTAAGCAGTTTTTCTAGCAATTGAATTTTGTCTTCGTAAAGTTCCTTTAAAATTGAAGTATTGTCGGCGTTGATTAAAATACTTCCGTTATTATTTCCAGTAATTTTATTGAAACTATTGAAATATTTATCATAATCAAAACTAATTATATCCTCGACACTGACATCCAAAATTTTTCCTATTTCGACTAATTTTTCATAACTCAAAGACGTTTTTCCTTTCTCAATTTTACTGTAACCCGCCTGAGTTACACCTAATCTCTCTGCCATATATTCCTGAGTATAATTTTTTAACTCTCTAATATTTTTTATTTTGTTCTTAATTGTTGTGGCCATAATTCTCTCTGCTTTGGGGTCATGTATAGTTAAAACAGCCAGCCGTCAAATCTAAACGGCACAACTATACTTATTTTTGGGTATTGATAAAGCTACTTCATAATTGGTAAAATATGACTTAGCGTTTCGTTAATTTTTTCTTTTTCGTAATAAAATAACCATATATCAAAGCTACCATTATGAAAAATACATCATAATGGGAAATATCAAATATAAACATCAATTTTTCTTAAGCGGTTCTTTTTATACTTCTTTCAAACTGAAGATCCAAAAAATGATCAATCTGCTTGCCTACCAGAACGCGATCCTTTGCTTTGATTTTAGTTCTTATCTCGTTTTGATAAATATCTTTTACAAAAACGAAATACACAGATTCTTTAGAATTACTGAATCTGAAAACAATAATAAGTGTATAACACAAAATAGCTGGAATTATATAATACAAATCCATTAAGTTGGAAAATATCATACAGTAATAAGTCACAGCAGTTACGGCAATAAAAGCACCGTTTTCTAGAAAATACTTTTTCTTTTTTTTGAGCAGTCCAATCTCTTTAATTTCATCAAATTGATACTGCCAGTTTTTAGATTTGTAACGGAATCTAACCTTGTCGGAAAAAATTGTTAAGGGCATAAATTTAGTAGGTAAAAATAATTTAAGCTTTTAGTAAAAAATCGTTTTCTAAAAATTCTTTAGGGGGAAAAATTCTTAGGTTCGCAATATTAAGCATTAACTCATTTTTTTTCCTACAATTCAAATTATAGAATATAACCTGTAGTTGTAATTAAATCTTTAGTAAATGATTATGTTTATAAAGTGGGCTTATTCAGGACATTTTATCTTTTAATTCTGTCAAGAATCAAAATAAAAATCCGTTTATTCTAAAGGAGTAAACGGATGTTTTTTTAGCTCTAAAATTAAAAAAGCTAAATATCATGTTTCCATGTTTTAGTTTCTTTATCAAATTCTGCACGAACATAACGTATATATTTGACAGGAACTTTGGTTTCAATATGTCTTTTCACCTCCCAATCAACTTTTTTATATAAAGCTATTGCCTCTATTTCAAACTCGTTTAAGGGACGTTTATTTTTTACGCTAAAACTTTTTAAAAGATTAAAAATAGGATCATAAACAAAATCTGGCTCAGAAAAATTCATGTCTACACTTGTAAAAACCGAAATTAATTTACCTTTCTCATTAATATATAATGCTAGCACTACATATGTCTTTTCATAATCTTTAATTTTTCCTGTTTTAAAAATAGAATCAAGATCTGTTACCGGTTTTGTATAATTAAACTCTGATCTTTCTAAATAACTATCTCCATAGATATAATCTTCCAATTTAAAATCATTGCCTTTGTCAAGGATTTTTTGTGTGTATGCATCAATTCCTATACCCCCAATAAACTGAGAATTAGAGCAAATATTACTAAAATGTAACTTTCCTTCTCTTTCATAAGCAAAAATCAACCATTCCTGATATTGGTATTCTTCGGAATAACAAGAGCTTCCTCTCGCATTTCCTTTTTTATAATTCGATGTAAATGATATTTCTTTCGGGATTTTACCTTTTTTATAGCTTTCAAGCACTTTAAATTTCACAGTATAAGTTGCTGAATCCTTACTAAATGTTTTTTTCTTAATTATCCCCTTAAAAACATATTTTGAAGAGTAAAATTCTAAAATTGTTTTTGGAGTATCACAATCACAAGCGCTACAGTTCAAATACCCAAAGAAGAATATGAAAATGGTTATTATTAAATTTTTCATTTAAAAAAGATTAATCTATTTTTTTTGAATTGCCTCCGGCTTTAGCTGGAGGTAAACAAATGTATACAAAAAAGGCTTTAGCCAAAAAAACGCAAAGTTTGGCTAAAGCCCAATTCAAATTAAAACAAAAACCTCCAGTTAAAACTGGAGGCAATTGATTTACATTGATATTAAAATTTGTGTAATTTATAGCTATAAAATCCAACAATAGGAATTCAATTATGTCAAAATAAAAATTCGTGAATTCGTGGCAAACAAAAAACTCAATGCTCCCCATACCCAATATCATCCATTTTCCCGCTGAAAACACGATATTGAATAATAAAATAAATAATTACGAGAAACAAAGCGATAAAAAACCAACTCAAACCGGCATTTAATCCGTATTCGTGAGCAGCGGTATTATAAATCGTTAATGACGGATTCACTTTATTGGTTGATGGCAAAACATTCGGAAAAATTGAAACTGCTGTAGAAGCAAATCCGCCAACTAAAAACAAAGTCGAAAATAGAAATCCGTGACCATCTTTTTTGAAGGAACGCACTTTGAATAATCCCAGAATTCCAACAAAAGTCAAAATTGGAAAAAACCAAAGAATCGGATTTTCAACAAAATTATGAAACGGTTTAGGTTCAATAAAATGCCATACTTGCAACGAAATACAAACCAAAATCAACAAAACAATATTCAAAGCAAAAACAACTTTTTTCAATTTCGGATTTAAAGCAGAATTCGTTTTATAAATAATCCAGTTTGCACCGTGAATCGTCAAAGCGACAACACTCACAATTCCTAAGAAAAGTGTAAACCAGTCAATAATTCCCAATTCATTTGCTTGCGGACTAAAAGTTGGATTCCATAAAGGCAAAAAGAAATAATGCGCTTCCTGCGTAGAAACTCCATTTTGAACCATTCCAAGATTAACACCGCGAACGATATTTCCCAAAGCAATTCCGAAGAAAAGAGCCAAAAGCAAACTTGCAATTCCGAAAGCTTTATCCCAAATACTTTCCCACATATGATTGTGTACTTGTCCGCGCATTTCTAATCCGATGGCGCGGAAAATCAAAAGCCATAAAATCATAATTAGGGGCAGATAAAAACCGCTGAAAGATGAAGCATATAAAGTCGGAAAAGCAAAAAACAAAACGCCTCCCGCCGCAATCAGCCATACTTCATTGGCATCCCAAAACGGACCAATAGCATTGGTAATCGCCTTTTTATCTTTTTCTGTATCAGCAAAAAATAAATGAATAATTCCTGCACCAAAATCGTAACCGTCCAAAACCAGATAAACGGCCAGAATTCCCATTAAAACTACGTACCAAAAAAATTCCATACTTATATTTTTTCTGTTGAAAGTTCCACATTATGAGGACCTTTATTGATAATTTTTCCAACTAAAAGTAAAAACAACATTCCTAGTAAAAGGTATAAACCGATAAAACCAAGCAATGTAAACAAGGTATTTCCAGAAGAAACTGTTGGTGAAGCACCCGATGCTGTTCGTAATAAATTGTAAACCAACCAAGGCTGTCTTCCTAATTCGGCCGTATACCAGCCTGTTGTGTTGGCGATATAAGGAAACGGCATCATGAACATGAGTGACCACAAAAGCCATTTAGTTTCAAATAATTTTCCTCTTATTAATTGAAAAAGAGAAAATACCATTAATCCAATAAAAACAGTTCCTAATCCAACCATTATATGATAGGCATAATACAGTCCTGAAATATTGGTTGGATGCAAATCTTCTTCAAACTGATCTAAACCTTTTATTTCCTGATTCCAGTTTCCGTAAGTCAAGAAACTTAGAATATTAGGAACGGCGATTTTATTATCCAATTTTTTGTCTTTGACATCAGGCTGACCAATTAAGACAATTTCAGAACCTTTTTTCTCAGTATGAAAAATTCCTTCCATTCCTGCAAAAGTTACGGGCTGATATTTCACAACATTTTTAGCCAATAAATCTCCTGTTGGAACAGCAACAAAAATGCTCGAAATCAATCCGAAAATAACTCCTGTTTTTAAGAACAATTTCCCGAAAGAAACATTCTTTTTACTCAAAATATAAAAAGCTCCAATTCCGGCAACAACAAAAGAACTCGTTACCAACGAAGCAGCTTGATTATGCAAATAAGACGGCCATAGCCACGGATTTAAAAATAAAGCTTGAAAATTATTCAATACAAATTTTCCGTTTTCCAAGATTTCGTAACCAACTGGATTCTGCATCCACGAATGTGTGGCGATGATTAAAAATCCGCTGGCCCAAGAACCAATCATGATTAATAATCCGGTAACAAAATGCCATTTATGTCCGAGAAGTTTTTCTCCAAATAAAAATATTCCTAGAAAAGAAGATTCAAGAAAGAAAGAAAACATTCCTTCCATTGCCAATGTCTGCCCGATAATTCCTCCTGTTAATTCGGAGAATTTAGCCCAATTGGTTCCAAATTGAAACTCCATCGGAATTCCTGTTACAACGCCCATTGCAAAATTGAGGGCGAAGATTTTCATCCAGAAATGGGTGGCGTGATTGTATTGTTCGTCTTTAGTTTTTAAGTATTTCCACTTGAAGTACACAATGATCAACGAAAGACCCATTGTAAGTTGCGGAAAAAGATAATGAAAAGTAATCGTGAAGGCAAATTGCATTCGATCATAAAAGAGCATTTCTTCCATAATGGTATTTGTTTATGAAGTTCCACAAATTTAACCATTACAACCCGAATTAACGTCCTTTAAAAAAAGTTTATCTCCTGATATTTGTTAAACTTTTCAACAATTTAAAGGGTAGAAATGACACTTGTCATTTTTTGAGTTAGGTACAGTTTGTTATTTCGATCCCGAGGCTTCGGGATCAAAATGACAAGATTGCGTTTAGATTTTCGTGCGTAACATAGCCCGTGGTTTCAACCACGGGAACGCAATGCATGTCCGATACGTTTCCTGCGATTGAAACCGCAGGCTAGCTATGTTTGATTTCGATTGCGTGGTTATTATTGATTATTTTTCTAAAATCCCTTTTTCAACACTTTCATTAATCAAACCTTCGGCATAATTCCATAAAGATTCTGAACCATTTTTAATGATACTTTTCTTTTCGTAAACTTTATCGTATTTCACTCCAAACTCCTTCCAAGTTCCACCGTTGTTTGATGTGTTCTGCAATAAAGGTTCTAATCTATCCATAGATCTTGCAAATTTGGCTTCATTGGTTTCTCCAGCTTCAAATTCTTCCCAAATGGAAATAAATTCTTCTGCTTGTTTTTTTGGAAGCAAACCAAAAATTCTATTTGCGGCTAAACGTTCTTCGTCTGTATTATCATGACTTTTTACGGTATCATAAATAAAAACGTCACCAGCATCAATTTCGACTATATCGTGTATCAAAACCATTTTTACTACTTTTAAGACATCGATAGGTTCGTTTGAATATTCTGCCAGAACAATTGCCATTAAAGCCAAATGCCAACTGTGTTCTGCATCATTTTCGCATCTATCACTGTTGAATAATTTTGTTTTGCGCTGAATGTATTTTACTTTATCAATTTCTTTTATAAAAGCAATTTGATCTATTAAGTCCTGTGTATTCATTTTCTTTTTTGTTTTGAAATGACATTCGTCATATACAAAATTAAAGCTTAAAGCGTAATTGCTCAACTTAAAATTAATTTATCTCAATCGATTATGACAAACAGCACATTTTTTTATACAAAAACCTAATTTCTGTAACATTAGTCACCTATTTTTTTAAAAAACAAAGTTACCTTTGTAACCCATCATTTTACAATACCTATCATGAAAATAGAACAAATTTACACCGGATGCCTTGCTCAAGGTGCATATTATATCACTTCAAATGGTGAAGCGGCCATTATTGATCCGCTTAGAGAAATTCAGCCTTATCTGGATCGTTTAGAGCGTGATGGAGTAACGCTGAAATATATTTTTGAAACGCATTTCCACGCTGATTTCGTTTCTGGACACGTTGATTTGAGCAAAGAAACTGGAGCGCCAATCGTTTACGGACCAAATGCTGCTTGCGAATTTGACTGCATTTCTGCGAAAGACGGACAGGAATTTAAAATCGGAAAAGTGACAATTAAAGTTTTGCACACTCCTGGACATACTATGGAAAGTGCTACTTTTTTATTAATTGATGAAAACGGAAAAGATCACGCCATTTTCTCTGGTGACACTTTATTTATTGGTGATGTTGGTCGTCCTGATTTAGCTCAAAAAGCAGCTGGAATGACTCAAGATCAATTGGCTGGAATTTTATTTCATTCGTTAAGAGATAAAATTATGACTTTGGCTGATGACGTTATTGTTTATCCAGCGCACGGTGCAGGAAGCGCTTGCGGAAAAAACATGAGCAAAGAAACCGTTTCGACTATCGGGAATCAAAAAGCAACAAATTACGCTTTGCGTGCCAATATGACCGAAGAAGAATTCATCAAAGAAGTAACTGACGGTTTGTTGCCTCCCCCAGCCTATTTCAGTATGAACGTTGCAATGAACAAACAAGGTTACGAAAGTTTTGAAACTGTTTTACACAACGGTATGAAAGCTATAAACGCAAAAGAATTTGAAGCCGTTGCAGAAGAAACGGGAGCTTTAATTTTGGATACAAGAAGCGCAGCAGATTTCAGCAAAGGATTTATTCCGCAATCTATCAATATCGGAATCAACGGTGATTTTGCTCCATGGGTTGGAACTTTAATTGCCAACGTAAAACAGCCAATTATTTTGGTTACTACTACTGGCATGGAAGAAGAAACCGTAACTCGTTTAAGCCGTGTTGGTTTTGATACGATTATCGGACATTTGGAAGGCGGTTTTGAAGCTTGGCAAAATGCAGGTTTCGAAATTGATACTGTTAACAGAATTACTGCAGAACAATTTGCAAATGAGTTTAAATTTGGAGAAGATAAAGTTGTAGATATCCGAAAAGAAACAGAATACGCAGCAGAACATATTGATGACGCTTACAGCAAACCTTTGGCTTATATCAATGACTGGGTAAAAGATATTAATCCAAATGAGCATTTTTATTTGCATTGCGCGGGCGGTTACAGAAGTATGATTGCCGCTTCTATCCTTCAAGCAAGAGGTTTCAGAAATTTCTCTGAAGTTGAAGGCGGTTTTGGAGCGATTTCTAAAACAAATATCCCAAAATCAGATTTTGTTTGTCAAAGTAAAGTATTAAAATAATTTAAAGATGCTAAGCTACTAAGGTTCTAAGGTTCTAAGATTTTCAACCTTAAACTTAGTACCTTAGAATCTTAGCAACTTAGAACCTCAGAAAATATGTTAGAAATCATTAAAGAACCTTGGCCTTGGTATGTTGCAGGCCCTTTGATTGGATTAACAGTTCCAATTTTATTAATTATCGGGAATAAATCTTTCGGAATTAGTTCTTCATTGCGTCATATTTGCGCGGCTTGTATTCCAGCGAATATTTCGTTTTTTAAATACGACTGGAAAAAAGAAAGCTGGAATTTATTCTTTGTTCTTGGAATATTTTTCGGTGGTTTTATTGCAGCTCACTTTTTATCAAATCCAAATCCGGTGGAAATTGCTCCTGAATTATCGGAGAAATTAGCCACTTACGGAATCACAGATCATACAGGTTTAGTTCCTGTACAGTTATTTTCTTGGGAAAGCTTATTAACTCTTCGTGGATTCATTATGATTGTTGTCGGCGGATTTTTAGTTGGCTTCGGAACTCGTTACGCTGGCGGTTGCACAAGCGGACACGCGATTATGGGATTATCAAACTTACAATGGCCTTCATTAGTAGCGACAATCTGCTTTATGATTGGCGGTTTTGTAATGGCGCTTTTGATTTTACCTTATATTCTTTCACTTTAAAATTTCAAAAATGAGTTTAGAAAATAAAAATATAGACGGCGAAGGAATCAACGCAAGCCAGAAAAAAGAAAACACATTCGCAAACCTAAAATACTTAATCGTTGGGATCTTTTTCGGAATTGTATTCGTAAAAGCAGAAATCATCAGTTGGTTTCGTATTCAGGAAATGTTTAATCTTGAATCGTTTCATATGTATGGCGTAATTGGATGCGCTGTTGCTGTTGGATTAATTTCAGTTCAGTTGATTAAAAAATTTAATATCAAAACTCTTGATGGCGAAAAAATCGAAATCCAGCCAAAGACTTTCAACAAAGGACAAATCTATGGCGGATTGTTATTCGGTTTCGGATGGGCAATTACTGGAGCTTGTCCAGGTCCGCTTTTTGCTCAAATCGGTACGGGTGCAACTGTAATTGTTGTGACTTTAGTAAGTGCAATTGCTGGAACTTGGGTTTATGGTTTGATTAAGGATAAACTGCCACATTAAAATTTGTTTCAAGTTTTATTTGTTTCAGGTTTCAAGTTGGAAAACGTAACAAACCCGACAGGTTAAAAAAACTGTCGGGTTTTGTATTTTAAGAACCTATTCATTCCGTAGGAGTGTCTGGTTGGTAGAAATTAAATTTGAATTCCGTCTACACGTTCCGTAGGAACGTTTGATTAATGATTGAATATATCATTTTATAAAAAACAAGTGTCCCTACAGGACACGACGCAAAACGATATTATCTTTTTTCTACCAACGAGATATTCCTACGGAATATTTCTTCATCAATTTTTAATTTCATTTCGTTAAGTTTGCTTTCAACAAAAAGTCCCGTAAATATATGAACCGCCCAGAGCAATTAACCAAACTACAAAATACCGAAAATTGGGACGTAATAATTATAGGCGGTGGAGCAAGTGGACTCGGAACTGCAATTGATGCAGCAAGTCGTGGCTACAAAACCGTTTTATTTGAAGCTGTAGATTTTGCAAAAGGAACTTCGAGCCGAAGCACTAAATTGGTTCATGGCGGAGTGCGCTATTTGGCACAAGGTGATGTTCATTTAGTTAGAGAAGCTTTAAAGGAAAGAGGATTATTAGCTCAAAATGCAAATCATTTGGTAAAAAATCAATCTTTCGTTATTCCAAATTATCATTGGTTTAGTGGCTATTTTTATACAATCGGATTAAAAATTTACGATTTATTGTCGGGCTGTCTTAGTTTAGGAAGTTCTCAATATCTTTCGAAAAAGAAAACTATTGAAATGCTCCCAAACGTAGAAGAAAACGGGTTGGTAAATGGCGTTATTTATCACGACGGACAATTTGATGATTCGCGTTTAGCAATTAATCTTGCTCAAACTGCCGTAGAAAACGGAGCTTGTGTTTTGAATTATGTAAAAGTTGTCAATTTGCTAAAAGACGACAAAAATCAAGTTATTGGTGTTCAGGTTCAAGATCAAGAAAACGGAATTAAATATGATGTAAAAGGTTCAGCTATAATAAATGCGACTGGAGTTTTTACAAATGCAATCATGAAATTGAATGATAACGTTTATAAAAAATACATTGTTCCAAGTCAGGGAATTCATTTGGTGTTTGATAAATCTTTTCTTCCAGGTGAAAATGCTTTAATGATTCCTAAAACAAAAGACGGCAGAGTTTTATTTGCTGTTCCGTGGCACAATCGAATTGTGGTTGGAACAACTGATACTTTAATTAAAAAACAAAGTTTAGAGCCTATTGCATTAGAAAGCGAAATTCAGTTTGTTCTCGAAACAGCGCAACGTTTCTTGACAAAAAAACCAACAAGAGCAGATGTACTTTCTGTTTTTGCAGGATTGCGTCCGTTGGCAGCGCCAAAGGAAGAAGGAAAAAGCACCAAAGAAGTTTCTAGAAGCCATAAAATTATAGTTTCAGAAACAGGGCTAATTACTATTACTGGCGGAAAATGGACAACGTACCGAAAAATTGCTCAAGATATTATTGACAAAGCTATCAAAACTGGAAAATTGCCTCAGAAAGAATGTCGCACAGAACATCTTCCCATTCATGGAAATAAATCTACAAATTCTTTAGATAGAGAAAATCACCTTTATATATATGGTTCGGATATTCCGAAAATAATTGAGTTACAAGAAAGCGAACCTGAATTAAAAGAAAAACTTCATCCTGATCATGAATTTACAATGGCAGAAGTCGTTTGGGCTATTCGTTACGAAATGGCCAGAACTGTAGATGATATCTTAGCGAGAAGAGTTCGTTTATTGTTCTTAGATGCGAGAGCTGCAATTGAAGTTTCGGAGAAAACAGCAAGGGTAATTGCTAAAGAATTAGAACACGATGAAGCTTGGATTAACACAGAAATTGCAAATTTCAGACAAATTGCAAACGGATTTCTTCTCTCAGAATTCCAATAAATAGTAAATTCAGACGATTTTGAGTAATTTTTATTTTGAAATCATCTTACAAAAAGCCATTTAAAAAATATTGCAGATCAAAATTACTTTTTGAGTTTAAAAAATCATTAATTCACAATATATCAGAACGTTATATTGAAAAATTATTTTAATTTTAGTATCAAGAAACTACCCTTTTAGTTCTTGCTAAAAGCGCAATTAAACATATTAACAAATAATTAACACAACATTTGTATATACAACTATTAAAAGTTCTACATTTGTATATACAAATTATACACTTACGACTATGACAATTGAAGAAGTTATTAAGAGTACGGTTAAGATGGATAATGCGAAAAAAGTTATTCTGAATATCATGTACACGCAGAATGTGATTCAGGATCATTTCAACGAGTTAATCAAACCGTATGATTTGTCTGGAGAACAATATAATGTGTTACGTATATTAAGAGGACAAAAAGGAAAGCCTGCTAATATGTGCGTGATACAAGAGCGAATGCTTGCCAAAACAAGCAACACAACGCGATTGGTAGACAAATTATTATTAAAGGATTTTGTAACCCGAAATGTCTGTCCAGATAATCGTCGAAAAATTGAAGTTTCGATTACAGAAAAAGGTTTGGACGTTTTAAAAGAATTAGATCCGAAAGTAGATGAGCATGAGCAGACATTTGCAAACAATTTAAAACCAGAAGAATTAGTTTTCTTAAATCAATTATTAGAAAAATATAGAACCAACAAATAAAATAATACAAACTATGAGCAATTTCTTAGAAAATCAAAATTGGAGATACGCAACTAAACAGTTTGATGCTTCAAAAAAGATATCAGATGCTGATTTAAATACATTAAAAGAAGCTGTTAGATTAAGTGCTTCTTCATACGGATTACAACCTTATAAAGTTATTCTTGTTGAAAATCCAGAATTAAGAGAAAAATTAAAAGGGGCAGCTTGGGGACAAACTCAAATTACAGATGCTTCTCACCTATTCATTTTTGCAAATGATTTAAACCTTGATGCAGGTTCTGTAGACAAATACATCAACAATATTAGCGAAGTTAGAGGTGTTCCTGCAGAAGCTTTAGGCGGATTTAGCGACATGATGAAAAATGTAATCGCTAATTTATCAGAAGATGCAAAACATATCTGGACAGCAAAACAAACTTATTTAGCTTTAGGAAACTTACTTAATGCAGCTGCTGAATTAAAAATTGATGCAACTCCAATGGAAGGTTTCAATGCAGCTCAATTCAACGAAATTTTAGGTTTTGACAAATTAGGTTTAAATGCTTCAGTAATCGCAACTGTTGGTTACAGACATGATGACGACAAATCTCAACACCAGAAAAAAGTTAGAAAATCACACGAAGAATTATTTATCACTCTATAATTATTTATTAATCAAATTCAAATTTTAATTTTAACAACATGAAAAATTTAAAAACAATTGCAATAGCATTATTCGTAGCAGCAGCTGGAATTTCAGTAAACGCTCAAACTAAAAAAATCGACGTAAAAGCATCTACTATTAAATGGGTAGGTAAAAAAGTAACTGGAGAGCACTCTGGAACTGTAAACTTCAAAGACGGTGCAGTAGTTTTCAAAGGAAAAAAATTAGTTGGTGGTAGCTTCACAGTTGACATGACTTCATTAACTTCTACAGATTTAACTGGAGAATACCAAGGAAAATTAAACGGTCACTTAAAAGCTGACGATTTCTTCGGAACTGACAAATTCCCAACTTCAAAATTAGTTTTCAAAACTATCGGTGCAAAATCTACTGACGTTTACACTGTAACTGCAGATTTAACTATCAAAGGAATCACTAAACCAGTAACTTTTGATATCACTGTAAATGGAAACACTGCTACAACTGCTTTCAAAGTTGACAGAACTAAATACGATATTAAATACGGTTCAGGTAGTTTCTTCGAAGGTTTAGGAGACAAAACTATCAGTGACGAATTTGAATTAGCAGTAGCTTTAAAATTCTAATATTTCAAGCTTACTAGTTCGTAAATATTACAAACCCCAGCAGTTCAAACTGTTGGGGTTTATTTTTTTTTTAAACTTTTCACAACCTTAACGTTCTTAATAGTATAATAACGCTTTCGTAATAAGTATCAGAGCTTTGATTAACATACGGCTTCTAATTTTGGGACAATTAAAAAAATCAAAAACTAGAAATTAAAATTATAGTTATGAAAACAAAATTACGTATTGCATGTATAAGTCTAATTACCAGCTTTTTCGTACAAGCTCAACAACAGCCAAAAGGAATAATTGGAACTTCAAATTGGATGAATAACTGGACGAGCTTTAAACCTGCTGCTAATGACTATGGCGAAGCAACCAATATAATTGCCGGAACAATTGATAAAGATATGCGATTAGTAAAACGTAATGTTTATCATTTAGTTGGTGTTGTGTACGTTACAAATAATGCAACTTTAACGATCGAGCCGGGAACTGTAATACGAGGTGATGATAAAACCTGCGGAACTCTTGTAATCACAAATGGTTCAAAAATTGTAGCAGAAGGATTAGAAACTGATCCAATTATTTTTACTTCTGAAAACGAAATAAACAACAGAAAACCAGGCGACTGGGGTGGAATTATTGTTTTAGGAAAAGCTCCAATAAACACTTTAGGAGGTATTCACACTTTACCTTTCGATTTAGATCCAAACTTAAATCATTACGGAGGTCAGGATCCTGAAGATAATTCAGGAATTTTAAAATATGTTAGAATCGAGTATGCTGGAAGAAAACTAAGTGCTTCTAAAGAACTTAATGGCCTTTCTCTTGCTGGTGTTGGAAGAAAAACAATTGTAAGCAATGTCCAAATTAGCTTTTCTAATGATGATTCTTTCGAATGTTATGGTGGAGATTTGAATTTGACTAATTTGATTTCATTTAGAACAACAGATGATGATTTTGATTTCACGCAAGGTGCTCAAATTAACATCAGTAATAGTATCGCAATTCGCCACCCATTCTCTTCAGATATTTCGGGTTCAAGATGTTTTGAGGTAGATTCATACGAAAAAGTTGCAAACACAGATATGACTAAAAAGATGACTAAAATCAATGCAAGCAATATTACTTTGGTTAATCTAGAAGAAAACAATCAAGGCTTGGTAAGAGAATCTGCTTATATTAGAGAAAATACTTTTTTTAATCTAACAAATAGTGTCGTTTCTGGATTTGCTCCTTTTGTTTTATTGGAAGGAAATATTGGAAATGGAGAAGCTAATTTGTCAAAGATTAGTTTTAAAAATGTTATAGCAAACAATTGTACTGGAGAAATCGAAAGCGAATCTGGAAGTAATATTCCTGGTATAAAAAGTTATTATGGTAACCCAGCTTATGGAATAGAATATACTAAACTGAAACTTATTGAATTATTTGCGCTTCCAAACATCAAAGGAAATCCAGATTTTAGATTAAGCGTAAATAACACGGTAGCAAGTGGAAACTAAAGAGTTATTGAAGTAAATTCAAATAAAATTTAACAAATTTTACAGATTCGAAAAGTTTTTTTTCAAATTTTATATACTTCAATTCAAATTACATTTATATCTTTGTCACAACAAAAACAGATATGAGAACAATATTAAACAATACTTGGTGGTGGAACAATTTACGTCAGACGTCGTGAACAAAGCTTCCTATGGTATTGTAAAAACTATAAATTAAAAAGGCTTGTCATCACGACAAGCCTTTTTTTTTGGTCCAATTTTAAACGAAAAACAACTAACGAATTAAAAACTATATATTTTGAAACCTTTTATTCTTAATACACATTACAAACAAATTCTGGCAGACACAGTTACGCCAGTGAGTATTTATTTCAAAATCAGAGATAAATTCCCAAATAGTTTATTACTAGAAAGTAGTGATTATCACGGAAATGACAACAGTTTCTCTTACATCTGCTGCAATCCAATTGCTACTATTAAAATTGAAAATGAAGTTATCTCTAAAACTTTTCCAGACGGAACTTCAGAAAAAATCAATATCGATTCTTCGACAAATATTCCTCAGGTAATTCAGGAATTTTCAAGCCAATTCAAATCAGAAAAAAACGATTTTAAATTCATCAATAACGGTTTATTCGGATACATTTCTTATGATGCAGTTCGTTATTTCGAAAAAGTTTCGATTGCTAAAAAAGACAACGCAACTTCGATTCCAGATGTTTTTTATGCTGTTTATCAAAACATTATTGCAATTAATCATTTTAAAAACGAAGCTTATATTTTCTGCCATAGTCTTGACGGAAAAAATAATATTTCAGAAATCGAGCAATTATTGCAATCTAGAAATATAGCTTCATATAAATTTTCTAAAGAAGGCGAAGGTTTCTCTAATTTAACCGATGAGGAATTTAAAGCAAATGTGGCTTTAGCCAAAAAACATTGTTACCGTGGAGATGTTTTCCAATTGGTTCTTTCTCGCCGATTTACTCAAGGTTTCAAAGGAGACGAATTCAATGTTTATAGAGCTTTAAGAAGCATCAACCCTTCTCCATATTTATTCTTTTTTGATTATGGAGATTTCAAAATATTTGGTTCTTCGCCAGAAGCACAAATTATCGTAAAAGATAGAAAAGCTGAAATTCATCCAATTGCGGGAACTTTCAAAAGAACAGGAAATGATGAACGCGACGCGCTTTTAGCTAAAGAACTTTCTGAAGACAAAAAAGAAAACAGTGAACACGTTATGCTTGTTGATTTGGCAAGAAACGATTTAAGCAGAAATGGTCACGATGTTAATGTAGAAAAATATAGAGAAGTTCAGTTTTTCTCTCATGTAATTCACTTAGTTTCAAAAGTTACCGGACATTTACACGAAAAAGCAACTACGATGCAAGTTGTAGCAGATACTTTCCCTGCAGGAACTTTGAGTGGTGCACCAAAACATAGAGCAATGCAATTAATTGAAGATTGCGAAAAAACAAATCGTAATTTTTACGGAGGCGCAATTGGAGTTATGGATTTTGACGGAAACTTTAATCACGCGATTATGATTCGAACTTTCCTTTCTAAAAATCACCAATTGCACTGTCAAGCAGGAGCCGGAATTGTAGCAAGTTCTGACGAAGAAAGCGAAATGCAGGAAGTTTATAATAAGTTAAGAGCTTTGAATACAGCGCTAGAAATGGCAGAACAAATTTAGTTTCAAGTTGTTGGAACGTGAAACGTGAAACCTTAAACAATTAAAAAACAAACCATAAAAACAACCACAAAATATGAAAAAAGCAGTATTAATTTTAGTTTTAATCATTATTATGACTTCTTGTAATTCAGAGAAAAAGCAGAATCCAATTGAAGGAACCTGGCGTCTTATATCAGCTGAAACCACTGAAAAAGATTCGACCTTTTCAACTTTCAATAGAAAAACAAAAATGATTAAAATTATAAACGATACACACTTTGCTTTTTTTAATCATGATTTAAAAAACGGAAAAGATTCAACAACAGCATTGTTCTTTGGCGGAGGCGGAAAATATACTTTGAAAGACAGTATTTACACAGAAAATTTAGAGTATTTCAACAACCGCGATTGGGAAGAGAACAAATTTGAATTTGTAGTGAAAGTTCAAAACGACACTTTAATTCAAAAAGGAATAGAAAAAGTAGAAAAATTAGGAATAGATCGAATTATTATTGAAAAATACGTTCGAGAGAAATAATAAAAAATTAGTTGCCAGTCTCAGTCTCAGTTTTCAGTAAAGACTTAAAGCCTTAGAATCTTAGCAACTTAGCACCTTAAAAAAATGAAAAAGATTTTAGTTATAGACAATTACGATAGTTTCACTTACAATTTAGTGCACTATCTAGAAGATTTAAACTGCGAAGTTACTGTTTACAGAAACGACGAATTTGATATTGATGAAATTGCATCTTTCGAGAAAATTTTACTTTCGCCAGGACCAGGAATTCCAGATGAAGCAGGTTTATTAAAAGCAGTAATCGAAAAATACAGCCCAACGAAAAGTATTCTTGGAGTTTGTTTAGGACAACAAGCAATTGGAGAAGTTTTTGGAGGAACGCTTTCAAACCTTGATAAAGTCTATCACGGCGTTGCAACAAATGTAAAAACAGTAGTTTCGGATGAAATTTTGTTTGAAGGTTTAGGAAACGAATTTGAAGTTGGAAGATACCATTCTTGGGTTGTAGACAGTAATTTACCAGAAGATTTAGAAGCAACTTCTGTTGACGAAAATGGTCAAATTATGTCTTTAAGACACAAAAGTTATGATGTGAGAGGCGTTCAGTTCCACCCCGAAAGTGTATTAACACCAAATGGCAAAAGGATTTTAGAGAATTGGATTAAAAGTTAATTTTTAGTCGCAGTCTCAGTTTTCAGTCACAGAAAACATGAAACAAAAAACTTAGAATCTCAGCATCTTAGAACCTTAGCAACTTTAAAAATAAATGAAAACTATATTAAACAAATTAATCAACCACGAAGTTCTTACTAAAGAAGAAGCAAAAAACGTATTGATTAATATTTCAAGCGGTCAATATAATCCAAGTCAGATTTCGGCATTTTTGACTGTTTTTATGATGCGAAGCATTACTATTGATGAACTTTCTGGCTTTCGCGAAGCTTTGTTAGAATTATGTATTCGAGTTGATTTATCAGCTTACAATACGATCGATTTATGCGGAACTGGCGGTGACGGAAAGGACACTTTCAACATTTCGACTTTAGCTTCTTTTGTATCTGCTGGAGCAGGAATAAAAGTGGCAAAACATGGAAATTACGGGGTTTCATCCATTTCTGGATCAAGCAACGTAATGGAGAAAATGGGAATTAAATTCAGCAACGATCCTTCATTTTTAGAAAAATGTATCGATCAAGCTGGAATCTGCGTTTTGCACGCTCCCCTATTTCACCCAGCAATGAAAAATGTTGGACCAATTAGAAAAGAATTGGCAGTAAAAACATTCTTTAATATGTTGGGACCAATGGTTAATCCAGCATTTCCACAAAATCAATTGGTTGGAGTTTTCAACTTAGAACTGGCGAGAATGTATGCGTATTTATATCAAAATACCGATACCAATTTCACGATCTTACATTCACTTGACGGATATGATGAAATTTCGTTAACTGGACCAACCAAAACGATTTCTAATCACATGGAAGGAATGCTGAATCCAGAAGATTTTGGCGTTCGTCTTTTATCTCAAACAGAAATTGAAGGTGGAAAAACAATTGAAGAATCTGCTGAAATTTTTACGAATATCATTTCTGGAAGAGGAAACGAAGCTCAAAATAATGTGGTTTGTGCCAATGCTGCAATGGCAATTTCAACCGTTACAAAATGTTCTCCAAAAGAAGGTTTTGAATTAGCAAAAGAAAGCTTGCTATCTGGAAAAGGATTAAAAGCTTTACAAAAATTACAACAATTATCACTTTAAAAAAAGCTTAGTATCTCAGTATCTTAGAATCTTAGCACCTTAAAAAAATGAACATTTTAGATAAAATAATAATAGACAAAAAAAGAGAAGTGATTTTGAAGAAATCGATTATTCCGGTTTCTCAGTTGGAAGCTTCTGTATTTTTTGGAAAACAGACCATTTCTCTTAGTCAGAAATTAAAAGAAAGTAATTCTGGAATTATTGCAGAACACAAACGCCGTTCACCTTCAAAATCAATCATCAACAATAATTTTACAGTTGAAGAAGTAGTAAAAGGTTACGAAAATGCAGGTGCTTGCGGAATCTCTGTTTTAACCGATGGAAAATATTTCGGCGGATCTTTAGACGATTTACTTTTAGCAAGAGCTTCAGTAAATATTCCGCTTTTACGAAAAGAATTTATTGTAGACGAATATCAAATTTTAGAAGCAAAAGCTCACGGAGCCGATTTAATTTTATTAATCGCAGCCGTTTTAACGCGTGAAGAAATCAAATCATTATCTCAATTTGCTAAAAATTTAGGCTTAGAAGTTTTACTGGAAGTTCACAATCAAGAAGAATTAGAAAAATCTATTATGCCGACTTTAGACATGATTGGTGTAAACAACAGAAACCTAAAAACATTCGAAGTAAGTTTAGATTTCAGTAAAGAATTGGCATCTCAAATTCCGAATGATTTTGTAAAAGTTTCTGAAAGCGGTATTTCATCAATTGAAGCCATTCAAGAACTTAAACCTTACGGATACAAAGGTTTCCTAATTGGAGAAAACTTCATGAAAACTGATAACGCAGGAAAAGCGGCGATTGACTTTATAAGTCAGCTGTAAGCCGTAAGCTATAGGCAATAAGCTTTTAGCAAAAGTTAAATAAAAAAATCAGCACAAAGCAAAGAGCTTAAAGCTTATTGCCTACTGCTTAAAGCATCAAAAAAAATGAAACTCAAAATATGCGGCATGAAATACCCAGAAAATATCCTCGAAGTAGGCGCGCTCCTACCCGATTATATGGGATTTATTTTCTGGGAAAAGTCTGCTAGATATTGCAATGGGAATGTTCCCGAATTGATAAAAACAATCAAAAAAGTAGGCGTTTTTGTCAATCAAAGTCAGGAAGAAATTCTAGAAAAAGTAGAAAAATACAATTTACAAGCAGTTCAATTACACGGAGAAGAATCTGTTGAATTTTGTTCAGCATTAAAAGAAAAACTTCCAAAGAAAATTGAAATTATCAAAGTCTTTTCGGCCGATGAAAATTTTGATTTTGAAATTATAAAACCTTTTGAAAATGTCTGCGATTATTTTCTGTTTGACACAAAAGGAAAACTTCCAGGCGGAAACGGAACAACTTTCGACTGGAGCATATTAAAAAAATACAATTCGAAAAAGCCTTTCTTTTTGAGCGGCGGTATTGGAATGAACGAATTAAAAGCCATTGAAGAAATTTCAAAAACCAAATTACCGATTTACGCTGTTGATGTAAATAGTAAATTTGAAATCGAACCAGGGCTTAAAAATAAAAATCTATTAAGCAATTTCAAGCGAAAATTTGATGTTGCCAACTTTTAAAATTTAAACAAAATGAGTTTTAACGTTAACGAAAAAGGATATTACGGAGAATTTGGCGGTGCTTATATTCCAGAAATGTTATATCCAAATGTAGAAGAACTACGTCAGAAGTATTTAAGCATAATGGATGAACCAGATTTTAAAGCCGAGTTCAACCAATTGCTGAAAGATTACGTTGGACGCCCTAGTCCGTTGTATTTTGCAAAACGTTTATCTGAGAAATACAATACCAAAGTTTATCTAAAAAGAGAAGACTTAAACCATACGGGAGCACACAAAGTTAACAACACAATTGGACAAATCTTACTTGCAAAACGTTTAGGTAAAAAAAGAATTATTGCCGAAACTGGAGCTGGACAACACGGTGTAGCAACAGCAACAGTTTGTGCATTAATGGGAATTGAATGCATCGTTTACATGGGTGAAATCGACATTGCGCGTCAGGCACCAAACGTGGCACGTATGAAAATGTTAGGCGCAGAAGTTCGTCCTGCACTTTCGGGTTCAAGAACTTTAAAAGATGCTACAAATGAGGCAATTCGTGATTGGATTAATAACCCAGTTGACACACATTATATAATCGGATCTGCAATTGGACCACATCCTTACCCAGATATGGTGACACGTTTCCAAAGCATTATTTCTGAGGAAATCAAATGGCAGTTAAAAGAAAAAGAAGGTCGTGAGAATCCTGATTATGTAGTAGCTTGTATTGGCGGAGGAAGTAATGCTGCTGGAACTTATTATCACTTTTTACACGAACCAGAAGTTGGAATTATCGCGGTTGAAGCTGCTGGAAAAGGTGTTGACAGTGGACATAGCGCTGCAACTAGTAAATTAGGGAAAGTTGGTGTTATTCATGGTTGTAAAACACTTTTAATGCAAACCCCAGACGGACAAATTACAGAACCTTATTCTATTTCTGCAGGTTTGGATTATCCTGGAGTTGGGCCTTTACACGCGCATTTAGCTCAAACTGGACGTGGAGAATTTTTCTCTGTAACCGATGATGATGCTATGAACGCTGGTCTTCAATTAACAAAATTAGAAGGAATTATTCCAGCAATTGAAAGTGCACACGCTTTTGCGGTTCTGGATCAAAAGAAATTTAAGCCTACAGATGTTGTAGTAATCAGTCTTTCTGGACGTGGAGATAAAGATTTAGATAATTATATTGAATATTTTAAATTGTAATAAAAGTTATACTTTTGGATAATTTACTTTAATGAATTAAGTTTTTATTCAAAATAACCAAATAACGAGAAAATAGTAATTATGGAAAAGTTATTCTCATACGGAACATTACGATCAAAAGAAATTCAAAGACAAATTTTTAATAGAGTATTAACTGGTACTGCAGATCAAGTATTAGGCTATAAACTCAAAAGTTTAAAAATTGAAGAAGAGTTTGGAATGGCCGATTATGTTGTAGCAGTAGCCAGCGAAAATCCAACAGATATTATACACGGTGTAATTTTCACGATTTCTAATGCCGATTTAGCAAAAGTAGACCTGTTCGAATCTAATGCTTACAGAAGAGTTCAAGTGACATTACAGTCGGGAGAAACTGCTTGGATTTATATCGAAAATTAACATTCAAAAAATGATTTTAGCTGCGGCGCAAACAAAACCAAAACGCGGAGATATATCTGCTAATTTACTGAATCATTATCATCTTATTGACTTGGCGGCTCAAAATGGCGCCAATTTGATTGCTTTTCCAGAACTATCGATTACTGGATATGAAAGAGAAAATGCAGAAGCATTAATTTTTACAGAAGATGATTATCGAATCGATCATTTAAAAGAATTATCGGTTAGAAACAATATGGTCATTATTGCTGGAGCGCCAATTTTGATAGATTCGAAAATGTTTATTGGCGAATTTATTATAGCTCCAGATGATTCAGTTTCTATTTATACGAAACAGTTTTTGCATGAAGGAGAAGATGATTTTTTTCAATCTTCGTTGGATCATAATCCGATGATTACTATAAAAGATCAAAATATTTCTTTTGCGATTTGCGCCGATATTGATAATCCGCTGCATCCTGAAAATGCGAAGAAAAGAGACACTGATGTTTATATTGCCAGCATTTTCTTTTCACCAAATGGAATTCCGAATGCGTACAGAGATTTACAAAATTATGCTGAAAAACATAGAATGAATGTTTTAATGTCGAATTTCAGCGGAGAATCTTGGGGATCGCCGTCAGCTGGTCAAAGTGCTTTTTGGAATAACAAAGGAGAATTAGTTGCCCAAATGAATGATTCAGATTCTGGATTATTGCTTGTTGAAAAAAAAGGTGATGATTGGACGAGTAAAATTATCAATTAATTAAAGTAAAAAAACACCTAACAGTTTTGAAAACTTGTTGGGATAAAAAATATTAAAATGAACAGAATAACTCAAAAGTTACAAGAAGATAAAAAGATACTTTCTATTTATTTTTCTGCCGGATATCCTAATTTAAATGATACTGTGCAGATGATTCAGGATTTAGAAAAAAATGGAGTTGATTTAATTGAAATTGGTCTTCCTTTTAGCGATCCTTTGGCAGACGGACCAACAATTCAGGCGAGTTCTACACAAGCGCTTCATAACGGAATGACAACTCAAATTCTTTTTGATCAGCTGAAGAACATTCGCGAAAGCGTAAAAATTCCGTTGATTATTATGGGATATTTTAATCCGATGTTACAATACGGAGTTGAAGCTTTCTGCAAAAAATGTGCTGAAATTGGTATTGACGGTCTAATCATCCCAGATCTTCCGGTTGATGTTTATGCTGATGAATACAAAGCCATTTTTGAAAAATACGGTTTAATTAATGTATTCCTAATTACGCCTCAAACTTCAGATGAGCGTATTCGTTTTATCGACAGCGTTTCAAACGGATTTATTTATATGGTAAGTTCTGCGAGTGTTACAGGATCACAAAGTGGTTTTGGAGATGTTCAGGAAACGTATTTTGAAAGAATTTCAAATCTAAATTTAAAAAATCCTCAAATTGTTGGTTTCGGAATTTCAAATAAAGAAACTTTCAACCAAGCCACTAAATATGCGAAAGGTGCAATTATAGGAAGTGCTTTTATTAAACATTTAAGCGAAAACGGAAGCGGAAAAATTGCTGAATTTGTTGGAGAGATTCGATAGATTATAAAATTCATAAAACACAAAACGACATTTATTTTTTAAGTGTCGTTTTTTTATGCGATGATATTAATGCATATATTTAAGCAATAACTATTATTTCAGAATAACACATGAAAAAAATTCAGTTCGTATTAGCTTTACTTTTTATTATCTCAAGTTGTCAAAAAAAATCTGATTACTCGAAATTAACTTATAATCAAAAGGCAAACGAATTAATTCAGCAAGTCCTTATAAATGAATCTTGTAATTGTGTTATGGAAATATCAGATATGACAATGATTAAAACAAGCATGGCAGAAAATCCTAGATTCGATATTAGGAAAGAAATAGTAAAAAAACTGCATTTAAGAAACAAGGAACAATTAGATACTTTGGAAAACATTTCTAAAAGTTTTATCCTAGATACTGTTTTTTTAAAACATAAAAACATAAAAATTATTAAGCGAGATTCTATAACTATTTCGAATATAATTAAAGATCATAGTCGTGAACTTATAAAAAAATGTCCTAATGGAGTTTTAAGCTTTACAAAACCAATTTTACACGAAGAAGGTAGAATTGCATTAGTAGATGCTAAGGTGGCTTTTTTTAGCTGTCTTTCAAGTCCATTAAAAATTTACATTTACAGAAATGAAAAATGGGTATGTGATAAAAATTAAAAGCAATATTAAAAAAAATTGACAAAGATTAAAACTTTTGATTACGGAGTTACTTGTGAAGATTCCTCTTTCGTCGGAATGACAAAACAGACTTGAAAAGCTGAAATACCAAGTGTTTCAGCTTTTTTTTGCTCCAAATTATCGAAACCGTTTTATGTTAATATTATGTTAAAATAAAATTAAACAAGCGTTTAAATTAAACAACTGTTTAATTTTGCATCCGATTAGAAACACTATCATGTCAAACATCGAATTAAACGATAAAAAAATTCAGATTCTTGAAGTTGCAGAAAAGCTATTTTCTGAGAAAGGATTTGAGGGTACATCGATACGGGATATCTCTAAAGAGGCAAAAATTAACATTGCCATGGTCTCGTATTATTTTGGTTCAAAAGAAAGGCTTTTGGAAGCTCTAATTCTCTACAAAACTGTTGATTTAAAGTTGCAACTCGAAAATTTATTACAGGAAAATCTTGAACCGCTTGAAAAAGTCAATAAATTAATCGAAATTTACATTAACAGAATTTGTCTTAACAAGGGGATTTACAGGGTTTTACATTTTGAACTTAACAGTAAAAAAAGAGAGAAAAGCCTTAATGCTTTTACAGAACTTAAAAAAGGAAACTTAAAATCTGTTGAAAGTATTATTAAACAGGGACAAGCTCAAGGCGTTTTCAGAAAAGATATTAATATTCAACTGATTACACCAACAATTATTGGAACCTTTTTTCACTTTCACATGAATCGCTCTTTCTTCGAAGAATTACTGGATTTAAAAACAGAAGAAATGTTTAACAATTACATTAAAAATGATCTTACAAAGCACATTCAACAAACTATAAAAGCGCTACTTGTTTATGAAAATTAGTCAATTAATGCTCTTTGGAGTTTTCTTTATCGGAATATCTTCAATAGAAGCACAAGAAAAAACAAGTTTAACCTTGGGCGAGGCCGTACAAATGGCTTGGGAAAAGAGTAACGAAGTTACGCTTGCCAATACTAAGGTAAACACAAAAATGTACGAATTAAAAACCGTAAAAAACAATCAGTACCCAGATCTTAAAATTTCAGGTCAATATCAGCGTCTAACAAAAGCATCAATTGATTTGCCAAATCAAGGTGAAAGTGCTTCATTAGCTTCTCCAGACAGAGCAATGCTTGGAATGGCGAACTTAAGCCTTCCTATTTTTGCTGGATTTAAAATTCAAAGTAGCATAGATGCGTATGAAGGAATGTACGAAGCAGAAACTGCTAATGCTGCTAAAACCAAAGAAGATGTTGCTTTAAAAGCAATCACTTATTACACAGCACTGTACAAAGCTCAAAAAACATTAGATGTTTTAAACGAAAATCAAAAAAGCGCTAAGCAACGTGTTACCGATTTTACAGAGTTGGAGAAAAACGGAATTATTCCGAGAAATGATTTATTAAAAGCGCAATTATTAGTTTCTAAAACGCAATTATCTATTGATGAAGCTAATAATAATATTAATAACATCAATTACTACCTAACTACATTGCTTAAATTAGATCCTAATGTAAAAATTCAGGTAAATGAAGAGGATTTCTTTAATCTTAAAACAAGCAATACTATAACATCTGATGCTGTTGCACTTGAGAGCAGAAAAGATTTAGAAGCAATAAGATTGCAAAGCAAAGCTTCTGAAGCTAATGTAAAAATTGCAAAAGCCGGATATTATCCAGCAATCTCATTACTTGGTGGTTATACAGCGTTGGATCTTAAAGATATCATAACTGTAAAATATGCTATGAATTTTGGAATCGGACTTTCTTATGATTTGTCAGGAATTCTAAAAAACAATGTACACGTGAAAGAGGCAGAAAGCAGAGCTTTAGAAGTAAAAAATACAGAAGCCATTATGACTGATCGTATTAAAGTTGAAGTTCAAAAATCTATTGAAGATTACGACTTAGCAATCAATCAAAGTGTTGTTTATGATGAAGCGCTTCAGCAAGCTGCAGAAAATTACAGATTAGTGAAAGATAAATTTGACAATGGTTTATCTGATACTAATGATTTGGTAGAAGCCGATGTAGAACATTTAAATGCCAAAATTCAAACTGCTTTATCTAAAGCAACAATTATTCAAAAATACTACGAATTACTTTCAGTATCAGGACAATTATCACAATCATTCAATCTTTCTAAAATATAATCGATAGCTCTCATGGAAAAGAAAAAGACAAATAAAAAATTCATCATCATATTAACCGTAATGGTTTTATTGGGAGGAACTTACGGAATATCAAAATATTTACACGGCCAAGCTCACGAAGAAACAGATGATGCTCAAATCGAGAAAAAAATGAATCCGATTATCCCGAGAGTTTCAGGATATATCAGCAAAGTATATGTGAAGGATAATGATTATGTAAAAAAAGGAGATACTTTGTTTACAATCGATAAGAGAGATTACCAATTAAAAATCGATGAAGCAAACGCTGCATTATTAGGAGCTGAAGGTCAATACGAAGCTGCAAAAGCTGATATTGGAAGCGCTTATGCAAGTATTTCTGTTTCAGATGCTCAAATGAGATCTGCAAGCGGTTCTATCGAAAGCGCTAAAATTAGATTGAGACAGCTTACAAACGATTATAACCGTTACAATAACTTGTACAAAACTCATACAATTACAAAACAACAATATGAGCAAGCTTTGACAGCAAAGGAAGAAGCTGAAAACCAAGTACGAGTTTTAGAACAACAACAAAAAGCTACTACTTATCAAAAATCTGTTATTCAGTCAAAATCTAAAGTTTCTGATAAACAAACAGAAGTTGCTGCTGCTAACATCAAAAAAGCAAGAACAATGCTAGATGTTGCGCATTTAAACCTTTCATATACTGTAGTTACTGCTGCAATTGATGGTCAAGTTTCTAAAGTTGATATTCAGCCAGGGCAATTAGTTCAGCCAGGACAATCTTTATTCTACATCATCAATAACAGTGAGGCTTGGGTTGTAGCTAACTTTAAAGAAACGCAATTGAACAAAATGGTGATTGGGCAAAAAGTAAGCTTAAAAGTTGATGCATATCCAAACTACGAATTCAAAGGAACTGTAACATCATTTTCTCCTGCAACAGGATCTCGTTTTTCATTGTTACCTCCTGATAACGCAACAGGAAACTTCGTAAAAACAATTCAGAGATTACCAGTAAAAATTAGTATCGATCAATCAAACGATCCTGAAAAAGTAAAATTATTACGCCCAGGTATGAACGTTGATGTAGACGTACATTTAAAATAAATAAATGGCAGCAGCAATACAAGCAGACGACGATTTAGTAGAATACGGTTACCGACGAGTGATTATTACAATTACAGCTGTACTTTGTGCATTGCTGGAAATTGTTGATACAACGATTGTAAACGTAGCTCTAACAGACATGCGCGGAAGTCTTGGTGCTACCTTGACCGATGTGGCGTGGGTTATTACAGCATACGCAATTGCGAATGTTATTGTAATTCCGATGACGAGCTGGCTATCGCAGCAATTTGGTAGACGTAATTATTTTGTGGCTTCAATCATAATATTTACAGTCTGTTCCTTCTTGTGTGGTAATGCCTCCAATATATGGGAACTTGTAGCCTTCCGATTCGTACAAGGTATGGGTGGTGGAGCACTTCTAGTAACAGCCCAAACAATTATTACAGAAAGTTACCCTGTAGCAAAACGTGGAATGGCGCAAGCGATTTACGGAATGGGTGTAATTGTAGGGCCAACTCTTGGACCGCCTTTGGGAGGATATTTAGTAGATAATTATTCTTGGCCTTATATTTTCTATATCAATATTCCGTTGGGAATTATTGCAACTATTTTGGCTTTAACATTCGTAAGAAGTCCTAAATATGGAGAAAAATTGAAAGCAAATCAGGTTGACTGGTGGGGAATTATCTTGTTAAGTGCCTTTATTGGTTCTTTACAATTCGTGCTAGAACACGGACAGCAAGACGACTGGTTTAATGATTCTTTAATCGTAACCTTAAGTGTTGTAACAGTTTTAGGATTGGTTTTATTTATCTGGAGAGAGCTTACTTATAAACACCCAATCGTAAACTTAAGTGTTCTAAAAGATGGAAACTTAAGAATTGGAACCATAATGTGTTTTATTCTTGGTTTTGGTCTATATGGTTCAACATTGATTATCCCAATTTACACGCAATCTATTTTAGGATGGACAGCAACTGATGCAGGTTTATTATTGATTCCAGGATCTATTACAACGGCGATCATGATGCCATTTGTTGGGAATATGATTCAGAAAGGTGTTCCTCAAGGGTATATGGTTGGAGTAGGATTTTTAATTTTCTTCTTCTTTACCTTTATGATGTACAGCCGAATGACACCAGACACTGGAGTTGAACATATGTATTGGCCTTTAATTTTAAGAGGTATTGGTTTAGGATTGCTTTTCGTTCCTATTACAACACTTTCTCTTTCTACTTTAAAAGGTAAGCAAATTGGTGAAGGGGCAGCATTTACTGGAATGATGCGTCAGTTAGGCGGATCTTTTGGTATCGCGATCATTACAACTTTCATCACACGTTTCAGCCAATCTCATAGAGTAGATTTAATTAATAACCTAGATCCTGCCAAATTTGACGTGCAGCAGCGAATTGCAGGAATGCAGCACGCTTTCATGGCAAAAGGATATAGCGCAGATGTTGCTTTGAAAAAAGCATATCAAGCTATAGAATATTCAGTAATGAAACAAAGTACTGTAATGGCTTATATGGATATTTTCCTCTATCTAGGAATAATGTTTTTATGTTGCATACCAATTATTCTCTTTATTAAAAAAGGGAAGAACAAAATTAGTGCAGCCGACGCAATGCATTAATAATAGATTTATAATACGCATAAACGCCGAATTCTTAGTTGAATTCGGCGTTGTTTTTTATAATAGTCGCAGTTCCCAGTGGCAGTATTCAGTTTATAAACTTTGCGTAAAACTTTGTGTCTTTGCGGTAAAAAAACTTAGAATCTTAGCAACTTAGAACCTTAGAATCTTTAAAAAATCATCTTGTAAAAACTAAATGATTGCCTTTAGAAAGATTCGCATCAAACTGATATCCTTCGTAATTAAAACCTTTCAAATCATCAATAGTTTCTGCGTTCGTATCAATAATATAACGCACCATCATACCTCTCGCCTTTTTTGCAAAGAAACTGATCATTTTTAGTTTTCCATCTTTATAATCTTTAAAATCTGGAGTAATTACAGAAACTTTTAAAGCTTTTACATCAACAGCCGAAAAATATTCGTTACTCGCTAAATTTACAAATAATTCGTCTTTTTTCAATTCTTTATTTAAAGCTTTAGTAACTGTAGGCTTCCAGAATTCGTGAAGGTTTTTAAATTCGGCAACTGGCATTTTAGTTCCCATTTCTAAACGGTAAGCCTGCATTAAATCTAATGGTTTTAAAAGTCCATAAAGTCCAGATAAGATTCTTAATTTATCTTGTAAAACATCTAATTTTTCTAACGGAATTGTATAAGCATCTAATCCTGTATAAACATCACCATCGAAAGTATAAACTGCCGGACGCGCATTTTCTGGCGTAAAAGGCGTTTTCCAATCCTGATTTCTTTTCCAGTTTAAATCGGCTAGCTTGTCTGAAATTGACATTAATTCTGATAATTCAGAAGGCTTTTTTTGTTTAACCACTTTATGAACTACTCTCGCTTCTTTTAAGAATGAAGGTTCAGTATATTGAGATGTTGGTAATTCTTTTTCAAAATTCAGTGATTTCGCTGGAGATATAACAATTTTCATGTGTGCATTTTTCTATGATTCAAAAATACAAATTGAATTTCTAAAAACAGATTATCGCAATTGATTTGTTTTATGGAGCCATATTTTTTTTCGCCACGAATTCACGAATTTATTTTTTAAAATCTTTGAGCAAAATTTCGAATGAATTTGTGTAATTCACTATCCTATTTTTTTTTAAATCAATTAAAATTAATTCGTGAATTCGTGGCGGAAAAATTTAAATCATGTCGAAATTCACGACTTAATTTTTAAAATCTGAACGTTCGATTTGTATTAATTCATGCAATTTACTTCCACTGTTTTTTATTTTCATAAAATTGAATTGAAAAATTGTGAATTTACTCAAAAAATTAGGCTGTAGATTATAAAAGGCATTTTCTATGTTGTAAATTTGCACCCATAAAATTCCAAAAACATTTTCAATACAAAAATTGAAAGTTGTATTCTAAATAATAGCCACAAATTCACGAATTAACTTTTTAAAAAATTAATTAGAAAAATTCGTGAATTCGTGGCGGAAAAAAATTTAGATCATGACAAAAATATTGTATCAAGAGGAAAGTTATCAAATAATCGGAATTTTATTTGATGTTCATAGAAATTTAGGTGGAGGCTTTTCTGAAATTGTATATAAAGATGCTTTAGAATACGAATTCAAGAAAGCAAATATTCCATTTGAAAGAGAAAAAGAATATTTAGTAAATTATAAAGACATAATTTTAGATCACAAATTTTATGCTGATTTTGTTTTGTTTGATAAAATTATACTTGAAATAAAATCAAGTGATTTTCTGCATCCAAAATATATTTCGCAATGTCTTAATTATTTAAAAGTATCCAAAAAAACAATTTAGCGATTTTGGCAAACTTTAATTCTACCTCACTTGAACACAAACGTATTATTTTATAAAAATTAGTGAATTCGTGGCGATACAAACAAATTACAAAACTGCTTTACAAAACAAAATCTTCGATATTATTTCGAAAGCTTCTCAGGAATTAAACGTTGACTCTTATGTGATCGGCGGATTTGTTCGTGATTTGCTTTTAAATCGAGGTTCAAAAAAAGATATTGATGTAGTTGCTGTTGGAAGCGGCATCGAATTAGCGCTTAAAGTTTCTGATTTACTTCCGAACAAACCAAAAGTTCAAGTTTTTAAAACTTATGGAACAGCAATGCTTCGTTTTGAAGATACCGATATTGAATTTGTTGGTGCGCGAAAAGAATCCTATAATCGTGACAGCCGAAATCCGATTGTGGAAAACGGAACTTTGCAAGACGATCAAAATCGTCGCGATTTTACAATCAATGCTTTTGCTTTATCTTTAAATAAAAACAATTTTGGAGATCTTTTAGACCCTTTTGATGGTTTAACCGATTTAGAAAATAAAACAATAAAAACGCCTTTGGATCCAGATATTACCTATTCTGATGATCCTTTGCGAATGCTTCGTGCGATTCGTTTTGCAACTCAATTGAATTTCGAAATCGAAGAAAATTCATTGAATGCCATCACAAAAAATGCAGAAAGAATCAAAATTATTTCTGGCGAAAGAATTGTTGACGAATTAAATAAAATTCTCTCTACAGATAAACCTTCAACAGGATTCTTACTTTTATATAAAACAGGACTTTTAGATCTAATTTTACCTGAATTAACGGCGTTGAATCAGGTAGAAGAAATTGAAGGTCATACGCATAAAAATAATTTTTATCACACTCTTGAAGTTGTAGACAATATCTGTCCAAACACAGATGACGTTTGGCTTCGCTGGTCGGCATTATTGCATGATATTGGAAAAGCGCCAACAAAACGTTTTACTAAAAAACAAGGTTGGACTTTTCACGGACACGAATTCTTGGGCGGAAAAATGGCTAAGAAAATATTCGAACGTTTGCACATGCCTTTGAACCATAAAATGAAATTCGTTCAGAAAATGGTTATTATGAGTTCACGTCCGATTGTTTTAGCACAGGATATTGTGACTGACAGCGCCGTTCGTCGTTTGGTTTTTGATGCTGGCGAAGATGTAGAAGATCTAATGACTTTATGTGAGGCCGACATCACAACTAAAAATCCAGCGAAATTCAAGAAATATCATAAAAACTTCGAAGTTGTCCGCAAGAAAATTGTAGAAGTCGAAGAACGTGACCACGTTCGTAATTTCCAACCTCCAATTACCGGAGAAGAAATTATGGAAATGTTCGACTTGAAACCTTCACGCGAAATCGGAATCTTAAAAGAAGCTGTAAAAGAAGCAATTCTTGAAGGTGATATTCCAAATGAATATCAAGCTGCTTATGATTTCGTGATTAAAAGAGCGGAAAAGTTAAATCTAACACCTAAGAAATAATGGATTTTTTAGGCGGCTTTTTTTTAGTAACATTTATTTTAATAATTTTTTACTCAAATTTTATATTTTTTAAAGAGCTAAAAAAGACCGAAAAAAAACATTTTAAACATAAATTATTCTACTTATTAATATCTATTTTTCTTCCCTGCTTTATAGTTTTCATTATCGCTGCTATCTTCACTAGTCCTGCTTTAATTGAAATGTCAGATTTAAAAATTGACATCAGTAATAATATCAATAGAGTAATTTTTGGAAGTTCAATATTAATAACAAGTATTTTAATAAATCTATATATAGTAAAATTCTATTTAAAAAGAATTTCAAACACCAAAAAAGAAAACGAAATCGAATTAATTGGAAAAGAATGAAAAAAGAGAATAAATCAGTAATCATTTGGTTACTATCGGGTTGTGTTTTATTATTTTTAATGGTCGTTGTGGGCGGAATTACTCGTCTGACCAATTCAGGTTTATCTATGACCGACTGGCATTTGGTAACCGATACCTTCCCGCCTTTAACAGATGCTAAATGGCAAGCTGCTTTTGACGAATACAAGAAGTTTCCAGAGTATCAAAAAATCAATATTCACAACGATTTTCAATTAGCAGATTATAAATTTATTTATTTCTGGGAATGGTTTCACCGTTTTATCGGACGTATTATTGGTTTAGTTTTCTTTGTGCCGTTTGTTTACTTTTTAGCTAAAAAGAGATTAGATACAGATACAATCAAAAAATGTGTCGTTCTTTTGGCGATGGGTGCTTTCCAAGGTTTCTTAGGATGGTTCATGGTAAGAAGCGGATTAATTGACAATCCTGATGTGAGCCACTTTAGACTTTCATTACACTTAACTTTTGCATTTATCACTTTTGCTTATACACTTTGGGTTGCATTAGATTTAATCTATCCTGAAAGAAATATCAACAAGATTTTGCCTCTTCGCAAAATTGCTCGTTTTGCTTTAGTCGCTTTATTAATCCAAATTATTTACGGCGGATTTGTAGCAGGTTTAAATGCAGGACTAATTCATAATCACTGGCCTTTAATGAGCGACGGAGAATTTATTCACGAATCGGTTTTTATTGAGCAATCTTCTTTAATAAAAAATTTAATTGAAGGTAAAAGTGGTGTTCAGTTTGTACACAGAACTTTTGCTTATGTTGTTGTGGCAATTATTCTTTTTCTTTTCTTCAAAAGCAAAAAATATTCACTTACGCGCACACAGGCAAACGGAATCAATACTTTGGTTGTTTTTGTTTTTATTCAATTCTTACTTGGAGTTTTCACATTATTATACAGTGTTCCATTGGCTTTAGGATTAATTCACCAAATTATGGCGTTTTTCCTTTTAAGCGCTATGACGTTTACATTGCATAGATTGAGTAAATAAACTAACTTTCATAAAAAAACATTTATGAAAACAGTCTGTTTTTTATTTACAATTATTTTTACTTGCATTGTTTCTGGGCAGACCAAAGATAATCCGTTAGTCATTTTGGATTCTAAATGTATTGGATATATGGAACAGGCAGAAAATACCTTGAAAAATATCAATCAGAATGATCTGTTGCCATTTATTTATAAAGGGAATGCTGAAGAAGTTGAGCAAAAGTTCGGTTCTAAATCGGGAGTTCTAATATTTGCTACCAAAAAATATATTCTTAATACGTTTTATCAAAACAATATTGAAAACTCTCCATTAAAAAAAGACATTCCAACAACGGATTGTTTATCTAAAATTGGGGTAATAGGAAGTATTGCGAGTAATATAAATCAACCTTATGATGAACTTGTAAATTATATCAGCATTACTCCGAACAATAAAGCAGTAAAAAAAATTGCGTCAATAACTTTTATAAAGCCTACTGACGCTCAAATAATTAATTCTGATTGGAAATTTGGAGCTATAGAAATTATGTCAACTATCGACAACTAATTATCCTAGCCAAGTCTTAAAATCTTGTACTTTTTCTCGGCTTACAATTACCTCATCTTCTTTATAAGTTGGAAGAATCACTTTAAGTCGAGAATTAGTATAAACCTGAATTTCTTTGATCGCTTTTAACGGAACAATAAATTTCCTGCTTACGCGAAAGAAATCCTTTTTATCAAGTTCTTGTTCTAAAATCTCCAGAGTCGAATCGATCAAGTAATCACGATTGTCGTAGGTATGAATGTAAGTTCCTTTATTTTCACTAAAGAAACATTCGATTTCTTCTGTGGTAATTACTTTTAAGTGTTGTCCAATTTTTACAGTAAACCTCTTTTTGTATGTTTTCTCAAAAGGATTTGACAGCATTTGGCGAATCTGCTCAAAATCTAACTGCAGATTTGAAGTTTCTGCTTCTGCTTTTGGCATTCGGGTTTTGAATTTAGAAACGGCCGTTTCCAGATCATCTTCATCAATTGGTTTTAAAAGATAATCGATACTATTTAGTTTAAATGCTTTTAAAGCATATTCATCATAAGCAGTTGTAAAAATGATCGCGCTTTTAATATCTATCTTTTCAAAAATTTCAAACGACAAACCATCTGATAATTGAATATCTAGAAAGATTAAATCGGGATGAGAATTGTTTTCAAACCATTCAACAGCTTCTTCGACAGAATGAAGCATGGTTTCTACTTTTACATTTAACTTTTCAAGTTTTCTTTGCAGCAATCTTGCAGCTGGTTTTTCGTCTTCTATAATTAATGTTATCATTTATTATATTGTAAAATTTAGAAAGAATAGTATTTCAAAGTTACTCCCATTTATTTTTATTTGCGGCGTCTTTCTCCATATATTTTTGAATTTTCTTTTGTTCCCAGTCTTCGCTGAAAAACAAATTAGAACCAAAAACAGATAATCCGTGAGCTAATAAACCAATTCCCCAAAAGAAAGCAGTTGAATAAGTATGCCATTCTGATAATCCGCTGAAATCAATTCCTTCAGTTAAATGATCTCTACTTAAACTAGAAACAATAATAATCGCATTTACAATGATATAAACTTTTAAATGCGAATAAAATCCTTTTATCTTTTTTACTTTTTTGTACGCTGCATTGTAACTCTCATCACCTGTATATTCTCCAGAATGCTGTTTTGCATATTCCTCGTACATATGTCTTCTAAAACGTCCCATGCTTTTATTTTTTTAAATAATTATTGCCACTTGTTTTTATTCTGTTTTTCCTTTTCCATAAACTCTTTGATTTTTCTTTCTTCCCATTCTTTACCCATTCCTGGAAAAACTTCAAAGACTTTTAATCCGTGAAAAATTACACCAACTCCCCACCATAATAATGGCCAAAAGAACCACAAATAGCTTGGCGATGTGTATAAATTTATAAAAATCAATATTGCATTTACTAATATGAAAGCAACTAGATTTCCATAAAATCCTTTAATATTTTCGACTTTTTTTCTAGCCTGAATATATCTTTCTTCTTCGCTTAAATTCATTTCCATGATTATTCCCATTTTTGTTTTTTATATTTTTTTTCTAAAATGCTTTTCATTTTTCGCTGTTCCCATTCTTGTCCGAAAATCTTATAAGAAGCAAACAAATCGATTGCAGAACCCACTATAACAGCCGACCAAATAATTACCACTACCCAATTGATGTATTTTATTGGAAAAAATTGCAGTGGTAGATTTGTATATTCTTTTAAAAGAAAAAGAATTAGTGCGATGGTGTAAATGAACAAATGTTTGTAAAAAGATTTCAACTGAATCACTTTTTTACTGGCCAATTCTTGCAGTATTATTTGTTCCTGATCGTTACTCAAATTTGTTTCCATGATTACTTTCTAATCGTTGTTTATTTTCTTTTTCTAGAATTTCCTGAATCTTTTTTTGTTCCCATTTTTTATTGAAAAAAGGTGGGAAACTAAAAACCTTCAATCCGTGTAAAATAATAGCCATTCCCCATCCCATTACAGACCAGATCCACCAAAGGTATTCTGGAGAAGTCATATAATTTACAACAATCACAATTGGATTACATAAAACGTAGACAGTCAAATGCTCATAAAATTCTCTAATTTCTTTGACTCTTTTTTGAGCATCGTAATAACGATCTGCTTCTGTGAAATCTTTTTCCATTATTTCCACGTTTTTTGCTTGTTATCTTTCTCTAAAATTTCTCGAATTTTTCTTTCTTCCCAATCAGAGCTGTATCCAAAAACTTTAAAAGCATGCATGGCAACTCCAAATCCCCATCCTAAAGCAGAAAACCAAAACCATTGAAATCCTGGTGAAAATTTTAAATTAATAAAAACCAAGAACGGAATCACACAACAGTATGAAATAATATTTCCATAAAATCCTTTTAGTTCTTCTACTCTTTTTTTGGCTCTATAATATGCTTTTGCTTCGTCTGTATATTCTGCACTCGTTTCCATAACGGTAATTTGTTTTGTTAAAATTGGAATCCTAACCGTGAAATTCTTCTCATCTTCCTGAACTTTCACTTTTCTGTCGGTTATAATTCCGTATCTGTTTACAATATTTTGCAATCCAACACCTTGTCTGTCCTGCAGCACTTCTTTTTTCTGAAGATCATTTTGAATTGCTAAATAATCTTTATCAATAAATATTCTAATATGAAGTGGTTTTTGCTCACTTACTATATTGTGTTTCACTGTATTCTCCAGCAAAAGCTGTAAAGAAAGCGGAACCACTTTTGCTTCCGGATTTATGTTTTCTGTTGGCAATTCGTAAAACAAACTATTTTCGAAACGCATTTTCAACAGATTCATATAGGTTTTTGCAAATGACAATTCATCTTCAACAGAAACTAATTCTTTGTCTTTTTGTTCTAAAACATATCTGTAAATTTTAGAAAGAGAAGTTGTAAAACGCTGCGCATTATCCGGATTTTCTTCGATCAAAGAACTTAAAACATTTAAACTATTAAACAGAAAATGCGGATCGATCTGGTTTTTTAAACTTTCAAATTTTGCATTTGCCGTTCCTGCGATAATCTTCTGTTGCGTGACTTTATTTTCCTGATAGAGTTTATAAAAATTAAGTCCGTGAAAAAACACTAAAACAATGAATGTCATTACCGAAGATTCTATATAATTTTCTGCTTTTTCATTGGCTAGAAAACCTAGAATTGTCTTATTCTCGATTATTATACTTGTAAACAAGCGCAATACACCAATTACAATCATTGACACAAAAAATGAACTTACAAAACCAATTAAAATTCTCTTTAGCGAATATGGATTTTCTCTGAATACTCTATCTAAAAATTCAAAAAGAACGACGTTTACGACATATAAAACCACACTGTAAAGCATGCAGTACAAGAAATAAATGTAAAGATTCTTGGTAAAAACTGCTGTTCCTATAGAAGCAAACCGAATTAGAAAAGAAAATAAAAATACTATTCCTCCAACTAAGCATGCTTTTAACAAATTAGGTTTTAATATCATGATGGCTTATAACTATTAAATTATTTACAGGTTTTTTGAATTTCTAACGCTCTTTCTAATCCCCATTTTGGAGAATATGGCGTTGCTGGTTTAAAATTATTAAAAAGTTCAATAGATTTATCAACTTGTGCACATAAAGGTTTTGTATCAACTCCTGTCCATTTTGCTCCTCCCAATTGATAATCTGCTTCACCAAAAACGGCTCTTGGATTATTTGGGTCTAATGTTTTAGCTTTCGCGTAAGCTTCCATCACCTTTCCAGAGTACTTCATTCCGTTTGTCATTGGGTCAGCAACAACATATCCTGTGTAAATTAAAGCTTGTAAAACATATAATTCTGAGTTGCTTTGATCTTTTATCATTTCAACATCTACAGCATCTTGCGCTTTTGTCAATAACAAATCGATTTTTGTTTTGTCTTTTTCTGTAAAAACAGCTAATGCATTTATTAAACCTACATAATAATTTGGTAAATAACTGTTTTTTTCAGCGCCAGCGATTCTTTCAAATAAAGCAGAAGCTTCAGTATTTTTTCCTTCTTTCCAAAGTCCGAAAGCTTTGTTCATTCCTTGTTCAAATTGTGTTTGAGCTGAACTTATTACTACTACAAATAGTGCTATTAAAGTGATGATTTTTTTCATTTTTTATAAGTTTTTTTAATGGTTTGTTTATATGGATTAGTTATTTGTTTATTAGAATGTAATTTCAATTTTTGAATCTTTATTGACATTAAATTTAGCATCACTATACAAAGGAGGTCCCATAAATCCTTTTGCATTATTCGAAGCTGCATATTCTTCTAATGGCATTCCCATTGCATTTCTGTCTAGCTTTCCGTTGATATTTTCATCATGATAAGTTGAAATTGCATATTCTCCCGCAGGAAGATCATCAAAAGTTACAACCGCTTGATTGTCTTTAATTTCGGAAGCAAGACTTTTGTAAGTAGATTTAAGAAACGTTCCGTCTGAATTATATAATCCTACTTTAACAACTCCTGTATCATTTTTCAAACCTGAAACAGCAACAGTTAATTTTACATTTTGTGCAGACATTAAGCTGCAGATAAATAAAATAGTTATTGTAATAATTTTGGTCATGATTTCTTTTTTTTAAAGTTTCTAAGTTACTAAGGTTCTGAGGTTCTAAGTTTTTTTATTGATGATTAAAACTCTTTTTTTAGGTTCAAAGATTCAGAGTTTTTGAATTTGCAAAGAAACCTTTGCTACTTTGTTACTTTGTAAATTTGAACCTTTATTTAATTTATACTTCAAAAATATGCTGGTTTTTACTCTTTTAAAATTAAATGATACTGAGTTGTTGATTTTGGTTACTGAATTGTTTCTTTTTAAGTTACTAAGGTTCTGAGGGACTAAGTTTCTAAGTTTTTTTTCCCTTAGCACCTTAGTATCTTAGAACCTTTTAAAGATTTTTAAGCTGATTCTCATTTTTATTTTGGCTGATTGTCCAGAAGAAACCTACGAAGAAGAATCTGTCTGCAGTCGGAACAACGGCTTGTCTTTGATAAACTCCACTTGGATCTGGATTTTTAGCATAATCGTAACCGAAAACATTTTGTGTTCCTAAAAGATTTGAAACTGAGAAATAAAGAATTTTTTGTGTTGTTAATAAGTATGCCCAATTGAAACTCAAACTATTGTAAGATTTAGTTTTTCCGTTCATAAATTGCGTTTGGTTTGGATCGTTGTACGGACGTCCTGAACTATAACTATTTGTAAATCCGATTTGTGATTTCCAGTCGGTAATGAAATATTTTGTTACTAAAGACAAACTATGGTTGGCAATAAAACTTGGAGTCGCCATGTTCGGAAAGTTTTTATATTGTCTTTCTGAATCGATGTAAGAATATGAAATCCAATATTCTAAGTTTTTGTACAAATTGCTATCTCTCCAAAGCAAATCAAAACCTTTTGCATAACCTGATCCGTTGTTATTAAAAACTGAATTGTACTGAATATCTCTCGTATCGTACTGAACTAAATTTCTATAATCTTTATAATAAAGTTCTGTTCTCAGCAATTGTCCCGGTTTTGTAAACGTGTAATTCAAAATATAATGTTGCGCTTTTTCGCTTTCAAACTGATGGTATTTTGAATATTTAATATAATCTACAACAGGCGTTTGAGAGAAATCTCCGTAAGCAAAAGAAAACTGGCTGCTTTTTGAAAGTTTGTATCCTAATGAAGCTCTTGGTGCAATGTTGTTTTCGTTTAATAAACTATTATTAGAATATCTTAAACCTACTTTTAAAGCCAGATTTTTTGAAAACGAAACATCACCTTCTACATATGATGCAAAAATGTTAGAATCATAACCATTTGCAATATCAAGAGAAACATTGTCAACTATATCTTCATTGTATTTGGTAATGAAATAATCTGTTCCGAAAGACAATCTGAAATAGTTTGAAAATTTCTTGCTTAACTTTAATTTCAATTGTGCCGCATTTTCTACACTTTTAACCCCCGTAATATCATATTTCAACTTGTTATTACTATAACCGTAACTAACTCCCGAAGTTAACGTCCAGCCTGATCCAAAACTTCCTTTGTAAGATGAATTCAAATAGAAGTTATTATTGTTCATATCTGTTCTAATAGGATTTTCAAAATTGACATTCTTCTGATTTAAATCGAATCTTTCTGAATCGAATGAAGCATATAATTTGAAAACTCCGTTTGTAAATTTATATCTATAAACTGTTTCACCTCCAAGCGATTGATAAGGATTATTCCAATCTACATTTTGCGGAATCACAGCTTGGTATGGCGCTAAATTCACATACATCATATTTACGCTCAAAGTACTTTTTTTGAATTTTTGAGTATTTCCTACGCTCAAACCTACAGTCATAAAACCCAAATCTGTTTTTTCGTGATCTTCGTCATCTTGTGTATTCAAAAGCAAAACACTTGACAAAGCTTCGCCGTATTCTGCAGAATATCCGCCTGTAGAAAAAGCAATTCCGCTAAACAAGAAAGGAGAAAATCTGCTTCGAGTTGGTAAATTATTTGTAGTTGCTCCATACGGTTGTGCTACACGAATTCCGTCTACAAAAGTTTGAGTTTCGCTAGCTTCTCCTCCACGCACAAACAAACGTCCATCTTCACCTACTGTCTGCGTTCCAGGCAAAGTTTGCAAAGCTGCCACGATATTTCCAGCAGAACCCGCAGTCGTTACAATATCTAAAGGTTTTAAAACAGAAACTCTAGCTTTTTCTCCAGATTCTAAAGTTCCAGCCGTAATGACAACTGCATCTAAAGCATTAACATTTTCTCTTAATTTTACCGTTTGGTCTTTATAATTAGCAACATCAATTTCTTGTTTATAAGTTTCGAAAAGTAAAAAACTAACCACTAAAAATTTATTTCCAGTTTCAGTAGTTTCAAAAGAGAACTCTCCAGTTTCAGAGCTTGTTGCTCCGTCATAAGTTCCATCTATATAAATATTTGCACCTGCAACTGGTTTTCCTTTTTGGTCAACTACTTTTCCTGAAATAGTATTCTGAGCAAAAATTAAAGCTGTAAAAAATAAAAAGCTAACTGTAAAAAATAATTTGGTTTTCATATCCGTTTTGGTTTTTGATGAAGCAAATGTATTTTAACAATTCATGTTAAAAAATATATAATAACCCAATTGTAGAATTTCGAGGATGAGTTGTAAAATACTAATTTGTATCTTAGCTAGGAAAACCATAATCATCTTTTTATGTCAGAAAGTAAACGAATTTCAAATCTATATCAATCCATTTATAATGGAAATCCTTGGCTTGAAGTCAATTTGGCTAGCACTCTAAAAAATGTAACAGCAGAGCAAGCTTACAAAAAAGCAAACCCTAATCTTAATACGATTTGGGAAATTGTGAATCATTTGATACAATGGAGAAGAAATATTTTAGAGCGTATGCAGGGAGAAGTGATCGTAACTCCAGATCATAACTATTTTGTTCCTGTTTTAGATCCGTCAGAAGTGGCTTGGGAACAATCGCTTCAGACACTTGCAAAAACTCAAGAATCGTGGAATGCTTTTTTTGAGAATTTTGATGATGAAGATTTAGCGAAGATTTATGTAAATAACGGTCATACGTATTACGAACACATTCACGGAATTATTCAGCATGATGTTTATCATTTAGGGCAGATTGTTATTTTGAAGAAACTGGTTTAAAACGTCGCTTATGTCATTCCGAGGAACGAGGAATCTCCGCGAGAAGCTCTACAAAGATTGGATTTTAGTTATAGAGTTACTTGCGGAGATTCCTCGTTCCTCGGAATGACAAAATTGAGCCTAATTTTTAAATAATATAATTTTAAAGTTGAATTGCATTATGAAAAAATCAATACTGTTATTTGCTCTTTTGCTATTAAGCGCTACCAGCTTTTCGCAAGAAACCGAAGTGAAATATGATGAAACCCTTGCAAAATCTCTTCACGCTGACGAATACGGAATGAAGAAATATGTTTTTTGTCTTTTAAAATCTGGAAGCAACACAACCGCTTCTAAAGAAGAAACCAAAAAGCTTTTTGAAGGGCACATGGAAAATATTGGCAAATTGGCCAAAGAAGGAAAACTGGTTGTTGCTGGACCTTTCATGAAAAATGATAGAAATTATCGTGGTATTTACATCTTTAATGTCGAAACGATAGAAGAAGCCAAAGCTCTTGTCGCTACCGATCCAGCAATAAAAGCCAATTTACTCGAAGCCGAATTAACGCCTTGGTATTGCACTGCAGCTTTACAGGAAACTGTGAAAATACATGACAAAATCGCCAAGACGAAAATGTAAAATATGAAAACAGAAAAAGAAAAAATGATCTCTGGCGAGTATTACAACGCCTTTGATCCTGAATTGATAAAAGGACGCCGAAATGCTAAAAATTTACTGCATACCTTAAATGTAAAAGAATACAGAGTTACCAAAAAAGCAAAAGAAATTTTAAAAGAATTAATTCCAAATGCTGGAGCTGGTTTTTATATAGAACCTCCTTTTCACTGTGATTACGGTTACAATATTTTTGCTGGCGAAAATGTTTATTTTAATGTGAATTGTGTGGTTTTGGACTGTGCTCCTGTAACTATAGGATCAAATGTGTTTATTGCGCCAAATGTTCAAATTTATACCGCTTCTCATCCGCTTGACGCTGAATTAAGAAAAACACTAGAAAATGCTTATCCAGTTACAATTGGAGACGATTGCTGGATTGGCGGAAATTCTGTTATCTGCCCTGGAGTAACAATCGGAAAAGGTTGTGTTATTGGTGCTGGATCTGTTGTTACAAAAGATATTCCAGACAATTCACTTGCTGTTGGAAATCCTGCCAAAGTTATTCGAAAATTAAATCAAGAACCTGAATCAAAAAAATAATGCTTACCCTTAATAAAGTTCACCATATTGCCCTTTTATGTTCCGATTACGAAAAATCGAAATATTTCTACACTCAGATTTTAGGTTTAACCATAATTAGAGAAATCTATCGTGAAGAGCGCCAGTCTTATAAATTAGATTTGGCTCTAAATGGCACTTATGTAGTCGAATTATTCTCTTTTCCAAATCCGCCACAAAGACCTTCAAGACCAGAAGCGGTTGGTTTGCGCCATTTGGCATTTGAAGTTATTAATTTAGAAGAAACAATTGCTTTTTTAACTTCTAAAAAAATTGAATCAGAACCAATTAGAATTGATGAAACGACAGAAAAACGTTTTACTTTTATTGCAGATCCTGATTTATTGCCCATTGAGTTTTATGAGCGTTAGGTTTTTTTTTTCTGCCACGAAGGCGCTAAGACGCAAAGTTTTTTTAATTTTTAAATATTGAAGGATTGAATTGCGTCCAGCTTTAGCTTATGTAAAAATAAATCTTAGCGTCTTTGAAAGTTTACTCATACTAGGATTCTACAAATTGTTCCCAACCTTTACAATAAAAAAATACTCTATTCAAGAAAGGAAATTCTAAAAACATAGATATGAGGTTATTTTACTTATTTATTATCATTTTTTTTCCACTTATTCTTTTCAGTCAGGAAAATAGAATAATCAAAATGATAGATGGTGAACCTATAAAAAACGGCGTATTTTTAAAATCAACTCCTGAAGGGTGGACTTTTGTTAACAAGAAAGGAGTCCAATATTACAAATCGTTCAAATCAGTTTTTAGTATAAATAACGGAATGGTAAGAGTTGAAGAAAATCTGCCAGCTGATCAAACTAGAGGCAATAGCAAAGGAAAGACCGCCAGTGTAAGTGAAATTTATATTTTAGAAATCATGAAACAAATGGGCGATATCAATTATTATTATTTTCCAGATCGATATATAAAAGTTGGATATTTTGAAGACAATTCAAATAAATTAGATTATGTTATTGAACTTAATAATCACACGGATGCAGCAGGATTTGCTGGCTCCAGAGACGGGAAATATGCTAAGATAAATAAGATCGGAGATGTATTAACGGAGTTTAAATATGACCATAGCTTTAGATTTTTCACTGTTACTAAAAAAAATAAAAGCGTAAAAACCTATGTAAAATTAGATTATTTTACCGGAAAAGAAGTTTTTTCAACGAAAGACAGTCTAGTAAGATATTGGGATACAAAAAACTATATTGTCAAAAATACCAAAACTAAGAAATATTTATTTACTTACAATTCTCATACTTACACAGTGCCGAAAGAATTTATCTATATAAAAGGTTTATCGCAGAAAAGTAAAATTTTTACCTATAGTTTTTACAATCGTAAAAAAGAGATTCACGAATATGGTTTTATTAAACTTAACGGAAAAAAATTAAAAACTGATTTAGAGCCTCTTTCTACTTTCTATAACGGTCATGGTATTGTGAAAGAAGAAATAAAAGACAGTCTTCAAAAAACAAAAATTGTTATTAAAATTGTAAACGAGCAATTAGAAAACTTCAGAATCTTAAACGATATTACGGTTGGTAGTGATTTTGATAGCTATGGAAATATCATTATGTCATATCCAGTAGGAGAAATACAGAATATTAAGTTTAAAGATTGTGTAATTGACTATAAAGGAAATTACATCATTACTCCTGCCGGAGATTGGAACAAAATATGGGAAGTCTCCGACGGAATTTATCATCGCGAAGTATATTATTATAAAAAAATAGACAGGATTTTAAATAGTTGGACTACTGATGAATATTACTACAACCAAAAGGGCGAGAAACTATTTCAAGTTTCAAATGAAGGTTTAAACAGGCCTTTTTTCTTTATTGGTGAAAAATTCAATTATTTCCGCATGTCTAGTATGCAAAATATCATTATGACTTTGGATAAGCAAAATAATGTCCTTGAAAGCAGTATATCTGGTATAGTCGAAACTAAATTATAGATGAATAGAGCGTTATATATCAATAAGTATACTGAGCGAATTTTCCTGTTTATATCTATTTTAACATACTAAAATGAATATTTCCTAGAAAAAACCGAATTTGATGCTTAATTTTGTAATCCGCAGAAAAAAATGCGGAATTCTCAAACTTATAATGATGAACAAAACGGCGCAAATCAAAAAAAATCATCAATTAATCAAATTCCGAAAATTAGTTATTGTTTCTATTTTAATTGGCTTTCTTTCAGCTTTCCTCGGAATTTCACTAAAAAAAATAACGGAATATTACGAAGAGATCTTCTTTCATGAAGTTTCAGTTCACCCAGTATTTTACATCATATTTCCAGTTTTCGGATTATCGGTAATTTATTTCTTAAGACAATATCTTTTTAAGAAAAAAGAAAATAAAGGAATCAAAGAAGTTTTTGAAAGTACAGCATCAAAATCTAATAATCTTCCTTCTTATAAAATTCCATCACATTTCATAAACGGATTATTAACGGTTATTTTTGGAGGTTCTACAGGAATTGAAGTTTCTACTGTTGTTGCTACAGCAACTATTGGATCTGTTGCTCATGAAAAAGAAAATGTTTTCCGTCAATATAAAACAGAATTAATCTGTGCGGGTGTTGCTGCGGGAGTTACAGCACTTTTCAGTAGTCCAATTGCAGGAGTTTTATTTGCTTTCGAAGTAATTTCTAGAAAAGTAACTCGTGCATTTATCATTTCAAATTTAATTGCCGTTTCTATTGCTTTTGGTTTACTGACCATTTTAAAAGAAGAACCTTTATTTGCAGTTTCAATCGTAACTTGGAATTTAAAAGCGATTCCATACTTCATTCTTTTAGGAATTTTAGCTGGAATGAATTCGGTTTATCTAACTCGCTGCGTTTTATTTTTCAAATCACAATTTGGTAAAATCGACACACATTATTACAAAATCATTTTAGGTTCAGCAGTTTTAAGTCTTTCCTTATTCTTTTTTCCTCAATTGTACGGAGAAGGTTATCACGCCATTAAAGGTATATTTGGAAATGCGCCTCAAATTCAATTAACTATAACTTTAGCTTTAACATTTATTGGAATTTTAATTCTAAAACCAATTGTTACTTCTATAACATTGGCTTCTGGAGGTGACGGAGGTGTTTTTGCTCCAAGTTTATTTATCGGAGCATTTTTAGGATTACTATTGGCTTCGATCTTAAACAGCTTTTTCCATGTAAATGTAATTCCAGTTAACTTTATGATTATCGGAATGGCTGCGGTTCTTAGCGCAAGTATTCACGCGCCTTTTACAGCGATATTCTTAGTTTGCGGTTTAACAAACGATTATACTTTGTTTTTCCCAATTCTTGTAGTTTGTTTAATTTCAAAATACACTGCAAAAACAATTTATCCGTATACAGTATACAGTTATTCTCCAAGCTTAGTTAAATAATTTACAGGCTAATAATAATCTGGAGATTAAAAAAACATACAGCAAAGTATATTTAAAAGCATAACGAATAAAAATAATACCACATAATGCCAACTGAAAAAATAAAAAGAAGCTATCGCAAAACACGTTACATCCTTTACAAAGAAACTTTAATTGATTATAAAGAACACTTTTGGTCATTTTTAGGTTCTTTCGTCGGAATCGGAATTTTAGCTTATGTACAATCGATACATTTTTCTGGTCCTGATGCAGTATATTTAATTGGTTCTTTTGGAGCATCGAGTGTTTTGGTTTATGGAATTATTCAAAGTCCGTTTTCACAGCCTCGAAATTTAGTTGGCGGACATGTAATTTCTGCTCTTGTCGGTGTAACTGTCAACAAATTGGTTCCCGATATTATGTGGATTGCCGCACCTTTGGCGGTTTCAATTGCCATCATTTTAATGCAGATTACTAAAACGCTTCACCCACCTGGAGGTGCAACAGCTTTAATCGCAGTTATTGGAACAGAAAAAGTAAAAGCTTTAGGTTATATGTATGTACTCTCTCCAGTTTTTACAGGAGTTATGATTTTACTTTTAACGGCTTTGATTTTCAATAATATGACTTCAAGCAGAAGTTATCCAAGTCACAGTACTTATCACAAACATTATCATAAGATTAGAAAAAGATTGACGAGAAAATAAATTTTTTAAGTTCTGTTTGTCAGGCTGAGCGAAGTCGAAGGCTCGCAAATTGGAATGTGGCTTCGACTTCGCTCAGCCTGACAAACTAATTGAAAATCAATTTCCTAAAATCTTTTCAACAAATCGCAATTCGAGATTCGAATTTCGTTTTTTATATTTTACCTTTGACCTCTCAATAAAAACAAAGATTATGGTTTATAAATTTAGAGTTATTCTAGACGCCGAAGAAGATATTTTTAGAGACATTGCTATTCTTGAGGAAGATACACTTGAGGATTTACACAATGCAATCTTCAATGCTTTTGGCTTTGACGGATCAGAAGTGGCTTCATTTTATACTTGTGATGATACTTGGAATCAAGAAGATGAAATTCCGCTTTTTGATACAGGAGATGTTCCTGGCGAAATAAGAACCATGAACGATTATCCGTTATCTAGTATTTTAGACAAACAAAATACTAAGATTATCTACGTTTATGATTTCATCAGTATGTGGACTTTCTTAGTTGAATTGGCCGCTGTCGAAGATGAACAAGTTGGAGCAATTTACCCAGAAACTTTATATTCTCACGGCGAAATGCCAGACGAAGCTCTTGAAAAAAACTTCGAAGCAGATATGCACGACGATATTTACGGAGAATTTGAAGACGACTTAGACGAAGAAGATCTTGATATGTTTGAAGGCGATGACAGCTTCGAAGATTATGGATTTGAGGAGAATTGGAATTAATCTAAGTTGCTAAGATTCTGAGACACTAAGATTCTAAGCTTTCTTTTTTTTTGAGAGATTTTTCTTATTTTTAAAATTAATTTAAAAATAAAAAATGAGTCATTTTAAAAAAATCTTAGTTTGGCAAAAGTCAATTTCCTTAGTTACCAAAATTTACAAAGCAACAAGTACATTTCCCAAAGAAGAAATGTTTGGATTAACTTCGCAGATACGTCGAAGCTCAGTTTCCATTCCGAGCAATATTGCGGAAGGATCAGGTAGAGAAAGCAGTAAAGATTTTTTACGATTTTTATATATTTCTCTTGGTTCTATATTTGAGATGCAGACTCAACTCGAAATTGCAAAAAATATAATTTACATAAACGAAGAAGAATTTAACCTTTTATATGAGGATAGTCGAGAGATCGAAAGAATGTTAGCGTCATTAATTAGAAAATTAAAAGACAGTAATTAAAAACTTAGTATCTTAGAAACTTAGAATCTCAGCAACTCAAAAAAAATGATCAACTTATTCAACACCCACATCGATACGCTTGCTATTCACCGCGTAGGAAACAAAAGCCGTAACGAAGCGATTTTTTTATCAGAGCAGCCGTTTAATTTAAATGACGAGATTGTTCCTTTGATTAAAGAATTCTTTTTTAAACCTTTTAGAGAAAAAGAAGAAAACTATTATCAGTTTGCACACGAAGTGGACTTGGACTACAACGACATGTTTAAATATGCAACTGAGATTTTTGCAAATCCGTCAAATGTTCATGAGGTTTCTAAAAACATCACAAAACATTTATACGAGCAGTCAAATCACCCGCACATTAAAAATGGTGAAGTTTATGTAACGTATTTGACTAATCTAAGTATTGATAACAATGTTGTTGATGCAATTGGAATTTTCAAAAGCGAGTTACAAGCAGACTTTTTACAGTTTGAAGAAAATGGAAGCAACCTTGAAATGATTTTACAGCAAGGAATTAACTTGAGTAAATTAGATAAAGGATGTTTGATTTTCAACTACAAAAGAGAAGAAGGATATAAAATTTTAACTGTAGACAGCAACCGTTATGATGCGCGTTACTGGTTAGAGCACTTTTTATCTGTTGATGCTTTTGAGGATGAAAATTTCATCACAAAAAAATATTTAAAATTCTGTCAAAACTTCGCAAAAGATGTTGTTTTACCAGCAGAAGACAAGAAAGAGGAAGTAATGTTTATGAACCGATCTGTGAATTATTTCGCTAAAAATGATCAGTTTGAAGAGCAGAATTTCTTGAATGAAGTATTAGACAATCCTGATTTGATTCCTGAATTTAAAAACTATAAAGTTGATAAAGGAGAAAAATACAGCATCGAAGATGTTACCTCATTCCCTATTGCCAACGCAGCAGTTTCTGACGCTAGAAAATCGATTAAAAACGTAATTAATTTGGATACTCACATTCAGATTAAAATGGATTTTATTAATCCTGAAAGTGCAGAAAAATTTGTTGAAAAAGGCTGGGATGAAGAAAAACAAATGTATTACTACTTAGTTTACTTCAACAAAGAAGAGAAAAGCTAAGAAGTTTTCATTTTCTATTACTTACTTAATACAAAAAAAGGCAGTTACATTTGTAATTGCCTTTTTTTATTTGCTTCAATTCTCTTTAAAATAAAGAAAAAATAGCTTTCAGAATATCATCATAAACTTGTTTGTCTCTTTCTCCTGCACGAGCTAAAACACGAATTCCAGAATAATTATTAAAGATAAAACGAGCTAAAGATCGAGCTTCTTGTTTATCAGAAATCTGGCCTAACTCCTGCCCTTTTTTTATAGATAGGCAAAAAATATCTTCGACCGTTTTCTGATTATTGTGAACAATTTTTGCAATTTCAGGATCGTGCATCGCCAATTCTACTGACGAATTCACCATAAAACAGCCTTTTGTAATTCGATCTTGAAGACTTTCTACAACAGCCTGTTTAAAGATTTCCGTTAAAGCTATTTTGATGTTTTCAGCATTTTCTAAAAGCTCTTTAAGACTGTCTTGATTTTGCTGTTGATATCGTTGCAATGACTTTACAAATAGCTTTTGCTTATCGCCAAAAGTATCATACAAACTAGAACGGCTTAATCCTAAATGATTTACCAAATCCTGTGCAGAAGTTCCGTTGTAACCTTTATGCCAAAAAATCTCGATTGCTTTATCTAAAGCTTGATCTTCATTAAATTCTTTCGTTCTAGCCATGACATTCAAATTAAATTCATTTACAAAGATATAAAAAACGGAACAATCGTTCCTGAATTAGTCAAAAAAATTATAATACTGTATTCACAGTAAGTCCACCATCAACCACAATTTCAGTTCCTGTTATGAATGAAGAATCGTCTGATGCAAGGAAACTAACTGTTTTTGCCACTTCGGTAGCTTGTCCAAAACGTTTCAATAAAATCTTTTGCCCTAAAGCTGCTCCTAAACCTTCAACTTCTTCTTTTTCTAAACCAACTTTACCATATAAAGGTGTTTCGATTGGACCAGGAGAAACCGCGTTTACTCTAATTTTTCTTGAAGCTAATTCTGCAGCAAAAATTTTGTTTAATGATAAAACCGCTGCTTTACTTGCTCCATAAACACTTGAACCTGGCATTCCTAATTGAGCATTTACTGAAGTATTGAAAATAATAGAACCTCCATCGTTTAAAATTGGCAGCACTTTTTGAACTGTAAAATAAACTCCTTTTACATTCACATTCATAATACTGTCATAATGATCTTCTGAAGCTGAATCAACTGGAGCAAAAGCTGCAATTCCTGCATTCAAGAATAGAATATCAACTTTTCCAAATTTTGATTTTACTTCTGCTACCAAATTATCAATTGATTTTAAATCAGATTGGTCTGCAACAATTCCAGTAACATTTAATTCAGATTCCGCTTTCGCTAAAGCTTCTTTGTTTCTTCCTGTTACAATTACTTTTGCTCCTTTTGCAACTAAATCAGCCGCAGCTGCGTATCCAATTCCGCTATTTCCACCTGTCACGATTGCCACTTTGTTTTCTAAATTTTTCATTGTTATTTGTTTTTTAAGTTATTGATTATTCAATTATTATGGTACAAAGATATAATAACGGAACGATCGTTCCGTTATTATCAATGTTAATTTTTAGTTAAAATAAAAAGAAACTTCCCGAAAGCCTTTAATTATAAGGGAAACAACTATTTAACTATAGAGGAAAGAGATTATAAAATGTCGTACATTCTTAATTTATCCTTAATTTTGTATTAAAAAATAACTCAGATGGATATTCAATTTTTTAAAGAAAGTCCTTTTACCACTATAATTTCATTTCACAAGCTAATCGAATCTTTTGAAGAAATTGCTTTATCAGACGTTGATTATAGATCAAATTACGCCAAAGCGATTTTAGAACAAATTGACTTAATTCCGGAACTTAGGACTGGAATCCAGGATTATTCAATCATTAAAGACAATGAAGCTTTAATTAAAAATATTTTAGCCGATTTATTTCCAACTGCATTGACGCACAACGAAATAAAAGCGGTAACGATTCCATTTCAAAATATCTCCTTTAACTATACAGAGCGTTTCAAGAAAATTCTCAAAAATGCGGGAGACGAATTTTACATGGAAATTCGTGATTTTAGCGAACATCAATTCTATATTAATAACTGCTGTTTGATTTTAAGCTATTATTACAATCAACGTATTGATTTTAATCAGCCATTTTTCTATGACATTCCAGATGAAAATGGTGTAGAAAAGCATTATAGAATTTTATACAATGCTGATTTCATGGAAATTATTCCAACTGAAAACTCTGTCCTATTAACTCAAGAAGATATCGATCAATTGATTGACAATTACAATGATATTGATTTATGGAAATCTAAATTCCCTAAAGGAAGCTGGATTTTAAGAGGTTTCGGAATTGTTTCATTGTTTGATGCCACAACAGAAAGTGCTATTTCTATTTTGAAAAGTAATTTGTTGAAACCTGGACCAAAAACAGTTGAAACAGATGAGGAAGTTTCTAATATTTTTCAGTCAATTTTTAATCTTCCGAATTTAAAAGTCGGATTTATTATTTACAATCCTGAAGAAGAGAAATTCATCAGACCAGCAAAATATGATAAACAGATGAAGAGCTTTTTACTTTCTGCCGATCAGGAAGTAGATTGTAAAAATGCTTTTTTTGGATGTTCTTTCGAAAATTTATTGGACAACAGAGAACCTTTCGTTATTTCTAATGTTAGCAAATTCACAGAAGAATCAACAAATAAAAGACTTGGCGAACATTTACTAAAACAAGGAATACAGAGCTGTATTTTTGCTCCAGTTATCAAAAGCGGACATTTATTAGGTGTTGTCGAATTGGTTTCTCAAAATCCAAGAGATCTAAACAGCGTAAATGCTACAAAACTAGATTTGGTTCTTCCTTATTTGACTGACACAATTGATCGTTACAATACGGATATGCAACATCAGATTGAAGCGATTATTCAGCGAGAATATACTACAATTCACCCAAGCGTTTATTGGAAATTTAAAAGGGAATCGCAGAATTATTTTCAGAATATGAATCATACTAAAGATTATATTTTTAAAGAAATTGTCTTTAAAAATGTATATCCGCTATATGGTCAAATCGATATAAAAGGTTCTTCTGAGCATCGAAATGAAACCGTGAAAATTGATTTGAAAAGTCAGTTGACGGCACTTTTGGAAATCTTCGATAATCAGAAACCAAATTCGAATCTAGTTCTTTTGGAACAAAGAAAATTTGAATTGGAATCGCTTCGAAGCGAATTGGATTTTCCTTTAAAAGCAGATACAGAACAGCATATTCAAAGATATATTGAAGAAGAAATTCATCCGATTTTGAAAAATACAAAAGGCAATGCTAAAGATGAGAAATTGGCAGAATTGTATTTTGAAAAACTGGATGAAAAAACAGGAATGTTTTATCACGAAAGAAAGAAGTTCGACAACGCAATGTCGATTATCAATAAGAGATTAGCAACGGTTTTAGATAGAAAACAAGTTGAAGCTCAACAGATTTATCCGCATTATTACGAACGTTTCAAAACGGATGGTGTTGAACATAATTTGTATATTGGAGCTTCGATTTCGCCAACAAAACCATTCGATATTATGTATTTGCATAATCTCCGTTTATGGCAATTGCAGACTTTATGTGAAATGGAATTGGAACATCACGAACTTAAAGAATCGCTTCCTTATGAATTGGATGTTACTTCTTTAATTTTGGTTTTCAGTTCTCCGCTTTCTATTCGTTTTAGAATGGATGAAAAACGTTTTGATGTTGATGGAACTTATAATGCAAGATATGAAGTCGTTAAAAAACGAATCGATAAATCGAACATTAAAGGAAGCAACGAAAGAATTACTGAAAAAGAGAAAATTACAATTGTGTATTCTCAAAACAGCGAAGAAGCAGAATATTTAAAATATATTAAATACTTACAGCACAAGAAAATTCTTGAACCTTCGATTGAGCAATTTGAAGTTGAAGATCTTCAGGGAGTTTCGGGCTTGAGAGCAATTCGTGTGAAAGTAATTAACAACATTTCAAACTCGAAAATTAAAAAAATAACCTATCAGGATTTATTAGATGAGCTCAACTAGATAGTTGAGCTTTTTTTTGCAGTTTTAAATTATTTAAACACATAGAAACATAGATTTTGAAAACCTATAAAAGGCATTTCATTTTTTTTGAAAAAACATAGCTGTACTTCTACTAATTTATGCGCAAAGCTTTGTCAAAGTTTCAAACTTTGACAAAGCTCTCAGCATTTTGATCTATGTGTGAGAAACTAGCTTCTTTCTCTATTCTTTTCTGAAATATAAAAAACTATATTTCTATGTGTTTAAAAACATTTCTGTAAAAAAAACTTTGTCAAAGTTTAAAACTTTGACAAAGTTCTCTAAATCTAGATTGATTTAAAAGCAATCACAAACGCGATTACGGTTATGATAATTCCGACCATAAAAAAGTTATATGCAATTCGGAGTAAATTATATTTTCGCTGTAAAACCAATCCTAGATAATACAAATCTTTAATCATGGTGGAATACAAATAATCTCTGTCTTTCATCATTTCATTCATTGCCCAATCGTAATCTTCAAGAGGCATTTTATAGAAATTTCCAAAAAACATTAAATTCACTTTTTTAGCTTCCACATCATCTCTTGTAAAAAATCCAGAAGTTACTTTTGGACGAGTAGAAAGAATCGCAAAAATAATCGTGATCACACTCGAAATCAACATAATAAAAGTTGGAACAACTAAATGTGCATTTTTTGGACTGTCTAATTTTGGAATAATAGACGATAATGCAATCGAAATAATAATCGCATTTACTGATAATAAAATATTGGCTTTACTATCTGCAATGCCACTTAAGCGAGTATGATTTCCAAGCGTAACACGAAATAAAGTATCAATTCCGCGATCTGGTTTTTCGGCTTTCTCAGCTTTTTCCTTTTTTTTATTTTCTTCTTCGAATGCGGCAGCGGCTTTCAATTCCTGTTTATTGATTTTTTTCTGAATTAATAATAGATTTTTTTCCTTTAAAGGTTGCCATTTTCTTAAGGCGTAATCTGTATAAAATCTGTGCTTATTCAATAAGAAATTTAAATTTTCTCTAGTCCATTCAGCATTTGAAAAACTAACTATGCCAGCATTTTTTAATTCAAGACGCAGCAATTCGCAAGTTGTAGCATATTCCGCTCCCATTAAATGCGCGTAATCTGCATCTCTTATAATTTTTTCTAAATGCGTTCTAGGCTCATATTCTTTAACTGTCGCCAAAATTAAACTTGAAACCAGTGCAATAAATTCTTCCGATTTTCCTTTTTCGCGCAAAAAGTCAGCAGCAATTTTTGTACTTTTCTTTTCATGGTTTTCATAACCTTCAATATATCCAGTGTCGTGAAACCAAGCTGCGACCAAAAGTGCCTCTTTATCATCTCCTTCCACATCTTCTTTTTTACAAAGCTCTTTTACCGCATTAACCACTGTAAAAGTATGATTAAAATTATGGTAAGAATATAAATTAGAAAGTTTATCTTTGAGTAAATTACCGACAAAATCCTCGGATTGTTCTATTAGATTCATAAAGAATATTTTTATACCACTAAATTATGAAATTGTTTTTGGATAATCATTTTATTGCCAAGATTAAAAACTCATCATTAGCAATAATGTCACTATTCATTGTTTATTCCTGTGCAACGCGCAAACCGCAGTACGGAAAAAATGTTAGTGCCAACGAAACAGAAAACGCAACAGATACTATAAAAATTGCTCATACATTTTTTCTTGTTGGCGATGCTGGAAATGCTGACGAAGAACAAGCACAGCAAACTCTGGAACTTTTGCATCAAAAGCTAAAAAAAGCAAGTAAAAAATCGACCCTTATTTTCTTGGGTGATAATATTTATCCAAAAGGTTTTCCGAGTGACAAACATCCAGAAGACAAGGCTTTGGCTGAAACTAAACTTACAAATCAATTAAAATTAACCAAAGATTTTAAAGGAAAAACAATCGTAATTCCTGGAAATCATGATTGGTACAGCGGCATTAAAGGTCTGGAACGTCAAGCGGATTTTGTGACGAAATATTTAAACGATAAAAAGAGTTTTCTTCCAAGAAAAACCTGCCCGATCGAAGATGTAAAAATTGACAGCACCACAACTTTGATAGCTGTTGATAGTGAATGGTTTCTGGAAGATTGGAACGATCATCCGACTATAAATGACAATTGCGAAATCAAAACAAGAGAAGCTTTCTTTGAAGAATTAGAAGGTCTTTTAAATAAAAACCAAGAAAAAACAGTTGTTTTAGCAATTCACCATCCTTTATTCAGTAACGGAACTCATGGCGGACAATTTTCATTAGAAAAACAATTATTCCCTTTAGAGCAAAAAATTCCGCTTCCGATAATTGGGTCTTTCATCAATTTATTGCGAAAAACATCTGGAGTTAGTCCGCAAGATATACAAAATAAACAATACACGATTTACACAAAAAGAATTAAAACGCTTTTACAGAAGCAGAAAAATGTAATTGTAGTCTCTGGACACGATCATAACTTGCAATTTATCAGCAAAGAAAATATTCAGCAAATTATTAGCGGTGCAGGATCAAAATCGGAAGCTGCGAGAGCAATAAATCCTTATGATTTTTCGTATGGCGGAAATGGATATGCAACATTAACTATGTTCAAAAGCGGCGACGCAAAAGTTTCTTTTTATGGAAATGAAAACAATAAAGAAAAACTGCTTTTTGAACGCGAAATTATAAAAGCCAAAGAAATTAACTGGGCTTCAGATATTCCGAATAAGTTTCCTACAACAGTGACCACTTCGATTTATTCTCCAAAAATGACTCAAAAAGGAGCATTTCACAGATTTTTATTTGGTCAGCATTATAGAAAATATTACAGTCTTCCTATTGAAGCTACAACTGCAACCGTTGATACTTTGAAGGGCGGTTTAAAACCAATTCGAGAAGGCGGCGGACATCAATCTGTTTCCTTAAGAATGTCTGATCCTCAAGGACGTGAATATATCATGCGCGCCATGAAAAAAAGCGCAACGGTATTTTTACAGTCAGTTGCTTTTAAAGATCAATATGTAGTAAATGAATTTGAAAAAACATACGCAGAAGATTTCTTATTTGATTTTTACACTACTTCTCACCCTTATTCTTCTTTTGCAATTGGCGGAATGTCTGATAAAATTGGGCTAAGACATACCAATCCGATTTTATATTATGTTCCAAAGCAAAATGGTTTAGGCGAATTTAATGCAAGCTTTGGAGATCAATTGTACATGGTTGAAGAGAGACCTGCAGACAATCATTTGGATGGGAAAAATTTCGGAAAACCAGACAATATTATTGGAACTGATGAAATGATGCTAAATCTTCATAAAGATGAAAAGTATGTTGTTGATGAAAAAGAATATATAAAAGCGCGTTTGTTTGATATTCTTTTAGGAGATTGGGACAGACACAGCGATCAATGGCGCTGGGCTGAATATAAAGAAAATGGAAAAGTAATTTACAGACCAATTCCTAGAGATCGTGATCAGGCTTTTGTTAAATATGATGGAGCTTTGCTTTCACTTATCATGAATATGCCACCACTTCGCCATATGCGAACTTTTAAAGGCGACAGAATCAATGTGAAATGGCTTGGAAGAGAACCTTATCCAATGGATTTGGCATTTCTAAGAACTGCTCAAGAAAAAGATTGGGTTGAGCAGGCGAAATACATTCAAGAAAATCTAACCGATGCAGATATCGATGAGGCTTTCAAAAACATGCCAAAAGAAGTTCAGGATGAAACAGTTGATGAAATCAAAGCAAAACTAAAAAGCAGAAAAAAAGATCTTCAAAAGTATGCTCGCAGATATTCTGATGTTTTAAACAAAACAGTTATGATTGCTGGAACAGACAAAAAAGATAAGTTTGTTATAAATCATAATGTAAAAAAAGGAATTGAAATTCAGGTTTTCAGAGTTAAAAAAGAAGGCGATGAATTGGTTTTTACCAAAAACGTAACGGATGATAAAACCAAAAATCTTTGGATTTACGGATTAGATGATAATGACACTTTTGAAGTAAAAGGAGATCAAAAATCTAGCATTAAAATTCGTTTAATCGGTGGCCAGAATAATGATACATATAATATCGAAAACGGAAGAAAAGTTATTGTTTACGATTTTAAATCAAAAGAAAACACATACAATTTAGATTCTAAAACCCAAACACAGTTAACAGACGATTACGATGTTAATTTATATAATTATGAAAGGCCAAAATACAATGTAATTGCAGGGCTTCCAACGATTGGATATAATCCAGATGATGGTGTAAAAATGGGAGTTAATTTAAATTATACGGTCAATAATTTCAAACAGAATCCGTACACACAAAGACATATTTTTAATGCATTCTACTATTTTGCGACAGGCGGTTTAGAATTTAATTATGTCGCGCATTTCCCAGGTTTATTAGGGAAATGGGTTATTGATGTGGAATCTTTATATACCACTCCAAATTTTGCTATGAACTATTTTGGATACGGAAATGAATCGCAATACGATGAAGATTTAGGAATGGATTATAATCGTGTTCGTATCAGAAAATTTAATGCTTCGGCCGCTATTCGTCACGTAGGAAGATTTGGAAGTGAATTCAGCATTCAGCCAATTTTCCAGAGAATGACAGTTGAAGAAACAGAAAACAGATATATAAATATTCCTGGAATTGTAAATCCAGTTGTTTTTGATAGCCAAAATTATGGCGGTTTGAAAGTTAAATATACTTTCAAAAATTCAGATTTTCAAGCAAAACCAACTTTAGGAATGTTCTTTATGATTGCTGGAACTTGGACGACAAATCTTGATCAGACAAAACAGAACTTCCCAACTTTGGAAAGTGCTTTAGGTTTTACACATAAAATCGATCATAATGGTAAATTGATTTTAGCAACTTATGTTAAAGGAAAAGCGATTTTAAATAATAACTACGAATTTTATCAAGGTGCTTCTCTTGGTGGCGATACCGATTTACGAGGTTTTAGAAATGAGCGTTTCTTAGGAAATTCATACTTTTCTCAAAGCTCTGATTTGCGTTTAAGTATTGGAAAAATCCGCAAAACGATTGTACCTTTTACATACGGAATTTTAGGTGGTTTCGACTACGGAAGGGTTTGGCTTGATGGCGAAGATTCTAGAAAATGGCATCAAGATTACGGCGGCGGACTTTGGCTGAATGCCATAAATGTTATTACGGCTAGAATTTCTTATTTCAAATCTCCTGATGAAGTTGGAAGGCTGATTTTTGGAGCTGCATATAGTTTTTAAAAAAGATGCTAAGATACTGAGATACTAAGGTTCTAAGTTTTTAGCTTTGAGATAAAAAATAGCCACTAATTCACGAATTATTTTTAATTAAAATTCGTCAATTCGTGGCTATTTTTTAACTTAGTAGCTTAGCAACTCAGAATCTTAGCGACTTAGAGTCTAAATTCATAAACCTTTCCTCCTATTTTATTTGTTTTTTCGTCGGCGATTAATAGCGTATTGTTGTCTTTAAAAACTATGGCTTCTTTTTGAGAAAAGTGATTTAGATTTAATTCTGTTTGTTTTCCTTTATGAAATAAATCTCCTTTAAAATCTTTAAACAACAAAACTTTATCATGACTTAATAAGGCAACTTTTTTTCCGTCTGGACTAATTGTCGCGCTTGTCAGCACGCAATGGTTGTAATTGTTACAAGTTTTAAATTCACCAATTCTTACTGCTTTCTGAGTTCCTGCAGCATTTTTTATTTTATAAATAAAAGCAGTTCCATCAAAACCTTTGCTTCTGTTTTTGGTGAAAAGGTAGAAATAACCATTTTGCTCAAAGAAACCTTCAACATCATAAAACATTTCTTTTTTCTTTGGAGGAAATTCTGTTTGTTCTGGATATGAAAATGAGATTTTATATTCGGCTTTAGCCAAATCATTATTGAATTGATTTTTTGTGACTTTATAAATACACAAATCTCTTCTTTCGTTATCATTGTTTCCGAAATCTCCAATGTAGATATTTCCAGATTTATCTTTTGTAATATCTTCCCAATCGACATTTGCAGCATTTGAAATGGTGATTGTTTTAGCTAATTTTCCTTTAGAATCAATTGCGTAAATAGCATTTTTATTTCCGCTATCTTCTAAAGTGTAAAGCAAATTCGTTTCAGGAAAATAGGAAATTCCCGAAACTTCTTTTAATTTTTTTGGAAGCGAATAAAGTTCTTTTAATTCAGAACCAGATTGTTTCTGGCAAGCTAATAAAACAATTGAACAGATAACTAGGAAAGATTTTTTCATGATACTATTTTTTATTTTTTTTTCATTCTGAGGAGTGATGAATGACAATAATTCTAAACTAAATTAGTGTTTTTAAAATTACGGATAATGAACTCAAATGCCGCGTGCATAACGTGTCCCATCGATTTTGCGTTTTTGAATTTCATATCGTTGGTATAACGGTACAATTCCATTTTTAATTGCAGTAAATGTTCTGGCGTTGAAATGGTATCGTGGCACATTATATTCAATAATTTTTTAATTCTGGTTTCGGCAGAATGGATACGTTTTGCCAAAATTGCTCTTTCTTCATCTTTATATTGAATGATCGAACGTTCTTCCAATTTTTCTTTAATCAGTTGAATCATTGGAAAATTTTCCTTGAAAAACTGTGGGCGATAGACTTTAAAATTCCCTTCGTAACATTGCTGATCAAAATCGATTGGACGAATTTTATAAACTACTTGATCAAAATCGTGAATTGGGACAATTACATAATTATAAGCGCGCATATCTCCTAAAAGACGAATCATACAGCGTTCGTTAAACTTTACGAACTCTTTTGCAATCTGTGCTTTTTCCATTTCACTGCATTTATCAAGCAGTGTATCCATAAAAACATCACCAGGAATTCCTATAATATGTTCTTCGATCAAAGTATCTTTATAAACCAAAAAGTTGATTTTATCTGGCGAAAGAATATCTTCCAATTCTAATCCGTAAATACGCGAAGCATCGGCTTTTTTAATGTAAAAATGAACGTAATTATCGTTGAGAATATTTCTCACTTTCACTCGAAAAGGTTTCGAATTTCCGAAAGTACAATAATCAATTGCATCAACATTCAGAAACTGAATAATTTCACTGTTACCATCAGAATGCAGAAGCGAGTATATTTTTTTCAGATTTAAATCAATTTCATTGCGTTCAAATTCACCGTAATATACTCGAATCCAAAGCGTATCGTTATCATTTTTATCATACACATTGATTGAGCCCGAAAAACGAAGCAAATCATCATAAAACACAGAAACCTTAGAAATACGTTCGTATCTTTCTAAATAACTTAAAAGTGGCTGTGTTAAAGGATAAGAAGGTTTTTTTAAAACCATTAAAGGCTCGCTCATTTTGAATATCTTTATTACAAATTTACATCAATACGATTTAAAGTTAGACTTTAAAGTAACAAAAATCAACTTGCCTCGTCATACTAAAAACTAAAACCAGAAAAATTTGGAAACCATATTAACCATCGAGAATTTAAGTAAAAGATACGGCCGAATTCAGGCTTTAAAAAATGTATCTTTTCAAATACAAAAAGGTCGCGTTTATGGCATTCTTGGCCCAAACGGCAGCGGAAAATCGACTACTTTAGGAATTGTATTAAACGTTGTCAATAGATCGTCTGGTAATTATCGCTGGTTTGACGGCAATATTGAAACACACGAAGCCTTAAAAAAAGTTGGCGCTATTATAGAAAGACCAAATTTTTATCCGTACATGACCGCTGAGCAAAACCTTCAATTGGTTTGCAAAATTAAAAACATCAACTATTCTAAAGTAAATGAAAAACTAGATTTAGTGGGTTTGAGCGAAAGAAAAGATAGCAAATTCAGTACTTTTTCTCTAGGGATGAAACAGCGTTTGGCAATTGCTTCGGCACTTTTAAACGATCCTGAAATTTTAATTTTAGATGAGCCTACAAATGGATTAGATCCGCAGGGAATTCATCAAATTCGAGATATTATTAAAAAAATCGCTTCTCAAGGAACTACAATTTTATTGGCTTCTCATTTATTAGATGAAGTTGAAAAAGTTTGTTCTCAAGTAATTGTTTTAAGAAAAGGCGAAGTTTTATATTCTGGTCCTGTTGACGGAATGTCTTCAAACGAAGGTTTCTTCGAATTACAATCCAATGACAATTTAGCTTTGAAAACTATCTTGCAAGAACATCCAGCTATTGACAGAGTTTCTGAAGAAGACGAAAAAGTTTTGGTTTATCTAAAATCTGATTTATCAGCTTCAGATTTAAATCAGTTTTTATTTTCTAAAAACATTGTTTTAAGTCATTTAGTAAAACGTAAAAACAGTTTAGAAGCTCAATTTTTAGAATTAACCAAAAATGCTATCGCCCAAAAAAACTAAACCATGAAAAGACTTCTTTCTATAGAATTGCAAAAAATCTGGATGAACAAAGCCAGCCGTATTTTAACTTTAACTTATTTCATATTACTTTCTTTTATAGCGCTAATCGCTGCTATAAAATTTGATATTGGACCTTTTAAATTTCATTTGGCAGAAATGGGAATCTTTAATTTTCCTTTTATCTGGCATTTTAATACTTATGTTGCCGCTTGGCTAAAATTCTTTTTAGCAATTGTAATAGTTTCTATGATGGCAAACGAATACAGTTACGGTACTTTAAAACAAAACTTAATTGACGGTTTAAGCAAGAAAGAATTTATTTTATCCAAATTCTTAACTGTAGTTGTATTTGCCTTTATATCAACGGTTTTTGTTTTTATAATGAGCTTAATTTTGGGTTACTTTTTTTCTTCTTATACAGAATTGAGTATTGTTTTTAGCGACCTAGATTTTCTTTTAGCCTTCTTTGTAAAACTAACTGGATTTTTCTCTTTCTGTTTGTTCTTAGGAATCCTTGTAAAACGTTCCGCCTTTGCATTAGGTTTTCTATTGGTTTGGAGTATACTTGAAGGAATTGCTAGAGGTACTTTAGCATTTAAAATTTTCCCAAACAGCGATACTGATGAAAAAATCACACAGTTTTTTCCTTTAGAATCAATGTCAAATTTAATTGTAAATCCAGGTCCTAGATTATCTGTTGTTAAAAATATTGGTACGCAAATGGGAATCGAAACAGATAGCAGTTACGCTGTAGATTATTCTGCTATTTTAATCGTTTTAATCTGGACTTTTTTATTCGTTTATTTTTCTTACAAATTATTGAAAAATCGAGATTTATAGTATATTTGTTACTATGAGTCGTATAAGCAGTTTTTTAATTATTCTATTAGTATGTTTTTCATCTTTAAAGATGAATGCACAAGTTATAACTATAGATGATCAAAGAACTCCACAAGAGCTTATAGAAAATGTTTTAGTAAATAGTTCTTGTGCATCGGCTTCAAATTCAACTGGAAAAGGTGATACTTTTAGATCTGGAAAACAAAGCTTCGCTTATTTCAATAGAAACGGAAGCAATTTCCCTTTTGAAGAAGGAATTGTGTTAGCCACATCGACTGCTGAAACTGCTATTGGTCCTTTCGTTAGTAATCTTACGAGCAATGATAGTGACCAATGGCTTGGCGATAGTGATCTTGATCAGGTTTTAGGAATTAATTCTATAAACTCAACATTATTAGAATTTGACTTTATTGCTTCTGCAAATTCATTAAGCTTTAATTATATTTTTGCTTCCAATGAATACCAATACGATTATCCCTGTCAATATTCAGACGGATTTGCTTTTTTAATAAAAGAAGTTGGATCAACTGGACCGTATAAAAATTTAGCTATTATTCCCAATACAACTACACCAGTTTCCTCTGTAGATATTCGCCCAGAAATTAAACCCGGGACAAGGCCTGGCGGAATTTCTTATACAGGTTGTCCAGCTTCAAATGAAAGTTATTTTAATGGTTTAAACAATAATACAAGTCCAATAAATTACGCAGGGCAAACCGAAGTAATGACAGCCCAAACTACAGTAGTTGCCGGAAAAAAATATCATGTTAAACTAGTAATTGCTGATGATGATTTCAAATATTTAGAATCTGCCATTTTTCTGGAAGCGGGAAGTTTTTTAACGAAAATAAACTTTGGTGAGGATAGAACAATCAGCAATAACAATCCTGTTTGTTATGGCGAAAATTTTGTTTTAGACACAAAACTAAGCACTGCTGATTATACTTTTAAATGGTTCATTAAAGATGTTCCAACCAATACTTATGTACAATTATCTGGCGCGAGAACTTCTACTTATACCGTAATCACTCCCGGGGCATACAAAGTTGAAGCGACTTTAAATGGAACAACTTGTGCTTCAATAGGAGATATTAAAGTTGAATTTGCACCAGAAATCATAACAAGAAATACTTCATTATTGCAATGTGATGATGATACTGACGGAATTACAATTTTTGATTTGACTAAAGTCGCTAATATTATAAAAAATAATAATTCTGAAATTATTAATCAGGGTTATTATGAGACATTAGCAAATGCGCGAGCAAAAACAAGCCCTATTTTAAACCCAGAGAGCTACACTAACAGAATTCCTAATCAAACTGTTTTTGCAAGAATTGAAAACATTTATGGCTGTTTCACAACGCCCGAAATTGCTTTAAATGTTTCGACTTCTGTTATTCCCGATCAGTCGCCAATTGAAACATGCGATTATGACCAAACGTTGGATGGTTTATATCAATTTGATTTACAAGCAGAAGTAACTCCTCAAATCATGACAGGTCTTCCTTCTGGATTAGTAATAAATTACTTTTTGACAGCAAATGATGCGTTAAGGGAGACAAATCCGTTGCCAAATATATTCAGAAACACGATTCCGAATAGTCAGACTATTTATGCTCGTGCAGTAAATGGATCTGATTGCTATGATATAACACCTGTAGAATTGGTGGTTCATACTTTCGATCCTCCAAATTTTGAAGATGAAACACTATATTTATGCAAAGGTGACCAGTTAACATTATCAGTAGCCACTGGTTTTAAAAGTTACAATTGGTCAAATGGAGCTACGACAAACTCAACATTAATCAATACAGCTGGCGATTATTCTGTTATAGTCACCAATGCTAATGATTGTCAGAAAACAAAAAATTTCAAGGTAATTTTATCAGAACCTGCTTTAATTACTGCAGAGGTAAAAGATTTTTCTGGAAATGATAATACTGTGAAAATTCAATATACTGGTGTCGGAGATTACGAATTTTCTCTTGATGGAACTATTTTTCAAGACGATCCAACTTTTACTCAAGTAACGCCAGGAGCTTACAATGCAATAGCAAGAGATAAAAACGGATGTGGTTTATCAAATTCTTTATTAATATATGTTTTAGATTACCCTCGTTTTTTTACTCCTAATGGTGACGGTTACAACGATTTGTGGGCAATAAAAAACATTGATCAAATGCCAGATTACACTATTTCAATTTTTGACCGTTATGGAAAACTCTTGAAACAAATGACTCAAAATAGTACTGGCTGGAATGGAATTTTCAACGGACAGGAAATGCCATCAGACGATTATTGGTTTACTCTTTTATTTGTTAACGGAAAAAATGTAAAAGGTCATTTTAGTTTGAAAAGATAAACTTCAAAAAAAAACAATTTTCAAATTGCAATCTCTGAAATTCCAATCTCTGAAAATAATTTCATTTTAATAAAAAAAGAATCCCAAACTCCTTAACTGGAATTTGGGATTTTTTTTTATTAAAATGAAATTAGATTTTATATCTTTTTCTATCTGTTTCGCTTAAGTAAATTTTTCTTAAACGTAAAGATTTTGGAGTAACTTCAACATACTCATCTTTTTGGATGTACTCTAAAGCTTCCTCTAATGAGAATTTGATAGCAGGAATAATTCTAGCTTTATCATCAGCTCCAGAAGAACGTACGTTAGAAAGTTTTTTCGTTTTAGTAACGTTAACAGTCATATCGTCGCTACGAGTGTTTTCTCCAATAACTTGACCTTCATAGATATCTTCGTTAGGATCAACGAAGAATTTACCACGATCTTGTAATTTATCGATAGAGTAAGGAATTGCTTTTCCGTTTTCCATAGAGATTAATGAACCGTTGTTACGTCCAGGAATTTCTCCTTTGTATGGCTCATACCCAATGAAACGGTGTGCCATAATAGCCTCACCAGCAGTAGCAGTAAGTAATTGATTTCTTAAACCGATGATTCCACGAGATGGAATGTTGAATTTAATGATCATACGCTCTCCTTTACCTTCCATAGAAAGCATTTCTCCTTTACGGATAGTAACGAATTCAACTGCTCTACCTGAAAGATTTTCTGGTAAATCGATAGTTAATTCCTCAATTGGCTCACATTTCACACCATCAACTTCTTTGATGATAACTTGTGGCTGACCAATTTGAAGCTCATACCCTTCTCTTCTCATTGTTTCAATAAGAACTGACAAGTGTAATACACCACGACCAAATACCATGAATTTATCAGCTGAATCAGTTTCTCCAACTTTCATCGCTAAGTTTTTCTCTAACTCTTTTGTTAATCTTTCACGAATATGTCTAGAAGTAACAAATTTACCTTCTTTACCAAAGAAAGGAGAATCGTTAATTGTAAACAACATACTCATTGTTGGCTCATCAATAGCAATAGTTTGTAAAGCTTCTGGATTTTCGAAATCTGCAATAGTATCACCAATTTCAAAACCTTCAATACCAACTACAGCACAAATATCACCAGCAACAACTTGCTCAACTTTTCTACGGCCTAAACCTTCGAAAGTGTGTAATTCTTTAATTCTTGATTTGATGATTTTACCATCTCTTTTTACTAAAGAAATTGGCATACCTTCTTTTAAAACACCTCTTTCAAGACGACCAATAGCGATACGACCTGTGAATGAAGAGAAATCTAAAGAAGTAATCAACATTTGTGGAGTACCTTCTGAAACTTTCGGAGCTGGAACATTAGCAATAACCATATCTAATAATGGTTCAATGTTTTCTGTTTGGTTTTTCCAATCATCAGACATCCAGTTGTTTTTAGCAGAACCGTAAACAGCTGGGAAATCTAATTGTTCTTCAGTAGCTCCTAATTCGAACATTAGATCGAAAACTTTCTCGTGAACTTCTTCTGGAGTACAGTTTTCTTTATCTACTTTATTGATAACTACGCAAGGTTTCAATCCTAAATCAATCGCTTTTTGCAAAACGAAACGAGTTTGAGGCATTGGTCCTTCGAAAGCATCAACTAGCAAACATACACCATCGGCCATGTTCAATACACGTTCTACTTCACCTCCAAAATCGGCGTGACCTGGAGTATCGATAATATTGATTTTTGTTCCTTTATATTGAACAGATACGTTTTTAGAAGTAATTGTAATACCTCTCTCACGCTCTAAATCATTATTATCTAAGATTAAATCACCTGTGTTTTCGTTTTCACGAAATAACTGACAGTGATACATAATTTTATCAACCAAAGTTGTTTTACCGTGATCGACGTGGGCAATAATTGCAATGTTTCTAATAGATTCCATCTGTGATTTTTAATGGGCGCAAAGGTACACTTTATTTTCTAAAAAAAAACGTTTCTATCATAGTTTGCGTATATCCAATCAATTAGTTAATAGAAAACGTTAAAATATAGGCCTCAAAATAATATTAACATACGTTTACTTATTGTTAAATTAACTATATTTGAAGTGATGAAAAGTAAAACTCTCCAAATTACTCTTATTTATACAATCATCTCGATAATTATGGCGGTCATATGTCATAAATTACTCATCGCCTGCTTTTCTTCCTCAGAATATCTATATCTCTCTCTTTTAAAAGACATTGTATTCATATTAATTACAGGACTGATCTTCAGATTTATACTTGCAAAAAACGAAAAAAGGAGCATAACAATTTTTGAAAAGTTAAACAAAACCAACGAAGAAATAAAAGAATCCAATGAGAAATATGACATTGTAGCGAAAGCGACTAGCGATACTATTTGGGATTGGAAAATTCAAGAGGATAGTATTAATTGGAATAAAGGAATTGAAGGTGTTTTTGGTTACGATCCTGAAGAAGTGGGTAAAACTTCTAAATGGTGGTTTGACAAAATTCACCCGGAAGATAGTATCCGAATGTCAATAAAACTCTACTCTTTCATTGAACAAAAAACTGAAAAGTGGCAAGATCAATACCGTTTTAGATGTGCTGACGGAACATATAAATATGTTTTGGACCGAGGATTTCTCTTAAAAGATGAAAATGGAAGAGCCATCAGAATGATTGGTGCCATTCAAGATATTACAAAACAAAAAGAAGAAGAACAACGATTAAAACTTTTAGAAACTGTAATTACCCAATCTAAAGACTCTATTTTAATCACTGAAGCCAATTCGCCAGAAGGAAAAATTCCTAAAATAGTTTATGTTAACCCAGCATTTTCTCAGATGTCTGGATATCAGTCAAACGAAATAATCGGAAAATCTGCTAATATTTTTAAAGGCCCAAACTCCGATTCGGATGAATTAAAAAAATTATTGCGAGCCATAAAAAATGAGGAAGAATGCCTTATTGAAACAATTACTTACACCAAAAGTAAGCAAGAATATTGGGTACGTTTTTCCATGATTCCTATTTTTAACAACGAAGGAGTAATTTCGCATTGGATTTCAATACAAAGAGACATTACGGACGAGAAAAAACTCGAAACAGAAAAAGAACATCTAATTCGAGAATTAACTCAAAACAATAAGGATCTAAAACAATTCTCATACATCACTTCACACAATCTTAGAGCACCGCTTTCTAATTTAATTGGCCTCTTAAATTTAATAGAAGACACTCCAATAGAAAACGAAGAACTTCAAGAGATTTTGGCTGGTTTCACCAAATCAACCCATTTACTAAACGAAACCATTAATGACTTGGTAAAAGTTATCATCATTAAAGATAATCCTTCAATGCAAAAAGAAGAAGTATCTTTAAAAGAAGTTTTTGAAAATGTATTTAGCCAGTTATCATTTCAAATAGAACTGCACAAACCTATTATCAAACTTAAATTTGACAAAGTTCCTGAGCTTATCACAAATAAAGCTTACATCGAAAGCATTTTACTAAATTTGCTCACCAATTCCATAAAATACAAATCTGAGAATAGAAAACTTAAAATATCTATAACTGCAGAACAAATAGAAAACAGAACAATCTTAACCTTTAAAGACAACGGAATTGGAATTGATCTTGAAAGAAATCGCGACAAAGTGTTTGGACTTTATCAAAGATTCCACAATTACCCAGACAGTAAAGGATTAGGCTTGTATCTTGTAAAATCGCAGGTAGAAACAATGGGAGGAACAATTTCTATCGACAGCGAAGTCAACAAAGGAACTACATTTACAATAACATTTAAAAATTAATTATTATGCTTGAGCAGATTTTATGCATTGACGATGATCCAATCACATTGATGCTTTGCAAAAAAGTAATTTCAAAATCTTCATTTTCCCATGAAGTTATTACGGCTCAAAACGGTGAAGAAGCTCTTCATTACTTCAACATCTTGAAATACACAAACGACAAGACCAAAAGAAAACCCGAGTTAATCTTTTTAGATTTAAATATGCCAATTATGGGAGGATGGGAATTTTTAGATCATTTTACCTCTTCAGATTACAATGAATTCAATTCTGTTCCTGTAATTGTTTTATCTTCTACAATTGATCCAGAAGATTTAGCCAAAGCAAAAAAATACCCAATAATAATAGATTTTCTTTCTAAACCCATTACGCAGCCAATGTTAGAATATCTTAAAAAGAAAATAGAACCTTAAAAGTTCAAATTCCAAACACAGGATTAAATTAAGATTTAAAATCATAATCTTTTAAATAACAAAATTCCAAATTCCAATTTTATATATATTGGAGTTTGGAATTTATTTTTTATTGGAATTTTATTTCGGAAACAAAAAAAAAAGTCCTCTAAAAGAGGACTTTCTATATCTTACAAATTGTTTAATTACAATTTAGCAACGTGTTTCGTTAATTTAGACTTCAAGTTAGAAGCTTTATTATCGTGAATGATGTTCTTTTTAGCTAATTTATCAATCATAGAGATTACAGTTGATAATTTTGCAGCAGCATCAGATTTATCCGTAGCTAATCTTAATGCTTTAATAGCATTACGAGTAGTTTTATGTTGGTATCTGTTAAGAACTCTTCTTTTTTCGTTACTTCTGATTCTTTTTAATGCTGACTTATGATTTGCCATTTCTTTTAATTTTAGATGTAATAATTATTATAAATACTAGTTAAAAAAGAAAAACCTCCCACAATTGTAAAATCAATCACTTTGGTTTTAACTAATAAAACAAAAACCGAGACACCAATTTTTGTTTTACAAAACTTATTTACAACTAATTTTGTAGTCCGTAGGGGAATCGAACCCCTGTTACCAGGATGAAAACCTGGCGTCCTAACCCCTAGACGAACGGACCAATATTCTCCTAAGTTGGAAACTTTTCAATATGTAATATAACTTGTAGTCCGTGGGGGAATCGAACCCCCCTTACCAGGATGAAAACCTGGCGTCCTAACCGATAGACGAACGGACCGTGCTTCTGTATTGCGGATGCAAAGATACATCTATTTTTTATTTGCGCAACACCTAATGCAAAAAAATATATTTTTTTTTAATAAGCCTTAGCAAAAAGCACTCTTTTAGAAGATGGTTTACCAGTAAACACGCAGGTTCCCGCCTCTTCAACAGCGTCTAAAGGTATACAACGAATCGTTGCTTTTGTCAATTCTTTTATCTTCTCTTCTGTTTCAGCAGTACCATCCCAATGAGCAGACAAAAAGCCTCCCTTACCTTCTAAAACTTCTTTAAATTCCTCAAAATTATTCACTTGCGTAATATGACTATCACGATACTCAAATGCTCTTTTAAATAAATCGTTTTGAATCTGTTCTAGCAAATCATTTACATAATCAACGATTTTATCTCCTTGAACAACTTCTTTTGTCAAATTATCGCGTCTTGCCACCTCAAAAGTTCCATTTTCTAAATCTTTTGGTCCAACAGCAATTCGAACAGGAACACCTTTTAATTCCCATTCAGCAAATTTAAATCCTGGTTTTTGTGTTGTTCTATCATCAAACTTAACCGTGATTCTCAATTTTCTCAATTTAGCTGTTAATTCATTAACTGCTTCTGTAATTTGTTCCAGTTGTTCGTCTGTTTTATAAATAGGAACAATTACAACTTGAATTGGAGCTAAATTTGGAGGAAGAACTAATCCTTGATCATCTGAATGCGTCATAACCAAAGCTCCCATTAAACGAGTAGAAACTCCCCATGATGTTCCCCAAACATATTCTTGTTTCCCTTCCGCATTAGCAAACTTAACATCAAAAGCTTTTGCGAAATTTTGACCTAAAAAGTGAGAAGTTCCCGCTTGCAATGCTTTTCCATCCTGCATCAACGCTTCGATACAATATGTTTCATCTGCACCTGCAAAACGTTCAGTTTCAGTTTTAAATCCTTTTACAACTGGAATCGCCATGAAATTCTCTGCAAAATCAGCATAAACATTCATCATTTTTTCAGACTCTTCAATAGCTTCTGCCTTTGTAGCATGAGCAGTATGCCCTTCTTGCCATAAAAACTCAGCAGTTCTCAAAAATAAACGCGTACGCATTTCCCAACGAACCACATTTGCCCATTGATTAATTAATAAAGGTAAATCTCTATAAGATTGCACCCATCCTTTATATGTAGACCAAATAATTGCCTCACTCGTAGGTCGAACAATAAGTTCTTCTTCTAATTTAGCGTTTGGATCAACGATAAGTTTTCCTGGTCTTTCCTCATCCCCCTTTAATCTATAATGTGTCACAACAGCACATTCTTTTGCAAATCCTTCTGCATTTGTTTCTTCTGCTTCAAACATGCTCTTCGGCACGAATAAAGGGAAATAAGCATTTTGATGTCCAGTTTCTTTGAACATACGATCTAACTCAGCCTGCATTTTTTCCCAAATAGCATACCCGTATGGTTTTATTACCATACAGCCTCTAACTCCTGAATTTTCAGCTAGATCTGCTTTAACAACCAGTTCGTTATACCATTTCGAATAATCTTCTGATCTTGTAGTAAGGTTCTTACTCATATTATATTTTTTGGCACAAATTTTGTTTTATTCAATTTTAACTAAATAGTTTGACAAAACTAACTAATTTTGTAATGTGCAACAATAAAAAACACCACAGATATGAAAACTTACATTTCTCTCCGCCGAAACTCTAATCATTTTTACATAATTGGATTATTGAGTTTATTGCTAGCGTCGTGTGGTTCTTACCAAAATTCATCTTATTACGATAATGATGGCGTTTACGGTAATTCATCAAACAATCATGTGCAGGCTAACAGCACAAACAACCAATACAAAGATTATTTCAGATCATTGCAAGATGATAATCAGCCAACTGAAATATTTACCGATGTTGACAACTACACTAATTATTCTGAAAGCGACAGTACTCAAACTGCCTCAGTGGGTTATCCTGCATGGGGAAGTAGCAGTTCTGATGTTTCGGTAAATGTTTACTCTGACCCAACATGGTCATTCGGATTTGGAATGGGCTGGGGTTATCCTTATTATGGTTACGGATATTATGGATGGGGCTACCCTTATTACGGATGGGGCTACCCTTATTACGGATGGGGTTATCCATACTATGGATGGGGTTATCCAGGATGGGGCTATCCATATTATGGTTATTATGGAAATTACTCTTACAATTACGGAAGAAGAGGTTCTGCAGCATATTATGGAAACAGAAATTATGCATATAACAGAAGCTACAATACTGGTAGAGGATATGCAACAAATAGAAACTATACCACCAACAGAGGAAGCTATACAACAAATAGAAATTACACTACAAATAGATCTAACAGTTATACCGACTTTAGAAGATCTAACATAAATAGCAGAACATCAAGTCCAACATTTACTAATAGAAGAAGCTATACTAATGGTTCAGACTATAGCACTTACAGCAATAGAAGATCTTACAACAATAGCGGAAACACTACAACAAATAGAACTTACACTCCTAGCAACAACAGCGGATCAACGAGAAGTTACGCACCAAGTAGCTCATCACGATCAATGAACAGCAGTGGCAGCGGAGGAAGCATGAGATCATATAGCGGCGGCGGTGGCGGCGGTGGAATGAGATCTGGTGGCGGTGGCGGAGGAAGAAGATAATCCTTCCTCAGCAGAGTAAATTTCGAACTAAACCTTATCAAAATGAAAAAAATACTTTTCCTATTTATAACAGGACTAACTGTCAGCGCGTCATATTCACAAGAAGTTACAGACGCATTGCGTTATTCACAAGACAACTTAACAGGAACTGCGCGTTTTAGAGCAATGAGTGGTGCATTTGGAGCTGTTGGAGGAGATCTATCTTCTTTAAGCGTCAACCCAGCTGGATCTGCAATTTTCAACAGTAACCAAGTTGGAGTATCTTTTAGCAATCAGAATCTCAAAAACAATTCTAATTATTTTGGCACAGAAACTTCAGACAAAGAAAACTCATTTATCTTAAACCAAGCGGGAGGCGTATTTGTTTTTAAAGATCATAATCCTAATAATGGATGGAGTAAAATTGCAATTGGTGTAACATACGAAAACACAAATAATTTCAACAACGAAGTTTTCTCAGCAGGAACAAATCCATTCAATTCCGTTGATGGTTACTTCTTAGATTATGCAAATTACGGAAATGGCGGAGCACCTGTTCCTCAGGAATTTGTTAATTTACAGCCCGGCGAAACATTAACAGATTTATATCAATTTCTAGGATCAAACTTGCCTAATGGCCAATACCCTAACCTATCTGGTTTTTCAGCACAACAAGCATTACTAGGAAAAATGGGACAGGTCATAAATATCGACGACCCAAGTAATCCCAATAGTGCATATTCAACAAATGTACCAAAAGACACGGATTACTACCAGACGAATGAAATTTACTCAAGAGGTTATAATAGCAAATTAAGCTTTAATATTGCAACATCGTACAAAGACAAACTATATTTTGGAGCCAATTTAAATGTTCATATAACTGACTATAGAAGATCTACAAGTTTCTATGAAGCTAACAATGGCGCTTTGCAGTCAGGTGCTACGATATCAGATTTAAGATTCAATAATGATTTGCACACTTACGGAAATGGTTTTTCTTTCCAACTTGGAGCAATTGGAAAAGTAACTAAAAACTTTAGACTTGGTGTAGCTTACGAATCTAATACTTGGTACGAATTATATGAAGAGCTTTATCAAAGCTTATACACAACAAGACAAGCTGCAGGTGGACAACCAATAAATGCTAATGTAAACCCTGATGTTATAAACGTATACGATTCTTACACTTTACAAACACCAGATAAATGGACCTTTAGTGCTGCGTATGTTTTTGGAAAATCAGGTTTATTAAGCATCGATTATGCTTTAAAAAATTATGGAAACACTAAATTCAAACCAACCAACGCTGGTTTTGGAGGCATCAACAGTGAGATTGACAATAGTCTTACTAGCACTGGCGAACTTCGTATTGGTGGAGAATACAAAATCAAACAATTAAGCTTGAGAGGCGGTTACCGCTTTGAAGGAAGTCCTTATAAAAACGGCACTACAATTGGAGATTTAAACAGTTATTCTGCTGGTTTAGGCTATAATTTTGGAACGACTAAATTAGATTTGGCTTATTCTTATTTAGAAAGAAAATCTAACGAAGCATTCTTAGCATCACCAGGTTTCACAAGTGGAGCTAATATTACTTCGAAACTAAACAATGTTACTATGACCTTATTATTTGAATTGTAACTAAAAATCAAAATAGATGATTGAGAATTTCCGTCAGGTTTTTATACTTGACGGATTTTTTTTACTCTTTTAAAACCTTTTTCTAAAAATTAGACTTAAATAATAACTAAAAGCAGAGTCAGCTTCATAAAAAACAGCTAAAACAACTTGAAAACTAGTGTTGTTTGAATAAAAAAAGTGTAATTTTGCACTCCAATTTATAAAAGTATGAGAACCAAGTCTTTAAAAAAGAACAAAATTAACGTAATCACTCTTGGGTGTTCAAAAAATGTTTATGACAGTGAAGTCCTAATGGGACAGCTGCGTGCGAATGGAAAAGAAGTTGAACACGAAGCTCCTGCAGAAAAAGAAGGAAACATTATTGTAATTAATACGTGTGGATTTATTGATAATGCAAAAGCAGAATCAGTAAATATGATTTTGGAATATGCAGATAAAAAAGACAGAGGACTTGTTGATAAGGTTTTTGTTACAGGCTGTTTATCTGAACGTTATAGACCAGATTTAGAAAAAGAAATCCCTAATGTTGACCAATATTTTGGAACTACAGAATTACCTCAATTACTAAAAGCTCTTGGAGCAGACTATAAACATGAATTACTTGGAGAGCGTTTAACTACTACTCCTAAAAATTATGCTTATTTGAAAATTGCAGAAGGATGCGACAGACCTTGCAGTTTTTGCGCAATTCCTTTAATGAGAGGTTCTCACGTTTCTCAACCAATTGAAAAATTAGTTAAAGAAGCTCAAGGTCTTGCTAAAAATGGAGTTAAAGAATTGATCTTAATCGCTCAAGATTTAACTTATTACGGACTTGATCTTTACAAAAAACGAAATTTAGCAGAATTATTAGAAGCTTTAGCAGCTGTTGAAGGAATCGAATGGATTCGTTTACATTATGCTTATCCTACCGGATTCCCGATGGATGTTTTAGAATTAATGAAACGCGAGCCTAAAATTTGCAATTATATTGATATTCCATTACAGCACATTTCAGATTCTATCTTGAAATCAATGCGTCGTGGTACAACTCAAGCAAAAACAACTCAATTATTAAAAGATTTCCGTGCTGCAGTTCCTGGAATGGCAATTAGAACTACTTTAATTGTTGGTTACCCTGGTGAAACTCAGGAAGATTTTGAAATCTTGAAAGATTTTGTTCAAGAAATGAAATTTGACAGAATGGGATGTTTTGCTTATTCTCATGAAGAAAATACTCATGCTTATTTATTAGAAGATGATGTTCCAGACGATGTAAAACAAGCAAGAGCAAACGAAATTATGGAATTGCAATCTCAAATTTCTTGGGATTTGAATCAAGAAAAAGTTGGCAAAGTTTTCAGATGTATTATTGACAGAAAAGAAGGTGCTCATTTTGTAGGACGTACAGAGTTTGACAGCCCAGATGTTGACAATGAAGTCTTAATTGATGCTTCTAAACATTATGTAAAAACTGGCGAATTTGTTAATATAAAAATAATTGAAGCAACAGAATTTGATTTATACGGAGAACCTGCTTAAATTTACACTAAACTATTGCTAACATTAGACAAACATACTTTTATGAAACCTATTCAAAACTTAATTCTTTTTGTTTTTACTTTATTCTGTTTCAACACTGTTTCAGCACAATATGGTAACGGATACTATAACAATGGTTATGGTAACGGCTACGGAAGAGGAGGCAGCGGAATGGGAATGGATAGAAGCATGATGGCTGGACAGGGACAGCAAGGTTCTCAAAGCAAGCCTAAAGAAACACCTCCAGAAGAAACTGCTGGAATTATTGTTGAACAAATGAAACCGCAAGTAAATCTTGACGAGCTTCAGGCAATTGCAATTACAAATGTTTTAGCAGACAGCATTAGAGAGCAAGGAATTTTATTGAAAAATGAAAGCAGCAGCCAAGATCAAAAAATTGAACAAATAAAAGCCTTAAGAGAAAGTACTGATAAAAAAGTTACCGCTTTTTTAAATCCAGATCAAGTTGAAAAATACAAAACTTTTATGGAGAAATTAAAAGATGGTAAAATGAATAAATCTAAAAAGAAAAAAGATAAAGAATCTAAAGAGTCTAAAAAAGAAAAAGATACCGAAACACCAGATACGAAAATTTCAGAATAATCGTTTTAACCTATAAAACAACGAATTATGGCAAAAAAACTTTTTTGTTATCTGCTCATAGCTGTTGTAATCAGTGCTTGTTCTACAAATCCGTATAAAAACACGGAAAAGGCATACGATCAACAGTTAAAAAATTTAGAAAACCAGATTACAAGTAAAGAAGCAAAAGCAATTCCAGCGGTTTCACCTGTTGTTATTGACACTTCTTACGCACAACAGCTGGGAATTATAAAAGACACTTTATCAAAAACAGGTTCTACTTATTTAGTAAACGGAATCAATACGGAATGGATCGGTACGGTCAATTTTAATTTAAGAAAACCTAGTTTCGTTATTATTCATCATACTGCCCAAGATTCAATTCAGCAGACGATAAATACTTTCACAAAAACTAAAACTCAAGTTAGTGCACACTACGTTATTTCTGAAAATGGAAAAGTAGTGCAGATGCTTAATGACTATCTTAGAGCATGGCATGCTGGAAATTCTACTTGGGGAAAAACAACAGATTTAAACTCCTGCTCTATCGGAATTGAGTTAGACAATAATGGTTTTAAACCTTTTACTGAAGCACAAATTAGCAGTTTAGTTGCCTTGTTAACTAAATTGAAAAAGGATTATAACATTCCTACTCAAAACTTTATTGGTCATGCCGATATTGCTCCAGGAAGAAAACAAGATCCAAGCGCATTGTTTCCTTGGAAAACTTTAGCAGAAAAAGGATTTGGAATCTGGCCTGACGAAGTTTTAGAACCAGCTCCTTTTGATTTTAAAATTGAGCCAGCGCTTAGAATTATTGGTTATAATACCAAAAATTTAACCGCAGCAATTCAAGCTTTTAAACTGCATTATATCCAAACTGATATCACCTCAGTTTTAGATAGAAAAACAATCGACACTATTTATTCGATTTATAAAAAACAGGTTCAATAAACCTCATCAAATTAAACTAAAAAGCGTTTCTAAAATTAATAGAAACGCTTTTTTTATTTCTCAATATTAAATATTCCAAAGAACTATTTATTTCTTTTTTGGAAAATACATTTATCTCGTTGGTTAAACATCTCTACATAATATGTAAATCCTATCGAATTTTATTGTATTAATAAAACATTCCTAAGGAACGAAGATCTCTTTTAAACAATAGACCCGACAGGTTTTAAAAGCCTGTCGCGTTTATTACGTTTTCAACTTGAAACATGAAACTTGAAACTTGAAACTTGAAACTTTAAACCTCAACTAAATAAAAAAGCTGCCAAAACATTAATATGTTTCGACAGCTCCAAAAAAAAAAAAAAATATCAATCTTTATCTCTTAGAAAGAGTATGTTGTAGCAATTAAAGCAAAGAAGCTTCCTCCTGTTGGTAACGCATCTTTATCTAAAAATATATCTTCAGAAGCTGCATCGTATCTTAGCTCAGGAATGATCGTTAACTTTCCAACTTTGTAGTTTAAAGAAACTGTATTAGCAAACACACTAGAACCTGACAAAGTTCCTAAACTTGGAGCTGCATCTTTAGCATCAAAATATTCCAGCCTGTAAGCTAAAAGCAATGATGGGCTGAAAGAATAATTAGCATATCCTACTAATGAAAACCATTCTCCATCTAAAGTACTGTCAAAATCATTAGTTGTTTTAGCATAAGTTGCATTTAATCCAAGTGCAAAACTATCACTAAGTGTTTTAGACGCAGTCAAATCAAATTGCGTTTTATTCTCGTCTGAAACTGGAATTACACTTCCTGGTATCGGGTTAGTACTTCCTGTTGTAAAATTCAAATAAGCACTTCCTGTATCACCAATATATCCTACTTGTCCAATGAACGTTTTTTGATAAGATCCCGCATCCATAGCTGATTTAAAATCAGTTGGATTTGTTAATCCTAACATAGCTGTAAATTTACCAGATGTATATTGTGCTTTAACCCCTGTGTTAAAAAATGGCCCATAAGAGAAAGCATAAGACATACTGTAGTTTTTATTATCTACGGCATCCAAAACTTCATAACCGATATGAGTTCCGAAGCTACCTGCTACTACTTTAAATTCATCTGTTAGATTGTATGTAAAGTATAATTGTTTAATTAAAAATTTTGCACTTGCATCTTTGTCTGGTGTTTCGTTATATGAAAATTCTGCTGCTCTTTTTCCGAAACCTAAGTCTACAAATACAGAAGCTTTCCCGAAAGTATGACTTGCTTCTATCGAAGCCATTCCTAACTCGAATGAATTTTGTGAGTTGGTAAAGCTCGTTAATCCATTCATCTGTTTTGAAAAATCATATTTATAGTACGCATCTGCAGAGCCTCCCCATGTGGTTGCTGGAGAAGCGGCAGCTTCATCTTCTTGGGCAAAGGCAAAAGAACTTGTTAACATCGCGGCTAAAATGTGAAATGCTTTTTTCATGTTTTAAATTGGTTTTTAGTTATTAATTGATTCTGGTTAGTTAATCGTTTATATATCTATTTAATAGTATAAGTCATTTCTAAAACCTTTCATGCGCCCTTCAAATCATCATCATTTTCATTAGCGAATTTATTAACTTTTGTATCATCAGAATAATTCAAAACTGCTTTTTTGACGTTTTAGGCGAAGAATTATGGATTACAAAAATTAAATCAACAATAATCATTATTTCATATTTATCGATATTTGTTTTTGAAAATTCAACAACGTATTTTTAGCTATTTACACAAAATAAAACAAGGTAAAAGTAAAAATTACTACAAAAATTCCAGTCAAAATAACCAAAAAACACTTTTTAAAAATACAACCCCTATAAAAAATAGGGGTATGACTAAAAAATAAAAATAAAACACAAAACAAACAAGATGAAAAAACCAAAAGCTTAGTACTACATTCGCAATAAAAAATTCCTACAAAAAATACTCTACAGAAAAAGCAATTTTACATTAAATCCTACTATTTTTTTAAACACAAAAACATGATAAAAACAAAAAAAAGCCCGTTCATTTAATTTGAACGGGCTTTCCAGAAAATGATCTAACTACACCTATTATTCTTTATTATACTTTCTTAAATATTCACGAACCTTAATTCCTGATTCTTTTAAATCTTCATCTTTCCATTTGCCTTCTGAGCTAGCTGATTTTTTTAAAATAGAACACGTTTCGTCTTTATCGGACACTGACCATGTAATCCAGCTTAACTTTTTAGACTCCATCCAATCTATATATTCTTGCCAGGCTTTTATATTAAGAGGACCATCACCTGATGCTTCCATTCCTGCCGATTCTGAAATAAATACTGGCAATCCACTTTTGATTGCCAAATCTGTTCTATCTCTTAACTCTTTGCCATGAGTCGCCGCATAAAAATGCATGGTATACATTATATTAGTATAATCTCTTATAGGATCTTCTGCTGCAAGATCAATATCTTGGTCCCAGTGCGGACATCCTACCAAAATAATATTATTCGGATCGTTTTCTCTTATTACTCTAATAACTTCTTCTGCGTAGTTTTTTACTTCCCACCAAGTTTCGTGATCTGGCTCATTTAATACTTCATATATAATATTGGGATACTTGGCGTACTTTTTAGACATCTCCTCAAAAAAGGCTTTAGCTTCTTTTAAATTTATATTATGGCTGTGCCAATCTATAATTACATAAATATCTGACTTTATAGCCCCTTTGATTACAGCCTCAATTTTTTCTTTAGAAAACTGCGGATCATTTATATAGGAGTAATCTCCAAGTTCGATTCCCATTGCGGCACGAACTACATTACAATTAAAGTCTTTTTTCAACCAACTTACTGCCTTTTCATTATAAAATCTCGGCCACATGCTATGCCATCCAAAACTTAGTCCGCGGAGCACGATGGGATTATTATTTTTATCCACAAGCTGCGTTCCTAGAACACTTAACTGACCATGTTGTTTTACAAATTGCGCCTTTGAAACGTTCACAATCATTAAAAGAAAAAAAGTAGCATACCAAAACTTTGATTTCATAACATATTTATTAAGGGATTAATTTTAAGGTAACAACGTCATGAGAAGCGATTTCTGAGCTAAAAGCTTTTTTAGTGTTTCCAACTTCTTTATTCTTCCAAAGGTCCTTTATTTTAAAGATTGTTTTGCTAAAATCTGCTTCATATCCAAAATCAGCATCTTTTATATTGTTTTTCTTCCAATCTAAATTGACCTTTTTCGAAGTTTCGGTTCTATTTATAAAACTAACTGCCCAAGCTCCATCAGAAAGTGGTTTTACCCATACTTCTACTCCGTCTAAGATAGCATATTTAAAGCCTTGAATTCCAAGCTTATCTTGATTTACAGCCAATAATTCTTTATTAGTTAAAATAGCCAGAGTCTCTTTAGACATTTTTCTGTAATCATTTCCAGTAAACAAAGGCGATGACAACATACACCACATTGCAAAATGCGATTTATCTTCGGTATCATTCATCTCGTTTCCAACTTCCATCATGTCAAAATCATTCCAATGATCTGGTCCTGAATATTTACGAATATCCTTTCTCATATCAGCAATTTTCATAAATCCCCAAGATGACCAATTTTCTGGATGTTTAAATTCACAGTCAAAACAAGGATAAATATCTCCCGAAATTCTCCAAAGATTCCCAACAGGTTTTCCCCATTCCCAAGGCTGATTATCTCCCCATTCGCAAAGACTAAAAACGATTGGTCTTCCTGCTGTTTTTAATGCATTACTCATTGTAGTATAAGCCTCTTTTGCTGTGATTCCTTCTGTATTACACCAGTCATATTTTAAGAAATCTATTCCGAGTTTTGCATAAAATCTTGCATCCTGATATTCGTAACCGCGTGTTCCTGGATAACCTGCACAGGTTTTTGTTCCTGCACAATTGTATAATCCGAATTTTAGGCCTTTACTGTGCACATAATCGATAACTGCTTTCATTCCGCTTGGAAATTTTTCAGGATCTGGCACTAAATCACCATTTGCATCGCGTTCGTGTGTCATCCAGCCATCGTCTAAAACAATATAATTGTAACCTGCAGCTGCCAAACCAGAAGAAACCATAATATCTGCCGTTTCTTTTACTAATTTCTCATCAATATTAGTTGCGAAAGTATTCCATGAATTCCAACCCATTGGTGGTGTCATTGCAAGTCCTTCAAATTTTCCGGCTTGCTGTTTATGCGTATTTCCTTGACCAAAACAAAAAGCAGTAAGACTTAAGGCGAATAATAAAGCTATTTTTTTCATCTTTTTTAATTTAATATACTTTAAAAAAATGTTCCCTAATCTTTCAATAAGGGAACATTTTCAGACTAACTCAAACAAATTATTTTTTTATAAAAATCCTAGGTCATCGATATAAATAATACTAGATGGAGTAATTGTGCCTCCAGAAAATTCTTGAATAAATACACTGTCAAAGTTTCCTCCAGGTATAAGATCTGGATGCAAATCTGAGATAGGAATTGAAATATTATTCCACTGTCCTGGTATTAAAGTTACCGTAGTACCTTTACTAGAATCACCTGTATCACTATTTATAGTCACCATAATTTTAGTACTCTCAGTAGGGAAAATAGACATTTTAACAAATTGATAATCGGCAGTATTCAGAGCTAAATCAGAATGCATGAAAAGTCCACTCCAAGACTCAGCAACTTTTTTAATTGCATGAGTTCCTCTGCTTACATTTTCTGTGCTTTCCCAGGTGATATCGCCTCCCCAGCCCCAGCCCCATCCTTTCAATGAGTCTTCGTATAGTAAATATTTAAGACCTATACTGCTTGCTGCAGATACTCCAAATTCAGTCTCTACTACAATAAGAGCATACGAATCAAAATCAGCTGGAACAGTTGCTTTTATTTCTGTTTTAGATACTGCTGTAAATGTAGCTTCAGTAGATCCGAATTTTACACTTTTAACTTTCACAAAATTCTGACCTGTAATTGTAATAACATCTCCTGCAGAAGCCAATACTTGCGATAAGCTCGTGATTACTGGAGCTGGCGGAGTTAACTCAATTACATTGCTTAAAACATTTACAAAACCATTTGTTGCGTAATAGTCTAGTCCTGGCGCTTCTTTATCAGATCCGTTTACTTTTAAAACACCATTAGTTACATTGATGCTTAATAAGTATAAATCGGGATTTACTGCATTTGCCATTGTAGCATAATCGCCTGTTGTTAAATAATCAGCTTCAACGCCTTCAAGTTGACCTACTCTTTTCTTAACACCTTTAACAACATGACTTAAAACAAGTTGCTTTAAATCATCTACAGGAACCAAATTAATATCTGGATATCCTAAATCATTTACATAACCATTATCTACCAAGTAAGTAGAAAAAGTCGCATCATTAGGAACAAAATAGGTATAATCGTCAGCTGTATTTAATGTCGATTCTAAGCCAGCTAATTCTATTGCTTTTACAAACGTAGTTAAATTACTATTTGCCAGAAGCAATCCGTATGCTGTGTTATAATTTTGCTGTGCTCCTCCTATATCTGGAATATCATTATCGCAAGAAGAAGCCGCGACAACCAAAAAGACACATACAGCAATATGTTTTACTTTATTATATATATTTTTCATAAATTCTCTTTTAGTTTTTAATTATGGATCTCATTAGGGATAAACCTTTCTTATCCGTCACAATTATTTTAACACCAATCCAATATCATCGATAAATAAATTGTTTCCTCCAAAACCTCCAGTTTCCTGAAAAGTCACTTCTGTTAACTCAGTCGGACTTCCAACACTTGAAATCGGAATCTCTAAATAAGTCCAGCTTGTTCCGAATTTAAGTGCATAAGTAGCTCCATAATTACCATTGATAATTGCTGATATCGAACCTGCTTTCTGCCCTTTAATATTGATGCGGATCGCTTTATATTTAGAAAGATCTACTTTAGATTTATCAATACCAATGTATAAACCATCCCAATCTGGTCCAGAAGTCCAGTTGATACATTTTGTACCTTGCGATGAGTCTTTATCATAAGCAATATCATAATGATTAGTTGCTGGTCTCCAAAGTCCATTGTAACTCATTAAACTAGTGTAAGCATCGTCGTAAATCGCAGAACCTAAAGACTGACCTGCAACAGTTGTACCCGATACGTTAGTTATCGATAAGCTTTTATATTGAATATTATTCGGCACCTGCACTTTAATCTCTGTCAATGTAGACGATATCGGTTCAACAGCAGTTTCACCAAAATTTACCACAGGATGTAAAAAGTATTCTCCAGTAATCGTAATTATGTCTCCAGGATTTGGGTTAATTGGAAATCCTGTAATATTAGGACTTGGAGGTCTGATAGCCACTTTATAGTTCAAAGTTCCAATATTAGTAACGATTTTCATTTCGTCCATTTCGTTGTAATATGGCGTTTTTTGATCCACTAACACAACGATTGCATTATCTGTTACCATTGTTGGATTAAAATAAGATTCCATTCCATTAAACGAAATTGATTTTAACGTAGCAAAACCAGATCCTCTAATGATATAATAATTTCCTGCGTTAATAATATCTGTAGCAACATCAACTTGTCTATCTCCTTCAACCAAAGGATCGTCAATAACAGATCTACTAATTCCTGTTACCGCAAGCTTGCCAGCAGAATCTCCCGAGTCATCTGAACAAGAAGCGAACAGCAAAATTGAAATCGAAGCTAAAAAATACAACTTCAATAACATTCTATTTTTTATATTTTTCATAGTGATTTACTTTTAAAAAATTAGTTAAAATTGTAAGGAACCGGTGCCTCTTTCAACTTTGGATTTTTTCTAACTTCGATATCTGGTTTTGGGTAAGTAAAATCAGTTGGAGTTGGTGTATAATGCATTACTCCCTGAGAATCAAAACCTCTATCTTGCTGAGAAATGATATTGATTGCCTCTTGACGCGGAAGTCTTCCTAAATCAAACCAAAATTCTCCTTCAAAAGCAAATTCAACTCTACGCTCATGAAATAAAGCCGCTTTTGTTAAAGGCACATTTGTTCCTAAAGCTCCAAGACCTGCTCTAAGTCTAACTTTATTATAAGATTCTTTTGCTGCAGCATTTGTAGTTTCATCAGCTCCTGCCATAATTGCTTCTGCGTGAATCAACAAAAGATCTGCATAACGCATAATGTAGTTACAATTATTCATACCACCCCATGAATCAGCTGGTCCAGTTTCACTAGTCGCTTGACCCACAACATATTTCTTAACCGCTGCGCCAGTATTAGCCAATACATCTCCGTATTTGGCTTTATCCATAACAAACCCCACTTCTCCGTCAGCTTTCATATTAGGATAAGAATCTCCGTAAATCATAAAAGACTCTTTTCTTCTTAAGTCTCCAATTTCAAAAGCATCCTGAACATCATTACTTGGCACATAAGTAGCACCGTATGAAGCATTATCATTTAAAATATCCAAACCATATTGAATATTCGAGAAATTTCCTCCTCCATACGTATTAATAGCACCAGACCATTGCCAAGAATAAATAGATTCTTCGTTATTGTTTTTGCTTGTCAAAAATAAATCTGCAAAATTTGGCAACAATCCAAACTCACCAGAATTAATCACTTTTTCAGCCATTGTCTTAGAATCTGAATATTTTTTCTCATACAGATAAACTTTAGCTAAAAATGCTTCAGCAGAACCTTGAGTTACAAAAATATTATCACCACTAGCAGATCTAGATCTAATTTTTGATTTTAAATTTGCTGCCGCGAATTTTAAATCGTTTTCAATAAATGTATAAACGTCTTCAATTCTATTTGTATTCACTAAAGGATCTTTTGCTAAAGCTAAATTATCCTCAATAATAGGCACAGGCCCATATAAACGAACTAGATAGAAATAAGCGATCGCTCTAAAGAAATGTGCCTCTGCAATAGTATTTTTAATTACAGCACTGCTCACATTAGCAGTAGCATTACTTTCAATATTATTAATTAAATTATTCGATTGTGCTACAATAGCAAAACAAGCTCTCCACGGATCAAGCAAAATCGGACTATCAGAAGTCAATTTAAACTGAATCAATTCCGGTCCATCTGCATATGCTAAACAGTTTCCTGATGATAACTCAGACAAAGCATAGAAATTTTTAGTATAATAAGGAGCCCACATCGCGCCATACATACCATAGGTAGTTCTAGCTACTTGTTCGTCACTATTATAAAACTGGTCACTGCTGTAACTATCTTCAGATGGGCGATCCAAGAAATCTTCGCTGCAAGAAGTAGTTGCCAAACCTAGTGTTAAGAATAAAACTAAGGTCTTTATATTGATATATTTTTTCATAAGAGTAGTAATTAAAATTCTAAATTCAATCCAAAAGTGAAACTACGATTGGTTGGGTAACGGCCAGAATCAATTCCTGATAATAATGCATCTTGGTTATATGACCCAACCTCTGGATCATAACCAGTATATTTAGTAAATGTGTAAAGATTTTGGATACCTAAGTAAAATCTTAATTTACTAATGTTCGCTTTTGAAATAACATCAGAAGGCAAGTTATACCCTAAAGTTACTTGTTGAATTCTTAAGTAAGATCCGTCCTCTACATAGCGGTCAGAGATTGCGATATTTGGATGTCCGTCTGCACCGTCAGGTCTTGGATATTTTGCATCAACATTATCTGGCGTCCAAAAATCTGCAGCTTCTGCCAATTGATTTTCATACAAACGTTGGTTTTTAGTACCAGCACGTCTCGTTAAGTTCATTACTTTATTACCATATGACCCTTGTAAAAAGACTCCCAAGTCAACATTTTTGTATTTAAAAGTATTATTGAAACCATAAGTAAACTTCGGCGCAGGATTACCTATATAAGTTAAATCCTTGTCATCAATTAAACCATCTTTATTTTGATCCACATACTCAACATCTCCTAATTGACTTTTCACAGCTTTATTTCCTGTGTAAGGAATAGGTGCATTTGCTAATTGTTCATTAGTTCTGATAATTCCAACTGCCTGATATCCGTAAAATTGACCTACAGGCTGACCTACAACAGTTTTAGTTACCGCTTTAGTAGTGTAGTCATTAAGCATTACATCTTTTGTCAAATCAAAATTATCTTGTAAGCTCAACAGTTTATTTTTATTTGTAGAGAAAATCACTTTTGAATTCCAAGTAAAATCTTTTCCAAATTTATTATTGTAATCTAAAGTCATCTCAAAACCTTGGTTTCTTAAGCTTCCTAAATTTACATTAGGCGCTCCTAAACCTCCTTGGTAAGCATCTGTACCTGTAACATAATAAGGTAATGGCAGAACAAATAAGAACCCTTCTGACTCTTTTCTGTACACGTCAAATGTTGCTTGAAGTTTTGAATTGAAAAGTGTAAAATCTAAACCGAAGTTAGTTTGCTTAGAAGTTTCCCAAGTTAAGCCAGGATTTGCAATGTTATTAACAGTAAAGAAATTCCCTAGTGCCGATTTTATTGCGCGAACTGTACTCATATAACCTGCACCTCCAACATTTTGGTTTCCAGTTTCACCATAACCTCCTCTAAATTTGATATTATCGATATACTGTTTAGTCCCTTCCATAAACTTTTCGTTTGAAAGTTTCCAATAACCTGAAAATGATGGGAAGTAACCCCATTTTTCGCCAGGCCCAAAATTAGAACTTCCATCAGCTCTCATTGTCACCTGCAAACCATATCGATTATTGTAATCGTAATTGAAAGTTCCAAAGAAAGAGTATAAAGCAGAGCTTCCTTTATATTCTGAAGCTACAAGAGTATCAGGATCTCCTAAACTAATAGAATGAATATCATTACTTAACAAACCAGAAACTGATTGTGAATTTCCATTCCAATGACTATCATTAGCTTCTTGACCAACCAAGACATTAAAATGATGATCACCAAAATCCGTTTTATAAGTTAAAACGTTTTTAATATTCAGACCATACCAATTGTTAGCTCTCTCTGTCAGCATATTAGTTTCTCTAACCGCCGCACCCCATTTGTATGTAGGCTGAAACGCTTCAAAACTATCAATATTCGTAGAACCTCCAAAATCAAATCGATAATCAAGACCTTTTGCTAATCTAAAACTGGCATAAAAATTTCCTAAGAAATTCTTTTTAATCAATTTGTTAGTATTCATCAAAGCCGAAGCAACTGGATTAATCCAAACTCCGATTGATCCGTCCTCTGGTGGACCAGCATAATTTCCACTTGTATCTTTTACTGCAACATCTGGAGTAGATAAAATAGAAGTACTAATAATACCATTACTTGCTCCATTAATTGTAATATCTTCATTTGTGATCCCTGTTCCAATAGAAACTCCAACAGTTAGCCAATCTTTTATTTTGGCATCTACATTAGTCTTAAAATTATATCTCTTAAAACCTGAACCAATAACAATACCCTCTTGATTTACATAACCACCAGAAATGTAGTAATTGATACCTTCTTTCCCACCTGAAAATGAAATCTGATGATTCGTCATTACAGCTGTCTTATAAATCTCATCTTGCCAGTTTGTCCCTTTACCCAAAACAGACGGAACCGCAAACTCATCTCTCGGCGCTACACCATAAACAGCCGCTAACGCATTTTGCTGTGTTGCATATTGGCTCAAAGTCATTGTATCCAGTAAACGAGTTACATTCTGAACAGATAAAAACGAATCAAAAGAAATTTTCCCTGTACCTTTTTTTCCTCTTTTTGTAGTAATAATTACAACTCCATTCGAGGCTCTAGAACCATAGATTGCAGTTGCAGAAGCATCTTTCAAAATATCCATTGTTTCGATATCATTTGGATTTAAAAACGCTATTGGACTAGATGCTACGTTTCCTGTATTTGCGCCTAAATAACCTGTTACAATAGAACCTCCTGTATTAGTATTAGAAGCATCTCCAGAAATTGGAATACCATCTACAATATACAACGGCTCATTAGTTCCAGATATAGAAGTCGTTCCACGTATTTTTACAGAGACACTACCTCCAGGCTGACCAGAGTTATTCGTAACCGAAACCCCCGCGGCACGTCCTTGCAGTAATTGATCGACAGATACTTGTGGAGAATCTGCAATATCTTTGGCGCCAACTGTAGAAACAGCTCCCATCAAATCTTTTTTCTTCACACTTCTATATCCAACGTTAACTAGTACCTCACGTAAATCTTCAGCACTCAATTTCAGAACAACGTTGATTGTTCCTCCGTTTTTAACATTGATTGTTTGGGCAACATAGCCAATAAATGAAACCGAAATAGTAGAATTTGCGGGTGCTTCAATGGAATATTTTCCATCAAAATCTGTAGAAGCAGTCTTTTTTGAACCTGCAACCACTATGTTTGCTCCTGGTATAGACAGTCCTTTCTCATCAGAAACTGTCCCCGAAACCTTCACCTGAGCCATAATAAAATTACTGCTCAGCAACAAAAATAATATCAAAGGAACGGCTCTGTGGTTAGCCTTCCAATGAATGAAGCTAGTCATTAGTTTTTTCATAATAAATGTTTGGTTAGTTTAAATTTGTTTTATTGCATAATCCAAAAGTAAATTGTCAGGGGTAATTTTTACTTTCAAATTATTTAACAAATCTATAACAGAGAGGATTATCAAATCGATAATATTATATCATTTAATGATAATATTTTTACTTTAAGCGCTTAAAAAAACATATATGAAAATAAAATCATATAAAAATTAAATTATTCGCAAAGACAATACTCAAAAAGAACCTAAACAATGAATAAAAAACAATGAAATCTCAAAAAGCAAACGTTTTCGTTAAAAATAATATTTATCAGTGATAAAAAAGTATCACTATAAAATGCGCTTCAAACCAGAAAATTCTTCGCGATATTGGCTCGGTGTGCAGTTTTTTGTCGCTTTAAAACTACGATTGAAGTTTGCTATGTTATTAAAACCAGATTTAAAAGCAACTTCAGAAACACTCATGTCTTTTTCAACCAGCCAGCGTGCCGCATAACCAATTCGAATATCATTTATATAATTGACAAAAGTCTTTCCTGTACGTTTTTTAATAAATCGGTTAAAAGAAATAATCGACATACTCGCCACATTTGCAACATCTTCTAATGTAATTTTTTCAGCAAAATGTTTTTGCACATATTCATAAACCAATTTCATTTTATCATAATCATCAAACGTATCATAATCTACCGTATAAGTAGAAAGTAAGCGCTGATTTCTAGAATTTGCTAAATCATATAATAAAGAAGTGATTTCCAAAAAATAATCCATGCCGTCTAGTTTTGAAAGCCTAACAAGTCTTGGCATCAATTCTTCAGCAGTTTTTTTTGAGAATAAAATTCCGTGAATAGATCTGTTAAACATATCTCGAATCGGATTCATAATACGTCTTGACAATAAAGATTCATGAAATAAATCATTATGAAACTGAATTGTTATTTCGTGTATCTTTTTACTCGTACATTTATTTAATTCCCAGCCGTGATATAAATTCGGGCCAATCAAAACCAATTCGACATTATCAATTTCTTCAATATTATCTCCCACAACCCTCTTCACTCCTTTTCCATTTTGAATAAAATTGATCTCAAATTCCGGATGATAATGAACTGGAAAATCAAAACTGTCTTTTACTCTATCGAAAACCAAAAAGCTGTCGCCCGCAGCAAGCGGAGCAATTTCTCTATAAAAATTTTTTGCAGTACCCATCTTAAAAACTATTTTCAGGAAAACAATACGTTTGTTTTTTGACTGCAATAATATGATATATAATTGATAAAATAATATTAATTACACTATAATCATCCGTTTATCTTTGAAAAAATTAATTATCATTTCTTTAAAAAGAAGATTAATAATAAACATTAATCATTTTTAATTAAAGATCTTTTTATAGTTTTAATAATTTTAACAAGAATATCATAAGGATTTTTCGGACTGATAGTAATCTTATTTTTAAAACTGTAAACCATTGTTTATTGTGCTTTTAGCTAAACAACAAACTAATAATTTCTCAATGAAAAAACATTTTTTAACGCTTTTGACCGCAACTATAATAAGCAGTTCTTGTATATCTCAAAAAAGTGCAAGTAATACTAATTTGTCACTTTCAGATAAAAAAGCAACAACAGAAACAAAATCTTTATATAAAGAACTTAATATTTTAACTCAAAAAGGATTTTTATTCGGGCATCAGGATGATTTGGCTTACGGCGTAAAATGGAAATATGAAGATGGCCGAAGTGATGTAAAAGATGTTGCTGGAGATTATCCTGCCGTTTATGGATGGGATATTGCTGGTTTAGAAAATGACAGTCCAAATAATATTGACGGCGTTCCTTTTGCCAAAATGAAACAATATATTATTGATGCAGATGCAAGAGGCGGAATTTCAACTATCAGCTGGCACTTTGATAATCCTGCAACTGGAAAAAATGCTTGGGATAATACCAAAAATTCTTTAAAAACGATTTTGCCTGGAGCAGAAAATCATAAAAAATTCACTTCTTGGTTAGATAAAGCAGCTGCTTTCTTTTTGTCTTTAAAGGATAAAAACGGCAATAATATTCCAATTCTTTTTAGACCATTTCATGAGCTTACAGGCGGATGGTTCTGGTGGGGAAAAGGAAACTGTACTCCAGAGGAATTTAAAACAGCTTGGAAATTCACTTTTGATTACCTTCAGAAAAAAGGTGTTCACAACTTAATTTATGTTTACAATACAGGTGGTTTTGGCAGTGAAGCTGATTTTTTAGCCAACTATCCAGGTGACGATTACGCTGATATTTTAAGTTTTGACAGTTACCAAAATAGTAATGATCCGGATGGTCAAAAATTTATTAGCGAAGTCCAAAATCAATTTAAAATATTAAATGAAATCAGTCTAAAAAAACATAAATTGATGGCTTTGGCAGAAGCTGGTTATGAAGCAGTTCCAGACTCAAAATGGTGGACAGGAACTTTATTAAAAGCAATTGGAGATTACAAAATTTCTTATGTGCTTTTATGGAGAAATCACGGCTGGCAAGAAAAAGAACAAAAAATGCATTACTATGCTCCATTTTCAGGTCAGGTAAGCGAAAAAGATTTTATCGATTTTTACAATCTTGACCAAACAATCTTTGAGAAAGACATTCAGAAAAAATTAAAATAATTGCCCCAAATAAATTACAACCTTAAAAAATAACCAATGCACGACAAAATTAGTTTAAAAGAAAAAATCGGTTACGGACTTGGAGACGCTGCTTCATCTATGTTTTGGAAAATTTTCAGCATGTATCTGCTATTTTTCTACACCGACGTTTTCGGATTGGCGCCTGCTGTAGTTGGAACCATGTTTTTAATTACTAGAATCTGGGATTCTTGCTTCGACCCGATCGTTGGAATTCTAGCTGATAGAACAAAAAGCAAATGGGGGAAATTTAGACCCTATTTACTTTGGGTAGCGATACCTTTTGCCGTGATTGGAGTTTTAACTTTTTACACTCCAGATTTTGACGAAAAAGGAAAAATCATCTATGCTTATGTTACATATTCACTGATGATGATGATTTATTCTTTAATCAACGTTCCTTACGCATCGCTTTTGGGAGTTATGTCTTCTGATCGAAAAGAAAGAAATACACTTTCTTCTTACCGTATGGTTTTTGCTTTTGGAGGAAGTCTTTTAGCGCTTTGGTTAATTGAGCCTTTGGTAAATTATTTCGGTGGAAATTTAAATTCAAAAACAGGTTGGCTTGCCACAATTGCCGTTTTCGGATTAATTACAACCATCTTTTTCTGGGCTTGTTTTTTATTCACAAAAGAAAGAATCAAACCAATTGCAGACGAACAAAATAATCTAAAAGAAGATTTAAAAGATCTTCTAAAAAATAAGCCTTGGTGGATTTTACTTGGAGCAGGAATTGGAGCATTAGTTTTTAATTCTATTCGTGACGGTGCAGCAGTTTACTATTTCAAATATTATGTAAGCAGTACTATAAACTTCGATTTTTCGCTTTTCGGAACCGATTTCCACATGACACCAACTTCAATTTATTTGGTTTTGGGACAAGCAGCAAACATCATTGGAGTTATTGCCGCAACACCAATTGCGAATAAAATTGGTAAAAAGAAAACTTTCTTCGGAGCAATGGCATTAGCTGCAATTTTAAGTCTGGTTTTCTATTTATTCGGAAAAGAAGATATTTTCTTAATCCTGAGTTTCCAAGTTTTAATCAGTATTTGCGCAGGGTGCATTTTCCCATTAATCTGGTCAATGTACGCAGATAGCGCAGATTATTCAGAATGGAAACAAGGGCGAAGAGCAACAGGATTAGTTTTCTCTGCTTCTTCGATGTCACAAAAATTCGGATGGACAATTGGTGGTGCTGGAGCTGGATGGCTTTTAGGATATTACGGTTTTCAAGCCAACGTTGAACAGACTGCAACAGCTCAAAACGGAATTCAATTAATGCTGAGTATTCTTCCGGCAATTGCCGCGGCAATATCAGTAGCTTTTATAGCATTTTACCCATTATCAGAAGATAAATTACAAATTATAGAACAGGATTTAAACGAAAAGAGAGACCAAAATCATTAAAAAAACAGATACAGAAATCAATTGATATGACAACGATAACATCTTCAGCCACTTTTCTAGAAAGAAAATCGGCATTAGAAAAACAACATAAAACACTGCTTGAGCAAAAAAACACGCCTCAGGAAATTATTGGAAACGGAATTTATGACCGTTACAAAAATCCTGTTGTAACTGCAGCGCACATTCCGTTAAACTGGCGTTTTGATTTTAACGAAAAAGCAAATCCATTTTTACAAGAAAGAATTGGCGTGAATGCAGCTTTCAACGCTGGAGCAATGAAATGGAATGGAAAATATTTATTGGCTGTTCGTGTGGAAGGAATCGACAGAAAATCTTTTTTTGCTATCGCCGAAAGTCCAAACGGAATTGATAACTTCAAATTTTGGGATAAACCTTGCGTGATTCCACAAACTGAAGAACCAGATACCAACGTGTACGATATGCGTTTAATTCATCACGAAGACGGTTATGTTTATGGAATATTCTGTACCGAAAGAAAAGATCCAAAAGCTCCAAAAGGTGATACAAGTTCGGCTGTAGCCAATGCTGGAATCGTTCGTTCTAAAGATTTAGTAAACTGGGAAAGACTTCCTGATTTAATTTCGAATACAGGACAACAGCGAAATGTAGTTTTACACCCAGAATTTGTAAACGGAAAATACGCATTATACACACGTCCGCAAGATGGTTTCATTGATGTTGGATCAGGTGGCGGAATTGGTTTAGGTTATGTTGACGACATGACAAATCCAGTTGTAAAAGACGAAAAAATCATTTTTGGGAAACAATATCATACCATTTATGAATTGAAAAATGGCTTGGGTCCTGCTCCAATTAAAACTTCAAAAGGCTGGTTACATTTGGCACACGGAGTTCGTAATACTGCTGCGGGATTACGCTATACTTTGTACATGTTTATGACCGATTTACATGATATTGCAAAAGTAACACACGTTCCGGCAGGACATTTTATGGGACCTGAAGGAATTGAAAGAGTTGGAGACGTTTCGAATGTTTTATTTTCTAACGGATGGATCCAAGACGAAGACGGAACGGTTTACGTATATTACGCTTCTTCAGATACTAGAATGCACGTGGCGGTTTCATCTGTAGATAAACTTGTCGATTATGTAATAAATACTCCAGCAGATACTTTTATTTCGGCAGGTTCAGTGCAAACAATCATTAATCAAATCGAAAAAAATAACGCAATTTAAAATATCGTGTCATTACAAAGAAAGCTTTTAAAATCGGAATTAACCGCAGAACTTGATTCTATTCTAAACTATTGGTCGGAGCGTACTATTGACGATCAAAATGGTGGTTTTGTTGGTCAAATCGATTTTAACGATCATCTGATTGCCAATGCAGAAAAAGGTTCGGTTCTTAATGCCCGAATTCTTTGGACGTTCTCTGCCAGTTATCAAACCACTAAAAACGAAAACCACAAAAAACTGGCAAAAAGAGCATTCGAATTTCTTGCCGCTTATTTTTATGACACACAGTTTGGAGGTCTTTTTTGGAGTATAAATGAGGATAAAACTCCAAAAGACACCAAAAACCAGATTTACGCTTTAGCTTTTGCGATTTATGGATTGTCTGAATATTATGCAATTTCAAAAGAAGAAAGAGCTTTAGAAATTGCTAAAAACTTATATGCAAAAATCCAAGAACATAGCTATGACAAGCTAAATAAAGGTTATTTTGAAGCTTTTACCAGAGATTGGCAACCAATTGAAGATTTGCGTTTAAGCGCAAAAGATGCCAACGAAAAGAAAACAATGAATACGCATCTTCATATTATCGAAGGTTATGTAAATTTATATAAAGTCTGGAAAGACGAAAAGCTGCATCAAGATATTGTTGAATTATTAGAAACGATCGAAAAATATTTCATCAATACGGAAACGGGACATTTGCGCTTGTTTTTTGATGAAAACTGGAAAGAAAAACCAGATGTGATCTCGTACGGACATGATATCGAAGCAGCTTGGCTTTTGCAGCAATGCGCCGAAATTTCAGGAAACGAAACTTTGATTGCCAATTATAAAAAACACGCTGTACAGATTGCAGAAGTAACAATTGAGGGTCTTGATTCTGATGGAGGATTATGGTATGAATATGATCCCAAGAAAAAAGAATTAATTCCCGAAAAACACTGGTGGCCACAGGCAGAAGCTTTAATTGGTTTTTACAATGCTTATCAATTAACTGGAAAAGACGAATATCTGGACGTTGTTTACAAAATCTGGAAATTCACAAAAAAACACATGATTGATCATCAAAACGGAGAATGGTTTTGGGGCGTTTACGATGATTATTCTATAATGAAAAAAGACAAAGCCGGATTCTGGAAATGCCCTTATCATAACGGCCGAGCCTGTCTAGAACTTATTGCCCGAATTCAAGATTAATATTTAATGTTTTAAATTCTAATTATCATGAAACAGCTTTTCCTTTTTAGTCTTTTATTGCTTTCTGCAATAACAAATGCACAAATGAATCTTGTAAAAAATGGTGCTTTTGAGAGAGATCTAGTTAATTGGAGAGGCGAAGAAATTGCTGCTCTTTCACCTTATGAAAAAAAATCTGGAAAGAACAGCGTCATGATCAATCAGTTTACGGGAGCAGAATGGCGTGCACTAGATCAAATTGTTTTAATTCCGAAATTGACTTATGCTGTTGAATGCAGTGTTTGGATCAAAACAGATCAAGTAGAAAGCCAAAAAGAAGAATACAAAGCCGCTGCTGTTATTTTAGAATTTACAAATGATAATGAAAAACAAATTAGTACAGAAACCATTGCGCAAGTAAAAGGAACAACTAGTTGGACTAATTATAAAAAAGCGGTTAAAATTCCTTCTGATGCAAAAAAAATAAGAATCATGCTGGCTTTGGCACAAACAAACGGAACCGTGTTTTTTGACGATGTAAATCTAAAAGCGCTTGGAGAAGAAGAATATGCAAAAGTAGATTCTCAAAACAAATAATCTAAAATGAAAAAATATCTTTCTAAAATAATCTATCTGAGTTTGACTGTTTTTCTTTTGGCAGGCTGTTCTTCAGATCAAGATTCTACAGACGAAGTTATTGTAGATCCTCCAACACAAGACGATCCTTTAACGACTTCAAACGCTGCTTCTTACATGGTTGATGCCAGTGCGACAAAAGAAACTGTTGCTTTGTTTTATAATTTAAAAAGATTGTCTCAGACAAAAACCGCAATTGGTCAGCAAGATGCTTTTAATAGTTTTTATCAGGATGCTGGCGGAGATTCAGACATCAAGAAAAATACAGGTTTTGATCCAGCAGTTTTAGGTTCAGACTTCATGTTTATTACCGATAAAAGCAATAACGAACAAGCAGATAACTGGTTTTATCAGCAAGAACAAAAAATTATTGCCGATACTAAAGCCGCTTACGCGAAAGGAATAATCAACACTTTCAGTTGGCATTTGAGAGAACCTTATAATGAAGATTCTTTCTACACGGCAGACATGACTTCCGAACAGAAATCTACTGCTTTTAGAAGTATTCTTCCAGGCGGAGCAAACAACGAATGGTACAAGAAAAAATTAGATAAAGTTGCCAGTGTAGTTTCTAATTTAAAAGGTTCAAACGGCGAATTGATTCCGATAATTTTCAGACCTTTTCATGAATCTGATGGAAGCTGGTTTTGGTGGGGAGCCGATTTCTGCACAGCTGATGAATATAAAAAAGCGTATCAATTTACGGTTGATTACTTAAAAAATACAAAGGGCGCACACAACATTTTATATGCTTTTTCTCCTGATAATTCTTATACAACTGAAACCAGTTATTTAAGCCGTTATCCAGGTGACAAATACGTCGATATTATTGGAATGGATAATTATGGAGATTTTAGCAATCAAGGGCAAACGGGATCTGATCGAGCAAATTCCAAGCTAAAAATCCTTTCTGATTATGCTAAAGCGAAAGTGAAAATCGCAGCTTTAACCGAAACAGGATATCGCATTACAAGCACAACCCCAGCCATTACAGATTGGTTTTCGACTTTATTGTATAGCGCTTTGACCAAAAATGATATTCAGATAAGTTATGTCATGTTTTGGAATAATAATACTGATGGATATTATGTTCCAAATAGTTCTGTATCAAATGCAAATGACTTTAAAACTTATAGTTTGAAAACGAAATCAGCTTTAGTGAATTCATTGCCGAAAATGTATGAAATGCCAAAATAAAACAGCTCAAAACCCGACAGGTTTTAAAAACCTGTCGGGTTTAGCTTAAAATATAAATTATGAAAAACAGATTTTTAAAAACACTTTCATTAGCCATAATTTTTTCAGCAATTGCTTGTCAGGCGCAAGAAAGAATTACCGTAAAAGGTAACCAATTTTATAAAGGTGACAAACCTTATTCTTATATCGGAACCAATTATTGGTATGGAAGTATGCTGGCTTCTAAAAAAATAGGCGATCGTAAAAGACTTTTGCGTGAATTAGATGTAATGAAAAAAAACGGAATTGATAATTTACGTGTTTTGGTTGGTGCCGATGGCGGAAAATACGATTTTACCGTTCGTCCCGCATTACAATACGAACAAGGAAAATATGATGAAGATTTATTAGACGGTCTGGATTTCTTAATTAACGAAATGAGCAAACGCAATATGTATGCGGTTTTATATTTGACTAATAACTGGGAATGGTCTGGTGGAATGTCTCAATATTTAGAATGGAATGGCAAAGGTCCGGTTCCAGTTCCTGCTATTCCGCCAAATACTTGGCCACAATTTATGTCTTATACAGAACAGTTTCACAGTTGCGAACCTTGTATGGAAGCCTTAAATAATCATGTGAAGTTTATTATTGGAAGAACAAACGCTTATTCTAAAAAGAAATACAACGAAGACAACACGATTATGGCGTGGCAAGTTGGAAATGAACCTAGGCTTTTTACGGTAGAAAACGAAGCCAAATTCACAAAATGGTTAAATAATATTGTCGATTTAATTGACAGTTTAGATAAAAATCATTTGGTTTCTACAGGCTCTGAAGGAAAAAACAGTTCTAACGATAGCATGGAAATTTTCGAAAGAACACATCAAAATCCGAATATTGATTATTTGACGATGCATATCTGGCCAAAAAACTGGAATTGGTTCAAGGCCGATAATGCCGAAGCAACAATACCAAAAACAATCGAAAACGCCGGAAAATATATTGACGATCATATTAAGGTTGCTAATAATTTAAAAAGACCAATTATCATTGAAGAATTCGGACTTCCTAGAGAAAATGAAAATTTAAATACTGGGGCATCTTCTATTCATCGTGATCAATTTTACAATTATATTTTTGGAAGAGTTGTCGAAAGCCATAAAAATGGCGGTCCGCTTCAGGCTGCAAATTTCTGGGGTTATGGCGGCGAAGGGAAAGCAATTCACACTGATGGAAAATGGAATCCTGGCGAACCTTTTACTACTGATCCTCCGCAAGAACCGCAAGGTTTGAATTCTGTTTTTAATGGAGACAAATCGACATTAGAAATTGTAAAAAAATACAATTTAGAATTGAAGAAATAAAAAAATCATTCATCCCTGTTTTCTATAGAGACGCACTGCAGTGCGTCTTATTCGCAACGAATATAACAGTCGTAAACTGGGCGTAGACGCACTGCGGTGCGTCTCTACAGAATAACAAAATCGAAATTTGATAAAAAAGCACAGCATGAAAAATATATTTATTCTTTTTTGTTTTTTATTTCTGAACATCTCTTTTTCACAAAAGAAACAAGACTTTATTCTGAAATCTCCCGACGGAAAAATTGAAGTTAAAATTTCTGTGAGTGATAAAATTTCATGGTCAATTTCACATGAAAAAGATTTGATTTTAGCACCTTCAGAAATGTCTTTGAGTTTAGATGAAAATCAAATTTTAGGAAAAAATCCTGTTGTTTTAAATTCAAAAAAAGAAACTGTAAATAATTCGTTTGAAACACCGCTTTACAAAAAGAAATCGGTTCAAAATCATTACAATCAGCTGACATTAAACTTCAAAAATGATTTTAGCATTGAATATCGCGTTTTTGACGACGGCGCTGCATATCGATTCGTCACAAAAAAGAAAAAAGATATTACTGTAAAATCAGAAGAAGTCGTTTTAAATTTTGACAAAGATTACAACACTTTAATGCCGTATGTAAGAGATTTAAGAAATCCTAAAGATCCCTACATTTCTTCGTTTGAAGCGCATTATGAAAACAAAAAAATCAGCGAATTTGCAAAAGATACTTTAGCATTTTTACCGTTTTTGATTGATTATAAAAATCATAAAAAAGCTGTTTTTCTAGAAGCCAATCTAGAAGATTATCCAGGATTATTTGTAACCAATAACAAAGATAAATCAGGTTTTGAATCTCGTTTTTCAAAATATCCATTAAAAGAAACCAATGGCGGATTCAACAATATCAACCGATTAATTACAGAAAGAGCTGATTATTTGGTTAAAACCAAAGGAACGAAAACTTTTCCTTGGAGAGCAATTGTCATTTCTGATAATGATGCAGTTTTAGCAAATAATGATATGGTTCAAAAATTATCTGAAGCTTCAAAAATAAAAGATATTTCGTGGATAAAACCCGGAAAAGTAGCTTGGGATTGGTGGAATGATTGGAATATTTACAATATCGATTTTAAAGCTGGAATCAACACGCAGACTTATAAATATTACATTGATTTTGCTTCTAAAAATAAAGTTGAATATGTCGTTTTAGATGAAGGTTGGAGTTTAGAAGAAGACATTATGAAACACAATCCAAATGTCAATTTAGAGGCTTTAATCGCTTACGGAAAAGAACGAAATGTCGGGATTATTTTATGGAGTTCGTGGATGGCTTTGACAAAAAACACAGACGGAATTTTAAAGAATTATGCCAATTTAGGAATCAAAGGTTTTAAAGTCGATTTCTTAGATCGTGACGATGCTAAAATGGTAAATTCGGTTTATGATATTGCCCAAAAAGCGGCGAATTACAAATTAGTTTTGGATTTCCACGGCATGTACAAACCAACTGGAATTCAGAGAACTTATCCAAATATCTTGAATTTTGAAGGTGTAAAAGGTTTAGAAAATAATAAATGGACACCAAATGATGATGTACCATTATATGATACTACAATTCCGTTTATAAGAATGATGGCTGGCCCAATGGACTACACGCCAGGCGCAATGCGAAATGCTACAAAAAGCGAATTCAAACCAAGTCATTCAACACCGATGAGCCAAGGAACGAGATGCCATCAATTAGCACTTTACACGATTTTTGAAGCGCCTTTACAAATGATGGCCGACAGTCCAACAGCTTTTATGAAAGAACAAGAAAGCACTGATTTTATAGCTAAAGTTCCAACAGTTTTTGATGAAACTGTCGCTCTTGATGGTGAAGTTGGAAAATACGTTTCAATCGCCAGAAGAAAAGGAAATACTTGGTATTTAGGTGCAATAACAAACTGGGATTCCAGAGATATTACAATTGATTTTTCTTTCCTTGAAAAAGGCAAAAAATTCCAAGCAGAAGTTTTCTCAGATGGTTTAAATGCAGATAAAGCAGCAACCGATTATAAAAAAGAGATTATTACTGTTGATTCGACAACCAAGTTAAAATATCGTTTGGCTAGCGGAGGCGGATTGGCGATGATTATAAAATAATTAAGAAAGATAGTAGAAACCTAACAGGTTTTAAAAACCTGTTAGGTTTGATATTATGATAAAATACTCTCAATCGCATTTAATTCATCATGAGAAAACTCTGTATTCTGCAAACAATCAATATTATTACACAATTGTTTTACAGAACTTGCTCCAATTAAAACAGACGTAATTCGTTTGTCTTTTTGCAGCCAAGCCAAAGCCATTTGAGCTAAAGATTGATTTCTATTTTGAGCAATTTCATTCAGCTGAATTAATTTCTGAATTCTTTCCTCCGTCACCTCATCTTCTTTCAAATGTCCGTTTGGATTATGTGCTCTTGAGTTTTCTGGAATTCCGTTTAAATATTTATCTGTTAAAAGTCCTTGTGCCAAAGGTGAAAATGCAATACAACCTACTCCTTTTTCTTCTAAAACATCTAATAAACCATTTTCTACCCAGCGTTCCAACATTGAGTATTTCGCTTGATGAATCAAACAAGGTGTTCCCAATTGTTTTAAAACATCAACCGCAACTCGGGTCTGTTCAGCAGAATAATTACTGATTCCAACATACAAAGCTTTTCCGCTTCTTACGGCGTGATCTAAAGCCATCATGGTTTCTTCGATTGGAGTTTCTGGATCTGGACGGTGTGAATAAAAAATATCTACATAATCGACATTCATTCGTTTCAAACTCTGATCTAAACTCGAAAGCAGATATTTTCTAGAACCCCAATCTCCATAAGGACCTTTCCACATGGTATAACCAGCTTTTGTAGAAATTACGATTTCATCACGCAGATTTCCTTGAAAATTATGCCATAATATTTTTCCGAAATTTTCTTCAGCAGAACCTGGAACAGGCCCATAATTATTCGCTAAATCAAAATGAGTAATTCCTTTATCAAAAGCTTCAATAGCGATACTTTCGGCATTTTCAAAATTATCTACTGAACCGAAATTATGCCATAATCCTAAAGAAATCTCAGGCAGTAATAATCCGCTTCTGCCGCATCTGTTATATTTCATGTTTATAATTTAAAAGTTGGAGTTTTTAATAGATTTTAAAGGTAGAAAAAAATACTAAGTTTTGCCACAAAGACTCTAAGACACAAAGATTTTTATCCAAAAATGAAATCGCCACGAATTCACGAATTTATTGTTTAAAAATTCGTGAATTCGTGGCGAAAAAAACTTAGCGTCTTAGTGCCTTCGTGGCAAATCACTTTTACTCTTTAATTTCGAAACCACTTTGCAAACCTTTATCAGAGCTTCCTCCAACCATAATTTTAAAAGTTCCAGGTTCTACTAAATAAGTTCCTTCATTATTATAAAAACCAAGTTCTTTATCCGTTAAAGTAAAGTTTACCGTTTTCGTTTCTCCTTTTTTAAGATTAACCAATTCAAATCCTTTCAATTCTTTTATTGGGCGAATAATACTTGCAAATTCATCATGAATGTATAACTGAACTACTTCTTTTCCATCATAATTTCCTGAATTCGTAACCTCAACGCTTACCTCAACTTTTTCTCCTTTTGCAAAAGACGTTTTATTCAATTTCAAATTTTTATAATCGAAAGTTGTATAGCTTAATCCAAAACCAAACGGAAATTGAGGCGTTTTCTCCACATCCATATAATGCGACCAAAAAACATTTTTATCACTGTCAGTAGGTCTTCCTGTACTGTATTTGTTATAATAAATCGGAACTTGCCCAACATTTCTTGGAAACGACATTGGTAATTTTCCACTCGGATTATAATCTCCGTATAAAACCTGAGCAACTGCATTTCCAGTCTGAGTTCCCAAATGCCAAGCTTCCACAATTGCAGGAACATTCTCTGCTGCCCACGGAATACTCAACGGACGTCCGTTATTTAAAACTAAAACTACATTCGGATTCACGTTATAAATTTCCTCTAATAATTCTTGCTGTAATCCTGGCAAGTTCAAATCAGTTCTACTTCTTCCCTCACCGCTTTGGAAACCATATTCACCTAACACCATTACGACAACATCGGCATTTTTTGCTGCTTTTTTTGCTGCTTCAAATCCGCTTTTGTCAGTTGTGTTGAAAACAGTTTCGGTTAAGAAAGTTGCTTTTTGTTTTAATAAATCTGCTCCTTTTTCAAAAGTTAGCTGATTGTCTTTGTATTGCTGCATTCCTTCTAAAACAGAAACTGCAGTATCATCAGAAGCCGCAATTCTCCAGCTTCCTAACGGACTGTTTTTATCATTTGCTAAAGCGCCAATCAAAGCAATTTTCTGTCCAGATTTCTTTAGCGGAAGCAAATTCTTTTCATTCTTCAATAAAACGATAGATTTTTTTGCCATATCCAAAACACCTTCGTTATTAGCTTTACTTCCAACAACTTCCTTTTCGCGTTTTTCATCACAATATCTGTACGGATCATCAAATAATCCTAATTCAAATTTCACACGAAGAATTCTGCGAACAGCATCATCAACCAAAGATTCTTTTACTTTTCCAGATTTTACCAAATCAACCAATTTTGCCACATATAAATACGATTCCATATCCATATCAGAACCTGCAATTACCGCTTTTGCTGTTGCATCTGCTTCATCTTTTGCATAACCGTGCGGAATCATTTCGCGAATCGAAGCATAATCAGAAATTACAAATCCGTCAAACTTCCATTTTCCTTTTAATATATCTCTTTGCAAAAAGGCATTTCCAGTTGCAGGAACACCATTCAACGTATTAAATGAATTCATAAACGTACGAACTCCTGCTTCAACCGTAGCTTCAAAAGGCGGTAAAACCGAATTGTACAATTTCGAATTACTGATATCCACAATATTATATTCCAATCCTGCTTCAACATAACCATACGCAGCAAAATGTTTCGCACAAGCTGCAATCGTATTTACTTTGGCCAAATCTGCAATGGTTTCTCCTTGAAAACCTTTCACACGTGCATAAGCGATTTTACTTCCTAGATACGGATCTTCTCCCGCACCTTCCATCACACGTCCCCAACGCGCATCATTTGCCACATCGACATTTGGTCCAAAAGTCCAATTAATCCCTGATGCCGAAGCTTCATCAGCGGCAATCGCAGCCGATTTTTTAATCGCTTCTAAATCCCAACTCGCTGCTTCTGCTAACGGAATCGGGCTTAACGTTTTATAACCATGTATTACGTCAAAACCAATAATTAACGGAATTCCTAATCTCGTTTCTTCAACCGCAATTTTCTGCACAGCACGAACTTCTTTTACACCGCGAACCGTAAGCATCGAACCAACTAATCCTTTTCTTAAATGTTCGTATTTTAATTCGGCAGTTCCGCCTTTTGGCGCAGGTCCCGTAACATCCCAAAAACCATTATATTGGTTCATCTGTCCCACTTTTTCTTCCAACGTCATCAATGGCAAAAGCAAATCAATGCGTTGCTCAACAGTTTTATTTTTATCCAGATACGGCTTTTTTTGTGCACTCATATTTCCAACAGTAAACAGGGAAAATACCCCAATAAATATTATTTTTTTATTTTTCATAGTGTGGTTTAGTTAGTTTTTCTTTAAGATTCTAAGGTTCTGAGACACTAAGATTCTAAGTTTTTTTGGCGTGTCCCTTCGGGTCGGGCTATCCGTTTCAAGTCCTCGCACTTCCTTCGTCAGGCTGTGGGCTTTCCACTTCTATCCCTCACGCAAATCGTTTTCAAAAGAGCGTTTTCGGTTATCTTGTCATCCTGAGGAACGAAGGATCACACTAGAAACTCCACACAAAACTTCGCCAATCTTTGTCGAATCCCGAGTGTGATCCTTCGTTCCTCAGGATGACAAACTTTGTGTTTCACTTTGCTTGGCTTCGACTTCGCTCAGTCTGACAAAAAATCTAAAATCTACATTCTAAAATCTAAAATCTAAAATCCTTCAGTCGTAAAACAAGAAGCCGGCAAATTCGCTTTATTAAACAAATCCGACTGCGTTGTATTTCCCCATGCAAACCTCACTTTTGCTGGATTTACAACTTTTTTACTTGTCAAAATCACTTCGTTATTTTTAATTGAAGCTTCGGCTGGATAGAAAATGCCATCGGAACCAGCAACTTCAAATTGATTCGATTTTTTGTCTTTAAAATAAAGTCCATCAGCATAATCGAAAGAAACAATTACCTTGTTTTTTTCAATCTTAATATCTTTAAACAATGGACCATTTACCAAATTAGAATTGGTTTTATAAGTTTCAGCCAAAGCTAAATTCGCCAAACGAATTCCAACCGATTTTTTATTCTTTGGATGAATATCAATTGTATCCGAAATATCGCTAATCACAACCATTCCCGTTTTTGAAACTTCTTTCAATAATTTTCTCTGCGAATTTCTAACCGTTACATTTGAGAAATTATTTGAACCCGTTTTAAACGGCGCAATCTGAACATAATAAAACGGAAAATTATCATTCCATTCTTTTCTCCAAGAAGTAATTAACGCTCCCAGAGTTTTATCATAAACCAAAGAACCCACATTTGATTCTCCCTGATACCAAAGCGTTCCTGCAATTTTAAATCCTACAATCGGGTAAATCATGGCATTGTAAGCACGTCCTGGCTGTCTTGGTCCATATTCTTGTTCGTTTAGTTTTTTGGCATTTTCTAACAAAAGCGGATCGTTATTTACCACATCTTCTGGCATCCAGATTTCTGCAGGAGTTCCTCCCCAATTTGAAGAGATCAATCCGATTGGGACATTTTTCAAATCTTCGCGAAGGCGTTTGGCAAAAAAGTAACCAATGGCGCTAAAATATTTCATGGTTTCTGGAGTCGATTCGGTCCAATTTCCAAGTAAATTATTCTGCGGACTTGTAGCGGTTAATTTCGGAACCGTAAAAAAACGAATGTTTGGATTCGTTGCATTTTTCATTTCTTCTTCTCCGTCATCAATTCCCCAGCTTACCGACATTTCCATATTCGATTGTCCAGAGCAAAGCCAGACTTCGCCAATCAAAATATTTTTTAAAATGACTTCATTGTAGCCCTTTATCGAAATAGTAAAAGGTCCACCAGCTTCTGAAGTTTTAATCGTCAGTTCCCATTTCGCCTGATTAGTGGCAACGGTTTTATATTCCTGATTGTTCCAACTAGAAACCAGTTTTATTTCTTCTTTTGGATTTGCCCAACCCCAAATTTTCACTTCAGAGTTGCGCTGTAAAACCATATTATCACTAAAAATATTCGGAAGCGAAACGTTTGCCATCATAGTACTGGAAATCAATAAAAAGAAAACAAACTTATAGATATTATTTTTCATTTAGTAACTTCTTTAAAAATGGAGCATATTCGTCTGCCAAAACCTTATGTTCAGCCACATCTGGATGTCCTGAACATCCGCTTGGAGTCATTGGTTTGAATTTGAAAATCTGAATTGGTTTGTGCGTTTTATCATTTGCGAAAGCATTTTTAACTTTATTTAGGCAATCTTCAAAAACAACTCCTCTTTCTCCTCCAACCATTGGACTATTGGTAATTACAATCTGCACTTTCGGATTATGTTCGTACAACATTTTTATAAAATTGATGTAATTCGAAATATATTTTTCAGGATTAAAAGGCAAACGTTCTTTTTTACCATCTCCGCCAGAAAAATCATTTGTTCCTAAAGCAATGCTGATAATATCCGGCTGAAAAGCGAAATCATATTTAGGTTTTGAAGTATCTTTCGTTAAATACAAATTCGGATAAACATCTGGCATGATCGCTTCGTCCTTATGTTCGTCGTTCCAGTTTCTGTACATTCCAATTCCAGAAACGCAACTCATTAAATAATCAACACCAATCTCTCTTGAGAGTGTTGGACCGTAAGCATAATAACTATTGTGATGATCGTAATATTCCCCTTTATCGCAAGGAATGTCAGAACCGTCGCTTGCTGCACCGCAAGTAATCGAATCTCCGATAAACTCGATTTTCTTTTTCTTTTTAAACAAAATTGAAGTCAGCTTTGCCGTTGTTCCAGCGAACAAAACTCCGCCCGTATGCGCTTCTGTATTTTTATAAATTTCTAAACGATGTTCTTTTTGGTTTGAAGTAACCTTTACAGGAAAAGATTGAACCGCACCTTTTTCAATTCTAATTTTTCCAATATATTTTCCATCCAAAACCAAAGAAACATAATTATGATGTTCGTAAGCATCCACACTTTGAAGTGAAATCGAACATTCATTTCCAGTAAAATTGAAAGAAACGGAAGAAGCCGTTGCAATCAAAATGACATTATCATTCTGCAATTTTTCTATGCGACCTTGATATAGGAAAGTTTTATTTGAATTTAGCGTTTGCGAGTTCGAAATAATCGAAATCAGCAAAAACGAAATTAAAAGTGCTATTTTTTTGGGAAACATAATTTATTTGTTAAAATATAAATACGATTCACAAATATATTGGAAAGAGAATATCTAAAAAGATACTAAAATGTCAAAAAGTAATAAAAAAACACCACACAAAGACATCAGTTTTGGGTTTATTTGCGTTAATTCTTACAAGTGAAGCAAATGGTATTCTTTTAAAATGCCTAATTTGCAGCTTTCTTTATTAATTCAATACTTTTTATAAACAAAATGCGATTACGTTTTTTTATTTTTCTATCAGCCGTTATTTTATTTTCATCTTTTAATTTAAAAAAGAATGAAAGACAAACTCCTATTCAAAATCCTAAAAATCAAACTGAGATCAATCGTGATTCTTTAATTGTTTTTGCTAAAAAACATTTAGGAGTTCCTTATGTATATGCCAGCAGTAATCCGCAAAAAGGCTTTGACTGTTCAGGTTTTGTGAGTTATGTTTTCAACAATTTTGGAAAAACATTGCCACGAAGTTCAAGCGGATATAAAAACATCGGTAAAACTTTAAAACCAGAAGAATTTAAAGTTGGAGATATTTTAGTTTTTTACGGATATAAAAACAGGAATGTTGTGGGTCACGTGGGTATTATTTGTGAAGCCAACGGAATGCAGTCGAAGTTTATTCACGCTTCGTCAGGAAAAGCGCAACAAGTAACTATAACGGCGCTTGATACAGAACACTATACCAAACGCTTTTATAAATGTGTTGATGTTTTATCGGAATAGTTTTTTTAGCCACTAATTACACAAATTTTCACGAATTTATCTTTTTGCCACAGATTAAAAAGATTAACACAGATTTTTTATAATCCTTTTAATCCTTTAATCTGTGGCTTTTATTTTTTATACCAATTGTTGAATAGATTCAGTTTTTAGAATTTGGAATTTAAAAAATTGGAATTTAAACTTTTATTCTTCTGTCAATAATTTAATCAAACTTTCATCTCTTCCATAAATATCTTTATAGAAGTTTAGATTTCCTTCGCGGTCTACCCAAGCAGTAAAATAACCGATGTAAACTGGAACTTTTTTCTTTAAAGTGTACCAGCTTTCTTTTCCGGCGTGCATTGCTTTATCAATTCTGGCAGGATTCCATTGCGGATCAACTTTTAGTAATTCAATCGCTAATTCACGAGGTTTTGCTACACGTACACAACCATGACTAAAAGCTCGGCTATCTCTTTCGAACAAACTTTTTGAAGGCGTATCGTGCAAGTAAATATTACTTGAATTAGGAAATAAAAACTTCACCAAACCTAAAGAATTGTTTTTCCCTGGAAGCTGACGAACTGCGCCGTTATTCCATTCTAGATTTTTCTTCTGCAAATAGTTTTTATCTTTTGCCATTCCAGGTTTAATCTCCGATTTGATAATACTTGGCGGCACATTCCAATACGGACTAAAAACAATATTACTCATCATTCCGCTGAAAATTACTGTTTTTGTCATCGCTTTCCCTACAACAACCGCCGATGTAAAAGCGATTTTTCCATCTTCAATTATGTACAGTCTAAATTCAGGAATATTTACTTCAATATATTTTTGACCTTTCTCCAATTCGGGATCAATCCAACGGCAACGTTCCATATTCGCAATAATCGTTTTGATACGCTCCGAAACTGGAATATTCAAATCATTAATATGTTCTAATAAAATTGTATTTTTTGGAGTGTAGCCGTGACGAACTTCGTAGTTTTTAATAGCTTTCATTAAAGTTGTATCGCAAACAGCACTTTTACTATCTTCCTTAAGATCCTTAGTTACAAAAAGCCTTTCTCTAATCTGAGCAACAACATTTGATGAATCGCCAACTTTTAGAGCTTTATAATCTTCATCCGTTTCTATAGTTTTCCATCCTCCATTTTTCTCAATTTCTCTATATTCTTTTAGAGCGTCACGAAGTTTGTAATATTGGCTGAACATCTTTTTTTTCTTATCATCAAGAATAGTTGTTTTCTTAAAAATAGAATCAGAAAGCACTTGGTAATTGAACTTTTTGCGAGGTAAAAGCCATTCTAAAGAAATACTAGTTTTCTCATCAAAACCGGCATATACTTTTTCTGCATAGTAGTAATACAAATTTGACAGCAGTAAATCGGTATCTTCTTTAGATATTTTTTTGGTTGGATTATTTTCGAAAACCGAATTTAATTCTTCTTTATAAGGATAATTAGCTTTTAATCCTTCCTGACCTAAATTTTTGTATTGATTGAATAATGTATTTCCAAATTCAACAACTCCTTTATTATCTTGCCACAATTGGGTTGATTTATTTTTTAGATATAAAGAAGTTACATCATTTTTAAATTTATCCAGTTTCGGATAACTTTCATAAAATTTCGCAATACGCGTGCTGTCAATTGTAAGTTTTAATTCTGGAATTTTTTCGACTTTCTTTATCGAATTTTCCTCCTTTTTATCTCCTTTCGAATTACACGAAAAAACAAGCAAAAAAACAACTGCAACTATAGGCGAATACCAAATTTTCATATGTAGAATTTTTCATTAAAAGTAGAAAAAATTCTATTAAAACAAAGGACTCGGCAATAAATCTTAATCCTTATTTTTTTGAAGTCTAAATGTTTAATAAAAAATAAAAGCTCCAAACAATTTATATGTCTGGAGCTTTCGCCATATAACCAACCTATTAAAATTTCTTAAATAACAGTACCTTTTAAAGTAAGTACTTTTGGTGTTGTTTCTGCACTAGTTGTTACAGTAACCGTTTTTGTAAAAGCACCTTTGTTTGCAGCGTTGTAAGTTGCAGTAACTTTTGCAGATTTACCTGGCTGAACTGGTTCTTTTGTGTAATCTGTAGCTGTACATCCGCAAGATCCTTGAACGTTTGTAATAACTACAGCTGTTTTTCCTGTATTTTTAAATTCGTAAACAATTGCTTTTGGAGTTCCTTGCGGGATTTGTCCCACATCAATTGTTTCTGCTTTCCAAACAATTGTAGAAGCCGAAGGCTCTGAAATTGAAGTTTCTGAAACTAAAGATTGCACAGGTGCGATTGCCGAAAAAGACATTAGGCCTAAAGCCAAAGCTAACATCGAAATTTTGATCATTTTCATAACTGATATATTTAAAATGGTTTGTAGTTCATTTTGATATTACAAAGGTAATTCAGACAAATTCATGTTGCTGTTAACTGGTTTCAAACGTTTGTTAATGACTTGTTAACCGCCTGTTTTTAGGCCAAAATTGATTAATATTACACTCTCAAAATTCTTTATTCTTGAAAATTAATAAACTCAACAGCATCATTCTCTTAGGATTGGTAGCCATCATTAGTATTTTGGTGGCACAATTGTTATGGACAAAAGAGGCTTTTACGATTGAACAAAAAAAGCTTAGCCAGAAAGCTCATATTGCTTTATTGGAAGTGGCTAAAAAATTATACGAAGGAACTAATCATGAACTTCCAGTTCAAAATCCCGTTCAGAAAATTGCAAACGACTACTATATTGTAAATGTCGATAACGAATTTGAACCTGATATTTTAGAATTTTATCTGAAAACGGAATTCAAAAAAATGAACATCACAACCGATTTCGAATACGCGATGTACAATTGTCAAAGCGACGAAATGATTTATGGTGATTATATTTCACTTTATAAGAAAAAAGCAGAATGCAAAAAAACCGTTTATTTTCCTAAACATAAAAATCTAGTTTATTATTTCGCGGTTCGTTTTCCAAATGAAACTACTTATTTGTTTAGTTCAATGCGATTTTGGTTTATTCTTTCAACCGCATTGATTCTGATTTTATTGATTTACGTTTATTCTATTTTTACACTTTTACAGCATAAAAAATATTCAGAACTACAGCGTGATTTCATTAATAATATGACACACGAATTTAAAACGCCACTGGCTTCAATTCTTATCGCTTCGAAATATTTGATTGAACAAAAACCAATTAAAGAAGACAAAAAACTTTATACTTACACTGATATTATTATCAATCAAGGAAATAAATTAAACGGCCACATCGAGAAGATTTTAAACATTGCAAAAGCCGATTATGCTCCTTTAGAACTTAAAAAAGAAAGTATTTTAATTGTGCCCATAATTGAAGAAGCAATTGAAAACATCAAATTAAAATATCCCGAAGCTTCGATTAAAATTGAAACTTCTTCAAAAGAATATTTGCTGGAAACCGATATTTTTCACTTTGGTAATTTAGTTTATAATTTACTGGATAATGCCGTGAAATATTGTAATGAAAAACCAGAAATAACTATTAAATTCACAGAAGAAAACAATTGTTTAAAACTAGAATTTATTGATAACGGAATTGGGATTACTCCTAAAAAAATATCTTTTATCTTTGATAAGTTTTATAGAGTTCAAAATGAAAAGAGCAATGAAGTTAACGGATTTGGACTTGGCTTGTATTATGTAAAAGAAATCTGCAGTTTGCAAAACTGGAAAATAAAAGCCGAAAACAATAAAGAAAAAGGTGTTACTATAACTTTATCAATTCCTAATAAAAAATGAAAAACTTCAAAATACTATATGCCGAAGACGACGAAACCCTTGCGTTTTTAACCAAAGATAATTTGGAGCAAAATAATTATGAAGTTATTCATTGTTCTGACGGAAAATCGGCGCTTAATTTTTTTGAAGAAGAAGAATTTGATATTTGCATTTTTGATATTATGATGCCAAAAATGGATGGTTTTCAGTTGGCAGAAGCCGTTCGAAAAATAGATGTTGAAGTTCCGATTATTTTTCTTTCAGCTAAAACATTGAAAGAAGATAGAATTAAAGGCCTGCGTCTGGGCGCTGATGATTATTTGGTAAAACCTTTCAGCATTGAAGAATTATTATTGAAAGTGGAGATTTTCTTAAAGCGTTCGCAAAAAAACATTCCAGTTGCAAAAACGATTTATGAAGTTGGCAAATATCAATTTGATACCAAAAATTTCATTCTTTTTAATAATGATGAAAAAGTCGGATTGACACAGCGCGAAGCCGAATTATTGAAACTTTTTCTAGATCATAAAAATTCTGTTTTGAAAAGAGAACAAATCTTAACTTCTTTATGGGGAACTGACGACTACTTTATGGGAAGAAGTTTGGATGTTTTCATTTCTCGTCTTCGTAAAATCCTTGCCAATGAAGAAGGAATTTCAATTGAAAACCTGCATGGAATTGGTTTTAGGTTTTCTATTGGGTAAATCACAATTCTGTTAAAAATAAAGAAAAATCTGTAAGCAGTTTTTCAAAAAACTTTGTATTTTTAATATCTAATTTTCTTGGATATGAAATTACATCATTTGCGAAATGCCACTTTGGTAATTGAAACAGAGAAGCATGTCATTTTAGTTGACCCAATGTTAGGTAAAAGAAAAACAATTCCGCCTTTTACTATTTTCAGATATAAACCGAAACGAAACCCGCTGGTTGCATTGCCTAAAAACAGTCGTGACATCTTAAGTCGCGTAACGCATTGTTTAATTACGCATTTACATCCAGATCATATTGATAAAGCTGGCGAGGTTTTTTTAAGACGAAAAAGCATTCCGGTAATCTGTAGTTCTAAAGATGAAAAAGCTTTGGTTCAAAGAGGATTAAGTGTAATTCAGACTCTAGAATATTGGGAACCACAATTATTCTTAGATGGGAAAATAACTGGAATTCCTGCTATTCACGGTTACGGTTTCATTGCCAAATTAATGGGAAATGTAATGGGATTTCATATTGAATTAGCAAACGAAAAATCTATTTACATAAGTTCTGACACCATTTTTACAGAGCATGTAGAAAAGGTTTTAACGCAATTTAAACCAGATATTTCGATTGTAGCCTGCGGAACCGCAAGATTAGATATTGGACAGCCATTATTAATGCGAATGGATGACATTTTAAAATTTGTGACACTTGCTCCAGGAAAAGTTCTTGCGAATCATTTGGAAGCTTTAAACCATTGTCCAACGACACGATTACAGTTAAGAACTGCACTTTCAGATCATGGCCTTTTAAGCAGAACCGCTATTCCAAATGATGGAGAATGTTTAGAATATTAAAGAACCAATAATCCAAATTCTCTCAAAGTATTTACTGGTTTAGAATACCAAAACAATTCAAAATCTTCCAAGGAAGTTTCAAAATCATTTTTGACTTCTTGAAAAGTATAATTTTTAGAACCTGAAACGGCTATTTTCGACAAAATGGAAACTAGCCATTCGCCTTCTTCTTTACTAGTTTGTATATCGAAACTTTCTTTTTTGTCGTGAAAAGTTAACGACATCATTTCCCAGCTTCTTCCTTTTTTTGATTTTGTGAAGACTTCTGACGAAGGTTTTCCACCAAGCCAAACCACTTTTGCATTTGGTTTTGTATTGAAATCATTTTGTTCTTCTAAAGCATTAAAAATAAAATCGGGGTGGATTTTTGTTTTCGGAATTTTAAAATCGAACCAATCTTGCAATTCGTAATCAAAACAGATTCCGTGCATGAAATTGAAGAGCGATTTCTTTAATCCGAAACTAAATTTATCGTGATTGATTCCAGTTGAATCGGTATATTCAATATCATTATTGGCAAAGGTTCCAATTGCTTCCGTCTTTTTTGTCACACCAAATTGTTCTGGGTACAATCCAACCGGACTATGAGCCGTCAAAGCAAATTGATGCCAAAAACCAGATTGCAAAACTCCTGCTTCAAACAATTGACGAACCATTTCTAAACTGTCAATCGTTTCTTGGATTGTTTGCGTTGGATATCCATACATTAAATACGCATGAACCATAATTCCGGCCTCGGTAAAATTTCGCGTTACTTTTGCAACCTGTTCAACCGTAACTCCTTTGTCAATTAATTTCAATAATCGATCTGAAGCGACTTCTAAACCGCCTGAAACGGCAATACATCCAGAAGCTTTCAGCAAAAGACATAAATCTTTTGAAAAACTTTTCTCAAAACGAATATTCGTCCACCAAGTTACAGCAAGTTTTCTTTTTAAAATTTCAAGTGCTACTGCGCGCATTAAAGCTGGCGGTGCGGCTTCATCAACAAAATGGAATCCGTTTTGACCTGTTTTTTCGATCAACTCTTCCATTCGGTCGCAAAGCAAACTTGCTGCAACTGGCTCATACACTTTTATATAATCTAAAGAAATATCACAAAAAGTACATTTTCCCCAATAACAGCCGTGCGCCATTGTGAGTTTATTCCATCTTCCGTCGCTCCACATTCTGTGCATCGGATTTACAATTTCGATAACCGAAATATATTTATCCAAAGGCAGATCTGAATAATCAGGCGTTCCAACTTGAGATTGTTTATAATCGTGTTTTAAAGAATTGTTTTTGTAAACGACTTCACCATTTTCTAATAAGAATGTTCTTTTGAAAGAATCAGAATCTGGATTTTCTAAATGAAAAATTAATTCCTCAATTGGAACTTCTCCATCATCTAAAGTGATGAAATCAAAAAATTCGAAAACACGTTTATCAGAAAGCGAACGCAATTCAGTATTAGGAAAACCTCCACCCATCGAAATTTTAATCTCAGGATGATTTTGTTTAACCCATTGTGCGGAACGAAACGCACTATATAAATTCCCTGGAAAAGGAACAGAAATTAGAAATAAAGTTGGTTTTACGGCTTCTATTTTAGCTTTTAATAGCGAAATTAAAATCGAATCGATATAAGTTGGTTCTTGCTGTAAGGCTTCGTACAATTCATCAAAAGAATTGGCACTTCTTCCTAGACGTTCTGCATATCGGCTAAAACCAAAATTTTCATCAACACATTCTACAATAAAATCTGAAATATCTTCCAGATATAAAGTTGCCAAATGTTTTGCTTTGTCTTGAGTTCCCATTGTTCCAAAAGCCCAATCGAGTTCTTCTAATTGTGCAAAACGAGAAGCTTCTGGCAGAAAATCTTCCTGACAAATCTGCAAAGCCAAAGTTGGATTTTTTCCCTGCAAAAACTGAATTACAGAATCAATGGTTTTAATGTATTCGTCTTGAAGAGCAAAAATTCTTTTACAGTTGTCGCTTGTTGGTTGGTTGTTGGATTGAAACAAATCAATCAATCCTTTTTTTGAAAACAATTCCAAAATCACATCAATACCCAAATCAGCCTGAACCGATTCGATGTTTTTTGTATTTAGAAAACCTTTTATATACGCCGTTGCCGGATACGGTGTATTCAGTTGCGTAAATGGAGGCGTAATTACAAAAAGTTTCGTTTTCAAAAGGGAATTATTTTTTTGCAAAAATAAGGTATATTTAGAATTATTCGACAAAAGAAATAAATCAGAATTATTTGGCTAAGATCTCCAAATATTTTAAATTTTTATTATTGATATTAAACTTACAAAAACATTTTCTTTTCATATTTATGGCATTGTATTTTGGCTATATTTGTCAACAAAATTTCCCTAAATGAAGCTTAGAACTTTACTCTTATTTATTGTTTTTATTAAATATACTTGTGTTTTTTCACAAGAAATTAATCCGAATTCTTCCAAAAAATTATTGTTAGAAGATAAAGATGGTCATCTAATTCAAAATTTGGAACAGCAAAAACAATTTTTGAAAATTAGGGAGGAAAAGATGAAAGCAGAAATGCTGAATTTGAAAAAAGTAATTTTAAATTCAAAAGAAGGAAATTTAACTTCCAAAACAGCAGCTACTCTTCAAGGTGTAGAAATGTGTACTAATGGAGGTTTTGAGCAATATGAAACTATAAACGGGAACAGTTATCTAAAGAATTTTCTTTGTACAATTGGTGATCCTCCTGGCCCAACGCAATGCCGATCAATCACAAATACTGCTGATTCGTACATCAATCGCTATAATCCTAATAACATGGACATTATGGCAACTGGTGTTTCTTCCAATTTGATTGACCCTTATATAGGAGACATTAAAGCATTTGATCAATATGCCCTTAAAATTAATTATGAAAACTCCTCAACTTATGGCTCTATTGTTCAGGGCAAAAGGTTTAAAACAAATAATGAAAATTATCTGAAATTTAACTACAAAGCAGTATTACAAAGTGTGTACGACAATAGTCACACTGATAATCAAGCTTTTGTAAAAGCACGAATTTTAGATAAAAATAACACAGTTGTCAGTGAATTTTGTTTGGTAGGAGATGAAAAAAATTGCATTTTCAGCAAGGTTCCGAGTCAATTTTCTGATTTTGTTACTTTATATACCACCAATTGGCAATCAGGAATATTGGACATTTCATCAATTCCAAATAATGAGGAATTTACCGTTGAATTTATGGCTTCAAGATGTGGATTGGGCGGGCATTTCGGATATATGTATATTGATGATGTTTGTATCTTACATTCTGCCGAAAACTTGCAAGGTTCTATTGAGCTTGAACCTTTGAATAAAGTTTGTCCGACTTTACCAATTTCAGTTTGCGGCAATTATACTATTCCTAATTCTGGAGGAATTTCTGCATCAGTAAAAAAAATCACTTTAAATGTCTACAACAGCAATAATGTGTCCATTTATAGTACATCAACCACTTCAAGCTTAGACACTACAAACAAAAAATTTTGTTTTACATTAAAAACCAGTGATTTTCCAAATATTACAAACGCTAATTACAATGTAGGTGTACAAGTTGATTATGATATTTCTGGAACCTCATGCTCAGGAACCACATTTGATTCTGCCACAGATCCTGACGCAAATCCTGGCTGGGATATTTCTTTTTTGAATTGTTCATCAAGTTGTACTATTAATGTAACAACTGCGAAAATATCCCAATGTGATGCAAACCGTGACGGAACTGAAAATTTTAATTTGTCTACATTAAATTCTTTAATAGTTCCTTCTACATCGGGTTTAAATTTTAGTTATTTCAAAAATTACAATGAAGCAGAATCCAACTTGAATGCTATCACCAATTTTACAAGTTATCCAAGTTCAAGTGCTTCCATTTTTGTTAGAGTGAGTAAGGATGCAACTTGCTATAAAATAATTTCTGCCAATTTAGAGGTAAAAAATCCCACAGCAAATATTACTGGTATCCTAAATGTTTGTTCTGGAAGTACTGTATTAACTTCTTCTTCAGGAGCTTCGTATTTATGGAGTACAGGAGCAACTACGCAAAGTATTACGGTAACTTCGTTAGGAAATTATTCTGTTACGGTCAAAGATTCTTATGGATGCGCCAGCACTGCAAGTGTTACTATTGAACCAAGCCAAACTGCCGTCTCTCCTATTTTGCAGATTACGCAGCCTTCTTGTTTTTCTACCACAGGAACAATAAAAGTAACTTCGCCAGCATCACAATATAGTTTTGATAATGGTACAACTTGGGAGACAAGCAATACAAAGAGCAATTTGTATCCTGGAACCTATTTAGTAAAAATAAAGACCGTAAATGGCTGTACTTCCTACTCTCAAAGTGTAACTATTACAGCGGCTTCCACTTTGTATCCTAATTACAGTTATACCAATCCTTTATTTTGTGGAGATATTGGCAGTATTACCATTACAACTCCAGCTGCGTATTATAGCTTTGATGATGGTACAACTTGGGTAACTAATCCTACTGCTAATAATCTTTTACCAGCAAATTATAAAATTCGCACCAAAGATTTACAAGGTTGTATTTCATCAGCAAACAATGTACTCATCAGTAGTAATACGCTAGAAACTCCAACTTATACAATCGAATTACCTGCTTGTACTACAAAAGGAAGTATTACCATCAATACTCTTTCGGATTTTTATACTTTTGATGGAGGGACTACATGGGTTACAAACAACAAGATCAGCAATTTAGATCCAGGAAGCTATTCTTTAGGAATTAAAAATGCTTTAGGTTGTACTTCTTATTATTCCTATGCTTATTTAAATGATTTTAAAGATTCCTATCCTCAGTATACAACTGAACAACCTGTTTGCGGAAAAGATGGAAGCATTACTATTACTACAGTAGCAGATTCTTATAGTTTTGATGATGGGGTAACCTGGACTACTAATAATGTTAAAATTTTACCTTTTGGAACCTATCAAATAAAAATAAAAAACAGTGCAGGATGTATCAGTTCTGCTAGTTATGTTTCTTTATATCAGCCTTATTTGGATATGCCAATTATTACTTCGGATCAGCCAACTTGTGGTGTAAACGGAAAAATCACCATCAACTCGTTATCCGACTTTTATAGCTTTGACAATGGTTTAACATGGACAACCCTAAATTCTAAATCATTACCTCCTGGTATTTATAGCATAATTATAAAAAACAGTCTTGGCTGTACCTCTTACCCCAATACTATTTATTTGAATAATCCAAATATAGATGTACCAGATTACACTGTTGTTCAACCCACTTGTACATCCTCGGGTAGCATTAAAATAAATACAACTGCTAGTTTCTATAGTTTTGATGGAGGCTATACTTGGGGAACTTCTCCTTTACTATCAAATCTTACTTCTTATGGATATTACAACATTGCAATAAAAAACAGTTTAGGATGTGTTTCTAACTATGTTAGCGTTTCAATTAACGATGCAAGGCTTCCTGATCCAGATTATTCAGTTACCAATCCAAGTTGTGGAAATATTGGCAATATTACATTTAACACTACTGCAGACTATTACAGTATCGATTATGGTGCAACTTGGAGTACAAATAAGGTATTTAATAATTTACCCCAGGGATTTTACTATTTAATGATAAAAAAGGCTAATTGCATATCCAATACCATTTCCATTTATTTGGACTCCTCGAAGCTGGCACAACCCAATTTAACCATCGTTCAACCAGGATGCGGAACAAAAGGCAGTGTTAAAATTAATACTACTGCGAGCTTTTACAGCATTGATGGGGCAAATTGGGTAACAAGTCCTGTTTTTTCCAACCTTTCAGCAGGATATTATTACCCTATGATTAAAAATGCTCAAGGTTGTGTTTCTAACTCGAACTCAGTATATCTTCAAGAGTTTTATCTCCCAAATCCTACCTTCAAAACAACACAACCGACCTGTGGAGTTGGAGGAAGTATAACCTTTACTTCAACTGAAGCACAGTACAGTATCGATGGAGGCGCAACTTGGAGTACTAATCCTGTATTTACTAATCTTAGTCCAAACTCTTATTCTTTAGTAGTAAAAAATGCTTCTGGGTGCACATCTAACCTTTATGGCATATACACTTATCTGCAACAATATTATTTACCTAATCCCGATTTCACATTAATTCAACCCACATGTGGTGTCAATGGAAGTATTACTATTGCAACAGTTGCCGCTTCTTATAGCTTTGACAATGGCTATACTTGGACAACTAACCCAGTTCTTTCAGGACTTACTTCTGGTTATTACAATATCATGATAAAAAACGCAGCGGGGTGTAAATCTAATGGTTTATCAATAAACATTAATCCTTATTATCTGCCCAATCCAAACATAAAAGTAGTACAACCCGAATGTGGAAATGACGGAAGTATTACCGTTACAACACCTGCCGACAATTATAGTTTTGATGGAGGCACCACTTGGACTACAAATCCAATTTTATTAAATCCTGTAAGTTCATCTTATAATATACTTATTAAAAATGCAACAGGATGTAAATCAAATTCACAATATGTTTACATATACAAATATTACCTACCCTCACCAAATATTACCTCTATTCAGCCCACATGTAGCACTCCTACCGGAACTATAATAGTAAATTCGACTGCGGACCAATATAGTTTTGATGGAGGAACAACTTGGACTACAAACCCTATAAAGAAAAATTTAGCTGGCGGCTCATACAATGTATTAATAAAAAACACTCTAGGGTGTATCTCTTTTGGCAGTTATACTTATATAAATACTCCGCCCGCAATTCCTGCCGCGCCGACTGTAAAGGTCACTCAGCCTTCTTCTTGTGGTGCAACTGATGGCAGCATTACCATAACATCATCAGCGATAAGCTATAGTTTCAATGACGGAAACAGCTGGACAACAAGTCCTACAAAAGTAAATGTAGGAGCTGGCACATATATTATTAAAATCAAAACAAATTCATATAGTTGCGAATCATCAACAACCGTTGTCAACTTGAGTTCTGGCACTACGATTGCAGCTCCAAGTTTTACTACAACTCAGCCAAATTGTAGCTCGTCAAAAGGTTCTATTACCATTACGACAAATGCAGCAACTTATAGTTATGATAACGGATTAACCTACGTTTTTTCTAATACAAAAACTGATCTATCTCCAGGTACTTACTTCATAAAAATTAAAAACTCAGCAGGCTGTGTTTCAGATGCTGCTCAAGTCACGATATCGCCATTATCACCGCTTGCAGCTCCTGCTTTTAAAGCAATCCAACCCACTTGTACTGATTTTACGGGATCAATTACAATTAATACTGCAGCAGATCTTTATAGTTTTGATAACGGAATTACATTTGGAACATCCAATACAAAATCTAATTTATCTGCAGGAACCTATAATTTGGTGATTAATAAATCTGGGTGTATTTCTCTTGCTGCGCCTGTCACTATACAAGCTGCACCAGTAATACCTGAAGCACCACAAGTTGCAGTTACAAATCCAACGGGCTGTAATTCGACTACCGGAAGCATTATGGTTACTACAGTTGCAAATCTGTATAGTTTTGATGATGGCCTTAACTGGAGCACCAGTAATACTGCCAGTTTATCTCCTGGGAGTTATTTTATCCGAATAAAATATACAAATGGCTGTCCATCTATTGCGTATAAAGCGACTATCAATGCAGCACCAGATGCTCCAGCAATCCCAACTCTAAATGTTACTCAGCCTACTACTTGCAGCAATCCATTTGGCTCAATTTTAATTACAAGTACTGCTGCTCAATATAGTTTTGACAATGGTAAAAATTATTCAGCCAATCCAAATTCAGGAAATTTAATAGCTGGAACCTATATGGTTCGTGTTAAAAATAGTAGTGGCTGTGAGTCTGCTCCATTATCTACCATCATTAATCCTCCAACAGATTATCCGAGCAATCCTGCATTTACGCCTATCCAGCCCGATTGCAATAATCTTAAAGGTACCATTACAATTACCGATGCTGCATCGGAATACAGTTTTGATAATGGTGCTAGCTGGGTTACAACTGCAACAAAATCAAATCTTGATCCCGATACTTATTTTATTAAGATAAAAAATAATAAAGGCTGTATCTCAAATGCAACCAAAGTTATCATAACTCCTTTTACAAATTTTACTCCAAAGCCGGCTCTAGTTAGCCCTCAGACTTTCTGCGTTAATCAAAATGCGGGACTAAATGACATTCAAATTACGGGGCAAAATATAAAATGGTACAGCAACTTAACGGGAGGAACACTCGTTCCAAGCACAACTGTACTTCAAGACAACGCAACTTATTATGCTTCACAAACCATAAGCGGATGTGAAAGCGAAAGAGTTCCAGTTACAATTAATATTCAAGTTACATTAGCTCCAACTGGAAATGCAAATCAGCAATTTTGTACAGGTCAAAATGCGGCAATTGCCAATATTGAAATTACGGGAACTTCGATAAAATGGTATGATGCATCAACAAATGGTTCTTTGTTAACCGAAACTACTGCTCTGGTAGACGGAAAAACATATTACGCTTCTCAAACCATAAATAATTGTGAAGGCCCAAGATTTGGAGTTACTGTTTCAATTGTTACCACGCCGTCTGTGCCAAATGCAAATCAAGAACAGGCATTTTGTAAAAAAGAAAATAAAACTCTAAATGACATTCAAATAACGGGGCAAAATATAAAATGGTTTGACACTAATTTTTCTGCAGCTGCTTTACCAAATACAACTGTACTTGAAAATAATAAAACGTATTACGCTTCTCAAACTATTGGATGCGAAAGCGATAGAACACCAATTCTTGTTCACGTTTATGACACTCCATTACCAACAGGAAACAGCAATAAGCAGTTCTGTATTGATGAAATTGCAACTATAGAAAATCTTAATGTAAATGGAACTGACCTTAAATGGTATGATGCAGCCACAAATGGAAATATTCTGCCTGAAACAACTTTACTGGAAAGCCGTATTTATTATGTCACGCAAACACTAAACAACTGCGAAAGCGAAAGATTTGCCATAACTGTAAAAATACAAGATACACAAATCCCAAGTGCTGATTCTCCTCAGCAATTTTGTATTCAGAAAAATGCAAAAATTAGCAATATTGCTATAATTGGACAAAATATTAAATGGTATGACAGTGCGTCTTCATCTATTACTTTAACCGAATCAACTCCGTTAGAAAATGGAATTATTTACTACGCTTCACAAACAATTAGTAGTTGCGAAAGTGACAGAATTCCTGTTACAATAAACATTCTTGAAGCGACAATTGGAGATTGTATTAATTTTGTTGATGAACTTCCATTTCCAAAATTCTTTACTCCAAATGGTGATGGTTTTAATGATACCTGGACAATAGATTCTGCTTATTTAGCTCCAAATTCGTCAATTCGAATATTTGATCGTTATGGGAAATTTATTAAAGAATTAAGACTAAACACATCTTGGGACGGGACGTATCTAGGATATAACGAACCCTCATCCGATTATTGGTTTACTGTAACAAGATTAAACGGAACAGAATATAGAGGTCATTTCTCTTTGAAACGATAATAGCTAAAATTTAAAAAGGTTCGCGTATAATATGCGAACCTTTTTTATTTTAAAACTTTATAACATAATGTATTATCAATTCTACCAGAACAACTATTACTTTTATCATAATTAATTGATTTATAGATTTTCTTTCTTTTTCAAGCTTCTATATTTTATATAAGAATAAGCTATAGGTGCAATTGCTATACTAAAAACAATTATTAAAAATACTTTAGAGAAAATAGAGCTTTCAAAAATTAAACTTCCTAAAATAGTAATCAAGCCAGCAATAAACCAAAGTTTTCCAGCAAATAGATGTGTTGTTTTCCAAACTTCTTGACTTTCTAAAGTCCATGGCGTTTTTATCCCGATGAAATAATTAGGTCGGATCACTTTAAAATAATTGCCTAAAATCATAAACAAAGCACCAGCTAATGCGAATATAAAACTCGGACTAGACACAGATTGGCTTTTGGTGCTGTACACAATAAACAAAGCCAAAATAGACATAAAAAGAACCATGACAAATTTGAGCTGATACAACTTTCCTCCCATTAAAGACATTCTTTTCTTCGGATCAATCTTAGTAATTGTCGACAGAATTACATAAGTCAGAACAGGAAGCATCAAAAGCATTACAATTAAAGTAAATTTATTTCCCCATCCATCAATTTCTCCTTTAGAGTTCCAATGAATAGGAACGATTTCTGGAAGACTATTCCAAATTGTTGCCAAATAGACAAAAGGGATCAAAACAATTCCAATTAGAGGAAGCTCTTTTTTTAATTCTAAATTCATTTTTTATTGTTTAAAGGTTAGTATCCATTGCAAAACATCTTCCATTATGGTGGTATTGATGGAGTAAATGATGAATTGCCCGTTTTTTTCAGATGTAATTAAATCAGCCCGTTTTAAAATATCTAAATGATGCGAGATACTCGGTTTAGAAATATTAAAAGCGTCTGCAATCTCTCCTGCAGATAAATCCTTCTGCTTTAAAAGATCCAGAATCTCTCTTCTAGTTGCATCATTCAATGCTTTAAAAATATCGTTCATTGCATTTATATATTTAGACAAATATCTAAATACTTTTTAAATAAACAAAAAAAAGCAGTAATTTTTTACATTACTGCTTTTGAAATATTTTAAATCTATATCTTAAAACTTATGCTCGTCTTTGCTAATTACCAAGAATGAAACTAAAGATATAATTGCCGCGGTTACTAAATAGAAACCTACATAACTCACATCATAGGTCTTAGCTAACCAAATTGCAATCATTGGCGCAAAAGCTGCGCCCAAAATTCCCGCCATATTAAAAGTCAAAGAAGCTCCTGAATAGCGAACATTTGTTGGAAATAACTCCGATAGAAAAGTTCCCAAAGGACCGTAAGTAAAACCCATTAATGACATTCCGATGCAGGCAAAAATGGTAACCAAAACTATATTTCCAGAACTTAAAAAGTAAGAAAAGAAGAATCCGAAAACGGCAATAGCCGCAGTTGCAGCGATAAGCATTTTGCGACGACCAATTTTATCAGCCACAACAGCAGAAACTGGAATAAAAAATGCAAAAAACAATACTGAGAATAATTGAATCAATAATCCGTCTCTTTTTACAATTCCTAAATCTGAAGTTGCCCAGCTTAATGTAAATACGGTCATTAAATAGAAAACTAAGAATGTTGTTATGGCAGCGAATGTTCCAAAAATCAATTGGTTTTTATATGATTTCACCAATTCTAAAAAAGGGACTTTCACTTCTTCTTCTTGCTTTTTAGCATTTTCAAACGAAGGCGTTTCTGTAATTTTAGTTCTTATATAAAACCCGACTATCACTAAAAATGCACTGGCAATAAAAGGAATTCTCCAACCATAATTCATAAAATCTTCATTACTCATAGAATCTGTCAATAACAAGAAAGTTCCACCAGAAAGCAATAATCCTATTGGAGCACCTAATTGCGGAAACATTCCGTACCAAGCACGTTTATTTGGTGGTGCATTTTCGATCGCCAATAAAACAGCTCCTCCCCACTCACCTCCTAGCCCAACACCTTGTCCGAATCGGCAAAGCATTAATAATAATGGCGCAGCAACGCCAATACTTTCATAACTTGGTAAAAATCCAATAGTTACTGTAGAAATTCCCATAGTTAATAAGGCCGCAACAAGAGTAAACTTACGTCCGATTTTATCGCCATAATGTCCAAAAAAAGCAGAACCTAAAGGGCGTGATAAAAAGGCAATAGAGAAAGTTGCTAAAGATTCTAATGTTGCCATTGTAGAATCTGAACTTGGGAAAAATAATTGCGGAAAAACCAACACCGCTGCATTGGCATAAATATAAAAATCAAAAAATTCGATTGTGGTACCAATAAGGCTTCCAAAAAGAACGTGTTTTAGAGAGTTCTTTTTATTCTCGTTAGTTTTCATGTAAAATAGATATAACTTTTTTTTTGATTACAAAAATATAGTTTCATCATTAATAATTCATATTTCAAAGAATTAGTTTTAGAACATCATTCGTTTTTTAACAAATTTGCTGTTTTTTCCAATTTAAAAACACGAGTTTTACTCCAATTTAAAAACTTGATTTTAGGTGCTTTAAAACAAAAATCAAAAATCAAATCTTAAGCATTCGTTAAAAGCGTTTTTAACTGTATATTTTCATTAAATTTACAGCTGTCAAAAATAAATTTAAAATTATGCCTACCGACTGTATCAGCTTTCAATCATCTGGATATTTCTCTAAATTAATGCAAGATTACTTAGATCAAAAGCCAGAGTTAAAACCGCTGTACAATAATTTTCCAACCTTAGAAAATTTCGAAAAACAAATTGCTGAAAAATCAGCTAATTTTGATCATAACAACCGAACTGCATTGGTTGACACTTTGCAAAAGCAATATCAAAATATTGAAATTTCAGATTTAACCAAACAAAATATTTCGCTTTTAGCACTCGAAAATACTTTTACCATTACAACCGGACATCAGTTAAATCTTTTTAGCGGACCATTGTATTTTTTATATAAAATTATTTCTACGATTAATTTAACTAAGGAATTAAAATCAAAATATCCTTCGTACAATTTTGTTCCAGTTTATTGGATGGCGACCGAAGATCACGATTTTGAAGAAATTAATTATTTTAATTTCAAAGGAAAAAAAATCCGCTGGAATGCTGAAAGTACTGGGCCAGTTGGAAGACTTTCATCTGAAGGTTTAGAAGATTTATTTGAAGTGTATTCGAAAGAATTAGGTTCAAGTACAAACGCAAATACACTAAAAAAACTTTTTGAAGACGCTTATTTAAAACACGAAAATCTAGCCGATGCAACTCGTTTTTTAGCCAATGCGCTTTTCGCAAATTACGGTTTGGTTATTCTAGACGCTGATAATGCGGATTTGAAACGTACTTTTATTCCTTTCGTAAAAGAAGAATTAGAAAATCAGACTTCATTTAAAGCTGTTCAAAAATCAATTGAAGAGCTTGCGGCTTATACCGTTCAAGTAAATCCGCGTGAGATTAATTTATTTTATATTGAAGACAAACTTCGCGAAAGAATTATTTTTGAAAATGATAAATATCTAGTTAACAACACTAAAATTTCATTTTCGAAAGAAGAAATTCTAAAACTTTTAGAAAGTAATCCTGAAAAATTCAGCCCAAACGTAATCATGCGTCCGCTGTATCAGGAAATTATTTTGCCAAATCTTTGCTACATTGGCGGAGGCGGAGAAATTGCTTATTGGTTAGAATTAAAAGCGTTTTTTGAGGCTGTAAATATTACTTTCCCGATATTATTAGTTCGAAATTCAGTTCTTTTGGCAACCGAAAAACAGGCTAAAAAAGCTGATAATTTAAATTTATCATGGAAAGATTTATTCAATAAATCAGAGAATTTAATTAATGAAATCACGCATAAACTTTCTCCTTTTCCAATTGATTTAGCGGAGCAAAAAGAAGCGCTCGAAAAACAATTTGCTTATCTTTTTGAATTGGCTGAAAAAACAGACAAATCTTTCTCAGGTGCGGTAAAAGCACAAGAAGTAAAGCAGAAGAAAGGCCTTGAAAATTTAGAAAAACGTTTATTAAAAGCTCAAAAAAGAAAACTTCAAGATCAGTTACAACGTGTTACAGATTTGCAATGCGAATTGTTTCCAAATTACAGTCTTCAAGAACGTCAAGCTAATTTTTCTGAATTTTATTTAGAAAAAGGAGAACAATTGGTTCCGCTTTTAATTCAGAAATTAAAACCTTTAGAACATAATTTTGACATCATAATAATCTAAAATAATTATCTTTAGAAATTAAAAGTGCTGATTTAGGAACAAATAACCAGCTCATTTCCTAGATTATTGCTCTCTCAAACCAAATAGAATTATATTTTATAACCATTAACTAACTAACCTAATGGTAAGAGAACGCCTAATTTCGCTTGATGTCTTTCGCGGACTGACTATTCTATTGATGACTATTGTAAACAATCCCGGTGATTGGGGAAATGTTTATCCTCCGCTTTTACACGCACACTGGAACGGCTGCACACCAACCGATCTAGTATTTCCATTTTTTATTTTTATAATGGGAGTTGCCGTACCGCTTGCAATGCCAGAGAAAACGTATGATGAAACAACATTCAACAAAATCCTGATTCGTTCTTTAAGAATGTTCTGTTTGGGGATTTTCTTTAATTTTTTTGGAAAAATTCAGCTTTTTGGATTAGACGGAATTCCACTTCTAATAGCAAGATTAGTCATTACTTTTGCAGTTGGTTATGCTTTGATGGGAAATTTCAGCACGCGTCTAAAAAACATTTTCGCATTTAGCATTTTAGCCATTTATCTCATTTTAGCTTACGGTGGATTTGAAAATTATCAAGACGTTCGTCTTCCTGGAGTTTTGCAGCGCATTGCAGTAGTATATTTTGTTGTTTCGCTTTTGTATCTAAAAACATCCCGAAAAACTCAAATTATTACAGGGGCAATTTTGCTTTTAGGATATTGGGCCGTTATGACTTTAATTCCTGTTCCTGGTTTTGGAGAAGCTAATTTAGAAAGAGGCACCAATTTAGCTGCTTGGGTTGACAGCATCTTCTTAAAAGGACACATGTATCACGAAACTAATACTTGGGATCCAGAAGGTATTTTAAGCACATTACCTTCAATCGTAAATGGAATTATCGGTTTATTCATTGGGCAAATTTTACTACTTAATATAAGCAAAATTCAAAAAGCATTTACAATGGGCAGAATTGGAACTGCACTTATATTTTTCGGATTAATCTGGGATTTAATTTTTCCAATAAACAAATCAATTTGGACAAGCAGTTATGTTTTATACACCACTGGTTTAGCAACTGTTTGTTTAACAGCTCTATATTACATCATCGACATTAAGGAATACAAAAAAGGCTTTAAACTATTTATTATTTGGGGAGTAAACCCAATGATTGTTTTCTTTGCTTCACAAATTATTCCTCAAGCTTTGGTAATGATTCGTTTTCAGCATCCATCGCTTGCTGGCGAACAAATTAACCTTTTAGATTATCTATACCGTTTTGGAATTGCACCATTTTTCAGCAATCCGATGACAGCTTCATTGGCTGGTGCATTAACTTATGTTGGAATATGGACATTTATATTGTGGATTTTCTACAGAAATAAACTGATTTTTAAAGTATAAAAAGCACCACATTATGTAGAGACGCACCGCAGTGCGTCTTTATTGTTTTTATCAAAATTGCGCTAGATGCACTACAGCGCATCTCTACAATCACCTATATGGTTTAAGAAAATGCTTTTATTGGTCAAAACATCATTCTAATGTGTTTAAATTATGAATTTATTAAAATCAATTCATAAAAAAAGTATACTTTTGCACAAAATTTAATAAAATACAAAATGGCAACAAATAGAACTTTTACAATGATTAAACCAGATGCTGTTGCAAACGGACACATCGGGAATATCTTAGCAATGATTACTAATGGTGGTTTCAAAATCGTTTCATTAAAATTAACTCAATTAACTGTTGCAGATGCAAAAGCATTTTACGCAGTTCACGCAGAAAGACCTTTCTACGGAGAATTAGTTGAATTCATGTCTCGTGGACCAATTGTTGCTGCTATTTTAGAGAAAGATAACGCAGTAGAAGATTTCAGAACTTTAATTGGAGCTACAAACCCAGCTGAAGCTGCTGAAGGAACTATTCGTAAAGCATACGCTACTTCTATCGGAGAAAATGCAGTTCACGGATCTGACAGCGACGAAAACGCTGCTATCGAAAGTGCATTCCACTTTGCAGGAAGAGAGCAATTTTAATTTTAGGTTAGACTTAAAATTTTAAATTATAAAACACAAAAAACCCCGCTTCAATTGAAGCGGGGTTTTTCTTTTAAGTATAAAATTGACTAAAGGTTATCAGAAGTCTTTTTTACCATTTTCTCGATTCTTCCATCTAAATCTTTTAGAAGCTCGTCTAATGCACTTTCACACATTGGCAATACTTTTTCAAAAGATAAAACAGGAATTCCTCCTACAATAGTTCCAGTTTTCTTAGAGTTTGCTCCTTCATTGAAAGCAAATACTTTTTTTCCGTTTTTATCATACAAAGCAATTCTTGCATAAGCTCTCATCTTGATAGTTCCTGTACCACCAACAGCAAATCCTTTTACAACAGCAAAATGAATTTCAGTAAATAAAACACCGTCAGCATTATCTTTAAACATAGTAGCTGTTGCTACTTCATTTGCAGAACCATTTATCCCTTCATAAATATATTTGTATCCAGGGAAATTGATAATATATTTTCCAGCTTCTCCTTCTTTGTCAAAATGAGGAACGTAATCAATATATTCTTGTTTTTGAGTCACATCAGTTTCTGGAATTAAATCAAATGGGAATTTTTTTGAATAATCATTGAAAAATGCCGTATGATATTTCTCCAAAATTGGCAATAAATTAAAGTTCGGATTACTTCCTAAATCTGTTACTGCTGCCAGACCATTTAAACCAAGCTCAGAAAGATCTATTGTTTTATCTGTATAAAAAGAAACAACAGCAACTTTTTTCTTTTGCGAATAACCAGTTAAAGTAAATAATACGGTTAAAATAAGTAAAATTTTTTTCATTGTTTTGTTAATTTGTTTGGGTTATTAAAAGGATGTTACTTACAAAAAATAACGCTCAAATGTATCGTAAAAAAAAACACTCCACAAGTGAAGTGTTAATTATTTTTAAAATTTATCTTATTAAAAAAAGCCTAATAAAATCAGCGTAAAACAACTTCTTTTACTACCTCACGACCCAATTCTTCATTGATCATTTTTATTATTTTATACTTTCCATGAGTCAATTCTTCACGTAGAACAGAAGAACCTAATTCCACATAAAGCGTACCTCCTTTCAAAACAACATTTCGAGTATAAGTATTCACTCCGCTCCCCATAAGATTTTTCCAAGCATCACGAACATCAATCTCATCCATTCCTGGCTGCAATTTATTCACTTGAATAATCTGCTGTAATACAGCACTAATAGTACTTTCGTTATTTAGTCTTTTCGCCATCGTCTAATAAATTTACTGGTCCAGCTTTTTTATAATGATATTCTATTTTTTGCGGATTCTTAACCACTAATTTGTCATCTGAAAGTGAAATAATTTCTTCACTCCATTTTGCATACTTTGTTTTATAATCCAAGAAAACCTGCTCTCCGGCAAAACGAACCGAAACATTTTCAAAAGTATCTGTTGTTAGAAAAGTTCCATCAAACTGTGGCATAACTTTCGTTCGAACACCTTTATTATTCTTGATTTGAAAAAAATCAAAAGTCTCGTTCATCTTATAATCTTTCTCTTCACCTTTATCAAAAACCACTTTTTCAATTTCCCAGTAGCCATTTAATTTAGTAATATCATCAGGTTTAATTTCCTGTTTGCAGCTCACAAATAAGAACGACAAAACCAAAATCATAAAAGTGTTTCTCATAAATAATATATTTTTTTAGCAGCCACTTACTTCGTTAGCCAACTTTAGCGCATTGCTATCTGTTTTGCAGAAATTTTTCTCGGACTACAAAGATAGCCTTATAATCATCAAAAAAATACTTTACATTAATTATTTCATTCTAAAAAAAACAAATTTACCAAGATGAAAAAAACATCAAAATACCTTATTCTGATTATATAATAACTTCTATGGGTAATGCTTATTTTAAAAGATAAGGATTTTTACACCCAAATACTCTAATTTAAAAATCAAATTTAAAATACCTTTTTCTACTAAAAAATGAAAAAAATATTACTACTAGTTTTTAGCACTATATTTTTATTTTCAAAATGTTATCAGCCAAAACAAGAAAAAAAAGCTTTCAATAAATCTGAAAAACATTCAAAAGAAAACGAGAGCAAACCTAGTAAAACAGATACTCTTTCTACAAAAAAAAACATCTCAAAAAGCACAAATTCAGAAGATTTCCCAATAAAGATCATTAAAGCAACACTATTAGACAATAGTTATTCTCATCATAAGAATATCAAAATAGTTTACAAGAATTCTAGCAAAAAAATGATTAAAGCTATAAAACTTAAGTGGTTTTGCATCAACGCATTTGAAGACCCTGCAAGCGGCAATTATTTTTATGGTGAAGGAAATTTTAAAGGAAATATAACTCGTTTAATAAAACCTGGAGAAACCAAATCAGAAATTTGGGAAGATTTCTCAACAGATGCAGATAAAATCATTAAGGTCACCGTTTATTACATTGTCTATAATGACGGCACTAAATGGGAATTAAACGAAGAAAAAACTACTCTATAGTCTATATAAATCTAAAAATAAGTTCCTTAACAGATTAAACTTTTTTGCATATTTTTGGTCAAACCCCAAACTAAAACCAAAAACATGACCAAATCAATTTTCACAATCTTGTTAGCACTATTTTTTACAGCCTGCAGCAAAGACTCATCTGAACCTGATCCTGTTCCAAATCCAGAAGAAACAATGTATTTTCCTCCATTAACAGGAACAACTTGGGAAACAAAATCTATTTCTGACCTAAAATGGAACCAAAGTGCTGTACAACCACTTTTAGATTATTTAGAACTCAAAAATTCAAAATCGTTTATCATTTTAGTAAACGGCCGAATTGTTTTAGAAAATTATTTTAACAAACACACCGCAACAACAAACTGGTATTGGGCTAGTGCAGGAAAAACATTAACATCAACAATGACAGGAATTGCTCAGCAAGAAGGTCTTTTAAACATTAACAATAAAGTTTCTGATTATCTTGGAACGGGCTGGACAAGCGAAACTCTTGCTCAAGAAAACCAAATTACCTGCAAACACTTACTAACTATGACTTCTGGAATTGATGACACTTCAGACGAAGTCGATCCAGAAGACTTAATATACAAAGCCGATGCAGGAAAAAGATGGGCTTACCATAATGTTTATGTAAAACTTCAAGATGTTGTAGAAAAAGCAAGTGGAAAAACTTGGAAGGATTATTTCAACACTAAATTAAGAGACAAAATTGGAATGGACGGCAATTGGGTTCAACTTGGTGTAAATAGCGTTTATACAAGCACAACAAGAAGTATGGCGCGTTTTGGATTACTAATGCTTAATAAAGGAAAATGGGATAATACTACAATTCTAAATGAATCTTTCTTTAACGAAGCAACTGCAACTTCTCAAGACATCAATTTAGGGTATGGATATTTATGGTGGTTAAACGGAAAAACTTCTTATCATTTACCACAATCGCAATTAACTTTTCAAGGAAGTGTAATTCCAACTGGACCGAGTGATATGTTTATGGCTTTAGGGAAAAATGACCAAAAAATATATGTTGTTCCGAGCAAGAAAATGGTTATTGTAAGAATGGGAGATGCTGCAGATGATGAAAATCTTGCTTTATCAGATTTTGACAAAACATTATGGCAGAAAATTAATGCTTTGTATCAATAAAACTAGCAATTTAAATCAATTGCCATCCTTTACTTTTCAAAAAGCTTTTGCAATCCTTGCAGAAGCTTTTTTCTTGATTAAAAGGATTACGCCCCTCGGCATCACGCATTAAACAAGTTTGTATTTTACAATGTGGCAGACCTTCGGTATGCCCTAATTCGTGCAAAACCAGTTTATAAAACTGTTCGTTTTTATTTTTTCGAGACAATCTAAAATCAGAAACAACACAAGCTTTTCCAGGTCTATAACCCAAACCCATTATACCCCAATCTTTTATCCTGTTTTTTGTTGTACTTATATCAAAATGAGACAATCCAACAATTACAGAATCCTTTCCTATATTATTTTTTAGGTTTTTAATAATGCTATCAGCCCGATACCTGTTTCTAGGTTTATAAAAAGATTTTTCAGGAAAGTCAATATTTTCCATCAAAACTACTTTCGGATTAATAGCTTTAATTTCAGCAAAAACCTTTTGAGTTTGTTTTTGCTGAAAATTGCCTAAAGGTTGAATAACAATAACTTTCTGAGCTTTTATCGCATTTTCATTATTCCTATTTACACATGAGAACAAGCCAAATAGTAAAATCAAAACACCATATTTCATAAAAGCAAATTCGATAAAGTTGTTATATTTTTGAAGATTATCTATTGGTTTTTATTCTTTTAAGAACTCCTAAAAAGAACAAAATAATTCCGACTACCAGCAACACATAATACACTGAAAGATTATTATCTTTCAATAAGTTTGCAAAAACAAAACATACTACACTGGCAAAATAGAATGTAATAGCCGATATATTTTTCATTATAAATTATTTAAAGAAACTGTCAACGAATTCATATTTATTGAAAACTTGTAAATCTTCAATTCCTTCGCCAACACCAATATATTTTACTGGAATTTGAAATTGATCTGAAATTCCAATCACAACTCCACCTTTTGCCGTTCCGTCCAATTTAGTAACAGCCAACGAAGTAACCTCTGTAGCAGCTGTAAATTGTTTCGCTTGTTCAAAAGCATTTTGACCTGTAGAACCATCTAAAACTAAAAGCACATCATGAGGAGCATCAGCAACAACTTTCTGCATTACACGTTTTACTTTTGTCAATTCGTTCATTAAGTTGATTTTATTATGAAGACGACCCGCTGTATCAATAATTACAACATCAGCATTTTGAGCAACTGCAGATTGCAAAGTATCAAAAGCTACAGAAGCAGGATCGCTTCCCATTTGCTGTCTTACAATAGGCACATTTACACGATCTGCCCAAACTTGCAATTGATCGATCGCAGCAGCACGGAATGTATCTGCAGCACCTAAAACAACATTATGACCCGCTTTTTTAAATTGATAAGCCAATTTACCAATCGTTGTTGTTTTTCCTACTCCATTTACTCCAACAACCATTAAAACATAAGGTTTTTTATCTTTCGGAATTTCAAATTCTGTTGCTTCACCTGTATTAGTTTCAGATAACAAAGCACCAATTTCATCACGAAGAATCTGATTTAATTCATCTGTTCCTAAATATTTATCTTCAGAAACACGCTTTTCGATTCTTGAAATGATTTTCAAAGTTGTATTTACACCAACATCCGAAGCCACAAGAACTTCTTCTAAATCATCTAAAACATCATCATCAACTTTAGATTTTCCAGCAACAGCTTTGCTTAACTTCGAGAAAAAAGTAGTTTTTGTTTTTTCAAGACCTTTGTCTAAAGTCTCTTTTTTTTCGGTAGAGAATAATTTTTTAAAAAAACTCATTTTTTGTAGATTATTTAGATTTACTAGATTTCTTGATTTTCAGACAAGAAATCCAAATCTTTAAAGAAAGTGTAATTGTTTCTCAAAAAAAGACCAATTGTTACGATTCTTTAAATTTTTAGACAAATATAGATAATAAAAAAGCTACTTCCGAATGAAAGTAGCTTTTCTATATAATGTAATTGTAATTATTTCTTTTTCAAGAATTCATCAACTTCTTCAGGAGCCATAATAGATTCTACGAATGTATATGCACCAGTTTTAGGAGATTTTACCATTTTGATGGCTTTTGACAATCTCTTAGAAGCTGTTTGTAACGATGCTACGGTTTTCTTTGCCATGATTCAAATGTTATTTGAAGTTTTTCATAAAACTCGAAATGGCTAAACCATTTGAGATTTATAAAAATCTCTAATTATTACTTAATTTCTTTGTGAACAGTTACTCTTTTCAAAACTGGATTAAATTTTTTAATCTCTAATCTGTCTGGAGTATTTTTTTTGTTCTTAGTTGTAATATATCTAGAAGTTCCTGCAACACCAGAAGCTTTGTGTTCAGTACATTCTAAAATTACTTGGATTCTATTACCTTTCTTTGCCATCTTGCTATATATTTATTTAGGAAAAGATTATTTGATAAATCCTTCTGACTGCGCTTTTTTCAAAACTGCAGTGATTCCATTTTTATTAATTGTTTTTATCGTAGATGCTGCTACTCTAAGAGTAATCCATCTATCTTCTTCTGGAAGATAAAAACGCTTTTTAACTAAGTTTACAGAAAACTTTCTCTTAGTTTTGTTCATAGCGTGAGAAACGTTATTTCCTACCATCGCTCTTTTACCTGTAAGGTCACAAACTCTTGACATTATACTTATCTTTTATCGTTATTCAAAATCAGGGTGCAAAGAAAAGAAAAATAAACCATTGTAGCAAAAAATTATTGCACAATTTTTAAAATTTCTTTCTGCAAAATTTCTAAACTCTTGACAGATGCCCTATCTATCACTTTTTCACGCGGTTGTCCGAAGTTAAATTCTTCAACAATTACTCCGTTTGGTGTTGCCAAAGCTATAAAAACAGCACCTATTTCAGCATCTGAATCACCTTTTGAAGGACCTGCATTGCCTGTCGTAGCAAGCGCATAGTCCGTTTTAAGCAAATCTTTAACACTCAAAGCCATAGCCGATGCGACCTCAGCGCTTACAACAGAAAATTGATCAATTAAACTTTGTGAAACTCCCAAAACATTTACTTTCACTTCTGTTGCATAAGAAACAATACTTCCTTTAAAATAATTTGACGAACCTGGAACAGCAGACAGTAATGAAGCAATTCTTCCTCCTGTACAACTTTCTGCTGTCGAGATTGTTTTATTTTGTTTAGAAAGCAGTTTTCCTATTACCGTTTCAATTGTTTCGTTTTCTTCATAACCTACAATTATATCGTGAATTATAGCATCTAAAGACTGAACATTAGATTCTATTGCTTCTTCTAGTTCTTCTTTATTGGTTCCTCTTGCCGTTAAACGCAGACGAACTCTTCCAGGATTTGGCAAATAAGCCAGTTTTATAAATTCCGGAAGATTATTTTCCCATTGTTCAATACGTTCTGCAACTAAACTTTCGCCCTGACCATAAGTCAAAATAGTTTTATGAATAATATAAGGACGTTTGTATTCGCGAACAATTTTTGGAATTATTTCTTCTTCCATCAAATATTTCATTTCATAAGGAACTCCTGGAAGCGAAATAAAAACTGTGCTTTCTTTCTTCATCCACATTCCTGGCGCAGTTCCAACTTTATTATGCAATACTGTACAAGTTGACGGAACTAAAGCCTGATCTTTATTCAGTTGAGAAATTGGTCTTTTATAAAAACCTTCAATCAATTCTGTTACGTGCGCTAAAACTTTTTGGTCTACAACTAACTCATCATTAAAGTATTCGCAAAATGTTTTCTTTGTAACATCGTCTTTTGTCGGACCTAATCCGCCTGTCACAATCACAACATCTACCTTGTTTTGCAATTGAGCAAAAGTGTCTAGAATATGTTTTTTGTCGTCGCTGATGGATAGCATTTCTACTACCTCAACCCCAATTCGATCTAATGATTTAGCAATAAAAGCCGAATTTGTATCTACGATTTGACCAATTAAAATCTCATCTCCAATAGTGATAATTGCTGCCTTCATATCAGTGAAATATTTTAGTTTCTTACATTAAGTAAGCTATAAATTTATAAGTAGAAAATTTAAATTTTGTCTTGGAGGAAGGTATTAACGGCTTTTACAAAATATAAGCCGCTTACAAAATTTAAAAACGATTTTGACTTATTCCTTATTTAAATAGAAGGAATAAGTCAAATTTTATATTAAAGATCAAAGTCTTTTTTAATTTCTTTAATCGCTTCTTTTACTTGTACTTTAATACTTTTAAAAGTTTCGATAATGTCTTTTTTCTTGCCTTCAGCTTTTGTCCACGCTTCAACTTGCAAGATTTCTTCAAAAGCCACATTTAGCCCCATTAAATCTAAAGTTGGCTTTATTTTATGTGCGTATGAATAAGCATATTTATGATCCTTTTTCTTAATTCCCTCTTTGATTTGTTTTAAATCTTCTGGAACTTCTGTAACAAATAAAGTTAAAATTTGATTTACAAATTCAGGATCGTTATCTGAAAGCGCATATACTTTCGAAAGGTTGTATTTTAAAGCCATTATTTTACTTGTATTCTGAATAATTTTTTATCTTCTAAAAAGCCTTCTAAAACATCATTTGGTTTTACAGCCGCAACACCTGCTGGCGTTCCTGTAAAAATAATATCTCCAATTTTTAATGTAAAAAACTGAGACACATGAGAAATCAATTCATCGATTTTCCAAAGCATCATACTTGAGTTTCCTTTTTGTACTGTTTCTGAATTGCTTCTTAATTCAAAATTAAGATTTTCCATAGAAACAAAATCAGTTTTTGGTAAAAAATCACCAATAACCGCTGAACCGTCAAATGCCTTGGCTTTTTCCCACGGAAGTCCTTTTTCTTTTAGTTTACTTTGTAAATCGCGAGCCGTAAAATCAATTCCGACACTAATTTCATCATAGTATTTATGAGCAAATTTTGGCTCAATATATTTCCCGACTTTATTAATCTTTACGATTATTTCAACTTCATGATGAACATCTTCAGAAAACTCTGGAATTACAAACGGATGCTGCTTCAACAAAACCGCAGAATCTGGTTTCATAAAAACCACCGGTTCACTTGGACGCTCGTTTTTTAATTCCTCAATATGATTGGCATAATTCCTGCCGACACAGATAATCTTCATTCTTTTTATAGGTTCTAAGATTCTAAGACGCTAAGGTTCTAAGAAAGCAAAAAACTTAGCATCTTAGAACCTTAGTACCTCAGCACCTTATTTTGTATTTAATTTTCTCAATTTAATTGCTGTCAAAACTTTTTTGGTGTACAACGGAAAATCAGCATTTTGAATCCAGCTGAAATATCCTGGTTCTGTTTCTAGAATTTTATACACTTTTGCACCTTTATGTTTTCCAAAAGTAAAAATTTCTTCGTCATCTTGATCAAAAGCAATCATCCCTGCAAAATCGGCGATTTTTTTACGAGTTGTAAATTCAGACAATGATTTCATATCATTTTCTAATTCTGGATAACGATCTAATTGCGCTTTTAAAATTTCATAAGTTGCCATTGTATCAGCTTCAGCTGAATGGGCGTTGTCTAAGCTTTTTCCACAATAAAACTTCAAAGCCGCACTTAAAGTACGTTCTTCCATTTTATGAAAAATTGTTTGAACATCTACAGAAACTTTGTTCTTCATATCAAAATCAACTCCCGCACGAAGCAATTCTTCAGCTAGAAGCGGAATATCAAAACGATCTGAATTAAATCCGCCCAAATCACTATCTTTAATCATATTATGAATGTGCGGTGCAAGTTCTGCAAAAGTTGGTTCGTTGGCTACTTTTTCATCAGTTATACCATGAACGGCAGTTGTTTGTGGAGGAATTGGAATTGTTGGATTAACCAGCCAGGTTTTACTTTCTTTGTTTCCGTTAGGAAAAACTTTGAATATTGAAATTTCTACGATTCTATCTTTACCGATATCAATTCCCGTTGTTTCGAGATCAAAAAAGCAAATTGGTTTGTTAAGTTTTAATTCCATTTCTAATTTTTATAAGTTTACAAATGTAATTTTTAAAGCCGAATATCTTCCTTTATTCTGATTTTTTTTGTCGAAAAATGCTTTCAAATCCTAATTTTAACTTTTCAAAAATAAGTCCTACACTGGACTACGCATTTCTACTTAATTCTTTTCTTACAAAACAAAAAAAAATCCGACAAGTTTAAAACCTGTCGGATTTGAATTTATTTATAATTGATTTTTAGAAATCTCTATCTACATCAAAAGCTTCTAAATATTCTGCTACTCTTTTCACAAAACTTCCTCCAAGCGCTCCATCAACAACTCTATGATCATAAGAGTGAGACAAGAACATTTTTTGGCGAATTCCGATGAAATCTCCTTCTGGAGTTTCGATAACCGCAGGCACTTTACGAATCGCTCCAAGTGCTAAAATTCCAACTTGCGGCTGATTGATAATTGGCGTTCCAAAAACACTTCCAAAAGTACCAACGTTTGTTACCGTATAAGTTCCGCCTTGCGTATCGTCTGGTTTTAGTTTTCCAGCTTTTGCACGGTTACCTAAATCGTTAACCGCTTTTGCCATTCCAACCAAATTCAATTGATCTGCATTTTTAATTACAGGAACAATTAAATTTCCGTTTGGCAATGCTGCTGCCATTCCTAAATTGATATTTTTCTTTTTAATGATATAATCTCCGTCAACAGAAATATTCATTCCAGGGAAATCTTTCAACGCTTTTGCAACTGCCTCCATCATAATTGGAGTAAAAGTCAATTTCTCGCCTTCTCTTTTTTCGAAAGCCGTTTTAACTTTATCTCTCCATTTTACAATATTTGTTACGTCTACCTCAATAAAAGATTGTACGTGAGCCGAAGTTTGAACTGAAGCTACCATATAACCTGAAATCAGTTTACGCATTCTATCCATTTCCACAATTTCATCGCCTCCGTTTACAGAAACTGGAACTGCTTGCTGGCTTTTTTGAGCAACAGGTTCAACTGCCTTTGGAGTTTCCGCTTTTGGAGCTTCAACTTTAGGAGTTTCAACAACTACTTTTGGAGCCGCTTCAACTGTTTGTGGCGCTTGAATAGAACCTGATTTACGATCTTCTACATATTTTAGAATATCTTCTTTCGTTACTCGTCCGTCTTTTCCTGAACCAGCAATATTTTCAAGTTCGTTTAAAGAAATGCCTTCTTCTTTTGCAATATTTTTTACTAATGGAGAAAAGAATTTATCTGATGTTGAGAAATCTTGAGAAGTTGCTACCGTTTCCTTAACCGCTTCAATTGTTTTTTCAATTTCTGCAGCTTCTGCTGGCGCAGCTGTTTCTTCTACAGTATTTGCTACTGCAGTTGGAGCATCTCCTCCTTCAGTTTCAATAATTGCAATAGTCTGTCCTACTTGCACTAAATCATCTTTACCAAACAATTGCTCAACTAAAATTCCTGATACTTCGCTAGGCACTTCGCTGTCAACTTTATCTGTTGCAATTTCGAGTACGGCTTCATCAGCCTCAATTTTGTCTCCAACTTCTTTCAACCAATTTGTAATAGTTGCTTCAGCGACACTTTCTCCCATTTTAGGAAGCTTTAATTCAAATCTTGCCATATTGTTAATCTAAAAGATGTTTTTGATTTTCAGATTGCGAAATTAATGAATATTTTAAACATAAATTACACTTAATATAATTTTTTACTCAATTTTTACAATTTGCCCTCTATCATTTCTGGAATCGCTTCCAATAATAAAATGGGCATTTTTGGGTAAAATTTTAAAAGTAATACTCTTATCTTTAAGAGTTTCTATGATTTCGATACATTTTTTGAACGAAATGTATCGATTATCCAAAATGATTTCGACCTTTTTTCCCTTAAAAATCAGGTACGAATTTACCATTTTTTCTTTCGGGATTTCTAAAAAGCTTACTTTATTTTTTAAAGTTAAAGCTATTTTTTGAGAGAAATCTTCATTTAAAGAATAAAAAACATACGATTCTGGATTGGGTTTTATTCTTGTTTTACCTTGAAACATTTTTATAAAAGAGAAAAACCAAGTTCCGATTTGGATAAAAAAACCAAAAAACAATGGTTTCTTAAAATGCTTTTGATAAAAGAAATTCATTGCTTCCTGAAAATGAAGCATATATTTTTCGTCTTTTATTGTGCTTTCTCCTTTATAATGCAAAACAGTTGTTTCATGAAAATAATAGTTTGTCTTTTCTTTCAGCAACGCGCGATAAGACAAATCAATATCGTCAGCATACATGAAACAATCTTCATCAAAACCATTTAAATCTTCATATAGTTTTCTTTCTAAAAACATAAAAGCGCCAACTAGAATATCCACTTTTCCAGTTTGATTTTCATTTAAATGCTGTGCATAATATTGATTAAAAAGTCTGGTTTTAGGAAAGATTTTATACAATCCGAAAATTTTTGTGAAGGAAACCCAAGGCGTTGGAACTCCGCGTTTGCTTTCTGGAAGAAATTCTCCTGTTCCGTCAATTAGCTTACAGCCAATGATTCCGAGATTGTTTTGCCTTTCGGCGAAAGCCAGAATCTTTGTAAAAGTATCTTCCACAACAACGGTATCAGGATTTAAAATACAGATGTATTTTCCTTTCGCTTGACGAACGCCAATATTATTGCCTTTTGGAAAACCAAAATTCTCTTTGTTTTCAATCAGTTTTATGTCTGGAAATTTTTCTTTCATCATCAAAACACTTTCGTCTGATGAATTATTATCCACTACAATAATTTCAGCATCGATTGATGCAATTGCTTCCTGAACACTTAAAACGCATTGTTCTAGAAAGTAACGCACATTATAATTGAGAATAACAACCGATAATTGCATGAATATTGATTCTGTAGATTTTGGCCGAAGTTAGAAATTTTCTGATAACCCCAAACGCAGAGACCAATCGTTTTTACTAATTCCGTAATCCAAAGCTAAATTACTTCCGTTTCTTTTATTCCATTTTATACGGATTCCAGTTCCTACAGCGGGATTCCATTTTCTAAATTGATAAGTATCTATTCTTGAAACTGAAGAAACATTGGTAAAAAAAACTGCTCCAAAAAAACCGTTTCGGCTAATGTCTGTACGATATTCGGTTTCAAAATAAGCCAAAGCATTACTTCTATATCTGTTTTTAGTAAATCCGCGACCCGTTTTTCCTTCACGATCCCAGCCTATACTTGGCAGATCCAAATAATGAGGTTTTCCTCCAAACGTTGACCAAAAAAAAGCTCTTGAAGCCCAAACCCGATGTTTGGTTTTGCTAAAAGAATGATATTTTCTGGCATCAAAATACAAAGACTGCCATTTATCGCCCTCAACTCCGCTGGTATTAATTCGGAAATCGGCTTCAACATATAAACCCTGTTCCGGATTAATAATGTTTTCTCTAGAATCGTAAAGACCTTGAAACGCAAAACCAAACGAAGTTTCGTTAGAATAATCGCCATTCATGTATTTGTAATAATCAGTTTCGCCGTCTATATAAGATTCTTCCGAAATGTTCTTATAATTATCCAAAAGAAAACCAACTCCGAGTCGATAATTACCGACAATCTGCCTCGTTATAAACTGATAAAAACGCCATTGCTGATAATCGAGTGTTGACATTTCTTCTTTAGAATCGTGTTCTCCCAAACCATAAGTGAGCTGCGGATAAATCATATAACGATAATCTCCAATAAGACTCCATTTATTATCCTTCGAATAAATATAAGATTGAATTGGAAACACAAATTGTTTGCTAAAACTAAAATAAGGTGAAAAGGTAATCTGAGACATTCTAGTCGTTTCGGGATCGCCCAAATAAAATGTAGTCAAAAAAGAAACAACCAAACCAGTGCTAGAATTAACTCCAACAGGAACTGGCAACAAAGAAAAAGTCAGTTTTCTTTTTCTTTCTGGACGAATAGTATCTTGCTTGTCAAAAACCCTATGAATAACATCTAAGATATCTCGCGTGCCCACGTCTGTGCTATCATTTTGAGCCTGACAAAACGATCCTATTAAAAATAAAACTAAGAAGTATTTAATTTTTAAACCACTCACACACAATATTTTAAAAACCGTCTCTTACAAATTTAAAATTTTATTAAGAATAACAGTCAAAATTTTGGGTGAATAAAAAAGAATTTCGAATGAATCAAAAAGTTATATTTGAAACACTAAATTGTTTGATTTTGAAAACCTTAAATATATTTCGCCTTTGTATTTTTCTTCCATTGATTGTAATCTTTGGTTTTTCGGTAAGCGATCAAAAAAAAGAAATAGATCTCGTAAATATAATTTTAACGCAAAGTACGCAAAGATTTTTTCGCAAAGTGCACAAAGAATTTGAGATAAATATTTTAAAAAAATACAAAGCTCACAAAGCTTTGTGAACTTACCCTTTGTAAAACGCACTTAAAAAACTTTGCTCCCTTTGCGAAAAAATCTTTGCGTACTTTGCGTTAAAACATTCTCTCAAAAATTCTTTGCATTAAAAAAATAGTTTCAATAAAACTATAATTGCATCTGAATTTTATATCTATTTAGAATTTTCATTACAAAAAGCATAATTATCGAAAATACTAAAGACCACAGAATTCCTGGGACTCCTACTCTGAAATATCCTGGAATAATATGAAAGTTTATAAGCTTACAGAAATAATAAATAACACCTGGCAAAATATAAATCAATAACGGATTTGCTGCTGCAGGCATGAAAAATTCACTCCATTTGGTTTGTTTTTTAACTTCCATTAACCAATACAGAAAATAGAACAAAACAGTACAGATTGCCGCTGAAAACATAGTCCAAGAAGGCGTTCCTTTTATTTTTGAAATTCCGAAATACGGACGAAGTAAAATTGCTGTCAGCGTAAACAAAACAATAAACCCAATTACAGGCCAATTAATTTTTGAACTGATTTTTCGATCGAAAAACAATAGCGAAATTATTACTCCTGCTGAAACTAAAGAAGCATGAGTAAGATGTCCGGCAATAAAACTAAGCCATGACGTATTTTGAACAAAAGAGTTTTCGGTTAAATTAAGAGAATTCATTGTGACAGAAAAGATTAAAAATCCAATCATTGCCCATAAATTTCCCGAAACCAGCCAATAATAAATTACTGTAAATAAATACGCCCAACCAATCAAACCTAGAATTCCCCACCATTTTGGCGTCATTCCTCTTTCTCCAGTATCTTGAATATATAAAAAGTAGAGTGCAATAAGAACTAAAATTCCACCATATTGCAATACATTTTTCAACCAAACAGGAAAATCTTTTGGGTATTTGTTCCAAATTGGAATTGGCATTGCGTAAGCCAATAATGCCCAAAATGCTGGCTCAATAATCATTTTTGCTGAATCGTAACCATATTCAGCATTAACCATAAAAACACCAATTATTATAAGTGCCAATGCTCTTTTTAGCGTGTGTGTCCAGATTGTTTTCGGGCTATCCCCTTTAATCAATCTGGCATTAAAAGCAAACGGAATCGACATTCCAACAATGAATAAAAAAGCAGGAAAAACTAAATCAACAAAGGTCATTGCATCTGCATCTGCTGGCATATGTCTCATCCATTGTGGAACATTAGTAATACTTGCCAGTTCGTTTACAAAAATCATCACAAAAATGGTAATTCCACGCAAAGCATCTATAGAAATGATTCTCTGATTGAATAAATTCTCTTTTATTTTCATAATTTTTTACTTTTTTACTAAAAATCAAATATAACATAATTCTAAAATGTCTTATTAGAAATTCTAGATTAATTTTGTACTCTAATAAATTGAGTCACACATTTTTTACCCCATGTTGTCATTTTTCAAATCTAAACCCATTTTAAAAGAGCTATTAGACGGTAGTTTTGTAGATATTCATTCTCACGTCCTGCCAGGAATTGATGACGGAGCAAAAAATATTACCAAATCGATTGCGCTTTCAAAATCTCTGAAAGAATTGGGTATTTCTCAAATTATTACAACTCCACATATCAATCATTATGTTTGGAACAATTCTCCTGAAATTATTCAATCTAAACTTCAGGAAACCCAAAATGCATTAAAAGAAAATAAAATTGAAACCCCAATACGGGCTGCCGCAGAATATTTTATAGACAGTTGGTTTGAAAATCATTTTAAAGAAGAAAAGCTGCTTACCTTAAAAGACAATTATGTTTTGGTGGAGATGTCTTATTTAAATGCTCCTTTAAACATTTATAAAACAATTTTTGAAATACAAGTTGCAGGTTATATTCCTGTTTTGGCACATCCTGAAAGATATGTTTTCTATCATAATAAATTTTCGGAGTACGAAAAATTAAAAAATGCTGGATGTCGTTTTCAGCTGAATTTACTTTCTACAGTAGAATACTACGGTTCTAAAATCACTAAAATGGCCGATGAACTTTTAGAGAAAGGAATGTATGATTTTTGCGGAACCGATGTTCATCACAAAAAACATATTGAAGCTTTTGATAATAAGCTAAAAATTAAAAATATAAATCCTTTAAAAGAGGTTATAACGAATAATCAGTTTTTTAAATTTTAAAAATCTAATAAGCGTTTTCTTCTCCTTTAAAAATATTAATAACGGTTTTAACTATAATTCTCATATCGAGCAGAAAACTCCAGTTTTCGATATACCAGATATCGTATTCCACTCTATTTTCCATATCGCTTAAAACCTTAGTTTCGCCTCTATAACCATTTACCTGCGCCCAGCCAGTAATTCCTGGTTTCGCATATTGACGCACTAAATAATTACTTATCAAATCACTGTATTCTTTAGCAAGTTTAACCATGTGCGGTCTTGGCCCTACAACAGACATATCTCCCCAAAAAACATTAAAAAACTGAGGTAATTCGTCAATACTGGTTTTACGAATAAAAGCGCCAAATTTAGTAATACGGGCATCTCCTTTTTCAGCTTGTTTATTGTGTGCTAAAACATTAACATGCATACTTCTAAATTTCAAGCACGTAAAAGTTCTATTATCTCTTCCTGATCTTTTCTGTTTAAAAAATATTGGACCAGGCGATTCTAATTTTATAATAATCATGATTATAGGAAAGAGCCACGGAAAAATCAGCAATATTACCAGACTTGAAAAACAGACATCAAAAATCTTTTTTATAACCCTGTTCGAAGCGAACTCCATTGGTTCTGTACGAAACATTAAAACAGGAGTGTTTTCATAAAAAGTAACTTCTACTCTGCTTGCTTTTGTGTAGAGCTGGAAATCTGGAATAAATTTTATACGAACCATATTCTGTTCGCAAATCCTAATAAGTTCATTAATTATCTCGATGTTTTCAATGTGTAATGCAACATACATTTCATCGATTTTCTTATCAATTACAAAGTTTTCTACGTCATCAAATTGTCCGATGATAAGAGCTGGATCAACGGTTGTTTCTATATTTTTTTTATCAAAAAAACCTAAAAATCGATATCCGTAAGTCAAATCTTTTCCGAGTACTTTACGAATTCTTTCTCCACTTTCATTGGCACCGACGATTATAAATGTCTTAAAATTATATCCTTTACTTCTAATATATTTTAGAAGTTTCATAGAAAAAAACCTTGTAAACATTAGCAGACCAAAAAAGATCAAATAAAAATATACCATTCTAAGCCTTGATATATCGCCATATTTCAGGTAAACAACCGAAACAGAAATTAAAGCTGCGTGAATTGAAATCTTTTTAATTGTTCTCCATAAAATAGACTCTATAGGTTCTATACGAATGCTTCTATTCGAATCGCTTTGAAGCAATAATGCAATCCACACTAAAGCTGCCAACAAAGAAACCGTTCTTTCTTCTTTGGACAACAATTTATCTAAACTTCCAAATCTTGCCAATGCAGAAAGCACTGTTGCTAAATTCAGTAATATAACATCTACCACAACAAACAAAAGCTTGAAGTAACGCGAAATTCGGTAATGCGATAGTTGTTGTAAAATTTTCATGACGGAGTTCAACTTTATCCTAAAAGACAAAAAAATGTCAAAAATAAAATCGATGCAAAATAACATTTAAATTATATTTTTTGGTACTTATTTTCTTCTAATTATTTAAAACTTTACCTTTAACGTATGTTAAAAATTATAGTCTTCTTTTTTGCCTTTACTTCTTCGATATATTCGCAAATTTCGGCGTGTACAGATCCGAAAGCTGAAAATTACAATGCCGCAGCAGAACAAAATGATGGAAATTGTAACTATAAAAATTTACATCTAAAGCCAGAGTATTCTATTCGTTTAAGCGATTCCATAAAGGAAACCTCGGGATTAATTGCTTTCGAAAATTTGCTTTGGACGCATAATGACGATCACGATACAACCATTTACGGATTATATTCTTTGGGAAAAATTAAAAAGAAAATTGTTCTTCCTGAAGTTATCAATCATGATTGGGAAGAAATCGCGCAAGACAGTACACATATTTTTATTGGTGATTTTGGAAATAATTATTCAGGGAACAGAACTGATTTGAAAATTCTTAAAATCGAAAAAAAATCTTTTTTAGAGGAAAGTCCGAAAATTGAAACCATTTCATTCACTTACTCTGATCAAACCGATTTTTCTCCTTCAAAACCAAATAAAACCGATTTCGATTGTGAAGCTTTTATTGTTTCTAAAGACAGCATTTACTTGTTTACCAAACAATGGAAAACGTCTAAAACTACTATTTATGTCCTTTCAAAAGAATCTGGATCTCAGATTGCGAAATTAAAATCTACATTAGACACAAAAGGTTTGGTCACTGGCGCCACTTATTTGGAAAACAAAAAACTAATTGCTTTATGTGGCTACATCAAAGTTGGAAAACCTTTTTTATATCTGCTTTATGATTTTAAAGATCACGATTTTTTATCTGGAAATAAAAGACGAATCGATTTAAAACTTCCTTTTCATCAAATCGAAGGAATTACAACAAAAGATGGTTTACATTATTTTTTAACGAATGAATCTCTTGTTCGAAAACCAGTAATAAATGTTCCACAGCAAATTCATTATTTTGATTTGAGTTCTATACTTGGATCGTATCTCCATAAATAATTTGAAGTTAATGTTTTTTAGCACATTAAATAAAAGTCAAGCTACTTTTGCAGAAGTCAAATTGAGATAAACTAACTTACCTTTTTCTGAGATTTCCCGATTAAATATTTGACAAAAAAAGGTGCTCCTTTAATTGAGCACCTGTTCTGCGTGGTTAAAAAAACTATTTGCTTATTGTTTTTTATTGATAACTTTCGGCCTTTGCAGCTCATTTGCTAAAATCCAGCCTGTACGGTATATCCATTCCGTCATTTTATGCAGTTTTGCAAAATCAATATTCTCAGATTCATCCATTGGAGTATGGTATTGGCTGTGCAGTACACTTGTAAAAAATACAGCTGGTATATTTTTTCTAGCGTAAGGCAGATGGTCTGATCTAAAATAAAAGAATTCAGGATGTTCAGGTCTGTCCCAAAGCTTATCAAGTTCGAATTTTGGCCCTTCATCATTAGCTTTTTTAGCTGCATTTACTAAATCTAAAGAATTTTGATGCGGATCACTTGAACCTAAAAGGGCAGCTTGATTAATATCATTTCTGCCAATCATGTCTCCGTTTAAGACGGCAATTATATCTTTTTCTGGTACGGTAGGATGTTCAGCATACCAACTAGACCCTAATAAACCACGTTCTTCTGAACCATGAAATACAAATAAAGCAGATCTTTTTCCTGGCTGTTTTTTAAATGCTCTTGCAATTGAGAGCATTGCAACACAAGTACTTGCATTATCATCTGCCCCATTATAAATTGAATCTTGTTCGTATTTTTGCCTTACGCCATCATGATCCTGATGTCCACTGAAAAGAACATATTCATTTTTTAATTTGGCATCTTTACCTTCCACTTTTCCAACAACATTCACCGATGGATATTTGTAGGTTTCAGAAATCACTTCGGCTGATAAATTTTCTTTTGTGTTTTTAAGAAATTCCAATTGATCGTTATGAACCCAAAAAGCGGGCATTCTAGGCGGAAGCGGCATTTTATCTCGATATCCTTCAATACCATATACACCGCGTTTCATTTGCGGTTCTACTTCAGACCAGCATTTTTCGCCAAATTCATCTGCAACAATAATAAGAGCGGCCGCACCTCTATAAGCTAAATCTTCGTAATATTTCTGCTTCACAAATCCGGGATAACGTCGTTCAAAAAGCGAGATATTATCTGAAATTCCGTCTTTTGATGCCAGAACAACAACAGCTTTTCCTTTTACATCTATTTTTCTGATTTCTTCTGCAGAAACTTTTCCTAAAAATAATATTGGCGCTTCGACTTTGTTTGTGGTTGTTTCAGCAACCAGAACTTCATTCCATAATTTAAACTCTTTTTGTCCGATTTTAAATTTGGAATTATTGGTAACCTGATGTCTGTATAAATCAAAAAACTGAAAAAAAGTGCCATCGTCTCCAGCGGGAGACATTCCGGCTTCTTTTGCTTTCTCTGCCAGCCAAACAGAAACTTTTAATTCATCTAAAGTACCTGCTTCGCGCCCATTAAAATGGTCACCAGCCATTTGGTACATATCTGTTTTAAGATCCTTTAAAGTTATAGCGCTAACCAAAGGTTTTTTTGCCATTTGTGAAAAAATCACATTACAGCTTAAACTGAATAATAAAAATAACTTCTTCTTCATAATTAAAAATCAAATTAAAGATTGAATAATTTTCTGATAAAAAAAGAAGGGTCTGAAAAAAAGACAAATCTATGTTTTTTATAAATATACTTCAAAAAAAGATAAAATTTCAATTCTATTCTGCTCAATTTTCAATAAAAACAAGACTTAACCTACAATATATCAAACATCAAAATAAAACGCTATTGAATCTTATTCAAAAGAGCATTACTTATTTTTACGATAATTTATTATTTTAATGATATAATGGTAAAACAACATTTTTCGAGGCATATTATCGATAAATAATCTTCATTTCAAAAAAAATAAATAATATTGCTAAATTGATTGTTACTAAAAACATGGCTCAAAATTCAAATATTGACGAAAAAAAACTTCTTCTTGAATTATCTCAAGGAAGTGAGCTTGCTTTTACAAATATGTACAATCAGTATAAAAATATTGTTTACTCTACTGCTTTAAGAATTACTAAGTCCAAAATCTTATCTGAAGAAGCAGTACAAGATATTTTCTTGAAAATTTGGCAGAATAAAGAAAACTTGTCGGAGATCGATAGCTTTGAAAATTACATTTATATAATCTCCCGCAATCATTTATTCAACTCGATAAAAAAAATTGCTCGAGAAACTAATCTTATAACCGAAATCAATCAAAAAGATACCGGTTTTATTGACACTGATAGTAATATAAAAGACGAACAGTATACTACTATTTTGAACCAGATTGTAGATCAGCTTCCACCTCAGCAGCAAAAAGTCTATAAAATGGCTAAATGGGACGGATTGAGCCATCAAAAAATTGGTGAAGATTTAGGAATTTCTACCGAGACTGTAAAAAAGCATATGGCTCAGGCTCTAAAATTTATCCGTCTTAAAATTTCTCCTTACATGAATATATTCATGTCGCTTCTTCTATTTTTAAAATTCTAGGCTAAAGTTTTTTCTTTCAAAAAAGCCTCAATTCGTATTTTTTTACATTTTTTTTACATTTTTTTCATTTTCGACTACTCCCTCCCCTTTTTTAAATGGTCTTTATCTAAAAGGAGCATATTAAACGTGTTCTTATCCCTGAAATTAGAAGGGCTGAAAAAAAAGAAAAAAAACTCCAATCTATCATTTACAAACAAGTACTAATTTAATTAACGAAACAAATGCAGCAAAAAAAATTCGAAGAGTTATTTGAAGGCTATCTGCAGAATAATCTATCTGATGCGGAACAGCAGCAAATGATGGAAATAATTAAGCAGGGAGAGCATGATGATTTTCTTAAGGAAAAAATTCATGGTATGCTGAAAGGAAATTACGCTATAGATGTAATGGATAAAAAACAAAGTGATGATATTCTGAATTACATTTTATCTAAACCTCAAAACGAATCTAAAGTTGTGGAACTGAATCCGAACCGTAGAAGAAAAGTAATTTTACAATCATTTTTAGTCGCCGCTAGTGTCGCTTTATTGATTGCTTTAGGTAACTCTTTGTTTTTTAAACAAAAAACAACTCTTCCTCTTGCGCCAGAGACACCAGCTGTTGTGGCACAAAATACTTTAATTGATTTTAGCGGAAAACAATTAGTGCATCTTCCTGATGGAAGTACTGTTCTTTTAAATGATAACAGTACTTTAAAATACGATCAGAATTCTTTTGACTCCGAAACTCGTGAAGTAACTCTTACTGGTGAAGCTTTTTTTGACATTAAACACAATCCAAAAAAACCATTTATCGTGCATACTGGAAAAATTCAAACCAGAGTTTTAGGAACCGCTTTTAATATTAATGCTCAAAATTCATCTAACAACATTGAAGTTACGGTTGCTCGCGGTAAAGTTCAGGTTGGTGATACCGAAAAAATATACGGCGTAATTACTCCTAATCAGCAGATTAAAGTTAACAAAAGCACTTTAAACTTTGAACAGAATAACGTAAGTGCGGCCATTGTAACCGAATGGAAAAGCAATTACTTAATTCTGGATGATATTAATATGGCTGAAGCCGCTTCATTAATTTCTCAAAAATACAAAGTACAGATTTTGATTTCGAATGATAAAATTAAGAATTGCCGAATAACAGCAAGTTTCTTAAACGAAGAAGATTTAGATCATGTATTGAAAGTAATAAGCAGTGTTATTGAAACTGAATATCATTACAATAAAGCAGGAACTGTCATTTTGGACGGAAAAGGCTGTGAATAAAAAATAAAAAAGAGATCAAGCTGACTAACCTCCTACTTAGAAAGCTTAGAAAATAAATATTAACCTTTAAAAACAGAGAACAATTAACCAAAACTAAATTAAAAAAGCCATCTAGCTCCTACACCAGATGGCCTAGATTTTTAACAATTAATCCAGTAACCATTAAAAAACAAGCAAATTTATGAAATTACGCTGTAAAACAACCATGTTTGACAGGGAAAAGAAATCATCTTTTTTTCACTTGTCAAAAAAAACAATTATGATTATGCGAATCAGTCTATTCCACATTTTTTTACTGACCTGCGGTACTCATATGATCTTCGCAACAGAAATGAGCGGTCAGAATATAGAGTCTATATCTGTTGATATTGAACTGCATAATCAAGATATTAAAACGCTGTTTAAAACCATCGAAAGTAGAACAGGTTTATTGTTTGCGTATCAGCCGCAAATCATAAAAGACTTTCCAAAAGTAACGACTCAACGAGGACGAAGAAGCGTTAGTGAAATCTTAAATTCTGTATTTCAAGGCACAAATTTGGTTTATAAACAAGTTGACAAAAATGTAGTAATCTATAAAAAAGAAGTTGCTAAAGCTCCAGAAAAAATAGAAAGTGAAAAAGATGTCGATTTTATGCTTAATGGTAAAGTGCTTGATGAAAATGGACAGCCTCTTCCTGGTGTTTCAGTTGCTGTTGTAGGAGGTAACAAACAAGGAATATCTGATTTTGACGGACAATTTTTTATCGAATTGCCTAAAGGAAAACATGTCTTGAGAATATCTTATTTAGGTTATAAAACTCAAGAAGTTACTGTTGAAAACCAAACTACAATTACAATCAAAATGCAGCCTGACTTAGCAAAATTAGACGAGGTTGTAATTATTGGATATGGTACAACTACTAGAAGAACTTCAACAGGTTCTGTGGTTAAAATTACTGCCGAAGATATTGAAAAACAGCCCATAACTAATATTCTGCAAAGTTTACAAGGAAGAACTCCTGGGGTATTTGTGACACAAACTTCTGGATATGCAGGAAGTAACATGAATATCAGCATTCGTGGAACAAATTCTATTGCGGGTGATAACCTTCCTTTGTATGTAATTGATGGGGTTCCTTACATTGGAGATGATATTAAAGAGCAGGTACAATCTGATCGAGTAATTAGAGGTGCTCAAAAATCAACAAGCCCATTAAATGTTATAAATCCAAACGATATTCAAAGCATTGAAATCCTTAAAGATGCCGATGCAACAGCAATCTACGGATCTAGAGGTGCAAATGGGGTTGTCCTTATTACTACAAAAAAAGGAGAAGCAGGAAAAACAGTCTTTACTGTAAACACCAACTCTGGAATTTCTGACGTGGCACATATGGTGAAAACTTTAGATACTCCAACTTATTTAAACATGCTACGTACAGCACTAACCAATGCTAATGCTCAGCCTAGCAGTTTCAGCACAGGAATTGCTTTAACAGATTTTGATCAAAATGCCTATACAAACTGGCAGGAAAAATTAATTGGCGGAACTGCCGATTTTACAAATTTCTCAGCAAGTTTAAAAGGAGGAAATGAAAATACAAACTTCTTATTGAGTAGTGCTTACCATAAAGAATCTACTGTTTTGCCAGGAGATTTTGGATACAATAAGTTTTCAACAAACTTTAATATTAACCACTCTACATTAAACAAAAAACTGAAAATAGGAGCTTCAGTTATTTTTTCAGCAGATGATAACAAACTGCCTTATTACGATATTACCAATTATGCTGTTAACACGGCACCCAACCACACTATTTATAATGCAGACGGATCATACTACTGGTCGCCAACTTATTTTAGTGATGTAAATCCATTGGGAGCTTTAAACAGGAGAGTTGAGGATAAAGGAAATAATTTAATTACAAGTTTTAGCCTTCAATACGAAATTGCAAAAGGATTATCTTTTAAAACTGATTTAGGATATGGAAGAGCACAAATGACTTCTGAACAATTTTTACCTGCATCGGGAATGAATAATGTGTATTACACAACAAATAATATTTCGCTGAATACATCTAGAAGCTATACGGTTTCAATTAATAATACTAACAATTTCAGTATTGATCCGCAGTTAAATTATACAACTCCTTTGTGGAAAGGTAATCTTACTGCTTTAGTAGGTGGGTCATGGCAAAATAGAAAGTCACGCATGCCTTCTTATGTAAATACTTCAGGTTACAGCTCTGACAACCTTGTAGGTATTACAGGGACTGCAGCAACAGCAACAATCTACAATGGCTCATCAGAATATAAATATGCATCTCTTTTCAGTAGGGTAAACTATAATATTCAAAATAAATATATTCTTAACGCCAATTTTAGAAGAGATGGTTCTTCTCGATTTGGAGCTAATAATCGTTATGGTAATTTTGGTTCAATTGGTGGCGCATGGGTTTTCTCAGAAGAGAACTTTCTTAAAGATAATGGTATCATAAGTTTTGGTAAACTTCGTTCAAGTTATGGAGAAGTTGGTAGCGACGCTATTGGAGATTACGGATATGCAAATACGTATTCGACTGCAACTTATGGTATTGGGAATTCTTCTATGGCGGCGACCAGAATTGCCAATCCAAATTTTCAATGGGAAGTTACAAAGAAATTTGAGGCTGCGATAGATTTAAGTTTTGTTAATGACAGAATCTCTTTCACTACGGCTTATTACAGAAATCTTTCTGGAAATCAGTTAGTAAGCGCAACTTTAAGTCCGCAGGCTGGATTTACTTCTTACCAAGCTAATTTAAATGCTGAAGTTGAAAATAAAGGATGGGAATTTACTTTGGCTACAACCAATATTCATAACAAAAATTTGAATTGGACTACTTCTTTCAATATTTCAACAAATTCAAATAAATTATTGTCTTTTCCAGGCATAGAAACCTCTAGCTACTACTCTACTTATGTAGTTGGAAATGCTTTAAGCGGTAGATATTTGTACAATTTTACAGGAGTAAATGAAAATGGCATTGCTCAGTTTGAGGATGTAAATGGAGACGGAAAAATCTCAACTGGATTTGCTCAGACAGGACTTGGCGATAGAAAATACTACGGTGCTGCTTATCCGAAATATTATGGTGGAATTTCAAATTCAATTTCATACAAAAATTTTGCCCTTGACTTTTTGTTCCAGTTTGTAAAACAAGACGGAAGAAGCCTACTTTCATCTATTGCAGTACAGCCAGGATACCCTTATGGTCTTGCTAATTATCAGGTTGATGAATATAATGAATATTTAGCGCAAGGAAATGTATTGAGCTCAAACTATCAGTCTAGTTTTTTTAATTATGCTGGATCTACAGCAACTATTGTTGACGCATCTTATATCAAACTAAAAAATGTAAGTGCAACCTACACTATTCCGTTAGATCAGGAGACTCAAAAATTCATACAAAATATACGTCTTTCTCTTCAGGGACAAAACTTAGTCACTTTTACAAAATACAAAGGATTTGACCCAGAAACCCAAGGTTTAAATTTACCTCCGTTACGTACAATTACATTAGGAACACAGTTTACATTTTAAATCTAAAATGACATGAAAAATACTTCAATAAAATACACCTATATATTTTCGTTTTTTCTTTTACTTGGATTAACGAGCTGCGATCAAATGCTTGAGGTTGATCTTCCAAGCAATGAGTTATCTTCTGTTACCATTTATGCTTCCGATCCTACTGCAGAAGCTGCTGTAAACGGAATCTATCAAAGTATGGTTACAGGTACTTTTTATGGATCATTGCATTATGTTTTTGGAGAAACTTCAGACGAGCTTATCCTTAAAACGCAATTGGAAAACGTTTACACTACAAATGAAATCCCTGAAAATGATGGAACTACTGGCTCCATGTGGACTGAGTTTTATAAAACTATTTATAATGCAAACAGTGTTATAGAAGGAATCGGCGCAAGCAAAACGTTAACGCCAACCCAAACACCACGCTGGATTGCCGAGGCAAAATTTTTAAGAGCGTACTGTTATTTCTATTTGACAAACATTTGGGGCGATGTTCCTTTGGTACTGACAACAAATGTTGATCAGTCTGCTTTAGCGCCACGTACAAGCCAAACTGAAGTTTACAATCAAATCGTACTTGATTTGACTGCAGCCGCAGCTGATCTTCCTGTAGATTATTCTAATTATAATTCTCAAAGAATTAGAGCTACCAAATGGGCTGCAGAGGCATTACTAGCAAGAGTAAATCTTTATTTAGGAAAATGGAGTGATGCTTCAGCTTATGCCACTTCTGTAATCGGTCAGACAGCAACTTATAAAATCATTACAGATCTAACTTCTACAAATAGTCCTTTTATTGCCGATAATAATGAGGCAATTCTACAAATTCCTTATTTTACAACTGCTTATACTTATGAAGGTGCAGCAGTCTATACAACCGCTGGAACATACATGCTTAGAAAAGGAAATACATTGTTTGAAACCGGAGATGCCAGAAAAACAAACTGGACTATAAGTGTTGCCGCAAGCGACGGCACATCATTTTTAGCGCCAAGAAAATATAAAAACTCTTATGTTTCAAGTCCAGTTGAGCGTTCTACGGTTCTTAGATTGGCAGAGCTTTATTTAATAAGAGCTGAAGCGAGACTAAAATCAAATGATATAACTGGCGCGCAGCAAGATATAAATGTAATTCGCAACAGAGCATTATTACCTTCAACTACATTAACCGATCCAACGCAATTAGCCGCTTTAATTTCGCTAGAAAGAGAACGCGAATTATTTGGAGAATTTGGCCACAGATGGTTCGATCTTAAAAGAAGCGGTACAATAGATCAAGTTCTAGGAGCTACAACAGGAAAAATATGGTCATCTACAGACAGCCTTTTTCCTATCCCAGAAACTGCTATTCGTTCTAATCCCTTCTTAACCCAAAATTCAGGATACTAAATATTAAAAGTAACGCAGGAATGAATGTGTAAAACTCATTCCTGCGATTTTAAAAAACACTATGGAAACAACAACAATTGTAAGAGTTGAGGACTTGTCGCATCAATACAGTAAGGATTGGGCAATACAAAATATCAGTTTTGAAATAAAAGAAAATAGAATTTTAGGCCTTTTAGGATCTAACGGAGCTGGAAAATCTACTACAATGAATATTCTTTGTGGCGTTTTAAATCAAACCAAAGGAAACATATATATTGACGGAATTAATCTGAAAGAAAACCCAGTCGAAGCCAAAAAACTAATTGGCTTTTTACCGCAGACGCCACCTCTTCACTTGGATTTGACAGTAGATGAATATCTAATTCACTGTGCACAATTAAGATTAGTGCCAAAAGAAAATCTAAGAAACGCCGTAGAAAAGGCAAAAGAAAAATGCGGAATTTCACATTTCAGCCACCGATTAATCAAAAATTTATCAGGAGGTTACAGACAGCGTGTGGGGATTGCACAAGCTATTATTCACGAACCAAAATTGGTAGTTCTGGATGAGCCTACAAACGGATTGGATCCGAATCAGATTCTGGAAGTTCGAAATTTAATTAAGAAAATAGCATTGGATAAAGCCGTAATATTTTCGTCACACATTCTTTCTGAAGTTCAGGCAACCTGCCAGGATATCAGAATGATTGAAAATGGACATATGGTTTTTTCTGACACGCTTGAAGCTTTCAACAACTATATCGAAGCCGATAAACTAACGGCAAGCTTTGAAAATCCGCCAGCTGCTGAGGCCTTTAAAGAAATTCCAGAAATCACAGAAGCCGTTTTCCTAACTCCCAAAAAAGTACAGATTACTTTCAGCGGAACACAAGAAGTTGCAGAAAAAATTATCTCATTAAGCGTTTACAACAACTGGAAACTGCGCGAAATTCAATTTGAAAAAGTTTCATTAGATGAAATCTTCGCACAATTATCTAAAAAAGCCCCATCTAAAAACGCTATTCTTTCTTAAATAAAAATAAACAAATGAAAACAATATATAGAATTGCTAAAACAGAGCTCAACACTATGTTTTACTCGCCTGTTGCATGGGTTGTTTTAGTAATATTTTCAATCCAGTCAAGCTGGAAATTCTTTGGCACTATCGAACGTTTCGAAAAAGCTCAAAAAATCGGGCAAAGCATGGACAATTTATCGCAAATTGTTTTTTCAGGCTTCAGCGGTTTATATACCGAAATGCAAAATTATCTCTACTTATATGTGCCACTTTTAACAATGGGATTAGTGAGTCGTGAAATTAACAGTGGTTCGATTAAGCTTTTGCTTTCTTCACCAATTAGAATTAAAGACATTGTATTAGGTAAATATTTAGCCATTGCTGCTTACTGCCTTCTGTTCATAGCAATTTTAGGCCTGCAGGTTGCTATTGCATATTTTTCTATAGAAAATTTAGATCTTAAGTTTGCCATATCTGGACTAATTGGTTTGTATTTATTAGTTTGCACTTACGCTGCAATCGGGCTTTTTATGTCTTGTCTGACTTCTTATCAGGTTGTAGCAGCCATTAGTACTTTAGTAGTTTTGGCAGGTCTAAATTTTATTGGAAAACTTTGGCAGGATGTCGAAATTGTAAAAGATATTACCTATTTCCTTTCGATCGCTGGACGTGCCAACGAAATGCTTGAAGGATTAATTATCAGCAAAGATGTCTTTTACTTTGTTTTAGTAAGCAGTCTTTTTATTGTGTTGAGTATTTATAAACTTCAGACAGGAAGAGATGCACAAACCGTATCGAAAAGAGTTTTAAAATATACTTTATTAATAGCTGCTGTCTTATCTCTTGGTTATATCACTTCTAGAGCACCGCTTACTTTTTATCACGATATGACACGAAATAAAGACAATACATTAACCAAAAGCAGTTTAGATGTCGTTGATAAGATAGAAGGACCTGTTAAGATAACGACTTATGTTAACTTATTGGATATTAATTATTATATGGCAATGCCTTACTCTCAGAATTCTGACATAGCGAGTTTTGCAAAATATACCCGCTTTTTGCCTCAAATAGAAATGGAGTATATTTATTATTACGACACTTCAACAAATGAAGCTTTATATGCTCAAAATCCAGGATTAAACGACAAACAGCTTGCCGAAAAAATGGTAGAGTCGCAGGATATGAAACTTAAAAAATTATATGCTCCTACAGAGATCAAAAAAATTATCGATTTAGGACCTGAACAAAACAGAGTGGTCAGAACAGTTGAATACAACGGAAAAAAGACTTTCTTGAGAATGTTTGATGACTTATTTAAAGTACCATTTGAAAAAGAAATCTCAGCTTCATTAAAACGCTTAGTTTCCAATCCTGTAAAAATTGTATTTGCAACTGGAAATATGGAACGCAGTATTGAAAAAAATGGAGATAAAAATTATAAAACTGGATTTAACGAAATAACATTCAGAAACTCGTTAATCAATCAGGGATTTGATGTTGCTTCTGTTGATATCAATGCACAGAATGTTCCTTCTGAAACTGATATTCTAATCATTGCAGATCCTAAAACGCAACTAAGTCAAGGCGCTGTTGACCGTATTACAAAATATATCGATCAGGGAAAAAACTTAATGCTTTTGGCAGAACCAGAAACGAATTCGGCTTTAGCTGCGATTACAGATAAACTTGGAATCGGATTTACAAAACAAACTTTAGTTCAAGAAAGTGAAACGAATTCTCCTGATTTCTTAGTAACTGAACTTCAAAAAAAAGTTGATTCTACTGTAATCAAATTGAGTAAAATCAATAACCCAATTCCATTTTTAGGAAGCAGCGGTATTACAACGACAAAAGAGACCGGATTTAAAATTACGCCTCTTTTAAAAACTAATAACCAACCGGTTTGGGAATCTCAGACAGGAATTACTTCCATTTCAGAAGATTTAAAGAAACAGCCTTCTTTAAAAGAAATTCCGTTGGTGGCTGCGTTAACCAGAAACATTAATGGTAAAACGCAAAAAATAATTGTTGCGGGAGATGCTGATTTTATGGGCAATGCCGAATTAAGTCGTGGCGGATCTGGAACTTTTCAATTTGTAACTGATATCTTCAGCTGGTTCAGCAATTATCAATTCCCAATTGATACTACTCGTCCTCAAAAAACCGACAAAAAAATCACGATTACTTCAAATCAAGTTTTCATCGACAAAATCTTGTTTATCGGAATCTTTCCATTGTTGATCATACTAAGCGGAGCTTTTATACTTATTCGAAGAAATAGAAGATAAAATTCAAAAAAATGAATACTAAAAAAAATATCATTATTGCTATTATGGCCTTGTCTTTTCAAGGCGCATTTTCGCAGTTTAAAACCACAATTCCGCTGGATAAAAACGTTACGACCGGAAAATTAAAAAACGGTCTAACGTATTATATTCTGCATAACGAAGAACCGAAAGACAGAGCCAGTTTTTATTTCGTTCAAAATGTCGGCGCTATTTTAGAAGATGGCAGCCAAAACGGATTGGCGCATTTTCTGGAACATATGGCGTTTAACGGAACTGAGCATTTTAAAGGAAAAGGAATCATTAAAATGTTAGAGAAAAATGGTGTAAGTTTCGGAAAAGACATTAATGCTTATACCGCTCAAGATGAAACGGTTTACAATATCAGTACTGTTCCTGTAACAAACGAAAAACTAATCGATTCTACGCTTTGGGTTTTACACGATTGGTCTGGTTCTCTTTCTTTAACCAATGAAGAAATTGATGCCGAAAGAGGTGTAATCAGAGAAGAATGGAGAACTCGCCGTACAAGTGGTTTCCGTTTAAAAATGCAGACGGATCAGGTTTTGTATAAAGGTTCAAAATACAGTAAAAGAGACGTTATTGGTGATTTAAACATCATCAATAACTTCAAATATCCTGAATTGAGAAACTATTACAAAAAATGGTACAGACCCGATTTGCAAGCTGTAATTATTGTGGGAGACATTGATGTAAAAGTAATGGAAGAAAAGGTAAAAGCTATTTTTTCCGGAATTCCTTTAGCCAAAAAAGCTGCCGCACGCACCTATTCTGAAATTCCGAAACATGATGAATTGTATTTCGGAACTGCCTCTGATAAAGAAGCCTCATCAACCAATATTACATTGCAATATGTTTTAGATGAGCCTTTGGTAAAAGACAGTATTTTGAGTCGTAAAAACGTGATGAATTCATTTTACACCAGCATTCTAAACAATCGTTTCAAAGAATTGATTTTAAAAAACCAGAGTTCGGCTTTAGGTCTAAAAACGTATTTTGAGCCGATTTCGAGATTAAATACTTCTTTTAATATTTCGGCTGTAGCCAAAAAAGGAAAAACACTAGAAGCCTTTGAAGACGCTTACACTGAAGCCGAACGCTTAAAACGTTTTGGAATTGCACAAACAGAATTGGACAGAACTAAAAAACTTTTTATAAGTTCTTACGATGATTTTTTAAGTAATAAAGATAAAGTTGACAACGACTCTTGGGCAGATAAACTGACGAATTATTTCCTGAAAGCTAAACCATTTCTTTCTGTAGAAGATGATTACAAATTGATTGTTGGCATCATCAAAAGCATTACTTTAGAAGAAATTAATACTTATATCAAAACCATTCAAAAACCAACCAATCAAGTCGTTTTGGTAACGGGTTCTGATGAAGATAAAGTAAATTTTCCCAATAAAGATGCTGTAGTTCAGGTAATGAAAAAAGTCGAAAACAAGACTTTAGAACCTTATACTAAAAAAGAGAATAATGAACCTTTAATTGCAAAAGAATTAAAATCTGCTGCAATCAAAAAGACATTTGAAGTACCAGGAATTATAGCAGCAAAAGGCTATACTTTAGAAAATGGTGCTAACGTAATTGTATTGCCAACAACCTACTCGCAAGATCAAGTTGTGATGACAGCATTTTCTAAAGGTGGTAAATCCTTAATTAAAACCGAAGATTTGGCTTCTGCCGAAATTGCTACAACAATTGCAAGATCGTCTGGTTTAGGCAATTTTGATAATATTGCTTTAAAAGAAAAACTGACTGGAAAAGTAGCGCAATCTGCTCCGTTTATTGGCGAGAACACACAAGGTTTTCAAGGAAGTTCTAACAAAGCCGATTTCGAAACCATGCTGCAACTGATGTACCTTTCTTTTGAAGCTCCTCGTTTTGATCCAAACATTTTTAACATCTTAAAAGAACAGTATAAAAATCGTTTAGAAACTATAAAGAAAGATAATGGAAATACATTTAAAGATTCTATTGCCTTAGCCAATTCTAATCATAATCCGAGGACTTTTATTTTTGATGAAAAATTTTTAGAAACCATTGATTTGAAAAAAGCAGAAGACATTTACAGAGACCGAATTAAAAATGCTTCGGATTTTACTTTTGTTTTTGTTGGTAATATTCCTGATGGTGCTCTAGAATTGATTCAGAAATACATCGGTAATTTAAAATCTAATCCTGCCGTAAAAGAAACTTTTGCAGATCAGAATATTGGTCCAAAAAAAGGAAAAACAGTTGTGCATTTCAAACGTCCGATGGAAGTTGTAAAAAGCACAATTTATCTAAATCTTACAGGAAAAATAGAATACAGTAAAGAAAATGCAATGGGAATATACATCATTGGCGAATTGCTTTCGAAACGTTTCCTTCAGACAATTAGAGAAGAAGAAGGCGGAAGCTACGGCGTAAACGTTGGCGGAAATCTGGAAATCATTCCAAAACCATCCTTCAGCCTTGCGCTTACTTTTGACTGTAATCCTGATAAACAAGAAAAATTAATGCAGATTGTCTGGAAAGAAATAAATGATTTAAAATCTAAACCTGCAAATGCAAATGATCTTGAAGATATAAAAAAGGCGCTTCTTAAAAACAGAGAAGAATCTCTTAAAACAAACACTTTCTGGGCTTCCACAATATACAATTACTGCCTAAACCAGATTCCATTTTCATCAGATGATGAATACAGCAATCTACTATTAAAGATTAACCAAAAAACTATTCAGCAGTTGAGCAAACATATTGTGGATAGTTCCAGTAGTGTAGAAGTTATTATGAGCCCTGAGCAATCAGGCAAACAATAGCTTTAGAATACATTTTTTTTATTTTATTAGTCATTAAAGGTTGTCTTTGCCAGACAGCCTTTTTTGTATTTGAAATTTTGATAAAAACTGGAATGAAATTTAAGATTGGTCTCCTGTTTTACAGATTTTGTTTGCATATCTAATAGGCGTTATTAAAACATTTAGAAGATAAATTTAAAAGCGCTCTTTATTCTTTAAACAAAAAGATATCTTTGCAGCTTTACAAAAAGCTATTAAATTAAATATTAGACTCCTAATTAGAGACTTATATTTATAAAACAAAATATTTAACAGAATGAATTATTTGTCAGTCGAGAATATATCAAAGTCATTTGGCGAAAGAGTCCTTTTTGACAACATTTCTTTTGGAATTAATAAAGATCAAAAAATCGCTTTTATTGCAAAAAATGGTTCTGGAAAAACAACCATTATGAGCATTATTAATGGTTTGGAAGAACCAGATACTGGTCAAGTTGTTTTAAGAAAAGGAATCCGAATGGCGTTTCTTTCGCAAGACAATAATCTTCAAGATGAACTTACGATTGAGGAAAGTATTTTCGCTTCTGATAATGAAACGCTTAAAGTTATTGAAGCTTATGAAAAAGCTTTAGAAAATCCTTCTGACGAAGAAGCTTATCAAAAAGCTTTTGATGCAATGGATCAGCATAATGCCTGGGATTTTGAAACGCAATACAAACAGATTTTATTCAAATTAAAACTAGAAGATTTTAAGCTTAAAGTTAAAAATCTTTCTGGGGGACAGAAAAAACGTCTTTCGTTAGCAATAATTCTAATCAATCGTCCAGATTTATTGATTCTAGATGAGCCAACAAACCACTTAGATCTTGAAATGATTGAATGGCTTGAAAGTTATTTTGCTAAAGAAAATATCACTCTGTTTATGGTAACGCACGACCGTTTCTTTTTGGAACGCGTTTGCAATGAAATTATCGAATTAGACAACGGAAAACTATACCAATACAAAGGAAATTATTCTTACTATTTAGAGAAAAAAGAAGAAAGAATCACTTCTGAAAATGCAAGTATTGACAAAGCAAAAAACTTGTTTGTAAAAGAATTAGAATGGATGCGCCGCCAGCCAAAAGCGAGAACAACCAAGTCTAAATCTCGTCAAGACGACTTTTACGTTATTAAAGAAAAAGCACAAAGCCGACGAAAAGAAAATAAAGTTGAGCTTGAAATTAATATGGAAAGAATGGGAAGCAAAATCATTGAGCTTCACAAACTTTCTAAAAAATTTAAAGACCGTGTTATTCTAGACAATTTCAGTTTTGATTTTCAACGTGGAGAAAGAATCGGAATTATCGGTAAAAACGGAACTGGAAAATCGACTTTCTTAAATCTTTTGACAGGAACACTTCCGCCAGACAGCGGACGCGTTGTTAAAGGAGATACTATAAAAATTGGATATTATACACAGTCTGGAATTAATCCAAAACCGGGTCAGCGTGTTATTGATATCATAAAAGAGTACGGAGAATATATTCCGTTGACAAAAGGGAAAATTATTTCGGCTTCCCAATTATTGGAGCGTTTTCTTTTTGATGCTAAAAAACAATATGATTATGTTGAGAAATTAAGCGGTGGAGAATTAAAGCGTTTATACTTGTGTACTGTTTTAATTCAGAATCCAAACTTTTTGATTCTCGATGAGCCTACAAACGATTTGGATATTGTGACTTTGAACGTTCTGGAAAGTTTCCTATTGGATTATCCTGGATGTTTATTGGTAGTTTCGCACGACCGTTATTTTATGGATAAAATTGTCGATTATTTATTTGTTTTTAGAGGACAAGGCGAGATCGAAAATTTCCCTGGAAACTATTCTGATTTCAGAGCTTACGAAGACAGCGCTGATGTTGCTCAAAAAGAAGAAAACAAAGCTGAAAAGAAAGAGTGGAAACAAAATAATCCAACTGGAAATTTAAGCTTTAACGAACAAAAAGAATATCAAAAAATCGAAAGAGAAATTAAAGATCTTGAAGCTGAAAAAGCTAAAATCGAACAATTATTCTCAGATGGAAAAGTTGCTGATGCTGATATTGAGAAAAAAGCAAACGAACTTCAAAATATAATCAATAAAATCGACGCAAAAGAAGAACGCTGGTTTGAGCTTTCTGCAAAACTTGAAGGATAGATTTTAAGTTTTCAGTCTCAGTCGCAGTTTTCAGTTTTGTTTTTTTTTGAAAGAAAATTCTTTAATTTTATTAATTTTGAAAAAAATTAGATAATGGATTATAAAGAATTATTGGCATATAAGAAATCATTTGAACTTGCGATGGAAATTTTCGAATTGTCAAAAGCTTTTCCTAAAGAAGAAAGATATTCGCTAACAGATCAAATACGACGATCATCGAGAAGTGTTGCAGCAAATATTGCAGAATCTTATCGAAAAAGAAGATATACAAATCACTTTATTAGCAAATTGACTGATAGCGATGCTGAAAATTCAGAAACAAACACATGGCTTGAATTTTCATTAAAATGCGAATATATTAGCAAAGAGACTTTTGACAAGTTAAATATTAAAAGTCTTGAAATTGGAAAACTGATAAATTATATGATTAACAATCCGAATAAATTTGGATGTAATTAGAAAATAAAAATATACGATCCAACAAAACTGAAAACTGTGACTGCGACTGCGACTGCGACTAAAAACTAATTTCCATATATTTACGCCCTTAAAAAAATTAAATACCACATGAAAAAATTATTAACCGTATTATTTACTTTAGCATTATTTGCTTCTTGTACAGGTGTAGAAAAAGATAATTCTGAACCGCCAAAAGATTACACCGAACAAAATGAACAAGAAATTAAAGATTATTTAACTAAAAACAATTTAACTGCAACAAGAACCGATTCTGGTCTTTATTACATTATTAATGAACCAGGTGAAGGTGCTCAACCAACAGCAACTTCGAATGTAACTGTTGCTTATAAAGGTTATTTTACAAGCGGAAAAATTTTTGATCAAAGTAAAGACGCTGGAATTTCATTTGGTTTAAACCAAGTAATTAAAGGATGGACAGAAGGTATTCCTTATTTTAAAGAAGGCGGATCTGGAGTACTATTAATACCTGCACGCTTAGGTTACGGCAGTTATGATTATATGACAATACCCGGAGGTTCTGTACTTATTTTCGACGTAAAACTGATTAAAGTAAACTAATATTTCTAGATGCTTTTTCAAATAAAATCTTATCTAAAATTTCTTTGGAATTCTAAAAACGAACACGCCGTTCATTCGCCGTTTGTTTTTAATTTATTGACAAAATGTTTTTATGATAAGAAAGCAAAGCCAGAATATGCAATTCTAAAAAAGTACAGAAAATCACTTTTAGAGAATAAAAATTTCATTGAAGTAACCGATTTTGGAGCAGGTTCTAAAGTTTTCAAATCCAATAAAAGACAGATTTCTAAAATTGCACAAACAGCTGGAATTTCGCCAAAACGAGCAGAATTATTATTTCGAGTTACCAATTATTTTCAGCCAAAAAATATTCTTGAAATTGGAACATCGCTAGGTTTGGCAACTTCTGCGTTGGCTTTAGGATCCCGAAGCCTCGGGACGAAAGCAAAAGTAGTTACAATCGAAGGCTGTCCAAATACTGCAAATGTTGCTCAAAATTATTTGGCAGAATTTGATTGTAATAATGTTGAAAATGTAATTTCTGAATTTGAATCTTTTTTAATTTCTGAGAACATTCAAGCTACAAATTACAACCTAATTTATTTTGACGGCAATCATTCAAAAAAAGCAACTTTAGCTTATTTTGAACTTTTGTTGCCAACAATTGATAATGATTCCGTTTGGATTTTCGATGATATTCATTGGTCAGAAGACATGGAAGAAGCTTGGGAAATCATTAAAAATCATCCTCAAGTAAAAGTTACGATTGATACTTTCCAGTGGGGATTTGTATTCTTTAGAAGAGAACAAGAAAAAGAGCATTTTATAATTCGAGCATAAAAAAAAGACGATCATTTGATCGTCTTTTTTACTAATTCAAAATTTTAAAATTTTATTTTTTTGCATCTTTATTTTCTTCAGATTTTGCTCCCATTCTATTTACAGTATACATTGGCGCAAACTTGATTTTCAAACCAGCAATTTTTCTGTTATCCTCAGCAGACAAACCTTCTTTTTCAACTGTATTTTTACGGCTGTCAAGAGCTTCATACATTAATTTAATTTCATCCCAGTCTTCTCTAGAATATTTGTCCTTATTATTTTCTACAGTATGAACAAACTGCTGATAAACGCTATGAATATTTTGAGCATTAACCCAATTAAAACTCATATCATCACCAATTTTTCCTGCACCAAATAAAGCATCTCTTAATTGCTGTTTTGGACTTGGAGCTGGAGGGGTAAATTGGGCGGTTATTTCATTTTTAAATTCTTCGTATTTAATTTTACTTGCATTTACTTTTTCAGTTGCGGCCGCATTATCTTTAATATCCGCTAAAGCTGCTTGAGCTTCTTGAGATCTTCTGTCATATTCTGCTTCCACACTTGTCCAATTGTCTTTCAAATCGGCAGCGGCCACATTTTTAACTGAGTCAACATAGATTACATAGTTTTCTACTGTTTTTTGAGCCTTTTCTTGTTTTTCATCTTTACACGATGTCAATCCTAATACTAATAATGTAATTCCTGTAACTATTTTTATATTTTTCATAATCTTGATTGTTTAATTAATTAGATAATATTGTTTAATTAATAGATAATCAAATTTACCAAATACCTAAGCCAATAAATTACATTATTATCACTTTTGAAAAATTAAAAACATATTAAAACTATAAAAAACAAAAAATAATGATAATTATGCAAAATCGTTTCAGAAAGATGTAACATTCTTTGCTTTAAAAAATATATTATTTGAATGCTTATTTCTGAAAGAACTTTTGTAACAAAATCCGATTCTGAACTACTTATCATTTTTATTGAAAAGTGTTTTGTACTTTTAAATCCAAAATTGTAAGAAGAAATGGCTGAACCATTAATTAAAATAACCGACATCAGACGAAATTTTGTTCTGGGTAACGAAATCGTTTATGTTTTAAAAGGAATAGATTTAGAAATACAAAAAGGCGAATATGTTGCTTTAATGGGACCTTCCGGATCTGGAAAATCTACTTTGATGAATTTATTAGGCTGTTTAGACACTCCTACATCTGGTCGTTATGTTTTAAATGGAAAAGATGTCAGCCAAATGCGAGATGACGAGTTAGCCGAAATTAGAAACAAAGAAATTGGTTTCGTTTTTCAGACTTTCAACCTTTTACCAAGAACAACTGCTTTAGATAATGTAGCTCTTCCTATGATTTATGCAGGTTATGGAAAATCTGAAAGAATTGCCCGCGCAACCGAAGTTCTAAATCAAGTAAATCTTGCTGATAGAATGGATCACCAGCCGAATCAGCTTTCTGGAGGACAACGCCAGCGTGTTGCTGTTGCCCGTGCCTTGGTCAACAAACCTTCTATTATTTTGGCCGATGAACCTACAGGAAACTTAGACAGTAAAACTTCTGTAGAAATTATGAAGCTTTTTGGAGATATTCACGCTCAAGGAAATACTGTAATTTTAGTAACGCACGAAGAAGATATTGCAGCTTATGCGCATAGAGTTATTCGTTTAAGAGATGGTTTGATCGAAAGCGACACAACTAAATAATTTTAGATTTCAAATAGTTTAACCGTTTATTTGGTTAATCGTTTAATCGCAAAAGGAAAATCTCAATATCTTGAAAGATTTTAAATTTAACTCAAAAAGAGAAATCTTAAAATCTTAGCATCTCAGAACCTTAGCATCTTAAAAAAATGAAAGTATATACCAAAACAGGCGATAAAGGAACAACAGCTCTTTTTGGAGGAACCCGAGTACCAAAAGACCACATAAGAATTGACAGTTATGGAACTGTTGATGAATTAAATTCGTATATCGGGTTAATTCGTGATCAGGAAATCGATTCACATTATAAAGGTATTTTAATCGAAATTCAAGATCGTCTTTTTACGGTTGGTGCCATTTTGGCAACTCCACAAGAGAAAGAAGTTTTGAAAAACGGAAAACTCCGCTTAGAAAATCTTGGAATAATCGACTCAGATATTGAATTACTCGAAAACGAAATAGATAAAATGGATGAAAGCCTTCCTCCAATGACTCATTTTGTTTTACCAGGTGGCCACCCAACCGTGTCACATTGTCATATAGCACGCTGTATTTGCCGTCGAGCGGAGCGTTTAGCAGTGCATTTAAGTCATAATGAACACGTTCCAGAAATAGCAATTACATACTTAAACCGACTTTCTGACTACCTTTTTGTCTTGGCACGAAAGTTGTCGTCAGACTTAAAAGCGGAGGAAGTGAAATGGATTCCACGTAAGTAAACAGTTACGGTTTTCAGTTTTCAAACTGCAAACTCACACAAAAACTGAATACTTTAAAGTGTAGTAATTAGTAGCAAACATCAGTTTTCACACTGCAAATTGCGCCTGAAGACTAACTACTAATAAGGACGTTCTTAAATTTTATTAAAATAAATCAAAATTTACTTGTCTTTTTCAGTAAAAAATTTATTTTTGCACAAACTAAACAGATAACAGATGTATTGGACATTAGAATTAGCATCTTATTTAAGTGATGCGCCATGGCCTGCTAACAAAGATGAACTTATAGACTACGCTATTAGAGCAGGTGCTCCATTAGAGGTAGTAGAAAACCTTCAATCAATCGAAGATGAAGGCGAGATATATGAATCAATGGAAGAAATTTGGCCTGATTATCCAACAGACGAAGATTATCTTTGGAATGAGGATGAATATTAAAAAATAAACCAAAGGAAAAAGTCTCTCGTTATGGAGACTTTTTTTTTGGCTCAAATACATATTATATAATAAAGAAATACGATAAATCATGAGTTTCATAAACAGTATTATTAAAGTCTTTGTGGGCGATAAATCGCAAAAAGATGTCAAAGCTTTACAACCTTACTTAAACAAAATCAAGACATTCGAAGCTCCTTTAATGAGTCTATCAAACGACGAATTAAGAGCTAGAACCCTTTATTTTAAAGATAAAATAAAAGAAGCTAGAGCTGATAAAGATGCTAAAATTGCTTCGCTTAAAGCGGAAGTAGAAAACATCGAAGACATCGATAAAAGAGAAGACCTTTATGATGCAATAGATGCTCTTGAAAAAGAAGCTTATGAAATCTCTGAGAAAACTTTATTGGAAATTCTTCCAGAAGCGTTTTCTGTAGTTAAAGAAACGGCTCGTCGTTTTAAAGAAAACTCACATATTGAAGTTACTGCAACTCCAAAAGACCGCGAATTCTCAGCTGCTAAACCATATATTACTATTGAAGGTGAAAAAGCGATCTGGGCTAACCAATGGAATGCCGCAGGAAAAGATATCACTTGGGACATGATTCACTATGATGTTCAGTTAATTGGTGGTATGGTATTACACGAAGGTAAAGTTGCCGAAATGCAAACGGGAGAAGGTAAAACTTTAGTTGCAACTCTTCCTCTTTACTTAAACGCTTTGACAGGAAATGGAGTTCACTTAGTAACTGTGAATGACTACTTGGCAAAACGTGATAGCACGTGGAAAGCTCCTTTATTCGAATTCCACGGTTTATCTGTTGACTGTATCGACAACCACCAGCCAAGTACAGAAGCTAGAAAAAAAGCTTATGATGCTGATATCACTTACGGAACTAACAATGAGTTTGGTTTCGATTACTTAAGAGACAACATGGCGCACTCGCCAAGCGATTTAGTTCAAAGAAAACACAATTATGCTATTGTCGACGAGGTCGATTCTGTATTAATTGATGACGCTAGAACACCGCTTATTATTTCAGGACCAGTTCCGCAAGGAGATCGTCATGAGTTTAATGAATTGAAACCAAAAATTGAAAACTTAGTTGCACAACAACGTCAGTTAGCAAATGGTTTCTTAGCTGAAGCTAAAAAATTAATCAAAGAAGGAAATACTAAAGAAGGCGGATTCTTATTATTAAGAGCTTACAGAAGTTTACCTAAAAATAAAGCATTAATTAAATTTTTGAGTGAAGAAGGAATTAAACAATTGCTTCAAAAAACTGAAAATCAATATATGCAAGATAACAATCGTGAAATGCATAAAGTTGACGAAGCTTTATATTTTGTGATTGAAGAAAAAAACAATCAAGTTGAATTGACAGACAACGGTATTAAATACCTTTCTGGAGATACTGATGCAGATTTCTTCGTTTTACCAGACATTGGAACAGAAATCGCTGCAATTGAAAAACAAAAATTAGACAAAGACGCTGAAGCTGAAGCTAAAGAAAGATTATTCCAAGATTTTGGAGTAAAAAGCGAGCGTATCCATACTCTTACTCAGCTTTTAAAAGCTTATGCTTTATTTGAAAAAGACGTAGAGTATGTTATCATGGACAACAAAATTATGATTGTCGATGAGCAAACAGGTCGTATCATGGACGGGCGTCGTTACTCAGACGGTCTTCACCAAGCGATCGAAGCAAAAGAAAACGTAAAAATCGAAGCTGCTACTCAAACATTTGCTACAGTTACATTACAGAATTATTTCAGAATGTACAACAAATTGGGTGGTATGACTGGTACAGCGGTTACAGAAGCTGGCGAGTTATGGCAAATTTATAAATTGGATGTTGTTGAAATTCCAACTAACCGTGGAATCGCAAGAATTGACAAAGAAGATTATATCTACAAAACAACACGTGAGAAATTCAACGCTGTTATTGAAGACGTGACTGAATTATCAAAAGCTGGAAGACCAGTATTGATTGGAACAACTTCTGTTGAGATTTCAGAATTATTAAGCCGTATGCTTAAAATGAGAGGAATCACACATAACGTATTGAATGCGAAAATGCACAAGCAAGAAGCACAAATCGTTGAAGAAGCTGGTAAAGCTGGAGTTGTAACTATTGCAACAAACATGGCTGGTCGTGGTACCGATATTAAATTATCTCCCGAAGTAAAAGCTGCTGGAGGTTTAGCAATCGTTGGTACAGAGCGTCATGATTCTCGTCGTGTAGACAGACAGTTACGTGGTCGTTCTGGTCGTCAAGGAGATCCAGGAAGTTCTCAGTTCTATGTTTCTCTTGAAGATAACTTAATGCGTTTATTCGGTTCTGAAAGAGTTGCTAAGGTAATGGACAGAATGGGATTAAAAGAAGGTGAAGTTATCCAACATTCTATGATGACTAAATCTATCGAACGTGCTCAGAAAAAAGTAGAAGAAAACAACTTTGGTGTTCGTAAACGTTTATTAGAATATGATGACGTAATGAACTCTCAACGTGAAGTAGTTTACAAACGTCGTCGTCACGCATTGTTCGGAGAGCGTTTGAAACTGGATATTGCAAACATGCTTTATGATACTTGCGAATTAATCGTAAACAACAGTAAAGTAGCAAATGACTTCAAAGGATATGAATTTGATTTAATTCGTTATTTCGGAATTACATCTCCAATTTCAGAAGCTGATTTCTTAAAATTATCTGATATTGAAGTTACTGGAAAAGTATACAAAGAAGCTTTAGCTTTCTATACTGAAAAAACAGAAAGAAGCGCTAGAGAAGCTTTCCCAATTATCAAAGGAGTTTTCGAAGAGCCAAACAATCATTTCGAAAGAATTGTAGTTCCTTTTACAGACGGAATCAAAACTTTGAATGTGGTAACTGACTTGAAAAAAGCTTACGAAAGCGAAGGCGCTCAGTTAATTGCTGATTTTGAGAAAAACATTACACTTTCTATTGTTGATGAAGCTTGGAAAAAACACCTACGCAAAATGGACGAATTGAAACAATCTGTTCAATTGGCTGTTCACGAGCAAAAAGATCCATTGCTTATTTACAAATTAGAAGCTTTCAACTTGTTTAGAGGAATGTTGGACAACGTTAACAAAGAAGTTATTTCATTCTTATTTAAAGGTGATTTACCTGCTCAAAACGCTCCAGAAATTCACGAAGCAAGAGAAGTTCGTCAAAAAGAAAACTTACAGTTAAGCAAAGACGAAATTCCAAATAGCGAAAGCATCAACCGTGAAGCTGGTGAAACACAACAACGTCAAGTTACTGAAACTATCGTTAGAGATATGCCAAAAATCAACAGAAATGATAATGTTGTAGTTCAAGAAATTGCTACTGGTAAAACAGAAACAATGAAGTACAAAAAAGCTGAAGCTTTAATTGCTGCTGGAACTTGGGTTTTGATTAACTAATATTTTTTTTAAGTATTCAGTCACAGTCACAGTCACAGTTTACAGGCTGATACTTATAAATTCCATAAAAAAACCGACAGTTAGAAACTGTCGGTTTTTTATTTTTTAGCAAATTATTTTTTATTTTCCAATTTACTCCCTCAGTCCTAAAACTGTGACTGAGACTGAAAACTGAGACTCATCTAGGGTTATCTTGATAATAACGCGCTTCAATTCGTTTTATATCTTTAATAGAATTTTTAGCCCACTCTAAACGTTTAACTAAAATTTCTTCTTCAGTCAATTTCCAATTGATATCAGATCTGCGAAGTCTGTTTGTCAAGCTTTGAATAATGATTGCAGCCGAAACCGAAATATTTAAACTTTCAGTAAAACCAACCATTGGTATTTTTAAGAAACCATCTGCATTGTCCATAATTTCTTGTGACAATCCTTCCTTTTCCGTTCCGAAGAATAAAGCGCTTGGTTTTGTAATATCGAAATCTTCCAACATGCAATCTTTCTCGTGCGGAGTTGTTGCAATAATTTGATATCCTTTACTTCTCAAATCAGAAAGACATCCTGAAACCGAATCAAATCGGTTAATATCAACCCATTTTTGTGCACCTAAAGCAATTTCTTTGTCAATACGTTTTCCAAAACGCTGTTCAATCACATTCAATTCCTGAATCCCGAAGACTTCACAGCTTCGCATTACAGCACTTGTATTATGCATTTGATAAACATCTTCTACTGCAACTGTAAAATGTTTTGTTCTATTTTCTAGTACTTTTAAAAAATTAGCTTTTCTGTTTTCAGTCAATATATTTTCTAAGAATGCGAGGTAATCTAAATCAATCATTTTATTTATGTTTGGCGCAAAAATAATAAATAAAAGAGAAAGAAGACTTCACCTTATTTTTCAGCCTGCCAAATCTTCAATAAAATTGGCATTAAGCTTTTCATGCAAAACATTTAATTGAGCCAAATTCACAGCCAAAACATCGTCTTTGTATGAATCTCCCGTAAAAACAGCGCTTTCATTTTTAGAATGTTTTTTAAGACGTTCTAGCATTGCATTTATTTCTTTTTCAGAAAAACAGACATTAATAAAAGTGATAAATCGTTCTATAACCTTTTTCATTCCGTCATTATAATTGAGCATTATCACATTTTGGTCTGTTTCATAAAAATCCAAAAAACTTTGAAAATATTTTTCTAAAACCAAAGCTTGATACTCGTAAAAACTTAACTCCTCAATTTCTTTTGAAGTAATTCCGAAAACACTCGACGGAATTATATTTGGAACCATATGCATTCCTGCCATCTTTTGATGCGATCTTAAAACCTCTCCAGGATTTCGGTATAATAAAGCAAAAGGAATTTCAGAAAAAACCGATCTTAAATAAGAAGCCTTAAAAATACTCCATGCATCCAATTTTATAATTAAATGCTTTTGATCTGGAAATCTTTTTTGACCTAAGAACCTCAAAACCGATTTCAGCAAAACTGTTTTGGTATCTTCATTAAAAGCATCACTTCTTAAAATCTGATCGATAATAGGAGCTTCAGAAACCATGATATTTTCAGATGAAGTTGCAAGAGACTGACTTAACATGGTAGATCCGCATCTTGACACATGAAAAACTAATCCCTTTAATTCAACAAAATCTAATTCTTTGGACCATTCAATAATATTTTCTGCTGTACTAACTAATCTAAAACGCTTCGAATTATAACTATGGCTTCTGCATTTCACAATTGTTTCTTCAAAAAAAGGCTCTGAAAAAGGTATGTCTGAGAAATAAATCCATTCAAAATAGATTTCATTCTCTTTTTCAACTAAGTTAATAGGAATCCAATTTGAAATAAAATCTTTTACATTTTCCATTTTATAAATTCATTTGCGATTGAAGTTCTTCAATTATCTTGGTATTAATTTCAGATGGATTTCTAGAAAGTTCTGCAATAATCTGCTGTTTTACTTCATCTGCATATTGTTTTTTCGGGACATAATTTACATCAAAACCCATTTTAGAAAACAATTCGTCAGACCATTCATTTCTTAAACAATCCACTGTTAAGTGAATTCTTGGTTCCAAACTTTTGTTTTGCACGCTATGCGGTAACTGAAAATTAGCATACCAGCACTCTCCCATTCTCATCGGAATTCGTTTCTTATCTACATAAAAATATACTTCAGAATTGGTGAGAATTGGAATATGAATCCTGAAAAACCCATCTTCATACGAAGTATCATTATCAAAATGTTCTTTAATCTCGCTATTAGGTCCGAGTCTTAACAATCTAACTGATTCTTTTTCGCATTCAAACCAATCCATTATTTCTTTAAAATAAGGACAACTGTCAAGTAAAGGCGTATTTTTATATTCTTTATCTGGAAAGGAAAGAATATCAGTTTCTAAACCAGATTGAGATCGTAAAGAAATACTTGTCCATTTTCCTTCATATTTATTTGTATTAAAATGCGGCATCCACAAATTTGTTTCGCAAGTCAATAAATCATTTTTCAATTTTTCAATCGAAAAAGAAATTGGAAGTTGGCATGAAGAAGGATTCATAAGTCTTAAAATTTTAAATTGCTAATTATAAAATTGTACAGTTTATTGGCAGAAACTGAAATGGTCTCAGAATCTGTTTTTAATACTAAATCTGCATTTTTTGGAGTTTCATAAACATCCGTTATCCCAGTAAAATTTCTAATTTTATTTTGATCATTGTCAGGCAATAATGCTCTTTTATACAATCCTTTTGGATCTCTTTCGATCAAATTATGAATCGAGCAATCCAAAAAGACCGTTTTTACAAATTCAAAAGTCCTTAATTCATTCCTAAGATTTTCATACGGATTTATAACCGACATGAGCACAATCTTGTTTTCTTCAATCAGACCTCGACCAACATTAAAAAGACGTCTTACATTTTCGCAGCGATCTTCTTTAGAAAACCCTAAATCTTTACAGATGGTTTGTCGGTAAACATCTCCATCTACTATTTCTGCTTCATAATTATTTTGAAGCAGCAGATGCCTGACATTTTCTGCCAGCGTCGTTTTTCCCGAACCAGATAAGCCTGTAAATTGAATTAAAATCATTTTAGAAACACTTTTATCAAACGTGACATTAAAATTAAATAATTCAAAACGAGAGATAAAGAGTATAAATACCCATTATTTTCCTTTAAAAAGAACAGCTGATCCTGACTATTTACTAAACATTTGAAGAAAGAAATTACTATTTTTATCTTTTAATAAAATTAAGAATGAAAAAGAAACTTGTAGTCTTAACCGGAGCAGGAATCAGTGCCGAAAGCGGTATCAAAACATTTCGCGACAGCGATGGTTTATGGGAAGGTCATGATGTAATGGAAGTTGCAACGCCAGAAGGCTGGTTCAAAAATCAAGAATTAGTTTTGGATTTTTATAACAAACGTCGCCAGCAGTTAAAAGAAGTAAAACCAAATCTTGGACATATTATTTTGGCCGAATTGGAAAAAGATTTTGATGTACATATTATTACTCAAAATGTTGACGATTTGCACGAACGCGCCGGAAGCACAAAAGTTTTGCATTTGCATGGGGAATTATTAAAAGTTCGAAGCACACAAAACAAAAATCTAATTTTAGATTGGACAGAAGATTTGTTTACGGGAGATTTAGACACAAACGGCCATCAATTGCGTCCGCATATTGTTTGGTTTGGCGAAGAAGTTCCTGCTTTGGAAGAAGCTATTGACATTACCGAAACGGCAGATTATTTTGCTGTAATTGGAACTTCGCTGCAAGTTTATCCTGCCGCAGGCCTAATTGCTTACACACCAAGCACAACTCCTGTTTTTTATATTGATCCAAAGCCAATTGCAATTCCGAATCTTCGAAACAAAGTGGAAACGATTGCCAAATTTGCATCAGAAGGAGTTGCCGATTTAAGAGAGCGATTAAATTCATTTTGAATGCATAAATGCGCTTTTTAATTAGCTGTAATCGCTAAATTCTGTTTATATTTGCACCTTTCGAAAAAACAACATAACAATGACTACTCTAAACGAACTGAATGCTATATCGCCAATTGACGGAAGATATAGAAATAAAACTCAAAATTTAGCCCCTTTTTTCTCTGAAGAAGCTTTAATTAAATATCGCGTTTTAGTTGAAGTGGAATACTTCATTGCATTATGCCAAATTCCATTGCCACAATTAAAAGGCATTGATTCAAGTTTATTTGAAAGCTTGAGAAATATCTACAAAAATTTCTCAACAGAAGATGCGCTTTGGATTAAAGAAACAGAAAAAGTAACCAATCACGACGTAAAAGCGGTTGAATACTTTATTAAAGATGCTTTTGAAAAATTAGGTCTATCTCAATACAAAGAGTTCATTCACTTCGGATTAACGTCTCAAGATATTAATAATACTGCAATTCCGCTTTCTACAAAAGAAGCGTTTGAGCAAGTTTATATGCCAACTTTAATTGCTGTAATTGCAAAACTAAAAGAGTTAAGCACAGAATGGAAAGACATTCCAATGCTTGCTCGTACGCACGGACAGCCAGCCTCTCCTACTCGTTTAGGAAAAGAAATTTTGGTGTTTGTTGAGCGTTTAGAAGAGCAAATGCGTTTGTTGTTCAATATTCCGTTTGCTGCTAAATTTGGTGGAGCAACAGGAAACTTTAACGCGCATCACGTAGCGTATCCACAGATTGACTGGAAACAATTTGGAAACAAATTTGTTGAAACAGATCTTGGTTTAAAACATTCTTTTCCAACAACTCAAATTGAGCATTACGATCATTTTGCTGCTTTTTTTGATGCTTTAAAAAGAATCAACACCATTATCATCGATTTAGATCGTGACATTTGGACGTATGTTTCGATGGATTATTTCAAACAAAAAATCAAAGCTGGAGAAATTGGTTCTTCTGCAATGCCACATAAAGTAAACCCAATTGATTTTGAAAACTCTGAAGGAAACTTAGGAATTGCAAATGCTATTTTCGAGCATTTAGCAGCTAAACTTCCAATTTCAAGATTACAGCGTGACTTAACTGACAGTACTGTTTTACGTAATGTTGGTGTTCCTTTCGGACATACAATTATCGCTTTTGAAGCTACTCTTAAAGGTTTGAATAAATTACTTTTAAACGAAGGTAAATTTGCTGAAGATTTAGAGAAAAACTGGGCAGTTGTGGCTGAAGCTATTCAGACTATTTTACGCCGCGAAGCTTATCCAAATCCGTACGAAGCTTTAAAAGGTTTAACAAGAACTAACGAAGCTATCGACAAAAATGCGATTCATAATTTCATTGCAACTTTAGAAGTTTCAGATTCTGTTAGAGCAGAATTATTAGCTATAACTCCTAGCAATTACACAGGAATTTAAGAAAAACTCCAAATATTTTATCAAAAAAAGCTATCTTTATCGAGATAGCTTTTTTTATTTAACCCGGAGTAGTCCAGATTACTTCACTTAACTTATTTTCGTTGGAGTTCAGTGAATTACATTTTAAAAAAGTCTTTTCGTACAAAAAACCAGATTTTGAACAAAGACTTTAAATGAAAAGCTGGATCAAGCTCCACGAAAACTAAAATACCACCTATGATTGCATTAAGCGCCGCTGCTGAAAGTACACACCATTTACAACCTTTAATTAGTGATTTAGGATTAATCCTGATGACTGCTGGAATTGCCGTTCTAATATTTAAAAAAATGAAACAGCCTCTGGTTTTAGGCTACCTAATCGCAGGATTTTTGGCTGGAAACCATTTTGATTTTTTCCCATCTATAACCGACATGAAAAGTGTGGAAGTTTGGGCAGAAATTGGGGTTATATTTTTACTTTTTAGTTTAGGACTCGAATTCAGTTTTAAAAAATTAATGAAGGTTGGAGGGACTTCATCTGTCACCGCTATAACCCAGATTTTGTTTATGACTGTAATTGGTTATGCGGTTGGACAATGGATGGGCTGGGGAAAAATGGACAGTATTTTCTTGGGAGCAACACTTTCAATTTCATCCACAACTATTATTATCAGAGCTTTTGATGAATTGGGAGTCAAAGGAAAAAAGTTCGTTGGAATTGTTTTTGGTGCTTTAATTGTTGAAGATATTGTTGCTATTTTAATGCTTGTTTTACTGTCAACTATTGCAGTAAGCGATCAAGTTTCTGGTACAGAATTACTGCAATCTGTCTTAAAACTAGTTTTCTTTTTAATTATTTGGTTTTTGGGCGGAATTTTTATTATTCCAACTATTTTCAAAAAAGCAAAACATCTCTTAACTGACGAGATGCTGCTGATTATCTCATTAGCATTATGTCTAATGATGGTAATTTTTGCTGCAAATGTTGGATTTTCTCCAGCTTTAGGCGCTTTTATCATGGGATCTATTATTGCTGAAACCACAATGGCAGAAAAAATCGAACATTTAATTCAGCCTGTAAAAGATTTTTTTGGTGCCGTTTTCTTTGTATCGGTAGGAATGTTAATTAATCCCGTAACTTTGGTTAATTATGCACTTCCAGTGGCTATAATTACACTATTGACTATATTCGGAAAAGCATTCAGTTCTTCGATTGGAGCTTTAATTTCTGGTCAGCCTTTAAAACAATCTGTTCAAACCGGAATGAGTTTGGCGCAAATTGGTGAGTTCTCGTTTATTATTGCAACACTTGGGATGACCTTAAAAGTTACCAGTGATTTCTTATATCCAATTATCGTTGCTGTATCTGCAATTACCACTTTTACAACTCCGTTTTTAATTAAATATTCAGAACGTTTTGCTTTCTTTTTAGAATCCAAAATGCCTAAAAGATGGGTTAAAAATATAAACCGTTATAGTGTCAACGCACAGGCAATTAAATCGGTAAGTACTTGGCAGATTGTCCTTCGTTCTTCAATCACACAAATTATTCTTCATACCATAATTATCACGGCAATTATTTTATTGTCTTCTAAATTTGTTGCTCCTTTAGTTGCAGACACTAGATTTGGAAATACTTTAGCAGCTTTACTAACTTTAGTTGTTATAGCACCTTTTTTATGGGCGCTTTCATTACGTCGTGTAAAAGTCGAAGAAGTTGAAATACTGTGGGAAGAACGTAAATATCGTGGGGCATTATTAATGCTAATCCTGATTAGAATGAGTCTTGGTTTATTCTTTGTCGGATTCTTGTTAAATATTTTCTTCTCTCCTTTGGTTGCTTTCGTCGCGCTTATTATTGCAATAGGAGCTTACCAGATTTTCCCTAAAAAATTAAACGAGCAATATCATAAAATCGAAAATCACTTTCTAAAAAACCTCAACGATCGCGAAAACAAAAAAATCGACAGAAGATATGCCAATTTAATGCCGTGGGATGGACATATGTCTTTCTTCGAAATTAAAAAAGAATCAAACTTAGTTGGACAGACTTTACAGGAACTCAAAATTCGTGAGCAATTAGGAATTAATATCGCTTACATCAAACGTGGAGAAGTAACGATTCCAATTCCGACCAAAACTGAACGTTTGTTTCCTGGCGATGAAATTTGTGTAATTGGAACCGATGCTCAAATTACAGAATTCACAAAATTCTTAACTCAAAATGAAACAGAACCACCTGTAAAAGTAGAAGAAACTGATATTGTATTACGCCAAATGGAAGTTTCTCAAGACGAATTTATTCAAAAAAGCATCGGACAATTTAGAACCAAAACCGACGGAATGGTAGTTGGTATCGAGCGAAATGGAAATCGTATTTTAAATCCCGAATCTAGCTTAATATTAGAGAAAAATGATATTCTCTGGGTTGTAGGAGATAAAAAAAGGATGAATGCTTTGTTGGCAGCGAAATAAGTTCCTAAGTTTCTGAGATGCTAAGATTCTAAGTTTTTATCTTGCCTCTTTTTAAACTTTAGTAAAAATAAAGCGCTAAGATTTCATAATGAAATCTTAGCGCTTTTATATTAATTATTTTGAAAAACTAAGAATCTTAGCATCTCAGAAACTTAGAAACTCAGAATATTATTTATTCGGTTGCGGTGTCAAACGTAAATAAGGTTTGATAGGCGTATGTCCTTTTGGGAATTTAGCTGGGATGTCGCTGTCTGGAATTGCTGGTGCAATTACTACATCTTCTCCATCTTTCCAGTTTGCAGGAGTTGCAACGCTGTAATTTGCTGTTAATTGCAAACTGTCAATTACACGAAGTAATTCATCGAAATTTCTTCCTGTCGAAGCTGGATATGTTAAAGTCAATTTGATTTTTTTATCTGGTCCGATAACAAAAACAGAACGCACTGTAAATTTGTCACTCGCATTTGGATGAAGCATATCGTAAAGATTTGCTACTTTTTTATCCTCATCAGCAATAATTGGGAAATTTACCTCTGTATTTTGAGTTTCGTTGATATCTTTAATCCACTCTTTGTGAGAATCCAAACCGTCTACACTCAAAGCAATAACCTTAGTATTTCTTTTTTTGAATTCTGGAACATAGTTCGCTACAGTTCCTAATTCAGTTGTACAAACCGGAGTAAAATCTGCTGGATGCGAGAATAAAACACCCCACGAATCTCCTAACCATTCGTGAAAATTAATTGGTCCTTGCGTAGTTTCTGCCTGAAAATCTGGAGCTATATCGCCTAATCTTAATGTTGACATAATTTATCATTTTTAGTTCATCTAAAATTAATTAAAAAATGTATTTAGAAAACATTCAAAAGGTAAAAAAAAGTTAAAATTCTACTTTGTCGATATAATTAGTATTTTACTTCTAAATAAAGCTCAAAACAAAATACCAGAAAGCAAGTGTAATGAAGGAAATTGGAATTCCGAAACCAATCATCATACTGCTTAATTTTGGTTTTAATCCGTAAGTTGAGGCTAGGATTGCGCCTGTAATCATAGGAGCCATAGCGGTTTCCATTATGGTAATTTTTATTGCTTCAGAATGCTGATTAAAAATAAAAACATAAAGCACGAAAATTATAAAAGGAATTAAAAGCAATTTAAAAAAAAGTCCTAGTCGCAAAAATTTCCAATGTTGGCTTTTTCTATCAAAAGTCAATTGCAAACCAACAGAGAGTAAAGCTAAAGGTGTAACCAGACTTCCAATTTTCAATAAAACAAATTGAAAATTCTCATTTAAATTGTAATCAAAAACATTCATTAAACAAGCCAAAACGAACATTAGAAATGGCGGAAACAAAATGATCTTTTTGAAAATCCCTAAAGCATTTGGGTTTCCTTTAGAATAAAAAGCTGCAGTAAAAACCCCTAAAGTAGAAACCACAACAAAAGTTCCTGGCTGATCAACTAAAACGGCAGTTTCTAAACCTTTCTTTCCAAACAAAGCTTCAATAATTGGATAACCCAAAAAAGAACTATTACTTAATCCTGCTGTCAAAATCAGACATCCAATCAATTTGTTCGACCAACCATTTCTTCTTCCTAAAAAATGAAAAAAGATAAAAGCCAGAATATAAGTAATCCACCCCGCTCCTATTGGAAACAATAATTCACTGCTCCATTTTATCTTCGGAATGTGATACAAAGTAATCGCAGGAAGGCAAAAATAAATGACAATTTTATTGAGCGTCTTATAAATATGAGTAGGAAATTGTTTTACTCGCTGTAAAATTAATCCGAGTGAAAGAAAGAGAAATATTAGAAGGAAGTTGTTCATTAATTGGCTTTTAGTCCTTAGTAATTAGTCCTTAGTGATTAGTAACTAGTTCTTAGTAATTAATCTTTAATTTTTAGTGATATGATTTAGGATCTAAAATTAATGCTTAAAATGCTTTTGTTGTACATTTCAAACTACAAGTAATACTTTTTTTTACTAATTATTATATAAAAGTAACAATTACGACATATTAAAACCTAAAGACTAATCACTAAGAACTTTTCACTAATTACTAATCACTTAAAAAATAGTTAAATTAGTATTTTGTGTTACAAAAAGACGTAAATTTGTAACATATTTTATTACAGTATGATTTCAGGTAAATTTGCCATAACAATTCACATTCTTACTCTGCTGCATAAATTCCCAAATGATTATTTGTCATCGGAGTTTATTGCGGGAAGTATTAATTTAAATCCTGTTTTGGTTCGAAAAGAAATTGCCAACTTAAAAGCTCATCATATCGTAGAAAGCAAAGAAGGAAAAAATGGCGGTACAAAATTGGCAGTAAACGCTGCTGAACTGACTTTAAAACAAATATTCGAAATGACCTTTGAAACCATTGGTTTAGGTTTTGCTAAAAATCAACCGAATCCTGATTGCCCTGTTGGGAAAAACATCAATCAGCATTTGGAAAATTTATACAGCGAAATGAATCAGAAAGTCAGCTTACAGCTGGAAGGTATTTCATTGGAAGATTTTTCGAATCAATTTTAAAACTATTTTTTTAACCAAAACTGTAACATTTTTTATTACTAAATAAATTTATATATATTATGAAAATTGCACTTATTGGAGCTACAGGATTTGTTGGCTCAGCACTTTTAAATGAATTAGCAGACAGAAAACACGAAATCACTGCTATTGCAAGAACTCCAAAAGACACAGCAAACGCAACTTGGGTTGCTGCAGATATTTTTAATGTTGACGCACTGGCAGAAATCTTAAAAGGTCACGATGCTGTTGTGAATGCTTATAATCCAGGATGGACAAACCCAAACATTTATGATGACTTTTTAGCTGGTTCAAAAGCGATTCAGGAAGCGGTTAAAAAATCAGGTGTTAAACGTTTTATTACTATTGGTGGGGCAGGAAGTTTATATGTTGCGCCAGATTTACAAGCAGTTGACACTCCAGATTTTCCAAAAGAAATTTTCCCTGGCGCAAACGCCGCAAGACATTATTTAAACATCATTAAAGAAGAAAAAGATTTAGACTGGGCATTTTTTAGTCCTGCCTTCGAAATGCACGCTGGAACTAAAACTGGCAGAACTGGAAAATATCGTTTAGGATTAGAAAATCCAGTTTTCAATGACGAACAAAGAAGTATTTTATCTGTAGAAGATCTAGCGGTTGTAATTGCTGATGAAGTAGAAACTCCAAAACATCATCAAGTTAGATTTACTGCGGGCTACTAATTTTTTTTGCCACGAATTCACGAATTTTCTTTTTAAAATCTTTACCTAATATTATTCGAATTAATTCGAATAAATAATCTCAAAGATTTTAAAAAGAAAATTCGTGAATTCGTGGCAAACTTTTTTTTACTCCTTTTGATAATAACAAATTCGTGTAAATTAGTGATGAACTAACTTTTTGAAACTGTTTTTGTTTTCAGTACTTTTACATTTCTAAAAAGTGCGTTTTGTCAAATTCTAATAAACAAACTGGCAGTATATCTGAAAAAGCTGGAATTTCACCTCCCGAAATCACCAATATTTCGGCTATAAATCAAATTAAAAACAAACGCAGACAACAGCCAACTTCTCAGGAATTAATTAATGGTATTTTAGAAGGAAATAGAACTTCTTTAAGTCGTGCTATTACTTTAATAGAAAGTACAAATCCTGATCATTTTGAAAAAGCTGGCGAAGTTGTTCAAGGTTGTTTAACTCATGCCAATAAATCGATTCGAATTGGTATTACAGGAGTTCCTGGTGTTGGAAAAAGTACTTTTATCGAAGCTTTTGGAAAACATCTTACACAATTAGGAAAAAAAGTAGCTGTTTTAGCAGTTGATCCTAGCAGTTCGCTTTCACACGGAAGTATTCTAGGTGATAAAACCCGAATGGAAGAATTGGTTAAAGATGAAAATGCTTTTATTCGTCCAAGCGCTTCTGGAGAAACTTTGGGCGGTGTGGCTCGAAAAACCCGAGAAACAATTATTCTTTGTGAAGCTGCAGGTTTTGATACTATTATTATCGAAACAGTTGGTGTTGGCCAAAGCGAAACTGCGGTTCATAGCATGGTCGATTTCTTTTTACTTTTAAAAATTTCTGGCGCAGGCGACGAACTTCAAGGCATCAAACGTGGCATTATGGAAATGGCAGATGCTATTGTCATTAATAAATCGGATGGCGATAATATAAAAAAAGCCAATCAGGCAAAATTGGAATTTAATCGCGCTTTGCATTTATTTCCTCCAAAAAAATCAAACTGGCAACCCAAAGTGACTACTTGCAGTTCGCTAACAAAAGACGGCATTCCTGATGTTTGGAATACGATTTCTGAATATTTCGAATTAACCAAAGAAACAGGGTTTTTCGACGAAAAAAGAAACGAACAAAACCATTTCTGGATGATGGAAACCATCAATGAACAATTGAAACAAAATTTCTATAATCAGCCTGAAATTATCTCGCTTCTTGAAGAAAGCAAAAAAGCAGTGCAAAACAATGAAATTTCATCGTTTGCAGCTGCTTCTAGTTTATTAAAATTGTATTTTAATAAAGGTGCAAAGGCTCAAAGTGACAAAGGTTCAAAGTAGAAAAAAGTAGCTTTGCTCCTTTTAACTTCTCAACAATCTCGATACACAATCTTGTCATTTCGACGAAGGAGAAATCTTCGCGAGTAGCTCCACAAAGCATATCAATCTTTGTAGATATAGCAACGGAGATTTCTCCTTCGTCGAAATGACAAATCTGTGATTTTTTTGTTCTGTTTGTCAGTTCACGCAGAGTCGAGAACCAACAAAGCATTTCAATTCCATTAAAAAAAGAAAAGGTTCAAAGTAAAAAACCTTTGAACCTTTGTAACTGTTGCCTTTGAACCTATTTTTTAGGCCTAAGCTTATACTTACTTTCTTTATACAAATTCCCTGCTGTAATTACATGCGCCAAAGCATCTTTTGCTAATTCTTCATTTAATTTAACTGGAACTAAAGTTGTATCGTTTTTGATTTCAAATTGCAATGGTTTCAAATTTGGCTGCATGATTACAACTTGATTTTCAACTCTAAACGCATTGATATCATTAAACTGCATGATCGATCTTCCTTCTACTTTCTTATCTAGTTTATTTAAATTTCGACCTACCATTGGAGTTTCAAATGGAAGTCCTAAATAACTTAATAATGTTGGCGGAATATCAATCTGACTTGCCAGTCTGTCATAAACTGCTCCTTTTGGAACTCCAGGTCCCATAATAAATGCTGGAATGTGGAATTTATTAATCGGAACTAAATTTTTACCGTATGTTCTCGTATTATGGTCAGCAATTACAATAAAAATTGTGTTTTTGAAATAAGCTTCTTTTTTCGCCATTTCAAAGAATTTTCCAATAGAGAAATCAGCATATTTCATGGCATTATTTACCGTTGCAAGTTTTTTATCGTAAGGTTTTATTCTTCCCGCTGGATATTCAAAAGGCTCATGATTTGAAGTTGAGAACATTAAAGAGAAAAATGGTTTATCTCCTTTTGATTTGAAATACTGATTGGCTTTGGTAACCAAATCTTCATCAGAATAGCCCCAAGTTCCTTTGAAAGCATATTTATTTCCATCAGAATCAAAATCTTCTTGATCGACAATATCACTGAAGCCATTTCCGTTGAAAAACGAAGCCATATTATCAAAATTTGCCATTCCGCCATAAATGAAACTAGTCTCGTAACCTTTTTGCTTTAACGCCTCCGCTAAAGTAAAAAAGCCTTGCTGCGAATTTCCAAGTTTTACAACACTTTCTGATGGCGAAGGCAAAAATCCAGTTACAACTGCTTCAATTCCGCGAACACTTCTTGTTCCTGTGCAATATAAATTGGTGAATAATGTTCCCTCTTTCGATAATTTATCGAATTCTGGAGTTAATGGCTTTCCTCCTAAAATTCCAACATATTCAGCCCCTAAACTTTCCTGTAGAAAAATAACCAAATTGTATGGCTTTTGCCTAACAGAATCGGGCTGTTGTACGTGTAAGAACGGAATTTCAGCATCGGTAAAATCATTTGGACCTGCCGCCATGTATTTCTTTACACGAGCAATCGCTTCTGCTTCGTCCATTTTACCATACATTTTGGTGTTTCCTTCATTTTTAATTGAATATGCAGCAAAAGCAACCGTATAAAATGAATTTAATCCCAATGTATTTGTTAACTGATCTGTAGAAAAAACAGCATTACTGGCATTTATCGGGCGTTTTGAAGTCAGACTTGAACGCGCTCCAAAAAACAATAAAAAAGCAACTAATGGAAATACCATAAGTTTGAATTTATAATCTGTACTTGCAGTATGGAATAATTGTTTTCCTTTTTTGAAAGCAAAATAAATCACAACTCCTAGAATAAGGAACGTTACAATTATAGAAGTCAGATAACTTTTTAAAAGCATTCCAACCACTTCTTTTGGATAAATAAGATAATCTAAGAAAATCTTGTTTGGACGAGTATCGTATTGTTTTACAAAATCTGGCGAAGCTAATTCTACAAAAAGAATTAAAAACAGAAACAGAAAACTATAGATTACCAGAAACTTATTGGTAAACTTTATCGCTTTATTTGGCAAAAAAGTAATCAGCAACGCTGGAAGAAATGACAAATAACAAAGCAATATTAAATCCATTCGAAGACCGATTGGAAAAATATACCAGAAATCTGGTGTCTGCTCTACTCTTTCTTTAAAAAGAAAAAACAAAAAGATTCGGCTTAAAGTGGTAATCAATAATCCGATTAATATAAAACTGAAAATAGGTTTTAAAAAACGTAAATTTTTCATTAAAAATAGTATAAGAACGTAAGATTAGAAAAACAAATTACTCTTCGTAACGATTGATTTCTCTGTCATAAAATTCATTTGCTTTCTCAATTAAACTTTCCATTTCGGCGTTTAATTCTGCTTCGTCAAGATCTTCTGGTTCTTCTAAAAACTCAACTTCATCATCTTTTAAATTGATAATAAATCTCGGGTAATCAAGGTGAATGATAAAAATATCGTCTGGAAAATCAGTATTGTCTCCAAGTAAAAATTTAGGTAATTCCATATCTATTTATTTTTTTTAATGGTTATTTTTTTTAGCCACCGATTATACAGATTAAAAGGATTTCTCCTGACTTTAAGTTTTATAATCTTCAGCTTATTTTTTATTCAAATTTAGTTATTTGAAACTGAATTGGTAATCAATCTCTTTGTTAGGTAATGAAAACGAATATACAAACAAATTGCCGCTGCGGTTAAACCTGCCAAAAGTCCGATCCAAACTCCTTGTGCTTTCAATTCGGTGTGTTCTCCTAAGTAATAGGAAATAGGAAAACCAATAACCCAATACGCTACAAAGGTAATGTACATTGGCACTTTTACATCCTGCAATCCGCGTAAAGCGCCTAAAACTACCACCTGAATTCCGTCAGAAATCTGGAAAACTGCTGCAATTAAAAGCAATTTTGATGCAATACCAATTACTTCTTCATTATCTAAAATCTGTCCTGTATTTTCCATGTTCAAGAAAATATGAGGCAAATAATTATGGAAAATGATAAAGAAAATTGCAAAAATCGTTTCTAAAATTATAGCAAGTAAGAAAATAGAACGTGCAACAACAATCAGTTTTTTATAATCCATCAAACCTCTTTGGTTACTTACACGCACCATCGATGTTACGCTTAATCCCATTGCAAACATAAAAGTCATCGATGCCAAACTCAAAGCAATTTGGTTTGCCGCCTGACTTGTTTTTCCAATGTTTCCGCAAAGCCAGATTGAAGCTGTAAACAAAACCACTTCAAAAAGCATTTGCATTGCAGAAGGAAATCCGATGCTGATTATCTTTTTTATGGTTGCCTTTTTTATTTCATTAAAACTGAACCCTTTAAAAAAGCGTTTTAAATCATCTCTTCGCGAAAGCATAATATGCATGAACATTACCAAAAATATTCTCGATATTACGGTTCCTAAAGCTGCGCCGATAATTCCCATTTTTGGAAAAAACCAAATTCCGTAAATTAAAACATAGTTTATTCCAACGTGAAGAACGTTTGCCATTACCATCGCATACATTGAATATTTGGTTAATGACATTCCATCTGCAAATTGTTTATATCCTTGATACATCACTAACGGAATCAATGAAAAAGCAACCCAGCCTAAATAAGGTTTTGCAAGCACAATAACATCTTCTGGCTGTTTTAACAATTCCATAATTGGTTTCGCAAACATAATTACGGTAAAAAGCATCAATCCTAAAATTGTACAAAGAAATAATCCGTGATGAAAAGCCGAACGAATTTTAGTGTCATTTTTTTCAGCATCTCCTTCGGCAACAATTGGCGTAATGGCTGTAGAAAATCCAATTCCTAAAGACATTGCAATAAAAATCATACTGTTACCAAGTGAAACTGCCGCCAATTCTGTACTTCCAATTTTACCAACCATTATATTATCGACAATACCAATTAAAGTATGTCCGACCATACCCAAAATTACGGGATATGCCAGTCTTAAATTATACGAAAACTCTTTGGTGTACTGCTTTAAATTCACTTGTATTCAATTTTAGTCGGCAAAGATAGTCAGAAGCTTCGAATTCTATCCAATTAATAAAAATATATACCAATTTTAAGGCAAAAATAAGACGAACTCAATATTATATAACGATTTTTAAAAATTGTATAACAAACTCAAAATGCCTTCCATATAATTTTACGTTATAGAAATTTCAAAAATATAAGCCATGAAAAAATTACAGATGTTATGCCTAGCTGCTTTCACATTTTTATTTGCCAACACCACATTTGCTCAAGAAACAGAAGCAACAAATTACGATCAAGGTTTTAGATTAGGTTTTGGCTTAAATGGGGGATTGCCAACCGACAATGATTACGACTGGTCTCTTGGGGGAGATGTTCGTTTACAGTATGATCTTTCCAAAAAAACATCTTTGACCTTAACAACAGGATTTACAAATTTATTTATGGGAAAAGACGATCTTGGAAATGACATAAAAGATCTTGGATTCATTCCAGCAAAAGCGGGTTTTAAGGCTTTTGTTTTAAAAGATCAATTTTATGTTTTAGGAGAACTTGGTGCTGGTTTTGCAGTAACAAATGGTTACGACAAAACAACTTTTTTATGGGCTCCAGGTATTGGATATGCCAACAAGTACATCGACTTAAGTGTTCGTTATGAAGATTATCATGATTTTAGAACCAATCAAGTAGCGCTGCGTGTTGCTTATGGTTTTAAACTATAAAAAATAGGTTTAATTTATTATTTTGTTTTTGGTAAAAACCCGACAGTCTCAGGAATCTGTCGGGTTTTTTATTTTATATCGAGTTTAAAACTGAACGCAAAAGATTTTAAATCTTGTCATATATTTTTTTCATTTTTTGTCTTATTAAATATACTAATTTTACGAATCCCGATAAATTATCAGGAACGTTATTCATTGCAATATTCTACAAGAAAAAACTTCATGGAAAAATTCACATTAGAAATATTATTTCAAATTATCGGAATCGGTTCTGCATCAGGATTATTTTTCAATAATAATTCGCTTTACGTAATTGGTGACAATAGCGGATTTCTTTACGAATATAATATTGAAAACAAACAATTAAACCAACATGCTTTAATTGACAATCCGACGCAAAATATTCCGAAAAATCTAAAACCTGATTTTGAATCTCTAACGCATCATAATGACACACTTTATGTCTTTGGTTCCGGCTCAACCGAAAATCGAAATAAAATGATTGAATTCGATATTAAATCGAAAACGGTTTTACAAAAGAATAATTTAGTCGATTTATATGCTGTAATGCAGAATTTCGGAGAAATAAAACCAGAAGATTTTAATCTGGAAGGCGCTATTTTCGATGGAGAAAACTGGTATTTATTTAATAGAGGAAATGGTATTTCTAACAAAAACACCATTTTTACCATTCACGCTAAAAATCTCGGAGAAGAATTTGCTCTTATTTCTGTCAATTACAAATTACCAAAAATAAAAGGCGTTCGTTCCAGTTTTACCGATGCCGTTTTGGTCGATGATAAAATCTACTTTCTTTCAACCGCAGAAGACACAAAATCAACTTACGATGATGGAGAAATTCTAGGAAGTTTCATCGGCAGAATCGATGTAAAAACCATGAAAATTGATTTCACTCAAAAAATTACTTCAACCAACAAATTTGAAGGTTTGACTCTTTATAAAAAAGAAAACAATAAAATCGAGTTTTTGCTTTGCGAAGACAATGACACAGAAGTTTTAGAAACTAAGATTTATAAATTGACTTTGCCGGTTAAATAAAACTATTCGATTACAATATTATCGTAGAGGCGCACCGCAGTGCGTCTACACAAAGATTGTCGATACAGATTTATTTACGTGACGTTAGACGCACTGCAGTGCGTCTCTACAATAAAAACTTTAAAGCTTTGTAACTTTGTAACTTTGAACCTAAAAAAATATTTTAATATTTTTTTTACCCCTCTCCCAACCTTTTTATCTTTTTATCTCTCTATACAAGAAAGACAACAATTGTGATAAACGAAACTCAAATAGCAAACTGTAAAAAAATGCACCGTGACGCCCAGCGTCAAGTGTACGAATACATGGCGCCAAAGTTGTACCGCCTTTGCAAAAGATATTTAAAAAAGGAGGAGGAAATTGAAGAAGCTTTGGCTGATTCTTTCTTTACTATTTTCACCAAACTCGATCAGTTAAAAGAAGCGTATGCTTTTGAAGCTTGGGCTAGAAGAATAACTGTAAATCATTGTTTGGCGACAATTAGAAAAGCAACCAACTTTAATATGTATCTAGACGATGTAAAGCTGATTTCTCAGCCTTCTGTCGACGAACTAAATACATTGGAAGAAGAAGATTTACTTAATTTATTAAACCACATTCCAGACGGCTGTAAAACTGTTTTTAACCTTTTTGTTATTGAAGGTTTCTCTCATAAAGAAATAGCCGAAATGCTGAAGATTTCTGAAGGCACCTCAAAATCACAATTGAATGCCGCTAAAACCAAACTGAAAGAACTGGTTAATAAACTGTATTATCAAAAAGCAAAATAGTCATGGACAATCAAGATAAATTATTCGATAAAATAAAAGAAGCTTCGCAAAAAGCCGAGTTTCAAGACTTTCCTGCAATGGAAAAAGTCTGGTCGCGCGTTGAAGAAAAACTGGACAAAAAAGAAGATAAAAAAACAATCGTTTTATGGAAAAAAATTGCGGTTGCTGCTTCTCTTCTATTACTAATTTCACTAGGATATCAATTTTTACATTCAGATAAAGAAATTGCAACAGAAACAACAAAAGTAGTTTTTGACGAAAAAGTAAAAGAAAAACCTCAAAAACCAACTTCAAATGAAATTATAACTCCGCCTTCTGATTCTGAAATTGTTTCCAACGAAGAGGCTGTTAAAATTTTAGAAAATCAAACTAAAAATAAAGAACGAGTTGCTATTCAAGAACCAGCTGTTTCAAACACAGAACCTCTTTTGGACCTGCCAGCTGCAAATATTGCTTCTGAAGCTATAGTTTCTGCAAATGAACCTTTAAAAGCTGAAGAGCAAAATGAAGAAGCTGACAATTATATTGCTTCTAAAAAAGATGCTCTAGCAGAAAAAAGTTATTCTGATACAAAAGAAAGACAATCTGCAAAAGTTGCTTACGCTGCTGCACCTGCTCAAAAAGCTAAGAAAAGCACTCCTTTGATCGTTCTTAACGGAAATGCCATGGCGCATAGCGATGATGCAAAAAGAGATAAAATGATACAGGCTGAAATACCAAATTTAGATCCTGAGAATGTTGATTCGCTAATGATTTTAGATGAACCTTTATATATCATTGATGGCATTTATTATTCTGAAAATGATTTATTTGGCAAAAATCCAACAAGTCCATACGCGCCTTTAGATCGTCAAGAAATAAAAACGATAACTATTTTACAAGACCTTGAAGCCACCGAAAAATATGGCGAAAGAGGAAAAAAAGGAGTTGTAATTATAACTACAAAAAACGGAAAACCTACTCCGAAAAAATAATCTCAAGCTTTGTCAAAGTCTGCAGCTTTGACAAAGCAAAATCAAAACATTAATTCTAAAACTTATTATCATGAAAAGTCTAAAACTTATTTCATCAGCTATTGCTATGCTTATATGTTTCGTAACCATGGCACAAGAAAGAACAATTACTGGAACAGTTACTGATGAATCTCAAACACCTCTTCCAGGCGTTCAAATCATTATTAAAGGCACTAAAAAGTATTCCCAAACTGATTTTGATGGAAAATATTCTATTCAAGCTCAAAAAGGAGATGCTCTTGTTTTTAGCTACGTCGGTTTGGATACTCAAACCTTTTATATACAATCGTCAAATATTATCAATGTTGTACTAAAAAGTAGTCATGCTGAATTACAAGAAGTTGTAGTTGTGGGGTACGGAACAAGCGACGTTGAATATGAAGATCGAAGTTATGCTCGAGCTGAAAGAAGAAAAGAAAAAAAAGAAGCTAAACAGGCGCTGCAAGGAAAAGTTGCAGGAGTTCAAGTTCAAAATAATATTGGATATGCTGCAAGTCCAAGCCCTACGATTGCAATTCGCGGTACTGCATCAATTTCTCCTAAAAACGAACCAATGTATATTGTTGATGGAGTTAAGATGAAAGCCAATCAAATGTCAAAAATTAATCCGAATGATATTGATAATGTTTCGGTTTTAAAAGATCAAGCTGCGACTTCAATTTATGGCAATAAAGCATCTAATGGCGTTGTAGTAATTTCAACCAAAAATGAAATCTATAAAAACCTTTCAGAAAAAGAATTGGATAAAAAATTAAATATTATGCCAATTCCGACTGAACCAACTCAGGAAGATTACGATTCTTTTGTCGAAAATGCTTTTGAAAGTCCAAAAACAGCACCGCTTTCTACTTTTTCCATAGATGTCGATAATGCTTCTTATACCAATATCAGACGATTTTTAAACAACGGACAGCAAGTTCCAAAAGACGCCGTTCGTGTTGAAGAAATGGTTAATTTCTTTAAATATACTTATCCGCAGCCAAAAAACGAGCATCCGTTTTCAATCAATACTGAAGTAAGCGATTCTCCTTGGAATTCAAAAAACAAAATCTTGAAAATTGGTTTACAAGGAAAAAATATTCCAACTGAAGATTTACCTGCTTCAAACCTTGTTTTCTTAATTGATGTTTCTGGATCTATGGATGACATGAACAAATTGCCTTTACTAAAACAATCGCTGAAAATTTTGGTTGACGAATTAAGATCAAAAGATAAAGTGGCAATTGTGGTTTACGCTGGCGCAGCAGGATTGGTTTTACCTCCAACTTCTGGCAATGAGAAAAAAACAATTATTAATGCATTAGACAATTTGCAAGCCGGAGGAAGTACAGCTGGCGGAGCAGGAATTGAACTGGCCTATAAAATTGCTGCTGAAAATTTCATTAAAAGCGGAAACAATAGAGTAATCTTGGCTACTGACGGAGATTTCAACGTTGGAAGTTCTTCTAATTCTGATATGGAAAAACTAATTGAAGAAAAAAGAAAAACAGGCGTTTTCTTGACTTGTTTAGGTTATGGAATGGGAAATTACAAAGACAGCAAAATGGAAATCTTGGCCGATAAAGGAAACGGAAATTATGCGTATATCGATAATATTCAAGAAGCAAATCGATTTTTAGGAAAAGAATTCAAAGGTTCGATGTTTGCTATCGCGAAAGATGTAAAAATCCAAATCGAATTTAATCCGAAGCAAGTTCAGTCTTATCGATTAATTGGTTATGAAAACAGAAAATTGCGTCCAGAAGATTTTAAAAATGATGCCATTGATGCTGGAGAATTAGGAAGTAATCATACCGTTACGGCTTTATACGAAATTATTCCAACTGGCATAAAAAGCGATTATTTAGCCGAACAACCAGATGATTTAAAATACACTAAAACAGAAACTAGCTCAAATAATTATAGCAACGAATTGGCAACAATTAAATTCCGTTACAAAAAACCTGATGGCGATAAAAGTATCGAAATGGTTCAGATAATCGAAAATAAATCGGTTGGTTTAGAAAAAGCGAGTGATGATATGAAATTTAGTTCTGCCGTAGCTTGGTTCGGATTGAAATTAAGAGATTCAAAATTAATCGCTGACAAATCTTCTAAAGAAATTATAAAATTAGCGAAGCAAGGAAATTCAAACGATGCTGAAGGTTACAAAGCTGAGTTTATCCGTTTGGTTGAAACTTCTAAACACTATAATTAATAAATATTGTATTACATTTGCGGCTTTATTTTTAAAACTTATTTTACACACGTATGAATCCTATTTTAAGCCAAAATCTATTTTTAGTAAAAGAACACGTTGGAATGTTCAAAGCCGCAAACAATTACGACATCTACGATCCAGAAACCAACCAAATCATAATGAACTGCCGAGAAAACAATCTTGGTTTTTTCACAAAAGTTTTCCGTTTTACAGATTACAAAAGAGCAACTCCGTTTAATGTTGAAATTACAACTGCTTCAGGCGAAAAGTTAATTACTGTAAGAAGAGGTGTTGCCATCTTTAGATCGACTGTTGAAGTTTTGGACGAAAAAGATCGTTTGGTTGGGACTTTCAAACAAAAATTCTTTTCGATTGGAGGAAAGTTTGACATCTTGGACAAAAATGAAAAACCAGTTGCAACACTTCAAGGAAAATGGACAGGCTGGGATTTTAAATTCTCTCACGAAAACAAACAATTGGCTCAAGTAAGCAAAAAATGGGCAGGTTTAGGAAAAGAGTTTTTTACAAGTGCAGACAATTATGTACTTCAAATTGAAGATACTGTTGCAGCTGATAGTCCGTTGAGACAGTTAATCTTAGGAGCCGTAATGTGTATTGACATGGTTCTGAAAGAATAATCGAAAGCTGTTAAACTTAGATTAAGAATACTTTTTAAAGCATCATTTTAGTTTTCAAAAGCTTATTTTTGTAAGACTTAAAATGATGCTTTCTACATTTCTAAAAACACAATCATGACCGACTTAAAAAATAAAAATGCCTTTATTACAGGCGCAGGAAAAGGAATTGGAAAAGCTGTGGCAATTGCCTTGGCTAAAGAAGGTGTAAACCTGATTTTGGTTTCAAGAACTCAAAAAGACGTAGAACAATTAGCTGACGAAGCTTCCAATTTAGGTGTGAAAGCTTTGGCTTTAACAGCAGATGTTTCTGACATAAATTCTATTAATAAAGCTGTAGAAAAAGCTTTGGCTGAATTTAAACACATCGATATTTTAATCAATAGCGCCGGAATTGCTTCTTTTGGAAAATTCTTAGAATTAGAACCAGAAGCTTGGGAAAGAATTATTCAAGTGAATTTAATGGGAACGTATTTCACAACTCGTGCGATTATCCCAAATATGATCGAAAGACAAACTGGAGATATTATTAATATTTCGTCAACTGCTGGATTAAACGGAAATGCTTTGACAAGTGCTTACAGCGCATCTAAATTTGCTGTTTTAGGTTTAACCGATTCTTTGATGCAGGAAATGAGAAAACACAATATTCGTGTTACAGCTTTAACGCCAAGTACAGTTGCAACTGATATGGCAAAAGACTTAAACCTGACTGACGGAAACCCAGAAAAAGTAATGCAGTCTGAAGATATGGCAGACTTAATTATCGCACAGTTAAAATTAAACCGAAGAGTATTTATTAAAAATAGCAGTATTTGGTCTACTAACCCATAAAACTAAATCCCAAATTTTTAAAATTCCAAATTCCAAATATCGTATGAATTGGAATTTGGAATTTTCATATTGAAATTTTAAAAAAATATATGATGGAACAATATTTAAGACAATTAGTCGAAATAGAATTTCAGGATAAAAAAGAAATCTTCAGCGGATTTTTAATTGATTATTCTGATGAATGGATTTTACTTCGAAATAATCCTGTAGATTTTGTTTTGGATGGTTTTGTTATTCTTAGAAATAAAAATATTGAAGCTGTAAATCGAGATCATGATTTGGCTTTTACAGAAAAAGTAATTCGTTTAAAAGGCTTAAAAATTAATTCTGATGATATTATCCCGATTAAAGATTTAGCTTCAATTATAAGTTATGTTTCTAAGAAGTACGGAATTTTCCAGATCTCCAAAAAATCATCTAAATCTGCTTATCTAGGAAAATTAATAAAATTGAATAACGAAGAATTGACAATTGATTTTCTAGACACGCGCGGTCAATTTGGAGGAGAATTAGCTTTTAATCCAGAAAAAATTAGAGTTATAGAATTTGATACGGATTATATTAATTCTTTGAAATTGATTGTTCAGGATAATGAATAATTCTAAAAAACAGAAAAAGCCCTTTTTTGCTCAAAAAGGGCTTTTTTATTCGTTATGTATAAACTTTGTCAAAGTTTGAAACTTTGACAAAGTTCTTAAATCATTAATTAAACTTCCGCCAATTTATTCAAAAACTCCAAACGAACACTTCCGTCTTCATCGATTTTTGTTAGGTTAATTTCTTGCAAAGTATTTACCAATTCAGGATTCCAAGGTGTTTTTACTTTTACGTAGTTTTCAGTAAATCCGTGAATGTAACCTTCTTTATTTTCTCCTTCAAAAAGAACTGTTCTGTTTGTTCCTAATTGACTTTCATAAAAAGCACGGCGTTTTTTAACCGATAAACCACGAAGCATTTTACTTCTTTTTGCTCTTACATTCGAAGGAACAACGCCTTCCATATCAACCGCTTCTGTATTGTCTCTTTCTGAATACGTAAAAACGTGTAAATAAGAAATGTCTAGATCATTTAAAAAATGATATGTTTCTAAGAAATGTTCATCTGTTTCTCCAGGGAACCCAACAATTACGTCAACACCAATACAAGCATGAGGCATTACTTCGCGAATTTTATTGACACGATCAATATAAACTTCACGCAAATAACGACGCTTCATTAATTTCAAAATATCGTTGCTTCCAGATTGTAGCGGAATATGAAAATGCGGTACAAAAGTGCGGCTTTTAGAAACGAATTCTATAGTTTCATTTTTCAATAAATTTGGTTCAATCGAAGAAATTCTTAAACGTTCAATTCCTTCCACTTTGTCTAAAGCCTGAACTAAATCTAAAAAAGTATGTTCGTGTTTTTTGTTTCCAAACTCCCCTTTTCCATAATCTCCGATATTTACACCAGTTAAAACAATCTCACGAATATTTTGAGCTGAAATTTCTTTGGCATTTTTCAATACATTTTCTAAAGCATCACTTCTAGAAATTCCTCTTGCTAAAGGAATTGTGCAATAGGTACATTTATAATCGCATCCGTCTTGAACTTTCAAAAATGCTCTTGTACGATCTCCAATAGAATAACTTCCAACATAAAAATCGGCTTCAGCAATTTCACATGAGTGAACTTCGCCCATATCGTTTTTGCTCAAATCATGAATATAGTCCGTGATTTTGAATTTTTCTGTAGCTCCCAAAACCAAATCAACTCCATCAACCGCAGCTAATTCTTCTGGTTTCAATTGTGCATAACAGCCAACAGCAGCAACAAAAGCTTTTTCGTTCAGCTTCATTGCTTTTCTTACTACTTGCTTAAACTGCTTATCTGCATTTTCTGTTACAGAGCAAGTATTAATGACATAAATATCTGCTATTTCTTCAAAATCGACACGGTCAAAACCTTCGTCATTAAAATTTCTGGCAATTGTAGAAGTCTCTGAAAAATTCAGTTTACAACCCAGCGTATAAAAGGCAACTTTTTTTCTATTTTCCATAATCTGTCTTAAATTAATGAAATCGTTGTCAAAAAATTTAAGGCTGCAAATTTACAAACAATATTTCTCAAAAGAAAGCAATTAAGACACTTCGAATCAATAATTTGCGCCAATGTTAATTTAGGAACATTTTATTTAAAATTTTTTCATTTTATTTTTTGAAAAAATCGAGACCATTAAAACAGATTTTTTTAACATTTCGATAAGAATAAAATGACAAAATAATCGATTAAGCGCAAATTTTACCGATTAAGTGCACTTTTTTCGGTTTTAAATTCAAAATTTCTTACATTTACTTTTGTTATGAAACAGGTCAAAAATAAATTCATATTTGAGAATTTTAATACGTTTTAATTAATTTAATAATAATTCGAGCATAACAATTTTGAATTCTACTCGTTATGTTGTTGTTTTGTGTTACAAAATGAAATGGGAAAGCCGAAAACCAAAGAGAGTAGGCAAAATTAAAATACAAATACCACGCTTTATGAAAGCATTTTTACCCACAATCTGCTTGATGTTCTTAACCCTATTTAGTTCGCAAGCGCAAACTAATGCCCCTGCTGCAGCAAATCCATTTCCTACTATTAGTACATTAACGACTTGGGCAAGCTTCAACTCTCAGCAGCAATTTGATGTTGCTATTCGTGCAGTTGGGTTTAAGTTTGAAGTTAAAGAGCCAGGAGAAGGTTCTACAGCTTATACTTACATTCGTAAAGTAACTGTTAACGAAGTAAACTATACGGATAGAATCGTTTACAGAATTACTAATAATAATTCCGCAAGTATTATTTCTTTAGTGACTGCTTCTACTGACTTGGTTAGTTTATACACACCACAATTGGCAAGCTTTAAAAACAACAACTGTAAAACAGAAATGTCTAAAGACAAAAACACAACTTGCAGCTGTTACGAAAGTGCAAACTTCGCTATCGATCTTTGTGATGAGCGTGTAAAATTAACAATGGGTGACGGAAATAAATATTTCGTTTCTGTAGCTAAAAAATAATAGCATAACTCTGATTTGTTTCCAAATCTTTACTGACTTTTAAGTATGTAAAGATTTGGAATACATTTCTTAGTTTGAGTTTGGATTTTTAAGTTCGTACCAAACTTCTAATTCTTCTTGATGATTGAAGGAATTTATAAAACGAAAACCTAATTTCTCTAGAATTTTTCTTGAATTTTCGTTTCCTGCATCAGCATAAGCATACAATTTTTCAACTTTCATTTTATTAAAGGCATAATCTATAAAAGCTTTTCCTGCTTCTGTAGCATAACCTTTTCCCCAATGCTTTTCGATAAAACGGTATCCTAACTCATAAAAGTTTTTATGATCGTTAATTTCGTCTGTTATATACTTTATTCCAGACCATCCAATAAACTCATTGGTTTCTTTTAAAACAACAGCCCATCTTCCTGTTCCGAAATCTTTATATTGTTTTTGAACAAACTTGATATATTCAATACTTTCTTCAATATGTTTTACGGGTCTGTTGCCAACAAACAAATGCACATTCGGATTTGAATCCAATTCAAACATTCCTTCTGCATCAGAAAGTTCTAATTCTCTTAAAAGCAAACGCTCTGTTTCAATTGGATTTTTCATATTTTTTAGTTTAAAATATAACGTGTCACTACCTCAGCAACTCCATCGTCATTATTTGAAGCTACAATTAAATCGGCTTTATCACGCAATTCAGGTGTCACGTTATCAACCCAAACGCCCAAACCTGCATATTCTATCATTGTCAAGTCATTTCCTGCGTTTCCAACAGCGATAATCTCACTTTGATGAATTCCTAACTTATCTGCCAAAAACTTCAAACTAGCAGCTTTATCTATTCCTTGCTGCGCAGCTTCTAAGAAAAATGGTTTAGACATAGAAACACTTAAATGTGGCATCGCTTCTTTTAAATCTTCTTCTAAAGGCTTCAAATACGACGGATCTTGCAATAAAATACATTTAACGGCTGGTCTGTCTACATAATCTTTAAAGCTTGCAACTTTATGATGCGCCATCCCAGTAATTTCTTTTTCTACTTCGATATACTCAGAATCTGTTTCACTGATTATTTCATCATCCAAATACGTAATAATATGCGTATTCATTTTAATGCTATAATCATATAAAGCATGAATCTGCTGAACGGTTAATTTCTGTTCAAACAAAATCAAATCATCTTTTACTTGACTGATTATCGCTCCATTAAACGAAATCATATACGAATCGTTTTTATCTAATTCCAATTCTTTAGCATAAGCAGTCATTGCCGAAGTTGGTCTTCCTGAAGCCAGAACTACATAAACGCCTTTTGCCTGAGCTTCTAATATTACTTTTTTATTTAAATCTGAAATTCGGTGATCGTCTGTCAACAAGGTATCATCCATGTCGAGCACTAACATTTTGTATTGCATATTTTTTTTTAGTTTCCAGTCTCAGTCTCAGTTTTCAGTATCTAACTGTAAACTGAGACTGCAAACTGCGACTTATTAAAGGCTCATTCTAAATTCTTCTATAACTGGATTTGCTTTTGCAAAATCTGTTTCTTGTATAAATACTTCAACCGCCAAATCTGTTTGGCCAAAGCCTCCTAAACGTGCTGATTGAATATTATCTTTTTTAACTGTTTCAACTCCCGCTTCTTCCAATCTTTCTTGCAAAGCAATCGCTAATACTTCACTTCCTGAAAACACCTTCATTAACCCCATGATATTTTATTTTTTATTAGTTTTCAGTCGCAGTCACAGTTTTCAGATTGCAAACTGCGACAGAAAACTTTGACTTATAAAATCTCGTTTTTCAGTTACTGAGACTGAAAACTAAGACTGCGACTTATAATATTTTTTTTAATTGTTCTTGAAAATCTTCATTTTCGTTTACTCCAATATGTTCTTGATTTTTCAGCGGATAAAAATAGGCATTTGATTTCAATAACTTCTTCAATCGAATTGAATTATCAATTGGAATTAACTGATCTTTAGTTCCATGAAAAATATAAATTGGACTTTTAATTTTTGGAAGATAGAGATTTGTTTCTAAACTAAACTTCTTCATAAAGTCAGGAAAAAATGGCACTCTAGAACTGGACAATTCTAGAAAATTGTAATACGGAGCCTGAAGAATCAAAGCTTTCGGATTATTTTCTAAAGCTAATTTAGTCGCAAAACCAGAACCTATTGAATATCCTGCAATAATAATTTTATTCTGAGAATATTTCTCAGCTACTTTCTTATATGCAATAGAAATATCTTTACTTAATTGTTCTTCATTCTCAATTTCACCTTCACTTTTTCCAAAACTCCTATAGTCTAAAATGAAAATATCGTAACCTAATGAAGTATATATTTTTGCAATTTTCCCCCAAGTTTCAAGCGTTCCAGCATTTCCATGAAGATAAAAAACAAGACCTTTTGAGTTTTCAGCCTTAAACAATAATCCGTTCAAAACAGTTCCATCAAAAGAAGGAATATTTACTTCTTCAAACTTTTGCTTATAATCAAACTTAAAATCTTTTGGCAGTTTTGAACCATGAAAAACCAGTCCAATTTGATTAAAGTACACATAAGAAACAATCAAAACATATAGGATAAGAAAAAAGCACAAAAGCACTATTCCTAAAAATTTAACTGTTTTTAAAATCTCCATATTTTTAATTTAGTTTTCAGTCTCGGTTGCAGTTTTTCAGAAATACAACTGTAAACTGCGACCAAAAACTGGGACTCTTTCACGAAAAAATCCCGCTTTTCAGTAACTGCGACTGAAAACCGGGACTATAAACTTATATAAAACTATTCTTCTTCTTCAATATCATCTTCATCCTCATCAAGCTCTTCTCCTTCTTCATCCATATCAAACAAATACGGCTCAAGCATGATTTTATCTGCCAAAATTTCAATACGCTCTGTCAGAGTTTCAGAAAAAATAATTCGTTGCACTTTGGCAATACTATTAGAAATACGTGTAATTTTTGGATCATGACGTAATTTCAAAATCGGATCTGCATCATCCAAAATAAACATTTTAAGACGATTTACATTGTAACCAGCCGTACTAAACATATCATTTAATTTTGTTGGTGTTCCAATTAAAATGTCAATTCCGGTAGAAACGTAGTTTTTATCATAATCCATATCGCCTTTATCGTGCACGCCATAAACTTCAAGATTAGTATATTTCCCTAATTTCTCAAAAAGCTCGACCATTGCAACCATTTTCTCTTTGTCTTCAACAATAATCAAAGCTCGTGGCGATTCTTCCGTTTTTCCTTCCAATTGCTGAATCACATTCATAACAATTGTCGTTGTTTTTCCACTTCCTTTTGGCGAAATAATTACACAGTCAGCACCACTTTTTATGGTCGAAAAAGTCTCCAGTTGCAAAGCATTTGCTTCTGTAAAACCGTTTTCAATTAGGGCGTCTTGTAATTTCTCGTTTATTTTTTTTAGTTTCATTTTTTTAAGCTTTAAGCTTTAAGCTTTACGCTATAAGCAAAAATTATTTTATTTTTCCAGCTTTAAGCTTTAGGCAATACGCCATAGGCAAAAAACTTCGTTATCATAGCTTAAAGCTTACTGCTTATAGCCTACCGCGCGAAGCACCTATTTGCTTGCGAACATTTTTACATCACTTTCAGAGATTTCGCTTCCTCCCAAAATAATCAATCTTTCGACTACATTTCGAAGTTCACGAATATTTCCTGTCCAATCGTATTCTTGTAATAATTTTATGGCTTGCGCCGAAAATGACTTAGCTGCATTTCCTTGTTCTGAAGCTATTTTTTCTGTAAAATGCAAAATCAAAGCAGGAATATCATCACGTCTTTCATTCAATGGCGGAACTTTAATCAAAATAACAGCCAAACGATGGTATAAATCTTCACGGAAACGGCCTTCAGCGATTTCTGTTTTTAAATCTTTATTCGTCGCCGCAACTACACGAACATCAACTTTAATATCTTTATCAGCACCGACTCTCGTAATCATACTTTCTTGAAGCGCTCTTAGAACTTTGGCTTGCGCCGAAAGACTCATATCTCCAATTTCATCCAAGAAAATAGTTCCTTTGTCTGCAGCTTCAAACTTTCCAGCGCGATCTTTCACTGCCGATGTAAAAGCACCTTTTACGTGTCCGAACAATTCGCTTTCAATCAATTCGCTTGGAATAGCCGCACAGTTTACTTCGATTAACGGAAAACTAGAACGCTCGCTTTTTTCATGTAATTGATGCGCCACTAGTTCTTTTCCTGTTCCGTTTGGCCCTGTAATCAAAACTCTTGCTTCTGTTGGAGCAACTTTATCAATCATCACTTTGATATGATTAATCGACTCACTGTCACCAATCATTTCATAGTTTTTACTGACTTTTTTCTTCAGGATTTTATTTTCAACTACTAATTGTTTTTTGTCCAAAGCATTACGAACCGTATTCAATAAACGGTTCAAATCTGGTGGTTTTGAAATATAATCAAAAGCTCCTAAACGCATGGTTTGAATTGCTGTTTCCATGTCTCCATGTCCAGAAATCATTACCATCGGAATTTCTGGTTTTATCTTTTTTACTTCTTCTAAAACCTCAACACCGTCCATTTTTGGCATTTTGATATCGCACAAAACCAAATCATAGTCGTTGTTTTTTATTTTTTCAAGTCCAGCAACACCATCTTCAGCTTCATCAACCTGATACGAATCATTTTCTTCTGATAATATTTTCACCAAAACTCTTCTGATCGCTGCTTCGTCTTCGACAATTAGTATTTTACTCATTCTTTTTAAAGATACTAAGATACTAAGATGCTAAGATTCTGAGTTTTTTTAGCTAAAATCTTAGCATCTCAGAAACTTAGAATCTTAGAATCTCAAGTTAATATTTTAGCCACTTATACAATTCTTTCCAAGTCGGTTTTTTGCCGTACATTAAAATACCTACGCGGTAAATTTTGGCAGCGAACCATACAACAAGGAAAAATGTAGCAAACAATAATGATACCGAAATTGCGATTTGCCACCACGGCACGCCAAACGGAATACGCATTAACATTACAATTGGCGAAGTTAACGGAATCATTGAAAAAATAACCGCAACACTTCCGTGCGGATCGTTTACAACTGTAAAAAATCCGATATAAACACTCAAAATCAGAGGCATTAAAATTGGAAGCAGAAATTGCTGAGAATCGGTTTGATTGTCAACTGCGGCTCCAATTGCTGCATAAAATGAGCTATATAAAAAATATCCTCCGATAAAATAAATCACAAATCCGATTATGATGCTTGCAATTGGCAAATTCCATAATTCGGCAATATACATTTGCGCCGATCCAGAAAGTTCATGTTGAGCAGTTTGCATTAATTCTGGTGAAATTCTGGCTGTTGGTCCAACGTTCACGCCAAAAAATGCCGAAGCAGCAAACATTAATCCCAAACCAATTATTGCCCAAATCATAAATTGTAAAATTCCTGCTAATGAAGTTCCGACAATTTTACCAATCATTAACTGAAAAGGTTTTACAGATGAAATAATGATTTCGATAATTCTATTTGTTTTTTCTTCGATTACACTTCGCATTACCATATTTCCGTAAATGATAATAAACATCATAATCAAGTAACCAAACGCACCGCCAATCGCAATTTTAATTTCGTTTAAACCTTTCAGACTTTCTTCTCCAGAAGCTTTAACCAAATGAATGTTCACATCTGATTGTGCTTTCTGAATCGCCAAAGTGTCCAGTTTTGCTTCTTCCAGATTTAGTTTTGTAATTTTATTTCCAATGACATCCTGAGTACTTTCAATAAAAGAAATACTCGGACTATTATTAGAAATAAATTCAATTTTACTTTCTAAGTCTTTTATATTTTTTGTTTTCGGAATAACGATTAATCCGTTGAAATTTTCTTTTGTAATGCTATCTTTTAAAGCCTTTACATCAATTTCAGATAAATTTAAATATTTGAATTCGGCTCCTTTTTTATTTTCTTTTAAAAAATCAGAAGCAAAAAGTCCAGTTTCGTCATGAATCGCAATTCTTTTTGTTTCTGCTTTCATCGAACTTAAATATCCAATAAAAACAGCAATCGCCACAAATAAAAGCGGACTCAAAAAAGTCATGACAACAAAAGATTTATTGCGGACTTTGGCAATAAATTCTCTTTTTATAATCAACGAGATGATGCTCATTTATAATTTTAGATTTTAGATTGTTGATTTTAGATTCCCGATTTCGATTTTAGTTTTCACTCTAAAATCTAAAATCTGAAATCTAAACTTTATTTTCCGTTACCGTTTGGATAAAAATATCGTTTATACTCGGTATTTTTTCAACGAAGTGTGTTACTTGTCCACGTTGTGTTAAAACATGTAATAATTCATTTGGCGCTGCATTTCCAATCTGAATATTTAATTTTAAATCATCATTTAGCGATTTAAAATTAGCAGGCGAAACCGTGAACTTTTGAGTGATATCATACATCAAACCTTCAACATTATTGGTCAAAATTCCAACTTCAAAACTATTTGTTCTAAACTGACGTTTCACATCTGCAACTTTTCCTTCGATCAATTTATTTGATTTGTGAATTAAAGCAATGTTTTCGCAAAGCTCTTCTACACTTTCCATTCGATGCGTCGAAAAAATAATAGTAGAACCTTGTTCTTTTAATGCCAGAATTTCATCTTTAATAACATTAGCATTTACAGGGTCAAATCCTGAAAAAGGTTCATCTAAAATTAGCAATTTTGGTTTATGCAAAACACAAACCACAAACTGAATTTTCTGTGCCATTCCTTTAGAAAGTTCCTGAATTTTCTTGTTCCACCAGCCTTGAATTCCCAATCGGTCAAACCAATAGTCTAGTTGTTTTTTGGCTTCAGCTTTAGAAAGTCCTTTCATTTGAGCCAGATACAAACATTGCTCTCCTACTTTCATCGAACTGTACAAACCTCTTTCTTCAGGAAGGTATCCAATAGTTTGCACATGCTTTGGTTGCAATCTTTCTCCATCCAAAATTACTTCGCCACTATCTGGCAATGTAATTTGGTTTATGATTCTGATAAGGGAAGTTTTTCCGGCTCCATTCGGACCTAAAAGTCCATATATACTGCCTTTTGGCACATTTAATGAAACTTCGTTAAGTGCTACATAATCGCCGTATTTTTTTACGACTTTATGTACTTCAAGTAAGTTACTCATGCTATTTTTAAGGATTTACTGCGTCACTTTGCCTATTACGGTTCAGCGACTGTAAAAGTAAATAATTCGAAGCGAAATTGTGTCATAATACGCAAAAAACCCATTCTAATTTATACTAGAATGGGTTTTTATTATTTTATAACCTTTTAAAAAAGTTCAAATTATGAAAACATATCTTTTACTTTTTCAAAGAATGATTTCTCTGATTTCTCTGGACTTGGAACAAAATGTTCATCGTTTAAAGCATTTTCAAAGAATTGTTTTTGTTCTTTATTTAATGTTTTTGGAGTCCAAACGTTTACATGAACCAGTAAATCTCCGTTTCCGTAACCATTTAAACTTGGAATTCCTTTTCCTTTTAATCTTAAGATTTTTCCCGACTGAATTCCTTCTTCTAATTTAATACGAACTTTTCCGTTGATTGCTTCAATATCTTTTGAAACTCCCAAAACTGCTTCAGGGAAACTGATATATAAATCGAAATGAATATTTTCACCTTCACGCTTCAAGAATTCATGCTCAACTTCTTCAATCGCTACAATTAAATCTCCTGGAATACTATTTCCTGGAGCGTCGTTACCTTTGTTAGCAACTTTTAACTGCATTCCGTCAACAACTCCTGCAGGAATTTTGATTGATACTGTTTCGTCTTCTTGAACCATTCCCTGAGCATCTGCCTCAGAAGGTCTTTTATCTAAAATCTGACCAGAACCACCACAAGTAGGACAAGTTGACGCAGATTGCATTCTTCCTAAAATGGTATTGGTTACACGCATTACTTGTCCTTGACCATTACAAGTCGTACAAGTTTTATACGTTACGCCTTTTGCCTGAACTTTACGTTTTACTTTTACTTTCTTCTCAACTCCATTTGCAATTTCTTCTAAAGTCAATTTAACTTTAATTCGAAGATTGCTTCCTTTAGCACGACGAGGACCTCCGCCTCCGCCTCCGAAACCGCCAAATCCGCCACCAAAAATATCACCAAACTGGCTAAAAATGTCATCCATGTTCATACCGCCATGACCACCGCCAAATCCGCCAGAACCATCAAATGCTTGATGACCGTATTGATCGTATTTCGCTTTTTTCTGCGGATCACTTAAAACTTCGTAAGCTTCTGCCGCCAATTTGAAGTTTTCTTCTGCCTCTTTGTCGCCTGGGTTTTTATCAGGGTGGTATTTAAGCGCACTTTTTCTGTAAGCTTTTTTTATTTCGGCAGCATCAGCATTTTTTGAAATGCCTAGTATTTCGTAAAAATCTTTTTTCATAATTAGGTTTAAATTCCAAAATCTAAAATTCTAAAATCCAAAATTGGAGCCAGAATTTTTATTTGCTTTTTAGTTTCCAACTACAACTTTAGGGAAACGAATGATTTTGTCTCCTAATTTGTATCCTTTTTCAATAACATCAACAATTTTCCCTTTTAATTTGTCAGACGGAGCTGGAATTTGGGTAATTGCTTCAGCAACATCAGCATTGAAAGCATCTCCTGCTTGAATTTCAACTTGCTCTAAACCTTTAGAAACTAAAGTGCTTTTCAATTTTTCATGAATCAACTCAACACCTTTTTTCAAATTTTCATCATCAGACTTGTTGATTTCTACTGTCGCTCTGTCAAAATCATCTAAAACTGGAAGCATCGCCAATAAAACTTCTTGGTTTGCCGTTTTAAATAATTCAAGACGCTCTTTTGAAGTTCTTTTTTTGTAATTTTCAAATTCAGCAAATAATCTCAAAAACTTATCTTTTTCGTGAGCCAAGTCTTTAGCTAATTGCTCCTCAACACTTAATTCTTCAACAATTAACTGCTCTCCGTTGGCATTGTTCTCTAACGTTACATCGTCTAATTCCTGATCGAATTCTGTATTTTCCGTAGTCATATTACTTTTATTTTTAAAAATATTCTTAAACTTCATTTTTATTTCTTTCTGTTAGATTGCAAAAGTACTGCCAAATCTTTTAAAATGTCAAATTGTCACTTTATTAATTATGAGACTTTTAAAAAACGAAATAGGCTCATTAAAATTTAATACAATTTTAAGACTATTACGTTATAGTTTATTTTATCTTTGATAGCGTAAAAACATAAATTATTACACCAAAAATTGAATTTAAGGGTTGGCTTCGGCCTCAAAATAATTATTAATTCAAATTTACCTTATATTAAAAAAAGCTTCGCCTATAGAGACGAAGCTTTTTTTTATGCTTTCTTCATCTTTGGATTAATGACAAAACCTTAATATAAGGAAAAAAAATTAACGCAAAGAACGCAAAGTTTTTTTCATTCTTAAGCTTTTATAGAAAAGACAAAGTTCGCAAAGCATTTATAAAATATAGCTTTGCGAACTTTGCGCTTTGTGATAAAAAATATTTTATTGCACGGGCGGAGGGATTCGAACCCCCATCAACGGTTTTGGAGACCGCTATTCTACCCTTGAACTACGCCCGTAACTTAAGGTCGGCAAATTAAGAGTTTTTTTTCTTCTCCAGCAACTATTTCGGGCAGAGATTTTAAAAGAAAATCCTTTAAATCTGCGGAATCTAAAGCAAAAACTTTTATCCCAGATAGTTAGCTTGGCAAAGTATTTTTAATATTTCACGCAGATTTATAAAGATTAAAGCAGATTTACTTTTTTTAATCAAGTTAGATCTGCTCCAATCTGCAGAATCTGCGTGAAATAAAAATTTAATTATGCCTGTAAAGCCTTCTTCAACCCTTCGAAATCAACAGAAACTTGTTCTCCTGTCACTAAATTTTTAAGCGCATAAGAATTTGACGTGATTTCTTGATCTCCAACCAATACTGCAAACGGAATTAAACGTTTGTCTGCATATTGAAATTGTTTTCCAACTTTCACATTGTCAGGATACAATTCTACTTTTATATTTTCTTTTCTTAATTTCTGAATTGCCTGAGAAGCATACAAAGCTTCTTTATCTCCAAAATTCAAAAACAATGCTTTAGAAGTCGCCGCAACTGTTTCTGGAAATAATTGTAATTCTTCTAAAACTAGATAAATTCTATCCAATCCAAAAGATATTCCGACACCACTCATATTTTTTAAACCAAAAATCCCCGTCAAATCGTCGTATCTTCCGCCACCTCCGATTGAACCCATAGCAACTGTTTTTGGAGCTGCAACTTCAAAAATTGCTCCTGTATAATAATTTAAACCGCGAGCTAAAGTCACATCTAAATCTAAAATCGCAGTAGAAAGTCCTAATTCAGCAACATTATCACATATAAATTTAAGCTCTTCAACACCTTTCATTCCTTCCTCAGAAGATGACAATAATTCTGAAAGCTGTGCAATTTTGTCTGCAAAAGTTCCTGAAAAACTGAAAAGTGGCTGTACTTTTACTAAAGCATCTTCAGCAATTCCTTTTTCGATCATTTCATTTTTAACGCCGTCTTCTCCAATTTTATCCAATTTATCAAGAGCAACCGTAAAATCAATTAATTTATCTGAAGCGCCAATTACTTCTGCAATTCCAGATAAAATTTTTCTGTTATTAATTTTAATCGTTACGCCTTCCAAACCTAAAGCTGTAAAAACAGTATCGTATAATTGAACTAATTCTACTTCTTGCCATAAAGATTTTGAACCAACAACGTCGGCATCGCATTGAAAAAATTCTCTAAAACGCCCTTTTTGCGGATTATCAGCTCTCCAAACTGGTTGGATTTGATATCTTTTAAAAGGAAATTCAATTTCGCTTTGGTGCTGTACCACATATCTTGCAAACGGAACTGTCAAATCGTAACGCAAAGCTTTTTCAGAAATTTTTCCTGTGAATTTATTTAATTCAATTCTTTGCTCTAAAGTAATTTTCTCAGCAGAATTTAATTGTAATTCTTCAATTGATTCTGGCAATTCAATTTTACTTTTATTGTAGAAAAAGTTTCCAGAATTTAAAATTTTAAAAATCAGACGATCTCCTTCTTCTCCATATTTCCCCATTAAGGTGTCTGAATTTTCAAACGAAGGCGTTTCGATTGGCTGAAAACCAAATTTCTCGAAATTAGCTTTTATAGTCTGAATAATATATTGACGTTTTGACACCTCTGCTGGTGAAAAATCTCTTGTCCCTTTTGGTATACTTGGTTTTGAAGCCATCTTTTTTATTTTAGATTGTTGATTTTAGATTTTAGATTGTTTCAATCTTTATCTAAAAACCTTATGATGTTAATTTATTTCTAGATTTTTTAGATTGTCAGTTCTTTAGACTTTCGACTTTAAAACTTTCCAACCTTCGCCTTATTAAGTCTGCAAATATCTTACTTTTTAAAATAAATAATAACACTTCGAAAACAAACTTGTAACAAAAAACGTATTTTCGTGACAAATTGGTCATGATGCTAAAATTATTTAAAGAAAATATCCGAATTGCATTTGGTTCTATCAAAACACAATTGCTGCGTACTATTCTTACCGTTTTAATTATTGCCATCGGTATTACCGCTTTGGTTGGAATTTTGACTGTTGTTACAGCACTTGAAAATACCGTTTCAACCAATTTTGCTTCGATGGGAGCTAATACTTTCAATATTAATCAATACGAAAATAACCTTAAAAATCGTGGCGGAAACGAACGCGAAATCATAAACCCAATTATTTCTTATCCAGAAGCGGTTGCTTTTAAAAATAAATATAAATATCCTTTTACGGAGACTTCACTTTCTTTTACAGCAACCTCAAAAGCCGAAGTAAAATATTTAGACACCAAAACTGATCCAGAAATTACAGTACTTGGAGTTGACGAACATTTTATTTCGAATTCTGGTTTAGAAACTACTTTAGGTCGTTCATTCAATCAATTCGATATTGAAAACAATACTTATTCTTGTATCGTAGGTTCTGATTTCGAAAAGGGCCTATTAAAAGACCTAAACCCTATTGATAAAATAATTTCAATTCGAGGCGCTCGATTTAAAGTTATTGGTGTCTTAAAAGAAAAAGGATCAACTTTTGGAAACAGCCAGGATTTGCGCGTTTTAATTCCAATTCAAGTAGCGCGTTCCTTATTTACGGCACCAAACATTAATTATACGATAAGCGTAATGGTTTCCAAGAAAGAAGTTTTAGACGAAGCCATAGACAATGCGACAAGCACAATGCGAAGAGTTCGTAAATTAAGTCCTGTCCGCGATAATAATTTTGGAATTGGCCGAAGCGATGATTTGATTAACCGAATTCTAAGCATAACTCAATATCTAGGAATAGCAGCATGGACTATATCTGTCATCACAATTTTAGGATCTTCAATCGCCTTAATGAATATTATGGTTGTTTCGGTTACAGAACGTACTCGCGAAATTGGTGTTCGTAAAGCTTTGGGAGCAAAAAGATCAACTGTTGCTTTTCAGTTTTTTATAGAAACTTTATTGATCGGACAAATTGGAGGTTTGGTTGGAATCCTTTTAGGAATCCTCCTTGGTTTTGCCATTGCAACGGCCATGAGTTTTGTTTTTGTGATTCCGTGGATGGCTATTTTTGCCGCTTTTGGAACAAGTTTTTGTGTTGCGCTAGTTTCTGGTTTATATCCCGCAATTAAAGCCTCAAAATTAGATCCTATTGAAGCTTTGCGTTATGAATAATTTTTAGTCGCAGTTTTCAGTTAATATATCTGAAAACTGAGACCGAGACTAAAAACTTAAATATTCCCTTTTATCATACGATCGTTATCGTAAATATCTTTTCGAAGTTCAACATTTTTGAAATTCATATTTTCTAATAAATCGATCATTTCCTTTCCAAGATATTGATTGATTTCAAAATATAATTTCCCACTTTTCTGAAGTCCGTTTTTCGATAGAGAAGCAATTTTTCTATAAAAAATCAATGGATCAGTATCTTCTACAAAAAGCGCTAAATGCGGTTCGTAATCCAAAACATTCTTTTTGATTTCTACTTTTTCTAAATTTCGAACGTACGGCGGATTTGAAACTATAATATCAAACTGACACGTAAATTCTTCTGTTTCCAAAATATTCAGAAACATAAAAGTAACGTCGACATTATTTTTTAAAGCGTTTCTTTTTGCGGTTTCAATTGCTTTTTTAGAAACATCAATTCCAAAAACTTCTGCGTTCGGAAGATTCTTTGCCAGAGAAATAGCAATACAGCCAGTTCCCGTACCAATATCTAGAATTCTTATTTTTTTGTTTTTAGCAGGACTTGTATTTTCGTTAATAATCCATTCGACCAATTCTTCTGTTTCAGGCCTCGGAATCAAAACATTTTCATTTACTTCAAAATCCAAACCATAAAAATTAGTTTTCCCAAGTAAATATTGAATCGGAACTTCTTTTTTAAGCTGTTTTAACAACTCATCCCATATCACAAAATCATTCTCATCAAAAACCAATTCATGATTTAACGCTAAATCAATCTGGCGAAGTTTATGTTTATCCTCAAGAATCAAATAAAAAAAGCTCTCTGCTTCGTACGCATCGTAAAAAGGAGATAATTCTTTAATAAACTGAGTACGATATTGTTTAATTTTCATTTTTATTTTTTGAGCATTTATATCAGCCAAAAACTGACATTCATCTTTCAATAAGTCTTGCTGTTTTAAATTTGTTACATTAAAATTACAAAACTTTCAGCATCCATATAGGGCAAGAACAATGCCCTGTATTTCCCATTGGCGCGTCCAAATATTCAAAACCAGATTTTTTGTACAACTTTTGTGCGGCATGCATAAAAGGCATTGTTTCGATATAACATTTTTCAAAACCAAAAAATCTTGCTTGTTCTAAACATTTGTCCATCATTTTTGATCCAATTCCTAAACCTCTTGTTTTTGGCAGAAAATACATTTTCTGCAATTCACATATTTTAGGATCTCCATTTTCTAAAGGCGCAATTCCAGCACAGCCCACAATTTCTCCGTCACTTTCAACAACAAAATATGCCGATTGGGGTTTGGCATATTCTTCAAACATCAAATCCAAGTAAGGATCTTCATATGCTGTTCCTACTTTTGGAATTTCCATTTCATCAAAAACCGATCTTATCAAACTTGCAACTGCTTGATTATCTTCTTTTTTAATTGCTCTTATAAGCCAATTTACCATTTTTTTTATTCTAAATCATTATAAATACAAAAGTAAATATACTTTTTTGATAGTATTATAACTATCTGGATTGTTTCACAACTTAATGTTTTCGAGTTAGTGATAATCTTAAAATTAACTACTTTTGCACTGTGAATATACATGAAAAATACATAAAACGCTGTATCGAATTGGCACAAAATGGGCTAGGAACAACATATCCGAACCCAATGGTCGGAAGCGTAATTGTTTACGATGGTCAAATTATTGGCGAAGGTTGGCATAAAAAAGCTGGCGAGCCGCATGCAGAAGTAAATGCTGTTCGTTCTGTAAAAGATAAATCGCTGTTGAAAAAAGCAACTATCTATGTGAGTTTAGAACCTTGCAGCCATTTTGGCAAAACACCTCCTTGTTGCGATTTGATTATTGCAAATGAAATTCCGAATGTTGTTGTCGGAACGGTTGATCCGAATGAAAAAGTAGCTGGAAAAGGAATTTTAAAATTAATTGAAGCTGGCGCAAATGTTACAGTTGGAGTCTTAGAAGAGGAGTGCAATGAACTAAATAAGCGTTTTTTTACTTTTCATCAGAAAAAAAGACCTTATATCATTTTAAAATGGGCCGAAAGTCAAGACGGATTTTTAGCTCCTGAAAAAGCAATTGATCAAGATAGAAAACCAATTTGGATTACGAATCAATATTCAAGACAATTGGTTCACAAATGGCGAACTGAAGAACAGGCTATTTTAGTTGGAACACAGACTGTTGTTGATGATAATCCAAAATTAAATGCTCGAGATTGGAACGGTAACAATCCCGTACGAGTTGTTATCGATCAAAATAATAGAATCGATGAAAACAGTTTTATTTTTGATGATTCTGTGAAAACTTTTATTTTTTCTAAAGATTCAAAACCATCAAACGAAAACACTCAATTTGAAGTAATTGATTTTAGCAAAAATATCATTTCTCAGATATTGGATGTTTTATATCAAAATCAAATTCAATCTATAATAATTGAAGGCGGAAGACAAACGCTCCAATCTTTTATTGATGAAAATCTTTGGGATGAAGCTAGAATTTTTGTTGGAAAAACGAATTTTCTAAATGGAACAAAAGCTCCAATTATTACAAGAAAAAACAGCACAAAAACTAACATATTAAGCGACGAACTGATACAAATTAGAAATCATGATTAATGCGATAATTTTTGACTTTGGAGATATTTTTATCAATTTAGATAAACCTGCCACAATTTCTGGTTTGCAAAAACTTGGAATGAAAGAATGGAACGCTGAATTTGACCAACTAAATCTTTCTTTTGAAGTTGGAGCTATTTCACCAGAAGATTTTATAGGAGGTTTTCAAAAACAATTACCAAATGCTTCTAAAGAAGATATTTTGAGAGCTTGGAATGCAGTTTTAGCAGATTTCCCTTTTTATCGTTTAGAGTTTCTTCTGGAATTATCAAAAAAATATCGCTTGTTTTTATTGAGCAACACCGATTCTATCCATATCAATACATTTGAAGAAAAAAGCGGTGTTTCTTTCTACAAAGATTTTTATGACTGTTTTGAAAAAGTTTATTTTTCATTTGATATCGGAATGAGAAAGCCTGATCCGAAAATCTATCAATTTGTTTTAGATCAAAATAATCTAGTTGCTGAAAACACTTTATTTGTTGATGATAAAACAGAGAACACAGACAGCGCTTCAGCTTTAGGAATTAAAGTTTGGAATCTTCAAGTTGGAAAAGAAGATGTTGTAGATTTATTCGACAAAGGATTATTATAAAGCATTTTAATTCTTTTAAAAAATATTCAGCCACAGATTAAAGGATTTTCACAGATTTATTATGTGAGCAAAAGAAAAATCCTTTTTAATTCTTTTAATCTGTGGCTAAAAAAATATAAACCTTTACAATTGGAAATTAACGATACTTATCAAACTATTGCATCTGCATCTGAAGAAATACTGTTCAAAGAAAAAGGCAGTAAATTCTTTGGTTATGCATTTCCGATAGATCATGAAGATGAAGTAAAACCTATTATCGAGGACCTTAAAAAGCAACATCCTCACGCGGTACATTATTGTTATGCTTACCAAATTGGTGTTGGAAATAAAATCTCGTATCGCGCCAACGATGACGGTGAGCCAAGCAACACGGCTGGAGCGCCAATTTATGGACAAATACAATCTTTTGGGCTAACTAACGTTTTAGTTGTAGTCGTTCGTATTTTTGGCGGAGTAAAATTAGGCGTTGGCGGATTAATTTCTGCATATCGAACAACTGCACAACAGACTTTGGAAGTTTGTGAAATCGTTGAAAAGACAATTGATGTCGAATTTTTAATTTCTTTTGATTACAAAAACATGAATAAAGTAATGCGAGTTATCAAAGAAAAGAAATTAGAAATCGTTTCTCAAGAAATGGAAATGGATGAAATTTCAGGATTGCCAATTGGTAAAATTGTGACAAAAACGAGAAAAAAAAATGCCGAAACAGTGTTCAGCATTTTTGATTTAATGTTCGAAATTGATATTAAATTAGTATAAATTAACATCAAAATCTCGCTCATTTTAACAATTATTCAAGCGATTTAAATATTTCCAAAATATAGTCTGGAGGAGCTGTTGGACGACCCGTTTTTAACGCAACAAATACTAAAATAAACGTCGCAGTTGTTAATAACTCATTCGCCTCATTGTAGATTGCGCAGTCAAATTCGATCTTAACTGAAGAGTGACTTTTAAAAGTCGTATGAATTGTTAAAAGTTCATCATATCTCGCCGATTTTTTGTAATTTATGTTCATGTTGACAATCGGGAGGCCAATACCGCTTTCTTCCATGCTTTTATACGAAACCCCTTTATTTCTAAGCCATTCCACGCGTCCAATTTCAAAATAAGGTACATAATTTCCGTGATAAACGACTCCCATTTGGTCGGTTTCTGAGTAACGAACTCGTACTTGAGTCTGATGATTTTTCATTTATAAAATATTAAAAAAATTCGAATTTAAAAAGTCGCATTACAACTTTTTTTTATAAAATTAGATACCAAAATATTTTTTTTTACAGAAATTTGTTCACATATTTGTTATCCCGAAATACGGAATAAAATTGCTCCTCTTTTATTAGGAGAATCTTTACAACAATAATAAAAATTTATCTGAATCTATGACTAAAACTGCTCAATCGGTATGGGAAAACTGTTTGTCCTTTATAAAGGATAATATTCAAGACCAAGCATATAAAACTTGGTTTGAACCAATCAAATCAGTTGAGCTAACCGATAACGCATTATACATTCAGGTTCCAAGTAAATTTTTCTACGAGTGGCTCGAAGAGCACTACGTAAAATTGTTGAAAGTTGCGCTTACCAAAGAACTGGGAAAAAACGCAAAGTTACTCTATAAAATTAAAATGGAGAACACTTATGGAAATAAACAGCCGTTTACCGAGCAGCTGCCAAGTTCCAACAGAGTGCCAATGAAACCGCAAGAGGTTGACGCTCCGTTTAAAAACTTAAATCCTGAACTAAAAAATCCATTTGTAATTCCTGGAATTAGAAATTTAAAAATTGAGTCTCAGTTAAATCCGAACTACAGTTTTGATAATTTCCTTGAAGGAGATTCAAACCGTTTGGCTCGTTCTGCAGGTATGGCTGTTGCCAACAAGCCTGGAGGAACTTCATTTAATCCTTTATTGATTTTTGGAGGAGTTGGTTTAGGAAAAACACACTTAGCACATGCTATAGGCGTAGAAGTAAAAGATAAGTATCCGGAAAAGACCGTTTTATATATTTCTGCTGAGATTTTTACACAACAATATATTGACTCTGTAAAAAAGAATAATCGTAATGATTTTATTCACTTTTACCAATTAATTGATGTTTTAATTATTGACGACGTTCAGTTCTTATCTGGAAAATCAGGAACACAGGATGTATTCTTCCATATTTTTAACTATTTACACCAAAACGGAAAACAAGTAATCTTAACTTCAGATAAAGCTCCTGTTGACATGCAGGATATCGAACAAAGATTATTGTCTCGTTTTAAATGGGGATTATCTGCAGAATTACATCAGCCTGATTACGAAACTCGTATTTCGATCTTAAAAAACATTTTATATCGTGATGGTGTTGAGATGCCAGAAGATATTTTAGAATATGTTGCTCGAAACATTAAATCAAATGTTAGAGAATTGGAAGGCGCTATTATTTCCTTAATCGCTCAATCTTCTTTCAACAAAAAAGAAGTTACGATTGAATTAGCGAAAAGCGTTGTAGAGAAATTTGTTAAAAACGTAAAGAGAGAAATCTCAATCGATTATATTCAAAAAATCGTTTCAGATTATTTCCAATTGGATATTGAAACACTTCAATCTAAGACTAGAAAGAGGCACGTTGTACAAGCAAGACAGCTCGCTATGTTCTTTGCAAAAAAATTCACCAAAGCTTCTCTCGCTAATATTGGTTCACAAATTGGAGATCGCGATCACGCAACTGTTCTTCACGCTTGTAAAACAGTCGATAATTTAGTTTCTACAGACAAACAATTTAAAAAGTTTGTTGAAGATATCAATAAAAAACTAACGCTATAACGCGAATCATGCCAGTAAAAGTTTTAATGGTTTGTTTAGGGAACATCTGTAGATCTCCCTTAGCAGAAGGAATTTTAGCTTCTAAATTACCTCAAGATAAATTCTTTGTCGATTCGGCTGGCACAGGTTCTTGGCATATCGGGCATTGCCCAGACAAACGTTCAATTGAAGTAGCTAAAAAAAACGGAATTAACATCAGTGCTCAAAAAGGGAGACAAATTCAAGTTTCTGATTTTGATGAATTTGATTATATCTATGTAATGGATAATTCAAATTTTCGTGATGTTGTTCATTTAGCAAAAACTCCCGAGCATAAAAACAAAGTTCGTTTGATTTTAAACGAATTATTTCCAGATGAAAATGTTGATGTTCCAGATCCATATTACGGTTCAACAAATGGTTTTGACAACGTTTACAAAATGCTGGACGAAGTAACAGATCTTATTGCAGATCAATTACTTAAAAAACACTCCTAATTCGATTCAATTATTTCTAAAAAAGAGATAATTGAATTTTTTAATTTTAAAGAAAAACAAACACATGAAACTTCTCGGAAAATTATATTTAATTCCAACTACAATGGGCGAAAGCGATCCGATGGATGTTTTACCACAAACCGTTAGAAGAACGATAGAAGTTATCGACCATTATATTGTTGAAAACGACAAAACAGCGAGAAAATCTATAAAAGCAGTTTATCCTGAAAAGAAACAATCTGAACTTGTTCTTTTTACTTTAAATAAAAGAACAGAAACTAGCGAACATAATGATTTCATAAAACCTTTATTAGAAGGAAAAAATATGGGATTAATGAGTGAAGCTGGCTGTCCTGGAGTTGCAGATCCAGGTGCCGCAATTGTAAAGTTGGCTCATGAAAAAGGAATTCAAGTTGTACCTTTAGTTGGACCTTCTTCTATCCTATTGGCAATGATGGCTTCTGGAATGAATGGTCAGAGTTTTACTTTTAATGGATATTTACCAATTGATAAAGACGAGAAAAAATCGGCAATTCGTCATTTCGAGAAATTGTCTTATGATAAAAACCAATCGCAACTATTCATTGAAACTCCATACAGAAACAACAAACTGATTGAAGATCTTTTGCAGATTTTAAGTCCTGCAACTCATCTTTGTATTGCGGCAGATATTACTTTGCCAACAGAATTTATCAAAACAATGAAAATTTCGGATTGGAAAAAGTTAAAAGTTGACTTAGATAAACGTCCTGCGATTTTTATTATTCATAAAATGTAAATTAATAAATCTTCATTTATGAAAAGAATCTCAGCTCTGCTATTTCTTTGTTTAACACACTGTATTTCTTCACCAGACAACAAAGCATTAAAAGACAAAAAGACAGAAGAGAATATTATTAAAGATAGCAATTATGTATCTGAGACAAATACACCTACCAAAGTCAATAAAATTAAAACAAAAGAAGATAACAAAATATATAATATTGACTCAATAGATGTAAAACCTGACTTTGAAAAAGGAATTGAAAAACTTCAAAAATTCATTAGATACAATTATAAATATCCCGAAGAAGAACTTCAGGTAAAAGGCATCGTTGATGTAAACTTTATAGTTGAAAAGGACGGCGATTTAAGTGACATAAAAATCACTAAAGATGCAGACTTTGGAACTGGAAACGAAGCAATTCGAGTTCTTAAAAAATGTCCAAAATGGATTCCTGGAATGCATAATAATAGACTTGTAAGAGTTCGTTACTATTTAACGATACCAATAGACGCATATCATGAGTAAACTCCCAAACGTAACCACAAGCATTTTCACAGTAATGTCTAAAATGGCTGCTGAATACAATGCTATAAATCTTTCTCAAGGATTTCCAAATTTTCCAGTTGATGAAAGATTAACAGATATTGTTTCGAGATTAGCGAAAGAAAACGTTCACCAATATACACCAATGGCAGGTTATCCGCCGTTGATGAACAAAATTGCAACGTTAACCCAGAATTCTTATAACAGAACAATAAATTCTGACACAGAACTTTTGGTTACGGCTGGAGCAACTCAGGGAATTTTTACCACAATTTTAGCTTTAGTAAAAGATAATGACGAAGTAATTATTCTCGATCCGAGTTATGATTCTTACGAGTCTCCAGTTTTACTCTGTAAAGCAAAACCTGTTCGAGTGGCACTGAATGACGATTATACTCCAAATTGGGAAAGAATTGAAAAAGCTTGTTCTGCAAAAACCAGAATGATGATTATCAATAATCCACATAATCCAACAGGGAAAATTTTAACTCAAAATGATTTTGTTCAATTAAAAAATCTTCTTGAAAAATATCCAGATATTATCATTTTATCTGACGAAGTTTACGAATACATTACTTTCGAAGAAAAACATATTTCAGCACACACTAAAGATTTTCTTTTAGATCGTTGCGTTATGGTTTCTTCTTTTGGAAAATCATTTCATATAACAGGATGGAAAATTGGTTATACCATTGCGCCAGAACATTTAATGAAAGAAATTAAAAAAGTGCATCAGTTTTTGGTTTTTAGTGTAAACAGCATTTCCCAATTTGCCATAAGCGAATATCTTGATGTTGTCGATGTAAATTTACTTGGGAAATTCTATCAGGAAAAACGAGATTATTTTCAGAAACTGCTTCAAAATAGCCGTTTCGAATTGAAACCTTGTGAAGGAACTTATTTTCAGGTTGCTTCTTATGCAAACATTTCAGACAAAGACGATGTGACTTTTTGTAAAAACCTTATTATCGATCACGGAGTTGCGGCAATACCAATTTCAACTTTTTATTCAGATCATAAAGATCAAAAGTTAATTCGTTTTTGTTTCGCAAAGGATAACTTCACATTAGAATCTGCAGCAAAAAAATTATCTGAAATATAATTTTTTTCAAAATTTTATAACATTATTATGCATGCATCCTATTTTATTTAACTAATATTGCAAAAAAAGAAAAAAGTATGAGCTACACAGATAAGATGTTACGTGATGATGCTTTACAAGGCAAAGTCATTGTCGTTACAGGCGGCGGAAGCGGTTTAGGTAAAGCTATGACCAAATATTTTCTCGAATTAGGAGCTCAAGTAGCGATAACTTCTAGAGATCTAGAAAAGTTAAAAACTACAGCTGCCGAACTGGAAAGCCAAACTGGAGGTAAATGTCTTCCTCTTCAATGTGATGTTCGTCATTACGAAGAAGTAGAAAACATGCTTCAGGAAACTTTAAAAGTTTTCGGAAAAGTAGATGTTCTTTTAAATAATGCTGCAGGAAATTTTATTTCGCCAACCGAAAGATTATCAGCAAATGCATTTGATACTGTGATAGATATCGTGCTTAAAGGTTCTAAAAACTGTACGTTGGCTTTTGGAAAACACTGGATCGATACAAAACAAACTTCTGCTACGATTTTAAATATTGTTACAACTTACGCTTGGACTGGATCTGCCTATGTTGTTCCTAGTGCTACAGCAAAAGCAGGAGTTTTGGCAATGACTAGAAGTCTTGCTGTAGAATGGGCAAAATACGGAATTCGCTCTAACGCAATTGCTCCAGGACCATTTCCAACAAAAGGAGCTTGGGACAGATTATTGCCTGGAGATTTAGCCGAAAAATTTGATATGGCGAAAAAAGTGCCATTGAAAAGAGTTGGAGATCACCAAGAATTAGCCAATTTGGCAGCGTATTTAGTTTCTGATTTTTCATCTTATATCAACGGAGATGTAATCACGATTGATGGTGGTGAATGGCTAAAAGGCGCTGGACAGTTCAATTTATTAGAAGCAATTCCAGAAGAACTTTGGGATCAGCTTGAAATGATGATAAAAGCAAAAAAGAATAAATAATTACAAGTGCTTACTAAATTCAGAATATTTTTTTTAAACTATACTGATTGCACGAAATCCCGAAGGTTTACTTTCGGGATTTTTTTTATGTTTTTCACCATATAAGCAATATAATTTCAGTTAAGTAACATTTTGTTTAAACATTTTCTAGCTTAATTTTACTTACGTTACTTATATGTTTAAAATCATAATATTTTAATACAATTCAGTTAAATTATTATTTTTGCCAAACAAATATCAAACAAAAATTTTATGCTCATTATAGGAATTGCAGGAGGAACAGGAAGTGGAAAAACAACAGTAGTACACCAAATCATGAACGAATTGCCACATACAGAAGTTGGGGTAATTTCTCAAGATTCTTATTATAAAGAAACTACCAATTTGTCTTTTGACGAAAGAGCATTAATCAATTTTGATCACCCGAGAGCGATTGATTTTGAATTATTGGTAAAGCATTTAAAAGCACTAAAAGCAGGTGAAACAATTGACCAACCTGTTTATTCTTTTATTCAGCATAACAGAACAGACGACACTGTTTCGACACATCCTAGAAAAGTAATGATTGTGGAAGGAATTTTAATCTTGACCAATCCAGAATTGAGAGATATGTTTGATATTAAAGTTTTTGTTCATGCAGATTCTGACGAAAGATTAATTCGTCGTTTAAAAAGAGATATTTCAGAACGAGGACGTGATATTGATGAAGTTTTAAACCGTTACCAAACGACTTTAAAGCCTATGCATGAGCAATTTATAGAGCCTTCTAAAGCTTTTGCAGACATTATCATCCCGAATGACAAATACAATACGGTAGCAATTGATGTAGTTCGCGCTGTAATTAATCAGAGAATTTCATAATTTTTATCGTAAATTTAAACCATAATAATTAGGAGCTGATTCCCGCTATTCGTTGCAAACGGAGTTCACTGAACTCCAATGAAAATAAAAATTAAGTGAAGTAATCTTTCTGCCTCCCGATAGTTATCGGGACCGGCACAAAAGGATTTTCACTACTATCGGGGCTAGAGACAACATTCAAATTCAAAAGAAATATTCGTTTAAGATGAAATTTAAAAATCCATACAAAGACAAAAAATGGTTCAAATACCTAGGAAACAAATACGTTTGGGTTTTGCTGTTTTTTATAGTTTGGATGTTATTTCTAGACAATTACTCCTATTTTGATCATCGTTTTTTAGATGAGCAAATTCATGAACTTCAGGATAATAAAAAGTATTATCAGGAAGAAATCAGAAAAGATCAAGAGCAGATCAAACAGCTCAAAAATCCGGAACAAATTGAGAAATATGCACGCGAGAAATATTTCATGAAGAAAGACAGCGAAGATATTTATATCATACAATTTGAAGGAGACACCATTCAAGAAAAAGAATAATCAAACAAAACACAATGGCCACTAACCTATTCGACGATTTTAATCCGATTTCATCCAAACAATGGAAACAAAAAATTCAGTTTGAATTAGATGGAGCCGATTACAATCAGACTGTTATTTGGAATTCTCCGGAGGATATTCAGGTAAAACCTTTTTATCATAGCGATGAATTTACAAAAGCAGCAAATGTAAATACTCAAGCCTCAGATTTTAAAATCTGCCAAAATATCTTTGTTTTCGATGTAGAAAAATCTATCGAACGTGCTTTGAATACTTTAGAAAGAGGTGCAGAAAGTCTTCGTTTTACAATTGAAAATGATAAAGTTGACGTTCAAAAACTATTGGAAAATCTTCCTTTAGAAAACAAAAACGTTTACTTTAATTTCAATTTTATCTCAATCGATTTCGTTAAAAAATTAGACACGATTTCGATTCAGAAAAAAGCCATTTTCTATTGTAATTTTGATCCAATTGGTCAATTGGCAAAAGATGGAAATTGGTTTGCAACTTCAGAGAAAAATAACTTTGAAACTTTAGATATACTTTTTAAAAACACAACAAATTTAAATCTGCTAAGTGTAGATCTGGGGTTATATCAAAATTCTGGAGCAAATATTACACAGCAGATTGCTTATAGTTTAGCACATGCAAACGAATATTTGAATCGTTTTTCTATCGAAAGAAAATCAATTGTTTTTCAGATTTCAGTTGGGACCAATTATTTCTTCGAAATTGCTAAACTTAGAGCGCTCCGAATGCTTTTTGATTTAATAGCTAAAGAATATAATTCAGAAATAAAATGCCATTTTTTGGTAACTCCTACAAAACGAAACAAAACTATTTACGATTACAACGTGAATATGCTTCGTACAACAACCGAATGCATGTCGGCAATTTTAGGAGGTGCAGATGCGATTGCTAATTTACCTTACGACGCTTTATATCACAAAGACAATGAATTTGGCGATCGTATTGCGAGAAATCAGCTTTTGATTTTAAAACATGAAAGCTATTTTGACAAAGTAAATAATCCAGCCGACGGAAGTTATTATATCGAAAGTTTGACCATGCAATTGGCTGAAAAAAGCTTGACTTTGTTTAAAGACATCGAAGCCAATGGAGGTTTCTTGAAACTTTTAAACGACGGAACAATCAAAAAGAAAATTCAAGAAAGTGCGAACAAAGAGCAGGAATTATTCGATTCTAAAAAAGAAATTCTTTTAGGAACTAATAAATATCCCAACAAAGAAGACCGAATGAAACATGATTTAGAACTGTTTCCTTTTGTAAAAATCAAACCAAGAAAAACATTAATTACGCCAATTATTGAAAAAAGATTGGCTGAGAAAATGGAGCAAGAAAGATTGGAGCTTGAATAATAATCTCAACCGTAATTAATTACAAATTCAAAAAACAAGTGTCTCAATGATTAGAAAAGACCTTAAACATATAAAGCTAGAAGTTAAAAGTCAGGAACCAAAAGTTAATTCTAGTTCTGACAACTTTACGACTGCCGAAGGAATCGAAATCAAAAAAAACTATTCGGAGAAAGATATCGAAGATTTAGAATTTCTTGATTTTGGAGCTGGTTTTGCACCCAATTTACGTGGCCCGTATGCAACGATGTATGTACGCCGTCCGTGGACTATTCGTCAATATGCAGGATTTTCGACAGCGGAAGAAAGTAATGCCTTTTACAGAAAAAATTTAGCTGCAGGACAAAAGGGACTTTCCATTGCTTTTGACTTACCAACGCATCGCGGTTACGATTCAGATCACGAAAGAGTCGTTGGTGATGTTGGAAAAGCAGGTGTTGCAATTGATTCTGTTGAAGACATGAAAGTGCTTTTCGATCAGATTCCGTTGGACGAAATGTCGGTTTCTATGACCATGAATGGAGCAGTATTACCCATTATGGCTTTTTACATTGTTGCTGCAGAAGAACAAGGCGTTAGTCCAGAAAAACTGGCAGGAACAATTCAAAACGATATTTTGAAAGAGTTTATGGTTAGAAATACTTATATCTATCCTCCCACTCCTTCGATGAAAATTATCGCCGATATTTTTGAATTTACGAGCAAGAAAATGCCAAAATTCAATTCGATATCCATATCTGGCTACCACATGCAAGAAGCTGGTGCGACAGCTGATATTGAATTAGCTTACACTTTAGCCGATGGTTTAGAATATATCAGAACCGGATTATCAACAGGAATGACGATTGACGATTTTGCTCCAAGATTATCTTTCTTTTGGGCAATCGGTATGAATCATTTTATGGAAATTGCCAAAATGAGAGCTGGACGAATGATTTGGGCGAAATTATTACAGCAATTCAATCCGAAAAGTGATAAATCTTTGGCTTTAAGAACACATTGCCAAACAAGCGGATGGAGTTTAACCGAGCAAGATCCGTTTAACAATGTGGCGAGAACTTGTATAGAAGCTGCTGCAGCGGTTTTTGGTGGAACTCAATCTTTACACACCAATGCTTTAGATGAAGCAATTGCACTTCCAACAGATTTCTCGGCTAGAATTGCTCGAAATACTCAAATATTTCTTCAAGAAGAAACCAAAATTACCAAAACCGTAGATCCATGGGCTGGAAGTTATTATGTTGAAAGTCTGACAAACGATATTGTTGAAAAAACCTGGAAACTAATTGAAGAAGTAGAAGAACTTGGCGGAATGACAAAAGCAATTGAAGCTGGAATTCCGAAACTTCGAATTGAAGAAGCGGCCGCGAGAAAACAAGCAAGAATTGACAGTGGACAAGATATTATTGTTGGCGTTAATCAATTTCGTTTAGAAAAAGAAGATCCATTAGATATCCTAGATGTAGACAATCAATTGGTTCGTAAACAGCAGATTGAACGTCTAGAAGAAATAAAACGAACAAGAGATTCTGAAAAAGTAAATAAGTCACTAGAAAAATTAATCCATTGTGCACAAACGGGACAAGGCAACTTACTAGAAATTGCAATTGAAGCTGCGAGAAATAGAGCAACGTTAGGTGAAATCAGTAATGCGTTGGAAACTGTCTTTGGTCGTTTTAAAGCACAAATCAAATCTTTTAGCGGAGTGTACAGTGCAGCAATAAAAAATGACGAAAATTTTGAACGAGCAAAACAACTAGCTGATGTTTTTGCTAAACAAGAAGGAAGACGTCCTAGAATTATGATTGCAAAAATGGGACAAGACGGTCACGATCGAGGTGCAAAAGTAGTTGCAACAGGTTATGCCGATGTAGGTTTTGATGTTGATATTGGTCCATTATTTCAAACTCCTGCAGAAGCAGCAAAACAAGCTGTAGAAAATGACGTTCATATTTTGGGAGTTTCATCTCTTGCTGCTGGTCATAAAACATTAGTTCCTCAAGTTATAGAAGAACTAAAAAAACATGGACGCGAAGATATAATGGTAATTGTAGGCGGTGTTATTCCGTCTCAGGACTATCAATTCTTATTTGATGCGGGCGCATCAGCAGTTTTCGGTCCAGGAACTAAAATAAGCGAAGCGGCTATAAAAATTTTAGAAGCTTTAATAGATTAAAGTTAGCAGTCGCAGTCGCAGTTTTCAGTTATTAGAGATACGGAAAATAAATAAAGTTCTTGAGATAGCATTTTAGCTCATAAAGAACATACACAATAGAAAAAGAGGTTGTTTCACAATTGTGAAACAACCTCTTTTAATTTAGTCGTTTACTGTTGCGTTACTATCTGCTTCTATAAAAGAAAGATCGTAACCTGCAAAATCTCTCATGTAGCTTTTTAAAGAAGTCCCGAAAGCATCTCTAAAATGTCTGCTTCCTTTGTTTTTGAAAAAATTCTTTACAGAACCTGCGCCACCTAAATGCGCTGCAGCTAAAATTCCAGATTCGGTAATTTCAATACCACTGATGATTTTACCTTGATACTTTTCGATTTCGTAACGTAAAATCCATTTGTTTTTGGCTAACAAAGCTATAAAAGCTTTTTCTTGTAGAGCGGGATCTTTTAAAAAGGCTTTATTATCATTAATTCCGATTGCTCTTAAAGCTTTAGAACCAAATTGATATTTACCCATATAACCAAGGGAATTTACTAATCTGTATTGCCCTTGCGATTCTTTAAAAGCTACTGCTTCTTTAAATCCTATAAGATGATTTCCTGTGAATGGGACGTTGGTGTTCGGATAATCATTCTTTTCTTTTGATGGAAAAATGTATTCTGATCCATCTGTTTTTTCAATTAAAAACCAAGGTTTGGTTTCGTGATTTGAGGGAATAAATCCCAAACTTAAAAATGTAATAATAACGACTAAACTCGCATAAAAATACCATTTCTTTATCATAAATTGTTTTTCTTCAAGACACTGTCACTCTCTTGAAATTTCTACGGTGCAAAGATAAGACAATTTCGAAATATGCTTAAAACCAGCATTTTAACATTTTTAAAGAAATATTAGGATTCGCTTTCATCCCAGATATAGTAATGGATTCCGAAAGATTTTGGTAATGATTTTTTAACCTTAAAAACCGAAAATTGAGGTCTAAAAAAAATCAATTTTATATAAATTTTAAGCAAATTCATTAAAAATGAAAGAAATGGATTACATTTAATTTGTCTTTTTTGTGTCAATTTTAAAAATGAGTTTTCGAATTTTATAAAATTTACTGTCGAAAATTGTTTAAATTTTCATTAGTCCCAACTTAAAAATTGATCAAAATATTAATTTAATAATTTTCAAAGCAAAATTAATTTTGAATAAAATTAGAAATAAAAAAACCGAAGCAAAATTTACTTCGGTTTATAATATTTTTTTTAGAAACTAAATTATCTTGTCACACCTTGACTTGCAATCCAGTCTGAATATTTTTTTGCATTTACATTATGCTCCGCCAATGTTGCAGCAAATTCGTGATATCCGAAACGATCAACACTTGCACAGAAATAGATATAATCATTCTTTTCTGGGTTTAAAACAGCTTCTAAAGCCGTAATATCAGGCATTGCAATTGGTCCAGGAGGAAGTCCTTTATTTACGTAAGTATTATATGGAGATCTCATTACCAAATCATTATAAAAAACTCTTTTAATAACTTGATCAAAATCGTTATCTCTCAATTTTAAAGCATAAATAACTGTTGGATCTGCTTGTAAAGGCATTTCTAAACGTAAACGATTTAAATAAACACCCGCAATACGAGGTCTTTCATCTTTTTTAACTGATTCTTTATGAACAATTGACGCTAAAATTGTAGCTTGAACAGGAGTTAAACCTTGTGCTTTTGCTTTTTCAATTCTTTCAGCTGTCCAGAAATTGTGATATTCTTTAATCATTTTATCACGGAACTTCTCAGCCGATGTATTCCAGTAAATTTCGTAAGTATTTGGAATAAACATCGCAAAAACGTTTTCTTCATTAAATCCGTTTGCTGCTAAGAAAGTCGAATCTTTAATGGCTTTCAATAAAGATAAACTGTCAGCTTCAATTTCTTTACCAATTCTTCCTGCAAAATTTTCTAAACGCTCTTGATTGTTAAAAACTAACTTAACTGGAATATTAGAACGCATCGCTCGAACTAAATCAATATTATTCATGTCTTTCTTTAAAAGAAAACGACCCGATTTTACATTTTGCGGATAATCTCTTTTTTCTGCAACCATTTCAAAGTTGTCAAAGTTCTTTATATAAGGTGCCAAAATTTTCTTTACATCGGCATAACTGGCGTCTGTAGGCACGTAAACATATACTTCTTTCTCTTCAAATTTAGTATTAGAACTAAAAATTTTATTTACTAGAATAAAACCATATATCAATAAAACTGAAATTATGGCTACGGCACTTATTGTGATTATTTTTTTTAGACTCAAAGCTTAAATTTTAAATTTGTTTATTAATTAACTGAAAAATTGCTTCATCTTGATAGTGGTTATGATACAAAATCCAGTCTTTTTTTATTCCGATTTTCTTAAAACCAAATTTAGTAAAAAGTGCGACACTGGCTACATTTTGTACGCCAATATTTGCATACAATTGATGGAGATTTAAATTGTAAAAAGAATATTTTATTAAAAGCTCTAAAGCCTCAGAACCAATGTTTTTCCCTTGATTTTCTTCTTTCTGAATTACAATACCAATCCCTGCTCTATTATTTCTAGGATCAAAATCGAACAAATCAATCAATCCAATAGCAGGAAAATCATCATCTTGACAGATTGCCAAACGAAGCTGTTTTGCTTCATAAATATCTTGATGAGCATTTTCTAAATATTGTTTAATCAAAAAACGGCTATAAGGAGTTTGCGTATTGCTAACTTCCCAGATATTCTCATCATTCTCGATAGAATAAATGAACTCTAAATCTTGAGGTTCAAGCGCACGCAAATAAATAGAATCGCCTTTTAATGTTATCATTTTACAATTTTAGATTTTTGATTGTAGATTTTAGATTTAAATCTCAATTGTGCCTTTGAATACAAATTTTGCAGGTCCTGTCAAGAAAACATTTGTATAACCATCATTATCTTTATCAAAAGAAACGACCAGTTTTCCTCCTTCAACATTTAAATTAATTGAAGTTTTATCTGTTTCTCCAATAGCATTCATAGCAATTGCAACGGCTGTAGCTCCAGTTCCGCAAGCAAGAGTTTCGTCTTCAACACCTCTTTCGTAGGTTCTCAAAGAAAAAGTATCATTATCTACTTTTTTAACAAAATTGATATTGCTTCCTTTTTCTCCATATAATTCTCCGTAACGAATTGCAGCTCCGTTTTCTTTTACATTATAATGTTCCAAATCGTCTACAATTTGAACATGGTGAGGCGAACCTGTATTTAGGAAAGTATAAGAATCTTTTTTCTGAATTTCATTCACATCAATCATTTGTAAAGAAACAATTGAATCAGCATTAACAGAAGCGTGATGTAATCCGTCAGTAGCTATAAAAGTCGTTTTATCATCAATTACTCCCAATTGATTAGCGAAAGCAACAAGACAACGACCGCCATTTCCGCACATTGAACTTTGGTTTCCGTCAGAGTTGTAATAAACCATTCTAAAATCGGTTTCGGTATCATTCTCTAAAAGAATCAATCCATCAGCTCCAATTCCGAAACGTCTGTCACACAGACGTTCAATAAGTTTAACATCGTCTTTTGGAAAGAAATTGGAACGGTTATCAATCATTACAAAATCATTTCCTGTGCCTTGATATTTATAAAATTCTATTTGCATTTTTTAGTTGTTAGAAATACAAAAGTACAAACTATTAATTAATGAAATGTTAATCATTGTTAAAGAGAGTTAAACCACTTTTACAAATAATTTTTTGAAGTAATTTTACGTTAAATAAAAACATGAACTTAAATTCTAATAACTTAATTACAAATTTTAATATGAAAAAATTTTCAGCCTTATTTCTAGTGTCATTATTAAGTGGTGCTATTACTCTTGGTGCTTACAAGTTATTATTTGAAAGCAACAATTCTTTTTTTGGAAAAGGAAATTCTGTTGTAACTCTTGCCCCTAACTCTTATGGAAAAAATGTTGGTTTAGGTGCTGAAACATTAGATTTTACCGAAGCCGCAGACAAAACAATTCATACCGTTGTTCACGTAAAAAATGTTTCGAGAAGAACTGTAAGCAACCCAATGCTAGAATTTTTCTACGGATATGGCGGACAACAACAGCAAGAACAAGTAGGAACTGGTTCTGGTGTAATTATTTCTGAAGACGGATACATTGTGACTAACAATCACGTAATTAAAGATGCTACGGAAATTGAAATTACTTTAAACAATAAAAAATCATACAAAGCGAAGTTAATTGGTACAGATTCAAAAATGGATATTGCCCTATTGAAAATTAGTGCCGATGAAAAACTTCCTTACACTGCTTTTGCAAACTCTGACAATGTAAAAGTTGGAGAATGGGTATTAGCTGTTGGAAATCCATATAATTTAACTTCAACTGTAACTGCAGGAATTGTTTCGGCGAAAGCCAGAAATTTAGACCAAAGCGGAATACAATCTTTCATTCAAACTGATGCTGCAGTAAATCCAGGCAATAGCGGTGGAGCGTTAGTAAATGCGAGAGGCGAATTAATTGGAATTAATACTATGATTTCTTCAATGACTGGCTCTTACGTTGGATATTCTTTTGCTGTTCCTTCTAATATTGCCCGCAAAATTATTGAGGATATTATGGAATACGGAAATGTTCAAAGAGGTATTCTTGGAGTTGAAGGAGGCGAATTGAATGCAACTGCTTCTAAAGAATTAGGAGTAACAGAAACACAAGGATTCTATATTAATAGAGTTTCTAAAAATTCTGGTGCAGAAAAAGCTGGTTTAACAAAAGGAGATATTATCGTAAAACTTGATGAGCAAAATATTTCAACTTATGCTGATTTATCTGGCTATATCAATACGAAACGTCCAAACGATATTGTGAAAGTGACTTATATTAAAGATGGAAAAACCAAAACTGTTCCTGTAACTTTAAGTAAAAATGAGTTTTACAGCGCTGAAATTAAAGGAATCGAATTAGAAAACATTGACGCTGCTGATAAGAAAAAATTCAGAATTGATTATGGTGTTAAAATCAAAAACATCACAAACGAGAATTTAATGCAATATCAAAACGAATTACTAGGAAACATCATTTTGAGCATTGATAATGTAAAAGCAACAAATGTTGAAACTGTTTCAAAACTGTTGAGCAAAAAAGACGAAGGACAAAGCGTTCGAATTGAAATGATCAACAGAAACGGAGAGATTTTCAGAATTATAATTTAAGTCGCAGTATTCAGTCTCAGTTTGCAGTATTAAAAAACTGAAAACTGAGACTGCGACTGAAAACTAAAAAAAGCTATCTTAAGAAATTTAAGGTGGCTTTTTTATTTTTAAAAATAAATGCTAAAATAGTTTACGAAATCGATTGAAATAGATACTTTTGCGCAAAATTTTAAAATAGTGAGCATTTTATTTTTTCAATTATGAATAACAAATCATTATACCAAAAAGAGGTATCATTACAAGTCGACCGAAGAAAAGCCGGTGTCGAATTAATTAAAATCATAAGCGATTTATGGTATGACAAATCGATAGAAATGGTTTTATTTAAAAATCAGCTATTAGATAAAAACGTCAGCGATATTATCAATCTTCACCAATATGCGGGTGAATTTGTTGGAAAACCAATTACGATATTCGATTCTGTCGAAATCGCCAGAGTTGTTTTATCACTGGATCTTCCTCCAGCAAAAATTGATCTTGGGAAACTAACTTTTGAATATCGTTTAGAAGACGAAAAATATCCTGACGCAAGGTATTTTGTTATTGAGAAATTGAAAAAAGCGAAATCATCTGTAGAAATTCAGCCTAAAGATGTTGTGCTTTACGGTTTCGGTAGAATCGGACGCATATTAGCACGAGAGCTAATGTCTAAAACTGGAAAGGGAAATCAACTGCGTTTGAGAGCAATTGTAACCCGTGATAAACATGATGTAACAAGTTTAGAGAAACGAGCTTCTCTATTGCGTTATGATTCTATTCATGGAGATTTTCATGGATCTGTTGTTGTCGATTCAAAAAATAACGCATTGATTATTAATGGGACAACCGTTCACATAATTACTGCCAATTCACCAGAAGAAATTGATTATACAGAATATGAAATACACGATGCATTAGTTATTGATAACACTGGCGCATTTATTACAGAAGAAGCTTTGAAACGACATTTAAAATCAAATGGTGTTAGCAAAGTACTATTAACAGCTCCAGGAAAAGGTGTTCCAAATATTGTTCACGGTGTAAATCATAATGATTTTGATCCAGATCAAATTGATATTTTTTCTGCGGCCTCTTGTACAACCAATGCTATAACTCCAGTTTTAAAAGTTATAGAAGAGACATTTGGTATTGTAAAAGGACATTTAGAAACTATTCATGCCTATACAAACGATCAGAATCTCGTGGATAATATGCATAAAAAATATCGCCGTGGCAGAGCCGCTGCTTTAAATATGGTAATTACAGAAACTGGCGCAGGAAATGCAGTTTCAAAAGCATTGCCATCATTAGAAGGAAAATTAACTTCTAATGCGATTAGAGTTCCTGTCCCAAATGGATCACTAGTAGTTTTGAGTTTAGAAGTAAAAAAAGCAACATCAATTGCAGGAATTAATAAGGTAATGAAGAAGTATGCTCTTGAAGGAGAGCTGGTAGAGCAAATAAAATATTCATTAAACAACGAACTAGTTTCTTCTGATATTGTTGGAACTTCAGCACCATCAATTTATGATAGCAATGCTACAATTGTTTCAAAAGATGGAAAAAATATCGTGCTGTACATTTGGTATGATAATGAATTCGGATATAGTCATCAAGTAATTCGCTTAGCAAAATATATTGCCAAAGTGAGACGTTATACTTATTATTAATTCAACCAAACTAACTTTCTTTTTAAAACCATCAAGTTCATCTTGGTGGTTTTTTCATTTATTAAATAGGTAAAACCGTCGTACTTTTTACTTCTGAAATTACAAAAACTGTATTGATTAGTGAAACTTCGGGCAAAACGGATAATTTTTTTTGATGGAAATGATGATAGCTTTCCATGTCTGGAATTATAATCTTAAGCATATAATCAAAATTTCCTGAAACATAATTACACTCTACAACTTCAGGCAAATTTAAAATCGACTGATTAAATCCTTCAGAAGTATCATAAGTCTGTTTTGTTAAGGTTACCTGACAATAAACCGTAAGATTATTTCCGAGTTTTTTCTTGTCTAAAATAGTAACATACTTTTCTATAATACCATCTTTTTCAAGACGTTTCACTCGATCATGAACGGGAGTTAAAGACAAATTTATTTTGTTTGCAATGTCTTTTAAAGTGTAATGCGCATCTTCTTGTAAAAGACGTAGGATTTTTTTGTCAATTTCATCTAAAGCCATAACGAAAACGTTTTATTAAAATCTATAGAATTCAGTCTTTTTTTCTTTTTGAAGAATAAAATTCATTTCAAAACAGAATATTTTTCTGTAAAATTAAAAAATAAAATAATATTTTCTTATTTATTAACCCTCAAACCATAATTTATTCTCTATCTGTAGATTTGTAAAACAATTTCAATAAAAACAAAAAAATATAACAAATGATAATAGGTGTTCCAAAAGAAATAAAAAATAATGAGAACAGAGTTGCTTTAACTCCTGCAGGTGTTTCAGAAATGAAAAAACACGGACATACAGTTTATGTTCAATCTACTGCTGGTTTAGGAAGCGGTTTTGCTGATGAAGAATATGCACAAGCTGGTGCGATTATTTTACCAACTATTGAAGAAGTTTACGCTATCGCTGAGATGATCATCAAAGTAAAAGAACCAATTGCTTCTGAATATCCATTGATCAAAAAAGATCAATTATTATTTACTTATTTCCACTTTGCTTCTTCTGAAGAATTAACGCATGCAATGTTAGAAAAAGGAGCTGTTTGTTTAGCTTACGAAACTGTAGAAAAAACAGACAGAAGTTTACCATTATTAGTTCCAATGTCTGAAGTTGCAGGTCGTATGGCAATCCAACAAGGAGCAAAATACCTTGAAAAACCATTAAAAGGAAGAGGAATTCTTTTAGGAGGTGTTCCTGGTGTTCCACCAGCAAAAGTATTGGTTTTAGGTGGAGGAATTGTAGGAACTCAAGCTGCAAAAATGGCTGCAGGTTTAGGAGCTCAGGTTACTATTATGGACTTAAGCTTACCACGTTTACGTCAATTAGACGACATTATGCCAGCTAACGTAAATACAGAAATGTCTAATCATTACAACATCACAAGAGCAATTAAAGATGCTGACTTAATTGTTGGAGCGGTTTTAATTCCAGGAGCAAAAGCGCCTCACTTAATTACTCGTGATATGCTTAAATTAATGCGTCCAGGAACTGTTGTTGTTGACGTAGCTGTAGACCAAGGTGGATGTATCGAAACTTGTACTCCTACAACTCACGAAAACCCAACTTTCATTATTGACGATATTGTTCACTATTGTGTAGCTAATATGCCAGGTGCTGTTCCTTACACTTCTACTTTAGCTTTAACAAATGCAACTTTACCATACGCTGTACAATTAGCAAATAAAGGATGGGAAAAAGCTTGTACAGAAAATGAAGAATTAAATAAAGGATTAAACGTAGCAAATGGAAAAATCCTTTATAAAGGAGTTGCTGAAGCTTGGAATCTTCCTTTTAACGAAGAAATAGTATTAGCAAACGCATAGTGCTAATACTTAATAAGTGCTTACTAAGTCACTACTATAAAGGCTTTTCTTAATTGAAAAGCCTTTTTTATTGCATAAAAAAACCTGCCTTTTAGAGACAGGTTTTTAAAATTTATTTTTTATCGTTTAGAACTTCAGTCATTACTTTAGCTTCAGTTCCATTTGGAAAAGTAACTTTAATCTTTTGAGCAATTGTTGGAGCAATCTCTGTAATTGCTTTTTTATCATAAGATTCACCCTTTTTAATATGCCATCCATAAAAAATTGCAGGAACATGAGTATCGTAAGCATAAATAGTTCCATGAGATGTACCAGTTGGTGTATATTCAATAACACCTGGTTTATCTACAATAACTAAATCTCCATTTTGTGTAACATCATAACCTTTTGCAACAAAATTTAAAGAATAATCATTTCCAGCATTCGCTAAAACTTCTTCCTCAGTATAGACTTTTTTAACTTGTGGCTGAGCAATTAAAAACTCTTTAAAATCTCTTTTCACCTTAGCAAGTTCTAATCCTTTATCTTTAATAATTTGTCTATTGAAGAAAACATTAAAATTTGAATAGTTTTGAATCAGATCTACACCAAAAGTCTTAGTTGAGAAATCTTGCAGACTTTTTCTAACCTCTTTAGACGGGTAATTATCTACATTATATTTACGATCTTTTAAATAAATTACATTTTCTGCTCCAGCATGATCAGCAGTTAAGAAAAGTAAATAGTTTCCTTTACCAACTGTTTTATCAAGATAAGCTAAGAAATCAGCAATTGTCTGATCTAATCTTAAATAAGTATCCTGAAGTTCCATAGATCTTGGCCCAAGTAAATGGCCTACATAATCTGTAGAAGAAAAACTTACTGTTAGGAAGTCTGTGATATTATCTTTACCTAATTCTTCTTTTTCAATCGCTCTTTTTGCAAATTCAGCTAATAAATCGTTACCGTATGGCGTTGCACGGATAACTCCTGCATCGTTCTTCTCATACATAGATTTTAAATCATATGGAAAAACTGGAGCAGCACTTCCATATAATTTACCTTCATAAGGATTGTTGTCAGGAAGACTCTCATTATAAACCGAAGCAGGCTTATACAAATCCCAACCTTTATTAATATATTTTAAGTAATTTTTCTCGTTATTGAATTCTGTTACCCACTCAGGCAATTTTTCTCCGTAGAAAGTGCTCGAAATAAAAGAACCTGTTTTACTGTACCAAAATGCCCAATTTGCAAAATGTCCCGCAGGAAGAATAGCGCCACGGTCTTTTAAACTCATTCCGATTACTTTTCCGTTAAAATTAGTAGCCATTCTTACTTCATCAGTAATAGTAGTACTTTGAAGGTTTTTTGGAGACATTGCACCTTCTTCTGCCGTTCCATCACCAACAGTTTTCACACCTGCATCATCTGTACAATACATTTCTTTCCCAAGTGTTCTACTAAACCATTCGTTACCTACAATTCCGTGAGTAGCTGGAGTTGTACCTGTGTAGATTGAAGCATGCCCAGGAGCAGTATAAGTTGGCATATAGTTGTAATGCATATTCTGGAAAGTAAATCCATCATTCATTAATCTTTTAAAGCCGTTTGGAGAAAAATCATCTGAAAAGCGATATAAATATTCCATTTTCATTTGATCGACAACTATACCCACAACTAACTTTGGACGTTGTTGCGCACTTAGGCCTGTTACAGCAAGAAGTGCTAACAATAAAATATTTTTCTTCATATTTAAAAAGTAATTTAAACACAAAAATACTTATTCATATCCAAAAAGTCTAAAGTATCAATGTTTAACCACAAACAATTGACTATAATTTAACAGTTTTAAAACTATCAGCCTTACACATCTGTAATTTCCCTATGGACCAAGCCGCCAACTGAATCTTTTCCGGTATTGTTTTAATACAGCTTAAAACCAAAAAATCCCCATCAAATACATGATGAGGATTCTTAAAAGAAAGGCGACGACATACTCTC
>NZ_QJRJ01000061.1 GCF_003254625.1 Flavobacterium ginsenosidimutans
TTAAGTTTTTTTTACCGCAAAGACGCAAAGAATTACGCAAAGTTCGCAAAGTTTTTTTCACAAAGCTTTGCGAACTTTGCGTTTTTATAAACCTCTTGCATAATAATTCTTAGCGTGCTTTGCGTAAATCTTAGCGCACTTTGCGGTTAAAAAACTCACTGCTTTTTGTAAATAAATCCTTAACCCATTGTAAACTTAAAATCAAGCAAAACATTAAAAAATAATTAACGAATTAACTAAAACAATAAAAATAATTCACATTTTAACCTATAACGGTTTCGTAAATGAGAATATAGCATAGAAATCGGAAAATACAGTTGCGCTTTTTCATGTATTACATAAGTAATTTAGCATCAGAGAATTAGAACTAATAATTTAAAAACTAAGTACCATGAAAAAGATTGCAAAAATGAGTTTAGTAGCTGCGTTGCTTTTCACAGGAATTAGCACTTACGCAATTGATGGAACGTCGGAGTTTACTCTTCACGTAATGAAAGCTAATGGAAAACTGATTACTTTCGCACTTAACAAAGTACAGAAAGCCAACTTAGCAATTTATGACAAGGACGGAACACTTATTTACTCTGAAACTGCTTCAGGTAAAGAAGGAATTTTAAGAACTTTTAGTCTAGAAGAATTTCCAGAAGGAACTTACTTCTTAGAAGTTGAAGACAGCGTAAAAAAAGCGAAATACGAGATCACAATTGGTGATACTGCTTCTTTATCAAGAAATGCAGTTTCTTATGCTTACAAAGCTGGTTTCGCTAAAAATTCGAGCGTTGCTGCACGCTAATTTTTATACTCCAAAAAGGTATAAAATAAGGTTAGAAAAAATTAAAAATAACATTTTTATTGTTTAAGAAACAGCTCTTGGTTGGTTACAGAGCTGTTTTTTTTTGCTTTATACTTATATTTTTTTTACCGCAAAGTTCGCAAAGATTTTTGTTTAAGATTTCGCAAGCTCAAAATTCACAAAATTTTATCCATATAGCTTTGTGAACTTTTTTATTTTATAAAATTACTGGAAAGAAACTTAGCGTGCTTTGCGAAAATCTTAACGCACTTTGCGGTTAAATTAATATAGCATTTTTGCTTATAGAGCTGTTTTTTTCATTTCTAAAATTGATGAAAAATGAATTTCAGCCTGAATTAAGAAAAGTATTCTGATTAATAAAATAAGTGACTTTAAAACACTTAAAAAAATATCAAAATTTTTAAAACCGCGAGCCCAGTAATTACGTACATAGTTCAAACAAAATGCAGAAATAGTTTCAATTCAGCAAGTTAAGCGTTAAAAAATGCCAATTTGTTGCTAAAAATTAAATTTGTATTTGTAGTTTTACGCGTTCCACATTTAGTAATTAACAATTTAAAAAAAACATGACAAAATTTACCAAAGCTGGTTTAGTTGCTGCCTTTTTTTTAGCGACTGTGTTTACCTATGCCATTGAAGGAAAAGGTGATTATATTTTAAACATCAAAACAGGAAACGGAAAAGTAGTTAGTTTTACTTTGGATACTGTAGAAAATGCATCTTTCTCTATCTATGATGAGAATCACAACTTACTTTATGCGGGAGAATCTGCAGCTGACAAGTTAGAAGTTTCAAAAACAATTAGTTTAGAAAGTTTTCCTGCAGGAACTTATGTTCTTGAAGTGAAAGCAAATGACAAAGTTGCGAAACACGAAATTAAAGTTGCTGCTAAAAAGGTTAAGACTGTAAAGTTAGACCAATCTGCTAATCAGAGTCCATCTTTCCGTCGTTAATTTTTTTGCCCTAAAAAATTGAAAAAGCAGCTCGTACCAGGAGCTGCTTTTTTTATTTTATTTCTTTTCTGAGAGTAGAACCAATTTTAACGAGTTTCCAAAAAACTTCAGCTTCATTGGTTATGATTATTTTTTGAGATTTCTGGTAAAATGACGAATGTCCAAAAGCATAGATATAATCCAATAAATCAATTAATTTGAAGCTTTGTCTGTATTCTGGTCTTATTTCATCGCTATTCACAAAACAAACGTTTCCCGATTCTTGTTCATCTAAAAACAATAATTTTAAATGATCTGAAAACTTCGTAATTATAGTATTATTTATAATAGATTTTTGGAATAAAGAATGAAGCATAAAAGACGATTCTGTGCAATTCTGCTGTATTTTTTGGATGTAAAGCTCCAAATCAGCATTAGCAGAAAATGCAATTTTATTGTCCTGCAAAGCTTCTATTTTACTGAAATATTCCTGTATTGTCATTTTGATTTCTTTACTGATATAAAGTTAAATCATAAATTTTACATTAAAATGCAGAAAATCAGCCATTTTTATGGCACTCAACAAAATAAGAAACCAAAAATGACGTTCTATGATTGATTACAGCAGCTTTTTGGCTGTCAAATTATTTTCAAAAACAATTAAAAACACGATAATACCACGCCCCAAACAAATACTCATGCAAAAGAAACTTCTCACCTTAGTGTTCTTAATTGTGCTTTCATTTGAGGCTTCTGCTCAAAATGAAGTTTATATAACAGAAAAAGTCAGCGACAAATATGCTTATGTCGATGCCATAAAAATCTACGAAAAAGTCGCTGCAAAAGGCTATAAATCTGTAGACTTGTTTCAGAAACTAGGAAATTCATCTTACTCCAAATATAAACTAGACAAAGCCGCCGAATGGTATGGCGAACTATTTGCTCTAACCTTAGATTTAGATCCAATTTATTATTACCGTTATGCAGAATCTCTACGTTTCATTTGCGAAAACGAAAAAGCTGATGCCATAATGGAAAAATTAAAACGCAAACCAAAAGCGATAGCGAAAAGTTAATTCAATAGAATTTATTATAAAAAAAAACCTCTCAGATTATGAGAGGTTTTTTTTATTTAAATCACAATCTTGTCATTTCGACCGAAGGGAGAAATCACACAACTAATTCCGTAAAGATTAGCAATTTATAATATCGAGCTTCTAGTGCGATTTCTCCCTTCGGTCGAAATGACAAAACTGTATGCAATTTTATCATTTTTGCTGAAACAAAGAGCTACCTTTCTGTTTAAAAATTGAATTGAAACTCATTTCCCTCCGGAGGATAACCAGCGTTCCATTCAAGGGTAATAATATTAGATGCATATTCTTCCATATTATCAAAACAATGCAATAAAATTGCCGAACCATTATCTTGTTTCACAATTCCTTCTATTGCTTTAAAGGAATACTCATAACCTTCATCATCCAATGCTCCAAGATCAAATACAATATCTTTCTTTTTTGAAAGAGCCGCATATAGAGTTAACAGCTTTTTAGGCGTGCCTGGAATTTTCTCTAATCTTGTTTCGGGCGTTATCCATTTCCATTTATCTTCAAATATTTTTTGACATAATGGACTCTTAAGATTTGCATTTTTCTTAAGGTATCTTTTTACTGTTAAAGGGAAAAAAGTATCCCTGAAGGAAGATCTTTTAAAATACTCAACAAAGGTCATTTTTCTATACAAGGTCACGTTTTCATGCTTGATTTTACCACAAAAAATATCCCTGAGAAAAATCTCTGCATCGTATAAATGTTTTCCGTTGTACAAATACAAAACGATTATTTCACCTTCATACAAAGTAAAAGGCGGTATATAATAAGTATCTGTCTTAATTCCTTTATTTTCTAAGACTATTTTCAATAATTGGAAAGTTTTAAAATGAGAAAAGCACCCGCCGTGGCAGATGCTTTTTATTTCTATTCAATTACTATTTCTCTTTTAGCAATTTTTCTAAATATTCTATTTTGTCTTTTTCTGACTGAAGCAAACGTTCGTAAAGCTTTTTATTTTCTTCTACCGTTTCCATTAATTTATCTAACGGATTGAAAGTGCAATTATTAAGTCCGAAATAATTATTGGGACTTTCATTAAAAGTATTGAAATAATTAATTGCCGCTTCGTCCGAAAAATTCTTAATTGCTTCAACTGTTACACCAAGTGCTTTTGCAACCTCAACTAGTTTTTCGTCATCAATAGTTTCGCTATTTTCCATAGCCGAAATCGCCTGCTGATTTGTTCCTAAAGCTTGTGCCAAAGCTTCCTGTTTCATATCACGAAGTTCACGAATACGGCTTATTTTTCGCCCTATATGATTTGGTTTTGTTAGTGTGCTCATAATTCAAAGATAATAATAAAGTGTCAAAATCGGTAAAATGTAAAAAACAGATTTTACGCCGTGCGATACGACAAAAAATGATTTGGTACAGAAAAATCTATTTCTTCCTTCGCCGAATCAAACAAAAGTACAATTTTTCTTATAATATTTTTATAAAAGTCAAATTGTAAACTATTTAAAAATATACGCCTTATGGAAACGAACCAAACAGAAAAGCTACAAAAACTGCAAAAATTAACCGCTCAGTATTTTACAACGCTAAAACCAACCAATGAAGCCAATTCTTATACCGCACAATTTAAAGTGGTCAATTATTTAGAACTCGGCTGCCTCATTACCGATTTACTCAAATTATGCATTCTGGCACTTGATAATGATATGCATAATTTTTCTAAAAAAGATAAAAGTGCAACTATTAATGTGAGTCTTATTTTAGAAACGATTCTGCATTTGTTTCCTATGGATGAAATGGAGTTTTTGGGGTTTGTTGGGGAGGTTGTTGAATAGTTATATTTCAACCCAATTAACACACACTCTTGTCATTTCGACGAAAGGAGAAATCACACAAGTAATTCCGCAAAGATTTGTGACTTGCTTTGTCGAGTTTCGAGTGTGATTTCTCCCTTCGGTCGAAATGACAAACTTTATGGAATTTTGTTGTTTTGCTGGCGCTAGCGTCTCGCTCGTGCATTACTTTGCGTCCACGAGCGAGACGCTCCCACAATTAAAGGAGGAATAATTAACTTTAATTTATCTTATTAACAAGATTTTTGTTAACAAACAATAAGCTATCTTTATAATATAACAAATGAATTAAGTAAGTTTGGGTCATAATTCAAATTTACATGACATTTAATTATTACGAAATTGGAAAAATTCTTTGGAATAGTTTTTTAGCCGCTTTTAAATGGAATATTTGGAAGTGGTTTTTTGGAAGTATTGGTGCATTTGGAGCGACTTTTCTAATAGGTAAAAATCTATTTAAATTAGATCTTCAAGAATCTATTATTTGGGGAGCCATTATTATTATTATTTTATTTCTTTTAAGGTTTGTTCTTATTTTTTTTAAAGAAAGTTTGAAATACTTTCATGAACAATATAAAAATTCAAATTATGGAGATGCTATCATTTTATTAAATGAATGTTTCGCCGCTATGCATAATTATAGAAAAACTCCTGGTCATGATGATGAGGAATTTGTAAAAAGCATGTTATTATTGTGTAATAATTTAAAAATAATTTTTACAAATCTAGTAAAAGCCGAATGTTCTGTATCTATTAAAGTTCCAATTGCGGATGATTCAATAAAACCTCAAACTTTATTATCTAATTTAGTTAGAGATATAGATCATCGACCAAGAGATACTGAGCAGTATTCGAAAATTGAGCACTCATTATTAGGAAATACAGCTTTTAGTTATTGTCTTAATAAAGTATCAATTAAATCTAAAAAAAAATGTTATAAAAACAATAACGTAAACAAAACGGAAAATTACGAAAATACTAGTAAACAGTGTTATGAAAAAGAAGTGTTGCCTTATAATAGTGAACTTGTATATCCTATAACTCCAATTATTGATGGAAATCATATTTGTTTAGGGTTTATATGTATTGATTCAGTAAAAACGAATGCATTTGGTAGCAAATATGAAATTGCAATTTTAGAAGGAGTTGCAGATGGAATATTTGATATCATAAATGAGAGAAATCAATTCAAAATACAATAGAAAATGGCTCAAAAAAAGATTAATCTAGAAAAATTTAATGCTATCGAGATGATATCATCAAATGAAGAGAATGCAATTTATAGAGTATTAGTTTCGCCAAATTCGTTAAAAAATATGACTGCAGAAGAGAAACAAAAATTAAAACGAAACATTACAGATACAACTGTTCAGTTTTTCGATGTAAACGACCTAAATAGATTGAAAAAAATTGAAGAGGATATAACATGTGAGTATAAAGACAACAAAAAGAAGAAAAACTTATTTGAGTTTCTATATAATTTTTTAGAAATTTAGTCTTCAAGCCATATTTCATAATACTTACATAACAAACTTCAATTGTTGTTTATTCATATGAATGATTTTTATTTTTTTATGATATAAATAAATGCTTTAAAAAACAATCAACAACAAAAACGCACTTGATTAAATAATCAAGTGCGTTTTAAATTTTTAATTTTATATTCTACATATTCCTTCTATACTGTTTTACCTATTGTTTATTGGGAAATAATACACTTTTAGTCAACCATTAGTCAATAAAATAAGTATTTTTAAAACATTTCAGAAATGTTTAGAGTATAACCTTTTAGGTGAGTCTAATTAATCGTATGATTTCCATTCTATCAGTCTGAATTGAAATCAAAATTACATTAGCAACATTTTCGCTTTTAACAAGCGTTATATTTTTTGATAATTCTATTGTTTTTTCGCTTTCAATCCAAGTTGTTTTTTCAGAATAAATTACTTTAGTGTAAAATTGTTTATGCTCTGTATCAATATTTGTTGCCAACGAAATATCATTATTCTCAATAACCAACTTATAGTATTCATTATACCAAGTCCCAATTAAATCATTTTGTACTATCATATTCTATTTAATATATTTTTTTATCTAAAAAATTACCCCCGACTCTATTTTCCTATAGAGTCGTTAGGATGAATTTCAAAAATACAAATTTACAATTTATGACTAAGTATAATTTAACAAACTCAAATAATTTAATTACCAATAACATGCTTAAATCAAACATCTAAATTAATTAGTGGAACTTCCTTTAGAAATTTTCAGTTTATTTTGAATTTTAATTTGACTCTCTTTTACACTTTCTAAAACTTTCATTGTTTGTTGCTGTAAATGTTTCGTACTATCAAGCCTATCCTCTAATGATTTCTGTTGTGAATCATTAAGCTTAACATTTTGTTCCTGTTCTACCTGCATTTTTCCATACTTTACTTCTTGGATTCCGATATGAATTTCCCAAAAGCTAAGTATTGTAGAAATAACCAAAGCACCAACTGCGATATACAAATTGCGTTTATTTATTTTACTATCAGAAATTACTTGCGCTCTTTCTCTATCTGCCTGAACTTGTTCATTTGTTTTGTAGTCATTATCTACAAAATCAACCAAAGGCTGTCCCACTAGAATAGATTTAAGCGAATAATCCAAAAGCAAAGATTTTATATTTGGGTCATGGATTGTTGCTGAAACAAATGCATGACCTATTACTAATTGTCCATATCTTATTTGTATTGGAAGCGGTGCCTCCAAAAAAAGGCTAACATAGCTGGAATTTTGTAGGTCTTTCAATAAATTAACGACAGTAACGATTTCCAATGTAAGAATCCGCACTTCATCTTCCAAAGTCCCTTGATTATAAAATTGCATATCAGCTCGTATTTCTGCTAAATCATTTTTATAATCAAGAAATATGTCCTTGTTAGCAAGTCTGTAGTCAATAATAGAAGCCACATTGGATACAATACCATTGTTATGATAATATATTATTCTTCTCAATATTTCTCTCTCAAAATTGTTGATTTCTCTCATAGTTTGCTAATTTAAGCCTTAAGGTAATTCAATCTTATTATAATAATCGGATAGTAAAAACATTTTTTTAACATCTTGAGACTATTTTTAAATTACGCTAATATAGAAACATTTTACCCATAAAAATTATAACTTATTATATTATCAAAAAAGACTCTTATACAATGCGTATAAGAGTCTAAATCTCAATTTTAACTTAATAAAGTAAGCATTAATCCTTGTTTTCTGTTCACGATGTTCATTATAAAAACCGTGAACATTATGAACACAGCGAGTTTTAAATATTTAGATATTTATTCACCGCTCCTAATGAAATACCTAACACATCTCTAATTTCTCTCTGTGTTTTACCAATAGCGCTTAATGCTTTAACTTCTCCAATAAGTTCTTCTCTATCCGATTTCTTAAATTCTTTTAGATGATTTCTCTCATCAGAATAATCCAAAAACTCAAATTCCAGAAAATTTTCATGCTTTGAAATTTGGCAAACACACACATTTTCAGAATCATAAATTTGCTCCGTATTTCGCTGTTTTAATTGTTTCAAATATCTCAAACCAGACTCAAACGAACTTTGTCCAATTGCAAATGCACTATCACAAAAATTACCTAGCATTTTACTTCCTGCGATATCATTAATAGTTAACGGTTTTGACAAATCTCTTTTTGGAGTATGTCCAAGGACTAAGATTGATAGCCCATATTTACTTTTTAATGCCTTCAATTGTTTCATTAACGGCAAGGCATCCTTAGCTGATTCATTCCCATTTCTAAGAAAAGTTATATTATCTATAATAATTATTTTTGCATTAGTTGAAGTAATTGAATTTTCTAAGGAATCGCAAAGAAAACCTTCAAAGTCCTGACCATCTGGAATTTCAATATCACTATCTATTTCTATTCTTATAAAATTATTATCAAAATCATAATGTTCGCTATATTCTTTAGAGTATCTGTTCTCGAATTGCTTTGTTGACAGTTCGAAATCAAAATACAAAATAGTCTGCTTTGGTGCATCTAAATTGAAAGGAGGTATTGCTTTACTTTTACTTATACTATTTCCAATCTGGACTGCCAAAATAGATTTACCCAAATTAGTATCTGCAAACAAAATACATAATTCCCCTTCAAACCAAAATTCACCAAAAAGCATTTTTGGTATAGGTCGCATCTTGGCTTCTTCAATCCACTTAGACGCTCTTTTAACGGTAAATAAGCCTATTTTTTCATTCCTTTCTTTTGAAATCACATCGTTACTATCTAAATCTACCCTTCCTAAAACCTCAACTCTATAATCTATGCCTTCCATAATTATGAATTAATAGGTTTGACAGCTTCTAAAACTTCATTACGCTTATAATAAACACGATTTCCTATTCCGTAGCTTTTTAATTTACCGCTTTTAGTATGCTTCCACAAACTGGTCTTATTAAATGACAGAAGTTCGCAAACCTCATCTCTAGTTAAAAAAACCTCTGATGTTTGTAATTTATCTTGACTTGATTTAAACATTAGTTCTTTTAATGCCTCTGCAAGTTGTTCAATTGTGATACCGTTTAATAAAATTTGATTATTCATTATTATCATATTTAAGATTATGATGCAAATGAAGATTAGGTTTTTTCTAGGGTTTCCCTAATTCGTGGAATTGAAGATTGAATAAAAAATAAACAACTAATAATCAGTTATTTTTTAAAAAAAAAAAAAAAAAAGCCACTCTTTTCAAGTGGCTACATACATATAATATTGTTTTTAATAGTATGATTTATTTATTCGAAGTTGGTTCTAATTCAAAATTAAATAATTCACTAAGTGGGACATCTAATGTTCTAGCGATTTTAAAGACAGTACTTATTGTAGGATTTATCCTGACTGTTTCAATTCTTGCAATTTGTGACAACGTTAGTTCGGAACGTAAAGCGAGTTCTTCCTGTGATATCTTTTTTTCAGCACGTACTTCTTTTAGTCGCTTCGCAAACAACCGTAAACCTTCTTCGTCAAAGATTAATTTTCTCGATTTATTATCATCTTTTTTCACTTTATCAAAATGAAGATATAAATACCAAAATAATTATAGCACTTGTGCTATAATTTATATATTTGTCATGCGATAAGAAATAACACTAACAACAAAAACAAAATCACAAATGAGAAAAACATTTTTAGAAAAAAGAAATCAGCCATTAGGTTACAAGATAATTTTTAGATTTCTCTTAATCCTGATAGTTTCTATCTCATCTATCAGTTGTAACAATCTACCTCCAGATTTACAAGCCAAAAGAAAAGCATGCAGTGTCGAGTATGAAAAACTTATAGCCAGAGAAGACACAGTAAAAATGGATTGGGAGTATGATAAATTAATTACTGATTATACTAAACTAAAAAAAGATGTAATAACTTATACTTCCGAATCCAATAAAAGAGGTTTCCCATCAAATAACGATGAAATACTAAAAGGTATAAATCAAAAAATAGCGTATTTTGAGAAAATATCTAAACCTATTGAAGAATATTCAAATTACGGCACATCAAGTAGTGGCTCATATTCTTCAAGTAAAAGCTGTTCATGGTGTGGGAAATCTTTCAGCGGTGAGCATTATACTCATTTAGGAAAAATGTCTGACTGTTATAGTACAAATTCAACTACTTCAATAGGTATTTATTGCTCTAGAAAATGTTGTAGTGAAGCCCGTAGAAGTTCCTGCCCAACATGCCGATAATTTAACTATCAAATACTGCCACTAACCATCCTATAAGGGATGGTTTTTCATTTTTGTACCTGAAGCACCTGTTTAAGCGACCATCTAATTAAATAAATTGTTAAACTAGGACACGTATCGTCAAAATGAGACTATTTACATTCAAGCCCTCCCTTTCGCCTTGCTCCCCCTATTTATCAGTCATTTCAGTAAATTTAAAATCTTGTTACTGCTCTTTTATTACCAAAAATAAAATCCAATTCAACCATTACAATCATACTGTAAACAAATTTTTGGGAAAATTTCATCCATTTCAGAGCTTATTGTATCACTTTGACACAGTAATTTATCACATGTAAAAAATATTTTTCAAGAAAAAGTCTCAATAAGCTACACTTTTTAGTTTATGCTTCGTATTTATTATTAAATGCTTGAATAAACCCCTTGTATGGAGTTCTTGTATTTTAACAATAATAAAAAGAATTAATAAGTTAATAATGAGATTTGAAAATATAATAGAATTTAAAAACACTATAAAAGCTAGTAAAAGCAAAATATATCGATTCTATCAAAAAAATGAAGAGTTGTTTTCTGATACTATTTTGAAGAAGGGAAAAAGATTATTCCCCATAGAACATGCACGTTATTTTGATAGCGAAATAATGTTTGATGAAAACAAAATACTAAGACAAGAAAATCAGTCTATGCGAAATCTAATTGATTGTTTAGAAGATAAAAACAGTCTGCAATATACCTTTTGGCAGATGGAATGGAGTTTCTTTTTTACTATTGCATATAAGCTTGACCGTAAAAAGAACAGCTGTTTTAAGCAAATGCATGGAGTCTACGATTATTTGATAAAAAAATACGGTAATGCAACTGATTTACGAATCTTCTTTACAACCGAGCCATTTAACAATCGTACAGGTTATCACAATCATTTTGCCATTTATATCGAAGATAAAAAGCTTCATGAAGAAATAATTTTAGATATTCAGGAGTACTTTAACTACGACCGAATTGATTTTGGCATCTACGACCGTTATAAGGCTGGATTATTTTATATGTCAAAAGAGGGGTTAAATGGTGAAGATTGGGATTTTATAAGCACTACTAAAACATTACTTTCATGAGAGTAATATTAACCCTAGCTCAATTAAAAAAAATTCTTAAAACGGAAAAATTAAAATTTCCTATCAGTTATAAAGGAACTAACTTCACATCTGAAGAACTTTCTGAGCTTTCTCAATTACTTGTATCAAAGTCGCATTCATAATTCAAATTTCCATATCATACAAAAGTTTCACTTCTAACAATAGTGAAACTTTTTTATTTTGACTAAAGCCCCATAAACAAAGAGCTCGCAAAGTTTTTAAAAAATTAGGACGTATAAAAGTTTCACTTTTGATTAAAATAAATTGTTTTTGAAACTTTTATAATTATCTTTACAGTAATAAAAAATTATAGTTATGAGCGTTAAAAATTCAATCACTACTAGCGATTATCTAAATTTTGATTCGACATTGAACAAAGCAATGAAAATCATCAAAACTGAAAAAAACTATAAATTAGGTTTTTTAATAGTTTTTGGCATAAATGCTGGATTGAGAATTTCTGACATTCTGAAATTGAAATTTGAAGATTTAGAAAATGATTCAATTTCGTTAGTAGAATCTAAAACTAATAAGAAACGCGTTATTCGGTTAAACGACAATATAAAGAATGCCTATGAGCTTCTTAAAATAAGGACACATGTAAGAACTGGTTACATTTTCACTTCAAACCAGTCAACAATAATAACTGTTCAATACATAAACAGAAAGCTAAAAGAAATATTTGGAACTAAAAACATTGCCGTTAGTAGTCATTCATTAAGAAAAACATTTGGTCGTCAAGTATGGAGCAATAACAATGAAACGGATAAAGCATTACTATACTTAAGTGAGTTATTCAATCATTCATCTCCAGCGATAACAAAAAGATACTTAGGAATTAGACAAGAAGAGCTTGATGATATTTACATGAATTTGTAAGGCTATTCAATAAAAATATTTATTTTTACTAAAACTCTAAACTTGATTTAGAACTTATTTAAAATTAAACTGAGTTACTCTGTTTAAAATAATTGAAATAAGTTACATATCAGGTATTAAAATATTTTGTGAAATTTTTGTAATAAATATTATATGAGCTTATTTGAAAAAAATTACCTAGACCTCTCTGATGACGAGAAAATAGCAATTGAAAAAATCAGAGAAGAGAATGAGCCAAAATTTTTAATACGAGATTTTAAAATAATGAGTGAGAGGATGGAAATTTATAATAATTATCCATTTGTTATAAACTATAATTCACTCTTCCCAAAAAACCACCTCAATACAGTAGAATTAAACAAAAATAAAATTTCAAATATTGCTACAATACAGAAGCTCACTGCCCTTTTAAATTCAGATATTTCAGAAAGAGATATCCTTAATTTTATTCGAAATGAAAGGGCTTATTTTATAATTGGCTCGATTTTGCTAAATTATACAATATATGGGCACCACGATAGATACATTTTTCCAGAAATTGAATTGCCTCCAAATTTTCAAGCAGACTTTTTATTAATCGGCAAAAATTCTCAAGGTTATCATTTCTTATTTATTGAACTGGAAAACCCGTCAGGCAACATAACCTTAGCCGACGGAAGTTTTGGAAATGCTCTAAGAAAAGGGCTAAATCAAATTGAAGATTGGAGAGATTGGCTAGAAAACAATTTTAATGGATTGAGAAAAGCAATTGAAAAATCAAATATCTTAAATAAGGAACTTCCAAAAGAATTTTATGAATATGACAGTACAAGAATAGAATTTTTAGTAATAGCAGGCAGAAGGAGTGACTTCAATGAAAAAAGTAATCGCCAAAAACGTAAATTTAGACGTAATGGAATCACAATATTACATTATGACAATTTGTTAGAAGAAGCTGAAAATCTAATTAAAAATGGGCATTATTAATTCTGCCATTTATTTTTTTGAAAATTTTCAATTCCTAAAAAGTATTAAACCACTTTCCTAAGCAACAAAAATACCAAAATATCAAGCTTTCATCTTTTAAAAATAAAAAAATGAAAATATTTAAATTAGAAATAGAGAATTTTAGACTGTTAAAGAATTTTTCGATGGATTTAGAGGATGAACTTTCACTTGTTATTGGAAAAAACAATTCAGGCAAAACTTCAATTCTCACAGTCTTAGATAAATTTCTTAATGAAAAAAACAAATTCTCATACAATGATTTAAATATCGATTTTAAGAGCCAATTGGAAAAATTGATTTTATCAAAAAAAAATCCAAAAGAGTTTTCAAATATAGGCATCAAACTAAAACTTTATATTGAATACAATGAAACAGATGATTTATCAAATGTAAGCAGAGTTTTAATGGATTTAGACCCAGATAACAATAAAATAGTTTTAGGATTTGAATACCTGTTAAACTTTAATGACTTCTTAAAAATAAGAACTGATTTTTCTATTTTTTCAGCACTTGAAAAAGAAAAAAAGAGAAAAAAGAAAACATACAAACCACGAGAGCTAAAAGACTTTTTAAATAAAGAAATGGATAATTATTTCCATATATATAAAATGTCTTTTGAATATAACACAACAACAAATAAAGTCAACGAAAAAAGCTTCATAAATCTTGATAATGAAGGCATAAGTATAAAAGACATAATTAGCTTCAAATACATAAGCGCAAGAAGAGATGTTACCAATAAAGAAAAAGAAAACACACTCTCACGACAAACTTCAAGTTTATATAAAAAACAAGAAGACAGTAATGACAAGACACAAGCAACTGAAAACTTTAAAGACCAACTCTCAGAAACAGACAATACATTAAGTAACATCTATAAAGACCTTTTTAAAGATGTCATAAAAAAAGTCCAAGATTTTGGGGGGATTAAACTTAATGATACCGACATTGCAATAATATCAACATTACAACATCGAGAACTACTTGAAGGCAATACAACAGTTGTTTACACACATGACGACCATAAGTTACCAGAGCATTATAATGGCTTAGGTTACATGAACTTAATAAGCATGATTTTTGAAATTGAAATTCTTGTTCAGGACTTCAAAAGAGATAAAGACAAAAAACCAGCAGATATTAATCTTTTAGTTATTGAAGAACCCGAAGCACATACGCACCCTCAAATGCAGTATGTCTTTATTAAAAACATAAAAAAACTACTTGAACAAGGTATTATTAGAGAAGATGGAATACACAGACCTTTACAATACATAATAACGACGCATTCATCTCATATTGTAGCAGATAGTGATTTTGATGATATTAAATATTTGAAAGCGAATGAAAAAAACAATGTAATAGCAAAAAATCTAAGCGATTTAAAAAAACAATACAGTACCGACCCAACTCAATATCAGTTTTTAAAACAATATTTAACCATTAGTCGGGCTGAAATTTTCTTTGCTGACAAGGCTGTTCTTATTGAAGGGGACACTGAAAGAATATTAATCCCAACTTTCATGCGAAAGGTTGATTTAGAAGAAACAGCACGTTTAAAAAAAGAAAATAAAGAAGATACATTTCTTTCTTTATTATCTCAAAATATATCGATAATTGAAGTTGGTGCATATTCTCAAATTTTTGAAAAATTCATTGAATTCTTAAGCATAAAGTCTTTAATAATTACAGATATTGATTCTCTTAAAATCGTAGGACAAGACGAAAAGGGAAATGATACTTGGGGAGCATGTCCTGTTGTAGAAGGTATAAAAACAAGTAATTCAGCAATTAATCATTTTTTAAAAGCCTTTACTTGGGATAAATTGAAAACATTAACACCCGAAGAAAGAACTATTCAAATTGGAAGCTCAACAGTCTGCATATGTTTTCAGCAGAAAGAAAATGAATACCATGCAAGAAGTTTTGAAGACGCTTTCATACACATTAATAAAAAATTTTTAAATACAAAAAAAGAGTCGTTTCGTGGATTGCAAAAAAGAAAATTATTTGATGATGAGTCAAACGATGCTTACTTATTGGCAACTACTTGTATAAAGAAAAAAACTCATTTTGCTTTAGACATTTTATATCACAGTGATGAAAAATTAAGTAACTGGAATATTCCTGAATACATTAAAAATGGGTTATTATGGCTGAAGAAAGATTAACCTTAGAACCTGAAGTGCAAGAAATTTTTCAATCTATTGACAAAGGAAGAAACTTTCTCTTGAGTGGCGGAGCTGGAAGCGGTAAGACTTTTTCATTAGTAAGTGTTATACGTCAAGCAATTTTAGAAAATCCAACTTCTAAAGTTGCTTGTATGACCTATACGAATGCGGCTGTAAAAGAGATTGAAGAGAGAGTAAATCATAAAAATCTCAATGTATCTACAATCCACGATTTCCTTTGGGACAACATAAAACACTTTCAAAAAGAGCTTAAAAAAGCTATTATTTCACTAGCTAATAATGAAGACGTTAGTAAAATTTCAATTGATGACACAAATCTAATTCCCGAGAATTATTATAACAACTTAGAAGATGGCATACAGTATAAAGAATATGTTAGGTTGAGTGATGGAATAATATCTCACGATGAATTACTTCTAGTTGCAAACTATCTGTTCGATAATTATCCTAAACTTAGTAGTATTGTCAAAGATAAATATAAGTTCATTTTTATTGATGAGTATCAAGATACAAATAAAACTATCATTGAAACATTTTTAATCCATTTCAAAAAAAGCAATAAAAAGAATATTATTGGTTTCTTCGGAGATGCAATGCAATCAATTTATGAGGATGGAATAGGTAATTTGGACGAATATAAAGGAAATGATGCTAATAAAGTAAAAGAAATTCCCAAAAAGCAAAATAGAAGAAATCCTAAAAGTATTATAACTCTAGCAAATAAACTTAGGACAGATGGCATTAAACAAGAGCCTTCTAAAGACCCAAATGCTCCCAACATGGTTAATGGTGTAGTAAAACAAGGCAAAGTGCTGTTTTTATATTCTACAGATGGAGATATAGGAAAAATAGAGAAATTCCTTCAAGAAAATCACAATTGGAATTTCCAGAATTCTAAACAAACAAAAGAACTCAATTTAACTCACAATTTAATAGCAGAGAAAGCTGGATTTAGAACATTAATGGATATTTATGATAGCGACCCTATTATTGGACTAAAAACGGATATACTGAATAAAATTAAAGACAATAAGAAAAATAATAAACCAGCAATTGAAATATTAGAAGATGACACTTTTGATAAGGTTATTGATAAATTTCAGTTAAAGAATAGACAAAGAGAACTAAAGAAAAATATTTTATTAGCCGACCCAACACAATTACAATTATATAATCAATTAAAGGACAAGCTATTTTCTGAAGTTAGGAAAATTTATCTGAATAAGGATTCTTTAATAGACGATAAAAAACAAGATAAAGACGACGAAAACAAAAAAGGTTCAAAAAGAGATAATCTAATTAAACATTTATTCAAAATTCAAAATAGCATTTCTCTTTATACTAATAAACAGTACAATGACTTTTTAAGAATTACAGATTTTAGAATACACATAAAAAGCATTGCCAATAAAAGACAATTAAAAGAAAATATTGACAATCTCATAAATGTTGGAGAGAAAACAATTGAGGAAGTAATCTTTGATGCTCACGAAAAGGGCATTTGCTTAATAGATGATAAATTAATCATTTTTAAAGAGAAAAATGAATACTTATATAATCGTGTAAAAGATGTAAAATTTAGTGAATTTCAAAAACTATATGAATATTTAGAAGGACAAACTCCATTTTCTACACAACATAAAACCAAAGGAACAGAATTTGATAATGTATTAGTTATTCTTGATAATGGAGGTTGGAATAATTATAATTTTGAAAAGATGTTCCTAGGCACAGCAACCCAAAGTGTATTAGAACGAACTCAAAAGATATTTTATGTTTGCTGTACAAGAGCTAAAGAAAATTTAGCCGTATATTTTCATAATCCAGATGCGAAAGTGATTCAAAAAGCTACAGATTGGTTTGAAAAAGAAAACATTATAGATATAGACAACATCCACTAATTCAATATCAGGCAAGTAAATAATCTAACTTTAAATCTATTTGTAAATGCCTTCTAAATCCTACTTTGACTTTTTAGAATTATTACAAGATGTCGAACAGCTTCGTAACACGCATTACGATTACAGCAAAGGGAAATCTGGACGAAAAAAACTTGGTTTTTTAACTCGAAGTTCAATCGTAATGCTTTGTGCTGCCTGGGAAAGATATTGCGAAAATATTTTACTAGAATGTGTCGATAAGGTATTAACAACCGATATTGAAGCAAAAGCATTACCTTCTTACATTAAAGAGTATATTGGCACAAAAGTTAGAGAAAATAAAAACATAATCTATCCCATAGAGCTTGCTGACAATGGTTGGAAAAACCTATGGAAAGGATATGCAGTGAATGAAACAAATTCCTTAAATACGCCAAACTCTGAAAATTTAAAAAAGCTCTATAAAAGATTTTTGGGTATTGAGGATTTTACAACTATGTGGCACGAGACATCTATAACAAAAATAAATGATTTTATTAAAATTAGAGGAGAAATTGCTCATAATGGCAGTAAAGCTCAATATGTTCGATTTAATTCACTATTAAGCAGTATTGAGATAATTACCGAAAATGCAATACAAATAGATTATTCACTTTCTCAGTACTTAAAAAATAAATATTTAGTTGCCAATACATGGGAAGAAAATTATTATCGAAAGTTATCTTCTTATAAAAAAATAAGTAAACTATAAATAGCAAAATTATTAAGATTTATAACCAATTTTTGCAAGCTGAATATCCACCACTTTCACTGCTTTAGTTGAATTCATTGGATTATTTTTGCCATCCACATCAGCACTTAACATGGGATTTATCATTGATTGAACTGTTGTTGCTTTTGCCCCAATAATAGCACTTAGAATTGTCGCCATACTATTCACAGAAGTACTGAATGGTTGTTGTTTTCTTAGAAATTGGATAACACCAAGTTTTTCTAAAAAAACAATCCTACTATTAAATGTTGTATCACTAAATTCTATTAACCCCTCTTCATTACTATCTCTAGAAAGCTCAGGATTTTTGGAAAGCTTATGGCTCCTTTTTACTAACTCATCTAGTTCATACAAAAACTCAGACGACTCTTCTATAACATCTCTAAAAACCTCATAATCAACATTAAAAAAGTTAGAATTGAAAAAATTAACCAAACTTCCTTTTTTTCCGTCAATTGGAATATAGCCAGTACGCTCATCATCGTCTTTAATTTTTACCCCTTCATCAACTAAAAGTCGATTTTTCTGTACATTTTCATCAAGCATTTCTTTACTAAACCCGCCATTGCTATCTGAATACTCAACCAGTTTATCAACCATTTTATCACGATAAAAAGTCGACGCTTCATCTCTTAATGCTTCAATTAGATAGCTATCCAAGTCATTAGTTAATTCGTATATCTTTTTTTTTCTTTCAAAAGAAGACATAAAATAAACATTATCGAAAAACTCTTTTAATTCTGAACTAACCATTTTATCTTTATTATTTTTCTAACTCTGCCAATTTACTAAAATATTCGTGCATTTGAAAAGCATGGTCATATTGGGTTTTACCAATATATTTTAAAAACATTTCCTCAGTAGTATGACCTGTTGTATTCATTAAAATCGAAGTTGGAATATCTCCATAAAAATTAGTCGCAAAAGACCGTCTACACACATGAGAACTTATCACTTGCCATTTCTCATAAGTTCCAACTGTCAAAGTGCGTTTATCATCAATTCGCATTTTTCCCTTGACCAGCTTATTAATTTTAGCTTCTTTGCAAACTTCTTTACTATAACTATTAAAATGTTCCAAGGTTATTTTATACGGCAATCCGTCTTCTATTATTTTTAAAGCCTTAGGATGTAATGCAATAACAACCTGTTTACCTGTTTTCTTCTGTTTCAACTCAATAACCTTCAAGTTCTTTATTGTTTTAATATTATTCTCTGTAATATTAAGTAAATCACTTGCTCTCTGTCCAATCAAACAACCTAATAACAGCCATTTTCTTGCGTTAATATGCGCTTCACGCACTAATTCTGCATTTTTTATTAATTCTTGCTCCTCGGGTGTTAAAATGATAATCTCATCAGGCTCTTTAACCTCTTTAATTGACTTAATTTGTTTAAATTGTGGATGAGTAGGTATTCCATTTAGTGAAGCCTTATTAATTACCGCTCGTAATATTGATATATAAGTTCCAATATAATTGATAGAATGCCCTTTCCCTTTATGATATTTTTTAAAAACATCAATAAAATTCAAATCAATTTCCCTAATAAGAATCTTTTTACCTCTTAAACAATCCTGCTCATAATTAATGATAAATTTTTTCAAATTCTCTATGTTTTTAATAGACCCTCTAGTTAGTTTATCACTAGTATCTATATAAAACTCGATAGAATTGGTTAAAATATCTAGGTCAACAACTACAACTTTATTATTAAAAAGGTCTATTTGATGTTGTAGCCAATCACCTGTAAATTCTATTCCTTTATCTATTGCATTATTGTAGGCATCATTTACAAATATCGAAAGCTTATCTAATTTCAACTTTAACGACTTTAATTCTTGGTCTTTTTGAATTGGTAGCCCTTTATCCTTACTCCAATTACTTGGATTAATAACCAATCCTGTTTTACGTTTTAGAACTAAACCCTTCTTTATTGAATATCTAATATAAATATTTGAATTCTCTCTTTCACTTTGGAGTAAATATTTAATAGTTGCCATAGAAATGAAATTAATTTTTCATGTCAAATATAAAATAAAAATACACTTTTAGTCAACATTTAGTCAACCAAAAGTGCATCTAATTAAATTTATACAATTTCAGAAAATCATAAATCCTTTATAAACAAAGAAATTAAGTTCATTTAGATTTATCCAAATTTCACTTACTACATATTCCTTCTATACTGCCCACCAACTTCAAACAACGCCGAAGTAATCTGCCCCAAAGAACAAACCTTTGTAGCTTCCATTAAATGATCGAATAAGTTTTCGTTTTTAATAGCGGCTTGCTGTAACGTATTTAAATGCTCGTTTACTTTTGCTTCGTGGAAATTGTGCAAATTATCCAGCATCGTAATCTGATATTGTTTTTCTTCTTCTGTAGCACGTATAACCTCAGCTGGAATTACCGTTGGCGAACCTTTTGAACTCAGGAAAGTATTTACACCCACAATAGGGAAATCGCCGTTGTGTTTTAAAGTTTCGTAATACAAACTTTCTTCCTGGATTTTAGATCTTTGGTACATCGTTTCCATTGCGCCAAGAACTCCTCCTCTTTCTGTAATTCTGTCGAATTCTTGAAGAACTGCAGCTTCAACTAAATCGGTTAATTCTTCGATGATGAACGAACCCTGAATTGGGTTTTCGTTTTTCGCTAAACCTAATTCTTTATTAATAATCAACTGAATTGCCATGGCACGACGTACCGATTCTTCTGTTGGCGTGGTAATCGCTTCATCGTAAGCATTTGTATGTAGCGAATTACAGTTATCGTAAATCGCGTACAAAGCTTGTAAAGTCGTTCTAATATCGTTAAAATCAATTTCCTGTGCGTGTAATGAACGTCCAGAAGTCTGAATATGATATTTCAGCATTTGTGCTCTTTCATTGGCTCCGTATTTGTTTTTCATGGCTTTTGCCCAAATTTTACGCGCCACACGACCAATAACTGAATATTCTGGATCTACTCCATTCGAGAAGAAGAATGATAAATTTGGTCCAAAATCGTTGATGTTCATTCCTCGGCTCAAATAATATTCTACGTAAGTGAAACCATTTGAAAGCGTAAACGCCAATTGCGTAATTGGGTTTGCTCCTGCCTCGGCAATATGATATCCTGAAATCGAAACCGAATAGAAATTACGAACGTTTTTATTAATAAAATATTCCTGAACATCGCCCATTAATCGCAAAGCAAATTCGGTTGAGAAAATACAAGTATTCTGCGCCTGATCTTCTTTTAAAATATCGGCCTGAACCGTTCCACGAACTTGAGCTAACGTTTTTACTTTTATTTCGTTATAAACTTCCAAAGGTAAAACCTGATCTCCCGTAACGCCCAAAAGCATTAATCCTAAACCGTTGTTTCCAGCAGGAAGTTCGCCTTGGTATTTCGGTCTTTCGATTCCTTTATCTTTATATAGTTTGTTGATTTTTGCCTCAACTTCTTTTTCTAGATCATTTGCCTTGATGTAAATCTCACATTGCTGATCGATTGCGGCATTCATAAAGAAACCTAACAACATTGGCGCAGGTCCATTAATCGTCATACTTACCGAAGTCAAAGCATGAACCAAATCGAAACCTGAATATAGTTTTTTAGCATCATCTAAACAGCAAATTGAAACTCCCGCATTTCCAATTTTTCCGTAAATATCTGGACGTAAATCTGGATCATTTCCGTATAAAGTTACACTGTCAAAAGCCGTAGAAAGACGTTTTGCAGGCATTCCTGCACTTACATAATGAAAACGTTTATTGGTTCTTTCTGGTCCACCCTCGCCCGCAAACATTCTTGATGGATCTTCGCCTTCTCGTTTAAACGGATACAATCCCGAAGCAAACGGAAATTCGCCAGGAACGTTTTCCTGTAAATTCCAACGCAGAATATCGCCCCAACCTTCATATTTAGGCAAAGCAATTTTCGGAATCTGTAAATGCGATAAACTCTCGGAATGTGTTGCAATCTTAATTTCTTTATCACGAACTTTAAACGAATAAACTGGATTTTTGTATTTCGCTACTTTATCATCCCAGTTCAGGATAATTTCCCAATTGTACGGATCTAAATCCATTTTTACTTTATCAAACTGATTCAGTAAAAGATTTAAAAAGATTCTGTTTTCGTCTAGTCCTTCGACTGCGCTCAGGATGACACTATTGTCGTCAATTCCCGCTTTATTTATTTGCGGAATTTTTCCAGAAACAGATTCTATCGTTTTGAAAATTCCGTATAATTTCTGTGCTACTTTTTGCTGTGAAAGCGCAATTTCATCATAAGATCTATTATTCTCTGCAATTTCAGATAAATAACGTGTTCTGTGTGGCGGAATCACAAAGATTTTCTCGCTCATTTCTTTTGTGATTTCAAAAGTCGATTTCAAATCAGAATCGGTTTTTTCAACCACTTTATCCATAATCGCTTTATAAAGCGTGTTCATTCCAGGATCGTTAAACTGCGAAGCAATTGTTCCAAAAACGGGCATTTCATCTGGATTCTTTTCCCAAAGATTATGGTTTCTTTGGTATTGTTTTTTTACATCGCGCAAAGCATCAAGCGCGCCGCGTTTATCAAATTTATTCAACGCAACTAAATCGGCAAAATCAAGCATGTCGATTTTTTCCAATTGTGTTGCCGCTCCAAATTCTGGTGTCATTACATATAAAGAAACATCAGAGTGATCCATAATTTCAGTATCAGACTGACCAATTCCTGAAGTTTCTAGAATAATCAAATCGTATTTTGCGGCTTTTAAAACCTGAATCGCTTCAGCTACATATTTAGATAAAGCCAAATTCGACTGACGTGTCGCCAGCGAACGCATATACACACGAGGATTATTAATGGCATTCATACGGATTCTGTCTCCTAAAAGTGCACCTCCTGTTTTTCTCTTCGAAGGATCGACAGAAATTAATCCGATTGTTTTTTCTGGGAAATCAATTAAAAAGCGGCGAACCAATTCGTCAACCAAAGAAGATTTTCCGGCACCGCCCGTTCCTGTAATTCCTAAAACTGGAATTTTAGAAGTTGTATTGCTTTCGTGAATTTTATCAAAAACTGGTTTTGCAATTTCAGGGAAATTCTCTGCTGCCGAAATTAAACGTGCAATTGCCGTTGGGATTTTATTTTCGATATGATCTATTTCACCGTTTAGTTTATCTCCGATAGGAAAATCAGCACGTTCAACCAAATCGTTAATCATTCCTTGAAGTCCTAAAGAACGTCCGTCATCTGGAGAATAAATTCGTGTAATACCATATTCGTGTAATTCTTCAATTTCACTTGGAAGGATTACTCCACCTCCGCCTCCGAAGATTTTAATGTGTCCTGCTCCTTTTTCGCGAAGCAAATCATACATATATTTAAAGTATTCATTGTGTCCGCCTTGATACGAAGTCATTGCAATAGCATTGGCATCTTCTTGAATGGCTGTATTAACTACTTCCTCAACACTTCTGTCGTGTCCAAGGTGAATAACTTCAACTCCAGTTGACTGGATAATACGGCGCATAATATTTATGGCTGCATCATGTCCGTCAAAAAGCGAAGCAGCGGTAACAATTCTTACTTTATTTTTAGGAATATATGGTATTTGTTGTTCCATTTTATGAATATGATAATTTTAAGCGACCAATGTACAAATTATTTTAATATTTGATCAGTCAAATAACATTATGTTAATAAAAAAGAAAATATTTTTTCTTCAATATAAAGGTAACAATTCTTGCTACTAATTGATATAAGTTAAAGAAAGCTTAAAGACATGGCAATTTCGCAACATTTAAATAAAATCAGGAAACATGTTTTGAGTACACTGATAGTAATTTAGCATTGTAGAAAAGCCCCAAATTTTTACCAATGACTTACCTAGAAAAGTAATAACGTAAAAATTAAAAAAATGAGAACATTTTATTCATTCACCGTAATTTTAGGTTTGAGTTTTTTTGTATTTTCTTTTAGTAAATTTGAAAGCACTAATACTACATATACAAAAACTTCAAACAACACAATTGTTTACCACAATGATTCAGATGATGTAAACGAAATTTCAAACGACTTCTTTAAAAGGTATTCTGATTTGAAAAAATATAAGTCTGATGTCATGTCTTTGTACAAAAACAGAACTCTTGGAACTATTTGGTTTGATGAAAACGAAATCAGTGAGTTTGGATCTGCTTTGTATGAAAAAGCAAAAAAAACAAATGATTTGGTAATTCCTTATCAAAAAGAAATTGACCAATTATTTAGTTCTTCATCAGATAAAAGCACTCTTTCTCAAACTGATGCGGATATGCTTTTAAGTTCATTGTATGTTGTATACACTAAAAAAAGTAATTCCGACAAGAAAAAGCTATCCTATAATGATATGCTGAAAGATTTTTTAAACTATAGCACGTTAGAAGAACAAGAAACGACCGTAGCTGCAACAAATGAAAAAGTAGAATTTGACCAGTATTACAAATTGCAAGACGCTCTAAAAAAATACAAAAGATTAGAAAAATCAAGCAAATATAAACCTATTGTTCCAGCAGAATCTCCTTATAAAGAGTTGCGTCCAGATGCAGTTTCTAGCACTATTGCACAAGTTAGAACTCGTTTGTATTTGTTAGGCGATTTAAAAACAGATTCTAAAAGCGATGTTTACGATCGTGAATTGATGGACGCTGTAATGAAGTACAAAGTTCGTAACGGTTTTAAACCAAACTACATTTTAGCAGAAGAACACATCAATGAAATGAATATTCCGCTTGAGGATAAAGTTGCGACTTTAAAACTTAATATGGAAAGATGCCGAGCTATTGCTGCTCAGATTGCTGCCAGCGATGAGTATGTTTTGGTAAACGTTCCTTCTTATGAAATGATTTATGTTAAAAATGGAAAAGTTCAATTGACTTCGCCTGTATTTGTTGGAGCTCCTTTAACTAAAACAACCATTTTTAATGGCGAAATTGACCGAATCGTTTTCAGCCCTTATTGGACAGTACCTCAAAGTATTGTGCAAAATGAGTTGAAATCTAAAATCGCGGCAGATCCAAATTATCTAGCAGAGAAAAACATGGAAATGGTTAACGGACAAGTAAGACAAAAACCAGGTCCAGATAATTCTTTAGGATTGGTGAAATTTATGTTTCCAAATCCAGATGATATTTATATGCACGATACGCCATCTAAAACTTTGTTTGATTTTGAAAAAAGAACTTTCAGCCACGGTTGTATTAATGTAAAAATGGCTAAAGAATTGGCTGTTGCCATGTTGAAAGATTATCCAGAATGGACTAAAGAAAAAATCGATAAAGCGATGGAAGGAAAAGTAGAAAGCAGTTTTAAACTGTCTAAAAAAGTACCAATTTATATTACTTATTTTACATCTTTAGTAAATGAAAATGGTGAAATTGGTTTCTTCCAAGATGTTTATGAAAACGATAAACAAATAACAGAAACTGCAGTTGTAGCTCAATAATATAATTCTAATAAATTTTAGAGAGAATTTGTCAATTTCTGGCAGATTCTCTCTTTTTTAGTTATATCTACAACTAAAAAAATGTCTTAAATTATTAATTTTTAAACTTTTAGGTCCTTTTATATTTTAACTTCTGTCGCAACTTTGCATCATAATACTACCACTAATAATTAAGTAAAAAAACAATAGATCATGAAAACAGAAAATATAGAAGGTTTATCATTATTTGAAATAAATTTATTGATACAACAAGGCGGAAGATTTGTTATGTTTCCAAATCTGATGACAAAAATTAAAAGTTATACTATTTATTTTATTCGTCCTGACGAAAAAACGTATAAATATGCATTAAAACATTTTCTTAAAAATATAGCACTTGGCTGGCGATCGCTTCCACTAAGGCCGTCTTACATTTCAAAATCTTTATTTTATTTGACAATTGGCGGCAAAGATTGCACTCAGAATATATTAGCCAATCTAAAGCAGATTAATCCAATTTATAATCCCAATTTATACTGTTTACAGTACGTTTAGACGCCTTTTTTGTCCCTTAAATCTAAATTTACATGCTAAAAATAAAACGAAAAGTCATCAAAGCAAGGAGAAACCCTACATCCTAAAAACAAATGCTATTGATTGTGCATTTATTTAAGCTCAAAATTTAAAATCATCTTATATACTATTATAAGGTGATTTTTTTTGTCCTAAACTGCTATTTAAAAACCCTTTTGGGGCTAATAGGATAATACGTTAAAAAGAGATTTGCAAAATCTTTTTTTAACAAAAGTTCAATGAAAAAACAGATTACATATTTAAGTATTATTATATCTATTCTTCTCGTTTCGTGTAATAATCATACATCAATGAATTCAATTACTTCTGGTGAAATTATCAAACCAAAAGCGCCAAAAGCTGTAGGCCCTCCGCGTATATTGTTTATAGGAAATAGTCACACAGAATATTATGTAAGCATCCCAACGTTATTTCAAGAGTTATGCAATGCAAATAATAAAAATGTAAATGTGCAGCAATTAATAACAATGGGAGTTTCTCTTGATAAGGTTTATTACACAAATAAAACAGAAGCTAACCAAAATTTTTCCAACATAGATAAAGACGGAAATTATTATGATTATGTAATTCTTCAGGAATCCACTCCAATTGCATTAACAAATCTTTCGATGTATAGAGATAATTTGAAATTATTTGCAGAAAAAATCCATAAAAATAGTCCAGATGCTGCAATCTATGTCTATCAAAATATTCCTCCCTTATCTTATAAAAATTCAGAATACGATAGTTATTATAAAGAACTACGAAAAAATGCCATTTTAGCTGCAGCATTTATTAAAAATGCAGGATTGCTAAAAGTTGGCGATGCTGTTAAAGATGCATATCAAGGTAAAAATGGTTATATATATTTAACAAATAACAAAGATAATCTTCGTGATGGCAAAAATACCCTGTATCTTATAAATGATGGCGGTTTTTTACAAGCTGTTTTATTATATGCTACGATCTTTGATGAAAAACCAATTATCCCTAAAAAACTTATTTTGAGCACAGGAACGGGAGATAATGATAATATGAGAAAACAAGAGGTTACGAAAGCAATCAGTAACCCGAAAGCTTTAGAAGAAATTGCTTTTAGTAATAGATAAATTATCTAAAAAAATCTTTTACGATTTATTTTTTAACCTAAACTCAATTAAAATTTCAACATTATTTTTTGTCTTAAAGTGTTAGTTTTAAAACTTTTTGAGGCTTTTCTTTTTTTTTAATTAAGAAGAAATTTGCAAATCTTTTTAATTAAATCATGATGAAAAAACACATTTTACTTTTAGGTATTGCAGCAATTCTTTTTACTTCTTGCAAAGACAAATCGGCTACGGCAGAAAGTCAAACTACTACAGAAGAAACAGCCGAAAGACCAAAAGCACCAAAAGCTGAAGGTAGCCCAAGAATTTTATTTATTGGAAATAGCCATACAGAGTTTTTCGTAAGTGCTCCAATTTTATTTGGAGAAATCTGCAAGGCAAATAATCAACCTATGAATATTGATCAATTGGTTACAATGGGAGTTTCAATTGATAAAATTTATGATGATCATAAAAAAGAAGCAGAACAAAATTTTGCCAAAGTCGATAAAGATGGAAATTATTACGATTATGTAGTCATTCAGGAATCAACACCAGTTGCTGGTGGAGAACCAGATAAATATAAAGCTAACGTGGAAATGATTGTAGAAAAAATACACAAGAACAGCCCAGATGCAGCTATTTATATTTACGAAGGAATGTCTCCAGCTCCGTTTACTGATTCTGACTACAAAGAGCTTTATGCCATCATGCGTAATAATGCAGGCGAAGTGGCTAAAGCAACAAAAAATGCTGGTTTGTTAAGAGTTGGTGATGCTGTAAATGATGCTTATAACGGCAAAAATAGTTATAACTATTTAGTAGCCAATAAAGACAATCTTCGCTATGGTGAAAACACCTTACACCTTTTAAACGATGGCGGTTATATGCAAGGAGCACTTTTATTTGCAACAATCTTCAACAAAAAACCAATAATGCCAAAAGAACTTACTTTAAGCACTGGAACAGGAGATAATGATGGAATGAAAAAACAAGAAGTTACCAAAGCTATTAGTAATCCAAAAGCTTTAGAAGAAATTGCTTTTAGTAATCGTTAAGACTTAATAACAATTTTAAAAAATCACCTTATAGAAAATTCTATAAGGTGATTTTTTTTACCATAAAACACTGAATATCAATAAAATTTATTCTTATTTTAGCTTTATCTTTTAACCTAAAACCAATTTATGGAAGATTCAAATGAGTTAATACAAAGAAAAAGCTGGTGGAATAGAAACTGGAAATGGTTTGTTCCTACAGGATGTTTAAGTCTTTTAGTTTTATTTGCCTTATTTATAGCTGGAATTTTCTTTGAAGTCACTTCCATAATAAAAGATTCTGATGCTTATAAAGAATCGATAACAGCCGTACAAAACAATAAAATCGTGGTTGAAAAACTAGGATCTCCTATAGAAACTGACGGAATGGTTTCTGGAAATATTACTTCTACTAACGATGTTAGAACCTGCGATGTACAAATTCCAATAAAAGGGCCGAAAGGCAAAGGAACGCTATTTGTTGTGGGCGAAAAAAGAGGAAAATGGAAATACAGCGAAATGTCTGTTTATATTGAAAAAACAAATGAAAAAATTGACCTTCTTAAAAAATAGAATTTGCAATTTTGACCTACCATTTTTTATTCTTTTCTAATATTTTAAGGCTATAATAACGAATAATAAATTGTTGTTAATTATCAAACAAAATCTTTCTTCACACTTAATAAATTTGTGGCTTTGTTTTTGAATAAGTAGTATTTTTGAAACTTAAATAAAAACCCCAAAATGAAAAAGATTTTATTATTAGCCGTTACATTTTCTCTAACGTCTTGTGCACAGGTACAACAGACCTTAAATCAATTGCCTCAAATAGCCTCTCAGATTCCAGGCACAGGAACTGTTGATATTGCTTCTGGATTAAAAGAAGCTTTGAATAAAGGAATTACAGAACAAGTGAGTAAATTAACCGCGGTAGATGGTTTTTATAAAAATGAAGCCGTAAAAATTCTATTGCCTGAAGAATTACAAAAAGTTGATGCAACTTTAAGAAAAGTAGGTTTAAGTTCGCTTGCAGACGAGGGAATTAAAATGCTGAACCGCGCCGCTGAAGATGCTGTAAAAGAAGCAACTCCAATTTTCGTTTCGGCTGTAAAAAATATGTCGTTTACAGATGCTAAAAATATTCTTTTAGGAAATGACAGCGCTGCAACAACTTATTTACAAGGAAGCACAACAACTGCTTTGTACGGAAAATTTAATCCTGTAATTAAAAGCTCATTCGAAAAAGTTGGAGCTGACGCTGTATGGACAAAAATTATAACAAAATACAACACTATTCCATTAGTGAAAAAAGTAAATCCAGATTTAACTGATTATACAACAAACCAAGCTTTATCTGGCGTTTTTAAAATGATTGCCGTAGAAGAAAAAGAAATCCGAAATAATATTTCTGCAAGAACAACGCCTTTGTTGAAAAGCGTTTTTGCTATGCAGGATGGGAAATAATTTTTTCTAAAGGTTCTAAAGAACAGAGTTGCAAAGAATCAAAGTTTTTTTTTTAAAACTGAAGAGATTGCGATTAAACAAATCTAACGATTAACCGATTAAACTAAAAAGACCGAAATGCAAAAAATTACCATACTCATTCACTGTAAAGATCAAAAGAATATTATTGCTTCAGTGACTACTTTTATTGCTAAAGTAGGCGGAAATATTACTTATATTGACCAGCATGTTGATGTAGAGCAAAATGTATTTTTTATGCGACTAGAATGCGAATTTGAAGGTAGTGATATTACAATTGAAAGCTTTAAAGAAGATTTTGATAAAACGCTAGCATCTAAATTTGGCATGTCTTGGGATCTGTACAATCAGGAACAAAAACCAAAATTGGCATTGTTCGTTTCTAAGTACGATCACTGTTTATTTGACATTTTAGGAAGATACAGCGCAGGTGAATTGAATGTGGAAATTCCGGTAATTATTAGCAATCACAATGATTTGAGATCTATTGCAGAACGTTTTGATATTCCGTTTCATTTTGTTCCTTTCACAAAAGAAAACAAAGAAGAAGGCGAAGCAAGACAAATTGAATTATTAAAAAGATATAAAATCAATTTTATCGTTTTGGCGCGTTACATGCAAATTGTTACCCCAAAACTGATTTCGCTTTACGAAAATAAAATCATCAATATTCACCACTCGTTTTTACCTGCTTTTCCAGGTGCAAAACCGTATCATTCGGCTTTTAAACGCGGTGTAAAAATCATTGGTGCAACAAGTCATTACGTAACAGAAGAATTAGACGAAGGTCCAATTATCGAACAAGATATTGCGAGAGTTTCTCATATTCACTCCGTAGAAGATTTCATCATGAAAGGACGTGATTTGGAGCGTATCGTTTTAGCTAGAGCCATTAAACTGCATGCAGAAAGAAAAACGATGGTTTATAGTAATAAGACAGTGGTTTTTTCTTAAAGGTTCTAAGTTCTATTCTTAAGACATAACAAACCCGACAGGTTTTAAAAATCTGTCGGGTTTACTTTTTATACTGCACAAAAAAACACTTATAAATCAATAACTTAGAAGCTAAAAAAAACAGCAATTGTTAATTTTTCGACTAATTTCATGATACTGATTTTTAACACTTTAGCAAACACACAAAACAATCTTTATCATATTCATAAACAAAATTGATTGTCATTAAATTTTAATAATAAAAAATTATTTAACACTACTAAAAGCTCAAAACAACGATTTAAAAAATCTTAACTTATGGTCAACAAAGTAATAACAAAACCTTAACAGCATAACATCGATATATGTCTGACCTTTGTAATGTAATAAACTGGTTATTTATTATTTTGGTTTTGGTTAGTTAAATGATGCCGGCGTCTTCGAGATGCCGGCATTCTTTTTTTGTGAAAGTTTGGTTTATTTTGTTTCAAGTTTCAGGTTTCAAGCTGTCTTACTTTACGGTTAATTTAACCGCAAAAATTGCAAAGTTTTTTTACTCAAGAGGGTTTGTATAAAACGTAAAGTTCACAAAGCTCTGTATAAAAAACTTTGCAAACTTAGCCTAAAACTTAACGCTCTTTGGAGTTAAAAAAACACAATCTTTTGAACATTAACTTATATCCAACAAAGTAATAACAAGATCTTAACAGCATAACATCGATATATGTCTGACCTTTGTAATGTAATAAACTGGTTATTTATTATTTTGGTTTTGGTTAGTTAAATAATGCCGACGTCTTCGAGATGCCGGCATTCTTTTTTTGTATTAAATTGTTTCATGTTTCACGTTTTCCTTGTTTCACGTTGGCCATCCTTTGAACATAATTTAACCGCAAAGCACGCAAGTTTTTAATATACCAAACTTACATAAAACGCAAAGTTCGCAAAGCTTTGTGTAAAAAACTTTGCGAACTTTGCGTAAATCTTAGCGCTCTTTGCGGTTAATCTTCCAACAAACTTGAAACCTGAAATTTGAAACAAAAGAAACCTAATTCTTTAATCTTTCATGAAGTAATTTAAAATACTCGAAAGCTTTAATCAATCGGCTACCATGCCAAGAAAACATTTCTCCATCAACAAAAATTGTTTTGGCGTGATGTGTAAATCTTCCAATTTCGAAAGCATCTTCTTCTTTAAACGGATATGGTTCCGAAGAAAGAAAAACAAGATCTGGATCGCCTTCTAAACGCATTTTCTTTAATTCAATTTCAGGATAGCGGCCTTTGTCTTCGTAGATATTTTTAAAATGATTCAGTTTTAGCAATTCATTTATGTAAGTATCATTTCCTGCAACCATGTAAGGATCTTTCCAAATGAAATAAGCTGCTTTCTTTTCTTTTATATCTTTTATATAATTTTTGAAATCGCTCAAGGCGAAAGCCAATTTGTTGTTCCACTTTTGTGCTTCAGTTCTGCAATTGAATAATTGTCCGAAATCTGAAATCATCTGGAAATTGTCTTCGATAGAAACAATATTCGTAACCCAAACAGGACAGATTGTACTTAATTGTTCTACAATCTCTTCCGTATTTTCTTCTTTATTGCAAATAATAATATCTGGTTCAAGAAGTTTTATTTTTTCGAAGCGAATTTTCTTTGTTCCGCCAATAATCTTTTTAGTCGATTTAAAATGAAACGGATGCACACAGAACTTCGTTATTCCGATGATTTTTTCTTCCAAACCTAAATCATATAATAATTCAGTTTGTGAAGGAACAAGCGAAATAATACGCTTTGGAGCAGTTTCAAAAGTATGAACTTTGCCAAGCTGGTCTTTTATTTGTTTCATGTTTGAGGTTTGTTGGAGTGTGGAATTTAACGCAAAGCTCGCAAAGTTTTTTCGCAAAGTTCGCAGAAGTTTATGCTTAGTGTTGAGTTTAAGATTTTTTAAAGTTCTCAAAGCTTAAAATAAAATTTCCTCTTTGAGAACTTTAAAAAAACTTTTAAAACACTGTATATAATTTCTTTGTGTACTTTGCGAAAAACCTTAGCGAGCTTTGCGTTAAAATTACACTCAAAGTTAACTTTAACAAAAAAGTAAAGCTTACACCCTACTTTGAGAACTTAAGAAACTTTTAAAACACTGTATATAATTCTTTGTGCACTTTGCGAAAAAACTTAGCGCGCTTTGCGGTAAAAAATTATGTTCAAAATTACTTTAAACCTAAAACTTAGAACCAATAATCTCAGCCATTTCTTTCTGCACTTTCAAAGCCTCTTCTCTCGCCTTTTCAGCAAAATCAGTTCCTTTTGAAGCATAGATAATAGCTCTTGCTGAATTGACCAAAAGACCAATTTTATCGTTCATTCCGTATTTACACACTTCAGATAAACTTCCGCCTTGGGCACCAATTCCAGGAACTAACAAGAAACTATCTGGAACAATTTTTCTAATTTCAGTAAAATATTCTGCTTTTGTAGCACCAACAACGTACATTAAATTTTCGCTGTTTTTCCAAGTTTTAGAAGTTTCTAGAACTTGTTTGTACAATTCTTTTCCGTTGGCATTTAAAGTCTGAAAATCAAAAGCGCCTTCATTTGAAGTCAAAGCTAACATAATCGTATGCTTGTTTTCGAATGCAAGGAAAGGCTCAACAGAATCTTTTCCCATATATGGAGCAACGGTTACACTATCAAAATTCAAATCTTCAAAAAAAGCTTTTGCATACATGCTAGAAGTATTTCCAATATCGCCGCGTTTAGCATCAGCAATTGTGAAAATTTCAGGATAATTTTCGTTGATGTAATTGATTGTTTTCTGCAAAGACATCCATCCTTTTATTCCATAAGCTTCAAAAAAAGCAGTATTTGGTTTGTATCCTACAGTTAAATCATGAGTAGCGTCAATTATTGCTTTATTGAATTCGAAAATTGGATCTTCGGTTTCTAATAGATGCTGTGGCATTTTAGCAAGATCTGGATCTAAACCAACGCATAAAAATGATTTTTTTTGAAGAATTTGTTCGTGTAGTTGTTGTGTTGTCATATTGTATTTTTAGTTCTTCTATTCAAAGAATTAATTCTTTTTAAAAAGTATGCAAAAATAAAAAAAGCCACTCAATTAAGAATGGCTTTTTACTTTTATATTCAGCAGAGCTTATAAATTGCCTAAATAAACAATTTCAGTTCTTCTGTTTTCTGCTCTTCCTGCAGCTGTTTTATTTGATTTTACAGGTTTTGACGAACCGTAACCGTTAGAAGTTAAATTCGCAGGATTTACACCTTTTTCAATCAAAAGATCCATTACTACTTTTGCTCTAGCTTCAGATAATTTTTGATTTGCTTTTGCATTTCCAACATTATCTGTATGTCCGTTAACAGCAAATTTAGCGTTTGGATAGTTCTTTAAAATTTCTTTGATTGCGTCTAATCTTCCTGAAGTTTCTCCTTTTTTAGCATCGCTTAAAGTCGCTTTTCCAGTTGTAAAGAAAATAGATCTAGCTTCTACTTTTAACTGCGCTAAAGTTTCTTTAGTCACTTTTGGACAGCCTTTATTTTCTGCTGGACCAGCAACTGTTGGGCATGCATCATCTTTGTCTAAAACGCCGTCTTTATCTGCATCTAAATCTGGACATCCTTTATTTTCTGCTGAACCTGCTTCTTTCGGACATGCATCGTCTTTATCCAAAACTCCGTCTCCGTCAGTATCTGGCCATGGGCAACCTTTATTTTCAACAGGACCTGCAACAGTTGGACACGCATCTACATTATCTAATAAAGTATCTCCGTCACTATCTTTCCAAGGACAACCTTTATTTTCTTTTGGTCCTGCAACATCAATACAAGCATCATCTTTATCAAAAACACCGTCTTTATCTGTGTCTGACCAAGGGCAACCGCCATTTTCAGCTGGACCAGCAACTTTTCTACAAGCATCTTCTTTATCAATTACACCATCTCCGTCTGTATCTTTAAATTGTTTTTCATAAACTGGAATTTTCATTCCAAGGTGAAAATCAGCACCTTTTGATTCTTTAGACACCAAATTGCTCAAAATTGAACCAGAACCTATGAAGAAAACTCCCGCACGTAAACCTGCTCCAGCTTGCATTCCGCTGTATTCCATATATGTCATTGGCAAATAAAAACTAAACCATCTGCTTTCGTAACGCGGTGTCAATGTAACTCGGTCAGCAATTCCGTAACCATTTAATTTACTATCCGAAACCAGATTAATATCTCCGTTAAGATTTAAATAGAATTTGTTGTACATATTCCAATCTGCATCTGCGCGAATAGCAGTTGGCAAATTTGTTTTTACTCCTTTTGAAGTTGAAATTTTAGTATAATGCTCATTTAAGAAATCGTATAAATCTTCCGCATCATCAATCATTTGCTGTGTAACAACTCCGTTTACATTATAAGTATCAACTTTTGAGTTTTTATAATTGATAGATCCAATATCCGTTACAGATAAACCGAAACGTAATTTATATTTATTTAAATCTCTAAAATTATTATCAGCTGGTTTTGCTCTACTAAGATCGTATTGATCATAATCTGGTCTCCATTCGTACACCAATCCAAAATCAAAACCAAATCCGCGTGAATTTGCATCAAATTCGTAATCGTCATTTTTTTCCCAATCTTGACTTCCTCCAACAGTAACTTCACCATTTGAGATCAAAGCTCCTTGTTTTGGATTTACAGTGTTTTCAACATAAGAAACGTTAACATTATTTCCATGCACATAGGCATTTACACCACCTTGAAGATATTTGGCAGTTAAACCTCCTTTTAAAAAGTGTTGGTCTTTTTGAAATAAAACAGCAGCATACGAAATTCCAAGTTCGCCCCAAGAATGAGATGCTCCGTTTGGATTTCCTAAATTGTAATTAAAATTTTCAGACTGATCTAATCCATCTTTTACCTGATCTATAAGATAACCGTTAATTTTTTTGATGTTAGAAACAGATCTTGCTCTTGTAAAAACAGCCAAAGAATGTTTTGGCGCAATATTAAACATAAAAGACGGTCCCATAATATCAAAATTTGCCAATCCGTTGTTAGCATTTTTTGGAGATACTTTTGACTGGCTTTCAAAATCGTATCCGTCTTTGTAAACATCAAATAATTTAACGCCATACAAGTCATTTTCTACCGCACCACTAATCGAAAACAAATTAATATCTGTTTTAAAACGTGAATCTGCAATAGAAGCTGGATTGAATAAAACGCTTTGAACTCCCGCATAGTTATCATGAAAATAACCTAAATAAGATTGTGCCTTGGCGGTAAAAGAAATAATTAAAAAAAATAAAATTGGTAAATGTTTTCTCATTAAAAATTTAGTTTTAGTTGCGCGCAAAACTACAACAATTAAATGCTAAAACAGTTAAGAAAACATTGAATTCATGTAACTTCTTTGATGAATTATGTAAGAAAAAAAAGAGCTCGCAAAGGTATATTTGAGAACAACTTAATACACAGATAATTATGATCCCACATATTGGAATTACACCGAAAAATTTAAAAAAGAGTGCCTCAATTTTAGCCACGATTTTATCAAACGAAATGACATTGTATGTAAAAACCAGAAAATTTCACTGGAATATTTCTGGAAATAGCTTCATGGAACTGCATAAATTGTTTGAAGAGCAATATCGTATTCTGGAAGCTAATATTGATGAAGTTGCGGAACGCATCAATCAATTGGGAGAAAAAACAATTGGAACAATGAAAGAGTTTATTGATAATTCGACATTGAAAGAATCTCCAAAAGAATATGCTTCTCAAAAAAATATGTTATCAGAACTTTTAGAAAACCATGAGCAATTGGTAACCGAATTTAGAGGCTATATTCCTGTTTTTGAAAACGAAACTAACGACATTGGATCTGCTGATTTTGTGACTGGCTTACTGCAAGAACACGAAAAAATGGCTTGGATTCTCAGAAGATATCAGGTTTAATTGTTAATTGTTAATTGTTAATTGTTAATTGTTAATTGTTAATTGTTAATTGTTAATTGTTAATCTTTAATTGTTAATCTTTAATTCTTAATCTTTAATTCTTAATTCTTAATTTTTAATTGAAATGAAAATTATGCAACAGTCATAAAAATTAATGTAACACAAAGCTGACTGATAATTTGCAATTTTACAATATAACAAATACAAAGAAAAACGATTATGAATACTACTGAAATAAAAGGAAACTGGAACGAGTTGAAAGGAAAGTTGAAGCAAAAATATGCTGAATTAACAGATGACGATTTGATGTTTGCTGAAGGAAAAGAAGACGAAATGTATGGAAGACTTCAGCAAAAACTGGGAAAAACAAAAGAGGAATTTCATCAAATCCTGTCAGAATTGTAAATCCTTGAAACTCAATCAGGGAAATACCGTCTAGTGAAAAAATATTAGACGGTATTTTTTTGAAAAATTTATTTTAAAATCACATTTCCGTGTAATTCTCTATCATTTAAAAGCAAAAACACCAAATAAAATAAGTATCTTTAACCAAATTTCCATAAAATGAAACTATTTATAAAGTTCGACATCAACACTATTTGCTCTCTATATTTAAAACAAAACTTAGAAGAAAACAACGTAAATTTTACGACTCTAGGATTTGGAGAAATTGAGATTGAAGACAATCTTGATGCCGAAGCATTGGAAAATTTAAAAACTAAATTGGCTCCATGCGGTTTTGAAGTAGTTGAAAATCAAAAAAGTGTATTAGTCCAAAAAATAAAAGACGCGATTATCGAGCTTGTATTTATGGACGACAACAATAATTACAAAAGTTCTGTGTTTTTGGCAGAAAAGCTAAATCACAGTTATGGCTATTTATCAAATGTTTTCTCAGAAGTAACTTATTCTTCTATTGAAAACTTTATTATTTTACAGAAAATTGAAAGAGCAAAACAATTGATTATTATCAATGAAATGAGTTTGACAGAAATTGCTTTTTTACTAAATTACTCAAGTGTTGCGCATTTAAGTACGCAGTTTAAAAACACGACTGGAATTACTCCTTCTGCTTTTCAGAGGATTATTAAGAAACGAAGAGAAAATTTAAAATAAAAACCCAAATACCAAATTCAAATGCAAAAAAACGCATTACACATTTTACTTGCCGATGATGATGAAGATGACCGTCTTTTTTTTAAAGACGCTTTTGAAGAGATCAAAATACAGACAAATGTAAATTTCGTTCATGATGGAATGCAGTTGATGGATCATTTAATGAACCAAGACAATAAACTTCCAGATATTTTGTTTCTAGATTTGAACATGCCTAAAAAAACAGGTAAAGAATGTTTGATTGAAATCAAAAAAACGGATCATTTAAAAGATATAATCATTGCCATCTATTCTACTTCTTCTTCTGAAGAAGACATTGAAGATACATTTATCCAGGGTGCAAATATTTACATTAAAAAACCGAGCGATTTCAATACGCTTAAAAAAATAATTAATGAAGTCGTGACCGTAAACTGGCACTATCATACCTCTGGGTTAAACCGTGATAATTTCTTGCTGCGACTAAAATAAGAGCATACCAATGAAATGGATACCAAATTTTAATTCTTCAAACTCATTGAGAGTTATTTTTGTAATCGCAGTTTTCATTCTGTTATTTCTTTCTTCAATTGCTTACAAACATAATCAGGACTTGAACGAATCGAGTAAACTGGTTATGCATACATACGAAATCAACATCCAGCTCGAACGATTAATGTCGGCTATTAAAGATGCAGAAACGGGCCAGCGAGGGTACATCATCACTCGCAATGCCCGTTTTTTAACGCCTTATATTTATTCTCGCGACAAGGTAAATACGTCCTTTATTACCTTAAAAAAATTAACTGCTGACAATGAACCACAGCAGAAAAATCTTCAGAAACTTTTCAAACTCATTACACAACGTTTTGTTTCTTTTGAAAACTGTTTAAAATACAGCGATCCAAAAACATACGACAAAAGAAAACTCGACAATCATATGTTTGGCGGAAGAATCCTAATGGAAAATATCCGTTTTAAGGTAGACGAAATGAATGATATTGAAAAAGAATATCTCAAAAAAAGACTTAAAATTTACGATGACGAAATCTCGTTAAGTCCGCTTTTTTCGATTTCTTTATTCTTAGTTGCATTGAGTTTTATTTTATTGGCTTACCGCCAAATCAGCCGTGATTTTGAACGATTGAAAGTATTCAATAAAAAACTTTTAATCTCAAGCGGTTTAATTTCTGAATCTGAAAATATTGGTAAATTCAGCACTTGGCAATGGGATTTGGATTCTGATAAAATCGATTTTTCAGACAATCAATTTCGTTTGTTAGGCCTTGAGCCAAAATCTTTTGCGCCAAATAGAGCAACACTTTTAAAATACGTTCACCCAGACGACAAAGAATCTGTTGCTAAAGCAATAGACGGAATTGTAGAAAAGAAAAACCTTCCGTTTGTTTATTATAAAATTGTACGTCCAGATTTTGAGGTTCGTTATTTTAAAACCATCGGTAAATTATTAACAGACCAACAAGGAAGTAAAATTTTGCTCGGAATTAATTTTGACATTACAGACGAGCATCTTCTTAATATTGAACTTCAGGAACGAAATAAAGAACTGGAAAAAAGCAATAAAGAATTGGCTTCTTTCAACCATGTGGCTAGTCACGATTTGCAGGAACCGCTTCGAAAAATCCAGACTTTCATTTCGAGAGTTTCAGATGCCGACAAAGCTGTTATGTCTGAAAGTGCTAAAAATTATATTAGCAAAATCGAAACTTCGGCAAAAAGAATGCGCGTTTTAATCGATGATCTTCTTTTATTTTCGAGAACCAATACCACAAAGAAAGAATTCATTAAAGTTAATCTTAACGAACTTTTGGATAATGCCGAATCAGAATTAGCTGAGATAATTGAAGAAAAGAAAGCCGTTATTAAAACAAATAAGCTTCCGAAGCTTTCCGTTATTCCATATCAAATTGAACAGCTTTTTATCAATTTAATTGGAAATTCATTAAAATACAGTCAGCCCAATCTTGAACCGGAGATTATAATTTCAAGTGAAAAAGTAATTTCTGCCGATTATCCAAAAATATTAGAACAGTCGATAAAGAAGTTTCATAAAATTACATTTACCGATAACGGAATGGGGTTTGATCCTCAGTTTAAAGAAACTATTTTTATTCTGTTTCAGCGTCTTCATTCTAAAACAGATTATCCTGGAACTGGAATTGGATTAGCGATTTGTAAAAAGATTGTCGAGAACCATAAAGGTCATATTACTGCAGACAGCACTTTGGGCAAAGGCTCAGTGTTTACAGTGTTTCTTCCTGATTAAACTTCATTAAAAAACTACATAAAAAACGTTATATAAATCCATTATGGGAATTATATAACGTTTATTTTTTATGCTGTAAAGTAAAATCTTTCATTCGTTGCCATCTTTGTAATGTAATACTTTAGGAAGTAACAATGAAAGCAATCCCCCCATTAAAAGCTTCAATTTTTAAAGTTCTTTTTTCATTCCTTTTAATACTATGCATCGCATCTTGCAGAAAAATTAATCCGATTGAAAATACTTTGAAGAATCAAGCTTTTGCAAAAAATGACAGAGAAGAGACAGAAGTTTTCTTTTTTATTTCAACGGCGAATGTTAGTAAATCTATTATTTCTAAAAGTCAAATTGCACAACAAAAAAGTTCAGATGTTATCGTTAAGGAATTGGCAAAAAGAATAGAAATTCAGCAAAGCCAATTACTAGAAGAAGTAACCAAGATGGCCACATCTAAGCTCATTGTCATTACTGAAATCAACGCCACGCACAAAAGAGATTTATACAATATACTTGACGCAAACAGAAACGAATTTAACAATATCTATCTTGACGCAATGACAGATGCGATTTGTGACCAGATTGAGTTACTTGAGAAAATTTCCAGAGAAACAAACGACAAAGAAACACTGGAACTCGTTCTTAGATATTTACCTGAAGAATACAAGCTTTTAAGGGAAACCGAAAGAGTAAAAAAACAAAATGAATAAACGCCTATTATCTATCTATTAACTAAATTTTTTACTATGAAATTACAAGCCAATTTTTTATGCGCCTTAACACTTTTTTTATCAGCTTCATTTGGAATGCTGCACGCTCAGGACAATAATGTGAACACCGAGTTTGGTGTAAAGGGGGGATTTAATATGTCGAATTTATATCAAAGTGAAGCCGACGATGAAAATGTTTTATACGGATTTAATGCCGGGGTTTATGCTACTCTTCCTATTTCAGACTTTGTAGCTATTCAGCCAGAGATTTTATTTACCACAAAAGGTTCAGAATTAGAATATAACAACGCTTTTGCATCGGGGAATACAAAATTTAGACTGAATTATATCGAAGTACCGCTTTTAGTGAGAGTAAATGTAACCAAAAACTTTAACATTCACGCCGGTGGTTATGCTTCCTACTTAGTAAGTTCTAAAGTAAGCGGGGACGGAACTTTTGATTTTGACGAAGAAATTGATGCCGACGATCTAGCTAGATTTGACGCAGGTCTTTCTGCTGGTGTTGGAGTCGATTTTAACCCAATCAGCATCGGATTACGTTACAATTACGGTTTAACTACTGTTGGGAAAGAAAGAACTGTTGCGGGAACAACTTTTACATTTCCAGATGCAAAAAACAGCAACCTTTCATTATATCTTTCTTACAAGTTAAACTAAACAAGAAATTGATTATTAACCACTAAAATAAAAACCATGTCTAACTTATTATATACAATCGCAGTGATTCTGGTAATTCTCTGGGCTTTAGGGTTCTTTGTTTACAGTTTCGGAAGCATTATCCATATTCTGTTAGTAATTGCCATTATCGCAGTATTGCTTCGACTAATTAAAGGTCGAGAAATTTAAAAATCACACTATTATTAAATCAACAAATTATTAAATATTAATCCATAAATTATTCATTATGAAAACTAGTAGCACAATTTTAGGAATTTTAGGAGCCGCAGCGGCGGGAGCATTCATAGGTGTTTTATTTGCACCAGACAAAGGTTCTAACACAAGAAAAAAAATCAAAGATAAATCGAAAGATTACTCAGATAATCTAAAATCTAAACTTGATGGCATTGTAAACACAATCACTTCAAACGGTAAAGAAATTATCGAAGAAGGAAAATCTAAACTTAACCAAGTTAAAGAGGATTACAATACCCTAAAAGACGATGTTAAAACAGTAAAATCAAACTATTAATCCCTGTATTAAATAGTGAAATTTTCAAACCATAAAACCTTATCTCATGGAACCAAATGCAACAACAAACGAAGATTTAAATCTTTACGAAAAAGCTGAAAACTACGCGAAAACAAGTTTAGAATTATTAAAACTGAAAACAGTATGTTCAGTGGCTGATGGTGTTTCATCATTAGCATCAAAGATTGCAATCGGTATTGTTGTTGCATTTTTCACTTTGTTTCTAAATATAGGGATCAGCTTATGGATTGGAAAAGAACTTGGAGAGTATTACTATGGCTTTTTTATCATGGCGCTATTCTATTTGATTGTCGTAATCGTTGTGGTAAAATCACATCATAAATTGATAAAAACGCCTATTGGTAATACCATTATTTCAAGTATTCTAAAAGAAACACAAAACTGATTTGATTATTAATACCTATAAAAAGACTAGTTATGGAGGCTATTTACACTATTGATCAATTAAATCAAAAAATTAAGGAAGTAGAAATTCGCCAAGATACCGAATGGTGCGCCATAAAAGACCATATAGAGGACATTAAGGAAAATCTAAAGCCTATTAACCTAATTCGAAATACAGTTGAAGAAATCAACGAAACTGTTGGTTTTAAAAGCCATTTGGCACAATCGGCAATTAGTATCGGAATTGGTTATCTGGCAAAAAGATTCATCGTCGGAAAAGGCGACTCGATGTTTAAAGGTGTTTTAGGTTCAATCGTTCAGCTTATTGTAACAAACTTGGTTTCGAAACCTCATCATGATTCTTCTGAAAACGAAGAAGAATCATCACAATACGAACCGTCTAGAGAGTAATTTGTCAAACTTAAATTTAATTATTATGGAAAAGCTAAGCGAAATAGTAATAAAAAATGGTGTCTACGTTTACTCGAATCTATATAAATGTTTTGAATACACACGATTATTTCTAGGTATCTAACTTTCATTATACGTTATTGGGGAAACGGTTAATGAAGATAAGACCTTCGATATATTTTTTTTAAGATACTGAGATTCTAAGATGCTAAGGTTCTAAGTTTTCTCTCTTTATCTAAATAGTAAAAAAAAGCTGAACTTTTAGTTCAGCTTTTTTATTTTATAACGTCAGAGAAAAACCTCTGAACCTTTGCATCTTTGTACCTCTGAACCTATGTACGATAACAATATATTGCATTCCAGCGGTTGAAACTCGCTGGCTATATTTTTTTTTTGAGATGCTAAGGTACTAAGTTGCTAAGATTCTAAGCTTTTTCCAATCTTTGGTATTTTTTTACACAAAAAAAGCCGAACAAAGTTCGGCTTAAATATATTTATTTTTATGCTCAAAGAGAAAACTTAGAACCTTAGCATCTTAGTACCTTAGCATCTCAAAAAATATGTTCAAAGAGAAAAAACTTAGAACCTTAGCAACTTAGTATCTTAGCATCTAAGAAGTTTACGTTAGTAAACTTCCGAAGCTTCCTTCAATTTCTCCATATTATTAACCAACTGAAGCTCAGAAACGATTTTCTGAATATCACCATTCATGATATTTCCTAGATCGTAAAGCGTTAAACCAATACGGTGATCGGTTACACGACCTTGCGCATAGTTATACGTACGGATTTTTGCCGAACGGTCTCCAGAACTTACCTGAGAACTTCGTTTTTTAGCATCTTCTTCCTGCTTTTTAGCCAATTCCATTTCGTACAAACGAGAACGTAATACCATTAAAGCTTTATCTTTATTCTTGTGCTGCGATTTCTCATCCTGACATTGCGCCACCAAACCTGTTGGAATGTGCGTTAAACGTACAGCCGATTTCGTAGTATTTACCGATTGTCCTCCAGGTCCAGACGAACAGAAGAAATCTACACGAACATCGTTCATATCTACCTGAACATCAAACTCCTCAGCTTCTGGCAAAACCATAACCGTTGCAGCCGATGTATGCACACGTCCTTGAGTTTCTGTCTGCGGAACACGCTGTACACGGTGAACACCCGCTTCAAACTTCAAAGTTCCGTATACATCTTCTCCAGTAACCTCAAAAATAACCTCTTTGAAACCTCCAGAAGTACCCTCGTTCATATCTACAACAGATGATCTCCATCCCATAGATTCGCAATATTTCGTGTACATTCTAAACAAGTCACCAGCAAAAATACTCGCTTCGTCCCCACCCGTTCCGGCGCGGATCTCCACCATTACGTTTTTCGCATCTTCAGGATCTTTAGGAATAAGCATAAATTTGATTTCCTCCTCCAATTCTGGCAGACGTTCTTTTGCTTCATCCAATTGCATTTTGGCCATTTCCACCATTTCAGCATCGCTTCCGTCAGCAATAATTTCGTTTGCTTCTTCGATGTTTGCTAAAATTATGATGTACTCTTCTCTCTTTTCAACAAGCGCTTTTATCCCTTTATATTCTTGGTTAAGCTGCTTATAACGTTTTTGATCAGAAATAACATCCGGCTGAATAATCAAATCCGAAATCTCATCGAAACGCTGCTTTACATATTGAAGTCTATCTAACATTTTCTAATTCCTTTTATTGGACGGCAAAATTACAAAATTTTTATCGAAAATTCTAGTGTTCATTTTTTAGGGAATTTAAGTTGAATATTTAGTGGAATTGTAATGATTTTTAGGAGCTATTTCCTGCTATCCGCTATATCTTTTTAGGCGGAAAGTTTAAGGTTTAATAAGTTCTTTTTCGTTTGCCTAAAAAGGATGCCGCTTCTATCAGGGCTAGGGCTTTGTTTTTCATAAAACACTTTACGGTTTTCCGTAATGTATTTAGCTTTTATGTTCTTAGTTTTGAAAACTAACTAACAACCACAACTAAAAAAATGAAAAAACTGTTTAGCATATTCTTGTTACTCTTTGTAATAATGCAAAATTATTCTCAGGGAAATGGTTCTGAAACACGTAAGTTTATTGAAAATGCAGAAATCACCCAAGTAAATAAAGATTGGAATACAAAAGCAGAATTTAAGTCCGGACTTGATGAAATAGTTTCTTTCTTTCCAATTGAAGTAATTGATTTAAAATCCAACAGAAAAATAAAATCATTACAAGTGGATATGACTCTAAAATACCACGGAAATAATGATTTCAAATCTTCATGGATTGATTTAAATGAAGTCGACGAATTTATATTGTTTATTGAACAATATGTTATTCCAAATCTGAAAGATAAAACCGAAAAAAACCAATCAACAACATACATTTTTAATTCAAAAGAAATAATGTTTAGTTTTAAAATTCAAAATGCTTTAAGAAGAATATCAATATATCTTAAAGATAATGGTATTACAGATTATGAAAATTATTTCTGGACAGAAACACAAGTAGGGAAAATTCCTGAATTGCTTACAATGTTGAAGGAGATTAAATAATTTAAAAAAAGATTTATGAAATATTTTCTATTCATAATTTTAATTGGAATCAATTTAAATGCACAAGATTGCCCGACGAGAATTGGCGACTTTGAAATAAATTCTACAAAAACATCTGATCTAGAATCGATATTACCTTCATATTCGTCATATATGACAATAATAGAAGACTTAAATGAATATCAAAATAAAGTAGTTAATTATGAAGATCTTAATGAAAAATACTCAGGAGGAACACTTCCTTATAGATTAAAACCAGACTATAATAATGTAAAAAGTTGGTATAATTTAGAAGTTGCCTCAGTAAATGATTCTACAGAAGTAATATTTATCCCTAGTTATGAAACTGATAATATTGTTATTAAAAATGTTTTACTAAAATTCTATAACGATAAATTATATTTTATAAGGGCAAGCTTAAATAAAAATTATACTGATATTATTCTTGAAAAATATAAAGGAAAGGGATTTAAGTCAGAAGAAAAGAAAACTCCAAATAATTGTAAAGATCCAAAATTAAAAAAATATCATAATTCATTATCTCAGTATTTTTTTGCTTCTGAGGAAAATAAAATCCGAGCAATGTTAACTTTTGATTTTAAAATCAATAAATATTGTGAAACTGTAATTAATGATAGAATAGAAATATTCGATTTCGACATTTACATAAGAGAAAATAAAAAAATCAAGTTCAATATGGAAAACATGCAAATGATGGAAGATGATAGAAGAAAAATTGAAAAGGAAGAAAAACTTAAAAGATTTTAAATTATCGAGCTAAAATTACATTTATACTAAACAAGAGCTCTCTTCCTCAATATCGCAAATGTCTCATTCCTTTAAGCATCTTAAAAAAACAATTTCATAATAGAAGAAAATGCTACAACTATTAGATAAAATAAAAATCATAAATAAATATCAAAAGGAGATTTCTGACTTATCATCAGAAGAGAGATTTAATATTTTTAGAATTTGTGGGGTTAATCATTACGAAGTAACACATTCAGCAATTTTAACAGAGCTTTTAAGCAATAATTCATCTCATAGTTTTGGTAATAAATTTTTAATAGCATTTCTTAAAGTTTTAAAAAGAGAAAATTTATTATCTGAAGATTATCATTTTTCCCTCGAAGACATAAAAGTAATTCCTGAATTTTCAACTGGAGAGCTAGGAAGAATTGATATTCTAATTAAGAACAGTAATCAATGTCTTATAATCGAAAATAAAATTTATGCTAATGATCAAAAAAAACAATTAAAGAGATATGAAACATATGCAAAAAATAACTTCGCAAATTATAAACTCTTTTACTTAACATTATTTGGAGATGAAGCCTCTGAAAATAGTGCACAAGATTCTAATTACACAACAGTTTCGTATAGCCATACTATAATAAACTGGTTAGAAAGATGTGTAGAGATTTCCGCTAAAAATCCAGTTATAAGAGAAACTTTAATACAATACATCAATCACTTAAAATATTTAACAAATAATACTTCACTTTCTAAAATGAATAATGAAATCATTGAACTTTTAAGTCAAAACGACAATATTGAAGCGACTTTTACAATTGGAGAAAGATTAAATGATGTCAAAAATCATTTGATTAATAAAATTTTGTTAGCGCAGTTAAATGATTTATGCAAAGAACTTAATCTAGTCAATGAATCTGAAGAATACGACAGAGTTAATACATCTTGGGCAGGATTTCAAATTACAAATCCAGAATGGAAATTTTTTAAAATAGCCTTGGAATTTGAAGCTCGCGGATTGAGAAATTCAATTATTGGATTGACACATATAAATCGAGACGATCGAAAAGATGAAACATTCGAAATATTAAAAGGACGATTTAAAGGGAATAATAAAAACTGGGTCTGGAATGATTTTCCTAAATATAATTCTTGGAATAAAGATGCTATGATTGCAATTCAAAATGGTGAAATGAGGAATATTTTTAAAATAGAAATAGAAAACATTTTATCAAAAACAAAAGGTTTAGAAATGTAATTACATCATATTTAACGCACGCATCTTACTGATTAACATAAAATAAGCACAAGTAGATTGCTCGTGATAGCAACACATATTCAATAAATTCAATATCAGAAGCATAATATAAATCTATCTAAACAAATAAATTATCCAACAACCCATTATGGCAGAATTAAGTAAAATATTTAGTCATCTTTCAAGAGATTTATTTATATATTTCTTAACAGGTTTTATAGTTGTTATCGACCTAGCATATCTTGATTATTTATTTAACACAGCAAGTACTTTTAAATACATAAAGACAATTCCATATTGGGCAATTAGTTCAACTATCATTGCTTTTACAATTGGACATTTAGTATTTTCAATAATGTATTTTATTTTTGAATATACTAAACTAGAAATTTGGTTAAAGAAAAAGCTATTCTCGTCTTATGACCATGAAAATAATAAACCGCCTTTTGAAATTAGCTTTGAAAAAGAAATTAAAATATTCGAAAAAAAGAGGGTGCTTCACGATCAATTTATTGAGAGGCATACACAACTGTACTTAATGCGTTGGAATCTTGCGGGAGGGTTTATGTTTAGTGGTTTGACTAATATTCTTTTTGAGATTTATTTTCATTTTACCATTGTTTTTACTGCTCTTTCCATTCTTTCAATTTTGATAGGATTTTCGCTCTACGTTTTATCTTTAAAAACAGAGAAAGATTGCTTTGCCAGAATAAATAAAATTGCTGACTCAATTTGATGAATTTATCCCGTTAGAGTAGATTTGCATCCGCGCCCAAAACAGCAGAACATAATACAAATCATAAAAACACAATACATGACAGAGTTTTTATTTGACTATAAGGAAATTATAAATATTACATTAAGTCTCATAATTGGGGCAATTCCAACATTTTATGATATTAAAAAAGGAAAAAACAATAAAAAACTAAATGGAAAAGGTAAGATTTTGTTATTTGTATGTTCCATTTTTATTATATTTTCTTTCTATACATTTTATCAGGAAAAGAATAGAATAAAATCTGATGATATAATTTTAAAGTTTAGTCTACGATCTCCAACTCCATTTTCAAGCTATCAAGAAATATCAGATAAACTTCCAAAAGAAATCTTTGTACCTCTTATAAAAATTGAAAAAGCAAGTACCTCAGGTTTCTTTAAATTTCAAAATTTTAATTCTGGGAATGGGCACGCCTCAGAATCAAAATTTGTAAATTATGTTTGTTATATATCTGAAAATAAATCAATAGAAAATTTTCCTAAAAATATCGAAGATGTAAATCCTGAAAATGTAGTCTTATATTTATCCCTCAAAAAATATTTTAAAAATGGATATTCAATGAATGGCTTGCCAAAACTTATCTTAAGAAATACCACATATGAAGGAAAAATAGATCTAATTAATGATAAAATTGAATTTTCTAAACCATGATTCCCTGCTACACAAAGTATTCAACCAGACCAACTCCACAATTCTGAAAACTTTAGGGATTGGATTGCCTCAGCTTGTACAATTTTTACTAAAAATAGAAAATATAACTAAACCTTATAAACATCATCCAACAACTCCATTTCATCTTCTGGCAATAACTGCAAGGCAATTTCAAGCAAAGTCATTACATTGACATTATTGTCTTTTGTAAAACTCGACAAACTTTGCGCATCAGGATTAAGCAAAATAATACTTGCTTTGAGCAAATCTGAAACCATTAGATTTAATTCGTTATAAGAAGATACTTTTAGCGGTATTGTAAATGAGTTGGTTTCTTTTGGTTCTGGTTTTAGCGTAGTGAAGTATTTTCCTTTATTTATTATTCCTAGCAATTCTTCGGCTCTTTCTTTATTTTGGATTTTCATTTTTATATAAGATTTAATTTACAATTTTAAACAAATATATAAAAAATCAGTAACATACAACCCCTTTCTTACATTCACTTAAAAACAATCGATTACTTGTAATTTCATTTCTATGAAAAGAGAAAGAAAAAGTGAAATTCCAGAAGTTGTAAAAGACCTAGGAATCAAGATTAAAGATATAATTGAAGAAAAGAAATTCAAGCGACGAGAGGTTGCTCATGATGCAGAAATGGATGTTGAAAGTCTAAGAAAATATATAAAAGGCTCGCAAGAAATGAAAGTAAGCACTTTGTTTAAAATTGCACAAGCTTTAAAAATTCATCCAAGTGAATTAATTAAGGATTTGTAATCACGAAAAAGACTCAAATTGCAAATTAATCTTTGCGGAGCTACTTGCGAAGATTTCTCCTTATGTCGAAATGACAAAACTGAATCGAATAAATTTGCAAACACACATAGATCTATAAATTTTTAATTAAACTCTCCAATTGAAAAAAATAATCATCGTTGTATTTATTATAATGTTTTCATCATGCAAAGAAAATGATGAAGAACAAAAACTTATGTACAAACAGCTCGTAAAATATCGAGATGAATTAAAGATGAATGCAAGAGATATAGATGCCTATATTCAAAATTTTATAGAAAAAGAGAAAATATACAAAAGCAAAACTGAAGGTAGAAATGGAATTTTACTTGAATATGAAAAATCTTTTGAGAAACTAAAATTCAAAGAAAGAGATAAGATAGTTAAACTTCGCGATTCGTTTAATCGGGAACATAAATTAAACCTCCATTTTGATACTTCAAATTATGATAACAATATCTCCGATACTGTTTTTAACAGATTAATGGAAATTGATTTTTATCGTTTAAAAATTAGCTTTCAAAGTAGATATTTAGTAGGTCATAGATGTATGTGAATTTCTTTGCTACATAGTAAAATTCAACTTCGACTATAAACGATTTACGCTTGTTCAAAATTTAGAAAGTTTGACGCGAGCGCGAGCGTTTCGCTAGTGCACACAATCTTTACAAATTGAATACACTTATTAAACGTACTAATGAAAATAGAAATTAATAAAAAGTATCAGTCAAGTTTAATTGCAAATACTGATCTTCACGCAGGTGGTTTGTTTTTTTGTGTAATCTACCAAAATCAACTAGAGTTCTTTAAGAATGGTAAAGTTGAGCTAACAAAAAAGGTCGTTGATGCCTTTCGTCCTGTGGATGAGCATGACATTAAACATTTACAAAATTATAAGATTATCGGAAACTACTCATTTAATGATAGAGGATATTTGGTTTGTAAGTTTGAAGATTTGTTTTGGACATTTACTGGATTATCTACCGAAAAAGATAGTTCAATTATTCCCTTTAACATTTATGATAGTCGCTTACTAAATAGATGGGGAGAAGTTTATAAACTTGAAGAAATTATTTAGTATCGACAAAGATTGACAAAGTATCCTTTGCGGAATTTCTAGTGTGATTTCTCGTTCCTCGAAATGACAAATACTGTGTGGTTACAATGTGGAAAACCTTTGCGGAGCTACTTGAGGAGATTTCTCGTTCCTCGAAATGACAATACTTTGTGGAAAATCGTTGCGGAGCTACTTGCGAAGATTTCTCTCCCGAAGCCTCGGGATCGAAATGACAATACTGTGTGGTTACAATGTGGAAAACCTTTGCGGAGCTACTTGTGGAGATTTCTCTCCCGAAGCCTCGGGATCGAAATGACAAAACTATGTGGTTACAATATAGAAAATCTTTGCGAAGCTACTTGCGGAGATTTCTCTCCCGAAGCCTCGGGATCGAAATGACAAACTGTATGGAGAAACTAATGGAGAAACAAACTACAAAAAGCAATCCTCATTAAATCAGTGTTAGTAAGAATTTTATATATTTGGTTATATCAAAAAAATCGATAGCGCGGATTTGCATTGGTAATCGCCTTGACGAACGATTCTAAAAAACAGGTTTTAGCAAGCTGAAATAATTTAGAAAAATTAGAAAAAAACTAAACCATGGAAAACTTCGATTGGACTTCTTTCACCAAAAAAATAGCCGTTAAAGCACAACTCAGTGACATTTACAATGCTTGGACAATTGCGAACGAACTGGAAAAATGGTTTCTAGAAAAAGTATCTTTTTTTGATGCTAATGAGAAATCAATTAGTAAAGATCAAAACGTTTCGGAGGGAAATGCTTATGAATGGCTTTGGTATTTGTATGATGACGCTATGAAAGGAAAAATCACTTCTGCCAACGGAAAAGACCAATTGCAGTTTACGTTTGAAGGAACGTGTCTGGTTGATATTAAATTGAGCGAAGAAAATGGCTATACAATTGTTGAACTTCATCAACATAATATTCCGACAGATGATAATTCGAAAAAATACATTAGGCTGGGCTGTTCCAACGGTTGGCACTTTTATTTGACCAATCTGAAATCGGTTTACGAAGGCGGATTGGATTTGCGCAATAAAGATGAGAATTTGAATCCGATGATTAATAATTAAAATGGGATATAATTTTTACAATGCTGAAACAGAGATTTTATATCTCAATAATTCTAGCGAATACGATACTTTGTCGGTTTTTAAATTCTGCGCAAATAATCTTTACAGAATAAACGAAAGGATTAAAAAAGGAGAAACGATCAAAATCATTGAAAACATTGACAAAGAATATACTAAAACGTATCTAATTGAAAATACCGCAGATTTTAAAAAATGGGTCGAAAAAATATACAACGGAGGTTTTGAAGATTATCTCGAAACTGGAATGAAATAGTTTATTTTTCCAAAATCACGCCACAACACACTCCATATTTTTTTCTTCCATAATCTGCATATCGATTATTTTTTGAGCAACAGTTCCTCTTTCGAATAAACGAATGAATTTGAAAACGGCACTAACAAAATATCCTGGGTTTGAAACCAATCTGGCGATTTCTGTTATTCTTTTATCTCTTAATTGCGTGCAGGCTTCTCTTCCATCTTCTGGAACTGCTACAAATTCGTTGGCAAATTTCCATGCGCCGTTTCTTGCGGTTTCCATACTGAAATCGATAAAGAAGTTGTCTATTTTGCCTGTAAATTTTAGAATCCACGTAAGTGTTGGCCAAATTTTAATTAAGCATTTTTCGACACCGCCAACGAGATTGCTCAAAATAAAGTTTATTTTATCAAAATCGGCTTTTAAATCTTCGATGTCTTCGACTGTACTGACTTCCGCCGAGGCAATTCCTAAATCGAGATTAATATGTGCATTGATTCCGAGCAGTAAATGCTGCAACACTATTGGCCAGAACTTTTCGGATTGTTCAAAGGCAAATGCCCAACATTCAGACGGTTTTTCTTTGGCTTGATATTGATAATAGGCTTTTAAATATCTATTAGCAAAAATAACATCCAGTTTTTCCATTCGTTCGCCATTCTGGAAAGAACCAGTATGAATACCTTCTTTTACTCTTAGCGTAACTTCGCGATATAGAATGGCAAATAAACCCAAATTGCTCTGGTCTATTTTTGATTTTTCTATTATTTCATCCAATAACAAAATTACTTCGTCTATAGTTCCTGCTTGTTTCATACTCATGTATAATTGGTTATGATTAAATTGAGAAGAACTAATTTAATTATTTTAAGCTTTCAATGAACGTCATTTTGAGGTGATTATTTTGTTATTTCTTTTTGCAATTTCAGCAAAAAATCCCGCAAGAAAACTTCTTACGGGATTTTTTTTAAAACCTGATTTAATTAGCGCTGACGCTAACAAAATACTATTTCGGTGCAAATCGATTATGATCGTATAGTTTTCTATCTGTGATATAATGCAAAATAAGATTCTTTGTCTGATCGGCTGTCAAGTCCTGATTATAGTTTTTTGCAACTACAACTCCCAGTCGGTTGATTTCATCATTTGATAGGTTCTCAAAATAAGAAAGTATCGTTTCTTTATTTTCCTGTTCGTTAATATCGAAATTTGGAATTGGCTCTGGCTGTACAGGAACTTCTTTCGTTTTACTTGAAACGTTTATTTTCTCTGCTTTTTCAGGTTTATTTTGCGAGAAATTTTTAGCAATCTTACGCTCAGGCTCCGACGGCAAATCAGCGGGATTCATTTTGGAAACTTCTTTTAAAATATATCCTAAAACCGCAACCAAAACTACTTTTGGCAACAACCCAATAATATCGCTTTTAATCACTGATGCCATTTGAAGTCCAGAAAATACTCCAAGCGCTATAAACGAAAAGCCTAAGATTTTAAAGTAATCTGGCAAAACAACATCAATTTTTCTGATGCGGTTTCCTAAAACAATATTAATCACTACTATTGCGACATTTGCAAGAATTAACAATATCGCACTAGAAAATGAACTTGAACCAAAAGAAGCTAATGCATTGACATCTCCAGCAGAAAAATAAACGGCTAGAGACTTAAAAAACATTACGCCTACTGAATAAACTGCAATTGCTAATAAAATTAAAGAGGCAATTATTAAAGAATCTGCTTTTTTGTATTGAAGTGTTTTACTCAAAAAGATTTTAAACACAAACAGAATTCCTATCCAGATTAAATTGCTGAAAACTGAAAATCCGTTGGCCGTTAAGCCATGAAACCAAGTTTGGTCAACATACAAAAAGTCTTTGTAAATTGAAAAGAGCAGCATTAAACCTGCATAAATGAATGCGGCTAATGCGGCGATATTATAATATTTAGGTAAAGTTGTTTTTGGGGTAGAGTTACTCATAAAGTGGCTGATTTGTTAATTGATGATTGGATAGTTATACACCCAAAAATATAAAAATATAATTACAAACCAACTGGACTTTTTCTGTATTTTAAAACTGTTTCAATAAAAAACATCCTGCAAGAAAATAACTTACAGGATGCTTTTTTACTAACTTAAGGCTTAAGAAATATTAAGCGACTTCTACTACTTTTAAAATTTCTAGTTTTAAATTCCCTTTTTTGGCAGGCCATTCAATAATATCGCCCTCCTTGTAACCAACCATTGCAATTCCTTCATCAGAAAGTACAGAGATTTTGTTTTTGCTGACTTTTGCTTTTTCTGGACCCACTAAAAGGATTGTTTTTTCCTCATTATTAATGTGATCTTTGTATGTAACTTTTCGGTTTATCGAAACAATATCTTCAGGAAGATCTTTTCTCAATACTTGAGTAGCATGTTTTAGCTGGCTCAATAAAAGTTCTTCTTCTTGTATGGTTACTTTTTTTCTTCTTACGTGATCTTTAATTAAATCGTATGTTCCTGTTGTTAAAATTATATTTTGTGACATTACTTTCTTGTTTGCTTCATCTTTTCGTGAACATGACACAACTCTTCAGAGAACAGCACGCAAAAACGGCTATTCAATGATATCACATCCTGAATAAAAATGAGATTAAATAAATAAAAACTGTATATAGAATATCCCTGTCTAGAGTTGTGACAGGGCCAAAGTAATAAACTCTTTGGAGCTTTTTAAGAAAGTATCGTCATGCAAATACAATAACGTGCACATTAAGCACATTAGACAGCTGTTTATTAAATAAAAATTTGCAGTGACCATTATTGTATCGATTCTAATCTTTTGGCAAGATAAGCCTTTTTCTTACAATATGCAAAAATTATAAAAAAAGGAAGCTTTCGCTTCCTTTCTATTGTAAAACTATTTCATTTTTTGTTCTAGTAATAATAATCTCTTCTCAATTTCTAAAATCTTAGCATCTTTAGCACCAAGTAGTTTTTGCTGATCTTCTATAAGCTTTTGCTGTTCTTGTACTGCTTTTACCAAAGGCACCACAAATTCTGAGTAACGTAAACTGTAATAATCACTGTCGTTTTGTGGTTTTACAATACCGCTAAATTTATAACCAATACTATTAGCAGCCGTTTCTACTTCCTGCGCAATAAATCCCGATTGCAAGTCTGTAGTTCCAGTTTTCATTTTATAAGTTACTGGTCGCAGTTTATTAATAAAGTTTAAACCATAAGTACTTGTTGCAATATCCTTTTTTAAACGAGAATCTGAATAATTTGACCAAGCGGTGTAACCTCCAATAGATGTTATTTTAGAATCACCAATCATCACTGTATTTGAACCTCTACCAATAGCATTCGTACCAATCACTATTTCATTGGTACCATTATCTGCTAATGGTCTTGTATTTGCTCCTAACAATACTGAGCTATTCATTGATTTTACAGTTAACATTAAATTTGATTCAAAAGTCCCATAATAGAGTCCACTCTCATAACCCATAACAGTATTAAGATCACCAGTTTGCACAAATCGCGATGCCCAGTGACCATTTACTGTATTATAACTTCCTGTAACATTACTTAAAGCTGAATTTCCAATTCCGATATTCTCTTTAGAAGTCTTTGTAATACTAATTGCATTCGGACCAATAGCAATATTATCATCGCCTGATGTAAGTGAATAAAGCGTTTGCAATCCTATCCCTGTATTTCTAACACCACTTTTATTACTGTATAATGAATTACTACCTAAACCTACGTTATGGAAACCATCAACATTTGAATACAAAGCTTTCAAACCTACAGCAACATTTGCAAGCCCATTAACATTATTATACATTGATGAAACACCTACTGCGACATTATCATAACCATCTAAATTAGCGTTTAATGCTAAATCTCCAAATGCAACATTATTCACACCAGAAGTAAGTTTTTGCAACGCCGCCCTACCCATTGCCGTGTTTGCTGCACCTGTAACTTTTGTAGGATTCATTGAAGCATATCCAAATGCTGTATTATTTGTTCCTAACAAACCGCTTGTATAGCCGTTAATTCTAAAAACCAAATCTTTATTATCAGAGGTTCCTATAAAATCAGTTGCAGGATTTGTCCCTTTGTTACCCTTTATGCTCCAAGCTGTATTAGCAATTTGCTTTACTACACCATTTGCATCTGTAGTCAATAAATAATCGGTACTTGTTCCCGTTTGCAATCCTGCAATTTTTAAGGTATTAACAGAAGTTGTGGTTAGAGTTGTTGGTTTTATTAAATCTCCACCAAATTGAATGGTATCATTAACTGCTGTTACACCATTATTAGCAGTATTTAACGAATTTGGATTCATTTTTACTTTTTTCCCGTTTACCGTAACAAACGTTTCGGTTTGTGCCATCATTAATCCGCTCTGGATTAAGAATAGCAAGCATGCAATCTTCTTCATTTTCATTGTATTGTATGTTATTTATGTTTATTCTAATGTCTTTTTAATAAGGTTCGAAACCGTATCTCTGTTTAATTTTTCCATTTTTATGTAATCTTTTTTGATATCGTCTGCCTTGAGTCCTTTTACAGCTCCATTTACACATTGGCGGATATAATATTTTGAAACATTGTACTTTAAAAACAGTGCTTCTAAAACATTAGAATCATACGATTTATAAATTTTTGTTTTACTTTTACTCATTGTTTTGTCTGTTTCAAAAATGAAAACAAATATAGAAGATAATTTTCAACCTTCAAAATATTTTGAAGAAAATTTCCTACAAAAATGAATATCATTCTCGAGAATATAAAGTATTTAACTGTAAATGAGAATATTACTATAACAAAATTAGAAAGCATAATTGGTGCTAGTAAAGGAGTTTTATCTCGTGCCATAGCAAATGATACAGATATTCAGACGAAATGGATCTTAAAAATAGTTGAAAAATATCCCCAATATAGTTGCGAATGGTTGATAAAAAGAGACGGACCTATGCTGAAGAATTTAGAAAATACAAATTTGCCAAACCCAAATCTTGAAATTGAAGTTAATTATAAGGAACTTGCCGAATCGAGAAAAGAAACAATAGAGATTCAGAAAAAAGTAATATCCTATTTGGAAGCGCAAATTGAAAATAGCAATCTATAAAGTGAGTTATGAATTATGAATTATGAATTGTGAATTGTAAATTGTGAATTGTGAAAAGTAATTAGTGAATGGTGAATGGTGAATAAACTATTATAATAAACTCACAAAAGTATAAGAATGAAGATGGAATTTCACTGTCGCTGTTTGACTGTTATAAATAAAAAAAAAGGAAGCTTTCGCTTCCTTTTTTTTTGTAAAATTATTTCAATTTTTGTTCGAGTTTTAGTAATCGATTCTCGATTTCTAGAATTTTAGCGTCTTTTGCTCCTAAAAGTTTTTGCTGTTCGCTTATTTGCGTTTGCTGATCTTCTATAAGCTTTTGCTGCTCTTGTACTGCTTTTACCAAAGGCACTACAAACTCTGAATAACGTAAACTGTAATAATCACTGTCGTTTTGTGGTTTTACAATACCGCTAAATTGATAACCAATACTATTAGCCGTCGTTTCTACTTCCTGCGCAATAAATCCCGATTGCAGTTCCGTAGTTCCAGTTTTCATTTTATAAGTTACTGGACGTAATTTATTGATAAAGTTTAAACCATAAGTACTTGTTGCAATATCCTTTTTTAAACGAGAATCTGAATAATTTGACCA
>NZ_QJRJ01000015.1 GCF_003254625.1 Flavobacterium ginsenosidimutans
GTAATATTTGTTGAAGTAGTACCATCTGAATAAGTTAAATCCCAAGGGCCAGTTCCTGTCAATGCTACTGAAATAGTTCTAGATGATCCATTACAAACAGACCCTGTTCCGCTTACAACTGATGTTGGTCTAGAATTTACTGTTATCGCAGCACTTCCTGTCATATCAGCAGCTATTGCCGTACAGCTTGCATTTTTTAAAGCTGTAACTGTATAGGTTTTATTACTTGTTGGACTTACATTGAAAGTATATGGACTTGATGCAATTCCTGTAATATTTGTTGAAGTA
>NZ_QJRJ01000029.1 GCF_003254625.1 Flavobacterium ginsenosidimutans
GCTTATACCTATTCTTGGGCTCCATCTGGAGGAACTGCTGCTACTGCAACAGGTCTTTCTGCTGGAAATTACACTGTAACAGTTACAGATGCCAATTCCTGTTCAGCTAATGCAAATGTTATAATAAATGAACCTACTGCGCTTACTGCTTCAATATCTAAAACTAATGTTTCCTGCAATGGAGGCACTAACGGATCTGCAGCAGTAAGCGTTACAGGAGGAACTGGCGCATATACTTACCTATGGGCTCCTTCTGGAGGAACTGCTGCTACTGCATCTGGCCTTATTGCCGGGACATATACTGTTACTGTAACAGATGCCAATTTATGCCAGACAACTGAAACGGTAACCATAGACGAACCGGCTGCACTTACTGCTTCAACAACAAAAACAGACGTTTTATGCAGTCAGGCAGATAATGGCACGGCTACAGTAACTGCCTCTGGAGGAACAGGCCCTTACACCTATTCATGGTCACCATCTGGAGG
>NZ_QJRJ01000038.1 GCF_003254625.1 Flavobacterium ginsenosidimutans
GGAACAGATGCTTTGGCAACAGGAACCTATTACGTAAGCCAGACTTCGGCAGAGGGATGCGAAAGCACAAGGGCTTTGGTTGATGTGAAAATCAATCCTACGCCATCGGCTCCATCAGCTTCAGCACAGGCATTCTGCTCTTCAGAAAATAAAACGGTAAGCGATCTGACTGCTTCTGGAACAGGGCTAAAATGGTATAATGCTTCCACGGGCGGAACAGCGCTTGCAGGAACAGATGCTTTGGCAACAGGAACCTATTACGTAAGCCAGACTTCGGCAGAGGGATGCGAAAGCACAAGGACTTCAGTTGATGTGAAAGTTAATCTTATGCCATCGGCTCCATCGGCTTCAGCGCAGACATTCTGCTCTTCAGAAAATAAAACGGTAAGCGATCTCACTGCTTCTGGAACAAGCCTAAAATGGTACAATGCTTCTACAGGCGGAACAGCGCTTGCGGGGACGGATGCTTTGGCAACAGGAACCTATTACGTAAGCCAGACTTCGGCAGAGGGATGCGAGAGTCCAAGAACTTCGGTTGATGTGAAAGTTAATCTTACGCCATCGGCTTCATCGGCTTCATCGCAGACATTCTGCTCTTCAGAAAATAAAACGGTAAGCGATCTCACTGCTTCTGGAACAAGCCTAAAATGGTACAATGCTTCTACAGGCGGAACAGCGCTTGCGGGGACGGATGCTTTGGCAACAGGAACCTATTACGTAAGCCAGACTTCGGCAGAGGGATGCGAGAGTCCAAGAAC
>NZ_QJRJ01000016.1 GCF_003254625.1 Flavobacterium ginsenosidimutans
AGCTCAGCTGGTTAGAGTACTACACTGATAATGTAGGGGTCGGCAGTTCGAGTCTGCCCGGGACTACTAAAAACTTCAGATTTAAGATTATAGATTTTAGATTTAAGAAGGAAAACTGAAAAGCTTGATTTTAAAGGAAATTCTGGAAGCTGGGATTCACCAAAGGAAATTAGAGAAGAATTAAGAAATCTAAAATCTGAATTCTAAAATCTAAGATTTAAAAATGGGGGATTAGCTCAGCTGGCTAGAGCGCCTGCCTTGCACGCAGGAGGTCAACGGTTCGACTCCGTTA
>NZ_QJRJ01000045.1 GCF_003254625.1 Flavobacterium ginsenosidimutans
TGTCTTGTCCTGAAATAGCGATACACAAAAAGTATCATTATGGAAAAAGATCAAGAATTGCGCTATGTAAAGCGCACCCAAAAAGATTACAGCATGTCTTTTAAGCTTCAAATTGTTCAGGAAATAGAACAAGGAAGAATTTCAATTTCTCAGGTTAAAAAAGATTATGCCATTCAGTCCCGTTCTACAATCGTTCAATGGCTTCGAAAATTTGGTAACTTTGATTGGGACAATCAAACACCTTCTGCTATGCCAAAATCTCCTGAACAAAAAATAATGGAACTTGAAGCCAAAGTGAAGTTATTAGAAAAACAAAAATCATTTTTAGAACAGCAGGCTTACGTTGCCGATAAAAAAGCTATTATTTTCGATATGATGATTGATATAGCAGAAAAAGAATATCAAATTGACATTCGAAAAAACTCACCACCCGAACAATCGAACATTTTAAAGAAGAACATCAACAAACAATAATGTTTGCCTGTACTTTGTTCGGGATAGACAGACAGGTTTATTATCGAAGAATAAAAAGAACCAGTTCCAGAAAGCTTATTGCCTCAGAAGTTATTAGTCTGGTTTTGAAAATTAGAAATACAATGCCCCGAATAGGAGCAAAAAAACTATATTATCTTTTAAAAATCCAATTGAATCAACTCAAAATCGGCAGGGATAAATTTATAGATATACTTAGAGCTAATCATTTATTAATAACACCTAGACGTTCTTATCATATAACAACAAACTCTCATCATAGATTTAGAAAGCATGAGAATCTAATATTGGATTTAAAAATCTGCAGACCAGAACAAGTCTGGGTATCAGACATAACTTATGTTGGAAAAAGAGAGAATCCATGTTATTTAAGTCTTATAACAGATGCTTACTCTAAAAAAATAATGGGTTTTTATGTGGCAGATAATATGAATACTAAAAGCAGTTTAACAGCTTTAAAAAATGCAATAAAACAGCGCCGAGATAAAGGAAAAACATTAATCCACCATTCAGATAGAGGACTGCAGTATTGTTCTGATCAATATCAAAAACTATTATATAAAAACAATATAAGATGCAGTATGACACAAAACTCTGATCCTTATGAAAATGCAGTGGCGGAGAGAATAAATGGAATTTTAAAACAAGAATTTAATATTGATAAATTTAATCAGCAACTTGCTGTGATGAAGATTTTAATAAAAGATGCAATTGAGGTTTATAATAATGAAAGGCCCCATTATTCTAATTATATGCTAACACCCAATCAAATGCACAAACAAAACATAGTAGAAATGAGAACTTATAAAACAAAAACACCTGCAAAAAAAGTTCTTACAGGTGTTTAATTAAATATATTTGTCTAATAATCTGTATCGATTATTTAGGACTAGTCA
>NZ_QJRJ01000052.1 GCF_003254625.1 Flavobacterium ginsenosidimutans
ACAGATGACCAGCTTGCGGCATTGAAAGGAGCGCCTGGAAATGACGGAGCGCCAGGATTGCCTGGGAAAGATTTCAAATATTCGGATTTCACAGATGATCAGCTTGAGGCGTTGAAAGGAGCGCCTGGAAATGACGGAGCACCAGGAGTTGCCTGGAAAGGATTTCAAATATTCTGATTTCACAGATGATCAGCTTGCGGCGTTGAAAGGAGCGCCTGGAAATGACGGAGCGCCTGGAGCACCTGGGAATGATGGAGCGCCAGGATTGCCTGGAAAGGATTTCAAATATTCAGATTTCACAGATGATCAGCTTGAGGCGTTGAAAGGAGCGCCTGGGAATGATGGAGCGCCAGGATTGCCTGGAAAGGATTTCAAATATTCAGATTTCACAGATGATCAGCTTGCGGCATTGAAAGGAGCGCCTGGGAATGACGGAGCACCTGGAGCACCTGGAAATGACGGAGCGCCAGGATTGCCTGGAAAAGATTTCAAATATGAAGATTTTACCGATGCGCAGTTAGAAAACTTACGTGGTCCTCAAGGAAAGCAAGGAGAAAAAGGAGACACACCAGAAATTACAAAAGGAAGTTTACTAGCAGGAAGTGATAAAGTCATAGTAGGCGGAGGAGGAAAAGTCCTTGATGCAGATATTACAGTTGATTTAAATTCTAAAGATCTTACAAGTAAAACTTCTAGTAGTGTTTTAGAAATTATAAATAACAAAGGAGCGGTTTTGACAGATGCTCAGATAAATATTGTACCAGCAGAAAGCAAACCAGCTATGTTGATAACTGACGAGCCAGGTACGGTAAGATGGTCTGATGATATGCCGTGGTTGTTAAATGGTAATACAGTTCCTGTTCTAAAAACGTTAGGAACTAAAAATTCTTTTGACCTTCCATTTATTACAAATAATAAGGAATGGATGAGATTGACAACAAATGGTAGATTAGGTATAGGTACTACAACACCACTAGGGGGTATACATTTAATAAGTGCTGATAAGGCAGGAAATGATGTGATTTTTGAAGGAATTAATGATAACACAGCGCTACAGTTAATTCTTACAGGATCGCCATTAGCAAAAGGAACTAGATTAGGACAGCTTAATTTTGGATACAATGATGGTGCTTACAAGTTTAGTTCTAATATTGTGGCTAACTATAGAGGAACAGACGCAGGGGTAACGAATTTATCAGACCTTCAGTTTTATACTTCAAATACGGTAAAAATGACTATTGATGAGAAAGGTTTTGTAGGTATTAATACAACAACTCCAAGTGGGGCTTTACATATTCTTAATAATGGAAATGCTAATAATTTTGATGATCTTATGGTGACATCTTATGGTGATACTGCTATAACTCCAGGAGTCTTCTTACAAAAATGTAAAGGAAACATTTCTGCTCCTGATAATTTACAATTTGGAGACGGATTAGGAACTTTCAATTTTGCAGGAAGATATAATGGAGTAATGGCTCAGATGTCAGGAATGCTTGGTTATTATAAAGGAGATGGAAAAACTCTTCTGAGTGATTTAAGATTTAAAACGTCTGATGTAGTAAGAATGACGATTGATGAAAATGGTGTTGTATATCCTTCAGGAAATGGAAGTCAGGATTTAGGTACTTCATCCCTAAGATGGAAAACAGTATACGCTGCAAATGGTGTGTCTCAAACATCAGACATTCGTTTAAAGAAAAATATTCAACCTTTAAAATACGGTTTAGCAGAGGTTATGAAAATAGATCCAATTACATACAACTGGAAAGACAGTTCAGATAACAATTTAAAAGTGGGTGTTTCGGCACAACAAGTGCAGACTATATTGCCAGAAGTGGTAACCGTAGGACAAGATGAAGCTAAAACACTAGGTGTAAATTATGCTGAAATGGTTCCAGTATTGATTAACGCAATAAAAGAACAACAAGCTGAGATTGACCAATTAAAATCGCTTGTGAAAGAATTGATGGATAAGAAATAAGCTCCCCTTCAAAAATCTAAAAATCCGATTATTTATAATCGGATTTTTTTTTTTGCTTTATATCGAGCAAATAATTGAATTAAATAAAAAAGGAGCGAAAGCTCCTTTTTTATTTAAACAACTAACAACTAACAACTAACAACTAACAACTAACAACTAACAACTAACAACTAACAACTAACAACTAACAACTAAAAAAATATGTCCTAAAATGTAAGAATTAAAACATTTAAGGGTAATGCGAGTAATGTATTTGTAGGACTTTTGCATGCTTAAAACAAGTGTCTCGATATACCGATGGTATATTTTTAATGGAAATAATTAAAAGAAATAAAGATGAAAAGAATTTTATGTATGTTATTGCTGGTTCAGAGCGGTTTTATAATGGCTCAGACAGAAAAAGTGGTTACAGCAAATGGAAAAAGAATAACCATCAATCCAAGCGGGCTTAATAATGCAGATAATGGTTTAACAGTAACTAATGGAAATGTCCAATTGGGAGGAACGCTTACAAAGCCTTCAATTTTAACTACGACTTCTGCTTTTACATTGGCAATTCAGGGACTTCAGAATGGTGCCGTAACAGATCAATTTTTAACAACAGATGCAAACGGAGTAATTCGTAAAATAACAAATACCGGCTGGAGCACAACCGGAAATGCAGGAACAAGCGCAGGAACAAATTTTATAGGTACAACTGATAATCAGGATATTGTTTTTAAAAGATTTAACTCAATAGCTGGTCGAATAGGAGATAGTAATACGGTTATTGGAGCGTTTAGCATGTTGAATAATACAGGAAATACAAATACAGCATTTGGTGCACGAGCTCTTTATAATAATACCTCTGGAGGTCAGAATGTAGCAGTTGGAAATGGTGCTCTTTTCAATAATACAACGGGTAATAGAAATGCTGCTCTCGGTACAGGTGCTGTAAATTACAATAAAACGGGTAATTATAATACAGCAATAGGAGATAGTGCATTGTCGAATAATGTAGATGGTGAAAATAATGTGGCTATTGGTTTTAATAGTGGGAGTAATTTTTATGGAACAGGATCAAAGACTCTAAAAAATACAAAAGAAAGTATTTTTATAGGAGCTGGTGCACAAGCACCAAGTGATAATTCTGTAAATCAAATTGTGATAGGGAACTATGCAGTTGGTAGAGGTTCAAATACGGTACAAATAGGAAATGATAAAGCAACCATTATTGGTGGTGCAGTAGAGTGGTCGAGTACTTCAGATTTACGGTTAGAAAACACTATTTCTACAAGTGCTTATGGTTTAAACTTTATAAATAAATTACGTCCAGTGACATATGAATTGAATTCAGGAGATTCTAGTTTGCAATCAGGATTTATTGCTCAAGAAGTTGAAACTGCAGCTAATAGTATCGGGTATAGTTTTAATGGTATTGTAAAACCACAATCAGCAAATGATTATTATAGTTTGCGTTATTCACAGTTTGTAGTGCCTTTGGTTAAAGCAGTTCAAGAACAGCAATTGCAGATTGAAGCAAAAGACGCTAAAATTACTGAACTTGAAAGACGTTTAGAAAGAGTAGAACAATTGTTAGAAAATAGATAAAAAAATCTAGCAAAAAATAAAAAAAGGAGCGCCAGCTCCTTTTTTTATGAGCAAAATCTAAAATCTAATCCCGAGGCTTCGGGACTAAAATCTAAAATCTAATCCCGAGGCTTCGGGACTAAAATCTAAAATATGTCTTAAAATGTAACAATTTAAACTTTTAGTGGTAAGAAAAAAGCTATTATAATTAAACCTTTGCAAAATAAAAATATACGATAAGTATAATGTGTTTTTAAAAGAGACACATATCATAATCAATAATTTAATAACCCTTTAAAGATTAAATCTTATGAAGAATAGATTACTTCCTTTACTTTTTGTCTTAGGTAGTTACTCAGCTTACTCTCAGGTAATAGTTGGAGAAAAAGAAATAAAAAATCCTTCTGCTCAGTTAGAAGTTTTTGCAAAGGACAAAGGTATGTTGATTCCGCAAGTAGCCTTGACAGGTCCTACTGATGCTAGTACAATTACAAATGGAAATGTACCGAGTTTATTAGTTTTTAACACTTCTAATTTACTAGATATTAAGCCAGGATATTACTATTGGTACGATAATAAGTGGAATAGAATGATTGCGTCTGGAGAATCTTCAGATGGTAACGGAAACGTTATTTACAATCCAACAACCAATCAGTTTACTTACATTGATGCATCAGGAAATACAAAGATTATCAAGATAAGTGATATTATAAAAGCTAATGAAACTGTAACTACGCTTACAGATAACAAAAACGGTTCTTATACTTATGTAAGTGAAAACGGCACACCGACTACAATCAATGTGGTTAAGGATGTTATAGATAACTCAAAAACAATTTTTGTAGACCAGTCAGTAAAACAGGAAATCGAAAAACTGATTGAATCTGGACAGACTTTGACATCATTGGAATATAATAAAATAGCTAACACGCTTACTTACAAAGATGAGAATGGAAAAGAAAACGTGATTTTGCTGACAGATTTAGTTAAAGGAGCAGAAACTGTAACTACGCTTACCGATAACAAAAACGGTTCTTATACTTATGTGAGTGAAAACGGTACACCGACTACTATCAATGTGGTTAAGGATGTTATTGACAACTCAAAAGAAATTTTCATAGACAAGTCGGTAAAACAGGAAATCGAAAAACTGATTGAATCAGGGCAAACCTTGACTTCGTTATTTTATGATAAAGCTGCTAACACGCTAACCTATACAGACGAGGAAAAAGTGCCTCATATACTTCCGTTAAAAGATTTAGTTGCGGGCGGAGAAACTCAGACAAGTTTAGTTTATGATGCAGCAACAAATAAACTGACGTATACAGGAGAAAACGGAAAACCAACAGTAATCGATTTAAAGGATTTAGTTGCAGGAGCAGAAACGCTTACAGCTTTAGATTACAATAAAGCCACTAATAAGCTTACGTTTACAGACGAGGATAAACAGGATACGGTAATCGATTTGAAAGATCTGGTTGCAGGAGCAGAAACGCTTACGGCTTTAGATTACAATAAAACCACTAATAAACTTACGTTTACCGATGAGGATAAAAAGGATACGGTAATCGATTTAAAAGATTTAGTTAAAGGAGCAGAAACCCTAACTACGCTTGAAGATAAAGGTAATGGATTGTATACTTATACAAGCGAAAATGGTAGGACTACTGATATCAATGTAGTTCAAGATGTTATTGACAACTCAAAAACAATTTTTGTGGACCAGTCAGTAAAAAAGGAAATCGAAAAACTGATTGAATCAGGGCAGACGCTTACAGCTTTAGATTATGATAAAGCCACTAATAAGCTTACGTTTACAGACGAGGATAAACAGGATACGGTAATCGATTTGAAAGAT
>NZ_QJRJ01000023.1 GCF_003254625.1 Flavobacterium ginsenosidimutans
AATATCGTAAAAGTAAGCGGACAGTTCACGGCTTCTGAAGGATGCGCAAATGCTGGAACCTACACCAATACATGGACAGTAAAAGATGACTGCGGAAACACTTCTGACACTTTCACTCAAATAATCACTATTCAGGATACTGCCGCGCCTTCTTGGACTACTGCTGCGGGTTCATTAAATGCTACTTTAGAATGCAGCGATGCAGCTGGAATTGCAAATGCTCAGGCTTTATTCCCTTCTGCTTCTGACTTATGCGATGCCGATGTTACAAATATCGTAAAAGTAAGCGGACAGTTTACGGCTTCTGAAGGATGCTCAAATGCTGGAACCTACACC
>NZ_QJRJ01000078.1 GCF_003254625.1 Flavobacterium ginsenosidimutans
GGGTGTAACCTCCGATAGAAGTTATGTTAGCATTACCAATTGTTACAGTGTTGGAACCTCTACCCATAGCACTATTACCAATCACTATTTCGTTATAACTATTATCTGCCAAAGCACTCGTATTAGAACCAATAAAAACAGAATAATTCGATTCAGTTATTGCTCCCCCATCTGTACCATAACCACTACCAGCACTGAAACCAAGAGCTGTATTATTACTTCCCTTTTTTAACTGCCCCATACCTCCAAAAACATTATTTCCAGAACCGTCTGTTAAGTTAAGTAGAGTATTAGTTGTATTATTATCTCCATTTGTCAAAAATTGAAGTGCAAAACTTCCAATTGCAATATTATCATGTCCTTTAGTATGGGACTTAAGAGCTTCATTACCTATCGCTACATTGTAAATACCTTCATAGTTCTCGCTTCCTGCGAGCTTTCCAATAAATGTATTATAATTTGCTTTGTAGCCCTTACTTCCGGCAAGGTAACCTACAGCTGTATTTCCGTTTCCAATATTATTCTTTAATGCCTCATATCCAACCGCAACATTCCATCTATAACTTCCCGTTGACAATGCTCTGACTCCAAAAGCAACATTATATCCATCATCATCAAAATCACCTAAAGTACCATATCCAAATCCAGTATTGTTAGTACCTAAAAAACCACTTTGTTTGCCATTCCTTACAAAGACCACATGCTGGTCATCAAGAGTACCCATCGCATCTTTTTTCCAGTTTGTTCCAGTATTTCCTTTGGTACTCCAATTTGTATTGGCAATTTGTCTTACTACACCATTCACATCTTTAGTTAATAATGAGTCCGCAGTTGTTCCTGTTTGCAATCCAACAATTTTTAAGGTATTAACAGAAGTTGTTTTCAAAGTGGTTGGTTTTATTAAATTTCCACCCAATTGAATTTTACCATTATCTGCAGTTAAACCATTATCTGCAGTACCCGCATTTGGTGCAACTTGTACTTTTTTTCCGTTTACTGTAACAACAGTTTCTGTTTGTGCCATCATAAACCCGCTTTGGATTAAGAACAGTAAGCATGCAATCTTCTTCATTTTATAATTATTTATTAAAACTTGATAATTAACTTTCAATTATTGAAACGTCTAGAATAGAAAATTTCAATTTTCAAAATCAATGCAAATATATAATACAATTCTTACTTATTAAAGTTTATGTAATTATTTTCTTATTTATTTGTTTTGTTTTTAGAAAAACGAAGGAAGCATTGTAGTTCAAAAAGGTAATTTCTTATTTAGAAGCGCAAATTGAGAATGATAGTCGAAAACTGATTAAAAAAACAAGAATTAAATGACAAAAAATACTGAAAACAATCTTCTTAATTATAATCATTTGCTATCTTGCTCTCCTAAAAACTTTCTTCTATTCCTAAATATGAAACTAAAATTACCTGCTTTATTATTCGTTTTAAGTATTTTTTTATTCAGTTGCAGTTCAGATTCTGAAAATAATTCAGAAGACCAAGATGTAAAATACATGAAAGCTTATAAGACCGACACTCCTGAATATCCTGGTGATTACGATTCTTTTTATGAATACAGCAACGGTTATCTAACAAAAGGAACGGGTTTTAATTTATTTTCTGGAACATTTACCTATGATAATTCTGGGAAGCTAATAAGCAGACACGTGTCTGATCAAGAATATACTTTTGAGTATGATAGCAAAAATAGATTAATAAAACAGTCACGAACGGGATCGCCAGACAATATTACTTTGAAATACGACAACAATAAAATAACTATTACAAACTCATACAATTACGAGTCGGCGGCTCATTACGATCAAATTTCTGAGCTTTATCTAGATAACAAACAGCGCATAATCAAATACAGAAATTTATCCCCAACAACAGATTATACTTTTATGGTACAAGAGTATTTGTATGATGACAACAATAATATTACTCAAATAACATTCAAAGAAAACAATTATAATTATGGTGATTTTGTTGTGAAATATGTATACGATAATAAAAAAAATCCTTTCTATTATGCATTTAAAAAACTGTATAGAAGTATCTATTATCTAGAATGCAGAAATGGAATATCAAATTACAAACATACTGGAATAACGCCCAATAATATGACCATTTACGGCACGTCAACCTATGCACACCAATATGATAATGACGGATATCCTATAAGTTGGCATATGGTGTATGAAAATAATGGCCCTGTTCCAGCAACAGCAGATTATACCGTTGAGTATTATTAATAAATAATTCAATTGGCAAAATACCTTTATACCTTTTTAAACTAAAAAAAATGACAAAATCAGTAGTATTATTGGTTTTGTTTTTTACTCTATTTCTAAAATTAAGAAATCATATAACAAAAATGTTGTGACAAAAGCATGATTTATACCAATACATTTTGTATGTTTGTCAAGTAAAAAATACCTATCTTTCTTACAAAAACTAAGATGGTAACGTCAGCATACAATAAAATACGGCTTTCCGTAAAATAATTTATTAATCAAATATTCATCGCAATGGCAAAGCCAATCAAAAACACTCCCGTTTTAAAAGGTAAAGAAGCCGTTAACTTTTACAAATCTATTGATTCAAATAGAGATAAAAAAGTTAGTGTTGATACCTTGACTTCAATTCGAACTGACGCGAGTAAATTAAAAGAAATTCTAAAGGTAAATTAATGCCTTTCACTGGTTTTTCATTTTCTAAATTAAATTCCAACACAAACATTCTTCCTTTTGAATGTGGAGACGACGATTTGAATAGCTTCCTTAGCAATAAAGCTATTCACTATAAAAAAGAATTGTTGGCTACCACTTATTTACTCGAAAGCAAAGATAAAACTATTGCTTATTTAAGTATTTACAATGATGCTTTAGCTGTTCAGGAAAAGGATTTTGCATCAAAAAATGCTTTGAATAGATTATTAAAAAAAATGATTTCGCATCCAAAAAGACATCTGAGACAATTCCCTGCAATCAAAATTGGAAGACTAGCTGTTTGTGAATTAACAAAAAAAGAAAGAAAAGGAATTGGCAGAGCATTAGTAAATTTTGTTATTGATCTTGCATTAGAACAAAATAGCAATTGTGCCTGTCAATTAATAACTGTCGATGCATATAGTCAATCATTAGATTTTTATACAAAACTAGGCTTCAAATTTCTTACTGATAGTGATGAAGGCAGTGATACAAGACAAATGTATCTCGACCTTAGACCAATAATGAATACTGCATACGATATATCTGCATAGAAAAAAAAAACTAGCATTTTAGTCCTAATAATTATTGGCAATACCATCTTTCTCCTAAAATAAGAAAAAAACTTAAAATCTTAGTATCTTAGAACCTTAGTAACTCTTTTAAAAATTCCCTAATTTCGCTCGTCCAACTAGAAAAGAAAAAATGAAGGTCTGTATTGCTGAGAAACCAAGTGTAGCACGAGAAATTGCATCTGTTTTAGGTGCCAATACCAAGCACGATGGATATTACGAAGGCAATGGTTATGCAGTAACCTATACTTTCGGACATTTATGCACCTTAAAAGAACCTAACGATTACAAACCACACTGGAAAAGTTGGGATTTGAACAATCTACCGATGCTTCCTGAAAAGTTCGAAACTAAAGTCGTTCAGAATTCGGGAATTCAGAAACAGTTTAAAATTATAAAAAGTCTTTTTGATAAAGCCGAAGTGGTTATAAACTGCGGGGATGCTGGACAAGAAGGAGAATTGATTCAGCGCTGGGTGATGAACGAAGCGCATTATAAAGGAGAAATTCAGCGTTTATGGATCTCGTCACTTACAACCGAAGCGATTAAAGAAGGTTTTGAAAACTTAAAACCCTCTTCTAATTATGATAATTTATTCTACGCTGGGTTTTCCAGAGCAATTGGAGATTGGCTTTTAGGAATGAATGCAACGCGTTTATATACCGTAAAACATGGCGGTTACAAACAGGTTCTGTCTATCGGCCGTGTACAAACGCCAACATTGGCGATGGTTGTAGATCGTTTTAGAGAAATCGAAAATTTCAAACCTCAACCGTATTGGGAATTACAGACTTTGTACAGAGAAACGCTTTTTAGTTATGAAGAAGGTCGTTTTCTAAACAAAGAAGATGGGGAAATTGTTGCTGCAAAAGTCAAAGAAAGTGATTTCGAAATTGTTTCTGTTGATAAAAAGAATGGAAACGAATACGCGCCAAAACTTTTCGACTTAACTGGTTTACAGGTGTATTGCAATCAAAAGTTTGGATTTTCGGCAGAAGAAACATTGAAGATTGCACAGACTTTATACGAGCAGAAAGTAATTACCTATCCCAGAGTTGATACGACTTTTTTACCTGGTGATATTTATCCGAAAGTGACGGGAATTCTGCAAAAATTAACCAATTATGCTGAATTGACTCAGCCAATTTTAGGAAAAAAAATCAAGAAATCTCCAAAGGTTTTCAACGATAAAAAAGTAACCGATCACCACGCGATTATTCCAACAGGAGTTCAGAACAATCTACCACACAATCAGCAGCAGGTTTACGATATTATTACAAGACGTTTTATTGCTGTTTTTTATGATGATTGTCTCGTTGCCAACACAACAGTTATTGGAAAAGCCGCCGATGTAACTTTTAAAGCGACAGGGAAAGAAATCTTGAAAAAAGGTTTCCGCGTTGTTTTTGAAGATCCGAATGCGAAAGAAAAAGAACCCGATTTATTGCCGAGTTTTACTGTGGGCGAAAAAGGTCCGCATGAGCCTTCGTTTCTTCAAAAAGAAACCAAACCGCCAAATCAGTTTACAGAAGCAACTTTATTACGTGCAATGGAAACCGCTGGAAAACAGGTTGACGACGAAGATTTACGTGAATTGATGAAGGAAAACGGAATCGGGCGTCCGTCAACACGTGCGAATATTATCGAAACGCTTTTCAAACGCCAATATATTGTTCGAAATAAAAAACAGGTTTTACCCACTTTAACGGGTATTCAATTGATTGATACGATTCAAAACGAATTGGTAAAATCAGCCGAACTTACCGGAACTTGGGAAAAACAGCTGAAAGATATCGAGAAAGGAACTTTCACCGCCGCGGCGTTTATTAGAAACATGAAACGTATGGTTGAAGCTTTGGTTTATGAAGTACGAAGCGAAACCAAACACGCCAATATTTCACATGCTGCAACGGTTCAGAAACCAGTTGTAAAAGCAGAAAAAGAGAAAAAGAAAGCCTCTGGAATTTCGGCAGAAACTTGTCCGAAATGCCAAAAAGGAAATATACTGAAAGGAAAATCGGCTTTTGGATGCAGTGAATACAAATCGGGCTGTGATTTTGTGCTGCCTTTTGTTTTTCATGATAAAAAAATCACGGAAAGCCAATATTTACGATTGGTTCAGAAAGGTTCGACAGTAAACATTAAAGGTTTCAAAACCGATTCTGGAACTGTTGAAGGTTTACTTCGTTTTGAAGAAAACTACAAACTGAAATTAGAGCCAAAGAAAACAGATAAAAAAGCCGAATCAAAAGAGAGTTCAGATGCATTAGTTTGTCCGAAATGTAAAAAAGGAACGATTCTGAAAGGCAAAACTGCTTATGGCTGCGCTGAGTACAAATCGGGTTGCGATTTCAAAGTGACTTTTGATGAAGTTCGAGCTAAATTAAAAGACCAAAAACCTACTAAGGAATTGGTTTATTCGATTTTGAGTGCTAGCGTTTGATTTTTTTGCCACGAATTCACGAATTTTTATTGATATACTGGATGTTTTATTTGTCGCGAATTCCACGAAAGCATTAATTTATTTCACACAGATTTGAGCAGATTAGCACAGATTTTAAATATATAAAATTTGTAAAATTCATCGCAAACCATCATTACTGCATTTCGATATAAATTCGTGAATTCGTGGCTAAAAAAATTTTCATACTTTAGTAGCAATATTACCAAACCCAAAATCTAATAAATATGTTTCAGAAAATTACTCTTATCGCCCTTATCATAGCTTTCGTTTCTTGCCAGAAAAAAGAAACCGTTGAAAAAGACAAAATCAAAAAAGCCGACTGGTTAATCGGGAATTGGGAAAATAAAACTCCAGAAGGCATTTTATCTGAAAACTGGCAAAAATTAAACGACAGTACTTTCAGCGCTTCTTCTTATTTTATTAAAGGAAAAGACACTCTGCATTTTGAAACTATTGTTTTGGCGCAATTAGGCGAAACGCTGACTTACAAAGCAACTGTAAAAGGTCAAAACGAAGATAAACCAGTTTTCTTCCCTTCTACTTCTGAAACAGATCAAAAATTGGTTTTCGAGAATCCGAAACACGATTATCCTCAAAAAATTACTTATACTAAAGGTGCCAATAATACTTTAACCGCAGAGATTTCTGGGAATTTGAATGGAAAACCGAGTTCTGAGAAGTTTGTGATGACGAAGAAGTAGTTAAATGTTTTTTGTAAAAAATAAAATGACAAAAAGAAGAATTAGAATAATGATTAATATTATTTTAATTCTTCTTTTTGTGTCTTGCAACAATTATCAATTAAGCTATAAAAGCATTAAATCAGGTTTTTTGTATGACGATGGAATTTACACTATTCCTGGAAAGGATCGAAATATTTTGATTAAAGAATTAAAAGACGGATCAAAAATATTTGCCATAAGAAACAGTAAAAATAAAATACTGTTTCAACAAAGCTTAAATGAAACTTTTAGCGCTTATCACTATTGGGTTTTATATGTTGATAAAAATGCTGATATATGGTACTATAATTCAGATTACTTTTCTTCTCAGGCAGTACTTTTTAATAAAGAAACTCAGCAATATGAGATGAAGGATTTGTGCAGAAATAAAATACAATTGCCTTTAGAATTTAAAAAGGAAATAGAATCGAAAGGATCTAAAATATGTACCTTTTGATTATATAAATTTCAAATGTTAAAAAAATAGTGCATTTTATTAATCGCATCTTCTTTACGAAAGTATCTCAGAACCTTAGCAACTTAAAAAAATCACTCATTCTCCCCGATCTTATTCACCATAAAAATCATCAGAATTCCTAGAAGTGCCATAATTAAGAATGCCCATTTCATACTTAGATATTCAGAAATAAAACCAACCATTGGCGGAACCAATAAAAATCCTAAATAACCAATTGTTGATATTGAAGTTAAAGCAGAACCGCTGCTTAATTTTGAAGATCTTCCTGCAATGCTAAACACTAACGGAACCACGCAAGAAACCCCAAATCCGATTAAAACATAACCGAAAATAGTTGGATAAACATACGGCAAAATAAAACAAACTCCAAAACCAGCTGTTATTAAGATTCCGCTGTAAAGCAAGATTTTTTTAGTTCCAAATTTCATTACGCCATAATCACCAAAAATACGTCCTAACGTTACTGCCGAAGCAAAAAATACAAACGCGGCACTGGTTAATTTTGGAGAAGCTTTTAATATATTTTCAAAATAAATTCCGCTCCAATCGTACATTGTGTTTTCGCAAGCCATAGAAACGAAACAAATCAAAGAAAATTTTACCAGATTTTTTTCTGGCATTGAGAAGAACTTCTTTTTCACCGGAACAGGCTCATTATGAATACTCATCGGGTAAAAACAAGCCGTTAGCGCAAGCATAAAAATACTTACTCCCAATAAGTGGTGTGAAGGCGCGATATGCTGTGTTACCATTACATAACCTAAACCAGCTCCCGAAAAAACGGCAATACTCCAAACCGCATGAAAACGTGTTATAATCGATTTTGGATATAGTTTCTGCACTTCCAGAGATTGTGCGTTTATAGATAAATTGAAAATATTACGAGAAGCTCCAAAGAATAAAAGTATGATAACCAACTGCCAAACAAATGCTGCCAAACCAGGCAAAGACAGCGCAATATTGAACATAACTGCGCCAAGAAGCATTATATAACGACTGCTGTATTTATTCAATAATTTTCCTGTAAAAGGCATTGTAAGCATTAAACCTATCGGAAAAGCAAATAAAACTGCTCCAAATTCGGCTTCAGATAAATGCAATTGGGCTTGTATGCGTGGAATTCGCGAAACCCACGAAGAATATCCAAAACCAGAAAGGAAGAAAAAAACAGTATTGGCAATACGGTATCCTCTGGGCGTATTTTGAATCTTTTTAAAGAATGGTAAAATCATGAAGTCATTTTTCAGACTGCAAAATTAAGGCTTTAAAACTTTATCTCAGTAAAACATCAACTAAGAATTTCATTTAATTATCTCTAAGATCAACATTTAACAATTTCATTAGTAAAGGGCAGAAATAAAAATTGTTAAAGTTATTTTAATTTTTACATTTGTACTGTTTTTATTTATTCTAAATAAATGTTATTTATAAACCAATTACTTAATAGCAATGAATTACCTCAGTTTGAAAACTTCGCGTTTTCTATTTTCTATCAGTCTACTATTTTCGTTTTTATCTGCCTTTGCACAAAACCACGGAAAAATTAAAGGAACAATCACAACATCTGATGGCGATGCTGCTGCCGGTGTCAATATTATCCTTAAAAATACGAAATATGGCACCGTTTCTAATGATGACGGTAGTTTTGATTTTAGCAGAGTAAAACCCAGCACCTACATTATACAGGTATCTTTATCGGGCTATGAAACGCTTGAAAGAGAAATAATTGTCTCTGAATATGAAACCATTACCACTAATTTACAATTAAAGGTTTCTAATAAGGAATTGAATGAAGTGGTTGTAAATGGCAAGAAAAGCAATTTATCAAAAAAGACCGATTATGTTGCTAGAATGCCACTAAAGAACTTGGAGAATCCTCAGGTTTACAATGTTATTCACAAAGAATTATTACAAGAGCAAATTGCGGTTGACATAAGAAGTGCGGTGCAAAATGCTACGGGCGCGATCTCCAAAATATATCCTTCTGGTGGACTTGAAATTAGTTTTAGAGGATTCAGTACGGGTGTAAACGCACGAAACGGAATGGAGACTCTTTCTGGACGAAGCTCAATCTCAATTGATAATGCCGAGCGAATTGAGGTGCTAAAAGGCCCTTCTGGAACTTTGTTTGGTTCTTCTGTTTCTTCGTTTGGAGGAGTTGTAAACTTGGTCACAAAAAAGCCTTTTGAAACTAGCAAAACAGAGATATCTTATACAGGAGGAAGCTTTGGACTGCAGCGTGTTGCGGTAGATTTTAATATGCCTTTGACTCAAAACAAAAAAGTTTTGTTTAGAATGAACGCTTCGGCAAATACAGAAAACAGCTTCTTAAATTATGGCTTTAATAAAACAGTCTTATTTGCGCCGAGCATTATTTATAAAGCAACCGATAGATTAACGCTGAGTTTAGACACAGAGATTTTCAACACCAATAATACCCGTCCAACTTACGGACGTTCTTACGCGGCTGGACTTACCAACCCAACAGATCTAAAAGTAGATTACAAAACAAGCTTATTTGCAGATGATCTTGATGCTAAAACGACTTCTCCTAAAATATTTGCTCAGGCAGAATATAAAATTTCTGGCAACTGGAAATCTACAACATTGTTCTCACTAGTAGACGAACGTGTCGATCATAGTTATCAATACTACACTGCATGGAAATCGCCAACAGAAGTTCAAAGAATGGTATCTCGTTTTGGCCCAATTCATAATAACTTCACCAATTTTCAAGAAAATATTAATGGTGAATTTTCAACAGGAAGCATCAAACATAAACTCTTAGCTGGTATTAATTACAGATTTACAAAAGGAACATTTAAATATGCTACAACACAAGTATTAGATGAAATTGATGTAACAACAGATTTCGAACCAATTCGAAAAAGCGATGTAGACCCAAAATTGAAGGAAATGCAATTTGGTGTTCCAAATGAACAGACTTTCAGTGTCTACGCTTCAGATGTAGTTAGTTTTACAGATCGCTTATCGGCAATGTTAAGTCTTCGTCTGGATAATTTTGTTCAGAAAAAAATCGAAGATACAGAGGGCTACAACCAAACTGCTTTGTCTCCAAAATTAGGTTTGGTTTATGAACTGGTTAAAGAACAGGTTTCTTTATTTGGAAATTACATGAATGGTTTTCAAAATTCTGGGCCAGTAAATCAGCCAGACGGGTCAATATTAATTTTAAAGCCAATTTATGCTAATCAATATGAAGGTGGTGTAAAAGTAGAAGCATTCAATAAAAAATTAAGCACAACACTTAGCTACTACAACATTACAATTGATAATGCTACAAGAACAAATCCTGACGGATATAATATTCAGGATGGAAAACAAGTAAGTAAAGGAATTGATTTTGAATTTATTGCCAATCCGATAAACGGTTTAAACTTGACGGCTGGTTATGCTTACAATGATAACCGTATCGTTAAATCGTCCGACGCTTCCATTGAAGGCAATAAAGCCAGCGGTGCACCAGAAAATGTGTTGAATTTTTGGGTTTCCTACAAATTTCAAAACACATTAAAAAATTTAGGCTTTGGCTTTGGAGGAAATTATGTAGACAAACAATATAAATTTGAAGACGAAAGCTTTTATGCTCCTTCTTATTCGATTTATAGTGCCACTGTATTTTATGACAGACCAGTATGGAGACTTGGGGTTAAATTTAACAACCTGACAAACACAAAATATTGGGATTCTTACGGAATGGCTCAAACTCCCGCAAACTTCTTAGTTAACTTAACAATAAGAATTTAATTTTCTATTCCAGATAAAGCCATTCGAAAACGAATGGCTTTATCTTTTAAAAGATAAAAATCAAGCATTTATAGTTTACATAAACATTCGCTCTTTCGTTGTTCAAGAAATTATAATTTATATTTTTGCCTTGTTTTTATTTGTTCTAAATAAAATAACCAAAATTAATCCAAAAAAAAATTACCATGAACTATTCAAATCGTAGCATCAAACAGATAAGTACCATATTCTGTATGCTATTTTTATTTTGCAGCAATCTCTTTGCGCAGCAAAACTTCGGAAAAATAAAAGGAATTATAACAACCTCTGATGGTGAATTTGCTGTAGGCGTAAATATTATTCTTAAAAATTCAAAATACGGAACAATTAGTAATGAAGAGGGAGTTTTCGAATTTAACCGTGTTAAACCTAATACGTATACTTTAGAAGTTTCATTAACTGGTTACGAAACTCTAGAACAACAAGTGAAAGTTGCGGCTACCGAAACTACTTCGCTTAATTTGCAATTGACCGTTTCAAACAAACAATTAAAAGAAGTTATCATTACCAACAATAGAGGAAAAGCTTTCCCGAAACAAAGTACTTACGTTTCTAAAATGCCTCTTAAAAATATAGAAAATCCGCAGGTATATAACATTGTCTCATCAGAGTTAATGAAAGAGCAAGCCATTACAAATTATGAAGATGCTTTAAAAAATGTACCTGGAATTCAAAAATTATGGGAATCTACAGGACGTGGAGGCGACGGAGGATCTTATTATTCTTTACGCGGTTTTGAAGTGCAGGCAAATCTTGTAAACGGATTGCCAGGATTAACAAGTGGAAGTTTAGACCCAGCAAATATTGAAAGAGTTGAAGTAATTAAAGGTCCATCTGGAACATTGTTTGGAAGTAGTCTTGTTAGTTACGGAGGATTGATTAATACTGTTACAAAAAAGCCATATAGTGGTTTTGGAGGCGAAGTATCTTATCTTGCTGGTAGTTTTGGACTAAATAGAGTTACCGCAGATATCAACACGCCATTGGATGATACTGATAATGTAGCTTTCAGAATTAATGCGGCTTATCAGACTGAAAACAGTTTTCAGGATGCAGGATTTAGAACTTCAATATTTGTAGCTCCTGCCCTTTCCTATAAAGTAAACGAAAAATTATCTTTCTTAATTAATACTGAATTTATGGCCGAAGAGAAAACTACGCCATCGATGTTGTTTTTAGGAAGAGACACTCCTTTACAATTTGCTAATCTTGCCGATTTAAATTACAATACAGATTTATCTTTTTACAGTAATGATTTACCCATAAAAAATCCGAGATACAGTTTACAAGGTCAGATGAATTATAAAATTTCAGATCAATGGACTTCACAAACGGTATTCTCAAGAAGCTCTTCAAAATCGAGAGGCTATTACTCTTATATATACGACAATGAAGACGGAAATCGTGATTTTGCTTTATGGATCACAAAAGAACAATCGCAAACAGCAACCACAGATATTCAACAAAATTTTATTGGAGATTTTAAAATTGGGAATATGAGAAATCGTCTTGTTGTTGGTTTAGATTATTTTGATAGAAATGTTATGTTTGGCGGATCAGGATATGGTCATCTTTACAATGTTACCGCTCAGGGAGAAGTAAGACAATTAGATGCTGATAATCCATACTTCTTAACACAAACTTCAGTAGACCAACTATTATCTACAGTACCTGCAACAAATTATAACTCAAAAGATGCAACTTATAGTGCTTATGCTTCTGATGTATTGAACATTAACAATAAATTATTAGTAATGGCAAGCCTACGTGTTGACTATTTTGACACTGAAGGAAACATAAAAACTGACGATGACAATTATACACAGACTGCATTTTCTCCAAAATTTGGAGTCGTTTATCAGCCAATTGAAGATCAATTGTCCGTTTTTGCAAATTATATGAATGGATTCAGAAATATCGCTCCATCAGCAATTTACGACAACGATGGCAATTTCATTGGATCACAGACTTTTGAACCAGAACATGCTAATCAGTTAGAATTTGGAGTAAAAGGAAACTTATTTTCAGATAAACTAACCGCGACAATGAGTTACTACGATATTAATGTTGCTAATTTAGTTACCAGCAACCCAATGTACAGTGCTCAAGGCGGTGAAGCAAGAAGCAAAGGATTTGAATTTGATTTGAATGCCGCACCTCTAAAAGGTCTAAGCATTATTGCGGGATACAGTTACAATGATAGTAAAATTACAAAAGGTGATGAAGGTAATGTTTGGCTAGATCAAGGAAAAAGACCATTTTGGGCGGGTCCAAAAAATCTAGTAAATCTTTGGGCAACTTATAAGTTTAATGAAGGTGCTTTAGAGAATTTTGGAATTGGTTTTGGAGGAAATTATGCCAGCGATAATGCCATTCTAGATAGTGACGTAACCGGTAAATTTATTCTTCCAGAATATACTGTAATCAATGGTTCTGTTTTCTATAACTCCACTAAATATCGTTTAAGTTTAAATGTAAATAATATTACCAACAAAGATTATTTTAATGGAGGATGGTCAACCGTAAATCCGCAAAAGCCTAGAAATGTTGTAGCTACTTTTGCTTACAAATTCTAAGATTTAACCAAAATCTCATAAGAAGCCTCGGAGCCTTTCAAAATATAGAAAGATTCGAGGCTTTTTTTAGTTGTTTTATTTTTAATTATTCTAAATAAGCGTTATGTTTGTAAAAAATATCATTCTAATAATTTAAACTTGATCTTATGAAATCAAATATTTTAAAAACATTAAGCTTTTTATTTCTAATGCTTTTTGCTGCACCTCAGCTTTTTGCCCATGCACTATGGATCGAAACCAAAGCAACAGGAACAAAAGGAAAAGCTCAGGAAATCTCTGTTTATTTTGGAGAATTCTCTGATAACGATATTACAAAAGCTGATAAATGGTTTTCTGATTTAAAAGATTTTACTTTGGTTGTAATTTCTCCTTCAAAAAAAGAAACAAAACTGACTTCAAAAGCTTTAGAAAATAAATATCAAGCGTTCTTTACACCAGACGAAGACGGAGTTTACACTATTGTGATGCACCATACAGTTGGAGATGTTTACGGAACAATGAAATTAGATTATAACTCTAGTGCAAATGTTGTAGTTGGAAATAAAGCTGCTGGAAACAATATTGCTTCTAATACAAACAAAATTGCTGTTTTCTCAGAAAATGCAGATGCTGCAAAAAAAGATACTAAAATTACTGGTGTTGCCTCTTATGACGGAGCTATTGCAAAAGAAACAAAAATTAAAGTAATTGCACCAAACGGATGGGAAAAAGAATTATGGACAAACGATAAAGGAGAATTCTCTTTTACACCAATCTGGTCTGGAAACTATATGGTAGAATATGCTCACACAGATAAATCATCTGGCGAACATAACGGAAAAAAATACGATGAAATCTGGAAAATGGCTACTTACCAAATTACAGTAAAATAATTAGTAAAATAATTTTCGTAAAAACTTCATTCTTAGATTTAATTTCAATTTAAAAAACCTTGCTAATGGCAAGGTTTTTTTTGTTGCTATTTATACTAAATTAAAATAATATTAGAAAATTCTTAAGCAAATCTTAAGAAAACAATAAGAAAGGTTTAAGTAAGAAAACGCCCCATAAATTTCCTTAACACATTCATGCAATTGTATATTTGCGGCGATCTATTTTTATTGAATCTAAATAAACAACATGAAATATAATTTACTATTTGCATTAGGATTATTAAGTTTTGCCTCTTATGGTCAAGATTTTTCAAACACCGAATCTACTTCTTCAGTAACCGATACAGTTAAGAATAAAAAAGGAGAAATTTTAAATGAAGTAGTTGTTACTAAAAATAAAGAACCAAAACCAGTTACAGCAGTTCGCTCTGGATTAAAACCAATGGATAATCCTCAAAGTATACAAGTTATTGGTTCTGAAGTTATCGAACAGCAGCAAGCTATTAGATTAAGTGAAGTTCTTAAAAATGCTAATGGTGTTTATGTAAGTTCTGCTCGTGGTGGAGCTACAGAATCTTTTTACTCAAGAGGTTATGACATGTCTTCAAATAATATGTTCAAAAACGGATTTCGTTACAACGCAGGATCAATTCCAGATGTTTCTGGTTTAGATAAAGTAGAATTCTTAAAAGGAGGTTCGGCTTTATTATTTGGAAATGTGGCTCCAGGAGGAGTTCTTAATTTAGTTACTAAAACTCCTCAATTCAAAAGCGGAGGCGAAATCTCAATGCAGATTGGAAGTTATGCTTATTATAAACCATCATTTGATTTTTATGGAGGACTTAATAAATCAATCGCATTTAGAATTAACGGTTCTTACGAAAACTCAGAAAGTTTTAGAGATGTTGTAAAAAACAAACGTGTATATGTAAATCCGTCTTTACTTTTTGTAATTAATCCAAAAACTCAAATTACATTACAAGGAGATTATTTAAGTGCAGATTGGACACCAGATTTCGGAACTGGAATCGTAGGAACTCAAATTCTTGATTTACCTCGAAATGCTTTCTACGGATCGCTTTGGTCTAATGGTACAACTAAATCTTCTAGTGCATCTGTATTATTAAATCATGATTTCGATAAAAACTGGAAACTTAATTTCAATAGTTCTTTTCAGAACTATGACAGAGCTTCAAAATCTACCGCACAATTATCTACAGTAAAAGAGAATGGAGACTGGACAAGACCTTTAGTTCAAAACGACAACTCAGAACAAATACTAGGAGATCAATTAAGTCTTCAAGGAAACTTTAATACAGGATCTGTAAAACATCAAATTTTTACAGGTGCAGACTGGGAAAACTCGTTTGCAACAGCTTATACTTTTGCTTTTACTCCAGCAAATTATGATACAATTAATCTTTTCAACTTTGATCCGTCAACGCAAAGAAATGATATTCCTGATGCGAGAGCCACTCAAATTGCAAAAACTGAGACGAATCGTTTTGGTGCCTATTTTCAAGATTTAATCTCTATTACAGAGAAGTTAAAAGTATTAGCAGGTGTACGTTGGTCATGGCAAGAAGCAGAAGTTACAACTTACAAAGAAACTTATGCTAATAATGTACAAACAGTTAAGCCTGAAAATGCAGTTCCTACAGTAGGTGCTAAAAAATTAGACAATGCATTTTCACCAAAATTTGGATTGATATACCAACCAAGAAAAGACGTTTCTATATTTGGTAGCTACTCTACTTCGTTTACTCCAAACACAGGAACTACAGCAGATTTAAAACCAATTGAACCATCTATTATTGATCAATATGAAGCTGGTATTAAAACTGATTTCTTAAAAGGATTATTAAGCACAAATGTTACTGTTTATCAAATTACAAACAGTAATCTGGCTCAAACTGCTGAATTTAAAGCTGACGGAAGTCCTAATTCAGATACAAACGTAAAAGTTTTAAGTGGTGAAACTAAAAGCAAAGGGGTAGAAGTTGACGTTACAGCAAGACCTATTGAAGGACTTAGCATTATTGCAGGATACAGCTACAACGATATGCGTTATACAAAAACTTCTGGTTTAAACGGAAGTTTTATAGAAGGTGACCGTCTTGTAAGAACTCCAGCAAATACAGCAAACTTAAGTTTCTTTTACACAGTACCAGAAGGTATATTAAAAGGATTATCTGTTGGAGCAATAGGAAATTACATTGGTGATCGTTTAGGCGGATGGAATGATCAATATAGCACTGATCTTGTAAAATATCCTGACGGTATCTACCACAGAGAAATTCCGATTGATGGTTATGTTACAATCGATGCTTCGGCTGGATATACTTGGAATAAGTTCTCTATTCTTTGCAAATTATCAAACATTACGAACGAATTAAATTATACCGTTCACGAAAATTACAGTGTGAACCCAATCGCTCCTCGTCAGTTCATGACAAGCGTGCGTTACAAGTTCTAAAATATTGAATTAGAAGTTTTTTTGATTTATCCCAAGATTTTCTGTTTCTGTGGAAATAGAAAAATCTTGGGATTTTTATTTTAAACAAGATAAATGAAAGTAATACAAAACTTACTTTTATTTTGGTTTTTGAAAAAATATGCTATTTTTGTATTCAACATTATGAAATATGAATTACAACTTATCATTTCAGGAAAGAGCAAAGTTAAGCATGGAACAATTATCCAAGCAGCAGCCAGTTACCTTAGAAGAAGCCAAAGCGCAGGCACAATGGCTAAAGAATTCAAGCATTTCAAAAAACAAGAAAAAGAGACCTTAGAAAAGTTTATAGAATTAAACAGTCTTTGGATTTTAGATATCAATCTTGATAATTATGTTTCTGAAGGAGCAGAACAAAAGGTCTATTTAAAAGACGGGAAACATGTAATCAAACTTAATGATTCTATTTATTATAACTCTTGGATAGATTATTTCAATAATCTATTATTAAACAATTTCTTTTTCCCAGACACAGCATACAATTTATTAGGCTTTTTCAAAACCGAAGATATCATATATGCAGTTGTTGAACAACCTTTTGTTAAAGCAACTGAGCCAACAGATCTAGAAGTTGTAAAAAATTTTATGCTTGTAAACGGATTTTTAAATACCAAAAATAATGACTACTGTAATCCTGACTTAGGAATTATTCTTGAAGATCTTCACGACGAAAATGTATTGACCGAAAATGGCATTCTTCAATTTATAGATACCGTTTTCTATATAAAAGATAATTTTTACGAAATATAAAAACCCGACAGCTTTCAAAAAACTGTCGGGTTTAAGGTTTAATATTATTTATAAACTAAGTTTGATTTCTTATTTCAAACCAGCCAAACTCTGCTCGATTGTAGCAATTTTTGCTAGAGCATCTGCTTGTTTTTGTTTCTCTATATTTAAAACTTTTTCAGGAGCTCCGTTTACGAATTTCTCGTTAGAAAGCTTTGCTTCAACAGATTTTAAGAATCCTTTTGTATAATTTAATTCTTCTGTCAGTTTTGCAATTTCAGCTTCAACATCGATATTTCCTGTAATTGGAATGAAGTATTCATTTGATTTTACACGGAAAGACAATGCGCCGTCTACTTTCTCAGAAACATATTCGAAAGCAGAAACGTTTCCTAATTTCGTAATGATTGAATCAAAATAAGCTGAAACATTTTCGCTGTTGATTCCTTTTAATTCGATTGCATCTTTAAACGGAATATTTTTGTCTTTACGAATCGTTCTAATTCCAGAAATTACTTCAATTGAGTTTTCAAAATCTGAAATCAATTTTGCATCAAAAGGCTTCAATTCTGGCCAAGTTGAAACGATTAAAGCTTCTTCCGGAGTTCTTTTAGCAATTAATTGCCAAATTTCCTCTGTCAAGAAAGGCATAAACGGATGCAATAACTTCAAGTTGTTTTCTAGCATTTCGATCGCTTTATCAAACGTTGCTTTATCAATTGGTTGTTGGTAAGCCGGTTTGATCATTTCAAGGAACCAAGAACAGAAATCATCCCAAACCAATTTATAAATTGCCATAAGAGCATCTGAAATTCTGTATTTCTCAAAATTATCTTCAATTTCAACTAAAGTCTGCTGTAATTTCGCTTCGTACCATTCTATCGCTACTTTTGATGATTCTGGCTGTGCGATAGTTTCTGAAACTTCCCAACCTTTAATCAGTTTAAAGGCATTCCAAATCTTATTAGAGAACGCTTTTCCTTGATTACACAATTCTTCATCAAACATAATATCGTTTCCTGCAGAAGCGCTTAAAAGCAATCCTACACGAACACCATCAGCACCAAAAGCATCAATTAAATCTAAAGGATCAGGAGAATTTCCTAATGATTTAGACATTTTACGGCGTTGTTTATCACGAACTAAACCAGTCAAATATACATTTGTAAATGGTTTTTCGCCCGCATATTCATAACCTGCAATAATCATTCTGGCAACCCAAAAGAATAAAATATCTGGACCTGTAACCAAATCATTTGTTGGATAGTAATATTTAAAATCTGGACTTTCTGGATCCATAATTCCGCCAAAAACTGACATTGGCCATAACCAAGATGAGAACCAAGTATCTAATGCATCAACATCTTGTTTTAAGTTGTCGGTTGTTAGTTGTTGATTGTTGGTTTTTTCTTTTGCTAACGCTAATGCATCTTCGATATTTTCTGCAACTACGAAATCTTCTTTTCCGTCTCCATAATAATATGCTGGAATTTGTTGTCCCCACCATAATTGACGAGAAATATTCCAATCGCGAATGTTGTTTAACCAATGCGCATAAATGTTTTCAAAACGTTTTGGATGTAATTTAATATCTCCTGTTTCTAAAACTGACTTAATTGCTGGTTTTACCAATTCTTCCATTTTCAAGAACCATTGGTCAGATAATCTTGGTTCGATTACCGCTTTTGTTCTTTCAGAAGTTCCAACTTTATTTAAGTGAATTTCTGTTTTTGCTAAAGCGCCAATTTCTTCTAGTTCTTTTGCAATTTCTGTACGAACTACAAAACGATCTTTTCCTTGATAATGTAATCCGAAGCTGTTTAAAGTTGCATCTTCATTAAAAATATCAACGATTTTAAGGTTGTGTTTTTCTCCAAGAGTTTTATCGTTCATATCGTGTGCAGGCGTTACTTTCAAACATCCTGTTCCGAATTCAACATCTACATATTCGTCTTCGATAATTGGAATTACTCTACCACAGATTGGAACAATCGCTTTTTTACCTTTTAAATGTGTAAAACGCTCATCGTTCGGATTAATACAGATTGCAGTATCTCCAAAAATAGTTTCTGGACGAGTTGTGGCAATGGTCAAAAATTCCTCAGTTCCCTCGATTTTATATTTTAAGAAAAATAATTTTCCTTGTTGTTCTTCATAAATAACTTCTTCGTCAGATAAAGTCGTTTTAGCTTCTGGATCCCAGTTTACCATACGGTATCCTCTGTAGATCAATCCTTTGTTGTATAAATCTACAAACGATTTAATTACAGAAGCAGACATATCTGGATCCATAGTAAATTTAGTGCGTTCCCAATCGCAAGAAGCTCCTAATTTCTTAAGTTGCTCTAAGATTGTTCCACCATATTTATCTGTCCATTCCCAAGCATGTTTTAGGAATTCTTCGCGGGTCAAATCGTTTTTATTGATTCCCTCTGCTTTTAACTTCGCTACAACTTTTGCTTCAGTTGCAATAGAAGCGTGATCTGTTCCTGGAACCCAACAAGCGTTGAATCCTTTAAGACGTGCTCTACGAATTAAAACATCCTGAATCGTGTTATTCAACATATGTCCCATGTGAAGGACTCCAGTGACGTTTGGCGGCGGGATTACAATGGTGTACGGTGTTCTATGATCTGGTTCTGAATGAAAATAATTGTTTTTCATCCAGTAATCATACCATTTACTCTCAATCGTCTTAGCGTCAAATTGTGCTGGAATTGTCATTTACTAGGGTTGTTTAATCGTTAATTTGTTTAACCGTTTAATCGGTTTTGATCATCGAATTTCGAATTGAATTGTTTTCTCATTTTCTGTTTAAAAAAATCATTTATAAATCAATCTCAACGATTAAACAAATAAACGATTAAACAGTTAAACAAAAAAATGGTTCAATTTTTGTATTTATAACTGACAGCAAAAGTAAATAATTAAGTAGACTATAAAAAGAGAAATAATAATTTGTGTGTTAATTAAAAGAATGTATATTTACTTACAATTAAAAAAAGATTCATATGAAAAATGCAGCCTCTTTTATTGCAGTTTTATTGTTTAGCGCAATAAGTTATGCACAAAATGGCCCTAAAATTGAATTTGCAGCTCCAGACAATACAATTGATTATGGAAAAATTTCTAAGAGTGACAACGGACTTCGTTCCTTTGAATTTACTAACACGGGAGATGCTCCTTTATTAATTACAGGCGCAGAATCTACAGTAAGTTCGATTATTGTAACAAAACCTTCGGCAGCAATTCAGCCAGGCAAAAAAGGAAAAATCGATGTAAAATATAATATGGTCGCAGGACCTATTCGTAAAACAATTACTGTCGAAACAAACGCAGTAAACTATCCTGACGGAAGAGTAGCTCTTAAAATTAAGGGTGAAGTTCAATAAGAATTTAAAAATCTTTAAATAACAAAAGCCGTTTCTTTAATTAGAAACGGCTTTTTATTTTATTGGTAAAGTGAAACCATCTGACATTTCACTTTATACGTTTTACTTCTCAACGCATTCAACAGAATCAAATTTGTATTTTACACTTTCAAAATCAATTGGTTGGTCTTTTACTAAATAAGTAACACCCATTGTGGTCTGCATAGTTCCGTTTCCTAAAATAAGCTGATTGTTGCGTTTTAATAGCGCCATAGGATTCTTGAAAGTTTTATTTCCGTTTACATTGTCTTTAAAAGTATAGTCGATAAACAAAGTATCTCCATGAAATTCTCCCGCAACTTCTCCTGTTCTAACTGTCGAAGGCGCAACTTTCATAATCAAATCTCCTGCTAGTTTTCCGTTTTTTAAAGTATTCAATTTTAAATCTACTGTATCCTTTTCATAAATTGCTTTGTAGCATGCAGTGCTTACTACTTTTTCGCCTTCTGCTTTTGCAGCCTCAGCAGCTTTTTGTTTTTCTTCATTTTTACAGCTTTGCAATCCAATAAAGGATAAAAGCAAACAAGATAAGGCCAGATTTCTCATAATTATTTTTATTTCGTTGATATCAATATAAAATTAAAGAAAAAAGGTTTTCTTCTTACTATAATTTTATAAATTTTTGATTACAAACTCAGATCTTCTGTTCAATTCGTGATCTTCTTCAGAGCAAGATTCGTCTGTTTTACATTTTACAATTGGCACCGATTCTCCATATCCTTTTGCCGTAACTCGTTTAGCGTCTACACCTGATTGTATGATAAATTCTCTAGTCGAATTGGCTCTTTTTTGAGACAGATTTTCATTAAATTTAGCATTTCCTCTAGAATCAGTATGAGATCCAATTTCGATTTTCATGTCCGGATATTTCTTCATCAATTCTACAACTCTTCCTAAAACCACTTTCGATTCTTTTCGAATGTACCACATATTATAGTCAAAGTAAATTGGATCTGTTTTAATGATTAATCTGTCTTTGTCTTTTACAACATCTTTTTCATTTGCTAAGATTTCTTTTACCTTTTCATTCTTTTTAACTTCAGCTGCAACGATAGCCGCTTCTTTGGCTTTTTTCTCTTTTTCTTTTAATTGAATTGCGGCTAAAGCCTCTTTTTTCTTGTTTTCTTCTTCTAGAATAATTTCCTGCTTTCTTTTGTTTTCAGCAATTTGCTTTTCTTCCTGTTTGATAACTTCAAGTGATTTTAAAGCTAAAGAACCATCGTTTACTTTATCTCTTGTTTTGTCTAAAGTTAGCGCTTTCGATGCATTTGTATAATTTTCTTTGAAAGCAGAAATTTTATACGAAGTCTCACAAGCAACAGTAAAATTGAATTTTCCGTCGGCAGAAGTTGTGATTGTATTTAAAGTTTTGTTTTCAGAATCTTGTAACAATACGGTAGCATTTTCTAAAGCTAATTGAGTATCAACATCTGTAATAGTTCCAGCGATAAATTGTTTGCAATCTTCAACAATTAAATCTTTTGTTTCTTTAAATTGATAAATATCGTCGCCTCCCTTTCCTCCTTCTCTATTCGAAGCAAAAAAACCTTCTTTGGTATTTGAATCGATATAAAAAGCAAAATCATCTAAATTGGAATTCAATGGAAGTCCGACGTTTATAGGTTTTGAATATTCGTTTCCAGTAATTTCAGAAACAAAAACATCTAAAGACCCATAACCCAAATGTCCATCTGACGAAAAATAAAGTTTATTATCTGCAGACGCAAAAGGAAATTGTTCCCTCTTGTTTGTATTAATTTGCGGACCTAAATTCTTCGGCGTATCAAAAGCGCCTTTATTGATATTAACCGAATAAATATCAAAAGAACCAAATGATCCTGGCATATCAGAAGCAAAATACAATACTTTTTCATCTGCGCTTAAAGCAGGATGCTCCACAGAATAATTTGGACTATTGAATGGCAGAGACGTAATATTGGTCCATTTTCCTTCTACTAATTCTGCTTTAAAAATTTGAAGATTGGAGATCTTATTATCGTCTTTTTTCTTCTTTCCGTTTTTAGAATTGTTTCGGGTAAAATACATTGTTTTACCATCTTTTGTAAAAATAGCATTCGATTCGTGCATTCCTGTTTTTAATTCTTTCGCAAAATAATGAACAATAGAATCTGCCGAATTTATATTTGTAAGAGGAATTGCAACTATATTCAAATAGGTTTCGTTATCCCATTTGAATTTTTTATCAAACAAACCTGGTTTCAATTTTACTCCAGCAAAAACTAAATTATCTCCATATTTTACAGCTCCAAATTCTGAATTTGGTGTATTTATAGCGAGATTTTTAATTTCAAAACGTTTGCCTATCGCGGTTACATTTTCTAAAGTTTTAAGATCATTTTCAAAATTGGCACTATCTTCTGAATTGGCTGATTTTGAATAATATTCTTTTAAATTGGCATTAGCATCATCATATTTATTTGTTGCTTTTAAAGTCTGTGCATATCTAAAATAATATTCTCTGTCCAAATCATTATTGTAATTTGAAATCAGAAGACGATAATAACGCTGTGCTTTAACCAAATCATTGGTATAGAAATAAGAATCTGCCAAGTTCTTGATTACTTCTTGCGAAGGCTTTTCATCTGCTAATTTTTGATATAAAACAATAGCTTCGCTGTAATACGTTTTATCAAAAAAACGTTTCGCTCTTGCCAATTCCTGATCTTGGGCGTTTATAAACTGTATTGAAAATACGAATATAATAACGAGTAATTTTTTCATATTTTTCATTTTAGAAGAATCTTGGAGATTTATCAAATCCTTTTCCTAACAAATCCAAATCAAACAACAGCATAATTTCGTGTGTACCAGAATTAAACTGACCGAAGTTTGTAAGCGTATAATCATAAGCATAACCTACTCTTAGTGTCGGAGTAACATTAATATTGAACAATGCACTTACTGAGTCATCAATTCTATAAGCGGCTCCAAATTCAAACTTTTCGTTGTACAAAACATTAGCGGTAATATCTATCGCTATTGGTGAACCTTTTACAATCTTTGACATAAATGCAGGTTTTAATTTCACCATATCATTAAGCTGAAAAACATAACCAGCAGTCAAAAAAGTATGTATTTCTTCTGAACCGAAAGCGTTAACTCCTGACTTTTCTTCAATATATTTTGCTTTCAATAAGTTCGGAACAGACAATCCAACATAAAGATTATCTCTAAAATAGTAAGCTCCCACTCCAATATTTGGTTTTGTAGCATTTATATTTTCTGAAAAAGCATAATCTGTTTGAGGATCTGTAAATCGAAAACCATTGAAATTACTTTGCATAGATGAAAATCCAGCTTTTAAACCTAGTGACAATTTGTTTTTTCCGCCTAATTTTAAAATATATGCAAAGTCGGCATAAACATTATTTTCTTTTTTAGCGCCATCTCCAATATCATCTGAAATGAATGAGATACCAGCTTCTATTCTATCTGTAATAGCCGAATGTCCAAAAAATGTAAATGTTTTTGGAGCACCATAAGCGCCTACCCATTGGGTTCTGTATAATCCTCCAAAATTCATCATTGCAGGCACTCCAGTAGCATAAGCGGGGTTGACAACGCTCATATTATACATATAATGTGTATATTCTGGATCTTGCTGTGCAGCAACTGATAAACAGAAAAGGAAATTTATAAGGAGTATTAATTTTTTCATTTGAAAATTATATTAAAAATGTAAAAGAGATTTATCGATTTAAATAAAGACGGCCTTGTTTTGGTGGTTTATTGTCTTTATTGAAATGCAATACATAAAAATAGACTCCGTTGGGTGCAATACCTCCAGCGATACCGCTTCTTTCGTAATTTTTTCCATCCCAAGCTGGCTTATTTTTATCTCCTTTATACATACCATTTCCATATCTGTTATAAATTTCGAGTGTATAATTCGGATATAAAAATTCAATATCTTTTATCACAAACCAATCGTTTACCCCATCACCGTTTGGAGAAAATCCATCAGGAATAAAGAAATCATTTGGCACATTATCGCAATCTGTTAATGTGACCGTCACTTCAATATATTGTGAAGAAAGACAATCTGTACTTGAAAAATTAAATCCATAGTATTTTCCTTGTTCAATTAAAGAAGTTGTGCTTGATAATAAATTTCCATTATTTGGCGAATCATACCAAACTACACTTGAAGGAACATTTGTATTATTTGATAAATCTGAAATTGTCGGATTATTTAATCCGCAGAAGTTTTGTCCCTCTGAATTTAATACTGGAACTGGCGAATCGTCTATAGTTACCAAAACAGTCGTAGCTTCCGAAGTACAGCCTTCAGCAGAAGTTTCTCTTACATAATAATTACCCGATTCTAAAGCCAAAGTACTAGCTAGAGGTGTTGTTGAAGTTGGAGAATTATACCATTTATACTGATTTCCGTTTGGAACTAAATTGGCAACTTCTGCTTCATCAACTTTACAAAACTTCTGATTTTGAGCAGCAGGTGCAGATGGAATTGGATTTATTATAAAATCATCGGTTACATTGCTTAAATTAACATCACAATTTGTTGTTGTATTGATCAAATTTAATAATGTAATTTTAGTTGTCCCAGCATTTAAAAGTAATCCCGCAGGTATAGTAAAATCTAATTTACCATTAACTACAGCCTGAGATATCGTTTGAACGCCAGAAGAATTGCTTTCTGACAATGTATAAGAAATGCTTGCGTTTGTTAAATTTCCTAAACCAGAAATCGAAGCAGAAACTGGATCATTCAAACAGAAATCATTTACTGCAACACTAACTGTTGAGGCATTTGGCAACGGATTTATAACTAGATTTCCAGCCAAAAAAGCCGTATTACTACATTGTGGAAAAGGATTTGTAATATTTACAATATTTACAATCGTAATTACTGATAATCCTGCATTTGCACTTAAATTACTTGAAATTGTAAAAGATGCTTTTCCTCCTGTTGCTTGCATTACTGTAATTTGTCCGGTAGCAACATTATCTCCATTAATATTATAAACAATTCGATAGTCTCCATCAAGCAATTGAGGCGCAGTAACTTCAATTAATGCTTCCTTACCTATACAAATAGGAGTCGCTGTTAATACGGCATTATCTAAATTAGGTAATGGCTGTATGATTACTGAAATCTTTGTTGGTGCTGAAGTACAGCCCGCTGCAGAAGTTTCTGTAACATAATAATCTTCTGTTTTTAAAACATAATTGGCTGCAAGAGGTGTTGTTAACGTTGCCGAATTGTACCATTTATACTCAGCCCCACTCGGAACTAGATCTGCTGCTGTTGCGTTATCAGATTTACAAAATTCCATATCTTGAGCAATAGGTGCATCTGGTATTGGATTTATTATAAAATCATCAGTTACATTAATTAAATCTACATCACAATTTGTCGCTGTATTGGTCAAATTTAATAATGTGATTTTGGTTGCTCCACTATTTAAAAGTAATCCAGCAGGAATAGTAAAATCCAATCTGCCATCTGTTACTGCTCCAGCTATTGTTTGCACAGCAGAAGAATTACTCTCTGACAACGAATATGTAATACTAACATTCGTTAAACTCCCTAAACCAGAAATCAAAGCAGGAACAGGAGCATTCAAACAGAAATCATTTACTGCTACTTTTACTGTCGTCGCATTTGGCAATGGATTAATAATTAGATTTCCTGCAACATTTACCGCTTTACCACATTGTGGCGAAGGATTTGTAATGTTAACTATATTAAGAATAGAAATTACAGATAATCCGCTTTTTACATTTAAACTTCCAGGTATTGTAAAAGTTGCTTTTCCTCCTGTTGCTTGCATTAATGCTGTTTGCCCTGTAGCTAAATTGTCTCCGTTAATATTATAAGTAATACTATAATTTCCATCAAGCAATTGAGGTGCTGTAATTTCAATTGACGCATCTTTACTTTGACAAACAGAAGTAGCTGTTAAAACTGCATTAACTAAATTAGGCAAAGGATGTATTGTCACCGAAATTTTTGTAGGTTCTGAAGTACAGCCTGCTGCAGAAGTTTCTGTAACATAATAATCTTCTGTCTTTAAAACATATTCATATGCAAGACGTGTTGTTAAAGATGGTGAATTATACCATTTATATTGAACCCCTTTAGGAAGTAAGTCTGCAATTGTTGCTCCATCATTTTGACAGAAATCCTGATTTAAAACAGTTGGCGCAGGTGGAATTGGATTTATTATAAAATCATCTGCTACATTAACTAAATCAACATCGCAATTAGTTATAGTATTAGTCAAATTTAATAATGTGATTTTTGTCGTTCCAGTATTTACAAGTAATCCCGCAGGAATAATAAAATTCAATCTACCATTTGTTACGGATCGAGCTACCGTTTGCACAGCAGAAGAATTACTTCCTGACAACATGTACGAAATACTAGCATTTGTTAGATTTTCTAAACCAAAAACCGAAGCAGAAACAGAATCATTCAAGCAGAAATCATTTACTGTTACACGCACTGGTGCCGCATTGGGCAATGGGTTTATAATTAGATTTCCTGCAATATTAACTGCAGCACTACATTGTGTAGAAGCATTTGTGATATTTACAATATTAAGTATAGAAATTACAGATAATCCGCTTTTTACATTTAAGTTCCCAGGAACCGTAAAGGATGCTTTTCCTCCTACTGCTTGTATTACTGCAGTTTGTCCAGCTACAACATTATCTCCATTAATATTGTAGGTTATACGATAATTTCCATCAAGCAATTGAGGCGCTGTAATTTCAATTAACCCATCTTCATTCTGGCAAACGGGTGAAGCTGTCAACACAGCATTATCTAAATTAGGTAAAGGATAAATCGTTAAAATAGTTGAAAAAGGGCTAAAAATATCTACACAAGATTTTTGGCTACTTGTCGAAACAATACCAGTAACAGTAATAGTATATTCACCTACCTGTCTAAAATAAGATGAGCTAATTGAAAAACTAAATACCCCATTGATAAAATTTCTCGTTGCTGTTAAAGGTTGAGATACTCCTGGCCCCACAACATTGTAAGCAACTTCATATTCTCCATTAGGTATATTTTCAAGACCTTGAGTAATTATCCCTGAATATGAAGCTGTCGTAATTTCCGATTCGCAAATATCTTTATTGACAACAATTGTTGCTCCTGTAAAATCAAGTCTTTTTTCAAGAGTAATTACAATAGAAGCTGTTTCGTCTTTACATATATTATTATCAGGGACTGCTAATACAGTATATGTATAGGTATATTCACCAGGACCATTAGTATCGAATAGTTCTTGAAGATTAATATTGTGATCTGTATTAGAAGTTAGTCCAGTGCCTGCCCAAGTACCACCACTATCATAGTCAGTAAGCCGATCAAACAGGTCTAAATTGGTATAAGACCCCAAATCGGTAGTTCCACAAAGTATTAAGTCATCTGGCGTTCCTGCTTTTGGAGCCCTTAGAACGGTTACTACTATATTAGTAGATTTTTCAGTTGGTGAACAAGCTAATACCGGAGGTACAGTATAAGTATAATAAAGAGTTGTCTTTTGATCTATATCTGCAATATTTATAACCGACTCCACAATTTGTCCTGTAATAGTATTTGTGAATACTCCGTTACCATGCGGCCCCATTGCATTACTGTCAAATGCTGTAAAAAGATTGAAAGTACTTGCTTTATTACAAACCGTTGCCTGTGAACCAACACCAGCATAAGCCCCTATTGTAATTGTCACTACTGCTTTATCATCAACACATCCTGAAGTAGTGGGAGCAGTATAAGTATAATGATAAGTACCTCCTTCGACAATAAGCTGCGGATTCAAAATACCTGTAACTGGATCTAAACCTTTCAAATTATTATCATCGGTCCATGTCCCGCCCGGTACTGGTGTCCCGCCTAATAAGGTAAATAAGTTTATAGATTGATACGCAGGATTAGAAATATCACAAATTAATTCGTTTATATTATCATCACCAGCGCACTGGGCACTAAGCTTTGAAGGTAGAAGAGCAAAAAAAATAAAAAACGATACAAAATGTAGGAAATTAATGTAGTTTTTGGCCATAGATTAAATTTTTGCTAAACATAATAAAATATCTAGGCAAAACGCTAATTTTAACAAACATTTTTTCACAAAAGGTAAAAAAATTCTTAAATCCCAATAAAAAACTTATTTCAGAATAATTTACAAATTATTATAATTTAAAACTTTATAATTCATCTTCGAGTTTAAATCTAAATTTTAAAACTACACTATTTCTTTCAACTTCTAGATTTATCCAAACATCTTCTTCAGATTTTAAAAGATTATTTATTTGTTGCAAACTGTATTTATAAGGCTGAATTCTATTAATACTTACAATAATATCGCCTTTTCGAAGTCCGCATTTTTCTGCTGCAGAATTTTTACGGACATTCACTATTTCATAAACTGGTTTAAGGGCAAATTTATATTTAAAATTATTATTGTTTTTGTCTTTTTCTTGTAATTCATCAATTGTATTTGCAACTTGTACCGTTTCTAAATGTACGGTCTCTTGTACCCATTGAAGTCCGTTATGCTGAATTGTAATTCCGCTTTTATTATAAGTAAAAGGTTCACTAAATTTGCTGTTTTTCTTTAGATACATTTTCTTTCCTTTATAATCTAAAACAACAGTAAATCGCTTTAAAACTTCTCCGCCAACAGATCCAATACGGCCTGGAACCATCTTAACATTTCGAATCGAAACTGAATCTGGAAAAGAAACAATTGGCTTTTTAAATTCAAATTCATCAATAGAAAATTCGTCAATCTTAGCACGATGTCCTTCAATATCACCACTAAATCCTTTTCCTAGAAAATCTGGAAAGTTCTTGTCTGGGAGTTTAATTTTATTATTTTCAAAAATCCAAAATGCATCACTATTTCCAATATCTATTAAAAGCTTTGCTGATATCTCTTGATTATTAACTGTTGCTGTAGATACAAGATAAGGCTTTGACCTTTCTATAGTAATTGGAATTGCTTTAAATTTTTTGTCTAGTTTTTCTTGAAACGTATTGCTTTGAACGTGAACTATAATTCTCTTTTTCTGATAATTAATTTCAACAAAATTATTTTTAAAGAATTTATGTCCTATAATTCCATTTACAGGAATTCCTATGTGTGAGGATAAATTAAAACTTTGATCCAAGATTATAAAAACCATATGATCGTTAGATATTAAACCATGTGTTTCTAAAATATTTTTGGTCGATTTTAATCCTTCAATCTCTTCTTCACTACCTAATCCGCGAAGTTTTATTTTTTCAACGTTGTTAAAACTGACTTCCTGTTTTTCTTCCATGCTGAATAAAATTGTTTCCTCGACACCAGAATCCAATAGAAAATTGAGCTCTACTCCGTTTACTTTTATAGGAATAAAAACAAGATTATTAATCAGTTTAAAAGGGATTGTAGCCTTTGATGCATTGTTTTCCAATAAAAAATCGCCTTGTCCAAAAAGCAAAAAAGGTAAGAATAACCCAAAAAACAACACTTTATATTTTTCCATTGACAATTTTTTATTATAAAATTAGTAAATATATTTATTATTGTTACATTTTTATAAGTACCCGTATTGTTTACGTTAAATTGAAAAAAAAAATGCAAATTTGCACTTCAATAATTTATACTCATGCCGACAATTTCACTCAAGGGAAGAAACATGCCCGAATCTCCGATACGCAAGCTGGCTCCTTTTGCTGATTTAGCAAAGAAAAAAGGACACAAGGTGTATCACTTAAACATTGGTCAACCGGATATCAAGACACCGGAAGTGGCCATCGAGGCGGTAAAAAATATTGATTTAACTCTTATAGAATACAGTCCGTCTGCCGGATATGAAAGCTATAGAAAAAAATTAGCTCATTTTTACCAGCGCCAAAATGTAAACGTTAACACAGAAGACATCATTGTAACTACTGGTGGCTCTGAAGCCTTACTTTTTGCACTGGCCACAATTACAGATCCTGGAGATGAAATCATTATTCCAGAACCTTTTTATGCTAATTATCATGCGTTTGCTTCTTCTACAAGTGCAACTGTAGTGCCTCTTGTTTCTACTATCGAAACAGGTTTTGCTTTGCCAAGTATTGACGAAGTTGAAAAACTTATAACATCAAAAACAAAAGCCATTCTGATTTGTAATCCTGGAAATCCGACTGGATATTTATATTCTGAAGCAGAAATTAAACAACTTGCTAGTTTAATTAAAAAACACGATTTATACTTAATCGCTGATGAAGTTTACCGTGAGTTTTTATATGATGGCGACGATGTGCACTTTTCTGTAATGAATTTAGAAGATGTACAGCAAAATGTAATCATGGTTGATTCTGTCTCTAAACGTTACAGTATGTGTGGAGCAAGAATTGGCTGTTTGGTAACTAAAAACAAAGATGTCTTGGCAACTGTAATGAAGTTTGCTCAAGCACGTTTGAGTCCACCAACTATTGAACAAATTGCTTGTGAAGCTGCAATTGATACACCTCAAAGTTACTTTGATGAAGTAATTGGCGAATACAAAGAACGTCGTGACACTTTAATCTCTGAATTAAATAAAATTGATGGCGTTGTGGTAACTAAACCAAAAGGTGCTTTTTATTGTATTGCAGAACTTCCGATAGAAGATTCAGATGATTTTGCACAGTGGCTTTTAGAAAGTTACGATTTAAATGGCGAAACAGTAATGATTGCCCCTGCAAAAGGTTTCTATTCAACTCCAGGTATGGGACTAAATCAAGTTCGTATTGCTTATGTTTTGAATAAAAAAGATTTGATTACTGCTGTAAACATTTTAAAAGAAGCTTTATTAGTTTATAACAACAGATAATCAATTCATTATAATAGATTTTAAAAGACAATAACGTTTTTCGTTGTTGTCTTTTTTCTTTATAAATAACAGAAAATTAAATTATATCCAAAAAGGAGCAATTAAATCCTAAAAACGATAGAAAAGGTTTCCCATTTATTAATTATCTTTACCCCCTTAAAAAGGAATACACATACTAATAGTAGTTTTTAATGATAAACAACGAAGAATTTTTAGACGAAATAGGAGATAATCACTTTAGCAGTAATGCAAAAAATCCTCTAAGAGAAGATGCTTTTGATATAACTGACGAAGAAAAAATAGAAAAAATTAAAAAAGATGTTGAAAGCATTCTGCAAACTCTTGGAATGGATTTGACAGATGACAGCATCAAAGGAACTCCAAACCGAGTTGCAAAAATGTTTGTAAAAGAAATTTTTGGTGGTCTTAACCCAGCGAAACAGCCAAAAGCTTCTACTTTTGACAATAACTACAAATATGGCGAAATGCTTGTAGAGAAAAATATCACGGTATATTCTACTTGCGAACACCATTTACTGCCAATCATTGGGCGTGCTCACGTTGCTTATATCTCAAGCGGACGCGTTATTGGTTTATCAAAAATGAACCGTATCGTTGAGTATTATGCAAAAAGACCTCAAGTACAAGAGCGTCTTACAATGCAGATTGTTCAAGAATTACAAAAAGCTTTAGGAACAGAAGATGTTGCTTGCGTTATCGATGCAAAACACCTTTGTGTAAACTCTCGCGGTATTAAAGATATCGAAAGCAGCACAGTAACTTCTGAGTTCGGCGGAAAATTCAAAGATCCTCAAACGAAAAGAGAATTCTTAGACTATATTAAACTAGACACTCAATTTTAGTTTAATCGGTAAATCGTTAATTTGTTTAATCGGTTAATCATTGAACTTAATTTTCGGTTAAACGATTAAACGGACTAACAGTTAAACAAAAAAGAATGTACGTTTTTTCCTTTGAGAAACTTGAAGTGTGGCAAAATGCAAGAATGTTTATTTTGGATATTTATAAATTGACTAGTAAATTTCCATCAAATGAATTATTTGGGATAACATCTCAAATAAAAAGAAGTTCATCTTCGATTGTGACAAATATTGCAGAGGGAACTTCGAGAAATACAAATAAAGACAAAGCTCATTTTTTAACTATTTCTTATTCATCTGCAATGGAAACTTTAAATCATTTAATTATTTCAAAAGATTTAAATTATGTTTCAGAAACAGAATACGTGGAATCAAGAGAAAAAATTGAAAAAATCTGCAATCAAATAAATAATCTAAAAAAATATTATCTTTCACAACAATAAATCCGTCAAGAACGATTAAACAAATTAACGGTTAAACATAAATTTATGCCTTTATATACAACGCAGCCCTTAAAAATATACAATTCGCTTTCTGGCGAAAAAGAAGATTTCAAACCCATCCATGATGGAAATGTTGGAATGTATGTTTGTGGACCTACCGTATATAGTAATGTTCACTTAGGAAACGTGAGAACTTTTATGTCTTTTGACGTAATCTTTAGGTATTTTCTGCATTTAGATTATAAAGTTCGTTATGTTAGAAATATTACCGATGTTGGGCATATTGTAGATGATGTAGATGAAGGTGAAGATAAAATTGCTAAAAAAGCACGTTTGGAGCAATTAGAACCTATGGAAGTGGTACAGCGTTATACTGTAGATTTTCATAATATCCTAAAAGCGTTCAACTTTTTACCTCCAAGTATTGAGCCTACAGCAACAGGACACATTATTGAGCAAATCGAAATCATTAAAAAAATTATTGATAAAGGAATTGGTTATGTTGCCAATGGATCAGTATATTTTGATGTTGTAAAATACAACGAAACCAACAATTATGGCATTCTAAGCGGTAGAAATATCGATGATATGCTTGCAAATACTCGTGATCTTGACGGACAATCTGACAAAAGAAATCCGCAAGATTTTGCGCTTTGGAAAAAAGCTGAACCAGAACATATCATGAGATGGCCGTCACCTTGGAGCGATGGCTTCCCAGGATGGCATCTTGAATGTACGGCAATGAGCACCAAATATCTTGGTAATCATTTTGACATTCACGGAGGTGGAATGGATTTAAAATTCCCTCATCACGAATGTGAAATAGCGCAAAACGAAGCTTGTACAGGTCAGGCGCCAGTAAATTATTGGATGCACGCTAATATGCTTACTTTAAACGGTAAGAAAATGGCAAAATCGACTGGAAATAATATTCTTCCAGGCGAAATTCTTAGCGGAGACAACACTATATTAAGCAAACCATTTTCTGCTTCTGTAACTCGTTTTTTTATGCTTCAAGCACATTATAGAAGTATTTTAGATTTTTCTGATGATGCCATTGTCGCTGCCGAAAAAGGGTACAAACGATTAATGGAAGCTGTTGATGCTTTACCAAATATTGCTGCAGGAAATACTAGTTCTATTGACTTTGCGGCTTGGAAACAGCTTTGCTACGATGCAATGAATGATGATTTCAATACGCCAATTTTAATTGCGCAATTATTTGAAGCTGTTCGTTACATCAATTTATTAAAAGATGGCAAAGAGACGATTTCTGCTAATGATTTAGAAGATTTCAAAACAACAGTAAATGCTTTCGTATTTGATGTTTTAGGAATTATCGACGAGAAAAATGCTGATGGAGACAATGATAAGTTAGAAGGAGTAGTAAATATGCTTATAGCAATGAGAAATCAAGCTAGAGCAGACAAAAACTTTGCTCTTTCTGATCAGATTCGCGATCAATTAATTGCTTTAGGAATTCAGCTTAAAGACGGAAAAGAAGGAACCTCGTTTAGTATTCAATAAGATAAATTTAAATTTTGGCTGTAACAGAATTCTTTTTCAGACAACAAATGAAGAGTTAAGAATCAAAAAACAATTAATTATTGAAAGATGTTATCCAAAATTCTAATATATCCTTTTGTATTGCTGGTTCGTTTTTATCAGACTGCTATTTCGCCTTTTACACCAGCCGCCTGCAGATTTGAGCCGACTTGTTCAACTTATATGATTCAGGCACTACAAATTCACGGATTATTTTATGGCGGATTTCTAGGAATAAAACGCATTTTAAGCTGTCATCCTTGGGGAAGAAGCGGTTACGATCCTGTCCCAGAAAAGAAATGCAATCACAAACATTAACTTTTTAGAAAACGGTACTTTACATTAAATATTTATTTTTACAGATATATAACAAATTAATACATGACACACGCCTTAAATTTAGTTTGGAATCCTTCAGAGGGAATCAACTTAGGATTTTTTATGATTCGCTATTACAGCTTAATGTTTGTAATTGCTTTTGGTTTAGGATGGTTCTTAATGAAAAAGATTTTCCAAAGAGAAAATGAATCTATTGAAAAATTAGATTCTTTATTTGTTTGGACAGTTTTAGCAACTTTAATAGGTGCGCGTTTAGGTCATGTTTTCTTCTACGATTGGGAATATTTTAGAAATCATTTACTTGAAATTTTCCTTCCTTTTAAATTTGAACCTGAATTTCAGTTTACAGGTTTCCAAGGATTAGCAAGTCATGGAGCAGCTATTGCAATCATTGTTGCAATGTACTATTACAGCAAAAAAATCTTAAAACGACCATTATTGTGGATTTTAGATCGTGTTGTAATTCCTGTTGCTAGTGGTGCTATTTTTGTTCGTTTAGGGAATTTCTTTAATTCTGAAATTATAGGTCACGAAACTTCATCTGCTTTCGGAATCCGTTTTCTTCATGATACATTCAGCAAAGCCGAAGCAGTACAAAAAACCGGAATTGCAGACCCAAAAGAAGCTTACAATGCAATCGCAACAGATCCAAAATTTGCAACATTATTGGCAGAAGTTCCTTCAAGACATCCTACTCAATTGTACGAAGCATTCTGTTACGTTTTTGTATTTGCTATATTATTCTTTTTATACTGGAGAACAAATGCTAGACTTAAATCTGGTCTTTTATTCGGATTGTTTTTAGTTCTTTTATTTGTTGTTCGTTTTATTGTTGAATTTGTAAAAGAAAGCCAAGGTGGTTTTGAAAGCGAATTAGGAATGTTTTCTACAGGGCAATGGTTAAGCATTCCATTTATCATTATTGGACTTTTCTTTATCATTAGAGCACAAAGAAACCCTTTAGCAGAATCATAGGTTTTTTCATAAAATAAAAAACGCCCAATATTTAAAGATATTGGGCGTTTTCTTTTATAATCGATACGAGATACCAAATTCAATATTCTTTGTATTATATCCGGCATTACTGCTTCCTAAACCAGCATTTGATACATGTCTTACACTTGGTCGAACATCAAACTGGAAATCTTCATAATCGAATGCAAAACCAATTGCTAAAACATCTGCAAAAGCAAAACCTTTAGACATTCGTTCCGTTTCTGTATCTGTAATAAGAGGACCAACACTTCCTAATGCATAAATCGAAAAGATATTGCCAATAGGTTTTCTAACTATAAAACCGAAATTAAGAACATATTCCCTCACCTCTTTCAGTTTCATATATTCAATTCTTTTCTGCTCAAAATTGGGCGTATCTGGCTTTACAAAATAATAATTCAATAATTGATGTTTTCCAAAATTGATTTCGGGCTGGATTAGAATTTCGTACTTAAAATTTCTGGTCTCTTTTACCTTATAATAGAGTTGCGCCTTATAAAAATGATTCTCAAAAGTGTAATCAGTATTACTAAATTCACTTCCAAAACCATAACTCAAACCTATTCTATAATTACTGCTTTTTTCTTGCGCTTTAAGATGTATTGCAGCTAACAACACTACAATAAAGAATATCCGTTTTAGAAGCATAATATATTTTTGGTTGGCACTTACAAACATAAAAAAAAGATCCAGCTTTCACTGGATCTTTTTTTTATTTAGAATAAGGTTTTTAATTATGCCTTATTGTGTTTGTCTTCGATTGTGTGTTTCTCATCACTTGAAATCGTATCTACCAATACTGGAGTTGCGATAAATAATGAAGAGTAAGTACCAACGATAATACCAATTAACATTGCGAAGATAAATCCTCTAATAGACTCTCCACCGAAGATAAACATTGTTAATAATACAATGATCATCATTAATGAAGTATTCAATGTTCTTGATAATGTAGTATTAATAGAAGCGTTTACGATATCTTCGAAACTTCCTTTACGGTTTCCAATGATAAATTCTCTTACCCTGTCAAATACAATTACCGTATCGTTCATAGAGTAACCAATTACAGTTAAGATCGCAGCGATAAAGTGCTGATCCATTTCCATGTGGAAAGGCATGAATTTATAACATAATGAATAGATTCCTAATACAAAGATAACGTCGTGCGCAACAGCTGCAATAGCACCTAATGAATATTGCCATTTACGGAAAGATACCATTAAGTATAAGAAAATAACTGCCATTGCTCCAAGAACTGCCCAGTATGAGTTCGTTTTAATATCTTCAGAGATAGAAGCTCCAACTTTAGAAGCTTGTAAAACTCCTACTTTTTTACCATCAAATGAGTTAGTAAATTTATCATAAGAAGTATTTGGGAAATATTTCTGCAATCCTGCATATAATTTTTGGTTTACTTCTTCATCGATAGCTACACCATCTTCTTTAATTTTATATTTAGTTGTGATTTTCAATTGATCATCATCACCTAAAATTTTAGCCTCAACTGGTGTACCGAAAGCAGCAGATAATTCATCTGAAACTACAGTAGCATCAACTGGTTTTTCGAATTTAACTTGGAAAGTTCTTCCTCCAACAAAATCAACACCCTCATCTAAACCGTTAACGAAGAAGATAGAAACTAAACTTACTACTGTTACAATAGAAGAGAAGATATAAGTGAATTTTTTGATTTTGATGAAATCAAAGTGGAAGTTTGTAAACCAGTTTTTAGTAATATTTGTAGAGAAAGTTAAATCAGCTTTTCCTGCAATATTTCTGTCAATAAAGATTCTAGCAATAAAGATTGATGTAAACAATGAAGTTACGATACCAATTAATAATGTTAATGCGAAACCTTTAATAGGACCTGTTCCGAAAATAAATAAGATAGCTCCAGTTAAAACGTGAGTAACGTTAGCATCAATAATAGAACGCATTGCACCATGCCATCCGTAAGAAGCTTGAACTGCCTCAGAAAGTGATTTTCCTTCACGCAATTCTTCTTTTGCTCTTTCGTAGATAATAATGTTCGCATCTACCGCAGTACCTAATGTAAGTACGATACCTGCAATACCTGGTAATGTTAATACAAAACCAAAACTTGCCATAATTCCGAATAAGAATAGTAAGTTTAATAATAAAGCAAGGTTTGCATACCAACCAGCTTTACCATAATAGAATACCATCCAAACACAAACTAATAAGAAACCTAATACAGAAGAAATTGTACCTGCATCAATAGCAGCTTGTCCTAAAGATGGACCTACAACAGTTGATTGGATAATATCTGCAGAAGCTGGTAATTTACCTGCATTTAATACGTTAGCTAAATCTTTAGTTTCAGCTACATCAAATGAACCTGTAATCTCAGATCTTCCTCCAGCAATAGGACCGCTTGTTACACCTGGAGCAGAATATACGATATCATCTAATACAATAGCAATGTAGCTTTTTTGAGCAAATGCTCTTCCTGTTAACTCTTCCCAAACTTTAGCACCTTGGCTGTTCATTTGCATAGAAACTGCAGGTTTACCCATTTGGTCAAAAGTATCTTTTGCATCAGTTACAACACCACCGCTCATTGCTGGGTTATTGTCTCTGTTTCCTTTTAAAGCGTATAATTCAACAGCTTCGATATCAGCTGCGCTTTTTACGTCTTTAGCTTTAGGATCTTTTATAGTTGTTGGCTTGCTCCATACAAATTTTGCATAGTGTTGGTCAGCAGCCAATAATACTCTAATTTCTGGTCTTTTGAAATAATCATTGATAGCAGCAGTATCTTTAGGAGCGAAGTAACCTAAAACAGGTCCACCACCTTGAACGATCATTTTATCAAATAAAGGATTGTTTCCTTTTTTAACATCTGAAGAATCTTTAGCATCTGTTAATAATGCATTTAATGAATCTTTAGCAACAGTTTTAGTTTCAGTCTTTTTAACTTCAGTTTTCTTTAAAGCTTCGTTTGCTGATACTAAGAAATTACCAATTTCTTCAATTTTGAAAGTTTCCCAAAACTCTAATTGAGCTTTTCCACCTAATAATTTTTTAATTCTATCAACATCCTTAGCACCTGGAAGCTCAACTAAGATTCTTCCTGTTTCTCCTAATTTTTGGATGTTTGGTTGTGTAACACCAAATTTGTCGATACGCTCTCTTAATACTTTAAAAGCACTTTCTACAGACTCATCAACTTTTCTTTTGATAACTTTTTGAACTTGTGCATCAGACATTTGAAAATCTACACCACCTTCACCTTGAAGGCTTCTGTTAGCGAAAATATCTGGAGATGCTAATTTTACAGAACCTTTTGAATTAGCTTCAAAAGCTTCGAAAAACTTATTTAAATACGTTTTGTTTCCTTCTAAATTTGCAGATGCATCAGCTAATGATTTATTAAAAACTGGATTTTTAGAATTATTAGCCAAACCTTTTAATACATCTTTAATAGAAATTTGAAGAATTACGTTGATTCCTCCTTCTAAGTCAAGACCTTTATTAAGCTGCTTGTTTTTCACTTCGTTGTAAGTGAAATCAGTAAAACCAAGGTTTAATACTTTTTCTTTACCAATAGAATCTAAATATTTCAGCTCTTTATCAGGATTATCTCCTGCAAAAGCTTTAGCTTCACTTTTGACACCATTTGCCACAAAAGTGAATGATAGTTGGTAAATACTTACCAATGCAAATAGAATTGCGAAAAATTTAATAAGTCCTTTATTCTGCATTATTACTAAAAATTAATTATGTTTTATTTTTGTTTTTGCTTTAAACTCCCATAAAATAAGCCCTGACATGATTTTTTAAAACAAAAAAACGAGATCACGAATTACCAATTTTTTTTTAAACCGAGCAAATATATAATTAACGAAAATATTAACCAATTTATTTATTAATTAATCTCAAAAAAAAAGCTGCAAAAGTGCAGCTTTTTTTCTTTTTTGCCGTTTTTATTATACTAAAATCGTTTTTAGGGCATCATTCATACTACGAACCGCATCTGCACTTTTGGCAAATAACGCCTTTTCGTGATCATTTAAGTTTATATCTAGAATTTCTTCTACTCCGTTTTTACCAATTATACAAGGTACTCCTATACAGATATCATTTTGACCATATTCTCCTTCTACAAAAACAGAACATGCAATCATTTTTTTCTGATCATTCAAAATACTATCTACCAAATAAGCTACAGAAGCTCCTGGCGCATACCAAGCCGAAGTTCCAAGAAGACCTGTAAGAGTTGCTCCTCCTACCATAGTATCTGCTGCAACTTTTTGCAACACTTCTTCTGAAAGAAACTCCGATACCGGAATCCCGTTATAAGATGCTAAACGTGTTAACGGAATCATCGTTGTATCTCCATGACCTCCAATTACCATTGCCGAAATATCATTTGCTGGTTTATCTAAAGCTAACGAAAGATAAGTTCTAAAGCGAGAACTATCTAAAGCTCCACCCATTCCTATAATTCTATTTTTTGGAAGACCTGTAGCTTTTAAAGCTAAATACGTCATCGTATCCATTGGATTGGAAACTACGACAATAATCGTATTAGGTGAATACTTTAGTACATTCTCAGCAACTGTTTTAACAATTCCTGCATTGATACCTATTAATTCTTCTCTTGTCATTCCTGGTTTTCTCGGAATTCCTGATGTAATTACTACTACATCACTTCCGGCAGTTTTAGAATAATCATTGGTCACACCCGACACTTTGGTATTAAAACCTGTGTTTGTGGCGCACTGTGTAATATCCAGTGCCTTCCCCTCTGCAAAACCTTCTTTAATATCCAACAATACTACTTCGCTCGCAATTCCTCTATACGAAATAACATCTGCACATGTAGCTCCAACATTTCCTGCTCCTACAATGGTAACTTTCATATTTTATACTTTATCGGTTATTAATTTTGTCTATTCTTTAAAAAGACAATTCGTTTAATTGTCTAGTAAATTTAAACAATTAAACGAATTGAAATTATTAATTTTTCATTTTATGCATCAATATTTGCATAAACTGCATTTTTCTCGATAAACTCTCTACGAGGCGGCACTTCATCACCCATTAGCATAGAGAAAACCTGATCAGCTTCTGCAAGACTATCAATGTTTACTTGGCGTAAAGTTCTGAAGTTTGGATCCATCGTAGTTTCCCATAATTGCTCCGCGTTCATCTCTCCAAGACCTTTATAACGCTGAATATTGGCACTTCCTCCCATTCTTTCGTTAGCTTGATCACGCTGAACATCATTCCATGCATATTCTTTCTTGTTTCCTTTTTTAACTAAGTATAAAGGTGGCGCTGCAATGTAAACATGACCTTCTTCAATTAGTTCTTTCATGAAACGGAAGAAGAACGTTAATATTAAGGTAGAAATGTGGCTACCATCGACATCGGCATCACACATGATGATTACCTTATGATATCTTAGTTTTTCAAGATTTAATGCTTTACTATCTTCTGCAGTTCCCACAGTTACTCCTAAAGCAGTAAAGATATTTCTAATCTCTTCGTTTTCGAATACTTTATGATGCATCGCTTTTTCAACGTTCAAGATTTTACCACGTAATGGCAGAATCGCTTGAAAGTTACGATCACGTCCTTGTTTTGCTGTTCCACCAGCCGAATCTCCCTCGACAAGGTAAACCTCACATCTTGCTGGATCTTGCTCAGAACAATCAGATAATTTTCCTGGCAATCCTCCACCGCCCATAACGGTTTTACGCTGTACCATTTCACGTGCTTTTTTCGCTGCGTGACGTGCCTGAGCTGCTAAGATTACTTTTTGGATAATTATTTTTGCATCATTTGGATTTTCTTCCAAATAATTCTCTAACATTTCTCCAACAGCTTGAGAAACTGGAGAAACAACTTCTCTATTTCCAAGTTTAGTTTTAGTTTGTCCTTCGAATTGAGGTTCAGATACTTTTACCGAAATAATTGCTGTTAATCCTTCACGGAAGTCATCTCCAGCAATTTCGAATTTTAATTTATCTAGCAAACCAGAAGCATCTGCATATTTTTTAAGTGTTCTTGTCAAACCACTTCTAAAACCTTGCAAGTGCGTTCCTCCTTCGTGAGTATTGATATTATTTACGTAAGAGAAAATATTCTCAGTATAACTTGTATTGTAAATTAAAGCAACCTCAACTGGAATTTCACCTTTATCATTATCCATACTGATAACATGAGAAACAATTGGTTCTCTATTACCATCTAAATAACGAATGTATTCTTTAAGTCCTTCTTGAGAATGGAAAACTTCACTTTTAAATTCACCTTTTTCATCAACTTCTCTCTTGTCTGTAAACGTAATTGTAATTCCTTTATTCAAGAAAGAAAGCTCACGCATACGTGCTGAAAGCGTATCGTATGAAAACTCAGTAGTCTGAGTAAAGATGGTATCATCTGGATAAAAAGTCTGGCGTGTGCCTCTTTTATCTGTTTCTCCAATTTGTTTTACTGGATATAAAGATTTTCCTCTTTCGTATTCCTGCTCATAAATTTTACCATCTCTAAATACAGTAGATTTCATATGAACCGAAAGGGCATTTACTACAGAAACCCCTACCCCGTGCAAACCTCCTGAAACTTTATATGAATCTTTGTCGAATTTACCTCCGGCACCAATCTTCGTCATTACAACCTCAAGTGCAGAAACACCTTCTTTTTTATGTAAATCAACTGGAATACCACGACCATTATCCTCAACTGTTATAGAACCGTCTTCGTTTATTGCAACACCAATTGTGTCACAATGTCCTCCCATCGCCTCATCAATAGAGTTATCAACAACCTCGTAAACCAAATGGTGCAGTCCTCGAACCCCTACATCACCAATATACATGGACGGACGCATTCTTACGTGCTCCATCCCTTCTAATGCCTGAATACTATCTGCTGAATAATTGTTCTTCTTGATTTCTTCGCTCATATAATTTATTCTAAAAATGTAATTAATGTCTAACACGCAAATATATAAAAACGCGAGCTATATACCCATTAAAATACGACTTAAAGCACTTAAGTTATTAACACAATTGTCTGAAAAACCAAAAAATAAACCCAAAAATGAATTTAAATTCCAATTTTCTTAAATTCCAAATTCTAAAAATGGTAATAACACAAAAAAAACCGAAATGACATTTTAAAAATGTATTTCGGTTTTGCTTTATGATTCGAAAAACTAAATTTAGAGTTTTAGTCCAAATCTGCTTATTGTTTCTTATTAAAATCTCCAGCGTAGATTGACGTCATTTTGTCTAAACTCAAGTATTTTCTAATTACATTATTAACATCGTCTAATTTTAACGCTTTAACTTTATTTTCTAAGTCATCATAATCTTCTAGAGGAATTCCATATTGTAAATAGGTATTTACAAGCCCAATCAAAGTATTATCATTTCCTAATCTTGTTTTTCTGCCATTCTGCCAACTTTTAAAATTCGACTTCATTTCTTCGGCAGTAAAACCGTCTTTTAATGCTTTCGAAATCTCTTCTTTAACTGCAGTTTCAACCGCATTCTTTTTAGTAGGGTTTAAAAGAGCATAATATTGCCAATATGCTACATCATTTGTAATTGGCACATTTATCATTGCTCCTGCCCCATAACTTATTCCTTCTTTTTCACGTAATCTCATCGGAATTCTAGCACTTAAAAAACCTCCGCTTCCTAATATTTCATTTGCCATTACAAAAGCTGGATAATCTGGACTATTTCTATCCATTTTAAAACTCACCCTTCCAAGCGCAACAGCATTTTCTTTATCAGGAGTAAGCAAATCTTTATCTGATTTTTTTGTTTCAAAATAAGTAGGTTTTGCAATTTCATACTTTGATTTTGAATTCCATTTTCCAAAAGTATTTTCTAAAATCACCCCAATTTCTTTTGCATCTAAATCAGTAACAATACTTCCTACTCCATTATTTCCTCCTAAAATATTTTTATAGAAATCAACTAGTTCAGATTGTTTTATCTGTTTAAAGGCATCTATTTGCTCTTGAGTTGTAGAGGTATAAAAAATACTTTCTTTTGGATAGGGATTAGTTTGTCTAACAATTTGATTAAAAGCAATTGACTCTGGATCATTCAATCTTCCTTCAAGATAAGTGTTATAGTCACTAATTGTCTTGGTCAACTCATTTTGAGGAAAAGTCGAATTAAGAAGTAAATCTTCTAAAATCCCCATAACCTCTTTAAAACTTTCTTTGTAAGTTGTCACATAAACAGAAAGCGTCTGTTGGCCAAAACCAAAATAAATACTTGATTTTAATTGATCTAAACGATCTTGTATTTGTTCTTTGCTTTTTGTTTTTGTTCCTGTTTTAAGCAGTTCTGCCAAAATAACTCCAACATTTGATTTTCCTTCAAGATCTTTTTCATTACTAACAGGGAAAATAAAATTGGCCTGAACCTTTCCTCCTTTTATTTCTTTTTTAATAACACCATACTTAACACCATTTGTCAGTTTCCCTTCAGTCAAATTTTGTTTTAGATTTTTGATTGACGCCTCAAAATCTGCAATTTCTTTTTCCAAAGCTCTCCCTTTGTAATCTTTAGTTAATGCAACAATTTGATCATCTGTATATTCTACAGGTTTAATTCTCTGTTCATCTTTTGATGGAATAAATATCCCAACTGTTCTGTTATTACTTCTAAAATACTTTTCTGCAACACGCTGAATATCTTCCTTAGTTAGTTTTTCAACTCCATCTCGATATAAATACCCCAATCTATAATCGCCAGCACTAATAATTTGCGTTAAATTAATTGCATAATAAATGGTGTTATTTTTAACAGATTCTATTTCTTTAATAATTTTAGCTTTAGCTCTGTTTACATCCTCATCTGTATATTTTATCGTTGCAATTTTATCCAATTCTCCTCTAACAATATCTTGGGTTGCCTTTATATCTTTATCGTTGCCTAGAGAAAATCCAAAATACATGTAACCAGCATCTCTTAAAGTTGGTTGCCAAGAATAAAGGCTTGAAACTTTCTGAGTATCTACCAATGATTTATATAAATATCCTGAAGGATCTGCAGTCAAAATCTCACCTAATGCATCAATAGCAGCAAAATCTTTATCAACATAAGAAACCGTGTGATATAGTGCTCCAACATTTTTGCTGTCGCCTGCTCTTTTCAATTCTACAAATTTTTCACCATCCTGCGAAGGCTCAATTGTATAGGTTTTATCTAAAACTCTTTTAGGTCTTGGAACAGCTCCAAAATACTGACCAATATATTGCAATGCTTTTTGCTCATCAAATTTACCTGCAACGACCAAAGTCGCATTATCTGGCTGGTAATATTTTTCATAAAAAACTCTAAGCGTATTTGCTTTTACGCGTTCGATATCTTCTTTACTTCCAATAGTACTATTTCCGTAGTTATGCCACAAATAAGCAGTCGAAACCACTCTTTCTTGCAAAACTCTTTCTGGTCTATTTTCGCTTATTTCAAACTCGTTTCTTACAACTGAAAATTCCTTATCCAAATCCGATTGAAGAATAGTTGCGTTAATCATTCTATCAGCTTCCATCTCGATACTCCATTTCAGGTTTTCATCACTCGATGGAAAAATTTCATAATAATTTGTACGGTCAAGCCAAGTGGTTCCGTTTGCATTTCCTCCTTTATCAGCAAGCATCTTTTTGATGTCTCCCAGATTTTTAGTGCTTTTAAAAAGCATGTGTTCTAACAAATGAGCCATTCCTTTTTCGCCATAACCTTCATTTCTAGAACCTACATTATAAACAATATTGACTACCATGTTACTTTGAGAAGCATCAGGAATCAAAAGAACTTTTAGTCCATTGTTTAAAGAATATTCTTTAACACCTTCAACATTTGTAATAAATTTAGGCACTTCTGCCTTTTGTGCGTAAACTGAGCTCAAAGAAATTAATGAGCAGCATAAAATTCCACTTAGTAATAGTTTTCTCATAGGTTTTGTTTATATTGGTTTAAGGATTAAAATATTCCTTCGCAACCAAATATAGTATTTTTCCTAAGCTCAGAAATCCTTGTTAACTTAGTTTTAGTATTTTACGGGATGCCGTAAAATATTCATTCTGAATTTCACAAATAATACAAAAAGAAAAAACCGAAACTATATTTAGCATATAGTTTCGGTTTTTTCCTTTATAATCTTAAGTTTTTAAACTGCCATTCCAGATTTTACAGATTCAAAATTCCCATTTAAATGGGCTGCATTTGCTCTTCCACTTGGATCTAGATTTTCCTGCCATTTTGGAATCCATTTACGAACGGTTTGCGCCGCGCTGACCTGTGGATAGTATTTATGAAAAATTGATCGATACAAGTAGGCTTCTTTCGTTGTTGGTGAATTATATGGGAATTCTACACTTGCACCTGCTAATTGCTCATCCGTAACTTGCGAAGCACAATATTCAATTAATTCATCAACCCAATTGTATCCTACTCCATCAGAAAATTGCTCTTTCTGACGCCATAAAATTTCTGAAGGCAAATAAGGATCTTCTGTATCAAAGGCTTTTCTTAAAATATATTTTTCAACGCCGTCATAATTTTTCGGCTGTTTTTCTTCTGTTTTGATTCGAATAGCAACATCTAAAAATTCTGTATCTAAAAAAGGAATTCTAACCTCAAGTCCATTAGCCATTGTTGTTTTATCAGCGCGAAGTAAATCTGCTGTAAATAACTTCTGAACTCTTTCGATTGTTTCATCTTGAAATTCTTCTTCTGTAGGTGCATTTCTAAAATATAAATGTCCTCCAAAAACCTCATCTGCACCTTCTCCTGACAAGATCACTTTTATGCCTTGATCAGCAATCGCTTTAGACAATAAATACATTGGAACTCCAGATCTTACTGAAATAATATCGTAAGTTTCAATATGATAGATTACTTTTTCTAAAACCTTAACTCCTTCTTCTACTGAAAAATGAATTTCGTGATGCTCTGTCCCTAAAAACTCAGCTGCTTTTCTAGCTGCAATATTATCAGGCGCATTAGCATCTAATCCGATAGAAAATGAATGTAGTTTTTGACCTTTCGCTTTTAATAATCGAGAAGTGATCGAAGAAATTAAAGAAGTATCTAATCCTCCTGACAAAACAACTCCTAAAGGAACTTCTGCCAACAAACGTTTACTCGTTGCCTTAATTAAACTTTCACGAATCAAATCTAAGTCAAGAGGTTGCTTTGCGTTTTTATGATCTTCGTATTCTGGGCGGTAATATTTAACAAAACCAGTTTTTGCTGTATAATAATGTCCCGGAGGAAAAGTAGAAAACGTTTTGCATTGATCTGCAATAGATTTCATTTCTGATGAGAAGTAAATTCTACCTCTTTCATCCAATCCATAATACAAAGGCTTCACCCCAATTGGGTCGCGTCCCGCAATATATTTGTCGCCGTCGATTACTACAAAAGCAAAATCTCCATCCAATTTATTGCAAAAATCATATCCAAATTCTTCATAAAGATGTACAATTACTTCTGAATCTGACTCTGTTCTAAAAGTATGATTTTTTAAAACTGTATTTTTAAGCTCTTGATAATTATAAATTTCACCATCATGAACCATCCAAGCTTTATCCGTTCCTTGAATAGGCTGTTTTCCTGAGTTAAGATCAATAATAGATAAACTTTCATGACAAAGCACACTTCCATTTTCCATAATATGAACATCGCTTTCATCAGGGCCACGATGTGACATTCTTTCTGATAGTTCTTTTACAAGTTTGGGGTCTTTTCCTTTACCAATTACAGCTAATAATCCAGACATAATCTTTTATTTTATTATTCCATTTCCTTTTATAGTTCAAAATTTGGTTTGAACATTAAAAAAACATTAAAATTTTTCAGTGAAAGCAAAACTATGTATTAATTTTTGCTTTCAGCTATTAATTTGATTAAAATATTTAGCATTCGATAATAATACTGCAGATGCCAAATATATTAAAAGAAAGTCAAACATATACGTCTCAAATTTCACAAACATCTGAAATTGTATAATTTAACATCCTAAGACAAGAAAAACGCCCTCGGTGGAGAACGTTTTTCTAAAAAATATATACTAATTCTAAAAATTAAACTCTTATTTAGGCTTTAACATAAGCATCATCGTGAACGTTTGCTACCGCTCTACCAGATGGATCGTTTAAGTTTTTGAAAGCTTCATCCCACTCTAGAGCGATTTTTGTACTACAAGCTACACTTGCTTCTTGAGGTACACATAACGCTGCTGCGTCGCTTGGGAAATGCTCAGAGAAGATTGAACGATAGTAGTATTCTTCTTTTGAAGTTGGTGTTTGCAATGGGAATTTAAATCTAGCGTTTGCTAATTGCTCATCCGAAACTTCTCTTGCTACTACTTCTTTCAAAGTATCAATCCAGCTGTATCCTACTCCGTCAGAAAATTGCTCTTTTTGTCTCCAAGCCACACTTTCTGGAAGCATATCTTCGAAAGCTTTACGAACAACCCATTTTTCCATTGGATGTTCTTTGTTGATCATTTTATCTTGTGGGTTGATGCGCATTGCAACATCCATAAATTCTTTATCTAAGAATGGCACACGACCTTCAATTCCCCAAGCAGCTAAACTTTTGTTTGCACGTAAACAGTCGTACATGTGAAGTTTACCTAATTTACGAACGTTTTCTTCGTGAAACTCTCTAGCATTTGGCGCTTTGTGGAAGTATAAATATCCTCCAAATAATTCATCTGCACCTTCTCCTGAAAGAACCATTTTGATTCCCATAGATTTGATTACTCTCGCCATTAACCACATTGGAGTCGAAGCTCTAACTGTCGTTACATCGTAAGTTTCTAAGTTGTAAATTACATCGCGAACAGCATCTAAACCTTCTTGGATTGTAAATTTAATCTCGTGGTGAATAGTTCCAATATGATCTGCTACTTTTCTCGCTGCAGCTAAATCTGGCGAACCTTCTAAACCAACTGAGAAAGAGTGCAATTGTGGGTACCAAGCATCTGTTGTATCATCAGACTCAATTCTTTTTTGAGCGAATTTTTTAGCTACAGCCGAAGTAATAGAAGAATCTAAACCTCCAGATAGTAAAACTCCGTAAGGAACATCACTCATTAATTGTCTGTGAACTGCTGCTTCAAGCGCTTTTTTGATTTCTGGAATACTAGTTTCGTTGTCTTTAACCGCATCATAATCAACCCAGTCTCTTTTGTACCATTGTACAAATTCACCGTCTTTGCTTGATAAATAATGTCCCGGAGGAAATAATTCGATTTTTGTACAATATCCTTCTAAAGCTTTTAATTCAGAAGCAACATAGAAAGTTCCGTGCTGATCCCATCCAATATACAATGGAATAATTCCCATGTGGTCACGAGCTACAAAATACTCATCTTTATCTACATCATAAATTGCGAAACCAAAAATTCCGTTTAATTCATCAACAAAACTTACTCCTTTTTCTTTATATAATGCTAAAATAACTTCACAGTCACTTTCAGTTTGAAAGTTATATTTTCCTTCAAATTGTTTACGCAAATCTCTGTGATTGTAAATTTCACCGTTTGCAGCTAAAACCAATTTTTTATCTTCTGTAAATAAAGGTTGTTTTCCTGAAGCTGGATCTACAATAGCCAAACGCTCGTGAGAAAGAATTGCTTTATCATTGCTGTAAATTCCGCTCCAGTCTGGTCCGCGGTGACGAATGATTTTTGACATTTCTAATACTTGAGGTCTTAACGCTTCGGCTTTTTGTTTAAGATCAAAGGCACATACAATTCCACACATAATATTCTATATTTTATTTTTTAAATTTTAATTTGATAGGGCAAAGATGGAGTATTAGTTACAATTGAAAAACACAAATAGTTATTTCAGTTACAAATTTAAACCATTATTTTAATTTTACATGAAAAATGTAAAATTCATAAGCAAAAATAAGCTTGAAACTTGAAAATTTTAATTTTGAGGTAAAAACTGCTTTAAAATTTAAAGTTCAGCCTAGTTTTTTGAATTAATTTTTGAGTTATTTCAGTATCACTGAAAAATTCGTAAAGAGAAGAAGAAAAGGTGTTCTGGAATTGTATTTTATATAATCATCTAGGCGACATTCTTTCAATTTCGAGGAAAGAGAACTCCCAGTGACTCGACAAAGTTTTTTATTAATTAATTTCAAAGCATAGCCCGTGGTTTCAACCACGGGAAACGTATTGTATATATTGCGTCCCGTGGTTGAAACCACGGGCTATGTTTTATAAAAGTTTGTCATCTTGACAAACTTTGCGGCAATCAACTTTGTCAAAGTTTAAAACTTTGACAAAGTTATTCGTAGACTAATTTAGATTATTCAACGCTTTGAATAGTATAATGCGTTTTATTAATTTCAAACTGAAACCCGGCCTTATTCCCCATCAAATGATTTCCTAAAGGAGATTGCGGAGAAAGCGCAATAACATTAATTCCGTCAATAGCTATTTTTGGAAGCGCCACACTAACATACAAATAGATTCCGTTTGCTTTTACCAGACTTCCTAAAATAATGTTTTCTGTCGTTTTAAGCGGATCTATTTTATCTAAAACTGCAATTTGCGCAATTGCTTCTTTTAATTTATTCGTTAATTTTTCCTGTTCGATGTGCATCATTGACAAAGCCGTTTCGTGTTTATCACCAGCTGAACCTTTTGCATCGTTTTTGGAATCTTCGGTCAAGTTCGTAATCATGTCTCTAAAAACATCGATTCTATCCTGAACCATTTGTGTATAATGGATATATATTTTTTCTTTGAAAGTCATTTTTTTTAAAGGTACTGAGGTTCTGAGGTACAAAGGTGCAAAGGTGCAAAGGTTTTTTTTCTTTGTCTAAGTTTTTATTCAAAAAAACCTAAAGGATAAATTACATTTCCACTTACATTATGCAATCCGTCTTTTATAAGTGCAAATACCATACAATTTTCAGAAGGAACATCAAAAGGCATTTTAATATTGTATTTTTCGCAAAGCTCATATCCAAATCTTGGATAGTAATCTTGATGTCCTAGCAAAATAACAAATTTGTATCCTAATTTTTTTGCAACTTCATGTCCATATAAAATGAGTTTTGAGCCTATTCCTTTTCTTTGAAAATCAGGTAACACAGAAACAGGTGCCAATGATAGACAATTAAACACATCTTTGTCATTAATAATTTTTAGTCTTGTAAATAAAATATGCCCAACAATTCTATTATCACTTTCAGCGACAACAGACAATTCAGGAATAAAAGCATCAGATTTTCTAAGCCTTTCAACCAAAAACTGTTCTTTGTGATCGGAATGCTCTTCTTTTTCAAAAGCTTTTTCTATCAATTGAAAAACACTTTCAAAATCATTTTTATTTTCTTGACGTAATGTAACTTCCATATTATAAAATTAAAAAAACAGCCACGAATTCACGAATCTACTCCAAAAAATTCATGAGTTCATGGCTGAAAAAAAAAGGCACTTTATTCTTTTATAAAATTTTTGTGCCTTAGTGTCTTTGTGGCAATAAGTCTAAAAATCAAATTTATAGTTTGCGCCTCCTAAAACCTGGAATCCTTGTACAGGATAATTTAACCATTTTTCGTAAGCTTGATTTCCTATATTATTTAGTTTCAAGAAAAACGTCAAGCGTTCATTGAATTTATAACCTAAATGAGCATTCGTGTCAAAATAACTTTTTAGAGTTATTGTCTCAGCATCTAATCCTAAAGAAGTATTTGTCTGCATATCTTTTCTTTCACCTACATAAAATACATTCAATCCTGCATACCATTGCTTAGTTATATTAACGTCTAAAGTTGAACTTAATTTCATTGTTGGCAAATTCCATGCTTGAACATTGTTGTCTGTACTATAACTATTGAAAGTTCCATTGATTCCGAAAGTTACATTTTGAGAGAAATCTGCTTTTAATTCTCCATAGAAACGGAATGTTCTAATGTCTTCATAAACCACCCCAAATGAATTTCCGAAAGCATAATCTTCGTTTGTAATTACTTCTGTATAATCATTTGCCTTAAACAATGCTTTATCTTTTTCATTCAAGTAAGAACCCGTCAAGTTATAATTTACATTGTTAGCCAACTTTCCTTTTAAACCCGCAAACACATTATATTGTGTACTAGACGGACGCATATTTAAAGTTGGAGATAAAAACGGATTTTCAGTTACAAAATCGGCATAAGAATTCTGATTTAAACCGCCATTTACTCCAGTATAAAAAATCATCAAATCCCCAACTAATCTATAAGAAGCATTTACTTTTGGGTAGAAATAAAATTTGTTTCCGCTGTTTTCAGAATCTGCACTGTAATAAATTCCAGCTCCTAATTCTAATGTCCATTCATTTTCATTGATTACAAAACTTGGCTCAATTCCAACATTTGTAAAACTATATTTTAAAGCTTCTGTATTATCCTGTAAATAATTATTTTTGAAAGAACCGCTTACATGATCTATAATAACGTTTGTTTTAATTGCCTGATCCATTACATCAACTGTAAAAGTTGGCTTTACAAAAAATCTGTTTTCTGATGAAGAATAACTGTCTGAAAAATGAGTGAATTTTGTAGAAAGTTTACTAAAAATACTCTCCGTAAATTCAGCATTTCCTCCAAGCCAAATCGTATTATAAGAATGATCCGGATTGATGCTATTTACCAAATCATAACGCTGGTCTGGAATTGTAGATCCAAAATCTGATGGAAGTCCGTACCAATTGTAAATCTGGTTTTGGTAACCCAAATCTACAGCCCAAGCCGCATCTCTGTTATTTTGACCGTAACCAATATTAATTGCTGTATCGTAAAATTCATCATTCAATTCCACATCTTTAATTCCGCCTTGAGAAGAATGATGGCGAAACATTCCTGCCACATAATCATTATTTCCTAAATCCTGATTTACGAATAATTCAGCATTTAAAGTACTGTAATTTCCAACGCCTAAAGTCGCATAATTATTAAATAATTTTTCTTTTTTTGCTTTTTCTACACCTTCCGCTTTTCCTTTTGAAGGCGTAAAAGTCGATGCCACAGGAACAGACAAAATACTGTATTTAATAACTTCTTTCGGCTGATTACCGCTGTCGTCAAGCGAAGGAATCTCTTTCACTTTAAAAGCATCTGAAATAGTCGGCGAATAAGGTTTTACCACATTTACCGTTTCAGTACCAATGCTTTCATTTTTCTTCTGCGCAATCGAAAACTGAGCTGTAAATAACACTAACAAAATGATTATTTTATGTCGGCAGTTTAATTTCATATTTATATTATTATGTGAAATGTTGTTTGTAAAATGTGTTTCGATAAATATTCTCTTTTCAGATCCACATTTCACTTTTCTCATTTCACTTTTTAGATTATCTAATTTTCTAATTATCTCAATTATCTAATTTCTAAGCTTCCCATTCTCCTTTGGCCACAAACTGAGCTTTTCCTCCTATTCTAATATCAAACAGATCTCCGCTTAGTTTTCCATTAAAATAAATTTCAGATGGACGGCCAATGTAGTCTCCTTGATGATTTGTCAATTCAAATTCAGGTTTATGATATTTTAATAAAAAAGCCTGTAAACAAGTACTGGCACTTCCTGTCGCAGCATCTTCTACCAACTGATTATGCTCTACACACAACATTCGGCTAAACAGTTTTTCTCCTTCTAAATAATAAAAGTATAAACCTCGATGATCTGTTTTGCAGTGCTGTTTCATCCATTCATCTGCTTTATCTTTATCTAAAACCAAATTTTCTAAAGCCCTTTTACTGCTCAATCCAACCATTACAAAAGCGCTTCCTGTTGTAACTTCCTGAATTGGAAACTGATTTTCGAAATCACTCACTTGCAGATTACTGAAATGTGTAAAATCCTCTTTCGAAAAAGTATCCCAAAACTTTGGCTGCGCCGCTTTCAACCAAATCAAATCATCTGATTTATTGATTGCGATTGGTCCAATTGGAACTTCTAATTTTATTTCATTAGGAGAATTTTCAAAGATCTTATTCATCAGAACCCAAGAAGTTCCAATGATCGGATGTCCCGCAAACTGCATTTCGTGAGCTGGCGTGAAAATTCTAATTTCAGCTTTATTATTTTCTCTGTCTAGTTTGGTAACAAATGTGCTTTCTGCAAAATTAATCTCGCGTGCAATTTGCTGCATTTGTTCTTTACTTAAATTTCCTGCGTCCATAAAAACTGCCAACTGATTTCCGGCATATTTTTTATCGGCAAAAACATCAACTATATAAAAAGGTAAACTCATTTTTTTTCTTGTGAAATGTGATTTGTGAAATGTGAAATGTTTCTTTTTCAGTTGTCCTTTTACAGATAACATCTCACTTCTTACTAATAAACTATCTATTAATCGACGAATTTGTTTTTGATTCTTCAGCTTTAATAGTATTCAATTCTTTCTTCGCTTCTTCAACTACATCTGGATAATCTGTAAAATTGTTGATTACGTTATCCAAAATATAAGTCGCTTGATAACTGTCTTTCAAACCATAGAAGTTTTTTGCCATTAAAACCAAACCTTTAGCTCCGTAATATTTATAAGCCGAATAACTTTTTGCCAGTTTTTGAACTGCCGTATTCGAAGCCTCATATTTACCTTCTTTTGTCTTGAAATAGGCATCATAATACAAAGCTTCTGCTGCTAATTCTCCTTTTGAAGTTGCAGAAAGTTTTGCATAAGCCGTTTTGGCTTTATCTTCATTTCCTGTCTGTATTGCCGCGCGCGCCACAATAATCTGTGCATCTGCTTTTACACCAGCGTCTGCTTTCGGATTTTCTAATACTTTTTCTGCCGCTATAACCGAATTGTCATAATCTTTTTTGTCATAATAACATTTCATCAAATTGGCTTGAGCAAAGTTTTTATTCTGAGGAAAATCTGCTTCATTTCCTAATCTTGTTAAAACTGGAATCGCTTTATCGCAATCTTTCGCTTTCAAATAAATCTGAGCCAATCTGTTTAAAGCTTGTTCTGTAAATTCATTTCTAGGCTGATCGATTACGTATTGATAATTAGCAATAGATTTCGTTTCAGAACCTTCTGCATAAGTAAGCTGCGCCAAATAGAAATTAGCTTCAAGCGCATGCATTCCGTTCGGGAACTTAGCAATATATCCAGCAAAGCCAAGAATTGCTTGTTTAGGATTATTTTGGCTGTATTGTTTGAAAGCCGCATCATAAGTATCATTATCCAATTCTGCATCAGTAACTGCAACGAAATCCAATGTACGAACCCAAGTTGCGTATTCATCTACTTTTCCAGAATCTACATAGATTAATCTTGCCGTTGCAACTGCTTCTAAAGCTTCTGGAGTTTTTGGGAATTCAGCAGCTACTTTTTTGAATTTCGTCAAAGCTTGCTCGTCACGATCCGAATTGTAATAAATTAAACCTTGTTTTAAAATTGCTTTTGAAGTAAAAGATCCATCTTTAAATTCAGAAATCAATTGATCATAAGTTTTGATTGCCTGATCGTTTTTCTTTTCTGCAACATAAGTATTTCCTAATTCAAACAAAGCATCATCACGGTAAGATGATTTTTTGTACATCTGGATAAAATTGTTCAATTCATCTACCTTCTTGGCATTATTTGACATAAATCCATAAGAAAGTGCTTTTTGGAACTGCGCATAATCTGCATCCACGCCTTTTGCAGCAATTGCTTTAGCGTATGCTTCATTTGCCGCGCTATATTTTGAAGTTACAAATCGGCAATCTCCCAAACGCAAGTAAGAATCGTTTAAACGAACTTTATCTGAAGGTGAATTATCAATTTGAGCTTGGAAAGAATTCGCTGCTTGGTCGTATTCTTTCAATTTAAAATACGTGTAACCAATATTATAGTTTACGTTTTTATATTCATCTGTAGATTTTGCCGCTGCCATTCCTGCAAACTGTTTGTAAGTTAGAAGAGCGTTTTGCATATCATCATTTAAATATTCTGTTTCTGCTTTCCAGAAAGTCGCACGAGCGGTAAATTCAGGCGTTTTTTGCTCGCTGATTGCGCTTTTGAACATTTTACCTGCTTCTTGGTAATTGGATTCATTGTACAATTCTAATCCGCGATAAAAAAGCACTTTTTGATATGCCGCTTTGTTTTCAGCGCTTCTATTTTTTTCCAATAAAACCAAAGCTTCTTTATAATTTTTAGAAGAAATATAAGAATCAACCAATAGTTTTTCTACTTCTGAACGGCTCGAATTATTTGGATATTTTTTAAGGAAATCTAATAAAATACCCGGAACAGCTTGATAAGCATTTCCGATATCATAACTCAATTTAGCGTAGTTTAAAGCCGCATCTTCTTGAATTTGTGCATTGAAATCCATTTCAGATGCATTTTTAAAAGCATTTAAAGCTTCTTGCTTTTTACCTGTATTTAAATAACTTAAACCTAAATGATAATAAGCATTTTGCGCCACAAAATCCCTTCCTTCAATAATTTTATTAAACTGAGAAATCGCTTTTTCATACTCTTTTTGCTCATAATACGCATAACCTAATTGGTAAAAATCGGTATTATTCCATTTTCCTTTTTTACCAGCGTATTGCTCTAAATAAGGAATCGCTTTTCCGTATTGTTTTAAATTGAAATAACTTTCTCCAATAATTTTATTCAATTCCGATTTTTCAATTTCATTAGATTTATTCATTGCAACCTGACCTAAATCAATCGCTTTTTGAAAATTTCCTAATTTGAAATTCATATCAGCTTGATAATACGAAAGCTTTTCTTTGTATTTTTCCTCGCCCGAAACCTCATCAAAATATTTCGTTGCTTCTTTATAATCATCGCCTTCATACGCCATAAATCCTAAGTAATATTTGGCTTGAGAACCATATTCTTTAGAATTTACAACTTTATTAAAATAGTTTGTGGCTTCTTTTTTCTTTTTAGCATTAAAATAGCTGTAACCTTTCATGAAGTTGAACTTATCAGATTCTGCTTTGCTCATGTAGCTTTCGTCAACTTTATCAAACCATTGTAAAGCTTTTGGATAATTTCCTTGTTCGAAAAAATACTGTGCCGCTTCTATATAAGCCTGATTTTGTTTTGTACTTGTTGGGTAATCGCTAACGAATTTTTCCACCAAAGCATCAGCATTTGCTTTGTTCGTTCTAATCGCACAATTGGCAATGTAAAAAGCACAATCCGATTGCACTTCTTCGTTTGTTGCATTGTATTTTACTTTTTCAAAAATCAGTTGAGCCGACGCATATTGTTTGTCGTTATATAAAGCCAGTGCTTTGTCAAAATCCTTTAATTCGTAAGTATAAATAGCCGATTTCTGTGCCGAAACTATTGTCGAAGTAAGGAGAATTTGGAATATAAAGAACCTGGATAGTTTACGCATTTTGATTAATATTTAGGTATTCAAATGTATCATTTTATACGCTTTATAACGAAACGTTTTTAGGTTTTATTATAAACAAATTAATAATCGTTTATGATTTTAAGGTTTAATAAACTTCAATTTATTGGTTCTCAAACTTTCTAAAACATTTCATTTTTTAAACTTTTTCCTAAGAAATGATTCAAATTTATTTTGAATACAAACGTTATCTTATTACTTTTACCATTCAAATCAATTTTATTATGTCACAAACCGTACTATCTCTTAAAGAAGTCACTATATATCAAGAAGGAAGAAAAATTATATCTCACATTAATTTGGATGTTAACCACGGTGAGTTTATCTACATTATCGGAAAAACTGGTTCTGGAAAAAGTAGTTTTCTAAAAACTTTATATGCTGATTTACCTTTAATTGAAGGTGAAGGACATATTGTCGAATTTGATTTGGCAAGCATAAAAGAAAATGATATTCCGTTTTTGAGACGTAAAATCGGAATTGTATTTCAAGACTTCAAATTGCTTCCAGACCGTTCTATAAAAGACAACATGCTTTTTGTTTTAAAAGCTACAGGCTGGCACGAAAAAGATGCAATGGAGCACAAAATTGATGAAGTTTTGGACAAAGTAGGCATGAAAGATTTCGTAAACAAAATGCCTCACCAACTTTCTGGAGGAGAACAGCAGCGTGTTGCGATTGCTAGAGCATTGCTTAATGATCCTGAATTCATCTTAGCTGACGAACCAACTGGAAATCTTGATCCGCAAACTAGTTCTGAAGTTTTAGAAGTTTTAAAAGCAATCAACGCCGCAGGTAAAACTGTTATAATGGCAACTCACGATTATGCTTTATTGATGAAATTCCCTTCTAAAACCTTAAAATGCGAAGATGAAAGAATCTTCGAAGTGGTGCAAAGAAGCGTGTAATGCTTTCGATTTTAATTCCTGTTTACAATTATAATGTTTTTAAGCTTGTTTATGAGCTTAAGCAGCAAGCAGATAATTTAGGAATTGAATATGAAATTTTGGCGCAAGATGATCTTAGCCAAAAATTCACCAATGAAAATAGCCAGATAAATACGCTCGAAAATTGCTCTTTTTCTATCAATGCTGAAAACTTAGGCAGAGGTAGAAATATTAATTTATTGTGTTCCAAATCAAAGTATAATTTTACCTTGATCATGGAAGCAGATGCTTTGCCTGAGAACGAATTTTACCTTAAAAATTATATTGAATTACTTTCAAATTCAACATCGGTAATTTTTGGCGGTGTAAAATACCCAGATATTGTTCCTTCTAAAGAAAAACTGCTTCGGTGGAAATATGGTTTAAAAAGAGAAACTAAATCTTTAAATCAAAGGCTTAAAAACAATTACGATTTTGTATTCACTTGGAATTTACTTTTAAAAAAAGAAATCCTTTTACAATTTCCATTTCCAGAATTCATAAAAGATTATGGATATGAAGATTTGATTTTTATAGAAAATCTGCGTTTAAATTCGGTTCCAGTTGTTCATATCGAAAATCTCTTGATTCATTACAACAATGAAGACAGTATCGATTTTATTGAAAAATCTGAAAAAGCCGTTCAAAACTTATACAACTTAGTTCGCTTTCATAAAATTGATCCTAAAAGTGCTAGATTAACAAAGGTTCATTCACTTTTAAAAAAGCTATATTTAACTGGAATTATAAAGACTATATATAGACTAACAAAAAAGAGAATCTTAGCCAACTTAACTTCAGAGAATCCAAATTTATATCTGTTAGATTTTTATAAATTAGGCTTTTATTGCGATTTAAAAAAATAATCAATTATGGTCTTTTTTTCGGTAGTTATTCCGTTACACAATAAAGCTGATCATATCGAAAACGCTATCAAAAGTATTTTCGATCAAACTTTTATTGATTATGAAATCATTATAATAAATGACGGATCTACTGATGCAAGTGAAGCTATTGCAAGAAAATTTTATGACAAAAGGATTCAAATTTTTAATCAAAAAAATCAAGGCGTTTCTGTTGCAAGAAATTTTGGAATTGAGAAATCTTCTGGAAAATTTATAGCCTTTCTTGATGCTGATGATTATTGGTTTCCAAATCATTTAGAAGAATTGCATAAATTAATTCTTGATTTCCCTAATTGCGGCATGTATTGCTCTCGATATAAAACTAAAATTGGTACAAATCATTTTAAAACCCCAGTATTTCAAGGAATAGCAAATTCTTTTAAAGGGATTATCAATGATTATTTTTATTCTAATAAACCATCCCGAATTACTTGGACTTCATCGCTGGCAATATCAAAAGAAATTTTAGAAAATATAGGAGGTTTTACACCTGGCATAACAAATGGACAAGATTTGGAGTTATGGACCAAAATTGGAATCCGTTTTCCTGTAGCAATTACAAATAAAACTACTGCTATTTACAATTATGATATTGACAATAGTTTGACTAAACGCAAAATAAATTCGAGGATTTTAATGGATTTTGAACAATTCAAAATCTTCGAAAAAGATAATCCATCTCTTAAAAAGTTTCTTGATTTATATCGAATTGAATATGGATTACACTACTATATTTTTGGGAATAAAACCAAATTCAATTTTTATTTAAAAGATGTTGACAAGGAAAATATCCCTTTTAAAGTTCAATTTTTATTAAAAGTTCCGCCTTTCGTTTTGCAGTTTCTTTTAAAATTGAAAAAAAAATTAAAGCAAAGCGGAATTGATTTTTCTATTTACGGTTAACGTATTTTATAAATTCATCAAAATCCCGAATATAATCTTCTTCTATATAAACTTCTGAAGCCACAACTAGGCAAATCGAACCCGAAGAAAAATTCTGAAGTTCTCTCCAAATTCCAGAATTGATCAGTAAACCTTCATACGGTTTATTTAAAGTAATAATTGTTTCTTCTTTTCCGTCATTTAAAACAACATCAAAACTTCCGCTCAAAGCAACCAAAAACTGCCGAAGATCTTTATGCGCGTGTCCGCCACGTTCTGATCCTGTTGGAATATCATATAAATAATAAACTCTTTTTATATCAAAAGGAATCGTATCATTTTCTATTACAGATAAATTTCCTCTTCGTTCCTCAATTTTAGGAATTGAAATAATTTGTATTCCTCTATTATTTATTTTCATGTTGGATTCTTTCAAATTTTTCATGTCCGTTTTTTGCACTTTTCAGAACGGTTTTGATGTTTTCAAATTTTATTTTTTTCTGTTTTAAATCAAAAAACATCTTTATAAAAATCCAAAAGATATATTTTTCTTTAAAGATTCTGGTAAACAATGCTCCGCTAATAAAATACTTGTCTAATATATCTCTTTTCTCTGAAGAAGTTGAGTTGTTATGTGCAACAATTATTTCAGGTTCAAAAACGAGCTGTTTGCCATCTTTCTTTAAATCTGATAAAAAAACAGCTTCTTCTCCCATTTCAAAAATTCCTCTCAGTCCAAAATTTTCATCAAATCTATATTTTATAAAATCAACCTGAAATTTATTTAAAGTTAATTCAATAGAACTTGTATTCAAGATATCAAAAGCATTTAAATGGCTTTTAGAATTGGCTGAATATTTGTTCAAAGGCTTTTTATTTGATTTCAGAGCGCAAAACTTTATCGTCGAAGCGTTGGGATATTTATTATAAGCTCCAATTATTTTTGCAGCAAATCCTTCCTGAAACATTACATCATCGTCCGAAATTAAAAGAATATTTCCAATCGCATTTTGTAATGCTAAATTTCGGCTTTTAGAAAGTCCTTTTTCAAATGAATTTATAACTCGTATATTAGGAAAACTCGAGTTAAGTTTTGTTTCATTTTCAACCTGATTGATTATTAATATTGAAATTTTCGAATAATCTAAAGATGGAAACATGGGAACTAAAAAATCCAACGAATCTCTGTTCATTGTCGAAATTAATATCTCCAAATCTTTTTCTTCAAACAAAATATTCATTTTTCAATTCTATTAAACAATCATAAAACACTATAATATTCTTATTTTTGAATTTTACAAACTCATTTTAACACTTTAATTTTAATATGCACAACCTTCCTTTAGTAACTGTTATTTGTTTGTGCTACAATCATGAAAAGTTTGTAATAGAGGCTTTAAATTGTATTGTAAATCAAACTTACAAAAGTATTGAAATTATAGTTGCAGATGATTTTAGTAATGATTCTTCTGCAAAAAAAATTAAAGAATGGCAAAAGAATTATTCTCAAGCTAAACTTGTAATTAATGAAAGCAATTTAGGCAATACAAAAACCTTTAACAAAGCATTAAAATTAGCAAATGGAGATTTTATCATTGATTTAGCTGCTGATGATGTACTATTACCGAATTGTGTTGAAAAACAGATCAACACTTTCTTAAATTCTAAAATGGATCGATTAGCGATAGTTTATGGAAATGCCGAAATTATTTCTGAAAACAACTCACATCTAAACTATTATTACAAAGTTGATACTGATAAAAAAGCAATCGTAAAACCTGCTTCTGGAGACATTTATAAAGCAATTTTAAGCCAAAGCAGTATGATTTGCTCTATCAGTTCAATGATGAAAAAAGAAGTGTTAATTGAATTAAACGGCTACGATGAAAATTTATCTTATGAAGATTTAGACATTTGGATTAGAGCTTCAAGAAATTACAATTTCGAGTTCATAGATGCTATTTTAGTTCAAAAAAGAGAGCTTGCCAACTCTTTAGGAAATATGTTTTATAAAAGATTCAATTCAAGAACAAAAAAGATAAATCGATCGACTTATTTAGTTATAAAAAAGGCCATTGCATTAAACCAAACCAAAGAAGAAAACAAAGCGCTTTTAAAGAGGCTGCATTTTGAAATGGAAAAAGCGTATAGAACTTTAGACATTTCGCTTTTTATAAAATACATTCCTCTAGAATTAAAATTGCGATTTGAATAAGTATTTAAAAACTTCATTTTAATTATTGTCGTCTAAAAACAACAGATCTAAAGTAAAAAAGCAATAGAATAAAGTATACAAAATTATCCAGCGCATATCCCATCACCACTCCTTCAATTCCATAAATTTTAATAAAATACAAACTGAAAAAGTACAAAACTGCAAGCGAAAATAATTCGGTTAAAATAAATGCTGAAGTCTTTTTTTTTGCAAAAAACTGATATCCTAAAATAAGCGCACAAACTTTAAAAACATCTCCTAAAAGCTGCCAGAAAAACAAATTGGTTACGGGCACAAAATCTTTTGTAAAAAGCAGTCGGACAATAAAAAATCTCATAAAATAAAGGAGAGTGAGCACCAAAATAAAGATTGGAAGAATGAATTTATAATACTGCAAAAAGATATTTTTTGTTTCCAAATCATTTTCTGCTTTAGCTAATTTTGGCAGAAAATAAACACTTAAAATGGTACTTACAAACATTAGATAATAGAACGAAATTCTCGTCATTGATTCCCAGTATCCTGCTTGCTCAATTCCTAAACTATGAATAATATAATTTCGAATTGCAAGAAATACAAAAGGTCCAAAAACAGACGAAACAAACGCCATTAAAGAATAAGACGAAAGATTTTTTAAAATTTTAAAATCGAAGAAATCTAATTTTATAATTTGAAGAAACTGAATCTCTCGCTGAACCAAATAAAAAGTAACAAAAAACAAGAAAGCTGGCGCAATTACAATTGCTAGCAAAGCTCCAGAGGTTTTGAATTGTAGAATCAGAAAAATGGAAATTAGTAAACCAATAATATTTCCGATAATGTTGATCCAGATTACTTTTTGAAATTTGCCCAAACCATTGATTACAGCAATTAAAAAAATAGAAAGTCCGTAAGTTGGTAAGACCAATGCTAAGACTTTAAAAACAATTAAATATTCGGCATTATTTCCAAAGATTTTCTGGTTCCAATAAGAAGCAGTAAAAAATAAAATTCCGCTTAGCAGAAGCGCAACAACTAATAAACTGATAAAAACCGTAGAAACTATTTTTTGAAGTTCGGTTTTAGTTTTCTCATTTTCAGCCGTATATTTTACAATTCCGTTTTGAAAACCTAAAGTGGAAATATTTTCTAATGAAGTCAAGAAATTACGAAGGTTTCCGACCAAAGCCATTCCGCTTGGACCAACGAAAATTGCTAATATTTTCGAAGTAATTAATCCAATTCCAATTTTTAAAGCAACACTAAAACTGTTTAAAGATGTGATCTTAAACAAACTCGTTTGAATTATTTTTCTATAGAAATTCAATTAGTATTGGTTTAAAATTTCGATAATAAAATCCACTTCAGATTGTGTCAAAACTGGACTTATTGGCAAGCTTAAAACTTCTTTGTGAATTTTCTCTGTAATTGGAAATGACAAATTATTCCATTCTAAAAAAGCTTTTTGCTGATGTGGCGGAATCGGATAATGTATAACAGTTTGAATATTATTTTGAGCTAAATATTCCTGTAAATGTTCTCTGTTTTCTGTTCTAATGACAAACAAATGAAAAACGTGATTATTAGAAAAATCCCAAAATGGCAATACAATTTTATCATTTTTGATTTCTGCTAAATATCGTTTTGCAATGGCTCTTCTTTTTTCATTATCTGCATCTAAATTGGGCAATTTCAAATTTAAAAAACCAGCCTGCAATTCGTCTAATCTCGAATTTACACCAACGTATTCGTTGTGATATTTCTTTTCAGAACCATAATTTCGAAGTGAAAAAAGCACTTTTGCTAATTCAGAATCATTTGTTGTAATTGCTCCGCCATCGCCCAAACATCCTAGATTTTTGCCTGGATAAAAACTGTAGGCAGAGGTACAAGAAAGCTCTTCGACTCCGCTCAGAGTGACAACTGAGTTTTGGAATTTGGAATTTATCCCGAGGCTTCGGGATTGGAATTTAAATTCTTCTGTTCCGTGAGATTGTGCAGCATCTTCTACGACAATTAAATTGTGTTTTTCTGCGATCTCATTTATTTTCTGCATTTCGGCTAATTGTCCGTATAAATGAACCGCCAAAATGGCTTTTGTTTTTGATGTGATTTTTTCCTGAATTAAATCGGGATCGATATTGTAGGTTTCTAATTTTGGTTCGACCAAAACTGGAATTAAATCGGCTTCTAAAATAGCCAAAATACTCGCGATATATGTATTTGCAGGAACAATAACTTCATCTCCTTTTTGGAGTTTCCCAAGCTGAATATAACCTTTAAAAATAAGAGCTAAAGCATCAAAACCATTTCCAACTCCAATGCAGTATTTAGAGTGACAATATTCGGCGAAAGCCTTTTCAAATGTTCCCAATTCTTTTCCTAAAATATACCAGCCGTTTTCTAAAACTAATTTCAGTTTTTGCTGAAAAGCAGTTTCATACGGTTCATTTATTTTTTTAAGATCGAGAAAAGATATCATTTGTGTTCTGTTTTTAAATAAGAATATCTTCTAATTTAGTATAATTGGCAGTATCAATTTCGTAAAAATCATGCACAATAGTACCTGCGCCAAAACTTTCTTTCCAATAAGTTAATCCTTCATTCAGGTTTTTGCCTTGATTTTCATTTGAAATTCCGAAATCAAAAAAACGTTTTTTTGAAAATCGATCATGAATTAAGTAATGAAAAAGATAATCCAAACTTCCTAAATCTTCTTTATTTGGATCTTTGGAAATATACTGGCAATGTGCAACGCTTTCTGTTTCAAAAATCGTTGTTCCACCAATAATTTCATCCTTTTGGTAAATATTAAACTGATGAATATTTTCAGGAAAAAGTGACTTCAATGTATTTATTTCATCGATTGAATGAACGGGCGTTGCATTATGTGTTTTTTCTAAATTCGGGATAAGAATTTTTTCCCAAAATAATTCAAACTGGTTATCTTCTTTAATAATCAATTCATTAGAAATTGCTTTTTTTAATCCTCTTTTTCTAATTTTAGAAATTATGTTATGCTGCTGCAAATCGATCACAGAAAGAGAATCTCTTCTAATCAGCTTTGCTTCTGCCAGAAACAAACTATACAAAATTTCTTCAGCTGGTTTTAAATGATAAATTGATGGAAGCGTTTTGAGGCATAATTTGTCGAAATTATTTTCATTCAAAAAAAACAATAAATCCCTAAAAATTTCAATGACCGATTTAAGTTTTGTTTGCTCTTTATAAACCAATCCGCCGTAAGTTAAACCTTGATGAGAATATACAGAATTATCTTTTTTATTGGCTGGAAGTATAGCGCAAAGTTTTTCGTCTTCGAAAACTAAAAGCGAAAAATCTTCAAAACGATCTTTATGATATTCCATAAAATCACGATGAAATAAAAATGTAGCATTTTTAGCCTGAACGACAAAATCGTTCCAAACTGAATAATCGTTTTCAGAATATTTTTTAATGCTATATTTCATGCTTATTTATGATCGAATGCTTTTAAATGCCATTTGTATTTAACTGCCATTAATCTTATCACAATGATTACAAGCGAAGTAACTAAATATAAAATATCGTCGTTTAAATTTAGTTTTCGCAATCCAAAAAATACGATTCCGCCGAAAATACAAATTGTTGCATAGATTTCTTCTCTAAAAACGTTCGGAATTTCATTGCATAAAATATCACGAATAACGCCTCCAAAACAAGCTGTCATTGTTCCCAATGCAATACAAATTGCTGGATGAAGCCCTGTTACAATTCCTCTTTCAAGACCAATTAAAGTAAAAACGCCAAGACCAATTGTATCGAATAGAAACAAAGAAGTTCGAAGTTTATCGAAGCTTTTTCTAAAAAGAATCGCTAGAAAAAATCCTAAAATGATCACATAAACATATTGCATATCGCGCATCCAGCCTACTGGAGTTCTCCCTATTAAGACATCACGAAGCGTTCCTCCGCCAACTGCAGTTACAAATGCAATGATAAAAACCCCAAACGGATCTAGTTTTTTATGCATTGCTGTTAAAGCGCCGGACATTGCAAATGCCATTGTCCCAATAATATCAAGTAAGTGAAACATTTTTTTATGAGTTACAAAGGGCCAAAGTTACAAAGTTGTAAGGAATAATCTTAACAAATCTAACTCATAAAAACGATCATCATTTTTTTACATAAATCGGACTTCTTTTTAATAAATAAGTAACCGAATCCATCCAGCCGTCTTTTACTGCCAGAAACGGTTTACGGGTATGAGAATAGATCTTTGAACCATCTTTATACATGTCAAAATATATGGTATAGTAATAGTAAACTTGTGTACTGGATGTTGTAGTCGAAACATCATTGGTTTTCACTTTCTTGTTGTCGTTGCTTACTTTTGCATTTCCGCTGTTATAAGTAGTTGCCGTTGTCCCAGAATTTATGGTATATGAAACTTTTACCGCTACAATATTATCTACGCCTAGTACTTTCTCTAAATCTTCGATTGGGGTTTCATCAATATTTTTATAATCTATTCCTGCGCTGTGCAGTAAGCTGTTTGTGGTTCTTAAATCTTGAACCGTCAACGGTAAAATATTTGAAGATTTGTCTAGCAATTTATTATAAAGGTCATTTTGTGCAAATTTTGCCATTTCTTCAGAACTTTCCTGAGTGTCAGAATTTAAATAAGGAACTGGAAGTACCGCTATGGTATTGGTCTTCATTTCAGATGCCGCAATTGCTGGCGAGCCAGATGAAGAAGGATTATTGGTCTGGCTAACATCAAAAATTTGAGATCTTCCGCTTGCAAAATCAATTTTGGCAATTTGCGAAACATCTAATGAAATCTGAATTGTTTCTCCAGGAAGTGAATATTCAACGGTTTTATCAGACATTTTTGAAATCGTACATTCAATAATCTGATAATCTCTTTTTATGATTTTATCTAGTTTTTTTCCGCCTTGAGCGAAACCAAAAAAAGTAGCAAGCAACAAAAATACAATAAAGAAAAGCTTTGAATTTTTCATGTTTTATTTTTTAATTAAACCGTACTAACTAATAATCAGTTAAATATAAAAAATTATCAGCAAAAGCTGAAAAACATTTTCAAATCCTTAAAGAAAAGATTACATGTGTTGTGTATAAAAATTGTAATCTTTTAAAATTACACGTATAAAGTCGCTATTGTTTCCTGATTGATTTTTAATACCTGTTACACTTTCAATTTTTGCCACTAATTTGTAAATGACTTCATGATCGTTTTTAGCCGCTGCTTTTTGATAGGTTTCTTTAATAATACGCATATCATTATCTGAAAGCTTGATTACCAAAGGATAAGTCGGTACATACGCTTCGCCAATTTCTTCTAAAATAGTATGGCTGATATTAATTTTATTCTTCAAAGTAATAACCGCAGTTCCCGCTGCCATATCGCCCAATCGCTGTGATTTCTGACTGGTAATTACGCTAATAAGACCAGGAAGTCCGCAAAGAGTAAAAAAGTCAATTACTCTAAAAAACCAACGAATCAAATAATCGCCAAAACCAGCTTGATAACCATCAATTTTAACGACTTTAATTTTTACTAATTTTTTACCAAGCGACTGTCCTTCAAAAACACTTTCTAAAACTAGCGAATACACTATAACTGGCGAATAGAGCACTAAAAAAATAGCGCCACGAGACCAATCGTCTAAATCAACCATGAATCGATCTAGCTGAAGCCAGTCAAAAATAATAATGGAAAGAGCTGTTATATAACAGATTATAATAAACAAATCAATAAAAAATGCTCCGAGTCTTTCGCCTACGGAAGCAGCAATAAAATTTATTTTGACATTTTGTGTCGTATTAATAGATAATTCTGACATATTTCATATTTTAGCCTGCAATGAGAGAAATCGCCTTTATAAAACAAAACAGAGAAAAATGGCTCGAATTTGAGCTGGCAATTTTTGGTAAAGCTAAAAAAAATCCTGATGAATTAGCTAATTTGTACATTCAAATGATGAATGATTTGTCGTATGCCCAAACGTATTATCCTAAAAGCAAAACGGTTGTGTATTTAAATCATTTGGCTTCTCAGATTTATCAAAAGATTTATAAAACCAAACGTACGGATCAAAATCGAGTTGTAGATTTTTTTAAAATTGAAGTGCCATTGCTGGTTTACGAATACAGACGATATTTGGTTTATGCTTTTGCTTTGTTTTTTATTACCGTTGGAATTGGTGCTCTTTCTGCTCGTTACGATCGTGATTTCGTACGCCTGATTTTAGGAGACGATTACGTAAACATGACTTTAGAAAACATCAAAAAAGGCAATCCGATGGCCGTATATGGTTCTGGCAGCAATTGGGGAAGTTTTATTGGCATTACGGTAAATAACCTTTTTGTGGGCGCAAAATGTTATTTCTATGGGATTTTTGCAGGAATCGGAACTTTTAATGTTTTCCTCCAAAACTGTATTATGCTTGGGTCTTTTCAATATTTTTTCTATGAGCAAGGTGTTTTCTGGAAAAGTGTTCGAGGAATTTGGATTCACGGTTCTATGGAAATTTTTGCTATCGTAATCGAAACAACTGCTGGATTTATTTTGGGTGCTTCTATCCTATTTCCTAAAACTTTCTCCAGATTAAATTCGTTTAAAATTGGTTTCAAAAATAGTTTCAAAATATTTTTAAGCACTTTTCCTTTCACGATAAGTGCCGGATTTTTAGAAGGTTTCATTACAAGATATTCTATCGATATGCCAAATTGGTTAAGCAGTTTTATCATCTTGATTACACTTGCCATTATTTCGTTTTATTACCTGATTTATCCTTTTATTGTACACAAAAAAATAACTTCAAAATCAATTAATTTATAATGTTTGAGCTTTATAAAAAACGACAATTAGGTGATAATTTAGGCGACACTTTTACTTTTTTCAAAGATTTTGGAAAAAACTTTTTTAAGATTTTCTTCATTGTAAATGGAGCTTTCTTAGTTCTCTTTGGAATTATGATTTATACTTTGATTGAAGTCAATTTCGAAGCGATTAAAAATTCAGGTTTTGGAAATCAACAATTAAAAAGTGATCTATTAGAGCATTTCAATAATAACGAAGCTCTTACAGTTCTTTTAATATTTATTTCTGTACTTCTATTCCTGATTTTATCCTTGTTTAATTATGCGTATCCTGTTTTATATTTGAAAATGTTAGGAACCGGCAAAAAGGATTTTGAATTAAATGATGTCCTTTCAAATTTTTTCAAGGTTCTATTTAAATTGATAAAATTTAGCTTCGGATTTTTATTTATAGTTTTCCCCGTTTTATTGATAGCATTAATTATCATGTTTCTTTTATGTTTCATTATTATTGGGATTCCGTTGCTTATAATTGCTTTGCCAACGTGTTTTACGTTTTTAAATCTTTGGTTTTATAGTTATCTAACAGAGGAAAAGCGCTTTTTTGAATCGTTAAAACATGCCATTTATTTAGTCAAAAAAGATTTTTGGAATACTATCGGGACAACATTTATTATGATGATTATCATGCAGTTTGTTCAAACCGCCATAACAATGTTTTTTTACTTTGTGGGTTTATTTATCTCGCTTGCCTATTTTATCGGAAATTCTGATTCGAATAGCACAAAAGCTTTAGAACCATCGCCTTTATTAATAGGTTTTATAACGATTATTGTAATTGTCCTTATTATCCTTGGCAACATTTTTAATAATGCAATTATAATTAATCAGGGAATGGTTTATTATAGTTTAGAATCAGAAAACAAGCTTGAATCTGAATCAATTGATTTAATTGGAGATCATACTAATGAATAGGTTTTTTATTATTTTATATTTTCTTTTCTGCTTGGGCACTTTAAATGCTCAAGATACTCTTATTAAAGAAGATCCGCCAAAAATTGCCGCAATTAAATATACCGAGAAAGACATTAAAGTCGATTCTGGAACTGTTGAGGCTAGACATTTTGAGAAAAATTTCAAGAAAAAATATACTGACAAAGAATTTATCTACGAATATAAAGCTCCTGAAAAAAGCTTGCTCGATCATTTTATGCATTGGCTGGCAAGACAACTTGCTAGTTTATTTAATTTCAGCAGCGTAAAAACATCTCTTAATTTTGTTGCTATTTTATTTAGAATAATTGCAATTCTTGTCGTTATCGTTCTGATTTACTTTATAGCCAGAGCATTAACCAAACAAGAAGGAAGATGGATTTTCGGAAAAAATGCCAATAAACGAACACTGTTTTATTCAGATGCAGAAAAAAATATTCATCTTTTAGACTTCGAAAAACTTATCCAAGAAAGTATTGAAGCTGGCGAAAAAAGAATTGCTGTAAGATATTATTATTTATGGCTTTTAAAAGTAATGGCACAGCACCATTATATTGAATGGGATATCGAAAAAACCAACTCTGATTATTTGTATGAACTGCAAAGTCCTGCTCATAAAGAAGAGTTTACCTATCTTTCTTATTTGTATAATTATATTTGGTACGGCGAATTTGAGATTGATGATGCCATATTTAGAAAGACTGAAAACAGATTTAAAAAAGCATTAAAAACGTTTGGTAATGGATAATAAAGTTAAAATATACATTGCTATTCTGGTTTTAATTTTCGGAATAACATTACTTGTAGACAAAGGTCAGCCAAAACCTATTGACTGGACTCCGACATACTCTGTTGAAGATAAAATTCCGTTTGGTTTATATGTTTTTAATCAAGAAGCTGATGCTCTTTTTAAGCAGAAAATAGAAAGAATCTCGATCGAGACTCCATACGAATATTTGGATTCTCAATACGATGAAACTGAAGGTGTAGAAACCTATAAAATTAAAGGTACTTTTATTAATATCTCAGAAGTCAATAATATTGACGATCAATCTATGACTGAGATTCTATACTTTGTATCGCACGGGAATAATGCTTTTTTAAGTATGAAAGTATTTCCAAAACCATTGCTAGATTCTTTAAAAATTGAATTAAAAACAGATTTTATGCCTTCTGAAAGTATTTCGGTTTGGATGGCAAATCAAAAGGTTAGCACCAAAAAATATACTTTCAATACTGGTTTAAGTGATTATTTTTCTAAAATTGATACTTTAAAGACAAAAGTTTTAGGATATCAAACAAGCAATAAAAACAAAAGGCAGATTAACTTTATTGAAGTTCCTTATAAAAATGGTCATATCTATCTGCATACGCAGCCTGTAGCTTTTACCAATTATAATTTACTGAAAAAAGATCATTACTTGTATGCTGAAAATGTCATGTCTTATGTTCCAAAAGGAAACATTTTCTGGTACAATAAAAGCTTCAATGATAAGCGTATTTCAAGTTCGCCACTGCGTTATATTTGGAGTCAGCCTGCTTTAAAGTCAGCTTGGTATTTAGGTTTAATTGGAATTCTTATTTTTATGATTTTCAATGCAAAACGAAAACAGCGTATTGTGCCAATCATAAAACCTTTGCAGAATTTAACGGTTGATTTTACCAAAACAATTGGAAATTTATATTATCAAGAAGGCGATCATACCAATATTATTGACAAAAAAATTATTTACTTTTTAGAAAAAATCAGAACCGATTATTTGCTTGATACTTCAAAACTCGATGATGATTTTATAACTAAACTGCATTATAAAACTGGAAAAGACGAAAAAGACATTCGAGAACTGATTCAATTAATTAACGACCATCGAAACAGTTATCACGGAAGTCTCGAAGATGATCTGATTCGAATAAATACGGCAATTGAAAAGATTTTACATTAATTTATTTAGCCACAGATTAAACGGATTAACACAGATTAGTTTTTTATAAAATCATTTTAATCTTTCTAATCTGTGGCAAAAAAAAACATAAAATAAAAGACCAAATTATGGACGATATCAATACAACATCAAACGAAATCACAAACGAAAATGTGAATTTTGAAACAAGAATTAATTTAGGACCGCTTTTAGATCATGTAAACACGATCAAAAAAGAAATCGAAACAGTTATTGTGGGTCAGCACAAAATGGTAGATCAGCTTTTAGTTGCTATTTTATCAAATGGTCACGTTCTTTTAGAAGGTGTTCCTGGAGTTGCTAAAACAATTACGGCTAAATTATTGGCTAAAACCTTAAATATTGGTTTCAGCAGAATCCAGTTTACACCAGATTTAATGCCTTCTGATATTTTAGGAACTTCTATTTTCAATCTGAAAAACTCAGAATTTGAATTCAAAAAAGGGCCAATTTTCTCGAATTTGATTTTAATTGATGAAATTAACCGTGCTCCAGCAAAAACACAAGCTGCACTTTTTGAAGTTATGGAAGAGCGTCAAATTACAATTGACGGTTCTGCTTATCAGTTAGAAGCGCCATTTTTGGTTATTGCAACTCAAAATCCAGTAGAACAGGAAGGAACTTACCGTTTACCTGAAGCGCAATTGGATCGTTTTCTTTTTAAAATTACGATTGATTATCCAAAATTGAATGAAGAAATCTTAATCATTCAAAGAGAACATTCATTACAAGATCATGGAAAATTAGATGCGATTAAAACCATTCTTTCTTCTCAAGAAATCAAAGAATATCAAGGTTTGGTTAAACAAATTAGAGTAGAACAAAACTTATTAGAATACATTGCTCGAATTGTAGTAAATACGCGCGAAAATGCCTTTTTATATTTAGGGGCTTCGCCTCGTGCTTCAATCGCTATTTTGAACGCTTCAAAAGGTTTCGCCGCGATCCGCGGACGTGATTTTGTTACGCCAGAAGATATTAAAGAAGCAGCAATTCCTGTTTTACAGCATCGTGTAATTGTTGCTCCAGAACGCGAAATGGAAGGAATTACAAGTTCAGAAATCATTAAACAGATTATTGAAACGGTAGAAATACCGAGATAGTTGTTAATTATTAATGGTTAATGGTTAATTGTGAGATGGCTTCGACTTCGCTCAGCCTGACAGAGAAATGCGAAACTTGAAACCTGAAACAAAAAGAAAACTTGAAACAAAAAAAATGAAATTCATAAAAAGTCTATATCTAAACAATTTCTTTTTCTATGTGCTAATAGGCGTTATAGGATTGTTTATCTGTGCATTTATTTTTCCAAATATGTATAATGCAGTTTGGCTGCTTGTTTTGGGTTTAGTTACTTTTTTGGGACTTGACATTTTACTTTTGTATTTAGCAAGAACAGGACTTGAAGCTGAAAGAATTACTCCAGAAAAATTATCAAATGGAGATTTAAATCCTATCAAAATCAATTTAAAGAATCATTATAATTTTCCAGTTTCGGTAAAAATTATTGATGAAATTCCGTTTCAATTTCAAGTTCGCAACTTCAAGATTGTAAAAACCATAAAAGCTGCAGCACAAAAAGAAATTGGTTACGATCTTCGCCCAACACAACGCGGAGAATACTATTTCGGTTCTTTAAATGTTTATGTTTCTTCGCCTTTAAGACTGATTTCTAGAAGATTTTCTTTTGATAATAATCAAATGGTTCCAACGTATCCTTCTTATATTCAGCTAAGAAAATACGACTTAATTGCTTTTTCGAATAATCTGTTTCAATACGGAATTAAAAAAATACGCCGAATTGGACATACAATGGAATTCGAACAAATTAAGGAATATGTTCAAGGTGATGATTTGCGAACTTTAAACTGGAAAGCTACCGCAAAAAGAAATTCTTTGATGGTGAATCAGTTTCAGGACGAAAAATCGCAGTCGGTTTATATGGCAATCGACAAAGGCCGCGTCATGCAAATGCCTTTTGGTGGATTAAGCTTATTAGATTATGCTATTAATTCTTCTCTGGTTTTATCTAATGTAATTCTCAAAAAACAAGATAAAGCTGGACTTTTTTCTTTTTCTAAAAAAGTAGAAAACCGAGTTTTTGCAGAAAGAAGAGGTTCTCAAATGCAGAAAATCCTTGAAACTTTATACAATATCAAAACAGATTTTTTTGAAAGCGATTACAGCCGATTGTATGTTGATATTAAGAAAAACATCAATCAGAGAAGTTTAATTATTCTTTACACCAATTTCGAAACAATGGATGGTTTAAATCGTCAATTACCTTATTTGAAAGGAATTGCAAAAAGCCATTTGCTAGTTGTGGTATTCTTCCAAAATACAGAACTCAACTCCATCATCAATAAAAAAACAACTACTATTCAGGAAGTTTACGACAAAGTTATTGCCGAAAAATTCATGTTCGAAAAACGTTTAATCGTAAACGAATTAAAGAAATACGGAATACATTCGGTTTTGACGCAGCCAGAAAATCTTACGCTTGACGCAATCAACAAATATCTGGAGATTAAATCTAGAGGAATTTTGTAGTCTACTCATTATCAAACTTGTTCCATTTCAATCAAAATATTATTCTCAATCAAAAATCAAAAAATGAAATTAAAAATCAGTCTTATTATCTTTTTTAGCTTTTTAGCACAGTTAGTTATAAGTCAACAAAATATTCCAACTATAAAAGCAGTATCAAAAAAACTTGATATTAGAGACGGTAAAGAATATAAAAAACAATCTTGGAACATTTCTCCTGAACTAAATCCTGATGTATACGAAACATCATCTTTAGGAAAAAAAGTCACTTTTATTACTGATAAAGATTCTATCTCTGTAAAAATTAAAAAAAACACTCAATTTGATTTTGTGATTTTACTTAATGATTCTGTAAAAGCTCATACACAGATCAAGTATAAAGCCGTTATATCTCGTTTGGAAATACTAAAAAAAGCAGCCAAGTACAACTACTCTGACAATCGTTTTATTCCTGAATTCACTTATCAACCAATGGAGAATCCAAACCTAATGAAAATTAGAAAAGATTTAAAATTGGATTCAATTGCTGGAACTGGAAGCGAAACCTCTCAAATTCTTAATTTACTGCATTGGGTACATAAAATAATTAGACATGATGGAGCTAGTTATAATCCAGATTTAAAAAATGCTATTGATTTAATTAAAATTTGCAAAACCGAAAATCGAGGTCTTAACTGCAGAATGATGTCAACAATTCTTAATGAATGTTATTTAGCTATGGGCATAAAATCCAGATATATTACCTGCATGCCAAAGGAAACTGATTTTGATGATTGCCACGTAATTAATATGGTTTACAGCAACGAATTTAAAAAATGGATTTGGATTGATCCTACTTTCGATGCTTATGTTATGAATGAGAAAGGAGAATTACTTGGAATTCAAGAAGTAAGAGAAAGATTAATTAACGGCAAAACATTGATTCTAAATCCAGAAGCAAACTGGAACAACAAAGCAACGCAGACTAAAGAATATTACTTAGAAACTTATATGGCTAAAAATCTATATAGGCTAAAAACTCCAGTTTACAGCGAATACGATACTGAAACTGCAAAAGACGGAAAAGAAATTGCGTATATTGAACTATTGCCTTTAGATGGAATCGAGCAAACTCCACAAAAAACAGAGTCTACGAATACTAAAACAAACGTAAAAACTACAAATTACAAGACAAATAATCCAAATTTGTTTTGGGCTAAGCCAACAAAATAAAGGATATTATTAGTGTTCAATATTAGGGAAAAGTAAAATGGTTATGTGAAACCTTCTTTTCCCTATATTGGCTTTTATCAGCTTTTTATCTATTATTAATTTATAGTTACCTTACGTCATCCCGTAAAAATTGCTTGATTAAATTAATTAGTTTTGAATTCTATTTCAAACTAATAAGCTATGAAAAAAGCAATCCTAATTCTGTTCATTTTATTAAGCATTCAATCTCAAGCACAAAAAACAGAAAACATCATTATTATCACTACAGATGGTTTTAGATGGCAGGAAGTTTTTAAAGGAGTGGATGCAGCAATTGCCAATGATAAAAAATTTAATCAAGGAGACAGCGCTTACATTTATAAAAAATACGGGAATCCAGATATCAAAGAATCTCGTAAAAAATTAATGCCTTTTTTCTGGTCTGAAATTGCCTCAAAAGGTCAAATTTATGGAAATCGAGATTTAGGAAACAAAGTCGATGTTGCCAATCCATATTGGTTTAGTTATCCTGGTTATAGCGAAATTATGACTGGAAATGTTGATCTTCAGGTTAACTCAAATGGCTACAAACCTAATCCAAATGTCAATGTTTTAGAGTTTTTAAATCAGCAGGCTAAACTAAAAGGAAAAGTTGCAGCTTTTGGAGCTTGGGATGCTTTTGACCGAATTTTAAATGAAGAAAGAAGCGGTTTTCCTGTCATTTCTGCATTTGATAAAGTGGGCGGAAACAAACCAACAGCAGCTCAAAAATTACTGAACGAAATGCGTGACAATTCATTTAAACCTTTTCATGAAGATGAATGTTTAGACGTTTTTACACATTATCAAGCATTAGATGAACTAAAAACGAAAAAGCCAAAAGTGTTATACATCGCCTACGGTGAAACCGACGAATGGGCACATCACGGAGATTACAGATCGTATCTTGATGCTGCAAATCAAGTAGATAAATGGATTCAGGAAATCTGGAATTTTGTTCAAACCGATCCTCAATACAAAAACAAAACAACCCTATTTATAACAGTAGATCACGGTCGTGGCAATAAAGTAAAATCGCAATGGACAGATCATGGCTCTGATGTTCCAGGAGCATCTGAAATTTGGTTTGCCGCAATGGGTCCAGAAATTGCCCCAAAAGGCGAAATCAAAACAGAAGCTCAATTCTATCAAAAACAATTTGCTCAAACTTTAGCAAAATTGATGGGTTATGATTTTAAAACCTCACATCCTGTAGAAAAAGAAGTTTCAGAATTATTACAAAGTAACCAAAAACCATAAATAATTAATCTTTAACCAATCAACCAAAAATGAAAAAACCTTTATTATTTCTTTTGTTATGGACGATTTCAATTACCAAAATGATCGCCCAAGAACCTGATACGCTCAAAGCTTATTATGACAAAATTGAAAAATCCTTTAACTACGAAACAGGAAAAATTACACTTACTGAAGGCAACGGAACTTTGAATGTTCCTAAAGGATTTAAATTTTTAAATGGAGAACAAACTCAAAATGTACTTAGCAATTTATGGGGAAATCCAGAAGATAAATCAATTCTAGGATCACTTGTTCCAGATGGAAAAGGCGTTACCCATGGTGACAGCTGGATGTTTGTAATTAGCTATCAAGGAGATGGTTATGTAAAAGATGATGATGCAGGTGATATTGATTATACAGATCTTCTGAAAACTATGAAGGAAGATGTAGCGACAGAAAATGAAGAAAGAAAAAAAGCTGGTTATCCTGAAGTTCAATTGATCGGGTGGGCTTCTACTCCATTCTATGACAACAATTTAAAAGTGCTTCATTGGGCAAAAGAATTACAATTCGGTCAAGATAAAGAACACACTTTAAATTACGATTTAAGAGTTTTAGGAAGAAAAGGAATGTATAATATTTCTGCTGTTGCTGGTGTAAATCAATTAGCAGAAGTAAAAGCAAGTATTCCAGAAATCATCAAAAGTGTTGCGTTTGATCAAGGAAATAAATACTTAGATTTTGATGCCGATACTGATACCGTTGCTGCATGGACAATTGGCGGATTAGTTGCTGGAAAAGTATTAGCTAAAGTTGGTTTCTTTGCTATTTTGGCAAAATTCGGAAAGTTTATCGTAATCGGAATTATAGCGGCTTTTGCTGCAATAAAGAAATTTCTTTTTGGAAACAAAGACCAAATAGTTACAAAACCTGCTGAAGAAACAGCTCTTTTAGAAGAAAACAATTCTACCGAAGAGTAAAGTTTTGTTTGCCACGAATTCATGGATTTTTAATAATTTTTTTTACTATTTAGCAGAAAAAAATAATTCGTGAATTCGTGGCTATTTTTTATGGCTTGCAGGAAGAAAAAAACTCTGTACCTTTGCCCCTCTGCAACTTTGAGCCTTAAAAAAATGAAACAAATCACTTCAATTCAAAATCCGTTTATCAAATCTTTGGTTTTACTTCAGGAAAAATCCAAAGCCAGAAAACAAACCGGAACATTTTTGATTGAAGGTTTAAGAGAAATTTCATTAGCTATAAAAGGAGGCTATGAAATCGAAACGGTTTTATTTTTACCTGAATTAGTTTCTGAATCAGAAATCAATAAACTAATTAAAAATCCGTTTCAAATCATTGAAATCAATAAAGAGGTTTACCAAAAACTTGCTTATCGTGATACGACAGAAGGAATTTTAGCTGTAGCTAAAAGCAAATCCCTAAAATTATCTGATTTAAAATTATCTGATAATCCATTAATTCTGGTTGTTGAATCTCTGGAAAAACCAGGAAATATTGGCGCTGTTTTACGTACAGCAGATGCTGCCAATTTAGATGCCGTTTTGATTGCCAATCCAAAAAGCGACTTATACAATCCGAATATTGTTCGTTCAAGCGTTGGCTGTTTATTTACCAACCAAATTGCAACTGGAACAACCACAGAAATCATTTCTTTTTTAAAAGAAAAAAAGATCAATTTCTATAGCGCCACTTTACAAAATTCAACTTCTTATCACACTCAAAACTTCACCACTCCAACGGCTTTGGTTGTAGGAACAGAAGCAACAGGTTTAACGCAAGAATGGCGTGATAATGCAACTCAAAACATTATTATTCCAATGCAAGGCGAAATTGATAGTATGAATGTTTCTGTTGCAGCCGCTATTTTAATTTTTGAAGCTAAAAGACAAAGAGGGTTTTGATTTTAGATTTTAGATTTTAGATTTTAGATTTTAGATTTTAGATTTTAGATTTTAGATTTTAGATTTTCTAAAAGTCGCTTTGCTCCTTTTTGGAATTTGGTCCCGAGGCTTCGGGATAAAAAATTGGAATTTATTTTTAATCCCTTTTCAGCTGTCAGGCTGAGCTAAGTCGAAGCCCTTTCCAGAGACGAAAAATCCAAAATTTCACCCTCAAAAATCTAAAATCTGAACTCTAAATCAACAATCCATTCCCTTGCGTATGTTCAAACTAATTCTTATTTTTAGTACTTGAACTATGCCGTTATGACAGAAATAGATATAGAAAAAGAAAACAAAGCTATTGCGCAGGAATACAAAGAATTACTACGAATAAGTTACCAAACTTTAAGCCCAACCGACAAAAAATTAATTCGAAAAGCTTTTGATGTTGCCGTAGATGCGCACAAAGAACAGAGAAGAAAATCTGGTGAGGCGTATATCTTTCATCCTATTGCAGTTGCAAAAATTGTTGCCTCAGAAATTGGTCTGGGAGCGACCTCTATCGCTGCGGCCTTACTTCACGATGTTGTTGAAGATACTCCAATTACAGTTGAAGATATTGAACGTTTGTTTAATCCGAAAGTAGCTCAACTGGTTGAAGGTCTTACTAAGATTTCATTGGTTCAAAAAGACTTAAATGCTTCAATGCAGGCGGAGAATTTCAGAAAAATGATTCTGACATTGAACGATGATGTTCGTGTAATTTTAATCAAATTGGCTGACCGTTTGCATAACATGCAGACAATGGATTCGATGGCAGAATACAAACAAACCAAAATCGCATCTGAAACTTTATACATTTACGCACCTCTAGCGCACCGTTTGGGACTTTATAACATTAAAACTAAACTAGAAGATTTAGGATTAAAATATACTGAACCAGCAGTTTATGATGATATCGTAAGTAAAATTCGTGAAACTAAAGAAGAGCAAGATGCTTATATCAAAGATATTTCGGATGTTTTGAAAAAATCTTTAGATAACGAAGGCGTAGATTATATCATCAAAGGCCGACCAAAATCGATTTATTCTATTCGTCGAAAAATGCGTGCTCAAAACGTAACTTTTGATGAAGTTTATGACAAATTTGCCCTTAGAATTGTTTACAAAGCTTCTCCACAGGAAGAAAAATTCATAGCTTGGAAAATTTATTCGATTGTAACGGATCATTACAGACCGAGTCCGAGCCGTTTGCGTGATTGGATTTCATCACCAAAATCAACTGGTTATGAAGCACTTCACATTACTGTAATGGGACCAAAAGGACGCTGGGTTGAAGTTCAGGTTCGAAGCGAACGTATGGACGAAATTGCAGAAAAAGGTTATGCTGCGCACTACAAATACAAAAATGGCGCAAGCGAAGAAAGTGGTTTAGATGTTTGGTTGAATTTACTTCGTGAAGCATTAGAAAATCCAGAAACCAATGCGGTTGATTTTGTGGAAGATTTCAAAATGAATCTGTATTCAAAAGAAATCTTCATCTTTACACCAAAAGGAGAAATCAAATCACTGCCAAAAGGTGCCACTTCTCTTGATTTTGCTTTCAGTATTCACTCTGAAATCGGGATTAAAACTCGCGGAACTCGTGTTAATGGCCGTTTAGTTCCATTAAATTACGAACTAAAAAGTGGTGACCAAGTTGAAGTTATTACTTCGCCTAACCAAAAACCAACGGTAAACTGGTTAGAATATGTAACAACTTCGAGAGCTAAAAATAAAATTAAAAACGTTCTTAACGAGAACACTAAAAAAATTGCAGAAGAAGGAAAAGAATTACTTGTCAGAAAATTAAAACATCTAAAAGTTACGTTCAACGAACAGGTAACAAACGAGTTAGTTAACTTCTTTAAACTAAAAACAAGTTTAGATTTATTTTATAGAGTTGGAATTGGTGCGATCGAAAATCAGCAATTAAAAGATTTTGCGGCGCAGAAAAGCAATTCGTTTATCAATTTCTTTAAAAATAAAATTAAACGAACGAAAGATACTGCAGATGAAGACATTCATAAACCAGTCATTAGCAGTAACTATGACATGCTGGTTTTTGGGACAGAACATGACAAACTAGATTATAAGCTTTCGCAATGCTGTAACCCAATTCCAGGTGATGATGTTTTTGGTTTTGTTACCATTAACGAAGGAATAAAAGTGCACAAAAAAGATTGTCCGAACGCGATCGGAATGCAGTCTAATTATGCTTACAGAATCATGAGCGCCAAATGGATTGATTCTTCTCAAGAGGAATTCAAAGCCATTATCAATATTACCGGAATGGATGTTTTAGGACTTACCAACCAATTGACAAAAGTAATTTCAAACAATATGAGCGTAAATATTCAAAGTATTTCACTGAGTACAGATGCTGGAATTTTCCACGGACAAGTTGCCGTAATTGTTAAAAACAATACTATTTTGAAAAAAATGATTAGCGCCATCAAAAAAATTGACGGAGTTGATAAGGTTACTAGAGAGTATAGAACTTAAACTAATTACTATTAATCATGGAAAATAAATCCTTAGAAATTCCTAAAATAGAATTTGATGAAAATGGAGAGCTTTTAATTACGGCATCTGAATCTTCATCAAAAGACGATTTTGATTTTTTTCAAGGAAAATCTGTTATTCGTAATAGAAAATTAAAATCCAGATTAACGAATTGCGATGAGTGGATTGAATTTCCTTCAACACAGGAAATGTACAAGATTTTAAATGGAATTGGAAACATTGATAATTTTCTAGCCACTTTTGATGGAGAACCTTTTGAAGGTATGACAGTAAGATTATTTAATCCGATAACAAAATTGTGGAGCATTTACTGGTCTGATTCTAACACAGGAACATTAGACAAACCTGTAGTTGGTTCTTTTGAAAATAAAGTGGGGCATTTTTTTTCTAAAGATGTTTTTAATGAAAAACCAGTTATTCAAGTATTCCGATGGGATGCTCGAGACGAAAAGAATCCTGTTTGGAGCCAGGCAATGTCTGATGACAAAGGAAAAACTTGGGAATGGAACTGGTATATGTACATGTCGAAATCAAGTTAACCATTGTTAGTTTTTTCATAAATTAAAAAAATTATGTTAATTAAGCTAAATTAAGCTTTCAAAATATTTTTAACGCAAAAGCCTGTATTTAGTGCATTATCACTAATCAAAAACAAGTTTAAACGTTAAACTTTAAACCCGAAACTTTTATTCATTAAAAATAAAAAATTATCTTTGCCGGATATGACACTTATTTCAACTGACAACACTAAGAATCAAGAAATTGTAAAAAATGTTTTTACACTATATCTTGAACAAAAAGGGCATCGCAAAACTCCTGAGCGTTATGCTATACTTCAGGAAATTTACGATAGCGAGGAGCATTTTGATATAGAAAACCTTTATATCAAGATGAAAAACAAAAACTATCGTGTAAGTAGAGCTACTTTATACAACACGATCGAGTTATTGTTGGACTGCGCTTTGGTTAGAAAACATCAATTTGGACAAAATCAGGCTTACTACGAAAAATCATATTTTGATAAACAGCACGATCACATCATTATGACAGATTCTGGTGAGGTAATCGAATTTTGTGATCCAAGAATTCAAACCATCAAAAAGACTATCGAAGAAATTTTTGATATTGAAATTACAAATCACTCGCTTTATTTCTACGGAAACAAAAAGCAAAACTCAAATTCATAGTCTTTTCAAATTAGACTTTTCAAAAAAATAAAAAAAAGAAAATTAACTACATAATCAGTAGGACGATTTAGATTGTCCCAACGCAAATTAAAACAGAATGACCGTAGATTTATTACTAGGATTACAATGGGGAGATGAAGGTAAAGGAAAAATTGTTGACGTACTTACCTCAAATTACGATATTATTGCACGTTTCCAAGGAGGACCAAATGCAGGACATACACTAGAATTTGACGGAATTAAACACGTACTTAGAACAATTCCTTCTGGAATTTTTCACAAAAACTCAGTAAACATTATCGGAAATGGTGTTGTAATTGATCCTGTAGTTTTTCAAAAAGAAATCGAAGGTTTAGAGAAATTCAACCTTGACATCAAAAGCAAATTGATTATTTCAAGAAAAGCGCACTTAATTTTACCAACTCACCGTTTGCTAGACGCAGCTTCTGAAGCTTCTAAAGGAAAAGCAAAAATTGGTTCTACTCTTAAAGGAATTGGACCAACTTACATGGACAAAACTGGTAGAAATGGTTTACGTGTTGGAGATATCGAATTAGAAGATTTCAAAGAGCGTTACAGAGCTTTGGCTGACAAACATGAAGCAATGATTGCTTTTCATGATGTTGCTATTCAATATAATTTAGCTGAACTTGAAAAAGAATTCTTCGAAGCTATTGAAGAATTAAAAAAATTAGATTTCATTGATAGCGAAGAATATATGCACCAAGCTCAAAAAGCTGGAAAATCTATTCTTTGCGAAGGTGCTCAAGGATCTTTATTAGATGTTGATTTCGGAACTTATCCTTTCGTAACTTCATCAAACACTACTGCTGCTGGAGCTTGTACTGGTTTAGGAATTGCTCCTAACAAAATCAAAGAGGTTTACGGAATTTTCAAAGCTTATGTTACACGTGTAGGTAGTGGACCTTTCCCAACTGAACTTTTTGACGAAGTTGGTGCTACAATGGCAAAAGTTGGTAACGAATTTGGTTCTGTAACAGGAAGACAAAGACGTTGCGGATGGTTAGACTTAGTTGCTTTAAAATATGCAGTTCAAGTTAACGGAGTTACGCAGTTAATGATGATGAAAGGTGATGTTCTTTCTGGTTTCGAAACTTTAAAAGTTTGTACTGAATACAACTACAAAGGTCAAAACATTTCTCATTTCCCTTACAACATTGAGCCAGAAAACGTTACTCCTATTTACAAAGAATTCAAAGGATGGAAACAAGATTTAACTGGATTGACATCTTACGATCAATTACCAATTGAGCTAAAAGAATATATTGAGTTTATTGAAAAAGAAATCGAAGTGCCAATCAAAATTGTATCGGTTGGACCAGATAGAAAACAAACAATAACAAAATAATACATTTTAAACGCTCTGATAATCAGAGCGTTTTTTTATACAACTATTTTTCAAATGAGAAAAAATCCAGAAATCGAAATTACTGAGACCAAATTATTATCTGATAATTGGTACGTCTTAAACAAAGTAACTTTTAATTATAAAAAAGAAAATCAGCCTGTTGAATCACATATTCGTGAAGTATACGATCGTGGAAACGGAGCTGCAATTTTATTGTACAATTCAGCTAAAAAGACGGTTATCCTAACCAGACAATTTCGTTTACCAACTTATCTTAACGGAAATAAATCAGGAATGATGATTGAAGCTTGTGCAGGACTTTTAGATAAAGAAAAAGCAGAACAAGCTATCATTCGCGAAACAGAAGAAGAAACTGGTTACCGTTTAAGCAAGGTTCAAAAAGTAATCGAAACTTATATGTCACCAGGTTCTGTAACAGAAATTCTATATCTTTTTGTTGGCGAATACGACGAAAATATGAAAGTAAGCGAAGGCGGTGGACTAGATGCTGAACAAGAAAATATTGAGGTTTTAGAATTTACTTTTGATCAAGCTTATGCCATGATCGAATCTGGAGAAATTTCAGACGCTAAAACTATTATGTTATTGCAACATGCTAAAATAAAAGGATTAATTTAAAAGTTTTTTGAGTATTTTAGATTAACAAAACAATCTAAAATGCTCAAATCTAAAATAGTACTGATTTTATTTTTGCCATTATTTGTTTTTTCGCAGAACGAAAAATGGCCAGCAGGAAAACTCAAAAAAGATTTAACCATCTTTAGAGAAATAAGAGAAAAAGCCAATTCAGGACTTTATAAATACAGAACAAAACAGCAGATTGACAGTATTTATTCTTGGGCTTTTTCGCAAATTAATGAACCAAAAGAACTTATTGAATTCTACAAAATAATTCTTCAGATAACCGATTTTGAAGGAAGTCTACATAATGACACAACACTTCCTGATGATTTTGAAAAGAAATATTCATCAGGAAATGTTTTCTTTCCATATCCTGTAAAACTTATCGAGAATCGATTGGTTCTTAATTTTAAAAATTCAGAAATTCCACTGGGCTCTCAAATATTTAGCATTAATGGTATTGAGACCAAAAAACTGCTTACTTCTCTCTACAAATATTACACAACCGACGGTTATAACATTACTGGAAAATCGATTGGAATTGGAAGCTCTTTCGCTAAATATTTCAAAATGGAATATGGGGCGCAAAAAAGCTTTTTGGTTGAATATTCGCTTCCAAATCAAACTCAAAAACTGACCAAAACTATTTATCCTGTTTCAAATGAAAGTCGGAAAGAAAACTTCAAAAACCGATTTTCTTTGCCAATTGACAGTCTGCAATACAATCGTGCGAAAGACAAATATTCATTTAAAGTAATTTCTGGAAACACAGCATTACTTTCTGTACACACATTTGTAATTGGTCGAAATGCCAAAGACAAACAACATATTGCGTATAAAAGATATTTGGACAGCTGTTTTCAATATCTTTCTAATCATTCTGAAATTAAGAACTTGATTGTTGATGTTAGAAACAATGGCGGTGGCACCGATCCGAATGACATCGTGACTTTCTCTTATTTGACACAAAAAGCTTTTCGCGAAAATGCTTCAGCTTATGTGAATTTTCAGAAAATACCATTTCCTAATTATTTCGTTTATGAAGAAACAGATGCTAAAAAACAGCAGGAAGAACTAAAGGATTTTGAAGATGAAATAATAGAAGAATTTCCAAAACTCGTCAATAAAAAATATCCTCAGGATAAAAAATTTAACCTTTTATTAGAGCCTGATAAAAACAGTTTTAAAGGACAGATTTATATGCTTATCAGTCCGAGAATTGCTTCTGCTGGATCTTTATTTGCCTCACTGGTGGCAGGAAACACAAAGGCAATTGTAATTGGTGAAGAAACTATGGGCGGATATTACGGACACAACGGCCACACTCCTATTGAATACGAGTTACCAAACACCAAAATCAAAACACAGTTTTCTATCGTAAATCTAGAACAGGATGTTCCGAAAAAAACAAATCAAATTTTTGGAAGAGGAGTAATTCCTGATCATAAAATTTCACAGACATTTGAGGATTTTATGCAAAATAAAGACACACAATATATTTATACGATAAAATTAATCGACAAAAAATAAAGTTACTGTTTACTATTATCTACAAAATGAAAATCCCGAAACCAATTTCAAAAATTATGTAACCCTTTTCAGCTATCATAGTTATAACTTTAATTTCATAAAATTACAACCTATGAAAAAGTTATATTACACAGCAAATGCCCTACTGATCTTAATGTTGGTTTTATTAGGTTCTTGCAAAAAAAGCGACACTATAACGCTGACAGAAAATAAAAAAGAGAAAAAAGAAGTAATTGAATATAAAAAACCAAAAACGGTTTCTTACCAAATAGAAAAAACCAAAGAATGGCTAAAGCTTAATGAAGCCGACAGCTCAAAAATGGATATTGTTTATGCCTTAAACCGAACAGATAAAGTTAATTTTAAGAAATTAGATTCTGTTGTAATTCCAGCAGATTTTAGCGGAGATTTGGTTTATTATCTTCCGTTTCCGATTCATGTTTCGGCTTTAGAAGAAGTTTCAAAAATTATCTTTTTTTCTTATCCGACCCAAACTTTTGCGGCTTACGAAAATGGTGAATTAGTTAGAACAGGACCAACTAATATGGGAAGAAAAAAAGATCCTACGCCCACAGGATTATTTTTTACCAACTGGAAAGCAGAGAAAACAACAAGCACCTTTAATGACGAATGGGATTTAAAATGGAATTTTAATATCGAAAATAAATTAGGTGTTGGTTTTCATGAATACGATTTGCCTGGATATCCAGCTTCTCATTCTTGCTTGAGACTATTAGAAAAAGATGCCAAATACCTTTACAAATTTGCTGACGAATGGATTCTGAAAGACAAGGAAAATGTAAAAGTAAAAGGTACACCAGTAATCGTTTTTGGAAATTATGATTTTGACGGACCAAAACCATGGCTTCAATTGGCATCAGATCCAGAAGCTTTAAATATTTCAGTATCTGAAATTGAAACTCAGGTAAAACCATTTTTAAAAGATATCTTAGAAAACCAAAACTTAAGAGAAGCCGAGCCGACAAAAACTTTATAAAATACTATTGATACAGAATCAGCTGAAGTGAAATTTAAATTACTTCAGCTGATTTTTTTTATATAAAAACCTTTGAACCTTTGTCACTTTGCATCTTTGAACCTAAAAAAACTTAGCATCTCAGCATCTTAGAGCCTTAGAATCTTAAAAAATAATTCATAAATAAGCGATCGTTCATTTATTATTTATATCTTTGTGTCATAATTAGTTAGAATTATGAGAACACGAGATATAAATAAAGAAGAAATTGTAAAGCAAAAAGCAATCGAAATGATTGTAACACAAGGCGTAGAAGGTTTTGGAATGAACCGTTTGGCTAAGGAATGTGGCATTTCTGTGGCTACACTTTATATATATTATTCAGACAAAGAGGATTTGATCAAAAAAATTGGAATTGAAATTGGCAAAAACTTCTTCGAAAAGATGTTCGACGGATTTTCTGCTGATATGACTTTTAAAGATGGATTGCGAATGCAATGGGAAAACCGCATTTATTTCAATTTAAATTTTACACTTGAGGCGACTTGTTTAGAACTTTTAAAACATTCTACTTATGGCGACGCTATTGTAGCAGAAATGACAGGCGATTACAAACAAATGATGACAGAATTTATGCTTGCAGCAATTAATAGAAAAGAACTTATTTCTATTCCTTACGAAATATTCTGGAGTATTGCTTACGGACCACTTTATTCTTTATTAGAATTTCATCGAGAAGGAAAATCGATGTCTAGAAAACCTTTTGTTTTAAGTAATGAACTAAAAGATGAAGCTTTCAATCTGGTCATAAAAGCACTGACTCCTCAATTTTAAAAACTCAATTTTAAAATTCAAATACAATAATATTAATTTCAACAAAAATGAAAAATTCAATTATAGAAAATAAAAAAATTGCCATTATTGGTGGCGGACCAGTTGGATTAACAACTGCCAGAATTTTACAAATTAGTGGTGCTGATGTCACGGTTTATGAAAGAGACATCAATGCTCAAGCGCGAACATCTGGAGGAACTTTGGACATTCATTCTGATTCAGGTCAATATGCAATTCAGAAAGCAGGTTTAATGGAGGAATTCATAAAGTATGCAAGACCAACTGGCGAAAAAATGGCTGATATGAACGGAAATATTACTTCTGACGAAATGCCAAATGAAACTAATGCCTTCTCTCGTCCTGAAATTGATCGCAACGATCTTCGAAAAATTATGCTGGAGAATCTGGAAGAAAATACCGTTGTTTGGGATAGCCAATTAATTAATATTGAAAAATCTGAAAGCCGATATATTTTAGAATTTAAAAACGGAACAACCACAACTGCCGATTTTGTAATCGTTGCAAATGGAGGAAGATCAAATGCTCGAAAATTTGTGAGCGATCAAGAACCTCAGCTTTCCGGAACTTATATTATTCAAGGTGAAATTGTAAATCCAGATCAAAATTATCCAGAATTTAAACCAAAATACGGAAACGGAAATGTAATGGCAATGGGAGAACACAAAATGTTTTACACCCATACCATGCGCGACGGTTCTGTTCATTTTGGAGTCTCTTTTAAAGCTGATGAAAACTGGATTGCGAACCACGGAATCAATTTTGAAGACGATGAATCTGTTATATCTTTTTTGAATGAAACTTTTGAAAACTGGGGAGATGATTACAAAAAATTCTTTGCTTCTTCTACAGAGTTTTCTTGTTTGCCTTTAAGATTGTTTTCTTTAGAAGAATCTTGGAAAGAGCATTCGAATATTACACTTGTTGGCGACGCGGCTCACTTAATGCCTCCATTCGCAGGCGAAGGCGTAAATATGGGATTATTTGATGCTTTTCATTTAACCGAAAATTTAACCAACGGAAAATTTGAAACAATTGACAAAGCAATTAAAGATTACGAAAAGAAAATGTTTGGTTACGCACTAGAAGCACAGCGCATGACAAAGAAAATGGAAGATTTACTGCATTCTGATATTGTTGCTGAAGATATTTTGAATAGTCGATTTTAATTTTACTTTAGTTATTTTAAATACCTTTAAAGGATTAAAATTAAGTTTATGAAATCAAAACAATCATTAGATATTTTTGGAGAATTTTTAGTCAAAAACCTAAGAGACAAAGGAATTGGGAATATCGAAACTCTTTTAAAAAATAAATCTAAAGCACCTTCAAATTTAAAATTACAAACGGAAATTAATAAATTTGATGAATCCCAAAAAGAGTTAATTAAAGAGATCGTTATTAGAAGTATTGATGTTGCTATTCATGATTTTCTTTTTTCATTACAAGAATTAGCTGATTTCGAAAACAATATCCAAATATTAGTTAATGGAAAAAATATTGTTGAACTTAGTGATGGAATTCATGGAGAATCTTATTCAGAAGACGGATGGAATGCTAAATTTAGTCAATACGGGAGAAGTGAATAAAATCAAATAAAAAAGGCTGTCTAAAAACAGCTTCATTAACTGCGTAAAAATATTTTAAAAAAAATATTTTTCACATCAAACCCCAGCGGGGTGAAATATTTATAGAATTTCATTAAAACAAATTGAAAAAAAGCTCCAGCGGAGCGACATATATTAAATCTAAAATATATGTCGCTCCGCTGGAGCTTTTATATTGCAAACATCTATTCTTTTCTATAAATATTTCGCTTCTCCGAAGCTTATAAAAAAAGGAGTTGTCTTTTTGAGACAACTCCTTTTTGCTTATGATACATCCTAAATTATCTAGAATAATTCGGAGCTTCTTTTGTAATAGTTACGTTATGTGGGTGACTTTCAGTAATTCCGCTAGAAGTGATTCTAACAAAACGTCCTGTTTCTTGTAAAGTAGGAATATCTTTTGAACCACAATATCCCATACCAGCACGAAGACCTCCAATAAACTGAAGCATACTTTCGTTTAATTCACCTTTGTAAGGAACACGACCAACAATTCCTTCTGGAACTAATTTCTTAACATCGTCTTCAACATCTTGGAAATAACGGTCTTTAGATCCTGTTTGCATAGCTTCAACAGAACCCATTCCGCGGTAAGATTTGAATTTTCTTCCTTCGAAAATGATAGTTTCTCCTGGTGATTCTTTTGTTCCAGCTAATAATGAACCTAACATTACACAATCAGCACCTGCAGCGATTGCTTTAGGAATATCTCCTGTATAACGAATTCCACCATCAGCAATAACTGGAACCCCAGTTCCTTTGATAGCTGCAGCAACTTCTAAAACTGCTGAGAATTGAGGAAAACCAACACCTGCAACGATACGGGTAGTACAGATAGAACCAGGTCCGATTCCAACTTTTACTCCATCAGCACCATTTTCTACTAAATATTTAGCAGCTTCTGGAGTTGCGATGTTTCCAACAATTACATCTATTTGAGGGAATTTTGATTTTACTTCTTTCAATACATTCACAACACCTTCAGTATGTCCGTGAGCTGTATCGATAATAATTGCATCTACACCAGCAGCAACTAAAGCTTCAGCTCTTTGAACTGCGTCTCCAGTAACTCCAATTGCAGCAGCAACTCTTAAACGACCAAAACTATCTTTATTAGCGATTGGTTTTTGAGTCAATTTTGTAATATCTCTAAACGTAATTAAACCAACTAATTCGTTTTTATCGTTTACAACTGGTAATTTTTCGATTTTATGACCTTGTAAAACAACTTCTGCCTGCTCAAGTGAAGTTCCTTCAGAAACCGTTACTAAGTTTTGGCTTGTCATTACTTCAGCGATTGGTCTTGCACCGTTTTTCTCGAAACGTAAGTCACGATTGGTAACAATTCCTTTTAAGATTCTGTTTTCGTCAACGATTGGAATACCGCCGATTCCGAATTCTTTCATTGCATTTTTTGCGTCTGCAATTGTAGAGTTCATTGGTAATGTTACCGGATCGATAATCATTCCTGCTTCAGCACGCTTTACTTTTCGAACTTTTCCTGCTTGTTGTTCGATAGTCATATTTTTATGTAAAACACCAATACCGCCTTCTTGTGCCATAGCGATTGCCATTGCACTTTCTGTAACTGTATCCATAGCAGCAGATACAATCGGAACGTTTAATGTAATGTTTCTTGAGAATTTCGATTTGATACTCACTTCGCGGGGAAGCACATTCGAGTAGTTAGGTACTAATAATACATCGTCGTAAGTTAAACCTTCGCCGATAATCTTGGAGTTGTGTGCTATCATGTTGCAATTTCTAGTTGAATTGCGTGCAAATATAGTGAATAAATTGCTAACTTGAATACTAACTTATTCATAAATTTGTATTTACAAGAAAAGTCTTTCAATTAAATTCCAATTTTATCAATGCCAAATTCCAAGTTAGAATCGAGAAAAAGAAACTTTGTTTTTTTGGAATTTGGAATTTAGAAAATTGATTTTTTTAATCTTTATCTTGAAAAACAAAATTAACTCCGAGCTGAAATGCAGCACTGCTTGCTTTTGATACATCTTTGTACTCTAAAACATTATTGACCATTGCATAAAGATTTACTGGCCCAATTGTTCCTGCAAGTCCTAGTCCAATATTTTTATTTGAAAAAGTGTCTAAAGTATAAGTTGCTTTGACATCTAATTTTCTAAAAATATTTCTTCTATAAAAAGCAGTCAAAGCTAATAAAGGTGTGCGCGGTGCCGACATTGCAAAAAACTGTGCTCCTACGGCATTTTTATAGTTTACATCGCCACCTTGTCCTTTGCAATTGCATTCATTATCTGGACGCGATTCTCCAAATGAGTATTGAATGGACGAATATATTTTGGTCGGGCGCCAAGTGGTATATTTATTATAAAGTGTATCTCGTGGAATGGCCTTATCAAATTCATCAAAAACATTTTCGGGATCATCATTTCCCATAAAATCAGGATTTACTCCATTGTATTGATAAGTTCCTTTATAAGTCAGAGTTTCGATATCTTTGGTTTGTCGCACAAATCCCAAATCGACAACACTTGCTGTTACTTGCAAATTATCTTTAAAATAATAGGTAAATCCTGCATCAATACCAAGACCTAAACTTCCATTAAAAAAAGTATTATTTGCAATATCTCTAATGACGTTTCCTTCGTATTCATCCTTTGTAAATTTAGAAAGTCCCGAAGTTCTTAATTCTAAATTGGAAGAAATAACTTGATTGTAGAAATTCGGTGTAGCAGCGCTTTCGCCTGTATATATATAACCAGAATTTTTTGTCGAAGAAGCATTTGCCCCGCTTGAATAAATTTTGGCGCGTCCTCCGTAAACCAATTTTTCATTGACTTTTTTATGAAATCCGAAATGCAGAACAGACAAAACCTCCGCTTTCATACTTAAATCTCCAAGATTAAAGGATTTTCCAATGTAATCTTTGTTTCCGTTTAAAGCTAACAAAGCCAAATCTTTTGGAACAAACATAAAAAAATCGAATTCCTGATACAATCCAAATGAAACATAAGATTTGCTTTCCCTACCTCCTACTCTAAATCCGCCAGAAAATATTTCCAATTGCTGATTGGTCACAACTTTATCATTTGCAGAGGATTTACTAATTACATTTCGTACTTTCTGATTGAAATCGACGCCATTGTCGGCAAATAAATCGTAAGCTGAAAAACTAGTGGAACCTAAGTTGGCTGAAACTCCAGATAAGACTGGAAAACCAAAATAATATTTATATGAAACATCAGCGCCAGGATTTACTAACAACGACTGCGGAATAGAAGTAAAATTATACAGTATTTCTTTATTTTGAGAAAAACAAGAAAGCTGAAAAATAAGGCAGAATATCAGATATATTTTTCTCATCCGATAATTAAATAAGCCGTTGCACTTGATTTTAATTTCAAACTTCCTGTACTGTCATCATTCAATGGAGGTCCAGCCGCTACGAAAACAACAAACCCAATATTAATTGTTTGCTTTAAGTTTTCTAATCTCTGATTTTCAAAAGATTCTGTTGGATATTTTATAACATTGGATCCTCCTGTATAGGCTGGAACATTAAAAGTTATAGTTTCCAAAACCTCATCATTTGCATTTAATAAAAGTAGATTTACGACAAAAGCGCGGTCTATCGTATTTTCGATTTCAAAATCAAATTCTGCTTTTGTTAAACGATTAGTGAAAAATTTATCTTTAAAAACATCAAAACCTCTTACATCGGCTAAGACGTGATTTCCTCCATCATCAATAAGTTTATTTGCAGGAATATCAAAATAGGCCAGATTTGCTAAAACAGCGGGCTCAAGCTTTAGATCTTTTACCTGATCGAAATCTAAATTACTCGAACAGGAGAAAAATAAAAAAGCTAAAAAGATTAGATTTAAACTTGAAAGACTTGATTTCATTTTGAATGTTTTTTCTTACATAAAATATAACTCTTAAAGTTTACAATTATTATCTAAGGTAAGAAAATATAACTATTCTTTAATGAAACATACAAACAATTTTGAAGCCTAAACAATTATAGCTTCAATCAGTATTTTTAGAAATTACGCTCGGGTTTAAGATTTCTTCTAGATTTCCAGTCTTTAATAGATCACTAATTGTTTTTTCAATACAATCTCTAGTTAATTCTTCAACAAATAAATCTGGCGGAATTAAATATAATCCATTAAGATTATTTCTTGTTTCTTTATTTGATTGAAGCGCCGTAGTTAAGAAATTATAAGTCCAAACATTTATTCCGTAATGTCTTCCATCTTCCATTTTGACATGTATATTGCAAAAATCATTGTCTTTTTGCCAATTGTTTGGATCAACTTCTTCAAATTCTAACCAAAGCTTAAATTCATCCATATAAAACAACTATTTGATTTTAATGAAACTTCCCAAACAATTTTGAAGCTTCATTATAAGCACTTTCAAAACTTAGAGAATTAAGTCCTGTTATTTTTTTATTTGCAGTAAAATAAGAAACCAATTTTTCTGTCGGCATATTTCCTGTAAGTTTATCAGTTGCCATTGGACAGCCTCCAAAACCTTGAATAGCACCATCAAAACGAGTACAGCCTGCTTTTGCTGCTGCATCTATTTTTTCGAACCAGCTTTCGGGTGTTGTATGAAGATGTGCTCCAAACTCAATTTCAGGATATTTCGGAATTAAATCTGAAAACAAATACGTAATTACTTCGGGTGTAGAAGTTCCGACAGTATCAGAAAGCGATAAAATTTTCACGCCCATTCCTGCCAGTTTTTCGGTCCATTCTGATACAATTTCAACATTCCATGGATCTCCATAAGGATTTCCGAAACCCATTGAAAGATAGGTCACGACTTCTTTATTTTTCTTATCGGCAACTTCAAGAATTTCTTCCAATGTAACTAAAGATTCTGCAATAGTCTTATGCGTATTACGCATTTGAAAGTTTTCAGAAATAGAAAAAGGAAAGCCCAAATATTGAATTTGTTCATAATTGGAAGCGGTTACCGCTCCTTGCGTATTAGCAATAATAGAAAGCAGTTTACTTGTTGTTTGAGACAAATCTAACTGCTCTAAAACGGCAGCAGTATCTTGCATTTGCGGAATAGCTTTTGGAGAAACAAAACTTCCAAAATCGATAGTATCAAAGCCTACTCGCAACAAAGCTTGTATATAAGTAACTTTATTTTTTGTCGGAATAAAATCTTTAATGCCTTGCATGGCATCTCTTGGGCATTCAATAATTTTGATTTCTTTGTTCAAAGCTTATTCTTTTGTAAAGGCTAAGTTAGTTTCTTTTTTAAAGAAATAAAAGATAATTTTAGCTGAATCCAAATTATTACGGAATATCGTAATAGCTTTTATTATTACCTAAAACCGTAATAATTTAAAATATTACCAAAAAACGTAATATTTAATTTTATTACTTATATTTGTAATAGAAAGTTTATTATTTTTTAATTATATTTGGTTATGACTAGTGTAATTACAGGCGACATAATTGGTTCAAGACAGCAGAAATCAGAAAATTGGGTTGAAGGTTTAAAGAAAATCATAACTCCATTAGGCCATACTCCAAGTCAATGGGAAGTATATCGTGGAGACGAATTTCAAGTTGAAGTAACCAATCCTGAAGATGCTTTACTGACTGCGATTTTAATAAAAGCGCATTTAAGATCCATAAAATCTGATGCTCGAATGAGTATTGGTTTTGGAGATAAAACGCACAATGCTGCACGTATTTCTGAAAGTAATGGTTCTGCTTTTATACATTCGGGGGAACTTTTTGAAACTTTGAAAAAACAAAAAGTCACTTTAGCGATGCGAACAGGAGATTTAGATTTCGATGAAAAACTGAATTTAATGTTACAGCTAGCGTTAACTTTTATGGACAGCTGGCTGGTTCAATCGGCAGAATTTGTGGCTTTGGCAATAGAAAATCCGACTTTATCGCAAGAAGAATTAGGTCAAAAACTAGGCATAAACCAAGCTGCTGTGAGCCGAAGACAAAAACGCGCCCAGTTTGATTTGGTTATGAATTTAGATCGTTATTTTAGAACACAAATAAAACAACTTACAGCCTCATGATTTTATTTATAAAACTGCTTCTCGCTCATTTATTAGGAGATTTTATCTGGCAGCCTAATTCTTGGGTAGCCGATAAAGAAACTAAAAAACATAAAAGCGTTTACTTATATGTTCATATTTTACTTCATGGCGTTTTAGCTGCTGTTTTGGCTGGAGAAATCAGTTTTATTCCGTATGCTGTTTTAATTGCTGTTACGCACGGAATTGTCGATTTGATAAAACTCAATTTCCAAAAAGCAAAAACAAAACGCACTTGGTTTTTAGTAGACCAAATTGCACATATTTTGATTTTAATTGGAGTTGTATTGCTTTATCAAAACAAAACCATCGTCAATTTCTGGTCTGATAATGAGTTCTGGATTTTAATAACTGGGATTATATTGGTTACCAAACCTTCTTCCATTTTTATCAAAACCATTATTTCGATTTGGAGTCCTGAAAACCAAATCAGCCAAAAAGACAATTCTCTTGCTAGTGCAGGAAATTACATTGGCATTTTAGAACGTCTTTTGGTCGTTTGTTTTATTCTTACTGCTCACTTTGAAGCAATTGGATTTCTGCTTGCGGCTAAATCTATTTTTAGATTCGGAGATCTAAAAGAAGCCAAAGACAGAAAACTAACTGAATATGTAATGATTGGAACTTTAATCAGTTTTGGAATTGCGATAATTATTGGCCTTTCAATTCAGGCACTTCTTTTACAACTGCCCTAAAACTTTTTTGTTAATTGCTTTGATCAACGCTGGACCTTCATAAATAAAGCCAGTGTACAATTGCACTAAACTTGCACCTGCATTTAGTTTTTCAATTGCATCATCTGCAGAATGAATTCCTCCTACTCCAATAATTGGGAATGCTTTATTACTTTTTTCCGAAAGAAAACGAATTACTTCTGTGGAACGTTTTGTTAATGGTTTTCCAGATAAACCTCCAGTTTCTGTTTGATTCGCAGATTGTAAACCTTCCCTAGAAATAGTGGTATTTGTTGCAATCACACCTGCAATTTGAGTTGTTTTTACAATATCAATAATATCTAACAACTGCTCATCTGTTAAGTCTGGAGCAATTTTTAGAAGAATTGGTTTTACTTTTTGTGTGCTTGTTTTTTGTTTTTCGACATTTCTATTTTGCAAAGTCTGCAATAAAGCTGTCAAAGGTTCTTTATCTTGTAAAGCCCTTAAATTTGGCGTGTTTGGCGAACTCACATTCACTACAAAATAATCTACATGATTAAAAAGCGCATCAAAACAAATGATATAATCTTTAACCGCATCTTCGTTATCAGTAACTTTATTTTTTCCGATATTTCCTCCGATTAAAACACCTGAATTCTTTTTCAAACGCTCTACAGCATCTAGAACTCCGCCATTATTAAATCCCATTCGGTTAATAATCGCTTGGTCTTCTTTTAATCTGAATAAACGCTTTTTCGGATTTCCTTCTTGTCCCACTGGCGTTACAGTTCCGATTTCAATAAATCCAAAACCAAAATCGCCTAGTTCTTTGTATAGTTTCGCATCTTTATCAAAACCAGCAGCAAGACCAACTGGATTTTTGAACTTAATTCCGAAAACTTCTCTTTCCAATCGCGCATCCTTAACTTCATAAATCGATCTTATAATCGCCGAAACTCCAGGGATTTTTGAAATGAATTTTACAAATGAAAAAGTAAAATAGTGCACTTTTTCAGGATCAAAACAAAAAAGTATCGGACGAATTATCAATTTATACATAAGAGTTGTGTTGTTGTTATTTTGGCTGCAAATTTAAATATTATAGTTTAAAAAGGTGCTTTTTTACAAAAACAAATAATTTCCTTTTTGTTTAATTATTATCCTTATTAAATAAAACCGTTTATAAATTTTTATATCATTCCGTTTCAAAACATGTTTTTCATGTTGCAAATTATAAAATGAAACAAGTTCGTTTCTTTTAAAACACCTTTTTGGAGTTGAGAATAGCTAAATTTGAGATATTCAAATCTAAAACCTATAAGCCTCCATAATCTTTAAATCAGATAAATAAAATCTCATTTATTCAGATTAGTTTTTATATCTAAGTTTTTAAAGTGCCCTTAAAAGATTATTAATTAACAACTAAAATCATGAAAATTAGTAAATCATTATTTCTGAAAAGTATTTTCACTTTCCTATTTTGCCTTTCATTAGGTTTAACTTCGAAAATATTTGCTCAGGCCGACCCTCAACAAGTCACCAAAGAAACTTTTAAAGGAAAAATGGCCTTAGATATTAGAGACTCAAAAAGCGATTGGTCTCCTTATCTTCCTAAAAAAGCACCTGCTGGCGCTCCAAATATTCTATTTATCTTGTATGATGACACTGGAATGGCTGCATGGTCTCCGTATGGTGGAGCGATCAACATGCCAACTATGCAAAAACTAGCCGATAATGGAATTACCTATTCGCAATGGCACACAACCGCTTTATGTTCTCCAACACGTTCAACATTACTTACTGGTCGTAATCATCACCTTAACGGAATGGCGGCTATTACTGAAACAGCTGACGGATATCCTGGAGCAAGCGGAAGAATACCTAAACAAGCTGCAACAATTGGCCAGATTCTTCAGGATAATGGTTGGAGCACTTTTTGGATAGGAAAAGATCACAATGTTCCCGAACAAGATATAGCTGCTGGCGGACCTAGAAGCACTTGGCCATTACAAATGGGATTTGACCGTTTTTATGGCTTTCTTGGCGGAGAAACTAATCAATGGTATCCTGACTTAACAGAAGATAATCATTTTATAGAACCGCCAGCAACTCCAGAAGAAGGTTATCATTTATCTAAAGATTTAGCTGATCATGCATTGGAATATCTTAAAGATCAACAAGCTACAAATCCTTCTAAGCCATGGTATATGTGGTATTGTCCAGGTGCAAATCATGCTCCGCATCAAGCTCCAGAAGAATATATTGCTAAATATAAAGGAAAATTTGATGATGGTTATGACGCTTACCGCAAATGGGTACTTCCTCGTATGATTGCAAAAGGAGTTATTCCGCCAGGAACAAAAATGGATAATTTTAACCCAATGCCACCAGGTGTTGCAAATCCGGCCGATAATGTATTAGATTGGAATAAACTAAAACCAGAAGAAAAAAAATTATTTTCAAGATTAGCCGAGGTTTATGCTGGTTTCTCAGAATATACAGATGCTCAAGTCGGACGTATTATTGATTACTTAGAGAAAACTGGACAGCTTGAAAATACTCTAGTAATTTATGCAGCAGATAATGGTGCTTCTGGAGAAGGTTCTGAATCGGGTTCTGTAAATGAAAATAAATTTTTTAACGGATATCCTGATGAATTAAAAGAAAACCTAAAATATATTGACAAATTAGGAAGCCCAGATACTTACGAACACTATCCTACAGGATGGGCGGCTGCATTTTCTACTCCATTTAAAATGTTTAAAAGATACAGCCAATATGCTGGAGGAACTTGCGACCCATTGGTAATGTCATGGCCTAAAGGAATCAAAGCTAAAGGTGTTGTTCGTGATCAATTCCACCACTCTACTGATATTGTTCCAACTATCTTAGATGTCTGCGGACTTGAAATGCCAAAAGAATATCGCGGTGTTGCCCAATATCCATTATCAGGAGTTTCAATGCGTTATACTTTTGATGCTGCCCCAAATACCAAAACACAAAAACACATTCAGTACTTTGCCATGTTAGGAAGCCGTGCTTTATGGAAAGATGGTTGGAAAGCAGTTGCACTTCATGCTCCTCTTGGCGGAAAAGGACATTTTGACAAGGATGAATGGGAATTGTACAATACAGATATTGACAGATCTGAATCTAATAATTTAGCTAAAAAATATCCAGACAAATTAAAAGAATTGATTAAAGACTGGGACGATGAAGCTGCCAAAAACTTGGTTTTACCGCTTGATGACCGTTCAGCAATTGAAGTTTTAGGAACAGAAAGACCTACATCTGAACCTCCTCGTGACTTGTATAAATATTATCCTGGAACTTCTGCAGTGCCAGAAGGTGTTGCTGTAAACGTTCGCGGAAGATCTTATAAAATCCTAGCCGATGTTGATGTAAAAGATGCTAAAGCTTCAGGAGTGCTTTTTGCTCATGGATCTCGTTTTGGAGGGCATACTTTATTTATAAAAGATGGCAAATTGAATTATGTGTACAATTTCTTAGGAATTGCTCCTGAACAAAAATTCACTTCAAATGTGCCAATTACAACAGGAAAACATGTTTTTGGAATGGAATTCATACGCGAAAAAGCTGGACCAAATGGAGAATCTCTTGGTCAAATGAAACTTTACATTGATGGAAAAGAAGTGGCTTCTGGCCCAATGAGAACACAATCTGGTAAATTTACTTTAGCAGGAGATGGTCTTTGCGTTGGATTCGATAGTGGTGATTCCGTTAGTAAAGAATATAAAACTCCAGGAACTTACAAAGGAGGTGAAATCATTGGCGTTGGCGTTAGCGTTGGAAAAATTGAATATACTGACTTAAACAACGAAGCAAAAAGAGCTCTAGGAAGAGATTAAAAATACAGCGAAGAGGTATGTTCGGTTATAATTAAGTAATCGAAATACCTCTTTTCTTTTAAGTAAATATTTCATTAATAGAGAAGTCAAATGTTATATATCAATACACATTTAAAATCTTTCTTTTTCTGTTTATGCATAATTTTCTTTTTTAGCACTAAAATTTCAGCTCAGGAAAGTGACGAAAAAGAATTCAAATCACATCATCAAATAGGAATATCAATTAATCATGTTCATGTTTTTGAAGGTCGTGATGAAGAAGGAAATAGGGAAACCTTAACTCTTCCTGCTTGGGGAATCGATTATACGTTTCAGTTTCACGAAAAATGGGCTGTTGGTCTTCATACCGATTTTATTGTTGAGAAATTTAAAGTCGAAAAAGTTTATGCTAGCGGAGAAGATAAAGAAACTGTCGAAAGAAGCTATCCCATTGCTCCTGCTCTAATGGGAATTTACAAACCTAATGAACATTGGAGTTTTCTTTTAGGCTTTGGTGGCGAATTTGCGAAAGAAGAAGATTTTTTCTTAACCCGAGCCGGTGTAGAATATGGATATGAACTTCCTAAAGGATGGGAAATTTTTGGCACTGTGAGTTACGATTTTAAATGGAACGCATACGACAGCTGGGGAATTGGTTTGGGAATTGCAAAAAACTTTGGAGGAAAATAATTTATACAAACCCGATAATCTTATGTACAGCACAAGTAAACCAAATCGCATTTCCAAATATTTTCTCTTAGCTTTTCTTTTACTAATTAGCTATAAAGGACTTTCACAACAAGAAAAAGATACTACAAAGCTGATGAATGTTCGATATGGCAGTAAAGGAATTGAATTAGAAACCCGAGACAAAAAATTTCTATTTCAATTACAAAGCCGATTTCAATTTCGCTTCTCTACTCCTTATGATACAGATCCTTTAACTTATGATGATTATAGTCAGGATGCGAAAACAACTTTTAAAATAAATCGTGCTAGATTAAAAATTGGTGGTCATGCTTTTGAACCTTGGCTAAAATATTATTGGGAATATGAATTGAGTCAGTCCAATTTACTTGATTTCAGAATTATGATCGAAAAATGGGACTTCCTAAGTTTTAAAGTAGGACAATGGAAAACAGAGTTTACACGCGAACGCTTTATTAGCAGCGGCGAACAGCAAATGGTGGAACGGTCTCTTATTAACCGTCCTTTTACCGTAGACAGACAATTAGGAGTTGAAGTTTACGGACACTTAAAAGGAGCCGGAATTGCCGACTTTAATTATTGGGCCGCAGCTTTAACAGGAACAGGACGCGGAAGCACTTCTAATGATGATAATCATTTAATGTATTTTGGGCGAGCACAATGGAATTTCCTAGGAAGATTTCTTGATTTTGAAGGATGTGATTTAGAGTTTCATGAAAAACTAACACCTATTATTGCTTTTTCAGCCATAACTAACCGAAGCCCTTATACTCGCTTTTCACAAGCTGGAGGAGGCTCATTAGACGGATTTGAAGATGGATTGCCTGGCCAATACAGAGTCAATCAATGGAATCTAGAAACTGCTTTTATGTACCGTGGTTTTTCTTGGCAAAGCGAATGGCACACTAAAGAAATCATCGACAAATACAATAACGATGATATGACTGTAATGAAAGGATACTATGTTCAGGCGGGTTATTTCTTTCATAATCTACTTGACTGGTGGCCAAAACGCTTAGAAATGGCGGGACGTCATGCCGCATATAGACCAGATAATTCGATAAGAGAAAATAGACAAGAAGAATCTACAATAGCTTTTAACTGGTTCTTTAAAGGACATAAAAATAAACTTACATCAGAAGTTAGTTATTTTAGTTTTCAGGACAAAACACTGCCATTGCAACAAGGCTGGCGATTTAGAATTCAATGGGATATTTCCTTATAAGCTTAAAATGAGATACCAAACTTTATAATCTATTTCTGTAAATAGTATATTTTTTTTCATAACTTTAATTAACATAAAACACTGAATATGAAAAACATATCAAAAACAGTAAAAAAATCAGCGCTCCTGTGCTTGATTGGAACATTTTTCCTTCTTTCTATTGATAGTTTTGCACAGCGTCATGGTGGTGGAGTTCGAAGAGGCGGTGGTGGAGCAACTCAGGCTAGACCTGCTCGACCTGCAACTCAGTCCAGACCAAATGTGAACCGACCTACAACTACTAGACCTGCTGCAACTACTAGACCTGGATCTAATAATTCTGGAACAAAAGTTACCAGACCTGCAAACAGTTCAAATTCTAAGATCAATAATAGAAGTAATACTACTAACAGAAATAATACTGTAAACAGAAATAATACAGGTAATAGAAATACCAATATCAGTGGCAATACAGTAAACAGAAATAACATTAATGTTGACCGAAGCCGAGATATTACGATCAATAATAATCGGAATACGGTGGTAAGAAGAAATACTGTTGTTTATGCCCGTCCGCCTTATGTTTATGGCGGATATAGATATTACGGTTATCATCCTTATTATTATCACCCCTACAGACCTTTTTACTGGGGACCAGTTTGGCATCCTTGGGGATTTTTCGTTGCAACGTTAGCCGTTACAGCAATCGTTGTTAGTGTCGAAAGTACTCAATATCATTATGATCAAGGAGTTTGGTATGCCCCGTCAAGCGGAGGTTATACTGTTGTGCCTGCACCTGTTGGTGGAACTGTAAACAATATCCCAAGTGGAGCGCAAACCGTCAATACAGGAACCGTCAACAACTACTATTACGGCGGAACGTATTATGAAAAGGATGGCAGTAACTATAAAGTTGTTGCTCCTACAGCTGGAACAATCGTAGAAAGTTTGCCAGAAGGCGGTGAAGAGGTAACAATTGGTGATGTAAAATATATCAAATTTGGAGAAACTTATTATCAGCCTGTGCAAATTGATGGTAAAAACAAGTACGAAGTTGTTCTTGTTGAAGAAGATAAGTAAACTTTATTAATCCTATAAAATTAATATAATTATAAAAGTTATTTTCATAATTTTATACCCGCTATTGACAACCATAATCAGTTCAAAAATAATTAACCATGAAAAATAAAACCTTTTGGATTTTCGCTTTGCTAACGTTATCCATTATTTCAATTGCTTACAGCTATACCAGATTTGCATTTAAAGAAGAAAAAACGGTTGCAGAATGCCATGAAGTTCCAAGCAACATAGAATCAGAATTTAAACCGACTATCGAAAATAAATTTAAACCAACAGCAAAAGCGCCAAAAGGTATGGTTTGGATTCCTGGAGGTGAATTTTCTATGGGAAGCAATGTTGAAGATGAAAGTCTGTGCAGTATTAAAGGTGTAACGAAAGATGCAGCTCCAATTCACAGAGTGTATGTAGATGGTTATTATATGGATGAAACTGAAGTAACTAATGAAGAATTCGAAAAATTTGTAAAAGCAACTGGTTATGTTACTGTGGCTGAACAAAAACCTACTAAAGAAGAATTTCCAACGGCAAACGAAGAAGATTTAATAACAGGTTCTGTAGTCTTCACTCCTACACCATCTGCTGTTAATTTGAATAATTTTTTGCAATGGTGGCGTTATGAGCCAGGTGCAGATTGGAGGCATCCTGAAGGCCCACAAAGCACTATTATAGGAAAAGAAAAATACCCTGTTGTTCATGTTGTTTATGAAGATGCTGAAGCTTACGCAAAATGGGCAGGAAAAAGACTTCCAACTGAAGCAGAATGGGAATTTGCTGCAAGAGGCGGTAAAACTGGAAATTTGTATGCGTGGGGAAATGATTTAAAACCAAAAGGAAAATTTCAAGCTAATATTTATCAAGGGCATTTTCCAATAAAAGATGGCGATACTGGCGAAGATGGTTTCAAAGGAATTGCTCCAACAAAACAATACGCTCCAAATGCATACGGCTTGTACGATATCGCTGGAAATGTTTGGGAATGGGTACACGATTGGTATAGTGTTGATTATTACAAATCATTAGCAGAAAGCGGGAAAGTAACAAAAAATCCGCAAGGTCCAGATGCTTATTATGATCCAAACGATCCTTCTGAAGTAAAACGCGTTCATCGTGGCGGTTCGTTTTTATGTACTGATCAATATTGCACGCGATACATGGTTGGAACAAGAGGAAAAGGCGAAATCAGATCTGCCGCAAACCACGTAGGTTTTAGATGCGTAAAAAGTAAATAACAAATTCAAAATACTAGAAAGGGATTCAATTTAGAATCCCTTTTTTTATTAATTCAGATATTGAAAGCTAAATTTTACAGCAGAAATTTTTTTCTATATTTGCTAAAAATTCAAAAAAATGCAACATATCATAGATCGCTTTATCAGTTATGTAACGATTGATACGGAATCGGATCCAAATTCACAAACAACACCAAGTACACAAAAACAATGGAATCTTGCCAATAAATTAGTTGACGAATTAAAAGCAATTGGCCTTGAAGATGTAACGATTGACGACAAAGCTTACATCATGGCAACACTTCCGAGCAATGTTGATCATGAAGTGCCAACAATTGGTTTTGTTTCTCATTTTGATACTTCTCCAGATTTTAGCGGAGCGAATGTAAAACCACAGATTGTTGAAAATTACGACGGAAAAGATATTGTTTTGAATGCTGAGAAAAACATTGTTTTATCTCCAGATTACTTTAAAGATTTATTATTATATAAAGGGCAAACGATCATTACAACTGACGGAACAACTTTATTAGGAGCAGACGATAAAGCTGGAATTACAGAAATTGTTTCTGCAATGGAGTATCTTATTCAGCATCCAGAAATCAAACACGGAAAAATCAGAATCGGTTTTACTCCAGATGAAGAAATTGGCCGTGGCGCGCATCATTTTGATGTAGAAAAATTCGGAGCACAATGGGCTTACACAATGGACGGAAGTCAGATTGGCGAATTAGAATATGAAAATTTCAATGCTGCTGGAGCTAAAATTACTTTTAAAGGAAAAAGCGTTCATCCAGGTTATGCTAAAGGAAAAATGATCAATTCTATGCTTTTGGCAAATGATTTTATCAATGAGCTTCCAAAAGGTGAAACTCCACAAGAAACTAGAGGTTACGAAGGCTTCTTTCACGTTCACCACATAAAAGGAAATATCGAAGAGACAGTTTTAGAATTAATTATTCGTGATCACAACAGAAAGAAATTCGAAAAAAGAAAAGAATTGATTCATAAACTGGCGAAACAATTCAATAAAAAATTCGCGAAGAAATTCGGAGAAGACATTGTAACGGCAGAAGTTAAAGATCAATATTACAATATGAAAGAAAAGGTTCTGCCTGTAAAATATATTGTAGATATTGCTGAAAAAGCGATGAGAGAATTAAACATCAAACCGATCATTAAACCAATTCGCGGCGGAACTGATGGTTCTCAATTATCATTCATGGGACTACCTTGTCCGAACATTTTTGCAGGCGGGCATAATTTTCACGGAAAATACGAATATGTTCCAGCAGAAAGCATTCAGAAAGCAACTGATGTTATTGTGAAAATTGCTGAATTAACAGCGATTCCTGGTATTTTTGACGCATCAGAAAAATCTAAAAAAAGCAAATAATTGGAAACTAAATCCGAAAATAGAGGCATTTGGAAATACGGCGATAAATGGGAAGAAGAATTACTATTCCTAAAATCGATCATTGACAAAACCGAACTGACTGAAACTACAAAATGGGGCGGTCCTGTTTATGTTTACGAAAAGAAAAACGTAATTGGCCTTGGCGGATTTAAAGATTATTTTGCAATATGGTTTTTTAATGGCGTTTTCTTAAAAGACGAAAAAAAGAAATTGATAAACGCTCAGGAAGAAGTAACGAAATCTTTGCGACAATGGCGTTTTACTTCGAAAGAAGAAATCAACGAAAAAGAAGTTTTAGAATACATTCACGAAGCTATTGAAAACGAAAAGCAGGGAAAAGTCATTAAACCAGCAAAAAAAGAAGCAATAGTTTCAGCACTTCTAAATGCAGAAATGGCTAAAAATCCAGATTTGAAGTCTGCTTTCGAAAAATTTTCTCCTTACAAACAATACGAGTTTTTAGAATATATTGAATCAGCAAAACAGGAGAAAACAAAGCTTTCAAGAATTGAAAAAGTACTTCCGATGATTTTAGCTAATATTGGGTTGAATGATAAATACAGGTAATATTTAGAAATTCAAAATTCCAATAACTTTGTCATTCTGAGCGAAGTCGAAGAACCAAACTATACGAGACTAAACCTTTATCAAAGTTTTAAACTTTGACAAAGGTTTTTCTTTTTTGTCATCCTGACGAAGGAAGGATCACACGCGGAAATCGACAAAGATTGGAGACATACTGTATGGAGTTTCTTGTGTGATCCTTCCTTCGTCAGGATGACAAGATTACTGTGAATAAAAAACAAAAAAATCCCAAACTCCAATTGGAATTTGGGATTTTTAAAATATTGTAATTTAAAAATTAAGCTTTTTTATTCAAAGCAGCACTCAATTCTAAAGAGATAGCAGAACGTTCTAATTTTAATTTTCCAGACATAGTTTCGATTACAACAGTAGTTTCTGCTAATTCAGCAATTTTACCGTGGAAACCACTTTTTGTAACTATTTTATCACCTACTTTTAGGCTGCTTTCAAATTCTTTTTCGTTTTTAGCTCTTTTTTGCTGTGGTCTAATCATGAAGAAATAGATTACCACGAACATCAAAAGGAATGGCGCAAATTGAGTTAATTGTCCCATAATTTAAATTTATTTTTGATTTATATTTAATATTCTTTTTTAACTCTTCTCCCGAAGCCTCGGGACGCTCAGAGAGACAAAGCAGTTGGAATTTGGTATTTAAAAAATTGAAAATTTAATTTTTACATTAACCCTCTTCCCGCTTTTACCATCTTTTTATTGGCAGTAAGTTCTTTTACAAGATTATCTAAAATTCCGTTGATAAAAATACTACTTTTTGGTGTAGAATACTCTTTTGCAATTTCTAAATATTCGTTAAGAGTTACTTTTACTGGAATTGAAGGGAATTTAATAAACTCACAAATTGCCATTTTTAAGATAATGGTATCAATTTCAGCAATACGATCACTGTCCCAATTTGGTGTTTTATCTTCATATTCTTTTGCAAATGCCGTTTCGTTTAGAATTGTTCTTCTAAATAAATCTTTTGCAAAATCTTTATCTTCAACATCTTTATATAATTTTGGCACTCTAAAATCGTCTGGATCTTCCGTTTTGATTGCTTTCAATTGTTTAACGATATGTGTATTTACAACAGGAATATCATCAACCCAAGTCAATTTATCGTCTTCTAAGTACTCGTATAATTTTTCATTTGGAACAATAACATTTTCAAACAAATCAATAATAAATTGTCTGTCTTCTTCAAACGTATTTACGTTATTGCTCATATATTTTTGGTAGATATCGCTTGCTTTAACATCATTTAAAAGCAAAATAATATAATCATCGTTTAATGACCAGTTATTAATTTTACGATTTTCTAAAGCGATACTAAGAGAATTGCTTTCGGCAAGAAGTTGAAAAATTTTATTCTTTACAAATTTTTCATTCGGATTACGTTCTGCGGCAGTTGCCAGGTGTTTTTTGCTTGACAGATGCAAATAGACAGCTTCTTTTTTGCAAATTTCTATCAATGAAGAAAGCATTATAAGATATAAGTCCTGAATATTGTCAATGCTGTAGAAAAGAAATTTCTCTTCTTTTTCCATGTTATCAGAACCGCTTTGGTGCATTGCATAAATGGATTGCATTACTTTAACGCGTATGTGTCTTCTATTTACCACCTTGTAAGAACATTTAAAAATTAGTCTGCAAAAGTATAACTTTTGATACGTATTTTAAAATTAATTCGTAAAAAAGTAGTTGTTTTAGTGGTCTTTTTTATTTAGTTTTCAGTCCCAGTCCCAGTTTTCAGTATTTAGCGAAAACAAAAAAGTCACAGTTTCCAGATAAACTGAAAACTGTGACTGTAAACTGAGTACTAAAAAAAATTACTTAGAAGCGTTCTCGATTCTTCTTTGATCGATACGATTTTGAGCAATAGTAAGAGCCGCTTTATGCGTTGTAATTCCGTTTTTAGCAGCGAAATCTATAATTTCTAAAGTTGTATTGTAGATATTTTCTGTCTTAGTCATGATTTCAGCTTTACCGTAGTTAGCTAATTCAGCATAAACATTGATAATTCCACCAGCGTTGATTAAGAAATCTGGAGCATATAAAATTCCTCTTTCTTGTAATCTTGCACCGTGAACATTCTCATCAGCTAATTGATTGTTGGCAGCACCAGCAATAACTTTAGCTTTAATTTTATCTACTGTATTATCATTGATTGTTGCTCCCATCGCACATGGCGCGTAGATATCAACATCTGCAGTATATAAATCTTCACCAGTATAGATAGTTGCATTGTATTTTGAAGCAACTTGAAATAATTTTTCTTCGTTGATATCAGAAATAGTTACCTGCGCTCCTTCTTTAGTTAAATATTCAACCAAAGTTTCACCTACGTGCCCGATTCCTTGTACTAGAACTTTTTTACCGTCTAAAACATCAGAACCAAACTGACTTTTAGCAGCTGCTTTCATACCTAGATAAACTCCGTAAGCTGTTACAGGAGAAGGATTTCCAGAACCACCTCTTTCCTCAGAAATTCCAGTAACATAAGGCGTTACATCTCTTACAGTATCCATGTCTTTAGTTTCCATTCCGACATCTTCTGCAGTGATATATCTTCCGCTTAATGAGTGAACAAACTCTCCAAACTTACGCATTAATTCAGGTGTTTTTTGCGTTTTAGCATCACCAATAATAACTGCTTTACCTCCACCAATATTAAGTCCAGTAATAGCAGATTTAAAAGTCATACCTCTCGAAAGACGTAAAACATCATTTAAAGCCTCCCATTCCGTGTTGTAATTCCACATTCTGGTTCCTCCCAAAGCTGGCCCCATAACTGAATTATGAATACCAATAATTGCTTTTAAACCTGTATCTTTGTCATTGCAAAATACAATTTGTTCGTGATCGTCAAAAGATAACTGTCCAAAAACAGGATCCATTTTTTGAAGTTCCTTTCCAGTTGCGAAAGTTGCATCCATAGCGCTAGTATAAATTAGTTAAAATTATGAATTCGTCAAAAAGACTTCTCAAACATAATTAAAAAATACACATGTGCTAATTTTTTATCTTTAAAATAACAATATTACAATATAATTGTTTTGATTAAATCGCAAATTATTATAATTTTATTTAATAATAATTCTTAAATACAAAACAATTCAATATCAGATTTCTTAAAAAAATGAAAGAATTAAGCTATTTAAACAAATATTTCATTAAATATAAATACAGTTTTTCGTTAGGTATTTTAATCACCATAATCGCACAAATATTTTCGTTATTTACTCCAAAGCTTATCAGTAAGTCTTTAAACGCAATTGAGAATTTTGACAAATTATCTGCTGCAGAGCAAAAATCGGAAATAGTAATAGCAACTTTTCGTCAGGATCTTATTCATAATGTGCTACTTATCATTGGAACTACGATTGTTGCTGGATTTTTAACCTTTTTAATGCGTCAGACTTTAATTGTAATGTCTCGTCATATTGAGTTTGATTTAAAAAATGAAGTTTTCAGACAATACGAGAATCTTTCGCAAAATTTCTACAAACAAAATAGAACTGGCGACTTAATGAACCGTATTAGCGAAGACGTTTCAAAAGTCCGCATGTATGTCGGGCCAGCAGTAATGTATACTATTAATACATTTATTCGTTTTGCGATCGTTATATTATATATGTATAATGTATCACCTCTTCTTACCTTATATACTATATTGCCATTGCCGATTCTTTCGTATTGCATTTTCAAATTAAGTTCTGAAATCAATAAAAGAAGTACAACTTTCCAACAATATCTTTCTAAAGTATCCAGTTTTACTCAGGAAATCTTTTCGGGAATTCGCGTTATTAAAGCCTATTCTTTAGAAAATCAGCACCAAAATAATATGATTGATCTTGCCGAAGAAAGCAAACGTAAAAGTTTAAGTCTTGCAAGAGTTCAATCTTTGTTTGGCCCGTTGATGATTGCCCTTATCGGAATCAGTAACTTGGTTGTAATTTATTTTGGAGGCGTAATGTACATTAACGGAAGTATTCCAAACATTGGAACAATTGCTGAGTTTATTTTATATGTAAATATGCTGACTTGGCCAGTTGCTTCTTTAGGCTGGGTTTCTTCAATGGTTCAAGAAGCTGAAGCTTCTCAAAAACGTTTAAATGAATTTTTGAAAATTGAACCGGAAATCAAAAACAAAAACGAAGATTCATCAGACATACAAGGAAATATTACTTTCGAAAATGTTTCTTTTACTTATAAAGACACTAATATTGAAGCGTTAAAAAATGTTTCTTTCACAGTAAAAAAAGGAGAAACATTAGCAATATTAGGAAAGACAGGTTCTGGAAAATCGACTATTCTATCTTTGATTTCGAGATTATATGATGTCGCGGAAGGTGATATTAAAATTGATGAAAGAGAAATCAGTTCTTTAAACTTAAATGATCTTCGAAATAATATCGGAATCGTTCCTCAAGATGCTTTTTTGTTTTCGGATACTATTAAAAACAATATCAAATTCGGAAATCAAAATGCAACAGATGAAGATGTAATCGAAGCTTCAAAAAATGCTGTTGTTCATGACAATATTATTGCTTTCAACAAACAATATGACACCATTTTAGGAGAAAGAGGAATTACACTTTCGGGCGGGCAAAAACAGCGTGTTTCGATTGCGAGAGCGATTATAAAAAATCCAGCAATCTTACTTTTTGACGACTGTCTATCTGCAGTTGATACCGAAACTGAAGAGTTGATTTTGAATAATTTATTTGAAATTTCTAAAGATAAAACCACCATAATTGTAAGCCATCGAGTATCATCTGCCAAAAATGCAGACAAAATTATTATTTTAGAAGATGGTAAGATAATTCAACAAGGTTCTCATAATCAATTAATAAATCAAGAAGGATATTATTCAGCGTTATATTTAAAACAACTTTCGGAAAAAGAATTACTTTAATTGTTGCGTAATAGATAATTTTTTATGATTTTTGAGTACTATTAATTCCAAAAATGATAGAACGTATTATGAGAGAAAATGACATGTTAGAAAAAGAAGAGATTTTTTCTAAAGTATTACGAGCAGGAAGAAGAACTTATTTCTTTGATGTGAGAGCTACCAAAGCTGATGATTATTACATTACTATTACCGAAAGCAAAAAATTTACTGAGGAAGATGGTTCTTTTCACTTCAAAAAACACAAAATTTACTTATACAAAGAAGATTTTAGTGCTTTCGCCGAAATATTAGAGGAAATGACTTCTTATGTTTTGAACCACAAAGGCGAAGAAGTAATTTCTGAAAGACATCAAAAAGATTTTAAGAAAGAATACAGCTCTGAAAAAGCTGAAGGTCAAAGATCTAGTTTTACAGATATCGATTTTGATGATATTTAATCAAAATCATCTATATAAAGTAGGAGTCCAATTTGTTCTGCATTTTGGACTTTTTTTATATATTAATTTATAATTTTAGATTTTAGACTTCAGATTTTAGATTTTCTCAAATCACCTAAATTCAAAGTAATACAATTCAATACTTATAAAATGAAAAAATTAATAGTTCTTTTAAGTTTCTTCTTCTTTGTAATTTCCCTTTCTGCACAGAATACAGAATATGAAACGAAAAACAATATCCAATATTATAATGCTACTGTAAATAAATCTGATAAATATATCGGCGAAAGATGTGTTTTAGATATTTATTATCCAAAAAACAAAACCGGTTTTGCCACAATCGTTTGGTTTCACGGTGGCGGATTAACTGGCGGAAACAAAGAAATTCCTGAAGCATTAAAAAATAAAGGTTTTGCTATTATTGGTGTAAATTATAGATTATCTCCAAAAGCAAAAGCTGAAAAAGCTATAGAAGATGCTGCTGCAGCTGTTGCATGGACTTTTAACAACATTGCAAATTATGGCGGTGACAGAACTCAGATTTTCGTTTCTGGACATTCTGCGGGAGGATATTTAGGAATGATGATTGGTCTGGATAAAAAATGGCTACAAAAAGAAAACATTGATGCGAATCAAATTGCTGGACTTATTCCGTTTAGCGGACAATGTATTACACATTTTGAAATTAGGAGAGAAAACGGAATTCCAGAAAAACAGCCAACAATTGACGAATTTGCTCCTTTATATCACGTTCGCGCGGATGCTCCTCCATTATTGTTAATTACTGGAGATCGCGAATTAGAAATGTTGGGACGTTATGAAGAAAACGCGTACATGGCTAGAATGATGAAATTGATTGGTCACACGCAAACTAAATTATATGAATTAGACGGTTACGGTCACGGAATGACAGAACCTGGTTTTCCGCTTTTAGTAAATGAAGTAAACCGAATTTTAAAAGAACGCAAAAAATAATCACTAAATAAAAATTCCACGGCAATGGAGACACAACTATTAATTATACCAGGACTTGGAGATTCTGGAGAAAAACATTGGCAGACCTTTTGGCACGAAAAATTCGAAAACTCAATTCGTGTTGTACAAGATAATTGGGACGAACCAATTCGAGAAGAATGGCTTGACAGATTAAACGAGAACATCTTAAAACTTAACAAACCAACTATTTTAGTTGCACACAGTTTAGCTGTTTCATTGGTTTTGCATTGGGCAGAAAAAAATAATAATCCAAAAATAGTTGGTGCTTTTTTAGTCGCACCAGCAGATGTTGATTCACCTCAGCACACACCAGAATGTACTAGAAATTTTTCGCCAATCCCGCTTTATAAATTACCTTTTCCATCGGTTGTTGTTGCAAGCGAAAATGATCCTTACGCTTCTTTCGAAAGAAAAAAATACTTCGCAGAAAAATGGGGAAGCGATTTTGTAAATATCGGCCAGCAAGGACACATTAACTCCGATTCTGATTTAAAATATTGGGAAGAAGGGCAGTTGATATTACAGAAATTGATTAAAAAGATTAGTTAAGTTTTCAGTCGCAGTCTCAGTAAACAGTCTAGAACTGAAAACTGCGACTGCGACTGAATACTAAAAAAACTAACCAATACGCAAACCATTTGGTATCTTAAAATCCGGAGCTAATAAAATAACATCTCCGCCCTCGCCTACAGCGCCAAGAACTAGGCATTCACTCATAAATTTTCCGATTTGTTTTTTCGGGAAATTTACAACCGCTACAATCTGGCGATTAATTAAATCTTCTTTCTGATATCTTTTGGTAATTTGTGCCGATGATTTTCTAATTCCGATTTCTGAACCAAAATCAATTGTAAGCTGAAATGCTGGTTTCCTTGCTTCGGGAAAATCGTTTACTTCTATAATTGTTCCGACGCGCATATCTGTGCGTTCAAATTCATTCCAGGTTAAATCCATTTTTAAATTGTATTATTTACAAACCTATAAATTTTGTAATTAATGCGCCTAATTCTATAACCTATTTCTTTTTCTTTAAATCTAATTTTACGAGAAGAAAAAATGAAAATACTCACGTAAAAAGATATAACATGGAACATACTGAACCAAATGCATGCATGTCAATCAAAGATTTTGAATCTAATCTAAAACAGGTTCATACTGATAAATATATAGAAACTGCCCAAAATGTTAGACTTTATGTTAAAGATTATGGTCAAGGAAAACCTGTGATTCTAATTCACGGCTGGCCACTTTCTAATGAAATGTGGGAATATCAAATAGATCATTTAGTACAAAACAATTATCGTGTTATTGCCTACGATCGCCGTGGATTCGGGAAATCTTCTCAGCCTTGGGACGGTTACGATTATGATACTTTGACAGATGATCTTAAAGAAATTATTGAACAACTAGAATTGGAAGACGTAACCCTTGTCGGTTTCTCAATGGGCGGTGGCGAAGTGGTTCGTTATTTCAGCCGTCATGGCGGAAAAGGAGTTACAAAAGCAGCTTTGATTTCGTCAATCATTCCGTTTCTGTTAAAAACGCATGATAATCCAGACGGACATCCAAAAGAAAAAAGTGAAAATACTGCAATGGCAATTAAAGAAGATCGAATTGGTTTTGTAGACAATTTCGGAAAAACATTTTTTGGTGTAAATATCATCAACAAACCAATTAGCACGCCTTTATTAGAATATTATAGAAATTTATGTTCCGTGGCTTCTCCAAGAGCTACTTTAAAATGCGCTGAATCTTTTTCATACACGGATTTTAGAGATGAAGTAGATTTCATTAAAGTTCCAACTCTAATTATTCACGGAGACGACGATAAAATTGTACCAATTGATCTTACTTCAAGAAAAGCAGCAAAATCAATTGCAAATAATACTTACATTGAATATGAAGGAGCGCCACACGGCTTATTTTACACCGATAGAGAAAAGCTAAATGAAGATTTATTAGATTTTTTGAATTCATAAAAATTAAAAAAAGTATCCAAAGAAGCAAGCTGTTGTGGCTAACTGCTTTCTTTGGATACTTTTTATTCTTGTGCTCTTTTATTTACAGTTTTTTAAAGCTATTTTTGAAAATCAAATTTCAAATAAAATGGCACGAACAGAATCAACAATGCTTCCATTAGGAACAATTGCTCCTGATTTTTATTTAAAAGATACGAATTCAAACAATACTTATTCTTTTAAGGATTTAAAAGGTTCTAAAGGCACTTTGGTTATGTTTATCTGCAACCATTGCCCATTTGTGCATCATGTTATTAAAGAAGTTGTAATGATTGCAAATGATTATCGTGTGCAAGGACTTGGAGTAATTGCTATCTCAAGTAATGATGTTGTAAAATATCCACAAGATGGTCCTGAGTTAATGACAGATTTTGCAATGGAAAACAAAATCGATTTTCCTTACTTGTATGATGAAACCCAAGAAGTTGCAAAAGCCTATCAAGCAGCCTGTACGCCAGACTTTTATTTATTTGATAATCAAGACAAATTATTCTACCGCGGACAACTAGATGATTCTAGACCTGGCAACGGAATTCCTCTTAGCGGAAGCGATCTTAGAGGTGCTATAGATGCCTTAATTTACAATAGAAGCTTAAAAGATCCACAGAAGCCAAGTTTAGGCTGCGGCATAAAATGGAAGTAATATCTCACTAAATTCAAAAAGATTAACTATCTTTGCAAATCAAATTAATACTCCTTATGGGAAATAAAACACCATTTACAGCTTCTAAAAAGTCGTTTTGCCAAGCAAAACCGCTACCTGCTGTAATTATTTCACATAATAAGGCCTTTATTTTTTAGGCCTCCGTCTACTTCACTTTTCTTCTTTTTGACGGAGGATTTTTACCAGATTTAAACATTTAATTTATTTGACAGAATCAAATTGGTCGAATATTTTTTTGTTTTCCAGATTAAACGTTTCGATTCTGTCTTTTTTAAAGACTGATTTTTTTCGTTTGTAAATTTCTTTATAAGAAGAGAAATCATTTAAATTTTATAACAATAAATTCAATATAGATATGAAACCCACACCCACTTTCTGTAAATCAGATTATCAATTTTTAAGGGAATTGATTTTAAAAAGTAAAAACTCAACAAATACTAAAGAAGCAAATCAGCTTTCACAAGAATTAGATCGCGCTGTAATTAGTAAAGAAAGCGAATTGGATAGTTCAGTAATCCGAATCAATTCATTTGTAACGATAGAAGATGTAAAAGCTAATAAACAAATGAAAATTCAAATCGTTTTGCCTTCGGCAGCAGACGTAAAACAATCTAAAATATCAATTTTAGCACCTTTAAGTGTTGCTATTATTGGTTTTAAAGAAAATGACGAAGTTGATTGGGAATTACCGGCTGGCATCAAAACTTTAAAAGTAATAGCTGTAGATAACTCTGCTGTACATCATTCTTAAGTTTTAAAACACCTCATTTTGTGATGGTGTTTTTTTTATATCTATTTGAAAATAAAAAACCGATTCAATCATTTATTGAATCGGTTTTTTATTTTTTGTATAACACGTGTTACAATTGAGAATCTATAAAATTGGTTATCGATGCCATCTTTATATCATCAAGCTTTGCCTTTTTCTGCATTCTTATCAAAATTGGCTTCCACTCTTCTTTACTAAATTGTTTTGGTTCATACCATTTGTGGCATTTCGCACAATTATTATCATACAGTTGTTTACCTTCTGCCAAAGCTGTATCTCCAAATATAAGATCCTTAGCAGACACATCTTTTGACGGCGGCGGAGGTGGCGGCGGAGGCGTCTCTCCTTTTGATTGTTTAGCACCACAGGCAGCAAGAATCAAGACTGCTCCTGCTAGAATTATAGTTTTTTTCATTACTTATGTTTTTAGTAAATATAAAAAAAATCCCATTCGGCGTTCGAATGGGATTCTATTTATAACAATACTAAATTGCTAATGAAATTCTTATTTTACGTCCATTAATTCAACGTCAAAAATCAAAGTTGCGTTTGGCGGAATAACTCCTCCTGCACCAGCTGGTCCGTAACCTAAATCAGATGGAATAACAAAACGAGCTTTGTCTCCAACTTGCAATAAAGCGATACCTTCGTCCCATCCTTCAATAACTTGTCCAATTCCTAATTTGAATTCGATTGGTTTTTTACGTGGGTAAGAAGAATCAAAAACTTTTCCGTTTTCTAAAGAACCTTCGTAGTGAACAGAAACTGTTTTTCCTGCTTCAGCTCTTTTTCCTTCTCCTTTTTGAATCATTTTATAACGTAAACCACTTTCTGTTTTATCAAAACCAGCAGCTAATTGTTCCATTTTTGCTTCAGATTCTGCTTTTAAAGCTGCTTCTCTTTTTAGACGAGCACCTTTTAAACCAATGAAAGCTTCAATAGCATTCCATTTTTGAGCTTCTTCACCAACTCTGATAATTTCTACAGACTCTAAAGCGTCACCTTGAGCAACAGCATCAACAACGTCTTGTCCTTCAACAACGTTTCCAAAAACTGTATGTTTATTATCTAACCAAGGAGTTGCAACGTGAGTAATGAAAAATTGAGAACCATTACTTCCTGGTCCTGAGTTTGCCATAGATAAAACTCCTGGACGATCATGCTTTAAACTTGGGTGAAATTCATCATCAAACTTATAACCTGGGTCACCAGTTCCTGTTCCTTTTGGACATCCACCTTGAATCATGAAATCAGAAATTACTCTGTGAAAAGTTAATCCGTCATAGAATTTTTGTCCTTGAGGTTTTACTTTATTTTCCATATTCCCTTCTGCAAGAGCAACAAAGTTCCCTACAGTTCCAGGTGTTAAATCGTGTGTCAATTTTACTAAAATCAAACCTTTGCTAGTGTTGAATTTAGCGTATATTCCGTTTTCCATGTTGTTATTTTTAATTTCAACGCAAATTTACAAATTAATTTTTTAATCAATTTGCGCTTTTGCTCTTTTAGTCCCGACGTTTCGGGATTGATTTATAAGTAAGTCCGTAAACTGTCAGTGATAGTAAAGACAAAACCATACAGCCAATAGTTACAGCATGCCATCCGCCTAATTTCCATAGTAATAATCCGTATGCAGATCCTGCAGCCGTTCCTAAAAAGGTAAGCGACATAAACACAGTATTTAACCTGTTTCTAGCTTCTGGCAATAACGAATATACTCTTGTTTGATTGGAGATGTGAACACCTTGAATTCCAATATCAATAAATACAATTCCGATTGCAATTCCAATCACACTTTCGATTGAAAAATAAAAAATCAAAAAGCTGATTAAAACCAATAAAATACCATAACCAACTGCAATTCTAGAATTTCCTTTATCTCCCAATTTTCCAACTAAAGGCGCAGCCAAAGCTCCAGAAGCTCCAACAATTCCGAACAAACCAATTGTGGCGCTATTGAAATTAAAAGGTTCGCCAGAAAGCAATAAAACCATTGTAGTCCAAAATGCTCCAAATTGAGCAAAACTGAAAACATTAATTGCTGTTGCTTCGCGCAAAACTGGCTGTGTTTTTATTAGCGTAAATAAAGATTTAATCAATTGGCCGTAAGTTCCTTGAAACTGCGGTTTGTTCTGCGGAAATTTACTTTGAATCACAAAAAAGATCAAAAGACAAATTCCGGCCGCGATATAAAACATAGATCTCCAGCCCAAAACTTGGCCTATAAATCCGCTTAACGTTCGCGAAAGCAAAATTCCGACTAAAAGTCCGCTCATAATAGTTCCAACAACTTTCCCTCTTTCTTCAGGTGCGCTTAAAGAAGCCGCAAGAGGCAGAATAAGCTGTGGCACAATCGATGTGATTCCGATTAGCAGTGAAGCAATTTGTAAAACAAGAAAACTTTTGGCCGTTGCTGCAATTAATAAGGCAATTACAGTAGCAAAAGTGGTCATCAAAATTTGCCTTTTTCGTTCTATTTTATCGCCAAGCGGAACCATAAAAAACAGTCCGATCGCATAACCTGCTTGAGTTAAATAGGTTATCGTTCCAGCGCTGGCTTCAGGAATTTTAAATTCGTTGGCAATTAAAACAATCAAAGGCTGGCAGTAATAAAGATTTGCAACTATAAGACCAGTGCAAACTGCCATAAACAGTACATTAGTTTTAGATAAATTCATGCTGCAAAAATACCATCTATATTTAACCTAAACTTATAATTTAAGTTTTTTTTAAATTAAATCTGCGTAAATCCAAGTCTTCGCGATAGTGAATCTATGTAATCAATGTTCCAAAAATGGACACAGATTTTACGGATTCGTTATCACGAAGACGCAGATATTTACGGATTTTTTATTTTTTTAATATTGCAAAAAATCTTCTCTAGCAGGACTAAAAACATCTGTTAGCATACCTGTTTCCAAGCAAACAACTCCATGAACAGCGTGAGGCGGAATATAAAAACTATCGCCTTCTTTTAAGGTCTGTGTTACACCACTGATGGTTACATCAAACTTTCCGCTTGCGATGTATGTAACTTGCGAATGATAATGATCGTGTAAAGTTCCAATTCCTCCTTTTTCAAAATGAACGTTTACCAGCATCACTCTTTCGTCAAAAGCCAAAATCTTACGCTTGATTCCTTCGCCAACTACTTCCCACTCTATTTCGTCGCCTTTTATAAATTCTTTGCTTGTACCCATTTCTTTCTACTTTTTAATTTTTTCAAGATCTTTTTTCATTAATGCTGATCCTTCATTCAAACTATTCTCATTAAAGAATTTTTCAAGTTCCTTTAACCTTTTTACATTGTCATATTTAAATCCTGAATTCAATTTTCTTTGACAAAGAGAACACAATCTAATGGAATGTCCATCTGTTTCTATCAAACTATTTGTTCCATTCATAACACAATTAGCTTCAATACAATGATACAAACCAAACATATGCCCTATTTCGTGTGAACAGATTTTCAATAATCGATCTAAACTCAAATTAAAATCTGCTTCTTTTTGCATTCTGTACATCGAACTTACCGCTATTTTATCTCTATAAGATGCTAAACCAAAAACATAATTCCATTCTGGTTTTGGATATAAATCTTTTTCTGTTATAGCCATTAAAGCAACTCCTTTATCAGGTTTCTCTTTTTTTAGAACATCAGTTAAAATATAACCTGCCAAAAATTGTTCCTGATCCATATCTCCCATACGTCTAGCACGGTTCGGAATAATATCGTTTGACACATCATTTAAAACTTTAGTTTCTAACTGAAAAAATATTTGCAAATACTGACGAACTAATTCAATTTGTTTTACCTGCAACGAATTAAACTTTCCTATAGGCTGCAGATATATAATATTTTCTTCTTTGGTCGGAACAACATGTTTAGTTTGAACAAATTGTTCGAAACTTTGTCCGTTTTCTTTATGAGAAAACAACCAATCTCCATAGGCAGGCTTTCCAAGCTTAACATCATTAACTTTAATATCAACGAAATAAGGTTGAGGCGGTAAAATTTGCTGCGGAATTGATTGTGTCTTTAAATTTGTCTTTTCTTTTTTATCAGATTGACAAGCAAAAAGAATCACAAATACCAATAAAAGAAGTTTCTTCATAAATCAATTTACTAGATTAAATTGTTCGAAATAAAATCACAGCTCGATTTAATTGATTCAAAAGAATTGGAAGCAAAATTATTTTCCTGTTCTACAAAAAAATGAACCATTCCTGATTGTTTTGCTGCCGCGAATAAAGGTTTAAAATCGATTGTTCCAGAACCAACTTCGGTATTCAAATCGTTGTTTGTTTTGTCTTTATCTTTTACGTGCCACATTTTAAAACGGCCAGGATTTTCTTTGAATAATTGTAAAGGATCATTTCCAGAATGAATTACCCAATACAAATCCAATTCGAAGTAAACCAAATCTTTATCAGTTTCATTTAATAAGATTTCATAACCTGTAACACCATCGTGTTTTTGAAACTCAAAATCATGATTGTGATAAGCCAGTTTCAAACCTGCTTTTTTACACATTTTTGCCGCTTCATTTACACGAGCTGCAATCTTCTTATAATCTTCTATATTTCTTCTAAAAGGTTCATCGACCCACGGAACAGTTAGAAATTCGCTTTTTAGAATTTTCGCCGCTTTAATTGAAGCAATTAATTCCGTCGTGTTTCCATCATACAAAAAGCTTCCTAAATTGTAATGTCCGCTGACTGCTTTTAAGCCATTATCATCTAAAATCTTTTTTAGTTCTTTTGGTGTTAATCCCCAAAACTGATCTTTTGTCGAAAAACCATATGTTTCGACGTTGGTATAACCTGCTTTTGCTACTTTTTCTAAAGTTCCTTTTACATCTTTAGGAAGTTCTTCGCGAAGCGTATACAGTTGTAAGCCTATTTCTTTTTTATTCATAGAAAATGCAAATGATGGTGAAGCCAAAACAGCTGTTGTAGCAAAACCTGTGGTTACGATAAAATTTCTTCTGCTAATCATTTTATGATATAAATTTCAGAAAGTAAATATATTATAAAAAACGATTCTCTAAGTTTTTTGTAAAATTTTGAAGTGCTTCCGCTGTCCCTGAATCTATAATTTCTCCTTCGGCGTTGACTTTTCCGCGAATACCTTGAATTAAAAGCTGTGTCTTATCATCAAAATTAGCTTCAAGTGTTTTCATTACTAATAAAAGCTGTTCGTGCCCCATTTCTCCAGAAGCTGAAGCTGTTATTAAACCCGCCTTTTTGTTTGAAAAAATGGTAGTTGAAACGCACCATTCTAAAGCATTTTTTAAACTTCCAGGAAGACTAAATACATATTCAGGAGTACAGATAATTACGCCATCAGCATCTTTAATCTTGTTTCTGAAAGAAGCGATTTCTTTTGGAGGATTTTCGATATCTAAATCTGGATTAAAATGAGGAAGACTGGCTAAATCTTCAAATATTTCGACTTCAAATTCTGATTGAAAATGTTTCGAAATATAGTTGAGAATCTTAAAATTGCTGGAATTTTTTCTGGTGCTGCCTGTAATGGCAAGTATTTTTGTTTTTGTTGAAGACATCAAAATAAGGATAAATAGTATTTTTAAATTGTTACTTAAAAATACTATTTATTTGTAGATAAAAATCTCGACTAAAAAAATAAAGCTGATTTATTTTACTGTCTGAGTATTCAGAATTATAACTTTTTTTGAATCAACTTCTTGAGGAGGAAATTTTTGATTCTCATTACGCCATGAAAAAATTTTCCCATCTTTATTTAGATACATATAATTGTATTTCCAATAATATGCCCCTGCAATACCAGAATTATTATCATCAGTAAAAACCTGATCTGCATAAACGAATATTTCATTATCCTGATCATCATGAATTATTCTAACAGGAGATCCCCAACTTTTTATAAGTTTTTGTTTGGATTCACCGATCCATTTATCGTGCGCCTTGCTTGCATTGGAGCAAGAGTTCTGCAATATTAGTATTGCGATTAAAAGTAAAGTCTTTTTCATAAATTGGTAATTCTTTATGTATTTGGTTTAAGTTGCGGCAAAATTAATTGAATTAAAACGAAATAACACCCTGTAAATCTTAACATTACATTAAATTTTGTGAAATCATTATATCTGATTAGGAGAAATCATACATATTAAAAAACAATACACAGACAAATCTTTAGAAATTGACAAACATTAACTTCGTATCTTTGCCAACAAGAAAACTCATTGAATAGAAATGCGAATTGACATTATTACTCTTTTACCTGAATTATTAAGAAGTCCGTTTGAGGCTTCGATTATGAAACGTGCTATCGACAAAGGTTTGGTCGAAGTACATTTTCACAATCTTCGTGATTACAGCACAAATAGACAGAAAAGTGTAGATGATTATCCTTTTGGCGGAGGCGCAGGAATGGTAATGACAATTCAGCCTATTGATGATTGCATTACTCATTTGAAAAGTCAGCGCGAATATGATGAAGTAATTTATATGTCTCCTGACGGTGAAACTTTAAATCAGAAAATGGCAAATAAAATGTCGATGTATGAAAACATTATCATTTTATGCGGACATTATAAAGGTGTTGATCAAAGAGTTAGAGATCATTTTATTACGAAAGAAATTTCAATTGGCGATTATGTTTTATCTGGCGGAGAATTGGGTGCCATAGTTTTATCTGATGCTTTGATTCGATTAATTCCAGGTGTTTTAAGTGACGAAACCTCAGCATTAACAGATAGTTTTCAAGACAATTTGCTTTCGGGACCTATATATACAAGACCCGCAGATTATAAAGGCTGGAAAGTTCCCGAAGTTTTAACCAGCGGACATTTTGCCAAAATCGACAAATGGCGCGAAGATATGGCGTATGAACATACTAAAAATAGACGACCAGATTTGCTGGAAGGACATTAAAATTTAGTTTCAAGTTTAAGGTTATTTTTGTTTCAAGTTAAAACTCTAGATAGCAACAACTTGAAACCTGAAACTTGAAACAAAACAAACTAAAAATAATTTACAATTTATAATTCATAATTTATAATTATTGTTTACATTTGCACCCGAATTTGACCAACCTCTGGCGAGATCCGTGAATGTTGCTCTAATATAAAACCATAATTTAAATTATCATGGCAGATTTATTAAAATTCGTTCAAGACGAATTCGTTGCTAAAAAAGATTTCCCTGTATTTGGAGCTGGAGATACTATTACAGTATTCTACGAAATTAAAGAGGGTGAAAAAACTAGAACTCAGTTTTTTAAAGGAGTTGTTATTCAAAGAAGAGGTTCTGGTAACACAGAAACTTTTACTATTCGTAAAATGTCTGGAGCTATTGGAGTTGAGCGTATCTTCCCAGTAAACTTACCAGCTTTACAAAAAATTGAAATTAACAAGAAAGGTGCTGTACGTAGAGCTAGAATTTTCTACTTCAGACAACTTACTGGTAAAAAAGCTAAGATTAAAGATAAAAGAAGATAATCATTTATCTAAATGTTATAAAAAACTCGTTTCATATTGTTTGAAACGAGTTTTTTTTATGCCTTATTTTTAACCAATATCAAAACCGTAATTTTTTAATACCAAAATCATCGATTTAGCAATATATCGGATATGAAATAACAATCTGTTAATTTCGCCTTTTCTCGCGAAAACTCAACCGATTTCGTTGTGATTTTATTATATTTGCTCCGCTCATTTTGAGCCGAATATATCTTTGCCATCGTTAACTCCTGACGATACGATTATAAAAAAAAAAGAAAATGACAAAATCAAAAATTTTTTACACCTTAACTGATGAGGCGCCGTTATTGGCAACTTACTCTTTGTTACCAATTGTTCAAGCATTTACAGCTACAGCTGGAATTGAAATCGAGACCAGAGATATTTCGCTGGCAGGAAGAATTTTATCAAACTTCCCTGATTCTTTGACTGATGCTCAAAAAACTGGAGATGCGTTGGCAGAATTAGGTCAATTAGCAACTCAGCCAGAAGCAAACATTATTAAATTACCAAACATTTCAGCATCTGTACCGCAATTAAAAGCGGCTATTGCTGAATTACAATCGCACGGATACAACGTACCAAATTTCCCTGAAGATCCACAAAACGATGCTGAAAAGGAAATTAAAGCAAAATATGCAAAAGTATTAGGCTCTGCTGTAAACCCAGTTTTACGTGAAGGAAACTCTGACCGTAGAGCTCCAAGAGCAGTTAAAAACTTTGCAAAAGCAAATCCACACTCTATGGGTGCTTGGTCTGCTGACTCAAAAACTAAAGTAGCTTCTATGACAAGCGGAGATTTTTACGGAAGTGAAAAATCTTTAACTGTTAACGAAGCAAACGACGTAAAAATCGAATTTGTTGCTAAAGACGGAACAACAACTGTTTTAAAAGCAAGTACTCCGCTAAAAGCTGGAGAAATTATTGACAGTTCAGTTTTAAGCGTAAGCAAATTAAAAGCTTTTGCGGCTGATGCAATTGCTGAAGCTAAAGCTGCAGGAGTTTTACTTTCTGTGCACTTAAAAGCTACAATGATGAAAGTTTCTGATCCAATTATCTTTGGCGCTATCGTTGAAGTATATTTTGCTGATCTTTTCAAAAAATATGAAGCTTTATTCGCAGAATTAAATGTTGATACAAGAAACGGTTTAGGTGATATCTACGCAAAAATTGCTGGAAGACCTGAGCAAGCAGAAGTTGAAGCAGACATTACTAAAGCTATCGAAAATGGTCCAGCTTTAGCAATGGTTAATTCTGATAAAGGAATTACAAACTTACACGTTCCTTCAGACGTAATTGTTGATGCTTCTATGCCAGCAATGATCCGTACTTCTGGACAAATGTGGAACAAAGATGGTAAAGCACAAGATACATTCGCTGTTATTCCAGACCGTTCTTACGCTGGTGTTTATACTGCAACTATCGATTTCTGTAAAAAACATGGTGCTTTTGATCCAAAAACAATGGGAAGTGTTCCTAACGTTGGATTAATGGCTCAAAAAGCTGAAGAATACGGATCTCATGACAAAACTTTCCAAATGAAAGCTGACGGTGTTGTTCGTGTTGTTGATGCAAACGGAAATGTTTTAATGGAGCAAAATGTTGAAGCTAATGACATTTTCAGAATGTGTCAGGCAAAAGACGCTCCGATTCAGGACTGGGTTAAACTAGCTGTAAACAGAGCTCGTTTATCTAGTACTCCTGCTGTTTTCTGGTTAGACGAAAACAGAGCACACGATAGAGAATTGATCGTAAAAGTTCAAAAATACCTTAAAGATTACGATACTACAAACTTAGATATCCGTATTTTAAACCCAGTTGCTGCTACTGAATTTACTTTAGACAGAATCATCAAAGGTTTAGATACTATTTCTGTAACAGGAAACGTTTTACGTGACTACTTAACAGATTTATTCCCAATTTTAGAATTAGGAACTTCTGCAAAAATGCTTTCTATCGTTCCTTTAATGAACGGTGGTGGATTGTTCGAAACTGGCGCTGGAGGTTCTGCTCCTAAACACGTTGAGCAATTTACAGAAGAAGGATACTTACGTTGGGATTCTCTAGGAGAATTTTTAGCTCTTGGTGCTTCATTAGAGCATTTAGGACAAACTTTAGATAATTCTAAAGCGATCGTTTTATCTGAAACTTTAGATCAGGCAAATGATAAATTCTTAGCAAACGATAAATCTCCAGCTCGTAAAGTGGGTCAAATTGACAACCGTGGTTCTCACTTCTATTTAGCATTCTATTGGGCTCAAGCTTTAGCTGCTCAAACTAAAGATGCAGAATTGAAAGCTATCTTTACTCCAATTGCTGCTGAATTTGAAGCAAACGAAGCTAAAATCGATGCTGAATTAATTGGCGCTCAAGGAAAAGCTCAAACTCTTGGCGGTTATTACCAACCAACTCCTGAGTTAGTAAGCAAAGCAATGCGTCCAAGCGAAACTTTCAACGCTATTATTGCTAAAATCAAATAATTCAGAATACATTTTGTATTTCTAAATAAACAAAAAGGACAACTCGAAAGGTTGTCCTTTTTTATCTTAACTTATCTTTACAGAATTTCCGTGACAATAATTAAGTAAGAATTGTTAACTATGTAAATCAAAATCAATATAATGATTACAAAAAATACCTGCACATTTTTTCTTTTTATTCTTACGATTTTCACCTCATTTGCACAGGAAAAATTCACTCTAAGCGGAACTATTACTGATAGCCGAAATAACGAAACTCTAATTGGAGTTGCTATCTATATTCCATCATTAAAAATTGGAACCACAACAAACGAATACGGTTTTTACTCGCTTTCTGCTCCTAAAGGGGAATACGAAATTGAAATCAGTTATACCGGTTATCAAGCCATTCAAAAAACCATTATTTTAAATCAGAATACAAAAAGTAACTTCGCAATCAAAGAAGGCGGTGAAGAACTTCAAGAAGTCATTATTACAGAAAACAAAAGCAAGACCAACATTAAATCGCCAGAAATGAGCGTTAACAAACTCTCTATTTCGACCATAAAAAAAATGCCCGTTGTTTTAGGAGAAGTTGATGTTTTAAAATCGATTTTATTACTTCCAGGTGTTACCAATGCAGGTGAAGGCGCTTCTGGATTTAACGTTCGCGGAGGTGGTGCTGATCAGAATCTGATTCTTTTGGATGAAGCGACGATTTTTAATTCTTCGCACGTTTTTGGATTCTTTTCTGTTTTTAATCCTGATGCCATTAAAGATTTAAAATTGTATAAAGGAGGAATTCCAGCACGTTATGGAGGAAGAGCTTCTTCAGTTTTAGAAATCTATCAAAAAGACGGAAGCAGTAAAGATTTTCATATGAGTGGCGGAATTGGCTTAATATCAAGCCGTCTGCTAGCTGAAGGTCCGATTGCAAAAGACAAAGGTTCTTTTTTAATTGGAGGAAGGGCTTCTTATGCGCATCTTTTTCTAAAACTATCCGAAGACAATAAAAATAACTCCGCTTATTTTTATGATTTAAACACCAAATTAAGCTATAAACTCAACGACAATAACAGTCTCTATTTATCAGGTTATTTTGGGCGCGATGTTTTCAGATTAAATAAAAGCTTCACCAATACTTACGGAAATTCTACTTTAAATTTTAGATGGAACCATTTATATTCTAACAAACTATTTTCAAATCTCTCCTTAATTTACAGTGATTATTATTACGGCTTAGATCTTGATTTTGTTGGATTCAACTGGGATTCTGGCATCAAAAACTATAACATTAAATACGATTTCAAATATTATCTTTCGGATAAATTAAAACTGAATTATGGTGTAAACGGAATTTATTATCAATTTAATCCTGGAACAATTAAGCCAACTGGCGAAGATTCAGGAATTAATCCAGATCAATTGGATAAAAAATACGCTTTTGAACCTTCTGTTTATTTGGATGCAGAAAGTCAGCTTTCTAAAAAAATTACCGTCGCATACGGATTGCGTTACAGTTTATTTTATAGATTGGGCGCTTCTACTATTAATTATTATGACAATAATCAGGCGGTTCTTTTTAATAGTGAAATGCAGATTTACGAAAAAGGAACTCCGACTTCAACACAGTATTTTGGCAAAAATAAAGTCATTCAAAGTTATGGCAATCTCGAACCGCGTTTTTCAATTTCTTATCAATTAAATGACGATCAAGCCATAAAAGCCAGCTATAACAGAATGGCTCAATATCTTCAATTGATTTCTAATACTTCATCTCCGACTCCGCTAGATGTTTGGATGCCGAGTGACAATTATATCAAACCTCAGCTTGCAGATCAGGGAGCAATTGGATATTTTAGAAATATTTATAACGGCGCTTACTCACTTGAAGTCGAAACTTATTACAAGAAAATACAAAATAGATTAGATTACATAGACGGAGCCGATTTAATAGCCAATAATGCCATTGAACAAGTCATTTTAAATGGACATATGCGTTCGTATGGTTTAGAACTGATGATAAAGAAAAACAAAGGTAAATTTAACGGATGGATTTCGTACACAATTTCCAAATCAGAACAGCAGACTCCTGGAAGAACTCCTGAAGAAACTGGAATAAATAACGGTCAATGGTATGCTTCTGCTTACGATAAAACGCATAATCTTGCTATTACATCAGCTTATAGCTTAAACGAAAAATGGTCTTTTGGTGCTAACTTTGCTTTACAGTCAGGACAGCCAGTTACTTATCCAAATGGCCAATACGAATATTTAGGAATTACGGTGCCGAGCTACGGATTACGAAATGAAGATAGACTTCCTGCTTATCATCATTTGGATATTTCTGCAACTTTAACACCAACAAAAAATAAAGATAGAAATTGGAAAGGCGAATGGGTTTTCAGTATTTACAACGTCTACAATCGTATGAACGCTGCCTCGATAAACTTTCGCCAAAATGTTGACACAGGTGTAAATGAAGCTATTAAAACATCTATTTTCGGAATTGTTCCAGCAGTTAGTTATAATTTCAAATTCTAAAAAATCAATTCAAAAACTAAAAATATAAGTATGAAAAAATTAGTTTTTTTAAGCGTGCTTTTCACATCTATATTCTTCACAAGTTGCGAAGAAGTTGTTGATGTTGATTTAGATACAGCTGCTCCAAAATTAGTAATTGAAGCTTCTATCAATTGGGAAAAAGGAACTACAGGAAATGACCAGACGATAAGACTAACTACAACGACTGGCTATTTTGAAAACGTAATTCCAACTATCTCTAATGCAATTATTTATATAGAAAATAGTCAAAAAGAAAGATTTAATTTTATCGAAATTAAAAAGACGGGGCAATATGTATGCACTAATTTCAAGCCTGTTATCGACGAACAATATACATTAACTGTAATTAGTAGAGGAAATAGATACATCGGAACGGAAACTTTAAAATCAGTAGCATCCATTACCCGAATAGATCAAAATAACGAAGGTGGTTTTACTGGGCAAGATATCGAAATCAAAGCCTTTTATAATGATCCTGCCGATGCAGATAATTTCTATCTCTACAAATATTTATATCCTAATAAAGTCAAATCAATCTATTATGTAGATGAGGATAAATTTTTTAATGGTAATGAGTTTTTCAGTCTTTCAGATGATGAAGATTTACAAATTGGAAGTGAAATCGAAATAACGCACTACGGAATTTCAAAACAATACTATAATTATATGAGTATTTTAGTTAGTATTGCTGGAAGCAATATTGGAGGGCCATTTCAGTCTCCTCCAGCAACTGTAAAAGGAAATATGGTCAATGTAACTAATAAAGATAATTATCCGCTGGGGTATTTTTCCCTAAGTGAAACCAGTACAGAAAAGTACAAAATTCAATAATTTATGCAGCCACTACTCAAAGCCTTAACCGAAAAAAAACTTGTTGGACATTTTATCGAAATGTCTTTTATCGAAAATAAAACTTTTCAATTATGGAGCGGTTTTATGCCAAATCGAAAAGAAATAAAAAATACAATTGGCGCTAATTTATATTCTTTAGAAGTTTATGAAAAAGATCATTTTGACAATTTTGATCCCAATGACCTTTTTCAGAAATGGGCTGCTGTAGAAGTTTCAGATTATTCAACCGTTCCAGAAGGAATGGTAACACTAATTGTTCCAAGTGGCTTATATGCTGTTTTTCTTCATTTAGGGCCAGCGACAGAAGCGCATAAAACGTATCATTATATTTTTGCAGAATGGCTTCCAAATTCTGATTACACAGTTGATGACAGACCTCATTTTGCGGTTATGAACGAAAGATATAAAAAAGACGATCCGACTTCTGAAGAAGAAATCTGGATTCCGATAAAAAACAGAAATTAATTATGTCAATACAAACTTTAAAAATACTTTTCAATAGAGATTTAGACAAGCTAAAATTTGAAATCGAATCATACGAATTCGAAAAGCAAATTTGGGCAATTGACAAAAATATTTCAAATTCGGCAGGAAATCTTTGTCTTCATTTAATTGGAAATCTAAACACATATATTGGCGCAGAAATAGGCAAAACAGGCTATGTGCGAAATCGTCCTTTGGAATTTTCGTTAAAAGATATTCCAAAATCAGAATTAGTTGAGAAAATTGAAAACACGATTTCAGTTGTAAACAACGCTCTTGATAATTTAACAGAAGCTGACTTAGACGCAATTTATCCACAGATTGTTTTCGAAAAAGAAATGACAACCGGATTTTTCTTAATTCATCTTTCAACACATTTAGCCTATCATTTAGGGCAAATCAATTATCACAGAAGGCTTTTGGATTTCTGATTTTAGATTGTAGATCGCAGATTTTTCAAGCTTTGAAAAAATCTAAAATCCTAAATCATAAATCTAAAATTCTAACCCTTACCTTTGCAACACATTCAAAAAAACACACATGTCATCACATCATATAGTCCGCGACGATCAAGAACCCGCTTTAATAATTGCAAATGGCGCAGCCTGCGATCCTGAATTATTAGGACAATTACTAGAATGGTCACCGTTGGTTATCGTTTTAGATTCGGCTATAGAAAGAGTAATTGAATTAGGCATAAAAGTCGATGTTTTATTGGGTGATTTTGATCGTGGATTTGATCCTGAAATTTATAAAACTTCACAATTTCCAATCGAAATCGTTCATACGCCAGATCAAGATAAAACAGATCTAGAAAAAGCTTTTGATTATCTTATCGAAAGAAAAATTCCTGCCGTAAACGTCGTTTGGGCAACAGGAAAACGCGCCGATCATACGATTACAAACCTTACACAAATTGTTCGTTATAGAGATTTACTGAAAATTGTCATTCTTGACGATCATTCCAAAATTTTTCTTCTGCCAACAAAATTTGAAAAATGGTATACAGCAAAAACACCAATTTCACTTATCCCAATTGGTGTTGTAAACGGAATTTCTTCAGTGAATTTAAAATATGAATTAAACGACGATACGCTCACAATGGGTTACAGAACTGGAAGCAGTAATTCTGTTGAAAAAGATGGAATTGTAACCATTACACATCGAGAAGGCGATTTGCTTTTAATGGAATGTTTTGATTAGAAGCTATTTCCTGCTGTCCGCTATATCTTTTGTGGTGAACCCCACCACAAAAGGATGCCGCTTCCATCAGGGCTAGGGCACTCATTTTCAAAACAAGCCTTTCTTCAAAAAAGGAATACCTATCTTTGCAATCGAAATCAAAGAAAATGAAAGCAGAAAACAATTCACAAAAAGACAATTTACACCCAAGAAATCTTCATCGAGCGAGATACGATTTTGAAAAATTAATTTCAAATTGTCCAGAATTAAAAGCTTTTATTTCCATCAATAAACACGAAATCGAAACCATTGATTTCAGTAATCCACTTGCTGTAAAAACTTTAAACAAAGCTTTACTCCAAACCTATTACAATATTCAAAACTGGGATATTCCTAAAAATTATCTTTGTCCGCCAATTCCAGGACGTGCCGATTATATTCATTACATCGCTGATTTATTGGCCGAAAGCAACAATAATCAGATTCCAAATACTTCATCTGTTTTAGGTTTAGATATCGGAACAGGTTCAAATTTAATCTATCCGATATTAGGAAACTCGATTTATAATTGGAGTTTCGTCGGAACAGATATTGACCAGAAATCAATTGAAAATTGTTCTAAAATTATTGAAGCAAATCCAAATCTAATTGACGCAATCAGTTTACAACAACAAACTGAATCTCGATTCATTTTCAAAAATATCATTGCACCCGAAGATCGTTTTACTTTTACAATCTGTAATCCGCCTTTTCATGCATCTGCGGAAGAAGCAAATAAAAGCACTTCCAGAAAAGTTTCCAATCTTAACCCGAAGGAAAAAAGAAATACAAATCCCGTTTTAAATTTTGGAGGTCAAAATGCCGAATTATGGTGCAACGGCGGCGAAATCGGATTCATCACGCAAATGATTTACGAAAGTGCCAAATATCCTTCGCAAGTTTTGTGGTTTACTACTCTAGTTTCTAAAAAAGAAAATCTTTCTTCGATTTACAAAATCTTGAAAAAAGTAAACGCCATTTCTGTCAAAACAATCGAAATGTCACAAGGGCAGAAAAACAGCCGAATTGTGGCGTGGAGTTTTTTAAGTGATAATCATCGAAATTTTTCAATTTAAAACATTTGATTTCTGTAATAATTAGAATGTGTCGCTCCGCTGGAGCTTTAGACTATACGCTTAGAAATTTTGCTATAGATATTTGGCTCCTCTGGAGCCTTAGCATAAATTGATGAAGTAATGATTTTGGGAATAGTCCCTGCGGGACGAAATATTTATAGAAGATTATTCGTCGTAGTTTTCAAAGCCCCAGCGGGGCGAAATATTTTTTGATAAGTAAATGCCAATTTCTTAAGTTCGACAAATGAAAACCTAAAAAACTGTAAACAGACTACTTCAAATATCTGATTTCCAAATTAAAACCTTGATTTTATAATTTGCTTTTGCTACATTTATTGTAAACATTTTAAAATCAAGATTATGGCAGAATACATTGGTTATCTCGCATCTGTTTTTATTGTTGGCGGTTTCTTACTGAAAAACCTCAGAGCAATTCGATTTATTAATATGTTTGGCTGTATCTGTTTTGTCATTTATGGCATCTTTTTAAATAATTACCAAGATTTCAATCAATGGCTTTGGCCAGTAATTATTCCAAACGCCATTTTAGCTTTTGTTCAGATTTATTATTTGACTTCCAAAAACGATAAATCTTAAAATTATGATATTTTAAAATAAAATTCTGATACACTTTTCACTTACTCCAATCGTAACTTTAAGCTAAATATTGAATTTATTACGATGTCAAAACTATATTCCCGCCTAGCTATTGTACTTTTTTTAGTGACAAGTTGTGCTTCAAAAAAAGCAAAATTTGAAGATTACGTATTTAAAACCAAAAGCGAAGAAGTAAAATACCAAACTGCTTATGATAAAGCTTTAAGGCTTTGGAATATTCCATACACTGAAGAAGATGTAAAAACAAGTTTTGGAACAGCGCATATTGTGATCGCAGGCCCAAAAAACGGAAAAGATTTGGTTCTACTCCACGGAATGGATGCCAGTTCTACGATGTGGTATCCAAACATTAAAGTTTTAGCCAAAAATCATCGCATTTATTCCATCGATTTTATCATGGAACCCAACAAATCCAATTTAACTGCAAAACCACTTTCATCTGATGATATTGTTGTTTTTTACAATGAAATTTTCGATCATTATAAATTAAAGAAATTTGATATCGTTGGCGCTTCACGAGGCGGCTGGATTGCGACATTATTGGCCGTTCAGAAACCAAATTCAATTGATAAAATTGTTTTATTAAGTCCTGCGCAGACTTTCAAATTTCTTGACAAACCTAGAAAAACAACTTCGGCATTGATGCTGAAACTTTTTCCAAGCGAAAAAAAATTCAGTAAAACATTAAACACTTTTTCAACTCATCCTGAAAACATCAGCCGTATTTATAAAAGACAATTTTATTTGGCCAATAAATATGCAAAATCCAATTCTAGCATGCTTAAAATGATGCCTTTTTCAGATAAAGAATTAGAATCTATCCAGAATCCTGTTTTGGTTTTAATTGGAGACAAAGACATTATTAATTCCGAAGAAAGTTTAGAAAGAGCACAGAAACATTTATCAAAAAGCGAAACCAAAATCATCAAAGATGCAGGTCATTTTTTAACTATCGATCAGCCAAAAATGGTTAATGACGCGATTATTAATTTTTTAGATTAGCATTCAAACTTCGTATCTTTACAAAACCAAATTTTCAGCCAACGCAAATGAAATTTCAAGTTTCCTCAGAATATAGTCCAAAAGGAGATCAGCCACAAGCCATACAAAAACTGGCGCAAGGTGTAGTCGACGGAGAAAAATATCAAACTTTATTAGGAGTTACCGGTTCCGGAAAAACGTTTACCGTTGCCAATGTTATTCAGGAAGTGCAAAGACCCACTTTGGTTTTGGCTCATAACAAAACTTTAGCAGCGCAATTGTATTCGGAGTTCAAACAGTTTTTTCCAAATAACGCTGTTGAGTATTTCGTTTCTTATTACGACTATTATCAGCCTGAAGCTTTTATGCCTGTGACTGGAGTTTTCATTGAAAAAGATTTATCTATCAATGAAGAATTAGAGAAAATGCGTTTGAGCACCACTTCTTCCCTACTTTCAGGACGTCGCGACGTTTTGGTTGTCGCTTCTGTTTCTTGTCTTTATGGTATTGGAAACCCTGTCGAATTTCAGAAAAACGTAATTGAAATTAAACGAGATCAGGTTATTTCAAGAACTAAATTATTGCATAGTTTAGTTCAGAGTTTATATGCGAGAACTGAAGCCGATTTTAATCCAGGAACTTTCAGAATTAAAGGAGATACAGTTGAAGTTTATCCAAGTTATGCCGATGATGCGTATCGAATTCACTTTTTTGGAGATGAAATCGAAGAAATAGAAGCATTTGATGCAAAAACTTCTCAGGTTATAGAGAAATTCCAAAGACTGACTATTTACCCAGCCAATATGTTTGTTACTTCTCCAGAGGTTTTACAAGGTGCAATCTGGCAGATTCAACAAGATTTGGTAAAACAAGTAGATTATTTTAAAGAAATAGGAAAACATCTAGAGGCGAAACGTTTAGAAGAAAGAACCAATTTCGATTTAGAAATGATCCGCGAATTAGGATATTGTTCTGGAATTGAAAATTACTCAAGATATCTCGACGGCCGTGAAGCTGGAACGAGACCTTTCTGTTTATTAGATTATTTCCCAAGTGATTATTTAATGGTGGTTGACGAAAGTCACGTGACCGTTTCGCAAGTTCACGCCATGTATGGAGGTGACCGAAGCCGTAAAGAAAACTTGGTAGAATATGGTTTCCGTCTTCCTGCAGCAATGGACAACCGACCTTTGAAATTTGAAGAATTTGAAGCTTTACAGAACCAAGTAATTTATGTTTCTGCAACTCCAGCTGATTATGAATTGCAAAAATCAGATGGTATTTATGTTGAACAGATTATTCGTCCAACAGGATTATTAGATCCAGTAATCGAAGTTCGTCCGAGTTTGAACCAGATTGACGATTTGATTGAAGAAATTCAAGTTCGCTGCGAATTAGACGAAAGAGTTTTAGTTACAACTTTAACTAAAAGAATGGCAGAAGAATTGGCAAAATACCTAACAAAAGTAAGCATCCGATGCCGTTACATACATTCTGAAGTTGATACTTTAGAGCGTATCGAAATCATGCAGGATTTACGAAAAGGTATTTTTGATGTTCTTATTGGGGTTAACTTACTTCGTGAAGGTTTAGATTTACCAGAGGTTTCGCTTGTTGCTATTTTAGATGCTGATAAAGAAGGATTCTTGAGAAATCACCGTTCGTTAACACAAACTATAGGGCGTGCGGCGAGAAACTTAAACGGTAAAGCAATCTTGTATGCTGATAAAATTACGGCGAGTATGCAGCGAACAATTGATGAAACGGAATATAGGAGAACAAAACAGATTAATTTCAACGTTCAAAACAATATAACGCCACAAGCTTTAAACAAAAAAATCGAAAGCGCATTTACCAAAAATCCTTTGGTTGAATATGAGTTAGGTCATCCAATTCCTGTTGCAGCAGAACCTGAAACTGCCTATTTATCTAAAACAGAATTGGAAAAAATGATTCGCGAAAAACGTAAATCGATGGAAAAAGCTGCTAAAGAATTGGATTTCTTACAAGCAGCAAAACTTCGTGACGAAATTAAAAAATTACAGGAACAGCTCGCTTAATTATGCTGTTCCTGAAAAACTTCCAGTAATACAATCGGACTAATTACAGTATTTGGTGCTTTTTTCATCATTTCCAAAACACGTTTTACCGCCGAAAGATTTAATCCCATTTTTAAAGCAATTTCCTGAATGGCATTATGTTCTTTTTCGTGTAAAACTCCGTCAATATGCATCAATAAAGCAAGTCTATAAAACTGATTTATACGTTGCAATTCTGATTTTATTGGAATTGCTTTCGTTTCTTGATGAAATAAATCTTGAAATTCTTCTTCGCTAATGTTCAATTCTAAAGCTACAAGTTTTAAAAAATCAAGCTCACGTTTATGCAAATGTCCGTCAACAGTGGCGAACATAATCATTTCTAAAAGTAAACTTCTTTTTTCTGCTTCTGTATTCATCAATTTCTTATTTTTAGCTAAAATATTGCTTTTAAATAAAAATACAAAACACGAATAATGAAGAGGATTTTCTTGGCATTTTTACTTCTATTTACATTTATAGGGAAAGCACAAAGTACGGCTTCAAAAAATGTCTCTACTTTTTCAATTGAAGCTCCTCAACTCCATACTTCAAAAAAAATCTGGATTTATCTTCCTGAAAATTATTCAAAAGATCTAAAGAAAAAATACAGCGTCATTTATATGCACGACGCTCAAAATCTGTTTGATGCTAAAACTTCTTATTCTGGTGAATGGAATGTAGACGAAAAACTTGACAGCTTAAAAGCTCCCGTAATTGTTGTGGGAATCGAACATGGAAATGAAAAACGAATCGATGAACTTACTCCTTTCAAAAACGAAAAATACGGCGGAGGAAATGCCGATAATTATTTAGATTTCATTGTAAAAACGTTAAAACCGTATATTGATAAAAATTATAGAACCAAAACAAAAGCTAAAAACACGATTCTTTTTGGAAGTTCGCTTGGCGGATTGGTTTCCTATTATGGCGCTTTAAAATATCCTGATATTTTTGGTAAAGCGGGCGTTTTTTCACCATCGTTTTGGTTTTCTCCTGAGATTTATACTTTCACAGAAAAACAACCTAAAATCAAAACTAAAATCTATTTTCTGTGTGGCGATAAAGAAAGTGATGACATGGTAAACGATTTAACTAAAATGAAGCGTTTATTAGATACGAAACGCTGTTATTGCCTTCATCTCGATAAAACTAAAATTATAAAAGGTGGTGAACATAATGAAAAATTGTGGCGCGATCATTTTGCAGAAGCAATACTTTGGCTTGGTTACTAATTAAAAAATAAAAAATACTTCTATAAAAATGAAATTAATTTTACGAGAATACCATCTCAAACTAAAACACACTTTCACTATTTCTAGAGAATCTATTGATATACAGCCTTCTTTGATCGTAGAATTACAAAGTGATGGTTTTTCAGGTTTTGGAGAAGCCACTTCAAATCCGTATTACCATATTACAGTTCCAATGATGATTAGTGATTTAGAAAAAATCAGAAGCATTATTGAAAATACCGAAAATGAAACTCCAGAAGAATTTTGGTCCAAAATGCATCCATATTTAAAAGACGATATGTTTGCTTTGTGCGCTTTAGATTTGGCATATAATGATTTGTATGCACGTAAAAAAGGCAAAAAATTATACGAATTATGGAATTACAAAACCGATCATAATCCACTGACAGATTATACTATCGGAATTGATTCTATCGAAAAAATGGTTTTTAAAATGAAAGAACTGCCTTGGCCAATTTATAAAATTAAATTAGGAACAAAGGAAGATATTGCTATTGTAAAAGAACTGAGAAAACACACAAACGCCATTTTTAGAATTGATGCCAATTGCGGATGGACGGTTGATGAAACGATAAATAATGCGGTTGAATTAAAAAAATTGGGCGTTGAATTTCTAGAACAGCCTATGAAAGCTGACAATTGGGAAGGACACAAAGAAGTCTTCAAACATTCTGTACTTCCTGTAATTGCTGACGAAAGCTGTATTATTGAAGAAGATGTCGCGAAATGTTTCAACCATTTTCATGGCGTAAATGTAAAATTGGTAAAATGCGGCGGACTAACTCCAGGAAAACGCATGATTGAAGAAGCCAAAAAATTAGGCTTAAGAACTATGGTGGGCTGTATGACCGAATCTACTGTTGGAATTTCTGCTATTGCGCATTTACTTCCTCAATTGGATTATGTCGATATGGACGGCGCTTTACTCTTGTCTGAAGATATTGCAACAGGCGTAACAATTGAAGACGGTATTATCAATTACTCAAATCTTAACGGAACTGGAGTAACATTGCTATAAAATGATAGTCGAAAAATTTCCAGATCGAATCATTGAAATTGACCAAAAACAGTATTTGTACTTTGGTGGAACTGCCTATTTAGGACTTCCAACAAATGCAACATTTCAAGATTTAGTAGTTCAGAACATTTTAAAATGGGGAACAACCTATGGAAGTTCCAGAACTGCGAACATCAAATTAAGCGCTTATAATGCAGGCGAAAAATTTCTAGCAAAACACATTGGTTCTGAAGATACTGTTACGGTTTCTTCTGGAATGCTGGCGGGAAAATTGGTTTTGGAAAAATTGAAAAAACAAACTGATACTTTTTTTCATTTAAACGAAATTCATTCGGCTATCCAGATAGAAAATAGTCTTCCAGTTTTTATAAATGAAAAATTGAATGATCGTTTATTAGATTCAAAACCTGAAAAAATAGTTATTTTAACTGATGGAGTTCCTTCATTTCAAACTAACCCTGTTGATTTGTCTTTCTTAAAAGAAATTTCAAATCAAAAAGAAATTACTTTGGTTATTGATGAATCTCATTCATTAGGGATTGTGGGAGAAAATGGTTCTGGAATTTATGCTACAATTCCATTTCCAATTAAAAGAAAAATCTTGGTTTCATCTCTAGGAAAAGCTTTCGGATTAACGGGCGGTGTTATTGCTTCGAATTCTAAATTTATTAACGAAATAAAAGAAATTGAAACTTTTACGAGTGCAGCCGGAATGAATCCTGCTTTTGTACAAACACTTTCAGATGCTTCAGAAATTTATAAAATACAACACCAAAAACTGCTTGATAATTTAATTTATATCGATTCGATTTTAGTTCGAAATGAAAATATTAAGTTTGACAATAGTTATCCTTTAATTTATTTACTGTCTAAAGAATTAGTCGATAACTTAAAAAACGAAGATATAATTATTGCCAGTTTTAAATACACCAAAGAAGCTGAACCACTGAATCGCATTGTTATAACAGCAAATCATACAAAAGAAGATTTAGATAAACTAGTCGGAGTTTTAAATGATTTTAATTCTCGATTTTAATCATTTTAAAAACTACCTTTGTAAAAAATAAAACAATGACGAATAACGATATACTTAAAAAACTTCGCGTGGCTTTGATGCTCCGTGATGACCAAATCGTTGAGATTTTAGAATTAGTAGATTTTAGAATTACAAAGTCAGAACTTGGCGCTTTTTTTAGAGCCGAAGATCATCCAAATTATATGGAATGCGGCGATCAAGTTTTGAGAAACTTCCTAAACGGACTGGTAATTCATTTGAGAGGAACTAAAGAAAATCCTAAAAATCCAACCGACGTTTTAGCAAAACATAAAGCTGAAATTCCGAAGAAAGAAACTTCTAAAGAAAGACCAGAATTTAAAGCTGCTCCAAAAGATTCTGAAAAATATAGAGGTGATCAAAGTTCATCAAAGTCAGGTTCAGCATCTGGAAAACCTAAAAAGAAAGCATTCCCAAAAGGAAATGGAAAACCAGTTGTGGTAGAAAAAGTAGTTTTCAAAAACGGCAATAAGAAAAAATCGTAATTGAGGATTTAACCGCAAAGAACGCAAGATTCTTACTTAAAAGACTAAATATAAACGCAAAGTTCGCAAAGTTATGTAGATAAAGCTTTGCGAACTTTGCGTTTGTATTCTCAATCCTAAGTAAAAAATCTTTGCGTGCTTTGCAGTTAAAAATCTATATCTTATTCTCCTCTATTTTATCAAAAAAAGCTTCTTTAAAAGTTGCACCAATCGGTAATTCTTTTTCTTTTATAAAGACAGAAAAATTATCTGTCGATTCGATATGCTTTAGAGAAACAACATACGATTTATGAATCTGAATAAACTCATTTTCTGGAAGAGATTCAATTACATTTTTCAAAGATGAATGCGTTATAATCTGCTGTTTTGAAGTATGAATACAAACATAATTCTGGAGACTTTCTACATATAAAATATCCGTCAAAAATACTTTCTGAAATTTATTTTTTCCATCTGTTTTAACGAAAAGAAAATCTGGCAAATTGCTCTGATTTGAAATTTCTATTTTAGGCTCTGAATTCAATTTTGAAACTGCCTGATAGAAACGTTCAAACGAGATTGGTTTTAATAAATAATCAACCGCATTTAACTCAAAACCTTCTAAAGCAAAATCTGGATAAGCCGTTGTAAAAATGACTTTTATATCTTTAGAAATGATTTTAGAAATCTGTAAACCTGTTAATTGAGGCATTTGAATATCTAGAAAAATAACATCTACAGATTGTGAGTTTAGAAATTCTAATGCTTTTAATGCATCATTAAAAACACCGACTTTTTCTAGAAAATTTACTTTCCCGATGTAATTTTCTAAAATTCGAGTTGCAGGCGGTTCATCGTCAACAATTATGCATTTAAAAGCCATAAATTATTTCTTTAGTGGTATTTTTAAGTAAGTTTTAAAGGTATTATTTTCTTCTGTTTTTTCAAGTTGAAATTGATTTTTGTATGTGTATTCGAGCCTTTTTGTTAGATTCTCAAAACCAATTCCGGTTGACGAATAATTTTCGCCTCCAACATTATAATTAAAAGTTGATATTTCTAAAAATGGTTCTTTTACTTTAATTGAAATAACAGCTTTTTCTTCCTCATTGTTAAATTTTCCATGCTTAAAAACATTCTCTATAAAATGAATTAATACTGAAGAAAGAATTTTTTCGTTTGTATAATTTCCTTCAACAGAAAAATCAAGATAAAGCTGATCTTCGAATCGTTTTTTCTGTAAATGAATATAGTTTTGAATAAATTGAATTTCTTTTGAAAGTATTACTTCATCTTTGTCGGTTTCTGTAATTACGTATCGAAGCAAATCAGAGAGAACCAGAACATCTGCAGCCATTTCATCATCTTTTAAGATTAATTGACTGTAAAAAGAATTCAATGTATTAAACAAAAAATGTGGACTAACCTGAGCTTTTAGTATTTGAAATTCGGCTTTTTTATTCTCCAAAAGCAACTCCTGATTTTGATGTTGCGTAGTATGAAACTGCCAAAACAAAAAAGTTAATGCACTTAAAATTACAGCCGGCAATCCGTAGAAAAAATTATCTTTTATGTAATAGGTTATTTCTCTTGCTTCATCATAATAGTTGTGTATTCCAGTAATATTATACATAACAACTTCTTCCAAAAAATAACGAACAGCCGTAAAAAGTAATAATGAAACTGGAATTGTTAGAATATAAAACAATAATTTTTTTTTGTTTAAAAACCAATTACAAAAGAAATAAAAATTGAGAATGTAGATAATAAAAACTGCCAATAAATAAGCTGGAGTAATCCCTAAATAAATAGCTTTTACGACTATTTTTATATCTCTATTATTTAGCCCAATATCCCAGAAAATATAGGTTAGAAATAATAAAACGAAAAAGATAATATGATAGTAAAAGGGAATTTTTGATTTCATAATTTTTGATAATTAATCCAAAAATACAATTAAGCCTTAAATAGAAAATTATATTTATTTAAAACATACTTTTTTTGGGATGAACTATCAAAAATGTTACACGAACATTTTGAAATAGAAATTTAAGCAGTTAGTCAAATGAAATCCTTCGTTCATCAAAAACAAAAAATAGAGGTTAAAAGACAGCATAGATTTGTCATGAATTTAAAAACAAACCGTCATGCAAAAAATCATTTTATTACTCGCAATTATTACATTAAACTTAACTTCTGCTCAAACTAAGAAAAAGCAGATTCTATTGGTTGGAACTTTTCATTACGCCAATCCAGGTCTTGACGTTGCTCAACTAAATAATTTCAACATTATGTCTGAGAACAGCCAAAAGGAACTCGAAATAATGAGTGAAAAAATCAAAAAATTTGGTCCTGATAAAATATTTGTGGAATGGGAATTTAAAAAACAAGCCGACTTAGACAAGTTTTATAATAAAAATACCGACAGTCTTTTTAAAACTAATAAAAGCGAAATAACACAACTGGCACTTCGCACTGCGAAGAAACTGAATCATAAAAAATTATACGGAATGAATCTTTATACATCTTTCCCATATGACAGTTTAATGATGGCAATGGAAAAATCAAACCAGAAGGACTTAATGGAGAAGAATAAAGCGATAACTGCAAGTTTCGAAAAAAAACATAACGAAAAAATTAGAAAAAGCTCCTTACAAGAAATGATGCTGTATTACAATACAAAACAATCCGAAAATGAAAATATTCAATGGTATTTGGAAGTAGCCAACAGAGCTGGAAATCCAGATGATTTTACCGGACCGTCTTTAGTTTCAAATTGGTACAAAAGAAACTTATATATGTATTCTTTAATTCAGAAATTAACGGAAAATACAGATAATAAAATAATGATTTTAGTCGGCGCAGGTCATGCAGCATTGATTAGAGAATTTATAACACACGATCCAGAATTTGAACTTGTAGAACTATCTACAGTTTTGAAATAAACTTGATGATTTAACCGCAAAGAGCGCAAAGAATTACGCAAAGTTCGCAAAGTTTTTTTTTTAGCCACGAATTCACGAATTTTATTTTTTTACAATCTTTGAAAATAATTCGTGAATTAGTGGCTATTTTCAACATACAGCTTTGCTAACTTTACGTTTGTATTCATAATCCTTGACAAAAAACCTTGCGAACTTTGCGGTTAAATTGACTACAAAAAAAATCCCTTCATACATGAAGGGATTTCTATATAAATTGATTTCTTATTTTAATTAAGAAAGTGCAGCTTTAACTTGGTCAGCAGCTTCTTGGAATTGAACTGCAGATAAGATTGGCATACCAGAGTTGTCAATTAATTCTTTTGCAATTTCAGCATTTGTTCCTTGCAAACGAACGATAATTGGCACTTTAATAGCGTCACCCATGTTTTTGTAAGCATCAACAACACCTTGAGCAACACGGTCACAACGAACAATACCTCCAAAGATGTTAATTAAGATAGCTTTTACGTTTGGATCTTTCAAGATAATTCTGAAAGCAGTTTCAACACGTTTTGCATCAGCAGTTCCTCCTACGTCAAGGAAGTTAGCAGGCTCAAAACCAGCGTATTTAATTAAATCCATAGTTGCCATAGCAAGACCAGCTCCGTTTACCATACATCCTACAGTACCGTCAAGGTCAACATAGTTAAGACCAACTTCTTTAGCTTCAACTTCAATTGGATTCTCCTCACGGATATCTCTCATTTCAGCATATTTAGCTTGTCTGTATAAAGCGTTATCGTCGATATTTACTTTAGCATCAACCGCTAAGATTTTGTTATCAGAAGTTTTTAAAACTGGGTTGATTTCAAACATAGAAGCATCAGAACCAATATAAGCATTGTAAAGTGCGTCGATGAATTTCACCATTTCTTTGAAAGCGTTTCCAGAAAGTCCTAAGTTAAAAGCAATTCTTCTAGCCTGAAAACCTTGTAAACCTACAGAAGGATCGATTTCTTCAGTAAAGATTAAGTGTGGAGTGTGCTCAGCAACTTCTTCGATATCCATTCCACCTTCAGTAGAATACATAATCATGTTGCGTCCTGTACCTCTATTCAATAAAACAGAAACATAAAATTCAGAAGTTTCGCTTTCTCCAGGATAGTAAACATCTTCAGCTACTAATACTTTGTTAACTTTTTTACCTTCAGGCGGAGTCTGAGGAGTAATTAACTGCATTCCGATGATTTGTTCTGCTAACTCTTCAACTTGTTGTAAGTTTTTTGCCAGCTTAACTCCACCACCTTTTCCACGACCACCTGCGTGAATTTGTGCTTTAATTACATGCCATCCTGTTCCAGTTTCGGCAGTTAATTGTTTTGCAGCGGCCACAGCTTCAACTGCATTATTAGCCACGATTCCGCGTTGTACGCGTACTCCGTAACTCGCTAAAATTTCTTTTCCTTGATATTCGTGTATGTTCATAATATAGAATTTGTCTGGTTCTGAATTTATTTCAGAATAAAAGTGCGACAAAAGTAACAAAATACAACTGAAAAGTAAAATCTTTTTTAAATTAATAACTACTCTTTAATTGATAATTCATCTATTTAAATGGAAAGAAAAAAAATCATTAAACAATTGTATCTAAAAAGTTAACACAAAACCGCTAAAACGTTTGAGATTTAACAAAAACTTCACTGATATCAATACCTAAGCGACGATTTTTCTTAATATATTTTAATCGCAATTATGATTTTAATAATTCGCAATGCTTTAATCAAGAATATTATCATTTAAGAACCCTTTTTCTAATATTCCAGTAAAAATGAAAGCAAATATATAATTTCACTACATTATGTTTAACGAAATCTTTATTTTTGTAGAAAAAATATCAAGAATGAAAGTTAAAGAACAAGGGCTTTATTTGCCTGAATTTGAACACGACAATTGTGGTGCGGGATTTATTTGTAATTTGAATGGTATTAAGTCAAATGATATTATTCACAAAGCATTAGACATCTTAATTAAATTGGAACATCGTGGTGCCGTTAGTTCTGATGGAAGAACGGGAGATGGTGCCGGAATTTTATTCGACATCCCTCATGATTTTTTTAAGAAAGTTTGTGACTTTGAAATCCCAGAAGCGCGTGAGTATGCAGTAGGAATGGTTTTTTTACCAAAAAGCAAAAACCAGGTTTCTTTTTGTATTAATGCATTTGAGGCAACTATTAAAGACCAGAATTTAAAAGTTTTAGGTTGGAGAGATGTACCTGTTGACGTTGAAAATTTAGGGCAAATCGCCGCAGAAAAAGAACCAACAGTTAAACAAGTTTTCGTTTCTAAAAACGGACAAAATTTAACTGAACAAGAATTTAATGCAAAACTTTTTGCAGCTAGAAAAATTGCTGAACATGCCGTAAGAGGATCTAAAACCTCTGAAAGCCACATGTTTTATTTTACTAGTTTATCGACAACTACTATAATATATAAAGGTTTATTGATGCCAGAAGACATCAGCCGTTATTATATAGATTTGAAAGATCCAGACTTGGTGACTCGTTTAGCGCTTGTACACCAACGTTTCTCTACAAATACATTCCCATCTTGGGACTTAGCTCAACCGTTTAGATACATGTGTCATAATGGTGAGATCAATACACTTCGTGGAAACGTAAGCCGTATGCGTGCTCGTGAAGAGCTTATGCAGAGCAAAGTTTTTGGCGATGATATCAAAAAATTATTCCCAATTATCTTAGAAGGAAAATCAGATTCTGCTTCTATGGATATGGTGGTTGAACTTTTATTAATGACTGGTCGTTCTCTTCCAGAGGCAATGATGATGGTTGTTCCTGAAGCTTGGGAAAAACACCAAACAATGTCTCCAGAAAAAAGAGCTTTCTATGAGTACAACGCTTGTATCATGGAACCTTGGGATGGTCCAGCTTCTATTCCGTTTACAGATGGTAACGTAATTGGAGCTTTACTAGACAGAAATGGTTTGCGTCCATCTCGTTATACTTTAACTCATAGCGGATTCGTAATTATGTCATCTGAAATTGGTGTATTAGACATCGATCCAGAAGATGTAATTCAGCACGGACGTTTAGAGCCAGGAAAAATGTTCTTGGTTGACATGAACGAAGGCCGTATCATCGAAGACGAAGAAGTTAAGAAAGCGATAGTTACAAAACGTCCGTATCAAGAATGGATTGATGCTAACTTATTGCCATTATCTAAAGTTCCGTACACAAACAACCCTACTCCTGTTGAAAAATTAGATTTCGTAACAAGACAAAAATTATTTGGCTATACAATTGAAGATTTAAAAACGATCATCAACCCAATGGGTAGTGACGGAGCTGAAGCAATCAGTTCTATGGGTAACGATACACCTTTGGCAGTTCTTTCAGATCAGCCACAGTTGTTGTACAATTACTTCAAACAATTATTTGCTCAGGTTACCAACCCGCCGTTAGATGGTATTCGTGAAGAAATTATTACCGACATCAGTTTAGCAATTGGTGGAGATTTCAATATTTTCGAAATTGAATCGAAACAATGTAAAAAATTGAAAATCCAAAATCCAGTTATTTCTAACGAGGATTTGGATAAAATCAGAAATATCGATCACGCAGATTTCAAATCGGCAACTATTTCTACTTTATATAAAATAGAAAAAGGAGTTAACGGTTTAGAGCGCGCTCTTGAAAAATGTGTTCAGGCTACTTTTAAAGCAGTTGAAGAAGGATGCAACATCATCATCTTGTCTGATAGAGGTGTAAGCGAAGAATTTGCTCCAATTCCAATGTTATTGGCTTGTTCTTACATTCACCACTCTTTGAACATTTTACAGGTTCGTTCTAAATTTGGAATCATCATTGAATCTGCAGAACCAAGAGAACCTCATCATTTTGCTTTATTGTTCGGATACGGTGCAAGTGCAATCAATCCTTACATGGTAAACGAAATCATTCACGATCAAGTTGAAAAAGGTTTCATTACAAAAGTAAAAGCAGATTACGCAGTTGTAAACTACAACAAAGCGATCGCAAAAGGAATCGTGAAAATCATGAACAAAATTGGTATCTCTACTTTACATTCATACAGAGCTGCTCAAATTTTCGAGATTTTAGGTTTAAACAAAACATTTACATCTAAATACTTCCCTTACACGCCGTCAAGAATTGAAGGTATTGGTTTAATGGAAGTTGAAAAAGAAGTTAAAAAACGTTTCCAAAAAGCTTTCCCAAATTCAAAAGTAGCAAGTTTGCTTTCTCTTGAAATTGGAGGTATTTACAGATGGAGACGTGGTGGTGAAAAACACATGTTTAACCCAACCACTATTTCTAAATTACAACAAGCGGTTCGTTTAAACAGCCCAGAAAGTTATAAAGAATACTCAAATGCCGTTAACGAGCAAAGCTCAAACTTAATGACTATTAGAGGTTTATTTGAATTCAACAACCTAGATCCAATTTCTATTGACGAAGTAGAACCTTGGACAGAAATTGTAAAGAAATTCAAAACGGGTGCAATGTCTTACGGATCTATCTCTAGAGAAGCACACGAGAATTTAGCGATTGCAATGAATAGAATTGGCGGAAAAAGTAATTCCGGAGAAGGTGGAGAAGATCCAAAACGTTTCCAGAAAGAAATTAACGGAGATTCTAGAAACAGTGCAATCAAACAAGTTGCTTCGGGACGTTTTGGTGTTTCGATCAACTATTTGACAAACGCTAAAGAAATCCAAATCAAAATGGCTCAGGGAGCAAAACCTGGTGAAGGTGGACAGTTACCTGGAGAAAAAGTAGTGCCTTGGATTGCTGAAACTAGAAACTCTACACCTTATGTAGGTTTGATTTCGCCTCCTCCTCACCACGATATTTACTCAATTGAGGATTTATCTCAGTTGATTTACGATTTGAAAAACGCAAACCGTGAAGCTCGTATTAACGTAAAATTAGTTTCTGAAGTTGGAGTTGGAACCATCGCTGCCGGTGTTGCCAAAGCAAAAGCTGACGTTATCTTAATTTCTGGTTATGACGGAGGAACTGGTGCTGCACCGTTAACATCTTTACAGCACACAGGTATTCCATGGGAACTTGGTTTAGCCGAAGCACAGCAGACTTTAATCTTAAACGATTTAAGAAGCCGTGTAGTTTTAGAGTGCGACGGACAGTTGAAAACAGGTCGTGACGTTGCTATTGCAGCTTTATTAGGAGCTGAAGAATTCGGTTTCGCAACTGCGCCGCTTGTAGCTTCTGGATGTATCATGATGAGAGCTTGTCACTTAAATACTTGTCCAGTTGGTATTGCAACTCAGGATCCAGAATTGAGAAAGAATTTCAAAGGAACTCCAGAGCACGTAATCAACTTCATGTATTTTATTGCTGAAGAGTTAAGAGAAATCATGGCTCAATTAGGTTTCAGAACTTTAAAAGAAATGGTAGGTCAGTCACAAAAATTAAATGTGAACAAAGCCATCAAACATTATAAAGCAAATGGTTTAGACTTGTCATCAATTCTATACAAACCGGAAAAAGCGAAAACAGAGCCAAATCATAATACAACTACTCAAGATCACCAACTTGAAAATGTATTGGATTTTGACATCATCAAAGAAGCGATTCCGTCTATTTATAGAAAAGAGAAAACAAGAGTAACCTTTAAAATTAAAAATACAGACCGTTCTGTAGGTGCAATTTTGAGTAATGAAATCTCAAAAATCTACGGCGCACAAGGATTACCTGATGACACTATTTTAGTTGATTTTGAAGGTTCTGCCGGACAAAGTTTTGGTGCTTTTGCAACAAACGGATTGTCATTTAAAATTCACGGAAACTGTAATGATTATTTAGGAAAAGGTCTTTCTGGAGGAAAATTAATTGTAAAAGTACCTCCTACAGCGACTTTCAAACCTGAAGATAATATCATTATTGGAAACGTTGCCCTTTACGGAGCTATTACCGGAGAGGCTTATATTAATGGAATGGCCGGAGAGCGTTTCTGTGTGAGAAATTCTGGAGCAACAGCAGTTGTTGAAGGAATTGGAGATCATGGTTGCGAGTACATGACCGGTGGTACAGTAGTAGTTTTAGGAAAAACAGGAAGAAACTTCGCAGCTGGTATGAGCGGTGGTGTAGCTTATGTTTACGATCCGAACAAGAAATTCGACGCAACGGTTTGCAACATGGAAATGGTTGCATTCGATCCGTTGGAAGAAGAAGACGTTACTAAACTAAGAAAACTGATCAAAAATCATTCATTGTACACCAGCAGTCCATTAGCAAAAGGAATTTTAGCAGACTGGGAAAACCAACAACAGCACTTCGTAAAAGTAATGCCAACTGATTACAAGAAAGCATTACAAAGAATTGCAGAAGAGAAAAAAATAGAAGAATTAATAGCGGGATAAAAATCAATTTCAAAAAATAAAATTCCAAATTCCAATGTCAATATCAATGACAATGTCGTCCTGAACGAAGTCGAAGGATTGGAATTTGGACTCGAGCGATAGCGAACAGGCGAAGCAATTTAAAGAAATTGGAATTTAATTTAAAAAGTCATGGGTAAAATAGGCGGATTTAAAGAATATAACAGAGCCGATGAAAGTAATTTAGCAGTAGCAGAACGTGTTTCGAACTACAACGAATTTACTATTCCGGTACCGAAAGATAAAATAAAAGAACAAGGATCAAGATGTATGGACTGTGGAATTCCTTTTTGCCACAGTGGTTGTCCGTTAGGAAATTTAATTCCGGACTTCAACGACATGGTACATCAGGAAGAATGGCAAGGTGCTTTGGAGATTTTACAATCTACAAACAACTTCCCAGAATTTACAGGACGTTTATGCCCTGCTCCATGTGAGAAATCATGTGTATTAGGAATCATCAAAGATCCAGTTTCTATCGAAAACATCGAGAAAAGCATCATTGAAAGAGGTTTCGCTGAAGGATGGATCAAACCTCAGCCACCAAAAACAAGAACAGGAAAAACAGTTGCCGTTATCGGTTCTGGACCTGCGGGATTGGCTGCTGCTCAACAATTAAACAGAGCGGGTCACACCGTTACTGTTTTTGAAAGAGACAACGCAATTGGAGGTTTATTACGTTACGGAATTCCAAATTTCAAATTAGAAAAAGGAATTATCGATCGTCGTGTAGTGGTTCTTGAAGCAGAAGGAATCACTTTCAAAACAAATGTAAATGTTGGAGTTAACTTCAGCGTTGAAGAATTAAACGCATTCGATTCTATCGTTTTATGCGGAGGAGCAACTGAAAGAAGAAGCTTGCCAACTAAAGGAATCGAAAGCAAAGGCGTTGTACAGGCAATGGATTTCTTGACACAACAAACTAAAGTTTTATTTGGAGAATCAATTCCAGATCAGATTAAAGCAACTGGTAAAAATGTAATCGTTATCGGTGGTGGAGATACAGGTTCTGACTGTATTGGAACTTCAAACAGACACGGAGCAAAATCGGTAACTAACTTTGAGATTTTACCAAAACCTCCAGTTGGAAGAAGCGAGTCAACTCCTTGGCCTTTCTGGCCGTTGCAACTTAAAACATCTTCTTCTCACGAAGAAGGTTGCGACAGAAACTGGCTGATCAATACTAAAGAATTTATTTCTAACGATAAAGGCGAATTAACTGGACTTAAAACTGTTGAAGTAGCTTGGAAAATGACTCCAGGCCAACGTCCTGAATTAATCGAAAAAGAAGGTTCTGAGAAAATCTGGCCTTGCGATTTGGCTTTATTAGCTCTTGGATTTACAGGCCCAGAGAAAACATTAAGCGAGCAATTAGGAATCGAAACTGATTTTAGAAGCAATTACAAAGCGCATAACTATCAGACAAACGTTCCTCACATTTTCACTGCTGGTGATATGAGAAGAGGACAATCATTAATCGTGTGGGCTATTTCAGAAGGTCGCGAAGCAGCAAGAGAAGTAGATTTATTCCTTATGGGATCTACAAACTTGCCTACTAAAGGAAAAGGAGATTTACCGAGTTTATAAATCTAAGGTTCTGAGATACTAAGATACTAAGATGCTAAGGTTCTAAGTTTTTTTCCTTGCATTTTATTAATCTTTTCCGATAAACAACATAACTACTAACAAACCCTTGAATTTAAATTCAGGGGTTTTGTTTTTTATTTGCCACAGATTAACACAGATTTAAATGATTTTTTGTTTGCCACTAATTACACGGATTTCCACGAATTTCTTTTTTTTCTGGGCGATTTCTATTTCAAACATAGCCCGTGGTTTCAACCACGTGGACGCAATATATAATTACGCCCAATCCGTAAGTTTCCCGTGGTTGAAACCACGGGCTATGTTTTAGCATTTTGCGAAAAATGGAAAATAAAATTTGTGACTCGAGCGATAGCGAACAGACGAAGTAAATTCGTGGCAAAAAATTAAGTAATTTGAAGCATCACAATTGGCTTCTTTTAAACATAGTTCCCGCTTTCGGCTATATCTCTACGTTTCACTACGAGGATACCGCCTCTATCGGGGCTAAACTCAAACATTTGGCTTCTTATAAAAATTAGGATAAAAAAGAAATCCATTTAATCCATATAATCTGTGGCAAAAATTCTCAGCAGCATTTATAAATTAGTGTAATTTGTGAAATTCGTGGCGAAAAAAACTTAGTATCTTAGCAACTCAGAACCTTAGCATCTTACAAAAAGGTTACAAAATTCCAAAAACAGCAACTTTTTGTTTAAAAACAAACAATTTGTTATAATTTGTTATTTTTCTACAATTTATTTGCTGATACACAAAAGAGTAATAACTTTGCTCAAAATGATTTAAAAATGCAAGCAAAAGATTTACTGCAGTTAGCAGACCAATTTGGAAGTCCATTGTATGTTTACGATGCCGAAAAAATCCAATCTCAGTACAACAGATTAACTAAAGCTTTCTCTAAGGTAGAAAACTTAAGAGTTAATTACGCCATGAAGGCATTGTCAAACGTTGCGATTCTTCAGTTATTAAAGAACATGGGGTCTGGTTTAGATACTGTATCAATTCAGGAAGTTCAGTTAGGACTTCATGCTGGCTATGATCCTGACAAAATTTTCTTTACACCAAACGGAGTTTCTCTAGAAGAAATCGAAGAAGTTGCCGCAATGGGTGTACAAATCAATATCGACAATTTATCTATTTTAGAGCAATTCGGAACAAAACATCCACATATTCCAGTATGTATTCGTATCAATCCACACGTAATGGCGGGCGGAAATGCTAATATTTCGGTAGGACATATCGATAGTAAATTCGGAATTTCTGTTCACCAGATTCCGCATATCTTGCGAATTGTTGAAAATACAAAAATGAGTATTGTGGGAATTCACATGCACACAGGGTCAGATATTTTAGATATCGAAGTGTTCTTGTATGCTGCTGAAATCTTGTTTGATACCGCAAAACATTTCAAAGATTTACAATTCTTAGATTTCGGAAGCGGATTCAAAGTTCCTTACAAAAAAGACGATATCGAAACAGATATTGAAGAATTAGGTAAAAAATTATCAAAAAGATTCAATGCTTTCTGTACTGAATATGGAAGAGATTTAACGTTGATTTTCGAACCAGGAAAATTCTTGGTTAGCGAAGCAGGTCATTTCTTAGTAAAAGTAAATGTTGTAAAACAAACAACATCAACAGTTTTCGCTGGAGTTGACAGTGGTTTCAACCACTTAATTCGCCCGATGTTGTACGGATCTTCACACCATATCGAAAACATCTCAAACCCAAAAGGAAAAGAGCGTTTTTACTCAGTTGTAGGATACATTTGTGAAACAGATACTTTTGCCAACAACCGCAGAATTCCAGAAATCACAGAAGGTGATATTTTATCTTTCAGAAATGCTGGAGCATATTGTTTCTCAATGTCTTCGAACTACAACTCAAGATACAAACCAGCCGAAGTTCTTTGGAAAGACGGAAAAGGAATCTTGATTCGTGCACACGAAAGTTTCGAAGATTTACTTAAAAATCAAATTCCGTTGCCAGAAGAAATTGCTGCAACAGTTTAAAAATAAAAAAAAAGAGAATATCTATTTAATCCCGTTTCTTAATTGAGGCGGGATTTTTTTATTGTAGATTTTAGAATTCAGATTTTAGATTATTTACATACTATTTGTCAGGCTGAGCGAAGTCGAAGCTATCCATCATTTTTGTCATTTCGACGAAGGAGAAATCTTCGCAAGTAACTCCACAAAGCATACTAAATCCTTATTAAAAAAAGAAAGAAAAATCTTAATTATTTTTTTATCTTAGCCGAAAAAAAAATGCATCAACAAGAAGGCTATCACACCTATTACATATACATCCTTACAAATAAATACAAAACTGTTTTCTACACAGGAGTTACGAATAATTTAAGAATCCGTTTGAGCCAGCACAAAGAAAACAATACAACTGGAAACAAAAGCTTTACGTCAAAATATAATGCTACATATTTACTATATTACGAAAAATTCACTTGGATTCAAGAAGCCATTACTCGGGAAAAAGAAATAAAAGACTGGCGCAGAGAAAAGAAAATCGAATTAATGAAAACTATTAATCCTGATTTGGATTTTCTTAATTATTTATTTGAATAATGTTTCCAATCTTTGTAGAGTTACTTGCGAAGATTTCTCCTTCGTCGAAATGACAAGATTGGAAATAATTAAAACTTTTATGACTACTAAAAAACACTTATTTTTCAAGAAATATTATATTTGAAATAAAGAAGTAAATCGCAATTATTTGTAAAATATGAATTCCTTTGAAACTATTTATGATTTTGCATCCAGTGGAGGATTTAAAAAACTTCAAATATTACTTGTTCCAATTGGATTTTTTCTATTCTCAAGATTTCTATTGTTCTTGATTGAAAATGACAAAGACGAAGATTTATTTAAAAATCCCAAACAGCAGAAATTTAAAGTACATATATTTCAATATGTTTCAATATTAATCTTTATACTTTTCCTAATAATGTTTGGTAGTAAATATTACAAAACTTACAACTTATACAATAGCTCTCTATTTGAAATTGAAGGATTTGTAACTAACTTTCATCCAATGCCATCGGGTGGTCATGATAGTGAAAGATTTACTGTTAATAGAGTACAATTCCAATTTTCAGATTTTGACATTTCAGGTTTTGGATATAATAATGCAAAATCGCGCGGAGGAGCAATAGATCAAAATAAATATGTAAAAATTAGCTACATTAGAATAGAAAACTCAAATCAGATTTTAAAATTGGAAGTAAGAAAATGAGAAACTGTTTTCTTATAAGATTTCCAATCTTTGTAGAGTTACTTGCTAAGATTTCTCCTTCGTCGAAATGACAAGATTGTGGATAATCAGGATTTTAAACTGAAACTGAAATAGTCGATTTTACCTCAGAAAAATCATATATTTACTCTTCAATAAAATCAAAAAAATTAAATACCTTTGAAATTATGAGCACGACATCAAAACCAAAACACATCGGTAGAAACATCAGTCGAATCAGAGAACTTCGAGGTATGAAGCAGGAAGCGCTTGCACAGGCAATTGGTACGAATCAGCAGGCTATTTCTGGTATTGAAGGAAGCGAAACTATTGATGATTCTAAACTTTCAAAAATCGCGGAGGCACTTGGCGTTACGGTTGAAGCTATCAAAAGTTTTTCGGAAGAAAATGTATTTAACTATTTTAATACTTTTAATGAATCAGTTTCAAACAGTAATTTTGGTCATAACAATATTTGCAATTTCAATCCACTTGATAAAGTTGTAGAACTTTATGAACGTTTGGTTCAAGCTGAAAAAGACAAAAATGAATATTTAGAAAAATTATTAAAAGGGAAATAATTCCTCAGCAATAGAAATTACAAACGCACAAATATCATTTTGACTTTTGTGCGTTTTTTTTAAATTTAAAATGAAAAAACAAATAAAAATGAAAAAAGCATACCTTTTTCTAATCCCTATTATTATGCTCTCATGTACCAAAAAATCAACATCGGATCTTCTTTTAGGTGATTGGAAAATGAAAGAATTAATATATAATGATAATGTATCCGACAAAACCACTTTTACAAATGATTCAGTAATTACTGAAATTGACACTGAAGGAAGATTAATTAGAATTACAGGAACTTACAAATTTAATCCAAAAGATAGTACTCTTCAAGAAACTATGAGATATGAAAATGTAAATTATAAAGTTATCAGTATAGATAACGATCACCTCAATTTAGAAGATTCAAGATCAAAGAGAATATTTAAATACATTAGATATTAATAGATAAATCTTAGGAAAGCTTTTTTGAATTAATAAATCTAATAAACTCAAAAAAAACTATTTTTATCTTACCAAATCAATCCCCAAATCCATGAAAATTACAATTACCCTATCAACACTATTCCTACTATTCACAACAAATTTATTCAGTCAAACCCTAGCCGATTTAAAACTAAAACCAAAAGAAATTCCGAAAGGCGGTTATATGGTAAGCGACGGAAATATTTGCATAACGCCACAAGCTTGTAGTTTTTATAATGATATTGAAACTTACAGTAACATTGTTGGAACCGTAAAAAGTAAAGCCATTCAGAGTTTTAAAAGCAAAGGAGATCGCGGTTCAATTATGTATTTTGAATTTGATCACGTTTTTAAAGGCGATCGATTCCTGCAAGGTTTGCTTTGGGGAAAAGACGGCCAGCCAACAGCTGAACATCCAGAAGAATATGTCGCTAAAGGAAGATTCCTGGTTATTTGGAGTTTGCAGCCAGATAGTCCGTTAAGAGAAAAATCAGAAACTAAAGTCGAAGCAATTTTAGAATAAAAAAATCCCGTTTCTTTATTGAAACGGGATTTTTTTATTATTTCTCAAAAGTATTCTCTAATAATGATTAAACATTTTTTCGTAAAAACTTGAACAATAAGTACAATAGATAAAGTAAAAAGAAACCAAAGCCAAGAATTACTATCTGCCAAATAAATAATCCAATCTGAAAATCATTAATTAATTTTTCCATAATTTTATCTTTTTAATGGTTTATTTTCCTGATGTACAAATAAACAAAAAAGTCTTACAATTTTAAAAGTAAAAAATATAAAAAATGAAACCACAAGTTCGAATTCTGTTTTATTCTATTCTATTCTTTTTATACCTAACTCTAACTCAATTTATACTATCATTGGGCGGAGTCTTAAAAACAGATCCTTACATCACTTTAGGCTTTGGTTTTGCAGCTTTAAATCTTATTTATGCATTTTTTGGCTTAAAATGGAAACCGCTTCTCAATATAATTTGCGCTATCGGAATCGCTGCTTTGGCTTTATTTCTGGCTTTGCAGTTTACCAATCTGCATTTGGTTATAGATTATGATCCCTATCAAGTTAAAACTGCCATTTTTGCTAATGCTGTTTTCTCTATTATTTTTTGGGAAATTGTGTATCAGGTGAAGATTAGGAAGTCATAAAAAATCAATATCAATTGCCTCCAGCTTTAGCTGGAGGTAAATAAAAATTTTTCAAATAGGGCTTTAGCCAAACTTATAAGGTTTTGGCTAAAGCCCTATTCTTTTTCTACAAATCCCTCCAGCTAAAGCTGGAGGCAATTCATTTTAAAACTATTTCTTGAAGACTTAGTGTATTTCATTAGCAAAAAACATTTGAAAATAATTTACTAGATTTACCTTTAAGTATTTAAAAATCAAACTCATGAAACGACAGCCATCAATAGACATAGTCCGCGGAATTGTAATGATTATTATGGCGCTGGACCATGTTCGAGATTTGATGCACGTTGATTCGATTACACAAAGTCCAACTGATTTAGCAACTACTTCTCCTTTGTTATTTTTCACACGTTGGATTACGCATTTGTGCGCACCAATTTTTGTTTTTCTGGCAGGAACTTCGGTTTATCTTTCGCTACAAAACAAAAACAATATCACTGAAAAAAGAGCGCTTTTAATCAAAAGAGGATTTTGGTTAATCTTCCTAGAATTTACAATTGTCAATTTCGGATTATTCTTTGATATTGGTTTTCACACACTTTTATTCGAAGTGATAGCCGCAATAGGTTTCGGATTTATCATCTTAGGATTATTACTAAAAATCAGTTCCAAAACACTTGGAGTTATTGGTTTAGTAATTATTGTTTTCCACAACCTTTTGCCACTTATTCCTTTTGCAGAAAATTCGATTATAAAAGCCGTTTTAGCACCATTTTTTAGTCCAATTGTTATTCCGTTTTCTGGAAGAGCATTTGTTATGGGTTATCCTCCAATTCCGTGGCTGGCCATTATGTTAGTTGGTTTTGCAACTGGAAAATTCTTTGCATTAGAAACAGAAAAAAGAAAAAAACTATTTATCAAAATCGGCTTAAATGCTTTAGTCTTATTTGCCATCATTCGATTCGTCAATATTTACGGAGATCCTGCATTATGGACTTCTCAGAAAGATTCTGTTTTTACGTTTTTGTCTTTTATGAATGTTACTAAATATCCGCCTTCTCTCCTATTCTGCTTGGTCACTTTAGGAATTATGTTTCTGCTTCTTGCTTTTGCAGAACAATTTCAAAATGGCATCAAAAAAGTAACTTTGGTTTATGGAAAAACACCTTTGTTTTACTTCGTCGTTCATTTTTATATTATCCATATTCTAACTTTGATTATGCTTTTGGCACAAGGTTTTAATTGGTCGCAATTTGAATTTGCTTCAGGAACTTTTGGAAGACCAAAAAACTTAGAAAGCGGTCTGCCTCTTTGGGCAATTTACTTGATTTGGATTTCTGTTGTGACGATTCTTTACAAACCTTGTCAATGGTTTGGAAAATATAAAGCTGAAAATCAGCATTGGTGGCTAAAATATATTTAGGATTATTATAAATCACTAAAAAGCTGCATTACACTATGTTCTAGAACAAAATAAAAACAATGATTTTCGTACGTATTTTTTTATATTAGCACTTTGAATTTTATCTAAGCCGAATATGAAAATTAGAATTTTACTCCTTTTATCAGTACTTGCTATTTCTTGTAAAAAAGAAGCAAAAACGGAAACAGAAACTCAGCAAATTACTCAAAAAGATTCTTTGGAAATTCCTGTAAAAGAAGAACCTAAAACACAAAAAGGAGATACAATTGTACTTTCAGCAAAACATAAAACCAATAAAATTTTATGCGATCTCGACGGAGATAATTTAGAGGAGACAGTAGAAATTTTCAGAAGTACTAAAAACCAGAAAAGCGGTCTTAAAATCACATACGGAAATAGAAAAAAGATTGATTATTTAGGCTTTGGAAATGGTATTTTGAAACAAGGTTTTGATGAAATTGATTGGGTTGGCATTTTTAAAAAAGCACCTAAAAATGAGATTTACTTTAATAATGTAAACGACGACGGCGAAATTATTGGCGAAGAACAAGTTGCAGAAGAAGACAAAATAAAACTGCCAAATGACGGAATTTTTATCCACGCCGATGAAAGCTGCGGTGGAGGAATTATCTATCTAAAAGATGGCAAATACGAATGGATTCAACAGGAATAAATTGATTATAATTTAACTTCTAAACTATTTTGAATATGAAAAATACAGCAGAAATTGCAAATCGTTTTAGAGAAGTCATTTTAAACGGAACTTGGATCGCAAATACCAATTTTAAAGATCAGCTGGAAAATCTAGATTGGAAAATTGCCGTTAGTCCGATTCAGAATTTAAATACGATTGCGGCTCTCGCACAGCATATTCATTATTACATAAAAGGAATAAATCAGGTTTTTAAAGGCGGAACTTTAGACATAAAAGACAAATTTAGTTTTGATTTCCCGCCTATAGATTCGCAAGAACAATGGGAAACTTTTTTAACTAAATTTTGGAACGATAGCGAAGAATTTGCTTCGTTGGTAGAACAAATGCCCGACGAAAAACTTGACGAAGGTTTTGTGGATATTAAATACGGAACATACAGAAGAAATATCGAAGCCATGATCGAACATAGTTATTATCATTTAGGACAAATCGTATTGATTAAAAAACAATTAATAAACTAAAACCAAACCATAATAGAATAATGAAAACAAAATTTCTAATCCTAATAGCCATTTTTTGTTTAGTGAGCTGTAAAGATTCTAATAAAATTGAAAGAGAAAATGAACCTACAATTTACAATGTAGGAAGTGAAGATGAAGCAATGAATGCGGCAATTCTAAAAGCAAATGAAACTTTAGATGATTTCAATAAAGGACTAGCTGATTTTAAGGCTGACAGTCATGCTTTAAAAGTTAAGTTTTCAAACGGAAAAGATATTGAGCACATGTGGGTTGGCGACATTAAATATATAGATGGCCAATATTCTGGAATTTTAAACAACGATCCAGAATATATTACTGAATATAAAGCGGGAGACAAAATAAATATCGATTCTGGTAAAATTAGCGACTGGATGTATTTGGTTAACGGAAAATTATTTGGTGGCTACACAATTAGAGTTATTCGAGACAAAATGAGCGAAGAAGAACGCCAACAATTTGATGAAGAAAGTGGTATGCTGATAGATTAATTTTACTTAATACTAAATTCAGTTTTATAACTATTTTTTATTATGTCTTTTTAAATTAATAAAATGAAAATGTCGTTGAAAATAGGAAAATTAGGAAAAATAAATTTTATAGTTTTTTTAGTTTTATTTCTCTGTTTTTCTTGTTCAAATAAAACAGAAATCAAAAGCAGTACTATTCCAGATAAAAAGGAACGAGTCCAAAAGTTATTGAAAGAAATTAAATCTGATTCCGAAATATTGGATGCTGAATTTGATTTATTTAATGTTAATGGTTTTAGCGACGATTTTGTCATGATTCCTGGAAGTTCATCTATTGACTATAAGTTCGTTGTAAAAGTGGATCCGAAAAAAATTTCTAATTGGACAAAAGATCTGTCAGAAACAAGTGGAAATATTGGATCTGAAAAATGGACCGTTTCTTTAATTGAAAAAAGAGAAAAGGAATGGAAAACAGCAAGCGAACCTATTTTTTATAAAAGAAAAAGTGATCCTTCCGTTGTCTTCATTATATTTGAAAAGGAAGGAATAATCTACAAACGCATATTAAGACTCTAATTATTAGACTTATAAAAACACAAACTTCTAATCTAGCCCCGATGGAAGCGATATCCTTTTGTGTCGGGGTTCGACACAAAAGATATAGTGGACAGCGGGACAAGAGTTCTTATGAAAACAGCTTTTTCTGCTCCTTAAATAAATTAAAAAAAGGCATAGTTGTTGAAAGTTAAAAAAGATATATTTACACCTTCAAAAAATACACTATGCAAAAAATTACTTTTCTATTTTCTGTATTGTTTTTAGCCTTCTCTTCTTGCGGAGTAAAAACAACTCAATCAATGCTTAGCGACGGAAATTATGACGGTGCAATAGATCGCGCTGTCGAGGCTCTTCGCACAAAAAAGGATTCTAAAGGCAAACAAGATTATGTGTATCTGTTAGAAGAAGCTTTTGCAAAAGCAAAAGAACGCGATTTACGTGATCTAGAAATGCTGAACAAAGAGAATAACCCTGCTAATGCTGAGCGCATTTATAATACTTATTTACAGTTAAATAATCGTCAGGAAAAAATTAGACCAATTTTACCACTTCCTTTATTGAAGCAGGGAAAAAATGCCTATTTCCCTTTTGACAATTATTCTGATGAAATTGTAAACAGCAAAAATGCACTTTCGAAGTATTTGTATGAAAACGCTTCTGCCCTTTTGAAATCGAATAATAAAATGGATTTTAGAAAAGCATATGATGATTTTGCTTATTTGGAAAGCATTAATCCTGGTTATAAAAACACAAAAAAATTAATGGATGACGCTCTTTTTAAAGGAACTGATTTCGTAGATGTTTATGCGAAAAATGAAACCAATATGGTAATTCCGAAAACGCTTCAGGACGATTTATTGGATTTTAAAACTTACGGATTAAATGATAAATGGACGGTTTACCACAGCGCAAGACAAAAAAATGTGGTTTACGATTATAGTTTGATTCTTAGTTTCAGACAGATTGCTATTTCGCCAGAACAAATTAAAGAGAAAGAATTTGTTAAGGAAAGACAAGTTAAAGATGGTGTAAAAACGCTTTTAGACAGCCGAGGAAGACCTGTAAAAGACAGTTTAGGAAAAGAAATTAAGGTTGATAATTACAAAATACTTCGTGCAACGGTATATGAATTCAGACAATTTAAATCTTGTATGGTAACAGCAAAAGTTGATTATGTTGATTTAAAAAGCAATCAGCTTGTTCAGACTTTCCCAATAAGCAGCGAATTTATTTTTGAAAATATTTATTCGAAATATAAAGGAGACCAAAATGCTTGTGAGGAAAATTATATAGGGTATTTTTCTAAACGGGCTGTTCCGTTTCCAAATAACGAACAAATGGTTTATGATACAGGTGAAGATCTGAAAGCCAAGCTAAAAGACATCATTGTAAAAAATAAATTTAGAAAGTAATTATGTAACACGTTTACAGAGAAAAAGGCGCATTTTTGATGCGCCTTTTTTTGTTTACGTTCTTTTCAATTAAAAAAAATCAAGTTTTTGAATTGTGCAACCAAAAAGTTGCGTATATTTGCAACTGATTAGTTGCGAATTTATATCCATAAAAATGAAAAGAGATATTTTTCAGGCAATTGCCGATCCGACGAGAAGGGCAATTTTAGTTTTGGTTTCTTCGAGTGCATTAACACCAAATGCTATTGCGGAGCAGTTTCAAACTACAAGACAAGCGGTTTCTAAACACATTAAAATATTGAATGAATGTGATTTATTGGAAGAAAAGAAATTGGGTAGAGAAATTTATTATCAGCTCAAAATTGATAAAATGAAAGAAATTGATCAATGGCTGGAGCAATTTAAAGCAATTTGGGAACAGCGTTTTAATCAATTGGATCAAGTATTATTAAACTTAAAATCTAAAGAAAATGAAAACTGATTTATTAATGAATTTCTCTGTAGACAAGGAAAATAAAACGGTAAATGTAAAACGTGAATTTGATGCTCCATTGGCAAATGTTTGGTCTGCTTGGACTGAGCCTGAAATTCTAGATTTATGGTGGGCGCCCGCTCCGTTTAAATCTAAAACCAAAAGTATGGAGTTTAAAGAAGGCGGAAAAAGATTGTATGCAATGGTTGGTCCTGATGGTGTGGAACGCTGGAGTTATTTTGAATATTCTTCGATTTCTCCTAAAACAAACTTTAAGCATTCTGCAACGTTCTCTGATGCTGAAGGAAATTCGAATTCAGAATTTGGAAGTTCGTATTGGGATATTTCTTTTTCTGAGCAAGGCGGTTCGACAATTGTTGATATCCACATAAAACGTGACAGTTTTGAAGAATTGCAAAAAATAATCGAAATGGGCTTTAAAGAAGGATTTACTTCTGCAATGCAAGGTTTGGACAAAATCTTAGCCGAAAAATAGAAACCATTTTGACCGAATTAACTATTTAACAAACTTTAAAATCTAAAGAAAATGAAATCAAATCTTTTAATGAATTTTACTGTAGATAAAGAAAATAATACTGTAAATGTAAAACGTGAATTTAATGCATCGTTACCTCAGGTTTGGTCTGCTTGGACAGAAGCTCAAATTCTGGATCAATGGTGGGCGCCCGCTCCGTGGAAATCACGAACGAAAAGCATGGAATTTAAAGAAGGCGGACGAAGATTATACGCAATGGTTGGTCCTGAAGGCGAAGAACACTGGGCACTTGCGGATTATACTTCGATAGATCCGAAGACAAATGTAAAATGGCTGGATGCTTTTTGCGACAGCGAAGGAAATTTAAATACAGAATTTCCACGTTCTGACTGGGATGTTACTTTCTCTGAAAAAGACGGCTCTACTTTTGTTAATGTTGTAATCAAACATGAAAAATTATCTGATTTGGAAATGATTATTCAAATGGGATTCAAAGAAGGTTTTACCATTGCAATGGAAGGTTTGGATACTATTTTTGCTGGAGAAAAGAAATAAAAACAAGAATAAAATTCAATATGTTAAATCCTGTATAGTTGCAGGATTTTTTTTTGTATTTTTCAGTCTTAAAATCAAAACATTAAGTACAAAAAATTATTTTTTAATCGCAAACACAAAACAAAATGATGAAATTCTTTACCGTGCTTTTTTTATTTATTTCATTTACCGTTTTTTCTCAAAACAGATATGAGCTTTCAGATGAAGGAAAAGACAAATTATACCTATCAGATTCTATTGCAAATCTTGTCAAAGCTGGAAAAATCACAGATCGCCCAATGGTTGTTGTTGATGGAATTAATCACCGTTATCAGGATTTAGAAAAAGAAAAACTTGCTCTTTCGAAAATTGAAATTGCCAAAATTATCGCTCTTCAAAAGCAGACTGGGATTAATATTTATGGAAAGTCGGGAGAACCTGGCGTTTTGATTATTACTACAAACAGAAATAGCTACTATAAACCTGTACAAGAGGTAAAACCTGGCTTTTAAATAACATACTCTAAAATATATAATGAATAGATTTTTTGCTCTAGCTTTTTTACTTTTATCTTCAAGTTTAGTATTCAGCCAAAAAAACAAAACAAAAACAACAGAAACATCAAAACTTTTTGTATTGGGTGTTATTGATGAAATTCAATCGAAAGAATTAAACGAAAAAAGAATTCTAAACATTTATCTTCCTGAAGGCTACAATCCTGCTGAAGCAACAAAATATCCTGTTATATATTTATTAGACGGTTCTGCTGATGAAGATTTCATTCATATTTCAGGATTGGTTCAGTTTAATAGTTTTGAATGGATCAATCAGGTTCCAAAATCAATCGTTGTGGGCATTGCAACTGTCGATCGAAGAAGAGATTTTACATTTCCGACTACTGTAGAAAATGATAAAACTCGTTTTCCAACTACGGGTCATTCAGATCAATTTATTGCTTTTATTGAAAAAGAATTGCAGCCTTTTATTGAGAAAAAATATAAGGTCAATGATTCTAAAACGATCATTGGTCAATCTCTAGGTGGTTTACTAGAAACTGAAATCCTACTTAAAAAACCTTCTTTATTTAATAAATATGTTATTGTAAGTCCGAGTCTATGGTGGAATAATGGCTCTTTGCTTGATTTGGATTCTGAAATGTTAAAAGAAAATTTCAATCAGCAAATAGATATTTATATCGCTGTTGGAAAAGAAGGATTGACTCCAACAAAAATTCCGCGTGTCATGGAAGTCGACGCTAACTTACTGTCAGAAAAATTAAAAGGATCTAAAAGTAAAAATGTGGAAGTCTATTTTGATTATTTCCCTGAAGAAAACCATGGAACGATTCTGCATCCAGCGGTTGCCAATTCTTTTAAATTCTTTTATCCGAAGAGTAAAGAATAAAAATAATTCATGTTGTAAAGAATAATCTAAAAAACAATTTCTTTTGTTTAACCAAAAATCATAAGAGAATCCTGTTCTTTTATGATTTTTTTATTTGCCAAATCAAGCAAAAAACAACTAAAAGACAATGCATTATAAAAAAACCATTGCTTGATTTTTACACACATTTATTTCTTAAATAAAAACCAATAAAAAATAAACAAAAATGTGGTTTTCCGTAAAGATTGTACCTGTTTTACAATTTATATTTGGCAAAAAAATAAAAAATTAATTAAAACCATTTTGCCCGCAACAAAGTAACTTTTACATCTCAATTAAAGACTGAAAGAAAAAAATCTTTCAAACACAACCCAAAATAAAACAAATCTTCAACCATTAATTTAATGAAAAAACAAATTTTATTTATTGCTCTAACTTTACTATTAACCCTTAGAAGTTACTCCCAAATTGCATTCGAAAAAGGATATGTTATTACAGAAAACAACCAAAAAACAGATTGTTTAATTGAAAACATGGATTGGAAAAATAATCCAAAAGATTTTAGATATAGATTGTCCGAAGATTCACCTATCATAAATGCAGATACTAAAACTATAAAAGAATTTAGGGTAACTGGTCAGAAAAAATTTATCAGATCTACAGTAAATATTGACCGATCTAGTAAAGATTTGCAAACTATGACCACCGAAAAAAAACCTATTTTTCATTTAGAAACTTTATTCTTGCAAGTTCTTATGGAAGGTAATGCGTCTTTATATCTTTACGATGACAGTACGATAAGACGTTTCTTTTACAAAGTAAATAATTCTGAAGTAAAACAGCTTGTTTATAAAACCTATCTAGTGAGTGACGATAATGATAATACTAAAAACTACACAGATCAAATTGCTAAAAACAACTACTTTAGAGAACAGCTTTACCTTGATTTAAAATGTGACAATATTCAGCAGAACGAATACGAAACACTGACTTATACAAAAAATGCTTTAATGCGTATTCTTGCTAAGTATAATAAATGCACTAATTCTGAATTTGTTGATCTTGAAGTAAAAGAGAAAAAAGACTTGTTTAATCTTACAGTTCGTCCGAGATATAATAACAGTTCATTAACCATGGAAAATACTATATTTGAAGGATTAGATTATGATTTTGGAGGAAAATCAAGTTTCAGTTTAGGGCTTGAAGCCGAATTTATTTTACCTTTTAACAAAAATAGATGGGCCATTTTTATTGAACCAACTTATCAGTATTACAAAGGAGAACAAACTATAGCCAGTTCTGATGTTGTAGGCGGAACTCTTACTGGTAAAGTAGATTACAAATCAATTGAATTACCTATTGGGATTAGACGTTATTTCTTCATCAATGAAAATGTAAAATTATTTGCTAACGGAGCTTTTATAGTAGATTTTAGCAATAATTCTAAAGCAACTGTTACGAGAAAAGATGGTTCTGAATTGAATAAATTAGACGTTAAATCTAGTGTCAATTTCGGGTTTGGCTTAGGCTGCAAATTCATGGATAAATTTAGTGCAGAAGTAAGATTCCAAACTCCAAGAAGACTTTTGGCAGATAATACTAACTGGAGTTCTTCTTACCAAACAACTTCTTTAATTGTTGGATATTCTTTCTTTTAAGATCAATAAAACTATACTTAATATATTGCTAATTGACACCAGTGTCAATTAGCAATATATAATTTATCCCAACCATCCTTCTCTATCCAAACTTCTGTATTGAATCGCTTCGGCAATATGTGAAGAAACAATATTCTCTGAATGATCTAAGTCGGCGATTGTTCTTGAAACTTTCAAAATTCTATCGTAAGCTCTCGCGGAAAGATTTAATCGTTCCATTGCATTTTTTAGCAATTCCTTTGAAGGTTCATCCAAAACACAATATTCTCGAATTAGTTTACTGCTCATTTGTGCATTGTAATGAACATTTTCGACCGTTTCAAATCGTTTCGTTTGAATTTCTCTAGCCGCTGTAACTCGTTTACGAATTTCTACACTGCTTTCTGCTTTTCGCTCGTCAGCTAATTTCTCAAACGGAACTGGTGTAACTTCTATATGAATATCAATTCGATCTAATAAAGGTCCCGAAATTTTACTCATATAACGCTGCATTTCGTGCGGCGAAGAAGTATTCGGCATACTAGGATCGTTAAAGAATCCGCTTGGACTTGGATTCATACTTGCCACTAGCATAAATGATGAAGGATAAGTAATTGTAAACTTAGCGCGTGAAATAGTTACTTCTCGATCTTCCAAAGGCTGACGCATTACTTCTAAAACGTCTCGCTTAAATTCTGGCAATTCATCCAAAAACAAAACGCCATTATGCGCCATTGAAATTTCGCCCGGCTGCGGATAACTTCCTCCGCCAACGAGCGCTACATTTGAAATAGTATGATGCGGACTTCTAAATGGTCTTTGATTCATCAATCCTACTTCTTTTAATTTTCCTGCAACACTATGAATTTTAGTAGTTTCCAAAGCTTCACGCAGTGTCATAGGCGGTAAAATACTCGAAACTCTTTTCGCTAGCATTGTTTTTCCTGCTCCTGGTGGGCCAATCAAAATAATGTTATGTCCGCCTGCTGCTGCGATTTCCATACAGCGTTTAATACTTTCTTGTCCGCGGACATCTGAAAAATCATGCTCAGGAAAATCGAGAGTTTTATAAAATTCAGCTCTTGTATCGATAACTGTAGGCTCAAGCGTTCCTTTGCCTGCAAAGAAATCGACGATTTCTTTTAAATTTTCAACCCCATAAACATCTAAACCTGAAACAATCGCCGCTTCTTTTACATTTTGAATGGGAAGAAAAAAACCTTTATAACCTTCTTCTTTGGCTTTTATTGCAATAGGCAAAGCACCTCGAATTGGCTGAAGACTTCCATCTAAAGAAAGTTCTCCCATAATAATATATTGTTCAATTTCTGGAGCTTTTATCTGATCTGAGCCAACCAGAATTCCCATTGCCAAAGTTAAATCATAAGATGAACCTTCTTTTCGAAGATCGGCAGGTGCCATATTGACTGTAATTTTCTTTCCTGGAAAATTAAATCCATTATTTTTTAAAGCAGCGGCAATTCTAAAACTACTTTCTTTTATAGCATTATCTGGAAGTCCAACTAAATGATAACCAATTCCTTTATCCATATGAACCTCAACCGTAATAGTTGTGGCTTCAACTCCAAAAACGGCACTTCCGTAAACTTTTACTAACATAAATAAATTCTTATAAAAAAGTAAAAGTATTTAATTATGTAGAAAAAATCGCTATTTTTGTAAATATTTTATTACTTTTTTTTTTAATTTAAACAACATTACAATGAAAACCTTTTCATTTATCCACTTTGGAGAAATTGATATTAATAATCTTGAAGAATACTATGATATAAGTATTGAATTAAACTCTCAGGATATTGAAATAGACCTAAATTTTTCAGAAAGCAAAATCAATCTTGATGTCGCAAGTATAATTAATAATTTTATTGCTAATATTCATAATTATGATCTTCAAAATAAAATTACAATTGAAAAAGAATATAATAATGAAGAGGCTTCACCTGTGAAAGATTACATTAAATATCATGTTGAAGAATTAGATAAAAATGTATTATCAAAATTTATTGATTTCGACAACAAAGCCGTTGAGCCTGAAAAGCAATTACTTAAAAAATTAAAATTAATAAGAGTCGGTTTATATCCTGATGAAACAGATGAAAGCGAAAATTTCGCAGTATTTGATTATACTATTGACAGTGAAATTACAGATGAACTAATTGTAGTGAACACTAATAAAAATAATGTTTTCGACAATGTGGCTTGGGAAAGCTAGATTTAATTGATTAGAAAAATTATACAATAATCAAATCGGATTAAGAAAAACTTAATCCGATTTGTGTTTTAACTTCTTCCACAATCCTACTCAACTCCAAACAATTCTGATGCGACCAAAGTTTGCTTTCAATTTCATTATCCAAAATACAATTTTGGCATTCGATAATTTCATGAGAATATCCTTTTCCAAGAGTTGGTAAAGTGACAACGGCTTCTTTTACTTCATTTTTAAATAAAGAATAACCGTCTGCAACAAACCAAGGCGCGTTTAATTCTATTCGTCCTTTAGTTCCCGAAATAACCGCTTTCATATCAGATTCTGAAACTATAGAAGCATGCAAAACCGATTGTGCCGATTCGTATTGCAAAATCATAGAAGTTTGCAAATCAATATCGTTTTTGTGCTTAATGGCTTTCGCTAAAATCTCTTTCGGATATCCCAATAATATATAGGACAGAAACAAAGGATAAACGCCAATATCAAATAAAGCACCTCCACCTAAATCTTTATCAAAAAGTCTTTTGTTTTCTGTTTCACTTCCGTGAAAGGCAAAATCGGCTTTTATATAATTTATATTGCCAATTACTCCATTATTGATTTTCTGCAAAATATCTTGAACTGATGGAATAAATCGAGTCCAAAATGCTTCCATAAAAAACTTATTGTGTTTTTTAGAAGCTTCAATCATTCTTTCTGCATCTTTATACGATAGTGCCATTGGTTTTTCGCATAAAACGTGTTTTCCGTTTTCTAATGCTTTTATTGATAATCCGGCATGCGAATTATGAGGAGTTGCGATATAGACAATTTCAACTTCAGGATCTTCAAAAAGTAAATCATAAGAATCATAGCTTTTTAAGGCTTTAAATTTCTCTGCAAATTCATTCGCTTTAGCAATATCTCTCGAAGCAACTGCTTTTAGTTCAGCATTTTCTATCAATAATAGATCTGAAGCAAACTGAGCCGCAATATTTCCAAGTCCTACAATTCCCCATTTAATTCTTTTACTTTCCATTCTTTATATTTTAATCATCAAAATTGTTAAAAAGATTAAAAAATATCCTTTATAACAATCAGCAGACGTTTTTTAAACAACAAATATCCATTATCCTACAAAAAATAGCAATCAATTACCCCAAAAATTATCAAAAATGGCAGTAAGTGAAAAAAAAATGTTGCCAAATTGTAAATTTTAAGTTTGTTTTAAGAAATTCACGCAAAATCATAGGGGTTAAATTTTAAATTTAACAAAAATTAAGCATACTACCCTATTTTTTTATGGGGTGTAAAATGATTTTATACTTTTATAAAAAATTTTAAAACTAAATAACTATGCGAAAAATTATTTTAAGTGTGATTCTTATCACGATTTTGGTACTAACCTTTATTTCAAACTTTATCATTGCAGATAACCCAATTCCAGCTGAAGCTGTAAAGTTTGATACTGGAGATACTGCCTGGATGATCGTTGCAACTGCTTTTGTATTGTTAATGACTCCTGGATTAGGATTTTTCTACGGAGGTATGGTAGGTAAGAAAAACGTAATTAGTACTATGCTTCAAAGTTTTATGGCAATGGTAATTGTTACTATTTTATGGGTTGTTGTTGCTTTCGGATTAGCTTTTGGACCAACTATTGGAGGTATTATTGGTAATCCATCTTCTAATTTATTCTTTGAAGGTGTTGGAACAAACACAGCTTGGAGCCTTGCACCAACTATTCCTTTTATGTTATTCGCATTATTTCAGGCAAAATTTGCTATCATTACTCCTGCATTAATTACAGGTGCTTTTGCAGAACGTATTCGTTTCTGGGCATATTTGTTATTCATGGTTTTATTCATCATTTTAATATACGCTCCGCTTGCTCACATGACTTGGCATCCTGATGGAGTTTTCTTCAAAATGGGAGTTCTTGACTTCGCTGGAGGAACTGTAGTACACATGAGTGCTGGATGGGCTGCATTGGCTGGAGCTATCTTCTTAGGAAAAAGAAAAGTTCAAAAAGCTAATCCTGCTAGAATCACTTATGTATTATTAGGAACTGGTTTACTTTGGTTCGGATGGTTTGGTTTCAATGCTGGTTCTGCATTAGGAGCAAATGGTCTTGCAACTCAAGCTTTAGGAACAACTACTGTTGCTGCTGCTGCTGCTGCAATGGCTTGGGTTTTCCTTGACAAAATTTTAGGTCACAAATTATCTGCTCTTGGAGCTTGTATCGGAGCTGTTGTAGGTCTTGTTGCTATTACGCCTGCTGCTGGATTCGTAAGTATCTCTCACGCAATATTCATTGGTTTATTCTCTGCAATTGTAAGTAACATTGTAGTAAGCAAATTCCCTAAAGGAAAAATCGACGATGCTCTTGATGTATTTGCTTGTCACGGTGTTGGTGGTATGGTAGGAATGCTTTTAACTGGTGTTTTCGCTTCAAAAGCTATCAATCCAGCAGTTGGAGATAATCAAGGTTTAATCTTCGGAACTCCAACATTATTCATCAATCAATTAACTGCTTTAGTTGTTGTTTCAATCTTTGCTTTTGTTGCTTCTTATGTTTTATTCTTCATCGTTAATAAAATTACTCCTCTAAGAGTTACTGAAGAAAAAGAAGAATTAGGATTAGATATCTCTCAACACGGAGAATTCTTATAAGAATAAATTTTCCCTTTTCATTACTTGATAAATAAAAAAGCACTCTAAATTTGACTTAGAGTGCTTTTTGTTTGAATTAACTTCAACCTTTTGAATTTTAGATTTTAGATTGCAGATTTTAGATTTTAGATTTAAAAGACAGATGATTAAGTCTTATCTTAATTCTTAATTCTTAATTCTTAATTCTTAATTCTTAATTCTTAATTAAAATTCGCAATTCCTTCTTTCAACCAATGCAAGTATTCTTCTGTACTTACATAACTAATAGTTGGTTTTGTATTGTTCAAATTATTTCCTTCCAAATCAGTAATCACATACAAAGGCTGTGTATTAGTTTTATATTTAGAGATCATAAAATCTGTCCATTTATCGCCAGCTGTGATGATTTTGTCACCTGCTGCAGTTGTAAACTGCTCTTCTTTCGGTAATTCACGTTTATCATCAACGTAAAGAGAAATTAAAACAACATCATTTTTCAGAATTGGTAATACCGAAGGATCTGACCAAACATTGTTTTCCATTTTTCTACAGTTTACACAAGCATAACCTGTAAAATCCAACATGATTGGCTTTTTGATTTCTTTTGCATAAGCCAAACCATCTTCGTAATCGTGAAAAACCATAATTCCATGCGGACCTAATTCTGCGCCTTCTGGAAGTCCTTTTATAGATTCTGAAGAAACAGCTCCATTTCCTGACCCTCCGACTCCAAATGGGCTTTCGCTATATTGCGGTGGTGGCGGGAATGCACTGATTAATTTTAAAGGCGCTCCCCATAAACCAGGAATTAAATACATGGTAAACACAAAAGTCAATAATCCTAAATATAATCTTCCAACAGAAATATGATTTGTCGGACTATCGTGAGGCAATGTAATTTTTCCAAATAAATATAATGTCATTGCTCCAAAAATCGCGATCCAAATCGCAATAAACACTTCTCTTTCTAAGAAATGTAATTGTAAAACTAAATCGGCATTTGATAGAAATTTGAATGCTAAAGCCAACTCTAAAAATCCTAAAACTACTTTTACTGTATTTAACCAACCACCAGATTTTGGTAACGAATTTAACCAACCCGGGAACATAGCAAATAACATAAACGGAAGCGCTAATGCAGATGAAAATCCTAACATTCCAACAACTGGAGCAATTCCTCCGTTTGAAGCCGCTTCAACTAATAAAGTTCCAACAATTGGTCCCGTACAAGAGAATGAAACAATTGCCAAAGCCAAAGCCATAAATAAGATTCCAATTATACCACCTTTATCTGCTTGCTGATCCGCTTTATTTGCCCATGAATTTGGAAGCATAATTTCAAAAGCTCCCAAAAATGATGTTGCAAAAATGACTAAAATCACAAAGAAAATCAGGTTAAACCAAACATCTGTAGATAAAGCATTTAAAGCATCAGCACCAAATACTTTAGTTACAATTAATCCTAAAATTACATAAATTGCAATAATTGAAAGTCCGTAGAAAATGGCATTTCTAATTCCTTTTGCACGGCTTTTGCTTTGTTTTGTAAAGAAACTTACCGTCATTGGAATCATTGGGAAAACACAAGGCGTCAATAATGCTGCAAATCCTGATAAAAAGGCAATAAAAAAGATTGACCACAAACTTCTTGCAGGCGCTGGAGCAGGAATTTCTTCTTTAGCAATTTCTGCTGTTTTTTCTACTTTTGGCTGTACTGCTTCTTCCTTTTTAACTGTATCAACAGCTAGTCCAACTACTTTTGTTTCATCAACTTTAGCTTCTGTTACAACTGGAACTTCTTCCATTTTAAAAGTTGATGGAACAGCAATTGAGAATTTCTTATTTGAATTGATACAAACTTCTTTACAAACCTGAAAATCAAAATCTACATCAACTGTTTTCAAATTCGGATTGATGATTTTAATCTCTTGTTCAATGTGCGCTTTTCCTTCAAAGAAAGTTTCATCTACACCAAAAACGTCATTGAAAGCTGTTCTTGTTTTGCCTTCTTTAGCTTTTCCAACCAATTCGAAATTTCCTTTTTGGTTTTTAAATGTAATTTCTAACGCTAAAGGCCCACCTTCTGGCGTAAACTGTGAATACATATGCCAGTCTTTTTCGATTACTGCATCGAAAATCAATACGGCATTATTCCCTTTTTTTTCAATTTTAGAAGTCCATTTTACAGGTTCTAAAATTTGAGCGTTACCTTTCGCAAAAGCGAAGAAAAATAACAAAAGTAAAATAGTTTTAGTCCAAACGTTTTTTAACAAATTGGTCTGAAGATTTTGAGTAAAGTTCATTATTGTAATTCTATTTTAAGTATTTTATTTGTGGCTTTTTTTATTCTAAAACGTTCGTCTTGTCTCATCCCGACTACCCAGATTATTTGGTCATCAGAACATAAAATCCAAGTTTTTTCTTTTTCTATTAATGATAATTTTTCGTCCTTAAAAAGCTTGCTGACTTTTTTAGACTTACCATTCATACCAAAAGGCTGAAAAACATCGCCTTCTTTCCATTTACGTAAAGTCAGCGGAAAACGGATTTTATCAGCATCGACAAATATAACTCTATTTGAATCGAATGTTGTGTGACCAACGTTACAAAGACTCATTTTTAAGGGAAAATTAACTTCTGTATCGTTTTCATTGATTTGATATTCGTCGTTTTCTGGCATTTTTTCTGGCATTTCAGAAAGCGGACTCAAAATCAGCGTTTCTCTATTTTTTAATAAACGAAATTCCTCTGCATAAACCTGTTTTCCAGATTGCCCTTCAACTAAATCGTAAATATCATTCCAAGCAGAAAAACCAAATTCTTTCAGCCATTGATATAAATACGATTTATAATTTGGAAGTTTTTTTAGCTGATTTAAATCGAAATGAATATCATCGCCTTCTTCTTTTGCTACTTGCTGATAAACGATAATCGATGCATCTTCAACCATTTCTTTTGATTCTTGAAGAAAGGACTGTGTTTTCTGAAAAGCATCTAAAAAATTAGGATTGATTTCTTTTAAAACAGGAACCAAATTATGACGAATCTTATTTCTAAGATATTTTGTCGAAGCATTACTGCTGTCTTCTCTCCATTCTATCTTATTTTCTTCTGCATATTTCAAGATTTCTTCTCTCGAAAAAGGCAATAGCGGACGAATAATTTTATCGTTTTGTTCTGGAATTCCAGTTAAACCTTCCAAACCAGTTCCGCGAGTTAAGTTGATTATGAAAGTCTCCAGATTATCATCGGCGTGATGTGCAGTCAGAATATAATCGAAGTTTTCTTCTTCTAAAAGTTCATAAAACCAACTGTAACGAAGTTCCCTTGCCGCAACTTGAGTAGACAATTTATAATCTTTGGCGAAAGCTTCAGTATCGAAATGAGTCGTAAAAATCGGGATATCATTTTGATCGCAATACTTCTGAATAAATTCTTGATCACCAAAACTTTCCAGTCCGCGAAGCTGAAAATTACAATGCAAAACTGCAATTTCGTAAGGCAATTGATTCAATAAATGAAGCAAAACCATACTATCCAATCCTCCGCTTACAGCCAGAAAAAGCTTTTTTTCTGCTAAAAAAGGAAATCTTGAAACGATATGATTTTGAAATTTTGAAAGCATCTGATAAAAGTAAAAAATTAAATCTAATCTATTTTTAAACGAAATGTTAAGCGTTGTTTTTTTCTGCCACGAATTCACGAATTATTTTGATAATCTTTGATAATAATAAATTCGTGAATTGCTCCGCCTGTTCGCTATCGCTCGGGTCGTGGCGAATAAAAATTATTGCAAAACTTCATGCATTGCCTTGGCTTTCAGCAAGCATTCTTCATATTCTTTTTCAGGAATTGACAACGCTGTTATGGCACTTCCAACTGAAAATGAAACGTATTTATTTTCTTGATTGTATAAAATACTTCTGATTACAACATTAAAATCAAAATCGCCTTCGGGTGTAAAATAACCAATTGCGCCACTATATAAACCTCTTTTTGTTTCCTCTAGATTTTCCATAATTTCCATTACAGAAATTTTTGGAGCGCCTGTCATACTTCCCATCGGAAATGTTGTTTTCAAAACATCTACTGCCGAATATTGCGGATCTAATTTTGAAGTAATTGTAGAAATCATCTGATGCACTTGCAGAAACGAATAGATTCCACAAAGTTCTTCAACTACCACAGAACCTTTTTGCGCAGTGTGCGATAAATCATTTCGAACCAAATCGGTAATCATGATATTTTCAGCTCTTTCTTTGACATCTGACGCTAAGATATTTTTTGAAGCTTCATCTTCAACAGGATCAGAAAAACGTTTTGAAGTTCCTTTAATTGGCTGCGAAATAATCTTATCTCCAACTTTTGTTAAATATCTTTCTGGTGAGGCTGAAAGCAAATATTGTTTATAATTTTTAAAGAAAACCGAAAAAGGCGCTTGCGAAATTTCGTTAAGCTTCTGAAATTTTTCCAGCGGATTTATAATGGCATTTTCAGCATAAAATTCCATGCAGAAATTCCCTTCGTACATATCTCCAATATGAATATGTTCGAGTATTTTATTTACTTTTTGAACATATAAATCTTTAGGAATACGTTGCTTCACTTCGACTCCGCTCAGTGTGACAAATGTTTCGGTCTGAACTTTTATTATTTCCTCAAAATCCTCTTCAACCTCATCATCACAAAGCATTAAATACTGGATTTCGAGTTGATTTTCTTTTAAAATAAAAATCTTTTTAGGCTGAAAGAAAAACAAATCAGGAAAATCCAATCCGTCAAAATTATTGGATTGAAGGTTTTCAATATCATTTTTTAAATCATAAGAAAGATATCCAAAAAGCCAGTCTTTTGTATTTTGCTGATATTGTTTTAAATCTTCAAAAGCATTGTAATAATCTGTTTTTAAAGAAGTAAAAGCATCTGTTGCCAATATGCAGTCAAAATTAGAATACTGTTGCGGATAAGAATTGCTGTCTAAAAAAACGACTTCGCGAAATTGCTGCGCCCAACTTAAAAGCTGTTCTTTAAACAGTTTTGGATTTGCAATATTTTTATGAATGGAAACTCTCAAAAAAGGTAAATTTTAAACATCAAAATTACGACAAAAATCTTTGATTAACAGAAGCCTGAAAAAATATTGATAGGATTGAAATCTTAACGTAAAACTGTTAAAAAGACATCTATTTAATAAGAAAAAAATCGTTATATTTGATATACAATTAGATTAATCCCAAAATCGGATTAATTTGATTGTAAAATCCTTAAAAAAGAACCTCAAAAAAACCAATTTGTGATTCTAATTTGAGCTTTAGATTGCATCTTTTCCAATAACTTATTTATATTTTTTAACCCTAAAAAATCCTAAGTATTATGAAAATTGCCACAATTATTGTCCGCGTTTTAATTGGTCTTTTGTTACTTTTTGCCTCTCTCAGCTATTTCTTTAATCTAATGCCTCCTGAGCCAATAACAAATGACAACTTTAAAGCTTTTAACATGGGTTTAATTGCTTCTACTTATTTATTTCCGTTGGCAAAATCAATAGAATTAATTTGTGGACTTGCATTTGTAACTGGGCGCTATGTAACTTTAGCCAACATTTTGATCTTACCAATCACGGTAAATATTCTGTTCATTAACTACTTTATGTCTCCGGAAAAACTTCCAATTGCCGCATTGTTATTTCTGGCTAATTTATTCTTGATTTACAGATACTGGGATAATTACAAAAGTGTTTTTACTGCATAATACATTTTTATGTAAAAATAAAAAGCCCGTCAGAATAAATCTGACGGGCTTTTTATTTTAATTTACCTTATCATGTTTTACCCAAACCAAATCGGTTACATTATATCCAATTTTTTGAGCTTTGATAAGAAAATCTGCTTTTACACTTTCTGGAATTGTTTTTTCTCTAGAAAGTATCCACATATATTTTAAACTTTCTCCAGCCACAAGTGCATATTTGTAATCAGGATCGATTGCTACGACATTGTAACCAGAATAAAAAGGACCAAAAAATGAGACTTTCAGCATACCAATATTGTCTTTTTTGACAAATCTAGCTTTCCCGACACTTTGTTCCCATTTGTCTTTTTTGACATTATAGCCCTTATTATCGACTTTTATTGTACTATCTTCGTTTAAAGAATACTCGGCCGTTACATTGTTCAGATCTCTTTCCCATTTGTAATCTAATCTGGCAATTTCATACCATTTTCCGAGATATTTTTTGCTGTCAAAGTTTGTAACAGCTTGTGCGTTTTTGGGAATTCCGCCTCCGCATGAGTACAGCGCGATTCCAATTCCTGCTCCAATCAAAACTGGAACTACATATCTACTTTTCATAATACTATCTTTTTAATTATCATAAAGATAGCACCTGAAATCTACATCTAATTTACAAAATTATTTTTGAATATTATATTATATAAAGCTTAAAAATATTGCATAAAAAAACCGCTAGATTACTCCAGCGGTTTTAAAATATCTTTGAACGTAAATTATACGTGTAAAGCTCTATTTTCAGTAGCTGCCAATGCTGCTTCTTTTACCGCTTCCGCGAAAGTTGGGTGCGCGTGGCTCATTCTAGAAATATCTTCAGCAGAAGCTTTGAATTCCATTGCAGTAACCGCTTCAGCAATTAAATCTGCTGTACGAGCTCCAATCATGTGAACTCCTAAAACCTCATCTGTTTTCTCATCTGCAAGGATTTTTACGAATCCGTCTAAGTCAGCACTTGCTCTTGCACGCCCTAAAGCTTTGAATGGAAAACTTCCAGATTTGTATTTAACTCCAGCTGCTTTCAATTGCTCTTCAGTTTGTCCAACTGCAGCAACTTCTGGCCAAGTGTAAACTACACCAGGAATTAAGTTATAATCGATATGCGGTTTTTGACCTGCTAAAATTTCAGCAACCATTACTCCTTCTTCCTCTGCTTTGTGTGCTAACATTGCTCCACGAACAACGTCACCAATTGCATAGATATTTGGAACGCTAGTTTGTAAATGATCGTTTACTTCAACTTGTCCTCTGTCTGAAATTTTAACTCCGGCTTTGTCAGCGTTTAATCCGTCTGTATAAGGACGACGACCAACAGAAACTAATGAGTAATCTCCTTCAAGAGTGATTGTTTCTCCTTTTGCATTTTCAGCTTGAACAACAACAGCATCGCCGTTTCTTTCAACTGATTTTACTTTGTGAGAAACGTAAAATTTCATTCCTTGTTTTTTCAATACTTTAGTTAATTCTTTAGAAAGAGAACCGTCCATTCCAGGAATAATTCTGTCCATGAATTCAACCACAGAAACCTGAGCTCCTAAACGCAAGTAAACTTGTCCAAGCTCGATTCCGATAACTCCACCACCAATAATAACTAAGTGTTTTGGAACTTCTTTTAAAGCTAAAGCTTCAGTAGAAGTGATGATTCTTTCTTTATCAATTTTGATGAATGGTAAAGAAGATGGTTTTGATCCTGTAGCAATTACAGTATATTTTGCTTCGATAGTTTCAGAAGTTCCGTCAGCTTTTGCAACAGCAATGTGAGTTGAGTCTACGAAAGAACCTAAACCATTGAAAACAGTAATTTTATTTTTTTCCATTAAGTAGTTAATACCACCTACAGTTTGATCTACAACAGCTTGTTTGCGTGCGATCATTTTCTCTAAATTGATTTTTACATCACCAGAAACTTCAATTCCGTGATCTGCAAAATGAGCGATTTCTGAATAATGATGAGAAGAAGATAATAATGCTTTTGAAGGAATACAACCTACGTTAAGGCAAGTTCCGCCTAATGAATTATATTTTTCTACAATTGCAGTTTTGAAACCTAATTGTGCGCAACGAATTGCTGATACATATCCTCCAGGACCTGAACCTATAATGACTACGTCAAATGAACTCATAGTATTTTGTTTTTATTTTAGCGGTTACAAAATTAAGCAATAAAGTTTTGTTTAAAGTTTAAATTTCAATGTTTTTTATGTGAAATAAGAGGTTTTTATTTAACCGCAAAGAGCGCAAAGATTTCACACAATCCGATAGCTATCGAGGCGCTAAGTTTTTTCTTTTTTAGGAATAATTTTACTTTAAAAGAAAAATAATTAAATTGGCAAAACTTTAGAAACAATTCTAAGGAATACACAAAAGACAAGCAATGGGATTATTTGACATATTTAAAAATAAGAAAACTGAATTTCCTGAGAATGAATTAGAAAAATGTTTGATGCAGGCTGCGTCCAACTTTTCTACTCAAAAGGAATTTTATCACAAATTATTAGAGAGTCAATTATTTATAGTTACTAGTGAAAACACTATTTCGGAAATTGGATCTCAAACTCCAGAAGAGAATACAACTGTTCAGTGTTTTATTTTTGAAAACGGACACATTCCAATCTTTACATCAGTAAATAGAATATTTGAAAAAGGAATAATGGAAAAAAATGTTCCATATCTTACCTTAAAAGGACAAGATTTGTTTGAAGTTTTGAATGGAGCAACATTTGTACTAAATCCATTTTCAGATTTTGCAAAAGAATTAATTCCAGAAGAAATCGAAAGTATTTTAAATGGAACAATCTATAGTAGAATTGACAAGCAGGAACTTCAAAATAAAAAAAATCAAGAATTTAATGAAATCTTTGATCAAGCTGCAAAAAAACAAGAAGGACTAGTTATGCTGGACGGATACAGAAGAAAAGAATTAAATGAATCTGAAAAGTTAAAGCTTGAAGAGTCTATAATAGGCTTCAAAAAATGTCTTGAGATAATTCCTGAACATTGGCAAAGTATGGTATTAATGTCTAAAGCACTTCAAAGACTGGAAAGACATCAAGAAGCTCTTGACCAATTGGAATTAGCTTTCAAACTTGAATTAGAAAACCATATAATTCCTATGGAAGCTTCACTAGAAGCTATGCACTTGAAAGACATCGATAAAGCAATATTTTATTCTGAAGAATCTCTAAAAAGAAACCCCAATGATTTTGCGTTATTGGGCAATCATGCAATGAACTTACTTGTTGCTAAAAAAGACCAAGAAGCAAAAGAAACAATTGATAAAGCAATCAAACTACAGCCTAATGATTCTATAAATAAAAATGTTGAATCAATTATAAAAGACGTCATAGCTGAAAAACGAAAACGACCGACTTTTGAAGATGCTGTTAGATAAAAACTGTTATTAATTAAAATGTTGCCAAAAGATAATTGTGCAAATTAAACTGAGAATTTCTGTTAATGTTCAACTTTTAAGAAATGACATACTTGATGTTAGACGCACAGCAGTGCGTCTCTACAGAAAAAACCTTTGAACCTTTGCTACTCTGAACCTTTAAACCTTCAATTTAAGGTTTTCTTTCTGGATTTCTTGAAGTATGAAATACTGAATAAATAATTATTTCAGCACCAATAATCTCATAAATAATAACAAAAGGAAATTTAACCAGAGTCATTTCTCGATAACCTGGTTCTTTTTTAATCTCAAATAATTCTGGATTTATTTTTAAAACTTTTAGATAAGATCTTAAATAAGTTAGAAATTGCTTTCCTAAACCTTTACTTCTGCCTTCATAAAATTCAATAGATTCATCAATTTCTTTTTCTGCTAATGGTAAAATTTTAATTTTAAAAACCATATTTTGCATTCAAACGTTGCTCGACCTCTTCCCAACTATTTGCCTCTATTTCTCCAGACAAATATTTTTCTCTTTCTTCAGCAACTAAATTGTAATGTGAATCAGGAACAATTGACTTTTTTTCATCGTGATTAATGGCATCAAAAACGCTTTCCAAAATTTCTAATTTTGAATCGTCATCAATGAATTTACCAAAATCTTTTATAAGCTTACGTCTTAATTCCTTCGTTTCCATTTTGTTTGTATTTAAACTCAAATTTAAGATTTATAATGATTCAATTATGTTAAAACTTATTTGCGATACAAAGTCTCAGAGAAAAAACTTAGAATCTTAGCATCTCAATATCTTAGAACGAAATCACTGTCGAATTCTTCACTTCACTAATCATAAACATACTTTGCGTGCTTCCAATATGCTGTAAAGAAGTCAACTTTGTAACTAAAAATTCTCTGTAAGCTTCCATATCTTTTACTAAAACTTTCAGGATATAATCATAATCGCCGCTTACATGATGACATTCTAAAACCTCATTTAATTTGATGACTTCACTTTCAAATTTGGTTAAAAATTCTTTAGTATGCTGAATAAGTTTTAAATGACAAAAAACCACAAATCCTTTTTCGATTTTAGATTTATCAACTAAAGCCGCGTAGTTTTTTATTATGCCTTCACGCTCGAGTTTTTTAATTCGTTCGTAAACTGCAGTTACTGAAAGATTCAGTTTTAAAGACAATTCTTTATTGGTCTTTTTGCTATCGGTTTGAAGTAAAACGAGGAGTTTTTTATCTATTTCGTCTAAAGTCATTTTTAGTTGATTATTGATAGTTTACTGAAGTGAAAGAAAATCTATTAATTGGATTTTATCTATCCAAATTTAGATTAAAAATCATTATAAAAACCTATTTATAGTTTTAAAATCTAAAAAATTAAAACATCATTGATTAATTATCTAATACATTCTTTCTTTGACAGGAATTCTTTTTGAAAAACTTGAAACTTGAAACAAAAAAATTAACTATAAATGAAAGATTTTAATCCAGCTGACAAAATTCAGGATTTACAATATTTTGGAGAATTTGGCGGTGTGAATCCGTCGATTTCTGATTCTTCGACTTATACTTTTTTATCGGCGAAAACCATGTTTGATACTTTTGAAGGCAATATGGAAGGCTGTTATTTGTATTCGCGCCATTCTTCGCCAAGTAATTTGTATTTGGATAAGGCTTTGGCAGCAATGGAAGGAACAGAAACTGCTAATGTTTCGGCTTCAGGAATGGGCGCAATCACTCCTACTCTTTTACAATTGTGCGGTGCAGGCGATCATATCGTTTCAAGCCGAACGATTTACGGCGGAACTTATGCTTTTTTGAAGAATTTTACGCCTCGTTTCGGAATTGAAACAAGCTTTGTAGACATCACTAAATTAGATATTGTAGAAGCAGCGATTACTTCTAAAACGAAAGTTTTGTACTGCGAAACAGTTAGTAATCCGTTATTGGAAGTCGCTGATATTCGTGGTTTGGCTAAAATTGCTAAAAAACATAATTTGAAACTAGTTGTAGATAATACATTTTCGCCATTATCAGTTTCTCCTGCGAAATTGGGTGCAGATATTGTAATTCATAGCTTGACGAAATACATTAATGGAAGCAGCGACACAGTTGGCGGCGTGACTTGCGCATCGAAAGAATTTATTAATTCGCTAAAAAATGTGAATTCTGGCGCAAGTATGCTTTTAGGTCCAACAATGGATAGTTTACGTTCTGCAAGTGTGATGAAAAACTTGAGAACACTTCATATCCGAATTAAGCAACATAGTCATAACGCACATTTTCTCGCTGATCAATTTGAAAAAGATGGCTTAAAAACGGTTTATCCTGGATTGAAAAGTCACCCGAGTCATGAATTGTACAAAACAATGATTAATCCCGAATATGGTTTTGGGGGAATGCTGACAATTGATGTTGGAACTTTGGAAAAAGCCAATGAATTAATGGAATTAATGCAGGAAAGAAATCTGGGCTATCTGGCAGTAAGTTTAGGTTTTTACAAAACATTATTCAGCGCGCCAGGAACTTCAACTTCGAGTGAGATTCCGCTAGAAGAACAGAAAGAAATGGGATTAACTGATGGTCTGATTCGTTTTTCTATTGGATTAGATAATGATATTCAACGTACTTACGAAATGATGAAAGCTTGTATGAAAGAGCTTGGAGTATTACAAAAGCAAAACATTTCTCTATAAATAAATTTGCACGATTTTTTATTAGTTTGTTTAAATCCGCTGGAGATCTTTTCTCTAAGCGGATTTTTTTTCTAAAAAAGCCGTTCTGAATAACTCCAGAACGGCTTTTGTAATTTATCTTGGCTCAAAATGTCTAAACGACTGCCAGTATTTGTCTTTGTAAATTTCGTAGCTTATTTCAAAAACACCATTATATTTTTTAATCAATGCATCAGCTACTTTGGTTGGTTTTCTAAAGTCTTTGCAAGCGAAAAAGATTTCTCTTTTATTATTTGCCGTTTCTCTTCCAATATTTAAAAACCCATCAGAATCTGGCAAAATTTGAATCATTTCTTCTTCTATTTCGTCTAGCAATTTATATGTTCTTTCATCAGGCAATCCTCCATTTTCACAATCTTCAAAAGGAATTCCAACAATAAAAATCCACGGATGCGATGCTTTTTTGTCCCACTCCATTAACGTTGTATTGATTAAAGCCAAAACTACAGAACCATCCTGCCCTTTTCCTTCAAAATTAGCATAACCGTCATTCTCCGTATTATGCCTTGTACCTTCGTATTTTTCGACGAATTCTTTTTCTCTCCAAATTAAATAATCTTTTAATTTTTCAATTGGAATTAATTCTTCTGAAATAGCATCTGGACCAACTACTTTCATATTATCAATTAAAGTAACCGAATGCAATTCGCCTAAATAATTATCTAAGAAAATATAAACTCCATTGGTTACCGCCGCTCTTTTTTCTTCTACAAAATCATCATAGACAATTATTAAATCTATTTCGTCTGGATAATCTTCATGAACATTCGGATAAAACTTTAAATTGTCTTTATCGAATTTAAAGTTTTCATAATCGATACCAATATTTTGAACGTCTGATGAAGGTTTTAACGCCGTAATTTTCCAGCCATCAATTTGAGGTGCTGCATTTACTAATTCTTCAATGGCATAAATATTTCTGATTGCACCGTCTGGCGTTAAGATTAATTCAACTGTATTGTCATCAAACATTCCAGTTAAGAAATAAATTCCGAAGTGAATCTCGTCTAATTTTGGAGCTAATTTTTCAAAAAAACCTTGGTGAATATTTCCTCTGTTTTTAACGATTTTAAAAAACTCTTTTTCCTGTTTTAAAAACCAATTCCAGAAGTCATTATTAGATTGTATTGGAGCATCATTTTTGCCCAATATTTTATCAAGAAAACTCATTTATTACAAATTATATTTTAAAATTTTACTGAAAACAAACTTAAGGAAAACCCATTTTAAAACATAAGAATATTTCTATAAAAAAGAAAGTTTTTAAAACATATTGGCAATAAAGAAGTTAAGTCGACAAAGTATTATTTCACGCAGATTTTAAAAGATCTGAGCAGATTCATTTGGATTTTTTTTAGAAATTTATCTTCCACATTTGCTTAGATCATTTTAAATCTGCGTGAAAATAAAAAGCCGTTTTAAGAATTTCTCAAAACGGCTTTTTACATATCTCTTTTTACTTTTAACTGATAATTTCAGTATTCAATTTACTGTTTTTCCTACTATAAGTAAAGTAAATAAATAGCCCAATTAGTAACCAAACAGTAAAATAAATCCAGTTCCAAACGCTTAATTCGGCCATCATGTAAAGACAGCAGATTAATCCTAAAAGTGGAATTAAAGAAAGATTTTTTCTGAAAGCCCAAACTGCTAATCCAACCAAGACAAATAAGAAAATCCACATTGGAATTTTGTGTTTGAATAAACTGAAACCTGATTCGTATTTTGCAGAATCAGCAATTGGCAAACCTTTTACAACTTCGGCATATTTAGCTTCCTCGTCTTGATATTGTCCTAATAAATGCTCTAAATCTGAAGTTTCGGCCGTTTTATTGTTTACTTCGATACTTTCTAAATATTTGAAAACTTTTTCAGATTCTGATTTGTCCAAAGAAGTTACGATTGAAGTTGCATCGTAAATTTGAGGCTCATTATTAATAAAAGCCATTGTCGCTTTATTATTGAAAGCAAAAGCATAATACAATCCGGCAATCATTAAAACTGGCAGAATAAACTTCGAATTGATGTAAGGCGTTTTGAATTTTCCTCGTGGAATTTCAGGTTTGTTTTGTAAAACTAAAACTCCAGCGCAAACCAATACAAAGGCAAATAAAGTTCCGATACTGCATAAATCGGTAACCATAGTTAAGTTTAAAAATAATGCTGGAACTGCAACTACAAAGCCTGTTACAATAGTTGCAAAAGAAGGTGTTTTGAATTTTGGATGAACAGTTGAGAATTTCTTTGGCAATAACCCGTCACGGCTCATACTCATCCAGATACGAGGCTGTCCCATTTGGAACACCAATAAAACGCTCGCCATTGCCACAACTGCACTTACAGCAATAATTCCTGACATCCATTTTAAGTCTAATTTATCGAAAACAAAGGCAAGAGGATCTCCAACATTTAATTCGTGGTATTTTACCATTCCAGTTAAAACCAAAGCAATGGCAATATATAAAATAGTACAGATGATAATCGCCCACATCATTCCGCGTGGTAAATCACGTTGCGGATTTTTACATTCTTCTGCCGTTGTCGAAATAGCGTCAAAACCAATATAAGCAAAGAAAACAGCTGATACTCCTTTTAAAACACCACTAACTCCATTTGGAGCAAACGGATCCCAATTTGCTGTATCTACGTAAAATACTCCAACTGCAATTACTAAAAGAACCACACAAAGTTTTACAACAACCATTAAGTTACTTGCGTTACGAGATTCTTTCATTCCTCTGTAAACCAAAGCCGTAATCAAAATAATAATGAATAAAGCTGGTAAATCAGTCACAAAATGAAATGATCCTATTGTTGGAGCTGTTGTCCAAGCCGTATGCGCTTGCTGTAAAGCTGTACTTAAATTTTCGAATGATTTTCCGCCTCGCATTAAAGCCTCGGCATCTTTAAATCCGTTTGAAGCGGTTAAGTAATCCATCTGAATCCATTGTGGTAAATGAATTCCGCCACTCTGGAGAAGTCCTGTAAAATAATCACTCCACGATATGGCGACAGTTATGTTTCCAACGGCATATTCCATGATTAAAGCCCATCCGATAATCCATGCAATTATTTCTCCGAAAGCCACATAAGAATACGTATAAGCACTTCCTGAAACGGGAACCATCGATGCAAATTCAGCATAAGCAAAAGCTGCAAAACTACATGCAAGAGCGGTAAAAAGAAACAAAAATATTACGGCTGGTCCTCCGTCTGCACTCGCTTTTCCGATCGTGCTGAAAATCCCCGCACCAACAATCGCAGCAATTCCGAAAGCAGTTAAATCTTTGGTTGTAAGGTGCTTTCCTAATGCCTCATGACCGTCTGCCTCATTCTTTGCAACCTGTTTCAGAATATCCTGCACTGTTTTTTTTCGGAATAAACTTGAAAATGCCATATATGTTTTGCTATTATAAATTGATTTAATTCAGTCGTTCTGGTTTTATTTTGCAAATAATGCAAAAAATATCCTGATTTCAAATATATAAAACCATTTTGTTTTTCTAGCGTTTTTTTTCGCCACGAATTCACGAATTATTTTTTCAAATCTTTGTCTTATAAATTTCTCATGCAGATTTCAGAGATAATGCAGATTTTTGTTGTGATGAAAATATTTATGTAGATTTTAAAATCAAATCTGCGAGAGAAATAAAACCTTTGTGAACTTTGCGTAATTCTTTACTCTCTTTGCGGTTAAATCTATTTTAAAACACAAATGTAACATTTATCAAAATGAGCTTACTAATACAAATAGTATTTAATTTTTAAAGAATCATATTTATGGGAAAAATCACGAGACGTTCTTTTGTAAATAAATTTGGACTTGGTGTTGGCGCTTCGGTTGTGATGACTACACTTCCTTCTTTTATAACCGAAACAGAAAAGGTTCACAAACCTTACACTGGAAAAAAATTAAATATTGCTTTGTGCGGTTTAGGAAACTATGCGTCATTATTAGCTGAAGGTCTTCAGGTTTCTGAATATTGTCAACTTACTGGAATTGTCACAGGAACACCTTCTAAAGCTGAAGCATGGAAAAAGAAATATAATATTCCTGAAAAGAATATCTATAATTATGAAAATTTCGATTCAATCATAAAAAACAAAGACATTGATTTAGTATACGTTGTAACTCCAAACGCACTTCATAAAGAATTTACTGTTCGCGCTGCAAAGGCAGGAAAACATGTAATTGTCGAAAAACCAATGGCAATTACTATTGAAGATTGTGAAGAAATGATCAAAGCCTGCAATGACAATAACGTTCAATTAGCAATGGGATATCGTTTGCATTACGAACCAAATCATCTAGAAGTAAAACGATTGGGACAAGAAAAAGTTTTGGGACAAGTTCGCTATATTGAAACTTCTCTAGGTTATAGCACTTATGATATTCATGACGTTAATAAACCTGTTGATTTAAATGCCCGCAATGAATGGAGGCTGACTAAAAAATGGGCTGGAGGCGGTTCGTTAATTAATTTAGGAGTTTACTGTATACAAGTTTCCCGCTATGTTTTAGGCGAAGAGCCAATTGCTGTTACCGCGCAATTTGGAACTATAAACAATAAAAATAGATTTGCTCAAGTAGAAGAAAACATTACATGGCAAATGGAATTTCCGAGTGGCGCTGTTGCCAATTGCAGCAGTTCTTACGGTTTTGGAATCGACCGATTTCATGCTGCCGCAGATGAAGGTTTCTTCGAAATGAGTCCTGCTGTAAGCTATGGTCCTTTTGTAGGTAAAAGATCTGATGGAAAACCATTTAATTTCCCAGTTATAAACCAACAGCAAACTCAAATGGATGAGATTTGTAAAGTGATTTTAGCAAACCAAAAACTTCCAAATCATATTACAGGCGAAGAAGGAATTAAAGACGTCAAAGTCATCAACGCCATTTATAAGGCAGCTGAAACTGGCAAAAAAGTTAGTTTGAAATAGTTTTTTGCCACAGATTAAAAGGATTAAAACGATTTTTATTTCACGCAGATTTTACAGATTTAAGCAGATAATCGCAGATTATTAGTTATCTCTGGTTTAAAATTAAATCTGCCTAAATCTGTAAAATCTGCGTGAAAAATTATTTAGATAAAGATTGAAAAAATCTTTTTAATCCTTTTAATCTGTGGCAAAAAAATCTTAGCGCTCTTTGCGTAATTCTTTGCGGTTAAATTACTTTAAACAATTCCTCAAAATACTAACCGGATGCTGCGCTTCACGCTTCGTTCCATCATAAATTTGATGACGACAACTTGTTCCTGCGGCAGCGATTTTTACATTTCCTGCTGTAGCACGCACTTTAGGAAATAAAGTATCCTCACCCATTTGCATACTCACTTGATAATGTTCTTTTTCATAACCAAAAGAACCCGCCATTCCGCAACAACCCGAATTGTAAATCGTAACCGTATTATTTTTAGGAAGATTCAGCATAGCAAAAGTTGCTTCAACAGAACTCAACGATTTTTGGTGGCAATGTCCGTGAATCTTAATTTCTTTACTTTCTTCAGAAAAAGAATCGGCTGTGATTTTCCCGTCTATGATTTCTTTTTTGAAGAATTCTTCAATTGTAAAAGCATTTCTAGATAACTTTTCTGCAGCTTCTTTATCATCGGCTAAACGAAGATATTCGTCTCTAAAAGTCAAAATTGCCGAAGGTTCTATTCCGATTAAAGGTGCGTTTCCTAAAACCAAATCTTTAAAAACACTTACATTATGATTCGCAATTTTCTTCGCTTCTTCCAAGAATCCTTTTGAAAGATAGGTTCTTCCACTTTCTTCATGATCAACAACCAAAACCTGATAACCTAATTTTGTCAATAATTCGAAAGCATCGATTCCGATATTTACATCATAATAATTCGTGAATTCATCTACAAACAAATACAATCTCCCATTCGGAAAATCTCCTTGTGAAGGTTTATTATTTGCATACCATTTTCTAAAAGTCTTTTTCGCCAAAAGCGGAACTTGTCTTTCAGGCGCAATTCCCATTGTTTTTTTCACCAAAGACTGATTCGAAATAAAATTCGTAATCGACGGGAATTTACTTCCCATTTTGTTCAGTTTGGCATTGTTAGCAAAAATCTTATTTCGTGTTGAAAATCCGTTTGCTTTTTGATATTGATATAAAAATTCCGCTTTCAAAGTCGCTACGTCCACATTACTTGGACATTCGCTTGCGCAGGCTTTACAGCTTACGCACAACTCAAAAACTTCATATAATTCTTTCTGGTCAAATTTGTTTTCTTTTTCAGAATACGTCAAATATTCTCGCAACGCATTGGCTCTTGCACGAGTCGTTTCTTTCTCATTTCTAGTCGCACGATAACTCGGACACATTGCTCCTCCGCCAGACGGCAGTTTTCTACAATCTCCAGAACCGTTGCATTTTTCAGCTGCACGCAAAATTCCTAAACTATCTGAAAAATCTTGAAACGTTTTAATATCTGGTTCAACTCTTCCTGAAATGACACGATGGTTTTCATCCATTTTCAAGGCATTGACAATCTTCCCAATATTCAAAACCGAATTTGGATCGAATGCCAATTTGATTCTTTTCAAGAGTTCGTAATTCTTATCGCCAATCATGAACGGAATAAACTCTCCGCGCACAATTCCGTCTCCGTGTTCACCACTTAGCGAACCTCTGTATTTTTTTACTAAATGCGCTACTTCGGTCGCAATGGTTCTGAATAATTTTAAGTCAGATGTTTTTTTCAAGTTCAAAACCGGACGCAAGTGCAATTCTCCCGCACCCGCATGCGCATAATAAATCGCTTCTTGTCCGTGACGCAACATCATCGCCGAAAACTCAGCAATATAAGCTGGTAAATCGCTCAATTCTACCGCTGTATCTTCAATAGAATCTGCTGCTTTATCGTCGCCTACAATACTTCCTAAAAGTCCAAGACCTGCTTTTCTCAATTCATTGGCTTTGTCAATATCATTTCCGTAGATTTTTACTCGAGCGTAACCAAAATTATTTTTCTCTAAATCTGCAATCAAAGCATCGGCTTGTTTTTCGGCATCTTCTAAAGTATGCGATGCGACTTCAAACAACATAATTGCTTTTGGTTCTCCAACCAAAAAGAAACGATTTTTAATGTGTTCCCGATTGGTTTTGGTACAATCTAAAATCGTATCGTCGATCATTTCGCAAGTGTACAAATGATGTTTCATCGCCACCACAACCGACTCTAGAGATTCCTGAATGGTGTGATAATGCCCGACAACCATAATGCTGTGAGGCGGCGGCAGATCGTCCACTTTCAGCGTAATTTCGGTTGTAAAAGCCAACGTTCCTTCGCTTCCACAAAGCAATTTTCCAAGATTTATGGTGGGTTCTGTTCCGCCAAATAATTCCGATTTCAACAGAATATCAACGGCATAACCCGTATTTCTTCTGTGAATTTCAGGTTTCGGAAACTCTTTTACAATTTCTTCCTGAGCTTCTTTTATAGTAAGCTCGTCGTAAATCGTTTTGTAAATTTTATTTTCTAAAGAATCACCTTTTGTTTTTTCGATAAATTCAGCCGAAGTCAGATCTTTAAAAACCACTTCAGAACCGTCGCTTAAAAGTGCTTTTACCTCAGCAATTTTGTCGCGCGTAACACCATATCGAATCGAAGTTGTTCCCGAAGAGTTATTTCCAACCATTCCGCCAATCATTGCGCGATTTGATGTTGATGTAATTGGAGCAAAAAATACGCCGTAAGGTTTTAAGAATAAATTCAGCTCATCGCGAATTACGCCTGGCTGAACCGTAACCGTTTTCTTTTCGGCATTGTACGAAATAATTTTTGTAAAATGCTTCGACACATCAACCACCAATCCGTCTCCTACTGCTTGTCCTGCCAGCGAAGTTCCCGCGGTTCTTGGCGTAATCGACAGCTTATGTTCTGCCGCAAATTGGATCAATTTAGCAATATCTTCAGTCGTTTTAGGAATTGCCACCGCATTGGGTTTAATTCGGTACACCGAAGCATCTGTAGAATAAAGCGTTTTATGAAGCTCATCGAATAAAAGTGTGCCTTCGAGACTAACGGCTAATTGCTCTAAATGAGATTGGGTCAACATGTAAATGTGCTTTTTATAAAAATATTTCCTGAAAAAACTCAGACCACAAAGATAAAAATATCGCAAGGCAAAATGACTCTATTTTATGAATTTATCTAACAACTCCATCATATTTTATAAAATTCTGAGAGAATCCTACAATGAGTTTGTGTTGAAATAGATATTCAAAGATTTAGAATGTCAAAGATTTTTTTACTTGTTTATTTTATTCGTAATATTATCTTCAAATTCAAAAACATCTAGATGGAAGATCATTTTTTTGACATTCAAACAGACAAATTATTCAAAAGAATTTCTTTTTTTATTTTGTTTGGAATAATACTAAACCTCCTCTTATTTTTCGGAACCTCTTATCTTGAAAACAAAACAAATAGGTCATTTATTAATTCTTATGTGATTTATTGCACTTTTTTAGGCATTTTTCATTCTTGTGTTTTTAGAAAATTTATTCGCAATTTTCTAACCATGACTATTATGTTCTTTTTCATAGGTCTAGTATTTTGTCTCTTTTATTTCGTAATGCTAACATTTAGTTTCGGAATCGAGGTCTTTGCTTTTCTTGCCGTTTTAATTGTCTATCTATCCGTTCAGCTAATCACTTTAAGACTATGCTTTAATCTAAAACCCACTGCTAGTACAAGCTTTATAACCATTTTAATTTTCATCGCAGGTTTTAGCATAACCTATATAAAAAAAGACTATGACCTTTATTATTATGGATTTTCGTTTATCTGTTCTGTCTGGTGTCTAAATATTATCTTATCTGCATTACTTTTCTCTGATTTTGTATTTGACAAAAAACAAGAAAATGCATCAAAAGATCGTTCTAATACAGGAGAAATAAACGTGGAAAATTTCAAGGATTACTTAAAAACCATATTTGGATCACAAATAACCTTTTACGAAGCCTTCAACGAATTTCAGATTTATGAAATTGATTGCTTTCCTGAAAATTTCGAACATAAATTAGCAATCGAATTTTCAAATGAAAATATCAAATTTGCAACCGTTACAAAAGAACCCAGTGTCGATTTTTCTTTGTATGATTATGTAATCGAAACCAACAAAGAAGCCGAAGACTTTATACAACATATTTTAAAATTTGGCTGGCCAATCAAATAAGATATTTTTCAGAAGCTATTCCTGCTGTCCGCTATATTCCCGATAAACAAAAACTACGGCTAAAAAGCCTGGTTTTTCTAAATCGGGAGATGCCGCTCCCATCAGGGCTAGGGCACTTGGTTTCATTAGAAGATTCTATTTTTAATCACAAAGTATTTCTTATATTAGCTTAAAATAGAAAAACTTTGATGAAATTTTATTTAGTTTTTAATTTAGATAACAAACGTATTTTCTCTGCTAACATAGAATTAGTTTATGAGTTTTTTATGCAATTCAATATTGAAGAAGATTTAAAAAAACATATTTTAGAGAGAATAAATAAAGAATCTGATTTTGAAATAAGTATTTCAGAATTAGAAAGAATAAAACCAGCGTTAGAAGAAAAAATAGATCAATTAATTATTGATATAAATTTTAATCCTTTTAAAGAAAGATTACGAAAACTTTATCCAATTCAATATAATAGTGATCCTTTCGTATGGAAAAACACAACATACTATTTGTATGTAAAAACGAATCCTATTGATAGTCAAATATCTCGAATAAGAAGTTTTTTAATTAATCTAGAATATTTTAAGAATCATAATCAATCGATAAAATATATTTTTAAACATTAGTTCTTTAAAAATATATTATTTTTCTTACTTTTTGTCGTTTTTTTGATACTTTTACAATTCTTAAACTACGACCTTAAGAACTAAATAGGCTTTGCCCTTGTATTATGTGGACGGTATCGGAAACGACCGTAACGCTGTCGTAGGCGTTAGAACCACTAATTTACAAGGGTTTTATTATTTTTAAACTACGACTTTATGAATGCAAACACAATTTCAAAACAAACCGAAATCAAGCTTTTGAATTTTTTCAACGACAGAATCGATCCTGTTGAAATGGCTAAAACTTTAAGGCAAGTAAATTTTACACTCGCTTTATGCGTTTTGAGCGAACATGAAACATTTCAAAGCGAAATCATCAAATTAAGAGACAGCTTTTACTGGCTCAATGAATTGGCTGAGACTTTAAATCCTTATTTGGAAGTGTAGTAAAGCTTTAAAAAGAAAAACCTCGACTTAAAAATCGAGGTTTTTATATATTTAATAATAAACTTTTAAATCACCATTATTCCGAATAAAAATAAAAAATACTATAATCAAAAGAACACAAAAAACAAGAGATCCTGATCTTAAAAATTTATTCATCTCGTTTGGAATCTCAACGGTAAGTGTAAATAAATATAGAAAAAGTCCAACAAAAAATAAAACCAAAGTTGAGACACCCATAAAAACGATTGCTTCACCTACAGGAGACTGAGCAAGTCTAAAAATCTCACTTATGGTGTAAAAGAAAAAAAGCACAAACCAAACCCAATACAAAAATTGAAAAATATAAGCTAAAGTTGTTTTCATAAACATTATAGTTTAATTACTTCTTAGATTACTCCTTCCCCCAAATCCTAGTATTCAAATCCAATTCATGAACAATATCTTGCATAAACTGAACGATCGAAAGATCGTAAGTAAGTAAATCTGGTGCTAAAAGCGAGGAATGAATTGGCGGTTCGAAGTAATTGTGAGACAACGGAAAAGCGATATACATTTTGGAATGAATAAACGAGATCGAAATCGTATCGTCGGATTTGCTGTTTAAATCCAAAATTCTCTCCATCATCGCAGGCGTTAAAATATAGCGCGCTTCAATTTGGTTTCTAGAATAGGTAACAAACTTGTTATCAAAATCAATGTTTTCGAGTTGTACTACTTCAGTATTTCCAAAACTAAAAACGTTTTTAGAAAACCACGCTCCAATGCTATCACCAAAACTTTTTGGACGTACAACTGTAGAAACTTCAAAGTTTTTATTAAAATCGGCAACAAAAACAATTCCTTTAAAAATGGTGTGCCATTCTGTTCTTGTTCCATTTTTAGTTCGAGTTTCCGTTTTATATTCTGCATGAACTTCGGCAAACCAAAAAGAGGTTTTATCGGCTATTCCGCTTATTAAATCCTGTGTTTTATAGCGATCTGGTCTTGTTGTAAAAAGTTCCGAACTTATAAACTCATATTCTGGAAGTCCACTTTGTGGCGTTATAGTCAGCGTGTCGTTGATGTCTTTTAACGCCGCTCCAACAACACTCATTTTATAAGTCAATTTGTATTTTTTGACATCCTCATCTATTCTAAAATACATGACAATCCCGATAATCAAAGGAACTAAACAGCCAATAATTCCCAAAGCAACAAATCGGATAAATAATCCAACAAGTAAAATTACCAACGCAAGACCAAATAAGATATAGCTGGTTTGATAGGTTTCGGCTATTTTTTTTCGATCAACTTCTAAGGTATTCAGAATGTCCTGCAAGTTTGCTTTCGAATTTATTTCTGAATCCATTAATTATTAAATAGTTCTTTTGCACTAATATTTTTACGTTCTTCTTCTGGTGTTTCTAAAACATCAATTTTAGTGTACGCCAGCATTCCTGCAAACATATTACCTGGAAACATCATAATCGCATTATTATAATCGGTCACTACTGCATTGTAAGTTCTTCTCGCTGCTGCGATTTGCTCTTCGCTTTCTGTCCAAGTTGTTTGAAGATTTAAAAAAATCGTATTTGCTTTTAGATCTGGATAATTTTCAACCGTAACCATTAAACCTTTTACAGCCGAACTTAATTCAGTGTCCAAACTTGCTTTTTCTTTGTCGGTTAAAGTTCCAGACGTTGCTTTAGCGCGAAGCTCAACAATTTTGGTTAAAGTGCTTTGTTCGTAATTTGTGTATTGCTTTACGACTTCAACAAGATTCGGAATCAAATCGAAACGTTTTTTTAGCATTACATCAATCGCCGAAAACGCATTGGTAACTTGATTTCTTTTTCCAATTAGTGAATTGTAAATGACAATTCCAACAATAAGAAGGAATACAATAAGTCCTAGAATAACAATCATGGTGTGTATTTTTTTGAATTGGTTATCGGCAAATATATAGAAAAGGCAGTAAGTTTAGCTTTTATTTTTTAAGATTTATATCACAAATTTTCATTAATTAAAATGACAATCAAAAATAAAAATTGCATAAAATCTATAGCTTTATATCCGAAATAATCCCATTTTAGCGTTATCAATAAACTGACTACTATAAACCCTCATTTTAAATGAATAAAAATATAATCGCACTCTATAATATAGCTCAAAAAGAAACCAGAAAAATACTTGGTTTAATGTCTGGAACTTCTCTCGACGGACTTGATATTGCTTTATGTGCTGTTTCTGGTTCTGGCGCAAATACGAATGTGAAAATCCTTGAATTTGAAACCATTTCTTATTCTGAAGACATTAAAAACGAGATTAGAAAAGTATTTGCAAAAAAAACAATCGATTTTCAGCATTTGGCTTTATTAAACGAGTGGATCGGAATATTGCACAGCGGCATGATCAACGATTGTCTTTCAAAATGGAACATTCCCGCAAACGAAGTTGATTTAATCGCATCGCACGGACAAACGGTTTTGCATGCACCAAAGTTTTTGCATCAGCAGGAAAAATTTCCAAACGCGACTTTGCAAATTGGAGACGGAGATCATATTGCGGTAAAAACGGGGATTATCACACTTTCAGATTTCAGACAAAAACACGTTGCGGCGGGCGGTGAAGGCGCACCTTTGGCGGTTTACGGCGATTATTTATTATTCGGAAAAAAAGGCGAAAACCGAATTATGCTCAACATGGGCGGAATTGGTAATTATACTTATCTCCCAGCCTCTCTAAACGCCGAGGAAGTTTTTGTAACCGATACTGGAACCGCAAACACGTTAATCGATATTTTTACCAAACATTATTTCCCTGAAAAAAGTTACGACAAAGATGCAGAAATTGCGCAACAAGGAACTGTAAATCAAGAACTTTTAAACGAATTAAAAAGCGATGATTTCTTCCAAAAAAGTTTTCCAAAATCGATTGGACAAGAGCTGTTTAATTTCGATTTTGTACAGTCGGCTTTGGTAAAATGTAACTTACAAAATATTTCGGCATCAGATTTGCTGGCGACTTTAACACGTTTAAGTGCTGAAACTATTGCAGAAGCAATTTATTTCACCATAAAAAACACTCCTATTTCAGCAGAAGATTTTCATATTTACATGTCTGGAGGCGGAACGAATAATCCGTTATTGGTAAAATGGCTAAAAGAATTATTGCCTTGCCAGTTTCATACTAGCGACGATTTGGGCATTTTAAGCGATGCCAAAGAAGCTGTTTTATTTGCGCTTTTGGCAAACGAAACCGTTTCTGGAGGTGATTATAATTTTGGAAACAGCAAAGGAATTCCATCTGTAACAATGGGGAAAATTTCGTTTCCTGATTAAAATTATAGCCACAAATTCACGAATTTAGCGCTAATCTATGCGAAATAAGCGCGATTAATTACACAGAATATGCTGATTGGATTATCTTCAATCATAAAAAAAATAATTCGTGAATTCGTGGCGGAAAAAAACTATTTTTGATTCCTGTTAAAAAACAATGAAATGCATAAAAATCAGTACTTAATATTCTCTATACTATTCCTATTTTTCTTTAATACAATTTTGACGGCGCAGGAAAAAACAATGTACCCAAAAAATGAGTTTAGAGGTGTATGGATTGCTACTGTTGTAAATATTGACTGGCCTAAAACTGCAACAGACAACGTAGAAAAAGAGAAAGCTGATTATCTTGAAATTTTAGAAGCTTACAAAAAACTAAATTATAATGCCGTAATTGTTCAGGTTAGAAGTGTTGGAGATGCTATTTATCCTTCAGAATTTGCGCCTTGGTCACGATTTTTGACCGGAAAAGAAGGTTTGGCTCCAAATCCGTATTACGATACTTTGGCTTGGATGATCGAGCAGGCGCACAACAGAGGATTTGAGTTTCATGCGTGGCTGAATCCTTATCGTGCAACTTTTGATTTAAATAAAAATCTTTTAAGTCCAAATCACGATCTTTTTAAACATCCAGAATGGATGATTGAATACGGCGGAAAATACTATTATGATCCTGCTTTACCAGAAGTTCAAGCGCATTTAACAAAAGTGGTTAAAGAAGTGGTTGATAAATATGATATTGATGCAATTCACTTTGATGATTATTTCTATCCTTATGCTGTTCCAGGAAAAGTATTTAACGATACTGCATCTTACAAAAAATATGGTTCAGGCTTAAGTCTTGCCGATTGGCGTCGTGCGAATGTGAGCAACTTTGTACACGCTATTTCAAACACGATTAAAGAAAGCAAACCTTGGGTTCAATTCGGAATTAGTCCGTTTGGGGTTTGGAGAAATAAATCTCAAGATCCAAGAGGTTCTGAAACACAATCGACTTCAAATTATGATGATTTGTATGCAGATCCAATGCTTTGGATGGACCAAAAATGGATCGATTATATTCTACCTCAATTGTACTGGAGCATGAACAATCCGAGAGCTTCTTATTCTAAATTGGTGAAATGGTGGTCTGAAAACTCAAATAATACTGCTGTTTATATTGGTCACGCTTCGTATAAAATTAGAGGTGATGGTGATAAAAGCTGGAATTATATGACCGAAATTCCAACACAAATTGATTTTTTAAGGACTTTCAAAAATGTTTCTGGAAGTGCTTATTTCAGTTCAAAATGGTTCATGGGTAAAAACTTTGATGTGGTTCGCCATTTAGAAGAAAATCAATATAAATATCCTGCACTTCCTGCTGCAGTTCCTAATTTACGCCATGTAATTATTGATACGCCAAAATTATCAGAGTATAATAAAGATAGTATACGCTATAACTTTACATTCCAAAGTCCGCTGAATACAAAAGTTCGTTATATGGTAGTTTATGGAGGTGACCATATTTCAAAAATCGATATTAACGACGCAACAAAAATCGTTGAAAAAGTAACGATAAAAGAAGTTGACGGAAAAATCACTTTCGCAATAGCGGCAGGAAAACTAAACCTGTACAAAGCTTGCGCTGTGACTTTTATTGATTACTACGCCAACGAAAGCGCCCCAACTGCAATAGATTTAAAAAAGCCATTTAAAAACTATATACCTGCTCAGCCAAATGAAAATAGATAACAAACCTTGGTTCTGGATTCCGCTTCTTAATTTTGCTTCTGGATTTCCTTATGTAATTATCATCTCCGTGTCGGTTTTGATGTATAAAAAGTTAGGCATAACTAATGAAGATATCGGTTTGTATACAAGTTTGCTCTATCTTCCTTGGGTAATCAAACCATTATGGAGTCCATTAGTTGAGCTTTATGGCACAAAACGAAAATGGTTTTTATGGATGCAATTGCTTATTTCTATTGCTTTTTTAATTGTTGGATTCACTCTTTCCTTACATAATTTTTTCCTTGTTACTTTAGCAATATTTTGGGCTGCAGCTTTTGCTTCTGCTTCAAATGATATTGCAAGTGATGGCTTTTATTTATTGGTTTTACCAAAAGAAGAGCAGTCCTTTTTTTTAGGAATAAGAAGTACATTTTACAGAGCTTCTATGATAGCCGGAAATGGATTAATAATACTTTTAGCAGGTTATTTAGAATATAAATACAGTGACAATACGAAAGCTTGGTCGTATACCATGATTTTTGTTGGTCTTTTAATGACTCTTATTACCATTTACAATTTCATTTTTACACCTAAAAACGAAATTAATTTCGTAGAAAATAAAGAACAACACCATCAAAGCTTTGGAACTATTTTTATCAGCTTTTTTAAGAAAAAACAAATTACAGTTGTTTTAATTTTTATTCTGGTTTTTAGATTAGGAGAATCACAGTTATTAAAAATGTTAACTCCCTTTTTAGTTGACCCAATCAAATATGAACTAGTACAAAAAACTGCAGACTTAGATGAAAAAAAGGCATTATACCTATATAATACCAAAGTAAAAGCAGGCATAAAACTTGAAGCATCAGAATTACAATTATTATATTCCAAATTACCAATTGTTGCTGATACCCGAAAAGAAAAAAAACCTGTATTAGAAACTCAACCCAAAAAAGGTGAAGAATATAAAAAAGTAAATGAAGCAAGAATTAATTTCGTTGATGAATTAATTACTACAAATGGAAATCAGGCAACAATCCACAAAGGTGGAATGGGACTCGAAACCGAAGATGTTGGTTTAATTTATGGAACTTTTGGCCTCATTGCTTTAACTTTAGGAGGAATATTGGGAGGAATTCTAATCTCTCAACAAGGTCTTACGAAATGGATGCTCCCAATGTTTCTAGCAATGCATCTTCCAATTTTAGGATTTATTTTATTGGCTTTCTTTCATCCAGCATCAATTTATTACATTTACGCTGTAGTTATTTTTGAACAATTTGGTTACGGTTTTGGATTTACAGCCTTCATGATGTATCTAATTCATGTTGCCGAAGGAGAATCAAAAACAGCGCATTATGCACTGGCAACTGGTTTTATGGCATTAGGAATGATGCTTCCAGGAATGTTAAGCGGATTTATACAAAAATATTTAGGTTATGGAAACTTCTTTGTTTGGGTTTTCTTAGCTACAATTCCAGGTCTTATTTTATCACGTTTTTTAATTTTCCCGAAAGATTTTGGGAAAAAATCTGAAGAAGTTTAAACCCCAAATCAAACTCTTACATATGGAAATCAATGAAAATTTGCAGGCCGAACGAAATCTGAAAGGAACTGAGTTCGAGAAAAACGGAAATCTTGAAAAAGCTATTGAGTTGTATGAAGAAAATGTTGCAGAAGGCTTTAAAGGAAATCATCCTTACGATCGATTAGCAACGATCTACAAAAATGAAAACGATCTGGATAATGAAATTCGGGTTTTAGAAAAAGCCATTTTGGTTTATGAAGAAATCACGGTTGAAGATCGATTAGAAGGATTGCCAAAACTTTTTCGTTTTAAAAACCGATTAGAAAAAGCAATTGAAACCAAAAAACAATTAGCCAAACAAAAGAAATCAAAGTTGAAATAAAACATTCTTTTAAACACATAGAAACATAGATTTTTTTTGTGTGAAAAGAATAAAAAAGAGAAACTCATTTCTCAACACATAGTCCCGAAGTGTCGGGATGTATTTAAATAAAGTGAAACGCCTTTTCCAAGAACTAAATACTATGTTTCTATGTGTTAGAAAATTAAAAGATACTAATCTAAACATTCTAAATCATGAACATAAAACGAACCAATTCGGATGATATTGATTTCATAAATCTGGTTGTTTTATTAGATCAAGATTTAGCGATTAGAGATGGTGAAGATCATGCGTTTTACAATCAGTTTAATAAGACTGATAAAATAAAACACACGATTGTTTATTACGAAAACGGAATTCCTGTAGGCTGTGGCGCTTTTCGCGAAAAAGAACCAGGCACGACAGAAATCAAAAGAATGTACGTTCATCCTGATCATAGAAAAAAAGGTATTGCCTCGAAGATTCTAAAAGAACTTGAAATCTGGGCAAAAGAAGTGGGTTATACTTATACCATTTTGGAAACTGGAAAAAACCAGCCCGAAGCCATTAACTTGTATCAAAAATTAAATTATACCATAATTCCAAATTATCCGCCTTACGAGGAAATGGATAATAGTGTCTGCATGAAAAAGACTTTATAATAATGAAAATTACAGCCGAAGCATTACGACAAAGAATAGGACAATTCTTTTTTCCTGCCGTTTTTATAAACGATACTGAAGAAAATATTCAGGAAACTGAACGACTTATAAAAGAACACAACATTGGCGGACTGACCTTTTTTCACAGCCGTGCGAGCGCTGCAACGAATTACGAAAGCAAGAAAAAAGTTGTTTTTAATGATGACAGTTACGAAAAAATCAAAGCATTAATTGTTCGTTATCAAAAAGCAGCTTCTACTCCACTTTTAATCAGTATTGATGCAGAATGGGGTTTGGCAATGCGTATCGAAAAAACACCGCAATATCCTTATGCGATTACACTTGGGGCTTTACCTGAAAACAAAGCTGACTTGGTTTATGAAGTTGGAAAACAAATTGGTTTAGATTTAAAAGCAGCTGGAATTCAGTACAATTTATCGCCTTTGGCAGATATTAATAATAATCCAAACAACCCAGTTATTGGCTATCGTTCTTTTGGTGAAAACAAAGAAAAAGTAGCCAATTTTTCTATTGAATATTTAAGAGGAATGTCGGAAGTTGGCGTTTTAGGCTGTCTGAAACATTTTCCTGGACACGGAAACACCAACGTTGATTCACATTTAGGATTGCCAGTTTTAAAGGAAACTCTGGAAGAATTATTAGAAAACGAATTATATCCGTTCATTAAAGGAATCGAAAATAATGTTGATTCGATTATGATTGGACATTTGGCTGTTCCAAGTTTAAATGACGGAAAAGATACTTCGGCAACGTTGTCAAAAGCAGTTATTCAGGATCTTTTACGCGATAAATTAGGTTATGACGGTTTGGTAATTTCTGATGCTTTAAATATGCACAGCGTTTCTAAATTGTATGAAACCAAAGGTCAATTAGAATGGGAAGCTTTTAATGCAGGAAATGATGTTTTATGCTTCGCCGAAAATGTTCCTGAAGGAATTGAAGCGATCTTTAAAAATGCTTCGCCAGACCGCATTTTCGAAAGTTATAATCGAATTATGAAAGCCAAAGAAAAAGCTGGAATTCTTTCTGGAAATACTTCTGCTTTAGGTGAATTAGATTTCGAAAAAACATCAAAAATAAACTTAGAAATTGCTCAAAATGCAATCACAAAAATCATCGATAACGGAATTTCAGATTTAGCTCTTGAAGCTCAGAAAAACAATAAATTAGCCAAACTGAGTTTATATAAAAATACTGAAAATGTATTCTTCAAAACTTTAAATGCAAAATTACCTTCACCCGAATTTGCTTTTGAAAATTTAGAAACTTCAGATATTTTGGCAATCAAAAATGAATTAGAAAATTTCGAAACCATCATCGTTTCATTATTTGTTCCGAAAGCAAAACCATTGAATAATTTCGAAGTGAACAATGAAGTTTTTGAACTGCTATCTCATTTACTTCAAACCAAAAAATGCGTAGTTTACGTCTTCGGAAATCCTTACGTTTTACCACTTATTCCAAATCTAAAAAAGGCTTCAGGATTAATTCAGGCGTATCAGGATTTTGAAGAATTTCAAAAAACAGCAGGAATTCAATTTATAGAAAAAAATACTTTTAGCGGTGTTTTACCAGTAAATATTGATATTCAATAAGTTAAAACTTAAAATAGTCAAAATTTATCAACTTATAAATTTTTATAATCACATCTTATTGTAAGAACCTGTACTTATGCCCTACTTTTGCACCAAATAAATTTTTAACGTAAAACGAATATTATGTCTTTAGTAGGAAAAAAATTCCCAAGTATTGCAGTAGATGCTATCTCAGAAATGGGTGACAATTTAAAAATCAACATTTTTGAAGAAGCAGTAAACAACAATAAAAAAGTACTTTTATTTTGGTACCCAAAAGATTTTACTTTTGTATGTCCAACTGAATTACACGCCTTTCAAGCTGCATTACCTGAATTCGAAAAAAGAAATACTATCGTAATTGGTGCTTCTTGCGACACAAACGAAGTTCACTTTGCTTGGTTAAATACTCCAAAAAACAATGGTGGAATCGAAGGTGTTACTTACCCAATCTTAGCTGATACAAACCGTAATTTAGCTAACATTTTAGGTATTCTTGATATCGAATCTACAAGCTATAGCGAAGATACAGATTCAGTTATCATCGAAGGTTCAAACGTAACTTACAGAGCTACTTACCTAATCGACGAAACAGGAAAAATCTTCCACGAAAGCGTAAACGATATGCCATTAGGACGTAACGTAAACGAATACTTAAGAATGGTTGACGCTTACACTCACATCCAAACTAAAGGTGAAGTTTGTCCTGCAAACTGGGAAGCTGGTAAAGAAGCTATGTCTGCAGACAGAATCAGTACAGCTGAATACTTAAGCGCTAACTAAGCTGCTAAGATACTAAGGTTCTAAGTTGCTAAGTTTTTTTAACTTAACTTTTGAATCTTAAATACAATCTACAATAAAAGTCAAGAGATTCTAAGATCAAACTTAAATCTTAGAATCTCAACGACTTAAAAATCTATCAAATAAATCCACACAAAGTTATTCGGTTCGAGAGCAAACTTAGCATCTTAGAACCTTAGCAACTTAGTGTCTTAAAAATAAAACTTATGTTAATCGACTTAAACGAAGATACGTTAGCAGATTTAGTTGCTAAAAATGAAAAAGTAGTAGTGCAATATTCAGCTTCATGGTGTGGAAATTGCCGTATTATGAAACCAAAATTCAAAAAACTAGCGACAGAAAATGAAGCTATTACTTTTGTTTTGGTTGATGCAGAAAACTCTCCTGAATCAAGAAAATTAGCTAATGTGAGCAACTTGCCAACATTTGCAACTTTCGTAAACGGACAATTAGTTGGCGAAACGCAAACCAACAAACAAGAAGTTTTAATTGACTTGGTAAACGCAATTGCTTAAATTTAGACGAGTTAGACTGGCTTAGATTTTTAGACTTCTTAGATGTTGTCTATAATTTTAAAAAAGTCTAAGAAGTCTAAGAATGTCTAAAAATCTAAGAAGTTTAAAACTATGAAATTACCAGTAATTAAGCATTTAACGCAATTCATCGAAGAAAACGATCAGGATTACATCATTGAAACGATCGAAGTTCTAGAAGCGATGACCGAAATTCCTTCTCTAAAAGATGAAGAATTAGACGTAATCGGCGAATTGATTTCGAATATGTACGGTGCCCTTGAAGTGCAAAAATTGGTTGCTCAAGGAACAGATAAAAAAGAAGCTTTAAATACGTTTATGAAACGTGTTTTAGGTTCAATCGATAAATAAATCGACCTCTTTTTCAAATAAAAAAACAAAAAACAAGGCTGAGAAAGCGTTTCTGAAAGGAGACGCTTTTTTTTGTTTTCAGTGTTCAGTTTACAGTGTTCCGTTTTTAGTGTTCAGTCGCAGTATTCATTCACAGTTTTACGAAATCTTTGTCAGGCTGAGCGAAGTCGAAGCCCACGTAAAGCGAATCGACAAAGATTATCAATTTTAGATTGAGGAGTTACTTGTGTGAGCTTCGACTCCGCTCAGCCTGACAAGCCTAAACTAAATCTAAAATCTACCCTCTAAAATATAAAATTATTTAGATAAATTTGTGAATTCGTGGCCATCAAAACCTTAGCTTAATCTCTCCTTAAACCCTTAACAAATACTTTTAGATTCAAATATTAATCCTTACTTTTGAACCTCATTAATTTTAAACAAAAATCATGGCATCTATCACATTAGGAGGAAATCCAGTTCATACATCAGGCGAATTGCCAGCAGTTGGATCACAATTAGCTGACTTCAAATTAGTTAAAAACGATTTATCAGTTGCTTCTTTAAGCACTTTCGCTGGAAAAAAATTAGTTTTAAATATCTTCCCTAGTGTTGATACAGGAACTTGCGCTACATCGGTTAGAACTTTCAATGCAAGTGCTAGCGGATTAGAAAACACAACAGTTTTATGTATTTCTAGAGATTTACCTTTTGCTCAAAAACGTTTCTGCGGTGCTGAAGGTTTAGAAAATGTAGTAAACTTATCAGATTTTCAAACTGGTGCTTTTGGAAAAGCAAACGGATTAGAAATCGTTGACGGACCTTTAGCCGGTTTACACTCAAGAGCGATCATTGTTGTTGATGCTAACGGAAAAATCGTTCACACAGAACAAGTTGCAGAAATTGCAAACGAACCAAATTACGAAGCAGCTTTAGCAGCACTATAATATTTTCCTTTAAATGGAGTTTCAAAAAGATAATACATTTGTTACAGGTCGGTTAAAAAGTATGACTTATGCTTTTAACGGAGCTGTAAAATTGATTAAGACAGAACACAGCATTATGGTTCAATTCTCTTTGGGAATTATCATGACGATTGCCGGGTTCTATTTTCATATTTCTCAAACCGAATGGCTGTGCCAGACACTTGCCATCGGTTTTGTTTTAAGCATTGAAGGATTAAATACGGCAGTTGAAAAAATTGCCGATTTTATCCATCCTGATTACAGCAAACGAATCGGTTTTATTAAAGATATTGCTGCCGGAGCGGTATTTTTTGCCGCAATGACTGCAATTGCAATAGGCTTGATTATTTATATCCCAAAATTTATTTAGGCAAAGGAAAACGCAAGAATGGCAAAAAATAAAAAAGAAACTGTAGATAAAAAAAACGAAAAACAGGAAGGAGTTAAAAGATCATTTAAGATATCCAAACAACAAAGGTTTGTTTTAGGATGCCTTTTGGTTCTTTTTTCTATTGCACTATTAGTCGCATTTATTTCTTTTTATGTAAACGGACAATGGCAGAATGACCAAAGTGTCGTAAATCAGCTTGGTGATCGTAGCGAAGTTGCTGAGAATTGGCTCGGAAAATTCGGGGCTTATCTTGCCGATTTGATTATTTATAGAGGTTTCGGACTTGCCTCTTTCATTTTTGTACGTTTATTTTTCCTGACTGGAATGTTTTTAGCATTGGAGCTTTCGACCCAAAAACTAAAAAACACCTGGTTCTGGGATTTATTTGCCATTATTATTGTTTCAGTATTATTCGGTTTCTTTGCTACTTCTGCGCCAGAATTAGGAGGAACAATTGGTTATGAACTGAATTTGTTTCTGCAAGATTATATCGGAAAGACAGGAACTTTGCTTACTCTACTTTTTGGACTAATTGTATATCTGATTTTCAAAATCAAATTATCGCCAGAAAAAATTCAATCGTATTTTGATTCTACTAAAAAAGAATTCAAATCAGAATTAGACACTTTAAAACCAGTAGTTCCACAGCCTGAAAGTGCTTATAATTTAGAAGAATTTGCAATTGAAGAACCTGAAAGCGATCCTGAAATAGATGATATTCACATTAAAACAGTTGATTCTCAATTTGAAATCAATAAAGAAGCATTGAAACCAACTATAAATCATTCTTCTGAAATCGAATTGAATCCAATTTTAAAGCCAATTACCCCAAAACAAGAATTACCATTAGTTTCTCCAGATGAAGCTTTTGTAATTGAAAAAGCAGAAGAAGAAGATATTATTGAAGAAAACCTGGCTTCTCGCCTAGTTGCCGATTTCGGATTATTTGATCCAACTTTGGATTTATCGAATTATAAATTCCCAACCATCGATTTATTAAAAGAATATTCGACTGGCGGAATTACAATTAATCAGGAAGAATTAGAAGAAAATAAAAACAGGATTGTAGATACACTTCGTAATTACAAAATTGAAATTGCACAAATTAAAGCAACCGTTGGACCATCTGTTACTTTATATGAGATTGTTCCAGAAGCGGGAATCAGAATTTCTAAAATTAAGAGTTTAGAAGATGATATTGCTTTGTCATTATCAGCACTTGGAATTCGTATTATTGCGCCAATTCCAGGAAAAGGGACTATCGGTATTGAGGTTCCGAACAAAAACCCAACTATGGTTTCTATGAAAAGTGTTATTGGGGCTGCAAAGTTCCAAGAAGCCGAAATGGAATTGCCAATTGCTTTAGGAAAAACTATTTCAAATGAAACTTTTGTTGTCGATCTTGCCAAAATGCCTCACTTATTGATGGCTGGAGCAACAGGACAAGGAAAATCTGTCGGATTAAATGCCGTTCTAACTTCATTGTTATACAAAAAACATCCAGCAGAAGTAAAATTTGTTTTAGTTGACCCTAAAAAAGTAGAGCTAACGCTTTTCAATAAAATTGAAAGACACTATTTAGCCAAACTTCCAGATACAGAAGACGCTATTATTACAGATAACGCAAAAGTGGTTAATACTTTAAATTCGTTATGTACTGAAATGGACAACCGCTATTCTTTATTAAAAGATGCGATGGTTCGTAACATTAAAGAATACAACGATAAATTCAAGTCTAGAAAATTAAATCCTGAAGCTGGCCACCGATTTTTACCATACATCGTTTTGGTTGTCGATGAGTTCGCAGATTTGATCATGACTGCTGGAAAAGAAGTTGAAGTTCCGATTGCGCGTTTGGCTCAATTAGCGCGTGCTATTGGTATTCACTTGATTATTGCAACACAAAGACCTTCTGTAAACGTTATTACAGGTTTAATTAAAGCCAATTTCCCTGCGAGAATTGCATTTAGAGTAACTTCTAAGATTGATTCTAGAACAATTTTAGATACGCAAGGAGCCGATCAGTTAATTGGACGAGGAGATTTATTATATACAAACGGAAACGACGTGATTCGTGTTCAATGTGCTTTCATTGACACACCAGAGGTTGAAAAAATTACAGATTTTATTGGCGGACAAAAAGCTTATGCCACAGCTTATTTACTTCCAGAGTTTGTTGGAGAAGAAAGTGGCATTAATCTTGATATAGATATTTCCGAAAGAGATACTTTATTTAGAGAGGCGGCAGAGATAATTGTCAATGCTCAGCAGGGTTCTGCTTCTTTATTGCAGCGAAAATTAAAATTAGGATACAACAGAGCAGGTCGTTTAATCGATCAGCTGGAAGCAGCAGGTATTGTTGGTCCGTTTGAAGGCAGTAAAGCCAGAAGCGTAAATATTTTAGACTTAAGTGCTCTTGATCAATTTTTTAATAATGAACAAAATTAATCCAATCATGAAAGCAAAAATTCAAGAAATCAACAACAATTCTATCACAAACATGACTAAAAAGTGTTTTCAAATGGCATTTATATTGCTTTTGAGCTTCACTTCTATTCAGGCTCAAGATAAAAAAGCGAAAGATTTATTGAACGAAGTAACTTCTAAAATAAAAAGCTACGACAATATTGTTATCGATTTTAAATATTCTTTGAATAATGCCAAAGAAAACATCAATCAAGACAGTAAAGGAAATGTTACAATGAAAGGAAATCAATATGTATTGAATTTCATGGGCGTTACTAAAATTTTTGACGGTCAAAAAACCTACACTATTGTTCCTGAAGACGAAGAAGTTACTATTTCTAAAGTAAACGAGAAAGACGACAACGCAATTACGCCTTCAAAAATGCTTACTTTCTTTAATTCTGGCTACAAATACAATATGGATATTGTACAAAATGTAAAAGGAAGAAAGATTCAATACATCAAACTGGTTCCTACGAGCGGAAAAGATCAAAGAAAAGAAATTTTGTTAGGTATTGACGTTCAGACAAAACACATCTATAATCTGATTGAAACTGGAAAAAACGGAACAAAAACAACTTTAACCGTTAATTCTTTTAAAACCAATCAGCCATTATCAAAAAATCAATTTACCTTTGTAGCGAGTAAATACCCGAAATACTACATTAATAAATTAGATTAATCAGAAGGTTGAAAATTCTAGACAAATACTTATTAAAAACATTCTTATTTACATTTGCTACGGTATTTGTAATCCTATTTTTCATATTCATACTTCAAACAGTATGGCTATTTATTTCAGAACTAGCAGGTAAAGATCTCGACTTAATATTGGTCGTGAAATTCCTGCTTTTTTCTATGCCACGTATTATACCGTTGGTTTTACCGCTGTCGGTTTTATTAGCTTCAATTATGACTTTCGGAAATTTAGCCGAAAATTATGAGTTCGCCGCAATGAAATCGTCTGGAATATCATTACAAAGAGCGATGCGCGTATTGATTATTTTCATTTTTGTTTTAAGCATCGTCGCATTTTGGTTTGCAAACAATGTTATTCCATATGCCGAATATAAATTTGTCAATTTTAGAAAAAACATTGCACAAGCTAAACCCGCAATGGCAATTGCGGAAGGTCAGTTTAATGATGTTGGAACTTATAACATTAAGGTAAACAAGAAATCTGGCGAAAATGGTAATCATCTTACTGGTGTGACTATTCATGAGAAAGCGAATAATATGGGTGAAAATAAAACCGTTATTAAATCGAAAACTGGTGAATTAATTAGTAGTGAAAAATCAAGCATCTTAAAACTGGTCTTAAATGACGGTTATTATTACCAAGATGTAACTCCAAAAAAATACGAGGATCGTGCAAAATTGCCTTTTATCAAAGGAAAATTTAAAACGCAGATCATCAATATAGACTTATCTGAATTAAATAAAGTTGACGACAGCAAGGAAAGCATTGCAGGCACTAATGCAATGTTAAATGTTAGTGAGTTGCGATATACTTTAGATTCGCTAAGCAAAAATTTAGATAACGAAATCGTTTCTTTTTCTGAAAACATTAATCAGCGTGTTGGACTTAGAAAAACCAATCCTGCTGTAAAAAAAGATTTAAAGAAAAAACAACTGCCAAATGAGCTTTTGTCTATGTATTCTAACAAAGACCAAGTCGATATTTTGAAGATGGCGGGAAGTAATATAACTAGCAATATCTATTCTATAGAAACTACGCAGAAAGATTTAAAAGACAAACAACGCGAGATTAATAAACATTTGAGTGCATTATACGAAAAATTCGTAATTGCTTTTGCTTGTTTTTTAATGTTCTTTATTGGTGCTCCACTTGGTGCTATTATTAGAAAAGGCGGACTTGGACTTCCAATTGTATTCGCAGTTTTGATCTTTATTACTTTCCATTTCATCAATACATTTGGAAAACGATTATCGCAAGAAGGCGGAATGACTCCATTTTTAGGATCGTGGATGTCTTCTTTTATTCTGTCGCCATTAGCAATTCTTTTGACTTATCGCGCTACAAACGACAACGGATTAATCAATTTTGATGCGATTACAACTCCGATTTCACAACTATTTCAGAAAATCTCTGAGCGGTTCTTACCAGCTCAAAAGCAAGAATAATTATGTCAACAACAAAAATACAATTGAACACCATTGAGGAAGCTATAGAAGATATTCGTCAAGGTAAAGTTATCATTGTAGTCGATGATGAAGATCGCGAAAATGAAGGTGATTTTTTAGCTGCTGCTGAAAAAGTAACTCCAGAAATGATCAATTTTATGGCTACACATGGGCGTGGTTTAATTTGCACTCCTCTTACTGAAAGCCGATGCAAAGAATTAGATCTTCGCGCAATGGTTACCAATAATACTGATCACATGGAAACTGCTTTTACTGTTTCTGTAGATTTAAAAGGTCATGGAGTTACAACTGGTATTTCCGCTTCTGATCGTGCTAAAACAGTCCAATCTCTTGTTGACCCTAACACAAAACCGCACGATTTAGCTCGTCCTGGCCATATTTTCCCTTTAATTGCAAAACAAGGCGGTGTTTTAAGAAGAACTGGACATACTGAAGCAGCGATTGATTTTGCACGTTTGGCTGGGTTTAAACCTGCAGGTGTAATCTGCGAAATCTTAAACGAAGATGGAACAATGTCTCGTCTTCCTGAATTGATTAAAGTAGCAAAGAAATTTGATTTAAAATTAGTTTCTATTGAAGATTTGGTTGCTTATAGAATGCAACACGACAGTTTGATTGTTAAAAAAGAAGATTTTGATATCGAAACTCGTTTTGGAACTTTCCGATTGAGAGCTTATGAGCAAACTACAAATAAACAAATCCATATTGCTTTAACAAAAGGAACTTGGAATTCAGGAGAACCTATTTTAACTAGAATTCACTCTTCTCAGGTAAACAACGATTTATTAGGCACATTAACTAATAATGCGGAACAACAGCTGGACGATATGTTTAAAGTGATCAATGAGAACGGAAAAGGGGCTGTTATTTTCATTAATCAAGACATGACGGCTGTTAACCTTTTAAATAGAATTTCGGAGCTTAAAACATTACAATCTAATGGAACCCTAAAAGCTCCAAAAGTTATTATCGACAGTAAAGATTACGGAATTGGAGCGCAAATCCTTCACGATATTGATATTTCTAAAATAAGATTGGTTTCGAATACAGAACAAACAAAACGTGTCGGTATGATTGGATACGGACTTGAAATTATAGAATACGTTAAATACTAATATGGGAACAGTCGAAGAAAGAATTCTAAAATCGGAAACACGAATTTTCAAAGCAGTTTTTCCAAGCACTACAAATCATTATGACACTTTATTTGGAGGAACAGCACTGCATCTTATGGATGAAGTAGCATTTATCTGTGCTACACGTTTCAGCCGCAAAAAAGTTGTTACTATTTCTACTGGTCAAATTGACTTCAAAAAAGCAATTCCTGCAGGAACATTAATAGAATTAGTTGCAAAAGTTGACAGCGTTGGAAGAACTAGCTGTAAAATTCATGTAGATATTTTTATGGAACAAATGTATTCTGAGCTACGCGAAACAGTAGTTTCAGGAACTTTTTCTTTTGTTGCTGTGGATGAAAACAAAAAACCAACACCAATATTAGACGATTTAGATTAATTTTTTAAAAAATATCATTTTCGGAAATACTGATAATTAGACACTTGAAAATTATCTTTAAAAACTTTAAAAAAAAGTCCAAAAAAAGTTTTTATAACCGAAAAACCGTCTTATATTTGCACCCGCAATCAGGCAATGATAGCGACTTACTGGAGAAATGGCAGAGCGGTCGAATGCGGCAGTCTTGAAAACTGTTGACTGTAACAGGTCCGGGGGTTCGAATCCCTCTTTCTCCGCTGAAATTTGAAACCCTTAACTTTTGTTAAGGGTTTTTATTTTTTATCACAACTTCTCTCAGAAAAGCATTTTAAATTTTCGCTGTACATTCAATGCATATCTTAAATGAAACTTTCTATCGATAATATATGATTGCAACCAGGAGAAAAGAAAAACTAGGAAAGGAAAAATATTGGTTGTTTAGCTAACAACTTATCTATTTCGCATTGCTTTTATCAATTTTTCATTACGTCTGTCAGCTCTTGAATTCTGAAGCGATATGACAGCCCATATTGCAGCAGGCAACCAACCGATTAAAGTAAGCTGTAAAATCAAACATAGTAAGGCCGTCAAAATTTTACCTCTTAAAAGAAAGGAAATACACGGAAAAAATATCGCTATAAGTGTCATCATTTTATTATAGTTTAGTTATATGTCGCAAATCTTGTAATTTGTTACTTAAAATCTCATCTCAAAGAAACTATCTAAATCTCGGGAAAAATTAAATTTTTCATAGAACAAGTTCAGACTTAATTGCATTCTTTGCGTTTTCGCTTCACTTTGAAACCTTTAGCTTTATCAGGGATTTTCTTTTTTTACCCAACAATCATTTTCTTTATAAATAGTTTCAAAAAAGTTTTCACAATCAAAAAAACAACTTATATTTGCACTCGCAATCACAAAATGATAGCAACATACTGGAGAAATGGCAGAGCGGTCGAATGCGGCAGTCTTGAAAACTGTTGACTGTAACAGGTCCGGGGGTTCGAATCCCTCTTTCTCCGCCAGATGAAGTTTCAAAAGAAACTTAAAAAAAATAAAGCCTTTAAACATAACGTTTAAAGGCTTTTTATTTTCATCTTTATATTTTTTAATCAACAGTTAGTATTATTATCTATAATCACAGTTACTGCTCCTGAACTATATTCTGGTGTGCTTACTAAAACAACTGTACGATCACCGAACAAATCATAAGACAAACCTTGCGGACCTATTCCTGTTTTCGAAAAACTATATTTTTGAACATTTAAATCATTCCACTTTTTAGTTGCTAAACTTGCTGGCTTTTCTATTTCTTCAGAATTCCATTGAAGGTCACTTATCATGATTTTTTTTGCATTCTTCAAATAATTCAATCCTCTTGAATAATCTGAAGGAAGATCACTTGGTATCAAATAGTCTATATCATTTGATTTGTAGCCCACTTTCGCTAATTTTTGGCTAACAATATCTTCAATCTCTACAAATGGTTTATTAATAAGATTTTGAAAAAAGCTAAGTTCTTTTTTATCACGTTTAATTTGATGAATGTCTGCATGGCACATTTGATCAATCAAAACCACACCTTTTGGATGCTCTATCAAATAACTTGATACAGGAAGCCAGACTTTACATTTAACTGGTTTTGCAATTCCAGTATAGGAAAATGTACGGAAGTTATTATTTTCATTGGAAGAAAGAAATCTATCGACTCTTACTTGACCGTTGTGCAAATTGTGAACTTTAATTTCCATAATCAAATCGTATTTATTATTGGATAATTATTTAATTCTAAAGATAAAAAAACAGATCTTACAATGATTACAATTCAAAGAAAAAATCCTTTTCGAGTGATCTTAAAAAGATAGGAAGCAAAAATTAATTCACTCCCTATCGAAACTAAAAAACTCAATTATTATATAAATCTTTAATTGTAACCTGGGTTTTGTGTCAAGTTGCTATTCGTGTCAATTTCAGACTGTGGTATTGGTAAAATACTTCTGAAATCGCCGTTTGGTGTATGAGTAAACCATGATTTTTTAGTAAAAACTCCAAATCGGATTAAGTCTTGTTTTCTGTGTGCTTCGCCAATAAACTCCCAGCCAAGTTCATCTAAGAATCCTCCATATTGAATATCGGCTCCTCCTTCTAATTTAGTAATAACACCTGCTTCATAAGTTCCATATTTATAAACACTTCCTCCACTTAGTTTAGCTCCTGAAACTGTTGCTTTACTTGGATTTGTATTTTTAAAATCCCTTTGTCTAATTTGAGAAACAATTACAGCAGCACCTTCAGCATCTCCTGTTCGTAACAAACATTCTGCTTTGATCATTAAAGCATCTGTATATCTGTAAAAAGGAACATCATTACTTGTTTGTCCGATATCTCCAGTACCTATTTCATACTTAACTAATCTGTAACCTTCATTTGGTTCACAACCATTTACATTTGTCATGAAATTAATATACTCAAATTGCACCCCATCTACCATTATTGGCTCTCCTTTACTTGTGTATTGCTTGCCTCCTAAATAACAATCCGTTAACCTTTGATCATCTGGATCATAAGTATCAATAAATTGCGGAATTACTCCAGTTCCGTTCCAAGGACCTCCGCTCATTTCAAATGTTGCCTGACTCGGAGCCGCTAAAGATTTAAACGGCCAATAACTTCCTCCTGTTTTAACTTGATCAAAAGGAATAGATAGTATTTCTTCTGGAGATCCTTCATTTTTAATTTTAAAATTATCAGCGTAATTACTTGCCAAACTAAATTTTCCGCTGTTAATAATATCATTAACTTCGCTCAAAGCTTCATTCCATTTAGGAGTACCAATGTAGACTTCTGAATTTAGATATAATTTCGCTAAAGTCATCTTAACTGCCCATTTCGTAACCTTTCCGTAAGTATTTGTATTGTTTTCCTCACTTAAATACGGCAAAGCAGTTTTTAATTCAGTTTCAACAAAATCATATACTTCTTTTCCTGTATTTTGTACTGGCAGATATCCCGGAGGATTAATAAAAGAAGTCACAATAGGAACATTTCTAAAATTATCCAACAATAAATAATAATAAATTGCTCTTAAAGCTTTTAATTCTTGGATTACTTTTTCTTTATTTTCAATTCCTTCAATCTGCTCAATTTGATAGATCGCTCTATTTACACTATTTACACCTGTGTACATATAGCTCCAGTTACCTTCTGCATGAGGAAGAGTTGATCCCCATGTATGCAGATGCATTGTGATATAATAATCTCCCCATCCAATACCATTTCGCTGCGGAGTCACTAAACAGTCTGATGACTCCTCATACAAATCGTGTAAACCATCCCAATTCCAAAAAATCCCTCTGAATGATGTATAAGCTGGCGCAATGATACTCGTCAAATCTTCTTCAGTCAATACTGTTCCTTCAGCAGTTATTTTATCATAAACTGTTTCGTCCAAATTTGTACACCCAGTTCCCAAAAGAAGCAAGCCAGAAATAAGGATTTTATATACTATATTTTGATTTTTCATCTTTAATTTTTTTTAAAAAGTTACATTTAAACCTAAAGTAAAACCTCTTGTAGTTGGATATTTATCTCTATTATCTACTCCTTGCGACAAAACATTATCTCTTGGAATCTCAGGATCTAAACCTTTGTATTTTGTAATTACAGCCAAATTATTTGCTGAAGCATACACACGCATTGCGCTAAGGAATTTATACGGTTTAACATCAAAATTATAAGTCAATGTCACATTATCTACTTTTACATAATCTCCCTGCTCTAGATAGTAACTAACATATGTTTGGTTGTAGTTTAAAACCGCTTTATCATATACTTTATCAAATGCAGAATTCAACATATTATAATTGATCGTAGGATTTTCATAAAACATACGTTGAGAGTTCAAAATTTGATAATCGAAAGCTCCTGTCATAACAACACTTAAATCGAATTTTTTGTATGTAAACGTATTGGTCCAACCTGCATTATAATTTGGTATTCCGTTACCTAAATACTGTTTATTAGCATCATTATACAAATCTGGTGTCAATGTTTTTCTAGTTCCATCTGAAGTTTCAATGATCCATTTTCCATCATCTGTAATATCAACCGATTTTAGTCCCCAGTAATTTCCAATAGATTGTCCAACTTCTAATCTATGTGTTGTAAATGAAATTGGATCTCCTGTATCTCCTGTATTGATAAAGTTTCTATCAATGCTATACAAATCATTTGAAAGACTTGTTAATTTATTTTTGTTATGAGAGAAAGTCATAGAAGAATTCCACATAAAATTCTCGGTCTTAACTGGAATTACATTTAACAAAAGCTCAAAACCTTTATTTTCCATTTTTCCAACATTTGCAGTAATGCTTGAATATAAGTATGGAGGTGTTGGCACACTATAATCCCATAACATATCGCTTGTTTTTTTACTGTAAACATCAAAACTTCCACTGATTCTATTATTTAGGAAACCAAAATCAACCCCTATGTTTACCTCAGCTGTTTTCTCCCAACGCAAATCAGGATTTGGGTTACTTGCTGGCACTAAACCTTTTACCCATTTTCCGTCATTAAAGAAATAGCCGTCGTAATTATATAAAGTCTGAGACAGATAAGATTCGCCAGGAATTACTCCCGTAACACCATAACCTGCTCTCAATTTTAAGTTGTTTATAGCAGTAGCATCGCTTAGGAAAGATTCTTTATTGATACTCCATCCTGCTGAAACCGCTGGGAAATTACCCCATTTATGATTTTCTCCAAACTTAGACGAACCTTCTCTTCTGATACTGAACAATACATCATATTTGTTATCAAAATTGTAATTGGCTCTTCCGAAGAAACCAATTAATTTATCATCATTTTTATAACTTCCCATAGATGCTTTTCCGTCAGAAAGTGCATTCCCTGCTCCTAGATTATTATATGAGAAAGCGTCTGTTGGAAAATCAAAATTATAAGCTGAAAAACCTTCATTTACAGTATATTGATAACTGTAACCACCAAGCAATGTAAATTCGTGTTTATCGATTTTCTTATTGTATTTAGAAGTAAGCTCTACATAATCTCTATCAGTTTGCCCAGTAGTTCTTGAAGCAACTCCATTTCTTCCGTTTATGGTATTCGAATAATGCTTTTTAGTTTCAGCATATCCATCTAAGCCTGAATTTTTATTTTTAGCAAGCAAAGCACTTACATCCCATCCTGGCAATAAATCTAGCGTTAAATTGGCTGTAAACCTTTGCCAAGTGCTTTGTCTGTCTTGTTTTGTTTCATTTAAGATTGCAACTGGATTGTAATACTGAAATCTATTAGTTTCTGCATAAGTTCCATCATCGTTATAAACAGGAGCAGTAGGATTTCTAATCATAGCTTGTCTGTAAGCATAACCTGCTGTATCAGGAGAAATTCCCATTTTTTGAGTTCCATTCAATAAATTCAAATTAATTTTTAATTTATCATTGAACATTCTATGATTAACATCAAATGAAAATCGATATTCCTTATTAAATGTTCCATTGAAAACTCCTGTTTGATTTACATAATTTAAGTTTACAGTATAATTCGTTTTTGCTGTTCCTCCTTTAAGGTCTAAATTATGATTTTGAGCAAATCCGCTTCTTGAAATTTCATCTAACCAATCTGTCGTAGCGCCTTCATCTGTAAAAGGAACTTTAACACCTTGTGACATCAAACTTCTTAGTCCATTCGCATCTAAAAAATCTGCTTTTTTAGCAAAATTAGATACCGTGGTAAAAGTCGAATACGTCATAGTAGGCTGCATCTCTTTATTGACTGTTTTTGTTGTAATTAAAATTACTCCATTAGCACCTCTAGTTCCATAAATTGCGGCTGCCGAAGCATCTTTCAATACATCAATAGAAGCAATTTCGTTAGGAGAAACAGTGTCGATTCCTCCAGGAACACCATTAATTAAAACCAAAGGAGTAGTTGAGCCTTTTAAAGAAGATACACCACGTAACGAAATATTTGGAGCGGCAGAAGGATCTCCAGAACCAGTACTAATCGTCAAACCAGCAACTTTTCCTTTTATAAGATCTGAAGCGTCTCTAATTGCTCCTCTCGTAAAATCTTTTTCTTTAATACTGGCAATAGCACTCGTAACTCTTGATTTTTTTTGCGTACCATACCCGACTACAACAACATCAGATAATTGTTCTACACTTTCGAGGAGCACTACTTCTACTTTATTATTTGAAACCGTGACTTCTTGGGTTATAAAGCCCACATAAGAAACAACCAATTTAGAATTTGGTTTTTGAATTGTCATCTGGAAATTACCATCAAAATCTGATAATACACCATGATTAGATGTATTCTTTTCTATAATTGATACTCCTGCAATAGGAACTCCATGAATATCTTTTATAGAACCTTGAATCTTTGTTTGTGCAACGGAAGTGAAAACCGTTAAAAGAAAAAAAATGGCAAATCCCAGTTTTTTCTTTAACATTTTATTTCCAAAATTTTGCAATACTGAATGGTTAGTAAAATTCATAGCTTTTTGGTTTTTTGGTTTTTGTTTGGTTAAAAAAATAAATCTTTAAAACACAAAAGGTTAATTGTGTATTTTAAACACTTGTAAAGTTAAATGATAACCAATCTTAGGAAAGCCAACAATTTATCCGAAAGCTGTATTATATTATCCTGTTATTATGTTTTTTGAATCAAAATCGAATAAAAAAAATATTATTAAAAAAAATTATGTTAATTCTACACAATAAAAGCTGCTAAATTTTAAAATACCTTAAAAAAACATCAAAATTAGACACTTAAAATAATCAAGTTGTAAGATTTATTCAAAAAAACGAGATATTGATAAAAATTGAAGCCCATCACAATTAATTTATATTAATTTTTGATGGGCTTTTTGGCATTCTAATATTAACTCTACTTCTCTAACCAGTGACTCAATATATTTTTCTGATTATCATTACTTGATTCTAAAACATGAAAGGAAAATTTTCTAGTTTTAGAAACTGCGTCAAAATTCTCATTCAATTGTAAACCTGCATATTGTAGGTAATTATTATAATCAATCGCTTTTGTTGTGTAAACGTATTCGAAGATATTTTTTAATGAGCAGCCAGCAATCTTTTCGCAAGATTCTTGAAATTCAGCATCTGTAAATCCGCGCTGTAATTTTTTATAATATTGCCAATACAAAAGGCGCATTACATCATCTAACGATTTTTGATTTTGGGTTGCTTTACGAATAGCAAAATCAAGCACAAGACCAACAGCTGGCCCTTTATCATAATAAGAAATAGATTTATCAGCATTTTCTCCCTGCTTGCCAAAAGGTCCGTCGCTCCAAGTTTCGAAACTTGATTGAGTTAAAGATTGAAAATTTCGTCCCGGAGAATTCTCAAAAGCATCGATACTGTTTTCCAAATTATTAAATAAGGTTTGAGTATTTACAAGTCCCGCTCTCTTTACAATTAAATATTCATAATAAACAGATAAACCTTCGCTTACCCATAAAAGATTTGTTTTGCTTCCTTGATCATAATCAAAAGGCCCCAATTCAAAAGGTCTGATTCTTTTTACATTATAATGATGAAAATATTCATGAGCTAAAAAACTCATCATTCTGTTCATTGCCTCGGGTTTATCCAAATCAGAGCCATCAAAACTAACTGTTGTATTATTAAGATGTTCGATGCCTCCTTGTCCTGAACCAATAGCTATAAATGTATATTGCTTATAAGGAATATCACCAATTATCGCAACAGCCGATTCGACAACCTTTTTTAGATTGTCCATAAATTTAACTTTATCAAAATCGCCCATTTTATACCCTAAAAAGCGATGTTCGATTCCGTTGACTTTAAAAGAGGGTAATTCTTCCAAATCTCCAATTAATATTGGACAATCATATAAAATATCAAAATCTGGAGCAGTAAATTCATTTGTTTTTCCAGCAATAGTTTCTAATCCAGTTGCAATTTTAAAGTCTTTTTTGATATCGTTTATTTTTACAGAAACGGGCATATTTAAATGTCCGTTAATGTAAAAAAACAAACTATTTGGAATAATGTAAGCATGCAATGCATCTAGAAAACTATTGGCTACAAACTGTTTATCTGCCTTTACATCATAACTTAAAGTGAAAGGTTTATTTTTTAAAGTTTTAATCTGCCAGCTGTTTTCATTCAGCTTTTTTACTTCTATATTTTTATTGCTGGATTTTGCAGTAAAATTTTCTACCATTTTACTGTAATGCATTAATTGATAATAACCCGGCATCCAATTTGGCAATTTAAAATCGATCGTTTCATCCTGCCAGCCACTGCAATACAATTCTACATGGAAATAATGATTGTCAGGATTTGGCATCGAAACTACATATTGCAAAACAGGCTGTTTAGTCTGTGAAATCGCAGATTGAGCAATCCCCAAGAAAACAGAAAATAAAAGAAAAAAAACAAACAATTTTCTTTCTTTATAATATGATAAAAGAGATTTCATAATTTTTATTTATTGCCTTTATTTACAAAATAGTAATAGATTGGAATACCTAAAAGTACAATTGCCAATCCTGGAATCGAAGAATTGTATTTATAAATCAAGAGCATAATACAAATAGTTAAAGCTGCGATAATGTAAATAAAAGGAAGTATTGGATAACCAATTGCTTTGTACGGACGCTCTAAATCTGGTTTTGTTTTGCGAAGTCTAAAAATTCCTGCAATGGTTAGAATGTAAAATATTAAAACAACAAAAATTACATAATCTAAGAGTTCATTATATTTTCCGCTCAAACAAAGTACAGATGCCCAAATACATTGAATCCATAACGCTTTTTCTGGCACTCCGTTTTTATTTAATTGAGCTAATTTTTTAAAAAACAATCCGTCTTTTGCCATCGTATGATAAACGCGAGCGCCTGAAAGTATTAATCCGTTATTGCATCCAAAAGTAGAAATCATTAATAATATTGCGATAATGTAAGTTCCTGAGCTTCCAAAAATATGCTGAGATGCTACAACACCTACACGATCATTTTCTGCATTTGCAATTTCGTTTATCGAAAGAACAGATAAGTACATCATATTGGTTGCAATGTAAATTACGGTTACAATCAAAGTGCCTAAGAAAAGACTTCTGCCAATGTTTTTAGAAGGATTTTTTATTTCGCCAGCAATAAAAGTGACATTATTCCAGGAATCACTGCTAAACAAACTTCCGACAAGACTTGCCGCTAAAGCTCCCATTATAGCAAATCCTGAATAAGGAACTAGCGTATTTCCTTCTATTTTATTTACAGAAAAACCAGTGCTCCAATTCGCTTTCCAGATATCAGCTCTTGCTGCCAGAATAAAACCAAAAATGATAAGTCCGAACAATGCAATTAATTTTACCAGCGTAAAAATAGTCTGAATCATTTTCCCTTCTTTTACACCTCTTGTGTTAATGTAAGTTAGAAAAACAACCAAAATTATAGACGTTAATTGCGCTGCCGATATTTGTATAAAACTTAAATCAATGATAATATTTTTTTCGCTTAAGGAAGGAAAAACATAAGCTGCAAATTTGCTAAAAGCTACACCAACCGCCGCAATAGAACCTGTTTGTATTACTGCGAAAAAGCTCCACCCATATAAAAAACCTGTAAGTGAATTGAAAGCTTCTTTTAAATACACATATTGTCCGCCGGCCTTAGGAAACATACTGCTCAATTCTCCGTAACTTAAGGCTGCGGCTATTGTTAGAAATCCAGTAAACAACCAGATTAATAATAATGCGCCCGCTGATCCTACGTTGCGAATTATATCTGCACTGACAATAAAGATTCCTGATCCAATCATAGAACCAGCAACAATCATTGTGGCATCTAATAATCCTAATGATCTTTTGAAATTATTTTTTTCCGTTGTTGATTCCATATTTCCTTGTTTTTGTTTTTTGTTTTTGAATGAAAATCTGTTTTTAGAAGCTGCATTTACCCAAACCTTTCTACTTCAAAAGCATCAATATCGATACTTGTAGTTTTTCTATTTACTATTTCTGAAACCAATTTTCCTGTTCCTGGACCAAGACTTAATCCCATCATAGAATGTCCTGTCGCAACAACGACATTATTGTATTTTTTTATTCTGCCAATATATGGAAGTCCGTCAGCAGAACATGGTCTGTACCCGTACCAAATATCTTCATCTGCTGGTTTTTGAATATCAAATTCTGGCAGGAAATCTTTAACGGCATTCAGCACGCCATTGATACGATGGTATTGCGGTTTTTCGGTTGTAGGAACGACTTCCATTGTACCTCCAAATCTAATTTTGTTGCCGTCCATTGGCGCTATTGCTACTCTGCCTTCTGCCAGAATCATTGGGTGATTTACTTTATAAGCCGAATCTTCTAATGTTATAGAATAACCTCTTCCAGGCATAAGTGATATTTTGGCATTTACTAATGCTGCAATTTCTTTAGTCCACGCTCCTGTTGCAATCACAACATCATCTGCATCATAAGATTGTTTATTGGTAATTACTTTTGAAACAGCATTATTCTGCTTCTCAAAAGCAACAACAGTTTCTCCAGATTGAAAATGAACACCATTTGCTAATAAATGTTCTTTTAAAACCTTCATTAATTTATTCGGATAAATATGCGCATCACAATTAAACTGAACAGCTCCAATTGCATTAATTTTTGTCTGAGGTTCTAAAGTCTGTAAGGCGGAGTAATCTAGTAAATTTACATCCAAACCTAATTCTCTTCCTTTCGAAACAGTATGTTCTGCGTGTTTTGCAACAGCTTCTGTCTGAAAAACTTCAAGCATTCCTTTGTGTTCGTAGGCAAATTCGAATCCTGGAATTTTTTTCCATTCCAAAAATTCATTCTGACTCAATAATGATATATCTCGAAGCGGAATAGCGGCTTTTGTGACATTTGTTTCTGTGGCACTTTTTACAAAATTAATTCCCCAATCTAGCAGTGCTTTATTAAATGAAGGTTTAACGTAAAAAGGACTTTTAGAATTAAACATCCATTTGAATCCCTGCCACACAATTCCCGGTGCTGCCAATGGTATAAAATGACTTGGACAAACGTATCCTAAATTCCCATAAGAACAATTATTCTCAAAATTGTCTTTATCTATAACAGTTACCTTACAGCCACTTTGCTGTAAATAAAATGCCGAACTAAGTCCTATAATTCCTCCGCCTATTACTACTACATGTTTCATAAATGTGCTTATATCTAAATTAAAGTTTGTAAAATTTCCAACTGGTTTTAAAATCTCTCTGCAAAGGCTGATTGGTCAATAATGCTCTTAACAATTCAATTGGCATTGCGTTTTCTCTCAGAATAGCATCATGATATTGCTGATAAGTCATTTTTCCGCTTGTGACTAATTCTTCTTTTAATGCAGTAAACTGCAATCCGCCCAGCATGTAAGCAATTTGATATAACGGACTATAACCACCAACAAATGATCTTCGCACTTCACCTTCAGCATTCGCGCGTTCGTGTCCTACTCGATCGACTAAAAAATCAATACATTGCTGCGGAGTCCATTTTCCTAAATGATAGTTTAAAGAAAAAATAATTCGTGCGCATCGATGCATTCTCCAAAATAACATTCCAATTTTATCTTGAGGCGTCTGAGGAAATTTTAAATCCCATAACAGCATTTCCCAGTACAATGAATTTCCTTCAACCCAAAATGGAGTATCAAAATGACGATAAGCTTTGTATCGATCCCTCATAAATTGTTGTAAATGATGACCTGCAATTAATTCATGATGAATGGTCGCTCTCGAAAAATTAGGATTATTTCCACGCATACTCATCATCTTCTCGCTGTAAGACATGGTACTCGTTGGGTAAGAGATTATAAGAGATTCTCCGCCTAGAAAAAACGGATTTATTTTTTGTGCCTCAGGAGACATCATATACATTCGCCAACTTTCTTCAGCAATTGGCGGTATGGTCAAAAGATTGTTCTGTTTTAAAAAATCTACCGACTGATTGTATAAATCCAACATTGCCTGTGGTTGATCTCCAGGCGCAACAAAAGAATTTTTAACTTTCTCCTGCGCTGCTTTCCAATTGTCTCCAAAACCCATTTCGCGTGAAGCTTTTAATAATTCCGCATCACACCAAGCAAATTCTTTATTGGCAATAGCAACCAATTCTTCTGGTGAATAAGGTATAAATTCTGTTTGCAATTGGCGAATTAATTCTTCTCTGCCAATTGGATTCCCAACAATACCGCTTCCGTCGTCTTTTTGCGTACTGGCATCTTTTCTTTTTGATTTTAATAGAATTGCATATTCTGCCAAAACTGCATCTACTTCAGTATAAGTTTTAGGAACCCACCAAGAAAACAGCGGATCGTAGCCATTATAAAAGTCAAAATAATTCTTCAAAATTTCCTGCAGTCCTTTTGCATGTAAAACAGCAAATTCTGAAGAAGCTTTATCTAAACCTTCTATTTTTTCGACTTTTTTGATTTGCTCTTTAATTGCAATTCGTAAGTCTTCTAATTCTTTTGCTACTGTTTCTCCATTAACTTTTAAACCTCTTCGGCGCGGTTTTTCTAAAGCATAAATTTTTTCATCAAAAGGAAAATAGACTTTTATCTTATCGTATAATTTCTGCTGCTGTACTAATTCATATTCTTCGCTGCTTAAATTTCTGCTAAATAAAATATAGTCTACTTTGCCATTGATGTTCATGGCGTCGAAATTTAATCCTTCGAGTGTTTTTTTATAATCTGAAATTAATTGCAAACGGCGGTTTCTTCGTTCAGGAGTATTGTAGTTACCTTCATTATATTGTACGCCAAAAGTATCTGCATTGCTATTGGTTGCATAAAAACGCATAATGCTTCCTTTGTCTGCTTCATAATGCACCATCGTATTGTTTACTTCACTGGTTTGCAAATACAAATCTGAACTGAAATTCTGTGCAAAAGAAGATACTGACTTTATAAAAATTAAAAAGAATAAGGCGAGAAAAAAACTGGTTCTATTTTTTTTGGTTTTAATCATTGTGGTATTTTGGTATAGTTAAAGACTCCGAGTTTTTACTGATTTAGTTCATTACTATTTCGGCTTGGTGGATCTACTCCTAATAAATGTTTTACAAAAAAATCACGTTTTCTCTGTCTTCCATAAGGTCCGCCATCACTATGACCAACGCCTGGCAAAGGCAGAAATTCAAAAGTTTTTCCCGCTTTTATCAAAGCATCAGCAACGCGATATGTAGATTCTGGCGGTACATTTTCATCGGCTTCTCCAATCACTAATAATAAATCTCCCGTAAGTTTGCCCGCATTTGTAACATTTGATTGTTCTTCGTAGTGTTGTCCAACAGGATATCCCATCCACTGTTCATTCCACCATTGCTTATCAACGCGATTGTCGTGACAGCCGCAAGCCGCCACCCCTGCTTTATAAAATTCTGGATGAAATAACAAACCGCCTAAAGCATTTTGCCCGCCGGCAGAAGTACCGTACAATCCAACTCTAGAATCATCGACATAAGAATATTTTTTAGCCAAAGCTTTAATCCATAAAATTCGATCTTCAAAACCTGCATCTTTCAAATTCTTCCAGCAAACATCATGAAAAGCTTTTGATCTATTTGCTGTACCCATTCCGTCAATTTGTACGACAATAAATCCTAACTGAGCCAAACTCTGCATTTCAGTCGTATAGCGATCCATAAAGTTTTTGGGAACAAAAGAGTCCTGCGGACCTGCATAAATACTTTCGATTACAGGATATTTTTTATTCGGATCAAAATCTGCGGGACGGCATATTATTCCCCAAATATCTGTAACGCCATCTCTGCCTTTTGCATGAAAAGGTTCTGGCAAAGACATACCCGTGGCGAGATAAGCCGTAGCATCTGATTTTTCAAGATCCATTATTTTTTTTCCATCCAAAGTGCGATGAAGTTCTATAATCGTCGCCACATTAGGCTCTGAATAAGAGTCTACGTAGTATTGTTTGTTTTTCGAAAAAGCAACAATATGATTCCCTTTCGCAGGAGTAAGATTTACTAATTTCTTTCCATCAAAACCTATTCGGTAATTATGAAGATAATATGGATCTTCATTTGAGTTCATTCCGCTTGCCGAAAACCATATTTCTCTTTTCTTTTCGTCAATGCTATCTATACTTCGTACAACCCATTCTCCTTTAGTAATTTGTTTTTCCTTGCCTGATATCGCATCAATTAAATAAAGATGCCTCCAACCGTCTTTCTCTGAAGACATCACAATTTCATTACGTTCTTTCAAATAATGGGTAAACAATCTGGATTCGTAAATAAAAGTCTTTGCTTTTTCATCGATTACAGAGCGGGTTTCAGCAGTTTGAGCATTCACTTCAAAAATTCTAAATCTTTGATGGCCACGATCTACTTTTTCGAATTTGAAATAATTAGGATTGTCTTTTCTCCAATGTAATTCTGGAGCATCAAAAAAATCAATAATCGGAGTGTTTACTTTTGTTGTTTTTTTACTTTCAACTTGAAACAAAAACATTTCATAAGTTGTAAAAGGATCTCCCGGCTGTTTGTAAGGCTGTGAATGCAATTCGCCTCGAGTTGTATTGGCTACCGATGTTAAAACATAATGAACTGGCAAATCGGTAACAGGAGTAATATGATAACCTACAATATATTTGCTGTCTGGCGCCCATGCTAGAGAACCATACGGCTTTTCTTTTGTACCGTCTTTTGTAAATTGAATCGCGTCTCCGCCAGCAATTGGCTTTATAAAAACATTATTATCTTTTATAAAAGCAAGCCATTTTTTATTTGGCGAAATGCTATCTGTCTGAAAGGAATTCCATCTTTGCCATTGCCTATTTAAGCTCGGATATTTCGTAATATCTTTAGGCAAAGAGTTGATTTTTTGAATACTGTAATCTGAAAGCTTTACCTGATAATAATCTTTATCATATTTTAAAGCTATTGAACTCGTTTTTGCATCATAATTTATGCTGTCAATAACAAGGCTTTTTTGAGGGATTTTTTTTTGCGTAAAATTGGTTATGGCAGATCTTAATTTAGGTTCATCAAACAAGATACTTTTTGTTCCTTTTTCTGCATCGACCAAGATGTATTCGATAAGACTATCTTTTAAAACATTCGAATACCAAAATGATTTTTGATCACTTTGCCATTGCGCTCTAATGCTGGTTTTAAAGACTGTATTTTTTACTGCCGCATCAAGCAAAAGTGCTTTTTTATATCGTTCCAAAATTTCGGCTTTTGAAGGCTGATAAGGTATCATTCCTTTATTCTGCGAATATAAATTACAGTTAAGAAATGATACTAAGAAGGCAAAAATGAGTAAATTCTTTTTCATAGTTATTTAAATACAAGGAGACTTGCCTATTTAATTATAGAAACAAAAATAAGTTTGCCAATAAAACTAGAAACCTCCAAAAGCAGGCTTAAAAGTCCTATTCACGATACTGCAAAAACTAAAAACTGTTAATTCAGGAAATTTGAATTACAACACCTGAAATCCATGTGCGTATGGATCATCTTCTTCATCAATAATTATGGTATTGTAACCATAAACTTTGGCCCATCCTTGTATGCTCGGAACAATTGCTTTTATATCTCCAATTGCAGTTTCTTCTTCTATTCTTCCAACAAACTTGCTTCCGATATAACTTTCATGTATAAATTCATCTCCTTTTTTAAGCAGTCCTTTAGCATGCAATTGCGCCATTCTCGCCGATGTTCCTGTACCACAAGGTGATCTGTCTATAGCTTTATCGCCATAAAAAACAGCATTTCTGCCTGACGAAGTCGGATCTAAAGGTGTGCCTGTCCATAACATATGACTCACATCTCTGATGGTATCATTTTCAGGATGAATAAATAAATTTGGATATTTTTCATTAATTCTTGCTCTCACAACCTGACTGTATTGCACAATTTTACTAGCTGTAAAATCTTGAATCCCAGAAAAGTTTTTTTGCGGATCTACAATGGCATAGTAATTTCCGCCATAAGCAACATCAAAAACTAACTCGCCTAATTCTGGGCAATCTATAGTTAAATTTTCTGCCGCTAAATACGATTTTACATTAGTCAATTTAACCCATTCTACTTTTTTACCTACTTGTTTGTACTCAATTTTAACTAAGCCAGCAGGAGCTTCCATATTTATTTTTCCTGGAACTTTTGGACTAATTAATCCTTCTTCAATTGCGATCGTAATCGTACCAATTGTACCGTGTCCACACATTGGCAGACAACCTGATGTTTCGATAAACAAAATACCAAAATCGTTCTCAGGATTAGTTGGCGGAAATAAAATACTTCCGCTCATCATATCATGTCCGCGAGGTTCAAACATTAATCCTTTTCTAATCCAATCATATTGGCTTAAAAAATGCTGTCTTTTCTCGCTCATGTTTGCCCCAATTAAATTTGGGCCTCCGCCAGCGACTACTCTAACTGGATTACCGCAAGTATGTGCATCTACACAAAAAAAAGTTTTTCTAGCCATGTTTAAATTGAATCTCTTGTTTGAACATTATTAACTAATCTTGAAATTCCAAGCGGATTTTCATTTTGAAGCGCTTCTGGAAGTTTATTGTTTGGCCAATTTTGATAACTAAAAGGTCTCACCCATCGTTTAATTGAACCAATTCCCACTGCCGTAAATCTAGAATCTGAAGAAGAAGGATACGGTCCGCCATGCACCATAGACGGACATACCTCAACTCCAGTTGGTAATCCGTTAAAAATTATTCGCCCAACACGATTTCCTAGTGCCTCTACTATTTCTTCATAATTTTCAATCTCATTTTCTTCTGCCAAAATACTACCAGTCAACTGGCCTTCTAGTTTTTCAATTATAGTAACCAATTCAATTTCGTCTTCACATTGCACTAATATTGAAAAAGGGCCGAAAACTTCACGATGTAAAACTGGATTTTCTAAAAAGATTTTGCCTGAAACGGTAAGTAATTTTTGTGAAGCATAATTTGGATTATCAGTTTCAGCATATTCTGCTACAATTTCAATTCCGTCTTGTGAACTTAACAGCTCATTATTCGACTTATAATTTTTATAAATAGATGGATTTAACATGCAGCTTGGCGAAATTTTTAAAATTTCAACAGCCAGCTGTTCTGTAAAAGTTTTTAAAGAATCGCTTTTAATTCCAAGCATCAATCCAGGATTGGTACAAAATTGTCCCGCGCCCAATGTTACAGAACCAGCACACGCAACGGCCCATTTTTCAGAATTATGCTTCAATGCTTCTGGCAGGATTACAACAGGATTTATACTTCCCATTTCTGCAAAAACCGGAATTGGCTCTTCACGTTTTGCGGCTAAGTCATATAAAGAACGTCCGCCTTTTATACTTCCCGTAAATCCGATTGCCTTAACCAAAGGATGTTCCACTAATTTGACTCCAACTTCAATACCACTACTATTTAAATTAGAAAAAACTCCTTCTGGCATATTCGTTTTTTGAGCTGCTTTAATTACTGCCGAAGCCACCAGTTCTCCCGTACCAGCGTGCATTGGATGACTTTTTACAATAACTGGACATCCAGCAGCCAACGCAGATGCTGTATCGCCGCCAGCAGTAGAATAAGCGAATGGAAAATTACTGGATCCAAAAACAACTACAGTGCCTAAAGGTCGCATCATTTTGCGCAAATCTACCTTTGGTAATGGCACTCGGTCAGGAATAGCTGTGTCGATTGTTGCCTCTACCCATGAACCTTCAGCTACTAAATCAGCGAAAGCGGTTAATTGCCCTATAGTTCGTCCTCTTTCTCCTTCAGCACGTCCTCTTGGCAAACCAGATTCTTGACAATATACGTCTAACAAGCTATCTCCTAAAGCTAAAATCTCATCTGCAATTGCTCTTAAAAACAAAGCTTTTTCTTTACCAGTACATTTCTGAAATGTTAAAAATGCTTTATTAGCAAGAGCTGTCGCTAATTCGATTTCTTCATTACTTGCTTCGGTAAACTGCCAAGGATTATCTACGTTTTGCTGCGGATTAAACGTTTTGAAGGTTTTATCGCCACTAGCTGACAACTGATTTCCTATGTAATTTTTTCCAGTAATCATGTATTCTTTATTATAGGGTTAAGTAATTCTAAAAATTGAAAAAGTTTCAAAAAACTTTTAATTACAGGCTTTTATATTCTGGCAATGTTGGTCTATTTTTTAATGAATTATCAATAATTGCCAAAACACGTTCTCTTTCAGCTCCCATAAGCGGTAACCTTGGCGCACGTACATATTCCGTTCCTAATCCTGTTCCCACTTCGGCTAACTTAATATTTTGAACTAACTGAGCATTTATATCCAATTCTAACAAAGGCAAAAACCAACGGTAAATTGTCAATGCTTCTTGAATTCTGCCCGCTTTAGCTAGTTTATAAATGGCAACCGTTTCTTCTGGAAATGCATCTACAAGACCACCAACCCATCCGTCAGCGCCCATCAATAAACTTTCTAAACCTAATGTATCAACTCCTGTAAGGACTTTCAATCTGCTTCCAAATCGGTTAATGATTCTGGTTACATTTGAAATATCTCTCGTAGATTCTTTCACTGCTTGAATATTATCTAATTTTAGAAGTTCTTCAAACATATCCAACGTTACCTCAATCTTGTAATCAACTGGATTGTTGTAGATCATAATTGGTAAAGAAGTATTTTTAGCTACTTGTGTAAAATATTCAACAGTTTCAAAATCGGTAGCTTTATATCGCATTGGAGGCAGCATCATTAAACCTCTTGCTCCATTAGCTTCGGCTTTGTTTGCAGCTTCAATAGCTCCGCGAGTTGTTTGTTCTGCAATATTCATAATTACAGGAACCTTTCCATCAACTATGCGAACTGTTTCAAGAATTAAATCTTGTTTTTCTTCTTCTAAAAGAGTACTCGCCTCTCCTAAAGTTCCTCCAAGAATAACGCCTTCTACTCCAGCATCTAATTGATAATTAAGATTTTTTTCAAACATTTTAAAATCTAAAGTGTCTTCAGCTGTAAAATTTGTGGTAACAGCTGGCATTACCCCTTTCCATTGAATATTCATAATTTATTTATTTTTATTTATTTCAAAGGTATCGAGGGGTACCAAAAATTTCACCTAAGAATATTATCAAAAACCTATACAATATTATCTCATTTGTAACATTTTAACAAAAACTAGATTAATTTTAATTCATCTTTTATTAATTTTTATATCTTTCCGTAAAATATAAAAAAATAAGTACGCAATGAAAGTTTTTCCATTTAAAATACCGAAATCAAGTGAAGAAGCATTTATTTATCAAGAAGACTGCGAAACTATTTTTTATGACAAATACCATCAGCATGAAGAGATTCAAATTAGTTATATAAAGAAAGGAGAAGGTAAAATTTTAGTTGGAGATATGATTACCGAATATCAAAAAGGCGACATTATTATATTAGGAAGCAATTTACCTCATGTTTTTAAAAGTGATATTTCTGAAAGTAGAGGAATGTCTGTCATGCTTACCGTCTTTTTTACCGAAAATGGTTTTGGAAAAGACTTTTTCAATTTACCAGAATTAAATATAGTAGAGCCTTTTTTTACTGCCATTAAAAATGGAATACAAATTAGAGATGCAAAACCATCTATTATAAGAAAGTTTAAAAAATTTAAAGAAGCTGATAAATATGATCGCTTTATTCTTCTGATGTCTATGCTAAAAGCCTTTAGCCAATCAGACAAAAAACATCTTTCTAATTATGTTTTCAACAAACCTTTTACTGACGCCGAAGGAAAACGAATGCAAATGGTTTTTGATTTTGTTATGACTCATTATCAAAAAAATATCACTCTGGACGAAATTGCTCAGATTGCAAACATGACCAAAAATGCTTTCTGCAAATATTTTAAAACACGTACTAAAAAGACTTTTTTCCAATTTTTGATTGAAATAAGAATTGAACACGCTGCAAAACTTCTTATAAAAAACAAGGAATTATCGATCATAGAAATTTCGGAATTAAGCGGATTTAATAACATTTCAAATTTCAACAGAAAATTTAAAGAGATCAAAAAGAAAACGCCTTTTGAGTTTAAAAATTCACTCATTAAATCATAATATATTTTCGGCCATTTTAAGTAATATTCTATTATATCTTGATAATAAAAGCCTAGCTTTAATCGTCTAAATGTGCATACTTTTGAAAACCTACACTCTTTTTCTTTAATGAAAAAGATTTTTAGCTCAGCTAATTTTTTAAACATTTCAAATTTAAAATGCCATGATTAAGAACTATTTCACTCTTGTTTTTTTGTGTTTTACATTCATTTCTTCTGCTCAAAAAACAAAAATATACACGCTATCAGACACTTTACGTGGCAGTTTGACTCCCGAAAGACAATGGTGGGATGCGTTGCGTTATGATATAGTTGTAAAACCTGATTACAACAACAAATTAATATCCGGCAGCAATACTATAACTTACAAGACAGTTAAAGAAAAAAGCAATACCAAAATGCAGATCGATTTACAAAACCCTTTGGTTATTGACAGTGTAATTCAATCTGGAAAAAAATTAAGCTTTGCCAAAGAAAATGGTGTTTGGTATATTAAAACCCCTAAATCTAAAATTAAAACAAGTAACAAAGTTGATATTTTCTATCACGGAAAAGTCCATGAAGCAATAAAAGCGCCTTGGGACGGAGGATGGATTTGGACTAAAGATTCCTTAGGCCGTCCGTGGATGACAGTAGCTTGTCAAGGTTTGGGCGCATCTGTTTGGTATCCGTGCAAAGATCACCAAAGCGACGAACCTAATAATGGTGCCAGTTTAACGATGATTGTTCCTGATTCTTTAACAGCAATTGCCAACGGAAGATTACAGTTTAAGAAGAAAAATAATGATGGAACAACCTCTTATAAATGGGCCGTTGTAAATCCGATTAGTAATTATTGCATTATTCCGTACATTGGTAAATATGTCAATTTCAGTGAAACTTATAAAGGCGAAAAAGGCAATTTGGATCTAAATTATTGGGTTTTGGATTATAATTTAGAAAAGTCCAAAAAATATATGCCGAAAGAAGTTCATAATATGTTAGATGCGTTTGAATATTGGATGGGACCTTATCCATTTTACGAAGATGGTTATCAGTTAATAGAAACTTCACATACTGGAATGGAGCATCAAAGTGCGGTTTCCTACGGAAATCATTATAAACCAGGATATCGTGGCAATGATGGCTCTGGAACTGGATGGGGAATGAAATGGGATTTTATTATTATTCATGAAAGCGGACATGAATGGTTTGGCAATAACATTACAACAAATGATTTGGCTGATATGTGGGTTCACGAGGGATTTACGAATTATAGCGAAACTCTTTTTGTGGATTATATTTTTGGAAAACAAGCTGGTGATGAATACAATGCAGGAACTCGTAAAGGAGTACAAAATGACAGACCAATAATCCCCGATTACAATGTCAATGCGCAAGGAAGCGGAGATATGTACCCAAAAGCGGGTAATATGCTCCACGCCATTCGTCATGGAGTGGATAATGATACTTTATTTCGAGAAGTAATGAGGGGATTAGGAAAAGAATTTTATCATCAAACGGTTGACTCAAAACAGATTGAAAATTATATCTCAAAAAAGCTTAATTTTAGCTACGATAAAGTTTTCGAACAATATCTTAAAACAACACAAATTCCTAATTTTGAATTCTATTTTAATACAGATAAAACCAAAGTTTTCTACCGCTATACAAATTGCATAAGCGGTTTTAATTTGCCTCTGACATTAAAAAGTAATAACGAAAAAATCAAAATAATACCGTCAGATCAATGGCAGAATATTGCTTTATCAAAAGATCAAGTGTCTTTATTTGATGTAGCTTCTATTACAAAAATGTATTATATAAATCCAATTTTGGAAACCAACATAAAATAAAATCTCAATTATTAACTAAAGTATATTTCGATACTATGAAAAAAACAATTTCTCTTTTTTTCTTTTTAATTGCACCTCTTTTTTTTCTAACCACTAACGCCCAAAATTTAAAATGGGCCAATAATAACAAAAGTTATTACACAATAGAAAAAGGAGAAATAATACAATATGAATTACCCAATTTTACTCCAACCAAAATTGTTGACACAAAACAGCTTACAGCAAAAGGAAGCAATAAAGCTTTAGATATCAAAGATTTTGAGTTCAGTAAAAACGAAAAATTAGTTTTGATTTATACTAATTCGAAAAAAGTCTGGAGACTAGAAACACGTGGCGATTATTGGATTTTAAACCTAGAAACCAATGAATTGCATCAGATTGGAAAAAGCAGGCCAGAATCGTCTTTAATGTTTGCTAAACTATCACCAGACAACAGTTCAATTGCTTATGTAAGCAATCACAATTTGTATGTTGAAGATCTTAATTCTGGAAAAGCAACTGCGTTGACTACTGATGGAACTGACCGATTAATAAACGGAACTTTTGACTGGGCTTACGAAGAGGAATTTAATTGCAGAGATGGTTTTCGCTGGAGTCCAGATGGAAAAAGCATTGCATTTTGGCAAATTGATGCAACTAAAATCAAAAATTTCTTAATGATCAATAATACAGATTCTATCTACTCTTATACAATTCCTGTAGAATATCCAAAAGCAGGGCAAGATCCGTCAGCATGTAAAGTTGGAGTTGTCAATATTGCTTCACTTCAAACCACTTGGATGAACGTTCCAGGCGATTCTAAGCAACATTATATTCCTTTAATGCAATGGACTCCTGATGGTTCTTCGATTTTGGTTGAACAGTTAAATCGCAAACAAAATGAGGCCAAACTCTTTTTGTGCAATCCAAAAAATGGCGAAGCAAATCAAATTTATTCTGAAAAAAATAATTCTTGGATTGACATATTACCAACTGAAGATGAAGGCTGGAAATGGATCAATAGCGGAAAAGAATTTCTATCATTGTCTGAAAAAGATGGCTGGAGACATTTATACAGAATCAGTAAAAATGGAAAAGAGTCTTTAGTTAGCAACGGAAAATATGATATTATAGAAATTAAAGCTGTTGACGAAAAAAGTGGTTTTGTTTACTTTTTAGCTTCACCTGAAAATGCTACACAGCAATATTTATACAAAACACTTTTAAACGGAAAAGGAAAACTAGTAAAAGTATCTCCTGTTAATGAAATTGGCACGCACAATTATCAATTATCTCCCGATGCAAAATATGCTCAACATAAATTTTCTAATCATAAAAACGAAAGAAAATCAGAATGGGTAGAACTTTCTAATCAAAAAGTAATTAAAAAAATAGATCAAAATACTGAGTTAAGCAACAATGTCGAAATGATTCAGATTACAACGGCTGACAACATAACTCTCGACGGATGGATGATAAAACCAACTCCATTTGATGAAACAAAAAAATATCCTGTTCTATTTTATGTTTACACAGAACCTGCAGGCGCAACTGTAAAAGATGCGGCTGGTTATGCTGGCACTTTTTTATATAATGGCGATATTGCTGCAGATGGATACATTCAGATCAGTTTGGATGGTCGAGGAACTCCAGTTCCAAAAGGTGCCGCTTGGCGAAAATCTATTTACCAAAACATCGGAATTATAAATGTTCGAGATCAGGCAATGGCTGCTAAAGAAATTCTAAAATGGCCTTTTGTAGATCAAAACCGAATTGCGGTCTGGGGATGGAGCGGCGGCGGCTCTACTACACTGAATCTTTTATTTCAATATCCGGAAATTTACAAAACAGGAATTGCTATTGCTGCTGTGCCTAATCAGCTTTTATATGACAACATCTATCAGGAACGTTATATGGGACTGCCTCAAGAAAACAAAGAACCTTTTATAAAAGGCTCTCCTATTACCTATGCAAATAAACTTCAAGGTAATTTATTGCTTGTTCATGGAACTGGCGATGACAACGTACATTATCAAGGAGCTGAAATGCTTGTTAACGAATTAGTAAAAAATGGGAAGCAATTTCAAATGATGAGCTATCCAAATCGTACACATAGCATCGATGAGGGTGAAGGAACTTCAGAACACTTGTCTCAATTATTTACACAATACTTAAAAGAACACTGCCCTGGCGGAGGAATATAATATCAGATTTAAATACAATATCAAAATATGTTTAGCAGAGAAACTTATATAAATAGAAGACAAATCTTAAAAAAAGCAATTGGTTCAGGCATTATTATTTTACCTGGAAATGAAGAAGTCGGAATGAACTATAGAGATAATATCTATCATTTTAGACAAGACAGCAGTTTTTTATATTATACAGGAATAGATCTTCCTTCTTTATTTTTAGTAATCGATATTGATTCGGATCTTGAAATACTATTTGGCGATAATCTCACGATTGAACAAACCGTTTGGGTTGGGCCACAAGATTCGTTAAATGTTTTTGCAGAAAAATCAGGAATTACAGCCGTACAGCCTTTATCTTTTGTAGAAGGCATACTTAAAAATGCATTACAGCAAAAACGTGCTATTCATTTTCTTCCTCCTTATCGTGCCGCAATTACTTTAAAATTAAGCTCTCTGTTGGATATTCACCCTAACGAAATAGCAAAAAAAGCTTCAATTGAATTGTCAAAAGCGATAATTGCACAGCGTTCTTATAAAACAAATGAAGAACTGATTGAGATTGAAAAAGCGATAGATATAACGGCTGCAATGCATTTAAAAGCAATACAAATCGCACGCCCAGGAATGACCGAATATGAAATTGCGGGGCAAGTAGAAGGCACAGCGATCAGTAAAGGCGGTCATCTTGCATTTCCAACAATTCTAACTATAAATGGACAATATTTACACAATCATGCTGGCAGCAATGTTTTACAAAATGGGCAAATGGTTTTATGCGATTGCGGTGCTGAAACAAATATGCATTATGCTGGAGATATGACAAGGACTTTTCCAGTTTCCAATACTTTTACTTCTCAGCAGAAAGAAATTTATAATATTGTTTTAAAAGCCGAAGAAGCCGCAATAGCCACTCTAAAACCAGGAACTTTCTTTAAAGATTCGCATCTTACGGCATGTAAAGAAATTTTAACTGGATTGAAATCTCTTGGTTTAGTAAAAGGCGATTTGGATGAAGCCGTAGCCGCAGGTGCCCATACCCTATTTTTTCAATGTGGTTTAGGCCATATGATGGGAATGGATGTTCATGACATGGAAAATATTGGCGAACAATATGTAGGATATACCGATACTTTAAAAAAGAGCACCGAATTTGGATTAAAATCACTGCGTCTGGCAAAAGAACTCGAAGAAGGATTTGTCTTGACCGTAGAACCTGGAATTTATTTTATACCAGAATTAATCGATCAATGGCAAGCAGAAAAAAAATACAGTGAATTTATCAATTATGATAAAGTTCAAGCTTATAGAAATTTTGGAGGAATTCGTATAGAAGAAGATTTTCTTATTACAAAGGATTCTTATAAACTATTAGGAAAACCACTTGCCAAAACAGCAGAAGATATTGAAGCATTAAGAGCATTTTAAACCTATGAAATAGCGCTTTATAACATTCACCTAAAATCAAAAAAGCCGTCTCAAATTATGAGACGGCTTTTTTTTGAAGTTTATCGAAAAGTAAATACTGGTTAACTTTTACTAATTATCAGATAATTAAGTACATATGATTTTAATAAGACTAGTCTTAACTTAGTGTTTAAAGAGTGGAAATTCTTTTTAACCAGTCAGACTTATTTAAAATCGCACTTCGACAGTAAAGAAGCGCATGATTTTTTTTAAACAATTAACAACCAAAACTTATCCTTATGAAAGAAAAAAAATTACCCCGATTTTTATCTTTTCTGCTTCTTGGACTCTTTGTGCTCTTCGCAGAAAATTTAAATGCTCAGACAAATTTAGCAATGCTGAGTTCTACAAAAGTAAGCACCTCTCATGTTTCGCCTTGGGAAAGTCTAAGTGCGGTAAATGATGGTTTTACACCCATTAGTTCTGATGATCGAACAAATCCTATTTATGGAAATTGGGATGGTGAAGCAGCCTACAACACCTACAATTGGATAGAATACGATTGGGATTTTGCCCATCAAATAAATACTGTTTCCTTATATTGGTTTACAGATTTTGGAGGAATTGCTCAACCTACAGATGCCTACATTATGTATTGGGACGGACTTGATTGGATTAATGCTGGTTCGGTCGGATTAGCTTTAAACCAATTTAATTCTGTTGGAAATTTAAATTTTAAAGCTAAGAAATTAAGGGTTTATTTCAAAAGTACTACTGCAACCGGAGTAGTTGAATTCCAAGTTTTTGGCGTAGAAACAACTCAATGCGATCCCACAGGATTGACAGCAACTACCAAAATAAATAACGGAAGCGAAAAAGCTCAAAATTATGCCGTTGTTTCTCCAACCGAAAGTGTACAGTTTTTAACCTCAATTGCAAACAATGCAACAGGAGGCAAAATGAAATGGACTGGTCCAAATAATTTTGTGTCGAGTAACCAAAACATTACGCTCTCCAATTTACTAGTAGAAAATTCTGGAACTTATCGTTTTACCTACATCAATGATTGCGGTACCGAAAGCACACTATCTTTTTTTCTAACTGTAAAAGAAAACAATAGTGACTTCAGTATATGGCCAAGTTATGACACTACTCTTCATTACGATTTTAAAGCAGATTATCCTGATTTTCCAAAACCTACAAAAAATTTAGAAGAAGACTATCCAAACTATAATGGCTGTAATGTAGCTAAATCTACAAGTGTAGGATCGTGGACTTTTGTTGCTGGCCCAAATGCAAACCCTTTGGTTACAGATACAGCTGTAGATTTATTATTAAAACGTTTAGATAGCGATTTTACTTTTCTAAGAGATAATATGGGCTGGCCGCCAGACAAATTGTATCGAGCAGGATATCGCAGTTCTGTGTATTTATATGGTTCTGGTTTGTGTACCGATACCGCTTCAAATACAGATTTAGGAGGATGGCAGAGCGGCGTTGGCACTCCAGATGGAGAAAGCTGGCCAATGGTTCTTTTGTCTTATTATCCTGTTGCGAGTTTCGATCCTAATACTACTTTTCCAGATGCACAATATCAAACTGGTGCTTGTGTTCACGAAGGAATACACGCTATTTATGCCTCTTTGCCTGGATGCAGAAAAGCAGCTTGGTTTCATGAAGGTTCAAATGTTTGGCTGCAAACCGTTTTGGATATCAAAAAAACTGGAAGTACAGATTATAGTAATGTTGATTTAGGATGGTTAAGTGCAGGTTCTGTTATCGCGCCTTTTATTCCTATCGAATGTTATAGCGGATGGCTTCAAGATGGTTCCTTTGGAGGGCCTTCTGCTGAAGGTGTCGATTCTGGAGTTCAAAATTCAGAAGGAGTAACTTTAAGATTAACTCGAGATATTATTGGAGGAGTTCAGTACAGTTCTGTATTTCCAACGTTTTTAGGAGAAATTGTAGATGAAAAAAGTTTACCGTGGGTTTGGAATTATTGCGAAGGACGTGTTTTAGAAGGTATTGCAAACGGTAATGGTGTTGTGAATGGTTTAGGAGATACCAAAACACGCAAATTGATTCAGGAATACAGAGCAAGATTAGCATTGTCCGATTTTGGAAAATTTGAACAGCCTATTTTAAATCTGTATCGAAATAATATGGGACGCGAATTAGGGCCTGAACAACCAGCTCTTATCAATGTAGAAAAATGGAAAGCAACACCTTATGCAATAACAACTACAGACGAAAACGGATATTTAATTCCAAACGAAAAGACACTGCCTGGCTGGTCTGGCGCAAATTTTATTCCGATTCATGTTGAAGGAAATCAAGCTACTGTATTTTTTGAGCCTTTAGGAGAAAATATGTCGATTCAATTATGCTACCGCACCAAAGAAGGAAAAACGGTTTATACACAGCCTGTTTATGCAGGCGACTGTACAATTTCTTTTTCTCAAGGCGTTCCCGCAAATGGCGTTATATTCGCTGTAATTTGTAATTCAGATTATGTTTTTGAAGGCGAAACTACCCGTAAAGCTAAATTCAATTACAGAATTAAATTGGAAGACGGAGCTACAAGTACAGCTAGTGTAGATAAAAATTGGTGGGATTGGAAAGCGATTATAACTGAAAATCTTGCGGTTACCGATTTTTCAAATTCAACTCCTAACTTTTTGGTTTATCCAAATCCAACTAATAATGCTTCTTTGCTTAACATTAAAGTCTCAAATGAAAATACTGAAACTTACAATTTAAAAATAACCAACATTAATGGTCAAGTAGTATTTGAAAATAAAAACTACAATCTTGAAGAACAATACCATACGGGTAATTTATCAAGAGGTATTTATTTTGTAACCATTCAATCTCAAAATTTTAAACAGACCAAAAAGATTATTGTAAAGTAGCAATTTAGCTAAACATATTTAATTAAAAATGTACTGCATCTTTCAAATGAAAGGTGCAGTTTTCATAAAACAAAAAAAGCTTTATAAATTTATAAAGCTTTTTTTTAATCAAATTAAATAACTAAAATAGTTTTGTGTTTTCGAAATGCACCTTATATGGAAAACTTCTATAAACTTCTTTCTCATTTTCCCAAGAATGTTTTTCATGTTCTTTCGGACTTCCGCTAACCACTAACCATAAATACTCTGTGTTTTTAGGAATTTTAAATTCAACTTCATCTTCACTTTTCTTAAAAACTGTGCTGTAAACTCTACTGCCATCTTTTAATGAGGCTACAAATCCGTAGCGCCAGCCTGCTTCTTTGGTTTCAGCCAAACCTTTAAATTTCAGTTTAACTTTTGTTCCTGCTGCTGGAACGTTTAGTTTTATTCCGTTATAACCATAATCCTGAGGACAATTTGTAGAATCTATTTGATACCAATTTTCTTCAATTTCATTCAATTTCGAAAGATGCAAATTTCGATATGGTTTTGCAACCTCATCTATTCTTTTTAAATCCCAAGTAATAAATTTTCGAGAAGCATCAAATATTTCATCATTAAATTGTTCCTGCGAAATATTATTAATTCTCTTATAAGTCATTACTACATCTTCTCCTTCTTTAGTTGATCGGCTGAGTCTTCCCCAAAAATCAATGCCGTGTTTTTCTGACCAATATTCTAAAACATAAGGAGAATGATACATATTTGCAGGATGCAGAAAAGCGTAATGTGTTCCTTTTAAAAAATCTTGAAGATGATAATTTTCAAAAGTCATCCATTCAGGATAAACCTGCCAGAGCATATATTGAGCCGACATTTCCATAACAGGTCCAGATGGTCCCGTTTTGCTGTCGGCATGGCTCATATACTGAAAGGAATGACCAATTTCATGCGCTAATGCCCCATAAGGAACTTTATTTATTCGAACGGCTGGAGTCCATAAAATACCAACTTTATCCTCTTCTCCACCTCCAAAAGCAGTATTTTCGTTTCCTCCAAAAACAAATATTAGTAATTTATATTGATCACTTACTGAGTGTCCTTTTTGAACCAATTTTAAATCATTTACGTAAAACTGATAAAATCGTTCACATTCTTCCATTGCTTTTTTGGGATCGAAACGTTTTTTAATATCAGTGTTTAAAGTCGGATCATCACCATATTCTTTATGCCAGAACATCACTATATTATCCGACTCTATCATTCGGCTGTAACTGTAATCGTTATCAGGTGAATCATAATTATTATGATCTGGAACAGACCAAATTTTAGCTGGAATATATCTTTTCTTCGCTGAGACTACTTTTTGTGCATTTATTACTCCAACAAATGATAAAAAAAGAAGCGTAGCGATTTTCATGGCGTTATTCATTCGCTATTATTTTTTCGTAATAATCGCAGACCAACCTCCTCCAGATGCCATTTTAGCCGTTACTTTTGTATTTTTAGTAACCTCTAAAACTTCTTTTTTATAATCTTGCGCAAATGCTTCAGCGTTAATTCCATCTGAAAATACTTCCATCGAAAAATTTCCTTCACCTAAAAAAGAAAGATCAATAGGCAATTCTCTAGCATCTGCATCTGTCATGCCTCCAATAAACCACTTATCGTCTTTTTTTCTTGCTACTACAATATAATTTCCAACAGAACCATGAAGCACAACTGTTTTGTCCCAAACTGTTGGAATTTGAGTAATAAAATCAACTGTTTCTTGTTCTTTGTAGTAAGTTGACGGTGATTCACACATCATTTGCAACGGCGCTTCATAAACAACATACATCGCCACCTGATGCGCGCGCGTTCCCATTGTCATCGGATTATTAAAACTTATGGCAAAATTTTTAGGCTGTTTGTTAATCATCGAGCCTGGTGTAAAATCCATTGGGCCTGCTGCCATTCTAATAAACGGAATCGTTACGGTATGCTCTGGCGTAATGTCTTCGCTCCATTTATTGTTTTCATTCCCTCTAACCCCTTCATAGTTTAATACATTTGGATACTTTCGGTGTAAACCAGAAGGCTTAAATGCGCCGTGAAAATCTACTAATAATTCCAATTTGGCACATTCTCTGGCAATTTGCTCATAAGAATTGACCATATACTGGTCGTTGCGCTGCATGTAGTCAATTTTTATTCCTTTTGCTCCCCAGCTTTTATAGGCTTCTAAGATTGGTAATAGATTCTGATCCAATGGTTTCCAAAGTACCCAAAGAATTATGCCGACCCCTTTTTCTTTTCCATATCGAATCAATTCTTTGACATCCATTGCAGGATTAAAATCAAGAATTTCAGTAGTCGATTTTGTCCAGCCTTCGTCAAGAATTACATATTCAATTTTATTCGCTGCAGCAAAATCTATAAAATATTTATAAGTTGCTGTATTTAAACCCGCTTTGAAATCAACGCCATAAATATTATTATCATTATACCAATCCCAAGCTACTTTTCCGGGTTTGATCCAATCGGTATTTTTAAGCACATTTGGCTCTGCCAGTTGGTAAGACAAATTACTTTCTATAAAAGTGCGATCGTCATCACTAATCATAAATACACGCCACGGAAAAGCTCTGCTTCCGTTTGTTTTGGCAATATAATCTGCTTCTTTCGCAATAGTTTGTACCCGATCTGATTTTCCGCCCTTATCGACAGCTTCTAAAACATATTTAGGAAATATTGCATTTAAAGTTGTGTTTCCGTTACCTTTTAAAAATAATCCTGGATAATCATGAAGTGCTGTTTCGGTAAATAAAACTTTGGCGTTAGGTGTCGTAAACAAAACTGGAAGACTGCAAAAATCCTTAGGCGCAATCTCATTTAAAGATTTATCCAAATACAATCGCTCATTGTGAGAATACATCGATTCTTCCTGAGGAAATAGAGAACGAGAGTCTTTCGGAAATGATAAAGAAACTTTTTCAGAAATTACATTTCGCTTTTCTTTGGCCTCATCTATAAACTGATATGCTACTCCGTCATTATAAGCGCGAAAATTAAGCTTGTAATTTCCCTGATAAGTAATCGAAAGTTCCGTGTATTCATCTTTTATTTCGCTTTCTTTAATTGGCACTATGGCATGTATGTTTTGAGACACACTTTTTACCGTCTGTTTTTTAACTTTCGGATTCAATCCAAAATTTGTTTTTGACGAAAAGTCCATTCCCGCTTCTGCATTTTCTATAATCAAATTTCCATTTAATGATGCCGACCAAGAAATTTTATCGGAATTATTCACTTTTATCTGAATATGTCCATTTGGAGATTTAACTTCATAAGTTTGCGAAGAAGCTTGGTACGCGCATAACAATAAGCCACATAAAATCAGTACTCTTTTTTTCATTTTCGAATGCTTTATTTAAACTATTTTTTAGAAGGTTCTTTAGTTGCTTTAGGCGCAGTTTGTTTCATTAAATTTAGCACCTCATCTTTATTCAATCCGTAATCATACATTTTAAAAGATGCCATAAAACCAGAATAATTCTCTCCAATATCTGAAGCACCAATTATAATTTTAGCATTTTTTATCGCCGATGACAGCATCATATTTTGAGCATTATCGAGTACGCCGTCTACATAAATTTTTTCCACAACACCATCAAACGTCAAAACGATATGATGCCATTTATTTGGTTCTGGAACTTTATTGTATTTCATATCAAAATGGCCATCTAAATGCGGTGCGGCACCATAATGACTGCTATTATAAGCCAGTGCATTATAAGAATTTGCCAAATTATATTCGGAACGATCACACCATGAGGCCAAAAATTCTCCTTCTTTGGCAACTTCTGGATTTTTTACCCAGACTGCAACAGAATAAGAACCATTCCAAGCCAAACTTTTAGGAACGGGCTTATCCAAAATCAAAGCGCCATTTACAAAATTAAGAGCTTTAATTTTATCTTCTTTATCCAAAAAGATTTTGACATCGCCAGTTTTTGTAAACGAACCTCCTAACGAACCTTTATTTGGCAAACTGCTAAACGAAGTATTGTTTTTTTCATTCGTGACATCAAGATCTATCAGCATTTTATGCGAACTTACAGCTGCAAGTTCTACATTAGATTTTTTATTTTCTAATTTTAGAGGAAGTTCAAATAATTCGCTGTACACTTTTATGTTCCAAATTGCCGCATAAAGTCCTGTTTTTTCTGTACCTAAAATTTTTAGTTTTAAGAAACGAGCCGTCACATTATTATCATCAATCATTGGACTTCCAGAAGTGCGATTTTTTGATTTATCAGCATACAAATGCCAATTTTTCCCGTCTTTAGAATATTCTAATGTATATTGATAATAATAGCTTGCAAACTCAAATTGGGTCATTACCCTTTTAATTTCTTTTACGCTTCCTAAATCGATCGTTAAATCTTGCGGTAGCGCATTACTGCCAGCTTTCCACATTGTTGCATTATTATCATCTATTGCAAAATCAGGTTTGTATTGATAATCGTATTCTAACGATTGTAAATGATAATAAGAAGATGCCGTTGCTTTGGCATTAAGTACTAAGTTTTCAGGCACATTTGTTTTTACCATTTTTCCAATACCTACTGAAGTTGGAATTACTTTTTTGATTGTCGAATCGTTTTCAAAAATCATTTTATCAATACAGACTTGTCTAGCCAAGCCTCCTCGAGTCATTGGATAATCGTGTTTGTGATAGACTATATAATAATCTTTTCCGTCTTCTAATACCGAATGATGTCCTGGTCCGTGTGTTGTTTTGTCTTCATTTGTACTCAAAATCGGATTATTAAGTCCTTCTTTAAACGGTCCATAAGGAGAATCTGAATATGAATATCTCACATTATAAGTTTCGTCATGACAAGAAGCTCCAGAATACATCAAAATATATTTGTTCCCTTTTTTCATCATGTACGCGGCTTCAAAAGGTTCTGGAGTCTGACTTAACGGAATGTTTTTGGAATTCATCATATCTTTCATCGTAGAATTATTTAATTCTCCTACGGCATATCCGCCATTATAATGCACCCAAGTTCCCCAATAACCGTATATTTTCCCATCAGAATCTCTAAAAAATTGTGCGTCTAAGGATGGAAAACCTTCTCTTGGATATCCATTTGAAATTACGGGTTCATCATTTTGATTTAATTTTTTCCAAGGTCCTATCGGAGTATCCGAAACATAACCGTAAATATTACAGCCAATTTCACAGTTTCCAAAATACAAATAATATTTACCATCATTTCCAACAACAATATCAGGCGCCCAAAAATTGGTGATTGGTTTTGCTGTAAAAGACGGAATTTCCATAGTGTAATTGTACCAGTTCTTTAAATCCTTGCTATACCAAACGGTTGGAGCTCCAGATGCCAACATTTCATTATCTGTGGTAGCATAAATATAATAAATATCGCCAAATTTTTTAATAGTTGGATCTGCGTAATACCCTGGCAAAATTGGATTTCCAGCATTTAATAAGTTTACATTTACTTTTTCCTGCGCAAAACCGCTTATCATAAAGAACAGTAAAAGGAAGATAAATAATATGTTCTTTTTCATGATTCTAATAGTATTATTTTAATATAACTGAGCTGTTCAGATTAGTAAAAAAAGAACAAGGGCAATTCCACTACTAATTGCCCCTGTTCAAAACCAATCTTAGTTTAAAGCAAAAATTATTTAATTTTTATTTGAATTGTTTTCTTTTGAAGCGGAATTTCATAAGCTCCTCTAACCTTAGAATAAGGAAGCTGAATATCTTTATTAATTCTCAAATAAGCATTTGGAGTAAATTCGTTCTGACTGCTTAAAGTGATTTCAACTTCATCTGTTTTTGTATTATAAGTCACTGTATCAAAAGTTCCTGCATCTAATGTTAACCACAATTGTTTTGGTGCAATAAATACTTTCGATTTTGCCGCAGTAGTTAATTTTACTTGTACCAAATCGCCTTTTACTGTACTATTCCCACCAAAAGCTAACCAGCCTAAATCGCTATCTTTTGTAATATACGTAGCGGTATTTACAGCATAACCATAAAAACCAGAACCGTAATCTCCAGACAAATAATCGATTCTTAATTCTGTTGGATAAGAGTGAAAAGCTGCAGAACCAAATCCGTCTTCGGTAATGTTCGAAATTCCTCCTAAAAGTCCGCCATAACCTACTTTCAATAAATATAAGTCATCTGATTTTTTTCTGTATTGCCTCAAAACTGGAATAGCATTTAAAGAAGATCCGTAATGATGAATCTGACGTTCTACTCTCGATAATTTTCCTCCGTATAAGAAATCCCAATATCTGCGCGCATTACCATTGTACGCCCAGTGAGGCATTGTTGGCATATAAGCCAAGATTGCATTTAATGTTACATCAGCTTTTTCATCATAACCAAAATAATCCGACCACATATAAACTTCTTCCTGACCTGTTGAATCCCAAGGCATTTCGCTTCCAAAAGGATAATCAAGCGCTTTCCAATGATTGGCTCTTTCTTTCATTTTTGATTCTAAATTGGAAGCCAAATCCGTAAGATTTTCATTTTTTAAATCTTCTAAAATCAGTAGAAATACCGAACCTTCCATTTGACCAAATTGTGCATAATAAGGAGCCAATTCAGTCATTGCGATTGAGGTATAATAAGCTTGTTTTAAATACCAATCCCAAGGTTTATCTACTACTAAATCTTTATTGTATCTCGCTAATCGATACAATGTCCAATATGCTGCGGCAACGTGAGGATAGTTATAAGATCTTCCAGGATCGTTTGCTTCTTTATGTTTCCACGCTGCCCATGAACTATAATCTACATCTTTGCTGTAAGTTCCTTTTGGCAGAGAATCTGGTTCATAATAAAAAACGCTTTTTTTAACCCCGTATTTATTTTTTCCATCACTATATTGAATGTTTCCCCAAAGTGTTTTATCTACAAATTGTTCTAATTTTTTAATTTCTTCTTTATCAGGCTGAATATGCTGTTTCATAATTGCAGCCAGCCATCCTCCTGCTCCGCCTTCATCACTTAAACCCGCTACCCAAGCTCTGCTGTCTTGAGTCAGTTGTTTTTTGGTTTCGTAATCATAACTAATTACCGAAGGATTTCTTTTGAAAATTGGATCTGGCTGATCGAACCATTGTTCTGTAGTCAAGAAATGTCCAAAATCTTTAATAACTTCATTTTCAGGTTTAATAATTTTATAATTGATGGTTTGTTTTATGCCATTTTTATAATTGATGGTCAATCTGGCACGTCCCCATTTAATGCCATGAACGATATATTTCTTTAATCCTTTTGGCGTTCTGCCATCTTCTTTTATTTGAAGCGCTCCTTTTGGTTCAATTTCAAATGAGCTTACTTCATTTTTATAATTCAAAAACAATTTTGATTTAACATCTTGAGGAAGCACATATCCCGGAATACTTGTCGCAACAGGAAGTTCTTCTTTTACAAGCGTGTTTTGTATGTCTTCAATTCCTTCAGAAAGCACCAATTTTAAGGCAAAACTTTTAGATTCTTTTGGTTTTAATACTAATGAAGTTGGTGCATTCCATTGCTGTGCATTTTTCCATTCATTTTCGGCGTAAGCTTTACTGTAGACCATCCATTCGTGAAAACCTTCAAAAACAATGCTTCGTGGAGTTGGATCATCCAATAAAGGACGATACGCTTCAAAAGCCATATTTTCTTTTGGAAGAACTAATAATGCAGGTCCTTCTCCGCTTAATCTTTTTACTTCTAAATATCCCGCATCCATTCCGATATAAGGATCAAAAAATACATTTTGAGCGTGCGTTTCATTCAATGATTTTCCTTCTAAAATGTTGTTGAAAACCATCGGAATTCCTAATGCTCCAATCTCAATATTATTAGCTGATTTATTAGTAATCTCAAATCGCATTACTAATTCGCCGCCATCAATTTCATAAAAACGCTTAATTGTTACCGGAATATTACTTGGTAAAGTATTGGCTAAATCTGCTGCAGCTAAAACTTTTTCAGAAGTTTGTAAAGGCGTAACCGCTTCACGTTTAGCAGCTGTTGAATAGCTTTGCCAATCGCCGTTTCCTTCTTTAATTCTTAAATTAATATCTCCAAGATGATAAAGTCCGTCCTTGTCTCTGATTTCAAGTCGGTCACTAGGCGTAAAATCAAAATTCAAATTTTTAATTGGCCTTAAACCTGCAACTGTCTGCGATGCTTTTACCAATTTTAATTGAAAAGCAGGCGTATTTATTTTTTGATAAACTTCGGCAATACCCAAAGAAGGTTTCTTTTGTTCAATTCTACTCCAATAATCTTGAGCCTGAATACTTATCGTACATCCCAAAAATAATAATAAACCAAGTCTGTATTTTTTATTTCCCATCTTTGTTTTATGCTAGTTTAATTTGTTTTTTGCTTTTGTTTTATGCTTTGTGCTGACTTATTTTAAAGTAACATCCAGATAAACCGAATGACGCCCATAGGTATTGTAAAATGGTTTAAATTGTACTCCATCAACAACAAACTCTAATTTTTCTGTATCACCTTTTATAGATTGGTTCAAATCTTTAGCATCCAATGTTATTTTACGCCATTCTTTAAGTGGTTCCGATTCTTGAGCTGCCAACAATATTGGCCCATAAAATAAACTTGCAATGTTCTGCTGATCCATTACAGGATCTAAATGAAATTGAAATGGCATACGAAGTTCAATCTTATCTCCGTTTTTCCATTTACGGCTTAAAGTAAGATAGCTTCCCGGAACTGCTTTTACTTTTTCGTCCTTGCCGTTTATTTTTACAAAAAATCCTTTCGTTGCCCAGTGCGGTACACGTACATTTAAATCAAACTTTCCGTCTCCTTTGATCGTTAATTGCGTATGATCTTCATTTGGGAAAGAAGTTGTCTGCTCTATTGTTACATTTTTTTCTTTCCATTTTACTGTTGAAGGAACATAAAGATTAACATATAAAGCCTGATTGTCAATACTTTTAAAATAAATTGAATTTTGCAATTTAGTACTGCTTTCCAAAGCCGTTCCGTTACAGCAAGTAAAACCGTCCATTTTTGGATTACCAAATTGTTTTATAGATCCAGGTCGCAACGGAACATGATACGTATTTGCAGGTGTTTTTTCTGCCACCGAAGCGAGAATATGATTGTACAAACCTCGTTCATAATAATCCATAAATTCAGCACGCTGATCAAAAAGAAACAAATCGCTAGTCAATTTCAGCATATTATAAGTTGCACAAGTTTCATTTTGTCCCCCAGCAGAAAATCCGTTTTCATAAATTGTTGAAGGCTGACTGATAAAACATTCTGCATTTGCAGGATTACTTGCTCCAGCAACACCACCAATACTGTACATGTAATCGTTGGTAGTTTTGTACCAGAAATTATCAGCAATGCGATAATATTCAGGAGTTTTAGAATCACGGTACATTTCAAGTGCGCCCACAATTTGAGGAATATGCTGATTGGCATGTAAACCGCGAAATGTATCTACATTTTTAGCTAATCCGTTTGAATGTTTTGCATCTCCATAAAATACTTTAATGTTATCAAACAGTTGAGCAACTTCTAGATAACGCTTTTCATTAGTTATTCTGTAAAGACGCGCCATCACTTCATTCATTCCTCCAAATTCGCCAGCAATATATCTGTTCCACATACTGATAAGCGTTTCATTAGGCAATTTTTTCATTCTTGCATATACCCAATCTCCCATTCCTTTGGATATTTCGAGCGCTTTTTCATTACCGCTTACTTCATAAACATCTAATAAACCAGCAAGAATTTTATGCAAAGTATAATATGGCGCCCAAATTTGAGTTTTCTGTCCGCCATAATTTGCTCCTTTTTCCAACATTATAAATTGATCTGGCGGATAAGCACTTATAAAACCTTTTCCCCAATTCCAGTAATCAGTGCGAATGCCTTCTGTACTTAAATCAGAATCATATTCTGTTTTGCCTGGACCAAAAGGAACTGCGGTCGGATCTGAAACACTTGATCCTCCAGCTTCACGAGGTTTTCCAGACATTTGCGCCAACTCATAAAGAGTATTGACCAAATAATCCATTTTTTTAGAAAAATTTTCATGTAAAGCATTATCATATCCTGTACTTGCATAAGCCTGTGCAATCGCCGTTAAATAATGGCCTGTTGCATGGCCACGTAATTTTGTGTCTTGAGTATCCCAAACTCCTAATGCTTCTGCGTTTTCTGGCTGTTTTTGTCCAAATGCATTTCTAAACATATACAAGAAAGAATCAGGATTTGTTTCAGCAAGAGTTTTTATAAATTTCTCTCTATTTTCAATAAATTTTGTGTCATGTCCATGAGAATCTGAGTTTAATGTTACCTCATCTAAATTGAATGTTTTCAACTTAAGTTCTGGTGTCTTCGCTTCTTTGGCCGCTTGTACTGTAACAATTGCTTTCGGTTTTAAATCAGTACCTGAAACCGTTCCTGTCACGGTATATTGTCCCGCTTTTAGAACCGAACTATTATCTGTTGGCGCTGGCCAGATTACTTTAACCTCAGGCCCTTCAATTCCGTTATTATATTCGCCTTTTAAAGTGCGAGGTAAACGAGGAAGATCGCCAATTACAGTCTGAACTTTTATATCTGAAACATTCATTAGAAATTCATTATACAACTGAGGAGTTGTCGCAGGAAACTTTGGCAAATCGCCTGTTGGCTGTTCTGGTTCCTCTTCTTCCGCTTCTTCTTTTTTCAAAGAATTATAATAGATTTTATCAATCTGTTTTTCAGTTAAAGGAACTCGATAAACTCTAAAATCATGCAATTTTGCCTTTAAATACGGATCATCAGGCAAAATTGATTTACCTATATTCAAGGTGTTATTTTTACCCGAATTAGGCTCAAACAACTGATCTAATTTTAATTTTACATTCTTAGCAGAACCTGTTAAAACTCCATTTACATAGGTGTTTAAAGATTTGGAAGGAATATCAATTACAACTACTAAATGAACCCACTTGTTAAGTTCTAAAATTGGCCCATCGGTTTTGTATTTCTCTCCTGCTGAAGTTGTAATTTCAGTTTGCAAATTGTTTTTTTCCTTGTTTCCTGTCGGAGCTACAAAAAAATGCGTTTTATTATTTTTTCCAAAATCAAAAAAATGCTGATTTCGCTGATCAGAAAGTAAATATATCCATCCCGAAATACTCAGCGATTCTTCCCCTGCAAATGCATTGCCTGGAATTGTCAAATAGGAGTTACTATCTCCCGTCAAAGAAAGCACTTTTCCGAACTGGGAATCATTTTCGAATTTCATTTTTAAACCTGACACATTACCATGCAGATTATTTCTAGACCAATCTTTTACATCGCCGTCAAACACATAACGGGCAATCAATTCAGTTTCACCAATACCATCCAAAATCTGATCACCGCCTTGCGCCCATAAAGTTGCTGTATTTATGGAGCTAAAACTCAACATTGCAAATAGTAATAGTCTAGATAATTTCATATTTAAAAAAATTTAATATTTCGTCTTTTAATTCTCAACTCGCAATCAAAAAAATGTCAGTAATCAATAAAGCTTTTTTAATTGTGTAAAATGTACATTTATCAAAAATAGCCAATAATCCTCAGCAAATCGAATATTTTAACAATTGTAAAATTATAAGCAATAAGCAAATTAATCCAACTATATTTTATCCTAACCCAATACTATATTATCTTAAATTAAACATTTTAACAGTTTTATAGAATAATTCAAACATCTACACACTTATAAAGACGCGTAAACTTCATTGTCAATTATTTAGACCTCTTATCGAAATTTGGCTGTCAAGTAAGAAAAAAAATCACTATTTTTAACTAACCTTCATTTTTTCATTATGACCGATAAATCACAACTCTTAAGTTCCATTTTCAGACATCTTGATGGCTTGGTTACTGCTCCTGTAGCAATAGCACTTAAAAATAAATCTGTATTAGAATTTATTTTAGACAAAAAGCAAACGCAATTATCTGAGCTTACAACTGTTTTTCATGCCAATGAAGGCTATCTAAATATAGCTTTAAGAATTTTGGCTTCTCAAGGCTTTTTAGATTATAATGTTGATAATAAAACACAGATAATTACAATTGCTATAAACGAGAAAACCGAAACCGCTTTTTCACTGTTTCATCTGTACGAAGATGTCGTTACATTACTGCAATTGTCTATACATTTTCATCCGCGTTTGTTTGAAGATACGCCATTTGAAAAGCTCAATGCGATTTTTGAAAAATATAAAAAGAGATACGGACTTGAACCTTCGACCGATCCTTTGAAAAATAGTATTCAGGAACAGATTTTAAAACATATTGAAGGTTACCTGATTGGGCCAACTATTGTGCGTTTGGCGATGAACGGAATGTTTCATAAATATTTTATGGAAACTTCTTTCAGTCCCGAAGAGTTTCATAAATCACCAGAAAATTTTAAAAAAATATTAGACTTTTTTGTGCATCTAGGCTGGTTTCTGGAAAAAAAAGGAAATTATCAATTTACCGAAGCTGGTTTGTTTTTTGCCAAAAGAGCGAGTGCTTATGGCGTTACGGTTTCTTATTTGCCAACATTTGCTAAAATCGAAGAATTAATTTTTGGCAATCCAAATGTATTGCAAACCACTGAAGGTGAAAACGAAATTCATGTCGATCGTGAAATGAATGTTTGGGGAAGCGGCGGCGCTCACGACACTTATTTTAAAGTTGTGGATGAAATTCTCATAAAACTTTTTAATCTTCCTATTGAAGAACAGCCAAAAGGAATTCTCGATATGGGATGTGGAAATGGCGCTTTCCTCCAGCATATTTTTGAAGTAATCGACAGACAGACTTTAAGAGGAAAAATGCTCGATGAATACCCTTTATTTTTAGTTGGCGCTGATTACAATCAGACGGCTTTGAAAGTAACCAGAGCTAATCTTATAAACGCAGATATTTGGGCAAAAGTAATTTGGGGAGATATTGGCCGTCCTGATTTACTTGCTAATGATCTGAAAGAAAATTATAATATTGACCTAAAAGATCTTTTGAATGTAAGGACTTTTTTAGATCATAATAGAATTTGGCAAGAGCCGAAAAATGCTAACGAAAAGAGAGTCAGCACCTCAACTGGTGCATTTGCTTACAGAGGAAAAAGAATTAGCAATAATCTGGTTGAAGACAATCTTTTGGAACATTTACAAAAATGGTCGCCGTATGTGCGTAAATTTGGCTTGCTTTTAATCGAACTTCATACCATAGATCCAAAACTTACTGCCAGTAATTTAGGCAAAACTCCAGCAACAGCTTACGATGCTACTCACGGTTTTTCTGATCAGTTTATTGTTGAAATTGATGTTTTTAATGCTATTGCAGCAGAAGCGGGATTATTCCCAGATCAATCTATTTTCAAGCGATTTCCCGATGCTGATACTGCAACAGTAAGTATTAATTTGTTGAAGGGGAAATAATTTTTGAAATATTATTAGTTGACAAAAGCAACTAATTTTATATATTTGTATCTCAACAATACAATATTTCAAACCATGAATACCACAACTTCAAAAATTAGAAGTTTTAATAGATTTTATACGGCGCATTTAGATATCTTAAGTCAGCATTATTTAGACAGCGAATATTCTTTAACCGAAATACGAATTCTATATGAAATCAGCGAAAGCAAAATAATAACCGCTCAGAAAATCACCGAAATTTTAAATCTAGACAAAGGATATTTAAGCCGAATTTTAAAACGTTTTTTAAAAGAAAACTTAATTGTAAAAGTCGCTTCCGCAGAAGATAAACGCGCTTTTAACATCAAACTGACCGATTCTGGAAATGAATTATTAAGTATTTTAAATGCTAAATCTGAAAACAAGATCGAAGGTAAAATTGAAAAACTAAACAATTCTGAAAAAGAAATTTTAGTCGATTCGATGAATACTGTTAGAAATCTGCTTACAGAAAATAAGATAGCTCGAGAAGATATTACTTATCGTCATAATATTACTCCTGGCGATATTGGCTACATTATTTATTTACACGGATTTATCTACGGAAACGAATCGAATTTTTCAAATGATTTTGAGAAATACGTGATCAAGACTTTTTACGATTTCTTAGAAAAATATTCCCCAGAAAAAGACCGAATCTGGATGGCAGAATACAATAACAAAATTGTGGGATGCGTTGCAATTGTGCATCAACCTAATGAAGAAGCGCAATTAAGATGGTTTCTTCTAGATCCCGCTTTTAGAGGTCTCGGAATTGGTAAAAAACTCTTAACCGATGCCATTGATTTTTGCAGAGAAAAGAAATTTAAAAACGTTTTTCTGCTTACCACAAGTTTACAAGACAAAGCGCTTCAAATGTATAAAATGATGGGATTCGAACTTACAAAATCTGAAGAAGTTCAGGAATGGGGAAAAACGTTTTATGAGGAGCGTTATGATTTGAAACTTTTCAAATAGAATTACATCTTTGATGCAGTCTCACACGTTCCTACCAAATAAGAATAGATTTAAAAATATGAAAATGCTTTAGCCAAAACTTCAAAAGTTTAGCTAAAGCATTTTTCATAATCCTCTTTTTATTTAAAAATAAGTCTGAGATTTATTAAAACAATTTACATCATAGTATTAATACGAATACTAGCTTTTATAAGAGCCAATGCTGATATTTTTGACACATGAATATCTTTTGGCTGATGATGCGAATTCTGACTTACTAATTTCACATAATCTTGCCCTTGATCAGATTTCTGAACGTATTTTACAGTGATGTATTCTTCCCAGTCATTCAGTTTAACACTTAGAAGATACATTTCGCCAAAAAAGATATTTTCAAATTCTGTTTCCTTATAAAGAATAATGTCTCCCGATTTCAATAAAGGATACATACTATCTCCTGTTACAGAAATTGCTCCATCGCATTTTGGAAGATTTGGAATTTTTATTGTATCCAAAATTCTTTGCGGTTCTCCACTGCTAAAGAGCTCTCTTAAACCCGCAACCGCCTCTAAATCATATAAAGGTATTTCTTGATTTGCATGAAGCGAATCGACTGTTTTTCTATCACTATTCATAACCATAACACTAGTATTTTCTTCTTTAATCATAGGTCCGTTTCCTGTTAACAGCCACTCTGAACTTAGGTCTGGATAATAGTGTAATATTTTACATGCCTTATCTGTTCCCATATTACTGCTATTGTCTAAAAATTTATTAGAAAACCCTAGATCATTACAAAACTTATACTTAGTAATCCCTTTATAATCAAGATATTCCCGCACTCTTTCCGTTGACCCCATAAAAAGATGTATTATTTTACGTTAAAAATTTGTTTTAATGTATTATTTTACATTATATTTGCAAAGTAAAGAAAAATAAAATTGAAAAACAATAGGTTAAGCCAGAAAATATTGAGCAAAGATAAAATCAAACAATTTTAAATAACACACAAACAATTGATTTACAAAGACTAAAACAACAAATATTCACAAAAAGAAAAATACTACCCTAAAAGACAAAAAGAATGGAAAATACTACGATTTAAAAACAGCCCTTCTTAAAGAATCTGAAAACAATAAAATATCATTAAATCTTTAATCCAAATTAAAATGGGAACAAATCAAATCAAAGAAAAAATTCGGGAACTGGAAAATTGGCTTATTGAAAATCCAAATAGTCCTGAAAGAAGTTTAATCGAATCTGACATTAAAAAATTAAAAAATCAATTAGAGAAAAATTATGAATAAAACACAAATCGAAGAACGTATCGCATTATTATATCTGGCACTACAATATTGTTCAGAAAGAAGCAAAACTTTTACAGCCGGAGAAAGAATCTGCATCAATCAGGAACGTTTTCAATGGATGCATATACTGGATGATGAAACTGCCTCTCCTCGTCCTGTTCCGTCAAATATTGAAAGTAAAATAAACGAGGTTTCGAAACTTGCTTTACACCATAATTTCAAACCTTATTATGCAGATCCATTTAAAGAAGAAATATTAATTTACTAAAAGCCAATTATTATGAACACTACAACTGCAAACAATTTTAAACCTGTTATGGACTTAACTCAATTTTCTGCCCAACAATTAAAAGAAGCGCTCCAGCGAGTTGAAAACAAGAAGAATGAAGAAAGAGATGCTTATAAAAAACTAGTAGCAGAAACGATTCCAAAAGCACTTTCTAGATTACAGGAAACTTCTGAAATGATGCAGAATGCAAAAACGGAAACTTTTAGACTGTTTGAAACTATTCTGGACTTAAAAAATCAAGTTTACGGATTTAAAGAAAAACAAATGTCACACACTTTTTCTAATGACAAAGAAGAAATTACGATTGGATACCGCATTAACGAAGGTTGGGATGATACCGTAACTATTGGAATCGAAAAAGTGCAGAATTATATTTCTTCTCTTTCTACTAGTAAAGAAACTGCTTCGTTAGTCAAAATTGTTTTCAATTTATTAAAAAAAGATGCCAAAGGAAATCTAAAAGGTTCTAGAGTTTTGGAACTTCAAAAACTGACAAAAGAATTTAATAATGAAGAGTTTACAGATGGTGTAGAGATTATTGCTTCGGCTTTTAAACCTGTACGTTCAAGCTGGTTTATTGAAGCTTGCCGAATTGATGAAAATGGTGTAAGAACCAATATTCCGCTATCGATGTCTTCTGTAGATTTTTTACAAGGATATGCTTTTGATTTCTTTAATCAGCAAAACGAACAAAATCATGCAGCTTAATCACGACATTTATTTATCACTGTTATTAACGATTCTGTTAATTCTAACCAATTTAAAACCCATCCTTTTATTTAGAGAATGGTTTTATTTCAAATTAAAAACAACTTTTAAACAATACCTGAATGAGCGTAAAAATAAAGCCAATTACAGATCATGAAAGCTACAAAGTAAACGAACACACTATCTTTAAAGACAGACTCGGAAATTGGAATTGCAGTAACGACTTATCCAAAAAAGAACGTCTGGCTTTTAATCGGTATGAAAGTATTTTGATTCAAAATCCGAGATTCAAAAAACACACAACAGCCACTTATAAAGGCTAAAACGACCTCCAAACCTGCAGCCGAAAAAAGCAGGTAAATAAAAATGGTTCCTGTTTCTTCTTCTTTATGAAGAGAATCAGGAACCGATAAACGGGCGATTTCTGCCCTTATAATAAACAGCCAAAACTCATTCTTTCTATTGGAATCCAAACCTAAAAAGGTTTTGGAAACAGGATTGTCATGCGGGGTTTGCTGACCTAAATTGTTAAATAAATCTTTAACAAATACAACCTCAGAACGAGGTTCAATATAAAAATGGCATCGGGAAGTAAAAACCATTTATTAAATATGATCAAATGGTTTGGCTGTCTTAAATATGATGTCTTTATAATTCAAACTATTAACTCTTTTTCAAACTTCGTTCTTCTTAAAATTCTTTTTTTCTATCATTCAAAATATTATCTCTCATGCCTATATCTTCAAACAGAAGTCTCGGAATTCAAAAAAATAAATTAATGCGTTACAAACTCATTAAAGAACTGTATCAAAAGCACAAAACGGAAGATATTCCAACTACTGTTGTGTGGCGTAAATACGTCTACCCAGTATATCCAATTTCGAGAACTACTTTGTATGAAATTCTCTGTACACCTATCACATCTGAACTAAAAAAAATTGAAGAACTTATGAGCAATCAGGAAAGGTCTTCTTAATACATATAAAAGAAAAAAATCATTCTTTTTTTATCTTCAAAAGCATCCTTTTTGTGATGCAAAGATGAGCCATTTACTTCATCTAAAACGACTTCTGTTCGCTTTCCTTACAACTCTGTAAAGCCCTAGAATACAAATGTTCGCAGACCTTGCAATCATTTTTTTTAGGGCTTTTTTCACCCAATCTTTGCAATCTCAAAAGGAAACAACCGCGCTCAAAAACTAGAAAAAAATCTAGTTAAGCTTCCTCTCTAAAACAACGCTAAAGTTGTTTTTTGAACAAATCATTTTTAAACCCAACATTCAACTTTAAACACATTCAATGGAGCAGTTTTTATACCCCACTCTAACCGCATTTTTTGCCGCTTTTATTACTTGGTTTTTCTCTATGCGAAAATCACTCGCAGAAGACCGCGCAGCCGAACTCGACAATGCCGTAAGCGCAGTAAAATATTACCGTGATCTTCTGGACGACATTACCGCACGGCTTACCGCTGCCACAGAAACCATAAAAAAAATGGAAATACAGCACAAAGAACTCATGCTGATCAACCAGCAATTGGTTGACGAATTACAAAAATTTAAACAATTAAACGGAAAAAGCTCATGACACTAGCTCAAAAAACTATCGAAATTGCTACGGCACAGATTGGTGTCGAAGAAATGCCAAGAAATAGTAACGCAGGCCCCGAAGTAGAAATTTATTTAAGAAGCGTCGGACTTGGTAAAGGATACGCCTGGTGCATGGCTTTTATTTACTGGTGCGCACAGAAAGCTTCTCTTCAGATTAACGAAAAAAATCCTTTGAAGAAAACGGGAGGTGTTTTAGATCAATACAATTCGAGACCTCTTTTGGTAAAAAAAACACCTCAGCCTGGAGATGTTTTCATTATGGATTTTAATAACGGTACTGGTCACGCTGGATTTGTCGAAAAGATTGCCGGAAATACAATTTATACCATTGAAGGAAACACCAACGATTCTGGAGGTCGAGAAGGCTATAAAGTAGCCAGAAGAAAACGCGATATCAAAAGCATTAAAGGCTTTTTACGACTCTAAAACCAAAACTTATAAACCCAATTTAATTATGACTAAAAAACTAAAATGTCTTGTTTTCTCTCTTTTCATTATCCTGATTATGATTTCCTGCCGAAGTTCGAAACCTGTGCAAAATGAAAACAAAACCCAGACCATTACCATTACCGAAACTTTACACGATACAGTTTTTAAAATTGCTAAAGACAGCAGTTCTTACAATGCATTATTAGAATGCCTTAACGGAAAAGTAGTTCTTAAAAATGTTATTCAGGCCGAACCAGGGCGTAGATTAAAAAGCCCAAAGGTTCGACTTGATAACAATAAACTTCAAGTAGACTGCAACCTGAAAGAACAGGAACTCTACGCGCATTGGAAATCGAAACAGGTTAAAGATGTCCAAGAAAAAACGATTACGATTACTGAGTTTACCAACTATCTCACTTTTTGGCAAAAAGTACAGATTTGGCTTGGGAGATTGCTACTTCTTATTCTCCTCTTTTTACTTGGAAGATTCATCTACAGCATCTATAAACCTGAATGGTTTAAATAAAAACTTTTATAAATAACACTTAAAATATGTCCGCAAAATCCCATTTTTTTATAGAGTCGGGAGGTTTTCCCGCGCAGTTGTCAGGTCAGGGCTTTGGACCTCAATCTGAAACTGTTTTCAACCTGACTTCTAGATTTTCTTTAGACGCACCCAAAAAAACCTTTTCGATTTGCAAAGGAGTTGTTTTGGTTCAGCCTCAAACTGGTAATCCTAATAAAGTGAATCTAATTCTTCGTCCTTACAAACAGCCATTTCCTGGGTTGAATATCAAATATTTTGTTTACAGAGGTTTACAGAAAAGTGATTTTTTTACAACTGATTCCGAGCCATTAATTATTACAAAAAGCAGTTCAACTTCTGACTTTATTAATAAGATAAACGACGATTTTAAAGCTTTTCATGAAGGACGTGTAAAAAAAGAGGGCGAAACAGTCACGCCTATTCCTGTTCCCCCTTTCACCGCTAAGTTTATTGGCTATGAAAAAGAAAAAGAGGATGACGATAATGATGGAACTTTATTAATCCCCCTTTCTGACTTCTTTTTTAAAGAATCAAAATTTGTCGCAGCCGGTGATACTTTTGATGAAAAAGACGATTTCGAATTACCCCTAATCGATATTGGAAAATCGTTAGGAAACTTTGCACAAGGCGAATGCGGAATTGATGTTGTTCTAAATTACGGCGATTACAAATATGATTTTGACAATACTGAGTTTGCTTTCAATTTAGAATATGCTCGCAAACCTTTCGCAGAAATTACAGTAAATGGAGATACGCCTTTTAAACAAAAATTGCAGCGCGAGCAAAGCATTCAATTTATTGATATTGCTGCTTTTTATGGCTCTCATGTTGAAAATGGAGTTGTTACAGCAACTGCTTCTGGAGTTCAAACCGAGAAAAAAGGAACGGCTATTTTCAATGAGCTGCTTAATAAATTTTGGACGAAAAACAATTGGTACGTTTACATTCAAAGTGATCGTACTCGCAGTTATGATTTTTATGGAAATTATAAAATTGGTGAAGGTCCTGAAAACCTAAAAACAGGATTGTTGAAAGACACAGCAACCAATGAAGTTCCTATGACTGCTATTACGTATGGAAATTCTGGATGGCCCGTTTTAATTAATACACAAAACCAAGCCAATACGGTTACTACCAATGATCTGTATCTGCAATTTCCGACAGACAACAATAACAATACTGCCTTTTACGGACAGCTTGCCAAAGTTGCCAATGCACAAAAAGACAATTTTATTAATGCAGATGGTTTACGACTGCCTCCTGATGAAGAAGGAAATTATAGTGAATTAACCTCTACAGTGCAATTAACTACTCCAGCTGTTGCAGGCGAAAACATTGCTGCATTAAGTCTTTTGATTTATCAGGGAAAAGTCAATATGTACACGGCTGGAACAACACAAGACGAAAATGGAGATTTGGTGATTTTATACAGACAAGCCAACTTTTTCGACAATGTTTTCAGTTTAATCAAGACTAAACCTTTATTAAAATTAGGCACTGACGAAAATTATTCCAGAATGACTTCTGAAAAACTGAATCTCATTAATGAGTTTTATGATAAAAAACAGCAGGGAATTTCTATTGCACAAACAGTAACGGTTAACGATATCATTGAAACCGGAATTGAAGAGAAACCTTTTGTTGAACGTGTAACCTATCTTACAGAAGCGGCAGACGTCATGAACAATGCTGTTTCTGCAACTGGAAACACTACTCCAGATACTAAAACTACAGCTTCTGCCAGTGGTGCAGTAACCAAAAGTAAAACCTATCAGCTTCCTGATCCTTATTACTACAATTTAAAACTATTTACAGACAGTACACAAACTATTACAGGACTAGAATTAAAAACACTTGATGGCTCTACACCCAATAAAATCATCCTAGGATTAACTAAAGAGGAAAATGAAATTATAAAAGATTTGATTTCTAGTGATATGAAAAATCCTCGGCTGTTTTTGATTGATCTTTTTGAAGATGGAAATGAATTGGTTTCTCCTGAAAATATTAAATATCAAAAATATAGAGTTGGGATTGTGGCTGAAAATGCTGAAGGCAACAACGAATTGAAGGAACAACTAGACAGTCCTGTTTTTGTTTATTCACTGGATAGGAGATATCATTTTAGTAAGGGGTATAGTGAGTATGTAAAAGAGAACCCGAAAAAAGAATTAATGTTAGATTTAGATTTATCTTTATAATGGAACAGGCAGCAATTTTAAAATCTGGAAATGTTGTTAAACTAACTGGTTTAATAAATCCAAAATATACTATATACGGTTTTTTAAATTCGTTTGAAACTGTTATAAATGGGGTCACCAAAAAGTTCAAAGAGACATTGGTAACTGATTTTCGAGAAGAAGATCAAGTAGGTCAAGTAAGTAAAGATGTGGTCGGTGGGTTTTACGAAGAACAATTCTTCTTGGAATACCTTACTGATAAAAACAAACTTTACCAATTAAAAGAACATCGCTATACCTTTAAACCTGCCACTGCAGGCGATGAAATAAATGTAAAAAAACTAAAAGTTGCTTCACCATATATTGATTTCTGTAAAATTGAAACATATAAATGGACATACCAACCAAATGTTCCAATTGTTGATTATGGGACTTGGCAAATTAAAATTCCAAACGGAGTGGTTCCAGATCCTATTGAAGGAGTAAATGTTCAATTGAGCGATACTGCCATGCAGTTTTATAATCATAAAATTGGATTATTTGTAACTCCACTTAGTGACACAAACGATAAACAATTAAAGGCTTTTTTATTTGCCAAAATTGGTATTCTAATAAACTCAATAGAAAAAATGTTTAATTTAATCGAATTAGACACTAACACTGATTTTGGTCAATATATAAATAGTCAAAAATCTGAATGGAGCACGCAACCTATTTTTGCAAATCCAACTGTTGTGGTTTTAGAAGACTATTTAAGAAACTTAACTAATTTCTATAACGGTTTCTATACTAATCAAATTCTAATTAAAAAAGCTCCCAACAAAGAAAAATTTTATTGGCTGGCACGGTGTTTATCAGCCGAAGCTTTGTCTACTGTTCCAACAAATGATAAAATTGAATTATTAAAAAACATAAGTGGTTTTAGCCAATATTTGACAGAAAGCAATAATGGAGAGCAATTAGCTTTAAAAATAATAGAATCTTTCACTTTTAATTCGGTAACTGCAGCAGAGAGAAATGATTTACTTTACGTATTAATGCAAATACAAATTTACCAAGTACCAAATGCTTATAAGCAGACAAAAACATTTGATACTAAACAAACTCTCTTCGAAATATTATATTCAAAAATTGATGATGACAGAATTAGTAGATATACGATAGGTCCTTTAGAATATGTTGTTGGCTTTCTAAAAACTACTGACAACAGGAAAAAATTTATTCTGTTGTTATATAAAATATGGAAATCTTCAACGTATAATCCAAAATATGCTGATCCATCTTACACATTACCAGCTAATGTTTTTGGAATATATCCTGAGTCATATTATATGAAACTAATTACTGAAAATGGTAGTTCAAGTTCCTTAACTGCTTACTATAATCCGGAAACTTCCCCTGCATTATTAGTTTATAATGCTTCTAGTAGTAGCACCACAGATCAATATATGAGAACAACAGGTGTTGATTACATATTAGGTGAGCTTGAGGGAAAAAAAATAAAAATACATCAAAAGCAGACAACTTACACGATAGAAAACTCTTCAAAAGAAAATAATTTTCATACTAATACTTATACGTCATTGTATGGCACATACGAACTATATCAACCTATTTCAATTATAGGCTTTAAACCTGATTTAGATTTAGTCGAAACTTTTGAAGATCCTGAAACAGGTGTTAACTTAAACGATCCTTTTCCTAATATCCCTGTGTTCTTCTTATATTATTTGCAAGACTACAGCGAGTTAAAAAAGTTAGATTTTAGCCTTGTTTTAGTAGCTGAAATTGCTTTAAACTTAACAGGTGCAGGTGCCTTGAATGATTTAAAATATTTTGGCTATTTATCTAAAGCCCGATCTGTTTGGACAGGAACTGCGACAGCTTCAGAAACTGTATTGTTTTGGAAAGCAGTAGAAGGCGTAAATACTACTGTACAGTTTACAGCAGATAATTTATCTGCTATAAATAACTATTCTAATAATACAACAACTGATCCTGATGTAAAAGAATTTACAAATAAAGTAAGTGTTCTATTTGATGTCCTTACAATAGTATCACTAGGGACCGACCCGATTATGAAGAAAAAGCTTATTAATGCAGCAACTGATGTTGTTGAGCAAGAGGCTAAATTGATAACATTAGGAAAAAGTCACGGGTTAAGTCCAGACACTATGAATGCTATTAAATCTATTTGTGATATAGAAGATTTGATAAATTTGATGCAGTTAAAACTAGATAATTTACCTTCTTACGCAAATGATAACATTTTATCCCAATTTAATGCTTTTACGCAAAAAGAGAAGTATGATTTTTTTACTTATTTTTATAATTTAAAAGAAGAGGCAAAATGGACAGAAATGAATTTTCGACATGCAAGAATTGTAAATGGTCAAGCAGAATTTTATACTTGGGTTGATGTTTGGAAAAATGAAATCATATTCTTAAAAAATAACAGAAATTATGATTTTTTACAAGGATACCATCAAATTACTAATAATTCAGATTTACTCAAACATGTTCATCAAGGGGATTTAAAAGTCATTGCTGTACAAGGTAAATCGACAGGGATAGAATTAACTGGTTTACATAATCAAATAGAAATAATTGACGCCCCACCATATATTGAAGGAAAGTGGAATTTTAAAACCCGTCCGAATAAAAATCACAGAAATTATGTTAAAGGAAAAATAGAAAGACATATGGGTGATGTAATTGATCCAGCAACTAATAAATCATGGGAAAATCCCTTCGAACCAGTTTCGAGAAAGTATATGAAGGCAAAAAAAGATGAAAGTGTATTTTGGCCAGCATCATATAACAAGCAGAGAATTAATGAAGAAATGGCATATGCTTTTTCTACAAAAATAGGTAAACCCTCAAAACAGTTAAATACTTTAAGGTTTGAATCTAGAGCAACTGATGGTCAAAAAATAATAATTACTAAGGATAAATATGGAAAATGGTCAATTTTTCCAGATCAATATGATTTTTTAAATTAAAATATATTATGACAATAGCACAAATTTTAGACTTATATGACATAAGTTTTATTAAAGTCAAAGACAAAAATTCATATTCAAAACTTTTCTATGGAGGTGGAGAACTGGAAATGTTTTTCACTTATTTCAGAGATCCAGACAATATTGAAACAGAAATCATTCAATTAATTGATCATTATTTAAATGGAAATCCTTTTCCTGTAGATAATGACCTAACAGTGGGAAATGGTGATTTTGTTGATGTATCAGCATTATCTGTAACATTTACTAATAGAGAATCTTTTATAATTAGTCAAAGTATTCCTTTGCGTCACTTTCGTGATATTACTCAAGCTTGGGTTGATTTTCTTAGGAATGGATAAGAGTAGGTTTGTAAATTCTACAAAAAACAAACGAAGTAACAAATAAATAGTTAGATGGAATATGATCATGATGGTTCAATCAAAGATATTTATCATGGTTTTGCAAGTGATGGCAAAGAAATCGAAATAGCTCTAAAACATGAAAAAAATCAAATAATAAGTATTTATCCTAGTTTAGATACAAATTTTAAAAATTTATAATTATGAATTCGTTAGACAATAAAAATATAAATTTTTTCAATAAAATAATTGACAGTGAAATATACAAAATAGCTACTGGTGGTATTGGACATGTTCAATCAATCAATCAATCAATCAATCAATCAGAGATATTGAGGTTCTCAATAAATATATTGATATGGTAAACACTACTATCAATGGTAATTTTATCTCAATAGAAGAAGATCCTGATGTTAGCAGTGGTTATGATGTAGCATTTATTACACCAAATGGAATTGAAGTAATGGACGAAAATGTTGCAAATGTTATTGAAATAATTCCTTTACAAGAATTTAAAGAAATATTAATTGGTTGGAGAGACTTTTTATTAACTCCTCCATTAGATGGATCTAGAGTTTAAAGTATCTTTAATATCATAATTTTAAATATATAATAATGGAAAATGAAAGAATTATAGAAGTTATCATTGACAAAATAAATAATGGCTATGATGATTATGAAATTGAAAAGTTCTTAGAGCGACAAGAAATTAGTTTAGATAAATTTGATAAACAAATTGAAGAAGCTAAAAACAAGATTTTAGAGTATAAACTAAAAACTTATCCTAAACAAAATAGACTAGCATTCATTATTTCGTTATCTTTATTTGTAGTGTTCTTAATTTCTTTCTTGATTATTATACCATTATTAAACATCACTATCGGATTAATACCTCTTTCCATTTTGGGAGCTTTTACAATCAGTTTGTCTGGATTTTACTCTATACTGTATTACAAAAGTTGGGAAGCAGATTTTATCGAAAAAATAGGAAAACCTAAATTAAATTTACAAACCTATATTTTAGTTTGTAGCTTGCCAGCTGTTTTGTTGTTTTTCATAATTTCTTGGAATTCTTTAGAAGGCCCTGGGCATAATCTTTATAAATTAAGTCTAACTTCTAAATTATTTAAATTACTTTTCCGATAGCGCGGATTTGCAACCCGATCGTGCAGATTTACCTCAGCAACGATAGCGCGGATTTGCAAACCGATCGCGCGGATTTGCAATCCGTGCCCGCAAAGATTGATGAGTACTCTTTGAAAAAATGTCCGCATAGATTTAGCTCCGCAACCATAGCGCAGATTTACCTCCGCAACGATCGCGCGGATTTGTAATCCGTGCCCACAAAGTAATTCCTTCAAAACCCCACAAATAAAAAGTGAAACTTTCCACTATACTTTTTATTTTTGTAGGAAAAAAGAACGTGTCGACAAAATACAAAGCAACAACAACTGAGGAAGCATATTTTATAACTGTAACTGCTGTAGGATGGATAGATATATTTACAAGACTAAATCAGAAAAACATTCTAATAAGTGCTTTAAAGTATTGTCAGGAGAATAAAGGTTTAGAAATTTATGCCTATTGTATTATGAGCAGCCATATTCATTTGCTCTGCAAAGGAACGAATGGTTTTGTATTATCCGATATTATTAGAGATTTTAAAAAATTTACATCAAAAAAAATAATACAGACTATAATAGATGAACCTGAAAGCAGAAGAGAATGGATGTTGGAATATTTTCAAAAATCATGTGAACATTTAAAAAAGAACCAGACTTATAAAGTATGGCAAAATGGCTATCATGCAGAACATATTTACAGCAATAAATTTATCAAGCAAAAAATAGATTACATCCATAACAATCCCGTAAAAGATAAAACTGTTAGTTCATCTGAAGATTATTATTTTAGTTCGGCAAGGAATTATTCAGGCTTAGAGAATGATTTAGATGTTGTTTTGTTAGATCTGTTTTGAAAAAAATCTATTCCGTTCTAGAAAACATCAACAACAATTGATTTTTTTTGATTTGCATTGTGTCCAATCTTTGCGGGCACGGATTGCAAATCCGCGCTAACGATTGAGAGTAAATCTGCGCGATCGGGAAAACCTATGAGAATTTACTTAAATAATTTAATTTCGAAAAATGAAGATGTAATGTACAGTGTTGATATTTTATTCAAAAAAACGAATGGTACGGATTTTAAACCATCTATTTATTTGGATATTGATGCAATAGTAATTGATAACGTCACAAACAAAATTAAAACTCCATATAGTGCCAAACTTGATATTGGTAAAACGTTCAAAAGTACAGGGAGTAATAGATATGATGATGCAGAAAAATTAGAATTTTTCAGAAATTTACCTGAAAATATAGATGATGCGAAATTATACATTTTAGGCCAAGAAAAAAAAGTATGGAAAGATGTATCTAAACCACATGATATGAATCAAATATCTTTTATAGAAATAAAATATCTTGATAAATTTGGTAAATCAAAGACAATGTCATTATCAGATTTCAAACAAAAATTAAAATCAACTCCTTATTCTAGAAATGATTTTACAGAAATAAACCCTTCTACATTCAATACGACAAAAGAGGAACTATATAAAAGCCTATACAACAGAATAATAACAGATTAAAACGATAAAAAAATTATGGCATTAGATATTAGATACATTATTGGAAATACAGATACTTATTTTAGAAGAGATGAATTAAATGTTTTATTGTTTTATGCAAAGAATATAAATTTTAATTTAGGAGCGAAACTTTATTTTTTATTAGAAAAAGAAACAGTTTTTAGATTAAACAATCATATTAGTATAGGTAATTTAAACTCTTTTGATGATATGCCAGCACATTTTGATATAAGTCACATTCAAGAAAGTATTCAATTTATTACGAATCAAATTATACCTTCATTACAAAATGAATCATTAAGTATGTGGAAGAAATATGGTGGATTCGATAGTTTAAAAATTGAAGTTAATAACGGAAATAGAAATAATTGGACTTCAAATTTAAGTGTTGACCATGAATATGTCCCTGAGGATATAGATTACTATATTGATATGGCAGTAGAAATAAAAGAACTTTTACAGGAATCTTTAAATCAAAATACTCCAATTATGGTAGTTTATGAAGATTAATTTTAACCCGATCGCACAGATTTGCTCCGCAACGATATCCCGATCGCGCGGATTTATCTCAGCAACGATCGCGCGAATTTGCAATCCGTGCCCGCAAAGATTGATTTGATCTCTTCGCTGGCACGATCGTCCCACTCGTGAACGTAAAATAAAACAACAACTCAAAGACAAAAATCTTTGAGTTGTTTTAAAATCAAAAGAGAAAATCAAATCTCTTAAACTCCAAAAAATTACATTTTAAAAAACTCAGGAAACTTAAAACCATAAGTTTCCCTAATCTATTATTGGCTATATCGAAGCCAGTACACAAACCTATTTCTTTATTTTACAGCTCTGTAAAATAAAACCCTATTGTGACGCCACTAACACAATTTTTAAACATTCAGGATTACTTGCAATCATCCAAAATCAACAACTGTTTGTAAGTACTACATATATCTGAATGAATTACGGTAATCCCCTATAAGCCCGATTAAAAGCCTGTAAATTATTAAAAACCCGTAAAAATTAATTAAAAATGAGTACAAATCACAACAGAATCAGAGTGGCGGACTTAGAAAAAAATCAGCCAAACAAAATTTTAAAAACAAATCAGAATGGTGAATTAGAGTTTAGTGATGTAAACAATCTTCAAGCCGAAAGTTATAATGCCTTAGATTGTACAACAGAAGGAAAATCTTTAGATGCTAGACAAGGGAAAGTCTTAAAGGATATGATTGATAACAACATTAGTAATCTTGCTTCCAAGGAAGACATTTCAAATAAATCAACAAGCATTAGCACTGATTCTTCAAGCAAAACAAAATATCCAAGCGTAAAGGCAGTATTTGACTGGGTACTTGAAAATTTTAGATTAAAGGGACAAAACATAACACAAGCAACAAATGCTACCTATACTTTACAGCTTAACGATATAAATGAGACCATAGTATTTAATTCTGATCTTCCATTTACTTTTATAATTCCTACTCAAGAAAATGTTGAGTTTAAAACAGGACATACTGTTAGATTTATTCAAACAGGCAACGGAACAGTCACTGTTGCTGGCGAAGGAATAAACTTTATTAGCAATCAGTCTCTTACTTCTATGAAAGGAGAAACAAGAACATTGACTAGAATTTATAAAGATGCATGGTCAGTTGAAGGTCAAGTAAGTTTTGAAAAAGATATAAAATTAAAAAGCTACCCTTCAATAAGAAATGATGGAAAATTATCTACAAACAAAGTTTTAAGTACTGATGAAAATGGGAACTTGAAACTTTATACAATAGATGTTTCAGGTAATGATATAAATGCCTCTTTAATCAACAATTTAGTTACAGGAGGAACAGATAAGGCTCTAACAGCCGAAATGGGAAAAACTTTAGAAAATACAAAACTCACAGCATCAATTGCAAGTGATTCTGAAACGCAAAGTACCACATCAGTTGCAGAGGACAACAAAGTTGTAAGTCGTTCTAAGCTTTTCAATTGGTGGCAGTGGGTTAAGTCTCAAACACAAACAATTTCTGGAGCTTGGAATTTTACTAATAAAGTTACATTTGCCGCCGGAACAATTGCAACCCCTCCTTTAATTATACCTAAGGGAACATTAACTACCACTCCTGTCAATGGTGCGATAGAAAGTGACGATGCTGGTATATATTACTGTTTAAAAGGTATTCGACGTAATTTAATAACAGAATATATAATCAACTATTATGATATAAATTCTTTACCAGTTTATATCTGGGGAAATGGTTCTATCGGCAAACAAACGACGATAACAAATATTGTTAGCAATCAAAAACTGTTCAACAATGGTAATTTACAAAAAGATGTTTATGAAATATCTCTTTTGGCGGTTCAAAGTCGTTGGCATTCTGAAGTAACCAATGCAAAAATTGAACTTCAAATTAATATTTCAAATTCTTCACAACCATCAACCTGGTATACTATTTCAAGTTTTGAAGAATCAGTATCAAACTTGCCTAATGGAGGAATTCCATTCTCTGTAAATCATAAATCTACAATCGCGGTTCAGGTATTTAGAGACAAACATATTTATATAACTGGTCTTAAAAGTAGTTACTCAAGCGAATCTTCGTCACGATCTAGAACAGAAAATTTAAAATTAGCCATTGATGATCTATTAAAACAAGATATGTTAGTTTCTTTTAGAATATTAACAACTTTGGATATTAATTCGAACGCTACCTATCAAATCTTTAATACTGATTATAGCTTATTTCAGCTTATTAGAAAATAGTACATCTACAATTAAGATAATTATATAATTACAATAAACCAATTTAAGAAAAACATTTAAATCAATATTCCTTTACTTCTAATAACAGTTCTTTATAGTTTATTTATCACGTCTCCCAAAGTGATATCTTGATATCATCCACTCTCTTTACAACCCTGTAAAGCCCCAGAACACCCATGTTAAACCACTAAGCAGCTCTTTTTTAAGCTCCTTTTTTAGGCTCATCTTTACACTGTCAGAAGAAAAAAAGAGAATAAAAACCTCTTAAAAAACACAGTCTTTTGAAAAAATACTAGGCGAATAAATTGTTCAAACTGCTTAGAAAAATCCCTAAAAAAAAAATATGCATTTACACCCCAAGATTGGTTTGATCTAACTACAATTTAATCATTCTGAATACGAACAAAATTAAAGTCAAAAACAAAATTAGAATATGCCAACTAATCCAATTCCTGCGGTTCCAATTCCTACAGCGAGATATTATCCGAGATTATCCGAGGTAATTACTGTAGACGATTTACCAGAATTCTTATCGTTTGTCGAAGATGGTTTGAATTCCATTTTTGATAAAATTCATTACAAAAATTTACAATATTCAAAAGGATATCGTGGTGATTCTGCCTTTTATAGTCTTGATATTGTATCAAGCAAAAAACTGGCGCTGCCTCTGCCTTTTGGTCTAGGTTTGGTTCTTAATCCAGATCTAAAAGACAATGATTCTTCTATATCATCATTTCCCATTACGTTAGAATATCAGTGGGAAATTCTGGCTTTCTTAAAAACATTCAGCTCCAGCAGTTTCTCCTTTTCTATGGAGGACTTTTATACGGTGGGTCTTCAGGTTTTCCGCATCAGCGAAGAACAAGTTGTAGCTCATATAATGAATATTTTTGTTGAAGCCGAAGAAGGAAAAACAAAATACGAACAGCTTTTAGAAGATATTAATGCGCTTCAAAATACTGATCTGGAGTTTCCAACTGGTGTAGAACAATCCATTGGCGGTATTATTGACCTAATCAACAATAGTACTGTAATTACAAAATCGATTCCGCTATTATTATTCGGAACTTATATCGCTAGAGAAGGTTTTAGTTTAGACGAAATCAAGCAAAAATTGCAAGATTTCTACAACATTGTAGCTCCAGATGGAATCGAAGCTCACATTAAAAGAATTATTACTCCAAAAGCAAAAGCAACCTTAGCTTTAAGCGCCGGAATTGAGTTTCCAAGAAACATCTTAAAACCTGTCGAATCTGATGGTTCTGATTATGGTACTGGAACTGAAAAATCGATGTTCGTATTTGCTCAGGCACAATTGTATGCTGATACCGAAGAAGGCATTGGCTATCAATTAGAAATGGGAGGATCACTCAAACCATCAGATTATGCCATGATTGGCAATACCGGTTTACTTCTTCAATTAGACACTTTAAAAGTCGATTTAAGCAAGAAAACCAATATCTCAGAAGCTGATGTTGACGGACGCCCAAATGATTTCGTTGGAGTTTATGCTCGTGCTGTTTCAGTAACTCTTCCTTCAAAATGGTTTAATAAAGTTCCTGAAACTCCAGGAAGCACAACTCCAACACTACAAATTGGTGCTTCAGATTTGTTAATTGGTACTGGCGGACTTTCTGGAAATATTTATCTGGAAACAGTTCCAAGTACAAATGGTACTTTTAATTATTTCAACGACAAATTCAATTTTAATTACCCAATCACCATGTTCGAAAAGGACGAAAATGGTGTGGCCAATAAAAAAGAAATTGCTGATTACCAGTCTTTACTTGTCTTTTTACAAGAATTGAATAGTAAAAATCTACCGTATGCATTTGATTATCCTTTATCGTTAACAACTATTAATGATTCTACAATTTATGTTTTTACTGATGCTAAAGATTATCAAAACTTCCTAGCAGAACTCTATGACAATACGCTTTGGAAAACTATTGGGTCTGAGAAAAAAGGGTTCAAAGTAGGATTCAATAAATTTGATATTACTTTCAAACAAAATAAAGTTACCAGCTCTAACATCAAAGGCGCATTAGAAATTCCTAAACTTAAAGAAAAAAATGGAGATCCATTAAAAGTTAATCTTGAAGGTCACTTATATGATGATGGAGATTTTAACCTTACTGCTTCATTCCCAAAAGATAATAAACCACAGGCAAATCTTTTTGACCTAGTAAATATTGATTTCCACAGTTTCGAACTTGGTAAACAAGATGAAGATTACTATTTAGGAACGTCTTGTTATGTTTCTTTTCCTGAAGAAACTTTAATGGGAAGTTTATTAAAAGGAAAAGGATTTGAGGTTGAAAAACTGCGTGTATACAGCGATGGAAATATTGAAGTTGAGGGAGGATCTATTCCTATTCCAATCAGTCTTTCTGTCAATTTAGGTCCAGTTCAAATGGCGGTTACGAACATCAACTTTGGTTCAACCCAAATTAACGGCCGTAAATATAATTTCTGGGGATTTGATGGCGCAATCAGTATTAATCCGCTTGGAGTTGATGCCCGTGGCGAAGGAGTTAAATTTTATTACTCTACAGATGGAGGTCCAAAAGATTCTTTTTTAAGAATCCAAACTATCGAAGTCGATTTAATTATTCCAGGAACTGCTACAGAAGCTTCGGCTATGGCAATTATCAATGGTATGATTTCGCTTCCTGAACCAGGAAAATCTAAGGAATTTATTGGTGAAGTTGGCTTAAAACTGCCAAAAGCAAAAATTTCAGGAAGTGTCGGCATGCGTTTTATGCCTAAATATCCTGCCTTCTTAATTGACGCAAGTATTGAACTTCCCGTTCCTATTCCGCTTGGATTCTTGGCTATTAATGCCTTTAGAGGTTTATTAGGGTTTAGATATGTCGCCACCAAGGAAGCTGTAGGATTAACAAAAGACGATTCATGGTATAAATATTACAAACATCCGAAACCAGGTATCAATATTAAAAAATTCAGTGGACCGCCAGACTCTATGCAGTACAATTCTCCATTTTCTATTGGAGCTGGAGCCACTTTTGGAACAGTTGCAGATGGTGGGCATGTATTGTCGTTGAGAGCCATGCTTTTATTGTCTCTGCCTACTCTATTTTATATTGAGGCTGGACTGAATGTTATTTCTTCAAGATTAGGATTAATTGAAGATGATCCAAGCAATCCGCCATTCTTTGCCATGGTTGCTTTTGGAGATGATTCCTTAGAACTAGCCGCTGGGGCTGATTTCAGTATTCCTAAAGATGGTGGTCAGATATTTAGACTCACTGCATTATTAGAAGCTGGTTTTTTCTTTAAAAATCAGAAACCTTGGTATGTTAATTTCGGAACAAAAGAGAAACCAATCGAAGCTGAAGTTTTAACCTTATTTAAAGCAAAAGCTTTCATTATGCTTTCTGCTCAGGGAATTGAAGCTGGAGCTCGATTAGATTTTAAACTCGATAAAAGTTTTGGACCAGCCAAAGTCAAATTATGGGCTTATCTAGAAATGGGAGGAAAAATATCGTTCAAACGTCCTCAAATGGGTGGTTATATTACTGCCGGTGGAGGAATTCAAATTAAGCTTTGGATCATTAATGTAGAAATTGCGTTAGATACCATATTCTCTGTCGAATCATTTAAACCTTTCTTAATTTATGCTAGACTAGACTTAAGTGTAAAAATAAAAATTGGTTTTGTGAGAGTTCGTAAAAAATTCTCTGTTGAACTGCAATGGGATCTTAACCGAATTATTGACCGTACACCTTACAGTCCGCTTCCAAAAGGAACTGTTGGAGATGGCGAAGATGATAGAACTTTAGAAAATGTTAAAGGAGTTCATATGTTAACCAATCAGGCATTTGCTTTGGATTATTTCAAATCTGCTGGAGAAAAAAATTATGAAAGCAAAAAACTTTATCCAGACGGTACGCCAAGACCTGAGTTTATTACGTCAGTAATTCCTTTAGATACTTATATCGACATTAAAACGGCTAAAGGATTAGTGCCTAGTACTGAATTAGCCAAAAAAGTTGGCGGATATACGGCTGAGGCCAAAAACTATACTGATTTAATGCCTCCTGAAGCGACATCTAAAGCCGGAAGACCAATACGTCAAGTTAAGCATGAATACGGAATCAAATCGATCAATTTGAAATCTTGGAATGGCTCTGAATGGGTAGATTATAATCCTTTTGAAGCAGTCGTAAAAGATACTGAAAGAAATGAGGAATTAAAGAAATTACCTTGGGCACATTGGCAAAAAGCAATTGACCAGTATGACTCTATTCGAGTATTAGCGACAAATCCGTTCTCATTTTTAAGTGCGGCAGAACCAGGATGGCATGTTCCTGAACAATTGGGAATTACGTCTACAAAATTGTTCTGTGCTTCAACAGAAATTGAGAAACAGCACATGGATTTCCTTAACAAACAAATTGGGAAACGCTATTATGTGCCAATGCAGTACGAAGCCGATAAAATTAATGGATTGTTTTTTAGACTTGTCGGAGAACTTCCTCTAATTGTTGGCAACTACACTATGGAAGGCGGAGATTTTATGAGTATTACTGCTGATCAGAATAATTTTGGATACAGTAGATCTTTATCATTTAAAAATGAAAACGAATTAGAAATTATTTTCCCTGAATCAGCAATTGATCCAGAATTAAGACTTACAACTCAAGCAAAAGAAGTAAAAATTACAGCTTATACTGCTACATTTAATGATGGTGACAAATTAGTATCATACATGCCTGTAGGTTTTAGCAAAACTAAGACGGGCGTATTTTCTGCAGAACAAACTTATTCGAAAGCAGAATTTTCAAATGCTATAACCTTATACACTGAAGAAATTGATGGGCAAAAGAAAAAGATAGATAAAATTCTAATTACTCCAGTTTCAGCAAATGCAAAACGTATTAGAGAAATTAGAAATGAGATTGCTGCTTTATTTGGTAATATTTATGATGAGCGAACAGGAGAAACAGAAATTACACTAACAGATCCTATAAAAATTACCAAATACAATTCGTTAATGACTGAATTGACAAATCTGAAATTGGATGCTGGTAATGAAAATCCTAATGCTGAAAGCAATCCAAATGCATTGACTTTTACTCATTATTATAGCTATAATGGAAGAGCTTTATACGATTTTGATCAGGTAATTAAATTTAATGATTCGTATGTGATTACGTTCCATCCAAAAGAGAATCCTAAAACTACTATTCTATTACATGTCAATTCTGATGGTGCTATTATTAGAGAACGTTTAATTAATGGAATTGTAACTTCTCTACAGCTTGTAAATGGTAATTTAATTTTAACTCAAGCTCTGAATGCAGAACAATGCAAAGGAATTGGAGAAGCAACAATCGATCTTGATTTTATTGTAGGATGCCTCTCTCCTATTGCTGCAACTGCAATTGTTGAAATGGATGAAGAATTAAATCCGATTTTAGGAACGCAATATTTGAATACTTATTCTTTAGGATTTAACAAAATATTGCCATTAGCAAATAATGATCTTCTTTGGATTAATACATTGTCTAATGAAACTCAAATCAGCTGGATTAAAGGAAGCGACAGAACTGTGGTTTATCGTTCTAAAGTTAACTCAGAAGTAATCAAAGTTCTTCAGCATAATGAGAATGAATTTAGTTTGATTACCAAGGATAAAAAAGTTATCCGTTTAAATGTCAACAATGTATCGAAAGTAATTACAGTAACAGATACAAAAGCAATTTCTACAACTGAAGTAGTTGAAATTGTCGATGCCATAATTGCGAATAATAAAACATTGCTTTCGGTTAAATTATCAAATGGCAAATTTGCTTTGGCGCAAATTGACGGAAATGCTCTTACATTAGTAAAAAATGACAACATTTTTGATTCGGCAATTTATTTATCTAATCAAACATTAAATGATCATTCGGTTGTAGCTTACAATACACATTATTTGTTTGTATTGAATGAGACTTTAACCCAAGCAAGATTAATTAAAAGAGAAACAAATGTTACGGATGCTTCAATCATTCATATCCAAAATGAACCGTCTGTAAATGAAATTTTGATGCTTTCTAGCAAACCAAAAGAAAAAGGCGTTTATTTTTCATTGTTTAGCGATGCGTTTAATAATTGTTCTTTACATCCTGCCGAACAAATTTCTGTAACTGCTTCGACAACTGCTTTAACAAGCGGAAGTGTCAATTATACTACAATGGATTTAATTAGCGGTTTAGATTTTAGAAGAAGCATTAAAAATTCGAACATAATTACAACTGATGCTGTTATTTGTTCAAGTCTAGTAAATACTGAAGATCCAGAACTTGATTACACTACTTATATTCAGAGAGTAGATTGGTTTAGCAAAGAAGAGTATTATCATAATAAAACGATTTTGGATATTCCTGCCGTAGCTGAGCAGTTACAAGCGATGAAAAGTGCTGTCGAAACAGCAGTACAGCCAATTTGGAGACCAAATACAACATACTGTTTAGATTTTACCTTAACAGATACGGTTGATGATAATAAAAAGAATCCAACAGAATTTAAATATTATTATGGTTTTAAAACCCTTGGGCCAATTGGACACTTCCCGGTTAAGGATCCTGAAGCAATTGATCCTCAAAATCCGCCGGCAAAAAATGAATTGACAGCATTGTCTAAATCTCCGCTGACATCATTAAGAAGCTATCTGGATTATAATCGTTCTTATCCAAATGCAGATGGAAGTTTATTACAATCTAAACCTTCATTCTACGGCAACGAACAGTGTGACATTTCTTTATTCTTTACGAGTACTTATACTTCACACATGTTTAAAGATTGGGCTCCATACGAAACTGGAAGACCTGAGATTCAAGGAAAACTAAATCTTTTCATCAAAGATCCGCTAACTGATCTTCTTATTGAATATCCAATAAAACCATTGGAAGAAGGAGAAGAAGAAATCGCTTACCCACAACCGATAGAAAAAGATAATAGCGAAGAATGGACTGATGATAATGATCCTAGAATTCCATTGGGTGTTAGAATGTTAAACAATTTTATTGAAGATCCTTCTAAGACGCGATGCACTCTTGAGTTAGGAGATCCTTTAAGACCAAAATCATTAAAATACAAAACAACTTTAACCAATTTAAAACCTTCTAAACTGTATACTGTTTTAGTCAATAACTTTTTTGATGGTGCGCAAATAGGAATTTCAAGCGAAAGCAAAAACATCCTTGTACATCAATTTGGATTCCAGACTTCACGCTACAAAGATTTTGAAGAACAAGTTCAGAGTTATTTTGTGAATGAAGAAAAAACTAAAGAAGCTTTATATGATGTGAATGTTAATCTAGATCAGGAACGTATTGATGCGCTGCATTATGTAATCGCTCCAAAAACTGATACTGCTACAAATGCATTGAGCGATTCAATGGCAACAAAATATCAGCATTTGTTTGATCGTGCGACTGAAGGAATCTTAAAACTATCTCCTCTTGATCCTGCACAGGGTACTGAAGTTAACAGAATTATTGATACAAATACGGGAGCAACAATAGCGCTTTTAGTTCGAAATCCAGAGCCATTTAATATTCCAAAAATGCCTTTAGAAGAAATTCAAGATACTATTTCTGTTTTAGATGAATTAGAAAATCCAATATCTGGATATAGTGTGCTGCATTCAAAGGATTACTCGCAAGCTTTGATTATGCATAGCAGCAAAACCATTTCTGGAATAGAAAACTTGAAAATCAGGTTTAAATACAAAATGTGGAATAACGAAGGAAATAGTCCTTTAACAAACACAATTGATACGCAGATACTGCCATTATACAATACAAATCTTTAAAAAATAAGAAAAAAATGAGTTCTATAAATCTTCAGGAAAGCCAGCTCTCGGGCTGTGCAACTTATGTAGCAATTGTAGTCGACGAATCTGGTTCGATCAATGGAAACGAAGCACAGCAAATCCGCGACGGGCTAACTTCATTTATCAATTCTCAGGCACAAAGTAATATCACACTTTCGTTAATCGGAATGTCTAACAGCGATACTGCTGTTAGACTCGATAACGTTATTCAGAAAAAAATTTCTAGTAATCATCAGGATTTTATTGATTGGATTGATTTATATGGTCTTGGAAATGAAAGCATTCAATCAGATTATTGGGCTTCTGGTTTAAATGTTGCCAAAAATCTATCTGTTACTCCAGATATTGTCTTTGTAGTTACTGACGGTCTGCAAGTCAATAATTCTGAGTTTTTAAAAAATCTGTTTACTGAGTTAAATCTTAGCTCAAAAGTTTTTGTGTACGGAGTTACAAGCTCGTTTGATACTATTGAAGAACTGACAACACCGCTGACAAACTTTTTAGGAAGAACACCAATTTTAAAAAATGATCAGACTTCTGCGTTAGATTCAGATTATATAAGAGTTCCCGATTTCAGTACTTTAGGATATGAATTAAATAGGCTTGCGACAAACTTATCTGATTTACAAATTGGCTGTTTTCCTAGCGTAAGCATTATTGATGACAATTTGGTTTATCCTTCATTAAAGAAAGGCGTTAGAATTAGTAAACCATGTGGAACTTTGTTTCTAAAAAACAAAAGCCGAGTTCCGCTGACTTTAAGTGGTGGAACAAAAATTCATAGAGAAAAAAATCTAAACGGGCTTATCTTTAAGCTTGACAATTCGGTAACCATTCCAGGAAAATCTGAAGTCGAAGTTCCAATTCGAATCGAAGGGAAAGCTCTAGAGCTTGGCCATTTTTCAGCTCTCGTTGATCTAAGCAATGTTTTTAATCCTTTAGGAATAAGCATTAATTTTAATGTCGGCAGAGAATCTTCAATCATTGATATTTCTTCTGAAAAAACAAATCTGCAGTCAGCCTATTTACAAATTGCCACAGCAGGTTCAAGAGGAATTGACAGTACAAAAGGAATTCATCTTCGATGGATGCTAAATGGTAAGTTAGGTGATAATCACCTTCCTAAAGGCGAATTGTACGATGGAGAAAATTCTAATTCAAGCTTTAACAAACCTGATGACTTCGTAAAAGTCTACAGAGCACCTTATACAAAAATCAGCCAAACTGTAGATTTGACTCAAAATCCAAATGTTGTTGACAACAAAAAAGCACTTTGGATTTATAAAACAGGAAATCCGCAAAGATCTGTTTATGTTAATTTTAAAGATGATAAGAAATATAAATTAATCAAACTCGGCATCGATCCATTAACTAATCCTGTTGCTTTTATGCAAGCTTATGGAAATAGTTTGATTGAGATTGAAACCAAAACAGATTTATTCTTTGCTGCTGAATTAGATTTTTCATCTTCCAATGTTTCAAAAAGTGTAAAATTAGAAACTTTATCTGTTGCCGAAAACAAAATCACAGCTTCTAAAAATGTTAGCAGTCGTAAAACATATAACTCAGAGCAATTAAACAATAAGATTCGTTTAGTTGCTGAAAATGGAAGAAGTATACGATTTAAAGCCAATTATTGCCTTTTAAATACTATTCAATTTGAGTTTTATTTTGATTTCATCACTAATGCTAATACTAAAGGAGACTGGATTTTAAAAGGAAAATATGGTCTTGCTACAGATGATTTTAAAGTTTTTGAACAGCTTGAACCAAAATTGAATGCTGTTCACGGAAAATGGTTAAAATTTAATGATGGTGAATATGTAAACATTAAAAACTATAAAGCAAAATGGAACAGACCAACTGTTGCAAATGATATTACTGATGAAAACATCAAAGATATTGTACTGGAATATATTGAGTTAAGTAAATCAGATAATCCAAGGGCAGAAAAAGATATTCATTTTGGCGATCTCATACCTGTCAATGATCCAAAAGATGGAGAAGAACAGCAATATGCTGAAAATTTAACCGAAATATCGTATCTGGATATTTTAAACATTGCTGCAAACGATTATCACGTTGCACGTATGCTAGGTTTAGGCTGTTTAGATCTTGATGATGAAGTTTACAATGGCGAATATGTTTATTTAACAGAATATACCACTTTTGGAAGTTTAGAAGATGGCATAGAAGGAAAAGAAATGCAGCATCTTTCGATGAGTATTCCAACTTCTATCAATACTGAGCGTATGCCCCTTCCTGTTCAGTTAAATAAAATTGTTCCTGGATTAAATGCTGGTTCAGATGAAAACTCAAATGCCCAAATTACAGATCCTGAAGGTTACAGTTTTGACGGAAAAAAAAGATATGTGAGTTTGTTTATGGATGACGTAATGGATTATGATACTGTCAATCCTAATTCAAAAAATGACTTTTTCAAATCATCATCAGAATATGATGGAAGTACTTTTACTTTCCCTGTTTATTTAGGAATTGACCACAAAATTGCTTCTGAAACAACATGGAAAAATCCAGAATTATCACATGATGTTGAGTACAAAAGTGTTAATGGAAAATTGGAGGAATTAAATTATGAAACTGTTCCAATTAATATTCCTGAGCCTGGTAAATCAGTTTTAAATGCTATTCAGGAACAAACTGGAGAAAACACCTATATCTATCAAGGATACGGAATTAATATTTTCTCGAGAGCAGCATCTGGACGTCAAATCAGCATTAAATCTGATATTAAACCTGCCAATAATCTAATGCCTCCGAGCAATATGAATGCTCTTTTGGTTACAGAAGAAAATCCTTTATTGTTTACTTCTCAATCAGAACAACAATTATTAAGCAAGATTACAGGAGCAGATAAAACATTAGTCAGAATCATGTTTGATTATTACTCCGCTCAGGAATTGTTAAGCTATCCTGTTCCTAAAGAAATAACTGTTGAAGATGCAGAAACGGATACGGAATCTATTTTTCCTGATACTGAAGAAATATTGGCAGATCATTTTAAACTGTATTATAAAGACGGACTTCCTGAAGTTGAATATGGTGAAATTGAAATTATTGACAACGATACTACCAATAACCTTACTGCAATTGTAAAAATAAGAGAGTATAAAATTATCAGTAGTGGTCAGCAGGTCAAAATTGGATTAGATAATGCAAATAAAACAAGATTTGCTGGAGGAATTTTAACTATTGGAGATCAAAATTATATCATTCAAAATATCGAAGTTAAACTTAAAAAAGATGAAAATTCTAATGATGTTTTTGATTATGCTCTAATTGAAGTACTTAAAAAAGAAGTAACTGACAAACTACATGCTGATGGAGATGCCACAATCGATTCTGAACAGATTCAAAATATTAATCTTCCTGAAAGCAGATTGTGTACACTAGTGCAAAATATGCAGACAGCTTCTAACTGGCATCAGCCTCAAATTAATTTTACAGTTCAATATCCTGAAAGTTTAAACACTATTCATCGTGAAGTTATTGATCACACCAATGAAAATGGAGAGAATTTACAAGTCGAAAAAACAAGAGGGGTTTGGAATAAAGCTGTAATCGAAAGATTTTTTGAAGATTCGTATGAAATGGATGAAAATGGAGAATATAAAGTAAATGAAGAAGGCAATCTGATTCCATTAGATGAGAAAAAACATTTAGGATTATATAAAATTATTTTCAGAAACTTTAGTTTACCTCAGCATTCGCAATTTAAATCGGAGAAAGAAAACTCTGTGGAATGGTCAAATGGTATTGTGAGATTGTTTACAAAAACCGCTTTTAAAGCTGGAAATTCTGTCCCTGTAAAATCGAGAAAAGAGTTTAAGGTTTATAAAACCGAAAACATTGGTTCAACTGGAAATCTAGTCTTATATATTGACGATCCTGATTTTAAACTTGGTAATTACGCCACACAAACCATGGCTGAGGATTATGATGAAATTTTAGGCGCTGAAGATGGTCCTCGTGAAGAAAATGAGTCGCCAAGTTACCCTAACGAGTATGTTTCTCAGTGTGTAAACTACTATCCGAGTTACAAAGTTTATTTGTACGCAGATCCAGTTTCGGGAATTACAAAAGAAAATATTCAGCCAAGAGAAAATGAAAGTACACACTACTCTAGTTTTGGAATCAGCACATATTCAAAGCCAGTTATCGGTTACAAATCAAAAATTAGTATTCCTTGTCCAATGTATGCTGTCAAGGTTGAGAAAACTGAAAAACCTGAAGAGATCATTGGTGGCAGTTTGTATGCAACACGTCCAGATTTTTACAATCGTTCGACATTTACTTTCACAACCAAGTATAACGAAGACCGAAAACCTTATGGTCTATTACATTACAGAGCCAATGATGAAGATTTATTGAATGTTTTATACAAACCAACAACGGTAAGTACAATTCGTGAAGAATTGAACAAACTAGGTGGAAATGATGAAATTGATTTTAACAAACGATGGGCAGACTTTTTAGATTTTAATGAACTTGCCACAAGAGGTCAATATGACTTTTTTCCAAAAAATGAATCTGAAGAAAAATATCAATTTCCATTACCTGATAATGAAGAGTTTATAGTACTAATTAATGATTTTATCAAATGGCACAATCAAACGCAAGGTACACAAGAGCGAACAATAACTTCAATTAAATCATTAAATCAGGTTCTAATTTCGCAAGCTGTTCAGTATCCAATGTTAGCGGTTTACTTTATTGAACAAGCTATTCACAATGCCTTTGTTCCATTAACGGAAGTACCTGTAATTTATGAGTATATCAAGGATGATAAATATGTGCCTGTTAATAAAAAACAGACCATTAAAGATAAAAACGGAAATGCTTTAAAACCAACTGACGCTGATTTTGACATTGCTCCAATGATGAAGGTTGTAAGCGAAACCGAAAACAGAGTACAATTTACCGATTTCAATCTGGATGGAAACTCTCAAAACATCTATTTCTATGCTGTTCGCGAAATGGACATTAAAATGAATTTTGGAGAGTTCAGTGATCTTTTAGGACCAGTGAAATTAGTAGCTTCTACTCCGCCTAAAACTCCTGAAATTAAAAGAATTATGCCAATTCTTGAAAATCAGGTGTTAGGAATTAAACCCGCTGTTCAGATTGAGTTAAATGCGTATCAGCCAGAGTATAAAATCAGAAAAATTAATATTTATCGCGCTGCAACAATGCTTGAGGCTCAATCGATAAGAACGATGAAATTGGCTAAAGAAATTGTAATTAATGAAGATACTTTATCTGCTGATTTTGAAAATGTATGGACTGTTTACGACGATTTTGAAGATTTGGAAGAAGTTCCTTTTGGCGATGGCCTTTTCTACAGAATCACGGTTTCTAAACAAATTGAGTATGCTGATCCAGAATCAACAACAGACAATCCAATTATAAATATTGATTATACTCCATCACAGCCTTCAAAAATTACAGCAACAGTTATTGTTGATAATATTTCACCTGAATCTCCAATTTTGGAAGCTTCTGGAACTGTCACGGGAACAAATGGTGAAATCTTTAAACCTGTAGTTTTTAACTGGGAGAAAACAGTTTATAATGGTAAATATCATTTATACAAAATGAATGGTCAGGGGAATTGGGAGAAAATTCATGAAATTTCAACAAATCTCGAAAATGTTGCCTTACCCCTTCAGCAGACTAAATTAAAAACTGATCAATTGATTATTAAAAATGAAGACGGCGACAGAATCTACCATCATTTTAAAGTAATCTCAGAAAACGCATCTGGCATGTTAAGCAGCGAGGAAAAAATCCTAACTCTTTAAAATTAATAAATACCAATGAATCAAATCATTGGTATTTATTTCAGGTCTATTAAAACATTTAAAAGCAAAGAAATAAAACTAAATAAAATGGCAACAAGCAGAAATGACTTTCACAACAAATTCAACAATGGAGATATTCCGTCACACCTTGACTTTGTCGAAATTTTTGACAATTTCGTTCATAGAGACGATGACAAGGCCGATTTACAAATGGTCGAAACAGGAGCAGATAATCAGCATTACATCACTCCGGCGCTTTTAAAAGCCGCATTTCAAAATGCGGGAATTATTGCAGGTAATTGTTACGTTCCTTACAAAGAATTTCAAGATAACTTTTCAGGATCATCTATTCAACTAGATCCTGCTCCTATTGCAGACAGCGCTAAAGTCTATAAAAACGGACAATTATTAAAGGAAATTGAGGATTATAATGTAAACTACGATAGTGGTGTACTTACTTTTTCGGCTCCAATAAACGGTCGAAATATTGAAATAAATTACTGGTCAAAAAATACTTCTGACTCTGAGGAGGCTGGCTCTAATCCGATTCTTGGAAGTTTATCTATTCCTTTTAAAGAAAATTTTGACGAACTAACTTTTAATAATGATAAAATCACTTTAACAGAAATACCTGTAAAAGATAGTATTAGAATCTATAAAAATGGCCAGCTACTTCGAGAAGGTGCTGGCAAAGATTATGCTGTAGATTACAACAATGGTGTTATTACATTCTCTGCTATAATAAGCGATCGTAATATTGAAGTTGATTATTGGTACAAAAGCACTGTCACTTTATCTGATTTGGAACTAAATACCAAATATGTTGACTTAACAACAGCTCAGACCATTGGCGGAAATAAAACTTTTACAGAAACAGTTGAAGGTAAAAACTTTATTAAAACTGGCGGAACTTCTAGTCAATTTTTAATGGCAGATGGCTCCGTATCAACTTCTCCTGGCTCTGATTACGATGCTGGACATGCGGGTTTTGGTATTCTAGCATTTGGAAATGGAGGTTATCAAAAATTCAGTAACGGGTTAATATTGCAATGGGCTTATTTAACAAATAATTCAACTACTTACACTTTCCCATTAACATGGCCTAATCGTGCTTTAAGCGTTGTTTTATCTACCGTTAGAAATTCGTCAGGAAGCAAAGGTTTTAATCATGTATACTCCATTACATCAACATCATATTTTGCAGTAATTGATGGAACTTACGGATATATGTTTGCAATTGGATATTAATATAAAATAAAAATTTAAAAAATTATGTATAAAGGAACATATAACGAAAACGGAGATTACACAGGTTTTTATGTTGAAGGAATTCATCAAAATATTCCAGAGCCACATATTGAATTAACTGAAGAAGAATGGCAGCAGGGATTGTCAAAAAATTATAAAGTAATTGAAGGCAAACATACCTATTCTCCTTTTGTTCAAAATAAAGAAGAGCTTTTAGCAAACTTAAGAACCACTAGAAATGCACTTTTAATGGATAGCGATTGGACACAAGTCGAAGATTCACCACTTTCTGAAGAGAAAAAAGAAGCTTGGAAAAACTACAGACAAGAACTTAGAGATTTAACTGATTTAGAAGATACAGCAACAATCGTTTGGCCAGTAAGTCCTATGTAACGAATACTCGTTTATGAATTTTAAATGAGTATACAATCAAATAATTATTCTTTATTAAAATAAATATGGAAGAAAATATAACATATAAGCCTTTTGCTTATATAGATCAATATAGCCCAGCAGAAGGAACAACAGTTTATTATAATACTGAAAAGACTTTAGCCGTAAAAAAGAATGATTGCTCCTATGGAACAGCTGGAAACCTAGTTACTTTAACTGCTCCGGCAAACAAATTCGTTTCAACAGAAAGTGTCGCCGATGCAGATGAACAAGCGCAAGCTTGGCTAACTGCAAATGCACAAGCTTATGCCAACAATACTGGAATTTGCAGTATTAGAACTACTGCATGGCGAGGAGAAAACCCTTCTTGTGTATTAGAACCATCAACATCATTATTACCATTCGATTACATGATCGTTAAATACAAATGGGCATTTGGCGCAGGTGCTGACTTAGATACTTTTACAGGTCTTATAAATACAGGTATCGATACTTTAGACAATAAATGGGTCGGATACGGACTTGGTAGTGAAGTTCCTGCAAATACTTCATCACAAGATTCTTATGTAATGTGGGGCGGAGATGTACAGGATTTAACTGGTACTGAAACCTGTCTTATCAATTTTAAAAAATTAAAAGAAGATTATTCTAGTTTAAATGATATCCAAGTAAGAATGGCTGGTGTTTGGTGGAGTTCTAAAAACACTGGAAATATTGATGTAGAAATAACAACTTACCTTGGAGGAACTATGACAAAAGTAGATAAAGACATTGTAAATAGCAATGGACAGCAAATTCAACAGCTAAATTTTTCAAAAAATGTTTCTGTAAAAGGAACTCATTTAGCTATAGATCAAGCTACGAACATTGGCTACATTAATTATTCTAGCAACAGCTCAACTGCAAATATTGTAATAAATTATTAAAAATATGGGAAATACAGGATATAAATTTTATGAAACATTAGAACAATATTATACAGATGATGGCACTTCAACAGGAGAAACAAAACAGAATGTAAAGACGGATCCTGATTACATTGCTCCTTTTCAAGATGAAGTAGATTGTCCACCTCAGGTGCGCTTCTATAATACCATGCAAACCAGAACTGTATCCAAAAATAATTGTAGCCCCGGATATTCTGGAAGCGCTGTCACACTTACCGCCTCCCCAAATCAGTTTGTCTCAAATGAAAGTGTATTAGACGCAAACAACCAAGCAATTGCTTGGTTAGATGCCAATGCACAGATATATGCTAATAATGTTGGGACATGCATAATTACTCCTACTACAAATCCAACTGTGCCAACATTACGGTATGCTTACTATGGAGGTGAGACCATGACGCTTCAATGGCCGAATTATATTGATCCTGGGGCTATAACTTATGAATTATATCGCAGTATAAATGGTGGGACTCCAATGCTTTTACAAACATCAACGGATACCTTTTATTATGATAAATTATCAAATGGTGTAACATACTCATATCAAATTAGAATTAATTCTAATGGATACATTTCTTCTTACAGCAATACTGTAACAGTAACAGGTAGATCTTCATAAAAAATATAATTCATAATCTTTTGGGGTGTAAAATCCCCAAAGGATTATTTATCACTTCAAAAAACTACTAACAAAATACCACAAAATGAGCACAAATCATAATAGAATAAAAGTGGCTGATTTAGAAACAAATCAGCAAAATAAAATTTTAATTACAAATTCCAGTGGTGAGCTTGAATTTAGTGATGTTAATAATATTAAAGCAGACAGCTACAATGGACTAGATTATACTCAAGAAGGAAAAGCTTTAGATGCTAGACAAGGAAAGGTTTTAAAAGATTTAATTGATGATATAAACCAATTACTAGTCTCCGATAATGCTGATTTAAATAGCCTTCAGAAATTAGCTGATGCAATTGAAACGGTCCGTAATTCTTTCGGTACAATGCTAGTAAATGATTTAATTACTGGTGGTTCAACAAAAGCTTTAACAGCTGAACAGGGCAAGATTTTACAAAATAACAAGCTAAGTTACGTTTTGGAAATAAATACTGTCGGAGGGATAACATATACATATACTATTGATGACTATAAAAAACATATTGTTTTTAGTTCTGCAAATCCCGTAACAGTTACTATACCAACTAATTTAAACGTAGCCATACCAATTGGAACTGAGATAAAATATACACAAAAGGGTGCAGGAATTGTAACAATCGGTGGCTCAGGTATTACAATTAATTCTAATGTTTCTTTAAGTTCGGTAAAAGGAGAAACAAGAATTTTAAGAAAAATAGATACTGACGAGTGGGTTTTGATAGGTAATATTGCTCTACCTGGTGCTAAAGTACCTTATACCGTTTTTATCGATACTGTTAATGGTAATGATTCTAATGGAATTGTCACTGATTCTTCAAAACCTTTCAAAACAGCTGCCGCTGCTTATGCTGCTTTACCAGCAAATGATGGTATAATGTGGACCTTATATTATTTAGATTCATCAACATCTAGACAATTACCAGCAACACCATTACGTCCAATAAAGATAATGACACCACATCCGGGAGTATTCTTGTTCAATGAAATAAGCGGTGAACTTTCAGGAGGAAACATATTTGAAGTCGATGCTCCCTTGTCAACTATGACAATAAAACTAACTACAGGTACCTGCTCAATGCGCCCAACTGTCTTTTTAAGGTTAAGATTATTTAATCTAAATGTTTATGCGATGCATACAGGTTTTGCTGGATTCTTTGGAAATGGTTCGTACAGTACAGAAAATATGAGAATTGAAGTAGTTAATTTCTATTGTGAAAACACAACTTCAGGACTTAGACTGTTTGGCGGACAAGGTGATGTTATAGTAAGAAAATTTACTAGTAAGGCAAATGGGATGCGTTTAAAAAATGATAATACAACTGGTGTTCGTTTTTCATTTTACGAAGTTTATGCAGATACTTATGCATTAAAATTGGAAGCTCAAGACACAGCACACTACTATAAAATAATGAAATATAGTGGTAATGCAGATATAACAGATGGCATAAGCTCAATGTTAGATGTTACAGGAGTTTCTTTCACTTGTCCATCGTTTACTTATCTAAGGAATCAGATAACTGGAAGAATGACAAACTTGAACTATGCTATCAATTTACCATCTTCTATTCCAAACTCAATATCTATTGACAATTTTATTGGTAGAATCAATAGTTTCACTACTCCACAGCCTATCATTAATATAAGAAACTCAACACTATATCTTTCAGGATTATTTGCTAATGGATGGCTTTCATGGTCGCAAGGAAATACACTTATGACTATAATTGACTCATATATAATTCAAGATACACCGACAAACCTGTTTACATTTCAAAATTCATCCTCAGGATTTATGACTTTAAATAAAATTGGCTTCTTTAAAACAAATGCAACCAATTTAGTAAATCCTGCGACCGCTTCAGGTACAGGAGTTACAATAGTAGATTTAACACCTAATTCTCATTAAATACAAAATTACATAACGAACTTACAATATGTAGTACTAATTATTGAGTACCTATTTTCAAACATAATTATTGAAAATATTTGTTTTTCAATGATTATGTTTAATACAATGTTATTTTATTTAATGCCTGAATCTACAACTCTTTTAATCTATTAATAAATGAAAGAGAATAGAAAAATTTAATAAAAAATACTCTTAAAATGAGCACAAATCACAATAGAATCAAAGTGGCTGATTTAGAAACAAATCAGCAAAATAAAATTTTAATTACCAATGAAAATGGTGAATTAACTTTTAATGATATTCCAGAGAAAACTTTTAAAACAATAAATGGAGAATCAATTATCGGAAATGGAAATATTGATCTGTCTAACAAACAAGATATTTCAAATCAGATTAATGTAACATTACCTGCGACAGTTCTAGATTCATGGCACGGAAAAACCGTAAAATTTAATGGAACAGGTACATTGACAATTCCTAGTTCATTTGTTAATTCAGGGATGTGTTTTGAAGGAATTACAAAAACAGGAACAACATTGAACTGGTCAATTACATCTCCTAAAACATTTGAATTTGGAACGCCTGCCACCGTAACTGAAAAACAGATCTTCACATTTATGCAAAATGATGGTCAGCATTCAATAATGATCTTAGGAATATAATTATGGGACTACGAAAAACAATATTTGGACGTCAAAAGGTCAAGTCTAATACTTTTATAGGTGGTGTCGCTGGTACTATTAATACGCCATCGTTACTTGCTTCAAAGCTTGGTATAAATGTTTCTAGAATTAAAGGATATAAAATTGTTGGTTTAGATATTCAATGCCAAATTACAGGGAATTATGCCGCTGGTGGTTTCGCTAATGATACTTCAATTACATATTTTCATGATTTGGATGGATTAGTTAATTCTGTTATTTTGGGAGGGTTTCAATATGCTACAAATTTAACATCAGTTAAAATAAAAAATGCTACAATACTAAACAGTTTTTGTTTTAGAGGCACTGCTTTGATAGGTCAGGATTGTGATTTTAGTTCTATTACCTCAGCCAATATCGAAGCCTTTAATTTACTTGTACCTACATCAAATTCTAAAATATCACTGCCAAATTTAATAAGTATTGGCTCAAACGCTTTTAGTGGTCATGTGAATTTTTCTAATAATGTAACCATAGAAGTTCCATTATCATTTAAAACTTCCAATTCTGGATTGCCTCATTCAGCATTAACAACTGCTTCTTTAAGAGCAGTAGTAATAAATTATATTGGTTTCACTGATAACAATAGTTATAATACTGAAATAGGCGGTTATAGTAATACTTATAGTAATAAAGGATTGTTTGCACAGTTTTTTGGAGTTGGAAGTGGTGCAATTGTAAATTACCATAATGAAGGAGCTAATCTTTGTTTTGAAATTTTAGTAAATTATAATTTGAGGAGTTTTACATCAGATAGCACTATTACTCACTTTTTTGATTTTGACGGTCGAGTATTATCAATTGCTTGGGGAGGATTTCAATATTGCACAAACTTTAAAAATATTAGAGTTAAAAATGTTACATCATTAAGCAGTTTTCAATTTCGATCTTCAGGTTTGGTCTTTGATAATAGTGATTTAAGTTCTGTAATTACTGTTGGAACAGAAGCTTTCTTAGGATGTACTTCGATTCTCTTTATAACATTGCCATTAGTTACCAATCTAGGAGGCAATAGTGCAAGCAATAACGTATTTACTAATATAAAAACTGGCGCGACAATTACAGTCCCAATTGCATTGCAAACAATTAATTCAGGAGCTCCAGATGGCGATTTGGTTTATGCATCAGGAACGAGAGGAGCTACAATTATCTACGTATAATTATGAATGGCTAAACCAATACATCTCTGATTTTGGACAAATATCTAATAACACGAAAATCCAAACATCAATTCCATAAAAATAATACTTATTAAACACTTACATTTTTTTAAATTTAAAAGTCTCAATATTCTTATTGAGACTTTTTTTATTAACATCAAAATTATTTTTTTAATTAAAACTTCAATAAAAAACCGCAATTCAAAAATTGCGGTTAAATTATATAAACAGCTTTCTAATGAATATAACCCACATTTCAGTTACTATTCTAAAAACATTTACCTCTTAAACTTCCCAACCCCACTCTGCAACCAACCATAATACTCCTCAACATTCGGATTATAAGCCGATGGTTCTGTTAAATTAGCGCTTTTATGATCCACAATTACATAAAACGGCTGTGCATTTGCTTTGTAGGTTTTAATCTGTAAATCGCTCCATTTGTTGCCAATGGTTTTGATTCTTTTTCCTGTAGTTTCAGAAGTAAATTGTTCGCTTTCTGGAAGTTCTTTTTTATCGTCAACATAAAGCGAAATCAAAACAACATCATTGTTTAAAACTCCCAAAACTTTAGGATCTGACCAAACTAGTTCTTCCATTTTTCTGCAGTTTACGCAGGCATATCCCGTAAAATCTAACAAAACTGGTTTCCCTACTTTTTTTGCATATTCCATTCCTTTATCATAATCATGAAATGTGATAATATTTTGCGGTCCGTGTTCTGCTCCTTCTGGCAACGAACCTGTTATTTTTAACTCGGAATTACCTGAAATTCCAAGTCCGTTTGGCGATTCACTATATTGCATCGGAGGTGGAAATCCGCTGATTAATTTTAATGGAGCGCCCCAAAGTCCTGGAATCAAATAAATCGTGAAACTTAAAACGATCAATCCAAAACCTAATCTTCCTACTGAAATATGATTTAAAGGAGAATCATGCGGCAAAGTGATTTTTCCAAATAAATAAAAAGCCAGCATTCCGAAAACCGCAATCCAAATAGCAAGGAAAACTTCTCTTTCTAACCAATGTAATTGTAAAACTAAATCGGCATTTGATAAAAATTTAAAAGCCAAAGCCAATTCTAAAAATCCTAAAACCACTTTTACCGTATTCAACCATCCGCCAGATTTTGGTAATGCATTTAACCAGCCTGGAAAAGCCGCAAATAATGAAAACGGTAATGCAATTGCAATCGAAAATCCTAACATTCCAACAATTGGCGCAATTCCGCCTTTTGAAGCCGCTTCGACCAATAAAGTTCCTACAATTGGGCCTGTGCACGAGAATGATACAATGGCTAAAGCCAAAGCCATAAAGAAAATCCCAATTAATCCTCCTCTATCTGCCTGCGAATCTACTTTATTGGCTAATGAACTTGGCAATACAATTTCAAAAGCGCCCAAAAATGAACAAGCAAAAACAACCAATAAAATAAAGAAAATCAAATTGAACCAAACGTTTGTTGAAAGTGCATTTAAAGAATCCGCACCAAAAACAGCCGTCACAATTGAACCTAATAAAACGTAAATAATTACGATTGAAATTCCGTAAATCATTGCATTTCTAATTCCCGCCGCTTTTGTTTTACTTTGTTTCGTAAAATAACTCACCGTCATCGGAATCATTGGGAAAACACAAGGCGTTAGCAATGCTGCAAATCCTGATAAAAAAGCCAAAATAAAAATTGTTAGCAATCCTCTAGATTCTGTTTTCTTTGGCGAACTCACAATTTCTTTCGAAGTTTTTTCTTCTGTCTGTGAAACCGTTTTTTCTTCTGAAATTACCGAATCTTTTTTAACGATCGGAGTTTCTTCGGCAGAAGCCAATTTCTTTTCGGTCGGAATTTTAAATGTTAATTCTTCTGAAGTTGGCGGTAAGCAATTGCTGTCATCACAAACCATAAATTCAACTTCTCCCGCAATATTCGAAATGTCATCTGAAGTAAATTTAATTTTTTGTGTAAAAAGTGCTTTATCTTCAAAATATTTAATTTTCATATCGAAGATTTTATCAACCACTTCATGTCCTTTTTCTTCGGTTGTTTTTCTAATTAATTCGAAATTTTTCTTCGGATTTTTGAAAGTAAAAGCAGTTCTTGAAGGTCCGCCTTCTTCAATATATTGTCCGTATAAATGCCAGCCCGATTGAATCACGGCCTGTGCTTTTAAAATATACTCTTTATCTGAAACTTTTTCTACATATGTGCTCCATTTCACCGGATTGTACATTTGTCCAAACGTACTTGCAGAAAAAAACAACAGTAATGTTATTGCGATGTTTTTCATTGTTTTGGTTTAAGGTTTAAAAAAAGAGCTGTCGGCAAAACAGCTCTTTTGGTCTTTCACAGAAAATGGCTTACTAATTCAGATTCTAAAATGAAATAATGAAAGACGACTATTAAAAATTGTTGGTTTTAGTTTTCAGTCGCAGTCGCAGTCGCAGTCGCAGTCGCAGTCGCAGTCGCAGTCGCAGTCGCAGTCGCAGTCGCAGTCGCAGTGTATAACTTTGTCAAAGTTTTAAACTTTGACAAAGTTGTTTTTCCTAACTGAGACTGAGACTGAAAACTGAGACTAAAAACTACTTCAAAGGATTCCCATCTTTATCAAGAGAACCCGATTTGATGACAATCATTTTATCCAATTGAACGTATTTCTTGATTGCATCGTTTACTTGTTGTAAAGTTGCTTTTTGAATATCGTTTGGATATTGTTCGATGTAATTTGGCTCTAAACCTCTTTCGATAAAACTCAAAATCGTTCTTGCCATTCCGTTTGTGGTTGACATTCCAACTTTAAAACTTCCAATTAAATTGGTTTTCTTATTTTCTAATTCCTCAGCTGTAATTCCGTCTTTTACCCATTTATTTACCTGAACCATTGTAGCGTCAAGGCCTTTTTGAAATAAATTCGGATTGAAAGATGCGTTTACAAACCAATAACCTCCAGTTTCAATATTTCCTCCTAAACCAGAAGAAATGCTATATGTTAAACCGTCGTTATCGCGAACAGTTTGCATTAAACGACCAGCAAATCCAGCGCCTAAAGTATAATTTCCAATGTAAAAAGGAATATAATCTGCATCGGCTCTTTTTAAACCTGTAAATTGTCCAATATACAATTCGGCACTTGGTTTTTCTGGAATTGTAACTACTTCTGTTTTTGCTGCTGATTTTGAAGCTTCTTCAAATTTTAGTTTTTCAGTAACTCCACCATTCCAATTTTTGAATGATTTTTTTAATGATGCGTTTAAGTTTGCTCCTTCTGTATCTCCCACAATTACCAAACGCATTGAAGCCGTTCCAAAATATTTTTTATGAAAAGCTTTCACTTCATCCAAAGTTGCGTTTTTAATATTCGCAATATTATCTTCAACACTTAAACTGTAATTTGGATTTCCTTTTGGATAAATTGCCTGAGATAAAGCAATGTCTCCTCTTTCGCCTGGATCATTTAAATCTTGCTGTGTATTTCCAATAAATTGCTGTTTTAAATTTTCGAATTCTTTAGCATCAAACAATGGATTTCTCAATTCTTCAGCCAATAAAGTAATTACTTGATCTAAGTCTTTTTTCAAACATTTAAATCCTATATTGATTTTGAAAGTCGAAGCATTTACGTTTAAAGTAACTCCTAATTTTTGAAGTTTTTCTGAAAATTTAAACTTATCATTCAACGTTGTTCCTTTTGACAACATTGCTGCCGTTAAAGCTGGAATAACATCATTTTTAGTTTCGCTTGCATAATTTCCTAACGAAAGACTTGCTGCGATCGTAACAAAATCTTTAGCTGAAGTTTTTACTGAAACCACATCAATTCCATATACTTTTTCTCTCTTGAAAGCAGAAGCTGATTTTTCTATCAAAGTTTCTTCAGAAATAAATTCTTCTGTAGTATTTTTTAGTGAAAATGAATCTGCTGTACTTTCTTCATGAATATGTTCATTTTCTGGATGTCTGTAATAAAACGGACCATTTTCTTCGATAAAATTATTTGCTTGAGCTTGATCTTTATTTTGAGAACCCGCTTGTTTCGGAATAAAATATCCTGTCGTACTTTGGTCTTCAACCAAATATTTATTCGCAACTCGCAAAACATCGGCAGGAGTTACTTTTTTCAATCGGTCAACTCCTGTAATATAATCTGTCCAGTCGCCAGCAGCAATCGCTTCATTTAATGCCGATGCAATTACTCCAGAACCATCGCGAGCTAAGATTGTCTGCGCACTGATTTTTGCCACAACACGATTTACCTCATCTTGAGTTACACCTTCTTTCTGAATTTTAGCTACAACTTCGCTGATTTTAGCATCAATATCTTCGTGTTTTGAAGTAGTTGGAAAACCAACTCCAATTGTGAAAAGTCCAACTTCTTTAAAGTTTGTAGCACTTGCGTAAGAATAAATTCCTAAACGAGTGTCAACGAAAGTTTTGTTTAAAATTGCTGAAGGTCCAGAACCGATAATCTGAGCTAGAATACTTAAAGCTGGAAGATCTTCGTGTAAAGCTCCAGGAATTTTATAGGCTTTATTTACAACGCCCAATTCTCCAGGTTTTTTCACCACAATTTTACGCGCGCCATATTGCTGAGGCTCTTCTGTATAAGGCTGAGGCATTACTTTTGGCGCTTTTGTAATTTTCCCGAAATATTTCTCGATTAATTCAAAAACATTCTCTTTTTTGAAATCTCCAATTATGGTTAAAGTCGCATTATCTGGCCAATAATATGTATTATAGAAATTCTTTAAAACTTCAATTGGAGCGTTTTCAATATCCGATTTCCATCCAATTGTCGAATGATGATATGGATGCGCAATATATGCAGAAGCCCAGATTTCTTTATCTAATAAAGCATTCGGATTATTTTCGCCACGTTCAAATTCATTACGAACAACCGTCATTTCTGCTTCTTTATCTTCTTTTGTCAATAAAGAATTACGCATTCTGTCGGCTTCAATTTGAAGTGCCAATTCGATTTTATCACTCGGAAGTGTTTCAAAATAATTCGTACGATCGTACCAGGTTGTAGCATTTAATTGTGCTCCTGTATTTTGTAAAACATCAGTAATTGTGTTTCCATTTTTCTTGTTGAAAGTTGGAGTTCCTTTAAACATTAAATGTTCTAAAAGGTGCGTTGATCCTGTGTTTCCTAAAACCTCATGTTTAGAACCTACACGATATACAATTTGTACAGTTGCAACTGGCGAAGCATTGTCTTGCAAAAGCAAAACATTCATTCCGTTTGGCTGATATAAATATTCTTCGATTCCGCCTAATTCTTTAATTTTCTTAAAATTTACGGATTTATTCTGCGCTGACATAAAGGCGCAAAAAGCTAATGAGCAATAGCCCAGAAAGATGTATTTTTTCATTTTTTTGAGAGATTTTTTCTTGAGTTTTCAGTCGCAGTCGCAGTTTTCAGAGACTGAGACTGAGACTGAGACTGAAAACTGCGACTGAAAACTAAAAATTTACGATTTGCTGAAAATTTCCTTTAATTTAGATTGCAATTCAGCTTCTCTAAGATTTTTAGCTACTATTTTCCCATCAGGTCCAATTAAGTAATTTGTTGGAACCATTTTTACACCATATAAAACAGCTGCTTCATTTTGCCATCCTTTTAAATCCGAAACATGAGTCCAAGTTAGGCCGTCTTTTTCGATTGCTTTTTCCCAAAGATTCTTTTTATCGTCTAAAGAAACTCCCAAAACATCAAATCCTTTGTCGTGATAGGTTTTGTAAGCCACAACAACATTTGGATTTTCTTTTCGACATGGTCCGCACCAGCTTGCCCAGAAATCTACTAAAACATATTTCCCTTTGTAATCTGATAATTTCACTACTTTTCCGTTTACATCAGTTTGCGAAAATTCAGGAGCTGCAACGCCAATTGCTGTTTTTTCGTTAAGATCAATAGAAGCTTTTAATTTTTTTCCGTAGAATGATTTTTGAATTTCTGGAGATAAAATTCCGTAATATTCTTTTACTTTTTCAGGAGTTCCGTAAGACACAATTCGATCTTCGATTACTAAAGCTCCTCCTAGATTGTCTTTATTTTTTCTGATGAATTTATCTGTTAGATCATCCGCGAAAGCGCCAAGATCTTTCCATTTTTTATCCATCAAGGTTTGTTGTTCTGGAGTCAATTTTACTTTTCCGCTTTGTGTCAGCGAATCAGATAATTTATAAATTGGTCCCGCAACTGCTTGTATTTTTTTAAATTCGTTATCGTAGTATGATTTGTAGAATCCGTTTTGAGTAGCTCCAGTTACTTTAGCTTTAAAAACTGAATCTTTTTTTGCTTCAATAGTAATATCTTCATTATCTAAAAGAAAATATGCTCCGTATTCTTGTCCTTTTATTTTTAAAGTATGAAATAAAGGCTCTCCCGTTTTTCCATTAAAAGTAAAAGCACCTTCTTTTACTTCAGCAGAATCGATGATTTTTTTATCGCCTTTTTCATCTGCATATTCCAAATATACTGTTCCTTTATCTAATCCAGCAATTGTTCCGTTGATTGTATATCCTTCTTTTTTTGCACAAGAAGTTACTGCCGTCGCAAGGGCTAAGGCCAGTAAACCTGATTTTAAAATTGTACTTTTCATGTTATATTTTTTGTTTGTTAGATTGCGATTTTTTTTGAGTTTTCAATCGCAATTTTCAGTTATCAACTGAGACTGAGACTGAAAACTGCGACTAAAAAAACTAAGATTTCAAAAGTTCCTTCAGTTTTGCTTCCAATTCTGCACCTCTTAAGTTTTCTCCGATAATTACACCTTTACCGTCTACTAAATAAGTTGCTGGAATTGCTTTTACATTAAATGCTTTGCTCACTTTATCATCGTCTAGAAGATTGTGCCATTGCATATTTTCTTGTACTAATGCTTTCTGCCAAGCTTTTTCGTCTTTATCGATTGAAACACTTAAAATCTCAAATCCTTTATTCGAATATTCAGCGTAAGCTGTTTTTAAGTTCGGAATTTCTTTTCGGCATGGACCGCACCAAGATGCCCAAAAATCAACCAAAATATATTTTTTCCCTGCAACGATGTCTTTCGCATTGAAAGTTTTTCCATCTTTATCTTTTAACCCAAAGTTGGCAATACTTGTTCCCACTAAAGATTTCGGATTCAAATCTTTATCTAGAATTTGACCGTAGTAACTTTTCTTCGCAGCTTCTGAAAACTGCTCATAAATTGGCTTTTGCTCTGGAGTAAAATAACTGTATGAAGTCATCATAAAAAATGGTCCCCACCAATTGGTTTTATGTTTTTCAATCAAATTTTTTGACAACAATTCTACTTTCGTGAAAAACGCTTTTTCTTCTGCTTCAAATTTTTTCCATTGAGCCGTGCTATAAACAGAATCCAATAGTTTTTTGTTGTTTTCTTTTTTTGCTTTTCCAGCTAAATTACTTAGTTCGTTAATTCCAACGTGATATGCTTCGTAATCTTTATTCAATTCTTCTTTAAATGCCGTTTCTTGAACATAATAATCGTGAGATTTAGAACCAGTAATTACTACATCTTTAAAAGAAATCCATTCGCCTTCTTTATCTGAAACTTTGCCAGTCGCTGTAATTTTTATTTTTGAATTTTCGACCATTACAGAAATATTTCCTTTGCTTTTACCAAAGACAACATAGAAAAAACGAGGTTCTTTTAGTTTTCCTTCGAAAGTAAATTTCCCGTCTTTTAATGTTGTTTCAGCAACTGGCAGTTCAGAAGAATGCGTAGCGCCTGGAACTAGTTTTACAGCTGTTCCATCTGCTAAACCAGTGATGTTTCCTTCAATTGTATAAGAAGAAACCGTCGCTGGCGCTGTTTTTTTCTTTTGCGCCTGAATGTTTAATGAAACCATAAACAAGCAAATGCACAAGCCTAATATTTTAGATTTAATTGCTTTCATTTTTGATTGATATTTTAGAAAAAAGCTTCCCTTTCGGGAAAATCTAATCAGGAAGCTTTTCCATTATTATTTGTCTACATTTTGTGTTATTGTTCCGTTTCCTGGGTTTGCTGTAGCACCTTGTGGAAATGGCATTGTCCATAAATGAGAATCTGAAGATAACGTGTAAGTAGTTCCGTTTGCTACTTTTGTAAAACTAACTGTGTAAACGCCTTCTGCATTTAAACGGCGTGCGTCTGCAAAAGGAATCAGCGTGTTAGTAAGTTCATTGTTTTTTGTTCTGAAAATAGCTTTCAAAGCTGTTGTTTTATCTGCAGTCGAAATATCTTGATAAGAAGCAGGAAGAATACGAGTTTTACGAACTGTATTCAAAACATTTAATGCTTCACTGATTTGTCCTGCACGTGCCAGACATTCTGCTTTAATCAAATAAACCTCAACCGTTGTGATTCCTCCAAAATTAAAAGCACCAGACAAAGTTCTTCTGTAATACGTTTCGGCACCAACAGTATAAAGTTTCCAACGTGAAATAAAACGCGCATCTCCAGCTTCAAAACGTTGTGCACGCTCAACAGGAATACTATTTTCTGTTGTTAAACTAGAATAAGTACCATGACGATACGTGTAGTTTTCTACATAATTATATCCCATTGGAGATGTTGTCGTCGTATACGAATTTGGAAGATCTATAATCGTTTTATTTGCATTGTAATATCCAATCCAATCATACAATTGATTGTTTTCAGCCAATGCTAAATCTGCATATTTTAAAGCTTCTGTATAGTTATTCATTTGAAGATAAACTCTTGAATAAAATGCATAACCTGCACCTAAATTTGGATGCAAAGCAGTTTGCGAAACTTTTAGCAAATACGGTAAAGCTTCTTTAACATCATTCAAGATAAAATCATACATTTCTTGAATCGTTACTTGCTTACTTGGCGCATTAATATTGGCACTAGTAATTAACGGAACTGATAATTTTGTTGAAGCTGTAGACGCTACATAAGTATCTGCATAAAAATTAACCAGATTATAGTAATTCATGGCACGCAATATTTTTGCTTCTGCCCACACTACTCTTTTTTCGTCATCAGTTGCTTGCGTGGTATTTAATGCATTTTCGATAATTAAATTAAAAGTCGAAATTCCCGCATAGCTTGAATAATACATTGTTTCATCTGATACTTTCAAGGCAATTCGGTCAGCACTTTCATCCCACATATATAGTGCATTATACAATCTATTATTTGCTAAAGATGCAACCGTTACATATTGGTCATTTAATAATTGTGAAGCGCCAGTAATATCAACTCTGTGGTTAGTATACTCGTCGCGTAGAAAAGCTTCATAATCAGCTAATGTTGTTGGTGTTTTTGATCCTTTAGGGATATCACTCAAATAATCTTCGCAAGAGGCAAAAGTCAATCCTAAAGCTAAGAAGCACGCTATCTTTATATATATATTTTTCATCGTCTAGTCTTTATAAATTAGAAATTAACATTTACGCCCATAACAAAGCTTGGAGATTGGAAACCGCCTAGCAAATATTTAGCATCTCTGCTTTTTGCAAAAGTGTATACGTTTTCTGCATTTAAATTGAAACGTACGCCATCTAATTTTACTCTCTTAATAATGTCTTTTGGCATTTGGTAAGACAGCGAAATGTTGCTTAATCTCACATTTGATGCATCTAGAATATTAATATCTGCATACGAATAAATAGTACGAGAATCTGAACTAAATTCTGGATCATACTCGTAAACTGCTCTTGGAACATTTGTGAAAGCTTCATCTCCAGGCTGCATCCAACGATCTGCAATATGATTGTTTACTACAGAAATATTGGTTATGTAACCTCCTGCTGCACTATTATAAGTATTATTCAGCATTGGCAAGAAAGTATTTCTTATTTTATGTCCTAACTCGTAAATGAAAAGTGCCGAAAGTGAGAAGTTTTTATAATTAGCCGAAGTATGGAAAGATCCGCTTTGCGTAGGAACTGTTGAGCCATAATCTTTGATAGCATCAATTTGTCCCGGATTGTATTTTACTGCAGTTCCTGAAGCATCATAAACTTGAGGAATTCCTGTGCTGCTTAATCCAGCCCATTTGTAACCATAAATAGAGTTAAAACTTGTTCCAACTCTTGGAAAAGCCTGTGGGTAATCTAACTGAAGGTAATAAACTGGAGCTGTTACGTTTACGTAATCCACCACGTTTTTGTTGTAAGCATATAAAACTGCTGCATCCCAAGAGAATGAAGGTGTTTTTACAATAGTTCCTCTCAAAGTTACTTCGACACCTTTATTGGTCATTGCTCCGTTGTTAAGCGTGTAAGTAGAATAACCCCATCCTTCTGTTGGAATTCCTTGACTGCTCGCTAATAAATCTTGTCCTTTTTTTCTATACACATCAAAAGTTCCGCTTAATCTACTTTTGAAGAATGAAAAGTCTAAACCAATATCTGTTGTAGTTGTTTTTTCCCAAGATAATTCAGGGTTTGGTCGCTTACTTACTGTTCCTTGATTTCCTCCAACATTTGAGTTAGAATTGTAATATGCTGTTAAATATGGCGCAGAATCTTTAGCAACATTTCCTCCGATACCATAAGAAGCACGAAGTTTAAGTCCGTCTACCCAATCAACATCAAAAAATGATTCTTTATCAATATTCCATCCTGCTCCAGTTGACCAAGTTGGTTTATTTTGATATTTACTGTCTGTTCCCCAAAGATTAGAACGATCCCAACGAATACTTCCTGAAAGCGTATATCTTCTATCGTAAGTATAACCTCCTGTTCCATACACTGAAACGTAACGGTTTTGTAATTCTTTTTCTAATGAAAATTCGCTTTGCGACATATAACCGCCAAAAACAGTTCCGTATACTTTTAATAAATCAGCTTGATTTATTGGAGCAAAACCTAAAGTTTGTGAATCGTAACCGTAGCGCGTGTTATCGTTATATTCTTGTTTTGAATGACGGATTTCCATACCAGCAATAGCAGAAAAATCATGCTTTTCAGCAAAAGTCTGATTGAAGTTTAACTGCTGACGGAAATTATATGCATTAGAAAACTGATTCGTTTCTTTAACAATGTCTCCATAAGGCAAATTATAAACGGCTTTGTTATTGGCAATTGTTACCATTCCGTTTACTTTACTTCTTACATAATATGAATTTTTGTCATATAATTGACTAGCGCGATCTGAAGCAAATTCGTATTGGAACATTGCATTGTATGTAAATGCTTTACTGAATTTTACATTGAATTTAGCAAAAGTCCTATTTAAGAAACTTTTGTTTTCAACTAAATTTCTACCAAACTCATCCATTGGCGTAATATCCATGTTGTAAAGACCATAAGTCTGCATAGAATTTAGCGTAAAGTTGTTGTAACGAGAAGCAGCTGTAGAAACAAAATTAGTTCCGTCATTATTCACCAATTGATTGTATGGCTGATATTTATATCCTGGACCTGAAGTAAAATCAGGTTGTGAGGCAAAATAACTTTGTGTATCTCCTTTTCCAAAATTCGTATAAGTTCCTAAATCTAAAGACAGCCAGCTGTTAATTTGAGTTGTATTTTTCAAATTAATCCCAACCGATTCATTTTCAGTATAAATATCTTCAAACTGATTATTTTTATAAGTCAAAGAAGCATTAAAAGTATTATTTTCTGTAGCTTTTCCTAAACTAAGGTTATGCTGCATAAAATATTGGTCGCGTTTTGCATATTTAGCAATATCATCAAAATATTTATAACCTTGCCCACCAAGCTGATCTAAACGGCTGTTCATTTCTGCTTGAGAAATATTTCCAGCATAACCGTTTAAAATAGTCTGCATTCCTAAACTTGTATATACCGCATTATTCAATAATGATTGTGCATATGTGCTTGCATTAGCAGTTTTCAAATTCGGATTTCCATCTGCCCATCCTCTTTCTAAACCAATAATATCATTAGAATCAGTAAGGTTTCCAGTATAATTTCTATAAGGAGTAACGGTTAAATTGCTTGAAAACGAAATATTTGTTTTTCCAGCTTTTGCTTTTTTAGTTGTAATTACCACAACTCCATTTGCCGCGCGAGCACCATAAATAGATGAAGCCGCAGCATCTTTTAAAACCGTAATTGTTTCAATATCTTCTAAGTTTAAACTAGGAAGATTTTCTTCTATAGTTGCATAAGGAGTTAATCTAGTATTTTCAACAGGAAAACCATCAATAACATATAAAGGAGCTGTAGCATTAGTATTCATAGAAGTTGTACCACGAATTCTTCCATCTTGATATCCAACAATACGTCCTTCTAAAATTTTATCTAAACCGCTTAATCGTTGTTCTTTAAAATCTACTGCTTTCAAACTTGAGAAAGATCCTGTTGCTTTTTCTTCGGAAATATCTTGGTAACCTGTTTTCAAAACAAGTCCTTCCAATTCTAGGACGTCTTCTTTTAAAACAACGTTGATAACACTTCTGCCTTCAACTTTAATTTCTTGTCTAACATATCCTAAATAAGAATATGCCAAAGTAGTTTCGCTGCTTACCGCAATAATCTGATATTCTCCATTAAAATCGGTATTTACACCTCTTCCAGAACCATTATCAGCAACTGCTGCGCCTACTAAAGGCATTCCTTTTTCATCTGTGACTCTTCCTTTTACAATAAAATCTGCCACTGGTTTTTTAACTTCAGAAGAAGTCTTTTTTGGCATCAAAATAATATGGTTACCAGACACTTTAAAATCGGTACTGGTATTATTAAAAATTTTGCCTAACACAACTTCTATCGAAGTGTCACTCGCATTTACGTCGATTACTCTAGTTAAGTCGACAGATCTTACATTGTAAACAAATCTATAATCTGTTGTATATTCAATCCTTTCGATAACTTTTGCAACAGTCATATTATTGACATTAAAAGAAATCTTGGTTTTTTGAGAATAACTGGTTCCGGCGTGCATTATACTTAAGGCAGTTAGCAGAAATAATGTGGTCAATTTCATTTTCAAATCAAATTTCAAAAAAGGCTTATCAAACCTGATTTTGTTCAAGAGTTTTTTCATACTTTTAAAATGTTTTTTTTAATGTTGGTTGGTTAATTAACTGACCGCATACACTCTACCGGGAAATGTTGGCGCATTTTCCGGTTTTTTTATAACGATCCTATTCATTTTTGGATTTTTGTTACATAGGCGTCTTTTTAATTGTTAATTATAAATTGTTAATTGATAATTTACTTTATCGTTATTTTGTCTTGGTTAATAATGTAATCAATTTCATAACTGTCACTGAAATATTTCAAAACCACTTCAATTGGTTCATTATCAAAACGGGCATTAAAAATTTCTCTTCCTAATGTTTTATTTCGGTTAATGAAAGTCACATTATACTGGCGTTCCAGTTTTTTAATAATATCATCGAAAGAAGCATTTTTAAATACCAAACTTCCCTTTACCCAAGCTGTATAATAATCTGTATTTACTTGTTCTGTTTTAAAAGTGGTCTGTCCTTTTAAATTGGAAGCTTTAAATCCTGGTGTCAAAAACACCTGATTATCATTTGTTTTCTGATCTTTATAAAGCGAAACTTTTCCTTCAACCAATACCACATCTGTGCTTGCATTATTAGCATAAGAATCTACATTAAACTTAGTTCCTAAAACCTCAACATTAACTTGCTGTGAATTAACCGTAAACGGATGCGCTTTGTCTTTACTCACTTCAAAATAAGCTTCACCACTCAGATACACTTGTCTGTTTTTGTTTTTGCCAAACTGAACTGGATATCGCAATGATGTTCCTGAATTAAGATGCACTAATGTTCCGTCTGATAGTTGCACTTCGAATTTCTTCCCGTAAGGAACTTTCAAAGTATTGTAAACCAATTCTCCTTCAGCGAAAGCTTTATCATAAACCAGTCTATTTTTCTCTTGTTTTCCAATAATATTTCCATCTTTATCTGTTACCTCTTTTTCTTCAGAAGTATCAATGTTTTCTGAAGAACCATTACCATATTGCAAAACAATTTCATCTACTCTTGGTACAATAACATTTTTTCTAGCATGTTCAGAACTTGAATTTTTATAGAAATAAAATCCGCCAAGAGCCACAACCAAAATCGCCGCATATTTATAATAAGATGAAAATCTTCTTTTAGTAAAAACATTATTTTCCTTTTCAATTCTTTCTGAAAGCTGTTTTCTAACTTCAGAAGAATCAAAAGAGTTCAAAGCAGTATCAATTGCATAATTCGTTTTTACAAAATCCTTAAATACAATTTGATTCTCTTCTTCTTTTAACCACTCGGTAAGCTGCTCAATTTCTTCATGAGAAGCCTGATTTGTGATAAATTTAACAATTAGTCTCTCTGACTTTTTTACTGTCATTTTAGTCGTTTTTTGATATTATTACGAAACCAAAAAACAAAACCCTAACAATTTGATAAAGTTTTTTTCATTTTACTGATTTTTTTCTTTTTCACAAGTCTTTTCTCTCAATAAAACTCGACTAATTTGGTAGAAATTATAAAGTAAAAGATTTATATTTGCATTTTATTCCTTTTTTATTTGTAATAATTTTCAAATAGAAAGGCAAAAAAGCAGGTCTTTTTATGAAATTCAGTTCACTTTTTGACCTAAAAAACTATTAATTTATATATTTGTTTTTATGAAGATGGATGATTACAGCGATAATACTACACTAATTGAGTCTCTAAAAAATGGAGATGAAAGCGCTTACACCTATCTTATCGACACGTATCATCATAAACTTTGCGTGTATGCCAACAGTTTGGTGAAAAATGTTTACAGCGCCGAAGATATCGTTCAGAATGTCTTTATAAAAGTTTGGGAACAACGTACAAGATTAAAAACAGATCATTCTCTAAAAAGTTTTCTTTACAAATTGGTTTACAATGAGTTTATCGATTTATATAGAAAAAATCAATCTTTGTTTTCTCTCGAAAAATCATATCACGATGCTTTAAACGGAATTGTTCAAGAAGAAGATTCTGAATCTTTCCAAAGGGTTTTGAATGCCGTAAATAAAGAGATTCAGAATTTACCACCAAAATGCAAAGAGGTTTTTATTTTGAGCAAAAAAGAAGGTTTAACAAATATCGAAATCGCAGAACATTTAGATGTTTCTATCAAAACTGTTGAAGCTCAGATTACAAAGGCATTTTCGATTTTGCGCTCTTCGTTAGAAGAAAAAGTGAAGAGTGTTTTGTTTCTTATGTTTTCAAAGAAAAAAATACAGACTAAGCCTAATTAGTTGATATTGTAATAAAAATCTTTCTTTTAAAACAACTAAAACACTAATAAGCAAACACTTACCACTATAATCAAAATTTGTCGTTTTCAAAATAATGATTATCTTTGCACTATTATGAAAACACAGTCATTACATATTACAAAACCATCTAAAGAAACATTAGAGTTTTTTAGAAATCTTCGTACTTCAAAAGAAGAAAACAAAGCAAAATTAATTGCTAAAAAAGACATTTATTTCCCTAAGTCTAAATAATACTTTAAATCTTGGAGTTAGATAAGGAGATTCCTTTTACTACTGAAGAAGGTTATCAATATCTTGTAAGTTTTGTCAAATTTTCTGCAAACGGAATAGATTACGGAATTCCAATAATTGATGTTTCAATTACATTAATGAATAGTGAAATTGAATATAATTCCATTAAGACTTTAAATATTTTTGTTGGCATAATAAATAATTATTTAGATCAGCACAATGTTGTTCTTTATTATTACTGCGATACGTCAGCAATTAAAATGAGAACTAATAGAAAAGAAAAGCTTTTACCACAGGAGTACAGAAGTAAATTGTTTTCTTCAATGTTTAACAAAAAAAAATTTGACGATTATATATTAACAGAAATTAGAATAAATGATCCTGAAAGAGGTGATCACTTTACTTCTTTAATTTCAAGCGCAAATAATACTGATAAAATTAGGCTTATTGAAGACGACTTAAAAAAATTCAATAAGTAGTTATCTATTTTACATACTTTTCAAAGCATAAATAAATCCAATTCCTTTTTCTCCGCTTTCCAGCTCATATTCGGTTTGAATTCGAGTATAGCCATCGCCTTCAAATTCGTCTAGATAATCCCAATTTGCAGATAAATCTTCTGAAAATAAAACGTATGCTTTTATAATTTCAGCTTCTTTGGAATTCATCGGAATAAAACCATTATATCCTAAAGAAGAACCCCACCCTCCTTCTTGAAGTTTTCCTTTTATAATCGCTTTTTTCCATTCGCCCTTAATCGGATCCATAACCGAATGATTGGATTCGCCTGGCGCCAATGATCCATAAATTATTAAAGCTGGTAATTCTCTATCTTTCATATTCTTCTATTATAATCTCAAAACTCCAAAACTGGCGTCTTCATATCATGGTACAAAAGCACTTTCCAATTTTGTTCTTTTGCTTCTTGCTCCCATTTTTTTCTTGATTCCATTGCTCGCTTTCCATCGAAATCTGTTTTGTAGGCAACGTGCATTTTCAAATATATTTTTTGCGGAAGATCATCAGCTCCATAAAATACAATTTCGTTATCAGCCTTAATCCAAAATACTTGATGAAACTTTGTATGCCCGGCCGAAACTTCAAAGAAAATTTCATCTGTAATTTGTCCGTTGTCTTCATTTAGCAATTCAACATTAGGTAATTTTTCAAGCTGATTTAATATTTCTGGAACGTAAGATGGATTTTGCAATTGCTGTAAAGCAAAATCTATTTCTCTTTTTTGAATGTAAATCTTTGCATTCGGGAAATTTTGAATGAATTGATCATTTTCGAAATAACCAATTCCTTCAATATGATCTTTATGTAAATGCGAAACCAAAACTTTCGTAATCTGTTGAGGTTCGATATTATTTTTTCTTAGCATTTCATAAATAAATGGAACTCCATTGTTTACAAATCCTAACCCGAAATCTAATAAAATAATATCATTTTCTGTAATAACAAGAAAAGGCTGAATTGCCATTTTTAAACCCGATTCAGTTGTTTCTTCTGTCAAAAGCTGAAATTCTTTTTTAGAATTAGCAATGTAATTTCCTTCTTGTAAAGCAATTATTTTCATTTTATTCTTCTGTAATTTTTAGAACGAAACAAAGTTCTTAAGAATTTCTATATTTGTAAAACCTTATTTTTCGATATAATCAATCGATAAAACCGATTTATAAATGGAACTTCGTCAGCTTAAATATTTTCTAAAAGCAAAAGAATTACTGAATTTTACTGAAGCTGCTGCTGCGCTTTATATCAGTCAAAGCACTTTATCACAACAAATTAAACAATTGGAAGATGAACTTCAGGTTCCCCTTTTTAACCGAATTGGAAAGCGAATTACATTGACAGAAGCTGGAGAATTATTTTCGGTTTATGCACAGCAATCGGTCAACAAAGCTTCTGACGGACTGCAATTATTAAAAGATTTAAATAAACTCGAAACAGGAAAAATTGCCATTGGTGTTACATACGCTTTACGCCATGTTGTTACAAAAGCTTTGATTTTATTTAGCTCTGAATATCCAAAAATTCAGTTCGAAATCATTTTTGGAACTTCGCAGGAATTAATACAAAAACTGAATCATTTTCAACTCGATGTGATTCTGACTTTCGAAGAAATTGCTTCTGAAGCTCATTTCAAATATTTGGAATTGTTTACTTCGCCAATGGCTTTGGTTACCTCTTCTGAAACTTCTTTAAAAAATAAAAAAACAATTTCTCTGGAAGAAATAAGTATGTTGCCACTTGCCATGCCTGCAGGCGGTTTTAGCACAACTCAGTTTATCAGTAGAGCTTTTGAGAAAAGTAATTTACACCCAAAAGTTACGATCGAAATAAACGATATTCCAACTTTACTGGAACTTATTAAAACAGGAAAATGGCATACAATTTTAACAAAAACTACAATTGAGGACGAAAAAGATTTGTACGCTATTCCAATAAAAGGAGAAAATATGACGCGAACTGCAATGCTTATTTCTCTGAAAGAAGTGTATGAGAAAAAAGCGGTAAAGGCTTTTTTGAAAATTTTGATGGAGAATTTGAAGTAAACTATTTATCGTAAAATTTGTCATTTCGAGGAACGAGAAATCGCACTCGTAGTTCCGCAAAGAAAAGCTCAAATCTTTGTCGACCTTCTAGTGCGATTTCTCGTTCCTCGAAATGACAAAACTGGATGGAATAACTTAAAATACAGCTTTGTCAAAGTTTTAAAATTTGTCAAAGTTCTCATTTCATAAAAGTTATTTCAACTCTGCTTCAAAAGGTGAAGCTGGTAAATTCTCTTTATTGTATAAATTAGCATTATCTGGATTATCTGCCCAAGCATAACGCATTTTTACTGGATTTTTAATTTCATTGTTCCAAACAATAACTTTATCGCCTTCAATATTTGCTTTTGCCCAAACAAATTTTCCGTCTGGTCCCGCGATTGCGAAACTATATAAAGTATTACCTCCTTTATTCATTAAACCAGTTCCGACAGAAGAAAAACTTAAAATAAGCTGTTCGTTTTTTTGCTCCATCGATTCGAATATTGGCCCTGAGGCAATTAAATTTTTCTCGCCATAAACCAATTTTCTTGCCTGAAGCGCCAATCGTAGTCCAACATCATATTTGTTTAATGGATGAATATCATTCCATTCGCCCAAATCAATCGCAACTGCCATTCCCGTATTTGAAACTTTTAAAACATTGGCTTGCTGTTGTCTCAAAACTGCCCAATTGCTTTCGGATGGTTCTGGTTTTGATTCCATAAAATTGGGTAATTGCACCAATAAAAATGGCAGTTTTTCCTGTTTCCATTGTGTTCTCCAATTTGCAATTAAGGTTTCCATTAAAGCCGTATATTCAGCTGGCTTTTTGGTATTGGCTTCACCTTGATACCATAAAACACCTTTTATTGAATAATTTTTCAAAGGAGCAATCATAGCGTTATACAATCCAACTGGTTTCCATCTTACGAAAGTCTGTCCTGGAAGCGGCTGCATATTTGATCCTAATTTATATCTCCAATTTCCTTTTAAATCGATGGTTTTGTCTCCAACAATTAATTCATACGGTTTATCAACTACAAAACCTCCTTTTCCAGAATTATTGATTACGCGAACGGTGATTTCATTTCTTCCTTCTTTTAAAACATTAGCATTGAAAGAATAAATTCTCGGCGGATATTGATATGAAGTTGTTCCAACAAAATGTCCATTTACAAAAACCGAATCGGCATCGACGATTCTTCCTAAAATTAATTTTGCCTGATTTTCTTTTACTTTTTCTAAAACAAAATCTTTTTTAAACCAAACCGAACCATTAATTTTCCCAAGTTCTCCATCTGCCCAATAACCCGGAATTTGCATTTCTCTCCAATCAGAAATATCAGTTGGATTTAACCATTTATTTTTTAGTCCGAGATCCGTATTGTTTAATAATTTGTACCATTCTGAATTTACTTTTCGGTCGTTTTCGTCGATTTGTTTTTCAAGTTTTCCGTCTTTGAATTTTAGAAATTCCTGATAATATTCAGGGAATTTTTTAATGCTTTCTTTGCTAATCCAAGATTCTGCTGGAGAACCGCCCAAAGCGCTGTTGATTAATCCGATTGGGATTTTATACTTTTCGTAAATTTCTGTGGCAAAGAAATATCCAACGCCTGTAAATTGTAAAACATTAATTGGATTTGCTGAAATCCATGACCCTGAAGAAAAGTCGTTTCGTTCTTTTTCGAAATAATATTCATCTGGAACTAAAAATTGTCTGATGTTCGAATTTTCCGATTTCGCAATAATGTCTTGATATTTGTCTTTCAGTCGATCCATAGAAAGTTCCATATTTGACTGACCTGAACATAACCAAACATCTCCAAAAAGTATATTTTTTAAAACAATTGTATTTGATGCTTTTAAAGTCATTTCATACGGTCCGCCTGTTTTTTGCGATAGAAGCTGAATCGACCATTTTCCGTCTTCTGCGGTTGTCGTGTTGTATTTCTTTCCTTTAAAATCAAGTTCAATTTTTTCCTTCGGAGATGCCCAACCCCAAATATTGATTTTGGTATCGCGCTGTAAAACCATTCCATCGCTAATTAGTCTTGGAAGTTTTATTTGAGCATTGATGCTAAAAGTTATTAGAAATGCTAGTATTATTTTTTTCATTCTTATATGTTTTTTTACAGTAAGAAAATCATATTATCCTAACAGATTTCTAAAACCTGTTAGGTATTACTTTTCATTCTAAAATTAAAAATACAGGTTTTCAATTGAAACCTAACAGGCTTTGGAAACCTGTTAGGATGGAAAATCTTATTCGTAAGTATATAATTTTATTTTTTGGATTTCGTAATCGCCAACTGAGATTCTTAAATGTCTGCCTTGATGCGTTTGATCTCCGTTAAAGTGCCTTATGGTTCTCCAAATTTCATTTTCAAATTTTCCTTGATCTGTTTTTAGAATTCCTGCATTTAAATTCTCTTTTAAAGACTTAAAAGTTACTACAATTCCTGAACCTGAAATATAAAATTCGTCTTTTCCAATTTCAATAATAATAGCGCTCGACATTGGCCAAACCTCAGCTTTTGCTCCATCTGACCAATTTAAGGTATAGTCGTGTTTGAAAGTGAATTCGTAATTGCCCATTTTGATGATTTGCGTATTATTTTCTTTGTCTAATAAAACGCCATCGATTTTTCCTTGCCCTTTATTGGCTTCAATAACAGGCGTTAATTGCTTTACTAAATCATAGATTTTGCCTAAAGGTTCTTTCTTAGCATCTGCAACGGATTCTATGGAAAATGGCGAAAAACCAATTGCTTCATAATGTCCAATTGCATATAAACCTTTGAACGGCGCTGTTTCATCAAAACGATGTTCTGGAATAAATAATGGATCGCCTTGACGCGTAAATAAATCGTTCCATTGTTTGAATGACGGATTATAGAAATCTGGCGCTAAAAAGTCAATTGCATTTCCTGCTGCTTTCCAAACATCCATAATATGAGGTAACGGACCTGCACTTGGATATTGTCCAGGCTTTTTTTCTGGCGCGTTTAAAGCTGCGTTTACAAACATCGGAATTGGATAAACGTCTTTTCCTGCTTTTGCAACAGTATTAGTAAATTTAGAAAAATACCAAGCCATAAAAATTTCATCAGTGTGAAGTCCTTTTCCGAAAATTTCTTCCCAGTTTCCTTTGGTTTTGAATCCGTTTTTCTTCCAAACCTCTAAAAATTCTGGAACTAGATTTTGTTTGTTTTTTTCTAAATATTTGATCAATTCATCTGGAACTGGTTTTTGAAATGTCGCATTCGCTAAAGGATGATAATCACGAGCCGTTGGCAACATTCCGATTTCATTTTCAACCTGAATCATGATAACGGTTTGGTCTTTCTGATCGAAATCTTTTATGTGTGTCATTAGTTTTTTAAACGCATTCAAATCGGCTTGAAGGTTATTTTCGCCGAAAGGCGTTAAAATTTCATGACTTTTATTTTGATCATCTTTTACTCTTGGATATTTCTTTTGATTTAATTTTATCCATTCTGGAGCATGGCTGGACATACTATTTTTCCATGATCCAAACCATAGAAAAACGAGTTTTAGATTTTCTTTTCGTGCACGGATAATCAAATCATCAACTAAAGAAAAATCAAATTTGCCTTCTTGCGGTTCTATTAATTCCCAATAAATAGGCGTTAAAACTGTGTTGAGGTTCATGTCGGTCAATTTCGGCCAGATGGTTTCCATGCTTTCCATACTGGTTGCCGAAGAATTGCCTAATTCTCCTCCTCGTATAATAAAAGGTTTTTCGTTAACAATGAGTTGCGTTTTATTTCCTTTTTGCTGTAAATGAGGTATTTTTGCTTGAGAAAACCCGAATTGTGTCGCAATAACAAAAAGAGTAAAAACAATATTTTTAAAAGGCTTATACATTCTAATTGTTTTTAAAAATTAAAAAATAAATAATCCATAATACAAACCCTTTTACAGGCTCATATTATGGATTAAATTACAATAAAACTTACTACTTAACCAACTCTCCAGAAAAGTCTTTACTTACATCTTTACCTGCAAGACCATCTGCTGTACCTTTATAAGCATGTTTACGAACATAATTTGCATCCCAAAGGTTTGGCGATTCGTCCGGTAACCAATATTCGTGTTCTTTTGAATTGTCTGAAACTCCCCAAATTGTTATGCCATATTGCTGAGCCGCAGGAATGTATTTTTTGTACATATCGATTACATACTGATACATTTCAGCTTGTGAAGCTTGTTGTGCAACGGTTGGAGCGTTTGTTCCTAATCTTACGTCCAACTCCGAGATTTTAATCAATTTTCCTGAAGCTGCCAGTTTTTGAAACATCTGAACAATTTGATCTTTGTCTGTTGTTAAACTAATGTGCATTTGCGTTCCAATTCCGTCAACTGTTCCGCCTTTGCTTTCGATATATTTTACATAGTCGATTAATCCTTCACATTTATCTAATCTAGATTCTAAGTTATAATCGTTGATGAAAAGTTTATCTGTAGAATTTCCGTATTGGCGAGCCAGTTTAAATGCTGTTACAGCGTAATCTTTTCCTAAGTATTTTACCCATGAGAAATAATCTGATGCTGTATCACCTTCTGTTCCATTTCTTAACGTTCCATCTTCTTTCATAGGTTCGTTTACAACATCCCATGCAAAAACACTTGTTTTGTAATGCGTCATCATTTTTGAAATCCAATCGGTCATGGCATCTTCAATAATTTTCGTTTTCTCGGCATCGGTTTTCTCAATTGTAACTGGAGCTGTAGCGCCTCCGCCAGATGTTGAACCGTCAGTTATTAAAACATTGTCGATATAATAAGTTCCTGCCAATAATCCTAAATCAAAGTTGAAACCTGTTTCTGTTCCAGCCGAAGTTATTTTCCATTCAATTAATTTCCAAGTTGCAGAAGTTGCCTGATTTCCTTGATATTGCGCTGATCCGCCAGTTGTTGAACAACGAACAGATCCTGTACCTTCTGAACGAATCATGAATGAAATCGTATAGCTTTTTCCTGCTGTTAAAGTTGATGTAAAATCGCCATGAATCTGCGTTTTCCATTCTCCTCCAGAATTATCTGTTGCATTTATCACTTTCATTGCTCCATTTCCTTCGTAAGCGTCTGTTGCCGATGCAAGACTTAAAGCATCTGAAGCTCCGTTGTATTTTGACCATCCTGTAATTCCTGAGTTAAAATTACCATTGCTTATCAAATTGGTTACCGCTGTCGCAGCATCAAGATCGACAACTGCAAGTGTATTAGCATCAATTAGATAAGTTACATTTGGAAGATATCCTAAATCTAAATTAAATTGAAAACTTGTACTTCCGGCTTTGAAATCGCCTGGAGCTAATTTTATTTTAACTTGTTGCCAAGAAGAAGTTGTTGCAAAAGCTTCTGTCCAGCTTCCTCCAGTACTAAACCAATCTTTGTACGGATATTGATTTGTAAGTGATCCGTTGAAAGAAATACGCCCTTTACCCGCAACATCTGATTTGATGTAAAATGAAATCTCATAATTATGTCCGTCAACAATTGGCACATTTGGCGATGTCAATTGAAGATTGTATGCAGCTGAAGAACTTGCACTAGACTGTAATTGAATTGCGCTAGAAGTGCTTGTTAATCCTGAATTGGCAACTGTTGTGATTCCTTTTCCTGGATTATTTCTAGCCCATCCAATAAAGGTTCCATTTTTAATAGAGGTTAAGTCTAAAATATTTGTTCCGCTTGAGCCTGGAATTACTGTTGGGGCAATAATACCATTTAGATAACTAGCATTTTGGTTGGAATGCCAAATTAAAGTATGTCCGAAAACCGATAAACCAGCACTTTTAGTTGCGGCAATAAAAGCATCTACATCTGCAAAATTGATTTCTCCTTTGGAGTTTACCATTGCACCATGTTTCATTTCGTAACCTGGCGTAACCTCATCAAAATTTTCATTGACAATATTTCTATATGTTGCATCGCTCATGTATAAACTAATTCCGATTCCGTTTCCTAACTTAAAATCAGAATAGTTTTTTAATGGTTCGTATCGGCTGATTTTTTCAACCAATTCCAGAGGAAGTTCTGCTCCTGTTATTTCTCCATGTTCTGGGTCTTTTCCCCACTCCATCAAGTTGTCATCGCAAGACGCGAATAACAACAATGATGAAGCAATTACAGGTAATATCTTTATATATTTCATTTTGGTCATTTTTTAGTTAGGGAAATCATTATAAACTGGCGTGTCTAATGGCACGATTCTCCAATTATCTGTATACACTTTTACCGTAGTTGCTTTTGAAGCAAATTCTACTTCGCTTGCAGATCCTGTTACATTTGATAGTTTTACATCTGAATTTTCGAAGTAAATACCAAAGTTTTGATAGGTTGCCGCTTCGCGATAAGCTAAAACAGTTTCGAAAGTGAATGCTTCTTTAGACCATGCATAGAATTTGTTTAACGGAATTGTAACTGTAGTCCATCCTGTTGTGCTAACTCCTACAGATTTTCCATCTATAATCCACGGAACATAATTGTAGCAAGCTCCAGCCCATTCTCCTCCGTTGAAATTATTGATCATACATATTTTTAAGAAACCTGAATCTTTCCATGTGTCTGGAACATAAATATCAAATTGGAATGCTACTTTATCTAATGGTGTAGTAGCCGGAATATAAGGCGTTAATTGTGCTCTCCAATTGTCTACTCCGTTTCCTGCTGTCCAAACTTCCGAACAACGATTTTTAGCCGCATCAAAAGAAGCAACTCTCGCTGGACGATTAGGTGCGTATTTTCCTTGAGAAGTATTTCCTGTTCCAATTGCAGCTGATTCTAAATCTGCTGGCTGAATCATACTGGTTGAAGTTCCCCAATATCCATGCTGTCCTTGTCCGTCAAAATTCAATAATAATCCTTTTTTGAAATTGAAATAAGCTGGCGAGTAAACACCTCCGTTTGAAGTTTCTGCAAATATTGAACCTCCCAAATCTGAAATTCCGCTTGGAACCACAACTGTAAATGATTCACCATCTTCATCTGAGGTAATTCCTGATGTTACTTCTACATTTCCTGGGAAAACTACTTTGCTTACTTCTGTCAATCCAGTTCCTGTTACGGTAATGGTTTCGCCTGGATTTGGCATTGTATTAGAAATAGCCGAAATAGCTGGCTGTCCTGCACGAATTTCAAAAGAGAATGTAAAATCGTGTGAATTATTTGCAAAACGAATTGTATTTCTAACTGATGGATCGGCTTCTAAAATAGGCGTATCTGCTGAGACAGTTACTAGCATCGAATTATCGGATACAAAAACAACATTAAAATAAGTTGAATATCCGTTAATGTATACTTTTTTCAATCCTGAAAATCCAGAACCTTCAATACGCAGCGTTTGCCCTAAACGAGCAAAACTAACTTCTCTATCTGGTACAGAAGAATTTATATCTTCTAAAAATACTTTCGTTATCGTAATTGCTCCACCTTCTGAATCTTCATTGTCGCAAGATGTAAACAGCATACCGAAAACCATCATGCTTAGAATTGCAATTGGCGCCCAATACTTTTTATTTAAAATATATTTCATATTTATATTTTTTAGTTTTTTATTTCTGGAACTAGAATAAGTCTTTAATTTTCTCTTCTGTAAACTGATACGGAACGGGACTTTCTCTCAATAAAGGATTCTGAACTAATTCAGATTCTGGATAAGGAAGTGTGAAAATTGTTTCGTCGATTACACCAATTGCTCTTGGGCTTGTACTTTTTGTATCGTCAACCGTAACTGTATTGGTTGCAGAATCGTACAAGATTGGAGTAATTATTCCTCTATTTTGTCCTGTTACATAGTTAATTACTTCTTGCTGTTTGTAATAAGCTCTTCGAACTAAATCATACCAGTATTGTCCTTCCATGCATAATTCTACTCTTCTTTCGTGAATAAGATCAGCATAAGTCAAAGTTGTTTTTGGGTCTAAACCTGCGCGTGTACGAAGTCTGTTTACAACCATAAGTGCTGTTGCATCTGAAGTTGAAGCGTTGTTTCCTAAAGCCGCTTCTGCATAATTTAAGTACACTTCGGCTAGACGTAACATATAAGTATTCAAAGCAGAGTTCATACGAGAAATTTTAGAATTGTCTTTTGTAGAACCTACAACTCCTTTTTTAACTGTAAGGAAATCAGCACTGTGATCTACTGTATAACCACCGTTTGCTTTATTAATTTCTGGATAAAAGTCATTATCTCCCATCCAAGTTGCTCTACGGCGAAGATCTTTTGATTCATATTCTTGTAAAACATTGTAAGAAGCTCTTGTCCAGTAACCCCAAGCTGCATCGTCTCCTGTAATATCAGAACCTAATGCAAAATAAGCTTGCTGCGTATTGATTACTCCATAATCGCCGTTTGGAACCCATTGAAGAGCAAACAGAGATTCTGTATTGTTGTTATTGTCAATCATGAATAAATCTTCATAATTTGCCATTAAGCTATATGGCCCAGAACTCATTACTTTTTCTGCCGCTTTTTTAGCTAAATCAAGATATTCTTGGCTACGTGTTCCGCTGTTTGGATTATCGCTTATACCTGAAAATGATAAGTAAACACGAGATAACATTCCGAATGCGCTATATCTTGTTAAACGTCCCGCTTGGCCAGCAGTTTCTGGAAGATATTTTGCAGCAAATTCTAAATCACGCATAGAGAATTCAAAAACATCTTTTAGCGGATTTTTATTTACAATTGGGTTTTTAACTAATTCTCTCGGATCTGTCGAAATAATTACATCTCCCCATAAAGAAGCTAAATACCAATAAGCAGTTCCTCTCATAAAACGAGCTTCGGCAATATACCTGTTCTTAACAGCATCACTCAATGAACTTCCAGATATTCCGATAATAACGTTATTTGATTGCTGTACCACATTATACAATGATCCCCAAGCCGAAACCAAAGGCCCTGTTAATCCCGTTTCTGTTAAATCTGTAAAAGGATAAACGTAGTCTGAGAAAGGTGCATACATATTTGCAGCGCGTCCGTCTCCTAATCCGTAATAAAATTTATCATTAAAATCGAACCAAACTTTGTTGTATAAAGGTCCTGTTGCCGCCTGAAAATCAGATTCAGACTGATAAAAATTCTCTTTTGTAATTACATCATTTGGTTCAACGTCTAAAATGTCGCTGCAGCTCGTCCAAACAAATGGCAATGCAATAATTAGAGCCGTGTAAAATATTTTCTTTGTTTTCATTGTGCAGTTTTTAGAAATTAACATTTATTCCAAGTGTAGTTGTAATCGGTGAAGGATAACGTCCATTATCAATACCGTTTAAAAGCAGGTTTTGATTAATCGCACCTACTTCTGGATCATATCCTTTGTATTTTGTAAAGGTTAAGACATTCTGCATATTTGAATAGACTTTGATATTTGAAATTCCGTATTTAGAATATAAATCTTTAGGAAGATTGTATCCAATAGAAATGTTTTTAAGTCTTACATAAGATCCGTCTTCAACAAATCTGTTGCTCAAACGGTAGTTTGATGCTGAAGCCGCCGAAGAAGCTGCAATTCTTGGCATATAAGGATCTCCGCCAACAATCTGCACGTTACGATAATCGTTTGGCCCGTTTGGATCGATTAATTCCAATTCTGCATATCCTAATGCTGTTTTTAATAAGTTAGTATTCTCACGAGGATTTTCTAACCAGCGTCTTTGATAATTTAAAACATCATTTCCGTAAGAACCTGTAAATAAAATACTCACATCAAATCCTAAGAACGAAAAGCTATTATTGAATCCGAATGTAAAATCTGGATTTGGATTTCCGATGTAACCTGCATCTTTTTCGTTAATTACACCATCTTTGTTTACATCTTCAAACATATAATCTCCAATCCAAACGCCATTTTCTCCAATCTGCATTCCTTCTGGCAATGCTGTCGCTTTTACCGTTCCACTTGCATCTTTATAATAAAAATCAGTAGCTTTTTCAAAACGTCCAATTACTTTGTAACCGTAAAATTGCCCAATTGGCTGACCAACTGCTGAACGTGTTACCACAGTTACATCAGAACCTTGCTGTAAAGTCTGGTCATAAACTCCAGATTCTGTATTCAATTTTAATACTTTAACTCTGTTTACAGTAAAATTTAAATTAGATCTCCAAGTAAAATCTTTTCTCTGCATGTTAAGAGTGTTCAATACAACTTCAAAACCTTTATTTTCAAGAGATCCAATATTAGCATATGGAGGTGTTGTTGATCCTTGACCAGTTGTTCCTACGTATGCTGGAAGTGATAATCTTAATAATAAATCATCTGTTTTTTTATAATAAACATCAGCCGTAAGTTCTACTCTATTATCAAAAAGTCCAAGGTCTAAACCAATATTCGTTGAATTTGTTTTTTCCCATTTCAAATCTGGATTTGCCGTATTTGTAGCAATTTGCCCGCTTCCCCAGTTTGTTGCAGAGGTTCCGTATACAGAAGTGTACGCGTTATTTGGTACTGTTGAGTTACCCACAACTCCCCATCCTGTACGTAATTTTAAATTACTAATGGTATTGTTATCTTTTAAAAAGCTTTCGTTTGAAATTTTCCATGCTACAGCTGCAGATGGGAACCAATCCCATTTGTTTTCTTCAGCAAATTGCGACGATCCATCTCTTCTGATTGTTCCTGTTACAAAGTATTTATCATCGAAAGAATAAGTTCCTCTTGCGAAATAAGAGCTTAGAGATCTTGTAGAACTTGAATTTGAATTTCTTGCTGTCGTAGGATCTCCAGCATTTAAGTCCGTTGCTCCATTTGTTAAATAACCTGAACGGTATCCATAAAGGCTTTCCCAGTTTTGCTCTTGAACTTCTTGAGCTAACATTGCAGTAACGCTGTGTTTGTTGAACGTTTTATTATAACTCAATACATTATTCCAAATCCAATTTTCGCTCGTAGATTTTGTTCTTGATCCTTCTCTAACTTCATTTGTCAGTGCGCCAAAAGTATAAGATGGATTAAAAGTATAATTGTTTCCAAAACCGTAATCTATAGAATATTGCGTTTTAAGTTTTAAATCTTTTGTAAAACTAATTTCAGCATAAGCATTTCCTCTAATTCCATAGTTTGTTGAATGATTGTCTTTTAGTAAAGCAATTCCCAATGGATTTGTCTGAACGAATTCTGTTGTATCTGGACCGTCAAAAGTTCCATCAGCATTACGTGCCGCTACGTTTGGAGTTTGTTTTAATGCCGTTAAAATTACAGAATCATCATTAACTGTTGTAACCTGATTTGTTTTAAAAACATTCATATTCACTCCCACTTTGATCCATTTCTTTACCTGAGAATCGATAACTCCGCGAAGAGTCAAACGATCAAAAGAAGAACCAATCACAGTTCCTTCCTGATCAAAATATGACATTCCTAAAGCATAAGTAGTATTATCAGAACCACCAGAAGCTGATAAATTATAGTTTTGAATTAAAGCTGTTTGAAACAATTCGTCTTGCCAGTTTGTTCCTTCTCCTAAAAGTTCAGGTCTGATGAAAGTATTATCTCGCTGAACAATTCCTAAATCTGCACGAGTATTTTTTAACGTCCCGTATTCTCTTAAATTAAGCACTTGCAATTCTTTTGGCATTTGCTGCCATCCTACATAACTATCAAAATTTAAAGTCAAATCTCCTTTTCTACCTGTTTTGGTAGTAACCATAATTACTCCATTTGCAGCTCTCGAACCATAAATTGCTGTTGCTGATGCATCTTTCAAAATATCTATCGAAGCAATATCATTCGGGTTAATTCCCGCAAGCGGATTAGTATTTAAAGAACCTGAATTTCCATCAATAATAACACCATCGATTACATAAATTGGTTCGTTTGAACCCGTAATCGAACTGATACCACGAATACGTACTGAAGAACTACCTCCAGGCGTACCACTATTTTGCTGGATCTGAACCCCCGCTGCACGACCTTGTAAAACCTGATCAATAGTTGTTGCAACAGATTGCGTGACTGCTGCACTAGTTACTGTAGAAACAGCTCCTGTTAAATCAGCTCTTTTTACTGTTCCATATCCTACAACAACAACTTCTTTCAAGTCATTAAGATTTTCTTCTAATAAAGCATCGATTTTCGTTTTATTATTTACCGAAACCTCATAAGATTTGTATCCGATAAAACTGAAAACCAAAATACTATTTGCAGGAATAGCATTAAGCGTATATGTTCCATCAAAATTAGAAACAGTACTTGTTTTGGTTCCCTTTACGATAATATTTACACCTGGTATAGGTCCGCTGCTGTCAGATACAGTACCCGAAACAGTAATTTGCGCATTTACTGCAGCAGAAAATACGAGCATCAGGATCAAGAACCCCAAATTCTTAAAGTATTTAGATCTGCTTTTAGTAATTAAAAAGTTAGTCATAAATAATTGGTTTAATGAGTTAATAGTATGGTTTAGTTAGTTTTCTTTTTTAATGAGTTATAATTCGCTTCAATCATAAATTTTACACGAACAATCTCTTATAGTCAAAACAAATATATGTAAAAAACAACAACACACAATCGGTTGCGTTAATTTTTTATAAAAAATATCACTTTAAAAAAGAATTATCCATATTTATAATCGTAATTTTTTGATTAATTATCAATAACAGCATTTCATTCCACGAAAACGTTAGAGATAATAAATCGTTTGACTCGAAATCTTAAAAAAAATATAAAATGTTAAAAATTAATATTTTTTCCAAAACCACTCAAACGTTGTAGTAAGCGTCCAAAAAATATTTTATATCAAATCTTCGCTAATGCCTTATTACACGAGAGATTTAGGCAATTACAAACTGCAAACCAATACTTTAAACTCTAAACCATATATTTCTTACAAAAGGTAAAAAAAGGACAATCGGTTGCTTTTATTTCATAAAAAAACTCCCTTCCAAATAACTGGAAAGGAGTTTTAGAACTATAAAAACGGAAATAAAAAGACTATAAATTCATCTTTTTGGCATCTTCTACAAATTGCTTTAATCCGATATCTGTTAATGGATGCTTTAGAAGACCTTTTATTGCAGAAAGTGGTCCAGTCATTACATCTGATCCTATTTTGGCACAATTGATAATATGCATGGTATGTCGCACAGAAGCGGAAAGTATTTGTGTCTGATAATTGTAATTATCGTAGATTTCTCTAATTTCTGAAATCAAATGCATTCCATCAGTAGAAACATCATCTAAACGTCCTAAAAACGGAGAAACATAAGTTGCTCCTGCTTTAGCGGCAAGCAAAGCCTGACCAGCAGAAAATACTAAAGTTACATTGGTACGAATTCCTTTAGAAGAAAAATATTTACAAGCCTTTATACCGTCGCCAATCATAGGTAATTTTACCACAATCTGCGGATGCAGAGCGGCCAATTCTTCTCCTTCTTTTACCATTCTTTCAAATTCAGTTGAGATTACCTCAGCAGAAACATCGCCATCAACGATATTACAAATTGCTAGATAATGGTTTAGAATATTTTGTTTTCCTGTAATGCCTTCTTTTGCCATTAATGACGGATTGGTGGTTACGCCGTCTAAAACGCCTAAAGCCTGCGCTTCTTCAATATCTTGAAGATTGGCAGTATCAATAAAAAATTTCATGTTTTTGTGGTTTTTGGTTAAATAATATTTTGCGTAAAAAAAACTTTGTCAAAGTTTAAAACTTTGACAAAGTTCCTGGTAAATCCTAGCGAGAAAAAAATGTGCATTTCGATCGATTCCGCTCTTCAAAAAACCTTTAATAAAATAGAACTCACTACTAATTTATCAAACTGACTTAAATTTCTAATCTTTCCTAATAGAAAGAAAATAGTAACTAAACCTTCAATCTATTCTCTCCTATTCAGAAGTCAAAAAATAGGCCATTATCTTAATACACATTTTTCAATTTTCATCTAAAAAGCAATTTTAAACACAATTAACGTTTTACAGCTATCATATTTAAAAATTCAAATCTTTTTAGATCTTTTGCCTCACTAAATATTTTTTGTAGAAACCTAACAGGTTTTGAAAACCTGTTAGGTTTGATTTTTAAATCTAAACCAATTAAATATATTGGTTGATGATGTTTTCAAACAATTCTTGTTTACCGCTTTGAAGATTTAATTCTCCATTTTCGTGAGCGATAGTGTAAAGATCTTTAAGGTTTAATTTTCCATCAGCAAATTCTTTTCCTTTTCCAGAATCGAAAGAGCTGTATCTTTCTGTTCTTAATTTTTCGTAAGGAGAAGAAGTGATGATTTTGTCAGCCGTCAATAATGCTCTTGCAAAAGTATCAGCTCCGCCAATATGCGCTAAGAAAACATCTTCTAAGTCTGTAGAGTTTCTTCTGATTTTAGCATCAAAGTTAACTCCTCCACCTTGCAATCCGCCAGCTTTTAAGAAAACCAACATAGCTTCAGTAGTTTCTTGAATGTTATTTGGGAATTGATCTGTATCCCATCCGTTTTGGTAATCTCCTCTGTTCGCATCGATACTTCCTAACATTCCAGCTTTTGCAGCAACTTCCAATTCGTGTTGGAAAGTGTGTTGTGCCAATGTTGCGTGGTTTACCTCGATATTGATTTTGAAATCTTTATCTAAACCATAATTTTTTAAGAATCCAATTGCTGTAGCCGAGTCAAAATCGTATTGGTGTTTTGATGGTTCCATTGGTTTTGGTTCGATGAAGAAAGTTCCTTTAAAACCTTGTGCTCTTGCATAATCTCTAGACATTGCTAAGAATTGCGCCATGTGGTCTAATTCTCTTCCCATATCTGTGTTTAGCAAAGACATATAACCTTCTCTACCACCCCAGAATACATAGTTTTCTCCGCCTAAAGCGATTGTAGCATCCAAAGCCAATTTTACTTGTCCACCAGCTCTTGCTACTACATTAAAATCAGGATTTGTAGCAGCTCCGTTCATGAATCTTGGGTTTGAGAAACAGTTTGAAGTTCCCCAAAGTAATTTAATTCCAGATTCTGCTTTTTTCTGTTTTAAGTAATCTGTAATAAAAGCTAAACGTTTTTCTGATTCTGCGAAAGTTGCTCCTTCAGCAATCAAATCGTAATCGTGGAAACAGAAATAATCGAATCCCATTTTGCTGATAAATTCAAAAGCAGCATCAGCTTTATCTTTTGCAGCTTGATACGGATCTGATGAAGCATCCCAAGCAAACTGTTGAGTTCCAGGTCCGAATGGATCGCTACCTTGTCCGCAGAAAGTATGCCAGTAAGCAATAGCAAATTTAAAGTGCTCACGCATTGTTTTTCCAGCTACAACTTGGTCTGGATTGTAATATTTAAATGCCAACGGATTGTCAGATTCTTTTCCTTCAAATTTAATTTGGCCAATACCTTTGTAGTATTCTTTATCTCCTAAAACTATCATTTTATCTTTTTATTTAGTTGTTAATATTAATTCTAATTCTTGTTTCCATTTTTTATAAGCCGTTTCATATTCCTCTTTATTTTTTAGAGGCAAAAAGGTCATTACGTGATCATTTGTTGTAATTCCTGATCCAAATTTTTCAAAGTCACCATCTGTCAAGCCTACTGCTCTTGCCGCTCCTACTGCTCCGGTTGTATTGTAAATTTCTATTTCATGTCCAATTAATGTAGCAACTGTATTAGAGAAAATTTCGGAACGGAATAAATTATCATTTCCAGCTCTAATTACATTAATCGTTGCATTATCATCTTTCAGGCATTCCATTCCATACACAAAAGAAAACGCAATTGCTTCCAAAGACGCTCTGAATAAATGCGCGTTGGTATGAATATTAAAATTCAGATTTAAAATATGAGATCCAATGTTTTTATTATTGAACATTCTTTCAGCGCCATTTCCAAACGGAATGACAACCAATCCTTGTGAACCTACATTTATCTGAGATGCTTTTTCATTCATTTCTTCATATGACTCATTTCCGATATTATTTCGCATCCATCGGTATTGAATTCCCGCTCCGTTTATATTCAGCAATTTTCCAACTCTCGGATTTGATTCAGCATAATTCACATGAACAAAGTTGTTTACACGAGTACTTTTTCCTGAATTTGTTTCTGTCACGGCATAAAAAACGCCTGACGTACCACCTGTTGCCGCAACTTCTCCCGGACGGAGCACATTTAATGACAAAGCATTATTTGGCTGATCTCCTGCTCTATACACAATCGGAATTCCGGCAGGAAGACCAGATTCTTGTGAAGCTTTTTCAGTAACAACACCTTGATTCGTAAAATTCTCTACTATTTTTGGAGTTAATGCTGTATCAATTCCGTAATATTCTAAAAGCCAATCGGCTACTTTATTTTCTTTATAATCCCAAAGCATTCCTTCAGACAAACCATTTTTAGTTGTCGTTACTTCGCCTGTCAATTTCAAAGCGATGTAATCTCCCGGAAGCATATATTTATCAATTTTACTGTAAAGCTGAGGTTCGTTTTCTTTAACCCATTTTAGTTTAGAAGCAGTAAAATTCCCTGGCGAATTCAATAAATGCAACATACATTTTTCTTCTCCAATTTCGGCGAAAGCCTTATTCCCGATTTCGACTGCACGGCTGTCACACCAAATAATAGAGTTTCGAAGTGCATTTCCGTCTTTATCCACAATTACCAATCCGTGCATTTGGTACGAAATACCAATTCCCTGAATTTTGGATGCATCGATATTAGCTTCTTTAATTGCTCTTTTGGTCGCCGTACAAATGTGCTGCCACCAAATTTCTGGATCCTGCTCTGCCCAATCTGGATGAATAGAAAGAATTTCCATTTCATTTTGAGGCTCATTCAGAACAATGATTTTTTTGCCTGTTTCTGCTTCTACCAAGGCTGCCTTGACAGAAGAACTTCCAATATCATAACCGATATAATACATAACTTACAATGATTCTCTTATTATTAATTTAGTCGGCACATAACACTTGGTTTCTTCGTCATGCGTAATAAATGCCGCCGCTTTGGTTCCTAATTCGTTAAAATCAGTCGAAACAACTGAAATTCCTTTGTATATAAATTTCTTCATTGGCGTTTCGTTGTACGAAAGAAAACCAACGTCTTTTCCTGGTTCAAAATCCTTCTCTTTGCACTGCTCTAAAAAGTATCCCAAAATCCTGTCGCTCACACTGATATAAGCAATTCCTTTTTCGATATTGAACTTTTTCGGATCTGTAATAATGTCATATTGAAAACCAAAATCAGCACAGAATTTCTTGAAAAATTCAACCGTTTCCCACGGATGATTCGTGAAATCAGGATATACAAAATCTATTTTTTTATACTTTTTAAACAAGTCAACTGCTTCTTTTAAAGCATCATAAAACGCTTTTCCAAAATCCTGAAAAACAAAATTATTCGCTTTATCAGCCCTAATATTCCAGTCAATCAAAAGCAGTTTATCTTTTGAAATTGCCGATAATGCTGGCGGAATAGCCGCGTGGTCAAAATTCATCACCACATATTTATAATACTTCCCGATTCCATTATTAATGATCGTTTTAAAAACATCAATATTATAATGATGAAACTGCACATCAATAATCACATTATCAGGCAAATTATTCACAACCGAATGATACAAAACCTCTTTATAAGCCTTAAACGTGTCTAAAACCAAAAGTACTTTTCTCGTTTCACCCGCAACATAATAGCCTTTGTTCGGCACAGAATCAATTACTTTTTGATCCTTTAAAATCGAATACGCCTTAAAAACCGTGTCCCTCGAAAGCTGATACGTTTTGCAGATCACATTCACAGACGGAAGCAAATCTCCCTTTTGCAAAATATTCTCCGCAATAGCATTTGTAATTCCGTCAACCAATTGCTGGTACTTCGGAATATCACTTTCGTGATTAATTATAAACTCAAATTTTTCTTCTTCTTTTGACATACCGTTCTGTTCCGTTCTGTTATGCTAAAGTAGATAAAAATCTTTTACAAAAAATTATTTTTTAGATTAAAATTGTTATTTTTTTAAATGTGATAAATATTAATAATTAGGGCGTGTCCCTCCGGGTCGGGCTATCCGTTTCAAGTCCTCGCTCTTCCTTCGTCAGGCTGTGGGCTTTCCACTTCTATCCCTCACGCAAAACGGTTTCAAAAGAACTTCAGCGTAATCTTTGTCATTTTAATTCAGCTCTGGAAGAGCGTAATATTTATAGAAAATTCAAATCCACACAGATTAAAAGCTCCAGCGGAGTGACACATTTGCTACAAATAATATATCACCTCGCTGAGGCTTTTACTATCGGATATTCTAAAAATTCTATAAATATTTTGTCCCTCTGGGACTTTTCTTTAAAAACTTCTTCTGCTAAATCCGAAACTTCCGAGTATCTTATCTTACTATTTATAACAGAATAATCGTTACACACAACCGATTGTAATTTTTTGCTAAATTTTTTTACATAAAAAATCTTAATCGATTAATCTTCTTATACCGTAAGGATCAATCGTAATAATCGAACCGTCTTCCAAATAATCGATTTTGGTTACTTTCATGCTTCGCAAATGCGTTACTCCTTTTGATAAACTTGAATCGTGATAAAACAAATACCATTCGCCTTCTACTTCACAAATTGAATGATGCGATGTCCAACCCACAACCGGATTCAAAATTCTTCCTTGATACGTAAACGGCCCATACGGATTGTCGCCAATTGCATAGCAAATAAAATGCGTATCTCCAGTTGAATAAGAGAAATAATATTTTTCGTTGTATTTATGAACCCAAGAAGCTTCAAAAAAACGACGATTATTATCGCCTGCAAGAATCTCATTTCCATTTTCATCCAAAATTTTAATCTCTTTTGGATCTTCTGCAAATTCCAACATATCTTCTCTTAACAAAGCTACGATTGGTCCAAGAGCTTTTTCTTTCGCCAAAGGTTCTTCGTTGTTTTCATCATATATATTATTGCGGTATTTCTGAAGCTGTCCGCCCCAGATTCCTCCAAAATAAATATAATGTTTACCGTCTTCATCTTCAAAAACCGCAGGATCAATGCTGTAGCTTCCTTTTATTGCTTCTTTTTCTGGAATAAATGGCCCAACAGGTGAATCTGCAATAGCAACTCCAATCTGGAAAATTCCATTGGCGCGTTTGGCTGGGAAGTACAAATAATACTTTCCGTTTTTATGAGCTGCATCAGGCGCCCACATTTGCTTTTCAGCCCAGGCAACATCGTCTACATGCAATGCAACTCCATTATCAACTGCTTCTGATGAAATGTCATCCATCGAAAAAACGTGATAATCTTCCATCCCAAAATGATCTCCATTATCGTTAAACGGAATTCCTGCATCAATGTCGTGCGATGGATAAATATAAATTTTACCATTGAATACATGTGCCGAAGGATCGGCTGTATAAATATGTGATACTAAAGGCTTTGAAATTGCCAGTTCATTAATGTGTTCAAAATTAATGTGTTCAATGCTATCTTCAGGCATAGTTATATTTTGTTTAAATAATTAAGTTCTTCTTTCTTTTAGTTCTGTTTCAATCTTCACTTCCATTTCTTTATTGATTTTATAGAAAAACAGCAATCCAGCTCCAATTAAAAAAGGGATTGCAGGGAAAATACTTACTAATAATTTGATTCCATTTATAGCTATTTCTGATTGTTGAGGAGCATTTGGAAGGTAGTGGAAATAACCTAAAAATAAGGTTGTCAAAGCGCCTCCAACGCTTAATCCCGTTTTCAGCCCGACCATCATAGCAGAAAAAATAATTGCAGTTGCACGACGGTTATTCAACCATTCTGAATAATCGGCAACATCGGCAATCATTGCCCAAAGAATTGGGATTGTGATTCCGTAGAAAAATCCGTGTAAAATTTGAGAGAAAAACATCAATCCGATTGAGGCTGGCGGGAAGAAATAGAAAGCGATAATAAATAAAGTCGAAATGAATAAAAACACTCCGAAAACATTTCGTTTTCCGTATTTGTCTGCCAAGTTTTTAGACAATGTAATACCAACAATCATAAAGATAATTCCGCCTGCATTGAATAAACCGAAGCCCGCAGAAACTGGATCGTTACCAAAATGATTCAATCCAATCGTAGTTAGAAAATCTAATATTGGCTGAATAAAAACAGCTAACTGATCTTTGTTAACGTAATTTTCAAAATAATATACATACGAACCACCTTTCATTGCTAAGGTTACAAAAACCAAAGTCGTTAGCGTAAGCATGATGATCCAAGGTCTGTTTTTGATTAAATCACTCAAATCTTCTTTAACGCTTGACTTTTGTTCTGGTTTTGGAATGATTCTTTCTTTTGTTGTCAAAAAAGTAATCAAAAGCATAATCGTTCCAATAATTGCCAGAGCAGTCATTACTTTTTCGATTCCGACAGCTTTATCGCCATTTCCAGCGCTTTTGATAATGCCAAGCATAAAAACTTGAACGAAAAACTGGGCAAACATTACTGCCACAAAACGGTATGATGACATACTGTTTCGTTCTTTCATATCTCCTGTAATTACTCCGCTTAAAGCAGAATATGGTAAATTATTTCCAGCGTAAAAAAGCAACAATAAACTATACGTTATAACAGCATAAATTACTTTTCCTTTATAAGAGAAATCAGGGGTTGAAAATGCTAATAAAGCTACTACACCAAGCGGAATCGCGGTTATTAAAATCCAAGGCCTAAACTTTCCCCATTTGGTACTCGTTCTGTCTGCCAAAACCCCAATAATTGGATTAAAAATAAAGGCCGCAATTAAACCAACGATCAACATAATGATTGAAGAATCGGTTGGCGATAAACCATAAATATCGGTGTAGAAATACGCCAGATAGGTCATCAAAGTCTGAAAAACTAAATTGGCAGCTAAGTCTCCTAAGCTGTATCCAATTTTTTCCTTGATGGATAGTTTTTGTGAAAGGTTAGTCATTCGTGGGTTTGTGGTCATTTGTTGATTAGTTATGTAAGCAAAAGTGGTTTCTAAAAATAAAGTTAGTCAGTTTTTCTCCTGCAAGGTTTTCAAAACCTTGTAGGTTTCAATTATTTTATACAACTCGTTAAATCATACCTACAAGGTTTTGGAAACCTTGCAGGAAAGCGAATTGCAATTAAAACAATCGGTTGTGTAAAATTAGACAAAAAAACATATAATGCAAATTTAGTTTACTTTATTTAAGTTATTTTTCATTTCACAACCGATTGTTTATAAATTCATCAAAATCAAATTATTTTGACTGCTTATTCTTTAGTTTCTTTCAACTTTAAGATGCTGTTGTAAGCTGGTTTATGTTTTAATTCTTTGTCAAACGGAAGCGGATAATTGGTTCTTCCTTTTATTGGCCAGTCATTTAGCCAAGATTTACCATCGTGAACACCCCAAAAAGTAACTCTACTAATTTTATCTTTGTGTTTCAAAAATAATTTAAAAATTGAAGCATAACGTTCTGCAAGCTTGTTTTGGATAGAATCTGGCAATGCTTTTGGATACGGATTCATTTTCTCACTTCCTCCAAATTTCTGATTTACATCAGCTCCTTTTAAATCCCATGGATTTGGTAAAACCGTAATATCCAATTCTGTAAAAGCGACTTTAATTCCTAAAGCTGAATATTCCAAAATGCTTTTTTCAATTTCTTCTAATGATGGACTATTTAATCTCCAGTGTCCTTGAATTCCCACTCCATCAACCTTTCCGCCTTCGGCTTTTATTTTTTTAATTAAAGCGATTGCTCCAGCTCTTTTTGCTGGTTCTTCGATATTATAATCGTTATAATACAATTCTGCTTTTGGGTCAGCTTTTGCAGCCAATTTAAAAGCATCAACTAGATATTTATCTCCAAGAGTTTTCAAAAAAACTGATTGTCTCAAAGTTCCGTCATCGTTTAAGGCTTCGTTTACAACGTCCCACGAATTGATTCTGCCTTTGTATTTGGAAACGATTGTTGTAATATGATCTTGCATAAACGCTTTCATTTCTGTACTATCGGCAATTTTTTCCATCCAAGGCGCTAATTGACTATGCCATATCAAAGTATGTCCGTGAATAAACATTTTATTTTTCTCGCCATACGCTACAAATTTATCGGACAAAGTAAAATCATATTTGTCTTTTTGCGGATGCGTGTACATCGATTTCATGATATTCTCTGCCGTAATAGCATTGAATTCTTTTTTAATCAAAGAATCGACTTTTTTGTCTTTTTGTTCGATTTGATCTGCGCTTAAAGCGGTTCCAATGTAGAAATCATCTTTGTAAGCATCTTTTAATGAAGCCGTTTCTTTTTGCGAAGTACAGCTGACAGCCAGCAAAGTCGTGACGGCAATTAAATAAGGTTTAATACATTTCATATCTTTTGGTTTAAATAGTTAATTGTTTTTTTATTCGTTTAGTTTTGTCATTCCGAGGAACGAGGAATCACACTCGGAAATCGACAAAGATTGGCGATATTCTGTGTGGAGTTTCTAGTGTGATTTCTCCTTACGTCGAAATGACAAACAGAACGTGTTACGTTATGAAATCATTCCTTCCTAAAACTTTGTGGAGGTCCCAAATATGACTCTAAAACTTTTCCTTCTTCGGTTTCAATTACAATTTTCTGAAGCACCAAAGCCGAATCAATCGCATAAATTTTCAAAACATGATTTCCTACTTTTTCAATTTCATGCGTTGAGGTAATGATTTTAATATTATTAGCAACCGATTCTGCCCAAGCTTTTTCTGAAGAATCTGCGTTGAGGTTCATGATTTGGGGTTTTTCATCGTCAAAACCAATTCCATATTTTAATCCTTCACCCTTTTTAAAATTGATTGTTGGCGAAAAATAAGCTTTTACTTTTACATTTCCTTTGCTGAAAAAATGAACATTATATTCTAATCTCGGCGATTGTTCCGAAATTTCAATCGACTGAATATTCGAAGGCTTTATTGTTATTCCTGAATCTGTTTTGCCAAGATTTGGGATAACAGTCCATTTTACTGCATCCGAGTTTATTGCTTTAGAATAATTTTTACTTTCTATCGAAATGTAACCGTCGCTTTCTACAAAACCTTGAACATTATCTAGATTTTTATTAATCGATGTTTCAACTTTCGAAGAATCCTTAGCTGAAATTCTAGATTCAGCATTCTTCGAAATTTCGATTGTTTTTGTTTTCGGAATTACATTTTTGTCAGGCTGTTGCCAGTTATCATAACCAATATGTGTCTGTGACATAATATGATTCCATTTTCCATTTGACAGTTTCGTATGATAATAATCCGTAAGTAAACTATCTTTCTCAAATAATACTTTTACTTTTTCAGCATACTGATTTGCAATCGCATTTCCCTGTTCTGCATACAAATGATTTTTAGCCGTCGCTATATACAATTCATTTAAATTCGAGCTTGCCAAAACAGGAAACAAAACCAGTTGATAAAAAGCATCTTTATATTCTGGCTGTAATTTTTCGTTTATCAAATTGGCTTTTTCTGCCAATTTCTGATAATCTACCACAACTTGATCAGCTTCATTATAATTTATAATGCTGTACGTTTTAGTATCTAATAATTCTGGTTTTCTTCGCGCATTGTATTTGGTATATAATTTTAAAATCTCTGCAATTTCTTCTGTAAACTGATTTCCGAAATTCTCTTTAGCCCAATTCACATAATAATCTTGTAGATTTTCTGCATTAAACTTTTCAGGATTCCACGCCATATCCAAGAAAAACTCAATCGGAAATTCCATTGGTTTAATATCACCCACATTCACAATCCAGATTTTGTTAACTCCGTATTGATATGCCAAATCCATTTGTTCCCAAACTCTTTCAATTTGATTAGTATTGATCCATTTATAATTTCTTGGCCCGCCAACATAATCATAATGATAATAAATACCGTAACCACCTTTTCTTTGTTTTGCATCAAGCTCTGGAAGTTTGCGAATATTTCCCCAATTATCATCACACAATAAAAGTGTTACATCGTCTGGAACAATCATTCCTTTATCATAATAATCCTGAACTTCTTTGTAAAGTGCCCACATTTGCGGAGTTTCTTCTGCAGGTTTTTTAGTAACTTCTGCAATAATGTTTCTTTGTGTTTTTACAATATTTTCTAATAAATCAATTGCAGTCCCTTCGGTCATAGGTTCGTCTCCATCGCCACGCATTCCAATTGTAACGATGGTTTCTTTATCTCCCATTCGTTTAATTCCGTCTTTCCAAAATTGAATCAAAGCTTCCGAATTGGAATTAAAATCCCATTTCCCGTTTGCTTTTCCCCATTCTGCATGCGCTCTCGTTAACGGTTCGTGATGCGAAGTTCCCATCACAATTCCATATTCATCAGCTAAAACAGCATTCTGTGGATCTTCAACATAAAATATTCTACCCCACATTGCAGGCCATAAATAATTGCCTTTCATCCGCAAAATCAATTCAAAAACTTTATCGTAGAATTTAGAATTGAATCCGCCAAATTTTTCAAATGCCCATCCAGATAAAGCCGGAGCTTCATCATTTATAAAAATTCCTCTATATTTTACTTTTGGTTCTCCCTGAGAATGAATTCCAGGTAAAACATGCAATTCTGATTGTTTTTTCACTGGAACATCTGCCCAGAAATACCAAGGCGAAACGCCAATTTGATTGGATAAATCGTAGATTCCGTAAATCGTTCCTCTTTTATCAGAACCTGCAATTACCAAGGCTTTTTTGATTCCTTTAAACGGATTTTCGGCAATTTGTGTGGTAAATTTTTCCCATTTTCCCTGAAGTGCTTTGGCATCAATTTTTCCTTGTCTGGCTAATTCATTTATGATTTTACTTTTTCCGAGTGTCCCAATAATGACAACAAAATCTTCTGCCTCAGCAATCTTTTTTATTCTTTTCGGACGTAAATCTGAAACTTTAAAAAGATCGTTTTCTAAATGTCCTGTTACTTTTAAAACTCCTCCATAATCTTTATCGTCTAAAAAAATCGAAGCTATTTTTCCTTTTGAAACCAAAGGGAAGTTTTCATTAGAAGCCTGATTGACTACATATTTTTCTGGATTTATGGCATACGAATTTGTGCTTAATCCGATTAGGAAAAGTAGTAAAATTAGATATGAAGTTTTAATTTTTGAACACATAGAATCATAGATTTTCTTTGTCTGTAAAAAGGCATTTACTGTTTAAGCACATATCCTAACAGGTTTTGGAAACCTGTTAGGTATTATTTTAAGTTTTTCCTGTCCCATCGTAAACCCAACAAGTTTTAAAAACCTGTCGGGTTTAAATTCATTACAATTATCGCCAGTTTTGTCATTTCGACCGAAGAGAGAAATTTTCGTTAGTAGCTCCACGTGCTGGATCAACTTTGTAGAGTTTCTTGTGGAGATTTCTCGTTCCTCGAAATGACAAGCAGTACTTTTATATTCTTATACCTAACAGGTTTTGGAAACCTGTTAGGACACTTAACTAAACTTTGATTACAAATTCAACTTATAACCAATTCCCATTTCCAAACCTCTTAACTCAGCCAAACCTTTCAATCTTCCTGTTAACGAATAACCTGGATAAGTTTCTGTTTCTTCATCAACTCGATGAAGAAAACCGTGATCGGGACGCATTGGAAGACTTATTTTGGTTTTGTTCATCAACAACAGTAATTTCTCCACAATTATTTCCATTTTAACATCGCCGTTTAAATGTTCTGATTCCCTGAAAATAGTTTCGCTTTCACGGATAGTATTTCTCAGATGTAAAAAGTGAATTCGGTCTCCATAATCATCTATTATCTTTTCTAGATCGTTTTTGGGATCGGCACTTAATGATCCTGTGCAATAACACAATCCGTTTGCTTTCGACGGAACAGCATTAAATATAGCTTTCAAATCAGCCTCTGTAGAAACTATTCTTGGGAGTCCTAAAACCGAAAACGGCGGATCGTCTGGATGAATCGCTAATTTTTGTCCGTTTTTCTCCGCAATCGGAGTTACTTCTGATAGAAAATAAATCAGGTTTTCTCTTAGTTTCTCATTATCGATATCGGCATAATTATCTAAAAGTGATAAAATCTGTTCTGCTGTAAAGTTGATTTTACTTCCAGGCAATCCTAATAAGACATTTTTAAACAATAATGCTTTTTCGTCTTCAGACAATTGATTTCCAAACTGCAACGCTTTTTCTTTCTCCGCATCCGAATAATCATTTTCCGAATTCGGTCTTTTTAAAAGAAACACATCAAAAAAGGTAAATGCATCCTGATTGTACAGCAAAGCCCTGCTTCCGTCTTCGTTTATAAAGTTATGATTGGTTCTCACCCAATCAAGAATCGGCATGAAATTGTAGGTTATAATTTTAATTCCACAATCTGCAAGATTTTGCAAACTGATTTTATAATTTTCAATGTATTGAAGATAATTTCCCGAAGCACGTTTGATTTCTTCATGAACTGGAAGACTTTCTACAACCGTCCATTCCAGATCTGCATTTCTAACCATCTGCTGTCTTTCCTGAATCTCCTGAACAGACCAAATTTCTCCAACTGGAATTTGATGTAAAGCGGTTACAATTCCCGTTGCTCCGGCTTGTTTAATGTCTATTAATTTGACATTGTCGGTTGGTCCGAACCATCGCATGGTTTGTTGCATTTTTATCATACTTCTTTTTTTTATGCCACGAAGGCGCTAAGTCGCAAAGTTTTATTTTAAAAATACTTTGAACAGAAAAATTTTGCGACTTAGCGACTTTGTGGCATTTTCACAATTAAAACCCAATACTATTTCCACCATCAACCGGCAATACTGTACCAGTAGTATATTTTGATTCGCTTAAAGCAAAATAATAAACTGCATCTGCAATATCTGATGGTTCACCTAAATATCCCATTGGAGTTCTTCCCAATACTTTATTTTTTCTTTCCTGATCATTATCCAAAGCAGCTGCAGACATTTTAGTTTTAATAAATCCAGGTGCTATACAGTTTACACGTATTCCTGCTGGCGCTAATTCTGTTGCCATCGCACGTGTCATTGACTCAATTGCACCTTTACTAGCCGAATATGCTATTACTTTTGGAATTCCATATTGAGATGCCATAGAGCTAATGTTAATGATGCTCCCTCTTCCGTTGGCTTTCATATTTTTTATCACTTCTCTACTTACCGCAAAAACACTCATAAGATTGGTATGAATAATTGAAAGAAAGTCTTCATCGGTTACCTCTGGAATTTCTTTTTTCATGTTGATTCCAGCATTGTTGACCAAAATATCAATTGGATTTTCTTTTGTAATGCTTTCAATCATCGCAGGAATTTCACTCAAATTATTTAAATCGAAGATTACTGGAATGGCGTTTTCTCCAATTTCCTTGCACGCATCTTCTGTTTTTTCTTTTGATCTACCAATGATGTAAGTTTTGATTCCATTATCACATAATTTCTTTGCGGTTGCAAATCCTAAACCCGAATTTCCTCCCGTTACAATTGCCGTTTTTTTGCTCATAATTTTTTAAAATATATTTATCCATTTCCAGGTGCAAATGGGAATTTTAATGATTTAAAATAATCTAAAGTCTGTGTTGGTTTTTCTACTCCCTTCGGAAGTCCTTTTCCAGAAAACTGCTGAAAATATAATAAACACGCATCACGCCACCATTTTGCTTCTTTGTACTGAATTTCAAGTAACATTCCAACTTCGTGAAAACGTTCACTGTCGATATATTTTTCGGTTTTCTTCCAAACATTCTGCATTTCTTTCACTTGATCTACACCTTCCTGATATTTAAGCGCCAAACCATTCCAAAGCGTTTGTCCATTTTTCAGTTTATAATCCCATGAAACGTGATGAAACCATAAAAGATCTTTTTCTGGACAGGTTTCTAGATTATCAAAAAGTTTCTCAACCTCAGGCATATATTGTGCAGTAGCATTAGTTCCCGTTTTTGATCGGTCAAAACCAATTCCGTTTTTGTCAGCTTTATGATAATACGTCGGATTCCATTCTGGTCTTGACAAATTAGAAACCCACGGTCCTGGTCCGTAATGATGACCTGTGTCCATAATATGATGCAGACCTAGCGGTGTCATATAATTTACAACAGCTTCGCGCGATTCGATCATCATCTTTTTTACAGGTTTAACAAAATTTTCATCGTTCGAAAAAGTGCTCCTCAGCCATTCATCAGCAATAATTTCAGAATCTAAATACGGATTCCAAACCAATCTTCCGAAACCGTACCAATTCGCCTGCGCAAAAGGATGTCCTGTCCAGTTTAAATCGTTCCCGATATTAGCAACGCCAGCAATTCCAGTTAATTTGTTTTGATGTAAAGTTCCGTCTACAACTTTGGCAACAGTCGAACCTTTTCCTTTTTCATAGGTATCTGACTCTAAAACTTCTTGAAATAATTTAGGCAGAAAAATCAAATGCGTACTGAAACCTAAATATTCCTGCGTGATTTGAAATTCCATCATTAAAGGCGTTTTCGGCATCGCCCCAAATAACGGATGAAAAGGTTCTCTTGGCTGAAAATCGATTGCTCCATTTTTGACCTGAACAATTACATTGTCTTTGAATTTTCCATCATAAGGCTGAAATTCAGAGTAAGCTTGTTTTGCTCGATCATTTGCATCGTGTTCTGAATATACAAATGCTCTCCACATAATTACTCCGCCAAAAGGCGTAACGGCATCAGCCAGCATATTGGCTCCGTCAACGTGATCTCTTCCGTAGTTTTGCGGTCCAGGCTGACCTTCTGAATTGGCTTTTACCAAAAATCCTCCAAAATCAGGGATTCGTTTGTAGATTTCAACCGCTTTATTTTTCCACCAATTGATAACTTCTGGATCTTTTGGATCGGCAGTTTTTAAGTTTCCAATTTCAATAGGAGCCGAAAATCTTGCAGTTAAATAGACTTTTATTCCGTAAGGTCTAAAAACGTTGGCTAAAGCTTCGACTTTTTCTAAATATTGAGGAGTCAGAATTAAAGCATTTGCATTTACGTTGGTCAAAACTGTTCCGTTTATTCCAATTGAAGCATTCGCTCTAGCGTAATCAATATAACGCTGATCAATAAAATCTGGCAATTTCTGCCAATTCCAAAGTGAAAATCCGGCATAACCTCTTTCAACTGTTCGGTCTAAATTATCCCAATGATTTAGTATTCTGATTCTTGTTTTTGGAGAATCTAGAATGTCTAAATTTTTAATTGCTTTGTTAGTTTGTAATATTCTCAAAAAACTAAAAACTCCATATAAGACGGCAACATCATTTTTTCCTGTAATGACGATTTGCTTTTTGTTTTTAGTGAAAACCGTTTTGATGATAAAACCTTCAGTATTTATTTTATCAAAATCAGATTTCAACTCCTTTTTGATTTCAGCATTTAAACTTGATTGCGAACCAACGATTAGATTATTTTCTCCTTTTATATCTGATTTGATTTCTGGAATAGCTCCCAGCATATCTTGAAAAGCTGTTTGAAGTTCTTTTTGAGCAATTTTAATGGTTTCTGAATTCCCTAAAACAACAATTTCTTTAAGGTTGTTTTTATATTCTGAAGCGATTGAAGAATTACTCACAACATTATACTGAAGCCACAATTTATAATCCTTTTGTGCCGAAGCCGAAAAGGAAATCAAGAGAAACAGGAAAACAAATTTTAATGAAGTCATTAGGTTTTTATTTATTCTTTACAATCTCTATTTTGAAAGAATCAATATTTCATTTCTGATTGAGCACATTTTTCAAAATTTTAATTCAAAAAATACATTATCCTAAATAAAACAACAATTGCAATCGGTTGCGTAAAAATATAAGATTGTTATTTAAGAAAAAAATTTTAACTCTACTTTTTTCAAAAAAATAATTTCTATAACAAATAAAAGCAGGATAATTATAAAAACTATCCTGCTTTAACGGGGTTATTTAAAGTTAAATCCTCTAATTATTATCGCTTATAATACGCTACAATACTGGCTTTTGCTAAAGTCTGGTTCCAAAGATTAAATCCAACTACAGCTGGATTTGTGTTTTCATCTGTTCCCAATTTATCAGTTTTTAATGCATAAACGGTGATGATATATTGATGATATCCGTGACCAACCGGCGGACAAGGTCCTCCAAAACCCTTAATTCCATAATCAGTAACACTTTGAATTGCTCCTTTTGGAACAAGATTTTTAGTTCCAGCATTGGTTACCAATTCATTTACATTTGCTGGAATATCCACTACAACCCAATGCCAAAATCCGCTTCCTGTAGGCGCATCAGGATCGTACATCGTTACTGCAAAACTTTTGGTTCCTTCTGGAGCATTTTTCCAAGATAACTGTGGAGACTGGTTTTCGCCTGAGCATCCAAATCCGTTGAATTCCTGAATTTTAGTAGTTTCTCCTCCTAAATCTTTACTGCTTAATGTAAATGTTTTTTGTGCAAAAATAGATGTCGAGAAAATGGCTGACATCACCAAAATTAAACTTAGCTTTTTCATTTTATCTGTTTTAAAATTTTAAGCAAAGTTAAATTTGGAACGGCTGAATAATTTTAGGCAAAGGTTCAAAAACTGTTGCTAAAAGCTCAAATCGTTTTATGATGTTTGGGCGTTACGCCATATTTGATTTTATAAGCCTGACTGAAGCTTGAAAGGTTTTCGTAACCGGCTTCAAAATAAACTTCAGAAGGGCTTTTTTCTTGACTCAGCAAATAATGTGCATGTTCCAATCTTTTATTTTGAAACCATTTTATAGGCGATTCTGAATAGTATTTTTCGAATTCTCTTTTAAAAGTCGAAACACTCATATTACATAAAAATGCTAATTCTTTTAAAGTCAGTTTACTTAAATGACTGTTTTCGATAGTTCGAATGAATTTTTGTGCGGCATCATCGCTGTTTGTAGTCAAAGAATAAAGAAAATCTGTTCCGTATTTATCTGTCAAGTAAAGCATAATTTCTTCAAACTTTACTTCTAATAATTTTGACTGAACTGCTTTTGAAAGGTTAGAAATATCGCCTAAACTATCTACAAAACGTTTTAGGAAATTATCATAATCAAACGCATAAACTGATTTTGGTTCAATTGATTCTGATCTTTCAGATTCCATTTTTCTAATAAAATTGTGAAGCATTTCATTAGAAAAAAACAAAAGAACACTTTTATAAAGTGACGTTTCTGAAATTCTTTTTTCTGTCATTAAACAATTTCCAGATCTCATTACAATAAATTTCGAAGGCGTTATAGACAATGCTTCATTATCGAAAATGACTTCTTTTGTTCCTTCAATCAAAAAACTGATGATATTTTGATTTAAAATAATCTGCTGTTTCGAAACGTCTTTAGAACTGCTATAACCAACAACATGAACTTGTTGTGATTTTTCTAAATTCATCTCGTCTGGAAGTGTAATTGTTTTCATAAAAAATCATGGCTTATCAAACGAATCGATAAGCCTTTATTATTTAGAGAATGTTCTTGATTTTATTTTTGAGTGGATTCTCTTGCGAGTACTTCCGTATTTAAAAAGGTAATTTCTTTAGCATCATCATTTTTAGATGATTTCAAGTTTTTGATAATAATTTCTGCAGCCGCTTTTCCCATTTTTTCTGCGGGATGCGTTATAGTAGACAAATTAGGGTCTATTATTTGCGAAATTGGATCATTATTAAAACCAATTACTTTAAATTCTTCAGGAACTTTTATGCCACGTTTTTTAGCTGTTTGCACGGCACTTACAGCAATAATATCTCCAGGAGCAAACAATCCGTCTGGCATTGGTTTTAAATCAAATAAAGCGTTACTGGCTTTTACACCATCTTCGTAAGTAACTGAATTTAAATTGACAATAAGATTTTCGTCTATATCAACATTATGATCTTTTAAGGCTTCGATGTAGCCTCTTTTTCGTTCATTATATAAATTTCCTAATTCTGATCCTGCTGTAATGTGGGCAATACGAATACAGCCTTGTTCAATAAGGTGTTTAGTCGCCTTATATCCAGCTGAATAATTATCGATTACGACTCTGAAAGTATTATAATCTTTCGGAACCCTGTCGACAAAAACTAACGGAATATTATTGTTTGAGAATTGATGAAAATGTGACGTATCGCGCGTTTCCATTGCCAACGAGCAGATTACACCACTTACACGGTTACTGTACAAAGATTTCGCCATATTGACTTCTTCTTCATACGAGTCGTGCGACTGCATAATGATTACGGTATAATCCGATTTTTGAGCCGTAATTTCGATTCCGCTGATTAATGATGACAAAAAGGGTTGTGTAACGGTGGGAATCAAAACTCCAATGGTTTTAGTTTTATTACCACGCAAACCTGCGGCTAAAGTATTAGGAACAAATCCCATTTCTTCAGCGGTCTTTTTTACTTTCTTTATCGTTTTATCACTAATCGTGTGATGATCCTTTAAAGCTCGTGAAATGGTCGATGTTGCCAAATTAAGTCTTTCGGCAATATCATAAATCGTTACATGTTTATTTTCTTCCATAAAACAAATAATAGAAGATGTAAATATAAACTATTTTCTTTCACGTTTATATTTTCAAAAAATCAGTCAAAAATTAAGATTATTAATCATCTTTTTTGTCTTTTAGAATCTTACCCTCTTTGGTAAATTCCAAATCGATATTGTTTGTCAAATCTACATCGAGATCCTTATGTCCATAATCAATGTGCGTTATTTTTTCATTAGGATGATTTTTCGCTACATAAGCCTTAATATTATCTGGAATAAAATCAGTTGGAATTGGATTATCTCCACCATCAACTTCACGATACGATCCGTCTTTCCAGAATTCTACTTCTGTTCCATCTTTCAATTTAACTTCATAACCTTTTTCTCCATGTTCAGCATCTTTCTTTGCCGTTTCAACAGTGGTATAACTAAAATGTTTTTTCAAAAAATCTTGTGCAGGTTTTGGCAATTCTGCAACTTCTATCTTTTTCTGCGCACTGACCGATATTGCTAACAATAACAATGTCAGTGCTAAAAATATTCTCACTTTCATAATTTGTAGTTTTAAAGTATGGTTCTACTAATTTACTGCAAGAAAAAATGCCTTCAAATTTATTTAAGAAACTTTTAGTGTTTTAAAATATTGATTTACAAAACATTTACATCCGATATTTATTAAAAAATATCACAACTCCGTCTAAAATTTTTATTTTACAAATCGGCCATTTCATTGTTTTGTAGTATTTTTAATTGTTAATTTTAAACTTGTTTTAACTTAATCCTCAAATTTCCAAAACTTAAAAAATATTCTTATTCAATTAAGATTATAAACCAAAAACGTATGAGAATCTGGTCACGAAGACTTCATGTATTCCTCTTAATCTTTTTATGCTTTGGTCTACAAGCTCAGATTGAAAATAAAAAGAAATCTTTAGTGTCCCAAAAGGCTGTTCTTATTAAAGAAGATAAAACCACACTTACTCTTTACAATTTATATAATAATGGAGAAGAAAAAAAGGCCTATAAAAAAGCACATCAGATTCTAAAATCTAAACCAGACAATAGAGCTATAGCTCGTACAAATTTACTTCTTGCATACTATTTTAGTAAAAGAGCCATTATCGATTCTTCAATTTATTATACAAACCAAGCTTTGAAGTACAATACGGTTGTCAATGATTCTTTAAAAAACCGTCTTTTTTCTTTAGGATACAACCTACTTGCTATCAATTATAATAAAAAAGGATTGTATAATGAAAGTAAAAAATGGCATCTTAAAGGCATAGAAGTTTCCCAAAAATATAATGAGAAAAATCTTTTCTACGTACACACGCATGGTTTAGCCCAGAATTACGTGGAATTAGGAGATTATCCTAATGCTATTAAATTGTTTAAGCAGTGTTTGGAATACAAAGAGGACAGCGAAATAATCGTAGGAAGTTATATCAATCTTGGTGATATTTATTCGAGAATAAAGGATTATGACAACGCCAATATTTTCTATAAAAAAGGAAAAAATCTCTGCGAAAAAAACAATAATGAACAAGGAAAAGCAGTCATTTTAATTGGTTTAGGAGAAAATTATCGCTTACAAAACAAAAATCAGGAAGCCTTAAATATGTTTCAGGAAGCGCTAGTTATTGCTGATAAAAATGAACTGAATCAATTGTCAATTATTACGAGAAACAATATTGGTAATTGCTATGTTTCTCAGAAAAAATATAGTGATGCCAAATCGATACTTTCAGAAGCTCTTCAAAAATCAATGCAATTTGGATTACTCCAAAATCAGGCTTTTATTTATGACGAATTAAAGAAAATTGCTCTTGAACAAGACGATTTCAAAAGTGCTTATTCATTCTTTGAAAAATCTGTCGCTTTTAAAGATTCTATCAATAAACTCGAAAGAATTAAAGAGATTAATGAATTAGAAATCAAATACAAAATCGCACAAAAACAAAAAGAAATCGAAGTTTTAAAATTTGAAAATGAAGCCAAAAAATTAACAATGGCTAATCAAGAAGAAGCGATTAAAAATATGATGTTGCAAGAGGAAATCTTGACGAAAAATAATGAAAATACAATTTTAGCTTTCCAAAATTCTGTACACAAAAAAAGAAATGAAATTTCACTTTTAAAGAATGATCAGCAATTAAAAGCACTCGAAATCTATCAGCAAAAGAAAATTAAACTCTTTATTATTGTTGCTTTTCTAATATTGCTACTTCCAATAATTGGTCTTCTTTTTCAGTATTACAAACGTTTTACTTTTCAGCGTTTATTGAATAGTAAACAGATGGAAATAAGTAATCAGAAAATAAATGGGATTTTAAAAGAACAAGAATTAGAATTGGTTAAAGCCTCAATAAGTGGTCAAGATAAAGAAAGACAGCGCATATCGCAAGAACTTCATGATAGTATTGGTGGTAATTTAGCGGCTATAAAACTACAGGTAAATCATTTAAATTCAGGTGACTTCTCTAATATCCAAAAAATTAGTCTACAGCTGGATGAAACATATCAGCAGGTTCGAAATTTATCCCATACTTTACTTCCTAAAAAATTCAGGCAGAATAAATTTTTAGAAGTTTTAGAATCCTACTTAATAAATATTGGAAGTGCAAGCAATATTAAAATTTCTTTCATTCCTTTTCCAAAAAATTCCATCAACGAATTGATTGAAAATATACAGATTGAGACCTTTAAAATCATTCAGGAACTATTAACGAATACGATTAAACATGCAAAAGCCACTGAAGTTGAAATTCAATTAAACTATATTGAAAATATATTAAACCTCTTATTTGAAGACAATGGCGTTGGTTTTGAGCCTGAAAATCAATCAAAAGGAATTGGATTCATTAATTTAGAAAATCGCATTAAAAAACTAAACGGCACATTAGTAATTGACTCAAAATTAAAACGTGGTACAATTGTAAATATTGAAATTCCAATCTCTCAATCAAAATTAAAAAAATAAAAGGCGTTGACTTAAAAAATCAACTTAACGAATTAAAAAGCAACTAATATATTTGTTTATGAATAAAATAAACCTGCTTATTGCCGATGATCATACTATGTTCTTACAAGGAATTATTTCTTTATTGGAACAGGAACCGAATATAACTATAGTTGACAAAGCAATAAATGGAATTGAAGCATTAGAAATCATTAAAAAAGGCACTACCGATTTTATAATTTTAGACATTAGTATGCCTGAAATGGATGGAATTGAATTGAGCAAAATTTTAAGGAAAGAATATCCAAACATCAAAATTCTAATTGTAAGTACGCATAGCAATGTTATGATTGTTTCGAGATTAATACGCATTGGCGTAAATGGCTATTTATTAAAGAATGCTGAGAAGGAAGAACTTCTTGAGGCGATTAATTCTATTGCATCTGGTAAAAACTATTTTGCAGAAGAATTAGAAGAAAAACATTTAATGAACAGTTTAAAAATTGAAAAACAAGTTTCCAATTTAGCTGATTTAAGCTCAAGAGAAAAAGAAATTTTAATACTCATTGCACATGAATACAATACAGCAGAAATTGCCGAAAAGACTTTTATCAGTTTAAATACCGTAAACACACACCGCCGTAACTTATTATCTAAAATAAATGCCAAAAATACGGCAGGTCTCGTAAAATATGCAGTTGAAAATGGTTTAGTTGATTAATTATTACTAAGCCCGAATAATGTCGTAAAGCTCCCCAATGCTAATACTAATTACTCGAGCAAGTAATGTAATAATATTTGATTTCAAATTAAAAAATATTATTTTAGTTTGAAATCAAATTAAAGCTACGCAAGAATACTTGCAAACAGATCAATTATAATTCTCCAAATTTATAATTTGACACATTGTAACTTTAATGCAAAACTACTACTCCACTTTCTCTTTCGCATCACTATAAATAGTGATTTTATATTTTAAATTAGATGTTATTCAGTATTAATGTATCCCATTCCAGCATACCATTAAAACCAAAAAATCCCCATCAAATACATGATGAGGATTCTTAAAAGAAAGGCGACGACATACTCT
>NZ_QJRJ01000020.1 GCF_003254625.1 Flavobacterium ginsenosidimutans
GCGGGAACTGTAACAAACTCTGTTGGAACCGTTGCCTATTCTTGGAAAAACAGCGCTAACGCAGAAGTCGGAACAGCAGCTTCTGTTTCTAATCTGCCAGCTGGAACATATACTTTAACCGTGACAGATTCATGCTCGTCTCAGACAAATTCTGTAACTGTTGGACAGCCTTCTGCAGCTTTGGCTTTGGGGGCTTCCTCTAAAACGGATGCTTCATGCTACGGAGCAAGCACCGGAACTGTGACTGCGGGAACTGTAGCAAACTCTGTGGGAACTGTTGCCTATTCTTGGAAAAACAGCGCTAACGCAGA
>NZ_QJRJ01000042.1 GCF_003254625.1 Flavobacterium ginsenosidimutans
TGGGAGAGTATGTCGTCGCCTTTCTTTTAAGAATCCTCATCATGTATTTGATGGGGATTTTTTGGTTTGAAAAATACTGAAACTGCAGAGGGGCCCTGCCTTTCCTTTAAGAATCCCTCCCGATAGATCGGGAGGGATTTTTGATTTTTAGATGGTTTAATTTGTGAATTTAATCGTAAAGAACGGAATGATTCTTTTTGCGAATTATGAAGAACGAAAAGCTGTGTGGAGATCTAGGTTGGATTTAACTGCAAAGAGCATAATGAACTTTATTTTTTAGTCCTTGTGAAGTAATAAAGTTCGCAAAGTTTTTAATGGTTGGAGCTTGGAATTTTATTCCTAAGTTTTAGAATTAAGAATCTCTTTTGAAATAGATGTCTTCTTTACGCGGGATTGCGTTAGAGATAGAAGTGGTATCATTTTACGAATTGCTAAGTTTTCGGTGGAGTCTTGCTCTAAAACCTCTTTCGCAAAAGATTTAGTGGGTAGTCTGACCCAGAGGGAAATCCTAAATTGTTAAGCTTAAATATTTACTATTTTTTTTTAAACAGTGTGTATGGTAATTTTTTGAATTTTTAGGGTTTTGTTTAATACTTCTAGGTTAAATTCCTTTTGGCTAATGATCTTTTATTTATATGGGATTTTTTTGAATGGAGGGGGTATTCTTTTTCGATGCTTATATTTCCGTGGGGCCTGGGTAAGCTTTCTGAAAAAAAACGTATAGTCTGATCAGGTGTAGAGGTGTCTAAATTATTTTCTGTTTAATTTTTCAATTAATTTTTGACGAAGATTTTGCTACATTGTTGATCTTTATTTTTTAGGTTTAATTATGAAGTGATAAAGTTGGTCTTTTTCTTTCTGTGAAGACGTTTTTTTTTTTTTTTTTTTGGATATTGGATGACTACTTATGTTTTGATCTAAAAAAAAATATAAAATAAGTAGCAATTTCTTTGTAAGCAGATGTTGTTTTTAATTTTTGGATAGAGATGTGTTCAGGTCTGTTTGTGTTTTAAAAAAAAAGCAAAAGGATTTCCGCTCCTATCGGGGCTAGGGCACCGGTTTCCAGAAAGAAAGAAAAGGCTAAACTTTG
>NZ_QJRJ01000025.1 GCF_003254625.1 Flavobacterium ginsenosidimutans
GTCCATGTGTTGGTGTAGGTTCCAGCATTTGAGCATCCTTCAGAAGCAGTAAACTGTCCGCTTACTTTTACGATATTTGAAACATCAGCATCGCATAAATCTGAAGCAGATGGGAATAAAGCCTGAGCATTTGCAAGTCCAGATGTGTCGCTGCATTCCAAAGTTACGTTTAGAGAACCCGCAGAAGTTGTCCAAGAAGGCGCAGCAGTATCCTGAATAGTGATTATTTGAGTGAAAGTGTCCGAAGTGTTTCCGCAGTCGTCTTTGACAGTCCATGTGTTGGTGTAGGTTCCAGCATTTGCGCATCCTTCAGAAGCCGTGAACTGTCCGCTTACTTTTACGATATT
>NZ_QJRJ01000012.1 GCF_003254625.1 Flavobacterium ginsenosidimutans
GTACCATCTGAATAAGTTAAATCCCAAGGGCCAGTTCCTGTCAATGCTACCGAAACTGTTGCACTAGAGCCACTGCAAATAGCGACAGAACCACTCACAACTGCTGTTGGTCTTGGGTTTACTGTTATCACAGCACTTCCTGTCATATCAGCAGCTATTGCTGTACAATTTGCACCTTTTAAAGCTGTAACTGTATATGTTGTATTACTTGTTGGACTTACATTGAAAGTATATGGACTTGATGCAATTCCTGTAATATTTGTTGAAGTA
>NZ_QJRJ01000036.1 GCF_003254625.1 Flavobacterium ginsenosidimutans
CAGCGGGAGCAGTTTGTTTTAATAGCTCTGCACAAACAACAAATCTGACTTATAGTGCTACGACAAATACGCCTACTACGTACAGCATTACTTGGAATGCGAGTCCAACGAACACTTTTGCAGCGGTTACTAATGCAGCATTAACAGCAAGTCCGATTAGTATTGCAGTTCCAGCAGGCACAGCAGCAGGAACTTATACAGGAAACTTAACTGTCCGTAATGCAAATGGATGTGTCTCTACAGTCAATAATTTTACAGTTACAGTTAATCCGCCACCGACTATTACATTGGGTACGGCTGGAGCAGTCTGTTTAAGCACTTCGGCACAAACTACAAATTTGACTTACAGTGCGACAACAAATTCGCCGACAACATACAGCATTGTTTGGAATGCAAGTCCGACAAATAGTTTTGCAGCCGTTACAGATGCAGCATTAACAGCAAGTCCAATCAGTATTTCTGTACCTGCTAATACAGCTGCAGGAACTTATACTGGAACATTGACGGTAAAAAATGCCAATGGATGTGTATCTGCAGGAAATAGTTTTACAGTCACAGTTAATCCTTTGCCAACTATTACATTAGGGACAGCGGGAGCAGTTTGTTTTAATAGCTCTGCACAAACAACAAATCTGACTTATAGTGCTACGACAAA
>NZ_QJRJ01000066.1 GCF_003254625.1 Flavobacterium ginsenosidimutans
GGAAATATTGGAGGAACAACGGTGTCATTAATTGCAAATGATAAATTAAACGGAAATCCGGTTGTGATTGGAAATAACGCGGGAGAGGCTTCGTTCACGATTATCGGAACACTTCCTTCAGGATTGACATTAAACGCTGACTATAGCATTACTGTTGCGCCAAACACTCCAAAAGGAGATTATAATGTGGAATATAAAATCTGCGAAAACACGAATCCGACAAACTGCGATTCAGTGATTTCAGTGATAACGGTTACGGCAGGAAATCTTGTTGCAAACGAAGATGTGATTCCATCAGCAGTTGGAGTAAATGTTTCTCAAACATTAATCAATGTTTTTGATAATGATACAAAAGATGGAAATGCATTAATACCGTCAGATGTGAATCTAACAGTAAATACTGCCGATCCAAAAGGATATTTGACAGTTGATGCAGATGGAAATGTTATACTAGCTCCAAATGCACCTGCAGGAGAATATGAATTGATTTATACAATTTGTGAAAAATTAAATACAAACAACTGCAGTTCAAATAATGTGAAAGTTACAGTAAAGGAACCGAAAATGACAGTATCAGCAAACAGCTACTGTTCGAATAATGTTCCTTATGTTGATTATTCTGTGACTCCAGATAATTTCACAACAAGTAATTTATTAACAGTAAAATGGATCGATAGCAATAACAATGTTGTCGCAACACAGGCGAATTTATCTTTAAGCGGAACTCTTATTTGGCCAGGAGCTGTTGTTGATAGTAACGGAAATGGAGTTGATTGGCCAGGATGGATTTTGAATAACGGACAATGGACTGAAGGTGCTGACGGATTTGAAGCTACAAGAAATGGAGTTAAAATGGAGTTTTCATTAAACCCAACGGTAGTAGTTTCTGTAGCTTATCCAGCTGCGACGTCAGGTTGTAATGCACGTCCGACATTTGCAATTAAAGCGAATGATGATGAGGCTGGACCTATAGATGTGAAAAAAGGAATGGACGCTTCACTTAATATTTTTGCTAATGATATTTTAAACGGAGTTAAACCAAATGTTTCAGATATTATTTTGTCAACGATTACAGCTAATCCAAATCTAGTATTAAATGCAGACGGCTCGATCAATATTGCGGCAAATACACCAAGTGGAGTTTACGAATTGACCTATTCAATTTGTGAAGTTTCAAATCCATCAAATTGCAGTCAGGCAATAGTTAAGATTACAGTTGTAAATAGTGTTGATCCAACTGAACCAACAGCAGGTCAAATTACGTTGGAAGACGATAATATTAGTGTAGACGGAATTAATGGTTCTCTAGAATTTGTAAATGTTTTAGATAATGATTTAATAAACGGACAGCCTATCAATTCAGCAGATGTTACAGTTACACCTTTAACGACTGATTCTTATTTTGAATGGAATGCAGATGGAACCGTAAGTGTTAAGCCAAATACACCAGGAGGAAATTACACGTTGACTTATCAAGTTTGCGAAAAAGCAAATCCAACAAATTGTGCTACAGCTGTACTAAACGTTTTTGTTGAAGTTCCAGCAATCTCAGTTGTTAAAACAGCGGTTCTTAATGATGAAAACAAGGATAAATATGCTAATGCAGGTGAAACAATCACTTATAAGTTTACAATAACAAATACTGGAAATGTTCCCCTAGTTGGAATCACATTAAATGATCCGTTGCCAGGTGTTGTGGTTTCAGGACAGGCAATTAATTTGGGAGTGAACGAATCTAACGAAACAAATTTCACCGCAATTTACACCATAACTCAAGATGATATTAATAGAGGAAGTGTAAGCAATCAGGCAAGTGTGAAAGGAAGCAGTGTAAGAGGAGTTGTAGTAGAAGATCTATCAGACGATTCAAGAAATGATGGAGATAATCCTACTGTAATAGGTTTAAATGGATGTGTAATCGAAGTATTGAAAGCTTTCTCTCCAAATGGAGATCAGAAGAACTCGAGATTCTATATCAGAGGTATAGAATGTTATCCTGACAATACAGTAGAGATTTACAACCGTTGGGGAGTTCTGGTTTTCAACATTGATCAATATGATAATACAGATCGAGTTTTTCTTGGATATTCTAACGGACGTTCAACTGTTAAACAAACAGAAGGTCTGCCAGTGGGAACCTATTTCTACATTTTGAAATACAAAGACAACGCTCAAAACCCTCACGAAAAATCAGGTTACTTATACATTAATAAATAAATGGATTACGGCTTAGTCAAGGCTAAGCCGTTTTAAAGCTTAATAAATGAAAAAATTAGTTTTAGTATTTATGTTTTTTTCGATTGTGTCCAATGCACAACAGGATGCACAGTACACTCAGTACATGTACAATACAATCGAAATCAATCCAGCGTATGCAGGTTCTAGAGGAGCTTTAAGCGTTTTTGGATTGTATCGCACGCAGTGGGTAGGATTAGAAGGAGCGCCGCAAACAAGTACGTTTTCTGTAAATACACCTTTAAGAAACAGTGATTTAGGACTTGGAGTTTCTTTGGTAAATGATAAAATTGGACCAACTAATGAAAACACACTTTCAGGAGATTTGTCTTATACCATGCCAACTTCAGAAACATGGGATGTGTCTTTTGGTATTAAAGGAACAATGAATATTTTCAATTTGGATATTAATAAATTGAGTTTTGAAGATCAAGATGATCCACAGTTTCAAAATCTAAATAATAGAATCACACCAAATGTTGGTGCCGGAGTTTATTTTCATTCAGATCGTGCATACGTTGGATTGTCGGTTCCTAATTTTATAGAGACAAATCGTTATGATTCTGACGATACCGCAATTTTTAAAGAAAAGATCAATTATTACTTAATTGCTGGTTATGTATTTAATCTTGATCGTTTAGAGTACATAAAATTCAAGCCTGCTTTGATGGCGAAAATGGTAGAAGGAGCTCCTTTGCAAGTAGATGTTTCAGGAAACTTTATGTTTAATGAGAAATTTGTTTTAGGTCTTGCTTATCGTTGGAGTGCTTCTGTTAGTGCAATGGCAGGATTTCAAGTTACAAAAGGAATGTATATAGGTTATGGTTACGATCATGAAACTACACAATTGAGAAAATACAATTCTGGTTCTCACGAGATTTTCTTGAGATTTGAATTCCTTAATAATTATAATAAAATGATATCTCCAAGATTCTTTTAATGAAACCTATGAAAGCTAGAAAATTAATTTTGATCTTTTTACTGTGTAGTTTTATTTCAAACATGAATGCGCAAAACCCATTCACTACAATGAACATAAAATATGCAGATAAAAAATATGAGGAGTACGCTTACGCGGATGCAATAAAAGTATATGCGAATTTAGTAAACGAAGAAACTACTGACCAAGGAATAATTCAGCGTTTGGCAAATTCATACTATTTTAATGGAGAACTAAAAAATGCATTAAAATGGTACGAACAATTATTTTTATTAAACGAAAATCAAGATTCTGAATATTTGTACCGATATGCACAATCTCTAAAATCGGTTGGGAACTATCGTAAATCGGATGAAATTTTACAGAAATTCAATCAAAAAGCAGTTTTACAAAAAAGAGCCGATTTAATACGAACTGATAAAAACTATTTAGAAGAAATAAAAGAAAATTCAGGAAGATTTGAAATTGGAGATGCCGGAGTTAATTCTCATTTTTCAGATTATGCCGGAGTTGTTTACAATAATAAAATAGTTTTTACTTCTGCGCGCGACACGGGCGGAGTTGTTAAATCTAATTTTCAATGGACAAACCAATCTTTTTCTAGATTATATATCGCCGATTTATTGCCAGATGGAAGTATTGGAAAAACAGAACTTTTAGTAAAAAGAAAGAATGACAAATTCAACGAGTCAAGTCCAATTTTTACAAAAGACGGAAGAACAATGTACTTTACTCGAAATAATTTTACTGACGGAAAAAGAAGAAGCAACGATAAAAACGTTACACTTTTAAAATTATATAAAGCAGAATGGATCAATGAGCAATGGCAAAATGTTAAAGAACTTCCGTTCAACAGCGATCAATACAGTACAGCACATCCAGCTTTAAGTGTAGATGAGAAAGTTTTATATTTTGCATCAGATATGCCGGGAACGTTAGGACAATCTGATATTTATAAAGTTACTATTAATGAAGATGGAACTTTTGGAACTCCAGAAAATTTAGGTCCAACGATTAATACAGAAGGAAGAGAAACTTTTCCTTTTATTTCTGGAGACAACGAAATTTATTTTGCTTCTGATGGGCGTCCAGGTTTAGGCGGACTAGATATTTTTGCTTCAAGAATTAAATCCGATGGGACTTTTGATGAAGTATTGAATGTTGGAGAACCTGTAAATAGTAAACAAGATGATTTTGCCTTTAATATTGATAGTAAAAACAGAAATGGTTTTTTCTCTTCAAACAGAGAAAGCGGTCAAGGTCTGGATGATATTTACCGATTTACCGAAACTAAAAGACTTATTTGTGAGCAAAATTTAACGGGAACGGTTACTGATGCTGAATCAAATGAATTGTTAGCTAACACTTCATTGACTTTATTTAATGATAAATTTGATCCAGTTGGAACATTCGTTACAGACGAAAAAGGAAATTATGTTTTTCCAAATCTTAAATGCGGTAGAAAGTATACAATTAGAACTGCAAAGAATGATTACAATGCAAAAGAAGTTCCGTTAATTGTTCAAACAGAAGGAGAAACAACGGTAGCGATTTCATTAAATAAAGTATTTAAACCTCTTTTAGCAAAAACGGTAGCAATCAAAAAAGTAGCTATTAGTCCAGTAAAATTAGGTTCTATAAAAGTAGGAGCAGACTTAGCAAAACTATTAAATCTTCCTATGAACTTTTTTGATTTGGGTAAAGCAACCATCAAAAAAACATCAGAACCACAATTAATGAAAGTTGTGAATCTTTTAAACGAATATCCAAATATGAAACTTGACATTCGTTCGCATACCGACAGCCGTTCTTCTTCAGAAAGCAATCAGATTCTTTCAGAAAAAAGAGCACAATCAACCAAAAATTGGCTAATTCAAAAAGGAATCAGCGAAGACAGACTAACTGCAAAAGGTTATGGAGAAACACAATTAGTCAATAAATGTGCAGACGGAGTAAAATGTACAGAAAAACAGCACATGCAAAACAGACGAAGCGAGTTTATTATTGTTGCAATGTAAAAATGAGTTTCTTTTAATAGAACAAAAAACCTTTTCTAAAACTTAGAAAAGGTTTTTTATTTACTCTTTAATAGTAGAATCTCCAGAAAGCAAATAATTAATTTCACTTAAAAACTCAAATTCATCCATTGGAATCAATTGAAGAACTGTTTCTAAAATGAGGCCTACATTAATAGATTTACTTTTGTTGGTTTCAGAAATTTTATGAGCGTCTTGTTCTAAAGCTAGAATACAAAGTTTTAACATATCGGTAATTACACAACCAAGCTCTAAATAATTTTGAAATTTTATTTGAGCAATATTTTCTTCCGCTTTGGCGTCAATTGGTTTTAAGGTTTGAAAATAAAAAGAGGTTAGTTTTCTTAGATAATCTAAATTTTTAGTTTCATCAGCTTCCATTGTAAGATTTTTTTTAAACAAAAATAATATTAAATTCTAACATGACATATATGTCGTGTTATTTTTTAACACAGTTTGATAGATTTGATTTGTGGAAAAGAATAAATACGAGTTAGAAATTGTTAGATTAGGTTTACTAATCAAGGAACTCAGACAAAAAGAAAGCATTACACAAGAACAACTATCAACATTATGCAATGTTGATGTACGCACTATTCAACGAATTGAAAAAGGAGAACAAAATATTTCTATCAGTTTGCTTTTTTCAATAGCAGATGCATTAAATATAGAATCGGCAACTTTGATTAGTAAAATATTTTTAGAAAATTCATAACTAAAGTTATTTCCTTAGTCCCAGCGGGACGAAATATTTATAGAGAATATATTAAACACCTAAGAGCCCCAGCGGGGCAATATGCCGCTCCTCTGGAGCTTTTTTCTTTCGCCATAATTTTTCGGCTATAAATATTATGCTCCTCTGGAGCTTTTTTCATTTGTCATAATTTTTCAGCTATAAATATTATGCTTCTCTGGAACATTGTTAATGGTTAAAAATGAAATAACTCCGCTAGGAGTTACAGGTAGTTAGAAACTGGTTGGTAAACGTTAAAAAATCTAATTTTTCTCAAAAAACAATTCTAAACAATTTCATTCTTTACACTATAATTTTGAAAATGTAAAATTTGGTATATTATGTTTAAAATGAATTGGTTATGTTTTTAAAAAATCGATTTCGCTGCAAATTGTGTTGGATTTTGTTATAACTTTATAAATCTAAAAATTTTTCATTATGACTGTAGATCAAATACTTAAAGCAAAGGGAAGAAATGTCTATTCTATTTTCTCCAATTTAACGGTTTATGATGCGTTAAAAGTAATGGGAGACAAAAATATTGGAGCGATTCTAATTATTGATAATAACGTTTTAAAAGGAATATTATCGGAAAGAGATTATGCTCGAAAAATTGTTTTAAAGGATAAATCTTCTAAAGAAACTTTCGTTCATGAGATTATGGAAAGTAATGTTTTTACAGTTAAACTTTCAGATAATCTTGATGATTGCATGCAACTTATGAGTGAAAAAAGAATACGACACTTGCCTGTTTTAGAAGATGGAATTGTTGTTGGAATTATTTCAATTAGTGATGTAGTCAAGGCAATTATAGAAATTCAGAAAGATACCATTCAGCATTTGAATTCTTATATTTCTCAATAAAGCATAGCTAAAAACGATAAAAATTTAAAAGGAGTCCAATTTCTATTGGACTTTTTTTATTTCTCTAAATAGATTTTAGGAAAAGAAAACGCTAAAAAGATGCCTTTTTAAAACAAGACTTATATCTTTGTAAGCTAGAATAAAAGCTAAAAATAATGAACAAAGAGAGTAAAAGAAGAGAAGCGCTGCTGTATCACGCAGAGCCAACTCCAGGAAAAATTCAGGTAGTTCCCACAAAAAAATATGCAACCCAGAGAGATTTATCATTGGCCTATTCGCCAGGAGTTGCAGAACCATGTTTAGAAATCGCAGCAAACAAAGAAGACGTTTATAAATATACAGCAAAAGGAAATTTAGTAGCTGTAATTTCAAACGGTACAGCTGTTTTAGGACTTGGAAATATTGGCCCAGAAGCAGGAAAACCTGTAATGGAAGGAAAAGGTTTATTATTTAAAATTTTCTCAGATATTGATGTTTTTGATATCGAAATTGATACCGAAAATGTTGAAGAATTTATTCAAACTGTAAAAAATATTGCTCCAACTTTTGGAGGTATTAACCTTGAGGATATCAAAGCTCCAGAATCTTTTGAAATAGAAAGAAGACTGATTGAAGAATTGGATATTCCAGTTATGCACGACGACCAGCACGGAACAGCAATTATCTCTTCTGCAGCTTTAATCAATGCACTTGAATTAGCAGGTAAAAAAGCTGAAGATGTAAAAGTAGTAGTTTCTGGTGCAGGATCTGCGGCGATTGCTTGTACTGATTTGTATGTTTTACTTGGAGTAAAAGTTGAAAATGTTTTAATGTACAACAGTAAAGGACTTTTAACTAAAGACAATCCTGCACTTTCAGATTTACAATTAAAATATGCAATTGACGGACCTCAGATTCCTTTGGCAGAAGCCGTAAAAGATGCTGACGTTTTCATCGGATTATCTTCTGGAGATATTCTTTCGCCAGAAATGTTGTTAACAATGGCAAAAAGCCCGATCGTTTTTGCAATGGCAAATCCGAACCCGGAAATCGATTATAATTTAGCTGTAGAAACGAGAAAAGACGTTATTATGGCGACAGGACGTTCCGATTTTCCTAATCAGGTAAATAACGTTTTAGGTTTCCCTTATATTTTTAGAGGAGCATTAGACGTAAGAGCGACTAAGATCAATGAAGAAATGAAAATGGCGGCTGTAAAAGCTTTAGCTATTTTGGCAAAAGAACCAGTTCCAGAGCAAGTAAACGTGGCATATGGTGCAACAAAACTTGGTTTCGGACAAGAATATATCATTCCTAAACCTTTCGACCCTAGATTAATTACTGTTGTAGCCCCAGCGGTTGCAAAAGCGGCAATGGAATCTGGAGTGGCAAAAAATCCTATTACAGACTGGGCAGCTTACGAAGACATTCTTCGCGAACGTATGGGGAACGATAACAAAATGGTACGTTTGATTACAAACCGTGCTAAATTAGACCCAAAAAGAATTGTTTTTGCTGAAGCAGATCAATTAAACGTTTTAAAAGCAGCTCAAATTGTTTACGAAGACGGAATCGGATTCCCAATTTTATTAGGAAACAAAGAACAGATTTTAGAACTAAAAGCAGAACTTGGTTTTGATGCAGAACTTGAAATCATTGATCCTAAAACAGATGAAGAAGAAGCAAGACGTAACAGGTTTGCAAATTCATTTTGGGAGACAAGAGGACGTAGAGGTGTTTCTAAATTAGACGCAGAGAAATTCATGCGCGAAAGAAACTATTTTGCTGCAATGATGGTTAACGAAGGAGAAGCAGATGCTTTAGTTACTGGACATTCTAGAAGTTATCCTTCAGTGGTAAAACCAATGATGCAATTAATTCCAAAAGCACAAAATGCATCGTTAATTGCAACTGCAAATATGATGTTAACTTCAAGAGGGCCAATGTTTTTATCAGATACAGCAATAAATATCAATCCATCTGCAGAAGATTTGATTAATATTGCCACTATGACTGCAAAAACAGCAAAAATGTTCGGAATTGAACCAGTTATTGCAATGGTTTCATTCTCAAATTTTGGTTCTTCAAGCAGTCCAAGTGCTTCAAAAGTTAGAGAAGCAGTTGCTTATTTGCACAAAAATCATCCAGAAATGATTGTTGATGGAGAAATTCAGGCAGATTTTGCTTTAAATCCAGAAATGCTTCAGGAGAAATTCCCATTCTCTAAATTAGCTGGAAAAAAGGTAAATACATTGATTTTTCCTAACTTAGAGTCAGCAAATATCACTTACAAATTATTAAAAGAATTATATAAAGTGAATTCGATTGGACCAATCATGATGGGTATGGGCAAACCAGTTCACATTTTCCAATTAGGAGCAAGCGTAGAAGAAATGGTTAACATGGCTGCAATCGCTGTTATTGATGCTCAGGAAAAAGAAATTAAAAAGAATAAAGCAGCACAATAAACGTTCTTACGAGGATTGGACAATTTTGTCGTAGTTTTATGGCATTTTTGTTATATTTGATACTAATTAATTATATTTATGATAGCACATTTGCAGGGAAGATTAGTAGAGAAGAATCCTACAGACGTTGTAATAGATTGTGGAGGTGTTGGTTATCAGGTAAATATATCACTGCATACTTTTACCCTAATACCAAATACTGAAAATATAAAATTGTATACGCATCTTCAAATTAAAGAAGATGCGCATACTTTATATGGTTTTGTTGAAAAATCGGAGAGAGAAATATTTAGAATGCTAATTTCTGTATCAGGAATTGGAGCTGGTATTGCTAGAACGATGCTTTCTTCAATAGAACCAAAACAAATTATAAATGCTATTGCATCTGGAGATGTAGGTGTTATACAGTCTATCAAGGGTATAGGAAACAAAACAGCACAAAGGGTTATACTTGATTTAAAGGAAAAAGTTGTTAAATTGTACGATATAGACGAAGTTTTTGCTGTTCAGAACAATAGAAACCGAGATGAAGCGTTATCTGCTCTAGAAGTATTAGGTTTTGTACGAAAAGCTTCTGAAAAGGTGGTGGAAAAGATTGTAAAAGAAGATCCTGAAGCTACTGTCGAAACAATTATCAAAAAGGCTTTAAAAAGCTTATAAATTCATTTTCATATAAAAGAATTCTATGCGTAAAATTTGTATTTTGTTGCTGGTCTTGCTCTGCGGTAATGTTTTGCGTGCGCAGGTTACTCCCGCAACACAAGATACAACTAAAACTCAGTTTTCAGTAGGTAAAATTGAGCTTGAAGATCCTCCAAGTATACTATCGGCATACAGATACGATCCTATTACTGATCGTTATATCTACACCAATTCTGTTGACGGTTTTTCTATCAACTATCCGCTAATTTTAACTCCTAAAGAGTATGAAGATTTAGTTCTGAAAGAATCGAGAAGAGATTATTTTAGAAAAAAATCGGATGCCATAGATGGTAAAAAAGCTGGAGCGGAAGCAGCCAAAAAAGATTTATTGCCAAGATATTATATCAATTCGAGTTTATTCGAAAGTATTTTTGGAAGTAATACCATAGATGTAAAGCCCACAGGATCAGTAGAAATGGACTTGGGTTTACGTTATACTAAACAAGATAATCCATCATTTTCACCTAGAAATAGATCCAGTCTGACTTTTGATTTCGATCAAAGAATCAGTATGAGTTTAATGGGAAAAATTGGAACTCGTCTCGAAGTAAACGCAAACTACGATACACAATCAACATTTGCTTTTCAAAATTTATTCAAATTAGCTTACACACCTTCAGAAGATGATATTGTTCAGAAAGTTGAGGTTGGTAATGTGAGTATGCCTTTAAACAGTACCTTAATTCGTGGTGCGCAAAGTTTATTTGGGGTTAAAGCACAGCTTCAATTTGGTAAAACAACTGTTACCGGAGTTTTCTCAGAACAAAAGTCTCAAACCAAAAGTATAGTCGCAGAAGGTGGAGGGACAGTGCAGAACTTTGATTTGTTTGCATTAGATTATGATAATGACAGACACTTCTTCCTGTCACAATATTTCAGAAATAAATACGATGCTTCTCTTCGAAATTATCCATTAATTGACAGCCGTGTTCAAGTTACAAGGATTGAGGTATGGGTAACCAATAAACAGAATAGAGTAACAACTACTAGTAATAACTTAAGAAACGTTATTGCACTTCAGGATTTGGGAGAAGGTCAGGTTTCAGGCGTTCCAGATAATGAAGTGGTTGTTATTACAGATCCAACGGGATTTTTCAATAATCCTATAGATTCTCCAACAGACAATACAAATAACAAATACGATCCTGCAGCTATTGGAAAAGCAGGAAGTTATTTGAATTCTAATATTAGAGAAATTGTTACAGCCAAATCTGGATTCAATAATACTAATGTTAACGAAGGTACTGATTACTCAGTTCTTGAAAATGCTAGAAAATTAACTACAAACGAATATACATTTAACCCGCAATTAGGTTATATTTCGTTACAGCAGCGTTTGGCTAATGATGAAATTTTAGCTGTTGCTTTTGAATATACTGTTGGAGGAAAAGTATACCAAGTCGGAGAATTTGGAAGTGATGGTGTTGATGCAACTGTAGTTACAGGAAATAACAATGCTAACCAAGCAATCGTAACACAAAGTTTGGTTTTGAAAATGCTGAAAAGTAGTTTGACTAACGTTAATAATCCGGTTTGGGACTTGATGATGAAAAACGTTTATCAAATTCCTCAAGCTTATCAAATCAAACAAGAAGATTTCAGACTTAACATTCTTTATACAGATCCTTCGCCAATAAATTATATTACGCCAGTAACAGGAACTACATTCCCAACAAATCCTGCTCCAGATGATAAAGTAGAGCAAACACCATTATTGAATGTCTTTAATCTTGACCGCTTAAATTACAATAATGACCCTCAAACTGGAGGAGACGGATTCTTTGATTATGTTCCAGGAGTAACTGTAGATGTACAAAATGCCCGAATTATTTTTACAACAAAAGAGCCATTTGGAGAGCTTTTGTTTAGAAAATTACAGAACTCAGGTTCTGGTGAAAATTATAATGATCCAAACACGTATAATGCCAATCAGAAGAAATATGTGTTTAGAAACATGTATAAAAACACACAGGCAGGAGCTTTACAGGATAGTGATAAAAACAAATTTTTATTACGAGGAAAATACAAATCTTCAGGTAGTAGCGGTATTCCAATTGGAGCTTTCAACGTTCCTCAAGGATCTGTTGTTGTAACTGCTGCAGGAAGGGTTTTAGTCGAAGGTATTGACTACAGTGTAGATTACCAATTGGGAAGAGTACAGATTTTGGACCCTTCATTGCAAGCTTCAAATACGCCAATTGAAGTTTCGCTAGAGAACAACTCTATCTTTGGTCAGCAGACAAGAAGATTTATGGGAGTAAATGTTGAACATAAAATCTCTGATAAATTTGTTGTTGGCGGGACTTTATTAAAAATGACAGAGCGTCCTTTTACTCAAAAGTCAAGTTACGGGCAAGAATCTGTAAATAATACTATTTTTGGTTTCAATGGAAATTATGCGACAGAAGTTCCATTCTTAACAAGACTGGCTAACAAATTGCCAAATATTGATACAGATGTACCTTCTAATCTTTCGATTCGTGGAGAAATTGCATTTTTAAAACCAGATGCGCCAAAAGCAAGTGACTTTGAAGGAGAGGCAACTATTTATATTGATGATTTTGAAGGATCTCAAACTACAATAGATATGAGATCTGCGTATGCTTGGAGTTTGGCTTCAACGCCATTTATTAATTCAGCGACAGATAATACTTTTAATGCTAGTTCAAATACATTAGAGTATGGTTATAAGCGTGCAAAATTAGCTTGGTATACGATTGATCCTATTTTCTATTCGTCAAAGCCATCTGGAATTTCAAATGATGACTTATCATTAAATTCAACCAGAAGAATTTACAGTAGAGAGCTTTATCCAAATACAGATATTGCACAGGGTCAGATTCAGGTTGTAAATACGCTTGATTTAACGTATTATCCATCAGATAGAGGACCTTATAATAATAATCCAAATTTTTCGACAAGTAATCCATCAACCAATTTTGGTGGAATTATGCGTGCACTGAACTCTACAAACTTTGAGCAGGGTAACGTGGAATACATTCAGTTCTGGGTACTTGATCCTTATGTTGGAAATGGAGAAGCGCAGCCAAGTAACGTTGGTAAAATTTATTTCAATTTAGGTGAAGTTTCTGAAGACGTTCTAAAGGACGGAAGAAAACAATATGAAAATGGTTTAGGACCAGATCAGATAATGGTAAATCCTCAGCCACTTTGGGGAGATGTGCCAGCTTCTCAGTCATTAATTTATGCATTTGATACCAATCCAGATAATCGTAAAAATCAAGACGTTGGTTTAGACGGTTTGCCAGATGCTAAAGAGGCGTCGATTTACACCAATTATGCAGGTGAAGCGGATCCTGCAGCTGATAACTATATTTACTATTTAAATACAGATGGAGGCGTTTTAGAGCGTTATAAAAGGTATAATGGAACTGAGAACAACTCTGCTGTAAGCGTTGATGACCCAAATCGCGGTTCGACAACTCTTCCAGACGTTGAAGATATCAATCGTGATAATACCATGAGTACAATCAATGCGTACTATGAATACAGCATTGACTTAAAACCGGGAATGCAGGTTGGGGAAAATTATATTAGTGATATTCGTGAACCAGAAGATGTAGGTAATGTAGAATTGCCAAACGGATCTACTACACGTGCAAGATGGATTCAGTTTAAGATTCCTGTTTCGCAACCTAAAAACACCATTGGAAATATTACCGATTTTAGATCAATCCGTTTCATGCGTATGTTTATGACTGGATTTAATGATCAAATGACAGTTCGTTTTGGAGCATTAGATTTAGTTCGAGGAGAATGGAGAAGATATACAGGAACACTCGACGCTTCTGATACAAATCCTGATGATGACGGAACTGAATTTGATGTTGCGGCAGTAAATATCCAAGAAAACAGTACAAAATGTCCTGTAAACTATGTTATTCCTCCAGGAGTTCAAAGAGAGCAGTTGTATAATAATAATACAATTATTAACCAAAATGAGCAGTCGTTGGCAGTGCGAGTTGGCGGTACTGGATTACAGTATCAAGATTCTAGAGCAGTTTTCAAAAATGTAAGTGTTGATATGCGTCAGTACAAAAAATTGAAAATGTTCCTTCACGCCGAATCACTTCCAAATGAAAATCCTCTTTTGGATGATGAAATGATTGGATTTATCCGTTTTGGTAACGATTTTACGCAAAACTTTTACCAAATTGAGATTCCTTTAAAAGTAACAACAACAGGTGGTTCTTGTTCCATAACTCCAAGCCAAGTTTGGCTAGATGAAAATAATATTGACTTAGCGCTTGATTTATTAACCCGAATGAAAATTAAGGGAATGTCTGTTGATATTAATTCTGGAAAAAGAGATATTAATGGAGTGTATTATCCAGATGATGATCCAGATTTAATTCCAAGTGGAGGTGATGGTGACAGCAAATTAAGATTAGGTATTAAAGGAAATCCAAATTTTGGTTTAGTACGAAATTTAATGGTCGGAGTAAAAAGTGCTGCCGATCATAAAGATATTAAAGGGGAAGTTTGGTTTAATGAGCTTCGTATGTCTGATTTGGAGAACAAAGGAGGTATGGCAGCTTTATTAAATGTTGATACCAACATGGCCGATTTGATGACATTATCTGCTTCAGGTAAAAAGAGTACAATTGGTTTTGGTTCTCTTGAACAAGGAGCCAATGAAAGAGATCGTGAAGATATTCAGCAGTATAATATTGTAACGAATATTAATTTAGGGAAATTACTTCCTCAAAGATGGGGAATTAATCTTCCGTTTAATTATGCAATTGGTGAAGAAATTATTACACCAGAATATGATCCGTTTAATCAGGATATTAAGCTAGATCAATTAATTGCTGAAACAACAGACCCTGCAGAAAAAGATAATATTAGAACACGCGCAATAGATTATACTAAGCGTAAAAGTATCAACTTTATTGGAGTAAGAAAGGATAGAGCTCCAGAGCAAAAACCTCATGTATATGATGTAGAGAATTTCACATTCTCTCAATCTTACAATCAGGTTGAGCGTCATGATTATGAAGTAGAAGATTATGAAGATGAGCAGTCTAATACTTCTGTAAATTATGCTTATACATTCCAGCCTAAAGAAGTAGTTCCTTTTAAGCAAACCAAATTCATGAAAACAAGTGAATATTGGAAACTATTAAGCGATTTTAATTTTAACTACCTGCCGTCGAATGTTTCTTTTAATACCAATATTTTAAGACAAAGCAACCGCCAGCAATATAGACAAGTTGATGTAGAAGGTATAGGTCTAGATCCTCTTTATAGAAGAAATTTTGCATTTAATTATCAGTACGGTTTTGGATTTAACTTGACGAAATCATTGAAATTAAATTATACAGCAGCATCTAACAATATTGTAAGAAACTTTTTGAATGACGATAATACGCCAAAAGAAGACTTCAATATCTGGGATGACTACTTGGATATTGGTATACCAAATCAGCACTTACAGCAATTAGTTCTGAATTATGATATTCCAATTAATAAAATTCCAATTTTTAGTTTTGTTAAGGCTACTTATTCATATACAGCTGATTACAATTGGCAAAGATCATCAACTGCACTTTCTCAATACGTTGACGAAAATGGAGTGTCGTGGGATTTAGGAAATACAGTTCAGAATGCAAATTCGAATACTTTTTCTACGACATTAAATATGAATACGTTGTATAAATATTTAGGGTTGACGCCAGGTGCAAAACAAGCGGCAAAAGCAAAACCGGCAGCACCGCCAAAACCAGGTGAAAAAATTGTAAATACCGCTAAACCAGTAACAAGCAGCAGTCCTTTTTATGATGGTTTAATTGGAGTTTTGACGAGTATTAAGAATGTTCAGATTAATTATACTAAAAACAGTGGTACAGTTTTACCTGGATATATTCCTGGAGTTGGTTTCTTTGGAACATCTAAGCCTTCATTAGGATTTGTTTTTGGTAGTCAAGATGATGTGCGTTTCGAAGCAGCTAAAAACGGATGGCTGACGAGTTATCAAAATTTCAATCAAAATTTTACACAGGTAAGCAATAAGCTTTTGAAAATAACAGCAAATGTAGATTTGTTTCCAGACTTAAAAATTGATTTGGCGATGGATCGCGCTTATTCTGAAAATTCATCAGAGCAATATAGTGTTGATCCTGCAACTGGCCAATATTTGCCTTTGTCGCCATATACTTATGGAATGTTTTCTATTTCGACCGTCTTGATTAAAACTTCTTTTTCTACGAGTACAGAAACAGAATCTGCGGCATTTGATGACTTTAGAAATAATCGTTTGACTATTGCCAATCGTTTGGCAGAACAGCATTATGGTGGAGCAGCAATTCCTAGATATGGTGATGCAAACAATCCAATTCCAGATGAATCTGATCCAAATTATAAAATTTATTCATCAAACGTTGGTTATCCAATTGGTTTCTCAAAAAGTAATCAAGCAGTTTTATTGCCATCATTCTTGGCGGCTTATACTGGAGGAAATGCTTCAAATAGTTCGACAGATATTTTTAGAAGTTTCCCTATTCCGAACTGGAGTGTGAAATACAACGGATTGATGCGTTACAAATATTTTAAAGATCATTTTAGACGTTTTTCATTGCAGCATAATTATAGAGCTTCTTATACAATTAGTCAATTTAGATCAAACTTTGACTATTATGAAACTCCAGGAGGTCAGGATGTGAACACAAATTTCTATAACAAAACGATCATGTCAAATGTGAATTTAGTAGAGCAGTTTAGTCCACTTATTAGAGTAGACTTCGAGCTGAAAAATTCATTCCGTTTGTTAACAGAAGTTAAGAAAGACCGTGCCTTGTCTATGAGTTTTGACAATAACTTGCTGACAGAGGTTAAAGGAATTGAATATGTTGTTGGAATGGGGTACCGTTTTAAAGATGTAATTATCTCTTCTAGACTTGCAGATAATCCAACAGGAATTATAAAAAGCGATATAAACCTGAAAGCCGATTTCTCATATAGAAACAATGCGACTTTAGTTCGATATTTAGATTACGATAATAATCAGCTGGCAGCAGGACAGAATATATGGACTTTAAAAGTGTCAGCAGATTATGCTTTCAGTAAGAACTTAACCGCAATATTCTATTATGACCATTCGTTCTCGAAAGCAGTTATCTCAACTTCATTTCCTTTAACGAATATTAGATCAGGTTTCACACTTCGTTATAATTTTGGAAATTAATTTGGGTTTCTAAACTAGATTTATTAGAAGATTATTACATTTGTGGCTTAAATTTTAAATTATCAATTTTCAAACATACTATTATGAGCATACCAGCAAATTTAAAGTACACAAAAGATCACGAATGGGTTAGCATCGAAGGAGATGTTGCGACTGTAGGAATTACTCATTTTGCACAAAAAGAGTTAGGAGATATCGTGTATGTTGAGGTAGAAACTTTAGATCAGACACTTTCAAAAGATGAGGTTTTTGGAACTGTTGAGGCTGTAAAAACAGTTTCAGATTTATTTTTACCATTAACAGGTGAAATCATTGCTTTTAATGAAGATTTAGAAAGTGCTCCTGAAACTGTAAATTCAGATCCTTATGGAGCTGGATGGATGATTAAAGTAAAAATTGCTGATGTGTCAGAAATTGATTCTTTATTATCAGCTGATGACTATAAACAATTAATCGGTGCCTAAACAGCTGCTTTTAATTTGGGCCATTATCTGTACAGGAATCATTAGTTATTTTTGTCTTACAGATTCAGGTAACTTACCTGCAGTTAGTATCCCAAGTATTGATAAAATTGTACATTTCTGTTTTCATTTTGGATTTACAATTTCTTGGATTTTGTTTTTCAAAAAAGAATTAAAAGGAAGAGAAGCAGATGATTATAAAGCCTATTTAATTTCGTTTATATTTTCTGTTTTTTTTGGAATTACAATCGAAATCCTGCAAAGTGCTCTTACTATGACTAGAGCTTCAGATGTTGCTGATGTTTTGGCCAATACACTTGGTGCCTTTGTAGCAGTCTTTTCTGCAATCGGATTTAAAAAGCAAATCGATAAAATTTAATATCAAGACCCACTTCGGTGGGTTTTTTTTTACAAGAAAATGAAGTTCTCAAAAAGCTATGTTTTTTGAATATAAAATGTACTTTTGTGCTGGTTTTCTGCAACTTCTATCGAAATGAACGTAAAGCAATATTTGGACTCAACGTATTTAAAAACTGCATCGCAAGCTGGTCTTTCGGAAGCAGAAAATACTATTGTGGTTAAAAATGCAATTGACGAAGCAGTTCAAGAAGGATTTAAACTCATTATGATTCGACCAGAATATGTTTCTCTGGCAAAAAAAATGATAATAGAAGCCAACTCGGTTTTGTTGGTAGGAACAGTAATTGATTTTCCAGAAGGAAAGTCAAGTCTTGAAAACAAAATTAAAGAAGCAAACGAAGCTATTGCGAATGGAGCAGACGATTTAGATTTTGTATGTAATTACGAAGCATTCAAGAGCGGTGATCTTGATTTGGTAAAAAAAGAAATCTTAATTGGAACCCAAATTGGTTTAGCGAATGATAAAACAGTTAAATGGATTATCGAAGTTGCAGCTTTAACAGATAAAGAAATTATTCAGTTATCTGCCTTGATTAAAAATGTTGTGGTTTCTAATTTTAAAGAAGATGATTTTGATTCTGTGTTTGTAAAATCTTCAACGGGTTTTTATAATACAGACAATGGTCTTCCAAACGGCGCGACGGTACCAGCAATAATTATGATGCTTGAAAATGCTTCTCCTCTTCCAGTAAAAGCTGCGGGAGGTGTTCGTTCATTTGAAGAAGCTTCAGAAATGATTCGTTTAGGAGTTAAGCGAATCGGAACTTCAGTTGCAAAAACAATTGCAAATGGAGAAATTTCCCCAAATCAATATTAAATAAATACCCATATTTTAAGTGAATAAGTTTTTTTTGTCCTTTGTTTTAATTTTTTCATTCTTTATTGTCTCTTCTCAGCAAAATGGAAGTTCTTCCGTTCAGCCTGGTTTTACGGCAGAAATGTTTCCAGTTTTTCCAAATTGCGAAAATTTGGAAGCTAAAAAATTAGAAAATTGTTTTTATAAAGAAGTTCAGGATTTTGTGTTTAACAATTTTCAAGTTCCAGAAAATTTAAAACAAAACAATTATAAAGGCGAAGTAAAAGTTCTTTTTGAAGTTAATGCTGATGGTGAATTTAAAGTAATTTATGTTTCTGCAGGAAGTGAAGAATTGTCTGAGGAAGCAAAACGTGTGTTTGGAGCATTTCCGAAGATAAAACCTTCAACTTATAACGGAAAGCCAACTTATTCTAAATATACTATTTCTATTGATATTCCGCTAAAAAGCTCAGAGCAGATTGCTGCAGAAGCTTTAGCAGCTGCAGAAATCTTAAAGCCAGTTGAAAAACCAATGACCGAATTGGATAGTATAGTATATAAAAAATACAATAATCCAGAATTTGAAAGTCATTTAAATATTCCATTTTCACATAGTTATTATGCGCAGTTTGATGCAGCGATGAATCAGGTAGGAAGTAATAATCATACGGCGTCTAAACCGTATACTTATGCTGAGGTTTCTAAATATTATAATCTAAAGGCAGTCAACGAGTCATTGCAAAAAAAGACTTCGACTTGGCTGGGAAGAAAATGGTGGAACGAAAACCTAGTTCAGATTCAGGGAGAAGATTATTGGCTGGCTTTGAATCCAATTGTTGATTTGCAATTAGGAAAAGCTTCGGATCTTGATGCATCTTATACGTATGTGAATACAAGAGCGCTTAATTTTAGAGGAGGTTTAGGAAAACAGATTAATTTTACTACTACATTTTTTGAAAGCCAAGGTAGATTTGCAGGTTATTTTAATGATTATGCAGAATCAATTAAACCATCGGGAGGAAATCCTGCAATAATACCGGGAATTGGAATTGCAAAACAATTTAAAACCGATGCTTATGATTTTCCTTTAGCAGAGGCAAACATTACTTTTACGCCTAGTAAGTTTTTTGACCTTCAATTAGGTTATGGCAGAAATTTTATAGGAGATGGTTATCGTTCTTTGCTTGAAAGTGATGGAGCAAATCCTTATCCATACTTTAAGCTGAATACTAATTTTTGGAAAATTAAATATACCAACACTTATATGTGGATGAAAGATGTTCGTCCCGATGTAACAGTAGATGGAACATACGCTACAAAATTTATGGCAAACCACTACTTAAGCTGGAATGTTTCTAATAGATTGAATTTAGGATTCTTTGAATCTGTGGTCTGGACCAATACTAATAATAGAGGTTTTGATGCAAGTTTTGTGAATCCAATTATTTTTTATCGTGCCGTTGAATTTGGATCTTCATCTAAAAGCGGAAACGCACTTTTAGGATTAACAGGTAAATACAAATGGAATAATAGTGTAAATCTGTACTCTCAATTTTTGATTGATGAATTTTCTGTGTCTGATGTTGGAGCGGGAAATCAAAGCTGGAAGAATAAATTTGGATTTCAGTTAGGTGCAAAATATTTCAATGCATTCAACGTAAAAGATTTGTTATTACAAGTTGAATGGAATAGTGTGCGTCCTTATGTGTATTCTCATAGCTCTGTTATTACAAATTATGGGCATAATAACCAAAGTTTAGGGCATCAATGGGGAGGTAATTTTAGAGAACTTGTCGCAATTGCCCGTTACCATAAAGGACGTTGGCTTGCAGATGCTAAATTTACAGTTGGAACTAGAGGTTTAGATTTTGATACTGCCGAAGACTCTTATAATTATGGAGGTAATATTTATAAAAGTTATGATCTTAATAGACCTTACGATACAGGTGTAAAAATAGGGCAGGGAAATAAAACAAGTGTTTTTATTGCAGATATCCAAGGAGGTTATTTGATTAACCCAATGACCAATTTAAAATTATTCGGAAGTTTGATTTATCGAAATTTTGATCCGACTCAGGAAACAGCTGCGACTTTTAAGCAAAATACGACTTGGTTTAGCATAGGTTTACGTTCAGATATTTTCAACTGGTATTTTGACTACTAGTTTTTAATAAGATTTTTCAAAACAATAGTGTTAAAGATTTACAAGTTCTTATTTTATGCAGGGTTTATTGAAAAAAATCTATTTTTATAGGTCTATATTCTACAATCTAATTTGTACATTTGCAGCACTCAAAAAAAATACACAAAATACAATAGATTGAACACTGCAAAAAATACATTATCAATCAAATCAATATTTCTAGATTTTAAAGAGATTACTAAAGCTGGTCTGGCTATTAGTGTATTGTTTTCTTCTATTGCTGGATATTTGTTAGGAGTAGATTCTGAACACCCTTTTAAATGGAGCGTTTTAGCTGTTTTGGCAGTTGGAGGTTACTGTATGGTTGGGGCTTCAAATGCTTTTAATCAAGTAATTGAAAAAGATATCGATTCTTTGATGGATCGTACTAAAAATCGTCCAGTGCCATCAGGACGTATGTCTCCAAAGGTAGCTTTGCTTGTGGCAAGTTTGCTAACTATTTTAGGAATCGCACTTCTTTATACTATAAATGCTAAGTCAGCAATGTTTGCTGCAATTTCTATATTTCTTTACACAAGTGTATATACGCCATTAAAAACAGTAACTTCGTTGTCTGTTTTTGTTGGAGCATTTCCTGGAGCAATTCCTTTTATGTTGGGCTGGGTAGCGGCAACAGGCGAATTTGGCATTGAAGCAGGAACTTTATTCTTGATTCAATTCTTTTGGCAGTTTCCTCATTTTTGGTCTATTGGATGGTTTTTGTATGAAGACTACGAAAAAGCAGGAATTTTTATGCTTCCAACTGGTAAAAAAGATAATGGAACGGCATTACAGATTATATTGTATACAATTTGGCTAATAATAGCTTCGTTATTGCCTATGTTAGGTTTTACGGGACAATTGTTTATTTCTCCAATTGCAGCTATTCTTGTATTTCTTTTAGGAATTTGGATGCTTTTTTATGCGGTAAAACTGTATCGATTAAGAACGGCAAAAGCAGCGAGGACGTTAATGCTAGTAAGCGTGTCTTATATATCGCTTTTGCAAATTGTATTTATAGTAGATAAATTTTTAAGATAGTTATGGAAATGACATTAAAAACAAATGAAGAACAATCAAGAAAGTCAAAATCAGCAAAACTGATTTTACTTTTTGCAATGGTAAGTATGACCATGATGTTTGCGGGTTTAACAAGCGCATTTGTAGTAAGTAAATCAAGAGCAGACTGGTTGAAGAATTTTGAACTTCCTTCAGCGTTCTATTGGAGTACAGCAGTAATTATTGCATGCAGTGTTACTTTTTATTTAGCTAAAAAAGCTATTCAAAAAGATAACAGAAGCGCAGTTACAAGTTTACTTTTAGGAACTTTAGCTTTAGGAGTTTTATTTGTGGTATTGCAATTCAAAGGATTTGGACAAATCGTTGCAGAAGGATACTATTTTACAGGAGAAGGTAGCTCAATTACTACAACTTTTCTTTATGTTGTAACAGTTACACACCTGTTGCACTTAGCTGGCGGATTAATTTCACTTTTAATTATAATTTATAATCATTTTAAACAAAAATACAATTCGACTCAAACTCTTGGTATAGAACTAGGTGCGATGTATTGGCACTTTTTGGATTTATTATGGGTATATTTATTTTTATTTTTATATTTCTTTAAATAAGAAAAAAACGTAAATTTGGGAACTTTTTAACGAATATCTTTTATGGGAGCGACAGTTACTACTGCAAACAACGACGAAAAAACTTGGGGAGGCGGTCACAATGAGCCTTTAGGAGCAAGTTATGGTAAAATGATGATGTGGTTTTTTATCGTATCAGATGCCTTAACATTCTCTGGATTTCTAGGAGCTTATGGTTTTTCTAGATTTAAATTTATTGAAACTTGGCCTTTGGCTGATGAAGTGTTCACTCACTTCCCATTTATGCATGGTGTTGCGGCTCCAATGTATTATGTAGCATTAATGACTTTTATTTTGATCTTTTCTTCTGTAACAATGGTACTAGCTGTTGATGCAGGACACCAATTGAAAAAAACAAAAGTTGCAATCTACATGTTCTTAACTATTATTGGAGGTTTAATTTTCGTTGGTTCTCAAGCTTGGGAATGGAAAAACTTCATTAAAGGTGAATATGGAGCAGTTGAAACTGTTGGAGGTAGCTTACTTCAATTTGTGGACAAAGATGGTAAAAGAGTAGCTTTAGCTGATTTTGCTGTTAAATTGCCAGAACAAAGAGAAGCTTTAACAAGAAGCCATTCAACTTGGTTTATGGAAGATGCTCAATCTCTTCCTTCTTACACAGTTGCTGAAGTTCAGGCTGGATTTAAAGCTCACCCTGAAATTTTAATTAGAACAGAAAAACTTACAGATAATAAGAAAAAAACAGTCTTATCAAGAGAAGAATCTGAAAAACATTTAGCTACTGCTAAATATGTAGTAGAAGGTGCTAACTTGATCAGAAACGAGTATGGTAATAAATTATTCGCTGATTTCTTCTTCTTCATTACAGGTTTCCACGGATTCCACGTATTCTCTGGAGTTATCATCAATATCATTATTTTCTTTAATGTATTATTAGGTACTTACGAGAAAAGAAGAAGCTACGAAATGGTAGAGAAAGTTGGATTATACTGGCACTTTGTAGATTTAGTTTGGGTATTTGTATTTACAGTTTTCTACCTAGTTTAATTTTTAGAATTTAATTATTATGTCACACGAGCACGTATCAAATACAAAAAGAATCTGGTTTGTTTTCGGATTGCTTTCAGTAGTAACTACAATTGAAGTTATCTTAGGGATCTACAAACCTGGAGTATTAGAATTTAATCATTTTGTTGGATTGAATCTATTAAACTGGATTTTCTATATCTTAACAATTTTCAAAGCATATTATATTGTATGGGCATTTATGCACATGGAAGGTGAAAAAAGCAGCCTTAGATGGTCTGTTGTTTCTCCTGTTATCTTCCTAGTTTTATATTTATTGTTTATTCTGTTAACAGAAGGACATTATATTTATGGGGTTTTTAAAGATTCTACTATTAAATGGAATTTTTAACATGATATTAATTCGAAAAGAAGCTCCGATTTACGGAGCTTTTTTTATTTTTGTACCTCAATAATTTTCCGTTAATACAATGAAAAAAAATATAGTTCTCTTTGTACTTTTTGTATTGCCAATTGTAGCGTATTTATTTTTCGCTTCTGGTGTAAATAGTTTTACGACACTTCCTGTAATAACACCAAAAGTTGCTGATTTTGGAAATTGGAATTCATTAAACGGAAAAAAAATCTCCCTTAATAAAAAGATCACCGTATTAGGTTTTTCGGGCTCGAACATTTTAGAAAATAGAGGGAATTATTTTAATTTAAATGAAAAGATCTACAAACGTTATAATGGTTTCGAAGATCTTCAGTTTGTAGTTTTATGCCCGATTGGAACAGAAAAAGATGCTCAAAAAATCGTTGATGCTTTATCACCTTTTACAGATGTTAAAAACTGGAATTTTGTATTTGCTTCAAATGAAGAGATCCAGAAATTTTATGACGGATTGCATTTAAAAGAAAAACTAAATCAAAATCTTGGGACTTCGAATGTTTATATTATTGATAAAGAAAGAAACCTAAGAGGAAGAAAAGATAAAGAAGAGTATAAAGAAGGATATGATACTTTTCATCCGTCAGAGTTAAGTAACGAAATGCTGGATGATTTCAAAATTATCTTATACGAATACCGCGCAGCTTTAAAGAAAAATCATAACGCTACAAAGCAACTTTAAAATCATTTATAATGTTCAAAAACAAATCATATATAGGAATCTCTTTTGTCATTCTGATTTTCGGGATTTACGCCATTCCTAAAATTGTTGATCGAGTTAAAAACGGTGACGTTGTCAAAGGAAATCGTTTGGATAATGTCGAATCGAAATCTTCTAAAGATGCAAAACTCTTGACTATTGGCCCTGCACCAAAATTCGAATTAACGAATCAAGATAATGCGAAGGTTTCAAATGAAACTTACAAAGGGAAAGTATATGTTTTGGAATTCTTTTTTACAACTTGCCCGTCTATTTGTCCAAAGATGAATATGAGTATGCTGGAAATTGAAAAGACATTTTTTGGAAATCCTAACTTCGGAATTGTTTCAATTACAATTGATCCAAAACACGATACTCCACAAGTTTTAAAAGATCATGCAAAATTACTTGGAGTAAAATCTTCTAACTGGAATTTCTTAACAGGGGAGAAAGACGTAATTATGGATTTATCAAACAAAGGTTTTAATCTTTATGCTGGCGAAAATGATAAAGTAAGCGGAGGTTTTGAACACTCAGGATTGTTTGCTTTAATTGATAAAGATGGAAACATTCGATGCAGAAAAGATGAATACGGAAATCCTAGTATTTATTATGATGGTTTAGACAAAAAAGGAGTTCGCGATATTCAAGAAGACATTAAAATTTTATTAGCAGAATAAAAATGGAAGATAATACTTTAGAGAAAAAATATAATAAATTGATTATTGCGGTTTCAATTGTAATTCCGGTTGTAGTAGCAATTTTGTTCGGAGTTAAATTAAAAGATTTTGGTTTTAATGTAGAGCCTTTATCGTTTTTGCCACCAATTTATGCAACTACAAATGGTATCACTGCTGTTGTGCTAGTTTGGGCGGTTTTAGCAATAAAAAATGGAAAACAAAAATTGCACGAACGATTAATGACTTTTGCAATTGCTTTATCTGTTGCATTCTTGGTTATGTATGTGGCCTATCATATGACTTCTGATTCTACAAAATTTGGAGATTCTAACCACGATGGTATTTTGGATGCAGTAGAAAGCGCTAAAGTTGGTTCATTGCGATTAGTTTACTTTGTTATTCTAATAACTCATATTTTGCTTTCTATTATAATTATTCCGTTGGTTTTAATTACTTATGTAAGAGCACTTGCAAAACGATTTGACAAACACAGAAAAATTGCGAAGATCACTTTTCCAATTTGGCTGTATGTCGCTGTAACTGGAGTTGTAGTATTTTTAATGATTTCTCCTTATTATGCACACTAAAAAAAATAATTTTCAAATTATAAAATCCAAATTTCAAGCCTTAGTTTTTGGAATTTGTTTTTTCCTTATTGGAGCTTCTGCCAATGCGCAATGTGCAATGTGCCGTGCGGCATTATCAGGAGATTCTAATATTAAAAAAGCTGAAGCGGTAAATGATGGAATTGTTTATTTAATGGTAATTCCGTATTTACTTGTCGCGATTATAGGATATCTGATTTATCGAATGTATTCTAAAAAGAAAAAAGCAGTGTAATTTTACACTGCTTTTCTTTTTTATTTAAGTCCGTTTACTGAGACATTAACCGTTCCATTTATTTTGATGAAAGCTATAATTGCCTGATTGGTTAACTGTATTTTATCAAACTGAATATCCTCCATTTTTCCGTTTACAAATACACCAGGCATTGGAGAATAATTCTTTAAATAACCTGCCATGCTTTTCTTTCCTTCTTCCAAATTTGGTTGGATTGAATAGCGACAGCTTTCTTCCATTTTTCTCAGAATATATCCTTGTGCGAGCCAGTTTGCAGTTCTCATTAATTTACTTTTGGTATCTAGAACATAATCCAGTTTGTCGAAATAAATCTCTTTTGTTTGCGGATTGTACTGCGGAAAACCATTTAAATAAAGTGTGCCGTTTATAGATCCTAAAACGTCTAATGCAATAACCATTTTTCCGTCTTTATGCCAGATTGAAACATTTTTTACTGTGACTTTTTTGCTTCCTGAACCAAATTCCTGACCAGCAAAATTCTTGGTCATAATCTTTGATGCATCTATATAACTTGAAATTGCAGCAATATTAGCAGAAATCTGATTTGGAATTTTAGCAACAGGTTTCAAAACGATTTTGCTGGCACTATATTTTGATTCAGGTTGTTTTCCAACAATAGTTTCCATGTTGCATTTCATTCCCATATCTAGCAGAAATGAATCGTTTTTAAGTTTGGCATTTGTTGAATAAATTTCAATAGGAACAATTCTCAGCCAGCTTTCATAAGTATCACTCATTTGAAAAGGTGTACAGATTTTTTCAACTGCTTGAAGAACATTTGGTTTAAAATCCATTGATTTTTCAATTGCTTCGTCTATTTTCTTTTCAAGTTTACTTTTAAAAATAGAAATCGCTGGATTTATTAAATAGGTTATAGGCATATTTTTACCAAAGATAGACATGGTTGGGCTTTCGTTCCAATCGAGAGATTTAAATTCGGTTTTAGTGGTTAACTTCCAGTTGCTAAGAACTGCTTCGCTAGACAATGTTATAATTCCGTTTAAATTAAATTCTCTTACGTCATATAATTCTACACCTAGTTTTTTGGTTCCAATTCGATATTTGATATTCGCTTTAAGCGGTAGAATAGTTTTTATTCTTTTATCAGGATTGGATGGATCATTTTGAATTTTAATTGGAGCTTGTTTCCAGATTTTCATTTCAATATCATCATCTTCGATATTATTATCTTCATAAATTAATCCGTTTAGAAGCGAATTTGTCTGATTTTCAATATCGCTTAATTTTATCGTTATCGGAAGATTAATAAAGGAAGGATTGCTGTCGTAAACTAACGGACTAGCATCGTCAGGTTCAGGTTTTAATGTTTCTAATTTTTGAGTTGAAGAACAGCTTGTTAATACGGCAAGCACCGAAAACATTGAAATAACAGAAGTAAGCTTCATTTAGTATGAATTTTTAAGACAAGGTAAAATTACGAAAACAATCATATTTTCTTAAAAAAGTGTAACAATTATAATTAATGTCAGTCTAATACTAAATAGGTAACAGAATTATTAACTTTTTATTATCATAATTTACTTAATAAAAATGTTATTATTGTCTAAAAATTTAACAATACCATGATCGAAATTAAAGATTTACACAAATCCTATAAAATGGGAAGTTCGGAATTACACGTATTGAAAGGGATTAATTTTAATATTGAAGAAGGAGAATTAGTTGCGATCATGGGATCATCTGGTTCTGGAAAATCTACTCTTCTTAATATTTTAGGAATTTTGGATGAAGCTGATTCTGGAAGTTACATTTTAGATAAAACCCCAATCAAAAAATTAAACGAAACGATTGCTTCAAAATATCGCAATAAATTTTTAGGTTTCGTTTTTCAGTCTTTTAACCTAATAAATTATAAAACAGCATTAGACAATGTTGCAATGCCGTTGTATTACCAAGGGATTAAAAGAAAAGAACGTTACGAAATCGCGATGAGATATTTGGAGAAAGTAGGCTTAGGATCTCATTCCCATCACTTGCCTAATGAGCTTTCTGGAGGTCAGAAACAACGTGTCGCGATTGCAAGAGCATTAGCTTCAAATCCGAAAGTTTTACTAGCCGATGAACCGACTGGAGCGCTTGATACTAAAACTTCTTATGAAGTAATGGAGCTTATTCAAGGAATTAACGACGAAGGGAAAACAATTTTGATTGTTACACACGAACCTGATATTGCTGCAATGTGCAAAAGAAACGTAGTCCTGAAAGATGGATTAATTATCGATGATAAAAAAGTAGAACAAGTTAGAGCTTCGTCTTATGTTTAATATTGAACGCTGGCAGGAAATATTTGAAGCCATTTCTAAGAACCGATTAAGAACATTCTTAACGGGGGTTTCTGTGGCTTCGGGAATTTTTATTTTGGTGATTCTGCTTGGTGCAGGAAGAGGGCTTCAAAACGGAATTGAAAAACAATTCGAACGTGATGCTGCAGGAATTATAGAAGTTTGGTCGGGTACGACAACTAAAGAATACAAAGGATTAAACCCAGGCAGACAAGTTCAGTTTCGTAATAGTGATTACAATCAATCTGTTCAAAAATTTGAAGATAAATTAGATTTGAGAGCCTCAACAAACAATTATTGGGGACAACCTTTTGCTTACGGAAAAGAATCTGGGAATTATCAATTTAGAGGTGTTGATCCAGATTATGGCGGAATAGAAAATTTAACCATTATTCAAGGCCGATATGTAAATGCTAAAGATTTGCAAAGTAATGCAAAAGTGGCTGTTATTGGACTGAAATTGAAAACCGATTTGCTTAAAGATAAAGAAGCAATTGGAGAAGAAATCTTAATTAACAATATTAATTTTAAAGTAATTGGAGTTTTTACTGATCCAGGAGGAGAAAGAGAAGAAACTCGTGCGTATTTACCATTGACTACCGTTCAAAAAACGTTTGGTGGAGGTGATAAAATCAGCAATTTGTTTTTTACGCTTAAAAAGACAAGTAATTATGATGAAGCATTAGCACAGTCTGAAAAATTTACACAAGATTTAAAAGATCTGCTGAAAAGTAAAAACATGGTTGCTCCAGAAGATGACAGCGGTGTTGGTGTTTATAATTCGGTAAAAGATGCCAAACAGTTTTATGATCTTAATTTATATATCAGACTTTTCTTTTGGTGGGTCGGTATTTGTACGATCATCGCAGGTGTAGTTGGGGTAAGTAATATCATGCTTATCATTGTGAAGGAAAGAACAAAAGAAATTGGAATTAGAAAAGCACTTGGAGCATCTCCATTTTCAATTATCTCAATGATTCTTCATGAATCAATATTTATTACCACAATTGCTGGTTTTATTGGTTTGTTAGGAAGTTTGCTTTTATTAGAATTTGTTGGGCCAATGGTTCAAAGTGAATTCTTTAGAAATCCAGAAGTAGATTTTGGTGTAGCTTTGACTACCTTGATTTTACTTGTATTTGCAGGTGCAATGGCTGGTTTTTTTCCAGCTTACCGAGCAGCCAAAATTAAACCTATTGTAGCACTTAGAGACGAATAATTATGTTTAGTAAAGATAATTGGGACGAAATTTTACAGGCATTAACTGCCAATGTTTTCAGAACGGTTCTAACTGCTTTTGGAGTATTTTGGGGTATATTTATTTTGGTAATATTGCTAGCAGCTGGTAACGGTTTAGAAAATGGAGTTAAAAAAGGATTTGACGGAATAGCAACCAATACTATGTTTATGTGGAGTCAGACTACTTCTAAAGCATATAAAGGTTTGCCAAAAACACGCCGTTATGATTTTAGAAATAGTGATGTTGCCGCATTGAAACAAGCTATACCAGATTTATTATACGTTTCACCAAGAAATCAGCTTGGAGATTTTAATGGAACAAATAATGTGGTAAGAGGAACTAAAACTTCTGCATTTACAATTTATGGAGATTATCCTGAATTGATTAAGCAGCAGCCGATGGATATCATTAAAGGCCGTTTTGTAAATCAGCAGGATATTAATGAGCGACGTAAAGTAGCCGTAATTGGAAAAGGGGTTATCAGTGAATTGTATGGCAAAGAAGAAGAATGCGTTGGAACTTACATCAAAATCAATGGTATAAATTTCATGGTTGTTGGAGTTTACTCTTCTAAACAGCAAGGAGGAAATGCAGAACAAGAACAAAAGAATATTTTTATTCCGTTTACAACATTTCAGCAGGCTTTTAATTATGGAGATAAAGTAGGGTGGATGGCACTTACAGCAAAAGACGAATCGTCGATTACAGATCTGAAACCAAAAATATTAGAATTAATTAAAGCTTTGCATTCAGTTAATCCTACAGATGATCGTGCAGTTGGAAATTTCGATTTGTATGAGCAGTTCAATAAAGTGCAAAGTCTTTTTAATATTTTAAAAGTGATTGCATACTTTGTAGGAACTTTAGTTTTGATATCGGGAGTAATTGGAATTTCTAATATCATGCTGATTGTAGTTAAAGAACGTACAAAAGAAATAGGTATTAGAAGAGCTTTAGGAGCAACACCTGGAGCAATTAGAGGTCAAATATTATCAGAATCTATATTTTTAACGATCATTTCTGGAATGCTTGGAATTGCCGTTGCAACAGGAATCATAGCACTTTTAAATATGGCGTTAGATTCGATGCCACCTGGCGGAAATACAATGTTTGCCAACCCTAGTGTAGATTTGGGAGTAGTATTTGTAGCATTGTTAATATTAGTAGGATCGGGATTATTGGCAGGATTTATTCCGGCGCAAACCGCTATTAGTGTTAAGCCAGTAGATGCATTAAGAACAGAATAAAATTATCAATCAAAATAAATCGATTAAACCAAGAACAAATGAAAAAAGGAGTAACCGTAACCATTTTAATATTCATTGCAATTGTTTTCTTTGGCGCACTTTATTATTTGTATGCTAAGAATCAAGAATCGCCGATTGTATTTAAAACGGAAAAAGCAGAGATTAAAACTATAGTAAAAAATACTATTGCGACAGGAAATATTCAACCTGATGAAGAGGTCTTAATTAAACCAAATATTTCAGGTATTATTGAAGAAGTGTACATTAAAGCCGGTGAAAAAATCAAAGCTGGCGATATGATTGCAAAAATTAGAGTTGTAGCCAATGTTTCGAACGTGAGTAGTACGCAAAATCAGGTTCAAACAGCTAAAATTGCTTTGGATAATCAGGAAAGACTTTATAAAAGACAAAAAACATTATTCGAAAAAGATGTAATTTCAGCAAACGATTTTGATGCTGCACAAGTAGCTTACAATCAGGCGAAACAAACTTATTTGGCGGCAAAACAAAGTTTGGATATTGTTAAAACAGGAACAACTTCTTCTTTAGGAAGTTATGCCAATACCTTAATCCGTTCTACGGTAAACGGAATGGTGTTAGACGTTCCAGTAAAAGTTGGAAATCAGGTTATTGAAAGTAATAACTTTAACGAAGGAACTACAATTGCAAGTGTTGCCGATGTCGGAAGAATGATTTTTATTGGAAAAATTGACGAATCTGAAGTAGGAAAAATTAAAGAAAAAATGCCAATTGAAATTACAATTGGTGCAATCGAAAATAAAAAGTTTGAAGCTGTTTTAAATTATATTGCTCCAAAAGGAGTTACAGAAAATGGAGCTATCCAGTTTGAAATTAAAGGGCATATGATCAATAGAGATGATACTTTTATTAGAGCTGGTTTAAGCGCAAATGCTTCAATTATTTTAGAAAAAGCAGATAAAGTTCTGGCAATTAAAGAATCTTTGGTTCAATTTGACAAAAAAACACAAAAGCCTTATGTTGAGATTGAAACTGCTCCGCAGAAATTTCAAAGAAGAGATTTAGTTTTAGGAGTAAGTGACGGAATCTACGTTCAAGTTAAAAGCGGTCTAAAAGACACAGATAAAATCAAAATCTGGAATCAGGGTTTGATTACTGAAGGAGAAAAAAAATAATTTAATTTGAAGGTTTAGGGATCTTTTTGGTTTTAAAAAATGTTAAATTCGCGTAGTTCAGTTTACTGCGCTTTCATCGAAGATATATGAAAATAAATAAATATAATAGTCTGGTTATTGCAATGTTATTCAGTTTCGGATTAACTGGACAGGCGCAATCAAAGAAATGGACTCTGGAAGAGTGTGTTAGATACGCACTTGAAAATAATATCACAGTAAAACTATCTGAATTAGATGTTAAAAATGCTGAGATCGATAAAAGAGGAGCTTTAGGCAATTATCTTCCATCTGTAAACGGAAGTGCCTCTCACTCTTGGAACATTGGTTTGAACCAGGATGTTACGACAGGTATTTTACGTAATCAAACTACACAATATTCTTCTGTTGGTTTAAATGCAGGAGTTGATATCTACAAAGGTCTGCAGAATCAAAACACTATGAGAAAGGCAAAATTAAGTATCATTGCTTCGCATTATCAGCTGTTAAAAATGCAAGAAGATATTTCTTTGAATGTTGCTAGTGCGTTTTTGCAGATTTTATCTAATAAAGAAGATTTAAAGGTGAAAACAGAGCAATTGGCAATTGACGAAAAACGTTTTGCGCGTTCTGAAGAAATGGTAAAAGCAGGAACTATTCCGCGTGGAGATTTGTTCGATTTGAAAGCAACTGTTGCAACAGACAAACAAAACATCGCTGTTTCTGAAAATAATTTATTGATTTCTAAATTAAGTTTGGCTCAGCTTTTACAATTAAAAGAATTTGCAGATTTTGATGTAGCAGATGATACGAATGTAGCCGATGAAAATAATATCCTAGCTCAGAGTCCAATTGAAATTTACAATAAAGCTAAAGAAACAAGGACAGAGTTAAAATTAGCACAAACAAATCTTGAAATCGCTGAGAAAAATGTTGCTATAGCTAAAGGAGCTTATCAGCCAACACTTTCTGGTTTTTATGGGTTTAATACCAGAGCAAGTTATAGTGATCAAGTTAAGTTAGATGCAAGTGGTAATCCATATACTGTAGGTCCCGATCCTATTTTCCAGCAGTTTAGTGATAATAAAGGGCATAATTTTGGTTTACAGTTAAACGTTCCTATTTTTAACGGTTTTTCAGTTAAGAATAATGTTGAACGTAATAAAGTAAGTTTAGAAAAATCTAAAATAGATTTAGAGCAAAAAAGTTTAGATTTGCAACGTAACGTTTATACTGCTTTTACAGATGCAAGAGGAGCTTTAAATACTTATGAATCTGCTACAGTTACTTTAGAAGCAAGACAGCAGGCTTATAATTACGCAAAAGAAAAGTATGATGTTGGTTTAATGAATTCATTTGATTTCACACAAGCTCAAACATTATTGACTAATGCACAGTCTGATGTAATTAGAACAAAATACGATTACATGTTTAAAATCAAAATATTAGAGTTTTATTTCGGAATTCCAATCGTTCCAATTATTACAAAATAATTTATTATGCAAAAAAAAACAGTTTATTTCTTATTAGGTGGAGCAGTAGCTCTCATTGTAGCTTTAGTGATTCTTTCTAAGAAAGGAGTAATAGGAAATAAGGACGAAGGAAAAGAAGTAGAAACTGCAAAAGTTACTGCTTCAACAATTGTTGAAACAGTTTCGGCAACAGGAAAAATTCAGCCAGAGATTGAAGTTAAAATAGCTTCGATGGTTTCTGGAGAAATCATTTCATTAAATATCAAAGAAGGACAAGTTGTTAAAAAAGGCGATTTATTAGTAAAAATAAACCCTGACTTATATACTTCTGGATTAGATAGATCTGTTGCAAATTTGGCAGGAACAAAAGCAAGTCTTACTCAATCTGATGCTAGTTTTAAAGAAGCAAAAGCAAATTATGAGCGAAATAAAACTTTGTATGATAAAGGCGTAATCTCAAAATCGGATTGGGATAAAGCAGTTTCTTCTTATGAAGTTGCAAAAGCAACAAAACAAAGCGCTTATTACAATGTTCAAAGTGCTTCTGCATCTGTAACAGAAGCTCGCGATAATCTTGGACGTACAACGATTTATTCTCCAGCAGACGGAACAATTTCTGTTTTGAATGTAGAATTAGGAGAAAGAGTTCTAGGAACGCAGCAAATGGCTGGAACAGAGCTTTTGCGTGTTGCCAACCTTAACAATATGGAAGTTGAAGTTGATGTGAACGAAAATGATATTGTAAAAATTAAAATAGGAGACGAAGCAAATGTTGAAGTTGACGCTTATTTGAAAAAGAAATTCAAAGGAGTGGTAACTAGTATTTCTAATTCTGCAAGCACAACATTAACTTCAGATCAGGTAACCAACTTTAAAGTTAAGGTTCGTATTTTAAAAGATTCTTACCAAGATTTATTAGAAGGAAAACCAAGCACCTATTCTCCTTTTAGACCAGGAATGACGGCTACGGTTGATATTATCACAACAACAAAAACAAATGTTTTGGCAGTACCAATTAGCTCTGTTGTGGTAAAATCAGATACTACTGCGGTAAAAGATTTTACTGTTGAAGATCCTAACCAAGATAAAAAAGTTGCTCCAAAAAGCGATAAAAAATTCGAATGTGTTTTTGTGAAAGTTGGAGATAAAGCTAAAATTAGAGTCATTAAAACAGGAATTCAAGACGATACTAATATTGAAGTTATGTCTGGGTTAAAACCAGGAGATGTTGTAATTACAGGTCCGTATACAACAGTTTCTAAGGAACTTAACTCTGGAGATAAAGTGAAAAATAAAAAAGCTGAAGAACCTAAGAAATAATTCTTTATGATGATTTCCTTATGCGGTAGCCCTCCAGCTGGATTTTTTCAAGCATTATTTACGATTGGATTAGTTGTAATAGGAGCATTTATGTCGTACACGCATTATAAAGTGTATAAAAGTGAATATTACAAAGAAGAGTTTGTATATTTTTCAATTGGAAAAAAGATAATACTTTATGTGAGTTTTTTGATGGTTAATTTGTGTATTATACCATTACTGTTGTTACTTTGTCTTTTTCTTTTTTCCTGACATACTTTATTTGTCAAACATTAATAATTTAAAATTAAAATATTTTGTCTTTTATTCTCAACATCGAAACGGCTACTAAAAATTGTTCAGTATCTGTCGCAAAAGATGGAAAAACCATTGCATGCAACGAACTTGCAGATGAAGGATATTCGCACGCAGAAAAACTTCATGTTTTTATAGAAGAAGTAATTGCAAAAGCAGGCATTTCTGTTCAGGATTTGAATGCAATTGCAGTTAGTCAGGGACCAGGATCTTATACAGGTTTAAGAATTGGTGTTTCTGCAGCAAAAGGTTTATGTTATGCTTTAAACATTCCGTTAATTGCTGTTGATACGCTTCAAACTTTGGCATCGCAGGCAGGAGTTATTGACGGAAAAATTATACCAATGTTAGATGCGCGCCGTATGGAAGTTTACAGCGCCATTTTTAATTCAGATTTGACAGTTGAAAGAGCTATTAAAGCTGAAATTATTGACGAAAACTCATTTCAAGAATATACAGATAAGCTTTACTTTGTTGGCGATTGCGCTGATAAATGTAAAGCTGTTTTGATTAAAGACAACTTTGTGTTTTTAGAAAATGTAAAATACCCTTCGGCACAGGCGATGAGTAAAATCAGTTTTGATAAGTATCAAAAAAGCGACACTGTAGATGTCGCTTATTTTGAACCTTATTATTTAAAAGATTTTATGATTGCTCCTCCAAAGAAACAATAAATGTTATTTCTGAATTGTATACGGTTGAACCGCAATTCCAGCTTCATCTAAAGCTATTTTACAATTCTCTAAAGTTTCAGAGAAAACAGCTCCATAATTAGCATTTTTTGCCCAAGGGCGTACAGCAAAATCAACAGAACTTGCCGATAGATTTTTTACAAAAACCTCTGGCGCAGGTTTCTTCAATACTTTAGGGTTTTTATTTAAAACATCTAAAAGAATTTCTTTTGCCTTTTTGATATCTGAATCATAAGAAATAGCAAAAGTCAAATCTGCTCTTCTTTCTCCTTGCATCGAATAATTGATGATATTTCCGTTAGATAAAGAACCATTTGGAACAAATACAGTCTGATTATTTGCAGTAAGCATTTTGGTTACAAAAATCTGAATTTCAAGAACTGTTGCAACAACACCTTGCGCTTCTATTGTATCTCCAACTTTAAATGGTTTGAAAACAATAATTAGCATTCCGCCTGCAAAGTTAGAAAGCGATCCTTGCAATGATAAACCAACCGCAAGACCCATTGCTCCTAAAATAGCTACGAAAGATGAAGTTTCGATTCCTAATTTAGAAATAAAGGTTACAAACAATAATATTCGCAACGCCCACAATAAAATGTCGGATAAGAATTTTGTTAATGTTGGATCTAGATTTCGCTGAATCATTATTTTTCTAATGATACGATTAATCAACCTGATGGCGTATAAACCTACAAATAAGATTAAAAATGCAGAAATCAATTTAGGTGAATAATCAACTAAAATATCAATAAATCGAGTAATATATTTACTGACTTGTTCTGGGCTAATGTTCATGATTTTAAAATAAAAAAACCTTCTCAAAAGAGAAGGTAGATTAGTACTGCAAATATAAAAATATTTACATTATAAGAAAAGTGTGTTTAGGCTTTGTCAGCAGCAGCGTCGTCTATTTCTTCTACTTCTGCCGCAGATTTTTCGCTTACATCAACAACTGTTTCAGAAATAGTTTCTGGTGTTTCAACGGCCAAAGAAGCTGTTTTTTCTTTAACAGAATCCACTACATCATTTACCGCTTTAGCTGCTTTGTCAGCATATTCGCTTACGGTATCTTTTGCTTTTTCAGCATAATCTGACGCTTGGTCAATAATAGGTTCAGATGCTTCTTTTATTTTTTCAATAGTTTCTTCAGCAAAAGCTTCTGCTTTTTCAATATAAGGCGTTGCTGCTTCTTTTGCTTGTTCAAAAGTACTTTCGGCATTATTAGCTAATTCTGTTACAGACTCTTTTGTTGAGCCAAATAAATTTTTAAAAAATGAAGATAATCCCATGGTTTTTAATTAATTGGTTATTGAATACAATATTAACTAATTTTATAGAATTACTAGTTTTTTTAATGGTAAATAATTGGCAACTAGTGGTTAATAATGAAAAAAGCGCCTCAATGAGACGCTTTCTATTATATTTTTGATTGAATTAAGCATTAGAAGCTTCTACTTTAATTGCTTCATCGTTCAACATGCTTTTCAACATATTTTCGATACCGCTTTTCAAAGTAAATGTAGATGATGGACAACCGCTGCAAGCACCTTGTAATAGTACTTTTACTGTTTTATCCTCTTCGTTATAAGATTCGAAAGCAATGTTTCCACCATCTGCGGCTACAGCTGGTTTTACATATTCTTCTAAGATATTAATGATTTGCTGTGAAGTAACATCTAATTTATCAAAAGCTTCATCTTTTGTTGCTTCATTTTTGGCTTTAGTTTCAATTAAACTTTCATCCAAAACAGTTCCTCCGTTTTCTATATATTGTTTAATGAAGGTTCTTAATTCTAAAGTGATTTCATCCCAGTTATTGATCTCATATTTAGTAACCGAAATATAATTTTCATCAATAAAAATTTCTTTCACATATGGGAATTTGAATAATTCCTTTGCTAATGGAGAAGAAGCAGTTTGGTCAATATTTTTATATTCTACAGCGTTACGAGTCAACATTCTGCTTACAACAAATTTCAAAGCAGAAGGGTTAGGAGTTGTTTCTCCATAAACTGTAATTGGCTGTTTTTTTGCTTTATTTTCATCAACTTTAATGATCACTCCGCCTTTTTCAACAAACGCACTAATTTGCTCTGCAACAGCATCTTTTACATCATCCCAATCCACAATACTGTATCTTTCTATTGCTATAAAATTTCCAGAGATATAAACAGTTTTAACGAACGGTAAATAAAATAATTGTTGAGCTAAAGGAGAAGCTTGTGCTTCATCAATATTTTTAAATTCGAAATTTTGATTTTGTGTAATAAAGTCTTCAAACTCGAACTTTAAAATAGTCGGGTTTTGAGTCTCTTTTATAGTGATTTTCGTCATGATTGTATATTTTTTGCAAATTTACTAAAGTTATTTTCTACTAATACCTATATTTGATTTTTTAATGAAATAATTAAGACTCTTCTCAAAGAAATCGTGTTAAATTGCAAGAGTAAAAAATATATTGAAACAAAATTGCCTTTATGAAATTTAAAATCAGGGTTTTATTAATTTTTCTCATAACTACTTTTTATTCTTATTCACAAGAGGGAATACCAGTTTATTCAGATTATTTGTCTGATAATTATTACCTAATTCACCCATCAATGGCAGGAGCTGCCAATTGTGCTAAAATTAGATTAACGGCAAGAAAACAATGGTTTGAACAAGAAGATGCACCGTCCTTACAGACTTTAAGTTTTAACGGAAGAATTGGAGAACGCTCTGGAGGAGGTATTATTGTTTTTAATGATAAGAATGGATATCATTCTCAAAAAGGTGTCAAATTAACCTACGCACACCATATTATGTTTTCGAGAGATGAACTTGATTTAAATCAGTTATCTTTTGGAATTAGCGGAGGTTTAATTCAAAATCAATTAGATGAAACGAAATTTGGAGGAACTTTTGATCCAATAGTTTTCGGTTCAATTCAAAAAGATTCTTATTTCAATGTTGATATTGGAGCGTCTTACAACTATTTGGATTTTTACGCTCACGCAACGATTCAGGGATTATTGGAAACAAGAAGAGAATTATACACTGATTACGAAAGTGATAATCTTAGAAAGTTTTTATTTAGTGCTGGTTACGTTTTTGGAAAAAACGAAAATTGGACTTGGGAGCCTTCTATACTTTTTCAGTACTTTGATCAAACGAAAGAAAAAACGCTTGATGTGAATATGAAAGCGTATAAAAGTATGGATTTTGGAAGTCTTTGGGCTGCATTATCTTATAGGAGAGGTTTTGATGGAGCTCAGTATCTTTCCGGAAGCGGAGTTTCTTCTCAAAAATTAGAATTTATAACGCCAATTGTTGGAGTTAACTTTAAGAACTTTATGTTTGCTTACACGTATTCTCATGTAATGGGAGATGTAAAGTTTGATACTGGCGGTTATCATCAAATCACTTTAGGAATTAATTTATTCTGCACAAAAGAACGTTACGACTGTAATTGTCCTGCAATTAACTAAACTTTATTATTATGTTGATCAAGTCTGTAAACGGAAAATCACCTCTTATTCCAGAGGATTGTTATGTTGCCGAAAATGCGACTATTGTAGGAGATGTTACTTTTGGACAGTCGTGCAGCGTTTGGTTTAATGCTGTTATAAGAGGCGACGTTAATTTTATTAAAATTGGTAATAAAGTAAATATTCAAGACGGCGCTGTTATTCATTGTACTTATCAAAAACACCCAACAATTATAGGCAATAATGTTTCAATTGGACACAATGCAATAGTACATGGATGCACCATTCATGATAATGTTTTAATAGGAATGGGTGCAATTGTAATGGATAACTGTATTGTAGAAAGCAATGCTATAATTGCTGCCGGCGCAGTGGTAACTCAAAATACTGTAGTAGCTTCAGGAAGCATTTATGCTGGTGTTCCTGCTAAAAAAGTAAAAGATATTGACCAATCTGATTTTGCAGGCGAAATCGAGCGTATTTCGAACAATTATGTAATGTATTCAGGCTGGTTTAAAAACGAAGATTAAGTTTAAAAAAATAACAATAAAAGAAATTCCAAATTCCAAGAGTCTAACCTTTTTGGAATTTGGAATTTTTATTTTTTTGGAATTTTAAAAAAACTATAGGTTGATTTTTTCGAAGAAAGTACTTTTATAGCTTTCGCTGATTGGAATTCTTTTATCGCTTATTAAAACCTTGTTTTTCTGAATAGATTTCACGTGTTTTATATTGATAATATACGATCTGTGAATTCTTGCAAAACCTTTGCTGGAAAGAAGATTCTCTAATTTGATCAAGCTAATTAAAGTCAGTGTAAATTTATTGTCTGTTGTGTAAATCTTGACATAATCTTTTAATCCTTCAATAAAAAGAATATCAGCAAAATTCAATTTTACATTTTCATATTCAGCTCTTACAAACATAAAATCCTGATCTATTTCGGGAGCATTTGTGTTTTCAGCAACCTGATTTGTTGCTACCGGATGTAAAACTTGCTGCGCCCTTACAACAGCTTTTAAAAAGCGGTGAAAAGGAATTGGTTTTACCAAATAATCGACTGCACCAAGATTAAAACCTTCTACAGCATAATCAGAATAGGCAGTAGTGAAGATTACAAGAGGTTTTTTTTCGATTGTATTTAAAAAATCAATCCCAGAAAAATGTGGCATCTGAATATCCAGGAAAACCAAATCAACATTATTCTGATTGATAAATGAAACGGCATCAATTGCATTGTTAAATGAATTGATCAATTCTAATGAATCTACTTTTTTGACAAAATCTTGCAATAATTCTACTGCTAATGGTTCGTCATCAATAATTACACATTTCATTTTTTTAGGATTAAAATTTTTGAATCTGTTTTGGCATTCAAAAGTAATTTAAACGAGTAAATTATGTTTTAAAATTTTCATAAAATACTGGTGTTAAGAAATTAAATCACGCATTAACTGTAATAGATTCGGAAAATCATTCTAAAAATTTTGAAGCTTTTGCTAATGAAGCAATGCTCAAAATGACATTTAGATTTTTTTTCTGTCTATAATCAGTTTTATCAATGCATTGCGGTTTTGATTTCATCTAATTTTAAATTCAGATGAACTCTGTAATATTCATTATCCTGAGTAATGGTTAGTTCGTGTGCATTTGGATAAAGCAGATCAAGACGGCTTTGGATATTGACTAATCCAATTCCTGAATTTTCAGGGTCTTTCACATAATTTTCGATTGTATTTTCGATCCAGAAATCAAGATTGTGATCTGTAATTAAAATTTTAATCTTTACGTGAGCAGCTCCTTTATAATCAGTTCCATATTTGAAGGCATTTTCGACAAAAGAAATCAATAACAAAGGCTCAATAAATTTATTTTTAGTATCGCCATGCACATTGATAACAATGTCTTCAATATTGTTTAATCTGAGTTTTTGTAATTCGATATAATTCTGAATATAATTGACCTCTTTTTCTAAAGCCACCGTTTTATTATCTGTCTCATACAGCATATAGCGCATAAGTTCAGACAATGTCACGATGGCATCAGGGACCAAATCAGATTTTTTGTGTGCCAAAGAATAAATACTATTTAAAGAATTAAATAAAAAATGCGGATTGGTTTGTTTACGCAAATAGATTAATTCTGTATTTGTTCTGTGTGTTTCGGCAATCAGTTTATTTTGCTGATTATTATAAAATTCAGTTAGTGTTCGAATAATTGCAGAGATGGTAATAATCAGAATGTAGAAAAATGAAGGGCCAATTTTAAAAAAAAGTGGCTGTTTCATCATTCTTGGATGCATTCTGCCTTCCCTAGGAAAAAAATGCGGATCCTGAGGAAAAGTTCTCGGGGGCATTATATTCTCTGGTCTTAAATGTCTAAATTCAGGAATAAAATAATTTAACCTGATAACCATAAAAAGTGCAATTAAACCAAAGGCAAACGTAAAGTAAAGCCAATATTTTTTTTGCAATAAATACTGAGGAACCAAATAAAAATAGTTCAGGTAAAACAATACAATTCCAGTTGACCATTGGGCATAAAAATCATTACTGATTTTAAAAGGACTTTCATAAAACTGAATTAACGAAGTTAAAATAAAGAAAACCCATATTGCACAATGGAATAGAATTTTGTTATAGCCAGTATTTTTAATGGTATCGATCTGCATTTACAATTTTATTTTTAATAAAATTAAATCTTTTTCGGTTACTGTTGGAGATAAGTTCTCTTCAAGTTTATCTTTTACAAGATCGGCTACTTTTAAAGCATCTCTTTCTGTTGCAAAACTTTTGTTTTCACTTATAACCGGAATAACGGTCTGTTTAATTAAAGTTTTTTCTTTATAGCTAATTGTATATCCCCATCCAGAATTTGTTCTAAATGTAGAAGTTTTTAGTGTCTCATTTTTTTTGCATGAAGCAAAAAATAAAAGAAATGCTGTAAATATTAAAATCTTCTGGATATTGATCCAGAAGATTTTTTGAGTATTAATTGTCATCATCACTTTGTTCGTCTAACGGTTTAAACTCCCAGGCATCGTCAAAATATGTAGAACCAATTCGGCCTAACATATAGAACCCTCTGTTGTTAATCGCAAAACCAACAGCGTCTGTTCTGGTTGCACCCTCCATGGGAGTTCTTTCTTCCCATAAATCAGTAGTTGGGTTATATTCCCAAACTGTTTTTACATTTTCACCTCCAACAACATATCCTAGTCCATTCATTGAGAAACTAGAAGCGTTTGAACGAACAATAGCATAATCATCGTTGTATGAGTAATCGTCGTCTGTATCTTTGTCAATATCTCTCTTTTTAACCCATGCATCTGTTGATGGATCAAATTCCCAGAAATCTTCCTGATATGTTCCGTTGTTTGAACCTGTAACTAAATAAGCTTTGTCTGCAATTACAAATACAGTAGCATTACGTCTTTTATTTCCAGGAAAACCACTTAAAAGTGTCCAAGAGTTTGCTTGATCATCATATTGATAGAAATCTTTTAAGTAATTTCCGTCGTAACCTGTTCCGAAATAAGCTTTACCGCCAACCTGAAAACCTACAGCTGCATAACGAGCAGTTCCAGCAAAATCAGCTTTCTGAGTCCAGCTGTTGCTAGTTGGATCGTATTGGTAAAAATCTTTCAGTTTATTGGTTCCGTCATAACCAAGACCAACATATCCTTTTTCGTTTAATGCGAAGCTAGAAGCAGAACTTCTTCCAACTCCTGTAAAATCAGCTTTTTGTTCCCAATAATCTCCAGATGAGTTGTAAACCCATAAATCTTTTAAATATTCATCTCCAGTATAACCACCGACAACATATGCGAAATCTCCAATAACGAAACTTGTTGCGCTAGATCTTGCTGGACCGTCAAAGGCAGATTTCTTAATCCAGTTTCCTACTAAATCATCGTCTTCGTCATTACTGCAGCTTAGAAAAAAAAGGCTCGAAAAAAGCGCTGTGAATAAAATTCCTTTTTTTAGATTAATCATAGTTTATTTAATTTATTGTTTGTATTTGATCCCTATTCCTAAAACGTAACCATTTCCAGTATTATAATCGTATACTTTATGGTCACTGCTGTCTAATAAGTTGTATTTTTTATCAAAATCGTAACCTGCTTTGAAATTTAAAAACCAATTGCCTCCAACGTTTCTTTCGTATTCCAAAGCCGATGTCATTTGTGATAAAACAGCTTTTTCAGCATTATTATCTGCATTGATGCTTTCGTCTAAATGATAAAAATTTCCATTAAAACTGTTCGTTAAACTGAATTTGTTTCGAACATTATTTGAATAAGAAATTTTCGAATCTGGAAAACCAATTCTAAAATCGGTTTTGTCATTCATTTTATAATCAAAACCCACAATTGGTGTGATTTTTGGCGCTCCAAAAATCGACGTTCGCCCAGCTCCAACTGTTACATTTACTTTTGAACCAATCTGCTGGCTGATCGCTAAACTTCCTAAAACAGTAAGATCCGAAAAATCTAAATTGCTCTGAAAGTTTGCCGTTGGAACAATAGAAAACTGCCATTTTGTTTTTTCTGACATTTCATACGAATATTCAAACTTGTTTTGAATCTGGTTGAATTTATCCTGATCTTCATAAAAGTTGTATGGATTAAATTCGTAATTCACCTTTAAATTTGAATACTCTAATGTGTTCGCTATTTTGCTTTTTGTTCCTAGTTCTTTTTGATAAAAAATAGCAATGTCTGTTTCGTTAAAATTTATTTTATCTGTTGGCTCAGTTTTGAAATTCACATTGACGCTGAAATTTTCTTGAGCTTTCAAACCTAAAACTGAAATCAAAAAAAGAGAACAAATTAAAAACCGTACTTTCATTATTTATTTTATTGGCTCAAAATTAGGTGGATGGCCCTCTTAAAAAAAAGAAGATATATATATGACCTGTTTTGATAGACAAAATCCCCCTTTTTAAGGTCGAATTAAAATTTGAGAACGGAATTGATATTGTAGATGAATTTGTGCAGTCTGTAGCTTAAAAAAGCGTGATAGTATATGTTATAGTGTGTCGCCAGAGTGAGCAATTTATATTTGCGCAAAAATTAGATTATGCGCAAGTTTATATTGATACTGCTTTTTGTACTGAGCTTATTTTCATGTGGAACAGATACAGACACGGGTGAATTTACAGTCGGATCAGATTATTTGGCTTTGAGTAATAAAGTGGTCTTAATCGATACCGTTACAGTCGATATGTCAACTATAAATTTTGACTCGCTGGCGACTTCAAATAGAAGTAGAATTTTAATTGGAAATTACGATGATCCTATTTTTGGAAAAGTAAAATCTGATAGTTATTTCCAGCTTTCTACGAGTACTTATGCTTTAACAAGCGTGGGATCAGATACAGAATCTGTAAACTATGTTTTCGATTCTATTTCTATGATTCTTAAATACGATCGTTATTATTATGGAGATACCACAAGGGTACAGACATTTAATATTCATAGATTAACTCAAAGGGTTAAGCCAAACACAGAAGATGATAATTTCTATAATAATTCAACTTTGAGTTATAGCCCAGAAAGCCTTGGGACAATCTCATATAGACCCAGACCATTACAGAAAGATTCTATAAATATCCAAATGAGTAAGGAATTTGGAGAGGCACTTTTTTTAAAAATCAAAAAAAGAGAAATTACAGACTATGATAGTTTTACAGAATATTTAAAAGGATTAGTGCTTGTACCTGACACCGGAAATTCTTCAAGTGCTATTGGTTTTAGTGTTTCAACAAGTAAAGTGCGATTGTACTATTCAAAATATCAGGCAGATGATGAAGCGGATTCTTATATTCTCGACTTTCAGATTTTAGATGCCACAAAACAGTTTAATTCTATATCGTCAGATAAAACGGGTACAATCCTTCAAAGTCTCCCCATTTCGACCAGTAAATTATCCAGTACATTAACAAACAATCAAGGATATATTCAGTCTGGAACTGGAGTGGCTTGTCGAGTCGATTTTCCAAATATAAAGCAGTTTAAAAATATTTCCACTAATGGAGCTATTGTCGATGCAGAATTGATTTTGAAACCCGTCAATAATTCTTATTCAGAAAAATATCCTTTAGCAGATTCTCTCACTGTTTATGTTGGAGATAATTTAAATCGAATAAGCGGTTCGCTGGTAAATTCAGCTGGTACTGCGGTTTATGGTAAATTGAGTCAAAAGAGCGACGAGTTTAATGAAAATGTCGGCTATTCTGTTTCCATTGGAGCCTTTCTGCAGAAAGAAATGCTAAAGGAATCTGATTCGAGGTCATCACTTATTTTAACCTTACCAGGAATTGCACAGTCTGTTAACCGACTAGTTTTGGGAGACCAAAAGCATTTGAACAATAAAATTCAGCTGAAAATTTATTACATCTCTTATTAATGAAAAATAAAATTGTTTTATGGAGCTGCTTCCTATTAATGTCGCTGACTTCGTTTTCTCAAAGTATTTCTAGTTCGCCATATTCACTGTATGGCGTCGGAAGTTTATATGATTCAGATTTTGGTTATCTGCCTTCAATAGGTTCTTCAGGAATTGCTTTGCCATCAGATACTTTTATCAATAATTTGAACCCGGCATCGCTTGGGTTTATGTATCAAAATCACTTTCTTTTTGATATTGGAGGAAAAGCCATTTCTACGACTTATCAAAGTAGTTCTCGAACAGAAAAACGAAATAATTTCCAGTTTTCTCATTTGGCTTTTGCATTTCCAGTAACTAAAAATTCAGGTTTTAGTTTATCGCTTCGTCCATATTCTAGTTCTGTTTTTAAAATTTCGAATTTAAAACTGCCAATTGCAGATAGTCAGGAGTATTATTATGTAAGCGCAGAAGGATCGGGTGGATTAAACAATTTAGATTTCTCATACGGATATAGATTAGGAAAGAAATTGACGCTTGGAGCAACTGCAACCGTACTTTTTGGAAATACGGTTGATGATCGTGCTTTTTTGGTTTCAAACGCAATTACAACCATAAGCAAAACAACTGATTACAGCGGAGTTCGTGCAACATTAGGAGCGCAATTTAAAGTAGATTCGACTTTTACAGTAGGAACAACATTTAAAGTTCCTGCGAAAATAAATGCATCAAAAGTACAGTCTGTAACGAGTATTGCAGACGAAGTTCAATCGTCTATTGAAACAGATGTAGCTTCAGACGTTGACGATTATTACATGCCTCTCGAAATAGGATTTGGAGCTAGTAAACGCTTTAAAAATAATCTGAATGTGACTTTAGATTACGAAAAGAGTTTTTGGGGAAGTACAAATCAGTCTGAACTTTATGGAGAATTTGTAAATCAGGATCGTTTTGCTCTTGGATTTACCTACAGTTCAAAAAAGAATGCACGAAAATATTGGGATAGAATAGGGTATGCTGCAGGAGTAAATTATGATACAGGTTATCTTGAAGTAGATAGTCACCGAGTTAATAATGCCTCATTCTCAGTCGGACTTAATTTGCCAATTGAAAATACATTTTCATCTCTTAATATTTCCTATTCTTACGGGCAGAAGGGTAGAATTGCAAATGATTTAATAAAGGAAAATTACCATAAAATATCACTCAATTTATCGTTGGACGGAATTTGGTTCGTCAAGCGAAAAATTGAATAAAACTCTAAAAGTCTTTTTTGATTACGGGATATTTGTATTCTAAAATAGACTCTAAGACTTTAGGGTCAGAGTTAACATAAAATATAGGATCGTTATCTGTACTTTCAGAAAAACCTACCTTATCTTGAAGCAGATTTTTAGTCTGACGAGCAACAGCTTCTCCTGAATCTATTATTTTAATATGATCTGGGAGAATTTTTTTTATCTGAGGAATTAGATAAGGATAATGGCTGCATCCTAAAACCAAATAATCAATATTAGCTTCGATCATTGGCTGAAGGTAAGATTCTAATAATTGTGTCATTTCTGGTGAATACAAATTGCCATCTTCGATAAGCTGCACAAGTCCGTAGCCTACCTGTTCAATGATTTTGGTATTCTGAAACATTTCGGCAGTTTTATTAAACAGCTCACTATTTAGGGTTCCTTTTGTTGCAAGAATTCCAATTACTTGTGTTTGAGAATTGTTTGCTGCAGGTTTAATTGCAGGTTCAATTCCAACAAACGGAACATCATAATCTGCACGAAGTTCAAAGATTGCATTTGTTGTTGCAGTATTGCAGGCAACAACGATTAATTTGCAATTATTCTCGAGTAAAAACTCTACATTTTTTTTGCTTAAAGCAACAATTTCCTCTTTACTTTTCTGACCATAAGGTGCATTTTTGCTGTCAGCAAGATAAATGGTTTTTTCGTTTGGAAGAAGATCATGAATAGCGCTCCAAATTGAAGTTCCGCCAATACCAGAATCAAAAACGCCTATAGGATTGTTGTTTGTCATAAAGCAAATTTAATATTTTTTGAGTATAAATTGTTACTCTAAGTTAAGTCAAATCTAGAAAAAATACCAACGATTAATTTTAATTTTTTGTAAAAAAAAACTGCTCAAATTATATAAATTGAGCAGTTTAATTATAGAGATTTAATTTCTTAGAATCCTAAATCTTTTTTAACGTCAGCAGTGATGTTTGGACCATCAGCTAATAATAAAGTAGAACCATCTAAGATGTATTGGAAACCTTTAGCTTTTCCAACTTTTTGGATAGAAGCTCTAACTTTTTCCATTAAAGGTTTTACGATATCAGTTTCTTTTTGTTGTAATTCTTTTTGAGCATTGTCTCTGTAATCAACAATTCTCTTTTGCATATCTTGAACCTCTTTAGAACGCTCACCGTTTACAGCATCAGTTACTGTTGCTGCTTCAGCTTCGTACTTTTTGATTTTTACTTGATATTCGTCAACCATTTTTTTGTATTCAGCATCATATGTACCACTTAATTTTTGCAGTTGATTTTGAGCATCTAGCATAGCAGGCATTTTCGACATGATCTCGCTTACATCAACATGAGCTACCTTCGCTTGTGCGTTCATTGTGTTACTTGCTCCTAAAATAAGAATTGCAGCAATTAGTAAAGTTTTGATTTGTTTCATCATTTTTAAAATATTAATTAATTATTGGTCGTATTTGTTTTTTGCGTTTCGGCCTCTTTTGCTTTTTTAGCCGCTTCTCTTTCTTCTAAAATTTTCTTTCTTTTTTCTTCCAATTCTTTTTTACGTTGTTCGTAAAGTAATTGTCTTTCTTCAGCTTTCGTCATTGTAGGCTGTTCAGCCGCTGGTGTTTCTCCAGTGCCAGTTGCAGCAGGTGTTGCAGTTTTAGCAGTAGAGCTTGTTTTTGCAGCATCTGTTGTTGTTGCTGGCGTTTCTGTCGCTGTTTTAGCTGTTCCAGAAACCGTGCCATTTTTTTTAGCTTCTCTTTCAGCAGCTAAAGCATTTCTTCGGTCTTCGTATTCTTTTTTCTTAGCTTCTTGTTCTAATTTTCTGTCTTGAATTAGTTTCTCTCTAGCCGCCTTCTTTTCGTCAAGTGCTTTTTGACGATCAGCCATAGCTGGATTTTCGTCAATTGCATTTTCAAGATTTTCTTTCGCTTCTTGTTCTTTTAATTGTTTTTTCGTTAGCTGCTCGCGTTTCTCTGTACGATTTAAAATCCTTAAAACCTGATCGCTAATGTCAAATCTTTTGTTACTGAAAAGCATTGTAAGATCTGATGATTTGTCAAAAATAAAATCATAATTCTTTGCTTCTGCAATATCCTGAACAGCAGTAAAAACCTGATCTTGGATTGGTTTTGCTAATGCTGCTTTCTGCCTCATTAAATTACCATCAGATCCAAATTGTTTCTGCTGATAATCCATCATTTCTTGCTCCAGAAACTTAATTTCAGTTTCTCTCTCTTCAATTAATTCCTTAGTAAGTAAAGCTTTTTCTGTTTTTAAACTTTCTTTAAGGTTGTTTATATTTAATTTTTTAGCCTCAACTTCTTGTTTCCACTTTTGAGCTTTTTGCTCTAATTGTGATTTGGCTTCTTTATAATCGGAAACATTTTCTAAAATATATTCCATGTCGATGTAGCCAATTCTAGTCGTCTTTCCTTGTGCCTGACTTGTATTTGCTACAATCAAGGCTAAAAATATAAATAAAAATTGTTTTCTCATAACATAACTTTATTTGATGATTTTTAACCAAACGTTATTTCTTTAAAATTGTTGTCCAATAATAAAGTGTGTTTCCCAGCCATTAGCTTTTGTTTGTCCAGGAAGAGCGTCAAATCCGTAACCAAAGTCAATACCTAATAATCCAAATGCAGGCATGAATACACGTAAACCAGCACCAGCAGAACGATTTAAGTCAAACGGGTTGTAATCTTTGAAAGTTGGATACGATGAACCAGCTTCTAAGAACGTTAATGCATAAATCGAAGCAGATGCTTTTAATGTAATTGGATAACGTAATTCCATTGAGAATTTGTTATAAATTGTAGCTCCAATTGCATCACCGGCAGCGTTTACTGGAGTTAAAGAGTTGTTTGGATAACCTCTCAACTGGATAGTTTCTCTACCATCCATAGAGTAGTTTGCCATACCATCACCACCTAAGTAAAAACGCTCAAACGGAATTACACCTCTTTCTTGGTTGTAAGCTCCTAAGAAACCAAATTCTGTAAGTGTTCTTAATACTAATTTTCCATAAACTTTAGTATACCAATCTCCTTTGAATTTAACTTTATAGTACTCTAACCAATTGTATTTTTTCTGATCGACTTTTGCTACATCTGTATCTGCACTTCCATAATCAGAACCAACACTTACATAACCAGTTGTTCCGTTTACTGTCTCTGTTTTAACATAATCACCATTGTTAAGTGGTTTTCCGTCTACACCACTTCCTGATGTTCCAGTGTATTGTGTTTTGTATTCTTTTTGATTTTTTAAATCACCATAATCAATTCCATTAAACAATGAATAAGGTGGTGTAACTTTCGCAGAGATACTAAACTCAGAACCGTAAGTTGGGAATATCGGGTTTACCCCTTTATTACTTCTTGAAAGTCCGATAGTATAAGCTAAGTTTCTTGATGCACCGTTACCAAAAGTAAATAAACCTGTATTATAATTGTTCAAATCATAGTGCTGATAACTCACAGATTGTGATAACACAAAGTAGTCATCTGGCACAGTTAATCTTTTTGCTAAACCAACTTGGACTGTAAAAATATTAAAACTTTTGCTTCTATCAACAGTTCGGGTGATATAATTGTTAAGAAATTGCTTACTATATGAAATAGATGAACTAAACTGTACAGGTTTCTTTCCTCCAAACCAAGGTTCTGAGAAAGATAAACTATACGTTTGGAAGTATGTACTTCCTTGTAAACGAAGCGCAACTTTTTGTCCATCTCCCATTGGTAAAGGCTTGTAAGCTTCTTTGTCAAATAATTTTCGAGCAGAGAAGTTGTTAAACGAAAGCCCTAAAGTTCCAATGAAACCTCCACCGCCGTAACCTCCTTGAAGTTCGACCTGGCTAGATCCTTTTTCTACAACATTATATTCAATATCAACAGTTCCAGCTCCAGCATCTACGTTCTTAAATTTAGGATCAATTGCCTCAGGATCAAAGAAACCTAATTGTCCGATCTCACGGATAGTTCTCACTAACTGCTCTTTACTGTATTTTTCTCCCGGTTTTGTTCTTAACTCACGATAGATAACATGGTCGTTTGTTTTGTCGTTTCCAACAACAGTAATTTTATTAAAATATGCAATTGGACCTTCTGTAACTCTAATTTCAAAATCGATTGTATCGTTAACCGTTTTTACCTCTACAGCGTTAATATTCGAGAATAAATAACCGTTGTTTTGGTATAAATTGGTAATGTCTTCTGCGTCTGGTTTTGTCTTATCAGCAATTCTTTTTTCTAATAAAACTCCATTATAAGTTTCTCCTTTTTTGATTCCTAAATAGCTGTTTAAAAGGCGATCTGAATAAACTGTGTTACCTAAGAATTTAATGTTTCCAAAGTAGTATTTATTTCCTTCTTCTACATTAATCTTAATCGCAAGAGTGTTTTTTTGTTTGTTGTATTTTACTGAATCATAGATAATTCGGGCATCACGATATCCTTTTTCTTTGTAGGTTGCGATTACTTTTTCTAAGTCAGTTTTGTATTTTTCTGGGATAAATTTAGACGCTTTAAAAACTCGGATAAAGTTTTTCTGCTTTGTGTCTTTCATTGCAGCACGCAATTGATTTCCTGTAAGTTGTTTGTTTCCAATGAAATCAATGTTGCTGATTTTTACTTTATCTCCTTTGTCTATCCTGACAAGCATATTAACTTGGTGACCGTTAATAGTGTCTGGAGTATTTGTTATAGTAACTTTTGTGTTATAAAAACCTTCTTTTTTGTATTTGTTTTCAATATAATTTTTCGTGGTCGTAATTAAGTTTTCATTGACAATCTTGTTCTTTGTCAAGTTATTATCTTTAATTAAACCTTCAACTTTGCTCTTTTTAACTCCAACGAATTTAACTTCGTTTAATTTAGGAAGCTCTACGATATCAAGATCTAAATAAATACTATCATTTTCTATTTTGTTAACATAGAAAGCGATCTCATCAAAAAGACCTAGTTTGCCTAATTTTTTAATTGCGCTACTGATTTCTTCTCCAGGAACAGTGATTTCCTGTCCTTTTTGAAGGCCTGAAAAGGTTACAACAGTCTGTTCATTGAAGCTTATTTTACCAACAACAGAAACTTTGGCTAGAATATATTTTTTCCCTTGATCAAAAGGAACTCTTTCTTGTGCTTTAATTTGTGAAAAACTACCCAAAAGTAATAGGGTAAGGACTATTTGTATTTTTTTTTGCAACACTAAAAAATTATTTAATTTGTTCACTGGTTTTTCCAAATCTACGTTCTCTTTTTTGATAACTAATAATAGCCTCATATAAATCTTGGTCTTTAAAGTCTGGCCACAAGACATTAGTAAAATACAATTCTGCATAGGCGATCTGCCAAAGCAAAAAATTACTTATTCTATGTTCTCCACTTGTTCGTATTAATAAATCTACGTCGGGTAAATTTTGCGTGTAAAGATGCTCATTTATAATTGAATCGTCAATAGTGTCTATTGAAATTATATTATTTTTAACTTTATCACTAATTGACTTAATAGCATTTACCAGTTCCTCTCTAGATCCATAGCTTAAAGCGAGCGTAAGTGTTAGGCGAGTATTATTTTTGGTTTTGTCCATAACATCCAAAAGTTCTTTTTGGGCTGTTTTTGGTAATTTATCAAGATTTCCAATTGCATTAAGTCTGATATTATTTTCTTGAAGGGTAGTAAGCTCTTTTTTTAATGAATTTACCAATATTTTCATCAATGCCTGAACTTCCAGTTTTGGACGATTCCAGTTTTCTGTCGAAAAAGCATATAGAGTTAAATACTCAATACCCAATTTTGCAGAGGTTTTGATTATTTCTTTTACAGATTTTGTGCCATTTTCGTGGCCAAACGCGCGCAAAAAGCCTTGTTGTTTTGCCCATCGTCCGTTACCGTCCATGATAATGGCCAAGTGTTTAGGTAAGTTTGTGTGATCTATTGATTCTATTAAATTCATTTTTATTCTGGGCAATAGCAAGGTTTCTGTCCAAAGGTATATGTTAAAGTAATACCTGAAAAAACATACCAGTCATTATTATTTAAATTTCCAAATTTTAAAATATCTGGATTACTTGTATTCGGATTGCTTCCGTCAATGTTGTCTGTAAAAGTATAGCGTACTCCAACTTCTGCTCCTAAAACGAAACGTGGACTTATATTCGATTTTATACCTAATATAATAGGTATAGCAAATGAGCTTTTATTTTTTTGCGCGTATATTACGTTTGGACTTGTAGTATATCGGTATAAGTTGTCGAAGACAAAGAAATTTAACCCTGAAAAAATGTAAGGGGTTATCTTTGTATGATAATCGTGCAAATTAAAATCGAAAAAATTGAATTCTAAACCAGCAGAAAGTTCTTTAATATCGTTTTCAAAACGGTAGCCTCGTTGGTTTCGGCCCGTTTCTTCAGACTTGAAGTCATTTCCAATAATGCTAGATTGTGTGTATGAGAATCGCCATGCATGTCTTGGGCTTCTATTCCATTTGTATAAAATACCAAAGGCTGGTTTTTCTGGGGCAATATAAGTTGTTTTACCAACATCACCTACAAAGTTACTTCCGCCAAAAAAAACACCTATCTCATTTATCTGAGCATTAAGTGTAATAAAGGGGAAAAAACATAACAATAAATTAAAAATTTTCTTCATTTAATTCAAAATTGCGTGCAAATATAATAATTATCGATCCGAATCAAAGTTCCTTTGTTTAAATGTGCTTTTTTTTCAATTTACGTTATGATTTTGAGCCATTTAATGATGATTCACTACATGCAGAACGAGAAAATGTGGTATTATCGTATAGTGGGTAATCAGAAAAGAGTTTAATTTCTTTTATCTTCTCCCCAGAGCAATTTATTTCTTAATGTTTTTAAGAAAGTTTCGCCTGGTATTTCAACCATTTTTATGTTATAATCTGTTTTTTTAATTTTTAAAATAGATTCATTTTTTACCGAAGAAATTCTTGAATCTAAAGAAACTAAATATTGATCTTCTCTTCCTGTTACGCGTAGTGTGATTTCAGTGTCATCAGGAATAACAAGTGGTCTGGCAGTTAAATTATGAGGGGCAATAGGTGTGATTACTAAACTCTTTACATCTGGTGTTAAAATTGGTCCGCCACAGCTCAAAGAATATCCAGTTGAACCAGTAGGAGTAGAGATAATTAAACCGTCTGCCCAATAAGAATTTAGATATTCGTTGTTTAAATAGGTTTCGACTGTAATCATCGAAGTTGTATCTTTTCTACTCACTGTAACTTCGTTCATTGCAAAGTTAAGTTCCTCGAAAGCTTCATTTTTAGGATCGGCAGTTAGTCCAAGTAAAGTTCTTTCAGACGTTGTATAGTTCTGATCGATTACATATTGCAACAAACTTTCAATATTTTCTTTTTGAACTTTAGCCAGAAAACCTAATCTTCCTGCATTAATACCCAATAATGGAACACCTGAATTACGAACAAAAGCTGCGGCTCTTAAAATAGTTCCGTCACCACCAATGCTTATTAACATTTCAAAACTATTGTCCAAAGCGCTGTTTGAAGGAAAAGTTTTGTACTCTTTCTTAACTAGCTGTTTTTCGTAAAGCATGTTAAGAAAGTTTTCTTCAATTACCATCTCAACATTATTGGTGTTGAAAAACTTGAAAATGTCTTTTATAATTGGTTCAGTACTGTTCTGATAATATTGTCCGTAAATGGCTATTTTCATTCTTTGTTAAATTAGAGAATTTGTCAATTTGTCAATTAGAGAATTGTGAAATGCGAAAATCATCTAATTAACTAATTTTCTTATTGGCATATTCATAACTTATATATTAAGATACTTGTCTAAATAATCCGATCGTTCTTTTAGGCTATTTATATAGGTGTCTTCCTGATGTTCTGAAATAATTTCATAACCATACCTTCTGTAAGTCTGAATGATTTCATTAATCGCTCCTAAACCTATTTTTACAGTAATTTGAACGTTTTCTGAATCGGCTTCAGACACAAAACATCCTAAAACTTTACCATTATTACTTTCTACAATTTGGGTAGCCTCACTCATTGAATAATCTAAAAGACCTTTTTGAACAATAATAATTGCTCCTGGCTCTTTTAAAAATGGAGTTTCCTGAAAAAACTTCATGATATCTTCCATTTCATAATAACCTACATAGTTATTATTTTCGTCAAGAATTGGAAGAAGATTAGTGTGGTTTTTAGCAAAAACTTCAAGTACGTCTAGCCAAAGCATAGATTTTCTTGCAAAAAAATGTTCTAAAGTATATTTGTAGTCAATTGCTTTTTTTTCAATGTCAAATGTCTCAACATCATCAGAAGAGATACTTCCTATAAAAATACCATCTTCTAAAATCGGAAAATGAGAAAAATTCACATCAATAAAAAAGTCCTGAATCGATGCTATCGTCTCCTGACTATCAATCGCTCTGAAATCATTTGTGATATAGTTTGTAATTTCTGTCATAAATCAATTGAAGATATTTGATGCAAAATAATCAAAAAATACCGAAAACCGCTCTGTTTTACTTTGTATTTTTGTCGTAACAAATATAGTGTTACTAGAATTAATTATCTATTTATATGACAAAGTTAAGTGTTAATATCAATAAAATTGCAACGCTTCGTAATGCACGAGGCGGAAATGTTCCTGATTTATTAAAAGTAGCTGTAGATATTCAGCGATTTGGAGGGCAAGGAATTACGATTCACCCACGTCCAGATGAGCGTCATATTCGCTATCAGGATGCGCGCGATTTGAAAGCAATTATTACGACAGAATATAATATTGAAGGAAATCCGCAGCATAATTTTATTGATTTGGTTTTAGAATGTAAACCAGATCAGGTTACATTGGTTCCAGATGCAATTGGTGCAATTACTTCTTCTGCGGGCTGGGATACCATTAAAAACCAAGAATATTTGACTGAAGTTATTCAGGAATTCCAAAAAAATGGAATCAGAACGTCGATTTTTGTTGATCCTATTTTGGAAATGATTGAAGGCGCTAAAAAAACAGGAACAGATAGAATCGAATTATATACTGAATCTTTCGCTCATCAATATAGTTTAGGAAACGAAAGAGGAATTGATCCTTATGTTGAAGCAGCTAAATTGGCAAACGAATTAGGTTTAGGAATCAATGCTGGACACGATTTGAGTTTAGATAATATCAAATTTTTCAAAGAAAATATCCCTGGTTTATTAGAAGTTTCTATTGGGCATGCTTTAATTTCAGAAGCGCTTTATCTTGGTTTGGATAATACTGTAAATATGTATTTGAATAAATTGAAGTAAGATAAAATTAAAAACAATTATAACCTGATGTAATTGGGTTATAATTGTTTATTTTCGCACTTTTCTTATTAAAATCCAAGTGTCGAAATTAATTACATTCTTTTGTTTCCTTTCTTTTTTCAATGTATTTGCACAATCAAAGGCGACCATTTCTGGCAATATAAAATCTTCTGAAAACGAAAATTTAATAGGTGTCAATATTTCCTTTAAAGCAAAAGATTTTCAAGCTTTTTCTATAGCCGATTCTCTTGGCAATTTTTCGGTAAATGTTCCTTTAGGTGAATTGAAAATTAAAATTGATCAAGCAGGATATATTCCGCAAGACATTCAATTTAAAGTTAAGAAGGATACTTTTGTTTCAATTGTTTTAGAAAAAGATATCGCACATCTAAAAGAAGTTATCATTTCTAACGATAAAAAAAGTGCCATAACCAATCTCTCTAACGGAAAGCTTTCCTTTAATGTAAAAGAATTATCATCTGTTCCGACTGTTTTAGGAACAACAGATATTATAAAAATTTTACAGCTAACTCCTGGTGTTCAAAATTCGGGTGATGCCAATGGTTATTTTTATGTTCGTGGCGGAGATCCTGGCCATAATGCAATTTTATATAATGGAACTCCTATTTATGGAATGTCTCACTTGCTTGGGATTTTTCCATTTTACAATGCAGATCATATAAAAGATGTAGAATTTGATAAATCAAGTTCGAATGCAAAATACGGCGGACGATTAAGTTCGACAACTTTGTTGAATTCAAATAAAAAACTTCCATCTGAATTTGGCATTCAAGGAAATCTTGGAATTTTAGCTTCTCAGCTTAGTATTGCGGCTCCTTTTAGCAGTAAAACAGGACTTTATATTTCTGGACGAAAAACGTATATCGATGAAATTGTTGGCCCAATCTTGAAATCAGGATCAAAAAGCAATGATGTTCAGGATATGAAATACGGTTTTTCTGATGGTAATCTTACTTTTTTATCTCAAGTTTCAAAGAATAATTTGTTTGTTATTGATGCCTTTGCAAGTGGCGATGAATTGAAAATTAAAGACGAAAACCTAGCGCTTAAAACAAGTTTGAAATGGAGTAATTTTACAGTTTCGCCATCTTTAATTACCACAATTTCTCCTAAGGTTAGCATGTCAAATGCTGTTTATTTCAGCCAATATTCAAATGATTTAAAGATGGAGCAGGCTACAATTGAATTTGAAGTTTCTTCGTATGTAAAGGATTTTGGATTTATAAATTCGGTACAATATTTCATTAAAAATATTCCAATAGAATCTGGACTTCAATATGTCTATCATAATTTACAGCCACAAAAGGTAAATGTTGAAAATTTTGCAACAACCAATAATAATATTCAAGATAAGATTAATGCTAATGAAGCGGCAATTTTTACAAATGCAAAACCAAGAATAACTGAAAAGTTAGTGGCAGATTTAGGACTTCGAATTAATTATTATAATTCAGGATCAGATTCTTATTTGCATTTTCAGCCTAGAATAGTGTTGAATTATTTTGCAAGCGAAAAATATTCTTTCTACGCATCTTATAATAAACAATATCAGTATTTAAGTTTAATAACAACTTCGAGTGTCGGAATTCCGACAGATTTTTGGATTGCAAGTTCTGATGGTATAAAACCGCAATCTTCAAATGAATTTTCAATTGGTTCAAATCAAAATCTATCCCGAAATTGGACTTCTTCTTTAGGAGGATTTTATCGTTCGATGAAAAATTTATTGGAATATCCTTATGGAGTGACTCAGTTTAATGAAATTACAACTTTTAAAAATGATTTGTATGTTGGGGAAGGAAAGGCCTACGGCCTTGAAACGATGCTTAAAAAAAGCAACGGAAAGTTTAGCGGTTGGTTAAGTTATACCTTAAGCTGGTCTGATCGAAATTTTGATGAATTGAATAATGGTAAAACTTACTTTGCAAAGTATGACAGACGCCATAATCTTTCTTTGGTTGGAATGTATGATTTGAATTCAAAATGGAATTTTGGACTTACTCAAGTATTCAGTTCTGGAAACCGATTTACAATGCCAACATCTTGGTATTTTATTAATAATAATCCAGTTAAGGAATATTCAGGATATAATAATGCGCAAATGCCTAATTACATTCGAACAGATATTTCGGCTAATTATTATTTCATTAAAACAGCTAAAAAAGAAAGTGTGTTTAATTTTTCAATTTATAATACTTTCAATATTGCCAATCCAATTTATGTGGTTTTAGATGTTGAAGTAAACGAAAATAAAGATAAAGTAGTGGTGTCTCAGAAAGAGAAGGTTTTATATCGCATTCTGCCTTCTATTAGTTGGAGATTTAAATTTTAAGAAATATGAAAAAGTATTTGCTTTTGCTTTTAGGTTTAGTTTTGATAAGCTGTTCGAATAATGATTTTACCACGGAAAAAAGTTTGGAGTCTAAAATTGTAGTCGAAGGCTGGATTGAAGAAGGAGATATTGCCAATGTCCAGTTATCTACAAGTATTCCCGTTACTGACGTTATTGATTCTACAAACGTATTGAATCACGTAATTAGGTCTGCAAAAATCACGATTTCAGATGGTGTAAACTCTGAAGTTTTAAGGGTTAAAAATGATAAAGACAGAATACCTCCATTTGTTTATTTTGGTTCAGCTATAAAAGGAGAAGCGGGAAAATCATATTCATTGAAAATTGAATATTTAGATCGCGTTATTGAAGCAGTGACAACAATTCCAGAAAGTGTTACGCTAAAAAATGCCGAATATATCAAAAGAAATCCTGCAGATACAACAGGTTATGTTTTTGTAAAATTTGATGATCCAATTAGTCAGAAAAACTATTATCAGATTGCGACTAAAATTGAGGGTGAAGAACCTATTTTTGTTCCTGCATTTTACGGAAATTTAGATGATAAGAATTTTGAAACTTCAGCTGTTTCAGTGCAAATAAATAGAGGAATAATATTATTTCCTAAAACTAAATTCACGCCTTATTTTGCAGATGGAGATTTAATTCATGTAAAATTAAGAACGCAGACAAAAGAAGCTCTAGATTTTTGGAACAGTTGGCAAAATGAAATTGTGAATAGCCAAAATCCAATTTATCCTGCCAACATAAGCTTGAAATCAAATATTAAAGGCGGAATAGGAATTTGGGCCGGATATGGACAAAGCACTATAATTGTAAAAACTCCTCCTAAAAAATAAAAAGCCGGTCTGAATGGTCAGACCGGCTTTAAACTGTAATTCAAAAATATTATTTTTTCTCGAAAGCTTTAATAAACTCTTCAAATTTAGCTTCGAAATTCGAGAACCCTTCAGAGAAATAAGCGCTCATTTCAACTTCTGTGCTATCACTGAATTTTAAGTAATAAACTTCGTCAAGATAAGGTTGAGTAAAAGATTCTCCTTCATTAGTCCATGAACTCCAATATCCATTTTCTTCATCCCAAACAGGTAAAGTGAAAGTATATTCACCATCTTTTTCAGAATGTTGAACGATATCAGCGATTTTTGTTCCGTCTTTTTTAGATACTAAAATTAATTTTATGTTTTTGTTGAAATTAGCTGCAGTACCTTCAGATATTTTTTTCTCGTATGCATTTAAAGCAGTGTAATATGCTTTGAAATCGCTATCAGCTTTGTCGTATTCTGGGTGAGTAGGGCGAACATTAGCGCTTTCTAAAGCAGCATCATCAGCAGCTTCTGTAGCTAAATCCATATCAGCAAGAATTACAAAATTGTCCATTAATGTAAACAATCCATTCGCTTTACCTCTATATTGAACAAGTTCATCATTGTCAATTAATTTGTCAATTTCAGCATTACTTCCAGCATTAAACGTAATTAAGTTTTTTCCATTGAAAGTAAGAGATGCTTTAGAAGTATTTTGTGCACCTTTTACAGTACTCATTTCCCAAGTGTAACCATCATTTAAAGTCACTTTATATGTAAAATCAGTAGGAACCTCTTTACCGTTAGCATATTTTGCAGTTTGTGCAATAGTAGCAGCTTGTGCGTTGTCGATTGTTAAAACAGCATCTGCTGATGTTGGTAAATAAAACCAGTCATTTAATTCTGGAGTTATAGGTCCATATTGTTGAGTTTCTTCATTCCATCCCCATTCTGCATAAGTGTCAATAATTTGAACTTTAACATCAGATGAAGTGCTTTTTGCAGAAAATACTGCATTGTTTGTAGTTTGCCCTTCTTTAGCAGGGAAAACAAATTTTAATTCAGTGCTTGAAGCAGTTTTAGTCCATGCTTTTCCTGTGCTATTCCAAGTATAGATACCATAAACACCTGATACTGTTAAAGCTTCTTCAACACCATTTCCGCTTTTTCCGTCAAAAATGTCAACGCTACTTTGGCTAAGTAAACGAGATAAATTTTCTAATGCTTCAATTGCGCTAGAACTTTTAGTTTTGTCTAATTGTACTAACATATCGTTAGCTTCAGCTTCTAATTTTACTTTTTGCTGAGAAGGCGTTAAATTAGAATACGGCTGTTTTACTAAAGCAGCAATTTGCTCTTCTAAAGTTAATTCTGTTTCTGGTGTTGTTTCGTCACCGCTTTCGTCACTTGAACAAGAAATTGCTAGTTGCGAAAGAACTAAAGACATTAAAAAAATTTTTTTAATCATGATTTGGTTGTATTAAAAAATTAAGGTTGAATTTGAGGCAAAAGTAGTTAATATAAACCGAATGTCTTTACGGGAATCCGTAAGCCTGTAAATTTTTTTCTAATAAAATTAAATCAATAAAATTTCTTGTAGAATAATTAGTTTTAGAGATTAATTGATAGTTTTTTACATTTGTAAACAGAATTTTTTATAAATAAAATTAAATGTTATACTCAAAAATAGAAGGCGAAGGAAAACCGTTCATTATCATGCATGGATTTCTTGGTATGTCTGATAACTGGAAAACACTTGCTGGACAATATGTAGAAGCTGGATTTCAAGTTCATATTTTAGATTTAAGAAACCACGGACGCAGTTTTCATTCAGACGAATGGAGTTATGAAGCAATGGTTCAAGATGTGTACGAATATTGTCAAGCGAATAATCTAACCAGAATTGATATTCTAGGGCATTCAATGGGAGGAAAAGTGGCGATGCTTTTTGCAACGACACATCCAGAAATTGTAGACAAATTGATTGTGGCAGATATTGGTCCGAGATTCTACAAGCAGCATCATCAAGATATTTTGGCAGGATTAAATGCTATTGATTTTTCGGTAAAACCGAGTCGAAATGATGTTGAAGCAACTTTATCACAATATGTTCCAGATTTTGGAACTCGTCAGTTTTTATTGAAAAACCTATATTGGGCAGCACCTGGACAATTGGCTTTTAGATTTAATCTAGAAGTTTTTAATAATAATCTGGACGCAATTGGAAAACCTCTAGCAGATGATTTAGTTTTTGATAAACCAACTCTATTTATTCGTGGAGGAAACTCTGGATATATTCAAGATGAAGATGTTGACGGAATTCGCAAGCATTTTCCAAATCTAACATTAGAAACTATTCCAAACGCTGGGCATTGGCTTCATGCAGAAAATCCTAAAATGTTTTTCGAATTGACAGCGATGTTTTTAAAGGAATAAAAACAGTTTTGCTAAAAAATTTATTACTTTTAAATAAATTTTAAACCTGAAAAACTATGAAATTATTACTTAGACTTCTTGTTACGGCTGCCTTGGTTTTATTATTGTCTAACATTTTAACTGGGGTTCACGTTGCTAGTTTTGGTACCGCTGTAATTGTTGCAGTAGTTTTAGGATTGCTGAATATCTTTATTAAGCCAATTTTAGTATTGCTAACTCTACCAGTAACGTTTGTTACGCTTGGTTTATTTTTATTAGTCATAAATGCTGTAATTATTTTACTGTGCACAAAAATTGTTGGAGGTTTTGTAGTCGATACATTCTGGACAGCACTAATATTCAGTATTATTTTGTCTATACTTCAATCTCTTACTTATAAAATATTAGGAGACGATAAATAAAACAATTGAAGAGATTAAAACAGCTTCAAATACAATAGATTAAAAACTTGGTTGGGTTGCAAAAATTTTATAATTTTGCAACCCAATTTTATTATGTAAATTAAAGAAGAAGATGGATATTAAAAGAGTAGCAATAGACGCAGTTAACGAGACAATTGTATTGAACGTTGTTCATATGGATTATAAAGGTCAAGTAGCAAAAAGAATTAACGAAAAAATGCCTTTAGCGCAAGTAAAAGGATTTAGAAAAGGTGCAGTGCCTAAAGATCTTGTTGAAAAACAATACGGAAAAGGTATTAAACAAGAAGAGATTAAAAAAGTAGTTGATTTGGCTTTAGAGCGTTATATTCAATCTGAAAGATTAAATCTTTTAGGAACTCCTCTTGCTAAAGTAAACGAAGATTTTAACTGGGACGCTGAAGAATTAACTTTCGAATACGAAATTGGTTTAGTGCCAAACTTCGAAATTAATTTAGAAGCTAAAAATGATATCGTAAAATATATCGTTACTGCTGATGATAAATTAATCGACGGACAAGTAGAGCGTATCCAAAAACAATTCGGAAAAGCAATTCCTCAAGATAAAGTTGAAGCTGATTCAGATTTAACTGGAACTTTCTCAAGTGAAGAAAACGGAATCAACAATACAACTACAATTTCAGTTAGCGCTTTCAGCAAAAAAGCTGGAAAACAATTCGTAGGTAAAAAAGTTGGAGATGTTGTTACAGTAAGCACAAAAGGTTTATTTGATGACGATCACCAATTAATGGATTACTTAAAAGTAGGTCACGAAGGTGTTCACGGTTTAGATGTTGAAGTAAACTTTACTATTTCAGCAATCAATGGTTCTGAGCCAGCTGAATTAAACCAAGAATTATTTGATAAACTTTTTGGTGAAGGAAAAGTAGCTTCTTTAGAAGATTTAAAAGCTAAAATTAAAGAAGATGCTGAAGCACAATTCGCACAGCAATCAGAGCAAAAATTATTATTAGACGTTCAGGATTTCTTAATCGAAAACACAAAATTCGATTTACCAGCTGAATTCTTGAAAAAATGGTTACAAACTGTAGGAGAGAAAAAATTAACTCCAGAAGAAGCAGAAGTTGAATACGCAAGATCTGAAAAAGGTTTACGTTTCCAATTAATCGAAGGAAAAGCTTTAGCTCAAAGCAATATCCAAATTACATTTGAAGATTTGAAAGAGTTTACGTCAAACGCTATCAGACAGCAAATGGCTCAATTTGGTCAAACAAACCCAACTGACGAAGAAGTTCAAGGAATCGTGGCTAGAGTTTTATCTAACCAAGATGAAGTAAAAAGACTTTCTGAGCAAGTTGTAGCGGCTAAAATGTTAGACATCTTCAAAGAAAAAGCTAACCCAACCACTAAAGAGGTTACTTACGAAGAATTTATTGCAGCTTCTTACGGAGAATAAATTTAAGTCTGAAAGTCAAAAGTTCTAAAGTCGAAAGTTAAGAAGTCTACTTTTTAAAAATTAAGATTTTATTACAGAAACTGAAAGATAAAAATAATTATATTTGAACGTCAATGGAATTTTTTATTCTGTTGACGTTCTTTTTTTGTTTCAGGTTTCAAGTTGCTAAACGTTTCTTAGTAAAAAAAACTTAGAATCTTAGTACCTTAGAATCTTAGCATCTTAAAAAAGAAGACAAATTGGCATCCTTAATAAAAAGGTATGAACTTTGTTTTATCCGTTTAAGTCAATTTCTGACTTTAGACTTTCAACTTTAAACTAAAAATATGAACTACGGTAAAGAATTCAAAAAATTTGCTACAAAGCACCAAGGAGTAAACGCAATGTATTACGATAAAATCGTAGCAGCAATGACTCCAACTAACATGACTCCATATATTATTGAAGAGCGTCAGTTGAATGTTTCTCAATTGGACGTGTTTTCTAGATTAATGATGGATAGAATTATCTTTTTAGGAACTGGTATTGATGACCAAATCGCTAATATCGTTCAGGCGCAGTTATTGTTTTTAGAAAGCGCTGATGCTTCAAAAGACATTCAGATTTATTTAAACTCTCCAGGAGGAAGTGTTTATGCAGGTTTAGGAATTTACGATACAATGCAGTACATCAAACCAGATGTGGCAACAATCTGTACAGGAATGGCAGCTTCTATGGGAGCGGTTTTATTGTGTGCAGGAGCTGCAGGAAAACGTTCTGCATTACCTCACTCAAGAGTAATGATTCACCAGCCATCAGGAGGAGCGCAAGGTGTTGCAACAGATATGGAAATCAACTTACGTGAGATGCTTAAATTAAAAGATGAATTGTACAATATCATTTCTCACCACTCTGGCCAGACTTTCGAAAGAGTTCATAAAGATAGTGAGCGCGATTACTGGATGAAAGCTGATGAGGCTAAAGAATACGGAATGATCGATGAAGTATTAAGAAGAGGATAATTTTTAATGTTTAAATTGTTTCAGGTTTCAAGTTTCAAGTTGGGTAGATAATGCACCAACTTGAAACTTGAAACCTGAAACTTGAAACAAAAAATAAATATTAAGCTGCATAGGATTAAGTTTTTAAGTTTTAATTAAATCAAAAAGCTTATAAACTTAGTATCTTTGCAGCTTAGTAACTTAAATAAAGAATGGCAAAAGTAGTATTAGAATGTTCGTTTTGTGGAAGAAAGAAGCCAGAAACTAATTTATTAATTGCTGGTATCAATGCACACATTTGTGATAAGTGTATTGAACAGGCACACGGAATTGTTTTAGAAGAATTAAAATCTAGTGGAAGTGCAAAATTAGTTGGGGACTTAATTTTAAAGAAACCAAAAGAAATTAGAGCTTTCCTAGATCAATATGTTATTGGTCAAGACCAGACTAAAAAAGTAATGTCAGTTGCGGTTTACAATCACTACAAACGTTTAATGCAACAGCAATTAGACGATGAAGTTGAAATCGAAAAAAGTAACATCATCATGGTTGGTCAAACAGGAACAGGAAAAACATTAGTAGCAAAAACTATTGCTAAAATGTTAGACGTTCCGTTAGCAATTGTTGATGCAACAGTATTAACAGAAGCAGGATATGTTGGAGAAGATGTTGAAAGTATTTTAACACGTTTACTTCAAGCTGCTGATTATGATGTAGCTAAAGCCGAAAGAGGAATTGTATTTATTGATGAAATTGATAAAATTGCACGTAAAAGCGATAATCCGTCAATAACACGTGACGTTTCTGGAGAAGGTGTTCAGCAAGCATTATTGAAGTTGTTAGAAGGAACGGTTGTAAATGTACCGCCAAAAGGAGGACGTAAACACCCAGACCAAAAATTCGTAGAAGTAAATACTCAAAATATCTTATTTATTGCTGGTGGTGCTTTTGATGGAGTTGAACGTATTATTTCAAAACGTTTAAACCGTCAGGCAGTTGGTTATTCAACTTCTAAAAATACAGACAATATCGATAAGGATAATTTGTTACAATATATTATTCCGAAAGATATCAAAGATTTTGGTTTGATTCCTGAGATTATTGGTCGTTTGCCAGTTTTAACGCATATGGATCCTTTGGATAAAGCAACACTTCGTGCGATTTTAACACAGCCTAAAAATGCATTGATCAAACAATATCAGAAATTATTCTTAATGGATGATGTTGAATTCACGATTACAAACGAAGCTTTAGATTTCATTGTAGACAAAGCTTTAGAGTATAAATTAGGTGCTCGTGGATTACGTTCTTTATGTGAAGCTATCCTAACAGATGCAATGTACGAACTGCCAACTTCAGATGACACAAGTTTGACAATCGATAAAGAATATGCAGAACATACTTTGAGTAAAAACTTATTGAAGCGTATGGAAATTGCTTCTTAATTATTGAAAATATAGTTTCTAAAAACCTGTTCATTTTTTGAACAGGTTTTTTTTATACTTTTTAGAATCTATTTTCGTTTGTCTTTTTGTGTAAATTTAAACATGAAAAAAATGTTTTTTATAATCTGTGTGGGTCTGCTTTTTTCTTGTTCCAAAGAAAACAAAGCAATAACTATTTTTGAAAATAAACATAAAAGCGAAATTGTTTCAGAAGAAAAACCTCGAATTGAAATCAATTACAATGATTATTACAAACAGGCAGAGCGGTATTGCAAGAAAAACAATCTAAATCAAAATAAATTTATATTGATCGATTTAGGACTGCATTCTGGTTATAAAAGATTTTTTGTTTATGATTTTAAAAAGAAAACTGTTTCAAAATCTTATATGGTAAGCCACGGCTGCGGAGACAATCAATGGGGAAGAACTTCTTCTAAAGAGAAACCACAGATTAGCAATGAATTTGATTCGCATTGTTCTTCTGTTGGTAAATACGTTGTTTTAGATCGAGGTGTAAGCCAGTGGGGAATAAAAGTGAATTATGTTTTGCTGGGAAAAGACAAAACAAATTCAAACGCTAGAAATCGCGCAATTGTTCTGCATTCTTGGGATGCAATTTCAGATAATGAAGTTTATCCCGAAGGAACACCAGAAGGCTGGGGCTGTCCTGCAGTTTCAAACGAAAGCATGAAAGAAATTGATGAACTTTTGAAAACAAATAAAAAAGTGCTTCTATGGATTGTTAAGTCTTAAAGTAATTCTGAAAACAAAAGTTCTGTTTTAGCCCTGCTTGAAACAGTATCTTTTTCTGCATTTTTTACTGTAGAGACGCACTGCAGTGCGTCTACGCATACATATTAAAGTTTTAAATTATTTTTCAAATCAAATGTTAGACGCACTGCAGTGCGTCTCTAAAGTAAAAATTATTGCACTCTAAATTTCTCTCGATATTCAATTGGTTTCATTCCGACCATTTTATAAAATACCTTTCTAAAAGCTTTTGGATCGTTATAGCCTGTTTTTTCGATAATTTCTGAAATCGAAAGCTGAGTTTGTTCTAAGTATTTCTTCGAACTTTCTACTCTTATATTTTGCAAATATTCAATTGGCGGAATCCCTGTCACTTGTTTAAAACGTCGTGTCATGTTTCTAGCGCTTGTTGGAATATCTTTAGTGATTTCTTCCAGTTTTTCTATTGAATGATATTGGCTTTCAATCTTTTGCTGGAGCATTGCAACTAAAGTGTCGTTATGTAAATGATTTGGTCTGAAAGTGCTAAAATAGCTTTGTTTATAACGATTTAAGTCGATAGAAAATATTTTAGCAATTTTAACGGCCATTTCGTTGCCACAAAACTTCTGAACCAAAAGAATCAATAAATGAAAAGTTGAAGTCGATCCGCCACTTGTGTACAAACTTCCATCGGCCGTTAATGTCTCTTCAGGTTTTAATTTTACCATTGGAAAAGCTTTTGTAAAAGCACTGCAAGCATCAACATGTGTTGTCGCCAGTTTTTCGTTTAATAAACCAGATGCCGCAAACAAAAATGCGCCCGTACAAAAACTTGCCAATTCAGCTCCAGCCTGGTGCTGTTTTTTTAACCACGGAATGAAATTTTTATTCTTCTTTATCATTTCATTCATGTTGTCAGTCGTAAAAGCTGGAATTAGAATCAAATCCAAAATAATATCTGTAGTTTCAATTGCATTGCTTTTGTAGCCAAATAAATCTCCTTGATCAGTTTGTTCTTGAGACTGAAAAAGTATTATTTCAAATGGTTTTTCAGCACTTGGAGTAAGTTTATTTGCAGTTTCAAATACTTCTAATATCGCTGCGATGCTCAATAATTTATAATCGTGAGGAACGATTAAACCTAATTTCTTGCTCATGATATTTATGGTTTTTTGCAGTTTCAGTTTTACACAAAAATAAGCAAATTGTCTCAAATGCCCCTAAAGTTGACTTTTATTGGTATTTTTAAGTAATCTTAAAATTTTACATTTGCTTTAATTAATTCGTAAATTTATAAATATGAAAACTAAAATATTCTTAAATCTTGCCGTAAAAGATTTAAATCATGCAGTGTCTTTTTTTAATGAATTGGGCTTTTCGACCGATCCAAAATTTACAAATGATAAAGGAGCTTGTATAGTAATTAGTGAAGATATCTATGTGATGATTTTGGTTAAAGAGTTTTATCAAACCTTTACCGAAAAACAAATTTGTGATTCTACAACAACAAGTGAAGTTCTTATTTCTCTTTCTATGGAATCGCGTAAAAAAGTAGATGAAATAATTGAAAAAGCAGTTAAAGCTGGCGGAACAGATTATCAGGAAGCGAAAGATTATGGCTGGATGTACCAAAGAACATTTCTAGATTTAGATGGACATCATTGGGAAGTTTTTTTTATGGATGAAAGTCAGATTCCAAGTAATATGTAATAAACGAATTAAAAACGATATATAATGATAACAATAAAAAATACAGTAAACGCATCTGCAGAGAAAGTTTGGAAGTTTTGGAATACTCCAGAACATATTACAAAATGGAGTTTTGCTTCACCAGACTGGCATACGCCTTATGCAGAAGCTGATTTAAGAGAAGGCGGAAAATTCAAATCGACTATGGCAGCAAAAGATGGAAGTATGAGTTTTGATTTTGAAGGCGAATTTACCTTAGTAAAACCAAACGAAGCGCTTTCGTATGTTATGGCAGATGGAAGAAAGGTCGAAATTACTTTTACAGAAACGTCAAACGGAGTTGAAATCGTAGAAAGTTTCGATCCAGAAACACAAAATCCAGAAGAAATGCAACGCGCAGGCTGGCAAGCGATTTTGGATAACTTTAAGAGTTACATTGAAGCGAATTAGCTTTTAGGTTCAAAAGGTTCAGATGAGAAGAGGTTCAAAGATTACAGATTTATAATTTATTTACATTACTTATTATGGTTTAAAAGAAATAAATATCTAACCCAACAAAAAAACAAAAAATGACAAAACAAATATGGTTGAATCTTCCTGTAAAGGACGTAGCAAAAGCGAAAGATTTTTTCTGGAAAATTGGTTTTTCGTTTAATGAACAACATGATACACCTAGTTCGACGTGCATGGTTGTAGGTGAAGGACATTTTGTAGTAATGCTTTTTGAAGAAATGCTTTTTTCGAGCTTTTCGCAAAATAGTATTACAGATACTAAATTAAGCTCAGAAGTGTTGATTTCGATCGATGCAGAAAGCAGAGAAGAAGTCGATGAACTAGCAGAAAAAGTCAAAGAAGCCGGCGGAAATGTTTTTGCTCCACCTGCTGAAAGTCAGGGTTGGATGTACGGCTGTGGTTTTGCCGATTTAGATGGTCATCGTTGGAATGTTTTATTTATGGATTTTAGTAAATTACCAGGTTAAGATGGAAAAATTAGTATTTAATATAGATATAAAGGCTTCTAAAGAAAAGATTTGGAAAGTCTTATGGGACGATGAAACGTACAGAAAATGGACAAGCGCTTTTGCCGAAGGAAGTCATGCTGAATCGACTTGGAACGAAGGCGATAAAATTTATTTTTTAGGCCCAGGCGGAGCAGATGGAATGAATAGTCTTATTGACAGAAAAATTCCAAATGAGTATATGGCTTTTAAGCATCTTGGCGAAATTAAAGATCATAAGGAAGTTCCGCCAAATGAAGAAACAGAAAAGTGGAGTGGCGCAATGGAAACGTATAAATTGAATCAAAAAGGAGATGTTGTAGATCTTCACGTTGAAGTTGATGTAATCGAAAAACATATTGATTATTTTAAAGATGCTTTTCCAAAAAGCTTAAAAATTGTAAAGGAATTATCTGAAAACTAGAGAATAAAGAAAGGCTTTTTTACTTTTTAGGAAATTTTAAAAAGACATTAATAATTTATAATTAATAACTAACAATTTAAAAAGATGGCAGCAATTAATCCATATTTAATGTTTAACGGAACATGCGAAGAAGCATTTCTGTTTTATAAATCAGTTTTTGGAGGAGATTTTCCGTATATCGGAAAATATAAAGATGCTCCAGCAGAAGAAGGAGAAGTGCTTTCTGAGGAAGCATTAAATCGCGTTATGCACGTTTCACTTCCAATTGGGAATACCATTTTAATGGGAAGTGATAGTCATCCTAGATATGGAGACGTAGGTTTTGGAGATAATTTCTCTATTTCTATTAATACAGAAAGTACAGATGAAGCAGATAGAATTTTTAACGGACTTTCAGCTGGAGGAAAAGTTGAAATGCCAATGGATAATACTTTCTGGGGATCTTATTTTGGAATGTTCAAAGATAAGTTTGGTGTAAACTGGATGGTAAGTTTTGATAAAAATGAACCAATGAAGTAATCAAAAAGTTACGTTATTTTAATAATAAAACATAAATGTTAAATTACTTGAAAAAGCACATGAAAATGTGCTTTTTCATTTCAAAAAAACAATGATTATTCTTTTTTATCAACGATAGATTGCCGATTTTTGTCGCTTCAAAATCAAGAAAGAAAATGGCAGCAGAAGATAAAGAGATAATTTTATTAAAAGTTTCAGGACACGATAAAATTGGGGTTACAGCAGGTTTAACAGCTGTTTTAGGAGCATACGATGCTAATATATTAGATATCGGTCAAGCCGATATTCATGACACACTTTCTTTAGGAATTTTGTTCGAAATTGCTGCAGGTTCTTCTTCAGCGCCAGTTTTAAAAGACTTATTGTTTAAAGCTTACGAATTAGAAATCAAAGTAAAATTTATTCCGATTTCTATTGAAGACTACGAAACTTGGGTAAAATCGCAATCTAAGCAACGTTACATTATCAATATTTTGGGCGAAAAACTAGCCGCTTCACAATTGGCCGCTGTAACCAAAATAATGTCAGATCAAAATCTGAATATCGATTCTATCATCCGATTAACAGGAAGAACTTCTATTGTCGAGAAAGAAGAATATCCACGTTCTTGTATTCAATTGTCTGTAACGGGCGAAATTGTAAACAAGATCATCATGACAGCAAGTTTTATGGAAGTTTCTAGAACGCTGAATGTCGATATTTCTTTCCAAGAAGATAATATTTATAGAAGAAACCGCCGTTTGGTTTGCTTCGATATGGATTCAACTTTAATCCAAACGGAAGTAATCGACGAATTAGCAGAACTAAATGGAGTAGGAGATCAAGTTCGCGCGATTACAGAATCGGCGATGAACGGTGAAATCGACTTCAACGAAAGTTTCAAAAAGCGTATGGCTCTTTTGGAAGGTTTAAGCGAAGAAGTTTTGCAAAAAGTTGCAGTTAATTTGCCAATAACACAAGGAGCGCATCGTTTGATGAAAGCTTTAAAATACTACGGTTACAAAACCGCAATTCTATCTGGAGGATTTACTTATTTCGGAGAATACCTTCAAAAAGAACTAGGAATAGATTACGTTCACGCCAATCAATTAGAAATAAAAGATGGTAAACTGACAGGTAAATATTTAGGCGATATTGTTGATGGTCAGAAAAAAGCCGAATATCTAAAAGCAATCGCCGAAAAAGAAGGAATCCACATCAATCAAACCATCGCAGTTGGAGACGGAGCAAACGATTTGCCAATGCTAAATTTAGCTGGTCTAGGAATCGCTTTCCACGCCAAACCAAAAGTTAAAGAAAGCGCGTCAACCTCAATTTCGAGTTTAGGTCTTGACGGTGTTTTATATCTTTTAGGATATCATGACAGATATATTGATATGATGTAATTTGCAAGCTGTCGCCCTGAGCGAAGTCGGAGGGCTTTTATGTAGAAAGGGCTTCGACTTCGCTCAGCCTGACAAAACATTTTGTCATTTCGACGAAGAAGAAATGAAAATATTGATAAAAATCTTAGCAACTTAGAATCTCAGAACCTTAGAATCTTAATAATGGCATGTCCCTTCGGGTCGGGCTATCCGTTGCAATCTTTTTATTTTTAAAGAAAAAATAAAAAGGATTTCCACTTCTATCCCTCATGCGGGTTTAGTGGAATTAGTGGTTTTTAAATTGCTGTAAAATGTTATATTTGGATTTGAGTTGCCTCCTGCTTTAGCTGGAGGAATAATGGATGAAGGTGATAAATGGCTTTAGCCAAAATTAACCATTTATTGTAAATGTTCGGCTAAAGCCCGTGATATAATCTGATCTAGACCACTAGCTAAAGCTAGTGGTAATTTAAGTAGTGATTCGGTTTATTTCAGTAAAAATTTTATATTGCTATTTCCTAGATTCCAATTCCTTCTTAATCTCCTTTAGATTACTCAAATTCAAGAAAAGAATAGGTAACAAAGCAATTGGAATAACATTCATTGCGCTAAAACCTTTCATGAAAACAATGAATATATTAAGGACGAATAACATAAACAGCACAACACAAAAAATGGTATTTACTGTTTTTAATGTCTTCTGATTCTTAATCAGTTCCTCAGTGCTCATGTCACTGAACTTTGTATCTTTCATCTTTTAGAATTTTTATTTAAGAAAATTAAATAGTTATTTGTAATGAGTGATTTTTAAAACTTTTGCATTTCTTGCATCAATTATAATTAGAAATGTCCCTCCCTTTTCTCCCAATAATAATGTTCCGTTAATAACATAATAATTATCGATTAGATTTACTTCATAAGGTTTTTGATGTTTAATTTCATCTTCCCCATAAATATTAAACAGAATAGGTTCTGCGATTTTGATTGCAGTTTGGTCGTCCTTAATGAGTATTTTTTTGTTATCAACAAAATTGTCCTTACTTGGATCTTCAAGAGCATCTTTTAATTCAAATTCTGCCTGATCACTTCCATACTTTGAATGAGAACAGCAACTGAAAATAAGAATTAAAAGAAGAGCAATTAAAATTTTAACCTCAATTTCTCTGTTAGATAAAAATTTCTTGATCAAATGACTAGATATAAATTAACACATTTCCTTCAATTGTTCCAAATAATCCCTCTGATTCGATAGTCTCGGAATCTTATGCTGACCGCCAAGTTTATCTCTTTCTTTCAGCCAATCGTAAAATAAATTCTCTCGGGCGACATTAATCACCAAAGGATTTAAAGTCATATTGTTGTAGCGTTTCGCTTCATAATCTGAGTTTAAAGTCTGTAAAGTTTCGTCCAGAACTTTTTGGAAAAGACCAACATCTGCTGGTTTTTTCTTGAATTCGATCATCCATTCGTGCGCGCCTTTTTCTTTGTCGTGCATAAAAATAGGAGCAACCGTATAATCGATAACTTCTGTTTGGGTAACCAGACAAGCTTTTGCAATGGCCTGATCAGTGTTTTCAACCATCAATTCTTCGCCAAAAACATTAATATGATGTTTCGTTCTTCCCGTAACTCTAATTCTGTACGGATTTAAAGAGGTAAAACGAACCGTATCGCCAATTAAATAGCGCCACAAACCAGAATTTGTAGTGATAACAATTGCATAGTTTTTATTCAGTTCAACATCTGCCAAGCTAACTACTTTTTGGTTTGGAGTTCCAAAAGTATCCATCGGAATAAATTCGTAGAAAATTCCGTAATCCAGCATTAGTAATAAATCATTTGAATTATTCAAATCCTGAATTGCAAAAAAACCTTCGGATGCATTGTATATTTCGTAATATCTAAAATCTTTGCTTGGCAATATTTTTTTATATTGTTCTTTGTAAGGTGAGAAGCTTACGCCCCCATGAAAGTAAACTTCCAAATTTGGCCAAAGCTCCAATAAGCTTTGTTTGCCTGTATTTTCTAAAACTTTATTCATTAAAACCAGCATCCAAGAGGGAACTCCCGCAAAACTGGTTACATTTTCGTTTTTTGTTTCGTTAATAATAGCAGCGATTTTGCTTTCCCATTCGCTCATTAGAGAAGTTTTACTGCTTGGCGTACTGCTGAATTCTGCCCAAATTGGCATATTTTCAATCAAAATTGCCGATAAATCTCCAAAGAAAGTATTGTTGTTTTCGTAAATTTGAGAACTTCCTCCCAAACGAAGACTTTTCCCTAAAAACAATTCAGAATCCTCATTATTATTTAAATAAAGACATAAAAGATCTTTACTTCCTTTATAATGGCAGTCTTCCAGAGCTTCATTACTTACTGGGATAAATTTGCTTTTTGCATTTGTAGTTCCGCTTGATTTGGCAAACCATTTAATTGGTGTCTCCCAAAAAACGTTTTGTTCTCCCTGACGTGTGCGTTCGATAAGTGGCTGCAGTTCTTCGTAAGTCGCTATTGGAACCCTTTCTGCAAAAGTCTGATAAGAATTAATAGTTGAGAATTCGTATTGTTTTCCAATAACCGTATTTTCAGATGCCATCAATAAATTATGCAATAATTCTTCCTGAACTTCATTTGGATATTTTAAAAAAAGCTCTATTTGATGAATCCTTTGTTTAAGGACCCAAGATGCAAACGAATTGATAATAGATAAAGGCATGAATTTGGTTTTTAGATTACTAGATTTTAGGTTTTAAATCTCGCAGTCTCCGCAAAACAAAAAACATAAAATTTGAATATCAAGAGACAAATAGTAACTTTGTCTTCATATCAAAAATAATATTTTTTTGTAAAAAACAATTCGATTTTAGGTAAAGATTCTACCTAATAAGTCGAATTTTAACACAAAAAATTTTAAATCTTTTGATAATTCGAAATCAGCAATTTATAAATAAAAATACAAATGCAATATCAAGGCGTACTGACAAAAATGCAAACCGAATTTGGAAGCCCAATTCAATATTATTTGGTTTTTGAAGATAGTTTTCTAAATGTTAATCAATTATTGGATAAAGAAATTGAAATCAATTTTGTGGGTTGCCAATGTTTAAATTGTGGTAAAAAGAAAAAGATATACCGACAAGGTTTTTGTTACGAATGTTTTTATTCAAGCCCTGCGGTTGGAGATTGGATTATGAGACCAGAATTGAGTACGGCACATTTAGGAATTGCAGACAGAGATTTAGAATATGAGTCTAAAGCTCAGCTACAGCCACATATTGTTTATTTGGCTTCGGCATGCGAAATAAAAGTTGGAGTTACACGCAAATCTCAGGTTCCAACACGTTGGATCGATCAAGGTGCTTCCCAAGCTATTGCAATTGTTGAGGTTCCGAATCGATATTTGGCAGGAATAACAGAGGTCGCTTTAAAAGATCATTATACAGATAAAACCAATTGGAGAAAAATGCTTCAGAACTCTGTTGAAACTTTTGACTTAATTGCAGAAAAAGCTAAAATTGAAAGTTTGATTCCAGCAGAAGTCAAAGATTATTTTTATTCTCAAAAAAATGACGTCTACGATCTTCAATATCCAGTTTTGAGTTATCCAGCAAAAGTAAACAGTCTAAACTTAGATAAAACGCCTTCGTTTACTGGAAAATTAACGGGAGTAAAAGGCCAGTATTTGCTATTTGAAAACGGAACAGTTTTTAATATACGCGGTTCTGAAGGTTATGTCGTAACAATAAATGTGTAAGGTTTTATTACTAAATCGTTATCTTTTTTTAATTTTAAATTGTTTTAATTTAAAATTTACAATTTATTTTATTGTTTTGTGTTAATTAGTTGATGAATAATTATAGCTTTGATATATGTTTAAGGCAATTTAATTTTCAAAAAGTAATACCATAAAACAATTCCCCACATGAGTAACTTAAAAAAAGTTAATGTTTTTAGGCGTTCCCTAATGCGAAATCTAACTAAGAATGTTGGAAGTGTAGACATTCGTAATATCGAACCCATTGATAAAAGTAAGATTAAAAAAGTTTTAATCTGCAGACCAAACGGTCGATTAGGAAACATGCTTTTAATTACACCTTTAGTTCAAGAGGTAGCCAAGACTTTTCCTGGATGTACAATCGATGTATTTGTAAAAGGTACTCTTGCGCCAATTGTTTTTGAGGAATATGAAAATATTGATAAAATTATTCATCTGCCTAAAAAGCCTTTTAAAGAATTAGTAAAATACTTTAAAGTTTGGACTCTGATCAGAACACAAAACTATGATATCGCTATCAATGTCGATCAGAATTCTTCTTCTGGAAGATTAGGCGTTAAGTTCTCAAGTGCTAAATACAAATTCTTCGGAAATCTTCCCGAAGGAGTTACTCTAGAGCACAGTGATTACGATCATATTGCAAAATATCCTGTTTATAATTTTAGATATTTTTTAAATCAAGCGGGAATAGAAGATAAAAACGAACCTATTCCGCTTTTAGATCTTAAATTGACTGAAAAAGAGATTGCAAACGGGAAGACTATTCTAGATAACATTATTGATCCGAATAAGAGAACCATTGCAATTTTCACCTATGCAACAGGCGAGAAATGTTATAATCCAGTTTGGTGGGAAGAATTTTATACTACTTTGAAAAAAGAATTCCCAAATGACAATATTTTTGAAGTTTTGCCAGTAGAGAACGTATCTCAAATCAATTTTGAAGCGCCAACTTTTTACAGTAAAGATGTTAGAGAAATTGGTTCTGTTTTAGCAAATGTTGATGTTTTTGTTGGTGCAGATAGCGGAATCATGCATTTATCGAGTGCTTCAAAAGCTCCAACTGCAGGTTTATTTTCGGTTTCTAATTTGAAAAAATATGAGCCTTATGGAAACGGAAGTGTAGGTTTAGATACCAATGTTTTGGGAATTCCAGATTTTATAAAAGCCATAAAAGAAATTCTAAAAAAGTAGAATTCAAAATAAAGTAAAAAAGAAAATCCTGTTCGAAAGAACAGGATTTTTTTATAAGTATTCTAAAGTAAAAAAACTTAGAATCTCAGTATTTTAGAACCTTAGAGTCTTAGGTTACGGATTCTTCTTCTTAAAAAGACCATTAATTAAATCACTTGCCTTTTTAGTTGCTTCTTGAGTTTTTTGCTCTTTTTCTGTTTTAGCAGCTTGAGTTGTATCTTTCGCTTTAGTATTTTTATTGATTAAATCTGTAAGCGCTGAAGTTCCTTTTTGAGTCAGTTTTTCTTTTTGCTGATTAACCAATTGTGTAGTCAAACTGCTTACAGCAGTTTTCATATCAGTACTGATTTTAGGATTTGAAAAGTTACCAGTCAAAGCGGCGTTAATTGGAATGTTTTCCAATTTTGCAGCATCAGCAGGAGATAATTTCGCTATTAAATTGTTTGCTTCAGTTCCTAAGTATTTTGCAGGAACATCAAACTTAATCGTGTAATTCATAGTTTGATCAAAACCATGAGTTCCGCCAACTGTAGCTTTAATATCCTGATATTTAATATCGAATGGTTTTACATTTACTTTTCCGTTGTCAAAAGTTAATGCCATTTTCAAATCGTTCAAATTCAATTTGTTTAAATCAAGAAACTTCACATTTGAAGTAAGAGAATTTAAAACGGTTGAGTTTTTAGCATTTACTGTAGTCGATAATAATTGACCTAATAAATCTCCTGAAATTGATTTTAAATCTGGAGTCAGTTCTTTAGCATCCAAATTACCATTCAATTTAATAGTCGAATTTAATTTTCCATTAATGATTCCAGCAATTGGAGCGATTTTTTTCATCATATCCAATTGAGTAAAAGTCTGTGCAATATCAACTTGATTGAAACCTAAATTCATATCAAAAGTTGGCACTTTTTCTTTCGTAGAAACAGCTCCGTTAAGACCAATTGATCCTCCAAAAATATTTGTTTTAAAGTTTTGAAGAGTTGCTTTCTCGTCTTTAATAATCAATGTTCCAGCAACATCTTGAAGTTTTAAATTATCGTATAAAACTGTTGTCGCTTTTGCGTTTAATGTGCAATTTAAGAAAGCTGGAATTTTCATCGCCTCAGATGGTTTTGCTTCTGTTTTAGTAGTTGCAGGTTCGCCAGAAGTCATAAAATCATCAACAGCCAATTGTTTTGAGCTCATGTTGAAATTTCCTTTTAGTTCTTGTTTCTTAAACATAAAACCATAGAAATTTTCTAAAACTCCATTAATGCTGATATCACTTTTTCCAGTTGTAGCATCAAATTGTTTTAAGTTGATTTTGCTCGGATTAAATTCTACCAATGCCGTGCTGATGTTCATTGATTTATTGTTTTCGTCAGTATATTTAAATCCAGACAAACTCATTGTACCAGCATTTTTGATATTTTGGTATTGACTTTTTTCTACAGAAGCCATATCAAAATTTGTTGTAACGTCAGCTTTTAAGATACCAGCCAAAGGTTTATCCATTTTAATAGGGTATGCTTTTGAAAGATTAGCCAAGTTGATAGTTCCTTTTAAAGCCGCATCGATTATCGGATTTACAGTTATGTTTTTGATATTCGCTTTAGCGCTAAAAATATCTTGATCAATTCTGAAAGATAACTTATCTAGATTTACATAAGTATCATTTAAGATTCCAGTTTCATTAATGATTTTTGTATCAATTACAATATTTTGAACCGATTTTGGAAGGTTCGGATATTGGAAAGAAGAATTGTTTGATGCAATTGCGATATTGAATTTAGGAACCGTTGTGTCTGTCAATTCACCTTTTGCAAAACCATTTACTGTAAAATCTCCAGTCGTTTTTACACCTTCTAAACTAGAAGCGTAAGCAGAAGGAATCAAACCTAAGAAATTGGTAAACGATGAAGTAGGGGTTTTAAACTTTAAATCGTAAATCTGAGCTTTTTCAGTCATTTGGATAAATCCGTCAAACTCTAAAGGTAGTTGATTGATTAAAGCTTTGTTTTCTTTGAAAGTATATTTGCTTTTTTCTAAATCGATTCCTAGAACTGCGTCTAAAGTTAGTTTTACATTTTTCATGTAATTCATTTTATCCATGTCTAATGAAACTTTCGCAGTAGATTTTGTAGTTAAATCTAATTTCGAATTGGTAAAATCTCCAGTTCCTTCGTGGTTTAAACTGTCAATTACCATTTTAATTTTGGAACCTTGATCGATATATCTAAAAGTAAAATTCTCAATTTTATAGTTTTGAATTTTCAAAGCAAGAGGTTTACTTGCTTCGTCTTTTGTTTCTTCTTTTTTGTCTTTTAAAGCAATATCAAAGTTTCCAACGCCATCTTTATTGAAAATAATGTTTATTAATCCGTTTGTAGAACTAATTCCTTGAATGCTTAAAGGTTCTTCTTTTCCTTTGAAAAGTTCTTTAACGCTCATTTTTAAATTTAATTCGCCTAAAGAAACCAAAGTGTCACCTTCAAAAGGAGCTTTATTGATGATAACTAATTTTTCAATTCCAACCGTTGCGTTCGGGAAATTTTTGAATAAACTTAAATCAGCATCCGCAAAACTTACCTTAGCATCAACACTTTCGTTGATAGCCTCGACAATCTTGGCTTTAATTTGATCTTTAAATAAAAACGGAATGGCAAATAATGCAGCAACAAATACCACTAGGACTATGGCACTTATTTTTAAAACTTTTTTTAGCATATAAATAGATTTGAGGGTTTAACTTATTAAAATCAACTCCTGCAAAAATAGTTTTTTTTACTAGAGTACAGCGATAAAATTTTCATAAAAATGTAAGAATTTATTTAAATATGTTAAATAAAAAAATCCGTTGAGAAATACTTTCAAAACGGATTTTTAACTGCATTTATTTTATTATTTCTGAATAAATGAAACTATTTTATCAATTAGAGCTTCTGAAATAGGAAGTGTTTCATTATTGTAGCTTGCTAAATTAGCATCGTTACCGCCTTCAATGATTTTCATTATATGATTCATCTTGTCAATAATCTGTATTTCAGCATTTGCATTTGCCTGTTTTAAATTCTCGGCATCTTTTACAGAAATCTGAATATCATTATTTCCTTGTAAGATTAAAACTGGAATAGTCAGTTTTTTTATTTCGGTCTGCGGATTGTATTTGAACCACGAAATCAAATAAGGCTGAACGCTTGGTCTGAAAAGAGAATTCAGCATTGGATCAACTTTTTTTACTTCAAATCCATTTTTTAAACTATCGATAATTGGGAAAGTCATATCATTAAGCTGTTTCATTGACTTTGCACCAATTTGGTTTTTTAGAATTTGATCTGCTGGTTCGCCCGCGCCCGCAATCGAAACAAATTTGTCTGCTTTTGCACTGGCAACCATTCCAATTAAAGAACCTTCGCTATGACCAATTATAATTACTTTCGAAAATCGTTTGTCTAGTTTTAAATAATTAATCCAGCTTTTTGCATCTTGAATATAATTTTCAAAAACCAAACTGCTTTCAGATCCGCCTGCTGTTTTACTTTCTCCGATGGCTCTTTTGTCATATCGTAAAGATGCAATTCCGTTTTTTGCCAAAGCTTCAGCTAGCATTTTTAACGAATTGTTTTTCATCATCGGATTATTTCCGTTTCGGTCAGTTGGACCAGATCCTGCAATGATTAAAGCCACAGGATATTTTTTGGTTAAATCTGGAGTCGTCAGCGTACCAAAAATCTGATCGGTATTTATTTTTAAAATCGCTGGAGATTCCTTAAAAGTGATTTCTTTTTTGGTTTGGGCATTTAAAAAGCTCCAAAACAAAACCGTTAGAAAAAGAATTGCTTTATTCATCTTTTAATTCAATTAGTAAATATTGATTCCATAAGGTAATATTGCTTGTACTCCTTTTTGTTTTTGAAATTTCTTTACCTGCTCAATAAGAAGGTAGTTTTCTTCTCCGATTTCTTCTTTAATGAAAGCTTCTTTAGATCTTGCAAAAGGCAGATTTGAAAGAAGATCGTTTAGTGTTTTTTCGTATTCAGGATAATTCTGAGTACTGTAATTTTTTACTTTAGCGATTTTTGCCGCTTCAGCAATTGCATCATTCAGTCCACCGATTTTATCAACCAAACCAATTTTTAAAGCTTCAGTTCCAGACCAAACTCTACCTTGCGCAATAGAATCAACTTGTGCAAAAGTCATTTTTCGGCCTTCAGCAACGTGAGTTACAAAAGTGTTGTATATTTTTTCAACTCCTTCTAAAGTAAACGCTTTGAACTTTTCGTCAACTGGTAAAAACGGACTATAGTTTGCTGAGTTTTCGTGAGTTTTAACCTGCTCTGAATTGATTCCTAATTTATTGGCTAATGGACTAAAGTTTGGCAGCATTCCGAAAACCCCAATAGATCCTGTAATGGTATTGTTTTCAGCAAAGATTTTATTAGCGTTACAAGCAATATAATAACCGCCAGAAGCTGCATAATTACCCATAGAAACCACAACTGGTTTAACTTTTTTTGTAATCTCGATTTCTCTCCAAATTAAATCAGAAGTTAGAGCGCTTCCGCCTGGACTGTCAATTCTAAGAACGATAGCTTTAACATCATCATTTTTTCTAGCTTCCTGAAGAGAACGTCTCATTGAACCTTCTCCAATAGTATTTACATCACCTTCGCCGCTTCCAATTTCGCCTTGAGCGTAAATAATAGCAATTTGATCTGTTGCAGTATTGGCTAAAGCTGTTGTTACATTATTTTGAGTATAATCTATAATCGAAATTTTATTGTAATCTTCGTCTTTGTCTACTTTCAGCGCTTTTCTAATGGCATCATGATAAACATCTTCATAAGCAACAATGTCCACTAAATGCTGCTGTTTAGCCATTTCTGGAGTTCTTGCCAAAAGTCCGTTTGCAATTTCATTTAATTTAGGCAACGGAATATTTCTGCTTTTAGAAATATCAGCAGAAACGGTAGCCCAAATAGAATTTAAAAGTGCCGTTATCTGTTCTCTGTTAGCATCACTCATTTTATTTTCTAAGAAAGGTTCAACCGCGCTTTTGTATTTTCCGTGTCGAATAACTTCCATGTGAATTCCAGATTTATCTTGAAAATCTTTGAAAAACATAATTTCAGAAGAAAGGCCTTTAAAATCTAAATCTCCAGCTGGATTCAAATAAATAGTATTGGCAACAGAATTTAGATAATATTCTTTTTGCGAATAAGAATTGGCGTAAGCCCAAACAAATTTCCCTGATTTTTTAAAGCTTTCAAGAGCATTTCTTAAGTCTTTATATTGTGCTAGACCAAGAGAAGATTCATCATTTAGAATCGAAATTCCTTTGATGTTATCGTCTGTTTTTGCAGCTTCAATGGCATTAATTACATCCGTTAAACCAATGCCTTTTTGCTCAGAAAAGCGAGTTACCCATGGATCTTTATATTTTCCGGCGTAATCATTTTTAATTTCTTTTAAATTTAATTCAATGACCGAATCAGATTTAACAGAAACGCTATCGTCTCCGCCAAAAACAACTCCGATAAAGATTACTCCAAAAAAGAAGAGCATGATAAAAACAAAAATACCAATTACAGTGGCAATTACATTTCCTAAAAACTTCATATGTATATTTTTTTTATAAGTAGTAAAAAAGGGCAAAACGTTACAAACTAAACATCTAAATTAATGATTGTATTTGAGACGTCGTTTCACAAATATATTGGTTAATTCTAAAATAGTTTTAGTTAATTTGCAATAATTATGAAATTACAGCATCAAGTCGTTTTATCGATAGGCAGCAACCAAGGCAGCAGACTAGAAAACATTCAAAATTGTATCGATTTGATACATCAAAATGTTGGGACTGTTATTCAGGTTTCAAAACTTTACGAGACTCCTGCATGGGGTTTTGAAAGTGATGCTTTTTATAATTGTGCACTTCTTTTGCATACTACTTCATCTGCACAAAAAGTATTAAATCAGGTTTTAAAAGTTGAAAAAGAATTAGGAAGAATTCGCTTGAATCAAGAAGGATATCAATCTAGGATTATCGATGTTGATTTGATTGCTTTTGATGATGAAATAATTGACTCAGAAAAACTTCAGATTCCGCATCCTTTAATGCAGAATAGAAATTTTGTTTTGTTGCCAATGAAGGACTTAAAGCTCAATTGGGAACATCCTATTTTAAAGAAAACAATTCCTGAACTAATTGCAATTACTCCTGATGAAAGCGTATGTACAGTCGTTCAAGATTTAGAAAATCCGCTTGGTGAAATTCGGTTAAATCAGTTTAATTATATTTCTTTTGAAGGAAATATTGGTGCCGGAAAAACAACTTTGGTGCATAAAATTGCGGAAGATTTTAATGCAAAAACCGTTTTGGAAAGATTTGCAGATAATCCGTTTTTGCCAAAGTTTTATAAAGATCAAAACCGATATGCGTTTCCTTTGGAAATGTCTTTTTTAGCCGATCGTTATCAGCAATTAGCTGATGATTTGGCTCAATTTGACTTGTTTAAAGATTTTATAGTTGCCGATTATCATATTTTTAAATCATTGATTTTTGCCAAAATAACCCTCGCAGAAGATGAGTATCGTTTGTATAGAAATCTATTTGATATCATTTACAAAGAAATGCCAAAACCTGATTTGTATATTTACTTGTATCAAAATACAGGACGTCTTCTTCAAAACATAAAAAAACGAGGACGTACATACGAACAAAATATTGAAGCCACTTATTTAGATAAAATCAATAATGGTTATTTAGAATATATAAAATCGCAAACCGATTTGAATGTGCTGATTATAGATGTTTCTAATCGTGATTTTGTCAAAAAACACGAAGACTATATTTTTATATTAAACGAAATTAAGAAGAAAACAAATTCTTAAAATTTATATTATCCCGAGTTGCTTTCTAAGTTTTACTGATAATTTTTCCTGAACAAGACGATAAGACTGCTGAATGTATTTTTCCCATTCTGATTTTTTCATTCTTGTAATATCATCAATTAAAACCCATTTGTATTTTGCGACATAAGGTGCTGGTTTAAATCCAGGTTTATTACTTATTTCTTCAAATTCTTCATCCAAAACTTTAAATGAAGCTGATGTAGGATTTTGATCAAGTCCTACAACGCAATACATTTTAGTGCCAACTGAAAATACAAGGTCATGTTCCCATTTAATATCTTCTGTTGTACCTGTTAATTTTTGACAAATTTCTCGAATGGTTTCTATATTCATTTTATCTTTTTAATGTAAAATGACCTTTTAAAACGGGCATTGAATCATCTACTTTTAAGGCATACCAATAATCGGAAGCAGGAAGAGCAACTTGGTTTAAAGTGCCATCCCAGGTCATTTTTGATCTGCTTAATTGTGCTACAAGTTTTCCGTAACGATCAAAAATGGTTACTACAGCTTGGGGGTAATTTTCCATTCCAGTTACTTCCCAGACATCATTGAAAGTGTCATTGTTTGGAGTGAAAAATGGAGGAAAAACAAGTACAACAAACTGTTTAACGGTTCCACCACAACCGCTTTTTTCTCGTGCATAAGCAGTTTGCAATCCGCCAGGCACATTATAAAAAACAGTAGAATCTTGAAAATTGACACCGTCTACAGAATATTCAAAATAATCTTCTGCTTTTACAGGATAAATGATGGCTCTCGTTCCTTCAACATCAATGCGTTCAATCTGAGGAACTTTGTGTTCTTCAACTATGATTGTTTTTGTACTCGTACAATTTTCAGGAGATGGACTTGTAACATCCACAGTGTATTTGCCTCCTTTGTTTACCGTAATGGTTTGAGTAGTCTCTCCATTATTTGACCATTTATAAAGCATTCCTGAAACACCAGCATCTAATGTAATGGTTTGAAACTGGCACAAAGGCAAGGTTTCATCTGTAACAGCTGGAGGGGTATAAATTACAATGTTTACAGGAGTTCTAGTTGGATTTATACAACCATTATTTGAAGCTTCGGCATAATAAGTAGTGTTTGCTGTAATTGGAGGAGTTGTAAAACTTTCACCAGTTAGAACAGTTGTTCCTCCGGTTGCTGTAGTGTACCAATTAATTATTCCGATATTAGAAGTCGCTTTAATAGTTAAATATCCAGGTCCGCAATTTGAATAAGTTCCTTGTTCTGCAATCGGTACTGAAGGTGTTGTGTTTACCGTTGCAATTACAGATTTTCGGTTCGATTCGCAGCCAGCGTCTACGTAATACGTTGTCGTGGTGTTTATTGTTGGAGAGGTATAGGTAGTGCCTGTTCCTAATAAATTTCCTCCAGTTGCGGCGTCATACCAGCTAATTGTTCCTGTATTTGCTGTTGCGTTAAGAATAAAACTTCCAGAATCACAAACAGAAGCTGGTGTAACGGGTGTTACTACAGGAATTGTGATTTTAGTACTTGTTGCTATTTCTAAAGGAGATTCGCCAGGCATTCCACCATATTCAACAACGTATCCTTTTGGTTGGTAAGGATCGCCAGAAGTTAAAGAGCCAGTGTTTGATAAGTCATTCCAAGAACCTTTTATTCCAACTCCTGGCTGTGTAATGTGAGCATAATTTTCATCACCTAAATTATTAGGTTCTCCAGAGTTCCAAAACGCATAATTTGGAGTTGAACCGCTTTGGTTTCCATTCCAAAAAATAGTTCCAGCTTCAGGACCTGTAACCCATTTCCAAACTCCTTCGGATTCAGCATCGCTTCCGCCAATCCATCCTGTTCCAGAAGCCTGTTCGCCAATTAATTTTGCTTCATCGGCTGATAAAACAGTAGCTAAATATCCTTGAAGTCCATAATAGGTACGCGCGGCCGCCAGATCTCGAGCTGCAGTCCATGTGATGCCAATATTTGGAACGTATTCATAATAATGCTGTGTGGACGGTAAATAATTTGCCTTGCCCATTGTTATAGAAAATGTCTTTATTCCAGAAGCCGTAGCGGAGGAATTTGTAAAAACAACATCTTTAATAGCCGCAACAAAATCAGAATATAAAACATCAGCTCCTGTAGGATTTGATAATGTCAGTTTTCCTGCAACTGCATCCCAACTTGTAGTAATATTTGAGTGCGATGTAGGATTTGAAAGTTCAAGATTGTCAAAACCTTGTGAATATCCCGAAGAAATTTGAATATAAATTGCTTCAGTTCCTGTTTCTAAGGGATCGTTTGTTATTGTAATATCTGTTACAATTTTTATAGTGGTTTGAGGGCAGTACACTTGATCTCCCGTAGCTTTAATCACTGGAGGGTCAATAAAAGCATTTGTTCTTAAGTTTTGCTTTTTGCCAGATTTAAGAGTATCGTTTGGAATTATCGTGATACTCTTATTTATAATGTTTTTATTGCTTGCGTATGATTGGTTCAATCCTAATGCAAACAATAAAAAGGAGAATTTTATTAAGTAATTATTTTTCATATTATAAAAGTATCACTTTTATAATAATAAAAAAATATATTTACATTTCTAACATTTTAAGTTTAGAAAATATTTTAAAATCACATTTTTTTAGTAAAAAGACTGTTTAATTTTTATTTGGCCAGTTTATCTTTTGAAATAAATCCCAAACAACAATTCCGGCGCTTACAGAAATATTAAGAGAATGCTTGGTTCCAAGCTGTGGAATTTCTATACATCCATCACAAATAGCAACAGCTTCTTGCGATACGCCAAAAACTTCATTTCCAAAAACTAAAGCATATTTTTGATCTTTTTCAATTTTGAAATCCTGAAGAAAAATGGAACTTTCAACTTGTTCTATAGCCATTGTCAGAACATTTTCTTTCTTTAAGTTCTCAATAACTTCTAGAACATTTTCGTGATGTTCCCAAGCAACAGTTTCAGTTGCGCCAAGAGCGGTTTTATGAATTTCTTTATTTGGAGGTGTTGCGGTGATCCCGCATAAAATGATTTTTTCAATCAAAAACGCATCAGCAGTTCTAAAAACAGAACCAATATTGTGCAGACTTCGAATATCGTCTAAAACTAATATTAAAGGTGTTTTCTCCGATTTTTTAAAATCTTCAATTGATTTACGGTCTAGTTCGCTGTTTTCGAGTTTTCTCATTGTTTTTGAATTCAAGTCATAAAAAAAGCTTCCAAAGATAAGGAAGCTTTTTCATTATTTTAAATGTTTTCAGATTAGCTTTTAACTGGATCTGGTAAAACAGTACCTTTAATAGTAAGGATTTTTGTTGGTTGTCCTTCTGCGTTAGAAGTAACAGTTACGGTTTTTGTAAAAGCACCAACTCTGTCAGTAGCATATTTTACACCAATAACACCTTTAGCTCCTGGAGCAATTGGTTCTTTTGGAGTAGTTGGAACAGTACATCCGCAAGATCCTTGAGTGTTTGTAATGATTAATGGTTTTGTACCATTGTTAACAAAAACGAACTCACGTTTTCCATCAGCATTGTGAGCGATAGTTCCGTAATCAATAGTTTCTGTTTCAAAAAGCATTCCTGCTCCTTCAACTTTTGCAACTTTAGCAGCTTTAGCTTTTTTAGTTGTTTGCGCGTTAGTAGCCGTAATACCAGCTACAGCTAACATAGCGAATAAAATTATTTTTTTCATCTTTAAGGGTCTTTTTTTAAATGATAAACAAAGCTATGTAAAATTCTTAAACCACAACCTAAAAATATCTTAAAATATTTTAATTTTTGAAGCTTTCGATATGCCACTAAAAAATCATAAATTCGCTGTCTTAATTTTTCATTTTAAAATATAATAATTTGGCAGCTAAAGAGAAAGTGGTGAAAGAAACACCTTTAATGAAACAGTACAACGAGATCAAGGCTAAATATCCTGATGCATGTCTGCTTTTCAGAGTAGGAGATTTTTATGAAACCTTTGGAGAAGACGCCATTAGAGCTTCTAAAATTTTAGGTATAACATTAACTAAAAGAGGAGCGGGGTCTGATACAGAAACAGCGTTGGCTGGGTTTCCACATCATTCTGTAAATACTTATCTGCCAAAGTTGGTAAAAGCCGGACTTCGTGTTGCGATCTGCGATCAGCTGGAAGATCCGAAAATGACGAAAACAATCGTAAAAAGAGGGGTAACGGAGCTTGTAACGCCTGGAGTTTCTTTAAACGATGAGGTTTTGCAGTCAAAATCTAATAACTTCTTGGCATCTGTTTATTTTGCTAATAAAAATATCGGAATTTCATTTTTAGATGTCTCTACAGGAGAGTTCTTAACGGCTCAAGGAAATGCAGAATATATTGATAAATTATTGCAGAACTTTAATCCAAGCGAGGTTTTAGTTCCAAAAAATAATAAAAGTGATTTCAAAACCGCTTTTGGAGAAGATTTTCATAGTTTTTACTTAGAAGATTGGATTTACAAAGAAGATTATGCTTTAGAAACTTTGACAAAGCATTTCCAGACAAATTCTTTAAAAGGATTTGGGATTGAAGAGTTGAGAGAAGGAATTATAGCTTCTGGGGCAATTTTGTACTATTTGTCAGAGACGCAGCATAATCGTGTCCAGCATATTACGGCAATTCAGCGTATCGCAGAAGATGCTTATGTTTGGATGGATCGTTTTACGATTCGAAACCTAGAATTGTATCACAGCTATAATCCAAATGCAGTAACACTTTTGGATGTGATTGATAAAACGCTTTCTCCAATGGGAGGGCGTTTATTAAAACGTTGGTTGGCTTTGCCTTTAAAAGATGCAAATAAAATAAAAGGGCGCCATGAAGTCGTGGCGTATTTAAAATCAAATCCTGAAATTCTGCACAATATCCAATATCAGATTAAACAGATTTCAGATTTAGAACGTTTAATTTCTAAAATTGCGGCAGGAAAAGTTTCTCCTCGTGAAATTGTTTATTTAAAGGAATCTTTAGATGCTATTATTCCAATTAAAACACTTGCGCTTGAAAGTCCGCAAGAAGCTGTAAAAGTAATTGGAGACAGCTTGCACGCTTGTGATCTGCTTCGCGAAAAAATTAAAACAACTTTAAATCAAGATGCTCCTGTTGCTATTTCGAAAGGAAATGCGATAGCATCAGGAATAAATGAAGAACTGGACGAACTGCGAGCGATTTCAACTTCAGGAAAAGAATTTTTAGAAGGAATTGAAAAAAGAGAATCAGAAAGAACTGGGATTTCTTCGTTGAAAATTTCTTTTAATAATGTTTTTGGATATTATATTGAAGTTAGAAATACGCATAAAGATAAAGTTCCAGAAGAATGGATTCGTAAACAAACTTTGGTAAATGCTGAACGCTATATTACCGAAGAATTAAAAGAATACGAAACCAAAATTTTAGGAGCAGAAGAAAAAATCTATAAAATAGAAAGTGAACTTTTCGAGCAATTAGTTGCATGGATTGGAACTTATATCAAACCAGTTCAAATGAATGCCTATTTAGTTGCGCAATTAGATTGTTTGTGTTCGTTCACGCAAATGGCTGTCGAAAATCAATATGTACAGCCTGAAATCGATGATACATTTGAATTAGATATTAAAAACGGAAGACACCCTGTAATTGAAAAACAATTACCTGTTGGAACTCCATATATTGCAAATGATGTTTTCTTAGATAGAGAAACACAACAAATTATTATGATTACTGGGCCTAATATGTCGGGTAAGTCGGCAATTTTAAGACAAACAGCTTTAATAGTACTTTTGGCTCAAATGGGAAGTTTTGTTCCTGCTGATAGTGTTAGAATGGGAATTGTCGATAAGATTTTTACCAGAGTTGGAGCTTCTGACAATATCTCGATGGGTGAATCTACTTTTATGGTCGAAATGAACGAAACAGCTTCTATTTTGAATAATATTTCAGACAGAAGTTTGGTGTTATTAGATGAGATTGGAAGAGGAACGAGTACCTATGACGGAATCTCGATTGCTTGGGCAATTGCTGAATTCTTGCACGAACATCCAGGAAGAGCTAAAACGCTTTTCGCAACGCATTATCATGAGTTGAATGAAATGACGGAATCGATGCCAAGAATCCAAAATTTCAATGTTGCAGTAAAAGAATTAAAAGATACCGTTCTTTTCGTTAGAAAGCTGGTAAAAGGAGGAAGTGCGCATAGTTTCGGAATTCATGTAGCAAAAATGGCTGGAATGCCACAATTGGTTATTTCGAAAGCGCAGAAACTTTTAAAGAAATTAGAAAAGAATCATTCAAGTGATGCTTTAAACGGAATAAAATCGGCAAATGATGAAATGCAAATGAGTTTCTTTAATTTGGATGATCCTTTGTTGGAAGAGATAAAAGAAGAGATTTTGAATCTCGATATTAATGCAATTACGCCAGTAGAAGCGTTGATGAAACTGAATGAGATCAAAAGAATGCTGGTTAAAAAATAAAATATAAAAATTTTCAATTTTAAAGTTTAGGTTATCAGAATGTTATAAAATAAGTGGATTTTTTTTTAGAAAAACGCTTGTGTAATTGAATAAATGTCCTAAATTTGCACTCGCAATACGAAACAAATTAAGTGTTGCAGTTCTTAAACAGAATTTGAAAATGCGAAAATAGCTCAGTTGGTAGAGCGCGACCTTGCCAAGGTCGAGGTCGCGGGTTCGAGCCCCGTTTTTCGCTCAAAAACCATACAATGCTCGGATGGTGAAATTGGTAGACACGCTGGACTTAAAATCCAGTGAACAGCAATGTTCGTGCGGGTTCAAGTCCCGCTCTGAGTACTAAAGCCTCTTCTTTTGAAGAGGCTTTTTTTATTTGCAGACTTGCAATAAATAAATTTACGCAGTAAATTTATTAGAATCTCAGAATCTCAGAATCTCAGAATCTCAGAATCTCAGAATCTCAGAATCTCAGAATCTCAGAA
>NZ_QJRJ01000069.1 GCF_003254625.1 Flavobacterium ginsenosidimutans
CTTCAGCAGCTTGTTTAGCTTGTAATGCTTGTGCATCTGCCTTAGCTTTTGCTTCTGCCGCTAATCTTACTTTTTCTGCTTCTGCATCAGCTTTTGCTTTTGCGTCGGCTGCTAATTTCGCTTGGCGCTCTTCTTCTTGTAATTTTTTAGCTTCTGCTTCCGCTTTAGCTTTTGCTGTAGCTTCAGCATCTGCTTTCACTTTTGCATCTGCCAATAATTTTGCTTGTAAAGCCTCCATATCAGCTTTTGCTTTCGCGTCTGCTGCAAGTTTTGCTTGTAACGCTTCTGCATCGGCTTTTGCTTTTGCATCCGCAGCTAATTTCGCTTGACGAGCCTCTTCTTCAACTCTAGCTTTTTCTTCAGCAGCTTGCTTAACTTGTAATGCTTCAGCGTCTGCTTTTGCCTTAGCGTCAGCCGCTAATTTCGCCTGACGAGCTTCTTCTGCAACTCTAGCTTTTTCTTCTGCAGCTTGCTTAGCTTGTAATGCCTCTGCATCCGCTTTTGCTTTTGCTTCAGATGCTAATCTTACTTTTTCTGCTTCCGCATCAGCTTTCGCTTTTGCATCTGCTGCCAATTTCGCCTGACGAGCTTCTTCTGCAACTCTAGCTTTTTCTTCAGCAGCTTGTTTAGCTTGTAATGCCTCAGCATCAGCTTTTGCTTTTGCTTCAGATGCTAATCTTGCTTTTTCTGCTTCAGCGTCGGCTTTCGCTTTTGCTTCTGCTGCAAGTTTCGCTTGACGAGCTTCTTCTGCAACTCTAGCTTTTTCTTCAGCAGCTTGCTTAGCTTGTAATGCCTCTGCATCGGCTTTTGCTTTTGCTTCAGATGCTAATCTTGCTTTTTCTGCTTCCGCATCAGCTTTCGCTTTTGCATCTGCTGCAAGTTTCGCTTGGCGAGCATCTTCTGCTTCTTGTAATTTTTTAGCTTCTGCTTCCGCTTTTGCTTTAGCAGTAGCTTCAGCATCGGCTTTTACTCTTGCATCAGCAATTAATTTAGCTTGCAAAGCTTCCATATCTGCTTTTGCTTTTGCATCTGCAGCCAATCTTGCTTGTTCTGCTTCAGCATCCGCTTTTGCTTTTGCTTCTGATGCTAATCTTACTTTTTCTGCTTCAGCGTCCGCTTTTGCTTTTGCATCAGCATCTAATTTTGCTTTCGCCGCAGCTTCAGCATCTGTTTTTGCTTTTGCTTCAGCAACAAGTTTCGCCTGTAATGCCTCTGCATCAGCTTTAGCTTTTGCTTCAGCAGCTAACTGTGCTTGACGAACTTCTTCATCAGCTTTTGCTTTCGCTTCTTCAGCTTGTTTTATTTTCAATGCTTCTGCGTCAGCTTTCGCTTTTGCTTCAGCAGCTATAAGTGCTTGTCTTGCTTCTGCATCAGCTTTTGCTTTTGCATCTGCAGCTAATTTTTCTTTAAGCGCAGCTTCTTCTGCAACTTTTGCTTTTTGATCTGCTGTCAGTTTAGCTCTATTTGCAGCATCAATAGATGTTTTTGTCTTAGCTTCTGCAGCGGCTTTTGCTTTTGCTTCAGCAGCTAATCTTGCTTGTAAAGCATCTGAATCTGCTTTCGCTTTTGCATCAGCAGCTAAGATTGATTGCATATCTGCAGCCTCTGCTTTCGCTTTTGCATCTGCTTTACGTTTTTCTTCTGCAGCTTCTACTTTTGCTTTATTATCAGCTATTAATTTTAATCTGCGTTCTTCAGCATCAGCTTTTGCTTTTTCTGCCGCCGCCAATCTTGCTTGTCTTGCAGCTTCTGCATCGGCTTTTGCTTTTTCAGCTGCCGCCAATCTCATTTTTGCTGCTGCTTCAGAATTTGCTCTTGCTTTTTCTACTGCTAGTTGTGCAGCTGTTTTTTGCTGTGTTGGTGCTGCTGCATTCGCTGCGGCCGCTTTAGCTTTTGCAGCCTCTGCATCTGCTTTTGCTTTATCTGCCGAAGCTAATTTAGCTTGTAATGCTTCTGCGTCTGCCTTAGCTTTAGCATCAGCAGCTAATTTCAATTTCATTGCTTCAGCATCAGCATGAGCTTTGTCTGCAGCTAACTCTTCTTGTGTTTTTTGTACTGTTGCTCCAGATTTATTTGCTGCTGCTTGCGCTCTCGCAGCCGCTGCCGCATCAACTCGTGCTTTATTATCTGCAGCTAATTTCAATCTGCGTTCTTCCGCATCAGCTCTCGCTTTATCAGCAGCCAATTGCGCTTGTGTTTTTTTAGTTTCCGCTACCGCTTTATTTGCTGCTGCACTCTGTGCTCTAGCGGCTGCTGCTGCATCGGCTTTTGCTTTTGCATCTGCGGCAAGTTTTATTTTTATAGCTTCAGCATCAGCCTTCGCTTTATTATCTGCTTCTAATTTAGCTTTCGCTTTTGCTTCTGCGTCTGCCTTCGCTTTGTTATCTGCTTCCAGTTTAGCTTTCGCTTTTGCTTCGGCGTCTGCCTTAACTTTTTCAGCTGCCACTAATCTTGCTTGTTTTGCTTCGGCATCGGCTTGTGCTTTTGCTTCGGCTGCCAGTCTGTTCTTTTCAGCGATTTCAGCTCTGTTAACCTGAGTTGCCTCCGATTTTGGTTTGGCTGGAACTGATTTTGGCTTAGCTGGATCGATTATCGAACCTTCATCGTCATCTCCGTAATAGTAATTTCTATTTTTGAATTTGTAGGCAATGGCAAATTCATGTGAACCGCCTAGATTAGAGAAATTGCCCATTCCTCTTTCGTAATTATATTCAATAGCAATACTTGGAGAAAGATTAACCCCAAGTCCCGCTGAAACTCCGTATAAAGTGTTATAACCAACTTGTGCCCAAACTCCTTGCTGAAGTGCTAGCATTCCAAGTCCTGAAATAACTGTTTTGTCTTTTTTAATCTCTGTTCTAACGATTCCAGAAAATTTACTTCTGTCAAAAAAACCGTAGCTATCAATATATCCAGTGTACATTGCGTGCAATTGAATTGCTCTTTCTGGATCATCTTTTACCACTCCTGATCCGAAATTGTAAAGTACTAAGTTGTTAATCGATAATCCGAAATCAAGGAAATCTGTCCCGTAGTTAATACCTGGATTAACTGTAAGTAATGTACTTGAAGGATAATCTCCTGTTAGGATATCTGAATCTTCAGAGATAATTTTTCCTTTATTTAAACCACTTTGATAAACGCCAACGTTTAAACCAAAAGTTAAATTACTGTCATCTTGGATAACGATGTTATGAGCGAAATTGGCCACTCCGCCAAAAACAGTCATTAATCCATAATTTTGTTGAAACAAACCAAATGCAAAAGCTTCATTCTCTCTAAAACGTCCAGAATAATTTGCTAAATAGGTTTGTGGAGCATTTTCAAACTGAACCCATTGTCTTTTGTTATAAAAACTAACATAGGGGTTTGATTCTCTAACAAAACTGAAAGTTGGGTTAATTAAATATCTATTAAACTTTAACGAATTTCTTATTGGTAATGAAAACGAAACAACTCCATCCTCAGCTGTATTTTGAGAATAGAGTAAACTTGAAAAACCGTAAAATAAAGTGATGAATAGTAAAAGTTTCTTCATATTATTTTATCACAGTTATTGATCCTTTTTTCTCACCTGTATCCGATTGAATGACATAGTAATAAACTGGATTTACATTTTTAAAATCTATATTGTTTTGAGGCCAATCGCCTTGATAATTTACTACATCTAAAACCTTATCACCGTTTGAGCTAATGATAATTACTTTTGTAGTTGCATTTTTATATTCGTCAGGAATATTCCAATATGGATTCATCCCGCTTAATTTAATAATGTTTGGAATAACTCCAGAAGGAGTAGAATCACCATTAATTCTAAATGAAAACTCTTTACTAGCTATACAGCCAGATACTTGAGAAATTATTACTTTATAGTTCCCTTTTACAGAAATAACATAAGAATTTGCTGTTTGACCAGAAATCAAATTGTTATTCAAATACCACTCATACGTAGCGCCAGTAGCATCTGTTGTAACAGTAACCGTAATAGTCTCGCCTTCGTTCAATTTATATCCATCTTGAGCATCTATTGTTGCCTCAAAACTGTTGCTTTGAAGATCGATACTTCCTATGGCTTTACATCCTCCAAAATCTACTTCTACAGAATAAACTCCAGATTCATTAGTAGAATAAGTACGGGTTGTAGCGCCAGTAATTATTACACCATCTTTTTTCCAAACATAACTATTTCCTGAAGTTGCAGTTAAAACTGTTCCCGTTCCGCTTGCGCAAAATGGATTTCCTAAACTTGAGTCTATTGTTACCGCAGACCCACTGCTTGAAGAAGTAACGTTAACACGATTTGAACTAAAGTTCACATCAGAACATTGTCCATAATCGATTTCTGCATAATACTTTCCTGTACTATTTACCACTAACTCTTTAGAGCTTTGTCCTGCAATTAGAACATCATCTTTGTACCATTTATATTTAATGTTTGCGATTGATGCTGGAGAAGGATCTTCAGTACTAATACTAAGTGTTAAACTGCCGCCAGAACAAAGCATAGCAACATCACTTTTGTTATTAATAAAAAACGAACCTTCAAATTGTTTAAAATAAGCAGGAAAAGAAGTGTTTCCTAAAGAGTTTTTAAATCTAGTACTCGTAACTCCAGTAGAACTTTTAACTCTTAAACTATAAATATCTGAACCAACTAAATCTGTTGGAACCGCATATTTAATTGTTTGTTGGGTTGCAGAAACGTCTATTGTTTGAAGTAACGTTGTAGAAACAGGAGAAGTAAAATTTCCCGCAGCATCTGAAAGCTCAACTACGAACGTCGTACCTGCGGGAAAATCTATATAACTAAAGGTTGCATAAAATTCATTGAACGAGTTACCAGCACAAAGTTTTTCTAGGCCATCAAATGTTTGAGGCACTATCGTTTGGGCATAGGTACTCGATTTAGCAAAGAATAAAATGCTAAATAAAAGTAATAATTTGGTAAAAGATAAAGTAATTTTTTGAATCATATAGTGCGTTTTCTTGCTAAATCTATACGCTCAAAAAACAAGATATCTATAAAAGTTTCAGAAAAATCATATTTGTAATTTTCAATTATGTCTTTTGCAAGAATTGAAGTTGCAGCAAATGATGAATTCTCTTCACAGTTAGATACAGCATTTGACTCAGCTGCTATAGTAAGGCTGTCCTTGGGGTTGGACATCCCTACTATAAACTGATTTAAATTACTTGTCTGGCCATTGTTTTCAACAACAGCACTATTATTATTTTGGTTAATGTTAGCCAAAGTTAAACCACACTCAGAAACAGCAGCCTTAGTAGGATTTTCTGCTGTGTCCTGTGCATATAGAGTTAACGATACAGGCGAAACCAAAAATATTATATATAAAAAATATTTTTTCGTAGATACCATTATGTCTTGATCTTTATTTGGGGTCCTTTATAGACGATACATAAATTGTGTCTGGGGACTTTATTAATAAAATTTACGCCGTGGAAAATAAAAATCGAAACTATTTATCTATTACCGCTAGAAGCCGTGATTTTTCCTAATTGTAATCTAAAATCTGGTTTTTTTGGATTGAAGATATCAATGAATGTTTCTTTGTTATCACTTTGTGAGTACACGTTAAAGAAAACACTGTTTCCATACCAGCTTTCTAAATCTTCATTGTTAGAATTGTATTCAGTAAAGATGTTTCCTTTACATAAGTTGAAATACATTTCCTCAAATTTGATTTTTTTAAGGTTGGCATCATTGATTTCAGTTTTGCTGTCTAATAATACTGCAGGGTTGAATCCAGAGATCACACTTCTTTTCATTTCAAGAGAAGCATTTTCAGCTACATAAACAGCCTCTTTTACTAATCCTGCTTGAATGTCAGCATTGATGTTCTCGCTGTCATTAACCATTGTAATATTACTTGCAACAACTAAAGTTTGTTTTTTAGTGAAATCTGTTTCACTTTTCTTGTCAAAAGATCTAACCTCCATACAACGAGATCCGTCTTTAGTACTTGAGAAATAAGAAGATCTAACTGCTAAAGAGTTAAAGAAACGACATTGAACTCCTTGATTAAATTTAAAGTCGTCGTTAACTGATTTATAAGAAACGAATTTTGTAGCATTGATGTCACCACCTAAGATTCCGAAAGAATCTCCGCCAGCGTAGCTAACCATAATGTTCTCTAAAACTGTTTTGTTTCCAATACCTGCAAGAGTTAAACCATTGAAAGTATCTGCTCCTTTTACTTTTTTACCAGCAAACTCGATTCTAACGAATCTTAAGATTCCAGAGTTTGAAGCTACGTTGTCTCCACCGTAAGTAGTCATAGTTGGATCAAGATCTAGGTTATAAGAACCTACATTTCCGAATTTGTTAATTGGTGCATCTCCAAGAAGTACGATTCCACCCCAATCTCCAGCTTTTTTCATGCTTCGGTTTGAAGTAAATACAATTGGATCTGTTTCTAAACCATCAGCGATTAATTGTGCACCTTTAGTGATTACTAATGCTCCTTTAGTTTCGAAGTCTCCAATAATTACTGTTCCAGGCTCGATAGTTAAAACAGCATTGTTTGTAACATAAACGTTTCCTTGTAAAACGTAAATATTTCTTTTAAGCAATTTAGTATTAACAGAAATGTTTCCTGCCAAAATTTGGTTTGCTTCTCCATAGTCAACTTTGTTAGGCTTAAACTCAGTCCAGTTGTTTAACCAATTGGTGTAGCCCATAATTCCTTTCTCTTGTTGAGCACTCATACTCGTAACTGTCAAAAGAACGCAGATTAATTGAGTAATTTTTTTCATGATAAGGGGGTATTACTGTTAATAATAAATTTGGGTATGCGTAAACGAAAAAACTCCTCTCGAATTTTCCGAAATTTTCAGAACCTTCGAGAATGAGTTATTTTTTTATTTTGTTTTTTAAAAAACTACGCAAACCTTATCTGCTTGCGCGAACCCTTTAAAAAATATTTTAAAAAATTTGAGCTTTATTACATTTCGTTCAAATCGTTGAACTCGTGTAATGATTTCAATGTACTTTCGTAGAACAAAATTGCAGCGATTAGATTTCCTTTATCAGAATAAGGCATCATCTTTCTCTGAAACTCTACTGTCGTATCTAAGAATGTTGTTGTACCGATTGCTTGAGCATCTAAAACTTTTTTGTGTTCACTATCGTCTGGAATACCTAAGTCTGCCATAGTAACACCTGGTTTAGTAACCAAAGCGATGTAAGGGAGAGTTTTTACCAAAACTTTAATACGCTCAATGTATAATTCCAAAAGTTCTCCTTTTTGCATACCACTCAATTCTTTTTGATCATGGTATTTTCGGATAAGCGCAGTTGTACTAATAATACTTCTTGGTGCGTTTTTAGCTTGTGCTGAAGCAGCCGCTGTAGTTAAGATAAAAAAAGCACTAAATAGAATAATTTTCCCTTTCATAGATTCTTATTTTATAATTGGTTGTTGATAAAAACAAAAATATAGAAATTAAGTTAAATTACAACTTCAATGACTTTTTTTTTCAAAAAAAAATCTTAAAAAAACCTTAAAAACCAGCGTTATGTCGAGAAAATGTGCGTTTTAACGTGCTTTTTGTTAAAAATGTTAACGTCGCAAACGTAGGATATTCGCTATAAAAACAAAAAAAATCTAACTTTAAATAATAAAAAAAAACTTACGTTTGCCGATTTTCGAAAAAAAATATTAACAAAAACATCTTGATATTTACTCACTTGAAGATATTTATTAACAAAATTCTGTCGAAAATCATCTTAAAAAATTTCAGAAATCAGTTTCTAAATTTCAAAAATATACTGGCGAAATAATCTTAACTGGAAAATTTTTGACTATACCATTTTCTTCTATCTTTGTTCCATGCAATTTTCTCAAATTTTAGGTCAAGATTACATCAAAAGCCACTTGATAAAAAGTGCTGCTTCTGGTAGAATTCCTCACGCACAATTGTTCGTCGGTCCAGAAGGAAGCGGCACATTAATAACCGCCATTGCCTATGCCCAATATATTTTATGCAGCAATACTGGCGACGAAAATTCAAACGGAAATGATTCTTGCAATCTAAAGTTTGATAACATCTCACATCCCGATCTGCATTTTATTTATCCAACTGTTACAACCGAAGATGTTAAAACAAAACCCAAAAGTCTAGATTTTATTCAGGACTGGCGCAGTTTTATTCTGGAAATGCCTTACGGAGGGTTATTCGATTGGTACAAAATTCTCGGTGTCCAAAACAAACAAGGAGAAATTCGGGTTGAAGATGCGCAGGAAGTCTTAAAATCGCTTGCGCTAAAATCTTACGAAGGTGGTTACAAAATTATGATTATCTGGATGGCCGATAAAATGAATATCGCAGCATCCAATAAACTTTTGAAACTTTTAGAAGAACCTTCAGAAAAAACCGTGTTTATTCTGATTTCCGAAAATGAAGAAGATATTATTCAAACCATACGTTCGCGATGTCAGGTAATTCACTTTAACGGACTTCCAGAAAAAGTGATCGCTGAAGCATTAGTTGCCAAAGAAAATATCGATTTGAATTTAGCCAAAAAGATAGCACATCAAGCGCAAGGAAATTTTAATAAAGCATTGCATTTGTTAAAAGAAGACGATGATGAATTTCCTTTTGAACAATGGTTTGTCAATTGGGTTCGCGCCGCTTTTAGAGCAAAAGGAAACGCCGCTGCCATTCAAGATTTAATTTCCTGGAGCGAGCAGATTGCTGCGCTGGGACGCGAAAGCCAGAAAAAATTTATTCAGTATTGTATCGAAATGTTCCGCCAAGCTCTAATGCTAAATTATCAAGCACCGAGTTTAGTTTACATCGAACCAAAAGTGGATAAATTCAAACTGGAAAATTTTGCTCCGTTTGTAAATGGAAATAACATTCACGATATATTCAAAGAACTTTCAGATGCTATGTATCACATTGAAAGAAATGGAAATGCGAAAATAATCCTAACCGATTTATCGATCAAGTTGACTCGTTTAATTCATAAAAAATAATTCATAATGAACAATGTTGCCTCAATTTTACTTTTAGCTTTTTTAGCATTAACTTTTTTACAATCAGGTTACGAAAAAATTTTTTATTGGAAAGATAATGTCGCTTGGCTTAAAGAACATTTTGCCAAAACACCATTAAAAAATCAGGTTCCGCTTGCGCTTTTACACTTACTCATTTTGGAACTGATTTCAGGAATTTTATGCGTTGTAGGAGGTATTCAGTTATTTACAAACAACGGAAGAGAATTTGGTTTTTACGGAGCAATATTTTCATGTATCTCTTTGTTAATGATGCTTTTCGGACAAAGACTTGCAAAAGATTACGATGGTGCGAGAACCATTGTTATATATTTTATACCAGCTGTAATGGCTGTTTATTGGTTGAATTAACCAATACAATTTTTAAATTTTTAGATAAAAAAAATGAATCCAAAACATCCTTCAGAATCCTTAACTATTTTAACTGATTTAGTTTTACCGAGCGAAACAAATCCTTTAAACAATCTTTTTGGCGGTGAGTTATTAGCCAGAATGGATCGCGCGGCAAGTATTGCAGCCCGCAGACATTCGCGCCGAATTGTAGTAACGGCTTCTGTAAATCACGTTGCTTTTAACAGAGCAATTTCGCTTGGAAGCGTTGTAACCGTAGAGGCAAAAGTTTCAAGATCTTTCAAAAGTTCTATGGAAGTTTTTATTGACGTTTGGGTCGAAGACCGCGAATCTGGAAACAGAACCAAAGCTAATGAAGCAATTTATACTTTCGTTGCTGTCGATGACACCGGAAGACCCGTTGAAGTTCCGGCAATTGTACCAGAAACAGAACTAGAAATCCAGCGATTTGATGCTGCTCTTCGTCGTAAACAATTGAGTTTACTGCTAGCTGGTAAAATAAAACCTTCTGATGCAACAGAATTAAAGGCATTATTTTTATAGATCAAATTTGTGACAATTTGGAACAATCAAACTTCAGAAAAAGAAGTAATTTTACAAATTGAAAATATAGACTATTAAAATATAGAAGAATTTTCTTATTTTTATCCAGAAAGACAAAATAATAATTTAGATATTAGAAAAAAATGAGTTCAGACAAAGAAGCCAAATTAAAAGCGCTACAACTAACGCTTGATAAACTTGACAAAACCTACGGAAAAGGAACCGTAATGAAAATGGGCGATAGAGCCATTGTAGAAGTAGAAACGATTTCTTCTGGCTCACTAGGTGTTGACTTAGCTCTTGGGGTAAATGGATATCCAAAAGGAAGAATTATTGAAATATATGGTCCAGAATCTTCTGGAAAAACTACCTTGACACTTCACGCCATTGCTGAAGCGCAAAAAGCTGGTGGTATAGCTGCTTTTATCGATGCGGAGCACGCATTTGATAGAAACTATGCTGAGAAATTAAATGTTGATATCGAAAACTTAATTATCTCTCAGCCAGACAACGGAGAACAAGCTTTAGAAATTGCCGAAAACTTAATTCGTTCTGGAGCTATAGACATCGTTGTAATTGACTCTGTTGCCGCTTTAACTCCAAAAAGTGAGATTGAAGGTGAAATGGGAGATTCTAAAATGGGTCTTCACGCACGTTTAATGTCTCAAGCTTTGAGAAAACTTACTGGAACTATCAGCAAGACAAATTGTACGGTTTTCTTTATCAATCAGCTTCGTGAAAAAATTGGTGTTATGTTCGGAAATCCAGAAACAACAACTGGAGGTAACGCACTTAAATTTTACGCTTCTGTACGTTTAGATATTCGTCGTTCGGCTCAAATTAAAGATGGTGAGAACGTAATCGGTAACAGAACTAAAGTAAAAATTGTTAAAAACAAAGTTGCACCGCCATTTAAAACTGCAGAATTCGACATTATGTACGGAGAAGGAGTTTCTAAAACAGGTGAAATTTTAGATTTAGCTGTTGAATTTGACATCGTTAAAAAGGCAGGATCTTGGTTTAGCTACGGCGATACAAAACTAGGTCAAGGTCGTGACGCTGTTAAAGCTTTAATTAAAGATAATCCAGAACTAGCTGAAGAACTGGAAATTAAAATTAAAGAACACATGAAAGAATTAGCGAATGCTTAATAAATAAGTCAAAAAAGGACTATTAAAAAGCCGAGTGATTTTTATAATCCTCGGCTTTTTTTGTTTCAAAAAATAAAAATGAAATTTTCACGCAACCTTTTCTAAAAATTTTCATCTATTAAAAAAAGCGGTTCTATAATTGATACATGCCAATATCAATTTGCAGGTTTTTTTAGAATTTACATTGGTTGGTTATTTAAACATTAGAAATCCGCTAGATTATCTATCTAGCGGGTTTTTTATCAAATTTTCCATTTTTTTCGATTTTTTTCATTTTTTGACGCAACCTTTTTTACTTTTCTTCATCCATAATATTATGACGTTAACTTGAGTTATTACCTAAACTCTTTATTATCAACCATTAATATTTTTAACCATGAAAGAAAAAATAGAATTGTTGTACAATAAAAACCGAAGAAAAACCAAATTAAGATTTAAAAAAGTATTGCGTTTTATTTCAGAAAAGATAATTCACAGATAATATTTTGAATAAAAATAGGGGGTTTTTAATTCAAAGAAAAGCCGGTAGATTTAATAAATCTACCGGCTTTTGTATTTTACATAATGTTTTACTGTTTAATTTTGAAAATCAATTAAACCCTTGTAAATTATATCTCTAACTTGATCTCTTAATTCTTTTCTATGGTCAATAGTCAAGCCTTTTGTTTCTATAAAAGGCAAAATTCTAGCACGCATTTTTCCAGGACTTCCACTCATGAACGTGTACGAAAAACGTTCTTTGTTATCAGGAAAAACAATCGGTACAATCGGAATCTGATGATCTATTGCTAATCTAAAAGCGCCATCTTTAAATTCGTCAAGCAAAATGCTTTCGTCATCTGGAACCCCGCCTTCAGGAAAAATGCAAATACTTAAACCTTGATTTAAACGACTTTGAGCTCTTTTAAAAACTTCATTTTTACTTCTTGATGAACTTCTGTCAACCAAGATGCAAGTTCTTTTATAAAAAAATCCAAATAACGGAATCTTCACTAACTCTTTCTTTCCAACAAATACAAAAGGGTTTTTAATTAAAGCCAACATAAGCATAATATCGGTCATTGAGGTATGATTAGCCACAATCATGTAACTTTTGCCTTTAATGAGCTTCTGTTCGCGTTTTACGGTATAATAAAAGCCCATTCCGAAAAGGATAAATTTAGCCCAAATGCGAGCCATTTTAAAAAAATAGGGATAACCTTTCTCTGAGAGAATAGAAATCAATAAAAATGGCAGCATAATAATTATCGGAATCGCCATCAAGACGTAAAACCAAACGCGCCAAAGAATCCAAAAAGCAATTTTAAATATTTTCATAGTTTCAAAAGTAAGAAAACAGAAGTGAATTTTCTATATAGAATTTATTCTCCTCGCTGCTTTTATTTGTAGCGCAGAGATAGCTAAGTTTTTCCACGGAGTAAAGAAGTTTAATTAATTCTTCGAAATTTGCTAAAGCAAAAGTTCTCAAAGACTCACACTTCTTTTTTAGTTTTGTCCAAAATTTTAAAAATCTATTGAACCAAATTTTATATTTTTATACGAAATTCTGCGTTAAATTTAAAAATAAAAAATGACTGAAAATGAAATTTCGACAATTGTTATTGGCTTAGCAATCGAAATACATAGAAAACTTGGACCTGGCCTGCTAGAAAACGTTTATCAAGAATGTCTATTTCATAAACTCAAACAAAAAGGGCTCACTGTAGAAAAAGAAAAACCAATGCCATTAGTGTTCGAAGAAATAAAACTTGATTGCGGATATCGAATAGATTTGTTAGTAGAAAACAAATTCATTATCGAAATTAAAGCCGTTGAAGCTTTAACAACAAATCATCTAGCACAAACATTGACATACCTCAAACTCGGTAACTATAAACTAGGTTTGCTAATTAACTTTAATGAAGCTCTCTTGAAAAACGGGATTAGAAGAGTCATAAATAATATCTGAAAAAGTAGAAAAGTACAGTGAACTTCAAAAAACTCAAAAAATCTTCTTAAACTCTGCGAAAAACTCTGTGAACTCTGCGTTAAAAAAACGAACTTTGCAGATCAAGAATAAGAAAAATCTAGAATGGCAAAAATACTTACTGGTGTTCAAAGTACAGGAACGCCTCATTTAGGAAATTTATTAGGAGCAATTATTCCGGCGATCGAATTATCTAATGATCCAGCAAACGAATCTTATTTATTTATTGCTGACTTACATTCGATCACTCAGATTAAAGACGGAAAAACTTTAAGAGAAAACACTTATAGCACAGCCGCAGCTTGGCTTGCGTGTGGTTTAAATCCTGAAAAAGTTACTTTTTACAGACAGTCTGATGTGGTACAAACTACAGAATTGACTTGGTATTTGAGCTGTTTTTTTCCATTTCAAAGATTGACTTTAGCACATTCTTTCAAAGATAAAGCAGATCGTCTAGACGACGTAAATGCTGGACTTTTCACATATCCAATGCTTATGGCTGCGGACATTTTGCTATATGATGCAGAATTTGTTCCTGTTGGAAAAGATCAATTGCAGCATTTAGAAATCACTCGTGACGTTGCAGCTCGTTTTAACCATCAAATGGGAGAAACGTTTGTTCTACCAGAAGCTAAAATTGAGGAAAATATCATGTTGATTCCTGGAACAAATGGAGGAAAAATGAGTAAATCTGCCAATAATATCATCAACATTTTCTTGGACGATAAAACTTTAAGAAAACAAGTAATGAGTATTGAAACAGATAGTACGCCGCTTGAAGCTCCTAAAAATCCAGATACTTGTAATGCATTTGCCATATATTCTTTGCTAGCAAACGAAGAACAGACTGCGCAAATGAGAGCTAATTATTTAGGCGGAAATTATGGTTATGGCCACGCAAAACAAGCTTTGTTTGAATTGATTACAGAGAAATTTAAAACGGAAAGAGAGAAATATAACTATTACATCAACAACCTTGAAGAAGTCGATGCTCTACTGAAAAAAGGCGCTACAAAAGCTTCTGTTATTGCTGATGGTGTACTTTCAAAAGTTAGAGAGGTTTTAGGATTTTCGAAATAATTTTAAATACAATATTTAAAAAAACGCTGATCATTTGTAAAATTGGTCAGCGTTTTTCTTTTACAATTATTTTTTGTAACTTCAAGTATATTAATCTTTTAAACATAAAAAACATGGACAAGTATATTGAAGATTATAATATTCCACCATACGTATTTCAAATTCTAAACATAGTTTTCGGACTCTTGCTGATTTATATTTTATACCGATTATACAAGCATTTTACGCGAAAATAAATATCAGATTTTCTGCGTTAAATTGACTCGAAAAGTTTTCCTGGAAGTGGTCTAATTACACCTTTCAGTTCCATATTTATCAAAAAACCAGAAAGTTTGAAAATTGGAATTTCACATTCAATAGCAATGAGATCAAGCAATTCTTTTCCATTCTTTTGTAGAAAATCATAGATCCTTTGTTCATCAGAATCTAACTCCACAAAAAGCTGTTTCTGAACATTTTTTGGCTTTTCTTTAATATCCCAATTCAACATATAAACCAGATCAGCAGCACTTGTTAACACATTTGCTTTCTGGGTTTTAATCAAATTATTACAGCCCTGACTGTACTTATCTGTCACTCTTCCTGGCACGGCAAAAACATCACGATTGTATTCGTTGGCCATATTTGCTGTAATTAGCGAACCGCCTTTATCGGCAGATTCAATCACAATCGTAGCTTCAGTCATTCCTGCAACAATTCGATTTCGGCGTACAAACTTCTCTTTATCTGGATTCGAATCACTCCAAAACTCCGTTATAAATCCGCCGTTTTCTTCCATTTTTGCCATGTGCTTTTTGTGAGTACGCGGATAAATCTGATTTAATCCATGAGCCAAAACACCTACAGTCTGCAAGTTATGATCCATTGCGGCTTGATGCGCAACGATATCAACTCCATACGCAAATCCGCTGACGATTACGGGATCTAGTGGCGCAAGATCTTCAATCAGTTTTCTACAGAAATCAGTTCCATAAGAAGTAATCTGACGCGTACCAACAATACTTATCATTTTCTTTTTTTTGAAATCCAGATTTCCAGCAGTAAAAATCAAAATTGGAGCATCAAAACAATGTTTGAGACGTTCTGGATAACTTTCGTCCTGAAAAAAAGATACTTGGATATTGTTATTTTTTATAAATGAAAGCTCTTTATCAGCTTTTTCAAAAACAGCTTTGTCTTTCAAATTTTTAAGTAAAACAGACCCTATTCCATCAACAGCTGCCAATTGCGTATTTTTAGCTTTAAAAATCTCCGATGCAGATCCAAAGGAATGGAGTAATTTTTTACCAAGAATATCTCCCACTCCATCAACTTTTAGCAAGGCAAGTAAACTAAACAAATCCTGATCGTTCATATCTTTTAAACATTATGTAAAATAGAAAAAATATTTTTACTTTTTCGAAGCGCAAATATCAATAAAACAAAGTAAATTCTTAATAAATTTTAAGAATAAAATTGTTATACATCAATAAGCTCAGTAAAATCAATTCGTAATTTATTGAAAACGAATTGTCTAAAAATAATTCTCGATTGTTAATAAAAATTGTGAATAAAATTTTGATAACTATAGCCGTTGTCTAACTTTGTTATCATGAAAATCGAAGAATATATCTCACAGTTATTGTACCGTTATCAGTGTGTAACGGTTCCAGGATTTGGTGCATTTTTGACCGAAACTCATTCAGCACAGTTGAATGAAAGCACTAATTCGTTTTTTCCGCCAAAAAAAACCATTTCTTTCAACAGCCGTATCAAAAATAACGACGGATTGTTGGCAAATCATATTGCACAGGCAGAAAAAACATCTTATGGTTTTGCTGTAAGTGCAATTGCATTTGAGGTTTTGAACTGGAAAAAAACATTGGAAGAAGAAGGTGTAATTCTCTTAAAGAACATTGGAGAATTGCGTTTAAACTCTGAAAGCAATATTATTTTCAAACCAAACGATCAGACAAATTATCTGTCAACTTCTTTTGGATTAAGTCCTTTTGTTTCGCCGATTGTAAAAAAAGAAGCTTTCGAGAAAAAAATCGAAAAAATCGCAGCAAAAGAAAAAGATGCTGTTTTGTTATATGAAAATGAAGAAGAAACCAAATCTTCAAATCCATTCTTGCGCTATGCCGCAATTTTAGTTTTAGGTCTTGGAATTACAGGAAGCATTGGTTATCCTTTATACCAAAATCAAATTGATAATCAAACACTTGTTGTAGAACAGGCCGTTCAGAAAAAAGTACAAAACAAAATCCAAGAAGCAACTTTCTTTATCAAAAGTCCACTTCCAGCTGTAACACTTTCTGTCGATTCTGCTAAAGTCGAAACAGCTGAAGTAACAATGCCGTATCACATTATGGCGGGTGCTTTTAGAAGTGAACAAAATGCAAGAAAAGCGTATGATCAACTTATCAAAGATGGTTTCAAAGCTAGAATGCTAAAAGAAAACAAACATGGCTTATTCCCTGTTTTATACGGAAGTTACCCTACAATGCAAGAAGCAGAAAAAGCTCAAAAAGAAATACAAAAAGGCGAAAATCCTGATGCTTGGATTCTGGTTGAAAATCTATAAAATTAAAAATCCTGTTCTTATCGAACGGGATTTTTTTTGTCCTATTCTGTTATTTTAAAAAATTTTAATGGCACTCTTTGATGATTTCTTCAAATATATTAGCCTCAAAAATTTAAAACATTATGGACAAACTTTTTAGAACATTAGCGTTCCTGCTATTACTAAGTTCTCAATCTTTTTTTGCTCAGCAAACTACAAACACAATGCAAGAATTGGAGCGACAACAAGCTGAACTTCAAATGCAAAAAAATTTGAAAGAAAATTATAAAATGTTGGATGACAAGATTTATCAGCTGAAAAAAGAACAAAAAGATCTCGAAATTAAAAAGAAGAACCTATCTAAATCTGATAGCAATTTGAAATCGACAAAAGAGAAAATTGAAAAGCTAGAACTTGCCAATCAGAAAATTGAAAACAAAATAACGACAACTTCGATTTCTGAAGAAGAAATTCAGAAACAGAGAATTAAAACCAAAGAAAATGAGGTTAATATTCAAAAGTTAAAACTAACTCAAATTACACAGGAAAAAGAGCTAGAAAAAGCAATGTCGAGTATTTAAAAATCGCTTTTCTAAAAAAATAGCTTTCATTTTGTAAGCTTCGGAGAAGCGAAATATTTATAGAAAAAATAAATATCTACGATATAAAGCTCCAACGGAGCGACATGTTTTTACAATTAATACGTGTCGCTCCGCTGGAGCTTTTTTAATTTATTTTTATTGGAATTCTATAAATATTTAACCCCTCTGGGGTTCAGCGCATATTTCTATGTAGATATTACATCTTGTAAAAAAATATCTTTTTAAAAATCTTCTTTCCAATGTTTATCGTGAAACAATTTTTGCATTTTGAGATAGAATCTCTTTACCCGATTGGTAAACTGTTAACATTGCAGGCGGCGAATTTTTTTCGCCCAAAACAATGATATAGCATTCATATTTGAAATCACCTTTTTTAAATTCGTAGTAATGATTCCCGCCAGTTCCATCGGCAACAAAAACTCCATTTTCGATTACAAGATCTGGGGTATCAGTCATTTTCTTTTTGATTGACCAAGAAACATAACGATAATTATCATTTCCTAAATCATCAATTCTAATTCTGAATTTTGAAGTTTCTAAAATAGCTATTGGTTCCTTGAAATTTGAGACTGAAGAATTTACCTTTTTTTTCTGCTCAGCAATCTTGTCGTTTTTCAATTTTAGTTCTGCATCCGATTGGTGATTGATGCTTATAATTTTTCCATCGGTATCTATCCATAAATCCCCTTGATTCAGCATTATTCCACGCCAGCCAACTTCTGACCAATCTTTCGCAGGATCAGATTTTGTTATTTTTTCAATCAAACCTTTATCAAAAATTTGATCATATCTTTTTACAAAATCTGCTTTATCTTTCACTGAAGGAATTGGATATTCCCGTTTGAACGGAAATTTTATTCGCTTTGCAATTGCTTCTTTATCGCCGTTTTTCACTTCCAAAATAAATTTCGAAATGAATTTTTGATATTCTGGTTTCAAATCCTGAGCAATCAAAAACGAAGAATTAAACAACAGAATTGTTAGCAATATTTTAAATGTTTTCATGTCAAAAATAATTTAATGCGTTAGAAATTAGATTTTTGAAAAACAGAAAACAGTGTTTCACGTAGGACGTTCAAAAAATCAATTTATGCTCGCTTTGAACATTTTTAGTTCATCCCAGGTGAATTCGTCGCCGTGTTTTTCTTTTAAACCGCTCAAAGATTCTTCTTGATAAAATTGAAAAGCTTCACGCAAGGCCAAAATTTTATCATAAGGCAAAACATCGATGATTTCAATTTTCTTCGACTGAATAAGTTTTATCAAATGTCCTTCGATCGTTTGAACATTCAATTTACGCATTCTCGCAATATCTTCAACCGAATTTTTATCCATCCACAAATCATACGTTTCTTCGACTGTCGTTTTTTTAGCCGTTTTAAGCTCACTTTTCTCCGTCTTAGTTGATTTGTATCGAACAACGGGTTCTTCTGTCCTAAAAATGTCCGTATTTGTCGTTTTCAGCTCTTCTCGAATCCTTTCTGCTTTGTTCGTTTTGTAATTTTTAATATTTGGCGACGTTAGTTTTTCTTTACTGATTTCTTCGCCGGCCACAACCACTTCGATCAATAACTTGGCTTTCATCAATCTCAAAACCGCCTTGGTCTGAAGATCTTCCAAAAAGTTAAGCTCTTCGTAGAACTCTTTTACTTTTTTAAATTTTTGAATTTCAGCCATTTTGTAAATCAGATCATCCACCAATTTGTCCATTGGCTTGAAAAAATAATCGTAGGCCGCATCTACCCTTTCTTTCACAAAAAACAAATCGACCGTTTCTTTGATGAAAATTTTATTGAGTTGCGAAATGAATTTCTGCGAAGGATCTAAAAGCTGTTCCATGATTTCCATTCGCTTATGCGCCCAAACCGAATGTTTCGTTTTCTCCGAACCAGCCGCATTTTCGTTATAACTGAAACGATGATTTCGCCATTCTTGCGCCAATTCTCCCCAATTAAAACTGTTTATCAAATAGTTGTGAATAAAATTTTTGGTTTCGAAGTGAAGCGCTTTCTCCAAAGTTTCTTCCGTTGCCCTATTCAAAGCGTAATCCATCACATCTTGGTCGTTCGAAATGCCATTCATCTGCATCGGAGAAAGCAAAATAAGCCCGTCTAACGAACGCAAACGCGAAAGTGCTACATAGGCTTGCCCCGGAAGAAAAACTTGCGATACATCGAGCGCTGCTTTGTCAAAAGTTAAACCTTGGCTTTTGTGCACTGTAATCGCCCACGCCAGCTTGATTGGATAATGTGCAAAAGTTCCCAAAACTTCTTCTTCGATATCTTTGGTTTGTTCGTTGACTTTGTAACGGATATTTTTCCATTCGTACTTTTCCACTTCGAGTGTCATGTTCTCTTCTGGAAAGTGAACAAAGATTTCTTCATCAGAAAGTGATTTGATCACTCCCATTTTTCCGTTGAAATATCTCTTTTCAAAAGACAAGTCATTTTTGACGAACATGATTTGTGCGCCGACTTTCAATTTCAATTCTTCTTCGACAGGAAATATCTTTTCTGGAAAATCTCCCACAACAAATGGCGTGTAGATATATTCTTTTCCATCTAAATCATTGATAGACTGCGAGTTGATAGAATCTGCTTTAGCATTATGCGTTGTCAACGTGATATAACCTTTGTTCTCTTTGAAGTCAAAATCAGGCTTAACATACTGATTTAGAATGGCTATGTCTTCTGGAGTGATTTGGTTATTTCTCAAATTGTTCAAAACCGAGATAAAAGCATCGTCGGTCTGGCGATAGATTTTTGACAATTCGATATAAATTGGCGGATACGTTTGCAGCACATGAGAATGGAAAAAGAACTTCCCACGGTAATAGTTTTTCAGCGTTCGCCATTCTTCATCGCGAATCACTGGCGGCAATTGTAACAAATCTCCAATAAACAAAACTTGAACTCCACCAAACGGATGAGTGTTTCTTCGAACGGTCTGCATCATGAAATCTACCGCGTCCAACAAATCGGCGCGCATCATACTCACTTCATCAATCACAAGAAGCTCCATGTTTTTAATTACATTTCGCTTAACATTATTCATTTTGAAATGGCGACGAAGTGATTCTTTGTTTTCAAACTTTACCGTTTCTGTAAATTGCGCGCTCACATCATACGATGGAATAAATGCAGAAAACGGAAGTTGAAACATGGAATGAATGGTTACGCCACCAGCATTCAAAGCGGCGATTCCGGTTGGTGCAACAACAACAGTATTTTTGTGAGTTGTCGCGATGATTTCTCGCAAAAGCGTAGTTTTTCCCGTACCTGCTTTTCCCGTAAGGAAAATAGATTTTTGAGTCTGATTGATGAATTGTAAAGTGTAAGCTGCCGCTTCTGAAACGTTCTGCATTGGGCTTGTATTAGAAAATAAAATTACCGCATTTTTATAAAAAGAAAAAACCTAAATCTTAGTGGATTTAGGTTTTCAGTAATTTAGTTAGTTTGGTAGTTTTATTTTTTTGCTTCGCCTTCTTTTGTTTCAGCTGCTGGTTTTGCATCTGTTTTTGGCTCTGCTTTGTATTTATCATTTAAAGCTTTGATAATTTCCTTTGTGATATCGTATTTCTCTTCAGCATACAAAATTGTTGCAGCATCTCCAGTTCCGTAGATGTAAGAGTAACCGTTTTTCTTTCCGTAATCTTTAATGAATTTTTTAACTCCACTAACAAGAGAATCCATTTCAACACCACTTTCTTGTTGCAATTGTTGTGCTAATGCTTGTTGAGCATAACCTAATTGCTGCTCTCTCTTTTGCAATTCAGCTCCTCTTTGCTGTGCCCAAGCTTGACCGTTTGCTTGTGCCTGGCTTTGAAAATTAGCCGCGTCTTGTTTAAAACGTGAAATCTCAGCTTGTAATTGTCTACCTTTTTCTTCCGCTTGAGCTTTGTACTTTGCCTCTAGATCTTTTGCTTCAGTGTATTCTTTCATCAAAACCGAAGTATCCACGTAAGCTGTTTTTACTTCCTTTACCTCTGCTGTTTTATTACAAGAAACTGCGAAAACTGAAAGTGCGATAATAACTAATGCTTTTTTCATTTTTTTTAAATTCTATTTTTTTAAGTATTAGAGACAAAAATATAAAAAAATCAATAGCATCAGCATAAAGTTTAAAAAATGCGTAAATTTTATGATATTGTTTTTATTTATAGAAAAAATAATAACAATAATCCAACGCTATTACTAAAATAAGGCTCATTTTTGCGCTTTTTTCAAAACTAAAAAAGCCATTTCATCTCAAGAAGACAAAATGGCTTTTTAGGCATGTTTTTATACTATTTGTTTTTTAAAACATAAATATGCGATGAATACTCTTTTGAGCTTTTCGCTTTCCAATTTGATTTCAAACCAATGAAAAAAGCTTTAATATAATTCATCTTTCCTGTTTTGTATTTTTCGGACAAAAGGCTCACATAAAACGAATCGAATTTCATTGGAAGGATTTTTTCCAATTTCATATCAACTCTTTCAAAAAGCACTTGAATTGATTTTTTCGAAAAATGCCAAAAGTGAATTGGCACATCGTAAGCTGCCCAAAAAGTTTGATAATGATTTGCGTCAAACGATTTGTAGTTTGGAACCGCAATAATTAATGTTCCAGTTGGTTTTAATAAACGCTTCAATTCTTGGATCTGAAGTTCTAAATCTGGAACGTGTTCTAAAACGTGCCACATAGTAATTACATCCAGAGAATGATTTTCTAAAGTGCTAATTTCTTCTACAAATGAAATTCCCTTTTCTTTTGCAATGTTTTTAGCACGATCGCTCGGCTCTACTCCAATTGTTTCCCAACCGTCATTTTTTGCTGTCAAGAGAAAATCTCCAGTTCCAGCTCCAATATCTAAAAGTTTTCCTTTTTGTGGTTGTTGGTTATTAATTAAATTCAATTTATTCTTAAGCGCAATATTTTTTACAAAGTGATATGCTTTTTCAAATAACGAACGTTTGTTGTCGGTATGCGAAATATAATCTTCGCTTTCGTAATATCTACCCAAATTTTGAAGTTCGGGCTGTGGAGAAGTAATTAGCATATCTAATTCTTCATCGTAATACAAATCAAAAATTTCTTTTGAAACAGAATGGTCTTTTACCGTAAGAAAGTGTTTTTTATTTAAAACGTTCATTTTTTAAATTTATAGATATTGGGTTTAATTTATAGCAAATCCTAAAAACGAAATTATATCGCTTTTAGGATTTTTTTGTCTTTTTTATTTTTAATTCTTTTTTAGATTTTCTTTTCACTTTTTACAATTCAATATACCTGCAAAGGTACTTTTAATGAAATATTACTTTACGAAAATCTTCAAAAGGTTTCACGTGGAACAGCTACAATTTTAGATTTCTTACTTTAGATTTTAGATTTATAATGAATTCTGAAAATTAAAAACGAAAAATAGTTTCACGTGGAACATTTAATAGTTTTCAGTCGCGGTTTTCAGTCGCAGTAAAAACTGGAAACTAAAAACTGTGACTGCGAACTTCTTTATCTTCCCATATAAATCAAAAGCACAGAAATATCACTTGGTGATACTCCGCTGATTCTTGAAGCTTGAGAAATAGTTACCGGACGAATCTTGCTTAATTTCTGTTTTGCTTCAATAGACATTGATTTGATTTTATTATAATCGAAATTCTCTGGAATTTTTACTTCTTCCAAACGATTTAGCTTATCTGCATTATTTCTTTCTTTTTCGATATAACCAGAATATTTAACTTGAATTACTGCCTGTTCTACAATTTCTTCATCCAACTCATTTTCTTCAATATAAGCTGAAACCTTTTCAAATTTCAACATATCTTCTAATTCAATTTGTGGACGAGAGAAAATCTTAAACATTTTATCTCCTTGCGAAATTGGTGCTGATTCTTTCGCTTCCAAAATCGGATTTGTTTCAGCAATCGTAACACTTGTTTCTTTAAAGAACTGAACCATCTTTTCAGATTCATTTAATTTCTTTTCCATTCTTCGTAAACGATCTTCAGAAGCTAAACCAATTTCGTATGACATTGGAGTCAATCTGAAATCGGCATTATCTTGACGCAACAAAGTTCTATACTCTGCTCTTGATGTAAACATACGATATGGTTCTTCTGTTCCTTTCGTAATCAAGTCATCAATTAAAACTCCGATATACGCTTCATCACGTTTTAAAATCAACGGATCTTTTTCATGCACTTTCAAGTGTGCATTTATTCCAGCCATCAAACCTTGAGAAGCTGCTTCTTCATATCCTGTCGTTCCATTAATCTGTCCAGCGAAATATAATCCTTCAACTAACTTCGTTTCTAAAGTATGTTTCAATTGTGTCGGCGGAAAGAAATCATATTCGATAGCATAACCAGGTCTGAAGAATTTTACATTTTCAAAACCTGCAACAGAACGAAGCGCTTTAAATTGAATATCTTCTGGGAGTGAAGTTGAAAATCCGTTTACATAAACTTCGCAAGTATTCCATCCTTCTGGCTCAACAAATAATTGGTGACGTTCTTTATCTGCGAAACGATTTATTTTATCTTCAATCGAAGGACAATATCTTGGTCCTAAACTTTTGATTCTTCCGTTGAACATTGGAGAACGATCAAAACCTTCTCTCAAAATATCATGAACATTCAACGAAGTGTATGTCATATAACAAGAACGCTGATGCGTTAATGGAGCGGTCACATCTGAATAAGAAAACTTGGCTGGCTTCGCATCTCCTTTTTCTTCATTCATTTTAGAATAATCTAAAGAACGCCCATCTACTCGTGGTGGCGTTCCTGTTTTCATTCTTCCAGCTTCAAAACCTGCTTTAATCAAATCTTCGGTAATTCCGGTTGCAGCACTTTCTCCTGCTCTACCTCCTCCGAATTGTTTTTCTCCGATATGAATCAAACCATTCAAAAAAGTACCATTTGTCAAAACCACAGATTTGGAACGAATCTCCACACCAAGTGAAGTTCTAATTCCTTTTATCTTTCCATCTTCAATAATTAACCCTTTTACCATTTCTTGATAAAAATCAAGATTTGGAGTCGCCTCCAACATCATTCTCCATTCTTCTGCAAAACGCATTCTATCACTTTGAACTCTTGGCGACCACATTGCAGGTCCTTTTGATTTGTTCAACATCTTAAACTGAATTGCAGTCTTATCAGAAACAATTCCTGAATACCCACCAAGCGCATCAATTTCTCGAACAATCTGTCCTTTTGCAATTCCTCCCATCGCAGGATTACAAGACATCTGTGCTATGTTTTGCAAACTCATTGTAACCAATAAAGTTTTTGATCCCAAATTTGCAGCCGCAGCCGCAGCTTCAGAACCAGCATGGCCTGCACCAACCACAATAACATCGTATTCTTCTAAAAACATTTTGTTTTATTATTCTCCAAAAACCGCTAACGCGGTTTTTAGAATTACATTTATTTTTTCCTTGTTCCACGTGGAACTTTATATTTTGTTTCAAGTTTTGAAGTTTCAGGTTTCAAGTTCAAACTGGAACGTGTCAACCGGAATTCTCAAATTCTGGAATCAATAAAAATGTTTCACGTGAAACATTTTATTTCCTTCAAATCAGAACTTTCAAATCAGAACTTTCAAATCAGAACTTTCAAATCAGAACTTTCAAAGCAGAACTTTCAAATCAGAACTTTCAAAGCAGAACTTCCAAAGCAGAACTTTCAAAGCAGAACTTTCACATCAGAACTTTCAAATCAGAACTTTCAAATAGAACTTTCAAATCAGAACTTTCAAAACAGAACTTTCAAATCAGAACTCTCAAATCAGAACTCTCAAATCAGAACTCTCAAATCAGAACTCTCAAATCAGAACTCTCAAAACAGAACTCTCAAAACAGAACTCTCAAAACAGAACTCTCAAAACAGAACTCTCAAAACAGAACTTTCAAATCAGAACTTTCAAATCAGAACTTTCAAATCAGAACTTTCAAATCAGAAATCCGAAATAGAATCTTTATATCAAATGTTTCACGTGAAACATTTTCAGGCTTCCATTCTAAACTTCCATTCTAAACTTCCATTCCAAACTTCCAAAGAATATTTTTAAACCATGTTCCACGTGAAACATCTTTTTTCTCTTTAAAATTCAAACTTAAAAATCGTTCCACGTGGAACGATTTAATCTTTTATCCGAATTATTCGCTTCAACGTTCCACGTGGAACGTTATAAAATTCTTTTATTCTACTTAAATATGTTTCACGTGGAACGTTTAAAAATCAAAAAAACAAAATGTTTCACGTGGAACATATATTTTAAAAGAGATATAATTACTGTTCCACGTGAAACATCTTCATCTTCTCTTCTTCCTTTCCTCTCATTAATTGAGCATCTTCATCTGTCTTATCCTTGTATCCACAATAATGAAGTATACCATGAGACAGTACTCTTTTTAGTTCTTCAGCAAATGAAACATTGAAGTCTTTTGCATTGTCTGCAACTCGTTCTATAGATACAAAAATATCTCCATTTAACTCGTTACCAACTGTATAATCAAAACTAATTATATCTGTAAGTGTGTCGTGATCTAGATATTCAACGTTGATCTTATGAAGATATTCATCGTCACAAAATATATAATTGATCTCTCCTTCAATCTTGTTCTCAGAAACAATTACTGCACTTAACCAGTCGCTAAAAGCCTGCTCGTCTCCTAAAGTAAAATCAGTTTCGTAATTAAAATTTATCATTTTGTATTAAAGTATTCTTGAACTTTTTGATTAAAATTCGAGCGCAAAGGTAGTGATTGTCTGTTTAATATCTCAACGCTGTTTAAATATTCCAATAATGAACTTGGTAAAGCATTCGAACGATTTGTAAATTCAGCCTTATTTGTTTCAGATTGTCTTTGTGTATCTTGCCCTTGTTGCTGAACTGCATTGTTTAATTTCCATAATTCTTGTTGGATGTTTAGTATACGTTGCAAGTTCTCATTCTTAAAACCTTTATTTAAAATTTGTTTTTCAGATTGCTTCATTTGATCTATCACAGATTTACCTTGAGAGTCTAAACCTTTCTTTGCTAATTCTTTTTGTAATGCTTCTCTAAGTTTAACTTGCACTTTATAAATTTCCATAATAGCTTCTGCATCTCCTTCACCATCTTCTCCTTCATTACCATTCTTCTCTCCTTTTCCATTCTTTCCATCTTTACCAGAAGAACCTTTATCACCACTTTTATTTCCTTGGCCTTCCTTACCTTGACCATCTTTACCCTGCCCGCTTTGTCCTTGTCCAGACTTTCCATCTTTACCTTCACCAGGTTTATCTCCCTGTTGTTGTCCTGACTTCATTCCTTCTTTCATCTTATCGGCTAGACCTTTTTGTTTCTGAATAATATCTGGCAATTGCATTCCAGGTCCGTCACCAGGTTTTGGTTTTCCAGCTCCTGGTTTAGGCATAGACATCTGCATATTGTTCAATAGATCGCTCAAGAAATCCGCTAACTTATTAGCAGATGAAACAGCATATTGTTGGTGTGAAACTCCTCTAGGAATTTGAACATCAGTTAAAGTTTCAATCGCTTTATCCATGTTGTATTGTACATTTCCAATTTCTTTAGTTACGTCTTCTGCTACCTTTGGGTTACGTAATGAAAGTGCAAACAAACTATCATCAACATGTCTAAACTGTTGTTTTAAATTCTGCTGAATCTTGATGTTCTTTGTAAATGTAGATGAACCTAATTTCATTGCCTTGAACTGTTTCATCACATCTTCTTGTGATAAAGAATAAGCTAAAAGATTGTCTAGAATCTGACGAAGCATTGCTACATCTTCTTCTAATTGTTCTTGTTCTCCACCTTCCATTTCGCTCTGCATTTCCTGAGCCATAGACTTCATTTTCTTTGCAGCACTTTTCTGTTTTGGCTTAGCACCAGAAGTATTCTTTTTGCTTAATTCTTCAGAAGCTTTATTAAGATCATTGTCTACATCTTTCTCTTTAGAAGCATCAGATGGAATGTCTAAAGGTTTCTTTAAAGTCTTATTTTCTTCTTTCAAATCTTTTAAATCTTCTTGAATTTTTTCAAAAGATTTATTGATTTCATCTTGCTTCTCTTTCGTATTTTCTTTCTCTTTATTAGATAACTGTTCCTGTTGTTCTGAGAGTTTATTTAGTTTCTCAGCAACTTGTTCTGCTTTTTTAGAAACATAAAAACGCTTGGTCAACTCAACCAATTGCTCTAAATTACGAGATTGGTTTTTACTGATTTGTTTGAACTTTTCCATTTTATCAAACAGTTCTTCACTGTTTAATTTATCATTCAAGTTCTTTAATTCGTCTAATAATTTCTGATTCTTTTCTAAATCTTTCTGTGCATTATCCAAACGCTTCTGTAAATCTTCAGCAGTTTTATCCTTCTTATCATCTTTGAATTTATCTAAATTCTGATTCATTTTCTCAGAAAACTGTTTCATCATTTCGTCTTGTTGTTTCTGACGTTTGATAAAATCATTGATCTTCTGCTGATCTTTAAACTCTAAATTATCTTTTTCTTTTCCGGTATTTTGAAGCTTATCCATTTCTGAAATTTGCTTCGTTTGGTTCTTCAAAGATTTAGATAAACTATTGATATTATTATTCTGCTGTTGTAATTCCTGATCCTGAATTTCATCTGTTGTAGCTACACGATCTGAAAACGTAGAAGACTTTGTAGACTTAAATCCGTGTGGAGCATCGTTATCAAAAACTTCAAAATAGTATTCGTAAGACACGCCTTCTTCAACTGGAAGATTACTTGGAAAATTAAAAACAAACTGATCGAATACTCCAGACTTCACAGGAATATTTCCACGCTTTGCAGATTGTGGTTTGTTACGTTCGTAGTATACAATTTGTAGCTTTGCTAGTCCGTAATCATCACTCAATCTTCCTAAAATATAGTTCTTATCTAACTTCAAACTGTCTGGCGCAGGCCCCACATTAATGGTTGGATACTGATCTTTGATTACAGACAGCTGATAGTCTAATTTCTCGTAGTATTTAACCTTATCATTAGACGTAAGAATTTGATATTCTGTATTTTGACTTATATTTTTAGCCAATTTAAACTCATTTTCTACCTTATTAAACTTGAAAACTTCATTATCTTTTTTCCATGCTACTTCTTGTGTAGATTTAGTATTAATTTTCCAAGTTACAGTTGTTCCTTCTGGTACAATTGCGTTTCCAGTTCCTTGAATTGTCTCTGATTTTTTCTTTAGATAAGAAGGAAAATTCAAGACCATTTCGAAGTTTGCAATTGATGGAACTGTGATTACTTTCAATTCGTATTCCTCAGAAATAACCGAATTTCCTTCAAAAGAAAATTGAATATTTTCTGCTGGTTTCTCTACTTTAAATTCAAACTTTCCAGGTTGAGAAGACTCCATAAAATAGCTTTCGTCACCAATATGAATCATCACATTTTCTGGAACTACATTCCCAACAGATTCCATTTTGATCACAAAATCTTTATTTTGTTCTGCCTGTAAATTCGAATTCAATACCACAAATTTGAAAGGAGCTGGCGGTAAAAATGCAGAATTGAAATGCACTACTCTATTCAAACTTTGAGAAATTACATTACTATTTCCAGAAATATAAAACACTGCAAAAAGTAAAATTGGTACTAAAGCTAATGGCAAATATTTTTTGTTAGCTTTAAAATTGATTGCATTTCCAAATGGAATTGGCTGAAGCGAATTTGCTTTTTGCTCGATTGAAGCTAAAACTAATTCAGAACTTTCAGCATTATTTTCAGAAGACAATTGTAAAAAGTTCGTCAGCTTATCACTCACTTCTGTGAAATGATTTCCTATAATTTTTGAAGCTTGAGTATAATCTATTCCCTTTTGAAGTTTGAATAACTTGAACAATGGGAAAAGAATTAAACGGATTAAAAGAAAAACTTCAACTCCAACAAATAACCAAAATAGAAAAGTTCTTCCAAGAGGTTTCAACCAAAGAAAGTATTCTATAAAAAGCGTAAATAGAAAATACAGCAACCCAAAACCTGTAAAAAGTAATATCCCTTTTATCAATTCATTGGTATAATATTTCTTAATGAAAGCCTCTAACTTTTGATATATGGCAGATGATGTTTTCAAAATAAATCTGTTTTAATTATAACCTATAAAAGTAGTAATTATAATAATACCTTTTTAAGATTCTAAGTTACTAAGACGCTAAGGTTCTAAGATTGAAAATCTGAAATCAACATTCTGAAATCTAAAATCATAAAACGTATCTTTGCAACAAAATTTTAAACAAATGTCAAAGCAAGTTCGTGTGCGTTTTGCACCAAGTCCGACTGGACCATTACATATCGGCGGAGTTCGTACTGCCCTATTTAATTATTTATTTGCAAAGAAACATAACGGTGTTTTTTATCTGAGAATTGAAGATACAGATCAGACTCGTTTTGTTCCTGGTGCAGAGGCTTACATTATGGAAGCTCTTGAATGGTTAGGAATTGCTCCTGAAGAAACGGTTGGAAAAAATGAAAAGTTTGGTCCATACAGACAAAGCGAACGTAAAGATTTATACCAACAATATGCTGATCAGTTGATAAATTCTGGTTGGGCTTATTATGCTTTTGATACTCCAGAATCTTTAACTTCATTAAGAAATGAGCATGAAGCTGAAGGAAAAACATTTATTTACAATCACCACAATCGTGAAAAATTAGATACTTCTCTAGTTATTTCTGCAGAAGAAACTGCTAAGAGAATTGCAAATGGAGAGCATTATGTAATCCGTTTTAAAACTCCAGTTGATGAAATTTTACATTTGAAAGATATCATTCGTGGAGATGTGAAGTTTGAAACTAATCTTTTGGATGATAAAGTTTTATTCAAAAGTGACGGAATGCCAACATACCATTTAGCAAATATTGTCGATGATCATTTGATGGAAACGTCACATGTAATTCGTGGTGAAGAATGGCTGCCATCTATGCCACTTCACGTTTTATTATACAAAGCATTTGGTTGGGAAGCTCCAGAATTTGCACATTTACCTTTGATTTTGAAACCAATTGGAAATGGTAAATTATCAAAAAGAGATGGAGACAAAATGGGATTTCCAGTATTTCCATTAGAATGGAAAACTGAAGAAGGCATTTCATCTGGTTACAGAGAAAAAGGATTTTTCCCAGAAGCAGTTGTAAACTTCCTTGCTCTTTTAGGATGGAACGATGGAACTGACAAAGAATTATTTTCGTTAGAAGAATTAGCTGAATCTTTTGACTTGAACAGAGTTCATAAAGCTGGAGCTAAATTTGATCCAGAGAAAAACAAATGGTTCAACCACCAATATTTAGTAAAACAAAATGATGCTGATTTGGCAAAAAGCTTCACTCCTATTTTAGAAGAAAAAGGCTTCTCAACTCCGCTCGAAGTGACAACTCGAATTGTATCACTTATCAAAGAAAGAGCAAACTTTGTTTCTGATTTTTGGGATTTAACAGATTTCTTTTTCCAGGCTCCAACATCATACGATGAAAAAGCAAGTAAAAATTGGAAAGAAGAAACTCCAACTTTAATGCAGGAATTGATTTCAGTTTTAGAAAATATTGAAGATTTTACTTCAGCAAATATTGAAACAATTGTAAAAGATTGGTTAACTAAAAACGAAATCGGAATGGGTAAAGTAATGCAACCTTTCCGTCTAAGTTTGGTTGGAGCTCTTAAAGGTCCTCACCTATTTGACATTGTTGAAATCATTGGAAAAGAAGAAACTATTTCTAGAATTCAGAAAGCAATTTCAAGTTTATAAAAAAAATTACCATTAAGATATTAAGTTAATTAAGCTTTTCTTGATGGTAAAATAGTAAAAGATTTTAGTTCATAAAACTCAGCTTTATTCTCTTGACAAAGCTTGATCTTAATTTTCTTAATGCCTTAATGTTTAAAAAAATAGAAACGCTAAGAAACATCTCAAAAATGTTCTTAGCGTTTTTTTAATGTTTGATAATTTTATTTTAGAAGAATTTTCGTAATTTACCAGAATCATAAATATAAATTAAAAAACCATGAGTACAGCATTAATTATCATTTTAGTATTGGCATTCTTCATTTTTATGTCGTCTTTCTTTACTGTGAAACAGCAATCTTCTGTAATTATTGAACGTTTTGGAAAATTCCAAAGTGTTAGAAATTCAGGATTGCAACTTAAAATTCCAATGGTTGATAGATTGGCCGGAAGAGTAAATCTTAAAATTCAACAGTTAGATGTTATCATCGAAACTAAAACTAGAGACAACGTTTTCATCAAAATGAAAGTTTCAGTTCAGTTTAAAGTGATTCAAGATAAAGTTTACGAAGCATTTTATAAATTAGAATATCCACACGATCAGATTACTTCTTATGTTTTTGACGTGGTTCGTGCCGAAGTTCCAAAATTAAAATTGGATGATGTTTTTGAAAGAAAAGATGATATTGCAGTTGCAGTAAAACGTGAATTGAACGAAGCAATGTCTACTTACGGATATGATATCATTAATACTTTGGTTACAGATATTGATCCAGACATCCAGGTAAAAAATGCAATGAACAGAATCAACGCTGCTGATAGAGAAAAAACTGCAGCTGAATTTGAAGCTGAAAGTTCAAGAATTAGAATTGTTGCAAAAGCAAAAGCTGAAGCAGAAAGTAAACGTTTACAAGGACAAGGTATTGCAGATCAGCGTCGTGAAATTGCAAGAGGTCTTGTAGAAAGTGTTGAAGTTTTGAACAAAGTTGGAATTAATTCTCAAGAAGCTTCTGCCCTAATTGTAGTAACTCAACATTATGATACGTTACAATCTATTGGATCTGATACAAATTCTAACTTGATTCTTCTTCCAAATTCTCCTCAAGCTGGAAGTGATATGTTGAATAATATGGTTGCTTCATTTTCAGCTTCAAACCAAGTTGGCGAAATGATGAAAAAGAATACCAAAAAGATTGAAAAACAAAAACCAACTCAACATCAATCTGGTTACGAAGACGACATTCAACCAGATGTTCAGCAATAAATTGAAAAATAAAAAAGAGGCTTAATCGCCTCTTTTTTTATTCATAAACCAACCAATCACATAAGGTAAAATTGATTGAATAATTTTTAGATAAGAATTTGAAAAGTATTCAGTGTAAGATGAAACAAAACCATTTACAATATTTTGCGGTGTGATACTTTCCTTAGTTTTCTGAAAACTTAAAACCAATTTCTGATAATTGATTTCTTTCTCCAATTTCAAAATTTCTAGATCTCTTTCAATCTCAGCATACGAAGAGTATTTTTTTCTTTCCATAATTAATCATTAAAAAAGATTTCAGAAAATTTCTCCAAAATTGGTCCTTCCACCATTTTGTCTTTTATGAAGAAAAGTAAAATAGTTATAACTAAATAGATTCCTCCTACTGTCAAAAATCCGAGAGCATTACTTTCAAACAAAGAACCAAAAGCATACGCTGCGGCAAAAGATCCAAAAATCATAACCATACTGAAACATAACAAAATCAAAGTAAACTTAAAGATCAAAGTTGTCGATTTCATTGCAACCTTAAAGCCCCAAAGTTTATAATAAGCTAAATGACTTTCAATATATTCTTTAGCCTGATCTTGAACTTTTTCAGTGTTTTCTTTTAATTCTTCAAAAGCCATAATTATAATTTTAAATAAAAAAAGCACAAAACTTCCTTATAAAAATAGGCAAGTAATGTGCTTTATAAAAATATTATTTCTGAAGTTTAGCGTTCTGTGCTTTTAACTCAGCTAATTTAGTTTCCAAAAAAGTAATTACTTCTTCTGTTTTATGACTAACATTTGAAAGTAAATCATTTAATGTTCCGTCAAGATTTTGAGTTGCACTTGTAAATCTTTCACGTAAGACTTCAGAACTAGCATCAAAAGAATCTTTAATATTATGTTTAGCATCATCTAAACCTTCTTTGATTTTTGCTCGAGTTTTAGATCCTTTATCTGGAGCAAATAAAATTCCGATAGCCGCTCCTGCAGCTGCTGCAGCCAAAATTGCTGCGGCTGTATTTAAGTTCTTAGACATGATATTACAATTTTAAATTATTACTTAAAGATACTCTTTTTTGAACTTATAATTTTCTGATTAATTGTAATTTACAAAAAATTAACAATCTAATTAATACACATAAGTTGTAGCTTCATATTTACCATCTTTTTCAGTTATGCTTACAAATGGAGAACCATTTGAAGCCGACTTACTTTTAATTCTCATGGCAGTTTGGTTTTGATTTGCAATAGGCGGTTCACCTTTTGTCTTGGTCGAGACTCCAGTAAAAGTTCCAGTCTGCTTCAGTCCTACTGTCTTTTCTTGTGGTAAAACTGTAACCATTTTGTAATCATCTTTTGAATCTACAATTATTCTATCAGAAATTTTTTGAGTTTGTTTTGTTTGTTTATTTGTGATAGATGAAACGGCATGTTTACTAATTTTAATTTCTTCAGAACTTCCGTTTACTGAATAATAAATTAAACCATTTTCATTTTTAATAAAATTTACATCAAGTTGTTCTCCATTATGTTTTGTAATTTGATGTGTTTGTGAAATTGCAACATTTGCAAATAATAACGCTAGCGTAAAATATAAAATTTTCATGATAATTAGATTTAAATTAAAAATTGTCAGACTTGAAATTTAAAAACTAAACTTTCACACAAATTCAACATTATGGAATTTTGTACATTACAATACAAATTGAAAAATATCTTTTACGCGAAATATTATCAAAATTACATCATAATAAAAATGAGAACATAAAATTGTCTTTTTGGGAAATCAGTTTTGATAATCTACTGTCATAAAAATTACGAGTTTTTAAAAACAATAAATCTCAGCTTAGATTCTTTACGGCAAATTTTAATTTTTTACAAAAATCATCTCTGACTTTTGATATTGAGTTAAAAATAGCAGTTTTATAAACAATTGTGTGTTAACAAGCAGTTAAACTGACTAAAATAACATCAAAAACTAAAATAAAAGCCATAAATAAATAATAATTCAAAAAATGAGTTATCTATCAATTAAGTTTAAAAAACGTCTTAAAATCGATTTATGGAGGTTGATTTTAATCTATAAAAACTATTACTTTTAATTTTTAAATCAATTTTATAAATAATAATAATAAATACAGTATTATTAAAAAAATAATAGTTAAAACTTATAATTATAAAATTGAAATTCAAAACTTAAAAAATAAGAAAAAACTTTAATTTTATTCTTGAGAAGAAAATTGAAATTTAAAACATCTAAATTTTCAAAAAAAGAGTTTTGTTAAATGAAATAAAAATGTGTCTTCAGGATTTAGCTAGTTTTTACTTTCATCTTCAAATATTTTTTGAAATTTATTATCATATATAAAATAAATTAAAAATTACATTATAATAGATTTAATAAATAATAAACAAAAATAATTAAATTTTAAAATTAAAATAGTTAAAATCTATTTTTATAAGTTTTAAAGTAAAAATGAAAATTAAAAAACTAAAAATTTAAAATAAGAAGTTATAATGAATGAAAATTTAAAAAACATCTTCTTTACTCAACCATTTTTTATTTTAGCTTAAAGATAATTTATGAAGGTCATTTTTAATCTATAAAATAAATTAAAAATATAAAAATAATAGATTTTATTAATAATAAATATAAGTAATAATAAATATAAAATTATATCAATATAATTTATTAATAAAAATTTTATGGCAAAATTTGGAGATAAAAGAGGGTAAAATTAAAATAAAGGCTTCTAATAATCTTAAATCTAAAAAATGAATTCCTTATCCAACAAAATTTTATTTTCTATTAAAATCAATTTATGAAAGCCACTTTTAATCTATAAAAATTATAAATTTTATAATTTCAATAGTAAATCTATATAATAAAAAAAAGCGCTTATAAAAGCGCTTTTCATAAATTTAGCTGATATTACTTCTTCACCATTTCAGAAAGAATTTCAATTTCTCTTTCAGAAGCATTTTTTGGTGGATTTGAATATAATTTCAAAATTTCATCATCAAATTGATTTTTGAAACTTTCACTTTCAATATCTCTTATATTCAAAAGTGCTTTTGATCTTACATAAGTCGATTCACTTTTTAATGACATTGAATATAATTTCTTAATATCTTCTTCCTCAAAATCAGTTGATTTCCAATTTGAATATTTCAAAATAAATTGAGAAAATAACAATGAAGCCTTATTATTGTTGATATTCTTCTTTAATGAATGTTGTAAAAGTGAAAAACTAGAAACATTTTTGATGTTCTCCCCTATTGCACTTTCAATTGCAATTCGTTCTGGTTTAGTTTCAACTTTAAAATATTTGTTGATTTCTTTTAAAGAATTATTGATGCTGTTTTCTTCTTTTTTACCCTTTTCTTCCCAGGCATCTTTCAATCCAACAGTTTTGTTAAATACTAATTTTGAAGCAGTTGAGTCTTTATCAACAGTAAAATAACCTAAACGTTGAAACTGAAATTTATCTTCATTTTGAACTGTTGATAAACTTGGTTCAACAAATCCGGTTACAATTTCTAATGAATTTGGATTGACAAAATCTAAGAAATTTTTGTCTTTATAACTGTCTGGAGCTTCATCTGTAAACAAACGATCGTACAAACGAACTTCTGCTTCCAATGCATGTTTGATAGAAACCCAATGTAATGTTCCAGATACTTTTCTTTGGCTTGCTTCTGTTCCGCTTCCGCTTAAAGAATCAGTATCATATGTTACATGAATTTCTGTAATATTTCCTTCGGAATCTTTTACAACTGATTCTCCTTTAATGATATAAGCATTCTTAAGACGAACTTCTTTTCCTAAAGTCAAACGGAAATATTTAGCTGGAGCTTCTTCTAAAAAATCCTCTCTTTCAATGTATAATTCACGAGAAAAAGGCACTTTTCTGAAACCTGCATTTTCATCTTCTTGATTATTTTCAGCTTCCAACCACTCCTCTTTTTCTTCTGGATAATTTGTAATTACCAATTTTACAGGATCTAAAACAGCCATTACGCGAGGTGCAATTTTGTTCAAATCTTCACGAATACAAAATTCTAAAACCGATACATTAATCAAATTATCACGTTTTGCAATACCAATTGTATTAGCAAAATTACGTAAAGAAGCAGCTGTATAACCACGTCTTCTTAATCCAGAAATGGTTGACATTCTTGGATCATCCCAACCGTTAACATGCTTTTCCTTAACTAGTTGCTGTAATTTTCTTTTACTAACAACAGTATGCGATAAGTTACGTCTTGCGAATTCTCTTTGCTTTGGACGCAGTTTATTATCATCAAAAATCTGATCTAAAAACCAATCATATAATTCACGGTGAGGCAAGAATTCTAATGTACAAAATGAGTGAGAAATCTGCTCTAAATAATCACTTTGTCCGTGTGCCCAATCGTACATTGGATATATTTTCCAGGCATCTCCAGTTCTATGGTGTTCTTTATGTAAAATTCGGTACATAATTGGATCACGCATTAACATGTTTGTTGATTTCATGTCAATTTTAGCACGAAGAATATGTGTACCAGCCTCAAATTCACCATTTTTCATTCTTTCGAATAAATCTAAATTTTCTTCAACAGAACGATTTCTAAATGGAGAATCGGTTCCAGTTGTAGATGGAGTTCCTTTTTGAATCGCCATATCTTCAGAAGATTGGCTATCAACATACGCTTTATCTTTTTTAATTAATAAAACTGCCCAATCGTATAATTGTTGGAAATAATCTGATGCATAACATTCTTCTGCCCAAGTATATCCTAACCATTCTACATCTTTTTTAATAGCATCAACAAATTCCTGTTCTTCTTTTTCAGGGTTTGTATCATCAAAACGTAAATTCACAGGAGATTGATAATCAATTCCTAAACCAAAATTTAAAGCAATAGAACTTGCGTGCCCTATGTGTAAATAACCATTAGGTTCTGGTGGAAAACGAAAGCGAAGTTTAGTATTTGAAAGACCTGATTTTACGTCTTCCTCTATGATTTGTTCAATAAAATTGAGTGATTTCTCTTCTGATGCCATTATTTTATAGTAATTTTAGCAAAGATAAAAAAAAGGTTTCAGGTTTCAGGTTTAAAGTTATTTAAGTGGCGCAAAACATGAAACGTTAAACTTAAAATCTTCAATTAGTTTATTTAGTATTTTTGTATAAATATTCAGAATTATGAGACAATTAACCGTTACAATTCCAGACGATTTTTACGAAACATTTATTAGTTTTTTCAAACATGTTCCAGACGTTTCTATAGATGAAAATGTTGAGAATGAAATTCCATTATGGCAACAAGAAATGGTTTTGGATCGTATAAAAAATGCTAAACCAGAGGATTTTATTAGTTGGGAAGAGTCTAAAAAAAGACTCAATGCTAAATGGAATAAGAAGTAATGTTCGAAATAAATATTCTCTTAAGAGCTGAATTAGAAGTAGATGAAATTGCTGAATATTATGAATCTCTTTCTAATGGTTTAGGAACAAAATTTTTTAATGAATATCAAAAGTATGTAGATACTTTAAATACATTTCCATTTTTTGAAGAAAAGTATAATATAGTTAGAACCTTACCTTTGAAAAAATTCCCATACACTATTCATTTTACAGTTGATGAAATTAACAAAATAGTTACAGTATACGCTGTAACATCCAATTATCAAAATCCAAACACTACAAGAATAAAACTATAAAAATGGGAGTTATTAAACTTAAAAACATTCGCACTTTTTCTTATCACGGATGTTTAATTGAAGAAGGAAAAATTGGATCTGATTATACTGTTGATCTAAAAATTAAAACCAATTTACAGAAATCAGCAGAAACAGATCATCTTTTAGACACTGTTGACTATGTTCATTTGAACAAAATTGTAGCAGAAGAAATGGCAATTCGTTCGCATTTATTAGAACATGTTGCTAAAAGAATCAATATTCGCGTACTTGCAGAGATAGAAACAGTAGAAAAAACAACAGTTTGGGTTTCTAAAATTAATCCGCCTATTGGTGGTGATGTTGAGTCAGTTACTATAAAAATGACGGAAATTAGAAAGTAATCATTGCAATTAAATCTGTATTTTTTTAAAATAGTTCATTCGAAACTTTTGAAATTTAAAGATTTTAGTTACTTTTGCCAACCGTTCAAGTAATGGCGTCGTGGCCGAGCGGCTAGGCTGGGCTCTGCAAAAGCTCCTACTCCGGTTCGAATCCGGACGATGCCTCAAAAAGAGATACAGAAATGTGTCTCTTTTTTTTATGCCTAAACTTTCCACAATCTTGTCATTTCGACGAAGGAGAAATCTCCACGAGAAGCTCTACAAAGATTGGATAATTGTTGCGGAGTTACTTGTGGAGATTTCTCCTTCGTCGAAATGACAAACTAGACTTAAAAACTTTTCTAATAATCAACTTTGTCAAAGTTTTAATGAGATTGCTTCGTTCCTCGCAATGACTTATAAACACAAAAAAACCTCTGAAATTCAGAGGTTTAATTTTATATTTTTGAGTTATTAACAACTACTTATTTTCTATTTTTTCAAAAGCATTTTTAACCATTTCTTTTTCTTTTGGAAACCAGCCTTGGATCATTAATACAAATCCAAAAACCATTAAAACAATACTAATACCCTTTTTAATTTTAAGAATATTAGTTGGTGTCATTTTAGATTTTAATTGTTTGGCTAACAAAATTTTAATGCAGTCAACTAATAAATAAGTTATAATCACTGCAGCAAAAAAAGTGAACATTCTTGAATTCTGCATTTCTAATTTTGGTCCAACCGAAATAATAACAGCAAGCCAGAAACCAAGTACACCAATGTTGATAACGTTTAGTAAAAAACCTTTTGCAAATAAACTTCCGTAGTTTCTTTTTAAGATATCACGATCAATTTCTTCGTCATTAATTTTTTCCTCTTTTTTCAATTTTACAAATGAAATAATGCCGTACGATAGCATAATTATTCCCCCAAAAATAAAGAGTGCAGGTTTATCTTTTAAACTGGAAATCAATCTATAACTTCCTAAATATGCTATAGCAATAAAAAAAATATCGCCTAATACTACTCCAAAATCAAAAGCAATTGCAGCTCTAAATCCTTTTGTAATACTGGTTTCTAATAGAACAAAAAATACTGGACCTACCATAAAGCTAAGAACAAGTCCCCATGGCAGTCCAGCCAGAATATCATTTATCATCAAATATCTTGTGTTATTTTACTTCTTCGATTTTACCTCCAAAAACTGTTTTCTGATTAATTTGTTTCGGTTTCCCATAAATATAAATAGAGCCTCCTGCGCTCACTTTTGCATCGACAAGGGTTGAAGCATTAACATCAGCTTTTCCTCCCGCAGAAACGCTTACAGTAGTCTGAGATGTATTTAATTTACTTGCCAACAAATAACCGCCAGCTCCTAAACTTGCAACCTGATTTTCTGCTTTTCCAGTCAAAGTAATCGAACCTCCTGAAACAGAGCTTACTTTAAGTTTATCAACATTTAAATCAACATTAATAATTCCACCTTCTTGTGCACTTACTTTAAATGAAGTTGCTTTGATAGCTTCATTGCTTGTTACAGTTGCTCCTTCATTAACATCAATCAGTTCTATATGTTTGTAATACAAAGTGATATCAAGATCATTTCCTGAAAGAAGTTTTGGAAAAGGCATTCTTAGTTTCAAGATACCATTTTTATTAACAGCTTCTACTTCTGCTTCTCTTGCGCCTTTTATAACAATTTTATTTTCAGATCCTTGAATTAATTTTACACTTAATTTATCAAATACTTTAACGGTATCAAAATCTCCTAACTCTTTGGTAACCTGACCAAAAGACATTTGTACAAATAAAATTGCTACTCCAATAATTAGCTTTCTCATACTTTTATTTTTAAATTAATACTTATTGTGCTCTTCTTAAAAAATGAAAATCAAGTTGTTTTTTAACTAAATCTGCATTTTTTACTTTAACATAAATTTCGTCTCCTAACTGCAATAAATTATTTGAATTAGCTCCAACCAAAGCATATTGCCTTTCGTCAAAAGTATAGTAATCCTCTTTTATTTCTCTGATTCTTACCATTCCTTCGCATTTGTTAGAAACGATTTCAACATAAATTCCCCATTCTGTAACACCAGAAATAACACCAAGGAATTCTTCGTCCTGATGATCCTGCATGTATTTAACCTGCATGTACTTAATACTGTCACGCTCAGCATTTGTTGCTAAGTTTTCCATGTTTGAACAATGCAGACATTTGGTTTCGTAAGTTTCTTCATCTACAGAAGCTCCTCCGTCTAAATAATACTGTAGCAATCTGTGTACCATAACGTCTGGATAACGACGAATTGGCGATGTAAAATGGCTGTAATAATCAAAAGCTAAACCATAATGACCAATATTATCAGTCGAATATTTGGCTTTGCTCATACTTCTAATAGCAAGAGTATCAATAAGATTTTGTTCTTTCTTACCGTTTACTTCTTCCATTAAAGCATTTATTGATTTGGCTATATCACCTTTTGTTCTAAAATCAATCTTATAACCAAATTTAGCAATTACGGTTTGCATTGCAATTAACTTATCTTCATTTGGTTCGTCGTGAATACGGTAAACAAATGTTTTCTTTTGTTTTCCAATGTATTCTGCTACTTTTCTGTTAGCCAAAAGCATAAATTCTTCAATCAAATGATTGGCATCTTTTGATATTTTAAAATATACTCCTTCTGGTTCTCCTTCTTCGTTAAGATTAAATTTCACTTCAACTTTATCAAAAGAAATAGCACCTTGCTGCATTCTTTTCTTTCTTAAAATCTTAGCTAATTCATCTAGTTTCAAAGTAGCTTCTCTAATTTCATCTGAAACCACATACGATTCTTCAGTAATAGAAACATCAACCGGAATGGTATTATCTTTTGTTTCAATGATATATTGTGCTTCTTCATAAGCAAAACGCTGATCTGAATAAATTACTGTTCTTCCAAACCATTGGTTAATAACTTGCGCAGTTGGAGAAACTTCAAATATAGCAGAGAAAGTATATTTCTCCTCATTTGGACGTAACGAACAAGCAAAGTTAGACAAAACTTCAGGAAGCATTGGTACTACTCTATCTACCAAATAAACCGAAGTAGCACGCTGATAAGCTTCATCATCTAGGATTGTTCCTTCTTCCAAATAGTATGAAACATCGGCAATGTGAATACCAATTTCAAAGTTTCCATTCTCTAATTTTTTGAATGACAAGGCATCATCAAAATCTTTTGCATCTTTTGGATCAATCGTAAATGTAAGCGTATCGCGCATATCACGACGTTTTGCAATCTCAGATTCCTGAATCGAAGTATCCAGTTTTTGTGCAAAAACTTCAACTTCAACAGGGAAATCTGCAGGCAATCCATATTCTGCTAGAATAGCATGAATTTCAGTATTATGTTCACCAGGTTTTCCTAAAACTCTAATTACAGATCCAAACGGACTATCGGCTCTTTTTGGCCAATCTTCAATCTTAACTAAAACAACATCACCGTTTTCTGCTTCACCAATTTTATCTTTAGGGATAAAAATATCGGTATACATTTTAGGATTTGCAGTAGAAACAAAAGCAAAATTTGGCTGCATATCAATTACACCAACAAACTCTGTTTTATCTCTTTCTATAACTTCAATTACTTCACCTTCAGGTCTTTTTCCTTTTCTTCTGTTATAAACATAAACTTTTACTTTGTCTTTGTCTAATGCACGATTCAAATTATTGGTCGGAATAAAAACATCTTCTTCAAACTCATCACAAATAAAATATGCCGTTTTCCTGCTCGTCATATCTATTGTTCCTTCGTAGTAATCCTGACTAACTGCTTTAATTAAGTACTTTCCAGGTTCTGTTTCTATAATTTTCTTCTGAGCTGCAAGAATCTTTAAATCTTTTATAATCTGATTTCTGCTTTTTGTATCGTCTAATTCTAGCTTTGCTCCTATTTGTTTGTAATTGAAAGGTTTATTAGCATTTTGCGATAAAATCTTAAGTATTTTTCCAGAGAAATCTTTCTCCTTTTTTATCGGCTTTCTAATTTTCTTACTCATATATCTTTTCTTATAAGGTTTAAAATTACAAATAAGAAATCAGATAATACTTTTTAACAAATAGAATTATTAAAAATATAACTTTTCGTACATTTACAAAAAGACCTAAAATGGAAAGCTTCAAAACGATTGCCGTATTCAATTATCTGCACGAAACCGTGGTTCTCAAACACTTACTAGAACAAGAAGGAATCCCTTATTTTTTCGAAAACGAAATGACGCTCTCCGTCGTTCCATTATACTCAGCAGCACTGGGCGGAATCAAACTCAAAGTTCATCCAAACGATTTCGAACAAGTTCAAGAAATACTGGACAATCTCAACAATCCTCTCAAAATAGTCTGAAACAAAATTCAAACGAACTAAAAACAGAGTCAAATTCAATTCAAAAAAATTTTTTTTTCCTTTTCAACTTTTTTAGTTTTCAACATATATTAAATACAACAAAAAAGATTTTTAAAAATTTAAAAAAATTTGATGGTTATTATAGTGTGTTAATATGTCGAATAATTTTTTTTTTGAAGTCATTGAAATCTCGTTTTACTTATTTATTCTGAGTTATCAACATATTTATTTTTAGTTAAATGATTAATTTATAAGACTTTTTGTATTTTAATTAACAACGGTTGACAACCAAATTTGAATTGATTTTGTAGATAAGTTGATATGTTGATTTCTGTTGAAAATGGTGTTTTTGGTATTGATAACTTTTCTAAAAATTCACGAAACTTTTCTTGCATATTTAAATCCAGTTTTGGATTAGGTATTTTTTTGAAACAACCAAAAAAAACTTCTAATTTTCTTTTCGAACTTATTAACATTTTCTGTTAACTTAAAGTTAATTGAATATCAAGCAATTACAAACTCCTATTAACACCTCAAAATTTTAACAAATATTTTGTTTATTCTTTATTGATTATGAGATAGTTATAGAGTTATCAAAATTGTTAATAACCTATAAGGTTTTGACAGTAAGATAGTTGTGATTCTTGTTTTTTGAAATGAATTTGAAGAATCTACGCAAACTTATATTAGAATGTTTATATAGTATTGAAAAAGAAAATAATTTGTGAAAATTGGTGTAATTCGTGGCGAACATTTATTTATTGAGTAAATTTGCATCACACAACTTAATAGTATAGAAAAATGAAAATTTCGATAGGAAACGATCACGCAGGTCCAGAATATAAAAAAGCAATTGTTGAATGGCTTACAGCAAAAGGATATGAGGTAACTAACTATGGTACAGATACTGATGCTTCTGTAGATTATCCAGATTTTGGACATCCAGTTGCAAATGATGTATCTGAAGGAAAAGCTGATTTTGGAATCGTTATCTGCGGAAGCGGAAATGGAATTGCAATGACTGTTAATAAACATCCTAAAGTAAGAGCTGGTTTATGCTGGACTAAAGAAATTGCTTATTTAACTCGTTTACATAACGATGCAAACATTGTAAGTATTCCAGCGAGATTTACATCGATTCATCAAGCGGTTGAAATTGTTGAAACTTTCTTGAATACAGCTTTTGAAGGTGGAAGACACCAAAATAGAGTGAATAAAATTGCTTGTTCGTAAAAAGTCAAAAAAAAATTCGGTGCTTCGCACCTATTTAATAAACACACCGGGCGGATTTTTTAATTTGCCCTTTTTTTTGTTTAATGATTTGAAATTCAGTTATTTAAATTACCTTAAAAACATCATTTTTTGAGTTATCAACAATGTTAATATCTACTTTTTGTAGTTTAAAAAGGCGATTATAAGTGCAGCTTGAATTACTAAAATCAGAACGAACTTTACAATAAAAGAAGTTTTACTCGTTTTATGTCTAAATAACAACATTGCTGTTAATAACCCTAGAGAACCACCTATTAAAGCCATTAAAAACAAGGTATTTTCGGGAATTCGTCTTTTATTTTTTCGAGCTTGGAATTTGTCATATCCAGCAAAAATAAAAACGAGAACATTTATAAATAAAAAATATAGTAATAAAACTTCCATTGTCTTAAAATTAAAAACAAAGATATTATTTTAGCCAAATGTTTGATTAATTTGCAAGACAGTTTTAACAAGTAAATTATATCAACTTATAATTAAGAATTTATTTCATTAAAAAGTATGACTAATATTCAATTCATTGCCAAGTCTGTGCAGGCGCCCGCAGTCAGTATTCAAAACACAGTAAAATTATTAGAGGAAGACTGTACGATTCCGTTTATTTCGCGTTACCGAAAAGATGCAACCGGAAACCTTGATGAAACTGTTATTGAGCTGATTGCTAAATTGCAGAAAGAATACGATACACTTATAAAACGTAAAGAAGCAGTTTTAAAATTGATCGAAGAGCAAAAAGCACTTACGCCAGAATTGAAGAAAAAGATCGAAGATAGTTTTGATTTGCAGGAAATTGAAGATTTTTACCTTCCTTATAAAAAGAAGAAAAAAACAAAGGCCGATGTGGCGCGCGAATTCGGTTTAGAACCTTTAGCAAAACTGATTATATCTGAAAGTGATGCTGATATTGATTTTATTTCGACACAATATATCAATGAAAATGTTATCAATGAAGAAGCAGCTATTCAAGGCGCAAGAGATATTGTAGCGGAATGGATCAACGAAAATATTTATGTTCGTAAACAGCTTCGTAGATTGTTTCAGCGAAAAGCGACTATTGCTACAAAAGTGGTTAAAAAGAAAGCAGAGGAAGAAGGAGCAAAAAAATTCGAGCAGTATTTTGATTGGGAAGAACCATTGACAAAAGCACCAGCTCACCGTTTACTGGCAATGCTACGTGCAGAAAATGAAGGTTTTATCAAAATGAAAATTGATGTTGATATTGACGATGCATACGATGTTATTGACGAAATCATCATTAAAAAACAAAATAATACAACAGCGCATTTACAGCTGGCGATTGAAGATAGTTATAAACGTTTATTGAATCCAGCAATTGGAAACGAAACGTTACAAGAAGCAAAAGCAAAAGCCGATGCCAATTCTATTCAGGTTTTTGCAAACAATTTAGGTCAGTTATTATTAGCTCCGCCGTTGGGAGAAAAACGTATTTTGGCAATCGACCCAGGATTTAGAAGTGGCTGTAAAGTCGTTTGTCTAGACGAAAAAGGTGATTTATTATACAACGAAACGATTTATCCGCACGCGCCTCAAAATGAGGAATCGATGGCAATCAAGAAAATCCGTTCGATGGTAAATGCGTATCAAATCGATGCAATTTCTATTGGAAACGGAACGGCTTCTCGTGAAACTGAATTTTTCATCAAAAAAATTGCGTTTGACAAACCTGTGCAGGTTTTTATTGTTTCAGAAGCTGGAGCTTCAGTATATTCAGCTTCAAAAATTGCGAGAGAAGAATTTCCAAATTACGATGTAACGGTTCGTGGATCGGTTTCTATTGGAAGACGACTTTCAGATCCGCTAGCCGAATTGGTAAAAATTGATCCTAAAGCAATTGGTGTTGGACAATATCAGCACGATGTTGACCAAACTAAATTAAAAGAAGAATTAGATAATACGGTTATTCGTTGCGTAAACTCGGTTGGAATTAACATCAACACGGCAAGTAAACACTTATTAAGTTATGTGAGTGGAATCGGGGAGAAGCTGGCGGAAAACATTGTACAATATCGTTCTGAAAACGGACCTTTTGAAGACAGAAAACAGTTGAAAAAAGTGCCACGTCTAGGAGATAAAGCGTATCAGCAGGGAGCAGCATTTATCAGAATTACAAATGCTAAAAATCCGTTGGATAATTCGGCGGTGCATCCAGAGGCTTATCCGGTTGTTGAAAAAATGGCGAAGGATTTGAATATTTCTTTGAATGACTTAATTGCGAATAAAGAGAAAACAGCGCTTATTAAGCCAGAAAAGTATGTAACACCTGAAATTGGTTTACTGACGCTGAAAGATATTATAAAAGAGCTTGAAAAGCCTGGATTGGATCCAAGAAAGTCGGCTAAGGTTTTTGAATTTGACGCAAACGTAAAATCGATTAAAGATGTAAAAACGGGAATGATTCTTCCAGGAATTGTTAATAACATCACCAACTTTGGCTGTTTTGTTGACATCGGAATTAAAGAAAGTGGTTTAGTGCATATTTCTCAATTAAAATCGGGTTATGTAAGCGATGTTAACGAAGTAGTGAAACTGCACCAGCATGTTGATGTAAAAGTGACTGAGGTTGATGAAGATAGAAAGAGAATTCAGTTGACTATGATTTTATAAAATTTCAAAACATTTGGAATCTTAAAAATAAAAAAACTCCCAAATTACAATTCGTAATTTGGGAGTTTTTGATTTAGAATTATTTCAAAATCACTTTTTTGGTGACACTTTTAAAATCTTCATTGGATATTTTTACAAAATAAACGCCTTTTGATTGATTGGCTAAGTTTATTTCTGTCAAATCTGAAATTGATTTTTGTTGATGAATAATACTTCCAGAAGGAGAAATTATTGAGATAATACACTGCTGAGGTGCCTTAATAGTGATTCGATCAGCACTCGGATTGGGGTAAAGCGTGACTGTAGATTTTTCAATATCGAAAGTATCATTAGATAATGTGGCGTTTAGCGGTAAATAGAAATTACCAGTTAATAAAAAGGAGTATAATGTTTTAAGGGTCTGATTAAAATAACTGTTTGGTTCGTTGAGGTTATTAAGATCGGTATAAGAATCATCTAAATGCGCTTGATTTTCGCCAGCCATTGCAGCGCAGGCAAATGCACCTACAAAAGTAGCATTATGCCATTGCCCGCTTACAGTTCCGTTTTGGTTATAGCCATCTTTGATGTTTGCCGAACCGCCAAGATTGACACGAACAAAATCAGATGATTTTTTCAAGTATGTTTTGGCATCTGGAGTTCCGTACCAAACATAGTCAACTGCAATTCTCCAAGGAGTTCTTGCGGCATCATAAGAATAGGTTTTTCCAGCTTGGTTAAATCCATAATTTACAGCAATGGGAGCATAAGCTCCAGAAGCTTCACACCAGTCAGAAACTAAACCGCCTACGGCATTATTTTGTGTCAAATTATTATTGATAACGGTATAAGCTTTAGAGGCAACTTGATTCCAAAATGCAGTATCGTTAGTGAAAACACCAAAAGCTCTGAAATAAGCAGGAGAGAAGTACGATATATTGGTGATTTGGCTTCCGCCGAATTGATCGCCAGGTTTTAAAACAAAAGTATTGGCTTCAACTTCATGATTTTTAATTGCTGTAATAAGAGTTGTTGCATCACTTTTGTAATTGATGTTTCCGGTGCTTGCCCATTGATAATCGGCAACAATTAAAGCAAATGCTGCATCCAGTTCTGCATCTGTAGCTCCATTATTTTCTTTTGCTCCGGAACAACCGTTTATTTTCCAATTCATAACACCATTTCCATTCACATTGTCTTTGTAGTAAAGCCAAAATCCATCAAAGAGCGTTTTATCGGCCATGTAAGCAGAAAGTAGCATTCCGTATGCGATACCTTCGGAAACGGTTTCACTGGTATTGTCAAATTTTACTCTGTACCGACCATTATTACAGTCTTCGACAAAATTGTTTTTCCAGGTATTGTAATTGTTTTGTGCATCCAGACTGTTTTTGGGGACAGCCATCAGTCCGTTTCCGTGCACCTTATTGGCGGGAAAAGGCTGAGTTTACGACTGACTTTCTGCTGTGAGCAGAAAAGCCATCACTAAAAGTAAGTTTTTCATATCTAAAAATTTGGGACTCTAAAAGTAGGAAATTTGAGATATAAAAAAAATCCCAAACTACATTTGTAATTTGGGATTTAATAAGTTTTTCGAATTTCTTATTTTGTTTCTTCCTCTTGTTTTTTAGGAGCAGCAGGTTGATCGTCTTTAGCAGCGTTTTTAAATTCTTTAATACCACTTCCTAAACCTTTCATTAATTCTGGAATTTTTTTACCTCCAAAAAGTAAAATCACAATACCTACTATTACAAGGATTTCTGTAAGACCTAATCTTCCCATGACTGTATATTTAATGCCGAAGCAAATTGTTTATCTTAATTATACCGCAAAGGTATATAGAAATATACGAAATAGAAGTATTTTTAGTTTAAAATATTTGTTCCAGACCACGTTAAATATTTTATAAAATCGTAAATTATAGCTCTTCATGAAATTTTTCGAACAAAATTCATGATGATTAATTACTATATTTGCTAGCATAAAGAAGCATAATGACTAATAAAAAGAAAAAGAATTTTAGGAAAAAACTGTTTATTAAAAACCGATTGGTAATTTTAAATGAAGACACTTTTGAAGAGATATTTTCTTTTAGGCTTACTTTAATGAATGTCTTTGTAACGTTTACTTTAGGAGGAATATTTCTAATTTTGGTTACTACTTTCATTATTGCATTTACTCCGCTTCGCGAATTTATTCCTGGATATTCTTCTACAGAATTGAAACGAAATGCCACAAAACTGGCAATTAAATCAGATTCTTTAGAAACGGCTTTGAGACAAAATGAAGCTTATATAAAAGGAATTCAGAAAGTTTTAAAGGGAGAATTAGAATATTCAAAATTCAATAAAGATTCAATAAAAGCGGAATCAGTTGAAGATGCTTCAGATTTAAATATTAAAGCCTCAGATGCTGAAATAAAATTAAGAGAAGATGTTGCTCAAACTGAAAAGGAGCTGAAGGCAAAATCTCAAGACAAAAAGAAAAGTGACAAAAAATAATACCACTGAAAATGTCAATTAAGTCAATTGCGGCGAAAATTTTTGCCCGAAAAATATACAAACAAACGCTTAGATGGGCCGAAAAACCAGTTGAAACCCAGCAAAAGGTTTTTAAAAGTTTAATCGAAAATGCTCAAAATACCGAATTTGGAAAAGACCATCATTTCGATCAAATAAAGACTTTTGAAGATTTTCAGAGACTTGTTCCTATAAGAGATTATGAAGATTTAAAATCTTATGTAGAAAAGGTCGTAAAAGGCGAATCAGATATTTTATGGAAGGGAAAGCCATTATATTTTGCTAAAACTTCGGGAACAACGTCTGGAGCAAAATTTATTCCGCTGACCAAAGAATCGATGCCTTATCATATAGAAGCAGCACGAAATGCGATCCTACATTATATTAATGAAACTGGAAATGCAGATTTTGTTGACGGAAAAATGATCTTTTTGCAGGGAAGTCCCATTTTAACCGAGAAATATGGAATTAAATTTGGCAGACTTTCGGGAATTGTAGCGCATTTTGTTCCGAAATATTTACAGAAAAACAGAATGCCATCTTGGGAAACCAATTGTATTGACGATTGGGAAACTAAAGTAGATGCAATAGTAGAGGAGACAATAAAAGAAGATATGTCTGTTATTTCTGGAATTCCGTCTTGGGTTCAAATGTATTTTGAACGTTTAGAAAAGAAAAGCGGAGGAAAAAAGATTGGCGAGATATTCAAAAACTTTAATTTGTTCATTTACGGAGGTGTTAATTACGAACCTTATCGCGCCAAATTTGAAAACATGATTGGCCGAAAAGTGGACAGTATAGAATTGTTTCCAGCTTCTGAAGGATTTTTTGCGTATCAAGATTCGCAGAAAGAAAAAGGAATGCTTTTGTTATTAAATTCTGGAATTTTCTACGAGTTTATAAAAGCAGATGAATTTTTTAGCGAAAACCCAAAAGCGCTAACAATTGGTGAAGTTGAGGTTGGAGTAAACTACGTTTTAATTATTTCGACCAATGCAGGACTTTGGCGTTATAATATTGGCGACACGATTCAGTTTACCTCTTTGGCTCCGCATCGTGTTATAGTTTCGGGTCGTATTAAACATTATATTTCAGCTTTTGGAGAACACGTTATTGCTAATGAAGTTGAAAATGCGATGAAAGAAGCGGTAAATTCTACTAATATTGTGATCAACGAATTTACAGTGGCACCGCAAATAAATCCTTCAAATGGACTTCCGTATCACGAATGGCTGATCGAATTTGAAAAAGAGCCTGAAAACATGGAAGTTTTTGCTGAAACGATTGACAATTCAATGCGAAAGCAAAATATTTATTACGACGATTTAATTACCGGAAATGTTTTAAGAAAAGTAGTTGTCACGAAAGTTTCTAAAAATGGATTCCAAGATTACATGAAATCACAAGGAAAATTGGGCGGGCAGAATAAAATTCCTAGATTATCAAACAATAGAGATATTGCGGATAATCTTACAAAATAAAAATACTATTTCCTAGATTAATCAGTTATTTATCCAATGAATTTAGATGGATAAGTAAATGAAAATTATGAGTCAAGGAAAATTTCAAAATAAATATCGTATTCCTTCAATAAGAGCCCAATGGTGGGATTATGGTTGGAATGGAGCGTATTTTATAACAATTTGTACACAGGATAGAAAACATTATTTTGGAGAAATTCAAAATAATAAAATGATTTTATCAGGAGTTGGCATTATTGCCGATTTATTGTGGCATCAAATTCCGATACACAATAAAAATGTTGAATTGGGTGATTTTGTGGTGATGCCAAATCATATTCATGGAATTTTGATTATTGACAAACAATTGGATAATGTAAATGTTGATAATACAAACAACGTAGAGACAGGGCATGCCCTGCCTCTACCACCGATCGTCGAATTCAATAAACCAGGTTCACAACGTTTTCAAAACATTGGAAAAAATACCATTTCGTCAATTGTTGGATCATATAAATCTGCCGTAACAAAACACGCCAATAGATTGGGATATCCACATCAATGGCAAAAATTATTTTATGATAATATCATTAGAGACAATAATCAATATCAAAGAATTTCTGATTACATTGTTTCAAATCCAGAAAATTGGGCAAAGGATAAATTTAAAACAGATGGTAAATCCTAATTTGAAATAAACGTTATAATTAAATGACATTTTTAGTTTTCAATTGAAATAATATTAATATTTCCTACTTTCGTTTATCGAAATACTTGAATTATCTTCTCAAAAAGATGATTCTAAAATAAAAAAGCATGAAAGAAACCAAACATATATCAAGATCTAGAGCGCAGGAATCATCTGCGGCGATAGAAAAAATGTACATTACAATGCGCCATTTATTCAACCGTGGTTTTTACAAACCAATGGGAGTTTCTGGCGACAGTTTACGCGAATCATTACTGGCTTTACGTCCTGAAATCTACGGGAATATTGCTGAAGAAAAAGTAGAGTTAAACGGACTTTTATACGTTATTGAGCGTCTTCCAATAGGAATTGAACAATGCCGTTTTATCAATTTAACTTCAGACGAAGGATATTCTAAATCGCATTTCCAACCAATTGTTCCTCCAAAAAGAAGAAGAAACTGCTATAGAATTGACGAAGAACAAATGAATGTCGAAATCACGCGCGGACGTTCGGACATTTATGATATTCTAACGCATTTGACTTTTATTTTCATTGAATCTCATAAAATTAAAAACAGAGTTTTAATTGATGATGGAGGAGAGGTTTCTCGTGATTGGCAGAAATTGGAACAAGCTGTAATGCAAACCAAAAAGCTGACACAGATTGAAAAAGAAAAAGCAATTTCGCACGTTGCAAATATTTTAGCTAGAACTTTTGAAGAAGTTTTAGATATTTACGATGCTTTTGGCTCAGAAACTGCGCCAGATCGTTTCTTGCATGTTATTTATTGGTTAGGAAAATTAGCAATTGAAGAAATTGTTGAAAACAATAAACGTACAATTACTTTTAGTCCAGTTTTACGTGAGCGCCTTGGACATCATATTCACGGAGAAATTTGGGCAACTAACATAAAAGAAGTTCTTAAAGCAAACGATTTGTTGAAAAGACCAATTCACATAATCAGTGCCAATATGCACAGTGTGATGAATTCAATTTTTGCAACGCCTTTGCTGAAAACTAAATTTAAAGGAAAAACAGATTTCTTTATTTATGAAGAATTAAGCAGTTCTGGTTCAAAGGAAATTAGATCTCAAGTTGAAGATTTGGCTTTAAAAAACGGAATGATTTCGTTGCTAGATTGTTCAGGAACAAATATCGATGTTCAGATTTTTGATACAGCTAAAATTGACTGGTCAAAAACAGCCTTTTCTCACGCTAATGTAGGTGAAGATAAACCTGTTATTATCGTAATGGATTATGCTTTTGGTGAACAGGCGTATGAAACAATCGATGAACTTTTAAAACCTTATAAAAAGGAAACTTTACTAAATGTAAAATCGGTTTCGATTATGGGTAAAGCTGGAATTTTGGAAGGCGGAAAAGGAGATATCATGATTCCGACAGCACATATAAATGAAGGAACAGCCGATAATTATTTTTTCGAAAATGAACTTACCGGCGCAATGTTCGAAGGAAATGAAATTGATATTTATGAAGGCGCGATGGTTACCGTTTTAGGAACTTCGTTGCAAAACAGAGATTTATTGAAGTTTTTCCACGAATCGACTTGGGGAGTAATTGGTCTTGAGATGGAAGGATCTTATTACCAAAAAGCAATTCAGTCGGCATCAAAAATTAGAAAAAGTGTACCGCATGATGTTAAAGTTCGTTATGCATACTATGCTTCAGACAATCCTTTGGAAACAGGAAGCACTTTGGCTTCTGGCGGATTGGGAACAACCGGAGTTAAACCAACTTATTTGATTACAATTAAAATTTTAGAGCAGATTTTCAATATAAAATAACACTTTAAATGAGTACAAAAGTACCTCAGAATACAGAAGATCAAGAGATTGATTTGGCTCAGATTTCAAAAAAAATCGGCAATTTTTTTGACCGAGTTAGTACTTCTATTTTTAAAAGTATTCAATTTTTTGTGAAGAATTGGGTTACTGTCCTTATTTTAATTGTTGTAGGTTTTGGGACAGGATTTTTATTAGAAAGCTATAAAAAAAGCTATCAGCATCAAATTATTGTGGCACCAAATTTTGGTAGTACAGATTATCTGTATTCTAAAATCGAGTTAATTGATGCTAAGATTAAGGAAGGAGATACTTTATTTTTAAAAAATATCGTAGGAATCCAAAATCCTGATAACTTGAAAAAGATCGAAATTGAACCAATTGCAGATGTGTACAATTTTATCAACAATAAACCAGAAAATTTTGAATTGATAAAATTAATGGCCGAAGATGGGGACATTAAAAAAGTGCTTCAAGAAAATATAACAAGTAAAAATTATACCTATCAGACTATCGTTTTAACCACAAAAAACAAAACATCTGAAGAAAAGCTGGTTAAACCATTTTTGAAATATTTTAATGCATCTGATTATTACAGTAAAATCCAAAAAGAGTCGTATGAAAATATTCAGCTAAAAATGAGAAAAAATGATACGATTATTAAACAAATTGATGGTCTTTTAGATAACTTTTCGAAATCAACAAATAGCGGTGCTAAAAATGATAAATTGGTGTATTACAATGAAAATACCCAATTAAATGATATTATTAAAACAAAAGAAACATTAATTAATGAGCAGGCAATCCATAAAATAGAATTGATTGCTTATGACAAAATAATTAAAGAGAGCAGTATTACAACTAATATAGAGTATGAAAAAATTACAGAGAAGTATTTGAAATTTATCTTGCCAGTTTTATTTGTTTTACTTTTTATATTCTATAGGTCTTTTATTAAATTTTATAGAAGGCAAAAGGATTTTCAAGGAGCTTAAAATTTTGAGGTTTGGGTTTTTTAAAAAATACCACGACCGTATAATATTCAATAGTAAAAAGGCATATTTTTGCGCAAAAAACTTTAAATGAAGATAAAATTTATAATTTCAGTTTTAATTTGTGGACTTCTTTTTAGTTCATGTAAAGAAGAAAAAGTAGTAAAAGAAAAGAAAAATTTTTCGGTTATTATTGAAGGTGTTTTTGAAAAGAATGACAAACTTCAAGTCTTTTATTTAATATCGGGCGATGTATGGAAAGATGATAATTCTGTTTCGATTCCGGTATATGCTTCTAAAGAAATGCAGAAGATTGTGGTAGATTTTCCTGAGAAAGTTGTTCCAGAAAACATAAGAGTTGATTTAGGTTTTAATCCAACGCAAACTAATGTTACAATAAAAAACATTTCAGTAAAATACAAGTTAAAGATTATCAATGGGGATTTAGAGAAATATACTAAATATTTTTATCCTAATGAATTTGTCACTTGGGATCCTAGCTATTTTGGATATAAACTGAATGTTATTAATGATAAGTATGATCCTTTTTTAATGGGTAATGATGAACTAGCCATTCAATTAGTAAAAATTACACAATAAATAAAGAAACTACTTCAAATTGAGAAGTAGTTTTTTTGTTTTTGGATACACTTCCTAAGCTAATGAATTTGAAAAAAATTGAATTTAAAGAGATCCAAAATTATATAATATTTGGATCAGGTCAGTTTGTTAATTTATTAGCTCCTTTACTTGTTGCTCCTTATGTAATATCTGTTTGTGGAATTGAACAATGGGGAAAAATAGGTGCGGCAACCTCTATTTTTATAATTCTGGAAATATTTATAGATTTCGGCTCTAAACTTTTAGGAGTTAAAGAAATAAGTTCAAATCTAGAAAACAAAAATCGAATCTCACAGTATCTTAATGTTACCTATGCGTTTCGTTTTATTGCGCTACTGTTTATTATAACTTGTCTTATTTTCATTTTAGTTTTTATTCCTAATTTAGATATCAATTTATACCTTTTTGGATCATTTCTGTTGATGTCACAATTTTTTAATCCGATTTGGTTTTATATTGGAATTGAAAATTTTAAACAAATTAATAGACTAATAATAGTTTCTAAAGCAATTTATATCCTTTTGGTTTATTTATTTGTTAAGCAAAAATCAGATTATGTATATGTGATTTTTTTCTTAGGAATAGGTAACACGCTAGTTTACTCCTATTATTACTTTCAGATATTTAAAGAATATAAAATGTCCCTATTATCAATTTCTAAAAAGACATTGATTGATAGTGTAAAAAGAGAATATCCTATCGTAGTTTCAAATTTATCAATAGCAGTTTACACAAATTTTCCTATTCTGATTATAAAATATATTTTGGGAGATTTTTACGCTGGAATTTATAAAATAGGCGATATGTTTTTAAGCGTATTAAGAAGTTATTTGACCGTATTTTTTAATGTGAGTTTTCCAAAATTTTGCAGCATTTACTTTAATAACAAAAAAGAAGCAGTCTCTTATTTAAAAAAAATGAACGGTGCTAATATCTTATTTTTAACTTTTGTGGTTATAGTTCTATATTTAGTTTCATTATTTTTTATAGATGAGTTTAATCTTGAGAAAAAATTAATGACTTCTCTTTTATTCTGTACACCTATTTTATTTGTCTCTTTGATAGTTGCGTTAAATATTCCATTTTATCAGATGTTGATATTAAAGAATAAACAAAGAAAAATTGCTCAGATATCATTTTTAGGAGCTCTCGTAATGTTTTTTGGATGTTATTTTTTGACAGAAAATTTTAGTCTTCAAGGAAGTATAATTTCTTTATATATAGTCGAAATATTTATAACAGTATCGATTATAATATCAAGTTTAGCACTTTTCAAAGAATGACTATAAAAACGAATTTAACAAATGATTTTAGTACTAAAGATTTGAATCCTAAGGTATATATCGTTATTCTAAATTATAGAAGAACTCCAGATACTATAGAATGTATAGAGAGTCTTTTAGAAATAAATTATTCTAATTATCAAGTTTTGGTAATTGATAATAGTGAAATCGAATCTCCATTTCAAAATTTGTTAGATTGGGCTTCTTTAAAAAAAATTGAATTTGATCAAACAGACGAAAAAAGACTAAATCTTATTGAAAATCAAAAACAAATTGTTTTCATAAAATCAGAAAAAAACAAAGGATTTGCATCAGGAAATAATATTGGTTTAAGAGCTATTTTGGATGCTCAAAAAGGTGATTCTTATATATGGCTGTTAAATAATGATACAATAGTTGATAAAGATTCTCTAAAAGAACAGATTCTTTATCTGATGCAGAATCAGCATTCAAAAATAGGTATATTAGGCAGTAAATTAATATACTATTTTAAGCGAGATAGTTTGCAAGCAGTTGGTGGTAGATTTAATAAAAAATTCTTTATTTCAGAACATATAGGAGAAGGAGAGTCTACAATAAAATCCAAATCAAAATTTGAAAAAATTGATTATGTAATTGGCGCTTCAATGTTTGTAACATATAAATTTTTGAAAGAAGTAGGAACTTTAAACGAAGACTTTTTTTTGTATTATGAAGAATTAGATTGGGCGTATCGTGCACAAGAAAAAGGCTGGTTTTTAGATTGGTGTCCAGATTCTCTAGTGTTTCATAAAGAAGGAGCTAGTATTGGTTCATCGTATGATTCTAAGAAAAAAAGTTTTTTCTCAGAAGTACAAATATTTAAGAGCAGAAAGATTTTTGTAAAAAAATATTATAGACTGAAATTAAGATTTTATATCTCCAGTTTATTATTGATATTGAATAGAGTTAGAAAAGGAAAATTTAAACTTGGTGTAGAATTGCTAAAGATTACATTTAACAAATGAAAATAAAGGTAAAAACATTATTATTTTTTATTGTGCTTTTATTGGCTTTGTATCAGGACTTTCCGTTGGTGAATTTCTTTGGAGAAATAGCGCGTTCGCCAATTATATTTCTAACAATTCCAATGTTAGCTTATATATTAATGCACCAAAAACTAATGCTTTCAAAATATACGAGATACTTCATTTATTATATACTTTATGTATTAATAATATCCTTAATATTTATTCCGATTGTATATTATAACAATGGCTCATTGCTAGCATTAGGAGAAAATATTATTGTCAAAATGATAAAATTGTTTGTATATCCGCTATGTATATTGGTTTTTTATCAGTTTGTTTATTTGTTATTTAGCCAAGGAAAAAACAGTTTTGATTACTTTTTTAATGCTCTTTTTTGTCTTCAAATAATAATAGCTGTTTATTTATTTTTTGAAGTTATTTTTTTGAAAAGAGAAACCATTTTAGCGTCTTTTTTACATTCAGATAATTTAAAATATTATAGAGTACGATTATTTACGTATGAAGAAAGCTGGATAGGAACAGTACTTACATTTTTTATTTTTATTCCAATTTTCCTAGTAAACTATTTAGAGAAATCGAAAAAACTAAAACAAAGAGTATATTTTATTTCAGCCTTTATATTTCTTTATTATACCCTTTTTAGCGAATCAAAAGGATACTTGTTATTGATAATTATTTCGGTTTTGCCAATGACAATAAAGTATATGTACAATCATAATAAACTGAAAAAAGCTTTTCTCATTGGCTCACCAATTTTAGTTTTACTGATCATTTTTGTATTGGTGATTTTACAAAAAAACATAGATGAACAATTTCATTCGAGTATTACCTTTGGAACAAGACTGACATCCTATCTTTCTTCAATCAAGATTTTTGTAATCCATCCTTTTGGAGTTGGTTGGAGTGGTTTTATTTATTATTTTCCGGAATCAATAAGAGATATAATAAATACTTCTTGGGTTAGCACATTGAATTTGCAAGAAATAAAAAGCTATTTAACAACTACAAAAGCATTGTCAACAAAGACCGAATTTTTTGATAATTTAATGTATGGAGGTATCGGTTTTTTAATTTTCTTTTACCAGTTTTTTATAAAGAGGTATTTCTTTTTTTCTAAATTCAGCAATCCAAATTTCTTTTTTGTAAAAGTTCCTCTTCTGTTTTGCATTTTAGCAGGAGTAATTTATATCACATTTTACATAAAATATGAAGTTTGGTTTTTGATGGCTTTTCTAGATGTATTACAAAGTCAGCTAAATAATAAAAAATTGAAAGATGAAGGTGATTATTATAGCTAGTTTTTTTCCTTATCCAGCCCATTTTGGTGGCGCTTTTGATGTTTTGGAGCGTATAAAAGGAATAAAATCATTAGGACATGACATTGATCTAATATGTACATGTAAAGAATCTCCGCTGAAAGAAGATATTGAGTACATGAAACAATTTGTAAATGAAATTATAATTGTGCCTCGAAAAAACAAGATATCAAATTTGTTACTAAAAAAACCGCTTCAGGTTGTTTCTAGAAAATCGCTTAAAGCAATACCTTTAAAAGGTATTTACGATTTTGCAATTTTAGAATCGGAGTCTGTTGGAATGATTTTAGAAAACGGAAGTTTCAAAGCAAATCATATCATTGTTAGGGTGCATAATAACGAATCAAATTATTTTTATCAACTGGCCAAAAGCTCAAAAAAATACATTGATAAAGTTTATTATTATTTTGAAGCATTTAAGTTTAAATCATATTCAGAAGCAGTTTTTAAAAGAGCAGATAAGCTTTGGTTTATTTCTAACAAAGAAATTAATGCTAATCCAATATTAAAAAACAAATCTATACACTTGCCTACAGCTATTAATGACGGTTTTGTAGAGCAAGAATTATCTAATAAAAATGTTCTTTTTATAGGAGCTTTATTCATGCCGAATAATTTAGAAGCAATAATTTGGTATTTACAGAATGTGCACATTTTATTGGGCAACGAAAAAAATTATAAACTGATAGTTGCTGGAAGTACGGGAGATTTTGAGCCTAAGAGATACCTAGATATTTTTAAGAATTATTCAAATGTTGAGGTTCGATTAAATCAGGAAGATTTGGCGGATTGCTATTCAGAGTCAACAATTTTTATTAATCCTATGCTGCATGGAGCAGGAGTAAAGTTAAAATCAATAAATGCTATTCGAAATGGCCTGCTTCTAATTTCTTCTGATGTTGGAGCTGAAGGAACTGGTTTGATTGAAAATGAAATGTATTTAAAAGCCAATTCTCCACAAGATTTTTTAAATGCAATTTTGAAAGCCTTTGACATGAAAATTGAGGAAAAACAAACAATGATAAAGAAAGCACAAGAATTTTTAAATACTAATAACTACTTGTCTATTCTAAAAAAGGAATTGAAAAAATGAAAAAGAATAAGATAGATTTTTATAACTATGCCACTATATTTTTGGCTTCTTTTCCTGTTCTTGGATTAAAGAAAAGTGTGCTTGCTATTATTTTATGGAGTATTCTTTCTTTGATAATTATGATTTCTGAGAGAAGTTATAAATTTCTTCAAAAAAGAGACAAAATTAATATATTGGTTCTTACGAGTTATTACCTGGTTTTTCTACTTAGTTTTTTCTTTATTGAAGATAAAAAGCTTGCGACTAGGTTTTTAGAAAAAAACATATCTTTTTTGATTTTTCCTTTATTTATGATTATCAATAGGAAATTTTTCTATGAAAGCACTTTAAAAAAATCAATAAACGTTTTTATAATTTCAAACATCATTTTGGCTTTATATATCTGGATTATAATTTTATCTAAAGGATATAATGAAGTAATGGAATCAGATACTTATTATAATCCAATTATAAGAAACTTTTTCAGTGATATTTCTAAAATTCATTTGCCTTATTTAGGAATGCTATTTGTTTTCTCAAGCTTGATGATTTTAAATGATATTTTTAATAATCAGATCAAGTTAAACTATATTACTATATGCAGATGTTTAGGAATCAGTATATTGATTTTTTCTGTTATTACTTTCGCAGCAAGACTTTCTCTTGTGTTATTTATTGTCGTTTCACTTTTTTTGGTTTTCAAAAAGACATCAAAAGTTTGGATTAAAATAGGATTTTTAGCAATTATAATATCATCTGTTTTGTTAGTATTTACGATTCCTTCTTCAAAAAAAAGAATAGATGAAATTCGTAATACAAAACTTGTACTGCCTAATAAAGATCAAAAATCAGAAGAAGTTAATTTTAGATATGGTATTTATCATTGCGTTAATTTGATTTTGAAAGAGAATTGGATATTAGGTGTTGGACCAGGAAATGTCCAAAAAAGATTAAACGATTGTTACTCAGGTTATACTTATAAAAACTATGACGATTATTCCAGCAAGGATTACAATTCGCACAATCAGTATCTAGATATTTGGCTTAAATATGGTATATTTGGCTTGGCTCTTTTTTTTGTTTTTTTACTTTGGGGAATCAAAAACATGAGTCTGTCTTATTGTATTTTTCTATTCTTGATTATGATGGCAATGGTAACTGAGAATATATTTGACCGACAAATTGGTGTTGTATTTTTTACTTTTTATAACACACTTTTTTTTATTAACAGAATAGACTATTTTGAAAAAAGCACTAGTTAGCGATTGGTATTATGTAAATGGAGGAGCTGAAAAAGTCATTCATTCTATAAACGCAATTTGGAATGATTTCGACCATTTTGCGCTTATTGATTTTTTGAATGATGAGGATCGTAAGTTTATTCTAAATGGTAAAAAAGCAAAAACTAGTTTTATTCAAAAACTACCAACTGTAAAAAAAAATCATCGCAAATTTTTGCAATTATTTCCAATTGCTATAGAACAATTTGATTTAAGCGATTATGATTTAATAATCAGTTCATCATCAGCAGTTGCAAAAGGAATTAAGGTTGAAAAAAAACAGTTACATATTTGTTATTGTCATTCTCCAATGCGTTATGCTTGGGATTTAAGAGAACAGTATTTAAAAGATGCTGGATTATCTAAAGGTTTAAAGGGACTTTACGCAAAATCGGTTTTGGATAAAATCCAGAAATGGGATCTTTCCAACTCTGAAAACGTTGATTATTTTATTGCTAATTCTAAACATATTGCGCAACGAATTAAAAAAACATACGATAAAGATTCGGTTGTAATTTACCCGCCAGTCGATGTTGATTTTTTTACTTTAGAAGAAGAAAAAGAAGAATATTATTTGACGGCTTCTCGATTAGTTCCATACAAAAAAACGCAATTAATTATAGAAGCTTTTAATGAAATGCCTCATCTAAAATTGATTGTCGCAGGTGAAGGGCCAGAACTAGAAAAATTGCAAAAAATTGCTAAAAGTAATATTGAATTCGTTGGCTTTGTGGAAAATAAAAAACTTCGAACCCTAATGCAGAAAGCAAAAGCGTTTGTTTTTGCTGCCGAAGAAGATTTTGGTATAATTCCTGTCGAAGCACAAGCTTGCGGAACTCCCGTTATTGCATTAAAAAAAGGTGGAACTCTTGAAACCGTTATCGAAAATCAAACAGGCATTTTCTTTGAAGAACAATCTTCTAAAAAAATAAAAGAAGCAGTAATTGAATTTGGAACGAAAAAATTTGATCCAAAAATAATCCGACAGCATGCTCTTATATTCTCTAAAGAACGATTTGAAAAAGAGATAAAAGAGTTTGTCGAAAGAAAATTTAAAGAACATCAACAATCAATGAAAGAAAGATAAATTGAGAATATAACTGAAAAATATTTTTCAAATCAACTACATTTGCGTTGGCTAAACAATTAACATGAAAAGAATACTTATTACTGGAGCGGCAGGTTTTTTAGGATCGCATTTATGTGACAGATTTATAAAAGAAGGTTATTTTGTAATTGGAATGGATAATCTAATCACAGGAGATCTTAAAAATATTGAGCATTTATTCAAACTGGAAAACTTTGAGTTTTATCACCATGATATTACCAAGTTTGTTCACGTTCCCGGTGATTTAGATTATATATTGCATTTTGCATCACCAGCAAGTCCAATCGATTATTTAAAAATTCCAATTCAGACTTTAAAAGTAGGATCTTTAGGAACGCATAATTTATTGGGATTAGCTCGAGTTAAAAAAGCTAGAATTTTGATTGCTTCGACTTCAGAAGTTTATGGAGATCCATTAGTTCATCCTCAGACTGAAGAATATTACGGAAACGTAAATACAATTGGTCCGCGTGGAGTTTATGATGAAGCAAAACGTTTTCAGGAATCTATCACAATGGCGTACCATACTTTTCACGGAGTAGAAACTAGAATTGTTCGTATTTTTAATACTTATGGTCCAAGAATGCGATTAAACGACGGACGTGTAATTCCAGCATTTATTGGTCAGGCATTACGTGGAGAAGATCTAACAATTTTTGGAGACGGAATGCAAACGCGTTCTTTCTGTTATGTTGACGACCAAGTTGAAGGTATTTTCAGATTACTGCATTCTGATTATGTGTATCCGGTTAACATTGGAAATCCAGACGAAATCACGATCAAAGATTTTGCAGAAGAAATTATAAAATTGACAGGAACAAACCAGAAAGTGGTTTATCATCCTTTGCCAATAAACGATCCTTTGCAGCGTCAGCCTGATACAACAAAAGCAAAAGAATTGTTAGGTTGGGAAGCAAAAGTGAGCCGTGCAGAAGGAATGAAAATTACTTATGATTATTTCAGATCGTTGTCTCCAGAGGAACTTTCGAAAGAAGAACACAAAGACTTTTCAAGCTATATTAAATAAAAATTCCACTTTTTAAGAAAACAAATTCTAATGAACGATTTAGTATCTATTTTAACACCAACATTTAATACTGAAAAGTTCATTAGATTAACAATAGAATCTGCTAAAAATCAAACCTATACAAATTGGGAAATGATTTTGATTGATGATGCTTCTACAGATAATACGGTTGCTATAATTGAGGAATTTGTTAAAAAAGACAGCCGAATAAAGCTTTTCAAATTACTAGAAAATCGCGGAAATGGTTTTGCCAGAAACGCCGCTTTAGAAAAAGCCACAGGAAAATATATCGCCTATTTAGACGCTGATGATTTATGGTTTCCTGAGAAATTAGAAAAGCAAATTCAATTTTTAAAAGCAAATAATTTGCACTTTACTTTTAGCTTTTACAATTCTATTGATGAGAACGGAAATGATTTGAATAGAAAAGTAGAATCACCAAATCCGTTGACTTATAAACAATTGTTTTTCTGCAATTATGTTGGCAATTTGACAGCCATTTATGACGCAGATTATTTTGGGAAAATCACTCTAGAGACGTCGCAAAAAAGACAAGATTGGAGAATATGGCTTACAATTTTAAAACAAATTAAAATAGCAAAACCAGTTCCAGAATCTTTAGCTTTTTACAGAATTAGAAAAGATTCTGTTTCCTCTTCAAAATTTAAATTGATCAAACATAATTTTGGTGTTTACAGGGAATTTCATGGGTATAATCTTGTTTTTTCTGTTTTATTGATGATAAGGTTTTTGTTTACTCAATTGATAATCAAACCAAAATATATAAAGAAGATTTAAAATCCTTCAAGGTCGCAATTTGCGACCTTAGATAATTATTTTTTATATCCAATTTTCACTCTTTCAGATTCATTTTCTTTCTTTTCAGTTAATTCATCTAAATAAGAAAATACCAATTCAATATTCTTATCATGATTCTCTAACTTCTTCTGAATCTGTAAAATATCAACTTTTATTTCTGTTGTATCGAGAAGCATTTGTCTCACTTTTGTGAAAATACGCATGATTTGAATATTGGTTTGAATGGCTTTGTCGCTTTTTAAGATACTTGAAAGCATTAAAATGCCATGTTCTGTAAAAACAAAAGGCAGATATTTTTGATATTTACCTCTTCCTTTCTCTAAGGTCACAATTTGTGACCTTAGAGAATCATATTCTATTTTAGTAAGTTCAAACATAAAATCTTCCGGAAATCGGGATAAATTTCTTTTAACAGATTGTTTTAGAACTTTAGTTTCTATTTCATAAAGCATCGCCAAATCACGATCAAGCATCACTTTTTGACCACGGATAAAATATATTTTATTAGAAATTGTTTCTTCAGAAAGTAAAGATTGATCTTCCATAAATTTTTAATTAAAAAAACAAATGTAAGATTTTATTTATATTTACAAATAAGATTTAAACTGCTTTAGTTTCCCGCGATTGGTTCTTGCTAAAACAGTTTTTCTGGTGAAAGTGAAGATTAGATTTGGCTCGAGATACAAATCAATTGCTTCTTTTATTTTTTGAATTTGTTCTGAAACTAATTCATTTTCAGAAATATATTCAATTTCAAAAGTATCTAATTTAGTTTGTTTGATAATGAATTCTTTTACGTTTCCATCATCTTCAATGATGCTTTTGGTTACATAATAAAATGTCAAACCTGGAGATTTTTTACCACTTGGCAAAACAGCAACATCATTGGTTCTTCCAATTAATTTTTTAAGAATTGGTTTTTGAGGTGTACTTTTTTCATCCAAAATTCCAATATCGCCAATTTCATATCGAATGAAAGGATTTGCTTTGTTGAACAAAGATGTAATCACAATTTTTCCTTCCGTTCCATGTGGAACAGGATTATTGTTTTCATCTAAAATTTCCACAAAAAGAGTTTCAGCATTTACCTGCCATTCGCCTTTAGGATTTTCAAAAGCAATTAAATCTAATTCAGAAGCACCATATTCATTGATAATCGGAATTCCGAATTGTTTTTCTAAAAGTTTTTTATCCGATTCAAAAAGCATTTCGGAAGTGACAAAACAAGCTTTTAAAGTTGGACAAATGTCTTTTAAAACAATATTTTTCTTTTCTAAATATTTGGCAAATAATACAATAGAACTGGTATAACCGTTAATATAATCGAATTTTTTGGTTCTGAATTTTTTTAGGAATTTCTCTAAAATAGCATCAGACAAATCAAAAACAGGAAAACGAAAACGTCCGCTCAAAAAATCCTTAAAGCGCTCTTTTTGATATCCAATAAAATCCATTGGAATTCCATAAAAACGTGCCTGATACGAATGGTTAAAATCAATGCCAAACCAGCCAAAACGCATAATGTTGGAAGCCCAAGTTAAAGCGTGCGAATACTTGTCTTTTGCAAAAACAAAAGGAGTTCCGCTGGATCCAGATGTTTTGTTGAGGTAAACCGTTTTTTTAGAATAACCTTTTGAAAGTCTTTCTTCCAGAGGTTTCTGCAAATTTTGCTTATTTAAAATTGGAAGTTCTTCCCAACTTTTAGCAGTTGAATTTCCAGCTAATTGGCTATAAAAAGGATTATTTTCCAAATGAAAATCGACAATTTCTTTTTTCTTCTTTTCAAGAAAAAGAACATATTCTTGTTCAGATAAATTGACAATTTTTTGCAATTCGGCTTTAGCTTCCTTTATCGGAAAACCATTTAAACGAAGCGTAATGTCAAATAGAGAAATCATTTGGGACTAATTTTTCGTCAAAAGTAATATTATCCAGTTACTAACATGGAAGAATGAGCAACTTTTTAAGATTAAATTATTTTTTAAGTTCAAAAGCAATTATTTTTGCACCACAACTAAAATACAACAACACATGACAATTTTATTATTGGGATCAGGCGGAAGAGAGCATGCATTTGCGTGGAAAATGGTTCAAAGTCCACTTTGCGAAAAACTTTTTGTAGTACCTGGAAATGCGGGAACTGCTGCAATTGCTGAAAACGTTGCAATTTCTGCAACCGATTTTGAAGCAGTAAAAGCATTAGTGCTAAAAGAAAATATAAGTTTAGTAGTCGTAGGACCTGAAGATCCTTTAGTAAAAGGTGTGTACGATTATTTTAAAAACGACGAAAGTTTAAAACATATTCCGGTTATTGGACCATCAAAAGTTGGAGCTCAATTAGAAGGAAGTAAAGAATTTGCAAAAGAATTCTTGATGAAACATAACATTCCCACTGCAGCTTACGACAGTTTTACTGCCGAAACAGTTGAAGAAGGATGTAAATTTCTGGAAACTTTACAGCCACCTTACGTTTTAAAAGCAGACGGATTGGCAGCTGGAAAAGGAGTTTTGATTATTCAAGATCTTGAAGAAGCAAAAACTGAATTAAGAAATATGTTGGTTCATGCCAAATTTGGAACAGCGAGTTCAAAAGTTGTTATTGAAGAATTTTTGGATGGAATCGAATTAAGCTGTTTTGTTTTAACGGATGGAAAAAACTATAAAATTCTTCCAACAGCAAAAGATTACAAACGAATTGGAGAAGGAGATACAGGTTTAAACACAGGTGGAATGGGAGCAGTTTCTCCAGTTCCTTACGTAGATTCAGTTTTAATGGAAAAAATTGAAACTCGTATTGTAAAACCAACAATCGAAGGTTTCCAAAAAGATGGAATTGAATATAAAGGATTTGTTTTCATTGGTTTGATCAATGTTAAAAATGAACCAATCGTTATTGAGTACAACGTAAGAATGGGAGATCCTGAAACTGAAGTTGTGGTTCCTAGATTGAAATCAGATTTAGTAGAATTGTTCTTGTCTGTTGCAGATCAGAAATTAGGAGATTTCAATTTAGAAATTGATCCAAGAAGCGCTACAACTGTTATGGTGGTTTCTGGTGGATATCCGGAAGATTTCGAAAAAGGAAAAGTAATTTCGGGATTAGAAAATGTTACAGATTCTATAGTTTTTCATGCAGGAACAAAATTAGATAACGGAAATGTCGTTACTAATGGAGGACGTGTAATTGCTGTAACTTCTTATGGAGATAATTTCCAAGAGGCCATAAAAAAATCTTACCAAAACATAGATAAACTAAGCTTTGATAAGATGTATTTTAGAAAAGATATCGGCTTTGATTTAATTTAAAAAATAAATTTGACCAACCCTTTTAATTAAGGGTTTGGTTTTTATTTTAAAAATGAATGAGCTGTTGTATCTTGGTTTTCTGTTCCAGCGTCATCAAAAATACGTAATTGTTTAATCCAATAAACGATTGCGCATGCACAGATGATCATGAAAATCCAGTTAATAGTGTTTGCACCAAACCATGTAATTAATTCCAAACGACGTAAAAAGTCAAGAGGAGCAAACAAAATGTTAACGAATAGGTATTGAATTCCTTCGAAAAAAGCTGTCATAATTTTAAAAATTATATGTTATTTATTGTTGTGTAATGCCTTGAAGATAAAATTCGGCGAACCAAATCTTTTTTCAACTTGTTAGGTTTTTCCTTTTAAACAAGTAGTATCTTTACAATCACAAAAGTATAAAATATCCTTATGATAACAAGTGTTTTTAAAAAATCTACGCCATTAAATTATTCGTTGGTTGTAATTTTGATACTGGTTTTCTTTTTTATGTTCCAAATTAAAGACCCAGCTTGGGTTAGTTCCTATTTTTTGGCGTTCCAAAAAGTGAGCTTATTATGCTTTATTTTGGCTTCTTTTTTTATGATTAATTTTATTGTAAAAAAGAACGGACTCAGTAAAGACAATGGTTACGCGATACTTTTCTACTTATTATTTGTTTTATTTTTCCCAACGATATTTAACAACACAAATGTTATTTATGCCAATTTCTTTATTTTATTGGCTCTTCGAAGATTAATTTCGCTACAATCTCTTAAATCATCGAAAGAAAAAATATTTGATGCATCATTTTGGATTTTTGTAGCTTCTTTATTTCAATTTTGGAGCGTGCTGTTCTTAATATTGGTTTTTATATCCATTATTTTTCACGTTTCGAGAGATTATAGAAACTGGGTTTTGCCATTTATTGCACTTTTAGCAGTGGCAATTTTGTTTTATATGACATCTCTAATTTTAAAAATTGATGCCATAGCTTTTTTTCAGGAAAGAGCTGTAGTCGATTTTAAAATAGATTACTTTAAGAACAATTATGAAAATGCAGCGCTTTCAATATACACCGCTGTAGCTTTGTTTTTTGTTACTTCAATGTTAATGACATTATCAAACAGACCACAAATAGTACATTCTTCATACAAGAAAATTGTGGCCTGCTTTTTTATTGCAGCTTTTGTTTACATCGTTTCGCCAGATAAAAGCAACGATTTGTTATTGTTCAGTATTGCGCCTTTAACAGTTATGGCAACAAGCCATGTTGAATATATGCAGCAAAAACTAAACAACGAAATTGTTTATTATACCTTGATAGTCTGTAGTTTAATTCTGTTTTTCTCTCAGTTATAATTTACTTCCGTAAGCAAGATCACCAGCGTCACCAAGTCCTGGAACAATGTAGTTTTTCTCATTTAGTTTTTCATCTAAAGACGCAACCCATAAGTGACAGTTTTCAGGAAGATTTTTTTCTAGATGAGCAATGCCTTCAGGAGCAGCAATAACGACTACAATATGAAATTCTGTGGGAGAAGCATTCTCAATTAATCTTTTATGAACAGCTACAATAGATTGTCCGGTAGCTAGCATTGGATCTAGGAGTAGAACGGTTTTATTATTTAAGTTTGAAATTGCCTGATATTCAACTAAGATTTCAAACTCATCATCATTATTAGGATGATGTCTGCAGGCAGAAACAAAACTGTTTTCGGCATGATCGAAATAATTTAAAAATCCGTTATGAAGTGGCAATCCAGCTCTTAGAATTGGACATAAAACCAAATCGGTTTCGATTTCTGTTGTTTTTTTGATTCCAAGCGGTGTCTGGATTTCAACTTCTTTATAAGGCAAAATTTTACTTAATTCATAAGCCATAATTTCGCCAATGCGTTCAATATTTCTACGAAAACGCATACTGTCGTTTTGAACATTTACATTTCGGATTTGACCCAAAAAATGATTTAATACACTGTTGTTCTCGGATATATAGTGGATTTTCATAAGATTTTTTTAGAAGATCAATTGTATTTTAAGAATAATTGAAAAATTAATGTTTTTTTTCAAACTATAAAAGTATAAAAAGTATCTTTGTTTCATAAAAAATAAAAAACATGTTTTCAAAATTAGCTTATTCTGTTTTCGAGCAGAGCATCAAAGATTATCATCAGTTTGATAATGTAGATCAGCCGATTAATAATCCTTATCCAAAAGATAAGTTCGAGCATTTGTTATATCTAAAAAATTGGATTGACACCGTTCAATGGCATTTTGAAGATATTATTCGTGATCCGCAGATTGATCCAGTAGCGGCATTGACTTTAAAAAGAAGAATTGACGCATCAAATCAGGAACGTACTGATATGGTGGAATATATTGATAGTTACTTTTTACAAAAATATAGCAGTGTAAAAGTAAAAGATGGAGCAAAAATTAATTCTGAAAGTCCAGCTTGGGCTTTTGACAGATTGTCAATTTTGGCTTTAAAAATTTATCACATGCATGAAGAAGCTACTCGTGCAGAGGCTTCTCAAGAGCACAGAGATAAATGTCAGGAAAAATTAAATATACTTTTAGAGCAAAGAACAGATTTATCTACAGCAATTGAAGAATTATTGACAGATATTGAAAATGGTGATAAATTCATGAAAGTGTACAAACAAATGAAAATGTACAACGACGATGAATTGAATCCTGTTTTATATCAAAATAAAAAATAAATAATTTGGCAGACTTGTCTAGCAAAATTAAGCATATAGCCGTCATGAGACTATCCGCAATGGGAGATGTCGCCATGACGGTTCCTGTTTTACGAGCTTTTGTAAAACAATATCCAACGGTAAAATTGACCGTTATTTCTCGTCCATTTTTTAAACCTTTCTTTGAAGGAATTCCGAATTTGGAATTTTTTGCTTTTGATGAAAAAGAAAGGCATAAAGGATTTCTTGGACTTTTACGTTTATTTCAAGATGTAAAAAAACTGAAAATAGATGCCTTTGCAGATCTTCATAACGTTTTGAGATCTAAGGTTGTGAGTTTACTTTTCGCTTTAAGCGGAAAAAAAAGAGCAACAGTTGATAAAGGAAGAGAAGGAAAAAAAGAACTAACCCGTGCTGAAAATAAGATTTTCAAACAATTGCCAACAATGTTTGAAAGACACGCAAAAGTATTTGAAGAACTTGGTTTTCCTGTAGATTTATCTCATCCTGAATTTCCTAAAAAAGCGATTTTAAGTGCAGAAATTACCGATTTAATTGGAGAGAATTATCAAAAATTAATTGGAATTGCGCCTTTTGCCCAATACGATTCAAAAGTTTATCCTTTAGATTTAATGAAAGATGTGATTGAAAAATTGGCCGAAAATAAAGATCAAACTATTTTGCTTTTTGGTGGCGGAAAGAAAGAAATTGATATTTTAAATTCGCTTTCAGAACCTTTTAAAAATGTAATAAATGTTGCTGGAAAAATTAAATTTCAGCAAGAATTAAAATTGATAAGCAATCTAGACGTAATGCTTTCTATGGATTCTGGAAATGCTCATATTGCAGCAATGTTGGGAGTAAAAGTTGTTACGCTTTGGGGCGCAACCCATCCATACGCTGGATTTTTGCCATTCAATCAAAGTTTAGAAAACGCACTGACTTCAGACCGAAATCAATATCCAAAATTACCAACTTCGGTTTATGGAAATAAAATGGTTGAAGGTTATGAAGATGCGATGAAAACGATTTTACCACAACAGGTTGTTGAAAAAGTTGTAGAGCAGCTTTCATAAAAGATTAAAAAATAGCGTTTTTTTGTTATAAGCTTCGGAGAAGCGAAATATTTATACAAAAGAATCACGTCTACAATATTAAAGCTCCAGCGGAGCGACATTTTTTATTATAATGTCGCTCCGCTGGAGCTTTTTTCTTTTGTTTTATTGTGATCCGATAAATATTTTACCCCGCTGGGGTATTTGCTGATCAAACAATATTTAAGCAATATTTTTGTTTAGATCATATCTTTCATTAGAATCGAGGAAAGAATATCCGATAGTTTTTTTTCTTTTTTTGTTTACTATAATGCTGACAAAGTTGTTTTTGTCTTCGGTTGACAATAGAATGTGTTCAAATTTATCAGATGAATCTCTGTAAATTTTATAAATTAAGTCATGATCTTTTATTTTCTTAGATAAAACTTTAGCCGATTTAAGTTTGCTTACATAAGGCCAGATATTAAAAATATTCGAATCGGTCTTTTTAACTTCTACCATTTTTTCGGTCAACGTTGAATTGTATTTTTCTCTTTCAAGCATCTTTGGACCTTTTTTGTTTTTCATTTTTATAATAACTGCCAGAACGCATAGCGAAGCAGTTACAAATAGCATAATAAATAGATATAAATGAAAGTGTTGAACGTGAGCTGTCATGATATTTAATGTTTAAATGTTTGACAAATTTGATTTAGCTCTACAAATTCTCAAAAGGCGAGATTGATATTGCCATAATTATACCCCTAATTTAATGAAAATTTGGCAAAATTTTAATAAAATTTTGTTTTTATTTCAATTAGAGCCAAATCTTCTCATCGCGACAACGACGGTAGATATAACTTTTTAGATTTGCAATGGTTTCCTGGTAATTTGGCGCGTCATAACCGTAGCGTTCATGCTCCATTTGTTCTCTTTCAATGGCATCACATCCTTTTATAACTTCTTTGATCATGTCGAGCAAAGCAAGTTCTTTATTGTCGGTTTTTTGAAATTTAAATTCAACAATTTCATCCTGAAGTTCTTCACAGTAATCAATCAGCTTCATAACTTCAGGTTCATCCAGAAGATATTCTTTGTTTCTAAAAATTTCTCGTACAGATTTCATATTCAATTCAATTTCAATTTTTAAATGCCATCCCGAGGCCTCGGGACCAAGCCAGATCTTTGTCAAAGTTTTAAACTTTGACAAAGATTAGAAATAACGCAATTAAACAAAAAAAAATCCAAATCCCAATTGTAAAATTGGAATTTGGATTTTTATATTTTGGAATTTTCAAATACTATACGTCGTCGTAATCAACATAAATAGTTTCTGAAGTTGGATGTGCTTGGCAAGTTAAAATTAAACCTTCGGCAATTTCGCTGTCTGTTAAAATAGAATTTTTCGTCATTTCTGCACTTCCTTTTGTCACACGCCCTAAACAGCTACTACAGATTCCGCCTTGACAAGAATATGGTGCGTCAACACCTTGTTTTAGTGCTGCGTCAAGAATAGTTTGTTTTTTAGACATTTCAAAAGTAGTCTCTTCATCATCTACTAAAACAGTAATTTTTGTATGTCCCTCTTGAGAACCTTGAATTGCATGCTCTTCAGAAGAAGACGTAAATAGCTCAAATTTAATAGCAGACTCTTTTACATTTTTCTCTTTCAAAACATTTGAAACAGTATTGATCATGTCTTCTGGTCCACAAAGGAAAAACTTATCAAATTGAAGCTCTTTGTGTTTGTTGTTTAAAACAAAATTCACAGAAGATTTTTCAATTCTTCCAAATAAAGCATTTTCAGCTTTTGCCTGACTGTAAACGTAATGCACAAAAAATCTTCCTACATATTGTAGTTGTAAATCGTGAAGTTCTTGAAAAAAGATTGTTTCTTCAGGAGTTTTATTTCCGTAAACTAATACAAATGAACTTTTTGGCTCATTTTTTAAAACCGATTTTATGATTGAAAGAACAGGAGTAATTCCGCTTCCTGCAACAAAAGCTGCATAGTTTTTTTGTCTTTCAGCGTCTGGCTCAAAAGTAAACTTTCCTTCTGGCTGCCCAACTTCTAGAACATCACCTGCTTTTAAAGTTGTGTTGGCAAACTGAGAAAAAAGACCATTTTTTACTGCTTTTACAGCAATTCGTAATTCGCCGCTGTCTGGTGCAGAGCAAATAGAATAAGCACGTCTAATTTCTTGATTATCAAGAGTTAGTTTTAAATTTATATATTGACCTGCAATAAATTTATAGTCAGGTTTTAGTTCTTCGGGAACATTAAAAAGTACAGAAACAGCATTTGCAGTTTCACGTTTAACCTCTTTAATTATTAGTTTTAAGAATGAAGGCATGATAGAATTTTTATGCAAAAGTAGCAAACCACTATTAAAAGATTGCCACTAAATTATTTTTTTTAACTTTTTTTGTAACGTTTTCCTACATTTGATCTCTTACTACAAAAATACTAAAACCAAAAACAATGATTAAGAAGTTTCTTTACCTCGAATGGAAGGCTTTCAGCAGATCGGCATCTTTCGGTAAAAACCTGGCAATGAAAATTTTAATAGGTTTTTTAATGATCTATTTTTCCCTAATTTTTATTGGTATGGGAGTTGGAGCATTTTATGTCCTTAAGGAGATGAAATTGGAACCATTAGTAACTGTCAACAAATTTCTGATTTATTATTTCCTTTTAGATTTAATAATTCGATTGTTGCTACAATCAATTCCTGTTTTAAATATTAAACCATTATTGGTTCTTCCTTTTAAGAAGCCAACAATTGTGCATTTTTCTTTAGGCAAAACGGCTTTGTCTTTTTTTAACTGGGTGCATGCTTTATTTTTTATTCCATTTTCGGTTGTACTAATTTTAAATGGTTACGATGTTGTCGAAATTATTTTTTGGCATTTAGGAATAATGGCTATGATATACATCAATAATTTCCTGAATATTATTTTGAGCAATATTGACAAATTGTTTGCTGTATTTGTGGTATTGATTGTCGTTTTTGGAGGCGCGCAATATTATAAGTTATTTGATATCACGACATTTACAACGCCATTTTTTCAGAGCTTTTATGATATCGATGGAATATTTTTAATTCCAATTTTAGTATTAATTGGGCTTTATGCTTTTACTTTCAAATACTTTGAAAAGAATTTATACTTAGATGCAGGTCTTTCTGTAAAACATGATGTTGCGTCAACAGAGAATTTAACTTGGCTGAACCAATTTGGAACTTTGGGAACATTCCTTAAAAATGATATTAAACTTATCAAAAGAAATAAAAGGTCTAAGACAACTATTGTAATGAGTGTGATCTTTTTATTTTATGGATTGATTTTTTTCGCCAACCCGCATCAACCCGCGGCAATGCACATTTTTGCTGGAATATTTGTCTCGGGAGGATTTCTTTTTGTTTTTGGACAATTTGTACCAAGCTGGGATAGTTCATATTATCAATTAATGATGACACAGAATATTCCGTATCGAGGTTACATTACTGCGAAATGGTGGCTTATTGTAATTGTTACTTTTATTTCTACCATTTTGGCATCATTTTACCTTTTTTATGGATGGGAAGTTTATTTAACGATTGTAGTTGGAGCGATTTATAATATTGGAGTCAATTCTCATTTAGTTCTTTTAGGCGGAGCTTTTACAAAAACTCCAATTGATTTGAGTAACGCCGGCGGAGCTTTTGGAGATAAAAAAGCTTTTAACGTTAATTCAATGCTTTTGTCTTTACCAAAAATATTTCTGCCTTTATTATTGTATTGGCTTGGATTACATTTTGCAGATAAAACTGTGGCGTTAAGCTTAGTAGCTGGAGCTGGAATTTTAGGTTTTATCTTCAAAGAAAAAGTATTTTCTCTAATCGAAAAAAGATACAAGATTGAGAAATACAGTACGATTAGCGCATACAAACAAAAGAATTAATTAGAAAATGAGTCAATTAGATAATTAATCTAAAATCAACAATCTAAAATTTACAATTACCATGATACAAGTAAGTCAACTTTCAAAAACATATAACGGAACAACTGTATTAAATATCAGCAATCTTGAAATTCCAAAAGGGCAAAGTTTCGGATTGGTTGGAAATAACGGAGCAGGAAAAACAACTTTTTTCAGTTTGCTTTTAGATCTTATCCAACCTTCAACAGGATATATAAAAAGCCATGATATTCAGGTAAATACAAGTGAAAACTGGAAATCTTTTACAGGATCATTTTTAGATGAAAATTTCCTTATCGGATATTTAACTCCTGAAGAATATTTTTATTTTATTGGTGATTTGCGTAATCAGAATAAAGCAGATATCGATGCGTTATTGGCGAAATATGAGGAGTTTTTTAACGGAGAAATTTTAAAGAACAAAAAATACCTTCGTGACTTGTCAAAAGGAAACCAGAAAAAAGTGGGAATCATAGCAACACTTATTGGAAATCCTGAAGTTGTAATTTTAGATGAACCTTTTGCAAATCTAGATCCAACAACGGTTAGCCGATTGAAAAAAATCATTAAAGAATTGGCAGATGATCCAAATGTAACGGTTTTAGTTTCAAGCCACGATTTGCAGCATACAGTAGAGGTTTGTGACCGAATAGTTGCTCTTAATAAAGGTGAGGTTGTGAAAGATATTCAAACTTCAAAAGAAACCTTACAAGAACTCGAATTGTTTTTTGCAGTATAAATTTCAATATTTAAAAAAGAAGCGTATTTTTACAAGTCAATATACTAAAAACAATTTTTAGTAGTTATCTGATTTAAACTCTTTCTATTGAAAAAGAATACTCTTAAATATAGTTTTATTCTCATTTTTTTATTCTTTTTGATAGCTTGTTCTACCAAAAAAAATACATTTTTGTCTAGAACTTCTCACTCTGTTGGTACTAAATATAATATTTTGTACAATGGAGGGATTAGTTTAGATAAAGGTTTGCTTTCTATTCAGTCTAATAATGAAGATAATTTTTGGAAATTACTGCCAATAGAAAAAATGCAGTTTGACGAAAATTTTTCTGAAGGAGAAAAAGCTAAAAACCCTGATTTTGAAAGAGCTGAGACAAAAGCGACCAAAGCGATTCAGAAGCACTCGATGAATATTGGGGGTAGAGAAAAAAACACTCAGATAGATGAAGCTTACTTAATGTTGGGAAAAGCGAGATATTATGATCAGCGTTTTATCCCAGCAATTGAGGCGTTCAATTATATTTTATACAAATATCCAGAAAGTAATAATATTTACATTGCAAAAATCTGGCGCGAAAAAACCAATATGCGCTTAGGTAATGATGCCATCGCATTAAAAAACATCAAACTTTTACTTAGAAATACAGATTTAGACAAACAAACTTACGCCGATGCAAATGCTCTTCTTGCAGAAGCTTTTCTGAATTTGGAAGAAAAAGACAGTGCTGTTTCTAGACTTAGAATTGCAGAGCAGTTTACTAGAAAAAATGAAGAGCGCGCTAGATACCGTTTTATTCTTGGCCAAATGTATCAGGCTGAAGAAAAACGAGATAGCGCAATCTATTTTTATGATGCTGTAATTGATTTAAATAGAAAAGCAGATCGTAAATATATGATGCACGCTTACGCGAAAAAAGCACAAATGTTTGATTATGGAAAAGATAACGATACCATCTTTTTAAAAACATTCAATAAGCTGGTTACAGATCGTGAAAACCGTCCTTATTATGATTTTCTTTTTTATGAAATGGGAGTTTACTATGACAAAAAGAAAGATCAAGAAAATGCTTTAGTATTTTACAATAAATCTTTAGGAAGAAAATCCAAAGATCCATATTTAATGGCATCGGCATACCGTAACATTGGAAATATGTATTTCAAAAATACAGATTATACAATGGCCGCGAAGTATTATGATAGTACTTTGACAAAATTAGATCCAAAAACTAGAGAGTATGCGTTTATAGAAAAAAACAGAAAAAATCTAGATAACGTAATTAAATACGAAGCGGTTGCAAAACGTAATGATAGTATTATTACAGTTTACAATATGCCACCGACTGAAAAGAAATCTTTCTTCGAAAATTACATTGCTGAGCTTAAAAAGAAAGACGAAGAAAAAAAACTGTTTGAGGAAAAAGAAAAAGAACGATTAGCAAACATCGATCGAAATTCACAAGCACAAGGACCTGTAAATGGAGCTGTTAATCCACAATCTTTAGGTAAACCTGCAGAATCTGATGGAATCGGAATGCCTCCAGGAAGTAATAATGACAATGCAAGTACTTTTTATTTCTACAATCCAACAACGGTTGCCTACGGAAAACTGCAGTTTAAAAAAATGTGGGGTAGTAGATCTCTAGGAGGAAATTGGAGATTAGGAGGAACAAAATCTGCTAGCGATGCAATTAATGATAGCATAAATACAAAAGAAGTTGCTAATGTATTGAAAGATACCATTGTACCAGAAAAATATACTGTAGCTTATTATGTTAAACAGCTTCCAACTTCAGAAGCTGCGATGGATAGTATTGGTAAAGAACGCAATTTTGCATATTACCAATTAGGACTTATATATAAGGAGAAGTTTAAGGAATATAATTTAGCTAGTGATAAGCTCGAACAATTACTGCATAATAATCCTGAAGAAAAACTGATTTTGCCATCAATGTATAATTTGTATAAAATTTATCAAATTACAAATCCAGAAAAAGCGGAAGCAATAAAAGCTGAAATTTCGACAAAATATCCAACTTCGAGATATGCTCAGATTTTAAATAATAAATCGGACGATCCGAATTCTAATCCTGACGTAGAATACAAAAAGTGGTTTAAACTCTTTGAAGAAGAACACTTTGATGAAGTCTTAGCCAATATTGATAATTTAATTAATCAATATTCTGGCGAAGATATTGTTTCTAAATATGAATTATTAAAAGCCAATACTTTAGGAAAAGTAAATGGTTTGGAGGCTTATAAAAAAGGTCTTGAAAATGTAGCAGACAATTACCCGAACAGTGAAGAAGGTAAAAATGCTAGAGAAATTCTCGAAAAACAAGTTCCGGTTTTAGAGAGACTTAATTTTACAACTGTCGACAACAAAAATTGGAAAATACTATATCGTGTTGCTAATACCGATACTAAAACGGTTAAAAGAATTGAAGAAGCAATTAGAGTATTTTTGTTAGTTGAAAATTACGAAAGATTGACAACATCTTTGGATAAATACAATAAAACAGAAAGTTTTGTAGTTATTCATGGTTTAAAATCTGAAGCTTATGCGAATGATATTGCTGGAGTTTTCAGAGATGATAAAAAATATAAAATTCCAGATCAGGCAATAATTATATCAGCTGATAATTATAAAATTGTTCAGATTAAAAAGAATTTAGAAGCATACTTGACCCCAAAAACCCCTTAACCGCCATGTTTGAAAAAGTAAAAAAAAACGGAACTGAACAATTAGGAAAAACGAATAGAATTGTAGAAGGAACATCAATAGTAGGAGACATCGTCTCTAAAGCCGATTTTAGATTAGACGGCGAATTAATTGGAAATTTTACTTCGCAAGGCAAAATTGTTATTGGGGCCAAAGGAGTTATTAAAGGAGAAATTATTTGTAATAATGCTGACATAGAAGGAGAATTTCACGGAAAAATAAAAGTTCTTGAAACCCTTAATATTAAATCGACTGCTCAAATTCACGGAGAAGTTGCTGTAGGGCAACTCTCTATAGAACCAGGCGCAGACTTCACAGCAACTTGCACGATGCTTGCACATTCAAATCAGGTAATAATGTTAGAAGATGGAAAAGGAGCCGAATAATAATAGGAGAAACAAATGGCTTGCATTTATTAATATCCCCTTTCAAATGGGGGTTATTATTTTCTTATTCTCTTATTTCGGAACCTGGCTAGACGAAAACCATCCAAGCCCTAAAGTATATTATAATACCATTTTTGTATTAATTGGTGTCGGTATTGCATTATATAATGTAATCCGACAGGTTAATGAGATCAATAAAACAAAGTAGTTTGTAAATAAAAACCGCTTGAGATAAAAATTGCATCTTTGCATCAAAATTATTTCAAATGCTTTTAAAAAATTACAAATCCGTTTTTTATTTATTTTGTCTATCTTTAACAGCCTACATTTCACATAAAGCAATTTTTTTCGTTGGCGGAATCAATAGTCAAAGTTTTCATTATAGCTTAGAATTATTGTATTTATCATTCTTCGGAATTTCGGCTTTATTATACCTTATATTATTATTGATGAAAAAGAAGAATTTTGAAATTGTCGGGATGACATTTTTATTTGGAACTTTTGCACAAATGTTATTAGCCTATTTAGTTTTGCAGCCAATTTTAAAAATCAAAACAGGAGAGAGCGATGTTGAAAAAATGAGTTTTTTTTTAACATTTGTGCTGTTTTTGTTATTTCAGACGCTTTTAACTGTCCGATTATTAAATGAAAAGCCATAAAATAACAATTCTTTAAAACAAGGTTTAAAAATAATTTTTCATATCCTTTTGAATATTAATAAAAAATGTACCTTTGCACCAAATTTTAGAAACGTAAAAAAATAAGATTTTCCACGATATGGTGATTTCAAACAAACCACTCAGCTTTATTCTTGCTGCTTTTGTAGCTGCTTTACCGATTATGGGTTTCGCAAATCCAGAAAATGACTCGACGCATGTTCAAACTGAAACAGCTCACGAAGAGAAAGTAGTTTCACACAATGCTCACGAAGAGGGAGAGCATGTTGCTCTTGATCCAAAGGCTAAAGTAGATGCTTTTATTGATCACCACTTACAAGATTCTCATGACTTTGTTTTCTTTTCAGATGAAAAAGAAAATAAGCACTACGGTTTTCCATTACCAGTTATTTTAATTGATGGAGGTTTAAAAGTTTTCTCTTCTTCAAAATTACACCACGGAGAAGAAGTTGCAGAAGTTGACGGTAGCTACTACAAATTAGTTCACGGTAAAATTTACAAAACAGATGCAGCCGGAACAATCAACTTTGATGAGCACGGTCATCCATCAAACGAAAAACCATTAGATTTTTCGATTACTAAAAATGTTGTTTCAATGCTTTTCGTATCAGTATTATTATTCTTTATGTTTACTGGTTTAGCAAGATCATATAAAAAAGGACCAATCCCAACTGGATTTGGTAGAGTTTTAGAGCCACTAGTAATTTTCATTAGAGATGAAATTGCAGTTCCAAATATTGGAGAGAAAAAATACCGTAAATATATGGGTTACCTATTAACTGTATTTTTCTTTGTTTGGGTTTTAAACTTATTAGGAATGACTCCGCTAGGAATCAACGTAACAGGAAACATTGCTATTACAGTTTGTTTAGCAGCCTTTACATTTATCATTACTCAATTTAGTGCAAACAAAGATTATTGGGGACACATCTTCTGGATGCCAGGAGTACCAGTTCCAATGAAAATTATCTTAGCTCCAATTGAGATTTTAGGAACATTAACAAAACCATTCGCATTATTAATCCGTTTGTATGCAAACATTACTGCAGGTCACGTAGTAATTATGAGTTTGATTGCAATGATTTTTGTTGGAAAAAATTTAGCAGCAGATTTACCAATATCATTAGGTTTAACATTATTTATCTCTGTTATTGAAATCTTAGTTGCATTTTTACAAGCGTTTATTTTCACAATGTTATCATCATTGTTTATTGGTATGGCTGTTCAAGATCATGATCATGCTCACCACCACGAAGACGAAACTGCGATTATTTAATTTTTAGAAGTTTAATTTTATATATATAAATAGTTATGGGAACAATTCCAACTTTAGTAGGTGCTGGTTTAGTAGTAATCGGTGCAGGTTTAGGTTTAGGTAAAATCGGTGGATCTGCTATGGACGCTATTGCTCGTCAGCCAGAAGCTGCTGGTAAAATTCAAACTGCGATGATTATTATCGCGGCTTTATTAGAAGGTTTAGCATTCGCTGCTTTAATCTTAGGAAAATAATAAAGAGAGAAATAACAGCATCTTTAACGGTTGGTTAAAGATGTTGTTACTTTTAAAAAAGAAATTAAATATTTTAATATAGTTATAAAATGGATAAGTTAATTAACGATTTTTCATTCGGGTTATTCTTCTGGCAAGCTTTAATCTTGGTAATACTAATTTTGCTTTTAGTGAAATTTGCTTGGAAACCAATTATGGAATCTATTACTGCAAGAGAAGAAGGTATTAAAAATGCATTACTTTCAGCTGAAAATGCTAAGAGAGAAATGGAAAATTTACAAGCTGACAATCAAAGAATTTTGAATGAAGCTCGTGCTGAACGTGACGCGATGTTGAAAGAAGCTCGCGAAATGAAAGAGAAAATGATTGCTGATTCTAAAATCGAAGCACAAGAAGCAGGTCAAAAAATGATCGAGCAAGCTAAAGCTGCTATCGAAAGCGAAAAAAATGCTGCAATGGCAGAATTGAAATCTCAAGTTTCAACTCTTTCATTGAGTATTGCTGAAAAATTATTGAAAGAAGAATTATCTAACAAAGAATCTCAAACTAAATTAGTTGAGAAAATGTTAGGTGACGTAAAGTTAAACTAAGATTATGGCAAGTACAAGAGCAGCAATTCGTTATGCAAAAGCAATTCTAGACTTAGCAAACTCTAAAGGTGTTGCCGAAGCTGTCAATAACGATATGAAGTCAATTGTTTCTGCAATTGAGGCAAATGAAGAATTGAGAACATTTATTCTAAACCCAACTACAAAAGCTGAAGTTAAGGAAAGTGCTCTTTTAGAAGTTTTTTCAAATGCAAATGGAGTGACTAAAGGATTATTCCATTTATTATTCGAAAATAAAAGATTTGAAATTCTAGATGCAATTGCATTAGGATACAATAAATTATTTGATGAAGATCAAGGTGTTGAAGTAGCAAAAGTTACTACAGCAATTCCGATGGATGCTGCTTTAGAAGCTAAAGTTTTAGCAAAAGTTGCAACTTTATCAGATAAAAAAATTACAATTGAAAATATAGTAGATCCTTCAATCATTGGTGGATTTATTTTGAGAATAGGAGATAATCAGTACAACGCTTCAGTTGCAAACAGATTACAAGTATTAAAAAGAGAGTTAAGTAATTAGTTTTATAACACAAAAAGTGTCTAAATTATAAATTAAGATGGCGGAAATCAAACCTGCTGAAATTTCAGCGATATTAAGAAAGCAAGTAGAAGGTTTTGAATCTGGCGCTACGCTAGAGGAAGTAGGATCTGTACTTCAAGTTGGAGACGGTATTGCTCGTGTTTACGGGCTATCTAATGTACAATATGGAGAGTTAGTGGAATTTGATAACGGTATGGAAGGTATCGTATTGAATCTTGACGAGGATAATGTGGGTGTTGTATTATTAGGACCTTCAACAGGTATTAAAGAAGGATCTACAGCAAAAAGAACTCAACGTATTGCTTCTCTTAAAGTTGGTGAGCAAATGGTAGGACGTGTTGTTAATACTCTTGGTTTTCCAATTGATGGAAAAGGACCAATCGGTGGAGATTTATACGAAATGCCTTTAGAAAGAAAAGCACCTGGTGTTATCTTCCGTCAACCAGTAACTGAGCCATTACAAACTGGTGTAAAAGCTGTTGATGCTATGATCCCAGTTGGTCGTGGACAACGTGAGCTTGTTATTGGTGACCGTCAAACAGGTAAATCAACTGTTTGTATCGATACAATCTTAAATCAAAAAGAATTTTACGATGCAGGAAAACCTGTATTCTGTATATATGTTGCAATTGGACAAAAAGCTTCAACTGTAGCAGGAATCGCTAAAATGTTAGAAGAAAAAGGAGCAATGGCTTATACAGTTATCGTTGCTGCAAATGCTTCTGACCCAGCTCCAATGCAAGTTTATGCTCCATTCGCTGGTGCTGCAATTGGAGAGTACTTTAGAGATTCTGGTCGTCCAGCTCTTATCGTTTATGACGATTTATCTAAACAAGCTGTTGCTTACCGTGAGGTTTCTCTTTTATTAAGAAGACCACCGGGACGTGAGGCTTACCCTGGAGACGTTTTCTACTTACACTCTCGTTTATTAGAGCGTGCTTGTAAAGTAATTGCTGATGATGGTATCGCTAAAAACATGAACGATTTACCAGATTCTATCAAATCTATCGTAAAAGGTGGTGGTTCATTAACTGCTTTACCAATTATTGAAACTCAAGCTGGTGACGTTTCTGCATATATCCCAACAAACGTAATCTCTATTACAGATGGTCAGATTTTCCTTGATGGAGATTTGTTCAACTCTGGGGTTCGTCCTGCAATTAACGTAGGTATTTCTGTATCTCGTGTTGGAGGTAATGCTCAAATTAAATCTATGAAGAAAGTTTCTGGAACTTTAAAATTAGATCAAGCTCAATTCCGTGAATTAGAAGCTTTCGCTAAATTTGGTTCTGACTTAGATTCTGTTACTTTAAACGTAATTGAAAAAGGTAAAAGAAACGTTGAGATCTTAAAACAAGGTTTAAATGATCCTTATACAGTTGAAAACCAAGTAGCTATTATCTACGCTGGTTCTAAAAACTTATTAAGAAACGTTCCTGTAAATAAAGTAAAAGAATTTGAAGCTGATTTCTTAGCTTACTTAAACAGTAAACATAAAGATACGCTTAATGCTTTAAAAGCTGGTAAATTTGATGACAGCATCACTGATGTTATCGAAAAAGCAGCAAAAGAAGTTTCAGCAAAATATAACTAATTAGATAATTCGTTAATTAGATAATTAGAAAATGAAAAAACATTCTTCTAATTATCTAATTTTCAATTGTCACATTTTCTAAATAATAGATGGCAAATTTAAAGGAAATCCGTAATAGAATTACTTCCGTTTCATCGACGATGCAGATTACATCGGCTATGAAAATGGTTTCTGCTGCAAAGCTGAAGAAAGCACAAGATGCAATCACTGCAATGCGTCCTTATGCCGAGAAATTAACGGAGTTATTGCAAGATCTTTCTGCTACACTTGAAGGTGAAGTAGGAGGAGATTACACTACACAACGTGAAGTAAAAAAAGTATTGCTAGTTGCGATAACTTCTAACAGAGGTTTATGTGGTGCTTTCAATTCAAATATTATTAAAGAGATTAAAAATCGTACTGATTTTTATGCTGGAAAACAAGTTGATGTTTTTGCAATTGGTAAAAAAGGAAACGATTCTTTAAGCAAAACTCATAACGTTCACGGTCACCATAATGCAATTTTCGATAACTTAACTTTTGAAAATGTTGCTGGAATTGCAAATAATTTGACTGAGAAATTTTTATCTGGAGAATACGACAGAATTGAGTTAGTTTACAATCAGTTTAAAAATGCTGCGACTCAAATTGTTCAAACTGAGCAGTTTTTACCGTTAGCACCTATCAATACTGATGCAGCGGCTTCTACTGGAGATTATATTTTTGAACCATCAAAAGAAGAAATCGTTTTGACTTTAATTCCTAAGTCTTTAAAAACGCAATTGTATAAAGGAATCCGTGATTCATTTGCTTCTGAGCATGGAGCACGTATGACTGCAATGCATAAAGCAACAGATAATGCAACTGAATTAAGAAACCAACTGAAATTAACTTACAACAAAGCCCGTCAGGCTGCGATTACAAGTGAAATTTTGGAAATTGTTGGTGGAGCAGAAGCTTTAAACGGATAATTTATTCCGTAATATATAAAAAGAAAAGCCAGCATTTGCTGGCTTTTCTTTTTATTGGAAGTTTTATTCTTTTTTAAAAATAATTTTTTATAAAATGGTGATTCTCAAATTATAGTTAAGTTGAGAATCACTACCATTTTATAAAAAATTGACAGATAACTCTGTGTGCTTTGTCTTTCATGGGAACAAACTAGCTTTATTAATCCCAATGCTCTGTTTTTTAAGGGTTACATTTCAGCAGAATCAATCCCTGTGCTTTGTCTTTTATGGGAACAAACAAGCTTTATTAGTCCCAGTGCTCTGTTTTTATTAGGGTTACACACAGCTGAATCAATCCCTTATGCTTTGTCTTTTGTGGGAACAAACAAGCTTTATTAGTCCCAGTGCTTCCTTTTTTATAAGGGTTGTATCTAGCTTTCTCAATCCCTGTGAAACAAATTTATGCAGAACTCTTAAAAAAATGTTACATAATTTTCTGTCATATTTTATATATTTCACATGTTGTTGTGTGTTAATTATGTAACTGTTAACTAAATTGTTAAGTAATTTTGATTATAATAAATAGCAAAATTTATGAATCTATATATAAAAGAACTATCTATAATTTCTGAAATGTTAGCTGAAATTGAAACGATAAAATTTCTTTATCCTAAATTGAGTTTAGAAAAATATGAATCTTATCTTTTAGAAATGATACCGCATAACTACACTCAAATTGCAGTTTTTGAAAATGATTTTTGTGTAGGATTAACGGGCTGTTGGTCGGCTACAAAATTGTGGACAGGAAAATATCTTGAGATTGATAATTTTGTTGTAAATCCTGATTATCGATCAAGAGGCATTGGAAAAATGCTTACCGATTATGTAGAGAAAAAAGCTAATGAATTAAACTGTAGCAGTATCGTTCTTGATGCTTTTACAGGAAATTTTGCTGCTCACCGATTTTATTACAACCAAGGATATGCACCAAGAGGATTTCATTTTGTCAAAATTTTAGATGAAAAGAAAATGACGGTTTAAAAACAAACATAAGTTTTCTTTATTGCATCAACAAAAGCACCATTAAACAAAAGAAATGGTTATTTTTGTCTTACAAACATTATTAGAATTATATTTTGGGATTATATAAAAATCTATTCAAGCAAACGGCAATTTACGGACTGGCGACAGTTTTACCGAGAATGCTAAGTTTTTTATTAGTGAGATTATATACAGGAATTTTACCTACTGCCGAGTATGGTGAAGTGTCGATCGTATTGTCTTGGATGGTTTTCTTTAACGTAGTTCTTTCCTACGGAATGGAAACCGCATTTTTTAGATTTTACAGTGCAGAAGAAGATAAGAAAAATGTAATTGCAACCTCTACGATTTCAATATTTTGGACTTCAATTCTATTTCTTTTTGCAGGTTTAATTTTTAGAAATACATTGGCAAGTTTAGCAGAAGTCGATGTACAATATATTACTTATTCGGTATGGATTTTAGTTTTAGATGCATTGGTTTTAATACCGTTTTCTAAACTTAGAGCTAATCAAAGACCTATTGTTTATGCAGCAATTAAAATTGGAAACGTTGTTATAAACTTATTACTGAATATATTTTTCTTGATGTATCTTCCAAAATTAGCTGCGTCAAACCCAAATTCTGTTTGGGATAATTTATATGTAGAGAATTTCCAAATCGCTTATATTTTCATTGCTAATCTTTTGGCAAGTTTAGCAACGTTCATTGTGCTTTCTCCAAATTATCTTTCGCTTGGACGAAAATTCGATCCAATTCTTTGGAAAAAAATGATGAAATACGGGCTTCCTATTTTGGTTGCCGGTTTGGCTTTTGCCGTAAATGAGCATTTCGATAAAATTCTTTTAGGATATTTACTCCCTGAAAATTTAGCAAAATCTGAAGTTGGAGCATATTCTGCTTGTTACAAATTAGGATTGTTTATGGTTCTTTTTGCAACAGCTTTCAGATTAGGAATCGAGCCTTTCTTTTTTAGTCATGCAAAAAATGAAAATGCTCCGCAAACTTACGCCGTTATTACTAAATATTTTGTGATTCTTGGATCACTGATTTTATTAGGCGTTATCGTTTTTGCAGATTTTTTAAAATATTTATTATTAGATAACAAATCGTATTGGGAAGCCATGAAAGTTGTGCCATTAATTATTCTGGCAAATTTCTTTTTAGGAATTTACAACAACTTGTCGGTTTGGTATAAACTTACGGACAAGACAAAAATTGGTGCTTACATTTCTATTGTAGGTGCTATTGTTACTTTAATTTTAAATTATCTTTTAATTCCGAAGTACAGTTACTATGGTTCTGCGATTGCAACTATTTCGGCTTACGGAAGCATGATGCTTATTTCGTATATTCTAGGAAATAAGTATTATCCAATTCCTTATGATATGAACAAAATTGGTGCTTATTTAGGAGTTTCAATATTATTTTCCATTATCTCATTTTATGGATTTAGAGAAAAATATTATGTTGGAATTCCACTTCTTTTAGTGTTTATGTATATGGTTTACCATTTTGAAAAAGATACTATTAAAGGAATAATGAAGAGAAAATAAGACGCTTTAAAAAATTTTATATTTAAAAATGAAAATTCAAATTATCAATAAATCACAACACGATTTACCAAATTACGAAACTATTGCATCTGCAGGAATGGATTTGCGTGCCAATATTACGGAACCAATTACGTTAAAACCTTTAGAAAGAACTATTGTAAAAACAGGACTTTTTATCGAATTACCAATAGGTTATGAAGCGCAAGTAAGGCCAAGAAGCGGTCTGGCTGCAAAAAAAGGTGTGACTGTTTTGAATTCACCAGGAACTGTTGATGCAGATTATAGAGGAGAAATAGGAGTAATTTTAGTAAATTTATCTAATGATGATTTTGTAATTGAAAACGGAGAGAGAATTGCACAGCTGATTATTGCAAAACATGAAAGAGCAGAATGGATTGAAGTTGAAACACTTTCTGAAACATCAAGAGGTGAAGGAGGCTTTGGAAGTACTGGAGTGAAATAAATTTCTGCAAAAGAAATACTGAAAAAAGAAAGACCAAACCCAATGAAGATTTTTTAAAATCTTCCCATAAAATCAAATAAAGAAATGAAGATAATTGTGCCAATGGCAGGCCGTGGATCGAGATTGAGGCCTCATACATTAACAGTTCCAAAACCATTAATTCCAGTTGCAGGAAAATCGATTGTACATCGTTTAGTTGAAGATATTGCCAAAATATTAAAAGAACCAATTGAAGAAGTTGCTTTTATCTTAGGAGATGAAGCTTTCTTTGGAGATGATGTTGTAGCAAGTTTAGAAGATTTAGCAAAAGGATTAGGAGCAAAAGCTTCAATCTACCGTCAGGATCAACCGTTAGGAACTGGACACGCTATTATGTGTGCGAAGGAATCTCTTTCAGGACCAGCTGTAATCGCTTATGCAGATACTTTAATTAGAGCAGATTTCGAATTAGATCCAGAAGCTGATGCTGTGATTTGGGTAAAACAAGTAGATCAGCCAGAAGCTTTTGGTGTGGTAAAATTGAACCAGAATAATGAAATTATAGAGTTGGTTGAAAAACCAAAAGAGTTTGTAAGCGACTTAGCAGTTATCGGAATTTATTATTTTAAAGAAGTTGGAATTCTAAGAAATGAACTTCAAAATGTTTTGGATAATAATATTCAGAATGGTGGCGAATACCAGATTAATGATGGTATCAAAGCAATGATGGCAAACGGAAAAGTTTTCAAAACAGGAAGCGTTGACGAATGGATGGACTGTGGTAACAAAGATGTTACTGTTGAAACCAATACAAGAATGTTAGGCTTTTTACACAATGACGGCGAGCACTTAGTAGATTATGGTGTAACTTTAGAAAATTCAACAATTATTCCTCCGTGCTACATTGGACAAAATGTTGTTTTGAAAAACACTACAATCGGACCAAATGTTTCTCTTGGAAATGGTTGTCATGTAACAGACAGTACAATCAAAAACAGTTTGATTCAAACGTATTCTCAAATTAAAAATGCTAGTCTTGATAATGCAATGATCGGAAATCATGTAAGTTATGATGGTAAATTTACAAGCATTAGTATTGGGGATTATGCTGTTTTAGAATAAAATAAAAATTAAGAAAGTTTCGTTTTGTTTTAAATGTAATTTTTAGAAATGATCAGAAAAAGAGTTTTTACAGTTTTATTTTTTGCTTTGTTTAGCACTTCATTTTCGGTTTTTGCACAAACAGAACCCGAAGATATTGCTATGGCAACAGATGAATATCAAGACTCATTTTATGAATCGTTAAAACAAAAAGGAATTGAAAATTATGATAAAGCTATTGTGTCATTGGAGAAGTGTATCAAGCTAAAACCCAATGACGCAGTTGCTTATTTCGAATTAGGGAAAAATTATCTGTCGCTTAAACAATACCAAAATGCACAAGATGCTTTTGAAAAAGCGACACAGCTTGATCCTAAAAACAAATGGTTTTGGCTTGGAATTTATGATGTAAGTTACGAGACAAAAAACTATCCGCTGGCAATTGAAATTATTCAGAAAATAATTGTTTTTGACGAAGAGTACAAAGACGATTTGATTTCGTTATACATGATTACCAATCAGTATGATAAAGCGCTGATTGCGATAAATGAAATGAATGATAAGTTCGGAAAATCTTCTGATCGAGAAATTTATAAAGCGCAGATTTTATCGCAGGGAAAATATCAGAATGCTGAAATTGATAATCTAATTCAGCAGATTAAAAAAGATCCGAAAGAAGAATCCAATTATTTGAATCTTATTTTATTGTATTCAAAAAACAATGAAAATGAGAAATCGCTTGAAGTAGCAAAACAGTTGGCAAAAGAAATTCCGAATTCAGAATGGGGACAGGTGAGTTTGTTCAAAACTTATTTAGATGCCAATCAGGCAGATAAAGCTATAAAATCGATGAATGTGATTTTAGCAAGTTCAAAAATCGATTCAAAAATCAAACACAGAACTTTGAATGAATTTTTGATTTATGTAAATAAAAATCCACAATATTCTGCCGATTTGGAAAAAGCTATTTCTTATTTTGACAATGATAAAGATGTAGATGTTGCTAAAGAAATTGGAAAGTTTTATCACAGCAAAGGTCAGTTTGAAAATGCAATTAAATATTATGAAAAAGATTTAAAAGCAAATTCAGATACTGATCTTGAAACCAATATGTTACTGCTAGAAGCGTATGCGCAGGCAAAACAATTTGAACCCATGACAAAAAGAGCCATGATGCTGATTGAAGTTTATCCGAGTCAGGCTCAGTTTTATTACTTTGCAGGTTTAGGAAGTAATCAGCAAAAGCAATTTAAAAATGCAAAAACTGTCTTAGAAATGGGTCTTGATTATGTGGTGGATGACGTAAAATTAGAATCAAATTTTAATATTCAATTAGGAGAAGCTTACAATGGATTGGGAGATGCAAAGAAAAAAGAGGAATACTTTTTGAAGGCAAATGAAGTATTAAAAAAGAAAAAATAAAAGAAGAATGCAGATGAAAAAATATATATCAATACTAGTATTGTCTATTGCTGTAATTTCATGTAAGTCGAAAGCAGTAGCAGTACAAGGAAGTACAAGCCAGACAGTTGCACCAAAAGAAGACAAAAAAGTAATCGAAAAACATTATGATAACAAATTAGATTTTTCTACTTTATACATAAAAGCAAGTGCAAAATATGTTGATGAAAAACAAAGCCAAAATGTTACTGCTGAAATCAGAATTGAAAAAGATAAACAGATTTTAATTAGCGTTCGTTTCTTAGGAATTACAATGGCTAAAGCCTTAATAACACCTTCTGCAGTAAGTTATTATGAGAAAATAAACGGTAGTTATTATGAAGGAGATTTTACAAGTTTGAGCAAATGGTTAGGAACTGATTTAGATTATAGTAAAGTTCAGAATCTTTTGGTTGGAGAAGCTTTTGACGATTTAAGAAAAGGAAAATATACGCAGACAATTGTAGATAATCTTTTCAGACTGGATGAAGAAAAAGATGCTAATTTGAAGAAAACCTTCTTCTTAGATGGTGAAAAGTATTTAGTTCAGAAAGAAGAAATTTCACAGCCATCAGAAAACAGAACATTACAAATTGCATATTCTGACAGTAAAAATTTCGATCAGGGAACACTTCCAACAAGTATCGAAATTAATGCAGTACAGCCAAAAGGAAAAACAAATATAAATTTGAATTATAATAATATTTCATTTAATGAAGAACTTTCTTTTCCGTATAGTGTTCCAAGCGGTTATAAAAAAGTGACAATTAAGTAAATTTGCAAAAATAAAAATAGAAACATGCCAAAATTTCTCCTAAGTCTAGTTTTAATTTGTGCCACTACGTTTGTATGGGCGCAGGATTCTCAGCAAGAAAAACTGGAGCAACGTAAAGCTCAAATTCAGCAGGAAATCAGAGATAACGAAAAGATGCTTCAGTCTGTTCGAAAAAAAGAGAAATCTGCTGTGAATGAATATTTAATTCAGGCGAACAAAATAAAACTAAAAGAGAAATTAATTAATACTACGGCAAAACAAGAAAGATTGATTAGTAACGATATGTATATTAATCAAGTTCAGGTAAATAAACTTAAAAAAGAACTAAAAGTTTTAAAAGAAGATTATGCTGTGATGATTTTAAAATCATACAAAAGTCGTTCTGAACAGAGCCGTGCAATGTTCATTTTATCTTCTGAAAGTTTTTTACAAGCTTATAAAAGAGCACAATACTTAAAGCAATATACTGCTTTCAGAAAAAATCAAGGTCTTGAAATTCAGTCCAAAACGGCTCAGTTAGTTGATTTTAATGCTAAACTTGACGGACAAAGACAGGTAAAAAAGAAGATAATTGCTGAAAATCAGAAAGAGAAAGTTTCTCTTGAAGCAGAGAAAAAAGAACAGCAGAAATTAGTTAATTCGCTTAAAAAAGATAAAAATAAGATTGCGGCTGATATTAAATCAAAGCAAAAAGAGTCAAAAGCAATTGATGCAAAAATCAAAGACCTTATTCGAGAGCAAATTAGGAAAGCAAATGAAGAGAGAAGAAGAAAAGTAGAAGAAGAAAGACAAAGAATAATAGCTGAGAACAAGAAAAAAGGTGTTGAGACTAAGGATGCTGATTTGCCAAAACCGCCACCGCCTGCCTCTTCAGATAGAATTGAATTAACACCTGAAGGTAAAATTTTAGCTGCTGATTTTAAAGCGAACAGAGGAAAGTTGCCTTGGCCGGTTGAAAAAGGATTTATATCTCTTGGTTATGGAGATAACCCTCACCCGTTGCATCCATCAATTACAGTACACAATTCTGGAGTTGAGATTACTACAGAAGATGGTGCAACAGCTCGTGCGGTTTTTGAAGGAACTGTGTCAAAAGTTATTGCATTGTCGCCAGTAAACAGAGCAGTTTTTATTCAACATGGTGATTATTTTACTGTCTATCAAAATCTTAGTTCTGTATCGGTTGAACAAGGCGATAAAGTAAAAGTTAAACAAAGCCTTGGAAAAGTAAGAACAAGTGGAGATACAGGAAAAACAATTATTAAATTCCTTATACTTCAAAATACTTCATACAACAATCCAGAAGGATGGTTGCAAGGTAGATAAAAATTTAAGGGAGCATTTAGCTCCCTTTTTTATTCAATTATAATTTAATCGTATTGTTCTATTAAATATTTTATGACATCAGTAGTTGTTACAATTCCTTTGAGTTCACCTTTATCAACAACAGGTAGAGCATGAAAATCTTCTTTTGCAAAAATCTCTGCCAAATCTCTTATTATTGTATCAGATGATACTGTTTTAGGTTTCGAAGTCATAACCTGAGAAATAGTTAGCATTTCTAGTATCGCTTCATCGGCATTTTGCTGACCTTCAAATAAAGCTCCAAAAGTTAATCGGTTAATATCTGTTCGGCTAATTATTCCAATTACTTCTTTACCTTTTACAATCGGAATGTGACGGATTGTATTTGCTTTTAATTTTTCGACTACTGTTTTAAGATCATCTTTTTCGTTTGCAGTCACTACTGTTTTTGTCATAATATGACTGATTGGTTCTCTTTTTTTCATAATATTTTGGCTTTTATTTTATATTAAAGATGTAAAATATTTCAGACAATAAATATGATTTTTATCATCTTTAAATAGTGAAATAGAGAGAATTAAAAAGGAAGAATTGGCTTTATTTAGCAAAAGAAATAAAGTTATTTTGGAGAAAACGATATCAGAATATAAAAATCACTCCATTGTTCATTTGAAATTGTAGAGAGTAAAATTTAAAAGTAGTATTTTTGCAGTATGGAAACAAATAGACAGAAAAAAATAGGCGGTGTTCTTCAGAAAGATCTGGTTGATATCTTGCAAGGTGAAGTGAGAAAAAACGGAATTACTAATTTGGTAATTTCTGTATCCAAAGTAAGTGTAACTACAGATTTATCTGTGGCAACAGTATATTTAAGCATTTTTCCGCAAGTAAAAGCCAAAGAAACTTTAGAGGCAATAAAAACCAATACAACTTTAATCAAACATGATTTGTCACAGCGTGTGCGTTTGCAATTGCGTCGTGTTCCGAATTTGGTATTCTTTATAGACGACTCTCTAGATTACATCGAGAAAATCGACAATGCGCTTGCAGATAAAGAAAACCCAATAGAAAATCGTGATCTTTTAGAAAAAAGAAGAAAGTCATAATTTGAATTTTCCTTTATACATAGCCAAACGTTATATTTTTAGCGGCAGTAAAAACAATGCTATAAATATCATTAATCGTATTGCCAGCATGGGAATCATTGTTGGTACGATGGCTTTGTTCGTAGTTTTATCTGTTTTCAGCGGACTTAAAGTTTTTAGTCTTTCGTTTACAAATGAAATTGATCCTGATTTAAAATTGGTAAGTACGTATGGAAAGTCTTTTGTACTTACACCAGATCAGGAAAATCAGATTAAGAAAATTAATGGCGTTGCTTCTTATACCAAAATAATAGAAGAGCGTGTACTGTTTTTATTTAAAGACAAACAGCAAGTTACTTATTTAAAAGGCGTTGACAGCTTATATCCAGTTGTTAATGATATCAAGAAAAAGCTATTTAATGGACAATGGCTAAAACCAGATAGTTTTCAGGTTGTCATTGGTTATGGTTTATCTCAAAATTTCTCTATGGGAATTCTTGATTTTGAAAACCCACTTCAGATTTTTGCCCCAAAACCAGGAAAAGGAGCAATCGATAATCCAGAAGAAGCTTTCAATAAAACAGATGTTTTACCTGTTGGAATTTATTCAATTAGCGAAGATTTGGATTCAAAATATGTATTTGCAGATTTAGGATTAGTACAGGAATTATTAATGTACAAACCAAATCAGATTTCTGGAATTGAATTTAAATTAAAAGAAAATGCTGATGAAGCTTCAGTAACCGCGCAGCTTAATTCTATTTTTAAAAATAAAATCACTTTAAAAAATAGAGCGCAGTTAAATGAGTCTTTGTATAAAATGCTTAATACAGAAAATATTGCGGTTTACTTGATTTTTACTTTAGTGATTATCGTGGCACTTTTTAATTTGATCGGAGCCTTAATTATGATGATTTTAGAAAAGAAAGGAAATCTTAAAACTCTTTTCAATTTAGGAACAGATATCAGTCATCTTCGAAAAATATTCCTGCTTCAGGGAACATTATTAAGTGTTTTTGGTGGTTTGATAGGACTTGTTTTAGGAGTCATTCTCGTTATTCTTCAACAGCAGTTTGAACTTATAATGATCACGCCAACTCTGGCTTATCCAGTAGTTTTTACTGTAGAAAATGTTCTAATTGTAATGGCAACTATTATTTCTCTAGGTTTTGTTGCTTCACTAATTGCAAGCGGCCGCGTTAGTAAAAAACTACTTGATTAAAAACTACTTAAGAAATATTAATTATATTTACCGCCTTAAAAAACTACAGCATATGATTGTTTCTGCCTAATCCTAATTTTATTTTTTAGAATAATTAGGATACTTACGTTTACTTTTTTAGTTCAGATTTAAATGCATCTGAACCAATTTTATCATTTATCCTAAAATATCATGACAGAAACAACTATAAAGAAAAGCTTCTTTTCTAAATTTTTTACCACTTTAAAACAAGCCTTAAAAGGCGACGAATCTTTTGATTATACTTCTGGAAGTATCAAAAAAGCCGTAATTCTATTGGCCATTCCGATGGTTTTAGAAATGATGATGGAATCGGTTTTTGCTCTGGTTGATTTATATTTCGTTGGGCATTTGGAACATAGCAGTTTTGCCATTCAGACTGTTGGTTTAACCGAATCGGTATTGACTGTAATTTATTCTCTAGCAATCGGAATGAGTATGGCAGCAACAGCAGTCGTAGCAAGACGAATTGGAGAAAAAGATCCTATCGCTGCAGCGAAAGCTGGAATGCAAGCGATTATTGTAGCATTTGTAATTAATAGTTTGATGAGTATTTTCGGAATTATTTATGCAAAAGATATTCTACTGTTTATGGGAGCATCTGCTGAAGCTGCCGAGCATGGTTTCCGATTTACGCAAATTATGATTGGTTCAAGTTTATGTATTATGCTTTTGTTTTTAATAAACGGAATATTTCGTGGAGCGGGAAATGCAGCAATTGCCATGAAAAGTCTTTGGATTGCGAACATTTGCAATATCATTTTATGCCCTATTTTAATTAATGGTTTTGGACCAATTCCAGCTTTTGGATTAGTTGGCGCGGCGCTGGCAACGACTATTGGAAGAAGTATTGGAGTTTTATATCAAGTGTATCATTTGTTTTTTGGAAACGGGATTTTAAAAATTAAGATTCCATATTTTGCTCCAGATTTTACACAAATAAAAGCATTAGTAAAAATTGCGGCTCCAGGAATTTTACAATTCGTAATTGCATCTTGCAGCTGGATTTTCTTAGCACAATTAGTGGCAACAACTGGAGGGGACCATGGTTCTGCGGGTTATCAGACAGCTTTAAGAATTATGATGTTTTTCATACTTCCAGCTTGGGGTTTGAGTAATGCAGCTGCGACTTTGGTTGGACAAAATTTAGGAGCTAAACAAATCGAACGTGCCGAAAAATCGGTTTATACGACTGCAAGATATAATGTAATTTTCATGGCTTCGATTATGATTATTACTTTGGCTTTTGGACAATATATTATTTCGTTTTTCACGAATGACGATCAAGTAAAAACCATTGCAATTGAAGCATTACAAATCATGAGCATCGGTTTTATTTTCTACGGAATAGGAATGGTTTTGATTAATACTTTCAATGGAGCAGGAGATACCTGGACACCAACCGGAATTAACTTCTTCGGATTTTGGCTGTTTCAAATTCCATTAGCTTTTGTTCTTGCAAAACATTTTAATATGGGACCAACTGGAGTTTTTATTGCGATTCCTGTTGCTGAAACTGCTATAACTTTGGCAGGAATCTTTTTTTATAAAAGAGGTAAGTGGAAACGAGTTCAAGTATAAGAAACAAAACGGTCTTCATAATTGGAGGCCGTTTTTTTTGAATTAAAAGTTAAATATTTTACATAGTAAGTTTATAAATGTAAAATATTGTACCTTTGGATGTACGTTTTAAAGTACGAAATTATGAAAGCAATTACAATATCAACATTAAGAAAGAATATAAAAAATTATTTTGATGAAGTTTCAGAATCATCAGAAGTAATAGTTGTTCCGAGAAATTCGGAAGAAGATGCGGTTGTAATAATTTCTATGAAAGAGTACAATTCAATATTAGAAACACAACATTTGTTATCTACTAAAGCAAATAGAAAAAGACTTTCAGAATCTATAGAACAAATGGAAAAAGGAAAACTTGTAGACTTTAACCCAGATGAACTTTAGATTATTATGGACATTTGTTTTACTAAAAATGGTTGGGAAGAATTTGAATATTGGTTAGAAAACGATACAGATACCGCAATAAAAATAAAAGAATTAATAAAATCTATTCGCGAAAATCCTTTTAAAGGAATTGGAAAACCGGAGCCTTTAAGACATGACTTAAAAAGTTTTTGGTCTCGCCGAATTACAGGAGAACATAGGCTGGTTTATAAAGTTTCAGGAACGAAAAGTGTTGATCAAAAATGTGTGATTTTACAATGTCGATTCCATTATGATGATTAAAAAGAAAGACCTTCAAATTTTGAAGGTCTTTCTTTTTATAGTTCTTTGACAAAGATTAATTTTAAACAAATTCATAACCTGCATAAACCTCCTCAATCTCTTTCATAATAACGAATAAATCTTCAGGTGCATCAGTTGTAACTAATTTTTGTTTGAATTCTTTAAACGAATGAATTCCTTTGAAATAGTTCGTGTAATGACGACGCATTTCTACAATTCCTAAACGCTCGCCTTTCCATTCCATAGACCATTTTAAATGATTTCTAGCAGCTTCAACACGATCAATAACCGTTGGAGCAGGCAAGTGCTCACCAGTTTTGAAATAGTGCTTGATTTCGTTAAAAATCCACGGATAACCAATTGCAGCACGGCCAATCATGATACCGTCAATTCCGTATTCGTTTTTATAATGTAATGCTTTTTCTGGACTGTCGATATCTCCGTTTCCGAAAATTGGCATTGTGATTCTTGGGTTGTTCTTTACACGAGCAATGTGTGACCAGTCAGAATGACCTTTGTACATTTGCGCACGAGTTCTAGCGTGGATTGTTAAAGCTTGAACTCCAATATCCTGAAGTCTTTCAGCAACTTCATCAATATTAATTGAGTTTTCGTCCCAGCCTAAACGTGTTTTTACCGTAACAGGCAAATCAGTTCCTTTGATAACGGCTTGCGTCAAACGCACCATCAAATCAACATCTTTTAAAACTCCAGCACCAGCACCTTTACAAACTACTTTTTTTACCGGACATCCAAAATTAATATCCACTAAATCAGGTTTTACAGTAGAAACAATTTTAGAAGACATTTCCATTGCTTCTTCATCACCACCAAAAATTTGAATTCCAACAGGGCGTTCGTAATCAAAAATATCCAGCTTCATGCGGCTTTTTATAGCGTCACGAATTAATCCTTCCGATGAAATAAATTCAGAATACATCATGTCAGCGCCATGCGTTTTGCATAATCTGCGAAACGGCGGATCGCTAACATCTTCCATCGGTGCTAGTAATAAAGGAAATTCAGGTAATTCTATGTTGCCAATCTTGACCATCTTCGTAATTTTTTGCAAAATTACAACATTTAGTTCAATTTGTACCAAATTGAGGTTCAAAGGTTCAAAGTGACAAAGTTGTATAGGTTTTATATTCAGATATTAAATCTTTGTAACTCTGAGCCTTTGTAACTTTGTACCTTTAACGATAATCAAAAAATCGAATTGGTTTTCGACTCATTGGATTAAAAACTATAGGATTTAAAATCTCTTTTGGAACAAATTCTATTTTTGGAGTTACTCTCAATTTGGCTCTAAAGTGATCTTTTATCTCCTGTAAAAATTCTGGAGATTGATTTTTTACCGCAATTTTAATCAGGATTTCATCTGTACCTAAATCGTTAGTAGAAATTTCAATCAAATGATTTTCGATATTATCAAAACTGCTCAAAACATCGTTCATCGCTGGCGGATACAATGTTGTTCCTTTATATTTGATCATTTGTTTTTTGCGCCCAACAACTGGCCCGACGCGTAAAGTATTTCTGCCACAAGCGCAAGGTTCGTCATGAAACTGAACCATATCTCCAGTTTTAAAACGCAATAAAGGCATCGCTTCAATTCCTAAAGTGGTAAAAGTAAGTTCGCCCGTTTCTCCATTTTTTACAGGCTGATTATTTTCGTCTAAAACTTCAACAATAATCAATTCTGGATGATGATGTCCGCCTTTTCCATGTTCACATTCTGTAAAAGCAGTACTCATTTCGGTAGAAGCATAAGTCGAAAACAACTTAATATTCCATTTATCTGTGATTTTTTTCGATAGAATATTCATTGAAAAATCCTGTTCTCTCAAAGATTCTCCAATGCAGATTGCACCTTTTATGCTCGAATTATTATAATCGATACCGTGCATTTCTGCGTATTCAATTAATTTCAAAAGGAAAGAAGGAACGGTAATTAAATAAGTCGGATTATATTTTAAAATAGAATCCCATTGCATTTCTGGGATTCCTGCACCAACACGAATAACGCCCACTTTCAATTTTCGAAGACCAAGAAAATAAGCTAAACCAGCCATAAATTTTCGGTCAATTGTTGTCATCAATTGTACTACATCTCCTTCTGCAATTCCGGCGCAGGCAAATGAAATTGCTTCATTGTAAGCCAATCGGTCTAAGTCAGAATCGGTTAAACCAAAAGTTACAGGATCTCCTAAAGTTCCTGAAGTAGAAGCGTAATCAATAATTTTATGTTGCGGAACGCATAAGAAATCATCGTTGTATTGCTGCAAATCTTCTTTAGTAGTAACAGGTAAATGCTGTAAATCTTCCAGAGTTTTAACTTTGGAAATATCAATATTTTGTCCAGCAAAAAGTCTTTTGTAAAAAGGAGAATTTTCGCTGATGTATGCTAAAAGTTCGGCTAATTTTTTTTCTTGAAAAATTTTAATTTCTTCTAAAGAATCTTTTTCTATTGCTGGAATCATTGTAATTTTCTTTTGACTTTTTTTAAATATTTTTCAATCTTTTCTTTATCAGGAACTGTAGTGATTTCGTGACTTAAAGCTTTTTCGAAATTAAGTTTAGCCTGAAGAAATTCCTTTTTTTGGTAAAAGTACAATCCTGTCTTATAATATACAACCCAATAATTAGGGTTTAATGCTTGATAATTCTGAAGAAACTCTGGAGAGATCGTTTCTTTTTTTTCCAGAAGCGAATCTATTTTATGATTTTCGATTTTAAATTTTTTAAAATTCTGAAATGCAGTTGTTTCCAGAAAAGGATCTTTAGCAATATTCAAATCTTCTTTCTGAAACGATTTGGCTACATTTCGGTTTTCACCAAAAATCGAATTTAAATCGTAACAAATAAATTCGCCCAATTGAAATGGATTTGCCGAAACCCAAACTAATTTTTCTTTTGGTTTAAAGATAATTCCGTGATGTGCCAGTAATTGATTAAGTGCTTTTTCGTTACCAAGACCTAAAGAAATATTTTTCAAGCCTTCTTTATTTCGAAGAATTTCTGAAGCAATTTCAGGATTGACTTTTGAATTTTCGGACAGCAATTCTTGCATTCTTTCATAACGATATTGAGAATGACTATTGGCAATTTGTTCCAAATTCCGTTTGTCATTTTGAAAAACTTCGCCTTGAAAATGGTTCGAACAGATCAATTGAGCATTATTTGGAACATCATAAACGTCCATTTTATTTGGCGAAACTTCAATCAGAATCGCTTTGTTATCATTGGCGCTTCCAACCATAATTGATTCAGAAACAAATACTTTTCGTTTTTTTGCGATAGCAATTGCTTCGTCCAGATTTTTGGCGTGCTGCAAAATTTCGCGAGTTAAAATCGAAATCGGAGTTTTTGCGCTAAACGGAATTTTAGATTTTGAAGCATTTATAGTAATGGTCAAACCTTCTAGATTCATTCCAGAAACGGCTCCAATCATTCCTGGCCAAGTGACCATCATAAACGGAAATCCTTCTTTTGGTTTGATAAAAGCGACTATTTTATTTTCCGCGAAAGCGTCGCTTACATAAAAATCGAAATTTCGTGCCAGAATCAAATTTCCATCTTCCGATTTTTCGTTCCAAGCCGCAAAGGAAGAACAGCCAACTAAAGCTAAATCTTGAAGCGCGTGCCCAATATCATGCGCAGCGTGCAGGTATAAACTGCGCTGAAATTGCGGTGCGATATTATCAAATTCGTTCGAAGTGTATTGAGAAACGCCGTAAATTTCGGTTTGGTATTCATCAGGAACATTTAGATATAGTTTCCGATTGTACCATTTTAGAAAATTTCGAAGTAATCTTTGTTGGAATTTTGAAGGAATCAAATCGGTTATTTTCGAAAAAAAAATACGTTGCTGTTTATGTAAAAGTGAATCCGTTAACGCACCAGTTGAAAGTCCAATTTCGAGAGGATCGCCTTCAACATATAATTCCCAAAGACCTTGTTTGTTTTTTAAAAGGGAGTTTTTTCCAGAAATAAAAATACTATCAGATAATTTGGTGACAACAGGTTTTGCATCATTTAAACCAGTAAGATCTGGGGTGTGTTTTTTTGATTTTGAAGTACCGCACGAAGTCAGCAAGATTAAAAAACCGATGAGGGAAATATAAAGAGTTCGGTTTTTCATAAGGAGACTATTCAGATGCTTTTTTAATTTTTTCCAGCAGATATTCTTTTCCTACAATTTCAGAGCAAGTTATGACCGCTCCAACCGTAACTCCCAAGACACCATGCATATTAATACTTTGGCCTGTAAGATAAAGATTTTCTACCTTAGTTTTAGTAGGAATCATGGTTTTCATCGGATTATTTGAATCTTTAACATATCCGTACATATTTCCGCCGTCTCCGCCAATGTAATCGCGATACGAAAGTGGAGTAGAAGTGTGCACTGATTTGATGCAATCTTTTATTCCTGGAAATTTTTTTTCGATTTCTTCTAAAAATTGGGCTGCTTTTTTAGTTTTGAATTCCTCATAACTTTCGCCTCTTTCATTTTCTTCAAAAGTGGTGTTAAAAGTGTTTTCCCAAGTTTTAACATCATCATATTTCATGTACGTTAAAAACGTCATTCCATCTGCCCATTCTTCGTCTTTTTTTGACGGATTCATAGAAGCCATAAAAGTTTTTGGCCACGAATTTTTGTCGTATTCATAAGCGGTCCAAACATCATTGGCACTTTTGAAATGATAATAATTGTGGTTGATGTATTTGAAAGTTTTTGGTTTGAAAACGATATACAAACTGAAAGCAGAAAGTACGCTTTCAAGATTTTGAATTCTATTGAAAAATGGTTTTCTAAAGTTTTCTTGACCCGCCATTTTCAAAGTCGTTTTAGGTTCGATGTTCGAAATAAAATACGTACCAGAAACTTCGGTTCCGTCTTTCATTTGTACTGAATTTACCTTTTGGTTTTCGACTTCAATTTTGGTGACTTCTTTATGTTTGAAAAACTCACCGCCATATTTTTTAAGCTGTTTAATCAATTGTTTGGTAATTTGGCTTCCGCCATTTACACAACGCCACGAACTTTCAATGTATGAATTAACAACAAGCGCATGAACGTAAAAAGGCGATTTATCTGGAATTCCAGCGTAGAGAAAATTAGATCCAGCCAAGACCGCTTTTAGTTTCTCATTTTTAGTAAAACAATCGATGGTTTCTTTCGCGTTAAGCGTTAAAATTTCATCGTCATATTTCCCCTCAGATTCTAGATTGTAAAGCGGAAATGTTTTGCAGACTGCTTTTATTTTCTGGCAATAATTTTCGAGATTTTCTTTTTCTTCGGGAAAGAAATGGGTTAGTTGTTTAATGAAATTTTCGAAACCCTGTGCATGCGGATATTCGGTTTTATCATCGTCAAAAGAAATAATGTCAAAACCATTTTCGTCCAATTTTTTCAGATTCAAATGATCCATTATTCCAATATATTTGAAATATTGATGAAGATTCTGGCCTTCGCCTAAACCTCCGATATAATGAATTCCAGTATCAAAAATAGTTTTATCTCTAACAAAAGTCTGAAGATTTCCGCCATATTGATTGTTCTTTTCGAGTACACAAACGCTGTAGCCTTCTTTTGCCAGAATAACAGCAGAAACCAATCCGCCTAAACCGCTGCCAATTATAACTACATCGTACTGTTTTTTCATTGTTTTTTCTTTAAAACGATTAAAGCATTTTCTTCAGAAACAATTTCAAAATCCTTTAACTGATTTTTTAAACGAGAACAATTCACTAAAATTATAGAAGAAACGGCAGAAATTACTTTTTCGATTTCCTCTTGATAACTTTCGTCAGAAATTAAAAGTATATCATAATGATTTTCAAGTGCCAATTCTAATTTTTCGAGATAAGTTATTTTTCTCTTTTTAACTAAATAATTTGTTTTGGCAACCAGTAATTTTTCTTCATCACTTATAAAAGAAAGTATTTTTCGCTGTGGTTCCTGCAAGGCAAGCAAAACATCCAGTTGTCCGTAATCGCTTCCTAAATGAAGGAGTTTTACCTTTTGCGGAATATGTTTGTTTAAGTTGTAATACGTTTCAAGATTCTGTTTTACATCTTTTTTTACGCTATTTCCAATTTCGATTTCTTTATAATCATAACTGTTAATTAGCATTGTTTTAAAATAATCAGGACCTTCAAGTTCTTGTCTTATTTTGCGATATTCCGCTTTAAAGAAAGAACTTATTTGTTTGGTTCTTTCTGTATAATTGGTTCCAAATGAAAGATTTTCTGGTGTGATTCTTTCTAAAATTGTAACCGTTAATTTTCCGTGATGAATTACAAAATCGCCTTTCGGAATTAATTCTGAAGCACCATGAATCACAACAGGAACAATGTCTATATTAAATTCTTCGGCGAGGAAAAAAGCACCTTTGTGAAATCTTTTTACAACATTACTTTCTGATCGTGTTCCTTCCGGAAAAACCATTAACGAATAACCTTCATTTACTTTTTTGCGTAAATGTTCAACTCCGCCTTCAAGGCCTTCAGAAACGGGATAAAAACCTGCTTTTCTCACAACACCGCCAAAAATAGGAGAGTTGTAAACCCAATCGCTCACCAAGAAAATGATTTTTGGACTTAGCATTCCGATAGATAAAATATCTAGAAACGAGGAATGATTGGCAATAATTACAGCTGGTTTCTCAAAAGTTTCATTGAAATTATTTACGACTTTTTTACGAATAAACGGATTTGAATACAATACCGATTTCATGAATTTTGAAATCACATATCGGAAAACTTTCATTTTTGATTTTTTGCTGAAAGGCAAAATCGGCATGATAGTAAAACTGAAAATCGACATTACGATTCCGCCCAAACCATAATAAGCAAACGAAATTACACCATGAACAAAAGTTCGCAATTGAAAAGGAGGATTTCCTTTTTTGGGACGATTCGATAAAAACAGTTTGAATAAAATCGGATAGAAAATAAAAGTAATAATCAGCGCCGCAAAAACTCCAATTAATGAAACCAATGAAATGGAAGTAAGTGCAGGATGTTTTGCAAAAATCATCGCGCCAATTCCTAAGATTGTCGTGATAACTGCCAGAATAATTGAGGTTCTGTAAATGGCAATTTCGTTAACACCATTGGTGTATTCTTTTTGCAATGCACTGGTCATGAAAATACTAAAATCGACTCCGTGACCAAAAATTAAGGTGCAGACAATCATGCTGAAAATATTCATTTGAATGCCAAAAATGCCCATAATTCCTGCGGTTACAATTCCCGTCAAAGCAATTGGAATACAGCTGATAATTACTAATTCGATTCTTCGGAAAAAGAAAAATAGAATTAAAATTACAGCAACAAAAGAATAATTTACTAACGAATTAAAATCGGTTTTTAAAGTGCTGAAAAACGTTTCGTTCATTTGCTGACGATCAATCGCAATTATATTTTCTTTTGCTGAAGCCGATTTTACAAAAGCATCACGCTGCTCGGGAGCAACTTTTACTAAAGTTGAAATCGTATAAAAACCATTTTTCTCTGTGATGAATTCTTGTAGTTGAAGTGCTTTAATTTTTAAAAATTCAGCTGCAGAAACTGGTTTGAAATCAGAATCTAAATGATCAAAAAATAAATTATAAGTTGAAGGTTTAAAACCAAGTTTAGCGCCTTCTGAAATTAATTCAGATTTTATAAATTGTTTTTTCTGCGAAGTCCAGAACGAATTCCATTTTTCAATTTTTTTGATTTGTTCTTTTTGCGAAAGTACAATTCCGCCAACTGAACTAAAGTTTAGAATTTTATCTTGTTGTTTTGCTGTAGATAAATCGGCAAAAAGTTTACTATTATGTTGTAAAGCTTCTTCCATCGTTTTTCCATAAGAAGCAACATAAATAGTTTTGGAAGTTAAACTTGTACTTTCTTCCAACTGTTTTTCGGCAGCTTTAATTTCTTTCGGAATAAAATTCAGCTGCGATAAATCGTTATTGAAACCCACATCATTATAAGTAAAACAGCAAATAATGGTAATGATAACGCAAAGCCCGATTAAAATTTTATTGTTGTGAAAAGAAAAATGAGCCATTTTATCGATCACATTCTTTTTATGATCTGCCGGATTTTCTTTTGGTTTATATAAATGAGGAATAATTAAAAGAGAGAAAATAGCTGAAGCCATAACGATAACAGCAGCGAAAATTCCGAGATCGTTTAAGGCATCCGATTTTACAAAAAGCAGACATAAAAACGCAACCGCAGTTGTAGAACTACTCATAATGACTGGCATTGTAATGTCTTTGTACAACGTTTTTACATCGCTATTATGTTTGTAATGCGTAAGAATATGAATAGAATAATCAATCGTGATTCCCAATAATATAGAACCAATTCCTAATGAAATTGCTGAGATTTGTTCTCTCACAAAGTATAAAAATGCAACTGCAAACAAACCGCCAAAAACGGTTGGCAGAAAAATAATCAGGGGAATTAATACTTTTCTATAAAATAAAATCAAAATGAGCATTAAAGTAAACATCGCAATTGATGTCGTCAAAATAATGTCGCCTTTAATCTGATTGGCATTGGCAACGGCAATTAAAGCAGAACCAAAATAACTGATAGACGTTTTTCCTTTAAATTGTGTATTTAGGTTTTCCTGAATTGACTTTAGTTTTTCAGCAAAAATGGTATTCTTTTCTGTTTCGCTCGAAGGAATATTTGAAGTGATAAAAAGCAGTAATTTCTTTTTATCCTTCGTCATTACAAAACCATTTTCGAGCGTAAAATCGTCGCCAATATTTAACTGCTGTAATTTTTTTAAAGCAATAAAAGAAATTCCAAAAGGATCTTGCAGAATAAAATCTTTGGTTATAAATCCAGAAGGAGAAATAATCGATTTGTAATTTCCCTGAACGGTTGCCGCAATACTGTCTTTTTGAAGTTTCTTTTCGATGTCAGCATAATCTTTATCATCTAAAAAAAGAGGCAAATTATTGTATACAAAATCAATAGTTTCCTGAATGTTTTCTTCGTCAATTTTCCCTTGAATTCCTGTTATATAAGGTTTGCAGGATTTAGAAACGCTGTCTGAAAATACGGTTGCCATTTCTTTCAAATCATCGGCAGAACCATTTTTATCCAAGCTGAAAATTACGGTTGTTTTATCGGCAAAGTTTAATTGTTTTAAGACTTTGGCGGTAACATCGGTTTTATCATTTGTCGGGATAAGCTTGGTTATGTCTTCTTCAAATTTTAGTCTTGAAGCAAAAAATCCAAAAACTAGAAGCATCAGAACAGCCAATAGAACCGAAAGAGATTTTCTTCGATTTACAAATAAATGAATGGCGTAGAAGTATTGATGCATGGTTTAGGTTTAAAATTTTTTCGCCACGAATTAAAAGATTAGCTTTAGTTTGTCACCCTGAGCGATCCCGAGGCTTCGGGAGAAGGGCGTTCCAATTGGAAGTGGGCTTCGACTTCGCTCAGCCTGACAAACTGGATATAAAAATCATTTTAATCCTTTTAATCTGTGGCAAACTTAACTTAAATATTCGGTTTGTTTTTAGAACTAAAAGCCGTTAAAAGCAGATAACTTATAAAGCCAACTGATAGTGCTGAAACGGATGCTAAAATAAGACTTCCTACGATATATTGCGTAGCATTTTTTTGAATATCGTCGAGCGTAATCGAACTGTCCAAAACCAATGGCGCATCGCTGGACACGAAAATACTCCCAACTTGCAGCGAAGCATAAATAATAAACGGAATAAACGGCGGGAAACTTACGTTTGAAGTAAGGTAAGCAATGACTTTGTTAAGCCTGAACAAAGCAGCAAAAGTAAAAAGCAATATGGTTTGAAATCCCCAAAAAGGAGAAAGTCCGATAAAAATACCTAAGGCGATTGCAGCCGATTTTTTAAAATTTGAATCGTTGCTTTCTAAAATATCTTCTAGAAAGAATTTTTTAAAACCTTTTTTTTTTGCTCTTCTAAAAAAATCTCTCGGCTTTATATAAAGCAAAGCATTAGTTACCAAAACCGTATTTAAAATACTAATTCGGGTAAAATCTTGAAACGGACGAAAATGTGAAACTCTTTCGGCTGGATCATATAAAACCTGAATCGGAATGTTTTTTACTACAATTCCTTTCCAAGCCGCGCGAACGATAACCTCAATTTCAAATTCAAACTTATTGGTATAAAAACGTTTTGGAAGTAATCGAAGCGGATATAATCTAAATCCAGATTGTGTGTCGTCTAGTTTAATTCCAGTTTCAAACTTGAACCAGAAATTAGAAAACTTATTTCCAAAACTGCTTTTCTTTGGAACATTTTCCTGTGTCATATTTCGGCTACCAATCAAAAGAGTGTTAGGCTCATTTTGAATTGCTTCTAAGAAAACAGGAATATCAGCTGCAAAATGCTGTCCGTCAGAATCGATTGTAATGGCATATTCAAAATCCAGTTCCAATGCTTTTCTAAATCCGTTTCTCAGCGCTCGTCCTTTTCCTAAATTTTGAGGGTGATGAATTTGAGTAAGATGCGAATACGATTTTAAAATTTCGCTCGTAGAATCAGTTGAACCGTCATTAACAATTATGACATTTGTGGTGAAATCTAAAATAGAATCCAATACTTTTTTCAGCGTTTTTTGATTATTGTACGTAGGTACAATAACGCAAAAGTTAGTTGAAGTAAGTAATTCTTGTTGTGATTTCATGAGGTGTTTTTTGAGCTTACTTCACGAATTGTTTCTCTTTTTCAGAGAAACTTTTAGATTGTAAAACAAAGTCTTTAAGATAATCTTTCAAAGCCGCACCTTGCGCAGCATAATACGTTGTTATGAATTTTTTATCTTCTTTAATGTTTTTCTTATAGCCTGTAATGCCCGGAACATCTTCCTGAACACTCAGTCTGATCATTCGCATTTCAATATTACTTGGATCACTTTTTATTGTTGCTTCAAGCAATTTTGCACCTTCTTTAAAACGATCCATTTTCTGGCTTAATTTTTTTTCAAATTTAGAATCCAATAAAATAGAAGCCGCTTTATAAGCCACTAAAATTTTATCATCATTATTTGAAACTCCAGAAAGTTTGGCTACAAACTCTTTGGCATTGCTTTCTGATTTTGCTACATCAGAATACATTTTGCGGATCGAAGCCAAATCTGGCGTGCCAGCAAAACTAACCCATAAAAGTAATGTCAGTAACAGTTTCATAATTATATTTTTTTGTACACTGTGCTCAATTTAAGAGCAGTAGTGTCGTTAAAGTAAGTCGTGTTTTTCACTTTTACCAAACCGTCTTCAGTTGTTGTAACATCCAATTCCAATCGCAGTTCCGGAGTAACTTCTGGATTAATCAGCGCCATGAATTTTACATTTGCCAAAGACTGAATCATCAGCGAACTTTTCGTAATTGATTCTGTCAGTTCTTTGATAATCTGAATCATACAAACGCCAGGCATAATTGGATTTCCAGGAAAATGTCCTTTAAAAACCTCATGTTTTTCGTTGACTAAAATTGTAATTGTATATTTCGAATCAGATATTTTTTCTTCTGATAGTATTTTATAAAAATCTTGTAAAATCATATTTTTTATTTTCCAAATGAATAGGAAACCCCTAACTGAAAATTAATATTTGTGTTATAATCGCCAAATAAATAATAGTTATTAGAATCATTTTGATAATAATCGCTGCTTAAAATATCAAGTAGTCCTTTTTTGAATCGTGCTTCAAATGTCAAACCTGAAGGCAGGGCATAAGCAACTCCTAAAACTAAACCAAGATCATTTTGTGCTTTTCTAACGGCGAGATTATCATTCAATAAAATATCTAATGTCGGTCCTGCTTGAAATTGAATTCCTACTGGTAAAGTAAACTTATTCATAACAGAAAGCGACAAATAATTTATATCAAGATCTAAATACTCGACTTTATTCGTCTGTGTATTTTCGTCATAATAATTTCGCGCAACATTATTAGAACCTTGCCTGCTGTAATTAATTTCTGGCTGAAGCGCGTAAACTTTCGTTATTTTAATTTCTGTAAAACCTCCGGCATAAAAATCGGTTTTATAATCGGCGTGCATTTCAGAAATGGTAGAAAAACTAAATCCAGCTCTAAAACCTGGCTTTGCAGTTACTTGGGCTTGTATGCTTAAAAACGTAAAAAAAACAGCAATAAAAAATAGAATTTTTCTACTCATACTTTTTTATTTTGTTTTGAATGTATAGCTAATACCAAGTTGGAAAACCTGATTTAAAATTACTTGATCATAATAATAACCATCGTCAATTCCATCATAGCCATAAATATCAATTAATCCTTGTTTAAGTCGAGCTTCAAAAGTTAAACCATTTGGCAAAGTATAACCAACACCTCCAACAAATGAAAGATCAAAATCTTCGGGTTTTGTATTTATATAATTATCACTAACTTTTAAATCTAAAGAAGGGCCAGCCAATAGATGAAAACCTCCACCGCCAAAGTTAAATTTTGCAACAGCTCCCAGTGTTATATAATTCAACTCATACTTTTCAGTATAATAACGGCCGTCTTCAAAATATCTTCCTTCATCACCTTGTCTTGAATAATTTATCTCTGGCTGAACCGAGAAAAATTTATTAAATTTAATATTTACCAATCCACCAATATAGAAATCAGTTTTAGAACTATTATCATCAATATTGGTTAATGTTGATATATTCAAACCGCCTCTAAGACCTGGACTAGCTTTTACTTGTGCATTACTTGATCCTATTCCGATCAATAAAACAAATGCAATTACAATATATTTTCTCATTTCAAATTGATTTAAAGTTTATGATTAGTTTAATTTTTTTATTCTGATTTCAGCTGTTGTAAATCGATTTTCAGCTTTATATTTTGATGAATTATTTGAATCTTCTCAGCAAAAATATTGTTTTCTGAACTGAAAAGCAGTGTAAATTTTTCTTTTGTTTTAGATGAATGAACGATCTTTTCTAATTTCTGATCTTTTTTGGAGATAAAAATATAATTATCGCGTTTGCCATCTGCCGATTTATATATGTCATCTGATTCGTTTTCAAATTGTTCCTGAATCTGATATTCTTTCTTTAAAAGCAATCTGAAATCCTCTTTTAAAGTATTGATTAATATTTTTCGATCTAATTCTGAAACAATAGAATTAACTTTAAAATCGGTTTCTGAGATTTCAAAATCCATTAATTTATTTCCAAATTCAGTTGTAAAAACGACTCTATGTGTGCTGTCGTTTATTTTCTTGGCAATGAAAATTCCAGACAATTCGTTTCCGTAAACACTGATATTAGTTTTATAAACATAATCGGTTTTTGAGTCTGAAAAATACGGAACGGTATAAGACGTTTTGTCTAATTTTTTAGGCGTATAATTTTTTGTGACCGAGCCACAAGAAATTAAAACAATTGCCAGAAAGCAATTAATTAGTAAAAACTGAATCGTCGATTTTTGCATTGATCACTTTATTTTTAAGTACAATTCGGGTATAATCTTCAGATGATTCTAATAATTTTACCTGAACAACTGTTGCTTCTTCTTTATCAAAAGTCAGTTCAATTTGTTTGATGTATTTTTTCAGCGTCGCATCTTTCGGAATAAATTTCGCCAGATTCTGACCTTTCAATTTAAAATACGAAATGGTAAATTCTTTATCATCAAACATATTTCCGCTCACACTTCCCACGATCAATTTATTAATTCGGGCAAAGATTTTACTGTTTCCAATATCAACAGCGCTTTTCTTTCCTTCATCGTTAATCAGGATTTTTCCGTTTTTGAAAGTGATGCTGTAATTGTATGGTTTTTTATATTGCCATTGAAGTAAAGAAGGTTCTTTAAAAACCATTTTTCCTGAAGTTTCAATGTCCTTCGATAAAAAATCTAAATGTTTGTACTGAACAAAATCGGTACTTAAGGTTTTGATTTTTTTCGCCACCACATTTACGTCTTGTTTAAAAGAAGCAATTTCGGCATCGGTCATTTTTTGTTCCTGCGCCGATAAATGGAAACCGCTGATAATTAAAAATAAGAAAAGATATATTTTAGTTTGCATAAGCTTTAAGATTCAAAAGTTCTTCGATCGAAATGACTTGATAATTATTTTGCTGTAAAAATTGCAAAAACTGTTCCAGTACCAAAACCGAATGTTTGCCTGTATCATGCAAAAGTACGATTCCACCGGGAGAAATATGCTTAATTAACCGATTGAAAATTAATTCTTGATTTGTGGTTCCTCCATCAAGAGAACGAATATTCCAGCCAATTGTTTTATGTCCGGTTACCTTTAAAGCTCTTCTTATCGAAGGAGTTGTGACTCCATAAGGCGGACGAAAGAAGTTTATTTTTTTGGAAGTGAATTTCTCCAGAAGCGCATCTGTTTTCTGAAGTTCCTCGGTTATTTTTTCAGCATTATAAAAATCAAAAAATTTAGAATGAGAATAGGAATGATTTCCAACCAAGTGCCCTTCATCAATCACTTTTTGAAGAATTTCAGGATGCGTTTCGATGTTTTTTCCAATACAGAAAAAGGTCGCTTTGGCATTGTATTTTTTCAGAAGTTCCAAAACTTCCAAAGTGTAAATACTTGGGCCGTCATCAAAAGTAAGCGCAATTTTTTTTTCTGTTTCTAACGGATTACTGCAAAACGCTTTTACATGATAATTGGAAGAAATTCGTGCAGAACCAAAAGCATTTATTCCAATCCAAAGTAGAATTATAACCACAAACCACAGAAAATGAATTGCGTTATACAGATTCAGAAGAAACAATAAAAGCAATAAAAAGATAAAAAACAGCGATATGTTTTTATGCGTTATCATTTTGACAGCAGCGTAAAACTATGGTTTTTTCCGTTTAATTGGTTGTATAGTAAAATCGTTTTGTAGCTTGATTTTTCGACAGCATTTACTTTTGTAATTTCAGGAATTTCCTGAGTTTTCAAAATTTTAGCAGCCATCCAAAAAGCAAAAGCCGAAGCTGTATCATATTCTCCGCTCAAATGTTTGTAGTATAAAACAGGAGTTTGAGCAAATGTATTTTCAGCAAGATTTCTATAATAATTCTCAAAATCGACATTTCCGTCAAAACCTAAAACAAGAGCATCAACATCTGAAATTTCTAAGTTATTTGATTTTAAGAACGAAATAATTGCTGCTTCAACTTCATTTTCTTCCAGAGTATTTACAATAGAAACATCTATAAGTTCGGCATAAGTGTTTTCTTTTCTTTCATTTTCTAAAACAAAAAAACTGGCACCTTCGCCATAAACCGCTCCGCTTGTTGAAGAATTTAAAACATCGTACGGAGCAGAATTGTCTGCTTTAATGCGACCGTTTAATTTAAAAAGCGAAGTAGTATAATCGCCATTTTCGTCAACACCGCCCACTAAAATTGAATTGGCTTCAGCTTCTTCAATCTGCATTTTAGCATCAATAAGAGCCGATTCAAAAGAAACAGCACCATTTACATACGTAAAATTATAACCTTTACATTGCTGTAAAAGTGCAATCTGCGCTCCAACCGTATTGTGTGTAGATTGAATAAAAGAAGTCGGAGTTAAAAACTCTTCGTTATTATCTAAAATACTTTTCAGGAATTTTTCAGAATCTTCAATACAGCCTAAACCCGTTCCTGTGATAATGGCATCGACTTTTTCAATATTGGCATCTTTCATGGCCAAAGCCGAAGCTACGATTCCGTTTTTTACACCTTTTGCCATTCTTCGGCTTGCAGCAGGCGAAATATATTCTTTGTATACTGGCGGAACAATTGCCAGTACATTTTCTTCATGATTTACAACAGCTTCTTCTAAAAAAACAGTATCAAATGTTTTTTGAGTCGAAATACAGCCTACTCCATTTATATATGTCTTCGTCATTAGCTTTTTGAAAATATAAGGGTTGAACAATTTCCTCCAAAACCAAAAGAGTTGGATAAAACGTGCTCGATATTTTTATTTTTTAAGGATGTCTGAGGTTTCAAATCGAATTCTTCCATCGGAACTTCAAAATTCAAATTGGGGTAAACCACATTATTCTGAATTGCCAAAACACTATAAACAGCTTCAATCGCAGCCGCAGCCGCTAATGTATGTCCCGTAAAAGGTTTTGTAGAACTGAAATCTGGAACTTTTTCATTTTCATAAATTCGAAGTAAAGCTCTTCCTTCAGATAAATCGTTATTTGGCGTTGCTGTTCCGTGCACGTTGATGTAATCAATTTCAGAAGGTTTTAAACCTGAAACTTCAAACGCTTTTTTCATGGCCAAATAAGCGCCGTCTCCGTTTTCTGAAGAAGCGGTTTGATGAAAAGCGTCGTTGGCATTTCCGTAACCAGAAACTCTTGCCAGCACTTTTTTGTTTTGCTTTTCTACAATTTCATCCGATTCTAAAACTAAAAATGCGGCAGCTTCTCCAAGATTTAATCCTTTTCTGGTATTGTCAAAAGGTTTGTTGTAATCGTCAGATAAAATCATCAAAGTCTTAAATCCGTTGATGGTGAATTTTGCCAAAGCATCGGCTCCGCCCACAATTACGCGATCCAGTTTCCCAGTTTTAATTAATCTCGCACCCAACATAATCGAATTGGCAGCAGACGAACAAGCAGTGCTTATAGTTGTTACCATTCCTTTTAAACCTAATTCTTCAGCAATTTTTTCGGCAACATCTCCGCCATCGTGGCAAGTAATGTACTTGGTCAATTCTGGTTTTTCGAAATAATCGTAATAATGTCTTTCCGTCATGTCCATTCCGCCTACACTTGTAGCCGAAATAAGTCCCGTTCTAAATTCATTTATATCGGTAATGCCAGCATTTTCAACAGCTTGTTTTGCTGCCAAAGTGCCAATCATTGCGGTTCTGGAAAAATTATTATCCTCATTTAATTTCAGTTCATCAACAAGATCTTCGTTGGTTTTTTTGATTTCGCCAACTTTGATAACATCTGCATGAACAGTCGAAATATTTTGAATACGAGAAACACCGATTTTGTTTTCAATCAAGGAAATATAATTTTCCTCAACCGAATTACCAATCGCAGAGATAATTCCCATTCCCGTTATTGCAACACCTCTTGCCATTTTAGATTTTAGATTTATGATTGTAGATTCTTAGAACTTTGTCAAAGTTTGAAACTTTGACAAAGTTGACGGATTTTTAAACATTTAAAATTTTAGATTCAGGATGGAATCTAAAATCTAAAGTCTAAAATCTGAAATCTATTTAGTTCTATTTGCGCTAATGTACGTCGCCATAGTTTCGATAGATTGGAAAATAGATTTTCCTTCTTTCGGATCTACTAATTTAATTCCGTAATCTTTATCTAAAATCACGATCAATTCAAGTGCATCAATCGAGTCTAAACCTAAACCGTCTCCAAACAAAGGATCGTTATCAGCAATGTCTTCAATTGTGATATCTTCAAGGTTTAAAGTTGTTATGATTTTATTTTTTAATTCTTCTTTTAATGCTTCCATGATTATTTATTGTATAATGTATTGATAGTCTCGTTTGTATATTTTGCATTTTCTTCTGTACTAATTGTACATAAAAAAGCTTTATAATTGTCGTTAAAATATTCTACCCAACCGCACAAAACCACATCTGCTTTATTCGTATTCAGAAGAATATTCGAATAATTGGACATAAATTCGGTGTTAAAGGCATCAAATATAAAGAAAGAATTTTCACTTTTCAGCTGATGACGGATACTTATTTCGCCCAAACAAATATTTGGCAGCGTATAAACAAAAACCGCTGGACTCGGAAAATAGTTTTCTTTGTCTGAAATAGATTCCTGATATTTTACATCGGTATCCAAACTCGACGATTTATTGGCCAAAACCAAAGCGATATTATTTTCTTGCTCTGTTGAGGTTATCGGACTCAAAAGCAATTCTGATCCTAAAAAAGCAAGTTTACTTAAAGCATCCATTTTGAAAAACTTTGGATATTGCATTTCAAAATTACGATACGCTTGTTTAGAAAAATCAGCAAAATCGGTTGGTTCAATTTTGAATACAGAATTTCCGTTCAAAACAATTTTGTTGTTTTGAATTGTGATATAGGATTGTATGTAGGTTTTGTTTTGAGTCATTTGTTTTTGTAACTTTGTCAAGTTATGAAATTCTACGAAAAATATCCGCAATTAAAAAACAAGAGCTTTTTATCAAAAGTTCTTGCTGATACTGTATTCTCTACAATGTCTTTAGAAGACCAACAAGTTTCTAAAAGCAAGGTTGTTAAAATTGTTGATGCCATTTTAAAGGAAAAAGAATTAAAAGGAAATCAATTCTTCACTAATTAGTTGATTTAATAATTTATAATCCCCATTGTCAGCAGCTTTCATTGCGCTAATATAAAATTTTCTGCTTTCACCTTCCCTGTGATATAATTCTAAAGGCTGGTATCCAAACTTTAACGCAATAAGATTCATTAAAATTCTTCCGGTTCTTCCATTTCCATTATTGAACGGATGAATTTTTATAAATTCATAATGTGCATAAACTAAGCACTCAATATGATCTTCTAAAGTTTTTGAAATGGAAATTTTAAAATTTAAATTGTCTAAAAATTGATACATTGCATGTAAAACAAAGGAGGGTTTAGGTGGGATTAATTGTCCCACCGAAACTTCAGTCGTTCTCCATTTTCCAGCCCAATCGTAAAGTTGTTCAAATGCAATTTTATGAATTTCCAAAACAAGTGATGTTGAAATCTCAACATCAGTTTCTAGTTCAAAAGTAAAAAGTTCCGCTTTCGCAATTCCAGACGCTTCAACTTCGTTGATTTGATTTTTGTCAGTCAAACCAAGTAAATTATCGTCAGGAAAAGGTGTCCAATTAGTTTGATTTTCCATTTTTCATTTTATCTTTTCAAAAACCACAGCCGTATTACAACCTCCAAATCCAGAAGCCGTTTTCAGGAAATAATCAATTTTCTTTTCTTCATTTTTCTCAATCACATTGATAGCTTCACTTACTCCAATTTCATCAAAACCTTTGGATTCAAAAAGTTTATTTTGATTAGCAGATTCTATTGCAATTACCGTTTCCAATAATCCCGAAGCGCCAAGTGTATGACCGTAAAATCCTTTTAAACTATTTACTGGAACATTTTGTAAATCTAAACGAGTTAACGCAATCGCTTCCATTTCGTCGTTGTAAGGAGTTGCAGTTCCGTGGGCTGAAATATAATCTAATTTGTTAGCTTCAATTTGTGCTTCTTTTAAGGCATTCTGAATGCTTCTAAACAAACCTTCACCTGTTCTTGAAGGTCCAGAAATATGATTGGCATCGTTTATCGAACTGTCTCCAATAACTTTTATTTTAGCATTTTTAGCTTCCGCCGAAACTAAAACGGCTGCTGTCGCTTCGCCTAAACTTACTCCAGTTCTGTTTTTAGAATAGGGTTTGCAAGGCAGTTCGCTCATCGCTTGGAAAGCATTAAAACCAGACAAAACAAATTCTGAAACCTCGTCGCCAGCCACTACAAAAATGTTGTCGTAAAGTTCAGACTGAATCATTCTTTTGGCAACTGAAACAGCCAAAATTCCAGAAACGCACGCATTTGAAACTACAATGGGTTGTGTTTGAAACTTGAAGAAATCGGCAACGTTTTTAGCTAAAACATCTAAATGTGCGTTGTTGAAACTTTCTTCTGAATCATTTGCCAAAGCGGTTACATTTCCTTTTGTGGTAGAAAGTATAAAAGCCGTTTTTGAATTTAATTCGATGTTTGAATTTTTGATAATTGGCTCTAAAGCCAAAATCATCATTTTCTCTAAACGGGAATATTTTGTCTCAGTGCTGATTTTTGAAAAAGCACTGTTTATTTTTTCATCAGAAATAATCGAAGCATAAAACGGATTCGGTATCAAAGAAATATTATTATGAAGCTGAATTCCAGAATCGCCACGAAGAATGGCTTCAACATTTGATTCAACATCAAAACCTAAAGGCGTGATACAGTTCGTTTCGTTAATATATATTTCTTTTAACATTTTATGATTCTAATTTCGTGAAATTTTTGCTCGCAGATTTGGCAGATTGAGCAGATTCCGATTTTAATTTTTTCTAATTCGTGAATTCGTGGCTAAAAAACTTTATTTCAACAACCCAACTTTCTTTTTCCATTCTTCATAAAAAGGAGGATTGGTCAGCATTAAATTTCCTGCTGCATCTAAAAAAACCTGAGTTGTTTCGCCTGTGCAGGCCACTTCTCCTTTATCATCAATAATTTTAAAACGGTAAATCATTTTGGCTGCTGGAGTATCTACAACAGTTGTTTCTATTGTTACCACATCTCCATAACGCAAAGACAATTTATGTTCGCAAGTCGATTTTACAATTGGCGTGGTATAACCCGTTTTGGCAATATCTAGATAAGTAAGTCCGTGCTGACGTCCAAAGGCTTCTCGCCCATCTTCGAAGTACGTGATATAATTGCCGTGCCAAACAATTCCAAGCGGATCTGTTTCGTTAAAACGAATCCTAATTTCGTGCGAAACGGTTAGATCTGTAGCTTCTTTAAACTGCTCTTTTCTTTTTATCATAAAATAATGCGATGGAAGTGGTAATAATGAAAAACAAAAATAATAAACTTATTCTTGGTATGATTTCGACGAAAGAAACGTTTCTAAGCAATACATCGTAAAAAGCCTCTAATCCCCAGTTCATTGGAGATGATTTTGCGATATATTGCATGATTTTCGGCATGGCAAAAACAGGAACCCAAACACCGCCAATTGCTGCTAAAATGATTACACTTGTCGCACCAAACGGAGCCGATTGTTCTTGTGTGCTGGCTACAGTTCCTAATAAAATTCCGAATCCTATGGCTGCAAAACCTGAAAATAATGCGACAACACTTGTTAGCAAGAAATGACCTTCGATGTTTAAAGAAGGCAATCCGATGGACGGGAATAAGAATACGGCAACGGCAACCATCATGTAAAACTGAATCATACAGATGATCGAGTAGGTGATAGTCTTTCCAATAATCACCACTAAATTAGAAACAGGATTGGTTCTTAATCGAACAAAAGTTCCTTGCGATTTTTCTTTTACAATATTAATAGATAATGGAATGACAATAAAAAAGATAGCAAAAAGCGTCCACGCCGGAACGTTATGCTGAACTGAATTTGGACGAACTTCTTTGTTGTTGATTCTCGGAATTATTTCTTTGAAAGTAATAAAGTTCTTTTGTTCAAAATCGATTGTTTCTTCTCCTAACTGTTTTTGAAAAGTGCTGTAAATCGATTTGGTTTCAATCTGCGAAATCATTTTGTCTATTGAACTCATAACGGCATTTTTGAAACTCATCTGAACCGCTGGATCGAAATACAGTTTTACTTCTTTTTCTTTAATAACGCGCTGAGGTTCGGCAGCTGAAGTGCTGTCAGTCAAGCCTAAATTGCTCACAATTTTCTCTACATTCTGATTTACTTTTTCCTGCAAATCAGAACTTAGGTTTTCTGGAATTACAATTGCCAATTGAAATTTTCCTTTGTACACATTTTCTTTGGCAATTTCTTCGGTAATCGGTTTATTGTCAATTTGGGTTACAACGGTAAAATATTTGCTTTTTTCTAAATTTTCAAAAACGGTTTTAGAAACAGATCCGTGGTCTTTATCGACCAAAAGAATCTGAAGTTTAGAATCGGTTACGGCTTTAAAAGTGCTGTCCTGAATTAAGGTTACGGCAATTACCAAAACCAAAGGCATGATAAATAAAATAATCAATCCGCCTAAATCTCTTTTTAGCAAAAGGAATTCTTTTACTACCGACATCCAAATTTTATATATCATCTCTCAACGCTTTACCAGTTAATGAAATAAAAACATCTTCGAGATTTCGAGCATCTTTTGTAGATTCAATCAATGCCGACGGAGGTGCTTGTGCGTAAATCTGTCCTTGATCTAAAATGGCAATTTGAGAACAAAAATCTTCGGCTTCGGCCAAATGATGCGAAGTATAAATAATGGTTGTTCCGTTTTGGTTTAACACTTTCAGATAATCAATAATGGCAGTTTTAGAATGTACATCGACACCAACTGTTGGTTCATCCAAAAACAAAACTTTCGGATTATGAAGAATTCCAGCAATCAGATTTACACGGCGTTTCATTCCACCAGAAAAAGTCTGAACTTGTTTGTCGGCAAATTTCAATAAACCTAAAAGATCTAGAGTTTCGATTACTTTATCTTTTAAATCAGAACCTTTTAAACCGTACATACTTCCAAAATAAAGCAGATTTTCTCTTGCTGTCAAAGTTGGATACAAAGCATATTCTTGTGGAACAACGCCTATGATTTTTTTAATTTTTGAAGCATGATGCTGATAGTCTAAACTATCAATCGTAAAATGCCCCGAAGTTGGTTTTACCAATCCGCAGAGCATGGAAATCAAAGTGGTTTTTCCAGCGCCGTTTGGACCAAGCAAGCCAAAAATCTGGCCTTCATTTATATTTAGCGAAACGTTGTTCAAAGAATACATTTCTGCATTTTTGTACTTTTTCGAAAGGGATTCTATTTGAATGATAGACTGCAAAATAGTGTTTTTAGCTGATCGCTTTTTTTAGTTTTTTGAAAAAGATTTCTTCTCTATTGGCAATGTCCAAAAGTTCATCGGCAATAGTGTTGTAGGCATCTTCTTTGGCGCTTCTATTTTTATAAATGCGTGAAGCTTCAACAGCAAAATCACGCCATGAGTCTCCAATTTGAGTCATTTCTTTAGAAAGTTCTTTCAGTTCTTCGTTAGCTAAAATAACTGACGCTTCCTGTAAAAATGCCGCATAAATAAAACGGAAACCACCGCCACCAGTTCCAATTTCTTCCTGCATGCGAACCATTTGTGCCAAATAATGATTGGCTTTTCTGACTCCATGTTTTTTAGGCCATTTACGAATCTGGCGAGAAACCATTTTGATACCGCGAACACCAACAATTGGCATTGGCGCGAGCATATCTCGACACGTATTTTTGATTCCTTTAATGATGGCGCTTTTTAAATCGACTTCTTTTGGAATCTGAATCGGATAGTACATTTGTCCGCGAGGCGCAAAAGCTCCTTTCGCAAAACGTACTTTATTCATGTCTTCGTAAGTTAAAGTCGTAACGGTTTCCATAACAGGATCGCTCACTAAATACTCGGTTTCGGTTTTTCCATAAACGACTAAATTGTGTGCGTTGAAATGAAAACGATATTCATCTGGGAAATAACTTAAATTGTAAACGCCAACTTGTAATCCTGTTGGAATATTATTTTTTAAATTTTCGTCTAAAGCTTTATTGGCACTTGAAATAGAGGAAAATTTTTGTCTTTTTATTTTTAAATTTAAACGGGTCGCCACTTTATTGAAAATCTGTCCAGGCAAAGTTCTATAACTAATTGCTGGTGCATGATTCACTTTTATAAAAGGCAGATAAACAAAGAATAATCCTGAGCCAATACCAAAAACCATCGGTTCGCTAATGTTTAGTCCGCTGTTTTTTAGCAGATTTGACGCTACTCCATTCTCGCAATGAGCAGACTGATGATGTGTGAAAGTTAATTCCATTTATTTGGTAATGCTGTTTTTTAATTCTTCGACTGATACTCCAAAAGTATCAGCATATTTTTTCAGTATTTTATCTTTTAGTTTGGCAAAAACACTTGGTTTAAAATGTCTTTTTACGCGCCATTTCCAAAAACCGACATAACTGGATAATATGTTAAGATCCATTTTATTGACTTCCATAAAATACACAATCGGACTTATTTCGCCGTTTAAAACCTGTTGTTTGGCATCGGCAATGCGCTCGTTTATTTCATCAATAGAATTTGAAAGGGCTATTGTTTTAGGTTCCCAGCCGGTACTTAATGTTGTGGTATAATTGCCGTTTTCATCAGTTGCATACAAAAGCTCTTTTACATTGTTCTTAGTTAAGTTGCTTTGATCCTGAGGTACTTGATCTTTTTCCATTACCTAGTTTTATTATTTTCAAGTGAAATTATTGCGAAACGGAAATTGTTTTCTGAATGAACAAATTAATTTCGCATTCTAAGAGAATCTGGTCTTCTACTAAGCTTTTGCATTTCATTGTGCATAAAGTATAATCGTCTCCAGTAAATTTAGAAACCAAATCGGCTTTAGTTATAATGGTGTCGCCAACTTTTGGCAAAGCATGAATTTTGACACTTTTTAAAGCGCTGATAAATCCAATTACATTTACGTTTTCATTCTCGATTCCGTTGTCGTCAAAAAAGTATTTTTTTCCAACAATTGCAGAACAAGTCTGTGCCGTATTTTCGATTAATCCTGCTTCTATAAAAACATTGTTCTGAATAAAAACATTGTCTTCTTTTATCAAAAATATGGTTTCTACAAAGTTGGCATCAATATCCAAAATCAAATCCACCATAAGCATCGGTGCTCGGTGTGGTAAATAATTTTGTATGTCAACAGCAGAAGTAGTTTTCATCGATTGCTTTTATTTTGCCAAAACGGTTTTCATTTGTCCTCTGGCAATTTCTTCGTTATTTAAAGTCGTAACAATATCCACTAAAGTAATTCCTGCAAATTCCTGTAGAATCGTTACTTCAGTTTGAATAGTATCGTTAAGCTTCGGAAGTTTCTTAATATCAATTTCTTTAATAGAACCAATATAGCCCGTTGGAGCAATTTCGTTTTTCAAAAAATATTGATATCCAGTATGCAATGCCACAGATTGTGCCATATGTTCTATTAATCCTGCTTCAAGAAAAACATCATTTGATACAAAAATATTTTCGTGCTGAATTTTTAAACCCGAAACTAACGAAGTTTCGGAATAAGAATGCATAGCGTCTACCATCACAAAAGGGAACTTTTGAGGCAGTAAATTTTCGATCATTTTTTTTTCTAAAAGCATTGTTTCCATTAACAAACCGTTAAATAGGCATACGCAAAAGAGAATCTTCCGCTTTCTGGAACAGATAATAAAATTTTATCTCCTTTTTTCAAATTCCCTGAACTCATCAATTCTTCAAGAGCTAGGTAAATAGAGGCAGAGCCAACATTTCCTACTCTAGAAAGATTCATGAACCATTTGTCATCGCTCATTCCGATACCTTTTTCGTTTAATCCTTTTTTCAATCCTTCAACAAAAAAGTTTGAAGAAACGTGAGGAATGAAATAAGTAACATCTTCCGATTTAATATTGTTTTTATCCATGGCGTCTTTCATGCTTTGAGCACCTTTTGACAGGATAAATTCGTCTAATAATTTAACGTCTTGTTTTATTGAAAAAACAGATTCGTTTAGCCATTGTTCTGGCGAATAATCGCTCCAACCTTTAATTTCTCCATTTTCCAATTTATCACCTCCAGCATACATGCAGGTTTCTAATTCGTAGGCATACGAAAAAGCTTCCATCCATTCAATTTTTAGCGAAATTGGTCCTCTTGGTTTGTTTTCTAAAAGAAAAGCTCCCGCACCGTCAGATAGCATCCAACGAAGGAAATCTTTTTTGAAAGCAATAATTGGCTGTTCTTCAAGGCTTTTTAAATTATCGGCCTCGTGATTGTATTTTTGGGCATTCAGCCAAGTAGAAACTTTTTCTGATCCTGTGCAGATTGCGTTTTTTGAATTTCCAGAACGTACGGAAAGAAAACCAAATTTAAGGGAGTTCATTCCGGCACAGCAAACTCCTGTTGAAGAGTTTAATTCTACCGATTTATTTTTTAGCAGACCATGAACCATTGCAGCGTGCGAAGGCAGAAATATGTCTGGAGTCGAGGTTCCACATGAAAGTACTTCTAAATCTTGAGGCGTAAAATTTTCGTCGAATAACGGTAAAATGGCATTTTTAGTTAATTCGGCATTGCTGTGAGTGCTTTTTCCTTCTTTGTCAACAGCGTAATATCGGCTTGTAATTTTATTGTTGCGCAAAATAATGCGTCTTGCTTTAGAAGCAGTATCATTGATAAGGCCCAAGTAGGCTTCCATTTCGTCATTTGAAACGGCTTCGTTTGGCAAATATTTTGCAGCTTTTGTAATATATACTTCAAACATAATTTAAATTTCGTCTTCTAAACTCCCTGATAATATTGAGTTTCCTTTTTTATAGATTTTAACTTAAGCGGATAGGTAATAAGGTGCAATATATACACTATTGGTGAGATTAACCATATTGCAAGGAATAAATAAACATTAAATACCTTAAGCAGCTGTTTTCGGTTTTTTTGATTTTTATAAATGATATTTGACCATTTATTAAAAATTTTATTGGCCGTTTTGTCAACAGTTACCAGATACGAACTTATTTTTACAGCTCCAGCATTGACTAATTTTGGTTGTAATTGTGCTAAATTATTTTGCTGTAATGAATCAAGCATGATTTCTCCAAACTGACTCGATTCTTGTATGTCTTTTTCTGAAACTCCTGGAAGCGGAAAAATACCTAAATATTTTTTCTTAACTCCAGAAAACATCCATTCTACAATTGTTATAACGCTGATTAAATTTCCAACGCGGTCTACCAAAGCTACGTTTCCAACCAAATTGGCATTGGCTTTTCTCAATAAAACTTTGATTTTTTCCTGAGCCATGATCCACATATTTCTAGATCCGCTTATTGTGATAACAGGCGTATTGTTCAAAATTTTCTTGGCATCGTCACTTTTCAAAAATGAATTAATCGGAATAGAAGGCGATAAATACCAAACCTGATAATGAAATAATATTAAGTCAAACTTCGTGTTTAAAATTTCTTCAGGAACAGGTTTTAATGCAGTCGGAATCTGTAAAAATGACTCTGGAAAAGCATCAAAAAAAGACTCTTTATTCCAAGGAAACGGAAACGGTTTTTCTAATTGTATTTCGTGAAATGTGAGATTTATTTCGTCTGAATTTAGGAATGGTTTTGCAATATTTTTTGCAATAGATTCCAGCTGTCCAGATTGTGTATAATAAATTACGAGAACATTTTTCATTAGGTTTTTGGCTTTGGTGGTCAGCAAAAATAAGTAAATTTATTTAAACGAATTTTCTTATTTCGACCAAGGTTTTTTTATTAGCATCGAATTCACGAATTATTTAAATACTGCTGTTATTAATGATTTTCCTTAAATTATAAATAGTAATAATTTCACGAAAAACGAATTAGTAAAAATTAGTGTAATTTGAAGTAAAAATTCTGCCCAATAATTAGTGAAAATTCGTGAATTTGTGGCCTAAAAAAAAATATCGCAGTAAAAAAACTAGGATTTTATATCGTTCCAAAAATCAAAATAATTGAACCATTGTAATGGATAACGATTCAAAATGCTTTCAACGCTTTTTACATATTCTTTCAAAAGCGCTTTTTCGTCTCGATGTTTGACTTCGGCTTCTCTTGCGTACAAATGATAATGAAGATTTGGTTCTTTCATTACATAAACAAAAACCACAGGAACTTTTAATCTTGAAGCAATTAAAAATGGGCCAGCTGGGAAATTGGCTTCTTTGCCCAAAAAGTTTTCAGAAAGTGATTTTGTTCCTTCAAAATAACGATCGCCTGTAAAGCAGATTAATTCGTTATTGGCTAAAGCAGCATTGATCTCAAAAATATGAGACAAATCTTCTTTGATGATAATAAATTTTACGGTTGGTTTTTGAGAAACACTTTCGAGATAATTCTTAATAGCAGAATGCTCTAAATCTGTTGTAACCAAATTAATTTGAAAATCAAGATCGATTTCTCCGAAGAAATGTTCGGCAATTTCAAAATTACCAACATGCGCACTAATTAATACACCGCCTTTTTTCTCGGCAAGTAACTTTTTAAGCGTTTCTATTCCGTCAAATTCATAGGTAAATTTGTTTCGCATTCCTGCCGAAATAGAAACTTTGTCAATGATGGTCTGTCCAAAAGTATAGTAACTTTTGAAAACCATTTTTTTGGATTTGAAATAGGAATATTGAAGCCTTTCTTTAAAATAATAGAAAATGGCTTTGTTACTTTTTCTTAAAAATAAAAAATAATAAGAAGCAACAAAATAAAGCAAGACATAAGCAGCTTTTACACCCGCTTTTTGAATTAAAAAAACGAATATTCTATAACCTAAAACAGTTCCTTTGGATTTACCATCCCATTGACTCATTTAAGCTGATTTGGCTTTGATTTTAGTTTCGATTAAGTCATAAAAGCTTTGAAAATCAGAAATTCCAACAAAATCTGCTTCAACTAGTTTTACACCAAAGTTTGACTCTATTGAAACGACTAAATCAACATAATCCAGACTGTCCAACCCAAGTGTATCTTTTAAATTAGCATTTGGTTCAATGTCGTCATTGTCTACTTCAAATTCATCAACTAAAAAACCATTTATTCTTGCTATAATCTCTTCTTTATTCATCGTTCAATTTAAACTTTTTAACCACCAACGCAGAGTTGGTTCCTCCGAAACCGAAAGAATTGGACAAAAATATGTCAAATTTTTTGTTTAACGTAGTTTTAACTAAATTTAATTTTGAAGCGTCTTCGTCAGGATTTTCTAAATTGATGTTTGGCGCGATGAAATCGTTCTGCATCATTAAGATAGAATAAATGATTTCGCTGGCTCCAGCCATCCAGCATTCGTGGCCTGTCATTGATTTTGTAGAACTCACAGGTGGATTTTTTTCTCCAAAGACTTCAAAAATAGCTTTGGCTTCGTTGGCATCTCCAACAGGAGTTGAGGTTGCATGGGCATTTATATATTCAATATCTGAAGCGTTTAGTTTTGCATCATCCAATGCACGTTTCATTGCTGTTGCTGGTCCTTCAACGTTTGGTGTAGAGATATGTCCGCCGTTTGATGAAAATCCGTAACCGCCAACTTCAGCGATAATATTGGCACCGCGAGCAATAGCAGATTCGTAACTTTCCAAAATTAAAGTTGCTCCGCCGCCACTCGGAATTAATCCGTCACGACCAGTATCAAAAGGTCTTGAGGCTTTTGTTGGATCGCCTTCTCGGTTAGAAAAAACACCTAATCCATCAAAACTGCTCATGGCATATTTATTAATTTCCTGGGCACCGCCAGTAATTACAATATCTTGGAAACCGCTTTTAATTAAAAAATATGCTAAACCAATTGAGTGCGATCCGCTGGCACAAGCCGCACTTACAGTAAGATTGATGCCGCGAAGTTTAAAAATCGTAGAAAGATTCATCGTAACCGTAGAATTCATCGATTTAAAAATGGCGCCAGAACCAATAAGAGCAGTATCTTTTTTCTCGCGAACAATATCTGTTGCATCGATAATTGCTTTAGAAACGGAGTCGTTTCCGTACATAATACCTACTTCGTGATTGTCAAAAAAAGTATCGTCGATGTTGGCATTTTTAAGTGCTTCTATAGTAGCCATATAAGCATACTCGGTTTCTTCACCGATGCTCATACGTTGTCTTCTAGTCAATAAATTTTTAAGATCAGCTTTCGGAACCATTCCTGTCAAGGCTGATTGAAAACCAAATTCTTTACGTTCAGAATCAAACTGAATACCAGATTTTCCTTCGTATAACGAATCTTTTACTTCGTCTAAAGAAGTTCCGATACAAGAATAAATTCCCATTCCAGTAATTACAACTCTTCTATTCATCGTCTTTCAAAAGTAATTTTTTATCCTTAAAGTGTAATTTTTTAATCTTGCAGCAAAGGCACTAAGGCACTAAGTTTTTTTAAAGTCTTTTTGCTTAAACTTTGCGACTCTGTGTCTTTGTGAGCAATTTTCTATGTTTAAAAATCTTTAAAATAATCTCGCAAACATAGTATTCTTTAAGAATATATTCCGCCATTTATGTTGATAATTTCTCCTGTAATATAGCTTGCTTTTTTAGAAATCAAAAAGCTTACCAAATCTGCTACTTCTTCGGCTTCGCCAAAACGGTTTACCGGAATTAGTTTTAATAATTCTTTTTCGTCCAATTCGCTCGTCATATCGGTTCTAATGAAACCTGGAGCGACAGCATTTACAGTAATATTTCGTTTTGCAACTTCTTGAGCCAAAGCTTTGGTTGCAGCAACAATTGCACCTTTTGCAGCCGAATAATTGGTTTGTCCTGCAGTTCCTTTTACTCCAGAAACAGAAACCATATTTACGATTCGGCCGTATTTATTGCGAAGCATTTTTTGAATAAAGAACTGCGTAACATTAAAGAAACCGTTTACACTTGTATTCATAACGCCATTCCAGTCTTCTGGTGTCATCCACATAAAAAGACCGTCTTTAGTGATTCCTGCATTGTTTACAATTGCTTCAACCAATTTCTCAGGATTTGCTTCCTGCCAAGCAGTTAAAACATTTTGTACATTTTCAAAATTAGAAACATCAAAACCTAAGATTTCTCCTGTTCCGCCTAATTTTTGTACTTCTTGTAATGTTTCTTCGGCAGCTGTTTTATTCGAATGATAATTAATCAGAATATGATAATCGGATTCTACGGCTAGTTTTTTACAAATCGCACTTCCAATTCCTCTCGAACCGCCTGTTACTAATACACACTTCATTTATGTAGGGTTTATTTTTATTCGTCATAAAATGAAACCGCTTTATAGAATGCGATTTCATTTATGCAAATTTCTAATTTATTTGGAGATAAATATTATTTCTTTTTTTTCGATGCTGATTTTGCAGCTGGTTTTGTCGCTGGCTTAGTTTCTTGTTTTGGTTTTTCGGCAGAAACAGGAGCTGCAGCAGGCTGAGGTTTTTCTGTACTTTTAGAGAATAGTTCAGCATTTTCAAACCACTGGTTGGCCAAAACTGTTCCGTCTGGTTTTAGAAATCCCCATTTTCCTTCGTTTTTTACTCGGGCAACGCCACCAATAAATCCTTTATCTTGTTGTGTAAACATTGCGATAATAGCATTTGTTGTGATGCCATATTGGGTTGGAATTACCAGTTTTCCAGATTCATTGATAAATCCCCAGTTGCTTTCTTTTACTGGAGCTAGACCGTTTGTACTGAAAACTTCTGCATCGTTGTAAGTGGGTTCAATAACAAATTTTCCTTCCAGATTAATGAATCCCCATTTTTTTCCAACTAAAACTGGAGCTAAATTTTTTGAAAACGCTTTCCCTTTATCATAAATAGGAAGAATTGCCCAATTTCCTTTCAAATCGATGTATCCAATTTTTCCGTTCTTTTTGGCAAATGTTAAATCTTGAGTTTCGAAATCCCAGATTTTTTCTGCACCGTCAATTGGAATAAATTTTCCAGCGTTTACCAATCCGAAAGTTTTATTTTTTTTAGCCCAAGTTGTTCCTTTAAAATAATTTCCAACTTCGGCATAAACTGGTTCAACCAATTCTTTTCCGTTAGTATCAATAATTCCCCAGTTTTTGTTCAATTCAACTCTGGCGTAACCATTTTCAAAAGGTTTGATCTGATCGTATTTTGGTTCTAGAACAACAGTCATTTTGTTGTTGATTAATCCCACTTTATTGTTTTGTCTGAAGAAGGCAACTCCATCATTAAAATCAAACACTTTGTCAGTAGTTGGTCCTTTTTGAATTTCTCCTTTTGTATTAATATAAACCCAGTCTTTGTCTTTTTGTACAACTGCGATTCCGCTGTTAAAATCTTTAGCATCTTTAAAATCGGCTGGAATTATCCAAGTACCTTTTGCATCTATAAATCCCCATTTTCCGCCGTTTTCTACAGCCGCTAAACCTTCAGAAAAACTTCTGGCAGATTTGAATTGAGGGTCAATTTTAAAAGATCCATCTTTAGAAAGATATCCAATTTTGGAGTTTTTTTTAACTAATGCTAATTCTTGACTATTAACAAATTGAATGCAGCATAGCAATAAAAATACAAGTGACTTTTTCATGATTTTAAGATTCAATATTAATACTGTAAATTAAAGAATTTTAACTGTTTATCAAATAATCTTTTACTTTTTGTACGAAAGGATACATTACTTGATCTTCTTTAAATTCTGGAATTATGTTTCGAATATCGTCGTACCATTTTTTAGTCGTAGACGAAATTTGATCTTTTTGTTTCAAATAATCAATTGCCTGAACAATTGTAATTAATTCGATAGCTAAAACTTCAAATGAGTTTTCGATCACTTTTGATGTAATCACCGCAGCATTTGTTCCCATACTTACAATGTCTTGATTGTCATTGTTGTTTGGAATACTATGAACGTACATTGGGTTAGATAACATTTGGTTTTCGGCAGTTGTTGAAGTGGCTACGAACTGAACGCCCTGCATTCCGAAATTAAATCCTAACGTTCCTAAGTTTACGAATGGTGGAAGAATTTCGTTGATTTTTGAATTCAATAAATAATTCAATTGACGTTCTGCAAGCATCGTTAATTTGGTAATAACGATTTTCAGTTTATCCATTTCTAACGAAATATAATCTCCGTGGAAATTTCCACCGTGGTAAACGTGTTTGTTTTTTACGTCTATAATTGGGTTGTCGTTTGCTGAGTTAAATTCATCTTCCAAAATAGAAGCGACATTGTTTATGGTTTCTAAAACTGGCCCCAAAATTTGAGGAACGCATCTTAATGAATAATATTCTTGAACTTTTTCTTTGAAGATTTCTTCGGTATTTTCGCCAGAATATAAATGGTCTTCTCTTTTACGAATTAAAGTACTGTCAGAAAGGTTTTTTCTCATTCTTTCAGCAACTTCCTGTTGTCCTTTATGACGTTTTGTTTGGTTTAATTCTTCTGAAAAATGATCATCATAAGCTTGAACTAATTCGTTAATCGCACAAGAAGCTTTTAATGACCAGTCTAATAATTTATTTGCATAATGAACATTTACAACTCCAATTCCTGTCATTACAGAAGTTCCGTTGATTAACGCCAAACCTTCTCTAATTTCTACCTGAATTGGTTTTAAACCTTCGATTTCGAAAACTTCTGCAGTTGCGCGTCTTTCGCCTTTATAAAAAACTTCGCCTTCGCCAATTAAGACCAAAGCTAAGTGTGATAATTGTACTAAGTCACCGCTGGCACCAACACCACCGTGTTCAAAAATTAAAGGCGTAATATCTCTATTGATTAATTCTGCCATTAAATGAATTACGGAAGAATGAACTCCTGAGTTTCCTAAAGAAAGTGTATTTAATCGAGCTAAAATTGCTGCTTTTGCACACTCAGCATTTAAAGGTTTTCCTGTTCCAGAAGAGTGGCTTCTAATTAAATTATATTGCAATTGAATTTGATCAGACTCTTTAATTCTATATTGAGCCATTGGACCAAATCCTGTATTTACGCCGTAGATTACTTTATTTCCTGAGAATTCTTTTAAGAAATTAAAACTTTCGTTTACTCGATTTAAAACCACATCGCTTATGGCAACTTTGCTTTTTCCAAAGATTATGGCTTCAAATTCTGCTAAACTTAAATATTCATTTATTGTATTCATTAAATCGATTTTGGTTGTGCTAATTTAATTTTATTTATCAAAATAAATGTAGTTATTTTGATGATGGCAAATGTAGGTTAATTAAATGATAATAATTCTAATATGACAAAGGAGTTTGTTGATGTTTTAGTGATTGGTGCGGGACCTTCTGGATGTGTTTCGGCATCATATCTTTTTAAAAACAACGTAAAGGTAAAAGTTGTAGAGAAAACAAAGTTTCCGAGACTTGTAGTGGGCGAAAGCCTTATTCCGCGTGTGATGGATCATTTTGCTGAAGCAGAATTGTTTGAGGCTCTTGATGCAATGAATTTCGAGAAAAAATTGGGAGCTCGTTTTATTAGAGGCGAAGAAATATGTGTTTTTGATTTCAGTAAAAAATTTGGAGAAGGATGGGATTGGACTTGGCAAGTTCCAAGAGCTGATTTTGATAACACAATGGCGCAGGAAATTGTGCGAAAAGGAATTGATTTAGAATTTGAAACAGAAGTTCTAGAAGTTTCTTTTGAAGGAAAAAAATCAAAAACTATTGTAAAAGATAAAGACGGGAATTTAAAAGAAATTCATGCCAATTTTATAATTGATTCAAGCGGATACGGACGTGTTCTTCCAAGACTTTTAGATCTGGATACGCCGTCTAAATTAGATCCGCATTCTTCAATTTTTACTCATGTTAAAGATATTAATAGACCAGAGGGTGAAGAAGGAACTCAGATTTCTTTTGATATTCTGGAAACCGAAGTTTGGCTTTGGGTAATTCCTTTTTCTAACGGAAATACGAGTTTAGGAGTTGTTGGACCAACGGATTTTATCAATTCGCTTTCTGAAAACAAAGACAATGCAGAAGCTCTGAAAAATGCCATTCAGAAATCGGATTATTATATTAAAAGATTTGCTGGAACAGAATTTTTGTTTGAGCCAGTTAAATTAGAAAACTATTCAAGAGCGGTTAAAAGAATGTATGGCGATGGTTTTGCCTTAACAGGAAACAGTTCTGAATTTTTAGATCCAGTTTTCTCTTCAGGTGTAGCTTTTGCAACCGAATCTGGAATGTTGGCAGCAAAATTATATTTGAAAGAATCACAAGGAATTCCTGTTGATTGGGAAGTGGAGTTTACCCAATATATGAAACGCGGAATCGCTGTTTTCACGACTTATGTTCAAGAATGGTATACTGGAAATTTGCAGACTTTATTTTTCCATCAGCCAGAAAACCCTGAAGTAAAAGAAAAAATATGTGCTGTTTTAGCAGGTTATGTCTGGAATGAAGAAAATTCGTTTGTCAAGAAACATGATCACGTAATTGCGAATATGGCGTATTTATTAAATATGCAAAAAGAACAAAGCCCTGAATAATCAGGGCTTTTTTTATGAATTACAATTCAAATATTTTATCCATTAAGATCCATTTTTGTCCTGGTTTTGCCCAAGGAAGTGCTTGCTGGAATTTCCACATTAAAGTTTCCCATTCCTGTACTTTTTCATTTGCAGCGTCGGCTTTGTCTTTTTTCTCAAAAGAAAAATTCTCGTCGCCTTCGATGATCATGAAAAGTCTATTTCCTGTGCAGTAAATATCCAAAACTAAAATTCCAGCATCTTGAATGCTTTTTTTAATTTCTGGCCAGATGTTTTCATGCAGTTTTTTGTATTCTGCAATTAATTCTACGTCATCTTTTAGGTCTAAAGCCAGACAGAATTTTTGAGTTGCCATAATTTTATTTTTGTTGGTAAGCTACAGCTGTTTGTTTACTTGTACCTAAACCTTCAATTCCTAATTCGATTACATCACCCGCTTTAATGTAAATTGGATCTGGTTTGATTCCTAATCCAACTCCTGGAGGTGTTCCAGTACTGATAACATCGCCAGGAAGCAATGTCATAAACTGACTTAAGTAGTGCACTAAAAATGGAATTTTAAAAATCAAGTTTGAAGTATTACTGTTTTGGAAAGTTTTTCCGTTTACAGTAAGCCACATTTTTAAATTGTTTACGTCGCCCACTTCATCTGGAGTTGCCATAATTGGTCCAAGAGGAGCGAAAGTATCAGAACCTTTTCCTTTTGCCCATTGTCCGCCACGTTCGATTTGGAAAGCTCTTTCGCTGTAATCATTCAAAAGACAATATCCAGCAATATAATTTGGTGCATCTTCTTCAGAAACGTAGCTTGCTTTTTTACCTACAACAAAAGCTAGTTCAACTTCCCAGTCTGTTTTTTCGCTGTTTTTTGGGATAATCAAATTATCATTTGGCCCGCATAAAGAAGTTGTTGATTTAAAGAAAATAATTGGTTCTTCTGGAATTGCAGCACCAGTTTCTTCGCAGTGATCTACATAATTTAATCCGATGCAGATAATTTTTGAAGGACGCGCAACAGGCGAACCTAAACGAACTGAATCACTTACTTCTGGTAAAGATGGATTATTTTTTAAAGCTTCTTCTAATTTCGCTAAACCGTCATTTTCAAAAAAAGCTTCGTTGTAATCTGTAACGATAGACGAAACATCGTATCTTTTTTCATTTAGTAAAACTCCTGGTTTTTCCTTTCCTTCTTCTCCGAATCTAATAAGTTTCATATTTTAATTTTTTTTAGTAATGTGTTTGTTTTTTTGCCACAGATTAAAAGGATTAGAATGATTTTTAAATCCAGTTTTGTCAGGCTGAGCGAAGTCGAAGCCACATCCAATTGGAACGCCCTTCGACTTCGCTCAGGGGGACAAAAACAAAATATAAAAATTTGCTTAATCCTTTAATATGTAGCTTTATTTTTTTAGCCACGAATTCACGAATTAAAATGATTTTAAAAATCTGTGAAATCTGTACTAAATAAAAATAACCGCAAATTTCACGAATTATGATTTGTAAAAATTCGTGAATTCGTGGCTATTTCCTTTTTTAGTTGTTCAATTTAATAAATCCACCATCAATTGGGTAATCTGAACCTGTGATGAAAGACGACTCGTCGCTGCATAAGAATAAAGCTAAAGTTGCGATTTCTTCTGGTTTTCCCATACGGCCGATTGGCTGTGATTGAGATAATTTTTCGAAGATTTCTTCTTCTTTTCCAGGATAATTTTTAGCGATAAATCCGTCTACGAAAGGCGTGTGAACTCTCGCAGGAGAAATAGAATTACATCTGATTTTATCATGTAAATAATCTTTCGCAACCGATAAAGTCATTGCCATAACTGCTCCTTTTGCTGTAGAATAAGCAAAACGATCAGGAATTCCAACCCAGCAGGCAATCGAAGCTAAGTTCAAAATTACACCTCCGCCAGAATTTCTTAGTGCGGGAATCGAAGCGTGAAGGCAATTGTAAACTCCTTTTACGTTTACATTCATAATTCTGTCAAAATCAGATTCTGAAGTCGTGTCTACTTTTCCAACGTGAGCAATTCCAGCGTTGTTTACCAAAATATTGATGTTTCCGATTTTTTGGAAAGTTGAATTTACTTGTTCGTGGTTTGAAACGTCGCAGGCATGAGCAAAAACAATTCCTCCAGCTGATTTTATTTCTTCAACCGTTTCTTTTGCACTTTCTTCAGTCAATTCTAAAATATGAACTTCAGCTCCTTGTTTCGCAAATAAAACCGAAATCGCTCTTCCAATTCCGCTTCCTCCTCCAGTGATAATTGCTTTTTTATTTTGTAATGAAAACATTTGATATAAATTTTTATGAGTTGTTTTTAATAGTCTTTTACAAAGATACGCCGCGTTTCCACGGAATAAAATCGTCTTGGTTTAATTGAACCGCTTTCGGAATAATTTCTCCACTTGCCGCTTTGATGCAGTATTCTAAAATTTCTTCACCCATTTCTTCAATAGATTTTTCACCACTGATAATTGGTCCACAGTCAATATCGATAATATCTTTCATTCTTGTTGCCAAAACTGAATTTGTCGCCACTTTAATTACAGGACAAACCGGATTTCCAGTTGGAGTTCCCAATCCCGTTGTAAACAAAATTAAAGTTGCTCCAGAAGCTGCTTTTCCAGTTGTTGCTTCAACGTCATTTCCTGGCGTACAAACCAAACTTAAACCTGGTTTTGTAACCAATTCGGTATAATCTAAAACATCAACTACAGGAGAAGTTCCGCCTTTTTTGGCCGCTCCGGCACTTTTGATAGCATCAGTAATTAAACCATCTTTGATATTTCCTGGAGACGGATTCATGTGGAAACCTGAACCTACTTTATGTGCCAGTTCATCATAAGATTCCATTAAATCAATGAATTTTTTAGCTTTATCTTCCGTAATACATCTGTCAATTAAATTTTGTTCTGCACCACACAATTCAGGGAATTCAGCCAAAAGAATTTTTCCGCCTAAAGCTACGACTAAATCAGAAGTATAACCCACAGCAGGATTTGCAGAAACACCGCTGAAACCATCACTTCCGCCGCATTTTACGCCAATGCATAAATCGCTCAAAGGCGCATCGGTTCTTTCGTATTGGTTGATTTCGATTAAACCTTCAAAAGTTTTTTTGATGGCATTTGTAATCAAAACTTCTTCGCTTTCTGTCTGTTGCTGTTCAAAAATAAACAAGGGTTTATCGAAATCAGGGTTTTGTCTTTTGACATCGTTTACAAAATCCTGAACTTGTAAATGCTGGCATCCTAAACTCAAAAGCGTGATTCCGCCCACGTTTGGATGATTGGCATAAGAAGCCAATAAAGCGCTCAAAGTAGAAGCGTCTTGACGTGTTCCGCCACAACCGCCTTGGTGATTTAAGAATTTAATTCCATCTACATTTTCAAAAACACGTTTGTTTTTTGGAGTCGGATTTAATTCAATATTGATATCATTAATGTCATTTCCGTTCAAATAACCTTCCAGCAATTCGTGCGTAAATTGGTTGTATTTGTCCGTTACGGCATAACCCAATTGCTTGTGCAAAGCCTCTTTGATTACGTCAAGATTTCTATTTTCACAAAAAACAGTTGGGATAAAAAGCCAGTAATTTGCTGTTCCAACGCGTCCGTCTTTTCTTTTGTAACCTTTAAAAGTTCGGTTTTCAAATTTAGAAACATCAGGCGCATTCCACTCATAAGAAGCATTTCTGTAAGCGTAAGGATCTGCGGCGTGTTTTAAATTTTCAGTCGTCATTAAACTTCCTTTGACAATGTCATTTTGCACTTTTCCCACCAAAACACCATACATATTTACTTCTTCTCCTTGCTTCATGTCCTGCATGTAGAATTTATGTTTGGCCTTGATGCGGTCTTGTAAAACATAAGTTTCATTTTCAAAAAGAATGGTTTCTCCTTTTTGTAAGTCGGTTAAAGCAACCAGAACATTATCGTCCGGATGCAATTTTACGACTAGTTTTTTAGTTGTGTTCTCCTGCATTGTTTTTGTTTTTTTCTTTTTTTGTGTCGTCACTTTCTTATTTAGGAAAATCAGTTAAGCACTTTATTTTCACTAAAATTTGGGCAGTAAACGAAAAATAAAATTAGTTTTTTTAGTTTTTTGTTATTAGTCTAATATTATCCGTGTATAATCTTTAATTATCTTTGCAGTATGAAATTGGAACAAACTAAAATAACGTCTTATCTCAACACCAAAGTTTCGGTGCTGAATCGGATTGAACCTTTTTTTCAAGCGCCCTTTCATTCGCATCCAGAATTGGAATTGGTTTATGTGAAAGAGAGTTTTGGAAAACGAATTATCGGAAATTCGGTAATGCCGTTTGAACCTGGCGATATGGTTTTTCTAGGTTCTGATATTCCGCACGTTTGGCTGAATGATGAAAAATATTATCAGGGACTTGAGGACTTAAGAGCCAATTCGATAGTCGTATATTTTCATAAAGATATTTTTGGACCGACTTTTTACGAATTAAAAGAAACTCAAAAAATCAACGAACTTTTTCTTCAAGCAGGAAAAGGAATTTCGATTATCGGAAAAACCAATAAACAGATTGCCAAAAAACTGGAGAAATTAGTTTCTAAAAAAGACTTCGAAGTTATTGTCGGACTTTTTGAGATTTTATCTATTCTTTCTGAAAGTCAGGATACAATTTATATTAATGACGAAATTTATTCTTTGATGCAGAAAGATTCGAAAGTAGATCGTCTTTCTGAGGTTTTTCAATATGTAAATAAAAATTTTAAAAGGAATATTGCTTTAAGCGAAATTGCCGCTGTCGCGAATATGACGCGGACTTCTTTCTGTAGAATGTTCAGGGTAAAAACGAAGAAGAATTTTGTAGATTATCTGCATGAAATCAGAATTTCGAATGCCTGCAAATTGCTGCTGGAAACCGATAAAAGCATGTCGGAGATTGCGTATGAATGCGGTTATAAAACAGCTTCAAACTTTAATAAGCTTTTCAAAAAAGTTAAAGGAATTACGCCTTCAGATTTTAAAAATAATGCGAAGGTGAATTAATTTTTTTAGCCATAGATTATAAAGATTAAAAAGGATTCGCTTTAGTTTGTCACCCTGAGCGAAGTCGAAGGGCGTTCCAATCGGACGTGGGCTTCGACTTCGCTCAGCCTGACAAAACTGGATTTGAAAATCATTTTAATCTTTATAATCTATGGCAAAAAAAATTAAATAGAACGATCTAAATGAGTATAACCACCATCAACATAAATAATCTGTCCAGTTGTATGGCTTGATTTTTCAGACAATAAGAAAACCACCATATTCGCGATTTCTTCTGCCGTTGTCATTCTGTTTTCTAAAGGAATGTTTTTGGTGATTGCAGCCAATTTTTCTTCTTTGTTTTCAAAAGTATTTATCCACGTTTCGTAAAGCGGCGTGTAACATTCTGCTACAATTACAGCGTTTACGCGGATGCTATATTTTAGTAATTCAACCGCCCATTCTCTGGTTAAAGCATTTCTTCCTCCGTTTGAAGCAGCATACGCTGAGGTTCCGCCTTGACCGGTTTCGGCAGTTTTTGAACCAATGTTTACAATTGCTCCTTTCGATTCTTTCAAATATGGAAGTGCGTGCTGCGCCATTAAATAATAATGCACTAAATTTTTGTGTAGCGAAGCAGCGAAATCTTCATAATTTCCATTTTCTAATCCAACACCGTCATTAACTCCGGCATTGTTTACAAGTCCGTCAATTCTGCCAAATTTTGCGATTACGGCTTCAACGGCTTTTTTGCAGTCTTCAGGTTTTGTTAAATCGGCAGCAACTTGATGCGCTTCTTTTCCAATGGCTTTTAATTCTTCTACGGCTTTGATGTTATCATTTTCGTTACGTCCAACGATAAACGGAATTGCATTTTCTTCGGCTAGGATTTTAACGATTCCTAAACCGATTCCTTTTGCACCGCCAGTAACGATAATGATTTTTTGGGTTAATGATAACTGCATAATTTTATTTATTATAATTTATTGCGATTTTTTTTTGCTACGAAATTAAAGGATTAAAATGATTTTACTCTGCTTTTTGTCAGGCTGAGCGAAGTCGAAGCCCAATTCCAATTGGAACGCCCTTCGACTTCGCTCAGGGTGACAATCTAATTCATAAATCCTTCAAATTCGTGGCTTCTATTTCTATGTTAGAACATTTTTTAAAAATTTACAGCTGTTGTTCATGACAAACAACAGCTGTAAAAATAGAGAGAATAGAACTGATAATTTATTACCAGAACTTAACATAAAGAGCCACGATAATCAGTAATGTAATTACGATTAAAACTGTTGTTTGTGGCTGTACTTTGAACATTCCAGGTTCTGTCTCGAATGCTTTAGGGTTTACTTTTGGACCAGCGAAACTTATAAGAATCATTGCAATCATTGTGAATAAGAATGATAATCCCATACAGATGTGGAAAGGAATTTCGAAAGCTCCTTTTCCGTTAGCGTAAGCTGTGTATAAAAGTGTGTCGTTTCCAAATAAAGCTGGAGCGTATTCGTTGAATAAAACAGATAATAAGAATCCTAAAATTACCCCAACGATTGCCGCTGTTCCAGTAGTTCTTTTCCAGAACATACCTAAGAAGAACATAGCGAAAACTCCAGGACTGATGAATCCAGTATATTTTTGGATGTATGTAAATCCTCCAACACCACCAATTCCTAAGATGTCATTCCATGTAAATAAAACAGCTAAAAGCATTGCAACAAAAACGGCAATACGCCCAATGTTTACTTGTTGTTTTTCACCAGCTTCTTTTTGAATGTATTTTTTATGAACATCTAATGTATAAATTGTAGAAATACTGTTTACTTTTCCAGCTAAAGACGCTACGATCGCAGCTGTTAAAGCCGCAACAGAAAGACCTTTTAATCCAGTTGGAAGGAATGTTAAAACAGCAGAATAAGCTCCATCTTTTCCTCCAACTAATTGAGGTAAATGTCCGTTTGTGTATAAAACGTAAGCAGCAATACCAGGAAGCATTACGATTAATGGCATTAATAATTTTAACATACCAGCAAACAAAATTCCTGTACGCGCTGTCTGTAAATCTGCTCCAAGAGCTCTTTGCGTAATGTATTGGTTACATCCCCAGTAGTTCAAGTTGATGATCCAGATACCAGCAGCATAAGATAATAATCCTGGGAAAGTTAAATATTTATCGATTTCTAACTGAGAAGAAGTTGCAGTTGGTTTTGGAATAATCATTTTGAAATGCTCAGGAGCTTCTCTCATCAAAACTTTGAAACCTGCAATTGCATTTTCGCCAACACCAAAATATTGACCAACAGTTGTCAAAGCTATATAAGATGTTACTAAACCTCCAATGATTAATACAGCAACCTGAATTACGTCTGTGTATGCCACAACTTTCATTCCTCCAAGAGAAATAAATAAAGCAAAAACAGCTAATCCGATCATGATCACGTGAAGGTATTCTCCTCCAGCAAGACCGTTAATTGCAACAGCTCCTAAATATAAAATAGAAGTTAAGTTTACAAAAACGTACAAAAACAACCAGAAAACCGCCATAATCAAAGCAGTAGATTCGTTGTAACGTGTTTTTAAGAATTGTGGCATAGTGTAAATCTTATTTTTAAGATATACAGGGATAAACCACACAGCAACAATAATAAGAGCAACGGCAGCAAGCCATTCGTAAGCAGCAACTGCGATTCCTAAGAAGAAACCTTCACCGCTCATTCCGATAAATTGTTCTGCAGAGATGTTAGAAGCAATAAGAGAAGCTCCAATTGCCCACCAAGTTAAATTTCCTTCAGCCAAAAAGTAAGCTTTAGCATCATGTTCGTCTTGTTTACGTTTGCGGTAAACGCTGTAACCGTAGACAGAGACTACAATAAAATAAATAATAAAAACCGCATAGTCTGCGAAAGCGAGGTTTTGGTTCATTGTTAGTAGTATTTTAAATAATTATTATAAGGTTGTTTGTTTATTTAGTTTTTTAATCAGTTTTTATGTTGTCAAATCTTGTTAAAAATGCAAGATGTGTTTTATTTCTGTTATTTTTTTGCGAAAATAAAAGAGAGAGCCAAATGTAAAATAAAAATTTATAAATCAACCATCATGAAATGTATTTTTTACATTTATCAACAGGATATTATGTTAAATTTTCACTTTTAGGTTCTGCAACATAAGCAAATACTATGCTTTTACAAGACTTTTATAGTGTACATCTGAAAGCTGTCTTAAAATTTCGGCACTTTTTTCAGGAGTAATATCGCGTTGTGACTCACCTAACATTTCATATCCAACCATAAACTTTTTTACTGTTGCTGATCTCAACAATGGCGGATAAAAATGCATATGGAAATGCCATTCAGGGTGAATTAAACCATCTGTTGGTGATTGGTGAATTCCTGATGAATATGGAAATGAAGTATTAAATAAATTGTCATACTTCGTAGTTAGCTGTTTTAAGATTTTCGCGAAAGCGGTACTTTCGTCAGCAGTAAAATTGGTGATTTTATTTACGGCTCTTTTGCTCACAATCATTGTTTCATAAGGCCAGATTGCCCAAAATGGGACAAGTGCCACAAAATGGTCATTCTCGATTACGATACGTTCACCAACTTTTAGCTCAGCTTGAACATAATCTTCTAATAATGTTTTTTGATTTTTATCAAAATATGATTTTAAGCTGTTTTGTGTTTTTTCAACCTGAGTTGGTAACGAAGATTGCGCCCAGATTTGTCCGTGTGGATGCGGGTTACTGCATCCCATAACGCTTCCTTTGTTTTCAAAAATCTGAACGTGATTAATGTATTTTATATTACCTAAATCAGTGTATTCTTTCTGCCAAGTTTTGATGATGTTTTCAATATCAGCAATTTCCATTTCTGGTAAAGTCAGATCGTGTCTTGGCGAAAAGCAAACCACTCTTGAAATTCCTTGCTCTGGTTTTGCTTTAAAAAAAGTATGTTTGATATCGTCTTCAAAAATAATTTCATCCTGCTTCATTGCAGCAAAATCATTTTCAAAAACAAAACTGCTTTCATATTGCGGGTTATTCATTCCGTTTGCACGAACATTTCCTGGACATAAATAACAAGTTGGGTCGTATTTAGGAAGTTCTTCTGTTGAAATAGTTTCATTTTGCCCCTGCCAAGGACGTTTTGCACGATGAGGTGAAACTAAAACCCATTCATTAATTAGAGGATTGAAGCGTCTGTGCGGATCTTCGTTAATGTCAAAATTTTTCATTGTAGTGTGTTGTGGTTTTAAAGTAGCGTTGTTCCGTTCGAGATTTTTACATCATAGAATTTTAATTCAATTCCAAATGTATCTAAATAAAGCTTTGAAAACTTACGCTTAACCTCATTTTCATGTCCTTTTTTAACTAAATTGATAGTACAGCCTCCAAAACCGCCTCCCATTAGTCTTGAACCAATGATCGCTTCATCTTCTTTTGCCGTATCAACAAGCATATCTAATTCTTCACAGCTTACTTCATATTCTTGCGATAAACCATAATGAGTTTCAAAAAGTAATTCGCCTAAAAGTTCAATATTTCCTTTATCTAAAGCTTCACAGGCTTTGATAACGCGATTGATTTCCTTTACCACAAAATGAACTCTAGCGAAAACTTTCTCAGTCATTTTATCTTTCAGACTTAGAACTTGCTCTTCTGTAGCATCTCTAAAACTTTTTATTTCAGGGAAATGACTTTTTATGATTGATAAACCTTCTTCACATTCGATTCTTCTCGTATTATATTCTGATGTAAAAAGGGAATGTTTTACATTAGAATCAAATAAAATCAGAGAATAATCTTTGAAGTCGGCATTGTGATATTCAAAATCTAAAGTGTTGCAGTCTAATTTGATCACTTTATTTTCAAGACCATGAACGCTAGAAAATTGATCCATAATTCCGCAGTTGATACCAACCCAGTGTTCTGCTTTTTGTCCTAATAATGAAATGTCAACTTTTTCAATTTTTAAATCGAAAAGAGATTTGATTCCGAAAATCATTCCGCATTCTAAAGCTGCAGACGAAGACAATCCAGAACCAACCGGAATATTACTGCTGAAAACGCAATTGAAACCTTCAAACGAAAATCCGTTATCTTGCAATTGTTTGATTACGCCACGAATATAATTGGTCCAAACTACATCGCTCAATTTTACTTCTTGAGTCAAATCGATTTCAAATTCTTCATTTAAATCGATGGCGATTATTTTAGAAGTTTTAGTGTTGTTTTTTTCAAAAGCAAAACAAATTACTTTGTCAATTGCAGCAGGCAAAACATAACCGTCATTGTAGTCAACATGCTCTCCGATAATGTTAATTCTACCTGGAGAAAGTACCGTTTTTTGAGGAGAAGAACCAAAAGATTTCTCAAAAAAAGCAACGGTGTTTTGTATTAAAATATCATTCATTATATAGTTAGTTGTATTGTGGTTTTTAAGATTTATTATTGTGAGTGATTTTATTTGCTGGATGAAACTATTTTATTTTATCTCATCAAATGTTTATTGTATTAATCTAAACTTTCAAATTTATAAAGTGTTTTTTGCGTGTATTCTTCGCTTTTTTTCAAAACGGCATTCGGAAAATGAGCGTGATTTGGAGCATCTGGGAAATTTTGTGTTTCAAAACAAATTCCGCTTTGTGCATTATAATCTACATTTTCTTTTCCTTTTAATTTTCCGAAACAATTTCCGCCTACATATATATGTACACTTGGCTGATCGGTGTAAACATTCATTCTCAGTTTATTTTTTAAGCTGATTAATTGTCCAACAATTTCAGTTTTAGAATTCACAACAAAAGAGTTGTCAATTGGAAACGGACAGTTTTTTGGAGTTCTAAAATCAAAATCATGATTATTTAAATCCGTGAAATTTCCAGTTGGAATATTGTCTGCATTTGTTTCCAGCATTTTAGCCGATTTGATAAACATCTGCTGTTCTAAAACATTTCCGTCGTGTCCATCAAGGTTAAAATAACTATGATGCGTCAAATTGATAATCGTATCTTCTGTTGAGGTAGCTTTATATTCTAATTTTAATTCATTTTCCTCAGTCAAAGTATACGTCAAATAAACAGTCATTTCGCCAGGGAAATTTTCGTCTAAATGCTCGCTCAAAAGACCAAAAGTAATAGAAGGATTTTCGCCAGAAATTGCATTAACAACGCTCCAAGCTTTTCTTCCAAATCCCATATCTCCTCCGTGAAGCGTATTGCCATTATTGTTTCCGCCAAGCTGAAATTTTTTGTCGTTAAGACTAAAAGTTGCATTATGGATACGTCCAGCGTAACGACCAACAGTAGTTCCAAAATAAGGAGCACTTGGCAAATTATAAGATTCTAAATAAGCTTCCAGATTATCAAAGCCCAAAACAACATCTACAAGTTTTCCATTTAAAGGAATTTGGATTGAAGTTACAGTTGCACCATAATTGATGATCTGAACTTTCATTCCATTTTTATTAACTAAATCAAAAGAGAAAATTTCTTCCTTATTAGGCATTAGACCAAACAATTTGCAATTGTGAGTCTCTTTTAAATGCGATATGTGTTTTATTTCCATATAATTTTTACCAATAATGAAATCCAAAAATAGAAACATTTATTACTTTTGCATACCAGTACCTACCAGTTTTTAATTATTATAGTCAAAATGACTTTTATTATGAGCATTATTTCAATTCAAAATAATATTGGTCTGCCAAAATATAAGCAGATTATTCTTTCAATAGAAAAAGCGATTGAAGAAGGAAATTTGATCAAAGGTGATCGTCTTCCGTCGGTAAATAAAGTTTGTCTAGCCTTTTCTTTATCTCGAGATACGGTCTTATTAGCCTATGACGAACTCAAGAAAAGAGGAATTATTTATGCTATTCCGGGCAAAGGATATTATGTTAAAAGCGTTGAAATCACTATAACTCAGAAGATTTTTCTACTTTTTGACGAATTAAATATTTTCAAAGAAGACATTTATAATTCGTTTTTAAGAAACATAGGAAAAAATGTTCAGGTCGATATTTTCTTTCATCATTTTAATGTTCAGGTTTTCAAAAAACTGATAAATGACAGCAACGGAAATTATACAAAATACATTATCATGCCGACGAACTTAAACGATGTCGTAGATTCTATAAAAACCCTACCAGTAGGTGATGTAATTATTTTGGATCAAACCAATCCGGAGTTAAAAATGTTTCCCGCAATTTATCAAAATCACCAAAAAGATATTTTTGAAGGATTGATGAAAGGAAAAAAAAGATTGTCAAAATACAAGAAACTGATTTTGATTTTTGCTGGTTTTAGAGAGCCGCTAGGAATGAAAACGGGTTTTGAATCTTTTTGCGAAGAATATGGTTTTGGTTATGAAATTATTTCAGATTTCAGCAACCAATCTATCGCGATTGGTGATTTGTATATTATTCCTCATGATCGTGATTTGCTTTTGGTGATTGAAAATGCCTTAAATAGAAATTTAAAACTAGGAGAAGATTTTGGAATTATATCCTATAATGAAACGCCGTTGAAAAAAATTGCGGCAAATGGAATTACAACCATTTCAACCAATTTTGAATTGATGGGGAAAATTTTGGCAGATATGGTTTTGAAAGGAACAAAAGAGCAGATCGAAAATAGATCTGCTCTGATAGTTAGGAATTCTTTATGATTAGTTGTCAATTACAAATTGAGCACAAAATCATTTAGTAATTTTTCTTCGTATTTCTCTTTATTAAAGGTATATAAGTAAGAACCTTTTCGAGAAGATTGCATGTCTTTTTCGTCTAGTTTATTCAAAATACCTAAAGAATTAATTTTGCTGATGAAATTTCTTTTGTCTAATTCTTTGCTCAAAATCGCTTCATACAATTCTAAAAGCTGACGCATGGTGAATTTCTCTGGAAGCAATTCAAAACCAATTGGTTTGACAGAAGTTTTGTATCGAAGTCTCTTAATTGCATTTTGCACCATTTCGTTATGGTCAAAAATTAAGTGTGGAGCATCATTAATAGGAAACCATTCTGCGTGATAATTTTGAATTAATTCTGCATTATGGTTTTCGATATTGATCAATGCAAAATAAGAAACCGAAATGGTTCTTTCTACGGGGTCACGATCGATTTCGCTGTAAGCATACAGCTGTTCCATATAAATATCATTCAGACCGGTATAAGTGTTTAAGATTCTTGTAGCAGCACTATCTAAAACTTCATCTCGTTTAAGAAATCCTCCAATCAAAGACCATTTTCCTTTTTCTGGTTCAAAATCTCTTTGGATTAAAAGTATTTTCAGACCCTCATTGTCGAATCCAAAAATGATGCAGTCAACCGCCAGTAAAACTTTATCAGCAGAGCTATAACTATTTAACATATGTAATTAATTTGGATGGTAAATATATAAACTTCCTAAAACGTTTCATAATTTATTAATGTAGATTTCACACTTACATAAATAACTGCTCAAAAATAGAGTTAAAAAAATGACTTTTTACATAAAAATAACATTCATTTCTGTTTTTTAAGAATTTTTTAATACAAAAACAGGGTAGATCAGGATAGTTTTTTGAAAAAAGATCGAATGATTATATAAAAATTCACAAAATTAAACAATCTTTTACCTACAAAAATATAATTTTTTAGAATTCAAATCATTAAAAAACAGATTATTTATGCTTTTTTTTCTTCTCATCATTTTTTGATTAAAACAGCGCTTTTTTGTAAAAAGTGTATTTTTTACACAATTAAATCATATAAAACCCCTTCTTTTTTGCAAAAAACATTGAATTTTAAATGTTAATTCAACACTTAATTTATGATATGTGTTTTTTTTCAGACTTTTTTTTGTGATATTAATTTGTTTTCATGCTTTTTTTTTATTTAAATTTACAAATGTAAGATTAACACTTATTAATTCAACCACTAACCAATCTTAATTAAACCACTATGATTACAAAGCAACAATTAATTTTGTATTGCAATTTTGTATTGCCAAAAACAAATTGGATTTTAGCAGTAATGATGCTGCTATTTTCTGTTAATCAAATGTCTGCTCAGGGCAAAACGATTAGCGGAGTTGTTACATCGGCACAAGACAATCTGCCTTTGCCGGGTGTAAACATTATTATAAAGGGAACCAAAACAGTTGCTACAACTGGTTTTGATGGAGAGTATTCGATTAAAGCATCTCCAAATGATGTTTTAGTTTTTTCATTTATAGGATTTCAAAACAAAGAAGTTACCGTAGGAAGCCAATCTAAAATAGATGTAGCTTTAGGAGAAGACACAAACAAACTTAATGAGGTAGTTGTTATTGGTTACGGAACTCAAAAAAAATCTGACTTAACAGGTTCTGTAAGTGTCGTTAATTTAGAATCGGCTAAAAAAGTAGTTACCTACGATGCAGCAAAAATGCTTCAAGGACAAGTTCCAGGTGTTACTGTGCAGTCTTCGGGAGAACCGGGAGGTTTTGTTAATGTGAAGATTAGAGGTATAACTTCTTTTACCAATAATAATCCACTATTTATTATTGACGGAATTATGGTCGATGCTCCATACGACTTTGCTCCAGGAGAAATAGAATCTATGCAGGTTTTAAAAGACGCTTCGTCTGCCGCAATTTATGGTGTGCGTGGTGCGAATGGAGTAGTAATTATTACGACTAAAAAAGGTAAGGCCGGTAAAATGGATATTAAATTCAAGTCTATCGTAGGTTTACAAAATGTCGCTAAAAAATGGGATGTTACAGATCGTGTTGGTTATCAAAAAATCACTAGCGAGGCAGAAAGAAATAGAGATATTAGAGCGGGTGTTGCTGTAAATATTGCTCCAGGTAATGATCCTAATAGTCCATACTATATTTCAAATGTAAATACAGATTGGCAGAAAGAATCTTTCCAGACTGGTGTTGTGCAAAATCAGGCTTTGACTTTTACTGGTGGCGCAGAAAGTATTGCGTATAGTTTTAATGTTGATTATTTTAAAAATACAAGCTACATCAAAACGCCTCAGGACTATGAGAGATTGTCAACGAACTTAAATTTAAATGGAAAAAAAGGGAAATTTAAATATGGTGCAAAAATAGCTTATACACAATCTGATAAAGAAATCTTTAATGAGTATAATGCAGGTCAAACGGTTGTAAGTGACATTTTAGGAGCTATTCCAACGATGCCTGTTTATGATGCAAATAGACTTGGAGGTTATGGAGGTACAGACAACTTGACTCAAAAAGCGATTTCAATGAACCCAATTGGATACAACAATTTGATTGATAATAATGGAAAAAGAAACCGTTTTATTGGAGATGTTTGGGGAGAAATAGAAATCGTAAAAGGTCTTAAATACAAATTGGACGTAAGTTATGATAGAACGGATTGGGAAAACAGAAAGTTTATTCCGCCAAGTGATTTAGGATGGTATTATATTACTACTAATGACGAAGCATCTTTGGATGTTGAAACTGGAAATGAGTTAAGAACGTTTTTGAATAACTTATTAACTTACGAAATTACACTTGGAAAACATAAAATTGATGCGCTTGCAGGTTTGATTCAGGAAAAAAGAGATTATCATAGATATAATATGAGAGGTGTAGGTTATACTCCAGACGAAATTCCAATGCTTCAATATGCTGATTCTAGAAACGCATCAGAATATAAATTTACTATTACAGGAGTATCTTACATCAGTAGATTAAACTATTCTTATGATGACAGATATTTGCTTCAAGGAAATTTCAGACAAGATAAAACGTCTCTTTTCAGTGAAATTAATAACTCAGCAAATTTTTACTCTTTTTCAGGAGGATGGAGAATCAGCAACGAAAAGTTCATTCATTTACCAGAATGGGTAAGTAATATTAAACTTCGTGGTGGTTATGGTACAATTGGTAACAATACAATTCCTCAGTATTTCTTTGCTTCAACAGTAAATAGTTTTGCGGGGTACGATTTTAATAATGAGTTAGCTCCAGGAACAACTGTAGTAGCAGCGCTAGATCCAAATGTACACTGGGAAAAATCTACTAACTCAAATGTTGGTATCGAATTAGGTTTCTTAAATAATGATTTACAATTTACAGCAGAATACTTTATAAAGAAATCAGACGATTTATTGTTAGGAGTTCCAATTCCATATTCTACAGGAGCATTTCCTGCAAATATTACAACAAATGCAGGAGCAATGAAAAACACAGGGGTAGAGTTTACAGCTGCCTATAGTAATCATCATCATAAATTTAAATATGATATTTCTGCAAACTTTGGAACGCTGAAAAATGAAGTTACTAAAATTGGTGTAAACGGAAATCCAATTTATGGAGTATATTCTAAAACAGAAGTAGGAAGATCTGTTGGTGAATTATTTGCTTGGGAAGCGATTGGAATTTTCCAAAATGCAGCTGAAGTTGCTTCTTCTCCAACACAAACAAATGCGGCTCCAGGAGATGTGAAATTTAGAGATGTAAATGGTGACGGAGCTATAACAGATGCAGATAGAACTTTTCAAGGTGTAACAATTCCTAAATATGGTTTTGGATTAAATTTCAGTGCTTCTTATCAAAATTTTGATTTCTCAATGTTCTGGCAAGGTGCCGGTGGTAACAAAGTATTCAACGCTATGTACCGCAATTTAATGATCGGACAATATACAAACCACCATACAGACGAATTAAATTATTGGACACCGACAAATACAGATACAAATGTTCCTGCTCCAGTTATTGGAGATCCAAATGGAAATGCTAGAGAATCAAGCAGATTTATTGAAAGTGGAGATTATGTTAAGCTGCAAACAATGGAAATTGGTTACAACATTCCAATAAAAGATAAATTTATTGAAAAAGCTAAGGTTTACCTAAATGGTCAAAACCTGTTGATTATTTCGAAATACAAAGGATACGATCCTGATTTTAACAGCGACGGATTACTTTCAAGAGGATATGATGCAGGATCTTTTCCAAATCCAAGAACAATTTCTTTAGGAGTAGAAGTGAGCTTCTAACCAGGTCTAACCATTAAAACGTATTAAAATGAAATCTAAAATTTTTAGCTATATAACCGTTTTTCTTTCACTAGCCTTGGTAACAACAAGCTGTGTTGATAACGAAGATTTGACTCAATTAGACCCAAATAATGATGCAGTCGATAATTTTTGGAAAACCGATGAAGATGCACTGCAAGGTGTGAATGCTGCATACGGAAGTTTGTTAACAGATGGTACTTACATGAGAAGTACGCCATTATTGTTAGATGTAAAAGCTGATGATTCTCGTACAAACAGCCCTTGGGGTTCTATGTATAACGTTGGACATTTCAATTCAAATGTTGCAGACGCAGCTATTTATGGATGGGCTTACGAAACATATTACCAAGGTATTTATCGTGCCAATCAAGTATTGACAAATGTACCTGGAATTGAGTTTGAAGACCAAGCCTTAAAAAACAGAATTATAGGTCAGGCTTATTTTTTAAGAGGATTGTACTTTTTTCATGCAGTAAATATGTTTAAAAACGTACCGCTTCCAACAGAATTAGCAGTTTACTATCCGCAGAAAACACAAGAAGAAGGCTGGGCACAAGTTATTGCAGATTTTAAAGCTGCTGCTGAATTACTTCCAAACACTTACGATGGTATTTCAGGATTAGACGCAGGTCAGAAAGGACGCGCTACGAAAGGAGCTGCATTAGGCTACTTAGGAAAAGCTTATTTATTTACAAAAGATTTTTCTAATGCAAGAACTACTTTCAAACAAGTAATAGATTTAGGAGTTTATTCTCTTGTATCAAATTACCGCGATAACTTCACAACAGCAAACGAAAACAATTCAGAATCTTTATTTGAAGTACAATTTAGCCGTGATGCTGGAGGAGTTGATTTAGGTTGGGGAGGCGCGCCTGCTTCAGGATGGGGAAAAACATCTGCAAGAGCGATTACTTATGCACCGCGTGCTTTCGGATGGACAGATGTTCAGCCAACTTGGGCATTATTTAATGAATTTCAAGAAGAGAAAACAAAAACAGGAGATTTAGATCCGCGTTTAGATGCTACAATTTTCTATAATAAACCAGGCGGAATGCAATTGTATGGAAAAGATTTCGCAACATTCTATGCATCAAGCCCTGCTGATTTAAATGATTTATTCTGTAGAAAATATCAAAACTCTGACGGACAATTTGCAGACGAATATGACTGGCGTTCAGGAATCAATGAGCGTTTATTAAGATATGCAGATATCTTATTAATGTACGCTGAATGTTTGAATGAAACTGGCGATACTCAAGGAGCTTACACTTATATTCAAATGGTAAGAAACAGAGTAAATCTTCCAGATTTGGCAACTACAAAACCAGGAATGAGCCAAGCACAAATGAGAGAACAGATTGGTCACGAAAGATTCTTAGAATTCCCTCTTGAAGGACATCGTTTTGATGATATCCGTCGTTGGGGATGGCTTCAAGATTCAGCTAAATTAGCTTGGTTAAAATCAAGAGATGCTGAGTTTAATTCTTATACACCTGGTCGTGAATATTTCCCAATTCCGCAGTTGGAAATGGATAATAATCCAGGAACAATCCAAAACGACAGTTATTAAGTTTACAGTCTCTGTTTTCAGTCGCAGTCTCACTGTATACTGTTACTGAAAACGGAGACTAAAAATATTTTGAGTTAGTTTTAAATACCTGATATCATGTGAAGGCTTAAAATCTTCACATGATATTATGCCTTAGAATTTGGAATACAAGAGAAGTAATTTTTAACAGTAACTAAAATTATAGAACAATGAAAGCAATTACAAGTTTGGTTTTATTAGCGATATTATTATGGAGTTGTCAAAATGAAGATATTGTCCCAACAAAAGAAGCAGCAGCAGCTGTTAATGCTCAAGATTCACAGGTTACCAATTTAACTGCTAAAACAGTAAGCGGAAATGTGCCATCACACGATCCAAGTACAATTGTAAAAAGCGGTGTTAATTATTATGTTTTTACTACAGGAGATAATATTCCGATGACTTATTCAACAAATTTAACTAGCTGGACATGGGGAACATCAGTGTTTTCATCAACCCCGAGCTGGATTACAGGATATGTTCCAGGATTCGTTAAAACGTTCTGGGCGCCAGATGTTGCTTGGTTTAACAATAGATGGAATATGTATTATTCGTGCTCTACTTTTGGTTCAGCCACTTCTGCAATCGGATTGGTTACGACACCAGCTATTTCGCAAAGTGCAGGAACAACTTGGACAGATAGAGGCGTTGTCGTTTCTTCCTCTTCAGCATCAGATGTTAATGCTATCGATCCATCAATTTTGGTTGATGGAAGTAATGTCTATATGGCTTATGGCTCTTGGCATGCTGGTATTGGAGTTATCCAAATTAATCCTTCAACAGGAAAAACAACTGGAAGCAGAACTATTGTTGCAGGCGGAAACAGCGCATCATGGGAAGCTCCTTGTTTGATCAAAGAAGGAAGTTATTATTACATGTTTGTAAACCGAGGTACTTGCTGCAATGGCGTAAACAGTACCTATTATATTGTAGTAGGACGTTCTACAAGTCCGTTTGGTCCTTTTGTGGATAAAAATGGAGTTGCATTAACCAATGGCGGAGGTACAACTGTTTTGGCTACACAAGGAAATTACATTGGTCCAGGACATTTATCTAGAATTACAGGAACGCAAAAAGGATCTGTTCATTATTATGACGGAGCCGACAGCGGAAATCCAAAACTCGAAATTGTATATTTTACATGGTCATCAGGATGGCCAACACTTTCTTATTAAAAAATTAAAATTCAGAGGAAAGTTTTCGGACTTTCCTCTTCAATAAAAACCACTATGAAAAAAGCACTTTTAATTACATTTCTTATTTCGCTTTGTAGTCAGCTGAATTTTGCGCAGACTACAATTACCATTAAAAATACTGCAGATGCGCCAACAATTGATAAAAACATTTACGGTCATTTCGCAGAACATTTAGGCCGTTGCATTTACGGAGGATTTTTTGTGGGAGACACTTCGAAAATTCCAAATACAAACGGAGTAAGAAATGATATTATTAAGGCTTTAAAAGATTTAAAAATTCCAAACTTAAGATGGCCAGGAGGCTGTTTTGCTGATACCTATCACTGGAAAGACGGAATTGGACCAAAAGAGCAAAGACCAACTATTGTAAACAAATGGTGGGGCGGAGTTACTGAAGACAACAGTTTTGGAACACACGATTTCTTGAATATGTGTGAACTTTTGGGAGCAGAACCGTATTTATCTGGAAACGTAGGAAGCGGAACGGTTCAGGAATTAGCTGACTGGGTTCAGTACACGAACTTCAGCGGTAAAAGTCCGATGAGCGATTTACGCACAAAAAATGGAAGAAAAGAGCCTTGGAAAGTAAAATACTGGGGAATTGGAAATGAAGCTTGGGGATGCGGAGGAAACATGACTGCAGAATATTACGCAGGCGAATATCGTAAATATGCGACTTTCATGTCAGACTGGGAAAATACTGGAGGAATCACAAGAATTGCTTCTGGATCAAACAGTGCAGATTACAATTGGACAGAAGTTTTAATGAAAGGCATTCCGCTAAATATGTTAGGCGGAGTTGGAGTTCACCATTATGCTGTAATTGACTGGGGTAAAAAAGGAGATGATAGAAATTTTACTGAAGAAGGTTATTTCAAAACGATGCAGTCAGCGCTAAAAATGGAAGAATTGGTTACCAAACATTCTGCTATTATGGACAAGTACGATCCTGAGAAAAAAGTAGCCATGATTGTTGACGAATGGGGAGGCTGGTATGAAGTTGAAAAAGGAACAAATCCAGGATTTTTATATCAGCAAAATACAATGCGTGACGCGGTTTTAGCTGGAGCAACTCTTAACATTTTCAACAACCATTCAGATCGTGTTCGTATGGCAAACTTAGCGCAATGCGTTAACGTTTTGCAAGCCGTAATTCTAACTGATAAAGCTAAAATGATTGTAACGCCAACATACCATGTAATGAAAATGTACAGCGTGCACCAAGACGCAAAATTATTGCCAGTAAGTTTCGAATCGCCATCATACACTTTTAATGGAGAAAAACTTCCTGCAGTTTCTGCATCGGCATCAAAAGACAAAAACGGAGCTATTCACATTTCATTAGTTAATGTAGACGCAAAAAATAAGAACAAAATCGAAATTGATGTAAAAGATTTAGGTGTGAAAAACTTCACAGGAACGGTTATAACATCGGCTAAATTACAAGATTACAATTCATTCGAAAATCCAGACAAAATTGCACCAGCAGTTTTTAAAGGTTTCGAAAACAAAAAAGGGAAACTTGAAATCACTATTCCTCCTTTCTCAGTAGTTGTTTTAGAAGGAAAATAAAATAGAACCAAATGAAAAACCAAAAATTCATTTTAAAAACCATTTCTGTCATCGGATTTTTTGCAGCAGCGATTTTAATGGCAAGCTGTTCAAAAGATGATCCGGCAACTAAAGATACAGATCCGCCTGTAGTGGTTGATCCGCCTGTGGTTACGCCAACATTTAACGGACCAACTTATGCAGACAATTATACGTCAATTGCTGGTTGGGCAAATAGATCACAATGGAATCTAGCAAACGTACACGATCCATCAGTTGAGAAATCGGGCGAATATTATTATATGTATCAAACCGATGCTTCATACGGAAACGCGCATGATGGCAATGGACATTTTTTCTACAGAAGATCAAAAGATTTAATCAGCTGGGAATTTATGGGACCTTCAATGCTTCAGGCTCCAGCTTGGGTAAAAGATTCTTTAAATAATAAAAGAGCGAGAATGAGTCCAGCACTTCCTCCGATAGAAAATCCAAATTACGGATTTTGGGCGCCATGTGTTCGAAAAGTGGGGAATGTTTTCAGAATGTATTACAGCATTGTAGTAACAAATCCAATTACAGGAACAGATACAAATACTTCTTGGACAGAACGTGCTTTTATTGGTTTGGCTGAAACAACAGATTTAGCTTCTAATAATTGGGTTGACAAAGGAATGGTAGTTTGCTCAGAACCTGACGGCGTAAAAAGTTATGTTAGAAACGGAGGAAACGATTGGGATGCTTATTTTAAATTCAACGCCATCGATCCGAGTTTTATTGAAACTCCCGAAGGTGAACAGTATTTAATTTACGGTTCTTGGCATTCTGGAATTGCAGCTTTAAAACTAAATCCAACGACAGGAAAACCAGATAAATTAAAAACAATTGATGATTACGGAGTTCGAATTGCAGGTCGCGGAAATGTAAATACAAATCGCTGGCAAGCACTTGAAGGACCAGAAATCATCTACAATCCAGATACACAATATTATTATTTGTTTTTGGCTTATGACGAATTATCGGTTGCTTATAACACACGTGTAGCTCGTTCTAAAAACATTCTTGGACCTTACGTTACAAACACAGGAATCAGTATTACGAACGGAGCAGAATGCTATCCTTTGGTAACACATCCATATCAATTTAAAAATCATACAGGATGGGTTGGATTTGCGCATTGTGCTGTTTTTCAAAACCCAGAAACAAAACAATGGTTTTATGCTTCACAGGCGCGTTTGCCAGAAGGAGTTGCTGGAATCAATGTCTCAAATGCAGTCATGATGGGGCATGTTCATGGAATTCAATGGACAGAAGACGGATGGCCAGTAATAGAACCAGAACGCTATGCGGGCGTACCAACAACGACTTTTGCAGAAGGAAATCTGGTTGGAACTTGGGAACAGATTACCTTGAATTACCAATACAAAACCATGCAAAAAGCAGTTACAATTTATCTAACGGCTGACAAAAAAGTAAGCGGGGATATAACGGGAACTTGGTCTTATGATGCCGCAAAAAAAATCGCTACCATAAACGGAGTTAAATGCAATGTAGTTGACGCTTGGGATTGGGAATCGGCAACCAGAAAAGTGACCTTAACCTATACCGGAATCAATAGTGCAGGAATAGGGGTTTGGGGAAAAAAAATAAATTAGAAAAACCCCAATTATTAGAGAATTAAAAATAAAATCTGCGTAATCTGCGAGAGAAAAATAGCCACGAATTCACGAATTAAAATGATTAAAAAATCTGTGAAATCTGCTTGAATAAAAATAACCGCAAATTTCTCGAATTATAATTTGTAAAAATTTGTGAATTCGTGGCAAAAAAATAAAATAACAATGAAAAACCTATTTACAAGCCTGTCCATTTTGTTTTTATCGATTGCCGCAACTGCACAATCGGTAAAATTCAACAATCCTGCCATTACAGATAAATACACAGGAGATCCTGCCGCATTGGTGTACAAAGACAAAGTGTATTTGTATGCTGGTCATGACGAAGCGCCAAATGATTTTCATTTTTATAAGATGAATGAATGGCTAGTGTATTCTTCTTCTGATATGAAAAAATGGGAATCACATCCTGTTCCGCTTAAAGTAACTGATTTTAAATGGGCAAAAAGTGATGCTTGGGCTTCGCAGGTAATAGAAAGAAATGGAAAATTTTATTGGTATGTAACGGTTGAACATGGAACTGTTCACGGAAAATCGATTGGAGTTGCTGTTGCTGATAACCCGCTTGGGCCTTTTAAAGATGCATTAGGAAAAGCCTTAATCACCAATGATATGACCAAATTTAGCGACATAACCTGGGACGATATAGATCCGACGGTTTTTATCGATACTGATGGACAAGCTTATCTTTTTTGGGGGAATACCGCTTGTCATTATGCTAAATTAAAAGAAAATATGACGGAAATAGAAGGTGAAATTCATCACATAAAACTGCCTAACTTTACTGAAGCACCGTGGATTCACAAACACAAAGACTGGTATTATTTGTCATACGCTTATGAGTTTCCTGAAAAAATTGCCTACGCCATGAGTAAATCAATTACAGGACCTTGGGAGTTTAAAGGAATTCTGAATGAAATTGCTGGAAATAGTAACACAAATCACCAATCAATAATTGATTTTAAAGGACAATCGTATTTCATTTATCACAACGGAGCATCAAAACCAGATGGAGGAAGTTTTAGAAGATCAGTCTGTGTCGATAAATTATTTTATAACAAAGACGGGACAATGAAACGAATTGTTATGACATCTGAAGGAATTCAATAGATTTAGTATTCAGTCGCAGTCTCAGTTTTCAGTTAACCAAAAACTTAAATTTTTTATATCACTTATATGGTTTACAAAAACATAAAATATACAATTTCGGCTTTTCTAATGTTCACAGTTTCTGTGGTTATGGCACAGGAAATTGTTGTGCACGATCCTGTTGTTATCAAACAAAAAGATACATACTATTTGTATTGTACAGGCAACGGAATAAGTGTTTTTAGTTCGAAAGATTTAAAAAAATGGAACAAAGAACCACAGGTTTTCGCAGAAAAACCAGTTTGGGCAGATGGTGTTGCAGCAGATTTTAAAAATCATATTTGGGCACCAGATATTTCATTCCACAACAATATCTATTATTTGTATTATTCTGTTTCGGCTTTCGCCAAAAATACGTCGGCGATTGGCGTTGCAACTAATACGACTTTAGATCCAAAAGATAAAAATTACAAATGGGTCGATCAGGGAATTGTCATTCAATCACAACCAAACAGAGATATGTGGAACGCCATTGATCCAAATTTGGTTTTTGATGAAAACAACACGCCTTGGCTTTCTTTCGGTTCTTTTTGGGAAGGATTGAAATTGGTAAAATTAAACCCCGATTTAAAATCAATTGCGCAACCTCAAGAATGGCATACAATCGCAAAACGTAAAAGAACTTTCGAATTGCTAGATTCTGATCCAGGTGATGGTGCACTTGAAGCTCCTTTTATCTTTAAGAAAAATGGATACTATTATCAATTTCTGTCTTGGGATTTATGCTGTCGCGGAGAAAAAAGCACTTACAAAGTGGTTGTTGGAAGATCTAAAAATGTAACAGGACCTTATTTGGATAAAGAAGGAAAACCACTAGATCAAGGCGGAGGAAGTATAGTAGTTCAAGGCGATCAAAACTATTTTGGAGTAGGACATAATAGCGCTTATACTTTCGACGGAAAAGATTATATCTTTTATCACGCTTACGAAAAGAAAACTAATGGAACACCAAGGTTAGTAGTCAAAGAAATACAATGGGATGCTGATTTGTGGCCTGTTTTAAAATAGAATACAAGAATAATGATGAAATACAACTTACCAATTTTAACGATTTTTATGTCACTTCTGGTTTTGGTTTCGTGTAAAGAAACCAAAAATAATGTGGTGCAAAATAAAACGTCAGTTTTAAAAGCAGGTTACGAAATCGAACCCGTAAACATTCAAAATGTAAAATTAACTGATTCTTTTTGGCTTCCAATTATCAAAAGAGTGCAGGAAGTAACCATAGAATATGCAATTAAAAAATGTGATGAAGAAGGTCGTTTTGAGAACTTTTTAATCGCAGGAAAACAAAAAACAGGAACAGTGAGAGGTGAAATGCCTTTTGATGATACGGATGTTTACAAAATTATCGAAGGCGCATCAAATACCTTAATTTCTGCTCCAAATCCAAAACTAGAAAGAGTTTTAGATTCTTTGATTGCGATTGTGAAAATTGGTCAGGAAGAAGATGGTTATTTGACAACATGGAGAACAATAAATCCTGCAAAACCGCCTGCTACTTGGGTTCCAGTTATTGAAGGAAAACGTTGGGAATCATTGCAAATCAGTCACGAATGCTATAACGCTGGTCATTTAATTGAAGCTGCAGTTGTGCATTATGAGGCGACTGGAAAAAGAAATTTCCTTGATATCGCCATCAAAAATGCCGATTTGTTCGTGAAAACTTTTGGCGACGGTCCAGGTCAGGTAAAAGGCGTTCCAGGACATCAAATTATAGAAACGGGTTTGATTAAATTATATCAAATTACTGGAAAAGAAGATTATTTGAAACTTGCCAAATATTTTCTGGACAATCGAGGAAATCCGAACAATCATAAATTGTATGGAGAATACGCTCAAGATCACATGCCAGTTGTAGAGCAAAAAGAAGCAGTCGGGCATGCTGTTCGTGCCGTTTATATGTATGCTGGAATGACCGATATTGTTGCAATGACCAAAGACAAATCATATGAAAATGCCGTAAATAATTTATGGGATAATATGGTTAACAAAAAGATGTACATCACAGGCGGAATCGGATCGAGACATGACGGTGAAGCTTTTGGAGCAAACTACGAATTGCCAAATCTAACTGCTTACAACGAAACATGTGCGGCAATTGGAGATGTATATTGGAATCACAGATTGCATAATTTATATGGAAAATCACAATATTTTGATGTCATCGAAAGAACGATGTACAACGGATTGATTTCGGGTATTTCGCTTGACGGAAAACAATTTTTCTATCCAAATGCCTTGGAAGCAGATGGGATTTACAAATCAAACAGAGGTTCTTGCACGCGTCAGGCTTGGTTTGACTGTTCTTGCTGTCCGACTAATTTAATTCGTTTTATTCCGTCAATTCCAGGATTAATTTATTCGAAAACCAAGAATGATTTGTATGTGAATTTATATGCTTCAAACAATGCTTCTTTCACTTTAGGAAAAACAGATTTACAGATTTCACAACAGACTTCTTATCCTTGGAACGGAAAAGTTGGAATTTCAGTTAATCCTAAAAAAGAGAGCAAATTCACGATTAAACTTCGCGTTCCAGGTTGGGCAAGAAATGAAGTTTTACCAGGAGATTTATATACGTATAAGAAAGCTTCAAGTCAAAAACCAACTATTACTGTAAACGGAGAAACATTAGCGATTCAGCCTGAAAACTGCTATTTTAACGTAACTAGAAATTGGAAAAAAGGAGACAAAATCGCTCTTAATTTTCCAATGGAAGTTCAGGAAGTAGAAACCAATTCAAAAGTAGAAACGAATAAAAATAAAGTCTCTTTAGAATACGGTCCGTTAGTGTATGCGGTTGAAGAAATCGACAATAAAAACAATTTTGATAAGATCGATGTTTCGGCTTCAGACACTTTCAAAGTGAGAAAAGAAACGAACTTATTGCAAGGTGTAAATGTCATCGAAAATTCGAAATTCAAAGCCATTCCTTATTATTCATGGTCAAATCGTGGAGTTGGAAAAATGAAAGTCTGGCTGGATTATAAATTGAATTAAAAATTAAAATTCCGAAGGAACGATTCATATTGTAGATACGTCCCGAGGCTTCGGGATCAATCCATCAGATGTATAGAGAATAAAAAATATAGCCACAGATTAAAAGGATTTAAATAAATCTGCCAATCTGCGAGAGAAAAATTTAAACACATAGAAACATAGATTTTTTTAATCCATAAAAGAGAAAAAAAACAAATCTAGATTTGAACACATAGCTATGTGAATTTAAGAAAAATGAAATGCCTTTTTAGACAAGGAATGCTATGATTCTATGTGTTTAAAAAAAATAAAGACAAAAAACAAAAATAAAAACATGAATACCAATCTTATTACCAAAATTACCCTTTGCGGAGCACTGTTAACAAGCATATACACATCGGCACAAAAAAACAATTTTGAAGTAGATGCGTCCAAAACCATAACCAAAATTCAGCCAACGATGTACGGAGTGTTTTTTGAGGACATCAACTTTGCTGCAGACGGAGGATTGTACGCAGAAATGATTAAAAACAGATCATTCGAATTTCTGTTTCCAATGATGGGATGGAATGAACCAAACAGCGACCGCCATAAACTAAATCAGCAATCTGGAATTGCAAATGTCATTCAGTATTCTCAACAAGGAACCAATCACAATTACTGCCGAGTTACAGTTAACGATGCGAGCGGTTATCAGTTGGTAAATGAAGGTTTCAGAGGAATGGGAATCAAAAAAGATTTGAAATACAATCTGACTTTAAAAGCTTCAAAAATTTCAGGAAATATTTCAAAAATTAAATTCCAATTTATTGATAAAGACAATAAAGTACTGGGAGAAACTTCAGTTGTTCCAACATCAAAAGATTGGTCAAATTATTCTACGCAGTTAACGTCAACCGCGACAGAAGCAAAAGCAAAATTAAAAATCACTTTTGAAGGAAACGGAGTAATTGATCTGGATAATATTTCACTATTTCCAGAGGATACTTGGGCAGGAAGAAAAAACGGACTTCGTAAAGATTTAGTGCAATTATTATACGATTTAAAACCAGGATTTTTGCGTTTCCCAGGAGGCTGTATTGTTGAAGGAAGAACTTTAGCAGAGCGTTACCAATGGAAAAAATCGGTTGGAAAAGTGGAAGACAGAGAAACTGCTGTAAACCGTTGGAACATGGAATTTGCGCACAGACCTGCACCAGATTATTTCCAAAGTTTCGGATTAGGATTCTTTGAATATTTTCAGCTTTCAGAAGATATTGGCGCTTCTCCGCTTCCAATTTTAAGTTGCGGAATGGCGTGTCAATTCAACACAGGAGAATTAGTTCCGATGGATCAAATCGATCCTTATGTACAAGATGCTTTGGATTTAATTGAATTCGCAAATGGCGGAACAGAAACAGCTTGGGGAAAAGTGAGAGCCGATATGGGACATCCAAAACCATTCAACTTAAAATTCATTGGAGTTGGAAATGAGCAATGGGGACCAGATTATATCGAGCGTTTTAAAGTGTTTGAAAAAGCCATCAAAAGCAAATATCCAAACATTACCATTGTTTCAGGAACAGGACCTTTCCCTGACGGAGATTTCTTCGAATATGGAATGAAGGAACTTAAAAAACTAAACGCAGAAATTGTAGACGAACATTATTATAAAAATCCAGAATGGTTTCGTAAAAATGCAACGCGTTACGATAGTTACGATCGTAAAGGACCAAAGATTTTTGCTGGAGAATATGCTGCACAAAGCGTAGCTATTGCAAGTCCAGACAACAAAAACAATTGGGAATGTGCTTTTTCTGAAGCTGCTTTCATGACGGGAATGGAACGAAATGCTGAGGTAGTTCATTTAACTTCTTATGCTCCATTATTGGCTCATGAAGAAGGCTGGCAATGGACACCAGATATGATTTGGTTCAACAATCTGCAGTCATTTGGAACACCAAATTATTATGTACAAAAACTCTTTTCAAACAATAAAGGAACAGACTTAATCAGCATAACAAAAGACGGAAAAGCGGTTACAGGACAAAACGATTTATTTGCTTCTGCGGTAAAAGATGCCAATTCAAAAGAAGTAATTCTGAAAATTGTAAATACATCAGCTTCAGCTCAAAATGTTTCAATTGATTTAAAAGGAGCAAAATTAGATTCAAAAGGAACAGCGGTGACTTTGAAAGGAGATGGATTAAATGATGAAAATTCATTTGCTTCACCAACTAAAATTAGCCCAAAAGAAAGTCAGTTTAAGGTAAGTGGAAGCAAAGTTCAGTACGATTTTCCAGCTTATTCTGTAACGGTTTTAAAGATTAAGATGAAATAATCGCAACATAATAAATGTAATATTGACATTTATTTTTTGTTTTGAGCTTAAATCTTTGTTTTGATGCATTTTTTGTAAAAATTAAGGAACAGAATTTTATTAAGTGTTTTTTATACACTTATGAATTATTTATAATTATATTTGTCAATATTTTAAAATAAATACGAATGAAAAATTATGTAATAGGATTGGACTACGGAACAGATTCTGTTCGCGCGGTGCTAATTGATACAGAAAATGGGCAGGAGCTGGCATCGAATGTTTCTCATTACAAAAGATGGAAAAACAAACAATATTGTGACGCCTCTATAAACCAATTTCGTCAGCATCCTTTGGATCATATCGAAGGATTAGAAATTACGATTCAAAATGTTGTAAAAGAAAGTAAAGTAGATCCTTCTTTAGTAAAAGGAATCTGTATCGACACAACAGGATCTTCTCCAGTTCCAGTTACAAAAGATGGAACGCCATTAGCATTAACAAAAGGTTTTGAAGAAAATCCAAATGCAATGATGGTTTTATGGAAAGATCATACTTCTATTAATGAAGCAAACGAAATCAACGAACTGGCAGTAAGCTGGGGCGGAGAAGACGTTACAAAATACGTTGGAGGAATTTATTCTTCTGAGTGGTTTTGGGCAAAAATCCTTCACATTGCAAGACAAGATGAGGCGGTTAGAAATGCAGCACACACTTGGATGGAGCATTGTGATTTAATGACGTATTTATTAATTGAAGATAAAGATTTAAAAACCTTCAAAAGAAGCCGTTGTGCAGCAGGTCATAAAGCAATGTGGCACGCAGACTGGAGTGGATTACCGCCAGTTGAATTCTTAGAAAAATTACATCCATATTTAGCGACTTTACGCGGGAATTTATATGATGAAACATATACTTCAGATTTAGTTGCTGGAAAACTAAGCCAGGAATGGGCAGACCGTTTAGGACTTTCTACAGAAACAGTTGTGGCTGTTGGAACTTTTGATGCACATTCTGGAGCTGTTGGAGCTAAAATCGAAGAGAATACTTTAGTTCGCGTTATGGGAACTTCAACTTGTGATATTCTGGTTGGTTCTTATGATGAGGTTGGAACAAAAACAGTTAGAGGAATCTGCGGACAAGTTGATGGATCTGTTATTCCAGGATTTATTGGTTTAGAAGCAGGACAATCGGCTTTTGGAGATTTATTGGCTTGGTACAAAGAATTGCTAATGTGGCCGACAGAACATTTATTAAGTGAATCATCTCTTTTAAATGATTCTCAAAAAGAACAATTAAGAGAAGAATTCAGCGATAAATTAATTGTGGAATTGACGAAAGAAGCGGAGAAAATCCCTGTTTCAGAAAGTCTTCCAATTGCTTTAGATTGGATTAACGGACGTAGAACTCCAGATGCCAATCAGGAAGTTAAAAGCGCGATTTCAAATTTATCTTTAGGAACAAAAGCACCTCATATTTTTAAAGCTTTAGTAAACGCAATCTGTTTTGGAGCGAAGAAAATTGTAGACCGTTTTGAAGAAGAAGGAGTAAAAATCGACAGCGTAATCGGAATAGGTGGTGTTGCTCGTAAATCTCCTTTCATCATGCAGACTTTGGCTAATGTTTTAAACAAGCCAATTAAAGTTGCAGCTTCAGACCAAACTCCTGCTTTAGGAGCGGCAATTTACGCAGCCGTTGCAGCTGGAATTTATCCAAACGTAATCGAAGCAAGCCAAAAAATCGGAAGTGATTTTGACGGAGAATATTTCCCTCAAACAGATAAAGTTGAAGCGTATCATAAACTGCTTTTAGGATACGAAAAATTAAGCGCTTTTGCAGATTCAACTATTAAAATTTCTCAAAATGAGTTCTCTTTATAAAGATTTAAAACAAGAGTGTTACGAAGCCAATATGCAGTTAAATGCATTGAATTTGGTGGTTTATACTTTCGGAAATGTAAGCGCTGTGGACAGAAAAAATGGTGTTTTTGCCATTAAACCAAGTGGTGTTCCTTACGAAGATTTAAAACCTGAAGATATTGTTATTGTCGATTTTGATAATAATGTTATCGAAGGAACAATGCGTCCGTCTTCAGATACTAAAACACACGCATATTTATACAAACACTGGCCAAATATTGGAGGCGTTGCACATACGCATGCAACCTATTCTGTGGCTTGGGCACAATCGCAGCAAGATATTCCAATTTTCGGAACCACGCATGCCGATCATTTAACAGCTGATATTCCGTGTGCGCCCCCGATGGCAGATCATTTAATTGAAGGAAACTACGAACACAATACCGGAATTCAGATTTTGGATTGCTTCAAAGAAAAGAATCTTTCTTACGAAGAAGTAGAAATGATTTTAATTGGAAATCACGGTCCGTTTGCGTGGGGAAAAAATGCAGCAAAAGCGGTTTATAACAGTAAAGTTCTAGAAGTTGTGGCAGAAATGGCATATCTGACTTTACAAATAAATCCAAACGCACCAAGATTAAAAGATTCATTAATAAAGAAACATTACAACCGTAAACACGGAAAAGATTCGTATTACGGACAATAATAATTTTGTTTCAGGTTTCAGGTTTTATTTGTTTCAAGTTGTTGGAACGTAACTTGAAACCTGAAATAAACAAAACAAAAATAATAACATAACAATAAGATTTTCCGCATTTCAGAACCTGAAACTTGAAACAAAGGAAACTTGAAACAAAATAAAAAACATGATAGATATATCTCAAAAAGAAGTATGGTTTGTAGTAGGAAGCCAAGAATTATACGGTGAAGAAACACTTAGAAAAGTAGCAGAACATTCTCAGATTATTGCAAAAGGATTAGATGCTTCATCTTCAATCCCGGTAAAAGTGGTTTATAAAGATGTGGTAAAATCTCCATCGCAGATTTTAGATGTTTGTTTGGCTGCGAATTCGGCTAAAAACTGTATTGGAATTATCGCTTGGATGCATACTTTCTCTCCAGCAAAAATGTGGATTGGAGGATTAAATATCCTTAAAAAACCATTATGCCACTTGCATACACAATACAACGCTGAAATTCCGTGGGGAAGCATTGACATGGATTTTATGAATTTAAACCAATCGGCTCACGGAGATCGTGAATTCGGTTTCATCATGTCTAGATTACGTAAAAAACGTAAAGTAGTTGTAGGTCACTGGGAAGATCAAAGAGTTCAAAAACAATTAGGAATCTGGTCAAGAGTAGTTCTTGGATGGGATGAACTTCAAAACCTAAAAGTAGCTCGTATTGGTGATAATATGCGTGAAGTTGCCGTAACAGAAGGTGATAAAGTTGAAGCTCAAATTCGTTTTGGAATGTCTGTAAACGGATACGATTCTTCAGATGTTACCAAACATATTGAGAAAGTAACAGACAAACAATTAGCTGATTTATTAGCAGTTTATGAGTCTTCTTATAACTTAACGGATTCTTTAAAAGAAGGAGGATCACAAAGAAGTTCTTTGGTTGAAGCAGCAAAAATCGAATTAGGATTAAGAGCTTTCCTTGAAGAAGGAGGATTCGGTGCTTTTACAGATACATTTGAAAACCTTGGAGTTTGGAAACAATTGCCAGGAATTGCAACACAAAGATTAATGGCCGATGGTTATGGTTTTGGTGGAGAAGGAGACTGGAAAACAGCTGCAATGGTTAGAGCTTTAAAAGTAATGTGTGTTGGTTTAGAAGGAGGAACTTCTTTCATGGAAGATTACACTTACCATTTCACACCACAAAAATCATATGTTTTAGGATCTCACATGTTAGAGATTTGTCCATCAATCGCTGACGGAAAACCTTCTTGCGAAGTGCATCCATTAGGAATTGGAGGAAAAGAAGATCCAGCTCGTTTGGTATTCAACTCGCCTGCAGGTGACGCAATTAATGTTTCTTTGGTTGATATGGGAACGCGTTTCCGTTTAATTGTAAACGAAGTGGAAGCAGTAAAACCAATGGCAGAATTACCAAAATTACCAGTTGCACGTGTTCTTTGGGATTGTAAACCAAACCTTGAAGTTGCAGCAACGGCTTGGATTTTGGCTGGTGGAGCACACCACACGGTTTATAGCCAATCAATTACAACAGAATATATGGAGGATTTTGCAGACATCGCAGGAATCGAATTATTGGTAATTGATGAAAAAACGACTGTCAGAGAGTTTAAAGATAAAATCAATGCTAACGAAGCATACTTTCATTTGTTTCAACACGGATTGTAATCTGAGATTCTAAGTTGCTAAGGTTCTAAGTTTTTTATTACTTTTAGCTTTTAACATCTAACATTTTACTTTTTACAAATCAAAAAAATATCATTTATGAATGTATTAAAACGTTGTGTTTTTGGTCTAAGCCTTTTAAGTTTTGCTGCGGTTTCAGTTCAATGTAAAAGCGATAAAAAAGCTGATACAGAAAAAGTGGCAACTGATGAAAAAGCATTAGTTACAATTGACAAATCGGAATATGGAACTACTGCTAAAGGTGAAAAAGTAGAGAGCTATAAATTGAAAAACCAAAATGGGATGGAAGTGGACATCATCACTTTTGGAGGAAGAATTACAGATTTGAAAGTGCCTAATAAAGCAGGAGTTTCAGAAAATGTAGTAATCGGATTCAGTTCTTTAGCGCAATACGAAAAAGAAAATCCATTTTTTGGAGCTTTAATCGGAAGATACGGAAACCGAATTGCAAAAGGTAAATTTTCATTAGATGGAAAAGATTATCAATTAGCGATTAACAATGCACCAAATGCTCTACACGGAGGTCCGCAAGGATTTTTTAACGTAGTTTGGAAAGCAGATGAGGTTAAATCTGGTGAAACAGCTTCATTAAAATTGTCTTACTTAAGTAAAGATATGGAAGAAGGTTACCCAGGAAACTTAAAAGTTGCAGTAACTTATACATTGACAAATGACAATCAGTTGGAAGTTTTGTACGAAGCGACAACAGACAAAAAAACGGTTGTTAACTTGACGCAGCATTCATACTTCAATTTATCTGGAGATTTTACAAAAACAATCTTAGATCACGAATTGACTTTAAATGCAGATAAATTAGTTCCAGTTGATGCAGATTTAATTCCAACAGGAAAATTAGAAGATGTTGCTGGTACGCCTTTCGATTTCAGAACTCCAAAATTAATTGGAAAAGATATCAATGCTAAAAATGATCAGTTAGAAAAAGGAAAAGGTTACGACCACTGCTGGGTGTTGAACAACTCTGAAAAAGGAAAAACAATTATTGCAAAAGTATACCACGCAGCTAGCGGAAGAGTTATGGAAATGACAACAGACGAACCTGGAATTCAGTTCTATTCTGGAAACTTCCTTGACGGAACTTTACCAATGCCAAACGGAGGAACTTTTGCACACAGAACAGGATTGTGTCTAGAAACAGAACATTATCCAGATTCTCCAAACCAGAAAAATTTCCCAACAACGGTTTTAAACCCTGGAGAAAATTATAAAACTAAAACTACTTTTAAATTCTCGGTAAAAAAATAGTTTTAGAATCTGTTAATTAGTTTAGTAATTCTCTAAAAACCTCGGAAGTTAAATGCTTTCGAGGTTTTTTTATTTTTAGAAAGAATGATAATTTATTTCGCTACTGTTAAAAGATTAATTTAGCGAGCTTAATTCATCTTAGGAAACTGAAAAATTGTAATATGAAAAGAAAAGTTATTTATATTTTATTCTCCATTTTATTTCTACAAAGTTGTCAAAATAAAGAAAAAAGCCAACAGAAAAGCAATTCTATTGATAAGGTAGATTCAGGCAAAAAGACAGATTTATCAAATGATAGCAATGAACAAATAAAATTAGTTAAAAACTTTATGAAATGGTATATTAAAAACATGGATATGCTGGGAAAATTTGATGTCATTGGCGGAGGACCTATGGATGTAAAAGAGAATGAAGAGGCAGAAAATTATTATGTAGATTTTAAAGAAGCTGAAAAATATATTTCGGAATTGAAAAAAAGTGGTTTTTTAACTGATAACATTCTTAAAAATGAAGAAACATCATTTTTAGAAGCAGACAAATATTACAAAGAAAATCCAGAAAATGATGGTCCGCCTTATGGTTTTGATTATGATCATTTTTTTCTTACTCAAGAAGCATTTGAAGAAGATTTACTAAATATTGATAAAATTAAATATGCTATAAATCAAAAAGACGATTTTAATTCAGAGGTGACGTTTGTTCTACCTATATCTGGAAAGTATAAGTATTCTTTAAAAAAGATAAATGAGAAATGGTTTATTGATAAAATAGAATCTGTTAATTAGTTTAGTAAAACCTCGGAAATTAAATGCTTTCGAGGTTTTTTTTATTGGTAAAAATTGAAACAATTATGATTAATAAGTATTTTGTAAGGTTATTCAATTCTTTCTTACATTTGAGAAATAACTATCCTAAAAAACTTTACTTATGAAGAAACCAATTAAATTATTAATGCTGGTATTAGCCTATTCTGTATGTGTAGTAGCAAGTGCTCAGGTTCAGATGAATTTTAAATTTGATACTCCTTATGGTAAAAATACCGCTATTGGAAAGTTTGCTGAAATCAATGGAGCTAAAATTTATTATGAAGAATACGGAAAAGGAGAGCCTTTATTATTGATACATGGAAACGGAGGAAGTATTGAATCAATGGGAAATCAAATTGATTATTTTAAAAGTAAATACAGAGTTATTGCTGCCGATAGTAGAGGACAAGGCAAATCGGAGTTGAAAACTGATTCTCTTACCTATGTTCAAATCACAAAAGATATGGAAGGATTAGTTAATCACTTAAAACTGGATTCGATAAGTGTTATTGGGTGGAGTGACGGAGGAATTGTTGGGTTGCAAATGGGGATTTCAGGTAAGTCAAAAATAAAGAAAATTGTAGCGATGGGCGCCAATTTACGACCTGATTCTACAGCTATTTATTCGTGGGCAACAAAAGATGTTCAGAACTTGAAAAAAATGATTGTTTCAAAAATTAAAGAAAAAGATACTAGCGAGAATTGGAATCTAATGAAACAACTTTGTGGACTTTTGGTAGATCAGCCTAGTATTGCAACAAAAGATTTATCAAAAATTAAAGCAAAAGTGCTTGTAATAGCTGGAGATAGAGATGTAATCAGAAATGCACACACAGTTGAAATTTTCGAAAATATACCTGAAGCACAGTTGTGCATTATGCCTGGAGAGACGCATTTTGCGCCAGCTTCAAGTCCGGAATTGTTTAATGCATTAGCAAATAAATTTTTATCAGAACCTTTCAAAAGACCAGATTCAGATTGGACTAAATGGGGTAAATAAAATTGAATCGATAGAATTGTATTATTTTAGCCATGAATTTCAACTTCATTTAATTCGTGGCTAAAACAACAAAAAAATGACTTTCAAACACATATTCAAAGCAGAAGCAAATTGGACTTCCAAACAAAACCTAGCAGATTCTTCTAAAAGATTCTATAGCAAAAGCCATCAGGTTAAAATTGAAGGAAAACCGATTTTAAATGTTTCAGCAGCAAAAGCATTCAAAGGCGATCCGTCATTATATAATCCCGAAGATTTATTGCTAAGCAGTTTAGTTTCCTGCCACATGATGTCGTATTTATATGTCTGCTCTCAAAACGGAATAGAAGTTTTGGAATATTCAGACAACGCAGAAGCAACATTAGAAGTAAATCCAGATGGAAGCGGACGTTTTACAGAAGTTCGATTAAATCCAAAAGTTACAATTGTAAACTCTGATAAAGTAGAATTAGCTTTAGAACTGCATCAAAAAGCAAATCAGTTGTGTTTTATTGCTAATTCCTGCAATTTTCCTGTTTTGCATGAGGCAAGTTGCGAAGTGATATAAAAAGAAAAAACCTCTTCCGTTAAGAAGAGGTTTTTCGTACCCGGAGCCGGAGTCGAACCGGCACGGTTTCCCACAGGTGTTTGAGACCAGCGCGTCTACCAATTCCGCCATCCGGGCGTAGCAGACGAAAAAATAAATGATAAATCAGTTATTTTAACGCAATAGAATGAAGTCATAAATGATGTCATTCCTTTAACACGGTGCAAATGTAAAAAATAAAATTAAAAATTCTAATAAAAATACTTAAATATTTGCTTTCAGTGTTCAATAAATTTTATAAATTTGCAGCTCGTTAAAACGAAGCACACACAACTAACTACATCCGAGACATTTATACGCTTTCTGCTTTATTCAAAAGATAATGCAAGATTTTTTAAAAGTAACGGAATAAAACAACAAATTACAATGTCGCACCTAGAACCAGAAGCTAAAATTTTTGCTTGTTCACAAAGTGTTTATCTTGCAGAAAAAATTGCAAAAGACTACGGGATTCCGTTAGGAAAAGTAACGATGTCAACGTATAGTGATGGTGAATTTCAGCCATCTTACGAAGAATCAATAAGAGGATTACGAGTATTTATCGTATGTTCAACTTTTCCAAGTGCAGATAATCTGATGGAATTGTTGTTAATGATTGATGCAGCAAAACGTGCATCGGCAAGACATATTACAGCTGTTATGCCTTATTTTGGTTGGGCAAGACAAGATAGAAAAGACAAACCAAGAGTTCCAATTGGAGCTAAGTTAGTAGCAAACCTATTAACTGCTGCAGGAGCAACAAGAATCATGACTATGGATTTGCACGCAGACCAAATTCAAGGATTCTTTGAAAAACCAGTAGATCATTTATTTGCATCTACGATCTTCTTACCATACGTAGAAAGTTTAAATTTAGAAAATCTGACAATTGCATCTCCAGATATGGGAGGTTCAAAAAGAGCATACGCTTACTCTAAGTTTTTAGAATCAGATGTAGTAATCTGTTACAAACAAAGAAAAGCAGCCAACGTTATCGACACTATGGAACTAATTGGTGAAGTAAAAGGACGTAACGTAATCTTAGTAGACGATATGATCGATACAGGAGGAACTTTAGCGAAAGCGGCAGACCTAATGATCGAAAAAGGAGCGCTAAGTGTAAGAGCAATTTGTACACACGCTATTTTATCTGGCGGTGCGTATGAGAAAATTGAAAACTCAAAACTAACAGAATTAATCGTAACAGATTCAATTCCGTTAAAGAGAGAATCAAAAAAGATAAAAGTGGTAAGCTGTGCACCTTTATTTGCAGAGGTTATGCAGATGGTTCACCACAACAATTCCATCAGTGGAAAATTTATAATGTAAAAGCAGTAAGCTGTAGGCATTAGGCCGTAAGCTTATTTACTTTGCATAAAAAGCCTAAAGCCTATGGCCTAAAGCTTACAGCAAAATAGAATATTTATTATTAATAACTATATTTTTTTTACAATGAAATCGATTACAATTAAAGGATCAGAAAGAGAAAGCGTGGGCAAAGTGTCAACTAAAGCCTTACGTAATGCTGGAGCGGTTCCTTGCGTGTTATACGGAGGAAATCAAGCAGTACACTTCTCAGCAGACGCTGCAGCGTTCAAAAACTTGGTTTACACTCCAAATGCACACACAGTTGTGATTGAGCTTGGAAAAGGAAAATCATTCAATGCAATTTTGCAAGATATCCAAGTTCACCCAGTAACTGACAAAATTTTACACATTGACTTCTTCCAATTATTTGATGATAAAGAAATCACAATGGAAGTTCCTGTGAAAATCGTTGGTACATCTAAAGGTGTTCTTGCGGGAGGTGTTTTACGTTTAAACCAACGTAAATTAAAAGTTAAAGCTTTACCAGCAAATCTTCCTGATTTCGTTGAAGCTGATATCACTCCACTTGAAATGGGTAACAAATTATATGTTACTAAAGTTGGAAAACCAGAGTACAAAATTATGCACCCAGACAACACAGTTGTTTGTCAAGTGAGAATCTCTCGTGCTGCTATGAAAGCTGCTCAAGAGGCTGCAAAAGCTGCAAAAGCTCCTGCAAAAGGAAAGAAAAAATAATTTTTTTCACTCAATACAAAAAGCCTCAATCTTACGATTGGGGCTTTTTTTTTGCTTGTAATGTCTTGTCCTGAAATAGCGATACACAAAAAGTATCATTATGGAAAAAGATCAAGAATTGCGCTAT
>NZ_QJRJ01000070.1 GCF_003254625.1 Flavobacterium ginsenosidimutans
AGAACAATCAACAATCTAAAATCTAAAATTCAAATATGGGTGCTTTTGTAATTAGCAGGCGATTTAATGATGAATATAAATTTACGTTTACTTCGCGTAGAGGGAAGGTTATTTTTACGAGTTTGAGTTATGAATTGAGATTTGAGTGTGAAGAAGATATTGAGAAATTTAAAGCAAATATTGATCTTGCAAAGTTTTTGAAATTTAAAGGCTCTGGTGGGAAGTATTTTTTTAAATTAATGCTTGGAGAGGTTCATTTTGCTACAAGTCGTAAATACAGTACAGAATTGCTTTTACAGAAAGGGATAAAAGAAATTGTCACTTATTCTTCTAGGTCGGAAATTTTGGATTTCTCTTCAAATGAATTGATTTTTGAAGATGAGGAATCTGAAGAAGAAGTAGAGGAGGGGGTTGAATAAAAAAAGCGTTTACAATTGTAAACGCTTTTTTTTATTTGAAGTAGATCAATGATTTGAATTGATCAAAAAAAAACCATCTTAAAAGATGGCTTTAAAATCGTTAGAACTTAGGTTCTAATTATTTTTTTACTTCTTCTACTTTAGCAGCAGCTGAATCAACTTTAGCAGCAGCAGAATCAACAGTTGTAGCAGCAGAATCAACTACAGCAGCAGCTGAATCAACAGCAACAGCAGCAGAATCTACAGCTGGAGCTTCAGCAGCAGCGTCAGCTTTTTTACAAGATACAACAGTTAAAACAGCAACAACAGCTAAACTTAAAAATACTTTTTTCATCTTACTTTATTATAAAAGGTTAATTATTAATTCGTGGCAAAGATATAAATTTTTTAATATGTAAAATATTTTTTCACTTTTTTTTTAAAATATTTTCCTTACTCACGATTATCTTAGTTATCAAATAATATGCCAAAATAACAAATATAAATCATATTATTGTATGTTTTGTGTAATTTATTTTTTGTTGAAAATTCTATCGTTGTTTTGAGTCTTTTAAATAGGTTTGTTATAGTTTATTTTGTTTTTTACAGAATATTCTATAGCGCTAAATGTCTTAAAAATATATTTTAATCAGTTTAATTGCCATAAAAATGTCTTTCAATGCTAGAAATTTGCTTTATAGGGCTTTATTAACGATTTTCATAATTGTTTCTGTAGCGCCTTTGTTGTTTTGAATGAAGGACTTACATATTTCGCTTTTTTCATTAAAGAAAGAGTTATCAGATAAAAGATGGTCAAAAGCGCCTTTTAATTCTTTAAAATTTGAAATGATCGTACATCCTTTTAATTCAACAAGGGAAACTGCTTCTGCAAAATTCGAATAGTTTGGTCCAATTACGATTGGAATTCCAAATGTTGCTGGTTCCAAAATATTGTGTATACCAGGATTTCCAAATCCACCGCCTACATATGCAATAGTTCCGTAGCTATAAATTTTAGTCAATAAGCCAACTGTATCTATGATGAAAACATTATAAGATGCTAAATCTTTGTTTTCTTTTTCTGAAAATAAAACAGTTGATTTGGTAATTTTTGACTGAAGATCTGAAATCTGATCAGGTTTGATGTTATGCGGAGCAATTATGAATTTTACATTTTCTGGCGCTTGATTAATGTATTCGCTTATTAAAACTTCATCTTTTGGCCACGAACTTCCTATAACTATAACTGGCTGATTATTTTTGAAATTTTGTATAAAATCCAACGAATTATCACGTCCTAAAATTGCATTAACACGATCAAATCTAGTATCGCCTGAGACAATTACATTATTAAATCCTAAACTTTCTACTTTTTGTTTCGATTTTTCGTTTTGAACAAAGAAATAGGTGAAGGCTTTTAGCGCTTTTCTATAAAATCCGCCGTACCATTTAAAAAACATTTGGTTGTCTCTAAAAATTCCTGATATCAAATAAGTTGGAATTTTGTTGGTTTCAAGTTCTTTTAAGTAATTCAGCCAAAATTCATATTTAATAAAAAATGCTAATTCAGGATGAACTAATTGCATGAATTTTTTAGCGTTCTTTTTGGTATCTAAAGGCAGATAAATTGTAACATCTGCAACTGTGTTATTTTTACGCACTTCGTATCCAGATGGTGAAAAAAAGGTTACAATAATCTTATGCGAAGGGTGTTTTTCTTTGATTTTTTCTATCACAGGAAGGCCTTGCTCATACTCTCCTAACGAGGCAGAATGAAACCATATTGTCTTGTCTGTTGGTTTTATTTTATCTTCTAAAGTTGAAAATACGTTTTTTCGGCCTTCAACAAAAAGCTTAATTTTCGGACTAAATAAGGCTACGATTCTTAAGAAAAATCCTGCGATGTATAGGGTTGAATTGTATAAAAAAAGCATGTAATAATTTTTGCAGCTAAATTACATTTCTTTCGACTATTTTCATTGGTTTGAAGCTATTAATAACTATTTTTGTTCCTCCTTTTAGAGATTTCTGTTTAAACAGTGTCTTTAAATTTTTAAATACATTCAAACAATGAGAAAAATTCAAATGGTTGACTTAAAAAGTCAATATGAAAAAATAAAATCTACTGTAGATGCTTCTATTCAAGAAGTTTTAGACACAAATACTTACATTAACGGACCTTTAGTTCATCAGTTTCAAAAGAATCTTGAGGATTATTTAGGTGCAAAACACGTTATTCCGTGTGCGAATGGTACAGATGCTTTGCAGATTGCCATGATGGGACTTGGTCTTCAGCCTGGAGACGAGGTTATCACTGCTGATTTTACTTTTGCTGCTACTGTTGAGGTTATTGCTTTATTACAATTAACTCCAGTTTTAGTTGATGTTGATTTGCATAATATGAACATTGACATTGATGCAGTTAAAAAAGCAATCACTCCAAAAACAAAAGCAATTGTTCCTGTGCATTTATTTGGACGCGCTGCAAATATGGATGCGATTATGGAAATTGCGGCTGAACATAATTTATATGTAATTGAAGATAATGCTCAGGCAATTGGTGCAGATTATATTTCAAAATCTGGTTCTAAAACTAAAGTTGGAACAATTGGCCACGTTGCGGCGACTTCTTTCTTCCCATCAAAAAACTTAGGATGTTATGGTGACGGAGGAGCAATTTTTACAAATGATGATAAATTGGCTCACATCATCCGCGGAATTGTAAATCACGGAATGTATGAGCGTTACCACCACGATGTTGTAGGTGTAAATTCACGTTTAGACAGTATTCAAGCAGGAGTTTTAAATGCAAAACTGCCTCTTTTAGATGAATATAATGCAGCTCGCCGTTTAGCAGCAACAAAATATAATGCGGCTTTCGCTGGAAATGCACATATCATAACTCCAGATTTTGATGCAAACGAAAATGATCACGTTTTTCATCAATATGTATTAAGAATCATTGATGCAGATCGTAATGCTTTAATGCAGCATTTATTGGATAAAGGAATTCCTTGTGCAATTTATTATCCAATTCCGCTTCACTCTCAAAAAGCATATTTAGATCCTCGTTATAAAGAAGAACAATTTCCTGTAACAAATCAATTAGTTCAAGAGGTAATTGCTTTGCCAATGCACACAGAATTGGATGACGAGCAAATTAAATTTATTACCGACAGCATAATTGAATTTTTAAAATAAGAAAGCTTAATTATTAGCCAAAATTTAACCACAAACAAACCACAAAATGAAAGTATTAGTAACAGGAGGGTTAGGGTTTATCGGATCTCATACCGTAGTCGAATTGCAAAATGAAGGCTTCGAAGTAGTGATTATAGATAATCTTTCAAACTCTTCAGAAGATGTTTTAAAAGGAATTACAGCGATTACAGGAAAAACACCTTTATTCGAAAAATTAGATTTAAGAGAAAAAGCTGCAGTGCAGGATTTCTTTAAAAAACACAACGACGTTACAGGAGTTATTCATTTTGCGGCTTCAAAAGCGGTAGGAGAAAGTGTTGAACAGCCTTTATTGTATTATGAAAACAATATTAGCAGTTTAATCTATCTATTGCAAGAATTACAGCAAAAACCAGAAGCAAGTTTTATTTTCAGTTCTTCTTGTACGGTTTACGGCCAAGCCGAAAAAATGCCAATTACAGAAGATGCACCAGTCCAAACTGCAATGTCTCCTTACGGAAATACAAAGCAGATTGGCGAAGAAATCATTACAGATACAGCTAAAGTGACTAATATTAGCGCTATTTTATTGCGTTATTTTAATCCAGTTGGAGCACACGAATCAGTAGAAATTGGAGAATTGCCTTTAGGAGTTCCTCAAAATTTAGTGCCTTTTATTACACAAACAGGAGTAGGATTACGTCAAGAATTATCTGTTTTTGGTAATGATTACCCAACACCAGACGGAACTGCAGTTCGCGATTATATTCACGTTGTTGACCTTGCAAAAGCGCACGTAATCGCTTTACAGCGTTTATTAAATAAAAAGAATTTAGCAAAAGTTGAAACTTTTAATTTAGGAACTGGAAAAGGAAGTTCTGTTCTTGAAGTGATTCATAGTTTTGAAAAAGTCAGCGATAAAAAACTGCCTTATGTAATTAAGCCACGTCGTGAAGGTGATATTACTGAAGCTTACGCGAATACTGATAAGGCAAATAATGTCTTAGGATGGAAGGCTGGACTAAGTCTGGATGAAGCTATGGCAAGCGCCTGGAAATGGGAACAAAAAGTGAGGAATAAATAAATTCTTTATCAGTTAAAATTATAAAATTTTAAGATCCCAAATTATAGCAGTATAGTTTGGGATTTTTTTTAGCGTATTAATTATCATGAAACAAAGTTTAGATTATAAATTAATATTTGCCTTAGCGGCTGTTGGAATTATTTGGGGAACTACCTTTTTAGGAATTAGAGTTGCGGTTGAGACTATTCCACCTTGGTTTGTAACTTCAATTCGTCAGGGATTGGCGGGAATAATTATGATGATTATTTTATTGTTCAAAAAAGAACTGAAATGGATTGGGTGGGAAAATTTAAAACATCAGCTTGTTCCTTCTATTTTGATGATTGTAATTGCAAATGGTTTTACAACTGTTGCTGAGCAGACTGTACCAAGCGGACTGGCTTCGGTAATTAGTGCTATGTCTCCAATACTTATTTTTCTAGGCAGTATTTTATTTAAATTACAAAAACCAAGTTTAAGAGGATTTGTTGGCGTTATAATAGGATTTTCGGGGGTCGTTTTTATATTTAAAGACGGGCTACGATCTTTTTTAGATGCCGATTACAGAATCGGAATGATGTTTATGGGATTTGCGATTACTGCTTGGGCTGGTGGAACAATTTATACCAAACTTCATGGAAATAAATCTAAAAATATCGTTCTTAATTTATTTTACCAATTTAGTATGGCTTCGTGCATTCAGATTGTTTTAGCATTTATTTTTTCACCTACTATTGATATAAATTTATGGAGTTCTAAAAGTATTTTAGCTGCATTGTATTTGTCGATTTTTGGATCTGTAATTGCTTTTTTTAGTTATAATTATGCTCTAAAACACGTTACGCCGGTTCAGGTTTCTATTTTAGCGTATATCAACACCATAATTGCGGTATTTTTTGGCTGGCTTATTTTGGATGAAAAAATTACCATTGATTTTATAATTGCAACAATCCTGATCATTTTGGGAGTTTTTATTATTAATTACAAAAAGAAGGAAAAGAAACCTTTGTAAAAAAGGATCAATTTGATTTAATTTATTTTGTAAATTTGTAAGATTAAAATGTAGGAATTATGAGTTCGGATAAAGAAAATAAAAAGAACAAGGTTGAAGAACCTGCGGTTGAATACGAAGTTCAAAAAAACAAATTTAAAGGTATAGATCGTGAAACTTTTGATTTTGATGCTGAGTTTGCAAAAGGATTAACGCCAGAGGAAGCAAAAGCAGAATCAATTAGGAGAATTAGGGAATGGTGGGGAAAATAGAAGTTATTTTTACGTCTTCAGTGATTCAGTATCTCGATGATTTAGTTTTGGTATTATATAGAAAAGAGTATTTTGGTTTTATTGAATCTGCAGAAGAATATGTTTCAAATATTTATAAAGAAGTTCCTGAAAGAATAAAAAAATCTCCTCATAAGAAAACTCCAAAACCTCTTCAATATTTAGGTTTAAATTATATCTTTTATAAATCTAATACGAGAACAACTTGGTATATATTTTTCGAAAAAAGCAATCAAAATTATTTGATTACCGGAATTCTAAATAATTACAGCGAAGAAGCAAAAGAGCTATAAAGCAAAATCCTCATAAACTTATCAAAGTATATGAGGATTTATTATTTATACAGTAAATAACTGAAAACTGAGACTGCGACTGAAAACTAATTAAGCATTCGCAACAGCAGCTTCTTTATCAATTTTATTAATCAATCCAGTTAAAACTTTTCCAGGACCAACTTCAGTAAACAAAGTTGCGCCATCAGCAATCATTTGCTGAACAGACTGAGTCCATTTTACAGGAGCAGTCAATTGAATGATTAAGTTCTTTTTAATTTCGTTTGCATCAGAAACCGCATTTGCAGTAACGTTTTGATACACTGGACAAATTGGAGTAGAGAAAGTCGTTGCTTCAATTGCAGCAGCCAATTCTTCTCTTGCTGGCTCCATCATTGGCGAGTGAAAAGCTCCTCCAACAGGTAAAATTAAAGCACGTTTTGCTCCAGCAGCTTTCATAGCTTCACAAGCTTTTTCAACAGCAGTAGTTTCACCAGAAATTACCAATTGACCTGGGCAGTTATAGTTTGCAGCAACTACAACACCATCGATAGAAGCACAAACTTCTTCAACAATATTATCAGCTAAACCTAAAACAGCGGCCATTGTAGATGGAGTGATTTCGCAAGCTTTTTGCATAGCCAAAGCACGCTGAGAAACCAATTTAAGTCCGTCTTCAAAAGATAAAGTTCCGTTTGCTACTAAAGCAGAGAATTCTCCTAAAGAGTGTCCTGCAACCATTTCCGGTTTGAAATCTTCTAAAGTTTTAGCTAAAATAACAGAATGTAAAAATACAGCTGGTTGTGTTACTTTAGTTTCTTTTAGTTCTTCGGCAGTGCCTTCAAACATGATATCTGTAATTCTAAAACCTAGAATTTCATTAGCTTTTTCGAATAATTCTTTGGCTACAGCCGAATTTTCATAAAGGTCTTTACCCATTCCTGTGAACTGCGCTCCTTGACCCGGAAATACGTATGCTTTCATTTGTCTAATTTAATTTTTACTTTTTTTTTAAAATTGAAAATTAGTTTCAATTGGAAGGCAAAAGTACTATTTTTTTAGCTCGTATAACCCTTAAACATATAAATCCACGCTAATCTTGAAAATCTAAGATTAAAAGGAGTAAGTAAAGTAATCAAAACTGCAATGATAGGAAGGATTCTTAAATCGAAGTTCGTTTCGAAGAAATATTGTGCAATGCAATACGTTGCAATTCCCTGAGCGACTGTTAATCCGTAATTTACATACATGGCACCGAAAAAATAACCAGGTTCTTTTTGGAATTTATAATGACAGTGACTGCAGTATTCATTCATTTTTGGAAAACTGAAATTCAGAAAAATGTTCTTGTCTGTAAAAACTTTTCCTTTATGACAAACAGGACATTCGTTTTTTAAAATATGAGTTAATGCGCTTGACATGATAATGTTGATTTTGTTTATACAAAGGTAATTCAGAGGTTTATAAAAGTCTTTTTTATATCTTCGCTTATTATAGCACAATAAAGACATTTTTGATTAAATTTTCAAAAAAACAAATTCCAAATTCCAAAATGGAAAACGGTGTTTTTTATAATCAAGAAAACAAATAATACCTATTATGAAAAAATATCCCGTTTATAGTGTTCAGAATTTTAGCTGCAACGATATTCACCGTGATTTTTATGTCAACACTTTTACAGAGCATTTAAAAAATCACAGTTTTGTCGAAGAACCGCATCGTCATGATTCGTACTTAATGGTATTTTTTACAAAAGGTTCTGGATTACACGAAGTCGATTTTGACCAATTTGACATAAAAAGAGGAAGTCTTTTTGTACTGCAGCCAGGGCAAATGCACCATTGGAATTTATCTGAAGACATTGAAGGCTTCGTAATTATCTTTTCTCAGGAATTGTACAATTTGTATTTTGGACAGAAAAAGATCAACGATTATAATTTTTACCATTCGATTCATAATCGACCAGAAATGGTTTTTGAGGAAAATGAAATCTCAAAAATCCTACCTTATTTCAATCTGCTGATTCAAGAAAACAGTCAGAATAACAAATATCAATTAGATAAACTGTTGAATTTGTTAGACTGTATTCATATTGAAGTCGCACGAAAATACAGTGAAACCTATTCCCATCAAACGCATTCGTACAATATCAAAATCAATATATTCGAATCGCTTTTAGAAGAATATTTCAGAACAGAAAAACTGCCTTCATTTTATGCAGAAAAATTAAATATCACGCTGAAACATTTGAACAGAATCTGCAATGAAATTCTGCAAAAAACAGCGACAGAAGTAATAACAGATCGCGTTATTTTAGAAATTAAAAGAATGTTGATTGATAAACAATTAGCTGTAAATGAAGTCGCATTCAAAGTTGGCTACGAAGACTACTCGTACTTCTCTAGATTCTTTAAAAAACAAACGGGAATGTCACCAACAGAATTTAGAAATATAAAATAAAAAAAGGCTTCGACTTCGCTCAGCCTGACATGCGATATATCTTGTAAATGATTGGTCAGGCTGAGCGAAGTCGAAGCCCGTTCCTAAAAGCAAAAAAGCCTGCACTCCCGAGAAAGGTGCAGGCTTTTAACCAACCAATTAAATCTAATCTAAAACCAAAGATTAAGCTTGTTTTGCTAATTGAATTTCGATGTTTAATTTAACTTCTTCTCCAACTAACACACCGCCAGTTTCAAGAGCTGAGTTCCAGTTTAAACCCCAGTCTTTACGGTTAATTTTTCCTTCAATATTTAAACCAACTTTAGTATTTCCCCAAGGATCAGTCATGATTCCGCTAAATTCTACTGGAAATTTTACAGTTTTAGAAACACCTTTAATGTCTAAGTCTCCAGTAACTTCATAATCACCATCATCGATTTTTTTGAAAGATGAAGATTTGAAAGTTAATTTTGGATGATTTTCTACGTCAAAGAAATCACCACTTCTTAAGTGACCATCTCTATCTGCATTTGCAGTATCGATAGAAGCGATGTCAGCAGAAAACTGAATATCTGCATTTTCGAAGTTTTCTCCGTCAGTTGTTACTGTTGCATCGTAAGTTCCAAATTTTCCTGAAACATTAGTAAACATCATGTGTTTTACTTTAAAACCAATTTCTGAGTGAGTTGGGTCAATTGACCATTTTGTAGTTGCCATAATTTTATTTTTTTAAATAATTAATTTATTTCATTTTGATAGGACAAAGTTACGGTGACAGTTGTCCTGGAGCACTTAACCTAGATTAAGAAATAAAAAATGTAATAAGTTTTTGATTGTCAAATTTCTGATTGTCCTCCTGAGCGATCCCGAAGCTTCGGGAGAAGGACTATTTTTTGTTATTCATATAAAACGTCAAAGCTCCCGACGGACATTTGTTAACAGTCGAGATTATTTTCTCAGTTGTAGACTGCTCTGGTGTAATCCACGGTTTTTCTTTAGGACGAAAAACATCTGGATTATTTTTGACGCAATTTGCAGAGTGAATGCATTTTCCAGATTGCCAAACAATAGTTACTTCTCCGTTTGTATATTCTTTAGTGAGGTTATTTGGATTCATGGTTTAAAATTTTAAAGGATTAGTTTTAATTTTAAAGTCAGACCAATTTTCTTATTCATAAAGTTAGCCTTTCTTGTTTTCTTTTTTTTTAATTAAAGGTTAAAAAAAAGAAACGATAATAATCTGATTTCCAGATTTATTATCGTTTCTACGTTGCAGGTATTAATTGTTTTTGTTTGAATTAATAATTCATCGGAATGTCCATTAATAAAAATTCAGCATCTGTGTTTGCTTTAATATTCAAAACATCAGTTCCTGAGATTCCCACTGCGTCACGAGAATTTAATTCCTGACCGTTGATGGTTACATTTCCTTTTAAGATAAAAGCGTAAACTCCGTTTCCTTCTTTTTTGATTTTATATTCAGCCGTAACTCCAGAATCGAAATTACCCATATTGAACCAAGCGTCTTGGTGAATCCAAACTCCTTCATCATCTGCATTTGGAGATAAAACCTGAGACAATTTATTATGTCTGTTAGCAACATCCAAAGTAATCTGCTGATAACGTGGCGTAACATTTCTTTTATTTGGAAACAACCAGATTTGTAACAATTTGGTCTGCTGATCTGCATTTGGGTTAAACTCACTGTGCTGAATTCCAGTTCCGGCACTCATTACCTGGATATCTCCATTTTTAATTACTTCAGTATTTCCCATGCTGTCTTTGTGAGCCAAATCACCTTCAAGCGGAATTGTAATAATTTCCATATTATCGTGAGGGTGAGTTCCAAATCCCATTCCAGCAGCAATCGTATCATCATTCAAAACACGAAGCGCTCCAAACTGAATTCTATCTGGATTGTACCAGCTCGCAAAACTAAAACTATGATAAGCGTTCAACCATCCGTGATTTGCGTTTCCTCTTGTCTCTGCTTTATGTAATACTATATTTTCCATGATTTTGTCTTTTATTGATTTTGATAGTACAAAGATACGGTCGATGCAGAGGAAAAGCACTTAATGTAGATTAAGAAAAGATTCTGAGGTTCTAAGTTGCTGATACACTAAGTTTTTTTTGGAGCGGAAATTTTGGTTTTCAAAAGACGTTTAGTCCCGCTATCCGTTACAATCTTTTGTGGTGAACCCCACCACAAAAGGATTTCCACTTCTATCGGGGCTAGATTAGAAGTTTTTGTTTTCAGAAGGAGTTATTGAGGCAAAAACTTAAAGATTACTGTTTGTCATCCTGAGGAACGAAGGATCACACAAGAAATTCCGCCTGCATAATCGCCAATCTTTGTCGAGTTCCGAGTGTGATCCTTCGCACCTCAGGATGACAAAATTGCGTTGAGTATGCGTTCAAAGAAATAAACTTTGCGACTTAGCTCCCGATAGCTATCGGGATTGCGAGATTATCTAATCCTAATCAATTTCCCTTTCCCAACCACTTTATCAAGATAATTCACAGAAGAACTTTTCTTATCATGCATAAAAAAAGGAATAGTATCTTTTTCGATTTGGTCTTTTGGAATGCTGATAATCAAATCCGTATTAATGAAATTATCCAGTAGTATTGCGTTGCCATAAGAAATCCTTCCTTTTGGCAGATATTTGTTATCAAAAGCAAAAATACTATCCTTAAAAGTAATTTTATCTTTTAGAATATATGAATCGTTATCTTCTATTAGGTAATTATAACGGCCATTAAGTTTTTCTGTTTTCTGACTTAAATTAATAGAAAACAGCATTATTAGTAAAGATAAATAGTGCATAAAATTCTAACTATATTGATTCATAAACTGCTGTACAACCGCATCTGTATTTTCGTGACGTTTCTTTTTCTCTAAAACAATTGGCGGAGCAGCTCTTTCTAAACAATCTTGTACGGCGCAAGTTTCGCAAGTTACACCTACAATTCGTTTTACCAAAGGTTTTCCATCAATGAATTTGAATTTCTTTTTCATTGTCGGATTAATTAGGATTCCAACTGAAATACTTCGAATATAATTTTCTGCAAAAGGATCTTTTGTAGCCGATGAAAAAACCAAATATTCGTTTCCGCTATTGGCATAACTCGAAATCTGAGCATCAAAAAAATGAGGTTTATTTTGTCTGATCGCTTCGTCGATAGTTTTTACCGAAACCCATCTTCTGCAATAATGTTCATTCGTTTCATTGGCGTGTGGTTCCTGCTGATGCGTAATATGCAATTCCTTGTTGATTTGATAAACATCAGAACCAATTCGGTGAGATAATCTTAAGAAGAAAAGGTTTTTTAGCTGAAAATCTTTTGGTAATAAATTGGTCAATCTCTGATAAAAAGATTCAGGTGAAACTTCAAAACTTTCAATTAATTGAACAAATTCTTCCGGTTTTGGATTTTCCTTTTCTAAAAAAAGATTGATTTTGTCTACAACTAATTTTCTAGGCAAAATTAAAGCACCAGCAAAATAAGAAGCATAAAAATTATTCAAAACCTGATCGAAATTTTCAAACTTAATCCAGGTAAAAGTCAGTAAGCGATCTGAAATTTTGAGATAATTATAGGCTATTTCTTTGGCTAAAATAAAAGCCTTTTGCGGATCGTCAAGTTCAGTTGAAAGTAATAAAGTCTTGCTTTTCGGAACATAAATCGAACGTAAATCTCCCAAAGCTTCCTGATCTGTAAAAGCAATTTCTTTTATCGCGTATTCGTATTCTTCTTTTAAAATCGCTTCTAGCTCTTCAATGCTGATTTTGGAGTCTAAATTAATCTGAAATGACTTCGAAAAAGCAATTACTTTTTCTTCTAAATCTTCAAAATAATTACTGTGCGCTTCCTGATAAGAACGCAAAGCAGCAAGGAAAAAACTTTCTCGGCTTAAATTATAATGTTGTGCAATCTCAAAAATAGTGCTGATAAAAGCATTGACTTTGGCTGGAGCATTAGCAATAATATCAATTAAATCAGCTTCTTGAATTCCAAAAAGTTCCAGAGGAATCTCTTTTAAAATTCCAGATTTTAAGATTTCGCCAATCGGAGCGAGGTTATTATCGAGTTTTAAAGACACCATTTGGTCGTAAGTCACGTCCAAATGTTCGCATAAAAGCAAAATTTTATCTGTTTTGGGATATTTTTTTCCCTTTTCAATCTCGTTCAAATACGATTTTGACAGATTAGTCAGTTTGGCCAAACCAAAAAGTGACAAGTTTTTTTGTGTGCGAACTTGCTTCAGTTTTAGCCCAAAAATCAGCTTTATATAGTCTTTTTCGATATCCATAATGTCAAATATAGACATTCTAAAAACAATCGCAAAATAAATATTTTTTAAATTTAGCGAACGTTCGCTTGTTTTGTAAAAAACTTTTTTATAACATTGTACTGTCAAAACGTATTAATTATGAATTAGTTATGATTTAATTGTTTTGGTGAAATGAAAAATGATTAGAGAGAAATTTTTTTAATCAAATAAAAATTAAAATCTGCAGCTATGAAAAACCAATTAGAGATTACTGAAATGGCTTTAGAAATTCTGGCCGACAAAAAGCTTGCTTATCCAAAAATCTGGACTGAAGAAGCGATTGCGTTTATTACCGAATTGCACAAAAAATTCGAATCGCAAAGAAAATTACTGCTTTTGCAGAGAGAGCAAAAACAAGTTGCTTTTGATCAGGGCGTCATGCCGGTTTTTACTCCAGAAACAAAAAGCGTCAGAGAAGGCAATTGGACAGCTAGAGAAATTCCGAAAGATTTATTAGACAGGAGGGTAGAAATTACTGGACCTGTTGATCGCAAAATGATTATCAATGCTTTGAATTCGGGTGCCAAAACTTTTATGGCTGATTTTGAAGATAGTACCTCGCCAACTTGGAAAAACTTGATGGACGGACAAGTGAATTTAATTGATGCGGTGAACAAAACCATTACGTATACTGATTTGGTGAAACAGAAATCGTATCATTTAAATCAAAAAATCGCAACACTTATTGTACGTCCAAGAGGTTTGCATCTTCCTGAAAAACATATTTTGATTGATGGAATTGAAGTTTCGGGTTCGCTGGTAGATTTTGGTTTATACGTTTTTCACAATCATAAAAGGCTTTTAGAGAATAATTCAGGACCGTATTTCTACATTCCGAAATTAGAACATTATCTAGAAGCAAGATGGTGGAACAGCGTAATTGATTTTACCGAAGATTATTTAAAACTGAAAAGAGGAACTATAAAAGTGACGGTTTTAATTGAAACAATTACAGCAAGTTTTCAGTTGGACGAAATCATTTACGAATTGAAAGAACATATCGTTGGATTAAACTGCGGGCGTTGGGATTATATTTTCTCATACATTAAAAAGTTTAGAAAAAATCCAAAATTCATTGTTCCAGATCGTGATCAGGTAAATATGACTTCGCCTTTTATGAATGCGTATTCAAATTTAGTAATTCAGAGATGTCATAAACGAGGTATTCATGCGATTGGCGGAATGGCAGCACAGATCCCGATTCGAAATAACGAAGAAGCAAATGCAGTCGCTTTCGCAAAAGTAAAAACCGATAAAGAACGTGAAGTTCGAAACGGTCATGACGGAACTTGGGTAGCACATCCAGATTTGGTTGCTGTAGCAAAAGAAATTTTTGATAAAGGAATGCCGACTCCAAATCAGATTCATATAAAAAGAGAAAATCGTAAAATAACAGAAGAAGATTTAATCGAACCGCCAATTGGATTGATTACAGAAAACGGCGTTCGAAAAAATATCAATGTTGCGGTTCTATATCTGGCTTCATGGTTGAACGGACAAGGTGCGGCCGCTTTACATAATTTAATGGAAGATGCAGCAACTGCTGAAATTTCAAGATCGCAATTGTGGCAATGGCTTCAAAACAAAGTGGTTTTGGATAATGGCCGAAAATTAGATCTGGCCTATTATCATGAATTGGCTTTGGATGAATTTCAGAAAATCAAAACAGAATTAGGAGAAGAAAAACACGAAGAACAGCAATTTCCATTAGCTGAAAAAGTATTGGAAAGATTAGTTGTAAATCCAGATTTCGTTGATTTCTTGACGATTCCGTGTTACAAATACCTATAAACAATTAAAAATTAAGAATTAAGAATTAAAAATCTGCAGTATCTGCCAAATCTGCGAGCGAATAATTTTTTCACGCAGATTTAGCAGATCAAGCAGATAAAATTCAGTCTTAAATTATTTAAACACATAGAAACATAGATTTAGATTTTAAATAAAAGATAAAAGAAAAAAACTAGTTTTTCACACATAGCTATGTGTATTGAAACTAGTGAAACGCCTTTAACCACAAAGGATAACTATGTTTCTATGTGTTAAAAAAAATAAGTCCAGTTAAAACTGAATACTAAAAACTGCAACTGAACACTAAAACACTAACCACTTTAACTTAAGCTATTTATGAAAACAACAGAAAACAGAATTCAGGAATTGATTAACGATTGGATCACGAATCCAAGATGGAAAGGAGTTGAACGTCCTTATACTGCAAGCGAAGTAGTGACGCTTCAAGGATCATATCAAATTGAGCATTCTATTGCAAAAATAGGAGCTGAGAAATTATGGAGAAAGTTAAAATCTCAGGATTATGTGGCGGGTTTGGGAGCTTTAACTGGAAATCAGGCGATTCAGGAAGTAGACGCTGGTTTAGAAGCGATTTATTTAAGCGGATGGCAAGTTGCTGCGGATGCGAATCTGGCGGGCGAAATGTACCCAGATCAATCACTGTATCCTGTAAACAGCGTTCCAATGGTGGTAAAAAAGATCAACAATGCTTTATTGCGTGCTGATCAGATTCAAACTGTAAATGAAATTGAAGATAAAAAAGATTATTTAGTACCAATTGTAGCCGATGCTGAAGCAGGTTTTGGTGGAAACTTAAATGCTTTCGAATTAATGAAATCAATGATTGAAGCTGGAGCTTCTGGGGTTCATTTTGAAGATCAATTGAGTTCTGCTAAAAAATGCGGACATCTGGGCGGAAAAGTTTTGGTGCCGACACAAGAAGCGATTAATAAATTAATTGCCGCTCGTTTGGCGTCAGATGTTATGGGAGTTCCAACTTTAATCGTTGCCCGAACCGATGCTGATGCGGCAAATCTATTAACTAGCGATGCAGATCCAAGAGATCGTAAATTCTTAACGGGAGAAAAAACTGCTGAAGGTTTCTTCTATGTAAACAATGGAATCGAGCAGGGAATTGCAAGAGGTTTAAGCTACGCACCTTATGCCGATTTGATTTGGATGGAAACCAGTAATCCGGATTTAGATTATGCTAGAAAATTTGCAAAAGCAATGAAAAAAGAATTCCCAGACAAAATGCTGGCTTACAATTGTTCTCCTTCTTTTAATTGGGCAGCAAAATTAACGGTTGCTGAAATGGAAACATTTAGAGAAGATTTAGCAGCAATGGGATATAGTTTCCAATTCATCACTTTGGCAGGATTCCATGCTTTGAATACGAGTATGTTCGAATTGTCTAAAGCCTACAAAGAACGCGGAATGGCAGGCTATTCTGAATTGCAGGAAAGAGAATTCTCTTTACAAAAAAACGGATTCAGAGCGGTAAAACATCAGGCTTTTGTTGGAACTTCATATTTCGATGCCGTTCAAAATACGGTGATGTTAGGAAAATCAGCAATAACCGCAATGAAACATTCTACGGAGGTTGAGCAATTTTAATTCTTGTTTTACCATTAAGATATTAAGAAAGTTAAGCTTTATATTCTTAAAAAATAAGAAAGATTAAGTCTAGCTTAATGAATCTTAATATCTTAATGGTTTAATTTTACTTTTTCAAAAGCCTGGCTTTCATTTTGCTGAAGAATTCGGGTGTTACACCAATGAAAGAAGCAATTTGTTTTTGAGGAACTTTGTGAACTAATGTTCCATATTTTTTAGTGAATTTTTCAAAGCGCTCTTCCGCAGGTAAACTCAAGTTATCCATTAATCTTTGTTGATTCGCAACTAATGAATTTTCAATTAAGATTCTGAAAAAACGTTCCAATTTTGGAATTTCAAGATACAATTGTTCTTGATTTTCTTTGGACAAAGAAACGACTTCAGCTTCTTCCAGAACTTCAATAAAAAGCTGTCCTGGTTTTTGAGAAAAAAAGCTGTACATATCGCTCATCCACCATCCTTCGCAGGCAAAAGAAAGAACATGTTCGACAATATTATCGTTGATATTGAAACTTCTTAAAATTCCTGAGTTTACAAAATAGGAATGTTTGCAGACTTCGCCAGCGTTTAATAAAAGCGTTTTGGCTTTGTAAGTGTTGGTTTCCAGTTTAGATAAAAAAAGCGCCTGTTCTTCTGGTGTAAGAGAAACGTGTTTGGCAATGTTTTCGAGAATTAATGCCATTATTTTTTATCGTCAATTAAGGTAAATGAAGTTGCTTTAAATCGGTCTCCTTTGATTTCTCCCGTAACTAAAGCTTTACTAATTGCGTTACAAAAGCCTTTTTCTGAGTGTGCATCACCGTGATCGTGAATAGTTGTTCCGTCAACAAAGTAGCTTTTTCCATCAATGCGAACAGCTAAATCACAGCTTTTGCCTTTCATACCAAATTGACATTCTCCGCATGAAGCTTCAACAACTGTTGGTTTATCAAATTTCTTTTTGCTTTGTGCTTGTACGGTGATTCCAATAAAAAGAAAAGTCGCTAAAAGTATATTTTTCATAGTTAAGAATTTACAGTTATTAATTTTGCCGTTTCTTTGGCGCGTTCTGTTACTTCATTAATTGGGGTTGAAAGCGTATCATGACTTAAAACGACACCCATTCTTCGGTAAGGTCTTGAAGTTGGTTTGCCGAAAATTCTGAAATCTGTTTTTGGTAAAGCGGCTACTTTTTCGATTCCGCTGAAAGTTGGATTTGTTGAATCTTCTGACGCTAAAATTACAGCGCTTGCTCCAGCTTTTTCTAAAGTGATTTCGAATATTGGAAGACTTAAAATCGCTCGTAAATGCAATTCAAATTCGTTGAAATTCTGTGTTCCTGCTAAAGTTACCATTCCGGTATCGTGTGGACGAGGAGAAAGTTCAGAGAAATAAACACCTTCATTAGTTAAGAAAAATTCAACACCAAAAAGTCCCGCGCCTCCAAGCGCTTCCGTAATTTTTTCAGCCATATCCTGAGCTTCATACAAATCTTTTTCTGAAACCAAAGCGGGCTGCCAGCTTTCCTGATAATCACCTCTTTCTTGTCTGTGACCAATTGGAGCACAGAATAAAGTTGGATTATTATTTTGAGTAATCGTTAAAAGTGTAATTTCAGAATGAAAATCTACAAAAGCTTCTACAATCACTTCGATAACATCGCCACGTGAACCAGCAACGGCATATTGCCAAGCTTTTTCGATATCACTTTCTGTTTTGATTGTTGATTGTCCTTTTCCAGACGAAGACATTAAAGGTTTTACTACACACGGAATTCCAACTTCTTGAACAGCTTTCTGAAGTTCCTCTGCCGATGTTGCATATTGGTATTTTGCCGTTTTTAATCCGAGTTCTTTTGCTGCTAAATCGCGAATGGCTTTACGATTCATAGTGAAGTTTGCCGCTTTCGCTGAAGGAACAACGGTAATTCCTTGTTTTTCGTAATCGTAAAAACGTTCGGTACGAATGGCTTCTATTTCAGGAACTATAAAATCGGGTTGGTGTTTGGCTACGATTCGGTCAAGTGCTTCACCGTCGAGCATATTAATGACTTCAAAACCGTGTGCAACTTGCATGGCTGGTGCATTTTCGTAACTGTCAACTGCGATTATGGTTTGTCCGATTCGTTGTGCGGCAATGACAAATTCTTTGCCTAATTCGCCTGAACCTAGGAGTAGTATTTTCATTTTGGAGTAGTGTATTGTTTGAGTAGTAAAAGTAGGGAAAAAGGTTTTTTTAACCGCGAAGTTCGCAAAGAATTACGCGAAGAACGCAAGTTTTTTGTTTTTAAGTTAAAAAAGAGCGCAAAGAATTTCTCACGTAGATTTTGCAGATCGAGCAGATTTAATTTTATACTAGATTTTAGTTTTAAGACAAAGTAACCACACAGTTTGTCATTTCGACGAAGGAGAAATCTCCACAAGTGGCTCTACAAAGATTGGCTTATTGGAGCGGAGTTACTCGTGGAGATTTCTCCTTCGTCGAAATGACAAGATTGGAGAAATAACAGGATAAAAAAATGTTCGCAAAGATTATTTAAAATCTTTGCGAACATTTGCGTAATTCTTTGCGCTCTTTGCGGTAAAAAAAACTTTGCGTTTAAACTTTAATGAAAATGATCTTCTTCAATTTCAAATTCTGCATCTTTTTCCCAGATTTCCATTTCGCAGGGTTTACAGTTGAATTTTAGTTTGTATTCAAGTTCACCTTGTTTCAATACTAATGGTTCTTTTACTTTAACACCTACAATATCTTTTTGGTGTATTGGGCATTTTTTCAATTCGTATTTAATGCAATATTTGGTTGTCATTACACGAGATTTTCCTGGATCCCATTGTAATTCGAATGCTTTTTCGATTTCGGTAACACCGTGACGTTCATAGAATTTACGAGCTGTTTTGTTAGAAACGTTGTACATGAAATCCAATTTCGTTTCTGGATATGGATGTGACGTTTTTACCAATTGGTGTTCTTCACGAACGTAATTTGCCAAACGAATTTCTGATAATTGTTCGAAAACATTTCTTCTCATTTCGTTGATTTTTGAAATAGGAAGGAACCAGTTTTCAGAGAACATTACATTGATTTCATCGGCGCTGTAAGGTGTGAAACCTGTTTTTGCCAATTGAACTTTAATATTTTCTTCGATCGATTCGCCTGTTTTCGTTTTTTCTTTCGGATGCTCTAATTTTACTGTACTTACGTTTCCATCTTCATCGGTTGCGATTAATTCAAAACCGTTTTCATTTTCGGTAAGCAATAAAGTAGTTCCGATTTTACGGATCGCACTGTCTTCTCTTTCAACAATTTTAATGAAAGCAGCGTCGTTGTTTCTATAGATGAAAGTTCCGTCTTTGATTTCTTTTAAAACGTTTGGATACACTTTTCCGTTTTCAGCTTTGTTTACGTAAATTCCGTCAGCTTCGTTATTTTCGTTAATGAAACAAAGTCCATCACCGTTGTTTAATAATTCACCGTTTTCGATTTCGTAAGCATCTCCAATAGTTCGAATTAATTTCCCAATATATTGCCCTTTAGATTTTGGGCTTTCCCAAGAACCAATAGAGCTGTGTCTTTCGTTTACGAAATAATCGGTATAACCACGATTGAACGTTCTGCTTAAAGTAGAGTCGAAAGTATATGTACATTTTCCAGAAGAAGCTTTTGTGTACTTATCGCTTCCTTCTAAATAACTGTCTAATTTTTGACGTAGATAAGATACGTTATTTTTAACGTAAGCTACATCTTTTAGTCTTCCTTCAATTTTGAAAGAAACGATACCTGCTTCAATTAAATTCGGAATCTGATCTGAAACGTCTAAATCTTTAATCGAAAGCAAGTGACTGTTTCTGATTAAAGTATCTCCGTTTCCGTCAATTAAGTTATAAGGTAAACGGCAGTTTTGAGCGCAAGAACCACGGTTTGCACTTCGTTCTCCGTTTGCCACACTCATATAACAGTTTCCGCTGAAGGATACACAAAGTGCTCCAGTCACGAAAAATTCTAATTCAACATCAGCTTCGTCGTAAATGGTTTTAATTTGATGTAAGTTCAATTCACGTGCTAAAACGACACGTTTGATTCCTGCATCTTTAAGGAATTTAATTTTGTCTGCATCACGGTTGTTGGCTTGTGTGCTGGCGTGAAGAACGATAGGAGGCAAGTCCATTTCCATAATCGCCATATCTTGAATGATCAAAGCATCGACACCAATATCGTATAATTCCCAAATCATTGCGCGACAGGTTTCTAATTCGTTGTCGTATAAAATGGTATTCATTACCACAAAAACCTGAGCATTAAATAAGTGTGCATATTTTACTAATGCAGCAACATCTTCAATAGAGTTGTTGGCATTTGAACGTGCTCCAAATTGTGGCGCACCAATATATACAGCATCTGCACCGCTGTTAATAGCTGCCATTCCGCCGATTAAATCTCTTGCTGGAGCTAATATTTCTATTTTCTTCTTCATTTCTAAAACTTTAGCCTTTTGTGGTATTCACGAAAAAAAGTGTGCAAAGGTCTAATAAATTATTTGAGTTTGCTAGTGCTAAAGCGATTTTTTTGAAATTGTTAACGCAATATGGAATGAATTGGTTTAATTTTTAATACTGAATTAATCTGTTTATTCAATGTCATGTATATTAAAAACAAAAAACCACCCGATCCGAAGACCGAGCAGTTCTCAAAAAAAAGCATGAATCGATTAGTTTGCTCTCATTTTTATTTGTGATAAAGTATTTTGAATACTGTTTAATTGTTTTGAAACGACGTAAATCTGATCGTGTTCCAGATGATTATCTTCGAGTGCTTTTTTATATTTTTCAATAGCAGCTTCTTCACCCGTAATACAAGCGTTTATAATTGCTTCTGTATCGCCTCCTGTAAAGGCAGATTTAATATCGATCCAAGCTCGGTGTAAAGCTCCAAGTGGTCCTCCGCCAGAAGTATCTGTGGATTTTCCCAATTTGTTGATTTGGTTTTGTAACTCTACAATAAACAATGCGCGTTCACGGGCATATTCAAGGAAATCGGTTTTCATGGCTGGATTTTCTACATGTTCTGCCGCATCTGTATATCCTAGTTTTCCATCTTCAAGAATTGAAATTAATCCTTCTAAGGTTTTAATTGTTTCTGTTGTGATTTCTTCTGCATGTATCATGACATATAATTTTTGAAATTAATATGTTACAAAGTTTGCAATTTATAAGAGGCTTTGCTTTACAGGATTACACTCTAGGTTTTATAATATTGTAGAATGGGAATTTTGAAACTTATATTTTATTTCAATTGCCTCCAGCTTTAGCTGGAGGAATTAAAAGGATCAAGTTAGTGGCTTTAGCCGAATGTATAGTTTGGCTAAAGCCTATATAGAAGTTTAATTATAACCTCCAGCTGAAGCTGGAGGCAATTGAACCAGATATTGTTTTCTTTTGAAAACGAATTTTTCTCGTTTACGGTTTGCGTGAGGGATAGAAGTGGAAAGCCCACAGCCTGACGAAGGAAGTGCGAGGACTTGTAGCGGATAGCCCGACCCGGAGGGACACGCCCAAAAGCATAAAAAAACAGCTTAAAGTATAAAAGTGATGAAACTTTTGAACCTTAAGCCGTTTTAGTAAAACTTAGTATATTATTATGCAGTCAAAGCTTCTTTGATTCTGCGTAATGCTTCTTTTAAGATATCGTTGCTTGTTGCATAAGAGAAACGAATACAGTTTGGATTTCCGAAAGCGTCTCCAGTTACTGTTGCAACATTTGCTTCTGCTAAAAGGTACATAGAAACGTCGTTTGCATCTTTAATTTCGTGACCTTTTAATGTTTTTCCGAAGAAAGAAGAAACGTCTGGGAATACGTAGAAAGCTCCTTCTGGAACGTTGATTTTTACTCCTGGAATTTCTTTTAATAATCCAACCACTAAATCTCTACGTCCGTGGAAAGCTTGAACCATTTCGTTTAATACGCTTGGATCTGCATCTACAGCTGTAATTGTAGCTCTTTGAGCAACAGAATTTGCACCAGATGTTACTTGTCCTTGAATTTTTGTACACGCTTTTGCGATGAATTCTGGAGCTCCGATGTAACCAATTCTGTATCCTGTCATTGCGAATGCTTTTGCAACTCCGTTTACAGTAATTGTTTTTTCTAACATTCCTGGGATAGAACCAATACTGCAGAAAGTTCCAGAGAAATTGATGTGCTCATAAATTTCATCTGCAACTACGTAAATATTTGGGTGTTTTTCTAAAACTTTAGCCAAAGCTGTTAATTCTTCTCTGCTGTAAACAGATCCAGATGGATTGCAAGGAGAAGAAAACCACATCATTTTTGTTTTTGGTGTGATTGCAGCTTCTAATTGTTCTGGTGTAATTTTGAAATCTGTTTCTACAGAAGTTGGAACTTCAACAGGAACTCCACCAGAAAGTTTTACGATTTCGAAATAAGAAACCCAGTAAGGTGCTGGTAAAATTACCTCGTCACCGTCGTTTAACATTACCTGAGCAATGTTGTATAGAGATTGTTTTGCTCCTGTAGAAACTACGATTTGAGATGGTTTGTACTCTAAATCATTGTCTCTTTTGAATTTTCTGCAGATAGCTTCTTTTAAATCTTGGTATCCATCAACAGGAGAATATGTACTATAGTTGTCGTCGATCGCTTTTTTTGCAGCTTCTTTAATGAAGTCTGGCGTATTGAAATCTGGCTCACCTAAACTTAAACTGATAATGTCTTTTCCTTGTGCTTTTAATTCGCGTGCTAATGCAGCCATTGCTAATGTCTGTGAAGTAGCAAGATTGTTGATTCTGTCCGAAAGAATATGATTCATTATAAAATTTTTGAATGTCCTTAATTTGCTGTTAATTAAGGAAGGTTAATTATTAATAGATTTTTTTTAGTTTTTAAACTGATAATTCTGGCTTCATACCCAAATCACGTAAATGCTTAAAGTGAGCTACAATAGCACTTCCCATTGTTTTGTATTCGTAATATGGCAAATTACATTCTTTTGCAGTTTCCTTGACGATTTTTGCAATTTTACCATAGTGAATGTGGCTAATATTTGGGAAAATATGATGTTCGATTTGATGATTTAATCCACCAGTGTACCAATTTACGATTGCATTTTTTGGCGCAAAATTAGTTGTAGTGTACAATTGGTGAACAGCCCAAGTATTGTCCATTTCTCCTAACTCATTTGGAGAAGGATTTGTAGTATGATCTACAACGTGTGCCAATTGAAATACGATACTTAAGATTAGTCCTGCAGTATAATGCATTACAAAAAATCCAAGAAGCACTTTCCACCAAGTAATTCCAATTAACATTGGTAAAACGATCCAAATAGAAATATAGATAACTTTAGTAATAATAAGAGTTGTCCAAAGAATTTTCGGACTTTTTGGTTCACCGTAAGATAATTTTCTTTTCAGATAATTTCTCATCTGCTTAAAATCAGTAGTAATAGCCCAATTGAAAGTCAATAAACCATACAAGAAAACAGAGTAGTAATGCTGAAAACGGTGAAAACTATGCCATTCTGCATGTTCTGTAAAACGGATAATTCTTCCTGCATCTAGATCTTCGTCGTGACCAGGAATATTCGTATAGGTATGATGCAAAACATTATGCTGCACTTGCCAGTTGTATACATTTCCTGCCAAAACATAAATGGTTCCACCCATGAATTTATTGATCCAGTTTTTAGTAGAATATGATCCGTGGTTTCCGTCATGCATTACATTCATTCCCACACCAGCCATTCCAATTCCGATTACGATTGATAAAAGCAACATTACCCAAAAAGGCATGTCAAGCGTAAGGATTAAAAAGTAGGGCGTTAAAAAAACAGCAAATAGAATAACAGCTTTTAAATGTAACTGCCAATTCCCGGTCTTTTTAATATTATTTTCTTTGAAATAATTGTTTACGCGAGAGTTAAGCGTTCTGAAAAACTTCAGATTGTCTTGCCTTGCAAAAATAGGTGCGTCGTTATTCATAATTGATTTAAATAGTTTTCAAAGGTAATTATTATAAATTCTCAATTTGCAAAATTGAGTTAAATATTTCAATCGTAAAGTAGTACTTTTGTTAAAAATTTACAGCAATGGATGAGATATTGAAATATTTTCCCAATTTGACCGATCTTCAAATCGAACAATTTCAAAAATTAGACTTTTTATACCACAATTGGAATGAAAAAATCAATGTGATTTCTAGAAAAGACATTGATTCTTTGTATACAAAACACATTTTGCATTCGTTAGGAATTGCTAAAATCATGAAATTCGAACCTGGAGCGACTGTTCTGGATGTTGGAACTGGAGGAGGCTTTCCAGGAATTCCGTTAGCGATTCTTTTTCCTGAAACTCGTTTTTACCTAATTGATGTTATTGCTAAAAAAATAAGAGTAGTGCAAGGTGTTGCTGATGCATTAGAATTAAAAAATGTAAAAGCAGAACAAAAACGTGCTGAATTGGTAAAAGGTGATTTCGATTTTATAGTAAGCCGTGCTGTAACCAATATGCCTGATTTCGTTTCTTGGATTAAAGATAAAATTAAGAAACAGCACAAACACACTTTAAAAAATGGAATTCTTTATTTAAAAGGTGGAGATTTAGCTGAAGAATTAAAAGATTTTCCAAATGCCACTTTATATGATTTGTCTGAAATATTTGAAGATGAATTTTTTGAAACTAAAAAAGTGGTTCATCTTCCTTTAAAATTCAAGCCATAATATTTTATATAAAAGCAAATAACCCGATTAGAGATTCTAAATCGGGTTATTTTTTGAATTAACATTAACGTTTTAAATTATGAAGCTTTCTTTGAAAAATTCAGGAATGAATTTGCTTTATGATCTAAATTGTCGATAAAACTATGAATAGCATTTTCTGATGCTTCAGGAGAATATTCGAATGCTGTATCAAAGAAGTATTCTCTAGAAATTAAAGGTTCGTTTGAAGAATCATATATTTTTTCATCGCTTTCATCTAATTCATTATTTTGATATGGATTTGGATGTGTATGAATTAAGTTGATAATTGTCTGACCCAACCAATTGTCAAATTTTTTCTTTTTTGGAGCAATGTGACGTGCCAGCAATATTAATCCAACAAGATCATTTTGTAAAAAGTAAGAACCTCTTCTATATCTTGCATCAATCATGGTCACGTTCATTAATGCAATCCATAATGCACCATTGACAGAACCATTTGCGGGAACTTCAAAATCGGTATCAAATAATAATGGATTTGTTTGTTCATGGTTATTTACAGAACACCAAAGAGCTTCAATTCGTTTTTGCGTATCATTTGTTGCTTGACTGTAACCTGTAAAACGCCAGTAAACCCATTCTAATAATGCAGCAGTCAATCCAATTGAGCCTTTGTGGTTGATATGCATTAAAGTATTTTCAAGCTCTTCATTCCCTTCAATGGGATCTAGAAGTTTATTTATTTTCTTTTTTGTCCATTTATAATTAATGGGATGTCCAATGCTTTTTGATTCCATAATAACTTTAGGAACATTGTTTAAATTTCTCATACTTATGCTATTAATTTATTAAATCTTTTTAATGTTGCTTAATGATGAAGCAAATTTATGCTGATGAGTTTTTTTTGATAGGAACAATAAGTTTTTAAAGTATTAAAATAAGACAATTAGAGTTTTTAAAGTGCTGATTTCTAAATAAATAAGAAAAATATTACAAAAAATATAATAGAAAATAACACCTGTAAGTGTAGATATTTTTATACTTTAGTGTAAGTTTTTACTTCGATAAAATATTTTAAGGTTCTTATTTGTAATGGTTTATGTTTTAAGTGTTTTTTCATAACTTTAAAATTATCTCAAATGAAAAAAGTAATTTTTATGTTGCTACCTTTATTGGTATTAGCAGTTTCCTGCGAAAAAAAATCAGATAAAAATGAATCTGAGAACAAATCTTTGGACAAGATTTCGAAATTAGTTCCTCTAAAAGAGAAAGTTTTAACTGCTGAACAGCAGAAAGCTTTGACTCCAGATTTGGTAATAAAAAGTTTGAAAGATGGAAACAAGCGGTATATGAATAATGATCTAACCTTAAGAGATCATTCGGCTTTAGTACGTGATGCTTCAGAAGGTCAATATCCAAAAGCTGTTATTCTTTCGTGCCTTGACAGTAGAATTCCAGTTGAAGATGTTTTTGATAAGGGAATTGGCGATCTTTTTGTTGGAAGAGTTGCAGGGAACTTTGTAAATGAGGATTTATTAGGCAGTATGGAATTTGGCTGTAAAGTTTCTGGAGCAAAACTAATTTTGGTTTTAGGACATGAATCATGCGGAGCTATTAAGTCTGCAATTGATGATGTGAAATTGGGAAATATAACAGCTATGCTTTCTAAAATAAAACCAGCTATTGCTAAATCTCAAGATTTTGCTGGCGATAAAACTGTCAAGAACGATGATTTTGTAGAATATGTTGCAAAAAATAATGTTTTACAGACAATTACAGATATAAAATCTAGAAGTCCTATTTTGAAAGAAATGGAAGATAAAGGCGAAATCAAAATAATAGGTGCTTATTATGATCTGCATTCTGGCGAAGTAATTTTTTTATAAAAAATAAATGCGTGTAATATAGAAATTACACGCATTTTTATAATCTAAAATCTGAACTCTAAAATCAGATTATCCTAAGAAAGGGTATCTGTAATCTTCTGGAGTTACAAAAGTTTCTTTGATAGTTCTTGGAGAAGCCCAACGTAATAAGTTTAATGCAGAACCTGCTTTATCGTTAGTTCCAGAAGCTCTTGCTCCACCAAATGGCTGCATTCCTACAACCGCTCCAGTTGGTTTATCATTGATGTAGAAGTTACCAGCAGAGTTTTGTAATTTAGTTGTAGCCACTTCAATAGCGTAACGATCTTGGCTGAAAACTGCTCCTGTTAACGCGTACTCAGAAGTAGTATCTACTAATTCAAGAGTTTCTTCCCATTTAGCATCTTCATAAACATAAATAGTGATAACTGGTCCAAATAACTCAGTTTCCATTGTAGTATATTTTGGATTTGTAGTTACAATAACTGTTGGTTCAACAAAGTATCCAACCGATTTATCGTAATTTCCTCCAACGATGATTTCTGCGTCAGCATCTTTTTTAGCTTGGTCAATATAACTTGCTAGTTTGTCAAAAGAACCTTCGTGGATAACTGCTGTAATGAAGTTTCCAAAATCTTCCGGAGAACCCATTTTCATAGATTTTACATCAGCAATTAATTGCTCTTTTACAGCTGGCCATAAACTTTGAGGAATATAAGCTCTAGATGCTGCAGAACATTTTTGTCCTTGGAATTCAAAAGCTCCACGAGTAATTCCTGTAACTACTTGTTTTACGTTTGCGCTTGGGTGAGCAATAATAAAATCTTTACCTCCAGTTTCACCAACGATTCTTGGATATGTTTTGTAATTGTGGATGTTTGCACCAATTTTAGCCCAAATATCTTTAAATACGTGAGTTGATCCTGTAAAATGAATACCAGCAAAATCACGGCTTGCCAAAACAGTATCAGTAATCATTAAAGCATCTCCAAAAACTACGTTTATAACTCCGTCAGGAACTCCAGCTTCTTTGAAAACATCTAAAATGATTTTTGTAGAAAATACTTGGCTATCACTTGGTTTCCAAACTACAACGTTACCCATCATAGCAGCACTTGCAGGAAGGTTTGCAGCGATTGCAGTAAAGTTGAATGGAGTAATAGCATAAACAAAACCTTCTAATGGTCTGTATTCTACACGATTCCAAACAGAAGAATCTGATTTTGGCTGATCGTTGTAGATTTGAGTCATAAACTCAACATTATAACGTAAGAAGTCAATTAATTCACAAGAAGCATCGATTTCTGCTTGGTGAATATTTTTAGATTGACCAATCATTGTTGCAGCGTTGATGCGAGCTCTGTATGGTCCTGCGATAAGTTCAGCAGCTTTTAAGAAAATAGCAGCACGTTGTTCCCATGCCATATTTGCCCATGCTTTTCTTGATTCAAGTGCATTAGCGATTGCTTTTTCAATATGTTGTTTTTCAGCTAAATGATATTTTCCAACAACGTGTTTGTGGTCGTGTGGAGCTGTAATGTTTCTTGTGTTTCCAGTTCTGATTTCTTCGCTTCCTATATGCAAAGGAACGTCAATTTGAGAATTCCACATTGTTGTGTAAGCCGCCTGAACAGCTGCTTTTTCTGGAGAGTTTGGTGCGTAGCTTTTTACAGGCTCGTTTACCGCTTTTGGTACATGGAAAAATCCTTTAAGCATGTTATTTAAAATTTGTGAATTAGACAATTTAAAGTTAGACGATTTGTTTTGTTACGAATAATCTAACGCTGCACAAAAGTACAAAGGATAAATTAATAAATTGACAATTTTATGATTAAGATAACGATAAAAGCAATCGCTGTAAATTATATCTTAATTTAAAGCAAAAGGAGCACACATTCTAAAAGTAGGAACGATAACTTTGAATGTTTTTGTTGTAGTAAAATTGATCATATTAAAATGACCTTTCATAGCGCCATAAGGAGACGATAATAGACAGCCAGAACTGTAAGTGTGATTTTCGCCAGGTTTTAAAACTGGTTTTTTACCAATTACACCTTCGCCATCTACAACTTCTAAGTCGTTTAAAGAATCAAAAATTTCCCAGTGACGTGAAGTTAATTGTACAGAATCTTTACTATGATTTTCGATGGTAACTACGTAGCTAAAAGCAAAATGAATCTTGTAGTTTTTGAAGTATGTACCTTCAAAACTAGTCAAAACAGATATTTTTATGCCTCGTGTAATTTGAGAAACCATACTAACGCCGTATATATGTGAGTGTTATAGTGGCAAAGTTACGAAAAAAAATTAGTTAAACTAGAACCTTAACATTTGTTTTAGTTGACTATATTGATAGAGTTTGCATTTCCTTTTCCAATTACACGCTGATAACGATCGGTTGCTTCTTTGTAATAGACCAAAATCGTGTACTCATTTTCAGTCTGATAAAAGTTTCCATCAATAGCATTTTCATTATCAATGACTCCTTTTTTATCAGCTACTGTATATTGAAAATTGGTAAAACCCTGCTTGATCATAATGGCTTTTTCGAAAACGCCTTTATCAGTGTTGTAATCCATTTTATATTCTGGCGTAAGACTGTAATTATTGAACATTCCAGTAATATAAATGTCTTTATTCAATCTAAAAGCAGGTGCCGAAAGTGTAAAATATACCCAAGCATAATCGGCTTCAATATCATTGTTAGAACCATTGATATTCTTCACAACAAAATTCCCATTTACATCTTCATAATTGGTGTAAATCTGATTTCCTCTTGCTGCATTAGTGTATAAATGAGCGTTATAAATATCGCCGTTAGAACCTACTTTAGCAACATTATTATTTGCCGCGCGAATGTCTTTATTTTCAAAATACAAATACTCATTTCCGCCCCAAAATTGGGTTTCTTTGTCATATTTATAAATAAGCTGATTGCCAATGGTGTATTGAGGAACAATATTTTTTATCTCAGTATGAAAGTTTCCATTTTGCAATAAAAGAACTTTCACATTCTGTAATGGCGTCTGAAAAACAATATCATTTGACAAAATTGCAATATCAAGATTTTGTTTATAGTCAATATTGCTGAGGTTGCGGCTTCTTTTTACTTGAGTTCCAACAGTACAATGATTTTCAAACAAAATGAATTTTCTTGAGAAAACGACTTCTTTATCATCGTTCAGAATTCGTAGCATATAATTTCCCGAAAGTTTCAATAGCTGTGTAAACTGATTAGGAAAAGAAAGTCTGTAATGCGTATAAACCTGAAGTGTATTAAACGAATTTGAAAAATCTGTAATTCTCTGATTATCCATGCCGAAAATATAATCTGTTTTAGGAATATCTGTTGGATACCAATTGTAATCGCAATGAATAACTTCAAAATAATAATTGGCTTCATTGCCAAACAAATCATCAAATTGAAATGTAAATGCAGAACCTAATTCGAAAATAGGTGGAACATTACTGCCATTCTGAATAAAAGAGACGGTTTTAATATTATAAGGAGGATCGATTTCTTTTTCCTGAGCTTTCGCCAAAGTGAAAATAAAAAGAAAAATCAAGCTTGTATAGAAAAATTTTGGCATCTTATTTCGTTGTAAGATTGTAAATATAACAATTTTATATAACGAAAAAGATGCCAATCTATTGGATTTAACTATTAATTACCCAAAATATATTCTAAGTTACCTTCAATTTCATCATTAATATAACTTTCTTCTAAAAGGGAATCAGATAATAGTTTTTTGTTTTCCTGCAATTTGATGATTTTTTCCTCAACTGTGTTTTTAGAAATAAAACGAATCACATTTACTTTATTCAATTGCCCAATTCTATGCGCTCGACCAACTCCTTGTTTTTCTGCAAAAGGATTCCACCACGGATCCAAGAATAATACATAAGAAGCTTTCGTAATATTCAAACCAACTCCACCAGCTTTTAGTGAAATAAAGAATAACAACGGATTTTCTTTTTCCTGAAATAATTTTACTTGCTGTTCTCTTTTTTCTGCAGGAGTTTCACCTGTAATTTCGCAGAATTCAATTTTATTCTCTTTACACCAATCGGTATAAAAACTTAAATTGGTAACAAACGAACTGAAAATAATCGCTTTCTGTTTTCCTTTTACTAAACTTTCTAAATAGTTCGTAACGGCAATATATTTTCCAGAATCAATTTCTGAATCTGCATCGACCATTTTTGGGTGATTACTTAACTGACGCAGTTTCATCAAAGTATTGATAATGCTGATTTTGTCAGGAGATCCATCGGTTTTAAGAAGGAAATTTCGAGCTTTAGATTTTTCTTTTTCGTATAATTTTTCCTGCTCAGGATCCATGTCACAGTAATAAATCTGCTCTGTTAATTCTGGTAAATCTTTTAAAACTTGTTCTTTGGTTCGTCGCAAAATATAAGGCTGAATAAGATTTTTTAATTCTGCTAAAACTTCTTCATTCTGTTTTTTCTCAATCGGATTTTTGAAATTTTCCATAAAGAAAGCATAACTGCCCAAAATCTCCGGATTGATAAACTGCATTTGTGACCATAAATCGTCAAGCGAATTTTCGATCGGCGTTCCACTCAATGCAATTTTATGTCCCGTACTAATTTTATTTATGGCTTTAAAAATCTTAGAATTTTTGTTTTTGATGTATTGGCTTTCGTCCAAAATCAAATAACGGAAATCGTATTTTTCTAAAATTGAAATATCGCGATGAATGATGCTGTAACTTGTAAAAATCAAATCGGTTGAATTGATTCTGCTTGCTAGTGATTTTCTGTCATTTCCAACATATTGCATTTTCGAAAAGTGAGGCGTAAACTTCCCCGCTTCATTAAACCAGTTAAAAACCAATGAAGAAGGCAGAACGATCAAAGCTTTAAGTGGTTCTCTTTCGATAGTGGTTTCGTTGGCGAACAAATCAAAATTAGTGGTTTTGGTTGTAAAGCCTAATTGTTCTTGCACCGAAACTAAAACAGACAAAGTTTGCAGCGTCTTTCCAAGTCCCATATCGTCAGCCAGACACGCGCCCATATTCGAATTAAAATGACCTAAAAGCCATTTTACACCGTCAATTTGATAGGGTCTTAAAGTCGCTTTTATTAAGTCTGAAGCTGTAAATTCAGCTTGATGAATCTGATCTAAATCATTATCAATTTCTGAAATTCCGTCTAAAGCGGTAAAATTGCTTTTTCGTAAAAGTAAAACGCCATTTTCTGTTTTGGCTAATTTTACCAAAGAACCGTATTTGCTAAACCATTCTAACGGAATCAAGAAATAGTTTCCGTCAGGCAACGCAAAAAGTCTTTCTTTGCTTTTTATGTTTGGAATAATTTCGCTGAAATTGATTTTATAATTTCCAACAGTAATAATTATTTTAATATCAAACCAATCTCCAGTTGTTTCTTTTGATGCAGAAATGGTATAACTTTCTGTAACAATCTCTCTACTTTCTAATTTCAGATTTTCGACAGTAAAACCTAAACTTTTAAGCTTTTCTTTATTGTCAATAATTAGTTGAATATTGACATACGGATCTTTATTTTCTGCTTCTGAATGTAATCCAAATAATTCGTTTTTGATTTTGGTTAAACCAATTTCATTTAATTTTTCGATAAAAAAACTTTCTTCAGAATTTCTTTTAAACTGAATTATTTTAGGTTCATTGGCAACACTGAAATCGACAAAAGAATGTGTTTTTTTAGTTTTGCTTGCATCAAATGAATATCCGTTATAATCAAAATATAGATTGAGATAATAACAGTTTTTAAAGAAATCATGAATTGGCTGAATCGTACAGGAAATGATTTTATCTCGAAGTTCAATTTCAAAACCAGTTGCTTCAATATCAATTTTTTTCGCTATTTGAGGAATAAAACTTTTAAAGTAATCATCAACTAATTTTGAAGGGATTTCAATTGATTTTTTCTTTAAAAAAGGCATCAGTTTTTTAGAGTTTAGCTCTTTTAACTGTCCTAATTTTTTATTGATAATCAGCCAGCCGGGTTCATCCAAAAGAATTTCAGCTTTGATATCCATTGGAGAAAAAGTGGTTTCATTTTCTTTTAAAGAAAGAGTGTAAGTGATTCCTTCGGCATGTTTGTCAAATTGAATCTGAGGTTCAAAATCAAGCGGATCAATATTGACTCTCGAACGATAAAAATCTTTTTCTGGTCCGAGATTTAGAGACAAAGGAAATTGCTCTTTTACAATCAAATCGTAAAATGAACTCAAGTTGAATTTTAAATGCTGACGAATGGCAAAATCAATTTTAGAATCTTTTTGAAGATCAGCAATTGTTTTAGCCGATTTGATTTTTGCGCTGAACTTTTTGAAAATGAATTCAGGTTTTAAAGAATCGCAGGCGGTTAAAATTCTTTTGGTGTTAGAATCTAAATTTTCAAAAACGATCCCGAAACTTTCAAGTACGTTGGGACTTGCTTTTTTATCTAAATATTTGATTTCGCTAGTATTCTCAACAATGTAGGCGGTTGGAATATAGACATTCAGATTTTTTTCCAAACTGATGTCAAAACAGAATTGAAATGGTTTTGTAGGTTCCAAGATTTAGGGATTTGATTAGGCTTGTAATTTGGGAATTGGGCAAAAAATAAAGAGTTTTCAAAATAATAATAATTTGAAAACCCTTTAAATGAACTTATTTATGGTGAAAAAGAATTAGTTTTCTTGTTTAAAGCAAAGCGGAATAATTTCGCCTTTTGCTAAACAATATTTTTCAACCAATTCTGGTGCAATTTTATTCGTATAATCTTCTTCGATAACAATAAAACCAATGCTTCTTAATTTGTCGAAATAATCGCGTCCGTAGACACGTACGTGATCGTATTGTCCGAAGATTTTAGCACGTTCTTTTTGATCTGTAATCGAATCATCTGCAAAGGTAACTTCACGAGATAAATCCTGAGGAATCTGAAGGATCGCCATTCCGCCTGGTTTTAAAACTCTGTATAATTCCTGCATCGCTTTAGTATCATCTGGAATATGTTCTAAAACGTGATTACATAAAATAACGTCATATTCATTGTCTTTGAAAGGTAAATTACAGATATCTGCTTTTACATCAGCCAAAGGCGAAAGTAAATCGGTTGTAGTGTAATCAAGGTTTTTCTGATTTCGGAATCTTTTATAAAAAGCTTGTTCCGGCGCAAAATGCAATACTTTTTTGGGCGCTGTAAAAAAATCAGTTTGATCGTTTAAATACAACCAAAGCAAACGGTGTCTTTCTAAAGAAAGCGTACTTGGCGAAAGTACATTATTGCGTTGTTTCCCGTATCCGTAAGGCAAAAACGATTTAAAGCTTCTTCCATCAATAGGATCTGTAAATTTATCTCCTCTCAAAGAGAATGCTAAAATTGGACGCGCAACGTAACTCAAACGAATTAATAAAGGACGCGGAATTGTATTAAGTACAAGTTTAAATAATTTTTTCACAGGAATAGATTCGGGTTGTTTTTTGTTATAGAACTAAAGGCACTTTTCTGAATTCATCTTCTTCGTTGCTTTCGATTCCCAGAGCTTTATAGATGTATTGAAAAGTAGATAATAATTCTGGTTTTCCATCAATTAAAGCCACATCGTGCTCAAAGTGCGCGCTAGGTTTTCCGTCGGCAGTCAGAATTGTCCAACCGTCTTTTAGTTGTTTGATGTTTCTAGTTCCCATGTTGATCATTGGTTCAATTGCTACAACCATTCCTTCAACAAAAAGCTTTCCACGTCCACGTTTTCCGTAGTTTGGCATTTCTGGTTCTTCGTGCATTTTTTGTCCAACACCGTGTCCAACCAATTCACGAACTACGCCATAACCATGAGCTTCAGTATATTTTTGAATCGCGTTTCCAACATCTTCCACACGATTTCCTGCTTTAAATTCTCTAATTCCAACATAAAGAGATTCTTTAGTTACTTGTAGAAGTTTTTTAACTTCAGGAGCAACTTCTCCAATTTCGAAACTGTATGCGTGATCTCCGTGGAAACCATTTTTGAAAGCACCACAGTCAACCGAAATAACGTCACCATTTTTAAGAGGAACATTATTTGGAATACCGTGAACAACTTGAGCATTTGGGCTCATGCAAAGCGAATTCGGGAAATCGTACAATCCAAGGAAACTTGGAACTGCACCGTGATCACGAATAAATTCTTCGGCTAATTTGTCAAGATATAATGTAGTTACTCCTTCTTTGATTTCAGAAGCAATCATTCCTAATGTTTTTGATACGATTAAAGCACTTTCGCGCATTAATTCGATTTCCTCTCTAGTTTTTTGGATAATCATATTTTTTCCATTTTTCAGTTCGCAAAAGTACAATATTTTATCTAAATTTTTTAGCCACGAATTCTCGAATTATCTCAAAACAAAAATTAAAAAAAAGTTATTACACAAATGAATTAATTAATTTTTAAAGAAAATTCGTGAATTAGTGACTATCAAAACAATCAATAGAGTTAAAGCGTTTCAGAAAAAAGGCATAAATTAGTAGTACAAATGATAATATTATGGAAACCAATATAGATCGAGATATTGCTAAAGTAAAGGCCCTTAAGAAAATGAAGAGAAATGCTTTAGGACTTTTGGGTATTGCAGTGCTATTGTTTTTAATTGCTATTTATTTTAAAATTCCGATGCTGCAGGCTTTTAGCGAAGCGGCAATGGTTGGTGGAATTGCCGATTGGTTTGCGGTTGTGGCACTTTTTCGTCATCCGATGGGAATCCCGATTTGGCACACAGCCATTATTCCGACCAAGAAAAATGAAATAGGAGAGAACCTTGGAAATTTTGTTTCTGAAGAATTTTTGGACCGAGAAAAATTAGAAATTAAACTGGATGAATTTAATTTTGCAACCAAAGCTTCAGAATGGCTTTCGCATGAAGAAAATGCTGATAAAATTGCCAGTGTTGTTGCTCTGAACATTGTTCCAGGTATTTTAAGAACAATAAAAGATGAAGATGTTAGAAAATTTATTCAAGTTCAATTTAAAGAAAAAATTGAAGGAATAAATTTTGGTGATTGGGTTGCATTGGCTTTAGAACCTTTACAAAAAGGAAATGTAAAAGATCAGTTATTGACAAATCTTTTGGAAGTGATGAGTGCCGAATTGACAAACAATAAAGATTTAATTCGAAAAAAAGTAAAAGCTTCAACTCCCTTTTTAAGTTTCGGATTGGCTGATAAAAGTATTACTGAAGGTGTTTTTAATGGATTGCAAGATTTTTTAAACGAAGCAAAAAATCCAGAAAGCACGGTAAGACTTAAAATTGACGAATACGTTTATAATTTTCTAGATAAAATAAAAAACTCAGAAGAGATGAGAGTTAAAATCAATGATATGATTTTGGGTTTTGTTGGAAAAAAAGAGGTTCAAGATTACATCAACGGAATTTGGGATGAGGTAAAATTATCTATTACAAACGATATTAATAAAGGTGATGATTCTTCGATAAAAAATAATATTGCCAATTTGATTCAAGGTTTTGGAAACGGAATCAAAGAAGATCCTTTAATGATTGACAAAATCAACAATTTCATTAAAAACGATTTGTTATCGGTTCTTTTAAATAACAAAAAAGTAATTGGAGATTTGATTTCTTCAACTGTAAAAAGTTGGGATGGAAAAGAAGTCTCAGAAAAATTAGAATTAGAAATCGGGAAAGATCTTCAATATATTAGAATCAATGGGACTTTAGTTGGTGGTGTTATTGGGCTTGTGATTTATGGAGTTGAACAGCTTTATCATTATTTTATTGTTTAAGATTGCAGAGAAGTACACAACGTTTTGTCATTTCGACGAAGGAGAAATCGCACTAGAAATTCCGCAAACTATATCGCCAATTTTTGTCGAGTTTCGTGTGTGATTTCTCCTTCGTCGAAATGACAAAAAATGCGTAAAAATAAAAGAGGCGAATTCTAAAGAATTCGCCTCTTTTTATATAAAGAAAAATATTTCTATAATAATGAATGACAAGTCATTGCATTTGGCTGTTGCACGCCCATTAATTCTAAAATTGTTGGAGCGATATCGCCTAACACACCATCTTGAATGCTTTTCAGTTGTTTGTCAACCAAAATAATCGGCACTGGGTTTGTTGTGTGAGCCGTATTTGGAGAACCGTCAGGATTAATCATGGTTTCACAGTTTCCGTGATCAGCAATTACAATTGTAGTGTAATCGTTAGCAAGAGCAGCGTCGATAACTTTTTTCGCGCAAGCGTCAACCGCTTCACAAGCTTTAATTGCAGCTTCCATAATTCCAGTGTGTCCAACCATGTCTCCGTTTGCGAAGTTTAAACAAACGAAATCAACCTCACCTTTGTTCAATTCTGGAACAAGAGCATCTGCCAATTCGTAAGCGCTCATTTCTGGCTGTAAATCGTAAGTAGCCACTTTTGGAGAGTTTCTTAAGATTCTTGATTCACCTTCAAAAGGAGTTTCTCTACCTCCAGAGAAGAAGAAAGTTACGTGCGGATATTTCTCAGTTTCAGCAATTCTGATTTGTTTTTTGCCTGCTTTTTCTAAAACCTCACCAAGCGTTTCAGTGATATTATCTTTATTGTAAACCACTTTTACGTTTTGGTATGTTTCGTCGTAGTTTGTCAATGTTACATAATAAAGGTTTAGTTTATGCATGTTTTGCTCGTGGAAATCTTGCTGAGAAAGAGCTTCAGTAAGTTCACGTCCTCTGTCTGTTCTAAAGTTGAAGAAAATTACAACATCACCTTCAACAATTGTAGCAAGAGGTTTTGCATTTTCATCAACAATAACAACAGGTTCGATAAACTCATCTGTTACATCTTTTGCGTAGCTATCTAAAACACTTGCAACAGCATTTGTTGATGGAGTTCCAACGCCATTTACAACTAAATCGTAAGCTAATTTTACACGTTCCCAACGTTTGTCGCGGTCCATTGCATAATAGCGCCCGATAATAGAAGCAATTTTTACTGGAGTATCTTTAATATAATCCTCTAAATCGTGAATATATTTTCCTCCAGATTTTGGGTCAACGTCGCGTCCATCTGTAAAAGCGTGAATGTAAACCTGATCTAAACCATATTCTTGAGAAGCATCAATTAATCCGCGAAGGTGTGAAGTATGTGAGTGAACACCACCATCTGAAACTAATCCTAAAAAATGCACTTTTTTATTGTTTTCTTTAGCGTAAGTAAAAGCATCAATTAAAACTTGCTCTTTTGCTAAAGTTTTGTGTTCTACAGCTAAATTTATTTTCGCTAAATCTTGATATACAATTCTTCCTGCACCAAGATTCATGTGTCCAACTTCACTATTTCCCATTTGTCCTTCTGGCAAACCAACATTTAATCCGTCAGTTCTAAGTTGTGCGCTTGGGTAATTTTTGTATAGACTGTTTATAAAAGGAACATTTGCATTGTCTATTGCAGATACTTTAGGGTCAGGAGATTTTCCCCAACCATCTAAAATCATAAGGATAACTTTTTTGTTCATTACTTTTTGTTTTCTACAAAGATAAATCATTTCTAAAATAGGCAAGAAACGATTGTTACATTTATATTTAATAAAATGAAGAGAGATAAAAAATATTAATTTAATTGCAGAAGCCTTTATTTTTTAAAATTAATTCACGCTAAGCGCGCTTTCTGACTTTATTTTTGACAGCATTATAGTCAATAAAATATTTTACACTTATAGAAAATATGTGTTTTAAAGCATCATTATTTAAAAGTCCTGAAACATTGTGTCTGAAATCTTTATCAATAACTCTTTCAAAATTAGAAGCATTATTTCGATACAAAGCAGAAAGCTGACTTCCGGGTGCAAACCACCAAGAATAAGATAAATCGGCATTCCAAGAATAAAAACTTGAATTTTTATTATCAGTGTACTGCGGATAAGGGCTTAGATTTCCGTTTGGTTCTAATGATAAAATATCTTTATTATCGGCATAAGACCAATATTGACGAACTGCCAGATTTATAGTCATAGTGCTATTTATAGCATATTTGCCGCCTAAAGTATTGGAATAAGTAATAACGTTTCTATTGGCAAAAATGATTTCGTTTGGAGTCGATGAGTTGCTGTCGTCATCAATTTGATCGATGTAACCTTTGTTGTTGTTCTTTCTAAAATAACTAAAGAAATAAGTCAATAAAAGTTTGTCGCTAAAACGGTATCTTGGGCCAATATCAAAACCATAAGTAATTCTTTCAGATTCATCAAAGACATTAAATGTACCATTTAAATCAATCGCAAATTTATGATTATAGTTGGTAGAAATACTTCCCCAAGTTTCTATTCTTCTCGGAATCGCAACATATCTATTTTCGGCACGCGGTTCATAATAATCATAAGTTTCTAACGGATAAAAAGTAATTCCAGTTCCGTAATAATTGTTTTTTACCGTAGTTAAATTTAAATTCGCATTTATATTATTGTCTTGTAATTTTCCAGATTCTTTATTGAATTCGGTATACATATTATAGTTGATTCTAAAAGTGTTGAACTTTTTGGTCGGATTTAGAATTCTATAATTGGCATTTCCATAAAAATTATAATAATTGGTATAGAAATTAATTCCAAGATCATTTGGGTCAAAATCTTTCGTTACAAAATCAGAACCAATACTATATCTATAATTTCCACTGGTTTCGGCCAAACTTACTGTCGAATAAAAACCATTTTTATCTTGATAATCATTAATATGGCTGTATTTTACATTTCCAAATAAGCTATAAGTATTCGCTTTGGTGTTTAAATCCCATGCCAAACCAGTAACATTTGCATCTCTAGTATGACCATTTCGAGTCACATTGGTATTGATAAAAGTAACCGATGAGTTTTTGCGAAAACGCTGATCTAAAACTAAAACATTATAATTGGTAAGAGGCTCAACAATTACACGTCTCGTTTCTCCGTTTTCGTTATTTTTTATTGTAGCAAAAGTCTTTTCGGTTACAGCGTTTAAAATCCCAATTCCAAGACCATCTTTGGTTCTTCCTGATAATTTTAGAGCATTAACCAAATTTACAGCGGCTGGCAATTCGGTAATTTCTTCATTTTCATTTAGTGAAGGATCGATTGATGGAGCGCCACCAATTCTTCGGGAATAAAACATATTTCCTTTACTGAACAAATCTGTTCCTTCGGTAAAGAAAGCTCTGTTTTCGTTAAACTGCTGTTCAAAAGGACCAAGATTTAAAATCTGATCGTCATATTTTGTTTGTCCAAAGTCTGGAATTAAAATAGCATCAATTGTAAAAGCATCTGTTATACCATATTTAATATCCATTCCGCCTTTCATTGTTCCATATGTTTTTTGTCCTTCAGCAGCATTCAAATAGTAAGAAGCGTAAGGCATAAAAAACAATCGAGTAGGAGGTTTGATGTTTTCAATTCCTTCTAAAGTTCCCGTCTGTTGCGTAAAAGTTCCAATTTTTTGGTCGACAAAATTCCATGTATATTTAAAACGTTCACGCTTAATCTCCCTAAAGAAATTAATTCCCCAAGTTTGTTTGTTTTCAGCAGAAAAACGTAAAGCAGAATAAGGAATTTTCATTTCTACAATCCATCCGTTTTCTGCCAAAGCTGCTTTACTAATCCAAACAGCATCCCATGAATAATCTTCTCCGTTTGCATCGGTCATAATGCAATCTCCCTGAACATCGGCTGCAGAAACGTAAAACATAAAATCCTGCTGTCCGTCATTGAAACCGTTTATGAAAACACCAAAAAGATCTGCTGTTCCAAAATTATCACGCTGAGAAATTTCTTTTAAGATCTTAGAAGGTTCATCATCATACATCATCGCACCTATGTATATAGCGTCATTATTATATAAGACTTTAATTTCAGTACGTTTTTCGTTTGGAATTGCTTTTCCGTTATCTGGTTCAAGCATAACAAAATTGGTAGCAATTGGCACATTTTCCCATGCAGGTTCGTCTAATTTTCCATCAATAGAAATAGATTGCGAAGTTAATTGTGCCTGAAGTGATTTTTTCTGGCCATAACTCCACAAAGTGGATAATAGAAAACTGAAGAAAATGATTCTTTTCATTGATTTTTTATGCGAAATAGGTTTTTTTATAGAAATAATAGACTAAAATTTATTCTACTTGTTACACTTTTAGTTTCAAGATTTCCATTTTGTTCTGCTTTTTTTAAGAAAAATGGCTTAAATGTTATGAATTTAACTATAAGATAAAATCTTACAGAAAAAGCATATTTATGTTAATAATGTTAAAGTTTAAGCAAAAAAAGCCTGAAAATCAGGGATGTATTTTGCAAGGCGTGATTTTTTTATAATTTTGCGATACCCAAATTTTTTGTTTAACCTAAAGAAATTCAATGATTTACAAAATTTATCCGTTATTTGTGTTTTTGCTATTGTCTTTTGGAAAAGATTCGAAAAACACTGCTGATCTTAAAAAAAACGCCACTGTAAAGACGATTGCCAAAGTCGAAAAAGTTGCAGTTGATTCCAAAATCGAGAGCGTTTATAATTCATTAAATTCGAACAACTTTAAAATGCCTGAACTTAAAACTTTTTCGGAAGCTTTAAAGGGATTTTATTTGTTGAAAGAAAGAGGAGTGATCAAGAAAAATATCTTAACATTAATTGATTTTAGTTTGTCATCAAACACTAAACGTTTGTGGGTGATTGATTTAACTAGCAATACAATTTTGTTTAATTCGCTTGTAGCTCACGGAAGAAATACTGGAGAAGAATTTGCTTCAGCATTTTCAAATCTTAATTCATCATTTAAAAGCAGTTTAGGTTTTTATGCGACTGGTGAAATTTATCAAGGGAAACATGGCGCTTCTTTGCGTTTAGATGGTTTAGAAAACGGCGTAAATGACAATGCTCGCGAAAGAGGCGTTGTTATGCACGGCGCAGACTATGTATCTGAATCTTTCATTAGAGATCATAAAAGATTAGGCAGAAGCCAAGGCTGTCCTGCAGTTCCAGTTGAATTGACAAACGACATTATTCAATTGATAAAAGACAAATCGTGTTTATATATCTATCATCCATCAAGAAGTTTCTCGATGGAGGAAAGACTAATTTCGTAATTGGGCATATAAATCCGAATCTAGATTATAAATATCAGCTCTAAAAAGGAGCTGATTTTTTTTGCTCCATGCTGTCCAGTACCATTGATATAATGCATATTTTTTAGTGATTTTAAAACTCATCGTTTTCTTACTGGCAATAATAGTGTCAATTCTATCTTGAGGCCAGTTTCCATCAACATCCAAAATATGCTGTGCAAGTTCCAACGGATTTTCAACACGAACGCATCCAGAACTCATAGAACGATTGTTTCGTCCAAAAATATTACGGTGATTGGTGTCGTGCAAATAAACGCTATGATGGTTTGGGAACAAAATTTTCATTAAACCCAACGAATTATTATAGCCTGGACTTTGTACATAACGATAATTGTTTGGTTTATTTTCATTCCATTTAACTGGATCTACTTCGTTTCCAGATGTGTCATAAATGGTAATGTTCTTCTTAGCCAAATAACTTCGATTGCGTTTCATTGCCGGTACCACATCTTCTTTTAAAATTGTCGGAGGAACAGTCCAAGTCGGATTAAAAACGACTGTTTTTAAGAAAGAGGTAATAATAGGTGTTCTTCTTTTAATCGTTCCTACAACAACATTTCGAACCAAAGTAGTGTCTTGATTTTCAACTACATTTAAGCTGTAATCAGGGATGTTGATGATGAAATAATTTTCGGCCAATTCAGAAGGATACCATCTCCAGCGTTCCAAATTGGCAATAATTTGTTTTTTTCTACTTTCTTTAGAATAGTTCAAAGCGCTTATTGTTCCTGCTCCGATAACTCCATCTGCAGCTAAACCGTGCCTTTCCTGAAACCTTTTAACCGATTCAAAAGTTTTTTGGTCATAAATCTTAGTAAGACTATCTTTTCCAGTCATATCATTCCAATACAAAAGCCTTTTTTTAATGTTTATTAAAGCAGGATTGGTATCTTTTAAAACAATTTTATCAGCAGATTCAATGGTTTTTATATCATCATCTGGAAATGTATTGATGATTTCCAGCGCTTTTAGCAACTCTTTGTAAGTTTGTGTTTTCGGCTGAATATTTTCGACAATACTATCTAACTTGTCTCTGTTGAAAGCCTTAATCAAAACATTATTTACATCAAATGTCTTTTCATCCAAATCCCAATTGCTGTAAATTTTTTTAGGATCTAGTTTGCCTTTATATAAATGGCTTAAATATTTTTCGAAATTATAAGTAAGCAAAATATCATAAGTTGCTAAATCTTTATCGTTAAGCTTGCCAATTTTACTTTCAAATTTTTTCAGCTGAGAAGTTTTGTAATCTTCAGGTTCTAAGCCTAAGTTGCTTGAATTTTCTAATTGAGATAAAACGAATTTTCTTTTTTTAAGATTTCCCCAAACAGTTTGGTTTTCAGATGCGATATAAAATTCTTTTAAAGTTTCGCTCTTAAAAGTGCTTATTGTTGCAGTGTCTATTTCAACTTTTCTTTCATCAGTAAGTATAATTTCTGGCACCTTCTTTTTGGCAACAGGAATAGGTTTGGGAATGTCTTTTTTACAGCCCACAAGAATGCATATTACTACTATAGAGTAGAATTTTTTCATATTATAATTTTTTAAACATCAAATAATGTTCGCCAACATCTTTAATATCAAATGCTTCACCTTGGGGCTGGTAATTCATTTTTTGATAAAAGCCTACAGCGGCTGTTCTGGCGTTAAACCAAATCAAATCAACTTGATTATCATTGCAGTAGGTTTCGCAATGTCTAACTAAAGCTTCTCCAAATCCCTTTTTTTGATGCGTTTCTAAAACAGCCATCCCTCGAATTTGGGCTTGATTTTTTTCGGCAAATATAGTGTTGATTTTATCAAATAACGAAATAATTCCTATTAAATCTTCATTTTCAAATAATCCAAAATGATGAGTTGTTTCTAAATCATCGCCTTCAAATATGCAGCTTTCTATAGGTTTTCCTTTTCTTAAAACCGGTTGACGAACTGCATAAGTCTCTTTTGACGTAATTTCTTTAATTGTGATCATAATTTTTTTTAAAAATATTGCATTTATAACTTTTTAATTTTAAATAAGTTATAAATTAATGTTGTTTTTTATTAATTTTTTTTGCCGAAAAGCTTGTTTTTAACTGAACTTTCTTTCTATATTTGCACAACCAATGCGAAAGTAGCTCAGTTGGTAGAGCTCCAGCCTTCCAAGCTGGTTGTCGCGAGTTCGAGCCTCGTCTTTCGCTCTAGAAAACAAACTTTTTAGTTTTGTTTTTGTGAAAATAAAATTTTTAATTTTTATTTGTTTTTAAAATTAAAATTTTTAAATTTGCACCCGGTTAATGCGAAAGTAGCTCAGTTGGTAGAGCTCCAGCCTTCCAAGCTGGTTGTCGCGAGTTCGAGCCTCGTCTTTCGCTCTTCAAAAGCCTCAAACATTGTTTAAGGCTTTTTTGTTTTTATTCTAAAATGTAAATTCCAATTTAAAATATTGAAATTTTACTTTAAATCGCTCAAGTCGCTTTCTGTTTCTAATTCCAACGGATCTTGATTTTGTCTAAACAAACGAGCTTTCAAATCTCCTTTTAGGGTAATTTTTTCATCTTTAACTTCCAACCAGCTTCCTTCTCTTAAACCTAAAACCGGAATTGAATTGAATGCATGAAATTCTTTAATTCTAGTTTCGCGAGTTTCTCCCATGTGTTTAGATTGCAAATCAGCATCCAGATAATGTGGATTTAAATTGAAAGGAATTAATCCTAAAGTTTGAAAGCTTGGAGGATAAACAATAGGCATGTCGTTTGTAGTTTGTATTGACAAACCGCAAATATTACTTCCTGCGCTTGATCCTAAATAGGGAGTGCCGTTTTTTACAGTTTCAGAAAGCAACTGCATAACGTTGTTTTTGTAAAGCTGGGTTACTAGTAAAAATGTGTTTCCTCCGCCTGTAAAAATTCCTTCTGCATTTTTTACTGCGTCTTGCGGATTTTCAAATTCATGAATTCCCTTAACATCAATATTAATCGTTGCAAATGTTTCTGCTGCCTTTTGTGTATATTCATCGTGCGAAATTCCACTTGGACGTGCATAAGGAATAAATAGGATTGTTTTGCAGTTTTTAAAATGCGATTCTAAAGTAGGTAAAAGATATTCTAAATAGTTGCCTCCGTGTAATGTAGAAGTGCTTGCAATAATAACGCTTTTCATGATTTTTTTAACTCAAAATTTTGTTTGTTAAAGGTATTAAAAACTCTCTCTTTTGTCTAAAAATTTATCATTTTAATTAACATATTTTTACCAACTCGTTAATACTTAATTTGGATCATATTAGGATATTTTTACCCTTTTAAGGATATTTTTAATTTATTTCATTTTGTTTCAGAAAATTACTTGTTTTTTAATTGTTTTAGCGGGACAGACTTGCTTGTCTCAAACTCAGGATCGTGCTATTTTAAGTGGTAAAGTAGTTTCGAATACCTCAGATTTAGAAGGTGTTTATGTCATTAACGCACAAACGGAAGAGACTGTAACAACTGATGCTTCGGGATCTTTTTCGATTTTGGCAAAAGCAGATGATATCCTGGTTTTTTCTTCGATTAGTTTTAAGGAAAAAAGAATTTTGCTGAAATCTGAAGATTTTTCAAACCTTAATTTCATGGTAAATCTTAGTATGGTCATGTATCAATTGCAAGAAGTTGTGGTGAAAAAATATGATAATATTAATGCCGAAAAATTAGGGATAATTCCAGCTGGGCAAAAGAAATATAGTGCTGCAGAACGAAAATTGGAAACTGCAACGGCTCTTAATGCAACGGCTAATGGAGGTGGTATGGTTGGTGGTTCTATTTCTGCAGATCCTTTACTGAATTTCTTCTCAGGAAGAACGGCAATGCTTAAAAAAGAAGTTGCAGTCGAAAAGAAAGAGTTTTTTATGAGGCTGTTGGAGAATATGTTTAGTCTGGATCATTTTATTGACCGATTGAAAATTCCAGCAGAATATGTAAAAGGATTTGAGTATTATGCAATCGAAAATGAAAAATTTACTATTATTTTAAATTCAAAAAATAAAACTTCAACAGAATTTCTTTTAGGAGAACTGGCGGTGAAGTATAAAGAGATGCTTTCGGGTGAAAACAAGTAAAACCATATCAGCTGTTTTTTTTCTGTTTTTTGCTCAAAATAATTTTGGGCAAACAGAAGCTAAACGATTGTATGGTAGGGTGATGGAAATGTCTAATCCAGTTGAAGGTGTTAATATTGTTAACAGTATTACGGAAATTGCTGTAATTTCAGATGCAGAAGGTAATTTTGCTATTGATGTAAAAGAAGGTGAAGTTTTGCTTTTTTCTTCTGTAGGTTTGAATCCTGTTAAAAGAATAATTACATCTGATGATATGCATTCTGAGTCGCTGATGATTAAAATGAATGCAGAAGAAGTAGCGTTAAAAGAAGTCATTGTAAATGATAATACAGCTATCACTGCAGAAAATTTAGGAATTATTCCGCGAGGGCAAAAAAAATATACGCAGGCAGAAAGGCAATTGGCAACAGCTGGAGATTTCAAACCTGTCATGTTGCTTGGACTTTTGGGAGGTTCAATGCAACTTGATCCTCTGATAAATAAAATAAATGGGAGAACGAAGCGGTTAAAAGCAAATGTTGAAATCGAGAAAAAGGAAAAGAATTTTGAGAGATTAGGTTATTTGTTTGATGAGGTTTATTTTGTTGAGCGCTTAAGTATACCCAAAGAAAATATAAATGAATTTAAGTTTTATGCAGTTGAAAATGAAAGTTTCTGTGCAACTATGAATTCAAAAAATAAAACTTCAACAGAATTTCTTTTAGGGGAATTGGCTGTAAAGTATAAAGAAATAATTGCAGGTGAAAATAAGTAAAGTAATATCAATTATTGTTTTTTTGATTTTTGTTCAACTTAGTTTTGGACAAAAAAGCGACTACAAGCATTTAGTTGGAAAGGTTATGGAGCAATCCACTCCAATTGAAGGGGTGAATATTATTAATAACAACACTCAAGCAGCAACTGTTTCTGATTCTGATGGTGGCTTTTCAATTGCTGTAAAAGAAGGAGATGTTTTAGTTTTTTCTGCTGTAAACTTAGAACCAGTTAAACGAAGAATTGCTTTAGAAGATATTTCTCCAAATGTGCTGGTTGTTAAAATGACGGCAAAAGAAGTCGAATTAAAAGAAGTGGTTGTTAATGAAAATGCTAACATAACTGCAGAAAATTTAGGAATTATTCCGTACGGACAAAAAAAATATACGCCAGCAGAACGAAAAGTTTATACTGCAACTTCAACCTCTGTTGATAAGCTGTTAAATGCTATTTCGGGAAGAACTGCCATGTTGAAGAAAGAAGTAAATGTCGAGAAAAAGGAGGCTCTTTTTAGAAAGTTGGAATATCTTTTTGAAGAGAATTATTACACGCAAAGATTAAGAATTCCTGTTGATGATATAAAAGGATTTCAATTATTTTGTGTAGATGATGCTGATTTTGCTGTATCTTTGAATACTAAAAACAAAACAATGAGTATGTTTTTGATCACAGATTTAGCAAGAAAATATTTAACAATTCTCGAAAATGAAAAATAAATTAGGAGTACTCGTTGTCTGCTTATTTTGTCAAATTGTATTAGGACAAAACGGTTCAAGAAAGCCATTGCACGGTCAGGTTTTAAATGATTTTTTAGCCATAGAAAGTGGTTATGTAATGAATATTAATGCAAATGTCAGAACATTTATCGGTTCAGGCGGTTTATTTGATATCATGGCTCGGCCAAAAGATACTTTGCTGTTTTCTGGTTTAGCATTTCAATCAAAAAAAATTGTTTTAACGGAGAAAGACTGCGCTGAAATTTTGTTTAAAATAAAATTGGATTTAGTAAATAATCAGTTAAAAGAGGTTGTTGTTCAAAAAGAATTAAAAGTTAAGGCGCTGGGAGGCGGATCGCAAGGAATTGTAGATATGCAGTTTGAAGATGATAAACTGTCTTCTCCTGAAAATAAAGCAATGCTCTCAGATCAAACTATTAAATACGGAATGGACTTTGTTCGTATTTTTAAAGATGTCAAAAAACTGCTGAGCAAGAAAGAAGATGTGAAAGAAGAAGAAGTTACAGATATTGCTTTTGTAGAATATGCTAAAGACAATTTTACAAAAGATTTTTATACCAAAACATTGAATCTTAAAGACGATGAAATTGAATTGTTTTTAATGTACTGTTCAAATGATCCGCATTCAAAACTTTTGGTCGATCCTGATCAAAAATTTCAGTTAATAGATTTTATGGTTAACAAGAATAAAGAATTTAAGAAAGCTCCTGCTATTCAAAAATGAAAAATAAATTAATTTACTGTTTGCTGGCAGTTTTGTTTGTATTGTCTTCAGCATTTACTTTTCATAAATTTTATGTTGGGGTTTTTCAGGTCAATTATGCAGCGGAGAAAAAGATGCTACAAATTACTTCCCGCATTTTTATTGATGATTTGAATAATGCAATGGAGAAAAAGTATCACAAAAAAGCATTTGTGGGTACAAGCAAAGAAACTCCAGCAGATGTTGAATTATTGAAAAAATACTTGTCGGAACATTTTTTAATCAAAGTAAACGGACAGTCAAAAGCCATAACTTTTTTGTCTAAAGAAGTAGAGGCAGGTGACGTTTTGGTTTGTTACTCAAGAATTAAGGATATAGATAAATTTAAGACGCTTGAAATTTCGAATACTATTTTAGTGGATTGGAATGCAGAACAGCAAAACATTACACATATTTCAGCATTTGATACCAAAAGAAGCGTGCTTTTTACAGAATCTTCAAGGAAAGAATTGTTAAAGTATTAACGAATCCGCAAAATTAGTGTTTAAATTACTATTTTCACGCCCTGAGAAATTACCATTAGATTTTTATGAAAAAACTTTCATTATTATTACTTTTTCCTGCAATGTTAATCGCGCAGGAGAAAGCAGCAACCACGCCTACAAGACAGCAGGGAAAATACGATACCAATAAGTTTAGCCAGATGTATGATTTGCTGGCAACTCCAAATATGTTTCGTACAGCTTCTGGAGCACCAGGTCCAGCTTATTACCAACAACAAGCAGATTATAAAATTGATGTTGAATTGGATGATAAAAATTCAAGATTAAGCGGATCTGAAACGATTACTTATACTAATAATTCGCCAGATAGTTTAGAATATTTATGGGTACAATTGGATCAAAATCAGGCAAAAGCAAATACACAAACTTCATTAGCAGAAAGTGATAAAATTAGTCAGGTTTTGCCTCTTGAAGGATTTTCTTCTAAATATTTGAAAAAAGACTTAGAGCGTGGTTTTAATATTGAACAAGTAAAAGATGCTAAAGGAAATGCATTGTCTTATACGATCAACGAAACAATGATGCGTATTAACTTGACTTCGCCATTAAAACCAAAAGAGAAAATTTCTTTTTCAATCAAATGGTGGTATAATATCAATAATTACAGAAAAGAAGGCGGTCGTTCTGGATATGAATTATTTGAGAAAGACGGCAACAAATTATATGTAATTGCACAATTCTATCCAAGAATGGCGGTTTACAATGATGTTGAAGGATGGCAAAATATGCAGTTTTGGGGAAGCGGAGAGTTTGCTCTTCCTTTCGGAAACTTTGATGTAAATATTACAGTTCCTGCAGATCACGTAATTGATGCTACGGGAGAATTAATGAACAGAAGCGAAGTGTTTACGGCTGAACAAGTAAAAAGATACCAAGAGGCTCAAAAATCTTTTGATAAACCTGTTGTAATTGTAACACAAGCAGAAGCAGAAGCAGCAGAAAAAGGTTTCTCTGAAAAGAAAAAAACTTGGAAATTCAGTGCTAAGAATGTTCGTGACTTTGGAATTGCTTCTTCAAGAAAATTCATTTATGATGCAATGGCTGTGAAAATTGGAGATAGAACTGTTATGGCAGAATCTGTTTATCCAAAAGAATCAAATCCGCTTTGGGGTGAAACTTCTACAATGGTTGTAGCGCATACTTTAAAAAGTTATTCTGCTCATACTTTTGATTATCCTTACCCAAAAGCAGTTTCAGTTTCAGCTGAAGATCAAGGGATGGAATATCCAATGATTTGCTGGAATTATGGTCGTCCTGACGAAAATGGCGTAACAAGCAAAGAAGTTAAAAACGGAATGATTGGTGTAATTATCCACGAAGTTGGACATACTTTCTTTCCAATGATTGTAAACTCTGACGAGCGCCAGTGGACTTGGATGGACGAAGGTTTAAATTCATTCTTAGAATATTTAGCTGAACAAGAATTAGATTCAAATTTCCCTTCAAGAAGAGGACCAGCAAAAAATATTGTTCCTTACATGAGCGGTGACCAAAAGTTTTTAGAGCCGATTATGTCGAATTCAGAAACGATTCACCAGTTTGGAAATAATGCTTACGGGAAACCAGCTACAGGTCTTAATATTTTAAGAGAAGTGGTTATGGGAAGAGAATTATTCGACCATGCATTTAGAACTTATGCAAACAGATGGAAGTTTAAGCATCCAACCCCAGAAGATTTTTTTAGAACAATGGAAGATGCTTCGGCAGTAGATTTAGATTGGTTTTGGAGAGGTTGGTTCTACTCAACAGATTTCGTAGATATCGGAATTAAAGATGTAAAACAATATTATGTTTCAGAAACGCCAACTGCAGATATTAAAGATATCAAAGTTAGAAAAGGACGTTTTGGATATGAAAAAGGACCTTTCGTTTACTTGGTTTCTGGAGATAATGCAGAAGTAAGTGATTCTAAGAAAAAAGCCTTAAAAGTAGAAGAATTTAAAACTTTGGCAGATTACGTAGATCAGACTTTTACTGCTGAAGAAAAAGCTTCTATTAAATCTCCTAAATACTTTTACGAGGTAGAATTTAATAAGCCAGGCGGAATGATTATGCCTATTTTAGTTGAGATCACTTATGAAGATGGTTCTAAAGACAATTACAAATATCCAGCACAAATCTGGAGAAAAAGTAATGATACGGCTAGAAAAGTTTATGCTACTACAAAAGCAATTAAGAGTATTCAGATAGATCCTCAATTGATGACGGCAGATATTGATGTAACCAATAACTCTTGGCCAAAAGTAGAAACAAAGTCAAAATTTGACTAAGAAAATACAAAATGAATAAAAAGTTCATCAGGTTTGTAAAAGCTTGATGAACTTTTTTCTTTTTATAAATGCATTTTAAAGGACTTTTTAAGTTAATTTTAAAACTCTAACCTGAAAAGTTTAATATCTTTGCGACAACAAAAATAAAAGTTATGTTTGGTATAGGAGGAGGAGAATTAGTTTTCATACTGTTTATAGTACTAATGCTTTTTGGTTCTGATAAAGTGCCAGAAATTGCTCGTACAATGGGTAAAGCTATGGCTCAATTAAAAAATGCAACTAATGATATTAAAAGTGAAATTCAGAAAGGAGCAGAGGCTAATGGTCTTGATGCGAAGTCTTTGAATGATCTTACAGGAAATATCAATGCAGAAATTAATAATGCAAAATCTAATTTACTTGGAGATACAGGAAATCTTTTAGGAGATACAGCTACTGAAATCGAAAAAGTAAAAGAAGATATTGACACACTCTCTGGACCTATTAAACGCCAAATGTAATGCTTGAAAAAATACAGGAATTAGATAAAGATCTTTTAATCTTTCTTAACGGATTAGGTTCTGAAACATACGATAAATTATGGCTTATTATTACCAATCAGTTGTATTGGACGCCATTTTTCTTATTTCTATTCTATCTTATTTATAAAAAAATAGGAGGAAAACAAACCCTGTATTTATTGCTTTTTATAGCAATTTTAATTGCTTTTACAGACCAGACTTGTAACTTATTCAAACATACTTTCCAGCGTTTACGTCCGTGTAATGATCCTGAAGTAAACACAATTATCCGAGTGGTTCAAGTTAGGCAATCATATAGCTTTTTCTCTGGACACGCAGCAAATACAATGGCGGTTGCGACTTTCTTATTTCTTATTTTAAAGCGTTATTTCAAATATTTTGGATTCATATTTCTTTGGCCTTTAATATTTGCTTACAGCCGAATTTATTTAGGATTACACTATCCAGGTGATATTCTTACTGGATATTTCTTTGGAGCTCTTTTCGGATTTTTACTTTATTTAGTTTATAGAAAATTGAAACCACAGTATTTTCCAGGATAGTTATTTTTAAGATACTAAGGTTCTGAGATACTAAGATACTAAGGATTATATATCAATTGCCTCCAGTTTTAGCTGGAGGTTTTTTTTAGCCCTAAAAGAAAAAACTTAGAATCTTAGTATCTGAGAACCTTAGTAACTTTAAGAAAACTAATTCAAGATCGTTTTTTCGCTCCATTCTAAACCATTTGGGAGTTGTTGTCTGCTAAATTCAATATGGATAACTCTTCTGCGTTCGTTATTTGTGGTTTTGTTTGATGCATGAAATAATAAAGGTTTCATAATCATAATACCACCTTTTTCGACTTCACAAATTGTTTCTTTTTCAGTTTCAAAATCTAGATTCTCAATTCTTAAAATTCCTTTTGAATGTGAATTATGGATCACTTTTAAAGCACCATTCTCTTTAGTGGTTTTGTCAATATGAATTCTGATTGTAAAATTGTTTTCTAAAATTTCTGTTGGTGGCTGAACCGCAAATTGATTTTGTTTTACAGTCCAATTTTCAAAATTTTCCGCTTCAATTTTTTGATCAACAGAAATCGTTAAATCCTGATGATAAGCCACAAACCAATTAGATTTTTCAGGTTTATCAAAATAAATTGATTTAGTTATGAAAAAGCCTTCGCCAAAAATAGATTCAATAATATCTTGTAAGTTTTTATTAAAAATAAGCGGAAGAGTTTCGGGAACTTCTTTATGAAATTGTCTTATAGCAAATAAATCTTGAGACTTTCTAAAAGTGTCATTTTCTTGATTATCTGCAGTTTTGTTTTCAATTAATGAAATTATATTTTCAATTTCGTTTTCTGAAAAAACATTATTTATGATTGAAAAACCTTCAGAGTTTATTTCTGCGCTATAATTCATCTTTAATCGTTGTTGAATTGCCTCCAGTTTTAGCTGGGGATAACTAAATAGTATTTAAGAAACTTAGAACCTCAGTATCTCAGAACCTTAGAACCTTAAAAAATTACAATACCCTCGAAACCGTCAATCCATCACGAATTGGCAATAAAACCGTCTCAACTCTAGGATCGTCTTTTAAAAGCTGATTGTATTCTAAAAGTACTTTTGTACTAACATCATTTGGATGAACTGGTTCTAGAATTTTTCCGCTCCAAAGAACATTATCAGATAAAATGATTCCGCCTTTATTCATTTTTGGAACAATCATTTCCCAGTAATTCAGATAGTTTTCTTTATCGGCATCAATAAAAACCAAATCAAATTTTACATCCAAATCTGGAATGATGTTTACGGCTTCGCCCAAATGCTGAAAAATTTGTTTTCCCCAAGGAGAAGCATCAAAATATTTTCGCTGAAAATCGACCAATTCTTCTTTAATATCTATCGTATGCAATTGTCCGTTTTCCTGCATTCCTTCGCATAAACACAAAGCGGCATAACCTGTATAAGTTCCGATTTCAAGAATATTTACTGGACGAATTAATTTAGATAACATGCTTAAAACTCGGCCTTGAAAATGACCGCTAAGCATTCTTGGCAAAAGTATTTTTTGGTACGTTTCTTTATTGAGTTTTGCTAACAATTCTGGTTCGTTTTCAGAATGTTGTTCAATGTAATCTTCTAATTCTTGAGATATAAAATGCATGTTGTAGAATCTTGTAATTTGAATACAAAAATACAAAAATAATTCGCTTACAATTTTGCATAAAAAAACCATTCGTTTTGCGAATGGTTTCTGTTTCAGATTTAGATGAAATTTATTTTTTCAAAGCTTCATTTACTTCTTTTGCTGTTTTTACAGTTCCGTCTTTAGCCGCTTTAGCCGCATTTTCTACTTTTTCAGCGCCTTTTTTAGTAGCATCTTTTACATCTTCAGCTGCTTTTTTAGTAGCGTCTTTTACATCATTTGCTGCTTTTTCTGTAGCATCTTTAGCTTTTGTAGCTGTAGTTTCAGCTTTGCTTACCGCACTGTCTTTCACCTCTTCGATATCAGATGTAAGAGAATCTACTTTGTTGCCAAGAGTTAATTCATCTTCTGCAGGTTTATTTTCTTTTTTCTCGCATGATTGAACAGCAAATGCTAATAAGGCAATAACAGCTAAACTTAAAATTTGTTTTTTCATAATTTCAATTTTTTTTTAGGTTGATAAAACTTAAAGGTTAAATGGCTGAAAAATAAAATTACAACTTTTAAAATTACTGAGCTCTTTGTAAGATTATTTTTCTTTTAAGAGCAAAACAATTCTTGTGCCAAATTTTGATTTTTTTACTTTGCTGTTTTAAATTTTTTTAATGCAAAAAAGTTAGTTTTTGTATAAGCTGAAATTGATCACAATATCATCCTTCACTTTAATTAGTCCCGCCATTTTTACTGGAGCTTCCAATTCAATATCAGAAAATTTTAAATTAAGAGTTCCTTGAATTTTATCATCAGAATTATATAAGATGAAGTCTTTGTATTTCAGTGTTTTATCTGTGATGTAAAAGTTTAATCTGCATTTGTAGTTTTTTCCATCTTTTTTAATATCTGTAATGCTTACAGTACTATTTGGAAATTGTTTCACTTTAACTGTTCCTTGTAAATCTTTAGTCATTATTTTGTTACCGCAATCAAAGTTTGACATTTTAATATCAGTATTAAAAGTGTTTTTCTTAGCTGAGTTTACATAAACAGTGTCTTTTATATTAAAGGTATTAGAACAATTGTATTTACCAACAGTAGATAGTCCTGTGATTTCTATTTTAATTTTATTTATTGCCACAGCTGTATCTTCTGCAAAAAAAGTGGGTTTAGCACTTCCTAAGAAAAAGAAAATTGCTAAACCCATAATTAATATTGAAAATCTTGTTTTCATTTTTTTTATATTAGAATGCAATTGTTGCTTCGAATACTAAACCATTAAATTTACCACCATAAAAGTTGTTTAGATTTCCAGTTGCCGGATCTCCTGTAAATTGTGAGTAATTTTTATAGTTTTGATTAACGTAGTTTAATTTAGCTAAAATGTTTTTAGTCATAAACCAGCCAGCACTTGCTTCAAATTTATCTACAGTAACCTCTTTAGCATCAGCATTAGATAATTTCCCAGATACAGTATTGTATTTTCCTCCGATATAGAATTGTTCTGTTTTTCCAAATCTGTAAATAAGCTCTGAAGCATATTGATTAGCTGTACGTTTGTCATCAGTTCCAGCTTTGTCTCCTCCTGAAGCTAATTCGATAGTTCCGAAGAATTCAAGTCCTTTATATTTTACAAAAGGGTTAATCATGTACGTAGTAGCCCAATTTTTGAAATTAGGGTTGAACGTTGCCTCTGGCGTAGATGTTTTACTGAAACTAGTAGCAACATCAGTAGTATTTGTAGAAATAACGTTGCCATCAGTATCGGTCTTCGTAATAGTATTTTTGTAAGCGTTATTATTCAATATACCCCAATAACCAAATCCTGATCTATTAGCAGAATAGATGTTTGCGTTGCCAAGATTTGCATTATGATAATAAGAACCAGTTAATCTTATTCTTAAATCGTCATTAAGCTGTTTATCATAACCAAATTTAGCTAAGATTGAAGGGCTATGTGTTGTGTTAGTGTTTGGTCCAGTAGTATAAAAAACTTCTTCATTACTTTGATTTAAATTACCATTTGTAACACCTAACATGCTTACCCATCCACTTCTGTTGTAGTAAACCTCCATACCCATTTCTGTAGTGAAAGAATACATGATGTTGTTTCCAACAAATGCATTTCTGATTGTATTACCATTATCAGAACCTCTAAAGTGAGCATCACCAAAATTGTTCTCCATTTGCCCAATTTTAATTGTAGCATATTTCATTACATCAGCCAAGAAGTCTTTTTTGATGAAGTCTAACTTGTCAATTTGTAAGTATCCACCTTTTACATAAGAATCATTGTGGTGTCTTGAAGCTAAATAAATATCTAGATTTACTCTTACTCCATCAAACAATTGAGCACCAATATACATATCAGCAGCAGGAAGCGTAAAATTATTCTCAGTATTCATTAAGCGATATCCTGAAATTGTTCTAGTGGTAGTTCCAGTAGCTGTAGTGGTTGTAGTTGTAATGTTAGCAGGTTGATCGTTGAATGAATTTGTTGCTTGGAAATCCATGTTGAAAGCAGCACCAAGATCAATACTAAGACCTTTAAATTCTCTATTGTCTTTTTGTACGTCGAAAACGTTGATACCGTCTTTTCCTCTAGAGATTTGGTTTTGCATGTTTCCAAAGCTTACTTGTGCATTTACAGCAAACGTACTTATTACTGTAATAAATAGGATATAAATCTTCTTCATGGCGGTTATAAATTAAAGTTTAAATTAAATTTTAGGGTTAGGTCTTGACCTGTTTTAATTGTGCCAAGCATTGCAGTTGGCGATTTCATTCCAAATTCTGTAAAAGTGATTTTATTAGATCCTTGCAGATTTAAACCATCTTTTGTAACAGTTGTTTTTGCAGTTGTTTTGTATACTTTGCTAACTCCTGCAATAGTGTAAGTTCCAGTTAACTCCCAAGTAGTTTCGTTTACTTTTTCGGCAGATTTTAGAACGTATTTAATGTTTTTATTTTTATCTGTCTTTAAAGTCTCATAAGCTACTTTATCCATGCTTTTTTTCTCGCTTTTTATGGTTTCTGCTGGAAGGGTTATTGTCAATGCATCGATATCAGTTAATTTTCCGTTAGCAAGATTTAGTGATGCAGTTCCAGTTCCTGAAGCCGATTTCATTTCCCAATCGTGAAGTGTTGAAGTTCCCGCAACAGAGAAAGTAGATTTGCTGTCTAAATTGTATGATTTTTGTGCAGTAACAATTGTTGTAATTCCGAAGAAAGCGGTTACGAATGCTAAAAATTTTATTGTACTTGTTTTCATTTTTGTCATGTTTTTATTATAAAAAATAAGTTAATAAGTCGGCCAGTTTCTATTTAGTACTAAGAATGTTGTTTTAACTTGTATCAAAGATCCTTCTATAAATCAGTGAAATACATGATAAAAATCATTGTTAAAATTTTATTAAATAAGTATTTAATAACTACAACGTTTTCATTTTCTGTAAAATCGATCACTAAAGCAAAAACGGGTATTGAATTTTGTTAAGTTGTCAATTTTTAACATTTAGTTAGAGGAAATAAAAACTTAAAAAGGGTATTTATTTTAACATTAGAAATTGATTTTCTTTAGCTTAAAATAATATTGAATATCACAGTCAAATCTTTTCCAGCTTTAACAACTCCTAGTGCAGCCTTTGGTGGAGTCATTTCAAAATCGCCAAAAGTAATTTGGTTAGAACCTTGCAGTGTGATTGTTCCTTTATTAGTAGTTACTTTTACCTGAGTTTGGTATTCTTTACTTACCCCTGCAATAGTGTAAACTCCAGTTAGATTCCAAGTTGATTCATCTATTTTTTCAGCAGATTTCAAAACATATTCAATGTTTTTATGCGTATCAGTATCCAAAGCTTCATAAGCCACCTTATCCATGCTTTCTTTGTAGCTTTTTAAACTTTCTGCTAATATTGAAATAGACAAACTATGTATGCCAGCCAGTTTAGAATCTTTAACTGTTAGATTTGCAGTTCCTGTTCCTTCTGTAGATTTCATTACCCAGTCATGCACAGTAGAAGTTCCTGCAACTTCGAAAGTAGAATTTGTATTTACGGTATAATTTCTTTGTGCATTTGCCTCTAATGAAAGTGTTGTAAAAATCACTGTCAGTAAAATTGATTGAATTGTTTTCATTTTGATAAAGTATAGGTTAATCATTTAAATAAGGAAGTTTCAAATTCTGTTAGTGGTTAAAGAATTAGCAGTTATCCTTATTTCTTAGACCAAAATTATCGCGCGCGCGAAGAAAACGAAATGATAAAAATCATGGCTAAAGTTTTATTAAATTGTTATAGTAAAGGGTGCGAATCCTTATTAGTGCTAGGGTTTTTGCTTTTGTAGAGTAAAAAACAAAACATAAGTAATTGCTTATTAGTTTGTTGTGTTTTTTAAGCGAAAGAGGAAGTATCGTTTTTTCGATCCAATTTTTATTAGAGAAATAAAGAAAAAAAGGATGGAAAACGCTTTAAGTTGTAGAAAATACTGGAAATAAAATTAACTTTGCAGCATGCAAATGGAGAAAAAAGACATACGCGCCTTATCAAAAGACCAGCTTCGCGATTTTTTTGTTGAAAATGGAGATAAAGCTTTCCGCGGAAATCAGGTTTATGAATGGTTATGGAGTAAAGGAGCTCACAGTTTTGAGGATATGACAAATGTGGCAAAAGCTACAAGATCAATGCTTGAAAACAACTTTGTAATCAATCATATTAAGGTTGATACAATGCAGAGAAGTAGTGACGGAACAGTTAAAAATGCGGTTAGACTTCACGACGGACTTGTGGTAGAATCTGTTTTAATTCCGACAGAAACTAGAACTACTGCTTGTGTTTCTAGTCAAGTTGGGTGTAGTTTAGATTGTAATTTCTGCGCAACAGCGAGGTTAAAAAGAATGCGAAATCTAGAACCAGGCGAAATTTACGATCAAGTTCTAGCTATTGATAAAGAAAGCCGTTTATACTATAATCATCCGCTTTCGAATATTGTTTTCATGGGAATGGGAGAACCTTTAATGAATTATAATAATGTCATTAAAGCAATCGACATGATTACTTCTGAAGAAGGTTTAGGAATGTCTCCAAAACGAATTATGGTTTCTACTTCGGGAATTCCGAAAATGATCAAAAAAATGGCAGACGACGATGTTAAGTTTAAACTAGCAGTTTCTTTGCATTCAGCAATAGACGAAACTCGCGCTCGCATTATGCCATTCAGTAAAAACTTCCCTTTAAAAGATTTGAGAGAAGCATTAGAATATTGGTACAGAAAAACCAAAAGTAAAATATCTTACGAATATGTGGTTTGGAAAGGAATTAACGATGATAAAGCTTCAGTTGATGCATTGGTGAAATTTTGTAAATATGTTCCATGCAAAGTCAATTTAATTGAATATAACCCAATTGATGATGGAGAATTCCAGCAAGCTTCAGAAGAATCGATTATGGCTTACATAAAAGCACTAGAAAATATTGGAGTCGTAGTAAAAGTGAGAAGAAGTCGAGGAAAAGACATTGACGCCGCCTGCGGACAATTAGCCAATAAAGAAGCAGAATAATATTTGCTAAAAAATACTCCGCTAGGAGTATATGATCGGTAGAAAAAAAATATTGACTATGATTATGTCCCATCGGGACATTTGATAGGTTTTAGACAATAAAAAAGCATTAAAAACGAGAAAATAATTCTTGTTCTTAATGCTTCTTTTTTTGGGCAAAAAGGATGCTATTTTTTCAAATCTACTTCTTCTGTAACTCCGTCTTTTGTTACTGTTGCAATCGTATCGCATTCTCCGTTTCCATAATCAATAGTTGCAGTCGCACCATTTTTAGTTATAGAAACAATACCTTTTACCGCAAAACATTTTCTGCATTCTGCATTAAATTCTAAAGGTGTTGTAATTTCTGCTGAGAAAGTATCTCCGTTAGGGAAAGTTGTAGAACCGCTTCCTGTAACAACAAATACATTATCATCCCAATCGTACCAAGTATCATAGCCAGAAGTCATTTCTTTTACCAAAGTTCCTTTTCTGGTATAAACACCGCCATCATCAAAAGTAATCGTTAAATCTATCGAAGCTGTCGAAACAGGGTGAGGTGTTACCAATAAATCAGTTTCTTTAATAGTTCTTACAATACTTTTACTTCCCTGAAGTTTTTTCCCATTATGATAAAATCCTTCAAAAGTGTAGCTTATAGTTTGTGTAGAAGTGCTAAAATCGTTTGAAAAAGAAATAACCATTTTTCCTTTTACTGTATTTCCGTTATTTAGAGTACAGCCTTCAACGCCAAAATCTACTGTTTTTGTCCAAGTATTATTAGTTAAAACCTTAGTAATTGTGGCACAGCTAGGAAGGTAATTTTTTATAGGTCCGCCTGGTTTTGCATTTACATTAATCTGAGAGCTAAATTGATCCTCGGCAATATTAGTAACATCTTCTACAGAAGCATCGATTTTAGAGTTGGTTATAATCTCTTCGTTTGTAATCTCTGTTCCAGATCCATCATTTGTTTTTTCATCAGAATTACAGCTGACAAAAAAAGACATAGTAATACAAGTGCTAAGTAATAAAAATTTTGTTTTCATAAATAAATAGTTTTGGGTTCTTCTTTTTTAATTAATGAATTCAAATCAGTATTAGTTAGAGCTATTTTTGGTAGTTGTTTTTAGATTAAGGCATAATTTTTTTTAAATCCTGCCTTAAAATACACAACGTATTTTTATTAAAAATAGTATATTTGAAGTCTAAATGAATATTACGTCTCAAATAAAACAGCCTATTTTTACCGAGATGGAACTTTTCGAAAAAAAGTTCCATGAGTCGATGACTTCGAAGGTTGCGTTACTAAACCGAATCACTTATTATATCGTAAACCGCAAGGGAAAACAAATGCGTCCGATGTTTGTTTTTCTTACTGCAAAAATGGTTTCTGGAGGCACTGTAAACGAAAGAACCTACCGCGGAGCTTCGGTAATTGAGTTAATTCACACCGCAACTTTGGTACACGATGATGTGGTTGACGATAGTAATCGCCGTCGCGGATTTTTCTCTATCAATGCACTTTGGAAAAACAAAATTGCTGTTTTAGTTGGAGATTATTTATTGTCGAAAGGTCTGTTGCTTTCTATTGATAATGGCGATTTCGACTTATTGAGAATCATTTCTGTAGCTGTTCGCGAAATGAGCGAAGGAGAATTGCTTCAAATCGAAAAAGCAAGAAGACTTGATATTACCGAAGACGTTTATTACGAAATCATCAGAAAGAAAACCGCAACACTTATTGCTGCTTGTTGTGCGCTTGGCGCGAAAGCCGTAATCGAAGATGATATTCAGGTAGAAAACATGCGCAAATTCGGCGAATTGATTGGAATGGCATTTCAAATTAAAGACGATTTATTCGATTACAGTGAAGAAGCCATTGGAAAACCAACAGGAATAGATATTAAGGAGCAAAAAATGACTTTGCCTTTAATTCACGTTTTAAATACTTGTACTCCGCAAGAAAAAAAGTGGCTGATAAACTCCATCAAAAACCACAATAAAGATAAAAAACGCGTAAAAGAAGTTATTGCCTTTGTAAAAGATAATAATGGTTTGGCATACGCCGAAAACAAAATGGTCGAATTCCAGCAAGAAGCACTTGCATTACTTCAAAACTTTGACGATTCTGAGTATAAAGACGCTTTGACTTTGATGGTGAATTATGTTATTGAGAGAAAGAAATAGTTTTTAATTTGTCTTAAAAATAAAGCATTTTTTGATAAAGTATATTTCGATTTAATGTATTATCTCCCAATAAGGTTCAAACTTTAAATCATTAAAAGGTATGTCGTGTATATTTTCTGTTTTATACATTCCGTAACTAATTGTGTCTTGAATAGAGTTTATAAATTGCCAAGTTTCAGTTTCGTCATGTTTACCTTTTCCCCATGAGCGAATGTTAAAAACGGTTCTTTTGGCATTTATTTTTTTAGACAAAGACTGAATGATTTCAGTACAATTTAGGTCTAAATCTGTTGCAATGGCAATTATAATTAAGAAACTAAAACCTCTATTTTGACTGTTAGATTCATTAGTTAGAGGAGATTCATTAGAAATTGAAATATAAATATCTGGAGAATTATCTATTTTTTCACAAATGGTCCAAGTTGGTGTCCAAGATGCAAAATGGGTAAATTTTCTGTCGTCATTTGTTTTAAGAACCCATTTTTCATGCGATTTATCATTCCATGCCAATTTTCCTAATTTTTCGGCTGAGAAATATTGATCTTCTTTATTTTTCTTCGAATATTCTAATACCCTTAGAGCAGTTTTATCAAAGTAAGTTGAAAAATTTAAAATTTGTTTAAATGAGGGTTCGTAGATATTTTTCCATTGTTCCTCTTTCCAAGGCTCATTATTTTCATTCCCATTACCAAAAACAAGGTAAAATTGAAAATTTCTTTCGCTAAAGCTCATCTATTATTTTTGTAGGATATTTTTCTTATAAAAATATAAAAATATTTCTTTTAGCGAAAAACATTTCTTCTTTATTTTAATGCTTCAGCCTAAGTTATACTTAAGTTTACAGTGCATAAGAAAAAATTAATCTTATTTTTTTCACCCCTATGCAACCATTTCAAATCGACAATCGTCTATGCTAATAGAAGTCTGTTTCTAAAACCAAAACCGAAAAGCTTATTAATGAAAATTATTCATTTACATCAAGAAGAAACCAAAATCATAAAGCTGGCTGCCGAGAACAATCGTCAGGCACAGCAGCAGATTTATAGTAAGTTTTCTTCAAAAATGTTAAGTGTATGTCGTCAATATATAAAGGACATTCAATTGGCAGAAGATGTAATGATAACGGCTTTCATGAAAGTGTTTACCAATTTAAGCAAGTTTGAACACAAAGGAAGTTTTGAAGGCTGGATCCGCCGAATTATGGTTAACGAATGTATTTCGTATTTAAGAGTTCAGAAAAAAGTGAAATTTGCCGAAGATGAATTTTTTGTAGAAGAAAGCTTCAATGAAATCGACAGCCAATTTACCGTAGAACAGATTCAGTTTTTAATTGATGCTTTGCCTGACGGCTATAAAATGGTTTTCAATTTATACGCAATTGAAGGTTACAAACACAATGAAATTGCCAAGATGTTAGGAATTAATGAAGGAACATCGAAATCACAATTATCGCACGCTAGAAAAATGTTGCAAACACAAATTACTATTTTAAAAAAACAAGATAATGGAACCGAATAATTTTGAAAAGGATTTCCGTGAAAAACTTAACGAACGCCGTATAGAACCAAGCAACAAAGCCTGGGATCGATTGGATGCGATGTTGAGTGTGGCAGAAGAGAAAAAACCAGAAAAAAAATCAAAAAGAAAATGGCTGTATATCGCAGCAAGTCTCATTGGGTTTTTATTGGTTGAAACGTTGTTTTTCAATCAAAATAAAAATGCGGTTAAAACGCCAGAAACGGTAGTTGTTGAAAAAGAAACTAAAAAAGAATCGGTAACAGAAACTGTTTTAAATACTGTTGATTCAGTAAAAACTGAAACTGCAATTGCCGAAAAAACTTCGAAAGAAACAGGAAACAAAAACAAAAAAATTAGCAATCAAATTTTAAATAGAACCAGTAAAAATGAATCAAATCAAATAGCGGAGTCTTCAATCATCAAAAACAATCAAGAAAAACAATCAACAAACAATCAAACCGTAATTACAGAGAATCCTAAAAAAGAAAATGTTGATCAATTATTGCAAACAGCAGAAAATAAAGTTCTGGCAGAAAGTGGCGTTAAAAAAGCAAAAGTAAAAATCAATGCCAACGATTTATTGAATCAAGTCGACGGCGAATTAGAGCTTTCATTTAGAGAAAAAGTAATTACTAAAGTAAACAAAAACTTTCAGGAAGTAAAAGTTGCTTTGTCTAATAGAAATCAACAAGAGTAAAACATTAATAAATAAAATCATCAATCACTAATCAATCATTTTAAAAAATCAATCATGAAAAATATTACCATTTATTTCATTCTTTTCTTTTTCCTTTTGGTAAATAAAGTAATTGGACAAGAAACTTTTGAATCTGAAACAAAAAGAATCGCTAATAAAATCGAGAAAATTACAAAAGAAGAAAAAGAAGCTTTAAAAGAAGAAGTTGAAGCAGTAAACGTTCAGTTATCTGAAGGAAAAATTACTCAGGAACAGGCTGAAAAACGTAAAAAAGAATTAGCGGAGGCAAGAGCTGTAATTATGGAAGAAAAAATTACTCTGGCTCAAAATGAACTAAACGATTTAGTTCAGAAAAAAGTAGATGGAAAAATAAAAGAAGATTCTGCAAAAATCTACATGATTCGCTGGAAGTCATATAACCATCATAAAGATTCTATTCATGGTGAAAAGCGAACAACATCGCAGTTTGTATTTGCAATGGGATTAAATAATATGCTGGCAGATGGAAAGCTTCAGGATTCAAATTATAAATTTATGGGATCGCATTTTTACGAATGGGGTTTTACGTATAACTCAAGATTAATGAAAAATGACAATCTGCTTCATGCAAAATATGGACTTTCGTTAATGTATAATAATATACGTCCAACAAGTAACAGAAGTTTTGTCGTAGATGGAGAACAGACTAATCTTGTAGAAAATCAAGTTCATTTAACTGAATCTCGTTTTAGAAATGTGTATTTGGTTGCGCCGGTACATTTAGAGTTTGATTTTACGAGACCAATAGAACGTGACGGGAAAACGTATTTTAAAACTCATAAAAGTTTCCGTTTTGGTATTGGGGGTTATGCAGGAATTAACGTGAAATCAAAACAGATTTTAAAATTTGAAGAGGAAGATTTAAAATATAAAACCACAATAAAAGGCGATTACAATGTAAATAATTTTATTTATGGTCTGAGCTCATATATCGGATATAGAGAATTGAGTTTGTATTGTAAGTATGATTTAAATCCATTATTTCAGAATAATCTAGTAAAAGAGAATAACATATCGTTAGGACTTCGCGTAGATTTAAACTAAAAGTATTGGTCGTTTAGTTAGTGAAAAAAGCATCTCAACAGAGATGCTTTTTTTGATTTAAAAATGATTAAAATTCCAACAAGATTTACGTATTTTTGCTAGCTCTCAACTTTTAAAATTTAAAACACTTTGATTTCACAAAATACCATAGATTCTGTTTTTGAAACTGCTCGAGTAGAGGAGGTTATTGGTGATTTTGTCAATTTAAAACGCGCAGGAAGTAATTTTAAAGGGCTGAGTCCATTCTCAGATGAGCGTTCTCCTTCGTTCATGGTTTCTCCGGCAAAAGGAATCTGGAAAGATTTTAGTACAGGAAAAGGCGGAAATTCTGTTAAATTTTTAATGGAACATTCGCAATTTACCTATCCAGAAGCCATTCGTTATTTAGCTAAAAAATACAATATCGAAATTGAAGAAACGGAACAGACTGAAGCAGAAAAAGCCAATACAGATCTTCGTGAAAGTATGTATTTGGTTTCTGAATTTGCAGCGAAGTATTTTCAGGATGTTTTAATAAATTCTGAAGAAGGAAAAGCAATTGGTTTATCTTATTTTAAAGAAAGAGGATTTACCAACGAAACCATTAAGAAATTCAATTTAGGATACTCTCCAGAAACTTGGGATGCTTTGACGAAAGAAGCCTTAGGGAAAGGTTATAAATTAGAATTTCTAGAAAGTACAGGTTTGACAATTCCGAGAGAAGATAGGCCATTCGACCGATTTAAAGGACGCGTAATGTTTCCGATTCAAAGTATGTCAGGCCGTGTTTTAGGTTTTGGAGGACGTATTTTAACCAATGATAAAAAAGCGGCAAAATACCTGAATTCCCCAGAAAGTGATATTTACCATAAAAGTAAAGTCCTTTACGGAATTTATCATGCCAAACAATCTATTGCCAAACAGAACAATTGTTATTTGGTTGAAGGCTATACCGATGTGATTCAGTTCAGTCAAGCTGGAATAGAGAATGTTGTAGCCTCTTCTGGAACAGCTTTAACGCCAGATCAGATCCGTTTAATAAATCGTCTGACGCGAAATATAACCGTTCTTTTTGATGGAGATGCGGCTGGTTTAAGAGCTTCTATTCGAGGAATCGATTTGATTTTGGAAGAAGGAATGAACGTAAGAGTTTGTTCTTTTCCTGACGGAGAAGATCCAGATAGTTTTGCGCGAAAAAATTCTCATGACGATTTAGTTGCTTACCTAGAAAATAACAGCAAAGACTTTATACAGTTCAAAGCTTCGATTTTAATGGGCGAAGCTAAAAACGATCCAATAAAAAAAGCCGATTTGATTCGTGATATGGTTGCGAGTATTTCTAAAATACCAGACCGTATTCAGCGTGAAGTCTATATTCAAGAATGTGCTCGAATCATGGATATTTCGGAGCAGGTCCTAACGAGTACTTTGGCGCAGTTGATTCAGAAAGATATAGCTGAAGCTAATAAAAAGCAGAAACAAGAGCAAAAACCTTTTGAAGTTCATAGAAACCAGCCTCCGCAAGCAGGAGCTTTTTCGGGAGGAGATCCAGAAGATCCAAGAACGGGGCCGCCCGAAGGTTATGATTATCCAGGCGATCCAGGATATCATCCGCAAGAGCAAGCTCAAAAAGTAGATATTTTATATGGTTTTGAAAGGAAAATTATAGAAATTCTATTATTGTACGGAAGTGTAGTTGAAAATTTTGAAGATGTTTTCTTAAAAGCTGATGAAGAAGGAAATGTAAAAGAGGTTTCTGAGAAACGACAATATAAAGTATTTGAAAAAATTTATTTGAGTCTGCAGGAAGATGAGGTAGAACTCTCAAATGCTTTGTTTAAGAATATTTATAATAATATTATTGACTTCTATAACCAAAATGAAACTTTTAGTTTAGATAAATATTTAATGCATTTAGAGCCCGAATTTGCTCAGGAAGTAACCAATATTTTGATGGAAGACGAAAGGTTAACCATTCATAATTGGGAAGGACAGAATATTTATCCAAAACATAAAACGGAAACTATCGAGTTGAATGTTTCGGATACAATTTTTTCAATGCGATGGTATTTGGTTTCTGGAATTATTGCAGAATTAAAAAATTCGCTGCTCAATGATCCGCAGGAAGACAATTCTGAAGTTTTGAGTATGGTTGTCGATTATTCTAAACTGCTGAATAATTTTTCGAAGAAATTAGGCCGAGTAGTGGTGCCTTATCACTAAAAAGAAAAAAACTCTATCTTATTTGATGAATCAAGAAAGATAGAGTTTTTATAAAGGTTTTCGATTTGCTTAAAATTAAGGTAGTCGAGATTGTAATTAAATAATTTCTAAAGTCTTAGCTTTATTTACTAAGTCAACTAAATTAGTAACATTTAATTTAGTTAATAATCTCAGTTTGTAAGTACTGATCGTTTTTTCGTTCAGATTTAAGATTTTAGAGATTTCATTGTTTTTCTTACCATCACTTAAGTAGCGTAAAACCTCGATCTCACGATTTGAAAGTTTTCTGTACAGACGCTCGCTTTTACTTTGTTTAGCGATAAGTGCCATGTTTTTGCGTACTGTTTCGTTGATGATAATTTTTCCTTCGTGTACTTTAATAATAGAATGACCTAATGTTTCAAGTTTTTCTGTTTTGTGTACATACCCAGAAACTCCTGCTTTAATTGCGTTTGGAGCGTACATTTGCTCAGCAAGATCACTGAAAATAACAATTTTTGTTTTTGGGAAATTTTTCAGGATAGATTTAATTTCAAAGATACTCGAAAGACCTTCTAACTCTAAATCTAGAATTAGAATATCGATCTCCTTCGTCTGAAGAATATCTCTAACCATTGAAAAATTGCCTACGTTGGCAACAATTGAAATTTGATCGTGGTCTTTAAAATAAGACTTAACGCCAAAGTGCGTCACAGGATGATTGTCTGCTAGACATACTTTAATCATAATTTTTACCTTTTTTAGAATTGTTCATGTTTTTGGAGTGGTAAAATTAATAAATAAATTCTGTAATAACTCGCAGAGAATGTTAAAATCTATTATTTTAACGTTTTTGGTATCAAACAAACTGGAATTGGATCCATTTTATGCTTGTTGCTGGTGTTTAATCTTTTATAAATTTCAAAGACAGATTTTTCTCTCCCCTCGAAGTCAGATGCCGTATTTCCTGACTCCGCGGCTAACATTGCCCATTCTAATTCGTCGTAACTTGCACCTAATTGATCCTCATCTGTACGATTATCGCCAAATAATCCATCTGTAGGAGCAGCTGTTAAAATTGACTGCGGAATTTGTAAAAATGCTCCTAAAGCGTATACATCAGATTTCATTAAATCAGCAATCGGACTTAAATCGACGCCGCCATCTCCATATTTTGTGTAAAAACCTACACCAAAATCTTCCACTTTGTTTCCAGTTCCGGCAACAAGTAAACCATGAATTCCAGCTAAATAATATAAAGAAGTCATTCTAATGCGTGCACGTGTATTTGCTAAAGCTAAATTTACTTTTGCTTCGTCAGCTGTTGAAGGCACTGCGCTTTTAAATGATTCAAAAACTCCTGTCAAATCTGTCTGAACATCAGAAACATTTGGAAAACGTTTCTTAAGTTGTTCAATATGTTCTTTGGCTCTATTTACTTGGCTTTCTGCCTGATGAATTGGCATTTCTACACATAAAACTTTCAGTCCTGTCTGCGCACATAAAGTTGAAGTTACTGCAGAATCTACACCTCCAGAGATTCCGATTACAAAACCATTTACTTTTGCACTAGTAGCATAATTTTTTAACCACTCTACAATATGCGTATTTACCTTTTCTGTCTGAATTGTGCTTTTTTTAGCCATAATAGTTTAAGTTTTAAGATACAGGGATGTATATTTGCAGAATTATTTTGAGTATGCAATTACTTAAAATTCTGATAACACAAATCTAATTAAAATAAAATGAAAATTTATCGCTTTGCAGTGGTTCTATGCCTGTTTTTTTTGTCCTGTGATCAAAAAAGTAAGGTTGAAAAAGAAGTAGAAGAAATTCCAGTTGATATCAAAGTAGAACGTTTTGATAAAGTGTTTTTTGAAACCAAACCTCAAGATCTTGCAAAGATAAAAAAGCAATATCCGTTTTTCTTTCCTGGAAACGATGACAATATTTGGATTCAGAAAATGAATGATCCAATCTGGAGAGAAGTTTACGACGAAGTTCAGAAAAAATACAGCAATTTTGAACCTGTTCGTAAAGAGTTCGACGGACTTTTTCAACATATAAAATATTATTTTCCTAAAACTAAAATTCCTAAAGTAATTACAGTTATTGGAGAAATGGACTATAGTGCAAAAGCAATTTATGCAGATAGTCTTGTGGTTGTTGCTTTGGAACTTTATTTAGGAAAAGACCATAAGTTTTATGAGTTCCCGAATTATTTGAAACAAAATTTCGAAGAAAGACAGATTATGCCAGATGTGGTTTCTAGTTTTTCTTATAGAAATATTCCAAATTCATTGGATAAAAGTTTAGTTGCTCAGATGGTTTTTGAAGGAAAACAGCTTTATGCAAAAGATTTGCTTCTTCCTGAATATACAGATGCAGAAAAAATAGGATATACTCCAGAACAAATTAAATGGTGTGAAGAAAATGAAGCTTATATGTGGCGTTATTTCATAGAAAATGAAATGCTTTACAGTGATGATCCGAAATTGAGAACACGATTTATAGCTCCAGCGCCTTTCTCTAAATTCTTTTTAGAAATAGATAATGATTCTCCAGGACGAGTAGGAACTTGGATTGGATGGCAGATGGTACGTTCTTACATGAAAAATAATAGTAATGTTTCTTTGGCAGAATTATTTAAAATTGATGCAAAAGAAATCTTCGAAAAATCAAAATATAAACCTAAGAAATAATGGCAAATATAAACTCAGAGATTAAATTCAATATAGAATTAGATGAAAACCGCGTTCCAGAAAAACTAACATGGAGTGCACAAGATGGAGGAGTGCAAGCGGAAGAAGCTAAAGCGATCATGTTGTCTATTTGGGACAGCAAAGTAAAAGAAACAATGCGTATCGATTTGTGGACGAAAGATATGCCGGTAGACGAAATGAAGATCTTCTTTCATCAGACTTTAGTTGCAATGTCAGATACTTTCAAACGTGCAACAGATGACGAAAAAATGTCTGATACTATGAAAGATTTCTGTGATTACTTCGCAGAAAAACTAGAGCTTACGAAATAGTTACATTTCAAATAAATGAAATCCCAAATTCCAATCTTATCCCGAGACTTCGGGAGGAGTTTGGGATTTTTTTATTGTTTTAAAATAAATTGGAATTCTATTTTGTAATTAAATCTTAAAAAGGTATTTTTCCAATATCGTTTTAAGAAAAAATAATATGTGGTTTCCTTTTATTGTAAGTCTTATAGGGCTGTTTTTTTTACTTGCTAATGCCATAAGGTTTTCTGCCACATGTAAAAACAGAGATGTAATGTATCGTATGATTACGATCTATTTAGGTCTTTTATTTTGCGTTGAACTCCTCTGCAATATCATTGGATTTCTCTATCCTAATTCGAATTTTTTCCTTTCTCACTATTATTTTATTTTTCAGTTCATCACGTTAAACTTATTTTTCTACAATAGTTTTTCAAATAAGATATTCAAGCAAATTATGATAATCGTGTTTGTTTCAGTATTACTTTTTTTAGGATGTCAATATTATAAACGACCTTCACTTTATTGGGAATTTAATTTGATCGAAATTGCAATAACATCAATTCCGCTATTATTTTACGCATTCTATTTTATTATATCGAATTTAAAAAATGTCAAGCATGATTATTTTTATTTCTGCAATGGATTAATTATTTATTTAACAAGCAGTGCAGGTATTTTCTTGTCTGGAAATAGTGACTCGGTAGTTTTTACTGAACCGTTTTTCCTTGATTTCTGGTTCTTTAATTCTTTATTTTATATTCTATATCAGTTTTTAATCTATAAAGAATGGAAAGCTTTAAATTTTAGAAGAACAATTAAGAGAAGCTTCGAAAGCAGAGCGTAAATTTTAAAATTTTCAAATAAAAAAAATCCCAAATTCCAAGTTTGCAATTGGAATTTGGGATTTTAATATTGTGGGATTTTAAAAATTTAAAATTCTGAATTATTTTTAAAAACTTCCTGATTCACTTGATCAATATAAGACAGAACTTCATCTTTTCCGATTGTTTCTGTCGATGAGGTTATAAAATACTGTGGCATTTCGGCCCAGTTATTAGCAAACATTTGCTTTTTGTAAGCTGCAATATGCGAATCTATTTTTGTTTTACCGATTTTATCCGCTTTAGTAAAAATAATACAGAACGGAATTTCGCTTTCACCCATATAAGACATAAATTCGATGTCGATATTTTGAGCTTCATGACGAATGTCAATTAAAACAAAAGCACAAACCAATTGTTCTCTATTCTCGAAATAATCGGTAATGAACTGTTGAAAAATTGATTTTGTTTTTTTTGAAACCTTAGCGTAACCATAACCAGGTAAATCAACTAAAAACCAATTATTATTGATTTTAAAGTGATTAATTAATTGTGTTTTTCCTGGTCTTGAAGATGTTTTAGCTAGGCTTTTATTGTTGGTAAGCATATTTATCAAAGATGACTTACCTACATTTGATCTTCCTATAAAAGCATATTCTGGCAAAAACTCCTTTGGACATTTTGATGCATCAGAATTGCTGACAATAAATTCGGCGGTGTTAATTTTCATACTCCTTCGTTTTAAAACCTCCTTAAAAAATAAAATTTAATGGCTAGAAATTCTTTTCAGTAAGCCATTTTTCAAGAATTTCGTTAAATTCTTCTGGGTGTTCCATCATTGCTGCGTGTCCGCATTTGTCAATCCAATATAAAGTTGAATTTGGCAATAATTTATCAAATTCTTCTGCAACATTTGGTGGCGTTACAGAATCATTTTTACCCCAAATAATACAAGTGTCAACGTCCATTTTTGGCAAATCTTTGGCCATATTATGGCGTATTGCGCTTTTTGCAATAGTCAAAGTTTTGATTAATTTGATTCGGTCATTAGCGGTAGCGTAAACTTCATCAATCAATTCAGGAGTTGCGATTTTTGGGTCATAAAATACATCTTCAGCTTTCTTTTTGATGTATTCATAATCGCCTCTTCTTGGATAACTGTCTCCCATTGCACTTTCGTAAAGTCCAGAACTTCCAGTGATTACAAGTCCTGCAACTTTTTCAGGATAAAGCTTTGTGTGATACAAGGCAATATGTCCTCCAAGAGAATTTCCTAAAAGAATTACTTTGTCAAAACCTTTAAAAGTGATAAAGTCTTTTACGTATTTCGCAAAACTTTTTACGTTCGTTTTTAAAATGCTTTGGGTGTATATCGGCAAATCTGGAATAACAACTTTATATCCTTTTGTCGGGAAATATTGTGCTACACCATCAAAGTTACTTAGACCTCCCATTAAACCATGAAGAATAACGATTGGAGTTCCTTCTCCAGCTTCAAAATAGCTGTATTTGCCTTCTTTTTTATAGTGTTTGTCCATCTAATCTAATGCCAATTTCAATTTCGACAAATATAGGGTTAATTCAACAAAAATGAATTTTTGATGCAATTTTTTAACTAGATAATTTGAGTAGAATTTATAAATGATTAAAAATCAGTAATTAAACCACTATTTGTTAAAATATTCAAATGTTAAGAAATGTGCATAATACTCAATTTTTTAAGAAAATTAGCGCATTATTTTTTTGAATGAATAACGTATTTAAGAATCTGTTAATTAATAGTTAACGTATTGATTGATTGTTGATTATGGAAAGTGGTAGCAAAGTGGTTAAACTTATTAACAAAGTGGTATAAAGTGGTAAAATGTGGTAATATTTTTTATATTTTTGCTGTATAACATGTTAACTAGTTTTTTTTGAACACAATTGTTGGAACATATGAATGTAAAGTCGATGCTAAAGGAAGGCTAATGATGCCTGCACCTTTAAAAAAGCAATTGACGCCTTCTCTTCAAGACGGATTTGTTTTGAAGCGTTCTGTTTTTCAGCCGTGTTTAGAGTTGTATCCTATGGTAGAATGGGATGCGATGATGAAAAAAATCAACAAGCTTAATCGCTTTGTAAAAAAGAACAACGATTTCATTAGAAGGTTTACTGCTGGTGTTAAAGTGGTTGAGGTTGATGCATTGGGGAGATTGCTTGTTCCAAAAGATTTGGTAACGTTTGCAAGTATTTCTAAAGATGTGGTTTTTTCATCTGCGGTTAATATTGTTGAGATTTGGGATAAAGATTTATACGAGAAATCAATAAGCGGCGAAGATATGGATTTTGCAGATCTAGCCGAAGAAGTAATGGGAAATATTAATGACGACGAAGATGGAATATCATAATCCGGTTTTGCTTCATCCAACAGTAGATGGTTTAAATATTAAACCTGATGGTGTGTATGTAGATGTTACGTTTGGAGGCGGTGGTCATTCAAAAGAGATTTTAAAAAGATTAGGGCCAAACGGAAGGCTATTTGCATTTGATCAAGACGAAGATGCGCTTGCTAATGCATTACCTGACGAAAGGTTCACTTTGATAAATGAGAATTTTAGGTTCATAAAAAGATTTTTACGTTTTCACGGAGTAAAATCGGTAGATGGGATCTTGGCAGATTTAGGAGTTTCATCACATCAGTTTGATGTTCCTGAAAGAGGTTTTTCAACAAGATTTGATGCCGAGTTAGATATGCGGATGAGTCAAAGAAATGATTTAAATGCTTATCGAGTGGTTAACGAATATGAAGAACAGGATTTACGTCGTGTTTTTTTTGATTATGGGGAGTTGAAAAACGCACCAGTTTTGGCAAGAACAATTGTTGAGGCGAGAAAAGATTATCCAATCAAAACGACTGAAGAATTAAAAGAGGTTCTGAAAAAGTTTTTGCCAGAGAAAGTTCGAAATAAAGTATTGGCTCAGATTTATCAAGCAATCAGAATTGAGGTTAACCAAGAAATGGATGTTCTAAAAGAATTTATTGAGCAATCATTGGAGATTTTAAAACCAGGAGGAAGGTTTTCTGTAATCTCTTATCATTCTTTAGAGGATCGTTTGGTAAAAAGATTCATTAAAAACGGAATGTTTGAAGGAGAACCAGAAAGAGATTTTTACGGAAACTTTTCAGTTCCATTCAAAACGATCGGAAAACTGATTGTTCCAGATAATGAAGAAATCAAGATTAATAATAGAGCAAGAAGTGCCAAATTAAGAGTCGCAGAAAAGCTATAATATATATTAAGGTAGGAAATAATGAAAAGTGGCGTATTTAGCATATTAAAAGCAAGGTTCCTGATTCATGAAGATGCAGTAAAAAATTGGCGATTTATTGTCTTTATAATTCTGCTGGCCATTTTGATGATTGCAAATACACAGCGATATGAACAAAAGGTTTTTGAAATCGCGAAATTAAATAATGAAGTAAAAGAGCTAAGATCAGAATTTGTAGATCGACGTTCAGAATTGATGAAGTTAAAAATGGAGTCAACCATTTCGGATAAAATGTTAGAAAAACAAATTTTTCCGTCGACGGTTCCTCCAGTGAAAATAGAAGTTAAAAAAGAAGAAGAAAAAAGTTTCTTTAAAAGAATATGGCAGTAGACGATAAACATATATCCTACAGAATTTACCTCGTAGCAGTTTTCATCTTTTTGATGGCAATTGCTATTGTCGTTAAATTAACCAATATTCAGTGGGTTGATGGAGATTACTATAGAAAACTGGCAAAACAACGTACAGTTAGAAACTTTATAATTCCTGCCAACAAAGGAAATATCTATTCTGCAGACGGAAGTTTATTGGCAACATCAATCCCGAATTATGAAATTCGTTTTGACGCAAAAGCACCAAAAAAGGAAACTTTTGAGAAGTATGTAAAACAATTATCAGATTCTTTAGAAACTGTTTTGGACAGACCATCAGGTTATTACGAAAAAGAATTAAGAAAAGCGCGCGAAAATAAAAATCGTTATTATTTAATCGCTCGTAAGTTGAGTTATACTGAATATGTGAAAATAAAAAGTTTTCCATTATTCAATTTAGGAGCTTTTAAAGGCGGAATTATTGTTGAGCAAGAAACAGTTAGAAAACATCCGATAGGCAAAATTGCTGAAAGAACTATTGGTTATGATAAAATCGATCCAGCTACAGGAATGGAAGTTGGAAAAGGAATTGAATGGGCTTTTAAAAGTTATTTGAACGGAAAAGACGGTAAAATTCTAAAACAAAAAATCGCAAAAGGGCAATGGAAACCTATTCGTGATGTAAACGAAGTAGATCCAATTGACGGATACGATGTAATTTCGACAATAGATGTTTTTATTCAGGATATTGCGCACCATGCTTTGTTGAAACAATTGGAAGATTACGAAGCAGATCACGGTTGTGTGGTAGTAATGGAAACGGAAACAGGTTATATAAAAGCGATTTCAAATTTAGGAAGATCAGAAGATGGTTCTTATTACGAAACGACAAATTACGCGGTTGCCGAATCTCACGAACCTGGATCGACTTTTAAATTAGTTGATTTAATGGCTATTTTAGAAGATAAAGTAGCTGATACAAGTACAGTTTACGATAGTCATGGCGGGGAAATCAGATATTATGGAAGAGCTGTTCGTGATTCGCATAAAGGTGGTTACGGAAAAGTTTCTTTAGCACGCGGATTTGAGCTTTCGTCAAATACAGTAATGGTTCAGGCAGTTTATGAGAATTACAAAAGTAATCCTTCTAAGTTTGTGAATCATATCAATGAATTAGGTTTGAATAAACCATTAGGATTGCATTTTAAAGGAGAAGGAAGACCATATATTCCGCAGCCTGGAGACAAACATTGGTCAGGAACTACGCTTCCATGGATGGCTTTTGGATATAACGTTTCGGTTACGCCAATGCAGACTTTAGCCTTGTATAATGCAGTTGCAAATAATGGCGTAATGGTAAAACCGCAATTTGTGTCGGAAATTAAAGAATGGAACAAAACCATTAAAAAGTTTGATACAGAAGTGATAAATCCTAAGATTTGTTCGCCAGAAACACTTAAAAAAGTGAAAGCAGTTTTGGCAAATGTGGTGAAAAAAGGAACAGGTTCTAAGTTGTATTCAAAAGATTTTTCGATGGCAGGAAAAACGGGAACGGCGATGGTAAATTATGGTAACGCAGGAAGAGAAGGAATGTATTATGCTTCTTCTTTCGCGGGGTATTTTCCAGCTGATCATCCAAAGTATTCATGTATTGTAGTGGTTCATAAACCAAATACAGCCAAAAACAATTATTATGGAGCAGATGTAGCAGGACCGGTTTTCAAAAGAATCGCGCAAAAGATTTTTACAGATGCGCCTTCAACAAATAAAATTAAAAAATTAGATTCTAAGATTCAAAAACAGGAAGCTAGTTATGATAAATATACTGCTGAAGCAAATAAAAAAATAAATCAGATTCCTAATTTAAAAGGAATGCCTGGAATGGACGCAATTGCTTTACTGGAGAATTTAGGTTTGAAAGTAAAAGTAAATGGAATGGGAAAAGTGAAGAATCAATCGATTCAAGCGGGAACCAGTATTAGCAAGAACGCAACAATCGTATTAGAATTATCGTGAAAGTATTAAAAGACATATTATATAAAGTAGCTATTGAATCTGTAAAAGGTTCAACAGACGTTGCTATCCAGAAAATTGAATTTGATTCACGCAAAGTAGAAGCAAATGATATTTTCGTGGCAATTCGCGGTTCACTTTCTGATGGACATGATTATATTGAAAAAGCAATTCAGTTAGGAGCAAAAGCAATTATTTGTGATACGCTTCCCGCAAATACTGTTGCTGATGTAACATATATTCAGGTAAAAGATACCAATACAGCTTTGGCTTTTATGGCTGCTAATTATTTTGAAGACCCGTCTGCAAAATTAAAATTAGTTGGAGTAACAGGTACAAACGGAAAAACAACAATTGCATCGTTATTGTTTCAGTTGTTTCAAAAAGCAGGTTTTAAAGTTGGATTATTATCAACTGTAAAAATTGTAGTTGATCAAACGGAATATCCAGCAACGCATACAACGCCAGATTCTTTAACCATAAATCATTATTTAAATGAAATGGTTGAAGCTGGAGTTACGCACTGTTTTATGGAAGTTAGTTCTCACGGAATCCATCAAAAACGTACAGAGGCTTTGCATTTTGTGGGTGGAATTTTCACGAATCTTTCTCACGATCATTTGGATTATCATCCAACTTTTGCTGAATATAGAGATGTTAAGAAATCATTTTTTGACTCACTTCCAAAATCAGCTTTTGTGTTGTCAAACATTGATGATAAAAATGGATCCGTAATGCTTCAGAATACGGTTGCAAAAAAACTTACTTATGCTTTAAAATCTTATGCTGATTATAGAGCTCAGATTTTAGAAAGCCAATTATCAGGTTTATTGTTGAAAATTAACGACAATGAAGTTTGGGTAAAACTGATTGGTACTTTCAACGCATACAATGTTTTAGCAATTTACGGAACTGCAGTAGAGTTAGGAATTGATAGCCTTGAAGCGTTACGTTTACTGTCTGATTTAGAAAGTGTTTCGGGTCGTTTTCAGTACATCGTTTCAGATGGCGGAATTACTGCTGTTGTAGATTATGCACATACGCCAGACGCATTGGAAAATGTTTTGAAAACGATAAATGATATCCGTACAAAAAATGAGCAGTTAATTACTGTTGTTGGCTGCGGAGGAAATCGTGATAAAACAAAACGTCCAATAATGGCGAAGATTGCTTCAGACTTAAGTGATAAAGCAGTTTTGACTTCGGATAATCCAAGAAATGAAGATCCAGAAGTTATTTTGGATGAAATGGAGCAGGGAGTTGAGCCTCACAATTACAAAAAAATGCTGCGAATTACAGATAGGAAACAGGCGATTAAAACAGCTTGTCAATTGGCTCAGCCTAAAGATATCATTCTAATTGCAGGAAAAGGACACGAAACATATCAGGAAATAAATGGTGTTCGTCACCATTTTGATGATATGGAAACAATAAAAGAGATTTTAGAGCAACTAAATAAATAATAATAAAATTTTAAGTTCAAATACCACAGAATTGGAATTTGAAATTTCAAAATTGGAATTTAAAAAATAGAAAAATATGCTGTACTATTTATTCGAATATTTTGATAAGACATTGGATCTTCCAGGAACAGGAGTTTTCCAATACATCACATTTAGATCAGCTTTGGCATTTATGCTTTCGTTGCTTTTGTCGACAATTTATGGTAAAAGGGTAATTAACTTTTTGCGCCGTCAGCAAGTTGGAGAAACAGTACGCGAACTTGGTCTTGCAGGTCAGAATGAGAAAGCTGGTACGCCAACAATGGGTGGACTGATTATCATTTTTGCGACTTTGATTCCAGTTTTGTTATTTGCAAGATTGCATAATATCTACATCGTTTTACTGATTGTAACAACATTGTGGATGGGAACAATTGGTTTTGTTGACGATTACATCAAAATATTCAAAAAAGATAAGCAAGGTTTAAAAGGTATTTTTAAAGTTATTGGTCAGGTTGGTCTTGGAATCATCGTTGGAGCAGTTCTTTATTTTAACCCTGCTGTTACAGTAAGAACAGATACGGGACGTACAGATGTGTTTAAAACATCTGCAAATACAACTATTGTAACGCCAGCACCTATTGAAGAAAAATCTACAGCAACGACAATTCCTTTCGTAAAAAACAACGAATTTGATTATGCTGAAGTATTGTCTTTCATGGGTGACGGTTATGAGAAATGGGCTTGGTTAATATTTATTCCGGTTGTTATTTTTATCATTACAGCAGTTTCAAACGGAGCTAATTTAACCGACGGAATCGACGGTCTCGCAGCAGGAACCTCGGCAATATCCGTCCTCGCACTCGGAATATTTACATTCGTTTCAGGGAATATCATTTTCTCAAATTATCTGAATATAATGTATATCCCTAATTCGGGAGAAATGACAGTCTTTATTTCGGCGTTTGTTGGAGCTCTTATAGGATTTCTTTGGTACAATTCTTATCCAGCTTCAGTATTTATGGGAGATACAGGAAGTTTGACCATTGGAGGGATCATTGCGGTATTAGCAATTGCAGTTAGAAAAGAAATATTGATTGTTTTATTCTGCGGAATTTTCTTAGCAGAAAGTGCCTCAGTAATTATTCAAGTAAGTTATTTTAAATATACGAAGAAGCGTTTTGGAGAAGGCCGAAGAATATTCCTGATGTCGCCTTTACATCACCATTATCAGAAAAAAGGATATCACGAAAGTAAAATTGTGACTCGTTTCTGGATTGTTGCCGTGATGTTAGCCATTTTATCAATTATCACCCTAAAATTAAGATAAATGAGGCTAGTAGTTTTAGGTGGAGGAGAAAGCGGTGTAGGAACTGCGATCCTCGGTAAGAAACAAGGATACGATGTTTTTGTATCGGATTTTGGAAAGATAAAAGAAAGCTATAAAGAAGTTCTTATCATTAATAAAATAGCCTGGGAAGAAGAGCAGCACACAGAAGATTTGATTCTAAATGCAGATGTGGTGATGAAAAGCCCAGGAATTCCAGACAAGTCTCCGATAGTAAAAAAGCTTGTTGCAGCAGGAGTAAAAGTGATTTCGGAAATTGAATTTGCGATTCCTTATACAGAAGCAATGACCATTGGGATTACGGGAAGTAATGGTAAAACCACCACAACAATGCTGACACATCACTTGCTGAAATATGCAGGATTAAATGTAGGATTGGGTGGAAATATCGGAAAGAGCTTCGCGTGGCAAGTGGCTGAGAATAAATTTGATGCCTACGTTCTTGAATTAAGCAGTTTTCAGCTAGACGGAATAATAAATTACAGACCTGATATTGCGATAATAACCAATATAAGTCCAGACCATTTAGATCGATACGAATATAAATATGAAAATTATATCAATTCGAAGTTCCGAATAACAATGAACCAGACTGAAAATGATTATCTGATTTATGATGCAGATGATGTGGCAAGTACAGAATGGTTAAAGAAGAACAAAACAAAAGCAAAATTAATTCCTTTTTCATTGACGAAAAAATTTGATGAAGGGGCTTCTATAAATAACAACAAAATGGAAATAAAGATCAACCAAGAAGAGTTTACAATGGATACAGAACACATTGCGTTAGAAGGAAAACATAATATGAAAAACGCCATGGCAGCAAGCTCTGTAGCTAAATTGATGCAAATTAGAAATGCAACGATTCGTGAAAGTCTATCTAATTTCCAAGGTGTTGAGCACCGTTTAGAAAAAGTATTAAAAATACAAAACGTTCAATATATCAACGATTCAAAAGCGACAAATGTAAACGCTACTTTCTTTGCTTTGGATAGTATGAATGCACCAACAGTATGGATTGTTGGAGGTGTTGACAAAGGAAACGATTACAACGAATTGATGTCATTAGTTCGTGAAAAAGTAAAAGCAATTATCTGCCTTGGAATCGATAACCGCAAAATTATCGACGCTTTCGGAAACGTTGTTGATATTATGGTTGAAGTAAATAATATGAATGACGCAGTAAAAACCGCTCAAAGATTAACAGAAAAAGGCGATGTAGTTTTATTGTCTCCAGCCTGCGCAAGTTTCGATTTATTTGAAAACTACGAAGACAGAGGAAAGCAATTTAAACAAGCAGTTCATAACCTATAAAATAGTTTCAAGTTTCACGTTAGGAGTAACTTGAAACTTGAAACAAAGAAAACCTGAAACAAAACTGAAAGAATTATGAAAGAGCTAGTAAACAAATTAAAAGGAGATAGGGTAATATGGTCATTTGTGGCTTTATTGGCGTTGTTTTCGTTTATGCCTGTTTTTAGTGCGAGTAGTAATCTTGCCTATATCGGGCACGGAACAGGAAATACATTAGGCTATTTGGTAAAACACTTGGCGCATATTTGTATCGGGTTTTTAATCATTTACTGGGTGCATAGAGTTCCGTATCATTATTTTAGAGCGATTTCTAAGATTGCGCTTCCGGTGGTTTGGATTTTATTAATCTATACGCTTTTAAAAGGAACAGTAATCGCAGGAGCAAATGCAAGCCGTTGGATTCAGGTTCCTTTTATCGGAATTACGTTCCAGACTTCAACATTGGCAGCAATTGTTTTGTTTATTTATGTGGCACGTTATTTATCTAAAACGAAAGAAGAAAATGAGCCTTTTCAAGCCTCATTAATTCAGCTTTGGGTTCCAGTATTTATCACATTAGTATTGATTTTACCTGCGAACTTTTCAACTACAGCGTTAATCTTTTCAATGGTTTTAATGCTGACATTTATTGGGAAGTATCCATTAAAATATATTGCTTTTATCATTGGTTCAGGAATTGCGATGTTGGCATTTTTCCTTTTGGTAGCAAAAGCTTTTCCAGAGTCAAGATTCTTTAGCAGGGTTTCAACTTGGGAAAGTCGTATTACGAATTTTACAACAGACAAACCAGATGAAGATGATTACCAAATTGAGAAAGCAAAAATTGCAATTGCATCTGGAAAATTAGGAGGATTAGGCCCTGGAAAAAGTGTTCAGAAGAACTTTTTACCGCAATCTTCTTCCGATTTTATTTATGCCATTATTGTTGAAGAATATGGTCTAGTAGGAGGAGTTTCGATTGTAATTCTTTATTTATTGCTTTTGTTCCGATTTGTAATTGCTTCTCATAAAGCACCTACTTTATTTGGAAAATTAGTCGTCGTTGGAGTAGGATTCCCAATGATATTTCAGGCAATGATCAATATGGCGGTTGCAGTAGAATTATTGCCAGTTACAGGGCAGACACTTCCGTTGATAAGTAGTGGAGGAAGTTCGATTTGGATGACTTGCCTTGGACTAGGAATTATCATTAGTGTAACGAGAAAAGAAGAAGAAATTGCTGAGGATAAACTCGAGAGAGAAAAACGAAAAGAAGCTTTACAGCGCTTAATAGATAAAGAATTGGCAGAAGAAGATTTACCAGCAGATGAAATATATGAAGAAGAGCCAATGTATTCTATAGAAGACAATTCAAGAAATCCGATGAATGCGGTTTTAAACAAATAAGAAAGAATAAATTTTAAAACGTTGTAATTTTAGAAAGATGACAAAGTATAAATTCATACTTAGCGGAGGAGGAACAGGAGGACATATCTATCCTGCGATTGCGATTGCGAACGAATTAAAATTACAATTTCCTGATGCAGAATTTCTTTTTGTAGGTGCCAAAGATAAAATGGAAATGCAAAAAGTGCCTCAGGCAGGTTACGAAATAAAAGGTCTTTGGATTGCTGGTTTACAGCGAAAATTGACATTACAAAACTTAATGTTCCCGCTTAAATTGGCTAGCAGTTTATTGGAATCAAAAAGAATAATTAAAAAGTTCAAGCCAAATGTAGTAATTGGTACGGGTGGTTTTGCCAGCGGACCTTTGTTGCAAGCAGCAGGATCGGCAGGAATTCCGACGGTTGTTCAAGAACAGAATTCTTATCCAGGAATAACAAATAAATTGCTGAGCAAAAAGGCAAATGCAATTTGTGTAGCGTATCAAAATTTAGAGCGTTTTTTTCCTGAAGAGAAAATTGTTTTAACTGGAAACCCAGTTCGTCAGGATTTAATTGATATTGAAAGCAAACGTGACGAAGCAATTGCTTTTTACGGTTTAGATTCAAACAAAAAAACATTGTTGGTTTTGGGAGGAAGTTTAGGAGCTAGAAGAATCAATCAGTTAATTGAAAAAGAATTGCAAAATTTTCTTTCTCAAGATGTACAGGTAATCTGGCAATGCGGGAAATTATATTTTGAAGAATATAAAAAATACAATCAGCCCAATGTAAAAGTGGTTGATTTTATTGAAAGAATGGATTTTGTTTACGCAGCATCAGATGTCATAATTTCACGTGCAGGTGCTTCATCAGTGTCAGAATTGTGCATTGTGGGTAAACCAGTGATTTTTATTCCGTCTCCAAATGTTGCTGAGGATCACCAAACTAAAAATGCGCAAGCAATTGTTGATGCTAAAGGAGCTATTTTGTTGAAAGAATCTGAGCTTGACAGTCAGTTTAGCATTGTTTTTGAAGCGCTGCTGAAAGATTCTGGAAAACAGAAACAATTAAGTGATAACATTAAAAAATTGGCAAAACCAAGAGCTACACAAGATATTGTTGCGGAAATTATCAAGCTAATTAAATAGGCTGTAAGCTATAGGCAATAAGCTTTAAGCTTGAGAATGCTATCTAAAGCGTAATAAAGATTAAAAGGATAAAAGAGGATTAGAAAATAAAGACAAAAGTTATAGGCTTACTGCCTAAAGCTTACGGCATAAAGCAAGAAAAAAATGAATTTAAATCAAATACAAAACGTTTATTTTATTGGTATCGGAGGAATCGGAATGAGTGCTCTGGCTCGTTATTTCAAGTTTATTGGAAAACAAGTTTCAGGTTACGATAAAACGCCCTCTATGTTGACTAGTGAATTGATTGAAAGTGGTATTGATATTCATTTTGAAGATGATATAAACTTAATTCCAAAAGATTATTATGTAGAGAATACGTTGGTTATCTACACACCAGCAGTTCCTAAAACACATTCAGAATGGAATTATTTTATAGAAAGACACTACGAGGTTAAAAAACGTGCAGAAGTTCTTGGAATTATAAGTAAAGACACTTTTTGTTTTGCAGTGGCAGGAACGCACGGAAAAACAACAACATCTAGTATTTTGGGACATATTTTGTTTCAAAGTGGAGCAGATGTTACAGCTTTCATTGGAGGAATTGTAGAAAACTATAATTCAAACTTAATCGGAAGCGGGAAAACAGTAACGGTTGTTGAAGCGGACGAGTTTGATAGATCGTTTTTGCATTTGCGTCCAGATATCGCTTGTGTGACTTCTATGGATGCTGATCACTTAGATATTTATGGAACAAGTGATGCAATTGAAGCTTCTTTTAGAGAATTTGCTTCAAAAGTTGAGGATAAAAATAATCTCTTCATTACAAAAGAATTGCCTTTAGAAGGTGTTCAATGTGCTGTAAATGAAGATGCTGTTTATAAGGCTTTTAATGTTCGCATTGAGGATGGGGCTTATGTTTTTGATGTGCAGACGCCATCAGAAATTATGAAGGATTTGCGTTTCGGATTGCCTGGAAGACACAATTTAATGAATGGATTGATGGCTATTGCAATGGCTAAGACATTCGGCACCCCGACCGACTCTATTGCAAAAGCCATTGCTTCATTCAACGGAATTAGAAGACGTTTTTCATATCAAATTAAGACTGAAAATTTAGTATATATTGATGATTATGCACATCATCCAACAGAAATAAATGCTGTTCATCAGGCAGTTAGAGAGTTGTATCCAGGGCGTAAAGTTTTGGCAATTTTCCAACCGCATTTATTCAGCAGAACAAGAGATTTCGTTGACGGATTTGCAGAAAGCTTATCGCAGTTTGATGAAGTGTTTTTGATGGATATTTACCCTGCAAGAGAGCTTCCGATGGAAGGAGTGACTTCTGAGTGGCTTTTGGGTAAAATGACAAATTCGAACAAAAAAATTGTTGCAAAAGAAGATTTATTAGGTGAAATAAAAGCCAGCGATGCACCTATTATTGTAACAATTGGAGCTGGTGATCTGGGAGAAATGGTTCCGTCAATTAAAAAGATTTTAAATGAAAATATTTAATTGGACAAACATAAGATTAGTACTTATTTTCGGACTGGTTTTGTTTCTATATTCCTTCGCTCAGCATCGAAATGGCGATCGAAAATTGAAAAAATCGATGGTCGTTTTTGTAGGAGAAAATACGCTATTTGTGAAGCCAGAAACGGTTAATAAATTGTTGATAGAAAATAAAAGAGACGCTTCCAGTATTAGAAAAGATGAACTAGATTTGAATAAGATAGAGAAAACTCTCGATACGCAAGACATGATTGAGAAGTCAAATGTTTTTGTAAGTATCGACGGAGTTCTAAAAGCAGTAGTAAAACAGAAGACGCCCATAGCAAGAGTTTATGACGGCGCAGCTTCTTTTTATATTGACTATGAGGGTAATAAAATGCCCTTATCGGACAATTTCACTGCGAGAGTTCCTCTTGTTTCAGGGGCAATAAGTGAAAAAAATAACGAAGATTTAGCAGCTTTATTTCGCACAATTTATGACGATGCGTTTTTGAAAAAAAACATCATTGCTATAGAGATTATGCCGAATGGAAGCTTAAAAATGTTTAACCGTAACTATGATTACTTCATAGATTTTGGAAGAACGATGAATGTTGATAGAAAATTTAGAAACTATAAAGCGTTTTTTCAAAAAGCAGTTTTAGATAGTTCGTTATACAAATACAAAAAAATTGACCTTAGGTTTACGGAACAAGTAGTTTGCACTAAATAATAGAAAATGGAAAAAGATAATATTGCAGTAGGTCTAGATATTGGAACAACCAAAATCGTTGCCATGATCGGCAAGAAAAATGAATATGGTAAGTTGGAGATTTTGGGCATTGGTAAATCCAAAAGTTTGGGTGTTGCCAGAGGAGTAGTAAACAACATTACGCAGACGATTCAATCGATACAACAGGCGATAATCGAAGCAGAAAATAATTCAGGATACAAAATTAAAGATGTGGTTGTGGGTATTGCCGGACAGCACATCAGAAGTATTCAGCACACGGATTACATTAGCAGAAATAATCCAGAAGAAGTAATTGGCGAAAAAGATATTCAGCTTCTAATCGATCAGGTAAATAAACTGGCGATGTTACCAGGAGAAGAAATTATTCACGTTTTGCCACAAGAATTTAAAATCGACGGGCAATCTGAAATTAAAGAGCCAATCGGAATGTACGGCGGAAGATTAGAATCTAGTTTTCACGTTGTAGTTGGACAGGCATCATCAATCAGAAATGTTGGAAGATGTATTCAGAGTTCAGGAATTGAATTGTCTGGTTTGACATTAGAACCATTAGCTTCTGCTGATGCTGTTTTAAGTCAGGAAGAAAAAGAAGCTGGTGTTGCACTTATCGATATTGGTGGTGGAACAACAGATTTAGCTATTTTCAAAGATGGTATTATTCGTCACACAGCGGTAATTCCTTTCGGTGGAAATGTAATTACAGACGATATCAAAGAAGGATGTTCGATTATCGAAAAACAAGCTGAGCTTTTAAAAATAAAATTTGGATCTGCTTGGCCAGGTGAAAATAAAGATAACGAGATTGTTTCGATTCCTGGTTTAAGAGGAAGAGAACCAAAAGAAATTTCGCTTAAAAACTTATCTAAAATTATCCACGCAAGAGTTGTGGAAATTGTAGAACAGGTTTTTGCAGAAATTAAGGCATACGGTCACGAAGATCCCCGTAAAAAGCTAATCGCTGGAATTGTATTAACAGGTGGAGGTGCACAATTAAAGCATATAAAACAACTTGTAGAATACATCACAGGAATGGATACGAGAATTGGATATCCAAATGAGCATTTAGCAGGAAACTCTGGAGAAGAAATCTCTAGTCCATTGTTTGCAACGGCTGTTGGATTGGTGATGAACAGTATCGAAAATAGTTCGCAAAGTGCTGTGAGAATGGAATTGGTTAATGAGCAACCAAAAGTGGTTTATAGAAATGCCCCAACTCAGCCAATACAGCGATACGAAGTAGAAGAAAACTACGTTGAGAAAGTAGAAACTATCGATGAACCTAGAGAAACCGTAAGTCAAAAGGCAAAAGACGAATCTACTGAAACTAAAATAAGAAGATCATTTTTTGATCGATATGTCGACAAAATCAAAGAATTTTTAGACAACGCAGAATAATTAGAATAAACAAGAAGAAGGAAATTACTTTCTGGCCCCAAGTCAAGAAGTAAAAAATGTACTTAATAAGAATTTCAAAAAACCAAAAAGATGATGAGCAACTCAGAATTTGGAAGTATTTCATTTGATTTACCAAAAAATCAATCAAATGTAATCAAAGTAATAGGTGTAGGTGGAGGCGGAAGTAACGCAATCAACCATATGTTCAAACAAGGTATTAAAGGCGTAGATTTTATCGTTTGTAATACCGATTCGCAAGCGCTTCAAAATAGTTCAGTACCAAATAAAATCCAGTTAGGAGTTAATTTGACTGAAGGATTAGGAGCAGGAGCAAATCCAGACGTTGGACAGCAGTCGGCTATCGAAAGTATTTCGGATATTGAAAAAATGTTAGATAGAAATACTAAGATGGTATTTATCACTGCTGGTATGGGTGGAGGAACAGGAACTGGTGCAGCTCCGGTAATTGCTCAATTAGCAAAAGAAAGAGAAATATTAACAGTTGGTATCGTGACGATTCCGTTTCAGTTTGAAGGGAAAGTTCGTCAGGAGCAAGCTATTATTGGAATCGAGAAATTGCGTAAGCAAGTCGACTCTTTAATTGTAATCAACAACAACAAATTAAGAGAAGTATACGGAAATCTTGGTTTTAAAGCAGGATTTTCTAAAGCGGATGAAGTTTTGGCAACAGCCTCTAGAGGTATTGCTGAAGTAATTACGCACCACTATACTCAAAATATCGATTTACGTGATGCGAAAACTGTTTTGGCTAACAGTGGAACTGCTATCATGGGATCTTCTGTGGCAACAGGTGAAAATAGAGCAAAAGATGCTATCGTTTCTGCTTTAGATTCTCCATTGTTAAACGACAACAAAATTACAGGTGCCAAAAACGTATTGTTGCTTATCGTTTCTGGAACTAATGAGATTACTCTAGACGAAATTGGAGAAATCAATGATCACATTCAAGATGAAGCTGGTTACAATGCAAATATCATTATGGGGGTTGGTGAAGACGAAACTCTTGGTGAAGCAATTGCTGTAACGATTATTGCTACAGGTTTTGATGTAGAACAACAAAATGAAATTGTAAATACAGAGCCAAAGAAAATCATTCATACGTTAGAAGACGAGCAAAGAAGTGTTCATAATTTAACAAATAAACCTATTTCTTCTTTTGACTTAACTGTTGATACACCAACAGCAAAAGTTGAAGATAAAGTTGTTTTTGATTTAGTTGACGATGATGAAACATTTACTCCAACTGCTAAAGCTGTTGCTCCAGCAATCAATCAGGAAGAGTTAGTAGTTATGTCTGAGTTTATCAAAAATTTAGATGTGACTTTCGAAATCGTTTCGCCAATTACAGATATCGATTTTACAATTTCTGCTCCTGAAACACCAACAGCAAAAGAAGTGCAACAGCAGCCAGTTCAGCAGCAAAGAGTATTTGAAAAAGAAGAACAGACAACTTTCTCTTTTGATCTTCCTTTGTTTAAACAAGAGCCAGTAAAAAGAGAGCCAGTTGTTGAAGATAATAGAGTTTTGTTTGAATTGACTAATGAAACTCGTGATATTAAAGTAAACGATCCAGTTCAATTTGTTCCGGTAACTGAAGTTTCAGACAACGGAATTATTAAATATTCTCTAGAAGAATACATGGAAGTTGAAAACGATTTATTGGCTTCTAAGCCAGTTGAAAAAGTGGTTGAAGATACAATTCCAGAGGAATTAAACATTACGTTGAAACCAAGAGTTGATTTCGCTAGCCAACCAGATTTATCTACAACTTCTGAAGTTTCTCCATTAGAATTAACTATTGAAGAAACATTACGTTTAAGAGCTGAAGAAAGAAGAAAGAAACTAAAAGAGTTTAACTATAAATTCCATAATAATGTTTCTAGAATTGACGAGTTGGAAAAAGAACCAGCTTACAAAAGATTAGGAATAGATTTGTCTAATTCTCAATCTAATAATACAAATTCTAGAATTTCTGTTGGAACAGATAGCAACAACGATTTACAATTACGTTCAAACAATTCATTTTTGCACGATAACGTAGATTAATTTTAGAATCATAATATTTGGTAACCCGAAAATTGGATTTAATTTTCGGGTTATTTTTTTTATCTTCGCACAGAATTTCAAAATTTGACTTTTAAAATAGTATTTTAAAAACAATATTGTCACCCTGAGCGAAGTCGAAGGGCTTTTTGTCGGAAAGGGCTTCGACTTCGCTCAGCCTGACAAACTATGATATTAGTTGAAAAAACAAATTAATATATCAATTAATAGGCATTAGCTTATTTTAAATAAAACATAAACATGAGTTTACAAACACAAATCATGGACGAAATCAAAACGGCCATGAAAGCAAAAGATACTGTAGCTTTAGAAGCTTTAAGAGCTGTTAAATCAGAATTATTATTAGCATCAACAGCTTCAGGATCTAAAGAAGATTTATCTGAAGATGAAGAAATAAAATTGCTTCAAAGATTGGTTAAAACTCGTAAAGAAAGCGCAAGAATCTTTACAGAACAAAACCGTCCAGATTTAGCAGAACCAGAATTGGCTCAAGTTGCTGTAATCGAGAAGTTTTTACCGACTCAATTAAGCGAAGAAGAAGTAGAAGCTGTAGTAGCAAAAATCATTGCTGAAACAGGAGCTTCTGGAATTGCTTCAATGGGTAAAGTAATGGGATTAGCATCTGCTCAATTAGGCGGAACTGCTGAAGGAAAAACCATTTCTACAATTGTGAAAAAATTACTTTCGTAAATAATAATTTTAGATTTTAGAGTGTAGATTTTAGATTCCAATAGGTAATCTAAAATCTATAATCTGAAATCATAAATAAAAATGACCTCGTAGTTCAACTGGATAGAATATCAGATTTCGGCTCTGAGGGTTGGGGGTTCGAACCCCTCCGGGGTCACTTGACGGGACAAAGAAGATTTTTTCTTCTTTGTCCCGTTATTCTTTGGGGCTAATTCCTCATTAATTAAGTAAACTACCTGAACGACCTCATTTATTCTTGCGGTTCGAAACTGCTTTTCTTCAATTGTGAATTTTTCAGGATATATTGAACCAATAATGTTTCGAAAATGAGTTAAATCCGCTTCACTACAGCATTCATTAAGCTTCATCAAATTTTTAATTCCCGTTTTTAATAAATCCGAAAGACTAATATTCTCTCCAGCTAAATCTGCTAATTTAATTTCAAGTCGATGAATTTTATTGTCATAATCCGTTTTCATCTCAGTGTAATCTTTCACTTCAATCTTTCTTGAAGCGAGCAAATCTCGGATATAAGAAATCTTCTGTTCAAATTCCTTTAGCTGAGAAATGACTCTGTTTTTTTCTGCAAGTGATTCTTTGTTGAAATCATTGAAATATTCTTTAACAGCTGTTATGTAAATCTTTTCTGTTTCAGGTTTTGGAATATACTTTTGTAACTGTTCATAGAAAATGCGGTTAACCTCACAAGATCTGATTCTGTAATTACAGCCTTTATAACAATGATAATATGAATAATGGCTGTTTCTTCCTTTAGATATGCTGGCGGTTAAGATTTTATCGCATAGAGGGCACTTAAACAAGCCTTTAAGGGGAAATGGTTCGGAGATTGCAGATTTAGTTCTGAAATTCTTTCTTCGTCCTTCTAAAACATCTTGAACAAGATAAAACAGCGCCTCAGAAATTAATGGTTCGTGTGAACCCATTACGTATTTTGCTTCCTCGTCTTTGAATTTAGGAATTAAAATTTTTCCACAATAAAGAGGATTACGGATCTGTCTCCAGAAATTATTTTTACTTGTCTTAAGTCCTTTTCTTTTTGCCTGAAGAAAAATCTGTTCTGTATTAAAAATATCTTTTGCAATTTCTTCAAAACACCACTTTAGTATGGATGCTTCAGGCTGGTCAAAAGTTATATATTTCTTACCATCCTCGGTTATTTTATTTATGTAACCAGAAGGAGCCAGTCCCATATATCGTCCCTCTTTTCTGGCTCTTCTCATACCGTGAAAAGTATTTAATGCCCGTCTGTCATTTTCTACTTCAGGAGCTGCAAGATAAAAAGCAAGCATCATTTTGTTTTCTGGAATAGACAAATCCAAAGGCTGTTCTATTGCTTGAGGTTCGACTCCAAGTCTTCTTAAAGTATTTATCATCTGGTATGCATCGCCAGCATTTCTGCTGAACCTGTCCCATTTGGTAAATAAGATCAAATCCGTTTTATTTTTATACCTTTTAATGGTTGCTAGATAAAGTTTCCATTTGGGTCTATTAAACGTTTTTGCAGAATGGTCTTCATAAATAACATCCCTTACAGCAATAGAATTAATCTCACAGTACTTTCTTAGCATTTCCTCTTGATTTCTTTGCGAGTAACCCTTTTCCGCCTGCTCGTCTGTACTCACTCTCAAATATAAATCCGCTGTCTTTTTCATCCCTCTTCCTCTTTAAATAATTTAAAACTGTTACTTTAGCAAGCAGTCGTACAAAATCTAATACTTTACCTGCCTGTTCAAGCGTTACATCTACATTTTCATCTTTCAGCATTTTCATGGCTTGCTCTGCCGTCATTTTTCCTCTTTCATTCTCATCTTCATTTCTCATTTGACAATTCCTCTTCATTAAAAAAAGACCGAGTCTCGGTCTTTTTTGTTCCACAATCATTCATCGCTATAAAGTTATAACACTTTTTTTATTTTATCCTGATCAAAATATGGTGGGGATAACACAAATATAAAACCTAATTCGCTGAAGATCATAAGTAAAATTTACCTATCATCAATCAATCCATTTTCAGATTCTCTCCCAAAGATAAATCGCTTTTCTGTCAATGTCATGGACATAATATGTACATAAAAATAGTTCTATCATTATGGATAGCCTTATTTAGTTTAGTGTTCACTTATCTTCGCTCTTCTCATTTACCATTCTGTATATTTCATCCAGAACCTCTATTTCGGCACTTGGAATGAGCTGAAGAGCAAGCTCGAGAACAGAGCCTATGTATATTTCCCTGTTATCAAGTTCATCCGAATAAACCACATTCAAGCACATTTTAATAAGATTCACTCCCAGACAAGTCATATCTGTGTAACCATAAAATCTTATCTCACGTATTGATTCCCCACCTTTGTCTTGAGTAGGTTTCAGCAGTTTAAAATGATAGGATGCAAAATCTTTAAATTCTTGCAATGTTTTTATTTTATCAGTTTCCATAATTTTAAAATATTAATCTTAATCTATGCTATTCCGTTTCTTCTTTATTTTCTGAAAACAGATCAGCAATCTCATTTAAAAATTCAAATTCGTCAACTGGAAATAACTGCAGTGCAATTCCCAGTATAAGTCCCACATCAATGTATTGGTTTTCAATCGTAGGCGGAACTTCTGCGCTTTCCTGATCTAAAGCGATAATGCAGAGCTTCATCAGGTTTCTTATAACACAAGCAAGCTCTTGATAATCATAAACTCTTATCTCTGCATTGTACATCCCCCTTTTATCAACTGCTGGTTTCAGGGTATTTAGCATTCTTCCGCTTAATACCCTGATATTCTCCAGTCTTTTGATTTCATCAGTTTCCATAACTTCATTTTTTATGCTGATAAAGTCACATCCTGATGAATTTCCGCAAGTCTTTCCAGTTCCTTCTGAATCATAACTTCTGCCTCTTTCATAAAATCACGGCATCTGTCTTCCATCAGCTGATAGTACAGATAATCAGAGCTGTTTCTTCTGCTGAATCGAAGCGTGTTCGGATTCTTTTTCAGAAGTCTGAACATATTTTTTTCATCCCTGCTGTTTCGGGGGAAGTAATCAGAAGTTATACTTGTAAAGTATTCACATAGTTCAAATAAGTAGCCCATAGAAAAATGGTTAGGAGTGTACCCCAGAAATACCCTTATAAGTGAAAGGCATGTTTGCTCTACAATCTGATGAAGGCAACTCATTCTGACTTCGTAAGAAAAATACTGATCATTATTGTAAATAAGATCCCAGATCGATGCAGAAACACTGCTTCGGTCTCCAGCGTATAATGTGGTACTTTTTACATGGCGTACCCCATAATCGATGTCAATTCTGGGATGCTTTTCGTCATCAATAAACAGAGCCTGCGAGTTCTTAATAATATTGCATAAGAATAACTGCTGGTCGCCATATAATTTCACAATATTTCGCAGGCGGTGCATAAGAATAGTAACGGTTATCATACCTTTCGATCTGCTCTTAATCTTATCTGTAATATCATTTCCTATGTTATCCTCAAATTCTTCTGCAATAATTAGCAGATAAAGATGAACATGTTTTTCTTTTTGAACAGGCTTTTGAAAAGGCTCATTAAAAGTATAACTGCTTTTCTTCTTTGCAAAACAGTAAATGCCTATCGAATCGATGTTCTGGGAAATTACTCGATAAATTAAATCGGATGTGGTGTTTTGAATTGCTTTCATAATTTTACTCATTTTAGTTAATACTTGTCTGAAAAATTGTATTTTTGTTTAACACACAGGCAAGTAAGCAATTACTTGTACCGTACGGTATCAAATTTTCCCGTACCGTACATGAGATTTTTTGTATCATACATGAATCCCGCTTATTTATTCTTAATTATTATCTTTGAGCTATGAGTACATTAACAAAACCAAACCACATGGGGCGCAAAATCAGCCGTATCCGTGAACTGAAAGACATGAAGCAGGAAGCACTGGCACAGGCTATGGGAACAAACCAGCAGACTGTTTCGATATTAGAAAATAGTGAAGATATCGACGATGAAAAATTAGCAGAAGTTGCAAAAGCCTTGGGAGTAACTGTAGAAGCAATTAAAAATTTTTCTGATGAAGGTGTAATCAATTATTTCAACACTTTTAATGAAGCAGTTGCAAATAATAATTTTGGCAGACAAGATACCATTAACTTTAATCCTCTAGATAAAGTTGTTGAACTATATGAACGATTAGTTCAAGCTGAAAAAGACAAAGTTGAATATTTGGAAAAATTACTTAAAGCCAAATAATCTTTATAAAAGAATAAAAGATATATCAATTCAAGTAAAAATAAAAAGAGACCAAAAGGCCTCTTTTTATTTACTAGCTTATAAACTTTTAGAAAAGTAAGCTTTAAGTTTTATTTCTTTACACTACGCATTTGCATCATAACTTGTTTGCCGTTTTCGGTTATCTTCCAAAATAAACTTTTGCCTCCTTTGTTATTAGCAGAATAATCAACAGTAATAAAATCTATAGCAGTTAAATGAATTTTTATTGTTTGAAATATTTGATCATCCAAATATGTTGTTCCACTTGATCTTTTATTCTCAACTAAATTATAGATTGTACTTCCAATAGTTGATTTTATACTCGAATCATCTGGAATATCGAGCAAATATGGTGATATTAAAGAAAAAATTTCTCCCCATGTAAGAACCTTTTCCCAATTATCAGAGTATTGTTGCCTATTGTGGTAAAAATTGTGCTTACCAGTAATTTTAATTTTATCCTCAAGGTCGGCAAGATTCTCAAGTTGGAATTTATTTTCCTTCACTACTTCTGCTTGTAAGGCTTTATTTTCTTTACGCACCTCATTAAGTTCCTTGTATACCTCTGTATCTACTAAAGTATTTGATCTTATCCACCCAATTGCTGGATAAGTTTTTATTGTTTTGGATAGACTAAGTGCAACCTGCCCTGGAAGTTCTTCCGCTACCCTCCAAAATTTGATAAGGCGACCTGTCGAGACCTTCTTTCTAAATTCATCCAATTTAGCTCTTAAAGAAGAATCTAGTTCTGACTTGCCAAGTGGTATTTCTTCAGGATGTGAATGAAGAAATGCCATAACCTTAATATTTTTACTGATTGCATAATCATATTCCATCTCTGTATAACTAATTCCTTCTAAAGATGTAGAGCCATATCTACCTCCTATAATTAAAATATAGTAATCACAATCGTCAATTATTTTCTTTATAAATTCAAACTGCTCTTCATCAATAGCCGGAAAAATCTCCATACCCGCTGGGATACAATCAAGCTCCATAATTGTCTGAATGACTTTAGATCTTTCATCCTTTAAATCCGCGAACGTGGAGCTCACGAATACCTGATACCTTTTGTTCATATTCTTTTGTTATAATTACTGAAACTTTTAAAACAGTTTTTGTATAGTAGCATATATCAATTTCTATCGCTGTGTAGATATTTGAAAAATATTGTTAAACATGACAATACTACATAAAAAAAACAGATAAATCGTACGGTTTTCCATAAAATAAAAATTGTCTTCGAAAATATTAAAATCAAGCTAACCGTTTGGTTTCTCTAAAAATACTGCTACAACAATGCTTAAGAATTACTAATATCCACTCCAGTTTAAACCATCTAAAAGAAAAAAAGCAAAGCAAAGTATTGGACACAGTCAGAGAAGTGCACATAACATTTTTCCTCGTTCCTCAAAAAATGCCCTTCGGGACTTATAGCACTTCACCTGTCTGACTGTCCAATTGAAGACTGCTTTCTTTTTTTCCTTTTTCTTTTTTAAGTATTTCATTGTAACATTCTACAGCCATCATGACCATATTTTGAGCATGATACATTCAAATATTTTCTTTAAATTAGAAGCCTGCTTTTAAAAATCTCCAAAGATCACCTCGTTCCTGTGATCAGCAAGATGTACGGTTGTCTGACAACCGCCTATCTTGCCACCTTCTGCCTCGGAACTCGGCGGTGGAGAATCTTAAAAGAAGAGAGTTTGAAAACAATGAAAAGGAAAATGATGGAAAGAGAAAATTCAAACAGATCACGCAGAATAACCCTGCGCCTGACAGAGAAAGAGTATGCAAAAATTGAAAGCCAGTTCAAGGCAAGCACCTGCAGAAAATTAAGTGATTATATTCGAAAACACTTATTCAGCAGACCGATCACAAGCACATACCGTAACCAGTCATTAGACGAACTTATGGAAGAAACCGTTGTGCTTACTTCAGAACTCCGTTCAATTGGAAACAACATCAACCAGATTGCCAGAAAAGTAAATACACTGAAAATGATTCCCGACTTCAAAGGGCATCTTTATCTGTTTGAAGTGCAGAGAAAAAAACTTTTTGAGAAAATAGATGAAGTTTCCGGCCACACCCAAAAAATATCTGAACGATGGTTGCAGTGATAAAAACCAGCCGTTCAATAAACAGCATTCTCAACTATAACGAAAACAAAGTTAAGGTAGGAGTGGCTGAGTGCATCAATGCCGTAAACTATCCATTGGAATTGGAGAAGTTAAGCTTTACCCAGAAGCTGAACCGTTTTTTAAACCTGTCTTCGCTTAACGAAAATACAAAACGGAACAGCGTTCACATATCGCTCAATTTTGATCCGTCGGAAAATCATTCTAAAGAAAAGCTGATTGAAATTGCGGACACTTATATGGAAAAAATAGGTTTTGGGAAACAGCCCTATTTGGTCTATCAGCACCATGATGCGGGACATCCTCATCTGCACGTAGTCACAAATAATATCCAGAGAGACGGGAAAAGAATTGATCTGCATCTGATAGGCGTTAAAAAATCAGAACCTGCAAGAAAAGAAATTGAAGAAATGTTCGGACTTGTAAAAGCCGAAGGAAGAAAACAGAAAGAACAATTTTCTCTAAATCCGATAGATGTCGGTAGAGTCCAATACGGAAAAGCAGAGTCCAGAAAGGCGATTAATTCAGTTTTAAATAAGGTTTTATTTGATTACAAATATTCAAGTCTGCCTGAACTCAATGCAGTTTTAAACCTCTATAATGTTCATGCTGACAGAGGAAGTGAGGAATCAAGAGTTTTTAAAAACAATGGACTGCTTTACAAAATACTTGATCAGAAATCAAAACCGATAGGCGTGCCAATAAAAGCCAGCGAATTTTACAGCAGGCCGACCTTAAAATTTCTGGAAGAAAAATTTAAAACTAATGACTTAGAGAAAGAGTCTTTTAAAAAATATGTAAAAAATGCCGTAAATGTGGCTTTCTGTCGTGAAACCATATTTTCTCCCGAAAAATTATCCAGGATATTAGAATCTGAAAGCATTCACATGATACTAAGAAAAAGCAGGGAAGGACAGCTTTACGGAATAACTTATGTTGACCATAAAACCAGATCCGTTTTCAATGGAAGTAGTCTGGGAAAAGAGTTCACTGCAAAAGGGATTCGAGAGAGCTGTGCTTACAACATACTAGCATTTGAAAAAAAGCATCAGAACTCTATTTCAACAGATACTGTGAAGATTCAAGATCTAGCTTCGAGGGAATATGTCAAAGAAAATCTTGCTGATATTTTGCTTCGTGGTGAAAAGATAAATGAATATTTTTCGAATCAATTTAGAAAAAAGAGAAAAAGAAGAATTAAAAATGTAGTTTAAAACAAAACGATACGTCACATTTTATTTTGTTATACTTTTTCTTCTATTAACGATCACATTACTTTCCTTAATAAGTCATATTTTAAAAATCACGAATATTATAATTCACTTAATTCTTATTTTAACAATAATTTTATATAACATAGTTTTTCAAAATTTAATAATTGATTTTTAAATTCAATTAGTGACTAAACTGTAAGCTTTTTTGTATTATTGTGTCATGATACACCATTAAGATTATCAAGGTCATTCTTTATTAACATTTCACAATACAAGTTTTCACAAATAATAAAATGAAAAAAATATCTTTTAAAAACTTTCGCCGTTTTGTTGAATTTCCAACTTTAGAACTTGGTAAAATCTCAATAATGGTAGGAAGAAATAACTCTGGAAAATCAACAATGGTCAAAGCTATTCTGCTAGTTTTAGATTACTTACAAAATCAACAGTATAATGAGTTTTCATTTACTAATAAATCTTTAGAAGATGCTAATATTATAACTTTTGGAAGAGCTAAAAATAATAAACTACAAAGTACTAATGAAATCTCGTTTCAAATCGAAATAGAAGATTATGTTTTTTCAATTTTTATCTATGGCGAAAATGACGATACAAGTGCAAGTGTATCACGGGTTATAATAAGCGACCAAAATTTAAATACCACTTTTGAAATTAATTATATCACAGAAATTATAAATATTTCCAAATCCACTCCTAAACTTATAACAAAATTCGACGCTCTAGATGATTTAATTAAGGAATGGGAAGAAATAGGCAAAGAAATACAAAAGGATGATTTTAAAAAAATATCACCAGAAGGCTTGCGAGTTTTAGATCGATACAACAGCTTAAAAGAAAAAATAGACTCCTTAAATAAGAATTTAAAAAAAGAAAGCGATGAGGATGAGAATGGCGAACTCTTCAATCTTTCTTATTCATTAAAATCAAATTTAGAAAACAAAACTGAAGATACAATTTTACAAGAGTTTGTTAGTGATTTTACATTCCAGAATGATGCAGAAATTCGTAAGCTTAAGAATTACGTAGATGAAATAGCAAAAGCAAAGAAAATTATTGAAAGTAGTACAGATAGTAGGGAAGTAAAAGAAAATAAGAATAAGATAGATATCATAAATAAAAAAATTGAACTTTTAGAATTAACAGATCAAACACTTGAAGAAAAAATACAAGAATTAGTTGATATTGACAATTATAGACATGAGTTATCAAAATCAATTGAAAACTCTATTAGAGCAATTAAAGATGTTCATTTATACTATCTAGGAGCTAATCCAAGCAAACAATCTGCTCTTTTTTCAATTAGAGATAAACAAAATAATCTTGCACAAGCTATTCATGATTTTAAGCAATCCAAAATATATCCTGAACATTCTGAATACATTTTTGTAAAAAAATGGATGAAAAAATTTGAAGTAGGCGAAGATTTTAATATTGAATTTTATGCAGGTGAGGCTTATGAATTTTATGTAATTGACGAAGAGCAGAATACTGCTCATCTGGCAGATAAAGGAATGGGATCTTTACAAGCAATGATGTTAATACTAAGAGTTGCAACTATTATGCGCAAACATAGAAACAATCTGAAACAAATTACAATCATTGTTGAAGAGCCAGAATTAAACTTGCACCCAGCATTACAAAGTAAATTATCAAGCTTCTTTCATACGGTAAATGTAGAATATGGGATTCATTTCATTATTGAGACACATTCTGAGTATCTTATTAGAAAATCACAGTTATTAGTTGCTGAAAATGGATATACCAATCCTGACGGATTAAATCCTAATCCTTTTAAAATTCATTATTTTGATCTTGAAAATGGACCATACCAAATGAATTACAGATTCGACGGTAGATTCACAAATGAATTTGGAACAGGATTTTATGATGTAAACAATAATTTAATTTTTGATTTACCATAAACATGGATATTTATATTGACAAGGAAAATTTATTGTCGTTTGTAAATCTAAAGGCAGATGACTTATATGATGATTGTATAAAAACATTAAAAAAACAATTAAATGTTTATTTCAACTTCCCTAAAGAAGATTTAAAATCTGATGATAAACTGATGGCTTGGTACTCCTCATTTCAAGAAGGAGTAGGGGAAAATAATTCTTTTTCATTTGGAAGCAATTTTCCTCCAAGACCTCTCAAATCAAATACGTATAAAAATTTTAATTCAAATCAATTATCATCTGCTTATTTAATCAGTGATGAACGCTTTGATGCCTTAAATAATACTGGTACATTATTAATGGCAAAACCAGGGGAAGAAATAGAATTGTTTAATAAATTATTTCTATTTCAGAGAGATTATATTTTTGAAAAAAGATGGAGGATTTCATCCAGTACTTTTAGTACTTGGAGTGATCTTTCATCATTTTCTTTACCATTAACAGATATTATTATTGTTGATCCATTTATTTTAAAAAATAAAGATACAGATACAGATACTGTTGATGTCAATCTTATTAGCTATTTAGAGGTTTTGTCAGAAATAATAAAGGTAAAAACGAATATTGTTGTATTTACTAACCCAGGTAATATTGATGTAGACTATCCTGTTTTATTACCTAAAATTAGAGCTGTTTTAAACAAGACTACAAATGTACAGCCAAATTTCACCCTTATTAAAACAAGCAAAGAGCACGACAGAACAATATTAACTAATTACAAAAGAATTAATTCTGGAGATACATTCAATTTTTTTAATAATCAAGGACATAGGATTACAAAAGGTAAAGAAATAGGATATTCTAGCCTTGCAAATGCTGAAAATCATAAGTTGGCAAATGAAGTATTTAATGATTTACAAATTCAGATAAACCATCTTAAAGTCAACAATCCAGCCTTCATTATTGGGGATAAACAATGTAATTTTTTAACTTTCTAAAACCTCCGCATTAAACCTTCTAACCCTTATATTTGCAGAATAAAATTAAAAAAAATAATGAGCAGTAACAGTAACAATAATGTAGAAGTAGGTTTCATATGGCAAATCACGGACGACGTATTGCGTGATGCGTTTAAAAAAAATGAAATAGGAGATGTTGTACTTCCATTTGTGGTTATTCGACGCCTAGATTGCATCTTAGATGGTTTGAATGAAAACGTTCGTGAGACATATATTAAGTTTAAAGAAAAAGTCGCAGAAGAAAAATTAGATCCAATTTTAAGAAAATCAGCTGGTGGACTAAAATTTTATAATATTTCTCAGCATACCCTACACTCTTTAAAAGATGATGCTCGCAATATTGAAATAAACTTTAATAATTATCTTAATGGTTTTAATAAGGAAGTTCGTGATATATTAGATAACTTCCAGTTTGATAAGATTGTAGCCCGTTTGATTAAAAATAAATTATTGTATGAAATGATTGATGCGATATGCCGAATTGATATGCATAGCGATAAAATTGACAATCACGGTATGGGTTACGTTTTTGAAGAATTAATTCGTATATCAAATGAACAATCTAACGAAACTGCAGGAGAACATTTTACTCCTCGTGATGTAATTGCATTGATGAATGCAATTATGTTTTCGACAGAAAAAGAGGCTTTATCACAAACAGGTATAATTCGTACTATTTTTGATCCAGCTTGTGGAACAGGAGGAATGGTTAATCTTGGTAAAAACTATATACTTGATATTTTACTTAAAGACAGTAACAAGAAACCAATAATTCAAACATACGGACAAGAATTAAATGAGCAATCGTATGCGATTGCAAAATCTGAAGCATTAATAACAGGGGAAGAAGCTAATAATATTAAACACGGAAACTCTTTTTCCGAGGACTATTTTCAAGGTAAACATTTCCATTATATGATGGCAAATCCTCCCTATGGTGTAACATGGAAAAAAGATCAGCGCTTTATTGAAAATGAAGCCTTAAATCCAGCAGGACGTTTTTATGCAGGTACTCCAAGAACCTCTGATGGACAACTTCTTTTTTTACAACATATGATTTCAAAAATGGAACCCGAAGGTAGTCGTATCGCAGTTGTTACCAATGGTTCACCACTTTTTACAGGAGATGCTGGTTCTGGCGAAAGTGATATTCGTAAATGGATAATAGAAAACGATTGGCTAGAGTGCATTGTAGCTTTACCCAAAGATATGTTTTACAACACAGGCATAAATACTTATATTTGGTTTTTGACTAATAAAAAAGAAAAAAAAAGAAAAGGAAAAGTACAGTTAATTAATGCTATTGATTATTGTCGATCTAACAAAAAAAGTTTAGGCAATAAACGTAATGAGATCACAAATACTCATATTACACAAATTTTGGACATATACACAAATTTTGAAACAGCCAAAGATTGTAAAATATTTAATAACGATGATTTTGGTTTTTATCAACTGACAGTGGAACAACCCATGTATGATAATAAGGGGAAAAAAATTATTGATAAAAACAAAAAACCAAAACCTGACAGCAAAAAACGGGACAAAGAGAATGTACCTTTAAATTCAGATATTGAAAATTATTTTAAAAAGGAAGTTATACCACACTTGCCAGATGCGTGGATAGATTTTGACAAAACACGGATTGGTTATGAAATAAACTTTGCAAAATACTTTTATAAATATAAAAGTTTACGCACTGCCATCGAAGTAAAAACAGAAATAATTACACTTGAAAGTGAAATAAGTATTTTGCTCAATGAATTGTTAAACTAATGAAAAGGTACGAAAAATACAGAACTGCGAATATAGAAGGTATCAAAGAAGTTCCTCACCACTGGAAACTTATCAAATTAAAGTACATAGGTAATTTATACAGTGGTTTGACTGGTAAATCTGGAAGTGATTTTTATAATGAAGATAGTCCTTTAAGTCGTCCTTACATCAATTTCAAAAATATTGCAAATAATATAAAAATTGATCCAACTCTATTTGATTTAGTAGAAATTAAACCGAACGAGGAGCAAAACAAAGTAAAAAAGGGCGATTTATTTTTCTTGATGAGTTCTGAAAATTTTACTGATATTGGAAAAACAGCTGTCTTAATTGATAATTTAGAAGATACCTATTTAAATAGTTTTTGCAGAGGTTTCAGAATATTTGACGAAAATTTTAGTCCAGAGTTTTTAAACTATTTATTACTAAGTGGGCATTACAGGGAAATTCTATCAAATGAGGCAAAAGGTTTTACGCGAATTAATATTCAAGTTGGGAAAATTAATAATTTCCCCATTTTTGCTCCATTTGATAAACACGAACAAATTCAAATTGCTAATTTCCTTGATTATAAAATCAATTTAATTAATTCAAGTATTTTAAAGAAAAAAAGACTGATAGAACTCCTAAAAGAAAAACGTCAAGCCATTATTAATGAAGCAGTAACTAAAGGTTTAAATATTAACGTACCAATGAAATCTAGTGGTATTGAATGGATGGGAGAAATTCCAAATCATTGGGAAGTTAAAAAATTGAAGTATGTTGTTTCTTGCAATGATGACGCTCTAAATGACAAACATGATAAGGATTCAATTATTAATTATATTGAAATTGGAGATGTTTCTTTAGAAAATGGCGTGGAGAATTTCACTAAAATGAGATTTTCTCAAGCACCATCAAGAGCAAGAAGAATCATCAAAGAAAATGATATAATTCTTTCAACTGTAAGAACCTATTTAAAAGCTATAACTAAGGTTAATGTTGATTATAACAACTTTATCGTTTCTACTGGTTTCGCAGTTTTAAGAGCACAGAAAATTAAATCTGATTTTTTGGGTGTAGTTGTAAAATCAGAGAGCTTTATTGATGAAATAATATCCTTATCAGTTGGAGTAAGTTATCCAGCAATAAATTCTTCTGTTCTATTAAACATTTCTATTCCTGTGCCACCAGAAAGCGAACAATTGGCTATTTCTCGCAAAATTGATAAAGAATTTAATTCTTTTCAAAAGACGATTTTGAAAATTGAGAGCGCTATTGATAAACTTCAAATTTATCGCCAATCATTAATCTCAGAAGTAGTTACGGGCAAAATAGATGTACGAAAGTGACCAAAGCCGTCTGAATAAAGATGAAATATCCTTCGTTTACAACTTATTAATTAATGAAGTGAACATGGCTTTAATTACATGAAAATCATCTAGCGACATTACCTCGCCATTTTATAATGCTTTATACATTATCTTTGTACGCATTAAAGAACTAGTTAGGTTAGAGAAATAGAAATAAAACATTAACCTTAAGTAACATGAAATAAATTGTGTCATAAAAATCATTTTTCAGACACAAGTTTTAACATTTAATAATATGGCGCAAGGCATTAGAGAAATTCACTTAGAGGACGATATAATAAAGTATCTTGTTGAGTTTGGAGGTTTTCATGAAGTGCCACAACATACTTACGATCGAGAATTATGTCTAATACCTTCTGAAATAATTGCCTTCTTAAAAGACACACAGCAGGATAAATATAATATTCTTAAAGTAAATCAATATTATGAAAATGTAGATGAGAAAATCGTTGATAATATTGCAAAGACTTATAGAGATCACAAGGACAAAACCTTAAATTTACTACGTAGTAAAGTCAAAGATCGTGGAGTACAATTTGATATGGTTTATTTTCAACCTGCAAATAATAAATCAAGCGAGCATAAAAAATGGTATGAACAAAATCGATTGGCGGTAATACGTCAATTAAAATATTCTAAAAAAAATGAGAATTCAATTGATCTAGTTTTGTTCGTTAACGGCATACCTGTTGTAACATTAGAGCTAAAAAATGAGCTGACAGGGCAAAATCATCATAATGCAATTAAACAATATATACAGGATCGTGAACCAAAAGGAGAACCTCTTTTGGAATTTAAACGTTGTTTAGTTCATTTTGCACTTGGGACACAAAAAATTTTTATGACTACGGAATTAAAAGGAAAAGATACATTCTTTTTGCCTTTTAATAAAGGATTAGAAAATATAAATGAAAATGGCTTTGCAACTTCATATCTATGGGAAGATGTATTAACTAAAGATTCATTATTAGATTTAATTCAAAACTATATAAATGTACAAACTGACACGGAAAAAGAATACGATCCAATAACGAAAGGTCTAAAAGAAAAAAAATCATCAAAACTACTCTTTCCCCGCTTTCACCAGCGTAGAGCAGTACAACGACTGCTTAATGCATTGCAACTAGAAGGAGCAGGTAAAAACTATTTAATTCAACATTCTGCTGGTTCTGGCAAATCTAATACTATTACTTGGCTTGCATATCGTTTAGCTGGTTTCTATCAAAATGTGAATGATCCGAAAGCTCTTTTTGATTCTGTAATTGTTGTAAATGACCGTCGCGCATTAGACAAACAAATCCAAAATAATATTAGACAGCTAGATAATACACCAGGCTTAGTTGCATATGTTGATGAGAATAAAACAGCGCAAGATCTTAAAAAAGCTATTGAAGATGGAAAACGTATTATAATTACCACAATTCAAAAGTTTCCTGTGATATCAGAAACAATTGCAAGTATACCTGACAGAAAATACGCAGTATTAATTGATGAAGCACACAGTTCTCAATCAGGAGAAACGGCGCGCCACTTAAAAAAATCATTGTCATTAGAGGAAGCAGAAACTTTAGATATAGTTCAGGATTTAGATGATATAATTGCTGATGAAATAAAACGAAAGGGAAAACAGCCTAACATATCTTTTTTTGCATTTACTGCTACACCAAAACCAAAAACCGAAGAGCTATTTGGACGGATAATTGATGGAAAACTTAAAGCTTTCGATTACTATACGATGGAACAAGCTATAAAAGAAGGTTTTATTCGTGATGTATTAAAAAATTATATGTCCTTTAAGCGTTATTATAAAATTATTAAAAGACTGGATATTGAAGATAAAGAGTATGATAAAAGAAAAACTGTGAGACTATTGGCGTCTTATGTAGACCTACAAGATCATGCTATAGAAAGAAAAGCTCGCATCATAATTGAGCATTTCGTAAGTAAAACGCAAAATGAAATACAAGGTAGAGCCCGAGCGATGGTAGTTACCAAATCACGTTTACATGCCGTAAGATTCAAGCGAAAATTTGATGAGATTATGCAGGAAATGAAATTACCCTATAATGCACTAGTCGCTTTTTCTGGAACGGTAAGAGATAATGAAGTAAATGAAGAATATACCGAATCAAGTATGAATCAGCTACAAGGAAAGATCTCTATTCCGGAGGCACTTAAATTACCCAAATATCGCCTTCTAATAGTAGCTGATAAATATCAAACAGGTTTTGATGAACCTATGCTACACACTATGTTTGTTGATAAGAAATTAGGAGGAGCATCTTCTGTTCAGACATTGAGTCGTTTAAATAGAACGATGCGTGGCAAAGAGAGTACAATGGTATTAGATTTTGTAAATGATCCAGAATCTATCCAAAAAGATTTTCAACATTTTTATGGAGAAAATTTTATGGAAGAATATAACCAGACGGATCCAAATAGTTTATATAGCATTCAAACAAAAATTGACAGTTTAAATGTTTTTTATCAAAATGAGATAGAATCTTTTGCAAATATTTTCTTTAGAAAAGAAAACAATTACGAAAAACTAAATCCTATTTTAGCAACCGTTACAAAACGTTTTCAAGAAGTTTTAGACGAAGATGAACAATCTCAATTTAAATCAGATACGCAAACATTTTTAAAGCTTTATCGTTTTTTAAGTCAAATAATCACATTTACTGATGTAGAATTAGAAAAATATTATGTTTTCTTAACTTCATTAATAAAAATGTTACCGTACATTAAATCAAATTTACCTTTGGATGTATTAGGCGAAGTGGAATTAGATAGTTACAAGATCCAACATCAATATACAACAGATTTAGAGTTGATATCTAAGAATGGCGAAATGTATGGAATGATGCCTGGAACTATTAATGGGAAGGAAGAAGACGAACTTGACATGCTGACTAATATAATAAAAGTATTAAATGACACATTTGGAATTGATTTAACTGAAGAAGATAAAGTAGAGTTTAAAAAAATGCAAGATAAAATTTACTCTAATGAACAGTTAATGAGTTTCTTTAATAAAAACAATTCACGAGATAATATTCAAGATAAATTTAGCGAAGAGATTGATAATGAATTGCTTAATTTTATTAATACAAAACTTGAGCTCTATAATAAATTATCGGAAGATCGGGTTAATTTAATGTTCAAAAAAATGTGGTTTAACGATTTATATGATAGTAAAGTCAGAGGAATTTAAGTGCTAAAAATCTAGATCTTCTTCTTCTTATTGTTTTGAGATTTGATAATTATAACTTAAATTAATATTCGCTGATATTTATGTTTTCTAAATAATATCTAAAATAGCTTCAAAATTGTTCTTACAAGATCTAAAAAAATTAGAGCTTCACAGAAGTACTAGGGTGTGTTTTTAACTTATATTAAAAAGTTTACTTGTCAAGATCTTATTGCATTTAAGAGAGTGATTCTTTTATGAAAAGAATTTGGAAATTGAAATTAGCCCACAATATTAATTAGAATTACTAAAGTACATGAATCATACAATACGAGAAATAGTAAGTGATCAAATTAATAAATTAAATACTTATCTTGATCTAATCGAAAAAAACGGTTTAGAAATTAAAACTATAGATATCGATAGAAGTTATCTTGCTGAAAATTACAGGAAAACTCAAACATTTTCTAAGTGCATAAATTTTAAAGATTTATACGATAGCTTACCCAAAAATAAACCTGTTTTATATTGGTTCACATTTGATATTGAAAAATTAAAAAGTGAGAATTTAGAAAAAGCATTAAAAAAAATAGAAGAAATAACTAAAAGTAGAAAAGTTTCAGAAGTGCCGAAAGCTCGAAGAGAATGCAAAGGGACGCTTTATGTTGGGAAAGTAAAAGATAAATTTCATTATAGGTTTGTGAACCATTTAGGCCATTCTATAAATGATAAAACTGGAAGCTTGCAGTTAACATATTGGTACGATCCTTTAATTTATGGCAATCTGCAACTAAACTATATAGTTCTTGAACAAGAAATGAAAACTTTGATTGGCATTCTAGAAATTGAGTTAGCAAAAAAATTAAAACCTATACTAGGATCTCATAAAAATTAATTCAGATTTCACTCTATTAAATCGTATATTCTATAATAGTAAATTATTTTGTTTTGAAACATAAATTTTAGAAATTAAAACATCATATTAGTTAGTAGATATTACTTATAAATCATTTAAAATCTTTAAATCTTGTAATAAATGGTTCGAATTCTGTACCGTCAAGGTCACTATAAAAAGAAAAAGCCTGAGAATGTAAATTCTCAGGCTTTTTTTATTCTCAAAAAGATTTTAATAGGCAACACAATTAGAAGATCATATTTAAAGCACCCTTTTGTTTAATTCAGTTAACCAAACTAAACTTAAGTAACATCATATTATGATGATTGTCATTGATATAGAGAATTTAATTTTTTGGAAATTACATGATTATCTTTTTTGTTAAAAATGTTGATTTTCTTGTTTTCAAGTTTTTTGCTATCCTTTATGTTTTAATTTAAGAAAATTATATAAATTTGTAGTATTTTAGCTACTTTTATGTAGTGTTGTTTTCGTACTTAAATTTTAAAATAAAAATGAAAAAAATTCTTTTAAACATGATTGTTAAAAATGAAGCAAAAATTATTACACGCCTACTTAACTCAGTAGATGGTGTTATTGATGCTTTGGTAATTTGTGATACGGGTTCTTCTGATGATACTGTCAAAATCATTCAAAATTGGGCTAATTCTAAAAGTATTTCTTACAAAGTAATACAAGATAAGTGGGTCAATTTTGGTATTAATAGAACAAATGCCATAGACTATGCAAAGGAATTTTTAACTAACAACAATAGTAAGCATGAAGATTGGTATTTACTGTTTCTGGATGCAGATATGGAACTGATTATTGATTCTTCTTTTGATAAAAAAAATCTAAACCAGCAGGTCTATAGCTTAAAACAGTTTAATCAAAATAGTTTTGAATATTTTAATATTCGCATGGCACGTGCTGATGTTAGTATGCAATATGAATGTCCTACACATGAATATTTGGACGTAGGCAATGTACAAATTGCCACTTTAAATTCATTAAGGATTAAAGATATTGGTGACGGTGGAGCAAAAAGTGATAAATTTGAAAGAGATATAAAACTTTTAACAGAAGCTCTTGAATCAGAACCTGAAAATCCAAGATATTTGTTCTATTTAGCAAATTCCTATTTTGATATTGGTGATTATAATCATGCAAAAAAATGGTATCAGGCAAGATGTAATGTTTTTGGTTGGGATGAAGAACGATGGTATGCTAAATATAAATGGGGATTATGTTTATTAAGATTGTCTTCTATCCAAGATGCAGAAAAAATTCTTTTGGAGGCCTTTCAGCAACGTTTATGGAGAGCAGAACCTATTTTTGCACTAGCCCAATATTATCATCAACAAGATGATCATATTAGAGCTTATACGTATGCATTGTTAGCATCCAAGTTAGATACAACTAAGCAAGACAGATTATTTATTGATAAAAATGCAAATGGAGGAAATGGCCCGATAGAGATTATTAGCATACATGCATATTATATTGGTCTTTTTGAAGAAGGACTGCATTATACAAAGAAGTTAATATCTGCCTTTCCTGAAATTGAACAACACAAGAAAAATCTTCAAATCTATATAAATTCATTATAGTAAAGAATCAATGAATTAAATATTAATAATTAAAATTCAGTTTATCATTATTATGATAAACTGAATTTGTATAAAATAAGTGATTTATTTAGGAAAAAATAGAGAAAAAACTAGAACTCAGATTTCTTTTTCTACTAATACTGTCTAAAAAAAGTGGAGTATTTTAGTGCTCTTCTCTTACAATTATTTCTCAGAACTTTTCTTAGAATTTCTAATAATATAATAAACGGAAAATAGAAACACAATACCATAAATAACTGCCATTGCTGGATTCTCAAATTTTAGATTTTTAAAATCAAATTGCTTAAATAAGGTTACGCCTAAAATGATGGCTACGACCCAAAAAACAAATGTAATTGGTTGGTTTTTATTTTCCATGTTTTGAAATATTAGTTATTAAAGGTTTCTTGTGCTTTAAATTTACAATTTATCCTGTTCAGCTCTCAAAATATCATGAATGTTTTCGCTTTTAAAGTTTTCTCTAAACAAATTGATTAAAGGAACTGTTGGGCTTTTCGGATATTTTTTTACAAAACGGTCAAACTCTTGAATGTTTTCAAGATAAATATAGTTTTCTTCAGTTGCTCTTTCGGCAGTTGGTGTATTATCTTGACCGACTAAATAATCCATTTGATAATTTTTGTATTCTTCTTTTACAGCTGCAAATAATTTTGAATCAGGATATTTGCTCATAAAATTTTCCCATGAAATTACGCGATCGCCCAAATCTTTAAAAGAAATAACAAGTCCAGCATCTGCAGAATAAAGTGTTTTGTTTTCTTCGCTTTTCAGATACAAATAATCTTTGTAATCACTTGTTACATAATCTTTGAAAATCTTATAATAGAAATCGGGAAGTGTTTCAATTTCAACATATCCTTCTCCAATTTCAAAATACTCTAACTGATGTTTGGAAAGTTTTTCACCTAAAAGTTTCACTTCTTTTTTAGCATTTTCCTCTTCATTGTAGAATTTATCTATTACGCCTGATTCTTTTTCTTCAATCTTTCCCAGCAAAGCATTATTTTCTTCAAAATATTTGTCATACAAAGCATTGGCAGCTTCTTTATTAGCAATCGATTTTAATTTAAGAATAACTTCGTTTTTATTTTTAGAAAATTGTTCCAATAATCCCGAATCTGATTTTATGGTTTCGGCTGAAGCTTCAGTTTTTATACTGTCTTTCTTTATTTCTTGTTTCTCAGAAATGTTTTTGTTGTCTGTTTGTTTGCAAGCTGAAAGTAAAATTCCAGAAACAATCAATACGAAGATTTTTCTCATTTTATGGATTGGGTTTATTTTGCTAATATAAAAATATTTAGAGTATATTTTAATCATAAAAAAAGGACAAAAGATATCTTTTGTCCTTTTAGTTAATTTTTAATTAGCTAAAGCTTATTTTTATTTAACTGCTCATCAATAACTGCTCCGAGATCAGTATTAGAGTTGTCATAAGCAAGAATATTACCGGTTTTATCAATCACAATACGTGTTGGTATCGCTTGTATTTTGTAATTGGTAACAACTTCTGTTTTTGAATCAAAAACGACATTGAAGTCAAATTTTTTCTCTGTTATATACGAAGTAACTTTTTTAAGTACATCTTCCTCTTTACCATTTTCCCAAGTGTTTACAAACAAGAAAGCAACATCTTTGTCTTTGTATTTAGTTACTAAATGCTGCATTTTTGGAAAAGAAGCTTTGCATGGTCCACACCAAGTTGCCCAGAAATCAAGAACAACCACTTTTCCTCTATAATCTGAAAGTTTAGTGTCTTTTCCTTCTAGATTTTTCAAGGTGAAATCAGTAGCATTTTTACTTCCAAATTTTTCAAGAAGATCTTTGTTTTTGTTTTCTTTTGCTAATAATTCTGTTTTTTGCTGAATAGCATCATATTCAACCATAGGTAATTTCTTCTCGATGTAAATTTCTTTTAGTTTAGCAAGAAATACAGGCGATGTATTGCCTTTATTGATTTCATCTTCAATATAAGCTTTTACTTCGTCTTTACTTTTTACTTTGTCCAGCATTGCTAAATAGCGTTCTTTACCTCCAGCGTCCAATCCGTTAAGCGCTTTAACTCCACTTTGGTATTTAAAAGCTTCCTCATATTTGCCTTGTTTATAAAGCAGAAGCGCATAAGTATCAGCAAACATGTTAAATTTGTCATTATAATCAGGAGTATAGCATTCTTTTCGTTTTGCTTCAAGAATGTCTAAAGATCGTTTAGAAACTTTTGCAGCAAAATCAATATCTTTTACAGGCATTGTTAAATCACCGCCAGATTGGCCCCAAGCAAAATTATTATAGGAGTCTGCTGGAAGATTTAAATAAGGTTCGCAGGCTATAGCCTTTTCCAATTCTCCTTTATCTAGGTATATAGGCACCAAAACGGAATAAAAATAGTTTAGAGACCTCTTTGAAGTATCGTTAGAATATTTTGTTCTAAAAGTATTAATGCTTTCTAAAATAGAAGCTTCTGTTTTATCAGTCTGATCATAGAATTTTCGAATAAAATCCATTTTATCAATTCTATTTGCAGGATACTTTTCTGAAATTTCCTTTTTCAATTTTGTTGCTTGATCTTGCCTGTCATTATTAGAACTATAGATATAATAAGCTGTAGTCAAATATTCTTCAGTATCTCTTTTTACACATTTATCGGCAAAAGCTAGAAGATCTTTTTCTCCTTGTTCTTTATTTATAGACTTTTTCTTGTATAAATATTCTAACGCAACTATATCGTCTCTTAATTTTGGATATTTTGCAAATATCGCATCATATTCCGCAATTAGATCTTCTGGCTTTGGATCTGATTTTAGTCTAAAAAAGTAACCTCCATTACTTCTAACATAAATTTCATCTATCAGACTTTTTCCTAATTCAATATCATTTTGTGTTTTTAGAAGTACAGAATAACCTTTTTCATTATTGCTATCTGCAATTTTTTGTGAATCGTTTATAGTTACTAGAATCACTCTGACAGAATCAGGAACTTTTGCGGTAAACTCATAACGTTTTCCACTTTTTTTCAGCGGACTTATGTCAGAAGAAAAATCATTAGGGGTAATGTAGAGAAAATTTGCTTTAGCATTATCTTCTATTGCAAGACCTTGAGGAGGTTCGTAAACATAGGTATTAGGTTTACCCACGTTGAATTTAGCATTTTTTAAATAGATTTTTCCAGATTGAGCAAAAGCAACATTAACAACTGCAAACAGTAGTAAAATAATGGTTTTTTTCATTTGTTTTTGGTTTTTTGATTGATTTTTTCTTAATTGATTAACGAAGCGTAAATTTATATATTATATTGTTCGTTGTTTTTTTATTAAGAAAATATTAGCAAAAACCTGTGAAATTATTTTGCTGATTATATACTTTCTGTATATTTTTTAATGGGTGACTTATTTTTTTTATACCAATTGCAGTTCTATAAAATTCATACCCATTTTCAGAACGGTTTGGCAGAAACTTTTCACGATATTCATTGGCTCCTAAATCTTCTAAAAGTGCAATATCAAACTGATTTAAATAATTTGGAAGTTCTTCGGGAAGAAAACCAAATGTCCAATGTTCTTCAAGGTTTTCAAGATCTTCCAGAAGTTTTTTGCCACCTAAAAAAGATTCTGGCTTTAAGAGTATATTTTTATGTACGTACGTAAAAATAATATGACTGTTGGGAGCGAATTTAGAAATAAACGAAAATGTGTTTTTTACAGCATCTTCGGTAAGATAATTTGTTACGCCTTCCCAAATAATTGCAGTTGGTTTAGAAAAATCTAGATTGTTTTCTAATGCCAATTGATCTAAATCCTGTTTGTTAAAATCAATTTGAAGAAAACGGATGTTATGAGGAATTTGTGCTATTCTATTTTTATAAACTTCGGCTTTAAAATTTGACGTATTCGGATGATCGATTTCTATTACAGGAATATCTTTTAGAAAATCAAGGCGTACCGCTCTCGTGTCGAAACCGGCGCCTAAAATTATAACTTGTTTCACATCCTTTGAAATTGCATTTTTAAGTAGATCATCAATATATTTTGTTCTAGCAATTCCAGAAGACAAAGCTCCAGGAATTTTTTTCTGTATAGTATTGTTAATATATTTTTTTACAATTAGATATTGGTATAAACGAGTTGCAAATCTCAATTTTGAATCTATGAAATGAATGGCATAAGGATCTGAAAATAATCTGTCATCTTTACTTTGTACAGTTTCTAAAGCTCTAAAAAAAGCCATATACTGTGCTGTTCTGCTGGTTTTTTCTGCTTTCATTACAATCCTTATTTTTTCGAAAATAAATTCTCTACCACCCAAGCTGGACCAATCAATAAAAACTGAAGATCTTTTAAGAAGGAAGGTTTTTTGCCTTCAATATTATGTCCATAAAATTGCCCGATCCAAGCCAATACAAAAACGCCAATAGAGAATGCCCACAACGGAACAAACTGGCCGATGTAGTAATTTACAACTAAACAAAGAATAGAAAAAATAGCAATTTTAACCGCCATTGCAATAGATAATCTGATATAAAATATAAGAACAAAAAGAAGTACAACAAAAGCCCAATTTTCGATAATTGGAGCGTTTAGTTTTAATGTATTTGAGATTATCGAGCTCGAAATACTCATAAGTAAACCAACGATTGAAAAGAAAATTGCTGGTACACAAATATAATGTATTGCCTTGTTTTTTGGGTTTTGATGACTTACGGCATATTCTGCAAACCATTGATCTAATGTTCTCATTTGGGTGGTTTTATAGTTAGTAGTGTAAATCTAATGAAATTTCTTTTACGTTAATCGGAGAAAAATAAACGAAAATCTAACTAATAACAAACCTATTTCGGATTGTACTGAAAAACATTATCCCATAATTCATCAATTTTGACAAGAGCTTCGTCCAATGAAATAACGCTCCATTTTCCATTTTCTTCTAAACCAAGTCCGATGCTTTTTAATTTCAATAAAGCATCGTTTACATCAAAATCCAAATCGGTGTTAAATTTTGTTTTAAACCAAGCTTCGATTTCATTATCTAATTCTTCGGCTGTTAAAGTTTTTTCGCTTTTATTTAAAAAAGTATAAGCCAAAATGGTTTCTTTTAAAGCTTCTTCTTCAGAAGAATTTAAAAGAGAGTAGAAGGCGCCGCTGTTGTTTCCGAGATTTTTAAAATACAAACTGTCAGAAAGCATTTTAGAATATCGAATTTTCTTATTGATGAAATTATTGTATTGACGGAAACAGTAAGCTCCTAAAATTCCCAAAGCAATTAATCCTTGGTTTAAGGACGTTTTACTGTTCAGTAAATCGATGGTTTCACCAGTTTGATAGGCTTCGTACATGTTAATTAAAGCCGGAATTACTTTGGCACTTAATAATGAAAGTCCGCCAAAAAGCCCAGGAACCCAGAGCAGCATTTTATCTTTTACAGACATTTTTGCAATCGCATTTGGGAAAATCGTTTCAAGATCATTTTTAGGAACTCGCTTAAAGATTTTCAAAGCAATTGAGCTTGGATCGATAGGCATTTTTCCTAATTTGACTTTCTTTTCTTTAAGATAATCTGCGTCGCTATAATTAAGGTAAATCAAGACACGATCATAATATTCAATTTCGACTTCTTTTTTCCAGAAGAAATATTTCGTGACTTTTTCTTTTGCTTTATGATGACCGCGTGCGTAGAGTTCGTAATCTTTAAAAGCATTAAAATCGATTGAAAGATTTAAACCAATCAAATCAGATTCTTCCATAGCCGACTTCAAAGCTTCGTTGTCTATTCTGTAATAATTTCCACGTTCTAAAACTGTTAGTAGCGTCTTTTTAAAAGTCGGGAAATCGCTTTTGCTAATAAACTGTTCGCGTTCTTTCTCACTTAAATCTGGATCATAAAGCGCGTAGTTTTGCTTTAGATTTCGGTTTAAGTTAAAAGATTCGTAATGATAATAATGTTCGATTATTTCGAAAAGTTTCTTAAAACCATCTACTTTTTTAGGATCATTAGCGAAAGCGGTAATTTGCTGTTCGAGTAAAAATTCTTTATTAAACGGAATATAATGTTCTCGTGTCATATCGATTTCTGGGCTTTTAATTTCGTGGCGTTTACAGAAATACAAAAATACTGCTTTTTTCTTAGTTGCAAAGGTGCAGAGGTACAAAGGAATCTAGTTTGTCATCCTGAGGGACGAAGGATCACACAAGAAACTCCACGCAGTTTTGTCCATTCAGTTTGTCATCCTGACGAAGGAAGGATCACACAAGAAGTTCTGCAATGAGATCCTATACTTTGTCGCCTCCAAGTGTGATCCTTCGTTCCTCAGGATGACAAGATTGCGCGTCGTATAAAAATAAAGTATTTTCGTGCAAAAAAACATGTTCAACTCGCAACAGGGCTATCACACCTATTATATCTACATTATTACAAATAGACATCGTTCAACATTTTACATTGGTGTGACGCAAAATTTAAAAGAAAGACTTAAGCAACATAAAGAAAATATTGAGAATAACATTAAGACGTTTGCGTCTAAATACGGAATCGAGTTTTTGGTTTATTACGAAAAATTCACTTGGATACAAGAGGCAATTGCAAGAGAAAAGGAACTAAAAGGATGGATTAGGGCAAAGAAAATCGAATTAATAAGAGATTTTAACCCAACATTTGAATTTTTAAATCATCATTTTGAATAGTCTGTTTGGCTTTGTCATCCTGAGGAACGAAGTATCACACGAGAAACTCCGCACAGTAATTCTATACTTTGTCGATTCCCGCGTGAGATCCTTCGTTCCTCAGGATGACAAAGTAGGTGAGTGTTTTTTGCGTTTAGAATAAGCACAAAAAAAAGTGAAATTTCCAATCGGTACCAGCGACTCGAAATCTCACTTTGTGCTCCAAAAAAAAGTGACAAAAATTAAAAGCTCTCTAGAAGACAACTTTATTATTAACTAAAAATTATTCACTACAATGTTACCACAAAATAAGATTATGGCTATACGTATTTATACCTGTTTTTTTTAAAAGGTGAAAAGTTGCAAAGGGACAAAGTTGCAAAGGTTTTGTTTAGTTTAAAGTCGACTTTTTGAGATTGATAACGCCTTGAATGTATTTTATTAATTCTTCTTTTGTTACCGAAAAATTGGCTTTTTCAGCTTCGGTGTTTAGGTATAAAGTGGCAATACTTTCGGCATCCATGTTTTGAGTAAGGTAATGATGCTCTGCATATTGAATAAGATGATCTACAAAAAGTTCGCGTTGTTTTCCTTTTTCGATTGTTTCTTTGTCGCCTTCTTTAATTTTTTCGATTACAGATTCTGGTAAATCGATCGTGAGGTACATACAATCAACAGCAACTTTAGAAAGTAGTTCTTTTTCTACTTTTCCAGTTGCATCGCAGTATGCGCAAGGAGCAGGAACCCATTTTAGCTGTCTGTTTAAACGACGAATATCATCCCAGTCAACAAATCCTTTTCCTTGACATCTCGGACATTTGACATTTGATCTTCTAAATAAATTAAAAATGCGCATTGGTTAAAAAAAATCTTAGTGGTTTTTGTTGTGCTGCGAATTTAAATAAATAAGTAAGAAAAGTTATTCAGTTCGCCATTTTTTTTAAGAAAATAATTCACAAAATCGCTAATTTGGATAATTTCGACAGATTTAAAACAAATAAGAATAATGATTTAAGAGTTTAATTTTTCTAATTCTATTGCTTCATTGAAGTAGTTTTTAAATCTATCTGATAGATTTGTGTCTTTAAATTTAATTATTGAATAAGAACTATCAAATGCAATAATTTCAATTGTAGAATAAGGAATCTGAAAATTTCCATACTCCCAAATGAAATCATTTCCTTCAGAAAAAGGTAAATTATTTTCATCAATTAGAATTTCTGCATTCTTTGGGAAACCAGATATTACACCTACACCCCAAATAAATTAGAATTACCGAATAGGCAAATTATCCAACAAAATCTGATACTTTCTTCCAACAGGAATAATATCTCCGTTAGAGATCGTAAGATTTTTGGTTGTAACAGCAGAAATTTTGGTTGTATTTACAATATAAGATCTGTGAACTTGTACGAAATGTGCACAATCAATTTCTGCGCTTATACTCGCAAGCGAACCGTAAATAACAATTGGGGATTTTAATTTACAGTTGTATAATTTCATATAATTGCCCAGACTTTCGATGTATAAAATATCAGAAAGAGGCGTTTCAATTACTTGTCCGTTGGAGCGGTAAGAAAATACTTTTTTGTTAGTTTGGATTTCTTTTTTAAGACTATTTCCAGAAAAATACGTTTTGGCTTTTTCTATGGCTTTGGCAAATTTATCAGGAGAAATGGGTTTTAAGAGATAATCAATTGCATCATTTTGGTACGCCGAAAGCGCAAAATCAGAATAAGCGGTTGTTACAATCGTAAGCGGACGATTGGGCTGAAGTTCCATTAATTCGACACCTGAAATTACAGGCATATTAATGTCGAGAAAAATAATATCGTATTGGTTTTCGTTGAGCAGTTTTATAGCTTCCATACCATTAAAAGCACTGCCAGAATGCTCCAGTTCGTCAAATTTGGAGATGTGCGAAATCAAGGCTTTGTGCGCCGGCGATTCGTCATCAATTATCAGACAGCGGTAGGTAAGTGCCATATCGTCAATTTTACGGTAAATATATTTTTATCTTTTTTACAGCTCAAATTGTGTTTTAAGCCATAAACTTCCAAACGTCTTTTTAGATTTTCAATTCCGATTCCTGTGCTCGAAAGTCGCGAACCCGAATCGAGATAATTGTTTTTCAATGTAAAAATAACGCCTCGGCATCTTACTTTCAAATCCAAATTAATAAAAGGTTCTGGAGTTTCAGCAGAAAACTTTACAGCATTTTCAACCAAAGGAAGAAAGAATAAAGGCGGAATTTCAATTTGATCGTGCAAGCCTTCAATATTCTGGTTTACAGCCAATCTTTCGTTTCTAAACGTGTAATATTCGATGTATTTTTTAATAAATGCGATTTCTTCGATCATTAAAACATAATCTTTTTTAGAAGCTTCAATTTGGTAACGCAGCATATCCGAAAGATTCAAGATTCGGTCAGGAACTTTATCGGGTTCTGCTAAGGCTTCTCCGTAAAGATTATTCATTGCATTCAATAAAAAATGCGGATTCAATTGCTGTTTTAAAAATGAAAGTTCCGACTTGAAATTCATAATATCTTTATCAGCCTGACTCATTTTTTTGGTAATCACAATATGAAGAAAATAAAAGAAAGAGCCGTTTATAATAAGCGATAAAATTTGAAGTGTCTTAAAATTTCCTAATCCGACAAGTGGGAAAAACCAATTCATAAAAAAGTAAAAACCAGTCCAATAAACAGCAAGAAGCGTAAAGAAGATTTTAAATTTTTTATGAAACAGAAAAGGTTTGATAATGCAAATATTGAAAATCGTGATCCAGACAATACACGGAAAATAACCTACAGCTATTTTGCTGAGAATATACGACCAGCTGTGTCCGTCTAGTTTTATTTCGTCATAAACACAAGCCAGAATTACGAGATAAACAAGTGCATTGACGAGAAGATTTCGAAGAAAAAAGTTTTGATAGATTTTTGTGATTGTCATAACGGCAAAAATACTATAATCGTATAGTTTATAATCATTTGAAAGCAATAATTTATACAAACGCCATTCGTATAAATCATACGCCACTGGTATAAAATTGCTATTAAAATAAAGATGCCTAGAGTATTTTTGGATTCAAATTTTATCTATACTCCGTAATCTTTTATTCTAATTTATGAAATCTAAAATCATGTCGTTTGTGTTTGTTTTTTCCACTTTACAAGTAATAGCTCAAGAAAAGGAGCCAGGTGTAAAAACCTTTGTAAAAGCCGTGGTTGATAAATTCCCAAACACACGAACTTTTGATGTCCAATATGAAGCTTTAGGGCCATCAAATTACGATTCAAGATTGTTTGGAAATAAACTTGAAAAGGGAAGAATAGAAGAGCACAATCGTTTTAAAGCGGCTTTCAATTTGCCTTTTTATGCTACAGAATCAAAAAGATTAGTTTTGACGACTTCACTTCGCTATAAATATGAAAATTTTGGTTTTGGAGATATTTATAATTATCAAACCAATCAAACCTATACAAAAGAAAATCAGGAATTTCATTATTGGGCTGGAGCATTGACAGCAACTTATATGGCGACACTTTTTAAGAAACCTGTTATTTACAACGCCACCGCAACAATTGACGGAGACGAAGAAAAGCTGCAGCGTTTAAAAGGTTTTGCTTCGGCAGTTTTAGTCCTTAAAAGAACACCATCAACAACCATTACCGCTGGGGCTTTAGTATTGCTCGATCCATCTTCGATTGTGCCTGTTACGCCGCTTTTTTCTATAAACCATAAATTCAAACAATCGAAATGGGATATGGACTTTATTTTGCCTCAGCGTATATTGTTTAGAAGAGAATTATTAGAAAATGGAAGAATTTCCTTAGGTACGGAATTAAATACTGAAAGTTTTTACTTAAATTTAAACACCTCAAATTTAAAAGGCGTTTATGAGCTGAACCAGTTAGAATTAAAATCTGGAATTACTTATGAATACAGTTTTACTCCGAAACTAATTGCATTTGTAAAAGGCGGTTTTAACAACGTTGTGAGCGCCCGACTTACAGAAAAAGGAGAACGAACAAACCGATATGTTTACGATCAAAAAGAAGATACGCAAGGATATTTTAGGTTTGGAGTTTCATACAATCTTTTTAATCGAAAGTAATATGTACAAGTTAGAAGAATTAAAAGAAGCAGAGATGATTGTGGAAGTTTTTAAAACAAATGTTCAGAAAGAATCTGATAGAGATTATGTTGTTGCCGTTATACAAAATCAGTTTCCAGATTATAAAATTAATTTTGATTTGGAAGATTGCGACAAGATTTTAAGGGTAGAAGGAATTGATCTTCAGTGTGATAATATTATGGATTATGTTCGCTGTCTCGGATATACTTGTGTGAGATTAGAATAATTAACATTTTACTGTTTGAAATCAGGTAAAAATACGTAGCTGTATTTGGTTTATTTGTAAGTATTTTGCGTGATGTTTTAATTAAATTAAAAACCAAAATGATAGCTTTTATTCTTTCCATTTTTCTATTTCTTTTAGAACAGTTGGCATAGTCCGAACTGTTTAATTACTCATATTGTTATTGCTGCTTTTTCATTACGAAAAGGTTTATCCTTTTTTTGCATATTATTTTTCTAATTTTGTGCCCTATGAAAAAAGCATTCCAACTCTTCGATTTTAGCCAGAAAGTCAATTACAAAAATGAAATTTTAGCGGGATTAACTGTTGCAATGACGATGATTCCAGAATCTTTGTCTTTTGCAATTTTAGCTGGATTTCCACCACTAGTCGGATTATACGCAGCGTTTATTGCAGGTTTAGTAACAGCAATTTTTGGAGGAAGACCAGGAATGATTTCAGGTGGAGCGGGAGCAACCGTGATTGTTTTAATTGCTTTGATGAAATCGCACGGAATAGAATATGTCTTTGCTGCTGTTGCTCTTGGCGGTGTTGTTCAAATTTGTATCGGACTTTTTAAACTCGGAAAATTTATTCGATTGGTTCCACAACCCGTTATGTTTGGTTTCGTAAACGGATTAGCGGTTGTGATTTTTATGTCGCAATTGGAGCAGTTTAAAACAGTTATAGATGGTCAGGTTTCTTGGCTTCAAGGAACTCCCTTATATATTATGCTTGGTTTGGTCGCTTTGACCATTGCGATTGTTTTAATTTTTCCAAAGATTACAAAAGCTGTTCCAGCATCTTTGGTGGCGATTATGGTTGTTTTTGCAGTCGTAATTATTTTTAATATTGAAACCAAAACAGTAGAAGACATCGCATCGGTTCAAGGCGGATTTCCTCCATTTCATATTCCAAATATTCCGTTTTCTTTTGAAACTTTAAAAGTAATTTTTCCTTATTCTGTAATTGTCGCTGCTGTTGGTTTAACGGAAGGTTTGCTTACGCTAAATTTAGTAGACGAAATCACTGGCACAAGAGGAAATAGCAATAGAGAATGCATTGCGCAAGGAAGTTCAAATATTCTAAACGGTTTTTTCTACGGAATGGGAGGCTGCCCAATGATTGCGCAGACTTTAGTAAATCTTGGTGCAGGTTCAAGAGCTAGACTTTCTGGAATTATTGGTGCTTTGACTATTTTACTGATCATTCTTTTCGGAGCTCCTGTAATCGGTAAATTACCAATGGCAGCTTTGGTTGGCGTTATGATGATGGTTGCCATTACCACTTTTGAATGGGCAAGTTTCAGGATTATTAATAAAATGCCGAGACATGATATTTTTGTTGGAATTCTAGTGGCTTTAATCACAATTGTACTGCATAATCTGGCTTTGGCTGTTTTAATTGGAGTGATTATTTCGGCATTGGTTTTTGCTTGGGAAAGTGCCAAAAGAATCCGTGCTAGACATTATATCAACGAAAGCGGAGTAAAACATTATGAAATTTACGGACCTTTATTCTTTGGTTCAACCACTACTTTTTTAGAAAAATTTGATATTCAAAACGATCCAAACCATATTATAATTGATTTTAAAGAAAGTCGCGTTTCTGATATGTCGGCAATTGAAGCTTTAAATAATCTGACGAAAAAATACAATCAGTTAAATAAAACAGTGGAGTTACAGCATTTAAGTGCCGATTGCAGACAATTATTAAAAAATGCAGATGCGGTTATTAATGTAAATGTGATTGAAGATCCGACGTATAAGGTAGTGTCTTGATAATTGTTAATTGTAAATTATTAATTGTGAATTAATTCAAATCGATTTTCTGTAGAGACGCACTGCTGTGCGTCTGCGCAAAGTATCTCAAAAGTTAAACCCGACAGGTTTTTAAAACCTGTCGGGTTTGTTTTTGTTTATAGGTTTGTCAGACTGAGCGAAGTCGAAGCCCACGTGCCAATTGGAACGCCCTTCGACTTCGCTCAGGGTGACAATCATCATCAAATTTTCTAATTATCAAATTGCCACATTATCTAATTTATCGCAGCGCATCCTCAACATCACTCAATTTTCCATCAATTTCTCCAATTTGTAAACCTAAAATATGAGCGATTAAAGGATAAACAGAAACATTCTGAAACGTTTTTACTTTTTTATTGACTTTAAAAGCAGGACCTTTTGCATAAAAAATGGCGTGCATATCTTTTTCATTATTATCATAACCATGAGTTCCGCCGTTTATATGTGTGCTTTCTTTGCTTACTAAACTCCATCCTTTGTCGGCTTCAATAACAAAATCATGTACACGCGGATTTGTTCCGTAATGTAATCTTTTCGGAACTTCGGTTGATTTCCAGAATTTAATATGAGGGACTTTTTTCAAAGCATTGGCAATAGAATCTTGATAACCTGGTTTTGCCTGCAAACTCATAATCGGGTTAACAACATCTTTGTAACCCAGCCATTCTGGTTTTAAGTAATCTAGAACGGCTACTTTTCTATCATTACTGATATTGGCCATTCCGTGGTCAGAAACAATGATTAAATTAATTTGTTTTCCAATAGGCAATTGATCTAATCTTCTAGATATTTCGCCCATAATAGAATCCATTTTGATCACTGTTTTTTCAGTTTTTGGCGAATGCGGACCAAAATTATGACCCGTGTGATCTGGTTCGTCAAAATATAAAGTAACCAAATGAGGTCTTTGTTTTTCTGGAAGTTGCAGCCATTTCATAACCGTATCGATTCTAGCTCCGTACGGAACTTTACCATCATAATTTTTGAAATAACTAGGATTTCTTTTGTCAATATCAGAACCTGGCCAAAAGAAAGAAGCTGTTTTTACACCTTGCTGTTCGGCTAAATTCCAAATTGGATTTCCGCCATAAAAACGAGAATCATTTTTAGCATTACTTGACAATGAAAAAGACTGATTTAAAGAAGCATCGTAAAAAACGTTATTGATAATTCCGTGATGATCTGGATAAAGTCCCGTTACAATTGAATAATGATTCGGGAAGGTTTTACTCGGATAAGAAGGTTTCATTGATTTGGCATGAACGCCTTCTTTTTCAATCTGCTTTAAATTCGGAAGATTATACATTTTGCCGTAATCCCAGCGAAATCCATCCATCGAAATTAAAACAACATAATTGTCTTTGCTATTTTGGGCTTGTAAAAAAGTAGTAAGAAGTAAAAATGTAAAAGATAAAAAGTGAGTTGTGAATTTTCTCATTGTGCAATTTTAAATAGAACTGCAAAGGTAGAGATAACAGATTTTTTAAAGAAAAAGAGAATGTTAAATAAAAAAGATAGCCACGACCCGACTGAAGGGAATAGACGAAGTAATTCACGAATTATTTTTTTATAATCTTTATCTATATTTTTATTAACCACAGATTTGAAAAAATAATTCGTGAATTCGTGGCTATAAAAAAAGCGCCAGAAGTAAATCTAGCGCTTTTAAGTTTTAAGAAGAGAATAAATTACATCATTCCAGGCATTCCGCCACCCATTGGCATTCCGCCAGCGTTTTCTTCTTTAATATCAATTAATGCACATTCTGTAGTTAAGATCATTCCAGAAACAGATGCAGCATTTTCTAATGCAACACGAGTTACTTTTTTAGGATCAATAATTCCAGCTTTAAGCATATCTACGTATTCGTCAGTTTTTGCATTGTATCCAAAATCTCCTGAACCTTCAGCAACTTTAGCCACAACAACAGAACCTTCAAGACCAGCATTTTCAACGATAGTTCTTAATGGAGCTTCAACAGCGCGAGAAACGATTTGGATTCCAGTAGCCTCGTCAGCGTTATCTGCTTTTAAGTCAGCTAAAGCAAGTTTAGCTCTTAATAAAGCAACACCACCACCAGCAACGATTCCTTCTTCTACAGCAGCACGAGTTGCGTGTAAAGCGTCGTCTACTCTGTCTTTTTTCTCTTTCATTTCAACTTCAGAAGCTGCACCAACATAAAGAACTGCAACACCGCCAGCTAATTTAGCCAAACGCTCTTGTAATTTTTCTTTATCGTAATCAGATGTAGTAGTTTCCATCTGACCTTTAATTTGGTTTACACGATTTTTGATGATATCAGCCTCACCAGCACCGCTTACGATAGTTGTATTGTCTTTATCGATAGAAACTCTTTTTGCGTTTCCTAACATTTCGATAGTTGTATTTTCAAGAGTATATCCTCTTTCTTCAGAGATAACAGTACCTCCAGTTAAGATTGCGATATCTTCTAACATTGCTTTTCTTCTGTCTCCAAAACCTGGAGCTTTTACAGCAGCAATTTTAAGAGCGCCTCTTAATTTGTTTACTACTAATGTAGAAAGAGCTTCACCGTCAACATCTTCAGCGATAATCAATAATGGTTTTCCTGATTGAGCAACTGGCTCTAAAACCGGAAGTAATTCTTTTAAAGAAGATACTTTTTTGTCGTATAATAAAATGTAAGGAGAATCTAATTCAACTTCCATTTTCTCTGGATTTGTTACAAAGTAAGGAGAAAGGTATCCTCTGTCAAACTGCATTCCTTCAACAACGTCAACGAAAGTATCTGTTCCTTTAGCTTCTTCAACAGTAATTACACCTTCTTTTCCAACTTTAGCGAAAGCTGTAGCGATTAATTCACCAATAACTTCGTCATTGTTAGCAGAGATAGAAGCAATTTGTTTGATTTTGTCAGAATCACTTCCAACCACTTTAGCTTGTTTTGCTAAGTCAGCAACAATAGTTTCAACCGCTTTGTCGATACCACGTTTCAAGTCCATTGGATTTGCACCCGCAGCAACGTTTTTCAAACCTTCTTTTACGATAGCTTGTGCTAAAACTGTAGCAGTTGTAGTTCCGTCTCCAGCTAAATCATTGGTTTTAGAAGCAACTTCTTTAACCATTTGTGCGCCCATATTTTCTAATGGGTCTTTTAATTCGATTTCTTTTGCAACAGAAACACCATCTTTAGTAACAGTTGGCCCACCAAATGATTTTCCGATAATTACATTACGACCTTTTGGTCCAAGAGTTACTTTTACAGCATTTGCTAATGCATCAACACCACGTTTTAATCCGTCACGTGCTTCAATATCAAATTTTATATCTTTTGCCATTTTAATTTTTGTTTAAAGTTTGATTTGTTTCAAGTTATTGAAGTTCTTAATTCTTGATACTTCGTACTTAACACAATATTTTTTAGATAATCGCTAAAATATCATCCTCGCGCATGATTAGATAATCAGTGCCTTCCAGTTTTAACTCGGTTCCTGCATATTTACCATAAAGAACAGTATCTCCAACTTTTACAGTCATTGTGTGATCTTTAGTTCCGTTTCCTACTGCAACTACAGTTCCTTTTTGTGGTTTCTCTTTGGCAGTATCTGGAATAAAAATACCTGAGGCAGTTTTAGTTTCAGCTGCAACAGGCTCAATAAGTACGCGGTCTGAAAGCGGTTTAATGTTTAAAGCCATGATTTTATATTATTATAAGTTATACGTTTTTTTTCTGTTCTATAAACTTTCAGAAATTGTGCCATGCTAGTAAAACTGACATTATTTCTTAAAAAAAATGCCAGCTTTGACAGGCTGGCATTAGATTTTATATCGAGCTACTATTATTTTGCTGCAGGTGCTGGTGTAGCAGGAGCAGGAGTAGTTCCTTGTGCTGGAGCTGCTGGTGTATTTACAGGAGCTTCAGTTTTGTCAATGATTTTAGATTCTGTATCGCTTAAAGATCCAGAGAAGCTTAAGCTTGAAAGTAAAATTAACACAATTAAAACAGTAGCTAAAGTCCAAGTACTTTTATCTAAAAAGTCAGTTGTTTTTTGTACTCCACCTAACATCTGCGTTCCGCTGATAGTAGAAGACAATCCGCCTCCTTTAGGGTTTTGTACCATGATAACTACGATCAATAGAAAACAAACTATTGTAATTAAAACTAAAAAAATTGAAAATGTGCTCATTACTTAATTATTGTTATTGTTATTTTGTTGTAAAATCTTTATATCCGATATGCGGTCTGCAAAGAAAGTAATTTTTTCTGGATATTTCAAAATTAATATTTCATATGCCTGAATTGCCTTTGTATATTTCTTTTGTTCCAGATATACTCTGGCTAAAGTCTCGGTCATCAAATAAGAATTGTCCTCTATTGGGCTCTCAATTTGAACTGCTGGCGTGTTATTTCCAGGTTTTATTGGCGAGATTTTCGGATTGTTTTCGATAAATTTATCGATAATTTCAGCCTTCTTTTGCTTCTCTTCTATAGCTAACTGCTCTTCTTTTTCTATTTCAGCAGCAGTTTTTTCAATTTTTTCTTCTGAAGAAGCGTCATTCGAACGATCAATTGGTTCTGTTCTAGATAATTGTAGCCATTCTTGAAAGGAATGTTTTTCTCTAAGAGAAAAATCTAAAGGTTTTCCAATTTCTAAATGTTCCGCAGCGGTTTTTGCAGGTTCATTAAGTTCTTCCTCTTCGATTATTTCTTCAATCGGCTCTTCATTTTCTTCTTTGATTTCTCCTTTGATTTCTTCTTCTTCTTCTTCTTCTTTTTCCTCAGTTTTGATAACCTCTTGAATCTCTTCTTTTGGTTCTTCGGATTTTTTTGCTTCAGCTTCTTTGATAGAAGAAAGTATAGATCGTTCAACAGAATTCATTTTAAATTCTGGAATAATCATTTCTTCGATAACACTATCGTCTTCGTCTTCTTCAACCGAATTTAAAATTGGTTCTTCAATTATAAGTTCAGCTTCTGGTTCGTCAGCTTTTATTGGTTCTTCAGGAATTGCAGCTTCTGCTTCTTTAATTGAATTCAGAATAGAACGTTCGATTGCTGAATCAATTTTAGGTTCTTCCGTTTTTACAGGTTCTATAGCTTCTACAGATTCTAGTACTGAAGGAGTTTCAGAAACTTTTATAGAACTTAAAATAGAATTTTCAATGCGATCAATTTTAGGTTCTTCTGTTTCTGTTGGTTCAATAAACGAAACGGTTTCTGTTTCTTTTACAGAATCAATAATAGGTTGTTCAATTGGATCAATTTTCTTTTCCTCTTCAGCGATCGGTTTTTCATAAGTTACTGATTGAGCTTCTTTAAGAGTTGCAAAAATCGATTCGTCAATTATAGGAAGAGTTTTTGGTTCTTCAATTTTTACTGGTTCTTCAAAAACTACTGTCTGAGCTTTTTTCAATGCATTAAAAATCGATAGATCAATTTCTGGCATTTCTATTTCTTCAACCTTTACAGGTTCTGGTCTAGAAGGAGTTTCAGGCTCTTGAATAGAAACTGAAATTGATTCTTCAACTGCATCAGGTTTTACTTCAAGTGCTTTCTGAATTTGTTCGGTAGAAATTATCTCACTATCGAAAACAGTAATTTCAAGAAGATCTCTCAGTTTTTGTTCGTAGAAATCATTTTGGATAGAAGTAAACGTTTCCGAAGTAATGAAATCAAACAAAACTGAACGATCAGATGTATGTGCAGCAGCTACTTTCAACGCATAATTATACTTAAAACTGTTCTGATTATAAAGTCCTTTTAATCGTAATGCTCGCGCACTTTGAAAATATGGAAATTCATTCAAAACACTTCCTAATGCATCCGCCTGCTTTTCTGTAATAGCATCGGGTTTGTTCATTAAGTAGGTATAATCGGTAACGTTCATTTATTTTTTGTTTAATCGTTTATTTCGTTTAATCGCTTATTCGCTTTTTTTGTCTAACTGTTTAATCGATTAAACGGTTTTACGATTAAACGACTCAGCAAACAAATTACCATTTTGCCAATGATTCATTAAAGATATCCTGCGTAATTCTTTCAAAAATCGTTGTGATAGCTGTATTTAAAACTGATCCTGTCGGCAAAGATGTTCCGGCAAAGTCATAATAGAATTCAAAAGATTTTTCAAAATCGTCCGTTTCTTTCTTTTTATTCATAAATCGTACATTGACACGAATAGATAAACGGTTTTGAGCAGCCTGCTGATCTGCAGTTGCTGTCATTGGAGTAATTCTGTAATCTGTAATTTCTCCTTCGTAAACTAGATCTCCGCCATTACTTACTAAGTTTAGGTTGGTTTGATTCATAATCAAATCCTGCAAAGCCAAAGTAAAAGTTCGGTCAATACCTGGTTCAACTAAATCAGCATTATTCTGGAAGAAATTAACCTGAAAAGTCTTTGCATCAATTTGTCCAGTTCTTCCTGTAAAGTTGTAATATCCACAGCCACTCAACATTAAAAGACTTAAGAATGCGAAAAGAGAATATATTTTTTTCATAATGTTTGTTGGAAAAATTCCAATGGTTTTAAAATTCCAAATCTGGCCAAATATAATGATTGGAATTTGGAATTTAAAAATTGTAATTTAATTATTTTTATAAATTGAATTGTTTGATTTTTCGGTATAAAGTTCTTTCAGAAATACCTAATTCATCTGCAGCAGCTTTACGTTTCCCTTTGTTTTTTTCTAATGATTTTTTGATCATTTCGATTTCTTTTTGTTCCAAACGTAAAATTTCTTCTTCCTCAATAGTTTCGGCAAATAAATAATTATCGTCTTGCATTTGATAATTTTCTTCACGAACCGCGGGAGTTGTCATAACAGCTGTTCTTGGTTCTTCTTCAAAATCAATTTCGCTGTCGTTTTGCTGGTTTCCGTAAATTTTCTGAATCAAATTCGGATTAATATCTTGTACTTTAGAAGTGCCGTTTTTCATCAATTCCAAAGTCAGTTTTTTCAAATCGTTCAAATCGCTTTTCATATCAAAAAGGACTTTATATAATATGTCTCTTTCTGTACTGAAATCACTTTCTTTTTTACTGTCGCTAATTACAGAAGGTAAATTGCTTCCTTCTGCTGGCAAATAAGATTTTAAAGTTGCCAGAGTGATATCGCGATTGGTTTCTAAAACAGAAATCTGCTCGGCTACATTTCGAAGTTGACGAATATTTCCGCTCCATCTGAATTTCTGTAAAAGCTGTACTGCATCATCGTCCAGTCTTAAAGGTGGCATTTTATATTTATGAGCAAAATCGGCTACAAATTTTCTGAACAATAAATGAATATCATCATTTCTTTCTCGTAAAGGCGGTAAAGTAATTTCTACAGTACTTAAACGATAATACAAATCTTCACGGAATTTACCTTTTTCAATAGCATTAAATAAATTCACGTTTGTTGCTGCAACGATACGAACATTTGTTTTTTGAACCTGAGATGAACCTACTTTTATAAACTCACCATTTTCCAAAACACGAAGCAATCTTACTTGAGTTGTTAATGGTAATTCTCCAACTTCATCTAAGAAGATTGTTCCGCCGTCGGCCACTTCAAAATAACCTTCACGTGTACTTGTTGCACCTGTAAAAGCTCCTTTTTCGTGTCCAAAAAGTTCACTATCAATTGTTCCTTCCGGAATTGCACCGCAGTTTACGGCAATATATTTACCATGCTTTCTGTGCGAAAGCGAATGTATAATTCTAGGAATATTTTCTTTACCAACACCACTTTCCCCAGTTACCATAACCGAAATATCAGTTGGAGCAACCTGAATGGCTTTTTCAATGGCACGATTTAATTTCGGATCATTTCCAATAATCTCAAATCGTTGTTTTATTGCTTGAACTGTTTCCATATAGTTTTGTTTCAAGTTTTTGTTTGTTTCAGGTTTCAGGTTTTACAACTTTGACCTTAAACTTTAAAATTTGGCTTATAATTTTGTTTCAAGTTTGAAGTTACAGAAATAACCTGAAACTTGAAACTTCAAACAATTTTAATTCATTTCACTCAATCCAACCGCTTCGCCTTTTAAAGTTCCGCTGGTACAGCTTGTGATTTTTACGTTTACGAAATCTCCAATTTTGTAATTTTCTTTTGGAAAAACAACCGTAATACTTTGAGAGTTTCTTCCAGAGAATTCATCTTTTGATTTCTTAGAAACTTTCTCAACTAAAACTTCAACTGTTTTGCCAACAAATTCTTCACTTCTAAACCAAGCGTGTTTTTGCTGTAAATCGACAATTTCTTGTAATCTTCTTGCTTTGGTTTCTTCCTCGACATCATCTTTCATTTTTCTTCCAGCAAGAGTTCCAGGACGTTCAGAATACGAATACATATAACCGAAATTATATTTTACGTATTCCATTAAACTCATTGTGTCTTGATGATCTTCTTCCGTTTCTGTTGGGAAACCAGCAATCATATCTTGCGAAATTGAAGCATCTGGAACAATCGCTCTAATTTTATCAATCAAAGCCATGTATTCTTCGCGAGTGTGCAGACGATTCATTTCTTTTAAAATTCTGTTACTTCCAGATTGAACCGGCAAGTGAATGTGTTTACAGATATTTGGATATTTTGCTATAACATGCAAAATACTTTCGTGCATATCCTGCGGATTTGAAGTCGAAAAACGAATACGCATTTTAGGAAAACCAATCGCAACCATTTCAAGCAATTGATCAAAATCAACGGCAGTTGCTTTTTGCATTTCAGAAGCGTTTACAAAATCTTTTTTCAAACCGCCTCCGTACCAAAGGTAACTGTCAACATTTTGCCCAAGAAGTGTAATTTCTTTAAAACCTTTGCTCCATAAATCCTGAATTTCAGCCATGATACTTTGAGGTTCACGACTTCTTTCACGACCGCGTGTAAAAGGAACAACGCAAAATGTACACATATTATCGCAGCCACGAGTAATCGAAACCAAAGCTGTGATTCCATTACTCATTAAACGAACAGGCGAAATATCTCCGTAAGTTTCCTCTTTTGATAAAATTACATTAATAGCATCACGTCCTTCTTCAACTTCAGCTAATAAATTCGGAAGATCTTTATAAGCATCTGGACCAACAACCAAGTCAACGATTTTTTCTTCTTCTAAAAATTGACTTTTCAAACGTTCGGCCATACAGCCTAAAACACCCACTTTCATTTTTGGGTTCGTACGTTTTACGGCATTGTATTTTTCAAGACGTTTACGAATTGTTTGTTCCGCTTTGTCACGAATCGAGCAAGTGTTTACCAAAACCAAATCGGCTTCTTCTAAAACCGAAGTAGTATTGTAACCACCGTCAGATAAAATGGAAGCTACGACTTCACTGTCCGAAAAGTTCATCGCACAACCGTAACTTTCTATAAATAGTTTTTTAGTATTCTCAGGTTTATTTTCTAAAACAAGACTTTCGCCCTGTTTGCTTTCTTCAATAATCTTTTCCATTGTAAAAATTCAAAGTGCAAAGATAGCGTAATTGAATCTATTATGACAAGATGGCAGAAAAGAATTTTAGATTTCTGATTTTAGATTTTAGATTGTAAATAGAATATACAAGTTGTACGTCTTATATCCTTAAATAAAGATTCGCAGTTAGTTTTATAATCTAAAATCTAAACTCTGAAATCTAAAATAAAGGAATTTCTCTGTCAGAAATCATTAAAAGTTATACCTATATATATTATAGAGAATATTACAGATAAATCTGCAATTTTAAGTTTCATAATATCAAAATACTTCAAAAATGCATTCGTAAGGTTAATATTTAAAAAAAATAAATACTTTTGTTGCAGAAAAATAGAGCAATGGCAAAGAATTTAGTAATAGTGGAGTCACCTGCAAAGGCGAAAACGATCGAGAAATTCCTCGGGAGTGATTTTCAGGTGGAGTCGAGTTATGGTCACATAGCCGACTTACCATCAAAGGAAATAGGGGTAGATGTAGAGAATGGTTTTAAACCTAAATATGAAGTTTCCCCGGATAAAAAAGCCTTGGTAACGAAACTAAAATCACTTTCTAAGAATGCCGAAACGGTTTGGTTAGCAAGCGATGAGGACCGCGAGGGAGAAGCTATTTCATGGCACTTGGCGGAAGAATTAAAACTAGATAGAAAAAAGACCAAAAGAATTGTTTTTCACGAAATTACAAAGTCTGCTATTCTAAAAGCAATCGATAATCCAAGAGAAATTGATTATAATTTAGTTAATGCACAGCAGGCGAGAAGAGTATTAGACCGTTTAGTAGGTTACGAATTGTCTCCAGTTTTATGGAGAAAAATCAAAGGCGGACTTTCTGCTGGTCGTGTACAATCGGTTTCTGTTCGTTTAATTGTAGAGAGAGAACGTGAAATTCAAAGTTTTAATGCAGTTGCAACTTATTCTATTGTTGCAGAATTTGTAAATGAAGCTGGAAAAGTTTTCAAAGCAAAACTGCCTAAAAACTTCAATACTAAAAAAGAAGCCGAAGATTTCTTAAATCAAAATATCGGTTCTAAATATAAGGTAGCAGATTTAGAAACTAAACCTACCAAAAAATCGCCAACATCACCTTTTACAACTTCTACGTTGCAACAAGAGGCGGCAAGAAAATTATACTTGCCAGTTGGAATCACGATGCAGTTAGCACAGCGTTTATACGAAGCAGGACTTATTACTTATATGAGAACTGATTCTGTGAATCTTTCTAAAGAAGCAATGCATGCTGCAGAAGCAGAAATTATCAAATCTTACGGAAAAGAATATTCAAAACCTCGTGTTTTTGCTAATAAAAACAAAGGAGCTCAAGAAGCGCACGAAGCAATTCGTCCAACAGATATGTCGCGTCATACCGTGAATATCGACCGTGATCAAGCTCGTTTATACGATTTAATCTGGAAAAGAACTTTAGCTTCGCAAATGAGCGACGCACAGCTTGAAAGAACAAACGTAAAAATCGAAGCAGATAATCATAGCGAAGTTTTTACAGCTTCTGGTGAAGTTTTACTTTTTGAAGGTTTCTTAAAAGTGTATTTGGAAGGTCATGATGACGATGAAGAAGAACAAGAGGGAATGCTTCCTGCATTAAAAGTTAACGAAAAATTATCTAGTAACTATATTACGGCTACTGAAAGATATTCAAGACCGCCTGCACGTTATACGGAGGCATCTTTGGTTAAAAAACTGGAAGAACTTGGAATTGGGCGTCCTTCTACTTATGCGCCAACTATTTCAACAATTATCAATAGAAATTATGTTGAAAAAGGAACGCTTGAAGGTGTAGAACGTAATTATACACAACTTACTTTACAGAATAATAAAGTAGGAGAAAAACTTCTAAAAGAAAATACAGGTTCTGATAAAGGAAAATTAGTTCCTACAGATATTGGAACTATTGTTACTGATTTCTTGGTGAAGAATTTCGGAAACATTTTAGATTATAATTTCACTGCAAAAGTAGAGCAAGACTTTGACGAAATTGCCGAAGGAAATATCGACTGGGCAATAATGATGCAAGATTTCTACAATCAATTTCATCCAAATGTAAAAGAGGTTGAGGCAAATGCTGAACGCGAAAGTGGGGAAAGAATTTTAGGAAAAGACGCAGACGGAAGACAAGTTTCTGTTCGTTTAGGAAAATTTGGGCCAATGGCACAGATTGGAGAAGCAGATGATGAGGATAAAAAGTTTGCCAGCTTAATGGCGGACCAAAATATAGGAAACATTACACTTGAAGAAGCTTTAAATTTATTTTTACTTCCTAAAAGTTTAGGTGAATATAAAGGAGAAGAAGTTGAAGTAAACAACGGTCGTTATGGCCCTTATGTTCGTCACGGAAGCGTTTTTATTTCATTGCCAAGAGGAGAAGATCCGCTGAATGTTTCTAAAGAAAGAGCTCAGGAATTAATTGACGAAAAAGCACTTGCTGATGCGCCAATTGCAGTTTATAAAGGTGAAGGCGTTCAAAAAGGTGTGGGACGTTTTGGACCATTCATCAAATGGAACGGACTTTTTGTGAATGTGAGTAAAAAATACAATTTCGACAATTTATCACAAGCGGATGTTGAAGAATTGATTGAAGACAAACTTCAGAAAAACATCGATAAAGTTATTCATAACTGGGAAGAAGAAGGAATTGTAGTAGAAAAAGCTCGTTGGGGACGTTCTGTAATTCTAAAAGGTAAAATCAAAATTGAATTGAGTAAAGATGTTGATGCTACAAAATTGACATTAAGTCAAGTTCAAGAAATGATTGAGGCAAAAACACCTGCAAAGAAAACTGCAGCAAAAAAGACAACGACAACAAAAAAAGCTCCAGCTAAAAAAACGGCTGCTAAAAAGAAATAAATATAGATGGGATTTGATTTTCTAGAACCAGTTAACGATACAATTGTGAAATTTGTCAGTTCGCTGTCTTCGCAAGAACTTGGAAGCAAAGTTGTCTTTCATACACAAGATCAGTTTCCTGATATTGAGCAAATTAATATCGCTATAATTGGTGTTTTAGAAGATCGTACAAACATCAATATGATTAATGAAGTTAATCTTACTGCTGTTCGTAAAAAACTATATAGCATGTTTCCTGGCAACTGGGATGCTTCAATTGCAGACTTAGGAGATATACTTGCTGGAGATTCTGTAGAAGATACTTATTTTGCATTAAAGAAAGTTACGGCTGCATTAATCAAGAATAAAATCATTCCTATAGTCCTAGGGGGTTCACAGGATTTGACTTATGCTTTATATCGTGCTTATGATGATTTAGAGCAAATGGTAAATCTAGTTGCTGTTGATAATAAATTTGATTTTGGAAAAGAAAATGAGTCAGTTTCTGCCAATTCTTACTTGACAAAAATCATTATCGACGAACCAAACAATCTTTTTAATTACTGTAATATAGGATATCAAACCTATTATAATTCACAGGAAGAAATCGATTTGATCGAAAAACTGTTTTTTGATGCTTATCGTTTGGGAGAAATTTCAAATAAAATTACTTTAGCCGAGCCTGTTTTTAGAGATGCAGATTTAGTGAGTATTGATTTAAACTCGGTAAAATCTTCGGCTTCAGGAAATACAGTTACGTTTGAACCTAACGGATTTAATGGAAAAGAGATTTGCGCTTTAGCAAGATATGCCGGAATTAGTGATAAAGTTTCTGCTTTTGGAGTGTTTAATCACAACAGTACAATGGCTGAGTCAGTTATTATTTCTCAGATTGTATGGTATTTTATAGAAGGCTATCATTATCGTTCGAAAGAATATCCATTTGGAAGTCGAGCAAATTATTTAAAGTATATAGTTCCGCTGGATGAAGAGGAATTAATATTTTATAAAAGTGATAAAACAGATCGCTGGTGGATCGAAATTCCATTTGAATCAAACGGCAGCAATAAATTAAAAAGAAATACGTTATTACCCTGTTCGTACGACGAATATTTGTCGGCTTGCAATCAAGAATTGCCAGAAAGATGGTGGAAAGCGCAAAGAAAAAATTCTTTGTAAGATAAAAAGATAAGTGAAATCTTAACTTTTTAAAATTTGCAAAAAAAGGTTAAAATAGTTTAGTAGGAAAAAGAATATAAAATATAAAAATTAACGTCCTACATCGATTTTTTAAAACAGTTTATCGATGAAATATTTTTTTTTTATTTTATTTAACATTATTTTTGAACGGTAAAATAAATTCGCAAGTAGTATTGTTTTTTAGATAAATAATAAATACGTTTACGGACTTTTAATAATGAATAGATAATCCCAAATTTATATGAAGAAGTTTATTGCATTTGCAGCAATGTTAACACTAGTAATCGGCTGTGGTAAGTCTGGTGACAAAGGTGAATTAGTCGGTGTTACAGGAGGGAAATGGCATCCTGAGAAGCCTTATGGAATGACATTAGTTCCGGGTGGATCTTTTATTATGGGTAAATCAGATGCTGATTTAGCTAACGTAGAAGATGCTCCAACTAAAACTGTAACAGTTCGTTCATTTTACATGGATGAAACTGAGATTACAAATAGTGAGTATCGTCAATTTGTGGAGTGGGTAAAAGACTCTACAATGAGAGTTCGTTTAGCAATTTTAGCTGACGAAACAGGGCAAAAAGCTACTGATGGAAAAGGTAAAAAAGGCGGAAGCATTGCTGACTACGCTTTTAATGATTCTGATCCAGAAAAAATGACAGCTTATGATAAATATATGTACGACAACTATTATAGTGTTGGTACAAAAGATGATCCATATGCTGGAAGAAAACTAAACAGAAAAGTTAAGTTAATTAAAGATACAAAAGCATATCCAGATGAGTATTACGCTGAAGTAATGGATTCTATGTATTTGCCAATTGAAGAATCATACAATGGTTTAAGAACAATTGATGTAAATAAATTGAAATTCCGTTATTCTTGGATGGATATTCAAGCTGCTGCAAAAGCAAAAGTTGGAAAAAGAAGTGACTTCGTAAAAACTGAGCAGGTAAACGTTTATCCTGATACTGCAGTTTGGATTAAAGATTTCGCTTATTCATATAATGAGCCAATGCACAATGATTATTTCTGGCACAAGGCTTATGGAGATTATCCAGTAGTTGGTGTAACTTGGAAACAAGCTAAAGCATTCTGTGCTTGGAGAACTTTAAACAAAAACAGTTATATTAAATCTAAGAAAAAAGGACGTGATCTTGTAAACTCTTTCAGATTACCAACTGAGGCAGAGTGGGAGTACGCTGCTAGAGGAGGTCTGGAGTCTGCTACTTACCCTTGGGGAGGTCCTTATACTAAGAGTGATAGAGGTTGTTTCTTAGCAAACTTTAAACCAAGTAGAGGAGATTATGCTGCTGACGAAGCTTTATATACAGTTGAAGCAAAATCATATGACGTAAATGGTTACGGATTATACAACATGGCAGGAAACGTTTCAGAGTGGACAGATTCAGCTTACAATCCAAATGCTTACGAATATGTATCAACAATGAATCCAAACGTAATTGATGGTAAAAATCAAAGAAAAGTTGTTCGTGGAGGTTCTTGGAAAGACGTTGCTTATTTCCTACAGGTAAGTACTCGTGACCACGAATATGCTGATTCAGCTAGAAGTTACATCGGATTCAGAACTGTACAAGATTACATGGGAACGCAAGTTACCGGAAACAGAAAAAAGTAATTTATAATTTTATCAATATCCAACAAATCTATTTTAAAACCTAAAAAAAAAGTATTATGGCATTATTAAGTAAAAAAGCAATGAATTTCGCTTATGGTATGGGAGCGGCAGTGGTAATCGTTGGAGCTTTATTCAAAATTACTCACTTTGAGATTGGACCATTAACAGGAACAGTTATGCTTTCAGTAGGATTATTAACTGAAGCATTAATTTTTGCGCTTTCTGCTTTTGAACCAGTTGAAGACGAATTAGATTGGACTTTAGTTTACCCAGAATTAGCTAACGGACAAGCTAGAGAGAAAAAAGCTAAATCTGAAACTCCAACTGATGCACAAGGATTATTATCTCAAAAACTTGATTCATTATTAAAAGAAGCTAAAATTGACGGTGAATTAATGTCAAGTTTAGGAAACAGCATCAAAAACTTCGAATCTGCTGCTAAAGGAATTGCTCCAACTGTTGATTCTATCGCTTCTACTAAAAAATATGGTGAAGAATTATCATTGGCTGCTGCTCAAATGGAATCATTAAACAGTTTATATAAAGTACAGTTAGAAAGCGCTTCTAGAAACGCTGAAGCTAACAAAGAAATCGCTGAAAACGCTTCTAAATTAAAAGAACAAATGGCGTCTATGACTGCAAACATTGCTTCTTTAAACAGTGTTTACGGTGGTATGCTTTCTGCAATGAGTAACAAAGGATAATTAGTTTTTAACTAAATATTAAATTTTATTAATAAAGAACTAATTAGAAAAAAATGGCAGGAGGAAAATTAACCCCTAGACAGAAGATGATCAACCTGATGTATCTGGTTTTCATCGCAATGTTAGCAATGAACGTATCAAAAGAAGTTATTTCTGCTTTTGGTTTGATGAATGAAAAGTTTGAAGCTGCAAATACTTCATCAGTAACAACAAATACTTCTTTGCTTCAATCATTAGATCAGAAAGCTGCTGAAGCAAAAGGTGAATTCGCTATTGCTGCAGTTACTGCTCACAAAGTTGAAACTATTTCTAAAGAATTTTATGATTATATCGGAAGCTTAAAAGCTCAATCTATCAAAGGTTTCGAAGTTGAAAAAGAAACTGGAAAATTACCTTACGAGGCAATGGATAGAGGTGATAATATCGACGACTGGTTTACAGGAGACGGTTACACTAAAAAAGGTAACGAAATTATCGCTAAAATCGAAAAATATAAAGCGGACATGAAAGCTGCTTTAAGTGATAAAAAATATGGTCCAATTATCGCAGAGATTGAAAAGAAATTTGATGTTTCTGACGTGAAAAACAAAGAAGGTATAAAAGAAAAATACTTAGCTTACCACTTTAAAGGGTTCCCTGCAATTGCATCAGCTGCAAAGCTTTCAGCTTGGCAAAATGACGTTAAAAAAGCAGAAACTGACGTTTACAACAGTGCATTAGGAAAAGCTGCAGTTGCTGCTGCTTCTTACAGCAACTACCAAGCGATTGTTGTTTTAGACAAAAACGCTTACTTCCAAGGAGAAAAAGTTACTGGTAAAGTTGTTTTAGGTCGTTATGATGAAAACACTACACCTACTTCATTCCAAGGTCCTGGACAAATTGTTAACGGACAAGCTGTTATCTCTTTAACTGCAGGTGGAGTTGGAGAACAAGACATCAACGGACAATTTACTTTCTTAGAAGATGGTAAAAACATTCCTTTGAAATTCTCTGGAAAATATGTTGTAGTTCCTAGACCAAACGCTGCTACAATTTCTGCAGATAAAATGAACGTTGTATATAGAGGTGTTGTTAACCCAATCTCTGTATCTTTCGCTGGTGTTGATGCTAACAAAATTGTTGCTAGTGCGCCAGGTTTAGCTTCTGCTGGAAAACCAGGAAAATATAACATGAGCCCAGGTCAAGGTACTGAAACTACAATTTCTGTAACTGGTACATTGCCAAACGGTGATAAAGTAACTGATAAGAAAACATTTAGAATTAAAGGTATTCCTGGTCCAACAGGAACAATCAGAGGAGAAATGGGAGTTGTTAAAGGTCCTAAATCTAACTTAGAGATTGCTACTATTGGTGCTAAACTTCTTGATTTTGATTTTGAAGTTGGTTTAGATGTTGTTGGATTCAATATGAAAATTGCTGGACAGCCTACAGTTGTTGTTACAGGAAACAAAATGAATGCACAATGTAAACAAGTACTTTCAAGAGCAGGTAAAGGAGACCAAGTTACTATTTCTGAAATTAAAACTAAACTTGTTGGAGCTGGTAGTTATTTATTGCCAAGAACTGCTCCAGTAATTTACGAAATACAATAATAAAGGTAGTGTAAACTACATTCAATATCTTATAACGATACCACGATGAAAGTAAGAAATTTTTTAATAGCTATTGTTTCTATCGCTGGAGGTTTTGCTTCTAATGCGCAATCTAATTTGCTTAACGCTAAAACTCCTGCTCAGATCGGACTTAAAACTCCTGCTCAATTAATATCTGATAATGATAAGCCATTGGCTTACGGTTACGTAGATGATAGAGATATTTTGATGGGGAAAACTACATGGGAAATCATTGATTTGAATGAAAAAATTAACTTTCCATTATATTTTCCGGTAGATACAGCTAATATTGGTCCTAACAGACGTTCTTTATATGACGTCCTTACTAAGGCTATTAAAGGTGGGAAAGTAACTGAAGTATATACTGATAGTTATTTCAATACTAAAAAATCTATGAAAGATATCGAAGGATCATTATCTCGTATTGATACAACAGATGCTGGTAGAGAGTTAATCAACCAATATCCAGACGACTACAAATCACGTGTTGTGAAGAAAAAAGTAGTTACTGGTAGCGGTAAAAACAAAAAGGTTAATTATGTTGAAGAAACAGTTGGACCATCAAGAACAGTTCCTGCTGAATATATCTTGAAACAAGACCTTACTGCTGCAGATGTTACTCAGTATAAAATTAAAGGATACTGGTATTTTGACAAACGTCAAAGTGAATTGAAATATCGTTTACTAGGAATTTGTCCTGTAACTCCTGACGTTTATACAATGAATAGTGATGAAAAGGATTATATTGAATTGTTTTGGGTATTCTTCCCAAATTCTAGAGAAGCATTGCATGAAGCAAAAGCTTTCAATGATAACAACTCAGCTCTTCCGATTTCATTTGATCAGATTTTAAATTCTAGACGTTTTAATGCTGTTGTTTACAAAGAGGAAAATCTTTATGGAGACAGAGCAATTAGCGACTACATGAAAGACAACGCTCAAAATCAGTTGTTAGAATCTGAAAGAGTGAAAGAAAAAATTCGCAATTTCGAACAAGATATGTGGAACTACTAAGTTGATACATAACAAAATATCTGAAAAACTCTTACTACCTTTGTAGTAAGAGTTTTTTTTATGTGGATAAAACAGAATTAGATTGTAGCTTTTGCGAGAATAACTTCGGCAAGTAAAAATAATTTTATTTATGTAAGAAAAATAAAGCAATATTTTTAATAAAATTTCGTTTAATGTCTTGTAAAAGTTATCATGATGAAAGTAAGAAATTTTTTAGTTGTTATTGTTACTGTTGCTTCAAGCTTTGCTTCTAACGCACAGTCTAATTTACTTAATGCCAAAACTGCTGACCAAATTGGCATGAAGACACCCGCTCAGATGATATCTGATAATGATAAGCCACTAGCTTATGGTTATGTAGATGATCGCGATATTTTAATGGGAAAAACAGTTTGGGAAATTATTGACCTGAATGAGAAAATTAATTTTCCATTGTATTTTCCTGTAGACACTGCAAACATTGGTGCAGATAGACGTTCTCTTTATGATGTCTTAACCAAGGGGATAAAAAATGGTAGAATAACTGAAGTGTATGCGGATAGTTATTTTAATACCAAAAAATCTTTGAAAGATATAGAAGGAGCATTATCACGTGTTGATACAACAGATGGCGGTCGAGAACTTATCAATCAATATCCGGACGATTATAGATCGCGCGTCGTTAAAAAGAAAGTGGTTACTGGTTTCGGTAAAAACAAAAAAGTAAACTACGTTGAAGAAACGGTTGGACCAAAAAGAACAGTTCCGGCTGAATACATTTTAAAGCAAGATCTTACATCTGCTGATGTAAGTCAGTATAAAATTAAAGGATACTGGTATTTTGATAAGAGACAAAGTGAATTGAAATATCGTTTGCTTGGTATATGTCCCGTAACTCCTGATGTCTACACGATGAATAGTGACGAGAAAGATTATATTGAGTTATTCTGGGTTTTCTTCCCCAATGCGCGTGAAGTCTTGCACGAGGCAAAAGCTTTCAACGATCAAAACTCGGCACTTCCTATTTCATTTGACCAGATTTTGAATTCGAGAAGATTCAATGCGATTATTTACAGAGAAGAAAATATGTATGGTGATCGTGATATTAAAGATTACATGAAAGACAATGCTCAGAATCAGTTGTTAGAATCTGAGAGAGTAAAAGAGAAGATTCGTAATTTTGAAGAAGATATGTGGAATTACTAAGTTCTCAAACGACATTATAAGAAAAACTCTTGCTACCTTTGTAGTAAGAGTTTTTTTATTTTATCTATACACTGCACAATGCTTGATTATTTAATCGTCGGATCTGGTTTGGCTGGAATTTCTTTCGCTGAAGTTGCCCTTAAAAACAATAAAACTATTTTACTTGTTGATAATAAATCGCAGCATTCTTCTAGAGTTGCTGGCGGTCTGTATAATCCTGTCATTTTAAAACGCTTTAGTGAAGTTTGGAAAGCACAAGAACAGTTGGTTTTAATGAATGATTTTTACAATCAGATTGAGGATAAATTGAAAGAAAAATTCAATTTTAAAATGCCGGTTTTGAGAAAGTTCTTTTCAATTGAAGAACAAAATAACTGGTTCGCAGCTTCTGATAAAATAAACTTAGCTCCTTTTTTGTCAACTAAATTAATTACCCAAAAATATAAAAGTATTGATTCTCCTTACGATTACGGAGAAGTCTTGCATACGGGATATGTAAATACTGCTTTACTTCTTGACACTTATCGGGAATATTTACTTCAGAATGATTTGTTACTCGAAGAATCTTTTGACAGCGCTCTTATCGAATTTTTAGACTCTGGAATTCAATATAAAAACATTCAAGCGCGTCATATCATTTTTGCAGAAGGTTTTGGAATGCATAAAAATCCTTTTTTCAATTATCTTCCGTTAGACGGTACAAAAGGAGAATTGTTTATAATAAAAGCACCTGATTTAAATCTGGATGTAATTGTAAACACGAGCGTTTTTATTTTACCTCTTGGCGACAATTTATTTAAAGTTGGTGCAACTTATAATTGGCAAGACAAAACCGATATACCAACAGAGGAAGGAAAACAAGAACTTTTAGACCGCATAAAAGAAATTATTACATGCGATTTTGAAATCGTTAAGCATTTTGGCGGAGTGCGTCCAACGGTTTCAGATAGAAGACCTTTACTTGGAACTCACGAAGTTTATAAATCTCTTCATATCTTAAATGGATTAGGAACTCGTGGCGTAATGCTTGGTCCAGCGATGGCAAAAGCATTATACGATCATATTGAAAATAATATTCCGCTAGATCGTGAAGCCGATATTAAGCGATTCCATAAAAGATACTTGAAAAGTCTTAGTTCTCACCAGCCTTAGGATCATAAGAAACAAACATATTAATATATAAGTTTCTTGAGAGACGAAGCACAAAAGGGAATAAAACAACTAAAGTCAAAATAATTGCAATAAAAGCTTGCTCGATTGTTGCTCCAAAAAAGACAAAAGAAACAATAAAAGCAGCAATTCCAACAGCAACATTTAATCCGTAGCTTACATACATGGCGCCATAAAAAAAAGATGGTTCAATTTGATATTTGAATCCGCAATGGCTGCAATTATCATTCATTTTTAGAACTTTACTCAAATGAAGCGGGTTTTTGTCTTCATACATGCTTTCTTTTTGGCATTTAGGACAACTTCCTGTTAAAATGCTATTTAGTTTCGATCCTTTTTTTAACATTTGCAAAAATTTTATCAAAGGTACATTTTTACACCTTTATTTCTTGTAACAACAGTCACAAATTATGCTTAATATACACAATCTTTCGGTTTCTTTTGGAGGAACATATTTATTTGAAGAAGTTACTTTCCGTCTAGGAGCCGGAGACCGAGTTGGTCTTGTTGGTAAAAACGGAGCAGGTAAATCTACAATGCTAAAAATGCTAGCAGGAGATTTTAAACCAGACTCAGGAGTTATTTCTCAAGAGAAAGATATCAGAATGGGTTTTCTACGTCAGGATATTGATTTTGAACAAGGAAGAACCGTTTTGGAAGAAGCATATGAAGCTTTTACAGAGATTAAAGTTGTAGAGAAAAAACTGGAAGAAATCAATCATCAATTGGTTACTAGAACCGATTATGAAAGTGAAGAATACGGGCAAATCATTGAAGATTTATCTGATTACACACATCGTTTTGAACTTCTTGGAGGTTATAATTATGTGGGAGACACAGAGAAAATTCTTTTGGGTCTAGGTTTTAAAAGAGAAGTTTTCAATAACCAAACAGAAACGTTCTCTGGAGGATGGAGAATGCGTATCGAGCTTGCAAAACTGTTATTACAATCAAATGATGTATTGCTTCTGGATGAGCCTACTAACCACTTAGATATCGAAAGTATCATTTGGTTAGAAAATTTCCTTCGTAATTATCCTGGAGTTGTCGTAATTGTATCTCACGATAAAATGTTCTTGGATAATGTAACGAATAGAACAATCGAAATTTCGTTAGGGAAAGCCTATGACTTCAATAAACCATATTCTCAATATTTAGAACTGCGCCATGAAATTCGCGAAAAGCAATTAGCTACTCAAAAGAATCAGCAGAAAAAGATTGAAGAAACAGAAAAATTAATCGAGAAATTCCGTGCAAAAGCTTCAAAAGCTTCGATGGCGCAATCGTTGATTAAAAAATTAGATAAAGTAGAAAGAATCGAAGTTGACGAAGATGATAACTCAGTAATGAATATCTCGTTTCCAGTTTCAAAAGAACCAGGAAAAGTGGTTATTGAAGCTGAACATGTAACGAAAGCTTACGGAGACAAAACGATTCTGAAAGATATTAGTTTACTGGTTGAAAGAGGAAGTAAAATTGCTTTTGTTGGACAAAACGGACAAGGAAAATCTACTTTCATTAAAGCTCTTGTAAACGAATTTGAATACCAAGGAAATATCAAATTAGGACATAATGTACAATTAGGATATTTTGCTCAAAATCAAGCTGAATATTTAGACGGAGAAATTACTTTGCTTCAAACAATGGAAGATGCGGCGACTGATACAAATCGTATGAAGGTGCGTGATATGTTAGGTTCGTTTTTGTTCCGTGGAGATGATGTGGAGAAAAAAGTGAAAGTGCTTTCTGGAGGTGAACGTAACCGTTTGGCACTTTGTAAATTGCTGTTACAGCCCATTAACGTCTTGCTAATGGATGAGCCTACGAACCACTTAGATATTAAATCTAAAAACGTTTTAAAAGCGGCCCTTCAAAAATTCGGTGGAACTTTACTATTAGTTTCTCACGACAGGGATTTTCTTCAAGGAATGTCAAATATCGTTTATGAATTTAAAGATCAGAAGATTAAAGAATATTTAGGAGACATCAACTTTTTCTTGGAACAGCGTAATTTGGAAAACATGCGCGAGGTTGAGAAAAAAGATGTTGTAAAAGCAGCGGCTCCAAAAGAAAAAGAGGTTGCTAAAATATCTTATGAAGACCAGAAGAAAACAAAAGCACTTCAAAATAGATTAAGTAAAATCGAAAGCCAGATTCAGCAATTGGAAAAACAAATTCAGCATGACGATAAAATGTTGGAAACCAATTATGACAAGCATATCGAAGACGCTTCGTTCTTTACAGCTTATAATAAAAAGAAAGAAGATTTAGAACAATTATTAATCGATTGGGAAGTTGTTTCGGAAGAGATTGATAGTTTTAATGCGTAGTTTTTAGTCGCAGTCGCGGTTTACAGTCTCAGTGGGACTTATATTAAAAACCTTTGTCAAAGTTTAATCCTTTGACAAAGGTTTTTAATTTTCTGACAATCCAAATTAAAGCATGTATAAGTGACTGAAAACTGCGACTGTGACTTATAACTAGAAAAACTACTTAATAATCCCAATCGATCTAGAATGTTCAATTGCTTTACTGCTTTCTTTAAAATAGCAAACGGACACATTCAGACTTTCTAAATTATTTAAAATCTTTATTACTTCTTTTTTCTGATTTTTGCCAGTTTGCCTAATGTAAACTGCAATTACTGTTACAGGAAATATTTTGCAGATTCTTTCGTACAACATTGGATCGTGTTGAGAATCATCGCCCATTAAAACATATTTTAAAGTCGGATAAAATTCTACAACATGTCTTATTTTTTCGAATTTATGATCGTGATTTCCTCTTCCGCTCATGAAGAAATCGGTAATTCCTCTTTTGATATCTTTTAGCAGAAAAACCGCTTTTGGCAATTTATTAATTCGGGTAAATTTGGCAATAAATCGATACAAATTCCATTCGCTGCTCGAGATGTAGAAAAAAGCGTTTACTTCTTCTACATTATCTCTTCCAGCAGAACTTAACGCTTGGTAGTGTGGCACAACATCTTTGAAAACTTTTCGGTCATTTACATTTCTAAATAATAAAATATAAAGTTTTCGAAAGAAATTGTTCGTATGCGAAATCAAAAAAGTATCATCAATATCCGATATAATACCAAGTTTTCCTTTGTGAGGCCTTATAAAACTGCCTTCGCAAGTTACGGTCTGGTTTTTATATTTTAAACTGACTTCGTAAGGCATCCATCCAAAATGAGTTTCTTTTTCTAGTGGAATACAGAAATTAAAATAACCATCATCGAGTGTTTTGGTATGAATTACTTCATTGTTGTAATGCAAATAAACATCAAAATTTTTAATGGTTTTTATTCTGAACAATTTGAGAATCGAAGTAGCATTTTTTAATTTTTTTCTCTCAAAATTGTACTTGTTTTCTCTTTTTAAAACGTGTCCCATTACAATTAACTCTTGCTCATTTGCATAACCTCGATATAATTGTAGAATTGGTTTCATTAATTACGTATATTTATGTAACTGTAATTTACTCAATTTTAATTGGTTTTAAAAATAAAATTTTGAAAAAGAATATTCTGTTTGTTGTAAATCCTATTTCTGGAGACTTGGATAAATCTGATTTGATTGATGCTGTTCAAGAATTTGCGACAACCAATCATTTCGATTTAGAAGTTTATGAAACAACTGGAAAGAATGATTTAAGAGCGATACAATATTTATACGATGAATATCTGCCAGAACGAATTATTGTTGCTGGAGGCGACGGAACGATAAAGATGGTAGCTGAGGCAATGGAAGATCAAGATGTTGTAATCGGGATTTTGCCTGCAGGATCAGCAAACGGACTTTCAGTAGACTTAAATCTTCCTCCAGGAATAGAGGAGAACCTTAAAATAGCGTTTTTGCACCATTATATCGAAATGGATATGATTTGCATCAACGGCAAAAAAAGCATCCATTTAAGCGACCTTGGATTGAATGCCAATTTGGTAAAGAATTACGAGCAAAGCGATATTCGTGGCTTCTGGGGATATGCATTGCAGGCTTTTACAACACTCAAAGAATCTGAAGAACCTTTTGTAGCTACTATTTCGGCAAATAATAAAACAGTGGAACATATTGCAAGAATGATCGTTATTGCCAATTCGCAGAAATATGGAACGGGTGTAATTATAAATCCAAATGGTTCTATGAATGATGGAAAGTTTGAATTGGTAATTTTAAAAAGCCTTGATTTGCTTTTAATTGGAAAAATTATCACAGGAAATATGCCAATTGATTCAGATGATATTGTGATTATTTCGACAGATAAAGCTGAAATAAAAACTGATTATCCCGTTAATTTTCAAATTGATGGGGAATATTGCGGAGCACAGACTTCTTTAGAAATTGATATTTTGCATAAACAAATGAAAATTGCTGTTCCGTGATTGTGATTGATGCTTTATTGAAGAAATATTGGTGTTGAATTATGTCGCTCCGCTGGAGCTTTTTGTTTTATAGCTAATTTTTCTATAAATATGTCGCTCTTCCAGAGCTATAGAAAGCTCCATTAGGAGCGAAATATTTGTAGAAAATATTTGATTCACAAATCATAAAAGCTCCAGCGGAGCGACACATTTTTATTTAAACGGATTTCTCTCCTGCCATTCCGTTTTTGGTTCCAAATAATTGAAAAATCTCGAAATGTTATGATTGATTAAAGCATTGCTATGTGTGATTAAACCATACATTTTAACTGGTTTTGCTCCAACCGAACTTTTAATTTCAAGAGCTGTTCTGGCAAAAACAATTTCTTTGAAACCTTTCTTAATAGAATAAGCAATCATATCGTAGAGCATATTTAAATACAGCATTTTTTCGCGCTGAACACTTTCGTCGTAACCAAGAAAATAAGTATCCATGACATCGCCATTTTTGATTAAAGTATTGAAACCAATTAATTTTTCGTCTAAGAAATATCCATAAAGAAGAAAGTTTTCTCCCATTATTTCTTTAAAAAAGCTAAAATGATTTCGTGCTAGAAAAAAAGTATTGAAAGGCGCATTTTTTGCAACATGAAAATACAAGTCGTAAATCACATCTTCATACTGTTTAATGTCAGAAAGTGACATTTGCTGTTTTACAATTCCTTCCGATTTTTTACGTGCACGTTTGTATTGATCGCGATATTTTTTAGATAAAGCATCGATATAATCTTGTTCTAATTTCCAGTTTTCATTGATTTCGAAAACCATATTTGGCTGGGTAGAAAACGTATAATTGTTTTTAAATTCAGCTTGAAGAGGTTCGATTTCTTTTGCCGTAAAATCTTTAATACTCGTAATGTGTACTTTCTTTCCGCTTTCTTTTAAGTCTTTTTTTAGCTGATTAATAGCTTTATGAAGTATTTTGACAGCTTTAGATTCTTTGACGTCTTTGTCAAAAATAAAAGCATTTTGCCCTGTAAGCATATTATTTCCAATAAACAAAACATGCGAAGCAAAATTCTTTAAAGCAAAATTACGTACAGAAGTTTTTAAGCATTTATCACGCTCCCCGAAAGATTCGAGTTTTTCAGCAAATAAGAATTGAGTCAAAACAATCCCAATTAGTTTTTCTTCTTCAAAAAGACCGATAAAATGACAAGTCATGTTTACTGGACAAGAGTTTTCCAGTACTTCGAGATATTCTCGTGTCAAAAAAATGTTATTTGTTGCCAGCGAGTTCCATTCTAAAGGCAGTAATGAAGCGCTTTTGTAAATCTGGAAAGAATATGTTGTATTCAAAAGAGTCAGCTAATTTCTTCAAAATTAGATAATATTTATAATAACTTATGGGGTTTAAGCTATTATTAAGAAAACCCGCCTGAAATTTAGTTTTCAAACGGGTTTATATATGAATTTTATTAAGCGAATCCGCAGATGATTCCGCCCATAAGAGTTAAGGTTAGCATCCAATATCCAGCATGAATGAAAATATATTTCCAAGATTTTCTTTCGAACAAACCATTGATTCCGATAATTGGAAATGCGAAAAATAATCCAGACATAAATCCGTGAAGTGCTCCGTGTTTAAAAGTTCTATATGCCATTCCGTAATCTGCCATAAAAGCGGCAAAAGAAGGTTTTGCGCTTTCGATCAAAGGCGGTCCGCCAACCATTCCGATTGCTCCAGACTGATGAATGGTTAACGACATTAAAGTCATTGTAATCATTAAAGAAAAAATGTACGTTAATCCGAAGATTTTAAGCATGTTTCCTTTTCGTAACTCTTCTTGAGTGAAATTGTTTTCTCTCATCCAGATCGTTCCGAATACTTTTGGGTTGTACCAAATAAAGCCAGTTACCAATGTTACAATTGCGGCAAGAAACAATGCAGCGAAGTTAATTTCCATAATATGAGGTTTTTAGAATTAGTTGATCAAATGTAATCAAAAATAAAATAGAATTTAGAAATATTAAAAGTAGTATAAATCTTTCAAGATAATTTTTTATCAACACTTTGCCGAGAGATAGTGCATTTTATCTGCGAAATGTATAATTTAGGCGACAGATTAAGTTGCAAAATCGATTATGAAAGTTTTAGTTATTTTTCTTTATACATTTCTGTTTTCGCTAAGTGTGCTGGCAGATACTGTTTCGGACAAAGAAAAAGAGGCGCTCATACAATTGTATCATGCAACAAATGGATCACAGTGGAAAAAGAAATGGGATTTAAGTTTGTCTGTTTCAACTTGGTACGGTGTTCGAGCTGAAAATGGAAAAGTCATTGCATTGGATTTGGCCAACAATAATTTGCAGGGAAAATTGCCTGAAGCTTTTTTTGATCTTGTCAATTTAGAAACCGTAAATCTTGAAAAGAATAAAATTGAAGGGAATTTGTCTTCTTCTGTTTTTAATTTAAAAGAATTAGAAACGCTTAATATTTCAGATAACAGATTGTCAGGAATGATTCCATCTTCGATTTGCCAATTGAGTAAATTGAAAGATTTGGAGCTTTTTGCGAATAAAATTTCAGGAGAACTTCCATCAGAAATTGGAAAATTAAATCAGTTAGAAATCTTAGCCGTTTTCAATAATGAAATTCAAGGAAAATTGCCTGTTTCGATTTATAAGATTTCAGGTTTAAAAGTGCTTTTGTTGAACAATAATAAGTTATGCGGAAGTTTGACAGAAGAAATAAGTAACTTTACAGCTTTGCAGAATTTAAGCTTATTTGACAATAATTTTAATGGCGGAGTTCCGAAAGCAATTGAAAAACTTGTAAATCTGTCCGAATTAAATCTTTCGTACAATAAATTTACAGGAGAAGTTTCAAAGAAAACAGCATTGTTAGATGCTTTGAATATGACAATGATAGACGAAAATGGAAATCCGTTTTTATTAGAAATAAACCAAGAAAATAAATTACAATAGTTTACCCAAAATTAATCGATGCTTATGAATGAATTTTACACTCGTTAAACAAGTTGATTAAATATATTTAGTTAATTGCCAAAACCGTAATTCGTTACGGTTTTCTGGTTTCTAGACCTTTCGTTTCACAAAAAATAACATTTAATTTAGACTTTATTTTGTTATGTTTGTCTAAAAATTTTATAACTTTAATATCCGTTTAAAAAGCAAAAGCTGAGTCATCAGCGCCTATTACTAATCACTTAATAAGCAAAAATTATGACACTACAATATCAAGGTGAACAATACGGAAAGCCAACAACCTTTACCATCAGAATTATTGGTAATAACTTATCAAAAAGTAGTTCAAATTATCAAATTGATCTTTTGGTTGGCGATAAAAAAGTACCAACTTTTACAAGTGAAATTCACCAAAGTCTTTCTAATTGTTTAAAAGAAATTTACTTGTTCAGAAAACATAACGGAATCAAATTCAATGAATCAACTGAGAAGATCGTTTCGCTTTATGTTCCTTACGATAAAGTTTTGTACAATTACAATAAATATGCTTTGTTTAGAGCATAATTTTTCTCAAAACATGAAATTAAAAAAGACCATTTGAAAAAATGGTCTTTTTTGTTATCTGATTATTTTTAAATAAGCACTATAAATATCTTCTTTTAGAGAAGTTCGCATATAATATACGTTTTCGTCTTTTTCCTTTAAATCAAACTGAATTAAACCTGCATCACAATAGTAATACAATAAGTTGTCATCATTTGGAAATTCAATATTTGAAACAGGCAAAGTGGTTAATTTTAACTCATATGCGATTTCACCATTTGATAAATCCAATTCAAAAAGTTTCTTTTTACGGGTATATCCCCAAAGATTGTCATTTTCTCTTGTAATGTATTCGATATTGTCACCATTAATATCGGTTTTCCACAACTGAGTTCCTGTTTTTGAATCTACAGCATAAATAGAAGTAGTTGTTGAACCTTGCGTAGCAAAATAGATGTTTTTGTCTTTACTAACTATACGTTCCTTGCTATTGTATTGATTTTCATCAAATTTAAATTGCCATACAACATCAAGTTGAGGGCTTAGAGCAAAAAGCGTGTTTTTTTCGCTTGTAATAAATACATTTTCGCCATCAGTTATAGGTTGTCCGCTCATTACTTCCTCGAAGGTTTTTTGGTTAAGGACTTTTCCTGTATTTGCATCAAAACTATAAACATTCATTCCGCTTTGCGTGAAAATTTTGTTGCCAAAAAACAAAGGCGGAATGTCGTTAGTTGGAGTTTCAAATTTGTAGCTCCATGCTAAACTTCCGTCTTTTATATTAAGCGCATATAGATTACTGCTTTGATTCTGATTTTGAGCCGTTATATACAATTTTCCATTTTGTATAATTGGAGTTTGATCTTTTAAAACAATCTGATCGGTAACATTTCCTAATCTCGATTTCCAGAAAATATCTCCAGTTTGATTGTCTACTGCTAGAATTTCGCCATTTATAAATGGAACATATACAACACCATCAGCTATTGTTACTTTATTGGCACACATTTCAGTAAAAGAGTCGGCTGCTTTTACAGTCCAGACGATTGATTCAGATTCTAAATCGTATGAAAAAAGAGAACCATCATAATCATAAATTAAGATTGACGCTTCATCTAAAGAAACTTTTTTAAGCGGACGAAGGGATTTGTTAACGACTGTTTCTGCCTTAGTGTTAGAAACAGTTTTATCTGGTTTTGCAGCTGCAGGCACCTGTCCGAACATATCTAGAACAGCAAATACAAGTAAAAAAGTTATTAGTTGTCTTTTCATTTTTAAGATTTAGGTTTTATAATGTGATTTGAGGCAATTATTTGAGCTGAAAAATATAACTATTTAACGTAAAAAAGATAGATTAAATATTAGCAAAGTGTTTTATTTTTTAATGTTTTACGATCAAAAAAAATGAAACTGATGCAAGTGTCAAATATAGAAAAAAAATAGATGAGAGTTATGAAGAATGCATGCCAGGAAAATATGTTGTAAGGAGATTTAGAGTTGTTTCATAGATCGTTTTTCTCCTCACTTTTGCAACTAACCAAGATAAGAAACTCATAATAAAAATATCTTTAGGCCCGTTTTGTGCTGAGATTATAAAATCTTCTATTTCTTTTTGGAACTTTTGAGTTTGTATAATTTCGGGTTTCATAACATATTGTTCTGCAAACAAAAGATATTGAACAACACGTTCTTCGTCTACCGTTAAAAGATATTTTTTATAACGTCGTTTAAAACTTTTTATTCTAGATAATGCTAGTTCTGTGTTTTCTTGCTGTGCATGTAAAAGAATCTCGACAAGACATTTTTTTATTGTCCAATCCATTCCCATTTTTTTTTCGTACCAGTTATCTGTATGATTTAATTTTGCCATTTCTTTTACGGCATTACGTCCAGCATTTTGCTGAATGTAAAAAACGATAAGCATAAGCCGAATGTCATTGCTGTCGTTTGGATCTGCTTTTTTGTTGGAAGAAAGTGCTTTTTCAGCAATTTCTATTGCTTTTTGCGAATGTCCAAGATAATTTTCATTGAAAGCCAATAATAAAAAATAGCGAAGGCAGAAACGCTGATAATATTTGCCAGATTGTTTCTGAAGTTCTGTAAACATCAAATCAAGATAACTCAAAGATTCAGTAAACTGGCCATTTCTAAAATAGAAATTAGCTATAAAATACAAGATGTAAATATGATAATATAAATGCCTATCCGTCAAATCGTTTTTCCTGCTAATGAACCGATAACTTTTGAGAACAAAAGGTTGTATAAGCGCGTAATTGTTATTTATGGAAGCATATTCATTGGCAATAAATAAAATTTGATACAGTGATTTAAAAGTCAATCCTTGTTTTAATGATATTCCATTTGTCTCAATAGTGCTTTTTATGAGAGCCTGAAAATCGACTATTCGGCCTTCGTGATAAATAGCAGCAAGTTCCCTACGCAATACAGCATAACCTAAATTAAGCTGTTCCTCATATTCGAGCTTTTTTTTGTTCGATTTAAACTTCTGTATTATTTTTTCGATTGGTTCCGAAAGATTGAAATGAGCAAATTGAATCTGAGTCAGATAGATTTCGTTAAGAAGACTAAAATGTTCTATGCTTAATGCAATCTCTTCGGCTTTTGCCAGACATTTGAAAGCTGTTTTTGTCAATTTATGTTCAAAGAATAAACGGCTTACTACAATAAGACGAAGTACTGCATTTTCTTGCGAAGTATCATTTTCAAAACTTCGATTAGCCATGAAATCAATCATGTTGTCGTAAAGTCTTTTTCTTAGCGCATGATACGCATCAGCGCTTTTTTTATCTTTTGTAATATTTTTTGTAATTTTTATATCGTCAGTTTTTAAAGAATTGAATAATTCTATATTTCCTGTATCTTTTCGTTTGTTCTTTTTTGATAGATAATGTATGAATGCCTTTTTTTCAGTTTCATTCATCATATTTGCTATTTCTTGAAGTGCATTCATAAGTGCGATTTTATCAGGATAAAAATAGTAAAATGTATTTTTATATCGTCAGTTTTGTAAATAAATTGACTTTTACAACTTCTATTTCATTCGGACATTTGCTTCATAATTATAAAACATAAAATTATGGAACCGCTAAAATCAAATGAATCAAACAACAATTCAGAATCAAAAAATGCAAGATTAAACAATGCTTATCCTTTAAAGCCAAGCACCGCTTTCGTTGGTGCATCCTGGATGACGTTAATTATAGGTATGACCGCATATTGTATTGGTCTTTATAATTCGGCAATGGCTTACAATGAAAAAGGATATTATTTTACCATTCTTCTTTTTGGACTTTTCTCAGTAATATCAGTTCAAAAAAGTGTAAGAGATAGACTAGAAGGTATTCCCGTAACCGATTTGTATTATAGTATAAGTTGGTTTAGTACGATTGCTTCGATCGTATTATTAATAATTGGTCTTTGGAATGCCGATTTACTTCTAAGCGAAAAAGGATTTTTCGGAATGTCATTTGTGTTAGGATTGTTTTCTGCACTTGCTGTACAAAAAAACACCAGAGATCTTAAGCAATTTGAATCGACTACAATATAGTTTTTAGCGGGCCTCATTACTGTTGCAGAATTGCGCAGTTTTGAGGTTTTCTAAACTTGATTTAAAAACACCATTTCTAAAAAGTGGTGTTTTTTCATTTATCAAAATTCCAAACTATTTGTGGACAATGATCAAGAAATTTTTTTTGCGAAAAATTAAATCTATGTTAAATAAGCAGCTTTATTTCAATATTAATTTTGAAATTTGTGAAATGTCTAATTAACAACAAGATAGTATGGAAACACAGATTATAGAACTGGAGAAAAAATACTGGCACGGAGTTGAAAATCATGATTATGAAACGGTAAAAAACTTGACACTGTTTCCTTGTATAGTTGCCGGAAAAAATGGTATTCAAAGTGTCAGCGAGACTGATTTCAAAAATATGTTCGACTCTGGGCAGACCAATAAAATAAAAGTGCTGAACATTTATGATGTAAAAGAAAAGCTAATTGCCGAAAATACTGCCGTAATCGGATATGGTCTTGATTTTGAAATATTAGATCAAAATCTAAAAGAACCTATAAAATGTGTCTGCACATCCACTTGGATTAAAGAAAATAACAAATGGGCATGTGTGATGCATACGGAAACAGAACTCGAAAAAAAATAGTTGTATAGAGGGAATAGTTTAGAAAATAAAAAAGCTTTGGAGTAATCTGAAGCTTAAATAATGAATCTTGAGTTAATAAATGGAAAGTTTAACAATTAAGCAAATAGTTATTAAATATTCGGTTTTGATATGTTTGGTCATTTCCGTGATTTTGATAGCAATAGCAACCTTATTTTACCCAGGTGGATCATTGCTGGACAAAAACTCTATAGGATTTAGTTGGTCAAAAAATTTCATAAGCAACTTGTTTGCGGAAAAAGCTATAAATGGGTCAGAAAATCCTGGCAGGATTTGGGCAATTATTGGAATGGCATTCCAGTCTATTGGTTATGGAGTCTTTTTTATCAATATGTCTAAAAAAATCGATTCAGGGCAATGGAGTAGTATTTTAAAATTTATAGGATTTGCCAATGTATTGTTTATTTTTTTAATTGCAACTCCCTTACATGACTTAGGGACAATATCGATCATTTTAACATTGTTTGGTTTATTTACCATTACTATATTTATTTTAAAGTCAAAGCTTCATTTGCTTAAATTTTGCTGTATTATCTGCTTATTGACTTTTTACTGTTTCTTTTTCCTATTTGGGTTTGGTTATTTGGGTTTAGCCGTTATCATGCAGAAAGTATATAATGCAAGCTCGATCCTTTTAATTTTAGGCTTAGAGTATTTTACCAAATATGAAGATTTTGTAGAAATTAAATCGCGAAGACAAAAAATATAAGAAACGAACGGCCTCGCTCAAGAACACGTAGAAAATAAAAAAAAGCTCCAGATTTCTCTGAAGCTTTTATCTTGTAGCGGGAAGCATTCAATTATCTAACCAATTTTTTAAAGATTTTTATGCGATTTTTGCAATTGCATGTTGATTTCAATTTTCAAGTACTTTACTTAAAAATGTATATCCATTATCTTGTAATTTACCTATCATTGTCTTGCTCTAATGATGTGTTAATAATTGTCTCAACAGCTAAAATTTTTTTCGGCATCTCAGATTAAATAAATTCTTTAATTTCTACCATTTTCTCTAACGAAATTTTAAATAGTGGTGTTGTCATATGTATATTCTTTATATTAAGTAATATTATCCATGGATGACTAATTGCTTTGCTTTAGATATGCAGAAAGATAAATTGAATTGCCAATTGCATGCGAGATTATTTCAAAAGTTTAAAAAGAACCTAAACCTGTTGCTATTCTCAATAAACTCAAATGTATTTTATAGGCAGATCAGTTGGCTCTTATTCTTCGAGCTGGCGATGAATCCCGATTATTAAAGGCAAGATGCATGTAGGAAGTTTTAAAACTATCCTCCCTTATTTTTCAACTTCTTATAAAGCTGAATTTTCATATGATTCGGTGCGAAGTAAATCTTATGTTGCAGAGGAGAGCGATAAGGAAATTGCCATTAAAATTTTGGAGCGGATTATTAAGCATATAAAAGAATACTAAAGAATTAAAACTTTTAGAATTGTTTTACAGTCATTTGCACACTTTATTCTAAAAAAAGTGCCTTAGAAATAAGCATTTCATCATATTAGGCATAGTCTGGGACCTTTTCTTAAAAAAATAGATAAAAATGCGAATCTTAAACTAGTTATGATTAAGTAATTTCAACACAAAAAAAAATATTTTTTTTGTGTTTTTTCCTTCAAATAAATTGTTAATTAATTTTTTTATAATTAATCTTGCGGTCAAATTGACCATATCCTCCTTTTTGTGTTTAAACTTTTAATAATAATTATATTATGAAAAAAATATTTACAGTTATAATCTTCTTTGTATTTACTATATGTAATGCGCAGCAGAAAATAAATTTTACATATGATGCTGCGGGCAATCAAATTATTCGAGCTTTATGTATAAGTGGCTGTACGGGAAAGCCCGCAAAAGAAATTAAAGAAATTGAAGCTCTCGTAGAAGAAGATATGGAAAAATTCTATCCTGAAGATGCTATTTCATATTATCCTAATCCTGTAAAAGAAGAATTATTTCTTAAATGGTTACTTTCTTCAGATAACTATGTTAGTTCAATAAATATTATCTCTGTAACAGGTGAAGTATTAAAGCAATATCAGATTCCCTCAGATACTGATACTCAAAATATACCTTTTCAACAATATTCAACAGGTTTTTATATTGTACTTCTTAAGTATAATAATGGAGAACAAAAATCTATCAAAATTATTAAAAACTAATTTATGAAGAACCTTTACTTTACATTTATATTTATATTTCTTAATTTATCAGTTACGGCACAAAGTCCTACAGGATCTTCTACAGAAGTTGGAAAAACTTCAGGTAATTTATCGGTTTCTTTAACAGGTGCTGCTAATTATACCGTACCAATTGAAGTGCCTCCTGGAATAAATGGGGTAATACCAAAAATTAGTTTATCATATAATAGCCAAGGAGGAATTGGAATTGCAGGATATGGTTGGAATATAGCGGGAGTTTCTTCAATTACAAGAATTTCGGCGACAAAATTTCATGATGGGATAATTGATCCAATTGACTTTGATAATTTGGATCGATTTGCTATAGATGGCCAAAGATTAATTGTTAAAAATGGGACTACTGGTATTTACGGTGCAAATGGCACCGTTTATGAAACTGAAAATTATTCAAATGTTAAGGTCACTTCTTACGGCACTCATCCGAGTGGTGCAAAATATGGACCCGCTTATTTTTTAGTTGAATATCCAGATGGATCAAAAGCATATTATGGAAATTCTTTAGATTCTAGGTCTATTGCAAGCTGGTCTGTTACAAATTGGGATAATCCCCAAGGAGTCCGCATAAGTTATGCTTATTCATCAACTGGTAATACTCTTAATGTTACTTCCATAAAGTATGGAGCTATAACAACAGGACTTCCAATCAATGAAATTAAGTTTGTCTATAAAAATAGAACAAAGCAAGATCAGATGTATATTGGAGGGGAGACTATAATTAGAAGTAATATTTTAAGTGAGATTAATGTTTTAAGTAGTACTTCTGGTTTCAGAAACTATTTGTTAGAACATGACTTAATTTCAAATAGGTATGAGAGATTAATTAGTATCACAGAAAAAAATGGTGATAAGACTAAAAGCTATAATCCTGTAATATTTACTTATGATACTACAGCGGACAATATAATATACACACCGTCAACATCATTAATACCATCTAATGTATTGGCAGATACTTACACAATCACGGGTGATTTTGATGGAAATGGAAGGACAGATATTGTTCCATATTCAAATGACTCAACTTCAGTAAATTTTAAAAATAAATTTTGGGTTTGCACCAATCTTGACTCGCAAGCCTTAAGTAAAAACTGGCAGGTAAATTGTGGTGCTTTTGATGATATAGTGGTTACAACCTGGTTGACGGCAAATAATCAAATCTCTCCCTTAAAAGGAATTACTGTTGTTCAAACTCAGTCAGGTACACAGACAGTTTCTTTTAATACTTATGCCCTTTCAGCCAATGCTATAACACTTCAATATTCGAAACAGGCTAATTTTTCAGCTATGCCTGATATACCATCAAAATGTTCTAAAAAATATATAAGGGGAGATTTTAATGGAGATGGTCTTAGTGATTTATTGGTCTTCCAGCAAGATGATAACAATATGGATGGTGTGGATTATAAAAATGCTTTTTTTATTGACCTTGATAGACGCAAGACAACAAATTTCAGTTATAATCTAGGCAGTCTTGTTTCAACAATATATAAAAATGGAGTTTCGGGAGATAGAATAGAAACAGGTGATGTTAATGGGGATGGTAAAACAGATGTTTTGCATTTCTATGAGGGAAGAGTTATTGTTTATAGTTTAAGTGATAATAATCAATTGATTGTACTTTATGATTTTTCTAGTCCTGAAATAATTCCTGCCTCTGTAATTATTGGAGATTTTAATGGAGATAAGAAAACAGATTTTTTTGCTTTTAACCCAGATGGAACAACAATCAAAGGTGTAAGATTTATGTCAACAGGGAACACGTTTCAGAAAATATTAGACAATCTCTATTTTTACCCTACAAATGCTTTACGTAGCAGGACTGCACAAGATGTTGATAATGATGGTAAAACTGATATAGTAGAAATATATAATAGTTATAATTCACAGGGATTATTTATTCTTTTTCGAATCTTTAAGAGTAACGGACAGGGATTTGAATCTGCTATAGAAAAAAGTTTTGTATATGCCTCTTATTATCTTGGCGCAGAAACTCAATCTTTTCCTCTGTTTTATGAATCAGCCAATCCTAATTACGGTTTTGAAATTGTAACGAAAAGAGCAGGTGCTTACAATTATTTTCAATTTGCCAAAAATATTAAAAGCGATGCTACATTGAACAAGATTCAATTTGGCAATGGTAGATTTAGCGAGATTAAATATAACTCACTTCAGCAAAATTCTTCATCAAATATTTATACAAATATTTATACGCCAGTTATCAATCTTGACACGTATCCCAATTTAAATATTCTTATAGCTCCCAATTTTAAAGTGGTGTCTCAAATATCGGAGTCAGGTGTAGATGGCTCCATTACTAATATTTTTGCATATTACGGAGCTACGAGTAATGTAGAGGGCTTAGGATTTTTAGGTTTTAAAGAAACTATGAAAACCGATGGGATCTATTTATTATCTAATGCAATTTCAAATATTTCCAAATTTGATATGTCTTTAAGAGGGGCTAACATTGAAAATTATAGTGTTAAAGGAATAGTTAGCCCTACAGGTGTAACTCCTTCAACTTTTATTTCAAAATCAACTCTAAGTTATAATTCCCTTTCTGACGCATTACAAAGTAATAAGGTGTTTAAGCTGAAAAATGCTAGTATTAAAAACTCTAATAGTTTGTATAATACTAATGATGAGACTACTATTGATTATGATCAATATAATAATCCAGTAAAAACAACAACAGATACGAAAGAAAACTCTACTATTGTTCAAACATCAATTAATACAATATCCTATAATCTTGTTTCTTCATCGCCTTACATTGTGGGTAGGCCTTCTGGTAAAGTACAAAGCATATCACTACCGGGAGTTAATAGTACATCAAGTGAAGAGGCTTATTTGTACAATTCCAACCAACTTCTTTCTCAGGTAAAGAAAAAAGGTGATGCAACTACAAATTATGTTTACCAAGATAATTCTTATGATGGATTTGGGAATATTACACAGAAAAAGATAACGGCGGGGACAGATATTAGGACCAGTAATTACAATTACGATTCTACAGGCAGGTTTTTAATAAGTACAACTGATCCGGAGGGGGTAATTACTTCAGCTGAATACAATTCTAATGGGACTTTAAAATCAGAAACCAATGCATTAGGGCAAAAAACGTCTTATGAATACGATTCATGGCTAAAAAAAGTGAAAGTAACTGATTATCTTCAAAAGAATACTTTAATAAGTTATATAAATAATGGATTGACGTCACTTATTAGGACTACTAGTGATAATGGAAAACGTACAGAAGAACAATTTGATACGAGAGGTTTGAAGCTTTATTCTTTTGAAAATGATCTAAATGATGTAATGACCGGTATAAACTATACTTATGATACTTTTGGAAGAATTTCTATAATAAGTGAGCCTGGTTTATCATCGTCAAATATTAATAGGTTTACTTATGATATGTATGGTAGAATAATAAAAAAAGAACTTTACACTGGAAAAATAATTGATATTACTTACAATGGACTAACTACAATTGAGAATGATGGTGTTAAATCAAAATCAACTACAAAGAACGCAATTGGGAATGTTGTCTCTATGACCGATACACCTGGAGGCACTGTGAATTATACTTATTATGCTAATGGAAATTTAAAAGAATCTAATTATGGTGGAGTAAAAACGACCTTAATTCAAGATGGTTGGGGAAGGAAAACGCAGCTTAATGACCCTTCAGCGGGTATTTATAAATATACATATAATGATTTCAATGAAGTTATTAAAGAAGAAACGCCCAACGGATTAGTAAGTTATAATATAAGCAGTCTTGGAAGATTGAATAGTAAAACAATTACTGATCCAATAGCAGGCAAAACCAATAGCAATACTGTTTATACTTATGATAGCAATAAGCAATTAACAAAATCTGAGTTTACTGATGCTATATCGAATATGACAATAACAACATTGTATAGCTATGATGATAAAAAAAGGTTGAACCAAGTTACAGAAACAAATTCCATTGGTTCAGTTTTTACAAAAAATATTACGTTTGACTCCTTTGGGAGACCAGATATATTAACCGATACTGCACAATTAGGAAGCAGTAGTATAGTAAAAACTCAAAAGACATATAAAAATGGTTATTTATGGCAGATAAAAGATTATCCTAATACCAAAATTCTTTGGGAAAATAAGGGGACAAATCTTAGAGGGCAACTTGTAAGTGCTACCTTAGGAAATGGAATTTCAGTGTCTAATGTATATGACAGTTACGGATATGTTAATAAAATGCAGCATGATTTAGGTACTACTAATATAATGAAACATGAAACCAATTTCGATGCTTTAAGAGGTAATTTATTAAATAGAAATAATAGTTTTTTTGGTCTTAAAGAGACATTTGATTATGATGAATTAGACAGGCTAACCGCCACAGCTAAGGATGATATCTTTATGAACTATAACTTTAATAGCGGAAGTTCTACCGAAGGTTTTACCTCTGATGGAGGGGCAACTACAAATGTTTCAGGTTCTGCATTATCTACCCAAGCTACAGCAGCGGGATCAGGAGTTAAAAATACATTGGCTATTGGTGCATCGATAGGTGATAAAATATCTTTAAGTTTTAATCTGCAAAAGGTATTGGGTTCTGATGTCTTAAATGTTTACATACAAGAGCAAGACCCCAGTACAGGAGTAATTGTTAAATATTTGAAAACAGCCTTAAACACTTCTTCAGGACTAATCTCTTTTACCCATACAGTTACGCAAAATACAACCATAATTTTAAAGATAGAGAAAGCCACTACCTCTGGACTAAACGTTTTTATAATTGATAATGTTGTAGGAACAAAACCGGTTAAAATCAAACAGGATTATGATAATCGTGGAAAAATACTTAAAAATGCAATAGGCGATTATAATTACTTGGATGTAGACCCACAAAAATTGTATAGAAACACGTCAGTTACTTTGACACCTGAAGCTTTAATTTACTATCAAGGCAGACAAACGCAAAACATAACTTATAATGCTTTCAAAAGCCCTATACTGATTGATGAATTAGGAATTGATAAAGTAAGTTTCCTCTACAATGATAATAATGCCAGAAGTGTAATGTTTTTAGGTGGTACACAAAGTGATCGATTACTGAGGAAATATAGAAAATATTATTCAGCCTTCGGTAATATGGAAATAAAACAGGATATTACTAACGGTGCTTTAGAATTTGTAACCTACATTGGCGGGAATCCATATACGGCACCTTTGTTGGTTAAAAGTAATGGCTCTGTACCTAATTACTTATATTTGCACCGAGATTATCAAGGATCAATATTAGCCATTACAAATCAAGCGGGTGCAGTAGTCGAAAAACGCCTTTTTGATGCTTGGGGAGAAATAATAAAAGTTCAGGACGGGGTAGGTAATGCTTTAGCAGCTCTGACAGTCTTAGACAGAGGGTATACTGGGCATGAACATTTGCAGACTGTGGGCTTAATTAACATGAATGGCCGACTGTATGATAATAAACTTCATCGTTTCTTACAACCGGACAATAATGTTCAAAATCCAGCTAATACTCAGAATTTTAATCGATATGCCTATTGTCTTAATAACCCAACAAGTTATACAGATCCAACAGGAGAGAATTATGATGATGATGATCCTGAATTAGGTTATGATTATATAGATGGTACTGAATGGCTCGATAGGTATGGAAGATGGATTTATAACAAAGAACTCCAAACATGGATTGGACAGAATGGAGCTTCTGATATATTTAATGCTATTGCATTAAATGAAGTCCTTATTCCTGCAAGTACTCCTGCTTCTGCTAAAAATGGTTTTTATGGAACAGGTTTAACAGCATATTCAACCGATAACACTTGGGGTTTAAGCGGTTATAATTTTGGGGGGAATTATGAAAATCAAGGAGGATTGAGTGCCAATTTTGATGTTTCTGGATTTAAAGCAGATTTCGGCAACTATTCCGGCCAAGGATATTTAGATCTTAGGGCAAAAGTTACTGGTGTTGAAGGAACTGCAAGTATAGGTTACGGAAACGAAATACTAAAGCAAACAGTTACAGCTTCTGGAGCCATATTTTCTGCAGAAGCAAATTTAAAAGGTTCAACTTTACTTGGTAAAGATGGAAAATATGGTATAAATTCAGGATTTGATCTTGGTGCTTACGCTGCTAAGGGAGATATAACGGGAGAGGCAAAAATATTAGGAGCAACATTTGGTTATACGGTGGGCGGGTCATTTGCTTCAGCTCATGCAGGAGGTGAAATAGATGCCCATTGGAACAATCAAACCGGTGTCCTTCATGTATCAGGCTTAGAACATGCTGGATTTGGCTTAGGAGAGTTAGCAGGAATAAAAGTAGCACTTCCAGTGCGAGCTTGGTACTACTTTTTCCTTGAATAAAAGAGTTAAAAATTAAACATTCAATAAACAATTATGACATTTTTTGTATTCTTCTTTATCATTCTTAACAGTGTAATTTATTTCTTAATACATAAAAAAGAATCTTTAAAGCATCAGTGGATAATTATGATTTCACTATTTATATTTATTAATATTATTGTTAAATGCTATAATCGTTTCTGGCTCGATAAGGTAATAAATGGATTTGGATTTTTCATTCTTTTACTTTTTAGTTTGGCTATACCTATTCTTAATTTGATAAAACGAAACAATAAAAATATTTTGGAAAACGCTTTCAAGAAGAACAATATTCTTTCTAATTTAAATTTTAATATTTTTAATTACGTTATACTTGTTACGATCTTGGTGACTGTTTTTCAGATTTATATGCTGCTAACCGGAAAGGTAAATTTATTGCATTAAAATTCGTAATGACACACAATTAAATTGTGATCTATCGTTTTGGTGTAAACTAAAATTTACAGTGGAAGCATATTTTAAGACTTTAAATTCATTTTTATATACATATTGTTTAATTTGATATTTGTAGAAGTGAGATTGTTATAATGGTATTTCTTTCGTAATAATTCCATATTAGTCGTGTAAAAATATACTAATGAAACATTTTTGTTTTATTTACTTTTAACTATTTTATGAATTTTAAGCAGCATAATTTTTATTTATTACTATTATTTTTTTACTCATCAACTTCTTTTTCTCAACAAGAAGCAAGTGTATGGTATTTTGGAAAAAATGCGGGACTTAAATTTCATAACGACGGTTCTGTGACTTCTTTAAACGATGGAAAACTTGTTACCAACGAAGGTTGCGCCTCTATAGCTGATAGCAGTGGGAATTTACTGTTTTATACAGATGGGAGAACTGTCTGGGATAAAAATCATATCATTATGCCAAATGGCGATTATTGGGCAGGGACCGGACTTCTTGGAGACCCTTCAAGCACTAATTCCGCCATAATAGTTCCCAAACCAGGAAATTCCAAAATATATTACATTTTTACATTAGATGAACCGCATCATGAAAATGCGACAGTTTATCCGGCAGCATTTTCCGGAAACTATTTTGACGAGGATAGCGGTAAAACTCCAGATAATGACGACGGATTAAATAATGGCTTAAATTATTCTATAGTTGATTTAAGTAAAATAGGAAACAATGGCAGTATAGGAGATATTGTGAGCCGTAATAATCCTTTAATTACTTACGACACTAATCCTAATGGCGAAGAAATAAAATACAAATGTTCTGAAAAAATAACATCGGTTAGAGAGGCATCAGGAAATGGTTTTTGGGTTATAACTCAATTTACAGATTATTTTTATTCCTTTAGAGTGACGTCAAGTGGAATTGCATCTAATCCGGTTAAATCTGCAGTGTTGCCAAGTGTGCCAACATTTGGATATCGCAGAAATGCTATCGGCTGTTTTAAAGCATCGCCTGATGGGAAAAAATTAGCTGCTGCTTATGACCAGATTGACACACCAACTACTCCATATGATAATTATAAAGGATCTGTTTATATTTATGACTTTGATAATCTGTCCGGTAAAGTCAGTAACCCTAAATTAGTTGTTAAAGACGTTAGAGCATATGGTGTTGAATTTTCCAATAATTCTAATGTACTTTATGCTAGTTTTGATACATATGAAACTTCGCAATCGATGGGGCAGTTTGATTTGTTAAGCAATGATATTCAGAGTTCTAAAGTTCTTCTTTTTCACGCTCCATACGGCATCGGAGCATTGCAATTGGCTCCAAATGGTAAAATTTACTATAGCAGTTATTTTCCAAGTTCATTGGGAGTTATTAATAATCCTAATGTTGTAGGTTTAGGTTGTAATTTTGATCCAATTGGACAGCCTTTAATTGGAGAAACTACTCATAACAAAGGACTTCCGCCATTTATTACTTCTTTTTTTGATGCATTTTTTGATGTTAAAAATTTGTGTTTAGGAGATAATACTTCATTTTCATTAAATTCATCACAAGATATTAATGCTGCGGTATGGGATTTTGGAGATGGCACCACTTCAACCGATTTAAATCCCTCTCATACGTATCTCTCAGCCGGAACATTTACTGTTTCTGTTACAGCTATTAATTCCAGCGGATCAGGCACTAAAACTAAAGACATCACTATCTCAATGATACCAGTTGCAATGCAGGCAGCCAATATATTAGTTTGTGATGATAATAATGACGGGATAGCTGTTTTTGATCTGACCGCCCAAAATGCTACTGTTTTAAACGGTCAGGATCCTGCTTTATATAATGTGACTTATTTCAAGGGAAGCACTGAAATTATTTCGCCTAAATTGTATTCAAATACTAGCCCATATCAGGCAGAAAAAATTACCGCTGAAGTTTCAAATAAAAACAACAATGACTGCAAAAGCAGCACTACATTTGATATAAATGTATTTGATAGTCCAAAACCTAATTTACCTGCCAATATTCCGGATTTGATTAGTTGTGATAATACCACTGTAGGGTCAGATACAGATGGTAAAATTATTTTTGATTTAACCCAGAGGGAAGCAGGTATTTTAAATGGTCAATCTCCAAGTCAATTTGTAATTTCTTATTATAAAGATGCTGAATTTACCCAGGCAATTGTCTTGCCAACAAGTTATTCTAATGCAACCGCTACTGAAACTATTTTTGTAAAAGTGACAAACAAAGACAACGCAAGTTGTATGGCTACAACTTCATTTAATTTAAAAGTCTTTGCTTTGCCAATTATTGTAAATTCAGTTGATTTAAAACAATGTGATGATGATATTGATGGGTTTAGTGCTTTTAATTTAGAAGAAGCTAAAGCAAAAATAACTTCTAATTCTGCAAATGAAACTATTACTTTTTACAAAACGCTTGCTGATGCTAAAAATAACAGTAATACAATTTTAAATCCGAAAACATATAGAAACCAAACTATTAGTACTGATAAAGTATATGTTCGTGTTGAAAATGCTAATAATTGTTATCGAATTGCGCAATTAAATCTAATTGTTTCTTCTACACAAATTCCATCAACCTATTCTAAGGTTTTTATACAATGTGATGATGCTGTTTTAGGAACTAACAAAGATGGTATTGCGGCGTTTAATTTTAGCTCTGCAACAAATGAAATTAAAGCTATTTTTCCTTCAGGGCAACTTTTAGACATCGGTTATTATCAAAACGTAGAAGATGCTTTGGCAGAGAAGAACGCTATTTCAGATATTTCTAATTATCGAAATACAGGTTCTCCTGATAGTCAAAAAATCTTTATTCGTGTAGACAGCAGATTAAATAATGATTGTTTAGGATTAGGAGGTTATATTACTTTAAGAGTCGAACCGGTTCCTGTGACACAAAATTTAAAAAAAATCCATTGTGATGATGATCAGGATGGATTATATGCGTTTGATACTTCAACTATTGAACAAGAGCTGCTTAATGGATTAACTAATGTGACGGTTTCTTATCTGGATCAAAATAATACCCCACTTTCAAGTCCATTGCCAAATCCTTTTATTACAGGTTCTCAGATTGTGAAAGCTATTTTAACCAGCAATACAACAACGGCATGTTTGTTTAATTCAACAATTACTTTTATTGTAGATGATCTGCCGGAAGTATTTGAAATTGATCCTTCGCTCACAACTGTATGTGATGATGAATCTGATCCGCTTAAACAAGATGGTAAATATGCTTTCGATACTTCTTCTTTTGAAGCTACTATATTAGGTGGACAAACCGCAATGACTGTGAAATACTATGATGCAAATAATAATTTATTGTCAAGTCCTCTTCCAAATCCATTTGTAACCAATTCACAAAATGTAAAAGTTGAAGTTATAAACCCAAACAACACTAGTTGTTCAGCGACTACCTTTGTTAATTTCATTGTAAATCCTGTGCCTAAGATTAATTTAAAAGGAGAAGGACTGGTATGTAGTAATTTAACAACTTTTACCAAACAAATTGATGCCGGACTTTTAGATCTTAGTCTAGTTAATGATTATGGTTATACTTGGTTTTTTAATGGATTTCTCATTTCAGATCAAACAAATTATAGTTTGACAGTAAATAAAGAAGGTATATTTACTGTTCAGGTTACTGATAAACAAACAAATTGCTCTAGAACCAGAACAATAAAAGTCTCAGCATCTGATATCGCTTCAAATATTATAGCAGTTGTGGGCCAGTCCAATACGATTTCGGTTTCTGCCACAGGAAATGGTGATTATGTTTATGCCTTGGATGATCAAAATGGAGATTACCAAACAGGAAATACATTTGAAAATGTGCATGCCGGTATACATACCGTTTACATCAAAGATCTAAATGGTTGCGGAACTGTACCGAAAGAAGTGCCCGTTTTTGGAATCCCTAATTTTTTTACACCTAATCACGATAGTTATAACGATTATTGGAATATTGAAGGAGTTGATCCAGTATCAAACTCAAAAACCACTATTGAGATTTTTGATAGATACGGAAAATTATTAAAACAAATTACTCCAATGAGTCAAGGTTGGGACGGCACTTATCTTGGCTCCCAAATGCCAGCAGATGATTATTGGTATGTTATAAAATTAGAAGATAATCGAATTTTTAAAGGACATTTTGCTTTGAAGCGATAAAAATTAATTTTAATATCTTCAGGCAATGTAGAATGTTTTTTTACTTAAACTATATGAAAAGACTGGAAGAACTTATCTTATGTAATAAAAGGGGAGCGTAGAATTAGTGATATGAAATTTTAATCCAAACCATTTCTCCCTTGAAAACACTAATATTTTGTTTAGAATCAAATAAATTTTTCTGAATAAGATACAAATCTAAGAAATCTAAATTCATGGGGTTTGTAAAAGCGGGAAGCATTCAAATATCTAACCAGTTTATTGTAGATTATTACATGATTTTGCATTAGTATCGTAATTTAATATTTTAAAACTAACATAAATCACGGGGTTCAAATCTTGTCAAGTTTACAAGTAAATATGTAAAAGCAAATCGTCCTTTTAATTATTGCGTAAATTTCTCCATACTGTAATTCCAGCTCCTCCCCATTTGCCACAAGCCAGAACATCAAGATCGCCATCATTATCAATATCCTGTAGTTCGATACTGTTTAACTCTGGAACTAGGCATAATGTTTTTGGTGTAAAATTACCTAACTTGTCGTTTAATAAACAGATTATAGAATATTTATAGCTAAAACCTATATCCTGACTAAATCCATCGGCTAAATCATATTTATTAGCCAGGCATACAATATCATCATAACCGTCTCCATTAACATCACCAACTCTTATTATATCAATGCCAAAATCAACAGGAAGAACTTTACTTTGCCATTGTCCATTACTGTATTTTAACCATTTGAGATTGCTGGTTGAATGCATTATACAATCAGATGAATTATTATCATCTATTTTTGCTTTATAAATGCCTTTGATAAATTGACCTTCAAACGGACTAGGTTTTTTCTCCCATTTTTCATTTCCCAAATAGTTGAACAACGTTTTTGATCTCAGATCGAGTAAATCATCTTTCTTATCCCCATTCACATCCCATAAAGCAATTTCAGGGTACGAATCTTTAGTTTCTGTAACTATAGTTCTGGTTTTACTGAAAATACCATTTCCAGTATTTTTATAGATATAAAAACCTCGTATTGCATCTGTCCAATAGTTAACAGCCGCATCTTTATTGCCATCATTATCATAATCAATAATCTCAAAGTTGATAAGTCTATCTCCCTCGTTATGTATAATCGTAAAATGGTTAAATTTAATATTTCCTTCATTTTTAAACCATCCAAGTTTACCCTTTTCGCTATCTTCAGAAGATAGTATTAAATCGTTTTTTCCATCATTATCAATATCGACACATTTGAGACTCCCAATTTTAAAAGGACTTCTTGCTAATTCCAATGTTTTTGAATATTTTCCTTTATGATCTATCAAAATATAGAACAATTCATTGTCATAGTGACCAACAATGTCTTTGGTGCCATTATTGTCTAAATCAGTAAAAAGAAAGCCAGAACAATTAGCTTTTACAACCCATGCATTCTTTTCTTTTACAGTTCCATTTTTTTGCTGTAAAACCATGGTGTATCGTGGTCTGATATGTTCTCTGTCGCCATCTAAAAACAATATATCTTTTATTTTGTCACCATCAAAATCTTCAAAAACGAATGATTTAGATCCGTTGCTATTTGGTAATAAACTTTTCTGGTTTCTGATAAAAGTATTATTTCCTTTATTCTCGGCCCAGAAAACAAAGGTGTATTGGCTTTGTCGCCTAAAATAAGCGATATCGAGATCTCCGTCTGAGTCAAAATCTCCAAGCTGAAAATCACTCATTTCAAGAGAACTAATTAGTGTATGTATTTTATCAAAACCGCCTTTACTATTTCTTTCTATCCAATATATACCAGGTTTTTTATAATCTTCTGAATATACTAAATCAAGATCACCATCTTTATCCATATCAAATAATTTAATATTGTCCATTCCAGAAGTTGTAATGGAAATGGTTTCTACTAAAACATACTTGTTTCCTTTGAAAGAATAGATTTTTAAAAAGCGCTCATCTTTTTCATTTGAATAGTCTGGCACCAACAATTCCTGAATTCCATCTTTATTTATATCAAGTCCCAAAACAAAATTTAGATTAGGGAAATATTCAATAAAAGTTTTGAAATAGCTGTATTGTTGGTTTTTATTGCCGATGTAAGCAATTGGCACCCCTTTCAAACCAGAGATGATAATGTCACAAATACCATCCGAATTAGCATCGTATAAATACAATTTGGCATACTCAGAAGGGGAATAAGTTATTTTGTTTTTTTGTTCTTTTTTAGAAAAACCTTTCGGGCCATTTATGAAAATTGCTATTTCGCCACTTTTATATAACACGACAATGTCTAGATCTTTATCTCCGTCAATATCTTCAACGCTATAGTGTTCATGCTCTTTTCTGCTGTCTCCTATAATCTCCATTTTTTGGTTTTTACCATGACCATCGTTAAAATACAAGTATGGAAAAGCTAATACATCTAAATCTCCATCTCGGTCAGCGTCAAAAGTTTTAATGTACCCATATCCGAAACCAGGCCCGTTAATTATTTCACCATGATCAAAATTTTGAGCAAAACAATTTAGATTGTTATAAAATAAGAAAAAAAACAAAAAATACGCATGGTACTTTGAATTATTAGTTAGTTTTAGAAGTGTACAGTTCAAATTCATGAGTTTATTTTAATGAGTTTATAGTAAGCTATTAATAATATTAGGTTTTCAAATAACTACAAGCAAATTTATTTATTTTTTATATTTTCTGCTTATGAAGATGTTTTAGTTATGAGCTTAATGCGATAATTTAACACCGAGTTTCAAGTTAAGAACTAAGCTCTAACTTTATCCTCTGATTCTTATATAAAGAATATTAAAGTTTAGAAAACAAAAAAAGCTTCAGATTTCTCTGAAGCTTTTATCGTTGTAGCCCTAACGGGATTCGAACCGATGCGTTTCGCTGTGGATCTGAGCCTTCTGCTGTAAAGATTTCTTTCTTTCTAAAGATGTCTTCTGATTATGATTTTGACCGGTCACGGTAAAACTGATTAGGTTAGGGAATTTGTTTAAAAGGACAGGCTGTTTAAAAGTTAGTTAGTTAGTTAGTTAGTTAGTTGTTTTTTCTTTTAGATTATTTTTAGTTTTTGTTTTGGCCGGTGAGGGGAGAGTTGCTCGGAAGGATGATGTTTATTTAAATGGAAGTATTATTTAGTTGTCTTTTTTCATTTTGTAAACGAAAGCATAGCTAGATTGTCACGATAATATAACCAGCGTTACTTTTATTTCCATAATCTTTTTATTACGTTTTCGGATTGTTTTTTTTTCTATATTTGAGCACAAATAAGTTATTTTTTAAAAAATTAAAAAAAATCCAAGTGAAAAAAATATTGTTAGGCGCTATTATCTGCTTTATAAATTTGGTGCAAGCTCAAACAGTTACTACCATTGCTGGGAGTTCTCGCGGTTTTGCAAATGCGAGCGGGCTTGCGGCAAAATTTAATCAGCCTGATGGTATTTGTGCTGATTCAAAAGGTAATTTATATGTGGCTGATTGGGCAAATTATATGATTAGAAAAATTACGCCAGATGGGGTTGTGAGTACCTTTGCAGGATCAACGTATGGTTTTAGTGATGGAATCGGTATAGAGGCAAAATTCAGGGAGCCTAGAGGAATTTGTATTGATAGCAATGATAATATTTATGTTACGGATCCAGAGGATGATAAAATTAGGAAAATTACTTCAGATGGTACGGTAAGCACATATGTTGAAATTGAAAGTCCAATAGGGATTTGTATTGACAGCAAAGGTTATTTATATGTCTCAGATACTAATGTCAGCAGAATTAATAAAGTTGCACCAGATGGTACAATATCAATTTTTGCCGGTAGTGATCAGGGATTGGCAAACGGTGCTGGTCCCGAAGCCAGATTTTATAATCCTTTCGGGATGTGCATGGATTCTGCTGGAAATCTTTATGTTGCGGATACAAATAATAATAATATTAGGAAAATTACTCCTGATGCTGTTGTAACAATATTTGCAGGCTCACCTACCGGAGATACTGGTTCTACAAACGGTGTAGGAACCAATGCAAAATTTAATTATCCATATGGAATTGTGATTGATGAAAATAATATCTTGTATGTTACTGATAATGGTTATAATAAAATTAGGAAAATTACTCCTGATGGTACTGTTTCTAATTATGCAGGATCATCCTTTGGATTTATAGGAGATTCAGATGGAATTGGGAGTGATGCAGAATTTTATAACCCGTCAGGAATATGTATTTTAAAAAGTGGTGTAATGTATGTTGCAGATCAAGGAAACCATAGGATTAGAAAAATAAACACTACCCTTGGAGTTGATTATAATGAAGTTTCGAATTTACCAATAGCACTTTTCCCGAATCCTACATCAGATGTATTGAATGTTGTTAGTAATTCTTCGTTAATTGGTTCTAAAATAATTATTACTGATGTATCAGGTAAAACATTGCATACTCAAGAAGTTTCAGATCCGATAGTACTTTTTAATTTGAGAGATTATAATAAGGGCTTGTATTTTTTGACTCTTTTAAAAGATAATAGTAGAGAGACGCATAAAATTATAGTAAATTAACTGGAATAAAGTTATTTGCTTTTTCGTGGGACTGGTGAAAAAGCTTGTCTATAACGTATTAGATGTGTTGAGGCTCAATTATTCCATATTGCATTTGCAGATTCACGATTTAAAAGGCAGTGTTTCAAAGTTAGTGATATGAGATTTAAGATTTAAGATCTCTAACCTTTTGGGATTGAATGAATTTTAAGAATAGACAATTTAAAGATGAGCAGTAGGGCTCATCTTTTTTGTTTTAATATTGCTTTAAATGAACAAAATGAATAGAAATCCATAATAGTGTTCCTGAAGGTCAAGGAGAAACAAATGAGACAGGAGAAGAAGGGATTGATCCTCCAGCTAAGGGACAAAAGGTCAATAATAGAGCTTTTAAATCAGCAAGTGTATTTGCAGCAGCTCTAGTTGCTGATGACGTAACGGGATTTGGAGCTGTAGATGATGTTCTTATACCTGTAGGATATGGAGTAGCATCAGGGGGTTGGCTTTATGACAACAGAGCATTAGCTGCTAAACAAGCTTATGAAATAAACAAGATTTTAGCTAAGAAGATGAAACCCTCAGGTTTTACTTATGAGCTGAGAGTAAATAATGCAGGAGAATATATCGATGTTAGAGGGAATAAGGTAAATTTAAATGCTAATGATCTTTGGAAATATGGAGAAACCACAGGTACTAGATATTCTCAGTCAGAACTTGATAAGATGGTTCCCGGAGGAGTACACATGGTGCCAATATATTTTGGTAATCAAGTTGAAATAAAAGTTCAAGAAAAAATTATGATATATGCACATGCTATGTTGCATGCAAGTTTGCCTCCAGGAAATAAAATATTTAGATAAAAAAATTATGAAATTTAGTATTGGCCCACAGTTCTCTAGAGAATTCTCTAATGAAGATAGACAAATAGTTAATGATTTAGCAAATACTTTAAATGAATGCCTAGCTGAAAAGAGATATGTTTTAGAAATAGAGAAGATATACATCGGTATTCTTTGTGTTTCGAAAGGATTTGAATCTTTTTTTAAAGCAAGACCGTTAAAAATATTAAAAAATGAACCAGCTATTGAGTACGAAATTAAATTAGAGTTTGAATCTTTTTTTCGAGCTAATAAAGAAGAAAAAATAAAGATTTTAACTGATGAATTCGTGAATCAATCAAAAGAGATTTTGGACGATAAAAAGATTAAAAAATTTGATATAAATACCTTTCTTAATGATATTAAAGAATGCTTAAATAAAAATTAGAAGTGGTAAAAATGGTTTGACAAAGTAAAGGGTGCATTTTTGCACCCTTTACCATTTTAAATCCCCTTATAAAGTCTCTTTTTCTTTTTATTTTTAAACTGTTTTGAAACATACTCATTTACTTTTTCACCACGAAGAAGTATATCTGTAAGATTTTCTTTTACATACTCTCTTATTTCAGGATCTTGAAATTTCTCAGAATTATTTGAAATTGAATTCTGGTATTTTTTTTTATGCTTAAGAATGTTCATGGCGCAGCTTTCCTGAATTCCCTTTGCACTGAATTCTTTCCCCAGACTGCTTCCGTTGAAGACTGATCTGGTTTTAAGGTCAACGTAAGTTATTCCGTAAAGCTGTCCTTCTCTGCTTTTTCTTAATATCATATGAATGCTTTCTCCTTCCAATATCTTGGATAATTTTTCGGGAGAAAATATGTTTTCACGATAGAAAGCCAGTTTTACGGCATTTTTCACATATTTTTTATAAGACTCTTTCTCTGCTTCATTAGTTTTAAATTTTCCTTCCAGAAATTTTAATGTAGGTCTGCTGTAGAATTCGCTGGCTTTTATTGGAACGCCTATCGGTTTTGAATTCTGGTCAAGTATCTTGTAAAGTAGTCCATTATTTTTAAAAACCCTCGATTCCTCGCTTCCTCTGTCAGCATGAACATTATATAGGTTTAAAACAGCATTGAGTTCAGGCAGGCTTGAATATTTGTAATTAAACAACACCTGATTTAAAACTGAATTGATCGCTCTTCTTGACTCTGCTTTTCCGTATTCGACTCTGCCGACATCTATCGGATTTAACGAAAATTGTTCTTTCTGTTTTCTTCCTTCGGCTTTTACAAGACCGAACATTTCTTCAATTTCTTTTCGGGCAGGTTCTGATTTTCTGATCCCCAGTAAATGCAGGTCGATTCTTTTCCCGTCTCTCTGAATGTTGTTTGTCACGATATGGCAATGGGGATGACCTGCATCGTGATGCTGATACACTAGATAAGGCTGTCTGCCGAATCCCAGTTTTTCCATGTAGGCATCCGCAATTTCAGCCAGTTTTTCTTTCGAATGATTCTCCGAAGGATCAAAGTTGAGTGAGATATGCACCGTATTCCGCTTCGCATTCGTATTGAGTTCTGCCAGTTTTAGAAAGCGGTTTAATTTTGAAGTGGAATTCAGTTTTTCCAGTTCCAGCGGATAATTAACCGCGCTAATGCATTCCGCTTTTCCGAGCTCAACTTTATTTTCGTTGTAATTCAGAATGCCTCTTATGGACGAGCTTGTTTTTATCACTGCAACCATTTTTCTGCTATTTTCTGGGTGTGGCCTGAGACTTCTTCCATTTTATCAAAAAGCCTTTCTCTTTGGATTTCGAACAGATAAAGATGTCCTTTGAATTCGGGAACTGTTTTGAACGTGTTTATCTTTCTGGCAATCTGATTGATATTATTGCCTATTGCCCTTAATTCGGAAGTAAGTACAGCTGTCTCTTCCATCAGGTCGTCTAAAGACTGGTTTCTGTAAGTGGCTACAATTGGTTTGTTGAATAAGTGGCTTCTGATGTGGTCACTTAATTTTCGGCAGGTGCTTGCTCTGAATCTTTTTTCCAGTTCGGCATACTCCAAAGGAGTGAATCGCAGTCCCACGATTCGTGTTCTGTTTGAATTTTCTCTTTTCATCATCTTTCATTTTCATTGTTATCAAACTCTTTGCTTTTAAGTTTTTCCACCGCCGAGTTCCGAGGCAATGGGTGGCAAGATAGGCGGTTGTTAAACAACCGTTCATCTTGCTGATTGCAGGAACGTGGCAATCTTTGGAGATTTTTAAAAGCAGGTTTCTAATTTAGAAAAAATATTTGAATGTATCATGCACAAAATATGGTCATGATGGCCGTAGACTGTTACAATGAATAAATGCTAAAAAAAAGAAAAAGGGAAAAAAGAAAGCAGTCTGAAATTGGACAGTCAGACAGTTGAAGTGCTATAAGTCCCGAAGGGCATTTTTTGAGGAACGAAGAAAAATGTTATGTGCACTTCTCTGGATGTGTCCAATACCTTGCTTTTCTTTTTTTCATTCTAAAAAATGAAAACTTATATCTTTAATTATTGATTTTGAGATTTTAAAAATACTATTTTAGTTGTTTTATAAATTAACAATAAGCCATTTCACTTAAAACTAAAAACAGGATGAATTTTGAATTGTCAAATAGGGAACGAGAATATCTTGGACTGGAAGAAATAAAACCTAATTGGGAAAAAGTAATTTTAAAAGGAGATACTTATCGCGAACCAAGTATTTTATATTTTGAGGACAATATCATTAAAAGATATATTATATCAACTTCAAATCAGTATGTAGAAACTCAGTATAATGAGATAACCAAAAATAGAGAGATTTTAGTTCCGAAGACAGCTAAAGGGAAAGAACAGAAATTAACAGCATCTGTTTTGTCTACAAAAACTCCGATTGGCGTATATGTGTCTATAAATACTTTTGGAGATTTTTGGATTGGAAACCACAGTACTAAAACAACCTTTTTTTCTAGCAATTGGGAAGATAGAAAAAAAAAGAAAGAAAGTGAATTTAGTTATTGGGTTGAAAACTTTATAAATAATTCTGATGAGAATCATTTACAAGAGATCAGTAAATTCAAAAATGCTAAAAAACAAAATGTAAAATATAAATAGGGTGATTTTTTTGCTTACAAAATTGATAGAACAAATTATAGTTTTGGAAGAGTTCTATTAGATATTACTAAACTTAGAAAAAATAATATCCTTGAAAAAAGTCATGGATTAAATCTATTAATGGGAACTCCTGTTTTAGTTAAGTTGTATCCATATATTTCAACAAAGAAAAATATAGATCTTAAAATTTTGGAAAACTTGACAGCCTTGCCGTCTGATTTTATGATGGACAATCATCTCCATTATGGAGAATATGAAATTATTGGCAATAAAAAGTTAGAAGATAATGACTTTGAATACCCTATCTCTTATGGAAGAAGCATTAGTTATGGTAGTGCAAACGTTTTTTTGCAATGGGGATTTATTCATAAAGAACTTCCTTTGTCAAAATTCAATAAATATACACGCGGGGAGAATATTTTCTTGCCTGAAGACAGTATGTCAAGATTTATGTCAAACCCTTATGGCTATTATTCCTGCGGTTTTAGCACTCACTATTACAAGGATGATATCATTGAAACGATTAAGAATGATAATGTTTTTGATTTCAATCGTGATCCCTATTACAAAACTGAATTTGATTTAAGAAATCCGAAAAATGAAATGTTAAAAAATGAAATAATGACAGAGTTTGGTTTAAATCCAAAGTTAAGTTATGAGGAAAACTGTAAGATAATTGGTATTGAATCGACTTCGAAAATATTAGAAAATATAAAATAAAGGATCTGAAAGCGGAAAGTAAAGTAGATTCTGCGTAACGATCAGTATTTTAATGTACATATTATGTCCATGACAATGAGAGAAAATCCTGTTAACTTTGTAAGAATCTGAAAAGTGAGTGAAGTAATGATAGGTAAATTTTACTTGTGAACCTTAATGAATTAGGTTTTATATTTGTGTTTATCCCCACCATATTTTGATCAGGATAAAATAAAAAAAGTGTTTTAACTTTATAGCGGATAGTGATTGTGGAATAAAAAAGACCGAGGCTCGGTCTTTTTTTAATGAAGAGGAATTGTATAATGAAAAACAGAGCAACGGATGAGAGAAGAAGAATCACCCGAGGGAAAACTTTTGTAAATTTAC
>NZ_QJRJ01000059.1 GCF_003254625.1 Flavobacterium ginsenosidimutans
ATTGAAAAACAAGGGGTTAGATTCTGTGAAGGAGAAAGTGGTATTTGTGATGCAGAAGAAAAAACTAAAACAAATGAAGGAAAATTAACAGTTGAAGAATTAAGAAAGTGCAGAGGTTTTGAAGAAATTTCAGAATTGGAGGGGAATGAGATAATCGAAAGCTTATTTCAATTAGCAGTGATTGTATATAATTTTAAAATGTAGATTATGGGGATTGAAAGTTTTAAGAAATTTCAGAAAGAGAAATTAGCCCAAAGGGCTGAGGTAAAAGAAATCTGGGGATACACAAGGGTAAGCTCAAAACTACAGTTAGTAAACAACAGCCTTGAAGAACAGCGCATAGAAATAATACAGTTTGCTTCCAAAAACGGCTATACGCTCAAAAATATGCTTGGAGGCACTTATGAAAGTGCTTCGGGCGATTTTACCAGAAAAGAGTTTACAAGATTATTGGAAGAGGTTAAAAGCGCAAAACAGAAACCTTTTGCAATCGCCATAAAATTTATCAGCAGGTTTTCCAGAACAGGAGGCAACGCCATAAGCATTGTTCATGAACTTGTGGATAAGCTCGGAGTGCATTTAATTGAAACTTCTTCGGGTCTCTGCACGAATGACGAGTACAGTAAACTTGATATTTACAGCAAGCTTTTAGACGCCAGAAGGGAAAACATGGACAGGCTTGAAAAAACAATTCCTGGTATGAAAGCACTGCTCAGAGCAGGAAACTGGCTAGGCAAAGCACCCAGAGGCTATACAATGAGAGGGAAGAAGGTTGGGGATTATGCTCTAATGCAGGAGAAGCAGTCTATTACTATCAATTTAGAGGGAGAAATTTTAAAGAAAGCTTGGAAATGGAAGCTTGCGGGAGAAAGGGATTATGTAATCAGGGAGAAACTCGCAAAGCTCAATTTAAATATTACAAAACAATCACTCGGTGCTATGTGGCGCAATCCTTTTTACTGCGGAATATCGGTGAATGCACTGCTTGAAGAGCCAGTGAAAGGAAACTGGACAGGTTTGGTCAGCGAGGAAGATTTTCTAAAGGTTGACAGAATGCTTTCTGAAAGCAAAGTTCCAGTTAAAGAATATTCTAAAAGCAAGATCAATGAGTTCAGACCATTGACAGGATTTTTAAGATGCGAATGCGGTAGCCTTCTGACAAGCTATGTGGTAAGAAAAAAGAATGCGCATTACTACAAGTGCCAGAAATGCAGAAATGCAAGTTTCAACGCGTTGACAACACCATATTCAAAAGCGGAAGGATTGAATGATTCTTTTGAAAAGCTATTATCAAGATATACGCTAAGTTCTCAATTTGTAGAGCCTTTCAAACTTCAGCTGAACAAGCTTTTTGATATCATGGAAAATGAAGGCAGGGAGGAAATGAAAGGTCTGCTTTTGAAGAAAAAAGATTTGGAGACCAAAATTGAAAATCTGGATAAACGCTATTTTGACAATCCGAATTTCGGAGATGAAAAATACAATAGATACTCGCTTCAATTTGATATGGAATTAAAAGAAATTGAACTTCAGATTATGGCAAACAGCAAAAAAATATCTAACCACGGCAGACATATCGATAAAGTAATAGAAAAAGTTACAAACATCAATAAATACTGGAAAGAAGGCGATATTGACAGCAAGATAAGAATCCAGAATCTGGTATTTCCTGAGGGATTGTCAATTAGGTCTGAAAACAGGGAATATCTAACTGGAAGAGTAAACTCGATTTTTGGATTAGTCCAAACGTTTGCAGGCATTGACAGAGGCAATAAAAAACAAAAAACCCACCAAAAATTTGATGGGTCATTCTCTGTAGCGGGAACAGGACTCGAACCTGTGACCTTCGGGTTATGAGCCCGACGAGCTGCCTACTGCTCTATCCCGCGATGTTTCGGGTGCAAAGATACATACTAAATACGGTTATGCAAATAATTTTAGTACTTTATTTTTTATAATTTAAAAAAACGATCCCTTTTTTCAGATTTTGTAAGCTAGTAATTCTTCGTAAACATTTCCTTTTAAGCCTAATAGCAAGCCAAATGCCGGTTCGGTTTTTATGCCGCTTTTTTTCAATTTAATGACCTCTAATCTGAAGTTTTCATCTCGAGAATGAAGAATTTTGTCTTCAATAATCATGTGTTTGTAACTATTTTGAAGTTTCGTTGGTATATTTTGTCCAAAGATTTCTACTTCAAAACCCTCAATAATGAAGTTTGCCACGATTGATTCTTGATTGTTAATTACGATTTCTCGAATAACAAAATGACTTTCTTTTTCGAACAATTGTTTAATTCTTTCAATAAAATCAAGTTTGTTTTCGAAACAACAGATAATATCCAAATCGCTGTTTTCAATATCAATATTTATTGGAATCGTGCCAACTAAAATTGGATCAAAATCAGTGAGATTTTCTAAAATTTTATTTTTCGTTAAAAGCTCAAATGCAGATTTTTGTTTTTGATTTCCTGTTTTTAAATAAGATATGTTTTTGAAATCAGTCATTTATGATGTAGTTTTTTTCTTCGTTGATTTCCTGCTCTAATCGCTTGTTGATATTGATTTTAGCATTTGTAAAAACAAAAATTGTAGTTCCGTATTCTCTCGCAAATTGATTATCAATTCGACCGCCAATAGCCGCTGATTCAAAATACGGACTAGTTTCTTTAAGCTCTTCGTTGTTTTCGTCAAATTCTTTTACGCGAATTAGGTTTTTATATTGAATATTCAAATCAAACCAATTCACATAATCGGCGTTGAAAGAAACCGCTTTTATTCCTTTTTTAGAATAATAATTAATTGCTCCAGCTTGTCCATAATTATCACAAAGGACAATAGTTTCTTTTTGATTTGGAAGTAAAGTATAAAGCGAATCAGTTTTGCTAGCCAATTCTTTCCAACCTAACATATCGGCAAAATCTTGAGGCAGATGGTGGTCTTTTCCATCTTCCCAACGCAGCATTCCTAGTTTTTTGTATTTCTCAGGATGTGCAACCATATATTCTGGGCTTTTGTTTGGAAAAGCAATATTGTAAATTGGAATGAAAAGCAGCAATGGAATTAAAATAAAAACGGGTTTTAGAAAACGTTTCCATCCTTCATTTAAAATTTCTGAAATAAAAACCGCTCCAAAAGCAATGTAAATTGGATACAAACCAATTGCATAATAAGCTTTTGCTTTGAAATAAATAAAAATTAAAAGTGTAAAAAAGAAAGAAGCAAAAAAGAGCTGGTAGTTTTTGAAAGGTTTATAAAATAAAACAGCATAAAGTCCGGCGAAAATCACTAATAATCCGCCGATGAAAAAGAGAATCTGTTCTTTCAAAAAACCAATTCGATCTACATTAACCAATTGTGTTTCTGCCAATTCTTTCATGTGATGCACAATTGGAAAATGGTTTTGATACTGCCAGAAAAGATTCGGAAAAATTAAAATTAAACCTAGAATTAAAGCAAAATAAAACTGTTTCTGCGCGAACATTTTTCTTTGTTTAGAAAGCAAAATAGCAGGAACTAATCCGAGTAATAAAAACAAGATATTGTATTTGTTCAAGAAGCCATAAGCGAAAATAACGGCTCCAAAATAAAGCCATTTTGTGTCTTCAGATTTCAGATATTGTATTAAAAGGTAATAAAGAATAGTCCAGCATAAAAGGTCAAAGGAGTTAGGCTGATAAAGCATATTAATGCGCAATAAACACGAAAATAAAACGCATAATGAACCAAGAATTAAAGCGTAAAGATTTCCTTTTAAAAGTTCGATTGTTTTCCAGACAAACAAAAGTGTCAAAGCGCCAAATAGAGCAGGGAAGAATTTAACCCAAAACACCGAATTTCCGAGAAAGAGAATTAAATGTGAGAACCAAGAAGTAACGGGCGGAACCGATAAATATCCCCAAGCCAAATGCTTTCCTTGATCCAGATGCAGATATTCGTCTCGCTGTAAATCGTATTCTGGGCTAATTAAAACATATTGCAGAATGAATTTTAGAATTATAAATCCGAATAAAATCAGGTTCTTTTTGTTCATTGGGTTTTGCTTTTGGGTTAAGGTTGTAATCTATAGCTAATATATTATTTATTTTGAATTAAAGTTAAAAAGATGAATTTTAGGAAAGTAAAAGCAGTTTCATTGCCACGAAAATATTTATAGAAATCAATTCGTAAAATTTTAGTCCATAAAAAAAGCCCTAGAACGATTCTAGAGCTTTTCAAATATTATAAATTGTTGAATATTATTCTTCCGCAGTTTCAAATTCCATGTGATCGATAATTTCTGCCTCAGGTTTTTCTGGTTTAGAAGCTTTCAAAGTATTGAATCTTTCCAGCATTTCTGTTTCGCCTTCTTCACCGCTGAAATAAGGAAAAACATCCATAATTGCTGTTTCTGAAATCGCTGGAATAGAATATTCTCCCATTGTATTTTTCATTACGTGAAGAGTGTTGTCAAAAGCTTCGCGAACATCATTTGCCTGAACTAGCATATACATGCTTGTTTTTCTTTCTTTCCCACTTTCTTCATCATAAGCAATTAAGGTGATTTTAGATTTAAACCATCTGTCCGCATTTTCAAAAGGATGAATTTCAGCATAATTTGCCACTTTTATAGCTGTGATTTTAAATTCTTCACTGGTATAAGCGGCCATTTCTTCGGTCATTCTTTTTTCTGCTTCTGTATAAGACAAAGCGTCAACCAAATAAGGTTCGGTTAAAACTTTTTGTCCTCCAGTTTCATCTGTTTTTCTATATTTTACTTTGCATTCGTACCAAGTTGCGCTCATCTCTTTTTAAATTTTAAGGATGCCAAAGATAAATTTTACTGGAAAATAAATAGTTAAATCTTCAAATAGATATTCACAATTTTAGATCCTTGTTGGTAATGTTTTGATGTTCTGAAAGTTGTGTTTTTAATAGTCAAGATGCTTTGTAATCGCATTCATTCTTTTCTGTTTTAGAAAAACTTGAAAATATTTTGGAGTTGTTTTTGATTGTAAGTAATTGTATTTCAATTATTTGATTTCATTTTTTGAAAGTTGTTTAAAAAATATGAATTTTCTTAAATCCAAATGGTCAATTTGAACGTATGTAGAAATAACAATGGCAGGGAATGAGGTAAATTCAAATGGTATTGGTTTTTGGAGCATATTGAATCTTACTGCATTTTTAGCCATTGTTTTTTTTATTAAATTTTAAAGAATAAAAGTTTGGGGAAATTAGACGTTCAAAAGTTAAAAGAGACTTTAAAATACTTAGAAAGCAAACAGCGTGAATTAAAAAAACAAAATCAAAATGATACGCGAAGCCTGGAATCGATGATTAAATATTTAAAAAAAGATATGATGGAACAGCACGATTTGGCCGATCATCATCAATTGATAAAAAAAGAAATCAAAGACACGGAAAGTTTCATTGAAAACGTTAAAAACATCATTAAAATCAATTCTTAAAAACCGTTTTTTATTGCTGAATTTTACTTTTATTCCAATTTAAATTTTTCGTTTTTGCAATCCAGAATCAGTTTGTGGTTCAGGAATAGTTTGTTGCCAATCATTCCTTGCATTCCAGAACGTTTCATTAAAAATTTTTGAAGATCCGATGTGCCTTCAATGTAAGTAACTTCAGAAAGGTTTAATAGTACTTTTTGAAATTGTATTTTCTTTTTCGCGGAAGCGGAATAAACACTCAGCGTATTTCCCCACGAATTTCCTTTTTCGGTTTTTATAACGCTATTCTGGATTCGGTATTTTTGCCAGATTTCTTTCGTTGTAATTAATTCATAACCACTGGTTCCAGAATCATATAGGAGTTTTAGTTTTTTATTTTCGATGATTGAAGGAATAAGAATTTTTCTTTTTTTGAATTCAAAATCAGTAAAATCATCTTCTTTAATTTTTTCAGTAAAAGAACATTGATTGTTTTTGAAATCTAAAACAGTAATTCGTTTTTCTAATAAATCTGTTCCGACTGTTCCAATGATATTTTCAGCTTTTGAATCCTCAAAACTGACTTTTTCGCCATAATTCAAAACTTCAAAAATATTCGAAGAAACATTCATTTTTCCCATTGTAAAATTGGTCGAAGTCTGATTGTTTTCAAGATCGATTTTAATTTGATTTTTAAATTGTTCGGCAATTGATTCTAATGATTTTTTATAGAAAACAGTAGTTGGCGAACCTGAATCAAATTGCATGTAAAAGGTTTTATTTATTCCGTCAATTTTTATGGGCAAAAGCAACGCAGAATGAGCATTTTCAATACTTGAAATCCATTTAATTGGAATATTTTCTGCAATCCCAGAAACTTTCAAATAGTTTTCTGACGGAGTGAATTTCTTCTGAAAATAAAAATATCCTCCCAACAAGAATAAAACGATAAAGGCTAAAAACCCGACTGCAATTTTCTTAAATAATTTCATGGTTTATTTTTTCTGCAAGATTCCGATTTCGTTTCCGATTTTCGTGCAAAAACAATACGACAGTTTTACGTCAATTTTATGAATTGAATTATAAGAAGTTGTTTTTCAGTTTTATAACTAATTCTTGTTTTTGGTTTAAACTGATTCCGTTTAAGATTACTATCAAGAGTTTTAAGCAAAGAAATGCAATTAAAGGAACGATAAAAAGCGGAAATTTTAATGTAATTGCATTCTGAAGAAACGGACTAGCAATCATCAAAATAGAAAGAACAAGACTCAAAACAATTTGAACACTTACGATTTGTTTTCCTAATTCTTTGTTTATTGAATCTTTGGTTTTATAAGTTAAAATTAAAGGAAAAATGATGCTTCCAAACGGAATGATCAATCCTGACAAAACAGAAAGATTAATGATTTTAGCCCTTTCGATTTCGATATTTTCCTTTTTGATAATCAGATTTTCGGAATCAGTTTCTAGAGCTTCGGCAATTGTTTTTAAAGTAAAACCTTTAAGAATATTTCCAGCCTCAATTCTCTGAATCGTTCGTAATGAAAGACCAGATTTTTCGGCAAGCTCATTTTGAGTCAGGTTTTTTTCTTCCCTCAAAAATTTAACATTATTCTTCATTGCTTTTGGTTAGTGTACAAGACGAAATTATGAAAAAACTTTTGATGAAATTACCCCAATAAAAGAGGTGTAATTAAACGTAAATTTTAAGTTTTAATAAAAATTAAGTTTTTTTCTTTAACAAAATTCACTAACTTGTTGTGTAATAAAAGATTCCTAAATGTTGTAGTCACAAAATTTCCAGTTATGCGAGTATCCGTTGTTCGAAAAAATATAAAACTTTTACCAGATTCAAGAAGAGTTGTTGCCCGATATTTTATGAATGGGCAAGAAAGAACCCAGCAAATGGTACTTCGTATAATGTTGTTGGACGAAAAGCAAGTCTTGCAAACTTTAGAGCAGACACTTCGTGAATTTGCTCGAAGACACCGTAATATTTCGACAGTTTTCTTTAGACACTGCGAAAGAATAAGGCCTATAATTGAAGAAATGAAAATCAATTATGAAACGTTGTCTCTCGACCGCAAAATGCTGATTGGGTCTTATTGTACAATGGAATATGCGATTGAATCTGCGGCGATTTTTAATCCTTCAATAGTAGAAGATTTTGATCAGACAGGACTCGAAGCAGGAGAAAAACGTGTTATTATTTCTTTTCGTGCTACAGGTGAAGGTCATATTTCGTCAATTGTTTTTAGAAGAGCAATTTTAGACCGTGAAAATAATCTGCATATAATGAAGATTGGAAATCATATTGATAAAGCAGAAATTGAACATAAAACCTTATTTAATAAAGAACGATTTTTAACGAAATTGTACGAAATGCATACGGCGGATAAATATATTGTCCAGATTATGCAGGATCTACCTGAAGAGTTTGAATTTGCCATTCTAAAAAACATGCTGGTTGAGGCTTTAAGCGATCCTTTAATTCGAGAAGAAAGAAAGGTAGCGCTGGAAGAGATTTTATGGCTTGCGAATTCTTTTTACGATCTACAATTTAAACATGATTCAGATATAACAGAACGCGTCATATTCCCGATTTCTGATTCTGAAAGTCGCGGAATAGAAGATGCTCGTTTTGTACGTTTTACAGATGATAACGGTTCGAGTCGTGTTATGGCAACTTATACGGCTTATAACGGACATACAATTCTGCCTAAATTAATCTCAACCGAAGATTTTTATAGTTTTAGAGTAATGCCGCTTCATGGCGAAGGTGCACAGAATAAAAATCTGGCATTATTTCCTAGGAAAGTAAAAGGAAAATATGCCATGCTTGCGCGAATTGATGGCGTTAATAATTATATTATGTACTCAGATCGAGTGACGCAATGGAACACGCCTATTTTGTTGCAAGAACCAAAATTTACTTGGGAATTAACCCAAATAGGAAATTGCGGTTCTCCACTTTGGACCGAAGAAGGATGGCTTGTAATTACACATGGAGTAGGAACAATGAGACGTTATTGTATTGGTGCGTCATTGTTTGATCTTGATGATCCGTCAAAAGAAATTGGAAGGCTTACAGAGCCATTGCTTTCGCCAATGGAAGACGAGCGTGAAGGTTATGTGCCAAATGTGGTGTATTCTTGCGGAGCAATTATTCATAACAATAGTTTGATTCTTCCTTATGCCGTATCCGATTATTGTTCAACTTATGCAGTGATTGATATGATTGAATTGCTGGATGCGCTTAAGAAAAGCAAATAACAATGATCTGAATGAAATTAGTTTTGTCTGATTTTACTTATTGAATGGGTTAAAGTCTATTTTTTGCATTAAAAATTTAACGAAACCTTAATGTGAAAACAGGTATAAATACGGGGGTGTAAATTGTTGGATATTTATACATTCGCCGAAGAAGGAAAAAAACGAATCAATCCCCTTAAGATTAGTTTTTTGACTTTATAGTGTTAGCAAATATTAAGAACAAACGGCTAAAACGATGAAATTTGTAAAAGGACAAGATGTATCCTACACTGCATTGAGTGGGAGATCTTATGAAGCGACCGTTATCGAAAGAAAAATGGATTTTAAAAAGGGGCTGATCATAAAATCTACTTCAAAAGAAAGAGATTTTCATTATCTGATTGAAATTCAAAAAAATGGTACAACAGAGAAAATTCTATGTGCCGAAAATCATCTTAGATTATTGGAAAAGAAAAAACGATTAGCAAAGAAAATGGCTTAATTACAACAGGTAATAAACGCTGTAATCTTTTCTATTATAGTTTCTGGCATTTCTTTGTGAGTATGCCAAACATTTTGTACAATATATTTTTCTGATTTTTTGAATGTTAGTAAAATTCAGAGTTCTTTTTGTGATGAGTTATATTAAACAATTCACTAAACTTATAAATAAATATACGCAAAGCTTTATTATTTCGCTTTGCGTATTTTTTTTTTGAACTCAATTTATATAAGAATCAAAAGTCATCTTTTAATCCGATTCTTTTTAAGCTGTTTATGATTCTAAAAACAATTTCTTCAGAAAACATAAAACTAGATAGTATTTCTTTTATTTCGGTTGCAATTAAAGGCTGTAGTTTTATAAGGTTGTTTAAATGTACTTTCGCAGCAGTTTCTTCACTCAGCAGAGACAGAGAAACGGCTTTGAGCAAAGGATCCCAAATGGTCTCGTCAAAATCCATTTTTTCTGCCCAGTATAAAGACTTTTGATACTCTTTTTTGTGAATGTAATAGTAACAATATCCAACGCTAATCCACCATGGATGTGCAGGATTCATGTGGGTGGCATTTTCTAATAAATTAAAGCCTTTTTCAAAATAACCTGCAAAAATCAGTATACAGCCTATTCCTGAAGCAATACCAGAAGAATTAGAATTCATTTTTATGCATTGCTCTGCGGCATAAAGACAGTTGTCTTGATCTTTTCTAAAACAATGCAAGAGAGCTTGTGCATACCAAGCTTGCTGGCAATTAGGATCAATATTTAAGGCTTTTGTGATACAATGACTGCTTTTCTCGATTGTTTTTTTGCAATTGTCTAATCCTAGTGCAATAGAAGCTAAATGCATTTCGCCTAGCATTGCCCAGGCTATTGAATGGTTTGGGTCTAATTCTACGGCTTCAGTTAAATTAGAAAGAGCAGTAGCATAATTTTCTATAGAATAGGAACATTGGTATTCATGATAGCTGCATATTGCTTTTAAAATGCTAGAGTTGTTTGATATTTTAGATGGAGAAGTCTTTACCATTTCTTTAAAAATAGTACCATAGTAACCGCCCATGGTAGAAACAATGTCTTTTACAATTTCATTTTGAATTCTAATCCCATCATCAATAGTAGTGGGAGTAAATACTTTTGTCGAAATGAATTTTCCTGAAGATGAGCTTATAAGACTGATCCTTATGTGAAGTTTGTTATCGACAATTTGAATATGCCCTGTAATAATAAAATCTGCTCCAATCAGATTGGCCGCTTCTAAAATGTTTTCATTAATTTTTGAAATAGCCCCAGGAGAAAAATGTCCAATAACAGATATATCCTGAAAACGGGAAAGTTCTGCACTGATTTCTTCGGAAAGAATCTGCGAAAAGGCTTCTAAATCTGGTCGGTGGGCCATTGTTTTAAAAGGAAAAACGGTAATCAAAGGACTGGTTTTACTAGTACTGACAGGGAGATCAGTATGTCTCATTTTATTATTATGAATAAACTCTGGAACATAACCGCCTTTTGGCACATTAATGATAACCGAATTGTCTTTTCCGTCAGAAGAATAATATTCCGAAAGTAATTTTCTTAATCGTCCTGCATGAATGCGAACCATGGCGTCATCATGCGGATTAAAATGGGAAGGTCTGCTTAAAGCATTTACAGCTATAGAGTATTCTTTAATAAACTGCTGTCTTTCATCGATAGTCTCTGTGACAATATAGCGCAGAAAATTACTTAAAAGAGTTGAGTTCTTAAAAGAATAAAACTTTAAAACATTTTCCAGCTCATTATAAATTTTATCCGGGGGGATTTTTTTTATAGACTCCATAATAAATTATTAGAAAATTATTAATGTCAAAAAAAACTCACTGCGGCGTATAAAATGTTAAAGACCAAATGCTTATGGCGTTATAAATTTATGAAAATTTTTAACATGTTAGTATTATTAATCTGATATTTTAACGGTTAAATGTAACGGTTATTAACTCTAATCGTCGGCAGGCATTGATTATATTTGTTTGATTATCAGTGAAAAGCGTTTATTTTTTTGTCTTTTTTGATGAAAAATGATTACCCAATGTGAAACCTGATGGAATTTTTTGTCTCTATACAAGAAATTTTCACAAAAATGAAGAAGACTTTTCGGCATTAAAAACCAATAATTGAGAATACAGATTTTTTTAAAAATAAAGTGTCTTTTATTTTAAACCCATATTGTAAAAAACGGAATGAATAGTAAACCCACAACAAACAAACTATAATCATTATGAAAAAAAAATTTTTATTAATGGTAAAGATCAGGTATCGTGCCATTATAATTTGTTTTCTTATAGCAAATCTTGTGCAAGCTCAAGATGATAGCGCTAAAAAAAGTATGGAAATCTATGGATTTATTATGACTGATATTGGTTATAATTTTAATCAAATTCAATCAGATTGGTATGATGTGGTAAGGCCGACTAAACTGCCTTCTTTTGAAAATGAGTACGGACCAGATGGTAATTACTACGCTTCTGTACGTCAGACTAGATTAGGTTTTAAAAATTATTTTGATACAGGACTTGGAGAATTAAAAACACAATTCGAATTTGAGTTGTTCGGAACAGGAGTAGATGCTGGTCAGACTACTTTTCGTTTGCGTCATGCCTATGCTGAATTAGGAAAATTTGGGGCAGGACAGACTTGGAGCCCCTTTATGGATATTGGAGTATTTCCAAATTCATTAGAGTATTGGGGGCCAACTGGAATGGTGTTTTTCCGTAATATTCAAATACGGTATATGCCTATCCAAGGAGATACCCGTTTAACAATTGCATTAGAAAGACCTGGAGCAAGTGCCGATCAAGGAGATTATGCAAATCGTGTGGAATTGCAAGGAGTAAAAGCAAGATTTCCGTTGCCAGACCTTTCAGCAGAATATCATCTAGGAACAAAGTGGGGCTATATTGAGTTGGCTGGTATAGTAAGAAAAATTGAATGGAAAGATCAAAATAATGACCAATTTGATTTGTCTGGAGATGCAGTAGGATGGGGACTTAATTTAAGTACCAATATCAATTTTGGAAAAAGTGATGTTTTTAGAGGACAAGTTGTGTACGGTGAAGGAATACAAAACTACATGAATGATGCGCCAGTAGATGTCGCTATTGAAACCAATCCTAATAATCCTGTAACTCCCGTAAAAGGTGTTGCGCTTCCTTTAATTGGGGTTGTAGCCTTTTTAGATCACACTTGGAGTGATAAGTTTAGTACTTCGCTAGGATATTCGATGATTGATATCGATAACACAGACGGACAAGAAGACGACGCTTTTAAAAAGGGACAATATGCTCTGGTAAATCTTTTATATACTCCTGTGAAAAATTGTATGGTAGGAGTTGAATTTCAGTGGGGTGACCGCGAAAATTTCAACGACGGATGGAATACTTCCATTAGTAAACTACAGTTTTCTTTTAAATACAACTTCTCAGAGTTATTCTATAGAAAAAATCAATAAAGTAGTTTCTGCTATTTAATCATAAAAAAAAGAAAACATGTATAAAACTATACAATATCTAGTATTGTTCGGATTGTCTATAAGTGCTCTAAACGCTCAGACCCGAACTGAAAAAGATCTTTTAGGAGAAAAACAGATTCCAGCAAATGCGTATTATGGAGTGCAAACAGCTCGGGCATTAGAGAATTTCCAAATTAGCGGAATGACAACTCAATTCTATCCTGACTATGTAAGAGCTTTTGCAATGGTTAAATTGGCCGCAGCGCGTGCCAATGCAGATGTTGGCCGACTTAAAAAAGACAGACTTGCTGCTATAGAAAAAGCGTGTCAAGCAGTAATTGACGGAAAATATCACGATCAGTTTCTGGTTGATTTGTATCAAGGAGGAGCTGGTACTTCTGCTAATATGAATGTCAATGAAGTGCTAGCGAATATAGCATTGGAACTTAGTGGACATAAAAAAGGAGAGTATCAATACATTGAGCCTCATGATGATTTAAATATGGGACAATCTACAAATGATGTGTACCCAACAGCTATAAAAGTGGCATTATTGCTTCATAATGATAAATTGGTCAAAGAAGCTGATCTTCTTGCGAAAGCATTCCACAAAAAAGGAGATGAATTTAAAGACATCATAAAAATGGGAAGAACCGAAGGGCAGGATGCTGTTCCAATGACAGTTGGACAAGAGTTTCATGCCTTTGGTAATCAGCTTGATGCTGAGATTGATGCTTTAAAAAAATCGGAAGTTTTTTTATGCGAACAAAATATGGGAGCTACAGCTATTGGAACGGGAATTACTGCTTCTCCAGGATATGCTGAAAAAGTAGCGACACATCTTGCAAAAATTACTGGAAAACCAATTGTAATGAGTAAAGATCTTATTGCCGCAACTACGAGTCAGCAAGGATTTGTTATGTATTCATCTACACTTAAAAGTATGGCAGTTGCATTATCAAAAATAAGCAGTGATTTGATAATCTTAGCTTCAGGTCCTCGTACTGGCCTTTTCGAAATTAATCTTCCTGCACTTCAGCCGGGATCTTCTATTATGCCAGGGAAAGTAAATCCAGTAATGCCAGAACTTATGAATCAGTTATGTTTTAAAGTAATGGGTAACGATCTTACGGTAACTCTTGCGGCACATTCTGGTTTATTGCAATTAAATGCTTTTGAACCTGTTGAAGCTATTGCCATGATGGAATCACAGGGATTGTTTTTTAAAGCAATGCCATTGTTTAGAAAAAATTGTATTGATGGTATCACGGTTAATAAAGACATTTTAGCGCATTACATGGACAGAAGTGTTGGTATTGTAACGGCTCTTAATCCTATTCTGGGTTACGAAAAAACTACCGAATTAGCTAAAGAAGCACTTTCGACTAATAAAGGAATCTTGGAGCTTATTCGTGAAAAGAAACTGTTGACAGAAGATCAGATTAAAAAACTTCTTGATCCAGTAAGCTTAACAGGGCAAAAATAATCATCATCTTAAAACAAAATAATCATGAAATTAAATATAAATTTTTGCAGCAAAATATTTTTAATAGCAATGCTTTCACTAAGCATCGGCATGTTTGGACAGGCAAAACCTAAAGTTCTTATTTTGGCAACTGGCGGAACTATTGCTGGATCAGCAAAAACTGGTGTTCAATCTGGATATACTTCTGGACAAGTAACTATCGATGCAATGGTAAATGCAGTTCCAGATGCTATGAAACTTGCAGATATTAAAGGAGAACAAATTTCGAATGTAGGTTCTCAGGATATGTCATTTGAAATCATGCTTAAAGTTGCAAATAGAATTAACGAATTAGCTTCTAGCAAAGATGTAGATGGTTTCGTAATCACACACGGAACGGATACAATGGAAGAAACCGCTTATTTTTTAAATCTTGTTGCAAAAACAGACAAGCCAGTTGTTTTGGTTGGTTCTATGCGCCCTTCAACGGCTATTAGCGCAGACGGACCTTTAAATCTTTACAATGCAATTGCGGTTGCTGCAGATCCTAAAGCAAAAGGACACGGAGTGCTTTTGGTGATGAATGACTGGATTCATTCGGCACAATCTTTAACAAAAGTAAGTACAACAGCCGTACAGACTTTTATGTCTCCAATTCGCGGACTTATCGGAACTACTTCTTACGGAGTAAATGATTTCTTCCATTATCCTGATCAAAAATTTGGAAAAACCTCAGAATTTGATGTTAAAGGTGTAAGCTCTTTTCCTCGTGTAGATATCATTTATGCTGATGCAGATATGAAACCGGATCTAATCGATGCTTCTATAGAACGTGGAGCAAAAGGAATCGTAATTGCTGGAGTTGGGAACGGAAACATGAACAAAGCTTCTCTTGACGCTTGTGCGAAAGCCAGTAAAAAAGGAATTATCGTGGTAAGAAGCACACGTGTTGCTACAGGAATTGTAGGACGTAATGTGGAATGTAATGATGATGAACTTGGACTTATTGCTTCATACGGGCTAAATCCGCAGAAATCTAGAATTCTATTGTCTGTTGCATTACTTAAACAGAGAAGTCTAGCTGAACTTCAAAAAATATTTGAAGAATACTAAATATTTTAAAAATCTATTTCCGATTAAGTTATTCTCAATTGAAAGTAAACCATAAACCAATTTAAACAAGGCAAAATGAAAACAAATCTTAGATTTATAATTCTGATAATATTGATGCTGGTTAATCCATTGTTTAAAGCAATTGCTCAAAAAGAATTATCTTATCAAGCTGCGATCGATCATGCATACGACAAATACAAAAATCTGCAAGAAGGTAAAAATGCAGATTACATAAAGGAATTAGCCAATGTTGATCCGAATATTTTTGGAATTGCCATTGTAACTACCGATGGTAAAGTGTACAGTAAAGGAGATTTAGGCCAGCGTGTATCAATCCAATCTATATCGAAAGTTTTTACACTGGCACGACTTATCGAAGAACAAGGTCCAAGAGCTGTAGCAGAAAAAATTGGAGTTGATGCAACGGGTCTTCGTTTCAATTCTATCGTTGCAGTTGAACTCCAAAAAGGAAAAGAAATCAATCCTTTGGTAAATCCAGGAGCAATTGCCGCAGTGAGTTTGGTAAAAGGAAATGATTCTGTTGCCAAATGGAAAAATATTCTAGATACGCATAATGCTTTTGCTGGAACTAAACTGCTATTAAATAAGCCAGTTTACATAAGCGAAGCTGGAGATAATTTGCGAAATCAGGCAATTGCACATTTATTGTTAGCATACGGACGTATGTATTTTGATCCCGTTCAATCTACAGATATTTATACAAAACAATGCGCTATAAATGTTAATGCAAAAGAGCTTGCAGTTATGGCATCGACTTTGGCAAACGGAGGTGTAAATCCAGTTACAAAAGAAAAAGTGGTTTCGCCAGAAACTTGTGCTTTTACTATGGGAATTATGTCTACAGCAGGACTTTATGACGATTCTGGCCAATGGCTATATGCAGTTGGCTTGCCAGCAAAAAGCGGCGTAGGAGGAGGTCTTATTGCGGTTTGTCCTGGCAAATTCGGAATTGCGGTTATTTCGCCTCCGCTTAATGCGGCAGGAAATAGCGTAAAAGCCCAAAAAGCTATTTTTGATATAGCAAAAGAGCTTGGTGTAAACCCTTTTATTGTTACACCTAAAAAGTAAACTTTTTAAGATTTTAAAAGTGATAAATTAAGTTGAACATAAGCTCTAGAAAGTATGCAGAAAAAAATAAAACTGAAGTCAATACTGTTTCTTTTATGCATACAGTCTGTTGTTTTATTTGGACAAAAAAAAGCACAAAAAGAGGAGTATTTATTTAATGACAGCCATTTTCATCTAACCAATTACATTCAAGAAGGAATATCTGCTGATAGGTTCTTAGAAATAATGGGAAATAAAGCTGGGCGGTCTACTTTATTTGGAATTCCGTTGCAGCAGCAATGGTCGTATCAAAATTCGGGTAATTACAGTCCGACATATTATTTACAGACAGATGCACCTTTGTATTACTATTCTTTTACCGATGCCTTTATTGCCATGCAGTATAAATCGCTTAGTAAAGAGAAGCAGGCAAGATTAGATCCTATGATTACAGGATTTAATCCGTCAGATATGTATGCTTACAAACATATTGAACGCGTACTGCGAACCTTTCCAGGGGTTTTTACAGGAATTGGAGAATTTTCGATACATAAAGAATTTGTGTCTGCAAAAGTTGCTGGAGAAGTAGCCAGTTTAACCAATCCGGCTTTAGACAGTATTTTGGATTTTGCAGGAAAAGTGGGTTTAGTGGTTATTCTTCATAATGATATGGATATGCCAATGGCAAAGCAAAAAACAGAACCCGTTTATCTAAATGATATGCGGGATCTGCTCAAACGTCATTCAAAAACAACTATAATCTGGGCGCATATCGGACTTGGAAGAATTGTGTATCCAGCAGGTTACGGAAACGATTCTACAACAGACAGACCGCCAAATCATATCGATATTGTAACAAGCATATTGGATGATCCTGCTTATTCCAATGTCTATTTTGATATTTCATGGGATGAGGTTGCAAAATACATCGTTTCATCGCCAGAAATTATTAAGAAATGTGCGGAATTAATGGATAAATATCCCGACAGATTTTTATTCGGGACAGATGTAGTTGCGCCACCAGATCAAAAATTTTATTTGGCTGTTTACGAAAAATATCAGCCGCTTTGGAAAGCTCTTAAACCTGAAACAAGTGAAAAAATAAGAAAGCAGAATTACATCAAGCTTTTTGATAATGCACGCCAAAAAGTACGTGCCTGGGAGACAGCCAATGTTAAACAGTAATTTTTATTTGTTAAGGCAGTATTTAAATTAATAAAGCCATTTTTATGAAATTAAGATATCTTCTTTTGCTATTAATAAGCCAATTTTCATGGGGTCAAATTATGAATACCACAATGCCCGACAGTATCACTGTTAAAGAATCTGACGAAGGACATCGCGGAGGAAGTGGCTTTAAGCTGGCAGATGGTAAATATGGTTCAATGACTCTTTCTTTTTATGTTTTAGTTCGATATTTAAATCAAATGGGTATAGATGACAGCTATACCAATCATAACGGAGATGTTATTTCTATTGATAGAAGGCAAGATCTTCAGTTTCAAAAATCGAACCTTTATTTTAGAGGCTGGGTTGCCGACCCAAAAATAAGATATACTGTTTTCGTCTGGACTTCAAATGCAACTTTAGGACAAGGTGCACAAATTGTAGTAGCGGGGAATTTACAATATAAGTTTAATAAATATTTTGAGTTAGGAATTGGTATAAATGGTTTGCCATCTGTTCGTTCTATTTTGGGTCAATGGCCCGAGTGGCTCAGATCAGATGCCAGACCAATTGCCGACGAATACTTCAGAGGTTCTTTTACAACAGGTATTTACGCACAAGGACAAATTACAGATAATGTCTTTTACAAAGCTATGCTAGGTAACAACCTTAGCCAGTTAGGTGTAGATGCTGGACAGCTAGATAATAAAATGGATACTTGGAGTGGCGCAATTTGGTGGACAACCAATAATTTTGGAAGAATACCAACTTATGGCGATTACGAAAAACATGCTAAACCAGCTACAATTTTAGGAGGAGCTTATACACGAAGCACTGAGAACCGCCAGTCTCAACCTGACACAGATGCACCAGAAAACTCTCAAATTAGATTATCTGATGGTACTGGTATTTTTTCTTTAAATGCTTTTGCGCCAAATACTCAGGTAATCAATGCCAAATATCAAATGACAGCGATAAATACTGGCGTAAAATATAATGGTTATTCTTTCGATGCAGAAGTATTTATGCGCTGGTTGTCAGATTTTGAAACAACAGGCCCTATTCCTGTAACCAAACTTTTTGATTCAGGTTTTACGCTTCAAGGTTCTGCGATGCTTATTGATAAAAAACTGCAGGCATACGGTACTTATTCTTATATAAACGGAGATTACGGAAAACCGTGGGAAGTAACCTGCGGAGTTAATTGGTTCCCTTTCAAAACCAAATTTTTCCGCATAAACCCAGAAGTAATGTACGAAAGCCATGCGCCAGTTGGATATTTAAGTTATCCGACACAAGTGGGATCAAAAGGAGTAATTGGCATGCTCAACGTTGAATTGAATTATTAGTAATAACTAAAATATGCCTGTATTTGCAAACCTATTTTTGGACCCGTTTGTAAAATTAAATAATCTTATATCAACTTGAAAATTAAATATATATGAAAAATAAAATAGTTACAAGAGTGATTCTCGCGGGATTCTGTGTTTTAATGGTTTCCTGCAATACAAAAAAGGATGAAAATGTTGCGATTGACTTGAAACAGGTCAAGAAAGAAATTCAGGAAAAAGAAAACGAATATGCTGCAACATATAACGCAGGTCAGTTAAAAGAGATAGGGTATTACGCAGAAGATGCTATAACTTTTTATCAAAACAGACCGCCAATTATTGGTAAAGAAGCCAGAACAGAGTTTTTAAAATCAGATTTAGCAAATAATACCAATGTGATTTCATTTGAAACCAAAGAAGTTTTTGTCTCTAATGACGGAAAAATGGTTGTAGAAGTTGGTTATTACAAAGTAACTGATTCAACAAACACTCCAATCAATACAGGAAATTATATGAGCCTTTTCGAAAAAAGAGATGGTAAATATGTGTGCTTGAGAGATATGAGCGCTTCTGATGGATTGACGGAATAAAATAACATCCAATACTTTTTAGCTATGACTTTAGCAAATAATTAAAACGAATAAATTAAAAATTATGAAAAATATACTATTTATACTTATGATGGTTTTGGGGTTGAATGCTTCAGCACAGGGTTCTACAGATGAAATCAAATTGATCCAAGACCTTTATGGAAAATCTAAATCAGATGTTGTTAAAGAATATTTGGGTTTATCTGAGACACAATATGCAGCATTTCAGCCAATTTATGACAGTTACGAATCACAACGCAAATCTTTAAGTCAGCAGAAAATTAAGATTTTAGAAGATTATGCTCAGAATTATTCGACTCTTAGCGATGCTAAGGCTACAGAATTGACAAACGCAAATTTAAAATACAATCAGGATTCTGAAAAATTACTTGCCAAAACACATTCGAAATTGGCTAAAGCAATTGGCGGAATCAACGCTGCCAAATTTGTGCAGTTAGAATTGTACTTGCAAGTAACTATTCGATCTGAAATTCAAAACGCTATTCCTTTTATTGGTGAATTGGATCAAGCCAAAAAACATTAGACAATTTCTGGGTAAAGAGTAGAAAGTATAGAAAGAAGCTTTTCTACTCATCTTATTAATATTTTATACTCTTACTATGATAAAGAAATTCACAAAATATTTGACCATAACAATGCTCTTGTTTACCCAGCTGATTTTTTGCCAGTCTGAAAATGATGTTAAAGAACTTGGACTTCCTGGAGATAATTTGGATTTGTATGCTGTAATGACGCTGTTTCAGAAATCAAAAACCATTGAGGAATTTGAGAAAAACCTGAATCTGGAGAAAACAGGAATCAATAATCTGGATTTGAATCTGGATAAAAAAGTAGACTTCATAAAAGTAAATACCAAGAAAAATGGCAACTCGTTTACTTTTGTTCTTCAAGTTGCAGTAAGCAAATCAGAGAATCAGGACGTTGCCGTTATTTTAGTCGATAAAGACAAAAACGGAAAAGTAAAAATGCAGATTGTGGGTGATGAACTCTTATACGGTAAAGATTATGTTATTGAACCCGTATCAAAATCAGAACCTGCAAAAACAGCAAATCCTGCCTATACAGGAAATGATCCTGTTACCACAACACCAGCCGTAACAGCAGTTGTGGTAGAAACTGTACCAATCGTACAGTATGTATATTCACCAGCTTATGTGCCATATTATCCACCTTACTATTACGGATTTTACCCTCCGTACTTTGCTGCTTTTACAGTAATGGCAGTAGGTATTTATCGTCATAACCATTATTACCATCATCATGGTTATCACGGTGGGCATTACCACGGCGGAAACAATGTATATATTAATAACAGAAACAATTTTAATAATTACAACAATAACAAAATGAGATCTAATACCGTACGAAATAATACGGCCAATAATAGATACAACAATAATCGAGGAGGAGCATCTGCAAGTACACGTCCTTCAGCAGGAACATCCGATCGCGCTAGAAATACCAATGCGTCAGGAAGAACGCGCCAGAGCTCATCACCAAGTGCAGGTACTTCAAATCTTAATAGAGGAAGTTCTTCAAACTCCAATTTTAATAGAGGAGGTTCTTCGTCAAGAGCAAGTGCTGGACAAATGGGTGGTGGTTCTCGCGGTATGGGCGGCGGAGGCTTCGGTGGTGGAGGCGGCGGAAGAAGACGATAAATAGTTTTTAAAAACAGTCTTAACCGAGGTAAATATTATCCAACATCCTATTTTGTACTCAATTTTAGAGTTTCATTCTTAGGTTGATAAACGGCGTTTTTTATAATGTTTCATCAAGAAAGTGCGTAAGAGCTTTGGTCTTACGCATTTTTGGTTTTAATATCTGATGCGATTGTGTTTAAAAATATACACAAGATTTTTGTAGCTATTCATTCCGTAAGAATGTTTCGTCGGTAGAATTAAATATGAATTATAGATATACGTTCCGTAGGAACGTTTGATTAATTGAACGTTTTTTTATTTTCCTAAAATCAGATGTCCCTACAAGACATAGCGCTAAATAATCATTTTTTTCTACCGACGAAATATTCCTAACGGAATATTAAGTATTGTTATCATATAAGATAACCGATTTATGAAGCCATATTAAGATATTTGAATTATTGAAAATGAAACAAATAATAATATGGATATTAAAGAATTAAAAGACCTAGAATACATTAAAAGACTATCAGCTCAATATTTAAATATTCTAAAACCAGCAGATAAAAATTACAATGCCGAAATCAAAGTTTTAAATTATTCAGAATTGGGTTGTGTCATTACCAGTATGCTAAAATTGTGTATTATGGCATTAGAAAACGATACAAATAATAAATCTTCAATAGATGTTGGGTTGGTTTTAGAACAAGCACTTCATTTATTTCCTATTGATGAAATGGAACTTTTGGATGTTATTAATGAAGTGCTGGTTAAGGAATGAGGCAGAATGAAAAAAGCTCCTTAGAAATCTAGAGCTTTTCTTATTATGTTTAAAATGATGTATTTTTCATTTTCAAAGTATTCTCGCCAATATTAAATGCATATAAAGCTGATGGCACAAAAGTAAAGCGCAAATCACTAATTTCTTTTATCCCATCTTTATCAAGAGAGGTAATTAATGCGCTTTTGAAATCATTAGCCTTACAAAATTGTATAAGACTATTTAATTCTTGTGGTTTATCAAAATAACGATTACTCCATTTGATCTCAAGTGCCCAAAGCGGTTTAAATTTTCGATCATCTAAAAGTACTAAATCTACTTCTCCTTCTTTTTTATCTTTCCATCTGGCATAAGTTAGGTCTAAATTTTCTCTGTGCATCCATTGAGACAAAATAGCTGTTTCAACCATATTTCCCATTTCACTATCTGTTTCAGATATAGGAGAAAATAATGCCGTTCTTAAAGATGGATTAGTTAGATAAACTTTAAAACTAGTTATCCTTTTCAATCGTTTAGCATTAATATCAACTTTGTTTAATACTTTAATTAAAAATGCAGATTCTAAATATTTTAAATAATTCTTTAAGGTTTCTTTATTTATACCGCTTTCCTTAGACATTGTTTCAAATGAAAATTCATTACCTGTATTATATGCGATGTAAGTAAAAAAGCGATTTAATTCCTGTACATCTTTAATTCCATAGAGACTTGGTAAATCTCGCAAAAGAACTTTGTCTACAATATCATTTTTTACGTATCTTCCCATATCACTTTGTATTTTTTCGGACAAAACAACTTCAGGGTAACCGCCAAAATTTAAATAATTAATAAATTCTTTATTTAGAGCTTTAATGTCATGTGTCAAAGTATAAGAAATTTTGCGATTGCCATAATCAATTTCACCATCTTTTGTCAAATGGTTCATGTTTTTCAAGTGAATATACTCCTGAAAGGTTAATGGAGGAAGCATAAAATCAGTAAATCTTCCTGCTCCACTTTCAGTGCTATGCCATCTTAAAGCTGCTGCTGCCGAACCTGAAACAATAAATTTGGTATCAGGATATGAATCAACAAGAACCTTTAAGTGTCTTTCCCAGTCTTTTAAGTATTGTACTTCGTCGAAAAAAACATAACAGCCATCTAAACTTTCTAATTTTACGGCATTTTTACAGAGAAGTAATATGTCTTCTAAGCTAAGATTCAAATATAGAGGATTGTCGATACCTACAAAAAAGATTTTTTGCGGATTAATTTTTTCTTGAATCAATTGGTCTATAGAATGAAACATCATTACAGTTTTTCCAACACGACGCGGTCCCATAAGTACTACTGCTCGTCGAATTTCCTTCTCTTTAACGTATGGAAAAAACAAATCAAAATAAAGTCGTTTTTGCATCTTTTGATAGGCTGAATGTACAGCCTTCGAAACCCACCATGGATTTTCATAATGCAAACGTTCAATAATTTTTTCTGTTGGAATAATACTTGAAATCTTCATAATAAAACTTATTTAATCAAAAATAGTAAAAATAAGCATGTTGTATTGTGTTTATTTTATATTTTTTGCACATAATAAGAGTTAAAAGTCTTTTTTTTGTTCTTATTCTCTCTCTCTTTTAAAATAACAAAAAGCTCCAGATTTCTCTGAAGCTTTTTGTTATGCAAAATTTTCTATGACAAAGTTTTCGCAATAATCCTTTATCATTTGGCGCACAGTTCTAAACTCGTTGGCAATTTCAGAATCCGTTCCAGTTGCTTTTGCTGGATCGGGAAAGTTATAATGAAATTTAATAGCCTTTGTTGGAAAAAATGGACATCGCTCTTTAGCATTATCGCAAACTGTAATAACGTAGTCAAAATCAATATTTCGATATTCATCAATATTATTTGATGTGTGATTTGAAATATCGATGCCATCTTCCAGCATTGTTGCAATCGCTTTTGGATTAACGCCATGAGTTTCGACTCCTGCACTATAAACCTCAGCTTTATTGCCTGTAAAATGTTTCATATAGCCTTCTGCAATTTGGCTTCTGCAACTATTTCCCGTGCAAAGGATTAATATTTTCTTTTTCATAATTTAAACGAATAACCAAATGATATTTATAATGCAGAACTTTGGCTCAAAGCCAAAAATTAGCTGTAGTAAAATAACTGACGCAGTTATGATAATAGGTTTTTTGTATTTAATAATTTTCGCTTTCATTTTAGCAGCATCCTGAGTTTGGCGTACAGCAAGAGGCACTATCATTCAATTGAATTAAATTTATCTTTTGCTTTTCAGTAGGAATTCCGCAAGAATCTTGAGCCAAGCAGGCAGTTGTTTTATTTTTCAGAATAAATGTTTTTCCATTAAATCCTAAATCATATTTCCCGATCGTTTCGTTTTGATATTCTACTTCAATTTCTAAGTCTTCAATGCTTAACTTGTCTTCAGATAATTGAATGATATGTAATAGTTTAGAAGGTTTTAAACGATGTTCAAAATCGTTGGCATTCCAAAGCTGAAAGTTTACAACTTTCTCATCTCTAATTACTCCGCCACAATCGATAAAATGTTTGGTGATTATTCCAACTTCTGTAACATGAAAATGTTCTGGTACAAAAGCCCCATTTTCCAATTGAAACTCAACATTATCTAATGTTGGTAAAATTTGTTTTACTTCTGATAATTTCATGATCTTTTGTTTATTGTTTAAATGCAATATTGCGATAAACTTTATCAAAAAAAATGTCTTAACAACATTTTGATTTTGAAATAGTTTGTGTGATTTTTAAAAAATAAGAGTTTAAAATTTCGATTGTTTTTTCGTCAATGCAATAACAAATCGCATTTCCAGAAATATTTCCTTTAATGATGCCTGCATTTTTAAGTTCTTTTAAATGTTGCGAAACTGTGGGCTGGGCAAGAGGAAGTTCATTGACAATATCTCCGCAAATACATTCATTAACTTTTAATAAATATTCGATTATAGCAATTCTTGCGGGATGCCCCAAAGCTTTAGCAATAATCGCTATCTGATTTTGTGCGTCTGTAAAATGTTCTGTTTTAGTTGCTCCCATAACAATAATATTAATATTGCAATATTACGATATAGTTTTTAGATGATGAAACTTTTCATAGATTAATTTAAAATAAAAAGCTCCAGATTTCTCTGAAGCCTTAATTTTATTGATACTAGATATTTATTTAACTTCAACCGCTTCAGGAAATTTCCATGAACCATTAAGTATTTCTTTATGCGGACGATAAAGTCGAACCCAATAATTCCATCCAGCAGCAACTGGAATACAGTTTGGAGTTTTTCCGTCACATCCGCCAAATTGTATTGTGATCGATCCATCGGCATCTTTTTTTGCCGTGATGTTGTTTAATGTGTACATATTTAGATCATTTTTTTCAAAATAACCTTCTTTATTATATACACTTACAGACCAAAATCCATCAACAGGAACATTTTTAACTTTAAGTTTATAGACTGTTTTTTCGTCATTTTTTTTAGGATAAACAGAAAGATAAAGTGCGTCTTTTTCTGGATTTCCACCCCATCCTGTCGCGGTTCCTAATAAATGACGTGTTTCATCAACTTTACCTTTTAAACCAAACATTCCTCTTGTGTCAGATAATTTTTTAGAAACTTCAATTAAAGAATCTCTAACTTTCTTTTGACTCACTAGATCCCAATTTGGAACCGTAAAAGTTCCTTTGTCTTTTTGGCTAATTTTAATTGCGTCTTGTAATGCTATAACTTTTGGCGAATCATTAGGATCATTAGGATCAATAAAAGTTCTGATTCCTAACATAAGATATCGCGTTCCGATTTTTTCTTTATTAAAAGTAAAGGTTCCGGGTGCATAATAGGTTTCGGAATAGTGATCTTCGTTAATAATCTGCATAGACATAAAACGTTTGCCAGAATTTGGTAACGTTACAGTTACTGGTCCAGCATCGAGATCATAAACTCCTGAAGAATACAATACATCGCGGTTAGCGCGAATGACAGTTTGTTTGTCAATTGGCATTAAAGTTTTATAATGATGTATGTTGCCAATACCGCCAGCATCTTTAACAGAAGTTGTAAAATAAAGATCTGTTTCTGCACGATTAAAATTTGCTGCAGTTACAGGAGTACTATTCTTTTGCGCCAATGAATCAGTATTTGTAGTAACGGAGTCTTGTTTCAAGGTTTCAGAATCGGTTTCTGATTTCTCGTTATTATTCTTACACGCAGAAGTAAATAATAAAGTAACTAATAATATTCCTGATAGTAATTTGTAACTTTTCATATTATTTGAAATTAAAATTAGAAAAATGGTTATGATTTTATTTCTGAAATTATGATTATCATTTTACAATTTCTGGAAGAGGCATTTTCCAAATGTTATTTATAACGTCTGGCTGCGGACCATAAATTCTCATCACAAACATGAATTTTTCATCTTTAGGAGTCGGAAGCCAATTGCTTTCTTTGTCTTTTCCAGGAGAGTCTTTTTGTAAATAAAAGATCAAATCTCCATTAGACTCATATTTTAATCCTTTTGTTTTATTGCCAATAGAATATCTGTTAATTGGATTTGGAACCAGAAAACGTTTAGGAAGATTATACATTGTAATGCTCCAAAAGTATTTTGCTTCAGGCAATTGATCTTTTGTGAATTTCAAAACATAATTGTTATTTCCTGAAAGCGGTTCATTATTTTTATCGACGTTACTTCCGGTATAAACAGCTTCCTCCTTAGTATTTCCGTAAATTCCGGCAGCCGCGGCAATTGCACGGTTGAGAAAGTTGTTTTTAAGTTCTGCGCGTGTGCCAAAAAGACTTCCTGCATCTTTTACATTATCTATTTTAGACTCCAGTTCTTGTTTGGCTTCGGCAATTCCTTTTTCAATTGCTTTAATGGTTTCGGGTGGATATTTTGAACTGTCAAAAGATTCTCCAGGCACAATTCCAATTTTGGCAAAACGTTTTCTAAGTTCTTTTTCGCTGCTGTCTTCGTTTGTATATTGCAATAAAGAATTTAGTGCACTAATAAATTGAAGGGAAGCATAATCGCTTTCTTTCCAGACTGGCAAAGGTAGATTGTATTTTTTTACAGGTGGGGCAGGCTGTTTTGTATACTCATGCAATGGAATTAATTTGTACTGCGCCTGTATTTTTTTAAGATTTGAAACGTCGGTTGGATCATGTAACTGAGTACGGCCTACGAGGTATATTAAATTGGTTTCAGAATGTAAAACCTTATCAATGCCTTTAGGAGTTTCTCCTTTCCAATCTGGTCCTGCAATGAGATATTTACCTGTATTATTGCCAGTTGCTCGCGATCCCACATATTCAAAATTGAAGGTGTAGAGATCTACAAACTGCATTACATAGTATCGATCGTTTTCTATTTTTGGCACTTCAAGAATAACAGGTTCGTCTGAAACATTAATTGGTGCCATTGAGTACGGAGTATCGTTATTTATGGTTATGATTAAAGTATCCGCGGGAGTTGCGCTTGCAGCTACGCTTTTGAATTTGTTAAATCCTGAATATTCTTTAGCTTCTTTGTTGATTGCACTGGAGTAAATAGCTTTGTAATTATAAAATATTGGATAGCCGTATATCCAGGCCTCTTTTGCAATAGCAGTTATTGAATCGATGGATTCAGCAGTTGTAGTTTCTTGTTTATCTGCGGAATGATCTTTCTTGCAGGCTGTTGTGCTTAAAAGTACAATTGTTAATAGTAAGACTAGATTTTTCATAATTCAAAACAGTAAGATTTAACAAAGAGTCTATTTCTTAATTAGGTCTTCTAAAATTAGATTTTATGAAAGTATTTCGGTTTTTTTTCAATCGAAAGATGGTTTCAAATTATAACTTGAAACCATTTTTTTGTTTTTATAATTAGCTTAAAGCCATAAAAAAAGCTCCAGATTTCTCTGAAGCTTTATAAGATTGGAAAAGTAAAATCTTAGAAATTAGTATTTACTTTTTTAGAACGATCTGCAATGTATGAGATTAACCAAGTTACTTGCCCTTCTTTTACAAAAAGTATTTTCTTTGTTGCCAAGTTTGGAATATTTTCCAGACAGCTAACTAAGATATTATTAGCCGAGATAAGATTTTGCTGGTCGTAAGTACTTAAAACTCTCGCAGCTTCTTTATTGGTTTTAGCAAGGCTGGTATACTTTCCGAAATTGTTTTTAAGAATTGCATCGTAATTTACAACATCTTCTAGAGTTAAAGCAATATAGTGTTCTTTAACATCTTCGTTATAATATAGTGTCGAAAAAGCCCAAACTGCACCACCTGATAAATATAATTTTTCTTTTTTCTCTAAAGGCGGATTTGCATCAAACAAGTCTTTAATTTTTTTGCGAAGAACAGGAACAAAGTCAAAAGATTTTTCTTGGTAAGTAGACATATCGTTTGCCTGACTCTGATTGTAAACCGTTTTCTTTACAGCATCAGTAAGAGTCATTGTGCCAAAATCAAGTTCAAGCGGAATAAACTCTAATTTACCGCCCTCAAGCTCGTCAATGTAACCTCCTTTAGTCGTTTGCGCACCAATATCAAGCAAGAAAGCGTTAGAAAAATCAACTGGCGGAATTGCGCCTTTAACCAATGTTTTTGGTTCTTCGTTTGCGTTTAATACTTCAAGTTCTTTGTTTGCTAGAAGCATAATTTTGTTTCTTAAAACATCAAGATTACGTGCAGATTCAAAAACAGGAGCAGCAACGATAAAGATGTTTTCATCAAGCAATTTATTTTCTGCTTTTATCTTTTGCAATTGGTTGGTAACAATAACGCTAGTTTTAGTAATGTCTTCTGCAGTAAGTTCGCCATTAGCAGCAATATGGTCAGCAAAAGGAATTCTTTCAGTCCAGAAAGAAATAATTTTATAATCTGCTTTTTTGATGTTGCTCACATCGATAACAGAAACTTTTATAGCTCTACGTCCAATTTCGATTCCGGCGTAGATACTTTTTTGAGAGAATGAATTAACGGAAAAAAATAAAGTTAAAAGGGTAATAATTAAAATTTGGGGTTTGTTTTTTGTAAGCATTGTATTGAATTGCGGTTATTATATAATTGTAAATTAGACTGTACGATAACTATTTGTTCTGGAATAGCAAAGTAATGACAACTACTTTTTTAAAGCGGCAAATTTATGAAAAACATCTGCTAAATGAAAAGTAAGCTATTAAGAAAATATTATTTAATTATAGAGACGCTGTGGGTGAGGTTTTTAGCAAATAAAAAAAGCTCCAGATTTCTCTGAAGCTTTGTGTTTGTAAGTAGTCCGTGGGGGAATCGAACCCCCCTTACCAGGATGAAAACCTGGCGTCCTAACCGATAGACGAACGGACCTGCTTTCTTATTGCGGGTGCAAAACAAGGCAATTATTTCCATAATACCAAATAAAATAAAAACTTTTTCTTTCGATTATTTTGCAAAACATCACATTTTACAAGATTCATTCAAAAATAAATTGAGTTAAGTGATTTGTATTTATTTGATTAATAATTGGTTGTTTTGTGTTTAAATAAAGGTAATGAGAGTTTTTTGACGAAAGAATAAAATTTAAAAAAGTTTAGATTTATTTCGATTTAAAGGAAAAATCTTATGGTTTTTGAGTCGGTAAATTCTTTACAATTTTTATTTTATAAGTCTTGAAACTTCTATAAAAAACAAAAGCTTCAAAGAAATTTGAAGCTTTTGTTTTGATATGGGGACTTGATGAAGATTAACTATGCATTTTTTAATTGATTCTTTGAAATTTTTGAGAATATCCTTCATTAGAAATAAAATGCAAAATCAGATAATTGTCTTTCAATTCAAATGATATTGTAGCAATATTTGGGTTTTGGCAATTTGTTGTTATTTTATTGGTAGTTACGCTATAACTTCCAGAACTTTTTATTTCATCTGAGTACGGATCGCATAAAGAAGTGTTGGTTGCTATAGTTCCGTTGCTTTTAAACTCAATGGTTTTATTGCTTTCAACAGCTCTAAAAGTTCCGCTTCCGTCACCTGGATCAGCCAAAACTTCAATTAGTTTCCAACTTCCTACTACTGGCGATTCTATTTTTTCTTGGTCATCACTACTGCAAGAAAAAAAAAGACCTATTAGCATTAAAAATATAATATTCTTTTTCATATTTATTAGGTTTATGATTACAATAAATAGATGCCGAATTATGAAAAAGGTTGCGTTATTATTTTTTTAATATTTTCTTTTCCAGTTTATTAATCAGGCTACCTTTGCCGTAACCAGACCATTTGTCTATGATTGTTCCTTCAGGATTAATTAGAATAAAAGTTGGAATGCCTTGAATGCCATATTTAATAGCAGTTTCGCTAAATCGGCCTTTGCTGTCCCATACACTATTCCAGATAACTTTGTCTCTGTCTACAGATTTTAGCCAGTCTTCTTTTTTTGGATCACAAGAAAAACTTACTAAAGTTAAAGAACCCGAATAGGTTTCATTAATTTCAGCCAGTTCCTCTGCTGCTTGAATACAAGGTCCGCAAAATGCAGAAGTAAACTCAATTAAAGTAAAAGAACCTCTAATGTCTGAAAACTTAACTTTTTCGCCTTTTTGATTCCAGCCTTCAAAATCGTGATATTTATCTCCAACTTTCGAAATGTTTTCTTTCAAAAAGACTTCAACAACTTTAGCATATTTACTTTCTTTTATTTTGGGAGTATATTTATCGTATATTTTTTGAATTGTGTCTTTTGGCAATTGATTCTTTAGATAACCAAGCTCTATTATACTTGCGTAGCTGTCTGGATGTGATTTTACATATTTAATGCGCAGTTCTTGTGTAATGCTGTCAATGCCTTTAATTTCGTCCCATATTTTTGCGCCAGCTTCTTGTTGCTTATCTTTTGGCAACTGCAAAAATGAATTTACAAGAGTTTCTCTTTTCGCAAAATATTCTTTTGTGAAACTTTGAGAATAATTAAAATCTTCCTGACTTTTTGAGCCTTTGATTTCTACATTTCGAGGAAAATCTTTAATGTCTCCTTTGATTCTGATATTATCGTTGCCAATAAGTAAATTAGTATATATAAATTTTTCATTCACAATAGCGTAAAGCCAAATTTGCTCTGGCGGACTAGCTAATTTTCCTTCAAACCTAAATTTATTATTTTCTACTGTTGTGCTATCTATAATAGCATCTGTTGCGAGGTTTTTTAAATAGAATTTGGTTCCATTTTGAAATCCAGTTACTTGACCATAAATAGTAAATTTTTCTTCTTTTTTAATAAAAGCTACTATTACTATAAACGTGCAGATTAAGAAAAATATTCTAGATAATGATTTCATTGTTTTTTAATTGAGTCTTCTTAAATAATTTACAGAAAGGGAACTAGATTGTTGTTGTTTTATCTATTGTATTAATGATCTTCGAAATATCATTTGCAGCATTAAGCAATACTTTTCCGTCCTTATTAAGTAAGATTAAATTTGGCACAGCAAAAATATTGTATTCTTTTTTTATCGCATTATTTCTTTTTGGCAATCCAGAAAGATTAAGCCAAGGCATATTTTCTTTTTCTACTGCCGTTTTCCAATTATCGTATTTATCATCTATACTTAGACTTACAATGTTTATTTTATCTTTATAATCATTATGAAATTTTTTAAGCTCTGGAATTTCTTTTCTGCAAGGACCACACCAACTTGCCCAAAATACTAAAAGTACCGGCTTGCCATTGCTTACTTGATCAAAAGTGTAATTTTTGTTATCAATGTCAACCCAATTAAAATTTTCTCTAAATCCAAATTTTTCTATTTTTTCTTTATTATTGATATAATCCGTAAGCATATTAAATGGAACAGATTTTTTTATTTCGTCAGAAAACAAAGAACTGTATTCTCTTAATTGATTGACAGAATACTGCTCCTTACTCCAAAATAATTTATACAATAGCGCGAAATTTGATGCGTTTTGTTTGATATTTTTATTCGAAATAATTGGCTCTTTCCAGCCTTTCATAAACATTTCAGCTTCTGGAGACCCTTCAAAATTTACGCGATAGTTTTTTAAACCTTTAAATTCTATAATTTCATACACGCTATCTGTGTTGAATTCAATATTTTCATTCCCTAAAAGAATATCACCCCAAAAACTTTGCTTTTTAGAAGATTTGTCCCTAAAACCTAAAGTTGCAACTTTCTTATTGTTTTTGAGAAAATAAATGTAGGCATGTTTAGGCTCTCTAACTTTAAAATGATACTCAAATTTACCTTCTTTTGCTGGTATGGTATCAAATGTTTTTATCGAATCTCCAAGAGCTTCTTCTCCCCACATATTAATAACTACTTTGTCAAAATCTGTAGTGAGCTTGCTAATATCAGCTTTAATAATACCTGATTCTTGTTTTTTTTGAGAGCACGAAAGTAATAGAAAAACAGACAGTAGAAAGGAAAAGTATTTTAGAGTCATATTGATACTTTTAATGTTTTAAAAAGAAATCGAATAAATTACTAATCAAATATAGAGTAAAAAACAGGTAAAATAATACGTAAAACCACATCATAAATGATTTTTGTATTGATTATGAATTGGTTTGTAAAGGAAATCTAAAAGATTATAAAGGCTTAGTGAAAGCTCAGAAAACCAAAAAAGCTCCAGATTTCTCTGAAGCTTTTTGTTTTAGTAGCGGGAAGCATTCAATTATCTAACCGCTTTTTTGATGATTTTAATGAGGTGTTAAGATTAGTTTCTTGACCTGTTTGCAGTGGTCCTGCTTATTGTTTGAAAGTGGTGATTGAATAACGGGCTAATTTATTGTCACTGCAAAGGAAGCTAGTAGCCTTCCTGCTGGCAATTTATGAACAAACGCTTTGAAATAAGCTTCTAGAGATTTACATTTAAGGAGAGGGGATATTTTGGATGCTTGATCAGAAGCTTATCAGCTTGAGTTTTAACTGCCCGTCTATATTTATCTATCGACAAACGGATTGTTTAAAAATCAAGTAGGGAGACTTTGCTGAAAAGTTAAATTACTTAGTCTGCATTTTGCGGAGTTTAATTTCAACTTATAAGACTGTTTCCAATATAGAACTGTAATCCATTAGAAGTTTTTTGGAGTTAGCTGTTAATCCTGTCTTTCCTATTTTTTCCAATCTTTAAAATCATCAAAAAAAATGTCAAAATGAGGAATCCCGTAAAGAAAATAGGGAATGCTTTTGTTTATTTGCGCGCAAAAAAAATTAACGAAGCATTAACAATTGTTTATAGCTTTGGACTGGGATTGAATGATCCCGAGAATCAGATGATTTAAAGATTTCGGTAGCCTAATCCAGTCATGAAAATAAAGGTTTTCTTAATGCTATCAATGCTAGGGGCACTATTTATGAATTAGATCAGCCTTTTTCTGAAATAAATGAGTAATGAACAACAATAAAGATTAACATAAAAAGGAAAAAAATGAACAGATTATCTAAGCTCTTAATTATAATAATTATTTTGAATTGCAAGCATCTGGCGGCTCAAAATACATTTCCAACCACGGGAAATGCCGGTATCGGAACAATAGCACCAGCCGGGAAGCTAGAGATAGTTACAGGAACTTCAGGCGTGCCGACCTCAATAGGGGCATTATCTTCAGGCTCAATTGCATTTGCAAATAATAATGCATCTTTAGCAATACCGACCCTTTTCAGTAAAAGCAGCAATTCGGCAGGTTTTTCAATTTTTACGGGTACAAATAATGTAAATGCCAGTCCGGATATGAGATTTGTAGTAATGAAGGAAGACGGAACCGATTTCACCACACTAACATCAAGCGCATTTAGATTTTCAAGATATAATTTATCGCTGTTTGATATTCTAAGAAATGGTAATGTTGGCATTGGCACAACGGCGCCAGTTGGTAGGCTTAATATTTTTACAGGTTTGACAGGCAATACGCTTGATCTGGCAAACCAGCAGAATGGCAGCATATCGGTAAACAATTCTAGCGCAACATTAGCATTTCCAACAATCACAGGAAAAACAAATGATGCCATATCTGGTTTGCGACTAATGGGGGCTACTCCTGACACAAATGGCAATCCTGATATGTCTTTCGATGTTAGGATGAACACTAATGCTGATTTTTCTACACTGACAACATCTGCTTTTAGATTCACAAGATATGGATCCGCACTAGTTGACATATCAAGAAATGGAAACGTCGGAATCGGAACTGCATCGCCAGTAGCGAAATTTCATATTGTTGATACAAATGGAGGAGTTTTCTTTGATGGATCGAATACGGCCTATAACAGGTTTAAATCGACAAATATTGCTCCGACTGTTGCAAAACCATTGTTGTTCAGTGCACAGACATCAGGAACCACTCCTGATATATACATCAGCACTTCAGGAAATGTGGGCATAGGAACGACAATTGGAACAAATAAGCTTGATGTCAATGGCACAATCCATTCAAAAGAGGTAAAAGTGGACATGACAGGCTGGTCTGATTTTGTATTTAAGAATGGCTATGAATTGCCAACACTTGCTGAAGTTGAAAAGCATATTGCCGAAAAAGGCCATTTGGAGAATATTCCGAGTGAGGAGGAGGTTCTGAAAAACGGAATCAGCCTTGGGGAAATGAATTCCAAACTGCTGCAGAAAATTGAAGAGCTTACTTTGTATGTGATAGAGCAGAATAAGGCTATTGAGGAATTAAAAAAGGAAGTGAAGGATATTAAATCAAAAAATTAATGAAAAGAATAATTACTCTTCTGCTTTTTGGAATTTGCTCTTTAACAAATGCCCAGCAGAAAATAACATTCGGATATGACAGTGCAGGAAATCAGATAAGCCGCAATTTGTGCTTAAGCAACTGTGGGGGTACGGCCAAAACAGTAGAGGAAACCAAAGAAATTGAAGCGCTGGTAGAGGATGATCTGCTTAAATTTTCAGAGGAGGATGTCATCTCCTACTACCCTAATCCAGTGAAAGAGCTGCTCTACATAAAATGGGAGCTGATCAACAGCAGCAAGGTGTCTTCCATCACCGTTTATGAAATATCGGGACAGGTTCTGCAGACTTTTTCGAGAACAGAAAATACGGATAATCAGACTATTTCCTTTGGGGAATATCCAAGAGGGGTCTATCTGGTGGCTCTCAATTATGGAAATGGGGAGCAGAAGACAATTAAAATCATCAAGCAGTAATATATGAAGCATTTCTACCTAACATTCCTATTTACCGGTTTATCTTTTTATGCTTCAGCCCAGGACTCAGGGGGAACGCCAGTTGAGGGGGTGACTCTTATACAGAGAGCCAATGAAGAAGCAGAAACTGCAGTTGGCAACATTGAAAATAATAGTGAAATTTCCAATTTGGCAGCCATAAGCGCAATACCTGGACCGACGGGAACTTCGGCTGAAGTGGGCGTTACGGAAGGACAATTGTCAGTTTCGCTTAGTGGTGCAGCCAACTACTCCATTCCCATTGCGGTGCCTGCGGGAATTAATGGCGTAGTGCCGCGAGTGAATCTAGTTTATAATAGCCAGTCAGGAAATGGAATCGCAGGCTACGGCTGGAGCATTTCAGGCGTTTCAGCCATAACCAGAATTCCCAGAACAAAATTTCATGATGGAAGCGTAGGAGGAGTAAATCTTGACGCTAAGGATCGTTTTGCCCTAGATGGACAGCGATTAATTTTAAAAACAGGTGCGCTTTACGGTTCGGCAAATACGACTTATGAAACAGAGAACTTCTCCAATGTGAAGATTAAAGCTGTTGGAGTATCTCCGCTTGGGGCTAATTATGGTCCGGCGTCTTTCTTAGTGGAATACCCTGATGGCTCGATTGCGGAGTATGGCTCTTCTTTAGACTCGCAGTCAATTAAAGCTTGGGTCATTAATTATTGGCAGAACCCGCAAGGGGTAAGAATTTCGTATAATTATGCTAAATCGCAGAACAATATCATAGTGACAAGCATTAAATATGGAGCGCTGGGAACAGGAACTCCCATTAACGAAATTAAATTTCTTTACGGGACACGCTCACGTCCAGAACAGTCTTATATAGGGGGCGAAAGCATTCTGGATGACAAAATTTTAGAAAGAATTGAAGTTAAAGGCAATGGACTGGGTTTTAGGAATTACGATTTAAAATATATTTCCAGCACTATAGGATACCAGCGCCTGGAGAAAGTATTTGAATTAAGCGGAGATGGAACGAAAAGCTATAATCCAACAGTATTCACCTATGAAAATACCAGCGAGTCTATATCATATGCAGATATTACTACAAAGGTAAGCCTAGGAAATGTATCTTCTCAAAATGTAGCCACTGTTTCCGGAGATTTTGGAGGGGATGAAAAAATGGATTTTTTAATCTATCCTACAATAGAGCCGGATGCAAAATCAAAGTATTGGCTGTACTCGGATATAAATTCCGGTGGAAATAATATAGGCTTTGAGCATAAAGTAGGGGCTTTTGAAACTATCTTTCCTGTCAGCTGGCTGACTTGGAACAATAAATTATGGTCAAAACAGGGATGGGCAGTAGTAAAAAAAACGGATTTGAATTATACTTTTACTGTTTTTTCTGCCGGAACAGTCACTCCTGTCTATTTTCAGTACGAAAAGACGGTTAGCTTCCCCACTATATCAGTGAGTGAAGCAAGAGAATGCTCAGAGTATCAGGTTGAAAAAATTTTTCCAAAAAAGATACTTTCTGGAGATTTCAACGGTGATGGACTCACTGATGCAATTGCGATTGATCTGCAGATGACAGAATCCTTCTATCGAGGTTCTGATTGCGATTATATAACTTATGAATTGATAGATTCAAAAAAGGTCTATTTTGTCGATTTAAAAAGAGATAACACATCTAATTTCTTAATCTATTCGGGAGAATTGGCATCAGTTGTCACTTCCGTCTCTAAGGTGGAAGTGGCGGATGTGAATGGTGACGGGAAATCTGATTTTATAATTTTTGAAAAAGGAAAAGCAAGTGCCTATGCCCTCAATGACAGCAATCAGCTTGTACTATTATTTGAGTATGCTGATTCTCAAATTTTTTCAAATTCGAATTTCCCTCTTCTCGGAGATTATAATGGAGATGGGAAAACAGATTTTATGATTCCTGCTGATGGAAGCAATAGAACCATGTCATGGATTACTTATACATCAACGGGCACCACTCTTGTGAAGATGCCTTTTTATGGTGTTTGGTATTATCCTAATGAAAGCGATTCCACCCACAATTATATTGCTACCGATTATAATAAGGATGGAAAATCTGATTTAATTAGAGCTGATAGCTCTAAACTCGCCAATTCATCGTCGGGGCGAATAGATATCGAATGTTTTGGCAATAAAGGAGGCATTTTTTCTTATCCTAATTCGGCTTCATCTTCGAGCATAAGCAGTCCTGATATTAATTTGGGCGCACTGCCCATTTACTTAACCACAGGAAGAGGAATACCAAGCGATGGCAAGCCATATAATCCAACTTTGGAAATTGCATTTTTGAGCAATAACAAGATATTTTATTTTAATTCCAATAAAGACAGCAACCAGGACCAATTGCTTCGGAGCATAACAACAGGAAATGGAGTAAGAGAGCTGATTACCTACCAGCCACTGTCTGCAGCTTCAGTGAATGAGGGACGTATGCCAGTATATTCGAGCGGATATACGGAGAGTTATCCTAACACAGATGTGGAATTTGCGCTGGCTGTTCAAGTAGTTTCTAAATTAGAGAGGTTAAGCGCCTCGGTGTACAAAAAACAGCTGTTCGCTTATGCTGGAGCAGTATCCAATTTAGAAGGGTTGGGCTTTATGGGATATCGCGCATCAATGCGAACAAATTGGTTCGAAGAGGATAATCAGGCGATTAGTTCTGTGTCTAAGTTTGATCCAAGCCTGCGTGGCGCTATAGTTGAGGATTATACCTATCTGGGTGTCGTTGGCCCTTCAATAGCATTGAACAGTGCCGCTCCAAACATTCCTAGAGCAAGCCAAATTACGGTAGACAATACCAGAACGGCAACCGAGACCATTTTGGCGACAAACAGTATTACGTTTAGCCCAGGTGCAGTCATCAAACCTGGAGCAGGCAATGCTTTTACGGCTAAAATCACTTCCGATTATGATGCGAATGGCTATACGGAAACAAATGCCATTCCGCCTTATGGGCTGATAAGCAAATCTCTTTTATTTTATGAATCCAGCCTGTCTGCTTCAAAAGTATTCAAGCTGCAAAATGTAAGATCCAACAATTATGATATTCTAAATGACAGCAGTGACGAAACCAATACTGTGTATGATGACTTTAATAATCCTACAGAGTCTATAACTAAAATCAGATCTGGAGGAGTCAACCAGCAAGTCACTACTACTACAATTGCTTATGACCCGCTGATAAATGCCCCTTACATGGTGGGCAGACCAAAAAGCAAGACCCAAAATGTGGCTGCTTCTGGCGATAGCATGAATTCTAAGGAGACCTATCAATACGGTTCGGGATCTGAAAGCAATCTGTTGAAGATAATCCAAAAATGGGGCAACAATACAAATGCTATAACAGAATCCAATGTGTATGACGCTTTCGGAAACGTGACATTAAAAAAGATATCGGCATCTGGCCTCGCAGATAGGCAAACGAGTTTCGCATATGATCCTACAGGCATTCTGTTAAAGGAAAGCACTGGAATTGAGGGATTCAAAACAGCATTTGAGTATTATCCTAACGGAACCCTTAAATCGGAAAACAGGCAGACCGAGCTAGGCGTTTGGAACAATGCCCTGCTGACGGGGTATGAATATGATCCATGGTTCAGAAAAACTGTGGTTACCGATTATTTGGGCAAAACCCACACCTATGCATACATACGAGAAAATGAGAGAGCCAAAATTACGCTGACCGGAAACACTGACGATACTTATAGCGAAGAGCTGTTTGACGAATTGGGAAGAAAAATACGCACTGGCATAAAAGGCGTGCATGGCATTATGTCTTATGTAGATTTCAAATACGATATTTATGACCGTAACTATAGTGTCAGCGAACCTAATACGGGGTCTCCATTATGGAATACTACTTTATATGACGTTTATGGACGTCCTGAAACTATTACAGATTACAGAGGCAAAATCTCAACTGTGAAATACGATAAGCGAACCACTACAGTAACGGATGGCGCTACCGGTCAAACTAAAACAGGGACTAAAAATGCTATGGGCAATTTGGCTTCCATGGTTGAGAGCCCAATAGGGGGCACCATAAATTACAGCTATTTTGCCAACGGAAATCTAAAGGAAACCAATTGCAATGGCAGCAAAATAACGATAGGTCAAGATGGCTGGGGGCGCAAGATCAGCATGAGCGATCCGTCTGCCGGAACCTACACATATGCTTATAATGAACTTGGCGAAAGCACAAAAGAAACCACTCCAAATGGCACAAAGACCTATAAGCTGAATGACTGGGGCAAACTTGAAACAAAAACCATAGCGGGCATTAACAGTAGCAGCACCACCCAGTACACTTATGCTTCAGACAGCAGGCTGCTTTCAAAGACGGTTTATACTGATGGAGGAGATGCAGGAAAAGCAATTATTACCGATTACACTTACGATTCCAAAAAAAGATTGGAAACTGTTACCGAAACCACAGGCTATGGCGCTGTTTTTACAAAGAAGATTGAATATGATGCTTGGGGCAGGATTGAAAAAGAAACCAAAACGGCTTCTTTAAACGGAAAAACAAGTTCATATAGCACGCAAAATGAATACAAAAATGGTTTTGCATATAAAGTATACGAGCTAAAGGGCGGACAAAAAACGAAAACTCTTTGGGAAGCAACCGAGGTAAATGCTCAAGGGCAGGCCACCAAGGCATTGCTGGGCAATGGAATTGCCATTAGCATGGATTTTGACAGCTACGGCTATATCACCAATGCAAAGCATACCTTAGGCACGTCTCTTATAATGGAATTAGGAACCAGTTTTGACACTCAGCGCGGGAATCTCAAATGGCGTAAAAACAGCCTTTTCGGAAATGTTACTGAAAATTTCGGATATGACAGCCAAGACCGCCTAATACAGTATCCTAATGCGCAGGGTGTGCAGGAAGATCAGGCCTATGAAGACGATGGACGGATTAAGTCAAACGGATTGGGAACTTATAATTATGGCAGCTCAGATAAAAAGCACCAGAATACCTCTATAACACTGACTGCTCAGGCCTCAACCGATTATCAGAACAGGCCCTTGCAGACAGTCAGCTATAACACTTTTAAGAGTCCGGTTGAAATAGCGGAAGATGGCAGAGATAAAATAAGCTTTGTGTATAATGCAGACGATAGCCGCAGCGTAATGTTTTATGGAGGCTTGGGGCTCAAAGAAACCCGAACCTACCGAAAGCATTATAGTGCTGATGGCGCGATGGAGATTAAAGAAAATTCGCAGACAGGAGAAATTGAGTTCGTAACTTATGCGGATGGTGACGGATACTCGGCTCTCGTTGTTTATAAAAAAACATTCAGCAGTGCAGGAGCTGTACAGGAACAAACTCTATATTTGCATAGAGATTATCAGGGAAGCATCTTGGCAATAACTAATGAGACGGGAGCCGTATTGGAGAAAAGGCAGTTTGACGCTTGGGGGGCTATTGTAAAGGTGCAGGATGGCGCAGGCAATGCATTAAACGGTCTTACCATTCTTGACAGGGGATATACAGGGCACGAGCATCTGCAGAGCGTAGGTCTGATTCACATGAACGGGCGTCTGTATGACCCTAAACTACACCGCTTCTTGCAACCGGACAATTATGTGCAAGATCCTAGTAATACCCAAAACTATAATAGGTATGGCTATGTTTTAAATAATCCTCTAAAATATACAGATCCTAGTGGGGAATTTAAAATTAATTTGAATGACATAATTGCGGGAGTTGCAGTCGTAGCTGGAACTATTTTATCTTTTGTACCAGGAGGTGCGACTATTGGGGTTCCATTAGTTGCAGCTGGAGTCGCACATTTTGGTGCTACATATGCCGAGTATACTAAAACAGGAGATTGGAATGCTGCTTCAAATAATGCTGGGATCAGTTTTAGTGTAACGGTAAATACTGATTTTGGTTATGATGATTCGAAAAATCATATTCCTGGTGTTATTCAAACTGGATCTGTTGTTAACGGAGGGGGAAAATCCTATTTAGGTTTTAGTTCTGATGAGAAAAATGATTATTTTTCATCGTTTAATAATTGGAGATCTTCTGTAGATTGGTATGGAGCAACAAATGCAGGTATGGGAATTTTGGGTGGTGTGATAGAAGTTGCTACTGGTGTTGCAGGAGAAGGCTTTACAGCAGGATTTAGTACTGCATTAATTGTGGATGGTTGGTATCGAATAGGTGCAAATAGTGTTAGATTGGGAATGTATTTGAGTAATGAAAAATTGGTTGGGGATGTTGTTCCTAGCAATATTGGAGCTTATGCTGGGAAATTTATTGACGGAATGAATGGCGGAAAATTTACAGAAGTAGGGAACTGGCAGATAGGTATGGGGTTTGCAAATGATTTAACAACATTTGCGCTTACAGGAGGAAATGGAGGGGCCCTTAATGATATTTTTACAAATCCAACGAGTATTAGAGCTTTCGGGTTGTTTGTTAATACTTATACTATTTATGATTATAAAAATTTAGTAGAACAAAAAAATAAAAAATAAAAAAATATGGTATATAGAATTAATAATAATTTTGATAAATGGATCGAAAAAACACAATTATACTTTTTTATAAGAACTATTTGCTCTGTTCCAATAGCCATTTTTACCGCTTACGCTATATTTTTAGGTTCAAATAGTAACTCGTATAGTGACGCGAAATTTGGTATAGCAGGGGTAATTGTAATATTGTTGTTTTTCTTTTTCGCTTATTTTCGAGCAGGATCCATATTTAATAGAACTATTAAGGAAATTGAAATAAATGAATTTGGCTTAGTTATAACAACATATAAATTTAAAATCTTTGGAATATTTGCCATACTTGGAAAATATATAAAATATGATTACAAGGAATTGAAGTTTTTTCTTAATGAATTTCCACTGAAACAAACTAGTAAAAATGCCACAATAGAATGTTACATTTTAGTAATAAAGGAAGTTGAATATTACTTAATCTATAAAGAATTTGGCGATTCATTAATATCGGATTTGTTTTTAAAAACAAATAATTAAATGAACTATACAGCTAGTTATAAACTTTCGGCATTTGTGAAAAAAGTTGAAAAATTAATTGTTGGTAATGGTTTATCTACTTTTATCTTTATTATTTTTCCTTCTATTTATGTGTTTTTTATTGATGGTAGTATCACTTTGAATTTGTTTTGGAAGTATGAAATTGGATTGATTATTATAAATTTGATTACTTTTTTGAGACTTTTTCAAAAAGGAAAAATATTAAACAAAACAATTAATACCATCACAATTGAAGATGAAAATTTAATAATCAAAACCCTTCCATTTAGAGTTCTTAAATATTGGACTTTAAGACAGAAAATGGAAAAGGTAAAATTATCAGAGGTAATTCTTAGAACACATATATATCCTTTAAAAGACAAAGATTATCTTTTAATTCAGTCTTGTTTTGTGATTAAAATAGGTGAAGATTCTTTTTATTTTTTGAGTCAATTTTTTGATAATAAATTAATTAATCACATTAAGGTAGATAAAAAGTACAATTGATTGTGTGTGCATGAGTGTGGATGTGCTAACAGAAAGTGGAGACAAAGTTAAGGGTGCATTTTTGCACCCTTAACTTTGTTATATTCCTTTATAAAGCCTCCTTTTCTTCTTCTGTTTAAATTGTTTCGAAACATAGTCATTTATCTTTTCCCCACGGAGCAGTATATCTGCCAGATTTTCTTTTACATACTCTTGCGATTCGAGATTTTGAAACTTTTCTGAAGTTGCTGAATTAGACTTATTGTATTTCCTTTCAAGTGCAAGAATGTTCATTGCAAAGCTTTCCTGAATTCCTTTTGCACTGAATTCTTTTCCCAGACTGCTTCCATTGACAACCGAATGTGTTTTAAAGTCGACAAAAGTAATTCCATAAAGCTTTCCCCCACTGCTTTGTCTTAAAACAGTATGAATCGCTTCACCTTTGAGCTTTTCGGATAATCTCTCTAGAGAAGTCATTCTTTCATCATATAAAGTCTGTTTCAAAGCATTTCTGACACGGCTTTTGCAGTATTGCTTCTCTGTTTCATTTATCCTGAATTTTTCCTCCAGAAATTTTAAGGTAGGCCTGCTGTGGAATTCGCTGGCTTTTATCGGCACGCCTATCGGTTTTGAATTCTGGTCAAGTATTTTGTAAAGAAGTCCATTGTTTTTAAAGACTCTTGATTCCTCGCTTCCTCTGTCAGCATGGACGTTATAGAGGTTTAAAACTGCATTGAGTTCAGGCAGGCTTGAATATTTGTAATCAAACAACACCCTTTTTAAAACTGAATTGATAGCCTTTTTGGACTCTGCTTTTCCGTATTCGACTCTGCCGACATCTATCGGATTCAATGAAAATTGTTCTTTCTGTTTTCTTCCTTCGGCTTTTACAAGTCCGAACATTTCCTCAATTTCTTTTCGGGCAGGTTCTGATTTTCTGATTCCCAGTAAATGCAGATCGATTCTTTTCCCGTCTCTCTGAATGTTGTTTGTCACGATATGGCAATGGGGATGACCTGCATCGTGATGCTGGTATACCAGATAAGGCTGTCTGCCGAATCCAAGTTTTTCCATGTAGACATCCGCAATTTCAGCCAGTTTTTCTTTCGAATGATTCTCCGAAGGATCAAAGTTTAGCGAGATATGCACTGTATTCCGCTTCGCATTGGTATTGAGTTCTGCCAGTTTTAGAAAGCGGTTTAATTTTAAAGTGAAACTCAGTTTTTCCAGTTCCAGCGGATAATTCACAGCACTGATACATTCCGCTTTTCCAATCTCAACTTTATTTTCGTTGTAATTCAGAATTCCTCTTATGGACGAGCTTGTTTTTATCACTGCAACCATTTTTCTGCTATTTTCTGGGTGTGGCCTGAGACCTCTTCCATTTTATCAAAAAGTCTTTTTCTCTGGATCTCGAACAGACAAAGATGCCCTGTGAAATCGGGAACCGTGTTGAGCGTGTTTATCTTTCTGGCTATCTGATTGATATTATTGCCGATTGCCTTTAATTCGGAAGTAAGTACTGCTATCTCTTCCATCAGTTCGTCTAAAGACTGGTTTCTGTAGGTGGAGACAATGGGTTTGTTGAATAAGTGGCTTCTGATGTGGTCGCTTAATTTTCGGCAGGTGCTTGCTCTGAATCTTTTTTCCAGTTCGGCATACTCCAATGGAGTGAATCGCAGTCCCACGATTCGCGTTCTGTTTGAATTTTCTCTTTTCATCATCTTTCATTTTCATTGTTATCAAACTCTTTTCTTTTAAGTTTCCCCACCGCCGAGTTCCGAGGCAATGGGTGGCAAGATAGGCGGTTGTTAAACAACCGTTCATCTTGCTGATGTCAGGAACGTGGACATCTTTGGAGATTTTTTAAAAGCAGGCTTCTAATTTAGAGAAAATATTTGAATGTATCATGGGCAAAATATGTGCATGATGGCTGTAGGATGTGACAATAGATAAACATTTAAAAAAAGAAAAAGGGAAAAAAGAAAGCAGTCTTTAATTGGACAAGCAGACAGGTGAAGTGCTATAAGTCCCGAAGGGCATTTTTTGAGGAACGAAGAAAAATGTTATGCGCACTTCTCTGGCTGTGTCCAATACCTTGCGTTGCTTTTTTTATTTGATTTTTTCACTTCAAAGAGAAGAAAATGTTTTTATATTCGTACAAAAATAACACTTAGCATTTTAATCAGAGTTTGTGATTTGTAGATATTTTACAGCTAGGATTACTATAAAAACATTAGATATGGCATATGAAGATTTCTTAACAGATTGTTTTGGCGAATTACAAAAAATGCAAGATGATTTAAATAAAGCGTATGATATTAATTCTTTTACAAGTTGGAACTATGACCAGCCGAGTGGTATTATAACACTATCTAAGCCTGATAAAACTATTAATTTCAGATATTATCAAGTTGGCACTTATTCCACAGCATCTAAAACTTGGAAATGGTCGTGGGACAATGAAAATACATCTAAAAACGTAGTCGTTGATATTGAAAAAATTAAAGGTTTTGGAATTGCAAATAACTATGAAAATCTAATTAATGGGGAATTTCCATCTTATGATGAGATAGGATGGGAATTATCTTCTATCTGCTGTAATTTAATTGGCGGTATTGGCGTGTATAGGCCTGTTGTTGATCACTTAAAAATTCACATTGTATTAACTGAACTGATTGATAATGATTTAGCAGAAAGAGAAAAGACCAAATATGTTGATTGCGAAAATCATGAGAGAAGAAGAAGGGCATTTATCTGCCAGCATTTAAAAGAAGGAAGCAAAAACGGATTCGAAGAATCATTTGAAACATTTGAAGATATGGAATTCGAATATGAAGATGATGATTTTGTGGCTTGGTGTAACGAATGTGAGAAATTGAGAATCAAAGAAGGTGGTTTGTCAGAAAAATGCTGGGAAGAAGGCAAATTTAAAATTGTTTGTGAAAAGTGCTATTTCAAAATTAAAGAAACAAATGCCTAAAATGAAAAATCAAATTCTGATTTTATTAATATTTTTAAAAACGTTAGCAGCCCAAGGGCAAAGTAAAATGGAAAATAAATTTATCACTTGGGATGATTTTGTAAAAGGATTTGGTAAAGAGATGGTTTCCGCTGAAGACGTATTTAAAAATATGTCTGACAGTGGATTGAAAGACAATTGTCTAACTAAAATGGATTTTACTTTTATTTCTGACGATAAGGAAAATCTAATCCGATTATCTGAATTCTTAAGTTCCCATTATCCATATGTATTGCATGAAGTTAAAAAATACGGATCTCTTTGGGAATTAAACGGAGAAACAAATGAAATACCAATGACTGCAGACAATTTAATGTATTGGAGTTTGGATATGTACAAGAGAGGATATGAATTTGATTCAACTCTTGATGCTTATGGAGGATTATTTGATCCGCGAAGCCCAAATTTTCCAGACTTGGCTAATTCGAAAGCGGAGTACTATTTTGATAAAGGTATTGACTGTTATAACAATGGAGATTTAAGCGGCTCAATATTTAATTGGTCATTGGCAATTGCAATTGATTCGAAAGATCCAAATGCTTATTATTCAAGAGCAATCGTAAAGAATGAGCTTTACACTTGGAAATCTGCTCTAAAAGATTATGACAAAGCTATAGAGATTGCTCCAAAATTTGGAAGCGCTTTAATTAATAGAGGCGGATTAAAAGATGAAAATGGAGACTATCAAGGTGCGATTGCAGATTATGAAAAAGTACTGCAGTTTGATGATTCATCACTTGAAAATAAACAGCAGGCATACTTTAATCTTGGAAACACAAAATTTAATTTAAAGGATAAAAGAGCAGCTTGTGAAAATTGGAATAGAGCATTGGAACTTGGTGCAGATTATGCTAAAGATAAAATTGATGATTACTGTAAAGGAAAAAAGAAATGAATTTTCTTAAAACTATTTTTGGCAATAAAAAGCCAGTCGTACAAAGTATTAGTGTAATAAAGTATCCTGATAGAATTTTCTTTGAAACTTATGATAAAATAGTCAACTCATATTCTACAAGATCGAAGGAAATTACAATCTCAGAAATCAATATGTCAGATTTTGAAATAGGTAAAACAATTCTTCGGCATCTCGATTTATCGAGAACAATAAACAAATTTACTAATAAGGAAAGAATTGAAAATTATGAAGCTTACAAAAAAATTACGGGATTAAAATCTATAAAAGCTCAGATGAAAGATTCAGTTTATGTATCCGTTAGCCGCCAAAATAATCAGATTACGTTCTACCCGACAATTAATGGAGGAACTTCTGGTCAGCGAAAAGGATATCATTTCTTAGACGAAGAAAAAATCGTTATTGAAGATAGTGAAGATTTCCAATCAATTGGAGAAGTATTGAAATTAGCTTTGGAGAAATGTAGCTGAGTAAACCAGAAGTTAAAAAAAAACAGTAGTTAATAGTAGAAAATGAAAAAGTTTAAATTCATATTATTTTTAGTGTTGACGATAATTTCATGTCAGTTAAAAAACAAAAATGAATCAGAAGAAAAAAGTAAAAAGATAGTTAGTGAATTTATAAAAGGAAATAAAATGGATGAAACCGAATTCTGGAAAATAATTGATTATTCAATTGCAAATTCCAAGAATGATAATTTAGAACAGGAAAAAAGAATTGTTGAAAAATTATCAGCTTACAGTCCTGAGCATATTATTGAATTTGAAATAATTCTTAGACAGCTAATTATTCAAGCAGATGATTTTAAAATAATGGCAGCTCAAAAAATTATTGAAGGTTATGTTTCAGATGACAGTTATTTATATTTTCGCTGTTGGTTAATTGGAAAAGGTGAGAAAATTTATAATGGAACCATTAAAAATCCTGATTTTCTATCAGAAAGCATTAGCCCGGATGATGAGTTTAATTTTGAAGGATTACTATATGTTTCAACAGAAGCATATAAAATTAAAACAGGTAAGATTAAAGAAGATGCAACCTTTCCAAGAGATGTAGCATATCTAAAAGGTTTAGACTATGATTTTGGGGCACCGCCAACGAAAGGCGCGGATTGGAAAGAGGAAGATCTGCCGACAACATATCCTAAATTGTGGAGGTTCTTTAATTAAAAAAATAGCCAATATTTATCGGAATGAAATAAACAAAAAAATGTGAGATATGACATTAAGCCAAGCGATTATAAACTGTATGGATTATATGGATACTGAGGAATCTATTTATTCAATTTATGCTAAAAGAATAGATGGAAAATTCCATCCAGATTCAGAAGCTTTAGTTTTAAAATTGACAGTTGAAGAAATGGAAATGAAATCAATTGAAGTGGCGGAAGAAAAATGTCCAGGATTCGACTATTTTTTAGAAATGTTTGTTTTAAAAGATTTTTACGAAGATTTATTAAAACTTGAGGAATTCAAATCAGACACAAAAAAGGTAGAAAGAATTATTTATTATGCAGAATTTGATGCGTAAATGAAACGGATAATCATTAAAAAAATATGCTATGATAGAACAACTTCTAAATAGAACTAACGACAAAAAGTTTTATAATGATTGCGATTTGAAACTTGAATCTTATCGATTTGAAACTTCAGATAGTTCTTTAGAAATGATACTTTCAATTAATCAGAACAGTTATGATATACCTATTGAATATGAAGAATGGAAATTATCATGTAGAAATACTGAAAAATTCGACGGTTTTTTTTGGAGCTTAACTTTGCCCTATGTTAAAATGAAAATTTTGCAGCATCATCCTCTATTGTTAATCTTTCATGAAAACGAAATTGAATGTGAAATCACAGGCAGACCACCGAATGTCAATGAGTTTATTGGAGATGTCAGTAATGCTCTGGAGAAAGAAACTGGAAATTGGATTACTGTAAATGAATACTTTTTGAATAACGAGGAATTCTACCAAAAATATTCGAAGAGAACAATCATGATACCAAAGTCTCTTGGGAATTCCATACTGCGAGTTTGTGAAAAACATGAAATGGGCTTTCAGATAAAAAATGAACTTGTTGGTAAAAAGAAAGGGTATTTAGATAAACCAAATTCTAAAATTCTAATTTTTGGGAATGAAGATGTTAGCCCCAATGATTTTAATCTCAGACAGCCATATATAATTGCAGAAGAATTTATCGCAGAAAGAATCAAATAAAGCAACGCAAGATTTAATAGTAGCATATAAAACAAGAAAGAGACTCTAAAGTCTCTTTTTGTGCCGATTAATATATCTTTTATTAAAAGCTTTAGATCAGACAGCGAAGAAGTTTCACCTATGATTGAAAGATGTTGGGATGATACTTGGAATAGTTCTTCAGCCGTTTCCAATAGATGAATTTGAGTTTGTAAATGAAATCAGCTATTTATATAAAGATTTGAAAGAAGAAACCATACAGATTCCAAAAAATAAATAATATTTTAATGTACATATTATGTCCATGAGATTGATGAAAAAGCTATTTATCTTTGTTGGCTAAGAAAGACGAATTCAATAATGATAGGTAAATTTTACTTATGAACCTCAGTGAATTAAGTTTTATATTTGTAGTTATCCCCACCAAATTTTGATCAGGGTAAAATGAAAAAAGTGTTTTAACTTTATAGCGGATAATGATTGTGGAATAAAAAAGACCGATTCTCGGTCTTTTTTAATGAAGAGGAATTTTATAATGAAAAACAGAGCAACGGATGAGAGAAGAAGAATCACCCGAGGGAAAACTTTTGTAAATTTACAAGCTGAAAAACAAGGGGTTAGATTCTGTGAAGGTGAAAGAGGTATTTGTGATGCAGAAGAAAAAACTAAAACAAATGAAGGGAAATTAACAGTTGAAGAATTAAGAAGATGCAGAGGTTTTGAAGAAATTTCAGAATCGGAGGGGAATGAGATAATCGAAAGCTTATTTCAATTAGCAGTGATTGTATATAATTTTAAAATGTAGA
>NZ_QJRJ01000046.1 GCF_003254625.1 Flavobacterium ginsenosidimutans
AAGCTGAGGTAAAAGAAATCTGGGGCTACACGAGGGTAAGCTCCAAACTTCAGTTAGTAAACAACAGTCTTGAAGAACAGCGCATAGAAATAATACAGTTTGCTTCCAAAAACGGCTATACACTCAAAAATATGCTTGGAGGAACTTATGAAAGCGCTTCGGGAGATTTTACCAGAAAAGAGTTTACAAGATTATTGGAAGAGGTTAAAAGCGCAAAACAGAAACCTTTTGCAATCGCCATAAAATTTATCAGCAGGTTTTCAAGAACAGGAGGAAACGCTATTAGCATTGTTCACGAGCTTGTGGATAAACTCGGAGTGCATTTAATTGAAACTTCTTCTGGTCTGTGCACCAATGACGAGTACAGCAAACTTGATATTTACAGCAAGCTTTTAGATGCCAGAAGAGAAAACATGGACAGGCTCGAAAAAACAATTCCTGGCATGAAAGCGCTACTGAGAGCAGGAAACTGGCTAGGCAAAGCTCCCAGAGGCTATACAATGAGAGGAAGGAAGGTTGGGGATTACGCTCTAATACAGGAAAAGCAGTCTATCACAATTAATTTAGAGGGAGAGATTTTAAAAAAGGCTTGGAAGTGGAAGCTTGCGGGTGAGAGGGATTTTGTAATTAGAGAGAAACTGGCAAAACTCAATTTAAATATTACAAAACAGTCACTGGGTGCTATGTGGCGCAATCCTTTCTACTGCGGAATCTCGGTAAATGCACTGCTTGAAGAGCCAGTGAAAGGAAACTGGACAGGCTTGGTCAGCGAGGAAGATTTTCTGAAGGTTGACAGAATGCTTTCTGAAAGCAAAGTGCCAGTTAAAGAATATTCTAAAAGCAAGATCAATGAGTTCAGACCATTGACGGGATTTTTAAGATGCGAATGCGGAAGCCTTCTGACAAGCTATGTGGTAAGAAAAAAGAATGCACATTACTATAAATGCCAGAAATGCAGAAATGCCAGTTTCAACGCATTGACCACACCATATTCAAAAGCGGAAGGCTTGAATGATTCTTTTGAAAAGCTATTATCAAGATACACGCTAAGTTCTCAATTTATAGAACCTTTCAAGCTTCAGCTGAACAAACTTTTTGATATCATGGAAAATGAAGGCAGGGAAGAAATGAAAGGTCTGCTTTCAAAGAAAAAAGATTTGGAAACCAAAATTGAAAATCTGGATAAACGCTATTTTGACAATCCGAATTTCGGAGATGAAAAATACAATAGATACGCACTTCAGTTTGATATGGAATTAAAGGAAGTTGAGCTTCAGATTACGGCAAACGGCAAAAAAATATCTAACCACGGCAGACATATCGATAAAGTAATAGAGAAAGTTACAAACATCAATAAATACTGGAAAGAAGGAGATATTGACAGCAAGATAAGAATCCAGAATCTGGTATTTCCAGAAGGATTGTCAATTAGGTCTGAAAACAGGGAATATCTAACTGGACGAGTAAACTCGATTTTTGGATTAGTCCAAACGTTTACAGGCATTGATAGAGGCAATAAAAAACAAAAAACCCATCAAAAATTTGATGGGTCATTCTCTGTAGCGGGAACAGGACTCGAACCTGTGACCTTCGGGTTATGAGC
>NZ_QJRJ01000064.1 GCF_003254625.1 Flavobacterium ginsenosidimutans
GGCGATTTTTTAGATTTCCAACGAAAACTTTAAAAAATGTTTTATTTTCTGTATTGACTTGATATGACTACCTTTGCAAAATAAATAAAACAAAAAATGTCACATAAAGCAGGTTTCGTAAACATTATCGGAAATCCAAATGTTGGAAAATCAACATTGATGAACGCTTTCGTTGGAGAGCGATTATCGATCATTACCTCAAAAGCACAAACTACACGTCATAGGATTTTAGGAATCGTAAACGGAGAAGACTTTCAGTTAGTTTTGTCTGATACTCCTGGAATCATCAAACCAGCATACGAAATGCAGGAATCTATGATGAACTTTGTAAAATCGGCTTTTGAAGATGCTGACATTTTAATCTACATGGTCGAAATTGGCGAGCAGGATCTTAAAGACGAAGCTTTCTTTAATAAAATCATTCATGCTAAAATTCCGGTTTTATTACTTTTAAATAAAATTGATAATTCAAATCAAGAGCAATTAGAACAGCAAGTTACTTTCTGGAAAGAGAAAGTGCCAAATGCAGAAATTTTCCCAATTTCGGCTTTGCAGAACTTCAACGTTCCAGAAGTTTTTGAAAGAATTATCGAATTATTGCCAGAATCTCCAGCTTATTATCCAAAAGATCAATTAACAGACAAACCAGAGCGTTTCTTTGTGAACGAAACAATTCGTGAGAAAATCTTATTGAATTACGCTAAAGAAATTCCATACGCAGTAGAAATTGTAACAGAAGAATTTCACGAAACTGATACTATTATCAGAATTCGTTCAGTAATTATGGTAGAACGCGATACGCAAAAAGGAATCATCATTGGACATAAAGGTGCAGCTTTGAAAAAAGTAGGAACCGATGCCCGTGCCGATTTAGAGAAATTCTTCGGAAAACAAATTCACATTGAGCTTTATGTAAAAGTGAACAAAAACTGGAGAAGCAACGCCAATATGCTGAAACGTTTCGGATATAATCAATAAAAGAAGTTTTCAGTCGCAGTTTACAGTCTCAGTCTGAAAACTGTGACTGCGACTGAGAACTAAAATATATCAGGAAATATCGCGTAAAAAATATAAAATCTTAGGTACTTAGAAACTTAGCATCTCAGCAACTTTTTTTAACTACCTTTGCAAAAAATTTAAATAAGGCATTTAGATTATTAGTGATTCGGTTTTTAGGTAGCTAAAAATCTGAAATCTAAAGTCTAAAGTCTAAAATTCAAAAAAAAATGAATAATAACATTGTTGCGATAGTAGGAAGACCTAACGTGGGGAAATCGACCCTGTTTAATAGGCTGATACAAAGAAGAGAAGCTATTGTAGATTCAGTATCTGGGGTTACCCGTGATAGAAACTATGGTAAAAGCGAGTGGAACGGAAAAGAGTTTTCTGTCATTGATACAGGTGGATACGTTCGAGGGTCTGATGACGTTTTCGAAGGTGAAATTCGTAAACAAGTTGAGCTTGCTATTGACGAAGCCGATGTTATTATTTTTGTGGTTGATGTTGAAGAAGGAATTACGCCAATGGATGAAACTGTTGCAAAATTACTTCGTAAAGTAACAAAACCAGTTTTATTGGCTGTAAATAAGGTTGATAACGCAATGCGCGAAAAAGATGCAGTTGAATTTTATAACCTTGGTTTAGGCGAATATTTTACTTTCGCAAGTATCTCAGGAAGCGGAACTGGAGATTTATTAGATGCTTTAATCGAAGCTTTTCCAGAAAAACCAGAAGTTGAGGTTAAAGAAGATTTGCCTCGTTTTGCAGTTGTAGGACGTCCGAATGCTGGAAAATCTAGTTTTATCAACGCCTTGATTGGTAAAGACCGTTATATTGTTACAGATATTGCTGGAACAACTCGTGATGCAATTGATACTAAATTTGACCGTTTTGGTTTCGAATTTAATTTGGTTGATACAGCGGGAATTCGCCGTAAAGCAAAAGTAAAAGAAGATTTAGAATTTTATTCTGTAATGCGTTCTGTACGTGCAATCGAGCATGCAGATATCTGTATATTAGTTATCGATGCAACTCGCGGATTTGAAGGTCAGGATCAGAGTATTTTCTGGTTGGCTGAGAAAAACCGTAAGGGTGTTGTAATCTTGGTAAACAAATGGGATTTAGTAGAAAAAGATACTATGTCTACACGTGATTACGAAGAGAAAATAAAAAAAGAATTAATGCCTTTTACAGATGTGCCAATTTTATTCGTTTCTGCTTTAACAAAACAGCGTTTATTAAAAGCATTGGAAGCTACGGTTCAGGTTTTCGAAAACAGAAAACAAAGAATTTCAACTTCAAAATTCAACGAATATATGTTGAAAGTAATTGAAGCTTATCCGCCGCCAGCAATGAAAGGTAAATATGTGAAAATTAAATATTGTATGCAGTTGCCAACTCAAACACCACAATTCGTGTTTTTTGCAAACTTACCGCAATACGTAAAAGAACCTTATAAACGATATCTGGAGAATAAAATTAGAGAGAAATGGGATTTCGCTGGAGTTCCAATCGACATTTATATCAGAGAAAAATAAAAAATAGAATCCCCTAGAATAGGGGATTTTTTTATGTTTTGTGCCTTTATAATTATAAGATCCATTTTTTATTGGCATTATATTTGAATAAATGTAAAAAACACAATTAAACCTTTTGTGTTTTTTTAAGTCTTATCGATCTAACCAACCTAATTTTATGACCAGAATTTATTCGTTTTTATTGTTTTTAGTTTTTGTTTATTCGGCAAACGCCCAGAACAATATTGTTATTAAAGGAACTGTAATTGATATTAACAGCCAGCTTCCGCTTGAACTTGCTACCGTTTATTTTACTGCTGTAAAAGATTCCACAATTATCGAATATGCTACAACAGATAAAAATGGAAATTTTGTTATAAATACTAAAAAGTATGATAAACCGGTTTTCTTAAAAGTAAATTATACTGGATATCAAGCTTATTTTGAAGAGCAAAAAGGACTTACAGAAAGTAAAGACTTTGGGAAATTGTATATGATTGAAAATGCAAATGTTCTAAATGAAGTTATAGTAAAATCTGAAGCTCCTCCAATTACCATTAAAAAAGATACTTTAGAATTTAATGCACCTTCATATAAAGTTCGTCCAGATGCGAATGTGGAGACTTTATTGAAGCAACTGCCTGGTTTTGATGTTGATAATTCGGGGAAAATCACGGTAAATGGGCGAGAAGTCAATCAGGTTTTAGTAAATGGAAAAGCATTTTTCGACAAAGACGGAGCGATCGCGATTAAAAACCTTCCCGCAGATATCATTAAAAAAGTTCAGGTTTCTGATTTTAAAACCAAAAAAGAAGAACTTGCAAAACAAGAATCGAGTTCAGATTATTCAACAGTTAATATCACTATTGACGAAAAGAAAAACAAAGGATATTTTGGGAAAGTTCTTGGCGGATATGGTTCTGACGAACGCTACGAAAGCAGTTTGATGATGAACTTTTTCAAAAACAAACAAAAAATAAGTGTTTTGGCTTCTTCCAATAATATCAATTCAACTGGATTTTCTATGGACGAGGTTTTTGATAATATGGGTGGCGGACGAAATGCAAAAGGAGGTCAGGGCGCTAGTAGTGGCGCAAAAGGAATTACACAGTCTACTTTGGCCGGAATTAATTATTCAGATGATTGGACAAAGGATTTGGAATTTATGAGCAGTTATAATTTCACAAATGCCGTAACCAAAAATGATAGCAAATCAAATCAATTGAGTTTCTTGCCGACCGGAAATATTTTGACCGAAGCAGATTCTAAGACTAAAAATGAAAATACAGGAAACAACGTAAATTTCGAATTAGAATATAAAATCGATCCGACGATGCAGATCGTTTTTGCTCCAAAATTAAGCCTTTCGCAGTCAAATAGTGATTCTTCTTCTTCGACATATTCTGAAAATGAAAATGGTGAAGCATTGAACGAAAGCACAGCAACTTCGCATAATGAAAGTTCGAATACGAATTTTGCGAACAGCATCAATTTCAATAAAACATTCGAAAAGAAATCGAGAAATCTGAGCGTTGTTTTTAATAATAATAACACTAAGAGTGATTCTGATGGAATCAACGTTTCTGAAACTATTTTCTATCAGGACGCAAAACCAAATGACGAAAGAAATCAAAATGCTAAAAACACATCTAAAAGTGATAATTATGCCATTGATTTAGAATATACAGAGCCAATTACAGATTCGCTTCGCGTGCGTTTTGGAACTGATTTTAATTGGCAGAATTCGATTAATGATCAAAAAACATTTGATTTTGATGAAACAGAACAGCAGTATTCTGATCTGAATTTATCTTTGACAAATTACACGACATCAAAACAAAATTCGATTACGCCAAAAGTTGGAATTACTTTACAGAAAAGTAAATTCACTCTTAATTTAAATTCGAGAACATCAATTGTAGAGTTTGACAATCATTCTTTCTATTTAAATCAAGCAACCGATCTGAATAAAAGATATATGCTTCCTTATGGAAATGCACAGCTTCGATATAAATTTGATCGTTCGAGAAATTTGACTTTTAAATATGATTATTCGAATACGCTTCCGTCTGCAACGCAATTAATGCCAGTTGCAAACTTAAATAATCCGCTTAATAGTGTAATTGGAAATCCTAATTTGAATCCGATTGAGAAAAACAGTGCAGGAGTTGATTTCAGAAATTTTGATTTTAGAACGCGTTCAGGATATAGTCTTTTCCTTAGAGGCGATTATTATAACAATGACGTCGTTTCGACTTCTATTTATGATGAAAGTGGGAAAAGAAATACGACTTATGTAAATATCTCAGGAGCTTATTCGGCTTCGATTGGCGGAAACTGGAATCAGCAGATTAAAAAAGATGCGCATACCATTAGATATGGTCTTCGCTTGAGCGGTAATTATAATTTCGATAAAGGCTTTACCAATGCTGTTCTTTATAATGCAAAATCTGTTGTCATTACGCCAAGTGTTTATGCTTCTTACGATTATGGAGAAGTGCTTTCGATTGCACCATCTTATAGTTTATCATACAATGAAACTAGATACGAGAATTATTCAAGAGATGCAACTTCAAACGTAATTCATAGAATTAATCTGCAGACAACTTCTTATTGGCCAGCTAATTTGATTTTTGGAAATGATTTTGGATACACTTATAATTCAAATATTTCAGGTGATTTTAAAAAGGATTTTTTCCTTTGGAACACGAGTTTGTCTTACGGATTTTTGGATAAAAAATTATATGCGAAAATTAAAGTTTATGATGTTTTAAATCAGAATCAAAGTGCTACAAGAACCATTTCGGCAACATCGATTAGAGATGAAGAAAATACGGTCTTAAAACGTTATGTAATGTTTTCTTTAGCGTATAAAATCGGAAACTTTGCAGAAGGTAAAAAAGGAAAGAGACAAAGAGGGTCTTGATTTTTTTTTGAGGTTATGAGGTTCTAAGGTTCTAAGGAGCAAAGTGACAAAGATTAATAAAAAACCGGAAATCAAATTTTTGATTTCCGGTTTTTTATTAGAAAATCTAAAATCTAAAATCTAAAATCTAAAATCTAAAATCTAAAATCTAAAATCTAAAATCTAAAATCTAAAATTTCCGATTAATTCGATGATAAACCGTAAACCTAATAATGTCACGATCATAGAAATCTACACCGCTGGCACGTCTTTGAAAGTTTTTTAAGTATCCCAATTCTAAACCAAGATTTGGTGTGAAATGATAACGTAAAGCAACATAAAATCGGTTTTGATCGAAAGTGTTTCTGCGATTATCTTTTCCGAAATTGAATAAAATTTCATCAGAAATAGTTCCTTTTATGCTTCTGCCTTCTTTTTCCCAAAGGGTAAACATGGATTGTAAACGGTACCTAAATCTAAAAGCATAGGAGAATTCGTCCAATAATCCGTTTTTATCTGCTTTTTGAATGAATCGTTCTTCTAGCTGAAAACGGTTATGAAAAGTAATTTTCGCAATATCATTAATTAAGGTCATATCTTGCTGAGCACGATATTCAGGAACCGAATAATCAGGATCAACATGCGGATTTTGTGTGTTCACGCTAAAAAAAGCAAATCCAGCACCTAAATCTATTGTTTTATTTGCTCTATAACGAGCTTGAGATCTAAGGACAAAAAGATTTTCATGAACAGGGTTTACAAAGCTTCGATTGTCAAATTCAGAATGGAGAGCCCATTTTTCAGATAACGGAAAAATATTATAGTATCGAATCCAGGTTAAGGTTTGCTGGTCGATATTTCTTTGATTTTGAGCTGTAATTAGCTGGCAAGCAAATATTATAATAAAAAGAAATCTAAAAGATCTGTTCAAAAGCGGTAAATTCAGGTTGCGAATTTATACAATTGATCTCATTTCTATTTATTTTAAAATCTGTTTTATAATTTTTTTTGTGAAAATAAAAACGAGACACATCCTAAAATGCATCTCGTTTTTAATACTAAAACTAACTAACCTAACCGCTTACAGTGAATACTTAAAAGTAACTCCGTAAGTTCTTTGATCACCAAGAACTCCAGCATATTGTCCTGTGTTACCACTTGCAGGCAATAATTGCTCATAGTAATCTTTATTGAAAAGGTTTCTTCCCCAAATTTGAATAGATAAACCTTGCGAAGCACGGAAACCTAAACGAGCATTAAAGATTGCATAACCTTGAACTACTAAATATTTTGAAGCCGAAGGGCTTGAAGAAAATTCAGAACGAGCATAACCATCAGCAGCAAAGAAAATTTTTCCAGCATTACCAAAGAATTTTGCATGATCAGAAAGCTCACCTCCAAGAGAACCAGCCCATCTTGAAGCACCTGGTAAATCAGTTCCAGAAACATCTTTATAAGCTACTTGAACTCCATCAACTGTAAGTCCTGTTTCTTCTAGCGGAAGCGGTGCATTTGTAAATTTTACATATTTACCATCTGTATATGTTGCAGCACCATTTATCGTTACATGTGAATTGATAACAAAGCTCGCATCCAATTCAGCACCTCTTACACGCACTTTATCAGCATTTGCAAGATAACCACGGTTTACACCTAATTCAGCTGCTTGAACGTTAGTTTGGAAATCTTTGATATCAGTATTAAATAGCGTTAAATTTAAAATAGAGTTTTTAAACGGAGATGTTTTTACTCCAACTTCGTAATGATATACTTTTTCTGGTTTAACCACTGCAAGTTCAGTCATTGGCTGTCCTGATGAGTTTGTTGGAAGTCCAGCTACGTTAACTCCAACTGGTTTGTAACTTTTAGCAAATGTTGCATAAGCATTGATTTTGTCAGATGCTTTGTAAGTAAGCGTTAAGTTTCCAGAAAAATCTGTGTTGTCAGTATCTGAATCAAATGCTTGATCAGAGTATACAGATTTTTTCAAAGCTAATAGGGCAGGATCTGTAGTCTGAAGACCTCCGTAAGTTTTACGAGAGTAACTAGCATCTTTCTTATCAAAATTATATCTCAAACCTGGTAAAATATGGAATCTGTTTGTAATTGCCCAATCAAGTTGTCCAAATACAGCCGCACTAGAAGCCCTGATTCTTGCATCAGTATGAATTCCGTACCCTTCAAAAAGTCCAGGAGTTGCCCATAATGAACTTGTTGAACTTTGAGAAAATCTCCATTGTGCATCTCCAGATTCTTCAGTTCCGTCTGTTTGAGAAGTTTGGTCTATAAAGAATACTCCTGCAACACCACTAATTTTTGAAGTTAATTGTCCTGCATATCGAACTTCTTGCGTAATTTGAGTTTGTCTTGTTGGGTTTTGAGATTTAGCTAAAACTTGTAATCCTGTAAAATCTCTATCATTTGATGGATCCCAATTCCAGAAACGCCATGCTGTTGTAGAAGTAAGCGTTCCGCCTCCAATTTTTGTATCAACATTTAATGAAACTCCTCCTAAATCTTGTCCAGAACGCCAAGGAGTATCATGATCAATTTTACGATCAAAAGCATTTAAACTTGGCAATTGATAATTTAAATCGGCGATAATAGCATCAAACTGACGGTATGCAGCCCTTTTAGTAGGGGCAACACCAGCAACAACCTGCGCATATCCGTCAGGACGCTGTGTTGTAAGATCACCTGCAAAAGTAACGTTTGTATTTTCTGTAGGAGTCCATAATAATTGTCCTCTAAAACCTTGATTATTTAAAGTATTTGTCGGTCTTCCTGTAGCAACGTTATCGATTAAACCATCACGCTGTGTTCCAGAAAAAGATAAACGACCAGCCACTTTTTTTCCTAATGCTCCTGTAACAGAAGCTTTAGCTTGTAAAAAAGCATAATTTCCGTAGCTAAGCTCAAAATCAGCACCTGTTGTGAAACTTGGTTTACGAGAAGTAATGTTAAAAGCTCCAGAAGTAGTGTTTTTTCCGAACAAAGAACCTTGTGGACCACGTAAAACCTCAATTTGTTCTACATCGATAAAATCTAAAGTAGTAGCTGCCGGACGTGCATAGTAAACACCGTCTACATAGAAACCAACTCCAGGATCGATACCGTCATTGGTAAGTCCGAATGGTGAACCTAAACTTCTAATGTTGATTCCTGTATTTCTTGGGTTAGAAGAATACAATTGAACAGATGGAACCAATTCTTTAATACGGTTTACGTTAAATGCTCCAGCTGCTTCTGCTTGTTTTCCTGTAACAACAGAAACGGCAATTGGTACATCTTGTACTTTTTCGATTCTTCTTCTTGAAGAAACTACTACTTCGACAAGTTTATTTTCTTCACGTAAAGTTATCAATATTGGAGAAGCTGGAATTGAAGTAATTTCAAGTTCAGCGGTATTATAACCAATGTATTGAACTAAAAGTGTAAGAGGTAATTTTCCTTGAGATTCTATAGAAAAGCGCCCTTCAGAATTTGTGATTGTACTAAAAGTGGTTCCTTTAATTACCACGTTAGCTGCTTCTAAAGGAATATTTTGATCAGTGGTTACAACTCCTTCAATGTTTTGTGCGAATGAGATTGAGAATGTTAAAACTGCAAGTATTGTAAGTATATTTTTTATAGATGTTTTCATTTTTTATATTAAGTATATGTGATTAGTAGAATTTAATATTAAATTTTTTTTACCAACACATACACATCATAGATGAAACAGTTTTCACGGTTGTGAAATTATAATTATGTTTTTTTTGCAAAAGATTTTGTCCACCTGATTTACTAGAATGTACTTTCATGAGTTAAAATTTTGTAAATGATTAGTTAATTATTTTTGGCAAATATATATAATTAATTCTATCGATTTACTAGACTTTAGAAAATATTTTTTTATTTTTTTACCAATGAGGCGATTGTAATGCCTTCCATAGCCTTCAAAGTTTTGTCTCTAATTAGCATTAAACCGTGACGCAGACTGCATTCGGACTCGGTTTTACAATCAGAGCAAGGCTCGTAAAAATTTAAAGAAGCGCATGGCAAAAGTGCAATTGCACCGTCAAATAATCGGTGAATTTCTGCCAAAGTAATGTCATTTTTGGATTTTATCAGATAATAACCGCCAAATTTTCCTTGCTTACTGCTCACAAAACGACCGCGTTTTAGATCTAATAAAATCTGCTCCAAAAACTTTTTTGGAATATTCGCGCCATCAGCAATTTCTACAGTTCTAGAAATGTGATTTTCGTCTTGTTCTGCTAAATAAAGTAAGGCCTTAAGGGCGTATTTTGCTTTATGTGATAACATCTATTAATAAATTGTAAAGTGTAAATGTATGATTTTTTAAGATTGAAACCTAAACCTGAAACTTCAAACAATGAAAATTAGAACCAGAATAAATTACCAGCTTCCTCCAGAACCACCTCCAGAGAATCCGCCGCCGCCAAAGCCCCCACCGAAACCTCCGCCTCCGCCGAAACCACCGCCAGATGATCCGCCGCCAAAGCCTCCAAATCCGCCACTACTTCTTCCAAGATTACTCAGAATAATAGCGTCAAGCAAGCTAGGGCCGCCACCGCCATTATTGCCAGAATTTCCTCCACCGCCTCTTTTATTTCGAGAAACCAGAATCAGAATAATTACAATAATGGCAATAAAAGGAAATATAGGGAAATCCTTTTGTTTGCTTTGTTTGCGTTCGCCTTTGTATTTTCCTTTAAAAACATCAAAAAGAGCATCGGCTCCTTTGTCAAGACCGTTGTAATAGCTTCCTTTTTTAAATTCAGGAATGATAATATTTCGAGTAATTTCTCCGCCTATACCTGCAGTTAATCGGTCTTCAAGTCCATAACCTGGCGAAATCCAAATTCTTCTTTCGGCTTTAGCTAATAAAATTAAAACGCCATTATCTTCCTTTGCTTGTCCGATTCCCCATTCTTGAGCCCATTTTGGCGTAAGAATACCAATGTCTTCACCTTTTAAGCTTTCAATAGTAATTACTACGATTTGGGTAGATGTAGAATCTGAATAGCGAATTAGCTTTTCTTCTAATTGCGTTTTTTCTGTCGAACTTAAAATGTTAGCGTAATCGTAAACAGAAGTTTGAAAATCTGGTTTTTTGGGAATATCAAACTGAGCAAAAATACTATTGCTGATGAATAATGTGATAAACAAAAGAGTAATCTGAAAAATTCTATTGAAATTTGAGATTTTATTTTTGGAATTTTTCATTATTTATCCTTTTGAGATTTCGTTAGATAATTCGTTTACATCATCTTCTTGAGAAGGGAAATATTTTTTAAGCTGTTCTCCAGCATTTAAAATACCGTCAACAATTCCTTGTTTAAAATTTCCAGCTTTAAAATGATTGGTCATAATGTCTTTGGTACAGTCCCAAAAATCATTGGCAACCAAATCATTAATTCCTTTGTCTCCACAGATTACAAAATTTTTGTCGTCAACTGCAAAATAGAGTAATACGCCATTTTTTAGGTTAGTTTCATCCATTCGTAATTCATGAAAAACTTCTAAAGCCCTATCAAAATGGACTTTAGAAGTTGTTTTTTCTATATGTACTCTAATTTCGCCAGAAGTATTATTTTCAGCCATACGAATAGCTTCAACAATTTCTTGCTCTTCTTCTTTGGTTAAAAAATCTTCTACTTTTGACATGAAAATGATTTTAGAGTTTAGGTTGTAGATTTTAGATTATGGTCTAAAAATTTCTTAGAATTTTACTTCAACAGGTTTATCTGCTCCAGTAGATGCTTCAAAGTATGGTTTTTCTTTGTATTCGCTCAAGAACCAGTTGTTTGGAATCTTTAAAATATATCCGTTGTAAACTTGTACAGCTTCATTAAAACGAGTTCTAGCAGTTAAAATTTGGTTTTCAGTACTTGCTAATTCGTCTTGTAATTTTAAGAAATTCTCGTTTGCTTTCAAAGTTGGATATTGTTCAACAGAAACCAATAATCTTGATAATGATGAACTTACACCGCTTTGAGCTTGGTTAAATGCTGCTAATTGCTCAGGAGTTACATTACTTGGATCAATTGTTACCGAAGTAGCTTTTGCACGAGCTTCGATTACTGCAGTTAAAGTTCCTTTTTCAAAGTCAGCGGCACCTTTTACAGTGTTTACTAAATTCCCGATAAGATCATTACGTCTTTGGTAAGCCGTTTGAACATTTCCCCATTCTTTATTTACAGCTTGACTGTGTTGTAAAGCAGTATTTTTAATACCAATCGACCAAAATGCGATAATAGCAATAAGTGCTACAATAATTCCTACAGGGATTAACCACTTTTTCATATTTGTTTTGATTTAAGTTTATTTCTATTTTTAATTACAATTCGTTTTTGATGTCGTTCAATTGCGTTTTTATCGACTCTAATTTACGTATTATTTCGAATTTATCTAACGTTTTCTTCTGACCTTCTTTTAAGTGTGTTTTTGCACCTTCAAGCGTAAATCCTCTTTCTTTTACTAAATGGTAAATTAGCTGAAGGTTTGTAATATCTTCAGGCGTGAACATTCTGTTTCCCTTTGCATTTTTTTTAGGCTTAAGAATATCAAATTCGCTGTCCCAAAATCGTATCAAAGAGGCATTGACATTAAAAGCTTTGGCAACTTCGCCAATACTGTAATATCTTTTGTCTTTAGAAAGTTCAATATGCATGGTTCGTTTTTTTCTATTTTATTTCAAAAATACTATTTTTTCGGAATATTAATCTTATTAATCTAATGATTGATTTTCTTGGTTTGCCATTTGCGAAATTGCCACATACTCGGCAGCCGAAATATTTCCGTAATAAAAATTAAGCGGATTAACTACTTTACCATCTTTATGAACTTCATAATGACAATGCGGACCTTCTGATCTTCCTGTGCTTCCAACAAAACCAATAACATCACCTCTTTTAACTCGCTGTCCAGGATGGCAGTTGTATTTGCTTAAGTGGGCGTATAAACTCTCATATCCAAAACCGTGCCTGATCACAATATGATTTCCGTATCCAGAGGCTGTGTTGTCAGCTCTATCTACAACTCCGTCACCTGTTGCATAAATGGGAGCTCCAGTATTGGCGGTAAAATCCATTCCGTTGTGCATTTTTCGCACTTTCGTGAAAGGATCGATTCGGTATCCAAAACCTGACGCAACACGTTTTAAATTTTCATTTCGAACTGGCTGAATGGCAGGAATTGCAAGTAATAAATTTTCTTTGGCTCCAGCCAATTTTAAAATTTCGTCTAAAGATGTAGACTGAATTGCCAATTGTTTTGACAGTTTGTCAATTCTTTTTGTTGCATTTAAAACGAGCTGAGAATTATTATAACCTTCTAAAGCTTTATATCTTTGAGAACTTCTAAAACCAGCTTTTCTGATAGAATCTGGAATTTCAGTTTTATTAAAATAAACTCTATAAATATTATTGTCACGTTCTTCTAATGCGTCTGCAGCTTCGTCAATTTCGTCTAATTTTTTATTTAAAATGGCATATTGCAGTTTTAAATTTTCGATTTCACGTGCTTGTAAACGATCTTTTGGAGTCTCGAAATAAGGAGTGTTAATTAAAAGAACGAAAACTAAAAAGCCAAATAGTGCTGAAGCCAATAAAAACAGTAATGCGTAACCGATTTTAATCCTTTTTCTGGTTTTTATTTTCGTATAAGCCAGATTTTCTGAGTCGTAATAATATTTTACTTTCGCCATATTTTAAAATACGCTATTTTTGCACCTTGTAAAATGAGTTAGTCGAAGGAAACTGCTAAATGTTTCAGTCGTCCGGCTCTTTTTTACAAGAATTAATGATTAGATATTGGGGCTATTTTATCATTAAGATAATGCGCAAAATAGGTAATTTATTGTTTAAATTATAAGTTTTTTAATTACATTATAAAAAACTTAACGCATCATCAAATGAATAAATTAGCTAATCATCTAATTTTCAAATTGACACATTAAAACAGACACATTTTTCTAATTTAAATATGAAATCACAAGACGTACGTAAACAATTTTTAGATTTTTTTGAGAGTAAAGGGCATACAATTGTCCCATCAGCTCCTATTGTCCTTAAAGATGACCCAACCTTGATGTTCAATAACTCGGGAATGGCCCAGTTTAAAGAATTTTTCTTAGGAAACGGAACTCCAAAAAGTCCAAGAATAGCCGATACGCAAAAATGTCTTCGTGTTTCAGGAAAACATAATGACCTTGAAGAGGTTGGTATTGATACTTACCACCACACGATGTTTGAAATGTTAGGAAACTGGTCTTTTGGTGATTATTTCAAAAAAGAAGCAATCAACTGGGCTTGGGAATTATTGACAGAAGTGTACAAAATTCCAAAAGAAAATCTTTATGTTTCTGTTTTTGAAGGAAGTAAAGAAGATAATGTTCCGTTTGACCAAGAAGCTTGGGATATCTGGAAAACATTAATTGATGAAGATCGAATTATTCTTGGAAATAAAAAAGATAATTTCTGGGAAATGGGAGATCAAGGACCATGTGGACCTTGTTCTGAAATTCACGTTGATTTACGTTCTGAAGAAGAAAAAGCTCAGGTTTCTGGAAAAAGTTTAGTTAATAATGATCACCCGCAAGTTGTTGAAATTTGGAATAATGTATTTATGGAATTCAACCGTAAAGCAGATGGTTCTTTAGAAAAACTTCCTGCACAACACGTTGATACCGGAATGGGATTTGAGCGTTTGTGTATGGCATTACAAGGAAAAACATCAAACTATGATACCGATGTTTTCATGCCTTTAATTAGAGAAATTGAAACTATTACAGGTGCAAAATATACAACTAATGATGTAACAGGCATTAGTGAAGAACAAAATAAAATGAATATTGCCATTCGTGTAGTTGCAGATCACGTTCGTGCGGTGGCTTTTGCTATTGCTGATGGACAGTTGCCTTCTAACACGGGTGCAGGTTATGTAATTCGTAGAATTTTACGTCGTGCTATTCGTTACGGATTTACTTTCTTAGGAACAAAAGAGCCATTTATTTTCAAATTAGTTGAAACTTTAAGCGAGCAAATGGGAGATTCTTTCCCGGAAATCAGAACGCAAAAAGCACTTTGTTCAAATGTTATTCGTGAAGAAGAAAATTCTTTCCTAAGAACATTAGATCAAGGATTAGTTCTTTTAGATGCTGTAATTTTAAATAATAACGGAGACACAATCGATGGTAAAAAAGCTTTCGAATTGTACGATACTTACGGATTTCCAATCGATTTAACCGCTTTGATTCTTTCAGAAAAAGGATTGAAATTAGACGAAAAAGGATTCCAGGAACAATTACAATTGCAAAAAGAAAGATCTCGTGCAGCATCAAAAGTAACTGCTGGTGACTGGAATGTAATTGTTGAGGATGATATTCAGGAATTTGTTGGTTATGACAGATTATCTCAGCAAGTAAAAATTACGAAATACAGAAGAGTAGAAAGTGTTAAAGACGGAGAGATTTTCCAATTGGTTTTCAATGCAACTCCTTTTTATGGAGAGAGCGGAGGACAAACGGGAGATAAAGGATATTTAGAAGCTCAAAACGGAGATATCGTTTATATTATCGATACCAAAAAAGAAAATAACCAAACGATACATTTAACACAATCGTTGCCAGATAATATTACTGGAACTTTTAATGCTGTTGTAGATAAAATTCAAAGAGCTAAAACTTCTTCAAACCACTCGGCTACGCATTTATTGCACCAAGGTTTGCGTAAGATTTTAGGAACTCATATTGAGCAAAAAGGTTCTATGGTAAGAAATGCTTCTTTGCGTTTTGACTTTTCTCATTTTTCTAAAGTTTCTGATGAAGAATTATTAGAAGTAGAAAACTTTGTAAATGCAAGAATTCGCGAGAGTTTACCATTAATCGAAAAAAGAGGAATTCCTAAAGAACAAGCTCTTGAAGATGGAGCAATTGCTTTGTTTGGAGAGAAATACGGAGATTTAGTTCGTACTATTAAATTTGGAGATTCTGTCGAATTATGTGGAGGAACGCACGTTGCCAATACATCTGATATCTGGCACTTTAAAATTGTTTCAGAAGGTGCAGTTGCGGCTGGAATTAGAAGGATTGAAGCAATCACAAGTGAAGCTGCAAAAGAATATTTTGAGTCTCAGGCTGTTTCTTTAACTGAAATTAAAGAAGCTTTAAAAAATGCTCAAGATCCTGTAAAAGCAATTCAGGCATTACAAGACGAAAATGCTCAATTGAAAAAACAATTGGAGACTTTATTGAAAGATAAAGCTAAAAATATGAAAGCTGATTTAGCTAAAGAATTACAAGAAATCAATGGAGTTCAGTTCTTGGCTAAACAAGTTGATTTGAATCCTGAAGGAGCAAAAGATTTAGCTTACGAATTAGGAAATTCTTATAATAATTTATTTTTAGTTTTAGCTACTGCTCAGGACGGAAAACCAATGTTAACATGCTATGTTTCTAAAGAGATTGTAGCTGAGAAAAACTTAAACGCTGGACAAGTAGTTCGTGAATTAGGTAAATATATCCAAGGTGGAGGAGGAGGACAACCTTTCTTCGCAACTGCAGGAGGTAAAAATATTGACGGAATTGCTGAGGCGCTTGCTAAAGCTGTGGAATTTGTGAAGTAATTAAAGTCACTTAGAATCTGAGATACTAAGATTCTAAGTTTTTATAAAAAGTAAACCCGACAGATTTTAAAAATCTGTCGGGTTTTTTATTTGTAGTATTCTCTCATTTTATGTTATTTCGACGAAGGAGAAATCTCCGCAAGTAACTCCACAATCAAAGTCGCAAATTTTTGTCGAGCTTCTAGCGGAGATTTCTCCTTCGTCGAAATAACAAATAGTACGTTTTTCGATTGTTAAAAAAGCTTAGAACCTTAGCAACTTAGAATCTTAGCGACTCAGAAAACTATTTTCTCTCCCCAATTTGTTGGCGCCACATAGCATAATAAAGCCCTTTTTCTACAATTAAATCTTCGTGTTTACCTTGTTCGATGATTTTACCTTGTTCTAAGACAAATATTCTGTCGGCATGCATTACAGTTGATAAACGGTGCGCGATTAAAACAGTAATTCGGTTTTTGTCTGAAATATTTCTAATTGTTGCGTTAATTTCCTCTTCTGTAATTGAATCTAATGCCGAAGTCGCTTCGTCAAAAATCAATAAATTCGGATTTCTAAGAATAGCTCTAGCAATAGATAAACGCTGTTTTTCTCCACCCGAAACTTTTATTCCACCTTCGCCAATTGTCGTGTTTAAACCATCTTCTGCGCGTCTCAAAAGTTTGTCACAACTTGCTCTTTTTAAAGCATCATATAAATCTTCATCGGTTGCATTTGGTTTTACAAATAATAAGTTTTCGCGAATCGTTCCAGAAAATAATTGAGCGTCTTGTGTTACAAATCCTAATTGTTTTCTTAAATCAAGTAAATCAATTTCTGTAGAATCAATATCATTATACAAAACCTGACCTTCTTGTGGAGTGTATAATCCGACTAATAATTTTACTAAAGTCGTTTTCCCAGATCCAGACGGACCAACAAAAGCCACGGTTTGTCCTTGTTTGATTTCGAAATTTATATTTTCAACTGCTTTGAACTTTGCGGTTTTATGCTGAAAACTAACATTTTCGAAAAGTAATTTCTGAATTGCACCAACATGTTTTGGTGTTTTTGGACGAAATTCTTTTGGAGCGCTTAATAAAGTTTTAAAGTTCTCCATAGAAACTTTTGTTTCGTTCAAAGCAATAATAAAGTTTCCTAATTCTTGCAATGGACCAAAAATGAAGAAGGTAAAAAATACCATTGTCAATAGATCTCCAACAATGATTTTTCCTCCAAAAAGGAAATAATATAAAGCAAAAACAACACAAGTTCTTAAAAAATGAACGGTTGTTCCTTGAATAAAACTCAAACTTCTGATGAAACGGATTTTCTCTAATTCTAGTTGAAGAATTTTAAAAGTGTTTAAGTTCAAACGCTTTTCTTCTTGATATGTTAAACCAAGACTTTTTACTAACTCGATGTTTCGTAAACTTTCAGTTGTCGAACCTGCCAGTGCATTGGTTTGATTTACAATCTTTCTAGAAACGATTTTGATCTTTTTACCCAAGTACAAACTCACCAAAGCAATAATTGGAGCTGTAATTAAGAAGATAATCGAAATTCTAAAATCGATTCTTGCAACATAAACGATTACAAATATAAAACCGATTATAGTTTGAAAGATTAACGAAATAGAAAGTGTAATCAGTTTTTCTGAATCGATTCTAACTTTTGTCAATTTGCTCAAAGTTTCTCCACTTCGCTGGTCTTCAAATTCGGCATAAGGAAGATCAAGAGATTTTTTGATTCCGTCTGTATACATTTGAGCGCCAGTACGCTGAATAACAACATTGGTGAAGTAATCCTGAAAGTTTTTGGTAATTCTAGAAATCATCGCTGCACCAAGCGAAAGCCCAAGCCAGAAAGACAATGATTTAATAAATCCGATTTCGTTTCCTTTGTATTTTGCCAGACCAACTCCGCAATCCTGCATAAGTTTTCCTGTAATTACTGAGTCTGATAAACTGAAACAAATGTTGATAGTAGCCATTATCAAAGCAAAAAATAAGAGCATTTTATGTTTGATAATGTAAGTATATAATAATTTCATATATGATTTTAAAAAAATGGAAGATGCAAAAATAAGGAATTGTTTTAGTTTGTGAAGTTCATTTTTGTTATTAAAAATGTAAATTTTTTACAGATGAAATTACCAGTTGTTTTAGTCTCTGAATTAATTAAAAAAACAGAAGAAAAAAGCTAGGTATTTATACGTGTTTTTGATTTTATCTAATCTTTTGTGATAAGATATTTGTGTGCTTATTTTGTTAGCCAATAATATCTTAAGAAGCATTTAAATTATAGTAACTGTTTGTAATGAGGAATCCCGTAAGGTTTTGGTTTTAGGTTGTCTTAAGTTTGTAACAATAACAAATTTAACCAAATCAAAATGAAAAAAATTTTATGTCTTTTCGGAGCTTTGACTCTGTTATTAACCTCTTGTTCAAGTGAAGATTCTCCTTCTTCAGATCTTGTTTTACTTAAGAAAAACGTTATCACAACACCTGAAGGTGACAAAATTACTGTCAATTATAAATATGACGGCAATAAAATTGTAAGTACAACAGATGACTCAGGTGATGTAGGTTTGTATTATACTTATACGGGAGATCTAATTACTAAAATAGAATTTAAATATGCTGATGGAACAGTAGATCAGATTAATACATTTTCTTATAACGCAGAAGGCAAATTAACCACTTTTGTTAGAGTAGAGCCAAATATGGATTGGGGGCATAAAGAAGTTTATACTTATAATGCTGATGGTACAGTTACAGCGCAATCATTTTCTGGAGATGGAACAACTCAAACACTTGAAGGAACAACCAACACCATTAAATTTGTAAATGGAGAGGTTAGTGAGATAATAAGTGAAGACGCAAGCTGGGAAAATCATAAATACACTTATGATAATAAAAACAATCCTACGAAAAATATTTTAGGAATGGATAAAATTGCATTCGTTGACGGAGAAGGTAATGGAGTTAAATTTAATATTTTAACTGATACATCAGAAGGTGACTTATGGACAAACAGTACTTTTACTTATAATGAGAATGGTTATCCAGTTAAAGAAGTTAATACAGGATCTGATAGTTTAGGTACTATTGAATATTTTTATTAATAGTTGAACCTGTTTTATTTATAAAAGCCAGATGCAAATGCTTCTGGCTTTCTTACTTTTGCAAAGTTTAATAAAAAATACCTCAATCATGAAAAAAATCTTATGTCTTTTTGGAGCTTTAGCACTACTATTCTCATCATGTTCAAGTGAAGAAAATTCTTCTCCTGAAGCAAATGATGGTACATTTCCAAAAAGTATTATAACTACTTACTCAGGATCTCCGGCCGATACTACTTTTATCACTTATAAAGATGATAAAATTGAAAGCATGACCACTAAAAAAAACAAAATTTATTTTTTTTACGAAGGAGGATTAATTCAATCTAAACAGTATTATGAGATTGTTCAAGGTAAAGAAAACAAGACTACAGTTGTAACTTACTTTTATGAAAACGGAAAACTAGCATCAAGTAAATTTATTAGTAGCATTAGTATAGATTATCCGAATGGAAAATTCGCAGGTAGAAATGTATATACCTTTGTATCGGACACACTAATTAAAGTGCAAAGATTTGACACGGATCAATTTACCAATATTGAAAAAGAAAGCGATACTTATAATATGCTGATCTATAAAAATGGAAATGTAATTAGAAATACCACTGTAAATGGCAAAACAGCACTTGATATGTATGCGCAAATTTATGAGTATGACAATAAAAATTCTCCGTTTAAAAATATTAAGGGTATCAATCTATTAATTGCTGAAGAGATGTCCTCGAGCAATAATATTTTAACAATTTCGAGTAATACAAATTTTGTTTACGATAAGAATACTTATGAATATAATGATGAAGGATATCCAAGTTTAAAAACGTATTATAAAGGTGGAGGAGAACAGGTCTCAAGTACAACAAAATATTTATATTAAATAGAAAGCCAAATACTTAATGTATTTGGCTGCTTTTTTAGATTTTTCCTGTTTTAGAAGACCTTTTACAATTAAAAAAATAATCTTGCATTGGATAATTTTAAACGAAACAATTGAATATAAATACTAATTTGTACAAGATCCAAAACCATAAAAAACCAAATGCTTTTTTGTATTTGGTTTTTTTGTTGAATAAAATAACCGAAATTTGTTTAAAAACCCGAAGTAATGCAATTCAGAACCCAAATTCCCATTTCAAAAAGTAATAATCCGATCGATTATAATTCGAAAGTACTTTCTATTGGATCTTGTTTTGCAGAAAATATGGCGGAGAAATTCGATTATTTTAAATTTCAAAATGAAACAAATCCGTTTGGGATAATTTTTAATCCAGTTTCAATTGAGAAATTATTTGATAGAGTTTCTAAACAGGAATTGTTTGGAGAAAAAGATGTTTTCTTTCACAATGAACGCTGGCATAGCTACGAAGTGCATTCCGATTTGAGTAATTCAGACCGACAAGAATTGTTGGAAACGCTTAACAAAGCAATTACTGAAACCTATAAACAAATCAAAGAAGCAACACATATCATTATCACTTTTGGGACTTCGTGGATTTACAGAAACATAGAAAAAGATGAAATTGTAGCCAATTGCCATAAAGTTCCTCAAAAGCAATTTGCGAAAGAATTATTATCGGTTGAAGTAATTCAAAAAAGTATTCAAAATACAATCGGCGCTATTCAGACTTTAAACCCAAATATTAATTTCATATTTACGATTTCTCCTGTAAGACATATCAAAGACGGTTTTGTAGAAAATCAGCTGAGCAAATCGCATTTATTTACAGCGCTTCATCAGGTTTTAAAAACTTATAATTCAAAATTCATAACTCATAATTATTTTCCTTCGTACGAAATCATGATGGACGAACTTCGTGATTACCGTTTTTATAACGAAGATATGCTTCATCCCAACCAAATTGCGATTGATTATATCTGGAAGCTTTTCAGCGAAAGCCACATTTCAGAGAACAGTTTTTCTATAATGAAAGAAGTAGACGAAATCCAAAAAAGCCTGCGTCATAGAAGTTTTAATCCAGAATCAGACCAGCATAAAAAATTCTTAGCCAATCTTCAGCAAAAAATGAAAAACGTTGAGGAAAAATGGCCTCATATTGTGTTTTAATGTATAAAAGAAAGTTTTTTTGAATTTCGGTTTGAAAATATTCAAAACAAAAAATAAACAAATTGTTATGTTTTGATCCTAAAATTATGTTTATTTGTAATAAATACCTTTAAATATGATGAGAAAAATTACTTATTTGCTTTGCATTTCGCTAATGATGTTAACATCTTGTTCAAACGATGATAACGCTGCTCAGAATACTGAGAGCAGAGTACCAAAAAAACAAATTATTTCTGATCTTGATGGTCCAGTGGCTATTGATTTCGTCTTTGATGGAAATAAAATTGTTAGCAGTACATATACCGACAATTATGTTGTAAAATACACTTATACCGGAGATTTAATTACCAAGAAAGAAGCTTCAGACTTTACAGATGAGTATAATTATACTAATGGAAAATTGACAACTTATTTGCGAAAACTTCCAGGACGTGATTACTATGATAAGTATTCTTATACTTATGAATCTAGTGATGTTGTTTCATTTGTAATATCTCGAGTTACTATTTCAACTGGTGCAGAAGAAATCATTTCTCCAAAGAATATTTATACATTAAAGGATGGAAATATCATAAAATATGAAACTTCATCATCTGTAACAACATATAAATATGACGATAAAAATAGTCCGATGAGAAATGTTTTAGGGTTTAATAAAATCTTTGAAGAGCAGCCACAAGTTAGCTCATCGGTTAATAATGTAATAAGTTATACAGTCACTTTAGTAGATAACAATAGTTATACCAATGAGATAACATATGCTTTTGATGAAAATAATTTTCCTACTGAAATGAACTACAAAGCGATATCCTTTAAATGCACATATTCCTATTAGTAAAACGTATATAGCGATATAGAAAATCTTAAAGCCAAATAATTTTATTGTTTGGCTTTTTTATTGGTCTTAATAAATGATTTAGCAGTGAAATTTTAGAATAATTGCTCATAATTATGTAAATTGTTAAGGTTTAAATTTTACATTTTTGTAAGATGTGTAACCCTGCTTTTTTCAGAAGCAATTTGAATCTTAACGATTTTATTGACGTATGAATAAGAAACCCAGACATTTTCTTAAAAAAATACTTCGCATTCTAATATGGTGCGTGGTTTCTGTGGTTGCGCTATTATTACTTCTAATTATTTTAATCCAAGTTCCGTCAGTCCAAAATTTCGTTAAGGACAAGGCGATAACATATCTTCAAGGAAAAATAAAAACCAAAGTTTCTCTGGATAAAATTTTGATCAAATTTCCAAAAGATGTAGTGCTGGAAGGTTTCTATTTTGAAGATCAAAAGAAAGATACTTTGTTGGCTGGTAAACGATTAGAAGTTGATGTTGATCTTTTTAAATTGGTAAGCAGCGAACTGGAAATCAATTCAGTTTCATTAGAAAACGTAAAAGCCAATATTTCAAGAAACAAAGACGGCGTTTTCAATTTCGATTATATCATAAAAGCATTTGAATCTAAAGAGCCGAAAGTAGAAGATCCAAATGCTAAACCTTTCAAAATCTCTGTTGTAAAGGTAAATCTCGATCAAGTTAAATTCAATTTTAAAGATGATTTTTCGAAAAATGATATTCGAGTAAATCTTACTCATTTTGATACGAAATTCAAAAAGTTTGATTTGGATCAAATGGATTTTAATATTCCGAATATCAATTTGAATGGATTGAAAGTAGTTTTGGATCAAGATGTTGTCGAGAAGATTGCTGAAGTTTCTGTTAAAACCGTTGATACCGTTTCAAAGCGCCCAGATTTCAAACTGAAACTGGATAAAATCACTTTATCTAAAATCGATATTTTATACGATAATAAAGATTCCAAATTAAATTCAGGCATTCGTTTAGGAAATTTAAATCTGGCCGTAAACAAAATTGATTTAAACAAACAGCTTTTAGATTTCGATACTTTCGAAGTAAAAAATCTTAGCGGAAATCTAAGATTAGGCGCAAAAGACAAACAAATTCAAACTCCAAATTTAGATACAACTGCAATAAAACAAGCAGGTTGGAAAGTGAAACTCAATGAAACCAATCTAGAAAATATCGCTTTCAAATTTGATGATATGCAGTCAAAATCCAAAACAAAAGGTATTGATTATGCACACTTAGATTTGAATAAATTCAACTTTAAAGCCGACAAATTGTATTACGGAAATGATACCATTTCTGGAAATATTAAAACATTGACTGTAAACGAAAAAAGCGGTTTGCAGATTCAAGCTTTAAAAACAGATTTCTTTTATGGTCCAAAAAGTGCCACATTAGAAAATCTGTATTTTAAAACGCCACAAACTCTTGTTCAAGATAAAGTTAAGGCGCAATATAAATCACTAGAATCACTTCAAAAAGATTTAGGAAATCTCGCTATTGATGCCAATTTGAAACAGTCAAAAATTGGTTTCAAAGATATTTTATTGTTTGTTCCCGATTTGCAGAAAACAAATCCGTTTAAAAGTAATCCAAATGCGATTTTGTATGTAGACAGTCGCGTGAGTGGGAAAGTAAAAGATTTGAATATTTCGAAATTTGAAATGAGCGGAATCGGTTCTACAAAAGTTTCCCTTTCGGGGAAAATTTCTGGACTTCCTGATGCTCAAAAAGCATATTATGATCTGAATATCAAGAAGATTTCGAGTACTTCAAAAGACATTAATATGTTTATGCCAGCAGGAACAATTCCGAAAAACATACAATTGCCTTCGCAGTTAAGTTTGCAAGGAAAATTTAAAGGTTCGGTACAGAATTTCAAAACCAATTTGGTCTTAAATAGCAGTTTTGGAAATGCAAAAGTCGATGCGTTATTTGATCAGCGAATCAAGAAAAAAGAAAAATACGATGCAGACGTTTCTTTGCAGGAATTTGATTTAGGACGATTAATCAAAAACGATTCAATCGGAAAAATTACGCTTAAAGCGAAAGTTAAAGGAAATGGTTTAGATCCAAAAACAGCAAATGCAGCGATTGATGGTTTGGTTCAGAAAGCAGTTTTTAATCGATATACATATAAGAATTTAGCTTTAAAAGGAAATATCGAAAATGGTTCTTTCGCAGTAAAATCTGGAATGAAAGATCCGAATCTGAATTTTGATTTAACTGCAAGCGGAGACACAAAAGACAAATACCCAACTGTAAAATTAAAACTGAATTTAGATATTGCCGATTTAGAAAAGTTGAATCTGCACGCGGGCCCGATGAAACTTCGCGGAAATGTCGATGCCGATATTACCAACAGTAATCCAGATTTTCTAAACGGAAAAGTGTTTTTATCCAATATTCAGATTTTGCAAGATGTTGAGCCAATTGTTTTGGATTCGATTCGTGTTTTGGCTTTCGCAGATAAAGACAGTAATTCGATTAAAATTTCGTCTCAATTTCTAAAAGCAGAAGTGACTGGAAAATACAAACTGACGACTTTGGCAAATTCAGTTCAAAAGTCATTATCGAAATATATTGATCTTAAAAACCCGAAAGTCAACGCAGAATCAGATGAGCAAAGACTGGCGTTTATGTTGAAAGTTGATAATGATCCAGTGCTTTTTAAATTGTTGCCAAAACTGACAGGTTTAGAGCCTTTTACAATCAATGGAAAATACAATAATCAGACGGATTCTTTAGAAGTAAAAGGAACGATTCCGAGAATTGTTTACGCAAATAACACTATTTCTGATGGACGAATCAATATTGTGGCAAAAGAAAATGCTTTAGAATATTCGGTTTCTGTTGCTACAATTGAAAGCGGTTCTTTAAAAATTCCGTTTACAAGTTTAAGCGGAGAAGTTCAAAATAATATTTTGACTTATGCGCTTGAAGTTCAGGATGCAAAACAAAAACAGCAATATTTTATTGCAGGTGAATTTAAAGCAGAAGATTCTAAAAATATAGTAAAGTTCGATTCTGAAAACTTCATTTTAAATTATGACAAATGGAATGTCGATCCAGAAAATTCAATTGAATTTGGAGAAAAAAGACTGTATGTCAATAAATTCAATTTGAATAATAATGGAAATGAGTTAAAAATGCAATCGCAAGGAAATCAAGATAATGCGCCGTTACAAGTCGACTTTGTAAACTTCAAAATTGAAACCATTATGAATATGGTTAAAAAAGACGAGTTGTTAATGCAAGGTTTGATAAACGGAAATGCTTTGGTTGAAAATGTAATGACAAACCCGATTTTTACATCAGATTTAAAAATTGATGATTTTACTTTTAAAGGATCAAAAGTTGGTGATTTAGAAATAAAAGTTGACAATAAAACTGCCAATATGCTTGCCGCAAATGTAGCTTTGAGCGACGAAGGAAACGATCTAAAACTGACAGGAGATTATCAGTTAGACGCTGGAAATTTTGATTTTGATGTTGCAATTAATAAACTGTACATCAAAAGTATTCAAGGATTCAGTATGGGAAATATTACTGAAGGACAGGGTTTTCTATCGGGAAATTTTAAATTGACAGGAAATACTTCTGCTCCAAAAATTAATGGAGAATTAAACTTTAATGATGCTGGTTTTAGAGTAACGCAACTGAATTCCTATTTTAAAACTAAAAATGAAAAAATCACCTTCAATAACGAAACCATTTCATTTGATAAATTTTCTCTTTTTGACGAAAACGATAATGAATTATATGTAAACGGAACAATTCAGTCTCCAGATTTTGTTAAATATAATTTCAATTTGGTTGTTGAAGCAAACGATTTTAGAGCGATTAATTCGAAAGCAAAAGACAACGATTTGTTTTATGGCGATTTGTTTTTGGACACAAAACTGAATATCAAAGGAAATCTCGATAGTCCTGTTATTGACGGAACGCTAAAAATCAATAAAGAAACCAAATTTACAGTCGTAATGCCTCAATCAGATCCTTCAATTGCTGATAGAGAAGGAATTGTAGAATTTGTGGATGAAGACAATTTGTATTTGCGACAAACGGTTGATATGCAGAACAAACTGAATCAATCGGAATTGAAAGGAATGAACGTTAATGTCGCAATTTCGATTGATAAAGAAGCAGAATTAACTCTCCTGATTGATAAATCTAATGGCGATTATTTGAATTTGAAAGGAGAAGCAGAGTTAGTAGGCGGAATCGATCAATCTGGAAAAACAACTTTGACAGGAAAATATGAATTTTCAGATGGTTCTTATCAAATGAATTTCAACGGAATCAAAAGAAAATTTGATATTCAAAAAGGAAGTTTTATTACTTGGAACGGCGAACCAACAATGGCAACTTTAAATATTACAGCTATTTATAAAGTTAATACTGCGCCAATTGATTTGTTAGGAAGTCAGTTGACAAATCTACCTCCATCGGTTCAAAATACTTATAAACAAAAACTTCCTTTTCAGACTTTGTTGAAAATGAATGGAGAATTGCTTAAACCAGAAATCTCATTTGGAATTGTGCTTCCAGAAGGGAATTATAATGTTTCTACAGATGTTGTAGATATGACACAAACAAAACTGAAACAATTAGAGCAAGATCCAGCGGAATTGAATAAACAGGTTTTTGCACTTTTATTGTTAAACCGATTTGTGGGCGAAAATCCGTTTTCTAGTGAAAGTGGCGGTACAAATGCAGAATCTTTTGCTAGACAAAGTGTAAGTAAAATTCTTTCGCAGCAATTAAATAATCTGGCAGGAGATCTTATTACAGGTTTTGAAGTAAATTTTGATTTAGAATCGACAGAAGATTACACGACAGGAACCATGCAAAACAGAACTGATTTGAATGTCGAGGTTTCTAAAAAATTACTAGACGATCGTTTGAAAGTTACTGTTGGAAGCAGTTTTGGAGTAGAAGGACAGGAACGCGCCAACGAAGAAACAACCAACATTGCGGGCGATGTAGCATTAGATTATCAATTGACAAAAGACGGTCGCTATATGGTTCGTGCCTATCGTAAAAATCAATATCAGGTTGCAGTTGAAGGTCAGGTAATTGAGACTGGAGTGGCGTTTGTAATCACGATGAGTTACAATAAATTCAGAGAACTTTTTCATCGTACAGAAAAAGAGAAACAATTAATTAGAGAAGAAAAAATACGTAAGGAAAAAGAAAAACAGAAAAAGAAAGAACAGAAGGAAAAGGAAAAATTGCAGGAGAACGAAGACGAAAAAACAATTGAAGGAAATGAGCAGAAAACATAATCATATAAACCCATTTTATATAAAGTGTATTGCACTGCTTTCCTTGTTTTTTGTTGTAGGATGCAGTAACACAAAATACCTTCCAGAGGGCGATTTGCTTTATACAGGAGGTTCCGTGACCATAAAAGATTCGATTATGAAAAAGAAAAATCGAAAAGCATTAGAAAAGGAACTCGAGGGTTTGTTGCGCCCAAAACCAAACAAGCAAATCTTTGGTTTGCGTCCAAAATTATTAATCTATAATCTTGCTGGCGAACCTAAAAAAGATAAAGGAACAAGATATTGGTTAAGAAATAAAGTCGGAGAACCGCCAGTACTTTTTAGTCAGGTCGATTTAGATTATAATGCTTCTGTATTAAGAAATTTTACTGAAAATAGAGGCTATTTTAAAACCCGTGTAAGTGCCGATTCTACTGTTCGAAATAAAAGAGTTACGGCAGAGTATATCGTTACGCCAAGACAGCAATACATTATAAAAAGCGTGATATTTCCAGACGATTCTTTAAAAATGTCAAAGATTATTGCAAAAAGCAGCAGAAGAAGTTTGCTTAAAGTGGGTGCGCCTTATGATTTAGATATTATAAAAGCAGAAAGAGAAAGAATTGATGCGAGATTAAAAGAAAAAGGTTATTTCTATTTTAATCCAGATTATATTTTGGCCAAAGTAGACAGCAGCAAAGGAGATCACGAAGTAAGAATTAGATTGGTTATAAAAGACGATACGCCAGTAAAAGCTTTAACCACTTATAAAATTGATAAGATTTTTGTGTATCCAAATTATTCTCTAACGAATGATAGTGCTGTTTATCGAAAAAGAAACATGACACAATATAAAGATCTCACGATAATTGATACAACAGAAACTTTCAAACCCAGAATTTACGATCGAACGATTTATTTCAAAAAAGGAGATGTTTACAATCGAAAAGATCATAATTTGACTTTAAACCGATTTGTGAATCTTGGTACTTTCAGTTTTGTAAAGAACGAATTTAGACCTTCAGATTCTATTCCAAATGCTTTAAATTCTTATTATTACTTGACTCTTTTGCCTAAAAAGTTTATTCGTGTTGAAGTTATTGGCAAAACGAATTCAGCGAGTTATACGGGGACAGAGTTAAATTTAAACTGGAATAACCGAAACTTTTTTAGAGGAGCAGAATTGTTTACAGCTTCTGTTTTTGGAGGAGCCGATTTTCAGCTTGGGGGAGTAAATAAAGGAAAAAATATTTATAAACTCGGAGGTGAGGTGAGTTTGACTTGGCCAAGATTTATAACGCCTTTTCATATTGAAGGTAATAGCGAATATGTTCCGAGAACCAAAGCCACTTTGCGTTATGAATACCAAAAAAGAACCGAGCTTTATGCTTTGAATTCTTTCAATACTTCTTTTGGATATATGTGGAAAGAGAACATTCGTAAAGAACATCAATTGAATGTAGTCGATGTAACTTACGTAAGTCCAAACCATGTTACGCCAGAATATTTGGCCGATATAGAAGAGGATGCTGCTTTGGGGAAAGTAATTGAAAAACAATTGATTTTTGGCCCGACTTACAATTATACGTACACAAATACGATGCAGAAGCGTAAAAGACATACGATATATTTTAACGGCGAATTAGATTTGGCAGGAAATCTAACAGGGGCAGTTACAGGAGCTAATATTAAGAAAAATGATACGATAAAAATCTTTGATGTTCCGTTTAGCCAATATGTGAAAATCAGATCCGATTTTAGACATTATTTGAAGCTTGGAAAAGAAAGTGAATTGGCCAGTAGATTGATTGTTGGTGCAGGATTTGCTTACGGAAATTCGAATACACTTCCAGCTTCAAAACAGTTTGTAGTTGGAGGAACCAATAGTATTAGAGCTTTCAGGGCGCGAACTTTAGGTCCAGGAAGTTATGTTATTCCGCCCACAACAACTAATAATTATACACCCGATCAATCAGCAGATTTAAAACTAGAATTCAATACCGAATATCGAGCTAAATTATTTAGCATTGTAAGAGGCGCCGTATTTGTAGATGCTGGAAATATTTGGCTTTTGCACGCCGATCCTAATAAACCTGGAGCAGAAATTTCGAAAGATTTTATGAAAGAAATTGCCGTTGGAGCAGGAGCTGGTTTACGGTTCGATTTGTCGTTTTTAATTTTACGAACAGATCTGGCCATTCCGCTTCGAAATCCTGCTTTGCCAGACGGACAAAGATGGATTATTGATGATATTAATTTTGGAAGCAGTTCTTGGAGAAAAGATAACCTGATTTTGAATATCGCTATCGGTTATCCGTTCTAGGCTTATTAGCCACGACTCGAGCGATAGCGAACAGGCGAAGCAATTCACGAATTTTTGTTAATCTATATAGATATTTATAATTGAATTTCACAAATTTTGATTTGCGAAATTGGAAAAATTAATAGCCAAAGAGATTAGCGAAAATTCGTGAATTCGTGGCGGAATAAAAGAAAAAATGAAGTAAATTGGTCTAAAATATTTTAGAAGAATGCAAAACTTGATCAAAAGAATTATAGGCGTTGGTGTTATTATTTTACTTATTGTTCTGGCTTTTAAATATTGCCAGTTCAAAAAAGAAGATGATTCAGATATAAACTACAATACCAATTTAATTCAGCAGCAGATTCTTAACGTTGGAAAATTGGTTGTCACCGAAGGACATTTCTCTGAAGTGATTACCTATAAAAATCAACAGAAATATTTAATGGATATGATTTCTTTTGAGAAAAAAGCTTTGATTGTGGTCAATGCAAACGTGACTGTTGCCTACGATTTGCATCAAATGAAATATGATATTGATGAAAAAAATAAAACTATCACGATTTTAAATATCCCAAAAGAAGAAATCACTATAAATCCAGATATTCAGTTTTACGATGTTGAGCAAAGCAAATTGAATCCGTTTACAGGAGATGATTACAATAAAATCAATAAATCGGTAAAAGCGAATCTGGCTAAGAAAATCGAAAATTCGACACTAAAAACTAACGCTCAAAACCGATTGATAAGCGAATTGTCTAAGATTTTAATCATGACCAATTCAATGGGATGGAAACTACAGTACAACGGAAAAACTATTGAATCTGAAACTGAATTGACTCAGGATTTGAAGCTGTAAAATTTGCCACAAAGGCACTAAGGCGCAAAGTTTTTTTTGAATTGCCTCCTGCTTTAGCTGGAGGTGTTCATCAAGAAATTGAAAAAGGCTTTAGCCAAAACATGAGATTTGGCTAAAGCCTTTTGATTTTGGCTCTATTTTCCTCCAGCTAAAGCAGGAGGCAATTCAATATATAATTCTATCTTTTAATCTAATAAAAGAAATTTAGTAAACTTTAAAAAGTAAAAATCTTTGCGACTCTGCGACTTTGCGAGATTAAAAAATTATCAAAAAAAACCTTTGCGCCTTAGTGCCTTTGTGGCAAATTAGGTAAAGAACTATCAAAAATCAAATCCAATCCACCAGAAATTAAATGCGCAATTTCAGGACGTCTTTCTTTCAATTGATCTAGGTAAACCAATATTTCTTGCAAAAGCTGTTTTTCGTTTGAATCCTTCAAAAGTTCAGCAATCTCGATAGCTAAAAGCCAATCGTTTGCATGATTATTTTTTAGTTTTTCGAAAACAGATTGTAATTCTGTATCAGCATTTTTATTATTTCGAATGTCACGAACAGTTGCATATAAATGCTCTAATTCATCACGTTCATCTGTATGTTTCGCTTTGATTGTTTTTGTTGAAGGAACGATATTAATTAAGTCAAAACTATTCACATCGGCAGGGCCAGAAAAAGCAGAAATTACTTTTTTGCCAATTGCCATATCGTAATTTCCCCATTCTGGTTGAAACAGAATTGTTTCGCCATGAGTTACGGTACAATTTTTAAAACTAATTAAAATGATTTCTCCATGAAGATTTCTAGAACCCGTAATAATTTCACCTTCAACAATTATATTTCCTTCAAATTCCAGTTTTACCGTTTCGTTTTCTACAATTCGGTAAGCTTGCAAATCTTTCGGACTCATATCTTCAATTGCAAGATTAAATCCTTTTAGTTTCCCAATCGGACTTCCAAATCCATGTGGATGTGTTAGAGTTCCGTGACCAACTAATTCTTTTTCTCGGTAAGAAAGTGCTGTTTTTCCAGTAGTTTGAATGTAAACTGGTTTTCCTTCTTCTTCAATCACATTGGTAAAAACTCCTGAAATTTGTAAACCTGTACTCAATTCAATTGTTCCTAAAGCATTAGATTGAATCAATTTTTTAATACCAGATAAACCGCCAGTTCTTAAAGCCATTTTATTAGCAAACTCTTCTAAAATCAAACTTAAATGAGAGAAAGTTGGCGTTACATAAAGCTGTGGCTGTAATTGTGTAATATCAAAATTTTGATTGGCGGCAGAAATGTCATAAGGGATTTTCTTTACATTATTGGTCATACAGTGGGCACTTTCGCCAATTGAAGAAAGCAATCCCGCACCGTAAATTTTTGGATCTTCAACTGTTCCGATCAAACCATATTCGACTGTCCACCAGTGCAGATTTCTAATTTGAGCCATTTCAGACAATTCGCCCATATCATTTTGCAAATCGGCAACTGCTTTTTCAGCTTCGTCGATTTTTTCTTGCGGAGTATCTTCGGCTTCTTTCAAAATAGAAAGTAGACGAATTGCCTCGTACATTTGATAATCTTTGTGAGAAGAAATCGCTTTACATCCAATTTCACCAAAACGTCTTAAATATTCCGCATATTCAGGATTGGCAATAATAGGAGCGTGACCTGCACCTTCGTGAATAATATCTGGAGCAGGAGTATATTCGATATGTTCTAATTGTCTGATGTCTGAAGCAATAACCAAAACGTTATAAGCTTGAAACTCCATAAAAGCATTTGGCGGAATAAAGCCATCAACAGCAACCGCTGCCCAGCCAATTTCGCTTAGAATTCGGTTCATTCCATACATACTCGGAATAGAATCAATTTCGATCCCCGTTTTGCGTAAACCCTCCAAATAAGAATGATGCGCAACTTTAGAAAGATAATCTACATTTTTACGCATAACATATCTCCAAACCGCCTGATTGATAGGAGTGTAATCGCTATAATCTTGAGGTTTAATAAATTGCTGTAAATGTTTCGGCAATCGCTCTAATAACGGATTGGTTTCAATATTTGGATTCATTTTCGAAAACGATGTAGATTAGATTGTAAAATTACGAATTTACGACTCGATTTCTTATCATTCATCACAAAATTTTTATCCGAAAGTATGTTTTATTGCGTTTTTGTAAGTTTTATGACTTGTGTCAAAAGTGAGTTTAACAGTCGTTATTCTCGTAGTTCACTTTCTCCATTGTCTTTTCGTAGTTTTCAAGTTCTTTTTTGGTCATTGTCGTTTCTTTCAAATCTACTTTTAGTTGTTTTTTAGTATCGGGACTAATCCATAAACCCGAAAAAGTGTTCCCAGTTTTTTGTAAAATCAAAAGACCGCTGAAACCTTGTTCAACCATTACAAACTCATTTTCTTTTTTTGTGTTTTGAGTAATATTAAGCTGAATCCAGTTTTTTGATTTATTATAACGATACATTGAAGTGTACATTAAATCGGCAGTACAGGGATTTTCTTCTGTTTTAATGTAAACAGTTATAGGAGTTTTTCCATCGACAGTTCCTTTGTATAAATTAGTAGTGGGAGCTTGAGATTGTGCTGATAATTGATTTAAACAAGAGAAACAGATTGCAATAAAGAAAATTACTTTTTTCATAAATAGATTTGGGTTTAATTCATTTAACTCAAATATATCGAATTGTGAAGTTTTATCACTTATTAATCTTATACTTTTTAAGGTTTTTTAGCAGCATTTCTCATTTCATTTTCTGCATTTCTAAAATATTCAATTTTATGACTGAACATAAATGCCATATTGGTAGCACGCATTTTGGCTTCTTCAGTTATTGGACCTGCAAATTGCGAATCTATTGTTGTATTAAAAATGGAAATCCAGCGGTCAAAGTGTGTTTTATCTACAGGAAGCTGTTTATGTGGAGGAAAAGGAGTCCCAGAATAAGCACGAACATCAAACAAAATGGTCTGCCAGAAATTGTACATTTTTTGTAAATGTGGCTCCCATCGGTCTTGTAGTTTATCATTAAAAATAGGACCAATTAAATCGTCTTTTCTAACATTCGCATAAAAGCTGTTAACCATTTGCTGAATGTCTTCTATCGTGGAAATATCTTTTAAAGCTGTCATTTTTCTATATTTAAAGGTGAATGCAAAAATACGATAACTTCTTTTTTATTTTCTGACATTTATCATTTCAGACAAGATTATCCAATTAACTGAGTGAACAAATCTTGATTGTCATTCAAATATTGAAATTCAAAACCATTTTCGGTCATTTTCAATTTAATTGGCATAATATCATTTTTGTTTTTCAATTCTAAACCAACAACTACAGAACCTACTTCACGACTATTTTTCTTCGCAAACTGAAAATAAGTGATGTCATCATCTGGGCCTAAAATGTTATTTACAAATTCTTTTAATGCCCCCGGACGTTGTGGAAACTGAATCATAAAATAATGCATTAAACCTTCATAGAGTAAAGAACGTTCTTTTATCTCGGCAGTTCTTTCAATGTCATTATTGCTTCCGCTTACAATACAAACTACATTTTTACCCTTAATTTTATCTTTATAAAAATCCAAAGCAGCAATCGTTAAAGCGCCAGCGGGTTCTACAACCATCGCTTCTTCATTATACAATCTTAAAATTGTGGTGCAGACTTTTCCTTCGGGAACCAGAATAATATCTTCTAAATTGTATCGGCAGATTTCAAAAGTTTTATCTCCAACTTGTTTTACAGCAGCTCCATCAACAAATTTGTCAATTGTTTTTAGCGGCGTATTTTTATTTTCTTCGATTGAAGTTTTCATCGAAGGTGCACCTTTTGGTTCAACACCAATAATTTTTGTGTGAGGGCTTAAATGTTTAAAAACTTCAGATAAACCAGAAGCCAGTCCGCCGCCGCCGATTGGAACAAAAACATAATCGATTGGTTCTTTACAGCTTTCTAAGATTTCTAATCCAACAGTTCCTTGCCCAGCGATTACTTTTTCATCATCAAAAGGATGAATAAATGTTTTATGATTTTTGATGGCATCAGCAGTTGCAGAAGCATAAGCGTCATCAAAAGTATCTCCAGTTAAAACAATTTCTACAAACGATTTCCCGAATAATTGAACTTGTTTTACTTTCTGTTTTGGAGTTGTTTTTGGCATGTAAATTTTGCCTTGAATCTTTAAGAGATTGCAAGAATATGCAACACCCTGAGCATGATTTCCTGCACTGGCACAAACAATTCCGTTTACTTTTTCTTTTTCGTTTAACGAAGAAATCTTATTGTACGCGCCCCGAATTTTATATGAACGAACAATTTGTAAATCTTCTCTTTTTAATAAAATAGTAGATTCAAATTCGTCTGAAAGATTCAAATTTTGGGTTAGAGGAGTAGCGGCAACTACATTCTCTAATTGCTTTTTTGCATTAAGTACTTCGTTAAATAAACTCATGAGAATTTGTTTTTTTTGCCACGAATTCACGAATTATTTTTGATAATCTTTGAACATATAAAATCGTGGCTGTTTAAAATTATTTTTAAAATAAAAAACCTCCCAATTGGGAGGTTTCTATAAATTATATTTTACAAACTTATATAACACCTCGCCACTATTGCTGAATTGCAATAATGCTAATAATAGCGATAATAATGTTGTTAAAGTTTTTCATTTTTTTAGCTGATTGAGTAGCAAATGTATTAATTATTTTTGGAAAGTTCACAACTATTTAAAGTTTTATAAAAGCTGAAAACTGCCAACTGCGACTGAAAACTATTTTTTAACTGGCGGATATTGAGCTAAAATTTTGGCTACGAATTCAGCAATTTTTTCATCTTTTTTGTCGATGTTTCTTGTCAAAGTTCCAACTCCTTCACCTTGCCAAATCATTTCTTTCTTTTTAGCATCGATTAAATCAATGTACAAAGTTCCTTCAGTAGAAGTTGAAACTGTAGTTTGTCCTCCATACATCATGTAAGGATTCCAACCCCAGCCCCAGCCGTAACCCCAGCCAGCACTAAATTGGTTAACATCAACTTGCTCTCTTGATTTAGTAAAAATATTCACCAATAAATCTGGATTGTCACTTTTCGTAAATCCTTTAGCTTGCATTTGATCATCAATAGCGCGTAAAATTCTTCTTTTATCTAAATCTGATATTTCGACCTTGTCAATTCCGGGCTTAAAATAGGCGTACGTTTTATAAGGCGTAAAATCGACAGTTTTGTCATAATCAGAATAAACGGTCACAGTACTGCAAGAAGTAAGTATCAGCAGTAACAAAAACGGAATTAACTTTAGTGTTTTCATATTTTAAAAATTAAATGTTCAGTTTAATTAAAGCAAACTTTCGTCAACTAGATTTGGCAAAGTTACTTTTAATAAAGGTTCAACTTCCATTGCTCTTTTTATAGCAAAAACAGCACCTTCATTTCGTGCCCAGCTTCTTCTTGAAATTCCATTGTTAACATCCCAGAAAAGCATTGATGCTAAACGCTTTGAAGCCTCATTAGAACCATCAAGAACCATACCAAATCCCCCATTTATAACCTCTCCCCAGCCAACTCCACCACCATTATGAATAGAAACCCAAGTAGCTCCTCTAAAGCTGTCTCCAATCACGTTATGGATCGCCATATCGGCAGTAAAACGAGAGCCGTCGTAGATGTTTGAAGTTTCTCTGTATGGCGAATCAGTTCCAGAAACATCATGATGATCACGTCCTAAGACCACAGCGCCAATTTCGCCTTTTGCAATTGCCTGATTAAAAGCTTCTGCAATCTTAATTCTTCCTTCGGCATCAGCATAAAGAATACGAGCTTGAGAACCTACAACCAATTTATTTTCCTGCGCGCCTTTAATCCATTTGATATTATCCTGCATTTGCTGCTGAATTTCATTTGGAGCAGTTTCGGCCATTTTTTCTAAAACCTCGCAAGCAATTGTATCTGTCTTTAATAAATCTTCAGGTTTTCCAGAAGTACAAACCCATCGGAAAGGGCCAAATCCGTAATCGAAACACATTGGCCCCATAATATCCTGAACGTAACTAGGATATTTAAAATCAATATTATTTTCGGCCATAACATCAGCTCCCGCGCGCGAAGCTTCTAATAAAAAGGCATTTCCATAATCGAAAAAGTAAGTTCCTTTTGCGGTGTGTTTGTTAATTGCATCTGCGTGACGACATAATGTTTCCTGAACTTTTTCTTTGAATAATTCGGGATTATTAGCCATTAAATCATTTGCTTCTTCAAACGAAATCCCAACAGGATAATAACCTCCAGCCCAAGGATTATGAAGAGAAGTTTGATCTGAGCCTAAATCAATCTTGATATTTTCCTGATCGAAACGTTCCCAAACGTCCACCACATTTCCTAAATAAGCAATCGAAACGGTTTCTTTATTGGCTTTCGCCAAAGCGACTCTGGCAACTAATTCGTCAGTTGAAGTTACCACTTCGTTAATCCACCCTTGCTCGTGACGGATTTTAGTAATCTTCGGATTTACCTCAGCACAAACTGTAATACAACCTGCAATATTTCCAGCTTTTGGCTGCGCTCCTGACATTCCGCCAAGACCAGAAGTTACAAATAAACTTCCTTCTGGATTTTGTTTTATTTTTCTGAAACCATTTAAAACCGTAATTGTAGTTCCGTGAACAATTCCCTGCGGACCAATATACATATAACTTCCAGCCGTCATTTGTCCGTATTGAGAAACTCCTAACGCATTCATTTTTTCCCAATCGTCTGGTTTTGAATAATTCGGGATTACCATTCCGTTTGTTACCACAACTCTTGGCGCTTCTTTATGAGAAGGAAACAATCCCATTGGGTGACCTGAATACATGGTTAAAGTCTGCTCATCTGTCATTTCAGACAAGTATTGCATCGTCAATAAATACTGTGCCCAGTTTTGGAAAACCGCTCCATTTCCTCCATACGTAATCAATTCATGTGGATGTTGTGCTACAGCATAATCCAAATTGTTTTGAATCATGTGCATAATCGCTTTTGCCTGCAATGATTTCCCAGGATATTCTTCAATAGGTCTTGCGTACATTCTGTAATCTGGACGAAGACGGTACATATAGATACGTCCGTATTTTTCTAATTCTTCTGAAAATTCAGGAAGTAATTCGGCATGATGTTTTGGATCAAAATAACGCAAGGCATTTTTTAGCGCCAGCTTTTTTTCTTCTGCCGAAAGAATTTCTTTTCGTTTCGGAGCATGATTGATAGCTGGATCGTACTCTTTTTTTGAAGGTAAGACAGACGGAATTCCTTGTTGTATTTGTTCTTTGAAAGTCATTTTTTTAGAGATGCTAAGGTGCTGAGGATCTAAGATGCTAAGATATTGTGCTTAGATTAACAGCAGATTAATTTTTTGTTTTTTTGATTATGTCGCTCCTCTGGAGCTTAAATGTGACAAACTATTAATGATTTCTATAAATATTTCGCTCCTCTGGAGCTGATGAAATAAAGCCTTGGAAAGGCGAAATATTTATAGAAAAGCAATAATTACCCCAATACAAAAGCTCCAGCGGAGCGAAATATTATGAAATTATCTAATTGCTACATTTTCTAATATAAAAAAACTAGGGATAACGGATATCCGACCTGTGATACGATTTGTAAATCGTAATCCTAAATTTTCTTGAACGAATATCCATCTTTACATTTTACATTTTAGATTGTTGATTTCAGATTGGAATTTGGAATTTTAAACTTGAAATTTAAATATAAACTTCCTCATTAACACAAAACGGCATTTTTTTACCTTCAAAAAGAGCAATTATATTTTGTGCTGCACAAACCGCCATTGCATTTCTAGCTTCATAAGTTGCAGAACCAATATGTGGTAAAATGCAACAATTAGAAAGTGATAATAACGGATTGTCTGGTTTCATAGGTTCTGGGTTCGTCACATCAAGTCCAGCGCCCCAAATTATATCATTAGTTAAAGCATCAAACAAATCTTTTTCATTTTGAAATTTTCCTCTTGCAGTGTTGATGAAAATAGCATTGCGTTTCATTTTAGCAAAAGCATTTTTATTGAAAATTTCGTTGTTCTCTTCTGTATAATTCGAATGAACACTCAAAACATCACTTTGTGAAAGTAACGTTTCAAAATTTACATATTTCGCATCCAGTTCTTTTTCGGCAGTTTCATTATGAGAACGATTGTGGTAAATAATGTTCATTCCGAATGCGGCCTTACATTTTTTAGCCATTTCAAAACCAATTCTTCCCAAACCGAAAATTCCCAGCGTTTTACCGTAAAGTTCTTGTCCTAAATTGGCCAAAGGATCAAAACTTCCCCAATCATTATTTAGAATTCTTTTATGATTGAAAAATGACTTTCTCGCAACACTCTGCATCAATAAAAATGCAACATCCGATGTAGCTCTGCTTAAAACATCAGGCGTATTTCCAACAGGAATTTTTCTGCTATTTGCCGACGGAATATTAACCGAATCAAATCCGACAGAAAACAAAGCAATCCCCTTTAAATTGGGACATTGCTGAAAAAAATCTTCATCTAAATTATTCGATCCAACGTTAAGAAGAGCATCATTTTCGTTACAGAATTTAATAAGTTCTTCTCTTGATAAAACATTCTCTGTTGGATTTATCGTAAAATTAATGCCTTTATCTTGAAGCAGTTTAATGCCTGCTTCGGGTATATTTTTATTTATAAAAACCTTCATTTGTGGTATTCTAATTTTTATTTATTCTTCCTGTTTTTTTATCATATCCATACGGACAGTGACGACAACCGCTTTTACAGCAATAACCACGTTTTAAATGATGTTTTTCAGTAAAGCATTTGTAACCTTCAGGCGTATAATAAAAATCTTCACCTTCGATTAATTTATTTTCATTACTTTGCTCTTTCATAAATCTGCTTCGCGCTCTTTTTTGGATAAACTAAAATCAAAAATATAAATATTTGATTATGATTTTATTCAAATCGAACAATTTTATAGCTACAAATTTATAAATTTTACAGCCAATGTTTCTGATTGTTGCTAAATATTTAATTCCGAAAGGATATCGTGGAATGGCTGTATTTCCTTTTGTTTTGGTTAAATATGATTTTGACAAAGCAAATGGAACTTTCGTAAATCATGAAAAAATACATTTGAGACAACAGCTAGAAATGTTAGTTCTGCCATTCTTTATTTGGTACGTTTTGGAATTTTTAATTCGTTTAATTCAATACCAAAACAAAGATTTGGCTTACCGAAATATTAGTTTTGAAAGAGAAGCTTACACAAAAGAAAACGATTTAAATTATCTGAAAAATAGATCATTTTTTCAGTTTCTACATTACATCAAATTAAAATGAATCCAGTCTTTAATCAAAATATAAATATCAATTTTCCAAACGATATTTTACTGACCATAAAAAGGGAAGATCTTATTCATCCTTTTGTTTCAGGAAATAAATTCAGAAAACTGAAATACAATTTACTTCAGGCGAAAGCCGAAATTAAAACAACTTTATTGACTTTTGGCGGTGCGTTTTCTAATCATATCGCAGCTGTTGCTTATGCAGGAAAAGAACAAGGTTTTAAAACCATCGGAATAATTCGAGGCGATGAACTTTTGGATAAAATAGAAGAAAATCCAACCTTGAAATTTGCTCAGGAAAACGGAATGCAATTTGAATTTGTTTCGAGAGAAGAATATCGTTTAAAAAGCGAAACTTCTTATATAGAAAAGCTAAAAGAGAAGTTTGGCGATTTTTATTTAGTTCCCGAAGGCGGAACAAACGAATTGGCTGTAAAAGGTTGCGAGGAGATTTTAACCGACGAAGATTCGGTTTTTAATTACGTTTGTTGTGCAGTTGGAACAGGCGGCACGATTTCGGGATTAATTAATAGTTCGCTGCAAAATCAGAAAATTTTGGGCTTTCCAGTGTTAAAAGGTGACTTTTTAACCGATGAAATTCGTATTTTTGCAAAAAAAGATAACTGGAATTTAATTTCTGACTATCATTTTGGAGGTTATGGCAAGATAAATTTAGAATTAATTGAATTTATCAATTCTTTTTTTGAAGAAAATAAAGTGCCTTTAGATCCAATTTATACAGGAAAGATGGTTTTTGGCGTTATAGATTTAATTAGCAAAAATTATTTTCCTCCACATTCAAAAATTTTACTCATTCACACAGGCGGATTGCAGGGAATTGACGGAATGAATATAAAATTGAAGCAGAAGAAATTACCAATACTCAAAACAAATGATTAAAAAAATTGTATTACTTCTCGTAATATTAGCTTTAGCAAGCTGCTCTTCTAGTAAGCCTGCCATTGCGACGACTAAAAAAGCGGCAGCAGTTCAAGCCAGGACTGCATCAGCAAAAAGAAATACTCCAGCCAAGCCAATAGGAAAAAATTATCCTTCTACAAATAATACAACTGAGGTTATTCAATCTACTTCCAAAACCGTTGTTACAAGTGATTTAATCAATAATTATGTTTTGCAGTACAAAGATATTGCAATGGGAAACATGAAAACTTACGGAATTCCTGCAAGTATTATTTTGGCTCAAGGAATTTTAGAATCGGGAGCAGGAAGAGGAGATTTAGCTGTAGATGCTAATAATCATTTTGGAATTAAATGTCATAATGATTGGTTGGGAGAAAGTGTTCGTCACGACGATGACTCAGCTCAGGAATGTTTTAGAAAATATCCTCAGGCATCGGAATCCTATAGAGATCATGCCTTGTTTTTGGTTGGAAAAAAGCGATATGCTACCTTATTTACTTACGAAAAAGACGATTATAAAGCTTGGGCAAAAGGTTTGAGAGCAGCAGGTTATGCAACAGATCCGAAATATCCAGATAAATTGATCAGTTATATTGAAAGATACAATCTTCATCAATATGATTGTCAGGTTACAGGAAGAAGCTATGTGCCAATTAATACTTCGGCTCCAACAAAACAATCATCTTATGACGTCGCTTCTGATCCAAAGATCAATATGAGTCAATACGATCCAAATATGTATGAGGTTCAAAAAGGAGATACGCTATATTCCATTTCAAAAAAATTCAATTTATTGGTTGAAGATTTGAAAAAGAAAAATAATCTAACCGATAATGCCATTTCAATAGGACAGAGGTTGAAAGTGAAATAAGTTTTCAGTCTCAGTCTCAGTTTTCAGTTCTGATGAAATTAATCTAAAATCAAAATAAGTTTTCAGTTTTAATCTAAAATCTGAATTCTAAAATCTAAAATAAGAATGTTATATAAAAGAAGTAGTCAGCTTTTTGCTGAAGCAGAAAAAGTAATTCCAGGAGGAGTAAATTCACCAGTAAGAGCATTTAAAGCCGTTGGCGGAACTCCGATTTTTGTAAAAAGTGCTAAAGGTGCTTATTTATATGATGAAGACGGGAACAAATTAATAGATTACATCAACTCTTGGGGACCAATGGTTTTGGGTCACGCTTATCAGCCAGTTGTTGATGCTGTAATCGAAAAAGCAAAACTGGGAACTTCATTCGGAATGCCGACAGAATTGGAAACTGAAATTGCAGCTTTGGCTGTTTCTATGGTTCCGAATATTGATAAAATACGTTTTGTAAATTCAGGAACAGAAGCTTGTATGAGCGCGATTCGTCTAGCTCGTGGATTTACAAAAAGAGATAAAATCATCAAATTTGCTGGCTGTTACCACGGACATTCTGATTCATTCTTAATTCAGGCGGGAAGTGGAGCTGTAACTTTTGGATCTCCAAATAGTCCAGGCGTTACAGAAGGAACTGCAAAAGATACTTTATTGGCTAAATACAATGATTTAGAGAACGTAAAAACTTTAATCGAAGCTAATAAAGGAGAAATTGCAGCGATTATTATCGAAGCAGTTGCAGGAAATATGGGTTGTATTCCGCCTGCAAAAGGTTTCTTGCAAGGATTAAGAGATTTGTGTACAGCAAACGGAATTTTACTGATTTTTGATGAGGTAATGACAGGTTTCCGTTTAGCACGTGGAGGAGTTCAGGAATTATATGGAGTTGATGCTGATATTGTAACTTTCGGAAAAGTAATTGGTGGCGGACTTCCTGTTGGGGCTTTTGCAGCACGCGAAGAAATCATGAATTATTTAGCGCCTCTTGGACCAGTTTATCAGGCAGGAACATTATCTGGAAATCCTTTAGCAATGGCTGCTGGATTGGCGATGCTGAAAGCTCTTGATAATGACAGAGAAATTTTTACACGTTTAGAAGAAAAAACAGCTTATTTAGAAGCAGGAATCGATAGAGTTTTAAAAGCAAATAACGTTGTTTTCACAATCAATAGAGTAGGTTCTATGATTTCTGTTCACTTTGATGCAAATCCAGTTACAGATTTCCAAACCGCAGCAAAAGGGGATAACGAAACATTTAAAAAATTCTTCCACGGATTATTGCAAGAAGGGGTTTACATCGCGCCATCTGCATACGAAACGTGGTTTATTACAGATGCATTGACTTATGAAGATTTAGATTTCACAATCAATGCGATTGATAAAGTATCGAAATCATTTTAATAAAAAAGGAGGCTTTAAGCCTCCTTTTATTTTTTTAACCAAAATTATTTTTTGTCTTTTTTGTGTTCTTTCATTTTGTCTTTATGTTCTTTTTGAATCGCAGTCCATTTTTTATATTGGTCAGCAGTCAAAATAGATTTCATTTTAGCATCATAAGCTTTATGATCTTCTTCCATTTGTTTTTTCATGGCTTTCTTTTCTGCGTCAGTTGGTTTTACGTCAGAATCTTTTCTGCTTTTTTTAAGCATTGCCATTTTTGTGCTTCTGTCAGATAAAAGTTCGCTAACCTGTTTTTGCTGATCTGCATTTAAGTTTAAATCAGTTGTCAGTTTTTGCAAATGCGCCTGATCACGTTCTTGCGGTGATTTGTGATCTTTCCCTCTATGATCACCTTTGTGCTCTTTTTTTAGAGCCGTCCATTTTGTGTATTGATCAGCATTTAAAATTGCTTTCATTTTAGCATCATTGTCCGCTTTGTCTGCATCCATTTGTTTTTTGAAAGCTGCTTTTTCTTCAGCAGTTGGAGGTGTTTTACTGTCTTTTCGGTTCTGTTTAAACTTTTCAGCTTTAGCACTTTTTTCTGCGATAAGCTGTTTTACCTGTTCTTGCTGTTTTTTATCCAAACTCAAATCGGAAGTTAATTTTTGTAAATATTTCTCGTTACGTTGTTCTGGAGTTAATTTTTCTCTTTGATCACGTGCCGGTTTCTGATTGATGTCCTGCGCAAAACTTACTATTCCAACAAATAATAAAGCTGCAATAAATAATTTTTTCATAATTCGTTTTATAAAAGGTTTATAGCAATTAGACTTCGTTCAAATTATTAGGTTTAATGGTGTTTTCATGTTTATCTTTTATTTAACAGAAACTATTAAGGAAAGTTTAAAGAATGTTTAGAAATAAAAAAGAGGCTTACTAGCCTCTTTATATTAGTTGTTATCTTTTCTGTATTCTTTTATTTTCTCTCTTGCTTTGTCTTTGTTTTCTTCCTGAATGGTTTTCCATTTTGTGTATTGGTCAGCATTCAAAATCGATTTCATTTTAGCATCGTTTGCTTCTTTCTCGGCCATCATTTCCTTTTTAAAAGCATCTCTTTCTGCAGCAGTTGGTTTTGTACCGCTTTCTTTTTGTTCTTGACGAGCATCTCTTAGTTTTTCAGCTTTTGCGCTTCTGTCTGCTAAAAGCTGTTTTACTTGAGCTTGCTGATTAGCATCCAGATTTAATTCTGTAGTTAATTTTTGCAACTGTTTTTCATTACGCTGCTCTGGCGTTAATTTTTCCTTTTGTCCTTGTGCAAAACTTGCTATTCCAACAAATAACATTGCAGCGATAAATAATTTTTTCATGGTTTAAGTTTTTTTAATTGTTATAGAAGGTTAGACTTTTTTAGATTCGATTGGTTTAATTTGATTGTCAGAATTATAGTTTATTTAACAAAATAGAATTTTATAAATAGTGCCTAAACTTTAAATGTTATAATTATAACTTGTTGGGGTAGCTTAAAAGAATGTGGTCACTTAGATTTGTAAATTATTTGTAGATAAAATATAAAGATGAATGGATACAAAAGAAATTGAGTTGTATAAAGAAGAAATATTAGAATTAACTGAGCTTTTAAATGAAGAATGGTTGGATTTAAAAGAATTAATTAAAGAATCAAATCTTAATATACATAATTTATTATTGATTTCCTATTGTGAGGATGAAAATGACAGAGAGTTTGGTGTCTTTTTTACAAAGGAAAGAAAAGTGATTAGGTTTATAGTTCAAGACAAAAAGCTCCAATTAGAAGACATTACAAATAATAAAGAAATTGAAATAGAATTTCCACAAATAAAAGTTGCAAGAGATTTTTTTTAGTGCTTTTAAATAAAGTTATGTTACCAAAAATAAAACTTGTTTTTAGTTCTTTGCATTTTATCTTTAATGAGAAAAGTGCATTTGATTTTCTTAATAAGATTAAATCTCTGAATGTACATGATGAGGTAGAGATTGAAACTGAAGCATTAGAAAGCTCAGAAAATATTTTATTGCAAATATTTATAATTAAAGAAGATGATTTTATTTTTTATAATAAAGATTCAATAAAGCTTTGGATCACTGAAGAAATGAGAGAATATATTGAATATAAATTGAGAGAGTTTTTATCTAAAGGAGATTTTTATCCTGCTGAGGTAGGCAGTTTTCAACGGACTAATTCAATAATGTTGTTCGCAAAAATAAAAATGATTGATTTGTACTTCATAAAAGAGATTTGAAATAAATTCCTTAATTTTAAGAAACCATTCAAAATCAAATTTCTATGGATTCAACAAATAATAAAATCGCCTTTTTTTCTACTCAGCCCTACGATAAAACATTCTTCAATAAGTACAATGAAAATTTTGGTTTTCAGCTTGACTTTTTTGAAACACAATTAAATGCTCAGACAGTTGCATTAATTGAAGAATGTGAAATTGTCTGTGTTTTTGTGAATGACATTGTAAACGAAGTCGTCATTAAACAATTAGCAGAAAAAAAAGTAAAAATAATTGCTTTACGTTGCGCCGGATTTAATAATGTCGATTTAGAAGCTGCTAAAAAATACAATATAAAAGTCTGTCGAGTTCCTGCGTATTCTCCTCAGGCGGTTGCCGAACATGCAATGGCCATGATTCTAACTTTAAACAGAAAAACGCATAAAGCCTATAACAGAGTTCGTGAGCAGAATTTTTCTTTAAACGGATTATTAGGTTTTGATTTATTCGGGAAGACAATCGGAATTATTGGAACTGGAAATATCGGAAAAGCATTTTCTAAAATTGCATTGGGCTTTGGCTGTAAAGTCTTGGCGTATGATATTGTTGAAAGTGATGAAATGAAAAAGGACGGCGTTTCTTTTGTTGGTTTAGAAGAAATATTTAAATCAAGCGATATTATCTCACTTCATTGTCCGCTGAACGATCAGACGAAACACGTTATTAATAAAACTTCAATTTCTTTTATGAAAGAAAGCGTCATGATTATAAATACCAGCCGTGGCGGATTGATAGAAACAGCATCGGTTATTGAAGGTTTAAAAGAAGGGAAAATAGGTTATTTAGGAATTGACGTTTACGAACAAGAGGAAAAATTATTCTTTAGAGATTTATCCGCAGATATTATTCAGGACGATGCGATTCAGCGTTTAATGAGTTTTCCGAATGTTTTGGTAACGGCGCATCAAGCATTTTTTACCAACGAAGCTTTGACTCAGATTGCATTGGTAACTTTTAATAATATAAAATCATTATTGACACAGAATGATATAGAGAATAAAACAGCGTTGCTAGTGTAAGTTATCATGAATTTAAACTATCAGATTATGAAAAATAAAATTCTGATTTTAATTGCAATTTTGGCATTCTATTCCTGTCAAAATAAAGACAATTCGAAAAATATTGTAAAAACAATTGTTCAAGATACCTTGTCTAAAACACTTGGAGGAACAGCAGATTTAAGCGAAGTTACTTCAAAAGAAGATAAAGCAGTAGAGTTAATCCGTAAACAATTACTGGTTTTATTAAAGAATGATATTCCTGCGCTGACAAAAGACGATCGTTATTTTTATTATGATGCTTTTGATTTAAATAACGATAATAAAAACGAATATTTTGTTGGTTTCTCAAACTCTTATTTCTGCGGAAGTGGAGGTTGTTCTGGTTATATTTTGAAGAATGACGGAAGTGTAATAAATCGTTTCACTGTAACAGATTTTCCAATTTATGTGACGACTTCATCAACAGAAAAATTTTATGATTTGATATTTCAAAGTGGAGGGAAATTTCATCTTTTAAAAATTAAAGATGGAAAATATCCGTCCAATCCGTCTGTTCAGCAAGTCATAAAAGGCGATGTTCCAAAAGAGAGTACAAAGGTTTTGGATATTCAAGGTAAGAAATTAGAGAAGTATTCGTTTTAAATTGTGATTTTTAGGAAAAACTAAACCCGACAGGTTTTTTAAACCTGTCGGGTTTGAAATATTATAAAATCCAACTTGGAATTTGGAATTTCAATTTTGGAATTTATCCAACTAGTTCCACAAATTTAAACTCGCCGTCAACGACAACTTTAGTTAAACCGTGTTTAGATAAGTTTTTCATAGAAGCATCCCATTTTTTACCGCTTAAGTTAGCTGTAATTTTTAGTTGCGTTAAATCCATTCTATTTTCATTTTTGGTAAGCAAGTCAATGATGAATTTTTCTTCATCAGAAAGTTCAATCTGAGCTTGTTTTTTCTCAGGACGCATTTGAGGGAACAATAAAACTTCCTGAATAGAAGCGTTGTTTGTTAAATACATAATCAAACGATCCATTCCAATTCCCATTCCAGAAGTTGGAGGCATACCGTATTCAAGAGCTCTTAAGAAATCTTCATCGATAATTCCATTTGCTTCATCATCACCTTTTGCAGCCAAACGCATTTGGTCTTCAAAACGTTCTCTTTGATCGATTGGGTCATTTAATTCAGAATAAGCATTTGCGATTTCTTTTCCGCAAACCATTAACTCAAAACGCTCAGTCAAATCTGGATTATCGCGGTGCTCTTTACAAAGCGGAGACATTTCTTTTGGATAATCAGTAATGAAAGTTGGCTGAATATAATTTCCTTCACATTTTGCTCCAAAAATCTCATCAATTAATTTTCCTTTACCCATTGTTTCGTCAACCTCGATTCCCATTCCTCTTGCTGCTTCAAACAATTCTTGTTCTGTTTTTCCAGAAATATCAAAACCAGTAAAATGTTTGATAGAATCAGTCATCGTAACACGAGCATAAGGTGCTTTAAAGTTGATTGTGTGCTCGCCAAAAGTAACTTCGCTAGTTCCATTAACAGCAATTGCACAATGCTCTAATAAACCTTCAGCAAACTCCATCATCCAGTTGTAGTCTTTGTAAGCTACATATATTTCCATTGCAGTAAACTCAGGATTATGCGTTCTGTCCATTCCTTCGTTACGGAAGTTTCTAGAGAACTCATAAACACCTTCAAATCCACCAACAATTAATCTTTTTAAGTATAACTCATTCGCAATACGCATGTAAAGCGGAATATCAAGCGAATTATGGTGCGTGATAAATGGTCTTGCCGAAGCTCCACCAGGAATTGACTGTAAAACTGGAGTATCAACTTCCAAATATCCAGCGTCATTAAAATAACCACGCATTGCAGTAAACAACTTGGTACGTTTGATGAAAGTTTCTTTAACCTGCGGATTTACAGTTAAATCTACATAACGCATTCTGTAACGCAATTCAGCGTCGTTGAAAGCATCGTGCACATTTCCTTCTTCGTCAACTTTTGGTAATGGTAACGGACGTAACGTTTTACTCAAGAAAGTAAATCCGCTTACACGAATACATTTTGCACCAACTTGTGTAGTGAACAATTCTCCTTCAATACCAATAAAATCACCTAAATCGGTTAATTTTTTGAATACTTGGTTGTACAAAGTTTTATCGTCACCTTCACACAAAACATCGCGGTTTACGTACAATTGAATACGTCCTTCGCTGTCTTGTAATTCAGCAAAACAAGCTTTACCTTGATCACGAACACTCATTAAACGTCCCGCAACGATAACCTTCTTACCCTCTTCAAATGACTCCTTTATCTGCTTAGATGTATGATTTACAGGAAAAAGATTAGCCGGATAAGGATTGATTCCTAAGTTGCGTAAGTTCTGAAGTTTTTCTCTTCTAATGATTTCTTGTTCTGATAATGCCATTTTGTGCTATTTTTTTAAGTGTGCAAAGATAAAATTTTTGTTTCAAGTTTCAACTCAAAGTGTTAAGGTTTTTTGCAGCAGAAATTTTCCGTTTTTTCATGAAAGTTTTGTCCCGCTATCCGCTTGTATCTTTTTCTGGCTAAAGAAGCCAAAAAAAAGATACCACTTCTATCGGGGCTAGATTAGATGTTTTCGTTTTCATAAGACGTTTTGGTTTCGATGTTTTTTATTTTGAATAAAATATTCCTGTAAGAAATAAACGAAAAAAAACTTAATATCTTAGCTTCTTAGAACCTTCTCCTCTTTAAAATAAAATCAGTTTCTAATTCAAATGCGGTTGTGAGCCCAGACAAAAAAATCTCTAACCTTAGAATTTTTGCTTTCAGATTTTTCAAGAAATCCCGAAAGTATAGATCTAGAAGTAGTTTTAGAATAATAAAAGATTGTGGGCTTCAGAATTTATGAACTTAGCAAGTTAGTAGCTTAGAATCTCAGAACCTAAAAAGTTCGTATATTTGATAAAAAATTGCAAATGATGAAATTATATAAATTACTTAGTTTTTCTTTTTTATTAGCGACATTAACAAGCTGTACTTTCACTGAAAACATTTACATCAACGATAACGGAACTGGAAAATTCTCTGTAGACATGGATGGTTCTGCATTAATGGAAATGGCTGGTGATCAAATCGCAGGTCAAATGGGAGACGCTAAAAAAGATGTTGATACTACTTTTACTTTCAAACAAGTATTTGAAGAGAAAAAAGACAGTATCGCTAAGTTATCGCCAGAAACACAGAAAGAGCTTAAAAAACTGGAGAATTTTGTAGTATCTACAAAAATGAGTTCAGAGAAAAAGCAGTTTCTAATGACAATGGCAACTGATTTTAAAAATGTAAACGAACTGCAAGATATTTTACAAACTTTAAGCACATTTCAAAAATTAGAAGGAGGTGCAGCAGCAAATCCGCTTGGAAACGGTTTTGGAGATAATGGCAGTAACTTAAGTTATTCTTATGACGGAAAGAAATTTACACGAAAAGCAGTTATCGATCAGCAGAAAAAGGCAGCAAAAGTAAAAGATTCTGCTGGAGATATGTCTAAAATGATGTTTGCTTCATCTAGTTATATCGTGAAATACCATTTTCCAAAAAAAATAAAGAAAGTCTCTAACCCAACGGCTTTATTTAGCGACGATCGCAAATCAATTACAATTCAATACACTTTTACGGATTATATGGAGAATCCTGACAAACTAAACTTTGATGTTGAGTTTGAAAAATAATTAAAATGAATAAAAAAATCCAACTTCAGGATCTGGGAAAAAGAGATTATAAATCGACTTGGGAATATCAGGAAGAAATTTTTAAGGACATAGTCGATTTAAAAATCAAGAACAGAAGAGAAGAACTTGATCTGCCAACACCAAATTATTTATTATTTGTTGAGCATCCTCACGTTTATACTTTAGGAAAAAGCGGCGATCTTGAAAACTTGTTATTAAACGAAAAACAATTAGAGGCCAAAGGAGCGACTTTTTATAAAATCAATCGTGGCGGTGATATTACGTATCATGGACCTGGACAAATTGTAGGTTATCCGATACTTGACTTAGAAAATTTTTTTACCGATATTCATAAATACTTGCGTTTTTTAGAAGAATCAATTATTCTAACTCTAGCAGAATACGGCTTGGAATCGGGCAGGAGCGAAGGAGAAACCGGAGTTTGGCTTGGTGTTGGAACTCCGTTTGCACGCAAAATCTGCGCAATGGGCGTTCGTGCTTCACGCTGGGTAACTATGCACGGATTTGCTTTAAACGTAAATGTCGATTTAGGATATTTTGACAATATTATTCCTTGTGGCATTCGCGGAAAAGGCGTTACATCATTAAACGTCGAACTCGGCGTAGAAAAAGTAGATGAAGAAGAAGTAAAATCAAAAATCATCAAACATTTAAAAGAACTATTTGAAGCTGAATTTGTTTAAATAATCTTCTAAAAATATAAACCGTTTCAAGTTTTTTGAGACGGTTTTTTTATTTTCTTCCAATAAAACAAGCCTATTTCAGGATAACCAAAGTGTTTTTTGCCTAGAAATGGGATTTCAATATTTAGATAGAAAGCTGTTTTTTTCTAAAATAGTATTCAAAAGTTTTAAAAACTATTTGGCAAAAGTTAAGATTTTGAAAGGATGGCAAATTGCGCAACTTTTGTAATTCCCGCCAGTATTTATGCTAAATTTGAAATATTACTAATAAAGTTTAATCAAATCTAATTTCATTGCTTATGAGAAAAATCTACTTATTATGTTTTCTTTTTATTCTTAATGGTCTTTTTGCTCAAAAGAAAGATAAATTATATCCGATTACGGTTTATGAAAAAGTGTGGCAGGAAAAAAACAGTGATGCCAGATTAAAACTAATTAAATTGATTTGGTTAGAAGACAGTACTTTTGAAGATCCGTCTGCATCTACAAAAGGAATTGCCGCATTTAATAATGTTATTAACGAATTTTACAAAAAGAATCCAGATGCAGTTTTAACGTCGGGAACCAAAATTGTAAAAGACAATTATGTAACCTGGGAATGGAAAATTCTTGATTCTAAAAACAATCTTATAATGGCTGGCCGAGATTTTGCACGTTTAAATGGCAAAGGGCAAGTAAGTAAAATTATTGGGTTTTGGGATAAAGGAGCAGCTCTATCTGAAGCGGATATTTTGAAAAACTTAGAAGCCGATAACTTAAAAGTAGTAGCAAAATATTACGAAAGCCTTTTTAAAACAAGAGATTTTGATGCTTTGGCTACGGTAGTAGCAGATGGCGCAGTTTACAGTCAAGCAACAGGTTTACCTTACGGAGGAACTTATATTGGTTTTAGCGAATGGACTAAAATGTTCACAAAATCAACAGAGTTTTTTGATTTACAAATAGAGAAAGAACCAACTTATTTTAGCGATGTTTCTAAAAATGAAGTTATCATTTATTTTACAATAAGCTGTAAAGCTAAAAAATCAGGTAAAACAATGTCGGTTCCTATTTCAGAACATTTCGATTTAAAAGACGGAAAAATTACAGCAGTAAGACCGTTTTATTATGATACAAAACAATTTGCTGAGTTTTTGAAAAGTAAGAAGTGATTAGTGAATAGCAAATAGTGACTAGTAATTAGTTAAAAATAGAAACGACCTAAATAGGTCGTTTTTTTTATTAAAATAAATCGAGTTCTAGCTGTTCTGGTAAAAGTCTAAAACTCATTCTATGATATTTTGTGGTTCCAAATTCTTTGATAGCTTCACGGTGCTCTTTTGTTGGATACCCTTTGTTTTGTTTCCAGTTGTACATCGGGAATTCTTCATGAATTTGATCCATATATTCATCGCGATATGTTTTAGCCAAAACAGATGCTGCGGCAATGCTTAAATATTTACCATCACCTTTTATAATACTCTGATTTGGAATCGATTTTAAAAGCGTAATCTCTTCTTGAGAAAATTGTTTTCCAAAAGTATTTTTAAGTCCAAGTTTGGCATTTAAAGAGCGATTTCCATCGACAATAATAAATTCTGGAGTATGTTTTAATTTCAAAATGCATTCTTGCATTCCTTTCATCGAAGCATTAAGAATATTTATTTCGTCAATTTCATCTGGGAACAAATGAGTAACAGCATAACACAAAGCTTCTTTTTCTATAATAGGCCTTAAAAGAGCTCTTGCTTTTTCTGATAATTGCTTACTGTCATTTAAAATTGCATTTTCAAAATGTTCTGGTAAAATTATAGCTGCAGCAGTAACTGGACCTGCGAGACAGCCTCTGCCAGCTTCGTCTGTTCCAGTTTCTAAAACAAATCCTGAGAAATTTTTTTCGAGCATTTTTTTAGGTTTTTAATAACAAATTAGATGAAATTTTCAGCAAAAATATTCGTTTTCGTACTGTCAGCCAAGGCAATTATATAAAATGGAGTGTTTTTTTCTTTATTTGTTTTTATAATTTACCTTTGCTTAGCAAATTTGTCAAAATAAATTTATACAAAGCCATCAAATGAGAATATTCATTTTTCTATATCTATTAGTTGTACCAACTTTATTGTTTTCTCAAGTAAAAAAACCTGCTCCTAAAGGTAATTTAGATATGAATACGGAATATTCTAGTATTACAGATACCGTAAAAAAGAAAAAACAAAAAATAGCAACAATTGATCAGTATAAAATTGTTACACTAGAACACGATACGATTTATGTAGATACGTCTCTGACTATTAAAAGTGCTTACAGACAAAATCATCTTAGAAAAGATCTTTTTGGACTTCAAGAATTTTCTAATATCGGACAACCTTTAAATACATTACAGTATAGTTTGACTAGTTTTTCGCCATATCCAGAGATTGGTTTCAGCGGAAAACATTCTAATTACATGCAGGCAGATCAAATAAGATATTATTCTGCAGCAACACCGTTTACAGAATTGTTTTTTAACACAACGATTAATAAAGGGCAAAATGTAGATTCTTTTATAACATTAAACGTTTCTAAAAATCTTAATTTCTCAATTGCATATAAAGGGTTAAGATCTGAAGGAGACTATAACAATCAATTGGTTAGTGCTGGAAATTTCAGAATGACAGCAAGTTATGCTACAACCAGCAGACGTTATGCAATTAATGCTCACTATACCTACCAAGATATTATGAACGAAGAAAATGGTGGGATTACAAACGATTCAAATTTTGAAAGCGATAATCAAGATTATAAAAACAGACAAAGGTTGCAAGTTTATTTGACTGATGCAGAATCGATGTTAAAAGGGCGAAGATTATTTTTTGATCATGCATTCAGGGTAAATCCAAAAGATGGAAGCAATAATTTATACATAACGCATCAGTTTAATTACGAGAACAAAGGGTACGAATATAAACAGCCAACGATAATTTCTACAGTTACAGATAACGACAACGTAAGTACACGTGTACAGCGTTTCGGCGATTCGTATGTAACTAGCAATATGAACGACCATACTAAATATGAACGACTTTATAACAAAGTTGGAGCGGCTTACGAAAATTCGCTTTTAGGTAAGTTTATATTTTTTGTAGACGATTACAGATCAAACTACAAGTATGAGCGAATTATTGTAGACAGTTTAGGAAATGCAGTTCCGGACAATTTGTATTTACAGTTCAATAATTTTGGTGCGCAATATGAGTATCAGAAAAATAAGTGGAATGGTAGATTTTTGTATTCAAGATCAATTACAAATCAGTCGCTTTCAGATTTAGATGCTAAGTTGAGATACGATATGAGTGATAAAATTAAATTTGATTTTAGATATCGTAACATCAACAAACTGCCAAATAATAATTATAATTTGTATCAAAGTAGTTGGGTTTCATACAACTGGTCGAACGATTTTAAAAATGAAAAAATTAACTCGCTTAGTGCAGAAATTACAACTCCTTGGTTAACAGGACAAGTTCAATATACAGTATTGAAAGATCATTTGTATTTTACAGATGCTGCAAACGATGAGCAAAAGGCAAGTGGTGAGCAAATAGTGAAGCCATTTCAATATGGAAATGTGATTAATTATTTGGAAATAAAAGCTAGCCGCGAATTCAAATTTGGAAAATTTGCATTAGATAATACACTTTTATACCAAAAAGTAGATCAGTCAGATTTAATTTTAAATGTGCCTGATTTTGTAACTAGAAATACATTTTATTATTCAAATCATTTCTTTAAAAAAGCATTATACATGCAAACAGGGCTTGTATTTAATTATCTTACGAAATATTATGGAGATGATTATAATCCTGTTATTGCTGAATTTTTTGTACAGCAAGAGAAAAAAACAGGCGGTTTTGCAACATTCGATTTTTTCATAAATGCTAGAATCCGCCAAACTCGCTTTTATTTAAAAGCAGAACATTTTAATGCTTTGTTCTCGCAAAGTAATTATTATGCAGCGCCACACAATCCTTATCGTGATTTTGTCTTGCGTTTTGGTTTAGTTTGGAATTTCTTCCAATAAAAACTTACTAATTAGAACCACATATTAAACTTAAATAAAAATGGACTTTTCAAATAATATTTTAGAAACAATTGGTAACACACCATTGGTAAAGCTCAATAAAATTGTTGCTGAAATTGATGCGTTAGTATTGGCAAAAGTCGAAACCTTTAATCCGGGCAATTCTGTAAAAGACAGAATGGCGGTGAAAATGATTGAAGATGCAGAAGCTGATGGACGATTAAAACCTGGTGGAACCATTATTGAAGGAACTTCTGGAAACACCGGAATGGGACTTGCACTTGTTGCAATCGTAAAAGGATACAAATTAATTTGTGTTATCTCAGACAAACAGTCAAAAGAAAAAATGGATATTCTTCGTGCTGTGGGCGCAAAAGTTGTAGTTTGCCCTACAGATGTTGAACCAACAGATCCACGTTCATATTATTCGGTTTCTAAGCGTTTAGCAGAAGAAACACCAAATTCATGGTATGTAAATCAGTACGATAATATGTCAAATTCATTGGCGCATTATGAGCAGACTGGACCTGAAATCTGGAAACAGACAGAGGGGAAAATTACACATTTTGTAGTAGGAGTTGGAACAGGAGGAACTATTTCTGGGGTTGGAAAATATTTGAAAGAGAAAAACCCAAATATCAAAATCTGGGGAATTGATACTTATGGTTCAGTTTTCAAAAAATATCATGAAACAGGAATCTTTGACGAAAACGAAATCTACTCGTACATAACAGAAGGTATCGGAGAAGATATTTTACCTAAAAATGTAGATTTCTCTCTAATTGATGGATTTACAAAAGTTACCGATAAAGATGCGGCTGTTTACACTAGAAAAATTGCTTTAGAAGAAGGTATTTTTGTTGGAAATTCAGCTGGAGCTTGTATTAAAGGTTTGTTGCAATTAAAAGAGCATTTCAAGCCAGATGATGTTGTTGTGGTATTATTTCACGATTCTGGAAGCCGTTATGTAGGTAAAATGTTCAATGACGATTGGATGCGTGAGCGCGGATTCTTAGAAGAAAACATAACAAAAGCTGAAGATGTAATCAAAGATCATATTGATAAAGAATTAATCGTTGTTCGTACTGAAGAATTGGTTTCGCATGCAATCGAGCGTATGCGTAAATATAAAATTTCTCAAATTCCAGTTGTAGATATTAATGGTTTTGTAGGTTCTGTTGACGAAACGGATTTATTTAGAAGTTATGTTGCTGATAAAAATGTAGCCGAAAAACCAATTAAAGAAGTAATGGGAAAACCTTTCCCAATTGTGAAGTTAGGAACTCCAATTGAAGAAGTTTCAAAATTATTTTCAAAAGAAAATGATGCTGTTTTGGTTGATTTAGGAAATGGACATCACCACATTATTACCAAATACGATATTATTGGCGCAATAAAATAAGCGAATTAAAATAAAATTAATCCATAAATCTTATTGTGAGAAACAATTTGATTTATGGATTTGTCTTTTAAAAATATAAAATGAATTTTACAGCAATTGATTTTGAAACAGCAACTGGTCATCATCCATGTTCGGTTGGAATTGTTACAGTTCAAAACGGAATTATCGTTGACGAATTTGTATCTCTAATTAAACCGCCAAATAACGAATACAATCCTTTTACTATTCGTGTTCATGGAATTTACCCTAAAGATACCATGAATGCAAAATCGTTCTTTCAGATCTATCCTGAGATTGAAAAGAGACTAAAAAACAGAGTTGTTGTAGCACACAATGAAAGTTTTGACCGAAATGTTTTAATGAAGACAATGCTATTACATGGTTTAAATTATGATGATTTAAACATTGCTACAAAATGGGAGTGTACTGTTAAAATCTACAAAGGAAAAGGTATAAAACCAACCAAATTAAGTGACTGTTGTCGCGAAATGAACATTCAGTTAAACCATCACGAAGCTTTATCAGATGCGAGAGCTTGTGCCAAATTATACATGCTTCGTTAAATAATTTTCATTTTGTAAGAATAATATTAAAATTTGATTATTTTTAGATTTTGTAATTATACTATAAAATCTAAATGAAAGAAGACTTTCTTCATTATCTCTGGAAATTCAAGAAGTTTGATACCTTGAATTTAAAATCTGTTCAAAATGAACAAATTACCATTATCAAAACTGGTGATTATTTAGAACTTTCTGGCCCTGATTTTTTTAATGCGCATATCGAAATTGGAAATCAAAAATGGGCTGGCAATGTAGAAATTCATTTAAAATCTTCAGATTGGTATTTGCACAATCACGAAAAGGATCCTGCTTATAAAAATGTTATTCTTCATGTAGTTTGGGAAAATGATACTGCTATTTTTAGAGAAAATAACACAGAAATTCCTGTTTTGGTTCTTAAAGATTATGTTTCAAAGGAAATAATCGAAAATTACAATGCTTTAGTTTCTCCGAAAACTTGGATTTCTTGCGAAAGACAATTAAAAGAAATCGATGGATTTGTTTTTAAAAATTGGCAGGAAAGATTGTTTTTTGAGCGCTTAGAGCGAAAATCTAAATTTATTTATCAATTACTGGAAGAAACCAATAATGATTGGGAAGCGGTCTTGTTTTGCCTTCTAGCGAAGAATTTTGGATTAAATACCAACGGAAATTCTTTCTTGCAAATATCAAAAGCAATTCCGTTTTCAGTTATTAGAAAAGAGAGTTTTGAAGTCGAAAATCTAGAAGCCTTGCTTTTCGGAACTTCTGGTTTATTAGAAATAGAAAAAGAAGATGTTTATTATAAAGATTTGAGATTCCGTTATTTTTATTTGTTGCATAAATATCAAATAGAAAAAACATATGTAGATCCTGTTCAGTTTTTTAAACTTCGCCCAGATAATTTCCCTACAGTAAGACTTTCTCAATTGGCGAGTTTATATTATAAACATCAAAATCTTTTTTCAAAAATAATTGGTTTAAAATCGGCTGATGCGGTATATCGTTTGCTAAATGTTTCTGCAACCCCGTATTGGCAAAATCATTATCAGTTTGATAAAGAAAGTCCAAAGAAATCTAAAATGCTTTCTAAGTCCTTCATTGATTTGGTAATTATAAATACAATTATCCCGCTTCAATTTGCTTATTCCAATATAATGGCAGAATCAACTGCTGAAGATTTAATTGATTTTATGAATGAAGTAGTTTCGGAGAAAAATACCGTCATTGATAAGTTTAATTTGTTTGGAATAAAGTCTCAATCGGCATTTGAAAGCCAAGCTTTGCTTGAGCTTAAAAACGAATATTGCGAACGAAAGGCTTGCCTAAAATGTGCTATTGGATTAGAGCTGCTTAAAAATAATTAGATAATTTGTACTTTTGTAATCCTGAGCAGTCAGGAATCTAAAAATCTATCCCTAGGCTTCGGTACTAAAATCTAAAATATAAAGATGTCAGCAATTTTAAAACTTAAATTCTTCTTTGAAAAATATGGTTTCCATGTTTCTTCAAGATTAGCAGATAAACTTGGAATGCGTGTAACGAGTGTGAGATTGTTTTTTATTTACATCTCTTTTGTTACAGCAGGTCTTGGATTCGGAGTTTATTTAACACTCGCTTTTTGGATTAGATTAAAGGATTTAATTCGCTCAAAAAGAACATCAGTATTTGATTTATAAAAAAAGCTCCAAATGAAAATTTGGAGCTTTTTTGAAATATATAGTATATTATTCTTCAGTTTTGTCATTAAGTCTTGATCTCTGTTTACTGTATCCAAAGTAAACTAAAATACCAATCGCAAGCCATCCTAATGATAACAATTGAGCATCAATACTTAAATTGATAATTAAGTAAGTATTGATTGCAATTCCTAAAACAGCAATAACAGGTAAAGCAGGAACTTTAAATGTTCTGTTTAATCCAGGTTGTTTTACTCTCAAAATCCAAACAGCGATACAAACCATTGTAAAGGCAAATAAAGTACCGAAACTTGTCATATCTGCTAATTTATTGATTGGAGTAAAAGCAGCAACAGTTGCAATAATACCTCCTAAAATCATTAAGTTAGTTTTTGGTGTTCCAGAAATAGGATTTACTTTAGAGAAAACAGAAGGAATTAAACCATCTTTAGACATTCCAAGGAAAATTCTAGATTGTCCCATAATCATTACCATTAATACAGAAACTAAACCAATTGTAGCAGCAACTGTAATAATAAATCCTGCCCATCCTTGTCCAGCAATATCAAAAGCATAAGCAACAGGAGCTTTAATAGCTTCAGGATATTTTCCTAGCGGATTAAAATCTTGGTAATTCATCATTCCTGTTAATACTAAAGAAACAAGAATATATAAAGTTGTACAAATTAGTAAAGAAGCAATAATAGCAAAAGGAACATCTTTTTTAGGATTGATAGCTTCTCCTGCTTGTGTAGAAACAGCATCGAAACCAACGTAAGCAAAGAAAATTGCAGCAGCTCCAGAAACAATCCCTCCAAATCCATAGGCATTGTGAGTAGTTTCTTTTTCAATAATTTGTGTTGCTTCAGGAATAAATGGGCTCCAGTTTGCTGTATTAATAAAGAAAAGTCCAGCTATAATAACAAAGATTACTGCAGATACTTTAAGAATAACAATTGCGTTATTAGCTTTTGCTGCACTTTTTGTTCCTTTAATAAGTAGCGAAATAACTAAAATAACGATCAAGAAAGCTGGAAGATTCATAGAGAAACCTTCTCCAGTGTAACTCGCAGGATCTGTTGTAAGCCAGTCTGGGAGTTTGATATGAAACATTTTAAGTAATTTATTGAAGTACCCTGACCAAGAAACGGCGACGGTCATAGATCCCATAGCGTATTCAAGAATAAGTCCCCAACCAATTATCCAGGCAAAAATTTCTCCAATAGTACCATAAGCATATGCATAAGCAGATCCTTCAACTGGTAAAATGGAAGCAAATTCAGAATAGCAGAGAGCCGCAAAAACACAAGCAATACCTGCGATGATAAACGAAATTGCTAATGCTGGACCAGCATGATAATAAGCCCCAGTACCTGTAAGTACAAAAATTCCTCCACCGATAATGGCACCAACACCAATGGCAGTAAGACTCCATTTTCCTAGGACTCTCTTTAAATCACTTTTTTTCATATCGGCCTCAAAGGCTGATATAGGTTTAACTCTCCAAATTGACATACTATTTTATTGGTTTATTTGTTATTAAGTGCCAAATGTATTGTTTTTTGTAAAAAATAAAAACAAATATCATGTTTTAAGTTATAAAATCTTTATTTTTTTTACAGGACTCTCAAGAAACTTTCTTTAAGTATTGACATTCATTAAATTAATAAGAGTTTTATAAGAGATATGATAATTTTTTAAAAACAATTTTTCTTACTAATATTCTTAATAAATTTGAAGGATTTTTCTTATTTTGTTTTTAAAAGTATTTTTTATCATGCACTTTAAATCTTTAAAAAAGTTTTTCAACTTTACCAAACAACAGCGAACAGGTGTATTTATACTCTTCATTATTATAGTATCACTACAATTGTTTTATCTCTTATCGGATTTTAATATCAAAGAAAGCATAAGCTCTGAAAAAGAGGAATGGCTTGCTCTTCAATCAGAGATTGATCAGGAGAAATTGACAAGTAAAAATGCAAAGCCTACAATTTATCTTTTTAACCCAAATTTTATTTCTGATTATAAAGGATATAAACTCGGAATGTCTGTTGAAGAAATTGACCGCTTAATGGCATTTCGTAAAGAAAATAAATATGTAAACTCAGCAGAGGAATTTCAAAAGGTTACGGGGATTTCTGATTCATTGCTTAATAAAATTTCTCCTCTATTCAAATTTCCAGATTGGGTACAACATCCGAATAATTTTAAAAAAGAGAAACGAGAATTTGTTGAAAGAACTTTTCCAAAGAAAGAAAAGCTTGAAATATTAGATATTAATCAAGCAACTCAAGAAGATCTCATGAAAATTTACGGTATTGGTGAAGGTCTGTCGTCTCGAATACTGAAACAAAAAGAAATTTTAGGTTCGTTTGTTTCAATGGAGCAAATGAAAGAGATTTGGGGACTTTCGCCCGAAGTTGTAAACGAATTAAATAGTCATTTTAAAGTTGTGATTCCTTCTTCTTTGAAGAAAATAAATGTAAACGAGGCATCATTAAAGGAGTTAGCCCAGTTTTCGTACTTTAGATATGGACTCGCCAAACAGATTGTAACTTATAGAAGTATGAATGGAAATTTTAATAATATTGAGGATTTAGCAAAAATTAAAGATTTTCCTGTTGAAAAAGCAAAAATAATTAGTTTATATTTGGAGTTCTAAAAAGAAACTAACTCATGAACTTTGATTACAACGAAACACAGCTAATGATTGCACAGTCTATAAAAGACTTTGCAGAAAAAAATATTAGACCTTATATAATGGAATGGGATGAAGCACAAATTTTTCCAGTTCCTTTATTTAAGCAGCTTGGCGAGATGGGCTTCATGGGGGTTTTAGTTCCAGAAGAATATGGAGGTTCAGGTTTAGGGTATCACGAATATATTACCGTAATAGAGGAAATTTCAAAAGTAGATCCTTCAATTGGATTATCTGTCGCTGCGCACAATTCTTTATGCACTAATCATATTTTGACTTTCGGAAATGAAGAACAAAAGAAAAAATGGCTTCCAAAATTAGCTACAGCTGAATTTATAGGCGCTTGGGGGCTAACAGAACATAATACAGGTTCAGATGCAGGAGGCATGAATACAACAGCGGTTAAAGATGGAGATCTTTGGATTGTAAATGGTGCAAAAAACTTTATTACGCATGGTATTTCTGGTGATGTTGCTGTTGTAGTAGTGCGAACAGGAGAAAAAGGTGATTCTAAAGGAATGACAGCTTTTGTTTTTGAAAAAGGGATGAAAGGTTTTTCGTCTGGTAAAAAAGAGAATAAATTAGGAATGAGAGCTAGCGAAACAGCCGAATTGGTTTTTGATAATTGCCTTGTTCCAGATGAAAATAGATTAGGGGAAGTTGGTGAAGGTTTTATTCAGGCTATGAAAATTTTGGATGGAGGAAGAATTTCTATCGGAGCTTTGTCTTTAGGAATTGCTAAAGGAGCTTATGAAGCAGCTTTGAAATATTCAAAAGAAAGATATCAGTTTGGGCAGCCAATTAGTAATTTCCAAGGAATCTCTTTTAAGTTGGCAGATATGGCAACCGAAATTGAAGCTTCGGAATTATTGCTTCATAAAGCTGCTTTCTTAAAACAACAGCATAAACCAGTAACAACATCTGGCGCTATGGCAAAAATGTATGCTTCTGAAGCATGTGTTAAAATTGCAAATGATGCAGTTCAAATTCATGGTGGTTATGGTTATACCAAAGATTTTCCAGTAGAAAAATTCTACAGAGATTCTAAATTATGCGCCATAGGTGAAGGAACAACTGAAATTCAAAAGCTTGTTATTTCTAGAAATTTGCTGAAATAGTAGAGTATAAAGACTGAATTAAGTCTGAATAATCGGTTTTATTTCTGTTTTTAATCCCAAGGAGAAAAATAATTCATAATTTATAACTCATAATTAATAATTAATATATACATTTGCAGCCTTAACGAGAGGAGGTGTCTATATTATGTTAATTATACCAATTAAAGACGGAGAAAATATCGATAGAGCATTAAAGCGCTATAAAAGAAAATTTGATAAAACAGGAACTGTTCGTCAATTAAGAGCACGTACTGCTTTTATTAAGCCTTCTGTTATCAAAAGAGCTCAAATTCAAAAAGCTGCTTACATCCAAGGCTTGAAAGATAGTTTAGAGAGTTAGTATTAGCTTTTCAAAAATAATTACCGTTAGTGGTCAAAATGTTTTAATTTTGATACTAACGGTTTTTTTATGCTTAATTTTTAGATTTTTATGAAAACGAACAAAGAGGCTTTTGAGGATTATCTTTTGTTAGAGAAAAAATATTCTCCTCATACGGTAGGGGCATATTTGAATGATGTAGTTTCTTTTGAGTCTTTTGTAAAAGAATCTTTTGATCAAGATAGTGTTGATTTGGTGAATTATAGTCAAATTCGAAGCTGGATTGTTTTTTTGGTGGATCAGAATATTTCCAATGTTTCGGTTAATAGAAAAATGGCGTCTTTGAAGGCTTTTTATAAATTTCTCTTAAAATCAAAACAGATAGAAGTTAATCCGATGTTGAAACATAAATCTTTAAAAACGCCGAAAACGGTTCAGATTCCTTTTTCGGAAAAGGAATTAAAAGATTTGCTTTCAGAAATAGATAATCCTGTTGGTTTTGAAGAAGTGCGGGATAAGCTTATTATTGAGATGCTTTATGTTACTGGAATGCGTCGTGCAGAATTGATTCATTTAATGATTAAAAATGTTGATTGTTTTGCTAATACAATTAAGGTTTTAGGGAAAAGAAATAAAGAGCGTATTATTCCTGTTTTGCCAATTATAGCAAGTCAGGTGGATTCATATATGAGAGAAAGGGAAGGTTTGGAAGATTTGGTTGATAGTGACTATTTTTTTGTTTCAAAAAAAGGATTAAAATTAAGTGAATCTTTTGTTTATCGTTTAATAAATTCATACTTTAGTAGGGTCTCAGAAAAGGTAAAAAAAAGTCCGCATGTGCTACGTCACACTTTTGCAACTCACCTTTTGAATAATGGGGCAGATTTGAATTCAGTTAAAGAATTATTAGGACATTCTAGTTTAGCTTCTACACAAGTTTATACTCATAATAGTTTGGCGGAACTTAAAAAGGTATACATAGACGCGCATCCAAGAAATAAATAATGGTTCTTAAATGTTAACCCTAAAATTTTTATTATGAAGGTAGATGTTCATGCAGTTAATTTTACTGTCGACAGAAAATTGGTCGATTTTATCCAAGAAAGAATGGGTAAGCTGGAAAAATACTACGATCGTGTGGTTTCGTCAGATGTTTTTTTAAAAGTTGAAAGAACAAGTGATAAGGAGAATAAGGTGGTGGAGATAAAGATTAATGTTCCTGGTGATGATTTTTTGGTAAAAAAACAGTGTAAAACATTTGAAGAAGCGGTTGAGCTTTCGGCAGAATCATTAGAACGTTTACTTGTGAAAAGGAAGGAAAAAATTAGAGCACACATTTAATTGAAATTTTTTTTAAAAAATGTTTTGATTAAAAGATAAAATAGCTACATTTGCAGTCCGTTAGAAATAGCGGACTTTTTTAATGCATTCGCCGATGTAGCTCAGCTGGCTAGAGCAGCTGATTTGTAATCAGCAGGTCGTGGGTTCGAGTCCCTCTATCGGCTCAGAAAATTCCAAATGCGATTTGGATTTGGTTCTTTAAAATAATGGAATTTTAAATTAGGGGAGATACTCAAGCGGCCAACGAGGGCAGACTGTAAATCTGCTGTGTGAACTTCGCAGGTTCGAAT
>NZ_QJRJ01000062.1 GCF_003254625.1 Flavobacterium ginsenosidimutans
TAAAAGTTTAGATTTTAGATTGTAAGTAACGGATTGTTAAATCTGAATTCTTAAATCTTCAATCTAAAATTGAAAACTCTGCCGGTGTAGCTCAGGGGTAGAGTGCTTCCTTGGTAAGGAAGAGGTCTCGGGTTCAAATCCCGACATTGGCTCAAGTAAGTAGGAAATTGAAAATTAATATATAACTAAGATTAAAAATTAAGTAAAATGGCAAAGGAGAATTTTAATCGTTCCAAACCGCACTTAAACATAGGTACAATTGGACACGTAGATCACGGAAAAACTACATTAACTGCTGCAATTACTAAAGTATTGTCAGATGCTGGTTACTGTCAAGCAAAATCGTTTGATCAAATCGATAACGCTCCAGAGGAGAAAGAAAGAGGTATTACTATTAATACATCACACGTAGAGTACGAAACTGCTAACCGTCACTACGCTCACGTTGACTGTCCAGGTCACGCGGATTACGTAAAGAACATGGTTACTGGTGCTGCTCAAATGGACGGAGCTATCTTAGTAGTTGCTGCTACAGATGGTCCAATGCCACAAACTCGTGAGCACATCCTTTTAGGACGTCAGGTAGGTATTCCAAGAATCGTTGTTTTCATGAACAAAGTGGATATGGTTGATGATGCTGAGTTATTAGAGCTTGTTGAAATGGAAATTAGAGATTTATTATCTTTCTACGAATATGATGGAGATAATGGTCCTGTAGTTCAAGGTTCGGCTTTAGGAGGATTGAATAATGATCCTGCTTGGGTTCCTAAAATTATTGAATTAATGGAAGCTGTTGATGCTTGGATCGAAGAGCCAGTGCGTGACGTAGCTAAACCATTCTTGATGCCAGTTGAGGACGTATTTACAATTACAGGTCGTGGAACTGTTGCTACAGGTCGTATCGAAACTGGAGTTGCTAACACTGGAGATCCTGTTGAAATCATTGGTATGGGAGCTGAAAAATTAACTTCTACTATTACAGGAGTTGAGATGTTCCGTAAAATCCTTGATAGAGGTGAAGCTGGAGATAACGTAGGTTTATTGTTAAGAGGTATTGATAAAGCTGATATCAAAAGAGGTATGGTTATTATTAAGCCAGGTTCAGTAAAACCACACGCTAAATTCAAAGCTGAGGTTTATATCTTGAAAAAAGAAGAAGGTGGACGTCACACTCCATTCCACAATAACTACCGTCCACAGTTCTACGTACGTACAACTGACGTAACAGGAGTTATTTCTTTACCAGCAGGTGTAGAGATGGTAATGCCAGGTGATAACTTAACTATTGAAGTTGCTTTATTAAGCCCAATCGCTATGAACGTAGGTTTACGTTTTGCTATCCGTGAAGGTGGTAGAACAGTTGGTGCTGGTCAGGTTACTGAAATCGTAGAGTAATTCTATAAATAAATAAAAGCCAGTGATTTTCTTAAGTAAAATCACTGGCTTTAATTACGGGCGTAGTTCAAGGGTAGAATAGCGGTCTCCAAAACCGTTGATGGGGGTTCGAATCCCTCCGCCCGTGCAATAAAAAATATATCAAATGACAAAAGTTACTAATTATTTATCAGAGGCTTTCGAGGAGTTAAAGTCAAATGTTACTTGGCCAGCTTGGGCTGAAGTTCAAAAATTGACAATTGTTGTGGCTGTATTTTCGATCTTATTCGCTTTGGCAACATGGGGAGTAGACGAATTTTTTGCAAAAGCTTTGGCTGGATTTTTTAACTGGTTAAAAGGATAATTTTTTTGTGATGGCAGATAATAATGTGAAAAAATGGTACGTAGTTAGAGCGGTTAGTGGTCAAGAAAATAAAGTGAAAGCTTATATTGAGACTGAGATTGCGAGACTAGGTATGGAGGATTATGTTTCTCAGGTCTTGGTTCCTACTGAAAAAGTAGTTACTGTAAAAGATGGGAAAAAATCATCTAAGGATAAAGTTTACTTTCCTGGATATGTTATGATCGAAGCTAACTTGGTTGGTGAGATTCCTCATATTATTAAGTCAATTACTAGTGTTATTGGATTTTTAGGAGAGACTAAAGGCGGGGAGCCTGTTCCTTTAAGGCTTTCTGAAGTAAACCGTATGTTAGGTAAAGTAGATGAGTTAGCTGTAAATACAGATACTCGTTCTATTCCATTTAGTGTTGGTGAGACTGTTAAAGTTATTGATGGTCCTTTCAACGGATTTAATGGTTCGGTTGAAAAAATCAACGAAGAGAAGCGTAAGCTTGAGGTAATGGTTAAGATTTTCGGAAGAAAAACTCCATTAGAATTGAGTTTTATGCAAGTAGAAAAAGTATAATTTTTTGTTACACTATAATAAACCATTGTAATCGCTTCCATTGATTACAGTGTTAAATTTTTTAAAAATGGCTAAAGAAATTAGTAAGGTAGTTAAACTACAAGTTAAGGGAGGTGCTGCGAACCCGTCGCCACCGGTTGGACCTGCTTTAGGAGCTGCTGGGGTAAACATCATGGAGTTCTGTAAGCAATTTAATGCTAGAACTCAGGATAAACCTGGCAAAATTTGTCCAGTGCAAATCACTGTGTACAAAGACAAATCATTCGATTTTGTTGTTAAGACTCCTCCAGCAGCAGTTCAGTTAATGGAAGCTGCAAAGCTAAAATCTGGTTCTGGTGAGCCTAATCGTAAAAAAGTAGCTAGCGTTACTTGGGAACAAATTAGAACTATTGCTGAAGACAAAATGCCAGACTTAAACGCTTTCACAATTGAGAAAGCTATGAGTATGGTTGCTGGAACAGCTAGATCTATGGGTATAACTGTATCAGGAGATGCTCCTTTTTAATTAAGAAAAAGACATGGCAAAATTAACAAAAAAGCAAAAAGAGGCTGCTTCAAAAATTGAAAAGAACAAATTATACTCTCTAAAAGATGCTGCGGCATTATTGAAAGTTGTTGCTTCTGCAAAATTTGATGAGTCTGTTGATATCGCAGTGCGTTTGGGTGTTGATCCAAGAAAAGCGAATCAAATGGTTAGAGGTGTGGTAACTTTACCTCACGGAACAGGAAAGGATGTTAAAGTATTAGCATTGGTTACTCCAGATAAAGAGGCTGAAGCAAGAGAGGCTGGAGCAGATCACGTTGGTCTTGATGATTACTTACAAAAAATTAAAGATGGTTGGACAGATGTTGATGTTATCATCACTATGCCAGCTGTTATGGGTAAATTAGGTCCATTAGGTCGTATTTTAGGACCTAGAGGTTTAATGCCAAACCCTAAAACAGGTACTGTAACTATGGATGTTGCAAAAGCTGTTCAAGAAGTTAAAGCTGGTAAAATTGACTTTAAAGTTGACAAAACTGGTATCGTACACGCAGGAATCGGTAAAGTTTCTTTTGGAGCTGAGCAGATTGTTGACAACGCACACGAAATTATTCAAACATTAATAAAACTTAAACCAACTGCTGCTAAAGGTACATACATTAAAGGTATTCACCTTACAAGCACTATGAGTCCTGCTATCGCATTAGACCCAAAAGCAGTATAATTGGTAGTTAAAAATTTTTAGTATGACTAGAGAAGAAAAATCAATCGCGATTGAAAATTTAACTGCGCAGTTAGCTGGTACAAATATCATTTACATATCTGATATTTCTGGTTTAAACGCAGAGACAACTTCAAACTTACGTAGAGCTTGTTTTAAAGCAGGTATTAAATTAGAAGTTGTAAAGAACACTTTGCTTGCAAAAGCAATGGAAGCTTCTGCTAATGATTATGGTGATTTACCTACAGTTTTAGCGGGTAACAGTGCTATATTTATTTCTGATGTTGCTAATGCACCTGGAAAAATTATCAAAGATTTCCGTAAGAAATCTGATAAACCAGTTTTAAAAGGAGCTTACATCAATTCTGAAGTATACATTGGAGACAACCAATTAGATGCACTAGCAACTATTAAATCAAAAGAAGAGTTACTTGGAGAACTTATTGGATTATTACAATCTCCAGCTCAAAGAATTATTTCTGCTTTACAAAACAAATTCGCTGGTAGCGAAGAAGAAACTGAAGCATAATAATCAAAGCAGGGAAGTTTGCTTCCTTGTTGCTTAATTAGCGCACAATAATTAAATTATATTTTTACAAATCATTTTAAACGATAGAAAAAATGGCAGATTTGAAACAATTCGCAGAACAATTAGTTAACTTAACAGTTAAAGAAGTTAACGAATTAGCAACAATATTAAAAGACGAGTATGGTATCGAGCCTGCTGCTGCAGCTGTAGTAGTTGCTGCTGGTGGTGGAGAAGGTGCTGCTGAAGAAGCACAAACTGAATTTACAGTTGTATTAAAAGAAGCTGGTGCTTCTAAATTAGCAGTTGTAAAATTAGTTAAAGAACTTACAGGTTTAGGTCTTAAAGAAGCTAAAGATGTAGTTGACGGTGCTCCAAGTACTGTTAAAGAAGGTGTTTCTAAAGAAGAGGCTGAAGGTCTTAAAAAATCATTAGAAGAAGCTGGAGCTGTTGTTGAGTTAAAATAACAAAACACAGTTTAGAACTAGGTTTAGACCTTGGATGTAACCATCCAAGGGTCTAAACCATTTTTCGTATAATAAAATATATCAAGTTTTATTATCAAATAGTTTAAAATACGAAAAAGTTTTTGATCAATACGAAGAAAAAAAATTGAACTTCCTTTACGGTTTATTTTTAAAGATGTATTGATTATAATAAGAAAGTATAGATTAAACAGTGTGTCTTACACAAAAAAATTACTTTTTTTTAATCAAAATTTTGTCCATTGATGATAACAAATCAGACTGAAAGATTGAATTTTGCCTCTACAAAAAATATCCCTGACTATCCAGATTTTCTAGATGTTCAGGTTAAATCTTTTAAAGATTTTTTTCAATTAGAAACGAAATCTGACGAAAGAGGCAACGAAGGGTTATACAATACCTTCATGGAAAACTTCCCAATTACAGATACAAGAAATAACTTTGTATTGGAATTCCTAGATTATTTTGTTGATCCGCCACGTTATACAATTCAAGAATGTATAGAGAGAGGTCTTACTTATAGTGTGCCTTTAAAAGCTAGGTTAAAACTATACTGTACAGATCCAGAACACGAAGATTTTGAAACAATTGTACAAGATGTTTATCTTGGAACAATACCTTACATGACTCCAAGTGGTACTTTTGTAATCAATGGTGCCGAGCGTGTTGTAGTATCTCAATTACACCGTTCTCCAGGGGTTTTCTTTGGACAATCGTTCCACGCAAACGGAACTAAACTTTATTCTGCAAGAGTAATTCCTTTTAAAGGTTCTTGGATAGAATTCTCTACAGATATTAACAGCGTAATGTACGCGTATATCGATAGAAAGAAAAAATTACCTGTAACAACTTTATTCCGTGCTATCGGTTTCGAAAGAGATAAGGATATCCTTGAAATTTTCGACTTAGCTGAAGAAATTAAAGTTTCTAAAACTGGTATTAAGAAATATATTGGAAGAAGACTTGCTGCGCGTGTATTGAACACATGGCATGAGGATTTCGTTGATGAGGATACTGGAGAAGTAGTTTCTATCGAACGTAACGAAATCATCCTTGATCGTGACACTATTATCGACAAAGATAATGTTGAAGAGATCATCGATTCTAACGTTAAATCTATTTTGTTGCATAAAGAAGATAATAATCAAGCTGATTACGCTATTATCCACAACACGTTACAAAAAGATCCAACAAACTCTGAAAAAGAAGCTGTAGAGCACATTTACCGTCAGTTGCGTAACGCTGAACCGCCTGATGAGGAAACTGCTCGTGGTATTATAGATAAATTGTTCTTCTCTGATCAACGTTATAACTTAGGTGAAGTTGGTCGTTACAGAATGAACAAAAAATTGGCTTTAGATATTCCTATGGATAAGCAAGTGCTTACCAAAGAAGATATCATTACAATCGTAAAATATTTGATCGAATTGATCAACTCTAAAGCTGAGATTGATGATATTGATCACTTATCAAACCGTCGTGTTAGAACAGTTGGTGAACAATTGTCTCAACAATTCGGTGTTGGTTTAGCACGTATGGCTAGAACTATTCGTGAGAGAATGAACGTTAGAGATAACGAGGTGTTTACACCAATTGATTTGATTAATGCTAAAACATTATCATCAGTTATCAACTCTTTCTTTGGTACTAACCAGTTATCTCAATTTATGGACCAAACGAATCCATTAGCTGAGATTACACACAAAAGAAGACTTTCTGCACTTGGACCAGGTGGACTTTCGAGAGAAAGAGCTGGTTTCGAGGTTCGTGACGTTCACTATACGCACTATGGTCGTTTATGTCCGATTGAAACTCCTGAGGGACCAAACATTGGTTTGATTTCATCTCTTGGTGTTTATGCGAAAGTAAACGGAATGGGATTCATCGAAACTCCATACCGTAAAGTAACTAATGGTGTAGTTGATTTAGAAAGTACTCCAGTTTACTTAAGTGCTGAAGAAGAAGAAGGTAAAATGATTGCTCAGGCAAACATTGAAATGGATGCTACAGGTAAAATTACAGCAAGCAATGTTATTGCTCGTGAGGAAGGTGACTTCCCAGTTGTTGAGCCATCAGTTGTTCATTATACAGACGTTGCTCCTAACCAGATTGCATCGATTTCTGCGTCATTGATTCCTTTCTTGGAGCATGATGATGCGAACCGTGCGTTGATGGGATCAAACATGATGCGTCAGGCAGTTCCTTTGATCCGTCCTGAAGCACCGATTGTTGGTACAGGTTTAGAGCGTCAGGTAGCTTCAGATTCAAGAGTATTAATCAATGCTGAAGGGCATGGAACTGTTGAATACGTAGATGCTAACATCATTACTATTAAATACGATCGTACAGAAGACGAGAGAATGGTAAGTTTTGATGCTGATGAGAAAACGTACAACTTAATTAAATTTAGAAAAACCAATCAAGGTACAAGTATCAACTTGAAACCAATCGTAAGAAGAGGTGATAGAGTTGTTCCTGGTCAAGTATTGTCTGAAGGATATGCTACTCAAAATGGAGAATTAGCTTTAGGTAGAAACTTAAAAGTTGCGTTCATGCCATGGAAAGGGTACAACTTCGAGGATGCGATTGTAATTTCTGAAAAAGTAGTTCGTGATGATATTTTTACATCTATCCACGTTGATGATTATTCATTAGAGGTTAGAGATACTAAGTTAGGAAACGAAGAGTTAACAAACGATATTCCTAACGTTTCTGAAGAAGCTACTAAAGATTTAGATGAAAACGGTATGATTAGAATTGGAGCAGAGGTTAAACCTGGCGACATTTTGATCGGAAAAATTACACCAAAAGGAGAATCAGATCCTACTCCAGAGGAGAAATTGCTTCGTGCAATCTTCGGGGATAAAGCAGGTGATGTAAAAGATGCTTCATTAAAAGCTTCTCCATCTTTACACGGTGTAGTTCTTGACAAAAAATTATTTGCAAGAGCCGTAAAAGATAAACGTAAACGTACTCAGGATAAAGATGCTTTAGGCGCTTTAGAAATGGAGTTCGAAACTAAATTTGTTGAATTAAAAGACAGATTGGTTGAGAAATTATTCTTGATCGTGAACGGAAAAACATCTCAAGGTGTAATGAATGATTTGGGTGAAGAAGTTTTACCAAAAGGTAAAAAATATACTCAAAAAATGCTTTACGCAGTAGAAGATTTTGCTCACTTAAGCAAAGGTCAATGGGTTGCTGATGATGCTACTAATAAAATGGTTAATGATTTGATTCATAACTATAAAATTAAGCTAAACGACTTACAAGGATCTTTAAGAAGAGAGAAATTCACTATTACAGTTGGAGATGAATTACCATCTGGAATCTTGAAATTAGCTAAGATTTATATTGCTAAGAAACGTAAGTTGAAAGTAGGGGATAAAATGGCAGGACGTCACGGTAACAAAGGTATTGTTGCAAGAATCGTTCGTCATGAAGATATGCCTTTCTTAGAAGATGGAACACCAGTAGATATCGTATTGAATCCACTTGGGGTACCTTCACGTATGAACATTGGTCAGATTTATGAGACTGTTCTTGGATGGGCTGGTATGAACTTGGGTAGAAAATTTGCTACTCCAATTTTTGACGGTGCTTCTCTTGACGAAATCAATGCCTTGACTGATGAAGCTAACGTACCACGTTTCGGACATACTTATCTTTATGATGGTGGAACTGGAGAGCGTTTTGCACAAAAAGCGACTGTGGGTGTAATTTACATGCTTAAATTAGGACACATGGTTGATGATAAGATGCACGCACGTTCTATCGGACCATACTCATTGATTACCCAACAACCACTTGGAGGTAAGGCTCAATTTGGAGGTCAGCGTTTTGGAGAGATGGAGGTTTGGGCACTTGAGGCTTATGGAGCTTCTAGTACACTACGTGAAATCTTAACTGTTAAGTCTGATGACGTTATTGGTAGAGCAAAAACTTACGAAGCTATCGTTAAGGGTGAAACTATGCCAGAACCAGGTTTACCAGAATCATTCAATGTATTAATGCACGAATTGAAAGGTCTAGGTTTAGATCTTCGTTTGGAAGAATAAATAAAAAGTTTTCAGTCACAGTCTCAGTATTCAGTTTAGCGCTGAAAACTGGGACTGAGACCGTTTACTAAATGTTAGAAGTTTTTAAAGATTTATACCCGTAAACCGTTCCGATTTTTTATAACAATGCGAGGCATTTTATAACTAGCACTTCAAATAAAAATTTGAGGTTTAGAGAAGTAACCCGAGGTAGTAGCTGAATGATTAACTCTTTATTTTCAAAAGAGTAGATTATAAATCTAAATTCAATTTTTTAATTGCAAATAAATCAATAGTAAAAACTATGATGAATAACAGAAACAATAATAAAGATAAGAATCCAGTAAAAAGATTTAACAAAATTTCTATTGGATTGGCTTCACCAGAATCTATCTTGAAAGAATCAAGAGGAGAGGTTTTAAAGCCAGAAACAATTAACTATAGAACTCACAAACCAGAGCGTGATGGACTTTTCTGCGAAAGAATCTTCGGACCAGTAAAAGATTTCGAATGCGCTTGTGGTAAGTACAAAAGAATTCGTTACAAAGGTATCATCTGTGACCGTTGTGGTGTTGAAGTTACTGAGAAAAAAGTACGTCGTGATAGAGTAGGACACATCAACCTTGTTGTGCCAATTGCTCATATCTGGTACTTCCGTTCTCTTCCAAACAAAATTGGTTATATCCTTGGTCTTCCATCTAAGAAATTAGATATGATTATTTACTACGAAAGATACGTAGTAATTCAACCAGGTATTGCTAAAAATGCAGATGGAGAATCATTACAAAGATTAGATTTCTTAACTGAAGAGGAATACTTAAACATTTTAGATACTCTTCCGCAAGAAAATCAATATTTAGATGATTTAGATCCTAATAAATTTGTTGCCAAAATGGGAGCAGAGTGTATCATGGATTTATTAGCTCGTATTGACTTAGATGCTTTATCTTATGAATTAAGACACAGCGCTAACAACGAGACATCTAAACAAAGAAAAACTGAAGCTTTAAAAAGATTACAAGTTGTTGAGTCTTTCCGTGAGTCTAACGAAAACCGCGAAAACCGTCCAGAATGGATGATTATGAAAGTGGTTCCAGTTATCCCACCAGAATTACGTCCGCTTGTACCACTTGATGGAGGTCGTTTTGCAACTTCAGATTTGAACGATTTATATCGTCGTGTAATCATCCGTAACAACCGTTTGAAAAGATTAATGGAGATTAAAGCTCCAGAAGTTATCTTAAGAAACGAGAAACGTATGTTACAAGAATCTGTAGATTCATTATTTGATAACACACGTAAAGCTTCTGCTGTTAAAACAGAATCTAACAGACCATTAAAATCATTATCTGACTCATTAAAAGGTAAGCAAGGACGTTTCCGTCAAAACTTACTTGGTAAACGTGTAGATTATTCTGCTCGTTCGGTAATTGTCGTTGGTCCAGAGTTAAAATTATATGAGTGCGGATTGCCAAAAGATATGGCTTCTGAATTATACAAACCTTTCGTTATCCGTAAATTGATTGAAAGAGGTATTGTTAAAACAGTAAAATCTGCTAAGAAAATCATTGATAAGAAAGAGCCTGTAGTTTGGGATATCTTAGAAAACGTAATTAAAGGACACCCAGTATTACTGAACCGTGCTCCTACTTTGCACAGACTTGGTATTCAAGCGTTCCAACCAAAATTAATTGAAGGAAAAGCAATCCAGTTACACCCATTAGTATGTACGGCATTCAACGCCGATTTCGATGGTGACCAGATGGCGGTTCACTTACCATTAGGACCAGAGGCTATTTTAGAGGCTCAATTATTAATGTTGGCTTCTCATAATATCTTGAACCCTGCAAATGGTGCTCCTATTACTGTACCTTCTCAGGACATGGTCTTGGGTCTATACTATATGACCAAAGAGCGTATTTCTACAGAAGATCACAAAATTATTGGTCAGGATTTAACTTTCTATTCTGCTGAAGAAGTAAACATTGCATTAAACGAAGGAAGATTAGAATTGAATGCTCGTGTGAAAATTAGAGCAAAAGATTTTAATGACGCTGGAGAATTAGTGTACAAAATTATTCAAACAACTGCAGGACGTGTATTATTTAACGAAGTAGTACCTGAAGCAGCTGGATATATCAACGACGTATTGACTAAGAAAAACCTTAGAGATATTATCGGACACATTTTAAGTGTGACTGATGTACCTACAACGGCTGCTTTCTTGGATAATATGAAGGATATGGGGTATAAATTCGCATTTAGAGGAGGTTTATCATTCTCTTTAGGTGATATTAGAATCCCAGAACAAAAAACTAAGTTAATTGCAGATGCTAGAGAGCAAGTTGAAGGTATCTCAACTAACTATAACATGGGTCTTATTACAAATAACGAGCGTTACAACCAAGTTATTGACGTATGGACTTCAGCAAATGCTCAGTTAACAGAGTTAGCAATGAAAAATATTAGAGAAGACCAGCAAGGTTTCAACTCTGTATATATGATGCTTGACTCTGGGGCGAGGGGTTCTAAGGAACAGATTCGTCAGTTAACTGGTATGCGTGGTTTGATGGCTAAGCCTAAAAAATCTACTGCTGGTGGTGGTGAAATTATTGAAAACCCGATTCTTTCTAACTTTAAGGAAGGTCTTTCGATCCTTGAGTACTTCATTTCTACTCACGGTGCTCGTAAAGGTCTTGCGGATACGGCTCTTAAAACGGCCGATGCTGGTTACTTGACAAGAAGGCTTCACGACGTTTCTCAAGATGTTATTGTTAACATCGAAGATTGTGGAACTCTAAGAGGTGTTGAAGTTGCAGCATTGAAGAAAAATGAGGAAATCGTTGAATCTTTAGGAGAGAGAATTTTAGGACGTGTTGCATTGCAAGATGTTATTAATCCTCTTACTAACGAAGTAATGGTTAAATCTGGAGAGCAAATTACTGAAGCAATTATGAGAACTATCGAAGCTTCTCCAATTGAAAAAGTAGAAGTTAGATCTCCATTAACTTGTGAGGCTTTAAAAGGTATTTGTGCTAAATGTTACGGTAGAAACTTAGCTACTGGTAAGATGACACAAAGAGGTGAAGCTGTCGGAGTTATTGCAGCTCAGTCTATTGGAGAACCAGGTACACAGTTGACACTTCGTACGTTCCACGTTGGAGGGGTTGCTGGAGGTATTTCTGAAGAATCTAGTATTGTTACAAGATTCAACGGTAGACTTGAAATTGAAGATTTAAAAACAGTTAAAGGTGAAGACGGAGAAGGAAACTCTGTTGATATCGTAGTTTCACGTTCAACTGAGTTGAAATTAGTTGATGAGAAAACGGGAATTGTTTTAAATACACATAACATTCCTTACGGATCTAGTATTTTTGTTAATGATGGAGATACTGTTGCTAAAGGAACTGTAATCTGTAAATGGGATCCATATAACGGTGTAATTGTTTCTGAATTTACTGGTAAGATTGCTTACGAAGATTTAGAGCAAGGACAATCGTTCATGGTTGAGATCGATGAGCAGACTGGTTTCCAGGAAAAAGTAATTTCTGAGGCTAGAAATAAAAAATTAATCCCAACTTTATTGGTTTACGGTAAAGAAGGTGAATTGATTCGTTCTTACAACTTACCAGTAGGTGCACACTTAATGGTTGAAAATGGTGAGAAAATTAAAGCAGGTAAAGTATTAGTTAAGATTCCACGTCGTTCTTCTAAGGCAGGCGATATCACGGGAGGTCTTCCTAGAATTACTGAGTTGCTTGAGGCTCGTAACCCTTCAAACCCAGCGGTTGTATCTGAAATTGATGGTGTTGTATCTTTCGGTAAAATTAAGAGAGGTAACCGTGAGATCGTTATCGAGTCTAAATTTGGTGAGATTAAAAAGTATTTAGTTAAACTTTCTAGCCAAATCTTAGTACAAGAAAATGACTTCGTAAGAGCGGGAGTTCCATTGTCTGACGGTGCTATTACACCAGATGATATCTTAAGAATTCAAGGTCCAGCTGCTGTACAACAGTACTTGGTAAATGAAATTCAAGAGGTTTACCGTTTACAAGGGGTAAAAATTAATGACAAGCACTTTGAGGTAGTTATTCGTCAAATGATGCGTAAAGTAAGAGTTGAAGATCCAGGAGATACTCTATTCTTAGAAGATCAATTGATCCATACTAAAGACTTTATCATTCAAAATGACAAATTATATGGTATGAAAGTGGTTGAAGATGCTGGAGATTCTTCTGTATTGAAACCAGGTCAAATCATTACTCCTCGTGAGTTACGTGACGAGAATTCATTATTGAAACGTACAGATAAAAATCTTGTTGTAGCAAGAGATGTAATTACTGCAACTGCAACGCCAGTTTTACAAGGTATTACAAGAGCTTCGTTACAAACTAAATCATTCATTTCTGCGGCTTCGTTCCAGGAGACAACGAAAGTACTTAATGAGGCTGCTGTAGCTGGTAAAGTAGATGATTTAGAAGGATTGAAAGAAAATGTAATTGTTGGACACAGAATTCCTGCTGGAACTGGTATGAGAGAGTACGATAACACTATCGTAGGATCTAAAGACGATTACAACGAAATGATGGCTAATAAAGAAGAATACATTTATTAATTAGGAAACTATGAGTAATCCGAAACAACAACAAGAGCAAATCAATATTGAGTTAGATGAAAACATCGCAGAAGGAATTTATTCTAATCTTGCGATTATCAACCACTCATCATCGGAGTTTGTTTTAGATTTTGTGAGCATTATGCCAGGTATTCCTAAAGCCAAGGTAAAGTCAAGAATTGTTTTGACACCACAACATGCTAAAAGATTATTAAAAGCAATAGGTGAAAATATCCATAGATTTGAGGCAGCTCATGGCGAAATCAAAGAAACGGAACAAGCACCAATTCCGCTTAATTTTGGTCCAACAGGACAAGCATAAATTTTAAAGCCCCTTTTTTAAGGGGCTTTTTTTTATACTTGAATTAGAATAAAATGCAGTTAATCAGATTTAATTTACTTTCATCGATAAAATTTCATCTTTTTTATCTAGAAGTATATTTTTGCATTTCCTATTTAAAAGATTATTTTTTTGAAATATAATGACTTAGTACGGTTAATTTAATTCAAATTATAAAAAAGCGCTAATTCGAAAATTAGCGCTTTTTTTATACCATTTTTTTAAGTTGAAATGAAGAGATTTATACAGATAATAAAAAAAGGCTGTTTAAAACATTAAACAGCCTTTTTTTATTTATAGTTGAGATTTAATCAAACTCTGATGTAAAATATAATTTTACAGTTGGATATTTACTCTGCGTCATTTGAATTGTAAAATCAGAATCTGCTAAGAATACCAATTGACCATATTTATCGTGTGCAAGGAATTTTTGTTTGATACGCTTAAATTCTTTGAATTCCTCATTTTTTGCATCATCTGGTTTTACCCAGCAAGCTTTATGTACAGGAAAGTTTTCGTATGTACATTTAGCGCCATATTCATGCTCTAGACGATATTGGATAACCTCATACTGAAGCGCTCCAACCGTTCCAATAACTTTACGATTGTTCATTTCTAATGTAAACAGCTGTGCAACACCTTCATCCATTAACTGATCTACACCTTTTTCTAATTGCTTAGCTTTCATCGGATCAGCATTGTTGATATATCTAAAGTGCTCTGGAGAGAAACTAGGAATTCCTTTAAAGCTCATGATTTCACCTTCTGTTAAAGTATCTCCAATTTTAAAGTTTCCTGTATCGTGTAAACCAACAATATCACCAGGATAAGAAATGTCTACAATTTCTTTTTTCTCAGCGAAAAAGGCATTCGGACTCGAGAATTTTAAATTTTTCTTCTGGCGAACGTGGTAATATGGTTTATTTCTTTCGAAAGTTCCTGAAACGATTTTAATGAAAGCCAAACGGTCACGGTGTTTTGGATCCATGTTTGCGTGGATTTTGAAGACAAATCCAGACATTTTTTCTTCTGTAGGCTCAACTGTACGAGTTTCAGAATCTTTAGCTCTCGGAGAAGGAGCAATTGTAATGAAACAGTCTAATAATTCGCGAACTCCAAAATTATTTAAAGCAGAACCAAAAAATACTGGCTGAATTTTTCCATCCAAATAATCCTGACGCTCAAATTTTGGATATACTTCGTCAATTAATTCTAATTCTTCACGAAGTTTATTAGCAGCTTTTTCACCAACAATTTTATCCAATTCTGGATTGTTCTGTACATCAGAAAAAGCAATTGTTTCTTCAATATTTTTACGGCTGTCTCCGCTGAAAAGGTTAATGTTTTCTTCCCATAAATTGTAAATTCCCTGAAAATCATAACCCATTCCGATTGGGAAGCTTAGCGGCGTCACTTTTAAGCCTAATTTTTGTTCAACTTCATCCATTAGATCGAAAGCATCTTTACCTTCACGGTCTAATTTGTTGATGAAAACAATCATCGGAATGTTACGCATTCTACAAACTGAAACCAGTTTTTCCGTTTGTTCCTCAACCCCTTTTGCAACGTCAATCACAACAATAACGCTATCAACAGCAGTTAAAGTTCTAAATGTATCTTCAGCAAAATCCTTGTGTCCAGGAGTATCAAGGATATTGATTTTTTTATCTTTATAATTAAAAGCAAGCACAGAAGTAGAAACCGAGATACCTCTTTGGCGTTCGATTTCCATAAAGTCACTCGTTGCTCCTTTTTTAATTTTGTTGTTTTTTACTGCTCCTGCTTCTTGAATAGCACCTCCAAATAACAGCAATTTCTCTGTTAATGTCGTTTTACCAGCATCGGGATGCGAGATAATTCCAAATGTTCTTCTGCGTTGTATTTCTTTTAAAAAGCTCATATTTCGTATAAATAGGTTGCAAAAGTACTATTAAATACGGCTTTATAAAAATATTCACTTCTTAAATTTGGGAAGTCTTTATTATTAAGTGGCTTTTTTAGAAAAAAATAAGGCTGTTTTACAACAGCCTTAAATAATCATTTTTAAAATTACTGATTAATTGACCAAATTGAATACCCTTTTGGAGGACATTGTATTTTTACCCATTTGTCAGCCTGAGTAGTTGGATACCAAGTTGAGTTTCCTGTGAAATCTTTAATTTGAGTATTCGCCCAATTGGTCTGAATCCATCTTTCTTGCCAAACATCTGAATTATTGATATAAACTACTAAACCTGGATTTCCGTTGTATCCGTTTCTTCTTGCAACGTATTCATCATTGTCAGAATATAAAATAGAAGTTGTTCCAGTCGCTTTATTATTGTGAATCCAAATCAGATTATTCAATTTATTTTTATCTAGCCATTCTTCGTAATCTCTATAGAAAATTGTTGGATAGCCTTCGTGAGTTAATATATAGGAGTAAGCTAACATCTTGCTCCAAATTTCGTCAGTGTCATGATTGGTTACAAAAGTTACTGCTTTGTACGGATTGCGTTTCCACATCATATCATCATTTAACAGCGCAAGATTATTTCCATCAAAAGCATCATTCATTTTATAATAGCAAGCAAAATCAAAAACAGAACTGTTCGCATTGTTTGCCCACCATTCTAATGTATTTACGTTAGAATCCCAATATTCTCCAACAGAAAATCCGCCTACATTTGCATTCCAGTCATGTACAACCCAAGGGGCAAAACCTTTTACGTAATCAAATCTCCATCCGTCAAATTTCATAGTGTTTTTATAATATTTTCCAACACCATCTGCTCTTAGCCAAAGCCAGTTTTGAACATTTGGCGCAGCGTGGCATAAATCTGGAAAACCTCCAAAAGATCCTTCGTCATTATTTCCGTAGCTATTTTTATAAAAATCATTATAGTTGCGAGGAAATTTTCCAGAAGCAATTCCAGTAAAGTTTGTCCAAGTATTTGTTCCAGTAAAAGGATTAGCTTCAGATTGTCCGCCACTATTGTGATTGATTACAATATCTGCATAAACCTTAATGTTTTCATTATGAGCTGCTGTAATTAAGCTTACTAATTCAGTTTTAGACCCAAATCGAGTTTCGGTACTTCCATTTTGATTGTAATCTCCAAAATCAAAATAATCTGTTGGATCATATCCCATAGAAAAGGCTCCGTTTTGAGCTTTAGATGCAGGCGGAAGCCATATCGAACCAATTCCAGCATTTCCCCAAGCTGTTACTTTACTGCTTACAGTATTCCACCAAGTTCCTCCAGCAGGAACGTCCCAGTAAAAAGCCTGCATCATAACGCCGCCGCCGGGATTGTCTACATATTTTCCAGTTAAAGAACTTGAAGTGCCAGTACTAAAAGGTTTTCCGTCGTGATGCGTAACATCAATAATCTTAAATTTTTGACTTTCAGCTTTAGAATCGACTTCGTTCATTTCATTTTGCGAACACGAATAAAGCAATCCGCCAAGTGCCATAATTAGGCACAATTTTGCAATAGGTTTTTTCATAATAGATGTGGTTAAGTTAAATAGTAAGTTTTGTAATTATTAAATTTTAGGGTTTTAAAAATAAATATTGTTATTTTTTGACCTTATAAATTAATAATTACGCATCTAAAGTAGAATTTTTTTGATTTAATTTTATTTTGTAAGAAAATAGTTTGTTACGAAAACGTTGTAGTGTTGAGAACTTTTTTTATAGTGCTAATAATTAGGTTTTGTTGTAAAAAATCTAAAAAGTAAAAATCGTGTATAAATTGTTTTTCATTGATTTATAAAAATCAAAAAGAGGATTTTTTGCTGTTAAAAGAGAACGATCCTATAATTTTTTGTTAATAGTAAAGCGGATAGTTGTATTATGTAATTGAATTGTTATTTTTGTTCGTTATAAGTTACGAAAGAACTATACTTTAATTATTTATGTTTTATGGAGATATTCAGAAAACGTTGATAGTTTAAGGGGATTATCTAAAACAGACTTACATTAAAATAAAATTTTAAAATAATGTTATTAAAAAAATTACAGCTAAAAACAATTGATTACAAGTTTGTACTAACAATTTGTTTTTTTCTTTTTTTTGCTCCAGTTATTACAGCACAAGAAATAATTCCAGATGTTGTTGCTCAAAAACCTGTTGAAGCTCCCACTGGTGGGAAGTTGAAAATTGACGGAATTATCGCTACAGTTGGAGATTATATCGTTTTAGATTCTGATATTGATAAAGGATTTTTGGAAATCGCAGCTTCTGGCGGTAGTACAAAAGATATCACAAGATGTCAAATGCTTGGTAAATTATTAGAGGATAAATTATATGCTCACCAAGCTATTCAAGATAGTATCATTGTTAGTGATGCCGAAGTTAGAGGTATGATGGATGATCGTCTGAATTATATGATTCAGCAGGTTGGTGATATTAATAAAGTAGTTGAATACTACAAAAAAAGTTCTGTAGAAGAATTTAAAACTTATTTTGCCGACATCTTAAAAGAGCAAAAATTAGCTTCTGAAATGAGAGATAAAATCATTAAAGATGTTGAGATTACTCCAGAAGAAGTTCGTAATTTCTTTAAGAAAATCCCAAAAGATGAATTGCCAACATTTGGTGCTGAAATGGAAGTTGCTCAAATCGTTGTAGAACCAAAAATTTCTAAAGAAGACAAACAGAAAGTTATTGATAGATTGAATGCTATAAGACAAGATGTTCTTGAAGGTTCAAGTTTTGCTACTAAAGCCGTTTTGTATTCTCAAGATCCTGGATCTGCCCCAAATGGAGGTTACTATAAAATGACCAGAAAAACTCCTTTTGTAAAAGAATTTAAAGATGTTGCTTTTAGTTTACAAGCTGGAGAAATTTCGCAGCCTTTTGAAACGATTTATGGATTCCATATTATAATGGTCGAAAAAATTAAAGGACAAGAAGTAGAACTTCGTCATATCTTAATTTCGCCAACGGTTTCAGAAGCAGCTTTAAAAGAAGCAAAAGAAAGAATTACTAATATCAGAAATAAGATTATTAATAAGGAACTGACATTTTCTGAAGCTGCTAGAACAGAATCTGATGAAAAAGAGACAAGAGCAAATGGAGGTACTTTAGTGAATCCTACAACACAAGATACTCGTTTTGAGTTGACAAAAATGGATCCGACTTTATATAGTCAAGTTTCAAATTTAAAAGGAGACGAGGTTTCTCAGCCACTTTTAAATACAGATGATAAAAATAAAAAAACGTATAAGTTGATTACTGTTACAAATAGAATTGACGAGCACACAGCTGATTATGCTAAAGATTATACAAAAATTAAAGAATTAGCATTAAAAGAAAAACAAATCAACGCAATTGCAAAATGGTTTGATAATAAGATTAAAGATACCTATATCAAAATCATTGGGGAGTACAAAGACTGTTCTTTTGCAAATAACTGGTTGAAAAAATAATTTTTATTAAATAAATAAAAAGAGTTAGTTTTATGAATTCGTAGAACTAACTCTTTTTAATTTTAAATACATTCATAAATGTCTGACGTAACAGCAATTCATAATTTAGTTCAAAAAAGAAACGAATTAAAAAAAGAAATAGCGAAGATCATTGTAGGGCAAGACGCCGTTGTAGATCAAATTTTACTTTGTATATTTTCTGGAGGACACGCACTTTTAATAGGGGTTCCAGGTTTGGCAAAAACTTTAATGATTAATACTTTGTCTCAAGCATTAGGTTTAGATTTCAAAAGAATTCAGTTTACACCAGATTTAATGCCTTCTGATATTTTGGGAAGTGAGATCTTAGATGAAAATAGAAATTTTAAGTTTATTAAAGGTCCAATTTTCTCTAATATTATTTTAGCAGATGAGATCAATAGAACACCGCCAAAAACGCAGGCAGCTTTATTAGAGGCAATGCAGGAAAGATCGGTGACTATTGCAGGTCAGCATCATAAATTAGATTTACCTTATTTTGTTTTAGCAACTCAAAACCCAATTGAACAAGAAGGAACTTATCCGTTACCAGAAGCACAGCTGGATCGTTTTATGTTTGCCATAAAATTAGAATACCCAACTTTTGAAGAAGAAGTACAAGTGGTAAAAAGAACAACTTCTGATGTTAAAACAGTAATTAATCCATTGTTTAATGCTCAGGAAATTATAGATTTCCAGCATTTAATTCGTAGAATTCCTGTTGCTGATAACGTTATTGAATATGCAGTTACTTTAGTAAGTAAAACGCGACCAGATAATGCATTGACAAACGATTTTGTGAAAAATTATTTAGATTGGGGAGCAGGGCCAAGAGCTTCGCAAAACTTAATTTTAGCAGCAAAAGCACACGCCGCTTTTAATGGAAAATTTTCTCCAGATATTGAAGATGTTAAAGCAGTTGCAACTGGAATTTTAAGACATAGAATTATTAAAAATTATAAAGCAGATGCAGAAGGAATAACCGAAGAAGTTATTATTAAAAAGCTGATGTAATTTTTTTTAAATAGATATAGAAATCCTGATAATTCACTATCAGGATTTTTTGTTTTTATGCATAAATAATTTTGACATTTTCGTAAAATTTTGAGATTGGTAAAAATGTCAAAACGATCTCAAAAAGGGTTACTATAACGTTATAAATTCTAATTTAGAAAGATTCTTAGCTAAAAACGATGTAAAGTCTCACTTCCTTCATCACATTAAATTTCGACTTTGTTAAAGAAAAGATATTAAAATATCAATAATTCATTTTTTCAATTCAAAATTAAGATTTTAGCAAAAACAAGCAGTGAAAATCGTTTTTTAGCAATAATAATTTTTGAAAAGGGGAGTTCTATTATATTTTTTTTAATTATCGGCATTAATGCTTAAATTTGCAACAAAAAAATAAATCCGCTTTTATTATGAATATTTATCAGGATTACATTCAAGAAATTGAAGAAAGAAAAAATCAAGGGTTACACCCTAAACCAATCGATGGAGCTGAATTATTAAGCGAAATCATTGCTCAAATTAAAGATGTTGATAACGCAAATCGCGAAGACTCTCTTAAGTTTTTTATTTACAATACTTTACCTGGTACTACAAGTGCTGCAGGTGAAAAAGCAAAGTTTTTAAAAGAAATTATTCTTGGTCAATCAGTAGTAAAAGAAATCACTCCAGCTTTTGCTTTTGAGTTGCTTTCACACATGAAAGGTGGGCCATCAATCGAAGTTTTACTTGATTTAGCTTTAGGTAATGATGCTGCTATCGCAAAAGAAGCGGCGAAAGTACTAAAGACACAAGTTTTCCTTTACGAAGCAGACACAGATCGCTTAGTAGAGGCATTCAAAAATGATAATGCAATTGCAAAAGAAATCCTTGAAAGTTATGCTCAAGCTGAGTTTTTTACAAAACTTCCAGCCGTAGCAGACGAAGTTAAGGTAGTTACTTTTATTGCAGGTGAAGGGGATATCTCTACAGACTTACTTTCTCCAGGAAATCAAGCTCACTCTCGTTCAGATCGTGAACTTCACGGTCAGTGCATGATTACTCCTCAGGCACAACAAGAAATTAAAGCGTTACAAGCACAGCACCCAGATAAAAGCGTAATGCTAATCGCTGAAAAAGGAACAATGGGAGTTGGTTCTTCTAGAATGTCAGGTGTAAACAACGTTGCGCTTTGGACAGGAAAACAAGCAAGTCCATATATTCCATTCGTTAATATCGCTCCAATTGTTGGAGGAACAAACGGAATTTCTCCAATTTTCTTAACAACAGTTGATGTTACTGGTGGTATTGGTTTAGACCTTAAAAACTGGGTAAAGAAAGTTGATGCAGAAGGTAATGTTATTCGTAATGAAAATGATGAGCCAATTTTAGAGCAAGCATATTCTGTTGCTACAGGAACGGTTCTTACTATAAATATTAAAGAGAAAAAGCTTTATAATGGCGATCAGGAATTGATTGATATTTCTAAAGCATTTACTCCTCAAAAAATGGAATTTATCAAAGCAGGTGGTTCTTATGCTATCGTATTTGGTAAAAAACTTCAAACATTAGCTGCGAAAGTTTTAAATGTTGAAGCTCCGCTTGTATACGCTCCATCAAAAGAAGTTTCTCATGAAGGACAAGGTCTTACTGCAGTAGAGAAAATCTTCAACAAAAATGCAGTTGGTATCGCTCCAGGTAAAGTATTACACGCTGGTTCTGACGTTCGTGTTGAAGTTAATATCGTAGGTTCTCAAGATACTACAGGTCTAATGACTGCTCAGGAATTAGAATCTATGGCTGCTACAGTAATTTCTCCAATTGTTGATGGTGCTTACCAATCTGGTTGTCACACTGCTTCGGTTTGGGATAAAAAAGCGCAAGCAAACATTCCTAAATTGATGAAATTCATGAACGATTTCGGTTTAATCACAGCTCGTGACCCGAAAGGAGTTTATCATTCAATGACAGACGTAATCCACAAAGTACTTAACGATATTACTATCGATGAGTGGGCTATCATTATTGGTGGTGACTCTCATACAAGAATGTCAAAAGGTGTTGCTTTTGGTGCTGACTCAGGAACTGTTGCTCTTGCATTGGCTACTGGAGAGGCTTCAATGCCAATTCCAGAATCTGTAAAAGTTACTTTCAAAGGAGATATGAAAGGGTACATGGATTTCCGTGATGTTGTTCATGCTACTCAAGCGCAAATGCTTCATCAATTTGGAGGAGAGAATGTATTCCAAGGTAGAATTATTGAAGTTCACATTGGAACATTAACTGCTGACCAAGCGTTTACATTTACTGACTGGACTGCTGAAATGAAAGCAAAAGCGTCTATCTGTATTTCTGAAGATGATACTTTGATCGAATCATTGGAAATTGCAAAAGGCAGAATCCAAATCATGATCGACAAAGGAATGGATAACGAGAAACACGTTCTTCAAGGATTGATCAACAAAGCTGATAAGAGAATTGCTGAAATTAAATCGGCAGAGAAACCAGCTTTAACTCCAGATTCAAATGCTAAATATTATGCTGAAGTTGTAGTTGATTTAGATCAGATTGCTGAGCCAATGATTGCTGACCCAGACGTAAATAACGTTGATGTTTCTAAACGATATACTCACGATACTATTAGACCGTTATCTTTCTACGGTGGAGAGAAAAAAGTAGATCTTGGATTTATCGGATCTTGTATGGTTCACAAAGGAGATATGAAAATCCTTGCTCAAATGTTGAAAAACGTTGAAGCGCAAACAGGAAAAGTTGAATTTAATGCTCCTCTTGTAGTTGCTCCTCCTACTTACAACATCGTTGATGAATTGAAAGCTGAAGGTGACTGGGAAGTATTGCAGAAATATTCAGGTTTCGAATTTGACGATAATGCTCCTAAAGGTGCGGCTCGTACTGAATATGAAAACATGTTGTACTTAGAGCGTCCGGGTTGTAATCTTTGTATGGGTAACCAAGAGAAAGCAGCTAAAGGAGATACTGTAATGGCAACTTCGACTCGTCTTTTCCAAGGAAGAGTTGTAGAAGATAAAGAAGGTAAAAAAGGAGAATCATTGCTTTCTTCTACGCCAGTTGTAGTTCTTTCTACGATTTTAGGTAGAACTCCAACTATGGCAGAATACACTGCAGCGGTAGACGGAATCAACTTAACTAAGTTCGCTCCTTCTAATAAACAATTAGTTATGTAATCGAAAGATTATTTAAGAATATTTTAAAAGCCCGAGTCGTAAAACTCGGGCTTTTTTAGTAATAATTGTTCTATTTTTTGTAACTTGTCATGTTCAAAAAAGAATAATAAAAACAAAAAATCTATGGCTTTTGATATCGAAATGATTAAAAAAGTGTACGAAAATATGCCTGCACGTGTTGATAAAGCGCGTGAGATTGTTGGTCGTCCGCTTACTTTAACAGAGAAAATTTTATACAATCACCTTTGGGATGGAAATCCAACGAAGGCGTTTGGAAGAGGAGTTGATTATGTTGACTTTGCACCAGACCGTGTTGCTTGTCAAGATGCTACAGCACAAATGGCGTTATTGCAGTTTATGCATGCAGGAAAATCTAAAGTGGCAGTTCCTACAACTGTTCACTGTGATCACTTGATTCAAGCAAAAATTGATGCTGCAACTGATTTAGCTAGAGCAAAAACACAAAGTAATGAAGTTTTCGACTTCTTATCTTCTGTTTCTAATAAATACGGAATCGGGTTTTGGAAGCCAGGAGCTGGAATTATTCACCAAGTAGTACTTGAAAATTATGCTTTCCCAGGAGGAATGATGATTGGTACCGATTCTCACACTGTAAATGCAGGTGGTTTGGGAATGGTGGCTATTGGTGTTGGTGGAGCAGATGCCGTAGATGTAATGTCTGGTATGGCTTGGGAACTTAAATTTCCTAAATTAATTGGAGTTAAATTAACTGGTAAATTATCTGGCTGGACAGCTCCAAAAGATGTTATTCTTAAAGTGGCTGGTATTTTGACTGTAAAAGGTGGTACAGGGGCAATTGTAGAATATTTTGGAGAAGGTGCAACTGCAATGTCTTGTACGGGTAAAGGAACAATCTGTAATATGGGAGCTGAAATTGGAGCAACAACTTCAACTTTTGGTTACGATGATTCTATGAGCCGTTACTTGCGTTCTACAAATAGAGCAGATGTTGCTGATGCAGCAGATAAAGTAGCTTCTTACCTTACTGGAGATCCAGAAGTATATGCAAATCCAGAAAAATATTTTGATCAAGTTATCGAAATCAACTTATCTACATTAGAACCACATTTAAACGGTCCTTTTACGCCAGATTTAGCTACTCCGATTTCTAAAATGAAAGAAGAAGCTATTAAAAACAATTGGCCATTGCAAATTCAGGTTGGATTAATTGGTTCTTGTACAAACTCTTCTTACGAAGATATTTCGCGTGCAGCTTCTTTAGCAAGGCAAGTTGCCGCTAAGAACTTAAAAACAAAAGCGGAATTTACAATTACTCCAGGTTCTGAGGTAGTTCGTTCAACTATCGAAAGAGATGGATTTATCGATACATTCCATAAAATTGGAGCAACCGTTTTTGCTAATGCCTGCGGACCATGTATTGGTATGTGGGATAGAGAAGGAGCAGAAAAAGAAGAAAGAAATACAATCGTTCACTCTTTTAACCGTAACTTTTCAAAACGTGCAGATGGTAATCCAAATACACTTGCTTTTGTGGGTTCTCCAGAATTAGTAACTGCAATGGCAATTGCGGGTGATTTAGGTTTTAATCCATTAACAGATAAGCTGATTAATGAAGATGGAGAAGAAGTTATGCTAGACGCTCCAACAGGAGATGAACTTCCGGCTAAAGGTTTCTACGCAGAAGATCCAGGATTCCAGGCTCCTGCTGAGGATGGATCTGGTGTTGCAGTAGTGGTTAATCCAACTTCTGAGCGTTTGCAATTATTGGCTCCTTTTGATGCTTGGGATGGTAAAAATATTACTGGCGCAAAACTATTGATCAAAGCATTTGGAAAATGTACAACTGATCATATTTCTATGGCTGGACCTTGGTTGCGTTTCCGTGGACATTTAGATAATATTTCTAATAATATGCTGATTGGTGCTGTAAATGCATACAATCAAAAAACGAACTCAGTTAAAAATCAATTAACAGGACAGTATGATGCTGTACCAGCAGTTGCACGTGCTTACAAAGCAGCTGGAGTTCCATCTATCGTAGTTGGAGATCATAACTACGGAGAAGGTTCTTCTCGTGAACATGCGGCTATGGAACCTCGTTTCTTGGGTGTTAAAGCAGTATTGGTAAAATCTTTTGCTCGTATTCACGAAACAAATCTTAAAAAGCAAGGTCTTTTAGGATTGACATTTGCAAACGAAGCAGATTATGATAAAATCCAAGAAGATGATACAATCAACTTCTTAGATTTAACAGAATTTGCTCCAGGCAAACCATTGACATTAGAATTTGTTCACGCAGATGGTTCTAAAGATATTGTCTTAGCAAACCATACTTACAACGAAGGACAAATTGGTTGGTTTGTTGCAGGTTCTGCATTAAACTTAATTGCTGCAGGAAAAGCTTAAATTTTTTAAGTTTCGATTATAAATTAAACGCTCTGTAAAAACAGGGCGTTTTTTATTTGTTATTTCTTTAATTATAAGAAAAATATTATAAATTTGTAACGTTTTGAAATTCAGTTAAAAAGAATTTTTGGGTATTAACTAACGTTTAAATTTGAGGTTTTGACAAAAATTTGTTGTTAAAAATCGAGGTTTTTTTACTTTAAAAAGTTAAATTCGCCATGCACGTAATAAAAATGATTTTTTCGAGTTTAAAAATTAATGTTTTGAGCTCTTGAAATAGTAATAAAAATGTAATTCAAGAAATATGGTTTATAGGTTAATAATAGTATTGTTTTTTTTTAGTTTTGGGGCTTTTGCGCAGGATAATTTTATTAAGCACAAAATTTCGCAAGGAGAGAACCTTTCTGTTATTGCTAAAAAATATGGAGTGAAAGTAAAAGACATTGCAGATGCAAATCCAAATGCTCCGAAAATCCTTAAACTTAACTCAACTCTTTTAATTCCTAATAAAAATAAAAGCACTGCAAAGACAAAAACTAAAAATGTCGAAGTTGCAGTAAATAATGCTCCGTCCAATAATATACCTGGAACTCATGAAGTAGCATCAAAAGAAACTTTGTGGGGTATTTCAAAAAAATATAATGTTTCTGTAGAAGATTTAAAAAAAGCGAATCCTCAACTAGAAACAGAAGGATTGAAAATCGGACAGCAAATTGTTATTCCTTCAGGTATTGTTGCAGTTAATGAAAAACCAGCTGAAAATGCCACGGAAATCGTTTCAACAGAGGTGGAACTTTATAGAGAAGTTAAATCGAAAGAAACCAAATATGGTATTTCTAAAGAATATGGAATTACGGTGGCTGAACTGGTGCGTCAGAATCCATCAATAAAAAAGAAAATGCCAGTTGGATTTCTTTTAACAATACGTGTTCCAAAAGAAAAAGCAGATGCAATTCAAGCAGAAAAAACTTTACAGGAATCAAATGTTTCTTCCCCTTCAAGTCAAATTGCTGAAACTACTCCAGAAATAAAAAGAGATTCTACTTTTGTCAGGACAGGAACTAATTCAGACTTAATAGATCAGCTTATTGCCAATGCAACAGGAAATATTGGAATTAGATACCGATCGGGAGGAACAACAAAAGCAGGTTTTGACTGTTCAGGTTTAATGATTTGTACTTTTAACAATTTCGATATTAAACTGCCTAGAAGTTCCATAGAACAGTCACGCATAGGAACAAAAGTTAGTACTGACGAAGCTCAAAAAGGAGATTTAATTTTCTTTAGAACAAACGGAAGACGACACATTAATCATGTTGGAATGATTGTAGAGGTTTCTGATGGCGAAATTAAATTTGTACACTCTTCTACTCACGGCGGGGTAATGATTTCTTCAACGAAAGAACCTTATTATACAAGAGCTTTTTCTCAAGTAAACCGCGTTTTAAATTAGTATTTTTTATAGAAAAGTACTTTTTAGAGTATCTAAACGGAACGGCTTGTTCCAAAAATCAGATACATATTTGTTCTCTTTAGCCTTTTTGATTTCGTCAATATCTAAAGTCGAAGAAAGAACATAAATTCTAATTTTTTCCTTTATATCTTCTGGCAGTCTGGAAAATTCATCCAGAAACTCAAATCCGTTCATAATAGGCATTTGAATGTCTAAAAAAATAACCAGCGAATTGTGATTTGGATTTTTAACTAGCCAATCAATTCCTTCTTTGCCATTATTGGCTATGTAAAGAGGATTTACATCAAGACCTTTTTTAAGTAGCTTCTTAGTGATAAATTGGTCAATTAAATTGTCTTCTATAATTACAAATTGAGGTTTATACTCCTGCATACGAATTTGGTATTGTTACTATAAATTTACTTCCAATTTTGCTTTCTGAGAAAACAGAGATATCTCCTTTAATATTTTCAACAGCTTCTTTTACAATGTATAATCCTAATCCAGATCCTTTATTTTTGTTTGTTCCAAAGTACATGTCAAAAATATTGGCTTTATGTTCTTCATGAATTCCGATTCCGTTATCAGATATTTCAATTTTATTTAAGCCTTCGCTAAAGTAAGTTTTGATCGTAATAAACATTTCTTGCTTGCTGCAATCTGAGTATTTTATGGCGTTGGAAATCAAATTGTTGATAATTATTTTTAAGCGCAGTCCATCGCTTTCAATTTGATCAACTAATAACTCTTGTGTGAATTTAATTTTGTTAGCATTTTCAATGTGCATTAATTGTAAAATGGCTTCGTTAAACAGCTCTTTTAAACTTACAGGTTCCATGATTATTTCTTTTCTTTTATTTTTAGAATAATCAATAATATCGCTAATGAACTGATCTTGTCGGGCAAGACTTTGATGCATCATCTGTAGATAATTTCGAACTTGCTGTACATCATCCTCTAATGCTGTTATTTCAATGAGCCCTTTTAGTGAAGTAATTGGAGATCTTAAATCATGTGATGCGCTATAAACAAATCGATCCAATTCACGATTTACAATAATAAGATTCTCATTTTTTACTTCGGTTTCTTTTTTTGAAACCAATAATCTTTTTACCATTATAGAATAATAAAGGCAAACACTGCAGATTATAATTAAAATGAAAAAGACATTTGTGATAATTAATAAATCTTTTATTTTTCTTGTTCCTTCTCCCAATGTGTTCGAAAAATTACGCTCATTTACAGTTAGTCGATCACTTATCAAACTAATTTGTTTTAAATAATTTTTCTGATCTTCAACGGTCAAAAGATTGCGTTCGATTTTTGCATTAATCTGCTGGCCAATAACGAATAATTTAAAGATTAATTTATCGCCTTTTCCCCATTCATCTATAGCTTTTGATAAAAAAGAAACCTGCTTGAAATTGTCAAAAAGCCAAATAATATCATTTAAATCTTCTTGGTGATTTCGGCCAATTAAAAGTCCTTTTCGTGCTATTTCATTGTCTCCAGCTTTTAAAAGCGTAATTCTAGCAGTACCATCTCCTTGAGGAACTTTTAACTCTTCTAAATACAATTTCCATTGAGTTGGATTTTTAGTATAGAGATAGTTGATAAGATGCAACGATGCATCTTTTTGTCCTTTAGAATAATGGGATTCTCCATTTACATAAGCTCTGTTAGCAGATAAGATTTTAATGGTAAAAAAATTGATGCAGATTAACAATGCGCATGAAATAAAAACTATTAAAATAAGAATGAAAACATTTGGGAACCGAAAGTTTTTTAATGCTTGCAACTTAGACATAAACTTAAAATTAGTAGGTTAATAATAAAGTGCCTTTTTGCGTATTTTTTGTAAATACAAATAATCTTTTGGGGAGAGAATTTCAATATTTTACATTAAACACTTGTTAATGTAATTTGCCATTTATAAATACGATTAGATTGGTTCTTTCAAATATAGTAAAATTTATCTTATGCTTTTTCTAAAAATTATATTCTAATAATAAAAATATTCTGTAAATAATTATTTCTATTTAATTATTTGTTAATCAGTATTTTGATTGTTTTATTTTGAGGAGATGAATCATTTCGTTATTTAGAATTACTCTTCCATTATTCAATTTTTAGTTGTAAAAAATCAAAAACATATTCATTTAAACAAAACGAAAAAACAATCTTTTTGTTTAAGTATTTAAAAGTTTTTAGAATTTGTTTTTTAAAAGAAAGTCGTAGAATAAAAGCTGTTTTAAAAATTAAAATTTAGCATAAATAAGCAATCTTCTGAAGGCATAGATTGATGGGACATTAGGAAAATAAGTGTCTATTCTCTTTTTGAATTCAGTTGCTAATTCTTCAAATTCTTTTTCTTTTAAGCGCTCTTGATAAACCGTTAAAGTTGAGCCGGAAATAAAATCAAAAAAATCATCTTTTTTAGTCGAAATTAAAGGATATACTTTCTCGTAAAGAACTAAATCTTTACCGCCATTTTCGAAAAGAATTTTAGCATATTCATCCAAAGTCAGTACAGGAGAAGGGCGCGTCCAATTTTTAAGATAAGAAGCAAAAGGCTCTTCTTGAACTAATTGAAAAAGTATTTTGTTGAGAATATTTTCATTTTGCTGAGGCATTTGAACAGCAAGTTGTCCTCCAGGATTAATACGGGAAATAATTTTCGGAAAAAGTTCATAATGATTATCAATCCATTGCAATGCTGCATTGGAGAAAATTAAATCCCATTTAACATCATCTTTAACTTGTTCCAAAATAGGTTTTTCTCTAAATTCAAGATTCTCTTGACTTGGCGCTTTTGCCAGCATTTCTGCTGAATTATCAATACCAAGAACGGTCGGATTGGTAAGTATGTCGAATAATTTTTTAGTCAATTCGCCTGTTCCGCAGCCTAAATCGATAACTTTTAGATTTGGTTTATCAATAATATGACTTGTAAGATCATCAAAAGGTTTAGAACGTTCAGTTTTAAATTCATTGTATTTTTTCGGATCCCAAGTCATACGATTGTTTTTAATTCTAATCTTAAAATTAAGAATTTAAATTTATTAGACCTCTAAAAAACTGAATGCCTCCAAATAATATTGCGCCCCAAAAAATGAATCCAATATTTGAAAGGGTTAAAATAGTTCCGCCAGCAAACCATAATGCGCCATAAATCATATCTTTTCTGGCCTTTGAGTTATGTGCTTCTTGTATTTGATCTTCTATATTTTCAACAACAAGCGTTGCATTTTCAGAACTTAATCCTAGTGCGATCAATACGTTTTTTGTTTCAGAAGCTGATTTTTGCTCATTTAACATTAAGTCTGCGGCATAATTATAAATTTGGTTTGAAATTTCTAAAGAATCTTGGTTAGGGATTTCCATAAATTGGTTGTTTATCTTTGGTTTTTTCTTGATTAGTTGATCAAATATAAATAGTAGAAATTGTATAAGTTTACGGGAAAACGTAAAACGCGAATTTTTCTTAAAAGTTTTTATTACCGTTTGCGTAAGGGATAGAAACGGCATCCTTTTATGGTGGGGTTCACCATAAAAGATATAGTGGATAGCCCGACCCGGAGGGATACGCTCAAAATAATCTAAAAAGATTGGTTTCGGTTTTTAAAGAATTATCGGAATTTAGAATTTGAAGATTTGCATTTCCAAAAAAAGTATATCTTTAACCAACCTAAACCAATAAAAATGCAAGAAAACGACCAAGAAAATTTTAAAAGAGAACTCGGACTCTTAGACGGAACCATGCTTGTGGTTGGGTCTATGATCGGATCTGGGATATTTATTGTAAGCGCCGATATCGCCAGACAAGTTGGTTCGGCAGGATGGCTTACTTTGATCTGGCTTTTGTCTGGATTAATTACGATTATTGCTGCTGTAAGTTATGGCGAGTTGAGTGCCATGTTTCCAAAAGCTGGAGGACAATATGTTTACTTGAAAGAAGCCTATAATAAATTGATTGCCTTTTTGTACGGCTGGAGTTTTTTCGCAGTTATTCAAACGGGTACAATTGCGGCTGTGGGAGTCGCTTTTTCTAAGTTCGCTGCTTATTTGTACGAACCTTTAAGCGACGAAAATGTTCTGTTCGAATTAGGTGCTTTTAAACTTAATGCGGCGCAACTCGTTTCGATTTTTACAATTATTGTACTGACCTTCATTAACAGTCGAGGGGTAAAAAACGGTAAAATTCTGCAAACCGTTTTAACAATCATTAAAATTTTATCCTTATTAGGATTAATCATATTTGGATTAACGCTTGCCGCGAAAGCTTCTGTTTGGGATGCAAACTGGGCAGACGGATGGAGTACACGTTCATTTGATAAAGACAGCGGTTCGTGGCTGCCAATTAGCGGAACAGCTTTGATTTCTGGAATATCTGCAGCGATGGTAGGTTCTTTATTTTCGAGCGATGCTTGGAATGGAGTGACTTTTATTGCGGGAGAAATTAAAAATCCAAAACGTAATGTTGGTTTCAGTTTGTTTCTAGGAACTTTTATTGTGACGATTATTTATGTTTTGACAAATATTATGTATTTAGCTGTAATTCCGTTTGACGAAATCGCTACAGCAAAATTTGATAGAGTTGCGGTTGTGGCTTCAGATTATATTTTCGGAAATATTGGAGCACTGATTATCGCAATTATGATTATGATTTCGACTTTTGCCTGCAACAACGGATTGATCATGGCGGGAGCTAGAGTTTATTATACAATGGCAAAAGATGGTTTGTTCTTCAAAAAAGCAGCTGTTTTAAATAGCTCGAGTGTGCCTGCTTGGGCGCTTTGGGCACAATGTATTTGGGCTTCAGCTTTGTGTTTGACAGGGAAGTATGGCGATTTATTAGATTTTGTAATCATCATCGTTTTGATTTTTTACATTCTAACAATCTACGGAATCTTTATTTTAAGAAGAAAAATGCCAGATGTAGAAAGACCTTATAAAGCATTTGGATATCCGTTTTTGCCAATGCTGTATATTATTATCGCAACAGCAATTTGTATATCATTATTCATAACTAAATTCTCAACTTGTGGATGGGGAGTATTAATTATGGTTGCAGGAATTCCAGTTTATTACTTAACAAAACCGAAAGAAGAATAAGTTTTGTTTCAAGTTTAAAATACTTTATCTATATAAAAAGCGTCTTATAATTTAAGACGCTTTTTTTATTGAAAAATCTTTGTCCTTTATAATTTTAAAGACCCGACAAATCATTATTAATTCTTTCTTCGGTAGGTCTAAGGAAAATCAAGTATATAATAAGTAATACTCCAAATAGTATGAAATCAGGTTTTATGAAAAGAATTATGAAAGCCGCGCCTTCAAGAACTGCCCATCGCATAATTGAAGCTGCTTGATAAATAGGCAGTTTATTTTCGAGTTTTAATTTTGGATCGATTTGTTTTAATTGCATTTTAAATAATGCACAGCTTAAAACAAAGGCTAAAGCTGGAATAGCAAGATATACAATCGAAGAGGAGTCAATAGTAGGAATACGAAGCGTCTCTAATGAGATATCGCCTATAATATAATATGCAATAGCTGTTCCTGCGCAAATGGCAAGATGAATAATTTGTAATGTTTTTATTTTTTCATTCATGATTTGGTTTAGCTTTGAGGTTGGATATGCAAGTTAAGGCTAATTCTTTTAAAATGAATGATTTGATTTAGAGATATTCATCAATAAAAAAAGACACTACATACAACGAAGCAGTGTCTTTTGATGTAAACAATCACAATGAATTTGCTATAAAACAGCAGGTTCAGTAGGTGATTTTATAGTTGAATTAATAATAGACAGCGTTAATGGATCGTTTTCTCCTGAGAAGAAAGCTTCCAAAACTTCCTGAAATATCGGATTTGCATTTTCTACCAAAGAAAACAAAGTCATGCAAGAACGTAATTTTCGAGCATCTAAATCTCCAAAAATTCCGTCAGCCGATTTCATTTTAAAAGTTAAAAGCAATTCTGAGATCTCAATTAAATGTTTTCCTAAGATTGGATGTTCCAAATACTCAGAAGCTTCTTTTAAATCATTAATGGCATAAAGATTTGCTGTATCGCTTTTTCCTAAACCGATAATTTGCGGAAAAATGAACCACATCCAATGTGTTTCTTTCTTCCCTTTTCCGATTTCAGAAAGAGCAGTAAGATAAAGTTTGTTCTGCGCATCTAAGAAGCGTGCTAAATCGTTGTTTGAATAAGCCATTACGGTATTATATTTTTTTAAAAGGTTGCAAAAATAGTAAAAAAGGAAGGTTCAGCCTAATAAAACGTTCATACAATCAGTATTTTAACTTTTTTCGACAGAATTTTCCTCGTAGAGATTAAGCTAATAAATCAGCTAGTTTTTAGTTCTGAATACATTACGTATTACGTTGCGTTTGCCTAAAAGTTAAATTTATTCGGGGTAAAACTTTGCGCGCTGTTTTGGGTACATGATGCTGCCAAAAACTATTGGTAGTTCCCGCCATTAGTAAGAAAGAACCATGATGAAGCGGAATTTCAACCAGCGGAATATCCTTTCGGAATTTGTGACGAAGTTTGAACATTCTCGTTTCTCCAAAAGTGACAGACGCTATAATTGGATCTTTGCCAGAATTGTCTTCACGATCGCTGTGCCAGCCAACGCCATCTTTTCCGTTTCGGTATAAATTTAACAGAAGACTGTTAAAATCAAGTTGGGTTTCTTTTTCAACTCGACTTCTTATTTTTAATAATTCATACGTCCAGTCAGGTCCATTTGGATCAGCTCCTGCATTGTCTTTGTCTTCATACCAAGCAATCATTCTAGGAACGGTATAGGTCTTATCGTAAATTTCCATTTCATATTCTCTCCATTTCGTTTTGCGTAGTATTCTTTCATAAAAAGAATCTGATTCTTCTTTGCTGAAGAAATTTTCAATCAGAATTAGTTCGCAATCCGGAAGATCAAATATTTTTTTACCTCCGTGTCCAGTGGTAAATAATTCGGTATCGCTAAATAGTGTCATAATTTTGATTTTTTACAGCTCTATTTTATTGATTTAGGAAATGAAAAGTTGTTTGTTAAAGAATATTTTTCTCGGATGTTTTTCTGCATAAGCAAAAATTAACTGCTCAATATATTGATTGCTTTTATAAGGCGTAACATAATTTTTTACTTCATCAGAATCATTGATGGCAACATCTCTCGGAATATAGCCCATTCCATGAAAATGACCATTTTCGATCCAAATACAGCTTCTTTCGTCAGTAGAACGTCCTTTGTCTATAATGGCAAAACTTGGTCTGTTATTCAATAAAAATTCAATAGCATTGTCAACTTGTTCGTTATGAAATGAAACGTCTGGCAAAGTTTTTGTGTCATTATTTTGGAAAAAATCACCTTCTTCGGGCCTTGTGTATTTGCAAAAACGATGATCGATTTCAAAATGCTCGGCTAGAGTTCGCAATAAATTAATGCCATCGTATTGACTATTAAATTCATGAATACAAGTCTGAAATTTACTCAATTTACCAACTGCCAAATATTTATAGCCGTTTCGAGCTTCGTATTGATAAATGCCATATTTAGCTTCAAAACGTTTTAAAGCTCTGTTGTAAGTTGGCCAAAGTTTTTTGATTTCGGTGCACTCTAAAAGAAGTGCCATGAGTTCAGTTGCACAGATTTCGAAAGAAATTCCGTGAATATCTCTCAGAAAATGCTGTCTTTGCGAATTGATATTATTTCCTGTAAAATGCGATGTAACCCGTTTTTTTAGATTGATAGCTTTTCCAACATAAATCACTTTTTTAGCTTGATTATAAAAATAATAGACTCCTGGTTTGTCAGGTAAATTATTAAAATCGTCTGCTGGAAGATTTGGAGGCAAGCGCTGATCTTGCGCTGTTTTCTGGATCATTTTATCGATTTCTCCAGCATCATCCCATTCCAATAAAAGCGAAAATAAAAGAGCAGTAGCATCGGCATCTCCGCCAGCGCGGTGCCTGTTCTCTAACGAAATATTTAAAGAATTGCAAAGATTTCCTAAACTATAAGAACCCAACCCAGGCTTAATTTTTCGAGCTGCACGAACTGTACAAAGCTTTTTTGCCGACCATTTAAAACCAGCTTGCTCCAGTTGATGATGAACAAACGAATAATCGAAGTTGACATTGTGTGCAACAAAAACACGATCAGTGAGCATTTCCAAAACTTTCTCTGAAATATCATCAAAAATGGGCGCATTGGCTACCATTTCGTTGTTAATTCCAGTCAATCCAAAAATAGAAGGAGGGATGTCCTGTTCAGGATTTACGAGTGTTTCATAACGATCCAACACATTTGTACCGTCATGAATAATAATGGCAATTTCTGTAATACGGCTTCCACTGGCATTTCCGCCTGTGGTTTCGATATCGACTATGGCATATTCTTGCTTCTTCATTTGTGTATAACGTAAAATGTTCTTTTTCTGTTGTTTAATTAAGCTTTAACTGTAATAACATCTTTAAGGAGAGTAGAAAATTTAGGAGATAATCTATTTTGTTTCATTTTCCATTGTCTTCCTAAAGATTGTACGCCGAATTTAATTTTATTGTTGCCATAACTCCGATTCATTTCATCAATTACTTTCATTAAAGGTTGATGTTTAGGATTTGAAGTGTTGAATAAATTCAGTTGTGTTTCACTATTTGGTGTTAAGCCCATTACAATTACGCCTGCTTTTTTATAGCGATAGCCCTTTTTAAAAATAGCTTTAAATCCTTTTTGAGCAGCTGCATTAAGTTCTATCGTAGAATTGGTTGGAAAATCTGTTGTAATCGTAATACTTCTTGAATAATGAGATTCTTCGTTTTTTATGAAACTAGTCTGTATAAAAACAGTTACCATATTGCAATGACAGTTCTGTCTTCTTAATTTCTCGGCACAAGAAGCTGTAAATGTGCTAATTCGTTCTGATATTTCTTCGTAATTAGTATATCTTTTTTCGAAAGATCTCGTAGTGGCAATCATTTTTCGATCAGTAGCTACTTCTAAATCCAAAGTTGGTTTCCCTTCTAATTCATGTTTTAACCGAAGCCCGACTACAGACATTTCTTTTCTTACCCAAGCATCCGGAAGTTGCGTAAATTCATAAGCTGTATTGATTTTTCTTGCTTTCAGTCGTTTAGCGAGCTTTCGCCCAATTCCCCAAACATCTTCAATTTTTGTCCACTTTAATGCTTTAATTCTTTTTTCTTCAGAATCAATACAATAAACACCTTGCGTACGATCAGCAAATTTTCGGGCAATTTTATTCGCCATTTTAGCTAAAGCTTTGGTCGGAGCAAAACCTATGCTTACGGGAATGCCTGTTCCTTGCGTGACTTCTTTACGCATTTTTAAACCAAGAGTATTCAGATCAAATAAATCATAGCCGGAAAATTTTAGAAAAGCTTCGTCAATACTGTAAATTTCGATTTCCGGAGTATAAGTTTGAAGCAGATTCATGACCCGATTGCTCATATCTCCATAGAGCGGATAATTAGAAGAATAAACAAAAATGTTTTTTTCTTTAAAAATAGCTTCATACTTAAAAGCCGGAATTGCCATTGGTATTCCCAAAACCTTTGCTTCATCAGAACGCGAAATAACACAGCCATCATTGTTAGAGAGAATAACGATAGGTTTTCCTCTTAAATGCGGTTCAAATACTCTTTGGCAAGAAGCATAAAAATTGTTACAATCGACTAAAGCAAACATTTTTAATTTGTTTTTTATTTCTATTTCTGTTTTGTCACCCTGAGCGAAGTCGAAGGGCTTTATCGTATAAAAGGTCTTCGACTTCGCTCAGACTGACAATAACTTAAAAAGTTTTAATACAATGAACTACAATTCCCCAGATCACAAAATTATTTTCTGGAGTCACTTTTATAGGCTTATAATCTTCATTTTCAGCAATAAGCCAGATAATCTCTTTTTCCATTCTGATGCGTTTTACTGTAAATTCTCCATCGATCTGACAAATAGCAATTCTATTATTTTGTGGTTCAAGGCTTTTATCAATAATCAATAAATCACCATCATGGATGCCCACATTTTTCATAGAATGTCCTTTTACTCTTGCAAAATAAGTGGTGTATTTATGCTTGATAAATTCTTTGTTGAGATCAATGGATAATTCTATAAAATCATCAGCAGGCGAAGGAAAACCAGCGCTGATACCAACGTCAAAAAAAGGCAATTTTACTTCCGAACTTATATCTGGAGAGTATAGTTCAATTGATTTTGTGGCATTTATATTGTTCAATTTCGTAATCACTTCAAAAAAAATAATTCGTTGTATAAGGCAAAATTAGTCCAGATAATAACATTTTTAGTATATTTGCTGTTCCAAATTATAACAAATTTATTATGTCCTTATTTTCAGACAACATCAGAGCGTTAAGGGTTAAGCATAAAATATCACAGGAGAAATTAGCTGAAAACCTTAGTATTACCAGAGGAAGATACGTGAAATACGAAGATGGAACTTCGGAAGCACCGTATGATATTCTAAAGAAGATTGCGTTATATTTTCACATGAGTATTGACTTGATATTATCTGTCGATATACGTAAAATTGATGTGCAAAATTTGATAAAACTGGAAGGCAACCGACTTATTTTACCAATTCAAGTGGATAGTTTTGGAGAAAATTATATCGAAATTGTGTCTCAAAAAGCAAAAGCAGGTTACCTCAACGGATACGCTGATCCAGAATATATTGAAAGTTTACAGCAGATTACACTTCCGTTTTTAGGACCTGGAAAACATCGCGGATTTCCCGTTGAAGGCGATTCAATGCCTCCACACGAAGATGGTTCTATTATTATTGGTCGTTATGTAGAAAAACTCGGAGAGGTGATGGACGGCAAAACCTATATTCTTATTACTAAGAATGAAGGAATGGTATATAAGCGTCTCAATAAAAACAAAAAGAACGCTTTGGTTTTAGAATCTGACAACAGCTTTTATCCGAATTATGAAGTGAAAGCTTCTGATATTTTGGAGATTTGGGAATACGAATGTAATATTGGCCGTTCAGATAAAAAACAAGAAATGACAGAAACTGGAGCAATGAAAGATTTGCTTTTAGAATTGAAACGTGAAGTTCGAGAGATTAAGAATAATACTTCGAATGCTTAGAGGTTCATTAACTATAGAAATTAAGAGTAATGATATTTATTGTTTATACAGGCACAGTGAGTTTTATAACAAGAACAGAATTAACACTTGCAGAGTGGGATAAACGATTTCACAAGTTTCTAAGAGTTATTGGTTTTATTAGTGATGAAGAATTTCTGGATGAGTTGCGATTTTCATATCGTGTTGATGACAAAACTGTTGAAGAGATTAATGAAATAATCAGTAAAAAGAGTTTTGTCAGTATTAGAATTACAAACAAAGCTTTTGAAGGTTTTAGATATGCTGAAAATTATTTAGATTTTACAGCTATAGAAGGACAGATTTTATATTTTGAAGATTGGAATTTTATATTTCGGGTGTTTAATAAAGAATATTTTCTTTGGTGTTTTTTAGGCGGAATAGCAGATGTCCAAAGAGAAATTAAATTAAGCGAAGAACACGTCAAAAGATATAAAGAAATTGGTTTAGCACAAATAGATTATTTGATTGATAATTTACAGAAAATGGATTCAACCGAATATGAAAAAGCAATTGTCGAAAATAGAAAATTACTTTAAACCAATATTTTAATGAACATCCAAAACGCCAAAACCGAAGATCATATCCGTTTAACGGAAATCACCAAAAAGTCAAAAGCATATTGGGGATATTCGGATGAGCAAATGGAGAAATGGAATAATAATCTAACAATCACGAGAGATTATATCGAAGAAAATCCTGTTTTTAATTTGATTGATGAAAATCAGATTATTGGCTATTATTCTTATTTAAGATTAGAAAACAATCAGGTAAAACTAGACAACTTATTTATTTTACCTGAATATATAGGAAAAGGATTTGGTTCTTTCTTAATGAATGATTTTTTGGAAAGAATGCGAAATGAAAAATGTCAAAAAATCATTTTAGATTCAGAACCAAATGCCGAACAATTTTACCAGAAAATCGGATTTACAAAAATCGGTGAATTTGAAACTTCCATAAAAAATAGATTCATGCCAATTATGGAAATGAAGCTATAATTCGGGAGTTTATTTTAAATCAATTTTCAATTGCATTTCATTTTTCATATGCAATAATGCTTCAGCATTTCCCATGGCATCATCAACGGGATTATGCGTATGTTCCGTTTTTCGAAGATGTTTCCATTGAGCAAAAGTATCATTTACTAAACCACAGTATAAATCGCCTATTCTTCTTGATGAATATCCAAAAGGATTTCTATTTAAAAAATGATGAAAATACCAGCAGATAAACATCCAGTCAAAACCATTATTATCACTAATAAATATTGGTCTTCCTTTTGAATTTTCTTTTATCCATTCTTCAAAATTTAGCATCACCGTTTTAGGATCATCAAACTCTAAAGTTGTTTCTCTGTCGAAACCTGAAATTGCTAAAGCTTGCGGATCAAACTTATCGGAAATAGGTTTCAGTTTGCCATAAAATGTTTTATCTAATTTGTCATTTACAATGACGGCACCAAAAGATATCATAGAATAATCTCCCGGAATTGGCCCATCTGATTCGATATCTACAACTATATAACTCATTTAATTTTTGATTTGTTTTTCTAACAAACTTAAAATATTAAATAAAGAATAATAGCATTTTATAACAAATTAATAAATTAAAAAACCTTAGCAAATCCTAAACCGTATTGTTGCCCGTTATAAAAAGGCATTATCATAGAAGTAGATTTATTTTCTGCTGATGATTTGAACAATTTTTTAGTGATATACGGATTAATCCAATAAGCAATTTTCGTACTCAAAATCCCGATTCCAGCTCCGGCAGCAACGTCTGTCAGCCAATGACGGTTATTGTAAATTCTGAAAAGGCCAGTTCCTGTTGCAACGGCGTAACCTGCAATTCCGTACCAAATCGATTTGTCTTTGTATTCTTGATATAAAAATTCGGCACCCATAAACGCAGTTGCAGTATGTCCAGAAGGGAAGGAATTATTCGAACTTCCGTCTGGTCTTTCTACATTTGAAACCGATTTTAAAGTCAAAACCGTTGTCGCCATAATAGCGTAGGAAGTCACCAAGATGACAGAACGATCACGCATATTGTTTTTTCCTTTTACACCAAAGGCATTCAAAGCGTAAACAGATGCTGCAGGTGCGTATTGAGAGAAGTCATCAATTGTGATTTTCTCGTCAATATCTTCCGTAACTTCTTCTTTGATTTGCGAGTTAAAACTCAGAAGCTGATGACTTTCCAAACCAATTACACCATAACCAATCAAAATTGATGGAGCAATTAATTGTTTGTAATTGAATTTCAAATTATTTGACGTGCTGTCAATTTTTGCAATGGAATCATTTTGCTGTGCATTCGCAGAAAATAATCCGAACAAAAATAGGAAGAAAATCGTTTTGTAGAACATCTTTCGGGCTGTTATATTTTACAAAATTAACGAATGTTTGAACCTAGTATTTTGTGCTTAATCGAACCTTAAGTGAATATTAATTAATACCAAAATTCAATTATAAAGATATTATATTTTTTTAAAATTTATAAGAATTGTTTTATTTTTTTAACAGTCAGAATATTTTTTTTGAATTTGGATTGATAAATTTTTAGACTTTCAACGTAAACCAAAACGTACTTCCCAATCCTAAATTACTCTCAACCCCAACACTTCCGTTTTGGGCTTCAATAAATTCTTTGCTGATCGCCAAGCCTAATCCAGTTCCTGATTTCTGACTTCCTGGAATCTGAAAATATTTATCGAAAACTTTGTCTTTGTATCTTGGCTCAATTCCTTTTCCAGTATCAATAACCTGAAAAACCATATGATTATTTTCTTCTTTTAATTTAATAAGAATCGTGCTTTTTTCAGACGAATATCTGATAGCATTTGACAAATAATTAATCAAAACCCAGCCTGTTTTTTCAGCATCTGCTTTTACGTTTTTGAGGTTTTCATTGGCATCAATAACTAACTGAATCTGTTTTTGATCGGCTTGAACTTTTACAGCTTCTACGGCATATTTCACAATTTCATGTGGATTGCTTTTTCCAATATTCAGCTGAATATTTCCTGTTTCCAATTGTGATAAATTCAATAATTCTCCCGTAATTTTCAACAAACGCTGACTATCATCTTTTATACTTTCAACTAATTGTTTCTGATCGTCGTTCATATCGCCTGTTTTAGCATTTTCAAGCAATTGGAGACTCAATTTTATAGAAGCAATTGGTGTTTTTAATTCGTGCGAAACGGTGGCAATGAAATTCGTTTTTGCAAAATCCAATTCTTTAAAAAGCGTAATATTTCGAAGAATAATTACATCGCCAATATTGATCTCTTTTTCTTCGCCTGTTGGCGTTATCGTGATATTGTGAATTTCTTTTTCGAAATAACTTTCTTTTCCGTGAGCAAAAATTTTGAGTGGCTGTTTTTTCGGAGTCTCACTTTCTTTCAGAATTAAAGAACGAATTAAATCATTAGAAACCGCTAATTCAGAAGCAGGTTTTCCAATAATATCTTCCGATTTTAGACCAATAATTTTCAGCGCTTCATCATTCACAAACAAAACAATTCCTTCGTTATCCAAACCAATAATTGGATCGTTCATATTATTGATAAGAGTTTCTAGTCGTTTTTTCTCAAAAAGAAGTTTATAAACATTGCTATCATGATATTCTTCCAGCTTTTGTGCCATTGTATTAAACGATTTGGCTAAATCTCCAAATTCGCTGTGACTTGTAAAATGAACACGTTCTGAATAATTTTTATTCGCAATTTCCTTAATACTCTGCGTTAATTCTCTAATAGGATTCGCAATATTATTGGGCAGATTAACCAATAAATTAAAAGCAATCAAAAAGCATAAAGTCCCCACAATGGCAATAGATAAATTTGCCGTTTCAGCCGATTGTTTGGCGATGTCGCTTTTCTGTTTTATGGCGTCAAGATTTAATTTCATGATAGCAAAAATATCTTGACGAATTTGCACTTTTACACTTTCATCAGCGGTATTTTTAGCTAAAAGAATAAAGCTTGCTTTCAGTTGTTCGGTTGCTTGTTTTTCGCCTGGTTCTGTAATATTTCGGGTTTGCTTTTCAAGATTTTCTTCAAAATTCTGAATCGTTTTTTTCGAATCTGATTTCATTCCGTCTAAAGCAAAAATCATATTTCGCGAATATTCCAGCGTATTGTAATTAGATTTCAGAATATTCTCGGTGTCCTGCTTAATCAAAAAAACAGAATAAGCACTCACTAACGAGAGAATGATGATCATTAGAAATAACAATCCAACACCCAGATTCAATTTGGTTTTAATTCTCATAAAGTCATTGCGAGGAACGAAGCAATCTCATCCTCTAAATTAATTATTTTTGTGTGAAATGTTATTTGTAAAATGTGAAATGAAAAATAACATCTTACATCTCACATAAAACATTTTACGATAATATCACAAGATCAACATTTGACAAAGACAGTTTGTTTAGCAAACGCCTAAAAATTGTTGTAGACAAAATTACTTTAAATAAATTCAAATGTGGTTTCCCGATGCACACAGTTGTAATTTGTTTTTCTTCTACGGTTGTCAAAATTGCATTGGCGATATTTGAATTCTCGAGTTTAATTACTTCCGCACCTAATTGCACTGCGAGTTTAAAGTTATTAATTAAATGCCTTTGTTTGTCGAGTGCAATCCTATTACTGCTTTCCTGCGGAGTTTCTACATACAAAACATACCACGATCCGTTGTAATAGCTGGCTAATCTTGCTGCTTTTCTAATTATAATTTTGGCAGTTTTTTCATTACTGCTAATACATGCTAGCAATTTTTCATGTCGTAAAGCATGAAGATTCGGAACTTCATTTTCAACTTTTCGAACTACCTGACTTGCCACTTCTTTCAAAGCCAATTCGCGAAGTTGTAGAATCTGTTCTGATTTAAAAAAATTGGTTAAAGCAGTCGGAATTTTATCTGCAGTATAAATTTTTCCTTCTTTCAAGCGGGCAATCAAATCTTCTGATGTCAAATCAATATTTACAACCTCATCAGCCAGACGCAAAACATTGTCAGGAATTCGTTCCTGAACATCAATATTCGTAATTCGTTTTACATCTTCATTTAAACTCTCAATATGCTGAATATTAACCGCCGAAATGACATTAATTCCAGCTTCCAAAATTTCTAAAACATCCTGCCAGCGTTTTTCATTTTTGCTTCCTTCAACGTTCGTGTGTGCCAATTCATCAACAATAACAACTTCTGGACGAAGATTGATTATCGCCTGAACATTCAATTCTTCGAGTTCTTTTCCTTTATAGAAAATAGTCCGTCTCGGAATTATAGGCAAGCCTGCTAATAATTCATGTGTTTCCTTTCGCATGTGCGTTTCGATGTAGCCAATTTTTACATCGATTCCGTTTTTCAATAACGAATGCGCTTCCTGAAGCATACGAAAAGTTTTGCCCACACCGGCGCTCATTCCAATGTAGATTTTAAACTTTCCCTTTCGTGATTTCTGAATTAAATCGAGAAAGTGCTGTGCGTTATTATTTTTCTGTTCCATAAAAATATGCTTTAAGCAATAAGCTTTAGGCTTTAGGCAGTATAACTTTTAAAAGCTTACTGCTTAAAGCCTATAGCCTAAAGCTAAAATGAAATCGCCAGCGAAGTCGTTACAAACGTATTCGTGTCCGTTGGAAGATTGTCTTTATTTGTGAAGATTTCATCTTTACTTGAAAGATTTCTGGCTTCAATTCTAAACATAACATTATCAGTAACTAAGTAATCAAAGTTAGCCGAAAATCCGTAAGTTTTAAAACCGTTTGGCGTTTCCGTTGCGATAATTACACCTTTTTCATCACTATAATATTCACCTTTCACTGCAAGCTGAATTTTGTCAACTGGTTTGTATTGCAGAATCAAAACTGGCGAAAACCAAGTATCATATTTGTTACTATTTTTAGCCGATTGCTGAGATCCAATATCAAAACCAGCAGTAATATTTGTCTTTTCCGTTACCTTAAACTGTCCGTAAAAGTTGTTGAAATAACGCCATTTTTTATCAATATCCGGCTGTTCATTTCCAACATACGTACTCCAGTTTAAAACAACTCGATCAGACGGTTTGTAAGTAAGCTGTGTTCCAAAAGCAGGAGTTTGATTTCCTTCAACTTTCTCAATTCTTTGCCAGCCATTCAAGTACATTCCTGCCAAATACCATTCTCCAGATTCAGACGTATAACCAATTTTAACTCCCGTTTCATAATAAGGAGAATTCTCAGCCATAATACTTCGAGTTAAAGTCTGGCAATCTTTTCCAATCGCACTCTCAAAACCAATATGCGAAGGCATGATTCCCGCATCAATCCATAAATTATGACTTTTTGAAATCTTCACACCAACATTCGCTTCGTAAACATTTTTTAATAAACCTTGCTCGGCAGCCATATTATATTCGGCATAAGTTCCAGCCATCAAAGCAAAATTTCCTCGGACATTATCTTTTGAATAATTCACTTTTGCCATACCTAAATTCAGGCTTACCTCGTTGCTTTTATTATAACTGTAAAAAAATCCCGGGCGCGTATGATCTTCCGGTTTTGCAAAATCATAACTATAATAAGCGTCTACATATCCTGAAAACGTAAACGGACTTTTTGATTCTTCTTGTGCATGTAAATTGCAGTAACCAAAAGCGATTAAAGCAGTAAGTATTATTTTTTTCATTTTTGTGGTATTCTATTATTTATTAGTAGATTTTTTAGGAGCTAATCCCGCTATCCGTTTCAATCTTTTGTGCCGAACCCCGGCACAAAAGGATTTCTACTACTATCGGGGCTAGGGCATTTGGGTAAAAAAGGCGTTTTTGTTTCCTGCAATCCCGAAGCTTCGGGACAAAACCTTGTAGGTATTAATTATAAGTTTCAGTTTAAGTTCTGTTTGTTATCCTGAGGAACGAAGGATCACACTAATAGCTCGACAAAGATTGGCGATCATGCAGACGGAGTTTCTCGTGTGATCCTTCGTTCCTCAGGATGACAAGCTTTTCGGTTACCGTATGATTATAGTTGATGTCGATTTTCATACCTACAAGGTTTTGAAAACCTTGCAGGAGAAAAACTTAGTAGCTCAGTATCTTAGAACCTTAGCATCTTAGCGAAGCTGATCCAAAGCCGCATTCAATTCCAAAACATTCACTGTTTCAGGACCAACAACGGCTGTATTAATTTTAGATTCAACCAAAGCTTTTACTTTAGTTTCGTCCAGTTTTCTTTCTTTAGCAATTCGTTTTACCTGAATCAAAGCGCCTTGTGGAGAAATATTCGGATCTAAACCACTTCCTGAAGCCGTAACCATATCTGATGGAATATCAGATTTTTTCAAGTACGGATGAACCAATAAAAGTGTATCAATTCTTTTTTGAACCAAAGCCAAATAGTCAGCGTTGCTTGGACCTTTGTTACTTCCTGCACTTCCTGCAGCATTATAATCAACAGCCGAAGGTCTTCCCCAGAAATAATTCGATTTATCGAATTTCTGACCAATTTTTTGATAGCCAACCACTTTTCCGTTAACCGAAATCGTTTCTCCTTTTCCTTGATTTGGAGCCAATTGTGCGATTCCATAAATCGCTAAAGGATAAATAACCGCAAACAAAATCAAAGTAAATACGGTAAGTTTTAATAGTGAAAATAGATTTTTCATTTCTTTTGAGATTCTAAGACTCTAAGATGCTAAGATTCTAAGTTTTTTCTTAAAAGCTTATAGTTTAAAGTCTATGTTTTTAATTGAGTTTTGTGAACCTGACAGGTTTTTAAAACCTGTCAGGTTTGATTTTTACATAAATAGTGCGACAACTAAATCAATTACTTTAATTCCAATAAAAGGGACAATCAATCCGCCAAGACCATAAATCAAAAGATTTCTTTTTAAGATGGCACTTGCTCCAATTGGTCGATAGTCAACACCTTTCAGCGCAAGCGGAATCAATATCGGAATGATAATCGCATTGAAAATTACGGCTGATAAAATCGCACTTTCAGGGCTATGCAAATGCATAATATTCAAACCTTGCAGCGCAGGAATCGCAGTAATAAAAAGAGCAGGAACAATAGCAAAATATTTCGCAACGTCATTTGCAATAGAAAAAGTAGTTAAAGTGCCTCGAGTCATTAAAAGCTGTTTTCCAATTTCAACAATTTCAATTAGTTTCGTTGGGTCATTGTCAAGATCGACCATGTTTCCTGCTTCTTTTGCAGCTTGAGTTCCGCTGTTCATGGCAACACCCACATTCGCCTGAGCAAGGGCAGGAGCATCATTTGTTCCGTCACCCATCATGGCTACTAGTCGTCCTTCGGCTTGTTCTTTTCTAATGTAATTCATTTTATCCTCAGGCTTAGCCTCGGCGATAAAATCATCAACACCAGCAGCTTCGGCAATAAATTTGGCCGTAAGCGGATTATCACCCGTAACCATAACCGTTTTGATACCCATTCTGCGCAAGCGTTCAAAACGTTCTTTCATTCCGGTTTTTATAATATCCTGAAGTTCGATAACACCTTGAACTACATTGTCTTTAATAACAACCAGCGGCGTTCCTCCGTTAGACGAAATCGTGATAACTTGTTGAGCAGTATCTTCAGGAAAAGAATTTCCGGCTTGCTGTGCAATATTTTTTGCAGCATCCTGAGCACCTTTTCTAATATTAGTTCCATCTTTTAATACTACCCCAGAAGTTCTGGTTTCGGCAGTAAATTTTATAGTGTGCGAAATGTTATCTGTAAAATGTGAAATGTCTTCCTGCATTTTACCGTTTAAATTGATCGTTTTGCTCAATTCAATAATACTTTTTCCTTCTGGAGTATCATCTGCAAGCGAACTTAAAACAGCCGATTTCACAAAATCATCAAAAGAGATTCCTTTTGTTGGATAAAAATTGGTTGCTTTTCTGTTTCCAATGGTAATGGTTCCGGTTTTATCCAAAAGCAGTACATCAATATCTCCAGCAGTTTCAACCGCTTTACCAGATTTTGTAATTACGTTAGCACGCAACGCTCTGTCCATTCCCGCAATACCAATCGCAGAAAGTAAACCTCCAATTGTAGTTGGAATTAAACAAACAAACAAAGCAATGAAAGCCGCAATCGTGATGGGTGCGTTGGCATAGTCGGCAAACGGTTTTAGCGTAACGCACACAATCACGAAGATTAAAGTAAATGCGGCTAATAAAATGGTTAAGGCAATTTCGTTTGGTGTTTTCTGACGGCTCGCACCTTCAACCAAAGCAATCATTTTATCTAAAAAGCTTTCGCCTGGTTCAGAAGTTACTTTTACTTTAATTTTATCAGATAATACTTTTGTCCCTCCAGTAACCGAAGATTTATCTCCGCCAGCTTCCCGAATTACAGGAGCACTTTCTCCGGTAATGGCACTTTCGTCGATTGTAGCCAGACCTTCGATAATTTCACCATCGGCAGCAATTAAATCGCCTGCTTCACAAACGAAAATATCGTCTTTTTTTAATGCAGAAGAACTAATGTTTTTAATTTCTCCGTTTAGCATAATTTGTTTAGCCGGAGTTTCTTCACGTGTTTTTCGTAAACTGTCGGCTTGTGCTTTTCCTCTTGCTTCAGCAATTGCTTCGGCGAAATTGGCAAATAAAAGCGTTGCCAGTAAAATTAAAAATACAATTAAGTTATAAGTAAAACTTCCTTGGTCATTTGCGCCCATTAAGATCGAAACGCAGACAGCAAACATAATGGCTGTTCCAATTTCTACGGTAAACATTACCGGATTTTTGATCATCAACTTTGGATTAAGCTTCACAAAAGACTGCGCTAAGGCTTCTTTTACCTGTTTGCTTTCAAACAATGATGTGGATTTATTAGTTGTCATTTTCTTGTAAAAAGTTAAATGTTATTTGTTAAATGTTATGCGCTAAAAACACATAGATTATAGAACATAGCCAGCGGTTTTAACCGCTGGGACGTAACGTATATCACAATCTTTGCCCCCGCAATTCGTTTCCCGTGGTTGAAACCACGGGCTATGTTTGAAATATTTTGCGTTTATTTTTATGTGTTTAAAAATATCCAGCATTTTTATTTTAGTGTAAAGAATTCCGCCAAAGGTCCAAGTGCCAACGCTGGAAAGAACGATAAAGCTGCAATAATTGCGATTACAGCAAAAGTCATGATTCCGAAAATTGAGGTATCAGTTTTTAAAGTTCCTGCACTTTCCGGAATGTATTTTTTTCCTGCCAATAAACCTGCAATTGCTAATGGCCCAATGATTGGAATAAAACGGCTTAACAGTAATACAATTCCTGTAGTGATATTCCAGAACGGATTATTATCTCCCAAACCTTCAAAACCAGAACCGTTGTTAGCAGCACTTGAAGTATATTCATATAACATTTCTGAGAATCCGTGATTGCCTGGATTGTTTAACCAGCCTGTTGCGTTTCCGTTAAACCAATAACCCATTGCAGTATCGTGTGCAGCAAAATAAGATGCTAAAGCAGTTCCTGCTAATATTAATAATGGGTGAAGGATGGCGATAAAAGCAGCAATTTTAACTTCCCGAGCTTCGATTTTCTTCCCTAAAAATTCAGGAGTTCGACCAACCATTAATCCGGAGATAAATACAGCCAGAATAATGAAAATATAGTAGTTCAAAATACCAACACCACATCCGCCGTAAAAAGCATTCACCATCATCGATAATAACTGCATAGTACCAGACATAGGCATTGAACTATCGTGCATACTGTTTACAGAACCTGTAGAAATTACTGTTGTAGCAATACTCCAGAAACCTGATATTGCGGGTCCAAACCGAACTTCTTTTCCTTCCATTGCTCCGGTTGCTTGTGCAATACCCATTTTTTCGATAGCAGGATTTCCGTTGATTTCACTCATAACTGTTGGAACAACCAAGAGTAAGAAACCAACCGTCATAACACCCAAAATAATATTCGCTAATTTTCTTTTGTTGAGATAAAATCCAAGTGCAAAAATCATCGCAAACGGAATAATCATTTGCGCCCAAAGCTCAACTCCATTCGTAAAATAAGTTGGATTTTCTAATGGATGCGCTGAGTTGGCTCCAAAAAATCCACCACCATTTGTACCAATATGTTTAATAGCAATAAAGGCAGCAGCGGGTCCGCGAGAAACTTCTACATGATCACCCTGAAGCGTTGTAATAGCATCTTTACCTTCAAATGTCATAGGAGTACCGCTGAATACTAGTGCTACAGCTACAATTGCTGAAAGTGGTAATAAAATACGAGTACAGCTTTTGATGAAATAATTATAAAAATTACCCAGTTTTTCTGTAGTTCTTTCTTTCATTGCTGTAAAAATCATTGCGGCAGCAGCCATTCCGATACCGGCAGAAACAAATTGAAGGAACATCAAGACGATTTGTGAAAGGTAAGAAACCCCGCTTTCGCCTGAGTAATGCTGTAAGTTGCAATTAACTAAAAATGAAATAGCAGTATTAAATGCCAAATCTGGTGACATTGAGGGATTATTATCTGGATTAAGAGGTAAAGATCCCTGAAATAATAAGACAAAAAAGCAAAGAAAGAACCAAACCATATTGATACTTAAAAGTGCTTTTAAGTGTTGTTTCCAGTTCATTTCTTCAGCCGAATTAATACCGCTGATTTTAAAAATAAATTTTTCAATTGGATTGAAAATCGGATCAAGAAGTGTTTTATCTCCTAAATAAACTTTAGCAATATATTTTCCTAAAGGAATAGCTAAAACAATGGTGAGGAGAAAAATACCAATGACGCCTAATAATTCTGTGTTCATAATATGTGAGTTTTTGTAAAATGTAAGATGTAATTTGTAAAAATGAGACGGACGCATAACATCTAACATCTCACTTATAACTTTTTACATTATTAAAATTTTTCAGGTTTGATTAATACATAAACCAAATACACGAAAACGGCGATTGAAATAATAAATAGTGCGGTCATGATTTAGATTTTTTCAAAAAATTCGACTGACATAAAACAAATTGCAAATAGCACCACGGCCAATGCGAGTAAAAGAAATGTGATCATAGGATTTATTTTAGATTTTAGTGTTCAGATTTTAGATTGTGTTTGATCGGTTAAACAATTAAACAGTTAACCGATTAAACTTTTTACACTCCTGATGCATTAACCTGCTTGATATATTCCGCTTTAAGTGTTTGCGGAAATAGATGAGAAATATTGCAGTGACGCACTTCCATAAAAGAAGAAACCGAAAAAACATACACATTAGAAATGGCATTTTTAGTTTCGATGCTTCCGGTTATGAATAAACGTTCGGCAAGAGCCAGACATTTCTTAGCTCTTACTATATTTCCAGAAATAATAGATTTTTTGGTTATCTCAGCAAACCGTTCGGCTTGTTTGTAGATTGAGGTTACTTGATTTTTCATTTGGAATGAATTTTTAATGTTCTCCCTCCTTATGCCAAAATATGTTCCGAAAAAGTTGATTTATAGCTAAAGTGTTGTAAATAAAAGGAATGTAGTTTTATGCCAAAAATCAGGCATAAAAAAAGCCTATCATTTTGATAAGCTTTTCTCGTTTTGATATGTTATTGTCAAGCTCCAGAGGAGCGAAATATTTATAGAAATGATGAATCCACATTTATCAAAGCCCCAGCGGGGTGACATATTTTTTCAGATTGCGTAGGTGTCGCTCCTCTGGAGCTTTTTATTATTGGCAATAAAATAATCTATAAATATGATGCTTCTCCGAAGCTTTGAGAATTGTAATTGATATTGAAATTGAATTTTGCAATTGTTATTGAATTTGATACTCTTCCAGCTTTCTATACAAAGTCGCAATTCCAATTTCTAATAATCGAGCCGTTTCTGCTTTATTCCCTTTAGTATAATTTAAAACCTTTTGTATATGCAGTTTTTCAACACTCTGCATCGAGAAAGCCGACATAGGTTTTGAATTATTTTCAGTTTGATGTTGTTGCATTTCGTATGGCAGAACATCCGAAGTTAAGGTATCGCCATTACTTAAGATAACCGATCTTTCGATTATATTTTTAAGTTCACGGATATTTCCCGGCCAGGAATAATTTTCTAATTTCTGCAGAAAATCATCAGAGATTTGTAATGTTTTTTTATTCGTTTTTTCGGAAAACTGTTTCACGAAATGATTTGTCAAAACGGCAATATCTTTAATTCTTTCTCTTAAAGAAGGCAATTTAATTTCGAAGATATTCAAACGGAAATATAAATCAGAACGGAATCGATGTTCATCACTTTCTGTTTTTAAATCTCTATTTGTAGCGGCAATTAATCTGAAATTTGATTTTTTAGGAGTCGTGTCACCAACCGGAATATATTCGCTGGTTTCTAAAACACGCAATAATTTGGCTTGAAGATCAATTGGCATTTCACCAATTTCATCAAGAAATAAAGTTCCGCCGTTTGCTTCTTCAATAAAACCCTTTTTATCTTTTACTGCTCCCGTAAAAGCGCCTTGTTTGTGACCGAAAAGTTCGCTTTCTAAAATTTCTTTTGTAAAAGTACTGCAGTTTAATGCCACAAAAGATTTCCCAACACGATTACTATTTTCATGAATGGCCTGTGCAAAAACTTCTTTTCCAGTTCCGGTTTCGCCAGTAAGTAAAACAGTCGAATCTGTTTTGGCTACTTTTTGTGCGAGATCAATAACTTGTTCAATTCCTTTTGATTTTCCAATAATGGTATTAAAAGAATATTTATCGTTAATACGTTTTTCTAATTGCTGAACTTTTTTCTGTAGATGTACTTTTTCGACAGCTTTATAAAGAAGCGGAATAATTTTATCATTATCGTCGCCTTTTACAATATAATCGAAAGCGCCATTTTTCATTGCTTGAACGCCGTCTGGAATATTCCCAAAAGCAGTCAGCAGAATAACTTCTGTCAGCGGAAAACTTCCTTTTATGTTTTGAAGAAAATCAACGCCATTTCCGTCAGGAAGTTTCACATCACATAAAACAACATCAATATGCGTTTGTTCCAGTTTTTTAAAACCGGATTTCAAATCTTTGGCTTCAAAAACTTCAAATCCTTCCGATTTTATAATACGAACCAGCAGACTTCTCAGTTTTTCTTCGTCGTCTATAATTAAAATTTTGTGTGTCATTTACAGAGATGCTAAATCAAATTTTGGTATTTGATGTACAAAGTTAGGTTTAAAATCTGTTCACTTTTTTGAATCGATAGAAATTATTTTAAGCAGTAGAATCAGTTTTAAAATATTTTTGTGAAAAAGAAATGTACTTTTAAGTCGAAAATGAACCACTAAAATTTATGTCAAAACGAATTCTCCTTATAATAGCTTTCTTAATCTTAGGAAGCTTTACTAGTTTTTCAAATGGAATTATCGAAAAAGATTCTTCAAAACCAAAGACCATTTCATTCAAAATAAAACTAAAATCGGCAGATAAAATTAAAATTGCTGTTTCGCAATTAAAATACAACAAACATTTCGCTTACAGTTTTACACTTGACGATGGTTACAGATCGGCTTATTTAAATGCTTTTCCATTATTGAATGGAGGAAAAATCAGTAATTCATCAATTAACGAATGGAAAATCGATCAAGGAGGTGACGGAACAACTTCGGAAGGACTTTTCTATTCGGACGGATTCGGAAATAAAATTCCTTTTAAATTGGCTTTGGCGGTTAACGGAGGTTCAATTCGAGATTTGCCAGAAAATCGCGGACATCTTTCGTGGCCTGAAATTAAAGAAATGTACAATGCTGGTTGGGATATTTTAAATCACAGTTTTCATCATGCAACAAAACATGGAACTAAGTACTTGACAGAAGTAACCGAAAATACTACTTCAATAAAACAAAATATAGATTTTACCATGTCGCATTTTGTAGTTCCTGGCGGAGAAGGGGATGATAAATATTATTTGGAATATGAAAAAGAAGCACTTAATAACGGACATTTTTCGGTAGCGTCTTATTATGGTGTTGGACCAGTTTTTAATGCCGATTCAAAAGTAAATCTAGATAAAATGATTACGGCCAGAACTTTTGTGCAGAGTTCAAAAGATACAACCAGTTTCAAAACAATGGATCGCTATTTAAAAACTTTAGATTCAATTGTAAAACAACCCAATGCAATTTGGTTTAACGAATTTACACACGGAACAGGAAACACAAATCTGTGGAATTTAAGCATGCGTTTCCCTGATTTTAAATACTATATGACAACGCTTGCCAATAAATACGGAGCAAAAGGGAACGATTCTATCTGGATGGCACCTTGGCAGGAAGTTTACGAATACATTTGGTTAAGAGACAGAATTAAAGTCGATTTTCAGCAAAAAAATAAAGAAGTAATAGTTACAATTAAACTTCCGGAAATTCCAGAAACTTTTAGACATCAAGATATTTCTTTAGCAATTGATACTTCTTCAAAATTTCAAATCGAATCCAACAAAGATTTAAAAATTAAAGACGACGGAAAATCAACTCACAAACAGATTTTCATTCAATTGAAATAAAAATGTTTCATAAAAATTTAAACACATAGAAACATAGTTTTTTGGAATGTAGAAAAGGCGTTTCACTTGCATAAATTCACATCGCTAGCTATGTGTTAGAAACTAGTTTCTTTCGATTTTCTTTATGAGTAAAAGAAAAAAACTATGCTTCTATGTGTTTAAAAATTATTCTCACCGAAAAACTTCTAGTCAATTTCCTTTTCGTTGTCCTTTATAAAAGTATCAATATTCATTAAATACGGATCAATAACAATGCGTTGAGGTTTTGTTTTCAGTTTAACTTTACCTTCAACTTTATTGTTTTTGATTGCAAAAGGATAACGAAATAATTTCCCGTTTTCATCATAAATTCCAATATCTATTGTGGCGTCGTTTGCAATTAATTTTCGTTCTCCGGTGGCATTTTCCTTGTACTTTTTGGAATTAGCTATAAAAGAAACTTCATAAAAACCATTCTTTTTAATATTGGTGACTGATTCTATTTTGGAAGAATATGTGATAATCTGCTTAAACATTTCATCTAATTTAGAATATAGTTTTTGATCTGTTACAGCATAAATCTCTTTTAATAAATCTTCAGAATCAGGAAACGGATTTGGATATTTATAATGATTCAGAAAATTTTTCAAAGCCAGATTTACTTTTTCTTCACCAATTAAAACCCGAAGCTGATGCATTACCAGCATACCTTTATCATAAGGCAAATGCGGCGTATCGTAATTTGTTTTATACAAAGGCGTTTCAGGATCATAACTTCGGCTGCTTAGATATAAATCCAGATGAATTTTTAAAGTTTCTAGTGCTTTTTCCAAACCATGCTCTTTTTCATAAAGCATCAGCTCAGTGTATTGCGCCAGAGTTTCGGTCAAAATCCAGCTTCCTTCTTTTTGTTCCGGACTTATTTGTGAATTTCCCCACCATTCATGCGACAATTCATGAGCCGTTAATTGATTAATTACATCTTCCTTATCCTTATTGTTGAGGTTGCTGTAAAATCCGAAATTCTCTTTCATAAAAACCGTCGACGGATAAGAAGTCGCGGCAAATCCATCGGCGAAAGCAGAAACTTCGGCATAACGAATTGTTTTGTATGGATATTTTCCAAAGTTATTTTGGCAGTAATCTAAAGTATTTTTTACATCCTGAATTAGTTTTTTAATGTTTCTCGAATGTCTTTTATCATAAAAAACTTCAATCGAAATAGTTTTATAATTCGTTTTTTGGATTTCATATTCGGCAGAAGAAAAAGCAAATCGAAACGGAATCTTACCGTTAGATTTATAATGAAAATAATTACGGTTGTCTTTTTTCCAATTCCCAATTAAATCTCCAACACCAATCGCCGTTTGATTTTCAGAAGTCGAAACCACAGCATCATAATCAATAAAATCATATTTAATTTCCGATTTGTCTTCCAGTTTTTTAAGAGGCGTCTGCGGTTTCAAATGCCTTTTTGTTCGCTCTTTTTTACTGCTGATTTCATTTGATTCCTGATAACCAAAAAGCGGAAAGTAACGGCTTATTCGCATAAACGAACCATTTTCGATTATAGAATTAAAGGCAGTATGTCCTTTAAATGGTGACCACGACGACTCAAAAGAAAAACTCATTTTCATTTTCTGTTGAGGTAACAAAGGTTTTTCCAATCGATACCAATAATGATGAAATGCCGAAACATCATCGAGATTTTTAGAATTCGGAATTTCAACAGAAGTCAGTTTCGAATTTCGATCTATATATAGGAGTAAACTATCAATTGATTTTTCAGAATTATTGATCAATTCATAAATGCCTTTTACTTTATAACGATTTTCATCAGGAAATAAATCAACTTTACTTTCTACAGAAACAATTGTGGGCTGCGCAAGATTGGTATATTTTTTGAATTGCTTTTCATATTGCTCGCTCCAATTATTCTGATCTTCTTCGGTTAAATACGGATATTCGATATTCGTTTTATAAAAAAGATAACTTCCAAAACCAATAAAAAGAATAACTCCGAAAGCAAAAGTTGTCTTTTGAATACCATTCAATAAATTTCTTCGAAAGGTTTTTACGATTGAGGCATTTCTTTTCCACAACATTCCAGTCAAAGTAAGAAGCAGTAAAGCCAATCCGAAATTGTATAACACCGAAATATGAAACGGAAAAGTATATTTTCCGAAACCATTCATATCAAAATATTCTCTTTTAAAAGCATTTCCAAATCGTAGTAAAGGATGCGAAATTCCCAATTGTTCTCCAATTCCCGTACAAAACAAAATGCAGACAAAAGCAGCAACCGAAAGTCCGATGTATTTATTTTTAATAAAAGTTTGAATCGCAATTACTAAAATCGAAATCAACAACAACGGAAATCCGAGATAATAAAACAAAGAAAGATAAAGACCAGTTTCGATTGGAGCATTGGGATTCACAATCTGAAATGCGCATCCAATTAAAATACTAATGCTGATTATGATTAACGGAATGATAAAAAGCGCTTTCAATTTGGATAGTAAAACTACAAATTGAGAATAGGGCGCAGTATTTTCGAGCATTTCAAATGTCGAATTTTCGCTTCGGTTTAATAATTCATTGCTGTAAAAGAGAAGAATTAAAATTAGAATAAACGGCAAACGATCCATTATGGTGGAAATCATTAAAGCCGTATCCGTAATTTTTTCGGCTAATCGGATTCCGCCGTCAATTTCATCCGAAATTTCGATTGCCAATAATCCCGAAAATAAAAGAACAATCACTAAAAACGGAATTCCTTTTAGAACTAAAAAAATATCCAGCTTGATATTGCTTTTAAAAACAGCAAAATTATGCCTGAACGTTTTGAACTCGATGTTTTTTGGAATTTCCGAAGAAAAGACTTTTGCTTCTTTTGAAATAGTTTTAGGCGTTTTTGTCTTTTTGTTTTTTGTTTTTCGGAAAGAAAACAAGCGATAAGAAACAATAAGCAAAAACAGTGAAACCAAAATCCACAACAGTCGGTTAAATAAAAAGTTTCCCGAAAGCGAAACCAGTTCCGTATTTTTTTCAATCGAAGTCCAATATCTTGTTTGTTCTAAAAACGCTGCCAAACCAAACGGATCTATTTTTGCGGCCAAAGACATTGCTTTCGCCGAAGACGGAGAAGCATTTGCAAAGATGGGCGAATTAGAAAAAATGGAACCTGCGATATATAAAATGTAAATTAATAAACCGCCAACATAAATAAAAAGTTTACTTCGCGTAAGCCAAGCCAAAGCCGTCAATATAGAAAGACAAAGAAAAATATTCGGAATCACAATTACAAAATACGGCCAGAGATAATTTATAATTTCAAAAGGGCCAATTTCGCTTTTAGAAAGCCATGACATTTGGTGTCCAACGATCATTCCTGTAATGAACATTCCAAAAGAAACTACGGCGATTGCAAACGCAGTAATAAATTTAGGTGCCAAATAATGAAACTTAGAAATAGGAGAGGAGAAAATAATCGAATCGAATTTCGTTTCATATTCCTTTAAAAAACTTTGTGCAACCTGAAGCGTAATCGAAAATATCGTCATCAGCGAAATTAGGCCAATCGCATACGTAAGCACATACGGACTATTTTTGTAAGCTCCCGAAAAAGAAAAATTCGCAAAAGCACTCACAAAAAATCCTAAAACCAAATAAATGATAAATGTGGCATAAAAAGTCCAGCTTCTTGTATTGTTATGCCATTCAAATTGAATTAATTTAGAAAGCATAACACTAATTTTTAAGTTGATTTTGAGCTAAAACACTAAAATAAACATCGCTTAAATCTGGCGATATCAATTCGAAACCAGAATCTGGACGTTGATCAGAGAAAACATGAATATTGATTTTCCCTGAATTTAAGTTGGACGAAATGATATTAAAGTTTGATTGATGATCCTTCAGTTCTGTTTTTTGAATCGCCTTCATCCAGATTTTATCTTTCAAAGAATCGATAGCTTCGTTTGGTTTTCCTTCCAAAATCAATTTTCCGTTAGAGATAATCGCCATCTTAGGACATAAATCACGAACGTCTTCTACAATATGAGTCGATAGAACTACGATAATGCTTTCGCCAATTTCGCTTAGCAAATTATTAAATCGGTTTCTTTCCTCCGGATCAAGTCCCGCAGTAGGTTCATCTACAATAATAATCTTCGGATTTCCCAGTAAAGCCTGAGCAATTCCAAACCTTTGACGCATGCCTCCCGAAAAAGAATGAACCGCTTTGTCTTTATGCTGTAATAAATTAGTCTGCTGCAACAAATACAAGATTTGATCGTGTCGTTCCTTTTTATCAACAATTCCTTTTAAAACTGCCAGATGATCGAGCAGACGATAAGCAGAAATTTTAGGATAAACGCCAAATTCCTGTGGCAGATAACCCAGATTTTGCCTGATGAACATTGGATTTTCCAGAATATTAATTCCGTTAAATTCAATACTTCCCGAAGTAGGTTCCTGCAAAGCGGCAATAGTTCGCATTAAAGTCGATTTTCCGGCGCCGTTTGGTCCTAATAAACCAAACATTCCGTTTGTAATTTCAAGCGATAAATTGTCAATCGCTTTTGTGCCGTTCTCATACGTTTTGCTGAGATTTTGGATTGATAAACTGTTCATTTTTTGATTGATTTTGATGATTGAATTAAACTATGATTTGAAAAAATTAGGCAATAGAATACCTGTCGGCTTCAAAAACCGATTTATTAAGAGTGAAATAAGATTTAAAAGAAAGCTATTCTGCCACGTATTCTAAAATATCGCCAGGCTGACAATCCAATATTTTACAAATAGCTTCGAGAGTATCAAACCGAATTCCTTTTGCTTTTCCAGTTTTTAGAATCGATAAATTAGCAGGTGTAATATCTAGTTTTTCTGCCAACTCTTTACTCTGCATCTTGCGTTTGGCAAGCATTACATCAACATTTACAATTATTGGCATAGTTATATAAATAAGTCTTGTTCGTTCTGAAGGTTTAAACCTTGTTTAAAAATGGCTGCTAAAAAGTAAGCGAAAACGCCAAGCATTCCGTGCAATAGAATAAAAATCGAAACTTCATTATCCAGCGGAACAAAAAAGAAAGCCACAAATATTACAATACCCGGAATTAATAAATTGGATAAATAGAAACGCCTTAAATGAGAAATTCCATTTACAGTAAATAATTTAGGCTGAAAAAATACCTTAAAAACATTACTACTCAATAAAAAGAAAAGTCCGTACAAACTCAACGGCGCCAAAAAATCAAAAAGAATATAAGGCAGGTTGTAATCGCCAAGCATTAAAGGATGCGAAGTAAAAGGATAACAAACCTGAAAATACTTTCCGTTGTCTTTAAATGTCAGAAACAATCCTGTAATTAATGTAAAAACAGAATATCCGGCCAAAAAGAAATAAATCACAGACAAAAATCGGGTAAAGTAAAATAATATTTTGGATACAATATGAGTTGTCTTCATATATAGAAAAGTTAGATTGATATTGCAAATGTATAATTAATTATCGTAAAACAATAATTAATTGTTAAAAATTATATTCTTGAAGCGTTTCAGAAATATTATAAATCTATTAACATTAGAAAACAAAAGGCATCCGTATAAATGAGTTAATTTTGTAGACTAGCATTTTTTTATATGAAAAACCCAATTTCAGTCTCATTATTAGACCTCGCTATCATCACTCAGAATAGCAATGCCACAGAAACATTTCAAAAAACAAAAGACATAGCGCAATTAGCAGATACTTTAGGATACAAGCGATTTTGGCTTGCAGAACACCACAATATGGCACACGTTGCAAGTACAGCAACGGTTGTTTTAATTGGTTATGTAGCAAGTCAGACCAAAAATATCCGTGTAGGTTCTGGCGGAATTATGCTTCCGAATCATTCTCCTTTAGTAGTTGCTGAGCAATTTGGGACCCTGGAAACACTTTATCCAAACCGAATCGATTTAGGTTTAGGAAGAGCGCCGGGAACAGATCAGCCAACTGCCGAAGCAATTAGAAAAGACTTTTTCGAGCAGGCACAGCGTTTTCCGCAAAACGTAAGCAAACTTCAAGAGTATTTTTCAAGCGAAAATGAAACAGGAAAAGTACGCGCATTCCCAGCTGAAGGACTAAAAGTTCCTATCTGGATTCTAGGTTCAAGTATGGATAGCGCTGCTTTGGCAGCAGCTTACGGATTGCCTTATGCTTTTGCCGGACACTTTGCGCCAAAACTGATGATTCAGGCATTTGAATTTTATAGAGAAAATTTCCAGCCTTCAGAATATTTAGATAAACCGAAAACAATGGCTTGTCTGAATATAATAGCTGCAGATACCAATGAAGAAGCAGAACTATTGTCTACAAGTTTGTATCAAATGTTTCTAAACCTAATTAGAAACGATCGCAAAGGTTTACAGCCGCCAGTTCCGTCACTAGATGATATCATGAACGAACAAGAACGTTTCCATGTCAATCAAATGACAGCCGGAACTTTCACAGGAAACAAAGAACAATTAATAATCGATTTGAAAAAGTTCATTGACTACGCAAGAATCGACGAACTAATGGTAACCAGTCCAATCTTCGATCATCAGGCAAAACTAAAAAGCATTCAAATCACCAAAGAAGCAATCGACAGCCTAAATGAAAGTATACATATATAATTATACTATATAATATTAAGAGTAGATTTCCTTCTCACAACCCGACAGGTTTTAAAAACCTGTCGGGTTTCTTTTTTTGTACATATATATAAGGTATGATTTGAATATTATGATTTTTCAGGAGCCATTTCCCGCTATCCGCTCCAATCTTTTGCTTTTTAAAGAAAAAAGCAAAAGGATTTCCGCTTCTATCGGGGCTAGGGCATCGGTTTCCAGAAGAAATAAAAGGCTAAACTTGGCATCTTGGCGCCTTTGCGGGATTAAAAAGAGAAGAAAAGAAGGCTTTGCGCCTTAGTGCCTTCGCGGCAAAACAGCAAAAGCAATAGCCAAATGCAGAAAAACCCCACAAGAGGATAAAAAACTTTGCTCTGTAAAGAATCCGTTATCAGCGAGTTAGGAAAAAGTTTTAAAAAAGATCAAAAAAAGGCGGATAAAAAGCTTGCGCAAGCGGAAAAAGGTTCTACTTTTGCACCCGCAACAGCGAAAGGCGCTCATCGAAATACTGGCAGGAAAGAAGAATCGGAGGAAAAGAAATTTTCTGAAAAAAGATTCGGAAAAGCTTGCGGGATTTGAAAAAAGCTTTTACATTTGCACCCCGCAAAACACGGAAGTTCATTGAGAGACTGGAAGGAAAATTGAGAAAAAAGAAACGAAAAAAAGTTTCAAATTTTTTTTAAATTTTTCTTGCGAGAAACAAAAAGAATTTTTAGTTTTGCACCCGCTTTGAAACATAGGCGAAGACAAAAAGAAAGACACGTTCGTAGACATATTGAATTGACAGCCGTTTTAGCAGAGATGCTAAAACAAAAAGAATAAGAGCAGTAGAATCGCAAGATTCGAAAAGAACCGATAGATTTCGTCGAGATA
>NZ_QJRJ01000037.1 GCF_003254625.1 Flavobacterium ginsenosidimutans
AATATCGTAAAAGTAAGCGGACAGTTTACGGCTTCTGAAGGATGCTCAAATGCTGGAACCTACACCAACACATGGACTGTGAAAGACGACTGCGGAAACACTTCTGACACTTTCACCCAGGTGATCACTATTCAGGATAATGCTGCGCCTTCTTGGACAACTGCTGCGGGTTCTCTAAACGTAACTTTGGAATGCAGCGATGCAGCCGGACTTGCAAATGCTCAGGCAATGTCCCCTTCTGCTTCAGATTTATGCGATGCCGATGTTTCAAATATCGTAAAAGTAAGCGGACAGTTTACGGCTTCTGAAGGTTGCGGTAATTCTGGAACCTACACCAACACTTGGACAGTAAAAGACGACTGCGGAAACACTTCAGACACTTTCACTCAGGTGATCACTATTCAGGATACTGCAGCGCCTTCTTGGACAACTGCTGCGGGTTCATTGAATGCTACTTTAGAATGCAGCGATGCTTCAGGGCTTGCAAATGCTCAGGCAATGTTCCCTTCTGCTTCAGATTTATGCGATGCTGATGTTTCAAATATTATAAAAGTAAGCGGACAGTTTACCGCTTCTGAAGAATGCGCAAATGCTGGAACCTACACCAACACTTGGACAGTGAAAGACGACTGCGGAAACACTTCGGACACTTTCACTCAGGTGATCACTATTCAGGATACTGCTGCGCC
>NZ_QJRJ01000009.1 GCF_003254625.1 Flavobacterium ginsenosidimutans
GTTCCAGCATTTGCGCATCCTTCAGAAGCCGTGAACTGTCCGCTTACTTTTACGATATTTGAAACATCAGCATCACACAAGTCAGAAGCTGAAGGGAATAAAGCCTGAGCATTTGCAAGTCCTGAAGCATCGCTGCATTCTAAAGTCACGTTTAGAGAACCAGCGGCAGTTGTCCAAGAAGGCGCAGCAGTATCCTGAATAGTGATCACCTGAGTGAAAGTGTCCGAAGTGTT
>NZ_QJRJ01000021.1 GCF_003254625.1 Flavobacterium ginsenosidimutans
TTTCGATGAGCGCCTTTCGCTGTTGCGGGTGCAAAAGTAGAACCTTTTTCCGCTTGCGCAAGCTTTTTGTCCGCCTTTTTTTGATCTTTTCCCAAACTTTTTCCTAACTCGCTGATAGCGGATTCTTTACAGCGCAAAGTTTTTTATCCTCTTGTGGGGTTTTTCTGCGTTTGGCTATTGTTTTTGCTGTTTTGCCGCGAAGGCACTAAGGCGCAAAGCCTTCTTTTCTGCTCTTTTTAATCCCGGAAAGACGCCAAGTCGCAAAGTTTAGCCTTTTCTTTCTTTCTGGAAACCGGTGCCCTAGCCCCGATAGGAGCGGAAATCCTTTT
>NZ_QJRJ01000035.1 GCF_003254625.1 Flavobacterium ginsenosidimutans
TCGGAAATAACGCGGGCGAGGCTTCGTTCACGATTATCGGAACACTTCCTTCAGGATTGACATTAAATTCAGATTATAGCATTAGCGTTGCGCCAAACACCCCAAAAGGAGATTATAATGTGGAATATAAAATCTGCGAAAACACGAATCCGACAAACTGCGATTCAGTGATTTCAGTGATAACGGTTACGGCAGGAAATCTTGTTGCAAACGAAGATGAGATTCCATCAGCATCAGCTTCAAATGCGTCTCAGACTTTAGGAAACATTTTTACAAATGATACTAAAAACGGAAATCCATTGGTGGCGTCAGATGTGAATATGAATGTGACTGTCGCAGATCCGAAAGGATATTTAACGGTAAGCCCAGACGGAAGCATTGTCCTAGCGCCAAATGCTCCTGCGGGAACTTACGGGCTTACATACACAATCTGCGAGAAGCTGAACCCAGCAAACTGCAGCTCAAATACTGTGAAAGTAACGGTTGGACTTCCAGCAATTGATGCGGTTGCAGATGCGCCGACAGCCATCAATGGAAATATTGGAGGAACAACGGTGTCATTAATTGCAAATGATAAATTAAACGGAAATCCGGT
>NZ_QJRJ01000010.1 GCF_003254625.1 Flavobacterium ginsenosidimutans
TCAAACCTGCCTGCCGGAACATATACTTTAACCGTAACGGATTCATGCTCTTCACAGACAAATTCTGTAACTGTTGGACAGCCTTCTGCGGCTTTGGCTTTGGGAGCTTCATCTAAAACAGACGCTTCATGCTACGGAGCAAGCACCGGAACCGTAACTGCGGGAATTGTAGCAAACTCTGTGGGAACTGTTGCCTATTCTTGGAAAAACAGCGCTAACGCAGAAGTCGGAACAA
>NZ_QJRJ01000039.1 GCF_003254625.1 Flavobacterium ginsenosidimutans
GGACTGTTGATGTCAAAAGTCTGAGGGGCTCTTATGCTGAATCCTCTTCCTATTGCCATATCCATTTTTCCATTGTAATCGATCACCCATTTTAGATCAGAATCATAATAGTAGTATTTGTCATAAAGGGTGTTTGGCGAGAAATCGTGCAGGGTGAAGTTTGATTTCGTAACCGGTGTTGACCAGTATGTAAGATCATATCGGCGCACTGATGTTTCCCTTTTGTAGACAATCTCTCCGGTGTTGACCGCATTGGTGGTCTGGATCAGACTTGAGTTATGTTCAAATATCAGCTGTCCGTTTGTTGTTACCGCATTTGTAATTCTTAAGGTTAATCCAGTTGGAACTGTAACTATTACTCCTGGATCAATTGTCAATGAGCAACCATTTACAACTGGCGTAGCTGTTGAGAAAGGCTGATTAGGAGTAACTGATGCAATTACAATACTTTTAGTACTATCTGGATCTCCTTTAGACCAAGTATTACCATTCCAAACTGTTGAAGAGTTGTCTCCTATTACTACTGACCCCGTTGGATTAGATACACAAGTAGTACTTGTTTCAACTGTAAAAGTATACGTTCCCTCGATTAATCCTGTAACTGTATAAGATGATCCAGAATTATTAATAGTTCCATTTACTGTTCCAGATTGATTGATTTTCCATGTTCCTGAAGGAAGACCGCTTAAAACTACAGAACCTAAATTTGAACAATTTACTGGTGTGATTGTTCCAACTGTTGGAGTCGTTTCTATTTGGTTTAAAGTTATTACAGCACTTCCTGTCATATCAGCAGCTATTGCTGTACAGCTTGCATTTTTTAAAGCTGTAACTGTATAGGTTTTATTACTTGTTGGACTGACATTGAAAGTATATGGACTTGATGCAATTCCTGTAATATTTGTTGAAGTAGTACCATCTGAATAAGT
>NZ_QJRJ01000004.1 GCF_003254625.1 Flavobacterium ginsenosidimutans
CCTTCTTGGACAACTGCTGCGGGTTCATTGAATGCTACTTTAGAATGCAGCGATGCTTCAGGACTTGCAAATGCACAGGCGATGTTCCCATCTGCTTCAGATTTATGCGATGCCGATGTTTCAAACATAGTTAAAGTAAGCGGACAGTTTACTGCTTCTGAAGGATGCTCAAATGCTGGAACCTACACCAACACATGGAC
>NZ_QJRJ01000047.1 GCF_003254625.1 Flavobacterium ginsenosidimutans
AGTTCTTACAGGTGTTTAATTAAATATATTTGTCTAATAATCTGTATCGATTATTTAGGACTAGTCACCTATATCCAGCGCTTACGCCAATTTTATTTACGATATTATGGTCAGTTTTATTGGCATTAAATAACAAAAATCCATAGCCTAAATTTGCTTCCAAAACAAAACCACCTTTCGAAACCCATTTCCATCCTAAACCAACTCCAGTAGCAAGATCTATAACATCGGGATTTTCAGTAAAGGTAGAATGATCTTCTGATGTGTATATTTTCTTTCCGTCAATAGAAGTTAGCATTGTAAATCCTTCTAGGAAAAAACCTGCGGCATACTTTTTTCCGAAATATCTTCTGTAATAAGGAGAAATAGAATAGTTTAAGTCCTCGTTTTCGGTATTATTAAATACATAAAAATAAGAAATTCCTAAAGAAGATTTTGAATTCAAATGTCTTTCGTAAGTTGCTTGAAATGCTCCCATAAGAGGTCCAAGTACATTTACTTTGATTTCATTGTTTTTCTGATAAGGATTTTCGTTTGCTTCATTTTGAGCTTTAACCGATAAAAATGAAAGGAAAATTAAGATAACTAGTAATGTTTTTTTCATAAATTATAATAGTTTAAATTTGAAGTAAACATAAAATAATTTTAATATGAAGTTGTTAAATTGCGTTAAACGACTTGTTAAAACGAACACAAATTTTCGAGTCTAAAAAACTATTTTGATTGTAAAAGAATTGTTTAGCAATAAGAAATTAAGTTTTAAATAAGCGTGTATAAAGGTAAAAGAGTTGATTTTTGTTCAATGAATGGAAAACTATGAAAAAAAACATAATAGTCTTGATTTTGGTGTCAGTAGGATTTTTTTCTTGTAATCAAACTAGTAAATCGACACCAGAAAATGGTGGTGAAGATACTTTTGAGTTGATAAAAGATCAACAAAAATCTGCCAATACAGATAAAGGTGTTTATACTAAATATGAGTATACTAACTCTAAAGGTGCGAAATTGACAATACAAAACAGCTTTCCAAAAGGCGGAATAAAATATACTGATCCTAAAGGACACAAATATATCTATGCTGTATTTTGGACTCGAATAATTAATGAAACGGATAATCCGATTGAATTGAAAATTGACTTTCCTGTTGATTCTTATGAAATTCCGGCTTTACCAGGCAAATATTATAAAACATTGATTCCGTCTGATACGATGAAAATTCAGAAAATACCTTTATTTAATTACGGGTTAACGAATTTAGAACCTTTTTTGGATAAGAATATTGATAAACCGTCTTCATTAAAAAGAGCTGTCAAACCAAAAGAATCGACTGGATTTTATGTTGTAACACTTCGGTTGATTGGAGGTGGAGACAAATATGGTGTCTTACGAACAAAACTTAGTTTAAAAGGACAAAAACTTTTTTATAAAATCAGAGACAAAGAAATTGAGTGTGGAAGTATAGAAATAAAATAAACTTACTAAAAAGCAAAAAGCCTATAAATCGAAAGATTTACAGGCTTTTGTTTTTTGTGGGGAGAGCAGGATTCGAACCTGCGAAGTTCACACAGCAGATTTACAGTCTGCCCTCGTTGGCCGCTTGAGTATCTCCCCAAACTTGAGTGTTGATTAATTCATAAGCACTCAAAAATCGAAAAAAAAACTCCTTATAAATTTAAGGAGTTTCTTTGTGGGCGATGAGGGGTTCGAACCCCCGACCCCCTCGGTGTAAACGAGGTGCTCTGAACCAGCTGA
>NZ_QJRJ01000049.1 GCF_003254625.1 Flavobacterium ginsenosidimutans
TGCTATCGTTTCTGATAGCGTGTGCAAATATACACTTAGAATTTGTATTTGCAAGCCTTTTTATTAAAAAATTTGTGGGCGATGAGGGGTTCGAACCCCCGACCCCCTCGGTGTAAACGAGGTGCTCTGAACCAGCTGAGCTAATCGCCCTATTTTACTAGGCTGCTATCGTTTGTGATTGCGGGTGCAAAAATACGCTTAGATTTTGTATTTGCAAGCTTTTTTAGAAAAAAAATGAAATATTTTTTCGTGTTTTTATTTAGAAAGCTATTTTTCAATCCTTTAAAAAATAAAGTTTTTTTTCTCTTTCTTATAATTTCGTTAAAAAGCCAAATTAAAAGCTCTAATTCTTAATATTACTTTGTAGTGAATCGACTTAGTCATACCTTTGCATACCTTAATTGTATATTCAAATGGCAAGATTTCAAGAAAATGATTTACCGAAAGCTAAATTAAACTCTAATTCTCTTCAAAAAGCTCTCAGAATTTTTAAATATTCTAAAAATCACAAATGGAAATTTTTCCTAGGTTTGGTTTTTCTATTTCTAACAAGCGCCACTGCCCTTGCCTTCCCTAAATTAATGGGAATGCTTGTTGACTGTGTTACTAATAAAGACCTCTCTAAAGCCAACGAAATTGCGCTTGGTTTAATGGGGATTTTGGTGCTTCAGGCAATTTTCTCATTTTTTAGAATTTCATTGTTTGTAAATTTTACAGAAAACTCTCTTTCTAATATTCGTTTCGCATTGTATGAAAACCTGATAAAATTACCAATGTCATTTTATTCTCAAAAACGTGTTGGAGAACTTAATAGTAGAATTAGTGCTGATATTTCGCAGTTACAAGATACTTTTAGCACAACAATCGCTGAATTTTTGCGCCAATTTATTTTAATTATTGGAGGTTTTGTAATTTTAGGAAGCATTAGTCCAAAATTAACTTTCATGATGCTTGCAATTGTGCCTGTTGTGGCGGTTGCAGCTGTAATCTTTGGAAGATTCATTCGTAAATACGGAAAAAAAACACAAGATAAAGTAGCCGAAAGCCAAGTTATTGTTGAAGAAACATTACAAGGAATCAGCAATGTAAAGGCATTTGCTAACGAATGGTACGAAATTCAGCGTTATAAAAATAAGATTAGAGAAATTGTAAAAATCGCCATAAAAGGTGGTCAATACAGAGGTTATTTTGCTTCATTTATTATTCTATGCCTTTTCGGATGTGTTGTTGCTGTAGTTTGGTACGGAATAACATTGACAATTAAAGGAGAAGTTGAAGGTGTCGGTGATTTAATCTCTTTTGTATTATACACTACTTTTATCGGAGCTTCATTTGGTGGAATTGCCGAGATGTATGCGCAGATTCAAAAAGCCGTTGGTGCAACTGAGCGTGTTTTTGAATTATTAGAGGAAACTCCTGAAGAAATCAATGCTAAGCCTAGACTTACAGCTGTTGAGAAAATAAAAGGAAATGTTGCTTTTAAAAATGTAGCTTTTAGTTATCCTTCAAGAAAAGAGGTTCAGGTTTTAAAAGACGTTAATTTCAATGCTGAATTTGGACAGAAAATAGCAATCGTCGGACCAAGTGGTGCTGGAAAATCTACTATTTCATCTTTATTATTACGTTTTTACGATATAACTTCTGGAGAAATTCTAGTTGACGGAAAAAGTATTCACGATTATGATTTAGAAGAACTTCGTGGAAATATGAGTATTGTTCCTCAAGATGTAATTTTATTTGGAGGAACAATTAGAGAAAACATTGCTTACGGAAACCCAAATGCTTCAGAAGAGGAAATCATTGCAGCAGCTAAACAAGCAAATGCATTCAATTTTGTAGATGGTTTTCCAGAGAAATTTGAAACTTTGGTTGGAGAGCGTGGAGTTAAACTTTCGGGCGGACAACGCCAGCGTATTGCGATTGCGAGAGCTTTGCTTAAAAATCCAAGTATCTTGATCTTAGACGAAGCAACTTCTTCTTTAGATAGTGAAAGCGAAAAACTAGTTCAAGAAGCTTTAGAAATTTTAATGGAAGGAAGAACAAGTATTATTATTGCGCACAGGCTTTCTACAATTAGAAATGCAGATAAAATTTTGGTTTTAGATAACGGAAAAATTTCTGAAGAAGGAACACACCAAGAACTAATAAACTTAGAAAACGGAATTTATAAAAACTTAAGCAACTTGCAGTTTAGCAATTCTTAAATAGAAATTTCAATTTTTAAATTCCAAATTCCATAAAAAAAGCTCCAATATTAATTGGAGCTTTTTTTTATTTTAACTGTGTCTTGTCCTGAAATAGCGATACACAAAAAGTATCATTATGGAAAAAGATCAAGAATTGCGCTATGT
>NZ_QJRJ01000007.1 GCF_003254625.1 Flavobacterium ginsenosidimutans
TGCAAAACTAAAAATTCTTTTTGTCTCCTGCAAGAAAAACCTAAAAAAAATTGAAACTTTTTTTTCGTTTCCTTTTTCTCAATTTTTCTTCCAATCTCTCAATGAACTTCCGTGTTTTGCGGGGTGCAAATGTAAAAGCTTTTTTCAAATCCCGCAAGCTTTTCCGAATCTTTTTTCAGAAAATTTCTTTTCCTCCGATTCTTCTTTCCTGCC
>NZ_QJRJ01000013.1 GCF_003254625.1 Flavobacterium ginsenosidimutans
GCTCCTGCGGGAACTTACGAACTGACGTACACAATCTGCGAGAAGCTGAATCCGGCAAACTGCAGTTCGAATACTGTAAAAGTAACGGTTGGCCTTCCGGCAATTGATGCGGTTGCAGATGTGCCAACAGCTATCAATGGAAATATTGGAGGAACAACAGTATCACTAGCAGCAAATGATAAATTAAACGGAAATCCGGTTACAATCGGAAATAACGCGGGCGAGGCTTCGTTCACGATTATCGGAACACTTCCTTCAGGATTGACATTAAA
>NZ_QJRJ01000050.1 GCF_003254625.1 Flavobacterium ginsenosidimutans
CAGTAACTGCCTCTGGAGGAACAGGCCCTTACACCTATTCATGGTCACCATCTGGAGGAACTGCTGCAACAGCAGCTGGTCTTGCTCCTGGAAATTATACTGTCACCGTTACCGATGCAAATGGATGCTTCATAACAGAAACTATTCAGATTACTGAACCTGCTGTTCTTTTAGCGGTAGATTCACAAATTAATGTATCCTGCAATGGCGGTAATGACGGTACAGCTTCAGTAGCTGTTTCTGGAGGAACCGGGTCTTATACATACTTATGGTCGCCTTCTGGAGGCACTGCTCCTACAGCAGCTGGCCTTTCAGCTGGAACGTATACTGTTACTGTTACCGATGCAAACTCATGTTCTACTGATAAAACTATCACAATTACAGAACCTGATGCTTTAGCATTAACTGCAGCTGTTACAGATGTTTTATGCAATGGAGGATCTGACGGATCTGCTTCTGTTGCCGTAACTGGCGGAACAGGTGCCTATACATACTTATGGGCTCCTTCTGGAGGAACTGCTGCAGCTGCAACGGGTCTTGCTCCTGGAAATTATACTGTCACCGTTACCGATGCAAATGGATGCTTCACAGCACAGACTGTACAGATAGCAGAACCTGCGGCTCTTTCGGCAGCATATGCACAGACAAATGTGTCCTGTCATGGCGGTAATGATGGATCTGCGACAGTAAACGTTACAGGAGGAACTGGCACTTACACTTATTTATGGGCACCGTCTGGAGGAACTGCTGCAACGGCGTCTGGCCTTTCTGCCGGAATCTACACCGTAACCGTAACAGATTCAAACTTATGCTCTACTGCTAATACCATTACAATTGCAGAACCAGATGCTTTAACTCTTGTTACGGCCGTTACACAGGTTTCATGCCATGGAGGAAATAACGGATCAGCTATAGTATATCCTAGCGGCGGTTCTGGCTCGTACACCTTCTTATGGTCTCCATCTGGAGGAACATCCGCCATTGCAACGGGGCTTTCTGCCGGAACCTACAGCGTAATCGTTACAGATGCCAATTCTTGTGCCGCTGCTATAGATGTTGTAATAGCTGAACCTGCCAATCCTGTCAGTTTGAACACTTCAGCCGTATCTGGAATAACCGCAGCTGGCGCATCTTTATCCGGCACTGTATCTTCAGACGGAATAAATGCAGATACAGGAGAGTGTCTGACAGAAGCCGGTTTTGTATATGCTCTGCATACAGATCCTACTACAGCCGATGCTAAAATAAATGCTGCAAGTGCGTTAGGAACATTTACCGGTTCTTTAGCTGGACTTAGAGGAAACAGAACCTATTATGTCAGAACTTATGCGGTAAACAGCAGTGGTTTTGTCAATTACGGAAACGAAGTCAGCTTCACTACAGAAAAATATACCCTTACTATAACTGCCAGCGCAGGACAGACAAAAGTATATGGAACTGCCGATCCTGTCTTTGGCTATAAATATTTAGGTCTTGCCAACGGAGACGCTCCGTCAGTAATTGCTGGACTGCTGTCCAGAGATGCCGGAGAAAATGCAGGAAAATACAATATTAAACTGGGAACAGTTAGCGCCGGTGCAGATTATATCATTGTTTTTGAAGGTGCTGAATTTGAAATTACTAAAGCAGACCAGACGATCACTTGGGACCAGACCTTAGAATTTGGCTGTTCCGATTCCAATTCTCTAGCCCTGACTGCCACAGCAGACAGCGGACTGCCGGTTTCCTATACCAGTGCAGACCCTGCATTGGCTGCAGTTACAGGAACAGCCTTAAATATAGCTGGAGCTGGAAGCACGACCATTACCGCTGTGCAGAATGGCGACCAGAACCATAACCCTGCTGTGGCCGTTGTCAAAACCATCGAAATAAGCCAGTCCGGGCTTGTTGTGCAGCAGTGGGCAAATGTCCTGTTCTTTGACAACAGATCAAACAATTATGTGGCCTGGCAATGGTACAGAAACGGAGCGGCCGTTTCCGGTGCGACCCGCCAATACTATAGCGAACTTCAGCCTTTGAATGGAACTTACCATGTGATTGCAAAAGACAGAAATGGAAACTCGATCAAATCGTGCCCGATTGAGACAGCCGGAACAGTCTTCACCAAGAAAATCAAGATTTTTCCAAACCCGGTTAAACCTGCAGGTGAATTTACCTTAGAGTGCGATTTCAGCGAATCCCAGCTAAATGGAGCCGAGATAGCTATTTTTGACATTACGGGAAAATTAGTGCAGACCATTTCAAATGTAAAGGCAAGCACCCAGATCACCGCTCCTGCGCAGGCTGCCATTTATGTTGTGGTCCTTAAGCTGGCCGACGGGCAGATAAAAACAATCAACCTATTGGTTAAATAAAAATGGGGTCCAATTTAAATTTACAGGAAATGAAGATTAAAATCACTATAGCCGTATTGGCACTATTTAATATCTCGATAGAAGCGCAGGAACTTAATTTTAAGATTAACGCAGGCCCCTCTGGAATCCTTTATGACAGCAGCATCGGAGACGGAAAACTGAAATTTGGCGGAGGAATAGGTGTCGGGTACACCTATTTCTTCAGCGGCCACTGGGGAATTTCTGCAGGGGTAGATGTAATGTACAGCCAGAACAGCTTTGGACTGGATAACGGAACCACAATCTCAAGCTATGAGGTTGATGACCAGACCTCCGCTTTCGAGTATCGGGTTACGCCGACCAATTATAAGGAAGACCAGCATTTTATTTCTGCTGCGATTCCCCTTATGATGCAGTACAGAACATCAATTGCCTCACAGACAGGATTATATTTTGGATTCGGGGGAAAAATCCTCTTTCCCGGAAAGCAGACCGTAAAAGCTTCGGCATCCGAACTGCAGCTGAGCGGCTATTATCCTGACGTGAATCTTCTGGTTGACGATCTGCCTTCCCACGGATTCGGAAAAGTAACCGATTGGCAGGATAAGACAGCCGTAAGCCTAGACCCTGCTTTTCTATTAAGTGCCGAAACAGGCCTTGCCTTCAGATTAAAAGAAAGGACACAGCTTTACACAGGCATATATATTGATTATGGCCTGACTGATCTGGCAAAAGAGACTCCCAATGCAAATATCGCGGCATACAGTCCGAACGGAATTGACAATATTCAGGCAGACGGCACGGCCGGAAACAGAAAAATAGTGCAGGAAAGCCGCTACTTTTCTGCGGGGATCCAGCTGAAATTAGGCTTTTCTTTAGCTAAAGGCAGACCGGAACCTGTGCAGGCGAAAGCGGAACCGCCTGCACAGACGCAGACGGCTCCAATTCAGCAGGCGGCTCCCGCACAGCAGAAAGCTGTCCAGGCTGCGCCAGCCAGAAAAGAGCTTACTGCCGAGGAAAGGAGCTACATCGAAAAGCAGCCCCTTGCCTTCCAGGAAATCGGAAGCGCAAAAGTAACTCCCGAACTGGCTTCGAGACTGGATAAAATCGCCGAGATCCTTAAAGCCGATAAAGGCACAGAGCTCAATATTACCGGATACACCTGCGATATAGGAACTGAAAAACGCAATCTTGAAATCGGGATGAAGAGAGCGCAGGCTGTTTCATACTATCTGCAGAACAGGGGAATTGAATCCAGCCGAATGCATCTCTTCTCAAAAGGGGAAAGCGAACCTCTGGTTCCTAACACTCCAGCCGAAAACAGGCCGCTTAACAGAAG
>NZ_QJRJ01000019.1 GCF_003254625.1 Flavobacterium ginsenosidimutans
GGATTCCGTCAATTGGCAGCTGTTTGCATCTGCAACAGTTACTGTGTAGGTTCCGGCAGTAAGGCCTGCTGCTGTTGCTGCAGTTCCTCCTGAAGGGGACCATGAATAGGTGTAGTTGCCTGAACCGCCAGAGACAGTGACAGATGCTGTGCCTGTCGCTCCGCCATTGCATAAAACGTCCGTCTGTGATTTTGACGCCGATAGAATAGCAGGCTCTGCAATGGTAAAGCTTTGTGCAGCCTGGCAATTATTGGCGTCAGTAACTGTTACCGTATATGTTCCCGCTTGAAGACCGCTGGCAGT
>NZ_QJRJ01000014.1 GCF_003254625.1 Flavobacterium ginsenosidimutans
TAACGGAGTCGAACCGTTGACCTCCTGCGTGCAAGGCAGGCGCTCTAGCCAGCTGAGCTAATCCCCCAATCTAATTATGAATTGTGAATTATGAATTATGAATTTTTTGTAATCCGTAATCTTTCAACTCTAGAATTTCCTTCTTTTTAAGCTTTTCAGTCCTTTTTATTGTTTTTGAACCCATAATTCATAATTATAAATCCATAACTCTAAAAAAGTAGTCCCGGGCAGACTCGAACTGCCGACCCCTACATTATCAGTGTAGTACTCTAACCAGCTGAGCT
>NZ_QJRJ01000067.1 GCF_003254625.1 Flavobacterium ginsenosidimutans
GTTCTTACAGGTGTTTAATTAAATATATTTGTCTAATAATCTGTATCGATTATTTAGGACTAGTCACTGTAAACTGAAACTGAGACTGAAAACTAAAAATTATTTCTCTTTTCTACGTTTACGTTCTGCTTTAATCATAGATAATTCACGGCTAGTTTGACCAGCAACAGAAGTGTTTTCTTCTGCACGTCGAATCAAGTATGGCATAACATCTTTTACAGGTCCAAATGGTAAGTATTTAGCAACGTTATACCCGTTTTCTGCTAAGTTATAGCTAATATTATCACTCATTCCGTATAATTGTCCAAACCAGATTCGATTATCGTTTTTAGCGATACCTCTCTGCTCCATCATTTCCATCAATTTATAAGAGCTCAATTCATTATGAGTTCCTGCAAAAATGGCCATTTTATCGATATGCTCTAACATATATTGTACAGCATTATCATAATTGATATCAGTAGCTTCTTTAGAAACACAGATTGGAGAAACATACCCTTTTTCTTCAGCTCTTTTGTGTTCTTTTTCCATGTAAGCACCGCGAACTAATTTCATTCCGATATAGAAACCTTCTGCTTTTGCAACTTCATGAAGTTTTTTCAAATAATCTAAACGATCCCAACGATACATTTGTAAAGTGTTGAATACAATTGCTTTTTCTTTATTGTATTTGCGCATCATATCGGTAACCAAATCATCAGCCGCATCTTGCATCCAGCTTTCTTCACCATCAATTAATAATGCTACATCTTTTTTATGAGCTTCACTACAAACTTTATCAAAACGAGCTACCACTCTATCCCATTCTGCTTGTTCTGCAGGAGTAAAAGCTTGTTTTTCTCCTAATTTCTCATATAATTCAAAACGTCCTAAACCAGTTGGCTTAAATACCGCAAATGGAATTGCAAGACGTTCTTTTGCAAAATCTACTGTTCTTAGTGTCATTTCCAAAGCAGCGTCAAATTGCTCCTCTTCTTCTTTTCCTTCAACAGAATAATCCAAAACAGACGAAACTCCTTTTGTAAACATTTTGTCTACAACACTAAGGCAGTCATTTTCGTTTACACCACCGCAAAAGTGATCAAAAACAGTTGCACGAATTAATCCTTCTACTGGTAAATGAGCTTTAATTGCAAAATTAGTTACAGCTGTTCCAATTCTTACCAAAGGCTCGCTGTCAATCATTTTGAAAAGGAAATAAGCTCTATCAAGTTCCGTATCACTTTTAAGTGAAAAAGCAACTTGAGTGTTATCGAATATCTTTTCCATTAAATTTATTTTTTATGCAAATATAGAGAGTGTTTTGAATATTATTCATCAAAAGATATCATATTTTTTAATATCTTTAATCAGACTGCTGTTTATATTAAATTATGAAGTAAATGTTTACCCATTCTTAAAATTAGTTTTATTCTTAATTAGGATATAGATCAGTATTTTAAACAAATTAGCCTTAAAGTTTGAATATTATTAAACTAAAAATGCCTTATTTTTGCGCTTTCAATTAACTAAAGAATTATGCAATCTATTCAAGCCAACAATTATCTCGTACATTTCAACCAGAATGCTTACGAAGCTTTAAATAAACATTTAAGAGAAAATAAATATTCTAATATATTTATAATTGTAGACGATCAAACCAATGAATATTGTCTGTCTAAATTTATTCCTCTTGTTGAAACTGATTTGGCAATTGAAATCATAGAGTTTGAAGCTGGAGAAGCAAATAAGAATATTGAAACTTGTATTGAGATCTGGAATATTTTGACAGAACTTGGTGCCGATAGAAAATCTCTTATTATTAATTTAGGAGGAGGCGTTGTTACTGATTTAGGTGGATTTGTGGCTTCTACTTTTAAAAGAGGTGTAGATTTTATTAATATCCCAACTACTTTATTATCTATGGTTGATGCATCTGTTGGAGGAAAAACGGGTGTTGACTTAGGAAATCTTAAAAATCAGATTGGAGTTATCAATGTACCGCAAATGGTACTAATTGACACAAAATATTTAGAAACTTTGCCGCAAAGCGAAATGCGTTCAGGTTTAGCAGAAATGCTAAAACATGGTTTGATATATGATGCGCCATATTGGAGACAGTTTTCAGATTTAAAATCAATTGTTTTCGATGAATTAGATCAATTAATTTATCGTTCAGTTGAAATTAAAAATGAAATCGTTATTCAAGATCCAACTGAGAAAAATATCCGTAAAGCTTTAAACTTCGGACATACGCTAGGCCACGCTATTGAAGGATACTTCCTAGAAAGCAAAGAAAAAACGACTTTACTGCACGGAGAAGCTATTGCAGTCGGAATGATCTTAGAAAGTTATATTTCTCTTCAAAAAGGTTTAATTTCTCAAGAAGAATACAGAGAAATTAAAACTATAATTAAAGGTATTTATGAGGATATAATTTTTGAAGAAAATGACATCGATCCGATCTTAGAATTGTTAATTCACGACAAAAAAAATGAATACGGTTTAATTCAATTTGCATTAATTGAAGGAATCGGAAAGATAAAAATTAACCAATCCGTTGAAAATAAATTGATTCTAGATGCGTTTCAAGATTATAAATCTTAAACTTTTTTTAATCGAAAGCGTTGCATTTGGTATATTTTATTTTTTACATTTGCCCCATGAAAACAAACAAGCAGCAAAGACAATTTAGCTCTTATAGAAACCGCCTCAACAGTTCTTTACTTAGAATGTTGAATCGTTTTTATAATAGTAAAAGTCCGTTTTGTTTTGATGTTTTCCAATGTTCAAAAGCCGAGCACGAAAAACTGCCGATTATATTTGCCAATATTAGAGTTTGAATTTAAGATTTAGCATAAAAAACACTAAATTTAAAATACAATTACAATCTCTAAAACTTTGACAAATAAATGAATACAAAATATTCTGATCTAATAAACCAAACATACTACTTTCCACAAGAGGAATTTAAATTAAACAAAGACAACTTATTGTTTCACAACATCGATTTGATGAAATTGGTTGAACAATATGGTACACCGTTAAAGTTTACTTATCTGCCTCAGATTTCTGAAAACATAAATAAAGCAAAAGCTTGGTTCAGAAAAGCAATGGAGAAGAACAAATACGACGCAAAATACTACTATTGTTATTGTACAAAAAGCTCTCATTTTGAATATATTATGAATGAAGCTTTCAAGAATAACATTCATATAGAGACATCATCTGCTTTTGATGTTAATATTGTTGAGAATTTGTTGGAAAATGGTAAAATCAACAAAAGCACGTACGTAATTTGTAACGGTTTTAAAAGAGACGAGTACATTACTAACATTGGTAGGTTAATCAATAACGGACATAAAAATACTATTCCAATTATTGATAACTATGAAGAGTTAGATTTGCTTCAAGCAGAAATTAAAGGGAAATTCAAAATTGGAATCCGTATTGCTGCCGAAGAAGAGCCTAAATTTGAGTTCTATACTTCTAGATTAGGTATTGGTTACAAAAACATAGTTTCTTTCTATAAAAAACAAATTCAGGAAAATGATAAATTAGAGCTGAAAATGCTTCACTTCTTTATCAATACTGGAATTAACGATACATCATACTACTGGAATGAGCTTGTAAAATGTATTAAAGTTTACATAGCTCTTAAAAAAGAGTGTCCTACTCTAGACGGCCTTAACATTGGTGGTGGTTTCCCAATTAAAAACTCACTTGCCTTTGAATATGATTATCAATATATGATTGATGAAATTATCAATCAAATTAAAATTGCTTGTGAAGAAGCTGAAGTAGATGTTCCAAATATTTTTACGGAATTTGGATCATTTACAGTAGGTGAAAGCGGTGGTGCAATCTATCAGATTTTGTATCAAAAACAACAAAATGATAGAGAAAAATGGAATATGATCGATTCATCTTTCATTACCACTTTACCAGATACTTGGGCTATAAACAAACGTTTTATCATGCTGGCTATCAACCGTTGGAATGATACTTACGAACGGGTTCTGTTGGGAGGTCTGACTTGTGATAGTGACGACTATTACAACTCTGAGCAAAACATGAACGCCATTTATCTGCCTAAGTATAACAAAGAAAAACCTTTATATATTGGTTTCTTTAATACTGGCGCTTATCAAGAAACAATTGGAGGATATGGTGGTCTTCACCACTGTTTGATTCCGCAGCCTAAACACATTTTAATTGATCGTGACGAAAACGGAATTCTGGCAACTGAAGTGTTCTCAGAACAGCAAACTTCTGACGATGTTTTAAAGATTCTAGGCTACAAAAAAAAGGTGTAAAAAAACGGCAGATTAAGTTCTAATTTTTCTTAAAAATTTCTTAATTTGCATTAACATCCAAAAAGGTTAAACTTTTTAATTCAAAAAAAACAAAAAAAAATGAAAGGACCAATCAGTCAGTTTATTGAAAAACATTATTTGCATTTTAATTCTGCTTCATTAGTAGATGCTGCAAAAGCATACGAGCAGCAATTAGCTGATGGTGCAAAAATGCTGGTAAGTATGGCTGGCGCAATGAGTACAGCAGAAATTGGTAAAATTTTTGCCGAAGTAATCAGACAAGACAAAGTACATATTATTTCATGTACTGGAGCAAATCTAGAAGAAGATATCATGAATTTAGTAGCTCATTCTCACTACGAAAGAGTTCCTAATTATCGTGATTTAACACCAGAAGATGAGTGGGCTTTATTAGAAAGAGGATTAAATCGTGTTACTGACACTTGTATTCCTGAGCATGAAGCTTTCCGTCGTTTACAAAAACACATTTACAAAATTTGGAAAGATGCTGATGATAAAGGAGAGCGTTATTTTCCACATGAGTTCATGTACAAAATGTTGTTATCTGGCGTTTTAGAAGAGTACTATGAAATTGATTTAAAAGATAGCTGGATGTATGCAGCTGCAGAGAAAAACCTACCAATTATCGTTCCTGGATGGGAAGATAGCACAATGGGTAACATCTTTGCTTCATACGTGATTAAAGGTGAATTGAAAGCATCTACTATGAAATCTGGAATTGAGTACATGACTTTCCTTGCGGATTGGTATTCTAAAAACAGTTCAAACGGAATTGGATTCTTCCAAATTGGTGGTGGTATTGCTGGTGACTTCCCTATCTGTGTAGTTCCAATGCTATATCAAGATATGGAAATGCACGATGTTCCATTTTGGAGCTATTTCTGCCAAATTTCAGATTCAACAACTAGTTATGGTTCTTATTCTGGAGCAGTTCCAAATGAAAAAATCACTTGGGGTAAATTAGACATCAAAACCCCTAAATTTATTATTGAATCGGATGCTACAATTGTTGCTCCGTTAATTTTTGCATATTTATTAGATTTATAGAATAATTTATGAAAAGAGTTATAGTAGACTACGCCAAACTTACCAACGAAATTTTAAACCTTTTGGTAGAGAAATTTCCTGATGGTTATGATGATTCGGATGTAATCCGTTTTAGAAATGCTAAAAACGAATTGGTTGAAGCTGTTGAAGTTCGTACTGAAGACACAATTTATTTGGTGAAAATTAGTACTAAACTTGCCGACAGAATTGAAAACTACGATGAAGATGATGATTTAGATGTTGATGTAGATGCAATTGCACCAGTTAAAGGCATAGATCTAGATGAAGATATTAGCAACGACGATGATGACGACGATGATAATCTAGACAAACCTGATAGCGATGGAGGTGATGACGATGATGACGATGATGATGATGACAAAGCCGACACTGATTATGATGAAGAAGAAGACGATGAAGATTAATTCATTTTCTTTAAAATAAATAAAAGGAACTCGATTTGGGTTCCTTTTTTTATGTTTTAATTTAAAGTTTAACCAAAATTTATATTTTTGCATTTGTAAGAATATTTTTATTCATACAGCAGAAATTTTATGCCCATGACTACAGAAATTTTACATACGACATTAAAAGAAAATTTTGGTTTCGAAAAATTTAGACCCAACCAGGAATCTATTATTAATACAGTATTATCTGGACAAGATGCCTTAGCTATTATGCCAACTGGTGGCGGTAAATCGATCTGCTTTCAGCTTCCGGCTTTAATCTTACCAGGAATTACTATAGTGATCTCTCCTCTTATTGCATTAATGAAAGATCAGGTTGACAGTTTAAAAACTAACGGAATTTCGGCTTGTTACATAAATAGTTCACAATCAGCGCAGGAGCAGCAATATTATATAGATAATTTAAAATCTAATAATTTTAAGTTGGTTTATATTGCACCAGAAAGCCTTTCTTATCTTGAAGTTGCGTTTAACGAATTAACAATTAGCTTAATAGCGATTGATGAAGCACATTGTATTTCTTCGTGGGGACATGATTTCAGGCCGGCTTATACTAATTTAGGTTATTTAAAGAGCCGCTTCCCTTCTACTCCAATTTTGGCATTAACTGCTACGGCCGACAAAGCAACTCGTACAGACATAACAAAACAACTGAACTTAAGAAAGCCAAAGACTTTCATTGCATCTTTTGATCGTAAAAATTTGAGTTTAGAAGTCCGCCCAGCTCTAGATCGCGTAAAGCAAATAATTGATTTTATTGAGAACAAACCGAATGAATCGGGAATAATTTATTGTCTTAGTCGAAAAACTACTGAAGAACTAGCTGAAAAATTGAAAAAAAGCGGAATTACTGCAAAAGCTTATCATGCTGGTTTGGATAATGATACACGTGCTAAAACTCAGGATCAATTTATAAATGATGACTGTCAGGTTGTTTGCGCAACAATTGCATTCGGAATGGGAATTGACAAATCGAATGTTCGTTGGGTAATTCATTATAATCTTCCAAAAAATATTGAAGGTTATTATCAGGAAATTGGACGTGCAGGTCGAGATGGTTTGCCTGCAGAAACTGTACTTTTTGAAAGTTATGCAGATGTAATTCAATTGCAGAAATTTGCTTCTGATGGACTTAACTCAGATATTCAGCTTGCAAAATTGGATCGTATGAAACAATATGCTGATGCGGTGAGTTGTCGAAGAAAAATTTTATTATCGTATTTCGGAGAATTGGTAACTGAAAATTGTGGTAACTGTGATATTTGTAAAAATCCTCCAACTTTTTTCGATGGTACGATTCTCGCGCAAAAAGCATTGTCAGCTATTACACGATTAAAGGAATCTGAACCTCTGGCTGTAATTGTAGATTTTTTAAGAGGCTCGAGAAACGCGTATATCTACGAAAAAAATTATCAAGAGCTAAAAACGTATGGAATTGGCGTTGATGTTTCTTGGTACGATTGGAACCAATATCTTATTCAGCTTATTAATTTAGGGTATTGCGAAATTGCTTTTCATCAGCACAATAAAATTCTCCTTACTCCTTTTGCAAAGAAAGTTTTATTTGAAGGAGAAAAAGTAAAACTTACAACTGTAGTTAAAAAGGTAATTGATAAAAACGAGATTAAAGAAACTAAACAAAAAGCAACTAAAAATTCTCTTTTTGAAACGCTAAGAAAATTACGTTATGAAATTGCAGAGGAAGAAGAAGTTCCTGCTTATGTAATTTTTAGTGATGCTTCTTTAAGACAAATGGAAGTTTTAAGACCAATGACCGATGAAGATTTCCTTGCGGTTGAAGGTGTTGGTAAAGCTAAATTAGAAAAATATGGCTCTGAATTTATTAAAGCTATTATTGAATTCCAACGAAATAAATCAGTTGTCAAAAAGGAAAAAAAAGACAATACTTATAAAAAAACGCTGGAATTATTTCAAAATGGAGTTTCAGTTGAAGAAATAGCAGAACAGCGAGATTTGAGTCAAACAACAATTATTTCGCATTTAGCTAAATTATACGTTGACGGCCATGATTTAGATTTAAGTCAATTTGTTTCTGATGATGAAATTCTTCAAATTGAAAAAGCTCATAAAGAATTAGAAAATCCAAATGCATTAAGACCTTACTTTGATTATTTTGAAGAAAAAATGTCTTATGATAAAATTAGATTTGGTTTGGCTTTTTTGGAGAGAAAGAATCAAAAGGTATAAAAGAAAGACTTCGACTTCGCTCAGTCCGACATTTGACATTTAAGATCACTATTGTCAGGCTGAGCGAAGTCGAAGCCCTCGTTTTCAGAAATATCTAAATTATATATAACGACAAACCCGACAGGTTTCTAAAATCTGTCGGGTTTATTTATGCTTAAAAATGTAAGGCTTTTACAAATATCTTTCTTCAAAAATTTTCTGATGATGTTTTTGATGTCCAATCATAACAAAACCTAAAGCGCGAACTGAAATTGGATTATTTGAAGCAGTTCCAATACGTTTAAGCTGTTCTTGAGATAAGCTTTTATAAAACAATAAAGTTGAATGTCTTACAGCAGAAAATTCAGTAAGTAAATCTTGAATACTTCTACTGTTTGAATCTGTATTATCAGCATAATCATTTTCTTCAAAACTTGGCAAAGGCGTTTTATCGTTTCTTGAAAAACGCAAAGCACGATATGCAAAAATTCTCTCAGTATCTATTACGTGCTGAATAATATCTTTGATTGTCCATTTCCCTTCTGCATAACGATAATCAAATTTATCCATCGGAATATTTTGAACAAATCGAATGAATTCATGAAGCGAAATTTCCAAATCTTCAATCAAAATTCCGTCACCAGCTGCTTTTATATAAGTGCCAAAGTGACCTGAATATTCATTATCTAATAATTCTGCTGCTCTCATTTTTATTAATTTTTAAGCTGAATTTCTACTTGCATTCGTATTACCAAATAAAGATCTTGTAACGATTTTCTCGTACACTTTCACTAATTCTTCGTCTGGAGTTTCTTCTTTATTCAACTCATTGATTCTCAATAATGCATATTGCTGAATAGTCAACAAAGGTAAAACTATACGCTCTCTTATCTGAATCGAAGCAATACCATCTGGATAATTTTCCATTAAAGTTTTGTGATCAGCAATTTTTAATAAAAGACGTTTTGTTTCTGAAAACTCGTCATAAATAATCTGCCAGAATTCACCAAATTCAGGATCTTTTCTCATATAAGCTGTCAATGGCAAGAATGATTTTGCTAATGACATCATACTGTTTTCAAGTAAAGTTTTGAAAAATAAAGAATTGTGATATAAATTACTCACTTTATCCCATTGTCCTGTTTCTTCAAAATGTTTTAAGGCTGACCCTACTCCGAAGAAACCTGGAACGTTTTGTTTTAACTGGCTCCATGAACCAACGAATGGGATTGCTCTTAAATCAGCAAAATCTAAGGATTCTGATTTGCTTCTTTTTGACGGTCGGCTTCCAATGTTAGTTTTTGAGTAATATTTCAGCGTACTCATTTTTTCTAAGTACGGAATAAACTTTGGATGATTCTTGAAACTTAAGTATTTCTCATAACCTAAATTAGCTAAATCCGTTAAGATTTGAGTTTCATCTGCTGTCAATTCATTTTTCTCTTTACTAAATACTTGATTTGTAACACCTGCACTCAATAAGTTTTCAATATTATAACGACAAGAGTCTAAAGTTCCAAAATTAGAGCTAATAGTCTGACCTTGAACAGTTATCTGAATCTCATTGTTTTCAATTTTTGGTCCTAAAGAAGCATAGAATTTATGTGTTTTTCCACCGCCACGAGCTGGAGGCCCACCACGTCCGTCAAAGAAAATCGCTTTAATTCCGTATTCTCTAGAAATTTTAGTCAACGAAATTTTAGCTTGATAAATACTCCAGTTAGCCATTAAATATCCACCATCTTTAGTTCCGTCAGAGAAACCAAGCATAATTGTCTGTTTGTTTCCTCTTGCTTTCAGATGCTTAGAATATTCTGGATTTGTATACAATTGCTCCATAATAGAATGAGCATTTTGTAAATCATCTACAGATTCAAAAAGCGGAATAATATCAACAGTTGGATTTTCCCAATTATTCAAACGAATCATTGCAAAAGTTTCCATCACGTTCAATGCACTTTCGTTATTACTAATAATATAACGATTAGCACCTTCTTCACCATTGTTTTGCTGGATGGTTTTAATCGCTTGAATTGATTCTAAAGTATATCTTGTAATTTCATTTTCGAAATCACTTGGATTTAAATTCCCTTTTACTTTCGATAAAACATCAATTTTTTGATTTTCTGTTAATTCGAAATAATTCTTTGGAAAAACATCGGAACTAGAGTTCAAATAATAATTTACGACATCTTTGAAAACTGCATTATGAATTTTACTATTTTGGCGAATATCTAAAGTCGCAAAATGGAATCCGAATAGATTGATTTTTACTAAAAAAGCTTCCAATTCATCCAAGTATAAAGACTGATGTTTTTCAATAATTATAGTTCGGATCTTATTTAACTGCGTCAATAATTCCTCTAAAGTGATGAAAATATCACCTTTAGAATAAAATACAGAACGGTAAAGTTTATTTTCAAGTTCAGCTACTAAAGTGTCTACACCTGAGAAAGTTAACTTACGTTTTAGATTTCTCATTTCTACGTAATAACATTTCAAAATTGAAGTACGCAAACGGTCCGCAACTTTAAGGGTAATATCTGTAGTTACAAAAGGATTACCGTCACGGTCACCTCCAGGCCAGAAACCTAATTTGATCAATTGATTCTGAATTGGATTTCCTTCTAAAATATTTTTTTGAAGATAATGTACAATTTCTCCAGCTGTAGCATAAAATACATTTTCTAAGTACCAAATTAAACTTACCGCTTCATCATAAGGATTTGGTTTCTCTTTCTGAATGAAAGGGGTTTTTCCTAATTGAGCCAGTAATTGTTTAATCTGAAGTAGATTGTTTTGACGAATCGCTTCTGTCAAATCATTTATAATACCTAATACAGGTCCAGGGTAAAACTGAGTTGGATGCGCTGTTAAAACCGTACGAACATTGAAATTTTCCAGAAATTCACTTAGTTCGTCATCTTTTTCTTTAGCATCCGATTTTTCCTTGATATCTCTTAAAGATCCGCGTCCTTCCATGTTATTAACTTCTGGAAAAGCAGCATCTTCAATGGCGTCAAATAATACGATTTGGCGTTCTATATATTGAATAAATCGAAACATAAGATCGATTTTTTCTGCTTCAGAAGTATTATTTAAAAATTTATTTGAGAAAAAATCAACAATTTCTTTTGGTGTTTCCTGTTTTTTAAAGCCTGTTTCGCAAGTTTCTGTAAATAAAGGAAGTAAAACTCCTGTATTATCTATAGAATCAAAAGGCAATGTTATGAAAACACTATTATAAATGTGATATTTTGAAAGAACGTCTTGATTAAAACGTTCAATTTTTGGCAACGTATACATAAAATCGTGTTATAGTTGGTTGGTTAATTGGTCATAAAAAAACCCCAAGAATAAACTTGAGGTTATATTTTAATATAGCATTCAAGAAAAGTTCTTACATATTTTTGAAAATAGTATGCATCAAACGCTTCTTATCGTTAATACTTTCCTCTAATGAGATCATTGTTTCTGTTCTGTAAACACCTTCAATATCGTCGATCATGAAGATAACTTCTTTCGCGTGTTTAGTATCTTTTGCTCTAATTTTGCAAAAGATGTTGAATTTTCCTGTAGTAACAGAAGCTACAGTTACGAATGGAATTTGATTGATTCTTTCTAATACAAATTTAGTTTGAGATGTATTATTAAGGAAAACCCCAACATAAGCAATAAATGAATAACCTAATTTATCGTAATCTAAGGCTAATGAAGATCCCATGATAATACCGGCATCCTCCATCTTTTTTACTCTAACGTGTACTGTACCAGCAGATATCAATAGTTTTTTTGCAATGTCAGTAAACGGAACTCTCGTATTGTCTATTAACATATCTAAAATCTGGTGATCTACTTCATCTAAACGAAATTTACTCATAATTGTTTAATTAATATTACTAATTGCTATTACAAAGTATAAAATTATATATAAAAAACAACAAATTCACATAAAAATTAACTTTTTATTAATCCGTTAACAAATTTAACATTTTTATTTAAATAAAAATTTGCTTTCTGACCCGTTTTTGGAAAATTTTGGAAATCGTCCGAATATTCTGCACCCTTTGCGTCGTATTCATAATGACCAAAATAATTTTCCAACTCGCCTACTTCAACTATGTAAGCGTTAAAATGAATCTTATTTTCGATTAATTCTTCTTTGTATTGAGCGACAAAATTCGTAATAATTTCGATACCATCATAATTTATTTTGACATTTTTATACATAAAATCATAAAAAACCACATTATTTTGTGAAATATTCAAATATTCACCAAATCTATTATCAACTAAATCGTTTTCGGAAATTAGTTTAAAGCTCAAAATTAACGCGAAAAATATGTATTTACGGGTGATTTCCCTTTCATAGTCCCCTGGATAGTGTCCAGCCTCAAATAAGATCGTAGGAGCTCCTAAAAACTGAAAAGTATCTCCAATGCAATTAATATTGAAAGAATCATCAAAACGTCCAACTTGCCCTGGAATGTATTTTTGAAGCTCTTCATTTATTCCTGCAATTATATTTATTGCTTTCTGTCTCACATCATTAACATCTCTTTCTTCATTATAAGATGGTGCTAAAAATGAAACAGTTGCCGGTTTTCCAGTAGTTCCAGCTCCAAATATAGTACGCTGATCATGAAGGTTGAAGCAAAAATCTGGCTTAAAAGTTTCGAAAACTTCTCTTAAAACATTGCTTTCTGGTTGAGTCAAATTTTGAGAATCTCGATTTAAATCAATTTCATTTGCATTAGCACGAGTATATAATCTAGCGCCATCTGGATTTAGAATTGGAATAGCATAGAATGTAAAGGTACTAAGTAATTGTTTTGCTAAATCCGTATTGTCATTTAATAAATTAATGAAATCAAATAAAGCTTTTGTTGTTGTACTTTCATTTCCGTGCATTTGTGACCACAGATATACGCGTGTTTTTCCTTTACCAATTTGATAACTATATATAGGTTCGCCTAAAACTGATTTACCAATAACTTGTACTTGGTTGTCTGTATTTAGTTTATCCAAAAGAGGCTGAATATGGTCTAAAGTCAGATATCTGCCAGATATTGAGTTTTCTTTGTACTGTATAAAAAGTTGTTCTAAATTCATTGCGTTTTCGATTGGTTTACAAAAGTAAACATCTTTATTTTTACAATTGTAAACTATCGAAAAAGTTAAGAATTTAAAATTGTAAACAATATTTTAAAGATTTTATTAGCTAAGCATATAACTTATTTCAGCACAACCAATTAATTAGATAATTACATATTAAGTGATTCTTTTTCAATTATTTAATAAGTATCATTTGACATATAAATTTAACATAAAAGTATACTATGCTTAAAATTGAAACATTAAAATTGTATCGCATTGTATTTTTATTTACATTTGTAAATAGACTATTTTAAAACAAAAATTTACAATGGTAAACATAGACGATTTTGTAAAAAGACTTGAAACTATACTAGATTATTATGGTTTAAATGCCTCTGCATTTGCCGATAAAATTGGTGTACAGCGTTCTAGTATGTCTCACCTTTTATCAGGAAGAAACAAACCAAGTTTAGATTTTGTAATGAAAATTCTAGAAGTTTTTCCTGATGTTGACTTATATTGGATTTTGATTGGAAGAGGAAATTTTCCTAAAAATAGTGATGACGAAATTCGAGAAAATTCAAAAGACTTAACTCCTATTCAATCTAACGAAAATTCTGGTGGAGATTTATTTTCTGCTACAGAAATAAATGAAGAAGAAAAAAGAGAAATAAAAAAATCATCCCTTCCCAAAAATGTAAATTTTAGTTTAGAAGACGATGATATTGATAAAATTGTGTTTTTCTATAAAAATGGTACTTTTAAAGCCTATTCTCCATGACGCAAAAATTAGAGCGTATTTGACTCTTTGTCCAGAAAATTTTCAAATATGCGATTCTCGCGCGTTTGGAAAAAATCTAAAAAATCACAGTTTTACGCCATTTTCAGGGATTTTGCCTAAAACTCCTTCATAATGTTTTTTTAAGATTTCAAAATCGGCTTCATAATTTCCAGTTGGATAAAATAGTGTTCCAAGATTTACTTCTTTTTTACCCCAATCAAAAGCTACGGGAACAATTGGCACATTAGCTTTAAGCGCTATAAAATAAAATCCAGTTTTAATTTCTTTTACTTCTTTTCTAGTCCCTTCTGGAGCAACGGCTAAACGGAAGATTTCTTTTCTATCAAAAATAGCTGCAATAGAATCTACTTTGTTTAATCCGCCGGAACGATCTAAAGGTTCGCCTCCAACATTTCTAAAATAATACCCAAAAGGGAAACGAAACAATTCTTTCTTTCCTACCCAATTCATTTGTAGTCCAGAAATTCCTCGCGTAAAAAGTCCTATATAAAAATCGTGATTACTTGTATGAGGCATCACCATAAGTATACATTTTTTTACTTCAGCATTTTCTATTCCTACTATTTTCCAGCCCATTAGCTTAAAAAATATGAATTTGTACAATAGTTTTTTCATTAAAAATTTAATATTTGGTGCAAATTAAAGATTTAATGGTAAATTTGAGTAAAAGCATTCAAAATGATTCAAAAATTTTTCAGTTATATAATACCAATAAAAATATTTAAAAAGAAATCAGCCAGAAGTAAAATGATCGAAGTCACTTGGGCAAATGGAGAATTAGTTTTGGATACTGAAAACACAAATTATTCATACGGAAGTTTACAGCGTATATTAAGGTACGGACTTCGAAATATCGGTTACGACAAAATTTTAGAAATGGAACACATTTTATTATTAGGAGTTGCCGGCGGAAGCGTTGTTAAAACATTGGTAAACGAAATAGAATATAACGGAAAAATAACTGGTGTAGAAATAGATCCAGATATGATTCAGGTTGCAAATGAGTATTTTAACCTTAATCAAATTAAACAATTAAAAGTTGTTATAGACGATGCATTTGAATTTGTTTTAAAAACAAAAGATAAGTACGATCTCATAATAATTGATATTTTTGAAGATACAAATATGCCAAACTTTTTGTTCGAAAAGTTTTTTGTAGATAGAATATGTACGCTTTTAAAAGATAATGGTGTTGTATTGTTTAATACCATGATTTTAGATGAAGCGCACAATGTCAGAAACAGAAAATATGTTTCTGAAGTAAATCCAAAAATGTTTAAAACCAAAATGCTGCCTCGCATTGAAGTTCACAACGAATTAATAATTATAAATAAAGTAGCTTAAATTCCATGAAACCCCTTGCCTCTATCTTAAACGCCTTACCACCTACTAAAGTTATTGATGAAACAATTAGTATTTCAGAATATACTCCGTTAAATCTATCGGTTTCAAATCAAGATCTAATGAATTCTAAGTTAGATACTTCAGAAGATTTTGAAAAATATATTTCGAATTATTTAAAAGAGAACAACGCCAAAGTTGCTTTTGGCGGTTATATTGAAGGACGTTTTTTATACCAAAGAAGTCCCATTTTTTTGAATGCTACAAAACCTGAACGAAATATTCATATTGGTTTAGATTTATGGGCAGAAGCTGGGACAATAGTTCTTGCCGCATTAGATGGCAAAGTACATAGCTTTAAAAACAATATTGGTTTAGGCGATTATGGCCCAACTATAATATTAGAACATGAAGTAGATAATGAGAAATTTTATACTTTATACGGACATTTATCGTTAGAAAGTATAGAGAACTTAAAAATCGGAGACCATTTTAAAAAGGGTGAAAAGATTGCAACTTTAGGAAATGCCTCAGTCAATGGAGATTATGCGCCCCATGTCCATTTTCAAATCATCCATAAAATTGAAGATTATTGGGGAGATTATCCTGGTGTCTGCAATACAAAAGACCTTAACTTTTACATTGAAAATTGTCCCGATCCTAACTTATTATTAAAAATTACTTAAATAGTTATGAAGAAAGCAGGATTGATTATATGTTTGTTATTATTATTAATTGGATGTAAATCGAAAACGGTAAGTAGAGATACAGAAGATTTAAAAATAAAAAAAGTTTCTGGAGCAGAAGTAAATGCAAATCAGCAGCGTAAAGCGTACGATTTAGGAAAGAGAGTTTTAGAAACGTGTAATACTTCAAAATTTAAACCTTTTAATGAAACTGAAGTAACTAAATCGGTTATGGAAAATACAACGGAAGAACGTTTAACCAAAACCTGCCAAAGATTTAGACAGTATTACGGAAGTTTTATAGATTTAAAATTAGATGGAGTTTACAAAACCAAACATGAAGTCATTTACCGCTACCACGCATTGTACAGCAAAAAAGTTGCCAATAAAGAATTGCGAATTTTTGTAAATGAAGACAACCTCATTTCTGCCATAAAATCAATGGATTGGGATGAAAAATTTGATGCCAAATTAGCCGATCAATAAATACTATATATATGAATTTTAAACTACCACTACTTCTGTTATTATTTATTTCAACTTTTGCTTCAGCACAGCAAACTATAAGCGTAAAAGGTTCAGCTCCTTATCCAGCGACACAAGAATATACTTTTATTTGCGAAAAATATGCTTACTCTGGCGAAATTAATGTTCAAATAGCTAAAACGGAAAAAGGAGGTGTTTTAAAACTAACCGTTTCTACAGCAAGCGACAAAGCAAAAATTGCTGGTGGCGTTTATGTCGATTTGACAAATGCAGATGTTATTGCATGTACCGACAAAAATGTAAAAGAATCTGCAGACGGCAAAACAACTGCTTACTATTATTTTACACCTGCGGAATGGCTGAAGCTTAAAAAGACTGATATTTATGCGATAAGATTCATAATTGCTGGTGGACCAGATATTTCAGGAAATCTAACAGGACATTTTACAGCTTACAGTAAAGTGAAATATTTTTCAACTGCATTTGATAAGTCTAAAAAAACATTTGATACAGCAAAAGAAATTAGTGTTTTATAATGATTTTTTAATCTAATAAATCTTATATTTAACATAAATATTTTTTTATGAACGCAAATGAAGCCTTAATCACAAAGTTTTATACCGCTTTCGCTAACGCTGATGCAAAAACGATGAGCGAATGTTATCATCCAAAAGTTCATTTTATCGATCCCGCTTTTGGTTTATTAAAAGAAGAACAGGTTTCAAAAATGTGGGAAATGCTGCTTTTAAAAAGTAAAGGAAATTTAAAAATTGAATTTTCTAATGTAAAAGCAGATGATTCAACTGGTTCTGCAAATTGGACGGCAACTTATAATTTTAGTAAAACCAACAGAAAAGTGATCAATAAAATAAGCGCCGAATTTGTTTTTCAAGATGGCTTAATTATCAAACATACAGACAATTTTGATGTATGGAAATGGTCAAAGCAAGCCTTTGGAACAACAGGTTATTTACTTGGCTGGACAGGATTTTTCCAGAAAAAAGTACAGACGCAGGCTTTGTTATCACTCCAAAAGTTTCAAGAAACCAAATAATATCCTTAAATTGAAAATCCTTAATTACATTAAAGTATAAAAGGGTTTACAATTTAATATCCGCCTTTTGCCCGATTATAATTATTTGTTGCTCATTGTTTTGTACTAAAGTGTCAATTCAAAATACTGATGAAAGAAATCGTACACAAAAAATTAAATCAATTACAGGCAACTGCAATCTGCGGAAACGATATTAGTTCTTCTTGTCTATACGTTTCAGCTTTAACAATACTATATGCTGGTCAGTATGCTTGGATTTCACTTTTAATTGTTGCTGTTGTATTATTTCTTTTCAGAAAAATTTATGGTGAAGTTGTTGGAGCAATTCCTTTAAATGGAGGTGCTTACAATGTTTTATTAAACACCTCTACTAAACGTTTAGCTTCTTTAGCGGCAACTTTAACCGTTTTGTCATACATGGCAACTGCTGTAATCTCGGCATCCGAAGGAATGCACTATTTACATGGAATATTTGACGGACTAAATGTTACAATTGCAACTGTCGTCGTTTTAATTTTGTTTACTGGATTAGCTATTTTAGGAATTGGAGAATCTGCCTTTGTGGCTGTTATCATCTTCATGACCCATATCGGAACATTGACATTACTGGTTTTAACTTCTATCGGTTTTGTACTCATGAACGGCTTAGATATTTTTTATATCAATTGGCAAACTCCAATAGCTTCAGGAAGTATCAGAACAGCACTTTTCTTAGGATTCTCCGCAGCAATGCTCGGAATATCTGGTTTTGAAAGTTCAGCCAATTTTGTTGAAGAACAAGAACATGGCGTTTTTCCTAAAACACTCCGAAACATGTGGGGAATTGTGAGCCTCTTCAATCCCATAATTGCTATTTTATTAATTAGTGTAATTCCGTTAACTGAAGTTGGAGAAAATAAAGAATCCCTTTTAGCTTATTTAGGACAAACAACTGGCGGAGCTTGGCTTGCTTGGCTAATTTCTATCGATGCCGTAATGGTGCTTTGTGGAGCCGTTTTAACTTCATTTGTTGGTGTTTCGGGACTTTTAAACCGAATGACATTAGATCGAATTCTACCAAATTATTTTCTAAAACAAAATAAAAGAGGTTCTCATTACAGAATCGTTATAAGCTTTTTAATTCTTTGTATTTCAGTTCTTTTTGCGACAAACGGACATTTAGAATCTTTGGCTGGCGTTTATACTTTTTCATTCTTAGCTGTGATGGCGCTTTTCGGAATTGGAAACTTACTTCTGAAATACAAACGCAGAAAACTGCCAAGACCTGAACGTGCTCGAGGAATTGCCGTCGTTCTTGCTGTAGCTTTTGTTATTACAGCTTTTATAGGAAACATGCATCTTAACATCAATTCGTTTTACACATTTCTGCAATATCTTATTCCAGCTTTAATTTTCATTGGTGTTATGCTTAACCGTGTGTTTTTAATCCGATTGCTGATTGAAGCTTTAGAATATTTTTATCAGCCATTAAGAAAAATGGTGATTATAAGTAACCGTTATCTTCAAAATTTAAGTTCTGAAATCAATTCGCAAGAGTTCGTCTTCTTTACAAAAGGTGACGATATCACTATCTTGAACAAAGTCTTGCAATACGTTGAAGACAACGAAACAACCAAAAAACTTAAAATAGTTCACGTAAAAAGTGATCCTGTAAATAATGAAGCGCTTAAAAAAGACTTAGAAGTTTTAGACCGTGCTTACGACGGATTAGATATTGAATATATAGAAATTGAAGGCATATTTGGCCCTGAAATTATAGACGAGCTTTCTCAAAAATGGAAAATTCCTAAAAACTTTATGTTCATAGGATCTCCAGGAAATAGATTCTCATACCGCGTTGCAGATCTAGGCGGCGTCCGATTGATTATGTAATTTTTTTAGAAGCAGACCAATTCGTGTTTTTAAGAACACTCGTCCCGCTATCCGTTTCAATCTTTTGCGCCGAACCCCGGCACAAAAGGATTTCCTCCCGAAGCCTCGGGACTATCGGGGCTAAATTACAAGTATATTTTTCATAAGAACATAAAACCGAATAGTATAAAAACAATCCCGACAAGTTTTGAAAACCTGTCGGGATTAATATGATCAGTTTATCTTTGTAAAAATTTTAAACTTTGAAAAAAATCTTTTAAAAGCTAGCTTTGCGATCTCAACAGCAACTAATATTTAGCTCAAAAAAAAACTTCCCAACTCTGCGAAAATCCTTTGTGAACTCTGCGTTAAAAAATAGCCAAAAGTTAAGACTTAAACCAGCTTTCAACTAATTCATCTTCAAAAGAATTCGCATCTTTATGAATAAACTCATTACGGTTTTTATCATAAGAATAATCCAAAGCCCATTCTTTATGATTTGCCGCCAATTCTTTTATGCTGTTACAAACAAAAGCAATTTCTTTATCTGTAGTTGTTGGGTGAATAGACATTCTAATCCATCCTGGTTTTTTGATCAAATCACCAATTGTAATTTCATTAACCAATTTATTAGAAGTTTCTTGATCAACATGTAATAAGTAATGGCCATAAGTTCCTGCACAGCTGCATCCTCCTCTAGTCTGGATTCCAAAACGATCATTTAAGATTTTAACTCCTAAATTAAAATGAAGATCATCAATAAAAAACGAAATAACACCAAGACGTTCTTTGTGCTGTCCTGCTAAAATTTTAATAGTATCAATTGGATCCAATTCAGAGAAAACATAATCTACAATTTCGTGTTCACGCTGCATAATGTTTTCAATTCCCATTTCTTCTTTCAATTCAATGGCAAGAGCAGTTTTTATCACTTGAAGAAAACCAGGAGTTCCGCCATCTTCACGATCTTCAATATTATCAATATATTTATGTTCTCCCCAAGGATTTGTCCAGCTAACTGTTCCTCCACCTGGGCAATCTGGAATCATATTATTGTATAGCTTTTTATTGAAAATCAAAACTCCAGAAGTTCCAGGACCGCCCAAAAATTTATGAGGCGACATGAAAACAGCATCCAAATAAGATTCTGGATCGGCAGGATGCATATCAATTTCAACATAAGGTCCCGAACAAGCAAAATCAACAAAACAAACACCATTATATTGATGCATTAATTTTGCTGCTTCATGAAATGGAGTTCTTAATCCAGTAACATTAGAACAAGCTGTAATAGAAGCAATTTTCAAGGTTCTATCTTTATATTTTTCCAATAAAACTTCAAGATTTTCTAAATTAAAAAGCCCTTTTTCACAAGACGGAATAATCTCTACATCGGCAATAGTTTCTAACCAAGAAGTTTGATTAGAATGATGTTCCATATGTGAAATAAAAACAATTGGCTTTTTCTCAGCAGGAACATTGGTGAAACTTTTCAAATTTTCAGGAATTTTCAATCCTAAAATACGCTGGAATTTATTGATAACTCCAGTCATTCCCGTTCCATCCGTAATTAAAACATCATCATTGCTTGCATTTGCATGACGCTTAATAATATGTCTTGCATGATGATATGCTTTTGTCATTGCAGTACCAGAGACAGTAGTTTCAGTATGTGTATTGGCAACAAATGGTCCAAATTGATTTAAGAGTTTCTCTTCAATTGGGCGATACAATCTTCCGCTGGCAGTCCAGTCAGTGTAAATAATTGATTTTCTGCCATAAGGAGAGGTAAATTCTTGATTTATTCCGACAATATTCTGCCTAAATTCCTGAAAATAAGTTTCCAGTGTCATGGTACTATTTTTGCTATTCATTAGTTGTGCCTTGTGTTTGATTGCAAATATATAGTTTTTTTATAAAATTGCGAATTTATCAATAGTAAACTTCAAACACTATATTACTGTTTAGTATTTTTAGTTAAAAGAACTTTTTTTTAATAAATTATCACAATATCCTATCGAATTAATAGGCATTAAACTTATAGAAAGTAATTACTTATGGGAAATTTATCAGTTGCTACTTTTGGTGGCGGATGTTTTTGGTGCATTGAAGCTGTAATTCAGCGTTTAAAAGGTGTAGAATCAATAAAATCGGGTTATTCAGATGGGTTTATTAAAAATCCAGCTTATCGGGAAGTTTGTACTGGAAGAACAGGACATGCAGAAGTGATTCAAGTGACATTTAACCCTGACATAATTTCATATCATGACTTAATTTTCATATTCATGACAAGCCATGATCCAACAACTTTAAATCGTCAAGGTGGCGACAGCGGAACGCAGTATCGTTCTATTATTCTGTACCATAACGATGAACAGAAAGAAATTGCTGAGAAAGTATTTGAAGAAGTACAGCCAGCATATGCAGATCCAATTGTAACGCAATTAAAACCTTTTGAAGTTTTTTACGAAGCAGAAGATTATCATAAAAATTATTATAATGAGAATCAAGAAGCTGGATATTGCCAAGTTGTAATTGATCCAAAAATTCAAAAACTTAAAAAAATGTATGCCGATATGCTAATTGGCTAATTTTTAAGTTTTGCCACAGATTAAATTTATAAATTAGATTGTCACCCTGAGCGAAGTCGAAGGGCGTTCCAATTGGACTTGGACTTGGGCTTCGACTTCGCTCAGCCTGACAAAGATTAGAATAAAAAATCCTTTTAATCTGTGGCCAAAAAAGAAAGAAAAACTAAAATGAAAAATCTAAAAATAAAAAACCGCTTTACAGCAGAATTACCAGCAGATCCAGACTTGACAAATGAAGTTCGTCAGGTTAAAAATACGCTGTTTTCATACGTAAATCCGATTAAACCTTCAAATCCAAAACTAGTTCACGCTTCTGAAGAAGTGGCTGAATTAGTTGGTATTTCTAAAGATGAAATTCAATCAGAAGAATTTCTAAATACGTTTTCTGGAAAAGAAATTCTTCCAAAAACCCAACCATTTGCGATGTGTTATGCTGGTCATCAATTCGGAAATTGGGCAGGACAATTAGGCGATGGTCGCGCCATAAATTTAACGGAAGTTGAAAACAATAATCAGTTTTATACACTTCAATTAAAAGGTGCTGGTAAAACACCATATTCTAGAACCGCAGATGGTTTAGCTGTTTTGCGCTCTTCTATTAGAGAATATTTATGTGCTGAAGCCATGTATAATTTGGGAGTTCCTACTACCCGATCACTTTCGCTCATTCTTTCTGGAGATCAGGTTTTAAGAGATATTTTATATAACGGAAATCCTGCCTATGAAAAAGGTGCGATTGTTTGTCGAGTTGCTCCTTCATTTATTCGTTTTGGAAGTTTTGAAATGCTGACGGCTAGAAACGAGCTGAAAAATCTTAAACAATTTGTAGAGTTTACGATTAAGCATTATTTTCCTGAAATTACTGGAGAACCAAAAGATCAATATTTACAGTTCTTCCAAAAAGTTGCAGATACAACTCGAGAAATGATTTTACATTGGCAACGCGTTGGATTTGTTCATGGTGTAATGAATACGGATAATATGTCGATTCACGGAATCACGATCGATTATGGTCCTTATGGCTGGCTCGAAAATTATGATCCAGATTGGACGCCAAATACAACTGACAGTCAAAATAGAAGATATCGTTTCGGAAATCAGCCTCAGGTTGCGCAGTGGAATCTATTTCAATTGGCAAATGCGCTTTATCCTTTAATTAATGAAGCGGCACCTTTAGAAAAAATTCTGGATACGTTTATTACTGATTTTGAAAATGATTATAAAACAATGTTTTTTAGTAAATTAGGAATATTTACTTCAAGTGATGCTGATGACAAAATCATTAAAGGTTTAGAAGAAATTCTGCAGTTATCAGAAACCGATATGACAATATTTTTTAGAAATCTTAGTAAGATTAAAAAAGATGATTCTGTAGAACAAGCATTCGAAAAAATAGAATACGCATTTTATATTCCAGAAGAAATAAAAGAAAATATTCTAGACGCTTGGCAAAAATGGTTTACAGTTTATTTAAAAAGATTAAATACTGAAACACTTTCAGATGAAGAAAGAGCTTCAAAAATGAACCAAATTAATCCAAAATATGTATTGCGAAATTATATGGCACAATTAGCTATTGATGCTGCAGATAAAGAAGATTATTCTATAGTTGATGAATTATTTCAACTTTTGAAAAATCCATACGATGAACAATCAGAATCTGAAAAATGGTTTGCAAAACGCCCAGATTGGGCTAGAACAAAAGTTGGCTGTTCGATGCTGTCTTGCAGTTCTTAATAATAAAAAGGTTCACGACTTCGCTCTAACTGACAAACGTGTTTTTATAACTTTGTCACATTGAGCGAAGTCGAAATGCTTTTTAGCTCAATGTGACATATTTTCACTTTGAGCTAATATAATCCATAATTAGATTAGCATGAATTCTAGAGTTTTCTATAAACCATTTATGCGTCTGCATTCCGCCGCATACTACTCCGGCAAGGAATAAACCTTCAACATTTGTTTCCATCGTTTCTGGATTGTAAGAAGGAATTTTTAATTCATCCTCAGAAAGCTGGATTCCTATTTGCTCTAGAAAATTTAAGTTTGGCTTGTAACCTGTTAAGGCTAGAACAAAATCATTTTCAATAGTAATTTTTCCGTTTGGCGTTTCAATTTCTACTTCGTCTTCTCGAATTTCAGTAATATTTGATTGAAAATAAGCTTTAATACTTCCTTCAGCAATACGGTTTTCAATATCAGGTTTTACCCAATATTTAACACGACTATTAATTTCGTTTTTACGAATTACCATTGTCACATCTGCTCCTTTTCTCCAGCACTCTAAAGCCGCATCTACAGAAGAATTATTAGCTCCAACGATCAAAACTTTTCTAAAAGCATATTCGTGTGCTTCTTTGTAATAATGACGAACTTTTGAAAGATTTTCACCCAAAACCCCCATTTCAATTGGAATATCATAAAAACCTGTTGCGACTATAACATTCTTAGATTCGTAATTTTGTTTATCGGTACTAATTTTGAAAATTCCCCTATTTTTCTGAACATCAATTACTTTTTCAAATAAATTAATATTGAATTTAAAGTAACGATGAATATTTCTATAGTATTCCAAAGCTTCTTGTCGTCCAGGTTTTGGAGCCAAACAATTAAATGGAATTTCACCAATTTCCAATCTTTCTGCAGTAGAGAAAAAGGTCATGTAAAGCGGATAATTAAAAATACTGTTTACGATCGCGCCTTTTTCTATAATCAAATATTTTAATTTTTTCTTTTCGGCTTCTATTGCACAGGCAAGACCAATTGGTCCGCCGCCTACAATAATAAGGTCATATATTTCTTCTGTCATTTTATTTCTGCCAGTCTTTAAAAGGATTTTTACTTAAATAGGCGTTGTAATACCTCTCGTCGTTTGTAACTTCTTCGCCAAGCCATTCTGGTTTTTCAAAAATCTCATCTTCAGAATTTAATTCGATTTCAGCCATAACTAAGCCTTCGTTTTCTCCATAAAATTCATCAACCTCAAATACGTGATCTCCAGATTTTATTTCATAACGAGTTTTTTCAATTTTACCTTTTTCGCACAATTTTAATAATTCCTGAGCTTCGTCTAGCGGAATTTCATTTTCCCATTCAAAACGAGACATACCGCCACTATGGCTAATTCCTTTGATTGTGATAAAGCCTTTATGTCCTTTAATTCTAACCCTAACGGTACGCTCAGGTGCAGAACTTAAATAACCCTGAGCAATCTTATTTTGAGCAAAAGCTTGATTCTTGAAGTCATTAGATTTTACAAGAAATTTTCTTTCTATTTCGACCATTTTAAATGTGCATTATTTTTTATGCAAGTTACTCATTTTAATCAAGCTGCTGAAATTATAGAAAATCAAAAATATGTTAATTGATCATTTTAAGAACAAATCCAAAATATTAAAATAACTGATTATTAACACGTTACACATTGTTATTTTAACTAAATTTGATAAAATCTTAATTTCATCATCTATGTCTAAAAAAGCACTTTATCTATTAGGCATTGCTGTAACGATTATTTTAGGTACTTTTTTGTATCTAAAATTTTGCTGCAACTGCTCTGAGAAAACAACAACGGATGATACTCCAAAAACAGCTTCCCCTACTGTTCAAGAGCCCAATTTTGTTCCGTTTGTATTAAATGGTTCGGGAATTGAATATCGTACAAATGATAATCTCAAGTTCCTCAAAAACAGCGCAAGGCTTATAATGCCTGTAAGTGACTCGATTACAACTGGTATAGACAAATTAAAAGCGTTTTTGCAAGCAAACCCAAAGCAGAAATTAACGATTACTGGTTATGCTACGTCTGATGAAACAAATTCAACTACTTTTGAAAATTTAGGTTTAGCAAGAGCAATTGATATTAGAAATTATTTTGTTTCAAAAGGAATCCCTGAAAGTCAGTTTAATACAAAAGGAGAAATTTTAGATACATGGAAAATGAACGCAGATACTCTTCTTGGCCCTGCAGATTATTCATTTGAAACTGTCGATTCTACTTCTACTGCAAACGATGAATGGAGCGCATTAAAAACTAAAATTAATGCAGATCCATTGATTCTTCATTTCAATACAAATCAATCCCGCCAAACATTAAGCGATAGCGAGAAACAAAAAGTTGCTGATATTGCTAAATATATTGAAAATATAAAAGATGCTGTAGTTCTAGTTGTCGGTCATTCTGATAATGTTGGAAATCGTGATTCTAATATTGTTCTAGGCCAAAAAAGAGCTGAATTCTCTAAAGATTATCTTTCTAAAAACGGAATTGATAGTGCCAAAATTGAAACCAACTCAAAAGGTCCGGACGATCCAATTGGTGATAATAGTACTCCAGAAGGGAAAGCAGAAAACCGAAGAACAGTAATTACAATCAAATAATTAATCAAAAATATACGATCATGAATATACCTTGTATCTTAATACCTATACTAGTTGGCTTAATCTGTGGAATTTTGGGTTACTTACTAGGAAAAATGAACTCAAGAAATGATGATTCACTTTCAGCATCGCTTCAAGCCGATTTAGACGCATGCAAAGCTAATACACGAAATCTAAATGCGAGAATCTCTACATTAGAAGCTGATCTTGCAGCAAAATCTAAAGCAACAGCACAATCATTTACTGCCGCAGCTCCTGTAATTATTCCTTTTGACGCAGAATTGGCCGAAAATGTTTTAGGCAAAAAAATAAAAGAAAACGATTTGAAAATAGTTGAAGGAATTGGCCCTAAAATCGAAGCTTTGTTTAATGAAGCAGGAATAAAAACTTGGCACGAACTTTCTCTGACTTCAACTGATAGACTGCAATCCATCTTGGATGCTGGAGGCGAAAACTTCGCTATGCATAATCCGAGTACATGGGCTAAACAAGCATCAATGGCTTATCAAGGAAAATGGAAAGAATTAAAAGACTGGCAAGATAGTCTTTTAGGAGGGAAAGAGTAAAAAAAGATTCTAAGTTTCTGAGGTGCTAAGATTCTAAGATTTTTAAGTTTTAAAGCGTAAAATTGCTGATTTTTACTTTAATCTTAATTCTCAGAATCTTAGAAACTTAGAAACTTAGAAACTTTTCCAACCTTTTAAATTACTATACAATAATTGTCCATTTTTTACTTCTAGCGGACAATCTATATTATTTGTATATAATGCTCCAGTTCCTAAACCTTGAGGCATATCTGAATTTAATGTATATGTCCATTGTGCAATAGCATTCAAACCAATATTACTTTCTAACGCTGATGTAATCCACCAGCCTATATTATACTTTTCTGCTAAAGTGATCCATTCTTGTGTACCTTTAAAACCGCCAATAAAACTTGGTTTTAAAATGATGTACTGAGGCCTAATTTCTTGAAGTAATTTTTCTTTTTCTTCGAATGAAAATACACCAATCAATTCTTCGTCTAAAGCAATAGGAAAAGGTGTTTGTTTACACAACTCAGCCATTCCTAAAACATTGCCTTTTTTAATAGGCTGTTCTATACTATGAAGCTGAAATTGATTCAATTGATTCAGTTTATCTAAAGCTTCTATTAAAGAAAAAGCACCGTTTGCATCAACTCTAATTTCGATTTGTTCCGCTGAAAAATGGCTTCTAATAAATTCCAATAATTCCAGTTCCTTATCAAAATCAATAGCTCCAATTTTAAGTTTTATACAATTAAAACCGTCTGCTAGTTTTTCTTCAATTTGCTGTTTCATAAAAGCAGATTCGCCCATCCAAACCAATCCGTTTATCGCAATTGATTTCGAATTATTGGTAAAATCTGAAGGAAATAAAATATATGGATTGTCACTTTTAAGAGATAAAAAAGCCATTTCAATTCCAAATTGGATTGAAGGAAATTCTAATAAGGCGTTCCAAAGTGCAGCTTCTCCTAAATGAATATTATCGCAAGCCCATCTTAGTTTTTCTTCATAATCTGCGCGATCATCTGCGCTTAAGCCACGCAGTATGCCACACTCTCCTATTCCTTTTTTGCCGTTTTCTTCCAAGATTATAAACCAAGTTTCTTTCTCGGTCATAATTCCTCTGGAAGTTCCAGACGGACGTTTAAATTCTAGTAAATATTTATGATAAGATGCGTTCATTTTTTTTAGATGCTAAGTTGCTGAGATGCTAAGTTAAAAAAGACTTTAAGAAGCAATTCGTATCTAAGAATCTTAATTGTATAATTTTAAGATTTTTTCAAAATCTTTCGATGGTAAACCTGCTTTTTCAAATGTTGCGAAGTCTAATTTAGTTTTCGCAACCCAACTTAAACTGTCCGTTACATTTTGAGTCTGATATTTTTTGTAAATGGCTTTGGCTGCGCTGTAATCATCACTTACCAAATAAGTATGTGCCAGATTCAATTTGACTAATAATTCTGTATCGTCCAATTTTTCGCCTTCTTGAAGCACTTTTAGTGCTTTCGAATATTGTTTGGTCAAAATGTAGCAATATCCCAACGAACTGTAATCTAATGCAGTCGCTTTTCCTTCGTTCACGATTGTATTTAATTTCGGAATTGCTTCGTTATATTTTTGCGCTTTGATCAAAGAAGCCGTTTGTGTTCTTAAATCGTTGAAAACATTTTTAGAAATATCTGCGTCTTTATAACATGCATTTCCAAAATCTTTGTACACTTTTGTTTTTTCAACAGCTAATAATTTTTGAAACTCATCATAACGGTATTGTTTCATAATTTTATTTAAAATACAAACGCAGAAATCATCTGAATTGGCCATTTTCTGTGCCATTGTAGAAGTTTTACACAAACTTATGATTTCGTTTTTATTGTCTTGATTCCAGCCACGGCTCAATTTGGTATCAACCCAAGGCACGACTTCTAAAACAACTTTTTGACTTAAAAGCCAATTTTTGCTTTCGAAACCAAACCAAATAGTACTGATGTTTTCTTTTAAACAAGATGATTTATTGACAGATAATCTTTTGGCATCTTTGCTAACTGGTTCTGCTTGAGAATAGCATGCTTGATCAATTTTACCATCTGCAACATATTTCTTAGCATTTTCGTTGGATGTAAAAATTGAATAAGTGCATTCGTCATCGCCAGAAATTTTTGACATCAGAAAAACTGCGCCTGCAGAACCTTGGCTTACTCCTGTTGGGTCTGGAATAGCTTTTAATAAAGAAACCAAGCTATTTGCCATTTCTTGGTTTTTATCTAAAAGTGTGATTCTGTATACAATTTCTGTGGTTCCAACTGGTAGATCTTCTGTTGGTATAGAAATTCTATCGCGTGCGGGAACCATAATTTCTTTGGTTGTAGCACGTTCTTTATCCCAATAACCGTCTTTTTGTGCAAATGCATTAAAGGAAACTGTAATAAATAGTGATAGAATTATTTTTTTGAAAGTTATATTTCGTGATAATGCTTTAAGTGCCACGGATTTTACAGATTAAAATGATTGTTACTTTTTAAAACTTTAATTCAATTAGCATAGATTATGCCAAATAACTTTCTTATGGAATTGAGTGCCCTAGCCCCGATAGCAGCGATATCCTTTTGTGGCGGGGTTCGCCACAAAAGATATAGCGTATAGCGGGATTAGCTCCTTCCTTCGACTCCGCTCAGGATGACAATTATAATTCGATAGAATCTCCGATTGGTAAAAGCATTAAATCTTTTCCTTTATCGAAAAATTTGCGGATCGCTTCTTCGTGATCGATTTTTATATATCCAAAAGTGTCGAAGTGATATCCTAAAACTTTATCGCATTCTACAAAATCTGAAGCAATAATAGCATCTTCAACATCCATAGTAAAGTTATTTCCGATTGGAAGAATTGCTAAATCTAATTTTGTACGAAGCGGGATCAACTTCATATCGTATGTCAATGCCGTATCTCCAGCGATGTAGATGTTTTTGTGCTCGCCTTCGATTACAAAACCTCCAGGATTTCCTCCATAAGTACCATCAGGAAAACTGCTTGAGTGAATTGCATTTACATATTTTACTTTTCCGAAATCAAATTTCCAGCTTCCGCCGTGATTCATTGGATGAGAATTGAATCCTTTTTTTGCGTAATAACTTGCAATTTCTGCATTAGAAACAATAACTGCATTGGTATTTTTAGCAATAGCTTCAACATCCAAAACGTGATCAGGGTGTGCATGCGTTAGTAAAATATAATCGGCTCTGATCGTGCTCAAGTTGATTGCTGCTGCTTGTGGGTTTCCAGTAATAAATGGATCCACAATAATGTGTTTTCCTCCCACTTCAATTCCTAATGAAGCGTGTCCGTAGTATGTAATTTTCATTTTGTTAAGTTTTAAGTTTAACGTTGTTTTATCTTCCTCCTAAAAATAGGTTTACAATAATGTCTGAAATCAATGAAATCATACAAACTGTAAGCAATATCGAAAGCAGGAATGTACTTAATGCCAGTTTTTTTAATTCTGGATCTAATAATTTTGGATCTTGGTTTTTGTAAACCGTGATTAGATGTTTGGTTAATGGAATATAAGCCAATACAAATAGATATTGATCAAAGTTATAATCACTTAAAATAGCGAAAATAACCACCAAAAGCATTGCACCACCAATCAAAGTATAATGGTAAATCTTAGCTTTTTCAGCTCCCATTTGCACTACAATTGTATTTTTGCCTGCTTTTTTATCTGATTCTTGATCACGCATATTATTTAAATTCAAAACACCAACGCTCAATAATCCGATTGCTACAGCAGGTAGAATTAAAAGCGGATCAACTTCTTTTGCATAAAGAAAGTTTACTCCTAACGTGCTCACTAATCCGAAGAAAATGAAAACAAATAAGTCTCCAAATCCTCTGTAACCGTAAGCCGAATTACCAACTGTGTAACGAATTGCAGAAATAATAGCGGCAATTCCTAACAATAGAAAAAAGATCGAGTACCCAAAATTGTCTTTTCCGAAAGCGAAATAAATCAATATAATTGATGACAATAAAGTCAATAATGATGTAATGATAATAGCCTTTTTCATTGCCTGAGGCGTAATAACACCACTTTGAATAGCACGTTTTGGCCCAATTCTGTCTGCATTATCGGTACCTTTTACTCCGTCACCATAATCATTTGCAAAATTGGATAAAACCTGTAATCCTAATGTTGTCAATAATGCAAAACCAAATACTTTCCAGCTGAAAACTTCTGTTGGAGTATTAATAGTTTCTGTTGGATTTGACAAAGCATAAATACTTCCAACTATAATTCCGGAAACTGATAAAGGTAATGTGCGCAGTCTTGCGGCTTCAATCCAATGTTTCATTCTATTTTTTAGTTTATATGGTTTAAAGTTTCAGGTTTCAAGTTTTTCGCAGAACGTATAACATGAAACTTGAAACTTGGAACAATTTTATTAAATTAAGGTAACCACTTATTTTCGCCGAAGTTTGGTTTTCTTTTCTCTAAGAAAGCATTTCTACCTTCTTTAGCTTCTTCGGTCATGTAAGCTAAACGAGTTGCTTCTCCTGCAAAAACTTGCTGTCCAACCATTCCGTCGTCTGTTAAGTTCATTGCAAATTTCAGCATTTTTATAGATGTTGGCGATTTTTGAAGAATTTCCTGTGCCCATTCGTAAGCAGTAGCTTCTAATTCGTCATGCGGAATTACAGCATTTACCATTCCCATTTCAAAAGCTTCTTGAGCAGAATAATTTCTACCTAAAAAGAAAATTTCGCGAGCTTTTTTCTGCCCCACCATTTTAGCCAAATAAGCAGATCCGTAACCTCCATCAAAGCTTGTTACGTCTGCATCTGTTTGTTTAAAAATTGCGTGTTCTTTACTTGCAAGCGTCATATCGCAAACTACGTGCAAACTATGTCCGCCACCTACAGCCCAACCTGGAACTACTGCGATAACTACTTTAGGCATAAAGCGAATTAAACGCTGTACTTCTAAAATATTTAAACGGTGCTGACCATCATCTCCAACATATCCTTGGTGTCCGCGTGCATTTTGATCTCCACCGCTGCAGAAAGAATAAACTCCGTCTTTTGTTGAAGGTCCTTCAGCAGAAAGTAACACAACTCCAATTGAAGTGTCTTCTTGAGCATCGTAAAAAGCTTGGTATAATTCTGAAGTAGTTTTAGGACGGAAAGCATTTCTAACATTTGGTCTGTTAAAGGCAATTCTCGCTACTCCATTGCATTTTTTATAGGTTATATCTTCAAATTCTCTGGCTGTAATCCAATCCATTTTGATTTATTTGTTTAATAATTATACGGTAAAAATAAGGCATTTTTACTATTTTACCTACTCAATTTACCTTAAGTCTTTGTGAAATTGACTTGCAATGTTAACAAATGGTATTTACTTACAAAAAATAACATTTTTTAACATTAGTTTAGAAAAATAATAATTAATTTTACACCCTAGAAATCAATGAGATACATTTTATTTCAATGATTTCAGATTGATTTTCTTTCACTGATTTATTAACCTAAAAAATGATTTTTTTGAGAAAATTTAAAAAATTTGTCGCTCATTTTTTTAGGGTTTTAAGTAACAAACCTCAATTAAAAGAGCAAATGATTTATGTGTTTGTCGAAACTTCAAAAAGAAAAAAGTAACACCTAAGGTTAAATGTTAGAATTGTATCTATAATTAGTATAGAAATGATAACGAAAAGAGGAAAAAAGTACTAATTCACACTTTCTAAAAGTTATTTTATAGAACCAATGGATTAAGCCGTGAAATTCTTTTTTTGCTTTTAAGATAGGTACATTGATTATTTAAAAGACATACCCATCAATGGAATGATTTCTAAAATTCGTAAAGCTGTTATTCTGAGATGGATTCGAATTATTTTATTTCTGTTTTTTTTTAATTACAATTTTTTTTAAAACTAGAATAAAAAGCGAAAGGCTGCTCATTATGAGCAGCCTTTTGTGTTATAATAATTTTGCTAGCGCAAAATAAAATCCAAAATTTTAAATTCCAAATTTCAAAAATTATAGATTTCTATTATCAATTGGAATTTGGAATTTTAATATTGGAATTTTTGGTTTTTAATCTTTTACCAGATAAATCCCGTCTTCTTTTATTTCGATCAGTTTTTCTTTGTACAAAGATCCAATTGCTTTTTTGAATGATTTTTTACTCATTTTCAAAACAGTCTTAATGTCTTCTGGATGAGAATTATCGTTTAAACGAAGAAAACCTCTGCTGGCTCTTAGTTCACTTAAAATCTTCTCTGCATTTGGTTCGATACTTTCAAAACCTTGTACTTGAACTGCAACATCAATTTTATTATCAGGACGAATGTTTTTGATATAACCGCGCATTCTGTCTCCAGTTCTTATTGAATCGTCATAAACTTCATCTTTATACAAAAGACCTTTGTGACGTTCGTTTATAATTACATTGATTCCCATATCTGTAATATGAGAAACAATCAAATCAACTTCTTCGCCTTTTTCAACCGTTAAATTGTCATTATTCAAAAACTGATTTGTTTTACTTGAGGCAACTAAACGATTGGTTTGTTTGTCCATGTACAAGTAAACCAAATAGCGTTTTCCTTTTTCCATTGGGCGCGCCTGTTCTTTAAACGGAACAAGAATGTCTTTTTCCATTCCCCAATCCATAAAAGCACCAACATTATTGATGTAATTTACTCTTAAAAGTGCAAATTCATTCAATAAAATATAAGGTGCCAAAGTAGTTGCAACTGGCCTTTGTTCATGATCTAAATAAACAAAAACGATTAATTCTTCACCAATTTCAAATTCTTTTGGAACGTATTTATTTGGAAGTAAAACATCGTGAATTCCATCTGGATCATTTTCAGGATCTCCTAAAAACAAACCAACTTTGGTATCACGTAATATAGTTAGGGTATTGTATTTTCCTATTTCTAGCATTTTAATATTTTTCTAAGTTGCAAAGGCAACTAAGTTTCTGAGGTGCAAAGGTACGAAGTTTGACGCGGTAGATAGAAATTAATTTTAACAAAACTTAATTTGTAGGTAAAAATTAAAAAATCCCTTTAGAGGCAATTGCTATAAAGGGATTTTAAGTTATGTCAAATGTACATTATTTGTAAACACTTTCTTTTTTAAAGTGAATTGTCAATAAATAATACACAACAGCTCTGTATTTGTGTTTATTAGATTTTCCGTACTTTTCTAATACAGCGTGAATTGCTCCGAACAATTCTGGACTATCTTTTAAACCTAGCTTTTTAACTAAAAAGTTCTTTTTGACAGTTTCTAATTCCGATTCCTGAGTTCCGGCAACTACAGAAGCATCATCGTTATATATTGCAGGTCCACAACCAATTGTAACCTTAGTTAACAAATCCATGTTTGGAGTCACTCCGCATTTTTCTTTTAAATCTGATGCATACTTTTTAATTAATTCTTCTCTCTTGCTCATAAACTATATAATTAATTGGTGAATAATACACCAAAGTTATAGCTAAAGCAAGAATGAAACAACAATTTTAACAAATATTTTCTTTCAAAATTAATGTAGATATTTGAAATACTGTTTCAGAATCTGATCATTCTCAAATGTTGGCGTAAAGACTTCCAAAATTGCTGGAGCTTCATCCGAACTATATAATGATTGTATTTCGTTTTCTAAAGATTCATTATCTTTTGCAGTATAATAATTAAAATTATACATCTTAGCCAAATGTTGGGCTGTAAGATTATGAGAGGTTTCAAAATACGTATTGAAAACAGGTTTTTCTTCATGCCCTGGCAAAATTCTGAAGATTCCTCCTCCTCTATTATTTATTAAAATAATCTTGAAGTTTTTCGGAATGTATGAATTCCATAAAGCATTGCTATCGTACAAGAATCCGATGTCTCCAGTTACAAAAACAGTTTGCTTTTCGTTTCCAACCGCCGCACCAATTGCTGTAGAAGTACTTCCGTCAATTCCGCTTGTCCCGCGATTACAGAAAACTTCAATAGAATCATCAATATCAATTAATTGCGCATAACGAATTGCAGAACTATTGCTAATTTGCAATAAACTATTTTTAGGAAGTGATTCGATTACTTTTTCGAAAACTTTAAAATCAGAAAATCCAATTTTACTTAAATATTCTTTTCTTCTTTCTAATCTCTTTTGGTAAACGGTATCTACATTATTAAAATAGTTACTTTTTACAAAAGATGTTTTTGAAAGAAGGTCTTTAAAGAAATCATTTGGTTGCATTTCAAAATGTTTTGTCAATGCTCCAAATGTATCATAAGCTCTTAAAGTATCAATATGCCAATGCTCTTTTGGTTTGTATTTTCGTAAAAATCCTTTAATTCTTTTTGAAACAACCATTCCACCAAAAGTTATTAAAACTTCAGGGTTAAATTTCTTAAAATCAAAATCATCGAAAGGCGTAATTAAAGTATCAATTGAATTAATAAAACTAGGATTATGCAGATTTGAAGTCGTCTCTGTAAGCACTACAACTGACGGATCTGAAGCTAAATTTTCAATAACTTCTTTATCAATTGCATTTGCTTCGTTAACTCCAACCAAGATTAATTTTCGTTTTGCAGTATTCCAAACAGAAACTACTTCGTCACTATTTTCTATTGTTAATGGAAAAACTTCTGGCTCTGGATTTGTAATTTTTGGCTGTACAGAAAGTTCTTCTGTTGTTTCGTATAAAGGTTCTTCAAAAGGCGCATTAATATGAACTGGGCCTTTCTTTTGAATTGCGGTTTCAATTGCCAAATTGATTTTCAAATCATTTTCTTCTGAAGCTTCTTCGGTCAAATTTGCATTAAAAACAGAATGATTAGAAAAAACATTTTCCTGACGAATAGTTTGTCCGTCACCAATATCAATTTTACTTTGTGGACGATCAGCAGAAATTACAATTAAAGGAATCTGGCTGTAAAACGCTTCCGCGAAAGCGGGATAATAATTCAATAAAGCTGATCCTGAAGTACAAACAATTGCAGTTGGCTGTTTGGTTTGTTGTGCAATTCCTAAAGCAAAAAAAGCAGCGCAACGCTCGTCTGCAATGCTATAACAGGTGAAATTTGGATTTTGAGCAAATCCGATCGTTAACGGCGCATTTCTAGATCCTGGAGAAATTATAATATTAACAATGCCTTTGGCAGATAAAATTTCGATAATGCTTTGTGCAAGCGCTATTTTGGGGTAAATCATTCCGGTCGTATATTATTTTTTTAAAGAAAATCGTCAACTAGATTTTTCTTCGTCGTGCTCACAAAGTTACAAACTTCGCAGTTGATTTATATTATAATTAGGAATATATTAAGGCTCTTTCTCAAAAAAGGAAATATATTTGTAAAATCGAATAATTAATAAAAGCCAGACTTGATATGCGTTTCTTATTTATACTTTTTTTATCAGTTACTTTTCAAAGTGTAATCTCTCAAAATCAATTTGTTCCAGTTGATATTCCTTATAAGACAGCTTTAGAAACGGCTAAAAAAGAAAACAAACCTCTTTTCGTGATGCTTTACGCAGATTGGTGTCCGCATTGTAATCTGATGAAAACAGAAGTTTTGAGCGATCCTGCTGTAATTGATTTTTTAAATAAGAATTTTGTCTGCACTTACAAAAACATAGAAAAAGATGAAGGTATTGTTTTAAAGAACAAATTCAACACAAAATCATTGCCGACTTTTTTATTTATCGACAGCAATGAAACGTTGATTTATGCTTTAAAAGGCGAAATGAAAAAAGCAGAATTTCAAAACGAACTGCGTTATGCTTTAAATCCGAAAATGCAATTGCCTTATTTAGAAAAGGAATTTCTAGCTGATCCAAGCAATTCAGATAAATTCTTTACTTATTTAAATACTTTAAAAAAAGGAAAAGACAGAACAGAATTATCGCCTGCAACGCATACGTATTTAAATACGCAATCTGATGCACAATTGGTTAGTGAATTAAATTGGAGAGTTATTGCAAACGGCGTTACAGACATTAATTCGAGAGAATTTCAATATGTTTTAAAGCATCAGAAAGAATTTGCTTCTGTAGCTTCTCAGAATCGTGTTGACAGAAAAATAGAAAGTATTGTAAACGAATTGCTTCGCCCTTTGGTGGATAATTTAGACACGATAAACTATTATAAACAAAGAGAAGTTGCAAAATCGATTCGTTTGCAAAAGACAGATTCTTTAGTTTTTAAATACGATTTATCTTTGGCTGAAAGAACTGAAAAATGGGATTTTTATAAAAAAGTTACGCTCGAAGACACTCAGAAACTAGTTTGGAACGATGCAAGTTTTCTAAAAGACATTGGAAATACTTATTTGAAACATATAAATGATACTGAAAGTTTGAAGAAAGCTATTTTTTGGGTCAATCATTCTTTAGAATTAAATGATTCTTATGATGGAAATCTGCTGGAAGCGAAACTTTATAACAAGATAAAAGACAAGAAAAAAGCTTTAGAATATGCTAAAAATGCCAAAGCCATTGCAAAAGAAATGGATTGGAATTCTAAAGAAGTAGATGTTTTATTAGCTGAATTGAATACAAAACAACCGAAATAATTACCAATGAGCATTATATTAAGACCTGCAACAGCAGAGGATTTGCAAAAAATTCTAGAAATTGTAAATCACTCTATTTTACATACAACAGCAAACTACAGTTATGAAACTCAAACTTTAGAAGTTCAGAAAAAGTGGTTTGATGATAAAACAGCTAAAAATCTTCCTGTTATTGTAGCAGACTTAGATGGCGAAGTAGTTGGTTTTGGAAGTTACGGTCAGTTTCGAGAAAAAATTGGTTACCAATATACTGTAGAACATTCTGTTTATGTGGTTGATAATATTATTGGAAAAGGAATTGGTTCTAAACTTTTAACAGAATTAATTCGTTTGGCAAAAGAACAAGGCTACCATGTTATGATTGGTGCGATTGATGCTGATAATGCAGGAAGTATTGCTTTTCACGAAAAATTTGGATTTGTAGTAACAGGAACTATTCGTGAAGTAGGCTACAAATTTGACCATTGGCTGGATTTGGTTTTTATGCAGCTTATTTTGGTTTAACCGCATAGGAAGCAAAGAATTACGCAAAGTTCGCAAAGTATTTAAAAAACCTCTGCCCCTTTGTAACTTTGTCCCTTTGAACCTAAAAAAAAATCCGCAAACTTAAATTTTAAGTTTGCGGATTTTTTGGTTTAGACAGTTATAATTTAACTTTTAATCCAATTAATTACTTCAGGTTCTGTTACTAAAGTTTTTGGTTTAATTACTTTAACTAATTCCCCTTTTTCGTTAATTAGGTATTTTTGAAAATTCCATTCTACTTCAGAATCCTGTAAACCGTTTCTAGATTTCTCAGTTAAGAATTTATAAACTTCACACATATCACTTCCTTTAACTGAAACCTTGTTCATCATCGGGAAAGTTACGCCGTAATTCTGCTGACAGAAAGTTTCGATTTCTTTAGCCGTTCCAGGTTCTTGTGAAGCAAAATTATTTGCCGGAAATCCAACAATTACGAAACCTTTATCTTTATATTCTTTGTATACCGCTTCTAAATCTTTGTATTGCGGAGTTAAACCGCATTTTGAAGCAGTATTGACAATCAAGACTTTTTTGCCTTTTAAAGACGCAAAATCAAAAGTGTCTCCTGATAAATCCTCTACTTTAAATTGATAAATTGTTTCTTTTGCCATGGCTTTATCTTTTTTAGATAATTTGTTCTTACTTGTTTGAGCATTTGTTTGTGCACCACACAATAAAGCTGCTCCAAATAGTATAAATAATATTTTTTTCATCTGATAATTTTTTATAAAATTAGCTAAAATCCATTTCATTAAAACTATTTTCTGTCTTTAAATTTTCCCAATCAAAAGTTAAATAAAAAATGAAGCCTAACGTTAATCAGACGTTAGGCTTCCCCCCATACAAACAAATCAAACCATGAATTAACTATTATGTAACCTTTTATAAATTATAGTTGATGACTCGGTTGTTTCGAAAATTTCTTTAACCCCCAGATGTTGAACGAACTTTCAAAATATTTTCAAATGGCTTGTATTTTGTAATCTTAATTCCTAAATCATCGTCTAGACATCTTTAAAGAAATCTTGAATTTGGAAGTCCGAGTACATCAACTATTTTATATCTTCTTTTATTAATTTCAATATTTCTACTGTTTATAGAGCAGTATAAACAATAGTGCGAAAATGAGCAGAACGAATAATTTTAAAAATTTCATAATCGATTCTGTTTTATAAATTCTTAAAGATTTATTCTACTCTAACTTCTATTACGTCTTTTAAAAAAGCCTTTTCATTAAAAATGGTCAACGTCAAAACTGTTGTTAATCCAACTATTAATATTTTGACTAAAATCGTGCTATCCATAATGCCTTTTTTTTTAAAATAATTTTTATAACAACAGTTTTTCTCTGAATTAGTTTGTTTTGATCATTTTTTAAGATCATTCTGACGTTTATAAAAACATTTACGTAATTGGATTGTTTTTGGTTTTAAAAAAAATCAAAAAAAAATGACTTTTTTTTAAGAAACCCTTATTTCATGAGGGTTTACAGCACTAAAAAAAATAAGAAAAATCACAAAAAAATAATTTATCTTTATAATAGGTTACCTATATAATATCTTAGCTTTTAATGTTTAAACTTAAAAATCCCAATCTATGAGTCAAGAAGAACTATTAGTTTTAATTTACAAAAAGGACGAAAAAGCGTTTACACATTTGTACGACATGTACTCGAAAAGTCTTTTTTCTGTCATTCACGTACTAATTAAAAATCGAGAAGAAGCAGAAGATGTTCTGCAAGATGTTTTTGTCAAAATCTGGAAAAACATCGATTCTTATAACGAAAGTAAAGGTCGTTTTTACACCTGGATCATTAATATCGCCAGAAATACATCGATCGATAAACTTCGTTCTAAAGATTATAATAACACTCAAAAAAACCTTTCCTCAGATAATTTCGTAAATCTGTTAGATGAGAGTAATAAATTAAGCCACAAACTTGATGCAATTGGAATTCAAGAATTCGTAAAAAAACTGAAACCAAAATGTATCGAAATAATTAATCTGTTATTCTTTAAAGGATATACCCAGCAAGAAGCTTCAGAAGAATTGGCACTGCCACTGGGAACTATCAAAACACAAAACAGAAACTGTATTAACGATTTACGTAATTATTTGAAAATATAATGGAAGCACAAGAATATATAGAATCAGGAATTTTAGAGCTGTACGTTTACGGCTTACTGAGCGAAAAAGAAAATCTAGAAATAGCTGAACTAGCAAAAAAAGCACCCGAAGTTGATCAGGAAATTATTTCGATAGAAAAAGCCATAATTGCCCTTTCGTCTAGCTTCTCTCCTTTCCATTCTGTGGAAAATTTTGAGAAAATTAAAGCGCGCCTGGAGCTGAAACATGGAAAAGTAGTCGAAATGAAACGCACTTCAAACTGGTCACAATATGTGGGCTGGGCGGCTGCAATACTATTATTGTTAGGTTTAGGCTATCAAACTTTAGAATTGACAAAAACCAAGGAAGCAATTTCTACTGTTGGAAATGAGAAAAATAAGATTCAACGCGAATATGCTTATTTAGGACAGGAAAATAAAGAAATCAAGAAAAGTTTAAATATTGTAAGAGATATTAAAAATACGGGCGTGACACTTGGCGGTCAAGCTGTATCTCCAAGATCTTATGCAAAAGTGTATTGGAACAAGGAAACTAAAACGACTTATATTGATGCTGCGGGTTTACCAACTCCTCCAAAAGGAATGGTTTATCAAGTTTGGTCTCTTAAATTGACTCCGGTTCTTACGCCAACAAGTATTGGTTTACTGGATAATTTTGAAGGCAATTCGCAAAAAATCTTTGCTGTTAGTCAAACAGATTCGGCTGAAGCATTTGGAATCACTTTGGAACCAGCTGGCGGAAGCCCTACTCCAACAATGACACAGCTTTATACTTTAGGAAAAGTTTAAATTTAATCTGTTGTAAAAAGTTAAAACGCATATTCATAGCAATATGCGTTTTTTTTTTATTTTTAATTGACCAAAAACCAATTTATGAATGCAAACTTACTTTTGAGAATCGCAATAGCGATTATTCTCCTCACTCATTCCGTTTTTGGAATGTTTAATAATGGTATAAATGATTTTGGAAATCTCTTTCTCAACCAAATTGGATTTGCTCCTTATGGCGTATTTCTTGCCTGGAGCATTAAATTGTCTCATGTTGTTGCGGCGATTCTTCTATTAGCCAATAAATACATTAAACTTGCTGGCTATGTTACCATTTTTGTCCTTATAATGGGAATTGCTTTAGTGCATTTTAAAGAAGGCTGGTTTGTTGTAGGCGGCGGAAGAAATGGCGTTGAGTATAATTTTCTTCTGATAATAGTTTTATTGGCAATTATGTATCCTAATGGTTTTAAATTAAGAGATAATAAATAGGATGAAAAATTATAAAACACCTCACTTTCGAAAAACAGCTCTTTTTGTCTCTTTCTTATTTAGCGGAATTATTTTTTCGCAGAATATTTCTGTTGATCCTTATAATTCAATAAATAAGAATAACAAGGGGGTGAAAAAAATGATTGTAAAATTAAATGATACCATTAAGGAAGAGCATTTCTTTGATAAAACTGGAATGCCTTATCTTTTAAAAGAAAATTCATTTTCTGTGAAGTATTACAAATACGATAAAAAGAATAGAATTATAATAAGAATTCAAGGTGACATAATTAGAGGTTTTAGCTGTCAGGAGATAAAATACTTCAAGAATAAAACAGAAGTTTTCTCTTATCTTACTGAAGACGAAAAAAATCTTCAAATTGAGAATGATCAATATTTAAAAAATAAAGCAAACGGAATACAATATACTATTGTCGGAAATGATACTATTAGTATTGACGACGCCTATGCAGTAGTTACGTCTGACGAAGAATATTATAAATATGCTAAAGAAATTACTTCTATTCAAGACACTACTAGCATGTTTAATTCTTTTGCTTTCAAAAATTTAATGAAAGAGCCAAAGTATATGTCATTTAAAGCGGATTATGACAGTAAATTAAGGCCTTTGAATGAAAAATACTTTGATTCGAGAAATAAAATCACCTCAGACAGAAAGTTTTCTTATTCTGGGAATACCATAAATATTACCTATAAAGTTGACATGATAGGAACTGGTGAAATAGTACAGACTTTAGATTCTTCTGGTAATATATTGACTGAAGTCGAAAAACAAAAAGTTATAAATTATAAATATGACAAAGGAATTTGCATTGAAAAAAAGGAATTTCAGAATAACGTTCTTCTTAATGTAGCTTCTCATCTCTATAAAGATGATCTTTTACAACAAGATATATATGATGATATTCAAAATGGAGGCAAATTTATAACAGATTATGTTTATGATTCCAGTAAAAGAATAATCCAAATAACAAATTCATCTAATTATTCAAAACACGTTTACCAATATACTTATGAGTATTATTAGTTATTCTGTTTTCATTAATAAGTGAGAACAATATCTACTAATGATTTAGAAACGCTAAAAAGAAATAAAATGGAAATAATATGTAAAAATTGCCATCAGGTTTTTAAGGGACATTATTGCAATAACTGTGGACAAACTGCAGAAACACACAAGATAAATGTCCATTTTTTATGGCACGATATACAGCATGGTTTATTACATTTTGACAAAGGAATTTTGTATTCTTTAAAACAGCTTTTTACAAGACCAGGACATTCTGTTCGTGAATTTATTGAAGGCAAACGAGTTCGTCATTTCAAGCCTTTATCACTAGTTGTCGTTTTAGCTACTTTATACGGCTTTTTAATTCATTATTTTCATATTAGTTACTTTAAGAGAGAATCTAGCGAATATTTGAATTATGAAAATTTAAACGAATGGGTTCCTTCTCATTTTTCTTGGGTTACTATCGCTACGATTCCCTTATATACAATTGGGACTTATGCTGTATTTAGAAACCAAGGCTACAATTTTATTGAGTTTTTTGTATTGAATACTTTCAAAGCATCCCAAAGGCTTTTTGTTCAGATTTTGACATTTCCAATTCTGCTATATTTAAATAAAACAGATCATATGCAACTATTTTCGTCATTTACATATTTCGTTGGATTGGTTTTAATATTTTGGACTAACATTCAGTTTTTCAATAAAATATCAACAGGAAAGGCTTTTTTATTATCTATATTAAGTCATATTATATTTTTGATTTCATTCTTTATCATTCTCACTATTATACTTTTAATAAGCGGGAGATTTTCAGTATAAAGTTTAAATCTATACAATAAAAAAAGGGTTCAAATTATTGAACCCTTTTTTGTATCTAAAAATAATCTTTTAAGATTGTTTTTTCTTTACTTTTTTAGTCTTGTAATATTTTCTGTATTTCGGATAAGTAACTGCTCCGATTAAAGAAATAACAATTAAACAGTAATAAATCCAGTTTAATGAATGTGCTTCTCCGCTTGCATAAGAGTGTAAACCTACTAAGTGGAAGTTTACCCCATAATAGGTAAACAAAATCGAAATAAAAGCATACATACTCATTAAGTTAAAGAACCATTTTCCTCTTAAAGCTGGAACAAAACGAGCGTGAATTACAAACGCATAGATCATAATCGAGATTAAAGCCCAAGTTTCTTTTGGATCCCAACCCCAGTAACGTCCCCAACTTTCATTTGCCCATTGTCCTCCTAAGAAGTTTCCAATCGTCAACATGATAAGACCAATTGTCAACGCCATTTCGTTAATGTAACTTACTTCTTTGATATGTAAATCCATTTTGGCTTTGTTTTTATCATTTGTAAAGAAAATCAATAATAAAGCAACAAAACCTAAAATCATTCCTAAAGCAGTTGGACCATAACTTGCTACAATTACGGCAACGTGAATCATTAACCAATAAGAGTTAAGAACTGGCTGTAAATTTGCAATTTCTGGATCGATCCAGTTCATATATGCCGCCATTAAAATCATTGCTGTAACAAATGCTGATGAAGCAATCGTTAATTTTGATTTTCTATCGAAAGCCAATCCAAAGAACATTGTCGACCAAGCAACATAGACTATAGATTCGTAAGCATTACTCCACGGTGCGTGGCCGGAAATATACCATCGTGCAATTAATCCTAAAGTATGAAGAACAAATAGTAAACCTACGATGACATGAAAAATATTTACGGTAATTCGAAGCCATTTTTTCTCAAAGAAAATATTTAAGATCGTAAACATAAGCATCAAAATTGCTACCGTAATGTACCAATAAGGCAATACTTTGAAAACATCGTATTTGTTGTAAGCAATCTCAGCGTCGATTTTTTCTTCACTTGGTCTTACTTTAGCTCCAAATTTCTTCTGGAAGCCGTTAATACTTTCAACCAAATTATCTGCTGTATCAAAGTTTTTCTCAATAGAACCGTTATTTAAAGCACTAAAATATAATGGAAGAATTTGCTTTACATAAGTAGAATCCATTCCTTTAAAACCAGCACTTTCACGCTCTAAATAAGAAACCCATTTGTGGTTTGGATCATTCGGAATTGGGAAGATTCTTAAAATGCTACCACTTAATGCCGATTCCATTAAGTTAACTTTTTTATCTGTCTCGACAAAATCTTTCTCAAAATTATTCGGATTTGCTGCTTTGTAAGCCGCATCTAAATAAGGAGATAATTTATAATTTCCTTGTTCATCAAAGAATTTTACGAATGGAGCGTATTGATCTTTCGAATCGATTCCGATAATTTTACGAATGCTATCGTTTCCAGATTTAATATAAATCAATGGAATCTGAATCCAAACCTGCGCATATTGCGTCATTGATAAGAAAACCTGATCAGAATTCATTCCGTTATACGTATCATTGTGACTTACTTTTCTCAGTAATTCAGAAGAAAACGTATTAATAGGTTTCATTCTTCCTCCAGCATCCTGAATAATTAATCGACCAAATTTTGCGGCGTGAGATTCTGGTGCTTTATATATAGTCAATAACGAATCAAGTTGTTTCTGACTTGGTGGAGCTGTAACGTGATTAGCATGATCGTTTGGATCTGCAGAATGTGCGTGATCGTGTTCATGATCATGAGAATGTACATGAGGCGTTTGCTGTGCAAAACCATTCAAACCAATCAATAAAACTAAAATCGAAATTAATTTTTGTTTTTTCTTTTGAATATTTTCTAGTTTCTTTTTCAAATCCCCAAAACGAGAGTGTTTGGTAAACATAATTGCCATTAAACCAATATATAATAGAAAATACCCTAAGTAAGTAATATTAGTTCCCCATGAATCATGGTTTACAGATAAAACAGTTCCTTTTTCGTCTGGATCAAATGAAGACTGGAAGAAACGGAATCCTTTATAATCTAAAACGTGATTCATAAAAATATCAGCATCAAACGTTTCTGTAGAATCTTGTACAGTAACTTTACTTTTGTATGAAGAATAACTTTTTTCTGTGCCAGGATATTTCTCCGCAATAAAGTCATTTAAACGAATTTTAAAAGGTAAAATATAAGCTTTACTTCCAAAGAAAATAGAATATTCAATATTACCTATTTTAACAGTTTTAGCTTCACCAACTTGGCCTTTATTACCAAAAACCATTACTTCTTTTTCTTGTCCTTCGGCTTTTACTTTTACCACAACAGCATCTGTATGCGATTTTGCTTTGTAGTCGTTATTTGATTCGTAATCTACTTTTCCTTTCATTGGAGGCTCTGGAAATACAATTCTAATATCTCCAATGCTATATAAAGAACGCATCATTAAAGGCTGAACGTTATCTTTTGTAACTTTTCCTTTAAACTGATCTGCCATTCGCATAAATTCACCTTCAAAAGGAGTCTGGATTGTATATTCTTTTCCAGTTGTATTGATGTTAATTGCACCGTCAGTTTGTTTATTCAAAGCAAATAAAACATTGTGAATGTTCTGAACTTCACCTTCTTTTAGGTAATGTTCTTCTCTCCCGCCCGCTCCAGCTTCAACTAATTTTAAGTATAAAGTTCCATTTGGATCTGGCTTAACCACTTCTTTAGCTCCCATGATATAGTTTGAATACGAAACTTCAAAAGGAGTCTCATCAAATTTTCCAGAGATTGTAAAATCGTTGTTGGTAACTGGAGAAAGCAATAGGTTTTTCTCGAAAACTCTTCTTTTCATTTCGCCTTTGTATTCACCGTCAACAAAAACGGTCAAAAAGGTTTTATCTGAATATACTTGATTTTCTGCTGCGCCTTCGCGAATAGGCATCATTCCTTCATAACTGATATATCTAGTAATAAAAGCTCCTAAAATGATAAAAACAAAGGCAAGGTGTAATAACAGAGTTGCCCATTTTTCTTTTTTAAGCAATTGGTATTTTTTGATATTTCCGAAGAAATTAATCATAAAGATGGCCATTATTGCTTCAAACCACCAAGTATTGTAAATTAGTATTCTGGCTGTATCGGTATTGTATTTACTTTCGATAAAAGTTCCAACACCCATTGCAATTGCGAATGTTAAAAAAAGAACGGCCATTAATCGTGTAGAAAACAAAAAAGAGAATATTTTTTTATCCATTTCTTAGGAATTACATTGTATAAAAGTGCGACAAAAGTACTTAAAAATGTTGATTAGCAGTCTTTGCCTTTTGTTAATAAAAACTAAAAATAAGGACTATTTTTCAAACAAATTGATAATTTAGAAAGTTTAAACCTACAAAACAAGTGTGGTTTTATTAAACAATGATTTTTATCAAAAAAGTGTTAGAATTCAAACAAAAAATAAAGAACAATAAAAACTTCAAAAAACCATTATCAATAATTTGACAGACCCTTTGCATTAAAAAAATAATACTAATTTTGCTCTTATGATTCAGATAACAATAATTGGTTCCGGCAATGTTGCACAGCATTTAATAAAGGCTTTCACGGCAAATAAAATTATTGAAATTAAACAGGTTTTTTCTAGAAAGAAAGAAGCTTTACTTCATTTAATTGATTCTGAAAAGATTATTACAAATTTTAATGAATTACAGCCAGCAGATTTATATATTATTTCTGTATCAGATAATGCAATCAGAGAGGTCTCAGAACAAATTCCTTTCAACAATCAATTTGTAGTGCATACTTCTGGAACATCTTCAATTGAATTTTTGGATCCAAAAAATCGACGCGGTGTTTTTTATCCATTGCAGACTTTTTCTAAGAATAAAAATATCGACTTTTCAATTGTTCCTTTTTGCTTGGAAGCAGAAAATACAGCCGATTTTAAGCTTTTGGAAACTGTTGCAAAAAGTGTTTCTACTGCAGTTTATTCCATAAGTTCTGAACAGCGAAAAGCGCTTCATGTCGCTGCAGTTTTTGTTAGCAATTTTACGAATCATTTATACCAAATGGGACACGAAATTTGTGAAGAAAACCAGCTTCCTTTTGCGATATTAAAACCTTTGATTCAGGAAACGGCAGATAAAATCAATACGCTCGATCCAATTGATGCGCAAACAGGTCCGGCTATACGTCACGATTCTAATACAATCAATGCCCATTTGGCTTTTTTACAAAACGAAAACAAAAAAAATATCTATAAAATCCTAACACAATCTATACAGCATAATGGCAAAAAGTTATAAAGAATTAATGAATGACATCACAACGTTTGTTTTTGATGTAGATGGCGTACTTACAGACGGTTCTGTTTTAGTAACCAATGAAGGCGAAATGTTAAGAACAATGAACATTCGTGATGGTTATGCAATGAAAGCAGCAATTGAAAGCGGTTATCACGTGTGCATTATTTCTGGAGGAAGCAATGAAGGTGTTCGTATTCGTCTTCGTAATTTGGGTATTTCAGACATTCATTTAGGAACTCCTGATAAAGTAAAAACTTTTAACAAATATATTGAAAGCCATAATATTAAACCTGAAAATGTGTTGTATATGGGAGATGATATTCCTGATTTTCATGTCATGAAATTGACGGGACTTCCAACTTGTCCGCAAGACGCAAGCCCTGAAATAAAAAAAATCTGCCGTTATATTTCGCACGTAAAAGGCGGACGCGGAGCTGTAAGAGACGTTATCGAACAAGTAATGAAAGTACAGGGAAAATGGATGGAATATTTTAACGGACAGCACGATTAAGTTTTTAGTCGCAGTCGCAGTTTTCAGTTAATAAAAAAACTTAGCCCCCTTAGAATCTTAGTATCTTAGAACCTTAGAAAAAAAAATGAAATTCCTAAAACTTATACGTTATCAAAACCTTTTAATGCTTGCTTTTATGCAGCTTCTTTTTCGTTATGCTTTTTTAAAACAACAAGATGTTCCGCTTGCATTAGCTGACTGGCAATATGGATTGTTGGTTTTAAGCACCGTTTTACTCGCTGCAGCAGGTTATGTTATTAATAATATTTATGATGTAGGAACAGATAGTATCAATAAACCAAATGATGTTGTTGTTGGAAAAGGAATAAGCGAAACAGCAGCTTACAACATTTATATTGGTTTAAACGTTTCTGGTGTTGCAATTGGGTTTATTTTATCAAATATTATTCAAAGACCAACTTTTGCATCACTTTTCATTTTAATTGCTTCATTATTGTATTTCTACGCAACAACATTAAAACAAATCATGATTGTAGGAAACTTTATTGTAGCATTACTTTTGGCTGTAAGTGTTTTAATTATTGGAGTTTTCGATCTTTTTCCTGCTACAACACACGAAAATCAAGCACAAATGGCAAGTCTTTTCTCAATTTTAACCGACTATGCTTTATTTGCTTTCATGATTAATTTTATCCGTGAAATTGTCAAAGATATTGAAGACGTAAATGGCGATTACAATATGGGAATGAATACACTTCCAGTTGCAATTGGCGTAAACAGAGCCGCTAAAATTGCTTTAGGTTTTGCAATTGTGGCGTTTATTTTACTTGCGCTTTATAGCAATACCTATTTCATGCAGAATAAGCTTTATATTACTATATTTTATGCTTTTGCAACGGTATTAGCGCCTTTATTATACTTTATTGTAAAAATATTTAGTGCTAAAACACAAAAAGATTTCCAACATTTAAGCACTATTTTAAAACTTATTTTATTCTTCGGAATTTTATCAATCCTGGTTATTGCCTTAAATATCAAATACAATGCTTAAAGAAAAACTAAAAAAATATAAAATCATTTTAGCTTCAGGATCTCCTCGCAGACAGCAGTTTTTTAAGGATTTAGATCTTGATTTTGAAATTCGCTTAAAAGATGTCGAAGAAATTTATCCGCCAGAATTAAAAGCGGTCGAAATCACCGATTATCTTGCAGAACTAAAAGCCAATGCATTTGAAGGCGAATTGAACGAAAATGAAATTTTAGTTACGAGCGACACTATTGTTTGGCACCGAAATAAAGCTTTAGGAAAGCCTAAAAGCGCAGAAGAAGCTTTCGAAATGATTAAATCGATGTCTAATACTACACATGATGTAATTACTTCTGTTTGCTTTAAAACTAAGGACTCTTCTACTCTATTGCACGATATTACCAAAGTAACTTTTAATGATTTATCAGACGAAGCTATTTTATATTATATCGAAAATTACAAACCTTACGATAAAGCGGGCGCATACGGAATTCAGGAATGGTTTGGTTTCATGGCAGTTGCAAAAGTTGAAGGTTCTTATACAAATGTTATGGGACTTCCAACAGCCAAAGTTTATGAATTTTTGACTACTTTAGTGTAAAAATTTATTTATGTTTTCTTTTAAAGAGTATAGTCGCGAAATAATAGCAACAATCATTCTTATTGGAGTTTTGATTGTATTAAGAATGGTAATTGCCAAATTAATAAGACGTTTTGCCTATACAAGTCAATTATTTGAACACCGTACAAATTTAGTTATCAAATACATTAACATTTTAATGAACATTCTTGTCGTAACAAGTTTAATTGTTATTTGGGGAGTTCAGACAGAAGATATTTTTATTACAATCTCTTCTATAGCAACGGTTATTGGTGTTGCAATGTTTGCTCAATGGTCGATTTTGAGCAATATTACTTCTGGAATGGTTTTATTCTTCTCGTTTCCTTTTAGAATTGGAGATACAATCAAAATACATGATAAAGATTTTCCAATCGAAGCTGAAATTGAAGATATCAATACATTTCACGTAAGTCTAAAAACGAAAGAAGGTGAAAAAATAGTTTTTCCGAACAATTTATTACTGCAAAAAGGAATTTCGATCATTCCTGCAAAATATGAAGAAAGAGAATTTTTCGATTAAAATTGTAATGGGAATTTTATAACGGGCGCAGGAAAAGCTGGAACGTAAAAAGGCAAATTAATTGTAATTTTTGTTTTATAAATTCAGCTAAATAAAATAAAAATGACTCGGCCCGTAACTTTACCATTTTATGCAAAACTTTCTTTTATTCTTGTCACTTTAATCTGTTTTGCATTTATTTTTTGCATCGGAAAAGATATTTTGACACCAGTTTTAATGGCATTTCTATTTGCCGTTTTACTATTGCCTATTTTTTCTTTTTTCAATACAAAATTGAAATTCCCAAGGCATCTTGCCGCAATTACCTGTCTGGTAATTTTTCTATCTTTTATTGCTGGAATCTTGATTTTCATTTCTTATCAAGTCACTTATATGGCGAATGATTTTGAGACTATAAAGAAAAATGCTAATTCTTTTATTATCGAAATTCATAAATTTATAAGAGAAAATTTTCAGGTAAGTATTGGAGACCAAAAAAAATATTTGGATTCGGTTACCAAAGATTCAGTAAAGACGGGTCAAGCAAAACTGGGATCTTTTATAATATCAGTAAGCGACGTTCTTTTAGACAGTATGATTATTATTGTCTATACCTTTCTGTTTTTAATTTATAAAGAACATTTTAAGCTGTTCTTAGCCAAATTAATTAAAAAAGAAAATCATCCCGTTTTAATGGATATTCTTTCTCAGATAAAAGTTTCTATAAACAATTATATCGTAAGTTTAATTATCGAAATGCTTGTAGTTTCTGTCTTAACAAGTTTAGGATTATGGATTATTGGCATTAAATATTTCATATTGTTAGGATTAATTACGGGTATCTTGAACCTTATTCCTTATATTGGAATTACAATCGCTGGAATTATAACGATTTTAGCTTCTCTAACAGGATCAGGCGAAACTTCTGTGATTCTTGGAATTTTGATTGTGAATATTATTGTACAATTCATTGACAATAACCTTCTTGTGCCATTAATTATTAATTCTAAAGTAGAAATAAATGCGTTTGTTTCGATTATGGGAATTATTGTTGGAGGCGCCGCAGCTGGAGTTTCTGGAATGTTTTTAGCTATTCCGCTTTTGGCAATCTTGAAAATCATTTTTGACCGAATTGAATCTCTCTCCGCATGGGGTTATCTCATGGGAAATCATGTTCCTCGGAAATTTAGATGGCGAACACGAAAAGTTACAACAGAAAATTAAAAAGAACGTTATGCTATAACGCTTCTATATATTACGTATATTCATAAAACTTAAATCTATTAGCAGAAAAACTACCGAATGTCTTTAAACAAAAAAATACTATTTTTTATTTTGTTATGCTTTTGCTTACAAAGCGGATATTCTCAGGTAGATACAACTAAAAAAGAACCAAAAACGCAAAAAGACACAACAGAAATCTATACCAAAATTCGAAATTATTCTAAGAAAAATAAATTTACGCAAGCCATGCATAAATTGTTTTTTAGATCTAAAAAGTCACAGAAAAACAAAGAATTGCTAGTTCCTATTGATTCTACTCATTATGATGGAAAGATTATCCGAAAAATAAACATCATTACCTTAGATCCTTTTGGACATTCTGTTGCCGATACCACACAAATGCCTAAAAACTGGGGAGAAAGAATGGGTAACCGACTTCATTTGAAAACAAAAAAAATAGCGATTTATAATTTATTGCTTTTTAAGAAAAATACTCCGTACAATACTTATAAAGTTCTAGAAACCGAACGTTTAATTCGTGCGCAACGCTATGTTACTGCTGTTCGAATTTCAAATCAGACTGTTGGCGTCGCATCCGATTCTGTAGATGTTACTATTCGTGTTTTAGATTCGTGGAGTACAATTCCGAGATTTTCTATTTCTAGCAATCAAGTTTCTGTCGGATTTAAAGAAAAGGATTTTTTTGGTTCTGGGCAGCAATTAGAATATCGTTTTACCAATCGATTTAGCGATGGACAAAATGGAAATGACGTAACCTATACAGTTCCAAATATTAAAAATACTTATATAGGTACTGTCCTTCATTATAATATGGATTTGGACAATAATTATATTAAAAGTATTGATATTGAGCGAGACTTCTACTCTCCATTAACCAAATGGGCGGGCGGAATTTACGTTGATGAAAGCTTCAGAAAAGATACTTTACAAGCAATACAAGACCCAAATCACGAGTTTGCTTATCAGCCAAAAAAATATACTTCTCAGGATCTCTGGGCAGGACACGCCTTTAAGATGTTTGAAGATGAAAATAGGGCGATAACAAATTTGATTACTACTGCCCGATTTTTGAATGTCAATTACAGCGAATCGCCATCAGAGATTTATGACCCAAATCATTTTTATTCTTCTGAAAAATTAATTTTAAGCGGAATTGGTTTAAATACTCGAAAGTTTATTAAAGACAGCTATATTTTTAGAAATGGACAAACCGAAGACGTTCCGATTGGACGGATTTATGGCGTAACTTTTGGCTATCAATACAAAAATACTTTCTGGAGGCCTTATGTTGGTGCGCAATTTTCGTTTGGAAATTATTATCGATTAGGATTTTTAAGTATGAATTTTGAAGCTGGAACTTTTTTTCATCAATCTAAAACCTATCAGACTTCTTTTTTGTTTGAATCTAATTATTTTACAAAATTGTTTAGTGTCGGAAAATGGAAAATCAGACAATTCGTGAATCCTAAAGTAATTATTGGAATAAATCGAGATGATATTATTGGAGATCAATTGAATATAAATGAAGAAAATGGTTTAGCAGGATTTAACAGTTATTTGTATGGAACAAGTAAAGCCGTTTTGTCATTACAAACGCAAACTTATTCTCCCCATGCTTTATTGGGTTTTCGTTTAAATCCTTTCTTTAACTATTCTATTGCAGTTTTAGGAAGCCCAGAAATCGCAATGACTAAAAGCAAACCGTATTCTAAACTTACTATTGGTTTATTGGTAAGTAATGATTATTTGGTTTTTAGCTCGTTTCAACTATCACTTTCTTATTACCCAAGTATTCCTCAACAAGGTGATAATGTTTTCAAAACAAATACATTTGAAACTACCGATTATGGACTTCAAAGTTTTGAACTTGCAAAGCCAAGAGTTGTCAATTACAAATAATTTTTTTTTATTTTTTTATAAATTTCAAAATAAACGATAGAATATTCAATATCAATAAATTAGACACTTTACAAAACACAGCGTATTCGTTGAAATGCATTTTTATCCGATAAAATACATCTCATTTATTTTTTTGGCACAGTATATGGATATCCCTATACAAGATTAACATTTAAAAATAAAAAAAGATGAAAACGATAAAATTAGCAATCGCCGGATTATTTCTAATGGTTGCAAATGCCACGCAAGCCCAAGTATCGATCAACGTTAATATTGGAACTCCACCAGCTTGGGGACCAGTGGGATATAGCGAAATGGAATATTACTATCTTCCAGATATTGAAGCTTATTACGATGTTCGTGCATCGCAATTCATCTATTTCGGAGGAGGAAGATGGGTAAGAACAACTTACTTACCTAGACAATATAGAAACTATGATTTGTATGGAGGTTATAAAGTAGTTTTGACAGATTACCACGGAAGAACTCCTTATACTTACTTTGATCGTCACAGAGTAAAATATTATAAAGGATATCACGGAGCTCCACAAAGACCATACAAACCAAGACCTGTATATGGTTACAATGACCGTCGTTACGATCGTAAAGATTACAAACATTACGACAAACACGACAAACATGATAAACACCATGACAAACATGATCACGACGATCACGATCATGGACACGGTCACGGAAGAAGATAATGCTAAATCATTAGAAATCAACACAAGAGAGTATCATTTATTTGATACTCTCTTTTTTTTATGATTTGTTTAATCGGATCTTTTGTTAAAATGTTGTATTTTTAGTATAAATCACTGTAAGGCAATAAGTTTAACAACAGAAATGCCTTACATTAATTTATTTATACTTTATCTTTGCGCCGAATTTTATAATCCAAAAAAGAAATTTATGAAAAAGAATGTTTATTTACTTTCATTTTTAGCAATGTCACTTCTAATTGGTTGTGACGATAATAATGACAAAAACGACAACCAATCGTTAAATAACATTACAATTACTACAGATCAAACTGCCTTAAATCAAAGACTTGACCTTACAAATTCTGGTGTTATCTCGGTTGACAATGTTTCTGCTACAGGAAAAACGACAGAAACAACGAACACTACTTTTCCTTTAGTCCAAATCGCTGAAGTAAAACCTCCAGTTGATGCTAATGGAAAAACACTTCAAGCGAGTCATGTAACTGTGAACGGAAATTATGCTTATGTTTCTTATATCACTAGAGGCGATGTTTATTCGGGAGCAATTGATGTTATTGATGTTTCTGATCCTTATAAACCAAAATTGGTTACTTCTGCTTTAATTCCAAATACGGATATTACATCTCTTACTTACGCAAATGGGAGTTTAATTATCGGAGCTGCAAAAGATGTAGATAAAGATTCTCAGCTTGCAGGAAATCCGGCAATTGTATTTAATATGGATTTAAGTTCTGGATTACTTACCAATACTTTAAAAACGAATTATTTAGAAAGCAGAGTTACAACAGATGTTGCCGCCAATACTTCTAATTATTTTGCAGTTACGGGAGATAACGGAAGTTTATTTAAATTAAGCACTTCAACCAAAGCAATTACAGGAAAAGCTGCAATGGCCGATTTGCGTTCTATTGCTCTTTCTGGTGATAAAGTTGTGACTTTGAGCGGAACTAAAGGAGTTAATATCTATAATCAATCGACTCTTGCATTACAAAAAAGCTTTACGACATCTACAGATATAAGCGGTGCAAAAAGAACAATGGATATAGACGGGACAAAATTATTAGTTTCTGAAGGTCCAAACGGTCTTGGTGTTTATGATATTAACAGCGGATCAAAATTGCAAACTATCGGGATTCCAACTGCTGCTGAAGACAATGTAACAAATGCAGTTTCTGTAAACGATGGATATGCTTTTGTTGCAAATGGAGCTCTTGGACTTAATGTTTACCAATCCGCAACACAACTTACTTTATTGGGTTCTGTTGGAATTGCAGGTTCTTCAAACTATGTAAAATCTAGCGGTGATTATATTTATGTTGCCAGCGGAACAGGTGGTTTGAAAATCATTAAAATGGAAAAGCCAAATACTACATTTGCAAGCTGTTTAACTTACGGTTTATATAATCAAGGTAGAGATTTGATCTTGAATTCTAATGAGATTAAATCATACCAAGGAGCAACTGCTATTAATTCGGCAATCATCAATTCTGGTGCAGTTTTAACACATTGTGGTTCTATTGCAGTTCTTAGCAATTTGACTTTAAATAGCCAAGGAACTTTTAATATGAGAGGAACTTTATCTCAAGGTAAATACCAGCAGACAAACCCAACAGAGCTTATTATTAATGATAAATCAGTTTTGAATGTTGAAGGTTCTGTTGTTATCTGGGGAGATCTAAGATTGAACAGCGGGGCTAAAATCAATTTTATAGGTAGTACTTCTTCAATTACAATTTATGGTAAAGTTACTAAAGGAAGCAACGTAACTATTACAGGAAATTATGTTGATACAGAAAACAAACTGAAATAATTTAGAGCACATTCGCAAAGATAATTTCAAAAGCTGTCAGATTATTTCTGGCAGCTTTTTTGCTTTCTGTAATTCAAATATTGCTCAAATTATTAATCATTAACATTTCATTTAAATACTGTTCCGTAAAATAATTAGTACTTTTGAGGCACTTTCAAAAAAACAATTAACCACAATATGCGAAAAATACAGGTTCAAATCTTTCTTTTATTTTTTATAGGTTTTCAAATTTCATTTGCACAGCAGCCACAAAAACCAAATTCAGTAGAAATTTACAATCAAATCAAAAAATTAAACTTTCTAGGTTCTGTATTGTATGTTGCAGCGCATCCAGATGATGAAAATACTAGAATGATTTCGTATTTAGCAAATGAAATGAATGCTAGAACTGGCTATTTATCACTTACACGTGGAGATGGAGGTCAGAATTTAATTGGGCCGCAATTGCGTGAATTGCTTGGAGTTATTCGAACTCAAGAATTAATTGAAGCTAGAAAGATTGATGGAGGCGAACAATTCTTTTCAAGAGCAAATGATTTTGGCTTCTCAAAAAATCCTGATGAAACTTTAGACATTTGGGATAAAGATAAAGTCCTTGCTGATGTAGTTTGGACTATTAGAAAATTTCAACCAGATATTATTATCAATCGTTTTGACCACCGTTCTCCAGGAACAACACATGGTCATCACACTTCTTCTGCTATGTTGAGCGTTGAAAGTTTCAAATTAACAAATGATCCAAAAATTTATCCTGAACAATTAAAATATGTTACTCCTTGGCAAGTAAAACGTCAATTCTTCAATCCGTCTTGGTGGTTTTACGGAAGCCAAGAAAAATTTGATGCGGCAAATAAATCTAAATTTACAAAGCTAGAAACAGGCGTTTACTACACAGGAATCGGAAAATCGAATCAGGAAATTGCAGCTTTAAGCCGAAGCCGTCATCAATCTCAAGGTTTTGGAAGTACTGGTGTTCGCGGTGAAGAAACCGAATATTTAGAATTAATTAACGGAGAAAATCCAAAAGAACGCGATAATTTATTTGACGGAATCGATACAAGTTGGAATCGTGTTAAAAACGGAAAACCAGTTGGAGATTTAATCGCTTCGATTGTTACAAAATATAACTTCAGTAATCCATCTGCAAGTATTCCAGATTTAGTTAAAGCCTATTCCATGATCGAATCTTTAGATGATACACATTGGAAAACGATTAAACTAGCTGCTATCAAAAATATTATCGCCTCTTGTTCAGGTTTATATCTTGAAGCAGTTTCAAATGAACAAGAAGCAACTCCAGGAAGTACAATTAAATTAGTACTTGAAGCAATCAATAGATGTTCTATTGATATGCAGTTAGTTAGTGTAACAACACTTCCAGATAATAAAACGACAACTCAAAACAGCGTTTTAAAAAACAATAACGACCAAAAGATCAATTTACAGTTACAGCTTCCAAACGATATAGGATATACACAGCCATATTGGTTAAAAGAAAAAGCAACTGTTGGAATGTACACTGTTTCTAATCAAGAAATTATTGGTACTCCAGATATTATTCGCGATACAAAAGTTGTTTTTAATGTAAAAATCAATAACGTTGAAATTCCGTTTGAGCGCACCGTTGTTTACAAATACAATGATGGCGTAAAAGGCGAAATGTATAATTTCCTTGATATTGTGCCTGAAGTTACAACTTCAATTTTAGAAAGAGTTTTACTTTTTACCAATACAAAAAGTAAAATGATTCCAGTAAAAGTTCGTGCTGGAAAAGATGATGTTAAAGGAAATCTACAATTAGAATTACCAAAAAGCTGGTCTGTTTCTCCTAAAGAAATTCCGTTTACTTTAGACAAAAAAGGAAATGAACAGGTATTTTATTTTGAAGTAACGCCTCCTGTAAATCCAGAAGAAGTTATGGCAAAAAGCGTTGCTGTTGTAGATAATAAACGTTTTGACAAAGATGAGACTATTATAGATTTCAGCCATATTACGAAACAAATGATTTTAAAACCAGCTGAATCAAAGTGTATTAGAATAGATTTAAAAACTTCTGGCGATGCAATTGCTTATATCATGGGCGCTGGAGACGAAGTTCCTGAAAGTTTAACTCAAATGGGATACAAAGTCACTATTTTAAAACCTGAAGAAATTACACCTCAAAAGCTAGATTCTTTCAGTACTGTTATTACAGGAATTCGTGCTTATAATACCGTTAATGCTTTGGCAAACAAACAAAATATACTTTTCAATTTTGTAAAAAACGGAAAAAACATGATTGTTCAGTACAACACAAACGGAAAATTGGTAACTGATAAAATTGCTCCATATCCGTTAAAATTGTCAAATGATCGTGTGACGGAAGAAAATGCTAAAATTACTTTCTTGGCGCCAAATCATCCTGTTTTAAATACGCCAAATAAAATCTCTGAAAAAGATTTTCAAGGATGGACACAAGAGCAAGGTTTATATTATCCAAATGAATACGATCCTGCCTTCACTCCTATTATTTCGTCGCATGACAAAGGAGAATCTGCTAAAGACGGAGCTTTACTTGTCGCGCCATACGGAAAAGGATATTATATTTACACGGGTTTGAGTTTCTTTAGAGAATTGCCAGAAGGTGTTTCTGGAGCATATCGATTATTATCGAATATTATTTCTCTAAAACAGCCTATTGAAGCTCCTAAACAAGATTTAAAGCAATAAAAATGGACGCTAAAAAAACAAAAAAATGGAAAAAAAGCTACACTTATGTTTTAGTAGCTAATGCAATTTATATTGCTATCTTTTTCTTAATCATGCAATTATACTCATAACCTATGCAGCTATTTGACTGGATCGTACTTATTGTCACATTATTATTCATTGTTGGATATGGCTCTTGGAAAACCCGAGGCAGTAAAAACGTCGAAGATTTCATTTTAGGAAACAATGAAACACCTTGGTATACTGTAGGACTTTCTGTAATGGCAACACAAGCCAGCGCAATTACATTTTTATCTACGCCTGGACAAGCATATCATGACGGAATGGGTTTTGTGCAATTCTATTTTGGTTTGCCAATTGCCATGATTGTGATTTGTGTGACCTTTATTCCGCTATATCATAAAAGTAAAGTTTATACTGCTTACGAATTTTTAGAAAAAAGATTTGACGTTAAAACCCGTTCACTTGCTGCAATTTTGTTTTTAGTTCAACGAGGTTTAGGAACAGGATTAACCATTTATGCTCCAGCCATCATCTTGTCTGCGCTTTTAGGATGGAACTTAACAATAATGAATATCATTATTGGAGTTATGGTAATTATCTATACTTTTTCTGGTGGTACAAAAGCGGTAAACGTAACCCAAAAACAACAGATGTTTGTAATCATGTCTGGAATGTTTATCACATTTTTCCTGATTCTGCATTATCTGCCAAATGATATGACTTTCAACAGTGCGCTTCATATTGCTGGAGCAAACGATAAAATGAATATTGTTGATTTCTCTTTTGATCCCGAGGAAAAATACACCTTTTGGAGCGGTATAACTGGAGGTTTCTTTTTAGCTCTCGCCTATTTTGGTACAGATCAATCTCAGGTTGGACGTTATTTGTCTGGTAAATCGGTTCGTGAGAGTCAGATGGGATTAATCATGAACGGACTTTTAAAAGTTCCAATGCAATTCTTTATTCTTTTGACAGGAGTTATGGTATTTGTGTTTTTTCAATTCAATCCAGTTCCCTTAAATTTTAATCCAAATAATAAAATTGCGATTGAAAAATCGGCTTTTAAGAATGAATATCACGTTTTAGAGGAAAAGTTAGTCAAACTTTCAGAAGACAAAAAAGTAATCAATTTATTATACATCGATCAGTTGAACCAAGATTATGACAATCCGATTTTAAGAAAAGAATTGGTTGCTTTGTCCAATAAAGAAAAAGATCTTCGAGATAAAGCGAAAGAAATTATTTCAAGAGCAGATAGTCATACAGAAACAAACGATAAAGATTATGTGTTTTTTCACTTTATCCTAAACTATTTGCCAAAAGGCCTTATCGGATTGTTATTGGCCGTTATTCTTTCGGCTGCAATGTCTTCAACGGCTTCTGGGCTTACTGCATTGGCTTCTACAACTGCAATTGATATTTATAAACGAAACCAAAAAGAAGAAAAATCAGAGAAACACTATTTACATGTTACTAAGTTTTTTACTCTTTTTTGGGGAGTTATAGCGATACTTTTTGCTTGTGTTGGAACTCTATTCGAAAATTTAATCCAACTTGTAAATATTATTGGTTCTATTTTCTACGGAACCGTTTTAGGAATTTTTCTTGTTGCTTTTTATTCTAAAAAAGTTCAGGCAAAGCCAATGTTCATTAGCGCTATTATAAGTCAGCTCACGATTTTTGTCATTTATTATTTTATGATTTACAGCCAAGAAAAACTGGGTTATTTGTGGCTTAATTTCATTGGAGCAATTTTAACGATTGTATTGGCAGTTGTATTACAGTTTTTATTTTTTAGAGGAAAATCGGATGATAACGAAGTGATTTTGGAATAGCAAATACTCTTTCTTGATGTTTATTAAATAAAAAAAAATGCTCTTAAAAAACATAATGCCCTAGCCCTGATGGAAGCGGCATCCTTTTGTGCCTTTCGCGAGGCACAATAGATACAGCGGACAGCAGGATATAGCTCCTTAAACTATATAAATTAGACATATAATTTCTTTCAAGCAGAATTCTCCTTTTTTGTAAGTAAAAAATATTATTTTAGTAAGTTGTAAAACGGACCACTAACTAATTTAAAACTGGAGAAATTAAATGAAAATTTCGAGCGATATTGAAAAGTTACTTCCATTAGGCTATGTATTTCTTATCATGATGGGAATACTTAAAGACTGTATTTACTATTATCAATTAGGAATAAATATCTTGAAATTCTCTACAATTACAGATATTTTAATGAGTCCAATCGCGTATTTGAGTTCAAATCCGATAGTTTTGTTTGCAGTAATTTCATTATTCGTCAGCCATTATTATCTTCCAAAATTTCTTTTAAAGAATAATCAAGAACCTTTTGTACAAAGAATGTTTGAATTAAAATCTGTAGAAGGATTTTCTTTAGAAGAGAAAACAGCTTATTACAATAGTATTGCTTTACGAACATTGGCAGTTGTGCTTTTGTCTTTCTTTTTAGGAACTGGTATCGCCGACGGCTATTATACTTCAGGACGCATCGACAAGCAAACTTTAGATTATAATTATAAAATTAATTTTAATGACGAAGAACAGCAAGAAGTTTGTCTTCTCGGTACAAATAGCTTGTATTATTTTTATGTTGCAATAGGGCAAAAACACATAAAAATCGCTCCAATAAGCTCGATTAAAAACGTTGAGCTGATGTATAAAACGGCAAATCGATAAAACTGAAATAAGTAAGTTACTCCTAAAAAAATAAGCTTTATGAAAGATCAAAAAAAATACAGTAATAAAACAAAAGCTGCTTTTATTCTGTTAATAGTAATGCTTATAATTTTGCTTGGGAATTTTAATACGCTCCGAAACTCCAAAAACGTAAATGACAATATCAACGCCATTTACAAAGACAGGTTGGTTGTGGCACATTATATTTTTCAATATTCAAAAGAACTTCATTTTATAAAAGCTGAGGCTGAAAAACTAAATTTAAGCGACAATATTAAAAAAGATGAAATTATTCATACACTCGATATTATTCATGATATCGATGACTTGTACGCGAAAACAGTTTTAACCAACAAAGAGAAACAATATTTCGATGCGTTTTTACTTTCTTGTAAAGAAATAAACAAACAAGTCGAAAACAAAAACTGGAATCAAATTGCTAATTCTAGCGCACAAGCTTTAAAAACACTTGAAGCATTATCTCAAATTCAGATTGAGGAAGGAAAGGCTAAACTTGCAGTTGCAAACGCTATGTATAGCAGAAACAATGTGCTTGGCCAGCTTCAAATTGCATTGCTTATTATTTTGGGCGGAATTACTTTTTATCTTCTGATAAAGAAAATCAAAAAAACGGTTAGAATTCCTGAACCACCAAGTCTGAATTAAAATTTCAATTTTTTAAGTTTAAAAATTCCAATGACAGTTTGTCAATTAATCTTCACTTTATTGCTCTATGGTTTAAAAAAAAGGACAAAAAAAATTCCAAAACCCGTTGGCTTTGGAATTTGGAATTTATATTTTGAAAATTTAAAAGCTTATCTGCTCCACTCAGCGATACTGTCTTTATTCAATTTTACGTAATCTGCGTTGTTTGCGGCTTCAGCAGATGCCAAAGAAGCTTTTGCAGTTTCAATTGCTCCTTTTTTATCGCCTTGTTTTGCTTGAATCAAAGATTTTAATCTTGATACATAATATGGTTTATCAGAACTCATATCAAGAGCTTTGTCAACGTAAGTTCTTGCAGTTTCAATATTTCCGTTTGATTGAAATAAATATTGAGACGCAGCAAAATAATCGTTCCAAGTTGGACCAGCCAAAGCTTTGTCAATACTTGCCACAGCAATTTTAGCTGTTGGAACTTCAAATTTTAAAGCAACATGAGAGTTTTCCCAAGCAAGATCTAAATAGCCAAAATTTGGATCTAAACCATTAATTCCAATTGTGAATGTTTCAACAGGCGTTGGCAATGCATCTTCTTTTACTGTAGTTTTCAAAGCTACATAAGCATCGCTCCAGTTTTCTGGCAATCCCCAGTTATCTGTAGAAAGATAAAAAATGATATCCCAGCTTTCGATTCTAGGAACTGTATAAATTGCATATTTTCCTTTCTTCAGCGTTTTACCGTCAATAATTACGTCATCGCTAAAGTTGATAATTGTATTTTCATTCGCTCCTGTTCTCCATAATTTCCCAAATGGAACTAAATTCCCGAACACAGCTCTCCCTCTCGCTCCCGGTCTTGAATAGGTAACTTCAACATCGGTCAAACCAACAGTTTGCTTAATATATCCTTTCGGACTTGCTTGTGGCGTTTTTACTTGTGCTTCTGATGCTAATGGCGCTAAGATCAGGGCTAAAGCAATAAGTAGTTTCTTCATTATTTTAAGTTTAATTTTTTTCAAATTTACAAATTCAAACAGGGAACAAATGTTAAATTTTATATAATTCAGGCCTTAAGCTGTGATATTTTTTCTGCGTTTAATTCGTTAAAATGATCGATAACCAAGTCTGCTTCAGACAAATCCTGAAGATGTGAATGTTCGCTTCTATAACCCACACAATAAATTCCTGCGCCTTTTGCGGCTTTTACCCCATTTGTGCTGTCTTCGATTATAATACATTCTTCTTTTGGCGCTACAGACAATGAAGCAGCATGAATAAATATCGCCGGATTTGGTTTTGATTGCGGAAAATCTTCCCCGCTAACAATATGTGTAAAATACTGATGTAAATTAAATCTTGTAAAAACACGATCAATGGTTACTTTTGAAGCCGAAGAAGCTAAAATTAATTGCAATCCGTTCTTATACAAATCCTTAATTAAATCTTCAACACCATCCAAAAGATACAAATCTTCCTTAGTGTCAAAAGCATCATTAAAAATAGTTCTCTTTCTCTGAATCAAATCTTCCACTTCCTGCTCTACAGTTGGGAAATAGCTTTTTAAAGTTTGGAATGTATTTCGAGTAGAAAATCCTGTAAATGAGGTATACATTTCTTCAGGAACTTCGATATTCAATTCCGAAAATTGTAAATAATAGGCATAACGATGAACAGGCTCTGTGTCAACAATTACGCCGTCCATATCAAAAATTACTGTTTTAATCATTTTTTTTAAGTTTCTGAGATTTTGAGATACTAAGATTCTAAGGTTTCTCTCTTTTGTATTTAACTTTGTCGAAGTTTAAACTTTGACAAAGTTCCTTTTGAGTTCTATTTATAAGGTTCAAAAAAAATAAGATTCAGTCTAGCAGCTACAAAAAACTTAGCAACTTAGAATCTTAGCGTCTTAGAAACTTACTTTTTAAGCAAGTGTCTAATCACTGTTTCGGCTGCGTGTAAGCCAAATAATCCTGGCATATAGCTATTTGTTCCGTAGAATGATTTTTTGAAGTTTTTACCATCTGTTAGCTTTAAGCTTTTTTCGTCTTGAATTTCAGAAGAAAAAACTACTTTCAATTTATTGATTTTTGCTTCTTTTAAACGTTTACGAATTGTTTTAGAAAAATAGCAGTTTATTGTTTTAGAAATATCTGTCACGTTTACTTTAGCCGCCAACATTTTTCCTCCAGCTCCCATACTGCTGATAATTTTTACTCTTTTACGTTTTGCAGCAATGATCAGATTTAATTTTGGAGTAATACTGTCAATACAATCTAAAACATAATCAAATTCTGGAGATACAATCTCAAAAGCACGTTCTGGAGAAAGAAATTCCTGAACACGAGTTAAATTTAATTCTGGATTAATATCCATCAAACGATCGCCTACAATTTTAATTTTTGGCTGACCAACTGTTGAATGTAAAGCTGGCAATTGACGGTTAATATTGGTAATATCCACAACATCACCGTCTACAATTGTCATGTTTCCTACTCCTGCTCTTGCTAAAAATTCAGCTGCAAAAGATCCAACTCCTCCTAGTCCAACGACTAAAACATTAGATTTTTGTAAATTTTCTAATCCTTCTTTAGTAAACAAAAGCTCTGCTCTTTCTGTCCATTCTGCCATATATTCTTTATTTTATTTTTTGTTTCAAGTTTTAAATTCTTTCTTATTGTCGCCCTGAGCGAAGTCGAAGTGCGCTCTAATTGGAATGAGGCTTCGACTTCGCTCAGCTTGACAAATGACATTTTACTTTTAACTGTTCACATTTTACAATACGAACAAACTTCTATAATTACTTAAAATAACTTCTTGCAACTCTTTTAAATTTAATTCTTTATATTCAGAGGCTAATTCATAAACTTCTTCAATTGATTCTTCAATTGTATCTGTTTCTAAGAAAAAACGATCATTTGGAACATTTTGAAAAACCGTTTTTAAATCTGGATTTTTCAATAAATATTTTCCAAATGAAAGATAAAACCCTGCCGAAATTAATTGTTCCGCCAACTGATTATTCTTTGAAAAACCATGAATAATCATTGGAACGTTTATTTTCATTCTTTTCTTAATTGCCATTACTTCTTGAAAAGCGGCAACGCAATGAATAACTACGGGTTTCTTAAATTTTTCTGCTAATTCTAACTGTTTTTCAAAAACTGAAATCTGTAAATCAAACGGTACTTCAATTCTTTTATCCAAACCGCATTCGCCTATTGCCAAACAATTTTGAGTTTGCAATTTTTTTTCTATAATTTTCAAATCTTCATCAATACGATTTTCGTCTATATACCAAGGATGAATCCCAATAGAATAAAACGGAATCGTAGCATCAAAATCTTTTGGATACTGATTAACCAATTCTAAAACGTTAGACTGATTGGTAAATTGATGCGTATGAAAATTGAAATATTCCATTAATGAAAAGCTTTTACTCCTGCTTTAATTTCAATTTTCAAATCATTTTCCTGAGGCACAAGCGGACAAGAATACTTATAATTATAAGCACAATAAGGATTATAAGCTTGGTTAAAATCGATTGCTATTGTATTTCCTTTCGGAATTTCTAAATCAATATAACGGCCTCCAATGTAGCTTTGTTTTCCACTTGTTAAATCTGAAAAAGGTAAAAAGAGATGATTTTTATATTTTTCCTGAACAATAAGTTCTAAACTTTGGTAAACGGCCAACTTAAAAGCTTTTCCATTTATTTTAAAGTTTAAAGTTCCATACTTAATATACTTTGGAGTATAATTTCCTGAAGTTTTCATTTCAAAAACTTTTCCGCCTTTAGCTTTTACCAAAGTAGCATTCACAAAATAAGTTTCAGAAATAGGAAAAAAATCTAAGCTTTTAAAAGTTTTTAAATCGTCAGCCATCAACGGACTTGCCTTAGGATCAGCAAATTCTGAATTAATTCTCTTTTGGAATTTTTGAACATCAGCTTTATTAAACTTTTTTTGGGCAAAAGCAAAATTAAAAACCAACAATAAAGCTATGGCGTTTATAGTTTTCATCTTAGAAATTTTCTGCAAAAATAGTTCAAAAGTAACAAAACAACAACCACTTAACGAGACAAAGTTTCCTAACTTTGTGACGATAATTTATCAAACAAAATGCTTAAAACTGCTTTAACCCACTACATTAACAACTTTCGAGGTTTCACCAGAGAAGTTTGGATTCTTGCCATCATCACTTTTATCAACCGTGCCGGAACAATGGTTCTTCCTTTTTTATCCAAATATTTAAAAGAAGATCTTCATTTTTCATACAATCAAGTTGGTTGGATTATGGTTGCATTTGGTTTTGGATCAATGTTGGGTTCTTGGCTTGGCGGTAAACTTTCAGATAAAATCGGATTCTATAAAATCATGATTTTTAGTTTATTTACTAGTGGAGTTTCTCTTTTCTTTGTGCAATATATTACAACTTTCTGGACACTTTGTGCCGCAATGTTTGTTCTTATGACCATTGCCGATATGTTTAGACCTGCGATGTTTGTTTCTCTTGGAGCTTATGCTAAACCAGAAAATAGAACTCGCGCGCTTACATTAGTCCGTCTTGCTGTAAATTTAGGTTTTGCTGCTGGTCCGGCACTTGGAGGTTTGATTATTATGGGAATGGGATATTCAGGGTTATTCTGGGTTGACGGAGCTTCTTGCATTATTTCGATCTCGATTTTTGCTTTATTGGTAAAAGAAAAGAAAAAGGCAACTCACGACGATAAAACTGAAAGTGCTTCTGATGTAAAATCAGTTTTTCATGATAAAATATTCTGGGTTTTCTTATTTGTAAGTTTCATTACAGCTATGATTTTCTTCCAGTTATTTACCACCCTACCTTTATATCATAATGAAAAGTTTGGCTTAAGCGAATTCCAAACAGGTTTGTTAATGACTTTAAACGGATTATTAATATTTTCTCTAGAAATGCCAACAGTTGGGTTTTTAGAGCGAAAAGCCTTTCCGAAGATTCGAATCATAATTATAGGTTCTTTTGTAATGGCTTCTAGTTTCTTTTTGCTTCTGATTAATTTCTGGGCTGGAATATTGGTTGTAAGTATGGTTTGTATTTCGATTGGTGAAGTTCTTACTTTTCCATTCTCTAATGCTTTTGCCTTAAGTCGTGCTCCACGCGGACAAGAAGGTCGATATATGGCGCTTTATACAATGAGTTTCAGTCTTGCACACATTGTGAGTTCTAAACTTGGCTTTGAGATTATTACCAGATTTGGTTACCAAATCAACTGGTTTTTTATGGCGAGTATTGGTGTGGTTGCAACCGGATGTTGCATTTGGATTAAAAATGCTTTAACAAACGAGAAAGTTTCATAAAAAAACTTTAACTTCTTAAACCCTTAAAATTCAATTTATTACTATTAAATTTGAATGGCTTTTTTGCGCTCTAAATTCAAATTCAACTTAATTTTTAGTTAAATAACTAGTTTTGTAGTTGTGTAACTAAAAAAATAGTTGTAGGTTTGAATTAAAATTAGAGAAGATGCAGAAGTTAACAAACAAAGAAGAAGAAATTATGATGATTTTATGGAAGCTTAAAAAAGCTTTTGTAAAAGAAATTCAAGCCGAAATCACAGAAGACCAGCCTCATTATAACACATTATCGACAATTGTTCGTAATCTGGAAGAAAAAGGGTATGTTGGACATAATGCTTTTGGAAATACACATCAATACTTTCCAGTTGTAGCAATTGAAGATTACAGAAAAGGATTTATGAAAACCGCAATTGATAATTACTTTAACAGTTCTTATAAAAGTATGGTTTCCTTTTTTGCCAAAGAAGAAAAAATTTCAGCAGATGAATTGCGTGAAATTTTATCTATGATCGAAAATAAAAACGAAGAAAAATAATTGGTTTATGGAAGCAGTTTTCATTTATATCGCCAAATCAAGCAGCTTAATGCTTTTTTTTTATTGCGTTTACTTTTTTTTACTTCGAAAAGAAACATTTTTTAACAGCAACAGGTGGTTTTTATTATCAGGCTTGATCGTTTCTTCTATTTTACCATTAGTAAGTTACACAAAGGTTATATGGATTGATGCTACAACCGATTTTAATACAAATATCGCAACATCATTAGTAAATGATCCGCAAAAAGAAGCAGTCGATTTTAATTGGACGATTCTAATTCTTGGCCTTTACGCGGTCGGATTTTTAGTTTTCTTTATAAAATTAGGAATTGATTTCTACAGTTTGAATTCAATTATTAAAGGAAAAAAAGTAAAACAACAAGCCGATTTTAAATTTATAGATATAAACGAAAACATTGCGCCTTTCTCCTATTTTGAATATATCGTTTACAACTCATCACTGTACACGCCTTCAGAATTAGAGAATATTATTGAACATGAAAAAGTACATAGCGATCAAAATCATACTATAGATGTACTGATTTCGAGAGCATTCAGCATCATTTTCTGGTTCAATCCGATTGTTTGGCTTTATAAAAAAGCAATAATGCAAAATTTAGAATTTATTGCTGATAGTGAAGCTGCAAAAAAAATTTTAGATAAAAAAGCCTACCAGTATACGCTTTTAAAAATAACAACACACGAAACTTGTGTTGCAATCACCAATCATTTTTATCAATCATTAATCAAAAAACGAATCGTCATGTTAAACAAAAATCAATCAAAAAAGAGGAATTCATGGAAGTATTATGTTGTAATTCCTGCTCTAGCGGCTTTTGTATTTTTATTTCAAATTGAAGTAATTGCAAAAGAAAGACAGCAGAATGTAAAAGCAGTTTCGGTAGGAAATGAATCTGTAAATGTTTACAAAATAACAAAAAACTCTACAGATGCTGAGTTAAATGAACTTAAAGCAAGCTTAAAATCAATTCACAATATTGATTTTAAAGTTTCTGAAATCAAGAGAAACTCTCAAAATCTATTAACATCTATTAAAGTTGATGTAATTAATGGCAGTGAGAAAACGCAATCAATACAAGTTGGAGATAAAACTATCAAAGATTTTGGAATAGTTGTTATTACAAATAAAGATGGAAGCAAAAAAGCTGGCATTCAAACTTCTGATGAAAAAATTGTTGTTAGCAAAAAAGTAAGTTCAAACGACAATGCGAAGGTTACTTCAAAAACAACAGAAAACAAAAATATAACTACTAATACAGAAACCCATGTTAACACTAATTCTATTACTAGTACAAAAACTAACAGTGATACTAATACAAATATTAGCACTGTTGTAACGACAAATAAAGACAACAATGTTACCACAATAACAACAACTGAAAACGGTCCGAAAATTATCATTTCTACTCCAAATAATGTGAAGCTTACTGGAAAAAAACTTGTTATTGTAGATGGAGATGTAATGCCAAGCACTTTCAAACTAGAAGATTTAAAGCCTCGCGACATTAAAACTATGCACGTGTATAAGGGGATAGACGCAATTGCGCAATTTGGCGAAGCTGGTGCAAATGGCGTTATCGAAATTGAAACTCGTGAGTAATCATTTAAAATATAAAGGATGCAAAAACTAACCAACAAAGAAGAAGAAATCATGCATATTTTATGGAAGCTGAAAAAAGCTTTTGTAAAAGAAATTCAAGCAGAGATTTTAGAAGATCAGCCGCATTACAATACTTTGTCAACCATTGTTCGTAATCTGGAAGAGAAAGGTTATGTTGCTCACAATGCTTATGGAAATACTCATCAATATTATCCAGCTGTAAGCATTGAAGATTATCGAAAAGGCTTTATGAGTACTGCAATAGACAATTATTTTAATAGTTCTTATAAAAGCATGGTTTCGTTTTTTGCTAAAGAAGAGAAAATTTCAGCAGATGAGTTACGCGAAATCTTAGATATGATAGAAAATCCAAAAGAAGGTAAATAATCAAAATATTATGGAAGCACTTTTCATTTTTATCTTAAAATCAAGCGGGTTGTTGGCAATGTTCTATTTTGCTTACATTTTGTTACTTCGCAAAGAAACTTTTTTTAACAGCAGCCGTTGGTTTTTAATCGCCGGATTAATTACTTCTGTTGTACTTCCTTTCGTAGTCTATACCAAAGTAATTTGGGTCGAAGCTCCGCCGACACTGGCTCCAGACCCTGTTGTCGTGAGAAATACTGTTGAAAATATTCCAACTTCAAATCATGATGTTATTGCGTATGAACCTCAGTACAAACCAACAACAATAAATGTCGTTGAAGAAGAAAGTTTTGAAATCAATTGGGATTTAGTTTTAGCTCTTGCGTACGGAATTGGTTTCTTGGCTTTCATGACCAAATTTGCACTTGATTTTTACAGTTTAAACTCTGTTTTAAAAGGGAAAAAAGTAGAACAGCAAGATGATTTTAAATTTATTGACGTCAATGAAAATATTGCTCCTTTCTCTTATTTTGATTACATCGTGTATAACTCATCACTATACACGGCTGCAGAATTAGAAAACATTTTAGAACATGAAAAAGTGCACAGCGATCAAAAACACACCGTTGATGTTTTAATTTCTAGAATATTCTGCATTCTATTTTGGTTTAACCCAATTGTATGGCTTTACAAAAAAGCTATTTTGCAAAATCTTGAATTTATTGCCGATAGTGAAGCAGCGAAGAAAATATCGGACAAAAAAGCGTATCAATACACGCTTTTAAAAATAACAACACATGAAACCTGTGTTGCAATCACCAATCATTTTTATCAATCATTAATCAAAAAACGAATTGTTATGTTAAACAAAAATCAATCAAACAAAAGAAATTACTGGAAATATTCGGCAGTAATTCCTGCTCTTGGTGCATTTATTCTTTTATTTCAAATAAAGACAATTGCTCAAGAAAAAAAACAAGATGATGTCGCAATCATAAAAAGAGACACCGTTAAAGATTCTGACGAAACTATCAAGATTACAAAAAATACAACTGATAAAGAGTTAAATGAATTACCAGGGAAATTAAAAGCAAATCATAATCTTGATGTTGAAATTTCTGATGTAAAAAGAAATACGAAAGAAGAGTTAACTGCAATTCAGATCAAAGTAAAATCAGATTCTGGTAAAAAACAAACGATCAAAATTGACGGAGACCAAGCTATAAAAGATTGCGAGCTTGCTATTGGAACTGACGAAAATGGAGCAAAAGCTATTGTTATCAATACTGATAAAAACTTTAGAACACCGATAATTATCAGAAATGAGAGAGTAATTGTTCGTAACGGAGATATTGTTCCTCCAACACCTCCATCTCCACCTTCATTTCCTTCAGGACCACTGCCTCCTGCTCCAGCAATAGACATGTCAAAAATGCCAAAACCTCCAGTTGCACCAAAGAATCCAAATGATAAGGTAGCGATGAGTAAATTTGAAAAAGAAATGGAAGCATTCGAAAAGCAGATGGAATCATTTGAGCCTCAAATGGACGCTTATGAAAAACAAATTGAAGCTATCATGTCTCAAAGATCAGCTGATTATGAAAAAGAAATGGCGAAATATGAAATCGCAATGGAAAAATTCAGTGCTAACATGGAGAAATTCAATTATGACTTTAAATTCAAATTTGGAGATAACTCTCAAGATTACGAAAATAGCATGAAGGAATACGAGCAAGACATGAAGCAGTATGAGCTTGACATGAAACAGCACGAAAAAGATATGAAACAACATGCTAAAGATATGAAGCAACACGCTAAAGACATGAAACAGCATGAAAAAGACATGAAAGCTTGGGAAAAAGAAAATAAAAAAGCTTAATTATTTAATTCTCAACAGAAAAACCAGTGCTTAAACCACTGGTTTTTCTATTTATTATTTCAGCAAAAAACAAAAATCTCGCGCATGAAAAAAAATATTTCAATTTTATTCTTGTGTCTAAGTTTTTCAATACTAGCACAAAAAAATACCGTTGATAAAAGCATTTTTATTGCAATGGATAAAACTGCTTCAATACTTTCTAATAAATCAAAAGCGAATTCTATTTCAATTGGCGTTGTCAGAAATGGAAAAACATATACCAGACATTACGGAGAAATTGATAAAGGAAAAGAAAATATAGCCAACAATAATACTGTTTTTGAAGTCGCATCTATTACTAAATTATTTACTGGATTACTCGCAGCTCAGGCAGTTTTAGAAGGAAAACTAAATCCAGATGATGATATTAGAAAATATATTACAGGTTCTTACCCGAACTTAGAATATAATGGAACACCAATTACAATAAAAGATTTGGTTTCTTTTAGAACTGGTTTTGACAAAGATCTTCCAGATAATTCCGAGTTAAGAAAAAACAGAAATGACAGCAGTTATTTAGCATTCAAAAAAATGGATGAGAATTACACTCGTAAAAACTTCTTTGAGGATCTTAAAACCATTAAATTAGACACTTTACCTGGAACTAAATTTAAATACAGTAACGGAAGCCTTAATTTGACAGCACATATTTTAGAAAATGTTTATCAGAAAAGTTACGAAACGCTTTTAAAGGAAAATATTTTTTCAAAGTTGGATATGCAATCAAGTGGTATAAATTTAAGTCCTAATACTGTAATCGCCAATGGCTATAATTTGAAAGGAGTTTTAATGCCGACGATTTCAGATAATCTTTGGGGAGCTGCAGGAAGATTAAAATCTACTTTAAGTGACTTGACCAAATTTATTAGTTATGAATTAAATACAAAAAATAAAATTGTCCAAGAATCTCAACGAAATCTATTAAATAGTCCAACAACTTGGAACGGTTATTTTTGGGATTATATTCAAGTCGATGAAAATGGTAAAAACTGTTGGAAACATGGCGGTGCATTTGGTACTCAAAATATGCTAGTTATTTATCCGGAACGTCAATTAGGAATTTCAATTATTGTAAATATAAGTGACGAAAGCACTGCAAATGCATTAGGCGAGGCAATTGTTAGACTTTCTAATGATTTATTGAGTGAAAACAAAAAACAAACTGGAATTTATGGTTATAAAATCATAGCTGATAATGTTGTCTTTCTTTATGAGCATGATAAAAACTTAGACCCTAATTTAGTTAAAAGTGTTTCAATCGCTGGTTCCTTTGACAAGTGGAATCCAAATGACAGTAATTTTCAGATGATTCAAAAAAACAAAAATACATTTGAACTATCGATTCCGAAATCACAATTTGAAAAAGACAAAACGCATCTTTTTAAGTTTGTCATTAACAAAACAGGTTGGATGGAAGCTCCAAAAAATGCTATAAATAGACAAACTGAGGGAGACGAAAACCTCATTCTAAAAATCTAGATACTTTTTACATTTTACTGCTTAAAAGACTTTGTTTCAAACACAAAGTCTTTTTTATATCTTTGCCGAAACAAATCTACTATGTATAAATTATTAGCTAAACTAAACAAACTACTTTTGCCAAGCTTTACCAAACAAGGTTTAGATATTTCTAAAGCAAAGAAATGGCAGATGGCTATTATTGGTTATCGCGCTTATGTCACTAAAAGAGCTTTAAGCAATTAATTTAGAATACATTTTTATTTATCCGACAGAAATAAAGCTTTTTATGATTCTGTCTTACTTTTTATGAAAAACAGAGAAATCAGCCTACCTCCTGTTCCTGCGGTATTATTAGCAATTATAAGTGTGCAATGTGGAGCAGCAATTGCAAAAACTTTATTTCCTGCAATTGGCGCAGCAGGCACAGCATCTATACGTATTGGCGTTTCTGCATTAATTTTATTATTAGCTTACAGACCTAATTTTAAGGCTGTAACAGCAAAACAATGGAAAATTGTAATTCCGTATGGCTTGTCTTTAGGCGCAATGAATCTGATTTTTTATTTCGCTATAGAAAAAATCCCAATCGGGCTTGCTGTAACACTAGAATTTGTTGGTCCATTACTATTAGCAATAGCGGGTTCAAAACGTTTAGTAGATTATTGTTGGGTTTTATTGGCTGCAATCGGAATTTTACTAATTGCTCCTTGGACAAATGATAGTTTAAATCCGATAGGAATTATCTGTGCGCTTTTAGCTGGAGCATTTTGGAGTGCTTATATAGTTTTAGGCGGAAAGATTTCTCAAATAATGAATGATGGTGATGCTGTTTCGACAGGAATGTTGTTTGCAGCACTTTTAGTTTTACCATTTGGCTTTCTAGAAAATGGCTTAACCAATCTAACTCCAAAACTTTTCGGAATGGGTGTTGCTCTTGCGCTGTTATCAAGTGCAATTCCGTTTACATTAGAGATGAAAGCTTTAGGTCAGCTTCCTCCACGCACTTTTAGTATTTTAATGAGCTTAGAACCTGCTGCCGCTTCTATTTGTGCTTTTATTTTCCTTCATGAAAATTTGAATTTCAACGAAATTTTGGCTGTAATTTGTGTTATAATTGCTTCTGCAGGAAGTACGTTGACCGCAAAAAAATAATTATCAAATGAAAAATAATTTTCTGCAATTCATTAAAGTTACAAACGGAATATTTTTCATTTCTATTCTAATCTGGTTATTATTCTGGCTTAAAACTGATGAAATTGGTGACTTAAGAAATCTAACTATTATACTTTATTTGTTATTTGCTTCTGAGATTTTTGTTTTGATTTGCAGTACTATTTTCTACTTTCTCACAAAAAACATGCTTACATTAAAAGAGCAAATAAAATACACTTTAATAATTTTAATTTTCGTTATAGATTTCTTCTGTTTAGCACAAGGTGCGGTAATGGATAGATCTGTTCTTGTCTTTTTGTTTGCTATCAATGCCTTTTCAATTTTATACATAGTAAAAGATAGATTTTTATAAAAAAGCCCTCTAGAAAATCTAAAGGACTTTTTATTGTAGGCAAACTATTCTGGAGATTTTATTTATTTTTTCGGAAGCAGCACAGCATCAATTACATGTATCACACCATTTGACTGATTTACATCAGCAATTGTAACTTTTGCTTTGTTTCCATTTTCATCACTGATATATAAATCTTTTCCTTTCATCCATGCGGTTAATGTTCCGCCACTAACCGTTTTAAAAGACGCTTTTCCTTTTCCTTCTTTAATTGCATCTGCAATATTATTCGAATTCAGTTTGCCACTTACAACATGATAGGTTAAGATCGTTTGAAGTTTCTTTTTGTTTTCTGGTTTCAATAATGTTCCTACAGTTCCCTTTGGCAATTTATCAAAGGCTGCATTTGTTGGGGCAAAAACGGTGAATGGTCCTTTTCCTTGTAAAGTTGTAACCAAATCAGCTGCTTTTACTGCAGCAACCAATGTTGTATGATCCTTTGAATTAATGGCGTTTTCAATTATGTTTTTATTTGGATACATCTCTGCACCACCAACCATAACTGATTTTTGAGCATTTGATGTAAATGCAAATCCTAAAGCTAAAACAGCAAGAGCTAAAAATTTTCTAGTTTTCATATTTAATGATTTTAAGTTATAAGCTCATTTACGGGGATAAAGTTGTTTTGGTTTTCGCTTGAAACTAATCTTATGTAAAAAAGCGCAGATTTTCTTTTAAATTTCCAGCAAAACAAGGCATTAACGTAATTTAATATTTCTTTAAAAAAAATCTAAAATATTTACTTTTTGCATTTATTTTATTGTTAAATTTAAAAACAAAAATCATCAATTATGAAAAATTTAGCTCAAAAATTTAGAGATAGAAAATTAAATTCAAGAGTTGATTTAACTGCAATGGTTAGTGTTTCTTTTTTACTTATTTCATTTTTTATGGTTGTTAACGAATTATCAAAACCTCCAAAAATGAATTTGTATTTACCAGAGAAATATGCATGTCTAGAGAATATTGGATGTTTTAAAGCTGATCAACTTTTTACAATATTGTTAGATAAAAACGGTAAAATGATTACTTATTCAGGTTTATTAGAATTTCCATTGGAGAAACCAAAAGAGTTTAAATTTCAAAAAAATGAGATAAGACAAGAGGTGTTCCGCAAAAAGAAAGAAGTTCACGATTATATGATTTCTGAAGGAAAACCAATGAGTGGAGTAATTGTTATTATAAAGCCGAGTAAGCACTCGAACTATGGCAGTTTAGTAAATATAGTAGATGAAATGAAAATTGCTAAAATTGAAACCTACTCAATAGTTGACGATTTTACGGCAGAAGAATCAAAATTGCTAGCCTCTAATTAATATAAATTGTTTCTTAATCAAAAAGCATATGAAAAATCTACCTCAAAAAGTCAGAAGCAGAAAGTTAAATTCAAGAGTGGATTTAACTGCAATGGTTAGCGTTTCTTTTTTACTGATTATATTTTTTATGGTCGCCCTCGAGTTACGAAAATCTAAAGTTATGGATTTAAGTTTACCAGATTATGATGCCTATACATGTGGATGGACAGGTGGCTGTGGTGAAAATAGATCTTATACAATTTTACTTGGAGATGACAACAAATTAATCTGCTATATGGGATTATTGGAAGTGCCAAAAATTGCTCCGAAAAAGTTAGAATATGGAAAAAATGGAATCAGGCAAGAGCTTTTAAAACAAAATAAAAAGATGCTCAATTATTCTGCTCAAATAGGAAGACCTGGAAGAGGAATGGTTGTTATTATTAAACCAAGCAAAAAAAGCAACTTTAAAAATCTGGTTGACATTTTGGATGAAATGGCTATTGCAGATATAAGTACATATGCAATTGTAAATGATTTTACGCCAGAAGAAGCAAAATTATTGGCTTCAAAATAATTCTTTAACTTAAATCAAGATACATGAAAAACCTACCTAAAAAAGTTAGAAGCAGAAAGTTAAATTCAAGAGTAGATTTAACCGCAATGGTTAGTGTTTCTTTCTTACTTATTATATTTTTTATGGTTGTTGGGGAACTATCGAAATCAAAAGCAATGGATCTCGCTTTACCTGAAAAAGATGTATGCAGATGGAGTCATGCATGTATCAAAGCTCATCGGGTCTATACCATATTATTAGACGACAACGATAAAATAATAACTTATTCTGGAATATTAGAATTTCCAATGGAAACGCCAAAGGAATTTAAATCTGAGAAAAATGAAATCAACCAAGAAGTATTCCGTAAAAAGAAAGAAGTTCATGACTATATGATTTCAGTAGGAAAACCAATGAATGGTGTAATTGTAATAATAAAGCCGAGTAAAAAATCAAACTACGGTAATTTAGTAAACATACTCGATCTAATGAAAGTTGCCAATATTGAAACCTATACAATAGTTGATGAATTTAGTGGAGAAGAATCAAAATTGTTAGCATCAAATTAATACTAAGTAAATATTGTTTTCAAAAAGTTCTCGACTCCGCTCGAACTGACAATTGAGGAACAACTTGAAACCTGAAACATAAAAAAAGTCCCACATTGCTGTGGGACTTTCTATTTATAAAAAATCTAAGAATTATTTTTTCTCAGTTTTTTCCATTTTAGCTTTTAAAGCAGCTAATACATCATTGTTATCACCTAAAGTCGCTGCTGGTGCGTTTGTAGATGCAGATGCAGTAGTTTCAGCAGCAGCTTTCACGTTTTTCTCTTCTTCTTCTCTGAAGATAGCAGTGTGAGAAGCAACTACTCTTTTGAATTCTTTGTTGAATTCAATTACTTTGAAATCAGCAGTATCACCTTTTTTCAATTTCTTTCCGTCTTCTTTTTCAAGGTGACGAGTAGGAATGAAAGCAACGATATCATCTCCGAATTCTACAGTAGCTCCTTTGTCAACGATTTCAGAAATCTCACCGTTGTGGATAGTTCCTACAGCGAAAGAATCTTCGTATTGATCCCAAGGATTAGCAGTAGTTTGTTTGTGACCTAAAGATAATTTACGTCCTTCAACATCCAATTCTAATACTACAACATCAAGTTTTTCACCAACGTTTACAAACTCAGATGGGTGTTTAATTTTCTTAGTCCAAGAAAGGTCAGAAATGTAGATTAATCCATCAATTCCTTCTTCTAATTCTACGAAAATACCAAAGTTTGTAAAGTTTCTAACGATACCTGTATGTTTAGAACCTACTGGGTATTTAGAAGTAATGTCAGTCCATGGATCTTGAGTCAATTGTTTGATACCTAATGACATCTTACGATCGTCTCTATCAAGAGTTAAGATAACTGCTTCAACAACATCTCCAACTTTCACGAAGTCCTGAGCAGAACGTAAGTGAGTTGACCATGACATTTCAGAAACGTGGATTAAACCTTCAACACCTTCAGCAACTTCGATAAATGCACCGTAATCAGCGATTACAACTACTTTACCTTTAACTTTATCACCAACAGTTAAGTTAGCATCTAAAGCATCCCATGGGTGAGCGTTTAATTGTTTCAATCCTAATTGAATTCTTGTTTTCTCATCATCGAAATCAAGGATTACAACGTTTAATTTTTGGTCTAATTCAAGAACTTCACTTGGGTGGTTGATTCTACTCCAAGAAAGGTCAGTAATGTGAATTAATCCGTCAACACCACCTAAGTCAATGAACACACCATAAGAAGTAATGTTTTTAACAACACCTTCTAATACTTGTCCTTTTTGTAATTGACCGATGATCTCTTTTTTCTGTACTTCAATATCAGCCTCGATAAGAGCTTTATGAGATACAACTACGTTTTTGAATTCGTGGTTGATTTTTACCACTTTGAATTCCATCATTTTGTTTACATATACATCGTAGTCTCTAATTGGCTTAACGTCAATTTGAGATCCAGGTAAGAACGCTTCGATACCGAATACGTCAACAATCATACCTCCTTTAGTTCTACATTTAACAAAACCGTTAACGATTTCTCCAGTTTCATTAGCTGCAATAACTCTATCCCAAGATTTGATAGTACGTGCTTTTCTGTGAGATAATACTAATTGACCTGTTTTATCCTCACGGATGTCGATTAATACTTCTACTTTGTCACCTACTTTTAAATTAGGGTTGTAACGAAATTCGTTTAAAGAAATAACACCTTCAGATTTAGCATTGATATCAACGATAACGTCTCTATCTGTAATTCTAACTACAACTCCTTCAACTACTTCTTCTTGATCTGTAGCGATGAAAGTTTTTGATACTAGTTCCTCAAACTCTTGTAAGTTTTTTTCATCTACTGCATCGATTCCTTCTTGGAAGTTGTGCCAGTTAAAATTTGCTAAAAACTCTTCTTGTGATTTTGTTTGTTCAGACATGCTGATAAAAAAATTTGTATTCTGTTTTTCTCGAGTTTCTCTATGCGATAGAAAATACAGAAGTTGTTTTACATAAATGGTTGATACCTAATGGAAACTCTTCTCTGCCAAAAGGTTTGCAAAATTACTACAAATATTTGGACTTACAAAATAATTCAGTATTGATTATCAGTCATTTTGTTAAGAAGCAGAAGATTTATGGTTTTTCAAACCTTTTTGTCCCGCTTTCGCTCCTATCTTTTATGGCAAACCCTGCCATAAAAGGATATCCGCTCTATCGGGGCTAGATTAGAACTTTTAGTTTTCATAAGATCTTTAGAAACGAAAACCCGACAGGTTTTAAAAACTTGTCGGGCTTTATAGATCCTATTTTATGTTTTTTATAAAATCATCATATATTTTTAAATTTTCAAAATATTCATCTAAATGATCAACATGAACTATATCTACCCATAATTCAGTATCTCTTAACTGCTGGAAACATAATCTAAAATAATTAAGTTTACCTAGCCCATCGGAATTTAACTCCCAAAGATTTGACTCAACAACAATTACAGGATGTACAATCTCTTTATGTTTTGCATCATCAATTAAATCACAAACGATTTCTTCTACTAAATTACTTGAATTAAATAATGAATCATTTTTAATTCTTTTAATAGAGTAATCAATATCGGCCCAAAACATCTCTTCAATTGAAGATATACAACTTGACAAACTTTGTTGACATTTCCAGATTACAGAATTATCAATATCTTTAGTATTAGCAATATTTGTTTCTCTAAAAACATTATAAGCATCAATCTTGAATGCATTAAATATATAATTTGCATTTCTATAAACAATTCCATCTGGAGAACAATATAAATCTAGTTTTTTAATTATAGTATTTATATCATTTTCGCTAATCTTAGCTTTTTTCAACAATTTTCGAATCTTTTGATAATGAAATATATTATCATTACCTATCCAAAAATCCTTTAATTCATAACGCTTAGAGTTTCTCTTATTATCAACAATGATATGATAATCTTTTAAAGACTTACATTCTATTAGCAAGTTAACCCTACAACTAAAATCATCTTTAACATTCCAATACTTACTAGCAACAACATCAATTTCTCGATGTTTCTTAGAATCAAAATCAATATAATATGGAGAATGAGATACTTGCCATTTTCTTTCACTTAAAGATTCAAAAACTTTTCTTTCAAGGATAATTGAATTTACAGCACTTGATTTAAAAAGTTTATTTATTAATTGATTTTTATCTTCAATCATTACCTGATAATTAATGACTTAAATTCTCAATCTCCTTCGGATCATGTTTATGCTTAAACAAAACAGCAAAAGCAATTGCAATCACCAAGGCATAAATAGCAAATGACAACCAGATTGTATGCCAATCTTTCATTAAAACCGGGTTTGCAAAAATACCTTCAGGCGAAATTGAATTTCCTTGGCCTGTCACAAATTTAGCCATTAACTCATTTGAAGAATCCGTTTGTAAAAATCCAGCTAATTCTGTAGTTGTATGAAACGATTTTGTAAAGAAACGATCAATTGCCCAACCCGAAGTTAAACTTCCTAAAACAGCTCCTACTCCATTTGTCATCATCATAAACAAACCTTGTGCGGAAGAACGAATTTTAGAATCGGTATTGCTTTCTACGAATAAAGAACCTGAAATATTAAAGAAATCAAATGCCATTCCGTAAACAATACAAGACAAGATAATCATCCACAATCCGCTTATAGGGTCTCCAAAAGCAAATAATCCAAAACGTAAAACCCAAGCCAGCATACTAATCAACATAACTTGTTTGATTCCGAAACGTCTTAAGAAAAACGGAATTGCCAAGATAAACAGCGTTTCAGAAACCTGAGAAATTGACATAATAATAGTAGAATATTGGATTACAAATGAATCTGCATATTTTGGAAAATGTTTAAATTCATCTAAAAATACATCTCCATAAGCATTTGTCAACTGAAGCGCCCCTCCTAAAAACATAGAAAAAACAAAAAACAAAGCCATTTTATAATTTGCAAACAATTTAAAAGACTCTAATCCAAATGTTTCAATCCAAGTAGCATTTTCTTTAATCAAGCGCTGTGGTTCACATTTTGGTAAAGTAAAAGCATAAATCCCAAGAATTAAAGCACCTATTCCAGCAATATAAAACTGATATTCAGTTGCTTTGCTTCCACTTAAATTAGTAATCCACATTGCAACAATAAAACCAATTGTTCCCCAAACTCGAATTGGCGGAAAATCTTTAACGATGTTTTTATTGTTTAATTTAAGCGAAGTATAAGAAATAGAGTTACTCAAAGCAATTGTTGGCATATAACAGCACATTGCCAAAAGCATTACAATAATAAAGGTGTCTGGTGTTGTAACTTGCGCAATTCCGAACAAAACTGCAGCATATAAAATATGAAGGACTCCGTAAAGCTTTTCGGCATTTACCCATCTGTCGGCGATAATACCTGTAAGTGTAGGCATAAAAAGAGAAGCGATTCCCATTGTTCCAAAAACCAATCCAAATTGAGTTCCTTCCCAGTTTTTAGTGCCAAACCAATAATTTCCAATTGTTATAAGCCAAGCTCCCCAAACAAAAAATTGAAGAAAGCTCATTAAGATCAATCTGTTTTTAATCCCCATATAATAAATTTGTCTTTAGTAAAAATGAAGCGGTAAAACTACCATTTAAAATGAAATCTGCAAAAAATTACGCTGTTTTAACAACATCATTCACTAATTCTAGAACAGCTGCAAATTGTTCTTCTTTATTTAAGTAAGAATTATCGATCTCAATTGCATCATCAGCAATTACTAAAGGAGAATCCTCTCGATGCGTATCCATATGATCTCTTTCAACAACATTTTTCAAGACTTCTTCATAAGAAACATTGTCCCCTTTTTGCTGTAATTCATCAAAACGTCTTTGAGCTCGAGTTTCTGCACTAGCGGTCATGAATATTTTAAGTTCTGCATCCGGAAAAACAACAGTTCCAATATCTCTTCCATCCATAACAATAGCTTTGTTTTTCCCCATTTCTTGCTGTTGTTCTACTAATTTAGCACGAACCTCTGATACAGCAGCAACTTTACTAACAAAATTAGAAACTTCGATAGTTCTAATTTGTTTTTCAACATTATCACCATTTAAATACATTTCAGCAAAACCTAAATCGGGATTGAATTTAAATTCTAACTGAATTTTAGACAAATTTTCAATAAGAGCATTTTTATCAAAAAAATCAGCTCCTATAAAATTATGCTGCATAGCAAAATAAGCTACAGCACGATACATAGCACCAGTATCTACATAAACATATTCCAGTTCTTTTGCTAATTGTTTTGCAAGAGTGCTTTTGCCTGTAGATGAAAATCCGTCGATTGCAATGGTAATTTTTTTCAATTCTTTATTTTTAAATTTTTATTCTTTTTAATGACCGCTTATTCGATTAATAACAAAAGCGTCGCCAAAACTTCTACAAATGTAGCCATCTTTATTTTTATTTGGAACACCTATATTAATAATGAAATATTATTTAATTTCTCATTAACTAATGAACTTAAAAAAACTTTTTATCATCGAAAATAAATCATTTCGACAATAAAAAGTTTTATTTATTATTTCTAACTAAGAAGTTCTTTTTAATAGTAAATATCCATAATGATATTCGATTTTGAGCCATCAATTATTTTTTCTATTCTTTTGAAGAATTGCTCATTAACCATTGGACATCCGTGACTATTACTGATATAATAATCTTGCTCATCATAAGGAACTGCAGAATAATGATGAAGTACAATTGCTCTTTTCAAAGCATTATTATTAGTTTCCTCTAAACCAGCCAATCTGTATGCTTTTCCAAAAATACCTTTGTATGTTTTGCCTACTGAATACCTTCCTAATGCAGTGCAATTAGAATTAGGCATATTGCTAAATTTTAGAATTCCCTTCACACCTGTTTCAGAACCCGAACCATGAGCGACAAGACCTTGATCTACAACTTCATTTTTTTGTAAATCGTAAACAAAAAAGCGATTTTTCCCAGAAGGAACTTTCATGTCAATAAGAAAAGCAATCTTTTGATTGTATTTAGAATCAATACTAATCATGTTTTTTATATCAGCAATTCTACTGTTAATTCGTTCCATTTCTATTGTAGAAATAGCATCATCCTCTTCTTTGAAAGCAAGTTTTGAACTAGAAAAAAAACTTACAGTCACAAACAAAACCAAATAAAATAGTTTCATGTATTTATTGAAAATTTAATGTTAGACCAAAAAGGCTGGTGTTGGCCGCCAAAGTATATCTCGAATACGAATAGTTAAATCTTAACTTGTTTAATTTTAAACCGAAACCTAATGAAACTCCTGAAAAATTACGCTGTTCATCTACTCGTAACTCTTCTCCTCTTCTGAAATTATATCCTATTCGAAAATTAAATGCCTTTTTAGGAAAAAGTTCCACACCAAATGCAACGTGTCTTAAAGTATTGTTTAGAAAAGAAACTTTCTCTGGACTTGTTGATCCATCAATGTTAGTTTCGCCACGAACGGGGTTAGAAAAAGAAATATCCCATTGCTGAAGATTCTCTAATGTAAGATGCCAGCGAATAGGCACGTGTTCTAATTCTTGAGAAATACCTGCAACGATTTCAAACGGTAAATTCTCTTTGATTCCTGAGTATGTAGTAAACTGCGTACCAATGTTGCGAAATACCAATCCAAAATTTAAATTTTTCTCTTCAATTAGATATAAAAAACCTAAATCGACTGCGCCTCCTATTGAATTGTAAGTTTCTAATGAAGAAGTAATTAACTTACCGCTAGCACCAATAAAAAAATTAGTATAAGGAACATTGTAGGCATATCCGAAAGAAAGCGCACCTTCGCTTCCACTAAAGTTTGATGTAGCTTGGCCATTTTCATCATAACCCTCAAATGTACCATAGTTCACATAAGTAACACCGGCATAAAAAGTTTGATAATGCCTGTCATAAGTATAAGCATACGAAGCTGTACCGTAAGATGCCTCTCCGTAATAACTTCCATAATTCATTGCCAAGTGATTGTCCATGTCTGCGTTTATAAGTGCTGGATTAGACATAGCTTGATTAACATCTTCATCATATATTGTAATAATATCCCCTCCTAACGCCGCCTGCCTTGGTGAAGTAGTTAAATTTAAAAATTGATAGGTGTAACGCCCCCCAACTTGTCCGAAAGAAAACGAACAAATTAAAATTGTAAAAAATAAAATAACTTTCTTAAGCATTTTGTTTTGGGCGCTCCAATATGGGAATAACGCAAATACAAAGATAAAATTATATAACTTAAAAAATAATTTTTATAACTATATGAAATCTAATATTTATATCAAGTTTGAAAACTAAAATTCTAAATGTAAAAACAAAAAAAAATCCAAATCCCAATCGGTAAATTGGAATTTGGATTTTTATAATTTGAAGTTTTAAAAACTTATTTTAGTTCTTTAGCGTTTTTAACTTTTTGATCTGTCAAAGCTAGCGCCAATACTTCGCTCATTTCTTTCACATAATGAAAAGTCAAACCTTCTAAATATTCTTCTTTAATTTCATCGATGTCGCTTTTGTTTTCATGACATAAAATAATCTCCTTAATACCTGCTCTTTTTGCAGCTAAAATTTTCTCTTTAATACCGCCAACAGGCAATACTTTTCCTCTAAGAGTGATTTCGCCTGTCATAGCAAGGCTTTTCTTAACTTTCTTTTGAGTTAAAAGAGAAACTAAAGATGTCAGCATTGCAATACCTGCACTTGGTCCATCTTTTGGAGTTGCGCCTTCTGGAACGTGTAAGTGAATATTGTATTTTTGGAAAAGATCTGTGCTAATGCCTAATTTCTTAGCATTTGCTTTAATATATTCTAAGGCAATAGTTGCAGATTCTTTCATTACAGTTCCTAAATTTCCTGTAATAGTCAAAGCTCCTTTTCCTTCAGAAATCAAAGATTCGATAAATAAAATATCACCTCCAACACTTGTCCAAGCCAAACCAGTTACAACACCAGCAACGTCATTATTTTCATATTTATCACGCTCTAATCTTGGCACTCCTAAAATAGCTACAATATCTTCATCTGTAACTTTTTTGTTGTACTCCTCCTCCATTGCAACAGATTTTGCTGCATTTCTAATTACCTGAGCAATTTTAGTTTCTAAATTACGGACACCTGATTCTCTAGTATAGCCTTCAACGATTTTTTCTAATTGTTTTTTACCAATAATCAAATCTTTTGCAGTTAACCCGTGAGCTTCTAATTGTTTTGGAAATAAATGTCTTTTAGCAATTTCAACTTTTTCTTCAATTGTATAGCCTGACATTTTAATTACTTCCATTCTGTCTCGCAACGCAGGCTGGATCGCCGCCATATTATTTGAAGTTGCGATAAACATTACTTTAGACAAATCATATCCCATTTCAAGGAAATTATCGTAAAAAGCACTGTTTTGCTCCGGATCTAAAACTTCTAATAAAGCTGAAGATGGATCGCCACTATTACCATTTGATAATTTATCAATCTCGTCTAAAATAAATACAGGATTTGATGTTCCTGCTTTTTTCAAACTTTGAATAATACGTCCAGGCATTGCTCCAATATAGGTTTTTCTATGTCCGCGAATTTCTGCTTCGTCACGTAAACCTCCTAAAGAAATACGAACATATTCACGCCCTAAAGCTTCTGCCACAGAACGACCGATAGAAGTTTTACCAACTCCTGGAGGCCCCGTTAAACATATAATTGGTGATTTCATGTCATTTCGCAATTTTAAAACTGCCAAATGTTCAATCATTCTTTTCTTAACTTCATCAAGTCCAAAATGATCTTTATCTAAAATTTTCTGAGCATGTTTTAAATCGAACTTATCTTTAGAATATTCGCCCCAAGGCAATTCTAAAAACAGTTCTAAATAATTACGCTGAATTCCAAAATCTGGAGATTGTGGATTCATACGGCGCATTTTAGATAATTCTTTCTCGAAATGTTTCTGCGTTTTTTCGTCCCATTTTTTAGTTTTCGCTTTCTGACCCATTTCGTCCATTTCCTCTTCCTGAGAAACGCCACCCAATTCTTCTTGAATGGTTTTCATTTGCTGGTGAAGGAAATATTCTCTTTGTTGCTGATCTAAGTCAAAACGAACTTTTGACTGAATATCATTCTTCAATTCTAATTTTTGAAGTTCGACATTCATATAACGCAAAGTTTCTAAAGCGCGTTCTTTTAATCCATTTATCGATAAAAGCCCTTGTTTCTCTTTTACAGATAAATTCATGTTTGAAGAAACAAAATTGATTAAAAACGACTGGCTTTCAATGTTTTTAATTGCAAATGTAGCTTCAGATGGAATGTTTGGACTTTCTTTAATAATCTGAATTGCTAATTCTTTTACAGAATCTAAAATAGCTGTAAATTCAGAATCATTTTCTTCAGGACGTTCTTCTGCAACTTCTTTAATAGTTGCTGTCATATAAGGTTCTTCTAAAACAACTTCGTCAATTTCGAAGCGTTTTTTTCCTTGAAGGATAACTGTTACATTCCCGTCAGGCATTTTTAAAACACGTAAAATACGCGCTACAGTTCCTATTTTATGAATATCGTCTTTTGACGGATCTTCGTCTTCTTCATTAATTTGAGATACAACACCAATGATTTTACCACCAGCATTTGCATCATTAATCAATTTAATAGATTTATCTCTTCCAGCAGAAATTGGAATTACAACCCCAGGAAATAAAACAGTATTGCGTAAAGGTAAAATTGGAAGCGAAATAGGAAGCTCTTCATTATTCATTTCCTCCTCGTCTTCCGGCGTCAATAATGGAATTAATTCTGCCTCTGAGTCAAATTCTTGAAGTGACAGATTGTCAATAGTAAGTATTTTATGGTTTGACATAATAAAATATAAGTCGTTTTGTCATTAAAAATTTTATACTATCTGTAAAAAGAGTATGATTTATTGTAGTTTTTACTGAAAACACGTTTCGTATTTCAATTACAAGATAGGGCATAAAAATAGACAATCATTATGCCAAAACAAACTTAAAGTACAAATAATTCGAATTAACTATTTTTAGAAAAATAATTGATTGTACAGTTTAGAAAATAAAAAACCCGAAAAAGAATTTTCGGGTTTTAAAAATGTATTTTTTAGAATTATTTTACAGAATATGAAACTAATTCTGAAGTACTTCCTGATGTTTCAAATTTAACGATTCCAACATCTTTAGCGATCCAATAGTAAGAATCAGATGAAGATGTTTGTCCTTGCATTGAAGCATCCAAATGGAATTTAAATTTAACAACATTATCATAAGTAACCTCTTTCACTTTTATACTTGTTCCTTTTTCTAAAATAGTTCCTGTATAATTTACAGTCATTTTAATAGCTGGAAAATTAGCTATGTTAAAAGTTGTTTCTTGAGAATAACTTCCTGTCCAAGTTTGATTAACTTCTAGATAATCTTTAAAAAAGATGAATTCATAACCAGTCATTTTACCAGTTATTCCTTCTGCATCATAAGTAACTTCATCAATACTTACATAATAATCTCCTTTAACCTTTTTTAATGAAGCGCCTGCTGTACCAGAAATTTCATCATTTCCTCCAAATAGCTGATTAAATTTATAATATGTATTGCCATCTTTATTTGATGAGCTTAGAATTTTTATTGTGCTTTCAGATCCATCTTGATCAAAAATCCATTGATTTCCTACTTTAGAAGGCCAGTAATCGCCTGTTGATTCGCCAGCCGTTTCACCAGAATCACTACTGCATGAAGTTAACATAAATCCTGTCATAACAAACAGGATAGTAAAGCATTTGTTTAGTTTTCTCATAATTGAATTTGTTTTTGGTATTAAAATTTTATGTGAAATTATAGCAATGAATGTATTATACCTTACGGCATTACGTAAAATCAAAAAATATTTTTTATTTTTTTATCAAAACTGTAACAAACAAAAAAAAGCCAAGTCTATATTAAAAACCAAAAGCCGCTACTTGAATATAAAAAACCAAAATATCGAAGATCTAATTGCGCTTTGTAAAAACAACAACCAGAAAGCGCAGTTTGAAATATACAATCGCTATTGTAAAGCGATGTATAATGTGGCTTTTCGTATTGTAAAAGACGAACATTTTGCACAAGACGTCATGCAAGAAGGTTTCTTAAAAGCTTTTACAAAAATCAATGACTATAAACAAGAAGTGGCTTTTGGTGCATGGTTAAAAAAAATAATCATCAATTATAGTATCGATTTTTATAAAAAAAACAACTCTTTTCAAGTAGAAGATTTAAGCAAACAGCTTTATAAAATTGAAGAAAATGACGGAATTATTTCTGAAAATATTGACTTAAACAGTCTAAAAGTAAAACAGGTTTTAGATACAATTCTACAGCTAAAAGACAATTACAGAATGGTATTGACGCTTTTTTACATTGAAGGTTATGATCAAGAAGAAATCTGCGAAATTTTAAACATTACCTATGCAAATTGCAGAACAACTTTGAGCAGAGCAAAAGACAGCTTGAGAAAAAAATTGGAAGAGATATAAAATGAATTGGAATTATGAAAAATGAAAAAGACAATTTAGACGAATTATTCAACAGATTTGAAAACCAATGGGACATTCAGGAATTAAAGCCTGATCATCAAATGGATTTTCTGCAAAAATTAGAAAAGGAAGAACCTAAGAAAAAATATTGGTTCGTAACGGCTATTGCCGCTTCGATTGTATTAATGATTGGAATATCTCTTTTTTACAAAAATGAAAAACCACAAGAATTCAAATTTGCCTCTAAAGAAACTAAACGTACCGATTCTATTTTCAATATTCTGATTGATAACGAACTGGTTAAACTAAAAGAAAAAAGTTCGCCTGAAAATGAGCAGATCATTAATGACGCCTTGAATCAGATGAAAACTTTTGATGCTGATTATCAAAAAATCATAAATGAATTGCAGAAAAATGGCGAGAACAAACAGATTATTTATGCAATGATAAACAATCTTCAAACGCGTATTTCTTTTTTACAAACCGTTTTGAAAAGAATTGAAGACAATGAAAAACTAAAAAACACCTCTAATGAAAAAACACTATAACTTACTAATCTTATTTCTTTTGATTCCATTTTTAGGATTTTCAAATGATGATACTTTTATAACAAAGCAAAAAAACATAAAGAAAACTTATATCGTAAACTCGAACGCAGGAATCGATGTTGATAATAAATACGGAAATATCACTGTGACAACTTGGGACGAAGATAAAATTGATCTGGATATAACCATAAAAGTGAACGGACCAAATGAAAATTGGGTTAACGAACGATTAAATAGCATTGATGTAGATATAACTGCACTAAAAGGATTAGTTTCTGCAGTTACTAAACTTGGAAGTTCTAACCTTAAAAGTAAAGGAAGCAATAACAGTTTTGAAATTAATTATGTTATTAAAATTCCAAAAAATGGATCTGTTAAATTGGCCAATAAATACGGTAATATTTTTGTTCCAAATGCAGAATCTTCAACAGAAATTGACTGCAAATATGGAAAAGTTGTTTTAGGAAAATTAAATGGAACTAACAATCAAGTTTCAATTCAATATTGCCAAAATTCAAGTATTGATTACATAAAAACAGGAAACGTTGATGCTAGATATTCTGGCCTTAAAATTAGTGATTCTGGAAATTTAAATCTAAGTGCAAATTATACAGATGTTAATCTTTTAGATGGCCAAAACATCAAAATGGATTGCAATTATGGGACTCTTAAATTTGATAAAGTCAATTCTTTAAGCGGTTCAGGAAATTATTTAACGATTATTATTGGAGAAATCTCAAGCAATTTTAGCTATGATACTAATTATAGTAAAATCAAAATTGAAACAATGAATGAAAAAGCTGGAAATATCAACATAAATTCCGGGTATACAGACATTTCGATTGGCTATGTACCAAATTATGCTTTTGACTTTGATATTTCTGCAAGATATTCGAATATCAAACATGACAATACTTTAGATATTTCTGTTTCTGAAGTCAAAAACAACAGCAAAAGAATTGCTGGCTTCTACAAGAAAAAAGGCCAGAATAAAATCAATATTAATTCGAACTACGGAAATATTTCGCTAACAAAAAATTAATCATCTAAAAATCAAAACAATGAAAAAATCAATTTTACTATTAGCATTATCGGTGCTTTTCATAAACAGCACTATTAATGCGCAAGACAATAACAAATTAAAAGGAAACGGAAATGTTGTAACAGAAACCAGAACAACTGGAGATTATGACGGAATTAGAATTTCAGGCTTTTTCGATGTGGATTTGGTTGCTGGAAAAGAGGGAAAAATAACTTTAAAAGGTGAAGAGAATTTATTATCTGCAATTAAAGTTGAAGTTGAGGATAATTCGCTAAAAATTTATGTTGAAAAATTTACGAATATAAAACCAACTAAAAATATTCAGATTACAATTCCTTTTGAAAAAATATCTGAATTGAGTTTATCTGGTTCAGGAAACATTCAGTCAAAAGACGTAATTAAAAATGACAAATTTGTCGTGAAATTATCTGGCTCTGGAAATTTTACTTTACCAGTTGATGCTAATAATTTGGAATTAAACGTAAGTGGTTCTGGAAATGTACACTTAAAAGGAACTGCTGATAATTTTTCGACAAAACTTTCTGGTTCGGGCGACATCGATGCTGCAGATTTAAAATCAAAAATTGTTGAAGCAAATGTTTCAGGTTCTGGAAATAGTAAAGTTTCTTGTAACGAAAGTTTAACTGCAAGAGTTTCAGGCTCTGGAAACATAAGATATATTGGAAATCCTGAGAAGAAAGATGTAAAAGTTTCAGGATCAGGAAGCATTTCAAAAAGCTAATTATAGAAGAAAAAAAATCACGAATTACAAAACTATCATCAATCAAGTAATAATTATTGCAATTCGTAATTTGGCTATTTTAAAGGCGTTTCAATTAATTTGAAACGTCTTTTTTATGTACTCTTCTAAGAAGGAAGATTGCTGTAATAAAGAAAATTGCTAAAATTACAATTGCCGCACGCGGGCTTCCAGTAATTTGATCTATAATTCCGTAAACACACATTCCAATTACAATTCCGATTTTTTCAGCAACATCATAAAAACTAAAAAATGAAGTCGTGTCTTCTGTTTCTGGAAGTAATTTCGAATACGTAGATCTTGATAAAGCCTGAATTCCTCCCATTACTAAACCAATTACGGTTGCCATAATGTAAAAATGCAATGGAAGTGTAATAAAGAATGCCAAAGCACAGAAAACAGCCCATAAAGTATTGATAACAATTAATGTTGGAATATTTCCCCATTTTGCAGAAGCTCTGGAAGTTAAAATTGCTCCCAAAACAGCTACTAATTGTATAAGTAAAATACAAATAATTAAACCAATTGTACTTTCTTCTTTTGAAGACCATTGAATTTCCTGAGCTCCAAAATATGTAGCAACCAACATTACGGTTTGTACTGCCATACTAGAAACAAAAAAACCTCCTAAATAACGTTTTAATGGTGTAATATTCTGTAAAGCTCCCCAAACCTTTTTAAGCTCTTTAAATCCGTTAAAGATAACATTTTTAGTTAGTTTCTGAGTTGTTTCTCTACTTCCGTTTGGTAAATAGTAATAAGTATATTGACTGAAAAGAATCCACCATACTCCGACCATTACAAACGAATAACGCATTGCTTTCATTGCAGCTTCTCCATCTGTACCGGTAATACCAAAAAGTTTTGGTTTCATGATCATTGCTAAATTTATAATAAGCAAAATCACACTTCCTATATATCCTAAAGAATATCCTTTTGCACTAATTTTATCCTGTTGATCTTCAAATGCAATATCAGGAAGATAAGAATTATAAAAAACTAAGCTTCCCCAGAAACCTAATAATCCTAAAAAGTAAAATAATAAACCAACATAAATATTATCCAAATCAAACCAATACAATCCCATACATGACAAAGCCCCCATGTAACAGAAAAACTTCATAAAGGATTTTTTATTTCCAACATAATCGGCGATTCCTGATAATAGTGGGGAAATAAATGAAACAACTAAAAATGCTGCAGCCGTAATAAAACTAATTAAAGCCGAATTTTTAAGATGCATTCCGAAAACATCAATATAATGATCACGATCGGAAAATAAAGCTTCATAGAAAATTGGAAATACAGCAGAAGCAATTGTTAAGGTATAAACTGAGTTAGCCCAATCGTAAAATGCCCAAGCATTTAAGAGCTTCTTATCTCCTTTTTGAAGTTTTTTCATAGAAATGATTTTATTAATAGGCTACGAATTTATCTAATTTTTATCATAATCGGATAGAAATTATTCAATTCGTGCATTATTAAATCATCAACTCTTCCTGAAAGAAAAAAGCTACTCGAAATCGAATAGCTTTTTTGCATTATATAAAAATAAGTTTGTCTTATTTTATTGTTCCAACTTTAAGAGCAATCGCTTTTGCTTCAGGAATTAAAGCTTTAATATTTGCAATTCTTGTTGCATCAGACGGGTGCGTACTCATAAACTCAGGAGTTCCAGATCCGCCAGATTTAGCTGCCATCCTACTCCAGAAAGTAACAGCGTCGTCTGGATTATATCCTGCAATTGCCATTAGAGTTAAACCTATTTTATCTGCTTCGCTTTCATTACTTCTGCTAAATGGAAGCATTACTCCCACTTCAGAACCAATTCCGTAAGCTTGAGAAAATATTTGTCTCGTTGATTCGGATTTATTGCTTGTTGCTGCATCAAGGGCTACACCTCCTATTTGCTGCAATTGTGCTGCAGACATTCTTTGTGCGCCATGATTTGCAAGTGCGTGAGAAACCTCGTGTCCCATTACAGTTGCTAAACCTGCTTCGTCTTGCGTAATTGGCAAAATACCAGAATAAACCACAATTTTTCCTCCAGGAAGACACCAAGCATTTACTTCTTTATTATCAACAAGTTTATATTCCCAACGATAATCTTTTAAATATTGAGATTGTCCTAAATAATTCAGATACTTCTCTGCTGCCGCTTTAATTTTATAACCAACAGTTTCTACGCGTTTTGCATCTGCTGTTCCAGTTATCACTTTATTCTCTGATAAAAATTGACTGTATTGCTGGAATGAAGATGGAAATAGTTCACTATTTGAAACAAAATTCAAATTTTGTTTTCCTGTAATTGGATTTGTTGCACATGCTATAACAAGCGCTCCAAAAATTCCTAAAAACACATATTTTTTCATAATTCACGCTATTTTTATATCAAAAATACAATTAAAAAAAATAAAATATTTTATACAATTAGGAAAAAAAATATCAGAATTAAACTATTCCCCAACAATATGAAGTTCATTAAACTCTTTATCAATGATTAAGAAATTATTCTTCTCAAAGCTAACTTTATCAAATTCAATTTTTTCGTTGTCGATTTCAATCTCAGAAACTTTAAATGGCAAACCAATTAAGTTGATTTTGTATTTTGTATAAGGAGTTATGTATTTTCCTTCTTTATGGAGCTGGATAATCAATTCTTTTTCTTTTCCGATATTTCTTAATGACAAGAAGCTGTAACGTCCTTTTTTATAATCATAACCATCTTGTGCATCTTCATAAACTGCTGACTGTTCTTTACCATTTTTGAAATAAACATCAAGCGTTAATTCATCAAATTCTAACTCACCAACATATTGTTGAACCGGGTATTTCGGAATAATTGCACCTGCTTTTACAAAGACTGGAATCTCATCAAATTTGGTATCAACCCAGATTTCTCTTCCACCTATAAATAGCTCATTTGTCCAATAGTTATACCACTCACCTCTAGGAATATACATACGTCTACCTACAGCATTAGGTTCAAGTATTGGGCAAACTAAAATCTGATTTCCGAAAATGAATTCATCATTACGATAATGCGTTTGTGTATCATCTTGATCGAAGTAAACCAAAGGTTTCAGCATCGGAATTCCTTCTTCAATATACTGCCAAAACATTGTATATAAATAAGGCAATAATTGATAACGAAGACTAACAAATTTTCTAGTGATATTAATTACTTCTTCATCAAAAGCCCAAGGTTCTTGATTTCCGTGATCTCCAGATGAATGCGTTCTACAAAACGGATGAAAAACACCTAACTGAATCCAGCGAGCATATAATTCGCCTGTTGGCTGTTCTGCAAATCCTCCAATATCAGAACCTGTAAATCCCATTCCTGAAATTGACATTCTCTGTACCTGAATATTAGCTAGCCAAAGATGTTCCCAAGTTGCGACATTATCACCTGTCCAAGAAGAAGTATAGCGTTGCGCTCCAGAATATGCTGATCTCGTAATTACAAATGGACGTTTTGGATATGCAAATCGCTTAACACCATGATAAGTTGCTCTTGCCATTTGTGTTCCGTAGATATTATGAGCTTTTCTATGACTGCAAGGATTTCCATCATAAATATGACGAACATCTATCGGGAAAGTCTTATTTGGAACTTCCATTACTGCAGGTTCGTTCATATCATTCCAAACTCCTTTAACTCCAATATCTGCAACTAATTCTTTAAATAATCCTGCCCACCATTCTCTAACTACAGGATTTGTGTAATCAGGAAAATTACATTCTCCTGGCCAAACTTTTCCTTTCATATAAGGTCCATCGGCTCTTTTACAGAAATAATCTTTTTCTAGAGCTTCTTTATAAACCCAATAATCTTTATCAATTTTAATTCCAGGATCTATAATGACAACTGTTTTAAAACCATCTTCAGCTAGTTCAGCAACCATTCTTTTCGGATCTGGAAAATAGTTTTTATTCCAAGTAAAACATCTAAATCCCTCCATATAATCAATATCCAGATAAATAGCATCGCATGGAATTTGAAGCTCCCTAAATTTTGATGTAATTTCTTTTACCTTACTTTCAGGATAATAACTCCATTTACATTGATGATATCCTAAAACCCAAAGTGGTGGTAATTCTGGTTTTCCTGTCAAATCAGTGTAAGTAGTTACAACATCTTGCATTTGCGGACCGTAAACGAAATAATAATTCATTTCGCCTCCTTCTGCCCAAAAACTAGTTACATTTCTTCTTTCCTGACAAAAGTCAAAGAAAGTCCTAAATGTATTATCGAAGAAAATCCCGTAAGATTGTTTATTATGAAGGCCAATATAAAACGGAACTACTTTATAAAGAGGATCTTGGTCTTTTTGATAAGCATATTGATCTGTGGCAAAATTTTCGAGTCTTTTACCTTTAAGATTCATTTGAGTAGCTTTGTCTCCAAGACCATAATAACATTCGCCATCTTTAGAATATTTACTCATTTTTACGATATTTCCACCGTATTCATAGCTTTCTTCCCAATGAAAACCAAGTTCATCTTCAAGAATTAGAAAATCATTTAAATCGTAAATTGAAAGACGTACATCAGCTTTCTGAATTTTACATTTTACTTTGCTAGTTCTAATTTGATAGTATGTTTCTTCTTCTGTAACTTCTAAAAAATTATAACCATGAAGCTGTGTTTTATCAATAGCATAAGAAAAGTCATTGCTAAAATATCCTTTTGTAGTAAAACGAAAACGAATTAAACTATCACGAAGAATTGTGACTTTTAAGATTACTTTATTATCTGTATTAAAGAAAACCGAATCTCCTTCATGTTCATAAGAGACAATTTTTGATGGATATAAATCGCCTTTGTATTCTAATGATGTGTTTGTAATCATATCTCGAATGAATTAATTTATAACTTTGTCTTTCTTTCAAACATACAAAAAAAGTTCGTAAACCTCTATGAATAAAAGGTTTATTCACGAAAACGTTTTTTCTGACTGAGTCTTAAATTACTGATCAAAAAATCGATAAATCGATAATTTTAATACGATATAATAACAAAATCTTACCAGTAAAAACGATTGTAAGATTTTTATTAAACCAAAGAATATACGGTTACACTAAGTGGTGGCAAAATTAATTCAGCTGAAAAATCTCTTCCATCATAAGAAATTGATTCAACATTTAATGAATTTGAACTCTCAACTCCGCTTCCGCCATATATTTTGGCATCACTATTAAAAATCTCTTTTAATTTGCCTTTTTTCGGAATTCCAATTCTGTAGTTCTCTCGAACGACTTGGGTAAAGTTGCAAACCACAATTATATTTTCATCTGGATTATTCCCCTTTCTGATATATGATAAAATTGCATTTTGATGATCGGAATAATTTATCCATTCAAAACCATCTCCTCTAAATTGCTTTTCATACAATGCGGGCTGTGACTTATACAATTGATTTAAATCTGTAATTAATCTTTTTATTCCCGAATGAAAATCATATTGAAGTAAATGCCAATCTAAACTTTGCTCAAAATTCCATTCAGATGTTTGTCCGAACTCCGCTCCCATAAACAAAAGTTTCGTTCCTGGATGCGTAAACATATATCCGTATAATAATCTCAAATTTGCAAAACGTTGCCATTCGTCACCAGGCATTTTATAAATAAGAGAATTTTTGCCATATACAACTTCGTCATGAGAAAACGGAAGCATGAAATTTTCAGTAAAGGCATAAGTCATCGAAAAAGTCAATTCATTCTGATGATATTTTCTATAAACTGTTTCTTTTTGAAAATACTTTAAAGTATCATGCATCCAACCCATCATCCATTTCATGCCAAAACCTAAACCTCCAACAGAAGTTGGTCTTGAGACCATTGGAAACGAAGTACTTTCTTCTGCAATAGTTTGAACTCCAAAGAAATTAGAATAGATTACTTCATTAAACTCTTTAAGAAAACTAATGGAATCCAAATTCTCTCTTCCTCCAAAAATATTAGCTTCCCACTCGCCATCTTTTCGAGAATAATCCAAATAAAGCATTGAAGCTACGGCATCAACACGAAGTCCATCAATATGGTAATTTTGAAGCCAAAAAACAGCATTACTTATTAGAAAAGCTCGAACTTCATTTCTTCCATAATTAAAAACTAAACTTTTCCAATCTGGATGATAGCCTTTCCTTCTATCTGGATGTTCGTATAAATGCGAACCGTCAAAATAACCTAAACCATGTGCATCGTCGGGAAAATGCGATGGAACCCAGTCTAAAATTACTCCAATCCCTTCCTGATGAAGCCTATCTACTAAAACCATAAAATCCTGCGGTTTTCCAAAACGAGAAGTAGGAGCAAAATATCCTGTCAATTGATAACCCCACGAAGGATCATAAGGATATTCCATAATTGGCATAAATTCAACATGCGTAAAACCAGTTTCCTTTACATATTTTACTAAATCATCTGCAAGTTCAAGATAAGTCAAAAAACGATTATGATCTGCTCTTTTCCAAGATCCTAAATGAACTTCGTAAACCGAATAAGGTTTATCTAAAGCATTAAAATCCTGACGATTTTGCATCCAATTTTCATCTTTCCATTTATAATCTAAATCCCAAACAACAGAAGCAGTTTGAGGCGGTTTTTCGCAATAAAGTGCAAAAGGATCGGCTTTTTCTGTTATTACACCATTTATATTAGATTGAATTTTATATTTATAAAGTGTTCCTTTTGAAATATCCGGAATAAATCCTTCCCAAATTCCAGAAGAATCCCAGCGAACATTTAAAGCATGTTCTCCTTGCGTCCAATAATTAAAATCACCAACGACCGAAACTGAATGAGCTGTTGGTGCCCAAACTGCAAAATAAACACCTTTTATCCCATTAACTTCAATTAAATGAGCTCCAAGTTTTTCATATAGCTTGAAATGCTTTCCAGCTTTGAACAAATCTATATCAAAGTCAGTAAAAAGAGAATGTGGGATTACTTTGCTCATATTAGTTTAGAGAATAATTGGGTTTGGAATTTGGGACTTTTATATTGGATTTTTTGAAATTTTATTCTATTCTGAAATTATCTGAAAGCGTAACACCTTTTTTGATAACAACAATTCCATCTTTTATACTGTACAATTCATTGGTGAAATTATCTAAATGCTTTCCTCCGCTAATATGAACGTTGTTTCCAATGCGCACATTCTTATCGACCAAAGCATTTTTGATATAACAATTTTCGCCAATACCAACGTGAATTTTATTTATACTGCTTTCATGGTTCATTTCCTCAAGATCTTGATAGAAGTCATTACCCATGACATAACAGTTTTCTAAAACCGTTCCCTCGCCAATTCTTGAACGAATACCAATTACAGAGCTTTTGATTTCCTTCGCATTAATAATACAGCCTTCTGAAATTAAAGATTGATTAATAATTGAATTTCTAAACTTTGAAGGAGGCAATAATCTTGGTCTCGTGAAAATTTTATTTTCATTATCGAATAAATTAAACTCTGGAATATCATCTGTTAAACCAATATTTGCCTCAAAAAAGGACTCAATATTTCCAATATCTGTCCAATATCCTTCATATTGATAACTTAGTATTTTATGTTTTCCAACGGCTTGCGGAATAATCTCTTTTCCAAAATCTTTTGTTTCTGGATCAGCCATTAATTCTTGCAGCAATGATTTATTAAAAATATAAATTCCCATTGAGGCAAGGTATTTTTTACCTTTTTCCTGCATTTGTTCACTAACTTCAGATTCCCATTCAGGCAATAATGACGCATGCGGTTTTTCTATAAAAGCATGAATATTGTTTTCGTGATCTGTTTTAAGTATCCCGAATTCTGGAGCATCTTTAGCATTTACTGGTAATGTCGCAATAGAAATTTCGGCATCAGCCGCGATATGAGCTTCCAACATTTCATTGAAATCCATTTGATACAATTGATCTCCTGATAAAATTAAAGCGTGGTCGAAATCATGTTTTAAAAAATGTGACATACATTGTCTTACAGCATCTGCCGTTCCTTGAAACCAAGTTGGATTATCCGGAGTTTGTTCAGCCGCCAAAATATCAACAAAAGACTGACTTAAAATACTAAAATTAAAAGTGTTTTTGATATGAGCATTTAACGATGCTGAATTAAACTGCGTCAAAACAAATATTTTAAAGATATCAGAATTGATACAATTAGAAATCGGAATATCTACCAAACGGTATTTTCCTCCAATCGGAACCGCAGGTTTCGATCTTGTTTCTGTCAATGGAAATAAACGTGAACCTTGTCCACCTCCTAAAATAATGGCAACTACATTTTTCTTTTTAAATTTCATTTTGCTGAATTATTAAGTTGTATATTTCGATATATTCTTGGCAAACTCTTTCCCAGGAATGATCTGCTGACATTCCTCTTTTTAAAACTTTATTGAAATTTATTTTATCCTCATACAACCTAACCGCACGGTTTATTGAATAGCAAATATCAGCCACCGAAGCTTGATCGTGACAAACTCCATTTCCTTCATCTCCATAATCAATAACTGTATCTCGTAATCCTCCAGTTCTTCTAACAATCGGAATTGTTCCGTAACGCATCGCATACATCTGATTCAATCCGCATGGTTCAACCCTAGAAGGCATTAAAATATAATCTGAACCTGCATAAATTAAATGTGCCAAATCTTCATTATAACCTATAAAAACATTATAATTCCCTTTATAATCGTTTCGCAGCTGAGTTAACTGCGATTCAATTTCTGAATTTCCTGATCCTAAAATCAAAATATTAATTTCTTCGAAATGTTCAGATAAAGCCAAAGCAGAAGCATGAGGAAGTAAATCACCGCCTTTCTCTTCAAACAGTCGGCCAATAAAACTGAATAAAGGTTTTGATGGATCTAATTCAAATTGCTCACACAACTTTTCTTTATTTTTTCTTTTTCCTATTACAAAATCCTGGATCGAATAATTCTCCTCAATCATTGGATCTTTCAACGGATTCCAGACTTCAATGTCAATTCCGTTTAAAATTCCTCTAGATTTATTTCTAACAGAATTAAACAGCGATTCTAAGCCATTTGCTGAAATATTAATTTCGTTTAAATAGCTCGGAGAAACTGTAGTTACAGCATTGGCACATTTTATACCTACTGCCAAAGAGTTTATAGAATTACTCCATTCCAAAAATCCAACATGTCTTAAATCAAACTCAGGCAGGTAGTACAATTTATCAAAACCAAACCAGCCTTGATATAAACCATTATGAATTGTAATAACCGTTTTTACATCTTTTAAAACCTCATATTTATAAGCAAATTGCAATAAAAAAGGAATAACGCCTGTATGATGGTCATGACAATTAATAATATCAGGAACTTTATTGCGCGCTATAATCCAATCGAGTGTAGCAATTTGAAATGACAAAAATCTTTCTATATCATCTTCATAACCATAAACATTTGGGCGGTTAAATAATTCATTAATTTCTATTAAGTACAATTGATAACCTAATTTATCTGTCGTTTCTTTTAGAACACTAAATGGAAAATTGAAATTCCCCAATTTAACTGTCCCCCAGTGAACACACTCAAAATTATTTTCATTTCTAAACTTAGTGTCATAACAAGGGACAACAACCCTAACATCATGTCCAGCAGATTGCTGATATTTTGGTAATGCTCCTACTACATCAGCCAAACCACCAACTTTTGCCATAGGATAACATTCTGCACTAATATGAAATATTTCCATTCCAGAAATTAATTTATAATTATTTATAAGAAGCAATCAATTAAGTGTTACTTTTATGCTTTTTTAAATTTAGCAAAAAAAAAGCATAATTCTTCATTTAAATAAGTTTTATTGAAATGGCAAAAAAGGCAATTAATCCTACTAAATCATTAAAAATTCCTAAGATTATTATAATTTCTGCGAAAATTTGCGAATTTATATCCACAAAATTAGTTACAAAATTTGCTGCAAAAATCTTTACGACTCCTATAAAGCATAAAGTTCCGAAACGTGAATTAGAAATGGATCGTAAAAGTTTACAAGAATTAATTCCTATTCCTGCAATTGATAAAAGCGTTGTTACTTATACGTATGGACAAAGTCCACGTAAAGTTTTGTTGGTTCATGGCTGGTCTGGAAGAGGAACTCAACTTTTTAAAATAGCTGACGAACTTTTGGAAAACGGATATTCAACGGTAAGTTTTGATGCGCCAGCACATGGAAAATCAAAAGGAAAAACAACAATAATGTCTGAGTTTATAGCATCAATTTTAGAAATTGAAAAACAATTTGGACCTTTTGAGATCGCAATCGGACATTCTTTAGGTGGAATGTCAGTTCTAAATGCGATTAAAGACGGACTTAAAGTAGAAAAAGCAGTAATAATTGGAAGTGGTGATATTGTTCAAGATATTTTGGATGAATTTACTTTTAAACTTGGATTAAAAAAAGAGATTAGTGCGCATTTGAAGGATTCTTTTGAAACTAAATATCAAGTTAAAATGGATGATTTTTCAGCTTTCAGAGCAGCTCAAAAAGTAAAAATTCCTGTTTTAGTAATGCATGACAAAGATGATCCTGAAGTCCCAGTTAAAGCGGGAATACATATTAATGAAAATCTTGAAAATGGATCTTTATATCTAACAGAAGGTCTTGGTCACAGAAAAATTTTAGGAAATCATAACGTTATTAAAAAGATTCTAAGTTTTATTAAAAATCCGTAAATTTATAATCATAAAATTCTAATTACCAATGTTTTAAATTTAAATTAAAATGGATTTATTTGGAAAAAATACGGATTGGGAAACTAAATTAAAGCCAATTTTAAAAGAATATAAAGGACGAAAACATCCATTAGATTATAAAAATCCATATCAGTTATTGGTTATGGTTGTTTTATCAGCTCAGGATTCTGATGCCAATATCAATTCAATTGCACCAGCTTTGTTTGACAAATTCCCTACACTTAAAAGCTTATCAAAAACCGATTTAGAAACTTTCTTGCCATACATAACTAAGGTTCGAAATTATGGAACTAAAGCACAATGGCTTCTGGATATTGCAAAAACAGTTCAAAATGACAACGAAATTCCTTTAACAATGTCAGGACTAACTGCATTAAAAGGCATTGGAAGAAAATCTGCAAACGTAATTTTAAGAGAAACAGGCAAACCGGCCGAAGGAATTATTGCTGATTTACATGTAATACGAGTTGCTCCTAGAATTGGAATAATTAAAGAAAGTAAAGACGGAAATAAAATAGAAAAAGATTTAATGCAGGCTTTGCCTAAAAATATTTGGTCAGAAATAGGAATGGCAATCTCATTTCTAGGTCGTGAAATTTGCAGACCAAAACCAAAATGCCTTGAGTGTCTATTAAATGATATATGCTTGTATTATAACACTGAAATTCTCGAAAATTAGCTATTTCCTTCTGGTATCAATCAAATAAATAATTTTCCAAGAATCTTTTTCTTTGAATAAAGTAAAAGTATTAACACCTGAATGACTGAATTTATCATTTATGTAAAATTCATAAGGTGCCCAAACATGAGCCATTGTTCCGTCAATTTGAATATTGTAGCTCAATATTTTTTCCTGAAATTTCATATTTGAAGGAATTGATGCTATAGATTTATAAAATTCCTTTGCACTCTCATTAGACAGTTTATTCCCTTTAGCAACGTTTTCACTAATAGACTGCAATATCATTTTATCAGAACAAACTAATTTAATTTTTACAGAATCTCTTTGATGAAATCCTTCAAAAAAAGATTCAATACAATTTTGAACTTCTTGTTTTTGAGCATTAGAAGATAATCCAAAAAGAATACAAAAGATAAGTATATAAATTTTCATAGCCATTAACTTAATTTTAAACGCCAAATTGAGAAAAATGATGGTCTAAATGTTTTGCAAACATATTATTCCATTCTTTAGAAGATAAATTACCAAAAGAAAGAGATTCTTTTCCTTCAAACTCTTTTTCTCCTAATTTTTGTGTTCTTTCAATATAAGAAATCAATCTGTTTTTTTCTAGTTCAAAATCACGATCTCCTTTAATAATAAATTGTGGAGCTGTGCTAAGATTTCTTGGATAAGGAGTTTCGCTTACTACTTTATTTTTAGCCAATAGTTTCAGAAGAAGTTTCATTAAAACATTAGGCTTTTGATGAATATCATCATATACCATTTCATAAGTAACATTACAATGAGCCAACATTTGATCAACTGACATCTTACCCCAAAGCGGTTGTGTATCTGATTTAAGCTGGTTAATTCTACTTATAAATTGATCACAATCTTCTTTAAGAAAAACATTTTGCATAGTTTATAAATATTTGAGATAAAATAGTGAAGTAAAAATATAAAATTTAGTGACTGGTCTCAATTTTATGCAAAAAAAAACTTCAATTAACAAAAGCTAATTGAAGTTTTAGTACTCAGAGCGGGACTTGAACCCGCACGAACATTGCTGTTCACTGGATTTTAAGTCCAGCGTGTCTACCAATTTCACCATCCGAGCATTATGTGGTACCTCCAGGGATCGAACCAGGGACACATGGATTTTCAGTCCATTGCTCTACCATCTGAGCTAAGGTACCATATTGCTTATATTTCTATAAGCAAAAGTTAGAATAAAAAACCCCGTTTAATAACAGGGTTTTTCAAAAGAAAGGCGACGACATACTCTCCCACAATAATGCAGTACCATCTGCGCAGGCGGGCTTAACTTCT
>NZ_QJRJ01000031.1 GCF_003254625.1 Flavobacterium ginsenosidimutans
GCAGCTACAGGATGTGAAAGCGCAGTAAGATTGGCTGTAGTAATTACAGTTACAGATCCTGCAACACCGACTACTACAGATACAACACAGGATTTCTGTCTGGTAAATGCACCGACATTTGCGAGCATTCAGACAAATGAAGCCAATGTGGTATGGTATAGCGCTTCAACAGGCGGAACAGCAATTCCAGCGGCAACAGCTTTAACAAGCGGCACTTATTATGCAGCATTAGCTGATGCAGCTACAGGCTGTGAAAGCTCAGTGAGGCTTGCAGTTACCGTTACCGTTACAGATCCTGCAACACCAACCACTACAGACACAACACAGGATTTCTGTCTTGTAAATGCACCAACTTTTGCGAGCATTCAGACAAATGAAGCAAATGTTGTATGGTACAGCGCTTCAACAGGCGGAACAGCAATTCCAGCAGCAACAGCATTAACAAGCGGCACCTATTATGCAGCTTTAGCTGATGCAGCTACAGGCTGTGAAAGTTCAGTGAGATTGGCTGTAACGATCAG
>NZ_QJRJ01000077.1 GCF_003254625.1 Flavobacterium ginsenosidimutans
AGCCTGCCGCTAGCGTTCATCCTGAGCCAGGATCAAACTCTTCATCGTATATTTTTATATTATATCTCAACGAAATCTATCGGTTCTTTTTCGAATCTTCCGATTCTACTGCTCTTATTCTTTTTGTTTTAAGACCTCTCTTAAAACGGCTGTCAATTCAATATGTCTACGAACGTATCTTTCTTTTTGTCTTCGCCTGTGTTTCAAAGCGGGTGCAAAACTAAAAATTCTTTTTGTCTCCTGCAAGAAAAACCTAAAAAAATTTGAAACTTTTTTTTCGTCCCATTTTTTCGTTTTTCCTCCCAGTCTGTCAATGAATTTTCCCTGTTTTGCGGGGTGCAAATATAAAAAGCATTTTCAAATCCCGCAAGCTTTTCCGAATCTTTTTTCAGAAAATTTCTTTTCATCCGATTCTTCTTTCCTGCCAGTATTTCGATGAGCGCCTTTCGCTGTTGCGGGTGCAAAAGTAGAACCTTTTTCCGCTTGCGCAAGCTTTTTATCCGCTTTTTTTGATCTTTTTCTAAACTTTTTCCTAACTCGCTGATAGCGGATTCTTTACAATCCGTATTTTCCTGAAGAATTATAGGTTTTTTCTGTACTGCAATAAAGCTTCTTCATTTTGAGGGCTTTTTTTGGATGGGATTTTGACAGTTTTCTGCTCTTCATGTCTGGTTTTTGAAGAAAAATCAAAGTTCAGGGGTTAAGCTTCTGCCGTTTTTAATCCCGCAATGGCGCCAAGGCGCAAAGTTCTGCCTTCCCTTTCTTCTGGAAACCGATGCCCTAGCCCCGATAGGAGCGGAAATCCTTTTGCTTTTTTCTTTAAAAAGCAAAAGATTGAAGCGGATAGCGGGAAACAGCTCCTTAAAAACCATAATATTCAAATCATACATATTATATATGTACACAAAAAACAAACCCGACAGGCTTTTAAAACCTGTCGGGTTATTTATTGATTAGATTTTGTTTTAATCGAAACGAATCGCTTTTACTGGAGATATTTTCGTTATTATATAAGACGGTATTAATAAAACTAGAAAACAAATGCCTACCGTAAGCAAATTCAACAATAATATATAAATCCAATTTAAATAAACTGGAGCTTGATTTACGTAATAATTTTCAGGATTTAACTGGATCACTCCAAATTGCTGCTGGATCAACAACAATGAAATTCCAATTAGATTTCCCCAAAAAAGTCCGCGAAGGATTAAATAGAAGGCATTATATAAAAATATTTTACGAACTGACCAGTTATTAGCTCCCATAGACTTTAAAATCCCAATCATTTGGGTTCTTTCTAAAATAAGAACTAACAAAGCTACGACCATATTAATTGTAGCCACAAGAATCATAACCGCTAAAATGATTATGATATTAAAATCAAACAGCTGGAGCCAGTCAAAAATGTAACTGTATTTTTCGACAATGGTTTTTGTATCGAGATTTGAAGACGTTTGTTCGTAAACTTTATTTCCTACTTCTTTAATTGTATTAAAATCTTTGACAAAAATCTCAAATGACCCGATTTGGTCTTCGTTCCACTTATTGATTCTTTGAATATGTCGAATATCACCAATAATATATGTGGCATCAAAATCCTGAAATCCTGAATTAAATATTCCAGCAATTTTAAATCGGCGACTGTTTGGAAGCTTTCCTTGTTCTTCCTTTATAAAAAAAGTATTGAATTGATCTCCGACTTTCAAGTTTAGACGATCTGCAAGAAATCTAGAGATAATTACATCTTCATTTAATGCTTTTGTAAAATCAGGCAGTTTACCTTCTACAATATATTCTTTTATATTATTCCAATCGTAATCGGCTCCAACTCCTTTAAATATAATTCCTTCAAATGCATTTTCTGTTCGTATAATTCCTGCTTTACTAGCCACTGCTTGGATATGACTGACTTCTGGAACTGATTTAAAATTTGGATAGAAATCTTGCTTCTTTGAAATTGGAACTGTTGTAACTTCAGAATTATTATTATCATAGTTCGAAATTATAATCTGACCATTAAAAGCAGAAACTTTATCACGAATTTTTTTCTGAAGACCAATTCCTGTTGCCACAGAAACAATCATCATAATCATTCCGATTGCGATCGCAGAAATAGCAATTTTTATAATAGGTGCCGAAATACTGCTTTTATAATCTTTTGCAGTAATAAGTCTTTTGGCTATGAAATATTCTAAATTCAAATTATGAGTTTTCTTTATGTTCTTTAATTATTCCTTTCTCAAAAATACATCTTAAAAAAGGAAATCAAGATATTATTAGAAACAATTACCAGTTTTTAGTTATAGTGGCAGTTTCTTTTTCATTTCTTCTACAATATTAAATGCTGCTGGGCAAATTTCAACATTTTTCAAAGTTAGATTTGAAATCTGATAAAATTTATTTCGGTCTGTATGTGGAAATTCTCTGCAGGCCTTTGGACGAACATCATAAATCATACAATAATTTTCATTATCCAAAAAAGTACACGGAACGCTTTTCAAAACATAATCTTTGTCCTCATCAATTCGAAGATATTGTTCGATAAATTGCTGTGGCTTTTGTCTAAAATGTTTCGAAATTCGTTCAATATCTGCCAATGTAAATAGCGGACCCGTTGTTTTACAGCAATTAGCGCATTTTAAACAGTCAGTTCTTTTAAATTCTGCATTGTGCAAATCCTGCATAATGTAATCTAAATTCTTTGGCTGTTTCTTTTTAAGCTTATCGAAATACTTTTTATTCTCGTTATGCTTATCTTTGGCTAACTTACTTAAGTTATTTAAAATCTGTTTCAAGTTTAAAATTTAAAGTTGATCTGCAAAATTAAACAACTTTGAACTTGAAACCTTAAACTTTACACTAAAACAATGAAAGATCTTTTTGGGAAAGCGATATTTGATTTTTACACCAAAAATTCGCCCGAGGATATTATTACCGAAACTTCAATTTCTGAAGAAGACGAAATGAGCGTTGAATATCTTTTTCGCAATTATAATGAAATGCCAAAAATTGAACAAAAGGCTTTACAATTGGCAAAAGGAAAAATATTAGACGTAGGATGCGGAGCCGGAAGTCATGCTCTTTCCTTACAAAATGAACGCAGTTTGGATGTAACTGCCATTGATATTTCAGAAAAAGCAATCGAAACTTGCCTACTTCGAGGAATAAAAAATGCTAAAGTTGAAAATATTCTAGATTTTGAAGGAGAAAAATTCGATACTATTTTACTTTTAATGAACGGAACTGGTATTTTTGGCCAATTAAAAAACTGCAATACCTATTTAACTAAATTAAAATCACTTTTAAATCCTGGAGGACAAATTTTAATTGACAGTTCTGATATCATTTATATGTTTGATGAAGATGAAGACGGCGGAAAATGGATTCCGTCTGAAAATGATTATTATGGAGAACTTGTTTTTAATATTAGCTATAAAGGAGAAAAAGAAGAGTCTTTTGATTGGTTGTATTTAGATTACAATACGCTTCAAAATGCAGCAATTTCGAATGGTTTTAATTGCGAACTTGTTCTTGAAGGCGATCATTATGATTATTTAGCGAAACTTTCCATTTAAAACAAACCACAATAAAACTTATGAAAGAACTAGATTTAGAAAAATTAAAATATCCCATCGGAAAATTTATTGCTCCAGAAAATTATTCAACGGAGTATCTTTCTGAAAGAATTAAAGAAATTGAAGCTCTTCCAGAAAAATTAGCAAAAGAAACAATTCATTTAACTGATGAGCAATTGGACACTCCATATCGTCCAGATGGATGGACCGTTAGACAGGTTATTCACCATTGCGCTGAAAGTCACATGAATTGTTACATCAGAATTAAATGGGCTTTAACAGAAAATAATCCTGTTATTAAAGCTTATGATGAAGTTCTTTGGTCTGAATTAAATGATAATTTAACTATGCCTATTCAACCGACTTTAGATTTACTGAAAGGTCTTCATTTTAGATTAGGTTATATTATGAGAAATTTATCTGAATCTGATTTAGAAAAAACTTTTATTCATCCTTCCGATAATTCAGAAAACAAACTAAAGAAGATTATAGGATCTTACGCTTGGCACGGTAATCATCATTTAGCTCACATTACAACTTTAAAAAATTATAAAAACTGGAAATAATTGATTGTCTATTTTTTATACAGTGTATACTCATAATAGACAAAAAATCTCTTCGCTTGAAGAGATTTTTTTGTTTTATGGAATATTAAGATACTTATGTGTTTGTAATGAAACCCTCCATTTTGGATTATTCATAACATAATCGACAATCAATGGGGTCATTTCTTCTTTTTTGCTCCATTCAGGCTGAAGGAATAAAATTGCATTATCGTTTACTAATTCTGCCTGTTCTTCGGCAAAAATAAAATCGTGTTTGTTGTAAATGATCACTTTTAGTTCGTGAGCATTGTCATAAACCGTTTGTGTAGGTAATTTATTTTTTTTCGGAGAAAGACAAATCCAATCCCAAGTTCCTGATAACGGAAAAGCACCAGAAGTTTCAATATGAACTTTTAAATTTCTTTCTTTCAAACGTTTTGTTAGAAGAGTCATATCCCAAGACAATGGCTCTCCACCAGTTACAACAACTGTGTCAGCGTACTTCGCTGCATTATCCACAATTAAATCAATACTTGTTGGCGGATGAAGTTCGGCATTCCAGCTTTCTTTCACGTCACACCAATGACATCCTACATCGCATCCTCCAATTCTAATAAAATAAGCAGCTCTTCCTGTATGCGAACCTTCCCCTTGAATGGTATAGAATTCTTCCATCAAAGGAAGCATAGCTCCTTTATTTACTTCTAATTGTATTTCTTTTGGTAACATTTTAATATTTTAAGAGTGCAAAGATAGTCAATAAAATACGTAACAAAAAAAACCGATAGCTTTTGAACTATCGGTTTTTCATTTATTTTAAAAATCTAAATTATTTTAAAGATTTTAAAGATTGTGTAGCGTAAGCATTTGCTGGATCCAACACTAAAGTTTTATTGAAGTACTCGATAGCTTTTGCTTTGTCAGTATTAGCGTAACTAGCAGCTATATTGTTGTAAGCTTCAATAAATTTAGTTTTTACTGCTGGTTTAGCTAACTCATCAGCACCTTTAGCAGTAATTTTAGTTACATAATCTTCGTAGTTTTTAGTCATTACATCATCTTTCTCTAACAATCTGTTGATTCTTGCTTTGTATAAGTAAGCCTCATCGTAATTTGGAGATGCAACTAAAATTTTATCGAAAGTAGCTTCTGCTTTTGCTAAAGCTGCAGCATCTGGAGCTCCTGTAGATTTATTTACGTTTGCATAATAAACAGAGATACCGTAGTAAACACTGTCATCTAAATAGTTTTTAGATTCTGAGTTGCCAGCTCCAAGTTCAAAAATAGAAGCAGCTTGTAAATATTGTTTTTTACCAAATAAAGCTTTTCCAAAATCAGCTAATTCTTCAACTACTAAAGGCTCCATTTCTACCGCTTTTTTAATATCTGCAAGACCTGCATCAAAAGCAGTTTGCTCTACATTTCCAGCTGCATCAGTTCCTTTTTTAATTTTAGAAAGACCTAAGTATAAATAATCTCTTCCAATTACTTTATTTGATGGAGTTTTGATATAATCTTCGATAGATTTAATAGCTACATCAACATTTCCGTTTTCGTATGCTGCGTAACCTAAATATCTAAAGATTCTAGGATTAACTTTATCTTGAGCAATCATTTTGTTAGCAACAACTTCTAAGTTTTTGTAATCTTTTACTAAAACTAAGAAATCTGCGTGACGCATTTTAGAATCAAGAGAATAATCTGTTAAACTTAAATACTTCTCGTAGTTTGTAATTGCATTTTGTAAATTAACTTTAGAAGTAGAAGGTTTATTTCTAGCCCATTTGTAATATGTTTCAGCAAGTTCTCTGTAAACTGGTCCGTAATTAGCATCTAATGCAATAACTTCATTGAAAGATTTAATAGCTTCATCATACGATTTAGCACCTTTTAATAAAACTCCTAATTGCATTTTAGCTCTTAACAAAGTATTGTCAGCTGTAAAAGCATCACGGTATGCTTTATAAGCATCATTTTGATTGTTTGCTCCGTAGTAAGCATCACCAATAGCCAAAAGAGCTTGAGCATTTTGAGGATCAACTAATAGAGCACGTTTTAAAACATCAGTAGCATTTTTATAATCTGGATTTTCAGAGTTCATGTAAGCTCTAGCGATATAAATAAACTCATTTACATCTTTTTTCTTCATGTCTTTAGTAGCTAAAGCGAAATTTGCTTGAGCTGCCGCTGTATTTTTGGCATCAAGATCTAATTGACCTAAACCAATATAGTTTAAGTTTTTCTTATCAGAAGCTTGTAATCCATTATTGTAATAGATTTTAGCAGAATCTACAACAGATTGATTTAAATAAACGTTTCCTAAAACAAAATTTGCCTCACCATCAGATGGTTTAGATTTGATGATTGATTTAAGCATTGTTTTAGCTTTATCAAATTGCTCTGCATCAATTGCCTTTTTTGCTTGGTTGATATCTTGCGCTTTTGCCGCCGTAGCAGAGGCAACTAGTGCAAGACCTAAAATTTTAAATTTATTCATCTTTTTATCGTAATTAATTTATTCTTTATCTTTTATAATTTCACTTCTAATTTTAAGCTTTCGTCCAGGAGTTTTGTATGGCAATAAACCTGATTTCAAAACTATACGCTGACCGATGTCTCCTGCGATGAATGAAGCAAACCCCATTCCTAGCCCAGAATAGCCTTGACAATTGATAATAAACAAATCACGTGCCAAAGGATATTTCTCTTCTCCCAGGTCGTTTTGTGTAGGACTATAGTATCCAGTACCATTTAATCCCTTTACACTCAAAACATTTATTTTTTTAATCGTTTCTGTCATATCTGGTGTTGGTTGATATAACCAATTTACACCAACAACTCCAATCATTCCATCATTTTCAGAAACAAACTTTATTACTTCATTGTTTGTTTTAAAAGAGAAAACTCCATTTGTTGGAATAGCATTAACCTTTGCTAATTCTTTCATGTAACGAACAGTACTAGAATTAGGATTATCAAAAACTAACCCTTTAATTTTAGAATCTGGCTTACCTTGTATAAAATCGATTACACTTTTCAACGCAATAAGTGTATCATTATTGTTCTTGTTTGAAATAAATGCAATTGCATCTTGAGCGAAAGGTGTTACTCTTGGATTGATTTTACTTTTATCAAAACGAGCTAATTCTTCTTTTGTTAAATTCCGTGTGGTAATTACAACTTTAGCCTTTTGATTTAATAAATCATTAATTACTTCGGCTTCAGATTTTGGTTTAACCGTAATTTTTGCATCATAGTAAGTACCCTCAAAAACTGCAACCTGATCGTCTACGATTTGTTTTACCGTTTCATCGACAGTAATATCAAGTGATCCTTTTAAAATTGTTTCTTTTTCAGTTTCACTTTTGCTTTTTTGGTTGCACATGGCAAACAAAAAGACAAAAACTATCAAACCTAAAGCCTTACTATATTTCAACATAATTATTCTTCTTTTGAATTAATTAATCTTAAAAATCTTATTCCCGAATATACAATTAGTAATCCACCAAAAGCATATCTATATTTTGGTTCCATATTTAATGGTAGTTTTTCCCAAAACATAATCATTAAACCGAGTACAAGATAAATTAAAAAAAACAGTATTCCTAAAACAAGAAGAAATCGCTCTTTGAGCGATTTCTTCTGAATATTATTAAGCATATCTTTTAACATTATTCTGCAGATTGAATAGTAATAGGCAGAGAGTAAAGTACTCTAACTTTTTTACCATTTTGCTCGCCGGGAGTCCATTTTGGACATTTTTTAAGAACACGAATTGCTTCTGCTCCTGTACCGTAACCGATATCTCTTAAAACTTTAATATCTGTTAACGACCCGTCTTTTTCAACTACAAACGTAACGTAAACTTTACCTTTTAAACCTTCTTCTTCTGGAGTTTTGTAATTGTTTCCTACGAATTTGTAGAATTTATCAATTCCTCCTGGGAAATCTGGTTTTACCTCGATACCAGCTGTGTTATAAACGTTGTTATCTTCTTCTACTACTTGAGAAACAGGTCCTGTTCCTACTGGTTCATCTACAGTTAATACTGCATCTGGATCTCCTTTAATAGTTTCGGCTCCAACTTTTTTGTCTTTCAAATCCACAATTTTTGGCGGATCCTCAGTAACTTCCTCAGCTTTCGCTACCACAGGTTTTACGAATTTTACCTGATCCACTTTTGGTGGTGGTGGTGGCGGTGGTGGAGTGTTTGGTTTAATTTCCTCTTTTTTAGGAGGTAATTTAACCGTTGCAATCTTGATATCTTTATTCACATCTTCTTCCGTAGAATCTGGTAAAAAACTTGCAATAAGAGGAGCAGCCACAGCAGCGCTAAAGATAAGTGAACCGATAACAAGTGCTTTCACAGTTGTTTTTCCGTTCGATTTTCTCAGCTCATATGCACCATATATCTTATTACGTCCTTCGAATACGATATCAAGCCACTGATTTTTTATAATATCTAATTTCATATCTCTTGATTTTTAATTTGATAAAAAAGATTATTCAGCTTTTTTATCTATTAATTTCGTTTCCTCTGGTGTAAACTCAGGAACAATCGCGTAAGTTTCAACTCCAGTAATAGCCATCTCGTCTAAGATATCAACCAAATTACGGTAATTTGATTTCTTCGTTGGTTTGATGATTACAATGATTCCGTTTTTAGGTTTCCCTAAAGCTGTAGAATAAGCTAAAACATTTTTCTTTTGTTTTAACAGTTCTTTACGGATACCATCTTTACCATATGCAATATCCTTTGGCCCAACTTTTGGTGTCGCTAATAACCCCATATAGAAAACCATCTTATTATCAGCCCCTAACATTACAGTCATGGTACGATTCTCATCTACCTTCGTGTCCACGTTTGGTTTATTAGGATCCTCATCTTTATTTGGCAATGATAAATCCATCGATTGAGGTTTTGACAACGAAGTAGTTAACATAAAGAATGTGATCAATAAGAATGCCAAATCCACCATTGCCGTTAAATCGACTTTCGAATTCTGCTTCTTGCTTCTTACTTTACCACCTTTACCACCACCGCCGTCGCCGGTATTTAATTCAGCCATTTTAGTGTATTTTTTTTAATTAAAAGTCTTTCCCTCTCGTACCTGTAACTAAGTTAAAGGAATTGATTTTCTGATCTTGTAAGATATCCATAATTTTTTTAATTTTTGGATATTCTTCCTTAGCATCTCCTTTAATTGCAATTTGCAATTCTTTGTCATCAAGGTCAATTGTAGCTCTTCGAGAAATTAGAAGCCATTCTTTTAATTGATTGTCTAAAGAGTCTAAAGGAATCCCAGGTTGATTTGCCTTGGTTCTGTCCGCCGCTTTCATATCAATGATTTGCTTTAAACCTGTAATTGGCACACCAAAATCATCCATAAGAGCAAATTTGGTTTTATCTTCTTCTGAAAATTCAATACCATATTTTGCACCCATTCCTTCAAGAGTTCTTTTACGAACCTCTCTTCCTTTGATGTCAAAAAATACTTTTCCTTTTCCTACTGTAATAATCGCCAAATCTGTATCTGGCAATTTAGTTTGTACAGTAGATGCAGGAGTATCTACAGGTAGTGCCTCTGGCACTTTAGCAGTCGCGGTTAAGATAAAGAACGTAAGCAAAAGGAACGCTACGTCACACATCGCAGTCATATCTGTCGATGTAGACTTCTTTTTCATTTTTATTTTAGCCATTATCTTTTATTTTATTTTTTTGATATAAAATCAAAAATTAATTATTGTCTTAAACTTCCTCTGAATTTTCTGTAAGTATTAACGATTGTAGTACCAGCCTCATCGATAGAGTAAGTTAAATCGTCAATTTTAGCAGTAAAGAAGTTGTAAGAAACAATTGCTAAGATAGAAGTAGAGATACCTGTTGCAGTGTTGATAAGTGCCTCAGAGATACCTGTTGCAAGAGCAGCTTGGTCAGGAGTACCAGCAGAAGCTAACGCACCAAACGCTTTAATCATACCAGATACAGTTCCTAATAATCCTCCTAATGTACCTAAAGATACTAAAGTAGAGATAATAGTCATGTTTTTCTCTAGCATTGGCATTTCTAATGAAGTTGCCTCTTCAATTTCTTTGTGGATTACTTCTGAAGCTTCTTCGCTATTGAATCCTTCTTTTTTAACATCTTGGTATTTTACCAAAGCAGATTTAATTGCATTTGCAACTGAACCTTGTTGTTTGTCGCAAGAAGCGATAGCAGCTTCGATGTTTCCTTCTTTAATACTACCTTGAACACTTTTCATGAATTTGTCAAGGTTAGTTTTTCCAGCAGCTTTACCGATAACAATAAATCTTTCGATAGAAAAAACAACAACCATTAAAAACATACCTAATAATACAGGTACAATGAAACCTCCTTTATAAACTTGTCCTAATGTATTGATTGGATGTCCAGTTTCTGGATTACCTCCTTCGAAGTTCGCAGAGTCCCCCATGATTACTTTCCAAATAAACACCCCTACTAAGATACACGCAACAATAATGATTCCAGTAATCATTCCTCCCCCATTTGAAGTGCTTTCTTTTTTAACTTTAACGTTTGCCATTTTTTTTAATTTTAATAGTTTTAAATAATTTTTATTTTTTAGTTATATTTAACTTGTAGAGGAGCAAATTTATACGTTTAGTTTAAATAAAAAAACTTTTTTTAATTTAATTGACCGAAATTTAACTTCAATTTAAAAAATATCTCATTAAATTGCCGGCATCATTTTTTAGATAAACCAAAAAAAAGGACTATAATTGGAAAAATTACAACGTTTTAGTAAATATTCAAAGATTCCTTTGATATCTTCTTAAAAAGCTGAGAATTTTTTTTTTATTAAATTTTCAATCAAAAAAAGCTTTTTCTTACTAAAAAAAACTATAATAAAAATGCCCAAACACACAGCAATACTCATATAACCAACTAAATTACAAATAAAAACATGAATAAAAAAGACAATTTTATTGCAGATATAAATACAGGGTATTCTTCTAAAGGTGACAGCATCATTCTAGGAGGCGCAATACTTGATGGTGAGCCACTTGCAGAAGCACATGTCAAAATTCCGCTGAAAACTTTAAATCGTCATGGCTTAATTGCTGGAGCAACAGGAACAGGAAAAACGAAAACAATTCAGGTCTTTTCTGAACAGCTTTCTAATGCTGGAATTCCTGTTTTAATGATGGATATTAAAGGAGATTTTAGTGGTATTGCTAAAGAAGGTAAAGAAGAAGGTTTCATTACAGAACGTCATGCAAAAATAAATATACCTTATAATGTATCATCATTTCCTGTTGAGCTGATGTCTTTATCTAAACAGGATGGAGTTAGACTGCGCGCCACAGTTTCTGAGTTTGGACCTGTCTTGTTTTCCAGAATCCTGGATTTAAATGACACTCAGGCTGGTGTTGTGGCTGTTATCTTTAAATACTGCGATGATAACCAAATGCCTTTGCTTGATTTAAAAGACATTAAAAAAGTAATCAATTATATTACTGAGGAAGGCAAGGATGAAATTGCTGCGAGTTACGGAAAAATTTCAACAGCAACAACTGGAACAATTCTTAGAAAAATTATTGAATTGGAACAGCAAGGCGGTGATTTGTTTTTTGGCGAATTATCATTTGAAACTGATGATTTGATGCGAATCGACGAAAACGGGAAAGGCTACGTAAATATCATCCGCTTGACGGATATTCAGGATAAGCCAAAATTATTCTCGACTTTCATGTTAAGTCTTTTGGCAGAAATTTATCAGAAAATGCCAGAAAAAGGAGATGCGGAACAACCTGAATTGGTAATTTTTATTGACGAAGCGCATTTAATTTTTAATGAGGCAAGCAAAGCTTTATTGGAACAAATTGAAACAATAGTAAAACTGATTCGTTCAAAAGGTGTTGGTATTTATTTTGTAACCCAAAACCCAATGGACGTTCCAAGCGGTGTTTTAGCTCAGCTTGGATTGAAAATTCAGCACGCGCTTAGAGCTTTTACAGCAAATGACCGTCAGGCAATTAAGAAAACTGCCGACAATTATCCTACTTCTCCATATTATAAAACAGACGAATTACTAACGAGTTTAGGAATTGGAGAAGCTTTGGTTACCGCGCTTAACGAAAAAGGTATTCCAACTCCGCTTGTTGCTACAATGATGCGTGCACCAATGAGCCGAATGGACATTTTATCTGCACAAGAAATTGAGGAAATAAATGGAAAATCAAAATTGGTTAAGAAATACGAAGAAGAAATTGACCGCGAAAGTGCTTTCGAAATCTTAAATAAAAAATTAGCTCAAGCAGCTGAAGTTGCAGCACAGCAAGAAGAACAAGCTCCAGCAAAATCGTCAAAATCAGAACCAAGTACTACAGAGGTTGTTACAAAATCTGTTTTGAAAGTTGTTACAAGCGCTACCTTTATAAGAGGCGTTTTTGGAGTTTTATCTAAATTTCTAAAGAAGTAAAAAACTTATTTAAACCATATTAAGTAATATTAGTTCATTTAATTTTACAAATACAAAACCCGACAGATTTTTAAAACCTGTCGGGTTTATTTTGCGCACAGTATTATATTTACTTATTGGTTTAAAAATTTTATCTTTTTTCTAGTAATTCCAGAATCTTATTTTCAACTTCTGGTGTATTCCAGATGTTTTCGACATTTTCCATTCGAAGCACTTCTTCCATAATTCCGTTTTGATAATCTCCAATTGCCAAGGCTTCGGCATACGGGCGATCACTAAAAGTAACACGGCTATAAAGCGGAATCCATTTATCTGGATGTTTGTCTGAAAAGACTTTTTCTATTTTTTTCTGCAATAAGAATTTTTCATCTGCAGTCTTGGTACTCATTTCCAAGAAATTTCGATACGAAAGTTCAGCAATTGCATCTGCATTTGGTTTTCTAGAAATTTGATATTCTGCGAAGATCTTTTTCCAATCATCTCCGTACTTTTCAATCATTTCGTTCAAAACCGTAATATCTTCAAAACCAGCATTCATACCTTGTCCGTAAAAAGGAACAATTGCATGGCAGGCATCTCCAATTAAGGCAATTTTATTTTCGTAAGTCCAAGGAAAACATTTCATTGTAACCAATGTACTTGTTGGGTTTTTAAAGAAATCGTTTGCCAATTCTGGAATCACTTCAATTGAATCTGGGAAATTTTTCTCGAAGAAATCTTCGACCATTTTTCGATCTACAAGCGATTCAAAAGAATTTTCTCCTTCAAAAGGCATAAATAAGGTACAAGTAAAACTTCCGTCTAGGTTAGGAAGTGCAATTAGCATGTACTCGCCTCTCGGCCAAATATGAAATGAATTTTTATCTAACTTATGTGTTCCATCAGGGTTTGCTGGAATATTCAATTCTTTGTAACCCATATTTAAAAATTCCTGAGAATAATTAAACATACTCTGACGCTGCATTCTATGACGAATTCTAGAAAAAGCTCCATCGGCACCAAAAACCATGTCGAACTTTCTTTCTTCCCATTCCCCTCTTTCGCTTTCGCCAATATGAAGTGTTGCATCGTTTAAAGTAACATCCCAAACTTTTTGTTCAAAATGAAATTCAGCTCCAGCTTCTTCAGCCAAATCGATCATTCTTCTGTTTAGTTTTCCTCTTGAAATAGAATAAATCGATTCGCCTTCTTGTCCATAATTCTGAAAATTCAATTTATCGACCAAATGAATTGCACGTTTATCCATCGGAATTGCAATTTCTCGAACCGAATCGCCAACGCCAACAGCATCCAAAGCCTTCCAGCCACGATTAGACATTGCTAAATTAATAGAACGGCCAGAGAAATTTATTTTTCGGATATCTGGGCTACGATCATAAACATGAACGGTGTGACCAGCTTTTTTAAGATAAATTGCCAGAAGCGACCCTACAAGTCCGGAACCAACAACAGCAATTTTTAATGAAGTTTGCATCGAGGAAAATCTAATATTGGGTCGTAAAAATAACTAATAATTATACATGAGCCGTAAAATAAATGAACAAATTGTGTGTAAATAGTGATTCAGAAAGATTAGTCTGTTTTATATCTTTTTAAAAATATAACAAATTGTTGTTTTATTTGATTTGTTTAAAGAAATCAAACAATTACTTTCGCTCTTCATTACTTCATTAGATAAAATAAAAATTCATGAACAGCGAAATAGTACAATCAGACATTATTTTAGAAAATGAGAAAGTGCTTTTAATTCCATTTGAAAACGAAAGGAATATAGAATTGAAAGAAATCATTTTTGATGACGAAATTTGGAAATATATGGAAATGTATGTTCGAAACGATCAAGATTTCGAAAACTATATAAAAAGTACATTTAAACAAAAAACAGACGGCATTTGTTATCCTTTTTTAATAATTGACAAAGCGACTAACAAAGTTGCTGGAAGTACGCGTTATGGCTATTTAAATCACGCCAGTCAAAAATGTGAAATTGGCTGGACTTGGTACGGAAAAGCATTTCAGGGAACTGGATTAAATCAGGCCTGCAAATTTGAACTGCTTAATTTTGGTTTCGAAAAAATTCAATTTAGAAGAATACAATTCAGCGCAGATCTTGAAAATATAAGATCACAAAAAGCCATTGAAAAATTGGGCGCTGTAAAAGAAGGCGTTTTCAGAAACAATTATGTTGATTCTGAAGGAAAAAGTAAATCTGATGTTTATTTCAGTATTATTTTGGAAGAATGGGAAAATACTAAAAAAGAATATTTTTCGGAATTTGTTTGAGACTTTTGAAATAAAAAACAACCCAGTTTTTAAGCTGGGTTGTTTTTGAGTCAATTAACCTTCTCGATATCATTCAGCTTCCAAGATTGATCGAACAATGCTGGAGTTGGTCCATAGAATCTTGCTAGTATTTCGAAATCGCCTTTTGGATCTGTCGGAACCCAATTACTTTCTCCTTCTGGCGGTGGTTTTGGCCCAAAGTACAAAGTAACTGTTCCGTCGGAATTCTTTTTAATTCCAGGTGTTTGAGAAGAACGCGCTGCCCATTTTAAATCTCGAATAAAAGTATGTGTATCACGGTTGTAAGCCGTCATTGACCAATATTGTTTTACCGGAACATTTGCAGGAACTATCACTTTATAAGAGGAGCTTCCTTTCAATATATTACCTTCTTTATCTTTTATCGCCATAAGATAATATTGAGATTCTCCTAGATGTTTTGCACTAAAAAAAGCTATCATATAACAAATGCCTCTATTATCAATTGGGTAAATTTCTTTTATACCAAAAGAACTCTTTACACTCTTTATATTCTCTTCATCTGCCGGAAAAAACCAATTAGCACTTCCGTAAAAAGGTTTTATATTTTCGTAATTATAAATAAGCCAGTCCCTCGCTTCATTAACAGCAGCTTTAAAAATTTCTTTAGTTCTTGCATCAGGACTAAAGTTTTGTCCCCTATTTATCCCAATTGTTCTTAGAGGATCAATCATTACTCTATCACGCTCAAGAAAAGGTTCTTGCTGAACTATTTCATTTAATGTTTGATAAAAACTTTCATCATATTTAATAGCGGAATCATAAACTGCTTTTGAAGCATCTACAAATGTTGTTTTTGGCGAATTTGAAGCTTCAGAATAAGGATATAATTTTACTCTTTTGCTATAATCAATAGCGGTTTTGACATCTGAGGGGCTACCGCTTTTTAGAACCGAACGCAAAAGTGCATAACCACGATACGTATCAGACTGCATTACAAAATAACCAGACGGAATTTTACTTTTATCATAACCAGGAGGCAGAATAAGATATTTTCCGCCTTTTCCTTTATCCATTCCTCCAGGCCCAACGTCTTCAATAGCTGCTTGCCAGTAATTCATCACGCTTCCGTTAAAAACGCCATTGTCTGCAGGAGGAATTTCTAAAACTACTGGCCCTTTTTCAGTATTGAAAAAAGGCATTAAATATATAACATCTGGATTTGGAGTAAGAGTTTGATTTTTCCAATTTAATAAACCCGGCCAATACACAATTTGATTGTAAGAACCGTTAAGTTTTTCCATCTCTTTATACATAAGCTGAAAATTTACTGCTGGTATTCCCCAAATAGCCGCTTCGACAGCTCTGTTGTAGAGTATTTTTTCTTTTATATTTTCAGGCTGAAAACTGGTTTGAGGAGTTTTTTCATTCTGATTAACTGCTGTTTCTTTATTTTCTTTTTTACAAGCTGTAATAAAGCACATTAACAAAAATATACTAGGAATAATTTTTTTCATCGCTTCTGAGTTAATTTGTTAGACAGGAATTTCCAATCAAATGTAAAGCATGCAAGGAAAATAAAATTATTCTCACAGTTCTATTAGGTTTCACTTTATAAAATGAAACCATTTTTTTGGCTTAAATTTGAAACAGAATAGGAGTTTTTAATTCAGAAAAATAAATGCAGTTATATTCAGAACATTATGTAAGTCCGAAAACCGAGAGATTCGTCAATAAAATTTGGTGTTTGAATAACAGCATTGGCGAAAGCCTGATAGAAAATAAACTCGTTTTACCAAATGGCTGTTTTAATTTGGCCGTTGTGAGCGGCAATGCAATTGAAGTCCATACGAGTAAAAACAAATGCGAAATGAACGAAGGCATTTATTTCTGTTCTCAAATGACTAATAAAGTGCTCGTTAATATTCGGCCGAAAACAAAAGTTACGATTATTCAATTGCATACATGGACACTTTCAATGTTTCCAAAATACGATTTGAACAATTTTACAGATTCGATTATTAAAATTAATTCAGCTGAATTGCCTTTTAAACTTGAGATTCAATCTGATATTGAAAAAGTATTAAAAACAATAAATACTTATTTTGAAGCATTAGCAGATTCAAATCAAAATACAATTGAAAAAATCTGTGAAATTATAAGACTTCATGAAGATGAAATTTCAGTTTCAGAAATAGGAAAATTGTTGAATTCTTCGCAGCGATTACTTCAAATAAAATTTAAAACGGCGACTGGGCTTACGATTAAAAAATACATTCAGATTTTAAAATTCAGAAAATCGGTTGATCAAATGCTGAATGCCGATTTAGAGAAAATGAGTTTAACCGAAATTGCGCTTTACAATAAATATTTCGATCAATCGCACTTTATCAGAAAGTTTAAAGACGTGACTAAAATAACTCCAAAAATGTTTAATCCAGAAATGTATTTTCTTTCGCAAAAAAGATAAGATTTCGCATTTGTACAATTTTGTTAATCTTGATTGATTTATTTTTGTAAAATCATCAATCAATCAACAAAATGAAAATCATCCATCACATTCATTTTCAATTAAAAACCTTCTTAATTGGAATTTTAGCTTTCTCTTTTCAAACCGTTTTTTCGCAAGAAGAAAAAAACTCCGAATTGTACAAAACCATCATGTCGCTCGACAGTTTGCTTTTTGATGTCGGTTTTAATACCTGCGACATTTCTGTATCTGAAAGCCTTTGTAGCGATCAATTAGAATTTTACCATGATAAAAACGGACTTTCGAATAAAGCGGATTTTGTAAAAACGATGAAAAGCGGTTTATGCGCTTCTCCAACAACGTATCAATCTAGAAGAGAACTAGTTGATGAAAGCACTAAAATTTATCCGTTATATAAAAACGGAGTTTTGTATGCTGCTTTACAAACTGGAATTCATTATTTCTATGAAAACAAGACAAACAAAGGCGAACCGTTCTTAAAGAAAAACGAAAAATTAGTTGGAAAAGCAAGGTTTTCACATCTTTGGGTTCTAGAAAACAACGTTTGGAAATTGAAACGAATTTTAAGTTACGATCATCAACCCACTAATTCGATAGAAGAAAAAAACAGTCTTTTTGACAATGATGCAGAAACTGAAAAATGGCTAAAAGAAAATAATGTTCCGACTTTAGGACTTGGAATTATTTCTGACGGAAAACTAAAACAGGTAAAAGTTTTTGGCAATCTTAAAAGAGGCGTTGCTGCGCCATATAATACGATTTGGAATGTCGCTTCGTTGACCAAACCTGTTACGGCAATTGTAACTTTAAAACTAGTTTCGCAAGGAAAATGGGATTTAGACGAACCGCTTGATAAATATTGGATTGATCCAGATATTGCTAAAGATCCGAATCATAAATTATTGACTACAAGAATTATTTTAAGCCATCAAACTGGTTTTCCGAATTGGAGGTATTTGAACGAATCTAAAAAACTGGATTTCAAGTTCAAACCCGGAACACAATATCAATATTCTGGAGAAGGCATGGAATATTTGCGAAAAGCTTTAGAAAAGAAATTCCATAAAACTTTAGATCAATTGGCTTCAGAATTAGTTTTTGATCCTTTGAAAATGGCCGATTCTCAATTGATCTGGAATGATAAAATTGATCTTTCGAGATATGCAACTAATTATGATAAAGACGGAAATGCTTATGAACCAACTAAAAATAAAACGGCAAGCGCCGCAGACGATCTTTTGACTACAGTTGAAGATTATGGCAAATTTTTATCAAGCGTAATGAACAGCGAAGGCTTAAGCCAAAAGGTTTTTGACGAAATGGTTTCGCATCAAGTCCAAACAAAAAAAAACAAATATTTTGGTTTGGGTTTTGAAATCTATGATTTAGGAAACGAAAATTACGCGCTTTCTCATGGCGGAGCTGATAAAGGTGTTCAGACTATCGTTTTTATGCTTCCAAAAACAAAGCAAGGTTTAATCATTTTTACGAATGTTGACGATGGCTACAAAGTTTATGAAAATATCCTCGTTCATTATCTAGGAGAAAACGGCAGAAAAATAATCGATATCGAAACCAAATAATTTCTATCACAATCAGATATTAACCTTAATCTGAGTAACATGCTAAAATTATTTATCCTTTTATTATTATATATAAGTAAAGTTTTAACTACTTAATATTCTTGAAAATATTTGTTAGTTATGAGCATAGGCCAGCTTTTAAAGTTACTTTGGTCTGTGCTCTACTTTTTTATATTTTGAAAAAAAATAAAAAAAATGGATTAATCTTGAAACCAATTCGCAAAATGATCGTCTAAACTTTTATCAGCATTAATTTTATTCAAGTAAAAATCGTAATTTCGATTTAACCTATTGAATATCTTTTTATTACGAAGTTTCAATCATCAATCAAAAACGAATCAATCATTAATCTAAACCATAATCAATCCATTATGAAAAAATCAATCAAACTTATTGCGCTCTTTGTCGCTTTTCAACTCTCAATGGTGAGCATTTTTGCTCAAAATAAAGCACAGCAAATCGAACAGCTTTTAAGCAAATACAACGAATACGGACAATTTAATGGTTCTGCATTGGTAGCTGAAAACGGAAAAGTGATATTCAAAAAAGGTTTTGGTTCTGCTAACATGGAATGGAATATTCCAAATCAGCCTGATACGAAATTTAGATTGGGTTCTATCAGTAAACAATTTACTGCGCTTTTAATTGTAAAATTAGCAGAAGAAGGAAAAATAAAACTGGATGTTCCAATTACTACTTACCTTCCAGATTATCCAAAAGAAAATGGCGATAAAATCACGATTCATCATTTATTGACGCATACTTCAGGAATTCCGAATTATACCAATTCACCAAATTTCTTTAAAGATAAAGCTAGAAATCCTTACACTCCAGCAGAATTTGTAAAAACGTTCTCAAGTTTGCCCCTTGAATTTGCGCCAGGTGAAAAATTCAATTACTGCAATTCTGGTTATTTCTTATTGGGATATATTATCGAAAAAATTACAGGTAAAACCTACGAGCAATATTTACAGGAAACTATTTTCACACCTTTAAAAATGGTTAATTCTGGATACGATCACAGCGATGTAATTTTAAAAAACAGAGCTGCTGGTTATGAAAGAAAAGGAAAATTAATTAGCAATGCACCTTATGTTGATATGAGTATTCCGTATGCCGCAGGATCTTTATACTCAACAGTAGAAGATTTATATTTATGGGATCAGGCACTTTATACCAATAAATTGCTTTCAGAAAAATCAATGGAATCTTTATTCAAACCTTACATAAAAGTTGGAGACGCCTCTTATGGTTATGGATGGTTTGTGGATGAATTTGATAATGGAGATAAAGGCAAACTGAAGATGGTTGGTCATGGCGGTGGAATAAATGGCTTTAATACCATCATTTCACGCATTTTTACAGATAAAAACTTGGTAGTTTTATTAAACAATACTGGTGGAACTGTTTTAGGTGAAATGACCGATGCAATTCAAGCTATACTGTACAACAAACCATTTGAGCAACCAAAAAAATCATTGGCGCTTGAATTATTAGATGTTTATACAGAAAAAGGTGCTGTTGCAGGAACTGAGACTTTTAAAAAGCTAAAAAATGATCCGTCTTATGCTATTAAGGAAGATGATATGAACAGAGTTGGATATCAGTTACTGCAAACTGGGAAAAAGAAAGAAGCTATTGAAATTTTCAAAATCAATGTAGAAACTTTCCCTAAATCTGGAAATGTTTATGATAGTTTAGGCGAAGCTTATTTAGCTGATGGTGATAAAAAATTAGCGATTTCAAATTATAAAAAATCCGTTGAATTAGATCCAACAAATGAAAACGGTAAAAAAGTTCTAGACGAGCTTTTAAAAAATAAAGCCAAGTAATTTTTTAGAAAATAATTTAAAAAAAAGCTCCGATAAATAAGATTTTATAGGAGCTTTTTTTGTTACAACTTGTAACAGTGAAATTTGAAGATTTATTTTAAAAAAGTACTATTTTCGCCTTTCCCAAAACAATTGAAAACCTATGAAAAATCTAAAAAACTACAGTTTTCTAGCTGTATTATTATGCCTTTTTATTTCTGCAAAATCTTTCTCTCAAAATAATCATCCGCTGATGCCAACGCAGCAAAACAAAATCATAATTGACAAAATTGTTGAAGCTGCCAATTATAAAAACTATGTTATTGATTTCTGTCTGGCAAAAATAAATGAAGCTTCCGCGAAAGAAGGCTGGAATGAACAAAAAGCAATGGAAATTACGGGAAGCATTAACTACAAAAATTTCAGAGATGCGATTTACAACAGTTTTGTTGTTTTTGATGAAGTTGAACTGGAAATTTTATTAAAAGCATATGAAAAAGACCCAGCTTATCAAAAACAAAATGTTATGACTAACAATAAGGTTCTAATTAATAATCTGAACATTTTTGCAAATGATATTGTTTTGGGGAAGTATATTTCTAAATAAGGCGTCAAGGTTCTGAGATGCTAAGTTTCTAAGCTTTTTAACCTTTGTCAAAGTTTAAAACTTTGACAAAGATTGTAACTTGAAACTTGAAACCTGACTCGAGAGCTTCAGTTCGAACAGGCGAAGCAAACAAAAACTATTTCGTTGGTTTCAGAACCAGTTTGGTCGAAGTTTTTATAATCTCTTCTTTGTTCAATTTCATTTTTCTGAACTTTCCTGCGTTGTACATTTCGGCTTGATCGTCGTAATGTTTGCTGAAAGGATTTCCAGATTGTCCTGTTGGTAAAATGCTCCAACTGTTTTCTACATCAGCAAAATCGACAATTCTTCTTGTTGAAGGTCCGCCTTTAGTGTAATATTTTCCTTCATCATTAAATCCGAAAAATAAATTATTAATCACTTCATTTGAACCTGGAGAATTAAAAGGTCCAACATTAAATAATCCGCGAAGTGCTGCAACTTTTCCAAGCGGATGTTCGTGTTCTACAGTATGTACTTTGCCCCAATTCCATTCTGAAACATTTTCTCCTAATTGATTTTGCAAAGCAATAACCGCATCGTGAAATGATTTTGAAACAATATCTGTTCTGGTTTCTTTTACATTTTTGGTTTTAATATTATCCCACCAAACCGAATTTTCATTTTTTATCTGATTTGCAATAACTTGTTTTCCAGTAGAAATTCCCAAAAATAAATTGAAATTGTCTTTACCCATTTCATCTTCAAATGTATTTTTCAGATACAAATAAATCCATTTATTGTAAATCGTTGGCGCAACATCTTCTAAGTTTGTTGTTCCTTTCCAAGATTTTAAAACTTTTAAAACTTCTTTTTCATTATTCGAAAGCAGCTTATTATCTAAACTTGCCATTAAATTTTTAGAAACCTCAACTGCAACATCCGAAGTATTATCGTAAATCATTTTACTGATCGCTTCTTTATCCCAATCTGATTTTGCATTTAGAATTCCCGAAATTCTTTTCGCACGATCTTCTGGCAAATAATACCCTGGATATAAATAACCATTATCAATAGCTTCTGGCTGATTGTTTGCAGAATAAACATATCCCCATTCTGGATTTTCCGCCGACGGATTTTGTTCGAAATCTAAAAATTTAGTGATATCCTCTTTTCCGCTTGAACCGTCTAAAATCAAATGTGTATTAACGCCTTCATTGTGCCTGTACAATTTCCCGCTCGCCCACCAAGCCACATTTCCTTTTGCATCTCCATACATTACGTTTAATCCAGGAGCAGCAATTAAAGAAACTGCTTTTTTAAAATCAGTTGTATTTTTAGCATGCGAAAGTCCGTATGCTGCATCCAAAATCTGAATTGGTTCTCTCGTGTAAGTCCACGACATTGCGATTGGATTTTTCTTTTCCAAACGTTCCATCAAATCGTTCATAATTGGACCGTGACGCGTTATTTTAAACGTCATCACAACATCTGAAGAATCTTTTACTTTTATCGTTTTTTTTCTGATTTCATATTTACTGAAACCCGTTGGAGTTTGATATTGAGAAGCATCGTTTGCTTTATTTTTTTCTTGGTAAAAATCGATATCATCATTTTCAAACATCGTTAATCCATAAGCATAATCTCTGTTGTGCGCTAAAAGCGGAAACGGAGTTCCTGCCAAATAACAGCCGTATAATTCATGTTGTGGCGTTACCAAATGTGCTTCGTACCAAGTTGCAGGTTGCGAAAACCCAATGTGCGGATCATTCGCAAAAATAACTTTTCCAGTTTTCGTTTTATGTGGCCCAACAACCCAGCTGTTACTTCCAACAAACGGCGGAATCGGAGATTGATCCAACATTGCAGTTATAGATTTTGAAATCTCGGTATATTCTTCTGTTTTTTCTTTTGAAATTTTAATTCTTGTGTTATTGAATTCTCCTTCAATCCCTAAATCTTTCAAATATGCAACGCCATATTTATTTTTAACATCCGTCAATAATGGATCTGTTTTCTGCGCCATCGCAAAACTGAAAGACATATATCCGAAAATATTATAAACATCTTTTATTGTGAATTTTTGTTTTTTGACACCAACCAAAGTGAATTCTATTGGCGTAACTCCTTCATCCAAATATTGGTTAATCCCGTCCAAATAGGCCTGAGTCAGTTTATAGCTTTCGCTGTTTTTATCCAATCTAGCAATGGCTTTCGCCGAAGCTTCTTCGATTCCAATTCCAGCAAAAAACTTATCGTTTTTAAGCGCAACCGTGCCGAAAATTTCAGACAAACGCCCTGGAGCAATTCGGCGTAATAATTCCATTTGCCACAATCTTTCTTGTGCATGTACATAACCAAGTGCGGTCATGGCATCTTTTTCAGAATCTGCATAAATATGGGGAACTCCAAAATCATCAAAATAAACCGTAGTTTCTTTTTCGAGATTTTTTAATTGAAGTGAACCTTCATATTTTGGTTTCAAATGAAAAATATAAGCGCACAAACCAATCGCAAGCACTGCAATCAAAACCAATAAAACAAGCAGGATTTTTTTAATTATTCTCATATTCTAAAAAAAGTAAAATGGATCAAAATTCGTAATGATGTAACTTTTCTATAAAATTTTATAAGAAACAACATTTTTTAAAGTCTAAATTTATGTATTTAAAATTAATACTATAAATGTCAATATATAAAAAAATAGCGATTGGACTAATTTCTCTATTTATCATTGTGATTTTGGCCAACGTTGGTTTGAATTACTGGATAAAAAAGCAACTTCCTATTATTATTCACGAAAAAAACAAAACGGCATATAATATTAATTATGAAAAAATTGAAGTCTCCCTTTTTTCTCGAAATATCTACGCACAAACATTATTGGTAAGTCCGAAAAACGAACCAAAAGACAGCAAAAATGGACTTTTTTCTAAAATAGAATCTATTACCATAAAACATTTCAATATTTGGGATTTGGCTTTTCGCGATATTATTCAGGCAGAAAGTATTATCATCAATAAACCTCGAATCATTTTATATAAAAAAGGAGAAAAATTAATTAATAATCACAAAAGCATTGAAAAAGAAATTATCGATCCGTTCCGAAAAATTGTTGCCGTTTCGAATATTTATTTGAACGAAGGAGTAATCGATGTTGTTTCTTTAGATACAGAAAAACCTATTTTCAGTATTAAAAAAATCCTTTTAAAACTGGAAGGAATTTTAATTACTGATGCAACTTTAAAAGAAAAAATTCCGCTTCAATATAAAAGTTATGCTTTAGTAATTGACAGTTTGTTTTATAGACCAAATGGTTTTTATTATATCAATATTGGAAAAATAAGCACCGAAAAGAATTTCTTAAAAATCAATAATTTCTCTACTCTGCCTCAATTTGAGCGAAATGATTTTCTAAAACGCCTTGAAAAAGAAAAGGATATTTACAACTTAAAGTTCGACTCGGCTCAAGTCGAAAAAATGGATTGGGGTTTTAAAAATGACCGTTTTTATTTCAAAGCAAATTCGCTAGTGATTAATCATTTTGATGCCAATATTTACCGCGGAAAAATGCTGAAAGACGATTTGAGCAAGAAATATCTATACAATCATTTACTGAGAAATCTAAAATTCCCGCTTCAAATTGATACGCTTCAGGTTTTAAAATCGAAACTGGTCTATGAAGAAGAACTTGATTTTGCCAAAGGGCCAGGAGTGCTAACTTTTGACAAATTCAATTTACAAGCAACCAATCTGCGAAGTGGTTTTGGTTTGAAAAAAATGGATGATGTGAAGATCAAAGTCAAATGTATTTTTATGAAAAATTCTCCTTTAGATGTCGATTGGAATTTTAATGTTCTAGACAAAAGCGACGGATTTCATATTCAAGGCGTGATTTCAAATTTTGATGTTGCGGCAATGACGCGTTTCAGCAAACCTTACATTGGCACAACTTTTACTGGAACTTTTAATAAATACCGTTTCAATTTTTACGGAAATGATAACGGCTCAAAAGGAAATGCTTCTTTAGATTATGATGATCTAAAAGTGAAATTATACAAAAAGAAAAACCCTGAAAAAGAAGCCAAACTTAAAACGGCTGTTGCCAATTTATTCGTAAAAAATGATTCAAAAGATAAAGCGAAAACGGCTGAAGTTGAAGTAGAACGGCTTCAAGATAGATCGTTTTACAACCTTTTATGGAGAAGCATTGCAGAATCTTTGAAGAAGATTTTGATATAGTTTTTTTCCGCCACGAATTGTTTTAAATTAAATTCGTGAATTCGTGGCGGAAAAACTTTCTCAACAATTTACAAACCTGACAATTATCAGGTTTTAGGATGAAATATTTTTCTTCATTTGTCTCTATTTTAATCCGAATACAAATGACAAAAAAAAATCTGCATACTTTTCATATTCCAGTAATGGGATTGGCTTATACGATAGACAGTCCGATTCGAGTGGCGCAGTATGGAATTTCATCTGTTATAGCTTTAGCCGACGATGATTTGATTGAAAAGATGCGTAATTTTTACAGCACAAAATTCAACTTCCCTTACGAAGAAATCAGTCAAAAATTTCACGATTACCGCGCAGAGCGAATTACTTCTTATTTAAATTTAGTCGATAAAATTGTCAAAGAGAAATTTGAAAATTTTAAAACTGAATTGGCCGAAAGCAAAACGGCTCTTGATAACTTTATGTCGATGTTACCCAACACTTCTGACATTAAGAAAGGATTTCAAAACTTACTAGATGATGGAATTTCCTTTAAAGAAAACATTCAAAATTATATTGAAACGCATCTCTTTCCTGGAGAAATCGATGTTAACATTATGACGAAACTAGATAAAGATAACTTTATCAAAAATGAACAATTACCAATTGAATTTAACGATGCGCATGCCGCTTTAAGAGGTTTTGCAAATAGTAATTTAGAATCTTCTGTTGTACTTTCCGCTGGAATGAACCCAAGATTGTTTGGTTATTTCGAAAACTTCAAAGATTTTTTTCCGAATGAAAATAACGAACTGAAAAAGAAAATCGTCTTAAAAGTAAGCGATTTTAGATCGGCGATGATTCAGGGAAATTTCTTGGCTAAAAAAGGACTTTGGGTTTCAGAATATCGAATTGAATCGGGATTAAACTGCGGCGGTCACGCCTTTGCAACCGATGGACTCTTATTAGGTGCCATTTTAGAAGAATTCAAGCAGAAAAAAGAACAATTGGTACAATCTGCCCACGATTTAATGATTAAAGCTTTACAGGCAAAAAATCAGCATTTTCCAGAAAACCCTTTAGAATTAAAAATTACAGTTCAAGGCGGTGTTGGAACTTCTCAAGAACATGAGTTTTTATTAGACGAATATCACGTAGATTCTATTGGCTGGGGTTCTCCATTTTTATTAGTTCCAGAAGCAACATCTGTAGATCAAGAAACTCGCAATTTATTGATGAATGCCAAAGAAGATGATTTCTATTTAAGTAACATTTCGCCTTTGGGAGTTCCATTCAACACTTTGAAAGGAACAACTAATGAATTTTTAAAACAGAAAAGAATTCAAGAAAATAAAGCTGGAAGTTCTTGTCCAAAGAAATTCTTAGCATTAAGTAAAGAATATGACCCACACGGAATTTGTACGGCTTCAAAAAAATATCAGGATATTAAACTGGAAGAATTAGAAGCAAGAAAAGATTCTTTATCTGCTGATGAATTTGAAAAAAGCAAAATCAAAATAACCGAAAAATCATGTTTGTGCGTTGGTTTAGCAAATGCATCTTATTTAGAAAATGACATAAAAGTTAAAGGCCAGGCTCAAGGTGTAGTAATTTGCCCAGGTCCGAATTTGGCTTATTTTGATCAAGAAGTTTCTTTGAAAGAAATGCTGCATCATATTTATCATGGAAAATCAGTTATCAGAACTGAGCGTCCTAACTTATTTATTAAAGAGCTTAAAATGTACATAACGTATTTTAGAAATGAAATTCAGTCTATTTCTGGAGAACTTACAACAGCTCAGCTTAAAAAATGGAATTCTTTTAAATCTAATCTGTTAGATGGAATTGAGTATTATAAAAATTTATTTGAATCGACGAAAGTCTTTAAAGGTGACCTTGATCAACTCGATTCTTGTAAATCAGAATTAGTTGGTATTAAAATTCCCGTTTCAGAGTTGGTTTAAAATTGAAAACCCCAAATTAAAAGTAATTTGGGGTTTGTTTTTCCACATTTTTTCTTTAAAAATGATTTAAAAAATAAAAAATTCAATTCAATTTTTTATAAACTAGAATTAAATATCATTCAGATTTCAACATATAAATTTAGCTTGAAATTATTATATTGATAAAACATCAAGAACCATGTTTAAAAAAACTATAGCGGCTAGTTTAACATTTGTATTATTCTCTCTGATGAATTGTTTTGCTAAAGAAAATTTAAAGATTAAAGATTTTTGTAAAATTAACATTGGAACAAAACGTGCTGATATAGAAAAATTTATTGGCAAACCGCAAGAAAAATTAAAATCAAATTTTATCTACAATTTAGATTATGAATGCAAAATGAAACTAATCTACAAAAACAACAAACTCAGTAAAATGTTTTTTATAGATCCTTGCAAAAGAGAATATCAATTAAAATCAAATCAAACTTCTGTTTCGTCTACAGCAAAAATAGGAATCCTTCATAGTGGACCAAATCAAAAACAGAACAATATCTATAAATGATTTCTGTAAAGTAAAAGAAGAAATTACACATAACAAAGCAATAAATTTAATTGGCCCTAGTATGGGTTCTATAGGTTTTGGAATGGTTTGGGATGTTTATGAATTCCCTGATGGCTCTTATATGAAATTGTGGTATAACAATAACATTTTAGCTTTTTTTAATTTTGTTGATTGTTGCAATAGGGAATATGCATCAGTAAATTAAAACATTAAAGTTCTTTAATAAACTAAAAATGGCAAACAAATAAATTGTTTGCCATTTTTTTATATCAAGTTATCCAAATGATTATTATTATTCTTTTTTCTTATTCTTACTGTCAATAACAGCTCCAGTTCCAGTTCCTACTGCAGCTCCAGCTAGACCTCCAATAATTGCACCTTCACCTTTTTTCTTACTGACAATGGCTCCAGTTGCGGCACCAACGCCAGCACCAATAACAGCGCCTTTAGCAGTTGCACTCCAACCTTTCTTTTTAGCAGTTGTGGCATTTGTTCCATCTTGTTGATGCACAACAACGACTTTCTCTTTTTGAGCTTCGATCTTTTCCTCGTTTAATTTAGCCATTTCTGTCTTCATCGAATCGATAACACGCTGTTTGTTAATCTCAACTTTCATTGAATCAATGCTGGCTTGCTTGGCTTTATTTATATCTTCTTTGCTTTGTTGCTGACAAGAAGTTAAAAATATCACGGTTAATAATATATATAAGCCTTTCATGACTATAAGTTTTAAAATTATACATTACAAAGTACTTAATATTTGTTTTAATACTTATTACAGGATTTTTTAGAAAGTTTATAAGATTTGAAGATTTCGCCGTATTTCTGGCTGAATTATTTTTTTTTAAGCTGTATGATTTAATCTCGCAAAGTCGCGAAGACGCAAAGTTTTATCTTTTAAGTACAATAGCTTCCTGCTTTAGCTGGATGAAAAATTGGTTAAAAGAAAAAGCTTTAACCAAACTATGCCGTTTGGCTAAAGCCTTCTTAAGTTTTATTTTTAATACCTCCAGTTAAAATTGGAGGCAATTCAAAAAAATCTTTTTAATCCTATTAATCTGTGGCTTTAAACAAAAAATGCTATTCAGCTCCCCGATGGCTATCGGGATTGCGAGATTAATTTTTACTTCCCTAAAATTCCTTTTTTCAGAATTTGTCCGAAATCATACATATCTTCATAAGAGCAGTACAAAGGAACCGGTGCCAAACGAATTACGTTTGGTTCACGCCAATCTGTGATTACTCCATTTTTCATTAAATAATCAAATAATGCTCTTCCTTCTCCGTGAAGGAAAACAGACAATTGTGAAGCTCTTTCACTTGGGTTTGAAGGCGTAATAATTTCAAAAGTGCTTTCTACTTCTTTATCAATTTCGTGTAGAATAAATTCCAAATAAGAAGTAATATGATCACGTTTTTTAATTAAGGCATCCATTCCAACCTCAGCAAACATTTCTACCGAAGCCAAATATGGCGCTAAAGATAAAACTGGAAGATTACTAATCTGCCATCCGTCTGCGCCGTGAACGGGATCAAAGTTTGGTTCCATTTTAAAACGACGTTCTTTGTTGTGTCCCCACCATCCAGCAAATCTTGGTAAATCTGAATTATGATGTTTTTCGTGAACAAAACAACCCGAAGCATTTCCAGGTCCTGAATTCATATATTTATAACTGCACCAAGCTGCGAAATCTACATTCCAGTTATGAAGTTCTAATTTGATATTTCCAGCAGCATGAGCCAAGTCCCAACCTACTTTTGCTCCAGCTTTTTGTCCAGCAGCAGTTATGGTTTTGATGTCAAAAACTTGTCCTGTATAATAGTTTACTCCGCCAATTAAAACCAAAGCAAGTTCATCTCCGACTTCTTCAATTTTTGCTAAGACATCTTCAAGACGAATATTGTGTTCCCCTTCTCGACGTTTAATTTCTACAATCGCATCTTCAGGCTTGTATCCGTGAAAGTTAACTTGACTTTGAAACATATATTGATCTGATGGAAAAGCTTTTTCTTCGCAGATAATTTTATAACGTTTGCCTTTTGGCTGATAAAAAGAAACCATCAATAGATGAAGATTAACAGTCAAAGTATTCATAACCGTAACTTCTGATGGAAGCGCGCCTACAATTTTACTCAAGGGTTCTGCAAATCTTTCTTGATAATCCCACCAAGGTTTTTCAGCATAAAAATGACCTTCAACTGCCAATTCTGCCCAATCGTTCATTACTTCATCAATATAAGCTTTGGTGCGTTTTGGCTGTAATCCTAATGAGTTTCCAGTAAAATAAATTACTCTTTTGTCGTTTACTTTAGGAAAAATGAATTGGTCTTGGTAATGTTTTAATGCGTCTTTCGAATCTAGCTCTCGTGCAAATTCGCGTGTATTTTGAAAAGTCATTGTGTTTTTGTTTTGTCTGCTAAAATAACAAATTTTGTTTGTTTTGTTTCAGGTTTAAGGTTTCAAGTTGAAATGCTTTGTATTTTTTAACCGCAAAGTTCGCAAGGATTTTTTATCAAGGTTAACGTTTACAAACGCTAAGTTCGCAAAGCTTTGCGTTCTTTTATATTTAGCAAACACAAACTAAGTAAAAAATCCTTGCGAACTTTGCGGTTAAACTTGAAACCTGAAACTTGAAACAAAACTATTAAAAACAAAAAAACCGACAGGTTCTAAAAACTTGTCGGGTCTTTTTTTTATAATATAAAACTCTAATTAAAGAATTAACATCGCGTCTCCGTAAGAATAGAATTTGTATCCTTCTTTGATCGCTTCTTCGTATGCTTTTTTCATTAAATCGTGTCCACAGAAAGCAGAAATCATCATTAATAATGTTGATTTTGGAGTGTGGAAGTTTGTGATCATACAGTTTGCAATACTAAAATCGTGAGGAGGGAAAATAAATTTATTTGTCCATCCTTCGTAAGGATTCAAAGTATTTGCAGAAGAAACAGAACTTTCGATTGCACGCATAGAAGTTGTTCCTACAGCACAGATACGTTTTTTCTTTGCTTTTCCTTCGTTTACGATATCACAAGCTTTTTGATTGATAATTAATTCCTCAGAATCCATTTTGTGTTTAGATAAATCCTCAACCTCAACTGGGTTAAAAGTTCCTAAACCAACGTGTAAAGTTACCTCAGCAAAGTTCACTCCTTTGATTTCTAATTTTTTCAAAAGGTGTTTTGAGAAGTGTAAACCAGCAGTTGGTGCCGCTACAGCTCCTTCTTCTTTTGCGTAGATTGTTTGGTATCTTTCAGCATCTTCAGCAGTTACTTCTCTGTTGATGTATTTAGGAATTGGAGTTTCTCCAAGTTCTGTCAATTTGTTTCTGAATTCTTCGTATGATCCATCGTATAAGAAACGTAAAGTTCTACCACGAGATGTTGTATTGTCGATTACCTCAGCAACTAATGAATCGTCATCACCAAAATAAAGTTTGTTACCAATACGGATTTTTCTAGCAGGATCTACTAAAACGTCCCATAAACGTTGCTCAGAGTTTAATTCTCTTAATAAGAAAACCTCAATTCTAGCTCCCGTCTTTTCTTTGTTTCCATACAAACGCGCAGGGAAAACTTTTGTATTGTTAAGAATTAAAACGTCTCCGTCATCAAAATAGTTGATAACGTCTTTAAACATTTTATGTTCGATTGTGTTTTTTTTACGGTCAATTACCATTAAACGAGATTCATCTCTGTTTTCTGCTGGAAATTCAGCCAAAAGTTCTTTCGGTAAATTGAAATTGAAGTGTGATAATTTCATATTTGAAGTTAGATTTTAAAATATCAATCTTAGATTTTTTTATCTAAAATTTTAAATCGACTGCAAATATACGATTGTGAAATAGGCGTTGTCAAGTGTTTTGGCTATTATTTTCAAAAGTCCTTGATTTACTGAGCTTTCAGATTGACTTAGAAAGCTATTCTTTAAGTCAATTTTAACTTTTTTGATTCATACATATAAAAAAACCTCTGGTTGAAACCAGAGGCTATGTTTTATGCAGCTTTTATTTAAATAAACTTTATATATTCAAAAACTACAATTCTGAGATTTGAAAATTTAATGCTTTTAAATCATTCCAGAAATCTGGGTATGATTTTGAAACAACTTCTGCGTCATCAATAATAATTGGCACATTGATAGCTAAAGGTGCAAATGCCATTGCCATACGGTGATCATTGTATGTTGCAATATGTACATCGTGCTTTATATTATCAGATTTAACTAAAGTTAAACTGTCATTAGTCACCGAAATATTAGCGCCTAATTTTGTCAACTCCGTTTTTAAAGCTTCCAAACGGTCCGTTTCTTTAATTTTTAAAGTATGAAGACCTGTTAAATGACATCCGATTCCTAAACCTAAACAAGTAACTACAATCGTTTGTGCGATATCTGGAGTATTATTCAAATCGAAATTTACATCTTGATAATTAAAACCAGCTACTTTTTCCAAAGTCATTTTATTGTTTTGGAAAGTCGTTTTCACACCCATTTTTTGGTAAAGAGAAACTAATTCTGAATCTCCTTGAAGGCTATTTTCTTTATAACTGCTCAAAGTAATTTTTGCAGCATCTGATAAAGCAACAAGACTGAAGAAATAAGAAGCAGAACTCCAATCTGATTCTACAACCATTTCTTTTGTTTCAACTGATTCTTTAGGAAAAACTTTAATTACATTTCCTTCAAAACTAGTTTTAATATCCAAATCATTAAGCAAAGCTAAAGTCATTTTGATATATGGAATTGAAGTAATTTCCCCTTCCAAAGTCAATTCTAAACCATTATCTAATTTTGAAGCCATTAATAAAAGTGCCGAAATATATTGGCTGCTCACATTTGCCGCCAGAGTTACTTTTGAAGCTGTAACTTTTTTTCCTTTAATTCTAATTGGCGGATATCCTACTTCTTTCTCGTATGAAATCTCAACACCTAATTGTGCCAAAGCTTCAACAAGAATTTTAATCGGACGTTCTTGCATTCTGCTAGATCCTGTCAAAACCACTTCTCTTCCTTCGTTAACCGAAAAATAAGCCGTTAAGAAACGCATTGCAGTTCCTGCGTGGTGTATATCTACAATTTCGTCATTTCCAGCTAAAGCTTTTTGCATTACTTCGCTGTCGTCTGAATTTGAAGTATTGGCTAAAGTGATATTTGGAAATAACGCTTTTAGTAACAATAAACGGTTAGTTTCGCTTTTTGATCCTGTAATATTTAATTGCGAATCATCAATGGTGAATGGTGAATTCGTGCTTAGTTTTAAATTCATTTTTTTAATTGTAAGTTGTGAATTATGAATTATGAATGATTAGATACATAATTCAGCACCGCAATTTACCACTCCCCATTCATAATTCAAAATTGAAAACTCATAATTCAAAACTTATGAGTGATATTTCACAATTATTTCAATTTATCATTGTTTTTATGGCGGTCTTTATCTCTAACCGATTTCAAATCCATTTTTTTATCAAAAGCCGCTTGCAAATCAATTCCTGTTTGATTGGCTAAACATAACACAACAAAAACAACATCTGCCAATTCTTCGCCAAGATCTTTATTTTTATCGCTTTCTTTCTCAGATTGTTCTCCATATCTGCGAGCAATGATTCTTGCTACTTCTCCAACTTCTTCTGTTAGCTGCGCCATATTGGTTAATTCGTTGAAATAACGAACACCGTGCTCTTTTATCCAAGTATCAACATCTAACTGTGCGTTTTTTAAATCCATTTCTTAAGCTTTTTTTAGAACAATTTTTTCATTTTGGCTTACGATAATCTTTTGAAAAAACTCTTTAAGCATTTCGTAATCCTCAGCTGCAAAAATACTATTGTTAATTTCTTTTATGCTCACAATTTGAATTTTGTTTTCTACAACTGAAAAATTTAAGAGAAATGACATTTGCTTGTCTTCTGAAGTAATTCTCACTGGTTTCGGAACTGATTCTATGGCGTAACCGTCTGGAATTTCAATGCTAAGACTAAACTTTTCTGAATTTTTATAGCCGAAATAAACAGGCATTTGTCTCTTTTCTTGATTAAATGGATTTTTACTTTTTGTAAAAAACAATAATGGGTTTACAAAAATTTTTCCTCCAATGATTTCTGTCTGTCCATTTGAAACAAAAGAAAAAGTCTCGACAATAGGCTGTCCAACATTTGATTTCTTGTTTTCGATTCTATAATTTGAAATTGTCAAACCTCCAAGTTCTTCCTCAAATTTCTCTAAATAATTGTCCTCCGATTTTGCATTATTCTCTACTCTAAATCGGTATGCATCGTAATCTGTTCGCTGAATTCTTGCACTACCATCCATTTTCCCTTCAGGACTAATTTTAACCATCAAATTAAAATTTTCTCTAGATGCCAAGGCTGGATCTAATTCTATTTCTTGCGAAGTCCCATCTTTTCTTACCAATCTTCCCTTCCAATTTAAGGTGTTTAATGGCAAAATATTAGGAGAGGTAAATTTGTGCGTTGCATCGAGCAAAGTTAATTTTCCATCAATTTCGGCAGCGGCAACTATGTAATTAAATCCTGCTCGTGTAGGGTAAACTGGCAATCCGTTTTCAACTGTGCTGACTAAAACTGGATTTGCAGTAACTCCAGCCATTCGAAGCATATTTATTAGAATAAAATTGATTTCGGCAACATTTCCCGTTTGATCTTGATAGGCTTTTTTGACACCTTTGTCAGTGTAACAGCCATAGGTTTCATTCCAATTCATTCGATTCTGAACATAGGTAAAAACAAGTTTTAATCGTTCATTTTGGGATTCTACATTAGCCAATAATTTTTTTAAATCTTCAGCAAAGAAAAGTGTTTCGTTTAATTGTTTTCCAAAATCATCATCTTTAAAGATTGTTTTTGCAACACCTTCCCAAGTTACACTGTAATCTTTAACGGGCTGTTCTGGCAGACGAACTCTTTCAAGCTCTTGCTGAATACTTCCGCGGTAATTTTCCAAATTATTTACATAAGGTTCATCTTTCAATGCAGGAATATCTTTTCCTGTATAGTATGATTCGATTTGTTTGTAAGTAAATGAATTTGTCTGGTTGAAATTGTTATCGTAACTCTGTGATCCGTTTGTTAATTTTGCTTCTGTTTCAAGCGGAATTCCTCCAATTAAAATAGGTTTATAAATATAGAATTCAGGGATTTGAGTTTTATAATAAAAATAATTAACTGGAATTTTGAACTGAATATCAAAATCAGGAAACTTTACCAGATTTTCAGATTTCAAAACATATTTATATTCTATAATAGAGCCCACTTTTACATTTGGTAAAGTGATTGTTTTCTCTTTCCAGTATTTATTAATTTTATTTTTAAATTCTCCTTGATTTTCAAGTTTCGTCTTTACAATACTTCCATTTTCTAAGTTATAGGTTACTGCTTCTGAGAATTCTAAACGGTCGTCATTTAGATTTTCATATCCAATATAAAAGCGCACTTTTTGATCGGCCCAACTCAAGCCTTCTTTTTTATAAATTTTGATTTTTACCTCGCAAATATGATTTGCAATAAAACCTGTATTTCGGTCGTATGTAAAATATGTTCTTCCCTTTTTAAACAAGATAGCAGCTGGTGCGCTGCTATCTTTAGGATGAATATTTTCTTTAAGTTCTGCTATTGTTACTTTTCCAAGCTCATAATTTTGAGCTTGTGTATTTGTAATGCTCCAAAAGAAAGCAATGCAAATTAGAAATGATCTTATAAACATATTAAATGCGTTTTAAAACAATTTTTTCGGTTTCTTTCGCAACCATTCCTTTGTAATACTCTTTCAGCATTTCATATTGTTCTGTATTAATAATTGCCTCATTGATCTGATTGACAATCATCAATTGTAAAACATCGCCATTTGCAGCAATATTAAATTTAAAACTTCCCAGATTGTTTTCCATACTATAAGCAACAGCAGTTGGCAATGTTTCTACTGCAAAACCTTCTGGAATTTTAATTGTGATATTGTATTTATCCATAAATGGATAACCAAAATCTACTGGATACTCGCGAGATTCTTGTTTAAATGGATTCTTGTCTTGACTAAAGAATAACATTGGACTAACATAAATCTTACCACCGATAATTTCGCATAAATCGTTTCCAGTAAATGAATAAGTCTCAAGTGTTGGAGAAAGTAACTCTTTTTCGTTTGTTCTTGAATATTCGCTTACCTCAATTTTTCCATTGTTATTTTCTAATTTTTCAAGATATTCTTCTTCTTTTAGTTTTTCGAAGTTTTCTCTGGCGATCATAGCGTTATAATCTGTGCATTGTCTTCTTGCTTTTCCAGTAACTTTTCCTTCAGCATTGATGTCATAATTCATGAAAACAAAATCATTTGATGTCTTTTTAGGCATTAAATCTATTTCTTGTGAAGAGCCATCTTTTCTGATTAATCTTCCAAGCCAATTTAATGTTCTAAAAGGAAGAACATTTGGAATCGAATATTTATCAGTTGCATCCAATAAAATATATCCGTCTGGTGTTTCAATAGCAGCAATTACATAATTAAAAGCATTTCTATTTGGGAACAATGCAATTCCATTAGAACGTGTACTAACTAAAACCGGATTTGCTGTTAAACCCGAAGAACGAAGCATTGCAGTAAGCATTAAATTGATATCTGCAATATTTCCTGTTTTTTCTTTATATGCTTTTTTAACTCCGCTATCACAGCTGTAACCTGTATAGCCATTCCATTTTATGGTTGCTTTCACATAATTGAAAATGGCCCAAATTCTTTCATCCTGCCCATTTAATCCAGTCAGAACTTTTTTCAAATCCTCTTCAAAATATCCTGTTTTGTTTAACTCTGGACCAAAATCATCATATTCGTAGATCGTTCTTACCACTGAATTCCAATCTGTAGAGTATTCTTTTATTGGACTATTTGGAAAGTGAGTCAACGACAATTCGTGCTGAACACTTGCTGTATAATTATCAATATTATTCACAAAACTTTCATCTTTCAACGCTGGAAAATCTTGTGCTACATACGTTACTTCAGTTTCTAAATAATCAATTTTATCTGAAGAGAAACTAGTTCCAGACACCAGTCCTACGTTTCTTTCTTTACTATTGATCGTTATCGATTTCGGATTTTTTAATGTTGTAGCTTTTGGAAATAAATATCCTTTTTGTACCGGTTTAAAGACATAATATTCTGGATAAGCGACTTTAAGTTCTGAATAGTTTACAGGAATTGACGTTTGAAAATCCCAGTCACGTATGATTCCTTCGTTAGGACATTTTATAGTATAACGAAATTCGATTACAGATCCTTCTTTTACATTTGGCATCGTAATCTTTTTTTGCCCTCTGTATTTAGAAATGACTTCATCAAAAGATCCGTCGCTTTTTAATTTTGTTTTCTCTATTTTACCATTCACTAAATTATAAGTATTTGCATCTGTAAAAAACACACGTTCTTTTAAGTTAGTAGTGTTGTAATACCAAACTTGCTGGTTTGCCCATTCATAGCCTTCTTTTTTATAAATTTTGATACGGGTTTCTACTTCGGTCATCATGTAAAAACCATCATTTTGATCGAACTCCATTCTTGAAACTCCTTTTTTGTAAAGAACTGCTGCTACTGCTGAAGTATCTTTTGGATGGACTTTCTGTTCCAATTCTGCAACAGAAACCTTTCCTAATTTGAATTCCTGAGAAATCGCTTTGGGAGCGATTAATAGAATCACAGAGAGGCTAAATAGTTTAATAATTTTCATTGGTAATTCTTGGTTTATATTGGTTATAATTGGTTTAATTTTTTGTCAATATTATTTTGGCATTATCGTTTCTAGAGACCTGCTCCATAAACAAACGGTATTCGTCATATTCTTTATTCGAATATTTACCTTTGTTAAGGAACATTGACCTTTTATACGTTAGTTTGTTATTTTCTTTTTTTATGATTTCGGTTTTATATTCACCAAATTTTCCTTTTAACTCATAATTTGAAGGAAGAAATTCGATACTGTAACCTGCAGGAAGGCTGATTTCGATTTCATCTGTATCCAAATATCCGCGCTGGATTTGAAATGGATTTTTACGATTTCTCATTCGTTTTATATTTCCCGTATATTGATTAAATGCATCAACTACAAAAATCATTTTATTGCCAGAAAGTGTTCCGTAATTTGAAGCACTTACTTGAATATCTTCTGTAAAACGAACATTTTCTTTATCGTTGGTAAAAGTTATTTTACCTAATTTTAAGTTATTGATATTATCCCAGTAATCTTTGTAGTGCTCCTCTTTTTCATTCGGCTGCATGGTTTCTACTCGAGATTTAGAAGCATATTGACTTCCTCGTGAAGCTATTTTTAAAACTCCCGAAAAATTCCCAGTTTCATCAATGGTATAAGTTCCTTTTCCATCTTGAGTATTTCCTTTGTCATCGTAGATTTTAGTGCGGACAATTTCTCCGCCTTCAGGTTTTACAACCAAAACATCGCGATCATCTGTAAAAACACCTTGATATCCAAACGGATCATCTTGACTTGTACATTCTAACCAGATATAATTATTCTCATTTGGGACCGCTAAAATCATGTGGTTTCCTTGCATCGAAACAAAATCAGATTGAATATCTGACTTGTAGCGATCTCCATATAAAATAGTATTATAAGACGGAACATCTACAACCTCCAAAAGTGCTTTTGTATAATTTGATAATGCTTTACAATCACCATAACCTAAACGATCTACATCGCTTGCCAACATTGGTTTCCATCCGCCAATTCCAACGGCAATATTTACATATCTGGATTTCTTTTGGACATAATCATAAATAATCTTTGCTTTCTTAACAGGATCTTTTTCGTTCCCAACCAAAGCTTTGATTTTTACTTTTGTCTCTTCTGGCAAAATGGTAGTTCCTGTTAAGATTTTTTCTCCATACCATTTACCAAATGCTTCCCATGTTGTAGCTTTTCCATCAACTCCTTCTAAATGGAAATTCTCTAATCCCATCATGACTTTAGGAAAAAGGTCTGATGGATTAGGACTAAGATCTTCTTGTTTTTGAGCAACAAGATTGGTAGCTAAATAACTTAGTTTGGTATCTGTCTCTTCTGTCTTTTTAATATTGAAACCGTTAAAACGGAACTCTTTCTTTTTAAAACCCAAGTCTTTAGGAAAAGTAACATTCAGAACACATTTTTCTACACTTAAGTAATAACCACCTAAAAAATACCATTGTGGTATAAATGCAGTATTCGAAGTTTCAACTTCGCATGTATAGACAATAGTAAAAGGATATGAAATTGGAGTATAATCTAAGTAAAGCACACGGTTATCTGAAAAAAGAGTACTGCCACTTACCGCGCTTTGATCTTTAAAATCTTTTCGTTTGATTTTTTTTATTTCGTTTCCGAATGCATCATAAACAATTGCTTCAATATTTTTGATTGAAGTTGTTTTATCATAATGACTAAAGGCGTCAATATCATTTAGTCCTTTATCATTTAAAACAGAAACTATTCTTTGAGTTTTGATGTTCATGCTTCTTTGCGAAGCAATAAGGATATCCATCTGGTCTAATCGAAGGACAGCATTGGCATTTTGCTTAAGACTATCGGGTATTGATAGTATAGAATAATCGCTCTTTTGAGCAGAAGAATTAACAAGAAATAAGAAAAAAAAGAATGCGCAAAAGAGTTTTTTCATTAGTAAGTATTTTCGTCAAATATATATTTTTTTGCGAAATCCTTAACAAATGTTTAATAATATTTTACTCCTTGTTTTTACTATCCATTACAATAGTTACAGGTCCATCATTTAGAAGATTTACTTTCATATCTGCGCCAAAAATTCCAGTTTGTACTTTCTTGCCAAACTCTTTTTCCAGAGATTTTACAAAGTTCTCGTAAGTTGGAATTGCAAAATCTGGCTTTGAAGCTTTTATATAAGATGGGCGATTTCCTTTTTTGGTTGATGCATGAAGCGTAAACTGACTCACGACAATAATATCGCCATCAATATCCTGAACCGAACAGTTCATAACATCATTTTCGTCACCAAAGATTCTCATTTTTATGATTTTCCCAGCAAGCCAATCAATATCTTCCTGTGTATCGGCATCTTCTATTCCGACTAAAACCAATAAACCTTTTTTAATATCTGCAACAATATTAGAATCGACAGTTACAGATGCTTGAGAAACTCTTTGAACGACTACTTTCATAGAAAATTGTGAATTGTGGCTCTATGCCACAGATTAAAGGATTTAACAGATTTTAAATTCTAGCGTTAGATGCACTGCAGTGCATCTCTACAATGCAAACTTTTCATGTTTCAATTGGAATTCACAATTTACCATTCACAATTCACAATTATTTTCTTGTTTCATCACTCGCAGCGCGATCTTCGCCATACGTATCGGTACGGTAATGCTCTTCGTCACCTTCAAGGATTTTAAGATAACTATTGTAACGTGACCACGCAATTTCGTCTTTTTCTAAAGCTGTTTTGATTGCACAATGCGGTTCTTCTTTATGTAAACAGTTGTTAAACTTACATTGATCTTTGAGTTTGAAGAACTCTGGAAAGTATCCGCTAATTTCTGATGGTTCCATGTCTACAATTCCAAAACCTTTAATTCCTGGTGTATCGATAATTCGGGCATCAAAAGACAAATCATACATTTCAGCAAAAGTAGTTGTGTGCTGGCCTTGCTTGCTTTGTTCTGAAATTACTGAAGTTTTTAAATGAAGACTTGGTTCCATTGCATTTACCAAAGTTGATTTTCCAACTCCAGAATGCCCAGAAAACATACTCACTTTACCCACCATCATTTCTTTTAGCTTGTCAACACCTTTATTTTCAGTTGATGAAATTCGAAGGCATTTATATCCAATTTCAGAATAAATATGCTGAAGATAAAGCTGATCATCTAAAGTCTGATCGTTTAAAGTATCTATTTTATTAAAAATCAAGATTGCTTCAATTCCGTATGCTTCGGCAGTTACCAAAAAACGGTCGATAAAACTTGTAGTTGTTGGCGGATTATCAATTGTAATCAACAAGAAAACTTGATCGATATTTGAAGCAATAATATGAATCTGCTTAGACAAGTTAACCGATTTACGAACGATATAGTTTTTTCGTTCATGAATATTATGAATCGTTCCCGTTACGGCATCTGAAGTTTCGTCTAATTCATAATCGACTATATCGCCTACAGCAATAGGATTGGTACTTTTTATACCTTTTATTCTGAATTTCCCTTTCATACGGCATTCCACAAAATCTCCATTTTCAGATTTTACGGTGTACCAGCTTCCTGTAGATTTATATACGGTTCCTGTCATTCTTTAATTTTAGATTGCTGATTTTAGATTTTAGATTACGCTTTAAAACCTAAAAAATAAAAGGCAAAATTACGTTTTTAGAATTGAACAACGCAACTTCGCCTTTTAAATTTAAAAAGTGAATTCTTAATTTACAGTCTTTACCAATTGATCTCGGCTAGAATCTCATTTTCTTTTACTTTTCCTAACTGAATTGTTTTCAAAGTTTTTGATGTTTTTCCAGCTTTAGTTGTATAAATTTCCAACATTACGGTTGCAGGACCATTTTCTGTTAATGTGCTTTCGCCAAAATAATTGGTTTTGATTTGATATTTTCCTTTTACCGCATTTCTAATCAAATATTGCTCTGGCCCATAACCTTGCGTAAAATCTTTTGAAAATCTTCCGCCAATCTCAGTGTTCTTATGGCTGTAGTAACATTCTTCTCCAGTTGGTTCAATTACATGTAAATCTAAATCGACATCCATTTGATTCCAGTTCATTATAATTCTGATATCTACAGGCATTTTTTCAAGATATTTTTTATCTAGTTTACCTGTTTTTAATCCTGGATGTTCACTCATCAAACGGTTAATATCCATTAAAATAATATCTTCTACACCTTCATATTGTCCACTCATTTCTCCATAATAATTTACTTCTAGAGATTTTACCAATTCGTCAAAAGCTGCCTGATATTTTCCTGCATCTTCAAGAGCCAATGCATAATCCCTTAAACTTTGTGGTTCATGCGCTCTCCATTTTGCCACTTGTTTTGCCGTAAATACTGCATCATCATAATCTTTCCATTGACGTAAAGTATAAGTAAGTGTTTTATAAAGCTGATGATTTTCTAAACCTAAATCGGCAATATTGCTGATTACTTGTAACGCTTTTTTCACGTCACCTTGATTATAGAAAAAATGTGCTACATCAAAATAAAAGCTCGGATTTCGTTCTTGTGATTTTCTAAGTTCAAAATACAAATCATATTGTTTTTCTTTTGGTGCTGAGGCTAAAGCTTTTAAATACAATCTGTCTGGATTCCAGATTTTATCTTTGTTTTTAGAATCAAAAGTTAGTGTATCAGTAACAGAATAATTTAAGGATGATACTGTCTCATTTCTTGTGTCAACTGCAACTCCCGCAACTCTTCCTTGCAATTTTTGCTGTACATCTCCATCCCTTGCAATAATTTGGCTAGAATTTGTGGTCATCCTCGCATATCCTACATAGACTACTTCTTCACTGGCTACTTTTTTATCTTTTATCTCTTCAATTTTTGGAGCATTATATACCGCATTATCTTCTTCCACAACACTCATTGCTGGAGCAGAGCCTACTGGTTCATCTATTGTTAAAACGGCATCAGGATCTCCTTTGATCGTTTCATTCGCTTTTTGCTTTTTGTATTTCGCTAAAGCTGCTGGGCTAGTTGTAACATTATTTTTCCACCAAGCATTAATACCTTTAAAATAGCTTTCAATACTTCCCCAATTATTTTTTTGTTGTGCCAATGCTCTATCTTGATCTTGTTTCTTAATTAGGTCAAAGTCAGCACGCAATTCTGCAGGTGGCAAAATATCATACATAATATAATCGCGGACCGTTTCCAGAACAATCAAAGAAGTATTTTTGGTTACGATTCCGAATTTCTTTCCGAGAAGCTCAATTTCATCAGCATTTTTAGCATATTCTAATTCAAGATTGGCGATTTTTTTCTGTGCCCAAAGTTTCTCAACATTAATATCAGTTGTGTTTTGAGTTGCTGCATCTAAAGTTATTTTTCGCTCTAAAACAACATCATTTCCATAACCAAAAAGCAAGGTGATTTCATTTTTTGGATTCAGAGAAATTCCTGAAAAACTAAAATTTCCAGAAACCGAAGTTCCTTCCATCGGAAATAAATCAGTCAAAGTTAGATTTTCTTTTATGCCTAAAAATTTCAAATTAACATTTGTCAATTTATCCAAAGCCGTTTCAGCATTTATCTGATTCAAATTGATCAGATTTCCACCTGTTTTCATTGAAGAAAAATTCAAAAAAGCAAAATCCGCAGAAACTGAAGATGTAATGGCATAAACAGGTTTTTTAGTTTTTGGAAGAAGATTTTCACTCAAAGAAGATAATCCGTCAGAGAAAAATAAATATTCATCTTGATTTTCAAAGTTAATTTGAGAGAAACGAGTTCCGCCATCGTATTTTGTTTTTTCTAAAATCGCTTTTAATTCAGACCAATTTCCATTCGAAATCACAAATTCTTTTTGTTTCTCAAAAGTATAATTCAAAAAGTATAAACTCACTTTTGTATTTTTTATCTTCTGAAAATAAGCGTCCAACAAATCCAATTCCTTTTTCAAATCTCGATTTTTGCAACTCAATGAATTATCCCAAATCAAACCAATTGAAGCTGGATTTTTTTTAACCATTTTATTTCCTTCAACAAAAGTGTTTCCATAGAAATAATACTGCCCGCCAACATTTTGGGTCACAACACTTGGAACATTTTGCTGTACTGGAATTTTAAATACTATTTTTTCAGAAGGCTGATAATTTTCTTTTTTTATAGACGCATTAAAAGACTGATTCCATTTCGAAAAAACAATTTCCTTTTCAGAATCTCCATTTACAGCCGGCTCCGCAGACGCTCCTAAAACCGAAACATTAATTTCAAATTTATCTAGTTTTTTAGGATAGCGACTCAACAATTGGTACACCAGATTGTCTTTATCGAAAGCTGAAAGTTCTTCTTCATAACCAATAACAACAATTCGCTCTCCATTTGGCATCAACGGATAAATTCTCGTTTTAAAGTTGTTCCCATCTACTTTTTCCAACAATCCGGGGTCAACACGTCGATGTTCAATTGCTTCAAAAACTTGTTTCCCTTTGTTTTTATTTACTGGAACAGCTTCGCGAAGTTTTCCGTTAATATCAATTGCATATCTAGAAACGGAAACATTTTCAGGCAATGGAAAAATAAGTTCGGCTTCCATTTGGCGTGTTCCAGAATTAAAAAAATGCATTTCAGAAGTGGTATAAGCAATATTGCCAACGACTTTTACATTGACTTTTAACTGACTCATTCTTACTTTCTCGGCATCATCACCTTTAACTGTCAATTCTGGACTTTGTGCAAAAGTTTTTGTTCCGATAAACAACAGAAAACAAAGTGATAAATAAAACTTTATTTGCGAAAACATCAACATTGAAAAAAGCGATTTTGATTTCATGGCATAGAAATTTAAAGTTGTATAAAAGTATAGAGAACAAAAAACTTAAAAAGGTTGGGAAAGATAAAAATATTTATACAAAAAAAATCCCCATCACTTCTTTCAAAGTAATAGGGATTCTTAAAAAACAATCTATTTTTAATTAATGCTATAAGAAAATTTAGAGATTCATTTTGCTTAAACTTAAATTATCTTATATCACTTATAGGATTTAAAGAAAATTATGCGTTGAAAATTTTCTCTTGGTGACCAATACTTTCTTGGTGAATTGCTTTGAACATTCTCAAAACGAACTCTTCTGTAAGACCTTTTTTCTCACCTTCCAAAATCATTTTTCCTAAAATTTCGTTCCAACGGTTGTTTTGAAGAATTGCAACGTTTGCATCTTTTTTCACTTGACCAATTTCGTCAGCAACTTTCATACGTTTTCCTAATAACTCTAATAAGTTAGCATCCAAAACGTCGATATTTGCTCTTAGTTTAGTCATTTTTTGGCTGTACTCGTCTGTAGTATCATCCGTTTTTCTGATAGTCAAATCTTTGATGATTTGTTTCAAAGCATCTGGAGTAACTTGTTGTGCAGCATCAGACCAAGCGTTGTCTGGATCAAAGTGTGTTTCGATGATCATACCATCGTAATTCAAGTCTAAAGCTTCTTGAGTTACTTCGAAAATCATTTTACGATCTCCAGTAATGTGAGATGGATCGATGATTAATGGTAAATCAGGGAATTTATTTTGTAATTCGATAGCAATTTGCCATTCTGGAATGTTTCTGTATTTTGTTTTTTCGTAAGTAGAGAAACCTCTGTGAATAACACCTAATTTCTCAATACCTGCCATGTGTAAACGCTCAACACCACCTAACCATAAAGCTAAATCTGGGTTTACTGGGTTTTTCACCAAAACAATTTTATCAGTTCCTTTTAATGTATCAGCAATTTCTTGAACTGCGAATGGGTTTGCAGTTGTACGTGCACCAACCCATAATACGTCGATATCGTGTTCTAAAGCTAGTTTACAGTGAGCTGCAGTTGCAACTTCAGTTCCCATTAATAAACCAGTTTCAGCTTTAGCTTTCTGTAACCATTTTAATCCAATTTCACCAACACCTTCAAATCCTCCTGGACGAGTTCTTGGTTTCCAGATTCCAGCTCTGAATACGCTTACTTTTGAATCTTTTAATTCGTGAGCAATTTTCAAAACCTGATCTTCAGTTTCTGCACTACAAGGTCCAGCTATCACAAGTGGGTGATTTAAATTGAAATCCTCTAACCACTTTCTCATTTCTTTCTTATTTTCCATCTTTTTTATAGTTTACTTTTTTATAGTTATTCCGTTTAATATTTCTCTAATTTTATTTACACCTTCCATTTCTTCAAAAATGGCACTGTAATTATCGTCTGCCAGCAAATCTCTAAACTGAGTTAAATTTGCAATATAACCTTCTAAGGTTTCCAGAACGTATTCTTTGTTTTGTTTAAAAATTGGTGTCCACATTGCAGGTGAACTTTTTGCCAGACGAACGGTGCTTTCAAATCCACTACCCGCCATATCAAAAATATCTTGTTCGTCTTTTTCTTTGATCATTACTGTTTTTCCGAGCATAAACGAACTAATGTGCGATAAATGCGAAACGTAAGCAATGTGTTTATCGTGCGAAACGGGATCCATATATCGAATTCTCATTCCAATTTCTGCGAAAAGATTTAATGCCTTTTCTTGCAGTTTAAAAGTGGTTTTTTCCACTTCACAAATAATGTTTGTTTTTCCTTTAAACAAACCTTTTATTGCTGCTGAAGGTCCAGAAAACTCTGTTCCTGCAATTGGATGCGTGGCAATAAAATTTCTTCTTTTCGGATGATTCGCTACTGCATCGCAGATTGGCTTTTTTGTCGATCCTACTTCAAAGACAATGGTCTTATCTCCAACGGCATCCAGAACTTTCGGCAAAACTGTCAGCGCAACATCTACCGGAACTGAAACGATTACAAAATCTGCTTTTTGCAAATCTTCAAAGCTTCCCGCTTCGTCAATAACTCCAAGATCAAGTGCTTCTTGCAAATGTTTTTCGTTATTGTCAATTCCGAAAATAGTCGCATTCGGATGCTTCTCTTTGATGTCCAACACCATTGAGCCGCCTATTAATCCTATTCCTATTACGTATACTTTCATATTTATTTTAAATTCCAAGTTTTAAAATTGCTTCGCCTGTTCGCTATCGCTCGAGTCCAAATCCAAATCTTGCTTTTCAATTTGTCACCCTGAGCGATCCCGAGGCTTCGGGAGAAGGGCGTTCCAATTGGCACGGGCTTCGACTCCGCTCAGCCTGACAATCTGGATAAAAATCTTAATACTTAATTCTAAAGTCTTAATACTTAAAACCTATCAATCGCTTCTTGTACTTTCTCTTCTTTCACACACAATGAGAATCTGATATACCCTTCACCGTTGCTTCCAAAAATGGTTCCCGGTGTAATGAAAATATGTTTCTCATATAATATTTCGTCAATGAACTTCTCTGCCGATTCGATTCCTTCCGGAAGTTTTGCCCAGACAAAAAGTCCAACTCCTTCTTTATATACTTTACAGCCTAATTTTTCTGCCAGTTTTTCGGTTAATTCTCTACGGCGTCTGTAAATTTTGTTTTGGTCTTCGAACCAAGATTTATCACATTTTAAAGCTGCAATTGCACCTTTCTGAATTCCGTAGAACATTCCGCTGTCCATGTTACTTTTCACTTTTAGAACCGCATCAATAATTTCAGGATTTCCTAAAACCATTCCTACTCTCCAGCCTGCCATGTTGAATGTTTTACTTAAAGAGTTTAATTCTAAAGCCACATCTTTCGCACCTTCAACTTGAAGTAAACTCATCGGATTATCATTCAAAACAAAACTATACGGATTGTCGTTGATCAATAATATGTTGTGTTTTTTAGCAAAAGCAACCAATTTTTCAAATAACGCTAAACTTCCTCTAGCTCCTGTTGGCATGTGCGGATATCCCAGCCACATTATTTTTACTTTCTCCAGCTCTAATTTTTCTAAAGCTTCGAAGTCTGGTTCCCATGCATTTTCTTCTTTCAAATCATAATAAACTGGAACTGCTTCAACCAAATTGGTTACCGAAGTATAAGTCGGATAACCTGGATTCGGAATTAAAACGTGATCGCCTGGATTTAAAAATGCAAGCGAAATATGCATTATTCCTTCTTTCGAACCCATAAGAGGTAAAATCTCATTATTAGGATTCACTTCAACACCAAACTGATCACGATAAAAATCTGCCATCGCCTGCCTCATTTCTGGTAATCCCTGATAGCTTTGATAGCCATGTCCGTTTTCGTCTTGAATTGCCGCAGCGACTGCTTCAATTACTGCTTTTGACGGACTCAAATCAGGGCTTCCAATTCCCATGTTGATGATCGATTTTCCTTCAGACATCAACTGACGAACTTCTCTTAGTTTTGATGAGAAGTAGTATTCTTCAACTGTGTCTAATCGTTTTGCTGTTGTAATCATTGTTTTTAATTTTTGCTATATGCTTTAAGCTTTACGCTGTATGCTTTTCTCTTCTTTACTTTAAGACTTTCGACTTTCCGACTTTAATACTTAAGGTCTGGTATTTTTATATTCTCCCAACACTTTAAAATATTCTGCCATAATATTTAATAATGCTTTGGCTTTTGCAAAATCTTCGTATTTCTCGAATGTCACGTCTACGAAGAATGAATATTTCCAAGGTGTTTCGATTTTTGGAAGCGACTGGATTTTTGTCAAATTCAGTTTGCAGTCACTCATTACATTCAAAACCGCAGCTAAACTTCCTCTTTTATGATCTAATTCAAATTTTACAGATGCTCTATTAATTTCGCTTTCTGGCAAAAATGAATTTTGCTTTTTGATGATTACGAAACGCGTCATATTGTTTTTAATCGTTTGAATCGACGGTGCAATAATATCTAGATCGTACATTTCAGCAGCCGTAACACTTGCAATTGCTGCAATTCCAGTCAATTGTTTTTCCTGAATTCTTCTTGCTGTTTCCGCTGTATCTTTATCCTCAACCAATTTGATATTTGGATATTGTTTCAAGAAATCCATACACTGCAAAAGTGCCATTGGGTGCGAATGAACTTCTCTAATATCTTCAATTTTCTGACCTTTTAAAGCCATTAAATTTTGCTGAATATTTAAATAATGCTCTCCAATAATGTGCAAATTATTCTTGTCGATCAAGGCATAATTTGGAATAATTGGCCCCGCAATCGAGTTTTCGATCGCCATAACCGCCTGATCTGATTTTCCGGCAATAAGGCTGTCGATCAATTCTTCAAAAGACAAACATTCATCAATATCCACACTTTCAGAGAAATACTCTTTCACAACTTGATGATGAAATGATCCTTTAATACCTTGTATTGCAATTTTCGTTGTCATATAGTCAAAAAAAAATCCTGATTTGCATCAGGATTGTATATTAGTTTTATTTGTCTTAAAATTTTATCTCAAATAACCATAGCACAATCCTGACTTCTACTAAAGAAGAAATAAAAGTTGTTGCTAAAATAAAAACGGTTACTTGCCATTTTGTTTGTGTTATTTTGTAAATTCTCTGCGAATGTATAAATTATTTTTAGTGCACCAAAAAAAAGATTGCATTTTATGAAACAAAAAAGGATTTCTTAACAAATTTAGCAGGTTTTGTATGATAATATAAAAATATGGGCTTAAAATGAGAATATTAAAATGAGTTTCTGAGGTTCTAAGTTACTGAGAGTCTAAGATTTTTTTGCCACGAATTCACGAATTGACTCAAATCATTATGATTATAAAATATAATTTCACTGATTTTTCAAATAAAATTCGTGAATTTGTGGCTATAAAAAAAGCAGCTATCATTACAATAACTGCTTTTATATATCAAATTAAAAATCTAAAATCTCAGATCTAAACTCTAAAATAATTAAGATCCACACATTTCACAATCCTCAGGATCTGCAGCTTGTGCTTTTAAAAGCATTGCTTTGTAATCCTCAACGCTGATTGATTCAGTTTCTGCAACTAATGTTGGAGCAGTTTCTTCTTTTTTATCGTTGTTTAATGTGAATTTAATTGCATCTACAGCTGCTTTTGTTCTTAGGTAATACATTCCTGTTTTTAAACCAGACTGCCAAGCGTAGAAGTGCATTGAAGTTAGTTTAGAATAGTTGGCATCCTGCATGAATAAGTTCAACGATTGAGACTGGTCAATAAAATAACCTCTTTGACGAGACATATCGATAATATCTTTCATCGACATTTCCCAAACTGTTTTATAAAGGTCTTTTAAGTCTTGCGGAATCTTATCGATATTTTGAACAGATCCGTTATGACGCATAATTTCTTGCTTCAAATCTTCGTTCCATAAACCTAGTTTTACTAAGTCTTCTAGTAAATGTTTGTTTACTACGATGAACTCCCCAGACAATACACGACGTGTATAAATGTTAGATGTATATGGTTCGAAAGCTTCGTTGTTTCCAAGAATTTGTGAAGTCGAAGCAGTTGGCATTGGTGCTACTAACAATGAGTTACGAACTCCGTGCTCTACAACTTCTTTTCTTAATGAAGCCCAGTCCCAACGACCTGATAATTCTTCATCTTTCATTCCCCACATATTGTGCTGGAATTCTCCTTGTGACATTGGCGAACCTTCGAAAGTTGAATATGGCCCTTCTTCTTTTGCCATTTCCATAGAAGCGGTTACAGCAGCGAAATATAATGTCTCGAAAATTTCTTGGTTTAATTTTTTAGCTTCATCGCTTGTAAACGGCATACGCAACATGATGAAAGCATCTGCTAAACCTTGCACACCTAAACCAACTGGACGGTGACGCATGTTAGAGTTTTCCGCTTCTTTTACTGGATAATAGTTTCTATCGATTACTTTGTTCAAATTACGAGTTACACGTTTTGTAACATTGTAAAGCGCTTGGTGATCAAATTGTCCATTATCAATAAACATTGGTAAAGAGATTGAAGCCAAGTTACAAACTGCAATTTCATCTTTAGAAGTAAACTCCATAATCTCTGTACACAAGTTAGAAGAACGAATAGTTCCTAAATTCTTGTGGTTCGATTTACGGTTTGCCGCATCTTTATACAACATATATGGTGTTCCAGTCTCGATTTGAGATTCTAGGATTTTTTCCCATAACTCACGAGCGCGGATTGTTTTTCTTCCTTTTCCTCTAAATTCATAATCTGTATATAATGCTTCGAATTCATCTCCGTAAACATCATATAATCCTGGACATTCGTTCGGGCACATTAAAGTCCACGTTGAATCTTCCTGAACACGTTTCATGAATAAATCTGAAGTCCACATTGCGAAAAATAAATCTCTCGCACGCATTTCTTCTTTTCCTGTGTTTTTCTTTAAATCTAAGAAATCAAAGATATCAGCATGCCAAGTTTCGATGTAAATCGCAAAACTTCCTTTACGTTTTCCTCCACCTTGATCTACATAACGCGCTGTATCGTTGAAAACTCTCAACATCGGAACAATTCCGTTTGAAGTTCCATTTGTACCACGAATATAAGATCCTGTTGCACGAACGTTATGAATAGAAAGTCCAATTCCTCCCGCTGATTGCGAGATTTTTGCTGTTTGTTTTAATGTATCGTAAATTCCGTCAATACTATCGTCTTGCATTGCCAAAAGGAAACAAGAAGACATTTGTGGTTTTGGAGTTCCAGCATTGAACAATGTTGGCGTTGCATGCGTAAAGAACTTTTTAGACATTAAATCGTAAGTTTCAATTACTGATTTTAAATCATCTAAGTGAATACCAACCGAAACACGCATCAGCATGTGCTGCGGACGCTCTACGATTTTTCCGTTTATTTTAAGAAGATAAGAACGTTCTAAAGTTTTGAAACCAAAGTAATCGTAATTAAAATCTCTTGTATAAATAATATGAGAATCTAAAAAAGCTGCATTTTCTTGAATCACTTTAAATACGTCATCAGCAATTAACGGTGCATCTTGACCATTTCTTGGATTAACGTAGTGATACATATCTTTCATCGTCTCTGAGAAAGATTTTTTAGTATTTGAATGCAGGTTAGAAATTGCTACACGAGCTGCCAATTGAGCATAATCTGGATGCGCAATTGTCATAGAAGCCGCTGTTTCTGCTGCAAGATTATCAAGTTCAGAAGTCGAAACCCCATCATACAATCCTTCGATAACTCTCATCGCTACCTTTACTGGATCTACGAGCTCATTCAAGCCGTAACACAATTTTTTGATTCTTTCTGTAATCTTATCAAACATTACGGGCTCTCTGTGGCCATCTCTTTTTACTACATACATAAGCTTACCTTTTATAGTTATTGAAAAAATGAAAGTACCTAGAGAACGAACTCCAGCACTTAAACATTGCGTGTTTTTAAATTATTTTTTGAGAATTACCGAATTCTCAATAGCTACTCGTTTCAAATTCGAATTTCGAATTTAAATGCGTCAAAAATTGCTATTGAATCTGCGACTTGGGGAAAGAGATTCAACCTTAAAATATTTTTTTGTAATCTTTTTTTCAGTATCTCTAGAAGATAGACACTAAAAGTATTTTTGTTGTCTAAAAATCTGCATCAAATGAAATTTTTTGAGCGTCACTATCTGTGTTCATCACACCAGATTTTTGATACTCTGCAACACGTTTTTCAAAGAAATTAGTTTTTCCTTGAAGAGAAATCATGTCCATGAAATCGAATGGATTTGCTGATCCATATACACGCTCGCAACCTAATTCTACTAATAATCTATCGGCAACGAACTCTAAATATTGTGTCATTAAAGTAGCGTTCATACCAATCAAACTTACCGGAAGAGATTCTGTTACAAATTGTCTTTCGATATCTAAGGCATCGACAATAATTTCTTTAATTCTTTCTTTTGGAACTTTGTTTACCAAATGGTGATTGTGCAAGTGAACCGCAAAATCACAATGTACGCCTTCGTCACGAGAAATCAACTCGTTAGAAAATGTTAAACCTGGCATTAAACCACGTTTTTTCAACCAATAAATTGAACAGAAAGCTCCTGAGAAAAAGATTCCTTCAACAGCAGCAAAAGCAATAAGTCTTTCAGCAAATGAATCAGACTCGATCCATTTTAAAGCCCATTCTCCTTTTTTAGCAATTGCAGGGAATACTTCTAAAGCGTTAAACAATTCTGTTTTTTCTGCTTCGTCTTTAACGTAAGTATCAATTAATAATGAATAAGTTTCACTATGGATATTCTCCATCATGATTTGAAATCCGTAGAAAAATTTCGCTTCAGCATATTGCACTTCATTTACAAAATTTTCAGCAAGGTTTTCGTTTACGATTCCATCAGAAGCCGCAAAAAATGCTAAAATATGTTTAATGAAATATCTTTCGTCGTCATTCAACTTATTATTCCAATCTGTCAAATCTTGGTGCAAGTCGATTTCTTCTGCAGTCCAAAAACTTGCTTCCATCTTCTTATACCATTCCCAAATATCATGATGTTTAATCGGAAAAATAACGAAGCGGTTTTTATTTTCTTGTAATATTGGTTCGATTTGTGACATGACAGATTCTGTTAATTTTTTTATTGAATTTTTACTCATTCAGTAGACTACAAAGATTGTCAATTAACGTCAAAAATAAAAGCCAAACTTATTCACAATCGGACGTAGTTTTTAACAAAGGCCTAAATTTGAAAAATTTTTCAGACAATAATTAATTTGCTGCTAATGAGTCGATTAAAAATGTTTTCTATTGCTCAAAGCCCGTAAAATATAGACTTTTTCGAATAAAAAGCAAGAAATTTTAAATAGTTTTAAAAAGTTTTTTTTGAGTCAAAACTTTATTTTTTCAAGTCAAAAGATGTAGTCAAAAAGACTATATTTTTCAGTGTGGATTTTATGAATTTTTATGCTCTTCAGCAACCTTTTCAAGTTCCAAATACCAGTCTTCGCCAAAACGTCTAATTAACGCTTCTTTTACAAATTTGTAAACTGGAACTTCTAATGCTGCACCCAATGAGCAAGCATCATCGCAAATATCCCATTTGTCATAATTGACCGCCGCAAATTCTGTGAAGTCTTTTACGCGAATTGGATACAAATGGCAAGAAACTGGTTTTTTCCAATCAACGACTCCTTGGTTGTACGCTTGTTCGATTCCGCAAAGTGCAGTTTTTCCGTCGAAAATTACATAAGCACAATCTTTATTATCAATAAGCGGAGTTTCTAAATCACCATCAGTTCCTTTTACCCAAGTTCCCTGCGCCTCGATTGCTTCTATTCCTTCTTTTCTTAAAAAAGGTTTTACTTTAGGATAGATTTCTTCTAAGATTTTAGTTTCAGCCTCATTTAAAGGCGCGCCCGCATCTCCATCAACGCAACAAGCTCCTTTACAAGCAGACAAGTTGCACACAAATTCTTTTTCCAGAATATCTTCTGAAATAATAGTTTTACCTAACTGAAACATGATATTTAATACTGTAATTTATAAAGTGCAAAGATAGTCAAAGAAAGCAGATAATTTTTTATTCTTTTTTCACGCAGATTTGGCAGATATGAGCAGATAAAGAGATTGATTTTATTTGGTAAATCTTAAAAACGATGAAAATGATTTAAGAAAATTGAAAATCTGCTCATATCTGCTAAATCTGCGTGAAATTTTTTTATACTATCCAAAAAAAATCTTCAGAGTTGTCTTTGATTTAGCAATCTAAACCACACAATTGTTACAAATATCACTTTTTTAGCTAATAAAACATGTTTTTATAACAAAAATACATTGTAACGAAAAATCACCTAACTTTATTAACTACTTTTGCAGCAGTTTTTTAAACCCTAAAAATCAAAGCGATATGTTAGAAATCGATTTTAAAGAAATCATTACCGTTAGTATGGTACTTTTTGCCGTAATTGATATTGTTGGATCAATTCCTATTATTGTGAATTTAAGAGCAAAAGTCGGTCACATAGAATCTGAAAAAGCTTCTATCGTTGCAGGAGCGATTATGATTGTTTTTCTTTTTGTTGGAGAAGGTTTACTGAACTTAATTGGCATTGATGTGCATTCATTTGCCGTTGCGGGATCGTTTGTATTGTTTTTTCTTGCTTTGGAAATGATTTTAGGAATCAGAATTTATCGTGACGAAGAACCTGGATCTGCATCTATTGTACCTTTGGCTTTTCCTTTGATTGCTGGAGCAGGAACAATGACTACTTTATTATCACTTCGATCTCAATTTCACACCATTAATATTATCATCGCAATTTTGCTAAATATTATCTTGGTTTACGTCGTTTTAAAGTCCTCGAAAAAAATCGAAAATTTGTTAGGAGAAAACGGACTTGGAGTGGTTCGCAAGACATTTGGAGTAATACTTTTAGCTATTGCTGTTAAATTATTCGCCGCTAATGTTAAAGGTTTGTTTGTCTAAAATTAATTTTTATACATTTACCCCGTAAATTATTCTAAAAATAAAACTCTTAATCATTTTTCTAGAGTTCTACTTTATTATTTTAGACAAACAAAAACAATCTTATGAAAATTTTCACTTCAATCTTAGTGCTTTTGGCATTAGCTTTAATTGTTTTTAATATTACGTTATTAGACTTTAAAAACCCTTTTCAAGGAGATAGTATGGTAGCTTTTATTGGAATCGCCGCTTCATTTTGCGCTGTTTTGATTCTTTTGATTTTTAGAATTTCGAAAAGAATTGAAGAAAAAATGAATGACAACAGATAATATGTTTGATGTTTTAATTATTGGCGGAGGAGTATCTGGAATGTCTTGCGCTCTTGTCTTAGGATCCGCAAAAAACAAAACTTTTGTTACTGACAAAAAAATCGGAATTTTTACTCATCAGAAAAATTCTTCTTTACAAGAGGCAATATTCTATAACGCTTACGGAATTACTCCAGGAAAATTAGGTTCTGAGCTTTTAACTGAAAGCACACAGGATTTAGCAACCACTTACCCGCATATTAATCAGATTCCAAATGAAAAGGTGATGAAAATTGAGGGCAGTTATCCTGAATTTACCGTAGTGACCAACAAAAATTCATACAAAACAAAAAATATCGTGGTCGGAATTGGTTCTGCTAATACTTTCGACATTGAAGGTTTAATGCAATTTGTTGAGCCTCATAAAAAAGCACTTCCTGAAAAACAACGTATTCAGCTTAAAAACGAAGATCATAAAGTTGCTGACGGAATTTATGCAATTGGGACTTTGGCAGGCTGGAGAAGTCAGCTTGCAATTGCAGCCGGAAGTGGCGCTGCTGTAGCAACAGATATTCTGACTTTATGGAATAACGGCGTACAGACTCACGCACACGATAGTATTCGATAATTTTTTTGTTTTTACCATTAAGAGATTAAGAAAAATTAAGTTTTATTCTGACGCAAACTTAATTATCAAGTTACATTAAGAAAAAAACTCAAAACATAAAACCATTAAGAGATTAAGAAAATAAGCCATACAGCTTAATAAACTTAATCTCTTAATGGTTTTAAAGTAATTTTATGTTTCTGTTATTTCACCGAAACGATTTCTGTTACTTTAATATGGTTTTCATCGTCGGTTTTCCATTTTTCTCCTTTTACAGAAACTACATCTCCAATTTTTAATTGTTTATAGTTTTGAGGTCCGCCAACGTTTACAATACTAATTGTTGCAAAATATACTTCTTTAGCATCTGTAGTAATTTTTGCTGTGTAACCATCTTTTCCAGCTTCAATAGAATCTACTTTTCCTGAAACTGCTGCATTAGCATCGTTTTTCATAGTGGTGCATGAGATTACAAAAGTCATTAGAAGTACTAAGAAACTTATTCTTTTTAGATTTTTCATATAATTTAATTTAACCGCGAAGTTCGCCAATGTTTATGCTTATTTCAACGGATTTATTTTAAGTTAATATTATTTTTCCAGCTTCAAACTTTATGCCAGCTGAACGCAGCTTCCTGCGATAACTTTTAAATTTTTACCCGATTTTTTCCAAACTCTAATATATTTGAAAACCCCATTTATTGGATTATTATCATAAGCTCCTTTTAATGAAACTGTAACAGCAACTATAGCCGAATCATCAATTATATTGACAATTTGATCTGAAGCTTCTAAAAAATCTATTTTCATTTTTCCCGAACGATACGATTGCAGATCAAAATCTTTAGTTATCGTTTGTCCGTCTGGCATATTGAATAATAAATCGTCATGAAGAATTGTTTCTAAAGCCAAAATATCCGATTTCTTAATAGCAGTTAAAAGTTCGATTTCTGCATTAATAACGGTTTCTACTTTCATGATATAAAGATTGAAGTTATTTCTTCGGATTAAGAATTGTTTTTATCATCGCATCTTCTTTCAAGATCACATCATAATAATACAATTCTCCATAAAGCTGGCGTGCAAATTCTGCCGTAATATATCTATTTACAAGCGCTTTGGTTTTGTCAAGTTTTAGATCTAAACCTGTCATCAGAATATAATTCTTGAATTTCTTAAAATAAACATCTGAGCTTTTCATTTTAGCTAAAAAATCAGCAAAGTTATCGCCTGCAAAAGCATTTCTGTTTTTATCTAACTCTTCAAAAACAAAATGACCAACAATTCCGGTTTGCAGTAAATAAGCAACGTTTTCATTTCCATGCTCTGCTTCCATCGGGACAAAAACATCTGGAACAATTCCGCCGCCGCCATAAACTATTTTCCCTTTTGGCGTTTTGAATTTTAAAGAATCGGCTACTTTTATACTGTCTTTTGCATAAAGTTCACCAGTAGCAATTCTTGATTCAGATTCTTTAAAATATTCTTCGTTTCCTTTTTTATACGGTTTTTGAATCGATCTTCCAGTCGGAGTATAATAACGCGCTACAGTTAATCTTACTGCAGATCCGTCATTAAAATCCATTTCCCTTTGAACGAGACCTTTTCCGAAAGAACGTCTTCCAACAATAGTTCCGCGGTCATTATCTTGTATTGCTCCTGCTAAAATTTCGCTCGCAGAAGCGCTATTTTCATTAATTAAAACATACACTTTCCCAGTTTCAAAACTTCCTGCTTTTGTTGCGTATGTTTTTTCGGTTGAGCCGTTTTTGCTTTTCGTGAAAACGATTAATTGTTTGTCTTTTAAAAATTCATCAGCAATGGCAATCGCTTCTTCCATATAACCGCCGCCATTATCACGAAGGTCAATTACAAGCGACTGAATTCCTTTTTGTTTTAATCTCGCTAAGCCAGTTTTAAACTCATTGAAAGTGGTTTCTGCAAAACGATTTATTTTGATGTAGCCAATATTATTTCCAATCATTAAAGAAGCATCAACGCTCTTAATTGGAATAATATCTCTTTTTACTTTAAACTTCAGTTTCTTTTGTTCTGATTTTCTAAAAACAGTCAGTTCGATTTCAGAACCTTGCAATCCTTTTAATTTCGAAAATAAACTATCAGAAGGCAGTCTTCTACCGTATAACTTGGTTTTTCCTGCAAATAAAATTCGGTCTCCAGATTTTAATCCCGCTTTCGCTGAAGGGCCATTTTCTACTGGTTTTATAATCGCAACTGAATCTTTATACATATAAAAATTGATTCCGATTCCAACGAAATCACCTTTCATACTTTCAGCAACTTCTGCTTGTTCGCTTGGCGGAATATAAACAGAATGCGGATCTAATTTGGAAAGAATATTATCGACTGTTAGATTTACAATCGAATCGGTATTGACACTATCAACATATTCTGTATTGATAAAATCAATTAGTTTATTCAATTTGGTTTTAGAGTAATTTTTAGCCAAAAGCTGATCGCTTGCGGGAGCATTCATAAGGCTTCCGACAATTGTTCCAAGAGCAAAAGTTGCTCCTATTACTATTGGTAAATATTTCGAATTAAATTTCATTACTCTTCTAAAACAGGAATATGTTCTACTTCGACACCCGCTTTTATTAAAAATTGAATTCCGGAATCATCGCGATATCCATCTTTATACACCACTCTTTTTATTCCCGACTGATGTATTAATTTACTGCATTCTTTACAAGGCGAAAGTGTAATGTATAATGTTGCACCTTCGCAAGACTGTGTTGATCTTGCTACTTTCAGGATTGCATTTGCTTCGGCATGCAAAACATCCCAGCGCGTTAATCCGTCTTCATCTTCGCAGCAATTTTCAAATCCAGATGGTGTCCCGTTGTAGCCATCCGAAATGATCATTCTGTCTTTTACGATAATTGCTCCGACTTGTTTACGTTTACAGTAAGAAAGCTGGCTCCACTCTTTTGCAATTCGCAGATATGCTTTATCGTATTTATTCAGTTTTTTTATTTCCATTTAATTTATCTGTTCCAAATTGGGCTTTCAATAATCATCGGAATTACAACTCCAATAACGAAAGCCGACATTACAAGTGCCCAGTCACGTTTTGAAAAACGAAAAACTGTCTGCACTATATATGAAATTACCAGAACAACAAAGACTACTATTAACTGAGCAGCTTCTATTCCTAAGGCAAACTCTCCCAAAGGTAACAATTTTGAGGTTGCTGAACCTCCTAAAATTGTTTTGAAATAATTAGAAAAACCTAAACCATGAATAATTCCAAAGAATAAAGTTATGAAAAATACCAGATTTATACTATCATTTTTAGAAGTCTTACCTGCCGTAAATAAATGATAAAGAGCGGTTATCAGAATTGTAATCGGAATCAGGAATTCTACAGTATTCACTTTTATTGCAATAATTCCGTAAACCGAAAGAATTAAAGCCAAAGTGTGACCAACTGTAAAAATAGAAACCAAAAGAAAAATTCTTTTCCAGTCTTTAAACAAATACGGAACCGTTAAGGCGATTAAAAAAAGAACGTGATCGTAAGCATTGATATCTAAAACGTGTTTTAATCCTATTTGAAAATAAATCCAAAATTGTGACATAGGTATAATGTAATTAAATAATTAGGGGTTGTAAACTTACGATTAATTTTCAGAATTAAAGATTCATGTTTCCAATTCCTTCAATAAAAATAAGTTAAATTTTATGAGAAATTTAAAATTGTTAATGTAAAATAAAATTTATATTTGTGTTTTAAAAATTTAAATAATTATGTCATTTTCAGAATTATTCGATAGCGAATTTAAACAAAGAAACAAAGGACACTTTTCTGCTATTGTTCGTGTAGCATTGGCTGACGGTGTTGTATATCCAGAAGAAAAAGAGTTCTTAGACAAATTGGCTTCTCGTTTAGAAATAACAGAGTCAGAATACGAAGAAATTCTTAGTGATCCTTTAAAATATCCTATTAATCCGCCATACTCTTATGTACAGCGTTTGGAGCGTTTGTATGATTTAACAAGAATGGTACATGTTGATCATCATCTTGAAGACAAACAAGAAGTATTATTGAAAAAAATAAGTGTTGCGCTAGGATTCACGCCAAGCAATGTAGATTATATCATTGCAAAAGCATTGTCATTAGTTGACAATAAAGTTGACGCAGATACTTTTATCTACGAAATGCAGCACATGCATAAATAATAGTTTTCAGTTTTCGGTCACAGTTTACAGCTTATAGTGATATTGGAAATTTGAAACTTCTAAAAGATAAAAACCCGACAGATTATCAAAAATCTGTCGGGTTTTTTATTTTCAATTGATTCTGAATTTTATTGAGGTTATTCCATTACGATTTTACCGTTTAATGCACCTTTAAAATTTACTTTTTTATTGTTTATTCCATCGTAAACTTCTGGAGAAACAAATTCAAAATTAAAATTAGAATCACCATTATCCGTTATTTTGAGAGAATATCCACTAATATAATATCTTTTATCTGGAGCATAAAACTCAGCCATTGCCAATAATTCATCAGCCGTTCCAATTCCAAATGAATATTCGCCAGTCAAACTTTTCTGAGTTGCAGGAAACGAAATATCAATATATAAGAATTCTTGCATTCCTTCATTGCTAATTACAAACCGAACTCTTTTCTGAGATTCAAAACTTGCCGGCTGATAAGAGTAAACTGCTTTATTGGGTTTAAAGGTTATTCCATCAATAACAATTGATGAATTCACTCCCGATTTACCGTCTTCATCAGATGAACACCCAACTGCAAAACCTAGCACTAGAAAAAGAATTAAAGTAATATTTTTCATATAATAATTTTAATCAAATATATGTAAAAGACTGAAATACGAGTAGTTTTTATTTTGTTTTTTAATTGATTAAAAAACAAAACCCGACAAGTTTTAAAAACCTGTCGGGTTTGCTATTTTATAGTCCAGACTGAAAACTGAGACTGAGACTGAAAACTTATTCAGCCGCCATAAATTCCTCTGCTTTTTCTACCATATCAAGGCTTCCGCAGAAAAAAGGAACTCTTTGATGCAGTTCGGTTGGCTGAATTTCCATGATTCTATTGAACCCGTCTGTAGCTTTTCCTCCCGCCTGTTCTGCAATAAAGGCCATTGGATTACATTCGTACAACAAACGTAATTTCCCTTTTGGCGCTTTTGAACTTGTTGGATAAATATAAATTCCGCCTTTAATCATATTTCGATGAAAATCGGCTACCAGACTTCCGATATATCGAGAAGTATACGGTCTGTCTTCTTCCTCCTTCTGGCAGTATTTAATGTAATTTTTTACGCCTTGCGGAAAATGAACATAATTTCCTTCGTTTACCGAATAGATATTTCCGATTTTTGGAAATTTCATATTCGGGTGTGAAAGGTAAAATGTACCAATCGCCGGATTTAACGTAAAACCATTTACACCATATCCAGTGGTATAAACAAGCATTGTCGAAGTTCCATAAATTACATAGCCTGCTGCAACTTGATTGATTCCCGGTTGTAAAAAATCCTCGCTAGTTACCGGAGTTCCTATGGGTGTAATTCTTCTGAAAACAGAAAAAATAGTTCCAACAGAAACATTAACATCAATGTTTGAAGATCCGTCAAGCGGATCCATTAAGATCACGTACTTATTATTATGACAGTTGTCGCTCCCCTGAACTGTAATAAAATCGTCGTTTTCTTCAGAAGCAATACCACAGACAATCTCACGGTTTATTAACGTCTGGATAAATACTTCGTTTGCATAGACATCTAATTTTTGCTGATCTTCTCCTTGAATATTCTGTTCGCCCGCGGCGCCAATAATATCCACTAAACCTGCTTGATTAACTTTATGATTGACAACCTTGGCTGCCAAACGAATAGAGTTGATAATTCGCGAGAGTTCTCCCGACGAATACTGAAATGCTTTTTGGTTCTCAATAATAAACTCTCCCAGTGTTTTATTGCGTTCTTCCATTGCTAAATCGTTATAGTTTTATTTTTAAGTCACAAATATCGTCTATTTTGTGAGAATGATTTAAAAATTATTTTGTTAGTTTGTTACTATTGTATATTTGCTAATAATCTTCAAAAAGCAACCTTTAAAACGTTGCTTTTTTAGATAATAAATACTTAAAAATACGAATACATGAATATTAGAAAAGGAAATCCTGAAGACATGAAATCGGTGCTGGGGCTTATTCAGGAGCTGGCTATATTCGAAAAAGAACCTGAAGCAGTCGTTATTACGGAGGAAGATTTAGTGCGGGACGGTTTTGGCGAAAAACCATTATTTCACGTTTTTGTGGCAGAGATTGAAAACGAAGAAAAACAAAAAGAAATTGTTGGAATAGCTTTGTACTATTACCGCTATTCTACTTGGAAAGGAAAGACAATTCATCTTGAAGATTTAATTGTAAAAGAAAAGATGCGTGGGACAGGTTTGGGCTCTGCACTTTATGCTGAAATCATGAAACAAGGTAAAAAAGACAATGTTAGAAGAGTGGAATGGAATGTTTTGGCATGGAATACTCCGGCAGTAAATTTCTATAAGAATTCTGGCGCAAGAATTCTGGAAGACTGGCAAGTTGTTCAAATGGATGAAACAGGACTTAATTCGTTCTTAGAAAAATTATAAAAATATAGTTTTGCTACTCCCGATAGTTATTGGGAGTGACAAAAAATCAAAAAATACTAGATTTCCTCAAATCTAAAATCTAAAATCTAAAAAATCTAAAATTAAAAATGAGAGTATTTAAATTTGGTGGTGCGTCGGTGAAAGATGCAGATGGAATTAAAAACGTATACGACGTTTTACAAAAAGTAGGTTATGAAGACGTAATTCTTGTGGTTTCGGCTATGGGAAAAACAACAAATGCTCTTGAAGTTGTAATCAAGAATTACTTTGAAAAATCGACAGAATTAAATTCTTCCGTTCAGGAAATTAAAAAATATCACAATCAAATCTTATTGGATTTGTTTGAAGACGAAAATCATGAAGTTTTTGCAGCTGTAAATGCACAATTTACTGAATTGGAATACTTTTTAGCTCATAATAAATCTCCAAATTACAACTTCGTTTACGATCAAGTTGTAAGTTTTGGAGAGTTGATTTCGACTAATATTTTAAGTCATTTTATGAATTTCATGGGAATTCAAACGCAATGGCTTGATGTTCGTAACTTCATTAAAACGAATGCAAATTACAGAGATGCAGAAGTTGATTGGGAAACGACTCAACAAAATATCAGTAAAAATGTTCCGAGAAAACAGCTAAATATCACACAAGGATTTTTAGGTGCTGACGAAAATAACTTTACCACAACTTTAGGCCGTGAAGGTTCTGATTATACTGCAGGAATTTTTGCTTATTGCTTAAATGCTGAAAGTGTAACGATCTGGAAAGACGTTCCTGGAGTTATGAATGCCGATCCGCGTTATTTTGAAAATGCAAGTTTGTTAAACCAAATTTCATATCGTGAAGCGATCGAATTAGCATTTTACGGTGCAACTGTTATTCACCCAAAAACATTACAGCCTTTACAGAAAAAAGAAATTCCTTTATATGTAAAATCATTCGTGAATCCTTTGTTGAAAGGAACTTGCGTTTCTAAAGGTGTTGATTTAGAACCACAATATCCATGTTTTATCGTAAAAAGAGAACAGCTTTTAATCTCTCTTTCTTCAATTGATTTCTCTTTCATTATGGAAGAAAACATCAGTGAGATTTTCGGATTATTCCACGAATTTAAAATCAAAGTAAACTTGATTCAGAACTCTGCAATTAGTTTTTCTGTTTGCGTGGAAGATAAATTTGGAAATTTCTCAGAATTGAATGCGATTCTTTCTAAAAAATTCAAAGTAGAATACAGCGAAAATGTAACTTTATATACAATCCGTCACTTTACAGAAGAAGCTGCTCAGACAGTTGAAGCTAATAAAGAAGTTTTATTGAAACAAGTTAGCCGTGAAACCATGCAGATTGTAACTAAAGAATTAAATTAATTTTCTAAGCGTTAATTATTTCAATTCATTATAAAAGGTTTCATCTTAATTGATGGAGCCTTTTTTTATTCTTTTCTTTTTAAATTTTTAATCGTTTTCTTCAATTCTTTTATGCGTGCTTCATATTGTTCAATTATTTTTTCTGATAATTGATTTACAATTTCTACAGAATCTGATTCCTTCTCGTAATTTTTAAATTCCTCTTCATTTTTACTTACTAGAATCTCAGGTTTAATTTCAAAAAGAGCGCAGATTTTATTAAAATGAGTTGCCCAAGAAGTACTCTCTCCTCTTTCCATTCTAGCATAAGCAGACTGCGAAATATTTAGATAATCTGCTATTTCTTCTTGTGACATGTTTTTTGCTTGACGAAGTTTTTTAAGTTTATTTCCTACAATTATATTCATATTTAACATTTTTACAAATATAAACATAAGAATTATTTTACAATTATTCGAATTTAGATTTTAAAAAATCGATTTTCGACTAAGAGTTTCTAACAACTCCAACTAAATTTGAAAAATATTATTCAATAAATTTTTAGTTATTATGAAAAAATTAGAATTAAATCAAATGGAAACTTTGATAGGAGGAGCTAATGTGCAATTAAAAGATGCAAATCAATACGATGCAACACATGGAGGTGGTGGTAGCTTTTTAACAAGCTGTGCAGGGGCATCTGTTGGTCTAGTAATAGGATTTGCAGGTCTAGTAGCTGGAGGTGCTTCTGTTGTAGGAGCAGGAATTGGTGCAGCTGGCTTCATATATGCTTCTGCTCAGTGGGGGGCAAGTTGTCGTTAAAAATCAAACTAACAGTTAAAAACACGAAAAGCAAAAATAAATTACTAAAAAACAGTAATTTCAATTAAACTTCAAAAATCATGAAAATTAACAAAAGTGTACTGTTCATTTTACTTGTGATTTCCTTATTTTATTTAGGTTTAACCTTAAGTTGGTTATTTGAAAGAAAAAATTTTGATGATTTAAAATTTTCAGATTTCAGATATTCGATAGGACCATTTTTATCCTCAATCGCAATTTTTATAGGATACATAAATGCTCTTAAAAAAAAAAACAAAGAAAAGTTAGAAACTAAGAGTTAGAAACAAAAACTAATCTAATGATAGCAAATAGAAGAGCATTATCCTTTAAAAGATAATGCTCTCTACAAAAAAATATACTTAACGTTTGTTTTTATGTCAGTAAAAAACACCCATAATTTCAAAATCTCTAATGCAAAAAAAAAAATACAGATCCCTTTTTAAGTTTATAATTCTAGCTGTAGCATTTGTATTTATTAATAAAATAACAAACGATCTATTAAATATAAACCAATTACTTCAACATTTTATGTCTGATCTTTTAACGCAAAGAGAAGTAAATAACTTTATAGAATTTCAAGATAAATGGCATTGGTTAACTTATTTATACATTCCTTTATTAATCTTAATTAAGACTTCTGTAATCTCTCTAATTTTATATGTTGGAATGTTTTTATTATCAAAAGAAACAAAGTATAATCAATTGTGGGATGCAACTATAAAAGCAGAATTTATTTTTTTGTTAGTACCCGTTTTTAAAATTATATGGTTTTACTTCTTCCAAACGAATTATGATTTAAATGATATTCAATATTTCTATCCACTCTCAGCCCTTAATATTACGGGTTATAAAGATTTAGAAACATGGTTTATTTATCCATTTCAAGTCTTAAATTTTTTTGAGTTTTTCTACATCATTTACTTAAGTTTTCAAATTGGCAAATTAACCAATACAAATGCTGATTATGGTCTAAAAATAGTTGGAATAAGTTATGTCCCTGCTTTGTTTTTATGGGTAGCAACAGTAATGTTTTTTACACTTAATTACAGTTAAAATGTCAAAACTTAAAAAAGTTTTTTTCGTATTATCCTGCATCATGATTATAATTTACATAATCAGATACTTTTTTATGACACTAATTTACTTCATGCCTTATCAGGGATCGTTTCAATGATCTTACTAATTATTATAACCTTATTGAAGGAAAATTAAGAAAAATGAGAAAATCACTTAAAAGCATTTTTATCTTATTATTTGTAAGCACTTTTCTTTTTCTAGGCTATCAAATACTCTCCAAAATAAATTATAAAAAAGAAGTTCAACAAAACATTAAAACGATTCCTAAATTTTCTTATCAAAATATAAAAGGAGGAATTTTTACCAATGAAAATTTAAAGACAGAAACTCCAGCTATTTTTGTTTACTTCAATACAGAATGTGAATATTGCAAGGAAGAAGCTCAAATGATACATCAAAATATAAAGAAATTTGTGAGTGTTCAAATCATCTTTATTTCATCTGAAAAGAACCAACAAATTAAAAATTTCGCTCAAAACCATCAATTAACTAATTATGATAATGTTCATTTTCTTTGTGATAGTAAAGTTACTTTCGCTAACACTTTTGATGTGAATTCAATTCCTAGTATAATTTTGTACGATAAAAATCATCAACTTATTGAAAAAATAAAAGGACAAACAAAACCAGAAATTTTGATTAAAAAACTGAATGCTGAATAATGAATTTAAAGCACATCCAAAAAACTCATACATTACAACTTGATCAATCAGATTGTGGTGTGGCATGTTTATTATCCATAATTAAATTTTATAATGGTAATAGTTCCTTAGAAAAAATCAGAGAATTAAGTGGTACAACAAAACAAGGAACAACCTTACTAGGTCTATATCAAGCTGCAAATAACTTAGGCTTTACATCAGATGGATGTGAAACTGATATTCAGAATTTAATTAATCATAAACAGCCTGTAATTTTACATACTTTATTCGATAATCAATTACAACATTATGTTGTTTGTTATGGTTACAGTGAAAAACAAGGTTTTTTGATTGGAGATCCATCCAAAGGAATATATAATCTAGTAAAAAATGAATTAGAAAAAATTTGGGTTTCAAAATCTTGTTTAACCTTAGAACCAAATGAAAATTTTAAGACCGAAAAAAGAGAAAAAAAAGATCAGCAAAAATGGTTTTTAGATATTTTAAAAAAAGACTATAAATTAATTTGGATTTCTGTACTCCTTGGTGTTTTTATATCAGGTTTAGGTATGGCAATGGCAATCTTTTCACAAAAACTTATTGACGATATATTACCCTCAAATAATATTTCCAAACTCATTTCAGGAATCACTCTTCTGACTATTTTACTTTTTGCACGTGTGGGAATTTCTTATTTGAGGCAATATTTTGCAATTCAACAAACCAAAGATTTTAATAATAGAATAAACAATACTTTTTTCTCAGCCTTACTAAACCTTCCAAAATCATTTTTTGATACCAGAAAAACAGGTGAACTTGTTGCAAGATTAAATGATACACAACGAGTGCAAAATGTTGTTAAAATCTTAGCAAATACATTAATTGTAGACATTTTAGCGGTTATAATTTCATGTGTTTTTCTAATCACGTATTCTTGGAAACTTGGTTTAATATGCCTTTTGAGTCTACCGTTTTATTTTTTTATAATTTACAGACATAACAAAAACATCATGCATTCTCAAAAAGAAATGATGCAAAGTTCTGCTATTAATGAAAGTAATTTTATTAGTACAATTCAAGGCATTGCTACCATTAAAAATGACAACAAACAGAATATCTTCAACCAATTGAACGAAAATATTTTTGCCAATTATCAGGAAAAAATATTTAATCTAGGAAAAGTCAACATGACTTTGTCATGGCAGTCTGGTTTGGCAAGTGTGGTATTTATTATTGGAATTTTGATTTATACCTCTTTTCAAGTTTTTAATCATGAAATAAAAATTGGAGAATTAATGGCAATTTTAGGAATTTCCAGTTCATTACTTCCCTCAATCGCTAGTTTAGCTTTAATTTCAATTCCAATAAATGAAGCAAAAATTGCATTTGACAGAATGTATGAATTCGCCTCAATGGAAAAAGAAAAAGAAGAAGGTTTAAAAATTTCTAAAATTGAATCTATTTCAATTCAAAATCTCTCTTTTAGATTTAGAGGAAGAAGCGAACTTTTTCATAATATAAATATTGAAATTGAAAAAGGAAAATTTATTACCATTGTCGGTGAAAGCGGATGTGGAAAAAGCACAATAGGGCAAATTTTACAACGTTTTTATTCATTCGAAAATGGAAATATAATCATAAACAATAAGCATAACCTACTTGAAATTGATCTAAAAAGTTATAGAAATCTATTAGCCGTAATCCCTCAAGAAATTACAATATTTAACGGAAATGTCATTGATAATATTCTTCTTGGGACTGAAAGTACTCCCGAAAACATGTTAAATTTTATTCAAGAATATGGATTTCAATTTTACATTAATCAATTACCTCAAGGCTTAATGACAATCGTTGGAGAAGAAGGAATCAATTTAAGTGGAGGACAAAAACAAATTATTGCTCTTGCTAGAGCTTTGTACAAAAAACCAAAGTTTCTAATTCTTGATGAGGCAACTTCTGCAATGGATAGAAATACTGAGAACTTTACAATGCAATTACTGCAAAAGATAAAAACAGATTGTGCAATATTGTTTATTTCTCATCGTTTACATACTTTAAAAAATTTAGCAGACCATATTTATATTTTAGAAAATAAAACCATAACAGAATCTGGTAGTCATCAAGAATTAATGGAAACAGCGAATTTTTACAGTCAATATTGGTACGAAACGGTTTAAATAGACTTACCTCGCCCTATTATTTTCCGACTGTTCAATTTCTGCTTTTTTATAAGTGGTCTTTTTCGAATTTCCAAAATTGTAGGTTGCGATCAATTTAAAATAATTACTCGTATAAGTTCGGTGATAATAAATTTGGGTTTGTCCAACATTGTAATCTCCCGAAACCATAAACTTGTGAAAAATATCATTAGCTGAAAAATTGAGTTTTAAAGCATCTCTGAAAAAGTTTCTTTCAATTCCTAAAGTTACTGTCGAACGGCTGTTATCGCTTCCTAAACCATAACTTCTATCACTTAAATACCAAGCCAAAAGCTGCAATTTAAAAAGCTTTGGAATCGTAAATGTATTATTCGAATACAAATAAAATTGTGGTTTTACTGGACTAAACTCAAATGCATAAAAATTGTCGACAGATTTCTGCCAAGTCACACTCATTGAATTCGTAGAATTCCACCATTTGAGGTTGAAAGATCTTGAAATCGAAGTAAAAAATGTATGCCCTTTTTCGAGATTTAAAGCTCTTAAAATATAACTGTTTGGCGTATCTCCACGCAAAGCTGCCGCAGAAATTGGATCAATCTTATAAGTGTATCCAATTTTAAAATCAAACTTTTTATACATCGTGCCAATTTCAAAAGCGTGTGTTTTTTCTGGAAGCAAGTTCGGATTTCCTTCTATTGTAGTAAATGGATCTTGGTAAATCACATACGGATTTAAAGCCTGATACCTTGGTCTCGATATTCTCGAAACATACGAAAAATGACCTTTCCAATCTTCTGAAAGATTAAAATTTAAAAGTACGTTTGGGAAAAAATTGCCGTATGATTTTTCGAATTTCTGAGTTCCATTGGCATTTGTAAATAAATTATAACTTGTTTTCTCTGCTCTTGCGCCAAGCGAAAAATTGATTTTTTCGCTCAATTCTTGGATATAATTAAAATAAACTGCGGCGATTTTTTCATTGTATTCAAAATCACTCGAAAGTTCATCGTCCAATTCAAAATCCATATCTTCGGGATCGGCAATCAGGAAATCCGTTCCTGATTTTATGGTGGCGTGACTGAACTTCGCTCCTATTTCCAGTTTTGTCGTTTCATTTATTTTCTTCGAATAATCAGCTTGAATTGCAATAATATTAATTCGGCTTCCGACATTATTTTTTAAATATCTTTTATCATCGGTTTCGTCGACAAAACTATTTTCTTCAATAAAATCTCCAATTGTCTGATTGTAATTGGAATATTGCGACCCAATAAACAATGCTGAACCTTTTTCATCGGTTTTCATATTATAATTTAAATTGACAAACTGATTCAGCAAAACATCATTTCGATCAACATCTGTGGCATAAAAACTACTTCCCGAATTATTAGTTATAGTATTTCTGCTTTCTGTAATTCCTCCTAAATCATTAACATTTCCGCTGTAAGCAAGGGAAATATAATTGTCAGGAGAAAAACTATATTGAAGTCCAATTCCGAAATTAGAATAATTATTAAATCTTCTTTTCCAATCAGTTGTCAATTCAGATTTCATGTATTCCTCAGGATTTGGGCGCGTTCTTGTGGTGTACAATAATTCACGATTTCTGCCCAATTGCAAACCATAATTGGTGATAAAAGAGAATTTTCCTTTAGAATAACTAAAATCAAGAAGCGTATTATAACTCGTTCCGCCAAATTTAGAAACCGATACATGCTGATTGGCAGTTCCCATAATACCGCTTTCGATATTTTGTTTGGTAATAATATTGATTACTGCTTTTCCTTCAGCATCATATTTGGAAGATGGATTAGAAATGACTTCGATTTTCTGAATCTGCGAAACTGGAATTGCCGCAAATCGTTCGTAATTGATTAAAATCCCGTTGAGATAAATAATTGCCTCGCCTTTTCCGAGAACGCTGATTTCTCCATCAGCCACCACAACATTTGGAACTCTTGACAATAATTCGTTTACCGAACTGCTTGTAGCCAAAACGGTTCCGTTTACATTGACATCTATATTTCCGTTTGCGCCATATTTTAATAATGAAGCTTGGCTTTTTACCACGACTTCATTCAATTTATTTTGATTTTCTGCTACGATAATTGCTCCTAAATCTACATTTTCTTTTCCATCAAAACTGATACGCAAATAACGATCAGCAAATTCAGTTGAAGTTAATTTTACCAAAACTTCTTTCTGATTAATATCTGAAATCTGAAAAGCGCCATCTAAAAAATCCTGATATTTTATTATCGTTGAATCTTTAATAGATAATATAGAAGCTGTCCCCATCATCAATTCGTTATTTGAATTGATGACTTTTCCAGAAATTTTCTGAATTGATTGTGCTTTAGATTCTGTTAAATTTAGAAGAAAACAATAAATGTAAAGGAAAATTAGAATTAAAAACCTCATAAAATTTAGCGATTAAGTTTGACTTTGATGAAACAAAAGTCAGTTCTTAATTGCGTTACAAGGTCGTCGAAAGCGAAATCAGGAGTACGGATTTATAAATTCACACTCCATTTTAAGATTGTAAAGCCTGAATTTGGTAATTAAGAGGTGTTGTTCCTGTGTGTTTTTTGAATGCCGCAAAGAATGTTGACTTGGAATTGAATCCAACATCGTAACCAACAGATTCTAGAGTCTGTTTATCATTTGAAGTAATTATTTCGCAGGCTTCATCAATTCGAAATTCATTTACAAAGCTGGTAAAATTCTTTCCTAGATTATTATTTAGAAACTGTGATAATTTATGGCTTGAGATATTAATTTCCTGAGACAAATCACTTAAACTTAAATTCGGATTTTTATATAATGCTTTTTCAAACATTATCTTTTTCAGTTTTTGAGATAAAATTTCGACTTCTTTTTTGTTTAATTTTTTCTCTTTTTGAACATTAATCACAAATAAATCATTCGTTTGTTTTCTGTGCAGAAGAACTAGAATAATCAGGTATAAAATAAAAGTAAAAGCAATTGCTCCAATTATGCAAGAAACAAAAGGCACCCGAGAAAACCCGAGAAAATAAGACAGAAAAACCAAAGCATTTCCTAGGAAAATTGCGCCAAACCATTTTTCTGACGGACTTGAATTTTGATAATCCTTAATTATTTTTTGAAGTACAAATCTGCTTTCAAAACCAGAAATAAAACTATATGTAAACCATTGAAAGAAAACGGCAGCTACAAAATAATCGTTCCATAAAACAGGATATTTTTCATAAGGAAATAACAGCCCGATTAATACAATTGCGATAAACCAACTTATCAAATGCAATTTCCATTTTACTGCACTAACATTAAATTTCTCCATTCCTGATTTTAAAGTATAATATAGAAATGGCCCAATTAACAAACAAGCTGAAAGACCAATTTGAAGATAAATTTTAGGTAAATCTAGATTAAAATACACAAAAACGGTTACCACAATTCTTGTGCATAATGCGAACAGCATTGCACCCAAAAAATAATTGGTCAAGTATTTTTTCTTTGTGAAGAAGAAAAAATAGAGACTTAAAATAAATCCGTTGAAAGCGCCTAAAGCACCAAAAAAGAACAATATTTCTTTTCCAATATTCATATTATGATTGTAAAGCCTGAATTTGGTAATTGAGAGGCGTTGTTCCTGTATGTTTTTTGAATGCCGCGAAAAAAGTTGATTTGGAATTAAAACCAACATCGTAGCCAACAGATTCTAGAGTCAATTTATCATTTGAAGTGATAATTTTACAAGCTTCATTAATTCTAAATTCATTTACAAAACTGGTAAAATTCTTTCCTAAATTATTATTTAAAAGTTGCGACAATTGATGGCTCGAAATATTGATTTCCTGCGATAAATCTTGAAGTGTCAAATTTGGATTTTTGTATAATCCTTTATCATACATCGCATTTTCTAACTTTTCAGACCATATTTTTGCTTCTGCCGAATCTATTTTTTTATTAGAAATCTTCCCGTTCAATAAAAATAAATCGTCTGTCTTTTTTCGGTACAAAAGAATTGAAATTCCTAAATATAAAATGAACGAAAAAACAACCGCGCCACTTATATAAGTTGCACCGGACGCTCCCATAATCGCTAAAAAATAAAATAGAAATAAGAGAAAAGTTCCAAAATAGAGCATCGAGAACCACATTTCGGCTGGAGTAGCTTTTTCTTTTCTGCTCAGGATTTTTTTCAAAACATTGCGAAGTTCAAAACCAGCAAATACAATATAAATAAACCATTGAAAATAAATGATTCTTATAAAATAACCTCCCCAAAGTTCTGGATATACTTCGTACGGATATAAAACGCCGACTGCTACAATTAAAGTTCCCCAAAATGCCAATATAAACTTCCAAGATTTAGGCATTATCTGAACTTCATCGACTGCAGATTTTACGAAATAATATAAACAAGGTCCAATGAAAAAACAAGCTGTAAGCCCAAACTGGAGATACATTTTTGGCAATTCGGGATGAAAATAAACAAATACAGATTTCCCAATTCGGATACTTAGTGCAAACAAAAGCGCACCCAGAAAATAATTCGTCAGATGCCTTTTCTTGGTAAAAAAGAAGAAATAAACTCCGAGAATAATTCCGTTGAAAGCTCCTAAAGCACTAAAAAAGAATAAAAGTTCTTTGCTAGTATCCATAATGTAAGTTCGTTATATCCAAAACAAAGCTAAAAAAAAGATTTACTAATTATGAGAATTCTACTTCAATTATTTTTTATTCTAAAATTTAAAAAGCAGACAATCAGCACCAAAGCATTTCATTTTTCAATAAATAAAAGCGTCGTAATTTCTTGATTATAAATACTACTTTTGACATTTTAGAGTTAAAGTGTTTATGTTGAAAAAATTACTGTTTTTGACGGTTTTCTTCTGTTTTTCTGTGCTTCAGGCTCAGGACACTGAAACGCTGTATAAAACCAAAAAAGTAATCGCTTCAAAAGATACAATCCGATTGGAAAAAGTTGCTATTAACTCTGGATTTTTTCAGATTCTAAATACCAAAAATGAACCTATCGATTCGACTTTTTACAAAGTTGATTTTCAAAAAGGCTTTTTACTTTTTAATGAAAAATTCCAATCGGTTTCTGATACTTTAATTGTCAATTATCTTCAATATCCCGATTTCTTAACCAAAGAATACAGCCTTTACAAAGCAGATCAGATGGTCAGCAGCGATGTGGGAACCGAAAAACTCTATCGAATAGATAATAATGCCAACGCTAAAAAAGCAGCTCCTTTTGATGGTTTAAATACTTCTGGAAGCATTACTCGCGGAATTACTGTCGGGAATAATCAAAGTACAGTTTTAAACTCCAATTTAGATCTTCAAATTACGGGAAAAATTTCAGACAAAGTTAGTTTGAGAGCCTCACTTCAGGATAGCAATATTCCGCTTCAGGATGGGGGTTATTCCCAAAAATTGGATCAGTTTGATAATATTTTCATGGAACTTTTCAGCGATGATTGGAACATTCGCGCCGGCGATGTCTTTTTAGAAAATAGAAAAACGCAATTTTTAAGTTTCAATAAAAAGGTTCAGGGGCTTTCTGCAAGTTTTGATTTTGACAATGAAAAAAGTAAAACCAATGTTTTTGCTTCGGTGGCTTTTGTAAAAGGCCAATATGCCAAAAGTACTTTTACTGGACAAGAAGGAAATCAAGGTCCGTATAAATTAAAAGGTCAAAACGGCGAATTGTATGTGCTTGTTATTTCGGGTTCTGAACGTGTTTATGTAAATGGAGTTTTGCTGAAACGCGGTGAAAACAACGATTATGTTATTGATTATAATGCGGGAGAAATTGTTTTTACTTCGCTTTTTACAATTACTTCCGAAATGCGTATTAATGTTGAATATCAATATTCTGAACGAAATTATAACCGACTGGTTACCTACGCGGGCGCAACGCACGAGAGTAAAAAATGGAGTTTTGGCAGCTATATTTATTCTGAAAACGACATGAAAAACCAGCCTTTACAGCAAAATCTTTCTACAGAACAAGTTGAGATTTTAAGTCAGGCGGGTGATGATACAAATTTAATGAAAGCGCCTTCTGCTTACGAAGATACTTATGCCGACAATAAAATTTTGTACAAGAAAACAATTATCAATTCAGTTGAAATTTATGAATATTCAAATAATTCGGCTGATGTTTTATATAATGTAAAATTTAGTCTGGTTGGTGCAAATGCTGGAAATTATATCATTCAAAATAATAATTCTGTTGAACGTATTTATCAATATGTTGAACCTATAAATGGCGTTTTACAAGGAAATTACGAACCAATTGTACAGCTTGTTCCGCCGATTAAACTTCAGGTCGCGACATTTTTAGGAAAATATAATCCAGACGAAAAAACTTTAGCAGATTTTGAATTGGCTGTAAGCAATAATGATCAAAACTTATTTTCTGGAATCGATGATGCAAATAATACAGGAATTGCTTTTAAAACCAATCTTAAAAAAAGGCTCTTTTCCAGAAGTTGGAATTTGGACGCTTTCGCGAATTACCAATTTGTACAAGAGAATTTTCAATCGGTTGAACGTTTGTATAATATCGAATTTAACCGCGATTGGAATTTAACCGGTACACTTTTAGGAAATCAAAGTCTTTTGGTAACGGGTTTAAATTTTGATTTATTCGCTCAGAAAAAAAACGCTAATATTGGTTTATTGACCTATCAATTCGAGAAATTAGATTATAGCGAAAGTTATTCTGGTTCAAGACATACCACAAATGCTTTGTTTAAAATTAAAAATTGGACAATAGAAAACAACGGAAGTTTCTTGAATTCTGATGCCACAGCTTCGACTTCAAAATTCATTAGGAATCAAACCAGAACAAAATATCATTTTGGCAAAAATTGGGTTGGTGGGACTTTTCAATTGGAAGACAATCAGGAAAAAGATAAAGTTACCAATGAGTTTTCGGCTTTAAGCCAAAGATTCTCAGAATATGGTGTATTTACTGGACGAGGCGATAGTACGAAAGTTTTTGTTGAAGTTGGTTTTCTGCAAAGACGAAATGATAGTTTACAAAACGGATTATTGCAACACGTTAATAATTCTCAGACGTATTATTTAAAGTCGAAATTAATTCAAACCAAAAAGACCGATTTAGCTGTTTACGCGAGCTATCGGAATCTTGATTTTACGGACACTTCCAGACAAAATGAACCTTCGTTAAACTCCAGGGTTTTATACAACGATCGCTTTTTTAATCAGTTCATGCAGATTGGAACAACTTACGAAACCAGTTCAGGAACTATTGCGCAACAAGAATTTACATACGTTGAAGTGCCAACTGGACAAGGAGTTTACACTTGGAACGATTATAATGGAAACGGCATTCAGGAATTGGAAGAATTTGAAGTTGCTGTTTATCAAGATCAAGCAAGATATGTAAGGGTCTTTTTGCCGAATCAGGTTTACATTAAAACGAACCAAAATAAGTTTTCGCAATCTTTAACTTTGAATCCATTGCAATGGCAAAATGAAAAAGGTTTCAAAAAACTGTTGTCTTATTTTTATAATCAGACTTCTTTTATAATGGATCGAAAGGTAAAAAGTGAAGGCGAAAAACTAGAACTTAACCCGTTTGATTCATCCGAAGAGAATATTTTAGGATTAAATTCGAGTTTCAGAAACAGCTTATTTTTCAATCGAGGCAAACAAATACATTCTGTTACTTATTCTTATTTGGTAAATAAAGGAAAAAGTCTGCTTTCTGTTGGTTCGCAGCATGTACAGAATTATTCGCATCAAATTCAATATACCCATTTATATCAAAAAAGCTGGCTGTTTAATTTCTTTACCAAAACCATAAAAACTGATTTGGTTTCAGAAGATTTTGTGGAGAAAAATTATGATATAAAAGGATGGCAAATTGCACCGAAAGTCAGTTATTTATTTTCAAAAAACACTAAATTGGATTTCTTTTATGAACTTCAAAATAAGAAAAACAAAATAGGGAATCTTGAAACTTTAGATCAGAACAGAATCGGGGTTTCTTTTTCTTATGCGGGAGAAAAGAAAGTAACGATAAATGGAGAATTTTCTTTTTATGAAAATAAATTTAGCGGAAACGAATTTTCTTCAGTAGGTTTTCAAATGTTAGAAGGACTTCAGGCTGGATCAAATTTGGTTTGGAAACTGCTTCTGCAAAAGAACATTACGTCTTTTTTGGATGTTAATTTAAATTACCAAGGCCGTAAAAGCGAAACAGGATCAACCATTCATACAGGAAATGTTCAACTTCGTGCATATTTTTAATGCGCTCCGAAAAAGATGACAATAAATTGTTTAATTTTAATTGAAATTTAAACATATGACCCTATGAAAAAATTAGTATTGTTCTGTTTAATGGTTGCTTTCTCTTCTAATTTTTACGCTCAGGAAACAACTGCAAAAACTGCGAAAAGCAAAACAGAAACTTCGGCAAAAAAAGCTAAAGCAAGCGCAGACAAAGCTTCGGCAGATGCTAAAAAAGAAGCAACGAAATCTAAAAAAGCAGCAGATGACGCAAAAACAGCTTCGTCTAAAGCAAAAAAAGAATCTGCAGACGCAGCAAAAAAAACTGCTGACAAAGAAGCTACAAAGGCAAAAAGCGAAGCAAAAAAAGCAACAGCAGAATCTGACAAAGCTAAAAAAACAGCAGACAAAGCAAAAGCTGATGCAAAGAAAACTACCGCAAAAGCTGATGACGTAAAAGCTGACGCTACTAAAACGAAAGCAAAAGCTGATGCTACCAAGAAAGATGCAACTGCTGCTAAAAAATCGGCTACAAAGACTTTAAAAGAAACTAACGAAAAAGCGCCAGCTGTACCAGATAAAGTTACTGGAGAATACAATGGTAAAAAAGTGTATACTGGACCAAGAGGCGGTAAATACTACATTAATAAAAATGGTAATAAAACGTATATTCAGGATTAAACTAAGGTACTGAGGGACTAAGGTTCTGAGGTGCTAAGTTTAGTACGAAACTTTAAAGAAGCTGTCTCAAAAGGACAGCTGTTTCTTTTTGTAAGCTTCAGGGAAGCGAAATATTTATAGAAAATAATCGCCATCAAGAATGTAAAGCTCCAGAGGAGCGACATAAAATTGTGAAAAAATATGTCGCTCCTCTGGAGCTTTTTCATTTGTATTATTAAAATCCTATAAATATTTTACCCCGCTGGGGTTTTAGCAAAATATCTTTTTATAAATATTGGCATTCAGTTAATTGAATTATTCTTTTCAGACAAATCTTACTTGATATATTGTAGCTAAACTTATAAATTTCCTTATTAAGGTCATTTCAAAAACTCAAAATCACTTAACATAGAGATAATCTTATTAGAAAAAACTTATTCCTTTTTAATATACCCCCTGAAATTCCAAGAGTTTTTTAAAATATAGAGTTAATAATTTAGTAATGCCCTCGAAATAACATAGAAAACATATTTCTTTATCTTCGTTTTTAAAACGTGTTAAAAAATGAGCATAGATTATTCTGCGAATAAAACTATTTTAGTAGCTCCATTAAATTGGGGACTTGGACATGCTACTCGATGTATTCCTATTATCAAAGCGCTTCAAGAGAATAATTACATTCCGATTATTGCTTCTGATGGAGTTGCATTAGCTTTATTGCGAAAAGAATTTCCTTATATACAAACTTTAGAATTGCCTTCTTATCATATTGAATATGCAAAGAATGGTAAAAACTTTAAATGGAAACTGATTAAAAATCTTCCTAAAATGATTACGGCCATTTTGGATGAGAAAAAAATGATCAATAATTGGATCAAAAAACATGGAATTGATGGTATCATTTCAGATAACAGATTGGGGGTTTTTAGCAAAAAAGTACCTTCTGTTTTCATGACGCATCAATTGAATGTTATGACAGGAAATACTACTTGGTTTACAAGTAAATGTCATCAGTATTTCATTAAAAAATACAATGAATGCTGGGTTCCTGATACTGCCGAAACAGTAAATCTTACAGGAGATTTAGGTCATTTAAAATCCAACGAACTAAATTTGAAATACATTGGTCCGTTGAGTCGTATGAAGAAAAAGGATACTCCAAAAATATATGATCTGATGATTATATTGTCTGGACCTGAACCTCAGCGTACTTTTTTAGATGAAAAATTACAAAAAGAAACAGCAAATTATCATGGAAAAGTTGTTTTTGTTCAAGGTGTTGTAGAAAAAACACAAACCAAAAAAGAGGTTGGAAATGTAACCTATTATAATTTCATGAACTCCAAACAGCTGGAACAGACTTTTAACGAAAGTGAATTTGTTCTTTGCCGTTCAGGTTATACTACTGTAATGGATTTGGCAAAATTGGGAAAGAAAGCTTTTTTTATTCCGACACCGGGTCAATACGAACAAGAATATTTAGCGATAAAACTTCAGGAAGAAAATCTTGTGCCTTATGCAATGCAAGACGACTTTACTATTGAAGATTTATCAAAAGTAAAATCGTTTAAAGGATTATCCCAATTTGAAAATAACATTGACTGGGATTCGTTATTTAAGGTTTTTGAAGACAAAATAGCATAATTTCACGCTGATAAAGCGGATCAAACAATACATTTCAAAATGATAAGGCTTTAACTAAACTAGTTTGGCTAAAGCCTTATTTATACAATAAAAAACCTCCAACTAAAGCTGGAGGCAATTCAAATTTTATATAAAAATCAGTTTAATCTGTGTCTTTTTAGAAGTTAAACTGTGCTTGCAATCTTAGTACATTTCCTTGTTGTCTGTTAATTGGAAGCGCACTATCTTCAAAAGTTCTGTCTGCTACTACGTATTCTGCTGTAAGTTCGAATGCTTTAATTGGCTGCCATTCGATACCAAATTCGTAATCTCTAACAACGTAACTTCTTGCATCTTTTTCGTATTTTTTACCTCCGTCATAATATTGAAATTTGGCGAAAGGATAAATACGTTGTTTTTTAATATCCCATTTATAATTTAATAAAACATAACCTCCGTTCAAATCAGTTTGGTCAATTGTATTCGTTAGCGTATTGTATCGAGGCCCAGTTCCGATGTTGTATTCCGTTTGGATTCCGAATGGTCTTGGGTATAATACAAAAGTTGCTCCAACTCTCTGATCTTTTACATACTGAGGATCATTAACAATTACTCCTGAAGAAACTTCTCCAGTAAAAGCCCATTTTCCTGTATAAGCCTGAATTCCTGGTTCGATGATTTGGCTTCCAATAACAAATGGATAAGTAACTCTCGCTACAACATTTAAATCTCTATTTCCGTCTAACTTATTCGCAATCTGGCCGTTGTAAACCCCAAAAGCGAAAACTCCAAAATCGCCAGAACCTTTGTAACCGTCTTTAACTAACATTTCAAAACGCTGTCTAATTTCGGCTGGAGCCCAGTAAAAGAATATTCCTAAATCACGTTCATTTAAGATTGAAGAGTTGATTGCATCGGCGCGATCTAAAGTTAAACGCTGTGAACTTGATTGCATATTTTCAAATCCGTACGGAATTTTACTTTGTCCAATACGAACGCGGTATTCTTTTTTCTTATCAAAAGAAAGATCAAAATACAAGTCACGTATCTGCACAAAATTATTAATTCCACTTGCTGGTGAGCTCGCAAAATCGGGTTGAAAATAGAAGAATACATTTGGATGCACTTGTCCAGAAAACACTAAACGTGCACGGCGAATAAAAAGTCCGTTGTTTGCTTGTGCATCTGGAGCTGTAGAAGTTGTTCCCCAAGATCTATCACATTGTTCACAAGAAACTTTATCATTTGTAGAAAACAAACCATTATATCTGATTTGGGCATAACCTCTAAGAGAGATTCTATCGTACCAATGTTCTTCAACTCCTCCTCCAGATTTTGTCTCTGGAAGTTTAGCTTTGTTTATAGAATCTAAAATACGCATTACTTCGTTTTTCACATCCTGTTTATTCAGTTCTTGCTTATTTGTTTCCTGTGCATTGGCAGCACAAGCTAGCAGTAATAAAACGGCTAAAAGTTTTCTTTTTATCATTAGTTCTGTAATTCCCTTAATTTCAGGATGCAAAGATGGAGCACCTATGTTAAGAAATCATTAACCAGATGTTACTATAATAAAAATTTAATGTTATGACCTAAATCGAAATGTTTATTTATCGTTAAACACCTTTGTTTTAGGGCTTTCAGCAAAACTGGCGTTACAATTTTTTAACGTCGATTTTTGTTGCTTTATTTGCTTTTTCGAGTGTAAAAGAGAATTCAGAGCCAATTCCGAACTCACTTTCTACATAAACTTTCTCTTTATGTGCTTCAATAATATGCTTTACAATCGCTAATCCTAAACCAGAACCTCCTTCAGAACGAGTTCCGCTTTTATCCACTCGGTAAAAACGTTCAAAAAGTCTTGGAATGTTTTGTTTTTCAACACCTTCTCCGTTATCACTAATACGTATTAAGACTTTTTTCTTGGTTAAGTTTACTACGCCAACTTCAGTCAGACCGCCTTCTTTTCCGTACTTAATAGAGTTTACAATCAGGTTTTCTAAAACTTGCTGAATTCTGTCCTGATCTCCTCTAATTATTACAGATTGAACATTTTTACTTTCAAAAGCTAGTTTAATTTTCTTTTTATCGGCCTTCATTTCAAGCAGTTCGAATACATTCTGAATTAATTCGACAATATCAAAATCAGTCATATTTAAATCTAAATCGCCTGATTCTAATTTGGTAATCATATCCAAATCTTCTACTATATAAATAAGGCGCTCTACTCCTTTTTCGGCACGTTTTAAATATTTTTTTCTGATATTTTTATCATCCATTGCCCCGTCAAGCAAAGTTGAGACATAGCCTTGAACAGTAAATAAAGGTGTTTTTAGTTCGTGTGAAACGTTTCCTAAAAATTCTCTTCTATATTGTTCGCGAATTTCGAGCATTTCGATTTCGAGCTTTTTATCTGTCGCAAACTTTTTCACTTCACGCGAAAGCGTTTCCATGTCTGTATTAATCGGTTGATTGATTAATGTTGTTGATTCTAACAACGAAACCTCATCGTAAATTTTCTTCACTCTTCGGTAAATAAAACGTTCTACACGATATTGCAAAACCAGAAAAGAGAAAATATAGATTGCGATAATGAAAATTATTCCAAACGCAACTTGGTGTTTTAATTGATTTTTATAAAATAATGACATTAACATCAGTACAAATCCTGTTGTAAAGAGACTGATATACAATGCCGATTTTATAGCAAATTTGTATGTTTTTTTAAAATTAATCTTCATTGAAAAATTGAACCATTAAGAAATTAAGAAAATTAAATTTTGTTTTTAAGCTGTTTTCTTCTGAGTAAATCAAAAAACAAAAAAGGAATAACTCAAAAACCATATAAGAAAATGAAGATTGTACAGCTTCAATTCTTATATGGTTTAAATGTATTGAATATTTTTAAAAGAATTTGAAAGGGTTTAAATCTTTACCAAAATTCTAAAATCACTTAGCAAATTAGTATCTTAAAAATCTAAACTTCAAATTTATAGCCTACTCCTTTTATGGTTTTAAAAAGATCTTCGCCTATTTTTTCGCGCAGTTTTCTGATGTGAACATCGATTGTTCTTCCTCCAACCACAACTTCGTTACCCCAAACTTTATCCAGGATTTCGTCTCTTTTAAAAACTTTTCCTGGTTTTGAAGCCAACAGATAAAATAATTCGAATTCTTTTCTTGGCAAAGCAATTTCTACATTGCCTTTTATGATTTTGTATTCCTCACGGTTAATCTCGATTCCACCTACATTTAGAGTATCTGTAACAACTTCTTGTTCTTTTAACCTTCTTAACAGCGCCTTTACTTTAGAGACCAATAATTTTGGTTTAATTGGCTTCGTAATATAATCATCAGCACCGGCGTCAAAACCAGCTACTTGAGAATAATCTTCACTTCTTGCTGTAAGGAATGTTATGATAACATTATTTAATTCTGGAATTTTTCTAATATGCTCGCAAGCCTCCATTCCGTCCATTTCTGCCATCATCACGTCCATAATGATTAGTTCTGGCAGCTCTTTCTGTGCTTTTGCTATAGCATCTTTTCCGTTAGAAGCTGTAACAATCTGATAGCCTTCCTGAGCGAGGTTATAGCCAACGATTTCTAAGATATCTGGTTCGTCGTCAACTAATAAAATCTTAGTTTGTGTTTTTTTCATAAATAGCAAAAATTGAGATTTTTATATCGAAACTTTTTCATTAGATATTCGATATTTCTTATTTCACAGGGTAAATATACTAATAAAAGAACCTTTAAAAAATGGTGTTAACCGTAATTTAATCTCGTAACAATTTGATAATCTTAACAACACAAAAACATAACAAGTCGGTAACATGGACTTCACAGAGCGGTTCTTTCTTTGCACCAAAATATTAAGACACAAACACAACACTGAAAAAAAATGAAATTTAATTTAAGATTTCTCTTTATTGCATTATTTATCTGTACGATTTCGATCGCGCAAAACAAAGGTACGATTTCTGGAGTTCTGACTGATAAGGAAATGAACAACGACGCTCTGCCATTTGCTAATGTATTAGTTAAAGGTACAAATATTAGCGTAAATACCGACGTTGACGGAAAATATTCGTTAAGCGTAAATCCTGGAAATTATACTTTGATCTTTAGTTTCCTAGGATATGAATCTGTAGAAGCTCCAGTTGTCGTAAAAGCAAACGAAACTGTAGTGGTTAATCAAGCTCTTTCTTCTGGAAGTTATACACTGAAAGATGTCGTTGTAAAATCGGCGGCAGTAAACAAACAAAAAGAATCAGCATTATTATTGGATCAAAAAAATGCAGTTCAATTTAAAGCTGCTATTGGTGCTGAAGAAATTGCAAGAAAAGGAGTTAACGACGTTGCAAACGCTGTTGCTAAAGTAAGCGGTGTTTCTAAGCAAGATGATTCTGGAAATGTCTTCGTAAGAGGATTAGGCGACCGTTACAATGTAACTACTTTAAATGGTCTTCCGTTACCATCAAACAATCCAGCAAACAAAAATATTCTTTTAGAAATTTTCTCTACAAACATTGTAGACAACATCGGAATTAGTAAAACTTTTGAATCTCAAAACTATGCAGATTTTGGAGGAGCTAATATCGATATTAGTGCAAAAAAATTCAGCGGAAAACCTTTTGTTACTTTTTCAATTGGTACTGGCGCAAATACAAATGTTTTAGGACAAGATCATTTCTATCTTCAAGACGGACCAAGTTATACAGGATTTAAAAAAGTTGGAGTTCCTGATTCTCCATTGTTGCCATATAGCTATGCAACAAGCTGGGATAGACAAGATAATAAGAATGTATTAAATGCTTTCTACACATTATCTGGAGGAAAGAGATTTACTATAAACGACGAAAGTTCGATTGGTACTTTTGTTACAGGTTCGTTTAGCGCAAAAAACAAATATACTCAAGGTTACAGCAGAGGAGGAATTACTTCTGACGGAGATATTTTTTCTGACTTTATCAGAACGGCTTACAAACATAGCACTACTACAACTGTTATGGGTACAGCTGATTATAAAATCAATAACAAAAACTCGATCTTCTTTACTTCTTTATTCTTAAATTCAAGTGATCAAGATTATAGCGAGTACGAAGGAACAAATCAGAATTTTGACGGTGGTGGAGACGCTCAACAACAAATTAGCGGTTTTATCAAACGTGGAACTTTCGAAAGAACTCAATTAATTGTAAACCAATTAACAGGAAAAAACAAATTCAACGATCAGTGGAATTTGAATTGGGGAGTAGGATACAGTATGTCTAATAGTGCTGTTCCAGATCGTATGCAAAACTCTTTTGTATATGCTCCAAATGCTATTGACTATACATTTTTCACTAATTCAAACATCAATAATCACAGATTTTTTCAAGACTTAAAAGAAAATGAAATCGCAGCAAATGTTGCTCTTTCTTATAACTTCAAAAAAGGCAGTGATGACACTTATAGAGGAAAATTAACTGTTGGTTATTCAGGAAAATTCAAAGATGTGGATTATGATATGCAGCAATATTCATTCTTCCCAGACAGAACTACAATTTCTTTCCCTAAAGAAGACATACACAATGTAGACAATTACTTAGATCCTGCACATTGGGGTTCATCTTACTCAAATAGAATTCACCAAATGTATACTGGAAATTTAGATATTAATGCTGGATTCCTTAATGTACAATATTCTTTAACTGAAAGATTGAGTGTAATATTAGGTGCTAGACTAGAACAGTTGACTCAGAATGTTTTCTTTGTAACAACAACAGTTCCAGGTGGAGGAAATTCTAATGATTCGAAGTTTAACATTTTACCGAGTTTAATTTCAAAGTATACGTTGAATGACAAACAAAATTTAAAATTCTCTGCAAGTAAAACTTACACACTTCCTCAGTTTAAAGAAAAAGTGCCAATTATTTACGAAGATGTTGCACAGGCATACGAAGGAAATCCGAACTTATATGCATCAACAAATTACAACTTTGATTTAGGATGGGAATTTTTCCCGAAAGCGAGTGAATTAATTTCTGTAACTGCGTTTGGAAAAATTATTCAAAACCCAATCAACGAAATGTTCTTGAACTCTTCATCAAATGATATTTCTTATGCAAATACAGGAGACAAAGGAACAGTAGCAGGAGTTGAAGTAGAATATAGAAAAGATCTTTTTGAAATTGAAAAAAGTGACAATCTAAAAACAAAACTTTCTTTTGACGCCAACGGATCATATTTATATACAAAACAAGATTTAAGCAACGAAAAAGTAAACAATGAAAATGATTTTGGAGCTAACTTTACTTTTACATCAAGTAAATTAACTGGAGCTTCTAATTTCCTTGCCAATGCGAACTTATCATTCTTAAACGAGTTTTCAGAAAACAAAGATATTTCAGCAACAGTATCTTACTCTTATTTTTCAGATAAATTAGCTGTAATTGGAACTTCAAGAGTTGGAAACATGGTAGATAAAGCAGTAAACAAACTAGACTTTATTGTAAACTCTAGCTTGACTAAAAACTTAAAAATTGGTCTTATTTACAACAACATTTTAAATCCAACTTTTAAACGTGTTCAAGAACAAGGAGAAGTACCAGGAAAAGAGTCTGTAGGTGATATTACTGTAACTTCATACAAAGCAGGTTCAGATCTTAGACTTACTTTAAACTATACATTCTAAAAAAGATTTTTTTACAAGCATAAAAAGGTGATTAGCAGTTTGCTAATCACCTTTTTTATTTGACGCAAGTCTAATGTAAATTTTATATTAAGACAAAACATTTTTACGCTCGTATACTTAATGCATTGTTAATATCGTCTTAACTCAGCAAAAACATATGTTCGTTTACTTTGCCTTGAATAAATAAAACAATAAAACACAACAAAAATGAAAAAAAGTTTATTTGCAATGGCTGCAATATTAGGACTTGCTTTAACAAGCTGTAGTTCTGATGATAATAACAACACGAACAATAGTTCTTTTGTTTTAAAAGTTGACGATTTAAAAGGAGAAATTAAAGACGGTACAGTAACTTTAGATCCTACTCAAACTTATACTCTAACAGGAGGTCTTATTGTTAAAGGTGGAGCTACTTTAGTTATTCCTGCTGGAACTGTAATCAAAAGTTCTGCTACTGCAGAATCAACTTCTTTATATATCGCTGTAGAGAGAAATGCTAAAATCAATATCAATGGTACTGCTGCTAAACCAGTTGTTATGACATCTGGAAAAGCAAGTCCAGCTCAAAGTGACTGGGGTGGATTAATCATCGCTGGTAACGCTAAAGTTAACACTGGAGACAATGGTACTTCTGAAGTAGGTTCATTAAGCTATGGAGGTAATGATAATGCAGATTCTTCTGGAAACATCAACTTCTTGAAAATTTCTTACACAGGTTCTAAATATACTTCTGAAAAAGAATACAATGGAGTTTCTTTCTTCGGAGTAGGTTCTGGAACAATCGTATCTGATATCTACACTTTCGAAAGTGGTGATGACGGAATTGAGTTCTTCGGAGGAGCAGTAAACGCTACTAACTTAGTAATCGTAAACTCTTATGATGATTCTCTAGATTTCGCTGACGGATGGCAAGGTACTGCTACAAACGTTTACATTAAAGGTGTTACTAAAGCAGGTGTTGAAGGATCTACTAACGCAAAAGATCCAAGTGGAGCTACTCCAATGACAAATGCTAAAATCAACAACATCTCTATCGTTAAAGGTGATGTTGCTTTCTTAGCTGACGAAAAAGCAATCAACTACAAAGAAGGTGGTGGAAAACAAGCTTACACAAACTTATATGTTGCTGACGGAATGCCTGCTGCTTTAGCTAAATTATCTACAGATGCTGGTGCAACTGCAAATATCGCTGCTGGTAACTTTACTATCACAAACTATACTTTCGGAGCTTCTATAACTGATTTTACAGGTCCTAAATTATCAGGAACAACTACTGGTGCAACTGGTGCTGGTGCTGGTGCTGATTTACCAACTTGGGCTAACTGGACTAAATAATTAAAGTTCTAATACCAAATAGAAAAGCTGTCTGAAATATTTCAGACAGCTTTTTCATTTTAATCTATTTTAGGAAAGAAATAATATACTCTGATTATAGATGTTTAAAGAACAACTATCTAATAACTTCGAACACATAATGTTAAAAACATCCTAAATATTTAGGATGTTTTTTTTTGGCGTGCTTTTTGTAATTTTTTTTGTATATTTACAATAATCAAATACACGCGATGGCAAAAAACTACTTTTATATTACTTTCTTATTGGCATTTTTCTTCACTGTAAGCGTATCAGCGCAAGACAGCAAGCAATTACCAAAAACTCAAGAATCTACTTCTATAGAGGGACTTAGCTTGTATCCTAACCCAGTGACTAATGGAAAAGTCTATATATCATCTAAAAACGATTTAGAGAAGGAAATTATTGTGTTTGATATTTTAGGTAAAAAAGTATTGCAGGCACATTTAGCCTCAAGAGAATTAAGTGTCTCAGAATTACCTCCAGGTGTTTACATCATCAAAATAAGCGAACTAAATGCATCGGCAACCCGAAAACTCATTATAAGATAAAAGCTCCTTTGGAGCTTTTTTTAGTTTTCAGTCGCAGTCGCAGTTTTCAGTTTATATACTTTGTCAAACACTGAGACGGAAAACTTTGACTGAACACTTTTTTAGTTTACAGTCACAGCCTGAGTTTTCAGTTTATAAACTTATCGAATACTGTGACTGAAAACTGAGACTGAAAACTAAAAAAAAGTATCTTTGCAAAAAAAAGTTTTGATCACAGCCCAAGATATATTTACCATTTCGAGTCAGAAACAATTTGAAAAAATAGCACTAAAAGTGTTTCGTTTTCAGCACGAGAACAACAAGGTTTATCGCGATTTCTGTGATTTTTTAAACGTTAATCCGCAACAAGTAAAATCGCTACAGCAAATTCCTTTTTTACCCATTCAGTTTTTCAAAAGTCACGAAGTAGTTTCTAATACAGAACCTGCTCAAGTAACTTTTACGAGCAGCGGTACAACTGGAATGATTACCAGCCGACATTTAGTGACCGATGTTTCCCTATATGAGGAAAGTTACCGCAAAGGTTTTTCTCAGTTTTATGGCAATATTGAAGATTATGTTGTTTTAGCCCTTTTACCCTCCTATTTAGAACGCGAAGGCTCTTCGTTAATTTATATGGTAGAAGATTTAATAAAACTCTCTAATCAGCCTGAAAGTGGGTTTTATTTGCATAATCACGACGACCTAATCAAAAAACTCCTTGAATTAGATGAAGCAGGTCAAAATGTAATCTTAATTGGCGTTACTTACGCTTTATTAGATTTGATCGAGAAACATCAATTCAACCTTCAAAATACCATTATTATGGAAACTGGAGGAATGAAAGGAAAACGCAAAGAAATGATTCGCGAAGAATTACACGAAATTTTATGCAAAGGTTTTGGTGTTTCATCCATTCATTCAGAATACGGAATGACAGAGCTTTTAGCGCAAGCTTATTCTTTAGGCGAAGGTGTTTTTGAATGTCCTTCTTGGATGCATATCTTGGTTCGCGATCCAGAAGATGCTTTAACTTACGTTAAAGATGGAAAAACGGGCGGAATTAATGTGATCGATTTAGCAAATATCAATTCGTGTTCTTTTATCGCTACGCAGGATTTAGGCAAAAAATATCCCAACAACTCTTTCGAGGTATTGGGACGTTTTGATAATTCTGATATTCGTGGCTGTAACTTGATGGTTCTTTAAATTGGTTAATCGTTGATTTGTGTAATCGTTTAATCGCAAAAAATCGATTAAACAGCTAAACAATTAACCGATTAAACAAAAAGAAAAATCAATTTTCCTCTGTTACACCTATACTTTCAATTCCTTCTATTTTTTGAAGCGCTTTTTCTTTTTCTCCTTTACTTTCTAGTAGTTTATAAACTCCATAACAAGCTAAAGCACCGCAAAGCACAAAAAGTATATTCCAACCTGGATTAGTAAAGCTATTATCGTCTACACTATCGACACCTCCAATCAAAACAGCCAAAAGTCCGGTGGCAAAACCTGCAACAAGAGTACCTCCATAATAAGCTACTATTCCGATAGCGAAATAACCCCATTTGTTCTTGTCATATTCAAGGGCCAAATTGGTATACCCTTTCCAAATCCAGTAAATAAGTAAAATTCCAATCATATTATTTTTGTTAGTTTTAGGGAATAAACTTAATAAAAAAAGGATTACATTTTCAAAAAGAAATCAAATAGATTCAATATTCCATAGGAATATCTCGTCAGAGCAAAAAAGGTATTGTATTTATGCAGTGTACAATAAAGACACCTGTTTTTATGAAACAAAAACCTCAACCGAATTAATCAAGCGTTCCTAAGAAACATATAACCGCAAACTAAATTTTAATTCTACCGATGAGACATTCCTACGGAATGATTTTTTCAATAAAAAATCCCAGCATTCTTAGAAAGCTGGGATTTATATATTCAATTTAAAAGATCCTGATTCGATTAAACAGTTAAACCCTTTTAAACCACTCTAATCACAAAATAATTTTTCTTTCCGCTTTGTAATAAAACGAATTGATTATTAATTAAATCATTTGCAGTTAAAACGAAATCTTCTTTTATTTTTTCTCTATTTACAGAAATTGAGTTTGCAGTTAACGCACGTCTCGCTTCTCCGTTTGATTTAAAGAAACCAGTTTTCTCGTTTAAAACAGTGATAATATCCAATCCGCTTTCTAAATCAGCTTTTGCGATTTCTGCTTGAGGAACTCCGTCAAAAACTTCTAAAAAAGTCGCTTCGTCCAATTTCTTCAAATCTTCAGCAGTTGAATTTCCAAATAAAATATTCGAAGCTTGAATTGCTTTTTCCAATTCTTCTCTGTTGTGAACAAAAACAGTAATTTCTTCTGCCAATTTCTTTTGTAAAACTCTTAAATGCGGAGCTGTTTTATGCTCTTCGATTAATGCATCGATTGTTTCTTTATCTAAGAAAGTAAAGATTTTAATGTATTTTTCAGCATCTACATCTGTTGTGTTTACCCAAAATTGGTAGAATTTGTACACAGAAGTTTTATCTGCATCCAACCAAACATTTCCTCCCTCAGATTTTCCAAATTTAGATCCGTCTGCTTTTGTAATCAAAGGAGTTGTTAAAGCATACGCTTTGGCATTCTCTCCTCCCATTCTGCGCACTAATTCTGTACCTGTGGTAATATTACCCCATTGGTCAGAACCACCCATTTGCAGAATACAGTTGTTGTTTTTATATAAATGATAGAAATCGTAACCTTGAATTAATTGATATGTAAACTCTGTAAAAGACATTCCCTCACCTTCTCCGCTAAATCTCTTTTTCACAGAATCTTTAGCCATCATATAGTTTACGGTAATTCTTTTTCCAACTTCACGTGCAAAATCGATAAAAGAGAATTCTTTCATCCAATCGTAGTTATTCACCATTACAGGTGCATTTGCTTCGGTTGAATTAAAATCTAAGAAACGAGACAAGACACTTTTGATTCCAGCTACGTTTTTAGCTAAAGCTTCTTCGTCAAGCAAGTTTCTTTCATCAGATTTACCAGAAGGATCTCCAATCATTCCCGTTGCTCCACCAACTAAAGCGATCGGTCTGTGGCCAAAATTCTTTAAGTGAACCAATAAAATAATCTGAACCATACTTCCGATATGCAGTGAATCTGCTGTTGGATCAAAACCGATATAGGCAGTGGTAGCTTCTTTAAGCAATTGTTCTTCCGTTCCAGGCATACTATCATGGTATAACCCGCGCCATTTTAATTCTTCAACTAGATTCTTCATTTTTTTAAATAATTTGCGCAAATGTAATCAATGTCAATGGTAATGACAAAAAAGTCTGCCACGAAGACACTAAGACAGAAAGCTTTTTATTTATATAACATTTACGCCTTAACTCTTTGTGGCAAAATTCAAAAAAACTATTTGATTAATTTTACAACCTAATTTACACTTTTAAATTCCCAATATTCCATGTCTTATCATACCAATCTTTATTACTATTAATTCCCAATTCAAAATTATCTTGATCGACATTCAATTCCGAAACAATCTTTTCAAAAGCCAAATTTCCAAATTTGACAAGAGTTGGATACCATCGAGAAGGTACAGAATCATGATTAAATTCCTCAAAAGATTCTAACTCAAAATCTGCTGGATTACAAAATCTATCGCTTTCGTTTGGTTTAAACATTTCTGCCATCTTAAGATCGCCTTCAGATGTATATTTTTCGTAATACCTTTCGTTATATATATTTGACTTATCTATATTTTGCAACGAATTACTTTTACTATCAAAACTTATAGCACTAACTTTAGCCAAACGGTCTGTCCAAATACTTGCAGTATAGATTACAAAATTTGGGTTTTCAATCTTCATTCGCTTTATAGCATTTTCGAGCATTTTATCTAATTCACGTATATAAGTATTTTGCTTTTCCATAATTTACAATTCCGCAACTTAATAATTGCAAAGATATTGATAGAGGTCTTTGTTTTATAAAAAAATAATAATATTCTTACTTTTTAGAATCGTTAAAAACTATATTTTCTAAATCTATAAAATGAACTTGTGTATCTGAATTCAAAATCCTTCACAACTTTGTCCCTCTGCAACTTTGCACCTTTACAACAAAAACTTATCTTTACAACATGATATTAGTAACTGGAGGAACTGGTTTAGTCGGCGCACATTTATTACTTCATTTAATTGAAAATGGAGAAAATGTTCGGGCAATTTACAGAAGCAAAAATAAGATTGAGAAAACAAAGGCGGTTTTTGATTTTTATAAAAAAACTGATTTGTTTGAAAAAATCAATTGGCTTGAAGCCGATATTCTCGACGTACCTTCACTCGAAACTGCCTTTATTGATATCAAACAAGTTTATCACTGCGCTGCTTTTATATCATTTGAACCAAGAGACGAAGAAATCCTTAGAAAAACCAATATCGAAGGAACTGCCAATATGGTCAATTTTGCAATTGCCAAAGAGGTAGAAAAATTCTGCTATATCAGTTCGATTGCCGCTTTAGGAGATATCGCTCCGCACGAAACCCATATTACAGAAGAAACAGACTGGAATCCAGAAAAGCCACACAGTGATTATGCTATTTCTAAATATGGAGCCGAAATGGAAGTGTGGCGCGGACAACAAGAAGGCTTAAATGTTATTGTTGTAAATCCTGGAGTCATTTTAGGTCCTCCACAAATGATGCATATTTTTGACGAAGGCAGTAGCGAAATCTACAGAAAAGTTTCTAACGGATTACCATTTTACACATTAGGAAGTACAGGATTTATTACCGTTGACGATGTCGTAAAAACTAGTTTTGAATTGATGAAAAGCGAAGTTAAAAACGAACGCTTTACGCTTATCTCAGATAATATCGTTTTTAAGGATCTTTTGAATACAGTTGCCGACACTTTAAAAGTAAAAAGACCTCGTTTTCATGCCAAGCCTTTTTTAATGAATGCGTTGTGGATTACAGATGGAATATTTTCGACTTTATTTTTCAGAAAAAGAAGCATTACCAAAGCAACGGCAAAAGCTTCTTATTCGAAGAATTTATATAGTAATGAAAAAATAAAAACCGCTCTAGGAACGGTTTTTACTGATATTCATAAATATATTTTAGAAAGCTCTAAACTATAAGTTTCTTCTGTGCTTTCTTTGTGCCATTTTTATAGAATCGATATTAATCTTCGGAATTGTTTTTTTAACTGAATCTTTTGAAGCTTCTTTTGATTCTTTTGGCTTATTTTTATTCTTCTTAGCTGCTTTTTTCTCGTCAATTTTAGCCAGAGAATCAGCCGCTCTTTGATTTACGGCTATTCTTTTGTTCACTTGAGCAAACATAGCTGCATAGTTTTCATAATCTGAAGCATAATACATATTGTTCTGCGCAAACTGAAGACTATCCACTTTATATTTCTTTAAAATAAACTTAGTTGCATCACTGTCTATAGAATCTAAAGACAATGGTTTTTGATATCTCATTGCTTCTAGAATAGACAAATCGTACATAATATCAACCATTTTTTCTTTCTCAATAAGCTTTGCAGGCTGTTTTACCAGCTCTTTTTTACAGCTTATAGAAAGAAACAAAACCAATATTATTACTATAAAATTCTTCATAGCTGTTTTTTATCTGTCAAACAATAATCTTTTTCCTGCTCTGGTATCTTTTACTTTAAAGTTATTGTATACCAATTCTCCGTTTACAAAAGTATGCGTAATTCTAGATTTAAAAGTAAATCCTTCAAAAGGAGACCATCCGCATTTGTATAAAATATTTTCTGGTTTCACGCTCCAAGGCAAACTTGGATTTACGATTACTAAATCGGCGTGATAGCCTTCTCTAATAAAACCTCTTTTTTCGATTTTGAAAATCTTAGCTGGATTGTGGCACATTTTCTCCACGATTTTTTCCACACTAATTTTCCCTTGATGATGTGCTTCGAACATTGCTACAACTGCATGCTGTACCAACGGACCTCCAGAAGGCGCATTCAAATAAGATTGCTGTTTTTCTTCTTTTGTATGAGGAGCGTGATCTGTTGCAATTACATCAATTCTTCCGTCATTTAATGCTTTCCAAAGTTCTGCACGATCTTCAGCAGTTTTAACAGCCGGATTCCATTTTATGAAATTTCCTTTTGTTTTATAATCTTCATCTGTAAACCAAAGATGATGTACACAAACCTCAGCAGTGATTTTTTTATCTTCTAAAGGAATTTTGTTCGTGAACAATTCCATTTCTTTCGCAGTTGAAAGATGGAAGATATGCAATCTCGCTCCAGTACGTTTTGCTAAAGCCACTGCTTTTGAAGAAGAAATATAACAAGCCTCAGCACTTCTAATTAAATTGTGAGCTGTTACAGGAACATCGTCTCCGTATTGCTCTTTAAAAGCGGCAAGATTATTTTTAATCGTAGTTTCATCTTCGCAGTGAACCGCAATTAACATTGGCGTGCTTGAGAATATTTTTTCTAAAACCGCTTCATTATCAACCAGCATATTTCCAGTTGATGAACCTAAGAAAATTTTAATTCCCGCAACATTTTTTGGATTTGTTTTTAAAACTTCTTCCAAATTATCGTTTGTTGCTCCCATCATAAACGAATAATTCGCAAATGATTTTTGAGATGCAATTTGATATTTATCTTCTAAGATTTCCTGAGTAACCGCATTTGGAACTGTATTAGGCTGTTCGATAAAAGAAGTAATCCCTCCTGCAACAGCTGCACGAGATTCCGATTCGATATCTCCTTTATGCGTTAATCCAGGTTCTCTAAAATGCACTTGATCGTCTATCGCGCCAGGCATTAAATAATTTCCTTCAGCATCGATTACGATACAATCTGAAGTTTTTAATGAAATGCTGTCTGCAATTTCAACAATCAAATCGTTTTCAATTAAAACATCACCTTCAAAAATTGTCCCTTCGTTTACAATTTTGGCATTTTTTATTAAAATCCTGTTCATTTCGGTTGGTTTATAATGAATTGACTAGTTTTCTTAATTTAAGGGAAATCACTCCAAGTATAGCTTCTTTAATAATAGCATTGCTCATTTTAGAAACTCCTTTTGTTCTATCTGTAAAAATAATTGGGACTTCGGTAATTTGAAATTTAGCACAGTAAGTTCTGTACTTCATCTCGATTTGAAACGCATACCCAACAAATTTTATTTTATTCAAATTGATTTTTTCTAAAACTTCTCGTTTATAGCAAACAAAACCGGCAGTTGCGTCGTGAATTTTCATTCCGGTGATAAATTTCACATAAACAGATGCAAAATAAGACATCAAAACTCGGCTTAAAGGCCAGTTTACTACATTTACCCCAGTTACATAACGAGATCCAATTGCAAGATCTGCTCCGCCAAAATGACAAGCATCATACAATTTTTCTAAATCATTTGGATTATGTGAAAAGTCGGCATCCATCTCAAAAATAAATTGATAGTCACGCTCCAAAGCCCATTTGAAGCCATGAACATACGCCGTTCCCAAGCCAGATTTTTTTGCTCTTTGTTCTAAAAAAAGTTTCCCTAGAAATTCTTCCTGCAATGCAATTACTTTTTTAGCAGTGTGATCGGGAGAATTATCATCAATAATCAGCAGATGAAAAGGTTTGTGCTGCGAAAGTACAGCCCTTACTATACTTTCTACGTTTTCAATTTCGTTATATGTGGGAATTATGACAATACTATCATTCATTTTTTTACGGTAATTTCACCGCAAAAGTAAACTTTTTATAGCATTTGATTCATAATAAATATATAATAAAAGTATTGCATCAAAAAATTACTAATTTTGTAACGCTATGATTGAACAATTACATCCTCGAATTCTTGAAAACAAAGACTGGGCAACACTTTTATTTGTGCTCACCTTTGCTGTTGTTGCGATGACAAAATCGGCTTACGAAACACGATTCAGTGAATTTAGTAAACTTATTTTTTCTGACAAATACGCCAAAATTTATCGCGATAACAACCACATGAAAAGCAGCTTTACGGTTGGTTTATTTTTTGTACAAGTTGTATCGTTTGCATTTTTCATTTTGCTTACGATGAATATTTTTGGTTACGCCTCAAAAACCGACTGGATTTTGTTTATTCAAATCGCCACTTTTCTTCTTTATTTTATTTTAGGAAAGTATTTAATCGAAAAAATTGTAGCAACTTCTTTCAACATCGACGAATTTGTAGAGCTTTTTAACTTGCAAAAAGTTACTTACAGAACATATATTGGCGTTTTGATCCTTCCAATCAACGCAGTTCTGTTTTATTACAACAATATTCCGCAAATCGTACCCCTTGTAATCATAGGTATTTCGCTGTGTATTAGTGTATACTCCTACTTTATTTCAATTAAAACGTATCAAAACGCAATAATCGGCAAGTTATTTTATTTTATTTTATATCTTTGCGCTCTTGAAATAGCCCCTTATTATTTTCTTTATTATTGGATAACAAAAGGGAGTGCTTAGAAAATGTTTATAATATGAAAGTGAAAACAATTTTGGTGTCACAGCCTGAACCTAAAGTGGAGAATTCTCCTTACTTTGAGCTCCAACAAAAACACAAAATAAAAATTGATTTCAGACCATTTATTCATGTGGAAGGGGTTAGCGCAAAAGAGATTCGATTACAAAAAATCGATCTTAATCATTACACTGCGATCATTTTAACAAGTAGAAATGCTGTAGATCATTTTTTTAGAGTTGCTGATGAAATGCGTTACAAAGTTCCAGAAGGATTGAAGTATTTCTGTCAATCTGAGGCTGTTGCGTTTTACCTTCAAAAGTATGTTGTGTACAGAAAACGTAAAATTTACGTTGGAGCAAAAGATTTTGCAGATTTATCTCCGCTAATTAAGAAGTACAAAGACGAAAAGTTCTTACTTCCAGCATCTGACCAATTAAATGCAGATGCTCCTGTAACATTAAACAGTCTAAAAGTAGATTGGGCACAAGCTATTTTCTACAGAACTGTAATGAGTGATTTATCTGATTTAGCAGACGTTTATTACGACGTTCTTGCATTTTTCAGTCCAACTGGAATCAAATCTTTGTTTAAGAATTTCCCAGATTTTAAACAAAATGACACCAGAATTGCCGTATTCGGAAGCACAACTCAAAAAGAGGCTTTAGATCATGGTTTAAGAATTGACATTCTTGCTCCAACTCCTGAAACTCCTTCTATGACAATGGCTCTAGAAAAATACGTTGCCGAGGCAAACAAAGGAAAATAAACCTGACCAAGAAAAAATATTTAGAATCCAAATTCCAACTTAACCACTGGAATTTGGATTTTTTGTTTTTATTAATCTTCATCATCGTTGGCTTCCAGTGTTGAAACCACGGGCTATATTCAAAATACTCAAATTTGGAATTTAATTTTTGGGATTTTCTTTTGTACAGCATTTTAACTACATTTGGTTTCTATTCTAAACCCAAATCACTAAAAAAAGTTTCAAATTGTAAGTTATGAAAATCAACTCCCTTTTAATTGAAATTGACGGAATCGACAAGGAAATCCTTCGTTACTTAATGGATGATGCCCGAAAACCGATTTTGCAAATCGCTAATAAAATTGGCATTTCTGGAGCCGCAATTCACCAGAGATTAAAAAAACTCGAACAATCGGGAGTTATTTCCGGGTCTAAATTTACTGTTAATCCAAAAGTTTTAGGTTATAATACAATGGCTTTTGTTGGAGTTTATTTAGACAAAGCTTCAAGAAATTCAGAAGCTGTAAAAGATTTGAAGAAAATCCCAGAAGTTTTAGAATGTCATTATACTACGGGAAACTGGTCGGTTTTAATTAAAATTATCTGTCGTGACAACGAACATTTGATGCAGCTTCTTAACACAAAAATCCAAGCTATTGAAGGAGTTTCAAGAACCGAAACTTTTATTTCTCTTGATCAGCAGATTGATAGGCAGATTCAACTTTAATTAGAAAATGTGTCAATTTTACAATTAGATAATTCTACTCTAGCTGTCACCTTGAGCGAAGTCGAAGGGCTTAATTACCTATTAGGGCTTCGACTTCGCTCAGCCAGACAAACTTGATAAAACACAAAACCCGACAGGTTTTAAAAACCTGTCGGGTTTGCTATAAATTATCTAATTGACTAATTATCTCAATTCACGAATTAATTCCTTCTGCTTCCAGAATATATCGAGATATAGTATAACAACGTTGCAATCGAACCAATAGCAGCTACTACATAAGTTCTTGCTGCCCATTTTAGAGCATCTTTTGCTCCTGCTTGTTCTTCTTGCGTTAGCATATGTTTGTTTTCTAACCAAGCCAAAGCACGGTTACTTGCATCATATTCGACTGGAAGTGTAATAATCGAGAACAAAGTTGTTGCCGCAAAAATGATGATTCCTACTAACAACAATCCAGGAAAAACTTTAATCATAAGAATTCCTGCAATCAAAATCCATTGTACAAAATTTGAAGCTACACTTACAATCGGGACTAATTTAGAACGCATCGTAAGCCATTCATAACCAATTGCATGCTGAACTGCGTGACCGCATTCGTGCGCTGCAACTGCCGCCGCTGCCGCATTGCGATGGTTATAAACTGCCTCACTTAAATTTACTGTTTTATCTGAAGGATTATAATGATCTGTTAACTGACCTGGCACTGAAATAACACGAACATCTGTAATTCCGTTATCAGAAAGCATTTTTTCAGCTATTTCACGACCGCTCATTCCGTTTCTCAATTGTAATTTCGAATATAACTCAAACTTACTCTTCAGCTGAGAGCTTACCAGCCAGCTGAACAACATTATAGCTCCAGCAATAATTAAATATCCTGATCCCATTTTTTTCTGTTTTTAGATTGATTTTTAAATTTACAAAACAAACATCAAATTATGAACCATTTTAACAAAATGCCATTTTGACATTTTTAAACCATTTTTGACTTAATTCAACATATTATTCTTCAATAAAAAAGCAATCAATTCTGCTACATTCTTCATCTTATATTTTTGAAGAATATTTCGTCGGTGTGTTTGAACGGTTAAAAAACTCAGAAACAAATCATCGGCAATTTCTTGAGTTGATTTTCCTTGCGAAAGCAATAATGCAATATCGCGTTCTCTTCGGCTCAATCCTGGAATTTTTTCTAAATCTTCAGACAATGGCTGACTAATTATTGTTTTTACTTCTTCGCTAAAAACAATTTCGCCATCAATAGCTTTATAAATACATTCTTTAAATTCATCAAAAGAGGCATTTTTAAGAATATAGCCGTTTCCGCCGTTCTGAATAAACTGCATTACCAAACTTCTTTCAGATTGGCTGCTCATACCGATAATTACAATTTTAGGATACTTTTGCTTAATTGTTTTACACAAATCAACTCCATTTATTACGGGCAGAAAAATATCCATTAAAATCAGATCTACTTTATTGTCTTCGATATAATCTAAAAGTGCAATTCCTGATTCGAATTTTTCTACAATTTCTATATTATCTAACTCTGATAACAAACCTGCAATTCCCGAAATCACAATCGGATGATCGTCTACTATTACTGTTTTATATTTCATAATCATGATTTGGATTGTATTTTAATTCAATATAAGTCGAAGTTCCTTTACCCGAAATAGAATCGATTTCTAATTTTCCATTTAAAAAAGCAACACGGTTTTTAATATTTCGAAGTCCCATTCCATCTCTTTTTTCCGCATATTCAACATTAAAACCAATTCCATTATCTTCAACCGTAATAAAAAATACATCTTTATTTTGCGAACAAGAAACTAGAATTTGAGAGGCTTTGGCATATTTTAATGCATTATTCAAAAGCTCCTGAATGATTCTGAAAATCATAATTTTAAAATGCTGTGGCAAAGTTGTTTTTTTAATCAAATACTGAAATTCGATTGTGGTTTCGACAGTTGAATGTGAAGCGCATAAATCTCGAAGAGCATGTTCGAGTCCTAATTTCATCAAACTTTCAGGCATTAAATTCTGAGAAATATTGCGAAGCTCTTTTATCGAATCATTGAGCATTCCGTTTATATTTGGAGCGTTTTCATTGTTTTCTCGATCCGCAAGATTCAAATGAATTTTTAGCCCAGAAAGCATACTTCCCAGTCCGTCATGCAAATCTCTTGCTATTCTTTTTCTCTCGATTTCTTCACCTTCAATCAAAGCGTTGGAAACAGATAATTTCTGCTGATTTTCTAATGCTTCAAGTTCTTGTTTATGATTGACTTCTTTTTGAAAACTTATTTTTTTCTGATAATTATTCCAGCTCCACAAAAACAATACAATCAGAAACAATACAAATGAAAGCACCGCAAAAAGCATCATATTCAAGCGATTATTATTGACCTGCAAAACTGCTTTTTCATTCTCAGATTGCAGCAGGCCAATTTTCTTTTCACTTTCTGCTTTCTTATATTTTGCTTCAAGTTCAATAATTTCACTTTTCAGTTTCGCATCGTTAAGACTGTCGTTTATTACATTGTATTTGTTCGAATAATAATAAGCCTTCGGATATTCTTTTGTCGCATTATAAACTTTAGATAACTCTTTGTAATAATTCTTTTTATCTACTATAAAAGGCGTTTTTTCGATTAGGTATTCTAAATTGCTTTTCGCTTTATCGTAATTTTTCAGTTTAAAAAGCACGACATATTCGGCAAACTTCAATCTGTTTACTGCCACAGCATTCTGATGGCTTTCTGCCGATTTAATCCCTTTTTCAAAACTTACTAACGCTTCGTCGTGTTTATTCTGTTTAGAATAGTAAAGCCCTTCCGAATAAAAATAAGAATCATTTAGATTTGATTCTGGATACTTTTCTAAAATTGCATAAGCTTTGTCTAGAATTTCTTTGGCGTCATAAAAATGTTTTAACTCAACTAAATTCTCTGCGTTTATAATATAAGTCTCCATCTTAGATTCTGCTAAGGTTGGAGATTTTTTAGTGGTGTTTTCAATGTATTTTTGTGCTTGATCCAGATATTCTGCCGCTTTTTCGCGTTCATCATTATTCATAAAAATAATGGCAACAGCTTTGTTTAATGCACTAATTAATTCATAATCGCCACTTTTTTTAGCAATAGGAATAGCTTCATTTACCAGCAATTTCATATAAGCGTTTTCGTTATTCTTACGCTGTTGCATTATACCGTAATTCTGAAGTATCACGGCACGAAGTTTATAAGCTTCTTTATTTCGATATTTTTTAAGTTTAGTATTTGCTTCGAGCAAAGCTTTTTCAAAACCTTCCAAATCTCCTTTTTCTATAAAACTGTACGAATTATAAAAAACAGAAGCATCTCTTAAAAAAGGAAATTTAGTTTTTAGCCGATTTGCTTGTTCCAAATATTCTTTAGACTTTTTTGCATCCTGAACCATTAAAAACAATTTGGATAATCTAAAACTGTTCAAACTTTTAATACTGTCCGATTTTTCAGTTTTTGTGACTTTTACAATACTGTCAATATAAACCGTATCGTCATCTAATGAAAGGATTACTTGTGAATGGGAAATTGCAGAAAAAAATAAAAAAATAAAAAAGGCGTAGAGTTTCTTCATAAATGTGGCATTTACTCAAAGTTATTAAAGCTTAATGACTTTCAAAAAGAAATATGGCGCTTTTACCTGATATCAGGTAATAAAAAATACATTTTATCAGGTATTGCCGTCCCGTAAGTAAGGGTCTAATTTTGTTGTAAATCTTACTATTAATTAAATAATATACTATGAAATCAATTTTGAAAACTTTAGCAATTGTTTTGACTCTTGCTTTTACTGCAGTTTCTTGCAGCAGCGACAATGATGATAATGGAGGAGCGTCTTCAAGAGATATAAAGTATGAAGTTTCTGGAAATTACGCTGGTACTCTTAGCGCTACTTATATTGAATCTGGTAATGGAGGACAAAACGTAGATATTACTTCATTGCCTTGGAGCAAAGAATTTACTGCTTCTGCAGATACTTATGGAGCTGGAATAACAGTAAGTGGATATGGCGGAACTCAAGGCCAAACTTTAACTGTCAAAATTATTGTTGGCGGAAAAGTAGAAAAAGAAACTACTGCAACAGCAACTAATGATGGAATTATCGTAGCCGCTCCAGGCTCTTTTGTCTTCGGACAATAATTTATAAAAATTTAGAATTTAAATTTTTTTGTTTTTGGTAAAAGAAAAGCTTCGTGTTTACGAAGCTTTTCTTTAATTTATGACTCTAATTGATGATTGACTTCTTCAAACTTTTCAATAAGACCATTTATTTTATCCTGCTGTTTTTTAATTTGTTTTGGACGAATGTAAAACCAATTGAACATCATCCAAAGTAAAGTTATTCCATAAGTTAAACTTGCTCCTAAAACGCTCATTCTGCTTGCGTATTCATACATGTATAAACAAATTCCAATTGTTAAAAATACAAAGTAAAAACTCATCATTTTGGTTTGCATAAATTGCTGTTTCTTTTTTATAAAAATCAACTTTTGAAGATATTCTTGATTCGTTGCTGTTGCATCGATATTTTTATAACTGCGTAATAGTTTATTGTACACAAATAAATAAATCACCATAGCAAGAATCGTTAAAACAATTCCGATTTTTGTCGAAATAAATTGCGGCTGATAGTAAATCCAAATAAAAACTATAAACGCACTAGTTAAACAAAGCAGAATATTACTAATCCATAAACTGCGTAAAGCTGCTTTTTTAAATTTCCCAACTCTCGCCAGTAAATCCTGAATATCGGGCTGACTTACGGATTGTTTTTTCCATAAATCTTTAAAATCTATATTATTATCGTTGTTCATTTTCTTTAAATTTTTGAGTCAGTTTTTCTTTTATTCTGTGAATTTTCACTCTAACATTGGCTTCAGAAAGTCCGACGATCTTAGCAATTTCATTTTGTTTGATGTCTTCCAATTCTAATGAAATAATGATACGATCTGTTTCTGGAAGCTCTGCAATACATTTGTATAAAAACTGAATTTGAGGTTCTAATGATGTTTGTTTTTCTTCTGAAAGATGTACCGGAAGTTCTGATTTAGGGAAACGTTTTTGTTTTTCAATTTGTCTCAAACAATTATTAGAAGCAATTCTAAAAATCCAAGTCCCAATTGCAGACTCGTTTCTAAAAGTTTCCAACTTCTGCCAGACAATTATAAAAGTTTCCTGAGCCAAATCCTGAGCGGCGTCGTAATCGTTTACGAAACCCATGCAAAGCCTGAAAATTCGATCCCAATACGTCTTGTAAATTTGTTCAAATTCCATTTTTACTATTTTAAAAAAATACTTAATTGTTCTAAATACCAAGCTGTATCATCATACATAATAAAATGCAAACCATTTGTAGCATATTGAAAATTAGCAGTTTTTAAATTTTTATACTGATCTTCGATAGTCGGTTTTAAATTTATAAAATAAGATTCTAATAAAATTAAAGCTGGACATTTTATCTGTGCGATTCTGTTTCTTAAATCGACATTATAGAAATCGCAAAACATCTGTCCAAAAGTTGCTCTGTCTGATTTCACACTCCAATCTACAACCATTTCCAATTTTGATTTATCTTCTAAAAGTCTTGGCATCGTTTGTTTTTGCATTTCGTAAAACTGAGTTTCATTCATTGCGGTCATTTGAGCAACCATTGGCGAACAATCATTATTTTCTTTTGATTTAAAAGCAGGATCAGTCATCGCCGCCAGACAAGGAAGCGCATCCACAATTACAATTTTCCCAATCAAATCTGGGTAATCTGCAGCGATGGCAAGTGCTAGTCCGCCGCCCATACTGTGACCTATTATGATTGGTTTTTCAATTTTATTTTCTTTGATATAATTGGCAATTCCTGTTTTCCAATTTTCAAATGAAGCATTCGGTTGTGGTTTGCTTCCCGCAAAACCTGCCATTGTAAGTGTATAACAGGTAAATTTATTTTCGAATGTAGCTCTGGTTTCATTCCAAACATCTCCAGAAGATGCAAAACCCGGAATAAATATAATAGATTGATCTCCATTTCCAGTTTTTAAAACTTCAAACGGAAATTGTTTTGTTTGTCCGAAAACATTTAAACATAATGCTGAGAATAAGAATGCGATAATTAAGATGATATACTTTTTCATTTTTAATAGTTTTAAGTTGTTAAAATTCTAATAGCAATAAATTGTTAATTAAATCGGATCCATGCTTTTGATACGGCAACTATTAAAATGTTACAAAAGTTTTTAAAATTTTAATTATTAAATTTCAAATTCCAATATTGGTGCGGGTTTTTAACCGCAAAGGACGCAAAGGTTTACGCAAAGAACGCGAGTTTTTTTGCTCGCAAAGACGCGAAGTCGCGAAGTTTTTTTCCCAATCTTGTCATCCTGAGGAACGAAGGATCACACAAGATACTCCGTAAACTGAATCGCCAATCTTTGTCGAGTTTCGCGTGCGATCCTTCGTTCCTCAGGATGACAAACTCTACGCATTGTCAGTCTGAGCGAAGTCGAAGACCACGCAAGAAGCTCCGCAATCAAAATCGCCAATCTTTGGAGAGTTACTTACGTGGTCTTCGACTTCGCTCAGACTGACAAAACAAGACGAAAAAAAAATCCCAAACCCCAATCGTAAAATTGGAATTTGGAATTTTTATATTGGAATTTATTTGGCTATCCTACCAAATTGATAATTTTCCCAGGAACAATAATCACTTTATTTGGCGTTTTTCCGTCTAAGTGTTTTTGTGTTCTTTCGTCTTTCATAACGATTTCTTCGATTTGTTCTTTGGTTAAATCCAAAGGCAATTCGATTGTGAAACGCATTTTTCCATTGAAAGAAACTGGATATTCTTTATTTGTTTCAATTAAATGTTTTTCATCAAAAATTGGGAATGCCACTTCAGAAATTGAAGTTGTATGTCCTAATTGTGACCATAATTCTTCTGCGATATGCGGTGCGTAAGGCGAAACTAAAATTGCTAATGGCTCTAAAATTGCTCTTGAATGACAGTTTTGAGAAGACAATTCATTTACACAAATCATAAATTGAGAAACCGAAGTATTGAAAGAGAAATTCTCGATATCTTCTGCTACTTTTTTGATTGTTTTATGTAACGATTTTAAGTTGTCTTTTGTTGGTTCGTCGTTGTTTACGATTAAACCATTATCATCAAAATACAATCTCCATAATTTTTTCAAGAAACCAAAAACTCCCGAAATTCCAGCACTATTCCATGGCTTTGCCTGCTCTAATGGCCCTAAGAACATTTCGTATAAACGTAAGGTATCGGCACCGTATTCTGCACAGATATCATCTGGAGTTACAACATTGTATTTCGATTTTGACATTTTTTCGACTTCACGACCTACAACATATTTATTATTCTCATAAATAACATCTGCATCTATAAAATGAGAATACCTATAATCTGAAAAAAATCTGGAAAAATCTAAAACATCGTTTTTCGCATCAACTAAATCTATATCAACATTAATTTTATTATAAGGCAAGTATTCAGAAATTTTGATCGAATTTCTATCTATTGAATCAAGCTTGAAAAGTTCTTTATATCTTTCTAAATCTGATTCAGTTAAATTATTTTTAACAAATTCTTCAATGATTTTATGTAATTTCTCATTTCTAACACTTGGAACAAGTCCCTCATCACTAACTTCAAAAGTTTTGAAGATATCATAACTAATCAAATATGTTTTTTTCCTAATGTGCTCTGGTAATGATGTAAAATGTCCCAAATAATCTAGTGAACTTGGAACAACTCTATAAACAAAAGCACTTGTACCCAAAATCATTCCCTGATTGATCAGTTTTTTGAATGGTTCTTCCGTTGGCGCGAAACCTTTGTCTTTTAAGAATTTGTTCCAGAAACGAGAATACAATAAGTGACCTGTTGCGTGTTCGCTTCCACCAATGTATAAATCTACATTTTCCCAGTAAGCTAAAGCTTCTTTGCTTGCAAATTCATTTTCGTTGTGCGCATCCATATAACGCATCCAATACCATGAACTTCCCGCCCATCCTGGCATTGTATTCAATTCTAAAGGAAAAATCGAAACATTGTCAACTAAATCTGTATTAACAACTTTATTTTGCTTTGTATCCCAAGCCCAAACTGCTGCATTTCCTAATGGAGGCAAACCGTCTTCTGTTGGTAAATATTTCTCAACTTCTGGCAAAATAATTGGCAAATGCTGCGCATCAATCATTTTTGGAAGTCCATTCACGTAATAAACTGGGAATGGTTCTCCCCAATAACGCTGACGAGAGAAAACAGCATCACGCAAACGGTAATTTGTTTTACCTTTTCCTTGTCCGATTTCTTCTAACTTATAAATCGCTTTTGCTGTCGCGTCTTTGTAATTTAATCCGTTTAAGAAATCAGAAGCTGCGATTTCAACATTGTCTTTTGATCCATAAGCAGCTTCAGAAATATCAATATTAGCGAAGATATTTTTGATTTCCTGCATTCCGTTCTGACCTTTAAAGAAATTAGCGAAAGCATAATCTCTTTCGTCTCCGCAAGGAACCGCCATTACAGCACCAGTTCCGTAACCAGCCAAAACATAATCACCAATCCAAACTGGAATAGCTTCTTTGGTAAAAGGATGTTCAGCATAAGCTCCTGTAAATACTCCAGAAATGGTTTTTACATCGGCCATACGCTCACGCTCCGAACGTTTTGCTGTTTTTTCGATATACGCTTCAACAGCTTCTTTTTGTTCTGGAGTCGTAATTTTAGCTACCAAATCATGTTCTGGTGCCAAAGTCATAAAAGTAACTCCAAAAATAGTATCAGGACGTGTGGTGAAAACCTCGATTACTTCATCATAATTTTTCACATTAAAAGTTACCAAAGCACCAACCGATTTCCCGATCCAGTTTCTTTGAGATTCTTTAATTGATTCACTCCAATCGATATCATTTAAACCTTGAAGCAAGCGTTCGGCATAAGCAGAAATTCGCATACTCCATTGTGTCATTTTTTTTCTTATAACAGGAAAGCCTCCACGTTCCGAAACTCCGTTTACAATTTCGTCATTTGCCAAAACAGTTCCTAAGCCTGGACACCAGTTTACTTCTGTTTCTGCCAAATACGTCATTCTGTATTGCAACAAGATTTTTTCTTTTTGATCTTCAGAATATGAATTCCATTCATCAGCAGTAAAAATCGCAACGTTGTCGTCGCAAACTGCTTCAACCAATGCATTTCCGCTTTCTTCAAAAACAGTTACAAGCTCTGAAATATCAAAAGCCTGACCTTGTTTTCTGCAATACCAAGAGTTGAACAATTGGATAAAAATCCATTGTGTATGTTTGTAATAATCAGGATTTGATGTACGCACTTCACGCGCCCAGTCAAATGAGAATCCGATTTTATCTAATTGTTTTCTGTAACCAGCAATTTGTTTTCCCTCTTTGTCTACTCCACCGTCAATATTTACACGCGTTGTATCTTCAGGACGTTGTCCTGTCTGAATCGCGTATTGTTCTGCCGGCAATCCGAAACTGTCGTAACCCATTGGGTGCAAAACATTGAAACCTTGATGTCTTTTGAAACGAGAATACACATCTGAAGCTATATAACCTAGCGGGTGTCCAACGTGCAGTCCTGCTCCAGATGGATAAGGAAACATATCGAGAACATAATGTTTCGGTTTTTCAGAGTTATTTTTTGCTGCAAAAGTTTGATTTTCTGCCCAATATTTTTGCCATTTGGCTTCAATTTCGTTTGGATTGTACTTCATTTCTAAGTGACTAAGATTCTAAGTTACTAAGGTTCTAAGCTTTTCACTAAATTAATTTAGCCGCAAATTTACATTTATTGCGCATTGTACCAAAGCTATTTCATTGACAAACATATAAAATAACAAATTACTTATTTTTAATTAAGTAAAAATACGTATTATTGCAATTGTAAATACGTATTTAAATCTTCTGATATGCCTGAAAACAAGAAATACAATATCGAAGTCCGAGTTTGGATTGAAGAAACTGAAGGCGCTTTCTTGGGAATTGGAAAAATCTGGCTTCTTGAAAATATCAGGAAAACGGGATCGATTACCAATGCTGCGAAAGAAATGAAAATGGCGTATCGTCAGGCTTGGCAATTGGTTGAAGAAATGAATCAGCGCGCAGAAAAACCATTAGTAGAAAAATTGCTTGGCGGAAAAGGCGGTGGCGGCGCTAAATTGACCGAAGCTGGAGAAAAAGCTATTGCTGTTTTTTATGAAATCGAAAAACGTATCAAAGAGTTTGCTCAGAAAGAAACTCAGAATTTGAAGTTTTAAAAATATATTTAAACACATAGCAAATCTATGTTTTAGAAACTGGTTTCTTTTTCATCATCTTTTTTAGAGTGAAAATCTATGTTTCTATGTGTTTAAAAAAATAAACATTTAAACCAAAACCATTTTTTTTAATCATCAGTATTCATTTCAAAACATACTGAATTTAACAGCCAAAAACCATGAACCAAAAACTGTATTTATTATTTGTTTTTATAAGCCTCAAAAGTTTTTCTCAAATCCAAAATTCGAAAACCCGAGATAGCATTAAAAAAGAAGAATTGAACGAAATTGTCATTACAGCATCACGTCGTTCTGAAAAATTAATGCATTCTCCCATAAGCATTGAGCAATTAAAATCGGCGGAAGCCAAAGCAATGGGATCGCCAAGTATTTACGAAGCGCTCGAAAATGTGAAAGGTGTACAGATCATTACACCGAGTTTAGGTTTTAAAGTAATAAATACGAGAGGTTTTGCTAATTCTACCAACGTCAGATTTGCACAATTGGTAGATGGAATCGACAATCAGGCTCCGCATTTGGGCGCGCCAATTGCAAACGCTTTAGGCGCAAATGATTTGGATATTGATAAAATCGAAATTATTCCAGGAACGGCAGCTGCTTTGTACGGAATGAACGCTATTAATGGTTTGGCAAATATTCAGACCAAAAATCCTTTTGAATATCAGGGAATTGCGATTCAGCAATTAACTGGAGTGAATCATGTCGGGAATATTGATCGGTTTTCACCATATTCTCAGTTTAATTTAAGAATCGCAAAAGCTTTCAATGAAAAATTGGCTTTCAAAATAAATGCTTCAACAACGGGCGGAACAGATTGGGTTGCCGATGATAGAACTGATCTTGCTCCAAACGCAAATGCTTCAACTGGTTTGCTTGGCGCAGATAATCCAGCTTATGACGAAGTAAACGGTTACGGAAATGAATCGGCTAACAGAAAAACTTTAAACTTAAATGGCAAAAATTATGTGGTTGCCAGAACGGGTTATCGAGAAACAGATATTTCTGATTATAACATTAAAAACTACAAAGCTGATTTCGGATTGTATTTTCGACCAAAGAAAGATCACGAATTGGCAGTAACTTATAAAACTGCTCTTATCAATACAATTTACCAGCGTTCCAACCGATTTAGATTAGACAATTATACTTTAAATCAATTTGCGGCAGATTATCACACACCCATTTTTCAGGTAAAAGCTTATGCAACAACCGAAAATACTGGCGATTCATACAACATGCGTTCGTTGGCAGAAAATATGGATCGTGCCTATAAATCGGATGATAAATGGTTTGCCGATTATAGTACGGCTTATAAAAATGCTGTTGCAGGCGGAGCAAGCGTTGCCGACGCACACAGAATTGCCAGAACACAATCTGATGCAGGAAGATTTTTGCCGGGAACCGAAGCTTACGAACAAAAGAAAAACGAATTGATCGATATTAATAATTGGGATATTGGCGCAGCTCTGAGAGTAAAATCAACTTTGGTTCATGGTGAAGGGTTGATAAATTGGGACAAAGCTTTTGCTTCTTTTTTCGAAAAAATTGATGCGAAACTTTTGAGCGGTGTCGATTATAGAAATTACATTATTGTTCCCGACGGAAATTATTTTATCAATCCAGTTCATGCTGACGAAAATCTGACGTATCAAAAAACTGGTGCTTTTACACAAGTCACAAAAGATTTTTTCTCTGATAAATTAAGATTGGGCGCAACTGTCAGAATGGACAAGGCTGATTATTTTGACGCGAAATTTACGCCTCAGTTTACAGCCGTCTATTCGCCAAAAGAAAGCCTAAATTTTAGAGCTTCTTACCAAAACGGCTATCGTTTCCCGAGTATTTTTGAAGGATTTTCGAATGTAAACTCAGGCGGTGTAAAACGTGTTGGCGGATTGCGAATTATGTCTGATGGGATTTTCGAAAATTCATATACAAAAGCTTCGATTGATAAATTTCAAGCGCAGGTAAATACCGATGTGAATACAAATGGTCTCACTCAAGCGCAGGCGATCGAAAAAAACAAAAATACGATTCAGAAAAATCCTTATACGTATTTAGAACCCGAATTTGTAAAATCATTTGAAGTTGGTTTTAGAGGAATTGCTTTAAATAGAAATCTTTTTATTGATGCCGATTTTTATTACAACTCATATAAAAATTTCATTGCGCAAGTCGAAGCCAGCATTCCAAATACGACAGATCCAAATTTGATTCCGACTGCTTTATATTCCAAAAACACTCAAAATCGTTACAGACTTTGGACCAATTCTAAAAGTAAAATTTACAATTATGGAGGAAGTTTAGGTTTGAAATACCGTTTTGATAATACTTTCAGCGCTCTTACCAATTTAACTTATACCAAATTGGATAGGACAGATGATAAAGATGGTTTGGAAGACGGTTTCAACACGCCAGAATTTAATGTAAACGGAACTTTGATTGCTCAAAATATTTGGAAAAATCTTGGCGCAAGCGTAACGGCGCGTTATCAAAACAACTTTGATTATGTTTCTTTCTTAGTCAGCGGAACTGTTCCTGCTTATTGGACAATGGATGCGCAGGTAAATTATGCTTTCAAAAAAGGCATTTCGGCTAAACTAGGCGGAACCAATATTTTGAATAAACCTTACACTTCTATTCTCGGCGGACCATCAATTGGCGGATTATATTATTTGTCGCTTGTTTGGGAAACCAGTAAAATTTAAAACACAACTTTTATGAAAACTCAAAATTACATTCTCATTTTGCTGATTGCATTTTCGTGCTCAATGTGCAATTCTTCCAAAAAAGAAGAAAAAAAATCAACTGAAAAAACTTCTGAAACTAAAAATCATAAACATGATGCTCTTTCGGCAAAAGACAGCTTAAAATTAGTAAATCATCAAATCCAAGTAAAAGGCGAGGTTGAATTTCCATTGCAATTGACTGTTGATTCATTAAAAAAAATGAAAGTTGTTACAATTGATAATCTAAAAATAACTGGCAAAAACGGAGAAGTCAAAAGAGAAGTTAAAGTTTGCAAAGGTGTTCTTTTGAAAGATATTTTAGAAAAAGCCAAAATCAAACAGGAAGATCATAAAGACCGAAACTTCTATATTGTTGCAAGAGCTTCGGACAATTATAAAGCGACTTTTTCATGGGCAGAACTTTTCAATAATCCAACGGGAGAAAATACTTTTATTCTTTTTGAAGAAAATGGAAAACCAGTTAAAAATGGCGAAATGATTGCAATCTGCAAAAATGATATTAAAACTGGACCGCGTCATGTTTATTGGCTAAAAAGCATCGAAGTTTATAAGGTTAAGTAAAAGTTCTGAGATGTTAAGATTCTAAGTTACTAAGTTTTTTTTGCTCCCAAAGTCGCGGAGTCGCAAAGTTTTTGTTCAATTAATTTTAAATATCTGCTTGTCAAATATAGCCCGTGGTTTCAACCACGGGAACCGTATTTGCATATTCTGCGTGCCATGATTGTGTACCCGTGGTTGAAACCACGGGCTATATTTAAATACCATACGTACAAAACTCAAAGCTTTAATTTTTTTGCCACAGATTACAAGGATTTACGGAGATTTAAAAAATCATTTTAATCTTTTTAATCTGTGGCTATATTTTTTATTTTGCGAACCTTGTGAAAGGCTTTGCGTTCTTTGCGGTTAATTTTTCACACGAAGCTTTACGGTTAAATAAAAACTTTATTCAAGATTTAAATCGTACTTTTAAGTATAAAAGTTTGTTATTAACTTTAAATAAAGAAATTCTTTATTATTTTTACCACATAATTTAAGCAGACTATGAGTTCTAACTTTGATAAATTTCAAAAGCGCAGGTTAATTTCCTCTTATTTTTCGGTAGTATTAAGTGTATTCTTGGTTTTATTCCTTTTGGGAGTACTAGGATTATTCATTATTAATTCAAAACAATTGGCAGACGATTTTAAAGAAAAAATCGCAATGACGGTTTTCTTTAAAAATGAAGCAAACGATAGTATTATTAAAGCATTTAATACTGAACTTAAAAGAGCGCCTTTTGCTAAATCTTTTGTTTATGTATCCAAAGAAAAAGCAGCAAAAGAGCATACTGATATTATCGGAGAAGATTTCTTAACGTTTTTAGGAGAAAATCCTTTATTGAATTCATACGACATTCACTTAAAAGCAGATTATGTTGAAAGAGACAGTATCGTGAAAATCGAAAACCGTTTCCGCAAAAATGCTATGATTTCTGATATTGTTTACGACAAACAATTGGTAAATCTGGTAAATGACAACATCAGAAAAGTAAGTATGTGGATTTTGATTATCAGCGGTTTCTTGACTGTAATTGCTGTTTTATTAATCAACAGTTCACTGCGTTTATCGATACATTCAAATCGTTTTATTATCAAAACCATGCAAATGGTTGGCGCAACAAAAGCGTTTATCCGTAAACCATTTGTAATGCGAAGCGTAAAACTTGGAATGCTTGGCGCAGGTTTGGCTATTATTGCTTTAATCGCACTTTTACTATATGTAGATACTAATTTCCCAGGTTTAGGAATTCTAGAAGACAAAGTTTTAACTGGTTTAGTTTTGGTTGCCGTTTTCGGATTAGGAGTTCTAATTACTTGGGTAAGTACGCATTTTGCAACACAACGTTTCTTGAATTTAAGAACTGACGATCTTTATTAATTTTTGATTGCAGATTTTAGATTGCAGATTTTAGATTGCAGATTTTAGATTTAAAAAAAATGCCTTCGACTTCGCTCAGGCTGACAAACACATAAAAATGAAAAACAACAATAATAAAGAAGAACAACAAGTTCAAAAACAGGAATTCCTTTTTGACAGCATCAATTATAAAATCCTATTAATCGGAATTGCGGTTATAGCACTTGGATTTGTCTTAATGTCTGGCGGAGGAAGTACAGATCCTAATGTATTCAACGAAGACATTTTCAGTTTTAGACGTATTCGTTTAGCACCAACAACTGTTTTAATCGGTTTTGGAATCACGATTTATTCTATTTTCAAAAAATCAAAATAGACTTTCTTAGACAGCTTAGACTTCTTAGATCTTTAGATTATTAAATTAATCTTTTTAAATCTAAAAAGTCTAAGAAGTCTAAAAATCTAATAATCTAAATTAAATGAACACATTACAAGCTATTGTTCTTGCCATTATTGAAGGAATTACAGAGTTTTTACCTGTTTCTTCAACTGGACACATGATTATTGCTTCTTCTTTTTTTGGAATAGCAAAAGATGATTTTACTAAACTTTTTACCATTGTAATTCAGCTTGGCGCGATACTTTCGGTTGTAATTTTATACTTCAAACGTTTCTTTCAAACTTTTGATTTTTACTTTAAGCTTCTTGTTGCTTTTATTCCTGCGGTTGTTTTAGGATTATTATTAAGTGATATTATCGACGGTTTATTAGAAAATCCGGTAACAGTTGCTATTTCTCTTTTAATTGGAGGAATTATTTTATTGAAAGTTGATGAATGGTTCAACAAACCAAATGATCCAGAAGTTTCAACTGAAATCACTTATGCTAAAGCTCTAAAAATTGGTTTATTCCAATGTCTTGCTATGATTCCTGGAGTTTCTCGAAGCGGCGCAAGTATTGTTGGAGGTATGGCTCAAAAACTGACTAGAACTTCTGCGGCGGAATTTTCATTTTTCTTAGCCGTTCCAACTATGTTGGGCGCAACTGCAAAAAAATGCTACGATTATTACAAAGCTGGTTTTGAATTATCTCACGATCAAGTAAACATGTTGGTTATTGGGAACATTGTTGCTTTTGCTGTAGCACTTTTAGCAATTAAAACTTTCATCGGATTTTTGACTAAAAACGGATTTAAAGTTTTTGGTTATTACCGAATCATTGCTGGAATCATTTTATTATTGATTCACTTTTTCATTCATCCGCTTACGATTATATAATGACACCTGAAGAATATTTAGAAGGACAAGTTTTATTGATTGACAAACCATTAAAATGGAGTTCATTTCAAGCTGTCAATAAATTAAAATACCTTTTAATTAATAAAGTTGGACTTCCAAAAAAGTTCAAAATTGGTCATGCAGGAACTTTAGATCCTTTAGCGACTGGACTTTTATTAATCTGCACAGGAAAATTCACTAAAAGAATTTCAGAACTTCAAGGTCAGGCAAAAGAATATACGGGAACTTTTTATATTGGAGCCACTACTCCATCATACGATTTAGAAACCGAAATCGATCAGACTTTTCCAACTGAACATATTGATGAAGCTTTGATTCATGAAACGGTAAAACAATTTTTAGGCGAAATCGATCAAAAACCGCCTATTTTTTCTGCTATTAAAAAAGATGGAGTTCGTTTGTACGAACATGCACGTGCAGGAGAATCTATTGAAATTGAAAGCAGAAAAACTACGATTCACGAATTTGAAATCACTAGAATCGAATTACCTGAAATAGATTTTAGAGTCGTTTGCTCTAAAGGAACTTACATTCGTTCCCTAGCTTATGATTTTGGAAAAGCAATGAATTCAGGTTCGCATTTAACTGTTTTACGCCGAACTAAAATTGGCGATTACGACGTGAAAAATGCGATTGATATTACCTTATTCGAAGAAAATCTATAACATTAGTTATATTTCCTTTTTTGTATTTTAGAGGCGTGCTTTTAAAATTCGAAAAAATGAGAAATTTCTTTTTAGCATTATTTTTGATTTTCATCAAATCATCTTATTGTCAGACAGCAAACCAGAAATTTGTCTCTACAGATATTGAAAATTTTTGGAATGCATACGACAAAATCATTTCTACAAATGACAGTATTTCGCAACTGCGATTTTTAAATGAATTTTATTTAGAAAAAGCTTCTCCAGGTTTGAAAAGCTTGATTGAAGTCCGTCATTATACACCTAAAGAATTTCTTGGCGCTATTACTAAATATCCTAAATTTTGGAATTCCTTAAAGCCGAACACTACAAATCTCAATTCGATTTATTCAGAAATCGAAACAGATATTAGCAAATTAAAAGAAGCTTATCCTGAATTGAAACCTTCTACGATTTACTTTTCTATTGGCGCTTTTAGAACAAACGGCACAATTCAAAACGATCGAATTTTAATTGGTTCTGAATTGTCTTTAGCAGACGAAAATACTTTTATTGACGAACTTCCAGAATGGAGAAAAGCATTTTATAAAGAATACAATCCGAGAAAAAATATTGCTTTGCTGTGTACGCACGAATATATTCATACGCAGCAGAAAGAATTTTCAGAAAACCTGCTTTTAATGTGTCTTTACGAAGGAGTTGCAGAATTTGTATCTTGTAAAGTAACGGGCAAAAAATCGAGCAGTCCAGCAATTGAATTCGGAAAAAACAATGAGAAAAAAGTAATCGATCAATTTGTTTCAGACTTGTATATTATGAGCAATAATTACAATTGGCTTTGGGGCGAAAATAGAAATGATTTAAAAGTTCGAGATTTAGGATATTATATTGGTTATGAAATCTGCGAACGTTATTACAATGCTTCTAAAAACAAATCGGAAGCCATAAAAAAATTAATTCAGCTAGATTTTGCTAATGACAAAGAAGTTGAAAAAATTGTAGATGCTTCAAAATTACTTCCCAAAAGTTTAAACCAGCTTGAAAGTGATTACGAAAAACAACGTCCAAAAGTTACTGCAATAGCTCCTTTTAAAAATGGAGATCAAAAAGTAAAATCTGGCGTAACAGAATTTACCATTACTTTTTCTGAACCTTTAAACGGATATAATACCGGATTAGATTTTGGACCATTAGGCGAAGAATCTTGTCCTAAAATAAAACCAGAAAGAAATTGGTCATCTGATAAAAAATCGTGGACTTTTAAAGCCGATTTAGAACCTAACAAAAAGTATCAGATCTTAATCACAAATAATTTTAGGAAACAAAATGGTGTTAGATTAAAACCTTATCTAATAGAATTTCAAACCGAAAAATAAAATTGAAGCATAATAAAAAAGCACATTACTTTTTTTATTCAGTAATGTGCCAGGCTCTTTCTTAAATAAGTAATCCTATTTCATACTTACTTAAATTCAATAGTGAGGCACATTTTTTCCTCCGAATAAAAATTGAGAGAAGAAATCATAAAACCTTTCGAATAACTTTTTCATAATAGTGCACTTTTAATTGTTAAACATTTAAATAAACACCAATAAAAAGAGTAAATCAGAAAGTTATAATAGACGTGGGTTAGCATCACTAAGATACAAAATTCTATTGAAGTCAAAAAGACTTTAAGATAATTTTATCAACAAATCATCTGTTTATCAACACATTAATCCGATTAAAGACGATTATATTTGATGTTTTCCATAATTTCGACCAATTCTTCCTGAACCGAAATTCCTTTATCTGCCAAATACCACAACTGAAGATCAGTTTTTATTTTTTCGTCAATAGCACCAACTTCTCTTTTATGTTTTGCCATTAATTCGGTAGCACCTTTTGGTCTTGGTCCCCAATCGGCACGAACAATTCCAGCTTCTTTACAAATTACAATTACTTTCGGAATTCCTCTTCCGCCGTTAGTTAGATAGTGGCTCATTAAATCATCATTTTCATCGCGAAATGCAATTTTTAGTTCGATTTTCTTGTTTGAAGCCAAAGCCATTTTATTTAAAATTGGAAGAATCTGCGCCGCATCTCCGCACCATCCTTCTGAAAGAACCAGCCAAATATAATGATTGTCTAAGTTTTGAAGTTTAGCCACAATGTTATCAGAAATGGTAATCGTTTTCTCCAAACGGTTCATTCTTGCTTCATTCAATTTTGAATAATTGGTCAAACTTTCTGATTGTTCGTTTCCTGTTGATTTTCCTTCAGACAATAAATCGGTTACTATTTTTCTATATTCAACATAAGGATGACTATTGAATAATGATTTGGCTACGATGCTTTTCATATTTATTTCATTTTTAGGATACAATAAAAATACGAAATTTAGGAAGACGAGGGAAATGACATTTATCACATCTCCGAATTGAAAATTTCATCATATATATTTCCTGTTTCAAGAGAATTCCAATTCTCGCCATACTTCTCAGCAATCTGAACTAAACCTAGAAGAGATAAGGGATTAAAAGCAGAAACTGATATGTCATTATTTTTTGCTATCCAAAAAAGTATTTCGTCTTTTGAATGATTCATTTCCAACGATACTTCAAATCCTTTATATTTAATTGCAAATAATGCAATATCATAAGTGTTCATGGCCTCTGTTATCTTCATTACTGATTAAATTAAAATTAGACAATTATAAATATTCTTTTGATTCCTCTATACTTTTAAAGAAATAATTATTCAAAATAAAAATCCTACAAATTTAAACATTCTAATTAATGCAACGATTCTAAAATAATTTTGCAAACATTATTTTTAAAAATCAGAATATGTCTATATTTGCACAAATTAACGCGACACACACATGAAATATAAAAGAATTCTTCTAAAACTTAGCGGCGAAGCGCTGATGGGTGATTTACAATACGGTATTGACCCAAAAAGATTAGCCGAGTATGCAGATGAAATTAAGCAAATTCACAACAAAGGAGTAGAAATTGCAATTGTTATTGGAGGAGGAAATATATTTAGAGGCGTTGCAGGAGCAAGCTCAGGAATGGACAGAGTTCAAGGCGATTACATGGGAATGCTTGCAACTGTAATTAACGGAATGGCATTACAAGGCGCTCTTGAAGATAAAGGAATGAAAACTCGTCTTCAAACTGCTCTAAAAATGGAATCTATTGCAGAACCTTATATCAAGAGAAGAGCTGACCGCCACCTTGAAAAAGGAAGAATCGTAATTTTTGGTGCTGGAACCGGAAATCCATATTTCACAACTGATACTGCTGCCGTTTTAAGAGGTATCGAAATCAACGCTGATGTTATTCTTAAAGGTACTCGCGTTGATGGTGTTTACGATTCTGACCCAGAAAAAAATGCTTCTGCAGTAAAATTTGATTTTATTTCGTTTGACGATGTAATCAAAAAAGGATTAAATGTAATGGATACTACTGCATTTACCTTAAGCCAAGAAAACAAATTGCCTATCGTAGTTTTTGATATGAACAAAATTGGAAACTTATTGAAAATCTGCGACGGAGAAAATATAGGAACTGTAGTAAACATATAGACTGCTTAGATTATTAGAATTTTAGATTTTCTAAATTCTTCGCAACCTTAAGGCAATCAAAAAAAACAAAATAACATTAGTTCGTAAATTAGAAGAAATTATTTTTATAGTCTAAAAATGAAATCTTCTATCCCGAAGCTTCGGGACTAAAAATCTAAACAAAATGACTGAAGAAATAGATTTTATTTTAGAAAGTACTGAGGAATCAATGAATGGTACTATTGCACACTTAGAGAAAGAATTTCTTAATATTCGTGCAGGAAAAGCTTCTCCAGCTATGCTTGGAGGTGTGTTTGTAGATTATTACGGATCTGCAACACCGCTTTCTCAAGTATCTAAAATCAGTGTTCCAGATGCTAGAACAATTACATTACAGCCATTTGAAAAAAATATGCTGCAAGCAATTGAAAAAGCAATCTTAATTGCAAACATTGGTTTCAACCCAATGAACAATGGAGATATGATTATCATTAGTGTTCCGCCATTAACAGAAGAGCGTCGTCGCGATTTAGCAAAACAAGCAAAATCTGAAGCTGAAGATGCTAAAATTGGTATTCGTAACTCTCGTAAAGATGCTAATACTGATATCAAAAAATTAGAAAAAGAAGGAACTTCTGAAGACATCTGTAAATCAGCTGAAGAAGAAGTTCAAAACTTAACAAACTCTTTCATCAAAAAAATCGATGAATTATTGGCTGCGAAAGAAGCTGAAATCATGAAAGTATAAGGTTGAGATTTGATATAAAATAAAAATCCGTCTGGTTTAGCGCCAGACGGATTTTTTTATTACTATTTTTGCATACGAAAATTAAATTCTTTTCGTTTTTGAAACTATATCATTCTGTATGAAGCTATTTTGTTTTTTGACTTTGTTTTTTACGCTTACACTTCAAGCGCAAATTCAAATAAACGGAATCGTAACCGATTCAAACAACAAACCTCTTCCGTTTGCTACAATTACGACTTCAGAAAACAATAACACAATTACAGATGTTGATGGTAAATTTATTTTCAAAATTAGCTCATCTGCAACTTCACTTACCGTTTCTTATATCGGTTTTCAAACCAAAACAGTAGCTTTAATCAGCAACAAAACTTTTTATGCGGTTTCGCTTTCGCAGAAGACAGACGACTTGCAAGAAGTTGTAGTTTCTAATGAAAATCCAGCTTTAACAATCATTAAAAAAGTTATTGCCAATAAATCGCTAAATGATCCGCAGAAAAAACTCAGCAGTTTTGAGTATAAAACCTATAATAAACTTATTGTAACTGCAAATCCTGACTCGATTGACGGACGTATCGATACTTCGGCAACGTATAAAGATTTAAACAAAAAAATCATCATTGATTCTTCCGATTACAAGTTTAAAGAAATTGTAAGCAAACAGCATTTGTTTCAAACCGAGAAAGTTTCGCAATATCAATTTGCAAACAGCAAATTAAAAGAAACAGTTTTAGGAACTAAAATAGCAGGTTTCAAACAGCCTATTTATGAAGTTCTGGCTTTCAACCTTCAGTCGATTTCTATTTATGATTCGAATTACGAATTATTTGAAACCAGATATGAAAACCCTATTTCGAAAAACGCTCCTTCGACCTATAATTATAAATTGCTGGATACTGTAAGCATTCGAGGTCGTGACACGTATATGATTTATTTTAAAAATAAGTCAAACCATAAAACATCTGGATTAGAAGGCGTTTTATATATCGACAGGGAAAATTTTGCTGTCGCGAAAGCGGTAATGCGAATTAAAGGCGTTTTGGACATTAGCGGTATTCATGAATTTGAATATATTCCGAAAGAAAAAATATGGTTTCAAAGCAATACGACTTTTAAAATTGTAAAAGGAAAAAACGACGACGATATCAGAATTTTAGGCGGAACTATTCAATTTGACGGAGACGTTGAAGATAATTTCGAACCTAGAAAAAAAGTGGCTTCAGATTTTACTTATCTCCTTTCTGAAAGTAATAGCTTCGATATTCGCGTTAATACCAACAATCCCATTAAAAACCCTTCGCTTTACATCGAAATTAAAGACGACGCGGCCAAAAAACCTGAAAGTTTCTGGGAAGCTTACCGAAAGGAAAATCTTGACTTAAAAAGCCAAAAAACCTATTTATTACTAGATAGTCTTTCTGTTCGCAACAGAATTGAAAAACGTCTTGGAATTGGCCGAAAAATAATCAATGGATTTTACCCAATTGGCCCAATCGATTTGGACTTGAAAAAAATCATAAGTTATAATAATTACGAAGGTTTCCGTCTTGGTGTGGGCGGAATTACAAACGATCGTTTGTCAAAAAACTTTCGTCTTGAAGGCTATACCGCTTACGGAACAAAAGATGGTGTTTTTAAATACAGCGTTGGAGCTGGAGTTTTATTAGACAAACATACCAATACTTGGTTTAATGGATATTATGCTGATGATGTTCGAGAAATTGCAAGTACTGTCTTTTCGGTTGATAAACGTGTTTTCAAAATTTACGACCCACGTCCAATCAACATTAGTACTTTCTATGAATACACGGGATGGCGAGGGAATATTCAAACCAAATTTATTCCGAAAACCGAAGCTGTTTTAGAACTTTCAAGAAATTATATCGAGCCAAAATTTGATTATCTTTTTAATCTAAATGGAAAATTGTATTCGAGTTATATTATGACTACGGCAATGCTTTCTATTGTTTGGGCACCTTTCAGCGATTTTATGCAAACTCCAACCGGAAGAAATGAAAGCGATAAAAGATTTCCGAGATTTACTCTTCAATACACGCAATCTTTACCAAATGTATTTGATAATGATTTTACTTTTAGCAAAATAGATTTTAAAGCCGAATACGAAAAGCAATATTTAAATCGTCAGAAAACGAGTTTGCTTTTGCAAGCAGGTTATGCAATGGGAGATGTTCCAATTACGCATTTGTACAATACTTCTCCAAATAATTTAACTAAAGAAACCGTTATTCAGCGTATCACTTTTTCAGGAAGAAATGCTTTTGAAACCATGTTTTTCAATGAGTTTTTCTCAAGCCAATATTTAATGTTCCAAATAAAACATGGTTTTGACCGAATTACACTTTTCAAAAAAGTTAGACCTTCTTTGGTTTTAGTAACGAGAATGGCTTGGGGAAATATGGAAAAACCCGAACAGCATGTTGGTCCAGATTATAAAACACTTGACAAAGGCTATTTTGAATCGGGAATTGAATTAAACAGAATCTTTAAAGGTTTTGGTTTGGGAGGATTCTATCGTTATGGTCCAAATCAGCTGATGAAGTTTGAAGATAACGTTGCTGTTAAGATTTCTTATGTTCTTGATCTTGGACTTTAAAAGTTAAATTCCAAATTCCAATTGCAATCTTTGAACTTACAACTTTGTCAAAGATCACTCTAACAGATCTTTAGGTGAAACACCATTTTGGTTTTCTAAGTTAATGTTTGATCCGTTCTCTAATAATAGCTTAATTATTTCTGAATCACTTTCCAATTCCATTGCTGCTCGCCATAAAGCAGTGTTTCCAATATTATCAACAACATCAATCTTTGCCTTAAAATCAAGTAATATTTTAACTGAATCAATTTTATCATTTATTGCTGCAAGATGTAAGGCGGTCAAACCCTGCTCATCTTGTTTATTCATATCGCAACCAATCAATAAAAGTTCTTTAATGATAGAAACGTCTCCATGTACTATGGCAGACATTAAAAATGTTCGACCATCCCTATCTACACTGTCTAAACCATATTTTTCTAAGAAATCTTTAATTTTAGAAAAATCTTTCCCATATAATAATTTATAAAGCTGGGTATCGTCAAAAGTTTTCATAACTATAAATTTTTAAAATAAAATCTTACAAATTTAAAAATTTTCATTTGAATATTATTCGAATTATGACCTTTTAATTTTAGTTATAAGCAAAGTTTGTCATTTCGACGTAAGGAGAAATCGCACTAGAAATTCCACATAGAAAATTGCTAATCTTTATTGATTTACGAGTGTGATTTCTCCTTACGTCGAAATGACAAAAAAGGGGATATATAAAAAATCCCAAACTCCAATAGTCATTTGGAATTTGGGATTTAAAATTTTGAAATTTCTAACCCTTATGGTTTAAGAATCAAAACCGAAGGTGAATTATTCAGCCAAATACTTTGTGATTCTATTAATTTTTTCCAGCTATCAAGACTAATAATCATTAAATCCTGACTTTCTAAAAACTCTTTTTTCAATGTTCTGTCATTCATAATCATGATATGATTTGGCGCAATCTGTTCGATAGAACGAATTGTTTCCTGAATTTCACGTGTACTTCTAACTTCACCACTTGCATCCAAAACCGTAATTTGAGAACCATTATTATTGATTAATTTTTTAGCATAATCAATCAAAAAAGCATCTTCTTTACTAAATACGGGCATAAAAATCTGGTTTACTTCTTCTAGATCTTTATCAATAAAAATTCCAACTGGCATTTTTGTTTTAGTAATAATGTGACGCGTTCTCTCATCAAACGGATTATTTTCAAACAAACCTTCTTTTCCCGTAAACTTATCAATCAAACGATCTGGATTTACAATTCGAGTTGTGAAACCAAGTATTTTACCTAATAAAGTTCCATCAAAAATAGATTGTCCTAAACCAACCAAAAGCAAATCGTATTCTCCGTGATTTGCGGTATCAATAATATCCGAATCAATATCATTAGAAACTTTAAATAAACTAACCATGTTTTGATTCAGCAACTGTGATTCTTCAACCACTGGCCCAATCATTTTACGTTCATGCTCTTTCACATCAAACGAATGTATTTCTGTACTTAAAGAAATATGCATCGCCGTTACAACCGAATTATCTGCTTGTTTTTTAACAAGGCTGTTTGCAATTTTAAGCAACTTTTTTCCTTTTTCTGGAGTTGCAAACGAAAGCAGAATCTTGAATTTGATTTTACTTCCAATCTCTTGCTGAACGGCAGTAATATTATCTTTAAAAATAAATCCGATAAAGTCTAATGCTGGACCCGTCATAAAGGTAGTAAGGAGTGCCATAATTACCATCATGGTAAAAATCTCAGTTGATAAAACTCCAAGGTCATAACCTATATTCAATACTACCAATTCCATTAAACCACGAGTATTCATTAAGGCTCCAATAGACAAACTGTCTTTCCAGTTTTGCCCCATAAATTTGGCTGCCAAAGCACTTCCGAAGAATTTACCAACTACCGCAACCAAAATAATCAAACCTGTAATTTTCCATAATTCAGGATCGTTTAACAATCCTATTTGTGTGCGCAAACCTGTAAACACAAAGAATAATGGCAATAAAACGATTATCGAAACGTCTTCAACTTTTTCGATAAATATATTTCTGAATTTATTGTTTTCAGGCATAATAGCTCCAGCTAAAAAAGCCCCGAACAAAGCATGAATTCCAATTAATTCTGATGCATAAGAAGAGATTAAAAGTGTAATAAAGAAAATGGCAACAACTGGTTTATTTAAACTCTCGCGCGTTGCATTCAAATCTCCTACTCTTTTTAAGAACGGACGAACGATTTTCAACATGATAATCACGTACAAAATCGCCATTCCGATTACATAAAGCGAACTAGAAAGCGAACCTGCTTTAACAATCGCAATTACAACTGCCAAAATACACCAAGCCGTAATATCATCTGCCGCAGCGCAAGTAATCGCAATAGTTCCTAGTTTTGTTTTTTGCATGCCGCGTTCCTGAACAATTCTAGCCAAAACTGGGAAAGCTGTAATACTCATCGCAATACCCATAAACAAACCGAATGAAGAAAATTCAACTCCCAGCGGAGCATACGTTTCATAAATAAAATAAGCCAATGATAAACCTAAAGCAAACGGAATTACAATACTAGCATGACTAATTACGACTGCATCATGAGCTTTGTTTTTTAGCACTTTCAAATCCAATTCCATCCCAATTACAAACATGAAAAGGATTAAACCAATCTGGCTTAAAAATTGTAAGTTCCCTAAAGATTCTTTTGGAAATAAAGCTGCAGAAAATTCCGGAAAATACATTCCGACTAAAGAGGGTCCAAGTACGATTCCGGCGATCATTTCGCCAATTACCGAAGGCTGCCCAATTTTTCTAAAAAACCATCCAAACAAACGAGCAACTAAAATGATGGTAACTATTTGTGCCAGTAAAATTGCCAATGGATGCTGTAAATTGTCTACCATCGAGTGTAAAAAATCTTTCCAATGATTACTCTCAACACTTTTCTTTACAATATTACGCCCTACTTCTAACGAGGCACCTTTTGAAATTACCCAGTATATCAGTGCTGTAAAACCACCAATGATTGTAACATAGAATAAGGAATTCCTAATGTTATTCATAAACTCGTTCTTTAGATTATTGCGCAAATATCCGCACTGTGAATTTAGTGAAAAAGAAATTCAGTTGTTAATTTTTATTGCATGTAACAAGTCGGGAAAAAATTGTAATAAGTTTTAGATCTTAACTTTCTTTAAGAAGTCAGCGCGGTAAGTTTCGCTTAAAATTAGCGTTACGCTTTTATTGTTTTCTTCTACGTGATGCAGAACAATTTCGTTATGATTGAAGAATTTTATTGCTTTTACAGCTACTATTTCTTTTTTGTTTATTCGGCAAAAATCAGCATCTGGCAATTCGTTTAAAAGAGTATCAAATTTTACATTTTTCAAATTCAGATAACTTCCATCAGTAAGTAAAACAGCTTTATCACGACTGTCACTCAGAGCCGTTTTTATATATTGGATTTTATTAAAATACAAAAGCGTTTTTCCTTTGTCTGTATTCAGCTGAATAAATTTTTTAGCTGAATTTGATTTTTCAAAACGTTCAGATGCTTTCGTAATTGCTTTTTGCAAACGTTCCAACTTCACAGGTTTTGTGATATAATCAACCGCATCAATATTAAAAGCCTCGGCAGCATATTCTTTATACGCCGTGCAAAAAATCACCAATTTGTCCTGCAGTTTTTCGGCAAGATGAAGACCATCGATTCCAGGCATTTCTATATCCGAAATCAACAAATCAAAATCAAGGTTCGAAAAATCAGACAGCAATTTCTCAGGATCGTTGCACGTTTTTACAATTTCCAATTCAGGAATTTGTTCGCAAAGCATTTTTAGGTACGTTAATCCTGGAAGTTCATCGTCCAGAAGCAAGCATTTCAGTTTTGTATTCAAGTAAATCAATTTTTAGATGAGCAATATAAACATCGTTTTCTACAAACTTATCGAGTTTGAAATTATTCTTATAAATAATGCGAAGACGATGTTCGAGTGTGGCGTGGCCAAAACCACTTCTTTCTTTTTTCAAAACCTTTTTGTCTGAGATTTTATTCGAAACCGTCATAAAAAAAGCATTGTCTTTAAATTCAAAAACAACCGAAATAAAAGCATCAGCACTTTGAAGATCAGCGTGTTTAAAGGCATTTTCAATTAAATCAATAGAAATTAAAGGCGCCAGCAAAGGCTGATCGTACAATTTATCTTCTTTGTTAATGTTCGTTTTGATCTTTAACTCAAACAGCGGACTAATCTTGATTTTATTGATTTCGATTAAATTCAAAGCAAAATCAATTTCTTCTTTAGCAGTTACAAATTTCTTTTTGCTTTCGTATAAAATATAATCGAGAACATTCGCCAGTTTATCCAAAGCAAAATAAGTTTGGTAAGCGTGCGACTGAATCGAGTTTAAAATATTCTTAAACAAATGCGGATTCAGTTTTGATTCCAGATTTTCCAGCTGTAAGTCATTTACTTTTGATTCTAAAGCATAAAAGCTTTTCTCTGCATCATCTTTCGCTTTTTTGGTTTGCATTAATTGGTAAACCATAAAACAAATGATGACGATTAACAGCAACAGAATTGCCAGAAAAATAAAAGTTGTTGTATTGTTTTGTTGCATTTAGCTTGTTTTGAATTGTATTAATCAATTGTAAATTCACTACAAATATGGGAAAAGCTACTGGTTCTATAACAAAAAACAAGAAAATTATCACAAACCTAAAGCTGGCAAATTTGTGTTAACATTAAGTAAAATACAAACGATTGTTTATGATTTCGAGCACTTTTCACTACATTTGCAACCATTTTTAAAGAATTTATGAAAAACACTATTCAAGTTGGATTTTGGGAGAAGTTGGCCCGAATTATACTTAAAAACAGAATAACAATTCTGGTTATCCTATCTGCCTTAACTATTTTCCTTGGTTACCAATGGAAGAATCTTTCTATGACGTATACCGAAGCAAACCTGCTTCCTAAAGATCATATTGCGAATAAAGAATACCAAAAATTCTTAGATAAATTTGGTGAAGAAGGAAACCTTGTGGTTATTGGTTTTCAGGATAAAAACTTTTTTACGCCTAAGAATTATGCCGCTTGGAATGAGTTGATGACAGGTTTAAAAAAGTCTAAAGAAGTTGATTTAGTAGTTTCTTTAAATGATTTAAAAAAACTGGAAAAAGATACGATTAACGAAAAATTCGTTTTAACTCCATTTATCGATCAAAGCAAAGTTTTAGATCCAGCATATTTAAAAAGCGTTCAGCACGAATTATTCAACAACCTGCCATTTTACGAAGGATTATTGTTTAACAAAGAAAGCGGAAGTGTCCGTTCTGCGATTTATATCAATAAAGCTTTAGTAAATACGCCACAAAGAAAGGCTTTCATACTTGAAAATTTAGTTCCGAAAATCGATAAATTCGAAAAAACAACAGGAATCGATCTTAAAGTTTCTGGAATGCCATACATTAGAACGATTAATGCTGCCGATATGAAAGGCGAAATCGGACTTTTCATTGGCGCGGCTTTATTGACCGTTTCTCTGATTTTCTTTTTCTTTTTCCGTTCGTTTAGAGCGACATTTATTTCAATTTGTATTTTAATAGTCGGCGTAATCTGGTCATTTGGAACGTTGGGATTATTTGGTTATAAAATCACGATTTTAACAGCTATTATTCCACCGCTGATTATTGTAATCGGAATTACAAACTGTATTTTCTTAATCAATAAATACCAGCAGGAAATCAAATTGCATAATAATCAGGCAAAAGCTTTACAGCGTGTTATTTCTAAAATTGGAGTTTCGACTTTAATGACAAATTTAACTACCGCGATTGGTTTTGCAACATTCATGATTACAGGAAACGATCTTCTTTTCGAATTCGGAATGGTAACTTCAATCAACGTGATTTCTGTTTACTTATTGACGCTTTTCATCGTGCCAATTATTTACAGTTTCATGCCTTTGCCAAAAGAAAAACACTTATACCATTTAACAAAAACATACATTTCGACTTTATTGAATGTTGTAGAAGACTTGGTAAAATCAAAACGTAAAGTTGTTTATATTGTTTATGGTTTGCTTTTGGTTTTCAGCGTAATTGGAGTTTCACAAATGAAAGTTTCAGGAAGTTTGATTGGCGAAATGCCGAAAAGTGCTTCTTTCTTTAAAGATATTTTATTTTACGAAAAAGAATTTAACGGAGTTATGCCGTTGGAAATTATGATTGACACCAAAAAGAAAAAAGGTGTTATGAAGGCTTCTACAATTCGTAAAATGAATGAATTGCAAAATACTATTGCTGAAATTCCAGAATTGGCAAAACCAGTTTCGGTTGTGAATTTGGTTAAATATTCGAAACAAGCTTTCTACAACGGAAATCCAGAATATTATCAATTGCCAACTTCACAAGAGCAGACTTTTATTTTAAGTTATGCCAAAAATGCTACGAAAAACAGCAAAGAAAATCTAATGAAAGCTTATGTTGATTCAACTGGACAATATGCCAGAATCACGACTTTCATGAAAGATATTGGAACAGATGAAATGGCAAAAGTGGAGAAAAAATTACATTCAAAAATTGATGAAATTTTCCCAAAAGACCGTTTTGAAGTTACCGTTACCGGAAAAGCATTGGTTTTTCAGAAAGGAACATCATACTTAGTTGACAACTTAATCGAATCTTTGATTTTCGCAATTTTGACAATTGCAGTTTTAATTTTGTACTTATTCCGTTCTTTCAAAATGGTAATGGCATCAGTAATTACAAATATTTTACCGCTTTGTATTACGTCTGGATTAATGGGTTATTTCGGAATTCCGTTGAAACCTTCTACGATTTTGGTATTCAGTATCGCCTTCGGAATTTCGGTTGACAATGCGATTCAGTTTATGGCAAAATACAGACACGATTTGCTTCAAAGTGGCGGAAAAGTGAAAAAATCGGTTTTCAGTGCATTAAGAGAAACTGGAATTAGTACTTTCTATACTTCTGTAGTTTTGATTTTAGGTTTTGCGACTTTTACTTTATCAAGCTTCAGCGGAACCATTGCGCTTGGTGGATTAATTTCTTGTACTTTGGCTTTTGCGATGTTTGCGAATTTGGTTGTATTACCTTCGTTGGTTTTGACTTTTGAAAAGAAGAAAACTAAGAAAGAGGAATTGGAGAATTTGGAAAAATAAAACATTAAATATGCTAGGTTTATTTACAGCAGTAATACCAATTGTCTTTGGAATAATTTTAAAATCCTCAAACAGAGAAGATTTAAAATCTCTAAAAAAATATTGGCTATTTTTAATTATTGCGGGAAGCATATTATTTATTTTAAGATTATATGATTTCTTAAAATAACTATTTCACAATATTGTCATTTCGACGAAGGAGAAATCACACTCGAAGCTCGACAACTTTGTAGACTTTCTTTGCGGAATTACTAGTGTGATTCCTCGTTCCTCGGAATGACAAAAAAGAAAAACAATTTGGTTATCTTGAAAACGAATGCCCTAGCCCTGATCGAAGCGGCATCCTTTCTATTTTTTCTTTAAAAATAGAAAGATACAGCGGAGAGCAGGAAACAGCTTCAAAAATTAATTATTATCGTTTATATTTGCAATTCGATATAAAAAACACTGGTTTTATTTTGATATAAAATCAGCAATCTATAAATCTAAAATTAAAATGAGACACACAAAGGTTAAAGACTTATTAAACAGTACGACGACGCTACAGGAAGTGAATGCAAAAGGATGGGTGAGAACTTTTAGAAATAATCAGTTCATCGCGCTTAATGACGGTTCTACAATTAATAATATTCAATGTGTTGTTGATTTTGAAAATACACCAGAAGAGACTTTAAAAAGAATCACGACTGGAGCTGCGGTTTCTGTAATTGGAACTTTGGTTGAAAGTAAAGGTGCGGGTCAGAAATATGAAATTCAGGTTACAAAACTTGAAATTCTTGGAGATTCAGACGCGGAGAAATTCCCAATGCAGCCTAAAAAACACTCTTTAGAATTTTTACGTGAAAACGCTCACTTGCGTGTACGTACAAATGCTTTTGGTGCAATTATGCGTGTGCGTTCGGTATTGTCTTATGCGGTTCACAGCTATTTCCAGCAAAAAGGTTTCGTGTATGTAAACACGCCAATTATCACTGGAGCTGATGCTGAAGGTGCTGGAGAAATGTTCCAAGTTACTTCTTTACCATTGGATAATCTTCCAAAAAATGAAGAAGGAAACATTGATTTCAAAAAAGATTTCTTCGGAAAACATACGAACTTGACCGTTTCTGGACAATTAGAAGGGGAAACTTTCGCAATGGCTTTGGGTCAGATTTATACTTTTGGACCAACGTTTAGAGCAGAGAATTCAAACACTTCTCGTCACTTAGCAGAATTCTGGATGATCGAGCCGGAAGTTGCTTTCAACGACTTGGATGACAACATGGATTTGGCTGAAGATTTTATTCAGTATGTAATTAAATATGCTTTAGACAACTGTCAGGATGATTTGAAATTCTTGGAAGGAAGACTTTTGGAAGAAGAAAAATCAAAACCACAAGCTGAAAGAAGCGAAATGGCTTTGTTAGAGAAATTGAACTTCGTGTTAGAAAACAACTTCAAACGTGTTTCTTATACAGAAGCAATTGACATTTTAAGAGATTCAACTCCAAATAAAAAGAAGAAATTCCAATACTTAATCAACGAATGGGGAGCTGATTTACAATCAGAACACGAACGTTTCTTAGTTGAAAAACACTTTAAATGTCCGGTAATTTTATACGATTACCCAGCAAACATTAAAGCGTTTTACATGCGTTTAAACGACAACACAGAACCTGGAAGAGAAACTGTTCGTGCAATGGATATCCTTTTCCCTGGAATTGGAGAAATCGTTGGTGGTTCTGAGAGAGAAGAGCGTTATGACGTTCTTGTTGAGAAAATGGAAAAACTAGGAATTGATAAAGAAGAATTATACTGGTACTTAGACACCAGAAGATTTGGATCGGCAACTCACGCAGGTTTCGGTTTAGGATTTGAACGTTTAGTATTGTTTGTAACTGGAATGACAAACATTAGAGACGTAATTCCTTTCCCAAGAACTCCTGGAAGTGCAGAGTTCTAAGAAATAAAATTTTTGCCACAAAGGCACAAAGACGTTAAGTTTATTTTTAAATTAACTGAATTAAAGACTCAAAAAAAATTAAAATAATACCACGAAGACACAAATTCACAAGTATTATTTTAATTTTTTAGTGAAGATTTAAAAACTTAAAAAAACTTTGTGCCTTCGCGCCTTCGTGGCAAAACCCTTAAAAAAATATGCTCTCTGAAAGAACGGAAGAAATTGGAAAAATAATTGTAAACTCAGCATTTAAGGTTCACAAACAACTTGGACCTGGATTATTAGAAAGAGTTTATGAAGTTTGTTTAGCTCACGAAATTGCTAAAACTGGTCTTGATGTAAAACGCCAAGTTGATATTCCCATCTTTTATGACGGAATTGAATTTAGCGAAGGATTAAGATTAGATTTACTAATTGAAGATTCTATAATAGTAGAAATAAAAGCAGTTGAACAAATAAATCCCGTTTGGGAAGCACAAATCATAAGTCAATTAAAATTACTTAATAAAGATTTAGGCTTTTTAATTAATTTCAACGTACCACTAATCAAAAGTGGTATTAGACGATTTATAAATACAAAAAGAGCATTTTAAAAAAAATCAAATAAAAGCCTTATAGGCAAATAAAAATAAAAACTTTGCGCCTTCGCGTCTTAGTGGCTAAAAAAAGTAGTGCCTTATCATGCTAAAGCAATTTTTAAATTTAAAATTATCCCAAAAATTATCTCCACAGCAAATTCAGCTGATGAAGTTAATTCAATTGCCTACGCAAGCTTTTGAACAACGTTTATTGGAAGAAATGAACGAAAATCCAGCACTTGAAGCTGGAAAAGAAGACGATTACGAAGCTGATGAATACGCTAATGAAGACTACGACGATTATGATGATGCAGAATCAGACAGAATCGAAGCAGACGACATTAATATTGACGAATACTTAAGCGACGACGATACGCCTGATTACAAAACTCAGGTAAACAATTATAGTGACGACGAAGAACGTGAAACGCCTTTTGCGGCTCCGATAAGTTTTCATCAGGATTTAATCAATCAGCTGAATACTTTTATTTTGAATGATGAAGAGCGCGAAATCGCTGAGTTCTTAGTAGGAAGTATTGATGATATGGGTTACATCCGCAGAAGCATTCCAGATATTGTTGACGACATGGCTTTTACTCAGGGAATTTATACTGATGAAGCAATGGTCGAAAAAATGATGACCGTGATTCACGAATTGGAACCTTCGGGAGTTGGAGCGCGTGATTTGCAGGAATGTTTGTTGCTTCAATTAAAACACAAAACACCAACTGAATATGTTGATTTAGCGATTGACATTATCGAAAATCAGTTTGATGCTTTTACGAAGAAACATTACGATAAATTATTACAGAAATACAGCATTTCAAACGAACAGCTTAAAAAAGCGATTCACGAAATTGAAAGACTGAACCCAAAACCAGGCGGTTCTTTTACTGGAAATAATAAAGTTACAGAAAATGTGGTTCCAGACTTTGCGATCAGAATTGTTGACGGCGAATTGGAATTGACTTTAAACGGACGTAATGCTCCTTCTCTGCACGTTTCTAAAGATTATCAAGAAATGATGCAAACGTATAAAGAATCTCGTGATAAATCAACTGCTCAGAAAGATGCGGTTCAGTTTATCAAACAAAAACTGGATTCTGCAAAATGGTTTATCGATGCGATTAGACAGCGTCAGGAAACACTTTTTGTAACGATGAATGCAATTATGCATTATCAAGAAGAATATTTCTTAGACGGCGACGAAACCAAACTAAAACCAATGATCTTAAAAGACATTGCTGATATGGTTGGTCTAGATATTTCAACAATTTCACGTGTTGCCAACAGTAAATATGTTGAAACGCCATACGGAACGAAACTGATTAAAGAATTCTTCTCTGAAGCCATGAAAAATGATCAGGGAGAAGATGTTTCGACTCTTGAAATCAAAAAAATTCTTCAAAACACAATTGAGGAAGAAGATAAAAGAAAACCGCTTCCAGACGATCAATTGGCTGAAATCTTAAAAGAAAAAGGCTATCCAATTGCTAGAAGAACAATTGCTAAATACCGCGAACAACTTGATATTCCGGTGGCGAGAATGAGAAAGAAGATTTAAAACTTTCTCAAAATATAAAGTTCATTTAAATAGCAAACCCGATAGATTTTAAAAACCTGTCGGGTTTTGTTTTCATCAATTAGCTCATCTCAAATAATACAATTTGTTATTCCGTAGGAATATCTCGTCGGTAGAAAAAAAAAATAGTAACGTTAATTCGGTTGTGTCCTGTAGGGACACTTGTTATAACCAATAAATATTTTTGAAACGCAATCAAACGTTCCTACGGAACGTGTATCTGGTGAATCAAATTAAAAAATTCTACCTACCAGACATTCCTACGGAATGAATAATATTTCAGGACGAGACAATAAAAAAACAAACCCGACAGGTTTTAAAAACCTGTCGGGTTTAATTCTAATATCAATAGAGTCTGTCTTTATTTATACTGGTCGGGCAAAATCTTCACATCAAATAAAAACACTTTCTTTTTGTCGCTGTAATGATAAATCAACGTATAATCATTATCTCTAAAAACCTGAAGTCCAGGATTTGCTTTTGCAGTGCTGATTAAACTTTTTTCAATTTCTTCTTGAATTACATTTACTTCAGCAGTTTCTTTTGCAACATTCAACAATGTCAAATTATATTGAACTTCTCTTTCTTCACCCAAAGTCACACTATCTAATCGGATGCCTTCCTGAATATTTAACGGACAGTTTTTATTATATTTTTCAACTAATTCTGTGATTTCTGTTTTTACTTCGGTAGCATTTTCAGAAAGATAAAACTGAAAAAAAACAGCCAAAGCCACTGCAATTCCAATTATAACTAATAATAAAATATTTTGTTTTCTCATACTTTGTATTGTTTATTAAGGCCTATAAATGGAATTTAAAAATCTATTTTTCCTGATTCTTTTTCATTGCATTAAAATATGCCGCACGGCTTAACGGCTCGTATTCTTCGGTTTCGCCAAGCATAACCAATTTATCATTAGCGGTTTTTCTAAAACTATAATTGGCTAAATTTCCAGTTCGCGTACAAACAGCATGAACTTTTGTTACATATTCAGCAGTTGCCATAAGTCCAGGCATTGGTCCAAACGGATTTCCTTTAAAATCCATATCCAATCCAGCCACAATTACACGAATTCCTTGATTTGCTAAATCATTGCAAACGGTAATAATTTCATCATCAAAAAACTGCGCTTCGTCAATACCAATCACATCACAGCCTTGTGCCAAAATCAAGATATTAGCCGCTGCAGGAACTGGTGTAGAACGAATTTCGTTTGCATCGTGAGACACTACCATTTCGTCATGATAACGGGTATCAATAGCGGGTTTAAAAATTTCGACTTTTTGTTTGGCAAATTGAGCACGCTTTAATCTTCGGATCAGCTCTTCGGTTTTACCCGAAAACATTGATCCACAAATAACTTCAATCCAACCAAATTGTTCTTTGTGATTTACTGTATTTTCGAGAAACATTTTGTATTTTTCTACCTTTAAAAATGAATAGTTTTTATTACTTTGTACTGGCAATAAATTAATGTAAAAATGTACTGTTTTACATTTTTTCAAAAGTAGAAAATTTTTACCAAACCTTAGATTCGCGAAAGCGTATTAACAGAAATAAAAAATTATCTTTTGAATTTCCTTGAGAATAGAGACATTCAGACATCAAATACACTAAAATACCTTATTCACTATAATTTTCAACAGTTATGAAAAAAAAATTGGAAGCTGATTTAATCAGCATTGCACATCGAATTTTGAAACTTAAAAACAAATCCGATATCAATCAATTGTACCTTGAAACTCAGAAATTATATGAGAAATTAGCCGTATTAAAATTTGTTGACGAAAATTTCGACACCTTAAAACCAACAATCGGACAAACTGAAATCAATGCTGAATTGGAAACTATTTTCGACAAAGAAGAAAGTGCAATTCCAGCTTTAATCGAAAATGAAGCTCCAACTGCAGAAAAAGTAATTGCACTTGAAGAATCTTACGAACCTGAAATTTCAGAAGAACAACCAGTAGAAATTATTGAAACTGCTGAACCAATTGCTGAAGAAGTTAAAGAAACTGTTGAATCTGTTGCAGAAATTGAAGAACCAGTTATTGAAGAAACAATTGAACCAATTGTTGCTAAAATTATAGAACCTGAAGCTGAAAAAGAAATTGAAAAGGTAGAAGAATCTAAAAATGATGAACTTTCATTTACAACTGTAAACGATTTAAAACCAATTTCTGATTTCAAACCTGCTTTCGAATTAGAAGTAGAAGAAATCAAAGATGAAGTTAAAGAAGAACCAAAAGCTCCAACTTCTTCAATTCCGACAATACAGTTTGAAGATTTTGGCGTGAATTATGCCGATGCGCAATTTGTAAAAGTAGATAGTTTTGAAGCTGTTCCGCCTGCAAAAACTCCTTCAATTAATGATTTTAAAGAAGAAAAAAAGGAAGAGAAAAAAATCGAAACAGCAATTCTTGAAACTCCTGCACAACCAAAAGCAGTAAGTTTAAATGAAAAACTGTCAAGAGGATTTCATATTGATTTGAATGATCGAATCGCTTTTACTAAAAATCTTTTTGGAAACAGCACCGAAGATTACAGCCGTGTTTTAAACCAATTAATGACTTTTGATTCTTATAGCGAAGCTAAAGATTTTATCGAAAACATGGTCAAACCAGATTATAATAACTGGGATGGAAAAGAAGATTATACCGAGCGTTTTATGGGAATTATCGAGAAAAAATTCGCTTAAAAACAAAACACAAATTTCACAGATTAACACGAATTTATAGTTAGTGCAATTTTTCGAAAGATTAGAATCTGTGACAATTTGTACAATCCGTGTTAAATATTAAAATAGAATATGTCAAAATTATATATCGTTCCAACGCCAATTGGCAATCTTGAAGACATGACTTTTAGAGCCATTAGGGTTTTAAAAGAAGTCGATTTGATTTTGGCGGAAGACACCCGAACAAGCGGAAAACTCCTAAAGCATTTTGAAATTGGCACGCACATGCACAGCCATCATATGCACAACGAACACAAAACTACCGAAAACTTAATTGCACGTTTGAAAGCGGGCGAAACTATCGCTTTGATTTCAGACGCTGGAACTCCCGCGATTTCAGATCCTGGATTTTTATTGACGCGTGCTTGCGTAGAAAATAAAATTGAAGTAGAATGTCTTCCTGGAGCAACGGCTTTTGTTCCTGCATTGGTAAACAGTGGACTTCCAAATGATAAATTCGTTTTTGAAGGTTTCCTACCTGATAAAAAAGGACGTCAGACTCGTTTTTTGGCTTTAGCCGAAGAAACTCGAACGATGATCTTATACGTTTCTCCGCATAAACTCGTTAAAACTTTAGCAGAATTTGTGCAATATTTTGGAGAAGACCGACAAGTTTGCGTTTCACGCGAATTATCAAAATTACACGAAGAAAATGTACGCGGAACTGCAAAAGAAGTTTTAGCGCATTTTGAAAAAACAGCACCACGCGGCGAAATTGTCGTTGTCGTTGCTGGAAAAACAATAACAAAAGAACCTAAGAAAAGTAAATTTTCTAAGGATGACGAAGAATAAAAAATAATGTTAGTTCAATTCCATTTGTCACATCGAGCGGAGTCGAGATGCAGATTTAGTTCTCGACTCCGCTCGAACTGACAATATGAACCAAAAAATATAAATAAAGAATAAATCATGAGCATACAAGCCTTTTTAGAAAAAGTAAAACAAACTCCGACACAAATCACATTTCCAGAAACTATTGCAGTAATTGAAGAAAACTACAACTTTACTCCAACAGCTTTTCAAAACGGAACACAACATAATGCAGCTGGTGAAAATTCTGGTTCTTGCAAATTATTTTCTTTCGCGAAATTGCAGAATTTAAGCAAAGAAGAAACATTAGCTTGTTTTGGAGCATTTTATTTTGAAGAAGTTTTAGGCGATCCAAACGGAACAAATCACCAAAATATTAGAAACTTCATCAACTTAGGCTGGGACGGAATTAAGTTCGAAGGAAATGCTTTAGAAGCAAAATAACGTTTGTCAGGCTGAGCGAAGTCGAAGCCCTTTTTATATACAAAAAAATATTTCTGCAAAATCTGCGTGAGAAAATTAAACACATAGAAACATAGATTTTTGTTTGCGAATAAAAGAAATTAGAAAGAAACTAGTTTCTAACACATAGAGCTATGTGAATTTATGCAAGTGAAACGCCTTTTTTAAGTTTCCAATAAGCTATGTTTCTATGTGTTTAAAAAAAATTACCAATCAGATTAAACGATTTCAAAAATCTGAAGTCTAAAATCTAAAATTTAAAATCAACCCATGCGTTGGACCTTAAAACCAAAACCTTCTGAAGAAAAAGTCAAACTTTTGGCACAAGCTCTAAATGTAGAAGATTTTGTAGCAACACTTTTGATTCAGCGAGGAATTGAAACTTTTGATGAAGCGAAGAATTTCTTTCGTCCGTCATTAGAACATCTTCATGATCCGTATTTGATGAAAGATATGGATAAAGCCGTTGCGAGAATCGAACAAGCGATCGAAAATGGAGAAAATATCTTAGTTTTTGGCGATTACGATGTCGACGGAACAACAGCAGTTTCTTTGGTTTCTTCGTATTTAAAATCTCATTATCCTCATATTGCGACTTACATTCCGGATCGTTATGACGAAGGTTATGGAATTTCCTACAAAGGAATTGATTACGCTGACGACAACGGAATTTCTTTAATTATCGCTTTAGACTGCGGAATCAAATCGATTGATCATATCGCTTACGCGAAAGCAAAAAACATCGATTTCATTATTTGTGATCACCACCGTCCAGGAGAAATTCTTCCAGATGCCATTGCCGTTTTAGATCCAAAAAGAGAAGACTGCTCCTACCCTTACGATGAATTGTGCGGTTGCGGAGTTGGTTTTAAATTGATTCAGGCTTTGGGCCAAAATCGAAATGAAACTATTGAAGATTTAGTTCCATACCTTGATTTGGTTGCTACTGCAATTGCTGCCGATATTGTTCCGATTACAGGAGAAAATCGTGTTTTAGCTCATTTCGGGTTGAAAGTCATTAACAGCGAACCAAGACCAGGAATTAAAGCTTTAACGCATCAAGTAAAAAAGAAAGTTCTTGATATTACCGATGTTGTTTTTATAATTTCACCAAGAATTAATGCGGCGGGAAGAATCAAACATGGAAATCATGCAGTTGAATTATTAACGGAATTCAACTTTGAACAAGCACAGCAATTTGCTTCAGAAATTGAACAATACAACGCCGACCGAAAAGATTTAGATAAAAAAATTACGAAAGAAGCGTTTAAGCAGATTATCGAAAATAATGAAGAAGAACGTTTTTCGACTGTAGTTTTTCAGGAAGATTGGCACAAAGGCGTAATCGGAATTGTAGCTTCAAGATTAATTGAAACCTATTATCGTCCAACTTTGGTTTTTACTAAAAGTGGTGACAAATATGCTGCTTCTGCCCGATCTGTAAAAGGTTTTGATGTTTATAATGCATTAGACGCCTGCGCTGAACATTTGGAACAATTTGGAGGCCACATGTACGCTGCTGGAATGACTTTAAAAGCAGAAAACTATCAAAACTTTAAAGAGGCTTTTGAAAAACAAGTTGCGGAAACCATTTTACCTGAAATGCGAACTCCAGAAATCGAAATCGATGCTGAAATCAATTTCTCTGATATAACGCCAAAACTCATTCGGATTTTAAAACAATTTGAACCTTTTGGTCCGCAAAATATGACACCCGTTTTTATGACTTCTGATGCAATAGACACCGGTTATGCCAAAACTTTAGGCGCAGAAGAAGAGCATTTAAGGCTTTTTGCCAAACAATCCCGAAGCCTCGGGACTGACGGAATCGCCGCAATTGGCTTTGGACTCGGAAAAAAATTAAACATTGTACAAAATCAAAATCCGTTTCAATTGGCGTACTGCATTGCAGAAAACGAATGGAACGGAACTATTTCAACACAGCTTATGCTGAAAGACATTAGAACAAATGGAAGAAATTAAATCAAATAAGCCAGATCCTTATCAGGCACTTCGATATAGAGAATTCAACGTATTTTTATTATTGCGTTTTGCAATGGTTTTTGCCTGGTCAATGCAATTTATTGTAATTGAATGGGAAGTTTACAGTTTAACCAAAAACCCGCTTTCTTTAGGAATTATTGGTTTAATGGAAATTATTCCTGCTGTTTCAATGTCTTTGTTTGCAGGACATATTGTAGATCAAAGAGAAAAGAAAAGCTTATTGGTAAAATGTATTTTAGGATTTTCTGTAATTAGTTTTGGGCTTTTCTTGTTGACTTGGCCAAAAGTAATTGGAGGCTGGTCTACGTATCTTATTTTGTATTCCATTTACGCTTTAGTATTTTTTGGAGGAATCGTTCGTTCTTTTATGGGACCAACTATCTTCTCGCTTTTATCATTGATTATTCCTAAAAAAGTATATCCAAATGCTGCAACTTGGAGCAGTTCGGTTTGGCAAATTGGAGCCGTTATGGGCCCAGCATTGGCAGGTTTCTCAATTAACTGGATTGGGGTTCACTGGTCAATGTGTTTGGTTTTTGGATTTTCAATTCTTTCGTTAGTTGCCCTATCACAAATCAGCCAAAAACCGATCGTAAATCCAAAAATGGGAGAATCTATAAAAGACAGTCTTATGGAAGGCTTGACATTTGTTTTTAAAAACAAAATTGTTCTTGGCGCATTATCACTCGATATGATTGCAGTACTTTTTGGAGGTGCCGTAGCATTATTGCCCGTTTTTGCCCAAGACATCTTGAAAGTTGGTTCTGAAGGTTTCGGAATTTTAAGAGCCGCACCTGCTGTTGGTGCTTTTATCACAATGCTAGTTTCGGCTTATGTTCCTTTGTATGAAAATGCAGGAAAGAAACTTTTAATTGCCATTTTTGTTTTTGGTTTATCCATCATTCTCTTCGGATTATCGACTTATTTCTGGCTTTCTGTTTTTGCCTTATTTTTAAGCGGATTAGCTGATGGAATTTCAGTAGTGATACGTCAGACTATTTTACAGCTAAAAACTCCAGATCATATGCGCGGACGCGTTGGTGCCGTAAACTCGATTTTTGTTGGATCTTCAAATGAATTAGGCGCTTTTGAAAGTGGTGCAACTGCCAAATTGATGGGAGCAGTTACTTCTGTAGTTTTTGGAGGAAGTATTACGCTTTTAACTGTAGTTTTCACTGCATTGAAATCTCCAACTTTTAGAAATTTAGATTTGAAAAAAGATATGGATGATCATCATAAATTAGAATAGATGAAATCCTTTTTTCTTTCTTTGTTTTTTATATTTTCCTTTTTTGCAAATGGACAAAATCTTTATATCAAAACCTACGGAAACGAAAAGAATAAAACCATAATTTTCATTCACGGCGGGCCAAGCGGCAATGCAACTTTGTTTGAAGGAACAACAGCTCAAAAACTGGCTGATTTAGGTTTTTATGTTATTGCTTATGACCGAAGAGGCGAAGGAAGATCTTCAGATCCAAATGCAAAATTTACTTACGAAGAAGCTTTTCAGGATTTAAATTCGATTTATGCAACATACCATTTAAAAAAAGCTATTTTGCTTGGCCATAGTTTTGGCGGTTTAGTCGCAACACTTTATACCGATAAATATCCACAAAATGTGAGCGCTTTGGTTTTGGCTGGCGCTTTATTTTCACAGCAAGAAACTTATGATCACATTTTAAATGCGCTGAAGAAAAAATACAATAGCAATTCTGAACAATTGAAAAAAATCAGCATTGTAGAAAATTTAGATAAAAACTCTGCCGAATATAGAAAAGGCTGTTACGAACTTGCAGGAGAAAATGGCTTTTTTAAAATGCCAAATCCTACCCCAGAATCTAAAAAACTTTACGCCGATTACGAAGCTGGAGATTTTTATAAAACTAATATTCGAAATAAAAATGCGCCGTTAGTTTTTTATCAAAACGAAAAACAAAACAACATCGACAGCAGGCCTTATTTAAAGAAAATCAAATCTGCTGGAGTTCCTATTTATGGAATTTACGGAAAAGATGACGGCATTTTTTCATCTGCTCAAATTAATTCTATGAAAGCTATAACTGGAGAAAAACACTTCGCTTTTCTGGACAATTGCTCACATTATTTATTTGTTGACCAACAGGCAGCATTTCTTTCCAAACTAAAATATTGGCTGAAATAATCCATCTAAAAACCGAATTATAAACAACTCAAAATCAAATACTAATAAGATTTTTTAGCTTTTTTTTATGCTTTTATTAATCAAGTATTAATACAAACAGAGTGTATCTTTGTGGCCTAAAAAATTTGTCATGAAAGACATCGAGCAGATATACCGAAACGATTTTGGAATTTCATTTTATTGGAAAGAAGGCAACGAAGTTATATCAGATAAAATTCAGCTGCTTTTTAAACAAATGGGATTTTATTTTTCAGTTCAAGAATTAAATGAATTTCACGATTTAATTGAAGACTGCGTAACAGACCATAACGATTATGATACACGTGGTGTAAAACGTGCCTTCGATAATTTTTTATTGAAAACACCCTATGTTGCGATAGATTTAGAAATATCACCAATTGAATTAACTTCCATAAAAGACTTGGTTGAAGGTTCTTTATTTCGACTTAATCTCAATGAATATATTCATGGCGCGGGCATGAATTAAAACTTTCTTCGATTGTAACTCTTTATAAATAGCTGTAAAAGAGTTTATTTTCAAATGTTAAAAATTGAATAAAAGAGTATTCAATTTTAATCTTATTTCATTTCTTTATTCTAAAAATCAAGCAAATGAAATATACCGCATTTTTATTTTCTGTTATTTTTACATCTACTATTTTCGCTCAAGAATCTGCTATTTCAGGTAAACTGAAAAATACGCAAAACAACGAAGATCTCGATTATGTAAATATCGGAATCGCTAATAAAAATGTCGGAACTGTTTCAAATTCTAAAGGGATTTTCAAATTAAAATTAAATGAAAAAGTAAATCCTAACGATACAATTGTCTTTTCTCATATTGGTTTTGAAACCAAAAAATTACTGGTCAATCAACTGAAATCTGACCATAATGTTATTGAAATGATTCCTTCTGAAAATTCTTTGAAGGAAGTTGTGGTCTCTTTCAAAAAACCTAAACCAAAACAATTTGGCAGAAGCTCAAAAGGACTTGGTCTTATGCATTTCAATTTTTTTACTGCTTTAGACAAAACCGTTGATGATTATTTAAGCCGTGAAAGAGGAATGGAATTTCAAATCAAAAAAGACTGCAAAGCAGAAAATTTTAATTTCAACATTACTTCAAACGAATTTAAATCGGTTAAATTTAGATTGAACTTTTATAAAGTTGAAAACGGTCTTCCTTCCAAAATCTTAATTGAAAAAGACATAATTTTTGAAGTAAAAGACAACAAACTTGGATTGTTTACGGTCGATTTAAAACCTTACGACATTTATCTGGATAAAGAAATGGGAGATATTGCTGTGACAATTCAATGGATTGAAAGCATAAAAACCAATGAAAAAAGCAAATTCTTCTCTATTTCTACAGCCGCATCCGTAACCGAAAATAGTTTTTACAGAGAAAAAAATATGGCCAATTGGTTTAAAAGCGGACAAAGCTTGACTTTTTACCTCAACATGATGTGTCAGTAAAAGTTTTACTCTTTTTTATGATTCTTTTATTTAGAATTAATATAAATAATATTTATATTTGTTGAAATTAAAGGATTTACGATGAGAGAAATTGAACAAATATATCATAATAACTTTGGCATAGCTTTTTACTGGAAAGATCATAACACTACAATTTCAGACAAAGTGCAATTAGTTTTTAAAGAAACTGGCTTTTATTTTACAGTTCAGGAATTGAATCAATTTTGCGATTTGATTGAAGATAGTATGATTGAAAACTCTTGTTGTGAAGCTTGTGAAATGAAATATTCTTGCCATAAGTTTTTATTGAAAACACCATGCAATTCGATAGATTTGGCTGTAAATATGACTGAATTAAAATCGATTAAAGATTTGGTCGAAGGCTCTTTATTCAAAATTGAACTGGATGAATATGTTTACGGAGTTGGCATGAATTAAGAAGCATTCTAAATATTTTAACAACATTTTTTCATTATTGAAATATATTTTGATTCAATTCAAAAAAAAGTATATTTACAGCAATGAAAAAAGCTGTATTTCTACTTACTACTATTCTTGCGACAATTTTCATTGTCAGCTGCAACAATAAATCTGAAGAATATATCGATCCGCGTGGAACTGATTATGCAGGTTCTGAAAGCTGTGTGCAATGCCATAAAGTGCAATCAGAAATGGTTTTTAACAGTTCACATTTTAAAGCGACAGCTCCAGCTATTTTAGGAAATGTTTCTGGAGATTTTGATTCTAAAAACCATACTTTCATTTATGATAAAGATACCAAACTGGTGATGGAAAAACAGGGAGACAGTTTGTATCAGGTTTTGTATAAAAATGGAAAAGAAACTGAAAGATATAAATTCGAAATTGTATTTGGAACGAAGCACGCACAGACATCTGTTTATTGGAAAAACAATAATACTTACGAATTACCGCTTTCTTTTTATCACTCGATAAACAATTGGGCAACAAGTCCAGGATTCCCAGCTGATAAACCATATTTTGACCGAATGGTCGTTAAAGATTGCTACGCTTGCCACAGTTCAAATATCAGTTCTCGAACTGTTGATCAGAGTTCTGCGGAAAAAAACTTCATGTCAATGGATATCGAAGATGTAATCAATAAAAAAACTATTGTTTACGGAATTGACTGCGAACGCTGCCACGGACCCGCAAAAAAACATGCCGAATTTCATTTGAAAAACCCAAATGTAAAAGTTGCCAATAGCATTACAAGTTTCAAAACCCTTACCAGACAGCAAAAATTAGACGTCTGTGCATTGTGTCATGCAGGAAATGACGGAATGAAATTAAAATCTCGTTTTGAGTTTAAACCTGGAGATAACTTATCGGAATTCTTTCGTGAAACGAGAAGTATTACAGATACCGCAAAATTTGATGTTCATGGAAATCAATTTCGTTTAATGGCGCAAAGCAAATGTTTTGTGAACAGCGAAAAAATGGATTGTATTACTTGTCATAATCCGCATGAAAATGCTTCTAAGAATATGGCTTCTTATTCTAAAATCTGCATGAGCTGTCATCAAGGTTTAAAACACAATCAAACGACGCTTAAAACAATGCCTGAAAAATTATTAGCCGATAATTGTGTAGAATGCCACATGCCTAAAAAAGCTTCAAACGCCATTAGTTTTCAGCTTTCAAACAGCAAACAATTATCAAATTATATTTTAAGAACCCACAAAATTGGAATTTATCCAGCGAGTGCGAAATAAAGATTTTGTTTTAAAATTTCGGCTGTAGTAATTTGTCCTTTCGACTTTTAACTTTTGACTTTCGACTAACTTTAAACTATTTTTCGAATTTTTTAAGTTCAAAATTTTCTCCATCAAAAACTCCATACGTAAAGTAACCAATCCAATCGCCTAGATTAACATATTTAGAATCTTCGCCAATAGGAATTATCATTGGTAAATGACGGTGTCCGAAAATGAAATAATTATAATGTTTCGTTTCTAGTTTTCGTTTCGCATATAAAACTAGCCACTCATTTTCTTCGCCTAAAAACTTTACATCATCAGCGCCAGAAATCAATTTGTTTTTGACTGATAAATATTGGGCTAAACTAACGCCAACATCAGGATGCAACCAACGGAAAAGCCATTTTGAAAACGGATTTGTAAATACCTTTTTCATTCTTTTATAACCTTTATCACCAGGACCTTTTCCGTCGCCGTGACCAATTAAAAAAGTCTTTCCGTTAAACGTAAATTCTTTATTATCGTGATAAACCGGAATGTTCAATTCAGTTTCAAAATAATCATCCATCCAAAGATCATGATTTCCAACGAAAAAATAAATAGGAATTCCGCTGTCGCGAATTTCGGCCATTTTTCCTAAAATTCGAACAAAACCTTTTGGAACAACTGTTTTGTATTCAAACCAAAAATCAAATAAATCTCCAAGTAAAAAAATCGCTTCTGCATCTTCTTTTACCTCATCTAACCAAGCCACAAATTTTTTCTCACGCGGAAGACTCAATCCTGGAGTTGGCGCACCAAAATGCTGATCTGAAGCAAAATATATTTTTTTCATTTAATATGAGATGTGAATTGTGAGATGTAAGATGTGAAATGAAAAAGCATTTTTCAATTTACTTTTCACATTTCACTTTTAACTATTTTACAGATTATCTGAAGCGTACCATTCTGCAAAAGAAGATTCAGTTTCCTGAAGTTTTAATGAGAAAAGAGAAATTCCAGCAGGCAGACGGTTTTTAATTCTTTCTGCAAAATCAACCACCATATTTTCACTAGTTGGCTGATAATCTACTAAAATAACGTGATGTCCGCGATTTTTTAATTCAGCAGCTAATTCAACATGCGGAGTTGTCTGATTAAAAACAGTTGCATGATCAAATTGATCGACGATTTCTTCTTTTACAATTTTCTTTAGGTCAGAAAAGTCAATAACCATTCCGAACTTCACATTCGATCGGTCTGTAATTGGCGAGCCAATAACCGTTACCGATAATTTATAACTGTGTCCGTGAACGTTCTTGCATTTTCCGTCGTAACCGTACAAAGCGTGACCGGTTTCGAAACTAAATTGTTTTGTAATTCTGATATTACTCATCGAAGTTTAATTTTAAGCTTGCAAATTTACAAATTAATAACCGTTTTTGTCTCTTTTTTTAGCACGGTTATACATCCACAAAGCAATTCCGCCCAAAATCAGAAACGGAATAAACGATCCAATTACAACACCAATTTGATAACCACTGTCTGGAGCATCTTTTATTTTCTCTGCAATGTCAACTTTTTGTAGCAACGAAATGATAGTCATGTTCAATAATTTATATAGTGAAAATTTGATTTTAAAACATTTTCCAAAACTATGTTTCTGTTTATTTAAAATTAATGACTTATATCATATCTATTTTTTAAACTGAAGCAATGCATTTCTTGTAAAATCGGATAATACCAATCTTCCTGTAATCGCTGCACGTTCAAAAAGAAGTGATTCCCAGGTTTCTGTTCCTTCCCAGATAATCTTTTTCATTTCGTATAAAGCTTCAGGATTGTACGAACTTAACTTTTTAGCAAAATCATCTACTTTTTCATCTAGATTTTCAGCATCGCATAAAACGGAAAAAAGTCCTTTTTGAAGCGCCCATTCTGCCGATTTCCATTCATGTCCGGTCAAAGTCATTTCAGTCATTGCTGTTTTACCAATTTTACGAGAAACCGCCGGTTCTATAACAAATGGCCCAATTCCGATTGCTAATTCAGATAATTTAATTTCGCTTTGTGGAGTTCCAAAAACATAATCGCAAGCCGAAATAATTCCAACTCCGCCGCCAACCGCTTTTCCCTGAACACGGCCAATAATTAGTTTATTGCAATTTCGCATTGCATTGAGCAAATGTGCAAAACCAGAAAAGAATTCTAAACCTTGTTCTTCATTTTCTACTTTTAAAAGTTCATCAAAAGAAGCTCCGGAACAAAAGGTTTTAGTTCCTTCACTTTTCAAAATAATAACTGAAACTTTTTCGTTTCTGCTTAAAGAATTAATTTCAGAAGTCAGGCGATCTAACAATTCACGCGGAAAAGAATTACTTGCTGGGTGACCAAATTTTACTGTCGCAATTGTATTTTGAAAGGTCGTTTCTAAACTTCCGTTAGTATTTTCTAAACTCATAAAATTAGATTTAAAGGTAAAGTTACGCTTTTGAAAAATAATTCACTCGGACTTCTTGAAATTTGTTTTTTGAGAATTAATTGACTTTATTTGTTTAACACATTGGGGGATTAGCTCATTTGGCTAGAGTGTCCCGATGAAAAATCGGGAAGGCGACGGTTCGAATGCAAAACCCAAAATAACTAGGGGGATTAGCTCATTTGGCTAGAGTGTCCCGATGAAAAATCGGGAAGGCGACGGTTCGAATGCAAAACCCAAAACAACTAGGGGGATTAGCTCATTTGGCTAGAGCGCTACGCTGGCAGCGTAGAGGCGACCGGTTCGAATCCGGTATTCTCCACAAATAATTCAAAAAATACCCAAACAGAATCATTATCTGTTTGGGTATTTTTTTTAAACAAACATTTTATGTTTTATATCTACATCATATATTCGAAAACATTAGACAAATACTATGTCGGTTCATGTCAAAATATTGAACAGCGTTTACAAGACCATTTAAATAGCAGAAGTAAATTCACAAAAGTTGCGAAAGACTGGGTATTAAAATACTCAGAAGCTTTCAATACCAGAAGTGAAGCTTACCAAAGAGAAATACAAATCAAAAAAATGAAAAGCAGAAAATATATTGAAAACCTGATAGGGACAAAAGACTAGAGTATCCCGATGCATCGGGAGGGCGACCGGTTCGAATCCGGTATTCTCCACTACAAGCCGTATTACTTAACTGTGATACGGTTTTTTCATTTCTAAAAATACCCTAAACTATTACAATTAAACCTTATTGAGGCAAAGCAACAAAACTTTCAATCCCATCTTTGCAAAAAAATAAAAGACGATGAAAAAGTTATTAGCATTATTATGTGTAGTTTTTATGTATGCCTGCACATCTGAAGATCAAGATATTGTTGACAGCAACGGAAAGAAAGCCCAAACAAGCATTAACCCACCAGCATGGATTTGTGGATCTTGGAGCGATAGTAAAGGAAAAATAATTGAATTCACAAAAAATGATATTATTATTGATCCAAATGGAAATTCTTATTCAGCAAAAGGTGAAATTACCTATTTTATAATAAAAGGTGAAGATCCAGAAATTGTTGAGACAGCAACAGATAGCACTTATAACCTGCAATTTAACGAAATTGGTTCTGCTAAAAGAAATCTTAAGTTTATTAAAATTTCTGATAGTCAAATAGAATCAAAAGGCAGTTATAAAGGAATTTACACTAAAAAATAAGTCTTAGTTTTTTTAGTACAATACAACATAAAACCGTTTTTAGTTATCCTAAAAACGGTTTTTTATTATTATTCTTTATTTCTCATTAGCAGAATCATCTGCATCCACTCTATCTTTCTCAGCTTTTTTAAAATCGTTGTTCAGCAAATTTTCAAGTTTCTTTTTTTCACGCTGATTTTTTCTGATTGTTAGCACAACAAGGATAATCACCAATATTGCTACAATCGCTATTATACTCCAATTAATATCCACGATTAAATTTTTAATTAAAAATAAATAATTAAAATCATCTTTCATGTTATCAAAGAGTTAAGTGTTTTACTTCCAAATCAAAACTTACTCTGGCACAACTAAATCTTTTGAAAGATATTTCTTTAATAAACGTTTTATATTTTTGTATGAAATGCCAATAATCCTTAACCAAATGGAACAAACTTATCCAAACAAAACATTTCAATTACTCAAAAAATATACTTTAATCGGATTTGTTCTTTTCATTTTTACATTCTTACACTCACTAAAAAATTTATACCACACGATATGGAACAAATAAAAACACGCCTTTCTGTTTGCGAACTTGAATATGATGAAATAAAAGAAGCAACTCCAGCAACAGACGAAGAAATAGATAGATTAGCTTCTCATTTTTCGCAACCCATTCCAGAACAATTAAAGGCATTTTACAAAACGATTGGCGGCATCGAATCGGAAGAAATTTTCAGTATTTTTTCTCCTCAAAGTCTTCTTTCTAATATTGAAAGACGATCTGGATTTGTGCATAAATCTACCGGAATTATCGATATGATTGTGGCCTTTTGGGGAAATGACAGACCCGAATTTCAGGAATTTGAGCTGCTTACAAAAGAACAAACCGCAAAAATCAATGAAGCTTTTCCTTGCATCGGCTGGATCATGGCTGAAGAAGACGGATGTGAGAGTGGCGAATACATAATTTTTGACCAAAATGGAAATTTTATGAATTTATATTCTCATCAAGATGATCTTGGAAAAACTGCAAATCAATTACTTAAGATGTTAGAAACGGGAATTCCTGAAAGAACACTAAAAAGTGTATTGCAAGAACTTTTTGAAAGAGCTGAAGGAAATTTAAGTCGATGGGATTAAACTGTTATAAAAAAAATAATAGCCAATATTTCGTTGTAATCAAAACAACAAATAACAAACGTTAAAAATCATGTGCGAATTAAGCTCATTATAATGAGAGAAACATAACAATAACTATATCGAATTATTAAAGAAATAAATTGCCTCCAGCTTTAGCTGGAGGTCAAAAAATATTGCCTTCAAATAGGCTTTAGCCAAAATATTCTATTAATTTGGCTAAAGCCCATTTGCTTAAATTAAAAACCTCCAGCTAAAGCTGGAGGCAATTGAAAAAATATCTTACTAGACTTATTATTCAAGCAAAAGTAGCGTCCTATTTATTAATTCATTTTTATACTTCAAAACATCATCTACATTACTTAATAAATACTCATTATTTTCAATAGCGATTTTCAATTTTGCATCAGTAAAAACCAATTTGCAAATAACTTTTTTAGGATGATCATCAATACTAATGTTAAAAAAGCTCTTAAAATCTTTAAAGAAAATTCTCTGACTTGGAATTTTCTTATTTTGTATTAACAAAGTTCTTATCGTATGATAAGCCTGAATTTCTGTTTCAGTTGTAATAATTCCACCAGTATTTGAATTTGATTCAGCAAGTACTTTTTTATCATATAAAGATTTCAACAAAGCAGAATTAATCATTGTAATCATTTTACCTTGCGTTTCATCATTGAATTTGGTCTTAAAGTTCATATTCCTGTGAATAATTTTCAACAAATCTTTTGAAGGCACTATAAACTCCTTTAACAAACCTGCTTCAAAATCTTCCGCAAAAACACAATCTTGCGCAGTTTTAATTATCTCACTAATTACCACATATCTTTTATCAAACTTAATAAGAGTTTCTAGATCTTTATCAGAATAATTAGATAAATTGAATATAAAAAAAGGTTTAGAGTCAATTACATTTGGTAATAAAATATCTGAATAGAATCTATATTCAATTCCATTAGTTAAAATTGCAATTCTTGAACTTTTTGTATTACTAAAATACCCGTTAAGCTGACCCGCTTCTTTATCACTTAGTTTACTATTATATTTTTTTGCTTCTATAAGAATGGTTTCCTTCTTATTAAGAAATATAGCGTAATCAATTTTCTGACTTACACGTTCTCCAAAATCCGCATTGAATTCTGGAATCAAATCATTAGAAATATAGTTTAAAAGTTGAAAAAATGGTTCAATCAAAAATTTACGAGTTTGGGCTTCATTGGTGCAAAGCTCTATTGCCTCGTTAATTTTAAAATTTTCAAGAGTTTTTCTTAGCTGATTAATGGATTGCTTAGGTATGTTTGTGGTCATTTTCTGGTTGATGGTTAGTTAGACAAACTGTAAAATCAGAACTAAACTAATAAAAATAAATCAATTACTAAGATTTTAAAAATCATTAGCTTACACAAACAAATATCAAATTTTATTTACAATAAATTTTACGGAAAACCATATTCGTTTTATTGTGTTGTAAAACATCAAACTTCCTCTTTGATATATTTAAAATAGTACTTTAAAAAATATATAGGAAAAAAAGCTAATGCAATAGGAAGATACATTCCCAAAAAAGCATCATTAAAATTTAATATCATCTTTTCTATCACCATTAAAAAAACAAATCCAAGGACGGTAAATATCCAGTAACTTCTTTTTTCGTTTCCTTTATCAAAATAAATGAATACAGACGAAATAAATTGAAAGAGATAGAAAATCAAATTCATCAAAAAGATCAGAATTGTACCTTTATTAAAATCTTCAAAATGACAATAAGTAAAGAAAACGGACAAAATAAGTCCCGCTATTAAATCTGAAATCAAAAATGTTCCCCATCTAATACAAGCAAAAGTAAAAATGGCTAAGAAAACGAAGAAGACAATATATCCAATCATATTGATTTAAATTTTACTCAAAAAATTACCTAATTAAAAACCCCGTCCTTATTACCTCAAAAACAACCTCAAGCTAAAACAGTTTAATTTGAAAATGACTTTTAATCCAATTCAGCCCATTGATAAAATCCACTTTCTCAAACAAACCATTATTCTTTCAACTTCATCCAAATCATATTCTTTATTTGCAATGACATGATATATTTCGTTAAGTAATATAGTTTCATCTAGATCATACAAACAAGAAATAAACTTGGCTAGATTTCTGTCTGAGAAATATTCGTAAAATAAATAGATCATATTTTTATAATCTATATCATCTAAATTGATTGAACTATTTTTTACTAACGCTAAAGATTTTTCTAACCAGATTTCCATAACTTTTTTTAAATTTTATTCCGAAAAAATCTTAGTGTCTTTGTGCCTTTGTGGCAAGAATACTTAACGAAGCAAAAACCCCATCCTTATAGACCCATAAAAATATCCCGAATTAGTATCAATTCCTGGATCATTCAATTCTCTTCCGCGGTATAGGAAAGAATACGAGATATTGAAGTTGTTGTGTCGGTATTTTAAACCAGCTTCGGCATTGAAACGAAGTGGCTCCAATTCAAAAGTAATTGGACTTGTGTCGTTAAACATGCTTCCCTCAATTGTGGCATCATAAAACTGATAATTTACACTTGGTGCTGCGTAGAAATAAAATTCTCTAATATTTGGCTGATCATGCACACTTACGGAAGCATCATACATATTAGAATCGTAAATTGGAAGCAGTTTTTTAAACCCAAATCGAGCCATAAATCCTGTTGAAACACCTGAAAAAATGGTTCCCAAATTACCTTCTGACTGCCAATGAAGATCTACAAAATCATTATGTTTTGAAGGAAACATTTTTTTAGAGTAAATGGCATGAGCCTGAACGCCGAAAGCATTATGCAACTGGTTTTCCCAACCATAAACTTTTTTGTAACCTATAATGTTGTGAAAACCAACCTGAGTTTCTTCTCCCAAAGCATTTGGTCCCATAAAACCCAATTGGAAATCGGTTTTTAATACCGATTCGCTTTCGTAAAAAAAACTTCTACCAGCTTCTGCAAAAAGATAAGCTGTAAACGGTCGGTCGTTTACTGTAACTGCTTCTTTGTTTAAAAATCGCGGATTGTAAATATATTGCCCGATACGAAATTCGGTGATTTTTTTATTGATTTTGGGATTATCGTTTTTTGATAAAAACCTGTAAAAAAGCTCCAGCCCATTCGTATAATACATATCATATTTAGACGATGTGTATAAATCGTTATCAGATATAAAACCTATTTCTGCAGTTTTTCCTTGTCCAAAAGTGAGCGTTACAGTCAATATCAGAAAAGCAAAAAGTGTTTTTTTACTTCTTCTCTTCTTTACCATTATAATATATTTTTCCAACGTAACGCATCTCACGAACAATTCGTTCTTTTCTTCTACTGATATAACTTGAAGAACCCGTAGCTTTAAATTTTCTTGGATTTGGAAGAATTGCCGCAATTCCCGCTGCCTGCATTGGCGTTAAACTAGAAGCATCACGTCTGTACCAATGTTCAGTTGCCGCATAAGCTCCGTAAACTCCGTCGCCCATTTCAATACTGTTCAGATAAACTTCCATGATACGTTCTTTCCCCCAAATCAATTCAATTAGAACTGTAAAATAAGCTTCTAGGCCTTTACGGAAATAACTTTTTCCTTGCCATAAAAAGACATTTTTAGCGGTTTGCTGCGAAATGGTGCTTCCGCCACGAATTCTACGTCCGCGTTCGTTACTTTTATATGCTTTTTGAAGTGCTTTAAAATCGAAACCGTTATGCGTTAAAAATGTTGCATCTTCACTCGCGATAACTGCTTTTTGAAGATTCATTGATATTTTTTCGATCGGTTCCCAATCATGGTCAAAATATACTTCTTTTCCTGCCATTTTATTTTCGATAGCACGAATAATCATTAAAGGAGTAAATGGCACCGGAACGTATTTAAAAAATATAACCGATCCAATTGATATTCCAAAAAACCATAAAGCAGCTTTGATAAAAAACCATTTTATTTTTTCACCCAAAGAACGATTTCCTTTTTTTGAAGACGTTTTTGGTTTAGGTTTAGTTGCTGTTGTTTTTTTTGGTGCTGGTTTTTTGGTTGCTGCCATTATATTAAATCTGCTAAATCTGTTCCTATTAAACTTCCTATTGCCACTCCCATTCCGCCTAAACGTACTCCGCAGAACACATTTTCAGAAAGTTGAGTAACGACAGGATTCTTACTATTTCCAATTCCCATAATGCCGCTCCATCGGTGCGCAATCTGAAAATCCTGATTTGGTAAAATTACATTTTTCAGTAAATCTTCCAATTTATTTTGAATAATTTTCGTCTGTCCAAATTCGGTTGTGGTTTCACCTTCAAAATCAAGATTTCGACCTCCGCCTAATAAAATTCGGTCACCAATATTTCTGAAATAATAATACCCACGATCTAAATGAAACGTTCCTTTGACATCTAAATTGTGAATAGGCTCTGTAATAAGCACTTGCGCTCTTGCTGGTTTTACTTCTCCGTTTGTTAAAGATCCTGCAAAACCATTGGTTGCAAAAAACAATTTTTGAGTTTTAAAACTAAAATCATTTAAAACTACTTCGACATGATTTCCTGTATCGACATAAGAAGTCACCGTCTGCTGATTTAAAATTAAAATATCTGCCGAAACTGCTTGTTTCAATAATTCCTGCATCATATTTCCAGTATCAATTTGTGCTTCAAACGGATTAAAAATCAAATAATCTTGAATATTCTGAAATCCGAAACGGTCTACTTCTTTCGAAAAAACATCGGCTTTAAAAAGCGGTTTCAAAACTTCATTGATAAACGGAATTTTAGCAACACATTCATTAAATCCGAATTCGTCTTCTTTCAAAAATAATTCATATCCGCCGTGAGGTTTAAAATCAATTGCCGAATCTCCTAATCTTTTTCGAAGTAATTGAAGCCCTTTCCAACGTTTCTCAATCAAATGCACTACGTCCTCTTCTGAATGCGTTTTCAAATCTTCTAGAATTTCAGAAATACTTCCGAAACAAGCAAAACCGGCATTTTTGGTACTTGCGCCTTGTGGCAGCATTCCACGTTCTAAAACCAGAATTTTAGCAGCAGGAAATCTTTCGCGCAAGCGTAATGCTGTATGCAAGCCAACGATTCCACTGCCAACAATTGTGTAATCGACATTCGTAAACCAATTTTTAAGTTCCCAATAGCTTAGTTCCATCTTTGTGTTGAATTAAATTCCAAATTTAAAATTCCAAATTCCAATCTTGGGTTAAATTACAATTTTTTAAATTTCGAAACCCTCAACGATTTCATTTTTTTGTATGATGAACGTCCCGAGACTTTTGGAGAAGCCTCTCAACTATGCGCCCTTCGACTTCGCTTAGGGTGACAAGACGAAAACTTGAAATTGCTTTTTTGATAATGTTTAAGAATAAAAATTCGTGAATTAGTGGCGAATAAAAATTTAAAGACAGCGTTTTTGAAATTTTAACAATAATTGGGATTTGGAATTTTAAAGTTTGGGATTTTAAATTCGTATTTTTAGCGCCACAAAAAATAGAATTTTTATTATGAAAAAAGTAGTATTAACAACCTTAATAATGATGAGTTTAAACGCTATCGGACAAAATGTAATGTCTCCAGAATTGTTATGGAAATTAGGAAGAGTAACGCCTCTTGGCATTTCTAAAGATGCTAAAAATGTTGTTTTTAAAGTTTCTACGCCTTCTGTAGAAGAAAATAAATCGGCTTCTAAAATTTATACAATTCCCGTAAATGGCGGAAATGCAACTGAAATTAAAGACACCAAAGATATTTTGGCAGACAAAAACATTTCGCCTGACGGAAAATTTTTGGTTTACAATGAAGAAGTAAAAATTGACAAAGTTTTAGGAAAAGATTTTTATCCAAGTCTAACAAAATCTGATGCTCAAATTTATGACGGATTAGATTATCGCCACTGGGACACTTGGAACGAAGGAAAATTTAATCACGTTTTTTATAAAGAAAACAAAGACGGAGCAAAAGGAATCGACATCTTGAAAGGTGAAACTTTCGATTCTCCGCAAAAACCTTTTGGCGGTGACGAAGATTATATTTGGTCGCCAGACAGCAAAAGCATTTTTTACGTTTGCAAGAAAAAAGCAGGAACGGCTTATGCTATTTCAACTAACACGGATATTTATGAGTACAATTTAGAAACTCAAAAAACAACAAATAAAACCGAAGGTAATTTAGGTTACGATACCGCTCCGCAATTTTCTCCAACAGGAAATTTATCTTGGTTGCAAATGAAACGTGACGGTTACGAGTCTGATAAAAACGACATTATTGTTGAGTTTAAAGGAATCAAAACTAACTTAACGGCAAACTGGGACGGAACTGTTGATAATTTTATCTGGAGTAAAGATGGAAAAACGGTATTTTTTGTTGCGCCAATTGATGGAACAAAACAACTTTTCTCGGTTAATTTTCCTGGTTTAACTAAAATCGCGATCAATGTTCGTCAATTGACAAACGGAGATTTTGATGTGAATGATTTAATTGGTTTCTCTGGAGATGATATTATCGTTACCAGAACAGACATGAATCATGCGGGAGAAATTTATTCTTTCAACTTGAAGAAAAACACTTGGAAACAATTATCAAACATCAATACTGAAACGTACAAAACTTTAGCGTTAAGCAAAACAAAAAAACGTTACGTTACAACAACTGACGGTAAAAAAATGCTAGTTTGGGTAATTCTTCCTCCAAATTTTGATGCTTCTAAAAAATATCCAACTTTGTTATTCTGCCAAGGCGGACCTCAAAGTGCGCTAACACAATCGTATTCTTTCCGTTGGAATTTCTCTTTAATGGCTGCTAAAGGTTATGTAGTTGTGGCTCCAAACCGTCGTGGAATGCCAGGACACGGAGTTGAGTGGAACGAGCAAATTAGTAAAGATTGGGGCGGACAAGTTATGGATGATTATCTTTCTGCAATTGATGATGTGGCAAAAGAAAGTTATGTTGACAAAAGCCGTTTAGGTTGCGTTGGAGCTAGCTACGGAGGATATTCTGTATTTTATTTAGCTGGAATTCACAAAAACCGTTTCAAAACTTTTATCGCTCATGATGGTGTTTTCAATACCGTTTCAATGTTAGGAACAACTGAAGAAGTTTTCTTTAACAACTGGGATTTCGGCGGACCATATTGGGAAAAAGATAATGTTGTAGCACAAAAAGCTTATACCACATTTAATCCTGCAACTTTGGTTCAAAACTGGAACAAGCCAATTTTGATTTTCCAAGGAGGTAAAGATTTCCGTGTGCCAATTGGACAGGGACAAGAAGCTTTTCAGGCGGCTCAGTTAAGAGGACTTAAGAGTAGATTTGTTTATTTCCCAGACGAAAATCACTGGGTTTTAAAACCACAGAACGCTCAAGTTTGGCAAGGTGAATTCTTCAAATGGTTAGATGAGACTTTGTAATTCATAAAACAACATTTTTTGACAGCCGTAGATTTACATAATCTACGGCTGTTTTTGTTTGTTCACCTTACAATTATATAACATATTGGTACATTTACTATTCCGAAAACAGATTTTTTTAGATAAATTGCAAAGGTTTATAATATCCCAAATTCCCAATACCTTTCAGCAAAATATGGAGAGCAAAAAAAGTTACACCGCAATCAAAGTTTTATTCAGCTATGTTGCATTATTGGCTTTGGTTGTAACCGTTGGATGGTTTCTATATTCTGAAAATGTCGTTTACAACAAACTGGAAGATAAAATTGCTTTAGAAAAAACCAAAATTCTTAGAGTCAGCAGATTGTATTCTAATGTTTATAAAACCGAAAGTTTAGCAAGGCAAACCATTCAAAATAACTCCGAAAAAGATTTTAAAAATTATCTGATCGAAACCGATTCTCTTCGTAAACGTATCGATACTTTAAAACAAATTGTTACTACTGAATATCAGAAAACGCTTTTAGATAGTGTGAATTATTTTTTGGCTGAAAAGACAGAAAACATCAAACAATTAAGAGAAATCAAGAATAAAGCAGACGACGAAACTTCGGTAAATACAGCGATTGATGAAATCACGAAAATGGAGTTTAATCTTAGAAAACTCGAACTTCAGGATTTCACCAAAAACCCAAATCAGTTGGGAAGTTACCAGCGAAGTGTTTTACAGCAATATGTCGATTATTTAAACTCGAATATTCCTGACGACAGCACCAACACATTAAGCAAAAAAGCCTCTGATTCGATTTTGGCCAATTCTAAAAAGCTTTTGAGTTCTGTAAAATTAAAAGCCGAAAAAAAGAAAGAATCTCTGAATTTTGAAGAAAACAAACTGCTTCAAAATGAAATTGCAATTTCGGATCAGCTTCGAAAAATACTTCGAATTATCGAGCGAGAAATCATCATCAATTCGATAAAAAACAATTCATTAAAAGAAAAATCATTAAAAAGAGTCAACGAAATTGTCACAGCATCTGCCGTAATTGGTTTATTGCTGACGATCTTTTTCTCGATTCTAATAGTAAGCGATTATTCGAAATCTCAATTGTATAAAAAACAGTTGGAAATCGCCAATTTCAAAACAAAGAATCTGCTAAAAAGCCGTGAACAATTAATTTCGACCGTAAGTCACGATTTGAAAACGCCTTTGAGTACGATTGTCGGATATTCTGAACTTTTAGGAAATTCAGATATTAATACCAAGCAATCGTATTTCATTAAAAACATAAAAAATTCGTCTGAATATATTACGCAACTAGTTCAAGATTTATTGGATTTTTCACAAATCGAAGCAGGGAAAATTTCGATCGAAAAAGTTCCGTTTTCATTGCCAGAAATCATTGAAGATGTTGCGAGAAATATCCAAACCGTTTACAAACAAAAAGATATTGCTCTTATAATTAATGTTGATGAAAAATTTCAGAAACGTATTGTTGGAGATCCATTTCGTTTAAAACAAATATTGACAAATATTGTTGGTAACGCATATAAATTCACTGAAGAAGGTCATATTCGAATTGCCGCTTACGCGAATGAAGACCAGTTCTTTACAATTTCGATTCAAGACACTGGAATTGGAATTGAAAAAGGGAATCAGAAATTGGTTTTCGAAGAATTTGCACAAGCGAATGAAAACATTGAAAAGAAATATGGCGGTACTGGTTTAGGATTATCAATCTGCCAAAAGATTATTTCTATTTTGGGCGGAAGCTTAAGTTTGGACAGTATTTTTGGAAAAGGAAGTACATTCACCATTCAATTACCGTTATTGTTTGATAACAGTCAGACTGCACCAATTGTTTCAAATAAGGTTAAAAACAAACTTTCAAAAAACACTAAGAAACAAACTTTCATTGTAGTTGATGACGATATTAACCTTCTGAATCTGACCACTGGAGTTTTAAAACAAGAACAACATCAAGTATTTTCGTTTACGAATCCTGCAAAGGCTTTAGAAACGATTAAAAACACGCGTTTTGATTTCGTTATTACTGATATTCAAATGCCGGAAATTGATGGTTTCTTGTTTTTAGAAAAACTTCGCGAACTTCCAGAAACTATCTTTAAAAATCAGCCTGTAATTGCACTTACTGGCCGCACAGATCTGGATCTTTCGGTTTATAAAAATGCTGGTTTTACAACAGTTGTAAAGAAACCATATTCTCCAAAAATTTTATTGGAAACGATTCAGCATATTTTGGATCACGAAGAAGTTCCCGCAACCGAATTTAAAGAAACTGAAAACAATCATTCTTCTCAAATGTATTCTTTAGATACTTTGAAAGATTTTCTTGGACAAGACGAATTGGCTTTAAAAGAAGTTTTAAACTCTTTCATAGATACATCTATAGAAAATTTAGGCTTTTTAAAAACAGCTGTTCAAGAGAAAAATCATGAAGAAATAAAATCAATCGCGCATCGCATTGCGCCAATGTTTAAGCAAATTCAGGCAAATGAAATTGGTGAGCTTCTTAAAAACTTAGAGAAAGAAGATCTAAATACGATTGACGTAGAAAGTACGTTCTCAGATTTAAAAGAAAAAGTAGACGTTCTTTTTGAAGGACTAAAACAAGAGATTTAAAAAAAAGCAGTCTAAAATGACTGCTTTTTTATTGAATATTATATTGCTTCAACTTATTATAAAGTGTTTTTCTGGTAATTTTCAGAAGTTTTGCCGCTTCCGATTTATTGTTCTGTGCTTTTGACAAAGCATGAATAATAGCTTCTTTTTCATTTTCAGATAAAGAGAAACTGCCGTTTCCTCCTGATTGTTTTTGGATTTGGAAAAATTCCGCAGGAAGTACGTCTGCTTCAATAAAATCTCCACGTGTTAAAAGCGTTGCTCGTTTTACGCAATTTTGCAATTCACGTAAATTTCCTGGCCAGTTATAATTCTGAAAAATAGAAACTACTTCTGGAGAAAATCCAATAATTTCTTTATTTAACTGTTGATTGGCTTTTTCAAGGAAATAATCAGCAAAAACCATTAAATCTTCTCCACGATCTTTTAAAGATGGTGACTGAATCGAAAATTCATTGATTCTATGGTATAAATCTTCTCTAAAATCGCCGTTTTTTACTGCCTCGCGCAAATCTTCGTTTGTAGCTGTAATGATGCGTATATCGACGTTTATTTCTTTATTGCTTCCAACAGGTTTAATTTTTCTTTCCTGAAGCGCTCTCAATAACTGAATTTGATTTTCGTATGAAAGATTTCCGATTTCATCCAAAAATAAAGTTCCACCGTTTGCTGCTTCAAAATAACCTTTTTTATCGCTAATTGCTCCTGTGAAGGATCCTTTTAAATGACCAAAAAATTCGCTTGCTGCCAATTCTTTTGGTATGGCTCCGCAGTCAACAGCAATAAAATTGTTGTCTTTTCTTTGACTTTGCTGATGAATGCTTTTAGCTATGATTTCTTTTCCTGTTCCGCTTTCGCCAATAATCAAAACCGACATATCTGTTGGACTTACCAATTGAATATGATCCAGTAGTTTTTTTGATGCAACTGAAATTCCTTTTACAAATTCATTTTCGCCCGAAGTTTGTTTTTTAGGCGCTTTTTTTTCTTTTACGGGAGCTTCTTCCTTTACCTGTGGAGTTTGCAATGCATTTGTAATAACAATCAAAACCTCATCAGGATTGAAAGGTTTTGAAATATAATCTGATGCACCGTTCTTGATTGCCTTTACAGCAGTATTTACATCAGAGTAACCCGTCATTAAAATAATTGGAATATGCGGGTGCGAATTTTTAAATTCAGACATAAGTCCAATACCGTCAGAATCAGGCAAACGAAGGTCTGTCAAAATCAAATCAAACGATTCGTTTTTAACCGCTTCTCGTGCTTCTGCTGCAGAGAAAGCTATCGCTACATCATACGCTTTTTTGATTAGAAATTTTTCTAATAATTTACAAAACGCGATGTCATCTTCTATCAGTAATATCTTTGACATTTGTTTTTAGTGACTTTTTTGCTAAAATAATATTATTAAACTTGTTATTTCATAAAATTATGTAAAATATGTAAAAAAAAAGAGATTGCATGACGCAATCTCTTTTTCACCAAAAACATAAATCTAAATTCACCTAATTATATCTTCAACCAGTTACCATTGACATCTGAGTAAACAGTAGCCTTCTGGTCTCCAACTGATATTTCTAGTTTGTATTCTTTTTTTTCGTTTACAAATGCTTTTTCCAGTTTTGCTCCTGGATAAGCTGTCTGCAAGGCTGTTTTTACAGCTGCAGGCACAGCATCTGCAGTAACTTCTGTATATTCTGATTGAATAATTACAGTTGTTTTAGTTTCTTGTGGAACTGGCAATACATTTGCTTGAATTGACATTGTTCCAAAAAGAACTACTGCTGATAAGATTAGTTTTTTCATGATGCTGATTTTTTAATTATTTCTTGATGATATTACCAGAAGCATCTGTAAAAATAGTATACTTCTTTTCTCCACTTGAAATTTCAAGTTTGTACTCGTTTTTCTCGTTTTTATAAGCCTTTTCAAGCTTAGTATTTGGGAAAGATTTTTCAACTGTAGATTTCACAGCTGCTGGAACAGCGTCTGCTGTTATTTCAGTAAATTCATCTTGAATAAGTACTGATTGAGTAATCGAAATTGCTGGAAGGACTGCAGCACTTACTGACAGACTTCCTAAAACAATCGCTGCTGATAAGATTAACTTTTTCATAATATTTAGTGGTTTAAATTATTTTTTAAGAATGTTACCAGAAGCATCTGTATAAACGATCGATTTTTCTCCTCGAACGGTTATCTCAATTTTGTACTCCTTTTTATCATTTACCCATGCTTTTTCAAGCACTACACCAGGATAAGCTTCGTCTAAAGACTTTTTAATAGCTGCTGGAACTCCATCTACTTCTTTATATCCATCCTGATCATTAACTGTTTGTACCAATGGGCTTGCTACAACAGCGGTTTCTGCATGCATCGACAAACTGCCTAAGACAATTGCTGCCGATAGAATCAACTTTTTCATAGTAATAGCTTTTTAGGGTTAGATTTAAATTATTTTTTAATCCAGGTTCCGTCTGCGTTTGCAAAAAGATTTCCTGTTTTATCTCCAACAGTTACTTCTAACTTATATTCAGATTTAGTGTTTTTAAATGCTTTAGAAAGCACTGCATCTGGATATGCTTTTTTAAGTGCGTCTGTTATAGCTGATGGAACTTCTTCCAATTTAATTTCTGTATAATCATCTTGGATAGAGATTGTTTTTACGATTGTATTTGAAATTGGCGAAGTTGAAGCAAATGATGTTAAACCTCCCAAAACGATTGCGGCTGATAAAAATAAATTTTTCATGATAGTTGTTTTTTAATATAGTTAATTTGATCTTAGTATTCTTGATCTGGATTTTCACAATACCTTAGATTAGATTATTGTTTGATCCAAGTTCCATCTGCATTAGCAAATAGGTTACCTACTTTGTCACCAACAGTAACATCAAGTTTATACTGTGCTTTTTCGTTTTTATATGCTTTTGTAATTACCGCTTCTGGGTAAGCTTTTTTAAGAGCTTCTGTAATTGCAGAAGGTAATTCTTCTAATTTGATCTCAGTATATTCGTCTGCAATAGAAATCACCTTTGCGTTTATGTTTACTACTGGTGAAGTTGAAGCGAATGAAGTTAAACTTCCTAAAACAATTGCGGCTGATAAAAATAATCTTTTCATAACGTATATATTTAAATTAATAGTTGTTTACGCTTTAGATAATGAAATTATTATGCCGTAAAAGAAAAGAACTATGCTAAATAGCCTAAAAGCCTATTTTTAAAGGTTTTAAATCAATATGCCAATAAAAGACAAATTTCAAAAAGTGTGTAAAAGATAAAAAAAGTGTGTAATAAGTAAACACTTAAAGTGTAACCTTTGAAGGAAATTTCAAATTCCAAAATCTAGATTAAAGTTTCAAGTTCCAAGTTTAAGGTTTCAATATTGGAATTTGGAATTTTCTTTTTTTTGGAATTTTAATAAAGGCTTATAAAGAAAAAAGGCTGTCAATAAATTGACAGCCTTTATAATTATTCTGGATTATTCATTTTAAATGTATCCATAAATGCAGTTGTATAATCTCCTGCAATATATTTTGGATCATCCATTAATTGTCTGTGGAAAGGTATTGTAGTTTTCACACCTTCAATTACGAACTCATCTAAAGCTCTACGCATTTTGCTGATAGCTTCTTCACGAGATTGCGCTGTTGTAATTAACTTGGCAATCATAGAATCGTAGTTTGGCGGAATGCTGTAACCTGAATATACGTGAGTATCTAAACGTACTCCGTGTCCTCCTGGCATATGAAGCGTAGTAATTTTTCCTGGTGAAGGGCGAAAATCGTTATAAGGATCTTCAGCATTAATACGACATTCGATAGCATGTAATTCTGGAAGGTAGTTTTTTCCAGAAATCGGAATTCCAGCAGCCACCATAATCTGCTCACGGATCAAATCATAATCAATAACTTGTTCTGTAATTGGGTGCTCTACTTGGATACGAGTATTCATTTCCATGAAATAGAAGTTTCTGTGTTTGTCCACTAAAAACTCTACAGTTCCAGCTCCTTCATATTTAATGAATTCAGCAGCTTTTACAGCAGCCTCTCCCATTCTTGTACGAAGTTCGTCTGTCATGAAAGGTGAAGGTGTTTCTTCAGTTAATTTTTGGTGACGACGTTGTACTGAACAATCTCTTTCAGAAAGGTGACATGCTTTTCCGTAAGCATCTCCAACAACCTGAATTTCGATATGACGTGGTTCTTCAATAAGTTTCTCCATGTACATTCCGTCATTTCCAAACGCTGCAGCAGCTTCTTGACGCGCACTTTCCCAAGCTTTTAAAAGCTCTTCTTCTTTCCAGATTGCACGCATTCCTTTTCCACCACCACCAGCAGTAGCTTTCATCATAACTGGATAACCAATTTCTTTAGCTGTTTTTTGTGCATGTTCGTAAGATTCTAATAATCCGTCTGAACCTGGTACACAAGGAACTCCTGCCGCTTTCATTGTAGCTTTTGCAGAAGCTTTATCTCCCATACGGTCGATCATTTCTGGAGCAGCACCGATAAATTTAATTCCGTGCTCTTGACAGATTTTTGAGAATTTAGCATTCTCAGAAAGAAATCCATAACCTGGATGTATTGCGTCTGCATTTGTAATTTCTGCAGCTGCAATGATATTTGACATTTTCAAATACGATAAGTTACTCGGAGGAGGGCCAATACAAACCGCTTCGTCAGCAAATTTAACGTGTAAACTTTCTGCGTCGGCTGTAGAGTAAACTGCAACAGTTTTGATTCCCATTTCCTTACATGTACGAATTACACGTAGTGCAATTTCTCCTCTATTCGCAATTAATATTTTTTTAAACATCTTACTTTAATTAGATAATTAGACAATTTGATAATTAGATAATTTTAGATGATTAACAAAACTTTTTTCGAATCCTTCTAAAATCTAAAATCTAAAATCTAAATTTATTTATGATGGATCTACTAAGAATAAAGGTTGGTCAAATTCTACTGGAGACATATCGTCAACTAGAATTTTCACAATTTTACCAGAAACTTCAGATTCGATTTCGTTGAATAATTTCATTGCTTCAATTACACAAAGAACATCTCCTTTAGATACAGTGCTTCCAACTTCTGTAAAAACTGGTTTGTCTGGAGATGGTTTTCTATAGAATGTTCCAATGATTGGAGATTTTATAGTAATATATTTAGAATCGTTAGCAGCTGGTGCTTCTGGAGTTACACTTACAACTGTTGGAGCTGTAACTTGTGGAACTGCCGCTTGAGGTAAAGCTGCCTGAGCTGGCAATTGTTGTACATAAGTTGCCTCAGTTACATTTGTTTCTAAAGTTGTTCTGATCGTGATTTTTACATCATCCATTTCTAACTTAACTTCTGCAACGCCCGAATTTGCAACAAATTTGATTAGGTTTTGAATTTCTTTTAAATCCATAATGATTCGTTTTTAGTTTTAATTTATTTCTTATCGTAAGCCCATTTTAAATAGATAGATCCCCAAGTGAATCCTCCACCAAAAGCGGCAAAGATAATATTATCTCCTTTTTTAAGCTTATCTTCAAAATCAGCTAATACTAATGGTAAAGTTCCAGAAGTAGTATTACCGTATCTTTCGATGTTTACCAGAACTTTAGATTCGTCTAATTCTAATCTTCCAGCCGTAGCATCAATAATACGTTTATTAGCTTGGTGTGGCACTAACCAGTCAACATCTTGATTTGTCAAATTATTTCTTTGCAAAATCAATTCGCTGGCATCTGCCATATTTGTAACAGCATATTTGAAAACAGTTTTCCCGTCTTGCATAATATTGTGCTGTCTGTTTTTTACAGTGTCTTCTGAAGGTGGAATCAAAGAACCTCCAGCAGGAATTTTAAGGAAATCACGACCAACACCGTCACTTCTTAAATATTCATCCTGCAAACCTAAGCCTTCATAATTTGGTTCGAAAAGAACTGCACCAGCTCCATCACCAAAAATAATACAAGTTGCTCTATCTGTATAATCTACAATTGATGACATTTTATCTGCACCAATTAAAAGTACTTTTTTGTAACGTCCAGACTGTACATAAGCCGCAGCAGTTGACATTCCGTATAAGAAACTTGAACATGCAGCTTGCAAATCGTATGCAAATGCATTTGTTGCTCCAATTTCTGTTGCAACAAAAACTCCTGTAGAAGCCACCATCATATCTGGTGTTGCAGTTGCCATTATAATCATATCAATCTCAAGCGGATCAATATTTGCTTTTGCAATCAAATCCTTTGCTGCTTGTATAGCAAGGTAAGATGTACCTTTATCAGCATCTTTCAGGATTCTTCTTTCTTTAATTCCTGTTCGAGCGGTAATCCACTCATCATTGGTATCAACCATTGTTTCTAGTACTTGGTTCGAAAGAACGAAGTCAGGAACATAAGCTCCAACAGCGGTAATTGCGGCTGTGATTGTATTCATTATATTCTATTATTTTCTTTTCAAATTATGATTAATTTGAAAAATTTTTAAAAGACTTGAAAATTACAAAAAAAAACGTAACGAATTTGTCTATATTTTCCTAAAAAACGAAAATTATAACCAACAAAAAAAACTCTCACTATGTGAGAGTTCTAGTATAATTTACAAAAACGTATTAAGCAACCGCTTCAGATTTATCGATAACAACTTGCCCTCTGTAGTACATTTTACCTTCATGCCAGTAAGCTCTGTGGTATAAATGCGCCTCACCTGTAATAGGACATGTAGCGATTTGAGCTACAGTAGCTTTGTAATGTGTTCTTCTCTTATCTCTTCTTGTTTTCGAGGTTTTTCTCTTAGGATGTGCCATTTTACTATATTATTTATCCGTTAATAGTTTCTTTAATTTTTCCCAACGCGGGTCAATATCTTCTTCTTGTTTACTCTCTTCCTTTTGTTCTTTTACACTCAGCTCATTCAGTTTTGTTAAAGCTTCTGTTTGCAAACTTCCATCTTTAACTCCTGGATGAATTCTCTTTTGAGGTACAGAAAGCGCGATCATTTCATAAATATACTGCGCAACATCTATCTCAAATTCACCATGCGGCAAAATCAACAGCTCTTCATTATCATTGTTAAATTCATCTCCAAAGCGAACAATCAACTTCATTTTCCCTTTTATAGGTAAATCAAAATCTTCGCCTGTTAGATCACAAGGCACATTTACTGTTCCTTTGTGTTTGAATTCTAACTCTAACATAGTACTTTTCTTTTCGAAAAGTAAATTGACTTTAATATCCGAACTTTGAAACTCATCGTATTCAAAATTCTTAAAGAACTCGTTATTTATTTGATACTCAAAATGGTGTTTTCCTAGTTTTAATCCTACGAAAGGAATTAAAAATTCTTTTGTTTTGCTCATTTCAACATCAATTTGATCAATTCGATTCTAAAACTAGATATCTGAATTGGGGTGCAAAGATATAAAATTATTACAAATCTAATAATCTTATTCACCTTTTTTTGTTTATAACTGTTTTTCTTTTATTTTAAGAGGTTTTTGGCTAATCTCCTCATACTGATTACGCGAGCGAAAAATATCAATCGCAAGATATACTGCTTCTTTAAAAGAATTGTAATCTGCCATGTCTTTCCCAGCAATATCATAGGCTGTACCATGATCTGGAGAAGTTCTAACTCTGTTTAAACCTGCTGAATAATTAACTCCTTTTCCAAAAGACAATGTCTTGAACGGAATTAATCCTTGATCGTGATACATTGCTACAATAGCATCATATTTTTCATAATGACCGCTTCCAAAAAAACCATCTGCTGGAAATGGACCAAAAACCATTGTTCCAGAATCAAATATTTTCTTTAAAGTTGGCTTTAAAACCAAATCGTCTTCTTTTCCAATTACACCACCATCACCAGCGTGCGGATTTAATCCTAAAACTGCAATTTTCGGCTTTACAATACTAAAATCTTGAACTAGAGATTTTCTAATAGTTTCAATTTTTTTAGTAATTAATTCTTCTGTTAAATGAGAAGCGACTTCATTTAAAGGCACATGATCTGTAATTAAACCTACTCGAAGATTATCTTGAACCATCATCATAAGCGCATTGCCTTCTAATTCTTGATCTAGATAATCCGTATGTCCTGGAAATTTAAAATCTTCAGACTGTATATTGTATTTATTAATTGGTGCTGTAACCAGAACATCAATTTCACCCTCTTTCAAAGCTTTAGTTGCCGCTGTAAATGATTTTATTGCGTATTCACCTATCTTAGGATCGTTTACACCAAAGTTTATATCAACACCTTCTCTCCAAAGATTTAAAACATTTACTTTTCCTGGTATAACTTGATCTAATTTATCAACTCCGTGAAATTGAATCGTAGATGTAAAACTTTTTCTAACGAAAGAAAGAATTTTAGCATTTGCAAAAATAACCGGCGTACACAATTCCAACATACGAGAATCCTCGAATGTTTTCAGTATAACTTCGCTTCCAATACCGTTTAAATCTCCAACAGAAATTCCAACAATTATATTTTCTGCTTTTTTATTCATGAGCTCAGTTTATTTATTACTAATTTTGATGTGCAAATTTAGTAAAATAAAACCACAATGTTCACAGGAATTATAGAAACACTCGGCAGGATTCATGAAATTCAAAAAGACCAAAACAATCTTCACATAACAGTTGACTCATCCATAACTCACGAATTGAAAATAGACCAAAGTGTTTCGCACAACGGAATATGCCTTACTGTTGTTGCCATTAAAGATTCTCTTTATACGGTTACTGCAATTGATGAAACCATTTTAAAGACCAATATTGGCGACTGGAAAACAGGCGATATTGTAAATTTAGAAAGAGGAATGAAGCTTGGAGACCGTTTGGACGGACATATTGTTCAAGGTCACGTAGATCAAACTGGAACTTGCATCAAAATTGAAGAAGCCAACGGAAGCTGGAATTATACTTTTGAGTATGATAAAACCCTAAACAACATCACAATCGAAAAAGGTTCGATTACTGTAAACGGAGTAAGTCTTACGGTTGTAAACTCTAAAACAAATGAATTTAGCGTTTCAATTATTCCGTATACTTATGAGCATACTAACTTTAAAGATTTCAAAGTTGGAACAAAAATCAACCTTGAGTTTGATGTAGTAGGAAAATACATTTCTAGACTTTATTCGATCAACAAATAAAATCTAACACTTTTCCATAAAAAAAGCTTCAATTTATATTGAAGCTTTTTTTGTTTGATTTTTATATATCACGGTTGCACCTAATGCTAAACCGCCAATTACTAGAAAAACAATATTTTGGTCTATTGGAAACGTAGGATTACAACCAAAATCTTCACATTCATCGTCAAGTGTACCTGCGGTACCATTCGTAGTGGCCACTTTTGCTGTAGGAGCAGGTGGATTTGACGATCCGGCCAACATGAATGAGACATTTAATAATATTAAAGTAACTGCTAAAAAAGGGGCTTTTAGATTTTTCATAAATTCAAGCTGTTAAAAACAGCAAGTCTGTAATTATTAACAAATATTCTTTAATAGAAATTTCGCACAAGACATTTCTGCCTGCAAAATCTTGGACAAAAGTATAAGTTTTTTGCACAAAAGCAACTTTTAAAACGAAAAACATGGAAACAAATTTTAACAGTTTCCGTTTTTAAAGACCTAATACCTTTTCTGAAAACGTTATAGAACATAAAAACCTCATTTTCATCATCCTTTGCAAAATTCTCAAGCTTATAAGAATTTCCTGATTTTAACAAAAGTACATAAATGTCCGTTTTTCAAAAAATTTAATTTATCAGAATTTACGTAAAATTAAAACGATTGGTTTTTCACTTTTATTATTTACTGTTAAAACTTTTTTTCGAAATAAATATCTTTGCAAAATAATACCTTTAAAAAGGAGTCTTTTTCTATTTTTACTTTTAAAGAGACCCATTTCAAAAACTGAAACTTATTTTAATCCAAAACAAATGAAAAACAAATATACCGTAGGAAGTCTATATGCTGGTGTTGGCGGTATTTGTTTAGGTTTTGAAAATGCGGGATTCAAATTAGAATGGGCAAACGAATTTGACAAAAAAGCCTGTGTTACGTACAGAAACAATTTTGAACATACTCTCATCGAAGGTGATGTAATGCAAATTGACGTAAAAGAACTTAACAAAATAGATATTCTTACTGCTGGATTTCCGTGTCAACCTTTTTCTTTGGCTGGACATAGAAAAGGCTTTAAAGACAGTCGCGGAAATCATTTCTTTAAAATTTTAGATTTTATTGACGAAATGAGACCAAAAGTCGTATTTCTTGAAAATGTCAAAAACCTAAAAGGACACGACAAAGGAAATACGATGAAAGTTATTCAGCGTGAGATTAAAAAACGCAATTACACTTTTGACAGCGCAATTTTAAACACCAAAGATTTTGGAAATATTCCGCATAATCGAGAGCGAATTTTTATGATTGCTTTTGATAAAGACTTCGTTAAAAAAGGCTTCAAATTCAGTTTTCCTGAAAAAGAAGAATTAACAAAAAAGGTAACCGATTTAATTACCAAAGAACAAGTCGAAAAGAAATTCTATTATACTGAAGACAAATATATGTACAATATGCTAAAAGAGGCTGTTGTACGCGAAGACCGAATTTATCAGTTTAGAAGACAATATGTACGAGAAAACAAAAAAGAAGTTTGCCCGACTCTTACAGCAAACATGGGAACTGGCGGCCACAATGTTCCAATTATTACAACAGAATTTGGTTTTAGAAAATTAACTCCGAGAGAATGTTTTCGTTTTCAGGGATTTCCAGACAGTTATAAATTACCAAAAATTTCAAATTCTAATCTTTACAAACAAGCTGGAAATTCAGTAAGTATGCCGGTTATTGAAAGATTGGCTTCTGAAATTTTCAAATGCATTGAAAAAATCGAAACTAAAAAAGCAAAAGCAGAAAAAGTTTAAATACTCAAAAGCATTATTGTTCCTTCAATTCTGGCTAAACAAACTTCAAGATTTTTTTCAATTTCTTTACTCCAAAATCGCAGAACCGTCCAGTTTTCAGAAATTAAAAACGCATTTACTTCTTCGTCTCGCTGTATGTTTCTTTCAATTTTTGGAATCCAATATTCCCGATTCGATTTGATTCTAAGTTGTTGCGTTTCCCAATCTTTTCCATGAAAAAACTCGCTATCGACAAAAATGGCAATTTTATATTTGGCAAAAGTAAGATCAGGTCTTCCAAATATCTTTTTATTATTTTTTCGATATCTGTGACCCAATTTCCATAATGCTTTAGCAAGCCTTACTTCGCCTTTTGTTGCAGTACTTTTTATCGCCTGCATCGTTTTACTCCTCTGTTCGGGAGTTAATCTATCCATCTGAAGATTAAATTTGTTTCGGATGGATAAAGTTAAGGGATTTTAGGAAAAAGGAAGTTTATTTTTGATGTGGAAAATTTCAATTTTCACATTTAAAAAATGTCTAAAACAAAAAAAGCCTCTACATTTCTGTAGAGGCTTTGTGTTTCTAAAGAAGTGGTCCCACCTGGGGCGCCCAGCTACCTATTACGCACTTGTTTTTCAAACAATTAAGTATGCTATATTTTTTATGGCATCCGAATTGTATGCCTATTTTATTTTTTTATAACATTTTTCTTTAAGACGAAGTCATTGTTAATCTTGTTAAATTTAATTTCTTTATTCTTTAAAAATTTCAGGGTATTTATTTCTTAAGGGTCTTACATAACTATAATTAAGTCAGAATTCTAATTTTTAGACAAATCTGAAGCACTTGCAAGTAATTCCATATTTTATGTACTAGCACTAACCACATCATTAGAATTTAAATATTAAGTGAGGTACATCTCCAAATTATCTAGAGGCTTATTCCAATACTTTTCATCAATTACATCTAATTTATTTTTATCGACAGCATACCTTTTAAAAAATTCATTTTGCTCCTCAATTAAAAGCTTCCAATATGCAGGATAGTGTTGTCTAAAGACCAATGAGACAAAAGTGATTACATTAAAAATCTTATCAACTCCTATCCTTGTATTATTTTTAAATCCAACATGTAAATGTGAAACTGGGTGCAATCCACTCAAATAAGAATCAAAATCTAAATCATATCTAAAGGTTACAGGATGTTGCTTTAAACCACATTCATTATTTAAATAATCTTCATACAAAGGTCTAAAAGTTTTATCACGCAAATTTTTCACACCATTCTCATGCAAAAATTCTTTATATGTCATGCATTCATATGGACAATCATAATAAGAAAAACTTATCTTTTTTTCTGCAGAATTAAGCTTAAAAACAAATATTGAATTATCTGTCAAATAGAAATTATAAATATTATCCTTTATTAAATTTTCCCAATTTTCCTTGTATGTATATTTTCTATATACAGAAACGTCAAGATTATCATTTGGCAAATAGTTTCTTTCATCCAAAAGAGAACTAAACTTTAAAAAACTCTCTATTTGATTTAACTCTGTGTTAAATTTACCTACCGCGAATGACATTACTTCTTTTTACTTTTTAATTGTCTCTGTTCTAAAAATAATTTGATTTCTTCAGGAGACATATCTGATAATAATTCATCTAGCATTTTAGCTTGCTTGCTTTTTCTTAAAGCACCATCTTGTAAATCTCTCCCCATTATTTTCATTTCAGGTTCACTTGGATAAGTAAATCTTAAATTCGGAAAATTCTTTTTTGCTTTATTAACTTCTTCTTCCCAATTTTTCGAAGCTGTTCCAATACCGCTAATTGTAACCCAGCCTTTAGTCCTTGTAATTGCTGTAAACATCAAATTTCTTTCCCTTATTGTAAAACTCAGTGATATTGACCACTGTTTTCCAATTTAAAGTGACCACTTCGTTTCGGTTTAAAGTGACCATCTAATTTCGGTGCAAAGTGAGCACCTAAAAAACTACTTTTTTTCGTGTGTTAATTATTGTTTCAAATATAGATAAATAATTATTCCTTGATTATGCTTTTTTTCTTTCTCATTGATTCCCCATGCAGCTCAACCCTGTGGGCCTGATGTATTAATCTGTCAAGGATTGCATCTGCTATGGTTTTCTCGCCGATTATGTCATACCATCCCTGAACGGGGATCTGCGAGGTGACAATAATAGAACCATTGTTGTGCCTGTCCTCGATGATTTCTAAAAGTGTGATTCTGTTCTGACTGTCCAATGCCTGGAGTCCAAAGTCATCGAGTATAATAACGTCCTGCCTTTGTATTTTCATCAGTTCTCTCAGGTATGTGCCGTCTGCCTTTGCCATTTTCAGCTTTGCAAACAATTTTGCAGTATTAAAATAGCTTACTTTATAGCCTTCGATGCAGGCCTGATAGCCAAGTGCTGTTCCTAAAAAGCTTTTACCGACACCTGTACTTCCTGTGATTAGTATATTTTCATTCTTTTCTACAAAACTGCATTCGGCAAGCCGGAGTATAAGATTTCTGTCAATATTCCGGGACTGGTCAAAATTGATGCTTTCAATATTTGATTTGTAGTGGAAGCGTGCATTGGCAATACTGCGTTCAATACGCCTGTTGTGGCGTTCATCCCATTCGGCATCTATTATCATTGACATAAACTGGTCAATGGTATAATGATCGGTTTTTCCGCTCTCGATAGCTGTCATGAAGGCGTTATGCATTCCATGAAGCTTCATCTGTTTCATTTTTGCTACAGTAGATTCATTCATTGTAAATTGATTTTAGTTATAATAATTTTTTCCTCTGATATTGCCGTGGTCGGGAAGATCCTGATCTTCTTCCTTTTCGTGTTCCATGGGTATCTTATCCAGACTGTTTTCTAAGATGTTCTGTATGGTTTTAAAATTATAAATCTTAAAGTCCAGAGCACGTTTGCAGGCATTTATCAATCTTTCTGCACCTACTTTCTTCTCAAAAGATAATATGCCTAGACAGCTTTTATAGGCCTGCTCGGGGTGGTTCCTGCTTTCTATTATCTGCATAATATATTCTCCTACTGCCGGATCAATACTGTTGGCCCATTCAATAAACCTTAAGGCATTCCACTGCGCTACAAACTGATGTGTGCTTGCCATATGTTCTGGATTTGTGGTATAGATGTAGGGCTTTGGATTTCTGATGTGTGTGGCTATACGGTTGTATTTGAAGTATATTTCGACAGTAGAGCTGGTGTACAGCAGCTTCACTTTTTTCTTTAAATATTGATAAGGCACGCTGTAGTAGTTTTTGTCCTGGCTTAATTGGACGTGTCCGTTCTGCATTACTGTTGCCAGAGACTGGTATTTAATCTCAAAGCGTTCCAGTGGAAGAGGCTGGAGTTCATGCCTTTCATCCTCCATGAAGAGTTCAAAACGAGAGTATGGTCTTCCGGTAAGTTTCTTGTTGTTATGCGTATCGAGCAAATTCCATATTTCCTGGTTCAGATCTTCTATGCTGAAGTATTTAGAGTCTTTCAGATTTGCATAAATTCTTCTGTAAAGTATCTTAACAGCACCCTCGACTAAAGATTTGTCTCTGGGCCTGTATGCTCTTGCAGGCAGAATAGTAGTTTCATAATGTTCAGCTAAATCTGCAAGAGTTTCATTAATGGTAGGTTCAAAGCGGCTGGTTCTGACGACGGCAGATTTTAGGTTGTCGGGAACAATTGCGGCAGGCGTTCCTTGAAAAAAGCGCATTGCATTCTCCACCGAAGCTACAAAATCTTCCTTCTGCTGGCTCATTGAAGCTTCTGCGTAAGTATACTGGCTGGCACCGAGTATGGCAACAAAAAATTGCACTTCCTGAACCTCGGACGTGTTTTTGTCTATAATTGAGAGTGTCTTTCCAGCATAATCCACATACATTTTATCGCCAGCCTTGTGATTCATATGCATCACAGGGTTTACCTTGTTGCTCCAGTCTCTGAAGCGATTCCTGAACTGCGTTACTCTAAGACCATCGGGATGGGTTTCAATATACCTTTCCCACATGGTCTGTATGGTGATGCCCACCTTTTTTAATTCCCGTTCCATCTGAGGAAAATAAGCATACAGATCTTCGATTCTTGAGGAAACAACTTCTGTCGGACCCTGAGAAAACAGCTCGTCCAATTCAGTGTCAGTTTTCTTGTTGACAGTTTCCAGGCTTAATCCCAGCACTTCAAATAAAGAGATATATTTTTTTACAGTATTTCTGGAAAGAGATAAATATCGGCTTATAAACAGCTTGCTTTTGCCGTTGCAGTGCAACTTAATGACTTTTCTGATTTTGTTCATGTCTAGTTTGTTATTTGCCATAGTCTGTAGTTTTTATACAGATCCATGGTTTAACAGCATGAAAAAAAAATAGTGTTTGGTGGTCAATTTGAACCGAAACTGGGTGGTCAGTTTAAATTGAAAAGGAGTGGTCAGTTTGACCCGAAATCGGTGGTCACTTTATGCTGAAAAAGCGTGGTCAATTTGACCGCTTTTTCCACTCTATAAAGAATAAATGGATCTTTGTTTAACACATCTTCTGCTATAGCTATTTTTATGAGTTTTCTAAATCGTTGTATAGCTTTATTGATTGTAGATTGACCTTGATTCTGCTCAGTTTTAAGATAATATTCAAAATCTATTAAAAATTGTAATGTGATTTTATCTAATGGATAATCATTCTTTTTAAATTTCCATTTAATAAAGCCAGCGATCTGAGTATTTACATAATTATACTTTTTCCAAGTTGCTAATTGCAAATCTTTACCTATCAGTCTATATATCTTGTTTAGGTACTTCTGAAAGTAACTTATGACGAATTCACTTTCTTTCAAAGGTTTCCCTAGATATTTTAAGTAGATATCGTTTACATCGAATTCTTCTAATTCTAATAGCAAAGACAGATAAGAATTTTTGATTTTTTGTTTTATCAGCTCCAATTGAGTATTATCATTAAGAGCATCCGATGATTTTGAATTTATTAACTGACGACTTGCATCCCACTGTTTTGGAGCTACAAAATAACCCGTTGCATTTTCTTTACGTTTACCTCTATAAGTAATCCGTACATTAATAGGACAAAGTCCTTTATTGTTTAGTCTAACTTTTTTCAAGACAAACAAAATTGTAAAATTTTCTTTTTTCATAGCTAATTGATTTAAAATTAATTAGCATACTATCAAACTTGAAAAATTGTACTCCTCGTAAATTGACAATGTACTCCGAGTAGCAACCCGCTATTTTTATCAAAAGTCATAGAGTAACGATTAAAATGGAAAGTTCTTCATTTCTAAAGTCTCTAATCTACAAGGATTTAATCCATAAAAAAAGCCTCTACATTTCTGTAAAGGCTTTCTATTTTCTAAATAAGTGGTCCCACCTGGGCTCGAACCAGGGACCACCTGATTATGAGTCAGGTGCTCTAACCAGCTGAGCTATAGGACCGGTTTAGAGGATGCAATATTACTACTATTTTTCATTCACTCCAAATATTTTAAGACATCATTTGAATTTAATTTTAAATCTTTCTTCGAATCTCAAAAACGAAATTGATTTTCAATACCTTATTCAAAAATAAAAATGATATTTTTTTATTTAATTTCCTGACAAAGCTCTACTAAAACGCCATTTGTGTTCTTGGGATGCAAGAAAACAACCAATTTATTGTCGGCTCCTTTCTTCGGAACTTCATTAATAAGCACAAAACCTTCATTTTTTAAACGGGCAATTTCAGCTTCGATATCATCAACGTCAAAAGCAATGTGATGAATTCCTTCTCCTTTTTTCTCCAAGAATTTAGCAATTGGACTTTCTGGATTTGTTGCCACCAAAAGTTCAATTTTATTGTTTCCTGTTTGAAAAAATGAAGTTAGAACACCTTCGCTTTCTACCGCTTCCATTTTGTAAGACGGAACGCCAAGCATTTTTTCGAACAAAACATTCGCGTCGTCCATATTTTTTACCGCAATTCCAATATGTTCTATTTTGTTTACCATCGTTTTAAATTTATTGGTTCACATAAGTACTAAAATAACCGCATTCTGCAATTACATCCTGATAATATTTCGTATCCGAATAGTCTTTTCTTAAAGTCTTGAATGCGTTCCAAGCAATAAAATTAACTTTATCCTCGCGAATTTCCCAATAGTTATTTACGTCGCTGTATTTTTTATTGTAATAATCGTTTCGTTCGCATTTCGAAATCAAATACAAACATTTTGCTTTTTGATCTCTAGTAGAAGCCGCTTCAAAAGCTTTTTGGTAATACATTTTCGAAACCGAATTGTCTGTAATCATATCTTTCATCGAATTTCTAAATGAATACGGACTTGATCCATAACCTACAATGGTGATTTCGTAGAAAGTTCTTCCGTTTCCAAAATGAGAAATATTATAAAATGCATTTCCTAACAAAAGACTATTCGTGTAAACATCTTCTTTTTGAGCCAATTTCTCTTGCATTGATTTTATCGTAGTCAAGAAATCCATATAAGTATATTTTCTTTTTTGATACGCCGCGTGCTCGCAATCGTGACAATCCTTGATATTTCCGTTAAACGGATTTCCTAAGAATTTATAATATTGAACAGAATCCGCTTGTTGCATAAACGCAATTGCTTCTGGAATTTTGTTTTTGAAAGTCGCCTGAACTGCTTGGAAATTATTGATATCTTTCAGTTTCAAACTGTAAATTCCTGCACCAATCTTCTCGATTTCTGACTTATTAGATTTTTCCAAAAAGCTTTTAATCGCTAACAAATCTTTTTCATTATCATAATATGCATTTCCATCATTCCAATAACTGTAACGTGATTCGCCAAAAATCTCAGCCATAACTAGATTTCCTTTTTCTTTGTAAAGATGAGACAAATAGCTTCTGCTCCATGACGAAGCATTCTGATAACGAAACTCCTGCCCTTTATAAGTTTTAGGAAGTTCATAATACAGCCAATTCAAATCGGCTAGGATTGTTTTTTCATTTTTATCGGTCAGTTTATCAATCTTATTTAAATTATTTACAAAACGCAATAAACGAAGCTGCATTCCAGCCAGTTCTGTTTTCGGAAGCGTTTTTTCAGCTTTGCTGTAATTTTTATCTGCATTAGCATAATCTCCTTTTAAAGTCTGAAGATATCCAATCGCAATATCCCATAAATAAGGTTTCTCAGTATTTCCTGCAGCAGAAATTTTCGAAATCAAATCAACTGCGCTGTTGTCTACTTTTGCTTTGTTTTCTGTTTTATTTTCTGCAACGGTTTGTTGTTTCGGCGGCTGATTTTCTCCTTGTCCTGTTAGCTGAAACGAGTTATTTATAGATTGTTCTAATCTATTTACCAATCGCGTTGCCAGATAATTCAAATGTTCACTTTTCGGATTTAGCTCATAAATTTTCTCAATCGCCTGTTTTTCATCTTTATAATATCCGTGAATTGCCCAAAGTGCGGCTTTCTCATCATTATTTTTTGCCATCGCCAAAGCCTTTGTCCAATCTGATTCATTTTTTGGACGGAAACTATACGCCGTTACAACTCTTAATTCTGGACATTTATCAAAAACCTGGGCGTACAAATAATTGGAAACAGCATATTTTTTCTGTTTGAAATTAACCCCAGCTACATAAGCCAAAGCACGATAATACAAAGTATTTTTTGGAACAGAACTTTCTGTTTTATTAAAAAAGTCAATTGCTTTTTGTTTGTCATTACTATAAAAACGCGCTTTCACGGTCAAAAACCAATATCTGTTTTTCAAAAACGGATCTGATAAAGTGTTGTAAACATTTTCTATCGACTGAATCATTTTGGCATCATTGAAGGTTTTTGCCACAACTGGATCGTAACTCCAATAATCTTCGCCAATTGAAACCGTTTCTATTTTTTGAGCCAAATACAAAAATTCAACAAAGTTTTTGACTTTATCATCTTTTAAATTCAACTTTTTGCCCCATTTCTGAGAACCTTTATTTTCCTTTTTTGTTTTATAAAAAGCATGCAGATCTGTTATTTCTTCTTTATTCTGGATCGCATTTTTTTCATCAGAATAATATCTTGGCTTTTCATCTCCAATCAAAAAATAATTTACTGTTGTTGTATCTACTTTTCCTTTTAAATAAGTAGCCCAATCTGATTTGATATTAGAATTGAAACGAGAATTGTGCTGCGTATCAAAACCAATTCCGTAGAAAATTCCGCCCGATAAAAACAAAGGCGAATACGATTTATCGGCAAAAGTTTCAGGAGTAAAATTTGAATTATAGCCAAAGAAATCCCAATCGTCTCCTCCGGCGCAGGCATATATAATTCCGTATGCAGAAAGCAAAACGGCACTAGAAACAAGAAATAATCTGCTCAAAAGTGTTTTTTTCATAATTGTTTAAATTGAATTCGTCTAAATCGTAAAATATAATTTCGTTTGGCTTTTCGATAAGATTACCCTGCAAATCTTCTGCCATTTCTTTTAAATCGTCTTTTGTAATTTCTTCTATTTTCAAAAGATCATTTTCTTCATAAAAAACCCCATTTTTATAATTGGATTGTTTCGCTCTGAAAAAAATCGGGCTTGTTTTTTCAAAATTTGAATCTTCTTCCAATTCTTTCCTATTCATTTTCGAACGAAGTCCGATTACTTTATTATTTCTAATATGAACTCCCCAAGAATAAATTGGAAATGCAAAATCCAGATGAAGCGGATATTTCTTTAAACTCTTAAGATATCGTTCGGCCACTTTCTGATCGTAAATCGAATTGAGAGAATCGGGCGCGATTGATCCCATGTTGTAATACATTAAAACTCCAGAATCGACGCTTGGAATTTTTGTTTTCTTGAAATATTTCACTTGATGCAATCGAATTGTTGCCGAAAGTTTTTTCCTCGAAAGCTTCTTAAAACTCTTTATAAACTTGAGATAATTTTCTTTGCTTTCTAAAGACCAATCGCAATCAATCTGAATTTCTTGAGAAACGATTTTATTTTTAGAATTGATCTGTTCGATAAAATCAAAAGTTTTTTGAGCCAAATCTTCAACATCAAGATTCTTTTGCAGCATTACTTTGTTCTGAATAAAAACAACTGGAACAATCGTATATCCGCTCGGATTTATTTCAAAACGAATTGGACTTATCGGAATTGGGAATTTAGATTCAGGATGAAGCCCTATATCAAAATATCGAACATAAAGCTTGCTGACGTTGTTTTCTTCTAAAACTTCTTTTTCAATTTTAGAAAATTTGAAGATCGTTTTCCAGTAATAAAAAGAGATAACTGGTTTTTCGTTTTTAGTGCATGAGAACATTAAAAAGAGAAACAAAACTGAAAAAATTCGCTTTAACAAAACTTAGAAAATTACATTTTTATCCAAAAGTAAGAAATTATGTCTTTTTAAAATATTCAAACAATAAAAAACTGAAGAATCGCAAAAGTTTGAAATCCTAATAAATGGCCAAAAAATTTCAATTAAAGCAAATATAATTGTTATTTTGTGCAATCAAATTGAAAAACCGTTATGTTGAAAGACACCTTAAAATACATTGCATTTATAATTCTAATCTCAATGATAAGCTGCGCGAAAAGAGGCAGCATTACCGGCGGTTTAAAAGATACGTTACCTCCTGTTTTAACATCTAGTTTTCCTAAAAATTTCAGCACTGATTTTAAAGGAAATACGATCACTTTAAATTTTGACGAATATGTCAAACTAAAAAACACAAATAAACAGCTGATTATTTCTCCTCCATTAAAGTACGAACCTTTAATTACGCCATCTACAGCCAGCAAATTTATAAAGATCGAAATTCGTGATACTTTACAGCCAAACACAACTTATAGTTTCAATTTTGGACAAGCTATTACGGACAATAATGAAGGAAATGCGTTAAACCAATTCAAATATATTTTTTCGACAGGACCTTATATTGATTCTTTAAAATTGAGCGGAAGAATTAAAGACGCACGCGAGAAATATGTCGATAATTTCGTTTCTGTAATGTTATACGAAGTGAATGACAAATTCAAAGATTCTACTATTTACAAAGAATTTCCTCGTTACATTACAAATACTTTAGATAGTATGAGAACTTTCCAGTTTGAAAATTTGAAAGCAGGAAAATATCTTTTAATTGCACTAAAAGACAAAGGTTCAAACAATAAATTCAATCCGAAAGACGATAAAATCGGATTTTTGAAAAACTACATTACAATTCCAACAGACACGGTTTACGAGTTAGAATTGTTTAAGGAAGTTTTGCCTTTAAAGACTTTCAAACCTATTCAAGCTTCTGGAAACAGATTATTGCTTCCGTATGAAGGAAAACAGAATTTCAAGAATTCGAAACCAAAAATTGCACTTAAAAATGGCGGTGAAGTTCTAGAAACTATCATTACACAATTCCCGAAAAAAGATTCGCTTCAAGTTTGGTATAAACCCCTAAAAGTCGATTCTTTATCAATGGAAGTATCAAAAGGGGATTATAACAAAAAGTTTACTTTTAAGATTAAAGCCCTTAAAAAAGATACTTTAGCTATCAAACCAGTACAAAATGGGCAAATTAATTTTAGAGAACGTTTTACTTTAGAAACCGAAACTCCATTGGTTAAATTTGATGAAACTAAAATCAAATTGATAAACAAAGATTCTGTTGCTGTTCCTTACACAACCGAATATGACGAATTTGACCAAAAACTATATATTGATTTTAAGAAAGAGCCTTTAGAAAAGTATCAAATGACATTTTTCCCTGGCGCTTTGACTGATTTTTACGAAAAAAGCAACGATACTTTATCGTATAAGCTCGCAACAAAAGAATTAGAAGATTACGGTAATCTGGTATTGAACTTAAAAAATGTAAAACGTTTTCCAATTATTGTAGAAATTACCAACAAAAAGGGAGATAATGTGCTCGCCAGCGAATATTCTGAAGGAGCAACCAAAATCTCATTTAATTTAATGGTTCCAGAGGAATTTACGATTCGAGTTATTTATGATGACAACAAAAATAAAGTTTACGATACTGGAAATTTCTTAAATAAAACATATTCTGAGGAAGTATTTTATTATCAAAAAGGTGTCGATGTCCGCTCTAACTGGGACGTAGATGAAACTATCGATTTAAGCGTTCCTTTTAATCCTGAAGTCGAGAAAAAACAAGACGATAAAAAGAAAAAAGAAGCAGAAAAGAAACGGAAAGCATTCTAGATTTTAATTTCGAAAGTATCCTGGTCACCTAGGAAATTTAGTTTTCTTCGGGTTTCCAACATTATATCTTTATCCAATTCAGCCACAAAAACACCTTCTGTTTCTTGTGGCTTTATTATATAATTTCCCCAATAATCAATTAATTGAGTATGTCCATTATGCTCAAAATTATTATCATCAAAACCAATTCTGTTTACGCCGGCAACATAACTCAAGTTTTCTATCGCGCGAGCATTTAGCAAAGTATCCCAAGCGCTTGTTCGAACTTTTGGCCAATTGGCAACATACAAAAGAAGGTCGTAGTTTTCGACATTTCGCGCAAAAACAGGAAAACGTAAATCGTAACAAATCTGAAGGCAGATTTTCCAGCCTAAATATTCCACAATTACTTTTTGAGTTCCTGGAATATAAAATTCATTTTCTCCCGCAAGCGAAAACAAATGTCTCTTGTCATAATATTGAAAATCTCCTGACGGAAAAACAAACAGCATTCGGTTATAATATTCTCCATTTTCAGTAATTACAAGACTTCCTGTAATTGCTGCATTTTTTTCTCTTGCTTTTAATTTCATCCATTCGATAGTTTCACCTTGCATCGTTTCTGCAACTTCAGAAGCATTCATGGTAAACCCAGTCGAAAACATTTCAGGAAGTACAATTAAGTTTATTTCTGAATCCAATTCATTTATCTGGTCATCAAATTTTTCTCGGTTTGCAGCAGCATTTTCCCAAATAAGATCGGTTTGAATTAAAGCAATTTTCATCTCGTTTATTTTTTATATAAAGGTAGAAAATAATGATTGATTAGATCACAACCAAACTTGGAACGGCACTTTTGTACTTCTGTAATTTTTCGTGATTCGGTTCTTCTTCGGTAATAACATAATTCACTTCAGACAAACTAGCAATTTTCATTTTAAGAACTGTATTTAGTTTCTCTGTAATAGTTAAAACCGCTGTTTTCTTAGAAGCCTGAATCATTGCTTTTTTTACCTGAACAGTTTCCCAATCAGAATCAGAATAACCGCCGTCTACGTCTAAAGCATTTGTTCCTAAAACCAAAAGATCTGCTTTTATATTGGCTAATTGATGAAAAGCTTCTCCGCTCACACACATCTGACTGTACGAAGAAATACTACCGCCAATCATAATCGTTTTGATATTTGGTTTATCCAAAAGCTGAACCGCTGTTAAAGCTGTAATTGTAAAAACAGTCAAATTAAGATCGTTTGGAATTAATCGGATGAACTCACGAATCGTTGTTCCTCCATCAACAATTAAAACCATTCCGTCATGAAGAAGACCAACGGCTTTTTGTGCGATAACTTGTTTGGCCTCGACAGCATAAGTCTGGTTCGATGAAGAATAGTGATATCCTTTGGTCATGGCGCCACCTTTCACTTTAATTAAAAGTGCGTCAGCATCAAGTTCATTAATATCCCGACGAACAGTATCTTCGGAAACACCAAGTTTAGCCGAAAGAGTTTCAAAACTCACACGCGTGTGCAGGTTGATCTCTTTTAGAATATGATTTTTACGTTCTTCTTTACTGTAATTTAAAACTTCATTTTCAGTGCTCATGCCGATCGATTTTTTGTAATTACAAAAATAAACATTTCATTAAATAATTCATCGAAACCAAAAGCCGTATTGGCAATAAAAATTTTCAATAAATTAGTTTTAAAAGCATTTCGGTATCTTTAAAACTGTTTTTAATAAAAATCTAAAGTTTTTCTCCCATGAAAAAATTCCTTTTTTTATTTTTTGTTCTTTCTTTTTTAAACGGAAAAGCACAAAACTCTCAACAAAACATTTCTATTATTCCCGCTCCAAATTTTTATAAATTGACTGGAGACAGTATTCGGATAAATGGAAAAGTTCAGGTTATTTTTAAAAACAAAAATTATAGCGAAAAGGAATTAAAATCGGCTAAAATTTTAGAATCAGCATTTAATGCGAAAGCCAATTTGAAAAAATCTAATCTTAAAATTGAATTTGATTCAAGCAAAAATCTTTCTTCAAAAGAAGAATATAAAATTGAAATTACTTCAAATAAAATTACAATTATTGGTCAAGAAGAAGGGCTTTTTTATGCCGTTCAATCTTTAATGCAGCTTCTTCCGAACAAAATTTCTGTCGAAATAAAATTGCCGTGCGTAATTATCGAAGATTCACCCCGATATTCTTACCGAGGCTTACATTTAGACGTCTGCCGTCATTTCTTCTCTGTTACTGTTATAAAAGATTTTATTGCACAAATGGCCAGTTATAAATTAAATAATTTTCATTGGCATTTAACCGACGATCAAGGTTGGAGAATTGAGATTAAAAAATATCCAAAACTAACTGAAATTGGATCGAAAAGAAATCAAACCTTAGTCGGAAACAAATTCGAAAGAACTCCATTTTTTTTTGACGGAAATCCGTATGGAGGATTTTATACTCAAGAAGAAATCAGAGAAGTTGTAAAATTTGCTGAAGAAAATTATGTAAATGTAATTCCTGAAATCGAAATGCCTGGACATGCTTCTGCAGCTGTAACGGCTTATCCAAATTTGGCTTGTTTTCCAGATCGAAATTATAAAGTGGTAGAATCTTGGGGAGTTTTTGAAGATGTTTTTTGTGCAGGAAAAGACGAAACTTTTACTTTTTTAGAAGATGTTTTAACGGAAGTTATGGTTTTGTTTCCGAGTAAAAACATTCATGTTGGCGGAGATGAATGCCCAAAAACAAGATGGAAAGTTTGTCCAAATTGTCAAAAACGAATCAAAGATCTAGGTTTGAAGGACGAACATGAATTGCAGAGCTATTTCATTAAAAGAATTGAAAAATTCTTGAATGCAAATGGAAGACAGATTTTTGGTTGGGATGAAATTTTAGAAGGCGGGATCGCACCAAATGCAGCCGTTATGTCTTGGCGCGGAGAATCGGGCGGAATTCACGCGGCAAAACTGAAACATCCAGTTGTAATGACGCCAGAAGGAACTGTTTATTTTGATTACAATCAAGGATATTCGCCAAACGAACCGCTTACGGTTGGTAGATTGAGCACTTTGAATAAAGTGTATCATTACAATCCAACTCCAGTTGACAGTTTATCAGTTGAAGAACAAAAATATATTATTGGAGTTCAAGCCAATCTTTGGTCGGAATATTTGACAAGTCCTGCAAAATTAAATTATATGCTTTATCCACGTGTTTTGGCTTTAGCAGAAATCGCTTGGACTGCACCTCAAAACAAAAATTACGATCATTTTCTTCAAAATCAACTGCCTTATCATTTAGAAAAACTGGAACTGCAAAATCGATTGTATAAAGTTCCAACGCCTTTTGGTGCTGATGAAACGGCTTTAATTGCATCAAAATATATTTTAGATTTAAAACCAACCATCAAAAACGGGAAGATATTTTATACGATTGATGGTTACAATCCTGATGAAACAGCAAACCTTTATCAAAATCCTGTTACGATAAATATCCCAAAAGGAGAATATAGAATCATTAAAACAATTCAAATCAGCGAAAGCGGTAAAAGAAGCTCTATTAATAAAATCATTGTTCGAAATCCTGATTTAAAATCTGCTTTGGCAATTCAACCCAAAAAGAGTGGTTTGAAGTATGAATATTTTACTGGAAATTTTTCACAAGTTCAAGATTTAGAACTTTCAAAACCTGTTTCTTCAGGGGTTTTAGAAGGCAAAATTAGTGCTGAAAAATGGAAAACGAAATTAGAGCGTTATATCGGTTTAAAATTCGACGGATATATCTTTATTCCAGAAACGGGAAATTATACTTTTTCGACACTTTCAGACGACGGATCGAAGCTTTTTATAGATAATGAACTCCTTGTAAATAATGACAACATTCATTGGGCAAATGAAGCTTATGGTGCTGTTAAACTGGAGAAAGGTTTTCATAAACTCAACATCAGTTATTTTGACTTAACTGGCGGCACAATTTTAAACTGTTTTATAAAACAAGAAGGAAAAGAAAAACAAGAAATAAGCGCTTCGCAATTGTATTATGAATAAAAACAAAAAACGCATCAAACTAAATTGATGCGTTTTTTTATTATTTCAAAAACTATTTACTAATTGCTTTACTCAAATCTTTAAAGTCATTGTCTTTTAAATTATAAGCAAAACCTGCTCCATAAAAATAGTAAATACCGTCTCCTGTTTTAGCATTTACAACTTGCAAATATTTGTTTCCGTTCATACTTACATATCGTAAATAGTAGATTTCTTCATTGTTAAGAATTTTTCTTTTAAGATCCTCATCTCTAATAAACTGATATTTGTATTTATAATCTTCTACAAGTTTTTTAAGATCTTTTTCGTCTCTCAATTTTTCAGTTCCTTTCCACGGGTTATATTCCATCAAGTAAGCTTCAGGAATATATAGTGTATTATCTTTAAGTTTTTTCACCTCAGGTTTTACAAAATCATCATAAAGTCCGATATGTTCTCCAGCACTGATCAACTGATTGATAAGCTGAAAATAGTTTTTTAGCATTCCAAGGTTTGTATTGGTAAAACTATTTTCTGTATACATTTTTTCATAAAGAATTGAGATTTTCTCATCTGACCTAGCTGCCATTGCTTCTCCTAAGAATGCATTATTAACGCAAAGCGGAACCCTTGCAACATACTTCATATTCTCATTCAAAAGATTATTCAATTTTCTATTATATTTTTTGTCATCTGATTTAAGCTTAGCTAAACCTTTATCAAATTTTTCTTTATCCAAAACTCGTATTGCAAAATTGGTATGAATATAAACAGTTCCTTTGCTTGTTTCAACTCGATCTCCAATGAATTTTGCAATAGAATATGTTCCATCAATATAATCCAAGATATTAAAATCTTTATATTCTACTACTTTAAATGGAGTAACAGTCCATGTTTCTTTTAAAATTTTCTCATAATCTTCTTTAGAGTTTACTTGAGGAAGCACAAAAACTGTAGTCGTAGATTTAAATTTCTCTAATTCCCCTTTTTCAAATTCATCGTTTGCTCCACGATCAGAAGAGGTAATGGCAACCTGAGCAAAATTTTGAATGCTTAGGGCAAGCATTGCAAATAGTAAAATTCTTTTCATTAATTTAATTTGTTTTTGGTTATTATTTATGGAATAAAAGTAGTACAAAAAAACGCATTCAAACTAATGAATGCGTTTTTTTAAATATACTAAATTGTATTCTTTATCCTTTCAAGCTTGCAGCTAAATACTCACGGTTCATTCGTGCGATATTTTCAAGCGAAATTCCTTTTGGACATTCGATTTCGCAAGCTCCTGTATTTGTACAGTTACCAAAACCTTCTAAATCCATTTGGTGAACCATGTTCAATACACGGTCAGTTGCTTCAACTTTACCTTGTGGCAATAATGCATATTGAGAAACTTTTGCAGAAACGAATAACATTGCTGAAGAGTTTTTACAAGTTGCAACACAAGCTCCACAACCAATACAAGCAGCAGCATCAAATGATTTGTCTGCATCGTCTTTTGGAACTGGAATAGTATTCGCATCAATTGTGTTTCCTGAAGTATTAACAGAAATAAATCCTCCAGCGTGTTGAATTCTGTCAAAAGAACTTCTGTCAACAACTAAGTCTTTAATTACTGGGAAAGCTTTTGCTCTAAATGGCTCGATAAAAATTGTATCGCCATCTTTAAACATACGCATGTGCAACTGACAAGTTGTAACACCTCTGTCTGGTCCGTGCGCTTCACCGTTAATGAATAAAGAACACATTCCGCAGATTCCTTCACGACAATCGTGGTCGAATGCTACAGGCTCTTCTCCTTTGTTGATTAAACCTTCGTTAAGAACGTCTAACATTTCAAGGAAAGACATATCTGGTTCGATTCCATCGATAGGATATTCTACAATCCCTCCTTTATCTTGAGCGTTTTTTTGACGCCATATTTTTAATGTAAGTTTCATTTTGTATCAGTATTAAGTATTAAGAAAAAAGTATTAAGACTTTTCTAAATACTATTTATAGCTTCTTTGAACTAATTTAATGTTTTCGTAGTTAAGAGGTTCTTTGTGTAATACTGCATCACTTGGTTTTCCTTTGTATTCCCAAGCAGCAACATATGCAAAGTTTTCGTCATCACGAAGTGCTTCTCCTTCTTCTGTTTGGTATTCCTCACGGAAGTGACCTCCACAAGATTCGTTACGGTGTAAAGCATCTTTCGCGAACAATTCTCCTAATTCTAAGAAATCGGCAACACGAGTTGCTTTTTCTAATTCCTGATTAAATTCGTAAGCGCTTCCTGGTACTTTTACATCTTTATAAAACTCTTCACGTAAAGCAGCAATTTCTTCGATAGCTTCAGTTAACCCTTTAGCGTTACGAGCCATACCTACTTTATCCCACATGATTTTTCCTAATTTCTTGTGGAAATAATCTACAGAATGTTTACCGTTGTTATTGATGAATTTATTGATTTGATCAACAACCGCTTTTTCAGCTTCAACGAATTCTGGTAAATCTGTAGAAATCTCTCCCATCTTAATATCTGGAGCTAAATAATCTCCGATAGTATAAGGAAGTACGAAATATCCATCAGCTAAACCTTGCATTAAAGCAGAAGCTCCAAGTCTGTTTGCTCCGTGATCAGAGAAGTTAGATTCTCCAATTGAGAAACATCCAGGAATTGTAGTCATTAAGTTATAATCAACCCAAGTTCCACCCATTGTGTAGTGAACCGCTGGGTAAATCATCATTGGTGTTACATACGGATCTTCGTCAACAATTTTCAAGTACATTTGAAATAAGTTTCCGTATTTACTTTTCACGATTGCAGTTCCTAATTTAGTAACTAAAGCAGAATCATTAGCATCTAAACCTTTTACGTAAGCTTCTTCAGTTCCGTAACGTTTGATAGCTGCTGCGAAATCTAAGTAAACTGCTTCTCCCGTTTTGTTAACTCCAAAACCAGCATCACATCTTTCTTTTGCTGCACGAGACGCAACGTCACGAGGAACTAAGTTACCAAATGCAGGATATCTTCTTTCTAAGAAATAATCTCTTTCTTCTTCAGATAAATCTGTTGCTTTTTTCTTTCCTTCACGGATTGCTTTTGCATCCTCAAGATTTTTTGGTACCCAAATACGACCATCATTACGCAAAGATTCAGACATCAAAGTCAATTTAGACTGGTGATCTCCTGAAACCGGAATACAAGTTGGGTGAATTTGTGTATAACAAGGATTTGCGAAAAACGCTCCTTTTTTATGAATTTTCCAAGCTGCTGTTGCGTTACTTCCCATAGCATTTGTCGAAAGGAAAAATACGTTTCCATATCCTCCAGAACCAATTACTACCGCGTGAGCAGAATGTCTTTCTATTTCTCCTGTAATTAAGTTACGAGCGATAATACCTCTCGCTTTTCCGTTCACGATTACAATGTCAAGCATTTCGTGACGGTTGTACATTTTGATTTTTCCACGACCAATTTGACGGTTCATTGCAGAATAAGCACCTAACAATAATTGTTGTCCAGTTTGTCCTTGTGCGTAGAATGTACGAGAAACCAAAGTTCCTCCAAAAGAACGGTTATCAAGAAGTCCGCCATATTCACGAGCCAATGGCACACCTTGAGCCACACATTGGTCAATAATATTTGCAGAAACTTCAGCCAAACGGTGAACGTTTGCTTCACGTGCACGGTAGTCACCACCTTTTACAGTATCGTAGAACAATCTGTAAACTGAGTCACCGTCACCTTTATAATTTTTTGCTGCGTTGATACCTCCTTGTGCCGCAATAGAGTGCGCACGACGTGGAGAATCTTGGAAGCAGAATGCTTTTACGTTATATCCTAACTCAGCCAAAGTAGCCGCAGCCGAACCTCCAGCTAAACCTGTACCAACAACGATAATATCTAAATTACGTTTGTTAGCAGGGTTTACTAAATTAATATGATCTTTATAATTTGTCCATTTGTCCGCTATAGGACCATTTGGAATTTTTGAATCTAATGCCATTATAATTGATATTAATTATTGAAATGATGAAATAATGCGATAATTACGAAAAGTGCTGGAACTACAACTGCAAAACCATAACCTACTTTACTTAAAAATCTTGAGTATTTGTTGTGCATTCCCATTGATTGAAGAGAAGATGCAAACCCGTGCCATAAGTGGAATCCTAAAAGGATAAATGACACACAGTATAATCCTGTACGGATTGGGTCATGAAATTTGTGAACTAACTCACCATAATATCTTGTAGCATCTGGTGCTGTACCCGCTATGTATTTGTAGCTAACTTCAGGAAACCAGAAATCATAAAAATGCAATCCTAAGAAAGCTAAAATAACCAATCCAGAAATAATCATATTTCTAGAACTCCAAGAAGCGTTTGCAGCTCCGTTGTATTTAGCGTAAGCAATTGGTCTTGCCGCGCTGTTTTGTGCCGTAAGTACAAATCCCATTACGAAATGGAAAATTACTCCAAATGCCAAAACTGGCTGCATTACATACTGAATCAGCGGATTGTATCCCATAAAGTGAGAAGCTTCATTGAAAACGTCTTCACTAAGAATAGAAATAAAATTTAAGGAAACATGCAGCGCTAAAAACGTGATTAAGAATATTCCCGAAAGAGCCATAGCGACTTTCTTTAAAATGGAAGCATTCAACTGTGCAGATTGTGCCATAAGTGTTAAGTAGTTTGTTTTAAAAAATTACACAAAAATAATTCAATTACAAAAGAACTACAACCATTTCGCTGTTATTTATAATGATTTTAAAATAGCACGCGTCTACGTATTTTTACGTACAAAAACTAAGCTGCTAAAAAATAATTCACTATGGAAAACTTCAAAACACTGCTTTTTAAGCTTTAAAGAAAAAATTGAGCTCTAAGTAGATTACTAAAAATTTATCATATTGTTATTTTATTCAAACTTTTGATTTATTTTCTTCAAAAGTGCTCTTCGGCAGAAATTTTGTCTAAGTAAAAAATTGTCATTCCACAACATAGTTTTACCTTTAGCGGCTCAAAAAATTAAGAATGAAAACAGGAATTGATGCTATCTCTTTTGATGTAGCAAACATACATTTACCCATAAAAACTTTGGCAATTGCCAGAAATATTGAACCAGAAAAATTAGAAAAAGGTCTTGGATTACTAAAAATGACCTTTCCAGATGTTCATCAGGACGCTGTAGTTTTTGGAGCAAATGCTTTGACTAAACTTATCATTGATAATAAAATCAACCTAAACGAAATTAGCAGAATCTATGTTGGTACTGAAAGCGGTATCGACAGTTCTAAACCAATTGCTTCTTATTTAATTAGTTTAATGGAGCAGAAATTTGGCGAAGATTCTTTAGCAGAATGTGATGTTGTAGATTTCACTTTCGCTTGTATTGGCGGAGTTGACGCTTTACAAAACTGCCTTGATTTTGTAAAATTAAATCCAACTAAAAAAGCAATTGTAGTTACTTCTGATTTTGCCAAATATGATTTAAATTCTGGAGGAGAATACACTCAAGGTGCTGGAGCTGTGGCAATGTTGATCACAGCAAACCCAAAAATCATTGCTTTTGATGAAAATTGGGCAACGAGCACAAAAGGTGTTTTCGATTTCTTTAAACCATACAGAACGATTTCTAAAGAAGAAATTACTCAAAACACTAACAACGATTCTTGGTTTGATAATTTAGAAGCTGAAATTGAAATCCACAAAGATCAACCGGTTTTTGACGGACAATATTCGAACCAATGTTATATGGATCGTACGCGAAACGCTTACTTTTCATTTAAAAAACTAAAAAACGCAACCGAAACTTTATACAATACTTGGCATAGTATCGTGATGCATTTACCATATTCTTTCCAAGGAAGAAGAATGTTATCTGAAATCTACGCTTTAGACAGTGCCGAAAAAATTATTGCTGATGATATCGCACCAGCTGATTATCAGACAAAAATTAAAGAAGTAGCAAAATCTGAAGATTACAAAACATTTGTAACGGAGAAATTACAGCCTGCAGAATTAGCGTCTTCTTTAATTGGAAACCTTTATACAGGTTCTATTTTCATGGGATTATTATCGACTTTGGCTCATTTTTATGACACGAACAAAGAAGTTGCAGGAACTAAATTCGGTTTCTTAGCTTACGGAAGCGGATCGAAATCAAAAGTTTTTGAAGGAACAATTCAACCAGAATGGAAATCGGCTTTAGAAAATGTGAAGCTTTTTGAAAATTTAGCGGAAAGTGTAGAAATTGATTTCAGCACTTATGAAAGTCTTCATAAAAAAGAACAAAAACAAAGCGTAAGAACTCCGAAAAACGAATGGGTTTTAGACAGAATTGAAAAAGAAATTCCTGTTTTGATTGGGGCGCGTTATTATAAATGGATTGATTAAATTTCAATAAAGAAATTCCAATAAAAAACCGAAGCAAATTGCTTCGGTTTTTTTGTTTTACACGCAGTTTGTCATTTCGACTGAAAGGAGAAATCACACTCGAAACTCTACAAAGATTAGCGATTTTGCATGTCGAATTACTAGTGTGATTTCTCCTTTCAGTCGAAATGACAAGATTGCGCAAAAACCTTTGTCAAAGTTCAAAACTTTGACAAAGGTCGCATCAAATAGAAAGCATTCTCTAATTATCGCATTGACATATTCTCTAATTAAAAAATCAATCCTTTTTATGCTGTTCAGTATAATTTTGATTTCCTTTAATTCGGATATCTTCACTCTGCATTCCGTTTGCCATTCCTAGCATAAAGGCTGTAATTACGATTATAAATTTTCTTTTTATCCAATGAAGAAGCGGTCGTTTAGATTGCTCCAAACGAGAATTTTTATTTTGTTTATACATTTTGAAAATGATAAATGATTAGACATTATTAAATCATCTATGCTCAGAAATAATTTCTTAAGCGCTGTATAAACTTTTATCGAAGTGTTTTGAAGTGATTATTTCATTTATAAAAACAGATTGATTTATAAATGAAGTTAGTTTTTGATGAAGCAGATTTTGCAGTTTCAACAATTTCTTGATTTGAAAAGTAAAGATGTTTTCGGTTTTAAGAAAATTCAAAACAATCGAAAATCCTATTTTTTCAGAAGAAACAGCTTGTCCGAATTTATATAAACGAGAACCTTTAAGATTTAATTCTCTTCTTAAAACTACAAACGAAGATTGGTAATATTCTGCCGATTTAGATTGAGAATATAAAGTACCATCGCCCGCAATCACGACAAAAGCCAGAAAGAGTGCAATTAGGTATTTTATATGTTTTTTCAATCTTTATGTTTTAGATTATGAAACGAAAATACAACTTTTATTTGTTCAGCATTGTTTCGGCTTCATTTTTATAAAGAAGCAATCCCAATCCTAAAACAAAAACCGCACAACTCAAAACCATCAAAATTCCATTTTTCAAAGCAAAAAAGGAAAATCCCACACCAACCGAACCAACAATTACCATCAAAGACTTTAAGGTTTCTGTTTTCATAAAAGCAAGTGCATGCAATGCCAAACCCAGAAAAAGCAAAGACGGACCAACAGCCACAAATGGATAAAAAATCAATGGCGAATTGCCGATGTGCTGGCTTAGCTGTTCTTTTGCAATTTCATTATTTCCATAACTCGACATGATAAAATCGATTGTACAAAGTCCGATATGCGCAATAACGCCTAAAGTTGTCAAAACTGAAGCTACTTTATTTGTCTTTGTTTTAGGAAATGCATCATTAAAAGACAACAAAAAACAGGCGCCAATTAAATTGAACCAATGCGCAAAATCTACTGAATCGCTTAAACTTGGCAAAAGTTTAGAAAAAAATAAATAACTGACTAGAAAAAAGACTAACCCGATCAAGCAACGTTGTTTTGTATTCATAGTTTGTTTTCTCAACTTTTATAATTTATAAATCGTAAACTTATTATGACTCAAAGTAAAACCGAGATTTTCATAAATAGCTACGTTTTCTATTCGTTTTTTGTTTGTAGTTACTTCTATGCTTTTTAGATTATTTTGTTCTGAATATTTTAAAATTTCATCAACCAATTTCCTCCCAACGCCTTGACCACGGTATTTTTGATGAATAAAAAACTCCTGAATTTCACCAACCAATCCGCAATGATGGAGAAGATTTTGGGTATGAAAGCTAATAAAACCTAAACCTTCATTTTCGTTTTCAGCAATCAGATAAAGATTTTTTGGGTTTGAAATGTTTTCATTGAATATTATTTCGAACATTTTAAAATCTAAAACTTCATTTTCAAGTTCGCAGATTGCTTTGTAGACGAAGTCTAAATCGTAATTTTCTACTTTTCTGATGTTTACTTTTAGATTCATAACTCTAACTAATATCAGTCAGTTTTACAATTTTATCGTCCAAGAATTGAAAAATCGATTTTCCTTTCATATTTAATTCTTGACCAGCTTTTAATCCGTTTGGGAAATCTATTGCTAGAACAGCATAATAATCAATGTCAATTATTGCTGTAATTTCATCTTGCTTAATTGATGTAATAGTTTGTTTTCGTGCTGAGAAATATTCTTTTCCTTTTTCGGCTTGGGCAGAAAATTCTTTTATTCCATTCAAAGTCAGGTTGATTTCGCCATTTTGAATGTTTTCAAAAATAACCGATTCGTCAAAATCAGCAATCATTTTGTCAATATCAAATTGATTGTATCCTTCAATATAATTTTGGATTATTTTTTCCTTCTCAATCATAATATATTGTTTTATAAATGTTCATTCAACCCAAGTCGTTCAAATTTCTGTTTATACTTTTGAACATAATTATTCCATGTTTCTTTAAAAGCTTCATTATCATAAACTAAAGCAGCATAACCTACTGTTTCTTGGCTAAAATGATTTCCAAAAATATTGTCCAAATATTCAATTCCTGAATCGATTACTTTTTTTAGAATTTGTAATTTATCAATTCCACTTCCTTTGCAGGCTTTATCCAGCCATAATCCTTTTCCAATTTTCACATATTCTACAAGAAGGTTTTCTGTTATAAATTGAGAAGGAACATCGTTTATATCAGGTTCATGTTTTCCATTTTTAAAAACTAATAATATTAGTTCTTCTGAATAATATGCTGACGGAATTAATCTCAGCATTGTACCGCTTTCAGCCGCTTTGAAACAAAGGTCTTTTGTGATAAACTCATCAGGAATTACCTGAATTGCAAAACCATCTTTTTTCACCAGTTTTTCGCAAAGTTCTGGCGTAATAAATTCTTCGTTTACATAGGGCAAAGCATGAAATGTATTTTCTAATGCCATTTCGCACAATTCTTTGGTTTTATACTGAGACGGAACCAATTTCAAATCTCTATAATTCGCTTTTACTCTTAATTCCCAATAAGCATAGGTTTTTGGAGCTGGATTGCTTTGCTTTAAAACAAATTCGCCTCTTGCCAAATCCCGTTCCAATTCTTCAAAAGTTTCAATTAACGGATTATCTAACAACTTCCTGAGTTCGTTCGAAATAATTTCATCGCCCGTTTCATCGTCATATTCGCATTCATTTTTAGGATCAATTTCATCTCTATCGTTATAATAAAACAGCTCATTTTTCCTTTCTGCAAATGTTGTATTGTGATCTGTTACAATAAAAACAGGAGCTTCAATTAAACCTGTGCAATTAAAATTACCATGATTATAATACGTCATTACAACTTCTTTTGCTGTAACATTCCCGTTTATTTCCACATACGAACCGCCTAAAAGTAAACTTTTGCAGAAAACATTTCCGTTTATAAAAACATACGGACCATAATCTCCTTCAGCATTAATAATAGAACCGCTAATGAAAGCATTTCCGTCAATTAAAATTCCTTCAATTCTAAATTCATCAATGCTTTTAAAGGGAAGATTAAAAATATTGAGATACCATTTCTTTATTTTATCCTCATAAATATCCAAATGAAAATTAGAATCAAAAAGCACATCTTTATCTGCTACAAGAAAAAAATCTTCATCGTCCCATTCATCGAAATAATCAAATCCTTCTCGATCAAGTAAAAAGGGATATTTAGATTTTACTTCTTTTATAGTAACTAATTTAAAAGCTGAATTGTGCATTTTTTATTCTTATTAAACCAAATTTGTCTGGCATTTATTTTATATCAAGATTACACAATTCTAAATTCAAAACCAATTCGATAGTCAGAAAAATTGTATTTTTACCCACGAAAAGATTTACAATTTGTATCTCACAAATAAAATCTTGTTTCCTACATAGACCAAAAAAGGTAAAAGAATTTTAAATATCTTTGAATCATGAGCACAGTAAAACCAAAACATATAGGCAGAAACATAAGCCGAATTAGAGAACTGAGAGATATGAAGCAGGAAGCGCTTGCTATTGCAATTGGCACAAACCAGCAATCTATCTCGATTATTGAAGGAAGTGAAAGTGTTGATGAAGAAAAACTAAAGAAAATTGCTCAAGCCTTAGGAGTTCCTGTTGAAGTAATTAGAAACTTTTCTGAAGAAGCTGTTTTTAACATTATGGGGAATACATATGATAATGGTTCTTCTTCTGTAAATCATGGTTGCACATTTAATCCCTTAGATAAACTTATTGAATCGTATGAAGAGAATAAAAAACTTTACCAACAGTTAATTCAAGCTGAAAAAGAGAAAGTGGCTCTTTTGGAAAAGTTACTTGATAAGAAATAGAAAATTATTTTTATAAAAGAAAAAACCGAAGTTTTGAAATTTCAAAGCTTCGGTTTTTTTTATGCTCATGTTTTTTTGTCATTCTGAGGAACGAAGACACGAGCGATAGCAAACTGGCGAAGTAATCACACTAGAAATTCTACAATCAAAATCGCCAATCTTTATCGAGTTCCGAGTGTGATTCTTCGTTCCTCAGAATGACAAACTTTGTGTTTATCAATCTTTGTAGAGTTACTTGCGGAGATTTCTCCTTCGTCGAAATGACAAGATTGTGGTTAATTACAAATTTGAAAAGAAAAAATCTACAGAATCTGCTAAATCCGCGTGAAACAAAACCGCTAATTTTTGTGGAATTTCGAGTGTGATCTCTCTTCGTCGAGATGACAAAACTGTGTGTATACAAATCTTTGTAGAGTTACTTATGGAGATTTCTCGTTCCTCGAAATGACAAGATTGGGTAAATACTTTGCGCTTAGCTACTTTGTAAGATTATTTCGTTACTGTTTAAAGAAATACTTTGTGCAGATCCTTCGACTTCGCTCAGGAAGACAAAACAGAACTTATACTTTGTGTTCTTTGCAACAAAAAAACTTTGTGACTTCGCATCTTTGCGAGCAAAAATCTCTTGCGCACTTTGCGTCAACCTTAGCGTTCTTTGCGTTAAAAAAACTTCACACCTTAGCGCCTTCCTGGCAAACCCCAAAAACAAATAAGAAAACTTTAATAAATCTGCTATACGCCACTAATTCAAAAATTAGTAATTTTGAAATTCGAAGTTCAAAAACGAAATAATTATGAAATATCATCAAATAAACAGTGGTCTTTTTGTAAAAAACCGCAAAAAGTTCATGGCAGAAATGAAACCAAATTCTGTTGCCGTGTTCAATTCAAATGACATTTACCCAGTTAGTGCCGATAGTACTTTACCTTTTGCTCAACATAGAGATATTTTTTATCTAAGTGGTGTTGACCAAGAAGAAAGCGTTTTGCTTTTATTTCCAGATGCGCCTTATGAAAGTCAGAGAGAAATTCTTTTCTTGAGAGAAACAAATGATCATATCGCAGTTTGGGAAGGTGAAAAATTGACTAAAGAACGTGCTTTTCAGGTTTCAGGAATTAGAACAGTTTATTGGTTACAGGATTTTCATAAAGTTTTGAACGAAATGATGACGTATGCCGATACGATGTACATCAATACAAACGAACATTACCGCGCTTCTGTTGAAACAGAAACCCGCGAAGCTCGTTTTGTGAAATGGTGGAAAGAGCGTTATCCAGCACATAATGTTGCAAAAAGCAACCCAATTTTACAAAGACTTCGTTCTGTAAAAGAAAGCGAAGAAATCGATTTGATTCAGCATGCTTGTGATATTACAGAAAAAGGTTTCCGCAGATTATTAGGATTCGTAAAACCAAATGTTACAGAATATGAAATCGAAGCTGAGTTAGCGCACGAATTTATCCGTAACCGTTCTAAAGGTTTTGCTTATACGCCAATTATTGCTTCTGGAAACAATGCAAATGTTTTACATTACATCGAAAACAATCAGCAATGTAAAGACGGAGATTTGATTTTGTTAGATGTTGCAGCTGAATATGCAAATTATTCAAGCGACATGACGAGAACAATTCCAGTTTCTGGACGTTTTACAGATCGTCAGAAAGCGGTTTATAATGCTGTTTTAAGAGTGAAAAACGAAGCGGCAAAAATGCTTACGCCTGGAACGCTTTGGAAACAATATCATATTGAAGTGGGTAAAATCATGACTTCTGAATTACTTGGTTTAGGTTTAATAGACAAAGCCGATGTTCAGAACGAAAATCCAGAATGGCCTGCTTACAAAAAATATTTCATGCATGGAACTTCTCACCACTTAGGACTTGACACGCACGATTACGGATTGCTTCACGAACCAATGAAAGCGAATATGGTTTTCACGGTTGAGCCAGGAATTTACATTCCAGCAGAAAAATTCGGAATCCGTTTAGAAGACAACGTTGTGATTCAAGAAAAAGGAGAACCTTTCAACTTAATGCGCAACATTCCTGTTGAAGTCGATGAGATTGAGACTTTGATGAATGAATAGATAAACAAGAGGCTGTCCAATATTTTTCGGACAGCCTCTTCTCTTTTAATTTTATTAAGCCCCAGCGGGGCAAAATATTTATAGACATTCAATCATATTGATATAAAAAAGCTCCAGCGGATCAAAATATAATAACATGGAAAAAAATCATATGTCGCTCCGCTGGAGCTTTTATGTCGGCAATACATAAAATTTCTATAGATATTTCGCTTCTCCGAAGCTGATCTTCCGAAACAAAAGAAACTGAAATTCTATGAACTTTGGAAAGTGATATCTTAAACCAATAAAAAAGCCCTTAATATAAAATATTAAGGGCTTTTTAAATTATAATAAATCGGTTAATTATCCGATTTTTGAGATTTGTACATCCAATTGGAATTTACCGTCAGCTTCATTTCCGTTGATTAGATCAAAAAGTTCTAAAGCTCTTCTCGCGTTTTTCTCTTCTTCTCTTTGCTCAGCTACATACCACATCATAAAATCTTCTGTAGCGTAGTCATTTTCAGCTCTACATTTTGCAATTACTTTATTAATTGCTTGAGTAACTGCAATTTCATTTTGCAAAGCAATTTCAAATACTTCTTTAAAAGAAGCAAATTCTTGCTGCACTTCTGGAACAGATGGCGTAATTGCAATCCCTCCCATATCTGTAATGAATTTGAAAATTTTCAGAAAATGCTCTCTTTCTTCTTCAGCTTGCTTATACAAATACGATGCTGTATTAGCATAACCATTTCTATCCAACCATGCAGCCATAGCTAAATATTTGTTAGAAGCGTCACTTTCTAATTTTGCTTGTAAATTCAATATATTTTCTACACCTTCAACTAATGAAGTACGTGTTCTTAGTAAATCTTTCATGGCCTTTAATTTTTATACGTGTAAAATTACAAAAATTAAAGAAGCCGATCGTAACCCCTTGAAAATTTGGATTTAATCTAAGTAAGAATCTAAATAAGCTCTACGTTTACCATATTGCAAAGCATAGAATGCAAGTTGAGGGTAAATTTTGTTCCGTTTAATAAATCTCTTAACTGAACGATTTCGCAGATCGTAAGATTTCTGGAAAAATTTCTTTTGGTAGTTTCAATCAGCTGTGCATCTGATTGGTCAGATAAGTCATAAAGCATATCAAGAATATCAACGCTATTAACCTTTCTTTGAAAAATCAAAAAATCATGAATTTTATAACTTGACACAGTATCAATAAAATTGATAATTATACTATTGGTCAAATCACATTGGTAACTATATCCTTTTTCGGTTTCAAATAATACTTTGGTGGTCAAATCGCTAACTAATGCCATTCTGATAAAAATTATTACGGTGCAAAAATATATAATTTGAAACAATTAAACACATAATTAAGACTAATTTAAAATAACAAAATGATATAATGTTCTTAAAAACAGCTCAAGTCTATCAAAACTGTAACATTCTACAACATTATTAGTCTAATTTTAAAAACAAATAACTAAGAAATCATGCAAGCACACGAAATAGATTATCAGATTTTTGGAGAAGAAATGCAGTATGTGGAAATAGAATTGGATCCACAGGAAATTGTAATTGCCGAAGCTGGCAGCTTTATGATGATGGAAAACAATATCCAGATGGAAACTATATTTGGAGACGGTTCGCAACAACAAGGTTCAGGTTTGTTTGGCAAACTTTTAAATGCAGGTAAAAGAGTTCTTACTGGCGAAAGCTTGTTTATGACTGCATTTTTAAACCAAGGCAATACTAAAAGCAAAGTTTCATTTGCATCACCTTATCCTGGAAAAATTCTTCCAATTGATTTAACTCAATTTCAAGGTAAATTTATCTGTCAAAAAAGTTCTTTTTTATGCGCTGCCAAAGGTGTTTCTGTTGGAATTGAATTTTCTCAGAAACTAGGTCGCGGTTTATTTGGCGGTGAAGGTTTTATCATGCAGAAAATTGAAGGAGATGGAATGGCATTTGTACATTCTGGAGGAACAATGGCTAAAAAAGAGTTAGCTCCTGGCGAAGTCCTAAAAGTAGATACTGGATGCATTATTGGTTTTACCAAAGATGTCGATTATGATATTGAATTTATTGGCGGTATTAAGAATTCCATTTTTGGTGGCGAAGGTTTATTTTATGCCACTTTAAAAGGTCCGGGAACAGTTTTTATACAATCGTTACCTTTTTCTAGATTAGCAGATCGCATTATTGCATCGGCACCAAGGTCTGGCGGAAACAGTCGTGACGAAGGAAGTCTGCTTGGCGGATTAGGAAATCTTTTAGATGGCGATAATCGATTTTAATTTATAGAAATGGCTTTCAGAAATGGAAGCCATTTTTTATTATTTCACAAAGCAAACAATGTTATAAATAATTTTATGACTGTTTTAAAGATTTCCCAATTAAATCAAGACATCGCGATATTTTACTTCAGCTTTCTTAACTTTGCATTTCAAAACAAAAATCTTTCATTTTGAAAACGCTTTTATATAAAAATACCAAAATATCATACTCCGATTCGGGAACTGGAAACGCAATTGTTTTGCTTCACGGCTTTTTGGAAAACAAAAAAATGTGGAAAGAATATGTTGATTTTTTTGCAGAAAAATATCGTGTCATAACAATCGATTTATTAGGTCACGGCGAAACAGATTGTTTGGGTTATGTTCATAAAATGGAAGATAATGCCGATGTAGTGAACGAGGTTTTGGAACATTTAAAAATTGGAAAAGCCATAATTCTTGGACATTCAATGGGCGGTTATGTTGGTTTGGCTTTCGCTGAATTATACCCAGAAAAAATTCAAAAGTTAGTTTTACTGAATTCAACTTCTAAAGAAGACAGCGAAGAGAAAAAATTAAATAGAACTCGTGCAATTAAAGCGGTAAAACAAAACTATGTAAGCTTTGTAAGTTTAGCAATTGCAAATTTGTTTAGCGAAAACAACAGAACTCGATTGGCAGAAGAAATCGAAAAAGTAAAAGCCGAAGCTTTAAAAACACCTTTACAAGGAATCGTCGCTTCTTTGGAAGGAATGAAAATCAGAAAAGACAGAGAAGAATTGGTGCGCAAGAATTTATTTCCAATTCTTTTGATTCTAGGAAAAAAAGATCCTGTTTTAAACTACGAAGAAAGTCTTTCGCAAATCGAAGACACAACCGCAGAACTGGTTTCTTTTGAGGACGGCCATATGAGCCAAATCGAAAACAAAGAAGCTTTAAAAACAATTTTACTAGACTTCTTCGAATAAAATCCAAATACTATAAGATCAAAAAAGGCCATTTCTAACCGAGGTTGAAATAGCCTTTTTCTCATTCTTGGGGGCAAAATATCATTATAACTTTGAAGTAATATCTTTTTTGTATTTAGATAAAGTCGCTCTTGTTAAACCAAGATTTGCCTTTGTAGAGTCTACAGCTAAGTAGATAAAGTATCTTCCATCTTCAGAAACATCAATAATATGAATCTGATCTGTAAGAGTAATTAAAATATCATTAATTTTTTGATTTAATCCTAAAGCTCTAAGTGCGTTTAATTTAGCTTTTACAACTTCTAAATTATAAGCCGAAGCCAATTCTGGATCAAAATCAGATTTTACTGTTAGAGAGCAGTAAGACATTCCTGTTTCAACTTCTGTAACCGAAACAGCGATAAATCCGTTAACATTCTCTTTTAAATCGTTTTGAAAATTTTGTAAAAAATCTGACATGTGTATTAAATTTTTGGTTTTAAATTAGTTGTTAAAAATAGAATCCATTTTTCTCAGCAATAGACCCATTTTGCTTAAATCTTTAGAAAGCAACGCGATGCAATTATCATCTTGATTTTTGCTTGCCACAACAATTCCGTCATTGTTCTTAATCATTACTTGTTTAAGATCTCCGTTGTTAACGTCTTCCGACATTTCAAGGCACATCTTTAAGATCATTCCGATCATTGCTGCAACATTCCCGTCGTATTCTAAATTAACAGACTCGTTTAAGATTCCATCAATATTAAAACTAAGTCCAGACTCTGCGCCAGTCTCTTCTACTAGTGTTTGTAAATCAATCATATACTTTTCTTTGTCATGTTTTTGGAAGCGTCAAAGATATTTCAATATTGGCAATTGTGCGATAAACACTTGTTAAAAAAAAGTGTAGTATAACGTACTGACTCACTTTTGTTTATCACTTAATTAATCCTATTTTTTTGCGTAAAATGTTTAAAAAAAAATAACATAAAAAACATATTATATTAAAATCATAACATTTCGATTGATAAAATTCATTTCTAAGGCTAACGTTTACAAATTGTTGTATTAGGCAAAAGTTTTTCTATAGATTTGCAAAAAATTTATTCAAATGAAAACTGTTGACGAATTACGCTTTGACTTAAATGTAAAACTGGAAAAGTTTAGAAGATTTCGTATTGAAAACGGACACATTAATAATAAGGCTTCTGGAGAAAAATCTAAAAAAGGTTTCTTCAAAAAAATATTCAGCTAAAAGCACCTTAAAAAATAGCCGAACTTCTTCAAAAAAGTTCGGCTATATTATTATAGATCTCTAGCGTTTTTCGCAACTAAAAAGCACATTTTGTTTATCAATAGAGAATTAAAACTATCTCAAAATTCAAAAAGAAATCCAGAAGAAATTCGTTTTAAAAGAGATACTGAATTGATTTAAAATCGTGATTATACTTTTTCCTCAAAGGGAATGTTTACATCAAAAATTTCGCCCAGCAAATTGGCGATTTCTTCTAAATAAGAATTCAAAATTTGAGATGTTACAATTACATCTAAATCTTTTTCTTCTTTAAAACCAAAAGGTAAAAATCCTGATTTTAAATTTTTGAATGAAATAATGCCAACTTCCATAGGAAGTCCTCCTGCTTCTTTTTCAAACATGAAAGCATACGCCAAAACCTGAATGATTTTATCATTTTTAAGCTCTTGCGTTAACCCATTCCATGTTTTCAATACCACATTCGCCTTTTCTACTTTTCCTGTCTTATAATCAATAATTCGGATTTTACCATCTCGTCGTTCAATACGATCGACATTTCCTTTAATTAAAACAGGAAATGGCAATTTTGGATGAACAAATTCTCGCTCAAAAGTTTGCTCCAAAGCAATAATCTGAATCGCTTCATTATTTCGAACCGACTCCAATTCCATTTTCAGAAAATTCGAGACATTTCTTTTTGCAACTTCAAAAGCCAAAAGGTTTCGTCCTTTTTTGATTTCACCTTCTTTATAAACCAATTTAAATTGCTTCAGAACTTCATCGTCCAGCAATTTAAAACAATTTAAAAGATCGTTTTCTGAAATAAATTTCCCGATAAAAGGATCATAAAGCGCTTTAAGCGTTTCGTGAATAATAGTTCCCAAAGTATTCAAAGCAATATTTTCTTCTACTTCTTCCACTTCACGAATTCTCAATATTTTCTGAAAATAAAATTCAATCGGATTCCGAATATAACTCGTCAAAGCAGAAGGCGAAAAACCAACTGTCGCGATTTCCTTTAAACGTTCCATCACCAATTCAGATTTAGGGACAGAAATTGGTTCGTATGCTGTATTAGGAAGCTCTGGATTGTAAATATCGAAAGTAATATTATGTCTTATTTTTTTCTCAACTTCCAACTGAGTTATAAAACGGCTTCTTTCGCCTGCATCGAGTCCGTCATTTTCAGTATTGTAAATTAAGTATATGTTTTTTGCTCTTTGAAGCAGATGATAAAAGTGATAAGTATAAATCGCATCTTTTTCCTTGAAAGTTGGAAGCCCTAACTCGCGTTTTACATCATAAGGAATAAATGAATTCTGAGATTTTCCAGCAGGAAATTTCCCTTCATTCATAGAAGTTATTATAACTGTTTCGAAATCCAAAACACGGCTTTCCAAAACTCCCATAATCTGCAAACCTCTTAAAGGCTCTCCTTCAAAAGAAACTTCAGCTAAATCTATAATTTGCTTATAAATCGCATGAAGCGTATCAATATTATCGATGTGATGATGTTTGGAATAGTAATTTATAAGTTTATTGATTACTTTAAAAACACCATAAACAAAAGCTTTTGCAATTTTTTCTTCTTCATTATCATTACTAAAATGCTCTTTAATAGTGATTAATAAAGTAGAAATATTTTTTAAAACCGCAACCGAACCGTTTTCCCACTTCTCAAATAACAGATTAAAAAACGGAGAAGGTTCTGGATGAAGTTCCAAAATTTTATTGTGAGTGATAAACGTATAATTATTCTCTTTAATAATTTTTACAAGTTTTTGCGCATTCGCGTAAGGCTCAACTAATGGATGCGTTAAAATATCAAGCACATCTTTATAATAAAAAACATAGCTTCCGCCTTTTCGAGAAAGTGCATTCGTATGCATTTTGAACAACTTAGCAACAAAAATTTGCGACGGATTATTCTTTCCTGAATATCCCATCGTAATATTTAAAGCTCCAACCGAGGAAGGAAGCGAATATAAAACCGGAACCAATAAATTCTCCTCACCAAGAACTACCGCAACTTTATCTAGAGAAGCATTAGGGTTTTGATCAATTAAATCTTCAATAATGCTTCCTGCTAGTTTTGCTTGTCCGATTGTTTTTGGGGTTCCAATAATTTGAATATTCTTTGACTGCGAAAAATCATCAACAATCCACTCAAAAGTATTTGCTTTATAATGTTTCCAACTTTCTTTAAAACGTCTTAAAAAAAGTCCCGCATCATGATACGGATCATTTAAAAAAGCCTGGTCAGCATCCCAATAAATTTTAGCCTGATCAAGAGCAAGCAAATGCTGAACGATTTTTTCTTCTGCTGCATTCAAAGCATTGAATCCTGCAAAAATGAAAGTGCGTTTTTTAATCGTATTTGAAAAATGATTCAAGTTGTTTACTGCCTCTCTATAAATTAAACCTTGGTAACCAATTGATTTAAACAACAAATGATTATATAATGATTCATAATACAGAGGAAGTAATTTCCAGAAATCAATATAATTTTCCAGAAGTTTTGTTTTCTGATCAACTTCAAGTCCCCATCTTTTTATGTCTTCTATATCTTTCAAATAAGATAAAACATGTGATGGATCTAAAAGATACCTGTCAATTTCATTAAAGTCCTGTAAAAGAGTTTTAGCCCAATTTGCAAATAGTTCAAAAGACTGCTGATTCTTTTTTTCTGTAATCGATAAATAAACTTCATAGAATTCGAACAAAAGTTCGATAGAATCTATTGAACGAATTGAAGCAACATCCTGAACAAAATCTTCAATACTTGTAATCTCAGGCGCAATAATAGTTTTTGAAGTCTCTTTTTTAAGAGCTTCAATTAAAAAGACTTTTGCCCTTTTATTAGGAAGTATTATTGTTATTTCAGAAAGTTTATCTGCAAAATCCTGAATTACAACAGAAGCAATTTTTTGAAGAAAAGAAGTATTTACCATATGATAAAAATAAAAAAAGCCATTCAATTAAGAATGGCTTTTCATATTTATTTAAAAACTGAATTATAGTTTTCCTTGGTATTTAGAACCAATGTGTCTAATTTCAGTTCTTCTGTTTTGAGCTTTACCTGCAGCAGTTTTGTTACTTGCAACTGGTTGGCTAGAACCAAATCCTTTAGACTCTAAGTTCTCTGGGTTTACACCTCTTTGAACTAATGCATCCAATACAGCTTTAGCTCTATCTTCAGAAAGTTTTTGGTTTACTTTAGCAGAACCTGTACTATCTGTGTGTCCTTCGATAGAGAATTTCGCGTTTGGATAGTTTTTAAGGATTTCTTTAATAGCATCTAATCTAGCTTGAGTTTCTTTATCTCCTGTTTTGAAAGTAGCTTTTCCTGAGTTAAAGTATACCGCTCTAGCTTGAACTTTAAGATCTTCTAACGCCTCAGAAGTTACTTCTGGACATCCTCTGTTACTAGCAGGACCAGCAACTGTAGGACAGTCGTCATCTTTGTCAGCAACACCGTCTTTATCAGCATCTAAGAATGGGCAACCACCGTTTTCTTTAGGACCAGCAACTGTAGGACATTTATCGTCTTTATCAGCAATTCCGTCTCCGTCAGTATCAGGACAACCTTTTAAAGCAGCTAAACCAGCAACATCTGGACAAGCATCATCTTTATCAGCAATTCCGTCTCCATCAGTATCAGGACATCCGTTTAATGCAGCTAAACCAAATACATCTGGACAAGCGTCAGAAGCATCAACGATTCCGTCACCGTCAGTATCAGGACATCCGTTGAATTGTTTTAAACCAGCAACATCTGGACAAGCATCATCTTTGTCATAGATTCCGTCTCCGTCAGTATCTTTACCTCCGAATTTGAAAACTAAACCTGCAGTGTGTTGGAAGTGAGATGGAGCATCTGGAGCACCATTTGCATCTTCTCTATCTCCACTAACTGACCATTTGTATCTTGTAGCAAGCTCAAGACCAATAGCATCTGTAAACCAGAAAGTAACACCAGCACCTGGGTTAACAGTTCCGTAGCTGCTATCTCCGAAGAAAGTGTAACCTCCACCAACAGATAACGAAGGATCAACTACTTTAGATTTGATCAATTCTTGGAAGCTATATTTTACCGTAGCATCAATTCCGTAGTACATTAAGTCCCCAGGATTTGTTACGATCATACCTCTTCCATCATGACCTGCTGCATTTGGTGCAAAAACAACATATTTGTCGATTTTGTTTACAGATCCTTGTAAACCTACAGAGAAACCATGCCCTACATATCTAGATACTCCAATGTAAGATAAAGAAGGAAGAATATTCCAGTTATCCTTTACAGCGAATGGCTGAGAAAAGTGTGCAGGAAAAAAGTCAACATGTTCTGGACTTGCACTAGTCCTTGTATCCACAGCATTAACCCCGAAAGAGATCGCCCATGGATTGTTACTGTCTTGCGCGTGAGAACTTAAACCCATCGCCATCAATACAGCAACTAAAAGTTTGTTAAGATGTTTCATACTTAATTTTTTTAATTACAATTTAGTTAATTACAAGCAAAAGTAACACCAAATTTTTTAAATACAAAATGAAATGTTAAAAAAAACCTACAAAAATTTAACCAAAGTGGTAATTATATAACTTTTAACATTTTACCGACAACTGAGAAGGCATTTATTGCCTTGTCAAGGTGCTCTTTTTCATGCGCTGCAGACAGCTGGACACGAATTCTTGCCTTTTCTTTTGGAACTACTGGGAAGAAAAAGCCAATAACATAAATTCCTTGCTTCAAAAGTTCGTTTGCCATAGTTTGAGATAATTTGGCATCATATAACATAACAGGAACAATTGCAGAATCTCCATCAATAATATCAAAACCTGCTTTTTTCATTCCTTCTTTAAAGTAATTAGTATTCCATTCTAATTTATCTCGAAGTGTTGTATCTTTTTCTAATAGCTCAAAAACCTTTATTGAAGCTCCAACAATTGCAGGTGCTAATGAATTTGAAAACAAATAAGGTCTAGATCTTTGGCGTAATAATTCAATTATTTCTTTTTTTGCAGTAGTATATCCTCCCATTGCGCCACCTAAAGCTTTACCAAGGGTCCCTGTAATAATATCTACTCTTCCCATAACTTTTTTCGCTTCAAGAGTTCCTTTTCCTGTTGCGCCAATAAAACCAGCAGCATGGCATTCGTCTACCATAACCATTGCATCATATTTATCAGCTAAGTCACAAATTTTGTCTAATGGCGCTACAAGTCCATCCATTGAAAAAACACCATCGGTCACAATTAATTTAAAACGTGCCCCAGCTTCATTTGCCTTAATCAACTGCTGTTCCAGCTCTTCCATATTATTGTTCTCATAACGATAACGAGCCGCTTTACACAAACGAACTCCATCAATAATAGAAGCGTGATTTAAACTATCTGAAATAATTGCATCATTCTCACCAAGCAAAGGTTCAAAAACACCTCCGTTAGCATCAAAAGCTGCAGCATATAATATAGTGTCTTCTGTACCATAAAAATCTGCAATCTTTTTTTCTAATGTTTTATGAATATCTTGCGTCCCGCAGATGAAACGAACCGATGACATTCCGAAACCATGTGTGTCCATTGCGTCTTTAGCCGCCTGCACCACTTCTGGATGCGACGAAAGTCCTAAATAATTATTAGCACAAAAATTCAAAACTGTTTCTCCAGTCGAAATTGTAATTTCTGCACCTTGAGGAGAAGTAATGATACGCTCCTTTTTGAAAATTCCATTTTCTTCGATTGTCTGCAGCTCACTTTGCAGATACTCCTTAATTTTACCGTACATTTTTCTATTTATTTAAAACGTTAAAAATTAACAACTTAACAAAAATAAAGCTTCGTTATTTCTTTAACATCTGATTAATTTTTTCACAAATTTACCACTTCAATTTCTGCTCCAATATACACCAATGCTTTTTTTAACACTTTGTATCCTAAATCTTCAATTGCATCTTGATATTCCTGAATTTGCTGTTGGTATTTAGCATTTACAGCTCCTGTTTTATAATCCAGCAAATAAGCTTGTTTATTTTCTAAAAACACAACTCGGTCTGGTTTTAAAATTCTTCCTTCCTTCTGAACAATTGTTTGCTCATTTAGAACAGTATCTTTCCCATTAAAACAGACATCCAATTCTGGATGATTTACTATTTCCCTTAAAGTCTGAAGCACCTGCTCTACTTGATCAAAAGTTATTAATCCATTTTCAAGTGATTTTGTTACTGCTAAATCGATATCCGATTTATCTTTAACAAAAGCCAAAATCTCATGCACAATATTTCCGTACGAAATTGCTTCCTGCTGATGAGTTCCCCACATTAAAGCTTCGCGCTGTGCTATTTTAATATTCTTTGGATTCAAAACTTCTCTCACAATCGGAATTGATTTGACTAAATTGACTGTTTCAGAAAGTTTCGAAAGTCTCATTTTATTTCCAAATTCGTAGTTTAATTTTTCTTCTTCATAAACCCCTTCATTAATTAAAAATTTAATAAAAAAGGAAGCCATATTATTTGGATATTCTCCATCATTTTTTGCTTTTAATGATTGAGAAATCACATAAAGTTGCTCTTCTGCACGAGTCAAAGCCACATATAACACATTTATATTATCTAAAAGCTCTTCTTGCTTTTTCAAATTAAAAACTGCCGAGGCATTTTCGCCAAATCCTTCAACTGCGCTACTATTATCTACCAGTGCTTTTGGAATTCCTAAATCAATTTCTTCTGTATCGAGCCAAAGTTTATCTTTTGGCTTCCTATTATAATCTTCGTCAGCAAAAGGCATAATTACAACTGGAAATTCTAATCCTTTTGATTTATGAATAGTCATAATTCGAACTGCATTGTTTCCTTCTGGTGACGGAATACTAAATTTCTCTGCATTTTTATCCCAGAAAACTAGAAAGTCTGCAACTCCAGATTGATTTCGGATATCTCTTTCTAAAACAATATCTAGAAAAAACTGAACATAAGCATTTCCTTCAGACGGAAGAATAAACTTAGAAATGACAACTTCTACCGCTTCATACAATGATTTTTTTCTAACATCTTCAAAAGAAAAAGAAACATCAAAAGTCAGAAGCCATTCTTCAAAATCTTTTTCAAATCTATGATTCATTCCCATTGCAATGAAATCATGAATAGGCATTGCCAAATCTTTGCTCGATGCTAGGAAATGTAAAAAATGTGCTTTCGATTCTAAATCTGCACTATTATTTAAGTATCTAAGAAGATGAACGATCAAACGAACTTCTGATGCATTTTGAATCATTAATGTTTCCGAAGACAAAAGAGGAATTCCTTGCTCGGTCAAATAATTAGCAATTGCAATTCCCTGATCTCTTTTTCTGGTAAGAATTACAATATCTTTATATTCAAAACCTTGTTTCACAACTTCCTGAATTGTGTTTAAAGTTGCTAAAACATACAAATCAGATTTTTCAACAACTTCTTCTTCATCTACAAATTCATTTTTATCTACGATTGGAAGAAATGATATATTTACATAACCACCTTTCTTCGAATTTGTGTTCTGAAAACTATGATTCTCATATAAGTCTTTATAATCTTCATTTGAAAATTCAGCCGAAATCAGTTTAAAAAAAGCATTATTAAACTCAATAACTTCGCTATAACTTCGATAATTAGTGTTTAAATGTTTGATTTGTTTGTCCGGATTATTAAACGGATTCACATCTTTACTCAATTCAATAAATTGTTCCGCTTTACCTCCGCGCCAGCGATAAATAGATTGTTTAGGATCGCCAACAATCATTAAAGTTCCTTTATTTCCTAAATCATCTAAACCCGAAAGTGAGTTATCTATTAAAGGAATCAAATTTTGCCATTGCATTTCTGAAGTATCCTGAAATTCATCAATGAAAAAATTACGATAACGCTCGCCCAAACGTTCATAAATAAAAGGTGCAGGCTGATTCTGAATTTCGCGATGAATAATTGCGTTGAATTCTGAAATGGATAAAATATTTTGTTCCGATTGAATTTTTGCAAGTTCATTACTTACTGTATTCAATAAAGAAAGTGGTGTAATATTTTTCAAAAAGGCTTTATAAAAATCTCTTTTTTCAAAGTTTTGATAAACCTCTTTTAATATTTGAAGTAATTCTGGAATAATATTTTCAATTAACGCTCGGTCTTTTGCCGTTTTGTTAATCGCAATATCATCGAATTCATGGAATGTTTTATTTTTTGGATTGAATTTTCCGCTTCGAATGCTTTCTAAATGATTTGGAAAAGTTCCTCTTGAAAATGATTTTGGATCAATTCCGTTTTTATCAATCAATTCAATCGCTTTGGATGCAAAACCCTCATTGGTTTCTTCAAGCCCTTTACAAAGTACTTGCATTTTTGTTTTAATTTCAACAAACTCTCCGATAGTTTTGTCTTGAAAATGCAGAATTTCGTTTCGATTGTTTTCATTCAAAACCAATCTTCCAGTATCAAGAATCTCACGCGAAATATCCCAACTTTTGTCATCATCGGTTTTTTCCATAGTGAAATCGATGAGCAGTTTGGTTAATGTTTCATCTTCTCCAGCTTGCGCAATAATTGCATCAACTGCTTCGACCAACAAATTTTCGGTATCCAGAGTGACTTCAAAAGTCATTGGAAGATTTAAATCGTGTGCAAAAGCACGAATAACTTTGTGGGTAAATTTATCAATTGTCGAAATATCAAAAGCAGCGTAATTATGAATTAAGTGCTTAATAATCTGTTGCGATTTGGTTTTGATTTTAATGATCGAAAGTCCTGTATCGCGTGACAGATCCTCCATTAAATCAGCCGCTTTTGGAGACGGATCATCTTTTGCGAATTCAGAAAGATTTCCAACAATACGGCTTTTCATTTCATGAACTGCTTTGTTGGTAAAAGTGATTGCTAAGATATTTCGATATGCATCGTTTTTTGGAGAAGAAAGAATAATTTTTAAATATTCTTTTACCAATGTATATGTCTTTCCTGATCCTGCAGAAGCATCATAAATGGAGAAAGACGGACTTTGCATAGTTTGATTTTTTGTATCGTAAAAATAACACAAAATATTCAACCCTCAATAATGAAAAATTCCAAATTCCAATATCTGTCTGTTGCGAATGCCTTAAATATTGGAATTTGGAATTTTGAAAATTTTGGATTTTTTAAATTTATCCGTGTTTTGGAAAAGCTCTTTTATTAAAAACCAAAAGTATTCCTACTCCTGTAGAGATTGCTACATCGGCAACATTAAAGATAGCATTGAAAAAAGCAAAATGTTTTCCGCCAACCATTGGAAGCCATTCCGGAAGATTTCCTTCCCATATTGGAAAATAAAACATATCTACCACCAAACCATGAAACCAAGTTCCATAAGGCGCAGGTGAAAAAAGAGTTGCTAAGTTATGTGTGCTGTCATCAAAAATAACTCCGTAAAAAACAGAATCAATAATATTTCCTGCCGCTCCTGCAAAGATTAATGCAATTGCTACAACTAAATAAGTCGAGTGACGCTTTTTTATAGAATCAGAAAGCCACCAGCCAATTCCGAAAACAGCAACAATTCTAAATACAGTCAAAATTAATTTTCCGTATTCACCTGGTATTTTTGTTCCCCAAGCCATTCCTTCATTTTCAATAAAATGAATTCTAAACCAATCAAAAATTACCACTTCTTCACCAAGAATGAAATTTGTTTTGACATAGATTTTAGAAAGTTGATCAACAATTAAAACTAAGAATATAAGGAAATACGCTTTTCGTAATGACATTTTATGATTTTTTGATGGGCAAAAATAACAATTTAATCAAAAAAAACGCTCCTTAAGGAGCGTTAATTGTTTTCTAATAAACTAAAGAAGGTCGAAATGCTAATCTAAACCCGATAAAGTTTATTTTTTTACAGGAGCATTCGCTGGTGTTTTTGGACTGTCGGAGAAAAAATCTGAAAGAGACTTAAATATTCCTTTGCTCTCTTTTCCGGCAGCCAATTTCTTTGCTTCGCCCTTCTTTACATCTGCTTTAAACTTAACACGCAGTTTTTCAAATTCTTTCATTCTGCGCTCTACGTCAGAGTTTATTTCTTTGAATTTCAATACTTTAGCCATAATGTAAGTTTTTTATAGTAAATAATTTAAATTATTAATGATTTGGTACTACAATGATACATAATTTAATTTATATTTGTTAATAAAAATTAACACTTGTTTAGGATCATTGTCGTTAATTTTTATTTAAACCAAACACCAAAAACTAAATTTAATATTCCTCCCTAAATCCTACAAATCATGAATGAAATTACAACTACCTTAAACGACTTTCTTGTCAGCACCAAATCTACCGCTGCATTAATCTTGAACGGAAAAGGAAAACTTATAACTTCCTTAAACCTAGACTATGGCGATAGTATCGCCGCAATGAGCGCAGCTATTTTATCTATGAGCGAAAAATTTTTAATTGATTTAGAAAAAGGCTCATTAAAACAATTATACCTTAAAAGTGCCGAAGGCGTTATTGTTGGAAACAAAATTAGCGGTTCTAATTTTATCGTTGCTTTTTCTAAAGAAGGCAGCAATCTAGCACTACTGATGCGTTCAACAGAAGAAGTTTCTGCTGAACTAAGCAAGAATTCCCTATTAAAATAACATAAATCTATCTATTAACAACAAACCGAACGTACTATGAGCAATGATTTTTTAAACGTGTTTTTAAACGAAATGAAAACTAACGTAAACGGCTTTATCGCTGTGGCTGTAACAGAAATTGAATCTGGATTAAGCTTTGGAAATTTAACTATTGACCCAAGTTTTGACCCTGAACTTGCCGCAGCTTATAACTTAGAAGTTGTAAAAGCTAAATTGAGTGCTGTAAAAGCATTAAACTTAAACCAGGACATCGAAGATATTTTGATTACACTTTCTAATCAAATTCACATTATCGATATTTCTCCAAACAAAAAATTTATGATCTACCTAGCTGCAGATGCTTCAAAAGCTAATTTAGGTATGACCAGAGCCATTTTGAGAAAACATAAAGCTGAAGTTGAAAAAAATCTAGCTTAATCATTTCTTTTGATTTCAAAATAAAAACCGTCTTTCTCAAGACGGTTTTTTTATTGTATTTAATTATTAACCTGCAATTTATCTATCGAATAAGTTCTTACAAAAACAAGCATCTATTAACTATGTTTATTTTGATCAATTATAAATAATTTCTTTCAAACCATAAATCCAACAACAGCGCTAGATAAAGTTAAACATTAAACAAAAAAAGCGCCCCTTAAAGGAGCGCTTTTTTTACATTTCTGTAGTTTATCGTTGCAAGTTTTTAGCTTCGATACTCATCGTTGCATGAGGAACGATTTTAAGCCTTTCTTTGCTGATTAATTTACCTGTTACTTTGCAGATACCGTATGTTTTATTTTCTACACGGAATAAAGCATTTTTTAAATCGCGAATGAATTTCTCTTGTCTGATAGCCAACTGAGAGTTTGCTTCTTTAGACATAGTCTCACTTCCTTCTTCAAAAGCTTTAAAAGTTGGAGAAGTATCGTCAGTACCGTTATTCAAATCGTTCATATAGGCACTTTTGATCAAATCAAGATCTTCTTGTGCTTTTTTAATTTTTGCTTGGATTATTTCTTTGAACTCTGCTAAATCTGCGTCAGAGTATCTTGTAATTTCATCTATCATTTTCTAACTATTTTGAAATTAATATAATGGTTCTAATATCATCAAACTCAATTTCTGTGCCGTTTTCTAACGTGTCAGCAAAAACCAGTTCGTCTGTTAATGTTTCAGACTTAATATAGTCTTTGTTTTTTGAAACTGCATCTTCTAAAATGCCGTTTCTTTTTATTTGAACTTTAATCTTATCCGTAACCTCAAATCCTGAATCTTTACGAATGTTTTGTATTCTATTTACTAATTCTCTAGCGATACCTTCATTTTTTAATTCTTCGGTAAGAGTAATATCAAGCGCAACTGTTATTCCGTTTGAATTAGCAACTAACCATCCTTCGATATCTTGTGATGTAATTTCCACATCTTCTAGTGATAAAGTTACACTATTTCCTGCAATAACAATATCTAGCGTTCCTTGCTTGTCTAATTGATTAATCTGATCTGCAGAAAAACCTTGTATCTCCTTAGAAATCAAGCCCATGTCTTTTCCAAAACGTGGCCCAAGAGCCTTAAAATTAGGCTTAATTTGTTTTACCAAAATACCTGAAGCATCGTCTAAAAGTTCGATTTCTTTCACGTTTACCTCAGCTTTTACAAGGTCAGAAATCGCTTCGATTTCAGCACGCTGATTCTCGTCAAGTACTGGAATCATTACCTTTTGCAGAGGTTGACGAACTTTAATCATCTCTTTTTTACGTAGTGATAAAACCAAAGATGAGATGGTTTGCGCCTTCTGCATTTTGCTCTCTAACGTTTTATTAACAAAGTTTTCGACAAATTTTGGAAACTCAGCCAAGTGAACACTAGCAAAATCCTCGGTTCCCGTAGAAGCTGTCAAATCTCTGTATAATTTATCCATAAAAAATGGAGCTACCGGAGCGCTTAGTTTACTAATTGTAAGCAAACAAGTATAAAGCGTTTGGTAAGCTGCAATTTTATCTTTTGCATATTCTCCTTTCCAGAAACGACGACGGCATAAACGAACGTACCAGTTACTTAAATTCTCCTGAACGAAGTCAGAAATGGCTCTTGTCGCTTTTGTTGGTTCATAATCTTCGTAGCATTCGTCAACAAATTTGATTAACGTATGTAATTCAGAAATAATCCACTGATCGATTTCAGGTCTTTCGTTTAATGGAATTTCAGCTTCGGCATATTTAAATCCGTCGATGTTAGCATATAACGAGAAGAATGAATAGGTATTGTAAAGTGTTCCGAAGAATTTACGTTTAACCTCAGCAATTCCCTCAAGGTCAAACTTCAAATTATCCCACGGATTTGCATTCATAATCATATACCAACGTGTAGCATCTGGACCGTTTTCTGCAATGGTTTTAAAAGGGTCTATAGTATTTCCTTTACTCTTAGACATTTTAATTCCATTTTTATCCAAAACAAGACCGTTTGAAACTACGTTTTTATACGCTACTTTATCAAAAACCAAAGTTCCAATAGCGTGTAAAGTATAAAACCATCCACGAGTCTGGTCTACTCCTTCAGCAATGAAATTCGCTGGAAAATCTTTGTTTCCGTCAATTTTATCTTTGTTCTCAAAAGGATAATGCCATTGTGCATAAGGCATAGCTCCAGAATCGAACCAAACGTCGATTAGATCACTTTCGCGCTTCATTGGTTTTCCAGAAGCTGAAACTAAAGTAATAGCATCAACAACATTTTTGTGCAAGTCAATTAAATCATAATTTGACTCAGACATATTTCCGATTTCAAACCCTTTAAATGGATTTTCTTTTTGGAAACCTGCTTCGATCGATTTTTCGATTGCATTGTACAATTCTTCAACAGAACCGATAATAACTTCTTCTGTTTTATCTTCTGTTCTCCAAATTGGTAATGGAATACCCCAATATCTAGAACGAGATAAGTTCCAATCGTTGGCATTTTTAAGCCAATTTCCAAAACGTCCTTCACCAGTAGATTTAGGCTTCCAATTGATAGTTTCGTTCAGGTCGAACATTCTATCTTTTACGTCGGTTACTTTAATAAACCACGAATCTAATGGATAGTATAATAACGGCTCATCTGTTCTCCAGCTGTGTGGATAACTGTGCACGTATTTTTCAACTTTAAAAGCTTTGTTTTCTTCTTTAAGGCGAATAGCAATTTCAACATCAACAGATTTCTCTGGAGCTTGTCCTGCATCGTAATATTCGTTTTTAACATATTTACCGGCCAAATCACCTACATGAGAAGTGAATCTTCCTTGTAAATCAACTAAAGGAACTGCTGTTCCGTTTTCGTCAAGAACCAACATTGGCGGAACTTCTGGCTTTGCTTCTTTTGCTACTTTAGCATCATCTGCACCAAAAGTTGGAGCTGTATGCACAATTCCTGTTCCATCTTCTGTTGTAACGAAATCCCCAGAAATTACTCTAAATGCATTTTCAGCATTTTGATATGGCAATACGTAAGGCAATAATTGCTCGTAACGGATTTCTACTAAATCTGCTCCTTTTGCTTCAGTTAAGATTTTGTACGGAAGTTTTTTATCTCCGTTTTTAACGTTATCAAAATCAGCATCGTCTTCACTTACGAAAAATCCTTTTCCGAATTGTTTTCCAACTAAGTTTTTAGCCAGAATCACATTAATTGGCTCAAAAGTATATTGATTGAAAGTTTTAACTAAAACATAATCGATTTTTGGACCAACTGTCAAAGCTGTATTTGACGGAAGTGTCCAAGGAGTTGTCGTCCAAGCTAAAATGTGAATATCTCCAAAACCTTGTAAAAAGCTCGGAAGTGTTTCTGGCAAAGTTTTGAACTGCGCTACAATTGTAGTATCGGTAACATCACGGTAAGCTCCAGGCTGATTTACTTCGTGAGAAGACAATCCAGTTCCTGCTTTTGGAGAATATGGCTGAATTGTGTATCCTTTATACAACAAACCTTTATCGTAGATTTGTTTCAAAAGCCACCAAACAGACTCCATATATTTTGGTTTATAAGTCACATACGGATCTTCCATATCAACCCAATAACCCATTTTTTCGGTCAAATCATTCCATACGTCAGTATAACGCATAACGGTTTTTTTACACGCTTCGTTATATTCTTCGATTGAAATTGTTTTACCAATATCTTCTTTTGTAATTCCTAATTCTTTTTCGGTACCCAATTCTACAGGCAAACCGTGAGTATCCCATCCGGCTTTTCTTTTAACCTGAAAACCTTTTTGAGTTTTATATCTGCAAAAAATATCTTTAATCGCACGTGCCATTACGTGGTGAATTCCAGGCAATCCGTTTGCTGAAGGCGGACCTTCAAAAAATACGAAAGGCTCAGCACCTTCGCGAGTTGTTACACTCTTTTCAAATATATTTTCTTTCTTCCAAAAATCAAGAACTTCAGACGCTACGGTTGGTAAGTCAAGTCCTTTGTATTCAGTAAATTTTGTACTCATTTTATCCTTTTCTTAAACGAGGTGCGAAAGTAAGGAATTTTGAGGAAAATAGATAAAAGATAACGGAAAAAAGACCGATTTCAGGAAATTTCGAGTAGATTCCGCAACAAATATTGCCGTTTTAATTGATTTAAGAGAAAACTTCTTTTAAAATCTCCAAAGATTTAGGTTTTTTGAATCCTTCTAGATGAAGACTGTAATAATCAATTATAATTTTTAGAAGGATTTGTCTTTCCAAAACATGAAAGATTTTTTGATCATTATCGAATTTTAAATCAAGTAATTTTTTAAACAGATTGGTTTCGTGTTCAGACAACACATTTCCATTTTGAAAAAGCGTAAAAACACCTTCATTCATTTCAAAAAAAGGAAGATTATTTTCTGAAAGATCTGGATAAAAGCCAAGATATTTTGTGATTTCTAAAAGCAGAATTAAATGAAAATTAGAAATTTCATCATGATGATCGAGCCAAGTCAGTGCAGTTTCTAAAAACAAGAAAAGCTGTTCGTTTTTTTCCTCTTCTTGAATCGAATGATGTAGCATTTCTGAAAGAAACATTACCATCGTACTTTTCACAATATCAGTATGAATACTTTGAAACGGAACAGCACTTTTTATTTCTTTAAAATTTTCTAAAGTGCCCTTGTTTTTATGAACCGCTTCAATTTCTAAAATCGAAAATGGCTGAAAATAAGCAATCTTCTGACTTGCTTTCCGACTTGAAAAAGCGTCACGCACAAAATAAGATTTCAGTCCGCTTGAAAGTGTAAAGCATTTTACGATCAAGCTTTTTTCCTGAAATTTTAAAGAGGAGATTACTATGGCTTTGGTTTTGACAAGCAAAATTTTTGTTTTTTTGTTTCAAGTTTAAGGTTTCAGGTTTTGAACTGAAAACTGAGACTGCGACTGGATACTTAACGAATAATCATCACTTTTTTTACTTTAGTTTCTCCTCCGTCTTGCGCGGAAATAAAAACCATGTAAACTCCAGAAGCTACTTTGTATTTTCCAAAAGCTGTTGTGTCCCATTCGATTGTTCCGCCTGAAGATGTTATTTCGAAAACCAAATTACCCTCAATATCTGTGATTTTGACATTTGCTTTATCAATTAATCCAGCAACTTTTACCGTTCCTGAATAAGTTGGACGAACTGGATTTGGATACACATATACATTACTCAAATCATCATTTGCATCTGTTGAAATTCCATTAAAGGAAACTAAACCTTTACTGGTTGCAATAAAAACCTCTCCAGTTTTACCATTTATTTTAATATCATTTATATAATTGCTTGGCAACGGAGAATTATTTATGGTAAAATGATATTTCGTTTCCTGTCCATTTGATGAAACCATAAAAACACCCGAATCTGCTGTTCCAATCCATTTATTGTTTGCCCCATCGACTGCAATAGAAGTCACAAATTGTTCATACATTAATTCTTGCGCCAAATTATCCTCAGTAATAATAATTGCATTCGCTTTTAATTGGCTCTCCGTTTGAAAATTATTAACATTTGATAAAACTCTTAATCCTTTTGTTGTTCCTATCCAAAGCTGATTTTTTGTATCTATTGCCAAAGTTCTAACATCTTCTACTGGTAAGTTTCCTTCATCGGTACCAGAAGTCATTTTCTTAAATGTATTAGTAGTTTCATTAAAACCAACTACTCCATCTCTATTGGTTCCAATCCATTTTACATTGTTCTTATCTACAACTATACTAGAATAACTACTAGATTCTGGATTGATCAAAATAGAAGTCATTGCATAACTGCCCCATTGGCCATTTGTTTTTAAAACTTTTAGACCATTTTTAACTCGGCTATTGGTCACCCAAAGATTTCCTGTTTTATCAAAAGCAGTTGCATTAATACGAACATCTATATAATCTGGACCTTCTGTTGTAATAGATTCCAATCCGCTGTTTGTCTCATTATATAAAAAATTCGGAACATCATCTTCAACTTTCAGCAAACCAGAAAAGAACGAACTTGCATAAACTTGCTTTTCGTTGTTTGGGTTTACAAGAATTCTTGTAATTGATTTTGCGTCATAAACTTCAGAATAAGGAATATTCAACCAACCCGAAGTATTGTATTTACTAATTCCATAACTATCCAAACTATAAGGATTATAAGAAGCATCGTAATCACCATAAACTGCCCACAAAACATTGGCAGTTGCATCTAATGAAAAAATATTATTTCGAACAGGTCCTGCTGGCGTTGTGCTTGCAAATGTCGACGCTGTACCTAATGTAGAAACAAACAGTCCGTTTTCTTTTGTTCCAATAAAAAGCTGATCTCCAATTGCCGTTGCACACGAAAAACTCAGCGTATTATTTAAAACTTGTGTATTTGTAATTTGTCTATTCAAAACCATCTGATTATTATAGACATAAACAGTGCTGGCCGTTGTAATAAATAAATTATGATTTTTAGCTCTCATGTCAACAGAAGCCTGAGGCAATTGAGAAAAACCTACAAATGTACTTGAGTTAAATCGATGAATATAGCCAGAATCGTTTACAGCAATAAGTTCTGTATCTAAAGCTTCTACACTAGACCAACTTCCTGTATTTACTACCGACCATTGATTATAATCTATTAGATTAGGATTGGTGCTATCTGCTTTTCTTATGCCACTTGTAGTTGCTGCAAAAATAAATCCGTTAAAAAAAGTAGTTTGTTTCACACTGATTTCAGCTCCATTGTCGCCAATAAAATAAGTATCGCCAAATTGAGAAGTAGTTAAATTGAATTGTACAATTCCAAAATCACAAGAAACATAAATCAAACCATTGTATTCCATAAAATGATTGATCTTTTTTGTATTTGCTGGAAGTTGTTTATTAATTATATCTACAACTTTTAATATGCTTCCATCAGTTTCATTAATTAAAATCATCAAACCATTCTCATAACCGATAATTGTTTTTTTGAAAGCTTCACTATAATAAACCGCTGAAATAGTTTGTCCTGATAATCCATCAACTGTAGTGGTTGTTTTTAGAACGTTAGTTGAAATATTTTTAGAAAACAAAGCATTCTCTGATGCTGCAAAAACACTAGTAGAAGATTCTGAAACATCTTTTATTTCATTAAACGAAAAATATCCCTGCCAAGACAATTTACCCTGAGCTTGGCAAAATTGAATTAGAACTAAAAATAAACCACAGAAGAATGTTTTTTTCATTATTAATGTATTCGGATAGACAAATATACTACAAACGAGAATTATTTAATTTTTGATATAAATAAAAAATGCCTTCGAGATATCTTAATAAAGATAACTGAAGGCATTTTTATAATTACAACTAAGTTTTAAACTACACCTTGTGCAAGCATAGCATCGGCAACTTTTACAAATCCAGCGATGTTTGCTCCTTTTACGTAGTTTACATATCCGTCTTCTTCTGCACCGTATTTTTTACATTGGTTATGAATTCCGATCATGATTTCTTTCAATCTTAAATCTACTTCTTCACTAGTCCAGTTTAAACGAATAGAGTTTTGAGTCATTTCTAATCCAGAGGCAGCAACACCACCAGCGTTAGCCGCTTTTCCTGGAGCAAATAATACTTTATTATCTAAGAAAAGTTTAATCGCATCTAAAGTAGAAGGCATATTAGCAGCTTCAGTAACGCAAAGAACTCCATTGTCAATTAATTTCTTAGCGTCATCTCCATTCAATTCATTTTGAGTTGCACATGGAATTGCGATATCTACTTTTACTTCCCAAGGACTTTTTCCTTTATGGAATATTGCGTTTGGATATTTCTCAAGATATCTTTCCGCTCTATTATCTCCTGTTGCTCTCATTTCAAGCATGTGGTCTATTTTTTCTCCAAAAATTCCTTCTTCATCATAAATATAACCATCAGGTCCAGAAATTGTAACTACTTTACCTCCAAGTTCATTTACTTTCAAGGCAACTCCCCAAGCTACATTTCCAAATCCAGAAATAGCAACTCTTTTTCCTTTGATTTCATGACCAATAGTACGAAGCATTTGATCAGTGAAATAAACTACCCCATATCCTGTAGCCTCTGGTCTAATTAATGAACCACCGTAAGCCAAGCCTTTTCCAGTTAAAACTCCAGTAAATTCATTTCTAATTCTTTTATATTGTCCGAATAAATATCCAATTTCACGAGCTCCAACACCAATATCTCCAGCAGGAACGTCAAGGTCTGGACCAATGTGACGGCATAATTCTGTCATAAAAGATTGGCAGAAACGCATAATTTCGCCATCTGATTTTCCTTCTGGATCAAAATCAGAACCACCTTTACCTCCACCCATTGGAAGAGTTGTTAAACTATTTTTAAATACCTGTTCGAAAGCAAGGAATTTTAAAACTGATAAATTTACTGTATGGTGAAATCTAATTCCTCCTTTATAAGGTCCAATCGCAGAGTTCATCTGAATTCTAAAACCTCTATTTACAATAATTTCTCCCTTATCGTCTACCCACGGAACTCTAAATATAATTGATCTCTCCGGTTCAGCGATTCTTAGGAGTATATTCTTTCCATCGTATTTTTTACGCTCAGATATAAAAGGAATTACAGTTTCTGCAAATTCTCTAACAGCTTGAAGAAATTCTGGTTCGTTTGGGTTTTTTGACTCAATTAGAGCCATAAATTCATTTATTTTTTGTTCCATTTTGAAATAAATTTTTCAGATAATTTGATTTAATTCCTATTCTTATAAATAAGAAATCATGTTTAAGAAAACGTTTTCGTTTTAACACACAAAGATATATCAAATAATGATTCGATGTTATATTTTTCACTTTTTTGGAGCGATTTGTGTTTTTTTCAAATATTACAAAAAAACACATTTTACATGTAGGTGTTTACATATAAATCACCTTTTAAAAGTTAGGAAATTAAGTATTTTGATACTTATTTTTCAATACAGCAATTTAATATTTTGAATCGATTAGGTTTTTTATATATTTGCCGAGATTTGTAAGCCCCTAGAAAATGCCTAAACACCTATTTATCACATTATTTGCCATCTTTGGTATATCAACCGTAGCATCAGCGCAGTCGGACCTAGCTCAAGAGATAGGAATATTTGCAGGACCAGTTACATTACAGTCAGATTTTGGTGAAAGACATAACGTTGACACCAATGTTGGGAATACTGGTTTTGGAGTTGGAATTATGCATTTCATCAACTTTTCTGCAGCCAACAATAGAGAGAGCTTCTTTACAGAGCACTTTAAAGTTAGGTCAGAGTTGTCTTTTAGTAAAACAACTTTGAAGCACTTTGGACAATGGGTTGAAAGAAAACCTGACGGAGTATTTGCTCAACAATTAAAGAACATGCATGCAAGTTCTTCTGTAGTAAATCTTGGTGCTCAATTGGAGTTTTCGCCTTTCATGAAAATTCATGATTTCGAAAATACAATTGGTAGCTTCAGTCCGTACGGAAGTTTAGGATTTCAAATAAGTTATTATTCAACTAAAGTTGGATCTAATTTAGGAGATATCACTCTTCCTAATGTTACTCCAGGAAAATACTTAACTCCATCTGATGGACGTGCGCATGGATTTTCTACAGAAACTGGTGTAGCTTTATCTGCAACAGCTGCTGTCGGGGTTCATTATAAATTAACTGAAATGAGCGATTTAATGTTTGAAACTCGTTTCCAAATGTACAACTCAGACTGGATTGACGGTTTAAATCCTAATAAAGATATTTATAAAGAAAACAAATCTAACGACTGGCAGGTTTGGTTTAACTTTGGATACATCTACTATTTAGAATTTTAATTTTAAATAAGTTACAAAATAAAAAATCCCAAATTCCAAAAAGTAAAATTGGAATTTGGGATTTTTTTATTGCTTATTTTTAAGATAAAGCTTGTTCTAAATCTGCAATTAAATCTTCTGCATCTTCAATACCAACACTTAATCGAACCAAATCATCAGTAATACCAACCTCAGCTCTTTTATCTGCAGGAATTGATGCGTGTGTCATTAAAGCAGGATGATTTGCTAATGATTCAACTCCGCCAAGAGATTCTGCCAATGTAAATACTTTCAGTTTTTCTAAAAAAGCAATTGAATCTTCTTTTTTACCCGACTTAAAATCAAAAGAAACCATTCCTCCAAAAGCTTTCATTTGTTTTTTTGCAATTTCATGAAATGGATGATTTTTTAAACCTGGATAATAAACCGTTTTAATTTTAGGATGATTACTTAAGTATTCTACCACTTTCTCTCCATTCTCACAATGTCTTTGAACTCTTAAAGCCAAAGTTTTTATTCCTCTTAAAACCAAGAAACTATCCATTGGTCCAAGAGTTGCTCCAGTTGCAAATTGCTGAAAATGCAATTGTTCTCCAAGCTCTGCATCTTTTACAATTAATGCTCCCGCAATAACATCAGAGTGTCCTCCTAAATATTTTGTTGCTGAGTGCATTACAATATCTGCTCCTAAATCTAAAGGTTTCTGTAAATAAGGGGTTGCGAAAGTATTATCTACAGCAAGAAGAATTTTTTTCTCTTGTGTAATTTTTGCTATTTCCTGAATGTCCGCTAATTTCATCAACGGATTTGTTGGTGTTTCTACCCAGATTAACTTCGTGTTTTCGTTGATTAAACTTTTCAATTTTTCGATATTCGTCATATCAACAAAATGAAATTTAATACCTGAATCTTTATAAACACGAGAAAACATTCTATACGTTCCGCCATACAAATCATCCATAGCAATGATTTCGTCTCCAGCTTTAAAAGATCTCAAAACGCAGTCTGTCGCCGCAAGACCAGATGAAAATGCTAGTCCGCGAGTTCCATTTTCTATACTTGCCAGCGCCTCTTCTAAAGCAGTACGCGTAGGATTTGAAGCCCTGCTGTATTCATAATCCGCCAAAGGTTTACCTGGGCTTGTTTGCACAAATGTTGAAGTTTGATACACTGGTGGCATAACTGCCCCAGTACTTGGATCATGATGCTGTCCTCCGTGTATTACTTTTGTATTGAATTTCATATAGTTATAAATTTTAATTCCTTATTTCTTGTACAAATTTACCGCTTAATTTATTTTATCCTGATACAACTTCTTACCTTTGTAGATAATTAACACTTTTTGATATGAAAAATTACATATTTACAATCTTATTGTGTTTGATTTTTACAAGTTGCAAAAAAGAGCTTTCGTTTGAAAATGAAACCTTTGAAGAAAAATCTACTATTCCGTGCAAAAATGACTGCCCGAAAATCACAATAGAAGTTCCAATTGCTAAAAATATTAAAGTAACATCAGACAGCATCAATAAAAAAGTATTTGCTGTCATTAAAGAAATTGTATTTTTTGGCGAAGATTCGACGAAAGTCAATGATTACAAATCATTGGCAAAATCGTTCATTGCTTCGTACGAAGAAATGCATGAAAAATTTCCAAATGACACTTTTGGCTGGGAAGCGAAAATAACAGGAAATGTCGAATTTGAATCTGATCAAATTTTAAACCTTAAAATTGATCATTACACTTTTACTGGCGGCGCTCACGGATATCAAGGTTATCGTTCCTTATTATTTAATAAAAAGACAGGAAAAACGATTTTCAATAATCAGTTATTTAAAAACGAAAATGAGTTCAAGGCTTTCGCCGAAAAAACTTTTAGAGCAAAGTACAAAATCCCAGAAAAAGCTAATATAAATGCTACAGGATTAATGTTTGAAAACGACAAATTTCAACTGCCTCAAAACATTTTTTATACTTCGTCGGGTTTACTGTTATATTATAATTCATACGAAGCCGCTTCTTACGCAGACGGCCCAAAAGAGCTTTTATTTTCTTATGATGAAGTGAAAAAGTATTTGAATTTTCAATAAAACTAAACTGAATCTTTACCGATATGGTGGATGTAGACGCACTGCAGTACGCCTCTACAGAAAAAAAACCTAGAACCTTAGTATCTCAGTAACTCAGAACCTTCCCTACTGAACATCGTACTTCATTTTACGCAAAACCCTCAAAGCTTCTTTAAAAGAAGAATAGACATTTTTATAAGGTTTGAGAAGCATTTTTGCATCAATTAATTTTTGTCGGGCATCTTCAAAACCATTCAAATGACAAATCATAAAAGTAGAAGGCAGATTTTCTAAATCTTTCATTTCTCGTTCAGACAAATTGATTTCTTTTTGAAGTTTCGCCAATAAAGCCATATTGGCATTATAAATATGGTAGAGCATTTTTCGGTTAAACTCAGGCGGCTGAAAAAGCATTTGACGGTCAATTTTATAATAACCGTTATCAAAGAAATGGATAGTTTGTTCTTCTAACGGATAATAACTTGTTTTGTCATTTAATCCCAACGGAACATATTCTGTAATAGTAAAAGTATCATCGTTAAATTCGATAGTCACAACATCTTGTGCCGAATAAAAAAGCTTGATTTGTTCGTTGATCAATTCTATATCTACACGAGACAAATAAGTTTTATCACGCATTTTTTTTGGAACTCCAGCCCAGCAAATCACAAATAATTCTTTGAAAACGCGATATTTCGGAGACATATCTTTATGCCTGAAATTCATAAAATCGATAACACCGTCTAAAGTATACTGAATGCTATTTCGAGAACTATTTTCGATTCCGATTACCGTTTCGGTATTTTGATTGTTTTTTTCGATTACTTCATGTTCTTCTAGAGGAATCGAATTACTGCCGCGTCTAACAAAAACGCTGTTGGCAAGAATGGTATGAATTCCTTTTTTAAAGTATGAGATTTTGTTTTTTGGTTTTATGGTAACCAAACCGATTACTTTGTCTTTTGGAAGATTTGGAAACGGAACGTTTTCGTATTGAATTTTAGGAGGATTTTCTAAAAAAGCATTTACCAGATTCTGAATTCGGCTGTCGTCGAAGAAATCATCGCCTACAATTTCGTTATCTTGATCTTCTACCCCAACAACGATATAAGAATTATTGTTCGGATTGGAATTGGACAAAGCGCAAATGTGTTTTAAGAACTTTCCTTTTCCTTCCCGCGAATGAAGATTCAACTGCCTTTTCTTATCATAAAAACTGCTCTCGTCATTATGAGCGAGAAGATTTTTTATTAAAAGGCGTTTATTAATCATTATTCTAGATTATTAGACTGACTTAGATTTTTAGACTTCTTAGAGTTATGATTTTCAGATTCCTAAGATAATCTAAAGATCTAACTTTCTAAGAAGTCTAATCATCTATTTTTAAATATTTTTCTTGACAATTGTCGAAGACGCCTGCGCCGTACTCATAACAACCAAATCTGCAATATTTACATGATAAGGTCTAGAAACGACAAAGTGAATGATATCGGCAATATCTTCTGCTTTTAATGGATCAAATCCTTTATAAACATTTGCAGCTCTTTCGACATCGCCTTTAAAACGAACTTCGCTAAATTCTGTCGCCACCATTCCTGGATGAATTCCACCAACTCTAATTCCAAACGGATTTAAATCGATTCGCATTCCTGCGGTAATTGCATCAACTGCATGTTTAGAGCCGCAGTATACATTCCCGTTCGGATAAACTTCTTTTGCAGCAGTTGAACCAATATTAATAATATGTCCAGATTGTCTTTCAACCATTTGAGGAATTATTGCTTTTGAAACATATAAAAGTCCTTTCACATTAATATCGATCATGGCATCCCAATCGTCTAAATCTCCATTCTGAATTGGATCTAAACCGTGAGCGTTTCCTGCGTTATTTATTAAAACGTCAATTGTAGCAAAATCATTGGGTAAAGAACCTATTTTTTTCAAAACATCTTCTTTATCGCGAACATCAAATGCTAAAGAATGTACTTCTGTAAAAGCAGAAAGTTCTTTTTGAAGTTCTTCTAAACGGTCTGTACGTCTTCCACAGAGAACAACCTTATAATTGTTTTTCGCTAAAATCTGAGCGGTTGCTTTTCCAATTCCGCTCGTAGCACCAGTAATTAAAACTGTTTTTTTCATTGTTTTTTCTTTAAAAAAGATTTTTTGCCACAGATTAAAGAATTAAAATGATTTTTTTGAAATCTGTGAAAATCTTTTAATCTATGGCAAATATTTAGCATCGTAAACTGAAAACTGTCACTGCGACTGAAAACTTAAAAATTAAGGCACATCATCGCCCATACTTTCTGTCCAGATTGCGAACCAGTCTTCTTTATCCATTTGCAATTCGATTGCTTTTGATAAAGATTGAATTCTGGCAATATTTACAGTTCCAGCGATCGGAATTACTTTTGCTGGATGTTTTAAAATCCATGCTAATAAAAGTGTATCTGCACCTAAATGATATTTCTCCAATAAAGTGGAGAACAGTTTTTTCAAACGGCGAGTCTGTTTGGTGTCTTCTCTAAAAACAGTTCCAAGAGGGTTCCATGATAACGGACGAATTCCGTGTGTCTGCATATAATCAAGACTTCCATCTAACATTGCGTCATAATGGGTTGCAGAAAATTGCACTTGATTATAACTAACTTCTGTTTTCTGACGAATTAATTCGGTTTGAGAACTTGTAAAGTTTGAAAGTCCAAAATCAATGATTTTTCCTTCTCCTTTTAATTTTTCAACTGCTTCTGCAATTTCATCGGCTTGCATTAACGGACTTGGTCTGTGCAATAAAAAAACATCAACATAATCTGTTTTCAAATTTTTCAAAGATCCTTCCACAGACTTAATGATATAATCTTTAGAGTAATCGTAATGTTTAATTTTGTTTTCAGGGCGTTTATCAGCAATCATCTGAATGCCGCACTTTGTAATTAATTGTAATTTTTCACGATTAATTTTACTTGCGTGAAAGGCTTTTCCAAAATCGGCTTCGGTCGTATACGAACCGTAAATATCCGCGTGATCAAAAGTCGTAATTTTGTTTTCGATACACATTTGTATCATGTTTTCCATTTCTTTAGTTGTAAGGTTTTTATCCCAAACTCCCCAATTCATAGTGCCCGAAATTATAGGCGATAAGACTGTTTTGCTCATAATAGTTATGCGTTATTTTTGGTAATAATTATGCTTTCATAAAACATAATCATCAAAGTTCTTAAAAATATAAAAATAGATTCACAATTAGTCCTTAAAATTAGGTTGTTGGTCGAAGTTTTAACCATTCTTTAACATCTTACTTCTCAAAAAATATTCAATTTGCACTCTCAAAAATTAGGCGTAGAAATCAAGGTTTTAAAAATATTTATATGGAAGAAAATACAACGACTTTAGACATTAGAGCGATAAATGAAAAAATTGAAAGAGAAAGTGCTTTTATAGACCTTCTTACAATGGAAATGAACAAAGTTATTGTGGGTCAGAAACATATGGTCGAGCGTCTATTGATCGGATTACTTGGACAAGGGCATATTTTATTGGAAGGAGTTCCGGGACTGGCAAAAACTTTAGCCATCAATACGCTTTCACAAGCGGTTCAAGGATCTTTCAGCCGTATCCAGTTTACGCCAGATTTATTACCTGCCGATGTTATCGGAACCATGATTTACAACATTAAAGCAAACGAGTTCTCTATTAAAAAGGGACCAATTTTCGCCAATTTCGTACTTGCCGATGAGATTAACCGTGCTCCGGCAAAGGTTCAATCTGCGTTATTAGAGGCGATGCAAGAGAAACAAGTTACTATTGGTGACACTACTTTCAAATTGGATCGTCCGTTTTTAGTATTAGCTACACAAAACCCGGTTGAGCAAGAAGGAACTTACCAATTACCTGAAGCACAAGTTGACCGTTTTATGTTGAAAACCGTAATTGACTACCCAAAAATTGATGAAGAGCGTTTTGTAATTCGTCAAAACTTAAAAGGATCTTACGAAAAAGTAAACCCAGTGGTTTCTGTTGAGCAGATTTTACGTGCGCAAGAAGCCGTTCGTGAAGTTTACATGGACGAAAAAATTGAGAAATATATTCTTGATATCATTTTCGCTACACGTTACCCAGAAAAATACAAATTAGCCGATTTAAAACCGCTTATCAGTTTTGGAGCTTCTCCTCGTGGAAGTATCAACTTGGCTAATGCTGCTAAATGTTATGCTTTCATCAAACGTCGTGGTTATGTAATTCCAGAAGACGTTCGTGCAGTTGTTCACGATGTTTTACGTCACAGAGTTGGAATCACTTACGAAGCAGAAGCAGAAAACATTACTTCTGTAGACATTATCAACAAAATCGTTAACGAGATTGAAGTACCTTAAAAAGTTGATGGTTGATAGTTTTTTGTTGATGGTTCATACGCCATCAACCAACAACCATAAACCATAAACCAAACAAAAAATGGATACAAAAGAGCTTTTAAAAAAAGTACGGAAAATAGAAATCAAGACCAAAAGACTGAGTAATCATATCTTTTCGGGAGAATACCACTCTTCATTTAAAGGACGAGGAATGACGTTTAGCGAGGTGCGTCAATACCAATACGGAGATGATATTCGTAACATCGATTGGAATGTAACCGCACGCTACAACGAAGCTCACGTTAAAGTATTTGAAGAAGAACGCGAATTAACCATGGTTTTAATGGTTGATATTTCGGGTTCTGAATCTTTTGGTTCTAAAAATCAATTCAAGAAAGACATCGTAACCGAAATTGCGGCAACGATGGCTTTTTCGGCTACACAGAATAATGACAAAATTGGTTTAATATTATTTTCTGATACAGTAGAATTATATATTCCGCCAAAAAAAGGACGTTCGCACGTGCTTCGCATCATTCGTGAATTGATCGAATTTGAACCAAAAAGTCACAAAACAGACATTGCTCAAGCTTTGAAGTTTTTGTCTGGAACTCAAAAAAAGAAAGCCATTATTTTCATGATTTCCGATTTCATGTCTGATTCTTATGAGCATACTTTAAAAATTGCTTCTAAAAAACATGACATTACGGGTGTTCGAGTATACGATATGCGCGAAGAAAAAATTCCAAATTTAGGAATGGTTTCCATGCTGGATTCTGAGACAGGAAAAATACAATTGGTTGACACAAGTTCTAAAACTGTCCGTCTGAATTACGAAAAACATTATCAAGAAAAATTGAATTATTTTAAAGATACATTCCGTAAATCTGGAGCAGGAATTGTCAACACCAGAGTTGACGAAAATTATGTAACTAAACTATTAGGCTATTTCAAATCACGATAAAAATCTGGCAATTTTGATTAACAAATCAAAAATCGTTAATCTAAAACCAACAATCGTTAATCAAATGAAATTTAAACTTTATATATTTTTATTGCTTTTTTCTACTATGATTTTTGCTCAGCAGAAACAAGTAGAAACGAGTATTGACACCACCAAAAATAAGATTGGTGCTGAGTTCAAACTGACCCTTAAAACAGTTGTGACTTCAACAGCAAAAGTTGAATTTCCAAAACTTAAAAACATTGGCCCGTTAGAAGTTATCCAGTCTTATCCTATTGATACGGTTAAGAAAGATGCCACTAATTACGAACTTATAAAAAAATATGGTCTAACTCAGTTTGATTCTGGCCGATATACAATTCCGAGCATCAAAATTTTAATTGATAAAAAACCTTTTTACTCTGATTCTATTAAAGTTGAAGTTGCCGCTGTGAAAGTCGATACTTTACAGCAGAAAATGTACGACATCAAAGATATTGCTTCTGTTGATGAAGGAATGGGAAATTGGTGGATTTACCTTTTAATTGTTTTAGCTATTCTAGGAATTGGAGCTTTTGTTTACTGGTATGTTAAAAAACGTCAGCTGAAAAAAATCGAAGAAGAAGTTTATAAAACTCCTATCGAAAAAGCGACTAGTTTGTTAAATAATCTGGAACAAAAAGAGCTTGTACAAAAAGGTGAAATTAAAGAATATTATAGTGAATTAACCGATATTGCCAGAAATTATATCGAAGAAGCAATTAATATTCCGGCGATGGAAAGTACGACTTCTGAGTTAATTGCTGCAATTAGAGACGCTTCTACTAAAAAGAAAATGACGCTTACACCAGAAACAGTTGAAAATCTGGAACGCGTTTTACGTCAGGCCGATTTAGTAAAATTTGCAAAATCTAAACCGCTTGATTTTGAAATTAAAGAAGATAAAAATAAAATTCAAAAAGTAATTTTAACTCTTGACAATGCTATCCCAACTGAAGTTCCAGAAGACATTGAAGATCAGTTATTGAACGAAGCGCAAAGACAAAAGCAAATTCAGGCACAACTAAAAAAACAGCGTAATGCAAGAATTGGTTATTCTGTTGCAGCTATCATACTTTTATTGTTTGCTACAACAACTTTCTTTGTTGTTACCAAAGGTTTCAATTACGTAAAAGACAATATTATTGGTCATCCGTCTAAAGAATTATTAGAAGGCGAATGGGTAAAAAGTGCTTACGGAAATCCAGCTGTTCTTATAGAAACACCAAAAGTTTTAAAAAGAATGGATGCAGAAAAAGTACTCCCAAAACAAACTATGGCATTAATTAAAGAAATGCAGCTGTTTGCATACGGAAGTATGATTGATAATTTCTACATTACGGTTTCTACAACTAAATTTAAACAGCCAACTGATATAGATTTAGCTAAAGCTCTTGAAGGATCTTTAAAAGTAATGGAAGCTCAAGGGGCACAAAATATAATTGTAAAACAAGAAGATTTTCAAACTAATGAAGGTATTCAGGGTGTAAAAGGTTACGGAACAATGTCTATTTTGAACCCAGCGACTAAAACGAGCACGAAAGCATATTATGAATTACTTCTTTTCAAACAAGATCAAGGTTTACAGCAAATCCTGATTTTACATGAAGAAGGTGACACTTATGCAAATGACATCACAACCCGAGTATTAAATTCTGTTGAACTTCAAAGAGCAGGCAACTAATGAGCAAGATCAGTTTTTTAAATCCAGAATTTCTTTGGTTGTTTCTATTAATTCCGATTGCGATAATCTGGTTTTTCTGGAAACGCAACCAGCAGTCGGCTACCTTAAAAATGAGTTCGACAACAGGGTTTCAAAATAGCGAATCATTTTGGACAAAGTTCAAACCTGCTCTATACGTTTTCAGAGTTGTTGCTTTGTGTTCGTTGATTATAGCATTAGCTAGACCAAGAACAGTTGATATTAGCAACCAAACTAAAACTACAAAAGGAATTGATATTGTTATGGCAATTGACGTTTCTGGATCTATGCTGGCAAAAGATTTAAAGCCAAATCGTATGGAAGCTCTGAAAAGAGTTGCTGCAGATTTCGTTGAAGAAAGACCAAATGACAGAATCGGATTGGTTTTATATGCTTCTGAAGCTTATACTAAAACTCCAGTTACAAGCGATAAAGCAATTATTTTAGAAGCTATAAAAGGAATCAAATACGATAATGTTTTGCAAGATGGAACTGGAATTGGAATGGGATTGGCAACTGCTGTAAATCGTTTGAAAGACAGTAAAGCAAAAAGCCGCGTTATCATTCTGCTTACCGATGGTGTAAACAATGCTGGATTTATCGAGCCAGAAACCGCTGCTGACATTGCAAAACAATACGGCATAAAAGTTTACACAATTGGTCTTGGAACAAATGGAATGGCAGAATCACCATATGCGTATGCACCAAACGGAGGTTTTTTATTCAAAATGCAAAAAGTTGAAATCGATGAAAGACTGATGAAAAGTATTGCCCGCAAAACAGACGGAACATACTTTAGAGCCACAAGCAACGATAAATTAGCAGAAATATACAACTCGATTAATAAACTGGAAACAACAGAAATTCAAGAATTGAAATTCTACGATTATGATGAAAAGTACAGAGCTTTTGTGTTATTTGCAGGCTTTTTGCTGTTATTAGAAGTTGGATTAAGAAATACGGTTTATAGAAGCTTTATTTAATATTTTAGTCGCAGTCACAGTTTAGAAAACTGCGACCGAAAACCGCGACTGAGAACTAGAATTAAAAAATGGAATTAGACGAAAAAAAATATTTATATCTCTTACTACTTATCCCAATTGTGGTGTGTATTTTCCTTTTCAATATGTATTGGAAAAGAAGAACACAACGCGAATTTGGTGATTTGGAAATGGTTAAAAGGCTGAGTCCTGAGAAATCAGTTTTTAAACCTGTTTTAAAAATCGTAGTAATTCTTTTGGCACTTACCTGCTTGATTATCGGTTTGGTAAATCCAAAGATTGGAACTAAAATGGAAACCGTAAAACGAGAAGGTATTGATATTGTTTTTGCTGTCGACGTTTCTAAAAGTATGCTTGCAGAAGACGTTGCTCCTAGCCGTCTGGACAAAAGCAAACAGTTGGTTTCTCAGATCATTAATAATTTAGGAAGCGATAGAATCGGAATTGTAGCTTATGCAGGAAGTGCTTTTCCCGTTTTACCTATTACATCAGATTATAGCGTTGCTAAAATGTTCTTGCAAAGCATGAGTCCAGGAATGGTTTCATCTCAGGGAACATCTTTGGATGAAGCGATTAGATTGTCTTCGACTTATTTTGATGAAAAAAGCAAAACCAGCAAATTATTAATTCTAATTTCTGACGGTGAAGATCATTCTGAAGGTGCAGCTGCTGCTGCGGAAGAAGCCAATAAATTAGGAATGAAGATTATTACAATTGGTGTTGGAACAGAAAAAGGAGGAACAATTCCGTTAAAGGAAAATGGCGTTGTAAGAGGATATCAAAAAGATCAAAACGGAGAAACGGTAATCACCAAATTAAATCAAGAAGGTTTAAAAACGATTGCCAAAGCAACAAAAGGCGGTTACGTTTACGGCGGAAGCACTAAAGAAGTTTTAGAATATGTAAAAAATGCTTTAAACAATATTCAAAAAACAGAGTTTGAAGCTACACAAATGGCCGAATTCCAATCGCAGTTTCAATGGTTTATTGGGTTTGCCTTTTTATTACTGTTCCTAGATATTTTCTTATTAGAGAGAAAAACAAATTGGATCAAAGAGTTGGATTTATTTAACGAAAAGAAATAAATGTTCAGATTAAAATTCGGGACAGAAAACAAAATTAGAATGAAAAATTTACTTCTTTATATTTTACTAACGGTTTCTTTTGCAGTTTCTGCGCAAGAAAAAGACAAAACATTGCCCGCTGGTAATGAAGAATATAAACAGAATAAATTTGTTGATGCTGAGGCAAACTATAGAATTTCGGAATCAAAATTTCCTAAACGATCAACAGCGCCATATAATTTAGGAAATACCATTTATAGACAAAATCAAGTTTCGGAAGCAAAATACGCTTACGCCAAAGCGATAAAAAATGCCAAAACAAGACCTGAAAAACACAAAGCTTTTCACAATCTTGGAAATGTTTTCATGAAAGAGAAAGATTATACGCAAGCAGTTGAAGCTTACAAACAGGCATTACGTAATGATCCAACCGATGATGAAACACGTTACAACTATGCTTACGCAAAACAAAAATTAAAAGAAAATCCTCCGAAAAACGACCAAAATAAAGACAAGAATAAGGATAAGGACAAAGACAAGGATAAAAATAAAGACAAAAACAAAGATCAAAATAAAGACAAGGATAAGGATAAAGATAAAAAAGACGACAAGGGCGATAAAGACAAGGATAAAAAAGATGGTAAAAACGATCCTAAAAAAGACGACAAGTCTGACAACCAAGGAGAGCCAAAACCACAACCTGGAGGAATATCAAAAGAACGTGTTCAGAATTTGTTAGATGCGGTTAACAATGAAGAAAAGAAAATTCAGGACAAAGTAAACGCTCAAAAAGTAAAAGGTAATCCTAAAAAAACAGAAAAAGACTGGTAAAATAATTTGAATCGTTTAATCGTTAATTTGTTTATTAGAAGAAATATTCAAAAGACGATTAAACGATTAAACGATTAAACAGTTAAATAACAACGATTAAACATTAAATGAAAAGATATTTAATTCTATTTCTACTCACTTTTCAAGGACTTATGGCTCAAGTACAATTTGAAGCCAGAGTCAGCAAAAACACGCTTGGAGTAAACGAAAGACTTCGCATAGATTTCATCATGAACGTTGACGGAGACAATTTCGAACAACCTTCTTTTGAAGGTTTCAAACTTGTTGCAGGGCCAAGTCAGCAGATTAGTCAGTCTTGGATAAATGGACGAAGCTCTTTTCAAAAAATCTATTCGTATATCTTACAGCCTGAAAAAAAAGGTGCTATCACTATTAAACAGGCGGCAATAGAATTCAACGGCCAGATTTACAAAACAAATCCAATAAAAGTTACGGTAACTAATGCCGTGGCTCAAGAAAGAGATCCAAACGACAGACCTCCAGGATCTGGAAATGAGTTATTGACTCTTGTTGCTGAAATTTCAAAAACAAATCCGTACCTAAACGAACCAATTACGGTTGTTTACAAATTGTATTTTAATAATATTGGAGTAACTGGTTTTAAAGAACTGGCAAAACCAAAATACAATGATTTTTGGAATCAAAACATTGAGATCAAACAGCTTGCAATTGAGGAAGGTAATTTCCAAGGACAAAGATGTTATTATGTGATCTTGAAAAAAGCGATTTTATATCCGCAAAAATCTGGAAAACTAACAATTGAACCTCTTTCACTCGATATTGGGGTACAATTACCAACAAATCGTCGCGACATGTTCGGCCAGATGATTACTGTTGAAGACAATAAAGTAGTTTCTGCTGGAGCAAAAACAATCAATGTAAGACCACTTCCTGAGAGCACAAAACCAGAAGGATTTACTGGCGCTGTCGGCAGACTTAATTTTACAGTAACACCTTCGAAAACAACACTTAAAAATGGCGAAAGTCTGGATTTAATTGTCAGCGCTCAAGGAACAGGAAATATGAAGTTATTTACGCTTCCAAAACCTGTTGTGCCAAATGCACTTGAAATGTATGATCCAGTTCATGACGAAAATGTAACAACGTCATTGAGTGGAATGTCTGGAAGAATTACAGATAAATACACGATCATTCCGCAATACAGAGGAAAATATGCAATAAAACCAATGCAGTTTTCTTATTTCGATTTGAGTACAGGTACTTATAAAACCATTACTTCTAAGGAAATTATGGTTGATGTTTTAGACGGACCAACACCTGCTGAAGCAAATACGGGAGAGAAAGCTTCTAAAAATGCAATTGCAAAAACAGATCAGTTTAGACACATCAGAACTAGAACGGCTTTAATTCCTCTTGCAAAAAATGATTTCTATGGCTCGAATTTGTATTTAGGTTTACTGCTTGCTCCATTTGTTATCATTCCGCTAATTATTTTAGCTAGAAAAAGAAAAGAAGCTATTGATAGTGATGTTACTGGAAATAGAATTAGAATGAACAATAAGCTGGCGAAGAAATACTTATCGCAAGCGAAGAAACATCTTAACAATAAAGAGCCTTTCTATATCGCACTGGAGAAAGCAATGCATAATTTCTTGAAAGCAAAACTGCATATTGAAACTTCAGAAATGAGTAAAGACAATATTAGAGAATTACTGTTATCTAGAAAAGCTAATACAGAAACCGTTCAGAATTTTATTGCCCTAACTGAAAACTGCGAGTTTGCACGTTATGCACCAGCATCAAGCGCTTCGATTCAGCAGGATTATGATAAAGCGGTTATGATTATTTCTGAATTAGAAAAACAGATTGCTTAATTTTTTTTACCGCAAAGTTCGCTAAGAAAATTGATTTAGATTGAGTCGAATTTAAGTTCGCAAAGTTTATAATCTTATTATAATAGAAAATGAAAAACATATTATATCTCTTTTTATTAATTTCGCAGGTTTTCTTTGCGCAAGGGCGCTTTGAATCGGCTAATGCGTTGTACCAAAAGGGACAATATAAAGAAGCTGCGCAGGTTTATGAAAACATTATAACAGAAGACAAATTACATTCTGCTGAAGTGTATTTTAATTTGGGTAACTGTTATTACAAACTAAATCAGGTTGCGCCTTCGATTTATAATTATGAAAAAGCTTTGGTTCTTAAACCAAATGACCCAGAAACTTTAAACAATTTAAAATTTGCTAAAAAGCTAACGATTGACGAGATAAAAGAAGTTCCTAAAGTGGGGTTTGCAAAACTAATTCAAAACTTTACTTCTATTTTTGATTACAATACTTGGGCTAAAATTTCTATTGCGCTTGGTTTTGTATTCTTATTGAGTTTTATTAGTTATTATTTTTCAAACGCTACACTTGCAAAAAGAATTTATTTTGTTGGGATGTTTATTGTTTTGGTTGCTTTTGCTTTAAGCATTTCAGCTGGAATGTCTGAAAAAAACCATTTTGATAATGATCGTGTTGCTATCGTTTTTTCTGAATTAAGCCAAGTCCGACATGAACCTCAAAAATCTTCAAATGGAATTATTTTATTGCACGAAGGAGCAAAAGTTTATGTATTGGAAAGTGTTGCAGGTTGGAAAAAAATCGAATTAACAGATGGAACACAAGGCTGGATAGAATCTTCGACAATAAAAGAAGTAAAATAAAGTTTTAAAATATTCAAATATAGAAATCCCAAATTCCAATCTTACTTTGGAATTTGGGATTTTTTCATTTTTGAAATTTGAATTAATTTACGGCATCAACCAATCTTACAAACTCAGATCTATATCCTTCTTCGTCATTTGACAAACCAGATTTTGCTAATCTTTTGATATCCGAACTTGAACTGTTTGCTATATATTTTGATTCACGCAATTTTAATCCGAACCAAGAAACAGCAGTTGTAAATTTGAAATCTTGAGAACTATTTTCTAAGTCCGTTTTCTTGTCTGCAATAACATTTACAATTTCAATACTTTTGTTGCCATCAGGTTTTTTATACCTAAATTTTACTGTAGCCAACTCATCGCTATGATTTCCAGCCACTTTTGGCGTTTTAGTGTATTTTAGATCCGAAGGAACATAATCGCTTTCTACACCCGCAGGAACAATCTCGTACAAAGCCGTAACCGAATGTCCGCTGCCTAATTCTCCCGCATCAATTTTATCATTTTTAAAATCTTCTGCATTTAATTTTCGGTTTTCATAACCGATCAATCGATAAGCTTGAACATGATTCGGATTAAATTCGATTTGGATTTTTACATCTTTCGCGATAGCAAACATTGATCCTTTAAATTCTTTTCCAAGAAAACGATTTGCTTCTTGAATGTTATCGATGTAAGCATAATTCCCATTTCCTTTATCAGCAAGAATTTCCATTTTACTGTCTTTGTAATTCCCCATTCCAAAACCTAGAACAGTTAAGAAAACACCCGATTCTCTTTTTTGTTCAATCAATTTCAGCATATCATCATCAGAAGAAGCTCCAACATTAAAATCACCGTCAGTAGCTATCACTACTCTATTGTTTCCTTCTTTGATAAAATTCTGCTGTGCTAGTTTGTATGCTAGTTCAATTCCTTCTCCTCCTGCAGTGCTTCCGCCTGCGTGTAAATCATCAAAAGCATCCATAATTTCGTCTTTATTATCACCAGAAGTTGGTTCCAAAACTACTCCCGCAGATCCTGCATAAACCACAATCGAAACTTTATCAATGCTTCTAAGTTCTTTTACCAAAACTTTCATCGATTCTTTCAGCAACGGCAATTTATTCTGTTCATCCATCGAACCAGAAACGTCAACTAAAAAAACCAGATTAGAAGCCGGCAAATTTGCCATTGGAATGTTTTTTCCCTGCAAACCGATCTTTAACAATCGGCTGTTTTTATTCCAAGGACAATCACTGTATTCTGTGTTAATGGAAAACGGATGCTCACCATCTGGCTGTGGATATTTGTATTTAAAGAAGTTGATCATTTCTTCAACACGAACTGCGTCTTTTGGAACTTTCTGTCCTTCGTTTATAAATCGGCGGATATTGGTATACGATGCATTATCAACATCGATAGAAAAAGTAGATAAAGGTTCTTTTAGCGGAGATTCAAACGGATTCTCTTCTAATTCTGCGTAGCTTTCTGTATTGGCCTCTGGAATGTAATTTTCCTCTTCGACTAAATCTGTTGTTACTGCAACCGCAGTAGAATCTGCAGTCTCCACTGCAGAGTAATCAGCTTTCTTACAGCCGAAAATAGTAAATACGAGGAATGCCATCATAAAGAAATTAAGATTTCTCATAAAGTAAGTTTTTAAAAAATTAATAAAAGGTTATAGGCTTCAAATAAGGACTAGCATTCCGGATTTACTAGAGGCGATTATTTGCATTTTGTCGAGTATCAAAATCGTGCCAAATTTTTTACAAATATTTTTCTTACCTGAAAATAAAATGAGAAACCCTTATTTTAAAGGTGTTTCTAGCTGAAAATATTTTTTTGATTTCTGTAAAATGAGAAATGTGAGAAGTGAAATGTAATCCTATCTTTTTGTCCATACAGAATTGTAGAGACGCACCGCAGTGCGTCTACGTCCAGCATATCCACAACGATTGTATTAGATGTACTGAAATGAATATTTATTTTTTGCCACAGATTTTAAGGATTAATCATTTGGAATCTTTTTAATCTTTGGTATTGTTTTTTACATCCAATTAATCGGCAAACGTTGTGTTAGACGCACTGCGGTGCGTCTCTACAGTCTCTACAGTAAAATGAGGTGTAAAAAAAATGTGTTTTTTTGCAGTTAAATTAAAACTGATAAATCTTCTCTGGCGTAACGCAATAATCCAATTTGATATCAGATTCAAAAACATCATCAATCTGGTTTACCGCTTCAAAGAATGAAAGTCCAATTTTGATAGTTTCAGGTTTGCATTCGGCAAGGAATTTATCATAAAAACCTTTTCCGTAACCAATTCGGTTTCCGTGAATATCAAAAGCTAAAAGCGGTGCAAAAACCACTTCCACTTTAGACGAAGGAACTTCAATTCCGTCAACTGGTTCAGGAATATTGTATTCGTTTTTTCTGATTTTAGTATTATCCGTTAAAAGAAAATGCGTCATTTTTCTGGTTTCGAAATCACTTTTAGAAACTAAGATTTCTTTATCTTTTCCAGAAAGCAAATGCAGAACAAATTCTGTATTGACTTCTTTATGCTCTTCGATAGGAAGAAAAACATGGTAATAAATTTTATTCCAAATGGGCATTTGGATTAATTGGTTTGCAATTGCCAAACTCTTTTCTTCTACTTCATCAAAAGAAAGAGCTTTACGGAAATTTTTATATTCTATTCGAAGTTCTTTTTTACTCGTCGGCATTGTCTGGGACTTTAGATAAATGATAAATTGCATCGCCTTCGTAAACAATTGGCGAATGATTGGCATTAATTACAAAACCATCATGTGGAGCTTTGACTTTTTGCTCAAATTTCCCAAACGGATCTGTAATAATAGCCAAGATAGTCCCTTTGGTTACATATTTTCCAACCAAATTAAAATCGTGCAGCAATCCCGAACATTTTGCGCGAAGCCAAACCGATTGTTTAATGTAAATTGTAGGAGTTAAGGCAGGTTCCATAATTTGTTTAGAATCGAGCATTCCTAAATAATCAAGCAAACGTTTAGTTCCCAAAACGCCTTGATTTGCAATTTCGTTATTGATATCTAAAGATTTTCCCCCTTCAAAAAGCAGCATATTCACGTTGGCACTTTCAGAAGTTTTTCTAAAAGACCCATTTATGTTTTTAGAATAAAGCGTAAAAGGCGCATTAAAAATATCAGCCAGAACTTTCAGTTCAGGATTATTTTCGGTGATTCTGATTTGCGGCGCGTTAAAACGGCTTGCGCCACCGGCATGAAAATCGACAGCATAATCTAAAATTGGCAGAATTTCTTCTACAATATGATACGCAAATCGACTGGCAAGCGAACCTTTTTTACTTCCTGGAAAAACACGATTCAAGTCGCGTCCGTCTGGAAACTCGCGAGATTTATTCACAAAACCGTACATATTGATCACAGGAATGCAGATTATTGTACCGCGAGCTGGTCTATTTATTTTTTTACTGATTATCTGACGGACAATTTCAACACCATTAATTTCATCACCGTGAATTCCCGCAGAAAATAAAACAGTTGGGCCTTCATGCTTGGAACGGCGTACAATAACAGGAATATTTAGTTTTGTTGTAGTATGAAGCCGAGCAATTTCGACGTTTATGGTTCTGTGTTCTCCCGGCAAAATCGATTCGCCGAAAATAACCAATGGAGCACTATTTTTCATGTAGAATTATAAAATCTAAATATAGAAATTATTCTTTTGATTTTGTAAATTTGAAACTAATTCAATGTTAAGCTTCTTTTAGAAATCGGAATGGTTTTTGAAAAAAGCTTTTCGAGTATCTTCAGACATAAAAAAAGAATGCAAAAACCAGCCTTAGATCTTCAAATTTTAACTTTACCAGATAATCCTGGCGTCTATCAATATTATGATAAAGACGGGAAAATCTTGTATGTGGGAAAAGCTAAAAATTTAAAAAAAAGGGTTTCTTCTTATTTCAATAAAATTCATGATACTGCCAAAACTAATGTATTGGTAAAAAAAATCGTGACTATAAAACACATCGTAGTCCCAACAGAAACCGATGCGCTTTTATTAGAAAATAATTTAATTAAAACACTTCAGCCGAGATACAATGTTTTGCTGCGCGATGATAAAACGTATCCATGGATTTGTATCAAAAAAGAACCTTTTTCTAGAATATTTTCAACTCGAAGAATGGTCAAAGACGGCTCGGAATATTTTGGCCCGTACACCAATTTCAAAACGGTACATACGATTTTAGATTTAATCAAAGAATTATATCCGCTTCGAACTTGTAATTTCGACTTGAGTCAATCGAATATTAATTCAGGAAAATTTAAAGTTTGTCTGGAATATCATATTGGCAATTGCAAAGGTCCTTGTGAAGGTTTAGAACCTTTGGAGGAATACCAAAGACAAGTCAATGCGATTCGCGAAATCCTGAAAGGAAATTTCAAAGAAAGTTTAAAGGATTTCAAAAAATTGATGAACAATTATGCGCAGAATCTTCAGTTTGAAGAAGCGCAAAAAATAAAAGAAAAGATTGAGGTTTTAGAAAACTACCAATCCAAATCGACGATCATTAATCCGAAGATTACCAATGTTGATGTTTTCTCGATCGTTTCTGATGAAAGTGCGGCTTTTGTCAACTTTCTTCAGATTTCGCACGGTTCGATTATTCGTTCGCACACTTTAGAAATGAAGAAAAAGCTGGACGAAAGTGACGAAGAATTATTAGAATTGGCAATTGTAGAACTTCGTGAGCGTTTTCAATTATTATCAAAAGAAATTATCGTACCTTTTGAAATGGATTTGGGAGAAAATATCAAAACCACAGTTCCTCAGCTTGGAGACAAAAAGCAGATTTTAGATTTATCGATTCGAAATGCCAAATTTTATCGAATAGAACAATTGAAGCAATTGCAAATTGTAGATCCAGATCGTCATGTTAATAGAATTATGGCTCAGATGCAGAAAGATTTACGTCTTCCTTCTGAACCTCGACATATTGAATGTTTTGATAACTCAAATATTCAAGGAACAAATCCTGTTGCGGCTTGTGTAGTTTTTAAAGACGGAAAACCAAGTAAAAAAGATTACCGTCATTTTAATGTCAAAACCGTTGAAGGTCCGAACGATTTTGCTTCGATGACCGAAATTGTTTATCGCCGTTACAAAAGATTGCTGGACGAAAATGAACCTCTTCCGCAATTGATTATTATCGACGGAGGAAAAGGACAACTTTCAGCGGCACTAAAAAGTATCGATGATTTAGGATTACGAGGAAAAGTTGCCATCATCGGAATCGCAAAACGTCTCGAAGAGCTTTTCTATCCTGGAGATTCAATTCCGTTATATTTGGATAAAAAATCAGAAACTTTAAAAGTAATTCAGCATTTAAGAAACGAAGCGCACCGATTTGGGATCACTTTTCATAGAGATAAACGAAGTAAATCGGCGCTTAATTCCTCGGTAGAAAGCATTCCTGGAATTGGCGAAAAAACCATGACAACATTAATACAACATTTCAAAAGTGTTAAAAGATTAAAATTAGCCACAGAAAAAGAAATTTCAGACGTTATAGGTGTTTCTAAAGCCAAAAAAATTGTCGATTTTTACAAAACCAATTAAAAATTGTATGCGCCCATTCCAGCTGTCCATTTCAAATACTCGGTCAAAAGGATTTTTTTCTAAGTCCAAAAAAGGAGCTTCTTGGGTCGCTCTTTTTTGGCAAGAAAAAATATCCTTTTGTCTCTCGCAGTTTTCCATTTCCATCTGGGGCGTGACAACACTCTTTTTTGTAATGACCTTTTTGTTTTCGCAAAAATCATTTTCTCAGGAAATAAAAAAAGACAGTGTCAAAAGACCTAAAATTGGATTAGTTTTAAGTGGCGGCGGCGCCAAAGGTTTTGCGCACATTGGAGTTTTAAAAGTTTTGGAAGAAGCCGGAATCAAAATTGACTACATTGGCGGAACCAGCATGGGATCAGTAATCGGCGGACTTTATGCTTCTGGTTACAATGCTTCGCAAATTGATTCCATTTTCAAACAAACCAATTTCGACGAATTAATAAACGATTATATTCCGCGTTCTTCTAAGAATTTTTATGGCAAAAAGAACGACGAATTATATGCTGTCGTTTTGCCTTTTAGTAATTTCAGAGTAGGCATTCCAGAAGCACTTTCAAAAGGAATGTACAATTATAATTTATTGAGCAGTTTAACTAGAAATGTGCGTCATGTTCGCGATTTCAATAAACTGCCAATTCCCTTTTTATGTATCGGAACTAATATTGAAACGGGCGAAGAAGTTTTATTGAATAAAGGAAATCTCGTTCAGGCCATGATGGCGAGTGCCGCTTTTCCTTCCCTATTTACTCCTGTAGAAATTGATGGAAATTTGGTAGTTGATGGTGGTGTGGTAAACAATTATCCAATACAAGAAGTTCGAAATCTTGGTGCTGATATAATTATTGGTGTGGATGTTCAGGATGATTTGATGAAAAGAAAAAACCTGAAAAATGCTACGAGAATTTTGGTTCAGATTACCAATCTGCAGTCTATTGAAAAAATGAAAAGCAAAATAAAAGACACAGATATTTACATTAGACCCGATATTCGTGATTTTGGAGTAATTTCATTTGATAGAGGTGAAGAAATCATCCGAAAAGGAGAAGAAGCTGCTTTTGCTGTTTATGAAAAAATCAAATCATTGACAGATGAAAATAATTTTTATAAAAAACCGAAACTGAAAATTAGCACAGATACTCTTCAAATCCAGAATATTAATACAGATAAATTAGAAAATTATACCAAAGAATATATTCGCGGAAAACTTCGTTTTAAGCCTGGAAGCACTATAACTTACGATGGTCTTAAAACCGGAATCAATAACTTAAATGCTACGCAAAACTTTAGCACTATTTCATATTGTCTTCAGCCAAACGGAGACAAAGATGATCTTGATTTGGTTCTAAGAGAAAATCCGACACAAACTTATTTAAAACTGGGACTTCATTATGATGGTCTTTACAAAAGTGCCGTTTTATTAAATCTTACCCATAAAAAGACTTTCTTAAAAAACGATGTTACCTCTCTGGATATCATTTTAGGTGATAATTTTAGATATGATTTTAATTATTATGTTGAAAATGGTTTTAATATCAGTTTTGGTTTCCGTTCTAGATTGAATCAATTTAATCGAAATGTAACTACTAGTTTGAGTGGCGTTCTTAAAGAGAATCCAAACGTCAACCTTATTAATGTTGACTTTATGGATGTGACCAATCAGGCTTATTTCCAGACTATTTTTGTGCAGAAATTTTTAATGGGCGGTGGATTAGAATATAAGTATCTAAAAATTAGTTCGCCAACCCTTACCAACGAAGACAACATAATTGAAAAAAGCAATTATGTTAGTGCCTTTGCCTATTTAAAATACGATTCGCTAGATGAAAAATATTACCCAAGTTCTGGATTATATTTCTCTACAGATTTGCAAACTTATATGGCATCATCAGATTATACTCAGCAATTTAAACCTTTTTCGATTGCGAAAGCCGAAATATCAGTTGTTAGACCACTATTTAGAAAAGCAACTATAAAATTTGGAGCCGATGCTGGATTTAACATTGGCAGTGACAGTGTTCCGTTCTTTGATTTTATACTTGGAGGTTATGGCTACAACAAAATAAATAATTTTAATTATTTCTACGGATATGATTTTCTAAGTATTGCTGGCAACAGTTATATTAAAACTGATATTAATATTGATTACGAAATCTTAAAAAAAAATCACATCAATTTATCTGCTAATTTTGCCAACTTAGGAGATGATATTTTTTCTTCTGTCGATTGGGTCTCTATGCCAAAATATACAGGATATGCAATTGGTTATGGTTTAGAAACCATCATTGGTCCTATAGAAGTAAAACAATCTTGGTCTCCAGAAATGTCAAAAAGTTTTACGTGGTTTAGTATCGGATTTCAATTTTAGTATTAAAATCGAGAATACTTCAATAAAATCTTCTTATTTTTTTACTTCATAAAATTTATATCAAAAAAAACTAAGTTATTTTATAGTTATAAATAATATAATTTTTATTTTTACTTCGAAAAAATTACGACATTTGTTATAATGAAAACAAATTGGACAGGTTTATTAGAGTATCTTCAATTCCTCATCAAGAGAAATCCTGAGTAATGGCTCTATCGAATTGAAATAATCAGTCAATTGCAAAAATTGAACTGGTTATTATCTCTGCAATTCAAATTTTCGAATTATCTAATTTACTAATTATCTAATTGAAAAGCCATGCCACTATATCATAAACTTGGGGATTTTCCTCAAAAGCGACACACCCAATTTGAAAAACCAAATGGAGGTTTTTATTACGAACAATTGTTTGGAACCGAAGGTTTTCACGGACATTCGTCGCTATCTTATCACGTACACAGACCAACACAGGTCAAAGAAATTTTAAACTCTTATTCCGTTGAACCAAAAATTGCAATCGGAAAAAATATAAAATCACTTCTTTTTAAAGGTTTTGAATTAAAACCTGAAAATGATTTTCTGGACAGCCGAAAAGCAATGCTTGTCAACAAAGACTGCATTATTGGTTTGGCCGCGCCAAAAGAATCGCTTCGAAATTATTTCTACAAAAATGCCGATGCCGATGAAATGCTTTTCATCCATAGAGGAAAAGGGAAATTAAGAACCATGTTAGGAAATATTCCGTTTGAATATGGCGATTATTTAATAATTCCGCGCGGTATCATTTACCAGATTGATTTCGAAACAGAAGACAACCGATTATTTTATGTAGAATCGTATTCTCCTTTTTATACTCCAAAACGTTATAAAAACCAATCTGGACAGCATTTAGAGCATTCTCCATTTTGCGAGCGAGATTTTATTCTGCCAAACGAATTGGAAACGCATGACGAAAAAGGTGATTTTTTAATTAAAATCAAAAAAGAAGGAATGCTTCACGAAGTGGTTTACGCCACACATCCGTTTGATGTTGTAGGCTGGGACGGCTACAATTTTCCGTACGGATTTTCAATTCACAATTTCGAACCTATAACGGGGCGTGTTCATCAACCGCCTCCAGTACATCAAACTTTTGAAACGGCAGCTTTTGTCGTTTGTTCATTCTGCCCAAGACTTTACGATTATCACCCGAAAGCAATTCCGGCGCCATACAATCACAGCAATATAGATTCTGACGAAGTTCTGTATTATGTAGATGGCGATTTTATGAGCCGTAATAATATTGAGCAAGGTCATATCACTTTACATCCAAAAGGAATTCCGCATGGTCCCGCGCCAGGCGCAATGGAACGTAGCATTGGTCACAAAGAAACTCAGGAATTAGCCGTTATGGTTGATACTTTCAGACCTCTTATGGTTACGGAAGAAGCTATGAGTCTTGATGATGGGAAATATTATAAATCTTGGACGGAATAATTTCAATTTTCTAACGCATTTTTAACGCAAAGTTCGCAGAGGATTTTTCGCAAAGTTTGCAAAGATTTTTGATGGCGTTTTACTCAAATGAGTTCACAAAGCTTTGCGTTCTTCGCGATTTATAAAATCTTACTAATAAAAATCTTTGCGCTCTTTGCGGTAAAAAACAAATTTTAAACACAACATTTCGGAAATATCAGTTATACGATTAACCGATTAAACAAATAAACATCATGAGCAAAGAAGTAAAATCAGTAGAATACGGATTAGAAAAAATATTTGAAGGAGCACAAGATTTCCTTCCGTTATTAGGAACAGATTATGTAGAGTTTTATGTGGGGAATGCAAAACAATCTGCGCATTATTATAAATCTGCATTCGGATATCAATCATTGGCTTATGCTGGATTGGAAACTGGAGTAAGAGACAGAGCATCTTATGTTTTAAAGCAAGACAAAATTAGAATTGTTTTAACTACGCCTTTAACGGCTGATTCTCCAATAAACGAACATTTGAAAAAACATGGTGACGGAGTAAAAGTTGCAGCGCTTTGGGTTGAAGATGCTACAAAATCTTACGAAGAAACGATGAAACGCGGCGCACGTTCTTTCATGGAACCAACTGTTGAAGAAGATGAATTTGGTCAAGTTATCCGTTCGGGAATTTACACTTACGGAGAAACGGTTCACATTTTTGTAGAAAGAAAAAACTATAATGGTGTTTTCTTGCCAGGATATAAAGAATGGAAATCAGACTATAATCCAGAACCAACGGGATTAAAATATATTGATCACATGGTTGGAAATGTGGGCTGGAACGAAATGAATACTTGGGTAAAATTTTACGAAGACGTAATGGGATTCGTGAATTTCTTGTCTTTTGATGACAAACAAATTACTACAGAATATTCTGCATTGATGAGTAAAGTTATGTCAAACGGAAATGGAAGAATTAAATTCCCTATCAACGAACCAGCTGAAGGGAAGAAAAAATCTCAGATTGAAGAATATTTGGATTTCTATGGCGGACCTGGAATTCAACACATTGCCATTGCAACAGATGATATTATTAAAACAGTATCGCAACTAAGAGCACGCGGCGTTGAATTTTTATCAGCTCCTCCTCATACTTATTACCAAGCAATTCCAGAAAGATTGGGTGTTCATATGGACATGATGAAAGAAGATTTAAATGAAATTGAAAAATTAGCTATCATGGTTGATGCTGATGAAGACGGTTACCTTTTACAAATTTTTACGAAGCCAGTTCAGGACAGACCGACACTTTTCTTCGAAATTATTCAAAGAATGGGTGCAAAAGGGTTTGGTGCAGGTAACTTTAAAGCGCTTTTTGAGTCAATTGAAAGAGAGCAAGAATTGCGAGGAACACTGTAAACTGTTAATTTTCATATACAAAACAATATAATTCTCTAAAAAACGATGCTTTTTTTGCAAATGTTATGTTAAACTTGACTTTGGCTATTTGTTTTTTGAACTTTCTATCTATCTTTGCACTCGCAAATCAGGAAGGGGTGGTTTCCTTCCGAATTGATATAAATTTCATAATTTATAGTTTTTTGGTTAGTTAATAGCATAAAAACTCAGTCATCTTTGACTGAGTTTTTTTGTTTTGGTACATTTGGAATAGAATTTGCATTTATTTACCTTTATAATAAAACGTAAAGATTATACTATGAAAAAGTTCATCCTCATTATATTAGCACTAACAATACTCTCTTTTGCGCCTCAAAAAGAAGATGCTTTCGATACTGGAGAATATTTCAAATTTAGAATACATTACGGAATCGTGAATGCTGGCTACGCAACTCTTGAAGTTAAAGATGCTACCATAAATAATAAAAAAGTATTTCATTCTGTTGGAAAAGGTTTTACAACTGGTATGTCTAAGTTTTTCTTTAAAGTAGAAGATTTATACGAAAGTTATTTTGACAAAGAAACGGGGAAGCCTTATCGTTATGTTAGAAAAATTGACGAAGGCGGTTATACCAAAAATCAAGAAGGCTTTTTTAATCAAAATGAAAATCGAGTTTTAGTAAAAGACTATAAACGTAAATCCGAAAAAACGATTCTAGTATCAGAAGAAGTACAAGACATTGTATCGGCGTTTTACTTTTTGAGAAACCATCCAAATATTGATAAACTAAAATCTGGAGAAGCCATTACAATCGATATGTTTTTTGATGAAGAAATCACAAAATTTAAGTTAAAATTTGTAGGCCGTCAAGATATTACGACTAAATTTGGCACGGTTTCTACTATGGTCTTCAAACCTCTGGTACAGACAGGTAGAGTATTTAAAGAAAAGGAGAGCTTAACACTCTGGATAACAGATGACGTAAACAAAGTTCCTATTAGAATTAAAGCAGATTTAGCTGTAGGTTCACTTAAGGCTGATCTCGATGAATATAAAGGATTAAAAAGTCCACTTAAAGTAAAAAAATAATGAACCCTACAGATAATTCTGAAGCAATTTTAAAAGAAATTGATCTTAAATTTCAAGCCATAAATCAAAAAACTGATGTTCAATTGGAAGGATTGCTTTGGGCTAAACCAATTACATATTGGGATTATATTCAAACTGATGCACTTTTAAATTTACAAATACAACGCACCACACTTCCTGACGAAATGGTTTTTATCATGTATCATCAGGTAAACGAATTAATTTTCAAAATGATTCTGTGGGAAATTGACCAAATTGCAGAAACAGAAAACATCCAAGTAGATTTTTTCAGCGAAAGATTATCAAGAATCACTAGATATTTTGATATGCTTACCAATTCGTTCAGCATAATGGAAAACGGAATGGAAGTAGATCAATACATGAAATTCAGAAATACACTTACTCCTGCAAGTGGTTTTCAGAGTGCACAATATAGAATGATCGAATTTGCTTCGACTGATGTTATCAATTTAACCGACAGAAGATACAAAGCTAACTTTGACGAAAACACTGATTTAGAAACTAGTTTCGAACATCTTTATTGGCAAGCAGCCGGAAAAGATTATCATACAGGTGAAAAATCATACTTGTTAAATGAGTTTGAGAAAAAATATAAAGGGCAATTTTTAAGACAAATGGCTTCGTTTAAAACGAAAAATATTTGGCAAAAATTCACGCAATTACCAATTGAAGATCAACAAAATACAGCATTAATCGCAGCAATGCGTCATTACGATCAAACGGTAAATATTACTTGGGTAATGCAACACCTAAATACTGCTAGAAAATACATTTTAGAAAGCGGAAAAGGAAATGGTGAAGCAACTGGAGGAAGCGACTGGCAAAAATATATGCATCCAAAATACCAAAGACGCATCTTTTTTCCTAAATTGTGGACCGAAGAAGAATTGTCCAATTGGGGGAATGAAAACGAAGAATAATTTCTCCACCAAAAAATCATAAAGTTTGAAAAAAGCAGTCGTAATTTTAATTGTCTTGTTTTCTATTTTTTCTTGTAAAAAAGAAGAAGAAAAAGTAGAAGCCAAAATCACTAAACCAGCAACCAAAAAAATAGAATTCGGTTTTAATTACGCAGATTTTAATGTTGTAAATGATACTATTTCGAAAGGAGATTCTTTCGGTTCGATCATTCAAAGTCAAAATATTGGAGACAAAAAAGTTTTTGATATTGTAGAACAAGTTAAAGATTCTTTTAATGTAAGAAGTATTCGTTACGGCAAGCCTTTTACTTTACTTCGTTCAAAAAACAAAACTAATGATTTACAGGTTTTTATTTATCAGCCAGATGCTTTAAGCTATTATGTTATTGATTTAAGAGATAGCATTGCAAAAGCTTACAAAAAAGTAAAACCGGTTACCTTAAAAAGAAAAATTATTGGAGGCGTTTTAAAAACTTCATTATCTGAAACTTTAGGAGGTGAAGATGTTGAAACAGCATTGGCTGGCAGAATTACAAAAGTATTTTCATGGTCTATTGACTTCTTTAAACTTAAAAAAGGAGATCGCTACGGATTAATTTTTACTGAAAGATTCATCAACGGAAAAACGTATGATGGTGTTGAAGATCTTGAAGCTGCATTTTTTGAATATAAAGGTAAAATCGTTTATGCTTTTCCTTTTGAAAAAGACACTACTTCAGGAAAGATTGAATACTATGATGACGAAGGAAAAACACTTAAAAACTTCTTCTTAAAAACTCCAATCAAATTTAGCCGAATCACTTCAAGATTCACGATGAATAGATTCCATCCTGTACAACATACTTGGAAAGCACATAAAGGAACCGATTATGCAGCGCCAACAGGAACGCCAATTTCTACAACCGCTTCTGGAGTTGTTGAAACTACTGGATATACTGCAGGTAACGGAAATTTCGTAAAAGTAAAACACAACGGAACCTACTCTACTCAATATTTACACATGTCTAAAATCTTGGTTCGCCGCGGGCAGCGCGTTACTCAAGGACAGACAATTGGTTTAGTTGGAAGTACAGGTCTTGCTTCTGGTCCGCATGTTTGTTACCGTTTTTGGAAAAATGGAGTTCAGGTTGATGCTCTTAGACTGAATCTTCCAACAGGAGAATCTTTGACAGGAGGCGACAGGACTCGTTTTATGAAACAGATCGAACCTTTGAAAAGAGAGTTGGATAGTATTGGGAATTTGTAAGAATAAATCTTTATTTTAGCAAAATAAAAATAAAACCAACAACCAATTCTATATGAAATTTAAAAACTTACTTCTGCTTCTTACTTTGGCAGTAAATTTTTCTTTTGCCCAAAACAACATTATAGTAACTAACAATTACGGAAGTAAGAATAGTGAAATTCAGAATTTACTTGATTTTGAAAAAATATATTTTGAGCAGTTCAATTTTGAAGGAAAAGATTTAAAAGGAAAACAATACGTTATTAATCTACAAGAATTTTCAGATGGCAAACTTGTAAATACATCTTTACTTTTTGACGGCAGAGAAACCGATTATTTCAAAATAAAATCGAATAAAGAATCGCTTACTTTTCTATTTAAGATAGCTGATGGAAAATTAAAAACTTATATCAGAGGTGTGAGATTTGGAAGTAAAAAATCGTACTTTAACCTAAAAAGTGATTCTGACGATTATACCTTAAAAGATTTTTTTGGAAATAAAAGAGAATTGAATATTGACGCCAATCAAGAAACACCAATCCTTGCTATTATTACTCCAACCAAACATGCAGATGGAAGTACTTCTTACTGCGAAGTAGTTCAGTCAAACGTTAAACCAGAAAATCTTGGAACACATTTTAGTATTCCGCATTATTTCTTAGTTACAATTCAATTCAAATAAGAAACAGTCATGAAAAATGCGCGTCTTAAAACCATTTACCATGAAACTTTTTCTGGTTTAAAATTATTTTACAGAGACACTACCCTTTCTGAAAATTTGATTTCAAACTATAAAATTGGACAAATAATTCAAGAAAAAGGTTTTACCGATATGACTTCTATGAGCGGCGGTCTTTCGGGAAACTTCAGATATTTGATTGCAAGCGCACATGCTAAAGATTTATCAAAGTTTAATCCTGATTCGGCAAAAATTGGTCATTTTCTTTTAGATTCAATTGCCTATTTTAAAGTATTGGACATGCAGAAAATTGGCGATAAAACACAAATTTTTCTTTTAAATATTCCAGACAACTCGATTTCACTTTTCAAAAATTCATCTTCAAACTTAGAAGAAGAAATTACTGAAAAAGCTCAAAAACGCTTTCGCGAAAAGATCGATGCTGTTTTAATTCCTGAATTACAAACTGAAAATTGGAAAGAAAGAACCAAACTTCCTCTCGGGATGGACGAAAACGGAATTCTATTTTTTGATGATTCTAAAATTAAAATAGAATATCCAAAAAGAATTGATATTGACGTAGCTAAAAAAACTATAGCAATTAACAAGAAACCTTGGTGGAAATTTTGGTAAAACTTAATGAAACAAATTTTATTACTATCTCTCTCGGCAATTACAATTGGATGTTCTAAACCAAAAACTTTTCTCTTAAATGATACTGGGAAAAACAAAAATTATGTTTCAGAATTCGTAAATAATGCTTTTGAACAAAATGAAATAGGCGCTTCACCTATAATTGTAATTAACGGAAAACCTTTAATTTACGATAAAAGCAAAGACACCATAATAGTACCTTTAAAGAAAACAGACATATCTAGTTTAGAGTTTTTAAACAAAAATAGCAGCCGCATAATATATAATGAAAAAGAAAATGATGGCGCAATAATCATAACCAGTAAAATTCAACCTTAGAATCTATAAAACGTTTTCGTAACTAATTGTTATATAATCGCAAACCGTTCTCCTTTTAAAAGTTATTTCAGTATTTTTGTGTTTCAAAAAACAAACTCAATTATAGATCAAATGGCTTTAAACACAACAAACCCAACTGGGACTGAAGCGTGGAAAAATCTACAAAACCACTATAACGCAATTCATAAAACCACAATACAAGAATTGTTTCAACAAGATAGTGCTCGTGCTGAAAAATTCAATTTACAATGGAATGACTTTTTAGTAGATTATTCAAAAAATAATATCAGTCAAGAAACTATTTCTCTTTTATTAGAATTAGCAAATTCAATCGGAGTAAAAGATGCTATCGCACAATATTTTGGAGGAGAATTAATCAACCAGACTGAAAATCGTGCAGTTTTACATACCGCTTTACGTGCTCCAAAATCGGCAGTGATTAAAGTTGATGGAGAAAACGTAATTCCAGAAGTATACGAAGTAAAAAATAAAATTAAAAATTTCACTGACGAAGTAATTTCTGGTCAGAGAAAAGGTTACACAGGAAAAGCTTTTACGGATGTTGTAAATATCGGAATTGGAGGTTCTGACCTTGGTCCTGTTATGGCTGTTGAAGCTTTACAATTTTACAAAAATCATTTAAATCTCCATTTCGTTTCAAACGTTGATGGTGATCACGTAAATGAAGTAATCAAAAAACTAAATCCTGAAACCACTTTATTTGTAATTGTTTCTAAAACTTTTACAACTCAAGAAACGCTTTCAAATTCTGAAACTATTAAAGAATGGTTTTTGAAATCGGCAACTCAAGAAGATATCGCAAAACACTTTGCAGCGGTTTCTACAAACATTAAAAATGTAACAGAATTCGGAATTAATCCAGACAACGTTTTCCCAATGTGGGATTGGGTTGGAGGAAGATTTTCTCTTTGGAGCGCAGTTGGTTTGAGCATCGCTTTAGCAATTGGTTTTGAGAATTACAGCCAATTATTAGTTGGAGCAAATGAAATGGACGAACATTTCAAATCGGCAGAATTTGACAAAAACATTCCAGTAACTTTAGCTTTATTAAGTGTTTGGTACAACAATTTTTATGGCGCTGAAAGTGAAGCTTTAATTCCATACACACAATATTTATCAAAACTAGCTCCGTATTTGCAGCAAGCAACAATGGAAAGTAACGGAAAAAGTGTTGGCCGTGACGGAAAACCTGTTAATTACCAAACTGGAACAATTATTTGGGGAGAGCCAGGAACAAATTCGCAACACGCTTTCTTTCAATTAATTCACCAAGGAACAAAATTGATTCCGACAGATTTTATTGGATTCGTAAAACCACTTTACGGAAACGAAGATCATCATGATAAATTAATGTCGAACTTCTTTGCACAAACGGAAGCATTAATGAATGGAAAAACAGAAGCGCAAGTTCAGGCTGAATTTGACAAACAAGGACTTTCTGCAGAAAAAGCATCTTATTTAAGACCTTTTAAAGTTTTCACAGGAAACAAACCGACTAATACTATTTTGATTCAAAAACTTACACCAAAAAGCTTAGGTTCTTTGATTGCATTATACGAACATAAAATTTTCGTTCAAGGAGTAATTTGGAACATCTTTAGTTTTGACCAATGGGGAGTTGAATTAGGAAAGCAATTGGCTAATTCTATTTTAGATGAAATCAATTCTAAGGCTGTTAAAAATCATGACAGTTCAACTTCATTTTTGCTGAATCATTTCTTGAAAAACAAATAAAAAACAGAAAATTAAATCTTTCATAACATTCTGAAACGCCTTGATTTAACTCAAATTAAGGCGTTTTTTTTACTAAAATACCGACAAAAAGCATAAAAAAACCGCTTAATTGCACGTTTTAGCTTACAAGATAATTAGAAAAATTATATTTTTAACAAAAAACAGCCGAATAAATTTAACAAAACGACATTTTATTTAAAGAAAAAAGAATAATTCATTTTAATACGCAACACAAAAGACAAAACTTTGTTTTCTTAACATTTCGATAACATTATCTGAGTTATTTGTTATAATTTTGCCAAAAACAATTAACTCAATAACAAAATGAAGAAAATGAAAAATTGGTTACTGACCGGACTATTTTTTATGATAGTTTCAACCGTATTTTCTCAAGGAAAAGTTACTGGTACTATTACCGACGGAACAGGTTCATTACCAGGAGCAAATGTAGTGATCAAAGGGTCTACTACAGCAACTTCAACAGATTTTGATGGAAAATTTACTCTTAATTCTACATCAAGCACAGGAGAGATCGTTGTATCTTTCTTAGGTTATGACAACCAAACTGTAAAATTTACAGTATCAAATGGCGCAACTACAAACTTAGGAACTATTACTCTAGTAGCTTCAAATTCTAACGAATTAAGCGAAGTTGTAGTTACAAGTAGCGTTATTGACGTAGCTAAAGACAGAAAAACTCCTGTTGCAGTTTCGACAATTAAAGCAGCTGAAATTCAATCAAAATTAGGATCTCAAGAGTTCCCTGAAATCTTAAAAAGTACTCCATCTGTATATGCTTCAAAAGCAGGAGGTGGATATGGAGATTCAAGAATTGCGATTCGTGGATTTGACCAAAAAAATATTGCAGTTATGATCAATGGAGTTCCAATCAATGATATGGAAAATAGCTCTGTTTACTGGAGTAACTGGGCAGGTATCTCTGATGTAACATCTGCTATGCAGGTTCAAAGAGGTCTTGGAGCTTCTAAATTAGCTATTTCTTCTGTTGGAGGTACAATCAACATTGTAACTAAAACATCTGATATGAAAGAAGGAGGATCTGTTTCTTCAAGCTTTGGTAACAATAATTACTTAAAAACACAAGCTTCTTACAACACAGGAGTTATGAAAAACGGACTTTCAGCTTCTGTTTTATTTAGTAGAACAGCTGGAGACGGATACGTTGATGCTACTGAATTTGAAGGATACAATTATTTCATTGCTTTAGGTTACAAAGCTAGCGATAAGCATAACTTCCAATTTACATTCACAGGAGCACCTCAATGGCACGACCAAAGATCTACATCTCCACTTTTAAGTGATTACATTAAATACGGTAATGGTACTGATCCAAACATCAAATACAACTCTGATTGGGGAATGAGAAATGGTGAAGAATATAATTTAAAAACAAATTATTACCACAAACCAGTAATGTCTCTTAACTGGGATTACGATATCAACTCAACTACAAAATTATCTACAGTAGCTTATGCTTCATGGGGACGTGGAGGAGGTACTACTACAAATGGTGGTATTAGAGGAAACAACGCTTACTCAACAAACAACTCATTAAGAACACCTGATGGTCTTGTGAATTTTGATTTAATCGAAAACTGGAACTCAGGACAAGCTACAACTTTAGGAACAAGAGTTCCAGTAAACGGACAATACGAAAACAGTGCTGATACAGGTAGTAACAGAGTAAATGGTGCAACAGTTATCAATAATACAGCAGGTATTTCTCAAATTGCTTCTGTAAACTCTCACAACTGGTATGGTACAGTAATCAATTTAGACAAAAAATTCTCTGAAAACCTTACATTCGATTTTGGAGTTGAAGGAAGAATGTATCAAGGTATTCACTTTCAAAACTTAATTGATTTACTTGGAGCTGATGTTTACAAAAACACTGCTGACGTAAATAACAATCCTGGTTATTTTAGCACTACTTATGCTCCAAGACCAAATGGAAATCCATTTATTAGTACAGACTACCAAGATAGAATTAACTACTGGAATGACAGTAAAGTTAATTACTATGGAGCTTTTACACAATTGGAATATACTACTGGTAACTTGACGGCTTTCCTTCAAGGAGCTATATCTCAACAAGCTTACCAAAGAATTGACCACTTCAAGTATGCTTATGATAATCCTCTTGCTAAAACAGGTTTCAAAACTATTACTGGTGGAGATATTAAAGCTGGAGCTAATTATAACATTGACGAACACCATAATGTATTTGTAAATGGAGGTATATACTCAAAACAACCGTTTTTCAATGCAGTATACCCTAACAATGCTTCAATTGTTAACCCGAACCTTACAAACGAGAAAATCAAAGCAATCGAACTTGGTTACGGTTTCCGTTCTGGAATCTTTAATGCTAACTTAAATGCTTATTATACTACTTGGGATGACAGATTTACAACTGCAACTGACCAAGCAGCGACTAACCCTAGCGGATATTATACTTTCCAAGGTGTTAATGAAATACATAAAGGTGTTGAGTTAGATGTTACAGCTAAACCAATTGACAAGTTAAAATTAAACGGAATGATCTCTATTGGTGACTGGAAATATAGCGGTAATGCTACAAGTAGCCGTTTTGATGTTGCTAATAACCCAATTGATGGAGACCAACCTTTATACTTGGATGGAGTTAAAGTTGGAAACAATGCTCAAACAACAATGGCACTTGGTGCGGCTTATGAGATCTTAAACGGTCTTAATGTTGATGCAAACCTTAACTACTCAGAAAAATTATACGGAAATATCGATGTAGCTAAATTCTCTGCTGTTGATAACAAAGGCGCTATGGAATTACCAGGTTTCGCAACTACAGATGCTGGTGTATCTTACAAATGGAACATTGCTCCTAAGTTAGGTTCATTAAACTTCAGATTAAATGTAAACAACGTTTTTGATAAAGTTTTCATCAACGAATCATTTACAAACATCTTTGCTGATGACAACATAAGCACTTCAAACCCAGCTTTAGGAACTTATGCTTCTAACGGTCAGCTTTACAACGGAGTTGCTACTGCAAACAAAGTTTACTTTGGTTACGGAAGAACTTGGAACTTAAGCGTTCGTTACGATTTCTAAGAATTTAGAATCTAAATAAATAATAAAAACGGCATTGACTTTTAAGTTTGATGCCGTTTTTTTATAGCCTTTTTTGCTATATTTGTTTTTAAACAAAAAACAAAGTTTATGTATAATTTTCTACAAAAATTCCACTCTGGTTGGGCGTACTTAGCATTGCTTCTTTTACTTGTTGCAGTGGTTAACGCAATTCTCGGAGTAACATCAAAAAAAGAGTTTACTGCTAAAGATCGTAAAATCGCTTTATTTGCCTTAATTGGAACTCATACTCAGTTATTAATTGGTTTAATCTTATATTTTGTTTCTCCTCTTGGAAAAGCCGCTTTTGGACAAATGTCTAATGCAGAATTAAGATTAACATCATTAGAACACCCTCTAATTAATATTATCGCTATCGTCCTAATTACAATTGGATGGTCTAAACATAAAAAACTAATCAATAGTGAAGCTAAATTTAAAACCTTTGCTATTTTTTACGGATTAGGATTACTGCTTATTTTAAGTAGAATTCCTTGGAACCTTTGGTTCTAAAAAAATACCAATTAAAGCCCTCCTACAGGGCTTTTTTTATCTCGGCATATTATTTGTACAAACTCCCCCCAAGTCTGAAAAAGAATAACCCATGAGAAATAAAAAAACCATTTTATTCGCCACAATTGCTCTAACGTTACTTAGCGGCTTTACCTATGTGATAAGCCAAACCAAACCTACAACAGAACCTAAAATTGTTCAAGACACTGTTAAAAATGTAAAACCAACTATTGTTCCCTTACCAGAGGACTCAGTTTTTACAGATAAAGGTTTAAAACTTAGACCATACAAGAAAAACGCTCATGCATCCTACTACGCAGATCGTTTTAACGGAAAAAGAACCGCTAACGGAAGCAGATTCAACAACAACAGTTACACTGCTGCCCACAAAAAACTTCCTTTTGGAACTAGGGTAAAAGTAACAAATGAAGCCAATGGCAAATTCGTTATCGTAAAAATTACAGATCGCGGACCTTTTGTAAAAACCCGCGAAATCGATTTGTCTAAAAGAGCTTTTATGGACATCACAAAAAGCAAAGGTGCCGGAGCAATGAAGGTTACCATTGAAACCATAGTAGAATAAAAAAATCCCGCTTAAAGCGGGATTTTTATTTTAAACCAATTTTCTTAGCGCCATTGCGATTCCGCTATGAAGTCCTTCATGATAATTATTAAAATCTAAAGCACCTTGGACATGACGAAGCGTGAATCCGATGCTTGTAGTATATTCATGGTAATCAACAAAAAGACCACTTTCAAAATCATTTTTTGTTTTTTCTAATGTTGTCGAAAGCAATGTTCTAATTTCGTCGACCTCAGCCTGAGAAACATCTCCTTCAGGTTTGGTTCCCTTTCTGTATTTGTTAATGAAATCTTCAGAAACCATTGTTGGAAGACCTGATAATTTATAAACCAAAACCTGTTGCGAAGAAATACAATGGCCTATATTCCAAATAATATTATTGTTAAAACCATCTGGAATTTTGTTTAATTGTTCTAATGAATGACCATCTAAAATTTTCAAAAGAATTTCTCTAATCGTTTTTTGTACATCAAAAACTGAACTCATAATTTTATTTTTTTTCTAAAATTAGGCATTTTTAAGTTTCAAATGAATTTTCTTTGTATTCTAATAAAATTCAAAAATCATGAACAAAATATATTATTTATCATCTTGCGATACTTGCAGAAAAATCATTAAAAGTTTACCCGAAAACAATTTAGTTTTTCAAGACATAAGACAAGATCCTATTACAGAAGATCAGCTTGAAGAAATGTACAACCTTTCAGGAAGTTATGAAGCGTTATTCAGTAAAAAAGCTCAATTATACAAATCAATGGACTTAAAAAACAAGTCTTTAACTGAGGCTGATTTTAAAAAATATATTTTAGAACATTATACTTTCTTAAGTCGCCCAGTTTTTATCATTGACGGAAAAATTTACATTGGCAACAGCCAAAAAAATGTAGCAGAAGTCATAAATGCTCTAACGTAAGAATAACCGTAAATTTTGACCTACAAAACTGATTCACAATTTACAACACAAGGCATCAAACTTTTAATTATCTTTGCGCCTTTATACTCAATTATATGATACAATCTATGACAGGGTTTGGCAAAGCTTCTTTGCAATTGCCTACAAAAAAAATTACCGTTGAAGTAAAATCCCTAAACAGTAAAGGTTTAGATTTGAATGTAAGAATGCCATCGCTTTATCGCGAAATGGAACTTGGATTACGAACTCAGATTTCGACTAAATTAGAAAGAGGAAAAATTGATTTTGCGATTTACATCGAAAATACCGCAGAACAAACTTCAACTAAAGTAAATGTGCCTGTCGTAAAATATTATATCACACAGTTAAAAGAAGTTAATCCTGATGCAGATGAAACTGAATTAATGAAAATGGCGGTTCGTATGCCAGATACATTAAAAACAGAACGTGAAGAAATTGACGAAGATGACTGGGATCAAATTCAGGTTATTATAGATGAAGCGCTTCAAAACATCTTAAGTTTTAGAAAAGACGAAGGCGAATCTCTTGAAAAAGAATTCAATTTACGAATTGGAAATATTCGCCAATTTATGAACGATACGCTGGCGTTAGATCCAGAACGTGTTCAAGCTATTAAAGATCGTTTGCAAACGGCAATTTCAGAACTGCAAGTTAATGTAGACGAAAACCGTTTTGAACAAGAATTAATCTATTATTTAGAAAAATTAGATATCACAGAAGAAAAAGTGCGTTTAGGAAATCATTTAGATTACTTTTTAGAAACTTTAAATGGTTCTGAAGCTAACGGACGAAAACTTGGCTTTATCACTCAAGAAATGGGACGTGAAATCAATACAATGGGATCTAAATCGAACCATGCTCAAATGCAGAAATTGGTCGTAATGATGAAAGATGAATTGGAGAAGATTAAGGAACAAGTATTGAACGTTCTTTAAATTAAAAAATCCTTTATTGATCTTTTTAAGCATGAAAACTATTTTTAAAATCATAGAGAAAGTTTTCCTGCTAATTTGCATAACGATTCTCGCAGATCGCTCTAACTTCCCTCCTAAAGAATTTACTCTTATAGGAAAATGGAAAGAAATAGAATCAAGTGGTAGTGATGTAAACAAGCTGTTTCAAATCAGTATAGAAGATGGAAATGAAATAACTTTTGAGAAAGGAAATATTGCAATAGATAAATTAAAGAATAAAGGCACTTATGAAACTTTTGGAGATAATCTTCATATCTCCTTTCCAAAAGAAGAATACTATTACATCATCAATCGTCATAAAACTGACCCTGAAAAAATGTATTTAACACCAGCAGATGAATATTATAGCATTCTTTGTGATGAAGGTTGCGCTTTTTTATACAAAAAAATACAATAAACAATTTCAATATAAATAAAATATTGAGTTAAGGCTTAAGCTCAAAAGCCTAAAATAAAAGCACATATAATGAACAAAGGAAAATTAATTGTTTTTTCGGCACCTTCAGGCTCAGGAAAAACAACTATCGTAAAACATTTATTAGGACAAGAAGATTTAAATCTTGAATTTTCTATTTCGGCAGCATCGCGCGCACCACGAGGTGAAGAAGTACACGGAAAAGATTATTATTTCATTTCGTTGGAAGAATTCAAAAAGCACATTAAAGCAGAAGATTTCTTAGAATGGGAAGAAGTTTACCGTGATAACTTCTACGGTACTTTAAAATCGGAAATTGAAAGAATCTGGGCTTTAGGGAAAAATGTCATTTTTGACATTGACGTAGTTGGTGGTCTTCGTATTAAACATAAATTTCCAGAAGAAACTCTTGCTGTTTTTGTTAAACCTCCAAGTGTTGACGAATTAAAACGCCGATTAAAACAACGTTCTACAGAAAGCGAAGACAAAATCAATATGCGTATTGCAAAAGCTTCTGTAGAATTGGCAACTGCTCCTCAATTTGACGTAATCATCAAAAACTATGATTTACCAGTTGCCCTTGAAGAAGCGCATCAACTGGTTAAGGATTTTATTTCTAAAAAGTGATTAGTGAATAGTAATTAGTCATTAGCTTAAAAAACAAGTATGATAAAGTCTTATAAAGATTTACTGGTTTGGCAAAAAGGAGTTAAAATAGTTTCTTTAGTTTACCAGTTAGTAAAATCATTTCCTCAAGAAGAATTATATGCTTTAACAAGTCAGTTAAAAAGAGCTTCCGTTTCAATTCCCTCAAATATAGCAGAAGGTTATGGCAGGAATACAGATAAATCTTTTAGCCATTTTTTAAACATATCAAGAGGTTCTTTGTTCGAAATCGAGACTCAATTATTAATTGCTAATGACCTTGGTTTTATAACCAATCAAACTCTTTATGCAGAAATTTTAAATCAAATTGAGGAAGAATCAAAAATGATTAATGCCTTTTCAAAAACACTAAAAGACTAATCACTCTTTACTAATCACTAGTTACTACAACTATGAAAATAGGTCTTTATTTCGGAACATATAATCCTATACACGTTGGTCATTTAATCATTGCCAATCATATGGCAGAATATGCTGGTTTAGATCAGATTTGGATGGTTGTTACACCTCATAATCCGTTAAAAAAGAAAGCGACTTTATTAGACGACCAACAGCGCTTGCAAATGGTTTTTCTGGCAACAGAAGATTATCCGAAAATAAAACCGTCTGACATTGAATTTAAATTACCTCAGCCGAGTTATACCGTTATCACACTCGCTCATTTACAAGAGAAATATCCAAATCATGAGTTTTCATTGATTATGGGCGAAGACAACTTGAAAACGCTTCATAAATGGAGGAACTATGAAGTAATCCTCGAAAATCATGATATTTATGTGTATCCAAGAATTTCTGACGAACCAGAAAATGTCGAATTAAAATCGCATCCAAAAATTCATGTAATCGATGCGCCAATTGTAGAAATCTCTTCGACTTTTATTCGAAATAATATTAAAGAAGGTAAAAATATTCAGCCTTTATTGCCTCCAAAGGTTTGGGAATATATTGATCATAATAATTTTTATAAGAAGTAAATGCTTTTTTCTGCTTCGATTTTTATTCCTGAAAAAACTAAATTCTTCAATTTAACCCTATCAGAGAAATTATCTTATTTTTCTCTAGGAGCAATGATGTTTTATGCTTTAACACTTGTAATAATTGAATATTTTGTTGGTTATCAACTATCTCAATATTTCTACTATCCATTACCTGTGATTTTACTACCACATCTTGCGGGATTATTCATTAGATTTACAGAATTCGAAAATCTAAATGGCTGTTTTGAAGGAACAATTTCATTACAGGAAGATTTCTTAATGATAAATGAAATTGAATATAAATATACAGAATTAGAGAATTTAGTAATTTATGGAAACTCATTTTCTGGAGAAAAAACACAAAACTATAGATTCGGTCCAATGTATGGGAATGGCATCCAAAATCTAATTTCATTTACTCATAACGGAATTAAAATTGAAAAACATTTTCAATTAAATTCAGAACGCCATCTTGATGAATTGCAAAATGCTTTAATTCATATTATTACTGAGGAAAAAATTCCTTTCAAAAAAGAATATCTAAATTTTATCAATGAAGAACATCGTTCCTATATTCTTTTCGAATTTTTAATTGGAAAATTAATACGAGAAAAGCAAATTAGCAACAAAGAAGGTCTTAGTTTAATAAAATTTAATTCAAACAAAGATGCTCAGGAATTTAAAGCAAAATATTGCAGTTAAATTTTTGAATTGCCTCCAGTTTTAACTGGAGGTTTTTTATTTTCAACAATACATGGCTTTAGCCAAAATACAATGTTTGGCTAAAGCCGATATTGGGATATTTCTTTTAACCTCCAGTTAAAACTGGAGGCAATTCATTCCAACCATACACAATCTTGTCATTTCGACGAAGGAGAAATCTTCGTTAGAAACTCTACAAAGATTGATTTACTATATGGAGTTACTTGTGAAGATTTCTCCTTCGTCGAAATGACAAACAGAACGTAAAAAAATCAAATCACAAAAAAAGCCTGAATTTTAAATTCAGGCTTTCATTTTATAACTAAACTTCAACGCTTACTTCGCTTTTTACTCTTGTTCTGATTTCACTCAGCGATTGATCAACCAAAAGTTTTCCATCTCTGAAAACTTCTTTCAATTCACCTTGTTTTTCTTCTTCCCAAGAAACATTATCAGTTAAATGATACTTGCCATCGATTAAATCGATTTTCATTAATCCTTTAGCCGATTTTTTAGTTCCGTCATCTGTAATTGGATCTTTGAAGATTGCTCTTCCTTCTCCGTTTACTTCTCCGTAAGTTGCTTTCATCGCAAATCCGAAAGTATCTCTCGTGTTGTATTGATACGTGAAAGACCCTATTCCTAAAACAACATTTGTAGATGCAAATCCTTTTTCTTTTAATCTTTCGCAGATTTGAGTTGCTCTTGCTACTGTAATACTATCACCATAAATTGCTCCAATTTGCGGAACTAATTCTTTAAATCCTTTAGTATTTGTAGTTCCTCCAAAAACATCCCAAAGCAATTCGACAACACCTTTTTTCTCTTGTTCCGTTTTTCCGTTTGGATTTCCGCAGATAATATCTACTGGATCACCACTGTCAGGACGAATTACAACTTTGCCTTCTCTTGAAACAATTTCTTCTTTTAATCTCGGAAGATAATCCGTTAAGACTTTCCATAAATCCCAAGTATCAGAAACAATAGAAACGATTCCTTTTGGATACACTTCTGTGATTAATCTTTTGAAAGTTTCGTACTCACCTTCTGTTGTTCCCATACACATAACAGAATGTTCTGTTGCTGCTACTGAACCTGCAACAAGTTCTTGATCTGAATTGGCATTGTAATATTCTTCTAAGAAATCAATTGCAGGAATTGTGTCAGATCCTGTAAAACTCAATAAATGTCCAGCTGCAGAAGTTAGAGCCGCTTCTATTCCGCCCATTCCTCTCATTGAGAAATCATGTGCTTGCCAATCTACAAATTCTGGAACAGAAGACGTTTCTACTGCATATTTGTCTAATACTTTTCTATATTCTTTTGCAATTGTAGCTGAATTACAAGGCAACCAAACTACTGCAGAAAGTAATGTTTCGAAATAATTCGTCAGCCAGAAAAACTCTGGAATTGTATTGTACATCGTAAACATTGGAACTCGCAATGGAACACTCGCGCCTTCTGGCAAAGCTTTAAATACCATCGGAATATATCCTAAATCGTGCAAATCTTCGATATGTTTAATTCCAACTTGGTTTTCGCCCAAATAATTATTGATTCTGCGAGCGTATTTTTTAACTACTTCTTCTTTTGATTTTTTGAAAAAATACTCTTCGAAGTCATGAATAATATATTTTTTGATGAAGTACTGCAATCCGAAAAAGATCACTTCATCAACTGTTTCAATTCTTGATTTTCTTGGTGTCCAGTTAGAATATACAATTGTCGTTCCGTCTGGGTATTGTCTTCTGTGGTCAACTTTGTAACCGTCGGTTAATAGTAATGGGTTCATATTTTTTTATTTATATTTAATAGACAATCGATCTGTCAAATCTTTTATATCTTTTACTCTAGCAAAATTATTAATCCATTTTTGAGGGATATTTTCAAGTCCGAAATAAATTCCTGACAATCCTCCCGCAATTGCGCCTGTTGTATCTGTGTCTTGCCCTAAATTGACTGCTTTTAAAACTGTTTCTTCATAAGAATCCGAATTCAGAAAACACCAAAAGCTTGCTTCTAAACTATGAAGCACATAACCCGAAGAATGTATTTCGTTTTCATTATACTTAGAAATATCATTTTTTAAAATTCTATCAAACAATCCTATTTCAACAGAATTAAAACTTTTATCTTTCAAAAACTTAGAAAGAACGAACTGCATATCTTTATAAGCTTCGAATTTATCTTTGTCTTTTAGAATTTCCAAACAATATATTACGTAAATAAAACAAGCAAATACCGATCTGAAATGTGCGTGCGTAATAGACGAAACTTCTTTTACTTTTTGGTAAATAACTTCAATATCATTTTCTTTTTGAAGATAAAAAACCAATGGCAAAATACGCATTAATGAACCATTTCCGTTATCGCTTTCAGAAAATCCTCCACATAAATCAGGCTGATGTCCTTTAGAAATATTAAGAATTGCATTTCTAGTTGCGATTCCAATATCAAAAACTTGTCCGTGTGGTGTCCACAAATCTGCAGAATACCATTTTACAAAATTCTTAGCAATATCATTTAAATCATAACCTGCACACAAACTTTCTGCTAAACAAAAAGCAAGAGAACTATCGTCGCTCCAGGTTCCTATTGGCTGATGATGTGTTCCAAAGCCAAACATGTCAGTAACTGGATTTTCTTTTAAATAAGCTCTGGATTGAAATTCGACTGGAACGCCCAATGCATCACCAACCGCTAATCCAAATAAACCAGGTTCTATTGTGTTTTTCATTTTTTACTTATTTCTTCCTTTTTCGTTAGGATAAAATGTCTGTACGACATCGCTCTGCCAAAATCCTTTCGTTTCAACTTCTATGCAGGTTAATTTTCCATAAAAACCTGCTCCGGTATCAATATTCCAAACATTACATCCTTGCATCGGGATTTCGACATCATAATGAAGTGTCGGCGTATGACCGATATAAATTTCATTAAAAAGCAGTAATCGTTTTGGATAAGAAAGCGAATCTTTCTGAATTCTTTTATCCATCGTCAAAGCCATTTCCCACAATGTTCTATCCCATGAATAATTGGTTTTGTAATGTTCTTTGTCTGGACCGTGCATCGATGAAAAACCAGCGTGAATGAACAAATTGTTATTTTCGTCTACAAAATAATCTTTCATCGAGCTAAAAAAAAGACGATGCTTTTCTTTTTCTGAAAGATCAATATTGGCATAACTTTCTATAGTCGATTTTCCTCCGTGCAAAAACCAAATATCATTTACAACATCATTCTGTAACCATTCCTGACACCAAGCATCATGATTTCCTTTTATAAAAACACATTCCTGTTTTTGAGATAAATCAATAAGGAAATCAATTAACTGTTTTGATTCGCTCCAGCCGTCAACATAATCTCCTAGAAAAACAAATCGGTCCTTTTCTGAATAATCTGCTCTTTCCAATAACTGAATTAAAGCTTTTAATCCGCCGTGAATATCTCCAAAAACTAAGGTTCTTTTCATGATTAACAAAACTTGTTATTTAGAGCTACATCCAGTTTTATGAGAAAATCTTTTCCGAATTTATCATTTTCCAACTCTTCATATAGAAACAAAGGCAATGTCTTCTCACAATTCTGTTTCTGACTTAAAATTGCCATAGACAATGCTGCAACGGTATCAGTGTCTCCACCATAACCAATTCCTGTTTTTAGGCAATCTTTCATAGAAACAGCTTCAGAAACCATTTTAATTACAGCTTGTGTGGTTGGATATCCATGCATATCAATTGGAGAAGTAATTCGATAATTTTCATTCTCACTTAATGTCTCGTTCAAAAAATCTATCAAAGTAGATCCATCACCAAGATTATACTTAAAATAATGAACTGCCAGCGCAATACGTTTAGCACAGCTTATTCCTTCAACTGTATTATGTGAAGTTTTCGCCTGAATCTCACAGAACTCGAGTATTTGTTTGATATCTTTAAGATGTCCAATTGAATATGCTCTCATGGCAGAGCCATTTCCACTGCTTCCATTATCGATTATTTTGATAAAATCGGAGCCATTTTTACTGGCATCTAAAGCATTGTAAACTCGGTCTGAATAACCGCGTCTTTTATCTCTATGAAATACCTCAACAAACTTATCTGCTACTTTAATCTCATTCCAATTATCATCTTCTAAAAGCAATTCTGAAATCGCAATTGCCATTTGAGTATCATCGGTATATTTTTTGTAAATCTCTGTATACATTCCGTGTTTATCATACTGAGTCAGATTGTTGTTTTTAGAAATAAAATCTAAATCTCTAAATTCAAAACCCGCACCGTATGCATCGCCTATTGCTGCTTCTAAAATCATAATTGTTACTTTTGATTATTTAAGATTTGAATTCGATATACTTTGCTGGAACTTCATCTGTAAGCCAAACATTGTTTTCAGACAAATAAAATTTAAATCCGTCTCTGTGCATTGCTCCGCTTCTAACGGTTAAAATTTGCGGAACACCTCTTCTACTTCCCACTTTTGTTGCGGTTTCTTTGTCTTTGGAAAGATGTACATGCTGACGGCTCATTTTTTTCAAGCCTTCTTTCTGAATGTTTTCCATGAATTTTCCAACAGTTCCGTGATACAGATATTCATAAGGTTCTGTTTCTGCTAAATTCAATTCAACTGAAATAGAATGTCCCTGACTTGCACGGATTCTAGTTTTATCTTCGTTATAAGCGAAACGCTTTTTATCGTTATTTTCTACAACATAATCCAAAAGTTCAGCGTCGAGACGATTCCCTTTTTTAGTACATTTTTCTATTAATTCGTCAACATCTGCCCAACCATTTTCGTCTAATTTTAATCCGATTTTTTCTGGCGAATGTCTGAGCACCAAGCTCAAAAACTTGCTGACGCTCTTTGCTATATTTTCATTCATTACCTATGATATGTTCCTATGGAACATCTTTATTTTTTATAATTTCTAATTATTTTAATTCATCCCGAACTTCCATCAAAGCAAAACCTAAAAGATTCAATCCTTTCCAAGCTTTCGGATTTAAAACATCTTTGTGGTCACTTGCCATTCCGATTCCCCAAATTGGATCTACGGGACTTGCCTCAACAATAACTCGTTCTTTAGTGTTTAGTAAGAAAGTTTTCAAATCAGCATTTTGACTGAATTTGTGATAGTTTCCTTCTTTTACGATTTCATATCGGTTTTCTAACCAGACTTTGTCATCATAATTTCTCACTTCACGACCTAGTTTCTTAGCTTCTGCAGGAGAATCGGCTTCAAGGATTTTTTCTAAAATTTCCTGATCTTGAAACAATTCTGCTTTTTTGGCCATCATCCAGTGTTCGGCAGTTTTATAAGTAACTTTATCTACTTTAAAAGAACTTAACCACCACTGACTGAAACAGGTTTTGGTAATTTTTCCGCTTTTATCGGGTTGATGTCCCCAGAAAAATAAAAACTTACTTTCCGGAACTACATCTCCTATATTGTATTTCATATTAATTGATCTAATTTGATTTGAACAACGCTTTGGTCTTCAAAATCTTTTACTGAATTGGTTGTGAAAATTTTATCGAAACAATCTAAAACTTCAAAACCTTTATTGAAAATTCCGTGGCTTACCGCTAAGTATAATTTGCCTGCATTTTTATTTTTTAATTCTTCAGCTAATCCTACGAAAGTTCCTCCTCCGTCGCAGATATCATCTACAATTAAACAATCCATTCCTTCCAAATCATCTTCGTAAACTTTAAAACCAGATAATTTTCCCGTTTTTACATCACGACTTTTACTGCATTCTACCACTTCAACACCGCCTAAAAACTCAGAAACTTTGTAGATTTTTTTCAAAGCCCCGCCATCTGGAGAAATTAGTTTTACATTATTTCCGATATTTTCTAGAACTTCTTTGATAAAAGTATAGTTCGGAATCACAGTACTATTATTCAATAAAGCTGGAGTAACTTCTGAATGCGCATCAAAAACAAAAACTTTTTTCAATTGCATTGCATTAATAATATCTGCATACACTTTTACAGATAAAGGCTCGCCAGGAATCATAACACGATCTTGTCTTGCAGCTGGAAAATACGGAATAAAAAGATCGATGATTTTAACATCCATTCTGCGTAAAGCATCAACTGTAATGCACAATAATCCTAAATCGTTGAATGAATTTAATCTATGCGTAATTGTTATTTTCTGATTACGATCAAAATCTGGATTGATTTTAATGTGTGGTTCTCCTCCAGAGAAAGTAAAACTTTGAAATTTAATTTCTTCCTGATTTTGAAATGGAGTGAATTTTGGGTCGAGATTTAGTATCATAGTTTTTTAGTTTGCGTTAATTATACGCAAATGTAGAATTTAATTTTAAATAAACAATTTATTTTGTGTAAAAATTACGCAAACTTTATTTCGAAGTGAAAGCCTTTTTTAATTAACTCGTTATATTTCAACTTATTAAACTTAAAAAGTTTTGCCGGACGGCCCGTTTTTATTGGTGAAAATTTTTCTGTTTCTTCTAAAATACCATAACTAAGTATTTTCTTTCTGAAGTTTCTTCGATCAATTTCTTTTTCTAAAAGGGTGCAATAAAGGTTTTCAAGATCTGAAAATAAAAACTCTTCTGGAAGTAAATCAAAACCAATTGGTTCGTAAGTCAATTTTGCTTTTAATCTCTCAATACCTTTTTCTAAAATCAAATTATGATCGAATGCCAGAGGCGGAATTTCATCTATTTTAAACCATTGTACTCTTTCTGCATCTGTGTCGGCTTTGATTTCTAAATTTGAAGCATCGACCAAAGCATAATACGCAACCGAAATAACTCGGTTTCTAGAATCTCTGTGAATATCATCTCCAAAAGTGTACAATTGTTCCATAAAAGTTAATTGCACATTGGTTTCTTCATGCAATTCACGAATAACGGCATCGTTTAATGATTCTTCATCTTTAACCAAACCGCCTGGCAAAGCCCAATATTTTTCGGAAGAGCCAAATTGCTGTTCAATCAATAAAACACACAAACCACTGCTTTTGTAACCAAAAACAATAGCATCTACAGCAATTCTAATATTTTGCAATTTTTCCATATTTAAAAATCCTATCAAACAAATATAAAGAAAGAGAGCCAATTTTGTGATCAAATGCACAAGCATAAATCACATAATTGACTCTCTGATATTTTTTTTCTTTCTGTTCTTCTCTACTCTATTGTAACAGTTCGTTTTGGGCTTGAAGTACATTCTGATCCATCTTTTTTAATTGTTACTTCGGCTGTTGCTGTGTATTCTCCAGCAGCTGCATAAGTATGAGTAACCGTTGTTCCTGTTCCTGTTGTTCCGTCACCAAAATTCCATTTTACAGAACTTAGAGTTCCTGTTCCAGAATATTCAACAGAATAATTCATCAATTTCGGGTTTGTAGCATCTGTAGAATTATGCAATTTGATATAAACTGCTTCGGCCAAACAATCTACCACATCTTCAGCATCACTCTTGCTACACGAATTACCAGTAAATAAGGTTGTAAATAAGATTAAAAACATTGCAATTCTTTTCATAACTGATATTTTTAAATTAACACCTTAAATATATAGAATTTTTACTACAATCTATTACCGAAAAACAGTTTTAATTCTTTTGAAATCGTCTCAAAAAACGAGTTCGTATTGCTATTTTTTGCAGTCAATAAATACACAAATTGTTCTGGTACATGAAAACTATTCCATACCAATTGCAGTTTATTCTCTTTTATCAATTTTCTTGCATTACAATTCCAAGTTATCGCTACTCCTTCATTCTTAGACAATAATCTCAGCATTTCAGATTCTGAAGGAATAATATAATTTGGCACCATAGATGGTCTTTTTTTATTAAAGGCATGAAGCCAGAATAATTTTATATGCGGAATTCGTGCATCATGGCTATACCATTTTTGCTCATTCAGCCATTGTTCGATTTCTGTATAATTGTCTGCTTTTAATTTGTGACGGAAATCGGTAATATCTAAACTAGTTGGCGCAACCATTATCAGTTTGATTTTTCCAACCACTTCATATTTGGTATCGAAAGTTTCATAACCTTTCGTGACAATTGCAAAATCAAGTTTTTTAGAATCTACTAATTCAAATAAAGCGTCGTTTTCGGCGAAAGTAAAATCGATCAATTCGAACTTTGAAATCAAAAGATTACCAATACAACTAAAAAGATGCTGCGAAACACCAACAGAAATTAATCGATTTGCATCTTCTGCTTTAGTTCTAAAACTAGTTTCTACATTTTCAAGTCTTTCTAACGCATCTATTATCAGATTATTCAGTAACTTAGCGTATTCGGTCGGCTCTACTCCTTTGGATTTCCGATTAAACAATTTATTTCCCACGTGTGCTTCAAGCATTGATATCTGCTGACTAACCGCAGGCTGGCTCATAAATAATTCCTTCGCAGCCACTGAAAAATTACCGTTTTTGTAAACTGCCTTAAAAGTTCTGTACCATTCTAGATTTACCATGTCATAAATTTATTTATAACAAACATAGTTTATTTTATTTTTACTGATATCACTTTAGCCGTAAATTTGTTCAAAATTTAAAATTATGAAAAAAATAGCACTATTCGCAATAACTGCATTTACAGCTGTAAGCATTTCTGCTGAAGCTCAAAAATCTAACAAAAAGAGTATGAAAAAGGTATTATTTGTTGTTACCAGTAATGATAAACTGGGCAATACAGGAGAAAAAACAGGATTTTGGTCAGAAGAATTTGCTGCACCTTACTATGAATTATTAGATCAAGGCGTTGAAATTACAATTGCATCTCCGCTTGGAGGTCAGCCGCCAATTGATCCAAAAAGTGCCGATCCAGCTTCAGCTACTGAAGACACAAAACGTTTTGACGCTGATAAGGTTTTACAGGAAAAGCTAAAAAATACTTTGAAGCTTTCTACAGTTAACCAAAAAGATTACGACGCTGTATTTTATCCAGGAGGTCACGGTCCGCTTTGGGATTTAGTTGAAGATAAAAGTTCAATCGCTTTAATCGAATCTTTTTACACGCACAATAAACCAGTAGCTTTTGTTTGTCACGCACCTGCTGTTTTGAAAAACGTAAAAGTAAAAGGGGAATATTTAGTAAAAGGTAAAAAAGTAACTGGTTTTACAAATGAAGAAGAAGAAGCAGTTGGTTTAACTAAAGTAGTTCCATTTTTATTGGAAGATGCTTTGGCATCAAATGGAGGAATTTTTTCTAAAGGTCCAAACTGGCAACCGTATGCAGTTGAAGACGGACTTTTAATTACAGGACAAAATCCAGCTTCATCTAAATTGGTAGCTGGCAAGTTGTTACTAGAGCTTAATGGTAAAAAATAATTATAGTTTATTTTGAAAGAAACTAAAGTACAATACTACAATCAATTTAAGAAAACATTAGAAGATTGTGAATCTGAATTTTTAATAAATGAAGAATCTTCATTATTTAAGATGTTGGATTTATATGAAAAACTTCATGAAACAAATTATCATGACCTTTCTGATAGTATAGAGCTTTGGATTTCCGAATATCCTAAAAAAACATTATTGGAATATATTAGATTGAAACAATATCCAAATTACGTAAGAATAATCGAAATCTTGGAAAACAATAATCTATGATTCTTTCAATATTATAGATCATCAAAATTAATATAAACAAATGCTGAGATTCTAAGATCAAGTTAAAAAAACTTAATCTCTTAGAATCTTAGCATCTTAGAAACTCTAAAAAAAATCATGCTCAACTTTGAATTATACAATCCGACTAATTTAGTTTTCGGAAAAGGACAAATTGAAAAACTTTCGACTTTAGTTCCAAAAGACGCAAAAGTGCTTTTGGCTTATGGAGGCGGAAGTATATTTAAAAACGGAATTTACGATCAAGTAATCAATAATCTTAAAGGTTTTGAAATTGTAGAATTTGGCGGAATTGAACCAAATCCGAGATTTGAAACTTTAATGAAAGCTGTTGATGTGATCAAAGCTGAAAAAATCGACTTTATTTTGGCTGTTGGTGGCGGATCTGTAATTGATGGCGTGAAATTTATTTCGGGCGCTGTTCATTATGAAGGAAATCCGATTGACATTTTGCAGAAACGTATTTTGATTAAAGAAAATGCAATGCCATTTGGAACTGTTTTAACGCTACCGGCAACAGGAAGTGAAATGAATTCTGGATATGTGGTAACAATTGAAGCAACTCAAGAAAAATTATCTTCTGGCGGAAGCGCTTTATTTCCTCAATTTTCAATCTGTGATCCGACAGTAATTTCGTCTTTACCAAAAAGACAAATCGAAAATGGTGTTGTAGATGCTTACACACACGTTATGGAACAATATTTAACGTATCCAACTGATGCTTTTCTTCAAGATAGAATTGCCGAAGGTGTTCTTCAGACTTTAATTGAAGTTGGTCCTGGAATCGTAGAAAACCCAACTGATTACACTTTGGCTTCTAATTTTATGTGGAGCTGTACAATGGCTTTAAACGGATTAATCCAAAAAGGTGTTCCAAGTGATTGGGCAACTCACATGATTGGTCACGAATTGACAGCGCTTTACGAAATTGATCACGCAAGAACTTTGGCGATTATTGGCCCAAGTTTATACCATGTAATGTTTGAAACTAAAAAAGCAAAACTAGCGCAATACGGAAGAAGAATCTTTAACTTAACTGGTTCTGACGAAGAAGTGGCGAAAGAAGCGATCAACAAAACCGTAGAATTTTTCCATAAAATGGGAATGGACACGAAACTTTCTCAATATACAAAGGAATATTCAAATACAGCAGATTTTATCGTAAATCGTTTTGAAGAAAGAGGCTGGAAAGGTTTAGGAGAAAATCAATTAGTGACTTTAGATAAAGTAAGATCAATTGTTGAACTTTCATATTAATCGGAGTATTCAGCGACATTACCGTTTTGCATATAACTGAAAACTGGCACTGTGACTGAAAACTAAAAATAAAAAAGGCGTTCTTAATAAATTTAGGAACGCCTTTTCAAAATACTAAAACAAAACTAACTAACTCAATTTTTTCTAAATTCATTAAAATTCTAATTTATAAAATGTTATAACGCACAACGATTTATTTTATTGTACAGCATTTAAAAAAAACATTTTTAAACTTAAACATCTTGAAAGTCATTGCTATTAAAGTGTCTTTTCAAAATTTCTTAAATCAGGTTTTGCTTTATTAGCACATTATTAAGTACTTTTGTTTTAAATTATTAAAATAATGAGCGAAAATTTAAAATTTGCAGTGATTGGTGGTGGAAGCTGGGCAACGGCAATTGCAAAAATGTTATGTGTAAATCTTTCTGAAATTTCGTGGTACATGCGCAATGATGCCGCTATCGAGCATATCGAGAAATTCAAACACAATCCGAACTACTTAAGTTCTGTTGAATTTGATACCAAAAAACTCAAATTAACCAACAATATAAACGAAGCGATAGAATATGCAGATTATATCATTTTTGCAATTCCATCTGCTTTCTTAGATGCCGAATTAAAAAACATGACGGTTTCTTTATCAGATAAAATTATTTTTTCTGCTATTAAAGGAATTGTTCCTGAAACTAGTTTAATTGTTGGAGAACATTTCCATATTCAATACGACATTCCATATTACAATATTGGAGTAATTACAGGTCCGTGCCATGCAGAAGAAGTTGCCTTAGAAAGACTTTCCTACTTGACAATTGCTTGCGGTGATCCTGATAAAGCTAAAACTGTAGCTAAAACACTTTCTGGAAATTATATCAAAGCCAAAATCTCAGACGATATTATCGGTACTGAATATGCTGCAATGCTAAAAAACATTTACTCTATCGCTGCCGGAATTGCTCATGGTTTAGGTTATGGCGACAACTTCCAATCCGTTTTAATGAGTAACGCGATTCGTGAAATGAAGAAATTCATTCGAAAAGTGCATAAAATGAAACGTAACATCAATGATTCAGCTTATTTGGGCGATTTATTGGTTACTGGATATTCTGTTTTCTCTAGAAATAGAATGTTCGGAAATATGATTGGAAAAGGTTACACCGTAAAAAGTGCCATGATGGAAATGAGTATGGTTGCCGAAGGTTATTACGCAACAAAAAGTGCCTATAAACTAAATCAAGGTTACGGAGCGAAAACGCCAATTATAGACGCTGTTTATGCTGTTTTATACGAAGGAAAAGATGCTAAAACGGTTTTCAAGAAATTGACTGAATCTTTGGATTAAGTATTCAGTGGTCAGTTTTTAGTGATCAGTTACAATAAAATAAAAAGTCCGAAAAAATATTTTTTCGGACTTTTTTATTTTAACGCTTAATTTCAATTTTAAACTGAATACTGCGACTGCGACTGAAAACTATTTCACCATAATTCCTTCAACAAACAAAATCGGCACTTCTTCCGTTTTATTTTCGTCAAGAGAATTGGCTTTAAAAATGAACTTCTTATCGTACAAAGTATTTCCAATGAAGAAAGTCACCATGAATTCGTTGTTAAGTGCTAAAAGGCTTTTTTCTACCAATTCTATTTTTACAACAGAGACAGAAGGAACCTCAACAAAAGCATGACGCAGAATTGACGTTTTTTTCATTTCGCCGTCAATAGTTCCAAAAGCTTTCGAAACCACCATTACGCTGTCTAAATTAAAATCGCTGTCATTAACTAAATAAGCGTACCATACTTTTTCCATAAAATCGTCGCTCCATTCCTGCACTGCGGCAAGAAATACGTTTTCGACTTCTGGAATTATTATATCTTTTTTCATAATCTAGTAATTAGTAAAAAGTAAATAGTGATTAGAAAGAAAACTTCTCACTAATCACTATTTACTAATAACTTTATTTTTAAATATTTGCTTTGAACTGCTCTAAGAAACGAACATCGTTTTCATAGAACATACGGATATCGCCAATTTGGTATAAAAGCATTGCAATTCGCTCTACTCCCATTCCGAAAGCGAAACCATTATACTCTTCAGGATTGATGTCGCAGTTTTTAAGAACATTTGGATCTACCATTCCGCAGCCACCAATTTCTAACCAACCTGTTCCTTTTGTGATACGGTAATCAGTTTCTGTTTTTAATCCCCAATAGATATCAATCTCAGCACTTGGTTCTGTAAATGGGAAATATGATGGACGAAGACGAATCTTAGATTTTCCAAACATTTCTTTAGTGAAATAAAGCAAAGTCTGTTTTAAATCGGCAAAAGAAACATCTTTATCAATGTATAATCCTTCCACTTGATGGAAAATACAGTGCGAACGAGATGAAATCGCTTCGTTACGGAAAACACGTCCTGGAGAAATCGTACGGATTGGCGGTTTATGATTTTCCATATAACGCACCTGAACCGATGATGTATGCGTACGCAATAAAACATCTGGATTTGTCTGAATAAAAAATGTATCCTGCATATCACGCGCTGGGTGATATTCTGGTAAATTCAATGCCGTAAAGTTATGCCAGTCGTCTTCGATTTCTGGACCTTCAGATACGTTGAATCCGATATTAGCAAAAATATCTATAATCTGATTTTTAACGATAGAAATAGGATGGCGAGAACCAATAATTACTGGTTCTGCTGAACGTGTTAAATCACCAAAAACGCCTTTAGATTCCTCTTTGCTTTCAAGTTCTTCCTGAATAACTCTTACTTTCTCTTCAGCAACGGCTTTTAAAGTATTGATTACTTGTCCAAAATCCTTTTTTTGGTCGTTTGGAATATTTTTAAATTCGGTAAAAAGTTCTTTCAACAAACCTTTACTTCCTAAATATTTAATACGGAATTGTTCTAACGATTCTTTATTTTTCTCATTAAAGGCTTTAGCTTCCTCTATATGCTGTTTAATCTTATCTATCATTTTCCTTCGATAATTGAGAGTACAAATTTAGTGTTTTTAGTTGAAAGTGTGCGGTCACCGTCGCAGTTTTAGGTTTTCTGTAAATTATTTTATCAGATTTAACTTTTCTTCAACTTGTTTAATCTTTACATGCCAATAATCTAAACCTTTCTGATTGGTTACTATTTCCTTTTTGTAATTAGAAGAAATACTGCTTAGTTTATTCCAATTTTTATTTAAATCCCGTTCTTTTTCTTGTTTATTCGTTGGTTCGATTCTAGTGCGCCAAAAGCCCATATTTTCAAGATATCTTTTTTTTATCCCTTCAAAATATTCCACTAATTTTTCTTTAGAATTCGGAATATAGCCTGGCCCACTGCAACTGCAGGAGTGAAATGTAATACCTACAGAAAACAAACTTTTAATATGTTCCCACTTTTTGACATCGTCTTTTTTAGGTGATTCAAAATCTAGTCCCATATTTGCCATAAATTCTCCGCATTGCGGGCATTTGGCTTCAAAAACCGATGTTTCTCCTTTTTTCACATCAACCATCAATCTTCTTTTAAAGGTCTTTCGACAATTAAAACAAGCATAATGAGGCTTATAAGATATCATTGCGTATCTGCACATTTTCTTTAGTTTTCAGTATTCAGTCGCAGTCGCAGTCCAAACTGTAAACTGAGACTTCGACTGTAAACTAGACTCTAATCGATAAGTTTTCGTTCTAAAAAATAATTTACAATCGCTTCTTTCATTAAAACCGATTGTTCACCAGCTTTTAGCGGTGGCAAATTTTCTTTTACTTTGTAATGAGGCCAGCCTTCATCGTCGAAATATTCGAATTCGTAAAATCCGTATGGTTCTAGCAACCGGCAGATTGCAATGTGCATTAAATTCAGTTTTTCGTCTTTCTTGTATTCACGGTGCACTTTTCCGTATTCCTGAACTCCGATTAGGTAAATTATGGCATCCAAATCTAAGTCTTCGCCTTGCGAAAACTGATTGGAAAGTATATCAACGAGCTTTTCCCATCGCTCTTTTAATTGTGTATCTCTAGACATTTAATTTATGTTTTTTGATTGTAGATCTTAGATTGCTGATTTAAAAATCTATTCTGAAGGGGGCAGAATCGCAATCTATACTCTAAATTTTGATTTGCAAAGATACATAGTTCAATACATTGCACCTAAAAAAATAAACGTATACCAAAGAGCATTACAAAAAACCTCTGAACCTTCGCCTCTCTGAACCTCTGAACCTAAAAAAAATCTATATTTGCGCCTCATTAAACACCAAAACAAAACATGAGTTTTTTTGATATTATCGTAGGTGCACTTTTGTGTTACAGTTTATACAAAGGCATTAAAAACGGACTTTTTGTAGAAGTTGCTTCTTTCATTTCATTGTTATTAGGAATTTATCTTGCGATAAAATTTTCTTCATTAATGACCGAAATGATTTCAAAGCATGTTTCTTGGAATCCTACAAATATTCAAATAACGGCTTTTATCTTAACTTTTATTCTAGTTGTGATAGGCGTATATTTCTTAGCCAAAATTCTAACAGGAATTGCCGATTTTGCCATGTTAGGCTGGATAAACAAACTCGGTGGTGGCTTCTTTAGGATTTTAAAAACCATTCTAATTCTGAGTATTTTTATTGCTTTGTTCGAAAAGATAAACTTCAATAATACATTCGCAAAAAAAGAAACTTTAGACAATTACATTTTTTATAATCCGGTAAAAAAAGTTGCTGCTTTTGTGTATCCTTCCATCGAAAAATGGTACGAGACTTTTAAAAAAGAACATTCTGAGAAACCAGAAGAAGAACAAACTGCAGACAAGGAATAATTCATTTTGTCAGGCTGAGCGAAGTCGAAGCCTCTTGTTTTCAAATCAACAAACCCGACAGGTTTTTGAAACCTGTCGGGTTTGTTATTAAAAAGCCTCAGCGAGGCGATATATTTATAGAAATTAAAAAGTACGATCCCAAAGCGAGCTCCAGCGGAGCGACATATATTTCGCTCCGCTGGAGCTTTATATTGTAAATGTTCATTATTTCCTATAAATATTTCGCTTCTCCGAAGCTTGCCTAAAAACACAAAACCCGAGAGGTTATAAAAACCTGACGGGTTTACTATTCGTTTGTCAGGCTGAGCGAAGTCGAAGCCCTTATATGCAAAATGAGCCTTCGACTACGCTCAGGATGACATTCATTTTCATAATTATTTAGAACTTTACTTCTAATTTTTCTCCTTTTTTCAAAACAATCTCTTGTTTTTTATCGCCAAAAATCAAAGTTGTTTTCCCTCCATTTTTAGAAGAAACAATTACTTTTTCTGTTTTTTTATTATTCCACGTCATTTCAATTTCAAATCCGCCGCGAGCGCAAATTCCTTTCACTGAACCTTCTGCCCAGGCATCTGGCAAAGCAGGTAATAATCGAATTTCATTTTCATCTGACTGAACTAACATTTCTGCAACCGCAGCTGCGCCTCCAAAATTACCATCAATTTGAAATGGCGGATGCGCATCAAATAAATTCGGATACGTTCCTCCTCCTCTTCTTGGTTTGTCTGTTTTCTTTCCGTCAGGATCTACGTAGCGCAGTAATTCACGATACATTTTATAAGAGCGATTTCCGTCCCAAAGTCTCGCCCAAAGATTGATTCTCCATCCTTTTGACCAACCAGTGGTTTCGTCGCCTTTTATTTCTAATGTCTTCTTTGAAGCTTCCGCTAAATCAGGAGTTTTTAAAGGTGTAATATGATCACCAGGGAAAAGTCCGAATAAATGTGATTGATGACGGTGTTTTGGATCATTATCTTCCCAATCAAAATACCATTCCTGTAAATTTCCTTTTTTACCAATTTGATACGGATGCAGTTTTAAAAGTGCTGTTTCCAATTCTTTTCTGAAACCAGCATCCGTATTCAGCACTTTTGAAGCTTTTATGGTTTTATCAAAACATTCGCGAATCATGGCTAAATCGGCAGTTCCACCATAAAGTGTTGCGCCCACAAAACCATCTGCCAGTTTATATTGATTTTCTGGTGAAGTCGATGGCGAAGTGATTAGGTTTCCGTTTTTATCCGCGACAAGCCAGCCTAAACAAAATTCGGCTGCGCCTTTCATTAACGGATAACCTTCTTTTTTCAAATAAGCTAAATCTTGTGTAAAAGTATAATGTTCCCAAATATGTGTACTCAACCACGCTTGTGCCATTGGCCAGCACGCCCACATAGGATCTTCTTTTCCGAATTGTCCAACCGGATTAGTCATTGCCCAAATATCTGAATTATGAGCCGCCGCCCAGCCTTTATCTACTCCGTAAAAAGTTTTGGCTGTAACTTTTCCTGTTACCGAAAGGTTTTTAATAAAACTCAAAAGTGACGAATGCATTTCGGAAAGATTGGTGTTTTCTGCCAGCCAGTAATTTTCTTCCAGATTGATATTCATCGTATAATTACTGCTCCAAGGCGGACTTAAATGCGGATTCCAAAGTCCTTGTAAATTGGCAGGAACGCCCAAAGTTCTTGACGAACTGATTAATAAATAGCGTCCGAAATTGAAATATAGAATTTCGAGATTTTTATCTTCGCTTCCATCTGCGTAACGTAATAAACGTTCGTCTGTTGGCAAATCTGGAGCGGTTGTTTTTCCTAAATCTAAATTGACACGATTGAAGAATTTTTGATAATCGGTAATGTGAGATTCTTTTAATTTATCGAATGCTTTTGCGTAGGCGTTATTCAGATTCTGCAAAGCAATTGAAACATCGTCTAAACCTTCTGATGCTGGATTTTTGTCAAAACCATTAAAGCTTGTTGCGACAGAAACAAAGATTATCGCTTCTGTAGCATCTTTTAAAGTCAACGTTTCTCTAGAACTTGTAATCGTCCCATCAGTTTTTTTAATTTGGACTAAACCAGTAAATTTCGTTCCTCTATCTTTTAAATTCAGATATTTTGGCAAAACATTATATCCTGCATTTTCATGAATTGGTGCAGAACCTCTCAATATCAAAATATTGTTTCGGACTTCGACATTTGATTGTAAAAGGCTTTTCAAATTGATATCAAAGTTTAAAGCTCCTTTTTGATCGGCTGTTAATTTGATAATCATAACCTTATCTGGAGCCGACACAAAATATTCTCGTGTATATTTTATTCCCGCCATTTCGTAGCTTAATTTTGAAATAGCGTTCGAAAGATCCAATTCACGATGGTAATTTACTGCTTTTCCCTTTTCAGAATTATTGATTTCTAATGTTCCTAAAGGCGCATACGATTCGGAATTTTTCCCCTGAACTTTTTTATTCAGTTCTTCTGCCAGTTTGTAATTTTCATTCTGCAAAGCTTCGCGAATTGCTGGGATGTTTTTATAAGCGTCTGGGCTCATATTAGCATTTACGGGTTCACCTGACCAAAGCGTAATGTCATTCAAATAAATTTTATCTGAATTGGCGCCTCCAAAAACGGTTGCTCCCATTTTTCCGTTTCCTAAAACTAAGCTTTCTTCAAAGAATTCTGCGGGTTGTTTGTACCATAAAACATTCTTGGATTGCGCCGAAATGTTTGTGTAGCAAGACGTGAGAAGTAAGAGGAGAAATGTTTTTTTAATCATATTTGGTTATATTATCCTAACAGGTTTCCAAAACCTGTTAGGTATTTATTTTTTATCTAAACTAATAAAAAAATCTAGTGATACCTAACAGGTTTTGGAAACCTGTTAGGATAAAAACCTATAATCAATCAGATGTTCCTATGGAACATTATTATGGGACGTTTATTTTTTCATCAACGGATTTCATCCGTTGCTACCGATGAAATGTTCCTAGCGGAACATATATCGTTGCGAATTATTTAGCTATTTACTGGGGACTGAGGACTAATCACTAACGACTAATAACTATTTACTCACTTTATATTTCTCATTCGCCGTCAGCATTTCCCAATTATCAGTTCTAAATGGCGATGCTGGAAATTTTTCTTTATTAAAAAGATTAATTGTTGTATCGTCGTCTGCCCAGCCGTAATGCACTGCAACGGGATTTTGAACATTATCGCTTGAAACGATTATTTTGTTGTCTTTAATGATCGCTTTCGCGGAATGAAAAACTTTGTCTGCACCAGCGATCTCGAAACCTTTTAATTCTTCATTATCTGAAGTTGATAATCCGCTGCCGATGTTATCGAAAGTAAGGATAATTTGGTTTCCTTTTATTTGTTGAGATTTATAAGTTGGTCCGCTGTGAACTTGTTTTTTGCCGTAAATATTATTCATCGCAATCGCTGCCAGACGCAAACCAATGTCTTGTTTGTTGGTTGGGTGAATGTCTTTTGCATTTCCAATATCGGTTGTTACGGCCATTCCAGTATTTGGCAATTTTAAAGTTTCAGATTGTGCTTCGCGAAGTTCTGCCCAACGGCTTCCTTTTTGGCTGTTTCCTCCAAATTCATCGAAAGTGGATAATTGAACAAAATAAAAAGGGAAATTACCTTGTTTGAATTTTGTTCTCCAATCGTTTATCATTAATGGAAATGACTTTTTGTATTCTGCCGCTCTCCAAACATTGGCTTCTCCTTGATACCATAAAACTCCCTGCATCGCATAAGGCACTAATGGATTTACCATCGCATTGTACAACAAGGAAGGATAACTGTTTGGCGAAACTTCAATTCTCACTTTTACTACGTTGAATTTCCAAAGTCCTTCTAACGGAAGACTCGAATCTTTAAAGTCGATTTTTAAATCTTGCGGATCGCCGTAAATTCCGCCGCCGCCGCTGTAATCTGTAATTCTTACTGCGATTACGTTTGTTCCTTCTTTAAGAACATTTGCTGGAATTTTGTAAATTCTTTTGGCATCCCAAAGATTGTTTGTTCCAATTTCTACTCCGTTTACAAAGGTTTTGTCTTCGTCGTCAACTTTTGCTAAATGTAAAGTGGCTTCTTTTTTGGCTTGTTCTGCTGTTAAAACAATGGTTTTTCGCATCCAGACAATTCCGTCGATATTGCTGATTTGCTGATTTTCCCAAAGTGAAGGCACTTTTATTTCTGGCCAGTTTTTATCTTGGTAATTTGCGTTTTTAAATTGATCTTCGTTTTCCATTGAAACATCAAAACCTTGTACCTTTTTCAGATTGTCTAAAACTGATTTTTTATAGGTTTCAAAAATGGCATTGATATCTACGGTTGGAACATCAGCAATCATGGCTTTAAAATCAGGACTATTTTCAAAAGCTTCACGGCTTGTCCAAGTTTCAACATTGGTTCCGCCCCAAGAAGTATTGATAATTCCGATTGGGATTTTTAATTCTGAATACAATTTTCTAGCGAAATAATATCCAACTGCTGTAAAGTTGCCTACATTTTCTTTATTTGCTACTTCCCATTTCCCTTGTTTTAAATCGTCTTTTGGAGTTCCGCTTAAATCTTGCGCAACGCCAAAATGACGAATCATTGGATAATCTGCACTGCTAATTTCTTTTTCAGAATTCATGGTTTTGAAAACCTGAAATTCCATATTCGATTGTCCGCTGCAAATCCAAACTTCGCCAACCAAAACATTTTTGATCGTGATTTTATTTTTTCCGATAATGAGTAATTCGAAAGGTCCACCGGCTTTTTCTGGACTTAAATTTACCGTCCATTTTCCGTTTTTATCGGCCGCTGTTTTCTTAATTTGTTTATTAAAATGAATTTCTATACTTTCATTTGCATCGGCAAAACCCCAAATCGGAATTTGCTTGTCTCTTTGCAAAACCATTCCGTCAGAGAATATTAAAGGCATCCTTACATTAGCGCTAGATATCGCACTAAATATCAATAAAATAAAAACTATTGATTTTTTCATATTTTCTAATTTAAATATTTTTGAACCACATAAGTGATATAAGAGATTTTAAGTTTTAAATTTATTCATTTCTAAAATTTACTTATATCACTTGCATGATTTAAAGACTTATTTCTATTGTAAACCTTCGATTAAAGCATTTAAAGCCTGTGTATCGAAGACGGTATTATTGCTTCTATTTATAATTCCAAAACCGTTATTTCCTGTACTTCCTTCGTCCCAATAAAAAGGTAATAATCCGTTTGCTTTTGCTGTTTTGACTACCGTTTTTAAATAATATGCTCTCGAATTTAAATGTAAAGTCAAAGCATCTCCTGTCAAAGTTGTTCTTCGAATTGCTCCAAATTCTCCTAAAAGAACTGGAATTCCTTTGTCTACAAATTGGGTTTTCATCAATTTGAAACTTTTCTCTAAATCAGCTTCTTCACCCCAACTTGCATTTCGTTCTGTATCTGTTGTTGAGTGAAAACCAACTCCCCAATAATAGAACATTTTACCCCAAGATTCGTCTTTGGTTAAACCAGCAAAATTCCACGGAGAATAATAATGTACTTCGACCATCATTCTGCCTGTAACTTTATCTACTGGCAATGTAGTCATTAATTTGTTTGTTTTTTCAATATCTGTAGTTGGACCTTGAACTACTAAAACACGAGTAGCGTTTTTCCCTCCTGTTGAACGAACGGCATCAATAAATGTTTGGTGATATGAAGTTAAAACTGCCATTTGTGCTGCATCTTCAACCGCTGGTTCGTTGGCGCTTGCAAAAAGTAAATGCTCATCGAAACCTCTTAAATGCGTTGCGATTTGTTCCCAAAAAGCTTTTTGTTTCGCATTATTTTCATCTTTTTTAGCTTCGGTAATATTGTTTTCCAGCCAGCCTCCATCCCAGTGAATATTGACCACAACATACATATCATTGTCAACACAATATTGTACCACTTCTTTTACTCTATCCAGCCATTCAGTTTTGATTTTTGCTGTTGCTGCATTTTCAAGATTCTGATTCCAAGAACACGGAATTCTGATCGCATTAAATCCGTTTGCTTTTACAGCATCAATTAAGGCTTTTGTCACTTTTGGATTTCCCCAAGCGGTTTCGCCTCCAGTTGCTTCTAAAGTATTTCCGATATTCCAACCTAATTTAATTTTTGCTGCCAATTCAACTGCAGAACTTCCCATTCCTGATGCATCGGCTGCAATTGGATTAGTGTTATAACTTGGATATAAACTTCCTGCTGCTTGAGAAACTGAAATTGCCTCAGAAGCAAGTTCACCGCCACTTAGTGTAATAACTGCATTTCGCAGAGCCGTAGTCGTATTTTCTAAAGCAGTAATTTTTACTACTGTTTGTCCCGATGTTCCAGTAGTCTGACTTAATTTTATCCAACTGGCAGAATTACTCAAAGTCCAAGTGACGCCATTAGAATTAATCGTTATTTCAATTGTATTTTCTTTGCTTTCAAAATCAATTTTGCTTGTAGTAGAAGAAAGCGTTTTTATAGTTGGAGGAGTCTCTTCTTTATCTGAACTGCAAGCTAAAACTCCTAAAAAAGCAAAGCACAGTATAAAGCTCAAGACATAATCTTTGATTGTTTTTTTCATTTGGTTTGGTTTAAGTTAAGTGTAAGTCTTTAAAATCAACGCCAGCTTTTTATGGGCTGGCGTTGAGAGTTTGGTTATTTTATAGCAACAACAATTTATTTAACTGTTACCTGAATTTCTTTTTTGATGTCTCTAGAAGAAGTTCCTACTTTAATAGTATATTTTCCTGGCTCAACTGTCCATTTTTTAGCAGCAACATCGTAATATGCTAATTCTTTTACTGGAACTTTAATGGTTACATTTTCTGAACCTCCAGCTTTAACAGCAACTTTTTTGAAACCTTTTAATTCTTGTGCTGCACGTGTAATTTTAGAATCTGATTTCGCAGTATATAATTGAACTACTTCTTTTCCGTCTACTTTTCCAGTATTTTTAACTTCAACAGAAACTTCAATTACATCAGTTTGAGCATATGAATCTTTATTCGATTTTGCATTATCAAGCGCGAAAGTCGTGTATGATAATCCGTAACCGAAAGGATATAATGGCGCTACGTTTTTAGTATCAAACCAACGGTATCCAATCAAAAGTCCTTCAGCGTAATTTACTGTTTTATCTCCAGGGAAACTGTTTGTTGCGTGTGCAGGAGAATCTTTTAATTGTTTAGGCATTGTCCAAGGTAATTTTCCTGACGGATTTACTTTTCCTAAAATAACATCTGCCAAAGCATTTCCTCCTTCAGATCCGTTAAACCAACTCCACACTAAAGCTGAAGTTTTTTGGCTCACTTCATTAATATCAAATGGAGCACCAGCAACCATAACTACAATAGTTTTTGGATTAACAGCCAATACTTGTTTGATTAATTCTTCTTGTCCAAATGGCAAGTGTAAATCTCTACGGTCTGAAGCTTCTGTTTCGTAATCACGGTTTGAACCCGCAAAAATAATCGCCACATCAGAGTTTTTAGCTGCTTCTACTGCTTCTTTAACTTTTGCTGGATCTAGTTCATCGATTGTAACCGGTCCATTAGCCGTAATATTTCCTAAATTTCCTCTGTTCTTCTTATCGTAACGCTCTAAATATCCTTCAGCATAATTAATTTTAATTGATGCAGGAAGTCTGTTTTTAAGACCTTCAAGAGGTGTAACTTCTCTTTTTGTTTTTACTCCAGCTCCAAATCCGCCAAGAGCATTTTTCTTTGTCGCATTGTTTCCAATCACTGCAATAGATTTTACTCCATCCAATTTTAACGGTAATGCATTGTTTTCGTTTTTCAACAATACAATTGCTTCAGCGGCAATTTTGTAGGCATCTTGGTAATGTGCTTCGGTTGCAATGCTTCCTTTTGCACGCTCGCCTCCGCCCATTGCTTTCACTTGGAATAAAACTCTTAAAATACGTTTTACATGCAAATCAATTTCTTTCTCAGAAACTTCTCCAGATTTAACTGCAGCGATTAATTTATCGGCCAAGAAAAATTCATTGAAAGGTTTTGGTGTTCCCATTTCAATATCTAAACCACTTTTCAAAGTTTTTGCTGTAGAATGAACCGCAGCCCAGTCTGAAACTACAACGCCTTTAAATCCCCATTCGTCACGAAGGATTTTATTCAGCATATAATCATTTTCACATAAATATTCCCCTCTGAATTTATTGTAAGCACCCATAATACTGTATGCTTTTGCTTCTTTAACCGAAGCTTCAAAAGCTGGAAGATAAATTTCGCGAAGTGTACGTTCATCAATTTGTACATCTACAAAATCGCGATTCGTTTCCTGATTGTTTGCTGCATAATGTTTTACACACGCCATTACATCTTTTTCTTGTAGACCTACAATCAAAGGCACCGCGATTTTTTTATTCAAAAATGGGTCTTCAGACATATATTCGTACGTTCTTCCTCCAAGTGGCGTTCTTACCATATTGATGGCTGGCGAAAGTAACATGTCTTTATCTCTTGCACGTAATTCTTCTCCTAAACTGGTTCCAAAAGTATGCGACATTTCTGCATTCCAAGTTGCTGCCAAAGCGCCTCCTGCTGGATAATATGTTGCAAAATCGTTTGTCCATCCGGCTGGAGCCCAATTATCTCTTGAGATTTCTTCACGAACTCCCAACGGACCGTCGGCCATTTTTAATTCTGGAATTCCTAAACGTTTTACACCTGCATTGGCAAACATGCTGTTTCCGTGAAGCATTCCAATTTTTTCTTCTAATGTCATTTGCGAAATCAATTTGTCGATTTCGGCATCGTGATCTGTGCTTATTTCTTTTCCAACGTATTCTTCGGTTTGCGCCGAATTTGAAGCTAAAGTTTGCGCATCATTTTTACAAGAAGTAAACAATGCAAAAACCAAAGCCGATGAAAGGAATATCATTTTGTTTTTCATAGATAGTTAGGTGTTTTTTGATTTAAAGATTTTTGATTCCTCACAAATCATCTTTAAATACCGTTAATACTATTTTTATGTTTGTGGTTTTCTCTTTATTATTGTTTAATTAAATTCAGCATTACAACATCATTTTCGTTGATTTTAAATTCTCTGCTGAAAGTTCCTTTTGCGTCAATTGTAATTTTTTCTGTTGAAATTGGCGCGCCGTTATTTTTTTCTTTTATGGAATTGACTTGCTCACGTGTTAACTGACTTGGTTTTTTCATCGACAGATAATCTGCGTAAGCGTCGTTTACTTTATAACCAACTTTGTAAATTTCTAAAAGATATTTTCCTTTCTGTATTCCGTCAATCTCCACTTTTACTTTTCCTTTTTCTTTTGATGGAAGATCCTGAATGTAATAAGTTTGGTTCCAAACTTTATCGCCGGGATGTGTATTCGTAAAATCCCATAATAAAACTTGTACATCGCCTTTTGCATTTTTGGAAGTCCAAGAAGCTTTATCACTGTTTTGAAGTTCTGTTTCTCCTAATTTATTCATTAAATAATAAGAGAAATATGCTGGCTTTTTAATTCCCTGCGTATTCAACAATCCGAAACCGCCGTGAAAAGGCGTGAATCTTGGTCCTGGTTCTTCAAAAACATCGGTAAAAACCCAATATGACATGGAGTTTGCCGCATTTCCAACTTGCTTGAGTTTTTGCAGAATGTAAGCTGCCGAATGATAACTGTCGTGAATTGGATCTGCTGGTGTATAAGAAGAACTCCACTCTGTGTAATGCAATTCTAAATTTGGTTTAGCCGAATTGGTAATCTGCTTACGCGAATTTATAACATCTCCGTTTACACTGTTTACATCTGGACTCAAAACTGTTCCAGAAGTTCCGAATTCATCCAAATATCCTTGGTTTACACCATAAGTATGTGTTGAGATAAAATCTAGGGGCACATTATTTTTAAAACAAAAATCAATTGTTTCCGGAACCCATCCTGCGCCTGCCGTTGCGGGTCCGCCAACTTTGTATGCAGGGTTTACTGCTTTTACGCCACGGGCTGCATAATCGTATAATTTAAAATAATCTGCCTGTGTTCCTGTCCAAAAACCTGGGGATAAGTTAGGCTCATTCCAAACTTCAAAGTACCATGTTTTTACTTCTTCGTCTCCATAGCGTTCTTTAAAATGCTGAGTTAAATTTCGAATTAAATCTTCCCATTTTTTATAGTCTTTTGGAGGCGTAACGTTTCCTTTCCACCAAAAAATAGTTTCTTTTCCGCTTGCCAAAGCATTCGGCATAAAACCTAATTCAACAAACGGTTTCATTTTTAGACTCACAATATAATCGAACAAAACGTCTACATATTGGTAATTGTATTCTGGATTTCCTTTTTCGTCTTCACGATAAACGGCCATATCATCGGTCAATAAACCATGAAAACGGATGTATTTAAAATCACATTCTTTTTTTACCAATGCCAATTGCTGCTGCCAGTCTGCACGAAGACCTTCATTTGCTCTTCCCGCACCGATGCATTCTTTGAACATGGTATTTAATTTTCCTGCTTCTTTTTTGAAATCTACTTTTATAATTCTGTTTTGAGAATCAGCGTTTGTTGCTTGTGCAAATGATTTAAAGCTTGCCAAACCAACAAAAACAAATAGTATTACTAGGCTTTTTTTCATGTTTAAGTTTTATTCTTTTACAATTATTTAGCTGAAATTTTCTTTTTCAGAAGTATGTTATCTGAAGAATTTCCGATCTGGATTTCGGTTGTGTTTTTTTCAAGTTCGAACGCTTGTTTTGCTGTATTCCAATATTCTAAGTCTTTTGCTTTTACAATCAAATCAACACTTTTGGTTTCTCCAGCTTTAAAGAAAACTCTCTTAAATGCTTTCAATTCTTTTTCTGGTCGTTCCACTTTCGATTCTAATTGTTTTACGTAAAGCTGAACTACTTCATCACCATCTTTATTTCCAGTATTTGTGACAGAAACTGTAGCTTTTAATTCTTCATTTTTCGAAATAGTTTCAGAACTCGTTTCAATCGAATTGTATTTGAAAGTCGTATAACTTAATCCGTGACCAAAAGCATATAATGGTTTCTTTTTAAAATACATATAGGTTCTTCCATTTCGAATGTTATAATCCAATAATTCCGGAAGATCGGTAATATCTCTTACCCAAGTTTGCGTTAAACGTCCTGCAGGATTATAATCTCCAAATAAAACATCTGCCAATGCCGTTCCTGTTTCCTGACTATTCTGAGCCATGTGTACAATTGCTGGAACATTTTCCTGAGTCCAATTGATTGCATAAGGAAAACTGCTGATTAATGCGACCACCGTTTTCGGATTTGCCTGATAAACTACCTTGATCAAATCTTCTTGTTCTAAAGTTAGAGACTGGCGGTCAACCGCTTCTTTTCCTTCACTTGGAACTGGACAATTTGCCCATCCAGCATTACAAACAGGGTGATTTCCAACAATGACAATTACAAAATCTGCTTTTTTTGCTATTGTTGCTGCTTTTCCGTCAATGTTATTTTTTGCGACTAAAACTTCGACATTATTCCCCAGCTTCTTTTTTATTCCTTCCAAAGGTGTAATAACATAAGGAGGCGTTCCGCTGTACCAGTCTAAAAGCACTTCATCAGCCCGAGGTCCAATAACGGCAACTGTTTTTATTTTTTCCTTTTGCAAGGGCAAAAATCCCTTTTCATTTTTCAATAAAACAATAGATTTTTGAGTTGCCTCTAAAGCGATTTTCTTGTGCGCTTCTGTTTTCCAAGGATCGATTGTATCTTTATCTTTTCCGATTTTCGAATATGGATTTTCTTCTGAAGCATCAAGCATTCCAAGTTTTATCATTACTCGGTAATTTCCACGCAAAACTTCATCAAGATCTTTTTCTTTCAAATATCCATTAGAAAGAGCACCATAAATACCATCTATAAATTCATCCAAAAATTGGTTAATACCCGCTTTTACAGCTGCAGCCGCTCCTAAATATTTATCTGCATAATATTTATGATCTGAAAGAAGCAATTTAAAAGCACCTCCATCGGTACAAATAATACCATTTTGGCCCCATTCTTTCTGCGTAATATTTTTAAGCATCGGATGTACCATTGCTGGAATTCCATTTACTTTGTTATACGCCGCCATATAAGCACGTGAGCCTCCTTCCACAACTCCCATTTGAAAAGGAAGTGCGTAATATTCTCTCCAGAGTCTTTCATCAAAATCAGATGATGTATAGGTTCTTCCGTCTTCATTGCTGTTTGCCAAAAAATGCTTCATCAACGAAGCCGTTTGCCAGTATTTGGAGTTATTTCCTTGTAAGCCTTTTACAAAAGCAACTGTCATAATTCCGTTAAAAAAAGCATCTTCTCCGTAACTTTCTTCAGTACGTCCCCAGCGCGGATCTCTTGCAATATCTGCATTTGGAGCACGAACTACTAGTCCACCTCGATTGTATTTTTGCAAAGCAAAACGGGTTTCATAGCCTTCAACATTTGCAACTTTTTGAAGAAGTTCAACATCCCAAGTTTCTCCTAAACCATACGCTTGAGGGAAAGTGGTTGTTGTTAATGGCTTTTTATTTTTTCCTCCCCATTCACCTGGTCCGCCCAAAGCCAATCCATGTAATCCCTCTACATGACCTGTACCAATAAGTCCTAATCTTTTTACTGACGGATTTGTGCTTAGAGCCTGAACTTTTTCATCCAGCGTCATCAAAGACAGCAAATTGTCAATACGCTTTTCAGTATCTAAACTCGGATCCTGAAAAGGATATTGCTTTTGCTGTGATAACATCAAATTAGCAGATAAAAGAAAAAAGATATAAAGAATACTGTTTTTCATTTTTTGGAAGAAGGACTAATTTTTTTGGGTTGTGTTTTATAATACCTAACAGGTTTTAAAAACCTGTTAGAATATTCAAATCTCATCGTTGCGTAACGAAACCCGACAGGTTTTAAAAACCTGTCGGATTTTAGAAATTAATAATTACAATTTTTTAAATCTCACTGCTCCACCACCAGCTCCGCCTAATTTCAATTGTAATTTATCTGAAGCTTTTACTGTTTTCTTAGAAATTGCCACTGCTTCTGGATTATGCGTTTGATCTGTTCCTTCAGCATCTACATAAATCTGAGCTTCATAGGTTGCATTTGGATCTAAGAATGATAATGAAACCTCAACATTTCTTGGTTTTTCGTTGGTCAAAGTTCCTAAATACCAATCAGCGCTGTTTCTGTCTTTTCTTGCTGTTGTGATGTACTCGCCAATTTTTCCTTCTAAGATTTTAGTGTCTTCCCAATCTGTTGGAACGTCTTTTAAGAATTGTAAAGCTGGTTTTCCTTCATAATTTTCTGGAAGATCGGCTAACATTTGAATTGGAGAATAAATTGTAACATACAATGCCAATTGCTGTCCAACTGTTCCCTGAATTCTTTTTCCTGGATAGCCCTGTTTTACCTCAACATCAAAAATTCCAGGTGTAAAATCCATTGGTCCAGAAAGCAATCTTGTAAACGGAATAATACTTAAATGGTTTGGCGGATTTCCTTCGCTCCAAGCGTTATATTCTTGTCCACGCGCTGCTTCTCTCGAAACCATGTTTGGGAAAGTTCTTCTTTCTCCAGTATCTTTTATTGATTCGTGGTATAAAACCGCTAAATCGTATTGTGCTGCCTTTTCTAAAATGTATCTGAAATAATTTACTCCAAACTGTCCGAAGTGCATTTGTTTCATATTCAATTTAGAACCTACGTGACCGATTTTTACGGTATGGATTCCCAATTTTTTGTATAAAGCAAAACCTTCGTCAACTTCTTTTAAGTAGTTAATTAAGTTTGAACCTGTTTCGTGATATCCGATTAATTCGATGTTCTTTTTCTTTCCGTATTCAACCACTTTTTCTAAGTCGAAATTGTCTGCACTTTTTGTGAAACTGAACATGTGCATACGGTTTTCATACCAACCCGGTGTCCAGCCTTTATTCCAGCCTTCAATCAATAAATGGTTGAAACCTTCTTTTGCTGTAAAGTCGATATATGTTTCAGCATTTTTAGTTGTTGCGCCTTGTTTGTCGCTTTCCCAGAAAGTATATTTTCCAATGTGCATTCCCCACCAGATTCCTAAATACTTGTATGGTTTAAAATAGCTGTTTGTATTTTTTAATTTGTTTGGTTCATTTAAATTTAAAACCAAATAAGAAGTAATCAATTCACCTGGATTTTCTCCAATTTGAAGTGTTCTCCAAGAAGAAGTGAAAGTATCTTTTACACGAACTTTAACTCCGTCAGGCCAAGGCACCAAATCCGATTTTAGTTCTGTTCCTTTATTATTCACTAAAGTCATACTTGCAAAATCGATCAAGTTTGCTTCGTGAAAACTTAAAGCCAATCCGCTTTTGCTTTCAATTGTTAATGGCGTTAAAACGGTATCCAAAGTACTTACTGGCGCATCTTTAAAAAGATATTCGTCACGGTTTTCTCTGTTTGCGGGAATCCACCAAGCTTTTCCGTCTTCTTTTAAGTTAAAAGTTGTTTTTTCATCCATGATGAAAATACTGTCTTTTACATTTTGTTTTGGATACACATATCTAAAAGCAACTCCATCATCAAAAGCACGAAACTGAATTTGTAATTTTCTTTTGTTTCCTGTTTTTTGCTGTAAATCGACTACCAATTGATTGTAGTGATTTCTGATATTTTTCTTTTCTCCCCAAACTTGTTCCCAAGTTTCGTCAAACGTAGAAGTTTTTGCTCCTTTAATTTCAAAATTTGAACTTAAGTCTTCGTTTCCTTTCAATACAAATCCCATATCTGACGGAGAAATTACTTCAGTTTTTCCGTGAGAAACTGCATATTTTGGAGCATTTTTTACTAACTCAAATTTGATTTTGTTTTTTCCGTCTGGCGATGCCAATTCGTAAGCGTTTTTCGTTTTTTGACTGTAGCCTATTGCTATTGAAAACAATACGGCTGGGAGAATTAGATAGTTTTTCATGTTTTTTGGTATTATTTTTTTTGCCACAGATTAAAAGGATTTTTTTGTTTGCGGATTTTTTTCTCGCAGATTTGGCAGATTTTTGCAGATTTATTTTAATCTTTTTAATCCTTTAATCTGTGGCTTAAACTTTTTTAAACACATAGAATCATAACTCATTGGAAACTTAAAAAAAGGCGTTTCACTTGTTTAAACAAACATAGTTTCTATGTGTGAGAAACTAGTTTCTTTCCATTTTCCTTTTATTCACAAACAAAAACCTATGTTTCTATGTGTTTAAATATTTATTTTTTGCCACGAATTGCACCAATTATCACCAATTCAATTCGTGGAAATTCGTGTAATTAGTGGCTAACTTTTTTATTTTGCCCACTCGGTTTTAAAAGTGGTTTTTCCGTTTAATGGATTTGCAACTACATCGAAATTATTTCCATTTTTAGTAACTTTTATTTCTTGTACTGCGTCACCTTCTGGTAAAAATACTTTGGCTGTTGCCGAAGTAGTTTTATCGCTTGCGTAAACTTTCAAAGTCAATTTACTCCAATCCATATCTTTTGTAGACTGCGCTAAACCGATGTGTGGAATTGCAGTTCCATCTTTAATTAAAACGATAATTGGCACCTCGCCCGCTTTGATTTTATGCCAGCCTGACTGATACACTTTTTTAGTTTGATAATCGATCCAAGTTCCTTCTGGAAGATAAACGTCTCTTTCTTCAACCTCTTCAAAAAGCGGTGCAACCAACATACTCGAACCAAATAAATATTGATTATCTACTAACCAAGCTCCCGGATCGTTTGGATATTCTACAAAAAGAGCGCGCATCATTGGCAATCCTTTTTGAGAACTTTCTTTTGCTTGTGCGTAGATATATGGCATTAATTCGTAACGCATATTATCTGCTTTTCTAAATCCTTCTAAGAATTCTTTGCTGTACAACCAAGGTTCGCGAGGTGGTTCTCCGTGGCTTCTTACGTGCGAAGTAAACATTCCAAATGGTGTCCATCTTCTGTAAATATTCTCAGGAGATTTTGTTGCGAAACCTCCAACATCATGACTCCAGAAACTGAATCCGCTTAAACCTAATGAAAGTCCGCCGCGTAATTCTGCTGACATTGCTCCGTTTGAAGTTTCAGAATCTCCTCCCCAATGTAAAGGGTAACGCTGTGATCCTGCCCAAGTACTTCTTGCCCAAATTAAAGTGTATCCTTTTTCTTTTTGAGTGATTTCTGCAACAGCTTTATTGTAACGTAACGGATATAAATTGTGCTCATAGAAACCAGTTCTTCCAGAATGGTAAATTCCGTCTGGCGGTGCCGCTTCTCCAAAATCTACTTTGAAAACTGCAACGCCTTCATCAAATAATTTTTTCAATTTTCCTTGGTACCAAGTTACCGTTTCTGGATTTGAGAAATCTAAAACAGCGTCTTCGTACGGAAGATTTCCTTTTCTATCTCTTACCGCTAAGTTTTTATCCATGATTTCTGGGAACAAAGTATTCTTTGGCGTGAAATAAGGTAATTGCCATAAACAAACTTGGAAACCGTCTTTCTTTAAATCAGACATCATTTTTGTGGCATCTGGGAAACGAGATTTTGCAAACTCATAATTGTTTCTCCAATCTACATCAAACCAGCCTGTATCGAAGTGAATTACGTCTGTTGGGATTTTATATTTACGTAAATCTCTTGCTACTTCTCTTCCTTCTTTTTCAGAGAAATAAGTGATTCTACTCATCCAGAAACCGAAAGACCAAAGTGGCGGCATTGCAGCTTTTCCAGTCAAATTCGTGTATTGGTCTAAGATATCTTTTGGTTCTCCAATAAAGAAAAATAAATCTGCTTCGTCATCTCCAATGTACATTTCGTTGGCACTTGAAAAGTATTTCCCGAAGTCCACTGTAATTGGTGTTGAATGGTGCATGAAAACTCCGTAACCACGGCTGCTCATGTAAAACGGAATCGGTTTGTACATCGTTTCGTTTTGGATTCCATTTGCGTCATCCGTCCATAAAACTACTTTTTGTCCGCGTTTGTTGAATTGGGTAAATGATTCACCACAACCAAATATTTTTTCGTCTGGTTCTAAGCTGAAAGCTGCACCCATACTTCTTGAATAATCGCTGTTTCTGCGAACATAAGAAAACGGAAGTGTCGGCGTGTATGTATTTTTAAAATCGGTATCGTGAAGTGTGCTTGTCAGCAATTTTCCTTTTTCATCGTAGATTTTTACGTGCCAAGGTTTTGTCAAAATTTCAACTCTTCCGTGTTTACTTGTATAACTGTGACCGCCTTCAATTTTAGCATATTTCCATAATTCAGGATGATTTGGCGCAACGCCGTCAACCAACATTAAAGATGTTGCCTGTGGATGAAATTGCGGTCCAGAAGTCGTTTTGATTCTAACTGTTCTGTCTGAAACAAACTGAATTTCGAATGGCAAAACAGGAGATTCTGCATATTCTGTTGTTGGAAATTCGTTTGCTTTTTCAACATCTGGTTTCATCATCATGTTGTTGAAAGCCTGACGTGTTTTATAATTGTATCTCAAATATTTGATGGTTCCTTTTCCCGTTGCAGGATCAAAAGAAGCCAATTCGTCGGCAAAATAAAAAGTGTTCAGATAGTTCTGAAAATCTTTACTGATATCTATTGGAGCATTTAATACATCTGCATTTTGAATTTGAGCATTAGCATTTGGAACTGCTAAAAATCCAAACATAAGAGCAGAAAATAATGCGGTTAGTTTTGAGTTTTTCATTGGTTAATAATCTAGATGTTAGTTTATCCTAACAGGTTTCCAAAACCTGTTAGGTATTTATTTTTTTTAATATCTTAATTAAATATATTGATACCTAACAGGTTTTGGAAACCTGTTAGGATAGCGCAACTTATTATTCGGTTGTAATTACAATTGTGGATTGTTTCAATCCGTTTGCACTTGCGGTTAATTCCAATCTTCCTGATTTATCTCCAGATTGTACAATAACCAAGCATTTTCCAGCCAAAGCCGTATGTTTATTTCCTTTATACGATTCGTGACTAACTGGATCTCCACTGCAAACGCCTACGATTTTTCCGTTTCCTTTTAAAGAGAAGTTGATTTCGTTATTGGCATTTGGCGCTATCGTTCCATTAGCATCTAAAATATCTACAGTTACAAAAGACAAATCATTTTTGTCTGCTTTGATTGTACTTCTGTCTGCTGTCAGTTTTAATTGTGAAGGATTTCCAGCCGTTTTGATCTCTTTTTCTAAAACTACTTTTCCGTCTTTACGAGAAATGGCTTTTAAAGTTCCAGCTTCAAAAGGAATTCTCCACATTACGTGCAAATCGTCTCCTTTTTTACTTCTTTTTCCAACTGATTTTCCGTTTACGAAAAGTTCCACCTCATCGGCTTTATTGTAATATGCCCAAACATCAACAGTTTGTCCAGCTTTCCAATTCCAATGCGGGAAAATATGAAGAACGGTTTTATCTGTCCATTCGCTTTGGTACATATAATAAACATCTTTTGGGAAACCAGCTAAATCTACAATTCCAAAATACGAACTTACAGATGGCCATTCGTACGGAGTTGGTTCTCCGATATAATCGAAACCTGTCCAAACGTACATTCCTGCCAAGAAATCATATTTTTTGATGACTTTCCAAGTTGCTTCGTGTGTAGAACCCCAAGGTGTCTGTACTTGGTCATAAGCTGAAACCGTATTTCCAGGATTTCCTCCTTCAAATTTTTTATCCCAACTAACCGGCCATTTTTTGATGGTGTCTGAAACCGCATCGTAATAACCTCTTGTCTGTAAGCCTGAAGTGGTTTCAGTTGCGATAAAAGGTGTATTTGGGAAGTTCTTCAGATGATGTTCGAATGTCTGGTGCGCATAATTGTATCCAATTAAATCTAAAACTCCAGATCCAGCAAGCGGATTAATTGAAACATTCTTTTTCTCAAACTGCAAAGTCACTGCATCAATATTCATATTTACTGGCGGATTCATTCCCGCAGTAATTGGTCTTGTTTTATCATATTGACGTGTAATTGCCGCCAATTCTTTTGCAATTTCAATACCTGTTTCGTTCCACTGCTCTGGAATTTCATTACCAATACTCCACATAAAAATACTAGCATGATTTCGGTCGCGTAACAACTGATCGATTAGATCTTGTTTGTGCCATTTGTCCCAATCGTTAGCATAATCGTATTTAGTTTTGTTTTGTTTCCACATATCAAAAGCTTCATCCATGACAATGAAACCCATTTTGTCGCAAAGCTGTAAAAGTTCTGGAGCAGGCGGATTGTGAGAGGTTCTGATTCCGTTTACCCCCATTTCTTTCAAGATTTCTAACTGGCGTTCGATTGCACGCGTGTTGATTGCAGAACCCAACGGGCCTAAATCGTGATGCATACAAACTCCTTTTATTTTGACTTGTTTTCCATTCAAAATAAACCCTTTATTCAAATCGAATTTAAAATCTCTGATTCCGAAAGTGGTTTTGTATTGATCAATGATTTTATCGTCAAGCGAAATTTCGGTAACTGCTGTGTACAATTCAGGTTTTTCATCTGACCATAATGCAGGATTTTCAACTTCAGCTGATTGCTTTACAATTTGATTTCCATTTGCATTGATTGTTATATCTTGAGTAACCGATGTTACTTTGGTATCTTCTTTAAAAATAGTTGTCGTTACTTTTGCTTTTTTACCTTCTTTGTATTGATTTTTAATTGTTGTTTCAATACTTACAGAAGCTTTTTCAGCCGTAACTTTTGGAGTTGTAATATAAGTTCCCCATTGTCCAACGTGAAGTTTGTCTGTTGTTTCGATCCAGACATTTCTAAAAATTCCTGAACCCGAATACCAGCGTGAATTGGGTTGTTTTGAATTGTCAACCTTAACAATTATTTCGTTGTTTTTGTCTCCGTAGTTTAAGTACGGCGTAATTTCATATTGAAAACCAATGTATCCGTTTGGACGTTTTCCTAAATAATGCCCGTTTACCCAAACTTCGCTGTTTCTGTAAACACCGTCAAAAGTGATTGAAGTTATTTTTGTGCTGTCTTCTGCAGCAACTTTAAATGTTTTTTTGTACCAGCCTAAACCTCCGTTAAGAGATCCTCCGCCATAACCTGCAGGACTTTTTTCATCAAATTTCCCTTCGATGCTCCAATCATGCGGAACGTCTAAAGTTCTCCATTTTGTAGAAGTTCCAATAGTATCTTTATCTACAATACTATCATTTAGATGAAAGCTCCAATCTGCATTAAAAGAAACTTTTCGGTTTATAAATGCATCCTCCTTTTTTGAACAAGAATTCAAGAAAAAAACTCCAGCTGCAACTGCCCATAAACTTATGTTTTTTATGTTTTTTTTAATTTGCATAGGTACTTTTTTTGTTTTTGGAATTTGAAGATAGAAATAAAAATTGATTTCATTTATTTCTTAATAAAATAATTTAAGTCTCAGTCTTAAAGAACATTACAAAATGTTTTTAGGACTGAGACTTCAAAACTAACTAACTTACGATTTTGGCTTGTAATGGAATACAATTAAACAAACTCCTTCACCAGTTCTACTTTGATCTCTTACTACTGCTAATCTTAAAGATGTTTTAGTAATCTCAACCAATTTTACACTATACCAGTTACTGCAGTCTCCATAATAGTCTCCACCGTAAAGCATTTCGACACCACCATTAAAAACTAATTTATTATTTGCTATATCAAATGTGTATGTTCCAGTTTTAGTTGTTTGATTGTTGTTTGCAATCGCTGTTTGAGTAACAGATGTATTGTAATTTCCATTTAAATCAAAATACATTTCTCCCCAATTTTTATTTGGCATAACCCAAGAATTACTTGCGTAATCTGGAAACCAGTTCCAATAATCGCTTCCTGTTGGGTTGTAAGGATAGTCTAAACCAGCCCAGCCAATAGGATCAACAAAATCTAAAACCCATGTTTTTCCGTCAACTCCATTCGTCAACATTTCCCATTTAGGATCTTTAAAGTAAGTGTCATCATTTTCAGCGATATCAACCACAGTAGGAGCAGCTTCTACAGAACCTCCTCTTGTATAAGCCGTGAAATAAATAGTATATTTTCCAGCAAAAGGTAAAGTTACCTGATCACTACTTTTATTTGAGTGTCCTAATTCATTTCCAGCAGCGTCTACATATTTCCAATATGGAATAACTGTAGGGTCTTCGCTTTTAAGAATTACAATATTTTTGTTTGTTGCATCTTGAGTCACAGAATATTCAAGTGTTTCTGGTGTCAAGGTAACTGCTGGAAGGCTTTCGCGATCTTCGATAGCCTCGCAAGAAGCTAAACCTGAACTTATCGTTGCAGCAGTTAATAAAATATATAATATACGTTTCATAGTCATTTTGTTTTAAATTAATTCCAACCTGGATTTTGAGTTATAGAACCATTTGAAAGAATGATCTGAGATTGAGGTAATGGGAACCAACCTTGAGTCTCTGTTCTGAAAGTCACATTAAATTGAGAATCGCCCGTATTGTTGTCAATAGCAGATTTCATTGTAGTCATACCTTGTCTGATTAAATCAAAATAACGTAATCCTTCTAACGCCAATTCTAATTGACGCTCTTTCATGATATTCTCCTGAGTTGCAGTAATTCTATGAGACGTATTTTTAAAAGCACGATCACGTACTCTATCAAAATCTGCTTGTGCTACAGCTGGGCTCGATTGTAAATTCAATTCAGCAGCCATTAATAAAACATCTGAGTAACGAATAATAGCGTAATCTTGGTAGTTGTCAATTTGGAAGTTTCCTCCATTTGCTTCTACAACAGCTGTTCCTGCTTCGTTTGTAATTGGACAATATTTTTTCCAAGAATATCCAGTGTACTGACGTTGCTCTCTAGCTTGTGCATCAAAGTTTAATCCTTCACCAGCATAATCAATAAATGAAGCTGCTTTTCTAGTATCGCCTGCTTCATACAAGCTTACCAATTTAGGGTTTACAGTTGCTCCACCCCATCCAGTTGCATATCTTCCAATTGCTCCTCCACGTGGTGCAATGTTTACTTGGAAACGGTTTCCTTCGTGAAGATCCCAGTTTCCTTTTCCTGAACCATTAAAACGAACAGCCCAAACCATTTCTGTATTATCTTCTCCAGCAAAATTTTCAAGAGAAGCCGCTAACCAAAGATTAGCAAAATCAGAAACTAATGCGTGACCGCTATTGTTTACAACATCATTAATATAAGTTGTTGCTTCAGCTTTTGTTACTACACCTGCTAAATCAGTTTTATTGTAAGTTCCTGTGTAGAACAAGAATGTTCTAGCTAAGTAAGCTTCTGCAGCCCATTTTGTAATACGACCGTAGTTTGCATTTCCTGCTTGCGAATAATTTTCGTTACCTAAATTATCAGCAGCAAATTTTAAATCACTTGCAATTAAAGCGTAAGTAACTTCTGGAGCTTGTCTTGGCAATTCAAATTCTGTTGTTGAAACTGTATGATCCAATGGAATAATATCTCCAAACATTTTAGCAGCTGTAAAATGGAAATGCGCTCTTAAGAAACGAGCTTCAGCTTCGTAACGCGTTTTCAAAGCCGTATCAGAACCCCAGTTTACATTGTCTAAATTTTCTAATAAAATATTAGCTCTGTAAATTCCTAAATAAGCGTTAGACCAAACATCTTTATTCATGTCTTTATCTGAAACATACAAGAAACGATCCCATTCGATATCGGCTTGACCGTCAGCAATACCATAACCCCCGAAACAGTTATCAGAAGCTTGTTCACTAATCAATAAAGGTCCGCCGTAAGCCTCGCGCTGTAAAACATCGTAAACCGCTACAAGACCTTCAAATGCATCAGAAGGTGTTTTATAAAAATTCTCAGTTACCTTATCTGTGTATGGTTCGTTTTCTAAAAAATCCTGCGAACAAGCACCTAAAACAAGTAAGCTTGAAAGGGCAAATAAGTTTATATATCTTTTCATGGTTTTCAAAATTTAAAAGTTAACATTTAGACCCATCATGTAGGTTCTTGGTTGAGGATAGTATCCAACATCAATTCCTTTAGCCCAAGATTGATTTACGTTTCCGAAACCAATTTCCGGATCCATTCCTTTGTATTTAGTGAATGTGTAAATGTTATTTCCTGCCACATACAATCTAAATTTAGTGAAGAAGTTAAGCTTTGTTGTAAGCTTCGTTAAGTCACATCCAATTGTAGCATTTTTAATTCTGAAGAAATCTGAATCTTGAACATATAAATCAGAGAATTTAGTGTAATTCCCGTTTGCATCTGTTCCGTAAGTTACTCTTGGAACTCTGTTAGAAGATCCTTCAGTTGTCCATCTGTTCAACACGTCTGTTGTGTTGTTTGTGTAAGCACGAGTGTAGTCGTGAACTCCAAATACGTTTTGTCCTCCAGCGATACCGTAAGTATTAATAGAAAAATCAAAAGCTTTATATGATAATTCTAAATTGATACCGTAGTTAATATCTGGATTTGGATTACCTACTTGCGTTTTATCATTAGCATCGATTTGTCCGTCACCATTTAAATCTACGAAACGAACGTCTCCTGGCTGTGCATTTGGCTGAACACCCGCTGCAACTTCAGCTGCATTTTGAAAAATTCCGTCTGTTTTTAATCCGTAGAAATACCCCATTGGTTTACCAACTTCAACACGGTTCATCTCGTCTAAACCTTGAAATAAAACGTTTGTTTCTCCGTGAATGATTCCTTCATTGTTAGCAATTCTTAACACTTCGTTTTGGTTACGAGAAAGGTTTGCGTTGATTGCAAAATTCCAGTCTTTTCCAAAGTGTGTACGGTAAGCTAATCCAATTTCAAAACCTTTATTACTTACGTCTCCACCATTAATGTAAGGTGCAGTTGCTCCAGCATAAGTTGGGATAGATGCCAATACTAACCAGTCTTTAGTTTTCTTGTCGTAGTAATCGAAAGTTAATGTAAAGTTATTGAACAATGTAGCATCAAAACCTAAATCTAACTGCTCAGAAGTTTCCCATTTCAAGTTACGGTTTGCTAATTGGTCAGGGCTTGAACCTACTAATAAAGTTTCGTCACCAGTTCCAAAGTGATATGTTTTGTCTGTTGAATTTACAGTTGACAAGTAAGCAAATCTTCTACCAAATTGGTCGTTACCATTTTGTCCCCAGCTTGCTCTTAATTTGAAAGTATTTAAAACTTTGTTTTCTTTGAAGAAAGCTTCTTTATCTAAATTCCACCCCGCAGAGAACGATGGGAAAATAGCATATTTGTTATCTGGACCAAATTCTGATGAACCGTCACGACGAACTGTTGCAGAGAATAAGTATTTATTGTTGTAATCGTACAATAAACGTCCGAAGTAAGATTGAATAGAATAATCTTTACGATTTCCTTTTACCACATTTGATGTCGGATCTTTTGCGTTATCTAAATAAGCGTGTTCGAAATCATCAAAAATCAAGTTCCTTCCTTGACCTTCCATATAATCTGCAGTATTCTGTTTTGCAGAAGTACCTACTAACACATCAAAATTATGAGAAGCAGCAATGTTGAATTTGTATTGAAGTGTGTTTTCAAAAATCCATCCTACAGATTTTGTTGAACTTTGAGTTACGCTAGAAACTGTATTATTATCATTTGAAGAAAGAGAGTAAACAGGTCTGAAAGAACGGTAGTCACTATCTGTCATATCAACACCATAACTTGTTCTGAAAGTAAAGTTTTTTGCAAATTTTAATTCAGCAAAAATGTTACCTACATAACGATTTGTTTTCGTTTGGTTGAAGTTGTTATAGTATAAAGATCCAACTGGGTTGCTGATATCTTGAGAAATAATTGAATGAGCAAAATCGCCATTTTCATCATAAGCCTGATCAATTGGAGCTGCATTTAAGAAGCTTCTAATTGCGTTGCTATAAATACCATCATCTGCAACACCGCTTGATTTGATGTTTGATAAAGTAAAGTTTTCACCAATTTTCAAATGATCTTTAATTACTTCAGAAGTAGAGTTTACTGTAAAAGTAACACGATCATATTGAGACTGATTATTAGATCCTCCAATCATACCTTCTTGCCCGTAGTAAGATAAACCAGTCGCAATTGTAGATTTTTGGTCACCACCAGTAATCAAAAGAGAGTGGTTTTGTTTCATTGCACCTTCATTGAACAAATCATCTTGCCAATCGTGGTTTGGAAATGAAGCGATTTGAGCTTTAGTATATAATGGAGCATATCCAGAATTTACACGAGCTTCGTTCATAATTGTTGTATATTCCTGTGTATTCATCAAATCCAGTTTTTTAGCAATTTGCTGAAAACCTGTATAAGAGTTGAAAGACACATTCATTTTACCATCTTTACCTTTTTTAGTTGTAACCAAGATAACTCCATTTGCCGCTCTTGCTCCGTAGATAGAAGCTGCTGAAGCATCTTTCAAAACGTCTACCCTTTCAATAACAGATGGATCAAGGTATCCAATTCCGTTATCAACCACTACACCATCAACTACATAAAGAGGATCGCTATTTCCTGCTGTACCTGCACCACGAATATTTACCACCATATTCGCTCCAGGCTGACCAGAAGAAGAAGTTACAGAAACCCCTGAAGCCTGACCTTGTAAAGCATTTACAACATCAAGTGACGCTACTTGCTGAATGTCTTTTCCAGACACTAAAGAAGTCGCCGCAGTATTTACTTTCTTCTTTTGAGTACCGTAACCGATTACTACAATTTCTTTAAGTTCTGCAGTTTCTGGATGCAAAACCACATTCACTGTTTTTTGAGTTCCAACCGTAATATTTTGTGCTTTGAAACCCACAAAAGTAATTACTAAAACATCTCCTGTTTTAGCCTCCACTTTATATTTTCCATCAAAATCGGTAACTGTACTCGATTTTGTTCCCTGTACTTGTACAGTTGCTCCTGGAACTCCAAATCCGTCTTCGGAAGAGGTAATTGTCCCACTTACAGTTTTGGATTCTTGTGCAAATCCAAACTGCATCATAAATACGCTAAGCAGCACCGCCATTAAAAATGGAAGCTTTGTTGTTTTAATACAATTTTTGCTTTTCATAATAAGAATTGATTAAGTTTAAGTTATAGTTAGTAATTTCTACCCTAAGAGAAACTCCGGAAAACTTCCCAAGCAGGTCATGCCAAAAATGAGGGCCTGAATCTCATTTCTAACATTTAGTACTTGTCTGACTATAAGATGATGTTTTGAACATCAAAATCGACTCGAAAATCAATTTTTAAAAAAACATTTGTGGTAAGTTTAAGTTAAGTTGTAATTTCGCCTTTTTAAACTTATAGTCAATTTGAATTTATCTTATGGTAAATTTGACTACAAGTGTAAAACAAATTTTCTATATTAACAAAATATTAGGGTTATTTTTTTTCGATTCTAATAAATACTAATTCATTTTTATCAATGTTGTAAAATCTGAATTGAAATCGAAATAAAAAATATAGAAAAATCAACGTTTTATAAAATTGACAATCAGATATTTAAGAATCACTTAAAACAAATACCGTTTTCTGATAATTTTTAAACAGCTGATTCTCACAATTTTATTTCGTTAAAAAAAATATAAAGCTTTCAAGAAGGCTAATAATCATTTTATTTATTTAATTTGTCAAAATTTATCTCGAATATGGTTGAAAATGTAGATGACAAAACTGCTCCAAAAAATGAAAACAGTGCGATGAATGCCATCACAATTGACTGTGTTATTTTTGGTTTTGATAAGGGCAGCCTTGAAGTACTTTTGGTGCAGCACGGTGAAGGTATCAGCAAAGGAAAATGGGGTCTTCCTGGGGGATGGATTTATAAAAAAGAAAGCACAGACGATGCCGCTCATCGTTTATTGAATGAGCTTACGGGTCTTGACAACATATATTTGGAACAGCTAAAAGCATTTGGAGATCCAGATCGTTTTCCGCTGCGACGTGTTATCACAATTGGATATTATGCTCTCGTAAAAAGAGAAGACTATAATATTAAAGCAGGTTTTACGGCATCTGATGCTAAATGGTATAAAATCAATAACATTCCAGATCTGATTTACGATCATAACGAAATTCTATCTTACAGTTTAAAAAACCTGCAAAACAGAGTTCGTCAAGCTCCAATTGGATTTAATCTGCTTCCTGAAAAGTTCACTTTATTACAATTAATGCAGTTGTACGAAGAAATTTTAGGAATCGAAATGGACAAACCAAACTTTAGAAGAAAAATTCTTCACATGAAACTTTTGGCCGCTTTAGATGAAAAACAGCAGGATGTATCGCATAGAGCAGCGCAATTGTATAAATTTGATCCAGAAATCTATAAAAAACTAACTGAAAAAGGATTCAATTTTGAATTCTGATTTTCAGGTAAAATGAATTAAAAAAACCTTTTCGCATTTCGAAACACCATAATAAATTGACAGAAATAACTACTCATCATCAAAAACCAGCCGTAGACGGGATCACAATTGACTGTGTTTTTTTCGGATTTAACAAAGAGAGTCTCGAAGTTCTCTTAGTACAGCACGCTCAAGGCGAAAGTAAAGGTAAATGGGGACTTCTAGGCGGATGGCTTCAATTGAATGAAAGTGCAGATGACGCGGCTCAGCGTATTTTACAAGAACTTACGGGACTTGAAGATATTTATTTGGAACAGCTAAAAGCCTTCACAAATCCGATACGTGTTCTAGAAAGACGAGTTGTAACAATTGGTTATTACACTTTAGTTAATAGAGAAGATTATAATATTAAAGCCAGTTTACGAGTAATTGAAGCAAAATGGTATAAAATAAAAGATATCCCTGAACTGATTTTTGACCACAACGAAATTCTAGATTTCAGTTTAGCGCAATTAAGAAACCGTGTTCGTCAGGCTCCAATTGGTTTTAACCTTCTTCCAGAAAAATTTACTTTGTTGCAATTAATGCATTTGTACGAAGAAATTTTAGGAATCGAATTGGATAAATCTAATTTTAGACGAAAAGTGCTTCACATGAAACTGCTCACAGCATTGGATGAAAAGCAAAAAGACGTTTCGCACAGAGCGGCCAAACTTTACAAATTTGACCCTGAAATGTATAAGAAATTAACAGAAAAAGGATTCAATTTTGAATTTTAATCCCGATTTTAATTCTTTACGCTCAACTATCCTACATCAAGATTCCAGAATCCAAAACTTTGCGCTATCTTTGCGCCTTAATAACATGCTTTAAAGCAATTGCTTTAGGCTGTTTTATACCCAAAAAATACTAAAACTCGTTATAGAGAACTGATATATAAAATGAAGAAGATACGTAACTTTTGCATTATTGCACACATTGACCACGGTAAAAGTACATTGGCGGACAGATTACTAGGCGCAACACAAACCGTTACAGCTCGTGAAGAAAAAGCACAATTGCTTGACAACATGGATCTGGAGCGTGAGCGTGGAATTACCATTAAGAGTCATGCCATTCAGATGGAATATACTTATAAAGGTGAAGAATACATTCTGAATTTAATTGATACTCCTGGCCACGTAGATTTTTCATACGAAGTTTCAAGATCTATCGCTGCTTGTGAAGGAGCGTTACTGATCGTTGATGCTGCACAAAGTATTCAGGCACAAACGATTTCAAATTTATACTTAGCTCTTGAAAACGACTTGGAAATTATTCCAGTTTTAAACAAAGTCGATTTGCCAAGTGCTAATCCAGAAGAAGTTAGTGATGATATTATTGATTTACTTGGATGTAAATTAGAAGATATTATTCACGCATCTGGAAAAACTGGTTTTGGTGTTGAGAACATTCTTGCTGCTATTATCGAAAAAATTCCTGCTCCAAAAGGAAATCCTGATGAGCCTTTACAGGCTTTGATTTTTGACTCGGTTTACAATCCGTTCCGTGGAATTGAGGTAATCTTTAGAGTTGTAAATGGTGAAATCAAAAAAGGCCAGAAAATTAAATTCATGGCTACGGACAATGAATATTTTGCTGACGAAATTGGAACTTTAAAGCTAAATCAAGTTCCTAAAAATGTAGTTTCTGCTGGAGATGTTGGTTATTTGATTTCTGGAATTAAAGAAGCTCGTGAAGTAAAAGTTGGTGATACCATTACAGATGCAAAAGTACCAACTACCAATATGATTACTGGTTTTGAGGATGTAAAACCAATGGTATTTGCCGGTATTTATCCTGTTGACACTGAAGATTACGAAGATTTACGTTCTTCAATGGAAAAATTACAATTGAATGACGCTTCATTAGTTTTTACTCCTGAAAGTTCTGCAGCTTTAGGATTTGGTTTCCGTTGTGGATTCTTAGGAATGCTTCACATGGAAATTATCCAAGAACGTTTAGAACGTGAGTTTGACATGACAGTTATTACAACAGTTCCTAACGTTTCGTACTTGGCTTACACTAAAAAAGAGCCAGAAAAAGCATTAATTGTAAACAATCCTTCAGATTTACCAGAGCCTTCAAAATTGGATAGAGTTGAAGAGCCATTTATTAAAGCTACTATCATTACTAAATCTGACTTTGTTGGAAACGTAATGAGTTTATGTATCGAAAAACGTGGTTTAATCACAAATCAAACATACTTGACAACTGAAAGAGTTGAATTGAATTTTGATATGCCTTTGGCGGAAATTGTATTCGATTTTTACGATCGTTTAAAAACAGTTTCTAAAGGTTACGCTTCTTTCGATTACTCTCCTATTGGAATGAGAACTTCGAAATTAGTTAAACTTGACGTTCTTTTAAATGCTCAAACAGTTGATGCACTTTCTGCATTGATCCACGAAGACAACGCTTACAACATCGGTAAAAAAATGACCGAAAAATTACGCGAGTTGATTCCAAGACAACAATTTGATATTCCGATTCAAGCAGCAATTGGGGCAAAAATTATCGCTCGTGAAACTATTAAAGCACTTCGTAAAGACGTTACCGCAAAATGTTACGGTGGAGATATTTCGCGTAAGCGTAAACTTCTTGAAAAACAGAAAAAAGGTAAAAAACGTATGCGTCAAGTAGGAAACGTTGAGATTCCGCAAGAAGCATTTATGGCTGTTTTGAAATTAAATGACTAAATTTTAGTATTAAGATTTTAGTACTAAGTATTAAGATAAAACCCAATGACGAAAGTTGTTGGGTTTTTTGTTTGTTTTTTATCTATCAAATTACAAAGTCATTACCTACAAAAACATTCAAATATTAACTCTAAAAATCGTTTTTTAACCCATTCGAGCAAACTCAAAGCCATTTTATAACAGAAAATGTATTTTTAATCTTACAACTTTAACATGTACGAACTATGAAAACCAAATTTTCTGTTATTTTAGCACTATTCGCATTCTGCTTTGCAAACGCTCAACAAGACCAAGTTGATGCAGAAATGAATTCTGCGAAAGGTGTCACTTTTCAAAAAGGTGATATGTTTTTAGAAGGATCTATCAAAATTAGTACAGGCGGAGACGCAGACTATTATGGCTTTAGCCCAAAGTTTGGCTATTTGTTAAATGATAAATTTGCTGTTGGAGCTAAATTAAATTACTCAAGTAACAAAGTAGAAACAACTCAAGTAGAAACAAATGTATTTGGGATTGGAGCTTTTGCTCGTTATTATTTCTTAGAATTAGACAAAAAACGCTTTAAAACTTACGCTGAAGTTGGTTTAGGTTACGGAAGAAACAAAACTGACATACCGCAAGTGGGCAGCGATACCGACAACAGTTTAACAGCTGATATTAATGTTGGTTTAAATTACTTTGTAACCAAAAACATTGCTGTTACTTTCGTTCTTGCAAATGTTTTGGCTTACAATAGCGTTTCTCCAGAAAATGGTCCGTCGTCTGATACTTTTCAATTAAATATCAATTTATTTGAAAACATTTTCGATCAACCTCAATTTGGAGTTTTGTATAGATTTTAATTTTTTTTTTTTGCGATTTAACGATCGAAAAGCTGTTTCAATTTGGAACAGCTTTTTTATTTGCCAAGTAATTCTATTCGTTTTGGGATTTTCTTATGACAGAAGTGTTCCGCATATTCCTAATCCAATAAGCAAATATAATGCTCCAATAATAAAACAAACCTTTGCTCCATTGGGATGGTTTTTCTTAATTGCAAAACCAATAATTGCCATTAAAATTGGTGGTCCAACCATAATCGCTATAAAAAATGCGATCAAACCATCTAAATTACCTACTTCTAACGCTGTCATATTCTTTATATGTTAGTTCTTAATTCCTCTAATCTTTTTACTTTATCATCTCTGTAAAACAAATTCATGGTTTCAAAAGGAATTATTTTATTATCCTTATTGACAATATGAACACATGATTTTTTTATTGCTCTCACATCAAAATTATAAGCATCAATAAACTGCATTATAATAATTCGAAACAAATTGTCATAACCTAATTCTGGTGCATCAATATTAGGGAGACAGCATAATATCGATTTCAAGTTTTCTTGCGCTACTTCTACAGAATTTCCTGTACTAAACAAGTCTATCATTTTGCCGCGAAGCACTTCATCCTGCTCGTAAATAATGGTGTTTTTACTATTGTCCAATAAATCATTTGGATTAATATATCGTGTTAGTGGAAAAACTTCTTCTCCCAGTTTCAAAGCATAACCCATAACTAAAGCATCGGGATTACAAGGAACTGGAAGTAAATCATCTGAATTAAAAACAGTGGTCTGTTCCAGAATTTTTCTTCTTACTTCTGTTAATGTCATACGATCGGTCTCTAAGTTAAAGTTCTCCAATCTGCCCGCTATTTGAGTCGGCTGAAATGTAACCCCTCGAACGCATTTTTGCTTTAGTGCAAACTCAACAATTTTACCTATTTCATGATCATTTAATCCTTTTTGAAGCGTAACAACCAAAGTTGTAGACAAATTAACTTCATTTAGATTTTCTAAAGCCTGTTTTCGTATTTCACTTAAATCGGCTCCACGCAATTCTTGCAATACACTATCTTCAAAAGAATCAAACTGAAGATAGATTTCAAAATCTGGAGCATAGCTTTTTAGCCTCTGAACAAATTCTTTGTCTTTTGCAATTTTAATTCCATTTGTGTTTAGCATTAAATGCTTTATCGGAATTGATTTTGCATAATCCAAAATTTCAAAAAACTCAGGATGTATGGTTGGTTCTCCTCCGCTAATCTGCACCACATCAGGTTCTTTTTCGTTTTTAACAACCGTATCTAGCATTGCTTTTATTTCTTCAAGAGTTCTATGTCTACCATAACTAGGCGATGAACCAGCATAACAAGTCGGACATGTCAGATTGCAACGATCTGTAACCTCAACAACTGTAAGGCAAGAATGCTGTTCATGATCTGGACATAAACCACAATCGTACGGACAACCATAATGCGTTTTTGTATTAAAAGTATACGGCATCTCAGATGGTTTATTGTAGTTTCGAATATTCTTGTAATACTGAATATCGTCAGCAATCAAAACCTTAGAACTTCCGTGTTCCGGGCATCTTTTAAGCATGTAGACATTCTCGTCTTCAAAAACAATTTTAGCATCAATTCTCTTTAAGCATTCGGGACAAAGGCTTAATGTAAAGTCATAATAAGTATATTTTCTAACTGGCATTTTTTACAAATAAATTTAAAATTGTTTTGTTATAATAGAGCAGACAAATCAAACATAAAATCTGAATCGAACTTATTCCAAAAATCAGGAAATAATTGGGTTTCAGAAATTCTACAAAAAAGCGAAATGTAAAATAGGCAATCATAAAATACTGAAATATAAGTCCGTTTTTTATATTTCTATTCTTTAATTTCTTCAGAACAAAAAACAAAATAATAAGAAAAATTAATTCGTATAATGCAATTGGATGTCTTTTAATATTATCTCCAAGATTCATACCCATAAAAAAGGTCGTTTCTTTTCCATACGTAAACTCATTTGTGCCAGATAAAAAACAGCCAATTCTCCCAATAAAAATTCCCAGAATAATCGGGAAGGTAAACAAATCACCAGATGATTCTTTTTCTCCTATAATTTTCTTAGCAATTTCAACACCCAAAAGTCCGCCAAACAATCCTCCCATAATGGTCTTCGCATTGAAAAGGTCTAAAATTGATCTCGCATCAAGATGAAAAATAGGATTTTCTAGAAAGCCCATAATTCTAGAGCCTAAAAAAGCTCCAATTGCAGCTCCCAATATGATTGATAATCTATTGGAAGAAACAATAGTATCATTCGTTCTTTTTCTCAAAAAAACGTAATAACGATATCCTAAAAAAAATGCCAGATATTCTAAAACTAAATGGATATTGATTTCATAACCAAAAATAACTGGCTCAAAAGGAAACTTCATTTTTTACGCTAAGATTTAATACTATAATTCTGTAAAGATGCAAAAAAATGTTTAAATTCATTTGACTTATAAAGTAAAAGCTGTTCTAGTTTAGAACAGCTTTTTTTATTCTCTTTACTTTTTACATTTGTATCTTTGAATTAGCAAAAGACTTAGAATCTTAGCAACTCAGAACCTTAGAATCTTAAAAAAAATGCTTGACGAAACTCCAAAACGATTTGACCGAATTGTAGCTATTCTTATTCAATTGCAATCTAAAAAAATTGTGAAAGCACAAGAATTGGCCGATCGTTTTGAGTGCAGTTTGAGGACGATTTATAGAGATATTAGAACTTTGGAAGCATCTGGAGTTCCTATTTACAGCGAAGCTGGAGTTGGTTATGCGCTAATGGACGGATATCGGCTCCCGCCAGTTATGTTTACTCGCGAAGAAGTAAGCAGTTTTATCGCGGCGGAAAAACTAATGCAAAAGTTTACCGATCCTTCTTTGGGAACACATTATGCATCGGCGATGTACAAACTGAAATCGGTTTTAAGAAGTAACGACAAAGATTATCTTTCGAACATCGAATCGAGAATTGTAATGCAGGATGCGGAACCGATGTTTAATGATAATTCGCCCAATACTTTGGCCGTTCTTTTTGAAGGAATTGCAGAGAAAAAACAAATTCTTTTAACCTATAAAACTTTTGAAAAAGACGAAACCACTGAACGCAATCTTGAGCCTGTAGGAGTTTTTCATGACAATAATAATTGGTACTTTCTTGGATATTGTCATCTTCGAAAAGATTACCGTCAGTTTAGAACAGACAGAATTCAGGGAATTAAAAAAACAGATGCTGATTTTACGATCGAACACAATGCTCTAGAAACCTATTTAACCAAAACTGAAACCTGCCCCACAACAAAAGTTCGTATTTTAATTGACCGCAAAATAGCGAGATATTTAGCAACCGAGAGAAAATATCATGGCTTTATTTCGCAAAAAGATGTAGGTGAAAAAATCGAAATGACTTTTATGTCAAGAGATATTAATAATGCTTTTCCGAGATGGTTTCTTATGTATGGAGATTACGCAGAAATTCTCGAACCTGAAATATTAAAAACCAATGTCTTGGAATTATTGGAAATCAACAGAAAGAGACTTTTATAAAAAAACTCCTGAGAGTTGTATCTCAGGAGTTTTTTTCATTTATTTCTGTTTTACAACATTATAAAAATTGTAATCGGTGTTTGAAGCGTCTGTAATTCCGACATTTCGTCCCATGGTTACAATCTGGCCGCGATGATATGTTCCATGATTGATAACTTGGATTAAATATTCAGAAATTGGCAATTCACACTCAAACCACGGATTTACTATTTTAACTTCTTTCATTAAATCTTCTTCAGATAATGAGTTAATAAGATGTTTCAATTTTGTAGACGAATTTAATAATCCGGTAAATATTTCCTCTTTTGATAAATCGCTTTCTGCTTTCTTTTCTGATAATGAAGATTCGGAAATGACAGAAAACCAATATTCTTCAGTAGACCAGATATGATCGAGTGTTTTCATAATGGTAGAAAAACTCGAAGGCACTTCTGCATAAAGCAATTCATCTGACTTCGGCGAAAGCCAATTCACAAATTGTTGATTTACCCATAAATTATAATCTGCATAATTGGATATTATCTTCTTTAAACTCATAGTCTTAGTTTTAGATTTCAGATATTAAGTTAGTAAAAAATTATCAATTATCTCTCCCAGAAAAATGGCGGTTCGATATTTAAAGCTCTTAAATAAACATAAGCTTGTCCACGGTGATGCACTTCATTATCGATAAAATATAAGATATTCTGAATTACAGGAAATTCATATTGTCCAAAAAGATTAAAGGTTTCGCTAAAATCTTCAATCGATAATTGTTCCCAATATTTGTTGATTTCTGCTGTAGCCTCATCCCATTTTTCAAGATATTGTGCTTTAAAAATTAGTTTTTCAGCTCCTTCTGAGAATGGTGCAGTTTCTTTCGTTACAATTCCTTTTAAACCTGGAACTGCAATAGCCAAAAGCTCATCTACTAATTTTGAGAAAGGTCTCATTCCACCAATTGAAAATTCGAAGAAATCTTTCTCTGGAAAAATCTCAATTAAACGACGTGTAAGTGCTCTGTGTCCTTGCCAGTGTTTTAATAAATCTTCTGAAGTAATAACTTGTGCTTCTAATGTTTTCATGGTTTTAAAGTTTAAATATTTTTAATACTTCAAAAGTAAAATGGGCCGGTGACAACAGTTTGTCAGCAGCAAAAAAAATAAATGAAATTTTTTTTTTTTTGCTGACAAACGTAGAGACGCACTGCAGTGCGTATACACACAGTATGTCTTAAACAATGAGTATATACAGGACGTAAGACGCACTGCGGTGCGTCTCTACAGAATAAAAAAACTTAGAACCTTAGCATCACAGAATCTTAGCATCTTTAAAAAAAACCTTTGTACCTTTGCACCTTAATAACTTTGGAACTTAACAGAAATGATAGAAGATAAAAATCAGCAGAGAACTAGTATAGCGCAATTAGGCGAATTCGGTTTAATTGACCATTTAACCAAAAACTTTGACGTTACTCAGGAATCTACTTTAAAAAGTATTGGCGATGATGCTGCTGTTCTTGATTTTAAAGACAAAAAAGTAGTAGTTTCAACCGATTTATTAATTGAAGGAGTTCATTTTGATTTGGCTTATATGCCGTTGAAACATTTAGGTTACAAAGCGGTTGTGGTAAATGTTTCTGATATTTGCGCAATGAATGCAAAGCCGACACAAATTACGGTTTCTGTTGCCGTTTCAAATCGTTTTCCACTTGAAGCTTTGGAAGAATTGTTTGCAGGAATTACACACGCAGCAAAAGAATACAAAGTTGATGTTATTGGCGGAGACACAACCTCATCTCAAAAAGGTTTAATTATTAGCATCACTGCAATTGGAGAAGCTGACGAAAATGAAATAGTTTATAGAAACGGAGCCAAACAAACTGATTTATTAGTTGTAACGGGAGATCTTGGTGCTGCTTATATGGGATTACAGGTCTTGGAACGCGAAAAACAAGTTTTCCAAGTTAACCCAAACAATCAGCCCGATTTAGATCCTTATACTTATTTGGTAGAACGCCAATTGAAACCTGAAGCACGAAAAGATGTTCGTACTTTGCTTCATGCTTTAGAAATTAAACCAACGGCAATGATTGATATTTCAGACGGATTATCTTCTGAAATTATTCATATCTGTAAACAATCTAAAGTAGGTTGTAATTTATATGAAGATAAACTTCCTTTAGATCCGCAGTTTATTTCTACTTGCGAAGAATTTAATATTGACAGCACGACGGTTGCTATAAACGGCGGTGAAGATTACGAACTTTTATTTACAATCGATATTAATGATTTTGATAAAATAAAAGGAAATCCGAATTTCTCTGTTATCGGACACATGGCGGAAGAAAATGAAGGAATCCATCTTATAACTCGCGCCAACACAAAAATTGCTTTAAAAGCGCGCGGATGGGACGCTTTGACAGAATAGTTTGAGTTTTCAGTCACGGTCGCAGTGCGCAGCGGCAACATAAATTAAAAATCCTATCAGATTTTAAGAACCTGATAGGATTTTTTATTGCTAAATTTTGTTCTATAAATCTAAAATCTGAAATTTTAAAACAGCCCTTTACTTTTTGCTTCTTTGATCAAATCTTCATCAGAATCATTTTTAATCTTTAGCAATTCCTTTAAATGTTTTTTTCGTTTCTCTATCGCATTTAAAGAAATCGGAATATTTTGCAGCATTTCATCTATGGTAGCTCCTTTCGATAAATGAATTAAAATCTGTTTGTCGTACTGATCAATTTCAATTGCATTGTGAGTAGATTGATTCAGCATTTTCACAACCGATTGGCTATAGTATTTTTCGTTTTTCATTACTTTATCAAAAGCCAAAAGCAATTCATCAAAAGTAAGGTCATTTTTTATAATCAAACCATTTGGCTGAATTGTTCTAATAATCGTTTTTATTTTCAGCAATTCTGTATACATGGTCAAAAGAATAATCTTGCACGAAGGCATTTTTTTCAAAAGCAATTTTGCCAAATCTTCACCAGAAAAAATCTCTCTTTCTTCATAAGGCGGCATGCTGATATCCAAAAAAGCAATATCAAACGTAGGCGTGTTATCACTTTCAATTATATCATAACCAGACCGACAATCATGTCCTTGCGAAATTAAAAATTCATATTTCTTTGGATTATAACGTGTTATGGCATTTTTATATCCTTCAATAATAAATGGATGATCATCTACTATCAAGATATTCTTCTTAACTAATTGTGGAACTGAAGATGTTAAATCAAATGTCATTATTATGCAGGTTATGGTTTGGATCTATTGGGATTTTTACGGTGAGAATTGTTCCTTCACCCTTGGCAGATTTTATGGTAACTGTACCCTTACCTTCTGTTGCTCTATATTCTATGTTATGCAAACCTATTCCGTTTTTGGTTTTCTTGGTATTAAAACCAATTCCATCATCTTCTATAGTTAAAACCAAAATTTCATTTTCATTTCTAAGTTCTACTTTTATAATATCTGCTTTAGCATATTTATTACAATTTTGAAGTCCTTCCTGAATAATTCGGTACAAATTGATTTTCAAAGTATTACTTATCAATTCCCATTTTATATTAGGATCAAAAGTCGTAATTAGTTTAGAACTATATGTATTTCGCTGATCTTCAAATAGTTTACCTAAAATAGCAACAAAATTATTAATTAATTCGGATTTTTCTCTATTTAAATCGTGAGAAATTTCGCGAATGTCTTGCTCAATATTTTTTAGTTCGTTAAGATATTTTTTTCGCTTAGCAACTGCCTCTGTTTCATTAACCTTATCCAAACTGTCCAAGCTAATTCTAATTCCAAACATACGTCCTAAAACTCCATCGTGCAGTTCCTGTGCAACTTTTTTCTTTTCTTTTATTCTCGCTAGCTCAATTTCGTTTTGCTGCGAAATCATCAAATTATAAATATTTTCATTTGCAATCTGCTGTTCCTGTTTAAAAAGTAGTTCGCGGTTTTTAGCCTGCTGCGTTTTGTAAACATAAAAAAACAATCCGAGCAATGTACAAATACTAAAGACATAAACCAAAGTTTTATTTTTTTCCTGAAGATTCGAATTTTGGTCTTTTATTTCGTTGGTTTCATATTCGATTCGAGAGAATTTTTCTCCCATTTTGCGCTCTGTTTTCTGAAGCTTCTCATTGATTTGAATATACTCTTTAGAATATATTGAAGCATTTTTCGGATCAACTTGGGCAATTTGCTTTAATGATTCCAATAAACTTGAAGGAGATTCGCTAGAACGCGACAATTCTACTGCTTCTTTTGAAAATTTCAAAGCATTAACCGAATCTTGTTTAAATGCAAAATATTTGGACAAATGTATTTTGTTCAAAATGACACCAGAGGTTAATCCAAGACTGTCCCTAATTTTTAGAGCTTGGTAAAATTGTTCAGGAAGCCCATCAGATTCTCGCATTCCAAGTTTTGCATAAGCCAGATTATCTAAAAGCATAGCATACAACTTTGTGTCGCCATGATACAAATTATCCTGTATTAATCCTTCATGAAAATAATATTTGGCTTTTCTGTAATTTTTCATTCCTAAATAGACAAAACCAATATTATTAAGAGAAGTTGCCTCTAATTGCAGTTCTGCAGGAATCGATTTATCTTTTAATATTTCCAGTGCCTTATTATGAAACTCTAAAGCTTTATTGTACTCTTCTCTATCATTATAAAGTATTCCCAAAGTGTTATAACAATCGTACAATTGGTTACTTACATTTTTTAGTTTTTTTAAAATTTTTAAAGCCTTAAAAATTGTAACTTCACTTTCAAAAAGAGCACCTTCCTGATATTGAAGATTTGCTTTATTAGAATACGTTTTTGCAAGATTCAATTCATCATTAATACGAACATAAATCTTCTCAGCCGCATAATAGTTCATATATGCACTATCTGAAACAGACTTTAATAGATAATAATCTCCTAAATAAGTATATGCTTTTGCTAAATTAACCGAATCCTTACTTTTTTCTGATCTATCCAAAATCAGATATGAAGTGCTCTTATAGGAATCCCAGTCACTCATATTATAATATCTGTTGGCAATTTTAAAAAGATTTACTTTATTAAGAGAGTCATCTTTTTGGCCAATAATAATATTCAAAGCTTTTTTATTATATAACTGTTTTTCGTTATAAGAAAGGTTAACATCATTTGCCAACGAAAGGTATATAGATAGACTATCTGTCTGAACAGCATCACTATCATCAACACTCTTTTTTTTGGAACATCCAAAAAGAAGAATAAAAATTGAAGTAAGTATTAAGCATTTATTTTTCAATAGTCCTTTTGAATTTAATCAAAAGTACAAAACTAAAAGACATAAAAAAAGCTGCCAGAATTGACAGCTTATATTTTTTATTTAAACTATTTAATCAAGTTTAATATTTTTTCCAAATGATTGTCTATCAGAATTGAAAGATTTAGTTTCGTTAAAATCAGCATTGCTTGTTCCATAAACATCTAATTTCCTTCCATCTTGACTAGTTTTCTGACCGCCCTTACCATCTACTGGTAAAATTTTAATAGAATCGTTAGCTGCCAAATATGTTGGAACTTCTGTTGATGCAAAAGAAGTTGCTACTGCTACTAAAGAAAATAATCCGATTGTCAAAGCTGTTTTTTTCATGACCTGAGGTTTTAAGTGTTTGTTTAAATTTTTGGAGAATGACCGCTGTTTGCTAGCGAATCAGAGTGTAAAACTAACACCAAGGTCGAAAAGAATTTATATGAAAAAATGAGTTTGTGGTAAATCATACCCAATTGATAGTCAATGGATAGCAATTTTGTGTAAACGTCTAGTTTTTAGATTTCTAAGTAATTTCCAGTAGAAAAATCGGCAATAATCTGCTCGACATTTGCTTTATAAGTTTTAGAGAAAGGAATCTTTTTGCTGGAATTTTTAATGTAACAGATTGAGTTTCCGCTATGAATTCTTGAAATATAATTCCGATTAATTACATAGCTATTGTGAATACGAATAAACGGATAAGTCAAAACACTTTCAAAATGCTTTAACGTTTTAAATGCCGTAATCATTTCACCGGTATTCAAATAAATATCTGTCGAGTTATTATCGGCTTGAAAATAGCAAATATCTTCAGCGTTGAGATATCGATAATCACCATACGATTTTATACAGATCGTTAATGGTTTTTCGATATTTTGAGGAATCGTAACGTTATTTACATTATCGATTACAATTGAAGTTGGTTCTTCTGTAAATGGAGCGGTTTTAGATTCTAAATGAGCTTTTTTAAGCTTCAAAATCGTTTTTAGAAGATCAATGTGCGCAACGGGTTTCAAAACATAATCAAAGACGCCATATTGAATTGCGTCGAAAGCCTTTTCTTTATGTTTGGTAGTGATAATGATTTTTGGAATTTCCTGAAAAAACCGATGCAGTTCGCTGATAAAAGCAAGCGATAAATGACTTGATTGATCTTTAGGTTCAATTTCTAGAAAAATTAAAGCAGGTTTGTGTTCTAAAACCAAATTTAAACCATCTTGAAAATTTGAAGCCGATGCTGCAAAAGCTAATTCTGAAAAACCTGAAGCGGTTGTTTTGGCTTTCAAAATACTCTCAGCGTCATCATCAATTATAATATAGGAATACTTTTTCAATTTTTGGTTTTGTTGCTTTTCTCACTTTGCAATCATAATCAAAAAATAATTTTAATTTGACTTATGGGTGAAAAAAATTGGTTTCGGTATTAATCCGATTTTAAAAATACGGATTTATAAATTTTAAACACTTTATTGTTAACACATTACAATAAAATGTTGATACAAAATGATGAAATGCAAAAAACATCGACAAAATGCGTGTTTTCTAAAATCAAAAATCCCAAACTCCTTTACGGAATTTGGGATCCTTATCTTAAATAGTAAAGATTACATTTTCATTAACCAGTTCTTCATCGAAACTTCGTTTTCGATAATACCTTTTAATTCTGTAATTTTTACACGATCTTGTTTCATTGTATCTCTATGACGAATTGTTACTGTTTCGTCTTCAAGTGTCTGATGATCTACTGTAATACAAAATGGCGTTCCTAGAGCATCTTGTCTTCTGTAACGACGTCCTACAGCATCTTTTTCATCATAAGCCACATTGAAATCCCATTTTAAATCTTCAATGATTTTTCTTGAAACTTCTGGTAAACCATCTTTTTTAACTAATGGTAAAACCGCCGCTTTAGTTGGTGCTAAAACTGCTGGCAATTTTAAAACTGTTCTTGTAGAACCGTCTTCTAATGTTTCTTCTTTTAATGAAGTTGCAAAAACTGCTAAGAACATACGATCTAAACCAACAGAAGTTTCTACTACATAAGGAACGTAGTTTTCGTTTAATTCAGGATCAAAATATTGTAATTTTCTTCCAGAATATTCTTCGTGCGCTTTCAAATCGAAATCTGTACGAGAGTGAATTCCTTCCAATTCTTTAAATCCGAATGGGAAATTAAATTCGATATCAGCAGCTGCATTTGCGTAGTGAGCTAATTTTTCGTGATCGTGAAAACGGTAATTTTCTTTTCCTAATCCTAAAGATAAATGCCATTTTAAACGCGTTTCTTTCCAGTACTCGTATGATTTCATTTCTTCTCCTGGACGCACAAAAAATTGCATTTCCATTTGTTCGAACTCACGCATACGGAAAATGAATTGTCTTGCAACAATCTCATTTCTGAATGCTTTACCCGTTTGAGCAATTCCGAAAGGAACTTTCATACGACCAGATTTTTGAACATTTAGAAAGTTTACAAAAATACCTTGAGCCGTTTCTGGACGTAGGTATAAATCCATTGCGTTTTCTGCAGAAGCTCCTAATTTTGTTCCGAACATCAAGTTAAATTGTTTTACCTCTGTCCAGTTTTTAGAACCAGTTTCAGGATCAGCAATTTCAAGTTCTTCGATCAATGCTTTAACATCAGCTAAATCTCCGTTTCCTAAAGAACGCCCTAAACGCTCTCTAATTTCTTTTTCTTTAGCTAAATATTCAATTACACGAGCGTTTGTAGTTACAAATTCTTGTTCGTTGAATGCATCGCCAAAACGAGCTTTTGCTTTGTCAATTTCCTTTTGTGCTTTTTGGTGAATTTTTTCAGCATGGTCTTCAACCAAAACGTCAGCTCTATATCTTTTTTTAGAATCTTTATTATCAATTAATGGATCATTGAATGCATCAACGTGGCCTGAAGCTTTCCAAGTTGTTGGATGCATTAATATTGCCGCATCAAGGCCGACAATATTTTCATTCATCTGAACCATTGATTTCCACCAATATTCACGGATATTCTTTTTTAATTCGACACCGTTTTGTGCGTAATCGTATACAGCACTTAAACCATCGTAAACTTCGCTTGACGGAAAAATAAATCCGTACTCTTTTGCGTGCGAAACCACATTCTTAAATAAATCTTCTTGTTTTGCCATAGTGATGCAAAAATATAAAAAGTACCTTTAAAAAAAAGAAAAATAATAAAGTTTGAAGCATTGATTTTGTTATTTTTGTAAATAAAATCTTTCTTTTAGTGATTAATTATCTAATAAACCTATTTTTTCCAAAAGTCTGTGATGGTTGTCGTGGAATTTTACTTCAAAATGAAAATGTTTTCTGTACAATCTGTAGACACGAAATGCCTCTTACTCAATATCATTTGAACCCAAAAAATGAAGCAATAAAAAAGTTTTACGGCAAGGTTGATATTCAATTTGCTTCGGCATTTTTGTATTTTAATAAAAAAGGAATGGTTCAGGAGCTCATTCACAACTTAAAATACAAAGGCCATCAGGAAATCGGAACTGTTTTAGGGCAATGGTATGTTGAAGATTTAAAAGAACTCCAAATCGAAGTTCCTTTTGATGCTGTAATTCCTGTTCCTCTTCATAAAAAGAAATTTAAAGAACGAGGTTATAACCAAGTAACCACTTTTGGAAAAGCACTTGCATCGGGTTTTGAAATTCCTTTTGATGAAAACTTATTAATTCGAAAAGTATATTCTAAAACACAATCTAAAAAGAATCTTTTAGGAAGATCAGAAAATATCGAAAACATTTTTGATGTTGAATTTAATGAAACCAATCACAACAAACATTTCCTAATTGTCGATGATGTACTTACGACAGGCGCCACAATTGAGGCTTGCTCACGAGCTTTATTAAAAATCCCAGGAGTCAAAATCAGTATAATTTGTATGGCAATGGCGAACTCTTAAAATGAAATTCTAAATAAAAAAAATCCAAATCCCAACTAGGTCTTGGAATTTGGATTTTAAATATTGATTTTTAAAAATCGTTAATTGATAATTATTTTTTTGACTGTTCTTCTTTCTCCATCTGATACAGTAACTAGATAAACTCCAGTTGGTACATTTACTAACTGAATATCTTGAATAAAATATCCTGCACCTGAAAAAGTATTGCTGTAAACATATTTTCCTAAAATATCATGCACATACACTTTAATTTCTTTTAATGTGTCTCTCTTGCATTGAATTGTAAACAACCCTTTGTTTGGATTTGGGTATAAAGCAAAATCCATGTTTTCGAAATCTGTATCTCCTAGTGTAAATGTTTTATTGCAAATATTTACTGAAGCCGAATTTATAGTTCCAAACATACCTACTACAGCATCGCGAACTCTAAATGTCCAATTTCCTTGAGGATCTTCTCCATTAAAAGCACTTAAAGCGCTAGCAGGAATTACAATTTGGCTCGTTGTTGTACTGCAATTTAAAGCATTTCCGCTATCATCAAATTGAAGTGTTAGAGTCGAATTTGTACTTCCACAACTTTTATTAAATAAAGAAACGACTGTTCCGCTTGGGCTTACAATCTGCATTTCAAGATCTTGAAATCTTTCGTGAGTAACATTAACCGAAACATTTACATCTGAAATAGTTCCTGTTGAAGCTGGCACTGTAACTGTTTTGGTAACATAAGATGAGCTTGTACCAATTGAATAACCACCATCAAAATTATAAGTCGAACAGCTAGTTGAAACAGAATATCCTACAGCAAAAGGTAAACGATTAAGAGCATAATAGATATTATCTACTGGCTGTATCATAAGTCTGCAATTTGTAGAAGCATCAATACCTGTTGGAATCAATACTGTTTCAGAACCATCATTTGGTGTATTAGCAGCTAAAGTGACAGGAAATGTTAAACCTCCGTCCAATGATAATTTTATATTAACCTCTGAAGATCCTTGCAATGTATTTGTATTATTTACACTCCAAGTAACAGTTTGCGTCGATCCTTTTGCCCAGCCAATATTTTCGGCATTTTGTGAAGTCACAGCAAATGGTCCTGCAGCCGCACTTACCGTTACAACCATTGCATCTGTACTCGTTTGTGGTCCTTCTGCAGCGTTATCTCTTCCTGTCAAAGTAAAATTCATTGTCTTTGCAATTGAAGATACCGATTCCCAAGTTGTAGTTAATTGATTATTCAGCACAGAACTTAATGCTGGCATATAACGAACTGGCGAAGTTGTTGGTGCAAAAGATCTAAACATTGGTCCGTCTGGCTTTGTTGGATAGGCAATACTATTTGCTCCAAAAGCTGTTGTTGCACTGTCAAATTGTTCCCAAGTATAAGTAATATCATTATTCTCAGGATCCGATCCTGTTCCTGTTAAAATAAAAGGTGTACTAATTGGAATCGTATAATTTTCTCCTGCACTAATCGAAGGAGGATTATTAGCAATTGCGGTTGTTACCGGACAGGTTTTTCCAGCTAAATTATTTTGTATTTGATTGATACTTCCATAAGAAAAATAATCGTCTGAGTTACTTTGCACATCATAATTTCGTGTAACACCAGCATATCCCATAATTGTTGAACCACTTCCTGGCTCATATTGCGTTCCTGTTCCTTCGCCTGAATGAGAAAATGTATGGGTTCCTCCAAGCTGATGTCCCATTTCGTGCGCAACAAAATCAATATCAAATGTATCGCCCTGAGGTATTGCATCTGCTGGTGAAGTATAAGCGCTTCCTTTTGCCAAAGGTTCATTTGAAGTTGGGTTTTCGCAAACACAGCCTATACAATTTGCATTTCCGCCGCCGCCAGAACCTCCAAATAAATGCCCAATATCATAATTAGCATTTCCAATTACGTTCGTTAAAGTTGTTTGAACTTCTTGTCCCCAAGTTCCTCCTGGATCTGCTGTTCCAACTGCAGGACTAGAATACGGATCTGTCGCTGCATCTATATAAATAATCGCATCATTATTAGCAATTAAAACTAATTTTACAGAAAGGTCTCTATCAAAAACTCCATTTACTCTAGTTAATGTTGCGTTCATTCCTGCCAATGCCGCAGCTTTTGTCCCTCCAAAAAATGCTGCATATTGGTGGGTACAAGATAGAGCTAAACGAAATGTTTTTAATTGTTTAGTATTTGAAGCGGTTTTTGCAGTAGAAGAAGATTTTTTTTCTGAAACTAAATTAGATGTTTTACAATCTAAAAGCATTTTTGATCCTGCATTGTCTGCTGATTTAAACAAAACATACTCCGATTTGTCGTCTTGATTTTGTTCAATATATTCTGTTGGTTTAGCAACGCGAAATACCATTGTCTGCATTCCAATTGGTGCAACACTAAAATATATTTTAGCATTTTTATCATCTATCCCTCTTCCTTCATACGCTCTAATTTCAGGATATTTTGCTTGCAATTCTGGATCAAAATTTGAAGATTCCCAAACCGAAAAACGTTCCAAATTTCCATCAGTATTAGGAATAGTAATTTCTGATGTGGTACTTTTTGCCGTTTTACTCGATGCCGAAGCCAATTTTGAACTAAGAAGATCGGCATTTAATTTATAATATAATTTACCCGAATCAGAAGTGTTGGCTTTTCGCGAAAGCGAAGAAGAAGTAACTTTCTGCCACAAGATATCACTTTGAGCATTAGCGCTAAGACAGCAAAAAACAAAAGATATATAAAGTAAAATTTTTTTCATTTTTCTGGGATATAATATCAAAATTAATTCAATTAATTTAAAATCATAACATATATACGACAATTAATACTTTTTCATCGACGAGTCATGTTATTTTTGCAAAAAGAAATTATACTACAAGTAAAATTCGATTTAGGATAGTATTAAATTTAAAAGAGAATAGTATAAATTTGCAGCATCTTAAATAATTTGTTTTGAAGCTCTTTCATTCTATAAACGATTTTCAGTCAACCAAGAAAACAATTTTAACTCTTGGCACTTTTGACGGCGTGCATATTGGTCACAAAAAAATTCTGGAACGAATTACACAAAATACTGAAAACGGAAAATACGAAAGTTTGGTTCTTACTTTTTTTCCGCATCCAAGAATGGTTCTTCAAGAAAAATCTGAAATAAGATTACTGAATACCATTGATGAAAAAGTAAAACTTTTGGAAGCTACCGGGATTGAAAACTTAATTGTTCATCCTTTTAACGAAAGTTTCTCACGACTTACTGCCGAAGAATTTGTGCGTACTATTTTGGTAGATAAATTTCAGATTCAAAAAATTATTATCGGACATGATCATCGTTTTGGCCGTAATCGAACTGCAAATATTGACGATTTAATTGCTTTCGGAATCGAATATGGTTTTGAAGTAGAACAAATCTCAGCCGAAGAAATTCAAGATGTTTCTGTTAGTTCTACCAAAATCAGAAAAGCTTTGAACGAGGGCAACATGGCTTTGGCAAACGAATATTTAGGATACACTTATTTCTTGAACGGTACGGTTGTTAAAGGAAAACAACTTGGAAGAACAATTGGTTTTCCTACTGCTAATATTCACATTGAAGAAGATTATAAATTGATACCTAAAATTGGTGTTTATGTTGTAAAAGCAATTGTAAATCAAGAAACGGTTTATGGCATGATGAATATTGGTTTTAATCCGACTGTTAGCGGTGAGAAGCAAACGATTGAAGTTCATCTTTTTAATTTTGACAAAGATATTTACGATCAAAGTATTGAGGTTTCGCTTCTGCATTATATTCGTGAAGAACAAAAATTTGGTTCGTTAGATGCTTTAAAAGCTCAGCTTAACCAAGATCAAACTGAATCTTTGGCTTTTATAAATTCTTCTTTAAAAAATCTGACCGCATAGTTTTTACTGTTTTTAAATCATCGTAGTTATTTTTTTAGTAAATTTGATAGAACACTGTTTTTCAAATATTTACTATTAACTTCTTAAAAAATAACCACTATGAAACTACCTAAAGAAATTACCAACGGGTTTTTGATTTTTCTCGGAATTGGCATTTATTTTTTATTGATGAATGTATTAGGTTTAGCAGATTTGTTTTATTTAAGAGTACTCAACGTTTTCTTTATATTCTATGGTGTTAACAGGACAATGCAGATGAACATTCATGAAGGAGAAACCAATTTTGTATCTAATGCTGTTTCTGCCATGACTACTTCTGTAGTTGGTGCATGTATGAGTGTATTTGGCCTTTTGGTTTATAGTTATGCTCGAGGCGGAGATGCCTATGTAAAAACTTTATCTGAAACATTTTTGTTTGGAGGAAATCCATCAGTACCAACTTACTGTATTTGTTTATTGTTTGAAGGAATCGCTTCATCAGTAATTGTTACTTTGATGATGATGCTTTATTGGAATAATAAATTGGCTGCAGATTGATATTTTGAAATTCTCAGATTAACTCTTTTTAAATTCGATTACATCAAAATTTTAGCTAAAAGAGTTCATTAATCTCATTAAATATTTTTAAATTGCTTATAACATACAGAGTTATAAGCAATTTTTTTTTAGTAAAATGAAGTTAAATCAAATTGAAAGGGTGAAAAAAATCTCAAAAGCTGATTTTGTTTCCCAATATGTAAAAAAACAAATTCCTGTTGTTATCGAAGAATTGACAGAAGACTGGCCAGCTTACAGCAAATGGAAATTATCTTATATGAAAGAAATCGCAGGAGATTTGGTCGTTCCATTGTATGACGACAGACCTGTAAATCACGAAGACGGATTTAATGAGGCTCATACCTCAATGAAAATGAGCGATTATATAGAATTGCTGGAAGAAAAGCCAACTAATTACCGTATTTTTCTTTATAATTTAATGAAAGAAGTTCCATCATTAAAAGACGACTTTTTATGGCCAGATATTGGCTTAAAACTAGTGAAGCAAATGCCAATGTTGTTTTTTGGCGGAGAAAATTCGAAGGTTTTTATGCATTATGATATTGACTATTCAAACATTCTTCATTTCCATTTTCATGGAGAAAAACAATGTATGATTTTCGCTCCTAGTCAGTCAAAATTTATGTATAAAGTACCTCACGCTTTGATTTCGCGAGAAGACATCGATTTTGACAATCCAGATTACGAAAAATTCCCCGCACTTAAAAATATAGAAGGTTACATTACTAATCTGAAACATGGAGAAATGCTTTATATGCCTGAAGGTTATTGGCATTATATGAAATATTTAACGCCAGGATTTTCAATGAGTCTGCGTTCATTTCCAAAAAACATAGTCAACTTATCAAAAGCCGCGTATAATGTTTTCATTATGCGTCACTTTGATATTATGATGCGAAAAATTCAAGGTCAAAAATGGATTGACTATAAAAATGAAAAAGCGATTACAAATACACACGAAAATTTGCAGCGCACATTTTAATTAAAATAAAAGCGGTTGAGTTTTAAAATTCTCAACCGCTTTTTTTCTTATTGGAAAATTATCTTTTTCGAGACGGTCTTCCCATCTTCCGTAGTTATTTTTAAGAGCAAGACCTGAGGTCCCGATTGGAAATTTGTAATTGTCCATTCCCTATTATTAATGCCTTTCTTTTGATATAACAATTTTCCTCCAGCATCATAAATAGCAGTTTCTTGGAGATTTTCTTGATCTAAAGTAGACTGTAATTTTATATTTTTATCTCTTACAGAAACTATAATTCTGTTATCAGAACCTTCAAAATCATCATTCCCTAAAACAATTTCAGGGTTAATATATCGCAACATAAAACGATCAGGAAAAACTCCTGTAGTTGTCGAAAATGTGTAGCCACCAGATCTAAGATTATGTATAATATTTGCTGTCTTATCTTCAAGATAGATGTCTTGGGTACTCAAATTACCGTCGCTATTGTGTATTGCAATTGTGAAATCTCCTTGAATCGCCGATCTATATCCTAAAGTTACAGTGTCTGTTACAACAAAAGGAAGTGCACGACCTTGAATTACAAGTTTTTTACCTTCATTAATACTGTAAAAATCTAGGTAAGGATTTGCATCCATAGATAATGCATCGAAATTATTATCCCAAGAATTTGTTGCTCCAGCGGCATAACCTATTAGCAATTGTTTAAAAGCGCCTTGTGTATTGGTCATATTTAACCACACACGATGTCTTTCGATTGCCGTTACAGCCGAAGATTTATAAAATTGAGTATTACGACCCGGGACACGCATTGAGTTTGTAAAAACAACGCTTTGATTGGTTCTTGCTTTTGCAAAAAATCCTTGTCCAGCCGCTATGTAACCCGAAGGTGCTTCTTGATTTCCAGGAGTGGTTGCGCCTACACCTGTTAATCCGCCAACTGTTGTTTCTCCTGAAAGATTATAAATCGCAAAATCATCATTGCTATAAGAATAAACGTTAGATCCTGGACTTGCACTAGGAGGTGTGTTATGTGTCCAAAAATATAAAGTCCCATAGATATTAGCTGCGTTATCATGTATAAACTGATCAGCATAAATTGCTGATGGATATGGATTTCCAAATAAATTAGATTTTTCTGCTACAGCAGCTGGCCCAGAAATAGTTCCATTATTAGGGACTCCAACAAATTCAGCTGTATAGATTTGAGTTGAATTTATATCATAAATTTGAGGAGCTCTAACATTGTATCCATTTCCTTTAACCATCTCTTGAGTTCCATTATAATTTATTATCCATCTTGCTACTGGATCATATTTATAAAATTTGTCATAAAGTGTATTTGGTGACAAATCATGTAAAGTAAACGCTGGCACACGAGTTATCGGAGAAGACCAATAGGTAAGATCATAACGTCTAACTGGTTTTGTATTTCTTCTATAGGTAATATTTCCAGTATTTACTGCATCTGAAATTTGAACTAAACTAGAATTGTTTTCAAAAATAAAAACTCCGTTTCCTACTACATTTACTTCATTTGTTACTGTAAGTGTGTTGGTGCTTTCTACTACTAAATAACCATTATTCTCAATAGTTATTCTATTAGCAAAAAAAGTTCCATCTGTTCCAGAAATAATTGGATTGGTTGCTACATCTGGAATTTCAACACAGTCTGAAGCAAGAGGAACTCCAGCTGGAGTCCAGTTTGCGGCATTTCCCCAACTGGCATCTACATTTCCATTCCAAACTTTACTAATTAATGGATTAATAACAATTGGAGTGGACGGCGATTCGCAACCTGATGCATTATTTTTCACTTTTACCGTATAAGAACCCGCCGCTAAACCTGTAAATATTCCCGAAGTATTACTAAAATCTACTCCATCAATACTATAAGAATAACCTGTTCCAGATGCTGGTGATGTCACGGTTATTATACCAAAATTATTCTGGCAACTTGGCTGTTGTGTTGCTGAAGCCGTTGGCGCAGCAGAAACAGCATTTACAGTTAAAGAAACTGCTTGATTTGCTGGACATCCATTTGCGGTTACAATTGTCATAACGCCATTATAAGTTCCAGCTGGCGTATTTGCCGGAACATTTACATTTACAATGTTTCCTGATCCTGAGCTAAAAACGAAAGGTGTAGTTCCTTGATCTGTTAAAGCAATCCAATCAATCGAATAACTTATTGGCGAATTAGTTGTTGCAGTATAAGCTAAAGAAGTTGTTTGAGCTGATGAACTTTGACAGACTGGAGTAAACGTTCCTGATGTTGTTATAGTTGGAACAGCATTGATTGTTAAAGAAACCGCTTGTGTTGCCAAACATCCATTTACTGTCGAAATTGTCATTACACCACTATAAGTTCCGGCAGGTGTATTTGCAGGTATATTTATATTATTTATACTGCCTGCCCCAGAAGTAAATGCAAAAGTTGTTGCTCCTTGGTCGGCTATAGTTGCCCAATCAATTGAGTAACTGTTTGGTGATCCAGTTGTCGCTGAATATACTAAAGAGGTAGTTTGTGCCGATGTACTTTGACAAGATACGGTCAAAGCGCCCGACGTTGTAATAGTCGGAAGAGGATTAACTACAATTGTAAATGTATTGACTGCTGAAACACATCCATTAGCATTTCGAACCGTTAAATTTCCTGTATATGTGCCTGCCGTTGTTCCTGCTGGAACTGCAATACTTATTGGACTTGCTGATAAAACTGCATTGGTAACGGCTGCAAAACTATTAGTAGGACTTGCATTCCAAGTAATGCTATAAGTAGTTGGAGAATTTGTGGTAGCGCTATAACTAAGATTTGTTGTTTGTGCAGAAGCATTTTGACAAACTGCTCCAGCCGTTCCAAGCGTAATTGTCGGTAGCGGATTGACTGTAACTGTAAAACTATTTCCAGCAGATACACATCCATTGGCATTTTTTACGGTTAATGTTCCCGTATAAGTCCCCACAGCTGTATTAGCAGGTACAGAAATACTGATTGGACTTACTGTTAATGCTGCGTCTGTAACTGCTACAAAACTATTTGTCGGACTCGCATTCCATGTAATGCTGTATGTTGTCGGCGAATTTGTTGTCGCACTATAAGTCAGATTTGTAGTTTGTGCAGAAGCACTTTGACAAACTGCTCCTGCTGTTCCAAGCGTAATTGTCGGTAACGGATTGACTATAACTGTAAAATTATTTGCTGCAGATACACATCCGCTTGCATTTTTTACTGTTAATGTTCCTGTATAAGTTCCTGCGGCTGTTCCTGCCGGAACTGCGATACTGATCGGACTTGCTGTTAATGTCGCATCTGTAACGGCTGCAAAACTATTTGTCGGACTTGCATTCCAAACAATACTGTATGTTGTCGGCGAATTGGTTGTCGCACTGTAAGTCAGATTTGTAGTTTGTGCCGAAGTGCTTAAACAAACTGCGCCAGCCGTACCCAACGTAATAGTCGGTGGCGGATTGACTGTAACTGTAAAATTATTGACTGTAGAGACACATCCATTTGCATTTCGTACAGTCAGGTTTCCTGTATAAACTCCTGCTGCTGTGCCTGCTGGAACTGCAATACTAATTGGACTTGCTGTTAATGTTGCATTAGTAACCGCTGCAAAAGTGTTCGTTGGACTCGCATTCCAAGTAATGCTATAAGTAGTTGGTGAATTTGTCGTAGCACTATAAGTCAGATTTGTTGTTTGTGCAGAGCTATTAAAACAAACTGCTCCCGCTG
>NZ_QJRJ01000008.1 GCF_003254625.1 Flavobacterium ginsenosidimutans
ACATCTGTCTGCGCCGGAACTGCGCTGATTGCTGAGGGTTCAGTAATTGTAAAAGTCTTGGCAATGGAACATCCATTTGAAGAAGTGACCGTTACCGAATAGTTTCCTGCGCTAAGATTCACTGCCGTATCGCTGTTTCCTCCCGAAGGGGACCAGACATAGGTAAATGGCCCTGGAGCTCCGGATGGGATCACTGTTGCGCTTCCGGTTGAT
>NZ_QJRJ01000017.1 GCF_003254625.1 Flavobacterium ginsenosidimutans
CCTGCCGGAACATATACTTTAACTGTAACTGATTCATGCTCTTCTCAGACAAATTCTGTGACTGTTGGGCAGCCTTCTGCAGCTTTGGCTTTGGGGGCTTCATCTAAAACAGACGCTTCATGCTACGGAGCAAGCACCGGAATCGTGACTGCGGGAACTGTAACAAACTCTGTGGGAACTGTTGACTATTCTTGGAAAAACAGCGCTAACGCAGAAGTGGGAACAGCAGCTTCTGTTTCAAACCTGCCTGCCGGAACCTATACTTTAACCGTAACGGATTCCTGTTCATCCCAG